>NZ_CAKKNB010000001.1 GCF_918741295.1 Aquabacterium sp. CECT 9606
TTGGCCGTGCCATCGTTGGCCTTGTAGGTGAAGGCGTCGGTGCCATTGAAGTTGGTGGCTGGCGTGTAGGTGTAGCTGCCATCGGTGTTGAGCACCAGGGTACCGTGGCTGGGGCCGGCGACCAGGGCGGCGCTCAGGGCCTCGTTGTCGGCATCGGTGTCATTGGCCAGCACGGTGCTGCCGTTGAGCACGCCGTCTTCGTTGACCGAGGCACTGTCGTTCACGGCCATGGGCACGTCGTTGATGGCGTTGACGGTGATGGTGACGGTGGCCAGGGCGGAGTTGGCCGTGCCATCGTTGGCCTTGTAGGTGAAGGCGTCGGTGCCATTGAAGTTGGTGGCTGGCGTGTAGGTGTAGCTGCCATCGGTGTTGAGCACCAGGGTACCGTGGCTGGGGCCGGCGACCAGGGTGGCGCTCAGGGCCTCGTTGTCGGCATCGGTGTCATTGGCCAGCACGGTGCTGCCGTTGAGCACGCCGTCTTCGTTGACCGAGGCACTGTCGTTCACGGCCACGGGCGCGTCGTTGATGGCGTTGACGGTGATGGTGACGGTGGCCAAGTTGGAGTTGGCCGTGCCATCGTTGGCCTTGTAGGTGAAGGCGTCGGTGCCGTTGAAGTTGGTGGCCGGCGTGTAGGTGTAGCTGCCATCGGTGTTGAGCACCAGGGTGCCGTGGCTGGGGCCGGCGACCAGGGTGGCGGTCAGGGCGTCGTTGTCGGCATCGCTGTCATTGGCCAGCACGGTGCTGCCGTTGAGCACGCCGTCTTCGTTGACCGAGGCGCTGTCGTCCACGGCCACAGGCGCGTCGCTGAGTGGGTTGACGGTGATGGTGACGGTGACCGCCACCGAGTCAGCCGTGCCATCGTTGGCCACGTAGGTGAACGAGTCGCTGCCGCTGAAATTCGCATTGGGCGTGTAGGTGTAGCTGCCATCGGTGTTGAAGGCCAGGGTGCCGTTGGCCGCGCTTTGTAGCAGCGTGGCGGTCAAGGCGTCATTGTCGGCGTCGGTGTCATTGGCCAACACGGTGCTGCCATTGAGCACGTCGTCTTCGTTGACCGAAGCGCTGTCATCCACAGCCGCAGGCACATCGTTGACCGCCACCAAGCTGATCGTGACCGAGGACTGCGCGCTCAGGTTGCCGCCCACGCCGCTGTGGCCCAGGTCATTGATGATCATCGTGAGGGTGTCGGTGGCCGGTGGCGTGTCGCTGTCCGCGCGGTAGACGAGGGTGCTGTCGCCCAGGCCATCCAGCAAGGCGTTGACCTGGTCAACGGTGCCGGACAGGATGGCGCTGTGCGTGCCCGAGTTGGTCACGGTCACGCCGGTTGCGCCTGGGTCCACCGTGATCAGGCCTTCCACCGCCGTCAGCCTGACCTGGACGTTGCCTGTGGCGGCGTCCACGTCGCCCACCCGCAGGCCGGTGTTGTGCAGCGCCAGGTTGGTTTGCTCCGTGGCCACGTAGGTGCTTTGGCCGATGATGGCCGTGGGCGCGTCGTTGACAGCGGCCACGTTGATGGTGGCGGTGCTGCTGACGGTCAGAGGCGGGGCGGTGCCGGTGTTCACACCGTCGATGGTGGTCATGTCCAGGGTGTCGGCGCCCACGTAATTGGCATCGGACAGGTAAACCAGGCCCGACGCATCGGCCAGGGTGGCATTGATGGCGCTGACGTTGCCGGTCAGGGTGACCAGGCGGCGCTCGGCATCGTATTGGATGCCGCTGGCGGTCAAGCCGGCGCTCACGTCATCACGCACGCTCAAGCTGCCATGCTGAACCTGGAGCGTGACGGTGATGGGCGATCCGCCCGCATCAGGGTCGGTGATGCTCAGGCCGGTCAAGGCGCTGGCGGTGTCTTCGGTGGTGGCCAGGCTGGCGGGCAGGGTGTTGACCGGGCGCGTGTAAGGCTGGACCTCGATGGTCAGCGTCTGGGTGCTGGTCAACTGCCCGTCGGTGGCGCTGACCTGCACCTCATAGCGGTTGATGCCGCCTGCGTCGCCAGGGGCCTGCGTGTCGGGCGGTGTGATGAAGCCAAGTGCACCGGTCTGCGCATCGATGCTGAACAGGGCGCTGTCAGGGCCACCGACAATGCCATAGGTGAGTTGCGAGCTGTCCGTCTGGTCGTCCGTGGCCTGCACGGTGGTGACCTCGGTGTGGAACTCGTTGATCAACACGGTGGCGTTGCCGGGGCCCCCATTGCTGGTGATGACCGGGGCCAAGTTGGACGCCTGCACGGCGATGTTCAAGGTCTGCTCATCCAAGGCGCCATGGCCATCCACCACGCGCACGGTCACCTGGTAGACGTTGTCCAGGTCGGCGTCTTGCGGAGTCTGATGGTTCACGGGCGTTGCGAACTTCAGCTCGCCCGTGCCGCCATCGATGGTGAACAGCGCGCTGTCCGCCCCGCCAATGATCGAGTAGACCAGGGTCTCGGGGACATCCGGGTCGGTGGCCTTGACGGTCGCGGCCACGGGATTGTTGTCGAGCACGAACAGGTTGGCCATGCTGCCCCCGCCGCCACTCACGATCACCGGGGCCTCGTTGACGTTGAGCACCGTCACCGTCAAGGTCTGGTTGTCGCGCAAGGTGCCATCGCTGGCCGACACGGTGACCACGTAGCTGCCGTTCTTGTCGCTGTCTTGCAGGTTCTCGTGGTCAGGCGCGCTGACAAAGCGCAAGGCGCCGGTGTGGCTGTCGATGGTGAAGCGCGCGGCATCGGCACCGCCAGTGATGCTGTAGGTGAGGGCGGCGTAGGGATCGATGTCGTGGGCCGCCACGGTGGTCACGGCCGTGGTGTTCTCGTTGACCGAGATGCTGGCCGTGGCGCCGCCGCCATGGCTGTCGATGATGGGGGCCGCGTCCAGGGTCAGCGCCAGGCTGTCGATGTGACCGGACGAAATGCCAATGCTGCTGCCTTCCACCAAGGTGGTCGCGGTAGCAACGGCGGTGTTGCTGCCGGTGGGACGCACGATGTTCAGGCGGACGACGTCACTGGCCGAGACACTGGCGTAGTTGTTGGCCACCTGCGTGTCGGTCTGCGCGAGGCTGACCAGCAAAGTGCCGGCGGACAAGGTGGTGTCGCCCATCGGTGTGGTGCCGGTGATCACCTCCAGGCCGGTGATGGAGCTGTCCAGGTTGATGTCGTCTCCCTCAAGCAGTTTGGTCACCGCCAGGTCGCCCACCTTGTAGTACAGGATGTCGTTGGCGCTGGTGTTGCCATTGCCGTACGAGAACAAGAAGGTGCCGGCCGTCAAGGTGATGCCATTGATGGAGCCGATAGTGACGGGGCTTTCCACCAGGGCCAGGCCCCGGACACTGGCCCCGCTGCCCAGGCCCAGCCCGCTCAGCAAGCTGTTGCTGACGGTGAACACCTTGGTGAAGGTGCCCGATGAGTAGTCGCCGGCCACGGTGGGCGTGAACAGCACGACATCGCTGCGGGTCACCGACAAGGTGTTGACGCTGCTCAGCGTGGTGGTACTGGGTACCGAGAACAGCACATCGCCCCGGTGCACCGTCAAGCTGCCCGACAACACCACATCGCGCGAGACCCAGGCGATGTCGTCCAGGCCCGTGGCGCCAAACGCCGACAGGTCGAAAACGTGCGAGAACGTGCCGTCGGTGCTGCCCGTGCCGTAGTGAAGATTGGGGTTCTCCAGGGCCAGCACTTCGGTGCTGGTGGTCGAGTTGACGCCCGCCCAGCCGGCCGAGTTGGCCTGGTTGGAGCCCAACCACAAGGTGTTGGTGGTGTTGCCGGCAATGTGGTTCTGGAAGGTCCATGAGAACGCCGGTGTGAGCGAACTGCCGGTGTTGGTGGAGGCCAGCACCGGCGAGCTTTGCCACGCGCTGCCGCTCCAGTCCGAGAACGACAGGCGGCCTGAGGTGGTCTGCATGCCCATCATGATGTTGTCGGAGGTGGGGTCGCTGTTCAAGCGCTGCGCGCCCACCACGCCGCCCGCGCTGGGCCCGGTTTGCGTGGCCGACCAGACCCCCGTGCTGCCAAGGGTCCGGTAGCTGACGGTGTTGGCGGTGGTGCTGCCGTAGACCGCAAGCAGGTCACCGCTCTTGCTTTCATAGGCCACGCCCACGGTGGGGGCGTTGGTGGTGGTGTTCTGGATGGCCACGGCCGTGCGGTTGCCCCAGCTGGACGAGCCGCCTTCATTCCACACCGAAAACGACGTGAAGCTTTGCGTGGCCGAGCTGCTGATCAGCCCCATGGCGATGCGGTTGCTGGTGGGGTCCGAGGCCAGGGTCAGCCAACGTGGCGAGGCCGCTTCCAGGTAGTTGCCGGCGGCGGCTTCAGAGCCCCACACGTTGCCATCGAAGACGCGGAAATAGACATTGGCGTCGGCGGCCTTGGCGTACGCGACCATGGCGTGCCCGCTTTGGGCCTCGAACGCCACGGCGATGGCGGTTTGGTCCGCGGCCGAGGTGCCCGTCGTGTCCAAGGTGATCGCATGGCCCCAGCTGCTGCCGTTCCAGACCATGGCGTGGTCGTCGGCGTTGGCATCGCTGATGATCAGGGCCATGCCGTCGCCGCCGGGTTGCGACACCAGCTGCATGTGCTGCGGCGCCGCGCCGGTGTAGCCCGCGATGGTGCTGGGCGTGGTCCAGGTGCTGCCGTTGTAGACGCTGTAGTTCAGGTTGCTGCCGTCGTTCCAGACCAGCATGGCGTCGCCACTGGTCTGTTCGTAGGCCACGCCAAAGCCCTGCCGATCAGTCGGGGTGCCGCTGCCCAGCGTCAAGGGGATCAGGGTGGCGGTGCCGCCCTTGATCACTTCGCCGGTGATGGTGCCGTTGGTGTCCACCCCCACGGCGATGACCTCGTCGCGGGTGGAGGCCGAGGCCGAGGTCACCACGGTCCATTGGCCAGCGTTGGCGGTGGCCGCACCGTTGCTGTAATTGGCACCGTCGTACTGACTGAGCCGGGGTGAGGTGGCGCCCGAGTCGGCCCAGACCACGTTGGCCTTGCCAATGGGCACGGCGGCGGCGAGCACGCCATTGAACGCTGTCTGCGCCTGGGCGCTGGGGGCCAGCATGGCCTCGATGTGGCCGCTTTGTACTTCAAGTTGCCAGTCACCGCCTTGCAGGGCGGCGCCGGTGAGGTCATCGCTGGCGGCCACATCAGCACCGGTGAGGGCGGCCAGGCCTTGCACCAGGGCTTGGCCACCGGCTTGCGCACCCACGTCGCAACCATAGATCAACAGGTCGGCGTCTTGGGTCAAGGCCTGTCCCCACGAGGCGACGTCGTGCGCGCGCGTGGCCAGGGTCGAGTCGTCCAGCACCGTGTTGCCCAGCTGCGCCGAGCCGCTGTCGCCGTGCGAGATCAGGTGCACGGCCGACACGCCCTGCCGGTCGGCCAGGGTCTGCGTGATGCGGGCGATGCCATCTTCATCGGCCGCGATCGTCACGACCTCGATGGCGCGGCCGGCTTGGGCCTGCGCATTCAGGTCGGCCAAGAGCACGGCCTGGTCGGGCACGCGGGCATCGACGAAGACCAGTTCGGTCCCCGGCGTGGCTTGCCGCACATCGCTGGCCGTGGTGTCGATCAGGCGCTGCTGACTTGTGTCCGCGGCCGTGACAGCGCTGCCCATGAAGGCGGCTGGCGCGAAGTCGGCGGCGTACAGCAAGCGCGGCTCCATCGCTTCGGCGATGGGCCTTTGAACGGGTGAGGGTGGCAGTGAACGCATGCCGGGCCTGTTCGGTGCGCGGCCGGCTCAGCGAGCGTCGGCCAGCGCGATGCTGAATCTCAGGCTGATCGGCTGACTGGCCTTGTTCACGGCGAACGACAGGCCGCGGGACGGCACGGGCTGCACCGGCACGCGGGCCAAGGCCAGTGACATCTTCAGCCAGGTCGACGCGGGGGCGGTGGCCATGGGCAGGTGCACCGGCAAGGTGGGGTGGGCCACGGCCTGGGGCCGCGTTGGCGCGGGCGGTGCCGGGGCGACGCTGGGCGCAGGCCGCGCGGGCGGAGTGCCATTGGCCGCCACGGGCCAGTCGGCTTTGCACCGCAGGCCGGCGGGCAGGCGATGGTCGGGGTTGGGCAGGCTCAGGCGCACGCGGAAGGTGTTGCTGGCGGCGTCCACGACTTTGTCGACGTATTCCACCTTGGCGCTGACCACGCCGACGCCCGGCAAGTCCGGGTGGATCGACAGGCGATCCCCCAGGTTGACCTGGCCGTATTGGGTGATGGGTACCATCAGGGACACGCGCAGCGGATCGATGTTGGCCACGCGCAGCACGGGGCGGTCTTCCACGCGCTCGCCGATGTTGCTGTAGCGCTCGACCACGATGCCGTTGATGGGGCTGCGCAAGGTGCGCAAGCCCAGTTGCGCCTGTGCCATGGCTTGTTCCTGGCCATAGATGCGCTGCTGGCTGCGCGCCAGGGTGTGCTTCTGCACGGCCACTTCCTGCTCGGCCTGGGCTTGGTCCAGCGCTTGTTGCGAGACGAAATCCTTGGCCACGAGTTGCTGGGTGCGCACCACTTTTTGCCGCGCCAGCTCCAGGTTGGCGGCGGCGGCCTTGACCTCGGCATCCATCTGCGTTCGCAGGGTGGCGGCGTTGGCGTTGGCGCGTTCCACATCCGCACGCAGCACGACCACGGACTGGCCGGCTTCCACGCGATCGCCCAGGGCGACGTTCAGCTTTTCAATGATCCCGGTGACGGCAGAGCCCACATCGGCCACCTGGTCGGGCTCGATCAGGCAACCGGCGGGCTTGGGCGGCGCGGCGTGCGCGGTCGCGCCCACGGAGCCCAGCAGCGCGCCTAGGCAGAAGGCCCACGGCTTTGCCGGGCGAGTTGGTGTTGTTGGGCCCATTGCCGGTCTTGGTCGAGCAGTTGCCGCCGCAAAGCCGCTTGCCGCCGCTCCTCCAGCCACTGGGGCAGGCGCAGGTGCCACCAGCACCATGGTGACAGGGTTGAACGGTGCACGATGGCGGATTGAATACATCGCGTTAGCTTAGTTTCAGTCGGGGTGGGAGGGTCATTCGAAATGGCGGCACAAATCCACGCTTCTGTGCTGCCTGCTTGCCCTTGCCGCGCGCAGCGCCCCGCCAGCTGCCGGTCCATGCGCCGCGACTCGTTGCGCTGGCAGTGGATGACGTGCAATCCACCCGCGGCCAAGGCCCGTTCATCCAGGCTGATGTCAGTGCCCCGGCCGGCCATGCGCGTTGCCACCGTCACCCGCCCCGCTTGCCCGGCTTGGGCCACGATGTCGGCTTCGTGCTGGTCTTGCCGTGCGTTGAGCACGGTGTGGGCAATGCCGGCCTGTTGCAGGTGTCGTGACAACTGCTCGGAGTCGTGCACCGAGTCGGTGCCGATCAGCAGGGGGCGGCCTTGGGCCTGCATCTCCTGAGCACGCTCGGCGACGGCGCGCCAGCGCTCATCGGCCGTGGCAAAGACAAGGGTGGGCCCGGCCTGCCGCTGGCTGGGCAGGCGCTCGGGCACCCTCACCACATCGACGTCATACAGGCTGCGCAATTCAGCCTGCGCTTCCATCAGCGTGCCACTCAAGCCACCCAGCCGCCAGTAGCGTTTGAAGAAGCGCTGGAAGGTGATCTGCGCCAGGGTTTCGGTGGGCGCGCTGGGGGTGCACCCTTCCTTCAATTCGATCAGGGTGTGAAGGCCTTGCGACCAGACGCGGCCCACGGCGACGCGGCCGGTGAGGGTGTCCAGCAGTTCCACCTTGCCTTCGCGGACCAGGTAGTGCTGGTCGCGCTGAAGCGCGTGCAAGGCGGTGACGGCCAGGCCCAGCAGTTCGTGGCGCAAGCGAGGGCGGCGCCAGACACCGCCCAGGGCTTCGGCAGCACCGACGATGTGTTGCTCGCCCGTTGGGGTCAGGGCAGCGCTGTGGCGGCCGGTGTCGATGGTGTAGTCGCCGTGGTTGCGCAGGCGCCGTGCCAGGTGAAGAGCTTGCCACCACACGGCGCGCCGATGCGCTTGCTGAGCAGCCTGGCCTGATTGCGCCTGCGAGATGATCAGCGGCACGCTGGCCTCGTCCAGCAGGATGCTGTCGGCCTCGTCGATCAGGGCCAGGCTCAGGCCGCGCAGCAGCGGTGGGGCGCCCTGCGGGGTGGACAGGCCATCGCGCAGGTAGTCAAAAGCGACCTCCTTGGCGGTGGCGTAGACCACGTCTTGCGCATAAACAGGGCGGCGCTGTTCAGGGGACATCGCGGGCGCGATGTGGGCGACCGTCAAGCCCAGGGCGTGGAACAGTGGGGCCAGTGTCTGGGCATCGCGTTCGGCCAGGTAATTGTTGGCGGTGACCACGTGAACGGGGATGCCTGCCAACGCAGCCATGGCCGCGGCCGCGGCCATGGCGAGGGTCTTGCCTTCGCCCGTGGCCATCTCCACCAGTTGCTGGTCCAGCATCAGGGTGGCGGCCAGCAACTGCGTGTCGTGCAGGCGCAGGCCCAGTGTGCGCTGGGTGACCTGCAGCACGTGGGCCAGTGCGAGGGCCACGGTGTCGGCGGTGAAGCCTTCACGGCGCAAACGCTGGCGGCAGGCGGGCAGGTCCAGCGTGGTCTCGGACGACAGTTGCCGCGCGCGGTTCAGCCAGGGCCTGCACAAGGCCAGACGCCAGGGGTCCGGCAACCAGGTGGGCAGCCATGGCAGCGGCAGGGTGACACGCCGGCGCGGTTCGGCGTGGTCGGGCCGTTCAGGGTAGGCGCCCCAGCGGGGTCCCGGGCGCGCCAGCAGCCCGCCGCGCGCCGGGGTGGCCATGAAACAGGCGAGCCGGGTGATCACCTCAATGGTCCGGGTTGAAGCTGGCGTCTGCGCGTTGGCGAGCCCAGCGCCACCACTGGGCCACCGGGGGCGCCCAGCCTTGGTCGAAACGCACCCAGGCGCGCTCACCCAGGCGTTCTGCCCGGGCGGCGTGGTCCAGGCGCACGTCCATCAACACGATGGGGCGCACCGTGTTCAGGTGGTGTTCGTCTTCAGGGTCGGTCTGGATGTCGCCGCCTTGTTGCTCGCTCAGGGCGGCGCTGGGCAGTTGGCGGGTGGCGCCCACGGCATCGCGCACCAAGGTGCCCGGCTCGGCGCGTTGCCCCTGGCTGCTCAGGCGCACCGACACGCCACCCAGGTGTTGGCGCAGTTGAACGGCATCGGCCTCGCGCACGGCCACGCGCACGGTGGTGGGCTGGGCGGTGAGCAAGTGGCCCAGCAGGTCGCCCCGGTGCAGATAGCGGCCGGGCAGGTCTTGTTCATTCGGCAGCACCAGGCGGCCCGCGCTCAAGGCGCGCACCTGGAGGTGGGCGATCTGTTCGTCCAGCCGGGCCACCTCGGCTTGCAGGCGTTGCAGTTCATCCTGGGCCTTGCCCGATTGGGCCGCGTCCTGGTTCATGCCCATGCCGGTGAACTGGTCCTGCTCGGCCTGGGTGATCTGCGCGGCCAGGCGCTCGCGCTGAGCCAGCAGTTTCGGGTTGCCCAGGGTGACCAGCACATCGCCCGGTTTCACGGCGTCGCCATCAGCATGGTGCACCGCCTGGATCAGGCCATCGACCTCGGTGCGCACCAGGGCCTGGTCGGGCGCCCAGACCACGCCCCGCACCACCAGGCGATCGGGCCATGGCAGCAGCATGGCCAACAGGGGTAGCAACAGCCAGGCCGCGCGCCGCAGGGCCGAGGCCCTTTGCTCACGCGGGCGCCACAGCACCGCTTGCCAAGCCATGCGGGCCCAGGACCAGGCTGGCTTGGCCAAGCCGAACAGCAGCGCCAAGGCCCCGCCCAGCCAGCCCAGCAGGCTGGACACGCTGCCGGCCCAAGCCACCAACGCACCCCACAGCAGCAATTGGTAGCCCCAGGCCAACGGGGCGTAGGCGACGAGCCAGGGCCGCTCACCGGGCGCGGGTTGGGGGCCTTGACCTTGCCCCATGTCATCGTGTTGTTGCGTCAACCAGCGCTGGCCATGGGCCTGCCACCACTGCTTGCTGCGCGGGCCCAGGTTGGGCAGGTGCAGTGCATCCGTCATCACGTGGTAGCCATCCAGCCTTTGCAAGGGGTTGGCGTTGAACAGCAGCGTGGACACGCAGGCGATGAACCACACCACGAAGCCTGCGTCATGCAACAAGCCTTCGGTGGTGCTTTGCCACAGCCACAGGCCCAGCGCGGCCATGGCCAGCTCGGCCATGATGCCGGCGGCACTGACCAGCATGCGCTGCCAGGCGTGGCGGAAGGCGTTGGCCGCCGAGGCGTCCACATAAGGCACGGGCAGAAGCATCAACAGCGTGATGCCGGCCTCGCGCACTTGTCCGCCCCAGCGCCGCACGGCCAGCGCGTGCGCGGCCTCGTGGATCGCCTTGATGGCGGGGTAGAGCAGCAGCGACAAGGCCAGGTGCCGCGGCGTGTGCATCCACGCGGTGGCGTGGGCTTGCAGTGCTGAGCCGTGCATGAACAATCCGGTCAGCAAGGCCAGCATCAGCGCACACCATGCCACCAGCCCGGGCACCGAAAACACCGCGCGGGCCAAGGGCTCAGCCCGGTCCAACCAGCGGCTGGGGTTGCCCAGCGGGATGCGCCAGGCCATCAGCGTTGAGGGGCGGCTGAGGGCTTGGTCGTTGACCTCAGGCGCCTGCGCCGGAGGGGATGAGAGCGAGGCCCGCGCGCCGAAGTCCGGCGTGCCATCGAACTCGACCAAGTGTTGCTTTTGCAGTTGCCGCAGCACGGCCACGATGTCGTCTTGCGTGGGCGCGTCGGCGTGGCTGTCCAGCAAGGGCCACAGGTCTTGCAAGGCGTGCTGGCCGTCAAAGCGCGCGGCAATGCGGTAGGCCGAGGGATTGAGCCTGCAGGCCTGGCCCGTGTCGTCATCGCGCAGCACCTGCCAACGCTGGCCGCGCACCCATTGGCCTTCCACGCTCACGCGGGGGCGTAGCTTGGGGCGCAAGGCCGCCACCCGGTGCCAGTCCGGGCTGGACAAGGGGCTGTGCGCCAACATGGGCGTCAGCCCCACCAGGACCACAGGCCCAGCCGGGCCCGTTCCAGCAGGGGGCGCACCAGCGTCCACAACCAGGGGCGCTGGCCCACCACCACTTTGGCCTGCCCCATCAGGCCGGGACGCACCTCAGGCGGCACCGTCCCAGTGAACTCGGCCTGCACCTCGAACACATTGCGGCCTTCTCGGGCCTGGGCCAGAGGCGTGATGCGCACCACGCGCAGCGCCAGCGTGTCCCAGGGCAGGGCCGACAAGGCCAGCACCCCGGTTTGACCGGGCTGAAGCTTGCCCACCTCGGTTTCGTCCACCTCGATGATCACCCGATACTGCCGCGTGCTGGCCACGGTCAGCAGGGCATCGCCTTGCCGCACGGGCGCCCCGATCGATTGGCTCAGGTCGCCCTGGATCACCACGCCATCAAAAGGCGCGCTCAGCTGTGAGCGCTGCAGTTGTTGGTCGACCAAGGCGAGTTGCGCCTGCGCCTCCTGCACCTTGGCCGGGCTCATGGCGGCGTCGGCGCGGTCTGCGCGGGTCATGGCACCGGCGTAGCTGTTCTCATGCTGGGCCATCTGGCTGGCCCATTTGTCATGCTCCAGCTTGAGGTCCTGCTCGGCCAGATCGGCGAGCACCTGGCCGGCCTTGACCCGGTCGCCTGGGTGAACATGCGTGGCTTTGATGAAGCCATCGCTGGGGGCCACCAGAACGCGCTGCTCCGCGCCCTCGATGCGGCCACGCCCGCCAATGCGGTCGGGCAAGGGGAGCAGGGCGGCCACCGCCAGCGCGAGGGCGGCCAGTGCCAGGCCGCGCCGCCGCCAGGGGTGCTCCGGGTTGGTCAGGTCGCGCCAGCGGTGCCGGCCGGCTTGACGCAAATGCCAATGCCAGGGGCGGTGGGCTCGGCGTTGCAAGGCCAGCAAAGGCGCGCACTGCGCCACGGTGGCTTCGATGAACTGCTGCAGGGCGGGTGTGAGCGGCGGCTGGCCCCGCGACCATTCCAGACACACTGCGCCAGTGGGTGTGGGGCCTGCAGGCAAAGGCACGCTCAACACCGCACAGTCCAGGCGCTGCGCCAAGGTGCGGTGCGCCAGCGTCACCCATTGGTCGTGGTCGGTCAGCACGGGCGGCCAGCTCAAGGTCATGCCCTGGTCGATGGCCTCGTCCAGCGCCGCGCCCAGTTGCGTGGGCAGCAAGGCCGCGGTGTCGGGCGCGTCGGTGCTGGTCCATTGGGCGTCGGTCACCGCATGCCCTTGGTGCCACCAGGCCAGGCAGGCGCGCCTGGCGCCCACTTGCGTGGCCAGGGTGGACAGCAGCAGCAAAGCGCCTTCTCGGGCGCTGCTGCAGGCGGCCAACTCGGCCAGCAAAACCGGGTTGACGGGGGCCAAAGGCGGGCGGGAGGACACCGTCGGCTTCCTTGTGACGAAAACAAAGCCGGATCATTCAACGTTTGGTGATCAGGCGATCACCGAAAAAGCCGTGGGCAGTGTGGCTTTACCCCCCGTTTGAATCCCCTCAATCAAGTGGTTTGGTATTTCAAGTTGAGACAAGGTGTGACAAAATTTTTCAAACGGTTCGGGGTTTGTGCCAGATCCTTGGAAGACCGACCAAGTGTTTTAAATCGCAAGAGGCACACATGCAGTATTCCATCGCGTCACCGTCACGGATTCCCAAGGATGATGAATTAGGCGAACAGAGCGGCCTGAATAACAGCCTGCCCTTCGTGATGAAACTCGTTCGCACTGAAGAGCAATTGCTGAAAGTGTGTGAATTGAGGTCGGTAGCCTATGGACACCATTTGCCCCACATGGCCGAAAACATGTTGATTCCCGACGCCCTGGACAAATCACCTGGCACGGTGATTTTCCTGGCGGAAGACAAAATCACGGGTGAGGCGATTGGCACAGCGCGACTGCAGAGCAATTCGCACCAGCCACTGCTGTTGGAAGGCAGTGTCGATATTCCGGATGATTTGAAGAACCAAGCCTTGACGGAAATCACCAGGTTTTCGGTCAGGCCTGGGTATAACCAGTTCACCACTCGGCAGGCGTTAATCAAGGCCTGTTATCTGTACTGCTGCGCCATGCAGTTGCCCTACATTTTGATCGGGGCCCGCCGTCCGCTGGATCGGATTTATGAATCGCTGGGGTATGTGGATATCTTTGGCGATGGCCGCAAGGTCCCTTTGAAGCACGCTGGCGGTATTGAGCACCGGGTGTTGAAATTCGACGTCTACGGGGCTGAGAGAAAATGGCACGCCAACCAGCACCCGCTGTATGGCTTCATGTTTAAAACGCACCACCCTGATATCCAGGTGTTTTCAGCGGTGAGTTCCGGGTGGGCCCGGCCGCGCAGGGCCGATCAGGCCGTCGGCATCAGGGACATGGACGGCGCGGCCAAGGGCAGGTGAGCCAGCAGCACCGACAGCAACTGGTCTTCGCGGAAGGGCTTGGGCAGGTGGGCGTCCATGCCCGCGCCCAGGCAGCGTTCGCTGTCCTCGGCCAGTGCGCTGGCGGTCAGCGCCACCACCGGGGTGCGGGCCAGTCCGCGTGACTGTTCGTCTGCCCGGATCTGGCGAGTGGCCTCGAAGCCATCCATGGCCGGCATCTGGCAATCCATCAACACCAGATCAGGACGCGGGTTGTTGCCACACATGCGGTTCACCACCTCCAGGCCATCGGGCACGTGTTCCACGGTCAGGCCGTGGCGGCGCAGCAGGGCCTCCACCACCATCGCATTGACCTCGTTGTCTTCGGCCAGGAGCACATGGCCTTGCAGGGCCACTGGTGTGCGGCCCACGTCCGCCGGCACAGGCGCGCCGGTGTCGTAACGTTTGGGGGCCAGCGCCTGCGAAGCGGTGTAGGCCGGCAAAGGCAGGATGACCTCGAAACTCGACCCCTGGCCCTGCACGCTGGAGCAGGTGATCTCGCCCTGCATGGCCCGGCAGATCTCGCGCGAGATGGTCAAGCCCAGCCCTGTGCCGCCAAAACGCCGGCCCAGCGAGTTGTCCACCTGGTGGAAGGGGTCGAAAATGGTCGACAGGTCTTGTGGTGCGATGCCGATGCCTGAGTCGGACACCCGCATCACCATGGCCCCCGGTTGGCCGTCCTGGTCCACCATGCGGTGGGCGCTCAGGCGGATCTGGCCCCGCTCGGTGAACTTCACCGCGTTGCCGATCAGGTTCAGCAGGATCTGGCGAACCCGTGCCGCGTCGCCCACCACATGGCAGGGGCGCGGCAATTGCACCTGGGTGATCAGCGTCAGACCCTTGCCCGAGGCGGTGACCGAGGTCAGCGCCACCAGGTCATCCAGCACATCGCTCAGATCAAAAGGCTGGTTTTCGACGGACAGGTGCCCGGCCTCGATGCGCGAAAAATCAAGGATGTCGTTGATGATGGACAGCAGGTGCTCGCCTGAACGCTCGACCAGGCCCAGGCGCTTGCGGTTTTCAAGGTCCAGGTCGGCCGACTGGATCATGCGCGTCAGGCCCAAGATGCCATGCAATGGGGTGCGCAGTTCATGGCTCATGGTGGCCACAAACTGGCTTTTCATCGCATTTTGACGTTCGGCCAATTGCAGGGCCGCTTCACGTTCATGGGCAATTCGGTCGGTGACGAAACGCAGGCGAATCAATTCCACAATGTGTTTTTGTCCTCGCCAGGCCACGCACAGCAGGCAACTCAAAAAAACCAGCAAGCCCGCGCCCGTGTACAAACTCAGCGGATCGTGCCGGTTCAAAAACACAAAAGCAGCCGGCAGGACCATGGGCGCGCAATATGCGACGTTATTGATCCAGTTGGAATGCAGCGTGAAGGTGGCCAGGGTGGCCACGCCCGCCAGACCCACGCCAATCAGGGTGGAGGTCAGCAAATCATTGGCCGGCGTCAGCCAGATTCCGGCCAGACCCCACACGCAACCGTCCAGGAACATCAGCCCCAGGGTGGCCCTTTGCCAGTACCGGGTCACGGGGGCGCCCCGGTATTTGTGCCACTCTTGCTGGATGATCCGGGGAACCGCGATGCCTATTTTCAGGCCCAGCCACCAATGCACCAATGAATTGGCCACCTGGTGGTGGAAGAACAGCGTGGTCAGCACCGCGAACAGCGTCGCCGCCACCGTGGCTGGCGTCGCCATCGCCATCATCATTCGGAACTGTTCCGCCTTGATTTTCTGGCGGAGTTCCGGATCCAATTCCAGGAAAGATTTGGGCATGGACTTGCGGTTCATAGCGTTACAGCTCACCACGAACAATGGAATATATGAAAAGCGGCCCACAGCCGCGCATTCAGAGATCCATTCTGACAAGTATTCGTGACAATTGTCGCGCCGAGTAAAAAAACCCCGCTCCATTTTGAGCCGCCTTTCACTTGGCGTCAAACATCTCGCGTGCGGGTGGTTCAGCACCTTCACCTGGGGGGCACGTTTATCCCGGCAGATCAGTAGAATCCACCCCAGTCGTGCGGCGGCCTGCGGTCTGCCGTGCTTTGCATTTTTTCCATCATCCATTCGACTCATTGGGGGTTCACATGCCACTCGTTTCCATGCGCCAACTGCTGGACCATGCCGCCGAAAATGGCTATGGCATTCCGGCGTTCAACGTCAACAACCTGGAACAAGTGCAGGCCGTGATGTCTGCCGCCGACGAAGTCGGCGCGCCGGTCATCCTGCAAGCCAGTGCGGGTGCCCGCAAGTACGCCGGTGAATCCTTCATCAAGCACCTGATCCAGGCCGCGGTGGAAACCTATCCCCACGTCCCCTTGGTCATGCACCAAGACCACGGCCAGTCACCAGCGATCTGCCAAGGCGCAATCGACCTGGGCTTTGGCTCGGTGATGATGGACGGCTCGCTCAAGGAAGATGGCAAGACCCCCGCCGACTTCGCCTACAACGTCGATGTGACCCGCCGCGTGGTGCAACTGGCCCACAAGGTTGGCGTGACCGTTGAAGGCGAACTGGGCTGCCTGGGCAACCTGGAAACCGGTGAAGCTGGCGAAGAAGACGGCATTGGCGCCGAAGGCAAGCTGGACCACAGCCAGATGCTGACCGACCCTGAAGAGGCCGCCATCTTCGTGCGCGAAACACAGCTCGATGCGTTGGCGATTGCCATCGGCACCAGCCACGGCGCCTACAAGTTCTCGCGCAAGCCCACGGGCGACATCCTGGCCATCTCGCGTGTCAAAGAGATCCACAAGCGCATCCCCAACACCCACCTGGTGATGCACGGCTCCTCGTCGGTGCCCTCCGAGTTGCTGGCCATCATCAACCAGTACGGCGGCAAGATGAAGGAAACCTACGGCGTGCCGGTGGAAGAGATTCAAGAAGCCATCAAGTTCGGCGTGCGCAAGATCAACATCGACACCGACATCCGCCTGGCCATGACCGCCGCCGTGCGCAAGTTCCTGTTCGAGAACCCAGACAAGTTCGACGCCCGCGAATGGCTCAAGCCCGCCCGTGAAGCCGCCAAGCAGATCTGCAAGCAGCGCTACATGGAGTTTGGTTGCGAAGGCCAGGGCAGCAAGATCAAGCCCGTGTCCCTGGTGGACATCGCTGCCCAATACGCCAACGGCAAGCTGGCCCAAGTGGTGGCCTGATACCCCGCCCCCACGCGGCGCTTTACAGCGCGGCTGCCACAAGAAGCCGACACCAGCGTTAAGCTTGGGGTCGGCTTTTTTCTTTGGAGAACCAACCCATGCTCAAGCTCCACGGCTTTTCCTTGTCCAACTACTACAACAAGGTCAAGCTGGCCCTGCTTGAAAAGGGCGTGCCCTTTGAAGAGGTGTTGGTGCCGACGGCGGGCTGCCCGGTGGACCGGGGGATGTCGCCACTGGGCAAGGTGCCCTACCTGGAGACCGAGCACGGCAGCCTGTGCGAGAGCCAGGTGATCCTGGATTACATCGAGGCACGCTACCCCACGCCAGCCTTGCTGCCCACCGATCCCTGGCGGGCCGCCAAGCACCGCGAGATCATCACCTTCCTGGAGCTGCACGTCGAGTTGTGCGCGCGCCAGCTGTACGCGCAAGCGTTTTTTGGAGGCACCTTGCCCGACAAGTTCCTGGCGCGCGTCAAGGGCGACCTGGTCAAGAACCTGGCGGCGTTCAAGCCTTTGGCGGTGTTCGGGCCCTATGTGGCTGGCGACACCTTCTCGGCTGCGGACTGCGCCGCCTATGTGCACCTGCCGCTGGCGGGCTTGGCCACCAAGATCGTCTATGGCGAAGACCTGGTCGTGGCGGCCGGCATCGACTGGAAGACCTATGTCAAGCTGATCGAGCAACGCCCCACGGCCCAGAAGGTGGCGGCCGACCGCAAGGCGGATCAGGCGCGCGCCACCGCAGTCACCAAGGCGGCTGCAGCAGGAGGTTGATCACATGAAGTTGCGGTATCTGTATCTGTTTGCACTCACAAGCCTGGCCTTGAGTGGTCAAGCCGCCTTGGCCCAATCCGCCTTGCCGCCTGTGGCGCCCGGTGTGCCCCCGCCGCCCAATGTGAAGCTGGACCATTGGCGCTGGGAGTTGGGGCTGGGGGCCAGTGTGTCCTCGGGCAACACAGAGGCCTCCAGCGCCACTTTCAACGCCGACGGTGCGCGCCTCAGCGCCCATGGCAAGTGGACACTGAATGGCCGGCTGCTCTACGCCAAGGATGCCAAAGGCACCACGGCAGAGCAGGTGGCTGCCGACAGCCGCTATGACCACAACGTGACCCCGTTGGTCTTTTTGTTTGGCCAAGTGGGCGGCTTGCGTGACCGGCCGGCCAACCTTGACCTGCGCGTCACCGCAGGGGGCGGCGCGGGTTACCACGTCATCGAAACGCCGCAGACCATCTTCGACGTGACCATGGGCCTGGGCTATGCGCGCGACCGCTACACCCAGCCCAAGGTGGTGAACGACCAGAACCGCGAAACCCTGGACCGGGTCGAGATGCTGCTGGGTGAGAACTCCAGCCACCGCCTGACCGACAACACCACCTTCAAGCAGCAACTGGCCTTGTCCCCGGCGTTGGATGGCAGCGGCTTGCGCGCCGAGTGGAAGGCTGGTCTGGCGGTGGCCATGACCGCCAAGCTCAAGCTGTCCGTCAACGCCAGCATGCGCTACAACGGCGACCCCGGCGTTGGCGTCAAGAAGACCGACACCCTGGTGGTGACCGGCGTGCAATTGACCCTGGACTGACGAGGCGAGGCACAATGGCGGGCTGGGGCCGCGAGCGGCGCCAGCCGTTGTTGATGAAGATGAAAGCCGACCTTTGATGACTTCCGCCCTGCACACCTCTGCCCTGCAATCCCTGCCCCTGCTTGCCCGTGGCAAGGTGCGCGACAACTACTCGGTGGGCGAAGGCCGCATCCTCATGGTCGCGTCCGACCGGATCAGCGCTTTCGACGTCATCATGGGCGAGCCCATCCCCGGCAAAGGCGCCCTGCTCACGCAGATGGCCTTGTTCTGGTTCGATCTGCTCAAGGACATCGTGCCCAACCACCTGACGGGCGACGATCCGGTCAGCGTCGTGTCAGCCGCCGAGCGCGCGCAGGTCGAAGGCCGTTCCATGCTGGTCAAGAAGCTCAAGCCCTTGCCTGTGGAGGCCGTGGTGCGCGGTTACCTGGCCGGCAGCGGTTGGAAGGAATACCAGCACAACGGCGAAGTCTGCGGTGTGAAGCTCCCCGCCGGACTGAAGAACGCCAGCAAGCTGCCCGAGCCCATTTTCACGCCCGCCACCAAGGCGGAAATGGGCGACCACGACGAGAACATCAGCTTCGACAAAATGGTGGCCATCATTGGCCGCGATCTGGCCGAGCGCGTGCGCGATGTGTCCATCCAGCTGTACAAGGCCGCGGCCGACTACGCCCTGACCAAGGGCATCATCATCGCCGACACCAAGTTCGAGTTCGGCCTGGACGAGCAGGGCACGTTGACCTTGATGGACGAGGTGCTCACGCCCGATTCATCGCGCTTCTGGCCTTCGGAAGGCTATGAAGCGGCGTTCAAGGCCGGGGCCAATCCGCCCAGCTACGACAAGCAGTTTCTGCGCGATTGGCTGGAGCAGGCCCAGGTCAATGGCCAGCCTTGGGACAAGACCGCTCCGTCGCCCGCGCTGCCGATCGAGGTGATCGAACACACGGCCGCCAAATACCGCGAAGCCTTGACGCGCCTGACCGGCGCCTGAGCTCGGCTCAGCGACGACGGGGCGGCTTGGTGTCCAAGCCCAGCAGCGCATCCTGCTCGGCCTTCTCAGCCGCCCGGATGGCGGTCAGCTCGGCCTCACGCAGGGCCACTTCTTCGGTCGACGCCCAGCCGCGCAGCATCACCGCCGCTTCGCCCACGCCGGTTTTCTTGACCGACGAGAACAGCATGATGCGCATGTCGGAGGCTTCAGTCTCCAGGGCGCTCAGCACCTCCTTGGCCTCGCGCAGGGCGGCGTCGGCCTCCTTGCGGTTGAGCTTGTCGGCCTTCGTCAGCAGCACCAGCAGCTTGACCTCGCCCATGCGCACGCGCGGGCCCACGAATTCCAGCAGATTGCGGTCCAGCTCGGTGAAGCCATGGCGCGAATCCACCATGTGCACCACACCGGTCAGGTTGCGGCGCACGGCCAGGTACTGGGCCATCACTTCTTGCCAGCGCAGCTTGGCAGTGCGGTCCACGGCGGCATAACCGTAGCCAGGCAAGTCAGCCCAGTGCAGGTTGGGTGCGGCCTTGGGGCCCACCTGGAACAGGTTGATGTGCTGGGTGCGGCCGGGCGTCTTGGAGGCAAACGCCAACTGGCGTTGCTGGGCCAGCGTGTTGATCGCGGTGGACTTGCCCGCGTTGGACCGGCCCACGAAAGCGACCTCGGGTAACTCCGAGGGTGGGAGTTGTTCCAGCTTGGCCGCTGTGGTTAAAAACCGAGCCGTGTGGGTCCAGGCGAGGGCGTCTTTCGGGGAAATCGTAGGTTCGGTCATCAGGCATTGTAAAATCAATGA
This sequence comes from Aquabacterium sp. CECT 9606, assembly GCF_918741295.1. Classification (GTDB taxonomy): domain Bacteria; phylum Pseudomonadota; class Gammaproteobacteria; order Burkholderiales; family Burkholderiaceae_C; genus Aquabacterium. The sequence continues at coordinate 19,855 of NZ_CAKKNB010000001.1, forward strand.
GTTTCACAGTCCAAACCCACACACCGTCATGAAGCGTCTTTCCAGTCTGATTGCCCTTGCCTCGATGGTCTTGACCCTGTCGGGTGTGGCCCATGGTTCTGAAGCCAAAGCCCCCGCCAAGCCTGATCTGGCCGCGGGTGAAGCCAAAGCCACCGCGGTGTGCGCCGCCTGCCACACGGCCGATGGCTCGCGTGGCGCAGCCACCTACCCGATCCTGCAAGGTCAGCACCCCGAGTACCTGGCCAAACAGTTGACCGAGTTCAAGCAAGGCGTGCGCAAGAACGCGGTCATGAACGGCATGGCCGCCCCGCTGACGCCTGAGGACATCCGCAACCTGTCGGCGTTCTACGCCAGCAAGAAGGCCAAGGATGGCTTTGCCAAGAACAAGGACACCGTCGCCCTGGGCGAGAAGATCTACCGTGGCGGCATCGCCAAGAAAACCGTGCCGGCCTGCGCGGCCTGCCATGGCCCCAGCGGCTCGGGCATCCCGTCGCAATACCCACGCCTGGGCGGTCAGCATGCCGACTACGTCAAGGCCCAGTTGACTGCCTTCCGCCAGGGCGATCGCACCAACAATGCGTCCATGTCATCCATCGCGGCCAACTTGAGCGACAAGGAAATCGACGCCTTGTCTGACTACATCGCGGGTCTGCGCTGAAACCCGCGCGGCCCCGACAAGGCAATCATCCAGGCGGGGCCACCAGGCTGCCGCCTTTTTTTGTGCGCGTGAATTTGGCAGACACATGAGCTCTCTTGCAGATTCCCCGATGACACCTCCCCCAGCGCGCTCCTTGCGAGGCGATTTGCTGGAGCTGCTCTCGTCCATGCGCTTTGCGATCTCCCTGCTCACCGTGATCTGCGTGGCCTCGGCCATTGGCACGGTGGTGCGCCAGGGCGAGCCGGCCACCAATTACGTCGAGCAGTTCGGGCCCTTCTGGGCCGAGGTGTACGGCGCCCTGGGCCTGTACCGCATTTACAGCTCGCCCTGGTTCTTGCTGATCCTGGCGTTCCTGGTCACCTCGACCAGCTTGTGCATCGCCCGTAATGCGCCCCGCATCCTGGTGGATTTCCGCAACCACAAGGAGGGCATCCGCGAGCAGGCCTTGAACGCCTTCCACCACCGGGCCGAAGGCACCCTGGCCACGCCCTTGGCCGAGTCGCAGGCCCGGGTGCAGCAGTTGTTGTCCAGCACGGGCTGGTCCATCAAGAGCCAGGTGCGCACGGGCGGCGCGGGCAAGGCGGCGGGCGTGATGATCGCGGCGCGTCTGGGGGCGGTGAACAAGCTGGGGTACATCGCCGCGCACTCGGCCATCGTGCTGGTGTGCGTGGGAGGCCTGTTCGATGGCGACCTGATCGTCAAGGTGCAGGCCTGGGCGCAGAATCTGCAGCCCTTCAGGGGCGGGGCTGTGACCGAGCAAAGTCGCTTGAGCGTGGGCAACCCGGCATACCGGGCTCAGCTGTTCGTGGCCGAGGGCCAGCGCTCCAACTCGGCGGTGTTGAACCTGGACAAGGGCATGCTGCTGCAACCCTTGCCCTTCGAGGTCGAGCTGAAAAAATTCAATGTGGATTACTACGCCACGGGCATGCCCAAGCGCTTTGCCAGCGACATCGTGATCCATGATCCGCGCACCAACACCACCAAAGCGGCCACGGTCGAGGTCAACCACCCGGTGGTCTACGACGGCGTCACCATCTTCCAGTCCAGCTTTGAAGATGGCGGCTCGCAGGTCAGCCTCAAGCCGGTGTTTTTGCGCGGCGAGGGCCTGGGCACGCAGCCTGAGTTGATCCATGGCGTGGTCAATGGCGACGCCCTGCCACTGGCCACCGATGCCCAAGGCCAGGTCAAGATCGAGATCACCGGCCTGCGCGTGATCAACGTCGAAAACCTGTCCGACGCCAGTGGGGGCGAGGACAAGACCGATGTGCGCGGCGTGAACCTGGCCGACCTGAGCAAGCACCTGGGCTCGGGCGCCAAGCCGCCGGGCGACAAGAAGCTGGTCAACGTGGGCCCTTCAGTGACCTACAAGCTGCGCGACGCCGCCGGCCAGGCCCGCGAATACCAGAACTACATGGTGCCGGTGAACCTGAATGGCCAGGCCATGTTCTTGCTGGGTGTGCGCGACACGCCGTCCGACAACTTCCGATTCTTGCGCGTGCCGGCCGACGAGAACAACAGCCTGGATGGCTGGTTGCGCCTGCGCCGGGCCCTGGGTGACGAGACCATGCGCCGCGAGGCTGTGCGACGCTTTGCCGTGCATGGCGCACCACCAGAGCGGCCCGAGCTGGCGGCCCAACTGGCGGTGTCGGCCCAGCGTGCTTTGGACTTGTTTGCGGGCGCCATCGTCGCACCGCGGGCGCCAGGGGAGCCTGCATCCACGCAGCCGCCAGGCGGCCTTCAGGCCCTGTCGGATTTCATCGAGCAAGTGGTGCCCGCGCCCGAGCGCGAACGCACTTCCGAGACCCTGGTGCGCATCCTCAACGGGGCCCTGGCCGAGCTGATGAACCTGAGCCGTGAAAAGGCGGGGCTGTCGCCCTTGTCGATGGAAGCCGAATCGGCCCGCGCCTTCATGACGCAGTCGGTGCTGTCCATCTCGGACGCGTTTTTGTACCCGGTGCCCGTGGTGTTGATGCTGGATGGCTTCGAGCAGCGCCAGGCCAGCGTCTTCCAGGTCACGCGCACCCCAGGCCGCAATGTGGTCTACCTGGGATGCGTCTTGCTGATTGTCGGCGTTTTCGCCATGCTCTACATTCGCGAGCGGCGTCTGTGGATCTGGCTGCACAGCGGCGATGCCGGTGGCGGCACGCAGGTCAGGATGGCTTTGTCGGCCACCCGACACACCCTGGACACCGACGCCGAATTCGAGCGGCTCAAAACCGCTGTGCTGACGCCCGCTGCGCGCGTCTGAATTGAAAGAGTAGTGAGTGAGCCCACCATGACGACTTCTGCACACCCCTTGCCCGCGCCTGGCGGCTGGCGCCGTTCGCTGTTCGACTGGGCTTTCGCGGCCCTCGTGGTGGCCTTGGGGGGCTGGGCCTTCCATGCCCACGGCGCGTCGATGGACATCTACGAGCGCGGCATCCTGGCCGCGGCGGTGCCCAGCGTCATCGCTTTGGCGTGGTTCTGGGGCCCCATCCGCGTGCTGCTGTTGTTGTCTGGCCTGGCCACCTGGGGCGCGATGACTTTGTACCTGCGCGCCACCGACGACTATGGCGCCGACCTGGCGCAGGCCGACAAAGTGTTCTGGCTCAAGTACTTCCTGTCCAGCCAGAGCGCCATCCTGTGGATGAGCGTGCTGTTCTTCATGAGCACCATCTTCTATTGGATCGGCGTGTTCAGCAAAGGCGTCACGGGCGCACGACTGGGCTCGCGCATCGCCTGGGCGGGCGTCTTCATGGCCCTGGTCGGCACCTTCGTGCGCTGGTTCGAGAGCCACCAGATCGCGCCCGACATCGGCCACATCCCCGTCAGCAACCTGTACGAAGTGTTCGTGTTGTTTTCGTGGATGACCACGCTGTTCTGGCTGTACTACGAAGACCGTTTCGCCAAGGCCGGCCAGTCGTTGATGGCCCTGGGTGCCTTTGTGATGCTGGTGGTCAGCGCGGCCGTGGGCTTCCTGCTGTGGTACGCCCTGGAGCGTGGTGCCAGCGAAATCCAGCCCCTGGTGCCTGCCCTGCAAAGCTGGTGGATGAAGCTGCATGTGCCAGCCAACTTCATTGGCTATGGCACCTTCTCCATGTCGGCCATGGTGGCCTTTGCCTACCTGATCAAGACCCACGCCACCGAGACCCGCTGGTACAAGCTCGCGCCCTTGTGGCTGATTGGCGTGGCCCTGTGCTTCGAGCCCCTGGTGTTCCGCAGCAAGCCCGGCGCCGAGCAGGCCATGAGCAGCTATTGGGCCGTTTACTTCGGCATCGCCGCCGTGGTCGTGGCCGCCATCCTGGGCGCGCGCCGCAAGCTGGCCGCGCAGTTGCCCGACTTCGCGGTGCTCGATGACGTCATGTACAAGGCCATCGCCGTGGGCTTTGCCTTTTTCACCATCGCCACCATCCTGGGTGCCTTCTGGGCGGCCGAGGCCTGGGGCGGTTACTGGAGCTGGGACCCCAAGGAAACCTGGGCCCTGATCGTGTGGCTGAACTACGCGGCCTGGCTGCACATGCGCCTGATGAAGGGCTTGCGAGGCACCTTCGCGGCCTGGTGGGCCCTGGGTGGCCTGCTGGTGACCTCGTTTGCATTCCTGGGCGTGAACATGTTCTTGTCCGGCCTGCATTCTTACGGCCAGCTGTGAGCGGCGCTTCGTGGGTGACGCCCGAGTTGCGGGCGCAATTGCGCACCGACGCCTGGTTTGGCAGCCTGTCGTCCGGCCTTGAAAACGACCTGCTGGCGTTGGCCACGCCGCGCCGCCTGAAGGCCGGCGAGCACTTGTTCTTTCGCGGCGACGCGGCAGATGGCATCTACGCCGTGCTGGAAGGCAGCTTGCGCATCTCGGGCGTGACCGAGGCGGGCAAGGAGGCCATCTTGTCCCTCGTGGAGCCGCCCATGTGGCTGGGCGAGATCGCCTTGTTCGACCACCTGCCCCGCACCCACAACGCCGTGGCCGATGCCGCCACGCGCTTGCTGTTCGTGCCCATGGCACCGCTGAACGAACTGCTGTCGCGCTGCCCCGTGTATTGGCGCGACTTTGGCGTGCTCATGTCCCTGAAGGTGCGCTTTGCCTTCATCGGCATGGAAGACCTGGCCTTGCTGCCGGCCGACTTGCGCCTCACGCGCCGCCTGGTGATGCTGGCCCATGCTTCGGGCAAGGGAGACGCCTGCGTGCTGCCCATCAGTCAATCGCAGCTGGGCATGATGCTGGGCCTGTCGCGCCAGACCACCAACCAGATCCTGCAAAGCCTGCAGGACCAAGGGGTGGTGCAGATCGCCTATGGGCGCATCGAGGTGCTGGACCTGGCGCAGCTGGTGGCGGTGGCGGGGCTGTCCACCGCGGACAAGGCCTTGTTGGGGCAGATCGGGCCCGCGATACGCTCATCTGCGGGGTGATCAAAGGGGGTGCGATGCCACCCGCTCCACTACACTTTGTGAGTCCCCAAGGGGCTTCAAATCAACATGTCAGTGGAGGAACTTCCCATGAAGTTTACGTTCAAGAGTTTGGTGGCGGTTGCCGCTTTTGTGGCCGTCGGTGCGTCCAATGCGCAGGGCAATGTGGGCTTCCCGCAGATTTTGCTCTCCGGTTCGGGTAACTTGATTTTTTCGAACGATGCGCTGTCGGCGCTGGCCGCTTCAGGGTCTACCCTGCGCACGCCGTTCACCACGCCCAATGTGCCCGGCGTGCTGCCTGGAGCGGGCCTCGTCAACGCTGCCACTTACAACCGGCCCACTGGCGTGCTGGGCATGGGCTTCTCGTCCTTGACCAACAGCGGTGACTCGGTGGCTTCCCTGCAGTCTGCCCGATCTTTCGTTGACATCCGTCGCACCATCGTCAACGACGATGACACCCTCACCTCGCGTTCGATCTACCTGACGAACTTGGACTGGAACCTGAGCAACTCCACAATCTACGCCAACCTGTATTCGCACAACCGCACCACCGGTGACCTCGTCACCTTTGGCAAGTTGGCCATCTTCACGGCCACCATTCCTGGCATCGTGGGCGGCACGCAAGGCAACTTTGTGGTGGATGGTGTTAATGACCAGGGCCAGCCCGTGTTGCGCGCCAGTGGCAGCCTGGCAGGTGCATTGCGCATCAATGCCGACACCGTGAACATCATGCTGGCCGGCCTGGGCTTGTCCACCGGCACGGATCCCTTGCCGATGCTGTGGCGCGAAGCCAATTGGGGCTCGGCCTCGTTCAGCGTGACGTCCGTGCCTGAGCCTTCAAGCTATGCGCTGCTTGGCGCTGGCCTGCTGGTGGCTGGCTTGATGACCCGTCGCCGCGCCCAAGCGGCCTGATCAGGGCAGACCCTGCTTAGGTCTATCCCTCGTTTGTCGTTCAGGCGACAACGTCGAATGGCACCACCCCCGACCATGCGCTCATCTTCAATGTTGAACGCTGGATCGGGGGTATGTCATGGTCAACCAATCGCACAAGGTGATGCCCAGGCTGGGGCTGCTGTCCCTGGCCTTGTGCGCACCTCTCAGCCAGGCGGTCCCCAACTTCCCGGACCAGGAGCTGGTGTGCGCCTTCAACGCTGCGCGTGAGCAACAACGCGCCGCCTCGGCCCAGAACTTCGCGCAGCCGGTGGTCCAGCAGATGCTGGTCAACGGTGCCCTGGTGTGGACGGCGGGCAGCAGTGCCGCCCCAGCGCTCAAGCCGGGTGACACCGTCACGCTGATCGGCAGTGGCTTTGGTGCCGGCACCGACATCGATTTCAGCAAGATCATGATCGGCAACAGCCGTGTGCTGGAGACCGATCTGGTGATGTATGAGCAAAAGCTTGACATCCTGGCCAGCGCCAACTACGAAACCGGCAAGGTTCGCAGCAGCTGGCCCAAGGATGTGCAGAGCTGGTCGGACACCCGGGTCGAGTTCCGCGTGCCGTCCCATGTCAGCAAGGGCCCTTTGAAGCTGCAGGTGCAAAAGCGCACGGGCTACAACCTGTCGATCAGAAAACCCGGCCAGCCCCACAACGTGATCGACGCGCAGCTGACACGCCTGGAGGCCCCGGCCAATCCCAACTGCGACATTGTCTCGACCTTGACGGACGAGACCAAGGCCATCGTGCCCATCGACGTGAACGTGAGCAACGCCAGCTTCGCGGAGCTGGTCAAGCTGGGCCGCCAGGTTTTCTGGTCTTACGACTATGGCCTGGGCGTGGCGCACAAGTTCAAGAGCCTGGAGTGGGACAAGATCTTTGGTGGCAAAGCCATTGACCCCTACACGCGCAAAGTGGCCGACCCAGCCTTGCTGTTTGGCGCCCACAAGACGGTGGCCGGACAGGTACCTGAAGAAGCCATCGCCGATGTCTACTTCAATCCCTATCCGCAAGAAAGCCCCATCCCCGGCTTCCTGCTGGTGGAGCCGCAGCTCACGGCCGGCAACACCAGCAACAGTGGCTGGGTCGGCTACCGTTACGCCGAATCCTCGCACCCCCTGCTGGGCAAAGGCAAGTGGATCGGCTTCAACTGCGCTTCGTGCCACGGCTACAAGATCAGCTACAGCAAGGGCAATGGCAACCTGACCAAGGTCTTCCCAGGCCTGCCCAACCCGCTGTGGACGCAGCGCTGGACCGTGCTGGGCGACAAGACCACGGACACCACCGCCACCTTCGCCTACATCGTGGACAACGAGCCCGGTCCTTCGTGGTCCACCGGCACCAAAAAGGTGGACAAGACACCGATGCTGTACCTGATGCCCGGCGGCGCCACCGAATCGACGATGACGCGCAAGGCGGGCGAAGGCACGGAGTACGACAACGACTACCTGTTCTCGCCGATGGTCATCCCCAACGTGACCAACCACCTGCCGATCCGCCGCTCGCTGTCGCACACCGAGTCTTACGTCGGGTTCGAGGGCTCCTACATCCACGCCCAGGAGCCTGAGGGCGCAATGGGCTCGATGGACCAGAAGTCGCTCAAGGCCCTGACCGCCTACATGTCGGTGCTGGACGAGAACGACGACGACCTGCGCAACATCGGCATGTTCCGCTGGCTCAAGTCCAACGGCAAGCTGGCACAGACGGGCAGCACCGCCACCACCGAAGGCGCTTTCGTGCAAAACACCTGGCAGAAGTACCCGGGTGTGGTGGCCAATGTGGCGCAGGGCAAGGCGGCGTTTGACCAGGCCTGTGCTTCGTGCCACTCGGACAAGCTGGGTGCCAACACCAACGAGAAGATGATCCCCTTGAAAGAAGTGGGCCGCTTCTTCGCGCCGTCGGATTTCCAGTACAAGCAGCAATCCATCCGCGTGACCTTCTTGCGCAACCTGTACTGGGTGCAATCGCGTGGCCTGCTCACCGATGGCCACGTGCGCAACCTGGAAGACCTGGTCAGCCCCGACCGCTGCAACGAGAACTCGCCCCTTTACAAGCAGTACTACACGCTGCATGCCCCGGCGCGGCCCGCCCTGGGCTCGGCGGACCAGCCTGCGGTCTTCCCTGACCTGAACCGCAAGGGCGATGTTTTCCGCGTGTACAAGGCCAAGAAGAAGAACATCTTCGACACCACGGCCGATGCGCGCAACACCTTCGTCGAGCGCCACAAGTACTTCGTGAGCATGCCCGGCGATGAAGGCCACTACTACTGGGACTACCAGAAGCTGCGCCGCGAGTTCGGCCCCGAGATCGGTGCGCCTGGCCCCATCGGCCTGCCTGCGTCGCCGCACCCTTGGTGCGCCAAGTGGGGCGGTGAGGTGAGCAACCTGGTTCAGTACCTGCTGACGCTGTGAGCGGCATGATTTCCTGAGTTCCTCCTGGGATGTCTACGGGACATCTTTGGCCGTCGGCGTCACAGCCGGCGGCCTTTTTTTCATGAAGGGGCGTGGCTGGTCAAGGCCGGAGGCGGCAGTCGCTCAGCACAGGCTCGGCCATGAGCAGGCCCTGATTGAGGCAGTCCAGATTCAGGGACTGGCCGACCACGGCTTGCCTGGCGAGGGGCTGGGCACCGCCATCGATCACGGCGCGCAGCCCGCCGTGTGACTCGCCCGCCCCCAGCGTGACCAGCAGCACCTGCCCTTGGCCGGCCTCGATCTGGTTGACCACGCCATGGACCTGCATCCGCTGGCCCTTGAAGCGGGCATTGGCGGCCTCGCGGTCGCTGGCATAGGCCTGGGCAACCTCTTTGGCGTTCAGGTGCCCAGGTGGGGGCGTGCTGGCGGGCGTGGGCACGGTCGGCTCAGCCACCGCGCTGCGGTCAGGCGCCGATGAGGCCTCTGGTGTGGCCGCATCCGGCCTTGGACTCAACCAGGCATGGCCCACATACAGCATCCCACCAAGGACCGCGGCCAGGCCAAAGGCCTTGATGAGGGGTGATGCTGTGGGGGGGGACATGGGTGGAGAACCTCGCAGGCTTTCAGTTGCCTGACATTGTGCCGATAATGGTTTCACCATGCCCTACGTCCTGCTCACCCCCGACGGCCAGATCAGCAGCTTGCACCGCGAACCGCAACCCGGCGCTGATTTTGTGGCGCCTGACGATCCCCGGGTGCGCGCCTTCCTGGGTGACCACCGCGACGAGCCAGCCCGGCAATTTGCCAGCCTGGACGCCGACCTGGTGCGGGTGCTGGAAGACCTGATCGATGCGCTGATCCAGCGCAATGTGCTCATGGTCACGGACTTGCCCATTGAGGCGCAGCAAAAACTGTTCAACCGCAAGAACGTGCGCGACCAGATGAAGAACTACTCGCTGCAACTGTTCGGCAGCGAGCCCCTGGGACCCAAGGTGGACGAGGTCGTGCACACCGATTTTGGCGACAGCCTGTAAGCGCCCTGGCCTGATCAACAGGCGCCTGTGTAAGATCGGTGGCGATGGCCGCCCTGAACATCCCTTGCTTCAAACCCCGCTTCTCTGTGATGACGCTGGCCCTGGGCACGGTGCTGACCACCCTGGCGCACCACACGCACGCGCAGGCCTTGCCCGATGTGGTGGTCACGGCCACGCGCACACCCCAGGCCACGTTTGACGTCGGTGCCTCGGTGGATGCCATCAGTGGCCAGACGCTGCGCAGCGCCGGCCCCTTGGTCAACCTGTCCGAGGCCCTGACGCGCGTCCCCGGCTTGTCGGTGCTGAACCGCCAAAACTACGCACAAGACCTGCAGATCTCCAGCCGGGGCTTTGGCGCGCGCGCCACCTTTGGTGTGCGGGGTGTGCGTCTGTATGCCGATGGCATCCCCCTGACCATGCCCGATGGCCAAGGCCAGGCGTCGTCGATCGACCTGGGTTCGGCCCAGCGCATCGAGGTGTTGCGTGGTCCCATGTCAGCCCTGTATGGCAACGCTGCGGGCGGCGTGATCCAGGTGTTCACCGAAGACGGCCCGCCCACACCTGAAGTCACCATGGGCTATGCCGTGAGCCGCGATGGCTTCCACCGAGAGTCCCTCAAGCTGGGCGGAGAGGCCGGGCAGGTCAACTACCTGATCAATGCCAGCCACTTTGAAACCAAGGGCTTTCGCGATCACAGCGGGGCACAGCGCGACCAGGTCAACGCCAAGCTCAAGTGGTCGTTGCAGGACCGGTCGACGCTGACGGTGGTGGGCAGTTACCTGAACATGCCTGAGGTGCAAGACCCCTTGGGTTTGACCAAGGAAGAGTTGGCGGCCAACCGCCAGCAAGCCACGGACAATGCCCACCTGTACAACACCCGCAAGGACATCGCCAACAGCCAGCTGGGCGTGGTCTATGAAAAGCCATTGAGCTTTGGCGAGTTGCGTTGGCTGGGGTACACCGGCACCCGGCAGGCGTTGCAGTTCCAGGCGATCCCGGCCAACAGCACGCAGAACGCGGTGGCCCATCCCGGCGGCATCATCGACCTGGCGCGCTCATTTGCCGGCCTTGATGCCCGCCTGACCTGGCGCACCCAGTTGGCATCACGGCCTTTCTCGCTGACCGGCGGGGTGAACGTTGACCAGATGGACGAGCACCGCCAGGGCTTTGAGAACTTTGTTGGCACGGTGCTGGGCGTGCGCGGCGAGCTCAAACGCGATGAAGACAACCGCGCCCGCAACCTCGACCAGTATTTGCAAGCCCAGTGGGACCTGAGCGAACAATGGGTGGCCGCCGCAGGCGTGCGCCACAGCCGGGTGAGCTTCAACTCTGAGGATCACTACGTGGTGGCCGGCAATGGCGATGACAGCGGGGGCATGGCGTTTTCTGCCACCACGCCGGTGGCCTCGCTGATGTGGAAGCCCGTGAAGGGCACCCACCTGTACATCACCGGTGGTCGCAGCTTTGAAACCCCCACCCTCAACGAGGTGGCCTACCAGGACACCTCCGGCACGGCCACCGGCTGGAACACCGGCTTGAAGGCCAGCCGCGGTGAGCACCTGGAGCTGGGCCTCAAGCAGGCTCTGGCGGGCAAGGGGCTGTTGAACGTGTCGGTGTTCAACACCCGTACCGATGATGAGATCGCCGTGAACGTGAACGCGGGAGGGCGTGCCACCTACAAGAACGTGGGCCGGACGCGGCGATTGGGTGCCGAGGCGGCCCTGCAGTGGCAACTGGCGCCGGGCTGGTCCTTGTATTCATCGGCGGCCTGGACGCAGGCGCGTTACCGGGATCCATTCCAGAGCACGGCGATGGGCACGACCACCACCGTCCCTGGGGGCAATGATCTGCCGGGTGTGCCTGACCGGACCACCTTTGCCGAGCTGCTGTGGCGCCCAAGCGCCGCATGGCACGCGGCCGTCGAGGCCCGCCACACTGGCCGCATCTGGGCCAATGACCCCAACACCGAAGCGGCGGCCAGCTACATCCTGTGGGCTCTGCGTGCCGGTTGGGTCAAGACGTTTGGCGATTGGCGCGTGAACACCTTGCTGCGCATCGACAACGTGACCGACCAGCATGTGGTGGGCTCGGTCATCGTCAATGAAGGCAACCGGCGTTACTACGAACCATCGCCGGGCCGCAGCGCCTTGTTCAGCGTGCAGGTCAGCAAAGCCTTTTAACCAGCTTGCGCGATCAACCCAGCATGCGGTGGGTGAGCGCCGGCAGCTGCTGGCGCACCGTGGCTTGGCGCGCGCGGTCCAGCGCGCCCAGCACCACGCCCGGGCCTTCGGGCTGCACGGCCGTCACCTCGCCCCAGGGCCCGATCAGCATCGAGTGGCCGAAGGTGCGGCGCCCGTTCTCGTGCTCACCGCCTTGCGCGGGGGCCAGCACATGGCACAGGTTTTCAACCGCGCGGGCGCGCAGCAGCAGCTCCCAATGGGCTTGGCCTGTGGTGTGCGTGAAAGCGGCTGGCAGCACGAACAGGTCGCAGGGCTGGTCTTGGCTCAGGGCGCGGAACAGCTCGGGAAAGCGCAGGTCGTAGCAGACCGACAAGCCCACGCGCCAAGTGCCACCTGCCCGGTCGGTCACGTTGAAGGCCACGGGCTGTGAGCCGGGCAGCAAGGTGGCCGATTCGTCATAGCGGCGCTGGCCATCGTCAAAGCAGAACAGGTGGATCTTGTCGTAGCGCGCCACGCGCTCGCCTTGCGGGTTGAACACCAGCACGCTGTTGAACACATGCTGCGCATCGTGGCTTTGCAAAGGCAGCGTGCCGCCGATCACCCACACGCCATGGGCTTTGGCGGCCTGGGCCAGCGTGGCCTGCATGGGGCTGAGCGCGCGGTCAGGCGCCAGCGCATCGGCCAGGGGCTCGGCGATGGCCAGCTTGTCGGCATCGTGCAGGCCCATCAGGCAGAAGTATTCGGGCAGGGCCACCAGCTCGGCGCCGGCTTGCGCGGCTTGTGCGATCAGGGTTTGCGCCTGGGCCAGGTTCTCGTCCACACGGGGGGTGGACACCATTTGAAGGGCTGCAACTTTCATGATCACGATGGTAGTGGCGGGGCAGGGCCATTGTCACGGTTATCCTTGTGCCCATCATGCTCGATGCCGCCCATGCCCCGATTGAATTGACGACCCTGGTGGACCAGGTGAACGATGCCGCCCAGCGCGGGGCCGTGTTGCGCGTGCGCGGCCATGGCAGCAAGGACTTCCTGGGCGATGCCTCGCGGGGCGAGGTGCTGGACACCCGGGGATGGCAAGGCATCGAACAGTACGAGCCCAGCGAGCTGGTGATCAGGGCCCGCGCCGGCACGCCTTTGTCAGAGATTGAAGCGGTGTTGATGGAGCGGGGCCAGTACCTGGCCTTTGAGCCACCGCGCTGGTCTTTCCAGCCCGGTGCGCAGGGCTTGGGGCCGACCATTGGCGGCGTGGTGGCCAGCGGCTTCAGTGGCCCCGGCCGCGTCAGCCGCGGTGCGGTGCGCGACCACGTGCTGGGCGCTGGCGTGCTCAATGGCCGAGGCGAAGTGCTGCGCTTTGGCGGCTCGGTGATGAAGAACGTGGCCGGCTTTGATCTCTCGCGCCTGATGGCCGGCTCCATGGGCACGCTGGGCGTGATCCTGGACGTGACCTTGAAGGTGATGCCCCAACCCGTGGCCACGGCCACCCTCCGCATCGACATGGCCGAGAAGGATGCTTTGGCCCAGGTTAACCAGTGGGCGGCGCAGCCCTTGCCTTTGGATGCCTCGGCCTGGTGGGATGGCTTGCTGGTGCTGCGCCTGCGCGGTGCGCGCGCCGCGGTGGAGTCGGCCGCGCAACGCCTGTGCCTGGAGCGCGAAGGCGAGTTGATTGCAGCGCCGTCGGCCGAGCCTTTCTGGCAAGGCCTGCGCGATCACAGTGACGAGTTCTTTCAACGGGCCCGCGAGGCAGTGGCCCAATCCGGCCACCAAGGCGTGAGCTTGTGGCGCTTGTCGGTGCCCCCCACGGCCGCGCCGCTGGGCTTGCCCGGCGAACAGCTCACCGAGTGGTTTGGTGCCCAACGCTGGGTGTGCACATCGGCCCCGGCGGCGGTGGTGTTCGAGGCCGCCGCGCGCGCGGGTGGCCATGCCCAGCCCTTTGTCTGCCACCAAGTTCAGCCCCTGGTTCACGAGGCCGCTCTGTCGCCCGTGCTGCGCCAGTTGCACCAGCGCGTGCAGCAGTCCTTCGACCCCCACGGGGTGTTCAACACCGGTCGCCTTCATGCAAACCCAGCTGTCTCCTGAATTCGAATCCACCACCGAAGGCCAGCAGGCCCAGGCGGTGCTGCGCCAGTGCGTGCACTGCGGTTTTTGCAACGCCACCTGCCCGACCTACAAGCTGACTGGCAACGAGCTGGACGGCCCGCGCGGCCGCATCTACCTGATGAAGCAGGTGTTCGAAGGCCAGGCCCCCACGCGCACCACGCAAACGCACCTGGACCGCTGCATTGGCTGCAACCATTGCGAGAGCACCTGCCCGTCGGGCGTGCCGTACCACGAGCTGCTGGCCGTGGGCCAGGCGGCGGTGGACGCGCGCGTGGAGCGCCCCCGCCAAGAGCGCCTGATGCGCTGGGCCCTGCGCACCGTGATGCCCTCGCGCTGGTTCGCGCCGGCTTTGCGCCTCGGCCAGGCCGTGCGGCCCTTGTTGCCGGCCAAGCTGCAAGCCAAGGTGCCCCAGCGCGCGGTGTTGCCCCCGGCCGCATGGCCCGATCCGAAGAAGAGCCTGCACACCCGCCAGATGCTGATGCTCAAGGGTTGCGTGCAACCGGCCTTGCGGCCCCACATCGATGCTTCAACCGCCCGGGTGATGGACGCCGTGGGCGTGCGCGCCGTGGTGGCGCCGGCCTCGGGTTGCTGTGGCGCCATCCAGGGGCACCTGGGCGACGTGGAAGGCGCGAAGAACCGCGCCCGCACCAACATCGACGCCTGGTGGCCGCTGATCGAAGGGCAGACACCCATCGAGGCCATCGTGGTCAACGCCTCCGGCTGCGGCGCCTGGACGCGCGACTACGGCAAGCTGCTGGCCGACGACCCGGTGTACGCCGACCGCGCCCGCCGCGTCAGCGACCTGGTGCGCGACCCGGGCCAGCTGCTGCCCGACTGGGTGCCGATGCTGTCGAGGCGCATGGCGCGCCGGCCGATCGGCTCGCTGGGCTCGGTCACCTTTCACCCCCCGTGCAGCCTCAGCCACAGCCTGAAGCTGAGCAGCGCGGCCAAGCCCGGTCCGATCGAAACCGGGCTGCGCCAGTTGGGTTTTGACGTGCGTTTGGCCGCCCGAGACAGCCACCAGTGCTGCGGGGCGGGCGGTGCTTACAGCGTCTTGCAGCCCGAGATGTCGATGCAGTTGCGCGACCAGAAGGTGCAAGCCCTGGAGGCCGCGGGCGCCCAGGTGATCGCCAGCGCCAACATCGGGTGCATCTCGCACCTGCAGGGCGGCACCGCCACGCCGGTCAAGCACTGGGTGGAGTTGCTGGATGAGGCCTTGACGGGCTGAGCCGGCAGGCTGGGCATTCGCCCCGCCTTTTTTCAAACCTTGAAATAGACCGCCGCCGGGGGCTTTGTTCGCCCCAGCGCGGTGAACCTGCCTGCGCGACGATTGACGCAGGACGGTGATGGTCGGCATTCGCCGTGCGGTGGTCCGCGAACCGTGAATTAAGTCCGGTTTGGCGGTCCGGCTCGGTGCGTTTGGCGCTTTGACAGGCATCCGCACATTTAGTAACGCCTGCCGATGCCGATAGAAGTCGGAAGCCGTGGGTGGCGTCTGCAATCTGAGTTGAGGGGTTTGTGATGAAAAACTGGTCTGTTTCTCGCCGTGTGGCACGGGGTTTCACCTTGATCGAATTGATGATCGTGGTGGCGATCATTGGGATTCTGGCGTCGGTGGCTTATCCGGCTTACACGGACTACATCCGGCGTGGGGCGTTGCCAGAAGCCTTCACGGTACTGTCCAGTGCACAAGTTAAGCAGGAGCAGTTTTACCAGGACAACCGCAACTACGGGAGCGGCACCACCTGTGGCGGCATGAACCCCATGCCCACCAATAAGTACTTCACATTCGTGTGCGATTCAGCGTCGGCCACCGGGTATACCGTCATAGCGACAGGCAACACTGGCACGGCCGCGAGCGGGCATGTCTACACGGTGGATCAATCAGGTGGCAAGGCCACGACCACTTTCAAAGGGGCAACCGTGTCCGGCAAGGCATGTTGGTTGTCCAAGGGCGACGAGTGCTGATCATGAAAACGCAACGTGGCATTTCCATGATCGAGGTGGTGGTCACCATCGCCATCATGGGCATCCTGATGGCGGCGGCCATGCCCAGCGTGGGCGACTGGATCCGCAATTCCCGTGTGCGCAACACAGCCGAGTCCATCCAGAACGGCTTGCAGACCGCGCGCATGGAGGCAGTGCGCCTGAACCGGCCGGTCACCTTCTCCCTGGTGTCAAACCTGACCAGCAGCTGCGCGCTGTCCTCCAGCAGCGGCTCGTGGGTGGTGAGCCAGGAAGCGCCCACCAACCATTGCCATGACAACCCAACGAGCACCACGTCTCCGATGGTGGTGGCCAAAGGTGCCGTGGCCGACGGGGGGGGCGGCGCGACCGTCTCGGCCATCAATGCCTCCAACACCGCGGCCACCTCCATCACCTTCAATGGCTTCGGGCAGATCGCCAACGCCTCCGCCGCCACAGCCATTCGCATCATCGCGGTGAACAGTGCTGATGGCACTTACCGACGTCGGGTTGAGGTTTCCCTCGGTGGCATTGGACGCCTTTGCGATCCCACCATCGATACCTCCATCCCCGCCAACACCGGCGACACCCGCGCCTGCAACAACGCGCTCATCAACTGAAAGCCATGCGCAGACCTCGGCAAACCGGTTTCATGCTGATCGAGGTGTTGATCAGCGTGCTGATCTTCTCGGTGGGCGTGGTGGCCCTGGTTGCCTTGCAGGCGGCCATGACGCGCGCGCAGACCGAGGCCAAGGCCAGGACAGACGCCAGCTACCTGGCGACCGAGTTGGTGGGCTTGATGTGGAGCGATGTGAACAACTTGAGCGCCTACACCACCGCCAACTGCGCCAGCAACACGCAATGCAATATGTGGCTGGCCAAAGTGCAGCAAACCTTGCCCACCAACAACACTGCGCCGGTCGTGACTGTGGACACGGGCGCTTCTTCGGCCACGCTGGGCGATGTGTCCATCACCATCACTTGGCAATCCCCTGGTGGGGATACTCACCGCTACGTGATGTCCACGAGCATCAAATCATGAAGCGCGCGCGTGGTTTCACCCTGATCGAGCTGATGGTGGCCGTGGCCCTGGGCTTGCTGACCACCTTGGTGATCGCCCAGGTGTTCCTGCAATCCGAAGGCAACAAGCGCACCAGCACCAGCGGCAGCGATGCCCAGGTGAACGGCGCATTGGCCTTGTACGCACTGCAGCGAGACATCCAGATGGCTGGCTATGGTTTGTCGGCCATGCCGGCCGCCGTGGGGTGCCCCACCACCGCCCAGAACAATGGCACCGCCGTGCTCAGCAGCGCGCCACTGGTGCCGGTGAGCATCACGTTTGGGGCCAGTGGGGCTTCGGACACCTTGACCGTGTTGTACAGCCAGGGCAGCGACTACTCGGTGCCCATCAAGGTCTCGGTGGACCATGCCAAGACGGACGTGTCGTTCACCGTGCCCTCGACCTGGGGCGTGGCCAATGGCGACATGCTGGTGGCCGTGCCCGCCACGTGGGTCGCAGGCAGCAATGAATGCACGTTGTTCCAGGCCACCAGTTCGGCGTCGGACAGCAGCACGCAAATCCAGAACGCCAACACCAGCGTCTGGAATCAAGCGCTGTCCTTCATCATGCCCGCGATCGGCTACCCGGCGGGCAGTGCCTTGCTCAACCTGGGCAGCGCGCCAGTGCGGCGGGTGTACTCGGTCAACCCGGGGACCTGGACCTTGCAGGGCCGGGAGCTGGGGGCAACCAATGCCCGTGACCTGTTTTCGCAGATCGTGTTGCTCAAAGCGCTGTATGGCAAGGCGGCGGTGGCCAACGGTCCGGTGGTGAGGTACGACACCGTGGCCCCCCTCAACAGCGCCGATTGGCGGCTGGTGCAGAACATCCGCTTGCTGATTGTGGCGCGCAGCGCGCAAAGAGAGGACCTGAAGAAGGACCCCGTCACGCCCAATGCCTTGGTCTGGGATGTGGGTCCATTGGCAGCCGTCACTGGCAGCGTGGCCTGCAATGGTTCCAGCAAATGCGTGACGCTGGACGTCAGCCCTTCCGACACCACCAACTGGCGCTACTACCGCTACAAGGTTTTCGAGACGGTGGTTCCGCTGCGCAACACCGTGTGGAATCAGTGATGATGAAGCACCCTCCATGCGCCAGCCAGGGCCGTCAGAAAGGCGCATCCCTGATTTTTGCCATGATCACCCTGGTCTCCATGATGCTGGCGGCCATCGCCCTGGTGCGTTCGGTGGATTCGGGTTCGCGCATCCTGGGCAACATCGGCTTTCAGCAAGACGCCACGGCGGCTGCCGAGCGGGCCACGCGCGAGGCCACCACGTGGTTGACCGCGGCGAACCGCGATCTGACCGCGAACTCGGCAAGTGGCGATGGTTTTTTTGCGACAGCCCCGGTCAACCTTGACGTGACCGGGCAATTGGGATCACCCGCGACCCGCACCTTGGTCAACTGGGGCAACAACAACTGCGGGGGCTCCTCGGCCGCCTGTTTGACGCCCCACAACTCCGGCGCCGTCAGCACGGGCAACACCGCCCAATATGTGATCTTCCGCTTGTGCCAAAGCGCCGGTGCCATTGGCACCAGCAACTGCGCGCAACCACTGACCTCGTCCTCTGGTGACCCCTCCCACAACGGATCCTGCTCGGGGGGTGGCGGCAATTGCGCGGGCACAGGCAGCATCTCGGGTCAGTATTTTCGAATCGTGGTGCGGGTCACGGGCTCGCGCGATACCACCAGCTTCACCGAAACGATCGTGCAGTACTAAGGTCTGAAAGGACAGGTCGACCACCATGAACAAGCCCACCTCAATGCAAGCCAGAACCTGGTTGATGGCGGCCTGGTTGGCCGTGTCCAGCCTGATGCTGGGCGCACACTCCCAGGCCGTGGCGGCCACCACCAGCATCGCCAATGAGCCGCTGGCCACTTTGTCGTCCTCCAACACCAAGCCCAACATCCTGTTCGTGCTGGACAACTCCGGCAGCATGGGTTGGGATTACATGCCCGACGATGTCAACACCGCCGCCTCCAGCTACACCACCACGTACGGCTACAAGTCCGCCCAGTGCAACGGCGTGGCGTATGACCCCACGTTCACCTACTCACCGCCCTTGAAGGCTGATGGCACCAGTTATCCCAACGCCAACTTCTCGGCGGCCAACCCCAACGGGTTTGGCCCCACGCTGAGCGGCGGCACGGCGTACTACAGCGACAGCAATGTCACCACGGGCACGGGCAGCAAATCGTTTGTGTTCACCAGTGGCTTTCTGGCAGGGTTCTTCAATGGCTTCAACTTCCTGGGCGGCTTGCCCCCCTGGTCGGTGGGCGATGTGATCACCGCCGTGGACGCCAATGACGAAAACCATTGGGTCATCGGCACCGTCACCAACGTTGCCAACGCCGGCATCTGCCTGTTCTCGTGCACCCGGACCATCACCATCACCGTGACCAGCTACAACGGTACCGATGCGGCGGCCGACTGGAAGGTCAATGAACTGCAGGTGGACAACCTGGCCAACAGCACCTACTACAAGTACACAGGCGCCGAAACCAAGATGGGTTGGACTTACACCGCTGCCGGTGTGAGCAACACCACCTTCAAGAACGAGTGCATCAGCCACCCAGGGCTGCCCTCGGGCGAAACTGGTGATGGCAAGTTCACCGGCGTGGTGGTGACCGCAGGTTCGTCCGAGGCGCAAAACTACGCCAACTGGTACCAGTACTACCGCACGCGCATGCTGATGACGCGCACCGCCGCGGGCCGCGCGTTCCAGCCGCTGACCAGCCGTTACCGCGT
The DNA here is from genome assembly GCF_918741295.1 of Aquabacterium sp. CECT 9606. Lineage (GTDB taxonomy): Bacteria > Pseudomonadota > Gammaproteobacteria > Burkholderiales > Burkholderiaceae_C > Aquabacterium. Next base: position 39,318 of record NZ_CAKKNB010000001.1, read on the forward strand.
GGGCTTTTCAACCATCAATAACACGGGCATCACGGAAAGCACCACCCTGTCCACCATCTCGGCAGGCAATGCCTTCTTGAATGTTCGAGACTACGACAGCACCCAGCGTGGCTTGTTCATGGAGCGGCTCTACAACGCCACGCCAAGTGGCGGTACGCCCTTGCGCACGGCATTGTCCAAAGCGGGCCGTTACTTCGCCAAGAAGGTGGCAGGGCAGACCTACGACCCCATGCAGTACGCCTGTCAGCGCAGCTATGCCTTCCTCTCCACAGACGGTTACTGGAACGATGGCAGCAATCCCAAACAATTGGATGGGAGCACCGACATTGGCCAGCAAGACGGGGCGGATGTGCGGCCCTTCAACGACGGCGGATCGGCCACGCGCCAAACGGTCAGTACCAGCACGGAACGCCGTGAAACCACCACGCCGGTGACCGTGTCCCAGCTGTACACCCGCAACCTGTACACCTATGGAGCGTATTCCTTCAGTTGCTTTGGCTACCCCGAGACCACAACCACCCAGACGGTGACGACCTCCGCCAGTGGAACGCAAGTGGTGACCACCGACTACGTCACCACCACCACCACTGCGGACGTGTACACCAACGGCGTGCTGTCCACATCCACGGTCGTGACCGGACCGGTCGCCACGCCCGTGTCCACGAGTGGCCCCACGCCCCCTGTCGCGACGACGGGCTCGGCCTGGGTCAGTGGCACACCTTTCAGCAGTGGCTGCGGCTCCAAGAAGACGACCCCGAGTGGCATCTTCCCATCGGGCAGCGTTGTCACCTCGCCAACTGGTGCTGCGGTCGCGGTCACGCTGTCAACCACGGCTGCCGGCCCCACGACAACAATCGTGGGTGCCTCTGGCGGCGTCTCCAACACCCTGGCCGACGTGGCCGAGTATTACTTTCAGACAGACCTGCGCACGAGCGTGCTGGGCAACTGCATCGGCTCCCTGAACACCGATGTGTGCGACAACAGCTTGTTGACCGCCTCGGGCCGGGACACGGCGACCTGGCAGCACATGACCACCTTCACGCTGGGCCTGGGCGTCAACGGCGCGCTGCCCTACGACCGCTACTACCTGGACCATGCCACGCAGGCCACCTCGTCGTACTACAAGCTGATCTCCGGTGACTTGACGTGGCCGGCACCTGTCTCGGGCTCCGTTACCACCGTGGATGACCTGTGGCATGCGGCCGTCAACGGTCGCGGACAGTACTTCGGCGCCAACAACGCCACCGACCTGACGACGGCCTTGACCAATGCCCTGGCTGGCATGGGCAAGACACCAGGCTCTGGCGCGGCCCTGGCCTTGAGCAGCGCCAGGCCATCGGGCACCGACAACCTGGCGTTCTCGACCGCTTACACCACGGTGGACTGGACCGGCGACATGCTCGCCTACGAGATCGCCGCCGATGGCACCATCTCCACCACGCCTTTGTCGGGCACGGCGCAGGCCGGTGTTGATAACCTGGCCCTGCGAGGCGCCAATGCCACGGACCGCCGCAACATCTACTACCGCAAGCCGGGCACGACGTCGCTGGTGGCCTTCAACTTCAGCAACCTCACCAACGATACCTTGACGGGCCACTTCACCGGTTTTTGCGGCAAGACGGTGTCGGACACCGCCACCGTCTACCCGCAGCAATGCGCGGGCTTGTCAGCCACGCAACTGGGTTACGCCAACAATGGCAGCTACCTGGTGAACTGGTTGCGGGGCGAAGACACCTTCGAGGAAAGCAAGAGCACGCCCTTGTTCCGCGGCCGCGTCAGCGCTTTGGGCGACATCATCAACAGCGAGCCGGTGTACGTGTCCAAGCCGCCCTTCAGCTACACCGACTCGGGCTACGCTTCCTTCAAAACCACCAATGACGCACGCCGTGCCGTGGTCTATGTGGGCGGCAATGACGGCATGTTGCATGCATTCTCGGGCGCTCGGGCCGACCTGGGCACGGAGTTGTGGGCCTTCATCCCCACGGCGGTCATGCCCAAGCTGGGCCGCCAGGCCAACACCTACTACGGCAATTACCACCAGTACTACGTGGATGGCTCGCCCATTTATGGTGACATCAAAACGGGTGGCAACTGGAAGTCCATCCTGGTCGGTGGATTGAACGCGGGCGGCAGGGGCTACTACGCGCTGGATGTGACCAACCCCGCCTCACCCACGCTGTTGTGGGAGTTCACGATGGGCACGCTCAGCAACGCCGCCACGGACTCCAAGGACCCGGACCTGGGCCTGACCTATGGTGATCCCATCATCACCAAGCGCGCCGATGGCACTTGGGTCGTGGTGTTCGCGTCCGGCTACAACAACACAGGCAATGGCTACCTGTACGTGCTTGATGCCAACACAGGCGTGCAACTCTCCAAGATCCCTACCTACACCTCGGGTACCACGCCAGCGGGCACGGTCGGCACACCGAGTGGCCTGGCCAAGCTCAACGCCTGGATCGACTCCCCCAGCAACAACTCGGCCAGCCGCTTTTACGGTGGCGACCTGCTGGGCAACTTGTGGCGCTTCGACATCGACAACCTGGTGGCACCCAATGGCAAGGCGCAGCGATTGGCCTCTTTCCTGATCGGGCAGAGCGCCAGCACGCCCCAGCCCATCACGACCAAACCCAGGTTGTCTTATGCCAAGTACGGGACGACCAAGTACCCGATGGTGTTCGTGGGCACGGGCCGCTACCTGGGCACGCCCGACCAGTCGGATGCCACGCAACAGTCCATCTACGGCATCAAGGATCCGCTGACCGCCTCCGACTGGGGCGATGTGCGGGCCAATGGTTCCTTGGTTCAGCAGACCGTGACCATCGATGCCTTGAACCGGCGCAAGGTCTCTAACAACGCCGTCAACCTGTCGGCTGCGGGCGTGGGAGGGTGGCGCGTCGATTTGCCCGACAGCAAGGAGCGGATCGCGGTTGACATGAAAGTTGAATACGGCGTTCTGACGGCGAGTTCGACCATCCCAGGAACCGCCACGTGCGCTGCCGCAGGTGAAACCGGGGCCCCCTACTCCTTCAATATGCTGACCGGGTCTGCGCTGACCGCCGACGGGGTGATCAGTCCTGGGCCTGGCAAGGGCGTGGTGGGGGAGTCCATCATCGTGGTCAACGGACGGCTCATCCGCGTGCGCAAGTACCGCGACGGCAGCATCACCTATGAAGACATTGGGAAAGCCCCGGATGAAGCCGGCAGCGGTGGCTTCAAGCGCGCCTCCTGGCGAGAGCTGATCACCAATTGACGCGATGGCAAGGCGAGTTTGGCCATGAACCAGCGCTTGAGCACCTGTGTGGTCATGGTGGTGGCATTGCATGGCGCCGTGCTGGCGTGGGCCAATCGGCCTGCCGATGGCACGGCCCAAGCAATGGCCCAGTCGGGTCATGCGGTACAGGTCCGGATGCTGTCGGCGGCGTCCGTGCCTCCGTCATCAAGCCGGGATGTGACTGCCAACGCACTGGCCACTTCCGATGCGTCATTGGGCGGTGCGGCCGACACCCCCGCCCAGGATGTTGACAGCGCCATCGACCTGGACGGCTACGTGCCGCGCCGCTGGCTGACGGTGGCGCCAAGGCCCACTGCCCCGGTGCTGCTGCCGTTCCCGTCGGACTTCAATGACAACGCCCATTACACCGTGGTGCTGAACCTGTACATCGAAGCCGATGGACGCGTGGGCCGCATCGAGTTCGAAGGCGTGCCACTGCCCGATCTGCTGGCACGCGCCGCGCGGAGCACATTTGAAAATGCCCGCTTCACGCCCGGCCAGGTGAAAGGCCGCATCGTCAAATCATTGATCCGGGTCGAGGTGGATTTTGACAACCTGGCGCAAGGCTAATCAAAGCCTTCCCTGATCCGCACACCACTCACTCCACGACCCCGCATACAGCCTTGACCCTTCCAGCCCCGCGTGCGTCATCGCCAGCAGGTTGTGGCAGGCCGTGACGCCCGAGCCGCACTGGTGCACCACGGTGTCCACAGGCTGTGATCCCAGCAACGCGGTGAACTCATCGCGCAGCACCTGCGCCGGTTTAAACCGCCCATCAGCCCCCAGGTTCAACTGAAAAAAACGGTTGATGGCCCCCGGGATGTGCCCACCCACCGGGTCCAGCGTTTCGTTCTCGCCGCGAAACCGGTCTGGCGCGCGGGCATCGACCAGCTGCATTGCGCCACGGTTACCCAGGTGGGTCTGCACAAAGTCGATGCGGGTCAGGTGCTCATCGTGCGGTGTCAGCTGGATCTGGGAGGGCGAGCGGGAAGGCGCCTCGGCGCTGACGGCGCCGCCGTGTGCCAGCCAGGCGGCCCAGCCGCCATCGAGCACGCGCACCAAGGGGTGCCCCATCCAGCGCAACATCCACCAGGCCCGTGCGGCAAACATGCCCCCAGCGTCGTCATAGGCAATGACCTCGGTGCCTGGCTGCAAACCCCAACCGCGCAAGGTGGCCAGCCACGCATCGGGGTGGGGCAGCGGGTGGCGGCCGTTCAGCCCGGTCTTGGGGCCCGACAGATCGCTGTCCAGGTTCGCGTACACGGCGCCCGGCACATGGCCCTGCGCATAGGCCTGCTGACCCGCTTGCGGTGCAGCGAGGCTGAAGCGGCAATCCAGCACCAGCACATCGCTGTTCGGTTGCTTCAGCAAGGCCACCAGCTCAGCGGCCGAGATCAAAGTGTGTTGATGAAGGAGGTTCATGCGGATCGGTTCAAGGCGGCTTGGAGGGCGTGGATCACCGCGGCGGGTTCTTCGTGCACGATCCAGTGCGTGGCCTGCGGCACGCGCGTGATGTGCAGGTCGGGCACGTAGGCCTCCAGGCCATCCAGCAGACTGGGCGGCAGGGCCATGTCGGCCTCGCCCCAGATCACGGTGGTGGGGATGTTCACGTGCAGCATCGCCTCGGGCAGCGTCAAGTGCATGACCGCGTCGGTGGGGGCCGTGGGCGGGTGCAGGGGCGAGGCGCGGTAATAGTTCAGTGGTCCGCTCAAGCCGGCTGACCAGGCCTGGCGGTACTGCTCACGCAGCTCGGGCGTCAGCCAGTCGGCGCGGCCAAAGCGCTCGAAGAATGACCACATCTTGGCGAAATCATCGGCCTGCAAATAAGCTTCAACACCCGGGCGGCGCAGCAGGTTCATGTACTCGCTGGCGGCTTGTTGCGCGGGGTCGTGGCGCAGCGCCTTCATGAACAAGGCCGGGTGGGGCGCGTTCAGGATCACCAGGCGCTCCATCATCTGCGGGGCCATGGCGGCCAGGCCCCAGGCGATGGCACCACCCCAGTCGTGCGCGATCAAGGCGGTCGCCGGGGCGCCCAGGGTCCGGATCAAGCCCAGCACATCGGCTCCAACCAATTGCGCGCGGTAGTCCTTCGCGTCGGGGGGCGCGTAAGAGCCCGGGTAGCCGCGCAGATTGGGTGCCACGCAGCGGTAGTGCTCGCCAAAGTGCGCCAGCAGTTCATCCCAGGCAAAGGCGGCTTCCGGAAACCCATGCAGGAACACCAGCAGTGGCGCGTCCTCCGGGCCGGCCATGCGGCAATCCAGCCACGCCTGCGGCTGGGTCGCGTCAAGCGAGGGCAGGGTGATGCGGCGGCTGGTGATGTCCATGCGGGGCTTTCGTGAAGGCGTCAGAACAGCGCCATGCTCAGCTTGCGGCGGTACTGGTCGATGACGGGGTCGGCGCTGGCGACCTCGTGCTTGCCGGCGATCTCCAGCTTGCCCTTGGTGTCAGTGGGGGCCGCTGCAGCCTGTTTGGCGGGGGCCTTGGGAATGGGTTTGGTCATCACTTCCAGGATGGCCACGTAGGTCTTGCGGGCCAACTCGTCCGACCAGGTCTTGTCACGCATGATGATCTCCAGCAGCTCGTCCATGGCCTGGGTGAACAGGCCGACGGCGAAGTGCTGTTGCGCCAGCTCGAAGCGGGCGGCGAAGTCGCGTTTGTTGGCGGCAATGGCGTCGGTCAGCACCGAGGCCGGCCGCAAGTCGGGCGCGGTTTGCGCCGCGTTGATGTAGCGGCCAAAGGCGGTCACGCGGGGTTCGGCCAGCAGGCCGGTGGCGCGCGCGCCAATCGGCTCGAACACGCTGGCCGCTGCAGCAGGGTTGCCTTGGGCCAGCAGCAGCTTGATCAGGTCGTAGCGGGCTTCGTCGTTGCCGGGGTCGCGGGCCACGGCGTCTTCCAGCAGATCAAGCGCGGAGGCGGTGTCGCCCTCGGCGACCAGTTGCTCGGCTTGCACGGTCTCGGCCTCGGAGGTGAGGGCGCCCTCGCTGGGCACGTGCTTGTCCAGGAACTCGCGGATCTGCGCCTCGGGCAAGGCGCCCACGAAGCCGTCCACCGGCTGGCCGCCCACGAACATCACGCAAAAGGGAATGGAGCGCACGCCGAACATCTGGGACAACTGGCCGGCGATCTCTTGCTGCTCGTCGGCGTTCAGTTTGGCCAGCTGAAAGCGCCCCGCGTAGTCGACCTCAAGCTTTTCCAGCACCGGGCCCAGCGCCTTGCACGGGCCGCACCAAGGGGCCCAGATGTCCAGCAAGATGGGCTGTTGGGTGGAGCCGGCCAGCAGGTCGGTTTCAAAGTTCTCGAGGGTGATATCGATCATGGTGGCAGCAAGCGCCTAAAATTGCAGGTTTTACAGCGAGGAGCGAGCCGTGAACAACGCGACTCCCTTGATTGGCGTGGTGATGGGTTCCAGCAGTGACTGGGACGTGATGCGCCATGCAGCCGACATTCTCACCGAGTTCGGTGTCCCCTTCGAGGCGAAGGTGGTTTCAGCCCACCGCATGCCCGACGACATGTTCGCCTATGCCGAGGCGGCGCGCCAGCGTGGTTTGGTGGCCATCATCGCGGGGGCGGGCGGCGCGGCCCACCTGCCCGGCATGCTGGCGGCCAAGACCACGGTGCCTGTGCTGGGTGTGCCCGTGCCTTCGCGCCACCTGCAGGGCGTCGATTCCCTGCATTCCATCGTGCAGATGCCCAAGGGCATCCCCGTGGCCACCTTTGCCATCGGCACGGCTGGTGCTGGCAACGCGGCCCTGTTCGCGGTGGCCATGCTGGCCCAGAACGATGCCGGTTTGCGCGATGCCCTGGAGGCGTTCCGCGCCCGCCAGACCGAGGTCGCCCGCAACATGACCCAAGACCTGAGCCTGGATCCCCAATGACGACGCGTGACGTGATCTTGCCCGGCGCTACTTTGGGCGTGCTGGGCGGCGGCCAATTGGGCCGCATGTTTGTACACGCTGCCCAGTCCATGGGTTATGCCACGGCGGTGCTTGACCCCGATCCCGCCAGCCCGGCCGGCCTGGTGTCGCACCACCACCTGAAAGCCGACTATCTGGACGCCGCTGCGCTGGCCGAACTGGCCAAGCTGTGCGCGGCCTTCACCACCGAGTTCGAGAACGTGCCCGCCCAGGCTTTGGATGCCCTGGCGATAACGCGCCCGGTGGCCCCCGCCGGCGCAGCCGTGCTGGTCTGCCAGGACCGCGCCCTTGAGAAAGCCCACTTCGTGGCCAGCGGCGTGCCCTGCGCGCCCCACGCCCTGATCGAAACGCCCGAGCAACTGGCCGCCATCAGCGATGACCTGCTGCCCGGCATCCTCAAAACGGCCCGCCTGGGTTACGACGGCAAGGGCCAAGTCCGCGTCAAGACCCGGGCCGAACTGGCCCAGGCGTGGGACGAGCTCAAGCGTGTGCCCTGCTTGCTGGAAAAAATGCTGCCCCTGGACTTCGAAGTCAGCGTCATCGTGGCGCGTGGCCGTGATGGCCAGATCGTGCACTTTCCCGTCCAGCACAACCTGCACCGCGATGGCATCCTGGCCGTGACCACGGTGCCCGCACCGGGCGTCAGCGAAGCCCTGTCCAAGCAGGTCATCAACGCCGCGCAAACCTTGGCCGCCTCGTTGAATTACGTCGGCGTGCTCTGCGTGGAGTTTTTTATCTTGCAGGACGGCAGCCTGGTGGCCAACGAGATGGCGCCGCGCCCGCACAACTCAGGCCACCACACCATCGATGCCTGCGACGTTTCGCAATTCGAGATGCAGGTGCGTGCCATGACCCGCCTGCCCCTGGTGGCGCCGCAACTGCACAGCCCTTGCTTCATGCTCAACCTGTTGGGCGACCTTTGGTTTGACGACGCGGCCCCCACCGTGCAACGCGAGCCCGACTGGGCCGCGGTGCTGGCCTTACCGGGCACCCACCTGCACCTGTATGGCAAAACGGACGCGCGCCGGGCCCGCAAGATGGGCCATTTGACGGTGACCGGTGCCACCGCCGACCTTGCCCGTGATGTGGCCTTGAAATCGGCGGCCATCCTTGGCATCGAGTCTTTCTAAACTGCCCCTCCATGCGATTGCTCGATCCCGCCACCCAGCCCGACGCCATTGAACAAGCCGCTCAACGCCTTGCCGATGGCGGCTTGCTGGCCTTGCCCACAGAAACTGTCTATGGCCTGGGTGCCCGCGCTGACGACGACGCCGCCGTGGCCCGCATCTTCCAGGCCAAGGGCCGGCCCGCCAACCACCCGCTGATCGTGCACGTGGCCAATGCCGAAGCCGCCTGGCAGTTCGCCTCGGCCGTGCCATTGGTGGCACAGCAACTCATGGACCGCTTCTGGCCCGGCCCCCTGACCGTGATCGTGCCGCGCGCGCCCGGCATGGCCGCCGCTTCGGCGGGCGGGCAGGACACCATCGGCCTGCGCTGCCCGGATCATCCCGTGGCCTTGAAACTTCTGCAAGCCGCCGCCCGCCTGGGCGTGATGGGCGTGGCCGCGCCCAGCGCCAACCGCTTTGGCCGCATCAGCCCCACGCGTGCCGAGCATGTGATGGACGAGTTCAAGGACCAGGGCGAAGGCCCGGACGAAGTCTGGGTGCTGCAAGGCGGCCTGTGCGATGTCGGCATCGAGTCCACCATCGTCGATTGCACGCGCGCCCACCCTGTCATCCTGCGCCCTGGCCGCCTGACCCGCGACGAGATCGAAGCCGCCGCTGGCGAGCCTGTGGGCTTGTCCACCCCCGAAGCCCCGGACGCCGACGCGCCACGGGCATCCGGCACCTTGGTCGCCCACTACGCGCCGCGCGCCAAGCTGCGCCTGATGAGCGACACCCAGCTGTCGTCTGCCCTGGACCTGATCGAACCCGAGTTGACCGCCAAGGCGCTGGCCAACAAAGCGGCCACGCCGCCGGGCATCGCCGTGTACTCGCGCAGCCTGTGGGCGCACCGCCCGGCCAGTCCCGGCGTGGTGCAGCGCGCCATGCCCGCCGATGCCATCAGCGCCGCGCACCACCTGTTCTCCGACCTGCGCGAACTCGACGCCCTGGGCGTAGACCTGATCTGGGTTGAAAAACCCCCGGTCGACCCCGTCTGGGACGGCGTGCGCGACCGGCTTGCCCGCGCGGCGGCTGCTTAACACCCCCTTAACACCCGCACAGCGCGACTCTAGTAAGCTTCGGCCCTGCTCGATCGCCCCTCATCCCTTTTGGAGTGTCCATGTTCCGCATCCCTGATACCGCTCAACTCCTGAAGCATTCAAGCCGCACCGGTGTGGCCCTGGCCGCCTGTTTGAGCGCGGCTGCGTTGGTGGCAGGGTGTGGGGGTGGGGATCGGGTCAAGAGCTTCGTGCCCCAGCAGATCATTGCGTTCGGGGATGAGAACAGTGCGTTTGATGACACCGCGACCGCGTCTGTGGCGACGGCTCGTTTGGTTGATTTCGGCGCGGCCAATGTTCCTTATGCTGCCCGTTACACCATTAATGTGGTGGCCAATGCGCAGTTCCTGTGCAAGATCGGCAAGCCTGACAAGGCCGCGCGCGCTGGTTGTGTGAAGCCGTCTCCTAGCAGTGACCCAGATGTCTTGTTGAGTACCGATTACCCGGGGTACCCCAATTCCACCTCCGTGTTCCTGCCCCAGCTCAGCGAAATTCAGTACCGCCTGGACAGCACAATCCCGGTCATCGGGGAAGTCGAAACCGGTGATCTCACGGGCGCGATTTCAGGTACCACCCCCAGTCCGGTTTACCGCAGCACCGACCACTTCTACTACTGTTCCGTGGATTTCGACGCCAACGTTGGCAATTGGGTGCAATTGCTGGCCCACGACTTTGGCGGGGGGTTGAGCTTGGGCGGTAGCGCCGGTTGCCCTCAGGATTCGGGCAATGGTCGCTCTTACGCGAGTTGGGGTGCCAAGGTTGATGACGTGGAAGCCCAGGTGAATGCCAACCTTGGGGCCTTGCGTGACGGCGTGTTGGCCACCGTGTTGGCCGGACAAAACGACATCCTGGCCAGTTGGACCAGCGTGCAGGCCGGCGGCGATCAGGCGACCGCCTTGAGGCTCATGAGCCAAAAGGGCGCGCAACTGGGCCGTGTCATCAACACCATTGTGGGGACCGGTGCCCGGGTGGCTTACCTGACTGTGCCTGACATGGGCAAGGCGCCGAGAACGGCGGCCAATCCCGCATTGGCCACGGCTTTGACGCAAGCCTTCAACGAAGGCTATGAAAACGCTGGCGGCTTGGTCTTGAGCGTGCTCACCAATGGCCACAAGATCGTGAAGGTCGATGGCTTCACCCAGATCAACAATGTGGCGGCCAGCGGCAATTATGTGGTCAGCACGCCGGCTTGTGTCACGGATACTTCACTGGTCAAGTTGCCCAATGGCACAACGATTGATGATGCGGCTACCGCTGGAGGCTGGACGCAAACCATGAAGGACAAGGCCTTGTTGCTCAACTGCACCTCCAATAATCTGAAAATAGACACCCCAGCCACATCAACAAGCGAAGCGGTCCGGGCTTACTTTGGCAGCTACCTCTGGGCTGATGACAGCCATTTGTCGCCGGTTGGTCATTCAGGCCTGGCCGCCCTTGCCATTACCCGCGTCCGCGATCAGCTCTGATCATCCCCTGCGCATGAAGCGCACCTTCATCCCGAGGATGGCCACGGCCAGACTGAGGGTGATGACATTGGCCACGGTCATGGGCCATGAGCCCAAAGCCAGGCCGTAAATCAGCCACAGCAGCACGCCCACCGTGAAGGCGCTGTACATCCCCAACGAGATCCCGCTGACATCGCGCGTGCGAAAGGTCAGCAGGGCTTGGGGGATGAACGAGCCGGTGGTCAGCATGGCCGCGGCCGAGCCAATGGTCTCCACGCACGTGGGATCCAGATAAGTCACCAGGTTCTGAAGCGCGTTCATTGGTCGTGCACCGTCCATTCGACCAGCGCCCTCAGCAGGGGCCGCGCGGCGTCGGCCTTGGCGTCATTGACCACGCCCACCACCACGTAGCGCCTCCCGGAGTCGCCCAGCGCCACCCCGGCCACCGCAGCCACGCCGTCCAGCGAACCGGTTTTCAGGTGGGCCCGGCCCGCGGCCGAGATCATCTTGCGCGCCGTGCCATCCACGCCCGCCATGGGCAAAGAGGCCAGCAGGTCGGGCATGGCCGGGCTGGCCCACAGCGCCTGCAGCCAGCGCCCCACGCACGCGGCCGAGGCCTGCTCAATGCGCGACAAGCCCGAGCCGTTGTCCATCAACAGCCCCCCGTTGCCGCAGGGCGATGTGCCCGTGGTCGGGTCCCACGTGGCCTGCACCACGTGGGTCGTCACCCTGGCGCGGGCGGCCTCCAGCGACGCAGGCCCCATGGGGCTGGATTCAGTCGGGGCGGCGTCGCGGCCCAAGGTCAGGAACAACTGCCGGGCCATCACGTTGTTGCTGAACTTGTTGATGTCGCGCACCACCGTGGCCAGGGGGGGCGACTCCCAGGTGAACCAGGCGGGCGTCTCCGGGGGCCACGCCCCCCCCGGTTGAACCTGGCCTTGCAGCAGGCCGCCCGCGCGGCGCCACGCCGTGTCCAGCACGCGCTCGGTGTGGTCTTGCTCTTCGCCGCCGGGCCAGTGCAGGGGCCAATCGCGTTCGCCACAGGCGCTGGGGTAGCGGCCCTTCAATGTGAAGGTCCAACCCGATCCGGGCGGTGGATCCGGGCGCAATTGCAAGCTCATGGACTCGCGCCAGTCACGGCAGATCGCCTTGTCATCCAACGGCACCTTGGCATCCAGGCGAACGGCGCGCAACTCCGGCTCCATGCTGATCGTGGCCCAGCCCGGGTTGGCCACATCGGGGCGCAGCCGCAAGGTCAGGGCCTGGTGGCCGATCAGCAGCGCGTCGGGGCCGGCGTTGTGGGGTTTCAAGGGCTGGTTGTCAAACGCGCTGGCATCGTGCACGGGCACGGCCGCAAAGGCGGACCGGTCCAGCAGCCAGTCGCCGTGGATGTCGCGAAGCCCGGCAGCGCGCAGGCGCGTCATCATCAGGGCCACCCGCTCGATCACCAGGCTGGGATCGCCATCGCCACGCATCAGCAGCGGCCCTTCCAGCACGCCATCGGGCCGCAAGCGGCCGCCCAGCGCCAGTTGGGTGTGCCAGGTGAAGGCGGGTCCCAGGGTTTGCAACGCCACACCCGTGGTGAAGAGTTTCATCACCGAGGCCATGTTGCGCGCCGAGGCGGCATCCACACTGAGCCGGGCCGGCCCGCCATCGACCGGCAGCACCAGCATCGACACGGCGTCGGCGGGCAATTGGGCGCTTTGCAAGGCCTGCTGCAGGGCCGGCGGCCAAGGTGGGGCCTCGTTCGCCACCAAGGCAGGCTTCGAAATGGGCTGGCAGGCCGCGCCCAAGGGCGCCAGAAGCAGCGCCAGGACAAGGGTGCCAAACCAGGGCGGGGAGGGGGGATGGGGGCAGGTGACCGTCATGGTTGCATCATAGAAGGGCGGCGTTGGCTACACTCCCGGCCATGTCGCCTGTTGATCCGATTTCTCCTTTGCCTGCCGCTGCCTCTGCCCTGGCCACCCCGCGCATGTTGGTGCTGGACACGGCGACCGAGGTGGTGCACCTGGCCCTGGTGCAGGGCGACCAGGTGCAGGCTCTGGCTGTGGGCGGCGGTGCCCAGGCCTCCAGTACCACCTTGCCGGCGCTGCAAAAGCTGGTGGCTGACGCGGGCCTGGCCTGGTCGCAACTGGATGCCATCGCTTTTGGCCGTGGCCCGGGCGCTTTCACGGGATTGCGCACGGCTTGCTCCCTGGCGCAAGGCCTGGCGTTGGCCGCCGCTTGCCCGGTCATCTCGCTGGACACCTTGATGGCCGTGGCGGAGGACGCCCGCCAATCCGATCCCGCCGCTTGGGCAGAGGGTGACACCCTGTGGGTGGCCCAGGATGCGCGCATGGGCGAGCTGTACGTGGCCGCCTACCGCTGGCAAGGTGCCTGTTGGCAAGCCGAGACCGAGCCGAGCCTGTGGGCCCTGGGCGTGCCCCGTGACCGTTGGGCCGTTACCCCCGGCCTGCACCGCGTGGCCGGCAATGCCCTGTTGGCGCACCCGGCGGCTTTCGACGGGCTGACCCAGGCCACCTGGCCACAGGCCGCTCCCCGAGGCGCGGCCCTGGCCGCCCTGGCCCAGCAAGCCTGGGTGCGTGGTGAACTGTTGGACGCCGCTTTGGCCTTGCCTTTGTACGTGCGCGACAAAGTGGCGCAAACCACCGCCGAGCGCCTGGCGGCCAAGCGCACCTGAGCGCGACAATCCCACCATGTCCGCGCATCCAAGCTCATCTTCGCCACTCGTCTTTTCCGCTGAGGCGCCCGCCTTTGTCGACCGGGCCATGACCGAGGACGACATCCCCGCCGTGCTCGACATGGAGCGTCTGGCCTGTCCGCATCCGGCGCATGCCTGGTCTGAAGACAACTACCGATCCTCCTTGCGCAGTGGCTATTGGACGCGGGTGCGCACCCACCTCGGCACAGGCCAGATCATCGGTGTGTGCGTGGCCATGGACGGCGTCGACGAAATGCATTTGCTCAACATCGCGGTCGACAAGGATTGGCACGGCACGGGTCTGGCGCGTGGTCTGCTGGGCGCCTTGTACGCGTCGTGCCGGCAGGCGGGCGTGCCCTTGTTGTGGCTGGAGGTACGACCCTCCAACGAACGCGCGCTGGCGGTGTACCGGCGCCAAGGCTTTGTCGAGGTGGGCGTGCGCAAGGGCTATTACCCCGCGCCCGGCGGCCGTGAAGACGCTCTGGTGATGCGCCTGGATTTGAAGGCGGCCCAAGCATGAGCTGGTCCGAGCGCCAGCGCGCCATGCTGCGCGAAATGGGCATCCCGGCGTTCTGGCCGGTACCGCCTGATGCGCCGGTGGAAGACACACCGGTGGTGGTGTCCGCCCATGAGCAGGCACCTGCCGTGCGACCGGCCATGCTGGTCGAGCACGCCCCGGTGCTGGCACGGCCGCCCGATGCTCCGCCCACCGCAGCCGCACCCTCGGCCAGGCCGGCCCGCCCCCAAGCCAAGCCCCCGGTGTCCATCGCCGCAGCGGCAAGCGCTGGCCTGGAAGCCGTCCTGCGCGAGCGCCCCGAGGGCATCGACCAGATGGACTGGGCCACCCTGCGCCAGACCGTGGCCGGCTGCACTGCCTGCGGCCTGTGCGAAGGTCGCCAGCAGACCGTGTTTGGCGTGGGTCACGAACAGGCCACCGTGATGATCATCGGCGAAGCGCCCGGTGAGCAGGAAGACCGGCAGGGCGAGCCCTTCGTCGGCCGCGCCGGCCAGCTGCTCGACCGCATGCTCAGCCCCATCCGCCTGACCCGAGCCGAGGCCGAGGGCACCAGCCAGGTCTTCATTGCCAATGTGCTCAAGTGCCGCCCGCCGGGCAACCGCAACCCGCTGCCGGCAGAAGTCGCGCAGTGCGAGCCTTACCTGATGCGTCAGATCGCGCTGGTCCAACCCCGCGTCATCATCGCCATGGGGCGTTTCGCGGCGCAATCATTGCTCAAGACCGGCGAGCCCATCGGCCGCCTGCGCGGGCGCCTGCACGAGGTGCAAGGCACGCCGGTGGTTGTCACGTACCACCCGGCGTATCTGCTGCGCAACCCGGTCGACAAGGGCCTGGTGTGGGATGACCTGTGCCGGGTGCGCGAGCTGCTGGATGCAGCGGCCGGCTTGAGCTGCCGAAGCCCAGCGCCTCACCGATCCAAGTAGCGTTTGCGCCTGAACAGCATCACCAAGGCCAGCACGATGCCGGCCATCAACCCACACGCCACCCAGAATCCCAGCCGCGTATGGATCAGCGGCAGGAAGTCGAAATTCATGCCAAACACACCGGTGATCAGGTTCAGCGGCAGGAACACCGCCGTCATCACCGTGAGCGTGCGCATGATGTCGTTGGTGCGGTTGCCTTGCAGCGAGAAATGCATCTGCACCGCGCCTTCCGACGACGACTCCAGGCGCCGCACATGGCCCAGCACCCGCTCGATGTGTTCCAGCACGTCGCGCGAACGCACGCGCAGCACTTCACGCTCGCGCGCGGCCGCCGGTTCGCTCGGCATCGGCCAGTCGTCCAGCGCGTCGATCCATTCCTGAACGGCGCTGCGCTGGTCCTCGCAGGTGTCTTCCAGTTGATGCAGGGTGTTGCGTGCCTCCAGCAGCGATTGCCAGTGGTTGAACTGCTTGCGGTCACTCAGCAGCTCTTGCTGAAGATAGGCCGATTGCTTGGTCAGCAGGCGGCGCAGGTCCAGGTAGCTGTCGACCATGTGGTTGACGATGCGCACCATCAGGTCGGCGGAGCTGGGAGGCAGGCGGCTGACCGAACCGCGTCCTTCCGTGCGGTTTTCATGGCGCTGATCGGCGTTGACCATGTGGTTGAGCCTCGCCTCGAAGAAATCGCGCACCGAGCAATCGGCCGGGTGCACGGTCAAGAGCACGCGGTCGAACACCACGAAGCCCACGGGGCTGGTGTCGATGCTGGCCAGGGCTTGGCGCGCGCTGCTGGCCGTGCCGTGCGACTCGTCCAGGAACATGTTTTCGGTGCCCTGGGCGGCGGCCAGGCGTCGGAACACCAGCAGGTCGTACCAGGACGTGTAGTCGTATTGCGAAGGCAATTGGGCGTTCAGCAGGTCCATGACGTGCAAGTCCACCAGGTTGCCGCCGGCCAGGTGCTGCAACTGCGCCTGCACCTTGCCCAGGCCCACTTCAAACTCACGCCGGGCGGTGGTCACCCACAGGAAGCCTTGGGTGGGGGGGGTGTCCGGCCAGTCCGGCAGTTCCTGGAAGCTCTCGTTGATCAGGAAAAAACGCACTCAGACTCCAGCGTTCAGTCGCGTAACAGTTCGGCGGCCTGCAGCGCGAAGTAGGTCAGCACGCCATCGGCGCCCGCGCGCTTGAAGGCGAGCAGGGCTTCCATCATGGCGGCATCGTGGTCCAGCCAGCCATTCTGGGCGGCCGCCTTGATCATGGCGTACTCGCCGCTGACCTGGTAGGCGAAGGTGGGCACGCGGAACTCGTCCTTTACCCGGCGCACGATGTCCAGGTAAGGCATGCCGGGCTTGACCATGACCATGTCGGCGCCTTCGGCGATGTCCATGGCCACTTCGCGCAGGGCCTCGTCGCTGTTGCCCGGGTCCATCTGGTAGACCTTCTTGTTGCTCTTGCCCAGGTTGGCCTTGGAGCCCACGGCATCGCGGAAGGGGCCGTAAAAGGCGCTGGCATATTTGGCGCTGTAAGCCATGATCCGGGTGTGGATCAGGCCTTGCGCCTCCAGCGCCTGGCGGATGGCGCCGATGCGCCCATCCATCATGTCGCTGGGCGCCACGATGTCCACGCCGGCTTCGGCCTGGACCAGCGCTTGGCGGGTCAGCACGGCCACGGTGTCGTCGTTCAGGATGTAGCCGGTCTCGTCCAGCAGGCCATCCTGGCCATGGGTGGTGAAGGGGTCCAGGGCCACGTCGGTCATCACGCCCAGTTCGGGAAAGCGCCGCTTCAACTCGCGCACAGTGCGCGGCACCAGGCCTTCGGGATTCAAGGCCTCCTGGCCATCGGGTGTCTTGAGCGCCAGGTCAATCACCGGGAACAAGGCCATCACCGGGATGCCCAGTTTCACGCACTGCTCGGCCTGGGCCCACAAGGCGCCGCGGCTCAGGCGTTGCACGCCCGGCATGGAGGCAATCTCCTGCACGCCGTCGTCTTGATCCAACACGAAGACAGGGTAGATCAGGTGGGCGGAAGTGAGTGCATGCTCTCTGACCAGGTTGCGTGTGAACTCATCACGGCGAAGACGGCGAGGGCGGTGTTGCGGGAAATGGTGCAAAAAGCTCATGCAAGACAGAGTGTGAAAACAGTGTGAAGGAATGCAAAGAGAACAAAAAAACCGGTAGCAATCCCGGGTTTGCGGACATGGGCTAGAGACATGGCTGCGCAAGCCCTCTATAATCGATCCTGAATGATACGCCGCAAGGCCTTCATTCCCTGCTTTTCCTCCCTGAGCAGGTGCCTTACCGTGATGACAGCGTTAAGGCTTCCACAGCCCCGGCCATGCCGGGGCTCTTTTTTTTGTGCCGGCCATGTTGCGCCGCCGCAATCGATCACTGTGCTGGCCATAATCGACCATGCTCTGGATCAAAGCCTTCCACATCGTTTTCGTCGCCAGCTGGTTTGCAGGCCTGTTCTACCTGCCACGCTTGTTCGTCAACCTGGCCATGGTGCCCGGCGACAGCCACGCCGAGCGCGAGCGCCTGTTGCTCATGGCGCGCAAGCTTTACCGCTTCATGTCCTTGCTGATGATCCCGGCGGTGGTCTTGGGCCTGGTGCTTTGGTTGTATTACGGCATTGGCAAAGGCCCCGGCAATGGCTGGCTGCACGCCAAGCTGCTGCTCGTGATCGGCGCCATCGGCTACCACCACGTCTGCCGCAAAATCCTGCGCGAGTTTGAGCAACTCAGCAATCGCCGTTCGCACAAGTGGTTGCGGGTGTTCAACGAGGTGTCGGTGCTCGTCTTCGCGCTCATCGTCATCCTCGTGGTGGTCAAGCCCTTCTGAGTCCGTGCCTCGACAAGGCCTGCTGATGTCTTTGCACCGCAGCACTGCCTGGCCCCTCACCTGGGTGGCGGTGGCCCTGATCGCCTATGCCACCTTGTTCCCCTTGACAGGTTGGCATTGGCCCGACCGGCACGTCTTCACCTGGGAGCTGCCCAAGCAGTCCCACGAGGTGCCCTCCGACCTGGTGGCCAACCTGCTGGGCTACCTGCCCTTGGGTCTGATCCTGACGGTGGCCCACCTGCGCAGCGGGCGGGGCGCTTTCGTGTCGGCGGTGCTGGCTTTGCTGTCGGGCTCGGCTTTGTCATACGTGCTGGAATTGGCCCAGTTCACCGTGCCCAACCGGGTGCCGTCCATCTCTGACTGGGCGCTCAACACCCTGGGCATGGCGTGGGGCGCGCTGGCCGCCGTCACCCTCAATGCCCTGGGCCTGGTGGACGTGTGGCACCGCTTGCGCGAGCGTTGGTTCATCCCCCAGGCCGGGTTTGGCCTGGCTTTGATCTGGATGTGGCCGCTGGGCTTGTTGTTCCCGCCGCCCCTGCCCCTGGGCGAGGGGCAGTTCCTGCCGCACCTGCTCATCGGCCTGATGGAGTTGACCCGCGACACGCCTTGGCAGGAGTGGGTGCTGCCCGCCGACCCGCTGAGCCTGTGGACCGACAACATATCCGCCGATCCCGACTCCTTGTGGGTGCCAGCGCGCGAAGCCACCACGGTGGCCTTGGGCTTGCTGGCGCCCATGTGCGTGGCCTGCGCCCTGGCCCGGCCACGCAGCACCCGGGTCTTCTTGTTGGTGGGGGCGGTGGTGATGGGGGTGGGCGCCACGGCGCTGTCCACCGCCATGAACTTCGGGCCTGACCATGCCTTGACCTGGATGAGCGTGCCCACTGTCACCGGCCTGCTGGTGGGGGCGCTGGGCGGCACCTTGTTGCTGGAGCGCAGCCGGACCACCAGCGCCAGCCTGGGCGTGGCGACGCTGGCCGGGCTCATCGTCCTGGTGCACCAGGTGCCACCCGACCCTTATTACGCCTTGGCCCTGGAATCGTGGGAGCATGGCCGCTTCATCCGCTTCCACGGCCTGTCGCGCTGGTTTGGCATCCTGTGGCCCTATGTGGCCATGGTCTGGCTGATCAGCCGAATTGTCGGGCGCGAGGGCCGGCATGAAAGTGCGGCCGCCGAGCCTCACTGAACCGCGTGCAAAATCGGTTTACCCACCCCTCACCCTTCGGAGCATGGCATGGTCAAGGTTGTCAAGATTTTTGGGCAGCAGATTGAACGGATCACGCTGAAAGCGTTCAATCCCGAAACCTGCCTGGCCGACCACGCCAAGACCGGCGATGTCTTGCAGGTGTCGCGCCTGGCGGATCTGGCCATCGTCATGATCGCCTACGCCGATGACACCACCGCCACCACCTACGTCGGCAAGTTCTCGGACTGGACCGGACCGACGCTGGACGAAGGCATGAGCCAGATGTCCTCGCCTTGGGACGAGCCCAGCGAAGAGCCTCTGGATTGACCCTCGGATTGAACGCCATGTACTACGAACGCCATATCTTTTTCTGCCTCAACCAGCGCATCAACGGTGAAAGCTCCTGCGGCGACCACGGTGCCCAGGACGGTTTCGACCACTGCAAGAAGCTGGTGAAAAACGCCGGCTTGAGCGGCCCTGGCCAAGTGCGCGTCAACAAGGCCGGTTGCCTGGACCGCTGCGCCGGGGGCCCGGTCGCCGTGGTCTACCCGGAAGGCACCTGGTACACCTTCGTTGACAAGTCCGACATCGAAGAGATCGTCGAATCGCACCTGGTCAAAGGCCAGGTGGTCGAGCGCCTGGTGCTGCCGCCAGACGTGGGTCGCTGATGTGAGCGGTGCCCAGCCATGATCGGACGCCCTGACTCCACCACCATCGACGGCCCGGCCGGCTTGATCGAAGTCGTGCTCGAAGACCCGGCCACCGTGCCCATCGGCCTGGCCGTGATCGCACACCCGCATCCCCAGATGGGTGGCACGATGGACAACAAGGTGGTGCACACCCTGTCGCGTGCCTTTGTGCTGGCCGGCTGGCGCGCCGTGCGCTTCAACTTCCGCGGCATCGGCCAGTCCGAAGGCGCCTGGAACGAAGGCGTGGGCGAGGTCGATGACCTGCTGGCCGTGCTGGCCCACCACCGCACCGACCCTGCCGTGCAAAGCCTGCCTGTCGCGTTGGCGGGTTTTTCCTTCGGGGGCTTCATCGCCGCCAGCGCCAGCGCGCGCCTGCCCCAGGCGCCGAACGAGCTGGTGCTGGTCAGCCCGGCCACCCGCTATGGCGTGCCCAACGTGCCGGCCCACACTTTGGTGGTCCAGGGTGAGCAGGACGACGTCGTGTCCCTGGCCAGCGTGCTGGAATGGGCGCGTCCCCAGGCCTTGCCGGTCACCGTGGTGCCGGGCGTAGGCCATTTTTTCCATGGTCAACTCGGGGTCTTGCGCGATCGGGTGCTGCGCCACTTGCGTGGCACTTCGCGCTGATTGACCTCACCTGCCTGATTCCATGTTGTTTTCACTGTCCCGCCGCAGTCTGCTGGCCGCGCTGACCGGCGTTTGCTGCCTCCTCGCGCATCCCGCCTGGGCTCAATCGAATGCCTCGGCGCCGGCGTTCCCATTTGCCACCCCATCCGCCGCCATGCCGCTGCCGCCCGAGCTGGCCGCGCGCGCCTTCGTGTTGCAGGACTTGAGCAGCCAGCAGACCTTGGCCGCCCGCAATGCCGACCAATCCGTCGAGCCCGCGTCCCTGACCAAGCTGATGACCGCCTACCTGGTGTTCCAGGCGGTGAAGTCGGGCAAGCTGGCCCTGGCGCAAGAAGTGCCCGTGTCTGAACGCGCCTGGCGCACGGGCATCACCGGCACCTCGCGCAGCTTCCTGGCCGCCAACAGCCGCGTCAAGGTTGATGACCTGCTGCGCGGCATGATCGTGCAAAGCGGCAACGACGCTAGCGTGGCCCTGGCCGAGGCCGTGGGCGGCACCGTCGAGAATTTCGTGGCGCTGATGAACCGCCAAGCCCAGGCATTTGGCTTGAAGGCCACCACCTTCAAGAACCCGGAGGGGCAGACCGCGCCGGGGCACCGCAGCACGGCCCGCGAACTGTCCGCCATTGCACTGCGCCTGGTCGCCGATTACCCGCAGGCCCTGCCTTACTACACCAGCAAGGAGTTCACCTTCGGGGGCATCCGCCAGCCCAACCGCAACCTGTTGCTGTGGCGCGATCCCACGGTCGATGGCCTGAAGACCAGTTTCACCGACGCGTCCGGCTATTGCCTGATCGCCACAGCCCAGCGCCTCACGCCCGCCGGGCCCCGTCGCCTGGTGAGCGTGGTGATCGGCGCCACCTCGCCTGAAATCCGTGCCAATGAAAGCCAGAAGCTGCTGAACTGGGGGTATAGCGCGTTCGACATGGTCAAGCTGTTCGACGCCAAGCAGGCAGTGACCACGGCGCCGGTCTGGAAGGGACAATCTTCCAGCGTGAGGTTGGGGCGCGTCGGCCCGGTGACGGTGGTGGTGCCCCGAGGCCAGGCGGCCGGCCTGAAAGCCACCGTCGTCCGCAATGATCCGCTCCTCGCCCCCTTGACGCAGGGCCAGACGGTGGGCACGCTCAAGATCACCCTGGCGGGCCAACCCTGGCAGGATGTGCCCTTGACCACCTTGGACGCCGTGCCCGGCGCCGGCTGGTTGGGTCGCCTCTGGGACGCCATCCGCCTGGGCGTCAAGTGAAAGAAGCAGTGAGCAAGGAATATCCGCATGAATGAAGAAATCCCGCACGATCAGTCGCTGATCCAGTACCCCTGCGCCTTCCCCATCAAGGTCATGGGCCTGCACGAGCCACCTTTCGTGGAGACCATGGTGGCGTTGGCGGTGCACCATGACCCCAGCTTCGACGCCAAGACGCTGGAACTGCGCCCCAGCAGCGGCGGCAAGTACATGGGCCTGACCATCACCATCAACGCCACCAGCCGCGAACACCTGGACGGCGTTTACCGTGCTTTCACCGGGCATCCCCTGGTCAAGTACGTGCTCTGAAAGGGGGGCACCCCCACGGCATACAATCGAATGGATTTGGCCCGCCTTGGTGGCCGTCCGTTTGAAGGATTTTTACCGTGTTCATTTCCGACGCTTTCGCCCAAGCCGCGGCGCCCGCCGCCAGCGGTCCTGCAGGACTGCTCAACAGCATGCTGTTGCCGATCGTGATGATCGTGGTCTTGTACTTCGTCATGATCCGCCCGCAGATGAAGCGCCAGAAAGAGACCAAGGCCATGCTGGACAGCCTGGCCAAGGGCGACGAAGTTGTCACGCAAGGCGGCGTGATCGGCAAGATCAGCAAGCTGGGCGAAACCTTCGCCACGGTCGAAGTGGCCAATGGCGTGGAGCTGCAGGTGCAGCGCTCGGCCATTGTCCAGGTCTTGCCCAAGGGCAGCTACAAGTAAATAAATCTCGGGATTTCAACCATGAACCGCTACCCCTGGTGGAAGCACCTGATCATCGCCGTCGCCTTGCTGGTGGGCCTGATCTACACCTTGCCGAACTTCTTTGGCGAGGCGCCGGCCGTGCAACTGTCCAGTGGCAAGTCCACGGTCAAGCTCAACGCCGACTCGCTCGCGAAGGTGGAGGCCGCGCTCAAGCAGGCCAACATCGTCGCTGACTTCGTCGAGTTCGACGGCAACTCCATCAAGGCGCGATTCGCCGACACCGACACCCAGCTGAAGGCGCGCGACGTCCTTGGCCGCACCTTCAACCCCGATCCTCAAGACGAGCGCTACATCGTGGCGCTGAACCTGGTGTCGCGCTCGCCCCATTGGCTGCGCACCCTGCACGCCAACCCCATGTTCCTGGGCCTGGACTTGCGCGGCGGCGTGCACTTCCTGATGCAGGTCGACATGAAGGGCGCGCTCACGCAAAAGATCGAAAGCCTGACCGGCGACATCCGCAGCCTGCTGCGCGACAAGGACATCCGCCACAGCGGCATCCGCCGTGATGACCAGGTCGTCACCGTGCGCTTTCATGACGACGCCGGTCGCAAGGCCGCGCGCAATGCGCTGACAGACAGCCTGGCCGACCTGCAATGGACCGACGGCACGGACAGCGATGGCACCGGCACCCTGACGCTGGTCGGCCGGCTCAAGCCGCAGTCCGAGCGCACCATCCAGGAAAACGCGCTCAAGCAGAACATCACCACGCTGCACAACCGGATCAATGAGCTGGGCGTGTCCGAGCCCATCATCCAGCAGCAAGGCCTGGACCGCGTGGTGGTGCAGTTGCCCGGCGTGCAGGACACGGCCAAGGCCAAGGACATCATCGGCCGCACCGCGACGCTTGAAGTGCGCATGGTGGACGACAGCACCGAGGCCCACGCGGCCCTCGCCGGCGGCACCGTGCCCTTTGGCACCGAAAAGTTCGCCGACCGCCAAGGCGTGCCCGTCATCGTCAAGCGCCAGGTGGTGCTGACCGGTGACAACCTGACCGACGCGCAGCCCGGCTTCGACGAGAACCAAGAAGCCGCCGTGCACCTGACGCTGGACGCCCGGGGCGCCCGCATCTTCAAGGATGTGACCCGCGAGAGCATTGGCAAGCGCATGGCCATCATCCTGTTTGAAAAGGGCAAGGGCGAGGTCGTGACGGCTCCGGTCATCCGCTCTGAAATCTCGGGTGGCCGCGTGCAGATCTCCGGCAGCATGCAGGGCGACGAGGCGGCCGACACGGCGCTGCTGCTGCGCGCCGGTTCGCTGGCCGCGCCCATGGAAATCATCGAAGAGCGCACTGTGGGCCCCAGCCTGGGCGCCGCCAACATCGAGCAGGGCTTCCACAGCCTGACGTATGGCTTCGCGGCCATCGCCGTCTTCATGATCGCCTACTACCTGTTGTTTGGCGTGTTCTCTACGCTGGCGCTGGCGGTGAACCTGCTGCTGCTGGTGGCGGTGCTGTCCATGCTGCAGGCCACCTTGACCTTGCCCGGCATCGCGGCCATCGCCTTGACGCTGGGCATGGCCATTGACGCCAACGTGCTGATCAACGAGCGCGTGCGCGAAGAGCTGCGCAATGGCGCGGCGCCGCAGTCGGCCATCCAGGCCGGCTACGAGCACGCCTGGGCCACCATCCTCGACTCCAACGTCACCACCATGATCGTGGGCGTGGCGCTGCTGATGTTCGGCTCGGGCCCGGTCAAGGGCTTTGCCGTGGTGCATTGCCTGGGCATCCTGACCTCGATGTTCTCGGCGGTGTTCTTCTCGCGCGGGCTGGTCAACCTCTGGTATGGCCGTCAGAAAAAGCTCAAGAGCGTGTCCATTGGCCAGGTCTGGAAGGCCGCGGCCAAGCCCGGTGCCCTGTCGACCGACGTCGACACCGTGGACCAATGACCCCCCGCACCCCCTGAAGGACACTCGCCATGGAATTTTTCCGCATCAAGCGCGACATCCCGTTCATGCGGCATGCGCTGATTTTCAACATTGTTTCGTTCCTGACCTTCGCCGCAGCCGTGTTCTTCCTGGTCACCCGGGGCCTGCACCTGTCGATCGAGTTCACCGGCGGTTCGGTCATCGAGGTGCAGTACGCCCAGAGCGCCGACCTTGAAAAAGTGCGCCACACCGTGGATGCGCTGGGTTATGGCGAAGTGCAGGTGCAAAACTTCGGCACCTCACGCGATGTGCTGATCCGGCTGCCTTTGCGTGGCAGCCTGAAGCAGGCCGAGGTGGTGGACAAGGTGTTCGGCACCTTGTGCGCCGCTGAAAAGGGTGCAGTCACCATGCTGGCGCCCACGCCCGGCCACCCCTCGTCCACCAAGGCCTGCCAGGCCGGCGGGCAGACCAACCTGACGCTGCAACGCAGTGAGTTCGTCGGGCCGCAAGTGGGCAGCGAGCTGGCCCGAGACGGCGCGCTGGCGCTGATCGTGTCGGTGGTCGGCATCATGATTTACCTGGCCATCCGCTTCGAGTGGAAGTTCTCGGTCGCGGCCATCATCGCCAACCTGCACGACGTGGTCATCATCCTGGGTTTCTTCGCCTACTTCCAGTGGGAGTTCTCGCTGTCGGTGCTGGCGGCGGTGCTGGCGGTGCTGGGCTACTCGGTCAACGAATCGGTCGTGATCTTTGACCGGATCCGCGAAACCTTCCGCCGCTACCGCAAGCTGAGCACGTCGCAGGTCATCGATCACGCCATCACCAGCACCATGAGCCGCACCATCATCACGCACGGTTCGACCCAGATGATGGTGGTGTCCATGCTGTTGTTCGGCGGCCCCACTTTGCATTACTTTGCCGTGGCCCTGACCATCGGGATCCTGTTTGGCATCTATTCGTCCGTCTTCGTGGCGGCGGCGATTGCAATGTGGTTGGGCGTGACCCGTGAAGACCTCATGAAAAGCACCAAGAAAGAGGTCGATCCCAACGATCCCAACTCCGGGGCCGTGGTGTAGAGTTGATCAACCATGAAATGCTCGGCCTGTGAGGTGAGGCCGAGCCCTGCGGATCAACCGACCACATGTCATCCATAGGCTCTTCGCGTGCATTGGCCATCACGGCCCGAAAAACCTATTTGGAAACCCTCTTGCGGGGTGCCTCCGGGCTGATCCACGCCTGTGCCAACGGGGCCAAACTGCTGGCCTCCCAGACGGCCGAACCTGGGCTGTACATGCGCCGGCGCGACCTGGTGCTCGACATGCCCATGTGCCTGGATGCCTGGCAACGCGGGCTGGAGCAGCGCATCCAGTCGGCCTTGACGGCGGTTCGCCTGGCCCGGCCTCTGGACACCAAACCCGTGGGGCAACTGGTGTCCGACCTGACCCTGGTCGAAGACAGCGCGGTTGAACAAGACATGATGGCCTCCCGGCTGGGCCAGGCGATTGCCGACCGGGCCGGCTGGGAGTACACCGACCTGTGCTCGCGGCTCAATGTGCTCGAAGCCGGCGGGCCCAACAGCCTGGACCCCGCGGGCGATGTGCTGCGGCCCCAGGTGCTGGCGCGCTGGCTGATCGACAGTTGGACCGATGCCGGCCTGGGCGCCGCGCACTGGATGACCTTGCAAACCGTGCTGCACGACGAGGCCACGCACCTGGCGCAAGAGGGCTACCACGACGCCAACCATGTGCTGCTGGACCACGGCGTCAAGCCCGAGATCGACTTGCGGCCCTTCATCCGGCGCACCAAGGACACGGGCGTGGGCCCGGCCATCCAGCGTTCCGCCGCGCCCTACGT
Organism: Aquabacterium sp. CECT 9606; assembly: GCF_918741295.1. GTDB lineage: Bacteria > Pseudomonadota > Gammaproteobacteria > Burkholderiales > Burkholderiaceae_C > Aquabacterium. The sequence continues at coordinate 65,349 of NZ_CAKKNB010000001.1, forward strand.
GAGTGGCAGCGCCGGCATTGGCGGCGCCTTGAGCAACAACGCCCCTGGTGGCCCGCGCAGCGGTCCTGGCACGGCGCCGATGCCGCATTCCAGCATGGGGGGGCCGTCGCAGATGGGGGGCAACAGTGGCTTGCAACCCATGGGCGGCGCCCATGAAGAAACCCGTTTGATGACTCAGACGCCCGCCTTGCGCCGCTCTGCAGTGCCAGCCCAGGCCGTGTTGGGCAAGCTCAATCAGTTCGTGTCCAACAAGGTGCCGGGCTTCGTGCCCACGCAGGTGCTGGGCGGCGGCGCCAATGTGGTGGTGGGTGTGGTGGCCCCGGCCTTGGGCCAGGCTATCCAGGATGCTGGCCAGGTGGTGCGTCGCCACGTTGACGCCGATTCGGGCATTCCCACGGGTACGCCGGCCGCCCTTTTGCAGGATCTGCAGGAGAGCAAACGCGCCCTCAAGCAAGCCGCCAGCACGCCCAACGAGCGCGCCATCATTGAAATCGTGGCCTTGTTGTTCCAGAGCATCCTGACCGAAGAGCGTTTGCCTGCGGCCATCCGGGTCTGGTTTGCCAGGTTGCAGATGCCGGTGCTGCGCGTGGCCGTCACCGAGCCCGATTTTTTCGCCACCATTGACCATCCCGCGCGCGCGCTGATCGACCGCATGGGCGCCTGCGTGATGGGCTTTGCCGCCACGCCGCGTGAGCAGGAAGACGCCTTGCCCGGTGAGATCAAGCGCATCGTGCAAGTGGTCGAGGCCTATCCCGACACGGGTCGGCGCGTGTTCCAGACCGTGCTGGTCGAGTTCGAGAAATTCCTGGAGCGCTATTTCCGCGACGAGAACGAGTCCAGCCGCAAGGGCGTCTCGCTGGCCCAGCAGGTGGAGCAGCGTGAGACCTGGGCCATCCAGTACACGATCGAGCTGCGCAAGATGCTGGCCGATGTGCCCGTGCACGAAGGGGTCCGAGAGTTCCTGTTCCGGGTGTGGGCCGATGTGCTGGCCCACAGCGCGGTGCAGACCAGCCCGTCCAGTGAAGAAACCCGCGTGCTCAAGCGCGCTGCCGCTGACCTGATCTGGTCGGCCAGCGCCAAGCATTCGCGCGAAGACCGCGCCGACGTGCTGCGGCGGCTGCCGCCTTTGCTCAAGAAGGTGCGCGATGGCATGGCCCGCGCAGGCATGGCGGTCGAGAAGCAGGACGAGCATGTGCACGAGCTCAACGCGGCGCTGGCCGCCGCTTTCTCGGCCCGTTCGGCCACGATCTCGTCCGCCCATTTGAAGGAAGTGACCGAACGCCTGGAGGCGCTGGACGACATCCTGCCCAACCTGGCCGAGGTGGAGCTCGATGCGCAAACGCTGCGCGATCTGTCGGGCCACGAAAGCAGCGACCTGGAAGTGGTGGCCGAGGGCGGCACCATGCCCACGCCAGCCATGATGGCCTGGGCGCGCGAGCTGCAAATTGGCGCCTGGTTCCAGCTGGATTACCGGGGCAGCCAGGAGTCGGTGCAGTTCGCCTGGTCGGGCTTGCAAAAGCAACTGGCCTTGTTTGTGACGCCGCAAGGGCGGGGCGTGCTGTTCCAGTTGCACCGCCTGGCGGCGTTTCTGCAGGCAGGTTTGCTGGTGCCGGTGGAGGACGAATCCCTCACGGTGCGCGCCACGCGCGAAGCGCTGGCCAAGCTGGATGCGGATCCGGAGCGGCTGCTGAACTGAGTTGCGTTCGTTCCGGCAGCGCGGGGTGGGGGATTCGGCGGAGGCAGGCGGGGCTCCTATGGTGGCGGTCCACCGCGTAGCGGCGAACTGTTCTCGGTGCTCGGCCACGGCGGGCGACTGCGGAACTCGCTGTCCTTCGGCAGCTCAGACAGTCCTCGCCGACCCCTCGCTGTGCGAGGGGCAACTCGCCATGGCCTGCGCGCCTCAACGCCCCCGAAGTCGCCCCGCCCACCTCCATCGAATCCCTGATCCACCCCGCTGGTGGCGCAGCACGAAATGCGGCCGTGCCTCGCCCCCAGCGGGGCGATTAAAGAGCTGGGGCGGTCTCCGGCGGGGCGCCTGGCTTGGTGCTGAGAAGCACAGGGCCGAGGTGGGCGCGCGTAGCGCGCATCAACAACTGACCGGCCGTGGTTGTCTGAACGCAGCGGCCAACGGCCGCGCAGTGAGTTCCACGGCCCCACCTTGGCCCGAGCATCGCAAGGCAGTCCCGCTACCAGCGGGACCACCAAGCTGAAGCCTTGACGGAGGCCGCCCCAGCCCGCGCCCCGCGCTGTCTCACAAAACGCTCAAACCGAACACAGGCCGTCTAAATCGGCTGATTTTTCGCCGTCGCCGCAATGCGGGCCAGCGCATCCTTGGCACTGCTGTCCCGGCTGTGTTCCATCAGCAGCGTTTCAAAAGCCGGTTCGGCCATGGGCCGTGCCAGGAAGTAGCCCTGGCATTCATCACAGCCGTGCGCTTTCAAAAAGGCGTTTTGGGCTTCGGTTTCCACGCCTTCGGCCACGATGCCCACTTCCAGGCGGTGTGCCATGGCGATCAGGGCGGCGGCCAGGCGGCTGTCGCCAGGTGAGGTTGGCACATTGCTCAAGAAGGAGCGGTCCATCTTGAGCCGGTCCACCGGCAATTCGCGCAGGTACGAGAAGCTCGAATAGCCCACGCCGAAATCGTCGATCGCGATGCCCACGCCCAGCGAGCGCAATTGCGTCAGCACAGCGGCAGCGCGCAGTGATTCACGCACCACCACGCTTTCGGTGATCTCCAGCTCCAGCGCGGTGGGCGGCAGGCCGGTTTCCTTCAGCACGCGGTCCACCAACTCGACGATATCTGGCTGGTCCAGCTGGATGGCCGACAGGTTGACGGCGATGCGCATGGGCCAGCCGCTGCGTTCACGCCAGGCCTGGGCCTTCTGGCAGGCGCGGCGCAGCACCCATTCACCCATGGGCACGATCAGGCCGGTTTCTTCGGCCAAGGGGATGAAGTCCGCCGGGGGCACCAGCTTGCCGCCATGTTCCCAGCGGATCAGGGCTTCGGCGCCCGTGATGCGGCCGGTCATGCAATCAAACTGGGGCTGGAAGTGCAGGCGCAGCTCGTCGCGCTCTTGCGCCTTGTAGAGGTCGTTTTCCAAACGCAGGGTGTCCAGCGTGGGCGACTCCATGTGCTCGGTGTACACCTGCACGCGGTTGCGGCCGTGGCTCTTGGCCTGGTACATGGCCAGGTCCGCGTGGCGCATCAGCGTGATGGCATCAACGCCGTGCGCGGGGTAGATCACCAAGCCAATGCTGGGCGTGACGCGCAACTCGTGCGGGCCCACGCGCAACGGCTCGGCGAAGATGTCCAGCAGCTTTTGTGCGACCACGTTGCCGTCTTCCGGCAAGGCGATGCGCGGCAGCATGACCACGAACTCGTCGCCACCCAAACGGGCCACGATGTCGGAGGTGCGCATCTCGGAGCGCAGGCGGCGGGCGACTTCGATCAGCACGCTGTCGCCGATGTGGTGGCCCAGTGTGTCGTTGATCTTCTTGAAGCGGTCCAGATCCAGGAACATCAGCGCCAGGCTGTTGCCATCGCGCTCGGCCAACGTCACCGAGGCCTTGAGCTGCTCCTGCAGCATGTTGCGGTTGGGCAGGCCGGTCAGCGAGTCGTGCAGGGCCAGGTGTTGCAGCTGGCTCTCGGCGTCGCGGCGCGAGGTCACGTCCGAAGCCATGGCCAGGTAGCCGGTCATCTCGTCCATCTCATTGTGCAAGAGGGTGACGGTGATCTCGGCAGTCAGGTGGCGGCCATCCGCGCGCACCAAGGTCCACTCGCTGGGCAGGCCAGGCGATTCATGCGCCAGGTGCGACAGCACCTGCATGTGCTCGACCGGACGGTTCAGGCGCAGGGCCAGCATGCGGGCGCGTTCGCCCACCTCGTCGGGCTCAAAGAAGCGCTCGGCAGTGCTCTTGCCGATCAGCTCGTTGGACTTGTAGCCCAGCAGCGCCTCGCCCGCGGGGTTCACGGTCTGGATGATGCCGTGGCGGTTGAGCACGAAGATGGCGTAAGGCGCGTTGTGCACGATCACTCGGCGCATTTCGTCCACCTCGTTGAGCTGGCGTTGCGCTTCCTGGATGGATTGTTCGGCTTGCTGTTCCGAGCTCAGATCGCGCAGGATGCCGACGTACTGCTTGTGGCCGTCGATCTCCATGTGGCTGATGGCCAGGTCCAGCGGCAGCGTGCGGCCATCCCGGTGCTTTCCCTCCACACGGTGCCCGATGCCATCAAAGCTCATCTGCTGCGTCAGCAGGAAGTCTTCCATGGGCTGGTCCAGCCCGTGGCTGCGGATGCCGGGGATGAGTCGGCTCAAGGGTTGGCCCACCATCTCGCTGGCTTCGTGCCCGAAGACTCGGCTGATGGCCGGGTTGACCGTCAGCACGGTGCCAGCCTGGTTCACGGTGACGATGCCATCGACCGTGTTGTCGATGACCGAGCGCAGGTGTTTTTCACTGGCCAGCGCCTGGCTGCTCAGCTTGTGCGCCATGCGCGTGGCCTGCCCGTATTGCGTGGCAAAGCCGCGCAGCGCCAGACACAGGCCGCTGGTGACCAGCAGGCCACTGAGCAGCAGCGTGAGCGGGTAGCGCTGCCATGGCGCATTCACCGGCGCGCGGACCATGGTCAACTCCCAGCGGCGACCGGCCACTTCCACGGTCTGCAAGCGGTGGTCCTCATCGGCCACGGCCCGTTGTGGGCGAAAGGCGTTGGTCGACAGTTGCGCGGTGTCGAGCAGCAACTGCGCCTGGACCGGTGCCATGGTGCGCTCGGCCGGGCCCACATCGCGGACCACCCACTGTCGCGAAGCCCAATCGTCCGGATTGATGATGGCGCCCAGGATCGACTCGGCCTGGAAGGCGCCGCCGATCTGTCCGATGAAGGCCTGGCGGCGTTGCTCCACGGTGGCCAAGGGGCTGTGGGGCCGGTAGATGGGCGCGCGGATGACGAAGCCCAAGGCCTCGCGGTCACCCGACACCAGCGGCAGTGGCGCCGAGGCCATCGGCTTGCCGGCATCACGGGCCAGCTCGGTGGTCTCGCGCCGGCTGGCTTCATGGATCTGGTCATAGCCCAGGATTTTTTCATTGTGGACGGCGGGCTCCACAAAGGTCACGGCCATGTATTCCGGGCGCGCGCCGGGGGGGTGAATGGCATAGCCGGGGTTGCCTTTGGCGTCCAGGCTCTTGTCGGCGCGCACCGAGGCCTCGAAGGCCGCCTTCTGCTCGTGGGTCACGCGCCTGGAGAACTGAACGGCCACCAGCCCCGGGTAGCCACTGTCCACGTCCAAGCTCAGAAAATGGCGGTGGAAATCATCGCGCGAGACCGCGTCCGTGGCCGTGAACAGCGCCTGAAAACTGCCGATCAGGTTGACGTAGTAAATCAGCGCCTCGTTGAGGCGGTGGGTGCTGTCCATGGCGGCGCGGTTGAACTGGTCGTCCGCGTCGCGCTGCACCTGCTTGGCCGCGTTCTGCCAGGCCAGCAGGCTCAAGCACATTCCGACGACCAGGGTCACGCGCGACAGCAGTTTCCATCGGTCCGACCAGCGGGTGACTTGATCCAGCGTTTGATCCATGCCCTTGTCCTTGTGACTGCGCAGCCTTCGGGAAGACGAAGGCTCGGTCTAAGGACTATCGGTAGGAATCAACGCGCCTTGAATTCAAATCCGGTCGTTCGCCACACCTTGGTGCACGGCGCGCGCCCTTAAGCGGTGCCGCGTGCCATGGCCATCAAACGTTCAACGCGCTCTTCGGTTGAGGGGTGCGTGGAGAACAAGCCGCGCAATCCGCCACCCGACAGCGGGTTCATGATCATCATCTGGGCGGTTTCAGGGTGGCGCTCGGCCGCTTCCAGGGGCATGCCCTGGGCGTAGCGGTGGATTTTTTGCAAGGCGCTCGCCAGGGCGTGCGGATCACCGCTGATCTCGGCGCCACCGCGGTCGGCTTCGAACTCACGAGCCCGGCTGATGGCCATCTGGATCAGGCTGGCCGCCAAAGGGGCCAGCAAAGCCACGGCGATGCCGGCGATGGGGTTGCTGGGGCGCCCTTCAGAGTCGCGCCCGCCAAAGAACATGGCGAAGTTGGCCAGCATCGAGATGGCACCGGCCATGGTGGCGCTGATGGTGCTGATCAGGATGTCGCGGTGCTTGACGTGGGCCAGCTCGTGCGCCATGACGCCACGCAGCTCGCGTTCGGTCAGCACATTGAGGATACCGGTGGTGGCGGCCACGGCGGCGTGGTCAGGGTTGCGGCCCGTGGCAAAGGCATTGGGGGCCGATTCGTCGATCAGGTAAACGCGGGGCATGGGCAACTGGGCGCGCTGCGCCAAGTCTTGCACCATGGCGTAAAAGCGCGGCGCGGTCGTGGCGTCGACCTCGCGCGCGTTGTACATCTTCAGCACCATGGTGTCGCTGAACCAGTAACTGAAGAAGTTCATGCCCACGGCCACCAGCAGCGCCACCATCATGCCGGTGCGCCCGCCGATCATGGCGCCGATGGCCATGAACAAGGCCGTGATGGCGGCCATCAAAACAGCGGTTTTCAGGATGTTGAACATGGTCGAGGTGCTCCTTCGTCCTTGTCAGATGCGGGCGCTTGGGCAAGGTTCAAGCCGGGGCATGGATTTTTTGTCAGCCCAGCCGTGCAGGTAAATCGCCACCCTGGCTTTGCAGGAAGTCCCGGGTGGCGATGCGTTTGCCCCCGGGGCGTTGCAGGGTGTGCAAGGCCAGCGATTGCTCGCCGCAGGCCACCACCAGGCTGTCGCCGTTGGCGTGCAGCACCTGGCCAGGCTCGCCGCTGGCTGGCAGCACCGAGGCCGCCCACAGCTTGACGGTTTCACCGGCCCACTGCAGCGTGGTGCCGGGAAACGGGTCAAAGGCGCGCACCCGCCGGGCAATCTGCGTGGCCGGTTGCAGCCAGTCGATGGCGGCTTCGGCCTTGTCGATCTTGTGGGCGTAGGTCACGCCTTCGGCCGGTTGGGGCACGGGGCGAAGCCCGCCACAGGCGGCCAGCTCCAGCGCTTCCACGATCATCCGGCCGCCCAGGCGGGCCAGGCGGTCGTGCAGGGTCGCGGTGGTGTCGTCGGGCCGAATCGCTTCACGTTCCATCAGCAGCATGTCGCCAGTGTCCAGGCCTTCGTCCATCTGCATGATGGTGATGCCCGTCTCGGCGTCACCGGCTTCGATGGCGCGGTGGATGGGCGCGGCACCCCGCCAGCGAGGCAGCAGCGAGCCATGGATGTTGAGGCAGCCCAGCCGGGGAAGCGTGAGCGTCCACTTGGGCAGGATCAGGCCATAAGCGGCCACCACTATCAGGTCGGCCTGCACTGCTTGCAATGTGGCTTGCGCGGCCTGGGCAGCCTCGGCGTGCTTGCCATCCAGCTTCAGGCTGGGCGGTTGGGCCACCGCGATGCCATGGTCCAGGGCGAATTGCTTGACCGGCGAGGCCTGCAGCTTCATGCCCCGGCCAGCAGGGCGGTCAGGCTGGGTCAGCACCAGCGGGATCTCGAACCCCGCGGCGTGCAAGGCCGCCAGCGCTTCCCGGGCAAACTCGGGCGTGCCCGCAAAAACGATTTTCATGGCGGCGATCAGTCAATCAGTCAGTCGGAAGCGTCGTCGTCTTTGGCGCGCTTTTGCAGCTTGGTCTTGATGCGGTTGCGCTTGAGCGGTGACAAATATTCCACGAATACTTTGCCCATCAGGTGGTCCAGCTCGTGTTGAATGCACACGGCCAGCAACTCGTCAGCGTCGAATTCGTAGGGCTGGCCGTCGCGGTTCAGGGCGCGCACGCGCACACGGGCGTGGCGTTCCACCTTGTCGTAAATGGTGGGCACCGACAGGCAGCCTTCTTCCCAGATGATCATCTCGTCGCTGGCGCCGATGATCTCGGGGTTGATCAGCACGCGCGGGTCGTCGCGCTCCTCGCTGGTGTCGATGACGACCAGGCGCTCATGCACGTCCACCTGCGTGGCAGCCAGGCCCACCCCTTTGGCGTCGTACATGGTTTCCAGCATGTCGTCGACCAATTGGCGAACACGGTCGTCGACCACGTCGATCGGGCGCGCCACCTTGTGCAGGCGGGCGTCGGGGTAACAAAGGATGGGCAGCAGAGCCATGGTACTTCTCAGCGGTGCAAACGGCCGTTCAAGGGCCGGGTCGGACGAGGGCAGGGTGTTCCCGCTCGGATGTGGAAGCGGCGCAACGAACCCCAAGGCACCCGGCTAAATTCAGCGGGCAAGTGAGGACAATTTTCGTTGCGACCGCTTGTCATTTCCGGGCAGAATCAAACGATCATTGACCAGATTTTGCCGGTTATTGGGAATCCTTATTGTCAGGGATCTCATCGGCGGGTGGATTGGAGAGAGTTTTCATGACCCAGCGATTGCTGCCCCTTGCTCATGCCATGGCCTTGTCGGTTGCGGCATCCCTGGGTATTTTGGCCACCACCGCACAAGCTGCCGATGGCCCCAACTTCCCCATCACCAACCAGCAAAAGGCCACGGCCAAGCAGGTTTCGCAAGCCGGGGTTGCGCTGTCAGAGCTGTCGCCCAACGCGCCTGATTCCTACACCGTCAAGCGTGGCGACACCCTGTGGGACATCTCCAAGCTCTTCCTCAAGAGCCCGTGGCGCTGGCCCGAGCTGTGGGGCATGAACATGCAGCAGATCCGCAACCCGCACCTGATCTTCCCCGGACAGGTGCTGTACCTCGACAAGTCCAGTGGCCGTGCGCGCCTGCGCCTGGGCCAACCAGTGGGCGTCAGTGGTGATGCCCGCTTGTCGCCCCGCGTGCGCGAAGGCTCGCTCGAAGACGCGATCACGGCCGTGCCCTTGCACCTGATCGAGCCTTTCTTCAACGAGGCCGTCATCTTTGACACCAGCCAGGAATTGTTGAGCGCACCGCGCGTGGTGGCCACGCAAGAGGGCCGCGTGATGTTGTCGCGTGGTGAAACCGCCTATGTGCGCGGTGACCTGGGTGGCCGCCGCGAGTTCCGCATCTTCCGCGAACCCAAGCCGCTGCGTGATCCCACCACCAAGGAGGTGCTGGGCTACGAGGCCGCTTACGTGGGCACCATGAACCTGGTCCGCGAGGGCGTGGAAGGCACCGGCGCCGATGGCCAGCCCATGGTCATCCCCTCCACCTTCACCACCAGCATCCTGCGCCAGGAAGGCATGATCGGCGACCGCCTGGCCCCCGTGCCCCCGCGCGAGTTCGACAACCTGGCTCCGCACGCACCCGCCCAAGACATCAGCGGCCAGATCGTGTCCATCTATGGCGAAAGCCTGACGGCCGGCCAAAGCCAGATCGTGTCCCTGAACAAGGGCACCCGCGACGGCATGGAACGTGGCCACGTGCTGGCCCTGTGGCGCGAGGGCAATACCATCCGCGACATGACCTTGCCCGACAAGCCCATGATCAAGCTGCCCGATGAGCGCCATGGCCTGTTGTTCGTGTTCCGCACCTTTGACCGCATGTCCTACGCCCTGATCCTGAGCGTGAAGGACCCGGTCAAGCCCGGGGACAAGTTCACCCAGCCCTGATTGACGATCCCGCAGGTTGAAGATGGAACGCGACGAAATCGGCGCGTGGCTGCGGCTATTGCTGACACCACGCGTGGGCCCGACCTCCGCCCGGCGGCTGCTCGCGGCGCTGGGCTCGCCCCAGGCCGTGTTTGCCGCCACCCGTGAGGCCTTGTGCCAGGTAGTGCCGGCCCGCGAAGCCACAGGATTGCTGAAGATCCCGGCCGACTTGGCCGAGCAACTGGATGCCACCCTGGCCTGGTTGGACGCCTCGCCAGCCGGCCAAGCCCGTGCCCTGATCACCCTGGGTGACGAGCGCTACCCGGCCGCGCTGCTGGAAACCGCCGATCCGCCTTTTTTGCTGTTCGCACAAGGCCAGGTGGCGCTGTTGCAACGGCCCAGCGTGGCCATCGTGGGCAGCCGAAACCCCACCGCCCAAGGCAAGGAAAACGCTTTTGCCTTTGCCCAGGCCTTGAGCCAGGCGGGCATCACCGTGGTGTCGGGTCTGGCCCTGGGCATTGACGGGGCGGCGCACGAAGGCGCTTTGGCAGGTGGCCGCCTGGGCAGCACCGTGGCCGTGGTGGGCACGGGCCTGGACCGCGTCTATCCCAAAACCCACCGCGATCTGGCACACCGCATCGCGCAAGATGGCTTGCTGATCAGCGAATTCACCTTGGGCACGCCGCCGCTGGCCGGCAACTTCCCCAAGCGCAACCGCATCGTGGCAGGTTTGTCGCGCGGCACCCTGGTGGTCGAGGCCGCGGTGCAATCGGGCTCGCTGATCACCGCGCGCCTGGCGATGGAGATGGGCCGCGAGGTGCTGGCCATCCCGGGCTCCATCCATTCGCCGCAAGCCAAGGGCTGCCATGCCCTGATCAAGCAAGGCGCCAAACTGGTGGAAACCGCGCAAGACGTGCTGGAAGAGATGAATTGGCGAGCCGCCTCGCTGGCCCCTGCCGGCCCCGGCGACGATCAAGCCGATGAGGCGTCTGAAGGTGAAGACCTGGTTCTGGGCGCGATGGGTTACGACCCGGTGGGCCAGGAGGCCTTGTCCGCCCGCACCGGCATGGGCCCCGCCGACCTGGGCGCGCGCCTGCTGGAGCTGGAAATGATGGGCCAGGTGGCGCGCTTGCCTGGCGCCTTGTTCCAGCGCGTGGGGCTGGGTTGATGTTGACCAAGCCGCTGGGCCGGGTGGACTACGCCCCCACGGCCCAGGCCATGCAGGCCTTCACCGAAGCCCGCTCGCCCGACACACCCGATGAACTCTGGGTTTGCGAACACCCGCCCGTGTTCACTCAAGGCCTGGCTGGCAAGGCCGACCACGTGCTGTTCAACCCGCCCGGGCCCGACCACATCCCCGTGGTGCAGACCAACCGGGGAGGCCAGGTCACGTACCACGGCCCCGGCCAGGTGGTGGCCTACCCGCTGGTGGACTTGAAACGCCAGGGCATCTACGTCAAGGAATACGTGTTCCGGCTGGAGCAGGCGCTCATCAAAACGCTGGAAGTGCTGGGCGTCACCGGGCACCGCGTGGCGGGGGCGCCTGGCATCTATGTGCGCCTGAATGATCCCGCCGGCCACGCGGCTTTGAGTGAGCCCGCCGACCCGCGCGATCCCTTCAAGGGGCTGGGCAAGGTCGCTGCGCTGGGCATCAAGGTCAGCCGCCATTGCACCTACCATGGCGTGGCGCTGAACGTGGCCATGAACCTGTCGCCCTACGACCGCATCAACCCTTGCGGCTACACGGGCTTGAAGACGGTGGACCTGGCCTCGCTGGGGGTGAACGTGCCCTGGGACGAGGCGGCCGCCCTGCTCGCCGGCAAGCTGGGCACCTGGCTTTCGCCCTGATCGGCTAAAGTGGCGGGATGGCCACCGATTCCACGCCCTACGACCCCACCATCAAGCAAAAAGCTGAGGCCAAGATGGCCCGCATCCCGATCAAGGTGGTGCCCATCGGCGAGGTGCTGAAAAAACCCGACTGGATCCGCGTGCGCGCGGGCTCGCCCAGCACCCGCTTCTACGAGATCAAGCAGATCCTGCGCGAGCACAAGCTGCACACGGTGTGCGAAGAGGCCTCTTGCCCCAACATCGGCGAGTGCTTTGGCAAGGGCACGGCCACCTTCATGATCATGGGCGACAAGTGCACGCGCCGTTGCCCGTTTTGCGATGTGGGACACGGCCGCCCTGACCCGCTCGACGTTGATGAGCCGGCCAACCTGGCCAAGACCATCGCGGCGCTCAAGCTCAAGTACGTCGTGATCACCAGCGTCGACCGCGATGATCTGCGCGACGGTGGCGCTGCCCATTTCGTGGAATGCATCCGCCAGGTGCGCGAGCTCAGCCCCGCCACCCAGATCGAGATCCTGACGCCCGACTTCCGGGGCCGCATGGACCGCGCGCTGGAGATCCTCAAGCTGGCCCCACCCGATGTGATGAACCACAACCTGGAAACCGCGCCGCGCCTGTACAAGGAAGCGCGCCCCGGGTCGGATTACCAGTACAGCCTGAACCTGCTCAAGCGCTTCAAGGAATTCGCGCCGCACGTGCCCACCAAGAGCGGCATCATGGTGGGCCTGGGCGAGACCGACGAAGAGATCCTGCAGGTGATGCGCGACATGCGCGAGCACGACATCGACATGCTCACCATCGGCCAGTACCTGGCGCCCAGCGGGCACCACTTGCCGGTGCGTCGCTATGTGCACCCGGACACCTTCAAGATGTTCGAGGAAGAAGCCCGCAAGATGGGTTTCAGCCACGCGGCCGTGGGCGCCATGGTGCGCAGCTCGTACCACGCCGATCAGCAGGCGGCACACGCTGGGGTGTGATGTGACCCGGGGCCGCCGCAACAGCACGCAAGGCCGGCCCATGATCAATCTCTCCACCCAGCGGTATGCGCTGTTTGCCTTGTTGGCCGCCGCGCTGTTCGGCATCAGCGCGCCCCTGGCCAAAGCTTTGGGTGCGGGCATGTCGCCGCTCATGTTGGCGGGTCTTCTTTACCTGGGCAGCGGCCTGGCCTTGGCCACACTGCGGCTGGCACGGCGTGTCCGGGGCGCGGGCGCAGAAAGCCCGGTGCGTCGCCAGGCTTGGCCTTGGTTGCTCGGTGCGGTGGTGTTCGGGGGGGCGCTGGGGCCCGTGATGCTGATGTGGGGTCTGCAATCCACCCCAGGGGCATTTGCCTCCTTGCTGCTCGGCCTGGAGGGCATCCTCACCGCGCTGGTCGCCGCGCTGGCCTTCCGTGAATCGGTCGATGGCCGGGTGTGGGCCGCCGGGGCCTTGATGTTGGGCGCGAGCGTGGCCCTGGCATGGCCTGGCGGTGGAAGCACCTCGTGGATCGGTGTGGTGGCCATCCTTGGCGCTTGCTTGTGCTGGGCGCTGGACAATAACCTCACGCGCCCGATCTCGTCCGCGGATCCCATGCAGATCGCGGCCATCAAGGGCTTGATGGCAGGCGGCTTCAATCTGGCGATTGCGCTGTTCCTGGGGCAATCGTTGCCCACGTGGCAAGCCGTGGTGTCGGCGCTCGTGTTGGGCGCCTTGAGCTATGGCGTGAGCCTGGTCTTGTTCATCCTGGCTTTGCGGCACCTGGGCAGCGCGCGTGCGGGTGCCCACTTTGGCACTGCGCCGTTTTTTGGGGCCGGCTTTGCCGTGCTGCTGGGCGAGCCGGTCACCGCTTGGCTGCTCCTGGCCGTGGGCTTGACCGCGCTGGCGACCTGGTTGGTCCTGACCGAGCGCCATCAGCACCTGCACAGCCACGAGCCCATGGCGCATGAGCACTTTCACCACCACGATGAGCACCATCGGCATGAGCACGATTTTCCGTGGGATCCCGCCAAGGGCCACGCGCACGCGCACCGCCACGCACCATTGACGCACAGCCATGCGCACCTGCCAGATCTGCACCATCGTCATGGTCATGGTCATGGTCATGGTCATGGCTGACGCTGGAGCCGGCTGCTGGCTTTGGGCAGGCAAGCCGATTGCCACAGATGGTGCAAGGAGCACATCATGAACAAGATCACCGTTTTTCAACACCGCGCCGCCAGCGTGCTGCTGGCCCTGGCCACCCTGTCTGGGCTGAACCTGGCTCACGCCCAGGGTGCCGCCGGATCATCGGCGCCTGATTTGCGCGCCAAGTTCGAGCAATTGAGCTCTTCTTTGCAGAACAGTGCTTTTCGTCGCCCGCTGGTCATCGATTCACGCGAATCCTCGGGCCAAGTGCGGGGCGACGTGTACGCCTTGGTAGAGCATCCCTTCACCAAAGTGCAGCAGGCTTTGCGCGATCCGGCACGTTGGTGCGACGTGATGATCCTGCACCCCAACACCAAGCAATGCCAGCCCCCAGCGCCGGGCCAGTCGGTGTTGAAGGTGGCCATCGGCAAAAAGCTCGAACAGCCGGTGGAGGACGCCTTTCCCCTGAACCTCACTTACTCGCAGGTCTCGGCCACGCCAGAGTACTTCCAGGTGCAACTGCGGGCGGCAGAAGGGCCCCTGGGCACCAGCAACTACCGCTTCGTGGTCGAGGCTGTGTCACTCGGGGGCGGCCGCAGTTTCATCCACCTGTCCTATTCTTACGCGTCCAGCCTGGCGGGTCACCTGGCCACCAAGGCTTACCTGGCCACGGCCGGCCGGTCGAAGGTGGGCTTCAGCCAAACGGGCACGGACGAGCGCGGCCAGCCCATCTACATCGATGGGGTGCGTGGTGCGGTTGAGCGCAATGCCATGCGGTATTACCTGGCCATCGATGCCTGCCTGCAGTCATTGGATGCGCCCGCCGACCAGCGCTTTGATCGCCGCCTGACGCGCTTCCTGTCGTCCATGGAGCAATACCCCCGCCAATTGCATGAGATGGACGGCAGCACCTTCCTGGATATCAAGCGGCGCCAGCATGAACGCCAGCGCCAAGCCCTGGTGGCCCAGTCGGCCTAGTTCGGCGCTCGTCAGTCTTAGGTCTGCACCACCTTGGCGTTTTTCAGGGTGGGGCGATGTGGCCGCGCCGAGCCAGCTCGATGCAGGCCTTGAAGATGGCCACGCTGTTGTGCAGCACTTCGTCCAGTGGCGTTTTGCATTTTTCTGCCACCCATTGCGTGGCGATGCGGTTGCTGGAGCCCACCAGGCCGTCGGCCACGATGGTGGGGTTCAGGCCCAGTTCCGCCAGGTTCGGGAAGAACTGCAGCACAAAGGCGCCCACCAGCTGGGCGTAATCCTGGCTGGCTTTGTTGGCCAGCGAGTTCATGCCTTCGCCCACATTCAGGGCATCGATCAGGCCCACGCGCGCGCGCCGCGGATCTTCCTGGATGAACTCCAGGAAGGCGCGGATGGCGGCTTCGGACAACTTCTCCGGGTCAGGCGGGCACTGCGCCAGCGCCACGATCGTGGCCTGCATCAGTTGCCGGCTGATCGCGCCATACACCGATCTGAACAAGGCCTCCATGCTGTCGAAGGACTCGTAAAAGTAGCGTGAGGTGAGCTTGGCTTCCTTGCACACGTCGCGCACCGTGGATTGGTGGAACCCTTTTTCGCCAAACACCGCCAGCGCGGCGTCGATCAGGCGCGCCTTGCGTTGGCGCTGGCGCTCCACGGGATCGACCCCCGCATAACGCCGGCCGGTCGTCCCCGAGTTGGAGGGTGCTTCGGGGTTAACCCTGGTTCTGGAAACAGCCATTGTCAAATATTATTTTTGAAGTTGACCATTGTCAAAATGGTGCAGTGCGGCAGTGGACTCGGAGACGGATTGATGAGTGAGCGAGCGGGCGTGGTGATCGTCGGCACGGGGTTTTCAGGCCTGTGCATGGCGATCCGATTGAAGCAGTCCGGCGTGGATGATTTTGTCATCCTGGAGCGGGCCGACGATGTGGGCGGTACTTGGCGTGATAACCACTACCCGGGCTGCGCCTGCGATGTGCAGTCGCACCTGTATTCTTATTCATTCGAACCCAATCCCGATTGGTCACGGCAGTTCGCTCCCCAGCCCGAGATCTGGGCCTATCTGCGCCGTTGCGCCGAGAAGTACGGCATCTTGCCGCACATTCGCTACAACGCCAATGTGGTGGCGTCGCGTTTTGACGAAGGTACCTCCACATGGGTGGTGTCCACCGAAGATGGCCGCCAGTTCAACGGCCAGGTGCTGGTCTCAGGGGCGGGCGCGCTGAGCAATCCTTTTGTCCCCAAAACCGAAGGCAGCGAAACCTTTGCGGGCGAGATGTTCCACTCGGCCAACTGGCGCCATGACGTGGACCTGCGCGGCAAGCGCGTGGCCGTGATCGGCTCGGGTGCCAGCGCCATCCAGTTCGTGCCTCAGATCGCGCCCAAGGTGGCCCGCCTGGATTACTTCCAGCGCACGGCGCCGTGGGTCATGCCCAAGCCCGACTGGAAACGCTCGGAGCTGGCCAAGCGCATCACGCGCCTGATCCCTTTCACGCAAAAGCTGCACCGCTGGTCCACCTACTGGATCCTGGAGGGCCGCGTGGTGGCCTTCGTGATCTCTCCCAAGATCCTGAAGGTGCTTGAGGTCTTGGGCCGGCGCCACATCAACAAGCACATCAAGGACCCCGCCAAGCGCAAAGCGCTCACACCCAACTTCAGCGCCGGTTGCAAGCGGGTGCTGGTGTCCAACGATTACTACCCGGCCTTGGCGCGCGACAACGTCAAGATCGTCCCTGACCACATCCAGCGCATCACGCCCAAGGGCATCGTGACGGCCGATGGCGCCGAGCACCCCGCCGACGTGATCATCTGGGGCACGGGCTTCCGGGTGCAGGAGCTGGTGCCGCGTGGCGCCTACACCGGCCTGGGCGGGCGCGACCTGTCCGACGGCTGGGCCCGGCAGGGCGGGCCAGAGGCCTTCCTGGGCATGTCCGTGTCGGGCTTTCCCAACCTGTTCTTTCTGATGGGGCCCAACACTGGCCTGGGCCACAGCTCCATGGTCTACATGATCGAGTCGCAGGTGCAGTACGCACTCGATGCGATCCTGAAGATGCGCAAGCAAGGCATGTCCGTGGTGGACGTGCGCGCGGACGCGCAGCAAAAGTTCGTGGAGAACATGCAATCGCGCCTGAAGGGCACCGTGTGGGCCTCGGGCTGCAAGAGCTGGTATGTCAATGCCAGCGGCAAGAACACCACGCTGTGGCCAGGTTTCACCTTCCGCTATCGCCAGGCCACCAGCTCCTTCAAGCTGGCTGATTACGTTGTCAAAGCCAAATAAGAACCCCATGAAGAACTTCAAGAACAAAGTCGCCGCCATCACGGGCGCAGCCTCCGGCATGGGCCGCGAACTGGCCGTGGAGCTCGCCCAGCGCGGCTGCCACGTGGCCCTGTCCGATGTGAACGAGGCGGGCTTGGCCGAGACCGCCGCGCTGGCCAAAAAGCACGGCGTGAAGGTGTCCACCACCAAGCTGGACGTGTCGCAGCGCGAAGCCGTCAACGCCTGGGCCGACCAGGTGGCCACCGAGTTTGGCCAGGTCAACCTGGTGTTCAACAACGCCGGTGTGGCCCTGGGCGCCACGCTCGACAAGGTCAAGCCTGCTGACTTTGAATGGATCATGGGCATCAACTTCTGGGGCGTGGTGTGGGGCACGCAGGCCTTCCTGCCGCACCTTAAAAAGGCGGGCGAGGGCCACATCGTCAACACCTCCAGCCTGTTCGGCCTGATGTCGCAACCCACCCAGGGCACCTACAACGCCAGCAAGTTCGCGGTGCGTGGTTTCACCGAATCGCTGCGCCAGGAGCTGGACGTGGAGAACTGCGGCGTGAGCGCCACCTGTGTTCACCCGGGGGGCATCCGCACCAACATCGCGATGGCGGCCAAGCTCGATCCATCGATGGCCAAGCCTGGCGCCGACCTGGAAGCCGCCCGCCGCCGCTTCGACAAGCTGCTCAATACCACCACGGCCAACAGCGCTGCGCGCAAGATGATCCGCGCGGTCGAGAAAAACCAGCGCCGCGTGCTGGTCGGCCCTGATGCCGTCTTCCTGGACAAGCTGGTGCGCCTGACGGGCTCGTGGTACCAGCCGCTGGTCACCTTCTTCTTCAAGAAGATGATGGGATGAGCATGACGACCTCCGAAGTTCTGTCCACTCCTGGCGAAGCCGTCATCCGCCGTTACCCGCCGCTGCCGGGCGCGCTTGAAACCGTGACGGCCGGGCTGATGCGCTTCAGCCTGCGGGCCTTTTTCAAATCCATCATGAAGCCACCGCTGCCGCCGCAGTTGCAGCGTGGTGTGCTGCACATGCTGTCGGTGGTGATGCCGGGCGCGGGTGGTGTCACGGTCGAGAAGACCAGGTTGGGCAACATGGCGGCCGAGCGCATCACGCCCAAGGGCGGCGCCAAGCCCCAGCACGCGATCCTGTACCTGCACGGCGGCGCCTTCGTGGCCGGCAGCCCGCGCAGCCACCGCAGCATCACCACCCGCCTGGCCAAGTTCGCCAACGCACAGGTGCTGGCCATCCATTACCGCCGCGTGCCCGAAGCGCCTTTCCCGGCGCAGATCGATGATTCGGTGGCCGGCTACAAGCAGTTGCTGAAAGACGGCTTCAAGCCCGAGAACATCGCGGTGGCTGGCGATTCGGCCGGCGGCACGCTGACCTTGCTGGTGACCAAGGCCCTGGAGCTGGAAGGCATTGAAGGCCCCAAGTGCCTGGTGATGATGTCACCGGCGTT
Source organism: Aquabacterium sp. CECT 9606 (assembly GCF_918741295.1). Classification (GTDB taxonomy): domain Bacteria; phylum Pseudomonadota; class Gammaproteobacteria; order Burkholderiales; family Burkholderiaceae_C; genus Aquabacterium. The sequence goes on from NZ_CAKKNB010000001.1 coordinate 83,514, forward strand.
CGACCCCAAGCTCGACAGCCAGAGCGTCAAGAAGTACCGCAAGCTGGACCCGATGATCAACATCGAGTGGGGCCACCAGGGCTTCACCTGGTACCGCCCGCAGCATGATCACCCGCTGGCCTTCCCCAAACGCCAGAACCTGGCCACCTTGCCGCCCACGCTGGTGCAGGTGGGCGAGATCGAAGTGTTGCACGATGATTCGGTCTGGCTGGCCCATGCCGCCAAGCGCTTTGACCGCGAGGTCGAGCTGGAGATCTACGAGGGCCGCTGGCACGTGTTCCAGATCCACGCGGGCATCATGCCGAGCGCCACCCTGGCTTTGCAGCGCCAGGCGGCGTTCATGAAGAAGCAGTGGGCTTCTTGAGGGGCTGAATGAAGCCGCTGGCTCAGGCGGCCTTCTGGTCCTTGCGGCGCAGGGCCATGTCGCGGATGGCTTCGTCGCGCAGGTCTTTGCGCAGGATCTTGCCCACGTTGGTCATGGGCAGGTCTTCGCGGAACTCGACGTACTTGGGACGCTTGTAGCCGGTCAGCTGTTCCTTGCAATAGTCGGCCACCATCTTCTCGGTCAGGCTGTAGTCCTTGCGCACCACGAACAGCATCACGGCCTCGCCAGCGCGCTCGTCGGGCACGCCCACCACGGCGCACTCGGTCACGCCGGGGTGCAGGTTCACCACCTGCTCGATCTCGTTGGGGTACACGTTGAAGCCCGACACCAGGATCATGTCCTTCTTGCGGTCCACGATCTTGATCTGGCCGGTTTCGTCGAACACGCCAATGTCGCCGGTGCGGAAGAAGCCATCGGTGGTCATGACCTTGGCGGTCTCGTCAGGGCGTCTCCAGTAGCCTGACATCACTTGCGGGCCGCGCACGCAGATCTCGCCGGGCTCGCCAGTGGGCTGCACCTGGCCATCGTCGTTCAACAGCACGATCTCGGTGGAGGGCAGGGGATAGCCGATGGCGGCGTTGTAGGCCTTGTGGTCCAGCTTGTTGATGGTGAGCACCGGGGCCGTCTCGGACAGGCCATAGCCCTCCACGATGGGCACGCCAGTGATGCGCTGCCACTCTTCGGCGGTGGAGCGTTGCACGGCCATGCCGCCGCCGATGCACATGCGCAGGCGCGAGAAATCAACCGTGGCGAAATCGGGCTCTTCCACCAAGGCGTTGTACAAGGTGTTGACGGCCGGGAACTGCGTGAACTTGTACTTCTTCAGCGTCTTGATCAGGCCGGGCAGGTCGCGCGCGTTGTCGATCAGCACGTTCATGGTGCCCATGCGCACGCTCAGGAAGAAGCATACCGTGAGCGCGAAGATGTGGTACAGCGGCAGGGCCACCACGTTGATCAACGGGCCGTCGATCTTGTCGAGCTCAGGCTTGAGCCAGGCCTCGCACTGCAGGATGTTGGCCGTGACATTGCGGTGCGACAGCGTGGCTCCCTTGGACACGCCGGTGGTGCCGCCCGTGTATTGCAGGAAGGCCGGGTCGGAGCCCTTGATGGCGGGGCGCACATATTTGCCCGCACGGCCCTTGGCCAGGGCAACCTTGAGGGTGGTCTGCTTGCAGCGCTCGTTGTCGGGCAGGCTGAAGGCCACCACATTTTTCTCAAGGTGGCGGGCATTGAAGGTGACCAGCGGCCCCTTGATGGCGCCAAAGACATCGCCCATGGCGCTCAGCACGATGTGCTTGAGGGGCGTGCGCTCGACCACATCCTGCAAGGTCACGGCAAAGTTCTCGAGCACGATGATGACCTCGGCGTCGGAGTCCTTCAATTGGTGTTCCAGCTCGCGTGGCGTGTACATCGGGTTGACATTGACGACCACGAAGCCCGCGCGCAACACACCCGCAATGGCCACGGTGTACTGCGGCACGTTGGGCATCATGATGGCCACGCGGGCGCCCTTGGCCAGGTTCAGCGATTGCAGCCAGGTGGCCAGGGCCTTGGATTGGGCGTCGATCTCGGCAAAGGTCCAGCGCGAATCCCTGAACGCGGCCATGTCGCGCTTGGCGTGCGTCTTGAAGGCCGCTTCAAGCAGGTCAACCAGCGAGGCGTACTCGTCGGGATTGACCGTCGCGGGCACGCCAGAGCCGTATTGGCTCAACCAAGGTTTGGCAATCGACATGAATTTGTCCTGTGGAAAAAAACCGGGGGTCTATCTGAAAACAACTGCTGTCATTTTGCAATAGATCCGGATTCTTGCCATCCCTCAGTCGAGGGCGGGGTTCCCGCCAAGCCACCCCCCATGAAAAAAGGCCCTCTTGCGAGGGCCTTTGAGAGCGACATCTGTGCGTCGATCACTGGAACGTGAAGTGCTCCGCGTCCATCGCCATGATGGCGCTGGTGGGCGCCAGGGCGCTCTTCTTGTGGCCATCGGCACGGGGCAGCAGGCGCTCGAAGTAGAACTCGGCGGTCTGGATCTTGGCCTTGTAGAAGTCGGCGGGCTCTTTGCCCTTGCCGCTGGCCAGCAGCTCGCTGGCCTTTTGGGCCTGCAGCAACCAGAAGTGGGCCATCATCAGGTAACCCGAGTACATCAGGAAGTCAACGCTGGCCGAGCTGACCAGGTCGCGGTCCTTGGCGGCGCGCAGCATGATGCGCGTCGTCAGCACGTTCCACTGGATGGCTCGGCTGGCCAACTGGCGGGCCATCTTGCCCAGGGCGCCGCCCGACAGCAGGTTGGGCTTGGCCAGGTTCAGCATGTCGCCAGTGAACTCGCGCACGCACTTGCCCTTGGTGGTCAGCAACACCTTGCGGCCCAGCAGGTCGAGTGCCTGGATGCCGGTCGTGCCTTCGTACAAGGTGGAGATGCGCGCGTCGCGGGCGATCTGCTCCATGCCGTGTTCCTTGATGTAGCCGTGGCCACCAAACACTTGCATGCCCAGGTTGGCTGCTTCCAGGCCCATCTCGGTCAGGAAGCCCTTCAGGATGGGGGTGTAGAAACCCAGCTTGTCGTCGAACTCTTCGTACTTGGCCTTGTTGCCTTCCAGCACGCCGTTGACCATGTTGTCGGCCAGCTTGGCTGCGTGGTAAATCATGGCGCGGCCGCCTTCGGCCACGCACTTCTGGATCAACAGCATGCGGCGCACGTCAGCGTGCCAGATCAGGGCGTCGGCGGTGTGCTCGGCGTCCTTCTTGCCCGACAAGGCGCGCATCGAGCGGCGCTCCTTGGCGTAGGGCAAAGAGCCTTGGTACGACAGCTCGGCATGGGCCACGCCTTGCACGGCGGTGCCGATGCGGGCGGTGTTCATGAAGGTGAACATGGCTTCCAGGCCCTTGTTGGGCTCGGCGATCATGTAACCCACGGCGCCGTCGAAGTTCAGCACGGCGGTGGCCGATGCGCGGATGCCCATCTTGTGCTCGATCGAGCCGCAGACCACGGGGTTGCGCTCACCCACCGAGCCATCGGCGTTCACCAGGAACTTGGGCACGATGAACAGCGAGATGCCGCGGGTGCCCTTGGGCGCGTCGGGCAGGCGGGCCAGCACGATGTGGATGATGTTGTCGGCCAGATCGTGTTCGCCAGCCGAGATGAAGATCTTGGTGCCGGTGAGCTTGTAGGTGCCGTCGCCCACGGGCTCGGCCTTGGTCTTGACTTGGCCCAGGTCGGTGCCGCACTGGGGTTCGGTCAGGCACATGGTGCCGGTCCACTCGCCGGACACCAGCGGGGGCATGTACAGGTCTTTTTGCGCTTCGGTGCCGTATTGCATGATGGTGTTCATGCAACCCAAGCTCAGGCCGGGGTACATGGTGAACGACCAGTTGGCCGTGCCCATCATTTCAGCCTTGAGCAGGTTCAGCGACATGGGCAGACCTTGGCCGCCGTGCTTCACTTCATGCGACAGGCCTTGCCAGCCGCCAGCCACGTACTCTTTGTAGGCTTCCTTGAAGCCTTTGGGCGTGGTGACGTTGCCGTTTTCAAAATGGCAGCCTTCCTGGTCGCCCGACAGGTTCAGGGGGGCCAACACCTCTTCACAGAAGGTGGCCGCACCTTCCAGAATGGCCTCGACCATGTCTGGCGTGGCTTCGCCGCCGTTGGACAGGCTGGCGTAGTGGCTGGTGTAGTCGAACACGTCGTTCAACAGGAAGCGCATGTCGCGCAAGGGCGCCTTGTACTGCGGCATAGGGTGTCACCTCTTTGAAAGCCGCGTGAACAGCGGCCGGGCCATGGAAACAATCTGGATTTTCGAACGACCGTGCTTTTCAAACGATCGTTCGAATTGAGGTCGCATTTATACCGCAGAGTGAGGCGTTCGGGGGGATGTTCTGCAAGCCAAGGGGCCAAATTGCCGATCTTCGGGCCCATTTTCGCCCCCTGAAAGGGGGGTGACGCGGAGTTACCCTGGGGGGCTTGAACGGCTTGCATGCAACGATCGAGTCTGTGAAGTAGATCCTGATCGAGGAAGTGGCAGTCATGTTGGTGATCAAAAAGCAGCGTTCAAAAACCGCCTGGGTGGTCGGTGGCGCAGTGGTGGCGGCCATGCTCGCAGGCGCGTATTACGCCAGCCAGACCTATTCGCCCAAGGCCCCGCCCACCCCCGCGCACGTGGAGGCTTACGCCAAGATGCTGGACAACGAGCCGCCAGCCGCCGCGCCCTCCTCATCGGGCAGCCACGAGATCGAGCGACCCGCCGACATCGACCCCAAGCAGTGGCAGCAATTGGTGGACTCTTTGCGCAACCACCCTCAGCGCGACCAGGAGCTCAAGCGCCTGGTGGGCTACCTGCGCTTCAAACGGGACATGGACAAGTGGAACGAGTTGAAGGACCAGCCCAATGCGCTGGAGCGTGCCCAGGTGGGCCAACGCATCCTGGACGCCTTGCCCGTGCGCTTTGCCAACCAGGAAGTCACCGGGCCTGAGGCTTTGATGCTGCAGTCGGCCATCTATGCCGACATGATCCCCGACGCGGCCCAGCGCAAGCCCATGGAAGAGGCCGCCCGCCAGGCCCTGCTGCGCGCTTTGGAGCCCGACGCGGCCATGGATGCCAAGCTCAAGGCCGAAGACGCCCAGACCGCCGAGTACAAGGCACGTGAAGCGGTGATCATGAAGCGCTTCAAGGATCAGTTGATTGACCAGGGGCAGATGGAGAAAGAGCTGGATGCGGCACGGGTGGCGGCTTACAAATAAGTAAGATGCCCCCTTACTTAAAGAGGAGGCAGCACCATGGCACACGGCGTGGCCCGCATCGGGCGCGATCACTACAGCACGCGGATTGAGGTTGGAGGCCATGCTTTGGTTTCCGACGAGCCCCAGGCCTTGGGTGGCGCCAACGCAGGCCCCGCGCCTTACGACCTTTTATTGGCCAGCCTGGGCGCCTGCACGGCCATCACCTTGCGCATGTACGCCGACCGCAAGGCTTGGCCGCTGGAGCGCGTGGAGGTGGGTTTGCATTTCTCGCGCGGCGAGGATGGCGCAGCGAAGATCGACCGCACGCTCACCATCGTGGGCCTGGACGACGAACAGCGAGCCAGGCTGCTCGACATCGCCGAGCGCACGCCCGTCACCTTGACGCTCAAGGGCGGCGTGCCCATCCACACCAAGCTGGCGTGAGGGTGTGGGTTGGGACGAATGGGTATGAATCCTGTACGGAATGAGTCCACGGGTTCATGAGGCGCCGGGACACTGAGGCTCCATTCACCCACAAGGAAGCACCATGTCCCGCGTCACCCTCCTCCAGGCCACCCAAGCCCCCGCCGCCAGCCAAGCCATTCTTGGCCAGATTCAGCAGGCCTTTGGCGCCACACCCAACATGTTCAAGGCCGTGGCCAACTCGCCCGTGGCTTTGCAAAGCATGTGGGCTGCCTTTGGCGCCTTGAGCAAAGGCAGCCTCGGTTCCACCCTGGGCGAGCAGATCGCCGTGACCATCGCCAACCGCAACCAATGCGAATACTGCCTGGCGGCCCACACGGCGCTGGGCCAGAAGGCCGGCGTGTCGGCGGCAGAGATGGCCGCCGCACAGCTCGGCCAGTCCACCGACCCGCGCACCGCCGCTGCCTTGCGCTTTGCGCTGAAAGTGGTCAGCCAGCGTGGCCAGATCACCGATGGCGATGTGGCCAGCTTGCACGAAGTGGGCTTTGGCGACGAGCAGGTGGTGGAGATCCTGGCGCATGTGGCCTTGAACCTCTTCACCAATTACATCAACGTGGCTTTGAACGTGCCCGTCGACTTTCCCAAGGTGGCCCTGCACGATGGCAACTCAGCCCATTGACCGGCTGTCTTCCTTGCTCGAGCGCTTCAGCGTTCGAGCACACTTGTTCCACACCGGGCCCTTGTGTGGCGTAACCACCTACGCCGCCAAACCCGGGCGTGGCTTTCTGCATGTGCTGCGGCAAGGCGAGATGGTGGTCACGCACCGTGCCAACACCGGCCTGCGCAAGCGCATCCAGGTGTCCGAGCCCAGCCTGCTGTTCTACCCCAGGCCGCTGGCACACCAGTTCCACAACGCGCCTGATGACGGCGCCGACTTTGCCTGCGCCACGCTCGATTTCGAGGGGGGCCACACCCACCCCTTGGTGCAGGCCTTGCCGCCGCTGGTGTGTTTGCCTTTGAACCGGGTGGAGGGCCTGGCGCCTGCGCTGGCCTTGTTGTTTGCCGAGACCGATCGCGTGCAGTGTGGCCAACGGCTGCTGGCCGATCGGTTGTTCGAGGTGGTCTTGCTGCAGATGCTGCGCTGGCTGCTGGACCACCCCGAGGACGGTGGTGTGCCGGTGGGCATGCTGACGGGGCTGGCCGATCCGCGCTTGGCCCGTGCGCTGGCCGCCTTGCACGATCATCCTGGCCAACCGTGGAGCCTGGATACCTTGGCGCAAGAGGCCGGCATGTCTCGCACGGCTTTCGCGGCCCGGTTCAAAAGCGTGGTGGGCGCCACTCCCGGCGATTACCTGGCCAACTGGCGCATGAGCCTGGCCCAGGCCGGCTTGCGCCAAGGCAAAGCCATCAAGCTGCTGGCCTCGGAGCTGGGCTATGCCAACGCGTCGGCTTTGTCGCGGGTGTTTGCGCAAAGGATGGGCGTATCGCCACGCCAGTGGTTGACGCAGTCGCGTGGTGAGCACAACAATTTTTCGGTGGAGGTGTAAGAACTGAGTGGGGCGCCCGACTACCCCTTTGTTCCTCAACCAAATTTGACCTCACCGGAGAAATCACCATGACCCAACGCAACTCCTCTTCCCTGGCCCTGGCTGCCGCGATGATCGCCATGTCGGGCGCCGCCTTTGCCGCCGAAGCACCCGCCGGCAGCATGGGCTCGGCCGTGGCCGCCAGCGACAAAGTGCATTGCTACGGCGTGCACTCCTGCAAGGGCAACAGCGATTGCAAGACCACTGAAAGCGCCTGCAAGGGCCAGAACGCCTGCAAAGGCCACGGCTTCAAGGCCATGGATGCCAAGGCCTGCCTGAGCAAGGGCGGCACCATTGGCGACCTGGGCGCCGCCAAGTAAACAGGCGCATGAGCACGCGGCCTGCCGTGCTGACGCGGCCCTCGCCCGGTTTCGGGCTGGGGCTGCGCACCGTGCACTACCCCGACTTCCTGGCCCAGCCCCAAGCGGTGGACTGGCTCGAGATCATTTCCGAGAACTACATGGTGCCCGGCGGCAAGCCGCTGCGCATGCTCGATGCTTTGCGTGAGCGCTACCCCATGGCCATGCACGGCGTCTCGCTGTCCATCGGCTCGGTGGCCGGGCCTGACGCAAGCTATTTGAAGAAGCTGGCCGCCTTGGTCCAACGTGTCGATCCCCTCTGGGTGTCAGACCACCTGTGCTGGACCGGCGTGCATGGCCGCCAGTTGCACGACCTCATGCCCTTGCCCTACACCGACGAAGCACTGGCTCTGGTGGTGCGCAACGTGCGCCAGGTGCAAGACGCCTTAGGCCGCCGTCTGGTGCTGGAGAACGTCTCCAGCTATGTTCAATTCCAAAGCTCGCACATGACGGAATGGGAGTTCATCGCCCGCCTGTGCGAAGAGGCCGATTGCCTGCTGCTGCTGGATGTGAACAACATCCACGTCAGCAGCGTGAACCATGGCTTTGATGCCGTGGACTTCATCAACCACATCCCTGTGGGCCGCGTGCAGCAGATCCACCTGGCGGGCCACACCGACCACGGCGACCACATCATCGACACGCACGACCACCCGGTGGCCGATGCGGTGTGGGCCTTGTACGCCAAGGCCTGCGCGCGCTTTGGCGCGGTGGCCACCATGATCGAGCGCGATGACCACATCCCGCCTTTGCCTGAGCTGCTCGCCGAGCTGGACCAGGCGCGCCGCGTGGCCGCCTCGGTGCTCGAAAGGCAGGCTGCATGATGAAAATGCCTGTCGGCTCAACCGCATCGTCGCTAGAGGCCTTGCAGTCACGCCTGCAGGGCCATGTGCTGGCGGGCGATGCAGCCGCTTTGGCGGATGTGGTCAGCGTGGTGCCGGGCAGCGCAGCGCAGCGCCTGGGCATCTACCACCATGCTTACCGGGCGCGTTTGCAAGAGACCTTGCGCGACAGCTTTGGCCACACCTTGCTGTACCTGGGCGACGAATGGTTCGATGCCTTGTCGGCCGAGTTCATCGAGGCAAACCCTTCTGCATCGGCCAACCTGCGCTGGTATGGCTCAGCCTACCCCGATTGGCTGGCACAGCGTTTGAGCGCGGACGGCACCTTGGGCGACCACCCCGAGGTGGCCGAGATCGCCCGCCTGGACTGGAGCATGCGCGCCGCCTTTGATGGTGTGGATGCGCCGGTATTGGCCATGGCCGATGTGGCGGCGCTGGCGCCTGAAGATTGGGCCACGGTGGTGTTCAAGCCGCACCCCACCTTGGTCCTGATCAGCCTGGGCTGCAACACCTTGAGCCTGTGGCATGCGCTGGACCAGGAGCTTGACGTGCCGCCGGTCGAGGCCTTGCCCTCGCCGATGGCGGTGGTGGTGTGGCGCTTTGAAGAGCGTCCGCATTTCAGAAGCGTGCCGTCGATCGAGGCAGGGGCTTTGCAGGCGGTGATGCAGGCCAAGTCCTTCGCGGAGATCTGTGGCTTGCTGGCCGAGATGTTGCCTGAGAACGAGAACGCGGCGACCCTGGCCGGTGGCTACTTGCGCCGCTGGATGGACGAGGGCTTGCTGGCCAGATAGCGCGGTGATAATGCGGGCATGCCATTGCCTTGCTCGGCCTGACACAGCGGCCATGCTTTCGAACACTTCTGATGCCCAGCCCTCTGCGGGAAAGCGCGGAAAAGGCCGCCCTCCTCGCAATGCGGCTGAAACCGAGCGCATCCGCGGCCACATCCAGGAGGCGGCCGCGCGGGTCTTCGCGGAACACGGCTCCCATGGTGTGTCGGTCGAGCTGATCACGCAAGCGGGCGACATTTCCAGGCCCACCTTCTACCGTTACTTCAAGAACACCGACGAGGTCCTTGAGCTCGTTTTGCGGGATGCCAATGATCGCTTGACCGACATGGTGGTGGCGGCCATTCGCGAAGCCGCGGGGCCTTTGCAGAAAGTGGAGGCCGGCCTTCTGGCTTGGCGAGCATGGGGCCAGCAAGCCGGCCCCTTGTTGCGCGCCATCTATGCGGAAATGCATGATGCGCGGTCTCCTGCCGCGGCTCACCGCCAGCGCGTGCTGACCGCCATCGGGGCCGAACTGCAGAACATGGCACTCAGCCTGGGGCGCACCTCGTTTGACCCGCTCCAGGTGGAGTCGTTCGTGATTGGCGTCGAGTACCTTGGCTACCGTTTCCACTGTGGCCCTGAGGCCCCGTCCGATGCGCTGTGGCAGCGCACCAGGCAAGCCATGATCAGGTTGGCCATCGGCCTGCTCGGCGGGCGGACCGAGTGGGCGAATGCCACTCAGTTGGCTGAAGTTCTGGGCGTGAAGCTGGGCTGATGGCCCGCGCAGTCTGGCCGAGCGGGCTGCCATGTGGTTCCTTGCGCACAATCAGTGGTGGCCACCCGATAACCCTGGCGCGATGACGGCCGCCGCGGATCCCTATGCTCGAAGGCCTCACTTCCAAAGCCAAGGATCTGCTGTGCGCCTACCTCTGATTCCGCCCCAAGACCTCACGCCCGAACAAAAGCCCTTGTACGACGACATGCGCAAGGGCATCGCCAGCCACTTCAATGCCTTCAAGGTTGAGCGCGAAGATGGCGCCCTGATGGGGCCGTGGAATCCGTGGTTGCACGAGCCCGCCATCGGCAAGGCCATCTGGGATCTGACCCTGGCGATGACCGCCAAGGCCGTGCTGCCCGATCCGGTGCGCCAGATCGCCATCCTGGTGGTCGGTGCGCGCTTCGACGCGGCCTACGAGTTGTACGCGCACATTGCGGTGGCCGAAGGCGAGGGCATGTCCCCCGAACGGCTGTCCACGCTGGTGGCCGACCTCAAGCCCAATGACCTGAACAGGGAAGAAAGCGTGGCCTTCGACGTGGCCTATGCGCTGAGCCGGGGCGGCGTTCTGCCCGAGCCGGTCTACAGCCTGGCGGTGAAGACTTTCGGACAGCATGGCGCCAATGAGCTGATCTACCTGGTGGGCCTTTACGCCCTGGTGTCGACCACGCTCAACGGCTTCAACGTGCCGGTGCCCGAACGCGAGTGAGCGCGCGGTATGCTCGTCCGGCAAGCCCGGCCCTTCCGGGCAGGAGGTGTGCATGACGGGGCCTGCGGTGATGTTGGACGACGTGTCGCAAGCGGTGGACGACATCATCGCGCGCATCGGCAAGAACCTGGTGGTGGGCCTGCCGCTGGGCCTGGGAAAACCGGTCGAGCTGGTCAATGCGCTGTATGCGCGGGCTGTGCAAGACGGCAGCCTGCAACTGAAGATCCTCACCGCACTCTCGCTGGAAAAGCCCACCGGCAGCAGCGCCATCGAAAGCGCCTTCCTCAAGCCTTTCGTCGAGCGCGTGTTCGGTGGCGTGCCCGAGCTGGACGTGATCGCCGCCTTGCGCGCCAACCGCCTGCCCGCCAATGTGCAGGTCTGCGAGTTCTTCTTCCGGCCTGGCGCCTTCATGGACAACGCGCACGCGCAGCAGCACTACATCAGCAGCAACTACACGCACGCCGCACGTGATGTATTCAACCACGGCTGCAACGTCGTCGCGCAGATGATTTGCAAGCGCGACACGCCCGAGGGCACGCGCTACTCGCTCTCGTGCAACCCTGATACGCCACCCGAGCTGGTCGACATGCTGCGTGCCAGCGGCCGGCCGCACCTGGTGGTTGGCGTGGTCAACCAGAACCTGCCCTTCATGTTCAACGATGCCGAGGTGGGGCCCGAGGCCTTCCACATCGTTGTCGACCATGCGCGCTATACCTCGCCGCTGTTCTCGAATCCCAAGCTGGGCGTGACCACGCCCGACCACATGATCGGCCTGCACGCCAGCAGCCTCATCAAGGATGGCGGCACGCTGCAACTGGGCATTGGCGCCCTGGGCGATGCGATCGTGTACGCCGCGCAGCTGCGCCACGCGCAGAACGCCGAGTATCTGAAGGTGCTGGGCGATTGCGGCATCCTCGCAAACTCAGGCACGCTGATCAAGGACATCGGCGGAACCGCGCCCTTTGAGCAAGGCCTGTATGGCGCCACCGAGATGTTCGTGGATGGCTACCTGCACCTGCTGCGGGCCGGCATCCTCAAGCGCCGCGTGCATGACTTCTGGGCCTTGCAGCAACTGGTGAATGAAGGGCGCTGCGATCCCGAGCATTTGAAGCCGCAGGTGCTGGATGATCTTGCCTCGCTGGGCGTGCGCGTGATCCGGGGCGCGGACTTCAAGGTGCTGCAACACCATGGCCTGTTCAACGACGAGACCTGTTACGACGAAGGCCACATCGTGGCGCCCGATGGCACCCGCGTCATCGCCAATGTGGCCGACCCGCAGTCGCGGCAAGTGATGGCCGAGCAGTGCTTGGGCCAGCGCTTGCGCAACGGCATCGTGCTGCACGGCGGTTTCTTCCTCGGCCCGCTCGATTTCTACGAAGGACTGCGCCGCATGCCCGAAGCCCAGGCCCGTGAGATCTGCATGACGGGTGTGAGCAAGATCAACCAGCTGGACCGTAATCCACGCCTGTACCGGCAGCAGCGCGTGCATGCGCGCTTCATGAACACCGGCATCCTGGCCACCTTGTCGGGCGCGGTGTGTTCGGATGGGCTGGAGGATTTGCGCGTGGTCTCGGGCGTGGGCGGGCAGTACAACTTCGTGGCCATGGCACACGAGTTGCCCACGGGGCGGTCGATCCTGATGGTGCGCGCGGTGCGTGACAAAGGCAAAGGCGGGCCCAGCAGCAACATCGTCTTCAACTACGGCCACACCACCATCCCGCGCCACCTGCGCGACATCGTCATCACCGAGTACGGCATCGCCGATCTGCGCTCGCGCACCGATGCCGAGGTGATCAAGGCCTTGCTCAACATCGCGGACTCGCGCTTTCAAGGTGGGCTGATGGACGCGGCCAAGCGTGCTGGCAAGCTGGAGCCTGGCTACCAGATCCCTGATGCCTTTCAACACAACCTGCCCGAGCGGCTGGAGCGGCAACTGGCGGGCTTCAGGCCACGGCAACTGTTCCCCGCGTTTCCCTTCGGCACTGATTTGACGGATGAGGAGGTGATGCTTGGCAAGGTGTTGAGGGCCGTCAAGAAGCGCGCCGACACCGCGCCCAAGTGGCAACTTGCGTGGGCCGCGTTGTGGCCTGGTGCATGGCGCATCCCGCCATCGGCTCGGCCTTACCTGGACTGGCTGGCGCTGTCGGAGCCCCGCACGCTGCAGGACAGGGTGGCGCGTGCCTTGGTGGTGGAAGAACTGAAGGCTGCCGGGATCTGAGCGCCAGGTGCGCCACCACCCAAGCCCGGCAGGCGGCTCAACAGGCCTGACACCGCGCCGGTGCCGCCATCAAAGTGCGTTGAGCGGTATCTTGAGGTAGCGCTGGCCGTTGGATTCCGGCTCGGGCAACTCGCCCGCGCGCATGTTCACCTGCACCGACGGCAGGATCAGCGTGGGCATGCTCAGCGTGGCATCGCGGGCCTGGCGCATCGCGACGAACGCTTCCTCGCTGATGCCGTTGCGCACGTGGATGTTCTGGGCGCGTTCTTCACCGACGCTGCTCACGAACGCCACTTCGCGACCATTCGGCAGGTAGTCGTGGCACATGTACAGCATCGTGTCTGGCGGCAAGCTCAGCACCTTGTTGATGGAGCGGAAGAGCGTGCGGGCGTCGCCACCCGGAAAGTCGCAGCGCGCCGTGCCGTAGTCCGGCATGAAGATCGTGTCTCCGACGAAGGCCGACTTCGTCTTGTCGGCGCCATCACCTTCCGTCACCACATAGGTCATGCAGGCCGGTGTGTGGCCGGGTGTGTGCATCGCGCAGACCTGGAGCCTACCGATGGCGAAACGCTCACCGTCTGCAAAAAGGTGGTCGAACTGCCGGCCATCCCGGGCGAAATCGCTGCCCGCGTTGAAGAGCGTGCCGAAGACGTCTTGAACAGCCTTGATGTGCTCGCCGATGCCGAGCTTTCCACCGAGTCGCTGCTTGAGATACGGTGCGGCTGAAAGGTGATCGGCGTGCACATGGGTTTCCAGGATCCAGTCCACCGTCGCGCCGAGCTCCCGGACGCGGGCGACCAGCTTGTCCGCGCTGTCATGCGATGTGCGCCCCGACGCCGGATCGTAGTCGAGCACGCTGTCGATCAGCGCGCACCGATTCGTCGACCGGTCGAGGACGAGGTAGCTCACCGTCCAGGTGGCGGGATCGAAGAAGCCATCGACCTGCAGTGTCCTTCGGTTGCCCATCTGATCACCCAGTCAGCGCCGGTTGATCGCGCACGTGCGGATGCCGAGCACCGAGTACAGCGGACACGTTCCGATGGCGCCCGTGATCAGCGGCACGATGCCGATGTAGCCCCACAAGCCGATGACGTTCGTGGTGGCGAGTCCGATCAAGAGCAAACCGCCGCTGACGCGCAGCACGCGGTCGAGGGTGCCTTCGTTCTTTTGCATGAGAGTCTCCTGGGGTGGCACAGCGAAGTGCTGCTGATGGCTGCATTTCAAGACCCGTGCCATGGCCATGCCGCCGAGGATTTTTTCGCCAACCCCTTGTTCACAAAGGGAATTTCACAACCGCGTGCACCTGGCCGATCCTATCGGGAGCTGCCATCTGGCAGGAAGTCATCCGCCAGATGGCAGTCCGGGCTGCCAATGGCGTCGCCCCATGCCGAGTGTCAGAGCAGGCCCAGCGACTTCAACCGTCTGTACAAGGTCCGCTCGCTCATGCCCAGATGGGCTGCCAGTTCAAGGCGCGTGCCCCGGAAAGCCTTGACCACTTCCCTCAGTCCATCGTCGTCCCACCGATGGGACGCCTGGATGCCGCTGCCTGAAGCCGCCGGGGGGCGGGCGTCGGCCCCGAGTTCGGCCGGCAGGTACTCGGCGCGGATGATCCCGTCATCGGCGAACAGGCGCGCCCGGTCCAGCACATTGCGCAGTTCGCGGATGTTGCCGGGCCAGCTGTGTTGCTGCAACCGGGCCATCGCCGCCGGTTCGACCGACATGCGTTGCTTCGCAGGGGCGCCGCGTTGCAAGAACGAATCAACCAGCATCTGAATGTCGGTGGCGCGCTCTCTCAGCGGGGGCAGGTGGATCGGGAAGGCGCTGATCCGGTAATAGAGGTCCTGACGGAATCGGCCATCTTCCACCATCTGGGCCAGCGGCTTGTGGGTGGCCGCCACCAGCCGAAAATCAGCCTGCTGGGTCTCCAGGCTGCCGATGCGGCGGAACGACCCCGACTCGACCAGCCGGAGCAGCTTCACCTGCATCGACAGCGGCACATCGCCCATTTCGTCCAGGAACAGCGTGCCGCCTTGCGCTGTCTCGACGAGGCCTTTCTTGCGCGAGTTGGCGCCGGTGAAGGAACCCCTCTCGTGGCCGAACAGCTCGCTTTCGAACAGCGTCTCGGTGAGCCCGGAGCAGTCGACGACCACGAAAGGGCCGCCCGAGCGATCGCTGGCCTCGTGGACGGCGCGGGCGAACAGCTCCTTGCCGGTGCCCGACTCTCCGAGGAGCAACACGGGCAGCATCGACGGACCAACGCGCTGCACCGCCTCCAGGGCGGCATTGAAGGCGGGGGAGCGCCCGACGAGCCCCTCGCCGCTGGGCTGGGCCGAGGCATGGCGCACGGTGGCCAGCCGCTCGACATAGGCCACGACCTCACGGTGCTCGTCCAGGATTGGACGAAGCTCGACATCGACCTGCTCGGGACCACGGGGCGTGTGGTGGATGTGCAGCACGCGATCGGGCCCCTTCAGCTCGAACGACTTTTTCATCGGGCAGTGCTCGCCCGCCTGGTCGCACGGCACGTCGTAGTGGTGCGAGATGCGGAAGCACTTGTGGCCGATGTAGGGCTTGTCGACCGCCGCGAACTGGCGCTTGTAGGCGGTGTTGGCCGCCAGGATGTTGTAGTTGGGGTCGAGCATGATCATCGGCTGCGCCTCGTGCTCCAGGAACGAGATCAAGGCCTGGACCTGCGGTGCCGAGCGCAGCAAAGGAGGTTGTGGCGAGGGTGAGGTGGGCATGCGCATGCTCGATGGGTTGCAGGCCATTGTGTGCCGTGACTGCCAGATCCTGCCAAATCTGACTGCCACTTTCCTGCCAAACGCTGACGTGGAACAAGAAAACGAGGTCAACCGCGGCGCGGCGAATCGACGTTTTGCCCATGAGGTCGTGGTTCCCAAGGGCGGGGAACGATGGACTCCAGCCTTTGGCACGCTTCTTGGATTGCCAAGTGCATGAGCGTTGCCGACAGCCCCCTCCAGCGTCACCTCGCCACCGCCGTGGTGGTGAAGCTGGCGTTGTTGGCGGTGCTGTGGTTCGTCTTTGTGCGCGACGCTCATGTCGCCGTCGATACCGAACAGACCGCGGCCCACGTCTCCGGCGTGCCGCCCGGACCAGGAGCCAAGCCTTGATCTCAGAACAACTCGTCGATCTCTCGCGGCTGCAGTTCGCCGCGACCGCCCTCTATCACTTCCTCTTCGTCCCGCTGACCATTGGGATGGTCTGGCTGCTCGTGATCATGGAGAGCGTCTACGTGATGAGCGGCCTTGTCATCTGGAAGGACATGACGCGCTTCTGGGGCAAGCTCTTCGGCATCAACTTCGCGCTCGGCGTGACGACCGGCATCACGCTCGAATTCCAGTTCGGCACGAACTGGGCCTATTACTCCCACTACGTGGGCGACATCTTCGGGGCACCGTTGGCGATCGAGGGCTTGATGGCCTTCTTCCTCGAATCGACGTTCATCGGCCTTTTCTTCTTCGGGTGGGACCGCCTGCCGAAGACGCGCCACCTGATGGTCACGCTGCTGATGGCGATCGGAACCAACCTCTCCGCACTCTGGATCCTGATCGCCAATGGCTGGATGCAGAACCCGGTGGGCGCGGAGTTCAACTACCAGACGATGCGCATGGAGATGACGGACTTCTGGGCGATCGTCTTCAACCCGGACGCGCAGGCCAAGTTCGTGCACACGGTCTCGGCCGGCTACGTGACCGGTGCGATGTTCGTGCTGTCGATCTCCAGCTGGTACTTGCTCAAGGGGCGCGATGTCGAGTTTGCCAAGCGAAGCTTCCGCGTAGCTTCAGCCTTCGGCCTCGCCTCGGTCCTCAGCGTCATCGTGCTGGGCGACGAATCAGGCTACACGGTGGGAGAGGCCCAGCAGACCAAGATGGCCGCCATCGAAGCCATGTGGGAGACCGAACCGGCCCCAGCCTCCTTCAACGTGATCGCCTGGCCGAATCAGGCCGAATCCAAAAACGATTGGGCCGTTGAAGTGCCTTGGGTGATGGGCCTGATCGGCACGCGCTCGCTGACCCAGCAGATTCCCGGCATCAAAGACATCAAGGACAAGAACCGGGCGCGCATCGCCAACGGCATCATCGCGGTGACGGCCCTCGACACCTTGCGCAAGCACCGCGACGACGCGGCCGCCAAGGCGGTGTTCGAGGCGCACAAGCAGGACCTCGGCTTCGGCCTGCTCCTGAAGAAGTACGTGGTCGACGTTCGCCAGGCCACGCCCGAGTTGATCGAGAAGGCCGTCAACGACACCGTGCCGCGCGTGGCGCCGATGTTCTGGTCCTTTCGTGTCATGGTGGGGCTGGGCTTCGCCATGCTGGCCTTGTTCGGCCTGTCGTTCTGGGCGACGCTGAGGTCGGCCTACCCCCGGAAGCGCTGGCTGTTGAAGTGGGCGCTCTGGATGCTGCCGGCCCCGTGGATCTCGTGCGAGCTCGGCTGGTTCGTCGCCGAATACGGCCGCCAGCCCTGGACCATCTACGGCGTGTTGCCGACACACCTCTCGGTGTCGACGCTCAGCATCGGAAGCCTCTATGGATCCCTGGCGGGTTTCGTCGGGTTCTACACCGTGCTGCTCGTCGTCGAGGTGTACCTGATGGTGAAGTTCGCGCGCCAGGGCCCCGGCAGTCTCGGGACGGGGCGGTACGACACCGAGCCCACTCACTTCGCGACCCCGGTTGGGGCCTGAGGGAACAACATGCTTGACTATGCGACATTGAAAGTGATCTGGTGGCTGCTCGTCGGCGTGCTGCTGGTGGGTTTCGCCATCATGGACGGCCACGACATGGGTGTCGGCACGCTGCTGCCGTTCGTGGGCAAGAACGATCCGGAACGCCGGGTCGTCATCAACACCGTCGGCCCGCACTGGGACGGCAACCAGGTCTGGTTCATCACCGGGGGTGGCGCCATCTTCGCCGCCTGGCCGATCGTCTACGCCACGGCCTTCAGCGGCTTTTACTGGGCGATGCTCGCGGTGCTCTGGGCGCTGTTCCTGCGGCCGGTGGGCTTCGATTACCGCAGCAAGATCCAGGATGCCCGTTGGCGCAGCACCTGGGATTGGGGGCTCTTCATCGGTGGCGCCGTGCCGCCGCTGATTTTCGGGGTGGCCTTCGGCAACCTGCTGCAAGGCGTGCCGTTCAGCTTTGACGATTACCTGGTCTCCACCTACACCGGCACCTTCTGGCAACTGCTGAACCCCTTCGCGCTGCTCGCAGGCGTCGTCAGCAGCGCGATGATCACGATGCACGGCGGCATGTACCTGGCCCACCGCACCGAGGGCATGATCCAGCGGCGCGCGGCCCGTGCCGCCGTTGGCGCCGCGATCATCATGGTGCTCACCTTCATCGGTGCGGGGCTGTGGCTCAGATTTGGCGGCATCGAAGGGTTCGTGATCACCTCGGCCATCGACCCGGGCGGCTTGCCGGACCCCCTGGCCAAGACGGTCGCCCGTCAGGCAGGTGCTTGGTGGCTCAACCATGGCAAACAGCCTTTGATCTGGCTCCTGCCCGCGATGGGCGTCGGCGGTGCGGTCTTCGCCTGCGGCCTGGTGATGGCCCGAATGACGCTGGCCGCCTTCGTGGCGTCGTCGCTGGCGATCATCGGTGTCATCGGCACGGCGGGCACCAGCATGTTCCCGTTCATCATGCCCTCGTCCACGATGCCAAACGCGAGTCTGACCGTGTGGGACAGCGTTTCCAGCCCCATGACCCTGGGCCTGATGCTGGGCGCGACCCTGGTCTTCATGCCGCTGATCCTGCTCTATACCTCCTGGGCCTACCGCGTGATGCGCGGCAAGGTCACGCTCGCGCACATCAGCGCCAACGAACACAACGCGTACTGAGAAAGCAAAGCCATGTGGTACTTCGCCTGGATCCTTGGAGTCGGCTTCGCCGTCTTGCTGGCCATCGTGAACGCGATGTGGGGAGAGACCGAGGAGGCGCGCGCCCAGGCGGGCGATCACCTTCTGGGCAAGGACCCGCACGCATGAGCGCCACGGCGGACAAGGGCCGATCGACTGCGCGCCTGCAGGTCCCCAGTCTGGTGGTGGGCCTGGTGATCATGCTCGGAGGGACGGTGTACCCGCTCCTGATGGCCAACTCCAAGGGCCAGGCCGACCATGCCCTGGCTTCCTTGCTGTTCTGGGCGATGAGCGCAGGCTTCGTCCGCGGGTTCGGCTTCGTCCCTGAATCGCGCGCGTTGCGCTGGCTGTTCTCTGGTTGGGCCTGCCTGGCGGCACTGCTGCTGGCCGGGGCCATCAGGTTGACTTGCTGAACCGCTCGTATTGGAGCTCACCTGCAGACCAGCCGAGCACCTGAATGACAAATGCGTCCACCCGGGCGCGTTTTCATTTCTGTTTCTCCTGCAACCTCTTGGCCGCGCCTTCCTTCTCTTCGGCGATGGCGGCATCGCTGGACAGCGTCAAGACCGACATCCCAACACGACCATAGACACGCTGGATGACCAACTCGCCGCCTTTGACCCTCATCGAGCATACGGTTTGGTCGAAGCTGGCGCTGCCATCGGGATGCGACCCCCTGCTGTCCTTGCAGGCCAGGCCTGGGTACTTGCTCGAAACAGTTCCAACCACTTGGCTGAAGCTCGTTGATTCGAACAAGAACATGAGCGACCGAAGCTTGTTATCGGTTCCAAAATCCGCCGATGGGCCTAAATGAACGAAGTAGGAAGGAACGCCGCCGATGGTGATGCTTTTCCAATTGGGCACCCCTTGCAACACCTGCTCAGCGTTGCCACCCAGTTCAAAACCACTGAGGTTTACAACTGGCTCTGGCGCTTTCTTGGCGCATCCTGCAAGTAGAGCCAGCGCTACCGCGATCCACGTCTTCTTCATCTGAAACCGTCCCTTCTTGATGTTGATGCGCAGTTTGCCCGCCCCGTCCGCACGCGCTGCAGTGCCGATATCAAGTCGTGCGCAGCTCATGCCCGCTTAGAGGTGGAAGTAGGTTGCCTAGGCTTGAACGACGAATGACCCGCTCGGGTAATGGTTGCAGATGAACTCCACGAAGGCCCGGACTTTGGGGCTTTGCAAGCGCCGTGACGTGTGCAGAACCCACAGCTCGACCTCGTCGCCGGCCATGCCCCACGACACCAATTCAACTTTTTCCAGCATCCCCCCGATGATCGATTGGGGCAGCATGGCGGCCCCCGCGCCCGCAGCAACGGCATCGCGGACAGTCAGGAGGGAAGACAGCCGCAGCACAGGCTGTGGTTCGACGGTGAGTTGACCATCGCCAACGGACCAGACCTCTCCATCGCGATAGGTTGGCATGACAACGGCCGGAACCTGAAAAGTTTTGTTTTTGCGCCGCTTCGGCATTGGAAAAGATGGCGCCGCAGCGAGGACCAACCGGTCCCTGGCGAAACACCTGCCGACCAGCGCGCTGTCCTTGCTCGGGTTAATGCGGATGGCAACGTCGAAATGCTCGTCGACGAGATTGGCGAGTCGGTCTTCGGACACGGCTTCGATCTGCACCTCGGGATAAATAGCCTGGAACGCCGCTGCCAGGCGTCCCAATGCCACTTGAGAAAACAGCAGCGGCGCCGCGATGCGAAGACGGCCTCTGGGGGCCACCAAACCATCCCGCGCCGCCGCGACCGCTTCGGCAACCTCGCGCATCGGTCCCTCGATCCTGGCCAGCAGCAGTTGGCCGGCTTCGGTCAGTGCCAGGCTGCGCTCGCCTCGCTCGATGAGCCGAATGCCCAGGGCTTCTTCGAGATCGGCGACACGGCGCGACAGGGTGGCCTTGGACCGGCCACTGGCGCGGCTGGCTTTTCCAAAGCCGCTGTGAACGGCCACCAGTTGGAAATCCTCCAAAGCATTCAAATCCATGGTGTCTCAAATTTGGTTCGATTTGTCTCGATTTTAGAGTCTTTGTTTTGGTTATGAAACCTTCTATTGTTCAGCCATCGCAACCCCGAACCCAAAGGAAATCATCATGACCATCCTCGTTACCGGTGCCACGGGCACTGTCGGCCGCCAAGTCGTTGAACAACTCGTCAAGCGCGGTGCCGCTGTCCGCGCGCTCGTCCGCGACCCCTCGAAGGCCAGCTTTCCGGCGGGCGTGGGTATCGTTCAGGGCGATCTGCTCGACGTCGATTCGCTGCGCAGCGCCTTCTCCGGCGTCTCGACGCTCTTCCTGCTCAACGCGGTGGTGGCCGACGAGTACACCCAGGCGTTGATCGCGCTCAACATCGCCCGCGAGGCCGGCATCCAGCGGATCGTCTATCTGTCGGTGATCCACAGCGACTTGTATGTGAACGTGCCGCACTTTGCGGGCAAGTATGGCGTGGAGCGCATGATCGAGCAGATGGGCCTCAACGCCACGATCCTGCGGCCCGCCTACTTCATGGGCAACGACCTCACCATCAAGGACGTGGTGACCGGGTACGGCGTCTACCCGATGCCGATCGGCAGCAAGGGCCTGGCCATGGTCGACACGCGCGACATCGCCGAGGTCGCGGCCATCGAACTCCTGCGCCGCGAGCACTCTGCCGTGCCGCTGCCGCTCGACCGGATCAACCTGGTTGGTCCTGACACGCTGACCGGCACGGATGTCACCGCCATCTGGACCGACGTGCTGGGTCGCCAGATCGCGTATGCGGGCGACGACACCGCCGCGTTTGAGCAGAACCTGCGGCAGTTCATGCCGAGCTGGATGGCTTTCGACATGCGCCTGATGAGTGAGCGTTTCATCACCGATGGCATGGTCCCTGAAGCCGGCGACGTTGAACGGCTGACCAAGCTCCTGGGCCGCCCGCTTCATGCTTACCGCGAATTCGCCAGCCAAGTCGCGACCTCGGTCTGAGTCCAGCCGCGACGCCCGCCTGTTCTTGCCCGCAGGCCTCTGCACTCGTTGCGACGTCGTGGAGCAAAGCGCGACGCACTTCGTGCGCGAAGCCACCATCGTCAACGAACTGTTCGAAGACGAGGTCTGGGCCCTCCAGCTTCGCTTCTATTGCTACCTCGGCCTGCGCGGCAAAGAGCCGGGCGGCCCTGAGGAGCAGGCCGAACAGGCCCAGTTCGACAGCGACAAGGGCTACAAGGCCGCCTTGCTGTCGACGCTGAAACAAGCAAGGAGAAATGAATGACGAATGTCTGGTCCCCATTGAAGTGGGCTCCCTGCCACTTCCGCACGGTGGCGAACGCCTCACCCATGCAGTACTTGACATCGAGCTTCGCGATACCTCGCCTGCCGGGCAAACAGGTCTGGGTTGCATCGCATTGATAATCAAGACCTGCCCCCCGCTTGTTCGAGATGCCTACCTTTCATCATGGATAAATTCTTGCTGCAGCAGCAGGTGCTGGAACGGCTCGCCGAAGACCTGCTGCAAGCCGAACAGGCAGCGCGGGCGGCCCATGAAACGGCGACTCACGAAGAAAACATCGCCGAAAACAAATACGACACATTGGGACTTGAAGCCGCCTACCTGGCGACCGGCCAAGCACGTCGTGCTGAAGCCATCCGCCAGGCGATGGCCCATTGGCGCCAATTCCGCCCGCGCCCCTACGACGCCAGCAAAGGCATACAGCTCGGCGCGCTGGTCTGCCTGGTCGATGCCGACGACAAGCAGCAACAGCTCTTTCTCGGCCCGGATGGGGGCAGCATGAAGTTGGTCAGCGGCGCTCAGCTCGTTCAGGTCATCAGCAGCGAAGCCCCTTTGGGCAGGGCCCTGCTGGGTAAATGCGAGGGTGATGAGGTGTC
Organism: Aquabacterium sp. CECT 9606; assembly: GCF_918741295.1. Lineage (GTDB taxonomy): Bacteria > Pseudomonadota > Gammaproteobacteria > Burkholderiales > Burkholderiaceae_C > Aquabacterium. The sequence continues at coordinate 106,023 of NZ_CAKKNB010000001.1, forward strand.
GATACAGGTCGCTCCCGTCCGACAGCAGTTTGAGGTGCTGCGGGTTCATTGACGGTCCGCGGTACTTTCAAACTGGCCATTGGGCCCGGGGCGTCAACGGGGCATGGAAGACCGCTGTGCGGCCCAGACCGTGCATTTGCGGGGGGCGACATCATTGGCAGCCATCGCTGCGAAGCAGGTGCACAAATTGGCCCGCAAAGGGCCGCGTCAAACCAGGTACGGTACGTTCAGGCATTCAGCTGGACTGGCAACCCCGAAGGGTTAGGACGAACTTAGAACTCCAGTTTCATCAGCAGTTCTAGGGCCGGCACTGTCCGGCAAACACCGCGGGCAGGGCCCAGTCCCCACGAACAAGAGGTGTTGCATCTTGCAGCGCGGCCATGCACGCTTGCGCACGGAGGGCGGTCGTTGCTTGCGGCCCCTGCTTTAAGCGCTTGCTGTGGCTGAACGCTCCAATTGCCGCAGCCTCTCGATCAATTGCCGGGCATGGGCCGGCAGCACTTCTGCATCTCTCACGCAAATCACAAGAGACCTTCCGGCCCAAGGGTCCGTCAGCGAAATGGCTTTTGCCTTTGCGGACCGAGCGTAACGCTGGGCCGCTGATCTTGGAACCACGCCCAGCCCCACCCCCTGCCCAACCATTCGACATATGGCTTCGAAGCTGCGCAGGCGAATTCGATAACGTAGTCGCACACCCAGGCGGCGTGCATGGCCCGCCAGGTGATCATCCAGTGCGCTGCCTGCCTGCAAGCCGACCAGCGGGCAATGAGCCACCTCGGCAAAACTGACCTGCTTGCGGCGGACCCACTCGTGGTCGCGCGGCATCACGAGCATCAGCGGGTCGTTGCCGAGCAAGAACGATTGCAAACCCGTGGTATCGACCGAATCGGCAAGAACACCGATGTCGCACGTGTTGCCGCGTATCGCGTCGACGATCTCCTGGCTGGCGCGTTCGTCCAGATCGACCGATATGCCGGGATGGGTACAGAGAAAATCAGCCAGGCGATCAGGCAGCCAGTCGCTGATGGCCGCGCTGTTGCACATCATGCGGACATGGCCGCGCAGGCCCGATGCGTGGTCCCCCAAATCACCTTGCATGCGATCGAGCTGCTGCAAGACGATGAGTGCGTGACTTTGCAGCGTTCGGCCCGCAGGCGTGGGCGATATACCGCGCCTGTCGCGCACCAGCAGTGGTATCCCCAGGGCAGCTTCCATGCCGCGTATGCGCTCGCTGGCCGATGCCAGCGTTACAAAGCTGGCGGCGGCACCTGCGGTGATCGTGCCGGCGTCCAGTACGTTGACAAACAGTCGGAGGTCGGTGAAATCGAAGCTCATGGCGACTAAGTTATCACGCCATGCCTCAGGCTGCGACGAAGGCAGGCTACGCCAATGCCAGCTTGTGGGATGAGCAACGCCCGCCAAGAATTGGCCCATGACCGAATCATCGCCCCTTGCCGTCGCACTCATTGCCACCGCCGTCTTCCTGCTGGCTGGTCTGATCAAGGGGGTGGTCGGACTTGGCCTTCCCACGGTCGCCATGGCTTTGCTCGCCCTCGTCATGCATCCCGCTCAAGCAGCGGCGTTACTCATCGCCCCATCACTGGTGACCAATCTCCTGCAGTTGCGTCCGCTTGCAACCATTGGGCCCCTCGCACGCCGTCTGGCTCCCATGCAGGCGGGCGTCGTGCTGGGCTCGCTGGGCGGGGCGATGTGGCTGGGCGGAACCATGGGCCCTGGTGCGGTGGCGGCACTGGGGGGCGTCTTGATGGTGTATGCCGCGTGGGGCCTTCTGGGCGTGAGGGTGACCTTGTCAGGCCGGACCGAACGATGGCTGGGCTCAGTGGTGGGCGTGATAACCGGCCTGGTGACAGCCGCCACGGGCGTCTTCGTCGTTCCTGCTGTGCCTTATCTCCAAGCGTTGGATCTGAGCAAGGATGAATTGGTCCAGGCCATGGGCATTTCATTCACGGTTTCCACCGCTGCGCTCGGAGTGGCTTTGTTCGCGCAAGGGTTGTACTCGACCAGCGCGGTCGCGTCGTCGATGCTCATGCTGTTGCCGGCTGTGGCAGGCATGGCAGTCGGGCGGTGGGTGCGTGCGCTGCTGTCGCCTGCCATGTTCAAAGCTTTGTTTTTTCTTGGCTTGGGGCTACTCGGTCTTTATATGGCCACGAAAAGCTGATCCAGCACCGCTGCCAAACTGCCGCTTTGCACATAGGTCTTGATACAGAGGTGGCGGGCCTCAACGCGCACCATGCCGGCGGCTGAGCCGCACGGCCAATGAGGCGCCCGCGGCCACCGTGGCCAGCGCCACCACGCCCATCCAGCCCCAGCGAGCCAGCGCCAGGCTGCCCAGCGCCGCGCCAGCCGACATGCCGATGAACATCCCGGTGAACAGCAGCGCATTCAGGCGGCTGCGGGCGGCGGGGTCCAGGCTGTAGACCACGGTCTGGTGGGCCACCAGCGTGGCCTGGATGCCGAAGTCGAAGCCCACCGTGGCGGCCAGGATGAGTCCGATCTGGGCCTCGCCGGGCAAGAAGATGCCCAGCCCCATCACGGCGAAGGAGGCCATGGCCAGGCCGGCACCCAGGCGGGTTACCAGTTCAGGGCCGCGCCGGTCGGCCAGCCGACCAGCCAGCGGTGCGGCCAGCGCACCGGCCGCACCCGCCAGCCCGAAGTAGCCCGCCGCTTCGCTGCCCATGTGGTATTGCTGGTGCAGCATCACCGCCATCGTGGACCAGAAGGCGCTGAACCCCATGGACAACAGGCCCTGGGCCAGGGCTGCACGGCGCAGCTCGGCGTGCTGGCGCCACAGTTTGGCCAGCGAACCCATCAGCTGGGCGTAGCCCATGTGGCTGGTCGCCGGCAGGCTTGGCAGACCGCGCCAAGCGGCCAGGCCAAAGACCGCCAAACTGGCCGCGGCCACCTCGTACACGGTGCGCCAGCCCCAGCGCTCTGCGATGAAGCCGCTGGCCACGCGAGACAGCAGGATGCCCAGCAGGAGCCCTGTCATGACGGTCCCGACGGTCTTGCCCCGGCTGGACTCGGGCGCCAGCGTCGCGGCGGCGGGCACGATGTCCTGAGCGAGCGTCGCCGTCAGCCCCACGACCAGGCTGGCCGCCAGCAGGGAAGGCAGCCCTGGCGCCAGGCCGGTGGCCAGCAGCGCCGCCGCGAGCAGTGCTGTCTTGACCAGGATGAGCCGGCGGCGATCGAAGCGGTCGCCCAGCGGGGCCAGCAGCAAAATGCCCAGCGCATACCCCAGCTGGGTCAGCGTGGGCACAAAGCCGGTATCGCGGGCACTGGCGCCCAGCGCGCCGGACAGCACGGCCAGCATGGGCTGGCTGTAGTAGATGGACGCCACCGCCAGGCCGGCACCACTGGCGAGCAGCAGCACCAGCGGGCGGGGCAGGTCGCCAGGTTGGTCAGCGGTGGCGTTGCCGCGCTTCAAAGACATCGAGCTCATGATGGGACTCCAGCGAAAGGTATGGCTTGATTCTTGTTGCGCATGACAAATTGTTGTAGACGGCTGATATGAACATCGGATATACATTCCATGCATGAAGTCACCGAATTCAACCGCGCTGGACCGACTGGAGCTGATGCAGACCTTTGTCCGCATCGTCGAGGCCGGTAGCCTTTCGGCCGCGGCCACGCAGATGGGCAGCACCCAACCCACGATCAGCCGGCGCCTGCAATGGCTGGAGAAGCTGCTGGGCCTGCGGCTGCTGCAGCGCTCCACCCACACCATGCGGCTGACCGAGGACGGTGAGCGCTGCTACGCCCACGCCAAGTCCTTGCTCGAGAACTGGGCCGCGGTCGAGGCCGACCTGCGCGGCGCCAAGGATCAGCCCCGCGGTCAATTGCGCGTGATCGCGCCGCACGCCTTCGGGCAGGAGGCCCTGATCAAGCCCTTGGCGGCTTTCCTGGCGGACTGTCCCGAGGTCAGCGTGGACTGGCTTCTGCATGACCGCGAAGCGAATCTCATCGCCGAAGGCATCGATTGCGCCATCCACGTTGGCGGCGTGCAAGACCCCTCTCTGGTGGCCGTGCAATTGGCGGAGGTGCCACGCATCCTGGTGGCCTCGCCCGTCCTGCTGGACCTGGATGCGCCACCTCGCAAGCCGGCCGACCTGCAGGCGCTGCCCTGGCTGTCGCTCCCCCATCTGCACCAGGACGAGCTCGATCTTCTTCAGCGCGGCACGGGCCAGCGCGAGCGAGTGCGCTTAAGCCCTCGGCTCAGGACCGACAGCCTTTATGCCGCGCGCAGTGCCGTGCGTGAGGGGGTGGGTGCCGCGCTGGTCTCGGCATGGCTGGTGGCCGACGATCTGGCCACGGGCCGCCTGTGCCAGCTCATCCCCGACTGGGAGGCATCGGCGCTACCGGTGCACCTGGTCTATCCGTACGCCCGCATCTACCCCGCACGGTTGCGGGCCTTTGCCAACGTCATGCGACAGGCCATGCCGGGCATTGCTGGCATGCGGCCGCCAGGGGTTCGGTGAGCGACCTTTTGCGCTGCAGAGCAGGCCCTCGCCAAGCAAGGGCCGCTCAAGGCTGGTTGCTGCCGCTCACTACGAGGATGCTGGGCGGCGGCTTTTGATATGACAGCCGTCCCGTTCAATCCGTCCTGGTGATCCGGTCTACAAGGCGGCGCGTCCAGGGCGCGGCCAGCAGCACCGCCGGAAAGGCCAGCCCCCAGGCCGTGACCCATGCTTGCATCCAGGTGGCCAGGAAGGTGGCGCTCAGGCCTGCCGCACGCAGTGTCGCCACGCCTGAAACGAGGAGCGACATCACGCCCGACAGCAGCAAACCAGACAACAGTGGGGCGTGCTTTCTCGCGATCATGCTGCCTCCGCGGCCAAGCGCTTCACGACCGAGGCGACGTGCTGGCCGAACAGGCGAGCCGTCTTGGTGTCCCCTGGTGCGAACGCGTCGGCGGGCGAGCCATGCCCGGCTTGCGCCATCAGGCCGGACCAGGAGCCCAGGCGGTTGACGGCCTCGTCGTAGGGCACGCCTTGGTGTTGCTCCGGAAGGAATGGGTTGCCCACCCACACCATCCCGTGCTGCATGCTGAAGACGAACATTGACATCAAGGTGGATTGCTTGTCCCCGGCCGGCAGCGATGACACCGTGAACCCCGCGGCCACCTTGCCCTTCAGGCCTTGGTTGCGCCACAGGCGGCCAGTGGCATCCATGAAGGCTTTAAAGGGGGCCGATACGCCGCCCAGATAAGTGGGCGAGCCCAGGATGAAGCCATCGTAAGCGGTCAAGGCGTCGGGCGAGCCTGCCAGGTCTTCAACGCGCAACAGCGCCACGTCTGTGCCTGGGACGCCGCGCGCGCCATCGACAATGTGCTGCGCGATGTGCGCGGTGTGCCCATGGGCGCTGTGGTAAATGACGGCGAGCTTGTTCATGGAGAGTGCCTTTCAGCTTTCAGAATTGAACTTGCGCGATCAGCGAGGCCGTCAGGTAGAGACCCACGCCGAAGACGCTGTGGTTGACAAGGCTGCGAATGCAACTCTTCAAGGGGGAGGGGGTCTTGCTCGCGAAGATCCCGGCGCCCATGGCGGGTTGCATGACAAGCAGGGGCGCGGCCACGGTGAGCATGCCCACGGCGAGTGCCGGGAGCAGCGTTGGCCTCATCATCCAGTCGGGGCTCACCGCCACGGCGAGCAATGAGGCAAAGGCCGCGCCGACCGCGTAGTGGGTGAGCCAGCCCAAAGCCAACTCGCCAGGAATGGGGTCAGCCTTCGAGATGGCCTGGTGGGCCCATTGCCCGCGCAGCAGGTGGCCCACCCATCGCCCGATCAGGCCGAAGCTTTGGGTGGCAACGCCCATGCGCCTGAGCAGGTAGAGCCACACGTCCATGACGGCCGTGGCGCCGAAGCCGATGAGGGCGATCCGAAAAATGTCTTGCAAGGTGTCCATTGGCGGGCCTCTTTGGGTTGACTGATTGACCGATGAAAGTCACTATAGAAGTTGAAGTCAACTTCAAGTCAAGAGGTTTTTGATGGACATCTCCGAGGTCGCCAAGTGCTCTGGCGTTCCGGCATCAACGCTGCGGTATTACGAGAAAGTCGGGTTGATCAGGTCTACCGCGCCACAAGGGACGCGGCGGCAATTCGCAGCAACCGTGCTGGACCAGTTGGCCTTGATTGCGCTGGGGCAGGCGGCGAGCCTGTCTCTGGAAGAGATCCATTCGATGCTGTCGCCAGCGGGCAAGGTGGATGTTGACCGGCAACTTCTGGCGGCCAAGGCCGACGACATCGATGCCACGATCAGGCAACTCAGAGCCGTGAGCCGTGGGCTGCGGCACGCAGCCGCATGCCCCGCGCTCAGCCATGCGGAATGCCCCACCTTTCAAGGGTTGCTCAAGGCCGCGGCTTCAGGGGCTTTGGATCGCCAACGTGTTGGGCGCAAGGTGGCGCCGAAAAAGGGATGACTGGGGGCTGGTGGTTTGGTCGAGGGCGGAGGTTCAAGGCGTCACGGGGAACAGCTGGTCAAGGCTGGTCTGAGACGTTGAGAGGAACAGATTTGGTGGCAGCTAAGCTGCCCTAAGCTGCCTCTCAACGACCTAAGTTCCCGGCTGGGAATCCGTGGCGCTGCCATGTTCGTTCAGAGGTTGGACCTTCTTTTTCCAGAACTTTGCATAAGAGGGGCCTTCCGACTTGGGCGGGTACTCGGGCTCAGTTACCTTGATTGGCGTGGGCATTGGGAAATCAACACCGACCAAGATTGCCTCCCCTTGACCAAGCGTTGGCAGGAAGGCTGCAGCGCTACCGTCCAGATTGCCGCAGGCCTTCTCGACAATGTCGCGGTCACGTTCGTTTATCAGGCGATGCACGATGAACATGCCCATCTGGCTCAACACATCTTCAGGGATGTCACGTGGGCGCTGAGTCGCAAGCAGAGTCGTCAGACCGTACTTTCGACCCTCTTTCGCTATCAGGCCGAAGGCGTCGAGCGACACGCGGTTGTTCTCGTCACCGATGGCCTTGCTCAAGAACTGATGGGCTTCATCGAGAACCACCACCGTGGGCATCTGTTGGAACGTCCCATTCCGTGCCAGGCCAAGAAGATGCCGCCCGATGGCGTTGATGAGCAGCTCACGCGCGTGGTGTTCAAACGGCAAGTCGGCCAAGCTGATCCTTAGCACGGCATCGTCAGACACGAAGAAGGATTGAATCTCTTCCGTCAACGCAGCGAACTGCTCAGGCGCGAAGAGGCATCGAAGCGCAGTCGATCGGGTGATGCTGTGTATCTTGGACACCAACGTGTCGCAGTAGCCTCGAGTCCGGTCATCAGAGTTACCCCATTTGGCGTAGTTCGGATTCGATGAAGTCCCGGCGCTTTCATGCACACACTCTTCGTACACCTGCCTTGCCAAGTGCTTGATGACATACCTTGCACCATGTGTCTCGACCTTGGCCTCGTGCTTGTTCACCGCATAGTTGAAGTCCTTTTTCTCCGTGTTCGCCTTCACGTACAAATAAGGCTCTTGGTCGCCGTGCAGGACGTAGTTCAGTTTCAGGCTGCGCAGGGCTTCCCGCAGTTTCGGGACCTGGGCGCCAGGTGACGGCTGGAAAATTGCGAATAGGTCCGTTTCGGTGAGGTCCCAATACGGGAAGGCAACAAACTTGCGAGTGTCTTCCGCACCCTTAGGTGCGCCGCCGAGGTGCACAGAGCGAACGCCTTTGGTGAACGTGTGGAACTCGCCACTGGGGTCCACAAGGAGAACCTTGCCTCCGAGTCTGGCGGCTTCCTGAATGATTCGAGCGACGGTCCAGCTCTTGCCTCCCCCGGTCGCTCCCAGGACCGCGCAGTGACGGCCAAACAAGTGGGCCGGGCTCACGTTGACCATGGTGCTCGGGTCATGCGGAATCGTGGCGAGCTCGACTGCACCCGCGCTGGAGACAGAGTGCCCCTCGACGATGTGCTTCACGAGAAGCGGGTGCGCAGAAAAGACGTGCTGCCCGATGCGGGGATGAAACGGAATTCCGGAGATGACCTTGGCGGTCGCAAGCTCGAGAGTCGTCAGGAGCTGGACAAAACCGATGGGGTTGGCGTCTGGGGGAGCGCCCAGGGAGGGTTCGGCCTTGAGCCGTTCGTTGTCGGGCAGCTTCACCTCGGTGATGCGCCCCAGCACTGCAACACCTTCGCCCTCAATGAAGATGAACTCCCCGACCTGGCCGCCGAGCACTGCATAGCCCGAATATTGATGGGGGGCAACACCCGCAGCCTTCGGCAGATTGATGCGAGCACTGTCCGGCCCAACGAAGGTGACCGCACCAATGTAGCGGCTGGGGTCAAACGGACTTGTTGCGAGCCTGCCTGTCATCCTGCCTCCCGCATCAGTCTGATGCGCTCGTAGTGCTGTTCGAGGTCGGTTTCAGCCGCGATGTCCGGCATCAACGGAACGGCTTGCTCAAAGGTGGCGGAAATGAGCGCCAGGCGAGCATCGCCGTGCTCAATCAAGTACCTGAGCTTTGACAGGTACGAATTCTTCGCATCGTTGCCATCTTGGACACCCTGTTCCTTGTGTTCCCATGGACCGAGGCCGGGGTCACAGACCACGACCTTTAGGTGCAGGTTGGAATTGATTGCCGACAGTATTGGCTCAGCCAAATGGTTGTCATTGAACCCAAATCCCAAAATGAGAAGGCCGGTATCCGGCTGCCGCAATGCAGTTTGGAATGCCGACATCATCTCGAGATACGGCTGCTCGAATGACAACTCGTACTTTGTATTTCGCGGATAGATAAGCAGCGGCGATTCGGACGTGGCGTCTTTTTCAATCTCCCCGGATTTTTTGTTCTTCGTCCAATCTACAGAGCCGTGAAGTTTGTAGAGATGAAAGACGTTCGGAATGAAATCGTGACTGTCTGGGCTGCTTTCCCGTTTCACAATGTCGTACGAGAAGTAGAGCGAGTCGAAGACTTGCGGCGTTGTATGTGAAAAGCCGTCAACAATTACATAGCGCCCCTTGCGCGCGGCGTACTCAAAGCACAAGTCATAGTTGGTTGTAAAGACTTTTGTGCGCAGCTTTCGCGTGGACCGGCGGACAAGCCGGCGAAGAAAGTCGGCATGGAGGCCGACCTCGTCTTCAACATCCAGGAAGCGCACGCAATCGCGAACCGTTTGCTCGGCAGTGGCGATGAATTCCGTTACCAGCGCTTTGTCGCCCCCGTCTCCAAGGAACTCTTCTGCAATCTTGCAGTGCGAGAGCAGCGCCTCGATGTTCTCACCCTTCGCGGCTGGGAAGTGCGTGAGCGCAATGACCTTCTCGAAGAGCTCTTCGCGGTTTGCCTTGCACGCGTTCCACAAGTCAGCCATCGTGGGTGCGATGCGCTTGCTAGGCTGTGCTGCGCGTGGACCAAACTCCCCGGAAGCTTTCGACTGCACGTTCACATGCAGCGATGTACCGAGCCCTGTGAGAACGACAAGGTTGGTGCACCTGAAGCAGTCGGACAAGTTGCGGTTGATTTCTGCGAGTGCGGGGTCAGGGATGGTCCGTCCGCTGCCATCCTCTTGAGGGGCCTTAACTTCACGCCATGCTCCTCCATTCCTATATGTCAATACCTGCATATTTCAAGAGTCACAAATGAGTGTTTAAGGTTGTTTCGCGAGACATTGAGAACACAACGTGAGCTTACGCCGATAAGTGGCAGCTACTAACATGTTGCGTCCCGCATAATCATGCCGCCATCCGCAGCTGGCCCCAGCATCGGCGCTGCGCGATCTGCTGCCGTACCGCTGGAGGCCTGCCATCTGAGCTCCGGCCTTGCCGCGTCAAGATGACTGTGCCCGACGTACACGCCATCTGCAGCAGCACCCCGTACCGATGACCTTCGAAATGGGGGCGCTACTGAGCCCAAGGTCAGCTTGGTAGTGCTGACCGTACATTCGGACGGCGGAGGTCGACGGCTGCTTACGCTGCAGAGCAGGCACTCGCCCGGTCCGCAGGACCATTCTCACCTCACCTGAAGGTGCTACTCAACACGAACTCATAACGCTCCGGCCGCACATAAAAGTGCGAATGGTCGCAACATGCGCCAGAGCCGAAGTAAGAGGTGCGGCGCATCACCAGCAAAGCCTCGCCGACCGGAATCTTCAGCGCCGTGGCCATCCGTTCATCGGCGGCCTGGGCGCGAATGGCGATGTCGGCGCGAGTGGGTCCTTCCCCCATCTTGTCTTGCAGCAAGCTGTAGGCAGGGCGCCGTTCCACCTCGCTCCAATCATAGGTGTGAAGCTTGTACGGCAGGTAGCTCTCTCCTAGCGCGACGGGTTCGCCATCCACCAAGTGCAGCCGCTGCAGTAACAAGCCTTTGACCGCAGGCGCGAAGCGCTGCCGCACCTCCTCCGGCAACACCACGACCCTCTTGTCCAGCAATTGCATCGTGGCTTGGAGTCCTTGCAGTTTGAGCGACTCGTGGAAGCTGCGCAGCGTGTCCAGGCCGTGGCGCACCTGACGGCCTGCGGCATAGCTGCCCTTGCCCTGCTTGCGAACCACCGCGCCCTCCTGAACCAGCTTGTCCAGCGCAAGGCGCACGGTCACGCGACTCACACCAAAGCGATCGCCGATCTCCGCTTCAGAGGGAAGACGACCCGTGGGCTCATACAGGCCCGCCTCCATCTCTTCCATCAGGCGGGTGGCAATTTGTTCGTACAGCGATGTGGCGTTCTCTCGCGAAAGCGGTGTGCGAGGCCGTGGGGCAGCAGATTTGCTCATATGTTCATTCGGAATTGGTATAGCGCCAACTTGTATTAGAACGTATTATTTTATGCATCAGGACGCCCGATGTTAGATCCCGGCGCCTGAACTTCACCATGTTGCACACACTATCCCAGCCACCGCGAAACGCTCCACATCATCACGCACCGAGCGTGCGCCCGCCGGCCTCGCTGAGCCTGTCGGACATCGATTTCTCTCATGCTGATGGGCAGCCTGTGTTCCGTGGCTTGAACTTGGCGGCCACACCCGGTGAATTCGTGGCGCTGCTGGGGCCTTCGGGATGCGGCAAGTCGACGCTGCTCAACCTGCTATCGGGCTTCTTGTCGCCCGACCAAGGTTCCGTCCGCGTCAATGCGCACGCTGTCTATCCAGAGATGCCTGAGTTGGGCTATGTGTTTCAGTCTCCCCAACTGTTCCCCTGGCTGAATGCGCTCGACAACGTGCGCTTCGGATTGAAGATGGCAGGCACGCTGTCTCCGCAGGACCAGATCACCAAGGCCTTGCATTACCTCCAACTGGTCGGTCTGAAAGACGCCGCACACAAGTGGCCGCATCAGTTGTCCGGTGGCATGCGCCAACGGGTCTCGCTGGCACGGGCCCTGGCCCCAGAGCCCGCATTGCTGCTGGCTGACGAGCCTTTCGCCGCACTGGATGCCATGAGTCGCCGCCACATGAACGAAGAACTGCTGCGTCTGTGTTCTGAACTGGGGCAGACCGTGGTGTTCGTCACCCACGACATCGACGAGGCGGTTTTCCTGGCCGACCGTGTCGTCGTCCTGGGCCGCGCGCCCCATGGCATTGACAGCGAGGTTTGCATCGATTTGCCACGCCCCAGGCGTGTGCTGCAGACCAGCCGTCTCCCCCGCTTTCTAGAGTACCGCGATCAGTTGCTTGATCGCATTGACCACGTCACCAAGAGCCACGCATGACATACCGTCGCCAAACCCTTTTGACCCTCGCGCTCGCCGGGGTCTCCATGTTCCAGGCAGTGCCCGCGCTGGCCCAGGTCAAGCCCTTGCGCGTCGGCTGGGTGTTTGCCATGGCCAATGCGCCGGCGGTCATCGCCGAGCAAAAGCGCTTCTTCGCGGAAGAGGGCTTGAGCGTGGAGCTCAAATCGTTCGGCGATGGGCCCGTGCTCCAGCAGGCCCTGGCTGCTGGCGAGCTGGACGTGGCCTACGTGGGCGCGCCGCCCGTCTACCAATGGTTCTCGCGAGGCCTGGATGCGCGCATCCTGGCCAAGGTGAACTTTGGCCAGGCAGCGGTCATCAGTTCTTCGGCGGGCCCCATCAAGGCAGTCGCTGACCTGCGGGGCAAGCGCCTGGCTTCAGTGGCCAAGGGCAGCGGCATGGACGTGTTGCTGCGCGGCTTCGTGCTCAAGGAACAGGCGAAGCTGGATCCCGACAAGGACCTCAGCATCCTGCCCATGCCGCCAGCCAACATGAACGCGGCCCTGGATCGGAATGTGGCCGACGCTGCCTTTTTGTGGGAGCCCTTCGTGTCGCAAGCCCTTTTGCGGGGCAACAGCCGCCTGGTGATGGACCTGAACCAGGCGCTGCCGCAGTACCCCTGGTACGTCGTGATGGCGCCCACGGCCACCCTCAAGGAGCGTGGCGGCGACGTGGTCAAGCTGCTTCGCGCGCACCATAAAGCGATCGCCTTCCTCAAGCAGCAGCCCGCCGAAAGCAATCAGATCATCGCTCAGGCCTTCAAGCTTGAAGCGGTGCAAGCGCCTGACGGCAAGACGATTGCGCCGGAATCGGTCGTGCAAGAGGCGCGCAAGCGCCTGGGCTGGTCCGACCAGTTGGAAGCCTCGGATCTGCGTTTCATTCAGCGCCTGATGGACTACTCGCTGACGCTGGGCTTCATCTCGCAGCCATTGAAGGTTGAGCAAGTGGTGGATCAAAGTTATTGGGTGAAGGCCAATGCCGGGCTGGCGAGATGAGCGTGTTGGCGTTCACCAAGCCCGCCACACCACGCAGGGTCTTGGCGTGGGCCTCACTGCCCTTGATCCTCCTGGTCTGGATGCTGTTGGCGACCAGGATGCCCTCCTACGTGCTGCCGCAGCCCTGGGAGGTGCTTCGCGAAGGTGTTCGTTGGTGGCAGGACGGCAGCCTTCCAAAGAACCTCGGCGCCAGCTTGCTGCGTGAACTGGCGGGCTTCGGCCTGGCGGCGGTGATGGCATTGGCCTTGGGCACCGCCATGGGTTTGTCGGCTGGGCTTCGGGTGTTCATGGGCCCCGTCAACAGCCTGTTCATGTCGATCCCGCCCATTGCATGGACGCCGCTGATCATCCTCTTTCTGGGGCTCGGCGATGCCTCCATGCTGGCCGTGATCGTGATGGCCGCGGTGTTTCCCATGGCCATCACCATCCAGGAGGGCGTGCAATCCATCCAGGGCGGCGAGGTGCGCGCGGCACGCACGCTGGGCGCCTCGCGTCAGCAGCTCTTGCGCCACGTCTACCTGCCCGCCTGCTTGCCTTTCATCACCGCGGCCCTGCGCATTGGCTTCAGCCAGGCCTGGCGTGCGCTGGTGGCTGCCGAGATGATCGGTGCCTCCAAGGGCATCGGGTGGATGGTGTCCACCGGTGGGCAGATCGGCAACAGCAGCCAGGTGCTGCTGGGCATCTCTTTGATCGGAATGATCGCCTGGCTGACAGAAAGCCTGATCTTCAGGCGCTTGGAATCTCGCTACAGCTACTGGCGCGGCCAGTGAACCTTTGCTTCAAAAACCCATGAACAACGCATTCGATCCCCGCAGCGAGGCTGGCGACTACACCGCGCCTCAAGGACTCTATGAGCAGAACAAGGGCAATCCCTTCCTGGGTCGATTCACCTGCGAGCGACGGCAATTGGTCGCCGGTGAGTGGACCGAACTGACCCTGGTGTACGAAGTGGGCGCCTCAGGCTTGGCCGACGGGGCCTGGCTCAAGCTGGCCTTCAAGTTCTACTCAGACTGGGCCTTGTTCCAAACCTCAGAACCCTCTGCCGCCAACTTCGTGTCGGCTGAATACCAGGCAGGCCCGCTGGTGCCCGGCCAGAGCCCTGCCACGGTGCAACACCTCAAGGTGCGGTTCGACCAAAAGGGGCACGAGCGCCCCTTCCAGAAGGCCGTGCTGATCGACATCGTGGATGGCTACCTCAACCCCGGAGACCGCATCACCATCCGCCTGGGTGATCGCCGTCATGGCGGTGCTGGCACCCGCGTGCAGAGCTTCGTCGAGAAAGATTTCCGCTTCCGCATGTTCATCGACCCCTTGGGCAGCTCCAAGTTCGCGGAGGTGCCGGGCGATTGTCTGCTGGACATCGTCCCCGGCCCGCCAGCCACGCTCAAAGTGATCGCGCCGCGCTTGGTAGGTCTGAATGAATCATTCGACGCCATCGTGCGATTGGACGATGCTTGGGGCAACACCTGCCAGGACACGCCCCTCGCAGGAACACTGATGCTCCACGGGCCAGAAGAGCCGCCACAGACGCAGCCGTTTGCCCTGTCAAGTCAAGGCTGGGCCGTGGCACGCGTGCCGGGGTACCGCTTGCCCACGCCAGGCGAATGGCGTCTGGCGTGTGAGGTGCCACATCCGCTGTTGAGCCTCAAGGCCGAGGCCCATGTCAATGCGTCCGAGCTGTCGGCGCTGCGCCCCCTGTACGCGGACCTGCATGTCCACTCCGATGACACCATCGGCACCAACGACACGCTCTACAACCTCAGCTACGGCCGTGATGTGGCCGGCCTGGATGTATTGGGCTACACGGCCAACGATTTCAACATCACCGAGGCGCGCTGGAACAAGGCGGTGGAGTTGATCCATTCACTCAACGAGCCTGGCCGCTTCGTCTGCTACCCCGGTACCGAATGGTGTGGCAACTCGGCGGCAGGCGGCGACCGCAACATCGTGTTTCTGGGGGAGGGCAAACCGCGTTTCCCGTTCGATGAGCAGGGGCGCCTGATGCGCAGCTTCGAGTGGAACGAGTTCACGCAAGGCACCATCCGTCCCGGCACCTGGCCTGTGGATGATTTGTACGCCGCCTACGCGGACGCCCCCGAGAGTCACCTGATGATTCCCCACGTGGGCGGCAGGCGTTGCAATCTTGACTGGCATCACCCTCAGCTTGAACGACTGGTGGAGGTGGGGTCCGCGTGGGGGCAGTTCCATTGGGTCTATGCCGAGGCATTGGCACGCGGCTACCGCGTGGGTGCTGTGGCCAACAGCGATGAGCACCAGGGGCGTTGCGGTGGCGGCGTTCCGGCCACGGCCGTGTTTGGGTCGCGTGGTGGACTCACAGGCGTGCTGGCCGCCCGGTTTGATCGCCAAGGCGTCGGGCAGGCGCTGAGGGCTCGTCGAACCTTTGCGACCACCGGAGAGCGCAGCTTCGCGTCACTTCGCCTGGGCAAGCATTGGATGGGGGAAGTGTGCGAGGCGGATGGCGCCACGCCGCTGTCCTACCATTTGCTGGGCGAAGCGGGATGGGAATCGGTGCGCCTCTTCCGCGGCGACCAATGCATCTGGGAGCGTGACCTGCATCAAGAGCTGGGTTGGTCCGACACCCGCGTGCGCATCCGTGTGGGTGGCGCACGAATCAAAGACCGCTATCGCGGCGCCTATTGGGATGGCAGCATCGAGGTGCTGGGGACCACCATCCGCGCCGTGGACACGCATGGATTCGACCATCCCGAGCAGACCACCTGGCGCGAGAACACCACGACGATGCGCTTCAAAACCGCCACCCATGGCGACACCGACAGCATCGAACTCACCCTGGGAGCCCTGCGGGACGCGCGCATCAAGGTGAAGGCGCGCATTGATGGCTACGTCAAGGTGGGCAGCCCGCTCAAGCGCCAGCCATTCGTGCACGCGCCCGAAGTTGAGGTCAGCATCAGTGGCGCGGAGCTGCTGGCTGGTGGCAAATTTCAGGAAGAGTTATCGGGAACTGAACTGATCCTGCACATCGAACCCATCACCGAACAACCGTTGCCGCGCGAATTGGCAGGCGAAGTGAACCTCGTCGGCTTGGGGCTGGCGCCCGACTTGGAGCATCCCTTGTTCATCACGGCCCGCCAACGCGATCAATCGCGGGTGTGGACGTCGGCGATGTTCGTGACGGCTGAGCATCGCTGATTTGCAAGGAGCCTGATTGGTCCGTCGCTTCCGCTGGCGGAGCCCTTCATAATCAAGTGGCTTGCTTCAACCGCTCAATGCGCTGCGCCATGGGCGGGTGGGTCGAGAACAGCGCCATCACCCCTCCGGTACGGGCGCTGATGCCCATGGACTGCATGGCCTTGGGCATCTCGCCCGGGTCCAGCCCGCCCAAGCGGGCGAGCGCGTCCATCATCGGCTGCTTGCGGCCCATGAGCCGTGCCGCGCCTGCGTCGGCGCGGAACTCCCGCTGCCGCGAAAACCAGGCCACGATCAGCGCGGCCACCACGCCCAGCAAGACATCCATCACGATGGTGGTGACGTAATAGCCCATGCCCGGCCCGTCGTTTTGGTTGCGCAGCACAACCTTGTCCACGAAGTAGCCGATCACGCGCGACAAGAAGACCACGAAGGTGTTCATCACGCCCTGGATCAACGCCATCGTGACCATGTCGCCATTGGCCACGTGGGCCACCTCATGGCCGATGACGGCTTCAACCTCGTCTCGCGTCAGCGACGTCAGCAGCCCGGTCGACACGGCCACCAGGGCCGAGTTCTTGAAGGCACCGGTGGCGAATGCGTTGGGCGGCCCTTCGTAGATGCCGACCTCGGGCATCTTCACGCCCGCCTGGTTCGCGAAGCGTTCGACGGTGCTCACCAACCAGGCATGCGTTGGGTCGGGCGATCCGTTGATCACTTGCAGCCTGGTGGTCCACTTGGCCATGGGCTTGCTGATCAACAGCGAGATGAATGCACCGCCAAAACCCATCACCAACGCAAAGCCCAGCAGGCTGGTCAGGCTGAGCCCGTTGGCCGTCAGGAACTGGTTGAGGCCGAGCAGGTTCACCGCCAGCCCGAGGACGAGCATCACACCCAGGTTGGTCAGCAAGAACAATGCAATGCGTTTCATCAGCGGTTTCCTATCCTTCATTCAGCCGGGCGATCGAAACATCTCGCGGTGCAGGCCCCATTGCTCCACCGCGGCGGTCAACACGATCGATTCGCCATCGTCCACTTGCCCGTCGGCCTCGGCGACGTCGATGCACAGGCGCAGCAACCTGCGCCGCAGGGCTGGATCCTCGATCTCGCCCATGAACCCGGCGAGCGTGGCGTCATCCACCGGACACTTGTCGGCCCAGCGCAATTGTTCGCTCGACAAGAGGTCTTCGCAAAGGCTGTCAAGGACGGCCTGGAAGCTCTGGCGGTCAAGCCCCAGTTGTTCGTGAACGGCTAGGCGGTCCAGCAGGTCGAGCTCGTCCTGGCCGATCTCTCGGTCTGCCAGGACGGTCAGCGCGACGATGCGCGCGGCGGCCTGGGGGCTGTTGCAGGGATAGGTGCGCATGTGGTCTTCTCCAGGATGGGGGGGTGACGTCAATCGAAGATGTCACTCAGCCACGACCTCCTGCGGCTGGTGTTCCGAGGTCGGTCCGCCCAGTCCGAGTCGACGAAGCCGGGCTCGCGCCCCTTGCTGGATCGGTCGAGTCTGGCTGGCGCCGCTGTGGCAGAGCGCTCGATCAGCTTGTCGAGTTCACCTCGATCGAGCCAAACCCCCCGGCACGCGGGGCAATAGTCGATCTCGACACCTTGGCGATCGGTCATCACCAATGCGGTTTCGGGGCAAGTTGGGCACTTCATGGCTTTCTCCTTGACACCGTCATTCATCCGGCCTGCTCTTCGCCAGCGCTCAGTGCGATGGCGCGTTGGCGGGGCCGCTTGTTGTCAGTCCCGCGCCGCCACTGGCGCGTCAAAAACCGCGCGGCGCGCGATAAGGCCTTGTCCAAGGCCGTCCGCCAGTCGCGGTCCACCGACGAGACCACGATGTTGCCGGCGATGTCGCTCTTGATCTCGATCTGGCAGCGCTTGTCGATGCCGCCGCGCGGGCCATTGACATCGGACAGTTGCACGGTGGCTTTCGGTATCAGCCACTCGATGCGGCGAAACACGAAGCGCATGCGGCGTTGGACCAAGTCCCGAAGTTCGTGGGCTTGGGGATCGCGCGACTTGAACAAGACCTGCATCAGAAACTCTCCATCGGTGAAGGGACAGACCGAAGGTAGGGCGCGAAGCCGCTTTGAAAAAGCAGCAAATCAGTGAGGCCAACATCGGAAAATCCGATGCATTCAAAGTCATCAAGTCCGCACGGCGGCCAGCATCTGCGTCACCAAGGGGTGGTGCTGCCCTCGGCGCGACCAGATGGCGTGGACCTCGTCCGACACGTCTTCGCAGCGGCCGAGCAGCCGCAATCCGCGCATCATCGCCATGCCCGAGGCGCCAAACCGGCTCACCGGAAATACGCCGAGCCCACGCGCCGCAAACACCGCCAGCATGGCGCTGTCTTCAAACTCACCCACGATCCGCGGACGCAGGCCCTGGGTTTCGAACCAACGATCAAGTCTGAACCGCAGCGCCGAGTGGCCGGTGGGCAAGAGCATGGGCAGCCGGTCCAGCGATTGAGGGAACCCTGCGACCGCGGCCGTGCGCACGATCGCCGTGGGGCCATACCACTCGATCGGTGACTGGACCACGCGCTCACTGCTGAGCCGCAGGTTCGGGTTGTTGGGCGCGGCCTGTCCGGCCAGCACCACGTCCAGTTGGTGCAAGGCCAGTTCGGCCAGCAATTGCTCGAACTCCCCCTCGTGGCACAGCAAGCGCAGCGAGGGCGTGGCCAGGATCGGTTCGAGCAAGGCGTGCGCGGCCAGCTTGGAGATCCCGTCCGAGAAGCCCACCGCCAGGCGTGCCAGCTTGCCGCTGGCCGCCTCGCGCACTTCATTCGGGATCGCCTGCGCGATCTGGAAGGCCTCTTCGGCCCGCGCGAAAGCCGCTTGACCCGCCTCGGTGAGCGCCACGCCCCGCCCGGCGGGCTTGAGCAGTTGGTGTCCCAGGTTCTTCTCCAGTTCGCGCACCTGGGCGCTGATGGTCTGCACGGCCATGTCGAGCCGTTCCGCCGCCCGGGCGAAACCGCCTTCTTTGGTGACGACCCAGAAGTAGTACAGGTGGCGGAAATTCAACATGGAGGGCTCACTTCGAAAAAACCGAACCAGGACTCACTCTAGCGCTGATTCCTTCGAGCCGAGAGACCACGGAACATCAGCCATCTTTCAGCACGCCTAAGCCCATGGACACCCTCTTTCAACTCCTCGCGGTCGACATTCTGGACAAGCCGGCATGGGTCTGGCTGGTCTTCTTTGGCGTTGTCGCCACATTGCTGGCTTTCGACCTGGGCGTGCTGCACAAGGACGACCACGCGATCGGCGTGCGCGAGAGCCTGTTCCTCTCTGCGGGCTACATCAGCGTCGCGCTCACGTTCGGGGCCTGGGTCTGGTGGTACCTGGGCGCCCAGAGCGGCATGGATTACTACACGGGCTTCATGATCGAGAAGTCGCTGTCGATGGACAACGTCTTCGTCATCGCGCTCATCTTCACGTTCTTCGGGATCCCGCGGCAGTACCAGCATCGGGTGCTGTTCTGGGGCATCCTGGGCGTGATCGTGTTGCGCGCGCTGATGATCGGGCTGGGCGCCACGCTGGTCAGCGAGTTCAGCTGGGTGCTGTACCTGTTCGGCGCCTTCCTGGTGTTCACGGGCATCAAGATGTGGCTGATGGCCGACCACGTGCCCGACATCGCCAACAACCCGGTGCTGAAGTTCCTCAAGAAGCACATGCGCGTGACCGAGCAGCTGCATGGCAATGCATTCTGGGTGCGGCAACCGGATCCCGCGACAGGCCAGCTGGCGCGCACCGCGACGCCGCTGCTCCTGGCCCTGGTCATGATCGAGTTGGTCGACCTGGTATTCGCGGTCGATTCCGTGCCGGCCATCTTCGCGATCACGACCGACCCGTTCATCGTCTACACCAGCAACATCTTCGCGATCCTGGGCCTGCGGGCTTTGTACTTCGCACTGGCGGCGATGATCCACCGCTTCAAGTACCTCAAGTACGCGCTGGCGCTCGTGCTCGTGTTCATCGGCACGAAGATCTTCCTGGTGGGCTTCATCGGCAAGTTCCCGCCCGCCATCTCTTTGGCGGTCACCTTCGGGCTGATCGCCGGTGGCGTGCTGGTGTCGATGTGGAAGACGCGCGGGCCGTTACAGTGGCGGCATGAACACCATCAGTGATTGGTTGAGCCGCCACGTGGGCATCGATGCCTGGGTGGCCTCCTTGATCGCCATCGCCATTCTCACCCTGGTGCTGAATCAGCTGGCACAAGTGCTGCTGCGCCAGGCCGCGCGGTGGACGGCAAACACAGCCACCACCTGGGATGAAGCCGTGGTCAGTACCGCCCGCCGGCCCATCCTGGTGGCCATGTGGGTGGTGGGCTTGAGCTTCATGGCGCGCGTGCTGCAGCGTCATGTTGAAGAGCCTTTCCTGGCCGAGGTGCAGACACTGCGCGATGTGGCGCTGATCGCCTGTGGGGTGTGGTTCCTGTTGCGCTTCATTGGCAAAGCCAGTCGCCATGTCATTGCCGCCCGCCTGGCGCGTGGTGAAGAGGTGGATGGCACCACGATTGACGCTCTGGGCAAGCTGGCGCGCCTGATCACCCTGGTGGTGGCCGTGCTCATGATGGCGCAAACGCTGGGCTTCCACATCACCGGGCTCTTGGCCCTGGGTGGCGTGGGTGGCATCGCGGTGGGCTTTGCGGCCAAGGACATCCTGGCCAACTTCTTCGGTGGCCTGACCATCTACCTGGACCGCCCCTTCAGCGTGGGCGACTGGATCCGCTCGCCCGACAAGAGCATCGAAGGCACGGTGGAGTACATCAGCTGGCGCCACACCCGCGTGCGTGCTTTCAACAAGAACCCGATCTACGTGCCCAACTCGTTGTTCACCAACATCGTGGTGGAAAACCCCTCGCGCATGAGCCACCGGCGCATCAAGGAGACCATCGGCCTGCGCTATGACGACATCAACCTCGTGGCGCCCATCGTGGCCGACATCCGGGCCATGCTGGCTGCGCACCCGGACATCGACGCCACGCAGACCCTGATCGTCAATTTCACCCAGTTCGGGCCGTCTTCGCTGGATGTGATGGTTTATGCCTTCACCAAAACCGTGGTCTGGGTGGCTTACCAGGAAGTCAAGCAAGACGTGCTGTTGAAGATCGGGAAGATCGTGGCGCAGCACGGTGCCGAGATCGCCTTTCCCACGCAGACGCTGCATTTTCCCCAGCCTTGATCGGCGCTCCGCACTCCCTTGGGGTGGCACACATGTTGCTGGTATACAAGCTGGTACATCAACGGTGCATCAAGCCGGTGCAAGGAGAAAACGCATGTCGCTGGATCATTGGAATCGTCGTTCCTGGCTCAAGACGGTGGGTGCCACCGGAGCTGGAGTGGCCATGGCGGGCTGGTCTGACCTGGTGCTGGCGCAAAAGCCCATCACCATCGGCATGATCTATGTGGGCCCCAAGGACGACTTTGGCTACAACCAGTCGCACTACGAAGCGGCCTCCGAGATCAAGAAGATGCCTGGCATCAAGATCGTGGGCGAAGAGAATGTGCCCGAGACCCAGGCCGTGCAAAAGACCATGCAGGGCATGATCTCGCAAGACGGCGCCACGCTGCTCTTCCCCACCTCCTTCGGTTACTTCAACCCCCACATCCTCGACGTCGCCAAGAAGAACCCCGACGTGCGCTTCGCCCACTGCGGCGGCATGTGGGACGCGGCCAAGCACCCCAAGAACGTGGGCAGCTTCTTCGGCTACATCGACGAAGCCCAATACCTGAACGGCGTGATCGCCGGCCACGCCACCAAGTCCAAGAAGATCGGTTTCGTGGCGGCCAAGCCCATCCCCCAAGTGCTGCGCAACATCAACGCCTTCACGCTGGGCGCGCGCTCGGTGCACCCCGATATCACCTGCTCGGTCATCTTCACGGGTGACTGGTCCATGCCGGTGAAAGAGGCCGAGGCCACCAACAGCCTGGCCGACCAGGGCGTGGACGTGTTCACCATGCACGTCGATGGCCCCAAAGTCATCGTCGAAACGGCCGCCAAGCGCGGCAAGTTCGTGTGCGGTTACCACGCCTCGCAAGCCAAGCTGGCGCCACAGGCCTACTTGACGGGCGCCGAGTGGAACTGGGTCACGCCTTACAAGCAGATCGTCGATGCCGCGCGCACCGGCAAGCCGCATCCCAACTTCCTGCGCGGTGGTTTGAAGGAAGCCTTTGTGAAGACCTCGCCTTACGGCCCTGCTGTGAGCGAAGGCGCGCGCAAGAACGCCGACGCCATCAAGGCCCTGATGCTGAAGGACGAGTTCGAGATCTTCAAGGGCGAGATCAAGGACAACACTGGCAAGGTCGTGGTGCCCAAGGGCACGACCATCAAGCAGATCGACCCGGTGCTGGAAGGCATGAACTACCTGGTCGAAGGCGTCATCGGCAAGGTCTGACCGGGAGTTCACATGAGCGGTTCCTCATCAACGGCGTCGGCTTTGGAAAGCATTGCCTTGCCCATCCTGGCGCTGGCGGGTGCGGTGCTGCTGTTTGGCGGCTTTGTGTGGCTGGGCGGCACCTCGCCCACCGAGACCTGGGTGCTGCTGTTCAAGGGCGCGTTTGGCGATGCCTTCTCTTGGCAGAACACCTTACAGCGCTCGGCGCCCTTGATGTTGACCGCCTTGTGCGTGACGATTCCGCAGCGCGCGGGGTTGATGGTGATTGGTGGTGAGGGCGCCTTGGTGCTGGGTGGGCTGGCCTGTGCCGGCTTGCCTTACCTGATTGCGCCGCCGGCTTCTGCCGTGGGCACCGTGATGGTGTTGCTGGCGGGCGCGGTGGCGGGGGCTGTCTGGATCGGCATCGTGGGCGCTTTGCGGCAATACCGCGGTGTCAATGAAACCATCAGCTCCTTGTTGATGGGTTACCTGGCGGTGGCACTGTTCAAGCACTTCGTGGAAGGGCCCATGCGCGACCCGAGCAGCTTGAACAAGCCTTCGACTTTGCCGCTGGACCCGGCCATCCTGCTGGGCTCCATCCCCGGTTATGAGGTGCATTGGGGCTTGGCCTGGGGGGTGGGCTGTTGCGTGATTGCGGGCTTCTGGCTGTATGGATCGACGCACGGTTTTGCCACGCGGGTGGTGGGCGGCAATGCCCGGGCCGCGCGCCTGGTGGGCTTGCCCAGCCACCGCCTGGTGATCACGGCCTGTGCCTTGGGTGGCGCTTGTGCGGGCCTGGCGGGCGCCATCGAGGTGGCGGCGGTGCACACCAATGCCAATGCCTCGTTGATTGCCGGCCTGGGCTACACGGGCATCCTGGTGTCTTTCGTGGCGCGGCACAACCCCTGGGCCGTGATCCCTGTGGCCATCTTGTTTGGCGGCTTTGGCTCGGCGGGCAGCTTGCTGCAACGCCGCCTGGATTTGCCCGATGCCTCGGTGCTGGTGCTGCAGGGCTTTGCCTTCGTCATGATCCTGGCCAGCGAGGCCTTGCGCGGTCGCCTGGGTGAGCTGCTGGCCCGCCGCCCTGGCATCTCGGCCAACAACCTGTCGCAGGTGCCCGCATGAGTGAATCCTCCATCTGGTTCGACGTGATCATCGCGGTGCTGGGTGGCGCGATCCGCGTGGGCACGCCCTTCTTGTTCGTGAGTCTGGGCGAGTGCCTGACCGAAAAATCAGGCCGCATCAACCTGGGCCTCGAAGGCGTGCTGGTGCTGTCGGCCATGGCCGGCTTCGGGGGAAGCTACCTCACGGGCTCGCCTTGGTTGGGTGTGTTGGCCGCGGGTTGTGCGGGCGCCTTGCTGGCCTTGTTGCACGGCTTGCTGTGCTCGCTCAAAGGCGTGAACGACATCGCCACCGGCATCGCTTTGATGTTGCTGGGCGCGGGCCTGGCCTTCTACCTGGGCAAGGGCTTGATCCAGCCGCAAGCCGCGCAGATCCCTTCGATTGATCTGGGCGGTTGGAGCGATTCGCAGCAGGTGCAGGCCGCCTTGCGCATCAATGCCTTGTTCCCCGTTGGTGTGGCCTTGGCGGGCTTGATGGCCTGGGCCATGGCGAACACACGCTGGGGCTTGATCGTGCGCATGGCGGGTGACAGCAGCGATGCATCGCGGGCACTGGGCTACTCGGTCAATACGGTGCGCGTGTTGGCCACTATGGCGGGCGGCTTCATCGCGGGCTTGGGGGGTGCTTCACTGTCCTTGTATTACCCGGGCAGTTGGAACGAAGGCCTGTCCAGCGGGCAGGGCCTGATCGCGGTGGCCCTGGTGATCTACGCGGGCTGGCAACCCATCAAGTGCTTGTGGGCCGCCTTGCTGTTCGGTGGCGCGGGCGCCTTGGGGCCGGCCTTGCAATCGGTGGGCATCAGCGCGGGCTACCACCTGTTCAACGCCATGCCTTATGCCTTGACCTTGCTGATCCTGATCTGGACCTGCTCGCCCAAGCGATCACTGCAAGGCGCCCCGATGGAATTGAACGTGTCACGTTGACGAGAAGGAGCACAGCATGAGCGGACTCAGTGGACTCAACAAATCGCCCAACGGCGTGGTCGTGGGCCTGGTGCAATTGCAGTTGCCGGTGGTCGAGACCCCGGCGCAACTGGCCTCACAAACACAGCGCGTGGTCGACATGGTGGGCAAGGCGCGGCGCAGCTACCCGGGCATGGACCTGGTGGTGTTCCCCGAGTACTCGCTGCATGGCCTGTCGATGAGCACGGCGCCCGAGTTGATGGTGACGCTGGATGGCCCCGAGGTGGCGGCCCTGCGCGCGGCCTGCATTGCACACAAGATCTGGGGCTGCTTCTCGATCATGGAACACAACCCGCACGGCATGCCCTACAACACAGGCCTGATCTTTGACGACCAGGGCGCGCTCAAGCTGTATTACCGCAAGTTCCACCCCTGGGTGCCGGTGGAGCCCTGGGAGCCCGGCAACATGGGCATCCCCGTCATCGATGGGCCCAAGGGCCTCAAGCTGTCGTTGATCATCTGCCACGACGGCATGTTCCCCGAGATGGCGCGCGAGTGTGCCTACAAGGGTGCCGAGCTGATGATCCGCACAGCGGGCTACACCGCACCGGTGCGCCACGCGTGGCGCATCACCAACCAGGCCAATGCCTTCCAGAACCTGATGATGACGGCCAGCGTGTGCCTGTGCGGCAGCGACGGCACGTTTGATTCCATGGGCGAGGCCATGGTCTGCCATTTCGATGGCACGGTGGCCGTGCAAGGCGGTGGCCGGCCCGACGAGATCGTCTGCGCCGAGATCCGCCCCGACCTGATCCGCGAGGCCCGCCTGAACTGGGGTGTCGAGAACAACATCTACCAGCTTTACCGCCGTGGTTATGCGGCCGTGAAGGGCGGGGCGCAAGACTGCCCCTACACCTTCATGCAGGACATGGTGTCGGGCCAATACGCGTTGCCGTGGGACGGCGAGGTCGTGGTCACCGACGGCACCTCGTGTGGCATTCCCGAGCCCACGCGTGAGTTCCAGGGCAACGAGCCCAACCTGCTGGACACCAGCACGCCAGCGTCTTTGTTCAAGGAGGCCGCATGAGCTTGACCATCGAATCCAAACCCTACGCCTGGCCCTTTGATGGCGATCTGCAGGCCTCGAACACCGCGCTCATCATCATTGATATGCAGACCGATTTCTGCGGCGTGGGTGGCTATGTGGACAAGATGGGCTACGACCTGTCGATGACGCGCGCGCCCATCGAGCCGATCAAGAAGCTGCTCGATGCCTCGCGCAAGGCCGGCATCCTGGTGATCCACACGCGTGAAGGCCACCGCCCCGACTTGACCGACCTGCCGGCCAACAAGCGCTGGCGCTCGCGCCAGATTGGCACCAATGGCGTGGGCATTGGCGACGTGGGCCCGTGCGGCCGCATCCTGGTGCGCGGCGAGCCCGGCTGGGACATCATCCCCGAGCTCTACCCCATCGCGGGCGAGCCCATCATCGACAAGCCGGGCAAGGGCTGCTTCTGCGCCACCGACCTGGAGATGCTGCTGCACACCCAGGGCATCAAGAACATCATCCTGACCGGCATCACCACCGACGTGTGCGTGCACACCACCATGCGCGAGGCCAATGACCGTGGCTTCGAGTGCGTGATCCTGACCGACTGCACCGGTGCCACCGATCCCGCCAACCACGCGGCCGCCTTCAACATGGTGTTGATGCAGGGCGGGGTGTTTGGCACGGTGTCAGATTCTGGTGCGGTGATCAAGGCGTTGGAGACTTTGTGATGGCGCATTCTTTGCGTGCCGATCGCCTTGGGGTGGCTGCGTGGGGTGGGTGGCCAACTGCGCTCGTGTCCCCCGGCCGGGCTGCGCCCGACCTCCTCCTTTACCTCGCTACGTTGGCCACCCACCCCACTTCGCTGGCGGCGATGGTGGTGGCGTGCCGCCATGTGGGGTTGATCGCTCGCGATCAACCCCACCCTCACGCAAGCGCTCTGAGGATGGGGCGGGCGGGGTGTGCGGCGAAGCGAGGTAAAGGAGGAGGAATGGGCCAAGCCCATTCCGGGGGACACGAGCGCAGCCGTGCACCCCGCTTGCCCTGTCCGTTCGCGCCCAACCACCACCCATCATCTTCGTCCCTCATCAAAGCATTGGAGACGCCGTGAGTTCATCTTTGTCGAATAAGCCCGGTCGCCGGCAGTTTCTGCAAGCTGGTGCGGCGTCCGTCGCCGTGGGGGCGGGCCTGATGTCAGCGCCTACCATCGCCAGCGACGACAAGATCCTCATCGGCTACTGGCCCATCGCCTCGGGCTTGCCGCTGTACACCGCGCTGGAACGCGGCTTCTTCAAGGAGGCCGGGCTGAACGTGGAGGGGGTGAAGTTCGCCAGTGCCCAACAGGTGGCCGAGGCCATGATCGCGGGCCGCACGCATGGTTCGGCCAACGGCACGGCCTCGGCCGCGCTGGGCCTGGCCGAGATCGTCTCGCCGGGCTTGTACAAGATCATTTGTTCCAACCCCTCCAACCACAAGTTGATCCTTGACCAGTTCGTGGTGCCCAAGGACAGCCCGATCAAATCGATCGCCGAGCTCAAGGGCAAGCGCGTGGCCTCGGGGCCGGGCATCCAGAACGTCACCCTGGCCAAGATCATCCTGGAGAAGAATGGCATCGTGGACCCCAAGGTGATCGAGTTGCCGATCGGCCAGCATGTGCCCGCGTTGGCAGCTGACCAGCTTGATGCCGTCTACACGCTGGAGCCCACAGGCACCGCGGGCCGCCTCAAGGGCCTGACCCGCGTGCTGGAAAACGGTGTGATCTCCAAGTATGTGCTGGGCGCGGCCGATGCGCCCTGGTTTGGTGGCTCGGCCAGCGTCACCACCAGCCTTTTGAAGGACCGCCCGGACGCGGCCAAAAAGTACATCGCCGCCTATGTGCGGGCGGTCGACTTCGTGCGCAAGAACCCGCTTGAGGTGCGCAAGCACCTGGATGGCTTTACCTCGATCGACCCCTCGCTGGTCAACGAGGTGCCGCTGGCCGGCTTCACGCTCTACAACGAATTCACGGCCTCGGACCTGGGCTACTTCCAGAAGTTCTTCGACGTGTTCACCGAGCGCAAGATCTTCTCGCGCGCTGTGCCGGTCAAGCCCCTCATCTACACAGGTTGAACGCGATGATCCCAAAACAGCTCGACCGCTTGTTCGATGCGCGCCTATTGCCCCTGATCGGGCCGCTGCTGCTGTTCGCGCTGTGGCAACTGGTGATTGCCGCGCAGTGGGTCAAGCCGGTGTTGCTGCCACCACCGGGTGAGACCTTGCTGCACCTGTGGGACAGTGTTTGGAGTGGTGCCATCAAGGCCGATTTCCTGGCCACCTTGTGGCGCACTTTGGCGGCCTTCGGCATCGCGGTGGCCATTGGGGTGCCACTGGGGGTGATGCTGGGCAGTTCGGTCAACGCTTACCGCAGTGTCGAGTTCCTGATCGACTTCTTCCGCTCCACGCCTTCGTCGGCCCTGATCCCATTGTTCCTGCTGATCTTTGGCATCACCGATGCGAACAAGATTGCCATCGCGGCTTTTGCGGCGGTGTTGCTGGTGTTGTTCAACAGCGCGTATGGGGTGATGAACGCGAAGAAGACGCGGGTGATGGCGGCGCAAATCATGGGCGTGTCGCGCTGGCATGTGTTCAAGGATGTGATGCTGATGGAGAGCCTGGCGCAGACCTTCGTGGGCTTGCGCACGGGGGTGTCGATGTCGCTGGTCATCGTGATCGTGGCGGAGATGTTCATTGGCTCGGAGACGGGCTTGGGGCATCGGATCATTGATGCGCAGCAGGTGTTCAATGTGAAGGACATGTACACGTCCATCTTGATCACGGGGGCGTTGGGCTATCTGCTGAATCTGATGTTTTTGTTGATTGAGACGAAGGTTGTGCATTGGAGTGGCAAGGCATGAAAGGCTTGGTGTTGCCGTCGCTTGGGGTTGGGACAGAGCGAGGCGGGTGGACAGCTGCGCTCATGTCCCCCGCCCAGGCTGCGCCTGGTCTCCTCCTTTACTTCGCTCCGCTGTCCACCCGCCTCGCTCTGTCTGGCGGCGCTCTGGCAAAGCCTTCGCTTCGCGAAGGCCTGGGGATGGGCGACGGCGAATGCCGCCGCCCATCCCCCTCTCTCCACCAACGTGGTGAAAGAAGCGGGCAGTGGGGTGCACGGCGAAGCGAAGTAAAGGAGGAGGTCGGGCGAAGCCCGGCCGGGGGACATGAGCGCAGCCGTGCGCCCCACTGCCCACTTCGGTTTCACCGCACTCTCCCCCACCACGCAACAACCTCCCACCAGCACCCCAGGCCATCAAAGAGGATCACCCCATGAGCGCCGTTCTCCAATCCGATGAGCCCGTGGCCATGCCCACCACCTCCCGCCCTCATGTCACAGTGCGTGGCTTGAGCAAGTCCTTTGCGGGCAAGCCGCTGTACACCGACTTCAACCTCGACTTGCCCCGCAACAAGATCGTGTCGATCTTCGGCCCCAATGGCTGCGGCAAGTCCACCTTGATGAACATGATCGCTGGCCTAATCCCGTTGGACAAAGGCGAGATCCTGTTCGATGGCAAGACGCTGAAAGAAACCAAAATCGGCTACGTGTTCCAGAACTACCGCGATGCGCTGTTCCCCTGGATCACAGCGCGCGACAACATCGCCTACCCCCTGCGCCGCCACGGCATGAAAGAAGCCGAGGTGCAGGCACGTGTGGACGAACTGGTCAAGCTGTTCGAGATCCGCTTCGACCTGGCACGCTACCCGTATGAGCTGTCAGGTGGCCAGATGCAGACGGTGTGCATCATGCGCGCCCTGGCCCCCAACCCCGAGGTCATGTTCCTGGACGAGCCTTTCTCGGCGCTCGACTTCGAGATGACCCTGTTCATCCGCGAGAAGCTGCAAGAAGCTCACCTGGCCACGGGCGTCAGTATGATCATCGTCTCGCACGATCTGGAAGACGCCGTCTTCCTGGCCGACGAGATCCTGCTGCTCACACGCCGGCCCACCAGCATCGCCGAGATCGTGCCGTTCAGACTGCCGCGGCCTCGCCACCCAGAGTCGGTCTCCGACCCCGAGTTCGTGCGCGTCAAGGCCCATACGCTGGAAGTCTTCCGGCGTGAGATGAAAGCCTGACATGACCGCCCCCCTCGACCCCGTCCCTCCCAAGACCGGCGCATTGGCGCTGTCCACCTACAAGCTGACCAAGCGCTTTGGCAGCTTCACCGCGATGGACGGGGTGTCCATCGACGTGCGGCCCGGCACCGTGCATGCACTGCTGGGCGAGAACGGCGCGGGCAAGAGCACCCTGGTCAAGGCCGTGGTTGGCTACCACCAGCCTGAAGAAGGCTCGGTGCTGATCGATGGCCGCGAGCACGCCATCACCTCCCCAGTGGTGGCCCGCGACCTGGGCATCGGCATGGTCTACCAGCACTTCACCGTGGTGCCCGGCATGACGGTGGCCGAGAACCTGCTGCTGGCGCGCGGCACGCTGCCCTCCATCATCCCCTGGCACAAGGTGCGCCAGGAACTCAAGGCCTTCTTGGACACCACGCCCTTCAAGCTCGACCTGGACGCGCGGCCCATGGACCTGTCGGCGGGCGAGAAGCAAAAGCTGGAGATCCTCAAGCAGCTCTACCTCAAGCCACGCCTGCTAATCCTGGACGAGCCCACCTCGGTGCTCACGCCGCAAGAGGCCGACGAGGTGCTGGGCCTCTTGCGTGATCGTGCGCATGCAGGCGAGGTCTCTATCATCATGATCACCCACAAGTTCCGCGAGGTGATGGAGATTGCCGACGACGTGAGCGTGCTGCACCGGGGCCGCCTGGTCGGCAGCCACCGCGTGGCCGACACCAACCCCGCGTTGCTGGGCGCCGAGATGGTCGGTGAAAGCCATGTCCGCAAAGCCCCCAGCAAGGCTGCCGATGATGTGATCGACATGGTCCCCGAAGCTGTGCTGGACGAGGTGGTCTCCACCGCGCCGCTGCACCGCGTGCTGCTCAACCCCACCGCGCCCCTGCGCCTGGAGGTTGACCAGCTCGACGTGCAAGGTGATCGGGGTGAGCGTGCCGTGCACCAACTCAGCTTGAAGGTGCGCGCTGGCGAGATCCTGGGCATCGCTGGTGTCTCAGGCAATGGCCAGCGCGAGTTGATGGAATCCCTGGTGGGCCAGCGCGACCGCGAATCCGGCCAGGTGAAGATCGCCAATGAATTGTACGAAGCGCGTCGCGAACAAAACCAGCGCCTCAATGTGCGCAGCCTGCCCGAAGAACCCTTGCGCAATGCCTGTGTGGGCGACTTGAGCGTGGCCTTGAACATTGGCCTGCGCCGATTTGACCAGGCCCCGGCGGCCCGCGGTGGCTGGATCCGTGGCGGTGTCTTGCGCGATCAGGCGCGCCAGTTGATTGCCGAGTACCGCGTCAAGACCCAAGGCGAAAACGCGCCGATCAAATCGCTGTCGGGCGGCAATGTGCAGCGCGCCGTGCTGGCCCGCGAGCTCGATGGCCAGGTCGATGTGCTGCTGGTGTCCAACCCGGTGTTCGGTCTGGACTTCGCTGCCGTGGCCGAGATCCACTCGCGCATCATGGGCGTGCGCAACCAAGGCGGCGCCGTGCTGCTGGTCAGCGAAGATCTCGATGAGTTGCTGAAACTGGCCGACCGCATCGTGGTGATGAGCGAAGGCCGCATCGTTCACGAATGCCAGGCCCAGGATGCCGACCGCCGCGTGCTGGGCGCCTTCATGGGCGGTGGCCACCACGAAGCATCCACCCCTTTGGAGCAAGCCGCATGAGCGCCGAACCCGTTTTGCTGAAAGTGCCCGCGCAGCCTTTCGAGTACAGCTTCAGCATGGCGCACACGGCCTTGCTCATCATCGACATGCAGCGCGACTTCATCGAGCCGGGCGGCTTTGGTGAAACGCTGGGCAATGACGTGTCGCTGCTGGCCGCGATCGTGCCCACCGTCAAGCGTGTGTTGGAAGCATGGCGCGCCAGCGGCGGCTGCGTCATCCACACCCGCGAAGGGCACCTGCCTGACCTGTCCGACTGCCCGCCCGCCAAACGCCTGCGTGGCGCGCCCAAGCTGCGCATTGGCGACGAGGGCCCGATGGGCCGCATCCTGATCCAGGGTGAGCCCGGCCACGCCATCATCCCCGAGCTGGCCCCGATCGATGGCGAAGTCGTGATCGACAAGCCCGGCAAGGGTGCCTTCTACGGCACCGGCCTGGGCGAGGTGCTTGAAGCACGCGGCATCACCCACCTCATCGTGATGGGCGTGACCACCGAAGTCTGCGTGCAGACCACCATGCGCGAAGCGAACGACCGCGGTTACGACTGCCTGCTGGTCGAAGACGGCACCGAAAGTTATTTCCCCGCGTTCAAGGAAGCCGCCTTGGCCATGATCCGCGCGCAAGGCGCCATCGTGGGCTGGACGGCGCCCAGCGCATCCCTGTTGGCGGTCTTGCCCACCTGATCGATCTTGTTGCCATGTCCATTCCCCACACCATCTCGGGCTTGTTGACTGCCTACCGCGAAGGCGCCCTGACGCCCGCGCAGGTGTTCGCCCGCTTCCTCACCGCGCCACCCGCCACGCCGGAGGATCCCGCCTGGATTCACCGCGCACCGGCCGACTTCATCCAGGCGCAACTGGACGCCCTGGCCGGCCAAAGCCCCGCGACCCTGCCTTTGTTCGGCATCCCCTTTGGCGTCAAGGACAACATCGACGTCGCCGGCCTGCCCACCACCGCCGCCTGCCCGGCCTTTGCCTACATGCCGAAGCAATCGGCCACCGTGGTGCAGCGCTTGATGGCGGCAGGCGCCATCGTGGTCGGCAAGACCAACCTCGACCAGTTCGCCACCGGCCTGGTCGGCGCCCGCTCGCCCTATGGCGTGCCCACCTCCACCTTCAGTGATGAACACGTCAGCGGCGGTTCCAGCTCAGGCTCGGCGGTGGTGGTGGCGCGTGGTGAAGTGGCCTTTGCCTTGGGCACCGACACGGCAGGCTCGGGGCGCGTGCCCGCGGGCTTCAACAACCTGGTGGGCATCAAACCCACGCCGGGCCTGGTGCCCACGGGCGGGGTCGTGCCGGCGTGCAAGTCGCTGGATTGCGTGTCGATCTTCGCGCTCACCGCGTCCGATGGCGCACGCGTGTTGGCCGTGGTGGAAGGGCCGCAAGCGGGCGAACCTGTCTTCAACCAGGTGAACTTGCAGGCACCGCGCCTGCCCGCCAAGCTGCGCGTGGGCGTGCCCATGGCGCCCGAGTTCTTTGGCGATGCCGAGTACGCAGGCGCCTTTGACCGGGCCCAGGCGCAATGGGCCGGCTTGCGCGATGTCGATGGTCAACCTTGGCCTGTTGAGCTGGTGCCTGTGGACCTGAGCCCCTTCATGGCCGTGGCGCGCCTGTTGTACGAAGGCCCGTGGGTAGCAGAGCGTTACGCGGCCATCAGCGATTTCATCGCATCGCACGCCGATGACATCAATCCCGTGGTGCGCGGCATCATCGAGGGCGCCCGCCAGCACGATGCGGTGTCGGCCTTCAAGGGCCAGTACCGCTTGCGCGAGCTGGCCCAGGCCACCTTGCCCACTTGGCAACACATCGATGTGCTGATGGTGCCCACGGCCCCCACCATGCCCACGCTGGCCAGCGTGCAGGCCGACCCGGTGGTCCGCAACAGCCAGCTGGGCACCTACACCAACTTTGTCAACCTGCTGGGCCTGGCGGCGCTGGCCTTGCCCAGCGGCTTCACGGCCAGAGGCCTGCCTTTCGGCATCACCCTGATCGCACCCGGCGGCAGCGACGCGGCCCTGCTCGATCTGGGCGCCCTGTGGCAACAGGCCCTGGCCTGCAGCACCACCACCCCTTTGGGCCACGCCCTGAACGCACCCACCGATGCCGAGCTGACGTGGCCTTGCGGCGTGCAAGCCCTGGCTGCGCCCACGCTGATGGTGTCTGTCGTGGGCGCGCACCTGAGCGGCATGCCCCTGCACAATCAACTCACCGAGCGCCAGGCCAGGTTGGTGTCCAGCACCCGCACGGCCCCGCACTACCGCTTGTTCGCCTTGCCGGGCACCGTGCCGCCCAAGCCCGGCCTGGTCCGCGTCTCGGCCGATGCACCACCCGCTGAAGGTCACGCCATCGCGGTCGAGGTTTACGCGATGCCGCAATCCAGCGTCGGTTCTTTTCTGGCCTTGATCCCACCACCACTGGGCCTGGGATCGGTCGAGCTGGAAGATGGCAGTTGGGTCAAGGGCTTCATCTGTGAGCCCTGTGGCCTGCTTGGCGCCGAAGACATCAGCCAGCACGGCGGCTGGCGCGCCTACATGAACAGGAAAACCGCATGACCCTGTCGACCAGCCACCTCAACCACCCCGAGGTGCTGCAAGAAGTCACCGCCATCTTCTTGCGTTATGAGGATGCCCTGGTGGCCAACGACGTGGAGGCGCTCAACGCGTACTTCTGGGCCAGCCCCTGCGTGACCCGCTATGGCATTGGCGACAAGCAACTGGGCCACGAGGCGTTGGTGGCCTACCGCCAGACCGTGCCGCCGCCCGATTACACTCGCCAGCTTCACGAAGTCCGCATCACGGCCTTTGGACCCGACATGGCCGTGGCCATGACCGAGTTCACGCGCAGTGACACCACCTTGCGCGGCTTTCAGACGCAGACCTGGGTGCGGTTCTCGGATGGTTGGAAGATCGTCTCGGCCCACGTCAGCATGATCCCTTTCACGCCTGGATGAAACTGTGAGCTTGATCGCGCCGCCCTTCAACACCTCGTCGCCAGCCACACTGGCCGAGCGGGCCTACGCGCAGATCAAGCAACTCATCTTCGACTTCGTGCTGCTGCCGGGTGACCGCTTCTCGGAAAGCGACATGGCCGGCCGCGTGCAGGTCAGCCGCACACCTTTGCGCCAGGCTTTGCAACGCTTGCAAAGCGAAGGCTTCCTGCAGGTGTTTCCCAAAAGCGGCTGGCAGGTCGAGCCGCTCAACTTCGAGGTGTTCGACCAGCTTTATGATTTCCGCGTGCTGATGGAAACCCATGCCGTGGCCAAGCTGTGCGAGGCCGAAGACCGCCCCATCCTCAAGACTTTGGCCGATGCCTGGTTGGTCAAGGCAGATGAACGCCACCCGGTCACCAGCATGGTCGACATGCTGGACGAGGCTTTTCACTCATCGCTGGTGCACGCCACCGGCAATGCCGAGATGGCACGTGTGCACGACGACATCACCGAGCGCATCCGCATCATCCGGCGCCTGGATTTCACAAAACCAGCCCGGGTGGAGGCCACCTACCAAGAGCACGCGCGCATCATCCGCGCCATCACGCAAAGGCGCAGTGACGAAGCCCAGCGCCTGCTGCGCGCCCACATCGAGCAAAGCAAGCTGGAGGTGCGGCACATCACGCTGGACATGCTCTACCAGGCCCGCCGCAGCTGAGCTTACAAGCGAGGCAGGTCGCGCAAGGCGGTGGTCAGGGCGCTGGACTTGACCACGCCGCGCAACTCGCCGCAGCGCGCCAGCATGGGGATCGCCTTGCCCGGGTTGAGCAGGCCTTGCGGATCGAATGCGGCCTTGAAGGCCAGCATCTGCGCGCGTTCCGCATCGCTGAACTGCACGCACATGGCGCCCAGCTTTTCAACGCCCACGCCGTGTTCACCCGTGATGGTGCCGCCCAGCGCCACGGCCGTGCACAGGATGTCGTTGCCAAAGGCCTCGGCGCGTTTCAGCTGGTCCGGGTCATTGGCATCGAACAGGATCAAGGGGTGCAGGTTGCCATCGCCTGCGTGGAAGACGTTGACGCAGCGCAGCCCGTGGGTGACGGCCATCGCGCTGATGGCGTGCAGCATCTCGGCCAGGCAGCGGCGCGGGATGGAGGCATCCATGCACAGGTAGTCGGGGCTGATGCGGCCCGTGGCCGGAAAGGCGTTCTTGCGGCCGCTCCAGAAGCGCAATCGCTGCGCTTCGTTCTGGCTGCAATCGATGCGCGTGGCGCCCGCGTACTGCAGCACGGCGGTCAGGCGCGCGATCTCTTCGTCCACTTCTTCCTGGGTGCCATCGCTTTCAACCAGCAGGATGGCGGCGGCGTTCAGGTCGTAGCCCGCGCGCACGAAGTCTTCCACGGCCACCGTCATGGGGCCGTCCATCATCTCCAGTCCAGCGGGGATCAGGCCGGCGCCGATGATGGCGGCCACGGCGTCACCGGCCTTGCCGACCTCGTCGAAGCTGGCCAACAGGCAGCAGGCCACTTGTGGTTTGGGCAGCAGGCGCACGGTCACTTCGGTGGCCACGCCCAGCAAGCCTTCGCTGCCGATGAAAGCGGCCAGCAGGTCCAGGCCTGCGCAATCCAGGGCTTCGCTGCCCAGTTCAAGCAACTCGCCTTCCACCGTGAAGCCGCGCACGCGCAGCACGTTGTGCACCGTCAGGCCGTATTTCAGGCAGTGCACGCCGCCAGCGTTCTCGGCCACGTTGCCGCCAATGGTGCAGGCGATCTGGCTGCTGGGGTCGGGCGCGTAATACAGGCCGTGCGGTGCGGCCGCTTCGCTGATCGCCAGGTTGCGCACGCCGCATTGGACGATGGCGGTGCGGGCCAGGGGGTCGACATGAACGATGCTGGTCAGGCGTGCCAGCGACAGCGTCACGCCCAGGTCGTCGGGCAAGGCGCCACCCGACAGGCCGGTGCCAGCGCCGCGTGCCACCACGGGCACTTTCAGGGCATGGCAGGCTTTCAACACCGCACCCACTTCTTCGTGGGTCTCGGGCATGGCCACGGCCAGGGGGCGTTGTCGGTAGGCGCTCAGACCATCGCATTCAAAAGGGGCGACGGCTTCGTCGTGCCAGAGCACGCTGCGCGCGGGCAGCACGCGGTGCAAAGCGGCGACCACGTCGCGCTGGCGTTGGGTGCGTTGGGTGGTGTCCATCGCCCCCACTGTAAGGCACTCAGGCGATCAGCAGCTCCGGGATGCGCCCCAACATGAGTTGGTCGCGGCTGTCGATGGCCAAGGTGGCGCCGTGGCCTTCAAAGCGGTAGTGGCGGCCGGTGACCGAAGAACGCACGCTCAAGTTGCCGCCGCCCAGGTACTTGGCGCTGAGTTGCGTGGTGCGGCGCGCGGTGGGCGCTGGTGCGCTGTGGCCGGCCGTGGAGTGGCAGGTGGTGGCGCGCGCTGCCGGCTCGGCGGCGTGGCCGCTGCTCAGGGCCGTGCGCCGCACGGTGGTGGTGATCTTGTGCGTGCCCAGGGCAGGGCGGGCCCATGACACCGTCGACAATGGCACGGCCGCACGCTGTTCTGGCTCGGCGTCGTCCGACAGGGACTTGGTGTTGAAGGGGATGGGTTGGGTCTTGGTGTAAACGCGAGCAATCATGGCGACATCCTTTGGAGTGAATGGCCCAACGCGGCCGACAGGCGGCAGTGTGCTCGGATGGTCTTGCGGTGCCTATCCCCTTGGGTGGGGAACCCAAAAGGGGGTGTCTGCTCAGGCCCAGACGGTCAGGACGCCCGTGTAGCCATACAGGTGGTGGCGCGCGATCTCGCCGCCCGCGAACATGCCGACCAGGGGGATGTCGCCCAGCGCGTGCTGGATGATCTGCATCTCGGCATTCGGGCCGCCAAAATGCGGGCCGCCCCGGCCAGCGCAACTGATGTAGATGGCGCCGGCAGGCGTGCGGCTGGGGCCGTCTTGCGGGTCGAACTCTTCGCGGATTTCGGCGCAGGCGCGCACCAGATCGCGCCGGGCGGCGGTGACATTGCGCTGGCAAAACGCCAACTGCATGCCAACCTCGACCAGGTCGCTCACCGCCACGCCCTGGCGCTGTGGGTCCAGGCCCACCAGATGGCGAACGCGCGTGTCGGCGCCAAAGGTGTGCCTGTGTTCCAACAGGTCGCTGGCCGTGTCGGTCAGGCCCGCCAGCGTGGCACGCACCTTGGGCAGGGCCTCGCGCGGCAGGCCGTTGGCCGTCACCGAGGCGGTCAGGTTCAGGTCGCGCAACAGGCAGTTCAAGGCGGGTTCGCCGTCCAGCGCATAGACCACGTTGCGCTCGGCGGCGGTGATCTGGCGGGCCTGGCCAATGGGCTGGCAGCCCTGGGTCACGCGCGAGACCAGGTGCACGCGGTCTGAAAACGCCACGCCCGATACACCGCCCGACCACACGCCCTGGGCTTGCTCGCCGTGCTCGGCCAAGGGGTCCAGCGCCAGGTGCAGACTGCGTGTGCGCCCGGTGCTCAGGCCACCGAACAGGTAGCCCGTGCGGGTTCTGGCCGCCAACTCCGTGATCAGCTCTTGCAGGTCCGGGGTGTGGGCATCGGCATGCACCTGCGCCACATGCGGCACGAAGCCCACGCCGGAGGACATCGACAAGGCCGTCAAGCCCACGCGGGGCAGGGAGGGCAAAGGTTGCTGGCCCGAGTACACCCGGAAGTCTTCGCTGGGCAAGGTGGACACCATCACCGCCAGGGCGGGCTCGTCGATGTATTCCACGCCGCTGGCCAGCACACCCAGGCCCACGCCGCCCACCCAGGCCACGCCGGGCAAGCGCTCACGCAGGCCGTGCAGGATGATTTCGGCGTGGGGTGCCAGCGCCTCGGTCAGGTAACACCAGCCCAAGGTGGCGCCCATGGTGGCGGCACCCTGCGACTCCAGCTGCGCCCACACCAGCGACAGGGCCAGGTCCGCCTGCGGGTGCGTGGCGTGCGCGTGCAAGAAGCGCGGCGCCATGGTCAAGGTGGAAGCAGCAGGCATGGGGGCCGATCAATCCGACGAGCCACTGTCGGTGGACCGTGGGCGAACACTGGCGGCCGAGGTCTTGCGGGTCGGCCGTGATGTGGTTTTGACCGCCACCTTGGCGGTGCGCGTGGACTTGCTGACCGGGGGCGGCGAGGCAGGTTCCTTGGCGGCAACCGTGGGCGCGCTCGCCGCCGCTTCCATGCCCTGAGCGCTGGCCTGGGCCACTTGCACGGCCTGACTGGCGAGGTTGCTGAACTGCTGGGTCAGGGTGTCCCACCAACGCAGCGGGTTCACGGCGGGCTGCTCAGCCGCCTCGTCGGCGGTGTCGGCTGCTGAAGAGGCGGCGGCTTCTGGTTGCGCGGCAGGCGCTTCGGTGGGCGTGGCGGTGGTACGTGCCTTGAGGGACTCGCGCACCGCGTCCATCGACACGTTCATGCCACGCAGCGTGGACAAGGTCATGCGCTGCACTTCAAGGCCCTGGATCGTCATGCCGATCAGGCGGGAGTTCTGCTCCAGCCAGAATTGCACGGTTTTCAAATCCTGGATGCGCTTGTCCAGCTCCTCGGGATCGAGGGTGGGCAGGCTCCAGGGTGTGGCGCTTTTGCCACCCATGCCCTGGGCGGCTTGCAGATTGGGCAGCGCGCTGCCGGCGGCTTTCATCCAGTCCTGGAAGAACGACATGCCGGCCCCCAGCCCGCCAAAAGCCGACGCGGCATCGCCACCGGACGCGTTGCTGGGATCGGGACTGGTCGGGCGGGTAGGCATGGGCAGGGCTCCTGAAGCGATCGGCAGTCCATTGT
The DNA here is from genome assembly GCF_918741295.1 of Aquabacterium sp. CECT 9606. Classification (GTDB taxonomy): domain Bacteria; phylum Pseudomonadota; class Gammaproteobacteria; order Burkholderiales; family Burkholderiaceae_C; genus Aquabacterium. The sequence continues at coordinate 144,798 of NZ_CAKKNB010000001.1, forward strand.
GCCCCCAAGCCACCGCATAATCACCAGCTTCATGCAACGCCGAGAACTCCTACGCCACCTCAGTCGAACCGCCGCTGCACTGGCGTGGCAGCAGATGTTCTCGCCGTTGGCGATGGCGCAGGCTCCCACGCTCGACAACTGGCGTGAAAGCGCCGAGGTCTTCACCCTGGGCGTGGCCAGTGGCGAGCCCCGGCCTAACTCGGTGGTGCTGTGGACCCGCCTGGCCCCCAAGCCCGAACGGGCCGATGGCGGCATGCCCCCGCAAAGCGTGGCGGTGCAATGGCAGGTGGCCAGCGACTCGCGCTTTGACCAGGTCGTTCGCCAGGGCGCTGAGCTGGCCGAAGCCACCCGCGCGCACAGCGTCCATGTCGAGGTGTCGGGTTTGCTGCCTGGCCGCGAATACTTCTACCGCTTCCAGGTGGCGGGCCAGGTCAGCACGATTGGCCGCACACGCACCGCCCCCGACCCCAACGAAGCGACCCCGCGCTTGCGCATCGCGCTGGCATCGTGCCAACACTTCGAGGCGGGGTATTTCGGTGTGCACCGCGACATCGCCGCCAGTGATGTGGACCTGGTGCTGTTCGTGGGCGACTACTTCTACGAGAACCAGTTGCCCGGCTACCTGCGCGTGCGCCAGCACACGCACCAGTTCCCGCGCGACAAGGCCAAGTTCACCTTGGCGCACTACCGCCAGCACCATGCCGCCTACCGGCAAGAGGCCGACCTGCGTGCCTGCCACGCCGCCCACCCCTGGCTGATGGTGTGGGACGACCACGATGTGCTCAACGACTACGCCGGCCTGACCGAGCCCGACGATGACTTGAAACAAGCGCAGTTCGTCAAACTGCGCACGGCCGCCTACCAAGCGTATTTCGAGCACATGCCCATCTCGCCCAAGCGTGCGCCGGTGGATGCCAGCATGCGCATGCACGACCGCTACGAGTGGGGCCAACTGGCCGAGTTGTGGACCTTGGACACGCGCCAGTTCCGCAGCGAGCACGTGTGCAGCACCTGGCGAGGGCCGCGCAATGGCCGCATGCTGTGGCGTTGCCCGGCCGCGTTGAAGCCCGAGCGCAGCATGCTGGGCCAGGACCAGGAACTTTGGTTGGCCGATGGCCTGGCCACCAGCACGCGCGCCTGGAAGTTCATCGTTCAGAGCACCCAGATCAGTCCCTCCGGTTTGACCGGGCGCTTTGGCAAGCTCCTGTATGGCGATGGTTGGGATGCCTTCCCGGCCGCGCGCGAGCGCCTCATGGCCGCCATCGCCCAGCCCCGCGTGCCCGATGTGATCTGCCTGAGCGGCGATGTGCACCGCCACGTGGCTGCCAACCTGCGCCTGCAGCCGTCCGACCTGCAATCGCCCATCGTCGCCAGTGAAATCGTCACCTCGTCGATCACCAGCCCGGGCTTGAGCGAACTCATCTCGCAGTGGATGAAAGCCGTCAACCCCGACCTGCTGCACCTGCGCAGCGATGAGCGCGGCTTTGTGCTGCTGGACGTGACGCCGCGGCAGGTGGCGTGCGAGTTCCTGGCCACCCCCCACCCCGTGCGTGCCGATTCGCGCCTGCACACGCAGGCCCGCTATGTGATTGACCGGGGTGTGCCCGGGCCACGCAAAGTCTGAGCCTGCCTACAATCTGCGGCATGGCCAACCCCAAAGTCTCGTTCAAGCAGCAGGTGCTCAAGGCGCGCGAAGAAGCCATCGTGGTTTCGGTCAACCGCTTGCTGGCCGACAAGGGCTTTGACCTGATGACCATGGACGAGGTGGCCGCGGATGTGGGCATCGCCAAGGCCAGCCTGTACAAACACTTCGCCTCGAAAGAAGCCCTGGCCGCAGCGGCCATGAACCGCATCCTGCGCCGGTCGATGGACTACCTGACCGAGCTTGAACAGCAGCCAGGCCCCACCGATCCGGTCGAGCGCTTGAAGGCGGTGGCGCGCTGGACCATGGAAGTGCAACTGGCGGGCGAGATGCCCTCCTTGCCCGCGCAGAACTCCACCTTGCGCGCCGAGCTGATGGCCGATGCCGACTACATGAACCTGTTGATGGCCGTGAGCGAAAAGCTGGGTGAATGGATCGTGCAAGGGCAGGCCGATGGCCAGCTCAGCCAGAACCTGCCACCCGAGGTGATCCTGTACACGCTGTTTGCCCGCGCCTGCGACCCCGTGCTGGGCGTGCTCAAAGCCGGTGGCCATGCGCACGATCAGATCATCGCGTGGTTGATCGAGAGCTGCTTTTCGGGGCTGGCCAGGCGCCCATGAAAAAAGCCGGGGCAGGCCCCGGCTTGTGCTTCAACGCCTGAAGACGTTCAAGTTATTCGTCGCGGCCACCAAAGATGCCCAACAGTGCCAGCAGCGACTGGAACACGTTGTAGATGCTCAGGTAGACACCCAGGGTGGCGGTGATGTAGTTGGTTTCATACCCATCTTGCACGCGCTTGAGGTCGTGCAGGATGAAGGCCGAAAAGATGCCGATCGAGATCACCGACAGCGTGATCATCAGGGCGCTCGACTGGATGAAGATGTTGGCGATGCCGGCCACCAGCAACATGATCATGCCGATGAACAGGAACTTGCCCATCGAGCTCAGGTCACGCTTGATGATGGTGGACAGCGACGCCATGCCCAGGAAGATTGCGCCGGTACCCGCAAAAGCCGTCATCACCAGGCTGGCGCCATTGGCCAGCCCCAGCACGGTGCCGATCAGGCGAGCCAGCATCAGGCCCATGAAGAAAGTGAAGGCCAGCAGCACGGGCACGCCGGCCGAGGAATTCTTCGTTTTCTCGATCGCGAACATGAAGCCGAAAGCACCGGCCAGGAACACGATGGCGCCCACGCCCGGGGTCATCATGCTGGCGATGCCCGAGGCCACGCCCAGCCAAGCGCCCAACACGGTTGGGATCATCGACAACGCCAGCAGGGCATAGGTGTTGCGCAACACGCGGTTGCGCTGGGCGGCAGTGGTGCCAAATGCACTGAAGCCGTCCTGGTTGGTTTGCAAAGATTGATTCATGGTGAATCCTCCGGTGGAAAAATAAAAGGTTGGCAGGGATCAGGCGGCCGGCTTGGCCAGCTGGCGCTTGTTGCGGGCACGGATGTTCAGGGCTTCAACCCCGAGCGAGAAGGCCATCGCGGCATACAGGTAACCCTTGGGCACATGGACATCGAAGGCTTCGGCGGTGAGGGCCATGCCCACCATCACGAGGAAAGCCAGGGCCAGCACCTTGACCGATGGGTGGCGGTCAACGAAATCGCCGATGGGCTTGGCCGCGATCATCATCACGCCGACAGCGCAGATCACAGCCGCCACCATCACACCGATCTCGTCGACCATACCGACTGCCGTGATGACCGAGTCCAGCGAGAACACGATGTCGATCACAGCGATTTGTCCGATGATGGACCACATCATCTTTTTACCTGCCGCGGCCAGTGCCACTGCATCGGTGGCCGGCGGGCCGTCTTGTTCACGGGCCTCGACCTCGACGAAGATCTCGTGCGAGGCCTTGTACAGCAGGAACAAACCACCCAGCAGCAGCACGATGTCGCGCCCGCTGATGCTGTTGCCCGCCACGTTGAACAACTCGGCGGTCAGGCCCATCACCCAACTCAGCGAGAACAGCAAGGCCAGGCGCGAGACCATCGCGAAACCCAGGCCCAGGCGCCGGGCCTGGTCGCGCTGCTCGGGCGGCAGGCGCCCCACCAGGATCGAAATGAAGATGATGTTGTCCACGCCCAGGACGATCTCCAGGGCGGTGAGCATCGCAAAAGCGATCCAGAGGTTGGGGTCGAGAAGGAATTCCACGATTGGGTGAAAGTTGAGCGAGCCTTGAATCTAGCGGTGTTGATACTTCGCGTAAAGTCGAATTTTCTGAAGCATTACTTCGAAAAAATCGCAGGATATGAATTTCAAGCACCTTTACTACTTCTGGGCCACGGCCAAATCCGGCGGTGTCATGAAGGCGGGCGAGCAGTTGCATACCACGCCCCAAACCTTGTCCGGTCAGATCAAGTTGCTGGAAGCGCAGTTGGGGTGCGCCTTGTTCCACAAGGTGGGGCGCCGGCTGGAGTTGACCACCGAGGGGCGCGTGGCACTGGGCTACGCCGAGCAGATCTTTGCCCTTGGCGCCGAACTGGAAGCGGCCGTGGGCCGGGCCCGCAGCGGCCAGACGGTGCTGGATTTTCGGGTGGGCATTGCCGATTCGGTGCCCAAAGCCATCGCCTACCGCTTGCTGGAGCCTGCCTTGGGTTTGGCCGAGCCGGTGCGCCTGATCTGTCACGAGGGCGATTTCCACAACCTGCTGGGGCAGATCGCGGTGCACCGCTTGGACCTGGTGATCGCCGACGAACCCATGGACAAGCAGGTCAGCGTCAAAGCCTTCAGCCACGCGCTGGGCACGACGGCCATGAGTTTTTTCGCCACCCCGGTGTTGAAGGCAAAACTGGAGCTGGGCGGGCGCGCTTTTCCGCAGTGTCTGGACGGTGCCCCGATGCTGCTGCAGGGCGCGGCGTCCGCCATGCGGCAGCGTCTGGACGTGTGGCTGGCCGAAAACCAGCTGCATCCCCGTGCCATCGGCGAGTTTGATGATGCGGCGTTGATGAAAGCGTTTGGGGGCGAAGGGCGCGGCGTGTTCATGGCCCCTACCGTGCTGGAGGACGAAACCTGTGCGCAGCATGGGGTGCAGGTGCTGGGCCGCACGTCCGAGCTGGTGGAGGAGTTCTACGCCATCTCGGTGGAGAGGCGGATCACGCATCCTTGCGTGGTGGCCATCACCCAATCGGCCAGAGAGGCCTTGTTTGGCGCGTAATTGGCCAACGGGTCAATCAAAAAAAGCGAACCCGGATTTGCTTTCCTTGGCCCGGTACATCGCGTCTTCCGCACGCTCCAGCATCACCTGGGTGGTGGTGCCATGGGCCGGGCTGATGGCGATGCCGATGCTGGGCCGCACGCTGATCTCCTGCGTGCCGATCCTGAACGGCACCGAGACCACGTCCAGCAGCTTGCGGGCCAGTCGGCCCAACTGAGCAGCGTCCATCGGGCTGGCGGGCAGGCAAGCAAAGTCGTCGTCGCCCAGGCGGCTCACCATGTCACCGGCGCGCACTGTTCGGCTCAGGCGCGCGCCCACCAGCCGGAGCACTTCGTCGCCAGTGCCCAATCCGTGAGCATCGTTGATCGCCTTGAAGCCATCCAGATCCAGGTGCAGCACCGCCAGCGTGCTGCGCTCGGCCTGGGCGTGCAGCAAAGCCTGGTCCAACAGATTGCGGAAGAAACTGCGGTTGGGCAGCGAGGTCAGCCCGTCATGCAACGCCGCGCGGCGGGCCTGGCGTTCAGGGCTGGGCGGGCTGATCGCTTGGTCTGGCCGATACCATTCGCGCAAGGCTGTAGCGCGCAGTTGCTCGAAGGCCTCCAGGCATTCGAGCAGGTTGTCTTGAAGCGGCAGCCGGTCGGCCAGGCTGTCGATGGTTTTCTTCAGCCTGGCCTGGACGGCGCGAAACAGGATGTCCCAATCGTCCGCCTCGACGCGGTCAGCGTGGGCATTCAACAAGGTCTCGGGCAAAATTGGGATCATCGGGGCCCGCTCCGGGAATAAATCCAGTGAAACATTCGCGACAATGTAGGCAGAGTGCAGCTTGGTCCATGTGTCATTTGACACATCAAAACTGGATGAAATCACATGCTTGAAGTGCCATGCGCGAGTTGCCCGCTGAAACCTTTGCCGCTGTTCATCCAGCAGACGCCCGAGGAGCATGCCCTGGTGCAGTCCCTCAAAAAACGCGAGCTGGTTTTGAAGGCGGACGAAACGCTGATCCATGAGGGTCAGGTCGATGCGCCACTCTTCACCTTGCTGCAAGGCTGGGCCTTTCGCTACAAGACCTTGAGCGATGGCCGGCGCCAGATACTCACTTTTTTGTTGCCCGGCGATTTCATCGGGGTGCAGCAGAAGATGGGTGATGCCGCGGCCCATGGCGTCGACACCCTGACCGATGCCGTCTTCTGTGTCTTTCAGCGCGACGCACTGTGGGAGCTGCACCGCCGCTCGCCCACCATGGGTTTCAACATCACCTGGTTGACGGCCCACGAAGAATCCCTGGTCGACGACACCTTGCTGTCGGTCGGCCGGCGCAGCGCCGAAGAGCGCATCGCGATGCTGTTGATCCTGCTCTTCAAGCGGGCGGCCGCCCTTCAGGCCGATGCGGGCGCCGAGGGTGTGCGCTTTCCCTTGACGCAGCAGCACATTGCCGACGGCCTGGGCCTGTCGCTGGTGCACACCAACAAAACCTTGCGCAAGCTGGAGCGCCGCGGCCTGCACCGCATTGCCGATGGGCGGCTGTACATGCGTGACGTGAAAGCCTTGGCGCGCTTGGCCGATTTGTACGGAGACGGGCGGCCACCGCAGCGGCCCCTGGTTTAGATCAGGCCCGCAACCGGCTGTGCGCCGGCACGCTGGCCAGCAAAAATTCCATCTGGTCGGCCAGGATGCGACGGCCGCGCAAGATCATGTCTTCGTGCAGGCTGGGCACATAGGGCAGGTAATAGAGTTGCCAGCCCAGTTCATTGAGTGTGCGGTTGCCCTTGCGGCCATTGCAGTTGCGGCAAGCGGTGATGCAGTTCTTCCAGGAATCGATGCCACCGCGCGAGGTGGGCACGATGTGCTCGCGGGTGAGGTCGTCGAGCTGGAAGCGGTGGCCGCAGTAAGCGCAGACCTGGCGGTCGCGGGCGAAGAGCTTGGGGTTGGACAAGGCCGGCTCCTGGCGCCAGGCCCGGCTGGGGACGCTGCCATGCACCGCGATGATCGGGTGCAGTTCGAGGCGCGATTGCAGGCCGGTGCGCCGCTGCACGCCGCCGCGCAACACCATGCAAGGCTCGCCCAGTGTCCAGGCGACACCGTCACTGGCATACAAAACCGCCGCTTCCTTGGCCGACAGCCAAGCCTGCGGGCGGCCTGACACGTCAAGTTGCAGCACGTCCATACAGCCTCTCCACAAAGTCTCCAAAGGGGGATTGCTACCTACAGGATAGCGCAAAGATCGCGACACTTTGGCGACAGAACCGGGCCCAAAGCGCCTGAAAACCAAGGGTCGACCCAATCTGCACAACGCGATTGTCTAAAAATCCTCAAAAAAAGTTGAACGGAACGCACACATACCGCTTTGTTTTCTGCAAAATAGCACGATCGTTCGTTTTATTCCCGGGAGCCTCCTTGTCTGAATCCCTGCACCTCGACGCCAAGCAGACCGCCGACGCGGCGCGCGAGCGTGGGCGCGGCAGTCAAGGTGTGGCCAAGGGCCAGCAAACGCGCGCCACCATCCTGGAGGCCGCACTGAACCTGGCCTCGCAGATGGGCATCGAGGGCCTGTCGATCGGCGCGCTGGCCGAAGTCACCGGGATGAGCAAGTCGGGCGTGTTCGCCCACTTCGGCTCGCGCGAAGAACTCCAGATCTCCGTCATCCGCGAATACCACGAGCGTTTTTCCGCCGAGGTCTTCCTGCCCGCCATCCGCGAAGAGCGCGGCCTGCCCCGCTTGCGCGCCATGTTCGAGGGCTGGGTGGCCATGGTCGCCACTGAAATCGATTCAGGTTGCATCTACATCAGCGGTGCGGTTGAATTTGACGACCGCCCTGGTCCGGTGCGCGACGCCCTGGCCGGCATGGTGCTGACCTGGCACGGCGCGCTCGACAAGGCGATCCGCATGGCCATGGACATGGGCCACCTGCGCGAAGACACCGACCCGATGCAAATGTTGTTCGAGATCCATGGCCTGATCCTGTCGCTCCACCACGATGCGCGTTTTTTGCGCTCGAAGGGGGCAGAGGACCGGGCCCGCGCGGCGTTCGAGCGCGTCGTCCAGTTCTATGCACTGGGCGCGCCATCGACACCGTCTGGAATGGTGGCGTCTGACGCTGCCAAAGCCGGGTTTGCTTCGGCACCCCTGGCAGCCGTTTGACCCCGTCCCACCCTGAAATCACCCATTTAAAAGTGTGATCAGGTCTTTCTCATTAACCGTGTTTTTGTGACCGAGGAGCTCCACGATGCCTACTTACAACCCCCCACTGCGCGACATGCAGTTCGTGATTCATGAGCTGCTGGGCGCGGTTGATGAATTGAAGAAGATCCCCGCTTACGCCGATCTGGACGCCGACACGGTCAATGCCGTGCTCGAAGAAGGCGGCAAGTTCGCCTCCAAGGTGCTGGCCCCGCTGAACCTGGTGGGCGACGTGCAAGGCTGCGTGCTGGACAAGGCCACGCACGAAGTCAAGACCGCCGACGGCTTCAAGGAAGCCTACAAGACCTACACCGAAAATGGTTGGTCCGGCCTGAGCGCTGATCCCGAGTGGGGCGGCCAAGGCATGCCTCAGTTGGTGAACCAGGCCGTGTACGAAATGATGAACTCGGCCAACCAGGCCTGGACCATGTACCCCGGCCTGAGCCACGGCGCGCACGCTGCCCTGGAAGCCCATGGCACTGACGAGCAAAAGAAGATCTACCTGCCCAAGCTGACCAGCGGCGAGTGGACCGGCACGATGTGCCTGACCGAACCCCATTGCGGCACCGACCTGGGCCTGTTGCGCACCAAGGCCGAGCCCCAGGCCGACGGCACCTACAAGATCACCGGCGCCAAGATCTTCATCTCGGCTGGTGAACACGACATGGCCGACAACATCGTCCACCTGGTGCTGGCCCGCCTGCCTGATGCGCCCGAAGGCTCGAAGGGCATCTCGCTGTTCGTGGTGCCCAAGTTCAACGTGAACGCCGATGGCTCGATCGGTTCGCGCAATGGCATCTTCTGCGCCGGCCTGGAGCACAAGATGGGCATCCATGGCAACGCCACGGCCCAGATCGTGCTGGAAAACGCCGTCGGCACCCTGGTGGGCAAGCCCCACCGCGGCCTGCCCGCCATGTTCGTGATGATGAACGGCGCGCGCCTTGGCGTGGGCAACCAGTCCCTGGGCCTGACGCAAGTCGCTTATGAGAACGCCGTGGCCTACGCCAAGGACCGCGTGCAGATGCGTGCCCTGTCGGGCCCCAAGCGCCCTGATCTGGCCGCCGATCCCATCATCGTGCACCCCGATGTGCGCAAAATGCTGTTGACCGCGCGTGCTTACGCCGAAGGCGCCCGCGCCCTGGTGTACTACACCGCCATCGAACTCGACAAGTCGCACAACCACCCCGATGAAGCCGTCCGCAAGGAATCGGACGACATCGTGGCCTTGCTGACCCCAATCGTCAAAGCCTTCATCACCGACAACGCTTTTGAAGCAACGGTGCATTGCCAACAGGTGTATGGCGGCCACGGTTTCATCCACGAGTGGGGCATGGAGCAGTTCGTGCGCGACGCCCGCATCAACATGATCTACGAAGGCACGAACACCGTGCAATCGCTGGACTTGCTGGGCCGCAAGGTGCTGGGCGACGCTGGCGCCAAGCTGACCAAGTTCGGCAAGCTGGTGTCTTCCTTCGTGAAGGAAAACGCCGACAACGAAGCCATGCAAGAGTTCACTGGCCCGCTGGGCGAGCTGGGCAAGAAGGTGCAAGCCTTCACGATGGAAATCGGCATGAAGGGCATGCAGAACCCCGATGAAGTGGGCGCTGCCGCGGTGGATTACCTGCGCGTGGTCGGCCACCTGGTGTATTCGTACTTCTTCGCCCGCATGGCCAAGATCGCGCTGGAAAAGCAAGGCTCGGGCGACAAGTTCTACATCGCCAAGCTGGCCACCGCCCGCTTCTACTTCGCCAAGCTGATGCCTGAAGTCGAAACCCTGATGATCACGGCCAAGGCCGGTCTGAAGCCCCTGACGGAAATGGACGAAGCCCTGTTCTAATCAACAGGCTTTGCGGGGAAGCGGTGTTTTCAAGCCGCTTCCTCTTTCACCATCTCCACATCCACAGAGTGTTCCGCTAGGAGAGAACAATGAGTCGATTCAATGTCCGCAAGGTCGCCGTGCTCGGCGCCGGCGTGATGGGCGCGCAGATCGCCGCCCATCTGGTCAATTGCAAGGTGCCGGTCGTGCTGTTCGACCTGCCCGCCAAGGAAGGTCCCAAGAACGGGATCGTCACCAAGGCCGTCGAAGGCCTGAAGAAGCTGAAGCCCTCGCCCCTGGGCGTGACCGACGATGCCGTCCTGATCCAGCAAGCCAACTACGAAGAGCACCTCGAAGAGCTGCGCGGTTGCGACCTGATCATCGAAGCCATCGCCGAGCGCCTGGACTGGAAGGAAGATCTGTACAAGAAGATCGCGCCTTTCGTCAATGACCACGCGATCCTGGCCACCAACACGTCGGGTCTGTCGATCACGGCCATGGCCAACGTGTTGCCAGAACAGCTGCGTTCGCGCTTCCTGGGCATCCACTTCTTCAACCCTCCGCGCTACATGTACCTGGTCGAGCTGATCCCGACCTCGTACACCAATGCCGTGGTGGTTGACCAGCTCGAAGCCTTCGTGACCACTGCGGTGGGCAAGGGCGTCGTGCGCTGCGAAGACAGCCCCAACTTCATCGCCAACCGCGTGGGCGTGGCCGGCCTGTTGTTCACCATGATCGAAGTGAAGAACTTCGGCCTGGGCTACGACATCGTCGACGACCTGACCGGCAAGCGCATGGGCCGTGCTTCTTCGGGCACCTACCGCACCTGTGACGTGGTCGGCATCGACACGATGGCCCACGTGATCAAGACGCTGCAAAACGGCTGCGCCAGCGATCCTTTCGCCGCCGCCTTCGCCACGCCTGCCGATGTGCAAGCGCTGCTGGACAAGGGCAACTTTGGCCAGAAGACCAAGGCCGGCTTCTTCAAGAAGGATGGCAAGGTCATCACGCAATTCGACGTGAAGACCGGCGAGTACGTGCCTGCTGGCAACAAGGCCGACAAGGAAGTCACCGACATCCTGCGCAAGCCCGCCGCCGAGCGCTTGAAGGCCCTGCGCGAGTCGAGCAACCCGCAAGCCCAGTTCATCTGGGCGATGCTGCGCAACGGCTTCCACTACGCCGCCGTGACCGGTGAAAGCATCGCCGACACCTGCCGCGACGTGGACCTGGCCCTGCGCTGGGGCTACGGCATGAAGCAAGGCCCTTTCGAGATCTGGCAGGAAGCCGGCTGGAAGCAAGTGGCCGAGTGGGTCAAGGCCGACATCGACGCTGGCAAGGCCATCACCAAGACGCCGCTGCCCGCCTGGGTGTTCGACGGCCGTGACGGCGTGCACACGCCCGAAGGCTCGTGGAGCCCCGCCAAGAAGACCTACGTGCCGCAACGCAAGCTGCCCGTGTACGACCGCCAGTTCTTCCGCGAAGACGTGCTGGGTTCGGGCACCAAGTCGGCCGACACGGCTGGCAAGACGCTGCATGAAGACGCCGCCATCCGCCTGTGGACGTTGGACGACGAAGTGGTCATCGCCTCGATCAAGTCGAAGATGCACACCATCTCCGCCGAAGTCACCGGTGGTCTGGCCAAGGGCCTGCAACTGGCCGAAGAAAGCTACAAGGGCCTGGTGATCTGGTCGCAAGACGGCCCGTTCTCGGCCGGCGCCGACCTGCAATCGATGATGCCCGCCTTCATGTCGGGTGGCGGCAAGGCCATTGCCCCCTTCGAGAAGCAACTGCAGGACTTCATGCTGAGCCTGCGCTACAGCAACGTGCCTTCCGTGGCGGCCGTTCACGGCCTGGCCCTGGGTGGCGGTTGCGAACTGGCTGTGCACGCGTCCAAGCGCGTCGCTGCCATGGAAAGCTATGTGGGTCTGGTCGAAGTCGGCGTGGGTTTGATCCCTGGCGGCGGTGGCCTGGCTTACCTGGCCCGCCGCGCGGCCGAGCTGCTGGAGCCGTCCAAGGGCGTGTCCGGCCAGATCGGTGGCGACCTGATCGGTTTCATCAAGGAAGCCTTCCAGGCGGCCGCGATGGCCAAGGTGGCCACCTCGGCCATCGAAGCCAAGAAGTACGGCTACCTGATCGACGGCGACGTGATCGTCCCCAACAAGGACGAGCTGCTCTACGTGGCGATCGCCCAGGTCAAGGCCATGTACGAGTCGGGCTACCGTGCCCCGGCCAAGCGTACCTTCCCGGTCGCCGGCCGCAACGTCAAGGCCACGCTGCAATCCTCGCTGATCAACATGCGTGACGGCGGCTTCATCAGCGCCCACGACTACCTGATCAGCTCGGCCATCGCCGACGTGCTGACCGGCGGTGACGTCGACTACGGCACGCAAGTGACCGAGGAATACCTGCACGCCCTGGAGCGCAAGCACTTCTGCTCGCTGCTGGACAACCCCAAGACGCAAGAGCGCATCATGGGCATGCTGTCCACCGGCAAGCCCGTCCGCAACTGATCGATCGGAGCATCCAAATGACTCAACTTCGTGACGCCTACATCGTCGCCGCCACCCGCACCCCGATCGGCAAGTCTGGTCGTGGCGTGTTCAAGAACACCCGTCCGGACGACCTGCTGGTGGCCGTGATCAAGAGCGCGCTGTCGCAAGTGCCCTCGCTCGACCCCGCTGCCATCGAAGACGCCATCATTGGCTGCGCGATGCCCGAGGCCGAGCAAGGCATGAACGTGGCCAAGATCGCCGTGCTGCTGTCGGGCTTGCCCAAGACCGTGGCCGGTGCCACCGTCAACCGTTTCTGCGCCGCTGGCATCACCGCCATCTCCATGGCCGCCGACCGCATCCGCGTGGGTGAGGCCGAGGTCATGATCGCTGGTGGTGTCGAGTCGATGTCGATGGTGCCGATGGGCGGCAACAAGCCGTCCTTCAACCCCGAGATCGTCAACAACGACGAGAACGTGGGCATCGCCTACGGCATGGGCATGACCGCCGAGAAGGTGGCCGAGCAGTGGAAGGTGACCCGCGAAGAGCAGGACGCTTTCGCGGTCGAATCTCACCGCCGTGCCGTGGCCGCTCAGCAAGCCGGCTTCTTCAAGGCCGAGACCACCCCAATCGAAATCGAAGTGCGCACACCCAACCTGGAAACGGGCGAAGTGACGATCACCAAGAAGACGATCTCGCAAGACGAAGGTGCGCGCCCCGACACCAGTCTGGAAGGCCTGGCCAAGCTGCGCCCCGTGTTCGCCGCCAAGGGCAGCGTCACGGCCGGCAACAGCTCGCAAACGTCTGACGGCGCTGGCTGCCTGATCCTGGCTTCGAAAGAAGCCTGCGAGAAGTATGGTCTGAAGCCCCTGGCCCGTTTCGTGAGCTTCGCGGTCAAGGGCGTGCCGCCCGAGATCATGGGCATCGGCCCGATCGAAGCGATCCCGCTGGCCCTGAAGTACGCAGGCCTGAAGGCTTCCGATCTGGACTGGATCGAGCTGAACGAAGCCTTTGCTGCGCAATCGCTGGCCGTGCTGAAGGACCTGGACGCCAAGGGCCACGTGCTCGACCGCGCCAAGGTCAACCCCATGGGCGGCGCGATCGCCCTGGGCCACCCGTTGGGCGCCACCGGTGCCATCCGCGCTGCGACCGTGGTTCACGGCCTGCAACGCACGGGCGGCAAGTACGGCATGGTGACGATGTGCATCGGCACCGGCCAAGGTGCTGCCGGCATCATCGAACGCCTGTGATCCTTGCCTGGTTCACCGTCGTTTGACGCTGTTGAAAAAGCCCGCCACCGTGCGGGCTTTTTCTTGGAGATGGATGTTTTGGAATCCTTGAGCATCACCACCGATGATGGCCAGACCCTGGCCGCGCAGCACTTCCGGCCGCAGGGCGTGCTGGCGCGCCGTGCCGTGATCATCGCGACGGCGCTGGGGGTGCCTCAATCGTTTTACCAACGCTACGCGCTGTGGCTGGTGCAGCAAGGTTGCGTGGTCTACACCTTTGATTGGCGTGGCATGTACCAGTCGGCGCCGGCCAGCCTGCGCGGTTACCGCGCCAAGCTGAGCGACTGGGCCCTGCACGATGCGCCTGCCGTGATGAACACCGTGGCGCAACGCCATCCCGATCTACCGATCAGCTGGTTCGGCCACAGCATGGGCGGCATCCTGTATGGCTTGATGCCGCAGCACCCGCGCATCGACCACGTGACGACCCTGGCCAGTGGCAGTGGTTACGGCGCGCACCTGGCGCGGCCGCTGCGTTACGTCATCAGCGTTTTCTGGCACGTGATGGTGCCGCTGAGCGTGGCGCGCCATGGCTACTTCGCGGGCCGCCGCATGAAGGCCGTGGGCGATGTGCCGCGCGGCGTGGTGGCGCAGTGGAAGCGCTGGAGCCAGCACCCTGATTTTGTGCTGAGCGATGGCGAGCATGCGCGCCAGGCTTATGCGCGCGTGACGCAGCCCATCACGGCCGTGATGATCGACGACGATGTGTTCGCCAGCCACGAAGGCGTGCGGGCGCAGCATGCGCATTACCGCAACGCGCCGGTCACGCATGTACTGGTCAAGCCGAAGGACCATGGTGTGCGCGCCATCGGGCATTTCAATTTCTTCCATGCCCGCACGGGCGCCAAGGTCTGGGCCTTGAGCCGTGAATGGCTGGGCCTGGCCGACGCGCGGGCGGGAGCCCATTGATGGCCGAAGAAACACTGCGCCTGGTCACCCAGGATGGCCGCACTCTGGTGGCGCGGGCCTACCAACCCGAAGGCCCGGTGCGGCGCGCCGTGCTCCTGTCATCGGCCATGGGCGTGCCGCAGGTTTTCTACCGGCCGTTTGCCACCTGGCTGGCCCAGCAGGGCATCGCGGTCCTGACCTTTGATTGCCGGGGCATGGGTGAGTCCGCGCCCGCGTCTTGGCGAGGCTATGTGGCCAGCATCACCGACTGGGTCAAGCAGGATCACCCTGCCGCGCTGGCCGAGGTGCTGCTGCGCTGGCCCGGTGTGCCGCGCACCTACCTGGGCCACAGCCTGGGCGGCCAGATCTTTGGCTGGCTGGACGGCCATGAACATTTCGACCGCATGGTGACCGTGGCCAGCGGCAGTGGCTACTGGCGCTACAACGCCCCGCAGTTGCGCTATTCGGTGCACCTGCTGTGGTGGTTCCTGGCGCCCGTGGCCGTGACCTTGTTCGGTCACTTTCCGGGCGAGCGCATCGGTGTGCTGGGCACCATCCCCAAACAGGCGATGTGGCAGTGGCGCCGCTGGTGCCTGCATCCTGATTACATCGCGGCCGAGGGCAACGAATTGCGTGCCCGTTATGCGCAGGTGCGCACGCCCATCACCGCCGCCTTGATGGAGGACGACGAGCTGATCAGCCCCGAGGGCGTTCGCCGCCTCTACCGCTTGTACCCCAACGCGCCAACGCGCTTTGAATCCTTGCAGCCGCATGCCCATGGCCTCAAGCGCCTGGGCCATTTCGGCTTGTTCAAACCCCAGGCGGCGACCGCGCTGTGGCCTTTGGCCCTGACGTGGATCGCCGACTGACCCTTGCCCCTCTCTCACACTAGGAGACCCCTCA
The DNA here is from genome assembly GCF_918741295.1 of Aquabacterium sp. CECT 9606. Classification (GTDB taxonomy): domain Bacteria; phylum Pseudomonadota; class Gammaproteobacteria; order Burkholderiales; family Burkholderiaceae_C; genus Aquabacterium. The sequence continues at coordinate 160,168 of NZ_CAKKNB010000001.1, forward strand.
TGACCGAAGCCCAAGCCATCCTGGCCCATGTCGAAGCTGGCGTGCTGACGCTGACCTTCAACCGCCTGGACAAGAAGAACGCCATCACCACTGCCATGTACACCTCCTTGGCCGATGCCCTGGTCGAGGCCTCTACCGACAGTGCCGTGCGCGTCGTGGTGATCCAAGGCCACGAGCAGATCTTCACTGCAGGCAACGACCTGGCCGACTTCAGGAACAACCCGCCATCGACCGACGCGGACAAGCCCGTGCCGGTGTTCCGCTTCCTGGAAGCTCTGCGCACCTTTCCCAAGCCCGTGGTGGCGGCCGTCTGCGGCCCCGCGGTGGGCATTGGCACGACCCTGCTGCTGCACTGCGACCTGGTCTATGCGGGTGACAACGCGGCCTTCAGCCTGCCCTTCGTGAACCTGGGCCTGTGCCCTGAAGCCGGTGCCAGCCTGCTGCTGCCGGCCCTGGTGGGCTACCCGCGCGCCGCTGAAAAGCTGTTACTCGGTGAAGCCTTTTATGCCGAAGAAGCCGTGGACATGGGCCTGGTCAACCGCATCCTGCCGCCCCACGAAGTGGCGGGTTACGCCCAAGCCCAGGCCTTGAAGCTGGCGGCCAAGCCGACTGAATCACTGCGCATCACCAAGGCGCTGATGAAGCAGGCGCACCCCAGCTTGCCCTCGGTGATGCAGCAGGAGTTCAAGCACTTTGGCGAGTTGCTGCGCGGGCCGGCCGCCAAGGAGGCCATCAGCGCGGTGATGGAAAAGCGCCGGCCCGACTTCTCGAAGCTGTGACGAGCGAGGGGGAGGAGGGGCCAAACAGGGCGCCCTCCCGTTCTTGTTGCTTATTCAGTTCGTGCTTAGGGCAATGCTCGGCACGACGGGCACATTGAGCGACTGCCACAGGTAAACAGGCTGGGCGCCAACTACTACAGTGTACGGGTTCGTGGCACTGAACCATGCCGCATTGCTGGGGTCGGTCACACAGGGGCTATTGCGCACATCGGCCACCGCATAGCCCTGGCCCATGCTCGGCGAGCGAACCTTGACGTTCAGTGCCGTGCCCGAGGAACTCCACAGTGCGGTCACGCGGTGGTTGTTGACCCTGTCGATGTACTGCACGGCATACAGGCCGCTTTGCAGAACGGTATTGCTACCTGCTACCAAGGTGAATGTGGCCTGTGTGGCATCGGTCACTGGTGCGGCCAAGCACGCCATCGCTTTGTAAGCCATCTTGGGCAGGTTGTTTGGCGCCACGGTCACCAGGCCGAAGTGGTGCTGGATATTGTCTGCACTGGTGCCGTCATCGCCCAGGTCATACAGCCACAAGCCACGGATGAACGGCAGGGTACGCGCCAGCAAAGTAAAGCGTGTGCTGAACAGCAGTTGGTCCAGTTCGGTACGGCCCGCGTTGGTCGGCAGGCCGGTTTCCGTGATGAACCAGGGGCGCTCCACATAGCCTGGGTAGGTTTTGACTTGTGCATAGGCATTGTTGAGCAGCACGAACTGTCGCTCGCTGTTTTGCACCTTCCAGTCGTAAAGGTGGATGCCCAAACCATCAATGTCGTTCATGCCCCCAGCAGCCATGAATTCCTGTAGCCAGGTCCGGTCGAGCTGGTCAGGATAGCCCTGCACCCACCAAGCTGGGCGATCGCCCATGCCTTGTGAAATCAGCTTGATGTCCGTGCGGGCTTTGTCGACCTTGATGTGCTGGCTGACTTTACGCAAGAAGGCCGCATAGCTTGTGCCTGAGCGGTTCTTGGCGCATTGGTTCCAGTCGTCGATCTCGCCCGGGCTGGAGGCGGCGGTGGGGTAAGACAGGTGGTCCTTGCAGACCCGTGCGCCCAGGTTCCACTCATTCCAGATTTCAAGCCATTTGGTCTTGCCTGCTTCAACCGGCACGTCATGGCTCAGTACAAAATCCACGTAGCCGTTGAACGAGGTGGTGAGGCCGTTCATGGTGGTGGGGTTGGTGAGATCTCGGGTTGCCAAGTTGGTGCTGGCCGGGTCGAAGCCTGAGCGCACGGGATGGTTGTAGGCAAGCACTTGTAGTCGGTCCATGCGGCCACGTATGTCCGTGTCAGCGAAAATTTGGCCGAGTGCATTGAGGCCCAGGTCGGGGCCGCCAGGAAATACTTGCCAGGCGCCGGTGTTGTACTGGACCCAGTTCCAGTCATAGCCGTCGCGGTAGCTGTTGAATCCCAAGCCCAGCAGCAGACTCTTGTAGGTCTGGGGCGAGTTGAAATACAAGGCGTTGCCAGCGTGCGTAGCGTGGGCGTTGATGCCGAGGCGGAATGCTTCAGCAGCCTGTGCAGTGGTTGAGCTGAACACGCAAAGCGCGCTCAGCGCCGCATACAGTGTTGTGACTTTGAGATGGTGTTTTTTCAACATGATAGGGTTCCAGTCTGAGTTTTTGATGACCCTCCGAACCTGCTGCTTTGAAGAGCAGATGGGAGAGCAGCGAACCCTATCAAAGACCCTATCAAACCTTAAGAGGTATTACAGGTTGATGCACTGATGCAGTGTCAGCGCTTGACCACACCCACGCTGTACTGGCCGGTGCCTGAGCTTCGGTCGTAGTGCCGCACCTGCACGAAGTAGTCGCCGGCCATCAGGGGCGTCGAGATGCGTGGGTTCAGGCCGTAGCCGCTGTCATCGTCCTCGTCGATCAGGGCCGTGGCGCTGTGGGGCCCGAACAGCTTGAGGTAGACATCGGTCTGGCCGCGCGTCTCGATCACGTAGACGCCCTCGGTGTCGGCGTGGAAGCGGAAGAGGTCTTCCTCGCCGGGCTGGCCAATGCGGGCCTGGACGCGGGGTGCGCCCACGGTCAAGGCCGTGGCGCCGGGCAGACCTGGGTTGGACTTGGGGTACATCTTGGCCCCGGCCACGAACTCCCTGTCCAGTGATGACAGCACGTCGTTGGCGTGCGTGGCCACGCCATTGGTCGTCCACTCGGCCGGGAAGGCGTACAGCATGATCGAATCGGGGTCGAACGCGGTGCCGTTGATCTGATCGACCGAGTACTTGAAGAACACGTTGTGGCGCGTGGTCTCGGCGTCCCAGAAGTTGGGTGGGCCGGCCAGGGCTTTCAGCACGGCGGCTTCGTTCCACTGGATGCCGCCGGCCGGGCTGGAGTGCTCGTGCGCCAGGCCGATGGCGTGGCCGAACTCGTGCGCGGCGGTGCCACCGTCCAGAAAGCCGAGGTTCATGGTGGCCTGGTTGAAGGGCACGCTACGCGCATCGGTGCCCACGTTGGACCAGGCGCCATCGTTGTCGTCGAAGGTGATGCGCAACTCGGCCTGGGGCGCATTGTTGAAGTCGAACTTGAGGTTGCACACGTCGGACCACCACGCGGCCTGCTCGCGCGCCTTGGCCTGTTGCGAGCTGGTGCCGCCCATGAACCGAACCTGCAGCGTGGAGCCGTTCACCCAGCTTTTACCCTTGGGGTTGATGGCACGCATGCGCCCGCCAGCGCCGGCCATCATCAGGCGGGGGCGCAGCAGGTCACGGGGAAGGATGTGGTCAAAGCAGCATTTGGGTGCGGGCATGATGGACTCCTGAGCTGAAGACGAAAGGGGGCAAAACGATCGGCTTCAGCATAGGAGTCTGGATGGGGGCTGCCATCCCTAATTTGCAGGGCTCATGGGCTCATGCCCGTCCGCTCACTCACCAGTGAACCACGCCGTAGACGCCCATGGCACACACGCTCATCAACACCAGGGCGGCGGTGCGCACCGGCGCGCTATCATTGGCGGGCAGGGCGTCGCCCTCCACAGCCTGGTCGCCCGTGATCATGGGTGTGACCAGGTCGCGCTTCTTGAGCACGCGGTGGAGGGCGATGGCCACCAGATGCAGTCCGACCAGGCCATAGATGAGCTTGCTGGTGACCTGGGCGTGCAGCCAGCTGATCTGGTCTGACAGGTCCTTGTCGATGAAATGAGCGAGCGGGCCTTCGCTGGCGATGTCGTCGTTGGTGAAGAGGCCCGAGCCGGCCTGCAGCAGGATCACCGCCAGCATGGCCAGCACCGACAGGCCCCCCAAGGGGTTGTGGCCTGAACTGTGGTGCGAACCCGCGCGACCACGCAGGTAGGCCACGATGGTGGCGGGCGAGCGCAGGAAGCTGGCAAAGCGTGCATACCGCGGCCCGATCAGGCCCCACAGCACCCGGAACAGCACCAGCGCCAGGGCCGCGTAGCCGAAGCGGAAGTGCCAGTCCATGGCCGAGCCGCCCAGGTACTGGGTGATGAAGGCGCCTGCGATGATCACCACCAAGGCCCAGTGGAAGACTCGCGTGGGCAGGTCCCACACCCTGATCGTTTTCATGGCGGTTTCCTCAGCGGTTGCGGTAGCCGTCGTGGCAGGCCTTGCAGGTTTGCGCCAGGGCGTTGAAGGCGGTCTTGAACGCGTTGGCATCGCCAGAGCGCGCGGCGCCCGACAGCTTGGCCGCCGTGCCTTGCCACTGGTCGCTGTGGGTCTTGAACTGGGCGGCGTCCTGCCAGACCTCGGGCTTGGCCTTGGAGGGGGCCATGTCCGACCCCGGCGGGAAAGCGCCAGCCAGTTGCCGGGACAGCAGCTCGATGAGGACGGCATTGGCCTCGGCGGCGGCCCTGTCGAAAGCCACTTCGCCCTTGGCCATGGCACCCGCGCGCTGCACATGCGTGCTCAGCACATGGAAGCCGGCCTGGCGGTACTTCACCGCGTCGTTCAGGCGCGCGAACTGGGCTTGGGCGGACAAAGGCAGGGCCAGCAGCACGGTCATCAGCAAAGAGGCGCAGCGCATGTTCAAAGTCCTCGCTTACTTGAGGGTGCGGGGCGCTTGCGTGCGCTCCCATTCGACAGCGGCATCGACGAATTTTTCAAAGGCCCCGCCTTTCTCCAGCAAGGTTTTTTCCATGGCCGGGTCGAGCGTTTTTTCGATGCCTTGCTCGTCCAGCGGCATCTTGCGTTCGCGCACTGATTTCAAAACGCGGTGGATTTCGCCCGAGGCGTGGGCCGGAGATTGCAGCAGCACCAGGCGCTTCATCTTCTCCGGGTTGTTGGGCACGTGGCAGTTCAGGCATTGCGAATCGCGCAGCGAGGTCGCGAACTCGCGGTAGGACTTGTCCAGTTGCGCCTTGTAGGGGTTGTCTTCGCGGTACAGGCCATCGAACAAGGTGACGGCGGGCTGCGTTTTACCCTGGGCATCGGTCCACAGCCATTTCCCATCGAAAGCCGGCAGGGTGGCTTTGTCCACCACGTGGCCTTCGGCCGGGTTACCCCGGTTTGAAAACTGGGCGAAACGAATAAAACCGGTTCGAGGGTCCATCCATAAATACAAAGAGCGGGCGTTTTCATACATATCCCACTTATTGGCATCGTGCCAGAATGGATAAGGAAATTGCCCGGGTTGCAAACGGTTTCTGAAACCCACCCCCAAGGTGGCCAGAAACAATTTCTCGCGTTCTACATAAGTGATCTTGTATTTGCCGTCGAACATGAACAACGGTATATAAAGGCCGGTCAATATGCTCGGGTCAAATTCGGTCAGGTGGGTTTCTTTCAGGGGTAACTCGGCGTCTTTCTGGCGCCCCCACAAAACCACTGGTTTGACCATGGCTTGCTTGAGCAACGAGTCGGTGAACAGGGCTTGGCGGCACTGGTCAAACGCACTTTGGCTGGAGGGATCCGCCAAAGGGCAAAGTTGTTTCAGCTGATTCGTGAGTTTTTCAACGGTTTTTTCAATGTGCAATGGTGTGGGTATGTCGGCCGCCTTGGCGATTTGGCCGTAACTCGCGAATACCACCGTCAAAGCGGTGATTTTGCACAGATGATTCAATACTGCTTTCACAACAACTCCTTGGTTGAAAACAGTCTAGCCACGTCCAAAAAGGTGCGCGAGTTTATTACTCATGTAACTGAATGTTGGTTTGTGCAACACCGGTGAGCTGCGTGATTTCATGCCACCGGCGCTTGACCACGCCTGATTTGAATAGCGCAAACTCGGATGCAGGGCCATTTGTGCCAGTTACCGTCGCCGAAGGGGATTATGAAAAAGCAGGAACTGAAAGTGGCGGTGTTCACCTCACAGCAGCGAGACATGCGGGTGATCGGCATCGTGCTCACCCACCTCAAAAGCGCCAAATACACCTTCAGCGTGGCCGACCGCACGCCCTCGGCCGTGGTGGATGTGGCCCTGGTGGATGACAGCGACCCCGAGATGCGCAAGCGCCTGGCAATGGTGCTGGCGAGCAAACCGGGGCTGCCGGTGGTGCACCTGGTGGCCGAGGTGGGCCAGGCCGGTGCCCAGTGCGAACTCTTGTCCAGCCAATTGATGATGCAGCTGCTGCCTACCCTGGAGCGTTTGCTGCTCAGCCTGGCCAACCAGCCGCCTGCCGCGCCAGCCGCTTCGTCCACCAGCACGGTGACGACGCTGCCCCCCACGCGCAACCGCCTGCGGGCCCTGGTGGTGGACGACAGCCAGACGGTTCGCACGCAGCTGGCCAACGTCATGTCCAACATCGGCATGGCCTGTGACATCGCCGATGGCGCCAAGGCCGCGCTGGCCCAACTGGCCAACCGGCAATACGACCTGATCTACGTCGACGTGATGATGCCCGACATGGATGGCTACACGCTGACCCGCGAGATCAAGCGCGACCGCAGCAACAAGGCGCCCGTGATCATCCTGACCAGCCAGTCCTCGCCCTTCGACCGGGCACGTGGCGCGCTGGCCGGTTGCGACATCTTCCTCACCAAGCCGGTGGGCCTCAAGCAGTTTTATGCCGCCACCACCAAGGCCCTGCGCAAGTCCATGGCCGTGGACGACCTGAGCGGCTGGATCACCGATCCGACGCAGGCCAAGGCCCGGGCACACGCCTGAGCCATCCCATCATTCAATCCGGAGATCTGGCATGACCGCCAACAAAGCCCTTGTCGTTGATGACTCGTCCACCGACCTGTCGAATTTGAAAACCATCCTGCAGGACGCGGGCTGGTTGGTGAACACCGCCAGCAATGGCATGCAGGCCCTGGAGCGCGCCAAGAACGACCGCCCGAGCATCATCTTCCTGGACATCGTGATGCCGCAGCTGGACGGCTACGGCACCAGCCGCGCGCTGGCCGACGACCCCGCCACCAAAGGCATCCCGGTGGTCTTCGTGTCGACCAAGAACACGCGCGCCGACCAGGTGTGGGCCAAGGCCCAGGGCGGCAAGATGTTGATTGGCAAACCCTTCAGCGCCGACCAGATCGTCGACGCGCTGAAGTTCGCGGCCTGAGCGGAACCGCCCCATGGACATCGCTGCTCTGGCGCGTGGTGTGGCCCCTGCCGCGGGCGAGTTGCGTTACGGCTTTCGGGTCGCGGGCTTGCAATTGGTGCCGGCCGCGCGCGTGCTGACCGAGATGATCGCCGAAGCGAAGATCTTCCCGGTGCCCAAATCGGCCTCGGCGCTGGCGGGCGTGACCAATCTGCGCGGCACCATCGTGCCCTTGCTGGACCGCCGCGAGGTTCGACGGGGCAGCCCTGACATCCGGCCCTTTCAACACCGCGTGCTGGTGTTCGACCGTGAAGAGCAACGTGTGGGCCTGTTGCTGGACGCCGCCCCCGAACTGCTGAGCCTGGTGCCTGCCCCTGAAGAACTCCAGCGCCCTGCCAGCAAGCTCGGCGCCTACCTGGTTCGGGCCTGGGCGCAAGCCGACCAGCCCGGCCAGATCTGGTGGGAGTTCAACCACCGGGCCGCTTTTGAATCCCTGGCGCGCGGCGCCCAACCCGCATCCATCCAAGAAGAGGTACTTTCATGAAACTCAACATCCGTCAAAAGCTGTTGCTCGGCTTTGCGCTGCTGCTGTCCGCCCTGTTCGCGGTGGGTGGCTATGCCATCGTGCAGCTCAACCAGCTGGAACAGACGATCCGGATGACGCAGGGCAAGGAAGCGCTGTTAGGCCGTGCCAATTCGGCGCTTTGGAGTTTGCGTTACAGCCTGCCGCAGTACCTGGCTCTGGAAGACCAGGCCGCGCGCCAGAAGATCATCGACGAGCAGCCCGGGCTGTGGAAGGTGGTGGAGGACAACCTCAAGAGCTATGGCGAAAGCCAGGGCCTGTCTGGCGAAGAGCGCGCGCAGCACAAGGCCCTGGTGGGCAGTTTCCCCGCCTACAAGGTGCACCGCACCGAGTGGTTCAAGCTGGTCGTGAACAACCAGTTTGAAGAAGCCGCCGCCTGGCGCAAGAAATACACCACGCCCACGGGCGCGGCCACCATCAAGGCCTTTGGCAAGTTGTTGGAAACCACGGTGAAGAACGACGCGATCAAGCGCGAGATGCAGTTCCAGGAAATCGCCGTGGCCAAGCAGTGGATGGCGGGCATCGCCGGTGCCGCCGCGCTGGTGGGCTTGTTCGCCGCCTTCTTCGTGGTGCGCTCGCTGATGCTGCCGATCAACAAGCTGCTGGGCGCGCTGGCCAAGCTCACCGCTGGCGACTACACCGCACGCGCTGATCTGAAGAGCAAGGACGAACTGGGCCGACTGGGTTCCGCCCTGGACCGCTTGCTGGACGAACGCCTGGAAGGCCTGAGCCAACAGGCCAAGGAGAGCGAGCAGATCAGCAACTCCGTGGTGGAGATCATGCAGGCCATGGGCCAGGTCGCCACCACCAAGGACCTGTCGATCCAGGTGCCCGTGACCGAGGACGTGACCGGCGCCATTGGCGATGCCATGAACATGCTGACCAGCGAAACCGCCAAGGTGCTGAACAACGTGAGCGACGTGTCGCACCACGTGTCGCGCGCCACCATGGCCGTCAAGCAAAGCACGGACACCGCGATGGCCTCGGCCGCGCAAGGCCAGAGCGAGGTCGAATCGGCCGCCCGCGAATTGTCGCAAGCCGCCTTGACGCTGACCGACATGGCCCAGATGGCTACCAAGGCCAACGAGTCGGCCGAAGCCGCCGTGCGCACCACGCGCCAGGCCCTGGCCACGGTGGACAAGACCGTGCTGGGCATCAACGAATCGCGCGATTTGATCCGCGAAACGGAGAAACGCATCAAGCGCCTGGGTGAGCGCTCGCAAGAGATCACTCAGGTCGTGGGCCTGATCAACTCCATCGCCGAGCGCACCGGCATCCTGGCGCTGAACGCCTCCATGCAGGCCACGGCCGCCGGGGATGCAGGACGCGGCTTCGCCATCGTGGCCGATGAGGTGAAGCGCATGTCGGAAAACGCGCGTGAAGCTACGCGTGAGATCTCGACGCTGGTGCTGTCCATCCAATCGGAAACGTCGGAGACGGTGCTGGCCATGAACAACGCCATCACCCGGGTGGTGGACGTGTCCCGCCTGGCCGACCAGGCCGGCTCGGAGATGAAGGGCACGCAGCAGGCCACCGATGCGCTGGCCTTCAGTGTGCGCGGCATTGCCGCCGCGTCGATCGAGCAGGCACGCTCTGGTCAGACGCTGCAGGCGCGCGCGCTGACCATCCAGCAGACCAGCCGCGACACGACCAAGCAGCTCACGCAGCAAAACGAGGTGACCAACAAGCTGGTGGGTTACGCCCAGGCCCTGGTGCGCGAGGTGGCGGTGTTCAAGCTGCCGCGCCGCCTGGTGGCCGCCGAGCAGTCCTGATCCACGCCGCCCCCAGTCCCTTCGCCGGAGCACCCCTTGATGACCGCCACCCACTTGCGTGAAGCCCTGGAGCCGCTCTTGTTCGAGCTGTTCGATCAGGCGGCCCAACTGCAGGACGAAGGCAATGTGCCTTGCCTGCGGGCTTACCTGCAACGGGTGACGGCCTTGCAGCTGGCGGCCAAGCAGCACCAGTTGTTGGGCCTGAGCTATGTGGGCATGCTGGTGGAAAGCGGCCTGACCAAGCTGATCACCTTGGACCGTCTGGTGGCGCCCGAAGAGTGCGACGCATTGGCCGCGTGGCCGGCCTTGGTGCTGGGTGAGCTGATGAGCCCGGCGATGGACGAGGCCGCGCCGTGGGCCGTGCTGCATGCCTTGCGCAGCCAGCCCTGGTTCCCCGCGATCTCGGCGGCCAATGTGGCCTTGATTGAGCGGCGCCTGGCCGAGGATGCGGGCAAGCTGGCGCAAGCCGAGGAAGAGCCTGTGCACATCGCGGCGGAACTGGTGGCCGAGCCTGAGCCCCAGTCCGAAGCCGAGCCCGAGGCTGCGCAAGACACCGATCCCGACATGCTCATGGTCGACGAAGTCGAGCTGGAGGATGGCGATGAGTTTGGGCCAGAGATGGACTCCGACACGATCTTCGACATCGGCATTGGTGAAGCACAAGCCGCAGCCGCCCCGGCCGTGACGGCGGAAGAGCTGGCCATGCTCAGCGATGCCCTGGTCGCCCTGCAAGCCGACCTGGCCACCCTGGTCGCGCCAGGCCTGGCCCCGGCCGAGCGCGACGGCCTGTTCGAGAACCACCTCGAGCAACTGCACAACCTGGTCAACGCCGCCAACCTGCTGGGCTTGGCCGGTTTCCAGCAAGTGCTGGAAGTGATCCTGATCAACACCGCGGCCATGCAAGCCGAACCCGAGGCCCTGAGCGACCAGCTCTGCACGGCCTTGCAAGCCTGGCCCACCCTGGCCATGGCGCATTTGCAAGCCCCCGGCGAGCCCGCGCCCGCGCAAGCCCTGGCCGAGTGCGTGGCTGGCGCCGAATGGCCTTACCCGGCCGACACCGACAGCTTGCCCGAGTGGATCAGCGCGATGACCGCGGTGAGCGTGGTGCGCGCGCGTCCCTCGCAAGACCGCCCCGTGAAGGCCTTGCCCGAGCACATGGACCTGAGCGTGCCGGCCGACATCGACCGCAAGGTATTGGACAGCCTGCTGGTGGAGTTGCCACCGCATGCGCAAGAGTTCTCCGCCTTGGTGCAACGCCTGTCGCAAGGTGGCACGCTGGATGACATGGACCAGGCCCGCCGCGTGGCCCACACCCTCAAGGGTGCGGCCAATACCGTGGGCATCAAGGGCGTGGCCAACCTCACCCATGCGCTCGAAGACATCCTGGTGGCCTTTGGCCGCGAAGAGCGTTTGCCCACCTGTGAACTGGTGGACATGCTGCTGGAGGCATCCGACTGCCTGGAGGCCATGAGCGAAGCGTTGGTGGCCAATGCTGGCACACCGCCTGAAAGCCTGGCCGTGCACCAGAAGGTGCTGGACTGGGCGAACCGCATCGACCGCGATGGCCTGCCTGCGGACCAGGCTGAGCTCATCGACAGCGTCGAGCCGGTGACCAGCGTCCCCATGGCGCCCACCACGCCGACACCGGCCCAAGAAGACATCCCTCTTGCCAGCAACGCCCCCGCTGCAGAAGAAGACGCCCAAGCCGAAACCTACCTGCGCGTGCCCGCCTCCCTCATCGACTCATTGCTCAAGCTGGCGGGCGAGAACAGCATCGTCACCTCGCAGATCCAGGACCGCGTCACGCGCCTGAGCGACAACATCAACGCGCTTCGCACCGGTTCGCGCCAGTTTGGCCAGCTCTCGGCCGAGCTGGAACAACTGGTGGACGTGCGCGGCCTGGCCATGCTGGGCGGCCACACCGGCGAGCTGGACGCGCTGGAGATGGACCAGTACAACGAGCTGCACATGCTGTCACGGCGCATCGTGGAGTCGGGCGCCGACAGCCGCGAGTTCTCACGATCGTTCGAACGCGAACTGGCCAGCATGCGTGACCTGATGGCCGAGAAGGAACGCCTGCAGCTGGAGATTCAGCGCAGCATCCAGCGCACCCGCATGGTCGAGGTGGCTTCAATCTCGCCCCGCCTGCAACGCACCGTGCGCCAGGCCGCCCGCGTGCTCAACCGCTCGGTGGACCTGCGCATCCAGGGCGAGGCCACCATGGTCGACACCCAGTTGCTCGACCGCATCATCGACCCCCTGATGCACCTGCTGCGCAACGCCGTGGACCATGGCATCGAATCGCCCGACGTGCGCGAGACCCTGGGCAAGCCCGCCACCGGCACCATCACCTTGAGCTTCAGCACCGAAGGCAACAATGTGGCCGTGCGTTGCGAGGACGACGGCTGTGGCCTGGACCTGGGTGCCATTCGCCACCGTGCCTTGTCGCGCGGCCTGATCGCGCCAGACGCCGCGCTGTCCGATGCCCAGGTGATGCGCCTGATCGTGCTGCCCGGCTTCTCGACCCGCGAGCAGACCACGCAGCTGTCGGGCCGGGGCATTGGCATGGACGTGGTGCAGCGCGCCGTGGTGGACCTGCGCGGCACGCTGGACATGGATTCGCAATCCGGCCAGGGCTCGCGCTTCGACCTGCACTTCCCGGTGCGCATGAGCACCATCCAGGTCATGCTCAGCCGCTCTGAACACCACCTGTTGGGCATCTCGGTGCGCGGTGTCGAGCAGATCCTGCCTGCCCGCGAAGAAGTCGGCATCGATGCGCAAGGCGGCCTGAGCTATGCACTGCAAGGCGAACAACTGAATGCCATCCGCCTTGAAAAACTGATGGGCCTGCCGCACGAGGCGCTCAAGCAAGCCGGGGTGATGGAAGTGGCCATGATCGTGCGCGACGAGTTCCGCCAACGCCTGGCCATCATCGTGCCGGAGCTGAGCGACGCGCGCACCGTGGTCGTCAAGCCCTTCAACCCCATGATGCCGCATGCCCTGGGCATCGACGGCGCCACGGTGCTGGGCGATGGCTCGGTGGCCACGGTGATTGACCTGCCCGATTTGCTGCGAGATTTCACCGCCGGCCAGATGCCCGGGGTGGACGACGCGGTGGTGACTTCACGCCACAAACTGCCGCTGTGCCTGGTGGTGGACGATTCGGTCAGCGTGCGCCGCACCATGGAGCAACTGATGCAGGACTCGGGCTACGAAGTGGTCACCGCGCGCGATGGGGTCGATGCCCTGGGCGCCGTGCAGTTGCGGGCCCCCGACATCGTGCTGGTCGACCTGGAAATGCCCCGCATGAATGGCTTGGAGCTGACCAACGCCCTGCGCAACCGCAGTGCCACCAAGGCCACCCCGGTGGTGATGATCACCTCGCGCTTCACCGACAAGCATCGGCAGTTGGCCAATGACGCGGGGGTCAATGCCTTCCTGACCAAACCCTACTCGGAAGACCTGCTGCTCAACACCATCGATGGGCTGTTGCGCAGCGCCGCGTGAGCCCGGGTTTCCGGCGCGGGCCGGGGCCTGCGCGCAGCAGGTATTCTCTAGGGCATGTACGCCAAATTCTTCGGACTGAAGCACGAGCCCTTCTCGATCGCCCCTGACCCGCGCTACCTGTTCATGAGCGACCGGCACCGCGAGGCGCTGGCCCACCTGCTGTATGGCGTGGGCGGTGGGGGCGGTTTCGTGCTGCTGACGGGTGAAATCGGCGCCGGCAAGACCACGGTATGCCGCTGCTTCCTGGAGCAGATCCCTCGGCGCTGCAACGTGGCCTACATCTTCAACCCCAAGTTGACGGTGCAGGAGCTGCTCAAGTCGGTGTGCGACGAGTTCCGCATCCCCTACCAGCACCAGGGCCCGGGGGTGGAGACGGTCAAGGACTACCTCGACCCGCTCAACGAGTTCCTGCTCAAGACCCACGCGGTCGGCCAGAACAACGTGCTCATCATCGACGAGGCGCAGAACCTGTCGCCCGACGTGCTGGAGCAATTGCGCCTGCTGACCAACCTGGAGACCAGCGAGCGCAAGCTGCTGCAGATCATCCTGATCGGCCAACCCGAGTTGCGCACCATGCTGGCCCAGCCCGAGCTGGAGCAACTGGCGCAGCGCGTGATCGCGCGCTTCCACCTGGATGCCTTGTCCGAGGCCGAGACGGCGCAGTACATCCGGCACCGCCTGGCGGTGGCCGGCCTGGCCCGGGGCAAGTTGTTCGACAGCCAGGCCGTGGAGCGCGTGCACCAGTTGTCGCGCGGCATTCCACGCCGCATCAACCTGCTGTGCGATCGGGCCTTGCTGGGCGCTTATGCCGAAGGCAAAAGCCGCGTCGACCGCGAGATCGTGGACAAGGCCGCCAGCGAAGTGTTCGACATCACCCGGGTGCTGGCGCCCGCCCATGCCGCGGCAGGGCGCATGCCGGCCTGGGGCTGGGGCCTGGTGGCCAGCACGACGGTGCTGGGCTTGGCGGGCATGGGCGGCGTGGCCTGGTGGCAGCACCGCGCCCATCCCGGCCCCGAACCGGTGGTGGCCAAGGCCGCATCGGTGCCCTTGGCGGCGTCTCGCCCGGTCACCACGGTGGCCACCGCGAGCCAGGCATCTCCCACGGCGGCGCCTTCTGCGCCCATCGTGGTGGCAGCGCCGGTGCTGAAGGCCAGCGCGGAGATCGCCTCGCTGTTCAGCACCAAACAGTTCAACGAGCGCAAAGCCTGGCTGGAGCTGGCGCCATTGTGGAAGCTGCCCCTGGCCGAGGGCGACCCGTGCACCCAGGCCCAGCAAGCCCATGTGCATTGCTTTCGCAGCAGCCGCGGCCTGGGGCTGATCCGCCAGCTGGACCGCCCTGGCATCCTCACGCTGAACGACGAAAGCGGCCGCGCCACCTATGCCTTGCTGACCGCCTTGAACAACGACAGCGCGACCTTGAGCATGGCCGGCGTGTCCAAGACCGTGCCGGTCAGTGCTTTGCTGAAGGTGTGGCGAGGTGATTTCGCGACCTTCTGGCGGGCGCCTCCGGGCTACCTGCAATCCATCGTGGATGGCAATGTGGGCCCGCTGGTCGACGGCCTGGCCACCCGGCTGGCCATTGCGCAAGGTGAGCCCGTGACCGCCGAAAAACGCACCTACGACGCGGCCCTCAAAGCCAAGGTGGCCGCTTTCCAGCAGGCCCAGGGTTTGAGGCCAGACGGTGTGGCGGGGCCCACCACTTTCATGCAGCTCAATCGCGTCACGGGTGTGGATGAGCCACGCCTGCGGGCGGGGGGATAAGCGATGTCTTACATACTTGATGCACTCAGGCGTGCCGATTCGGAGCGCGAACGCGGCACCGTGCCGAGCATCCATTCACCGCCGGTGCCCCCGGTGGTTGATGATCCCAAGCCACGGCGTGGTGGCCAGTCGCAGGTGCTGGTGGCCGTCATCGTGGTCTTGCTGCTGGCCCTGGCGGGTCTGCTGGCCTGGCACCTGATGAGTGGCAAAGCGCCGGCCCCGGTGGCCGTGAGCGAGCCTGCCGCTGTGGTGGCGCAGTCGCCCGAGCCACAGCCAGGGCCGCAACCCGCACCGCAGCCTGAACCACCACCCGTGCAGGCCGCGCCCACGCCATCTCCCGTGCCGGTGACACCCCGGCCGCAGGTGACGGCGCCGGTGTCGCCACCACCCCAGGTTCAAGCGCAAACCCAGGCCGCCGCGCCCATCCTGTCCGTGCCTCCGCGACCCGTCCCCGCCGCGCGTGCCATCACCGCCGCCCCGGTGCCTGCGCCCACCGCCACGTCCGAGGCCGACAACCGCCTCTACGCCTTCAGCGAGCTGCCCGCCAACATCCAGCGCGATCTGCCCAAGCTGGTGATCGGGGGCGCGATGTACTCGGAGACCCCGGCCAACCGCATGCTCATCATCAACAGCCAGGTCTTCCACGAAGGTGACAAACTCACCCCGGACCTGGTGCTGCAAGAGATCAGGCTCAAATCGGCGGTGCTGAAATACAAAGGCTACCGTTACGGCGTCAACTACTGACCTTTGGCCAAGCGCCCTCCACCATGAAAAACCTCCAGGCAGACGTCGCGATCATTGGCTTTGGCACGGCGGGCATGGGGGCGTACCGCGCGGCCCGTGACCACACCGACCGCGTCGTCGTCATCCAGGCCGGCCCCTTTGGCACCACCTGCGCGCGCGTGGGCTGCATGCCCAGCAAACTGCTGATCGCGGCGGCGGACAGCGCCCATGCCATTGCGCAGGCGCCCCTGTTCGGCGTGCACTCGGGCCCCGTGAAGGTGGATGGCGCCGCGGTGATGCAGCGGGTGCGCTCGGAGCGCGACCGCTTCGTGGGCTTCGTGCTGGACACCGTCAACGATTGGCCCGCCGAGCAGCGTGTGCTGGGCCACGCCCGTTTCACCTCGCCCCACGAATTGATGGTGGACGACCACACCCTTGTCACCGCGCAGCGCTTGGTCATCGCCACCGGCTCGTCGCCGACGGTTCCGCCGGGCTGGCGCGAGGCCCTGGGCGACAGGCTCGTCACCAACGATGATGTGTTCGAGTGGACCACCTTGCCCCAGTCCCTGGCCGTGGTGGGCGCTGGCGTGATCGGCCTGGAATTGGCGCAGGCCCTGTCGCGGCTGGGCGTGCGCGTCAAGCTGTTCAGCAAGGGCACCAAGCTGGGGCCCCTGACCGACCCCGAGGTCAGCGCCCAGGCCTTCACCATCCTGTCGGCCGAGATGGCCGTGGTCGCGCCCGCCGAGGTGCTCACCGTCAGCCGCCAGGGCGACCAGGCCCAGCTCACTTACCGCGTGGACGGGGCCGAGCACACCGAAGTGTTCGAGCAGGTCCTGGTGGCGGCGGGCCGGCAGCCCAACCTGGCCAGCCTGGACCTGGCCGCGGCGGGCATCGCAGTCAACGACCGGGGGATGCCGGCCTTTGATTTGGAGACCGGCCAGATCGGCGACAGCCACGTGTTCATCGCCGGTGACGCCCACAATGCCCACCCCTTGCTGCACGAGGCCGCTGACGACGGCAAGATCGCGGGTGACAACGCCGGGCGATTTCCGGACGTGCGGGTGCACCCGCGCCGCGCCGCCCTCGGGGTGGTGTTCACCGATCCGCAAATGATGCTCGCGGGTGCCAGCTTCAAGGCCTTGAAGGCCTCGGGCCAGGAGTTCGAAGTGGGCGCCGTCAACTTTGACGACCAGGGCCGCAGCCGCGTGATGGGACAAAACAGGGGCTTGCTGCGGGTGTATGGCGAGCGGCACACGGGCCGCTTCCTGGGCGCCGAGATGATGGGCCCTGCCGCCGAGCACATCGGGCACCTGCTGTCGTGGGCTGCACAGCACCAGTTGACGGTGCAGCAGATGCTGGACAGCCCGTTCTACCACCCGGTGGTCGAGGAAGGCGTGCGCACCGCCTTGCGCGAACTGAATCGGCACCTGCGCATGGGGCCTCGCCCGGTGGCCCGCTGCCTGGACTGCGGCCCCGGCGCGTGAAGAGACCTTGCTGCGGTAAAAAGTCGCGCTTCTCCGGCGCAATGTCACCTACGATAGCCCCACAAAAACGAACGGATGAGGACCGACCAGATGAAGGTCTCCGAGTCGAATGTTGAGGGGCTTGCCAACCGCCAACGCCAGTTTCTGACGCCCCATCGGCGCGAGTCCTGGCAGCCCTATGTCGCGTTCGTGGCGCTGTCACTGGTGGTGATCAGCCTGTTGGCCACGCTGGCGGTGACCAGCGTCAATGTGTTGGGCGCCTTGCGCGCCTATGTGGGCGGCGAAAGCCTGTGGTCCAAGGCCCGCAGCGACGCGGTTCAGCACTTGCGTGATTTCGCGGTCAAGCGCAACCCGGCCGATTTCGCGGCTTTCGAGCAGGCGCTGGAGCTGCCCAAGGGCGACCAGACGGCGCGTGAGGAAATGCTGCGCGACGACCCCGATCTGGCCGTGGTGCGCCAGGGCCTGATCGCGGGCGGCAACCACCCGGACGACGTCGAAGGCATGATCACGCTGTTTCGCCGCTTTGGTGATCAGCCTGCCCTGCAGGATGCGCTGGCCGCCTGGACCCAGGGCGATGCCTTGTTGGCCAAACTGCGGGTGGAGGGCCAGCGGCTGCGCCACCACCTGCATCCACCCACCGACGGGGTGATGGTGCTGGCCTCGCTCGAAGAGGTGCGCGAGCTCAACAGTGAATTGCTGCAGGCTGAAAAGCGCTTCAGCGCCAGCCTGGCCGAGGTCTCGCGCCTGACCGAGAAAATCTTGATCGGCAGCACCTTGGCGGCCGCCGTGGTGCTGGCATTGGGCAGCCTGCTGCTGGTGCGGCACGCCTTGCGGCGCCAGGCTGCGCACCGGCATGCCTTGGTGTCGGCCAATGAGCCGTGGGTGCTGGCGGCCTTCGCGGCCGAACTGGGCATGTTCGAGATGGTCGTTGATTCGGACCAGATCACCCTGGATGCCAAAGCCGCCGCCTTGTATGGCGTGGGGTCGACTGCGATGTCGATGCCGCTCGCGGTACTGCGAGACCTGGTCTTGCCCGACGACATGCCTGCCATGCAGGCGGACATCGCTGCCGCCACGCGCTCCGGCGTGCCTTTCAAGACCACCTACCGGCTTCGCCGGCCCGATGGCGTGGTGCGCTACTTTGAGTCGACCGGCCAGCAGATCGAAGGAAAGACGCGCAGCCAACGGCGCCTGGTGGGCGTGATGCGCGACGTCACCGATGAGCGGATGCGGGCCGAGCGGGCCATGCAGCGTGATGCGGCCGAGCACGTGGCCCAGTCGCAGCGCGATTTCCTGTCGCGCTTGAGCCATGAGCTGCGCACACCTTTGAACGCCATCCTGGGCTTCGCGCAACTGCTCTTGCTGGACCGCGCCAATGCCCTGAACCCGGCGCAGGCCCAGCGCGTCAACATGATGCTGGAGGCGGGCCAGCAATTGCTGGGCATGGTCGAGGATGTGCTCGACTTGACCAAGGTTGAGGCGGGTGAGATCGCCATCGCCTTGCAGCCGGTGGAACTGGCACCGCTGTGGCGCTCTACCGCAACGATGATCGAAGGTGTGCGTGAGCGCCATGGCGTGACCTTCATCGACCGCCTGCCAGCGCAAGCCCTGTGGGCCAGCGCCGATCCTCAGCGCCTGGCGCAGGTGTTCATCAATTTGCTGACCAATGCGTGCAAATACAACCACCCGGGTGGTCACGTCGTGGTCGAGGGCTGGGCCGAGGAATCCAACGTGGTGCTGGAGTTGTCGGACGATGGCATCGGCATGTCACCCGAAGACGTGGCGCAGTTGTTCCAGCCTTTCAAGCGCCTGGCACCAATGGCGGAAAGCATCGAGGGCACAGGCCTGGGCCTGTACATCGTCAAGCAGCTGGTCGAGCGCATGGAGGGCAGCATCCAGGTGCACAGCGAAAGCGGACAAGGTTCCCGCTTCACGCTCAGGTTGCCCATGGCCTCGCCGCCAATGCCAGCGCCTGTGACAACCCCTGCGACGGTCTGACGTCAGCCGGCTTGCAATCCCGGGCAGCGCCCCCACTTGACACCCATGCCCTTGTCCTTGCTGTCCCTTCTGGTTCACGCCTACGTGGCTTGGCGTCTGGTGCCTGCCATGCCCGGCCCCGCGTGGGTACCGGCCCTGTTGGGGGCGGTGTTGGCGGTCTCGGCACTGGTCTTGCCGTGGGGGATGATGGCGCGCAGGGTCAGGCACCCGACCTGGTCCGATGCACTGGCTTGGGCTGGCCTGCTGTTCATGGGTCTGTTTTCGTCGCTGCTGGTGCTGACGGTGTTGCGCGATGTGGCCTTGCTGTTGGCGGCCGGCGTGCAAATGCTGTGGCCCGCTGGGGTGCGCATGGCGGCTTTGCGAAGCCAGTCTGCCGTGGTGGTGCCGGTGGTGGCTGGCCTTGTCACGCTGTGGGGTCTGTTCAACGCACGGCGCCGCGCGGCGGTGGTGAGGGTGGACGTGCCCATCGTTGGCTTGCCCGTGTCACTGCATGGTTTCACCATCGCGCAGATCAGCGATGTCCACGTCGGGCCCACGATCAAAGGGCCGTATCTGCAGGCCATTGTTCACGCGGTCAATGGCCTGCAGGCTGACCTGGTGGCGGTGACCGGTGACCTGGTCGATGGCTCGGTGCGTGATCTGGCGCCGCACGTGGCGCCGCTCGCCAAGTTGGCTTCCAGGCACGGCACCTACTTTGTCACCGGCAACCACGAGTACTACTCGGGCGCGCACGCCTGGGTGGCGGAGTTGCGGCGCCTGGGGATCACGGTGTTGATGAACGAACACGTGGTCTTGCGCCACGGGCCCTTGGCGCTGCAGGCCGAGTTGGTGCTGGCTGGCGTGGCTGATCATGGTGCCCACCACTTCGACCCGACCCACCGCAGTGATCCGCACGCCGCCTTGGCGGGGGCGCCTGCATCTGCGGTGGTCAAGATCCTGCTGGCCCACCAACCGCGCTCGGCCGAAGCGGCGGCCAAGGCGGGCTTTGACCTGCAGTTGTCCGGGCACACCCATGGCGGCCAGTTCTGGCCGTGGAACCTGTTCGTGCCATTGCAGCAGCCCTTCACCGCCGGCCTGCACCGCTGGCAGGAGTTGTGGGTCTACACCAGCCGGGGCACCGGTTATTGGGGGCCGCCCAAGCGTTTTGGTGCGCCGTCCGAGATCACGCACCTGCGCCTCGTGCCGGCCTGATGGCATCAAAGGTGCCGCGGCTCATGAGGCACGCCACAGGCGCAGCCCTTCGATTCCCGTGAACAGGGCCAGGCTCCATCCAAACACCGGCAAGGCCAGGCTCAAAGCCCCGGCCAGCGGCAGCAACCACCACCAGGTTCGGGGCGGCAATTGGCGCAAGGTTTGCCGGTTGACCTGGGGTGCGGCCAAGCCACCACGCGGGCGACGGTGCCACCACATCATCAGGCCCGACACCACCGAGAACACGGCGGCCAGCGCGGTCAGGATGAGCAGCACCTGGTTCCACCAGCCGAATTCTCCCCGGTGAAACGGGATGCCCACGGCAGTGGCTTTGGACAGGGCAGGCAATTGATCCCAGCCACTGCGGAACAAGGTCTGGCCCGAGTAGGCGTCCACCAGACTCGCGAACCTTTTGCCGGGCTGCGATCGGTCGAAGTTCTCCGCGCGCCACAGGCCGTCGACGCCGTTGGGCGGGGTCAACTGAAGGGCGATGTCGGGCGACTGGGCGCGCACCCTGTCGTGAATTTCTTGCCAGCTCAAGGGCGAGCTGCCGGCCAAAGGCTGCGATCGAAGGCCCTGGGGTGCCTTGGGCGTGCCTTGGCCCAGCGCCTGTTGGGCGGCGCGGAAGTTGTCGCCGCTGTGCTGTGCCCAGGTCAGGCCGGTGACCAGCACGGTGAAAGTCACCAGCCCCAAGGCGATGGCGATGCTGGCATGCAGGTCACGCCAGGTGAGGCGCTTGGACACGCCCCGGCGTGGCCAGAAGGCACGCCAGCCAGGGCCGCCCTGCGCTTGCGGCTTGGGCCACCACAAGGCCAGGCCGGTGGCGAACAGCACCAGCATCCAGCTGGCGCCCAGCTCGATCAGCCAACGCCAGCCGTCGCCTTGCAGCGCGCTGGAATGCAGTTTCTTGGACCAGGTCTTGAAGCGTTGCAACTCGGGCAATTGGCCCAGCACCTGTGCGGTGTAGGGGTTGACGTAGACGATGCTGCCGGTGGGCAGGCCGTGGTCGTGCTCACCTTTGGTCTGGTGGTGGGCATGGGCTGCTTGAAGGTAGACCTGTGTGCTGTCGGTGGCGGTGTGGGCTGGCACCACGTAACGCAAGGCCTCGTGCGGGTGATCGGCCGTGGCGGCGGCCACTTGCTGGTCCAGGGGCTTGGGCGCCGTCCCATTGGCAGGCACGGTGACCTGGTCCAGGTCGGCGTACAGCCGGGCCTCGATCTGAGGTGACAGCGCGTAGAGCAGGCCGGTCAGCGCGGCAAAGACGACGATGGGTGCGCTGATCAAGCCGGCCCAGAAGTGGATGCGCCAGAACAGGCGGCGGAGTGTGTGGTTCATGGTCTATGCGTGCTCAAAGCTTGAAGCGAAGTTCGGCGAACAGCGTGCGCCCGGGGTAGGGGTGCGATTGGTAGGCTCGGGCATCCAGCGCATTGTTCACGCCCAGGGCCAGCTCCAATTGCCGTGTCATCTGGTGGCTGCCGCGCAGGTCCAGCTGGTTGACGCTGGAAACGCCGCCGTACACATGGGGGTTGATGTCGAGGTTGTAGACATCGTTGTAGGCGCGGCCTTCGTGGCGGTAGCCGGCGCTGAAGCGCCAATCGGCGTTGAGCTGGTAGCCAGCCTGCACAGTGGCCCGCTCTTTGGGCACGCGCAACCACCACTTGCCGACCGACGTCGGGTCCTTGGCATTGGCCGCGACCTTGGCATGGGTGAAGGCCAGGGTGGTGTCCAGTGACAGGCCACGGATGAACAGGTCTTGCGCTTGCCACGCGAACTCGATGCCCGAGGTCTTGACGCGGTCCACGTTTTGAACGCAGGTGTAGTTCAAGGCCACGGTGTTGGTCTTGCACACTGTGGCGTCGGTGGTGCTCTGCCGCAAGATGGCGTCTTTCACGTCCTCGTGGAACAGCGACACGCGCAGGCGTTGCGCATCCCAGGTTTTTTCGGCGCTCAATTCGACCGCGTCCGATGTTTCGGCTCGGAGGTCGGGGTCGGAAAAAGTGCGCGCCGTGGATGTGACCGTGCCGTTGTACAGCTCTTCAACATTGGGGAAGCGCACGCCGCGTCCGGCGCTGAGCTTGAGGATCAGGTCGTCGCGCACGCTCCAGGCCAGGGCGGCCTTGGGCGAGTGGCCGCGCAAGGTGCGTCGGGGGTAGACCTCGGCTTGGTTGAGGGCGAACTGGCGGCCATCCAAGGCGCGGAACTGCTCTTCGCGCCAGCCGAGGGTCAGCTTCAGGTCGTCTTGCAGGCGCCAGGCGTCTTGGGCATACAAGGCGATCACTTCGGTCTTGCCCCGGTAGTACTGGCTCAAGGTGCCTTCGCCCTGTCGCCAGTTGGTGGTGTCTGCCACCGTGTTGTCCAGCTTGTAAGCATTGCGGTGCAGGCCGAAGGCCAGGGCGTGGCGCCCATCGGTCCAGTCACCGGCGCTGGGCGTCCAGGTGCCTTGCACCTCGAAGGTGTTCCAGCCGGTGCCATCGCGGCGGGTCAGGGTGCCAGAGCTGCCACCGCTGCTGAGTGCCACTGGGTCTGGCTGGCTGGCCTGGCGCGCTTCATCGTTCAGGATGCGGTAGTCGGAGATCACCATCGAGCCGTTCCAGCCGCTGGCATTGCGCGTCTTCACCGTGGCACCGAGTTGCTGGTGGGATTCGTCACGGGTGGAGGGGGCGAATGAAGAATCGACGATCCTGAAGATGTTGCCGTTGTGGCTGACGTCGCCCTTCCAGACGGGGTCGCCGTTGGCATCGCGCAAAAACGTGACGTTGCGGGTCTTTGATTGGTTGCCCCACCAAGAGGCCATCACGCTGCCTTCCACCGTGGGCGTGAAGCGATAGCCCGCCCGCAGGTTCACCGTGTCTTGTACCGTTTGATCGATGGCCCCGGCATTGGCGCCGAAGATGGCGCGTTTCAGGCCTTTGGGGTCGGTGTCGTAGACCACGCCGGTCACGGGGGTCACGGCGGTTGGCGAAGGATTGGTGGGTGGGACGAACACGCCGCTGGCGTTGGCCAACCCAGTGCCATACTGCATCGGCTGCGAGGTCGAATCCTGGTGGTTCACATCACCGCTGAACCACAGGCCCGTGTCCAGCCTTTGTCCCAAATGCAGTGACATCTGCTGGGCGTCGTAGTGGTCCTTGTGCCCATACTGGTCAAAGCTTTGGCGGGCCGCGATCACCCGCCCCGAAACCTCCAGGCCCTTGGGCGCGCGCTGGCTCACAGCCACGGTGGTGCCCATCGAGTTGCCCGGCAGCAATGCCGAATAGGGCCCGTAGAGCATGTCCACGCGTTCGATCGCTTCGGGCGAGATCATGTTCCAGCGCGGCGCGTCAAAGCGGCCCAGGAAGTTCGAGATCAGGTAGCCATCCAGGTAGACCAGCGCGCGCGAAGGCTGCAGGGTGCCGAAGCTGCGGCCGGCCACCAGGGCATTGCGGTCGCCGATGTAGCGCTTGCGCACGGTGGTGTTGGGCTGGTATTGCAGCGCGTCTTCCGGATTGACCAGATTCTGGTCGCGCAGTTGATCGAAGGTTTTAGTGGCGGTGGATCCCGGCAAACCGGCGGGCAGGCCGCTGCGGGCGGTGCCTTTCGATCCAGTGACGACCACAGGGGCCAGTTCGTTATCGGTGGCCACGCCTTGGGCGTGGGCGAGGGGCAGGCAGGTGGCGGCGCAGGCCAGCGCCAAAGCGTGCAATCGCACGTGGAACGGAAACATGTTTGAAACTCCAGGTCGGATCGGGTCGCCCAGCCAAAGCCGGGCGGTGCTCAGGGGCGGATCAGACTGAAGTGGGCGGTGCGCGTGCTTGCGGTGGTGCCCACGCGAACAGGCTGCGTGGGGCGTGCAGGAAAAGGAAGGGCAGCTCGTCGGTGAGCGGCGTGGCCATGGCCATCACCGGCGGCGGTGCTGGCAGCATGGCGGCATCGTGCCCCTGCACCAGGCAGAAAGGGCAGTGCTCACCAGCATGCTCGCCACTGGGCAGGCTGCCATTGGCATCGGCCCGGTCAGAGGTGGTCATGGCGATCAGCTTGTTGCCCGTGCTGGAACACACCTCGACCCAGGTGATGGGCGCATGCGACCAGGCCCGCACGCCATGGGACACCGTGGGCGCGAGCGCGCCCAGCAGGATCGCGCAAAGAGCGATCCAGGCAGTCCAGCGGCGGTGAAGGCGTGAGAAGACCATGGGCCTCAAGTGTACGTGCTGGGGCCCTGGAAGCCGTCGGCGCGGTAGGTCAGCACCAGGGTGTCCCGCCAGCCGTGTTCGCCCAAGGGCTGGATGGGGGTGGATTCGTGGATCACGCGGGCGTCGTCCAGCAGCAGCACGCTCCACGGCTCGTTCAAGGTGAAACGCACGCCGTGCGGGCCATCGGCTTCGAAGACACGTGTTTCACCCCCCTTGACCTGGTGGCGCCCGACCATCACGACCGCCACGAAATCCACGCCATCGCGGTGGGCGCCCTCAGGGGTGGGGCGGCCGATGCCGCCAGCGGTGTCCACGCGGAACTGGTGCGCCTCAATGAACCACCGGGCGACCGGCTTGGTGGCATTGAACTGCTGGCCCAGCAAGGTCAACAAATGGCGCCAGGCGGGATGTTGGCTGAGCTCGGCGTCGACGGGTTCGAACCAGCGTTCAAAGCCGCCGTGCAGCGCGTTATAGGTCACGGGTTGCCAGTGGGCGCGGTGAGGAGCCTGGGTCAGCGTGCCGTCAATGTTGTCCAGCACATAGCAGCTGTGGCGGCGAAAGCGGTAGTGGCCGCCATCGCGCAAGTGGGTGTCGGCAGGCAGCTGGTTCCAGGTGGCGCGCAAGGGCTCCAGCTCGGGCTCGCTCACGTTCAAGGCGGGCAGCAGGTCGGCGGGGCTCAGCAAGGCCCAGCCTTGGCTTTGCAATTGGGCGGGCAGTTCCGCAGGAGAGGTGGGCTTGACGGCGTTCATGCGCCAATGGTCGCATGTTTGCGAGGGGCTCAGCTCAGGCAAAGGCGCTGAAGCGCTCGTCGCGGCACCAGGCCCACAGGCGCAACTGGCCTGCTTGCGCTGCATCAATGGCCAGCGAGGTGGGCGCCGACACGGTGGCCAGCAAGGGCACGCCCGCGCGGATGCATTTGTGCACCAACTCGTGGCTCGCGCGGCTGGTCATCAGCACCCAGCCTTCGTCGATGGCTGCGCCAGACCGCGCCAGGTGGCCCAGCAGTTTGTCGAGCGCGTTGTGCCGGCCGACGTCTTCGAACACTTGCCGCAACTGTCCTTGTGGTGAGACCCAGGCGGCCGCGTGCAGAGCGCCGGTCAAGGCGTTGAGGACTTGCCGGCCGGGCAGTTCAAGCAAGGCTGCGTGCACGGCACACTGGGCTTGGACATCGTTGGTGCGCCACTCCGTGAGCCAGTCCGGGACGGACCAGTTGGCCGGCCGGGCGGGTGCCTGTGCCCATTGCTGCAAGCTCTCCATGCCGCACACACCGCAACCCGTGCGCCCCGACATCTGGCGGCGGCGCTCTTGAAGCTTTGCAAAACTGCGCGTGGCCACTTCAAGCCGCACTTCCCAACCCAGCGAGGTGTGCACCACGTCAATGCCATAGCACTGAGCCACCTCGTCCAACAGGCCTTCGCTCAGCGCAAAGCCCAGGCCCAGCTCGGCCAGGTTCAAAGGCGTGGCCATCATCACCACGTGCGACACACCATTGAACAGCAAGGCCACGGGGGCCTCCACGGCCACGGCTTCGTCGCCTGCCGTGGTGGCCGCATCCGGGCCGAACCGCAGCACTGGCCGCTCACACCAGCCGGACTTGCTCAAGCTCATGCGCGCGGGCCTGGCTGTGCCGGGCTTTCAGGCAGGCCGCAGTGGTCGGCGGGTTCGCCCACTGGGGCCTGGCTGGCCGTGAGCCGCACCGGGATGTACTTGGAGGTGGGCGTGCCCGCGCCTTCGGCCACGCTGTGCAGTGGTACCAGCGGGTTGGTCTCGGGGTAGTAGGCGGCCAGGCAGCCGCGGGGGATGTCATAGGCCACCAGCTTGAACTGCGGCGCGCTGCGGTCAATGCCATCGTCGCTGATGGTGTGCAGATCAACCCAGTCACCCGCCTTGAAGCCCAGGGCCTGGAGGTCATCGGCATGGATGAAGACCACGCGGCGTTGCCCCCACACGCCCCGGTAGCGGTCGTCCAGGCCATACAGCGTGGTGTTGTACTGGTCGTGCGAGCGCATGGTGGCCAGCGTGAACACCGTGGCCATCGGGTTTTGCCGGCGGGAACGGTGCACCACGGTGTCTTGTGAAATGGGGTGGGCATGGAACTGGGCCTTGCCCGATGCCGTGGCCCACACGCGTTCACTGGCGGTGTTGCGCAAACGGAAACCGCCGGGTGTGCGCACGCGTTGGTTGAAGCCCGCAAACTCATCCAGCGTGGCCTCGATGCGTTCGCGGATGCGGTCGTAGTCTTCCACCATCCATTGCCAGCGTTGCCGGCTGCCCAACGTGGCCTCGGCCAGGCGGGCCACGATGGCCGGCTCGGACAGCAGGTGCTCGCTGGCCGGGGCATTGGTGCCATGCGACAGGTGAACCATGCTCATCGAGTCTTCCACCGTCACGCTTTGCGGCCCACCGGTTTGCTCGTCGGCCTCGGTGCGGCCCAGGCAGGGCAGGATCAGCGCGGCGCGGCCATGCACCACGTGGCTGCGGTTCAGTTTGGTGGACACCTGCACGGTCAGCTCGCAGCGGCGCAGCGCGGCCCAGGTGCGCGGCGTGTCGGGCGTGGCGGCCGCGAAGTTGCCGCCCATGCCAAAGAAGACCTTGGCGCGGCCATCGGCCATGGCCGCGATGGTTTCGACCGTGTCAAAGCCCTGCGCGCGCGGTGGCTTGAAGCCCAGCACCTGCTCCATGCGGTCGAGGAAAGCCGCGCTGGGTTTTTCATAAATGCCCATGGTGCGGTCACCCTGCACATTGCTGTGGCCACGCACCGGGCAGGCCCCCGCGCCCGGCTTGCCGATGTGCCCGCCCACCAGCAAGAGGTTGCTCAGCATCTGGATGGTGCCCACGGCGTGAGGGTGCTGGGTGATGCCCATGCCCCAACACACGATGAGGCTTTTGGCACGGCGCACCACGTTTGCCGCCTCAAGCAGCTGGCCGCGGCTCAAGCCGGATTCGCGTTCGATCAAGGCCCAGTCCTCGGCCCGCAGGTCGGTGACCAAGGTGCCAAAGCCGGTGGTGTGCTCGGCGATGAAGGCATGGTCCAGCACCGGCGGTGTGCCGTACAGGCGCGCTTCGTCATCCCAGGTCAGCAACTGCTTGAGCAGGCCCTTGACCACGGCCAGGTCGCCCCCGATGCGCGGCTGGTAGTACTGCGAACTGATGCGCGTGGAGCCGCCGGTCGTCATCTCGATCGCGCTTTGCGGATCGGCGAAGCGCTCAAGGCCCCGCTCGCGCAAGGGGTTGAAGCTGACGATGCGAGCACCGCGCTTGGACGCTGCGCGCAACTCGGCCAGCATGCGTGGGTGGTTGGTGCCCGGGTTCTGGCCGAAGATGAGGATGGTGTCGGCCAGCGTGAAGTCGTCCAGCGTGACCGTGCCCTTGCCCACGCCGATGCTGCCTTTCAAGCCCACGCCGCTGGGCTCGTGGCACATGTTGGAGCAATCCGGGAAGTTGTTGGTGCCGTATTCGCGCACGAACCACTGGTACAAGAACGCGGCCTCGTTGCTGGTGCGGCCCGAGGTGTAGAACACCGCCTGGTTGGGGTCGGGCAGGGCCTTCAGATGCCGCGCGATCTGCTCGAACGCGGCATCCCATTCGATGGGCAGGTAGCGGTCACTGGCCGGGTCGTAGGCCATGGGGTGCGTCAACCGGCCCAGGCCTTCCAGGAAATAGTCGGACTGCGCGGCCAGTTCGCGCACGGTGTACTGGGCCAGCCTCTCAGGTGTGCACCGGCGCGCGGTGGCCTCGGCCGCCACGGCCTTGGCGCCGTTCTCGCAGAACTCGAACGATGATCCGTGGTTGCGGTCGGGCCAGGCGCAGCCGGGGCAATCGAAACCATCCGGCTGGTTGGCATGCAGCAAGGTGCGCGCTCCCTTGGCCGGGATGCCTTGCTCTTTCAGTTGGTGCGCCACGCTGCGCAAGGCACCCCAACCGCCCGCGGGGTAGGGGTAGACGTCGATCTTCTGGTCGCTCATGACCGGGGCATGCTTTCAGGAAGGTTAGTTGCGCGCCCTCACACGGCCATTGACGACCGACACCTTGGCGCCCACCGCGTGTTGGGTGTTCAAGGTGTATTCATGAACCGTGCCATTGCCCATGCGCACCTTGGTGACGTAGACGGTGTGCTTCTTCACGTTCTTCTCGACCTCGTGCCCGGCAAAGCCACCGGCCACGGCGCCGCCCACGGTCAAGATGGTGTTGCCATTGCCTTTGCCCAGTTGGTTGCCGACCAGGCCGCCCAGCACCGCGCCACCCACGGCGCCCACGCCCGAGCCTTCGCCCTTGACCTGGCGAGCCGTGACCGATGTGACTTCACCGCAGGTGGCGGGCGTGCATTGCACGGCATTGGAGGTGGCCGCGTGCGCGCGCAGGCCGATGCCCAATCCGCCCACGAGCAGGGCGGCGCCCACCAGCCAGCCGAGGGTACGGGCCACGCGGCGCTGGTCGGGCAAGGTTTTGGTTTTCAGGACAGTGTTCATGCTGGTCTCCTCAGGTGAAAGGGCAGTTTAGACCTCACTGGCCAAGCGCGCTTGAACAGGGTTGGCACCCATCAGTCCTTGGGGATGGGGCGCGGCCGGCCTTCGCTGTCCGTGGCCACGTAGGTGACCTTGGCCTCGGTCACCTTGACCAGGTGCGGATCGGATGGCCGGCGCTCGGCCCAGACCTCGACGTGCACGCTGACCGAGGTCGTGCCAATGCGGTCGACGCGGGCATAGAAGGACAGCAGGTCGCCCACCGACACGGCCGAGCGGAACACGAATTCGTTCACCGCCACCGTGGCGATGCGGCCTTTGGCGATGCGCGCCGGCAGCAGGCAACCCGCCAAGTCCACCTGCGACATGATCCAACCGCCAAAGATGTCGCCGTTGCCGTTGGCATCGCGGGGCATGGGCATCACGCGCATGACCAGTTCCATGTCGGGCGAGAGGTCGGGTGGGGTCAGGAGGGTATTGCGGGGGGAGGCAGCAGTCATGGGGAATCCGGTCGACAATCGACGTCACAGCACATAAGTAGAAACCATTGTTCCAGAATGCGACGCACCCCGACCGCCACGGCCCCTGAAAATCCACCTTCCGGCACAGAAATCAAGCGTTCCGATTGGGCCACGCTGTCGCGCCTGTGGCCCTATTTGTGGGCTTACAAGGGCCGCGTGGTGCTGGCGCTGGGCTTCATGGTGGGCGCCAAGCTGGCCAACGTGGGCGTGCCGCTGCTGCTCAAAACCCTGATTGACCGGCTGGCCCCCAGCGCGGGCAGTGCGCAGGCCATGATGGTGGTGCCGCTGGGCTTGCTGCTGGCTTATGGCTTGTTGCGCTTGTCCACCTCACTCTTCACCGAGTTGCGTGAACTGGTGTTCGCCAAGGCCACTGAAGGCGCGGCGCGGCGCATCTCGCTGCAGGTCTTCGCGCACCTGCATGCCTTGAGCTTGCGCTTCCACCTGGAGCGCCAAACCGGCGGCATGACCCGCGACATCGAGCGCGGCACCCGCGCCGTGCATTCGCTGATCTCCTACTCGTTGTACAGCATCATCCCCACGTTGATCGAGGTGGTGTTGGTGCTCACCTTGCTGGCCACCAAGTTCGACGTGGCCTTTGCCTGGATCACCTTGGTGGCGCTGGTGATCTACGTGACCTTCACTGTGACGGTGACGCACTGGCGCACGCGTTTCAGGCGCGAGATGAACGAGCTGGACTCGAAAGCGCACACGCGCGCCATCGACTCGCTGCTGAACTTCGAGACCGTGAAATACTTCAACAACGAGGCGTTCGAGACACGCCGCTACGACGAAAGCCTGGACCGCTTGCGCAGCGTGGCCGTGAAGGCGCAGCGCAGCTTGTCGTTCTTGAATGCGGGACAGCAAACCATCATCGCGACCGGCCTGATCGTGATGCTGTGGCGCGCCACCGAAGGGGTGGTTGCAGGGCGCATGACGGTGGGCGACCTGGTGATGGTCAACGCCTTCATGATCCAGCTCTACATCCCGCTCAATTTCCTGGGTGTGATCTACCGCGAGATCAAGCAATCGCTCACCGACCTGGACAAGATGTTCAACCTGATGGAGCGCGAGCGCGAAGTGGCCGATGCGCCCGATGCCAAGCCGCTGCTGCTCAAAGGGCCGCCTTCGGTGCGGTTCGACCACGTCAACTTTGCCTACGATGCCAACCGGCCCATCCTGCACGACCTGAGCTTCGAGATCCCCGCGGGGCAGACGGTGGCGGTGGTGGGGCCCTCGGGCTCGGGCAAGTCCACCTTGGCGCGTCTGCTCTACCGCTTCTATGACATCCAGCCGGGCCAGGGCCGCATCTCGGTCAATGGCCACGATGTGCGTGGCCTGACGCAAGACAGCTTGCGCCGCAGCATCGGCATCGTGCCGCAAGACACCGTGCTCTTCAACGACACGGTCGCCTACAACATCGCTTATGGCCGGCCCGAAGCCACGCGCGAAGAGGTCGAAGCCGCCGCGCGTTCGGCGCGCATCCACGACTTCATCGCCAATGTGCCCAAGGGTTACGAAACCATCGTGGGGGAACGTGGTTTGAAATTATCGGGTGGCGAAAAGCAGCGCGTGGCCATTGCCCGCACGCTGTTGAAAGATCCGCCCATCCTGGTGTTCGATGAGGCCACGTCGGCACTTGATTCG
This sequence comes from Aquabacterium sp. CECT 9606, assembly GCF_918741295.1. Lineage (GTDB taxonomy): Bacteria > Pseudomonadota > Gammaproteobacteria > Burkholderiales > Burkholderiaceae_C > Aquabacterium. Next base: position 191,203 of record NZ_CAKKNB010000001.1, read on the forward strand.
GCCAATGAGCGTGCCATCCAGGCCGAACTCGCGGCCGTGGCGCAAGGCAAAACGGTGCTGATCATCGCGCACCGTTTGTCCACCATCGTGCATGCCCACGAGATCCTGGTGATGGAAGCCGGGCGCATCATCGAGCGCGGCACACACGCGCATTTATCAGCGGCCAACGGGCGATACGCGCAAATGTGGCGCTTGCAGCAAAGCGAGCAGCATGCCGATCTAGGGGGGTGAAACCGCCTGCAAAAGGCTTGCTGAAATTGCCACCCCGACGCTATACTCTGCCTCCTTTTTAAGCAGCCCTGGCCGCCACTGCAACGTCGCAAGCGCCGGGGCTGCGTCGTCTTGTCTGGCCCTGCGGTTCCACGCCACTTCAATGCACATTGGTCCCATTTCCCTGCCGAATCGCCTCTTCGTGGCCCCCATGGCAGGGGTCACGGACCGGCCGTTCCGCCAGCTGTGCAAGCGGCTGGGCGCGGGTTACGCCGTGAGCGAAATGGTGACCAGCCGCAAGGAATTGTGGAACACGCTCAAGACCTCGCGCCGCGCCAACCACGAGGGCGAGACTGCACCCATCGCCGTGCAGATCGCCGGCACCGAGCCGGGCATGATGGCCGAGGCCGCCGCTTACAACATCGACCGTGGCGCCCAGATCATCGACATCAACATGGGTTGCCCGGCCAAGAAGGTGTGCAACAAATGGGCGGGCTCGGCCTTGATGCAGGACGAAGCCCTGGCGTTGCAGATCGTGGAAGCCGTGGTGGCCGCCAGCGCGCCACATGGCGTGCCCGTGACCCTGAAAATGCGCACCGGCTGGTCGGCCCAGAACAAGAACGCCGAGCGCATTGCCCGTGCCGCCGAAAGCGCGGGCATCGCCATGCTGACCGTGCACGGCCGCACCCGCGAGCAAGGCTACAAAGGCCTGGCCGAGTACGACACCATCGCCGCCGTCAAGGCTGCGGTGGCCGTGCCGGTGGTGGCCAACGGCGACATCACCAGCCCCGAAAAAGCGCTGGAAGTGCTGCGCTACACCGGCGCCGACGCCATCATGGTGGGCCGCGCCGCGCAAGGCCGCCCCTGGATCTTCGGTGACATTGCACACTTTCTGGCCACCGGTGAGCACCGTGCCCAGCCCTTGACCGAACAGGTCAAACAATGGCTGCTGGAGCACCTGGACGACCACTACGGCCTGTATGGCGAATTCATCGGCGTGCGCACCGCGCGCAAGCACATCGGCTGGGCTGTGCGCGCCTTGCCCGGTGGCGAGGCCTTCCGCGACCACATGAACACCCTGGACGTCTGTTCGGCCCAAGTGCAGGCCGTGACGGATTTTTTTGACCAGCTGAGCCTGAGCCACCGTCGCTTGCCGACCTTGGCCACCGCGCTCGGCGAAGACGATGACGACGCCACGCTGCCGGCCGAACAACCGGCGCTGTGCATGGCGAACTGAAGCACCATGAGCAAGAAGAACATCCAAGACTGCATCAAAGACAACCTGGAAGGCTACTTCCATGACCTGCGGGGCGCCGAGCCCTTCGCCGTGTACGACATGGTCGTCAACGCGGTGGAGCGGCCCATGCTCGAAGTGGTGATGCAACGCGCCGAGGGCAACCAGTCGCGCGCCGCCGAATGGCTGGGCATCAACCGCAACACCCTGCGCCGCAAGTTGATCGAGCACAAGCTCATCAAGTGAACTCGTTCCCATTTTTCCCTTTTGATCTTTTGACCTGAACCACCCCATGAGCCAAAACCTCACCGCGCTGTTGTCCGTGTCCGACAAGACCGGCATTGTTGAATTCGCGCAAGCGCTGCACGCCCAAGGCGTCAAGCTGTTGTCCACCGGCGGCACCGCCAAGCTGCTGGCCGACAAGGGCCTGCCGGTGACGGAGGTGTCTGAGGTGACCGGCTTCCCCGAGATGCTCGACGGCCGCGTCAAGACCCTGCACCCGCGCGTGCACGGTGGCCTGCTGGCCCGCCGCGATTTGCCCGAGCACATGGCGGCGTTGAAGGAACACGGCATCAACACCATCGACATCCTGGTGGTCAACCTGTATCCCTTCGCACAAGCCACGGCCAAGGCCGATTGCACGCTGGAAAACGCCATCGAGAACATCGACATTGGCGGCCCCACCATGCTGCGCGCCGCCGCCAAGAACTGGCAGGACGTGGCCGTGATCATCGACCCGGTCGACTACACGCAAGTGCTGTCCGAACTGAAGGGCCAAGGCCTGACCCGTTCCACCAAGTTCATGCTGGCCAAGAAGGTGTTCGCGCACACCGCCGCTTACGACGGCATGATCACCAACTACCTGACCGCCCTGGAAGCCGGCAGCGAGTTGAAGACCGAAGCCGTTCCGGTGCGCGAGGCTTACCCTGCCGTCTACAACCTGCAATTGCAGAAGGTGCAGGGCATGCGCTACGGCGAGAACCCACACCAGTCGGCCGCGTTCTACCGCGAAGCCCAGCCGGTTGAAGGCACGCTGTCGCAATGGACGCAGATCCAGGGCAAGGAACTGAGCTTCAACAACATCGCCGATGCCGATGCGGCCTGGGAATGCGTGAAGGCCTTTGAAGAATGCGCCTGCGTCATCGTCAAGCACGCCAACCCCTGCGGCGTGGCCGTGGGCGCCACGCCTTTGGAGGCTTACCAAAAGGCCCTGAAGACCGACCCCACCAGCGCCTTCGGCGGCATCATGGCCTTCAACCGCCCCATCGACGCCGACGTGGTCGAGGCCATCAACGCCAACAAGCAGTTCGTGGAAGTGGCCATCGCCCCGGCCATCACGCCCGCGGCCCGCGCGGCCTATGCCGGCAAGCAGAACGTGCGTTTGCTGGAAGTGCCCATCAGCAAGCTGAGCAATGCGCTGGACTTCAAGCGCGTGGGCGGCGGCATGCTGCTGCAATCGGCCGACAACATCGACCTGGTCGGTGACGTCAAGGTGGTGAGCGAAGTCAAGCCCACCGAGCAGCAGATGAAGGACATGCGCTTTGCCTGGACCGTGGCCCGCTTCGTCAAGAGCAATGCCATCGTGTTCTGCAAGGATGGCATGACCATGGGCGTGGGTGCCGGCCAGATGAGCCGTTTGGACTCGGCCCGCATCGCCTCGATCAAGGCCGGTCACGCTGGCTTGACCCTGCAAGGCTCTGCCGTGGCCTCGGATGCGTTCTTCCCCTTCCGAGATGGCCTGGACGTGGTGGTGGACGCGGGCGCGACCTGCGTGATCCACCCTGGTGGCAGCATGCGCGATGACGAAGTGATCGCGGCGGCCAACGAGCGTGGCATTGCGATGGTGTTCACGGGCACGCGCCACTTCCGCCATTGATGGTGATGGGGGAATCGGTCTGAGGACCGATGCGATGAGCAAACCGGCCTTTGTGCCGGTTTTTTCTTTTGGGGTGCGCGATATACTTCGCATGCGAAATAAATGCGCATGCACCCATCATGGCTCAACGTCCTCGCCTCGTCTTCTTGCTCAACAGTGCGCAGCGCCGCCTGCAACAGTGGATCGGCCTGCAACAGGCCGAGGCCTCGCGTGATGGCATCACGGCGCCCACGCCTGCCCAGGGTGGCGTGCTGTTCTGCCTGGCCCGTGAAGACGGCGCCACCATGGGGCAATTGGCTGAGACCCTGGACCTGGCCCCGTCGGCCGTCTCGGGCCTGATCCAGCGCATGGAAGCTTTGGATTGGGTGGCCCGCCACCCCTGCCCGCAGGACGGCCGCACCCAGCGCGTGTGGCTGCGCCCCGCCGGGCTGGCCCAGCAACAGCCATTACGCGAGGCCATGGCCCGCATCAATGCTCGGCTCACCAAGGGCTTCACCGAGACCGAGCTGCAGACCGTGGCGCGCTGGTTGACGCATGTGCAGCACCTTGACTCGGGACCCCACCATGACTGAACAGACCACCGCTTCCAGCCCGACGGAGGGCGCTGCGGAGCGCGTCCAGATCACCTGCGCCGATGGCGCGCGCCTGCAGGGTCACTTCCTGCCCGCCAGTGGTGGCACGCCGGGCCTGCCGGTGCTCTTGTGTCCGGCCACCGGCGTGCGCCAGCACTTCTATTTGCGCTTTGCCACCTGGCTGGCGCAGCAGGGGCACGACGTGCTGGTGTTTGACTACCGGGGCATTGGCCTGTCCTTGCACGGCCCTTTGCGCGCCAGCAAGGCCAGGCTGCAGGACTGGGGTCAGCTGGACCAGGTGGCCGCGCTCGATTGGCTGCTGCACCGCACGGCCTGCGAGCAGGTGCTGATGCTGGGCCACAGCGCGGGCGGCCAGATGATCGGCTTGTTGCCCAACCACGGCAAGGTGGCGCGGCTGGTGGGCGTGTCGGCCTCCACCGGTTGGTTCAGCGGCATGCGCCTGGGCTTTCGGCTCAAGGCCCGTTTCGGCCTGCGCGTGGCCATGCCTTTGAGCATCCTGTTCAAGGGCTATGGCGTGTCATCGGTGCTTGGACTTGGCGAGAACCTGCCTGCGGGGGTTGCCCGCCAATGGGGGCAATGGTGTGCGGCGGGCGGTTATGCCACCAACGCCATCCGCCGACAGCCCGAGCGCGACTTCCACGCCCAGGTGCGCACGCCCATGACGGTGCTGCACGCGGCCGACGATGACATCGCCACACCCGCCACCGTGGCCGACTTGCTGCGCACCTTCCCGGCGGCGCACAAGCAGGCGCTGAGCATCAAGCCTGCACAGCATGGCTTGAAGAGCATTGGGCACATTGATTGGTTTCGGACTTCGCACCAGGTGCTGTGGCCGGTGATGGCGGGGGCTTTGCGCGGATGACGTGAGGATTTGGATGATGCTGTGGTTTTGAGATGCTCAATGTGAATGACAAATACAGCATAGGGACAGCCTTCAATCGTTAGGGCAAGCAGTCGCTGAGTTGAGTCGGGATCGCGGCCTCACTCAGAAGCAGCTTGGCGAGCTCAGTGGCCTGGCTCAGTCCACCATTGCCCGGTTTGAGACCGGCAGCGTCGCTGAGTTTGGCGCTCGCAAATTGCTTCGCCTTCTCGAGATTCTGGGGCATGAGCTGGCGTTCAAACCCAAGAGCGCCAGCTTCACCCTTGACGATGCTTTGGCCGAGCGGCTGCGGCTCGAAGCTGCTGTGGGCAAGGAACCAAAGTGGAGCAGAGATCTGTGAAGCTGCACGTCTATGTTCACGACAAGCCCGTCGCCACTTTGGAGTCGGATCGATGGCTTTCGGCATGTGATGACCTATCACCCGGACGTCTCGGCCGAGCAGTTTGTCTCCCTGCTGATGCCCGTGCGCACGGAGTCCTATGTCTACCCAGAACTCCATCCCTTGTTTCGGATGAACCTGCGCGAAGGTTTCCTGCTGTCGATCCTTCAGTAGCAACTCGGCCCGCATGTCGGGGCGTCTCCATCACGGTCTACGACGACTATGCGAAGAACCCTCCGGGCATGGCCGTTGAGGGGCGGGCCACCTGGACGCCAGGTAAAGCGCTGGAGCGCTTTCTGCAGACGCGATGCAACCTGGCGCCAGCTCAGACGCTTGAGCGCGTTGAACGAATTTGCGAGGCCATCGTGCAGGTCACGCCACAGGTTGTTGAAGCAACGCGGCAACACCCGTCGTTCGTGGAGACGGGCAAGCGGATGCTGCATGCCTGGAACGACGGGATGAACAGCCTGCGCCTTCAAAAGACGTGGAGTCTGCCCAGCTTGGACGCGCCCATCGCTGCGGCCAAGTTTTCTGACCCGCTTCCCATCAAGGGGCGAAAGGCCGAGAAGATCGGTCGGTCGCCGCTGTTGGGGTAGCGCTTAGAGCATGGCTTGAAGAGCATTGGTACGTTGATGGGTTTCGGGTTCGGGCTTCGCACCAGGTGTTGTGGCCGGTGGATGTGTTGGTCAGCAGCGTTGATGCGTGAGCGGGCTCGGCCAGGGGGCATGCCAGAGCCCTATCGTGGGTGTCTGGTCAAGGCTGGAGGCGGTCGCAAAGCAGGTACCGTCTGCATGACCGCGTCCTTGAAAACCATCTGAACACCCCCCGCGAAAGGTCATGCCCGGATCCCTGCAACTAAGGGGGTGCCAGGCACCCCACGCGCCTTCGGCCCGCCTGCGCGGTTAGACTGTGCCCACAAACAGACCAAGCACAGGCAGGGGGAAAGGAAATGCGAATGAACGCTCCACCGCGTCCCCCTGCGGACTTGGCGACCGTCCTCCCTTTTTCATTCAAACAGCATTTCCATCGCATCGACATGACCAAGAAATACATCCGGGCTGTGGCCATGGCCGCCGCGGCGGTCTCCGCAATGGCCTATGCCGGCCTGACCCAGGCGGCCCCCACGCCGGCTCTGCAACTGACCCTCCTCGACAGCGCGGGCGCGCGTTTCAGCGAGGCCAACGCCATTGCCAACAGCGGTGCCATCGTCGGCGCGGCGGCCCAGGACTGGGGCATCGCCTTCCGCGCCACGGCATGGCAAGGCGGCGCCTTCAACGTCGTGGGCGGCAACGCCTCGCGCGCCCTCGGCGTCAATGACGCAGGGCAGTCCGTCGGCCTGACCTATTGGCGTTATAACGAGACGCACGCCATGGTGTGGTCCAACGGCACCGCCAAGGATCTGCACACCTTCGGCGCCTACAAGAGCGAAGCCCGCGACATCAATGCCTCCGGCAAGGTGGCCGGCTGGGCGTTTTACACCGTCATCCCGATCGCCACGGTGTGGGACGCCTCGACCGGCCAGCGCACCGACCTGAGCGGCATCGAAAGCGAAGCCTACGCCATCAACGACAGCGGGCAGGTGGCCGGCTGGCAGAACGTGGGCGGTTACATGCACGCCACCGTGTGGACGGGCACGCAGGCCATCGACCTGGGCATTCCCGGCCAGGGCAGCTTGGCACGCGGCATCAACGAATCCGGTCTGGTGGTGGGCACCAGTTCGGACAGCAACTGGACCAACTTCGCCACGGTCTGGAACGGCACTGTGGCCACCCGGCTGAGTTCTTTGTCCTACGGCGACAGCCACGCCTGGGACATCAACAACCACGGTCTGGTCGTCGGCAACTCGCGTGACCCCGGCACGGGGGGCCAACACGCCACCCTGTGGGTCGGTACGGACATCGTCGATCTCAACACCTACCTGGATCCTGCACTGGCGCTCCAGGGTTGGGTGTTGACCACTGCCACTGGCGTCAACGACCAGGGCTGGATCGTCGGCATGGCCGAGCAATCGATCAACGGCGACCTCAAGCGCAGCGCCTTCCTGCTCTCGCCCATTCCCGAGCCCTCGGCCTATGGCATGGCCCTGGCGGGCCTGGGCGTGACGGCCCTCATGTCCCGCCGCCGGCAGCGCCGGAACGTCACCCAGACCTGCTGAGCAACAGCAGGCCCCACGGCGGGATCGGCGGCCGGGCATGATGCCGGCCGCTGCCCCCAGGGCGCTTCAACGCGCGGCGTCCGCCACCGCGCCGACATGCGCGAGCAGGCGCTCGACGCAGAAGCCGGTAGCCTGCCAGACGTCCGACGCGCCATAGGATAAAGGCCTGCCCCGCATGCGGGAAGTCTCACGCGCACATCGTCTGGCCATCCCGCGACCTTTACCAGCGTGTCGGCCGGGTCGCCTTCCAGGCCGTCTGTCACCTGGCTGGAGAAACCCCCAGATGGGCTGCTGCGCAGAAGGGCTCCATCCACAGATGTGCAATTGAAACACCAGCGGGATGCTCGGCGGCAAGGTTCGACAGCAAGATGTGTCTTTTCTCGAAAGACACGGTTACCCGTCACCTAGTGCACGACGCGCGGCGCTGACCGTCCGAGATCGCTGCGAAGCCGTCATTGGGGCTGGTGCGCTGAATGATCTCAACGGGTCGTTATGAGCAACCCAGCGCGCAGGCCCGAGAACATTGGAACAAATAGATGGTTCATGGCAATGAGCCTGCAATTGAATCCATGGACAGTTCGCCGGTACCTTGGTACTGCTGGACATCCAACGCCCAGCTACCCGTCAAACCCGGTCAGTGTGAACCTCGCTCAATGTCCAGTCCGCCCGGGCTTCAACCAAAGCCTTGAAACCGTCATCCCCGCAAGTCCAGCCCAGCGTCTCGAACTGGTGGGCTTGCTGGCGAAAACCAGCTCTACGCAACTCACGCTCCACATCCTGCCGGTACGAGGTCATGGTCACGTACTCGACCTGGTGGCGCCAGGCTTCTTCCAGCGCGGTCCACAACAAAGCTCGCAAGGCGGGCCGGCCGATGGGCAATGGCACCACCAGGTCCACGATGGTCAGTGCCTGGCGCCCGTCGTCCAGTGGCGTCAGTTGCGTGGCCATGTAGCCGACCAAGCGGCCTTTTGACCAAGCACCCCACACCTGCGATGCGCCACGTGGGTTGTCGAGCAGGCGCCAGTTCAACTGCGCCGGTGTGCGTTCGGCATGCACCACCTCGTTGGTCTCCAGCTGGGCATTCAGCGCATTCAAAGCATCGTCCAGGCGAGCCCATGGCTTGATCTGGATGGACGATGGCAACCAGGGCGCCAACAGCAGCGCGCGGCCCAGCCGCATCATGGTTTCCAGGCCCATCGCCATGAGTTGCGGCAAGCCTGGCACCGGCAACCGCTTGCGCAGAAAGTGGCCCAGCTTCACGGGGTGCACAAAGCTGCGCCGATTGGGCAGGGTGTCGAACAGGCGGCTGACCATGCCGATGGAGTTGGCGTTCGCGCCGATGGCCAAGGTGGCTGTGGTTTGCGCTTGAATGAACAGGTTGAGCCAGACGCCCAAGCCCACGCTTTCCAGCTCGGGTTGGATCAGGATGTCCATCAGGGACAGAGCCGGGCAGGACTGGCCGCCGCACTGCAGCACCAGGTCTTGCGTGCCTACCATGCCCAGCAACGCACCATCGCGCACCAGCACCCAGCATTCGCCACCCCCGGCTTGGGGGCGGCCAAGTCGATAGCGCCAGGCCATGTAGGCCTGGTCATCCCAGTCGATGTCGGTGCCGATCACGCGGGTGCGCAAGGCCAGAATGGCGGGCAGGTCTGACCAGACCGCGTGGCGAACGCTGGCCGTCAACTCTTCGGCGCTCATGCCCAAGGCCCGCGACACCAGGCGGGTGGTTTGGGCCAGTGAGGGGCGGGGTCGTGGGCGGGTACTGCTGTTGCTCACGACGACTTCAGTCGCTCAGCGCGCCATGCCGCTTCAGAAAAACCAGGGCGTCGCCAATGCTTTGCATGCCGCGGGATTCTTCAGCGCTCAACTCCAGCTGAAAACGCTCATCGATCTCGGCGATCAGCATCAGCGCGCCCATCGAGTCCCAACCGGGGATGCTTTCGCGCAGGACGTCCGGGCTCAGCTTGTCAACGGGCTCCATGAAGCATTCCGAGAACATGGCCAATGCCTCGGTGGTGGAGATGGGGTTCAAAGGGGACTCCTTGGGGAGGGCGCGCCTGGCGCCTGGTAGGTGTGGTGAAGCAAGGGGGTGTCAGGGTGCAGGGTCATGATCGTGGCGCCCCAAGACAGGCCCACGCCGTAGCCCAGCAGCATCAGGCGCATGGGCTGGTCGCCGCGCTGGGCCAGTGAGCGGGTCAGCGTCAAAGGCACCGAGGGGCCGCCGCAATTGCCCATGTCCTCCAGGATGAATGGCACCCGGTCTTCAGGCAGTTCGCACTTCTTGATCAGGTGCTTCATGATGAAGCGGTTGGATTGGTGGAAGATGTATGAATCGATGTCGGCCACCTGCAGGCCAGCATAGGCCAGGGTGTCGTTGATCAGGGCGGGCACGCGCTTGATGGTGAAGTTGAAGACGCTGGCGCCATCCATGCGCAGGCGCAGATCGCGCGGGTCGGCGGGCCGTGGGTCGCGGAAAGCGCCGCCTTTGATGATCAGGCTGTCGGCGCCGCTGCCATCGGTGAACAGGCTGAACCAGGCTTCGTCTTGCGCATCGCCGGTGTGTTCCAACGCCGTGGCCGAGCCGGCATCGCCAAACAGCAAACTGGTGGCCTGGTCTTGCGGGTCGATGAATAGGCTGGGCGTTTCGCCGTGCAGCACCAGGATGCGCTGGTGACCACCGCCGCGCAACATGGTGGCCGCCAAGTACAAGCCATAGGGGTAGCCCGAGCAGCCCAGCCCCACGTCGAAGGCCGCGCACTGGTCGCCGAGGCCCAGGCGCGCATGGACCACGCAACTGGACGAGGGCAGGAAGTAGTCGGGCGATTGGGTGACCATGATCAGGCCGGTGACCGATTCGGGGGCCCAGCCCAATGTGTTCAGCAGGCGCCGTGCGGCGTCGGTGCACAGATCGACGGCGGTGACGTCAGGCGTCACGACGTGGCGGTGGCGCACACCGGCCATGGAGACCACCTTGCGCACTTCAACCGCGCCAAAGTCTTTGCCAGCTTCCAGGTTGTCGACGCGGTTCGGTGGCACGCAGGTGCTGACCCCAGCCACCTTGAAGCCATGCAGGTGCGAAAAACTCATGCGGTGTCCTTGTGGCGGGCCAGGAAAGCGCGGGGCTGGCCTTCGGCATCCAGCACGCTGTCGATGGTGTCGTAATGACCGGTTTTGTTCAGCCACTGCAGCACCGCGGGGCCTTGGCCCAAGCCCACTTCAAAGGCCAGCCAACCGCCCGGGCGCAGGAAGCGTGGTGCTTCGCGCATCAGGCGCTGCAGGATGCGGATGCCGAAGGGGCCGCCGTCAAAGGCCAGCCGGGGCTCGAAGCCGACGATTTCGGTGGGCATGGTTTCCAGCTTGCCGGACGAGATGTAGGGCGGGTTGCACACCAGCAGGTCCACCTGCCCATGGAAGTTGGGCTCGTCAAAAGGGGCCAGCAAATCGCCGCTGCGCAGTTGCACGCGGTCTTGCAGGTCCAGGTGGTTGGCGTTGCGCTGGGCCAGGCTGACGGCGTCTTCTGACAGGTCGGCCGCGAAGACTTGCGCACGTGGCACGCCATGGGCCAAGGCCAGTGCCAGGTTGCCTGAGCCGGTGCAGACATCGATGACCATCACGGGGTCGTTGCCGCGTTCGGCAGCCAGGAGACGCAGCTTGTTCAGCGCGGCGTTGGCCAGCAGTTCCGTCTCGCTGCGGGGGATCAGGGCTTGTGGACCGGCCAGCAGTTCCAGGCCCATGAAGTGCTGGCGTCCGGTCAGGTGTGCCAGGGGCGTGCCGCCCAGGCGTTGGGCGGTCAGCTCGTCCAGCTTGAGGAACTGCGGGGCGGTCAATCCGGGCAAGGGTTGCCGCGTGGCGGCCTCGATGGACAAAGCTTGTCCGGCGGCCAGGTGCCACAGCGTTTGCAAGGCCGAGGCGCTGGTCTCTTCCGGCTTGTCGGGCAGGGTGCGCAGGGCCTCGTCCAGGCGGGCCAGGCGGTCGGTGAACAAGGGATGGTTCGTGTCCATGTCGGGTTCAGTCAGACACCTGGGGGATGGGATCGACCAGGGCGGGGCGAGCGTGCAGGTAGTGCGTGGCGCGGCGCTTGGCCTCGATGTCGGTGTAGAGGTGGGTGGCCTGCGCTTCACTCAGGTTCAAGGCTTGCGCCAGTTCGGCGGCAGGGCGCTGGTGGTTGTGGGCCCACAAGGCCAGGTCCATCTGCGGGTAGGGCAGGGCGAAGTAGAACTCGTCCTGGCCTTGTTGCAGGCTGTAGGTGTCGGTGGTGGGCATGGCTGAGCACACCACCTCGGGCAGGCCCAGGTGCCGGGCCAGCGCGTACACCTGCGTCTTGTACAGGTGGGCGATGGGCTTGATGTCGGCGGCGCCATCGCCGTTCTTCACGAAGAAGCCCTGGTCGTATTCAAGCCGGTTGGGCGTGCCGATCACGGCGTAGTTCAGACGGTCGGCGTGGAAGTACTCCACGGTCTTGCGGATGCGCTGCTTGTGGTTCGTGGCGGCCACGATCTGCAGGTACTCGCGCAAGGGCAGGCGGGCTTCGTGCTGCAGGCCATCAGGCGATTGCACGATGAGTTTGAAGAAGTTGATGCGGCCCTCCACGCCGCCCGCGATGGCGATCTTGCTCTTCCACGCATCGTTGTAATCGGGGAAGACGGCGCGCATGGCCTCATCGCGCCAGCGGTAGCAGCCGATGGCCTCGACCGTGGGGCCGATGTTCTCAAGCAGGTAGGTGATGCCCAGCTGCTCGGCCACCAGTTGGCCCTGATCGGCGCTGCCGGCGCTGGAGTCGCGCTCGGGCATCAAGAGACCGAAGACCTTCTTGGGCCCCAGGGCGCGCACGGCCAGGGCGGCGCACACCGAGCTGTCCACGCCGCCCGACAGGCCCAGCACCACGCCGCGTTTGTGAAAGCCACGCAGCGAATCGACCATGTGGCGGCCGATGCGATCGACCTCGGCCGTGCAGTCCAGCGCCAGCACATCGGGGGTGAGGGGGGGCGTGCTCATGAACTCAGGCGGCCTTCTTGCGGTTGACGTAGGCCTCGATGGCGTTCAGGCCGTCCAGGTTCTCGGGCACCATGTCTTCGTCGGCCACCTGGATGCCGAAGGTGTCTTCGATGAAGACGATGAGTTCGAGGAAGCCGGTGGAGTCGACGATGTGCAGTTCCAGCAGCGAGTCGGCGTCGCTGAAAGGTTGTTCGTCGGACCCCATGATGAAGTTGTCGACGATGTACTGGCGGACCTGGTCTTTGATGCTGGACATGTTGCTTCGCTTGAATGATGGTGTCGGTGGGTGGGCTCAGTTCAGCCCGGTCTTCTTGATCTTGCCGGTGTCGGTGGTGGGCAGTGATTCGACGAACTCGACGTGCTTGGGTGCCATGAAACTTTCCAGGCGGCTCAAGCAGTGCTTGATCACGTCGCGCTCGCTCAAGGTGATGCCGGCTTTCAGCACCACGAAGGCCTTGACGGCCTGGCCCAGCAGCTCGTCGGGCACGCCCACCACGGCGGCTTCGTAGACGCCTTCATGCGCGTACAGGGCGTTCTCGACTTCGCGTGGGCTGACCTTCTCGCCGCGGCTCTTGATGATGTCGTCCTTGCGTGACACAAAGTAGAGGTAGCCCTCGGCGTCGGTGCGGAACAGGTCGCCGGAGTACAGCACCATTTCGCCCGGCAGCGGGCCGGGCTTGAGGCGCTTGGCGGTTTCCAGCGGCTTTTCCCAATAGCCGCGCATGACGTTGCTGCCGCGGATCACCAGCTCGCCCGCGCTGCCGTGGGGCAGACGCTGGCCATCTTCATCGACCAGCCAGACTTCTTCATTGGGCATGCCCCGGCCCACGCTGGTGGGGCGGATGTCGAGTTGATCCGGTGGCAGGTAGGTGACGCGCTTGCACTCGGTCAGCCCGTACATCGAGAACAGCAAGGCTTGCGGGAACAGCTCGCGCAACTGGCGGATGCGTTCCTCAGGCAGGGCGGCGGCCGTGTTGGTGATCATGCGCAGGCTGGCCAATTCGTGCGTGGCCAGGGTCTTCAGGCCCATCAGCATGGAGAACATGGTGGGCACGCCGGGGAAGACGGTGACGCGTTCGCGCGCCATCACTTCAAGCACCTTGACGGGGAAGGTGAAGGAGCGCTCCAGCACCACCGTGGCGCCCACCGCGAAGGCCATCAGCACCTGGTACAGGCCGTAGTCAAAGGCCAAGGGCAAGGCGCACAAGATGATGTCGTTCTCGACCAGGCCCAGGTAGGTGCTGACCGAGCGCATGGCCGAGACCATGTTGAGGTGGCTGAGCATCACGCCCTTGGGGTCGCCGGTGGAGCCCGAGGTGTAGATGATGCTGGCCAGGTCCTGGTCAATGAGTGCAGGCTCTTGCCACGGGGCACCACCAGGCAGGCCAGTGAAGGGGCGGGTGCGTTCATCCAGGGCCTCGCTTGGGCCAATGACCAGCACCGTGTGCACGCTCTCATTGAGCGCCAGGGCCGCCTGGTAGCAGGATGCCAGCGAGGTCTGCGTGATCAAGGCGCTGGCCCGCGCATCGTTCAACAGGTAGGCCAGCTTGTCTTGCTTGGTCAAGGGGTTGATGGGCATGAACACCGCGCCCGCCTTCAGGGCCGCGAAGATGCCCACCACCATCTCGACCGTGTTGTCCATGAACAGCGCCACGCGGTCGCCACGCTGGATGCCACGGCGTTGCAAGGCCAAGGCCAGTTGCTCGACCTGATCGCGCAACTGCGCGTAGCTGTGGCGTTGCTCACCGCAGACCAGCGCGGTTTTGTCGGGCAGGCGCGCTGCGGTCTGGTCAAAAAAGTGGTGCAGCAGCATGCTCATTGAAATGCTTGGCCTTGGATGAACTGCTCGTGCAGCAGCATGGTCGACAGGATGCCGACGAAAGCCATGTTGTCGCCAAAACCGATGGCCCGGCCTGCACGGCATTTCTCGAACAGCTTGCTGACGGCCTTGGGATCGAAGTAACCGGCATCGGCGACGCGCGCTGGGCTGAGCAGGTCGGCCACGTAGTCCACCGGTTGGCCGCCCTCAAAAAAGCTGGCGCTGTCGGGCGCGCGGTAAGGCTGCTTGGTGCGGGTGCGGATGCCCTCGGGCAGCAGGCCGGTCATGGACCGCTTGAGCAGGTACTTCTCGGTCAGGCCCATCAGCTTGTAGCGGGGTGGCAAGCGGTTGGCGAACTCGATCACGCGGTGGTCCAGGAAAGGGAAGCGCCCTTCGATGGAATGGGCCATGGCGGGCCGGTCACCTTGCGAGCTGAGCAGGTAGCCCGACATCAGGGTGTGCGCTTCGATGTACTGGTCCTGGCTGAGTGCGGCCCACTGGCCGATGTCCGGCGGCAAGTGCGGGGCGATGGCGGCCAGGTGGTCCACGCCCGCCAGGCTTTGCCGGACTTCGGGCGTGAAGAACTGCCACATGCGGCGCGTGGTGGCCCAGCGTGGGCCGTGGGCGAAGTGCGGCTGGCCCAGGTGCTCCGAGCCTTCGCTGAAGAAGCGCTGCGCCATCACGCGGTTGGCGGCTGGCGAGTGGCGCAGATAGGGGTAGAGGCGCTCCATCAGGGCGGGCCGCATTTTGGAGGTGGGCTGGCGCGCCATGAAGCGGCGCACGCTGGCTTCCTTGAAGAGGTCGTAGCCGCCAAAGACTTCGTCGGCGCCTTCGCCGGTCAGCACCACCTTGAAGCCGGCCTCACGCACGCTGCCGGCCAGCATCATCATGGGCGCCGGCGCGGTGCGCACGAGGGGGCTCTCGGCGTGCCAGACCGCGCGTGGAAACGCGGCGGCGATGTCAGACCGTTTGCAGCGCAGGGCGGTGTGCTCGGTGCCCAGGTAACGGGCCATGTCTTGCTGATAGGCGCTTTCGTCGAACTCTTCGTCTTCAAACGCCAGCGAGAAGGTGCGCAGCGGTGTGTCGGTGAAATGCTTGATCAGGCTGGTGATGATGGACGAATCCAGCCCACCGCTCAGGTAGGCGCCCACAGGCACATCGGCGCGCAGTTGCAGGCGCACGGCGTCGATCAGCAGCTCGCGCAGTTCATCGGCCAGGTCATCGGCGCTGCGCCGGGTTTCCATGCCAACTGCCGGGAAAGCCCAGTCCCAGTAGCGCTCGGTGCGCGCGCCGGATTGGCCGCGTTCGTCGATCACCATCAGATGCCCGGGCGGCAAGGCCTGGATACCTTCGAACACGGTGTGGCCAGGCAGGGGCGCCCAGTAGGTGAAGGTTTCGCCCAGCGCTGGCAGGTTCAACTGGCGAGGGGTGTCGGGCAGCGCCATCAGCGCTTTGACCTCGGAGGCAAAGGCCAGCCGCTGGCTTGACCAGTGGTAGAACAGGGGGCGGATGCCGGTGCGGTCTCGGGCCAGGATCAGGCGCTGCTGTCGGGCATCCCACAGGGCGATGGCGAACTGGCCGTTCAGGTGATCGACAAAGCGATCGCCGTGCTGCTCGTACAGGTGCACGATGACTTCCGTGTCGGAGAGCGTGTAGAAGCGGTGCCCGGCCTGCTCCAGGGTCTGGCGCAGTTCGATGTGGTTGAAGATTTCGCCGTTGAAGACGACCCACACGCTGCGGTCTTCGTTGTGGATGGGTTGGTCGCCACCCGCCAGGTCGATGATGCTCAAGCGAGCATGGGCCAGGCCCAGGGGGCCATCGGTGTGGAAGCCCTGGCCGTCGGGCCCGCGGTGGTGCAGGCGGCGGATCATGTCCTCCAGCGGGGCGCGCGCGACTTGGCCGTGGCTTCTCAAAATCCCAGCAATGCCGCACATACTTCGCGAAACACCTTCCAGATGTGGCGCTGGTATTGCATTGATCGCACGGTGGGGTGCGAAGCTCCAGGCCAGCGATGATCCTAACGAGGATCGCTGGCCTGGCCTAGTCCCAATTCATGGGGGTTTGCTTCAAATGTGCACATTTGGCAGGCTTTGGTCTCGCCGCTCAAGCCATTGGCAGGCGGCACATGGCTTTGGATCTGCGAAGGCAAGGCATTGGCAGCGTGGCGGTGCCGGGCGACAAGGGCGCGGCCAGACCGCTGTCAAAATCGGTGTTGAACACCGTGGTTCGCGAATGCCATCAGAATGATGGTTGCGCGGCGTCGAATGCACTATCCCTAGTTTGGAAAATCATCCATGAGAATTCTGGGCATCGACCCTGGCTTGCAGACGACCGGCTTTGGCGTGATCGATGTCGATGGGCCTCGGCTGTCGTATGTGGCCAGTGGCACGATCCGCACCAAGGAGGCTGCGCTGGGCGATTTGCCCGGCCGCCTGAAGCTGATCTTTGATGGTGTGCGCGAGGTCATGGCGCGCTATGAGCCGCAGCAGTCCTCGGTCGAAATCGTGTTCGTCAACGTCAACCCGCAGTCCACTTTGCTGCTGGGGCAGGCCCGCGGTGCCGCCCTGGCCGCCTTGGTCAGCGGGGGCGAGATGGCCGTCTCCGAGTACACGGCGCTGCAAATGAAAAAGGCCGTGGTGGGCCACGGCCATGCGCGCAAGGAGCAGGTTCAGCACATGGTGATGCGCTTGCTGCAGTTGCCGTCAGAGCCCAACAAGGACGCGGCCGATGCCCTGGGCCTGGCCATTTGCCACGCGCACGCCGGGCATTCGATGGCCGCGATGGCGCGCGCCACAGGCCTGACCCGCCGCACCCACGCGCAACTCAAGGGCGGTCGGGTTTACTGACCTTCTTTGATCATGCGACCCGAGGCCGACTGAACCGGCCTGGCGTTGTTGGCATAAAGGCGGCTGAATACCGACAACTGGTAAGGCGACAAGGTGGCCGGCTGCTTGAGCACCAGCCACAGCACGCCTTCCGTGCACGGGGGCGTGGTCAGCGATCCCATGTAGGTGTAGTACTGGCGTTGCTCGGGCAGCATCAGGTTCATGTCCAGCATCACGGGCGAGGCCTGTTCGATCTCCTTTTCCAGTGGCAGGCTGTTCCACACCAGTTGCACCATCGGGTGCTCCTTGCCCTGGTCCAGCAGCACGGCCACCACGGCCAGTCGGCCTTGCGCGTCTTTGTGCACCAGGTGCGCCACCATGTCGTACTGGCGGCCATTGATGCGTTCTTCGCTGGGGCGGTGAAAGTGGAACTGCACCAGCTCATACCGGCGCCCTGACACGGTGATGTTGTTGCCCGGGTCCAGGTTCACCTGCACCGTGTGGCCGTTGTCGATCACGCGGAAGGGGGTGGGGCGGTAGTCGAACTGGATAGGCTCCAGTTGCACCTTGATGCCGTCGCGGATGTCGATGGGACTTTGGCGCGTGCCGCTGCTGCAGGTTTTGAACTCGGGCTTGAGCTGACCCCAGCTTTGCGGGCCAGCAGTGCCGGTGTATTCCCAGTGCAGGTCGTGGCCCGCGGGCAGGCCTGGCACGGCGGCGGCGCCATAGGCGGCCATGGACTGTTTGACTTGGCCACTCATGGCCACCGCACGGGGTTTGGGTGACTTGTTGACGACCTTGACGGCAGGGGCCGCGGCCTGCTTGGCACGCACCTCGGCAATCTTCTGGTCGATCAGATCGCGCAGTTCCGCCATGGAGACCGAGGTGGGCTCGGCCTTCGGGTCCGATTTCTCGGCTTTGGCTGCCGCCTTGCCCGCCGCCATCTTCTGCTTGAGCGAATCCTTGGCGATGACCTTGGGCTCCTCTTGCGACGAGGCAGCGCCATGGGCACCGCTGGCGTGTTCGTCGTCATGGCTGGCAGCTTGGGCTCCCAGCGCCAGGCCGAATCCGGCGGTGATGAGGATCAAAAGGCGCGAGGCGGAATGGGAGGGCGTGGGCGACATGGCGGTTTTCCTGAGATTTCAGGAAGCATTTCGACCGCCAGGCCCTCCAACTTGAGCTTCGCGCCGCTTTCAAGGCGCGAAAAAACGAAAAAAGTGTGAAGTCAGCCGATAGGCCGGATTCTGTGCAGCCTGCCACCTTGCGATACCAGACCGTGACCGCCATTCCTCTGGGCCGCCTGTCGCCAGAACGGCTCGGTGCCACCTACCCGCACACTCCCCGGGCCAGGTCAACGTGTGCCTATTTGGTGTTGCTGCGCGTAGAGATTGCCCGTTTCACCCGGTGCCTTCCGAAGAAAACACCGACTCGTCTCTGTTGCTCTGATCCTCACCTCGCGGTGGAGAGGTGTTACCTCCTACGCTGCCCTGTGCAGTCCGGACCTTCCTCCAGTGCCACCTTTCGATGATTGCACCAGCGGCGGTCTGGCCGACTTCACCCGCGCATTATCGCCTCTGTAACCAGGCCCACGCCAACAATCCCACCGACATCAGCGCCAGCGAGGCCGCGGCCAGGTACTGCGTGCTGTGCATGACCAGTGGCGAGATGACGCCGGCCACCACGCCATTGGCCGCCGCGCTCACGAAAGCCTGCAGCGATGCGGCCATGCCGCGCCGGTGCGGGAACAAATCGAGCACCATCAAAGTGACCACCGGGGTCATCATGGCCCAGCCAAAAGCGTACAGGCTGATGGGGATCAGCGCCCAGGACACGTGGGCCGGGAACAGCAGGTTGGCGACCAGGTTGAGCACCGACACCACCAGCATCACGGTGAAGCCCAACTTGATCTGCCGTGCGCGGTCGATGCGGCCTGCCAGGCGGCCGCTGGTCCAGGCGCCGCCCATGATGCCGCCGATGGTGCACAGGAAGAACCAGAAGAACTGCGTGGGCTGCAGGTGCAGCAAATCGCCCAGGAAGGCGGGGGCCGACAGCACGTACAAAAACATGCCGTTGAAGGGCACGCCGCTGGCCAGGGCCAGCAGCAGGAAGCGCGGGTTCAGGCCCAGCTCCAGGTAGCCTTGCATCAGGCCCTTGACGGCGAAGGGCTGGCGCTGCGAGGTGTGCAGGGTTTCGGGCAGCAGCCACCAGTTGGCCAGCCACAGCAACACGCCCACACCGGTCAGGAACCAGAACACCGCGTGCCAGCCCGCGTGGGTGAACAGCAGGCCACCCACGATGGGCGCGATTGCCGGTGCCGCGCCAAAGAACAAGGTGACCTGAGCCATCACACGTTGCGCCTGGTCGGGCGGGTACATGTCGCGGATCACCGCGCGCGACACCACGATGCCGGCACCCGTCGACAGGCCCTGCAGCGCGCGAAAGAAAATGAGTTGCCCGATGGTGCTGGACAGCGCACAGCCGGCCGAGGCCACGGTGAACATCGCCACGCCCGCCAGCACCACGGGGCGGCGCCCGAAGCTGTCGGAGAGCGCGCCATGGAACAGGCTCATCAACGCGAACGAGAACAGGTAGGCCGACAGCGTTTGCTGGATCTGCAGCGGCGTGGCGTCCAGCGAGGTGGCGATGCCCGCAAAAGCAGGCAGGTAGGTGTCGATCGCGAAGGGGCCCAGCATGCCCAGGCACGCCAGCAGCACGGCCAGCATCCAGGCAGGGGCGCGCCAAAGGCTTTGGGCGTCGGGGTTCATGTCAAAGACCGGCGTTTTGCAGGCTCTTGAGGAACTGCTCGGCGTTCTGGAAGCCGATCACGCGGGCCTGGCTGAGGAGCTGGCCTTGCGCATCGAAGAACAGAATGCCGGGTGGGCCGAACAGGCCAAAGCGCTTGAGCAAAGCCTTGTGGTCGGCATTGTTCGCGGTGACGTCGGCCTGCAGCAGCACGGTGTTCTTGAGCCGATCCTGAACGCGCGCGTCCGAGAAGGTGAAGTGCTCCATCTCCTTGCACGACACGCACCAGTCGGCGTAGAAATCCAGCATCACCGATTGGCCGGCCTGGGCGGCGGCGGCCACGGCGTCGTCCAGCTCCTGCACGCTGGACACGGGCTTGAATGGCAAGGCCTGGGTGGCTGCTTCACCCGCCTGGGCGACGCCAGCCCGGGCCACGAAGGGACGCAGTGGATCCCAGGGACTTTGCGCGCCCGCCAGCCCGCCTATGATCTGCACCGCCGACAACAAGGCCAGCACCAGGCCCAAGGCCAGCGCAGAGCGGTGCTTCAGGCTGACGTGCGTGGTCAGGGTGTCGAAGCCCCCGGTGAAGGCCGCTGCCAGGGCCAGCAAAGCGCCGAGCGACAAGGTGGCGGCCAGGGGTGGCAGCACCGGGTAGACCAGCCACCACGCCACGCCCAGCAGCATCACGCCAAACAAGGTCCGGACCGATTCCATCCAGCGGCCCGCGCGTGGTAGCAGGCTGCCTGCCGACAGGCCCAGCAACAGCAGCGGCAGGCTCATGCCGCAGGCCAGCGCGTACAAGGCCAGGCCGCCCAGCACCACGTCTTTGGTCTGGCTCAGGTACACCAATGCGCCGGCCAAAGGGGCGCTCACGCAGGGCCCCACGATCAGGGCCGAGACCACGCCCATGAGGAACACGCCCAACAAGCTGCCCCCCTGCAGCTTGCCCGAAGTCTTGCTGAGGTGGCTTTGGATGAAGCCGGGCATTTGCAGTTCATAGACACCGAACATCGACAAGGACAGCAGCACCATCAGCGCGCTGAAGCTGCCCAGCACCCAAGGGTTCTGCAGCGAGGCGGCCAGGCCTTCGCCCAGCAAGCCGGCGGCCACGCCCAGCAGCGTGTAGACCAGCGCCATGCCTTGCGAATAGCTCAGTGCCAGGATGAAGCCGCGCAAGCGCCCGACCTTGCCCTGGCCAATGATCACCGCCGACAGGATCGGCATCATGGGCAACACGCAGGGCGTGAAAGACAAGAGCAGGCCGGCCACCAGGAACACGCCAACGATGGTGGGCAGGTTGCCGGAGGCCAAGGCAGTTTCGATGCGACTGCCGCCGTTCACCGACGTGACGGGCGTGCTGTTGTTACGGGGCTTGGACGCGCTGCCATCGGCGTTGTCAATGGCCGTGACCTGGCCAGCCTGGCCCACGGTCAACTTGAAGTGCCTGGTTTGCGGTGGGTAGCACAGGCCGGCATCGGCGCAGCCTTGGTAGCCCACATCCACCGAGACCGAGGTGCCGGCGGGCGTGGTGGGCACCACGCCAAACTGCAGGGCCACCAGGCCGTGGTACACCTCCACCTCTTTGCCAAAGGTCTCGTCGAACTTGCGCTGGCCGGGTGGCAAGTTGATCGGCGTGAGCGTGACCGAGGGCGTTCTGGATTCGATGCGGAAGCGATCACGGTACAGATACGTCTTGGGCGCCAGGCTGAACTCGACCTGCACCTGGCCCTTGGGCGTGGTGCTGGCCTGCAGAGTGAATGCCTGGTCGACCGGCAGAAATTCAGCGGCCTGGCAAGGTGTGGCCAGCAGCCAGCCGGCCACACCAGCCAGCAAGATTCGAAATACCATTCGCCAGACGAACATCATCATCCTTGTTACCTTGTCTTGACCATTGTCCTGGAGACTCGCATGAAAGCCGCCACCATTCTCGACACGATCGGAAATACCCCTCACATCCGCGCCCAGCGTTTGTTCGGCCCGGGGCATGAAGTCTGGATCAAATCCGAGCGCAGCAATCCTGGGGGCTCCATCAAGGACCGCATCGCACTGTCCATGGTGGAAGACGCCGAACGCTCGGGGGCACTCAAGCCCGGCGGCACCATCATCGAGCCCACTTCGGGCAACACGGGCATCGGCCTGGCCATGGTGGCCGCCGTCAAAGGCTACAAGCTGGTCCTGGTCATGCCCGACAGCATGTCGATCGAGCGCCGTCGTTTGATGTCGGCCTATGGCGCCACCTTTGATCTGACGCCGCGCGAGAAGGGCATGAAGGGCGCCATCGCCCGTGCGCAAGAGTTGGCGGCGGGCATCGAAGGCGCATGGATCCCCCAACAGTTCGAGAACCCCGCCAACATCGAGGCGCATGTGCGCACCACGGCCCAGGAGATCCTGGCCGACTTTCCTGATGGCCTGGATGCGCTGATCACCGGCGTGGGCACGGGCGGCCATTTGACCGGCTGCGCCCGCGTGCTCAAGAAAGCCTGGCCACAACTCAAGGTCTACGCGGTGGAGCCCACGGCCTCGCCGGTCATCTCGGGTGGCAGCCCCGCGCCGCACCCCATCCAGGGCATTGGCGCGGGCTTCATCCCAGCCAACCTCGACACCAGCGTGCTGGACGGCGTGATCCAGGTCGAGGCCGAGGCGGCCCGCGAGATGGGCCGCCGCGCCGCACGCGAAGAAGGGCTCCTGGTCGGCATCTCGTCAGGTGCCACCTTGGCGGCCATCGCGCAAAAGCTGCCCGAGTTGCCTGCCGGCGCCAAGGTGCTGGGCTTCTGCTACGACACGGGCGAGCGCTACCTGTCGGTGGAAGGTTTCCTGCCGGTTTGAGCTCAGCTCACTTGAAGGTGTAGGCCTTGGTCGTGGACGAACCACCCACACCTTGCACCTTGACATCGACCACGCCGGTCGGCGACGCGGGTGTCACGGCTGAAATCAGCGTGCTGCTCACCACGCTGAAGCTGGTGGCGGGCAGACTGCCGAAGTACACATTGCGGGCGCTGGTGAAATTGCTGCCCGTGATGTAGACCGTTTTGCCGCCGGCGGGCGAGCCACTGCTGGGCAACACGCCGCTGACCGTGGCCGGCACGACGGCCTTGCCACCGATCGTGACCGAGACCAAGGTGGTGCGGGGGGTGGGTTCGTCACAAGCCACCGCGCGGGTGTCGATGACTTGACCCGAGGCGTTCTTCAGGTCCACGGTGGCGTTGGTGCGGCCCACGTACATGGCCGTGTCGGTGCCCGTGGTCAAGGCCTTCCACTTGCCGATGGTCAGGAAGCCCGAAGCGGGGATGCGCGATGCCGCACGTTGGCCGGCCACCAGGGGGATGTCTGCACCGACGATGGGGCTGGAGGCGGCCATGTCGATTTGCGCAGGCGCGGTGTTGGTGGAGTTGAATTCCAGGCGGGTCACAGCGAAACTGGCCGACTTGGCCGCTGGCACTTGACCGACCAGTTCGCTGATGGTGTCACCCGACAGCACGATGTTGCCGTAGCCACTGGTGGCCGAGTCAAACACTTCACCCGGGGCGTACAAAGCCGGGGCGATGCCGGTGAAGGTGCCATCCACTTCACGGCGGCCCAGGCCCGAGATGTTGCACGACAGCGGGAAGCGCAGGCTGCCAGCTTGCGTCATGAAAGGCGCGTCCAGATCTTCGGTGCGAATGTTGGTGTGCGGGGCCGACACTTCATCGGAGTGCGTGCCAGCGACCGTCATGCCCAGCACGATGATTTCAGGGGAGGGGGCGGCGCAGGCCACGCCCAGGTCCCACAAAATGGTTTTGCCAGACTTGGTCAGCAAGCGCAACACGCCCTTGGCCGAGCTCATCTTCACCAGCACCTGGCTGGGCACGGTGTTGGTGGCGGTCAGTGGGCCGATCTGGATGAAGCCCGTGGGCGGCAGGGCCATGCGCACGGGCTGCCCAGCCACGATGGGCAGGTTCTCGACCACGATGGGGGCGGTCAGGCCATTGATGATGGCCGGTGTGCCATTGGCGATCGCGAAATTCAGTTCGCTGATGGTGCCGTTACCGAAGCGGGCGCCCAGCAGGTTGTAGGACAGGTCCACCAAGCCTTGGGGCAGCTCCAGGATGCCGCTGCCATCGGTCATGTAGAACTGCTGCCCCGGCGTCACCGTGGTGGCCATCGAACCCGTCAGCTTGATGTTCAGGGTCTGCTTGCCAATGATCGGGAAGGTGCACGACAGCGGGATGCGCAGGCTGCCGATCTGGCTGTTCAGCGGGATGTTGGTGGGGTCGACGCCAGCGGCCTGGGCGGACAGCTGGGTGCCCAGCAGGCAGGCGGTGGTGATGGCGGACAGCCAGAAACGTGGATGGCTCATGGGGGCTCCTTGCGCAACAGCGCTGGTTCATTAAATTGGAAATGATGTGTTGTCCAATTTAAAGATTACGCTCATCATTCAATGAGCGGCATCGGTGACAACCCGAGCCAGGGGCCCCTCATCTAATGGGTGGGCCTGCATGGACAATGGCGCCATGAGTACCGCCAGTTCCCCGCCCGTCAAACGCCGTCGATCGAACAATGTGACCCGTCCCTACGGCGGTGTACACGCCGAGACGCGCAAGCAGGAGCGCCGCACACGACTGATCGCGGCGGGGTTGGAAGTGATCGGGACGCGGGGCTACCACCTGTCGACCGTGCGCGACATCTGCGCCCAGTCGGGCCTGAGCGAGCGCTATTTCTACGAATCGTTCAAGGGCATGGGCCTGCTGTTCGAGGCCGTGTACGCCGAGTTGCACGCCGAGTTGCAGCGCCGCGTGATGGGCGCTTTCCTGGGGGCGGATGCCTTGCAGGCCGACCCCATGAAGCTGGCCGAGGCGGCCGTGGTCGCGTGGCTAAGCTTCCTCAAGGAAGATGTGCGCCGCGCCCGCATCCTGCTGGTCGACGCAGTCACCGTCAACGATTCAAGTCAGCGCAATGCGAAGGCCGCGATCCAGGATTTCGCGGGCATCATCCGCGCCTTCGTCGACATGCTGCACCCCAAGGTGGACAAGCTGGGCTACGACACCGCGTTGATGTCGTCCATCCTCACGGGCGCCTGTGTGCAGGCGGCCAAGTCCTGGATGTGGGGCGACTTCCAGCAGCCGGTGCCTGAAGTCGCCAAGCACCTGACCCTGGTGTTCGGCAGCCTGCACGATTTCTACGTGCGCGAAACCGCGCTGCTGGTCACTTCGCCAGTGGAAGAAGACGCCAAGCCAAAGTCTCGCCGCCGCGCAGGGGCTTGATGCTGGCCTGATCGCCAAAGGGCAGGGACTCGGGCACGACCCAGGGCTCGCGCTTCAAGATGACCTTGTCCACATTGCGGGGTAGCTTGTAGAAGTCGGGCCCGTGGAAGCTGGCAAAGGCTTCCAGCTTGTCCAAAGCGCCCGCGTTTTCAAAAGCCTCTGCGTACAGCTCCAATGCGCAGGGCGCTGAATAGCAGCCCGCGCAACCGCTGGCGTGCTCCTTCAGGTTGGCCGCGTGCGGTGCGCTGTCGGTGCCCAGGAAGAACTTGGGCGAGCCGCTGGTGGCCACTTGCACCAGGGCCACGCGGTGCTCTTCGCGCTTGAGGATGGGCAGGCAGTAGTAGTGCGGCCGGATGCCGCCCATGAAGATGGCGTTGCGGTTGTAGAGCAGGTGCTGCGGCGTGATGGTGGCGCCCACGAAGTGGTCGGCTTCGCTCACGTACTGCGCGGCTTCCTTGGTGGTGATGTGCTCGAACACGATCTTCAACTCGGGGAAGTCGCGGCGCAGCGGGATCAGCTTCTCATCGATGAACGCCTTCTCGCGGTCAAACACATCGACCTCGTTGTCGGTCACTTCGCCATGCACGCAGAACACCAGGCCTTCGCGCTGCATGGCCTCCAGCACCGGGTAGGTTTTGCGCAGATCGGTCACGCCCGCGTCGCTGTTGGTGGTGGCGCCGGCCGGGTAAAGCTTGAACGCGACAGCGCCCATGGCCTTGGCACGCGCCACTTCTTCTGCGGGCGTGTTGTCGGTCAGGTACAGCACCATCAAGGGCTCGAACTTCACGCCAGCTGGCACGGCGGCGCGGATGCGGTCGCGGTAGCCCATGGCTTGCTCGGCCGTGGTCACGGGCGGGCGCAGGTTGGGCATGACGATGGCGCGTGCGAATTGCCGCGCGGTCGCGGGCACCACGCTGGCCATGGCGGCGCCATCGCGCACATGCAGGTGCCAGTCGTCGGGTCGGGTGAGGGTCAAGGTATTGCTCATGCCGTGATTGTTGCATTGAGGCGTCACAGGGGTCCCAAAACCCCCTAAGCCTTGGGCCCTAGTTCTAGGTTCCCCCCTAGCTTGACCGTCCCCAACCCTAGGGGCTTGGGGCCTTGGCACCCTTGTGGCGCTTGTCCGGCATCCCTAGTCTCCGCTCCACACCACGCCATCCAGGCCCGGTGCCTGTTTATCCCCTTCGGAGTTTTTTGGAGACGACCATGCTGATTCACTCAATTTCCAACCGGCGGCGCGCGCTGTCCACCACCGCGCAAGCCGCTGCGGCCATGCTGGCCATGACCTCGATGGCCTGGGCCCAGACCGCCCCGACCTTGCACGTTGAAACCGTGTCTTCATCTCCCGATGCCACCGTGCTGCGCGTGGTCGTGCCCGTGCCCAAGCTGGACAGTGTTGAGACGCCCAGTGGCGTGTTCCAGCGCTTCTCGCTGGCCAACGGCGGCAGTGCCATCAATGACGTCCGCGAAATCGGCCTGCCTGAAGTGCCCTTGAGCGGCTTCTCGCTGGCCTTGCCTGTCGATGGCAAAGGCGACCCTTCGGTGGAAGTGATCCCCGAAGGTTCGATCAAGCGCTTGCAGGCCCGTCTTTACCCAGTGCAGCCGCCTGACAGCGCCGTCGCTGGCGATCGCAGTGCGCCCAAGTTCGAGTTCGATGCCGACCGCTGGTCCAAGGGCGTGAAGGCGCCTGGCCAGGACCAAGGCACCTTGCCCGTGTTCAAAGGCGATGCCAATGTGAACGGCTACCGGATCTCGCCCTACGGCTACAACCCGGCAGAGCAACTCATCACCTACTACTCCAGCTACCTGATCACCATCAAGCACCCTGGCAATTGCTTTGTCTACGATCGCCTCCTGCTCAAAGGCGTGGTCGGATCGCAGAAGCTTGGCTTTGACGGCATCGACCAGCGCATCGAAAAACTGCCCCTGCCGGCCACGCAGTTCACCTTGAACAAGGACCTGCTCACCAAGCTGCGTTGCGCCCCGCCCATCACCATCAATCCCGCCATCCTGGGCGCGCGTTTCCTGATCGTCACGCACCCCAATTTCAAAGCTGCGGCCGACACCCTCAAGGTGCACAAGCAGGCCTTGGGCATCACCACCCGCGTGGTCACCACCGCGGAGATCACCGGCGCGGGCCCCAACGCGACCGAGGCCCAGATCCGCGCCTGGATCGCCAACTACTACAACACGCACCTGATTCGCCCGAAGTGGGTTCTGTTTGTGGGTGACGCCGAGTTCGTGCCCACCCACTACGACCAGCCCAACATCTGGGACTCGGCCAAGAACGCCGGCGACATGTGGTACGGCCAATTCCTGCCGGGCGCCACCGCCACCACCATCCCGCCTTTCGGCATCGGCCGTTTCCCGGTGGACACGCTGGCGCAGGCCAACACCATCGTCTCCAAGGTGATGGCGTTCGAGAACTCGCCACCGGCCAACCCGATCTTTGGGCAGGACTTCTACAGCCGACTCACGTTCGCGTCCTTCTTCCAGATCACCGAGAACGGCAACACCACCACCACCAAGGACAAGCGCTGGTTCGTGGAAACCTCTGAGAAGGTGCGTGACCATGCCGTGGGCAAGGGCTACAGCGTGGCTCGGCTGTACACGGCGGACGCCGCGGCCAATCCCCTGTTCTACAACAGCGGCGCGTCGATTCCCGCATCCCTGAAGAAGCCCGGCTTTGCTTGGGATTCGGATGTCAACGACGTGGCCGCCGCTGTCAACCAGGGCACGGCCATCCTGTACCACCGTGACCATGGCTGGTGGAACGGTTGGGGTGATCCGTCCTTCGGCACGGGCAACCTGGGCCTGATCTCGGTGACCAACAACGAGTTCCCGGTTGTGTTCAGCATCAACTGCGCCAGCGGTGTGTTCGACAACGAGACCGTGGACCTGGCCGGCAACAAGGTCGGTGCCGGTTACAAGACACCGGGCAGCGGCACGCCCATCGCATCGGGCTCCACCTACTGGGCCGAGTCCTTCCTGCGCAAGGCCGATGGCGCATTGGCGGTGATTGGCGATTCGCGCCAGAGCAGCACCGTCGACAACAACCACCTGACCTTTGGTTTGTTCGATGCGGTTTTCCCTGGCCTGGTCCCGAGTTTCGGTTCCAACGTCAAGATCCAGCGCCTGGGTGACCTGTTGAACCACGCCAAGACCTACATCTCCGATGTGAGTACCGGCGCACAGGCCAACATCCACCCGTTCAACAGCGGCGGCACCCGCCCGGCCGTCGGAAACCTGCGTCAGGAACTCAACATCTACAACCTGTTGGGTGATCCGACCGTGAAGCTGCGCACCAGCCCACCCTGGAAGTTCAGCCTGCCCATCTTCACCCTCGAGAAGACGCTGGTGAAGATCAAGGTGCCCGTGCAACCTGGTTGCCTGACCTGCCCGCCCGAGCTGGAGCAGCCCGAGTGGGTCACCGTGGTGGCGTTCGAGCCCAAGACGGGCCGTGAACTGGGCCGCACCCTGCTCAACGTCGATGGCGTGGGCGAGATCGACCTGGGCGACAGCTTCACGGGCGACAACGTGCTGGTGCGCGTGGCCTCGCCCGATGGCAGCAGCACACAAGCGGCCATCAAGGAGACCGACGCCGATGGCGATGGCGTGCCGGACAGCCGTGACAACTGCGTGGCCGTGCCCAACAAGGAGCAGCAGGACACCGACGGTGACGGCTACGGCAACGCTTGCGATGCCGACCTGAACAACGACGGCTTCGTCAATGCCCTGGACCTGTCGACCCTGCGTGCCCAGTTCGGCAAGCGCGGCGTGGCGGGTGACCTGAACGGCGATGGCCTGGTCAATTCGCTGGACGTCAGCCGCTTCAGCAAGCTGTTCGGCAAGGCCCCTGGCCCTTCTGCCCTGCACCTGCCCGTGGCCACCGCCAAGTGATCTTTCTTTTTTCTCAACCCTTTGTGATCTGAACCTCAAGGAATTCTCATGAAACTGCATCAAACCCTCATCGCCGCCGCCGTGACCCTCGCTGCCTTCGCCACGCAAGCGCAAACGGTGTCCGTCATCGCCCCGGTGACCAACGTCAACATCGGCGACAGCTTCACCGTGGACCTCATGGCCACAGGCTTCCCCGACAAGATCTTTGGTGGCGGCTACAACATCGCCTTCGACGCCAGCATGCTCCAGCTGGACGACATCAGCTTCCCGGCCAACTGGGAGTTCCTGGTGGACAAGGGCACCCAGGTGGGCGGCACCGTGAGCGATGTGTTCTTCAACACCTTCTCGGCCCCCATCAAAGGTGACTTCCTGACCTCGACCCTGAAGTTCACGGCCATTGGCTCGGGCAGCTCGGCGATCACCCTGAGCGAATCGCCCTCCTTCCCCTTTGGCGATGAGTTCTCCAACGCCGTCAACGTGACTTACGTGGGTGGCACCGTGAACGTGGCGGCCGTGCCCGAGCCAGGGTCAGTGGCCCTGATGCTGGCCGGCCTGGGCGCCGTCGGCTTCGTGGCCTCGCGCCGCCGCCAAGGCTGACACTGGCCCACGCTGGCGTGATGCCGGCGTGACGCCATTGGCGATGCACCGCCTGGGCGGGGTGCATCGCTTTTTTGTTTGTCAAACGCCTGTCATCAAAGCGGACCATCCTTCGGCGCTTCTCACCTCAGGAGTACCCGAAATGCGTTTGCACCGACTTGCCCATGCCGCTGCTGTTGCGGCCTTCCTGGTGGCCACCGTGCCATCCCACGCCAGCGTTGACCTGATCGCCGTGGGCTCCTTGGGCGGCACCGCAGACCTGTCGGGCTTGTCGGGTGTGCTGGAAAGCGGTTTGCGCGCCGACGTCCTGGGCGGCATCGGATCAGGCCTGGCCTGGGCGGGCGGCGACACCTTCCTGGTGCTGCCCGATCGCGGCCCCAACGCCACCAGCTACCTGGGTGGCGCGGCCGTGGACAACACCACCGCCTTCATCCCACGCTTTCACACCGTGACCCTGGACCTGACGGCCTCGGCGTCGGGTGGCTTGCCCTACACCCTGACCCCGACCCTCAAGGCCACGACCTTGTTGTACAGCCCCACGCCGCTGTCATACGGCTCCACGGCCGGCCTGCCCAGCGGCACGCCCAGCCAGAACAAAGCGGGCCAGTACTTCTTCACCGGCCGGTCAGATGGGTTCTCGACCGGCAATTCGCTAATGCCCAGCAATGCCCGCCTCGACCCTGAAGCACTGCGCGTGTCCCGCGATGGCAAGAGCGTGTTCGTGTCCGACGAATACGGCCCTTACGTCTACCAGTTCAACCGCGCCACCGGCGAGCGCATCAAGACCTTCACCTTGCCGGACCACTTCGCCGCACCGAACCAGAACGCGCTGGGGGCGGCCGAGATCAGCGGCAACAGCACGGGACGCGTGGCCAACAAAGGCATGGAAGGCCTGGCCATCAGCCCCGATGGCAAGACGCTGGTGGGCTTCATGCAAAGCCCGCTGGCGCAAGATGGCGGCGACGGTGGCCGTGCCAACCGCATCGTCAGCATCGACGTGGCCACCGGCGCCACCCATGAGTACGCGTACGACAACGTCATCAACGGCAAGGCTTACAACAGCAGCGAGATCCTGGCGCTGAACGACCACCAGTTCCTCATCCTGGAGCGCGATGGCAAAGGCCAGGGCGATGGATCGTCCGCCAAGGTCAAGCAAGTGTGGGCCGTGGACATCAGCGGCGCGCAGGACGTGAGCAGCTTGTCGGGTGAGGCCGCCCTGCTGGCCAAGGCGCCGACCAAGACCTTGTTCCTGGACATTGCCGGCGCCCTCAAAGCTTTTGGGGTGGCCGACACCGCCATCCCCGCCAAGCTCGAAGGCATGGCCTTTGGCCAGGACATCGTTGAAAACGGCGTGACCAAGCACACCTTGTACATCGCCAACGACAACGACTTCGTGCCAGGTGTGGCCGGCAGCAGCCGCTTCTACATCTTTGCATTCACCGATGCGGAGCTGGCCTCCAAAGGCCTGGCCTACACGCCCCAATCGATCACCTCGGTGCCCGAGCCTGAATCGTTCGCCTTGCTGGGCGCGGGCCTGGCCGTGATGACCTGGGTGCGTCGCCGTCGCTGATCCAGCGCCGGGTGGGAACCCCCCGACAATCCAGGCATGGAAGCTTGGATGGTCGCGGGGGTTTCTTCGTTTTTAGCGTGGTTGGCATTGCCCCAGGTCGGGCTGGGCGCGGTGTTCGTGGTCGCTTTCGTGTCGGCCACGCTGCTGCCTTTGGGGTCCGAGCCGGCCCTCTTCGCCTTCATCAAGCTTCACCCCGAGATGCTCGGGCCGGCGTTGCTGGTGGCCACATTGGGCAACACCTTGGGCGGCGTCGTGACCTGGTGGTTGGGCTGGCTGGCCCGCCGCGGCACTGAAAAAGTCACCCACCACCCCGCCAACACCGATGGCCGAGCCTTGCGCTGGCTTCAGCGCTTTGGCCCGAAGGCTTGCTTGCTGTCGTGGTTGCCCATCGTGGGTGACCCGCTGTGCGCGGTGGCCGGTTGGCTCAACTTGCCGTTTTGGCCCTGCGTGGCCTGGATGGCCGCAGGCAAGTGTGCCCGCTACATCACCACCACCGCTTTCATGCTGTGGGTGGTTTGAATTTCACCATGCGCTATCCCATGTTCATGGGATGCATTTTGTAACGAATTTGTTTCCGTGGCTGGATTAATCCGTGACTTGCGACACTAAGATCGACCCAATCGCGAGCAAAAAACAGCTTCATACCAATCGCGACGATCCAACGCTGTCATCAAAAAAAAGTCCGGGGAGGACTGATGGATGACAAGCCCCGGGGGTGCAAACCTCCGGGGCTTTTTTATGTCATTTCTTGACTTCGAGCGTGGTGATGGTGAACTGGCCTCCCACCTTGTCGGCCGTGAAGTTGACCTTGTCGCCCACCTGCACTGATTTGAGCCAGGCGGGGTTGGCCACCCGGAAGGCCATTTGCATGGCAGGCAGGTCCAGGCTCTTGATCTCGCCGTGCTTGAGCGTGATCTTGCCGGCGTCGGTGTCGATCTTTTTGACTTCGCCATCCACGGCCAGGGCCGAGGCCGACAGGCTCAGGCCCACGATCAGGGCTGCGGTGGTGGCGAACAATGACTTCTTCACTGAGGGCTCCTTGAAGGATGCAATGGCATCCAGTATGACGCGAGGCGCGCCAGTGCGCGATCCTCACCCTATCTAGACGCGCGGGAAGGTGCGGGGGTTGACAAGTTTTTCATCAACTGGCCGCTCAGTGTCCCTAAAATGAGCGCTTTGCTTGTTACAAGAACTGCGCGCCGCCATGACCGCCTTGCCCACCGAAACGTCCGACAGCTTTGCCAATATTTCGCCCCGTGACAAGGCCGAAATCCTCGCGCAGGCCCTGCCCTACATCCGCAAGTTCCATGGCAAGACCATCGTCATCAAGTACGGCGGCAATGCCATGACCGACCCGGCCCTGCAGGCCGACTTCGCCGAAGACGTGGTGCTGCTCAAGCTGGTGGGCCTGAACCCGGTGGTGGTGCACGGCGGTGGCCCGCAGATCGACGATGCGCTCAACAAGATCGGCAAGAAGGGCCAGTTCGTGCAGGGCATGCGCGTCACCGACGAAGAAACCATGGAAGTGGTCGAGTGGGTGCTGGCTGGTGAAGTGCAGCAGGACATCGTGGGTTTGATCAACCACGCCGGTGGCAAGGCCGTGGGCCTGACCGGCCGGGATGGCGGTTTGATCCGCGCCCGCAAGCTGCGCCTGAAAGACCGCGAAGACCCCAGCAAGGAACACGATGTGGGCCATGTGGGCGACATCGTCGGCATCGACCCCAGCGTGGTCAAGGCCTTGCAAGACGACCAGTTCATCCCCGTCATCAGCCCCATCGGCTTTGGCGATGAGAACGAAAGCTACAACATCAACGCCGACGTTGTGGCGGGCAAGCTGGCCGAGGTCCTCAAGGCAGAGAAGCTGGTGCTGCTGACCAACACACCCGGCGTGCTGAACAAGCAAGGTGAGTTGCTGACCGACCTGTCGGCCCGCGAGATCGATGAGCTGTTCGCCGATGGCACCATCTCTGGTGGCATGCTGCCCAAGATCTCATCGGCGCTGGACGCGGCCAAGAGTGGCGTGCATGCCGTGCACATCATCGATGGCCGCGTGCCCCATGCCTTGTTGCTGGAAATCCTGACCGAACAGGCTTTCGGCACGATGATCCGTTCGCACTGATCAGGGCTTCAGCTTAATTGGCGTGGGCTGCCCGGTGGGGTGCGGCGTGCCGTGCCGGTCAATGCGCCCGACCTGGATGTGGGCTTCGCGCACGCCGTTGCGGTCCACTTGCAGGCGCAGCACCCAGGCGGTGTTGTTGTCGGCATCGTCAAAGCCATCAAAGATGAAATTGCCCAGGCTGTAGACGATGGGCTTGCCCTGGTACAGCTCGGTGTCCTGCACCACATGTGGGTGCGTGCCCACCACGGCATCGGCGCCCGCGTCGATCATCAGGCGGGCCAGTTCGCGCTGGCGGTCATTGGCGCGGGGCTGGTGTTCCTCGCCCCAGTGCATGAAGGGGATGACGATGTCGGCACGGTGCACGCTGCGGGCGCGCCGGATGTCCAGCACTACCTGCTCGTCCTCGCTCCACGCCACGCCGGGGTGCTGGTGGCCGGCTTCAAAACTGCGGGGAAAGAACTCGTCGTAGCCCAGCAAGGCGATGCGCAGGCCTTTGCGTTCGATCAGCAGCGGGGTGTGTGCCTGGTTCAGATCACGGCCGCCACCAAAGTAGGGCAGCCTGACGCCGTCAAGCCGTCCCAGCATCTCGGCAAAGGCTGATCGGCCAAAATCGCCCGAGTGGTTGTTGGCCACCGACACCGCGTCCACATGGCGCTTGAGCAGCTTCAAGACGCGCGGGTGGGCCCGGAAGGTGTAGGGCTTGTCCTCGGCTTTGCCGCCGCGCGCAATCACGCATTCCAGGTTGGCCACGCGCACGTCCGCGCTGTCCAGGATGCTGGCAAAGGGCGTGAAGGGATCGTGGCCTTGCTGGATCCGTTGGCCCGGGTGGTCGGCCAGCATCACGTCGCCCATGAACACGATGGACACGGTCGGATCGGCCTCGGCCGCCGCAGCGCACAGGGCGCTTGCACTCAGCAGCAGGGCGGTCAACCAGCGGCGCATCATTGTCATCATGGTGTGGCCTCGGTGTTCAGGGCGCAGCCGTAGACCATTTCGCGGCCCAGTTGCGCTGAATAGACATGGTTCCAGCCGGTCAGGCCGGGCACGGTCTGGTTGCTGGAAAACGGCGGCAAGTGCACCACTTCGTGGATGAGCAGCGGCGCGCCGGGCATCTCCATGTCATAGGCGTACAGGGCGATGTGGTCAACGCGCTGGTCCTGGCCCACCACCACCGCCTTGAACTGAAAACGCCCACCGATGTCTTGCGCGGCCACGGTGTAAGGATCGGCCGTGGGCCGCGCTTCGATGTGAATGGTGTCGCTGGCGTAGCGCACCTGGCAGCGCAGCACCGCAGTCTGCGCTTGTGCGAGCGCGGGCAGGGCGGTGCAGGCCATGGCGATCAGGGCCAGTTGGCCGGGTTTGCCGATGTGTTTCATGCCTGCAATGTACAGGTGGGAGGGGCCGCTTTTGGCGGGCGCCCCCACTACACTGGGGCCGTGAACCTACCGCACTCAAAACAGTCGCCCATCTGGTTGTTTGACCTGGACAACACCTTGCACGATGCCTCTGGCGCGGTGTTCTGGCGGCTCAACAACTCGATGACCGACTACATCCAGGAGCACCTGGGCCTGCCTCGCGACGAAGCCAATCAGTTGCGCGTGCAGTATTGGCGGCGCCATGGCGCCACCTTGCTGGGCCTGGAAAAGCACCATGGCATCCGCGCCGCGCATTTCCTGGCCCAGACCCACCAGTTGCCTGGCTTGGAGCGCGACCTGCGCATGCCCGCCAGCGACCGGGCGGCGCTCAAACGATTGCCCGGCCGCAAGTTCATCCTCACCAACGCCCCGGCCGAATACGCCAAACGCGTGGTCACCGCGCTGGACCTGGCCAGTTGCTTCGAAGGGATCATCTCGATCGAAGGCATGCGCGTGTTCGGTGACCTGCGCCCCAAACCAGATGCCCGCATGCTTCGCGTGGTGCTGGCTCGCCACCGCTTGCCGGCCCACCGCTGTGTGCTGGTCGAAGACACCTTGGCGAACTTGAAAACCGCGCGCGCGGCGCACTTGCGCACGGTGTGGATGCAGAGCTACCTCAAGCACAATCCGCACGGCCCCGAAGCAGGTGCACACTTGCATCGCCGGCCGGCGTGGGTGTGTGCCAGAATCCGTCGGCTGCGTGCGCTTCACGCCGCATTCATCCCCAGCCCTTGATGCTGCACGCCATGACGCGATGAACGACGAACTCATCCCTGCCGCCGTTGAGCCTGCGCCCCGCAAACGTCCCAAGCCGGGCGAGCGCCGCGTGCAAATCCTGCAGGCCCTGGCCACCATGCTGGAACAACCCGGCGCCGACCGCATCACCACCGCGGCGTTGGCCGCGCGGCTGGAGGTCAGCGAAGCGGCCTTGTACCGGCACTTCGCCAGCAAAGCGCAGATGTTCGAAGGCCTGATCGACTTCATCGAGCAAAGCCTGTTCACGCTGGCCAACCAGATCATGGAGCGCGAAGCCGATCCCGCCGTGCAGATCACGCGCATCCTGGGCCTGGTGCTGCAATTCGCTGAAAAGAATCCCGGCATGGCCCGCGTGATGGTGGGCGATGCCCTGGTGTTTGAGCACGACCGCCTGGCGGTGCGCATGAACCAGGCCTTTGAGCGGTTGGAGTCCCTGCTGCGCCAGAGCTACAAGGTGCGCGCCGAGGCGCGCGGTTCGGCCACGCCCACGGTGGACGGGCAAACCGGCGCCTCGCTGGCCATCAGTGTGGTGCTGGGCCGCTTACACCGCTTCACGCGCACGGGCTTCAAACGCCTGCCCACCGAGCACCTCGACGCCACCTTGCGGCAGTTATTGGCCTGACCCTTTGCGGCGAAGCAGAGGCAGCAAGCCCAGGCCCGCCAGCAGCATGAGGTAAGCGCTGGGTTCCGGCACCGCGGTCAGATTGATGTTGTCGACGTTGAAGGAGCCCGGCCCGCCGCTTGAGATGTCGAAGGTCAGGGTGTCGATGACCATCGAGCCGCCGCCGGTCAAGGTTTGGAACCCCGGGCTGGGGGCCTGGCTGTTGGGCAGGCTGAACAGCACGGTGCCGCCGAGCGAGCCTCGGATCTCATAGCCCACGCCTGAATTGAAGGCCTGCAGGTCGAGCGCATTGAACACGAACAAGCCCCCGCCCGCGGTGATCTGCAGGTTGCCGAACGGCGTGTCCGGGCCCAGGTCTGAGACATAGATGCTGGGCAGCGGGTTGCCAAAGACATGGGCTTCCTTCCACTCGCCCAGCGTGGGTGTGACGGTAAAGCCATCTTCGGTGTAGGCGCTCAGTGGATCGGCGGTGGCGCCAGTCAAGCCGTCGAAGGTGATGACGGCGGCCGAAGCGTTGGATGACATCAAGGTCAGGGCGAGCAGGCCGGTGGTCAGGGTCGCGGCGGATTGCTTGAAAGGTGGCATGGTGTTTTCTCCGGTTGGAACTTCAGGTTGAGGGATTCGCCCGAGGACAGCATGGACGGGATGATTTTGTTCGGCCTTGCGCCATGCGACAAGCGCTTGGGGGCTTCAAGTTAGGGGGCGCAGGCCTGCCACCCTCTACACTGAGCACCATGAGCACGCCCGACCTGACCTCCCTGATCAGCCGCGCCGAACACCTGATGGCCC
Organism: Aquabacterium sp. CECT 9606; assembly: GCF_918741295.1. Lineage (GTDB taxonomy): Bacteria > Pseudomonadota > Gammaproteobacteria > Burkholderiales > Burkholderiaceae_C > Aquabacterium. Next base: position 227,922 of record NZ_CAKKNB010000001.1, read on the forward strand.
GGCTCGAAAACGTCCTTCCGCATCCCTTGAATGAACCCGAGTGGGCGGTCTCGGTGGCCTGGCGCTACCGCAAGCGCGGCAGTGGCGGCGCCACGCTGGAGCCTATCCGCCACATCGGCCGCATCCAGCTGTCCGATCTGCAGGAGGTGGACACGCAAAAAGAGCGCTTCACCCGCAACCTGGCTCAGTTCGTGGCCGGCCGCACGGCCAACAATGTGTTGTTGACCGGCGCGCGCGGCACAGGCAAGTCCTCGCTGGTGAAGGCGGGGCTGAACGAGTTCGCGGACCAAGGCCTGCGCCTGATCGAGGTCGACAAGGCCGATCTGGTGGACCTGGCCGACCTGGTGGACCTGGTCGATGGCCGGCCTGAGCGCTTCATCGTGTTCAGCGATGACCTCTCGTTCGACGAAGGCGAGCCCGGCTACAAGGCGCTCAAGTCGGTGCTCGATGGCTCGGTGTCAGCCGCGGGCGACAACGTGCTCATCGTGGCCACCTCCAACCGGCGCCACCTGCTGCCCGAGTACCACGCCGACAACAAGAGCTACCACCGCAGTGATGATGGCGAACTGCACCCCGGCGAGGTCGTCGAGGAAAAGATCTCGCTGTCCGAACGCTTCGGCCTGTGGATCAGCTTCTACCCCTTCACACAAGACGAGTACCTGGCCATCGTGGCGCAATGGTTGAGCCACTACCACGTGCCTGCCCAGGCCATTGAAGCGGCCCGGCCGCAGGCCCTGGTGTGGGCGATCGAACGCGGTTCACGCTCGGGCCGGGTGGCCTACCAGTTCGCCCGCGACTACTCGGGGCGCGAGCATGGCTGAGCCCAAGTCCTACCACGTGATGGCAGAGACGGACCGCGTGCCCGTCGAGGTGGCGGTGGGCGTGCTGATCGAGCGTGATGCTGCGGGGCGCGAAACCCGTTTTTTGATGACCTCGCGCCCCCCGGGCAAGGTCTACGAAGGCCACTGGGAGTTTCCGGGCGGCAAAGTGGAGCAGGGCGAGACCATCGAGCAGGCCCTGCGCCGCGAGCTGGTCGAAGAGCTGGGCATCACCATCGGCCAAGCCCACCCTTGGCAGACCGAGGTGATGGACTACCCCCACGCCAAGGTGCGCCTGAACTTTTGCAAGGTCTACGACTGGCGCGGTGTGCTGGAGATGCGCGAGGGCCAGCAAATGGCCTGGCAGACCTTGCCGGTCGAGGTGGTGCCCGTCCTCCCCGGCACCGTCCCGGTGTTGTTGTGGCTGGCCGCCGAACGCGGTCACGAAGGTGTCACGCACAGCGGATAATGGGGGTCGCCCCAAAAATCCACAGGCCCCCCGCTGGAGGAGACATCCCATGACCTACAAGACCCTGGACTACGCGGTCGATGACGACGGCGTGTTGCTGCTCAAGCTCAACCGCCCTGAACAGCTCAACTCCTTCACCGTCGAGATGGCCAACGAACTGGTCGACGCTTTCACGCGCGCCAGCAATGACGACGCCGTGCGCGCCATTGTGGTCACCGGCGCGGGCAAGGCCTTTTGCGCGGGCATGGATTTGACGGCCGAAGGCAATGTGTTCGGCCTGGACGAACGCCAGTGGCCCACCATGGACGACATGCGCCAGCGCCTGAACGATCCAGACATCTTCAACGGCGTGCGCGACACCGGTGGCCGCGTGGTGCTGGCCATCTACGATTGCAAGAAGCCTGTGATTGGCGCCATCAACGGCGCGGCCGTGGGCATTGGCGCCACCATGACCTTGCCCATGGACATCCGCCTGGCCTCCGACAAGGCCCGCATCGGCTTTGTCTTTGGCCGCATCGGCATCGTGCCCGAGGCCTGTTCCAGCTGGTTCCTGCCGCGCGTGGTCGGCATCTCACAAGCCTTGGAATGGACCTACCTGGCCGATGTGTTCGACGCGCAAGAGGCCTTGCGCGGCCGCCTGGTCAAGGCCGTGGTGCCGCATGACCAACTGCTGGACGAGGCGCTCAAGATCGCCCGCCGCATCGCCACCGAACGCTCGCCCGTGGGCATCGCGCTGACGCGCCAGATGATGTACCGCAACTCGGCCCAGCCGCATCCACTGGCGGCCCACCAGGTCGATTCGCTGGCCATGTTCTACACCAGCATCGGCGATGGCAAGGAGGGTGTGAAGGCCTTCCTGGAGAAGCGCCCCGCGCAATTCGAGGGCAAGACCTCCGAGATGCCTTCTTTCTACCCATGGTGGGAATGAGCTCTTGAGTGATTTCGCGCTGCCCGAAGACTTTGATCTCGGGGAATACTTTGATGGCCGCACCCTGGCGCGCGCCGTGGACCTCAAGCCCGAGCAGGCCATCCAGTCCATGCAGGTGATCGGACCGGTCTTGTCGACACGCCTGCACGGCAGTGGCGCGCAGGCCTACGCACAGCGCACCGAGCTGGTCAATGACCGGCGTCTGGGCCTGCGCGTGATGGGCCACTGCACTTGCCCGGTCGGCTTGAACTGCAAACACGTGGCCGCGGCCCTGATGGCGTTTGAGGCGCAGCAGGTGCGCAAGCAGCGTGGCGGCGCCGTGCCCGATGAACTGCCAGTGATCAAGGCGACACCGCCGACAGCCGCCCGTGTGGTGGATCCGGCGCCCGAACTGCCCACCTTGAACCTGGGCGCCCTGACCCTGATCCCGGTGCTGAGGCTCACCACCTGTGTGGACGTGGTCTCCGAGGCCATGCTGCACCACCGCTACGGCTCTCAATCCTCCATCAACACCAAGGTGCGCCAGGCAGCGGCGCAATTGATCCTGCGCTACCAGCCCGAAGGCAGCGAGCCGGTGGACTTCCACTTCCCTGCCGCCCATGGCGCCATGGGTTTCAGCGAACGCGAAGATCCCGATCAGCCCGGCCAGCGCCAGATGGTGCGCTTTGAACGCCAAAGCAAGCAAGAGGCCACGGCCTTGCTGGACCTGTGCAACACGCTGGAGTTCAGATCGTGGAGCCTGTCGGCCGGCCTGGCCATCAACCGCCTGACACGGCTGAACGCAGGTGGTGGTTCGAATGGTGCCGGATCGGCCTTGGAGGGCGAGCCCCTGGTGCTGGTGCCGCAACGCCGCGAGCAGTGGCCCCACATCCTGACCACGCAACTGCCCTTGCTCAAGTCGCGAGGCTGGGTGGTCGAGGTGAAGCATGATTTCCCCTACGAACTGCACACCGCCGAAGAGTGGACCGTCGATGTCGACGAGGAAGCCGGTGGGGATTGGTTCAGCGTGGGCTTGAAGGTCACCGTGGAAGGCCAGCGCATTGACCTGCTGCCGCTGCTGGTGGGCCTGGTGCAAACCGGTTGGCTGAAGTTGAACTCCGATTTGCGGGACGGCAAATCGCGCGGCGAAGTGCTGGTGCCCTGGCCCGATGACGCCGTGCCCGAGCCTGGCGCCTTGCCCCGCCAACGCCTGCTGCGCATCCCCGTGCAACGCGTGGCGCCCCTGATGGAATGGATGCGCTCGGTCTTCGCCGCCAATGGCAAGGACAGCGGGCCCTTGCGCCTGTCACGCTTCGACCTGGGCACGCTGGAGGCCGTCACGGCGCAGACCACCGTGGTGGCTCCGCCCAGTTTCACCGACCTGATCGAGCAGGTGCGCTTGTTGGGCAGTGGCCGCAGCTTGCCGGCCGTGCAGCCTTCGCCCAACGTGCAGGCCACCTTGCGCCATTACCAACTCGATGGCCTGGCTTGGATGGACTTTCTGCGCCGCGCCCGGCTGGGCGGCGTGCTGGCCGACGACATGGGCCTGGGCAAGACCCTGCAGACCCTGGCTTTGCTGCAAGCCGAGCTGGACGCGGGCCGCCTGGACCGGCCCAGCCTGGTGGTGGTGCCTACCAGTCTGATCGCCAATTGGCAGACCGAGGCACAGCGCTTCACGCCTGGCCTGAAGCTGGTGGTGCTGCACGGGCCGCAGCGCATGCAGTACTTCAAGCGCATCGAGCACGCCCACCTGGTCATCACCAGTTACCCGCTGGCCGTGCGCGACATCGACACCCTGGCTTCGCACGAGTGGCATTACCTGCTGCTGGACGAAGCCCAGCGCATCAAGAACAGCCGCAGCCAGGCCACCTTGTCACTCAAAGGCCTGCGCGCGCGCCACCGCCTGTGCTTGAGCGGCACGCCACTTGAGAACCACCTGGGCGAGTTGTGGAGCCTGATGGACTTTGTGTGCCCCGGCCTGCTGGGCAGCGAGGCGCAGTTCCGCGAGCACTACCGCAACCCCATTGAGAAACGCAAGGACACCTTGCAGGCCGAGCATCTGGCCCGCCGGGTTAGACCCTTCATCTTGCGCCGCACCAAGCTGCAGGTGGCGCGCGAACTGCCCGAGAAAACCGAAACGCACCTGCGCGTGGATCTCAGTGGCACGCAGCGTGATCTGTACGAAACTGTGCGCGCCACCATGGACAAGAAGCTGCGCGAGGCCATTGAAAAGCAAGGCCTGGCCCGCAGCCAGATCATGGTGCTCGACGCCTTGCTCAAATTGCGCCAGGTGTGCTGCGATCCGCGTTTGCTCAAGATGGGCCCGGACGGCGTCCCCGCCGCCGGCAAGGCCGCGCCTTCGGCCAAGATGGCTTTGCTGCTCGACCTGCTGCCCACCCTGGTGGAAGACGGCCGCCGCATCCTGCTGTTCTCGCAGTTCACGGAGATGCTCTCGCTGATCGAGGCCGAACTGGTGCGCCTGAAGATCGACTACCTCAAGCTGACGGGCGAGACAAGTGACCGCGCGGGCCTGGTCGACAAGTTCCAGAAGGGCAATGTGCCCCTGTTCCTGATCAGCCTGAAGGCCGGTGGTGTGGGCCTGAACCTCACGGCCGCCGACACGGTGATCCTGTACGACCCCTGGTGGAACCCGGCGGTCGAACAGCAGGCCATCGACCGGGCCTACCGCATCGGGCAGGACAAGCCGGTGTTCGTCTACAAGCTGCTGGCCAGCGGCACGGTGGAAGACAAGATGGTGGAGCTGCAGGCCCGCAAGGCCGGCTTGGCCGACCTGCTGCTGTCGGGCGTGGCCAGCGATGCCGCGCTCAACGCGCAAGACTTCGACGAACTCTTCAAGCCGCTGATCCCGGAAGAGTCAACGCCCTGAATGAAAAAAGCCCGGCCGTTCAAAAGAACACCGGGCTTTTCAATCAAGTTGCAAGGCGGGCTCGTCAGCCCGCCAGGCTCAATCACTTCAGTTGATCGCTGATCAGCTTGGTCATCTCGAACATCGAGACTTGAGCCTTCTTGAAGATCACCTTCAGCTTGTCGTCTGCATTGATGTTGCGCCGATTGGCGGCATCTTGCAGATTGTGCTTCTTGATGTATTCCCAAACCTTCTTGGTGACTTCCGTACGCGGCAGTGGCTCAGCGCCAATGACTGCGGCCAGAGCCGGGCTCGGTGTGAGAGCCTTCATGAAGGCGGCATTCGGGGTGCGCTTGACAGCGACCTTCTTGGCTGCAGGTGCAGCCTTCTTTGCCGGGACTTTCGCAGGTGCCGCAGCCTTCTTGGCCGGGACTTTCTTCGCAGTTGCCATGTGAATTCACTCCAATCTAGGGTCAGATCTGATGCCTTGCCTCGGGCACATGCTGAGTTCGCATGTGTTCCTCAAGGGTATTGCGCCTGCGATGGTAATGCCACTTCCCTCTGAAAAACAGTGTTTATGAATGTTTGTGGCCCCTCAACGTCAATGAAATGTGCATTGGAGCCGGCCGTGCGGGCCCTCAGGCGCTGCAGACATTCGAGTTTCAGTGTTCAATCGCGTCTTTGTTGGTGTTTTCAGGAGTACGTTGGATGACGCCCCAAGCCGTTTTGGCCCAACCGTTCACGCTGCCCAATGGCGTAGTGATCAAGAACCGCCTGTTCAAATCGGCGATGTCCGAAGCCCTGGGCAATCGTGAACGCGCACCGACGCCTGAGCTGGTGCGCCTGTACCAGGCCTGGGCCGACGGCGGTGTGGGTTTGTGTGTCACCGGTAACGTGATGATCGACCGACGTGCTTTGGGCGAGCCCGGCAATGTGGTCATCGAAGACGATCGCCACTTGGCCGAGCTGAAAGCCTGGGCACAGGCCGCCACGCGTGGCGGCACGCGGTGCTGGGTGCAACTCAACCACCCGGGCAAGCAATCGCCCAAGGGCCTGAACAAGGAAACCGTGGCGCCATCGGCCGTGCCGTTTCGTGATGACATGAAGGCCTTCTTCGCCACGCCGCGCGAGTTGACCGATGCCGAGATCCATGCCTTGGTCGAGCGTTATGGACGTGCCGCGGGCATCGTCAAGCAGGCGGGTTTTTCGGGCGTGCAGATCCATGGTGCGCATGGCTACCTGGTCAGCCAGTTCTTGTCGCCGCACCACAACCGCCGCACCGACGACTGGGGCGGCACGGCCGAGAAGCGCCGCCGCTTCGTGTTGGCCGTTTACCGCTCCATGCGTGAACACGTGGGACCTGATTTCCCGGTGGGTATCAAACTGAACTCGGCCGATTTTCAGCGCGGTGGCTTCACCGAAGAAGAATCGCTGGACACCATCCGTGCGTTGGCCGAGGCCGGCATCGACCTGATCGAGGTGTCGGGCGGCACGTACGAAGCGCCTGCCATGACGGGCATCAAGGCCGACAAGGCCCCGGTGAAGGACAGCACGCGCCAGCGCGAGGCTTACTTCATGGCCTTTGCCGAGAAGGCGCGCCAGGCCGTCAAAACGCCTTTGGTGGTGACGGGGGGCTTCCGCTCGTCGCAGGGCATGGCCGAGGCCATCAGCTCGGGCGCGGTGGACATGGTGGGCCTGGCGCGGGCACTGGCGGTGGAGCCTGCGCTGCCTCAGCGCTTGTTGAACGGGCAGGAACCGACGCACGTGATCAAGCCGATCAAGACGGGCATCAAGTTCATCGACAAAATGGGCCTGCTGGAGGTGACCTGGTACACCGGCCAGCTCAAGCGCATTGGCAAAGGCGAGCCACCCAAGCCGACTGAATCGGCCTTGTGGGTGTTTGCCAAGTTCATTGCCCACCAGCTGGGGGTGGGCCAGAAGAAGCGCTCGCCCACGAAGTTGCGGGCGAGCTGATGACTCGGTGCTGCTGAGTTGCTTACAGCGACAGCAAGGCGCCAGTGACCAATGCGGTCAGTGGAATGCTGAACAAGGTCAGCGCCACCAGGCGCCGGCCATGCAGGCGAGACCACATCAGCACGCCAGTGATGGACAGCACCACCAGGCACCCGGCGATCGAGTCAGCGGCCAATATCCACAATGGATGCACGCTCTGCGCCATGTGCAAGCGCGTCAACAGGTAAAAGCCGTTGCCTTCCTTGCGCTTGACCGTGACGAGTTGGTTGCCGCGCCAGTACTCCGCCACCACGCTGCCTTTGGGGCCGGAGTGGCTGAACTCCCAACGCTCGGGTTGTTGTAATGATTGGTTGCCCCAGCTGACCGGCCTGGCCGGCTCACGCTGCAAACGCAACTGCTCAGGTCGCACATGCAAGGAGGCGGCCAACCATTGCGCCATGGCCTGAGGGTCAGCGCGTTGGTTGGGCTCAACCGGGATGGTGAAGTTGCTGGGGGTCGTCTCCACCAAAGGCAGCTTCATCACCGCGCGATGATTGAGCAGGATGCCCGTGGCTCCGAACAGCAAGCCAAACACGCCGCCCCACAATCCACACCAGGCGTGGGTGCGCTTCAGCCATTTCAGAACGGCAGCTCGGCGCCAGCCCACTGGCAGGAACAAAGGGCCGCCAGGACGGCTGACCGGGGCAGCCGCTTGGCCTGGCAGCACGGCGCTCATGGTTGACTTGAGCGTGAAGGCGAGAAGGTGGGCTCGCCTTGCCCCGTCGTCAAAGTCAAGGTGGCCCGGTGCCGCTGGGCTTGGTAAGGCTTGCCTTCAAACTCGCCAGCGCCTTGCTCCAGGTGGATCACTTGCAAAATGTATTGCCCCTTCCAGGGCATGGGCAGGCGCACAGCGCCCTCCTTGTCCGTTCGTGCTTCCTGGGCCCAAGTGTTCTGGGCCACGATCTTCACATCGGCCTTGGGCAGAGGTTTGCCGCGGAAGTACACCTTGAAGTTGCCCGCTTCAGGCGATGGCACGATGTCCAGCGTCAAGCCGGGCTGGGCCGCCGAGGTGGGGAGCGTGCCTTGATGGCGAGCGTAGAAAAATGGTTTGACGATGCCGATGCCCGACATGCTCCAGTCTTTCACACCCACGGCCAACTCTTCTACCAGGATTGTTGCTGGAGCAGGAACCGGTGATGCCAGGGCAAAACCTTCGGCGCGTTTGCTCAACTTGACGGGCTTGGCCACGGCGTCGGGGGCATTCAACCAACGGGCTTGCGGCCCGGGGATTTCATCAAGCCGCCCTGGTGAGCGCTCACGGGCTGACTCTTCGTACTCGCCGAAGAACACGGTGGCCTGGGGGCCTTCATGCTCGATCCAAAGGTAGTGGGCACGTGCGGTGCTCATCGACAAGAAGGCCAATGCCGAGGCCACGCAGGCTTTGAAGTGATGTGGTTTCATGGTGGGTTTCCGATGGCTCATCAGTTGAAACGCAAGCGTGCTGTCAGGAAGGCGGAGCGCTCTTCGCCAGGCAAGGCGCCGCTGAAGGTGGCGTTGGTGAAATAACGGCGGTCGGTCAGGTTGCGCAGGTTCAAGCCGATGTCCCACGATTTTGTCTCGTAGAAGACGCTGGCATCCAGCACCGTGTAAGAAGGCACCCGGTACAGGTTCAGGCTGTCGGCGTAGGTATCGCCACGGTAGGTGAACCCACCGCCCACACCCCAGCCGCGCAGCGACTCGGCCTGCAAGCGGTAGGCGGCCCAGAGGCGGGCGCCTGTCTTGGCCACGGCGGCGGGCCGCTTGCCATTGATGCTGGCGGTGACACCTAACTGCGTGTTCGTGGCGCTGGCATTGGAGGTCGTTTTGGCATCTTGCCAAACCAGGTTGGCCGTGGTGGTCAAGCCAGTCATCGGGCTGCCTGACAAGTCAAGCTCAAAGCCTCGCGTCCTGTCTTTGCCATCGGGCGTCGGGTCCAGGTTGCCTGGCAGCGTGATGTAGTAGTCCTGGCGCCGGGTTTCAAACAAGGCGGTGGTCAGGTCAAGCTTGTTGTTCAGCAAGGACAGTTTGGCGCCGACTTCCAACTGCGATGAGCTTTCCGGAATCACGGTGCGCCCGTCGGCCGATGCACTGACGCGGCCAGCCTCGGTGGCCAGGTTGACGAATTTGCCGTTGGACCAACCCGCGTAGAACGAGGTCTGGCTGGAGGGTTGCCACACGCCGCCCAAAGAGCCTGTGGTCCAGGTGACCGTGTCCTTCACGGTGCGCGGCACAACGGAGGCTCCTTGCAGTCCCTGGTCGGTGACCTTGGCGCTGTCTGTGCGCAGGCCGGCTCGCAGCTTGAATTGCTCGCCGAACGCAATCTGATCCTGGGCGTACAGGCCCCATGCCTGTGAACTGATGTGGCGGTTGAAGCCCTGAGAGGGCACTGGCGACAAGCCAGCCAACGAGGTCTCTGGTACCACGGGCTGGTTGATGTTGGTGATGCTTGGCAGGTTGTAGCCGATGCGGACGGTGTCAGCCCGGGTGTGGTTGAACTCGATGCCGGCCAAAACGGTGTGCCGCGCGGTGGGTTCGCCAAATTTCCAGACGATTTCGTTCTGCAGGCTGAGGTAGCGGGCATCGTCGTTCTGGGTTCGAACATTGCGGCCGGTCATGGCGTTGTTGATGTCGCCCGGGTTGCCTCCGGCATTGCGCAACATGTCCAGCGAGCGCCAGTCCTGGATCAATGCCGTTCGCAATAACAGATCGCTGGAGAACTGCCATTCGTGGCCCAGTGTCAAACGGTCAATGGTTTGGTCGCTGTAATTGAAGGGGCTGTAGTACTTGGCCTCAAGGTGCACCGGCACGATCTGGCGGTTGATGTTGAAGGGCAGGCCATAGTTGTCGGGCTTGACCTTCAGTTCGCGGTGGTCGTAGTCAATGGTGAAGGTGCTGTTGTCATTGACCCACCATGTCAGCGAAGGCAGAACCTCGTTGATCTCGCGAGACAGGCTGCGCCAACCGTCGGTTTTCTCGGTGTTGACGATCAGCCGTGCGGCAACATTGTTCGACAAGGGGCCGGTGATGTCCGCGCTGCCCTGAACGGTGCCAAAGCTGCCCAGGGTGGTGGACAGCTCCGCGCCAAATCGACGCTGAGGCTGTTTGGTCACCACGTTCAAGCTACCGCCGGGTTGACCTGCACCGTACAAGGCCGACCCTGGTCCTTTCAGCACTTCGACCCGCTCCACATCAGCGAAGGTGCGCCAATAACCGTTTTGAGTGGTGCCATCGAAGTAGCCATCGCGCAGAAAACGCATGGCCTGGCCTCGAATCACGTAGTTGTTGGCAAAGCCGTAGCCGCCACCCATGACCGGTTGCACACCACTCACGTTTTCAACCGCCTGGTTCATCGTCAAGGTGCCTTGGTCGTGCAGCACCTCTTTGGGCACCACGACGACAGAAGCGGGCAGGTCGCGGAGGGGGGTGTCGGTCTTGCTGCCTGTCTGAGTCTGGCTTCGCAAGCTGCCCGACCGTGCGCGCGCGCCCTGGACTGTGATGCTTGGCAATGAAGATTCAGCCGTTGTGTCGCTGTTGGCGTTCTGCGCCAAGGCGGGGGTGGTGGCGACAGCCGCCCCTATCAGGCTGGCCAATGCGGCCAGTGAGGTGGCGGTTCGGGGAAGGGGGTGGCACACTCGAATGACTCCTTAACAATAACCGTAATGATAACGATTATTATTAAGTTTTGAAAAGTTAGTGTGACGACGCGCTCGCTCACCCGTGTATGGGTCAAGCCCTTTGAAACAAGACGGCGGGAGTGATGTCGTGCAAGGTGGCGCAACCGGTGAGCGCCATGGCGATCTCCAGCTCATCGCGCAGCAGGCGGATGACATGGGCCACGCCCAAGGCGCCCGCGGTGGCCAGCGCATGCACATAAGGGCGGCCGATCAGCACTGCACGGGCGCCCAGTGCGATGGCCTTGAGCACATCGGTGCCGCGCCGGATGCCACCGTCCACCAGCAAGGGCATGTCGGGGCCGACGGCTTGCGCGATGCGCGGCAAGGCCCAGGCGGTGGGGATGGCCGTGTCCAGGGTGCGGCCGCCGTGGTTGGACACGATCAGGCCGGCCACGCCCATCTGGGCCGCTTGCCGCGCATCGTCTTCATGCAGGATGCCTTTGAGCAGGATGGGCAGGCGGGTGACGCTTTGCAGCCAGGCGATGTCGGACCAGGTGGGGGCCGCACTCAGCAGGCCGTCGAACATGGCGCTTTGCCCGACGGACAAGGACATGGGCGGTGCATCTGGCAGGCCCGCCAGATTGACGGCCGAGATGCCCGGCGGCAGTTTGAAGCCGGCGCGTCGTTCGCGGTCGCGGGCGCCGCTGGCGGGGGCATCGACGGTGATGACCAGGGCTTCGTAACCGGCGGCTTCGGCGCGTTGCACCAACGCCTGCGTGAAGGCCCGGTCGTGCTGCAGGTAGAGCTGGAACCACAGGGGGCCACGGCCTGGGTCGGCCAGGATCGCTTGGGAGATATGCTCCAGCGAGGTGCTGGCTTGTGTGCTCAACACGAGGCCAGCACCTTGGGCCGCAGCAGCATAGGCGGTGCCCAGTTCGCCATCGGGGTGGGCCATGCGCTGAAAGGCCACGGGCGCCAGCAGGATGGGGTGGTCCAGCGTGCGGCCCAACAAGGTTTGGCGCGTGTGGCCACCGGTCAGGGCACGCAGCACGCGAGGGTGCAGCTGAAGTTGATCCCACGCGGTGCGGTTGGCTTGCAGGGTGAGCTCGTCGGCGGCACCGCCACTGAAATAGGCCCAGGCGTTGTCGTCAAGCCGTTCGCGTGCGTGGGTGGTGTAGTCGGTCAGATTGACCGTGCCAGGCGGGATCGCACCGAGTTCGGGGATGGAGCTCATGGTCGGGTGCTCAGGCGACGTCATCGCCATGGGGAGCCGCTTTTCGCCCGGTGATCATGGCCAGAGCCAGGTTTTCCCGGTGACGCAAGCTGGTGAACACGACGCCGACCAGGTGAAGGGCGATGAGGCCCAGCAAACCCCAAGCCATCCAAGTGTGGATGATCTCCAAGGGCTCGGAACCCCAGTAGCGATCGGTGGTTTGCAGCCATCCTGTGAAGGCGGTACCGCCCACACAGGTCAGTAAGGCTACCACCATCCAGCCGCCGAGGGGGTTGTGCCCGATGTGCCGCGGCTCCACGTGACGCCACAACTGCCGGCTGTAGTCCATGACAACGGAAGGGCGGTGCACGAACTGGGCAAAGCGAGCGTATCGTCGACCTGCCCAGCCCCACATCAAGCGGATCGATACTGCCGCTGCGGCCACGTAGCCGGAACGTTCATGTGCCCATCCAATGCCCAAGTCCAGGGTGCTCAGCCATGCCGTGGCAATGGAGGCCACCAGTGCCCAGTGCAGAAGGCGGACGAGTCGATCCCAGACTTGAATCACTGCACCACGTTGCCGATCAACTCAAGGGTCTTGGGATTGAAGTAGGACTCCTTCTTGTTGCCTTGCTTGTCAAAGCCATAGACCTCGTAGCAGCCGTTGTCCACCTTGATCTTGCGGATCTGCCAACCTTCTTTTTCAAGCTTGCTGACCAGCTCGTCACGTTTTTTCCATTCCGCGGCGGGCTCATTGCATTTGAAATCACCGTGAGCGTGGACCAGCGTTGGCACGGCGGCAAACAGCGCCAGGGAGAGGACTACGGATGCTTTCATGGGAATGCTTTCTTTCTGTCTGTGCGCTTGATGTTGAGGCCTCAGGTGTCGGCCCACATCCGCAAAAGATTATGGTACAGGCCGGTCAATCCGACCACGGAGGGGTCTTCGCCGTGCTGGGTGCGCAGGCGCAGAAGGTCCATGTCCATGTCGAAGAGCAGTCGGCGCTGATCGTCTCGGCGCACCATGCTTTCAACCCAGAAAAAACTGGCCACGCGCTGACCACGTGTCACGGGCTCGACCCGGTGCACGCTGCTGGATGGGTAGATCACCATGTGGCCGGCCGGCAGCTTGACGGTCTGGACACCGAAGGTATCGTTGATGACCAGTTCGCCGCCATCGTAGTCACTTGGCTCGGACAAGAATAAGGTGCAGCTGACGTCAGTGCGAACTCTTTCGCCAGTCGTGGCGGAGTGCATGACAGCACCATCGACGTGATCGTCGTAGCGGTTGGTGTCATTGCCGTAGCGGTTGAACTGCGGCGGGAATGTCTTCTTGGGCAGGGTGGCCGAGAAAAACAGGGCATGGCGGTTAAGGGCTTGCAGGACCAGAGTTTGCGCGGCCTTGGCCTGCTCGCTGCCAGGAATCACCTGCTCATTGTTTTTGGCATGCACCGCTTGCGTGCCAGCCGTAGCCCGACCGTCGCGCCATGCTGCTTCACCCAAGGTGGCGTGCAAGGCACGCAACTCGTCAGGGGTCAGGACATCCGGGATGTGAAGCAGCATGGCGGCAAAGTCGGGTAACAGACGACACGCAGTTTAGAACGTCGTTTTCAACGTCAACTGAGCGGAGCGAGCTGCGCCAGGTGTGTAGAAGCCGCGATACAGGCCATCGGCATACAACTCGTCGGTCACGTTGTTGATGTTCAAGCGCAAGGACATACGCCAGTCGATGGTGTATTCGACCATCAGATCTGCCGTGGTGAAGTCGGCGGCCTTAGCTGCGCGGTTGCCTTCTGGATTCTGCGAGCCGCGGTGGTTCAGGCCAGCGCCGAAGCGCCATTGCGGATTCAACTGGTAGGTGCTCCACAGGCTGGCGCTGTGCTTGGGGGTCAAGCCGGGGCGGTCGCCTTGCTGTTGAGCATTGTTGGCGCTGCAGACGCCGGTGTTGGCATTGCAGGTGGTGGCAGGAACGTTGCTTTTGTCGATCTTGGCTTCTGGGATCCAGGTGTAGGACAGGTAGGCCTCCCAATCCTTGGTGATCTTTCCTGCGATGTCCAGGTCCAGGCCGGCGGCGTGCCGTTTCCCTGACAGCAGTTGCTGAGCCGATGCACTGTCTGGATCGGTATTGCGTTCGTTGTACTTCTCGGAATAGAACAGCGAGGTGTTGAGCGACAGGCGCTGATCCAGCAGGTTGAGCTTGGAGCCAATTTCAAAGTTGCGGCTTTTCTCGGGTGCGGTGTTGGCATCCTTGGAAGCAGGGCCCTGCACGGCGAATTGGTAGGTGTCGCCTGACACGTTGAAGGACGTGCCGTAAGAGGCGTGGAAAGAGGTCGATTCGCTGGGTTGGAACAGCACGCCCAGGCGCTCACTCCACAGGCTGTCATCCCGGGCAAAGCTGGCACCCGTGGTGGTGTGGTAAGACGCACTGAACTGGTCGTTGCGCAGTCCGGCGATCAGCTTGAATGCCGGGGTGATGGCCAGCGTGTTCTGAACGTACAGGCCCAAGTTGCGTGCCGTGTAGTGATTGTAGGGAACCGCTCCGCGCAGATCAGGGACCCAGGCGCCGTTGTCAGGTGTGCCCACCGTGGTGTCTGGCCGAGTGGCGGTGTTGGCAAAATTGTTGGCCCGTGCCGCTTTGTCCCATGACAAGTCCGCCCCCGTGATCAGGGTGTCGGTCATGGAGCCGAGCTTGAAGGTCTGGTTGTAGTCACTTTGCAGCAATGTGCCGCGCGTGGCCGCCATCCTGCCTTTGGACCCGTTTCGTTGCAGAACTGTGCTGTCGTTGAGGTTGTCCGGCGTAGTAGCCGGCACTGTGTTGCTGGCAGGGACGAAGCGGATCGTGGAGGCCAACAGATCGCGTTTGTAATAGCCTTGGCGCAGCGTGGTTTTGAGTTCGCCGCCGCTGGAAAACTTGTGCAGGTGGCTCAAGGTGCCGTAGGTGACATTGCCTTTGTTGTGGTCGCTGTCCAGCCCGTAGAAATGATCGGCTTGCAATGAGGGAACGATTTTTCCGTTCACCAGGAACCAGGGGTGGTTATAGGTGGGGTTGTTGTCGTACTGCAAGTGATAAAGGCTGGCGGTGAACTCATCAGCGGTGCCAATGCCCCAGCGGTAAGTGGGCGCGATGCCACGTTTGGATACGCTGGCGCCCTTGTTGTCGGCCTCGTGCACCAAGGCGTTGATGCGCAACGCCGAGGTGTCGCTGGTCTGGATGTTGAAGTCGCCAGTCAGGCGGAACATCTTGCCGGTGCCCACGGTGGTTTCAACCTCGTGCTGCGTCATCAAGTAGGGTTGCTTGTTGACTTGGTTGACCACGCCGCCCGTGGAGCCTCGGCCAAACAACATCGAGGCTGAGCCACGCAGGACTTCGATCCGGTCGTTATTGAAGGTGTCGCGCTCGTACAGTGAGGGGTCGCGCAGCCCATCAATGTAGATGTCGCCCGACTGGCTCAGCGAGAAGCCGCGCAGGCGCACGTCTTCCTCGCCAGTTTCGCCTGCTTGAAAGGTGACGCCAGCCGTGGTGTGCAGCACGTCCTTGATGTCGGTGAGGCTGCGGTCTTGCATCAGCTTTTGAGTGACCACGGTTACCGATTGAGGAATGTCTCGCAGCTCCTGCTTGCCTTTGCCGATGGTGGTCGTGGTGGCTTGGTAAGAGTTTTTAGAAGGCGGAGTGCGATCGACTGTCCCTTTCACTGTCACTTCGGGCAAGGCCGTGTCGGCTTGCTTAGGGGCGCCGTCTGTTGTCTGCGCCAGGACGGGTAAGCCCATCAAGCTCAAGCCGAAGCCGGCAGCGAGGGCACCCAGGGGCAGGGCGGAATTGGTGCGAGGGCGGGACATGACAACTGCTCCGAAATGAAAGGCAAACCCAAAACGGGATAACCTTGCAAATGATAACAATTCGCAATACGTTTCGTTTCCCCGCTGATCCCTGAAACCGGGGGTGCCCAGAAGCTGTTGCGCATCAACAACGTCCTCTTTGTGCCCTCATCGCCTCACGAGAACGCCAGCCAGCCCCGTCCCGCCTGATCCCGCCTGGGCAAGCTTTCGCACACCACGCCCCACACCCTTTCCACCAACGAAGGCTGCAAGACCTGTTCGCAATCGCCCATGGTGTCGATGCGCCCCTGGCTCATCACCAGCACCTGGTCCGCATAAGCCCCCGCCAGATTGATGTCGTGCAGCACCGCGATCACGCCCACCCCTTGCCGCGTGAGCTCGCGCAGCAGTCGCATCACAGTGTGCTGGTGGGCCAGATCCAGCGCGGCCGTGGGTTCGTCCAGCAGCAGCCAGCGTTCCCTGGGGTGGTCGGGGTGCGCCCACACTTGCGCCAGCACGCGCGCCAGGTGCACGCGCGCTTTCTCGCCGCCAGACAGCAGTTCGTAGCGCTGGTGAACCAGGTGCAGGGCCCCAGCCATCTGGAGGGCATCGTCCACCAGTTGCGCTTCACGGGGATGGGGCTGGTCGCGGTGGGGGTAGCGGCCCATGTGCACGATGTCGCGCACATTGAAGTCAAACGGCACGGGGTTGTCCTGCGGCAGCAGGGCGCGGGCACGGGCCAGGTCCAGCGTGTCCCAGTGCGACAGGGGTTGGCCCAGCAGCCGCACTTGGCGCAGCACGCTGTGCTCCAGGCCGGCCAGGGCGCCCAGCAAGGTGGATTTGCCCGCGCCATTGGGGCCGAGCAGGGCGTGCAGGCGGCCCGCGGCCAAGCTCAGGTGGGGGATGTCGAGCAGGGTGCGCTGGCTTTTGACCAGGCGCAGGTCTTCGGCAGTCAGGCTCATGATCCGTTTCCTTTCAGACAGAGGCGTGCCGCTGTCGCAGCATCCACAAGAACAAGGGCGCACCCAACAGGCCGGTGAGCACCCCCAAGGGCAACTCGATGGGGGCCACGACGGTGCGGGCGGCGGTGTCGGCCAGGATCAGCAAGATGGCGCCCAGCAAGGCCGAGCCGGGCAGCACCACGCGGTGGTCGGCCCCGGCCAGCAGGCGCACGCCATGGGGTGCAATCAGGCCGACGAAACCGACCATGCCGATGTGCGCGGTGAGCACGCCCACCACCAAGGCCGACCACCACACGCCGTGCTGTTTAAGCCGATCAACGGCCACGCCCATCAAGCGGGCTTGGGCCTCGCCCAGGGCCAGTGCATTGAACTGCGGCGCCAGCCGCCAGGTGAGCCACAGCGCCAGCAGCACGGGTGGCGCAGCCCACGCCACGCTGGTCCAGCGCGTGCCGCTGAGGCTGCCCAGCAGCCAGAAGGTCAGCGAGCGCAGTTGCGTGTCGTTGGCCATGAAGCTGAGCCAGCCCAGGCCCGAGGCGGCCAGTGCGTTGACGGCCACGCCCATCAACAATAGCAAGGGCAGGCGCACCTGGCCCTGGATGCTGGACCAGCGCCAGACCAGCGCCGTCACCGCCAGGCCGCCCAGGAAGGCCGTGAGCAAAGGCAGTGATGAACCGAGGAATTGCCACCAGACCACGGGCATGGTTGTGCCCAGCACGATGGCCAGCCCCGCGCCCAAAGCGGCGCCACTGGTGACGCCGATCAGGCTGGGGTCGGCCAAGGGGTTGCGGTACAGGCCTTGGACCAGGGCGCCGGTCAGGCCCAGCCCCGCGCCCGACAGCAAGGCCATCAACAAGCGTGGTGCGCGGATGTGGAAGAAGACCTGGGCATCGGGGTGCGTGGCCCATTGAGCTGGCGAGGTCATGAGCGCCCACAAGCTGCGGACGGAGATGGCGTAAGCGCCTTGCGTGGCCCCCCAAGCCAAGGCCAGCACCAGCGTGGTCAGGCCGATCAGTGCCAGCGATGGCGCTGACAGGCGTTGCGGCTGCGGGCCCGTGCCTGACCAAGCCGCGGTGGCTGTGCTCATGCCGGGATCGTGCCGAGTTGCCTGGCCAGGGAGTCGACCGCTTGCGGCAGACGCGTGCCAAAGCCGAGCAGGTATTGCGCGTCCATGACCACCAGCCGTTTGGCGCGGCCGGCGGGCGTGAAGGCCAGGCCGGGCTGCGCCCAGAACTGTTCAAGGCCGCCGCTGGCCTGGATGGAGTCGGCCGTGGTCAGCACCACGTCGGGGGCGGCGGTGGCGGCGGCTTCGGGTGTCAGGCTCTTGTAGCCGGTGGACTCGAACAGCGGGTTGCGGGCGCCAGCGAACGTCAGCATGGCGTGCGCGGCCGTGGCCTGGCCCGCCACCTGGGCCTTGCCGCCATGGGCCATCACGAACAGCACGCGCGGCGCATGCGGTGTTCTTTCCACCCGTTGCTGCAGAGCCTGCCATTGCTGCGTCAACTCTGTGATCAGCGCCTGGCCTAGCGCCACTTGCTGGCTGGCCTGGGCCGCGACCTTGACCTTGGCCACCAGCTCTTCAAAGGTGTGATCAGCGCGCACCAGTTGCAAGGCCACGCCGGCATCACGCAGTTGATCCAGCACGGCAGGCGGGCCGACCTCGTGCGTGCCCAGCACGGCCGTGGGTTTGAGCGACAGCACGCCTTCGGCCGACAGCGCGCGCATGTAGCCGATCTTGGGCGTGTGCAAGGCGGCTTCGGGGAAGACGCTGGTGGTGTCGGTGGCCACCAGCCAGCGTTCGGCTTTCAGGCGGTAGATCACTTCGGTCATGCCGCCGGTCAGGCTGATCAGGCGCGGTGGGCTGGCTGGCTTGGCTTGTGCCCAAGCAGATGGTGACATGGCCAGAGCGGCCACCGAGGCCGAGGTCCAGCGCAAGCAGTCGCGGCGGGTCTTCTGATGCCCTTGATGGTCGTTCATGCGGCCTCCGTCTGCACAACTGGCCCGTGCACCATTTGGTGGGCCAGGGCACGCCAAGCCGGCAATTCAGCCTTGCCGGGCTTGCGTTCGCCAAAGAACATGGCGATCACCTGGCCTTGCTCGTCGAACAGCTCCACCGAGGTCACCGGGCCGTCTTCGGTGGGCTTGGTGACCAGCCAGCTTTCGGCGACATGGTCATGGCGCAGGTGCAGGTTGAAGCCTTCGTCCAGCACGTTCAACCAAGGGCCCATGAGTTCGATGCGGTGCACCGCGCCGGTGTGGATCTGCAGGCAACCTTCATTGCCGGCGAACACCATGATCGGCACGCCGCTGCTGGCCGCGGCTTCCAGCAACCACTGCACGCTGACCAAAGGTGTGCGGCGCGTGTGGATGCCTTCCATGAGCCTGAAGCTTTGGGCGCGGTCCACCTCGAACTTGCGCAGCAGCGAGAAGAACTGGTGCGTGTCGGTCATCGCCGACCAGGCATCGCCCAGGCCCAATGCATCGATCGCATCGTCGGGGCGGATGGGCGCGCGCAAAGGGGCGCCCGGCATGAACACGGGCCGGGCTTCTGGCCGGGCGTGGCGTTGCACCAGGGCTTCCAGCGCGGTGATGTCGGTCTGCGGCCGAGCGTGAACCTTGTGCACGGCGCGGCCATGCACATCGAAGAACTGCAGGCTGTGTTGTTCGCCCTTGGCGCTGTGCTCGATCACATGGAAGCCCGCGTGCCACTTGGACAGGAACAGCCTCAGGTCGATCTCCGGGCCCAGAGCCATGCCCATCAGGCCGGTGGCGCTGACGTTGCGGTACACACCGACCTTCTCATGCACCACGCTTTCGTTGCGCGTCAGCGCCATCACGGGTCCGCAGTTTTCCAGGCCCTGCAGCAGGTTGACCCAATCCGAGTCGAGCGGCATGGTGGTGTACAGGCTGTGCTCGGCCACGTCGGGGTGCATCTGGCTGGCAGCGTGTGCGGCCATCACGTCACCCTCGCTCAGGTCCAGCTTGCGCGCGGCATCGCGGGCGCGCAGGCCTTGGGCACGCAAGGCGGCGAACTGCTCGCGCAGCAAGGTCAGATGGGAGGTGTCGGTGATCATGGTCAGGCTCCATCAAGGGGTGGTGAGGAAGAAATCAATCAATCAGTAGATGGCGGTGACGGCCACGCGCACATTGCGGCCCGGGGCTTCGGTGCCCAGGCCGCCGCCAAAGCCATTGCTCAAGTGGTAGCTGGCATTGCGCAGGTTGTCGCCACTGAGGTTCAGGATCAGGTGCGGGCTCACGTTCCAACGCAGGCTCATGCCCAGCAGGTGGTAGCCGGCTTGGGTGCCCACGGTGTTGCTGTTGTCGATGATGGTCAGGCGGCTGCGCACGTGCTGCCAACGCACCATGGCTTCGACGGCGCTCCAGCGCCAGCCCAGGCTCCAGTGCAGGCTGTCGGCCGGGGCGGTGGTCAATGGCTGGGGCCGGCGGCCATCGAAGGCATCGCCCCGGATGCGGCTGGCGGCCAGGCTGGAGAAGGCCGGGCCGATGTCCAGCACGGCTTCCAGCTCGGTGCCATGGCGTCGCTCCCAGCCGTCTTGCACGATGAGGCCGCTGCCGCCCGCTTGCGCCAGGATCGATTCCAGCAAGTGGTCGGTGCGGTTGCGGAAGAAGGTCAGCTTGGCGCTCAGGCTGTGCTTGAGTTTGAAGCCGTCGCCCAGGAATTGAGGCTGGCGCGTGCTCAAGCCCCACTCCACGCTGCGCGAAGTCTCGGGTTGGTAAAGATCGCCACAGATGCGGGACGAGGGGCCGACCACGCTCGCATCGGTGTAGCCAGGCACCAAGTTGCTGCCGGAGCCGCGCAACAAGGAATCCACGCAGCGGCCAAAGCCCCCTTGTGTGAATGCTTCGTCAATCAGCGGTGGCCTGAAGGCCTGGCCCCATTGTGTGAAGGCGGTCCAGCGTTGGGGCACCAGCTCGAACGCCAGGTGCAGGCTGGGCGTGGTGCGCTGGTAGGTCACGTTCGAGGCTTGCCCAGCCTCAGTCAGCTCGGACACGGTCTTGCCTTGGGCTTGCACTTCGACCTGGTCCCAGCGCAGGCCGGGCAGCACTTGCAGCCGGCCCCAGCGCCAGTCTGGCTGCAGGTACACGCCCAGGGTGTCTTTGCGGCCTGGGGGTTGCGCGCCATTGAAGCCACCCGGGTAGAGGGTGTCTGTGTTGGGGCTGTCGATCAGGCGGCGAACGGTGCGCTGCTGTTGCCCCCATTGCAGGCCCAGGTGCAGGTCCATCTGGCTGGCGGGGCCTGTCAGCAGGCGCCAGCTGCCCTGGGTGTCGACGGTGTTGTTCTGGTAGCGGAAGGCATCGTCCACGGCATAGGCCATCGAGAAGATGGACTGGCCCTTGGCCATGTGGTCGTGCACCTCGGTGTGCGATTGGCCCATGGTCAGGCTCCAGCGGTTGACGCGTGCGGCGTCCTGCCACTGGGCGCGCAAAGACACGGTGTCGTCGTTGATGCGGCGCACCACCTGGCCGAAGCTGCCAGGCACGCCTGCGGTCGCGTCATAGGCCTGCAAGCCTTGGTCTGCAAAGCGCATGTAGGAGGCCGTGACCTGCCATTCATCGTTGGGAAACCAGCGGGCCTTGATCAGGCTGCTGTCGGCATCGGTGGCCGACAGGTCCAGACGTTGGCCACTGGGCAGCATCAGGTCGCGGCCTGCGCGTTGCGAGTGCGCGGCGAGCCAATCCGCGTTGTCGCCAGCCAGGCCGTACAAGGCGGTGAAGCTGTGGCGTTCGTCGTTGTTGCTGGCCCAACTGGCGCGCACGCGTCCGCCCACGCGCTGGCCGGGGCGCAGCAGGTCTGATCCATCCTTGGTGGTGGCCGACACGGTGCCACCCAAGGCGCTGGCATTTTCGATGCTGGCGCCGCGTCGCACTTCGATGGTCTTGATCAGATCGGGTTCAATGAAGGTGCCGCCAAAGCGGTATTTTTCAAAGCCTTTGGCGATGCCATCCACCTTGACGGTCACGTCTTCGCTGTCGGTGTAGCCACGGATGTTGAAGCTCATGCCGCTGGCGCGCGGGCCGCCATTCACGCTCACGCCGGGCACCTCGTCCAGCAGCTGGAAGACGTTGTCGGGCTGGCGCCGATCGAGCGTCTGCGGGCCCACGGTGGTGATGGGGCGCGTCGGGTCTGGCTGGCTTTCTCGCGAACGTGTCATCGGGGCAGTGCCTTGCACGGTGATGGTGGGCAGCGGGGTGTCGCTGGTCGGGGTGGGATCGGCGGGCGCGGTCTGGGCGAGGGCCATCCATGGCGCGGCGACCGGCCACCACAGAGCCCCTCTGGAAAAGCGCAAGCTCGGGAAACGCAACAACAACAGCAAGGGCATGGCAAGCACTCGGGGGCACGCGGGCCCCGGGCCCTTACTTTTCTTCAGTCAAGGGCCCGGGGAGTCGTCAAGCAAGCTGCTTGGCTCAGGCGGCGTTCAGGCGTTGCCGGCGGCGGCTCACGAAGCCGACCATGCCCAGGCCGGCGGCCATCAGGGCCCAGGTGCCGGGTTCGGGCACGGCCGTGGTGGCGGTGGCCACCGCGTACACGCCGACCTGGTCCAGACTCAGGCTGCTGCCAGTGGCGCCAAAGGCAAAGTTCAGGGCGCTGCCACCGGTCACGGTCCACTTCCACAGGCTTTCTTCTTCAGCGCCGCCAAAGGTGCCGCCCAGGTTCTCGGTGAAGACGAGGGTGCGGGTGGCGTCCACGCCATTCAGCGAGGCCAGGTCCTTGACCGACGTGCCCAGGCCGCCGATGCGCAGGTAGACATCCCAGCTGCCGGCGCCCAGGGCGGCGGTGTTCACCGTGAAGGCCGTGGGGGCCGAGAAGCTGTAGATGTTGCCGCCACTGGTGAGGAAGGCGGTGCCTGTGGTCTCGGTCAGCGTGCCGGCGCCGGCCACGTCAGGCGTGCTGTCGGCGGGGTAGCTGTTGATGATGTTCCACTCGGCCAGGGTCGCCGTGCCCGAGGGCAGGGTCGAATCCCATTGGCCGCCAGCGGCGGAAGCCAGCAAAGGCGCGGCCAGCAAGGCGGCGGACAAGATGCGTTTGAAAACGAAAGCGTGGTGCATGTGAAACCTCGTTGGTAGAAAAAAATGGGACTGGTAGTCCCTTCCCCACGAAGGCGACACACGTTTTGGGATGACAGCGTTGAAAATGGCAATCGACATTGCCCACGGCCTCGCGCCGTCGGGCTCTGGGCTGGGTCAGCGCGGTGTCTGGACAGGGATGTCCACGACGAACCGGTACTGCTTGCCGCAGTCCACGATCACTTCCTTCTGGCCACGCTTGAGCAGACGCACATCCACGCGAACCGACCCGAAACCGTCGTGCGCCAGCACCTCGTCCAGCAGGTCCAGCAATTTGGTCTGAAGGGGAGGCAGGGCCAAGGCGGTGGGCGAATTCAAGTGAACAACTCCGAGAGGGCGTCAGACCAGGGGGTCGTGATCGAGTATGGTCATTCTATTGAGAATGGTTCTCATTCTCAATAGGATGACCATAAACCCCGTCGGGTTGTTCGCTGGCGCAGAGGGCGCGCCAGTCAGCGTGCGCTTTCTTCCAGCAGGTCGTCGCGTTGCTGGCGGCGCCAGACGCGCAGGCGCGATTGCATGACCGACAGCTCGATGGCGTCGGCCGGCGAGGCATGGCGCACGTTCTTGCTGCCGCCTTCTATCCGGTCGATGGCACCTGGCAAATCACCCAGGGCGGCAGTGGCTTCGGCTTCGGCCCGCACGGCGCGCAAGGGCTGGCCCAAGTTGCGCCACAAGGCGGCCAGCAAGCCCCAGGAGGTGGCGTCCTCCGGGTGGACACTGACCTGCGTTTGCAGGCGCGTGGCGGCGTCTTGCCAGGCCTCGCGGTTGTCACGCGCGTCGGGCAGGTTCAGGGCAATGCGGGCGTTCAGCAGCAACTCGGGCCGGGCGTCGAGCCGCACCGCGCCCTGGCCCCTCGTCACGGCGTTGCCCAAAACGGCAGCGGCTTGCACGGCCTGGCGGGCATCGACCAGGGTGTCGGCCTCTTCCAGCGCGAGGATGCGCTCCACCTCTGCTTGCTGCGCTTTGGGCAGGCCCGTGGCCGCGGACCGGGCCAGCTTCAGGGAAGTGGCCACCTGGCCTCGGTCGTTCAGGCGTTGCGCTGCCACGGCCGAGGTGTAGTGCAAGGCCACGGCCTCCAGGGCGGATGCCCCTTTGGGCACACTGGTGTTGAGCAAGGGCATCAAGCTGACACTGCGTGGGTCCATCAGCACACGGCTGCGGGCCGACATCAAGGCGTGTTGGGCCACCAGCATTTCACGGGCATCGCTGTGGTCAACGGCCGTGGGCAAAAAGCCATTGGTGCCCATGCGCGAACGTGCCTCGCCGATGCGCTCGCTCGTCAAGGGGTGGGTGCGCAGATAGGGGTAGCTGTTGTCATCGGTCAGGCGCGAGGCCTGCTGCAGGTGCTCGAACATCTGCGCCATGCCGATGGGCGCGAAGCCCGCGTCGTTCAACACGCCAAAGCCCACGCGGTCGGCCTCGCGCTCCATGTCGCGCGAAAAGTTCAGCTGTCCCTGGATGGCGATGGCCTGTCCGCCGGTCATCAGGGCCTGTGCCGCCGCTGGCGCGCGGCTGACCGCCAGTGCGCCCAGGATCATCGAGGCAATGCTGATCCAAGACTGGCGACTTTGTTCGCTGATCATGCGGGCGATGTGGCGCTGCGTGACGTGCGACAACTCGTGCGCCAAGACCGAGGCCAGCTCGTCCGGCGTTGTGGTCATGGCCAGCAGCCCCAAGTGAACGCCGATGTAGCCACCGGGCAGTGCGAAGGCGTTGACGCTGCGCTCGCGTACCAGGAAAGGCCGCCAGGCATGGGTCGAATCGATGTCGGCGTTCAGGTCACCACGCTGCCGTGCGCTGGTCAGCAAAGCCTGCCACGACTGGTTCACGTATTCGAGGATCAGCGGGTCGTCGATCACATCCGGGTCGGGCAGGATGGAGCGCATGATGCGGTCGCCCAGCCGGCGTTCGGCCATGGGCGACAAGGTTTGCGCGGCCGCATCACCCAGGGAGGGCAGGGACGACGACGAGCTGCCCGGTGGCAGGCCCATGTCGCCGCTTGAACTTGAAGCGGCGCTCAGGCCCAGCGGCCAGGCCAGCAGAGCGATGGCGGCGGCGTACCAGACCTGCGTGCGGGCGGGCGAGTGCTTTGCAGGGCGATCAGCTGAAGTCGTTTTTTTCAAAGGCATGAGGGCGCGAGAGGTTTGCCACGCAGGGCAGTATGCTGTGTCTGTCACCACTTTGAGTGCCGGGCCGCCATGCTGGTTCGGCGTGCAGGGTGATCTTTACATCCCAGACATCATGACTGAACTGACCCATTTTGACGCCGAGGGCCAAGCCCACATGGTGGACGTGTCCGACAAGCCCGCCACCATGCGCCGCGCCGTGGCCGAGGGCCGCATCCGCATGCAGGCCGAGACCCTGGCCCTGATCACCGAAGGCCGCGCCGGCAAAGGCGATGTGCTGGGCGTGGCGCGCATTGCCGCCATTCAAGGGGCCAAACGCACCTCCGACCTCATCCCTTTGTGCCACCCCTTGCCTTTGTCCAAGGTGGCGGTGGAGTTCGAACTGGAGCCCGATGTGCCTGCCGTGCTGTGCCGTGTGACGGCCCAAACCGTGGGGCCCACGGGGGTCGAGATGGAGGCCCTGACCGCGGTGCAAGTGGGCCTGCTCACCATTTATGACATGTGCAAAGCGGCCGACCGGGGCATGGTCATGACGGATGTGGCGCTGGTTGAGAAATTGGGGGGGCGTAGCGGGCATTGGCAGCGGTGAGCGTCTTGTTTGGCAGCGCGGGGTGGGGGATTCGGCGGAGGCGGGCGGGGCTCCTATGGTGGCGGTCCACCGCGTAGCGGCGGACTGCTCTCGGTGCTCGGCCACGGCGGGCGGCTGCGGAACTCGCGCTGCGCGCTCAAACAGTCCTCGCCGACCCCTCGCTGTGCGAGGGGCAACCCGCCATGGCCTGCGCGCCTCGACGCCCCCGAAGTCGCCCCGCCCGCCTCCGCCGAATCCCTGATCCACCCCGCTGGTGGCGCAGCACGAATGCGGCCGTGGCATGTCCTCCGCGGGGCGAAACAGGGCTGGGGCGGTCTCTGGCGGGGCGCCTGCTTGGTGCTGAGAAGCGCAGGGCCGAGGTGGGCGCGCGCAGCGCGCATCAACAACTGACCGCCGTGGTTGTTTGAACGCAGCGGCCAAAGGCCGCGCAGTGAGTTCCACGGCCCCACCTCGGCCCGAGCATCGCAAGGCAGTCCCGCTAACAGCGGGACCACCAGGCTGAAGCCCTGACGGAGACCGCCCCAGCCCGCGCCCCGCGCTCCCCGTTAAGCAAACAAACAAGTCAAGTCAACCAGCCTAGGGCCGGCCCGGCAACAACTCGCGCCAGTCATACACCCGCTCCGCTGGCGTGCATTGGAACGGCGCTTGCGCCAGGTCAGTCTCGTCCTTGCATTCGTCCAGGAAAGCCTGGCTGGTGGCGTTGCGGAACTCCCGGAGCCGGTCCACCACATAGCGTCCCTTGTCGAGCTGGCCGTGCTCGGCCAGTGAGCGTGCATACGCCATCATCAATCGCGCATCCACCAGGTTGTGCAGCGTCCGGTTGAAGGCCAACGGGGGTTTGGATGGCTCGTCCTCTTCCACGCCCGTCACGTCCGCGTAGTCGGCCTGGTAGGCGAACCACGTGGTGTGTTGGCCAAACTTGATGCGCTCACTCAAAGGGCCCGCGCCTTCCCGCGGCGCATAGATGTTGGCCGCCGCCTGAAAATCCCAGGTGCACCAGGCCGTGAGCAGGGCCACCGCCAGCGCACCAGTCAGCAACACCGAGTTGGTGCCCGGGTCGGCCACCTGACGGGTCTGCGCCCGTGGCGCGGCTTGGCGAGCCCGCGCGGCCAAGCCCATGCCCCAGGCAAAAGCCGCAGGCAACAGGAAATAGCTGTACCAAAGCGGGTACTCCAGGAGGCTGTGCAGGCCCACCAGCATCACGATCACGGCCGTGGCCCCGGCCGGTGTGCCCGCGAAGGTCTGGCCGGGTTGGGGCTCGGTGCTTTTCAAGCCCGGACCGACCAAGCCCCACAGCCCCCAAAGGCTCAACACCGTCATCAGCACCGCCACCGGCACGCCAAACTCCACCGCCCATTGCAGCAACAGGTTGTGGGTGTGGTCAAAAAACGCGACGGGTCGGGTCGGGAACGGCGTGAAGGTCCAGGCCAGGTTGAACTCGCCATAGCCCACGCCAGTCCACGGATGCATTGCGATCAGGTCCAGCACATTGGCCCAGATCTTGAAGCGTGAACTGGAGATGTCGCTGTGATCGTGCAGGCGTGCTTCGGCAGCAAAGGCCACGCCCGTGCCCATGTGCGACCACTGCCACATGCCGGCCCACCAGGCGCCATAGATGATCGGCGCCAGCATCAGCACCAGGCGCAAGCGCTTGGGCAGGTCACGGTCACGCCAGCCCCAAACGGCCAGCAGGAACATCGCGATCGTGCCCGTGCGCGAGGCGGTGAACACCACGCCCCCGATCATCAGCACGATGGCCGCGGCGGCCAGGACTTGCGGCCAGCGGCCCCGGGCACCCAACCATGCCGTGGCACAACACGACCACACCAGCAAGGTGCTGAAATGATTGGGCTGGCGCAAGTTGCCCACTGCGCGTCCGGGCATGGTGGGCTCGGCGATCCAGCTGCCGTCGGCCCAGGCGGGGTGAAACACCTGGACCAGCGCCAACACCATGCCCGCCACGCCCGCCCACGCCAGCGCCTCGCAAAACACATCGAACACCTCGTGACCCCGGTCACTCAGGCCCACGCGCCACGCCACCACGAATACCAGCAGCGCCGACAAAGCCATGCCCCCGCCCATCATCGCCAAACCCAAGGGCAGGCCGCTCACGAAGGGTGCCGCCAGGGCCAGGCCAGCGTTCAGCAGCAACATGATGGACAAGGCCCACATTGCCCCACCGCGGGCGGGCATGAGACCCTGGTCCCGCAATACCGGACCGGCCAGCGCAGCCGTCCACAAACCCCAGCCAAACAGGGCCAGCACCTGGTTGTAAAACGTGACGGACGGCGGCTCGTGAGCGGCCACCAAAGTGGGGCCCACGATGGCCAGCAAGGCCAGGGGCAGCCAGACACGCGCCGGTGGATGCTTGAAATTGAAAGTCATCCGCGTATTGTGTCGCGTGCAAAGCCTCTGCCCGGCCCAGTCATGCAAATGCAGGCAGACTGGCAAGCTATGTCGCCTTTGCCACCACCACCCGTCACCCTCCAAAAAGAACGCTGGCTGTTGTTGAGTCTGGCCGCCGTCCAGTTCACCCACATCGTCGACTTCATGGTCATGATGCCCTTGGGGCCCCAGCTCACCCGCTTGTTTGCCCTGAGCGATGCGCAGTTTGGTTTGCTGGTGTCGGCCTATTCGCTGGCGGCCGGGGTGTCGGGCCTGCTGGCCTCTTTGGTGATCGACCGCTTCGAGCGCAAGCGCGCCTTGCTGGTGTTGTACGCGGGCTTTGCCGTGGCCACCTTGGCCTGTGGCTTGGCGCCCACCTATGGCAGCTTGATGGGCGCCCGCATTGCCGCCGGTGTTTTCGGTGGGGTGCTGGGGGCGCTGGTTCAAACCATCGTGGGCGACGCCATCGCATTCGAGCGGCGCGGCCGTGCCATGGGCGTGGTCATGGCGGCGTTTTCGATGGCCACGGTGGCCGGGGTTCCGGCCTCGCTGTGGTTGGCCGCCCAGGTCGGCTGGCATGGCCCCTTCATCGCCATCGCCCTGGTGTGCGTGCCGGTGTGGCTGGTGGCACTGAAAGTGGTGCCCTCCCTGGGGGGGCACCTGGCGGGCGCGGCGGCCGGTTCCTCATTGAACCAATTGGTGCGGGTGTTGGCCGATGCCAACCACTGGCGCGCCTTCGGCCTGTCGGCGCTGATGGTGCTGGGCAGCTTCAGCATCATCCCCTACATCACCATCTACACCACCACCAACCTGGGGCTCAGCCAGGAGCAGGTGCCGCTGATCTACCTGGCCGGGGGCGTGGCCACGCTCTTCACCGCCCGCCTGTGGGGCCAGTTGGCCGACCGCCATGGCAAGGTGTTGGTGTTCCGTGTGATCAGCCTGGTGGCGGTCGTGCCCATGATGATCCTGACGCACATGCCGGCAGTACCGGTGGCTGTGCTGGTGGTGGTCACCACGGCGTTCTTCATTTTCGTTTCGGGCCGCCTTGTGCCCGGCATGGCTTTGTTGACAGCAGCACCCCCTCCCGCCATGCGGGGCGCCTTCATGAGCGTCAACGGGGCTTTGCAGTCGGGTGCGATGGGCTTGTCGGCCTGGCTGGGTGGGGCGCTCATTTCCCGAACGCCAGACGGCCTGGTTCAAGGTTACGGCCGCACCGGCTGGCTGGCCTTGGCTTCTACCCTGGTCATGGTCTGGTGGGTGGGTAAATTGCGTCTGCACAAGGCGGTACAAACCCCTGTCATTTGAGTGCGAATCAGACGCTATTCAGCGCGATTCAACTGCTTTGCGGGGTTTGTTCACAGAGCTTGGTTTCTCAATGTAAACACTCCTGTCATGGGCTTGTCATCTTGCTGTGGCGGGCGCAAACTGAGCTTCTGGTTGGCCGTTTTTGACAAGCCTTCAGGGCTGCAGCCAGCCGGATGTCCTCAACCCTTCTGCGCTCGAAAGGATGCAGTATGAATTTGACGATCAGTGGGCACCACCTGGAAGTTACCGCCGCTTTGCGTGAGTACGTTCTCACCAAGTTAGAGCGGGTAACCCGACATTTTGACCAAGTGGTGGACGTTACCGTTCTACTCAGTGTCGAGAAGCAAAAGGAAAAGGATCGCAGACAAAAGGCCGAAGTCAATTTGCATGTCAAAGGAAAGGACATCTTTGTCGAGACCGCCCACGAAGATCTCTACGCTGCCATTGATCAACTGATGGACAAGCTTGATCGCCAGGTCTGCCGCCACAAGGACCGCGTGCAAGACCACCACCACACCTCATTCAAGCGTCATGAAGGCGCCACCAACTGGGACGCCGCTGTTCAATGACCTGCCTGCCCAACTCCAGCATCCAGCTTGGTGCCACCTGATGGTGGGACGCCCGTGCAGGCGAGCACCAAGTTAACGGCCCTTCGGGGCCGTTTTTCATGCGATGTGCAAAATGGTGCAGACGTAGAGTCAAATTGTTGACTTTGGTGCTTGCTGCGCTGCAGCAATCGGTGCAGAATCCCCTGAATCAGTGGGTGTCGCGACACCCGGTCAGTAGTCTTCGGTTCCTATAATCCGCCCCTCATCCGTCCCGGGGGTGGGGGTCAAGGTTCCAACCGTCGCCCCCGCTTGTATCAAGATGAATCGACTTTCCGCCATCCTTCCTGCCAGCCAAGTGGTCGTGGATCTGGACGCCAGCAGCAAGAAGCGTGTGTTCGAGCACGCCGGCCTGTTGTTCGAGAATCATCACGCCATCGCGCGGGCCACCGTGACGGACAACCTGTTTGCGCGCGAGCGCCTGGGTTCCACCGGTTTGGGGCATGGCGTGGCCATCCCCCACGGGCGCATCAAGGGCTTGAAAAACCCCCTGGCGGCCGTGATCCGGCTCAAGCAGTCCATCCCCTTTGACTCCCCGGACGACGAATCCGTCAACCTGTTGATCTTCTTGCTGGTGCCTGAGGCCGCTACTCAGCGCCACCTCGAAATCCTCTCCGAGATCGCCGAGTTGCTGTCCGACCGCGAACTGCGCGAACGGCTCAAGACAGAAGGCGACGCCGCCAAGGTGCACGAATTGATCGAGCGTTGGCAACCGCTCAAATCGGTGGCCTGAGCCCCGGATGAGTGCCAAAGACCTTGCCGTGATCAGCGCGGAAGCGCTGTTTGAAGCCAACCGAACCGCCTTGCACTGGGAATGGATCGCCGGCCACGCTCACCCCGAGCGCCGATTTGACGAAGAAGCCGTCAAGGCCGCGCAGTCCGCCGCCGACCTGGTGGGCTACCTGAACTACATCCATCCCTACCGGGTGCAGATCGTGGGCAGGCGCGAGGCGGCTTATTTCAACAGCTCCACCCCTGAAGACCAGGAGCGCCGCATCCAGCGCATCGTGACCCTCGAGCCCCCCGTGGTGGTGGTGGCCGACGCCCAAGCGCCGTCCGACCGCCTGGTGGCCATGTGTGGCCGTGCCGGCATCCCGCTGTTTGTCACCTCCGAGCCCGCCGGCCACGTGATCGACGTGCTGCGCTCCTACCTCACCCAGCATTTCGCCGAACGCCTCACGCGCCACGGCGTGTTCATGGACATCCTGGGCCTGGGTGTGTTGCTGACGGGCGAATCAGGCCTGGGCAAGAGCGAACTGGGCCTGGAATTGATCTCTCGCGGGCATGGCCTCGTGGCCGACGATGCGGTTGACCTCTACCGCGTCTCCCGCACCGCCATCGAAGGGCGGTGCCCCGAACTGCTGCAAAACCTGCTCGAAGTGCGTGGCATTGGCCTGCTGGACATCAAATCCATTTTTGGCGAGACCGCGGTGCGCCGCAAGATGCGCCTCAAGCTCATCGTCCACCTGGTTCGCAAAGAGACGATGGAGCGCGAGTTCGAACGCCTGCCCTACGAGCCTTTGTTCGAAGAGATCATGGCCGTCCCCATCCGCAAGGCGGTGATCGCGGTGGACGCTGGCCGAAATCTGGCCGTGCTGGTCGAAGCCGCCGTGCGCAACACCGTGCTGCAACTGCGGGGCATCGACACCTACAAGGAATTCATCGAGCGCCACCAGCGCGCGCTGGACCGAAGCAGCAGCAACAACGGCCAGGGCTGACCCGCTGGCCGGTCGGATCAGGCGTGGTGGTGGCCGCCTCGGGGCAAGGTCACCTTGTTGCCGGCGCAACCCTCGCGGTTGCACACCACGTACAGCGACAAGGCGTGGTCCTGTAGCACATAGCCGCGTTCCTTGGCGATTTCCTGCTGCCGCTGCTCGATCTCGGCGTCAAAAAACTCTTCCACGCGACCGCACACCACACAGACCAGGTGGTCGTGGTGTTTGCCTTCGTTCAGCTCGAACACGGCCTTGCCGGTCTCGAAATGGTTGCGCGACAGGATGCCGGCTTGTTCGAACTGCATCAGCACACGGTAAACCGTGGCCAGGCCAATGTCCGAGCCTTCGTTGAGCAGCACCTTGAACACGTCTTCCGCGGCCAGGTGGCGCTGGGGCGACTGCTGGAACACTTCCAGGATCTTGATGCGGGGCAACGTGGCTTTGAGTCCGCTGCTTTTGAGTTCTTCGGCGTGGGTGGGCATGGGGCGGGCTCCGGCAATCGGCGAGGGCGCTTTTGGCCCCCGCTAGAATCGCTAATGATATCGATTCAATCCGGACCAAGCCAATGTGGGGCCAATGCGGACGGTGCCTTGCCGCGCTGGCGGGGCGGATCGAGCATTTGTGATGCACACTGTCTGGCTCCTTTCCAAGGGCGTTGATGCCATGTTGATTTCCGTGACTTACCGATCCGTGTTGGCACCTGTGGCCGTGCTGTCCTTGTTGGCGCTGTCAGCTTGCGGCACCCGCTGGAGCTCGCCCGAAACCTTGTTTGGCGTGATCCAGCCCTACCACATCGACGTGGTCCAGGGCAATGTGGTCACCCAAGAGGTGATGGCGCAAATCCAGCCCGGACTGGGCCGCAGCCAGGTCCGCGAAATCCTGGGCTCGCCCCTGCTGGCCGACCCCTTCCATGCTGATCGCTGGGACTACGTTTTCACGATCCACCGCCAAGGCGTGCCCGACCAGCAGCGCCGCGTCACGGTGTTTTTCAAGGGCGACGCGGTAGAGCGCTTTGACGCCGATACCTTGCCCAGTGAACACGAGTTCGTGGCCTCGATCGACAAGCCCACCGAACTCAAGAAACCACCGGCCAACCTGACCGAGGCCGAAGTGGCCGCCTTGCCCGTGCCCCCCAAGACAGACGAGGTCCGCAAGGCCCCCCAAGGCGCGGTGCGCGAATACCCTCCGCTGGAAACAGGCCGTTGAAAAACCAGCCCACCAAAAACATGAACACAGACCAAGCCATTCACAAGATTGCCATCGCAGGCGCCTCGGGCCGCATGGGCCGCATGCTGATCGAGGCCGTGCAAGCCGCCGACGACTGCGCCCTGGGCGGCGCCCTGGACATCGCCAGCAGCCCGGCCATCGGCATCGACGCCCTGGCGTTTTCCGGGCAACGCAGTGGCATCGACATCACCGCCGATCTGCGTGCCGGCCTGAAGGGCGCGCGCTTCCTGATCGATTTCACGCGCCCTGAAGGCACGCTGGCCCACCTCAAGGTGTGCCGTGAACTGGGCGTCAAGGCGGTCATTGGCACCACCGGCTTCACCCCCGACCAGCTCGCTGAAATCCGTGACATCGCGCGCGACATCGCCATCGTGATGGCGCCCAACATGAGCGTGGGTGTCAACGTGGTGCTCAAGTTGCTGGCCCAGGCCGCCAAGGCCCTCAAAGAGGGCTACGACATTGAGATCATCGAGGCCCACCACCGCCACAAGGTCGATGCCCCCAGCGGCACGGCGCTCAAGATGGGCGAAGTGGTGGCCGAGGCCATCGGGCGCGACCTCCAATCCTGCGCAATCTATGGCCGCGAAGGCGTGACGGGCGAGCGTGATCCCAGCACCATCGGTTTTGCCACCGTGCGCGGCGGCGACATCGTGGGCGACCACACCGTGCTGTTCGCCGGCATTGGCGAGCGCATCGAGATCACGCACAAATCGTCCAGCCGCTCCACCTACGCCCAGGGCAGCTTGCGCGCCGTGCGCTTTTTGGCCAACCAGCCACATGGCCTGTTTGGCATGAACGACGTGCTGGAACTGGCGCCATGACGGGTTTGTCTCATCTGTGGGCACAGGGGGACATCATTTCCAAGGCGGTGGCGGCCCTGTTGTTGCTGATGTCCGTGGGCGCCTGGGTGGTCATCTTCTGGAAGGGCTGGATGCTGGCCCGAGCCCGCCATGACCTGACCCGCGGCGTGCCGGCCTTCTGGCGTGCCACTGACCTGGCCTCGGCCCGCCAGACGCTGCAGCCGCTGGACCGCGAGGCCGTGCTCTTGCCGCTGGTCGACGCCGCCCAGGTGGTTTCGCAGCCAGGCAGCCTGGAAGCCCAGGTGCAGCCCGAGGCGCAACTGACCCGCCGTTTGCGCGACAGCCTGCACGAGGTGCTGGCCCGTTTGCAAGCCGGTCAGGTGCTGCTGGCCTCGGTGGGTGCGGTCTCGCCTTTCGTAGGCCTGCTGGGCACGGTCTGGGGCATCTACCACGCCATGATGGGCATCAGCAACGATGGCTCGGTCAGCCTGGACAAGGTGGCTGGCCCCGTGGGCGAGGCGCTGATCATGACGGCTGCCGGCCTGGCCGTGGCCATCCCGGCCGTCCTGGCTTACAACATCTTCGGCAAGATCGTGTCGGCCTGCGAAGCCGACCTCGAAGGTTTTGCCCACGACCTGCGCGAAGCCGTGCTGGGCCACCCCGCGCGTGGCGCCGGCTCGGACGCCTGAGCCCTTCGGAGCACACCATGGCATTCGGCCGACTTGAACGACGCCAGGGCGCCCAGCCCATGAGCGAGATCAACATGACGCCGCTGATCGATGTCATGCTGGTGCTGTTGGTGATCTTCATGCTGACTGCGCCCTTGATGACCTCCAGCCTCAAGCTGAATCTGCCCAAGGCCGATGCCAAGCAGTCGGATGCCACGCCGCACAGCCTGATGATTTCGCTGTCGGCCGATGGCCAAACTTATTTGAATGACAGCGTGGTAACCGCACCGGGCCTGGTTGCCCAGGCCAAGGAAGCGGCCCGCCAAAGCGCCGACACCGAAGTGCAGTTGCGGGCCGACGAAGCCGTGTCCTACGGCCGCGTGGCCGAGCTGATCGGCCTGCTGCAACAAGCGGGCCTCAGCCGCATCGCCTTTGTCACCGAGGCCAAGGCGGGTGCCCCTGAAGGTGTCGGGCACTGACGACAATGCCGGTGCGTGCGCTGGCGCACAATGGGGCTGTATTGACTGCTGCCCAGGAGTGGTATGGACGCCCCGAAGTTCCAGACTCAGAGTTACGACAACGCCCCAGCCGCCTTGGCCCGAATCAACGAGCTCTACGATTCGCAGATCAATTACCTGCGTGACGCATTGCAGCGTTTCGTTGGCGGCGAGACTTTCAAAGAACATGTGCGTGCCAAATACCCTTTCGTGCGCATCCAGACCGACACGGTGGCGCGTGCCGACTCCCGCTTGTCCTACGGATTCGTGGCCGGCCCCGGCATCTACGAGACCACGCTGACCCGGCCGGACCTGTACGCCGACTACTACCGCGAGCAACTGGACCTGCTGCTCAAGAACCACAGCGTGTCGCTGGAAGTGGGCTTGAGCAATGAGCCCATCCCGGTGCATTTCTCGCTGGCCGAGAACGACCACCTCGAAGGCACCTTGCCGGCTGACCGCCGCCTGCTGTTGCGCGACCAGTTCGACTTGCCCGACCTGGCGTCGATGGACGATGGCATTGCCAACGGCACCTACGAGACCAGCCACGGTGGGCCACGTGCCCTGGCCCTGTTCACCGCGCCGCGCGTGGACTACTCGCTGCACCGCCTGCGCCATTACACCGGCACCTCGCCCGAGCATTTCCAGAACTTCGTGTTGTTCACCAACTACCAGTTCTACATCGACGAATTCGTGCGCATGGGCCACGAGCTGATGCAGCGGGCGCCAGATCCGGCCAACCCCCGTGACGATGACGACTGCATCGCCTTTGTCGAGCCTGGCAATGTGGTGACGCGCCGCGTGGGCGTGCCCGCCGAGGCGGGCGACCTGAAGGGCGCCGTGCCACCACGCCTGCCGCAGATGCCGGCCTACCACCTGATGCGGGCCGACCGCAGTGGCATCACCATGGTCAACATCGGCGTGGGCCCGGCCAATGCTAAAACCATCACCGACCACATCGCGGTGCTGCGCCCGCACGCCTGGATCATGCTGGGCCATTGCGCCGGCCTGCGCAATTCGCAGCAACTGGGCGACTACGTGCTGGCCCACGGCTATGTGCGCGAAGACCATGTGCTGGACGAAGATTTGCCCTTGTGGGTGCCGATCCCGCCCTTGGCCGAAATCCAGCTCGCCCTGGAAGGCGCGGTGGCCGACGTGACGCAGCTCAATGGCTACGAGCTCAAGCGCATCATGCGCACGGGCACCGTGGCATCGACCGACAACCGCAATTGGGAGTTGTTGCCTCACCGGGGGCCGGAGCGGCGGTTCAGCCAAAGCCGCGCCGTGGCCCTGGACATGGAAAGCGCCACCATCGCGGCCAACGGCTTCAGGTTCCGCGTGCCCTACGGCACCTTGCTTTGTGTGAGCGACAAGCCCCTGCATGGTGAGCTCAAGCTGCCGGGCATGGCCAACCAGTTTTACCGCGAGCGGGTGGACCAGCACTTGCGCATTGGCCTGCGGGCCATCGAGCGCCTGCGGGGCAACCGCGCGGGGCAGTTGCACAGCCGCAAGCTGCGCAGCTTTGCCGAGGTCGCGTTTCAGTGACCGAATCGGCGGGCCCGGGTTAGGCGAGTGCTTAACCGGGCCGGGTTACCGCAAGCGGAACCCTTCCTGCAGCCTTTTTCAGGCGGCGACGGTGTCCATCGAGTGGACCGAGTCGGCCACCGGCAGCACTTCGCGGCGAATCTGCTCGCCAGCCAATTGAGCAGCCACTTTCAGGTCGTAAGCGGTTTGCAGGTCCATCCAATACTGGGCAGGCGTGCCGAAGAATCGGGCCAGACGCAGCGCCGAATCTGGGCTGATGCCGCGGCGCTCGCGCACGATGTCGTTCACGCGGGGTGCTGGCACGTGCAGCCGAATGGCCAGCCCGCTGGCTGACAAACCGTGGCGTGCCATGAATTGACTGCGCAGGATGGCGCCAGGGTGTACGGCTTCAGAGTTGCTCATGATGGTCGGCTTTTTGAAAGATACTGAGGTGCATCCTAGGGGCTGGCGGGCGCGGCGACTGTCAATATCGGTACAGTTTGCATGCAATCCATCTAACCCATTCGGGGGATGCGCTTGAGTCTGCCACAGAATTGACACGCCCGACGTTCATGAACCGCCGTACTGATCCAGTTCCGCCCAGCTTGATGCCCGCGTTGCGATCGCACATCTGGTTTGCCAGTTGCCCCGAGGCTTTGCAGGAGGGCTTGCTGGCGCGAGGCCGGCTGTGGTCCCTCAAACCGGGCGAGACCTTGTTTTCACAAGGTGAAGACCATGGTGGCCTGTGCTGTGTGGTGGCCGGGGCGCTCAAGGTGGGGTCCATCAATCCGCGAGATGGCACGCACCGGCTGTCCCTTTACCTGGAGCCCTACCAGTGGCTGGGAGAAATCGCGCTGATCGACCGCAAACCGCGCAGCCAGGACGCCGTGGCGGACACCGATTCCACCGTGTTGGTGATACCGCAGTCCCTGTTGGAGCCCTGGCTGGACGCCAACCCCCCATACTGGCGCGACATCGCCCGGCTGGCGTGTGGCAAGTTGAGGCTGATGTTGATGGCGGCCGAGGACAGTGCATCGATGGCCATTGAACAGCAGTTGGCGCGCCGCCTGGTGTTCGCGGCCACCAGCTACGGGCACGCCGTGCAACCCACCTTGCGCAAGCGCTTGCGCCTGCCCCAGGAATACCTGGCACGCATGCTGGGCGTGTCACGGCAAACGATCAACAAGGCCTTGAAGTCCCTGGCGGCTGATCGCGTCATCGCGGTGCATTACGCGGAGATTGAAATCCTGGATGCCAAGGCGCTGGCCACCATGGCGGGCCACTTCGACGCGGCTTTGTGGAGTGGGCTGGAGGAGGGCGGCCCTTGACGAGCTTCAAACCGGGCGGGGTTTGACCTTGCCAGCCGCTTCCTTGGCGCGCGCGCGGGCCACGTCCAATTGCTCGTCAAACGCCAGGGCCACGCCCATGCGGCGTTTGACAAAACTCTCGGGCTTGCCAAACAGGCGCAGGTCGGTGTTGGGCACGCGCAGGGCCTCGGCCACGCCGTCGAACACCATGGCCTGGGCATCGACACCGCCGTAGATGACGGCCGAGGCGCCGGGCGTGCGCAGCGCGGTGTTCACCGGCAGGCCGAGGATGGCGCGGGCGTGCAGTTCGAACTCGCTTTGCACCTGGGTGGCCAGGGTGACCAGGCCGGTGTCGTGCGGGCGGGGGCTGACCTCGCTGAACCACACTTGCGCGCCCTTGACGAACAACTCCACGCCGAACAGCCCCTGGCCGCCCAGGTCGTCGGTCACGGCTTTGGCAATGGCCTGCGCCTGGGTCAAGGCCTGGGGGTGCATGGGATGCGGCTGCCAGCTTTCCACGTAGTCACCGCTGACCTGCAGGTGGCCGATGGGTTCGCAAAACTGGGTGGTGATCTGGCCTTGCTCGTCCACGGCGCGCACGGTCAGCAAGGTGATCTCGTAGTCGAAATCGATGAAGCCTTCGACGATGACGCGGCCATGGCTCACGCGCCCACCGGCCATCGCGTAATCCCACGCTTTTTGAACATCGGCGGGCCCATCGATCTTGCTCTGGCCTTTGCCCGACGAGCTCATCACCGGCTTGACGATGCAGGGGTAGCCGATCTTGCCGTCGATGGCGGCTTGCAGCTCTTGCAATGAATCGGCGAACACGTAGGGGCTGGTGGGCAGCGACAGCGTCTCGGCGGCCAGGCGGCGGATGCCTTCGCGGTCCATGGTGAGGCGGGCGGCGCGGGCCGTGGGGATGACGCGGACCACGCCTTGTGCTTCCAGCTCTTCCAGCACCGAGGTGGCAATGGCTTCGATCTCGGGCACGACCAGGTGAGGGCGTTCGGCCAGGATCAGTGTGCGCAACTGGTCGGCGTCGCTCATGGTGATCGTGCGGCTGTGGTGGGCCACTTGCTGCCCTGGGGCGTTCTGGTAGCGGTCCACCGCGATGGTCTCCACGCCCAGGCGCTGAAGGGCGATCAGCACTTCCTTGCCCAGCTCGCCCGAGCCCAGCAGCATGACGCGCGTGGCGGCTGGCGACAAGGGTGTGCCAAGGGAAAGGGTGTGGCCTGGGGTGCTTCTGGTGGGTGTGCTCATGGCGGGCTGGCGGCTGAAAGTACGGCGTGGCGGTCAGCCATTGTCCGCCATGGGCAACTCGACGGTGAAGCGGCTGCCGCGGTCAGGGTGGCTGTCCACATGCAAGCGCCCGCCCAGCCTGCCCACCAGGCGCTGGACCACGGCCAGGCCCAGGCCTGTGCCGTCGACGCGCAGCGCACGCGCATCTTCCAGCCGCACATAGGGTTGGAAGATGGTCTGCAAGTGCTGGGGGGCGATGCCGATGCCGGAGTCTTCGACCACGATCGTCATGCCGCGCGCGCCGTGTGGGCGTGACGGGCTGGCGTGCACGGTGACGCCGCCCACCAGGGTGTACTTGAGGGCGTTGCTGATCAGGTTGCACACGATCTGCCTGACCCGCGTGGCATCGCTCTTGACCGCTTGCAGGGCGGCTTGATCGCCGGGGGCAAGCTCGATGCGCAAGCTCAGGCCCTTGGCCTGGGCCTGCCCGATCCAGTCGTCGCGCAGCTCGTTGAGCAATTGGGGCAAGTCGAAGGTGTCCGCCTGGATGCGCAAGGCGGGGTCTTCCAGGCGGGTGAACTCGGTGACGTCGCGCAGGTGGGTGTCCAGTTGGGTGGCGCTGTTGCGCAGGCGGTCAAGCGCGCGCGTTTCGGCGCTGCCGCGCAGCTTGAGGGCCAGCAGATCGATGCTGCCGAGCATGGCTTGCAAAGGGGTGCGGATCTCGTGCGAGAGCATGGCCAGGAAGCGCTCTTTGCCCTTGAAGGCTTCTTGCTGCGAAGTGCCGAGCTGGACGCGCAAATGAACGATGAAGCTGAGTGCGAGGATGCAAGCGGGGTGAATGAGCACCGAGGCCAGCAGCGTTTTCTGGGTGAGCAGGTGTGCGTCGGTCCAGCCGCCGGCCGGCGCGGGCGTTTGCAGGCTGAACAGGTATTGGGCCAGCACGCCAGCGTAGGTGAGGCCGCTGATCCAGACGCCGCCGCGTTGCCAGGCCACGAAGGCGATGACGTAGAACACCGGGATCAATTGCACCAGCGAAGTCACGGCGTACAGCTGGGGCAGGGACTGCCCGTCCACGCCCAGGTGGAGGGCCACCAGCAGGTACACGCTGGTGGCGATGAGCGTGGGCGGCGCGGCCAAGGACATGCAGCGGGGTTGGACCATGTGCAGCACACCCACTCCGAAGTACAAGGCCGACAGTGCTGGGATGGTCCATTGATCCCAGGGGGTGAGCAGGCCTTCCTGGCGGTCAGTGAGCCAGATGAGCAGGGTGCCGATGGCGGCGAGCATGGCCACGCCGGTCATCAGGCGGGCATGCCGGGCATCGACAGGCCGGGGCGGCGTGCGGGTCATGCAGGTGTGCTGTTGGCCAGGCGGTCCAGTTTGCTCTGGATGGTGGCCGTCAGCACGGCCGGGCGCACGGGCTTTTCAAAGAAGGCCACGCCCTGGGTGCGCAGCAGCGTGGTCAGGTCGGCCTCGGTGGCGGCGCCGCCGCGCAACTGGCCGGTCAGCAGCACGATGGGGGCTTGGGGGCGGGCGGCGCGGATCTGTTCGACCAAGGCGTGCGAGGTCTGACCCACGCCCAGGATCAGGTCGACCACGAAGGCGTCGTAATCGGCCAGGGGCGTGCCGAGCAACTGGGCGGCGCTGGTGAATGAATCGGCGCGGTAGCCGGTCTCGTTGAACCAGTCGCCCAGTGCCTCGGCCGAGGCGAGATCGTCGTCGACCACGGCGATGCGCGCAGGCCTGGCCTGGCTGTTCTGGGTCATGGTGACTTGGGCGACCTGGTAATGCGGCCCTTGAATCCCCTGCGCTTGCAGCGCAGCCGGGCTGGCCACCCACCAGCCTTGGGCATCGTGCGCGGCGGCCAGCACCACGCCTGGCAGTGCACTGCCGACGATCTGCGCGCCCAGGCGGACCTCGCAAGGAAGGGCTTGGCCTTCGATCAGGAACTGGGCCGCTTGGGTGGCGTTGGGCGAGTGGCTGGCCAGGGCGGGCGAGACAGGTCCGGGTGGCGCAGCTTGAGGGGCAAACACCTGGTCGAGCGATTCGCCATGGTGCTGCGTGATGGCCATCACCTCGCCAAACAACCAGACCGCCCCGCGCAATTTGCGCCGAGCCTGGCTGATGGAGATGCCGGTGATTTGCGCCACGGCCGCCGCCTGTTGCCGCGCGGGAATGCCGTGGCGCTCCATCAGGGCACTGAGGCATTCGGCGGCCATCGTGGAGGACGGGTCGCGCGCCTCGTCGCTGGGCAATGGTGTGGCGTGGGGTTCCAGGGCGGCCATGGGTCGTTTATGCGCAGATCTGATTCATTTGAATCATTTTTGCATCTTGTAAAGGGGTGTCAGGCGATACAATCATGAAAGCGCTCAAATATGACCGCATGGGGCGCCCGCTCAGGGAATTCATCACAACACCACTGGCCCTTAGGGGCTGGTCGGCATGGCCACTGTTCTGGTTTGAACATGGCCGCCGGATGCCAAAGGCTTTGAAGGCCACCTTTTCGAAGGTGGCCTTTTTTTCGTGGGCGTCCATTGTCACCTGTGCAACGGCAAGGCGTTCAAGGGAATGCGAAGGTAGGTGATGCCATTGTCGTCGGCCGGTGGAAATTGGCCGCCACGCACATTGACCTGGATCGAAGGCAGGATCAGCGTGGGCATCTCCAGAGTGGCGTCGCGCGCTTGGCGCATGGCCACGAACTCCGCTTCGCTGATGCCGTCGTGCGCATGGATGTTGTGGGCGCGTTGTTCCGCCACGGTCGTCTGCCATTGGGGCGCTCGTCCGTTGGGCGGGTAGTCGTGGCAGACGAAAACCTGAGTGGCCGGCGG
The DNA here is from genome assembly GCF_918741295.1 of Aquabacterium sp. CECT 9606. Lineage (GTDB taxonomy): Bacteria > Pseudomonadota > Gammaproteobacteria > Burkholderiales > Burkholderiaceae_C > Aquabacterium. Next base: position 269,483 of record NZ_CAKKNB010000001.1, read on the forward strand.
GAGCTCAAGGAGTCGCCGCATTGACCGGTACAGGGTGTGGGCATTGCCGCCGGGAAAGTCGGCGCGCGCGCTGCCCACGTCGGGCATGAACAGGGTGTCGCCCACGAACACGGCGCCACCGACCAGGTAGGCCATGTCGGCCGGGGTGTGGCCGGGCACCAGCATCGCGGTGGCGGTGATGTTCCCGATCTGGAACGTCTCGCCCTCCCGGAAAAGGTGGTCGAACTGGCTGCCATCGGGCAGGAATGTGCGCTCCAGGTTGTAGATCTTCTTGAAGGTGGCCTGGACTTCGCGGATGTGCTCGCCAATGGCAATGCGCCCGCCCGCGTGTTGTTGCACATGGCGGGCGCCGGACAAATGATCGGCGTGCGCGTGGGTTTCCAAGATCCAGTCCACGCTCAGTTCGTGGACGCGCAGGTAGGCCAGCACCTGGTCAGCCGAATCGGTGGTGGTGTGGCCCGACTTGAAGTCGTAATCGAGCACCGGATCAATGACGGCGGCACGCCGGGTGGCAGGGTCGGACACCACGTAGGACACGGTCCAGGTTTTGGGGTCAAAAAAGGCTTGGACGGTGGCCTGAGCATTCATGCGTCAACTCCTGGTTAAACAATATATTGATGTCAAGCCGAGTGAATCATTCCCTGCATGACCAAAACCACGACCATTGATCCAATCCTCTTGCACAACGCGGCTGGGCGGGCAGTCGGCGGTATCTTAGGCGGCTTGCTGTGGCGGGCTTGCTGTTTGGCGTGGGTTGGGGCATTGCCGGCTTTTGCCCCGGGCCGGGCCTGGTGGCCTTGGGCATGGGTTTGTTCGGGTGGTTTGAGCGACGGGGGTGGTCATGATGAGTGAAGTGGTGCGGCGTGTGGCCATCGTGTCGGCCATGCCCGAAGAGTTGAGCGCCTTGTTGCAGGCCATGCCGCCGGGCAGTCAGGTGCAGCGCGCCGGCCGCACGTTCTGGTTGAGCCAGTGGTGTGGTCACGAGGTGGTGGCCGTGCTGTCGCGCATTGGCAAGGTCGCGGCGGCCACCACCACCACCTTGCTGCTCACCGAGTTCGGGGTAGACCGCGTGCTGTTCACTGGCGTGGCCGGTGGCCTGGGCCATGGCGTGAGGGTGGGCGACGTGGTGGTGGCCGATGCCTTGCTGCAGCACGACATGGATGCCTCACCCCTGTTCCCGCGGTTTGAATTGCCCGGCCTGGGGGTGGACCGCCTGCAGGCCGATGCAGATCTGGCGAGCTTGGTGGCGCAGGCCGCCACCGAAGTGCTCGACGAAGCCCACCTGCATGGGTTGGTGCCATCCGCGCCGCGTGTGCACCTGGGGTTGGTGATCAGTGGCGATCTCTTTGTTGATACCACCAGCGAGAGCGAGGCTTTGCGCCTGGCCGTGCCCGAGGCCTTGGCGGTGGAAATGGAAGGGGCTGCGCTGGCCCAGGTGTGCCACGACTTTGGCGTGCCCTTTGCCGTGATCCGCACGATCTCGGACCGCGCGGATGACGCAGCGCACATTGATTTCCAGCGCTTTGTACAAGAGGTGGCCAGCCGCTATTCTCTGGCGGTGGTCAGGGCCGTGCTGGCGCGCCTGCCACCGTGAAACACAACAAGCTGGAGACCCGCATGACACGCTTCCACTCGTTCAAGGAGTTCTATCCCTTTTACCTGTCGCAGCACGCCGACCTGACCTGCCGCCGCTTGCACGTGCTGGGTTCACTGCTGGTGCTGGTGGCTCTGGTGGCGGTGGTGGTGTCAGGGCAGTGGGTCTTTCTGCTGGGCGTGCCCTTCATCGGCTATACCTTTGCCTGGGTGGGCCATTTTGTGTTCGAGAAGAACAAGCCGGCCACGTTCAGCCACCCCGTCTACAGCTTCATGGGCGATTGGGTGATGCTGTACCAAGTCTTGACGGGCAAGGTGCAATGGTGAGCTGTTCCGGTCAAGCCAGGCGGTCCGAGACAAAGCGGATCAGGCGGTGTCGCGAGGCCGTGTAAGGCGGGAAGAAAAACCGGATCGAGTTCAGCCAGCCACCTTGCAGCACAGAACGTTCATGTGAGAAGGCTTTGAAACCGTGATGGCCATGGCAACTGCCCACGCCCGAGTTGTTGACACCACCAAACGGCAGACCCGTGTGCGCTACATGGACGATGCAATGGTTCACACATGCACCGCCCGAGCTGGTGTTCGCCAGCACGTGGTGCGCACGGGCCTGGTCTTGCGTCCACAGGTACAGCGCCAGCGGTTTGGGCTGGCGGTTGATCTGCCCGATCACCTGGTCCAGGTCGGTGTAGCTGATCACCGGGAAGATCGGCCCGAAGATCTCTTCCTGCAGCAAGGCGGCATCCAGCGGCACGCCTTCGATCAGGGTGGGGGCGACATAGCATTGCGCCACGTCCACCTCGCCGCCCGCCAACACCTTGGCGCCCCGCTGCACGGCTTGGTCCAGCATGGCCTGCAGGCGCTGTGTGTGCCGGGGGTTGACGATGCGGGCCAGGTCGGGGCTGCGTTGCTGTTCCAGAGCACTGGTGCCATAGCGGGTGTGCAGCACGTTTTGACACGCGGCCAGGAAGCGGGCTTTGACGAACTCGTGCACATACAGGTGGTCGGGGGCCAGGCAGGTCTGCCCGGCGTTGATCAGCTTGCCCCACAGGATGGTTTCGGCCGCCTGCTCCACATTGGCGGTCTCATCCACGATGGTGGGTGATTTGCCGCCCAGCTCCAGGGTGATGCTGCCCAGGTGCTTGGCGGCCGCGGCCATCACCAGTTTGCCCACGGCGGGGGAACCTGTGAAGAAGATGTGGTCAAAAGGCTTGTCAAGCAAAGCCTGCGCGGTGGGCAGGCTGCCCTCGAACAGTGCCACCTCGTCCAGCTTGAACACGGTGGCGATGATTCGCGCCAGCACGGCGCTGACGTGCGGTGCCATCTCAGAAGGCTTCAATATGACCGTGTTGCCTGCCGCGATGGCCGAGATCAGCGGGCAGATTGAGAGGTTGAGCGGGTAGTTCCAGGGCGCGATGATCAGGCAGCGGCCGCGTGGCTGGTGTTGTACCCAGGCCCGGTTTCCGAGGGTGAGCAGGGTGGGTCTGACCCGTGTCGGCTTCATCCAGGCTTTGAGGTGCCCAATGGCATGGCGAAGCTCGTCCAGGATCGGGATGATCTCCGAGCCCTCGACCTCGGTTTCGGGCTTGCGGAAATCTTGCTGGAAGGCCTGGTAAAGCGCTTCACGGTGGGCCAGGATGACCTCACGCAGCTTGACGAGCCGTGCCACGCGCTCGGCGCCCGTTGAGTTGCGCCAGCGCAAGGCGGTGGAGCCCTGTGCGTCGAAAACTTCTTGCATCAGAGCGGGATCGCTCTCGGACATCGCAACGGACATGGGGAACGCTCCTGCAGCTCGCCGCACTGTAGCCATCAGCGCTGACGAGACCTATAAGCGTTTTACCCAATAGGTAGTTGATTGACGTTAACGTCACACGAGCCTAGCATGGGCCCATGCAAAACTTCGTTTCCACGCCTGCCCGCTTCGTGCAGACGGCCTTGCGGCACGCCGATCAACCCGGCTATTTCGTGCGCGAGGCCGGGGGTTGGAAGTCGACCTCCTGGAACGACTACGCCGATCAGGTCGACGCGGCCGCGCGCGCGCTGCTGGCCTTGGGCGTCCAACGCGGTGACGTGGTGTGCGTGCTGGGCTTCAACCGGCCTGAGTGGGTGATCATGGACATGGCGGCGATGATGATTGGCGCCGTGCCGGCCGGCATCTACTGGACCAGCCCGCCCAACGAGGTCGAATACGTGCTCAACCACTCGCGCAGCCCGGTGCTGCTGGTGGACAGCGATGAGCGGCACCAGCAGGTGGCGGCTTTGCGAGGCCGGTTGCCCCATCTGCGGCAAATCGTCCGGATGAAGGGGGCCACCAGCCTGGGCGATGCCTTGTCGTGGGAGGCCTTCATGGCGCTGGGCGAGGCGCGCCTGCAGACCCTGGTAGAGCGTCGCCTGCACGAGTTGCAGCCTGGCGACTCGGGCACCTGCATCTACACCTCGGGCACCACGGGGCCGGCGAAGGCGGTGATGCTGTCGCATGCCAACCTGGCCTGGAGCGCCACGGCCTTGGGCCAGTCGCTCACCGCCACGGCGAAAGAGCGCGTCATCTCTTACTTGCCGCTGGCCCATGTGGCCGAGCAGATGGTCAGCATCCACACGCCCGCCATGGTGGGTTTTCCAATCTACTTTGCACGCAGCCTGGACGAGTTGGGCGAGCATCTCAAGGAGGTCCGCCCGACCATTTTCTTTGGCGTGCCGCGCGTGTGGGAAAAGATGCACGCCGGCATCCAGGCCAAGCTGGCGGCGGCCACCGGGGTGAAAAAACACCTGGCCGCCTGGGCCTTGCGCGTGGGCCAGCAATGGCACGGCGCGATTCTGGATGGGCGCCAGCCTGGTGCGTGGCTGAACTGGCAGAAGAAATGGGCCGGCCAACTGGTCCACCAGAAAGTGAAGGCGGCCATCGGCCTGGACCAGGCGCACATGCTGTCATCCGGGGCGGCGCCCATCGCGGCCGAGAAGCTCCGCTTCATGAGCGGGCTGGACCTGGTCATCCGCGAGGTCTATGGGCAATCCGAAACCTGCGGCGCCACCAGCCTGAGCACCGAAGGCGCCACGCGCATTGGCTCGGTGGGGCGGCCCTTGAAGGGCGTGGACATGCGCATTGCCGATGATGGCGAGGTCATGGTGCGCGGGCCGCACATCTTCCAGGGTTATGCCGGCAGCCCCCAGGCCACGGCCGAGGCCATGCAGGATGGCTGGCTGTTCAGCGGCGACCTGGGACACATCGATGCCGATGGCTACCTGTACATCACCGGGCGCAAGAAGGACCTGCTGATCACCTCGGGTGGCAAGAACATCTCGCCCGCCAACATCGAGGCCGACCTGATGACCCTGCCGCTGGTGGAACATGCCGTGGTGTGTGGCGATGGGCGCCACTACCTGAGCGCTTTGGTCACGGTCAATCAGGAGGTCCTCGCCGCTCTGGTCGCCGCCAGCCTGATCAGCGGGCCTGACCTGCACCAACACCCCTTGGTGCTGGAAGAGTTGCAGCGCGGCATCGACGAGGTCAATGCCCGGCAGGCTCGGGTGGCACACATCCGCAAGTTCAGTGTTCTGCCTGGCGCCTTGTCGATCGAGGCGGGTGACCTGACACCCACCTTGAAGGTCAAACGCAAGGCCGTGATCGCACGCTACCAGCACCTGGTCGACGAGATGTACGAGGACAAGCCCGCGATGCAGGCTTGAGCGGCCTCCTCAGGTGGTGGGCGGCGTCATGCCTGGGGGCATGCCGCCCGTGGGCGGTGTGCCTCCGCCGCCGCCCCCGCCGCTGTTGGTTTCCGCGCTGGCGCACCGGTTGCTCGCATCGATCAGGATGTCGAACTTGGCCGTCACGTACTTGGCGGTGCGGGCCAGGGTGAGCTTGAGCGAATCGCCCGCCACGGCCCCAGGGATGCAACTGTTGTTGCCGTTGTAGACCTGGTCGGTGCTGTGCGGTTGGTCGGGCAGGCCATGCGTGTAGTACGGCAGCATGGTGTCGGTGTAGACCAGTTGCGTCAACTGCTCATCGAAGAAGAACTGCGTGGTCAGCTCCGAACTCTTGGCCCCGTTGCTGTATTGCCGGACCTTGCAATGGATGTGCGGTGAGCGCCCCGAGTACCACCCCGGGTAGATGCTGCGAAATTGCACCTTGCCTTGCTTGTCGCTGACCTGATAGCCGCGCAAGAACTTCTTGCCCACCGTGCCATTGCTGCTCACGTCGGAGTACAGGCCCTGGGCGTTGCAATGCCACAGATCAACGAAGGCCCCAGGCAGAGGCTTGGTCGCGCCCGTGGTGGTGTCCAAGGTGGAGACCGTCACCGACAGCAAGAGCAGCAGGCCTTCTTGTGTGCTGCCGTCGCTCGGGTCAACGCGGATGTCTGGCCGGTTCAGCAACTCGTCGACAAAGTACGGGCCTTCGGTCACGTCCACAGTGGAGCGGTTGCCCAAGGCGGCGCGCGTCAAGGGCGCGGCCACGACGAGCGCGGTGCTGGCGGCGGCTTGCTTGAGCAGCAGGCGACGGGGCGTGTTGATCAGGTGGGTGCTCATGCATTCACCTCCTTGGATTTGGTGCGGGCCCAGGCCAGCATGGGCAAGGCGCCCAGCCACAGCAGCATCGACGTGGGTTCGGGCACGGCGCTCACCACCGTCACGGCCACCTGCAAGGGGTACAGGTTGCTGTTGGTGAACCACACATCGCCGGCGTCATCGCTGTTGGCCCACAGGCCGTTGAAACCGGTGCCCGATCCTTCGCTGGACTCGGTCCACGACCAGTTCGTGCTGCCCGTCGCGTTGCTCAGCACCAGCCAGTAGCTGCTGCCCGCGAGCAGGTCAACGTCGTTCAGCGTGAAGCCCAGTGAGCCGCTTGAAGAGGTGCCCGCCGTGAAGTTGGCCAGCAGGCTGCCGGGAATCAGGCCGCTGGCATCGCTGCTGTACAGCGCCAGGGTGCTGGCTCCGCTGTCGGCCGTGCCGGACAAGACCGCCTCCAGCGTGGCCAGGCTGTAGTCGGCATCGGCCATGAAGCTGGCGGCCAGCCAGCTGGTGGCGGTGGCGGCCAAGGTGTCGCTGGAGGCCTGCGCCGTGTTGTCGGACAGCGTGGTGGCCTGGGCGGTGAAGGGCGTGGCCAAAGCGAGGGCGCACAGGGCGCTGGCCACGCATATGGCCTTCAGCCGGGTGGTGAGGGATCGGTGGGTCATGTTGGTTGCTCCAATGTCTGCTTGCTTGGGATCGCCAGCTTGACCACGCCATTTGTCGGCTTTGTGCGCACTTCATGTCCGCCTCGACACACAGCGCCTACCGCGCCGACACCATGGCCGGGCAGACTGCCTAGAATGAGTTCCATGAATCGATGTCTGGTGGTTGACGATGACGGCGAGATCCGCGACTCGGTGCGCGATTACTTGCAGCGTTTCGGCATGGCGGTGACCACCGCCTCGTGCGGTGCGGAGATGCGCCGCCTGGTGCAGTCGGGCACCTTCGATGTCATCGTGCTGGACCTGATGCTGCCCGATGACAATGGCCTGGCGCTGTGCCGCTGGGTGCAGGACACCGCCGGCACCCCCGTGATCATGCTGACCGCGCAGGGCGACCCGGCCAGCCGGGTGCTGGGGCTGGAAGTGGGCGCGGACGACTACCTGGCCAAGCCCTTCGAGCCGCGCGAACTGGTGGCCCGCATCAACGCCGTCCTGCGCCGTGCCCAGAAAGGCGAACGTGGCAAGGAAGACGCTCAGCGCGTGGTCCAGTTCAAAGGCTGGAAGTTCGACCGGCTGCTGCGCCAACTGGTGTCGCCGCAAGACGTGGTCGTGGCCCTGTCCAGTGCCGAGTACCGCTTGCTGGCGGCCTTCGTCGAACGCCCCGGCCGGGTGCTCAGCCGCGACCAGTTGATCGACCTCACGCGCGCGCCGGGGGTGGAGGTCAATGACCGCAGCATCGATCTGGCGGTGTCGCGTTTGCGCCAGAAGCTGGGCGACTCATCCCGCGAACCTCTCCTGATCAAGACCATGCGTGGCGAAGGCTATTTGTTCGACGTGAAAGTGCAGGCATGAATCTGAAACGCTGGCTGGGCGACACCCTGTTCAGGCGCCTGTTCATCCTGATGTGGGTGGCGCTGGTGGGCAGCCACGTGGTGGCCTACTCCGTGGTGACACTGCTGCACAGCGAATCGCCGCCACATGGGCCGCAGGCTGGTGGGCCGGCCTTGCCCACCTTCCCGTCCCTGCCCCCCACCCCCGGCTTTGAGCACGGCCCTGGTGGCCCACATGATCCTGGGCACCCAGACATGGACGATGGCGGGCCATTCGGCGAGCCGCCCATCGACTCCCTGCCCACGGGCCTGCTGGTGCTTGACTACGGCATCAGACTGCTGATCATCGGTCTGGCGGCCTGGTTGGGTGCCCGCTGGTTGTCCCGGCCCATGCAGACCCTGGCCACAGCATCGCGTGCCTTGACGGCTTCGCTGGGTCAGGATCCGGGCATCCCCAGATTGGACGACACCCAGGGCACGACCGAGGTGCGGGAAACAGCCCGCGTCTTCAACGACATGGCCAAGCGCCTGAACGAGCAGTTCAAGGCGCGCGGCCTGATGGTGGCGGCCTTGTCGCACGACCTGCGCACACCCTTGACGCGCATGCGCCTGCGCATGGTCAGCTTGCCGGAGGATCCGCTGGTCGAACGCTGCGTGAACGACATCCACGAAATGAACGAGTTGATCGACTCGGCCTTGCAGATGTTCCGCGACGCGGGATCCACCGAACCGTTTCAGAACACCGAGCTGTGCTCGGTGGTGCAGTCGCTGACCGATGACCTGGTGGAGCAGGGCCTGCCCGTGAGCTTCCAGGGCACGGCTGCGGTGGTGCGGGCCCAGCCAGTGTTGCTGCGCCGGGTGGTGTCCAACCTGGTCAGCAATGCGCTGCGCTATGGTCAGCGTGCCGATGTGTCGGTGCAGGCGCACGAGCACCAGGTGCGCATTGTGGTGGACGACATCGGGCCCGGCATCCCGGCCGACCAGTTGGAGACGGTGTTCCAGCCCTTTTACCGGGTTGAAAGCTCTCGCAACCGCGACACTGGCGGCACGGGCCTGGGCTTGTACATTGCCCGTGATCTGATCACGCGGCAGGGCGGCACGCTGACCTTGGCGAACCGTCCTGAAGGCGGCCTGCGTGCCGAGGTGATCTTGCCACGCGGCAAGGCACTTCCTTGACGGCGACGCCGCTTGTGTCCAGGGCGACACAAAGGCGCTAAACACGCGACAAACACGCTCGCTGTAATGCGTTGACGGGCAAGACGTGCCCGGGCATCAACGACAAGGCACCCCATGCAAGAGCTGCACGACCATGATCACGGCCTGGCCCACGACCTGCAAACGTTCATCCACGCCGCCACCCGGCGTCGGCAAGCACTGCGCTGGCTGCTGGGCGCCGGCACCGTGGCCTTGGTGGGCTGTGGCGGGGGCAGTGATGACACCGACGACTCATCCACCAGCACCACGTCAACCACCGCCACCAACACGACCACGGGCACCGGAGCCACCACCTCGTGCTCGGTCATCCCCGAGGAGACCGCCGGCCCCTATCCCGGTGATGGCTCCAACACCAGCAATGGGTCAATCGCCAATGCCCTGGCACTGAGTGGCATCGTGCGGAGCGACATCCGTAGCAGCATTGCCGGGTCAACGGGCGTCGCGGCCGGCGTGCCCCTGAGCATCGAAATCCGGCTGGTCAACACGGGTGCCAGTTGCGCTGACCTGTCGGGCTACGCCATCTACCTGTGGCATTGCGATCGCGATGGCAAGTACTCCATGTACTCGTCAGGCATCACCGACGAGAACTACCTGCGCGGCGTGCAGTCCACCGACAGTGGTGGGGTGGCGAGCTTCACCACCATCTTCCCGGGTTGCTACTCGGGCCGCATGCCGCACATGCATTTTGAAATTTACCGATCGGCCAGCGTGGCCACGCAGTACAGCAACAAGCTCAAGACTTCGCAACTGACGTTTCCGGTGGACGTGTGCCAGACCATCTACAACGGGGCCACCGGGTACAGCGCCAGCATCAGCAACCTGAGCCAGATGAGCTTCGCCACCGACAACGTCTTCAGTGATGGCGTGAGCCTGCAGGTGGCCAGCATCAGCGGCGATGTGGTCAGCGGCTACACGGCCACCTTGACGGTGGGCATCTCGGCTTGATCGGTCACTGCGCGCCGAATGGATTCAGTTGTCCGGATCCTCGTCCAGGTCGGGCATCAGAACCTCACCATTCGGCCCCCATTCCACATGGGTGATGCCAGGCTCCTGTTCTTCCAGGCGCCTTCTCTCGGCTTCCTGGGCACTCAAGTCATTCTGGCGCACCCTCATCTCGTCGACGGCTTTGCGCTCCAGGCGATTTTTGTGGGCACGCTCCAGCGCCAGCTGGACGCATGACACCAGTTCGTCTTCCCGCCATGGCTTGGTCAGGTAACGAAACACCTCCACGTCGTTGATCGCCGTCATGATGGTCTCGACCTCCGTGGTGGCGCTCAAGATCATCCGAATGGCCTGAGGCTGCTTGTCGCGCACCTTTCCCAGGAACTCGACGCCATTCATCCGGGGCATGCGAAAGTCGCTGACGATGACATCGAACGACACCACGGCGGTGCGTGCGAGCGCCTGCAGCGGATTGTCGAAGCCTTCCACCTTGGTGGATGCCGGCAGCGATCTGCGGAGCAAGCGCTGCAGGGCGAAGACCACGTTGGGCTCATCGTCAAGGAGCAGTATGCGGCTCATGGTCGCTCCTGTGGCTGCCTGATGGCCAGCAAGATGGGTTGGCCCCCGCGCCGTTCGAAGGTCTTGATGCGGGCAATCAGTTCATCGGTCAGCACATGGTCTGCCGCCAGAAGCAAGACACCTTCGGCGGACAGGAAGTCAACGGCGAGCACCATGCCGGGTTTCAGCTCGTCCGTTCTCAACTTGAGCGGACGATGGGTGGGTGGGGGCGGCGGTTTGGCAAACAGGCTCAGAAAGGCATCGATGACCGCTGGATCGAATTGCGTGCCTCTGCCACGGCCGATCATCGTGCGGGCCTCGTGCGGCGAAAGGCACTCGGTGATGAGGTGGCCGGCCTGCATGTCTTCATAGGCATCGACCACGGCCAGGATGCGAGCCCCCACGGGGATGGCCTCTTCCTTGAGGCCGTCCGGGAATCCGCGGCCATCGTGGCGCTCATGGTGAGACCGGATCAAGGCTGCCACGGGTTGCATGTCATCCAGGCCCATCAGGGCCTGCTCCCCAAAAATGGGATGAAGCCTGTAGCGGGCGGACTCTTCCGGCGTCATCTTCGAGACAGGCTTCGACAAGGTCGTGTCCGACAGGCCGATCTTGCCGATGTCGTGCATCAAAGCCGCGATGAAAACCTCGTGGGCCTGCGTGTCGTCCAGATTCAAGGTCTTGGCCGTGCGCCTTGCCAGGTCCGCCACTTTGCGTGAATGGCCCACCAACTGCCCACCACGCAGTTCGATCAGATTGGAGAACGACTTGATCGAGTTGAAGTAGTTCTTCTTCAGTCGGTCATTGAGTTGCGCCAGCTCGGCTGTGCGCTCGTCGACCTTCTGCTCCAGCGTGGCATTGAGCGCCTTGAGTTCCTCGTTTTGCCGAATGCTCAGGGCTTCAAGGCGATTCTTCTCGGCGATAAGTGCCTTGCGTTCAAAGGCCTCGGCGACGGTGCCCAGGATCTCGCTGTCTTTCCAGGGCTTGGCGATGTAGCGGTGAATCTGCCCCTCGTTGATCGCGGAGATGGTGGAATCGATGTCGGCATACCCTGTCAGCAAAAGCCTTGTGACCTCGGGCCAGCGTGTGCGCACCTGCGAGAGCAGCTCGGCACCGGTCATCATCGGCATGCGCATGTCCGAGATGATCAGATCAATGGGTTCGGTTTCGAGCAGCGCCAAGGCTGCCGCGCCGCTTTCCGCGGTCAGGATCCGATGTCCTGACGAACGAAACAGGCGCTTCATGGCGGAAAGGATGCTTGGCTCGTCGTCAACGCAGAGAACGGTCCGGGAAATGGCTTGGGGCGTGTCCATGGGGCTCCTGGCATCAGACCTGCAAGGCCTGACACACATCTTCAAACTGGTTTTGCACTTGCGCGAATGCCGCCATGCAGGCTTCCTCGCCGGGGAACATGGCCGCCCAGATGTCAGGCGGGGTAGGCGGAACCGTCTCATGGGCATCGCCCGAGAAGCCCAAGGCGTGTGAGAACGCATCGGCGAGGTGCGCCAGCCCCACCAGCCCCGGACCATGGTGCATGGACGGTGCATGGTGAAACTCGATGGCTTCGACAATCACGGGTGAGAACCGCCAGTGCTCCGCGATCCGGGCCCCGGCGACGGCATGGTCGATGCCCATCAGGGACCGTTCGGCGTCCACCAGCAGCAGGTCATGCTGGCGCTGATGTGCCAGGACCTTGGCGTAGACATCGGTGTAGGAGCAGGCCAGGGCAATGCGCCCGATGTCATGCAGCAGCCCTGCCGCAAAGCCAATGTCGCTGTCCATGCGAAGTTCACGCGCGAGCGCCTGCCCGCACAGCGCCGTGCCGACCGCATGCCGCCAGAAGCCTCTGAAGTCGAAGCCCGGGACCTGAGGGGGCTTGAAGCTGCCGGTGACCCCTGCGGCCACGACCACCGTTCGAACGGTCCGCATGCCCAAGATCGTCAGTGCTTCGGGAATGGAACCAATTTGCCGGGTCATGCCATAGAAGGCCGAATTGGCCATGCGCAAGGTCTTGGCGCTCAAAGCGGGGTCTCGCGACAGCTTGGCCGCGAGGTCTTCCGATGACAAGGATTCGTTGCCCAGGCAGGCAATGAGCTCCATCACGACCGCAGGGAGGGAGGGCAGTTCTCTGACACGCGCCTTGAATTGGTCTGGCGTGATGACGAGGTTGCTCATGACAAGGTTCCCAGTTTGTACCTCATCACCAGGTGGAAAAGAGGGCTGACCTGACCGGAGTCGAGGATGTGCCGGAACCGGTGCTCGATCTGCCGCCTCGTCTCCTCGCGTTGCGCCTCGGTCGAGGCCGGTGGAATGAGGTCTGCGTCGGCCTTGGGTATCTGGTCGGGTGTCATGTCGGGCTTCCATCAGGCCGGAGGGCCTCGTTTGACTGGGGCATGAGGACCAAGAGCGCGCCCCTTGACTTCGCGGCCCCAGTCATGGGACGGCACACCGCCCGAAACGCCGAGCCTTTGAGGGTGATGTCATGGTGACAGCCATCACAGGCATTCCAAAGCATCGACAAGGGCTCCAGCTCGAGGTCATTGACGTGCATGCCCAGCAGGCTGCCGGCGTCGCTGAACAGCTTTTCCGCGTCGGTGTTCATGAAAGCGACCATGCCATCCGGGTCAAACCCCATCAGTGGTGCCGGGATGTTCTCCAGCACGTCTCTGGCCATGGTCAGGCTGCTTTCTTCGCGGTTGATCTGCTCTTGCTGGTAGGCCAAAAGGTGCTGGAGCCGCTTGTTGACTTCGGCCAATTCGAGGTTGGCGTCCTGGACCTCGCGGTCAAGCCGCAAGTTCTCGTCGGCCATTTCCTTTTGCTGAAAGGCTTCCTTGATGTGTCCCCGAACCAGCTCGTCATTCCATGGCTTGGTCAGGAACTTGTAGATGGCGCCCTCGTTGATGGCGTCGGTGATCGATTGGAGTTCGGTGTAGCCCGACAGCACCATGCGCACCGTCTTGGGGTAAAGCTCCTTGGCCCTGCGCAAGAACTCCACCCCCGTCATGCCTGGCATTCTCTGGTCGGACAAGATCACGTCCACCTCGTACTCGGCCAGGCGCTGCAAGCCTTGAAGTCCGCTGTTGGCGGTGACGATGTCATAACCATCACGACGCAGCAAGCGCTTGAGCGATGACACGATGCTCTCCTCGTCATCGACCAGCAACAGCGTGCGCTTGCGGCCTTTGCGTCCAATCATGTCCTGGGGCAGGCATTTCTTGTCACGCAGCAGCGCGAGCATGTCCTGCTCGTGCAAGGGTTCACTGAAATAGAAGCCCTGCATCTGGTCGCACTGGTTGGCCACCAGCAGGGCGACTTCGCCGTCGCTTTCAACACCCACGGCCACCACCTTCATCTGAAGGCTGTGCGCCAGGTTGATGATGGCCCGTGTGATGGACACATCCTGTGTGGCCGCCGTGACGTCGGGCACCAGCGATCTTCCAATCTTGATCATGTCGATCGGCAAGCGGCGCAAGTTGACCAGGCTGGAGTAGCCGGTGCCAAAGTCGTCCAGCGCGATGTGCACGCCGATGGACTTGAGCGCGCTCAGCGCGTCGGCCACATGCGCCAGATCATTCATCAACATGCTTTCCGTGACTTCGATGGTCAGGCAGTGCGGATCAAGGCCGGTCTGCCGCAAGATGGCTTCCACGGAGCCGGCGATGTCGGGCTGATTCAGTTGCCTTGCCGACATGTTCACTGCCATTCGCAAAGCCGGCAGCCCTGATTGTTGCCACCGCATGGCACTCTCGCAGGCCGTCTTCAGCACCCAACTGCTGATGTCCAGAATGAGTTCCGTTTCCTCCGCGATCGGGATGAAGTCATCGGGCGCGAGGTCGCCGAACAGTTCGTGGCGCCAGCGCACGAGCGCTTCCACGCCGATCACCTGTCCTGTGACCAGGTCGATCTGCGGCTGGTATTGAAGGTAGAGCTCCTGCCGGCCCAGGGCTTCCCGCAACGCCGCCGCCCGGGCGAGCTTGTCCCCCAGCTTGGCATTGGCTTCGGCGGTGAAAAAACAGATCTGATTGGGGCCCATGGCTTGCGCCATGCGCATCGCTGCCTCGGCTTGCCTCAAGGCATGGCGTGGCTCCTCGTCCCCGTCCTGGGGGAACACCACGATCCCGATGCCGCACGAAACCTCGACCACGGCGCCGTCCAGTTTGACCGGGCCCGACAGGGTCTCCACCAGCTGGCGGCTGAACTGCAATGCCAGGTCGTCATCCAGTTGGCCGTCGTCGGTCAGCAGGAACATGAACTCGCCCGAGCCCATGTGGGCCCATGTGTCCGACTTGCGCAAGCCAGCGGCCATTCTGCGGGTCAGCAACAACAGCAGTTGATCCCCCAGCGCATAGCCCAGCGACTCGTTGATCTTCTGGATTTCATTGACCTCGACCGCCACCAAGGCGATCCGCCGTCCTTGAGGAAGGGCCAGCCTTGCTTCGGCCTGGAGGCGGTCGTGCAGCATCTGGCGGTCTGGCAGGCCGGTCACGGTGTCAAACCGGGCAAGCCGCAAGGACTGTTCCTGGGCCTCCTGCCGCCCCGATGTGTCATGTGCATAAAGCACGACATAGCTCTTGGCTTCGTATTCCAGGGAGGATGCATGCAACTCGACCGGGATCGTGTGGCCATCGGCAGCTCGCCAGTCGCTGGACAGCGTGCGGCTGCCTGTGAGCTTGAGCGTGTCCAAGGTGTTGCGCCACATGTCTGGCCGCCGATGCGGGGCGATGTCGAAGATGCTCATCTCCGTCATGCATCCTCCGCCGTATCCCAGCAGTTCTTCAGCGGCCTCGTTGACGTAATGCAGCCGTCCGTCCTCAGCCACGACCAGCACTGGCACAGGCGAGTGGTCCATCATGAATCGACTCATGCGGAGTGCAGGTTCCGATTCATGCAATAGGTTTGGCGTGGACTGGTCGTTCAAAGTGCCTCCTTGGTGACACTGGCTCCCGCGTTGTGGCCACGCGGATCTCTCGTCTTCTATCGGTTGATGCTCCTGAAACATGATGGTCGGTCGTCCCGCAGGAGGCCGCATCTGTGTGATCTCGCCGGGAATGGCCGAAGTCGCTTCTTGGAATGTGCGCTATTCAGGCAGAAACCAGGGGCTTTCCCATGTTGCTGGTGTGTCTGTTCGGTCCTGCCGACACTGACTGGCGTAAAAGACCAGCATCCGCCCACAAGTTCACGTTTGGGATGTGATGCCTGTTTCGATGGCGCTCAATCGTTTGGCCGAATTGCCGAAGTCTTGGCCTGGGGCCGTTCCCATCGCCTTTGAGAATCGCTTATGCAGACAGAGCAGTTGACGTGGAATGCCCAAGCAGGCTGGTGTCAGGGCAAACCAGCCATGGAAAGCCCTGCGCAGTGTGTGCTGGCCTTCGGCTCTCCTGAGGCGCTTCAAAATGTGGAAGCCTTGGCGCAACTCCGCATGTGGTACCCACGGGCGCACATCGTGGGCTGTTCCACCGCAGGCGAGATCTGCGGCATGAGCGTTCAAGACAACACGTTGGTGGCCACGGCGCTGCATTTCGCGCACACCCAGCTGCGGATGGCCAGCGCCATGGTGGGCGACGCCCTGGACAGCCGCCAGACAGGCGCGGCACTGGCCGCTGAACTCAACACGCCAGGGCTGGTCCATGTGATGGTTCTGTCTGATGGTCTCCATGTCAATGGAACGGCCTTGGCCGATGGCCTGCGCGAACACCTGCCCGCCGCGGTGGCGGTGACTGGAGGTCTGGCAGGGGATGGCGATCGTTTCCAACGCACCCTGGTCTGCGTTGACGACAAAATCTCGGAAAAATGCGTGGCGGCCATCGGCTTCTATGGCGACCGCCTGAAGGTGGGATATGGCTCGATGGGGGGCTGGGACAGCTTCGGGCCAGAACGGCTGGTGACACGTTCGAGCGGCAATGTGCTGTTCGAGCTGGATGGCCAGCCGGCACTTGATCTGTACAAGCGTTACCTGGGTGAACACGCCCAGCAGCTTCCAGCCAGCGCCTTGCTGTTTCCCTTGGCCCTGCGTGGCGAGTCCATTGACGGCAGCGTGGTCCGCACCATCCTGGCGGTGGACGAGGCCCAGGGCAGCATGACCTTCGCTGGTGATGTGCCGCAAGGCACCCATGCACGCCTGATGAAAGCCAACTTCGACCGCTTGATCGACGGTGCAGCGGGTGCGGCGCGGGCGGGGCTTCATCGGCTGGACAGTTTCGAGCCCGAGTTGGCCATCCTGATCAGCTGTGTTGGACGCAAGCTGGTCCTCAAGCAGCGTGTCGAGGAAGAAATCGAAAGTGTCCGAGAGGTGTTGGGCCCTCAGGCAACTTTGGCAGGTTTCTACTCCTATGGAGAGATCTGCCCGCATGTCAGTCTCACCAAGTGCGAACTGCACAACCAGACCATGACGGTCACCACGTTCTCCGAGCAGTAATGTGAACTACCACAAACTGCTTGAGCGTCAGATTCGCCGCCACCTTCAAGAAGGTGCGCAATCCGATGAATTGGCTCGGCTGCTGGCGGCCGTCGATGAGGCCTACCGCGACGCGGATGCCGACCGGAGCGCCATTGAGCGTTCACTGGAGTTGATGTCGGCGGAATTGACCGAGCGCAATGTCCAGTTGCAGTTCGAGTTGCAAGAGCGCCATGCGATCGAACAAGCGCTGCTCCAGGAAAAGTCCGAACAGCAGGATTTGATCAAGAAGCTCGAAGAAGCCCACCACCAGCTTCTGCAGGCTGAAAAAATGGCCTCGATCGGGCAATTGGCCGCGGGCGTGGCCCACGAGATCAACAATCCCATCGGCTTTGTGGGCTCCAACATGGGGACCCTGCGCGAGTATGTTCAAAGCCTGCTTGAACTCATCGCGGCGTATGAATCGCATGAGCCTGACATGGCGGCATCGATTCGGCAGCACATGGCGAGTTTGCGCGCTCAGATCGACCTGAGCTACCTGCGACAGGACATCCCGAACCTGGTGCGTGAGTCCATTGACGGCATCGAACGTGTTCGCAAGATCGTTCAGGACCTGAAGGACTTCTCGCACGTGGATGAGGCGCAGTGGCAATGGGCCGACCTTCGCTGTGGACTGGATAGCACGTTGAACATTGTGCAAAATGAAATCAAATATGTGGCCGAGGTGGTCAAGAACTACGGAGACATTCCCGATGTGGAATGCATGCCATCTCAACTGAACCAGGTCTTCATGAATTTGCTGGTCAATGCCGCACACGCCATGCATGAGCGGCGCGGCAAGATCACGGTGACTGTGGGCACGGCGCTGCCGGAGGCCGTCTTCGTTGAGATCGCGGATGAAGGACATGGCATTGCACCCGAGAACCTCAAGCGGATCTTCGACCCCTTCTTCACCACCAAGGCCATTGGCAAGGGAACGGGCTTGGGCTTGTCCTTGTCTTATGGCATCGTCAAGAAGCACGGTGGCCAGATCACCGTGGAAAGTCGGCATGGCGTTGGTACCGTCTTTCGGATGGTGCTGCCGGTCCGGCAGCCCGCCAAGCCGCCTGACTGACCGCCTTCTCAATTGCCGACTCAAGGCGTACCATTTCCACGATGCGCGGTGGTTTCGCGCATTACACCCAGTTTTCCCCGGAGATCGGGGCGCAACCGCAGTCCATTCGCAAGGTCTCAGACATGAGCATATCGGTTCTGGTTGTTGATGATTCAGCCATGGCGCGCAAGATGCTGATTGCAGCGCTGCCGCCGTCCTGGGACGTGTCCATTCGCCAGGCCTCCAATGGCCAGCAGGCCCTTGAGGCCTACCGGGAGGGGGGGATCGACGTGATGTTCCTCGACCTGACCATGCCCGTCATGGATGGCTTCCAGGTCCTGGAGCACCTCCGCAAGGAAGACATGAACTGCCTGGTCATCGTGGTGTCGGCCGACATCCAGCCAGAGTCCCAGCAACGTGTGAAGCAATTGGGGGCCATTGCCTTCATGCGCAAACCCATCAATGCAGACGCCGTGCATGCGGTGCTCAAAGAATACGGATTGGCGCTATGAACGCACCGCTGCTCAACGAAGACCGGCGCGATGCGCTGCAGGAGATCACCAACATCGGCATGGGCAGGGCAGGCGACTCGATCGCCCGCATCTTCAACGAGTTCGTCGAGTTGTCGGTGCCCCGCATCCTGACCGTGGAAGGCTTGCAACTGGCCGACAAGGTGGCCGAGATGGTGGGGTGCAAGGACGTCTCTGGTGTGCGGCAGGCATTTCATGGACAGCTGCGTGGCGAAGCCCTGGTGATCTACAACCATCAGCATTGCAATCAATTGGCGGAGTTGTTTGGCTACGAACCTGAATCGGTCTCCGGCTCCGAAAGCGAACTTCTGCTGGATGTCACCAACGCCCTGGTGGGCGCGTGCCTGGGGGGGATGGCCGAGCAGTTCCGGATCGACATCGGTTTCTCGGCACCAGCCCTGATGGGCGAGCATGGCGCGGTCACGGACCTGCTCCGCGTCGAGCAGATCGAGACCAAGCAGGTGCTGTTCGTCGAGGTCAACTTCAAACTCGAGCGGCACAGCTTTTCCTGCCACCTGATCATCCTGATGTCAGATGCACAGATCGCCATGGTCGAACGTGCCATCGATGCATTCATCGAAAGATTTTGAGCATGCCGCCAGACGATCAATTTGAGATGCTGAGCTTCATCGTTGACCACGTGGAAGTGGGCCTCTTCGCCATTGATCCGGAGTTTCGCATCACGCTTTGGAATGGCTTCATGGCGATGCACAGCGGCAAGACCTTTGACGAGGTGAAGGGCCGCAATCTGTTTGAATGTTTCCCTGAGCTGCCCTCCAAATGGCTGGAAAAGAAGATCCAGAACGTTTTCCTGCTGAAAAACTATGCCTTCACTTCCTGGGAGCAGCGGCCGCATCTTTTCAAGTTTCCCCACAACCGTTCAGTGACCGGGGGCATGGAATCCATGCGCCAGAACTGCACATTCCTGCCGGTCAAACGCGGCGATGTGGTGGACCACGTCTGCGTGGCCCTGTTTGACTACACCGACACGGCGCTGTTTCAAAAGCAGCTGACCGCCACCATTGCTGCGCTCGAGGTGGAAAAGGGCGAGCAAAGAAAACTGATCGCGCAACTCGCGGAAGCGCAAGGCCAACTCCTGCAAGCGGAGAAGATGGCATCGATCGGCCAACTCGCGGCAGGCGTGGCGCACGAGATCAACAACCCCATCGGTTTCGTGAATGGCAATTTTGGAAGCCTTGAAAGCTACATCTCCGACCTCATGCGTTTGCTGAGCGAATACGAAGGGCTGGAGACCTTGCTTGAGCAATATCCGCAGGCCCTGGCACGTGTCAAGGCGGTCAAGCAGGATATCGAGATCGATTTCCTGCGAGAAGATTTGCCTCAACTCTTCAGGGAGAGCCGTGATGGGCTTGACCGTGTCAAGCGCATCGTTCAGGACTTGAAAGATTTTTCGCGGGTTGACCAGGTGGAATGGCAAAGTGCCAACCTGCACGATTGCCTGAACAGCACCCTCAGCATCGTTCAGAACGAGGTCAAGTACAAAGCGGACGTGATCAAGAACTACGGCGATCTGCCCCTCGTGGAGTGCATGCCGTCTCAGCTGAACCAGGTTTTCCTGAACCTTCTGGTCAATGCCGCGCAAGCGATCAAGGATCGCGGTCAGATCACCATTCGAACGGCCGTTGAGCAGGACTGGGTCGTGGTTGCGGTGTCCGACACCGGTTCTGGCATTCCACCAGATGTGGTCAAACGGATCTTCGATCCCTTTTTCACCACCAAGCCCGTGGGGTCAGGGACGGGGCTGGGCCTGTCGGTCTCCTACAGCATCGTGAGCCGGCATGGCGGTCGCATTGACGTCGACACGCAAGTCGGCGCCGGAACGACCTTCCTTGTCTGGCTTCCGATCACCCAAACCAAGGGTGCCACCGAGCCTGCGCAGGCCGTGGGCTGAATTCTCCGCCCGCAGCTGACACTCTGACACCGTCAGAGGCCAAGCCCAAATCGGCTCAATCCGATTTGGGCTTTTGTTTGCCCGATTCTTGCATGAGCCGATCCGTGGCTGATCAACCCCCACCTTTTCAAAGGAGTTCCCCATGAGACACGGAGACATTGGCAGCAGCAACGACACCGTCGGCGTGGCCGTCGTCAACTACAAGATGCCCCGCCTGCACACCAAGGCCGAGGTGCTGGCCAACGCGCGCAAGATCGGCGAGATGCTGGTTGGCATGAAGCAGGGCCTGCCCGGCATGGACCTGGTCGTCTTCCCCGAATACTCCACCCACGGCATCATGTACGACGCCAAGGAGATGTACGACACGGCCTCGACCGTGCCGGGCGAAGAGACCGAGATCTTCGCTGCCGCTTGCCGCAAGGCCAATGTGTGGGGCGTGTTCTCGCTCACTGGCGAGCGCCATGAGGAGCACCCCAACAAGGCGCCCTACAACACGCTCATCCTGATGAACAACCAGGGTGAGATCGTCCAGAAGTACCGCAAGATCATGCCGTGGACGCCCATCGAGGGCTGGTACCCGGGCAACTGCACCTACGTGTCCGACGGCCCCAAGGGCATGAAGGTCAGCCTCATCATCTGCGACGACGGCAACTACCCCGAGATCTGGCGCGACTGCGCGATGCGCGGCGCCGAGCTGATCGTCCGCTGCCAGGGCTACATGTACCCGGCCAAGGAGCAGCAGATCATGGTGGCCAAGTGCATGGCCTGGATGAACAACGTGTACGTGGCCGTGGCCAACGCCACTGGCTTCGATGGCGTCTACAGCTACTTCGGGCACTCGGCGCTGGTGGGCTTCGATGGCCGCAGCCTGGGCGAGTGTGGCACCGAAGAGATGGGCATCCAGTATGCCGAGATGTCGGTCAGCGCCATCCGCGATGCACGCAAGAACCAGCAGTCCAACAACCACCTCTACAAGCTGGTGCACCGTGGCTACACCGGCAAGATCAACTCGGGCGAAGACGCCAGGGGCGTGGCGGCCTGCCCCTTCGAGTTCTACGGCAAGTGGGTGAACGACCCGGAAGGCACGCGCGAGATGGTCGAGGCCATCACCCGCTCGACCGCCGGCACGCCCGAGTGCCCGATCGAAGGCATCCCCAACGAACCGGCCCAGCACCGCTGATGGCGCTGGAGAGCTACCGCATCCGGGAGCAACCCTTCTACCAGGCGACGGGCAACGAGGTCGCCTTGTTCGAGCATGCGCACCGCCACCGCATGCCCTTGCTGCTCAAGGGCCCCACGGGTTGTGGCAAGACGCGTTTCGTCGAGCACATGGCCTGGAAGCTGGGCCGGCCGCTGGTCACCCTCGCGTGCAACGAAGACATGACCGCGTCCGACCTGGTGGGCCGCTATCTGCTGGACGCCGACGGCACCCGCTGGCACGACGGCCCGTTGACCCTGGCCGTTCGCCATGGCGGCATCTGCTACCTCGACGAGGTGGTCGAAGCGCGGCAGGACACCACCGTGGTGATCCACCCGCTGACCGACGCACGCCGCATGCTGCCGCTGGACAAGAAGGGCGAGGTCGTCCAGGCCCACCCTGATTTCCAGCTCATCGTGTCCTACAACCCGGGTTACCAGAGCCGCTCCAAGGACATGAAGACCTCGACCCGGCAGCGTTTCGCGGCGCTCGACTTCGACTACCCGCCGATGGACGTAGAGGCCGGCATCGTGGCGCATGAAACCGGCGTGACGCTGGAAGTGGCCACGCGGCTGGTGCGCATCGCCCACCATTCGCGCGCGCTGAAAGGGCGGGGGCTGGACGAGGGCATGTCCACCCGCATGCTGATCTACGCGGGACTCCTGATCGGCTCGGGCCTGGACGCGCGTGAAAGCTGCGACATGGCCCTGACCCACGCCTTGACCGATGACCCGGACATGGCGCGGGCCTTGCGCGATCTGGTGGCCGCCCAGTTTGGGCAGGCGTCCGTGGCATGAGTGCCTTGCCATCGCTGCGTTGGTTGGCGCAGGGCTTGTTAGGGCGCGACCTGGCCTTGCAGCAGGGCGGCTCTTCCGCGGCCGAGGGCTTGCCTTCGCGCCCGGTGTTGACGCTCACCCACCTGTTGCTGCCAGATGACCTGGCCGTGCCGGAGGGCCTTGACCAGCACTGCCTGCTTCGCGCAGCCATCGCGCATGCCGTGGCGCACTTGATATTCTCAGCGCCGGCACGGCCTTCCAAAGGCCTTAAGCCGATGACGGTGGCGTTGATCTCGGCCTTCGAAGATGCGCGCGTTGAGCGCCTGTTGCTGCGTGACCATCCTGGCATGCGCGACTGGTTTCTCAAACCGCTGCATCTGGCTGTTCAGCCCGAAGGCATCGGCTTTGCCGCCTTGATGTCGCGCCTGGATCTGGCCCTGGTGGACCCGGCTTACCGCGACGATCACCCTTGGGTCCACAAGGCCCGTACCCTGTTCGAGGACCACGCCGCCCATCTTGATGATCGCGAGCTCTTCCACCAGATCGCCTTGAACCTCGTGCACGACCTGGGCCAAACGCGCGTCGCCTTCCGGCCCGGCCAGTACCAGGTCTCGGCCCCCTATCGGGATGACAACACCTTCTTGTGGCAGCACGAGATCTCGTCGGCGGATCCACCGCCTGAGC
The DNA here is from genome assembly GCF_918741295.1 of Aquabacterium sp. CECT 9606. Classification (GTDB taxonomy): domain Bacteria; phylum Pseudomonadota; class Gammaproteobacteria; order Burkholderiales; family Burkholderiaceae_C; genus Aquabacterium. The sequence goes on from NZ_CAKKNB010000001.1 coordinate 292,373, forward strand.
TGGAGCTGCAGGTGCCGCAGCAACGCCCACTGCAAGCCCGGTCCGGAGGTGAAAGCAGCCAGGACGAGGTGCAGGAAGTGGCGACCAAGGAAGTGGCCCTGAGCCAGCACCTTTACCCCGAATGGGACCACCGCTTGTCGCTGCTGCGCCAGGATTGGTGCACGGTGATCGACAAGCTGCCGCCTTGGCGGCTCGCGCCCAAGCCGGCACTGCCCGTGTCTGCCGTGCCCACGGCCTTGAAGCGGCCGCCGCACGTGAATGGCGGGCGCCGCGTCCGGCGTCAGTCCGAAGGCGACGAGCTCGACCTCAACGCGGTGGTGGAGTTCATGGTGGCGCACCGCTCTCAGCACTTTGCCGAATCAAGATGTTTCAGCCGCCGCGCGGCCGCTGAGTCATCGGTCAGCATCCTGGTCTTGCTGGACCTGTCCGAGTCCACCAATGCCCGATTGCCCGAGGGCACTCAAACCTTCCTCGATCTGGAGAAGGAGGCCGCCCGCATGCTGGCCAAGGCGGTGCACGCAACCGGCGGCCGCATTGCGGTGCATGGCTTCTCGTCCAACACGCGGGCCGAGGTCAGCTACTACCGCCTGGTCGATTTTGGTGCGCCCCTGGATGGCGCCGCGCACGCCGTGCTGTCGTCGGCCCCGGCGCGCCACTCAACGCGGCTGGGCGCGGCTTTGCGACATGCCACCGCCAGCCTGCTGGAAGAAGCCAACGATCTGAAAGCCATCCTGGTGCTGACCGATGGCGCACCCTCCGACATCGATGTCCACACGCCGCACCATCTGATAGAAGACGCGCGCCACGCCATCCACCAAGCGCGCGCGGCTGGGGTGCCGGTGCACGGCCTGGTCGTGGACCGGCAGGCCGACACGTACGTACGCCGCATTTTTGGCTGGCGCCACCACCACATCGTGGACAACGCCATGACCTTGCCAACCCGGCTGTGCGGCCTGTACCGCTGGCTCGCCGCTTGATCGGGACAGGCCTGGCATACCTATTGCATTAACACCTTGGCAGGTGGAGCGATTTTGGTGCATCTCTGAAAAAGTGCGCGGATCATCTACTGAGGGGCACTAGGGTTCCGATCGATGGTTGACTGCCAAGCCATCTTTGTCTGGTCCAAGAGTGCCCCGGCCTCGCAAGGGGCTCCACGGAGGGACAAAAGCCCGGGAGAGCGACGATCCACATCGTCTCGCCCCTGCGCTTGTCCCCCCAACAGGAGCTTTCATGGCATCACCCCGTTCCCGCATCCTTCAAGTCGCCACCGCGCTGGCCTTGTCCCTGGCGACCTGTGCGTCCATGGCCGCCACGTCCCTGAAAATCGGCACCGTCGTGTGGATCGGCTACGGCCCGTTTTACGTGGCCGAGGCCTTGGACCTCTTCAAGAAATACAACCTCAAGGTCTCGCTGCAGATCTTCAGCGACCCGGCCCTGATCCCCTCGGCCATCAGCAGTGGTGCGGTCGATGGCGGCATGCTCACCTACGACCAGGTCATCGGCCAGGTCGCGGCAGGGCGCATGCAGAAGGTCGTGATGCCCATCGATTACTCCAACGGCGGTGACGCCATCGTGGCCACCAAGGCCATCACCAAGGTGAGCGAGTTCAAGGGCAAGAAGATCGGTTTCAACCCACTGTCGCCATCTGACTTTTTGCTGTCCTATGCCTTGAAGGTCAACAAGCTGACCGACAAGGACATCACCGCCGTCAGCATGACGCCCGAGACCGTGCCCGCGGGCATGGCGTCAGGCCAGTTGCCCATCGGCGTGACCTACGAGCCCAGCCTGTCGCAGATCCTGAGCCAGGGCGGCGGCAAGAAATTCCACGTGGTGTTCTCGTCGAAAGACGCGCCCGGCCTGATCGCCGACGTGCTGGTCTTCGACGAGAAAAAGATCGCATCCATGCCCACCGAGATCTCGGGCGTCATCAAGGGCTACCTGGACGGCATGGCCTACATGAAAGCCAAGCCCGCTGAAGCCGCCGCCATCATCGGCAAAGCCATGGGCGTGTCGGCCAAGGAGGTGAAAGAGCAACTCGGCGGCGTGCACAACATCGCGCTCAGCGAGATGCCCAAGGCCTTTGCCAAAGGCAAGGAAACCACGTCCTACTTCGCCAGCGGCGACATCATCGGCACGCTGCTGAAGGCCAAGGGCCAGATCACCACGGTCCCGCCCACCGAGTCCACCTTCGACGCGCAGTTCGTCAATGCGCTGACCAAGAAGTAACACCGCGGGGCCACCATGTTCAAGAGCTTTCGCTATGCCGATGGCGTGGGCCCCAATGTGGCGGCCCTCGCGTTCACCTTGCTGGGCTACCCGCTCGGCGTGGCCATGCTGGCGGCGCCCCACTGGGCCGTCAACGTGCTGGGTGTGACCTTGGTGACCTTGACCCTGGTCTGGTCGGCCTACTACATCCACGAGTTCGCTCACCAGGCCATCTTCAAGACGCCCGAGGCCAACGAGCGCTGGGGCACTTTGATGAGCTGGCTCAATGGCAGCTGCTACGCGGCCTTTGCCGACATGCGCCGCAAGCACATGCGCCACCACGTGGAGCGTGCCGATGTGATCACCTTCGATGCGCGCGGCTTCTTGCTCAAATCGCCCGCCTGGGTGAGAAACACCGTGTTGGCCCTGGAGTGGGCCTACTTCCCGGCGGTGGAGTTTTTGATGCGTGGCTTCGTCGTGTTGCTGCCATTCCGCGATGAGCGCAAGAAAGCCTTGCGGGGCCGCATCATCGGCATCGCCCTGGTGCGCACAGTGGCCTTTGCATTGCTGGCCTGGGTTTCACTGAAGGCACTGTTGCTGTACTTCCTGGCCTACCTGCTCTTCGTCACCGTGCTGCGGTTTGCCGATTGCTTCCAGCACACCTACGATGCCTACCCGATCATGGATGACCAGCCCATCCCGGCCGACAAGGTGCGTGATCGCGTCTACGAGCAGGCCAACACCTACAGCAATGTGGTCGGGGTGGACAAACCGGTGCTGAACATGCTTTGGCTGAACTTCGGTTTTCACAACGCGCACCACGAGAAGCCCACCCAGCCCTGGCACCGCCTGCCCCAGTTGCACCGCGAGCTCTATGGCGACACGCATGCCCAGGTGGTGACGGTGCGCCAGCTGCTGCGCAGCTTCCACATCAACCGCGTCAAGCGCGTTTTGGCGGTGGACTACGGCCAAGTGCTGGGCCCCGAGCATGCGGGCCGTGCCGATGGCTTTCTGGGCGCCGTGGGCGTTTCCTTTTTGACGGCGGTCTGACATGGAGCCCATCACCTTGTCCTTGCAAGGCCGCACCGCCCTGGTCACCGGGGCGGCCAGCGGCATTGGCCGGGCCATCGCGTTGGGCTTCGCCAAGGCTGGTGCGGCGGTGGCCATCAACCATTGGGGCCGCGATGCCGAGGCCACTGCCGTGCGCGACGAGGCCGGCGCCCTGGGCGCCTCCGCCATGGTGATCGAGGCAGACGTGACCCGGCCCTACCCGGTCGACTCCATGATCCGGTCGGTGGTGTCCTCGCTCGGCCCCATCGACATCCTGGTCAACTGCGCGGGCATCATCCAGCAAAAGCCCTTCCTGGACACCACCCTGGCCGATTGGGACCGCATGATCGCGACCGACCTGAGCTCGGTCTTCCTGGTCTGCCGGGCGGTGTTGCCCGGCATGGTGGCGCAGGGCAGCGGCGTGGTCATCAACATCGCGTCCGACCTGGGCCTGCTGGGCCGCGACAGCTTCGCCCCTTACTGCGCTGCCAAGGCTGGTGTGATCGGCCTGACGCGCTCATTGGCCCGCGAGTTCGCGCCTCACATCCGCGTCAACGCGATTGCCCCGGGGCCGGTGGAAACGGCCATGCTGTCTTCGGCCCACATGAGCCCTGAATGGCTGGCCAAGGAACTGGACATCCCCCAGCACCGCTTTGCGCAGCCGGAAGAGATCGCCGACACGGCGCTGTTCCTGGCCTCTGACTTGTCGCGCTTTTATTGTGGCCAAGTGCTGGGTCCCAACGGCGGTTCGGTGATGCCTTGAACAGGAGTTTCTTGATGCGTACCGTCTTCATGAACGAGCTGTCATGGCTGGACTACCAGGCTTTGGTCCAGACCAAGCAACCCGCCATTCTGCTGCCAGTGGGGGCGCTGGAGCAGCATGGTCCGCACCTGCCTTTGGGCACAGATGGCCTGCTGTCCAGCGCCGTCGCGGCCGATGCCGCCCGCCTGAGCAATGCGCTGGTGGCACCCACCTTGTCCTATGGCTACAAGTCGCAGCCCAAATGCGGCGGTGGGCAGCACTTCTGCGGCACGACCAGCGTGGACGCCGCCACCCTGATCGGCTCGGTACGCGACGCCGTGCGAGAGTTCGCACGCCATGGCGTCAAACGCCTGGTTATCCTCAATGGCCATTACGAAAACCAGTGGTTCTTGATCGAAGGCATTGACCTGGGCCTGCGTGACCTGGGGCCCCAAGCCCAGTTGGAAGTGATGCGCCTGGAGTACTGGGATTTCATGACGCCGCAGACCCTGGCCCATGTTTTCCCAGAGGGCTTTCCGGGCTTTGCGCTGGAGCACGCGGCCGTCATCGAGACCTCGATGATGCTGCACTACCACCCCGCCTTGGTCCGGCTTGATCTGATCCCCGACGAGCCCCCGGTGGACTTCCCGCCTTACGACCTCTACCCCACGCGCACCGACTGGGTGCCGGCGTCGGGCGTGTTGTCATCGGCCAAGGGTGCCGATGCCGACAAGGGCAAGCTCATGGCGCAAGAAGTGGCCCAGCGCATCGCCCAGGCCATGGCCACCGGCTTCAAGGAGAGCCATGATGCCGTGCTACCCACTTGAGGCGACCGCGCTGATCGTCATCGACATGCAGCGCGACTTCTGCGCACCCGGCGGCTACGCCGCGCAAGCCGGGCTGGACACCGCGCGCCTGGCCCAGCCCATCGCGCACATCCAGGCCTTGTTGAAGGCAGCCCGCGCCGCCAGGCTGCTGGTGATCCATACCCGCGAAGGCCACCGCCCTGACTTGTCCGACTGCCCGCCCGAGAAGCTGCAGCGCAGCATCCGCGCAGGCGCTGCGATTGGCTCCGAAGGTCCCATGGGCCGCCTGTTGATCCGGGGCGAGCGTGGCCACGACTTCATCGACGAGCTGGCACCCTGGCCCGGCGAGGTCGTGATCGACAAGCCCGGCTATGGCGCCTTCCACCAGACCGACCTGGCCCAGGTGTTGGCCAACCGGGGCACCACGCACCTCATCGTCTGCGGCGTCACCACCGAAGTCTGCGTGCACTCCACCTTGCGCGAGGCCGTGGACCGCGGCCTGGCCTGCACCACCGTGGGTGACGCCTGTGCCGCCAGCGACCCTGCGCTGCAAGCCCCCGCCCTGGCCATGATCAATGTGGAAGGCGGCCTCTTTGGCCAGGTGTTGGACACTGACGCCGTGGTCGTGGCCTTGACGCCGGCACCGAAGGAATCCGCCGCATGAGCCACGTCAGAAAGCTGTGGCCCTTGCTCACGGCCACGCACCGCTACGACAAATCCATCTCGACCTTCAACCGCGGGATGGGGCAGATGATCGACGCGCCGATCTTGGCCTACCTGATTGAAACGAGCAATGGACGCATCCTCTACGACGTGGGCTGTGACCACGCCAAGATCCACGACCCGGTGGCACGGGCGCGTTACTACAACCCCGAGGTCTTCGAGTTCGGCGCGCCGGACATGCGCGACGAACAGCGCATCCCGCACCACCTGGCTCGGTTGGGCCTGGGCCCCGCCGATGTCGACCTGATCTTCATTGGCCACCTTCACTTCGACCACGCCGGTGGACTTAAAGACCTGCGCCGCTGCGGGTGCGGCGCCGAGATCCATGTGCAACACGATGAGCTGGAGGTGGCGCGCAGCGGGGCCGATGGCGTGGTCTTTGCCGACGACCTGCTGGACGCTGCGGGCACCCCTATCCCTTTCACCACCCGGCAAGGTGAGTACACCCTGGTGCCCGGCGTGCGCGCCGTGGCCACGCCGGGCCACACCGTAGGCCACATGTCGATGTTGATCGAGTTGCCGAAAGGCCCACCCATCTTGCTGGCCGGTGACGCGGCCGATCTGCAAGAAAACCTGGACGATGAAGTGGCCCCTGGCACCTTGTGGCTGGGGCGCGAGCAGCAGGCCATCGACAGCATCCGCAAGCTCAAGGCCGTAGCCCGCGACACCGGTGCCTGGATCTGGCCCAACCACGACCTGCCCTTCTACCGCACCTTGCCCGCCTTTCCCGGGGCCTGCGAATGAGCCACCAACCCGTGCCCGAGCGATACCGTGGCGTCTGGTCACGCACCTTGCTGGAGACACCCACGCACCATGACAACACCAGCCTGGTGCTGTGGATGCAGACCGAGTTGTGGCATGCCGATCTGCGCATCCCGCAGGCCGCGCGTGTTGGCCGCAGCAAGGCGCCGTTGGCCGCTTTGAGCGCGGCGCAACGTCAAGCCCTGGCTTTGCAAAGCGGCTTTTGCGGCATCACGCAAGTTGAACGGCGCTCACTGCAAGCGGACGATATTTGCACTTGGCACCGCCACCTGGACTACCAGCCGCCAGGCGTGTCGCCCGATGCTGGCTGGATGGTCTTCGAATCCGATGACCGTGTCATCGAAACTGGCGTGCATGGCGTGTACCGCGAGGTCTGGGAGCGCTTGCCCGGATCCACCGGCCTCTGCACGTTCCGCGAGCGGGCCGACGGGCAAGACCCTGCGCGGGTCACCAGGCTCCTGACCGCAGGCCGCTACATCATGAAAGTTCGGCCCCGCACGATGGCCTGGCCGGCCGGCACCGTGCCAGGCGATACCTTGAGCGAGGTGTTGGCCAGACACCCCTCGCAGGCTTCAAGCCTGTTGGACTTCGAAGTCTCTTTCGGGGTGCTCGACGGTGCGGAGGGCCTGCGCTGGACCCTCCATCATTCAACGCTCCCGGAACTGGAGCCAGCCGCTTGACTCAGCGCAGGAAGGCGTACCAGTAGGCGGTGTAGATGCAGTCCATGAAGCCATCGCAAGGCGCGTCATGACGCCCCATGGAGAAGGCGCTGGTGGACAGCAAGGCGCCGGTGATGAGGACCACGGCTTGAAGCTTGATGGAGCGGAAGTACTTGTTCATGGGGTCTCCAATGACAGTTGATGAGTGAGGACTTCATCCTGCCCGGGCCAATTTTTGCGGCCATCCCTAGTCTGCGTTGTGCGCACTTCATCCTAGGGGTGAAGGGCCAGAACAGCCGTCATGAAAAAAGCCCGTCACTCGGAAGCGACGGGCTTTGGCCTTGCCAATGCGGCAAGTTGTTCCTTAGCAGGCTTGTGTTGACCTTCTAAGTGTAAACAGGCCGTGGAGGCAGCTGCGATCGTGATTTTGACCCTGCAAACCCTCGCCTGTGTCAACAAATTTGGGAGGCACGAGGCGAAAATTTGGACTGATTGCTTGTCAGAAGAGGTCAGCGCTGGTTGACACTTGCCTGCTCGCTGCTGGATTACTCGCGGCGGCCGAGGTTGAGGTCGGAGCCGTGTTGACTAGGGCAGTGCAGCCCTTCAGGTAGTACTTGTTGGGCTCGTTCACGTTTCTTGTGTGTGAGTGCTCTCGATCGACGCCTTCGAGCAAGCCTGTCCCGATCAGTAAACCGATAGCCCTTCGGATGTCTCGTTCTGGGATGCGGGTGCGCTCAAAGATCTTTTCGTATGAAGCCATCGAGTAGGTCAGGTTGTTGTTCCTGATGGCCGCCAGGTAAATGAACAGCTTCAAGGCATGCAACTCGTGCTTCGAGCGCAAGTTAAATGCCTTGAAGGCAGTAATAGAACCATCTTTGACGATCGCCTGACATGGCAGCTTGAAGAAGCGGTGCTCCTGTGGCCAAGCGATCCGGTATCGCCTCTTCTGATTTGAGCCTTCGGGGTGGATCAGGCCGAGTCCTTGAAGCCGCTGCAACCCATCTGCGATCAAAGCTCTCGACAGGCCCGTAGCTTCACCAAGCGCGACATACGTTCCATCCGCCACAGCATGGAATTGACCAGACTCGTCCACTGAGGTGGTGACCATGAAGTTGAGGGCAACGTACAGCATAAGTGCGGCGGTCTCTGCTGCTGGCTTCTGCCCCTCGCTCTTGCTCCAGCTAAGCGCGGGCAAAGCTTCCAAGAGCAACTCGGTTGGGAGCCGATGCCATTTTGTTTTCCTGATCATTTCGATCCCCGATTCTTGTCAGTGACATGAAGCGCGTATCCCACGACCGCCAGAGCCACTACCGGAGCAAGCGCGCTAAGCAACTGCACGAGTGCATGGGCATTCGTGCTCACCCAATTCAAACAGAACTGCACCATTTCCTTGTCCATCGCTTCGATCCTTTCCACAGCGCTAAAGCCGATGAGACCGAAATTTATTGGCTGTCGCCGACTCTATCTAGAATTAGGTGCTGCAACTGGAAGATGGACAATGTCAGAAAACACTTAAAAATCAATGACATAGCCCGATTTTAATCAGTTCACGGTACTTCTATCTTAGTTCACGAAACGCATCAAGGTGGCTTTCATGAACTGAAGTGAGCCGTGAGCGTGATGGTCAGGTTTGGCGCGTCGGGCGGCAAGGAAGTGGCGTGATCAGTTCACTTACATCCAACCCCATCGCATTCGCCAACGCCTCCATGTTGTCAACGGCGATGTTGCGCTCCCCGCGCTCGACGGACCCCACGTAGGTCCGATGCAGTCCTGCCAGCTCAGCCAAGGCTTCCTGGCTGATACCTCTGGCCAGCCGCTCTGTTTTGAGCAGCCTGGCGAAGCGCATGCGCGCTGTTTCGGCGGACTTGCGGGCTATTGACATTGCCCGCGAGAATCCAATTTTGATGACTATAGGTCTACAGACTATACGTAGCACTTGGCCTAGAATCATGTCCTTGGGGCGTTTCACTGACGCGCTGCCGGGAGGGCCCAGTAGCAGTCGCCCCGAGAGGGATTGCCATGCTGGATCGACTTGAAAGCCCACCTGGGCTGGCGCCCATTGCGTTTGGGGTCAAGGCCCCTCAACGTGTTGCAACTTTGCCGCAAGGGCGGGGCTACCTCTGGTCAGCGCAAGTCAAGGCGGTCCGTCAGGGACAGTTCAGCAAGGTGTTCGCGAACGTTCTGTTCATGGAGTCAAACGACACTGCCTACGTATTCGGCATCGAAGCCCCTGATGCGCGCCCGGGTGGGCTGCCGGCAGATGTGGCCGACCAGCAGCAACTGTTCATTCAGTTCTTGCGCGAGCAGACCGATGACGATATTCGCGCCTTGGGCATGCTGGCCAAGGTGTTCAGAGGGCACGAATACGGATGCGAGGTCGCCGCAACCGCGGCTTATGTGGTTGCCCGTGAGGTATCCCTGAATTTGGGCGTGGGCTACCAAACGGAGTCAGGCGCCTACGAGTTGGTTGGGATTCACAAAGACGACGAGTTGGTGACTCAGGCTCGCTTAGCTGCGCTCTCTGCCGGGCTGCAACACCAATGAACCGCAGGTTTTTCGCCCGCGAAACTACCTCGGGGGCTCCCTCGCAGAAAGTATGGCCAGGCCCTAGATCTGATCAGCGCGGTTGCTGCGAAACGGGGATTGGATGGCTACCGAAACCAAAGCATGAAGATGACTGAACCCTCCAGGACGAATAGAGACCTGCTGAAGGCCCTCCAAAAAGTGCGGGCCATATCAGCACGGTACGACGCAGCCAGCGGTGACGTCGTGACCCGTTTGAGCACGGGAATGCAGATTTCCTTCAAACCCGGCCTTGCTGCGGGCTTGGAGCACTCGCAACTAAGCGACCTTCAGCAGATTGAGGTTTCTCCGTCAGGGGTGGGCCTCCATTTCCCTGCCTTGGACGCCGACCTCTATGTGCCTTCGCTTCTGGTGGGCATCTTGCAGCCCAAGCGGCTTACTGACGAGGCCGAGCATGAAGCAGATGGCTGTTTGCCCCAGCCTCAGGCCGAAGATCTCTATACATACGCGGTCCGCTGGTCAGCCGAGGACCAAGAGTTCGTGGCCACATGCACCGCGTTTCCCTCGCTGTCATGGCTGGCGCCCAAACCTGATCTTGCGCTGCTTGGTGTCCGAAATCTGGTGCGATTCACGCTTGCAGATCTGGCTGCAGATGGCCAACAGCCACCTGCTAACGGCGGCTGACTCGCCCCTCGTTTAACTGGAGCAAATTCCCTCCCGAGACCGTTTCCGCCCTGAGCTGCAAATTAAGATCCACGGGTCTGGCAAAAACCTTCGCCACCTTGCAGTCAACAACAATTCAGCGCCCGGGACACATGCTCGACGATATCAAGAAGACCCTATGGGCAACCGCCGACAAGCTGCGCGCCAACATGGACGCCGCCGAATACAAGCATTTGGTGCTCGGCCTCATCTTCGTCAAGTACATCTCCGACACCTTTGCCGCCCGCCAGGCCGAGCTGCGCCAGCGCCTGACCGACCCCAATGACGAATACTTTTACGGCGATGCCGCGCCGGAAGACATCGACGCTGAACTCGAAGACCGCGATTACTACAAAGAGGTCAATGTGTTCTGGGTGCCAGAATCAGCCCGCTGGGAAGCCATCCGCGCAGCGGCCAAGCAAACCACCATCGGCAAGCACATCGACGATGCCCTGGGCCTGATCGAAGTCGAGAACCCCAAGCTCAAGGGCATCCTCGACAAGCGCTACGCCCGAGCACAATTGCCTGATGGCAAGCTCGGTGAACTGGTTGACTTGGTTTCTACCATCGGTTTTGGCACAGACCCCGCCGTGGCCCGCGACGTGCTCGGCCAGGTGTACGAATACTTCCTGGGCATGTTCGCCAGCGCCGAAGGCAAGAGGGGTGGGCAGTTTTACACGCCGGCCAGCATCGTCAAGACCTTGGTGGCCGTGCTGGCCCCGCACCAAGGCAAGGTGTACGACCCGTGCTGCGGCTCGGGCGGCATGTTCGTGCAGAGCGAGAAGTTCATCGAAGCCCACGGCGGCAAGATTGGCGACGTGTCCATCTACGGGCAAGAGGCCAACCCTACCACCTGGCGCCTGGCCGCCATGAACCTGGCCATTCGCGGCATCGACTTCAACCTGGGTCGCGAGCCTGGCGACGCCTTCACCCGCAACCAGCACGCCGACTTGCGGGCTGACTTCATCCTGGCCAACCCGCCGTTCAACATCAGCGACTGGTGGCACGGCAGCTTGGAAGGCGATGCCCGCTGGCACTACGGCGATCCACCGCAAGGCAACGCCAACTACGCTTGGTTGCAGCACATGCTGCACCACCTCAAGCCCACGGGCCGTGCCGGCATCGTGCTGGCCAATGGCTCCATGAGCTCCAGCCAGAACAACGAAGGCGTGATCCGCGCAGCGATGGTGGACGCCGACGTGGTGGAGGTGATGGTGGCCCTGCCGGGGCAGTTGTTCTTCAACACCCAGATCCCGGCCTGCTTGTGGTTCTTGGCCAAGCAGAAGCAACGCAGGGGCGAGGTGCTGTTCATCGACGCCCGCAAGCTGGGCAGGATGATTTCACGCGTGCAGGCCGAGCTGGACGACGCCGCCATTGCTCGCATTGCTGAGACCGTGGCTGCGTGGCGTGGCGAGGTGGAGGCTGGCGCCAGCATCACCAGCTATGAAGACGTGCCAGGCTTTTGCCGCAGCGTGCCGCTGGCCGAGATTGCGCAGCACGGCCATGTGCTGACCCCGGGCCGCTATGTGGGCGCCGAAGAGGTGGAAGACGACGACGAGGCCTTTGCCGAGAAGATGCAAAAGCTCACCGAGAAGCTGGGCGAGCAGATGGCCAAGGGCGCCGAGCTAGATGCGCTGATTCGGCAGAAGTTGGGGGGGCTGGGGTATGAGTTTTGACTTACCCAGCCTGCCAGCTGGTTGGAAATATGCTGCGTTGGACACTTGCTGTCAGAACGGGTCAATAACTTACGGCATCGTGCAACCGGGTAGCCCGGTCAGCGAAGGTGTGCCAATTGTTCGCGTCAACAACTTTGGTGACATGCGCTTAGACCTTCGCGACGTTATGCGTGTGGCGCCGGCGATTGAGGCGAAGTATGGGCGTACCAGGCTGAAGGGTGGCGAAGTCTTGCTGACCATCGTGGGCTCAGTCGGACAAGTGGCTGTTGCGCCAGCAAACATTGCTGGGTTCAATGTTGCGCGAGCAGTGGCCGTGATTGACCCGTTGCCTCACGTCAGCCCGGATTGGATTGCGCTTTGTTTGCGTTCTCCGCTGTCGCAGCACTTGCTTGGCAGCAGGGCCAACACGACCGTACAAACGACGATCAATCTTAAGGATCTTCGGGCTCTACCTATCCCGCTGCCTCCGGCCCTCGAGCGGCAAGTGATTTCAGCGTTTATTGGTGCCCTCGACGACCGCATCACCCTCCTGCGCGAAACCAACGCCACCCTCGAAGCCATCGCCCAGGCGCTGTTCAAATCGTGGTTCGTCGATTTCGACCCCGTGCGCGCCAAGATGGCAGGCCGCGCCCCCGAAGGCATAGACGAGGCCACGGCCGCGCTGTTCCCTGATGCGTTGGAGGAGACGGAGTTGGGGGTGGTTCCGAAGGGGTGGCGCCTATCGAACGTAGGCGAATCGTTCGTGTTGACCATGGGGCAGTCACCTCCTGGCGACACTTATAACGGCACAAATGATGGACTCCCCTTTTATCAAGGGCGAACAGACTTCGGCTTCCGTTTTCCGACACAGCGAGTTTTCTGCAACGCGCCGACCCGCATTGCAGAAATTGGCGACACGTTGGTTAGTGTTCGAGCACCAGTCGGTGACGTAAATATGGCTATTGAAAAATGCTGCATAGGCAGAGGAGTTGCCTCGGTAAGACACCCTGATGGTCACCGTGGCTTTACCTTTTATGCCCTTCGAGGCCTCGGTGGTCGATTCAAAACCTTTGATTCAGAGGGGACAGTCTTCGGATCAATTAACAAGAAGGATTTTCAGACGTTGCCTGTCGTTGATCCCGGGGCCAAGGTGCTTGAGTCTTTCGAAGACATTTCGCACCCCATTGATCAACGGATTGTCGAAAATGAGGAGCAACTCCGAGTCCTCATTGCACTCCGAGATACCTTGCTCCCCCGCCTCATCTCCGGCCAACTCCGCCTGCCTGAAATGATGGAGGCCAAAGTTGCCTGAGATTCAGAAGTGGTCGGACATTAAAGAGCCGTTCGTTGGCGGCGCACTTCTCCTTGGGAACGGCGCAAGTATGGCCGTTCATAAAGAGTTCGGCTATGCGTCACTACGACTTGCGGCAGAAGAACTTGGTCATCTAAACCCTGAGATCGCATCGATCTTTGAGTCGTTTGCCACGAGCGACTTTGAGTTGGTGCTCAGGCGTCTTTGGGAGGCCACGCTGGTCAACAAGGCTCTCGGTGTAGAGCCTGGCAGAGTTGAGGAGGCCTACCAACAGGTGAGGCAGGCCTTGATCGCGACGGTGCGACAGGTGCACATCAGCTACGAGGATGCAAGCCAGCATTTCGAGCCAATGTTCCAGTTCATGAAGGACTTCGACACGGTCTTGTGCCTGAACTATGACCTGCTCGTTTACTGGGCGATGATGGCCAGCCAGCCTCAGTTGGGGGTCTGGTTCAAGGACTGCTTCCAGGCGGGGGGATTGTTTCGTGAAGACTGGGAAACGCTCCGCGAGCCATTTCGTGCAGATGGATCCACGCTTGTCTTCTACCCGCATGGGAGTCTCATCACGGCTCGCCGTGATGATTACACGGAGGGCAAGCTCAGTCTGCGCGGTGGGGGCTACGAAAACCTGTTGGAGCGGATTCTGGCGTTGTGGGAAGTCGGCAATGCCGTGCCGTTGTTTGTAAGCGAGGGCACCACAGAGCACAAAAGGAAGTCCATCGCCAGCTCTAGCTACCTGAGCCGTGTTTTTCGGGAAGTCTTGCCAAGTTCCGGCGAATCATTGGTCGTTTACGGTTGGGCCGCGTCTGATCAAGACGAGCATGTCTTGGCTCAGTTGCGCAGGTCGGGCACTCGACTGCGGAGAGTGGCCGCATCGGTTTATGGTGGCGATCAAGCGAGCGCCCAAAAGATGGAAGATGCCCTGAAAGCCGCAGGAGTGGGAGAGGTGTTGTTCTTCGACGCGGAAAGTCCTGGTTGCTGGATTCACCCATAGGATCCGGTCGATTCATAAACCCATCAATTGATCACGGTCCATGCGATGCATCTTCTGTAAAAGTGATTCCAGTCAATCACGTAGTGTCGAGCACATCATGCCGGAATCAATTGGAAGCAAGAGACGTGTGCTTCCGGCAGGCGTTGTCTGCGACAAGTGCAACAACTACTTCGCTCGCAAAGTCGAACAACCAATCCTTTCGCACTCGTGGATGAGAAACGTTCGAGCATGGCAGCAGATCCCCAACAAGAAGGGAACATATCCGTCATTGGTTGGGCATATCGCGGGCACTGATGTCGCAGTAAACATGCGGCGCACGCAAAACGGAAAGCTGCAACTCAGCCCAGAGAAAGGCAACGATAAGGCCGGCCTTGACGCCGTCATCGCCAACGGTTTCGAGCAGCCATTGATCTTCACGATTGAAGACGACCTGCCCCATCGAGAGATGTCCAGATTTCTCTGCAAGATGGCTTATGAAGCCGTCGCCGAGTTGTTTTGCTCAAGCCCGCAAGGCCCATATCATTTGGGCAGCGAGCCTTTCTTCGACAACGTGCGTGAGTACGCTCGGTATGGCAGCAATTTTCAGGAGTGGCCTTTTTCGCATCGACGTGTTTTTCCACACGACACGTTAATGCGTCATCCAAGCACAAATGAATGGGTGCAAGCTGGATTTGGTTGCGGGCTCTTTATGAACAAGCGACAGGAAACGCTCTTTGGCTTTCTTTTCTATGGAATTGAGTTCGTCGTCAATGTCGCAGGCCCATCTATCGCAGGCTATCACGAGTGGCTTGAAGAGCACGGCGGGATCAGCCCGCTGGTTGAGCGCTTGGGATGCTGGTTGGTGCTCGGTGAGGATCAAAATCACTATCTTCACGGGAGCTTTGAAGTTTCAAACGGACTCGAGTTCGATGAGAAACACGGCTACTCTCCTCTCAAGGCCGAACCCAATGCTGTCTAGCAGCGGTTTCAAAGCGCACGCCAACACCGGCCATAGCTCCATTTACATGGCCAGCGTTGGTGCACTGCGCGCTTCGTGCTCCGGCGCTGGTTAACATGGCCTGTGGTCAACAAGGCTTTCTTTAGCGCTCCTTGAATGCTCGTCGGGAAGGCCAATCAATTCACATGAAGATGGTTGCGGGTACGGGGCGGTCTGTCCGGTACCAAACCGATCCACCTGTGTAGGGCAGTCCGGGGTCCAGCGCATCGACGACGACCAGGTGGCATCTTTCGATGTGTTCCTGCTCGAAAGTCACTGACGCAAGGTTCTCTGCCTTGTCATTCGCTCGGTAGCCAATTAGTCGTGGCTTAACGTGGATCACCAATGCGCTGTTCGTCCAAGCCGGACCAGAAAGGATGATGGCGTCCTGTTCGTGTGGTGGCGTGCGCCCGGCGTTGATGCAAGCTGCGATCGCGCGGACTCTTCGCTCCAGTTCATCTTGATCATCTCGCGTGACCGACAGAAGCGCTGAGGTCAACTCCGACCATCCTTGTGTGGGTCTGTTCGCTACCTGTGAGAGCAGCGATTTGAACCAAGGACTGAGGGCTCTGGAAGGCTTGGGCATTTGCCGTCCTTCATCCCTCATTGAGTAGTACTTGTCGATCGCAGCAGAGTATCCGGCTGTGATCAGTCTGTGTTTGCCTGGTTCAAAGCCATTGAGGTTCAGGCCTGTATCCAGGTAGAACCCCATGATGTCAAGCTCGTCTCCTACGAGATGATGAGTCAAGAGCGACTGGGCTCTTTGCCGTATGTAGTGCAACCGCTCGTGAGGATGCTCTAGCAGGTCAAGCATGACTTCGAGATCAGCAAGCGAGATGCACGGAGAGAGCGGGTACTGATTGCTCAGCAGCCCCGCATCTTGCAAGAGCGTGGGAACGCTCTGCACCGTTGCGAAGTCGTGCAGGGTCACAGACAACCTCAAGACGCTGGTGATGCCGTCCAGGCTGATCGGGAAGTCCAAAGTTTGGTTGGCTTCGCTCTTCCGTACTTCGATCTCTTGTTGGATGACCTTCGACAACCTCCCTGATTGCTCGGATGGTTCCACGATGAGACGCTTGACGTGCTCCACGACCCGGTCGGTGGCCCCGCGCAGTGCGGGCCATGTGACTTTCCCTGACTTGGCTTCGACCAACAGCAATGTTGTGTCGTACCGAAGGATCAGGTCCGTCTCAAACTGTTGGCCCTCGTGTCGCCACTTGTAGGCCGTAGCGAACTGTGCATTTGGAAATGCGGCTGCAAGCAAGCGGTGAACTTCACGTTCGAGATACTCAGACCTGACCTTGCTGAACTTTTCCGTCAGCTTTGGAGCCTCTTGCAGTAACGCATCGGCAATTTGGTAGATGAAGCTCATGCCGGTTTGCGGAAGCGCACAGAAGTACTCGTGGCCGCTGAGCTTGATCAGAGGCTTCGTCCAAACAGGGTTGTTCCAGAAGAAGCTTTCGACATCGCAATCTTGTGTAGCGCCCAGCGACTGGCTGAGCTTGGTCATCAAGGAGTCTGTCGCTTCTGCGTCGATTTGAAGGGCTTCAGCCACGACGGCAGAGTTGACAAAGAAGCGCATCGTCAAGAAGCGATCTGCAAGTGGAAGCAGACCATTCTTCGCCCCTTCCAGATGGGGTGCCTCCCGTTTGAAAGACTCGGACCACGCCTGCAGTTCACCCTTGAAAGGAAAGGCAACGAGGAACGATTCGACCAGTTCATCCACGGTCCTGGCCGCAAACACGGATCGGAGTTGTGAGCGGTGCTCATTGACTTGGTCCTCCATGCGTCTGATCAAGTGATCAAACAACCGCGCGACATCAGTGAGCCCGAGCCCGAATCTCTCCTGGAAGTCGCCATCGACTGCGCGGAACTGGTCGTGGCTCACACGCTTGACTGTCCCGTAGAAGCCCCAGTTTCGTACCACGGCGGTATGAGCGCGGAGGTACTCCTGAAGCGCGGTCATTGCTGACTGCTTTTCATTCGCTGCTGATGGGGCCTCGAATGCCGTTGGCAGTCTGGCTGTTTGGTGCGCCTCAAACAGCTCAGGAAGTAAGTCGAAGAGGCGCTGTATTTCGTCGGGTTGTGGTGGGGCTATACCTTGGCGTGGCGGGGAGGCAAGCAGCAATGCCTGTACAAATTCGATGTGGCCTTGCTGGAGCCTTGTTTCACGCGGTGCCTTTGAAGACTGCACACCGTTCATCAAAGCATATGTTTGTAGGACAGCTAATGTGATGAAGGGTTCGATGCGCGCACAAAGTTCGCGGACTTCTTCAAGGATGGTGGCTTTGCGCTCTCTGGACTTCTTCCCTAGCTCCACAGCATAGGCTTTTCGGTCAGAAATGGGCAACCCACTCAGCGGGTGCGGGGTCAAAAACGGACCGCGTCGATCTCCCTCTGTCCGCTTGCTGCTTTTCTGATGCTTTTTGCGTTTCATGTGCGCCGTCCTCTGGCCAGGGCGCGATGATCGCGGTGTCGTATCCTCCCTGAACTGACGCCTACATTCTCACCCCCGAACCAGCTGCGGTCACGGCAAATGCAGCGAGTTAAAACTTTGGTCAAATACGGGAAGTCGCGCATCAAAAAATGGGAGCAGCTCGGATGTCCATGACAGAGGATCAACTCGAACAGGAATCACTGAGTTGGCTCATTGAGGTCGGCTATACCCACCTGAGTGGCTACGACATCGCCCCCGATGGCCCTGTTCCCGAGCGAGACAACTTTCGCCAGGTGCTGCTGCCCCAACGCCTGCGCGACGCCATCGCCCGCTTGAACCCGCACATTCCTCTGGCGGCCCGCGAAGACGCCTTCAAGCAGGTGCAAGACCTGGGCACCCCGGTGCTACTTTCAGCCAATCGGCACTTCCACCGGCGGCTGGTGGGCGGTGTGCCGGTGCAGTATCAAAAGGATGGTGAAACCCGTGGTGACTTCGTGCGCCTGGTGGATTGGGGCAACGCCGCTGCCAACGAATGGCTGGCCATCAACCAGTTTTCGCTCAAGGGCCCGCATCACACCCGCCGCCCTGACATCATCCTGTTCCTCAACGGCCTGCCTGTGGTGTTGCTGGAGCTGAAGAACCCGGCCGATGAAAACGCCAACATCTGGAAGGCGTACGACCAAATCCAGACCTACAAGGCGCAGATCCCTGACGTGTTCCAGTACAACGAGGTGCTGGTGGTGTCGGACGGCTCTGAGGCCCTGATGGGTTCGTTGTCGAGCAACGCTGAGCGCTTCATGGCCTGGCGCACCATCGATGGCGTCACGCTCGAGCCGCTGGGCCAGTTCAACGAGCTGGAAACCCTGGTGCGTGGCGCGCTGGCCCCGGCTTACCTGCTGGACTACTTGCGCTACTTCGTGCTGTTCGAGGACGACGGCGGCCTGATCAAGAAGGTCGCTGGCTACCACCAGTTCCACGCGGTGCGCGCGGCCATCGAGCATGTGGTGGCTGCATCCCGCCCTGGCGGCTCCCACAAGGGCGGGGTGGTGTGGCACACCCAGGGCAGCGGCAAGAGCATCACCATGACCTGCTTTGCCGCACGGGTGATGCAAGAGCCCGCCATGCAGAACCCCACCATCGTGGTCATCACCGACCGCAACGACTTGGATGGCCAACTCTTCGGCGTGTTCAGCCTGGCGCAAGATCTGTTGCGTGAGCAGCCCGTGCAGGTCGAGACGCGGCAAGACCTGCGCGCCAAGCTGGCCAACCGCCCCTCGGGCGGCATTGTGTTCGCCACCATCCAGAAGTTCATGCCGGGGGAAGACGAAGACACCTTCCCGGTGCTCTCAGACCGCAGCAACATCGTGGTGATTGCCGACGAAGCGCACCGCACGCAATATGGCTTCGAAGCCAAGCTCAAGACGATCAAGCGCAAGGCTGGCAAGGCCGATGGGGCAGCGTCTGTGTTGACGACGGGTGATGAGGCTAGCTCAGCAGTGCCTGCCAACTTCGTCCCGTCTGCATATGAGGTGGAACACAAGTACCAGGCCGGCTACGCCCAGCACTTGCGTGACGCCTTGCCCAACGCCACCTTCGTGGCCTTCACCGGCACGCCCGTATCCAGCGAAGACCGCGACACGCGTGCCGTGTTCGGTGACTACATCCATGTCTATGACATGCAGCAGGCCAAGGAAGATGGCGCCACCGTGGCCATCTACTACGAGAGCCGCCTGGCCAAGCTCAGCCTGAAAGAAGAAGAGCTGCCCCACCTCGACGAAGAGGTGGACGAGCTGGCCGAAGACGAAGAGGAAAGCACCCAAGCCAAGCTCAAGAGCCGCTGGGCCGCACTTGAAAAGGTGGTGGGCGCCGAGCCTCGCGTGGCCGCCGTGGCGTTTGATCTGGTCAAGCACTTCGAAGAGCGCAACAAAGCGCAAAACGGCAAGGCCATGGTCGTGGCCATGAGCCGCGACATCTGCGTGCATCTGTACGACGAAATCATCAAGCTGCGCCCCGATTGGCATGACGCTGACCCAGAGAAGGGTGCCGTCAAGATCGTGATGACGGGCTCGGCCAGTGACAAGGCCCTGCTGCGTCCGCACATCTACAGCGGCCAGATCAAGAAGAGGCTGGAGAAGCGCTTCAAAGACCCAACCGACCCGCTGCGACTGGTCATCGTGCGCGACATGTGGCTGACCGGCTTCGACGCACCTTGCGTTCACACCCTGTACGTGGACAAGCCCATGAAGGGCCACAACCTTATGCAGGCCATCGCCCGCGTGAACCGCGTGTTCAAGGACAAGCAGGGTGGCCTGGTGGTCGATTACATCGGCATCGGCAACGAGCTGAAGGCCGCGATGAAGGAGTACACGGCCAGCAAAGGCCGTGGCAAGCCCACGGTGGACGCCCACGAGGCCTACGCCGTGCTGGAAGAAAAGCTCGATGTGCTGCACGCCATGCTGCACGGCTTTGACTACAGCGGCTTCCTCACGGGCGGACACAAGGTGCTGGCCGGGGCGGCCAACCATGTTCTTGGTTTGAAAAGCGAAGGCCAGCGCGACGGCAAGAAGCGCTTTGCCGACACGGCCTTAGCCATGAGCAAGGCCTTCACGCTGTGCTGCACGCTGGACGAAGCCAAGGCCGTGCGCGAAGAAGTGGCCTTCATGCAGGCCGTGAAGGTGATCCTGACCAAGAAGGACATCACCCAGCAGAAGAAGACCGACGAGCAACGCGAGCTGGCCATCCGCCAGATCATCAGCTCGGCTGTGGTGTCTGATAGCGTGGTGGACATTTTCGATGCCGTGGGCCTGGACAAGCCCAACATCGGCCTGCTGGACGACGAGTTCCTGGCGCAGGTGAAGAACCTGCCCGAGCGCAACCTGGCCGTGGAGCTGCTGGAGCGTCTGCTGGAAGGCGAGATCAAGAGCCGCTTTGCTACCAACGTGGTGCAGGAGCGCAAGTTCTCTGAGCTGCTGGGCAACGTCATCAAACGCTACCAGAACCGGTCCATCGAAACCGCGCAAGTGATGGAAGAGCTGGTGGAGATGGCCAAGAAGTTCCGCGAGGCCGCCTCACGCGGCGAGAGCCTAGGCTTGAGCGACGACGAGGTGAAGTTCTACGATGCGCTGATCATCAACGAATCAGCGGTGCGAGAGCTGAGCGACGAGACGCTGAAGAAGATCGCTCACGAACTGACCGAAAGCCTGCGGCAAAACATCAGCGTGGACTGGGCGCAGCGAGAGAGCGTGCGGGCCAAGCTGAGGCTGATGGTCAAGCGGATTTTGCGCAAGTACAAGTACCCGCCCGATTTGGCTGATGCTGCGGTGGAGTTGGTACTGGAGCAGGCCGAAACGATTGGTGATGAGTGGGTGCAGTGATTAGGTGGGCAGTTGTTCGCTCGGCTGCTTTTGGGGTCGCCAGCACCAAACCCTGGCCAGGTACTGCATGCGATCTCTGACTGTTCGCAGTCCCTGGGGGCACTGCCTCATGCGTTCTTGAAGGTGCCACTGTTGATCGAAGATCATCACTTCTCTAGCGCACCAATCCCAGTGCTTGCCGGGGTTCATCTCGCCAGTCAGGCCGAGGCCACAGTCAATGGCGTGGAGCATGTACCTGTGGCGCTCTTGGTAGAGCTGAGCTCGTGCCCACAGTGGGTCGAGGGGGTGCAGGACAGGTAGCAGCCAAAGGATCTGATCCAAGGCTGCACGGCGCTCCTTGAGCTTCTCTGCAATTGCCACCTCGCGTTCGCACCAGAACAGCAGCAGTGCATCGAGAAAGTCCAGCTTGTGAAGCTGAAGTGCATCTGGCAGCGACGGACGCACACCAACCTCCGCAGTCGGGAGATCGCGTAAATGGGACCTCGTCCGATGCCATTGGTCCGGCATCTGCTCCAGCAGTCTCCGAAGGTTCCGAGGGCTCATGCGGGGGTGAGCGAGCAAGTCCCACGCTGGATGATGCAGGCCGAAGCTCATCCCTGGAAACTTCTTCCGAAGTAAATCGATCAGATTTTGTCGAGGAAGGTATTCGCCTCGCAAGCGTGCCTGCCAAGCACCAAGCTGGATGTCTCCTCGTGTCGCCATGCTCATCTCTACGATCAGTCCCTTTAGGGTCGCCTCTCCTGAGAGGAACAGCAATTCATCAAAAAAGACGCACATCCGCAGCTTGCGAAAGTCTGCTGGAAGCGTCACGCGAAAGGTGCGCCAGGCCATTGGTTCGTCAGCAACTGCAAGGTCCATAGGGGCGTTGGGTCAGATTTATTCGCCAGGGGGCAAGACAAATGTGGACAGATTTCCGTTGTCGACCGCGTGGACGTATGAGCGGGCGGTTATTAGCATGGGCGATCAAGATTAGTTGATTCAAAAATCCCAAGCGAACCACTGAACGTCATGGCCGATCTGTTGCAATTTCCCGCCGCTTTGAGGCAGGCCAGAAGCAAGCGCGGGTTGATGCAAAAGACCGTCGCCCAAAGACTGAACGTCGACCCCACCATGCTGTGTTCGGCAGAGAAAGGTGCGCGAGGCCCACTTGATGCTCAGATCTTGGGGAAACTTGCAGCGCTCTTGAAGCTCGCGCCAGATGAGGCGAAAGACCTGAACTGGGCTGCTCATCATGACCGTGCCATTGGGGCGCTGCGGCGTCATGGCTTCACTGACATTGAGTTGCTTGGCATCTCGGTCATCCTGTCAGCTCTACACGGGCTCCACGGTGATCAGCAGGCTGGACTGATCGACTATTGCCGCCAGGTTGGCCAGAGCGCACGCTTGGTGAATAGCCTGACCTCGAACAATCAACGCGCGGAGGACCTCACATGACATAAAAGAAAACGGCGGGCTGTTGAGGCCCGCCGCATCCGCTCGGTCAAAGACAGAGACTGTTGACGCTTCTATTGTCTTTCTGATCGAGCGACCCGTCAACCGGGGCGCAGCCTTTCCCATTGTGGCAAGTCATCCGACTTGGCATCGCGTCGCCAATTATTTGGCGGGCGTGATGGGGCCGCTCGTCCATCTACTTACGCGCGGTTTTGTGCGCGGTCGGAAAGAAACAATGAAATATCAAGTTCGCCTGCTCGTGATGAGCAGCGGTGAGCGGTTGCCCGTGCTCTGCACATCTGATGGGCAACCACTGATTGGACCCATGGTGTACGTCCTCACAGAGCTTCGTGCCCAAGGGCGTTCGAGTGCAACCATTCGCCATTCGCTCGAGGCCATCATGGTCCTGCAGATGGCGCTGGATCAACAGCAGATCGACCTGGATGCGCGGATGCGTGGTGGCAAGTATCTGCAAATCCATGAGGTTGACCTAATCGCACGTACTGCGAACCAACCGATTCGAGCGTTTGAACGTGAGCCGGCAAAGCAGCTCAGTCGAGCATCTGCCGCCAATCGGCTTCACTACATCCTTCAGTACCTGCGCTGGCAGGCCTTTGGATATCTGATGCAGTTGGATGCCCATGAAAATGGCTATCTGGCCCTGCGCGACCGCGTTGAGAAAGCCTGCAATGCCTTGAAGGCGCGCTCGCCATGTCTCAGCATCCGTAGCCAGAGCGACCAGAGACAAGGGCTGAGCGATAAATCTCTTGCAGTTTTGCAAACGGTGGTGGACGGTGTCCAACAGGTTTGGAAAAACGAGCATGCGCAAGCTCGGAACCAACTGATGCTGAGGTGGCTTCTTGAGCTGGGAATTCGACGAGGGGAGTTGCTGGGGGTCCGTCTATGCGACATCAATTTTCAAAGGCTTGAAGTATTTATTGCTCGCCAAGCCGATGCAAAGGAAGATCCTCGCGCAAAGCAGCCGCTCGCAAAGACGCATGAGCGAGTGCTCCCGCTGAGCGATGAGCTTGCCGACCTGACTCACAACTACGTGATGTGGTGTCGTGCAAATCAGGGCTTGTCTCGGCGCCATGAGTACCTGTTTGTTTCTGGCGGGACAGGCAAGCCTTTGTCTCTGGCTGGAGCAAACAAGCTGTTTATCGCGCTGCGGGAGGCAGGCCTCAATCTGCCGGATGACCTGACGGCGCACATCCTGCGCCATAGTTGGAACGACCGATTCAGCAAGGAAATGAAGCGAGCAGGTGTGAGCCCCGAGCACGAACAGAAGATGCGCTCTGTGCTGATGGGGTGGTCGCCAACCTCGGAGACCGCCGCAACCTACACCAGGCGATACGTTCGCGAGCGGGCCAGCGGAGCGATGAAGCTCATGCAAGGTCGGCTGCACATAGACGGAGGTAACCCGTGAACGCGCTTGCACTTCATGATCTGCCTTCCGTTGCCTTCACCAGGAGCGGCGTCAAGTTCTGCCCGGCTGATGAGGTCTGGTCCTTCCAAGATGCAGTCACCCCCGGGCATTTTGACTTCCTTGTATTGAGAGACAGGGTGATGCCGGCGCCAATGCAGGGCCTTAAAGCTGCATTGACGTGGTTGCTACAGAACAGGGCCGTAGCAACGGCGCTCAATGCTTACTCGTGCTTCAAGCACTTTCTTGTTTCGACCGGCCGAACCAAAGATCAGCCGATCAGGGAGATTACTCAGTTTGACTTGATCAGCTACCGATCGATGCTGACCAAACAACAAGGCAACCGCCTGCTGATGCTGGCGGTGTTGTTGAAGAAGTGGCACAGCTTGGGCTTACGTGGGGTCAGCGATGATGCCGTCGGCTTCTTGAAAGGCCTACGTATGAAGAAGCCTGACGTTGGTGTGCCAGTGTTGACGATGTGTCCGAAGCAGGGGCCTCTCACGCAGTTGGAGGATGAGGCGTTTCAGGACGGGCTGAACACGGCATTCGCACGAGGCGAGTTGAGTGAGGTGGCGTTCTTTGCTTGTTGGATCACGAGGGCCTTAGGTCAGCGACCATGCCAGACGGCGGCTTTGAAGGTCTGTGATCTGGTCGTTGAAGCTCGCCCTGACGGAAGCCACGAATACCTCCTGAAGGTTCCCCGAGCCAAGCAGAGGGATGCGATCCATCCGCGAAGTAGTTTGAAGGTTCGCCCCTTGATTCAGCAGCTGGGTGCCCCACTGCATGCCTACGCACGGCGGGTTCAGCGGATCTTGGAAGGGCGACTTGGCGACGCCTCTCAAGCCCCCATGTTTCCAGACCGCAACGATGCGCTGACAGACGGCCCGTTTTCGGGACATATGACCGCCAGACAAATGGGCATCCTTATCAAGGCTGCAAGCCGAAAGATCAAAGCCCATTCAGAACGAACGGGACGCCCCTTGCACGTTACGCCCTCTCGGCTTCGGCGGACAGTGGGCACACGTGCAGCCGAGGAGGGGCATGGCGAACTGGTTGTCGCAGAGATCCTCGATCACACCAACGTGGCCAGTGCCAGGTACTACGTTCAAGCCGTGCCTTCGATAGTCGCCCGTATTGATGCCGCGATGGCGCACAGCATGGCGCCCTTGGCCCGTGCGTTTCAAGGTATGTCCCCCAAACGCTATGACTCGGAGAAGCACGACTCATCGAGTCTCATTCTGGATCTACGTGTTGATCAAAGCGGTCAGTCGATGGGGCAGTGCAAAGGTACTGGTTCATGTACTTTTCTGGCCCCAGTCAGCTGCTACACATGCAGAAGCTTTAGGCCTTGGCTGGATGGTCCGCACCAGTCAGTACTTGACGACCTGATCGCCCGGCGCGATCAGCAGTTGAGTCGCAATGGTTTGCGGATGGCTTCAGTCAATGACCGGACCTTGGTGGCTGTGGCCGAGGTCATCCAAATCTGCGCTTCAGCGCGAGGGGAGATCAGCCATGGGTGATGTGCTCTACTTTTCTCCAGTGCATGGCTGGTCCGCTCAGGAGAATCTACGCCAGTTCCTCCAAGTTTGTCGTTCAGAACTTTCAGTGTTCGGTGCGGGTTTGGACTTTGAAAAGGACCGTTGGGATATCACCAGTCATGTCAATCGGAAAAGCCATCGAGGGCCAGTGTCGCTCTTGTTCACGGAGTTGCCACCCATTGGTCGCCGCAAATCCGCTCCGATGCAGGAGCCATTCAAGTCCTTTGCCAAATCAGCGATTCGATATCTTCAAGGACTCCGGCCTTCAAGGAGCTTGGCTACCCGGTTGGTAGGACTCCGGGCACTTCATCAAGCTCTGATGGAGGACGGTTGCGTGGCAGATCCGACTCGGCTGATACCGTTTCACTTCAATCGAGCCGTGGATCTCATCAAAGAGCGCGTGGCTGAGACGAGCGCGTACCAGTACTGCGGACAACTCGAAGTCATCAATAAAATGATGGTGGACTCTGGGCTTCTAGCTGCTCCGATGAGCTGGAGATCCTCTGTCAAGCGTGTTGAACGACTAGGCAAAGTTGGTCCCGAATTTGATAGACGCCGGTTGGAGCGCTTACCCAGCGCTGCAGCCCTGTCGGCGCTCGCCTCGATTTTCACTACTGCGACCGAGCCGTCAGACGTCATGGTCACTTCCGTGATGGCGATTCTTTGTTCCGCCCCAGAAAGAATTAATGAGGTGCTGCGGTTGACTGTCGATTCAGAGGTGACGCATCAAGATCCCACTACAGGGGAAGCGATCTACGGTCTCAGATGGTATCCATCAAAGGGCGCGAAGCCGCAAATCAAGTGGACAGTGAAGTCCATGACGGATGTCGCAAAACTTGCGTTTCGCAAAATGTTCAAAATCGGTGCGTCAGCCAGGGAGCTCGCTGCTTGGTATCAAGCGAATCCCACAAAGATCTTTTTGTCCGCGGATCTGGAGCATCTGCGGAGCCATCAGTGGTTGACGATGGGGGAACTGGCGGAGGTTTTGTTCGCCGGCAGTGTTGAGCGCAGAGTTGTTGATCTTTGGTGCCATGACAACAAGGTTCATGGCACGGGCAAGGGGCAGAGCCGTCGTGTTCGCTTTGAGGAGATCGAGCGCGTGGTTCTGGGCTTTCTGCCAACTGGATTTCCAATTTCAGACGTTGATCATGGTTTGCAGTACTCGCAGTTGCTCTTCCTCGTTCGCCGGAATGAGCTACACAAATCCAGGGCCACCTATCGATGCATGTTCATGCGACCTTGCACAGACGACATCAACAATCGTCTGTCTGCTGCTTCCCATAAGTCCCAGTCCATCTTCGAGAAATATGGCTTCAGGGAGCCAGATGGCACATCCATCCGTGCGACCACTCACCAGATTCGCCATTACCTGAACACCCTGGCTCAGCGAGGGGGGCTAAGCCAGCTGGATATCGCGCTTTGGTCGGGTAGAGCCAGGGTGTCAGAGAACAACGTCTACGACCACGTCTCCAACCGTGACGTACTGGCGATGCTCAGAGCTGCTGTGGGTGAACCGAACCAGACCAAAGGACCACTGGCACGGCTTCACGGGATCAAGATATTAAAGCGGAGTGAGTTCGCCCGGCTTAAGGTCCCAACTGCACACACTACAGATTTGGGGTACTGCATCCATGATTATTCGATGCTGCCTTGTCAGGCGCATCAAGATTGCTTGAACTGCGATGAGCACATTTGCGTGAAAGGCGAGCCTGAAAAAGAGGAGAGGCTCAAGCTTCTCATAGGAGAGACCAAGCACCTTCTGGCCAAGGCAGAAGAGGACCAAAGCCTCCAGCTGGCTGGTGTGCCTCGGTGGGTTGATCATCAGAAGCAAACCTTGGCAAGAGCCGAGGAGCTTCAGAGGATCATGGATGACCCTGCAGTGCCTGCTGGTGCGGTGATCAGTATCAGTACGCCGGTGATGCCGTCACGCCTGGCACAAGCCGTTCAGGAGCGGCAGAAACTGATTGAGCTTACGCCCACAACTGGCTCTGCAAAGGCGAATCGTAGGAGGCGAGCATGATCAGGCAGCGCAGCAGGAACTTGACTCCTGAAGATGTCGAGTTGATCGTGAGCCTGCTTGACGGATGGGGTGGAGCCCTGACCTGGAAATGGCTGATCGACAATGTGGAACGGCGGCTGTTCTTTCGCTACACCCGCCAAGCCCTGCATGCCCATCAGCGCATTCAAGACGCGTTCAAGCTTTGCAAGGAACGTCTGGCCCGCGCGCCTCGCAAGCCGGGAGAAAAGCACGTGTCGCCGGAGATGCGCGTCCTGATGGAGCGCCTTGCCAGACGAGATGCAGAGGTTGAGCGGCTGAAGGCGGAGAACCAGCGGCTGATGGAGCAATTCGTTGTCTGGCTGTACAACGCGCAGATCAAGGCTGTCAGCCTAGCCGACCTTAAGAGGCCGCTGCCGAGAGTGGATAGGGGCCAGACAAAAAGCGAGTTGCGGGTCGTGGGCAGCGGACGGCGACCGTCAAGGACGTGAAGTTGAGAGCCCGGAGCGATTCAGTTGGCCTTTTGCTTAATGCTGTGGTGCTTGCCTACTGGCAGTGAATCTTGTCGCGGGCAATCTCTGGAGCTAACGTCGGCAGGAGCCATGTCGCGGTCAGGAGGGTGCGTTTGACACGTCAAACTTCTTTGGTTTAACTTATGAGAAACGCAGTGAGTGGCAACTTGGCAGCGGTTGCGGTCAGTCGCGCCATTGCGCCTAGCTTACGCTCAGTGTCACCAAGCGGTCGTTAGGCTTCGCGACCTCGGGACGCCCTGAGATCAGTTGCACGAGGGACGATCAGACAGTCCGCCCCGGGGCACCACCATATCGTGACGCCACAGGACTACTCTGCCCATACAGCGATCACGGCCAGATTGGCAAGGCGTTGAGCGAAGCTGGCAGAGCAGCGGCTCAGACCTATTTCGTCCGGGCGGGCGCCGAAGAACCAAGGGTTTGGTCGGCTCGGCTACTTCAGCCGCAACGCCGGCCTCCACTCCGGCGCCTGCCACTCCCACACGTGCACCTCCTCAAACGTCTTCGGGAGAAGCAGACGGCCAATCTCGATGCTCGCCGACAGCGGTGTGGCCGGATGAATGTGCACGACACGGGCGCCGGCAGCGAAGAGATGCTGCAGGAATGCGTTGAAGCTCGTGCGGAACTGCTGCAGGTGCGCCTCTTTACGGATGATGCCGCGTCCAGGGGTTACTGCCGCGAACTCGACCACAGCGCGTCCAACGGGGTGCTGTGCTCTGCCTGAGAGGCTCACCACTGCGGAAACTTCCCTTGGAAGCGTCTTCGGAACGTCGAAGATGTACGAAGGCTCCGGGCAGTCGTCACGAGCATCCCAAAGCCACCTTTCGCCCGGCAGGTCCAGGACGGCTGCCAGCGTCTTGTCGCCGACGAGCGCGCCGAGCTTCATCAGCATTGGAATAGGGGCGAATCCGGCGATGGTCAGATGCCCGGCGCCGCCGCGGGTGGTTAGCGCGGGAAGCACTCGCTGCTCGTACTGCTGCGTGAGCGCACGCTGGGCGTTCCTCCAGAAGTCCGGGTCGTTGTCCTGGAGGTGGAAGTTGCTCTGGTCGATGTGGACAGCGGTCGATGTCGGAAACAGCTTGAAGTTGCTGTTCGTAAGCATCGCGTAGTGGATGTCCCGAACCTCGACTACGGGCACGTGGGCGCCAACGGGAAACGACATGATGAGCGGCGTGCTTTCGACTACACCGGTGGCGGAGTAGATGTGTTCGATGCGCACTTCATGCTCGCGCTTCATTGCACGCAGCTGTTCGGCCGTGAACTCGTTGCTCCGGCCATCGCGGTCGATGCGGGCATGGCAGTCAAAGCACGCGAGCATCAGGTTGCTCGGGTCAGCGGCGAGCCTCTCAGACTCGCCAGGGACGCCGCGAGCACCTGCGGGGCTGTCGGCAATGATGTGGGCGTACTCGCCCACCGTGCATTTGGCCTTGGTCAGGAAATCCCGGTCCACCGGCTTGCAGCAGCCCCTGAACTCGCATCGACCGGCCGCAGCAATCCACAGGTCACGGCGAATCGACGTCGGGATGTAGGCGCGCTCAACTGTCCTGGCCGGGGCCTTCGACTTAGCGCCGCCACTGCTAGGTGCTTTCCTTGCGGGCATTTTTTTTCTCCAGCTTCAACTCTCGCAGCGCGCCACGACGACTCAGCGTCCAGACACGAATGCAGTGCGTACCGACGATTGGGAAGAACAGGCGGTCCCCCTCGTAGGTGTCGCCTGCGACGGCATGCTGCCAGTCGTTCCGGTCAACACAAGACGGCGTGGGGTCATGCTCGGGATGCGTATGCCAAAGGCCAAGGTAGGCGGAGGTGCTGTGCTCCTTCAGCCACCGCTGGCGAGCCACCTGCTCGTGCATGCGCGACCGGAAGAAATTGAACCGGCTGCGGCGGTCAGTGTCTTGGGGCGTTGAGACCTCGTCGACGACGACGTCGTGCGAGTCGAGCAGGTGCCGTCCCATCATCACGCCGCCAGCCTCCCTATCCCACCACCGGTGCTGCGCGAACGCCTGCATCTGCTTGAGGGCGTGCTCTACGATGATGAGGCGCTGCTTGGGCGTCACGCGATAGACCAGGTTCACGGCGACGGCTCCTCCGGTGTGCGACAGTGGCGGCACCGGCGGCCGAACACCATGTGAGTGGCTTCCTCGAACGGCGTCGTCCGTGCCGCCTGGAACCACGGCGTCGTCCGCAAGCCCTGCTTGGCGGCAGCCGCTCCCTCACCGACCCAGAATCGGTAAGAGGGACTATGCACCTCGTCTCCAGCGGGCACCGAGGTCAACGCTGAAAGCAGATGCTCGGCAGCCAAGAGGCCAGTCTTTCGCGCTTGGATGGGCCCGAACGGCACGAACGCCCCGGCGCACCCCGTTAGATTGCGAGTAACCGGCTGGTTCGGCTCGAGAAACGAAGTGCGAGATGCTTGCGAGGGAAGGCCCTCGTCATCCCGATAGGCGCAGTCGAGGCAGCCCTCACCCTTGGTCCACATCAGCACAGAGTGACCTCCGAGGTCCATGGTCTCCAGCCACGTGAAGACCACCGGGATGTTGTGCCGCCGGCCCTTGAGCACTCGCGAGAACGAACGCTCTACCGAGGGGGCGCCGAACGCGAATACGACTCCGTCGTAGCGGCGAAGGTCGGCAGTCTTCCACCACTCCTGCGCGGTCGAATTGACCGGGGTAATGCTCAGGCCGGGGTATCGACGTTCCAGCGCGAACTGGAGTCCGAAGGGCTTCGGGGTATCGATGTAGAGCGGCTCGAGCAGGTGGCGGAAGACGTTGTCCGCCGAGTACTCGTCGTAGTCGACCACCGTGAGCTGTCCAACGCCTGCCGCGGCTAACGTATCGACGACAACGCTGCCGACGGCCCCTGCTCCGAGCACGGCCACGTGCTTACCGAACAGCTCCAGCGAGGCGCCGCCGCGCTCGCGCATGTAATGGGGCGCATGCCGGCGCATGGTCAGCGGTGTGACTGGCGCACTCTTGTCAATGCCGCCGGCGCGGGCGCCAAACACTGCGGCGACAAGCGAAAGGCCGCCGGGTTGGCGCGGCACCGAGACCAGGAGTGCCAGCTGCTTGGGCGAATTCTTCGACGGACCGAGGAGCTGATCCCAGAGCTCCAACTGCTCAGGCGTTAGCCGATGGTGAACCGCCTCGATGAAGGCCGGAGTCAGCTTGTCGGGCTTCGCAGGGGGCAACTCCAGCGCATCCAGGTGCACGTACAGCGCCCGTTGTGCGGCAAGCTTCTCCTGTCGTACATCCCAGGGCTGGTCGGCTTCGGGTTCGACGAAGTACCAGTTCGGCGGCTTCAGCCTGGAATTGACGAACCCCTTGACCATCCGCGACTTCCCGTCAACCTCGAGGTAGGCGCGCGAGCGTAGCGAACCGGGCAGGTGCAGCCAGTATCCCTCGAGTTCATTGAAGAACTCCGCATAACCGGTGGCTGCATCGGCAGCAGACTTTTCGAGCAAGTCGTAGGCCTTCAGAGCGGCGTGAGCCACGATTTCCGCAGGGCGGCTCGGGTCCAGCGACAGCCCTTGGCCATCGTCGATACACACGGTCCCTGAATAGCTGACGTGCGCGAGCGGTGAGGTCGGAGACTGCGTCGCGACCCACGGGAGGCGCAGGCGCGCCTCCTCGCAGTCGATGTAGAGGGGCCACTTGCGCGTCGCGCCCGTGAGCTCAACGGTCAGGATGGTTGGCCTCGGTTCCTCCATCCGCACGACTTCAATGCCGCGCAGGGAGCAGGCGGACTTCACCGCGTCGAACGCGGCATCGACCTTCACGGGCCCGCCAACCTCGGCGGCGACCTTGTCCGTCAAGCGGAGTTGCCGGTGCTGATGACGGCGGGCGCGACCATCTTGGCCATCTCAGCCTTCTCAGGCACCTTGAAGTCGTCGCCGAACTGCTTCTTCAGCACTTTGCACGCGTCCTCAGGCAGGTCTTCGTCGTAGGCCTCCTGCAGGGCGTCGCGCAGTGACTCGAGCCGCTCCTTGAAGTCCTTCATCTGCGCAGCGGTGCGCTTCGCCATCAAGTCGGTGTACGGCTGGACCGGCAGCGGCACCTGCAGACGCTCGTGCCACCCACCCTCGTCGCGGTACTCGCTGGTGAAGTTGTCGAGCATCGCCTGGACCCAGTCGAGCATCGCCAGCAGGTCGACGGGTTTGCCGGACGTGCT
This sequence comes from Aquabacterium sp. CECT 9606, assembly GCF_918741295.1. Taxonomy (GTDB): domain Bacteria; phylum Pseudomonadota; class Gammaproteobacteria; order Burkholderiales; family Burkholderiaceae_C; genus Aquabacterium. Next base: position 324,378 of record NZ_CAKKNB010000001.1, read on the forward strand.
GAAGTTCGGCTTGAACCACTTCAACGCCGCCACCGTCAGCGCGATGCTGAGCGGCGCGCCTGAGCCCGAGAACTGCCAATGGCGCCAGCGCTTCAGGTAGCGAATGCAACGGCGGTACTGCGCGAGTTCTTCCGAGTCGTCGAACGCGCTGCACACCAGCTTGGTCAGACCCTTCGGTTCGGACGCTTCCCAGATGCGGTGCTCCGGGGCGGAGTTCTCCTTACCCTTGGCGAGGTAGAGAGTCCCGCTGGCGTCCTGGCTGTAGATGGCCAGGTCGACGTGATAAGCCGTCTTGCCACCGCTGATGTAGTTGACAGTCACGCACGGCCGGCGAATCTCGACCGTGCGGAAGTTCGTGTCTACCGCATCGCGTACCTTCTTCTTGAGCACGACCGGGTCGGGGTACTTGTCTTGGTTGCAGTCGAAGATGAGGCCGACGTCGATGTCGAAGTTGCCGTCCAGGGGCACCACGCCCGTGTGCATCGAGTAACTGCCCTGGTTGAAGTTGGTGAAGGCCGGTACGTCGTCGCCGAGATTGGCCCTCAGCGCCTTGATGATGGTTTCGCGCTTCTCGCGAAGCGTGGCCTTCTCGTCGTCGTCATCGAAGCAGATGGCCTTGTGAAAGTCCTCGAACTGCTTTTGCACTGCAGGCATCTTCTTGTCCCTGTTGTCAAAGAGCCAGGCCAAGGCCGCCGCGAAGAGTCCGAGACCTAGAAGTGGGTGCATGAGTGTGAAGTGAGTTCGCGGCTGCACGCATTCTAGCGTGGCTACACACTATATCTGTGGTGCCGGTCAAGCCCAGGCGCTACCTATAGTGTGCTGCGGCGCAACACGAGCGGACCGGAGAGATGCCCGATATCTTAGCGTTCAGGCAAGAGCTCGCGGGCTAGTGCCCTCCGACACTGCCATCTCCAAGTCGAGCTGTTCCTACCCGCATTTGGCATTCCCACCATTCACGCCGTCGGCCTGAACGGCTTTGCGCGCCGAGGGAGGATTTCGTCGCCCGTCGTGAAGCTCCATACCTGGGGCCTGCGCGTCAACATGCAGTCCAGGCGGCTCGATAGTCCGCTATCGACTAGGCTGGTCCCTCGACGAAGGAACCTTGAGTGACCGCAACCAGCCTGATGGTGAAGTCCGCCGGGGTTCCGCCGCTCATACCTTGGCGAGGAAGGCCGCCGCATCACCCGCTTCACACTTCCAGTCTGCGAAGACCCCGACGAGATTGCATTCCACGCAGTGGCAAGCGATGTAGTACCAGCGCACGTCATGTGTGCCCTCGTACACGGAGACGCCGGACATCAGCTCGAACACCTCGTTCTCGCACACGCACTCGTGCGCCTCGGGAACGGCTTCTTCGACGTAGTCAGCGCTGTCGCCCATCAGGTGTTCCTGCCCGCAGTCGGTGCAGGTGCGGATTGCCACGCCGGCTTCTTCATCGGTTTGCAGCGCGAAGGTCCGGCACCCGCAATCGCATTTGGACGCGGCAAACCGGACGGCTTCATGGCGATTCGCAGCGCTGTAGCTGCGCAGCTCGGCTTGGGTGTCGCCAGACGTCGTCCCGTACCAGAACTCCCCTTTCTTCGTCAGTGCCATTGATGCTGCTCCATTCTTCAAGGTGGGCTTCCCGGCAGGCCTGACGCCAAGCTCGCCCCTATCATCTGTATTTTGCCTGGAGGTCGGCGAATCGTCGTAAAGGGCCCGGATCGGGGTGGTCGCCGACAAGGGCTGCAGACATCCTTAAATGCCGAGTCTTGTGGATTGCAACCATCCGGCGGCCTCCGATTCGAATGGCTCACATCAGCCCGGAGCCGAGACGCATTGGAGACCGGCAGGTGTGCAGCGGTTGCTGCCCATGGGGGGATAGGCCGGGTATGCACGGTACCGGTCCTTTTGCGGCCATCCGCCGAAGTCCGTCGCGGTAGCGCAAATGAGTGGTGCAAGCGGAAATTGACTGAGACAAAGCCGCATGTGTCTAACAAGATGACCGGTTGCTCGCGAAGTCCGTCCGGGTCGGCTCCGATCACTCTCAAGAGGCGGGGCCGAAGGCGCCTTGACTAACTGGGGTGCTCGTCATTTCGAGGCACCGCTTCGCTACCACTCAGCCTGTCGTCCATGCAGATGGATCTTCTTGCCTGATTTGCCAGCGATAGAGCAAGGAGCGCCTTCTTTCAAGACCTCGTCCAGGCCGACGATGTAGATGTCCCGACCCTGACTCGACTTCGGGATCACAATGAAAATGACCAGAACGCGAGTTGCGTCAGCGTTATTTTCCGTCATCCACTTTTCTGTAACGCAATACTTCTTTATCTCTGCGTCGGTTATGCAGAAGGCACGATCATCCGAGATATCACGGTGCTTTGCATCAAACAGTAGAACGATCTCTTGTCCTCCGTGAATCCATTTGGCAATGAAGTCCGGCCGCTTGCCTCCGCGCGTTTGTAGTTCCTCGTTGAATTGCCGCGCGGACTGGTCAACACGTAGATGCTCAATCTCACGAGAAACTAACCAAGCCTCGGCATAGCTCTCCCCTTGCTCGCCGTCAGCGACCCACTCTTCTTGACGCCTTTTATCGAGCTCTTTTTTTTTCTCGAATTCCACTCGGAAATGCTGAAAGACAGCAGCATTCCGCTTCGGACCTTGTGATTGCACCATCGTCATGCCCTCCTATTAATCGCAAGACGCGACTACCCGGCCGATATCTCACTGTCGATGTGATCTCAATTGCTGGAGAAGCGAGGGACTCTAGCATTGGTGCCTTTCAGCGCGTGTCGGGTTTCGGCCAGAAGCGGAAGTCTACGAGAGGCTGATTCGTTGCACCGGTTAGCGACTACAGCGGATTCCGGCCTGCCTCCGAGTCAGTGGCATGGAAAAAGGGGCGGGCAGCCGAGCAACGCTGCGGTAGGATTCAAACAAACTCGCCAAATATCAAGTGTTTGTTCTCCTCGACTCCAATATCTATTGCGGCGACTGGTTTTTGAGGGGCGCACCGTTCCGCTACCTCTGCCACTTCCTGAACAACGAGGGCCACACGTTGCTTGTTCCACGTGTGGTTCTCGACGAAGTCGCGAACGTACGGGCTCGAAAATTCTCGGAGGAGGCAGCAGTTGCGGGGAAAGCAATTGCGGCTCTTCACCGACTAAATGGCGACGACACAAAGGCAGCAAGCACCCTTCCAGCAGCCAAGGAATACGAGCTGCTTTCGCTGTTGAAGGAGTCGATTGAGAGCGTCGTAGTCTTGGAGTACAACACTCTGCCGCACGACGAGATCTTTCGGCGTGCGCTGAAGGCGCAGCGTCCTTTCCGAGAGGGGGAAAAGGGCTATCGCGACACGCTGATCTGGATGTCGCTCCTTGCGTTCCTGAGGAAGCAGACCCGCCCTGAAGAGGTGGCGTTCATCACAACGAACAAGAACGACTTCTTCTCTCAATCTGAAGACGCTGAATTTCACCCGGACCTGCGCGAAGATATGGCGGGAGCGAACGTTGCGCCCTTCAAGTCGTTGGCCGCTTTTGTGGACCGGCACGTGGACAAAGACCTCCACGGTATCGACCGCGTGATGTTGCGACCACAGATTGAAAGCTTTCTCGAGGACCAAACCAGCGAGATGCTTCTGGGAGGCGAGCCGCAGAAATTGCTCTGGCGGAACCTTGCACCTGGCGTGCGGTGGCCCGACGACCTTCGAGGCTGTGGAACTGAAATTATGGAGGGCGTGGAAGATCTGGAGTTCGACGCAATCGAGGCCCTTGACGACGACATTGTGTATTTGGCATGCCGCTACGATCTAAGAATCGTGATTGTGACGTTCATGATCTCGCGTGCGTTCTTCGAAGCTAACCGTCAAACCCTTGAAGAGGTATCGAAATTCTGGGAGACAGATGTCGACAACCAAGTTGTGACGCTGAAATCTTCTGGCCGCGTGTACGTGACTGCAAGCTTCACCTACGACAAACGCACCGCGCTATTCTCAGGCTTTAGCTACGCCGACGTTGCTTTCCGCACATAGGTCGTTGAGCGTTCGCTTTCCGGCTTTAGGTTAGCGCCGATGTTCGGGTGTCAAATCTCATGCGACAGCAACCAGCCTGAAGCGGATATCCATTCATGCCTGCAGGCTGATTGATCCCAGTAGGTGGTTGTCGAATTGGTGCTGCACAGTGAGGCTTGTTTACAAGTCTTGAAAAGTAGCTTGTAGCCCGGAGAACACGCCAACCTCAAAGAACAACGTCAACAAGAAAAAAGCCCCAAGTGACAATCACTTAGGGCTACTTGTTTACCGTTCAGGCAAAGGTAAATCCTAGAACGGAATATCGTCATCCATGTCATCAAACCCAGTCGACGACTTTTGTGGCGCAGGGCGCGAAGCAGGCGCCGGACGTGCCGCAGGACGGCTAGGCGCGGCCGAAGGCGCATCCTGGCTGAAGTCATCGCCCCCACCTTGCTGGCCGCCACCGGCTTGGCCACCGCCATAACCGCCGCCACTGCGGCCACCACCACCGTCGCGCCCACCCAGCAATTGCATCTGGTCGGCCACGATTTCGGTCGTGTAGGTGTCCTTGCCGTCTTTGTCTTGCCACTTGCGGGTCTTCAGGCGGCCTTCCACGTACACGGGACTGCCTTTTTTCAGGTATTCACCCGCGATTTCGGCCAGACGGTCGTAGAACACCACGCGGTGCCATTCGGTTTCTTCAACCTTGTCGCCGCTGGTCTTGTCTTTCCAGTTGCGCGTGGTGGCAACCGACACATTGCACATGGCCGCGCCACTCGGGGCGTAGCGTACTTCCGGGTCGCGACCCAGGTTGCCGATGATGATGACTTTGTTGATGGAGGCCATGGCCTGATTCCTGACTCGGTGAATTCAATTCGAAAATAACTTCAGCGATTATGCCCAAGGGGCCTGCGCACGCCCAGTCCCCATTTTGGGTTCGCCAGTAAGAGGGTGTGGCGTAGCATTCGCCCACAAGGAGACGATATGTGCCAACTGCTGGGCATGAACTGCAACACCCCCACTGACATTGTTTTCAGTTTTACCGGATTTGCCACCCGCGCGCACGAACACTGCGATGGTTTCGGCATCGCATTTTTCGAGGGCCGGGGTGTGCGCCTGTTCGTGGACCACGCCGCCGCCAGCGATTCGCCGGTGGCCGAGCTGGTCAAGCAGTACCCGATCAAAAGCCAGAACGTGATCGCGCACATCCGCAAGGCCACGCAAGGCCGGGTCGCGCTGGAGAACTGCCACCCCTTTGTGCGCGAGCTTTGGGGCCGCTACTGGGTGTTCGCCCACAACGGCGACCTGAAAGGCTTTGCGCCCAAGCTGCACGCCGCCTTCAAGCCCGTGGGCGACACCGACAGCGAACAAGCCTTTTGCTGGCTGCTGCAAGAGCTGGCCAAGCACCACGCCCGCCTGCCCACCATCGAGGCCCTGACCGAAACCCTGCGCGAACTGGTGCCCGCCATCGCCCAGCACGGCACCTTCAATTTCATGCTCAGCCAGGGTGATGCCTTGTGGGCGCATTGCTCCACCAACCTGCATTACCTGGTGCGCCAGGCCCCGTTCGGCACGGCTCACCTGCAAGACCAGGACATGAGCCTGAACTTCGAGGATCTGACCGACCAGGACGACCGCGTGGCCGTCATCGCCACCGAGCCGCTCACGTCCGATGAAATCTGGACGCGCTTTCAGCCCGGCGAGCTCAAGGCCTTCGTGGCCGGCCAGGTCAGCGGGCCGTCGGCATGATGAAGTCGTTGCCCTTGGCGATGCTCTCGGGCCAGCGCTGCATGATGGATTTTTGCCGGGTGTAGAAGCGCACACCCTCTTCGCCATAGGCGTGCATGTCGCCAAACAGGCTACGCTTCCAGCCGCCAAAGCCATGCCAGGCCATGGGCACCGGGATCGGCACATTGATGCCCACCATGCCCACCAGCACACGCCTCGTGAACTCGCGCGCCGTGTGGCCATCGCTGGTGAAGCACGCCACACCATTGCCAAATTCATGGCCGTTGACCAGCGCGATGGCCTGGGCCAGGTCGGGCACGCGCACGCAGGCCAGCACCGGCCCAAAGACCTCTTCCTTGTACAGGCGCGACTCGGGGCTGACGTGGTCGAACAAGGTCCCGCCCAGCCAGAATCCGCCCTCCAAACCGGGCACGGACAAGCCCCGCCCATCCACCAGCAACTGCGCGCCTTGCCGGACGCCATCCGCGATGCAACCGCTGATGCGCTCCAGCGCCGCGCGCGTCACGATGGGGCCCATCTCGGCCTCGTCCAGCGAGCCGTTGTTCACCTTCAAGGTGCGCGTGCGCTCGATCAGCTTGGGCATGATTTTGTCGCCCACATCTCCCACCAGCACCGCCACCGAGATCGCCATGCAGCGCTCGCCGGCCGAGCCGTAGGCCGCGCCCACCAAGGCATCCACCGCCTTGTCCAGGTCGGCGTCCGGCATGATCACCATGTGGTTCTTGGCCCCACCCAAGGCCTGCACACGCTTGCCGAAATGGCTGCCTCGCTCGTGGATGGATTGCGCCACGGGTGTGGACCCCACAAAGCTCAGGGCCTTCACGTCGGGGTGCTCGATCAGCGCATCCACCGCCACCTTGTCGCCCTGCACCACATTGAAGACACCATCGGGCAAGCCGGCTTGCTTGAGCAGTTCGGCCATCAGCAGTGAAGGCGAGGGGTCGGTCGGGCTGGGCTTGAGCACGAAGGTGTTGCCGCAGGCGATCGCCACTGGGAACATCCAGCACGGCACCATCACCGGGAAGTTGAACGGCGTGATGCCGGCTACCACGCCCAGGGGCTGGCGCATGGTCCAGTTGTCGATGCCCGTAGAGGCCTGCTCGCTGTAATCGCCTTTCAGCAATTGCGGGATGCCGCAGGCGAACTCGACGATGTCGATGCCGCGTGTGACCTCGCCCTGCGCATCGCTGAAGACCTTGCCGTGCTCTTGCGTGATCAGCCGGGCCAGCTCGTCCTTGTGCTGGTTCAGCAAGCCCCAGAACTTGAAGAGGATCCGTGCGCGCTGAATCGGCGGCGTGTCGGCCCATGCCGGGAAAGCGGCTTGCGCAGCCGCCACCGCCAGGGCCACGTCAGCGCTGTCGGCCAGCGCCACCTGGGCGGCCACGGCACCGGTGGCCGGGTTGAACACCGGGCTCAGGCGGGTGCCATCCAGCACCGGCACGATCTGCCCATGGATGAAATGGCCCACCCTGGCCGCGCTGCTGTCATGAGAAGGCACGAGGTTCTCCGAATTGGTGTCGATGTCTCAATGATGGCCCACAATGCGGGTCGATCCCATTTTTTGCCCTTCTGTTCGCCCCGTCCGTGTCTGCCACCGCCCTGAATCCACAGACCCCCGCCACCTCGGCCGAGGCCATCCTGCAAGAAGTGTTCGGCTACGGCGCTTTCCGTGGCCAGCAAAAAGCCATCGTGGACCACACCCTGGGCGGCGGCGATGCCTTGGTGCTCATGCCCACGGGCGGCGGCAAAAGCCTGTGCTACCAGGTGCCGGCCATTGCGCGGCACCGTGAAGGCAAGGGCGTCACCATCGTCGTCTCGCCCCTCATTGCCTTGATGCACGACCAGGTCGGCGCACTGGAAGAAGCCGGCGTGCACGCGGCGTTCCTGAACAGCAGCCACAGCCAGGAAGACGCCCAGCGCATCGAGCGCGAGATGATGTCTGGCCGCCTGGTCATGCTCTACGCTGCGCCCGAGCGCATCACCAACCTGCGCTTTCAAGCGCAACTGGCCAGCCTGCACGAACGCGGACTGCTCAGCTTGTTCGCCATTGACGAAGCGCATTGCGTGAGCCAGTGGGGCCACGATTTCCGCGAAGACTACCTGCAGCTCAGCATGCTGCACGAGCGCTTCCCGGATGTGCCACGCCTGGCCCTGACCGCCACCGCCGACGACCACACCCGCGCCGACATGATCGAGCGCCTGAAGTTGCAGGACGCCCGCGTCTTCATCAGCAGCTTCGACCGGCCCAACATCCGCTACACCCTGGTCGAGAAGACCAACCCGCGCGACCAGTTGCTGCGCTTCATCCGCGATGAGCACGATGGCGACGCGGGCGTGGTCTATTGCCAGTCGCGCAAGAAAGTCGAAGAGACCGCCGATTGGCTGGCAGGGCAGGGCATCAACGCTTTGCCTTACCACGCGGGTCTTGATTCCGGCCTGCGCCGCAAGAACCAGGACCGTTTTTTGCGCGAAGACGGCATCGTCATGGTGGCCACCATCGCTTTCGGCATGGGCATCGACAAGCCCGATGTGCGCTTCGTGGCCCACCTGGACCTGCCCAAGAACATCGAAGGCTATTACCAGGAGACCGGCCGTGCGGGCCGCGATGGCCTGGAGGCCGACGCCTGGCTGACCTACGGCCTGGCCGATGTCGTCAACCAGCGCCGCATGATCGATGAAAGCCCGGCCGGCGACGATTTCAAGCGCATCCAGCGTGGCAAGCTCGATGCCCTGCTGGCCCTGGCCGAAGCCCACGACTGCCGCCGCGTGCGCCTGCTGTCCTACTTTGGCGAAGACAGCCAACCCTGCGGCAACTGCGACAACTGCCTCAAGCCGCCCATCACCTGGGACGCCACCGAGGCCTGCCGCAAGATGCTCAGCGGCATCTACCGCTTCTGGCAGCACGGCCAGCAGCGCTTTGGTGCAGGCCACCTGATCGACGTGTTGCGCGGCAAGCGCACCGACAAGGTCGAACAACATGGTCACCACACCCTGACCACCTTTGGCATTGGCGCCGACCTGAGCGAAAACCAATGGCGGGCCGTGCTGCGCCAGTTGGTGGCCCTGGGCCATGTTGTGGCCGAGGGCGAGTTCAACACCCTGGTCCTGGCCGACAGCGCCCGCGCGGTGTTGAAGGGCGAGGTGCAACTTATCCTGCGGGAAGCCGCTGATGCGCCAAAGCGTGCCAAAACCGCGCGCACCTCATCCAGTGGCAAGGCGGCTGCCGGGGCCCCCAAAGACCTGGTGGGCGAGGCCTTGGTCCGCTTCCAGTCGCTCAAGGCCTGGCGCAGCGAGGTAGCGCGCGAACACAACCTGCCCGCCTACATCGTCTTCAACGACGCCACCTTGGCCGAAATGGCCTGCATCGCGCCGCAAACCCTGGGCGAGTTGAGCGGCATCAGCGGTGTGGGTGCCAAAAAGCTGGAAGCCTACGGCGCCGAGATCCTGTCCGTTTTGGCGGCCTGAGCTTCCTGATTCGTGCGCAGCAGCAGGTAGACCGCGAAACCGGTGGCCACGCCGGGCACCAGCCCCAGCAGCACGGCGATCCAGCCATGGCGCACGCCTTTGGCGCGGGCCTCGTGAACTACCCACACGGTGAGCACGCACCAGCAGGAAATGGTGTCCATGGCATAGCCAGCCGCGTAGGGGTTCACGAAGCCTGCCAGCAAGGCGCCCAGCACATCACGGCTCTCAATCAGTGGCGGCACCACCACCAAGGCAAATGCCAGGGTGAACACGGTGGCGATGAGGATCACCAGGGCTCTGAAAAGAGAAGCTTGCATGGGTTTGACCTCATATCGTTGGGATTGGACTGTCCTATTCGACGCGCATTGAACGCGCGTCCGCACCATTTCGTTGCGTTTTGGAAACGAATTTGGCCGTTTTCATCCCCCCGATGGGTGAAATTGGTGCGTTCATACGGGAATACGCGAAACGACACGTAAGAATCAGTGTTGACGACGCTCAAAGTCGCGAACTCATTGCACACTTATGGTGCATTGAGGCAAGATTCCATCAATGTTAGGAGATTTCATGTTTGCTAAGAAAAATGTCGTGGCCGCTGCTGCCCTGACCCTGGTGGCTGTTGCTGCCCAAGCTCAAGTGACCGTGTATGGCAACTTGGACGTGTCCGTTGGTCGCAAGGAAACCATCACTGGTTTCGACACAAACGGCAAGGCCATCAAATCGGGCACGGGCGCTGTTGACTCCAGCGATATGTACGACAGCTTCATTGGCTTCAAGGGCCAAGAAGACCTGGGCGGTGGTTTGAAGGCCATCTTCAAGCTGGAAAGCAGCTTGGCCGTTGACACGGGTGCTGCTGCTGGCGACACCTTCTGGAACCGCAATGCCACAGTTGGTTTGGCTGGTGACTTCGGTACCGTCAATCTGGGTCGCTTCGAAAACCTGTTCAAGCTCGAAGGCGCTGCTTTCAATCCTTTCGGTTCTTCGGACACCTTCTCGCCAACGTTCAACGCTATGGGCGTGTCTGACGCCAGCTGGGCAAACGGCATCAGCTACGTGTCTCCCAACCTCGGCGGCCTGACCCTGTCGGCTCAATACAGCGCCAAGGAAGCAGCCAAGTCCACTGCAGCAAACTACTCCGGTGGCGCCGTGGCTGTGTCGGCCAACTACGTGGCTGGCCCTCTGGCGCTGTCTGCAGTCATCGCTGACTTCCGTTCGGCTGACCCCGCATCTGCCGCTGCTGCTACCGGCCCTACTGAAAAGTCGCGTCCTTGGCTGTTGGGCGCCAGCTATGACTTCGGCGCTGTGAAGCTGTTCGGTCAGTACGGGCAAGCAAAGTTCAAGGAAAAGCTCACTGGTGATGACACCGGCAAGACCAAGGGCTTCCAAGTGGGCGTTTCCGTGCCCGTGTCCGCTGACGGTGCCGTGCTGGCTTCTTATGGCGACAGCAAGACAACCGATCCCACGACCAGTGGCTCGTTCAAGACTCGTGACATCAGCGTTGGTTACACCCATAACCTGTCCAAGCGCACCAACGTGTACGCAGCTGTGATCAATGAGCGTCAAAAGAACGCATTTGTTGTTCCAGAAGCCAAGGGCACCATCAACAACTTCGCTGTTGGCGTCCGTCACGCGTTCTAATCCGCGACAAAGTTACACCAGAGTTTCAAGCGCCCTTCGGGGCGCTTTTTTGCGCCTCAAGTGTCCGATTAAGTTGGTTTAAAGTGGGAATTTGTTGTCGTGTAGCAACGAAAATCCCTCTTTTGACATGACTGAACCTGTCACGGTTCTTGCTTGCAGTGTCGGCGGATGACTTTCAGTCCCACAATGCAACGCATGGGTTTACCCGCCAGATGGGTTCCCAAATGGTCCCTTTTTCACACATTGCTAGGAGAAATTGATGTTTGCAAAGAAGAACTTGGTGGCCGCTGCTGCCCTGATGGCTTTGGTCGGCGCTGCTCAAGCTGACGTGAAGGTTTATGGCTCGGTTGAAGCGTCGTTTGGTTCGTTTGAGGCGGCTCATGCTGCAGGTGCCTCTGAGCGCACGACCGAAGTGTCGAGCGGCAACATGATGACCAGCTTCATCGGTTTTTCTGGTTCTGAAGATCTGGGCGGCGGCTTGAAGGCTGAATTCGCCCCCTCGCTACTGACACCGGTTCGACCGCAACAGTGGCCAATAAGGCTGGCGGTTTCTGGAGCCGTGGTTCCTTCGTGGCTTTGACAGGTGGCTTCGGTAAGATCGCGCTGGGCCAATACGACAACCCCCTGTTCACTTCGGGCTACACGTATAACCCCTTTGGCAGCTCGATGGCCTTCTCGCCCACGATGCGTCACTTTTACTACAACCAAGGCAACATTGGTCAAGCCACGGGCGGCACCAGCTTTGACACGGGTTTCGTGAATTCGATCACGTATGAAACGCCTAACCTCGGTGGCTTCAGCGCCACGGCTCAGTTCTCGCCTAAGGAAACAACTTCCGCTCTTGCTGGTCGTGGCAACAGCTACGCTGTGTCGGCGACTTATGCCGCCGGTCCTTTCGCTGCATCGTTGACCTACGTTGATTCCGGCATTGCGGTGGCTTATGACGGCGATGAAAAGGTCATCGGTCTGGGCACCAGCTACGACTTTGGCGTGTTGAAGGCATTTGCTCAATACACTCAAATCAAGCAAACGGCTGACACTGTGACTCCCAACGTTGCTAACAAAGATCGCATCTATCAAGTGGGTGTGTCAGTTCCAGTGACGGAAAAGGGTTCGATCCTGGCTTCTTACGGCAAGGAAATGAACAAGCTCGAGGCTGGCGGCGCCAAGGAAAGCGATACCGTGGTGTCGGTTGGCTACGACTACTTCCTGTCCAAGCGCACGGACGTGTATGCGGTGTTCTCCAATAACCAGCACACTGATTTGAAGTCTGGCCAAACTTTCGCAGTTGGCATCAAGCACGCTTTCTGATCGTTCATTCGGTTTGAAGCTAAAGCGCTCCTCGGAGCGCTTTTTTATTGGGCCGTTTTGGTGCTCAATTGCACTCATCTGATGCTAAAAATGGTTTTCTGGCGATTTTTGCAATAGATAGACTGGTTATTTCGGGCATGGAACCTGCGCAATCAATGGTGCCGCGCGTTCGACGCGGCACTTATTCAGGTCCATTCTTTCGGAGTATTCATGGCCTTTGCACAAAAAATCATCCCCGCGATCTTCATGTCCCTGGGGGCCTGTGTTGGCGCACAAGCGCAAAGCAGCGTGACGATGTACGGCTTGTTCGACATCTCGTTCGGCTCTTTCCAGAATTCGTACAACGGCAGCACCGCCAATCCGCGCACGACGCAAGTGGCGTCCAATCCCATGACGACCAGCTACTTCGGTTTCAAGGGAACTGAAGACTTGGGCGATGGCCTGAAGGCGCTGTTTACGCTGGAAAGCTTTTTTCGCGGCGACATTGGCGCTTCTGGCCGCACTGGCTCGGACGTGTTCTGGGCGCGCAATGCCAACGTTGCACTGGCTGGTGGCTTTGGCAAAGTGGCGCTGGGCCGGATGGACAACCTGTTGTTCCTCCAGGCCCTGACGTTTAACCCACTTGGGGGGGCTTTCGGCTTCTCGCCGACGATCAGGCTCACCTATGGCGCTCCCTGGGGTAACGACAAGGGTGATTCGGGTTGGAGCAATGCGGTGTCTTACACCACCCCAACCATGGGTGGTTTCACTGGCGCCGTGCAATGGCAGGCGGGCGAAACCTCCGCCACGACCGGCGAAAGCAACAGCGCTGGTTTGAGTGGAACCTATGTACTGGGTGGGTTTTCCATCGGCGCAGGCTACCAAGTGGTCAAATCGGCTGAATTGCCCAAAGGCAATCTGGCGTCGGACCAAAAGCAGACTTTGGCCTTGTTGGGCGCCAGCTATGACTTCGGCGTGGTCAAACTGTTCGGCCAATACGGCCAGTTCAAGAACAAGGGCTTCACGCTCAATGCCGACAAGATCGACACCAAGCTGTACCAGGTGGGCGCCTCGGTGCCCGTCACCAGCGCGGGCAAGGTATTGGTGTCTTACGGCCAAAGCAAGGAGTCGGCGGTGGAGGGGGGCACCACGCCCGATGTGGACCACAGCATCTTCACGCTGGCATACGACCACTTCCTCTCAAAGCGCACCGACGTTTATGCCGCCTACATGCTGGACGACGAAGACCAGGCTGGCTGGAAGAAGGGCAACACCTTTGCCGTGGGCATCCGCCACCGCTTCTGAGCAGGTTCAGCCCAACGTCAAGCGCGGTCGAACTTGAAGACCGCCGTGCTGGCCCGCAGGTTGGGCCAGCTCTTGACCACCTTGCCGTCGGTCAGCCCGAAGGACTCGATGATGCGCAGGCCACTCTTGCGGGCCAGCACTTCGAAGTCGGCAAAGGTGGCCACCCGGATGTTCGGGGTGTCGTACCACTGGTAGGGCAGGGACTTGGTCACCGGCATGCGCCCGCGCAGCACGCTCAGGCGGTGCGGCCAGTGCGCGAAGTTGGGGAAGGCGACGATGCCTTGCCGCCCGACGCGCGCGGTCTCGCTCAGCATGGCTTCGGTGTTGCGCAGGTTTTGCAGTGTGTCGAGTTGCAGGACCACGTCAAAGCTGTTGTCGTCGAACAGGCTCAGGCCTTCTTCCAGGTTGCGCTGGATGACGTTGACGCCACGCTGCACGCATTCGTGCACCTTGGTGTCATCCAGTTCAATGCCGTAGCCGGTGCATTGGCGGCTGTCGCGCAGGTGCGCCAGCAGGGCGCCATTGCCGCAGCCCAGGTCTAGCACACGGGAGCCGGGGGGCACCAATTGCGCAACAACGTCGTGGATGCTTCGATCGCTCATGGCCGGCCTCACACCGCGATTTTCAAGGGTTGGCCAGCGGCCGTCGTGATGGCAGCTGTTGGGCTGCTGATCTCGCGGTGGATGCGGTCGAAGTAGGCCCAGACCACGTTGTGGTACCGGGCGTCGTCCAGCAGGAAGGCGTCGTGGCCATGGGGGGCGTCAATCTCGGCGTAGCTCACGTCGTGGCGGTTGTCGACCAGGGCCTTGACGATCTCGCGCGAGCGGGCCGGGGCGAAGCGCCAGTCGGTGGTGAAGCTGATGACCAAAAACTTGGCCACGGCCTGGGACAGGGCGGCGGCCAGGTCGCCGCCAAAGGCGCGGGCCGGGTCAAAGTAATCCAGGGCGCGGGTGATCAGCAAGTAGGTGTTGGCGTCAAAGTAGTCGCTGAACTTGTCGCCTTGGTAGCGCAGGTAGCTCTCGACCTGGAACTCGATCTCTTGCGTGCTGTAGCGGGGTTCTTCGCCAAGCTCGCGGCCCACCAGGCTGCGGCCAAACTTTTCGTCCATCACGTCGTCGGACAAATAGGTGATGTGGCCGATCATGCGGGCCACGCGCAGGCCGCGCCGGGGCACGACACCATGCTCGTAGAAGTGGCCACCATGGAAATCAGGGTCGGTGATGATGGCGCGGCGGGCCACCTCGTTGAAGGCGATGTTTTGCGCCGACAGGTTGGGCGCGGTGGCCACGGCGATGCAGTGGCGCACGCGTTGCGGGTATTGCAGCGTCCAGCTGATGGCCTGCATGCCGCCCAGGCTGCCGCCCAGCACGGCGGCCAATTGCTCAATGCCAAGGCGGTCAAGCACGCGGGCTTGCGCGTCGACCCAGTCTTCCACCGTCACCACCGGGAAGTCGGCGCCGTAGACGCGGCCAGTGTCGGGGTTGATGTGCGTTGGGCCGGTCGAGCCGAAACACGAGCCGGGGTTGTTGACGCAGATGACGAAGAACTTGTGGGTGTCCAGCGGTTTGCCGGGCCCGATCATGTTGTCCCACCAGCCCTGGCTTTTGGGGATGGGCTTGCCGTGCTCATCGGCCTGCAAGCCGGCCACGTGGTGCGAGGCGTTGAGCGCGTGGCACACCAGAACGGCGTTGCTGCGGTCGGCGTTGAGCTGGCCGTAGGTCTCGACCATGAGCGTGTAGTCGCGCAAGGTGGCACCGCTGCGCAAGGGCAGGGGGGCTTCAAAGTGCATGGAGACAGGGGTCACAACCCCGATGGAAGACATGGCGCTACGTGAATCGTTCAATAAAAAACCGGCCGCGCATTGAAGCAGGGGCCGGGTTCCAGCGCCCTCTTTAGCGGTATTTCTTGAGCGCCCGCAAGCCGGACAAATCGGCGCTTTGACGCACAGTGTAGCGCCAAACGGCCAGGGTGGAAGGGCCTGCAAATGGGCTGATCAGCCGGCTGATCATGGTGTTGATGATGCAACTGGCGGACGGCTCTGTCTTTACCATGGTGAAAAGTCCGCCTGGACAAGGAGCTTGCAATGCCCGTGTGGTTGATCCGTTTGAACAAGCATGTGCCCATCCGCTACGGCGTTTGGGTGATGTCGGCCTTGCTGGCCTTGGCTGGCGGCCTGTGGTGGTTGGAGAGCCGACAGGGGGCCTGGATGGTGGTGCTGGGGATGGCGTTGGTGCTGCTCGGCTTCAGGGATGTGCGTCAGAACAAGCGCTCGGTGTTGCGCAACTACCCGGTCATGGGCCACATGCGCTACCTGCTGGAGTTCATCCGCCCGGAGATCCGGCAATACTTCATCGAGAGCGACAGCGAGGCCGCGCCGTTTTCGCGGCAGCAGCGGTCGCTGGTGTACCAGCGCGCCAAGGGTGAGCCGGACAAGCGGCCCTTCGGCACGCAAAAGGATGTTGGCGCGGCGGGCTATGAGTGGTTGAGCCACTCGCTCGCCCCCAGCCACATTGCCTCGCAGGATTTCCGGATCTCGATCGGGCAAGGAGGCTCTTCGTGCAAGCAGCCTTACAGCGCCAGTGTCTTCAACATTTCGGCGATGAGCTTTGGTGCCCTCAGCGCCAACGCCATCCTGGCCCTCAATGCGGGCGCGCGCAAAGGCAATTTTGCGCACGACACGGGCGAGGGCTCGATCAGCGAGTACCACCGCCAGGCAGGCGGCGACCTGATCTGGGAGATCGGGTCGGGCTATTTTGGGTGCCGCAACGACGAAGGCCGCTTTGACGCCGACAAGTTCGCTGCCAACGCACGCGATCCCCAGGTCAAGTTGATCGAATTGAAGCTGAGCCAGGGCGCGAAACCTGGGCACGGCGGCGTTTTGCCTGGTCCCAAAGTCACGCGTGAGATCGCGGCGGCACGGGGGGTAACGATCGGGGTGGACTGCGTTTCACCGGCCAGCCACAGCGAGTTTTCCACCCCTATCGAGATGATGCATTTCATCGAGCGGCTGCGGCAGTTGTCGGGCGGCAAGCCGGTGGGTTTCAAATTCTGCATCGGGCATCCCTGGGAGTGGTTTGCCCTGGCCAAGGCCATGCGCGAAACCGGCCTTTGGCCTGATTTCATCGTGGTGGATGGTGCGGAAGGGGGCACCGGGGCCGCGCCTCTGGAGTTCACCGACCACGTGGGTGCGCCTTTGCAGGAGGGCCTGCTGCTGGTCCACAACACCCTGGTGGGCATGGGTGAGCGGCACCGCGTCAAGATTGGTTGCGCGGGCAAGGTCATCAGCGCGTTCGACATCGCCCGCATGATGGCGTTGGGGGCCGACTGGTGCAATTCGGCGCGAGGCTTCATGTTCGCGCTGGGTTGCATTCAAGCGCAAAGCTGCCACACCGGCGAGTGCCCCACGGGCGTGACCACGCAAGACCCCTTGCGCCAGCGCGCGCTGGTGGTGGCCGACAAGGCAGAGCGGGTGTATTACCTGCACATGAACACCTTGTACGCGCTGAAAGAGCTGGTGCAGGCTGCTGGCTTGCAGCACCCCAACGACATCACCGCCGACCACATCGTGCGCCGGGTGTCGAGCTCGGAAGTGCGCCGCCTGTCGAACCTGCTGGCCTTTGCCAAACCTGGCGAACTGTTGGCCGCAGAGCGCGGCGAAGCGCCCTGGCCGCAGCCTGTGTTTGAAGACTACTGGCGCCAGGCCCGGGCCGATTCGTTCAACAAGGCTGCTGGGGCCTGATCAGGCTTTGGGCGGCGCAGTGTCGATGAAGCTCTGGCGCTGCGAGAGCTTGTCGAACAGCTTGCCCAGGTTGGGATAGCCGTCGCGCCAGTCGATCTGCGGAAAGCGGAAATCCACATAGCCCAGGGCGCAGCCCGCCGAGATGTCGGCCAGGCTGTGGTGGTTGCCGTTGCACCAGGGGCGGTCACCCAGGCCTTGGCTCATGGCCTTGAGGCCAGCGTGCACCTTGGCCATCTGGCGGTCGATCCAGGCTTGTGAGCGTTGGGCTTCGGTGCGGCCGGGCCAAGTGGCTTCAAGCCGAGCCAGGATGGCGGCGTCCATCACGCCATCGGCCAGGGCTTCCCAGGTGCGCACTTCCACGCGCTCACGCCCACTCAGCGGAATCAGCTTGCCCACGGGCGACAGGGTGTCCACGTACTCGACGATGACGCGCGAGTCGAACACCGCCTCGCCACCTTCCATGACCAGGCAGGGCACCTTGCCCAAGGGGTTGGACTCAGAAATGCTGGTGTCTTCTGCCCAGACATCCTCCACGTCGAATTTGTAGTCGAGTTTTTTCTCGGCCAGCACGATGCGCACCTTGCGGACAAACGGGCTAGTCAGTGAACCGATCAGTTTCATTCTGTGTCGTGATGTGTGGATGCGTGATGATTTTAGCGAAGCCTTGAGCGGCAGGCGCTTTCAGTGCTTCTCGTTTGAGGGCATCACCCCATCAGAGGGAACTCCCGGGGGTAATTTTGTATAAGACTGTTACATTTGCGGCGGAAATGAACAACTCCGCTGTACGTTCATCTGTGCGCATGGTCCGCTTGGCCGACCTTGAGCCCTTGCATGTGGCGCCTGCGTCACAGGCAGCGCCGTCTCCGTCCAGCGGTGCACCGGCCAGCCAAGCTTGGCCACCTCCCATCGGGTCCGACGCGGCCGAGGACCTCATGTCCGAGATGCGCGCCGCTTATGTGGGGGCCATGGCCTCGACGCCCAAGGCTGCCGCCGTGCCCCCCGTTGAGGTGCCCCGCTTGCCGCGCGGCAAGGTGGTCAAGTTGCCCGTGGTGTTGAACGCCCGCGCTGCGGACTACGCCCGGATCTGGATCGTCAATCTGGTGCTGACTTTGCTGACCCTGGGGCTGTATCTGCCGTGGGCCCGGGTCAGGTCCCAACGCTACTTTTTAAGGCGCACCGTGGTGGCGGGCCATGGGCTGGATTACCACGCGCCACCCGCCAGCCATTTGCCCCGCTACGGCCTGGTACTCGCCTTGGCGGCCGGTGTGGTGGGCGCCTGCCTGGGATCGCCGTTGGCGGGGCTGCTCGCGTTCTCCATGGCCTTGGCGGTGGCCCCTTTGGCCGTGCACACCAGCCTCACCCAACGCATGGCCCACACCAGTTGGGCCGGGCGGCGCTTGAGCTTCAAGGGACAGTTCACCGCGGTCTACAGTGCGCTGTTGATGCCTTTGATGGGTGTGTTGGTCGCGGCTTGGCTGACGTTGGCGGGGGCCACTTTTCACCACCCTCTGTGGTGGGTGGCCTTGGGCTTTGTGGCCGCCTTGTGGCTGCTGGGGGTGCCGCTGTTCTTGTGGGCCTACTTTCATTACCGGCAAGGGCGACTGGAGATGGGGCCCTTGCGCTTGTGGTGGCAGGCCTCGCCGGTGGCCATGGTCGTGCTGTGGGCTCGCACGGCAGCCTGGTCGGTGCTGGTCTGTGGCCTGGTGCTGGGCTTGTCTGCGGTTTTGCTGGCCGCGCTGTTGTGGTGGCAAGGGCCAGCGCATGGGGCCTGGTGGCTGGGCATCATGGCCTTGTCGTTGGCGGCGGTGCTGGCGGCCGTGACACCCTATGTGCAAGCCCGTTTGCAGAACCTGGTCTGGAGCAAGACGGGCAACCGGTCATTGCGCTTTCGCAGCCGTTTGTCGGTGCAGGGCTACGTGCTGCTGCAGGTGCGGCATGCCTTGCTGCTGGTGCTGACCTTGGGCTTATATTGGCCCTGGGCCGTGGTGGCGTCCAGGCGCATGCGCACCGAGGCCTTGACCGTGTGGGCCCGCGTGGACACCGAGGTGCTGAAGGCGCATTGGGTGCCGTTTGCCGAAGCCCGGGTCGGCACAGCGCCCAAACGCCGTGCGAGCGCCTAAAATCACGGGTTCTGCCGGTGCCTAATTGCAAAGAAATCCATGAACCTTTCCGCCCTCACAGCCCTGTCGCCCCTGGACGGCCGCTATGCCCCCAAAGTGGTCGCCTTGCGCCCCCTGCTGTCCGAATTTGGTTTGATGCACCGCCGCGTGCAGGTCGAGATCGAATGGTTCATCGCCCTGTCGGATGCCGGCCTGCCCGAACTCAAGCCCATGACCGAAGCGGCGCGTGGCTACCTGCGTGGCCTGGCGGTGCGTTTTTCCGAGTCCGATGCCCAGGCCATCAAGGACATTGAAAAAACCACCAACCACGATGTGAAAGCGGTGGAGTACTGGATCAAGTCGCGCTTTGCCGGCCACCCCGAACTGGAACGCGCCAGCGAGTTCGTGCACTTTGCTTGCACCAGCGAAGACATCAACAACACCAGCCACGGCCTGATGCTGAAGGCCGCGCGTGAGCAAGTGCTGCTGCCCACCATCGATGGCTTGATCGACACACTGCGCAAGCTGTCGGTGAGCCTGGCCGCCACGCCCATGCTGAGCCGCACGCACGGCCAGACCGCGTCGCCCACCACCGTCGGCAAGGAAGTGGCCAATGTGGTGGCCCGACTGGTGAACGCCCGTGAGCGCATCGCCAGCGTCAAACTGCTGGCCAAGATGAACGGTGCCGTGGGCAACTACAACGCCCACCTGTCGGCCTACCCCGAGATCGATTGGGAAGGCTTCAGCCGCAAGGTCATCGAAGACCAACTGGGCCTGAGCTTCAACCCCTACACGATCCAGATCGAGCCGCACGACTACATGGCCGAGCTGTTCGACGCGGTCACGCGCACCAACACGATCCTGATCGACTGGTCGCGCGATGTGTGGGGCTACATCAGCCTGGGTTACTTCAAGCAAAAGACCAAGGAAGGCGAGATCGGCTCGTCGACCATGCCGCACAAGGTCAACCCGATTGATTTTGAGAACGCCGAAGGCAACCTGGGCCTGGCCAATGCGGTGCTGACGCACCTGAGCCAGAAGCTGCCCATCAGCCGCTGGCAGCGCGACCTGACCGACAGCACCGTGCTGCGCAACATGGGCGTGGCCCTGGGCTACGCCGTGCTGGCCTATGACAGCCTGGCGCGTGGCCTGGGCAAGCTGGAAGTGAACCCGCAAGCGCTGGCCGATGACCTGGACAGCGCCTGGGAAGTGCTGGCCGAGCCCATCCAGACCGTGATGCGCCGCTATGCCTTGCCCAACCCGTATGAGCGCCTGAAGGAGCTGACGCGCGGCAAGACCATCACGCGCGAAGCTATCCAGCAGTTCGTGCAGACTTTGGAGATCCCCGAGGCCGACAAGCAGCGTTTGCTGGACATGACGCCGGGCAACTACATCGGCAAGGCGATCGAGTTGGCCAAGCGGGTTTGATCGGCTCGTCATGAACTTCACCGACCAACTCCAGCAGGCCCAGCGCCGCAATGACTCCATGCTCTGCGTGGGGCTGGACCCGGAGCCCTCGCGGTTTCCGGGGGCCTGGAAAGGCCAGCCTGACCGCATCTTCGATTTCTGTGCGGCCATGGTTGATGCGACCAAAGACCTGGTCTGCGCCTTCAAGCCCCAGATCGCGTATTTCGCGGGCCATGGCGCTGAAAGCCAGCTTGAGCGCCTGATGGCGCACATCAAGCGCGTGGCACCGCATGTGCCCATCATCCTGGATGCCAAGCGGGGCGACATCGGCAGCACGGCCGAGCAGTACGCCCGCGAAGCCTTCGAGCGCTACCAGGCCGATGCAGTCACGTTGTCACCTTTCATGGGCTTCGATTCGGTCGAGCCTTACCTGCGTTATCCGGGCAAGGGCGTGATCCTGCTGTGCCGCACCTCAAACCCCGGCGGCTCCGACCTGCAGAACCAGCGCCTGGCCGATGTGCCGGGGCAGCCTCGTTTGTACGAGCATCTGGCCGCCTTGGCGCAAGGGCCCTGGAACACCAATGGCCAGGTTGGCTTGGTGGTGGGCGCGACCTTTCCTGAAGAGATTGCCCGCGTGCGCGAATTGGCACCGACCTTGCCCTTGCTGATCCCCGGCGTGGGCGCGCAAGGCGGTGATGCTGCGGCCACGGTGAAGGCTGGGCGGCGCATGGCGGCCGATGGCACGGTGACGGGGGCCATCATCGTCAACAGTTCAAGGGCGGTGCTGTATGCCAGCGCGGGGGACGACTTCGCCAGCGCGGCGCGGCGGGTCGCACAAGACACCAGGCAAGCGCTGAACGCCGCACGCTGATGTTCATCTTCAGGCTGCTGCTCAAGAATGCCTTCAGGCACCGCTTGCGCACAGCCCTGACGATGGTGGGCCTGGTGGTGGCCATTGGCGCCTTCGGCCTGCTGCGCACCATCGTCGATGCCTGGTACGCGGGTGTGGATGCATCTTCCAGCGCGCGCCTGGTCACGCGCAGTTCAATCTCGCTGACCTTTCCGCTGCCCTTGAACTACGCCGACCGCATCAAGGCGGTGGACGGTGTGAAGGGGGTGTCGTGGGCCAACTGGTTTGGCGGCGTGTACATCGCAGAACGCAATTTCTTTCCGCAGTTCGCGGTGGACCCGCCCACCTACCTGGCGCTGTACCCCGAGTTCGTGCTGAGCGAGGACGACCGACAGGCGTTTTTCCGTGACCGCCAAGGCTGCATCGTGGGCCGCAAGCTGGCGCGCAAATATGGCTGGAAGCTGGGTGACACTATCGCCCTGCGCGGTACCATTTATCCGGGCAACTGGCGCTTCACCATCCGAGGCATCTACGACGGGATCGATGCCACGACGGATGAAAACCAGATGCTTTTCCACTGGAAGCGCCTGGCCGAAAGCATCCGGGCGCGGGCAGGCCGCAACGCCGACTTCGTGGGCGTGTACATCGTGGGCCTGAGCGAGGCAGACCAGGCGCCAGTGGTGGCGCAGAACATCGACGCGCTGTTCAAGAATTCTTTGGCCGAGACCCTGAGCGAGACCGAGAAAGCCTTCCAGCTCAGCTTCGTGTCGATGAGCGAAGCCATCCTGGTGGCGGTGCAGGCCGTCAGCTTCATCATCATCGTGATCATCATGGCGGTGATGGCCAACACCATGACCATGACCGCGCGCGAACGCCTGGCCGAGTACGCCACCTTGAAGGCGCTGGGCTTCACGCCGGGCTTCATCAGCAAGCTGCTGCTGGGCGAAAGCCTGCTGATCGCCCTGATCGGTGGTGGCATCGGCATGGCGTTGACCTTTCCGCTGGCCAAGGCCTTTGGTGGCGCGGTGGGCAGTTTCTTCCCGGTGTTCCACGTGTCCGGCACGACCATCGTTTTGCAGCTTTTATCGTGTGGGGTGGTGGGGGGCGTGGCCGCCGCCTGGCCCGCCTGGAAGATGTCCCACATCGACATCGTGCAGGGTCTGAACCATGTGGCCTGAGTTGCTGCCGCTGTCCTACATCGCGCGCAACCTGTGGGTGCGGCGGGTGACGACGATGCTGACCGCCGGCGGCATGGCCCTCGTGGTCTATGTGTTCGCGACGGTGCTGATGATGGGCGAGGGCATCCGGGCCACCTTGGTGGCCACGGGGCAGCCGGACAACGTCATGGTGTTGCGCAAGGGCGCCGGGGCCGAGATCAATTCCAGCATTTCGCGCGGGCAGGCCGCCATCATCGAATCGCTGGCGGGCGTGGCCACCCATGGGCAGGGCGGCAAGCTGGTGTCCAAAGAGCCGGTGGTGCTGAACACCTTGCCCAAGCGCGGCACGGGCAAGCCCAGCAACATCACGGTGCGTGGCACGTCGGCCACGGGGCTGGCCCTGCGCCCGCAGGTGCGTTTCATCAAGGGGCGCATGTTCCGGCCTGGCACCAGCGAGATCGTGGCCGGGCAATCGGTGGCCAAAGGCTTCGTGGGCGCGGGCTTGGGCGAGACCTTGAAGTTCGCCGGGCGCGAGTGGTTGGTGGTCGGCATTTTTGACGCCAACCGAAGCGGTTTTGATTCCGAGATCTGGGGCGACACCGAGCAGATGATGCAGGCGTTTCGCCGATCCAACTTTTCCAGCGTGATCTTCAGGCTCAATGACCCGGGCACCTTCGAGAAGGCTCGTGCCACCCTGGAAGACGACCCGCGCCTGACCCTGGAGGCCAAGCCGGAGGTTCAGTTCTACGCCGAGCAATCGGAGATGCTGTCCACGTTCATCCGCTTGCTGGGGCTGTCCTTGTCGATCATCTTTTCGATCGGGGCGATTGTGGGCGCGATGATCACCATGTTCGCCACCGTGGCCTCGCGCGTGGGCGAGATCGGCACCTTGCGGGCCTTGGGTTTCAGGCGCAACGCGGTGCTGCTGAGTTTCCTGGCGGAGTCCTTGCTGCTGTCGCTGGTGGGCGGCGTGATGGGACTGGGCGCGGCTTCGCTCATGCAGGCGGTGAGCATCTCGACCGTCAACTTCAAGACCTTTTCAGAGCTGGCGTTTCAGTTCAGACTGACGCCGATGATCGCTGTGCACAGCTTGTTGTTCGCCTTGGCCATGGGCTTGTTGGGCGGGTTCATCCCGGCATGGCGGGCGGCGCGGCTGAAGATCGTGGATTGCTTGCGCGAGGCTTGACGACGGCCTGCGCGGGTTCAAAAGGAAATCAAGATGCAAGTTTGTACGTTCAAGACCGACAGTGAGGCGGAGGTGGGCCTGGTCCACGAAGAATGGATCCTGCCGGTGCAGCGCGCGCTGCCCGATCTGTTGCGCCCGCACGACCCGATGCTGGACCTCATCGCGCGCTGGGACAGCGTCAAGCCGGCCTTGCAAGGTTTGCTGAACAACCCTGCTGGCACCGAGAAACTGCGCCGCGAGCATGTGCGCCTGCTGGCGCCAGTGCCGCGACCCGGCAAGGTGCTGGGCATCGGCCTGAACTACCTGGACCACATCAACGAGAAGATCATTGGCGAGGTGCGCACGGCGCCCGAGCACCAAGTGTGGTTCAGCAAGGCCACCACGGCCGTCAACGGGCCCTTTGACCCCATCGTGCTGCCGCCCGAGTCGGTGTCCACCATGACCGATTACGAGGCCGAGTTGGTCGTGGTCATCGGGCGGCGCTGCAAGCGTGTCACGCCGGAGGAGGCTCCGGCCTTTGTGTTCGGCTACTGCGTGGGCAACGATGTGTCGGTGCGCGACTGGCAAAAGCGCACGTCGCAGTGGACCTTGGGCAAGGGCTTTGACACGCACGCGCCCTTTGGCCCCTGGATCACCACGGCGGACGAGGTGCCTGATCCGCACACCTTGGGCCTGCGTGGCTTGGTCAATGGCGAAGAGCGCCAGCGCAGCAACACCAGCCTGATGATCTTCAAGATCTGGGACCAGATCTCGGTGCTGAGCCAGGCCATGACGCTGGAGCCCGGCGATGTGATCTACACCGGCACGTGCAGCGGCGTGGGCGCGGGCATGACGCCGCCCACTTTTTTGCGCCCAGGCGACCACGTCCGCATCGAGATCGACCAGTTGGGCGCCATCGAGGCCTTGTGCACCGCTGATCCGATGTGAGGTGCTTGGCTCAGTCTGGCTGGGGGTTGAGGGACGTGAGCACCGCTTGCACAAAAGCAATGACGGTGGGCGCCAGCTCGGTGAGCTGGTGCACCTGATCCTGCTCGATCGCATTCAGGATCAATTCGTTGATGCCGCCGACCACGGCCATGGCCAGCTCGGGCGACAAGGCGCGCTTGCCTGGCTCCTTCGCCCGCGAAAGTTCCACCTGCATCTGCAGGAAGGCGGCAAAGCGCTGCTGGATCTGGCGTCGCGTGGCCAAGCCGGCGGGCCCGATGCCCAGCAGTTCGATGAACAGCGTGCGGATCAGCGCGGGCTGTGCCTGCAGGCTGGCCAGGTAGGCTCGGGTGACGTGGCCCAGTTGCTCGACCCAATCGGCGCTTGGATCGAAGCCCTCGGCGATGAGGCCCAAGGTGCGCTGGCTCAAGGTTTCGCACAGCGCGACCAGGCACGCGTCCTTGCTGCTGAACTGCTCGTAGAAGGTCCGCTTGGAGACATGCGCCCGCGCCACCACGTCCGCGATCGTCGTGTCGGCATAGGACTGGTGGGCCAGTGTGGCGGCCAGGGCGTCGATGAGACGCGCACGGTGGTCAACCGGTTCGGGCGAGGATGAGGGGTGCATTGTCGTCAATGGTACTTGACAGTACCGCTGAGCGTTTGTTAAGGTTCGCGGCTGATTGGTACCAGCTAGTACCAATTCTTGAAAACAGTTTTCATAACGATGATTCAATCGGTTTGTACCGAGGAGACCCCACCATGCAGTCCATCTTCAAGCGTTGGCACCAACCTTTGCTGGTCGCCGCCGCCGTCCTGGCGTTCGGGCACCCCGCCCAGGCCGCTGCGCCCGCGCCTTACACCGTGGTCAACGCCAGCTTCGCCTGCCAGACGGCCACTTGCGATGCGGAACTGTGGCTGCCCAAGGGCATGAACAAACCGCCCGTCATCGTGATGGCCCATGGCTTTGGCGGGTTGAAGGATTGGGGCTTGCAGCCCTATGCCGAGCGTTTCGTGAAGGCCGGCTTCGCGGTGGTGCGTTTCGATTACCGCGGCTTTGGCAAGAGCGGCGGCCAGCCGCGCCGGGTGGTCGATGGCCCGGAGCACGTCAAGGACTGGTTGTCCGCGATCGAGTCGGTGCGCGTGCGGGGCGATGTCGATGGCAGCCGGCTGGGCCTGTGGGGCTCTTCCTTCAGTGGCGGGCACGTGTTGGTGGCGGCGTCGCAAAGCCGTGGCGTGGTCAAGGCAGTCAGCTCCCAAGTGCCTTTCGTCAATGGCTTGCAAAGTGCTTTGACCTACCCGATGAAATACCAGCCTCGGGCTGCGTGGGATGGCTTGCGCGACTTGTTGCGTGGCGACAAGTCGGAGCCCATCTACATCCCCATCGTGGCCCAGGATGGCTTTGCGGCACTGGTTTGCCCCGAGTGCGTCAAGGGCTACCAGTCGCTGGTGCCCGCGGACCAGATGGCCAGCGAGAACAAAGTGGCTGCGCGCATTTTGATGACCCTGCCCTTTTACAAGCCCGCGTCCAGCGCCGCGCACATTTCTGCGCCGGTTCTGGTGGTAGCGGCCGAGAACGACGGCCTGATCCCCGTCAAGGGCGTGCGCGACATGGTCAAGGAATTGCCGCATGGTGAATACCTGGAGCTGAAAGGCGCGGACCACTTTTCGCCTTACACCCCGCCCCTGTTCGAGCAGGTGGTCAGCCGGCAGACGGCGTTCTTCTTGAAGAA
Organism: Aquabacterium sp. CECT 9606; assembly: GCF_918741295.1. Classification (GTDB taxonomy): domain Bacteria; phylum Pseudomonadota; class Gammaproteobacteria; order Burkholderiales; family Burkholderiaceae_C; genus Aquabacterium. The sequence goes on from NZ_CAKKNB010000001.1 coordinate 350,899, forward strand.
CCTGGGCAAGTAACACCCGCGGGCCGAGGCGCCGTATGATGTTCGGTTGCCCAGCCTTGCACCGCGTCCGATGTCCTCCCGTTCTGATTTGCCCGTCCGCCCCAATGTTCCGCTGATCCAGGTGCGGGGGGCGCGCACCCACAACCTCAAGAACATCGACCTGGACATTCCCCGGCACCAGTTGGTGGTGATCACCGGGCTGTCGGGCTCGGGCAAATCCAGCCTGGCGTTTGACACCCTGTACGCCGAAGGCCAGCGCCGCTATGTGGAAAGCCTGAGCGCCTACGCCCGGCAGTTTTTGCAACTGATGGACAAGCCCGATGTGGACGTGATCGAGGGCCTGTCGCCCGCCATCAGCATCGAGCAAAAAGCCACCAGCCACAATCCGCGCTCCACCGTGGGTACGGTGACCGAGATCCACGATTACCTGCGCCTGCTTTACGCGCGCGCCGGCACGCCTTTCTGCCCGGACCACGACCTGCCACTGCGCGCGCAAAGCGTCAGCCAGATGGTGGATGCCGTGCTGGCCATGCCCGAAGACACCAAGCTGATGATCCTGGCCCCGGTCATGCGCGACCGCAAGGGCGAGCACACCGACCTGTTCGCGCAGATGCAGGCTGAAGGCTTTGTGCGCTTTCGCATCGATGGCAAAGTGATCGAAGCCGCCGACCTGCCCGAGTTGAAGAAGAACGAGAAGCACGATGTGGACGTGGTGGTCGACCGCCTGAAGGTGCGTTCGGACATGACGCAACGCCTGGCCGAAAGCTTCGAAGCCGCGATGCGCCTGGCCGATGGCCGCGCCATCGCGCATGAAATGGACACGGGCACCGAGCACGTCTACTCGTCCAAGTTCGCCTGCCCGGTGTGCAGCTATTCGCTGGCTGAACTGGAGCCGCGCCTGTTCTCGTTCAACTCGCCGGTGGGCGCCTGCCCCACCTGCGATGGCCTGGGTCACGTCATTGCCTTCGATCCCGTGCGCGTGGTCGCCTTCCCCAGCCTGAGCCTGGGCAGTGGTGCCATCAAGGGCTGGGATCGTCGCAACCCCTATACCTACTCGATGATCGAGGCGCTGGGCAAGCACTACAAGGTCGACATCGACCAGCCCTTTGAAGAGTTGCCCGCCAACGTGCAGCAGGTGCTGCTCTACGGCTCGGGCGATGAAGAGATCGAGTTCGTCTACGAAGCCGATGGCACCGCGGGCAAGAAGCGCCGCGTCAAGCGCAGCCATCCCTTCGAAGGCATCTTGCGCAATTTCGAGCGGCGCTTCAAAGAGACCGATTCATCGGCCGTGCGCGAAGAGTTGTCGCGCTACCAGCAGCCCAAGGCCTGCCCCGATTGTCAGGGCACGCGCTTGCGCCGCGAAGCCCGCCACGTTTTCCTGCACGATGCCAAGAGCGGCGACAAGCGCGCCATCTACCAAGTCGCCCACGCCACACTGGCCGAAGCCCAACGCTATTTCGAAGGCCTGAACCTGATCGGCTCCAAGGCCGAGATCGCCGACAAGGTCGTCAGCGAGATCCGCTCGCGCCTGCGCTTCCTGAACGACGTGGGCTTGACCTACCTGAGCCTGGACCGCAGCGCCGACACACTCAGTGGCGGTGAGGCTCAGCGCATCCGCCTGGCATCGCAAATTGGCTCGGGCCTGACCGGCGTGATGTACGTGCTGGACGAGCCCAGCATTGGCCTGCACCAGCGCGACAACGACCGCCTGATCGGCACCCTGCAGCACTTGCGCAACCTGGGCAACAGCGTGATCGTGGTCGAGCACGACGAGGACATGATCCGTGCCGCCGATTACGTCATCGACATGGGCCCGGGCGCGGGTGTGCATGGCGGCCACGTCATCGCGCAGGGCACGGCCAAGGAAGTCACCGACCACCCCGACAGCCTCACTGGTCAATACCTGGGCCGCGTGTTGCGCATCGCCGTGCCGCCCAAGCGTCTGCCCTTCACCGATGACACGCCGCGCCTGCGCGTGGTCAACGCGCGTGGCCACAACCTCAAAGGGGTGACGGCCGAGATCCCTGTGGGCTTGTTCACCTGTGTGACCGGTGTGTCCGGTTCGGGCAAGAGCACCTTGGTCAATGAGACGCTTTATGCCTCCGTGGCCCGCAAGCTGTACCACAGCCACCTGGAGCCCGCCGCGCACGACGAGATCGAAGGCCTGGAGCTGTTCGACAAGGTCATCAATGTGGACCAGTCGCCAATTGGCCGCACGCCGCGCAGCAACCCGGCCACCTACACCGGCTTGTTCACGCCCATCCGCGAGTTGATGGCCGATGTGCCTTCAGCGCGCGAGCGGGGTTATGGCGCGGGCCGTTTCTCCTTCAACGTGGCTGGTGGCCGCTGCGAGGCCTGCCAGGGCGACGGCGTGCTCAAGGTCGAGATGCACTTTTTGCCCGATGTCTATGTGCCCTGCGACGTGTGCCAGGGCAAGCGCTACAACCGCGAAACGCTCGAGATTTTGTACAAAGGCAAGAACATCCACCAGGTGCTGGACCTGACGGTCGAGGCTGCGCTGGAGTTCTTCAGCGCCGTGCCCACACTGGCCCGCAAGCTGCAAACGCTGATGGATGTGGGCCTGGGCTACATCCGCCTGGGGCAAAGCGCCACGACGCTGTCAGGTGGCGAAGCGCAACGCGTGAAGCTGGCGCTGGAGCTGTCCAAGCGCGACACCGGCCGCACGCTCTACATCCTGGATGAGCCGACCACCGGCCTGCACTTCCACGACATCGCCTTGCTGCTCAAAGTGCTGCACCAGTTGCGCGACGCGGGCAACACCATCGTCGTGATCGAGCACAACCTGGACGTCATCAAGACGGCCGATTGGCTGATTGACATGGGTCCCGAAGGCGGCTCGGGCGGCGGCACGCTGGTGGTGGCCGGCACGCCCGAGACGGTCGCCGCGCATGCCGGCAGCCACACGGGCCACTACCTCAAGGCACTGTTGGACGAAGTCAGCCCATGAATCCCACGTCGTGGGCCGAGCTGTCGAAGTTGTGCAGGTTGGGCAAGATGCTGGCCAGGTCGGTGTTGCTCACGCCCATCCATTTGCCCAGGGTGTAGGCGTATTGGTCCACCGAGGTGGTGGGCAGCAAGATGCCGTTGTGGATCTGGTCCGGGCTGGAGAACACGCCGTTGCCGTTGGCAGTGCTGTACTGCGGGAAGGTGCCATAGACCTCGCCACCTTGAACCGCGCCACCCATGATCAGGTGGTGGGCGCCCCAACCGTGGTCGGTGCCATCGCCGTTGCTGGTGAAGCTGCGGCCAAAGTCAGAAGCGGTGAAGGTGGTGACTTGCGAGCTCATGTCGCCGCCGGGCATGCTGCGCAGCACCTGGTCAAAGTAGGCCAGGCCGTGGTCCAGCTGGCGCAGGCGGTCGTTGTGCTCCTGGTTCTGCCCGCCGTGGTGGTCAAAGCCGCCCAGGTTCACCATGAACACCTGCCTCTGGATGCCGAAGTTGCCTTGACGGTTCGCGTTGATGATGCGAGCGACCATCTGGAACTGCAAGGCCAGGCGATTGGTCACGAGCGCGCCCGCCATGTTGGTGTAGCTCAGCAAAGGATCGGTCCACACCGATTGGCCTGGGGTTCCCCATGGTGCTTGGGCGTTGGAGGGCAGGGCGCCCGACATCAAATCGGTGGCCTGAATGCCCCGAGCCACCACCTGTTGGTGGGCCTGGGTGAACAGGTTGTTGCTGGTGGACGAACTCATCACGGACTTCACGGCGGCATGCAGATCGGTGCTGCCCAGCATGCGCTGGTTCGCGCCCAGGCCAGGAATGCTGGCCAGGCCCACGGGGTACTGCCGAACCGCCCGCCCGCTCAGCCAGGTGCTGGTGTTGCCCGGTGTGATGCACGTGAAAGACCGCTTGACGACGTCGGCATTCGAGCCGCTGCCATTGCGGCTCATCAACAGATCGCCGATGCGCCCCCCCCAGCCTTCGCTGGCGCCTTCGGGCGAGAACGACATCCAGGTGGACTGCTGGTCATTGTGAGAGAACAGCTTTTCCGGCTTGGGGAAGCCGTCCTGGTAATACGCGTTCTTGGTGGTCGGCCGAACCAAGGGCCCCACATTGGCCATCACCGCCAGGCGGTTGGCCCCGTACAGTTGCTGCGTGCGCACGAGGGCGGGGTGCAGGGCGAACTGCCGCCCGGCATGGACTGCGCGGCCTGAATGGGCGATGGGCAAGACGCCCCCTAACCTGGCTGGTGTGCCCGCGGCCGCCGTGGCATTGGCGGGCGTTCCCGGGCGCATCAAGGCGATCGAGGTGCTGCCGTCGCTGGGGTCCCGCGAAGAGGGGTCGCGGTGGGCCAGATAGTGTCCCCACGAGTCCGTGTCGGTGGCGAGCACCGTGTTGTACGAGTCGTTGCCGCCATTGAGGAAGACGCAGACCAGGGCTTGGTAGCCGCCACCCGTGGATTGGGCAGAGGCCTGGCCCATGGTGGCCAAGGTCAACCCCAAGGGGCCTGCCGCCCCCAGGGTCGAGAAAGCGGCGGCGTGGCGCAAGAAGCTGCGGCGGCTGGTGGAGCTCATGGGGATCGTCATTTCTTCACTGTTGAACGATGAACTGCGGCGACACCGCCACCATCAGGATCGCGGCTTTGATGCGGCGCCGCTTGTCCGCCAGGGTGGTGTTGGGCATCTTGCCCACGCCAGTCAACATCAAGGCATTGAGTTCGCTGGCCGGTGGCCCGCCCAGGATCTTTTGCGCTACAGCGGTGATCAGTTGCTGAGGCGCGTCGGCGGTGGGCTTGTCGACCAGCGCGTCAAAGCTGCTCAAGTCAAATCGGATGTCGCTGCGCTGGGTGTTGTAGTTGTATTGGCCCAAACCGTCCTCCAGCATCTGGGCCACATAGTTGGCGTAGCCCAGCACCGAGGTCTCGCTTGTGATCTGCATTTCCGGAGCCACGAGCCCCTGGTCGGCCAGGTCGGTCTGGGGCGGCTTGTAGCCAGGCCGGAAGAAGTTGAACACCGAGGGCGCGCGCATGGGCGTCTGGCCCAGGCCCAACACGGTGTCGTCGGTGCTGCTGGCCAGGTAGAAAGGCACCCGGTTGCCTGTCCGTGCGGCGCTGTAGGTGTCAGAGGTGTGCGGCAGGGCTCGGAGCAGGTGTGTGATGCGCACCAGCGGCTCACGCAGTTTCCCAAAGCCTGCGCTCTCGCGCAGCGCCATGTCGCGGGCTTCGGTGTCCAGCAAGACTGCTTTCACGGTGGCCCGGATGTTGCCGTTGGAGGCGCGGAAGGCCGCGCTCACGCGCTGCACATAGCTGGGGCTGGGGTTGCTGGTCACCATCCGTTGGATCAGTTGCTTGGCAAAGAAGGGCGCGGTGTTGGGGTGGCTGGCCAGGCGGTCCAGCGCGGCCTTCAGGCTGGCTTGAGGGTTGGGCGTGGACTGGAAGGGCACCGTCACGCCCAGAAAGCGCTTCTCACTGTACGAGTGCTCCTGGGTGTAGGGCGACATGGCGGTGATGCTCTGGCTGCTGTCCTGGCAGAGCTCATAGCGGTAGAAGCAGTGCCACCAGATCACCGAGGCCTTGGCAGGTGGGAGGTACCAGCCCCAGCCTGTGAACACCTTGGCCAAGCCCTTGACGTCATCACCGTTGTAAGTCTCCTGGGGGAGTCCGTTGAGCAGCTTTTGCGTGCCATCGTCGTTCAGCTCGTACAAGCCGATCGAGAAAAGCTGCATCACCTCGCGTGCGAAATTTTCGTCGGCGATGCGGCCAGTGCCGGGGTCTTCCCGGCGGCTGCTTCGGTGCGACAAGAACGCACCCATGGCCGGATGCAAAGCCACGCCTTCCAGAAGATCGCGGTAGTTGCCGTCGATCTTCTGGGTCAACATGTCCATGTAGCTGGCCACCATGCGGCCATCGATTTCCAGCTCGGCATTGGTGGCCGACACCACGTAGATCTCGGACAAGGCGAAGGCCACGCGTTGGCGCAACTGGGCCGGGTCGGCGACTGCGTGCGTCCACCAGCTGTAGACCACGTCATCGATCCGGGGCTGGTCCGTGCCCAGCGAGGCTGATGACGCCTCAACGGTGGCCAGGTGGCTGTTCTGCAGCGGCGCTGCCAGTTGTTCGTCGATCCAGCGTTCGTAGCCAATGGCCTTCACGCGGGCGACCTCCGCCGCAGTGGGTCCGAACGTGGCTTGTGTCAGGAAACGGTTCGCTTCCGCGTCATTGCCCGGCGTGGCGCTCACTGATTGCAGATTGCTGGAGCCCGCACCACCTGGAGTGCTGGAGGCGCTTTCACCACCGCCGCCGCAGCCCCCCAGCAGGGCCGCGCTGACCAGCATCACCCATCCTGATTTGCACAGGACACCTTCGGACTTAGACCACCACATGAACGCACTCGCACTGAGAACCTTGACTCAGGGATGTCGGCATCTGAAACGCCAGCTTGAGGCGTGTAGGGCGATCGACAATCTCTGAAACGAGTTCGCAAGGTGCCATGCAGCCTTCACCGCAGGGGATGCAAGATGCCTCAGTTGTAAGGGGGCGATACGCCAGGCTTGTTCAAAGCCCGAAAGCGTCAATAGCTCACAAGTTGGGTGACAAAGCCCGCTCGGCGTCGCGTTGGGAAAGGCCGGTTTTCTCGGCCCATTTCTCCAGTTGGTCGTGGCCAATCTTGCCCACGTTGAAGTAAGTGGACTCGGGATGCGCCAAATAGAAACCGCTCACGCTGGCCGCTGGGGTCATGGCCAGGCTTTCGGTCAAGGCCATGTTGACCTCGTCGGCCTGCAGCACGCGGAACATCTCGCCCTTGACGGTGTGGTCAGGGCAAGCGGGGTAACCGGGCGCGGGGCGGATGCCCTTGTACTTCTCGCCGATCAGATCGGCGTTGCTGAGTTGTTCGTCGGCCGCGTAGCCCCAGAACTCCTTGCGCACACGTTCGTGCATCCGCTCGGCGAAGGCTTCGGCCAGGCGGTCGGCCAAAGCCTTCAGCATGATCGACGAGTAGTCGTCGTGCTTGGCCAGGAACTCGGCGTCTTTCTTCTCGATGCCCAGGCCGGCCGTCACGGCGAACAGGCCGATGTAATCGGGCTTGGTGCCTTTGGGTGCCACGAAGTCGGCCAGGCTGCGATTAGCGCGCTTCACGCCATCGACCACCGGGCGCTCGGACTGCATGCGCAGCGGCGACCAGGTCATCAACACCTCGGTGCGCGACTCGTCGCGGTAGATTTCGATGGTGTCGTCGTCTACCGTGTTGGCGGGGTACAGGGCGATCACGCCATGGGCGGTCAGCCAACGGCCTTCCACGATCTTCTTGAGCAGGGCTTGCGCGTCAGCGAGCACCTTGCGGGCTTCTACGCCCACGACCGCGTCATCCAGGATGGCGGGATAGGGGCCGGCCAGATCCCAGGTCTGGAAGAAGGGGCCCCAGTCGATGTACGGCACCAGCTCGGCCAGGTCCTGGTTCTTGAACAAGCGGCGGCCCGTGATCTTGGGCACGGCGGGCGTGTACGTGGTCCAGTCCATCGGCGTCTTGTTGGCGCGGGCTTGAGCCAGCGTCACCATCGGCGTGGTCTTCTTGTTGGCGTGCTGCACGCGAACACGCTCATAGTCGGCGTTCAGCTCGGCGATGTAATCGGCCTGGCGCTCGTCGCTCAGCAGTTCAGAGCACACGCCCACGGCGCGCGAAGCATCGGGCACGTACACCACCGGCCCACTGAAATTAGGCGCGATCTTCACGGCGGTGTGCACGCGCGAGCAGGTGGCGCCGCCGATCAGCAGCGGCGTCTGGCGCGAGCGGAAATACTCGTCACGCTCCATCTCGCCGGCCACGTATTGCATCTCTTCCAGGCTGGGCGTGATCAGGCCTGACAGGCCGATGATGTCGGCGCCGGTCTCCTTGGCCATCTTCAAAATATCAACGCAAGGCACCATCACGCCCATGTTGACCACTTCGAAGTTGTTGCACTGCAAGACCACGGTCACGATGTTCTTGCCGATGTCGTGCACGTCGCCCTTCACGGTGGCGATCACGATCTTGCCTTTGGCCTTGGCATCACCGCCGCCTTCGATCAGCAGCTTTTTCTCTTCTTCGATGTAGGGCAGCAAGTGGGCCACGGCCTGCTTCATCACGCGGGCGGATTTCACCACCTGCGGCAGGAACATCTTGCCCGCGCCGAACAGGTCACCGACCGTGTTCATGCCGGCCATCAGCGGGCCTTCGATCACGTGCAGCGGGCGCCCGCCGGTGGCGCGGATCTTCTGCCAGCACTCTTCGGTGTCTTGCGTGATGAAGTCGGTGATGCCGTTGACCAAAGCGTGGCTCAGGCGCGTTTCAACGGACACCGGCTGCTCGGGCGTGCCGCGCCAGGCCAGCTTGGCGCTGTCGTCCTTGGCGGCGCCCTTGGCGCTGTCGGCGATCTCGATCAAGCGCTCGCTGGGCGTCAGGTGCGGCTCGCCGTCCTTGTAGACCGGCTGGCGGTTCAGCACCACGTCTTCCACGCGCTCGCGCAGCACGGGGTCGAGCGCGTCGTACACGCCCACCATGCCGGCGTTGACGATGCCCATGTCCATGCCCGCCTGGATCGCGTGGTACAGGAACACGGTGTGGATCGCCTCGCGCATCGGGTCGTTGCCGCGGAAGCTGAAGCTCACATTCGACACGCCGCCGCTGATCTTGGCGCCCGGCAGGTTCTCTTTGATCCAACGCGTGGCGTTGATGAAATCGACCGCGTAGTTGTCGTGCTCTTCAATGCCGGTGGCGATCGCGAAGATGTTCGGGTCGAAGACGATGTCTTCCGGCGGGAAGCCCACCTCGTCCACCAGGATGCGGTAAGCGCGTTCGCAGATCTCGATCTTGCGCGCGAAGGTGTCGGCCTGGCCTTTCTCATCGAACGCCATCACCACGGCGGCCGCGCCATAGCGCTTGACCAACCCGGCCTGGCGGCGGAACTCGGCCTCCCCTTCCTTCATCGAGATCGAGTTGACGATGCCCTTGCCCTGGATGCACTTCAAGCCGGCCTCGATCACATCCCACTTGGACGAGTCGACCATGATGGGCACGCGCGAGATCTCGGGCTCGGAGGCGATCAGGTTCAGGAAGCGGACCATGGCCGTCTTGCTGTCCAGCATGGCCTCGTCCATGTTGATGTCGATGACCTGGGCGCCGTTTTCCACCTGCTGGCGCGCGACCGCCAGGGCTTCTTCAAACTGGCCGTTCAGGATCATCCGGGCAAAAGCCTTGGAACCGGTCACGTTCGTGCGTTCGCCCACGTTGACGAACAGCGAGCCTGGCCCGATCAGCACGGGTTCCAGCCCTGACAGGCGCATCGGCGCCACGGGAGCGGAGGGCGGCAGGGCGCCCGCAGGCGATGAGTGGGTGGGGAATGCAGGCTGAGTCATGGCCGCCATTTTACGAGGCGGCGCAGATGTCACGCTTTCAACAAGGCGTACAACTCATCCTTGAGGGTCACGCGCAGCACTTTCTTTTGTTCCAGTTCGGCAGACGAGCCATGCTCGATGCCGGTTTCCAGCCGGACGATGGCCTTGTCCAGGTCCTCGTATTCACGCTCCAGCCGCGCAAAGTGGGCGCTGGACGTCTTCAGCGCGTGGATCTTGTCCCGGCACTCCGGGAAATCCTTGACCAGCGGATGGTGTTCTTGAATCATTCGTGCTCCTTCTTGGTTGAACTCAGCAGCGCTGCTGGGCAAATGATTTTCGAGGGTGCCTGCTTCAGGCGTCTTGCGGTAAATCAACCCAGGCCCAGGAAGGTTTTTTCGATGTCCAGCGAGCTTCTGTGCCCGATGTCATCGCGGTGGGCGGCCAGCCAGCGGTCAGCGGCAGCATGGCCCATGTCATGCAGCGTCTGCAGGAAAACGCGGTCGGTGTTGGACTTGCTGGACGCGTTGAACGGTGCCAGGTTCTCGTCGTCGGCCACCATGTGCATGTGCAGGTCCTTGTAGCGCCCTGGGTCGATCTTGTCTTCCCTGAGCAGCTTTTTCACGAAGGCAATGGCCCGCATCTCACCGATCAGGCTGGCGTTGAAGGTGATCTCACTCAGCCTATCGAGGATGTCCATGCTGCGCGTGGGCTTATCCAGGCGTTCCAGCGGATTGATTTTGATCAGCAAAATGTCCGAGGTGTCAGTGTTGTAGATCAGCGGGTAGAGCGCAGGGTTGCCGGTATAGCCGCCATCCCAATAGGGCTCGCCATCGATCTCGACTGCCTGGAACACCACCGGCAGGCAGGCCGAAGCCATCAAGGCGTCCAGCGTCAATTCTTCTTCGGTGAAGACGCGCGCCTGGCCGGTGCGCACCGAGGTGGCGGTCACGAACAACTGGGTGCCATGCTGGCAGCCTTCGTGCACCGATTCGATGGTCACGTGGCGTTGCACCACGTCGCGCAGAGGGTTCAGGTTCAGGGGGTTGATCTCATACGGACTGAAGGTCTGCATGAACATGTTCATCCACTGGTAGCCGGGGATCTGGTCCAGGTTGAAGGCGGGTTTGAGTGAGCCGTTGGACTGCAGCGTCATGGGCGAAAAGATGGGCCCATGCTGGCTCACATCGGCCCAGAAAGCGGCCAAGGCCTTTTGCGCCTGGGGGCGGGCCGCAGCCACGCCGCCTTTGGCGTGGCCTTCTACATACCCTGTGAGCATCACCGCGCCATTGAGCGCCCCCGCGCTGGTGCCGGATATGCCTGAAAAGTCCAGACCATCCTCGTCCAGCAGCCGGTCGAGCACCCCCCAGGTGAAGGCGCCATGCGAGCCGCCGCCTTGCAGCGCCAGGTCCACGCGCGGCCTGGGCGACGGATTCAGGGCGGCGGAGGAAAGGGCTTTGCGTTTTTTGCTGGGAATGGTCATGACCCAGTCTAGCTTGTAATGCTGCAGTGCAGCATTGATTTTGAAGCTCCCTCTTCAGTGGGTGACAAATACCTGGTTGAAATACTGTACATCCATCCAGCTTTTGTCATAATGGCGGCAATTCATCAATTCCAGCCATCGGAGACACCTGAATGGAAGCCACCGCGAAGTCCGCCCTGAGCACCGAAAAAGCCAAAGCCCTGCAAGTGGCGCTCGCTCAAATTGAAAAGCAGTTCGGCAAAGGCTCGATCATGCGCCTGGGCGAAGGCGAAGTGATCGACGACATCCAGGTCGTCTCCACCGGTTCGCTGGGCCTGGACATCGCCCTGGGCGTCGGCGGCCTGCCCCGTGGCCGCGTGGTCGAGATCTATGGCCCGGAATCCTCGGGCAAGACCACGCTGACCCTGCAGGTTGCCGCTGAAATGCAAAAGCAGGGCGGCGTCTGCGCCTTCATCGACGCTGAACACGCCCTGGATGCCCAATACGCGCAAAAGCTGGGCGTCAATCTGCAAGATTTGTTGATCTCGCAGCCCGACACCGGCGAGCAGGCCCTTGAAATCGTCGACGCCTTGGTGAGGTCCGGCTCGGTTGACCTGATCATCGTCGACTCGGTGGCCGCGCTCACACCCAAGGCCGAGTTGGAGGGCGAAATGGGCGATTCCCTGCCCGGCCTGCAGGCCCGCTTGATGAGCCAGGCCCTGCGCAAGCTCACCGCCACCATCAAGAAGACCAACTGCATGGTTATCTTCATCAACCAGATCCGCATGAAGATCGGCGTGATGTTCGGCAGCCCTGAAACCACCACGGGCGGCAATGCCCTGAAGTTCTACGCCTCGGTGCGCCTCGACATCCGCCGCATCGGTTCCATCAAGAAGGGCGAAGAGATCATCGGCAGCGAAACCCGGGTCAAGGTCGTGAAGAACAAGGTAGCGCCCCCGTTCAAAACCGCTGAATTCGACATCCTGTATGGCGAAGGCATCAGCCGCGAAGGCGAGGTCATTGATTTGGGCGTGGTCGCCAAGATCGTCGACAAATCCGGCGCCTGGTACGCCTACCAAGGCGAGAAGATTGGCCAAGGCAAGGACAACTCCCGCGAATTCCTGCGCGAGAACCCCGCCTTGGCGCACGAGATCGAAAACAAGATCCGTGAATCGCTGGGTGTGGCCTTGCAGGCACCGGCCGCAGCCGCTGAATAAGCCAGGCTTGCTGGCCAAGGTCCACGGTGGCCACGCGCGGATCCACCCTGTCCCTCAAGGGCAGGGCACTGAAATACCTGTCGGCGCGTGAGCATTCGCGCGTCGAACTGGTGCGCAAATTGGCACCCCATGCCGAAGATCCCACCGAGATCAACCGTGTGCTGGACGACCTGGAGGCTCGAGGTTGGCTGTCAGCTGAGCGTTTCGTCGAATCGGTGGTTCACCGCAAGGCTGCACGCTATGGCACCGCCCGTATCCGGGGTGAATTGGTCGGGCATCAATTGCCCGACGATGCCGTGCGTTCGGCCCTGTCCGCTTTGAAAGACACGGAATTGCAGCGGGCGCAGGCGTTGTGGCAGCGCCGCTACGGTCAGGTGGCCGAGACGCCACAAGAGCGTGCCAAGCAAATGCGTTTTTTGGCGGGGCGAGGCTTCTCGGGGGATGTCATCCGCCGGGTCGTGCGTGGGTCTTCTGACACGGAAGACGCGAACGAAGCTTGAGCGTCGGGCAAAAGGTGGTGCTATTCTGAATGCTGCGCCGCAGTACGCTTTGTTTGTAGGTCTGCTGCGCCCCACGCAACCATCCTGCGAGTCAGTCCATGAAGATTCATGAGTACCAAGGCAAAGAGATCCTGAGCCGCTTTGGCGTGCCGGTGCCCAAAGGCATTCCGGCTTTCTCGGTGGACGAAGCGGTGGCCGCCGCTGAAAAGCTGGGCGGCCCCGTCTGGGTCGTCAAGGCCCAGATCCACGCGGGCGGCCGTGGCAAGGGCGGCGGCGTGAAGGTGGCCAAGTCCATCGACGATGTCCGGCGTCTGGCTGGCGACATCCTGGGCATGCAGCTCAAGACGCACCAAACCGGTCCCAATGGCCAGAAGGTCAACCGCCTCTACATCGAAGATGGCGCTGACATCCAAAAGGAATACTACGTCTCGCTGGTGACCGACCGCGGCAGCCAGAAGGTCGCCTTCATCGCCTCCAGCGAAGGTGGCATGGACATCGAGCAAGTGGCCCACGACACCCCCGACAAGATCATCACCGAGCTCATCGACCCGCTCACGGGCTTGGGCGATGAGCAGGCCAAGGCCATTGCCGACCGCATCGGCTTGCCAGCCGATTCCACCGCCCAGGCTGTCGATGTGTTCAAGAAGCTGTACCGGTGCTACATGGAGACCGACGCCTCCTTGGTCGAGATCAACCCGCTGAACCGGGACAGCAAGGGCAACATCATTGCCCTTGATGCCAAGTTCAACTTCGACAGCAACGCGCTCTTTCGCCACCCTGAAATCGTGGCCTACCGCGACCTGGATGAAGAAGACCCCGCCGAAATCGAAGCCTCCAAGTTCGATCTGGCCTACATTCAGCTCGATGGCAACATCGGCTGCCTGGTCAACGGCGCCGGTCTGGCCATGGCCACCATGGACACGATCAAGCTGTTCGGCGGCGAGCCGGCCAACTTCCTCGACGTCGGCGGTGGCGCCACCGCAGAGAAGGTCACCGAGGCCTTCAAGATCATGCTCAAGAACCCCGAGGTCAAGGGCATCCTGGTCAACATCTTCGGCGGCATCATGAAGTGCGACACCATCGCCGATGGTGTGATCGCCGCCTGCAAGGCCGTGAACCTGAAAGTGCCGTTGGTCGTCCGCATGAAGGGCACCAACGAAGACCTGGGCAAGAAGATGCTGGCCGACTCCGGTTTGCCCATCATCAGTGTCGATACCATGGCCGATGCCGCCCAGGCTGCCGTGGCCGCCGTTGCCAAATGACACGCCATTGATGACGACAAGGATCCCGACATGAGCATCTTGATCAACAAAGACACCAAAGTCATCACGCAAGGCATCACCGGCAAGACCGGCCAGTTCCACACCCGTGGTTGCCGTGACTACGCCAATGGCAAGAATTGCTTCGTGGCGGGCGTCAACCCCAAGAAGGCCGGCGAAGATTTCGAAGGCATCCCCATCCACGCCACGGTGAAAGACGCCAAGGCCGCCACCGGCGCCACCGTCTCGGTCATCTACGTGCCGCCACCTGGCGCCGCCGCTGCCATCTGGGAAGCGGTCGAAGCCGACCTGGACCTGGCCATCTGCATCACCGAAGGCATCCCTGTGCGGGACATGCTGGAAGTGCGGAACAAGATGAAGGCCAAGGAAGCCGCCGGTGGCAAGAAGACATTGCTGCTGGGCCCCAACTGCCCCGGTTTGATCACGCCTGAAGAAATCAAGATCGGCATCATGCCCGGCCACATCCACCGCAAAGGCCGCATCGGCGTGGTCAGCCGCTCTGGCACGCTCACCTATGAAGCGGTTGCACAGTTGACCGAGCTGGGCCTCGGCCAATCCAGCGCGGTGGGCATTGGGGGCGACCCCATCAACGGTCTCAAGCACATCGACGTCATGCGCCTGTTCAACGACGACCCGGACACCGACGCCGTCATCATGATTGGCGAAATCGGGGGGCCTGACGAGGCCGAGGCCGCGCGCTGGTGCAAAGCCAACATGAAAAAGCCCATTGTGGGCTTCATTGCTGGCGTGACCGCGCCGGCTGGCAAGCGCATGGGGCATGCGGGCGCGCTCATCAGTGGTGGCGCGGACACGGCCGATGCCAAGCTGGCCATCATGGAAGAGTGCGGCTTCACCGTCACCCGCAACCCATCTGAAATGGCCAAGCTGCTCAAGAACCTGTTGTGATCCAGCGCCGGTTGTTCGTGCTTTCTCACCCAGCATCAGCCCCTACACTCGGGGCTGATTTCATTGGTAGAAAGACATGGAAGCATTCCTGACGCCCGAATTCTGGCTTGCCGTGGGCCAGATCGTGATGATCGACATTTTGCTGGGGGGGGACAACGCCGTGGTCATTGCCCTGGCTTGCCGCAACCTTCCCACGGAATTGCGCCGCAAAGGCATCTTGTGGGGCACCGCTGGTGCCATCGTCCTGCGCGTGATCCTGATCTTTTTCGCAATGTCCCTGCTGGCCTTGCCCTACCTCAAACTGGTCGGGGCGGCCCTGTTGCTGTGGATTGGCGTGAAACTACTCATGCCCGATGATGACGGTCATGACAACATTCAGGCCAGTGACAAATTGTTGGGGGCCATCAAAACGATCATCGTGGCAGACTTTGTCATGAGCGTCGACAACGTCATCGGCATCGCGGGTGCAGCCCAGGGCGCGGGCCACGAAGGGCATCAGATGCCGCTGGTGATTTTTGGCTTGCTGGTCAGCATTCCCATCATTGTGTGGGGCAGTACCTTGGTGCTCAAACTCATGGACCGGTTTCCCCTCATCATCACCGTGGGCGGCATGCTGTTGGGCTGGATTGCCGGCACCCTGGCCATTGGCGATCCCGCCCTCAAGGCCTACGCGCTCGACACCGACATGAACCGCTATGCCGCGGGCGTGGCGGGTGCCCTGCTGGTGCTGGGGTTGGGCACCTTGTTGTCCAGAAAAAAAAGCTGACCCAGCCCGAGGTCCAAGCCCAGCATGACACCTGACATCAACCTGATCGCGCCTTTGTTGATCCTGATTTTGCTGGTGGTGGCTGCGGCACTGGTGGTTTGGCTGTTGCGCCAGAACCGCCGTAACTCCTCTGCTCGCTCCACCTTCGGGCCCAGCACCCAGCAAGGTGGAAGGCACAGCCGATCGGGCGCGAACACACGGCCGCGCCGCCGCTCGTCCATGCTCACCGAAGCCGAGCGCGAAAAGGCCATTGCCCGCATCCGCTTGAAGGCTGGGGCGGACGCGGGCCCAGAAACAGTGCTGTCTTACCTCCATTCGGCCGAAGACAGTCTGCCGCCCTCTGACTTTGATTCCGCCTTGCCGTCTCAGATGGGTACGCCGGATTTTTCACAAACCACCCGCCCGCAGACCTGGCAGCGCAGTGCGGCGGACACGCTGGCCAAGCCACCGCCTGCGGTTCGCCAGAATGCGGCAAACGCGCCGGAGCCCGCCGAAGGCATGCAGCGCGTCGCGCACGCGCTCAATGCCTTGAAAGAAGGCCCGGCCGACCAGGCCTGGAACTCGCTCAAGGCGTTTCGCCCGGAACCTGGGCAGCGCGAGGCCTGTCTTGAAACCCTGGAAGGCATCGCGCTGGCTTTTGAGCGCGACCAGCGTTACCACAGTGCCCGGGACGTCTACGAGCACATGGCCGACATCGACCCTGAGTGGCGTCAGGTCAAATTGCGTTTGATGCGAGCCCGGGGCCTGGCCCAGGCGGCGGCCAGCAACACCTGGGGCACCGTGCCGTCGCGGCCCATGCCCGAGGAAAGCAAGCGCCAACTCGGCAAATACGTGGTCGAAAAAGAGATCGGTCGGGGCGCCATGGGCGCGGTCTACCTGGGCTACGACCCGGTCAAGGACCACAAAGTCGCCCTGAAAACCATGGCCCTGGCGCGTGAATTCCAGGGCGACGAGCTGGCCGATGCCCGCGCTCGGTTCCTGCGCGAAGCTGAAATGGCCGGCCGCCTGGACCATCCCGACATCGTCAGCATCATTGGCGCGGGTGAAACCGATGGCTTGGCCTTCATCGCCATGGAACTGGTTGAAGGCGTGGACCTGAGCCAATACGCACATCCCACCAAATTGCTGCCGTTGGCACAACTGCTGCCCATCATGGCCCGCGTGGCCGACGCCCTGGCCTACGCCCACACGCGCGGCGTCACCCACCGCGACATCAAGCCCGCCAACATCATGGTGGACCTGGCCTCGGGCAGTGTCAAAGTGATGGACTTCGGCGTGGCACGCGTGGCCGACGCAGCGCGGACACGCACGGGCGTTGTGCTGGGCACGCCCACGTTCATGTCGCCCGAGCAGTTGTCTGGCCAAACGCTGGATGGCCGCACCGACCTGTACTCACTGGGTGTCAGCCTCTTCCAGCTGTTAACCGGCTACCTGCCTTACCGCAACGACTCCATGGCCCAGTTGATGCGAGCGATTGCCCAGGAAGAAGTGCCCAATGTCTGTGATCTGCGTGATGATTTGCCCCGTCCCTTGGGCGACATCGTCGCGTTGGCGCTACAAAAGCATCCAAACACCCGCTATGCCAATGGCCAACAAATGGCCGAGGATCTGAGGGCCGTGGCGCAAGCCGTGTGGTCCACATCCAACGTTGACATCGAACTGGGCTGAGTAACAAATCAAGCGACAATTGCACCATGGAGTTTGAGTTTTTCAGTCAGACCGACACCGGCCGTGTGCGAACGAACAATGAAGATTCGATCGCCATCGACGAGTCCTGCACCGTGGCCGTGCTGGCCGACGGCATGGGCGGCTACAACGCGGGCGAAGTCGCCAGCGGCATGGCCTGCGATTTCATCAAGGCCGAACTGGGGCGCTGGCTGACCGAAGCCGCGCCCGGTGCGAGCGACGGCGACGTCAAGCGCGCCATGGACATTTGCGTCGACAACGCCAACCGCGCCATCTTCAACGCCGCCAACTCCAACCCGACTTATGCCGGCATGGGCACCACTTTGGTTGTCTCGGTTTTCCGGTCAGGACGCGCTTTGGTCGGGCACATCGGGGATTCGCGTGCCTACCGCTTGCGCAACGGCGTGCTGCAGCAAATCACCAAAGACCATTCCCTGCTGCAAGAGCAGATTGATGCCGGCATCATCACGCCCGAGCAAGCGGCTTTTTCTTCCAACAAGAACCTGGTCACGCGCGCTTTGGGCGTGGAAGACCTCGTTTTGATGGAAACCCACCTGCACGAAGTCCAATCCGGGGATATTTTCCTGATGTGTTCGGACGGTTTGTCTGACATGCTGACCGATGCGCACATTGCACAGGTCATGAACAGTCAAACTAATTTGCCAGACATGGGTTCGGCCCTTATTTCTGCCGCCAACGATGTGGGTGGCCGGGATAATATCGCTGTTGTCCTGGTTCGGGCACAAGGTGTGGCCGAACCTCAGCCCAAGTCCTGGTGGCCCTTCAAGCGCCTGGGGGGCGCATCTTGAACACTAATTAGTAGATCCAATCCGAGAGGTTCCGCATGGGAAAACTGGTCGTCTCGCTAGACGGCGTGGTCATCAAGGAGGTCCAGATCACCAAGGACAAGACCTCCCTGGGCCGCCGCCCGTACAACGACATCGTCATCGACAACCTGGCGGTGAGCGGCGAGCATGCGGTGATGCAACTGGTGGGCACCGATGTGTTCATCGAAGACCTCAACAGCACCAACGGCACCTACATCAACGGCAAGGCGGTCAAGAAGCAACTGCTGCAGCACAACGACACCGTTGAAATCGGCAAGTACAAGATCAAGTTCCTGGCCGAAGAGGGCAACGACTACGAAAAGACCATGATCATGCGACCCGGTAGTGGCGGGTTCAGCAACATGGGCAACTCGGCGCCCGCGGCATCGACCCTGTCGCCCACGACCGTAGCCGAGCGTGCAGCGCAGGGGCCATTGACGGCGCCCGGCGGCTTGTTCACCTCTTCTGGCACTTCTCCGCTTTCCAACACCAGTTTCGGTGGTTTGCCCCCTCAAGCGCCCGCCTTGATCAAGGTGCTCAATGGCGCAGCCGCGGGCCGTGAAGTGGCCCTGAGCAAAGTGGTGACGACCGTGGGCAAGCCCGGCGTGCAGGTGGCCTCGCTCACCAAGCGGCCTGGCGGTTATGTGTTCGCCCACGTCGAAGGCTCGGCCCGTCCGACCGTCAATGGCGCACCCGTGGGTGGCGAGCCGGTTCACCTCAAGAGCGGCGACGTGATCGAGTTGGCGGGCACCCAGATGCAATTCGTGCAAGGCTGAGGCCGGGGCGCCCCGATGATCCGCGTCCTGGGTTGTTCAGGGTCCATCGCGGCGCGCTGCCACACCACGGCTTTCTTGCTGGATGACGACATCCTGATCGATGCCGGCAGTGGTGTGGGTGAAATGCGGCTGGATGAGTTGGCCCGCATTGACCACATTCTGATCAGCCACAGTCATCTGGATCATGTGCTGAGCATCCCATTGCTGGCGGACAGTGTGATTCGCTTGCGGCAGGGGCCGGGTGGATTGAGTGAGCTTCGGCCTATCCATGTTCACGCTTTGCCGGAGACTTTGGAAGCCCTTCGGACGCACATTTTCAATGGTGTGATCTGGCCTGATTTCACCCGTCTGCCCAGCGCGGCCTATCCCATCCTGGTGTTTCATCCCTTTGCGGTGGGTGAGCAGCTGACATTTCCTGCCAAAGGCGGCCTGGGGGCTGATCGACGTGTTCACGTGCTGCCTGCTGCGCACACGGTACCCGGGGTGGGATTTGGATTGGAGACGCCTCAAGGCTGGTGGGTTTTCAGTGGCGACACGGGGCCTAATCCGGCACTTTGGAAAGCGTTGGAGGGACGTCGCATCGCCCAATTGGTGATTGAGACCGCCTTTGGCAACGAGGAAGCGCATTTGGCGAGCATCAGTGGGCATTTGTCGCCGCAGAGCTTGGCGCATGAGTTGACTCAGCTGGATGGCGAGGTGAGTGTGTATATCACTCATCCCAAACCGGGTGAGGTGCCGGCGGTGCTGGCCCAGATCAGGGCGTTGGAGAGCAGGCATCGGATTGAGCCTTTGCGTGAAGGGCAGCGTTTCAATGCCCCAGTCGAAGGGTGACCATTTTTGTCACTGGTTCTGGCTAGGTGACCAAACAGGGCTTTGCTACTGGCGGTAATGTGACTAAATAAGTTGCTGCAAAGACTGTGATTAGGGGTAAACGCGGTAAAAGTCACAGCATTTCCATGGATCTCGATTGGCATGGCAACTGCGTAATAGAACTCACGCCCAGGCAAGCTGGGCCAGCAGTGACTAAATTTTCGCAGCGGGCTGAGCCCAAGGAGATTGACCATGAAGACGATTCAACGAGTGCAAATGAATGTTCAAAAGGGTTTCACCCTGATTGAATTGATGATTGTGGTGGCAATTATTGGTATTTTGGCAGCCATTGCCATTCCCCAATACCAAGACTACATTACCCGCGCAAAATACCAGGATGGCGTGACCTCACTGGAATCGACCAAGACCGAAACTGCCTTGTGCATTCAGAACTCCAGCGGTGATCCAACTCAGTGCGACAGCAATGCGGAATTGGGCAGCGCCTTCACGATGCCAACGTCTGCCGCGGCTGGCGAAATCACGCTGGGTCGCGGCACATTCACGGCTGGCACAGGCGGTGTGGGCGGTACTGCAGTCTTCACGGTTGTCGGCAGTGCCAAGCTTGGCTCGTGCACGGTGACCGCAACCGGCACTGTGACGTCCACCAATATCAATTGGAATTATGTGACGTCAGGCACAAACTGCACTAAGGCCAAGACTGGCTATTAATCCATTCATGGATGCAGCAAAAGGGGCCGTGAGGCCCCTTTTGCTTAAGGAGAAGCCATGGAGTTGACCATATTGATGCCGTGCTTGAACGAAGCGCGCACATTGCCCCGTTGCATCAGCGAAGCTCAGATTTTTTTAGAAACGCATGCTTTGGCAGGTGAGGTTCTCATTGCTGACAATGGCTCGACCGACGGCTCCGTCCAGATGGCAGAGGATCTGGGTGCCAGGGTCGTGCACGTTTCTGAGAGGGGTTATGGCGCTGCGCTCAAATCTGGCATTGCTTCTGCTCGGGGCAAGTATGTGATCTTTGGTGACTCCGACGAGAGTTATGATTTTTCTCGCTTGGAGACTTTCCTAGCAGAACTCAGGTCGGGGGCTTCGCTGGTGGTCGGTAACCGATTCAAGGGAGGCATAGAAAAAGGTGCCATGCCTTTTTTGCACCGGTATTTGGGCAATCCCGTTTTGTCGTTCATTGGTCGGCGTTTGTTCAATGCGTCCATTGGTGATTTTCATTGTGGGTTGCGCGGTTTTGACAAGAAAAGCATCTTGGATTTGAATTTAAAAACAACCGGAATGGAGTTCGCCAGCGAAATCATCATCCGCGCGGTTTTATCAAATTTGAAAGTAACCGAGGTGCCCACGGTGCTCCGACGGGATGGGCGTGATCGCCCACCTCATTTAAAAACCTGGACGGATGGTTGGCGACACCTCATATACATGCTTCTGCATTCACCTCAGATCCTCTTTGTGATGCCAGGCTCAATGTTATTTGGTGTAAGTTTGCTTGCTTCAATCACGCTGTCAACTGGGCCCCAAGCCTTTGGGTCGGTCGTTTTTGATATTCATTCATTGCTTTTCTCGGCTGCTGCTGCTGTGGCTGGCATCCAATTGATCTTTGTCGGTCTACTCATGCAGTTGGCGGGGGTGAAATTTGATCTGTGGCCCCCTGGAAAATTAACATCATTCATTGAAGCAAAATTCCGCTTGGAGTGGGGCCTGATGGTCGGTGCAGGGGGCGTTATTGTGGCATTGCTGCTGGCGAGCAAGTCGCTTTCATATTGGCATGCCAGCCACTACGCTGCAATTAATCCATCCGTCGCAATGCGCATGGCCGTTCCAGCCGTCATGGTGGGTTTGGGGGGGCTTCAGACCATGATGTTCTCCATGGCCGTTGCTTTTATCATCTCAACCAAGAAGAAATAATCGGAGATGCATGCGGGCCACGCTAGTGAGTTGTATGGTCGTTTGAATTGGCCAAAATCGATTCAATGGTTTTTGATTTATTGGATCGGGTTATTTCTGATTTCTCTGTCCTTGGGAAAGGACCTGAGCTGGGATTTGTTGAATTATCACCTCTACGTGGGGCGATCTTTTTTTGACGACCGATTCGATCAGGATTTTCTGGCAGCCAGCGTTCAAAGTCATTTGAATCCTCTGCTGCATGTACCCTTCTATCTCATGGTGCATTCTGGATGGCACAGCATCGCGATTAACGCAGCACTCACAGGGATGAATGCCTTGAACCTTTCGGTTCTGCAAAAAATAGCTGAGAAGCTTTTGCGCAATACTGGGCGAGAAAGAGGAGCTTTGAGAGAACTTGCCGTCTTATTGGCTGCACTGGCCCCCATATTTTTATCAGAGGTTGGCACCAGTTTTGTGGATGTGGTGGTATCCATTCCGTGCCTCATCGGCGTTCTTGCGGGACTGGCGTCGATTGAGCACAAGAGACTGAAGTCAGCGGCTGTCGCAGGTGCTGCATTGGGTGCGGGCATTGGGCTTAAATTAACCGCCCTTTACATGGCTGCCCCTGTGGGCCTCGGCTTGGTCCTTGCCTTTTGGACCTTGAAAGGAGTTCGCCAAGGTGCGCTGGCCGGCCTGATATTTGGCGGGTGCTTATTCGGCGGCTTCATCTTGACTTATGGTTGGTGGGGCCTTGCTTTATGGCGAAATTTTGGTAATCCTTATTTTCCGTTATTTAACAATATTTTCCACTCACCATGGTTCTCATTTCAAATTTTAATGAACTTCAGATTCAAGCCGGAAGGATTTATTGAATATCTGGTATTTCCGTTTAGTATTGTTCGCGGTGATATCATGGCTTATGCCGAAGTGCGGGAGCCTGATGTCAGAATAATGGCTTTTTTCTTGCTGGGGCTGATTTTAATCGGAAAAAAAATTCGCGTGACGCTGGCCTTTCCTTGCGCTGCGTTGCGGGGCTTACTGGGGTCTTTGGAGGGCTTCCTGTGTCTGGTGGTGCTGGGCTCTTACGGGTTATGGCTGCGCTCCAGCGCCAATGGACGATACGCCGTGCCAATGCTTTTGCTGATTGGTGTCGCTGTCGTCGTGTTAGTTGTAAACATCAGCAGCCATCGTAGATGGAAAGCCTATGCCCTGCTCTTAATTTTTGGGGTGCAAATCACCATGGACGTCGTTAGCGCTGATTTGCGCTGGAACCCTGGTCCTTGGCGCGCGAAGTGGATCGACGTGCAGCCGCAACCTGGCAGCCAATGGCCCAAAGAGCCTGCCTTGTATTTGTCATTGAGCAATCAGACATTCGCTTCCTTGATCGATTATTTTCCGAAGGGCAGTGGGTTCATCAACTTGGTGGGGCAAAAAACAATACCTCATGAGGGCCCAACTCGTTCGAAAGTTGATGTCATGGTGAAAAGACGCATGCCTCAGGTCCGAACGCTTTCCCCTTTGGTGCTGCATTCTTCGGGCCTAGGTCCGGCATCCATGGGGCAAGCGGTGCTTAAGCAGGCTAGGCTATTGTCAAGCTATGGTTTGACCGTTACCGGGGAAGACTGTCAGGTGCTGTCGATTAAGGATGCTTCAAGCGGTGTTGGCGAGGTATTGGAAAAAGGGGTCGCAGAGCTGCTGGACAGCGATCACACTGAATTACATGATCAAGGTTTGCTGACCTGTGCCGTGAGTTACCTTGAGCAGCCTGAGGCGATTGAGGTGCGCGAACAAAAGCAGGTAGGCCTTGAGTATGAAAATATAGAGCGTATGTGCAGACGTAATTTATTGGGAGAGCGCTCGGTTCTTGAGGTGGTTTCTATAGGGTATAGGAAATCTTACATCAACAGCGACATGGTGGTAATTTGGCGGCGTCAGGATCAGGCGCTGTGGGTATGGCGTTATAATCGATTCATTGGGCGGTATTCAATGTCGCTTGCTGTCGGTGATCATCGGGTCGAAGCCTTTTGTGCTGCCGGGGCGCAATGAATTACAAGTTATTAAAATGCAAAAAATCAGAATCGGTCTGGTAGGTCTTGGGTGGGTCAGTACCCATCGCCACATACCTGCTTTGCTTCGAAATCCACGTTTCGAAATCATAGGTCTGGCAGATCGAGATGCCGCATTGGCGGCTCGTTGGGCGCGCAAATTGGGCATTCGCCAGCATTGTGGCGCTTCGTCCATTGCAGAGATTGATTGGCTTTCGAAAGCAGATGCCATTGACGTGGTCACCGCTCCCATGGCGCATTATGCATTGATCAAGGATGCCTTGCTTGCGGGCAAACATGTGATCACCGAGAAGCCCTTTACCATGACGGCTCTGGAGGGGGAGGAATTGGTTGAGTTGGCTAAATTGGCTGGCAAGCGCTTGGCCATCGTGCATAATTTTCAATTTGCATCTTCTACCCAGCGTTTGATTCGTGATTTGGAAAATGATGAAATCGGCACCGTGCGTTCGGTAGTGGCTTTCCAGTGGGGCAATCCACTCAGGCGATTGCCTGTGTGGTACGAGGATTTGCCCGGAGGTTTGTTTTTTGATGAAAGCCCCCATTTACTCTACCTCGTTAGACGCCTAGCTCCCGGTCCCTTGCGCTTGGTCAATGTTGACAGCTGTCCCAGTACATCCGGGAAAAATACACCCGCGAGCGTTGACGCATCCTTCCGAACCGAAGTCAATGGAAAAGAAATCCCGGTGACCGTGAGTTGCCGGTTTGAGGCCCCATTGAGTGAATGGCATGTGGCTGTGCTGGGCGACAAAGCGGTGGGTATGGTTGATGTGTTTCGCGATATTTATCTGAAATTGCCCAATGACGGTTTGCATTTGGCATCCACAGTTTTGCGCACATCCTGGCGTGCCACAGCCATGCACTGGTTTCAACATTTTATAAACGGGCCGTTGCACTTCGCTGGCCGCTTGCTGTACGGTAACCAAACCATTTTTCAACGGTTCGCAGCCGCCATTGACAACGGGCATGAAGCTAAAGATGTATCCGGAGAGGACGCATTGGCAGTTTTAAAAATGCAATTAGCGATCATTGAGGCCATTGATCCGGGCCGCGATTCTCCCGCTCAAGCATGAAAGCTTTGTTGGCCCGTTTGA
The DNA here is from genome assembly GCF_918741295.1 of Aquabacterium sp. CECT 9606. Taxonomy (GTDB): domain Bacteria; phylum Pseudomonadota; class Gammaproteobacteria; order Burkholderiales; family Burkholderiaceae_C; genus Aquabacterium. The sequence continues at coordinate 375,525 of NZ_CAKKNB010000001.1, forward strand.
CCGATGCCCGGTTCTGGCGTTTTGCTTGTGTGGGCATTGTCTTTGTGGCGTTGAATTTGGTGACTTTGAAGATTTTGGTGGATTATTGGAGTATTCCATACCTCCAGTCTTGTGTGATCGCTTTTGTCTTGTTAAATTTTTTCAGCTATAGAATAAATAAGGTGTTTGCATTCAGGCTGGAGGCAGACTTCCAAGGTCGGGAGTTGTTTAGATATTATTTCGTCATGGCGTTTAGTCTGCTGATTAATTTGACGTCCATGTGGATTTTGGTTGATATTTTCAAGCTGAACTATTTGTGGGCGAGTTTGGCTGTTTCCGCCGTTCTTGCAGTCATGAATTTCTCAGGCCACGCCAATTTGACATTCACTCATTCGACGACGGCCCGAAGGCCTGTGCGCTCCGTCTTGATGGTCAGCGCCTTTTTCCCGGCACATGGGGGAGGCATAGAGGTAGTGGCTGGAAAGCTTGTGGATGGCTTGAGTCAATCAGGCCTGACTATCCAATGGATGGCAGGAGGTTACCCCGCCGAATTTCCTGGTGATTTTGCGGAAGGGGTCGAGGTCGACCAAGCTGCCTCTATCGATTTCTTGGAAAAGCGATTGGGCATGCCACTGCCCATCTGGAGCGCGGGCAGCGTCTGGCGCCTATGGAAACGCATGCGTCGTGCGGACTTGGTGCATGTGCATGATTTTCTCTATATGCCTTCTTTGATGGCGATGGTATTTGCCGCTATGCAGGGGAAGCCGTTGGTGTTGACGCAGCACATTGGGGCAATAAATTTCAAGTCCCCCTTGGCCAGTTTCTTGATTGGTGGTCTCAATAAAACAATTGGAAAAATGGCTTTAATCTATGCTGATCAGGTGGTCTTTGTGGGGAGGCCTGTGTTGGAGTATTTTAAAACTTTTGTTAAATTTCGACGTCCGCCATGTCTTGTGTCGAACGGCGTGAACCACCATATTTATTTCAATATTGAGCGTGAGCCGATTTTGGTCGATCGGAAGATCAAGATCTTATATGTGGGCCGATTTGTTGAGAAAAAAGGTATCGATTTAATAAAATATTGCATTACAGTGCCCCGCACTGAGTGGATTTTCATCGGGTGGGGGCCTTTATCACCTCTTGCTTGGCCAGGAGGCCTTCCGGCGCATGTTACGGTACTCGAAAATCTCCGATCTGATTTGTTGGTGCCATACTTTCAGCAAGCCGATTTATTAGTATTGCCTAGCACCGGAGAAGGGTTTCCGTTGGTCATCCAGGAGGCCATGGCTTGCGGCACGCCAGTCCTGGTCAGCGCCGAGGTGGCGGCGGCTTTCCCCACCACTGATCCGACATGTGTATTCCAGGTGGAGCTTCGCCACCAAACCTGCCCGGAGGTGGCGCTTCGCTTTGCAGTTGAGGCGTTGGTAGGCAATCCGCAGAGGCTTGTCCAAGGGCGATCCTCTGCGAAGAACTTGTCCCTGCAGTGGTCATGGGACCGCTGCGTTGCGGAATACATCGAACTCTATGCGGCAGTGAGCTGAGTGGCCAACTCGTGCGACCCAGCTAAAATCTCACTCTCCGTACCCATCCCCACCAACCTTGCCCACCCATGTCCATCACCCCCAAGTCCCCCACCGCCATGGCCAACGCCATCCGTGCCCTTGCGATGGACGCCGTCCAGCAAGCCAACTCCGGCCACCCTGGCGCCCCGATGGGCATGGCCGACATGGCGGTGGCCTTGTGGGGCCGTCACCTGCGCCACAACCCCACGCAACCCCAATGGGCCGACCGCGACCGCTTCGTGTTGTCCAACGGCCACGCGTCGATGCTGATTTACGCGCTGTTGCACCTCACCGGCTACGACCTGCCGCTGGACGAGCTGAAAAACTTCCGCCAGATGCACAGCAAGACCCCGGGGCACCCGGAAGTCGGCGTCACGCCTGGCATTGAAACCACCACCGGCCCCCTGGGCCAGGGCATCACCAACGCCGTGGGCATGGCCCTGGCCGAGAAGCTGCTGGCCACCGAGTTCAACCAAGGCGGCCACACCATCGTGGACCACCACACCTATGCCTTCCTGGGCGACGGTTGCCTGATGGAAGGCATCAGCCACGAGGCCGTGGCCCTGGCCGGCGCATGGAAGCTGAACAAGCTGATCGCCCTGTACGACGACAACGGCATCTCGATCGACGGCCAGGTGGCGCCCTGGTTCATCGACAACACGCCCAAGCGTTTCGAGGCCTGTGGCTGGAATGTGATCGGCCCGGTGGATGGCCACGACGTGGACGCGGTCGACGAAGCCATTGTCAAAGCCAAGCTGAGCCAGGACAAGCCCACCCTGGTCGTGTGCAAGACGCACATCGGCAAGGGCTCGCCCAACCGCGCGAACACGTCCAAGGCCCATGGCGAACCCTTAGGCGCCGACGAGATCAAGCTCACCCGCGACACCATCGGCTGGCTGCACGAGCCTTTCGTGGTGCCCACCACCGCCTACGCCGATTGGGATGCCAAAGCCGAAGGCGAGAAGCTGGTCGCCGAGTGGGACGAGCGCTTCGCCGCCTACCAGTCCGCTTTCCCCGAGTTGGCCGCCGAGTTCACCCGCCGCATGGCCGGCGACCTGCCCGAGAACTTCGCCGAAATCGCGGTCGAGTCCGTGGCCGCCGCGCACGACAAGGCCGAGACCGTGGCCAGCCGCAAGGCCAGCCAGATCGCGCTGGAGTTCTTCACCGCGGCCTTGCCTGAAATGCTGGGCGGCAGCGCCGACCTGACCGGCTCGAACCTGACCAACACCAAGAGCACGCCCGCCTTCCGCGTCGATGCCGATGGCAAGGTGGTCACCACCGAAACCGGCCAGATCGGCCGCCACATCAACTACGGTGTGCGAGAGTTCGGCATGGCCGCCATCATGAATGGCGTGGCCCTGCACGGCGGCTACATTCCCTACGGTGGCACCTTCCTGACCTTCAGCGACTACAGCCGCAACGCCATCCGCATGGCCGCGCTGATGAAGCTGCGCGTGGTGCACGTGTTCACGCACGATTCGATCGGCCTGGGCGAAGACGGCCCGACCCACCAATCGGTGGAGCACGCTGCCAGCCTGCGTTTGATCCCCGGCCTGGACGTTTGGCGCCCGGCCGACACGACTGAAACGGCCGTGGCCTGGACCATGGCCCTGGCCAACAAACACCGCCCCTCGGCGCTGCTGCTGTCGCGCCAAAACCTGCCATATGCCCCCAAGACGGATGCGGATGTCATCACGCAAGGCGGCTATGTTTTGGCAGAACCCTCAGAAGTGGGGTTGAAGAAAAAGCCGCAAGCCGTGATCATCGCCACCGGTTCGGAAGTGCAACTTGCCCTGCACGCGCAAACGCAGCTGGCCATCGAAGGCATCGCGGTGCGCGTCGTGTCCATGCCCTCGACCACGGTGTTTGACCGTCAAAGCCTGGCTTACAAGCAGAGCGTGCTGCCCGCCCACCTGCCGCGCATCGCGGTCGAAGCTGGTGTGACCGATGGCTGGTGGAAATACGGCTGCGCGGCCGTGGTGGGCTTGGACACCTTCGGTGAATCGGCTCCTGCAGGCGTGCTGTTCAAGCATTTTGGTTTCACCACGCAAAACGTGGTCGACACCGTGAAGGTGGCCTTGGGCCGCCGTCGTTGAACTGAACTTATTGATCGATTTTCAGTCTTTGTTTAAATCTCTCTGAGGACTCACCATCATGGCTATCAAGATTGGCATCAACGGCTTCGGCCGCATCGGACGCATGGTGTTCCGTGCCGCCGTTCAGAACTTCAACGACGTTGAAATCGTCGGCATCAATGACCTGCTGGAGCCCGACTACCTGGCTTACATGCTCAAGTACGACTCGGTGCATGGCCGCTTCAAGGGCGAAGTCTCGGTCGATGGCAACACCTTGGTCGTCAACGGCAAGCCCATCCGCCTGACTGCGGTGAAGAACCCGGCCGAACTGAAGTGGGACGAAGTCGGCGCCGACATCGTCGTCGAATCCACCGGCCTGTTCCTGACCAAGGAAACCGCCGAAGCCCACCTGAAGGCCGGCGCCAAGAAGGTCATCCTGTCGGCCCCATCGAAGGACGACACCCCGATGTTCGTCTACGGTGTGAACCACCTGAGCTACAAGGGCGAAGCCATCATCTCGAACGCCTCGTGCACCACCAACTGCCTGGCCCCGATCGCCAAGGTGCTGAACGACAAGTGGGGCATCAAGCGTGGCCTGATGACCACCGTGCACGCCGCCACCGCCACGCAAAAGACCGTGGACGGCCCCTCGAACAAGGACTGGCGCGGCGGCCGCGGCATCCTGGAAAACATCATTCCCTCCAGCACTGGCGCCGCCAAGGCCGTGGGCGTGGTGATCCCCGAGCTGAACAAGAAGCTGACCGGCATGGCCTTCCGCGTGCCCACGTCCGACGTGTCGGTGGTCGACCTGACCGTCGAGCTGAACAAGGACGCCACGTACGAAGAGATCTGCGCCGAAATGAAGGCCCAGTCGCAAGGCGCTCTGAAGGGCGTGTTGGGCTACACCGAAGACAAGGTGGTGGCCACCGACTTCCGTGGCGAGCCTTGCACCTCGGTGTTCGACGCTGAAGCCGGCATCGCCCTGGACAAGACCTTCGTGAAGGTCGTGTCTTGGTATGACAATGAATGGGGCTATTCGAACAAGGTCATCGAGATGGCCCGCGTCATCGCCAAGTAAGCTTGGTCCTCGATCTGTCTGCAAAGCCCCTTCGGGGGCTTTTTTCATGGTCGCGCCATTTCTTTGTGTGCCCAAATGTGTCGGGGCGGGTATTGCTTGCACATCGTGGAGGCCCGCTATTTCATAATCAGCGCTCTTTGCTTTCTTGGAGTAGTGCGTAGTGAATTGGCAAGGCCACGCCCGCGGGCATCTTTCTTCCTGGGCCTTGATGGCGATGCTGGTTCTGGGCGGCAGTGACATGGCGGTGGCCGCAGAGGTGTCACCGGTGCCGCCGCCGCGCATGGCCCTGGGCTTGATCGTCAAGCTCAAGGACACCAAGCCCCAATCGGTGGTCCGCTTGAAGGCCTCGGCTGTGCCCAGTGACGGCGCACCCCGTCAGCGCCAACGCATCGCCGATGCGGCGCGGCGCAAGCGAGTGTCCTACCTGGTTCAGCGCCCCACGGCTTTTGCCGCGAACGTCATCCACGCCGGGCATGCCACTTCTTGGGATGATGCCAATGCGCAGGCGCAGCGCTTGCGCGCGGACCCCGACGTCGAATGGGTGGTGGTCAATGAGATTGTCAGGAAGCACTCGCTGACCGTCACTGATCCTGGGTATGTGGCTGGAGACGCCACGGGCAACACCAGCCTGGCCTATTTGATGGGCAACCAGGCCGCCCCGGTCAGCGGGCCGGGGCAGGTCTGGCTGAAATCACCGACCTCGTCCACGCAAGGGGTGGCTGACTTTCCCGCCGCTTGGACTTACTTGCAAGGCCGCACCTTGGCGCCGGTGGTGGTGGCGGTGTTGGACACGGGCATCTTGCCGCACCCCGACCTGATCAGCTCTGGCAGCAGCCGCCTTCTGCCGGGCTACGACTTTGTTGATCGCGTGCTGACATCGACCGATGGCGGCGGGGTGGACGGCGACCCCACGGACACCGGTGATTGGGTGAACCAGACCGATAAAACCCAGCACCCTGAGGTTTTCGACATACCGGCATCGCCTTGCGCCCTGGAGGACAGCACCTGGCATGGCCTGGCCATTTCGGGGATGCTCGTGGCCAAGACCAACAATGGCATCTACGGGGCCGGCATGCTGGCTCAACTCAGCGGCCCCAATGGTGGGCCCGAGATGCTCTTGCCGGTGCGGGTCGGGGGCAAGTGCGGGGCGGAGGTCAGCAGCATCATCGAGGGGATGCTGTGGGCGGCTGGCGTGTCATACCAAGGTGCGCCGCCGCTGCCAGCGCATCCCGCCAAAGTGATCAACCTGAGTTTCGGCGCGAGTGACCAGGCTTGCACAGCCGGTGCGGGCGGTGCAGCGTCCATCTACATCCCCACGATCGCGACCCTGAAGAACAATGGGGTGCTGGTGGTGGCCGCGGCAGGCAATGGCCTGAATAACCGGGGTGAGGCGGTGCCCTCGATGCCTGCCAATTGCGCCGATGTGCTGGCGGTGACGGGTTTGAATCAAAAGGGCTACAAGGCCAACTATGCCAACATGATCAGCGATGGCGTGGCCGTGGCATCGGGTGATGTCGATGACGCGACTTACCTCAATGATGGTGACGCTGGCATCTACACCTTGTCGAACAGTGGCTTGACGTCGCCTGATCTCACTTCGTCTGGCTACATCATGGCTGCAAAGGCGGGCACCAGCTTCGCGGCACCCCAAGCGGTTGGCGTGGCGGCCATGATGCTGGCGGTGAACCCCAATTTGACGGTCCAGCAATTGATCGCGGGCATCAAATTAAATGCGCGCCCCTTCCCATCCACAGGGCTGGCCGCGTGTGTGGCTGGCAACAACGCGCAGGGCAATTGCAATTGCACCACGGCGACCTGCGGCAACGGCATCTTGAATGCCTATGATGCCGTCGTCTGGGCGGCCAACGCGCCTTTGGTGGCCGCGGCTGCGCCAATTGCCTCGGTTTCCTACTTCACGCCCAGCCGCGTTTCGGCCACCCAGTCTTCGGGTGGAGGCGGTGGTGGCGGTTCACTGGATTGGAGCGAGCTCTTTGGCTTGGCCAGCTTGACCGCCTTGGCGGCGGTCTTCATGCGCCGCCCGCCCGCTCAAGGCCGGCAAGCCGCGAAGCTTTTGCCCTGAGGCAGCTTCAGCGCCGACAAGGCCACTTGGGTGTTGATGTCGGCCTGGGCCACGCGGACCACCTGCACCTCCATGGCGGGGCGCAAGGCGACGACGCGGGCGGTGCGGATGCCCCGCAGCTTCAAGGTGTTGAGCGCGGCATTGGCGTCTTCCAGGCGGTTGTAGCGGCCCAGTGACAGGCCAGGGGCCAGATTGGCTGGCGCCTTGATTTCTTCGAAGTTCAGCCCACGGATGCGGCGCAGCTCGGTGAGCTTGCGCGCGAGCATGTCGGCATCGGTGTAGGGCCCCATGTAGGTCAGCCACACGCCAGGCACGACCACGTTGTCGGTGGTCCAGCTGTTGGGCTCCAGCATGGGCTTGAGGGTGGCTTCAACTTGCGGTTGCTCGGCCGCGGTGAAGGGCCCGGCCTCCACGCAGATCGTGCGGCCCGCGGAGGCTTCGGTGCTGGGCGTCGACGCTGCACTGCTGGCCTGGCTGGCCGGTGCGGCGGACGAGGCCGGCACCACGGTCAACTGGGCGGCGTTCACTTGCTGCTTCAGGCGCTGTGGTTCGCGTTGCGCGTCAGGCTGGATGCCGATGACGTTGTTCAACCACCCATGGCTCCAGGCGTAAAAACCAGCGTTGGCCAACAACAGCACAAGGACCAGGGAACGCAGCATGGATAGTCAGGCGGGGGGGAGTGTCGGGGATGGCGCGGAAGAAGCGGCCAGGCGCACGCTCACGTCGCCAGTGGTCCAGCGTTGCAAGCCGGTGCCAGTATGCACGAGCAGGGCGCCTTGCTGGTCCACGCCATCGGCCCGGCCGGTGTCGGTGGGGGCGCCACGCAACAGTGCGTTGCCTTGGCCGCCAGCGCCTTGCCAAAGGGCCACATCCTGACCGGCCAAGGCGTCTCGCCGGGCATAGGCGGCTTGCAAAGGGGCGAAGCCTGCAAGCGCAAAGCGGTGCACGGCGCGCAGCAGCTTGGGCGCTGTCCAGGCCCACACTTGCCCTGCGGTCAAGGGGGTGGCGCTCAGGTCTTGCAGGCAGGCGTGTGCCAGGCCGGTGGCCTGATCTCCCTGGGGGCGAAGGTTGATGCCCACCCCGATCACCACCCACCGCTGACCCGGCAACACGCCAGGCGCGGGTGTGGCCTCGATCAGGATGCCGCCCAGCTTGCGCTGTTGCCACCACAGGTCATTGGGCCATTTGAGCGTGATGGTGGGGGCCGGGGTGGGGCCTTGCAAGCCCGCCAGACCGTCATCCAGCGCTTCGGCGATGGCCAGGCCCACGGCCAGCGAGAGGGCGCTGCCACCGCCGGGCACAAGGTCCAGGTCAAGTGCCAGCCCCAAGGAAAAGGTGAGGCTGTCGCCAGCCTGGGCCACCCAATGCCGCCCGTGTCGACCACGCCCGGCGGTTTGCCGGTGGGCCGCCAGCAGCATGGGGGCGGTGTCGCCGGCACGGCCACGCGCCAGCAGCTGGGTGTTGGTGGAGTCGGTTTCGGGCAGGACTTCGATGCTGATGTTCGGGCAATCGGCCTGGGTCTCCAGCCAGATCTGCTCGGCGGCGGTGTTCAGGTCGATCATGGGCTGATCAGCGTTTGCGGCTTTTTGTGGCCAGCATGGTGCCCCGGCACTGCTTGGCACCGCACCAGCAGGCGTATTCGCGCTTCAGGGCGGCGGTCAGCCGGGCGTCGATCACCAGGCCGTAGTCGAAGAACAACTCTTCGCCAGGGGCGATGTCGCGCAGCGCTTTGAGGAAAACGCGGTTGCCATCTTGCTCGGCTTCCACGTTGGGATTGCAGGAATGGTTGATCCAGCGGGCCGAGTTGCCCTGATACTTCCCGTCGATGACGTGGCCGTCGTCCAGGTGGAAGTAGAAGGTGTGGTTGGGCTGCTCGGGATCGTGGGGATGGCGGTCAAGGGCCTCTTCCCAGGTGATGATCTCGCCCTTGTACTCGATGACGGTGCTGCCGGCCTCGATGGGCTGGGTGGCGAAAACCCCACGGCCGTGGATGCCGGAGCGGCGGACCTGAATGCGCCGGCCTGACGCGGATATTTTGGGAAGTGCTTGCGTCATCGACAACTTTGGGTACATTGAAATGAGTGGGCGCGCGTGTGCGTGCGCACGCGTAAGAGCAGATTTTAGTTGGATAAAAAATTCAAACCATGAGCAAAGCCCTGGTCATCGCTGAGAAACCTTCTGTCGCACAGGACATCGTGCGGGCTTTGACGCCCGTCGATGGCAAGTTCGACAAGCACGACGATTACTTCGAGAGTGAGCACTACGTGGTCAGCTCGGCCGTCGGTCACCTGGTCGAGATCAAGGCCCCGGAGGAGTTCGACGTCAAACGCGGCAAGTGGAGCTTCGCCAACCTGCCGGTCATCCCGCCCTATTTCGACCTGAACCCGATCGACAAGAGCAAGGGACGTCTCAATGCCCTGGTCAAGCTGATCAAGCGCAAGGACGTCACCGACCTGATCAACGCCTGTGACGCCGGGCGCGAGGGCGAGCTGATCTTCCGCTTGATCATGCAATACGCGCAGGACAGCACCGCCACCACCAAGGCCAAGGGCCTGGGCAAGGGCGTGCGCCGTTTGTGGCTGCAGAGCATGACGCCGCAGGCCATCCGCGATGGTTTCGAGAAGCTGCGCACCGATGACCAGATGATGCCGCTGGCCGATGCCGCGCGTTGCCGCTCCGAGGCCGACTGGCTGGTGGGCATCAACGGCACGCGGGCGATGACGGCCTTCAATTCGCGCGATGGTGGTTTCTTTTTGACCACCGTGGGCCGCGTGCAGACGCCGACCCTGTCGATCGTGGTCGAGCGCGAAGAAAAGATCCGCAAGCACGTGTTCCGCGACTACTGGGAAATCCGCGGCAGCTTTGGTGCATCCGCAGGCAGCTACGACGGCAAGTGGTTTGATCCCACCTTCAAGAAGGACAAGGCCGCAGCAGATGGCTCGGCCGAGGCCGAACTGAAGGCCGACCGCGTCTGGAGCGCCAACGAGGCCCAGGCCATCGCCGATGCGGTCCGTGGCAAGGCTGGCTCGGTCACCGAAGAGGCCAAGCCTTCGACCCAGGCCAGCCCGCTGCTGTACGACCTGACCACCTTGCAACGCGAGGCCAACTCGCGCTTCGGCTTCAGCGCCAAGACCACGCTGTCGCTGGCCCAGGCCTTGTACGAAAAGCACAAGGTGCTGACTTACCCACGGACCGACTCGCGCGCGCTGCCCGAGGATTACGTGGACGTGGTCAAGCAGACCATGCAGATGATTGCCAGCGAAGACATGCCCGGCCCTTTGCGCGAGCTGGCCCAGCATGCCAGCAAAGCCTTGAAGGAAGGCTATGTGAAGCCTGTCAAGCGCGTGTTCGACAACGCCAAGGTGTCGGATCACTTTGCCATCATCCCCACGCTGCAGGCGCCCAAGAGCCTGACCGAGATCGAGGCCAAGCTGTACGACATGGTCGTCAAGCGCTTCCTGGCGGTGTTCTACCCGTCGGCCGAGTTCATGGTCACCACGCGCATCACCAAGATCCCGGCGGCGGGCAAAGAGCACCACTTCCAGACCAACGGCAAGGTGCTGGTCAAGCCAGGTTGGCTGGCCGTCTATGGCAAGGAAGCCCAGGACGACGACGCCACGCTGGTGGCCGTGCAGCCTGGCGAGTCGGTGCTGAATGAAGACGTGGTCGTCAACGCGCTCAAGACCAAGCCGCCCGCACGCTACTCGGAAGCCACGCTGCTGAGCGCCATGGAAGGTGCCGGCAAGCTGATCGACGACGAAGAGTTCAAGGCCGCGATGCAGGAAAAGGGCCTGGGCACGCCAGCCACGCGCTCGTCCATCATCGAAGGTTTGATCATGGAAAAGTACATGATCCGCGAGGGCCGTGAGCTGATCCCCACGGCCAAGGCTTTCCAGCTGACCACGCTGCTACGCGGCCTGGGTGTGGAAGACCTGACCAAGCCCGAACTCACTGGCAACTGGGAGTTCAAGCTGTCCGAGATGGAAAAGGGCCAGCTCAGCCGCGAAGCCTTCATGGCCGAGATCGCGCAGATGACCCAGCGCATCGTGCAAAAGGCCAAGGAGTACGACCGCGACACCATCCCCGGTGATTACGCCACCATGGCCACGCCTTGCCCCAATTGCGGTGGCACGGTGAAAGAGAACTACCGGCGCTTCACCTGCATCGGCAAGGGTGGCGTGTCGGCCGATGGCACGGAAGGCACGGGCTGCGGTTTCTCGATCAGCAAGAGCCCGGCCGGGCGCAGCTTCGAGCTGCCCGAGATCGAGCGTTTGCTGCAAGACCACAAGGTGGGGCCGCTGGAAGGCTTCCGCTCCAAGGCGGGCTGGCCTTTCACGGCCGAGCTCAAGCTGGTGCGCGATGAAGAGCTGAACAACTGGAAGATGGAGTTCGACTTTGGCGATGCCGCCAGGAAGGAAGAAGAGGCCGGCGAGGCCGTTGATTTCAGCGGGCATCAATCGCTGGGCACCTGCCCCAAATGCAAGGGCAACGTCTACGACCATGGCAGCAACTACATCTGCGAGAACGCCGTGGGCGTGGCCACCTGCGATTTCAAGAGCGGCAAGATCATCCTGCAGCAGCCCGTGCCACCCGAGCAGATGACCAAACTGCTGGCCACTGGCAAGACCGATCTGTTGGAAAACTTCGTGTCGAACAAAACCCGGCGCAAGTTCAAGGCGTTTTTGAGCTGGGATGCCAAGGCGGGCAAGGTGAGCTTCGAGTTCGAGCCCCGTGCACCCCGCGTGCCGGCTGCCAAAAAGGCCGCGGCCAAGAAGGCGGCCTGACTCCCGGCCAGCGTTTGGACTGGGGCGGGTGTAAGGTTCGGGGCTGGTTCGGCGACTGAGGTGTTGTCGCACCATCTTCACCGGAGTTTCGCCATGCCCCTGATCCGAATTCCCCAGCCTTCACAACCCGCGACCAGCGAAATCACGCCGCAGCAGGTTTATCAGCAACGCCGCGATGTGCTGCGACAGATGGCGGCGGGTGCCGCAGGCCTGGGCCTGACGGCCTGGACGGGCCAGGAGGCGTTGGCCCAAAGCGCCAATGTGGTCAAACGCCCCGGCAAGTTGGCCGCTTTGGCGGGCACCCGCAGCACGGTGTCTGGCGCCCAGGTGGCCGACAAGCTCACCCCTTACGAGGACGTGAGCAGCTACAACAATTTCTACGAGTTCGGCACCGACAAGTCCGACCCTTCCCAGGCCGCGCACACGCTCAAGCCCAGCCCCTGGTCGCTCGTCATCGAGGGCGAGGTGGGCAAGCCGCAAAAGCTGGGGCTGGAAGATCTGCTCAAGCTGGCGCCCATGGAAGAGCGCATCTACCGCCTGCGCTGTGTTGAAGGCTGGTCCATGGTGATCCCCTGGGTGGGCTATTCGCTCTCCAGCATCATCAAGCGCGCCGAGCCCAACAGCCGTGCCAAATACGTTGAGTTTGTTTCGCTGGCCGACCCCAAGCAGATGCCCGGCGTGCGCTCCAGCGTGCTGGACTGGCCTTATGTCGAAGGCCTGCGCATCGACGAAGCCATGCACCCTTTGACCCTGATGGCCTTTGGCCTGTACGGCGAGGTCTTGCCCAACCAGAACGGCGCGCCGCTGCGCCTGGTGGTGCCCTGGAAATACGGCTTCAAGAGCGCCAAATCCATCGTCAAGATCCGCCTGGTGGAAAAGCAGCCCAAGTCATCCTGGGAAAAGGCCAACGCGTCTGAATACGGCTTTTACTCCAACGTGAACCCCAAGGTCGACCACCCTCGCTGGAGCCAAGCGTCCGAGCGCCGCATTGGCGACGGTGGCCTGTTCACCCCACGCAAGCCCACCCTGATGTTCAACGGCTATGAAGCGCAAGTGGGCCAGCTGTACGCCGGCATGGATTTGAAAAAGAATTATTGAGATGAACCGTTTGCTGATCAACCAGTGGCTGCTGAAGCCCTGGATCAAGCCCCTGGTATGGGTGGTTTGTGCCGTGCCGGCCGTGGCCTTGCTGGTGGCCGCGGCGACCGACAACCTGGGCGCCAATCCCGCTGAAAAGCTCATCCGCGAGACGGGTGAATGGACCTTGCGTTGGCTATGGCTGACCTTGGCGATCACGCCGTTGCGCGAGGTGACCTCACTGGCCGGCCTGCTGCGCTACCGCCGTGCGCTGGGCGTGACCACTTTCGTCTACGCCTTGCTGCATTTCCTGAGCTACGCTTGGCTGGACAAGGGCTTTGTGGTGGATGACATCGTGCGTGACGTCATCAAGCGCAACTTCATCCTGGTGGGCATGGTGGCTTTGGTGCTGATGACGCCGCTGGCCCTGACCTCGTTCAACCGTGCCATCAAGGCCATGGGCGCCAAGCGCTGGCAGGCGCTGCACAAGCTGGTCTACGCGGTGGCCTTGCTGGGCTTGCTCCATTTTTATTGGAAAAAATCCGCCAAGAACGACCTCAACGAGGTGTGGGTGTATGCCGCCATCCTGGCCGTGCTGTTGGGCTGGCGCGTGGTGCGCCAGGGCGGCGTGATGGGGATGCTGCGGGTTCGATGACCGATCTGCTGTTGTTGTTCGTGCCGTTTTTTGCCCTGGTCCTGCTGGGTTGGGGCGCGGCCCGTGGGCGCTTGCTGCCGCTGGAAGGCATCCCCGCCATGAACAGCTTTGTGTTGTTCTTCGGCCTGACGGCCATGCTGTTCCGGCTGGGGGCCAGTGGCGCTTTGCACCAGAGCGGTCTGCTGGGCCTGTTGCTGGTTTATGGCGTGGCGGGGGGCGTGGTCACGGTGCTGGCCTTGGTGTGGGGCATCCGCCAAGGCTTGATCCGGCGCGACAGCGGCCTGGTGGCATTGGCCACGGCGTTCCCCAACACGGGTTTTCTGGGCTTGCCCTTGCTCACAGGCCTGCTGGGGCCACAAGCGGCGGGCCCCATCGCGGCCACCTTGCTGATCGACGTGCTGTTGTTGAGCTCACTGTGCCTGGCCTGGGCTCATTCGCGCGCCGCGCGTGAAGCCCCAGGCGACGATCCGGCCGAGGCCTGGCATGCGGCGCAAGCCTCGCTCAAAGGGGCTTTGCGCAATCCGCTGTTGTGGTCCATGGCCTTGGGCATGCTGGTGTCCTGGTTGGGCTGGACCTTGCCGCATGCGGTGGACGAAACCATCCGGCTCCTGGGCCTGGCCGCCACCCCCACGGCCCTGTTCACTTTGGGTGCGATCCTGGCGCGTGCGCAGATGCAGCCTGCCCTTGTTGCTGCGGCCGCTGTGCCGATCAGTGTGCCGCTGCTGCTCAAGCTGGTGATCCACCCCCTGCTGGTGTGCGGCGCGGGTTGGGCGCTGGTGCAGGCTGGCGTGGCTTTGCCCCCTTCAGGCTGGTTGACCGTCATCCTGGCGGCCGCTTTGCCATCGGCCAGCAATGTCTCGATGCTCGCCGAGCGAGAGGGCGCGAACACTGCCCTGGTGGCCCGGATCATCCTGTGGACCACCGCTTGCGCTTTGCTGAGCCTGACCCTGTGGGCCAGCGTCCTCCACAGGGCATTTGAAACAATTCATTTCTAATTCCCCCCAAGAGCGGGTCAGATCAAGACTGGCTTTTATTGGATGATGGCGGGCTGTTGTCATTCCATTAAAAAATCCAGGGGAAACCATGATCTTGCCTCCGATCAGCGGCGGAGCTTTGACGTCGTCGCTGTCAGCATTGGGCGGCGAACTCGTCTCTCGGCTGCGGGCGGCCTTGATCCTCGGCCAGCACACGCGCCTGGTCCAGATCGACACTGCTTTGCCCGCCACCACCTTGGTGGTCGAGCGCATGCGGATCACCGAGGCTGTGCATGCCCATGAACCCCTGTGGGCCGAAGTCGATTGCCTGAGCACCTCGGCCTACCTGGAGCTCAAAGCCTTGACGGGCGAGGCCGTGACCCTGCGTCTGCAACAGGCCGACGGCACGTGGCGCACCTGGCACGCGCACGCAGTGCGGGCTGCGCAACTGGGCGCCGACGGCGGCCTGGCCCGCTACCGCCTCACCCTGGCCGCCTGGACGCATTGGTTGAGTCAACGGCGCGACACGCGCATCTTCCAGGACCAAACCGCGCAAGACATCACCGATGAGGTCTTCAAGGCCTATCCTGCAGCCAAGGTGCGGTTCGAGCTGGCCACGCCCGGCCCGATGCGGGCCTTGACCACGCAGTACCGCGAGACTGATTGGGCCTTTGCATGCCGCTTGATGGCGGAGGAAGGTTGGAGCTGGCGCCTTGAACATGCGGCCGATCACCACACCCTGGTGGTGTTTGACCAGCAGGCCTCGCGACCCCAATTGGGCACCGTGAGCTTCAGCCGACCTGACATCCGCGGCAATGGTTTCATGGGCTTCGGTGCCGGGCTGGTGGAAGACACCATCACCGCCTGGAGCGTGGGGCAACGTGTCGGGGTCAATGCAGTGACCTTGGCCGCCTGGGACGAACGCCAACTGGCCGGCGTCTCGGCGCAAGCCATGGCCCCTGGACGGCCTGCGGCCGTGCCCTCGTTGGAGGTGTACCGGGGCCATGGGGAGCGCCGGCATGCCGACGGCCAAGTGAGCACGGCCCAGCCCGCCAGCAGCGCAGTTGCGGATGCCCGTGCCGCCGCCTTGATGGCCGCGCACGAGTTGGGTCACCATGCCATGGAGGGGCACAGCGCGGTGCGGGCCCTGCAGCCGGGCGCCAATTTTCAGATCACCGAGCACAGCTTGTATGGTGGCATTGGTGGCGCTGACAACCACTTCTGCGCGCTGAGCATTGTTCACGAGGCCGCCAACAACCTGGGCGCCGAGGCCGCACAGATCCTCCAGTCCACAGACCTTGAGCAAGGCAGTTACCGCAACCGCTTCACCGCGGCGCCTGAGGCCGCGCGCCTGGTACCGTTGCCCTGGCACAAACCCACGGCGCCGGGCTTACAAACAGCCATCGTCATGGCGGCACCAAATGAGCCTTTGACCACCGACCGGGACGGGCGCGTGAAGGTGCAGTTTGGCTGGCAGCGCGGAGAGTCGCCCTTGACGGGCGGCTTGTCTGGGCCATCCACGGCGCAGGGCTCCAAGACCGGCCATGCGCCCGGCCATGATGGCAGCGGCACCTGGGTGCGTGTGGCCAAAAGCGCCGCTGGGGCCAATTGGGGGGCGGTGTTCACGCCACGCGTGGGCACCGAAGTGCTGGTTGATTTCATCGATGGCGACATCGACCGGCCCATCGTGGTGGGGCAGTTGCACAACGGGCAACACGACCTGCCCTGGCCGGCGGGCGTGGACGCGGGCAGCAACCACCCCGGCACGGTCTCTGGCTGGCACCACCAGCACCTGGACCAACAAGGCGCCAACCAGTGGTTGGTGGACGATGCCACCGGCCAGCTGCGCATGCGCCTGGCCAGCCACAGCGGCGCCACCGGCTGGAGCGAGTTGACCTTGGGCCGGATCATCCGCCAAAGCGGGCAGGGCGGCTCGGGCCATGCGCAGCGTGGCAATTGGCTGGGTGAAGGTTTTTACGGCCACACCGACGGTTGGGGCGTGGTGCGTGCGGGCGGTGGCCTGTTGATGAGCACGACAGCCCGGGCTCAACGCGGCGCCAGCGTCAACAGCACGCAGATGGACGCGGCCGAGGCCGTGGGCCAGCTGAAAGCGGCACGTCAGCTGGGCGAGACCTTGAGCCAGAGCGCCCGCCAGCAGGGCGCCCAGGGTTTGAGCAGCCACGATGCGGGCCAGGCCGTGCAAGGCCACGCGGACACCATGGACCCGCAAGCCCAGGGCAAGTACACGCAGGCTGTGGGCGGCCAAGCGGCGCAAAAGGCCAATGGGCGCGTCTTGGGTGAGGCGGTGGAGCGGTTCAGCACGCCCATCATTCACCTGGACACGCCGGTGACAGCCAGCTTCGTGACGCCGGCCAGCATCAGCCTGTTCAGCGGGGAGGACACCAGCGTGTCATTGCAAGGCGATCTGCAGATCACCAGCGCCCACACGGTGAGCAGCGTGAGCGGGCAGACCAGCAGCTTGTACACGCACAGTGGCGGCATCAAGGCCATCGCGGCCAATGGTGCGGTGAGCTTGCGGGCGCACACCGACGGCCAGCAGGTGTGGGCGGATCAGGACATCACCGTGCAAAGCACGAACGATGAAGTGCGCATTCAGGCCAAGGACAGCATCACCTTGACGGCGGGACAAAGCCAGATCGTGATCAAGGGTGGGGACATCACCTTCACGATGCCGGGGAAGTTCACGGTGAAGGGGGCGGGGCATGAGTGGAGTGGTGGGGGAAGTGGGTCGGCGGATTTGCCAGAACTGCCAGACGAGTTGTTATCAGAACAGAAGGTCTTTGATGAGCAGTTTCATCTGGTCGATGTGCACGGTGATCCCATGGCCCATACGCCATATCGCGTTACGGGCAGTAATGGTCAGGTGTGGGTTGGATTGACTGATGTAGACGGGCTGACACCGCGATTTGAAGCGTCAGAAGGCGTTGACTTCACCATTGAGGTATTGAGCCAAAACGAGCGGAGGGTTGTGGAATGAGTGGTGGAAAAGTCAAGGCCAAGGCTCAAGGTGCGAAATCGAACGCCACCAAGAAGTCACTCATCAAAGTGGTTGTCCCCGATGACAAGGGCAAATGGATCAGTCCAGAAAAGCAATCCACACATCGAATCGATGAAGACGCGAAAATGCCATCAATTATTTTTCAGGCTGAGACTGATTTCAAGGGGCCTTTTAAATGGAAATGGAAGGTCACTTGGGATGCCAAAGTAAGTGGCTTATCCGAGTCGGGGCGCAGAGGAGCCAAGGTTGGGT
Organism: Aquabacterium sp. CECT 9606; assembly: GCF_918741295.1. Classification (GTDB taxonomy): domain Bacteria; phylum Pseudomonadota; class Gammaproteobacteria; order Burkholderiales; family Burkholderiaceae_C; genus Aquabacterium. The sequence continues at coordinate 393,060 of NZ_CAKKNB010000001.1, forward strand.
CTTTTGCTGCGAATGGATCATTCGAAACATCTGACCCTAAATGGCAATGTGCTTTTAACGGCCTAGTGCTTGGGGGGACGCTCACTGTAGAAATGATTGCAGGAGATGAGCATTTTCTTCGTGCCGTCTACATCAAAGGAACGAACCCATCGCGAGCAAAGCTGGACGGGTTTGTAGCAACGTTGGATGAGGCGACGGGTTACGAGAAGATCCTTCATCACGAAGCCAAAGGTAAGCAATTCATCAATGCTGACGGGGAACCTGTTGTCGCATTCGACAAAGGTTATGGCCTTGCGCAACTGACTACACCTGCACCTACGTACGTCCAGGCATGGAACTGGAAAGAGAATGTTAAGGGTGGATTGAAGCTTTATCACACCAAACGAAATGAAGCGAGGAGTTATCTCAGCAGCCATGGCAAGAATAGCTTCACTGATGATCAGTTGCAACTAGAGACCTTTAGTCGCTATAACGGGGGCATTTATCATAAGTGGGATGCAAAGAATAAGGCTTGGATTCGGAATCCTAGCCTATTGTGCGATGACGCCACAGGCAATATCGGTTGGGATTTGACCTCAAGTGAGAATTCTGGAAAGTCTGCTGATGAGCTGCGCAAGAGAGATATTGCTACTTATGGACAAGGTAAGGCTGGTCAATCCAAAGAGCATCCTTGGACCTACACGGGCGTTTGCTATGCGGACCACATTGCCAATGAATAAGCTAATTCGGGCTCTGGGAGGCTTCGTCTTATCACTCATTATTTGCCATGCTGCAGGCGCAAACGCCGGGCATGAGTGGCAGGTTTCGGCAGGGAAAGTTGCCGCTATCGCAGTTGACGGTAGACAGCTTCGCATTGATCGTTCTTTGACGTTGATGCTGCGTCGTGCCGAAGCCGCCGCTTTTCTACCGTTGGAATTTAACGGTAGTCCGGCTAAGTCGTGGCGGTGGTTGCTGGTCAGAGAGCCCTCTAAAGCCAGAGGCAGCGCCAGCTTTTGCGGAGCGGGCTATGAAGATCGCCTCCTGCTAGTGGAGGTAGCTAAATCTACCGGCAAGGTGGTTGGTCAATTTCTCGCGCAGAGTTGCTTGAATTCAATCAGCATGGACATTGACCAGTTTGACGAACTGTTGGCCGCTATTGGTATTGAGGAGCAGAACGGGCGGTTGACTTTGGAGCAATCGATTTCAAGCGACGCAGGTTCGGCTAGAAAGAATGTTCAGATCGATGTCAGTTCTGGTCGCATGAAGGTGTTCATGCGTAAGGTAGAGGATTGATTGATTGAGTTTGTCGGGTCATGGTTGACCACTGATTTTAGCTTGCAGGCCGCTCAGGAACTGGGTCAACTCGCGCCAGAAGGCTTGTACGAGTTCTCCATCAACACGGGGATCACCGAGCCTGAGTTGATAGCTCATGATGAAGCCAGATTGCAGACCTATAAGATTATCGCGGCCATTTTGGAGGCAGGTTGGAAGCCATTCAAAAAAAGATTTAAAGCGAAAAATAGCAAACTATAGAAAAAGGAAGGTGCGTTTACCTCAAGCGAGAAAAGGTGGGAGGCCAATTTGGGTGAAGTGATTGGCGGGGTGCTGACGTCAAAGTGAAGGTCGGGGACGTGACGTTTTTGCGAAGAGTGCTTATCTTGGGAAAAATCCTGGGGAAGAGCAAGTTCGGTTAGAAATGGATAGTTATCTTCAAAACTTCAAGAAAGAAGTTGCAATTTCAAAAAAATCTTCGACAAGAAAGCCATTTTCGGCAGTTTTACAGTGATGACATGCCCTTGGTGTCATTTGACAATGGATCGGTTTGGGTCAAATTACCAACCTGAACCGTCATATGAACAAGTTTGGAATTGGAAGGCGCACGTCAAGCATGTGGTTACATCGTTTGTAAAAGATCTTCGAAAGAAATCAGATCGATATTTTTCGTCACACCCGGGCGGAACTGAAGATCAGATTGATGCAGAAACTTTGGTTTTCTATAATGGAGCGAACCATCATTATTACGTGTGGTCAGAGTCTTCCAAGAGTTGGGTAGTGAACGTTAATGTTGTTTGCGATCCCACGCAATCCAACAAAGGTTGGAATGTCGTTGATAAAAAGAACAAAGGACTTTCCCTTGCAGATCTTCAGGGGCATAAAGGGTCCGCTGCTGTTTACACTGGGCGCTGCTATGCGGAACATGTGCAAAATGCATCTAAGTAAATTATTTACAATATTGCTTTTCGGGCACATGAACGGGTTTGCGTATACTTGTGCAGAAAACCAAGACTTGTCCGCACCCATTGAGCGGCGAAATTATCAGGAATCAAAAATTAATTTTGATGGAAATCTTTATATTTTAAGATTTAATAAAAAAAATGCGCAAACAACCTTGTTTTTCAAAGGTGGGCATCAGCTAGTAGATGATGTGCCCATCAATAAGAGCCCTCTTCTGGTTGATTCTGCCATGTGGGTTAGATTACTCCCGCTTGAAAAGCAGCCGTACCTCAAAAATGGAATAATTGCTTTAACGTTGGCGAGAAAAAGTAAGGTTGATTCAACTGGTCAGTGTGGAGCGGGGAGAGAGGTTGATTTAGTTTTTTTCAAGGCTTCGAAGTCAAGGGTTAAAAAACTTTCAAGATATGTGCTTGAAAGTTGCCTTGATTCTGTGAGCATTGCACTTGATGCCGCACATATGTTGGATGCCATTTCTGTTGAGAACGGCGAGCTAGTGGGTGATTACGACGACATTTCGGGTGAGCAGGGCCTAAAAAAGAAATTTTTGCCTTAGCCTGGGCTCAGGCAAGTTTGCCACGCTGCCGCTTTAGAATGTGTGAATATGCATGTATTTAACTCCATGATTTCATGCCGAAGAGAGTGTAAGAGAGTTACGCTCCTCACGATTCTATTGATTTTGATGGCGACTGGGTCTTCTGCCAATGCCGGTGCGGTGCAAAAGAGTATTGATGAGACACTGAATGCCAAAAGAATTATTGAGGTGATCCCTTCGCGGAAAATCAATAAAGTATTGTTGTCTCCCATTGTTGTGCGTTATGTAAAAGAAGGTGACTTCGTTCCGTCCTGTGGTTTGCTGCATACTGGCAAGTACATCGATATGGTTTCACCAGAGCCAGGTGGCACCTTGCCCAGTTGCGGTGTTCTGAGAGAGCCGATCTATTTTGAGCAAGATGGGACATATGCCGTTTATGAGTATGGGGTCGAAGATCCTCGCGGCGAATTGACGATTGCGTTTCATTTGTATAAGTTAGGCGAATTGGATATGAAGGCTTGTCAAAATGACGAGCAGTTGACTAGGTTTGCAATAGATTCTCTAAAAATCAATGGCGTCAAGAAATCATTCTCAGATTCGCTGCTTAAATTTGGATGTATGTAATTCAAGCATGTGCTCGTATTTTTAATGTGAACATCCCGAGGTCTGGTAGAATACTGGAAGGAACAAATGCGCTCCGGTTTGGTGAGAGCTAAAACTTTGTCAAGCGCTTCGCGTTCCACATATGGGTGTGCGAGCCTGAGCATTCGACCCGCCTACATGGCCAATTTGGCGCGGCTGGACCAACCCACGCGCGAGGCGATCACGGTGCAGGCCACTGAGCACCGCCGCGCTCAGCTTTGAAGCCGACACCGCAAAGCTGGCTCAGTGGGCCTCAGCCACCACCTGATTGCGCCCCCGCGCCTTGCCCTGGTACAGCGCGTTGTCAGCCCGGTTCACCGGCCCGTCCACCGGTTCTTCCAGCCGATGGCTGCTCACCCCAAAGGTCATGCTGACCTTGATGGTCTGCGAGCCCACGGTGACTTCAACGGCTGACACCTTTTCGCGCAGGCGCTCGGCCACCATGCTCGCCGCCTCCAGCGTGGCATTGGGCATCAGGATCAAAAACTCCTCGCCACCCCAGCGGGCCACGCTGTCTTGCTCGCGCACGGCCTGGCTCAGCACCTGGCTGACGGCCTTGAGCACTGCGTCGCCCACGGCGTGGCCATGCTGGTCGTTGATGGATTTGAAGTGGTCGATGTCGGCCAGCACGAAGGCCAGCGGGGCCAGATGGCGTTTGCGTTGGATCAGCTCGTAGTCGGCCACTTCCAGGAAGCTGCGGCGGTTGAGCAATTGCGTGAGCGGGTCGGTGGTGGCCAGGATGCGCAATTGCTTTTCGGCCTTGCTGACCAGCCTCATGTACAGGTTGGACAGGTAGAACAACAGCGCGAAGGTGGCCGCGAGGTTGAAGGCGCGCAAGGTAGACAACACCTCGGCGCTGAGTTCGTGCAGTGGCCGCACCTGGTGCATCGTGAAGTCCAGGGCCACGTACAGCACGAAGACCAAACCTGACAACAGGTACTTGAATGAGCGCCGCCGCATGCTGCTGATGACCACGACCGGCACCATCACCAGCAGGTAGTAGTGGAAGCCGCTGTCCCAGCCAATGGACCACACGGCCAGTGCGGCGTGGATCAGGACCTCGGACACGATGAGGATCGCCGCCATGATGTTGCGGCGCAACTTCAGGCAGCCATAGCTGACAGTGAACAATGTCACGCTGCCCAGGTTGACCCACGCCATGGTGTGGGCGCCGAGCCAATAGAACATGCCAGCGAACACCAGGTGTGTGAGGCCGGACACCAGGCTGACTTGGTACATCAGCTTCCAAAAGGAGCGCGATGTGTCGCGGGATCCGGGCTTGACAGGCGTGGTGACAGAAGGGATCGACATCGTCCTCGGATATCGGCCCTTTCCTGGCCAAACTTTAGGCCGCCTTGGCCTTGGGCCGTGTCAGAACCCCTTTCAAGGCCACGCCGGTGTGCGTGCCCGCTTTCACGAGTGCTTCTGGCGGCCCTTCGGCTACCACGTGTCCGCCACCCGTGCCGCCTTCCGGCCCCAGGTCCAGCACCCAGTCGGCTTCGGCGATCACGTCCAGGTCGTGTTCGATCACGATGACGCTGTGGCCGCCCTCCACCAGGCGGTGCAGCACGTGGATCAGCTTGGCCACGTCGGCCAGGTGCAGGCCCACGGTGGGCTCGTCCAGCACATAGAGGGTGTGGGGGGCCTTCTGGCCACGGCGGGTGATGTCGTCGCGCACCTTGGTGAGTTCGGTCACCAGCTTGAGGCGTTGCGCTTCGCCGCCCGACAAGGTGGGTGAGGGCTGACCCAGCGTCAGGTAACCCAGGCCGACGTCTTGCAACAGCTTGAGCGGGTGGGAGATGGAGGGCATGGTGCCGAAGAACTCGACGGCCTCGTCGACCTCCATCTTGAGGATGTCGCCGATGTGCTTGCCGCGCCAGGTGGCGGTGAGCGTTTCGGCGTTGAAGCGCATGCCGTTGCAGGCGTCGCAGTGTACCTTCACGTCGGGCAGAAAGGCCATCTCAATGGTGCGCACGCCCTGGCCTTCGCACTCGGGGCAGCGGCCATCGCCGGTGTTGAAGCTGAAGCGGGCGGCGGGCCAGCCACGGGCGCGCGCTTCCAGCGTGTCGGCGAAAAGTTTGCGGATAGTGTCCCAGAAGCCGATGTAGGTGGCGGGGCAAGAGCGCGGGGTTTTGCCGATGGGGGTTTGGTCCACTTCCAGCACGCGGTCAACCGCGCCCCAGCCATCCACGCCGGAGCAGCCTGTCCACAAGGGGGCCACGGTGGCGCGGTCGCGTGGGTTGATGGCGACGGCGGCCTGCACATTGGCCAGCAGCACATCGCGCGCGAAGGTCGATTTGCCCGAGCCGCTGACGCCGGTGATGGCGACCAGGCGCGTCAAGGGCACCGAGGCAGTCAGGTCCTGCAGGTTGTGCAGACGGGCGCGCTTGACGGTCAACAAGGGCGTGTCTTTGTCCACAGGGCGGCGCTTGCCCAAGGGGTGTTGCATGGGCGCGCGCAGGCAGCGGCCGGTGACCGAATCCGGCGCGTCCATGATGTTTTGCACTGTGCCTTGCGCGACCACGGTGCCGCCACGTTGGCCAGCGCCAGGGCCGATGTCGATGATGTGGTCGGCGCGGCGGATGGTGTCTTCGTCGTGCTCGACCACGACCAGGGTGTTGCCCTCCTGGCCCAAGGTGTGCAGGGCATCCAGCAGCAACTGGTTGTCGCGCGGGTGCAGGCCGATGGTGGGCTCGTCCAGCACATAGCAGACGCCTTGCAGGTTGGAGCCCAGTTGTGCGGCCAGGCGGATGCGCTGGGCCTCGCCGCCTGACAAGGTGGGCGCGGCGCGGTCCAGGCTCAAGTAGCCCAGGCCCACCTGTTCCATGAAGCTCAGGCGCGATTTGATCTCGCTGACGATGTCGCGGGCGATGGTGGCTTCGCGGCCATCAAGCTTGAGCTTTTCGCCCCAGCCACGCGCATCTTTCACCGACAGGGCCGACAGCTCGGCGATGGATTGACCACGAAGCTGCACGGCCCGTGCGATGGGGTTCAGGCGCGCGCCGTGGCAGGTGCTGCAGGCGGCGTCTTCCACGTCTTCGATGTCGGGCTCGGCAAAGGTTTGCTCGCGGCCTTTGTTCTCGTCTTGCGGCGAGTCGTCAAGCACGGTGCGTTGCTCGCGGGTCAGCTCCAGGCCGGTGCCCACGCAGTCAGGGCACCAGCCGTGCTTGCTGTTGTACGAGAACAGGCGCGGGTCCAGCTCGGGGTAGCTGGTGCCGCACGATGGGCAGGCGCGCTCGGTCGAGAACACCTTGACGCGGCCGATGTGCACCGTGGAGTGGCCACCGGTCAAGGCTTCCGACAATCCTGTCAAAGGGGTCAGCAAATGGACCACGCCCTTGCCATGCTCCAGCGCCCTGGCCAGCAACTCGCGCAACTGCGCTTCATTGGCCGGTGACACCACGATGTCGCCCACGGGCAGCTCGATGGTGTGTTCGCGGTAACGATCCAGCTTGGAAGCCTCGGTGCGACCCCAGCCTGCGGTGGGCACGAATTCGCCATCAACGCGCAAGTGCGTGAAGCCACGCGCGGTCGCCCACTTGGCCAGCTCGGTGTAGATGCCTTTGCGGTTGACCACCAGCGGCGCCAGCAGGCCGATGTGCTGGCCTTTGTAGTCGCGCAGCCATTGCGCGGCAATGGCCTCGGGCGTTTGCGGCAGCACGGGGATGGCGTGCCCGTGGTCGTCCACGCAATGGGGGTTGGTGCAGTGCTGCACGCCCAGCTTCACGTACAACAGGCGCAGGAAGTGGTGGACTTCGGTGGTGGTGCCCACGGTGCTCTTGCGGCCACCGCGCGACAAGCGCTGCTCGATGGCCACGGTGGGCGGGATGCCGTAGACCGCGTCGACCTCGGGCCGGCCAGCGGGCTGCACCAGCGATCGCGCGTAGGCGTTCAGCGATTCCAGATAGCGCCGTTGGCCTTCGTTGAAGAGGATGTCGAATGCCAGCGTGGATTTGCCCGAACCCGACACGCCCGTGACCACGTTGAACTGGCCGCGCGGGATGTGCACGCTCAGGCCTTTGAGGTTGTTCTCGTGCGCGTTGACGACTTCGATGCTGGTGGCACCCGGCGCATGCAAGGCGCGCTCACGGCGGTCTTCGCGGCGCTTGTCACGCCGGGCCTTGATGAGCGATTGCAGCGAGGCGCCTTCGGTGTCTGATGAGGCGTTGGCAGGCAGGTCCACGTGGTAGCCCGCGAGGCGTTCGGCCGCGATCAGGGCGGCGCCGCTCATGCCCATCGCGTCTTCATATTCACGCAAGGCCAGGGCGGTGTGCGAAGTGGGGTGCTGCTTCAAATCATCGGGCGCACCGGTGACCACCAGTTGACCACCGGCCTCGCCACCTTCCGGGCCCAGTTCGATCAACCAATCGCAGGCCCGGATCACGTCCAGGTTGTGCTCGATCAGGATGATGGAATTGCCCGCGTCCAGCAGCTTGGCAAAGGCCCGCATCAGCTTGGCGATGTCGTCGAAGTGCAGGCCCGTGGTGGGCTCGTCGAACATGAACAGCGTGCCTTTGCGCGCCATGCGCTGGCCGCTGCTGGACGCCTGCTTGGCGGCCTCGACCAGGTGGCCGGCCAGCTTCAGGCGCTGGGCCTCGCCGCCCGACAAGGTCGGCACGGGCTGGCCCAGCTTCACGTAGTCCAGGCCCACATCGACCAGGGGTTGCAGCGAACGCACCACGTCCACGTCTTGCGCGAACAGGCGGGCGGCTTCCAGCACGGTCAGCTCCAGCACATCGGAGATGCTGAGGGCTTTGCCCAAACGCTCGATCTTGACTTCGCGCACCTCGGCGCGAAAGCGCGTGCCATCGCAATCGGGGCAACGCAGGTAAACGTCAGACAAAAACTGCATCTCGACGTGCTCGAAGCCCGAGCCGCCACAGGTGGGGCAGCGCCCCGTGCCCGCGTTGAAGCTGAAGGTGCCAGCGGTGTACTTGCGTTCGCGCGCCAGTTCGGTCACGGCGAAGATGGTGCGCACCGCGTCGAAGGCACCCACATAGCTGGCGGGGTTGGATCGGGCCGTTTTGCCGATGGGCGATTGGTCGACAAAGCTGACGGCGCTGAGCCAATCAGCGCCCAGCAGTTCGTCGTGCTCACCGGGGCTCTCGGTGGCTTGGCCAAAGTGGCGCAGCAAGGCGGGGTGCAGGATGTCCTGGATCAAGGTGGACTTGCCCGAGCCTGACACGCCCGTCACGCCCACCAGGCGTTGCAGCGGGAACTCCACCGTCAGGTTCTTCAGGTTGTGCTCGCGCGCACCTTGCAGGATCAGCTTGGGCGTGTTGGCGGCCACAGGGCGCCGCACGCCCAGGCTGATGCCTCGCCGTCCGCCCAGGTAGGCGCCGGTCAAGGTGTCGGCATCTTTCAATTGATCGGGCGTGCCGTCGAAGACGATGCGGCCACCTTGGTGGCCAGGGCCCGGGCCCATGTCGATGACGCGGTCGGCAGCCAGCATCACGGCGGGGTCGTGCTCAACGACCACCAGCGTGTTGCCCGCATCGACCAGGCGCTGCATGGCCTCGTTGATGCGGTTCATGTCGCGCGGGTGCAGGCCGATGCTGGGCTCGTCCAGCACGAACAAGGTGTTGACCAGCGAGGTGCCCAGGGCCGTGGTGAGGTTGATGCGCTGCACTTCGCCGCCCGACAGGGTGCGGCTTTGCCGGTCCAGCGTGAGGTAACCCAGGCCGACATCGACCAGGTACTTCAGGCGGTTGCGCACTTCGTCGAGCAGCAGTTGCAAGGCCTCGCCATGGCCGCGCGTGGGCAGGGTCACGAAGGAGAAGAAGCGCTGCAGTTGCTGGATGGGCAGCAACATCACGTCTTGCAGGTTCAGGCCGGGCAGGGCTTCCAACGTGGCGCGGGGCAGGGCAGCACCAGCGGGCGAAAAGCGCTTGGCCGGTGGCAACACGGCGTTGGCATCTTCCGCGCTGCCCAGGCGCCACAGCATCGATTCCAGCTGCAGGCGCGCGCCATCGCAGGTGGGACAAGTGGTGTAGCTGCGGTACTTGGACAAGAGCACGCGGATGTGCATCTTGTAGGCCTTGCTCTCCAGGTACTCGAAGAAGCGCTTCATGCCGTACCACTGCTTGGTCCAGCGGCCAGACCAGGCCGGGTCGCCGTTGATCACCCATTGCTGGTGATCATGGCTGAGCTGTGACCAGGGTGTGTCGCGCGGAATGCCAAGCTCACCGGCGTATTTCAGCAGGTCGTCCTGGTTCTCTTGCCAGGCGGGGGTCTGGATGACCTTGATGGCGCCCGAGCGCAGGGTCTTGTGCTTGTCGGGGATGACCAGGCCCCAGTCCACGCCGATGACGCGGCCAAAGCCACGGCAGGTGGGGCAGGCGCCCGCCGCCGAGTTGAAGGAGAAGGTGCCGGGCGTGGGCGTGCTGTAGCGGCGGTTGCTGTCAGGGCAATGCAGGCCGCTGGAAAAACGCCACAGCTCTGGCTCGGCACTGTCCTCGGAAGCTTCAGGCAAAGCGTAAACGGTGACATGGCCGCCACCGCGTTTGAACGCCACTTCAAGCGACTCCATGACCCGGGGCAGGTCCAGGTCGGCACCGCTGGGGTCGGCACCGATGCGGAAGCGGTCGGCGACCACGTCGAGCACCAGGCGCTCGCTGGTCTGCGCTTCCAAAGCGGCGGCCTTGGCGGTCTTGGTTTTTTTGGAGGGTTTGGTGTCGCTGGCGCTGGGCGAAGCCGCGGCGGTCTTCACCACGCGCTGCGCCTGGATGCGCGTGAAGCCACTGGAAGACAGCCACTCCTGCATTTGCTCGGTGCTGGTGTTGGCGGGCAGCTCGGCCGCGAAGGTGATGACCACACGGCGGCCACCGGGCGTCAAGGCGCAGCGCGCCAAAAGGGCTTCAAAAACCGACTGCGGCGAATCCTCGGACACGAGTTGGCCCGTGTCCTGATCAAACAGTTGCGCAGCGCGGGCGAACAACAATTTCAGGTGGTCGTTCAACTCCGTCATTGTGCCCACGGTGGAGCGCGAGGTGCGCACCGGGTTGCTCTGGTCGATGGCGATGGCGGGCGGCACGCCGTCCACGCGGTCCACGGCCGGTCGGTCCATGCGGTCCAGAAACTGGCGCGCGTAGGCGCTGAAAGTCTCGACGTAGCGGCGCTGGCCCTCGGCGTACAGCGTGTCGAACACCAGGGAGGATTTGCCCGAGCCGCTGGGGCCCGTGACGACCGTCAGCTCACCCGTGCGGATGTCCAGGTCCAGGTTCTTGAGGTTGTGCTGGCGGGCACCGCGGATGCGGATCAATGACGACATGGAGAGAACCTTGCGCTAAGGAGGGCTGCCGAGGCAGTGGCGCAAGCATTCTAGGGACGGATCAATGTCCCTGTGATTTCACCGGCGGAAAAGCCGGCCGGCTCAGTCGATCAGGTTCTCGCACAGCAGGCGCAGGCGGTGCATGTCGCTGTCGGGCAGGTTGCCGGCGCGCAGCATGATGGCGCGCTGGATGGAGCGCAAGCGGAACTGCAGCTCGTGTTCGATCGCTTCCAGCTCACCGGCGTCCTGGTGGTCCACGGCTTCCTTGCTCCACAGGCCGCTGGCGTTCCAGCCCAGGCGCAGGCGGCTCATCAGATGCTGCGCCAGGCCCAGGGCATCTTTCAGGGCAGGTGATTCGGCGATGGTCAGCAAGGCACTGGCATGGTCTTGCGCGGTCAGCATGGCCTGGTCCAGCTTGGCCAGGTTCAGGCGAATCTGTTCATCGCTGAGCTGGCTGGGCAGGGCCTGCTGGGTTTGCGCCGCCTTGGAGATCAGGCCCACCCATTGCAGGTCGAACTCGCCAGGCACCACGCGCAGCGCTACGCTGGCGCGGGCCAGGTGCGGTTGCTGGCCGCGCAACACGTTCAGCGCATGCTCGGTCACGGCCAGCAACATGCCTTGTGGCGAGATCTGGCCGCGTTGCAAGGCGTGCGGGTAGCCCGAGCCATCCAAATGCTCGTGGTGCTCGGCCACGGCGCGGGCCACGATGGGCGGGTAGTTGGTCAACTGCGTGATCAGCAGGTAGCCAATGTGCGGGTGCACCACCAGTTGCAGGTAGCTCTGGAAATCCAGCGTGCGGTCGGCATCGGCTTCGTTGAACTGCGGGGCGATGTACATCTCGCCCAGGTCGTGCAGCAGGCCGCACAGCATGGCCAGGCGCAGGTCGTGGACACTGCCGCCGTGCTCGATCATCAGGGCGCCATTCAGGGCCATGGCCTGCACCGCGTGTTCATAAGTGGCGGGGCGCGATTCTTGCGCTGCCGTCAACAACAATTGGGCCACCGAGTGCAGGGGGATGTGGGCCGCTTCGCGCACCAGCTTTTCAGAGTGGCGCAGCAGCAGGGTGGTCAACGGGGTGTCGTGCAGCATCAGGCTCTTGAGAGACTGCACCAGCGAGTGCGGTGTCACGCCGTCTTCCACCATCAGGCAGCTTTCCAGGGGCTGGCGCAGCTGGCGGTCCAGCAATTTGCGCTGCAGTTCTTGCGACACCGGCTGGTTGCGCGCCCACAGCTTGATCCCCGTCATGTCGAAGATGTCGTGGGAGGCGATGATGCTTTTCGTCTCACTGGCTTCCAGGATGGTGGCCAGGGCGTGTGGATTGGCGGTCGAAAAGCTGGCGACGCGGGCGGGGGTGTTCATGGCGGATCTCCTGACGATGGTCTTCGCCATTAGTTCGGCCGCCCCGCCTCAAGATTGAGGCCTTAATCGTTACGAGATGTAGCTGCGGTCAGTCGACACAACGCCACGTCACCCGATGGGGGTGGAACAGGAACTTGCGCTTGAAGCGCCGCATCGTGTCGGACGCGCCAAAGTAGGTGTCGTACACGTAATAAAGAACGTGCGGATGGTGGGCGATCAGGTGGTCGGCGATGGACACCAGCAACAGGGGGATCACGCCGTCTGCCTGGTGATCGTCGTGCCCGTAAATGGTCTCTATGGCGCACAACTCGCCTGCAATCAGGCACGAGGCATAAGCCACCAGGGTGCCGCCCTCGAAGATGCCGAAATAAGGGTAGTCGTGCGTGGGTTTGGTCGATGGCGGATCGCTGATGGCCGGTGCACGCTCAGTGAAAAAATGCGAGGGCATGGCCCGGCCTTGCCTGACCTTGCTGGACCGGTGGATGGCCGTGATGTCGTCCAGGTGCTGGTTGTAGTCAATGCGCTCGAAGCGGTAACCCAGGCGTGCCGCCTTTTTCAGGTTTCTGCGGGCAGTGGAACCTACCCTTTCTGAATAAGCCTGCGGAACGCTCCTGAGGTGCGACACAGCGACCCCATATTCAAGCTGGCGGATCAGTGGAAACTTGCCATGGCGGCGGGTGGCATCTTGGTGAAACCGACGAGTTACATGCCGGTAGAAAGGATGGTTGCCAACAGTATCGGACACCATCAAATCTATGGAGATGAACGGCATCCGAGTTATTTGACGTGCAGTATCCGAGGCCCGCCTCACGTGGTCGAGGAATAACGACTCCCGATTGAAGGCGGACAGAGGCGTGGCGATCACGGACATCAACGCCGTCAAAAATTTCACTGGTCTTCCTGAGGGCTGTTGGCCAATATAAACGGACATGCGGCCAGCAGCTTTGACAAGCTATTGGGGGAACTGCATTTTGTCCGCCAATTCTCGCAGCTTGGGGTTCTTGTTGTAAATGGTGTTGAGGTCTTGATACTCAGGTTTGGCGATGTGCTCGCGCATTTTCTTGAGCGTTCGCTCGGGCAAGGTGGTGACCAAAAAATTGGCCAGGGCGATGGGTATCATGCCGCCCGGATCGGCACTGCCCATGATCTCGACCTCGGTGTGGGTGGGGGTCACGGGGGTCAGGCGCCACGAGGCCTGGAAGGTGGGGACACGCACATAGCCATCCCTCCTGGGCATGATGCCTTCCTCGTTGACCACGTTCACGTGGATGCTCAGGGTGATCGGGTCTTGCCTGACCAGGATATGGGCCACGGCATCGCGCGGGTGGACGGGCCAGATGCCTTTCATGGCCAGGTACACGTAGGAGTCTTCCACGTGCTCGCCCTTGATGAAGCGCGCCTCTTCCATCAGGAAGAACCATTGGGGCATGGCCGGCACGTCGGCCAGCATGGCGGCCACCTGCCGCAAGGGGGCCTTGATTTGCATCACGCCCCGAAAGCTTTTGAGCATCTGGCCGGGCACCTCCAGGGTGTAAAGCTGGATGCCTTCGGTGTCTTTGTGCAGCTTCCAATCGTTTTGAGACGAAAGGGCCGCCCAGCAGGGCAAAGTCAGGAAAGTGGCCAACAGGGTGACCCAAAACGTGCGCATGTTCCACATGGTGTGATTATGGGTGCCGAGCTTTGTGGCCTAATAGAGGGTTAATCAGTCATCACCGGAGCCATCCATGGGCAACAAAATCGTCACCGAAGCCGACCGCAAGGCCACCCCCCGTCCCGCCGCCATCCCTGGCGTGACCCCCACCACGGGCAAGGGCCAAAAGCGCAGCCTGGAACGTGGCACTGCCACCCGCAGCAAGAAGAACCCCGGCAAGCGTGCAAAAAAGGGCGGTTGATTCCCTTGGTCACGCATGAAAAACGGGCGCCTTCAAGGCGCCCGATTTCTTTGGGAAGCCGCTGGCGTGCTGCTCAGCTGTGCTTGCCCGTCAGCAGTTCAGGCTTCAGCGAGCTGTCCACCGGCTTGTCGCCCAGCCAGATTTTCAGCAGCGCGTTGTAGAACTGGCTGTCGGCCAGGGGCTCGACCAGGGCCTTGCCGTTCAGGTGCAGGACCGTGCCAGTGCCGGGCACCCAGTCACCCGTGATCACGTCGCCCTTTTTCAGGTTGCCGACGGTCTCGAACATCTCGCCAAACTTCAGCAGTTGGTTGACGAACTTGGTCTTCTCGTCCTTTTCCAGGTTCTTGTTGATCGAGCCCATGAAGCTGGAGCCGAACTCCTCACCGCTCACGTCGCGCATCATCACCAGCTTGAAGCGACGCGGGCCAGGCGCGTCCAGGATCTCGGCCACGGTGCTCTTCTTTTCATTCAGGTAAATGCCCAGAACGTAGACCTTGAACAGCACCTTGATGCGCACGCCAGCGTTGCTGAGGACCAGGTCCTTGCCGCCCACCTTGGCGGTGTCTTCCAGTTTCACACCGGCAATTTCCTCGGCATGAACAGGTGCCATGGCAGCCAGGCCCAGGATGGCGGCTGCGATGAGGGATGAAGTGAATCGTTTCATGGGTGTCGTCTCCGTTGAGGTTAAGCGGCCACGTCTTCAAGCTTGAAAACACTGACCACCTTGGCCAGATGGCTGGCCTGGTTTTGCATGGATTCCGCGGCGGCCGCAGCTTGTTCGACCAAGGCCGCATTCTGCTGGGTCACACCGTCCATCTGGTGGATGGATTGATTGACCGATTCAATGCCATGGCTTTGCGATTGGCTGGCGGCGGTGATCTCGCCCATGATGTCGGTCACGCGCTTGACGCTGGCGACCACGCCATCCATGGTGGTGCCCGCCTGGCTCACCAGTTTGCTGCCCAGGGCCACCTGCTCGACGGACTCGCCGATCAGGCTCTTGATCTCTTTGGCGGCCGTGGCCGAGCGCTGCGCCAGGCTGCGCACTTCGCCCGCCACCACGGCAAAGCCGCGCCCTTGTTCGCCAGCACGGGCGGCTTCCACCGCGGCGTTCAGCGCCAGGATGTTGGTCTGGAAGGCGATGCCGTCGATCACACCGATGATGTCCACGATCTTGCGCGAGGAGGCGTCGATCGAACCCATGGTGGCCACCACTTTGGACACCACCGCACCGCCTTCAACCGCCACATCGGAGGCCGAGGCCGCCAGCTGGTTGGCTTGGCGAGCGTTGTCGGCGTTCTGTTTGACGATCTGCGTGAGTTCGGCCATCGAGCCCGAAGTTTGCTGCAGGGAAGCGGCCTGTTGCTCGGTGCGGTTGGACAGGTCCAGGTTGCCACTGGCGATCTGCGTGGAGGCCGAAGCAATCGCTTCCGTGCCCTGGCGCACATCGCCGACGATGCGCTGCAAGCTGGTGTTCATGTGCTGAAGCGCCTGCATCAACTGGCCGGTCTCGTCCTGGCTCTTGGTGATGATGGTACTGGTCAGATCGCCTTGCGCCACGCGCTTGGCAATGGCCACGGCGCGGTTCAGGGGCACGGTGATGCTGCGGGTGGCCAGCCAGCCCACCAGGATGCTGATCACGCTGGCAGCCGAGGCCAGCACCAGGATGAACAGGCCCGTCTGCTTGGCCAGTTGCGTGGAGCTGGCTCCCGCCGCTTCCATTTCCTGGTTCTGCTGTTCGATCAGCTTGTCGAGCGCGGCGAAGTACTTGGTCTGCACCGGGCGCACCGAGAACAGGTACTTCACCATCGCGTCGTCTTTCAGGTTCTCGTTCACCATGCCGACGAAAGCGGTCTGGGCCTTGATGGACTTCTCGCGCAACGTGACGATGGTGGCCAGCAGCTTGACGCCCTCTTCGTCCTTGATGCTTTTTTGCAGGCGCGCGATGTTCTCGTCGGTGCGTCTCATCACCTTGTCGATGTTGGCCAGTTCAGCCTTGATCTGGCCGTCGTCGCTCATCACCAGCGTACTCAGCATGCTGCGCGAGATTTCATTCAGATCGCTTTTCATCTTGTTGGCGGTCACGGTGCGCGGGTAGTTCTCGCCCACCAGGTCGCCAATTTCATGGCTCAGGCCAGAAATCCGCACCAACGCCAGTGCGGCCAACATGATCAGCAACGCAATCACCAGGCCGAAGCCCAGCGTGAGTCTTTGTCCGATTCGAATGTCTCTGATGTTCATTGATGGTGTCCCAGGCGGGCCTGTCGACAAAGCCCGATCCATTGCATTTCGGCTGCAGCATCGCTCACTTGAGACCAAAAGTAACGCCCGGCCTGCAAAATAGGGGCATGAACACGACAGATGCCTGGGACCACGCCGGCCCGCACATTCTTCGGGTGCGCGTGCAGGAGCAGCACATCGACCTGATGCAGCACACCAACAACGTCAACTACCTGCAGTGGTTGGAGAACGTGGCCTGGGATCATTCCGAAAAACTGGGGCTCACGCCATCGCATTACCAGGCCTGCGGACATGGCTTGGTGGTGCGCCAGCACGAGTTGAACTACCTGGCCGCCACGCGCCTGGGCGATGAGCTCTTGCTGGGCACCTGGATCACGCAGATCGACAAACTGTCGCTTTACCGACAGTTCCAGTTCGTTCGCGTGGGTGATGGCCAAACCGTGTTCCGGGCGCGCACGCATTACGTGTGCGTGGACATCGCGCAGGGGCGCGTCAGGCGCATGCCCGCCGAGTTCACGCAGACTTATTCGGCAGCGTTGGTGCCTGCGGCATGACGCATGCCGAACGTTCGCACACCAAGCGCCGCCTGGCCGAGCGCTATGGCCTGCATGTCAGCAGCGACGACATCTTCCAGATGGCCAAGGCGATCGCCCATGGGCAGGGCACGCTGATCGCGCACCAGAACCGGCGCGTGGACCACTGGCAACTGGTCTACCAGGGCCAGCCGCTGCGGCTGGTGTTTGACCGGCTGCGCCGCAGCATCATCACCGCCTTGCCGCCACATGGCTGATTGATTTGAAAGGCAAGATGAGTCAACTGCGACATGCCCTGGCGCTGGGCTGGGTGGGCGCGGCCTTGCTGATGGGCATGGCCCAGGCCCAGACGGCGCAAAAGCCCTCGTTTTACCGGGCCCGCCAACAGTCACCACTGGCCTCCAGCCAAGGGCAAAAGCCGGCGGACCCGACGCCCTTCCTGGCCCGCATCGACAGCCGGGCCGCGTTCGACCGCATGGCGCGGGTCCATGACGCGGGCTCGGCCTTCGAGCTGCCACACCTGATCTTCGTCATCGACCGGCACCACCATGACCAGGTTTACTACGTCAACACGCGCCGGTATGACTTGCATGAGCAGTTCATCAATGGGCTGCGGCTGACCAACGACACCTCGCGGGCGGCGCTGGCCGCCAATTACCGCCAGCCCGATCGGCGTTTCCTGTTCGGCACCTTGAGCTGGCAGCCCCGCCTGGACCGCTGGACCTTCGAGTTCTGGGAGGGCGACCAACTGACGGCCGGCTTGCTGAGCACCGCGCAGTCGCGTTTGCAGGCCACCTTCTTCGCGCCCCTGGTGTTCAAGACCAATGCCAACCAGCACCTGGCCGCGGCGCAGGAAGCCGGCATCAAGGCCGTGACCCAAGAGCAGATCCTCCAGGATCAGCCCTTCTTGCCCTTGAACGTGGGCGTGGCGCGTGGCCGCTTGCGCCTGATCGACTCGGTGGACGCCACACCCGACATCGAGCCCGACGACATCGTGGTGCTGCGCGAGGTGCCCCTGAGTTTGCCGCCCGTGGCGGGTGTGCTCACCGTGCGCGCCTCGACCGTGCTGTCCCACGTCAACCTGCTGGCCAAGGGCTGGGGCATTCCCAATGCTTTTGTGCGCGATGCCTTTGGACAACTGGCCACGCTGAACGGCCAATGGGTGGAGTTGCGCGTCACGCGATCGGACTACGCGGTGCGCGTGGTCGACAGGCCGACGCAGGCACCAAGGGTGGAGGCGCCGTTCGTGCCCGTGCCCACGCTGACACGGCTGGGCTTGACGCCGCTGCGGCAACTGCGGGTGAGGGACAAGGTGCATTGCGGCGCGAAGGCGGCCAGGCTGGGTGAATTGGCCGCGGCCTTCGATGCCCGCCAGCCCAAGGGCATCGCGCCCGTGCCCGATGGCTTTTGCATCCCCTTTGCGCACTACGCGGAGTTCATCCGGTCCCACGCCGTTGCCCAGCGCATTGCACAGGCCGAGCAGACGCCGGGCTTCGACACCGACGTGTCAGTGCGCCGGCCCGTGCTGGAGGCACTGCGCCATGACCTGGCGCAACTGCCTTTCGACACGCCGCACGCCGCGGCCTGGAAAGCGCAGTGGCAGGCCCATTGGCAAGGCGCCCTGGGCCAAGCGGGCGTGTTCGTGCGCAGCTCGTCCAACTCTGAAGACCTGCCTCGCTTCAGTGGCGCTGGCCTTTACGCCACCGTGCCCAATGTGAAGGATGCCGATGGCCTGACGCGGGCCGTGCAGTCGGTGTGGGCCTCGGTGTTCAGCCCCGAGGCCTACGAGGCCCGGCGCCATGCCCGCATCCCACACGACCGCGTCGTGATGGCCGTGCTGGTGCAGCGCGCGGTCGATGCCCACAGCGCTGGTGTGATGCTCACCCGCGACCCTTTCGACGCCACCCACCGCGACACCACGATGATCACGGCCAAGCGTGGCCTGGGTGGCCGGGTGGTGGAAGGCAAGCTGGTGGCCGAGCAGGTGCTCTACAACCGGCGCGACAAGGCCGTGCAGGTGCTCACGCGGTCGGCCGAGGACACGGCTTTGCGGCTGGATGCGCAAGGCGGCGTCAAGGAGGTGCCCATCGAGCCCCAGGCCCGCGCAGTGCTGAGCGACGAACTGGTGGCGCGGCTGGCCCAGGCGGGCGAGCTGGTCAAGCGCACGCTGGGCGGAGCCGATCAAGACATTGAATGGGCCATCAATGGCCAGGGCCAGG
The DNA here is from genome assembly GCF_918741295.1 of Aquabacterium sp. CECT 9606. Classification (GTDB taxonomy): domain Bacteria; phylum Pseudomonadota; class Gammaproteobacteria; order Burkholderiales; family Burkholderiaceae_C; genus Aquabacterium. Next base: position 411,962 of record NZ_CAKKNB010000001.1, read on the forward strand.
TCGTGATCCTGCAGTCGCGGCCCTTCGTGGACCGGGCCCGGCTCAAGCCGGTGCCAGCGCCGCGGGCAGCACTTCTTCGATGAATTGCCGCATGGCCTGAACGCGGCGGCTGCTGCGCAGGTCGCGGTGGTAGATCAACCAGAGATCGCGCGCCAGCGCACTGGTGTCCACCGGCAATTTGACCAGCGCGGCATGGCTGCGCGCCAGGTAGTCGGGCAACGCGCCCACGCCCATGCCCTGCACCACGGCCACCATCTGCGCCATGGCGCTGTTGCTGGTGAAGACGGGTGGGCGCTGGTCGGCATAAGCGCGCGCCATCCATTGGGCGATGGGCAGGTGGCGCCAGGTGCTGTCCCAGCTGACGTGGGGCAGTTGCGTCCAGTCCAGCGTGGCGGTGTCCAGGCCTTGAAGCAGGCTGGGCGCGGCGTAAAGGCTGAAGGGCACGCTGGCCACCCGGTGCATGACGTGGTCGCCTTGGCCGCCGGGCATCGCGGGGTCCATCATGCGCAGGGCCAGGTCGGCCTCGCGGCGGGTCAGGTCAGCCTGTGTGTGGCCCAGCACCAGCTCAACCCGCAGGCCGGGGTGGCGCGTTTGCAGTTGAGGCAGCTTGGCGGTGAGCAGGTGCACGCCCATGCTGTCGGAAGCGGCCAGGCGCACCAGGCCCGTGACTTTGTCGGCCTCGCCGGCCACGCTGCTGCGGCGCTCGACCGCCTGGGTGCTGCGCTCGACTTCGGCCACGCGGTCGAACAGTTCGCTGCCCGCGTCGGTCAGCAGATAGCCGGTGGACAGGCGCACGAACAGGCGCATGTTCAGGCGCTTCTCGAGGGCGCCGATGTGGCGCGACACCGTGGAGGCACTGGTGCCCAACTGCAGCGCCGCACGAGAGAGACCGCCATGCCGGGCCACGGCCAGGAAGTACTTCAGGTCGTTCCAGTCAAAGCCGGACGCGCTGTCGGCGTCGGGGGTGCTAAGGCTTTGCATTTGTGGAAAACGCTTTTGCATGGACTGGCTTGCATGAAGGCTGGCCAGGGATGATAGTCGTCCACCATGAACTTCGTTTACCTGCGCCTTGTCCTGACCGCCCTGATGTGGGCGGGCATGTTCCACGTTGGCCAATACGCGGTGGCCCACATGTCGCCCCTGTCGGCCGCCGCCTGGCGCTTTGGCCTGGCCGCGCTGATCTTCCTGCCGCTGGTGGCCTGGCGCGAGGGCTGGTCCTTCGATGGCCTGCGGCGCAACGCCCTGGTGCTCACCGTGATGGCGGTGGTCGGCGTGTTCGGCTTCAACATGGGCTTGTTTTATGGGCTGCAGGCCACCTCGGCCGTGAACGGCGCCTTGATCGTGGGCGTGAACCCGGCCCTCACGGCGGTGCTGGCCGCCTTCATCAACCGGCGCTTGCCCAGCGCCGCGCAGGTGGTGGGGCTGGTGCTGGGCTTGATCGGGGTGGTGGTGGTCGTCAGCCATGGCTCGTGGGCCATGCTGGCCTCACTGCACGTGGCCTCGGGCGATGCGCTGGTCTTGCTGGGCGCGCTGTGCTGGGCCATCTACACGGTCTTGCCGCAGCGTTTCGTCAAGGGCTTGTCGTCGGTGCAGGTCGCGGCCAGCACGGTCACGGGCGGCGCGGTGCTGATGGTGGCCTTTGCTTCCGTGGCCACGACCGACCTGGTGCAATGGCCGTCGTGGCCCATGTTGGCGGCCATCGGCTTCATGGGCATCTTCGGTTCGGTGCTGGCTTACCTGTGGTGGAACGACGGCATCAAGGTGGTCGGCCCGACACAGGCCGCCATCTTCATGAACTTCGTGCCCTTGTTCGCTACGCTGATCGGTGTGCTGCGCGGCCAGCATGTCGGGGGCGCGCAATGGCTGGGGGCCGCCCTGGTGGTGGGTGGCGTGCTGGTGTCGGCCTTGTGGAAGAAAAAAGTCGAGTTGCCCAATGTGGTCCCTCAAGGGGCTGCCAGCCAGCAGCTTTGCAAAGCTTGATCAGTCGATGACCTTGACCGTTTGCCCCGCCTTGGGCTCACCCTCGGCATACACGCCGTTGATCAGGCGCAGTTGCTGCTCGGCCATGGCCAGGCCGGGTGATTGTTTGGCCAGTTGCTGGAAGCCGCCCTTGGGGTAGGCCACCAGCTTGATCGCCCAGGGGCGCGCTGCGGCGCGGTCGGCGGCGGTCAGGGCCCGGAAGGAGTTTTCGGCTTCGCGCAATGGTGCGGCCGCGCGCTGCAGGGCAGCCGCATCTTTGGCGGCATAGCCCAGCAGGTAGTGGTGGTTGGCCGGACCGGTCACCACCGTGGCCTCCAGCCTTTGCGCCTGCCCTTGCTGGTTGCGCCGCGCCCCGACAAAGTGGGTGGCCGGCAGACCACCACTCAAGGTTCGGGGCTCCGTGCGGCCTTGCTCGGGCTTGAGCACGTTGCGGATGATGTCTTCATGCGTGCTGCCCGCCTCGGCCGGGATGGATTTGATGACCAGCCCGGCATCGGCGGCGGCATTGAGCAAGGCGATGGATTGCGAGGTGTTCTGGATCTTCCAGCCTTCAGGGGCGGTCACTGCGATGCCCAGGGGCTCGTGGTAGAAATTTCGGCCTCGTGTCAGCCCCTGCTCGCGGCTTTCGCCAAAGGTCATGCCCTTGATGGTGTCCAGGTAACGGCTGCGGCCATCGTCGCTGTAGTTGCTGCTGGGGTAGTTGGCCGCGATCTGGGTGATGTCCTGCAGGCGCTTGTCATTGCTGGGGTGCGATGACAGCCAGTTGCCGTGGGCGCCCGGGGTGCGGCCCTCGGCCCGGGCTGTGTCGTCGGCAAAGCGCTCCTGGTCCTTCAGCACCTTGATCACATCGACCATGTTCTGCGGGTTGTAGTGGTTGCGCGCCAGGTACTCGGCGCCCAGCTGGTCGGCCTGGGTTTCCTGGTCGCGGCTGTACGAGGCGATGTAGCCCGCGGCCACGTTCTGTGACAACTGGCTGGCCAGTTGTCCGGCCCCGCCCATGCCCTGGCTTTCGAGCACGGCGCCCAGCAGGCTGGCGGCCAGCACGCCAAAGCCGGCGGTTTGCTGCCGGGTGGCGCGCTGCGCGCCATGGCGGGCGGTGACGTGGCCGATCTCATGGCCGATCACGCCGGCCAGGTGGGCCTCGCTGTCCATGTAGGCCATGATGCCGCGCGTGACGTACACGTAGCCGCCGGGCAGGGCGAAGGCGTTGATCTCGGGGCTGTCCAGCACGGTGAAGTGCCAGGTGATGGTGTTGCGGTGCGACTGTTGGGCCAGGCGCTGGCCCAAAGCGTTGACGTAGGCCTGGACCTTGGGGTTGTCGTAAACGCCGTATTCCTTCAAGACCTGCTGGTGGCCTTTTTCGCCTTCGGCGATCTCGCTTTTCTCGTCCATCACCGTGCGCTCGGACAGGCCCGTCACGGGGTTGGTGACGGTGGCACAGCTGGCGAGCAGGGTGGCGGTCAGCAGCCAGGGCAGGAGCCGGGCGCGCGGGAAAGAGTGGGTGTCGGTGCTCATCACCAGCATGATAGTTTCAGGCCAGCTGGATGACCAAGTCGTCGCGGAAGGCAGCCTGCTCGCCCTTGCTGGCATAGCCCCGGGGGTTGGCCACCACACGGCATCCCCGGTGCTGGTAGTCGTGGGCGCAATGCAGGTGGCCGTGGGCCCACACCTGGGCCAGTGGCAGCAGGTCGTCGTGCGAATTGCAAAAGCCGGCCGTTCCGGGCATCAGGCCATAGCGGGGATCGGCGCTTTGCAAGGTGGGCGCGAAATGCGTGACCACCACGGTGCTGCCCTCGAAAGGCACCGACAGCGCCTGGCGCAACCAGGCCTGGCATTGCAGTGACATCTCGCGGATGGCTTCGGCCAGCACAGGCTCGCCTTGCTTGAGCGTGGTGTTCTTGCGCAGGTAGAAATTCGCGGCCCTGAAGGCCTTGTCGCGCACCTGCAGCTGCTTGGTCAGCGGGGCTTGCGGGTCCACCAGCGCGTCGAAGTCGCTCCACAGCGTGGTGCCCACGAAGCGCACCGAGCCCAGCTTGACCACCTCGCGATCCAGCCAGGTGATGCCGTGGCGTTGGCAGGTGGCCTGCAGGCGCGCATAAGTCTCGTCGAACTCCAGGCCATCAAACTCGTGGTTGCCAGGCACGAAGAGCACGTGCTTCCAGGGGGCGTTGGGCGCCAGCGTTGAAAAGCGGGCCAAGCCGAAATCGTCGTCTGCCAAACGCGAGCCGCTCTGGTAGGAGCCGATGTCGCCGGCCAGCACGAGCACGTCCGCACCGGGCGCGGCCTTGGGCTGGAAATCGGGGTATCGCTCCAGGTGGAGGTCGGACATCAACTGTAGGCGCATCGCGCCGCAGTCTATACGAGGCTGCTTTTCCCCCTGTTGCCAAGGGCCGCCGTGGGCCGCGCCCGGCCGCCCTTCTCGGCCCAGGTGCGCGTCCACCGGACCTGCACCGTGCGCAGCATCAGCAGCATCAAGGCGGCCAGCACGGCGAAGGCGATGAAGCCCCACAGATAATTGCCGGTGAGCTGTTTGGACTGCCCCATGGCATTGGGGATGAAGCCACCCCCCAGGGCGCCGATCTCGCCGATCATCGAGCCGGCCACCGCGGTGGTCAAAGGCCAGCGCAAAGGCACCAGCTGGAACAAGGCCCCGTTGCCCGCTCCCAGGGCCGCGAAGCACAGCATGAAGAGCAAGGTGGTCGCGGTGACGGATGAGCCCGCCATGCCGCACAACACCAACGTGATGCACACCAGCACCAGCACGCCGCTCAGGGTGTTGATGCCGCCAATGCGGTCGGACACATAGCCGCCCACCACCCGCACCGCCGAGCCCATCAAGGTGGCCAGCATGGTGAGTTGTCCCGCTTCAACCTTGGTGACCTTGAACTGGTCGTAGAAGTAGGTGGGCAGGAAGCTGGCCAGGCCGATGAAGCCGCCAAAGGTGATGACGTAGATCAGGCTGAAGGACCAGCCGTCTTTCTCGAACAGGCAGGCAGTGTGCTCGCGCAAGGTCTGGTGTTCTTCGACATCGGGCGGCTCCTTGGCGCAGAACCACATCACGATCATGGGCATCAGCATGGTGCCAGCGGCCAGGCCATAGACCGTGGTCCAGCCATACGCAACGGCCAGCGGTGGTGCGAACAGCACGGCCAGTACCGTGCCCGAGTTGCCCGCGCCGGCAATGCCCATGGCCAGACCCTTGTATTTGGGGGGGAACCAGCCCGATCCCAATGACAGCGCCACCCCAAAACTGCCCCCGGCGATGCCCAGCAGCACGCCCATGGCCAGGACCTCACCGTGCGTGTTGACGAAGAGGTAGCCATACAAAAGGGCCACAACGATCAGGCTCATCTCGACCATCGCCGCGTTCTTGCGGCCGATGTACTGCGAGAGCACGCCCAGCGGAAAGCGCATGAGCGCCCCGGCAATGATGGGCACGGACACCATGAAGCCCTTCTGGGCGGCGTCCAGGTCGAAAGTCTCGCTGATGAAGGGGGCCATCGCCCCATTCAAGACCCAGATCGCGAACGTGAAGTCGAAGTACAGGAAGGCGGCCAGCAGGGTGGGCCAGTGTCCTGAGCGCAGGAAAACCTTGAAATCAGCCACGACACGCTCCTGAATGTTCCGGTCATTCGGACAAGCAAGAGCTGTGCGCGTGGCGGGTCAGTCAGCTCAGGTCGCGCCGTGGCACTGCTTGAACTTCTTGCCACTGCCGCAATGGCAGGGGTCGTTGCGACCCAGCTTGGGGGTCTCATGCTTCACGGTGGTCACCTTGATGCGCTCGGCCACGCCCACTTCGGCCAGGTCCACCACGTCGAACACCAGTTGCTGGATGCCTTCGTCCAGGTTGCGCAAGGGGTGTTCCTGGTCCAGGGCCTTGGTCATCTCGGCCTGGGTTTCGTCCTGCTCGGGCAAGTGGCGCCACAGTGAATCGAGCAGGTCGGGCACACCGGGCTTGCCCAAGTCTTCCAGCTGCGGGAAGTTGGCCAGCGCCCATTCGAAGCCGGCCACCCAGTAGCCCAGGCCTTCCATGGCGTCCTTGCCGGTCAGCAAATTGCCATCGTCGTCTTCCAGTTGCGGCACGATGGGGTCGAACCAGCTGTTTTCCAGGATGCCGCGCAGGATCTCTTCGCGGCGGCGCTCGATCAGCGCCAGCAGGCGCGTGTTTTGTGCTGCGGTCCAGCCTTCGGCGGGGGCCGGTACCTGGCCGCTCTCACCAAAGATGGGCGGCAGCCATTGTTCGGGCGTCAACAGCACCGGTTGCACCAAGATGCCGCACAGGTAGCCGTCCAGCATCACGGCATCGACCGCCTCGAGCGGCGCGGGCACGGCGGCGAGCAGGTCGTCCAGCTCGTTGATGTCGGCATCGCTCAAGGGAGGGGCCGAATTGGGCTTGTTGGTGGGTTGGGTGGAAGGCGTGGTCATGGTGGGGGCGAAAGGTCGGGCGGACGGGTGTCCAAAGAGGGGATTGTGCCGGGAATGCTTTATGCGTTGTCTGTGGAGTCGCTGTCACGGCTCAGAAAGGATGCACCATGCTTGACACCACGTCGACCAAATTTTCCCACGTCCACCCTGAAGACACGGATTGGCGGTCTGACGGATTGAGGGATTTCTTCCTTTACAAGGACTTGGGGATCGCCGATGCCACCAACGGCAAGGTGATCGCGCACCTGGTGAAGGCCAACCACGCGCCCGAAACGGGCACCGGATGGCACCGCCACGAGGCCGAGTTCCAGATCGTGATCATGACCAAGGGCTGGGCCCGCTTCATGTATGAGGACCAGGAAACGCTGGTCAAGGCCGGTGATTGCGTGCACCAGCGCCCGGGCGTTCGCCACTACCTGTTCGATTACTCACCCGACATGGAATACCTGGAAATCGTCAGCCCGGCGGATTTCAAATCCATCGACGTGGAGCCGGTGTGCGACATACCGGCCCCCACGCCCTGGAAGTGAATGCGACTCAGAACTCCACGTCGAGTTCGTCGATGTTGTCGATCTTCTCGGCCTTGGCGGCGCTGAACCACTCCTTCATCTCCGGCTCCTGCAGCATCAGATTGCAGTAGTCGGCGCAGGCAGCGTCGAGCTTCACGTCGTACGTGGCGAAGCGTGTACAGACGGGCGCGTACATCGCGTCGGCCACGGTGCGCTTCTTGCCGAACAGGTAGGGGCCGCCGTAGGTGTCCAGGCAATCGCGCCAGATGTTGCAAATGTGGTCGATGTCGGCTTGCGCGCGCGACCAGATCTTGAACTTGGGAAAGTGCCCGCGCAGGTTCATGGGCAAGGATGAGCGCAGCGCGCTGAAGCCCGAATGCATCTCGCCGCAGATGGCGCGGCAGTGCGCCCGCGCCTTGGCATCGGCTGGCAGCAGGCCGGCCTTGGGGCACACCTCGTTGAGGTATTCGGCGATGGCCAGCGTGTCCCACACCTTGATGCCGTCGTGCGTGAGGCAAGGCACCAGGATGGAGGATGACAGCAGAAGAATCTCGGCCCGCGTGGACGGATCATCCGGCGGCAGCACGTTCTCCACGAAATCCAGGCCCGAAAAGCGCGTGACCAACCAACCCCGCAATGACCATGACGAGTAGTTCTTGCTCGTGATGGTCAGCGTCGTGGTGGTGGTTGGCACCTTGGCCGCCGACTTGGTGGCGACCTTGGGGGCAGCGCGGGTGCGCGCGGGGGCAGAGGCGGTGGTGGCCATGGTGTGTGGGTTGAAACGAGTGGCGAAGCCGATGGGGCACACAACCTGCAAGGGACGTGCCATGTTGCATGTGGCGCGCAACTTGCAGGTCACTGGGCAACGTTGCCAACCCAGGATCCGCTCATGCTGTACACCACTTATCAGACTCAGCACAACGTGCTTGAGCCATGGCGCGTGATGGCCCAGGGCATGTCCGACTGGATGCACCATGTGCTGCCCGAGGGTGCCAGCCAAAGCTCGGTGTCGGAGCTGGCCGCCGGGGGCTTGCTGACCCGCAGCCTGGCCGCGGCCAGCGAAGTGGTGGCGCGCTTGCGCCTGACCCATGCCCGGCCTTCTTTTGATCTGCCCACCGTGGTGTCCCAAGGCCTGGAGTGCGGCATCACCGAAGAGGCCGCCATGGTCACGCCTTTTGCCACACTGCTGCATTTCAAGAAAGACCGGGACCTGGATCAACCCCGTGTGCTGCTGGTGGCCCCCATGTCAGGCCATTTCGCCACCTTGCTGCGCGACACGGTCAAGACCTTGCTGCAAGACCACGACGTCTACATCACCGATTGGCACAACGCCCGCGACGTGCCGATCCGCCATGGCCGTTTCGGCCTGGACGAATACACCGAGCATCTGATCAAGTTCCTGGACCGCATGGGCCCCGGATCGCACTTGATGGCCATCTGCCAGCCCTGCGTGGCCTCGCTGGCCGCCGCATCACTGATGGCGCAAGACGCCCACCCCGCCCAGCCGCGCAGCCTGACGCTGATGGCCGGCCCCATCGATTGCCGCGTCAACCCGACGGCGGTGAATGAGCTGGCCATCAGCAAGCCCATGAGCTGGTTCGAATCCAAGATGATCCACACCGTGCCGCTGGGGCAGAAGGGCGCCTTCCGCAAGGTGTACCCGGGCTTCGTGCAGCTGTCGGCTTTCCTGAGCATGAACATGGAGCGCCACATCAAGGCCTTCCAGGACATGTACCAGTTCATCGCTCTGGGTGAGCACGAAAAGGCCGCCCACACCAAGGCCTTCTACGAAGAGTATTTCGCGGTCAGTGACTTGCCCGCCGAGTTCTACCTCGAGACCGTGCGCGTCGTCTTCCAGGACTACGACTTGCCGCGTGGCGAGCTGATGTACCGCGGCGTCAAGGTCGAGCCCCAAGCCATCCGCCGCACGGCCCTGTTCACCGTGGAAGGCGAACGTGACGACATCTGCGCCGTGGGCCAGACCGTGGCCGCGCAAGACCTGTGCACCTCGGTGCGCCCCTATTGGCGCACGCAGCACGTGCAGACTGGCGTGGGCCACTACGGCGTGTTCAGCGGCCGGCGCTGGCAGAACGAAATCTACCCGCGCGTGCGGGATGTGATCCACCAGACGGCGGTGTGAGGGCCGCCGCGGTGGCGTGGAGCATCAGCGTGAGTTGCTGAGTTCCAGGTTGCGTTCGAGTGACGACAGGTCGGTCTGCTCGCGAATCGAGATGCCAAGCGAGCCTGGCGGGAGGCTGATTGAGCCGCCCGTGCTGATCACGGAGCCCGAGCTTGTGGAGCCACTGCCGCTGCCACCCGGCGGGTTCAAGGTGCCGTTCTGGAGCGACCAGCTGACATTGAGGCTGACCTTCATCGATTCGGCCAGGTCGTCGCTCAACAATGTCCAATTGCTGAAGCTGACGTGGTGCCCGGCCGCGTCGATGGTGATGTTGCTGGGGCATTTCTGAACGCTGGCAATGTTGGCGATGCCGAACACTTCAGCGAGCTCCAGCAACTCGTCGCTGCTCCACACGGCACTGACACACCGATAGGCTCTCTCGGGGAACGAGTTGAACAAGCCGACGGCAAATTTGCGTGGATCGTTCTGGGAAAAGAAGATGACGCTGTCGAAGGGGGTGCTCTCGGGAGAGACCCACTCGATCACATGTCCAGTGATGTTCACCAGGCCCGAGGCATTGGTGTAGCCGGTATCGAGGGGATAACTGCCTGTGGCTGGTGCCGCGCTGGTGCTGGTGACGACCTCCACCGTGTTGGCGGGCGCGGCCACACCTTGACCGAAACGATTGGGTGTTGACGAATCGGGGTCATTGCCACCACCGCAAGCAGCCAGGCTGCACAAGCTCACCACCGATGCCACCACCATGGCGGTTTTCAAAAATTGCATGTGTTTTCTCCCTGAACATGTCCGATGCTCTGCGACATGGGCTTTGATTATCGCTGCGCAAGCCCGAGGCGGGCTCGGCGGGCACCCCCGCGATTCAGGGTTTGCCCGCTCAGTGCCTTCAAAATCGGCGCGTTAAGGTAGACCCTCATTCATACAAATCAGGGAGCGCACGTGAACAACATGAGCAAGCACACCATTCGCCACGCCACCGCTTGGGCGATCCACGCTGTTTTATTGGTCGCGGCTGGCAGTGCCAGTGCCGCCAACAGCCAAACGGTTTGCAGCCCCACCGTCTCCGGGTATGCCGACTGCAGTCTGAGCCTGGGCAACGTCGTGTTCAATGCGCAAGGCGTCAGTTCTTCGCCCAACGCGGCGGTGTTTGACGGGGAGTATGGCCATGGCAGTTTGAACCTGCCGCTGGCCGATGTGGTTCAAACGGCCGATGGGCAAGCCATCACCTTTGATCCGGCCTATTACTCCAGCACGGGCTACAGCGGGCGTACTGAAAGCGTCTATGGCATGCACACTGTCTCCAACCTGACCGCAGTGGCCGCGCCTGGGTATGTGCTCAACAGCGTCTCGGTGCGTTTCCAGGGCGTGTTCACCCTCGCCGGCGCAGCGAATGTCACGCTGTCCGGCATGGGCCAGTATCCTGACTCGAGGGTGGATACGCCGGGCGACCATCCTTTCGATATCACCTTCACCAGCAGCGCCGCAGATCTGGCGCAGGGCAACTTCCCGGCGTTGGCCTGGAGCGGTTTGGCCATCAATGGGCAACCCCTCAATGGCGATCCCGCAGTCACTGGCCTCATCGTCATGAACCTGGATCAGATGACCATCTCGGCGTCGGTGTCCCCCGTGCCTGAAGGCGCCACCCTGGCCTTGACCGCCTTGGGCCTGGTGGGCATTGGCCTGGCCAGGGCCCGGCACGCACGTGCCTGAGGCGTCAGGTGCTCAGATGAACACGGCGGCGCGGCGCAGGATCAACAGGCCAAAAAAGCCCAGGCCCAGCACCACCATCCATTTGAGCATCAGCACAGCCCGCTGGCGCCAGATGACCTGGCCCGTCACCGTGTAGGCGGCCAGGCACAGCACCATGGCCAAGGCCATCAGCAAAACCATCCAGCGGAACAAGATCATCGGTGAGTCACCAGGCAGGGGCCAGTTCGGCCATGCCCTTGGGGGCTTCGGCCTCGTCGTCAAAGGTGACGATCTCGTAGGCCGATGGGTCGGCCAACAAGGCGCGCAACAACACATTGTTCATGGCGTGGCCTGACTTGTAGGCGCTGTAGGCGGCCAACAGCGGGCGGCCCACCACGTACAAGTCGCCAATCGCATCCAGGATCTTGTGCTTGACGAACTCGTCGTCGTAGCGCAAGCCGTCGCTGTTGAGCACGCGGTGGTCATCGATCACGATGGCGTTGTCCATGCTGCCGCCCAGGCCCAGCCCGCGCGAGCGCATCACCTCGAAGTCCTTGGCGAAACCAAAGGTGCGGGCGCGCGCAATGTCGCGCTTGTACTGGCCGCTGCCAAAATCGAACTCGACCCGTTGCCCGGTCTGGTCAACGGCAGGGTGGTCAAAGTCGATCTCGAAAGCCAGCTTGTAGCCGTGGTACGGGTCCAGGCGGGCCCATTTCAGGGTGCGGCCTTCGCCTTCGCGCACTTCCACCGGCTTGTTCACCTTGATGAAGCGCTTGGGCGCTTTTTGCAGTTCGATGCCCGCGCTTTGCAGCAGGTACACAAAAGCGGCCGAGGAGCCATCCAGGATGGGGACTTCTTCGGCCGTGATGTCCACGATCAGGTTGTCCAAGCCCAGTCCGGCGCAGGCCGACATCAGGTGTTCGATCGTGTTGACCTTGGCCAGGCCCGGATCGCCCCCGGGTGAGATGGTGGAAGCCATGCGCGTGTCGCACACCGCCATCGCGTTGACGGGGATGTCCACCGGGTGGGCCAGGTCCACCCTTCGGAACACGATGCCGGTGTCCACGGGGGCCGGCCGCAGTGTCAATTCGACCCGCTGGCCGCTGTGCAGCCCCACGCCCACGGCGCGTGTCAGGGATTTGAGGGTGCGTTGTTGCAGCATGGGCGTGATTATCGGCGCAGTGCGAAAAGCACGCTCGATCGGGATATTCGCCCTGCGGTGGCACGTGAACCAAGCGTCTTTCCGAATGGCACCTTTTGTTAACAAATGTAAATATGGGTGCTATGCCCACCATCCTCACTCTTCCCAACACATCCAACTCACCCCGTGGAGCCCTGGGCGTGGGCGTGATCGGCACGGTCCTGAGGTTGCTGGAGGTGGCGTTGAAAGTGCGGCAGCACCGCGAGGTGGTGAAGGCCATTTCCGGCGTGCACACCCGTGATCTGTTGAAAACCTATTCCCGCGCGGTGTACCGCTACACCTTGCCCTACCTGTCGATGAAGTTTGACCGGCAGGTGCGCCAGCAAATGCTGGTGGGGCATTACGACTTCCTCAACCAGGCGCTGCACGCCAGTTTTTTCCAGCGCGTGCTCAGCGATGCCATGACGCTGTGGAAGTGCGAGATCGATGGCAGCGTGTTCTCCATTTCGGTCGGCGGCCCCTGCCCGCACCGCGAGGGTGACCTGACGCTGGTTTTCAAGATGGACGGCTGCCCGCTTTACCGCATGGCCTTCTCGGTGGTCAAGGCGCCTCTTTTGGCGTTGAATGCCAGAACCTCCAGCCATGTTCTGTACGTGGGTCAGGTGCAGGGCTACCCCGATCGCTTTGAGCAGATCCGACAAGCCACGCGCACTTGCCGCGATGTGGCGCCCGCCGATTTGCTGATGGCCGGCATGGCGGGCCTTGCCAGTGCTTTGGGGATCAGCATGGTGGCCGGCGTGGGCGTTGAAAACAGCCTGTCCTACCAAAGCCTGTTGGCCTTGAACACCAGCGACAGCTATGCCGATTTCTGGAAGAAGTTCCATGGCGTGCGCGCCGAAGGTGGGCATTACCTGCTGGGCCTGCCCCTGGCTGAAAAGCCCATTGGCCTGATCAAGGCCAACCACCGCGGCCGCACCTTGGCCAAACGCGAACTCAAAAGAAGCGTCTCGGACGAAGCCCAAGCGGCTCTGCGCCCACTCACAGTGTGTGGGTGCGGTCGCCCTGGCTGAAGCCCACGGCGTCAAACCACGGGCCTTTGACAAAGCCGATCACCTTGAACAGCTCGCCCATCTCGTGCTCGGCGATCAGCATTTGCGCGGCGGCACGGGTCTTGAAGTCGGCCGCCGAGGTGCCACCGCCGTCGCCCAATTGGGCGAGCAGGCCGCAGTTGCTCAAGAAGCGCCCTTGCGTGGTGTAGCCCAGCACCTCCCAGCCGTTTTCCTGGCCTGACAAGGCAATGCCGGTGAAGTTCACGTGCGTGGTGATGTCCTTGTCGCCCACATCAGTCAAGGGGTCGGGGTCGCTGCGGTGGCCCTGGTGGCACATCAGCGTGCCCCCGGTGCGCTGCGGGTGGTAGTACTCGCTCTCGGGAAAGCCGTAGTCGATGAAGAAGGCGGCCCCCCGCGTCATGCGTTGCGCCAGGGTGGCGATGAAGGCCTCGGCCTGGCCATGGGTTTCGACCACGGTGCCAGGCATGAACTCGCTGTCGGGGCGTTCGGTGGGTGCACGGGCACCTGCGGGCGCGGGCTGATCGGCCCACACAAAAGCGGCCTCATCCTCTGGGCCAGCCAGGCCCACGCCACGCTCCAGCCATTGCTCGCCCGTCCAGGTCAACAGGTGCACGGGCATGGCGTCCAGCACCTCGTTGCCCACGACCACGCCTTGCAATTGCTCGGGCAGGCTGTCGGCCCAGACCACCTTGTGGGCCATCTCGGGCAGCGCTTTGACCAGGGTGTGGTGCTGCCGGTCACGCAAGGTGCCCGACAGGTCGACGATGGTGTAACGCTGGATGCGGTCACCCAGGTCGCCCAGCAACTGGATGGCCAAGGCGCCACTGCCCGCGCCAAATTCCCAGACCTCATCGGTGCCGGTGGCTTCCAGCGCTTCGGTCACCTGGGTGGCCAGGGTCCGGCCAAAGAGGGGCGTCAACTCGGGGGCGGTCACGAAGTCGCTGCCATCTTGCGGCATGTGGCCCAGCACGCGCCGGCCGCTGCTGTAATAGCCCAGGCCGGGGGTGTACAGCGCCAGTTCCATGAAGCGCTCAAAGCGCATCCAGCCGCCGCGCTGGCGGATCTCGTCACGGATCAATCGGGCCACCGGGTGGGCGTTCAAGGGGGCGGACACTACACTGTGCTCAGTCGGATCTTGGCGGTTCATGCGCCATTGTAGAAAGTCCATGCCCGATTCCACCGCATTCCCCTCACCGTCAACGCCGCGCGCCGCCCTGGTCACCGGGGCTGGCAAGCGCCTGGGCCGTGACATCGCCTTGACCCTGGCCTTGCAAGGCTGGGATGTGGCCGTGCATTGCCGCAGTTCGGTGGCCGATGCCCAGGCCACCGCATCGGACATCCAGGCCCTGGGCCGGCGCGCCGTGGTGCTGCAGGCCGACCTGTCGATCGAGGCCGCCTGCCGTCTGCTGGTGCCGCAGGCCGTGCAAGCCCTGGGCTCGCTTGATGCCGTGGTCAACAGTGCCTCCACCTTTGATTTTGACGACAGCGCCACCTTCACCTACGCCATGCTCGAGCGCCACCTGCGTGCCAACACCGCGCCCGCCATCGTGCTGGCGCAGGCCCTGGCCGACCACATGGCCACTCGGCCTGGTACCAATGCCGCCGTGGTCAACATGCTGGACCAGAAGCTGTGGAACCCCAACCCGGATTTCCTGAGCTACACCTTGTCGAAAGCCGCACTCGAGTCCGCCACCACCTTGCTGGCCCTGAGCCTGGCGCCGCGTGTGCGCGTGGTGGGCGTGGCCCCCGGCCTGACCTTGACCAGCGAATCCCTGCAGGGCGAGAGATTTGAGCAATTGCACAAGCTGTCGCCCCTGGGTCGCTCATCCACCGCGCAAGACGTGGCGGCCACCGTGGCCTTCGCGCTGTCCAACCGCTCCATCACCGGGACCACTCTGCTGGTCGATGGCGGCCAACACCTTCAGCGGTTCGACCGCGATTTTTCAAAAATGTGAGGACGCGCCATGTCGCTGACCCGAGGCAACCAGATCCTGAACCTGCGCGGCTTGCGCTTTGACGCCAAGCTGGGCCTGCTGGCCCACGAGCTGACCGACACGCAGCCCATCCTGGTCGATGCCGAGCTGAACATGGGCAGCCAGCCTTTGATGCCGCGTGACGACGACATCACCCACGTGCTGGACTATCGCCGCGTGCGCAGCATCATCATCGAAGAGTGCACCGCCACGCACGTCAACCTGCTCGAATCCATGATCGGCAAGCTGTGCCTGCGCCTGATGGACCTGCCCGGCGTGCTGGGTGTGCGCGTCAAGATCGCCAAGCTGGAGATCTTTGACGACTGTGAAGTGGCCATCAGCATGGAAACCGGGCAGTGGTGATCTGACCGGTGCCCCGCCTTGTCAAGGTTTGGCGTTGACGCGCGCCCACGTGAAGGTCGTGGGCAAAGTGCTTGTGTAGTGGTAAATGAGGACCGAGCCGCTGTTGTTGATGGCCAGGGGGCAGCCCCATCGGGTGCCTGCGGGCAGGCTCACGCCTTTGCTGGCCCACTCCTGGGTCAAATCCAGCAGCGCGCCGTTTTTCCAGATGAATGGCCGGGCGTCCACCGTTTGGGGGCCAGAGGCGCTCAAGATGCAGCCCACCACGGTGCCTTGGTCATTCATGGCAGTCGCTTGAACCCCATCATTGTTGGGGCTGACCAAGGGGGTCACGCTGTTGTTCGCCCAGACCATGCTGCTGGATCGCAGTTGCCGCTCAAAATCCAAAGGGCTGACGGTCAAAGACATGCCGTTGTCGCCGACCAGCAAGACCTGCCCAGCGTTGTTGATGCTCAAAGGCTTGTGGCGCGACAGGCTGACATCACCCACGGTGGTCAGGCGTTGGTTGACCCACAGCGCAGGCAAGCTTTGGTAGCCCGCGCTGGGGTCGTTGCGAAGGACGGTCCCCACCACCGTGCCCGCATCGTTGATGTCGATTGGAGACAGGCTCTGGTAGGGGCCGATCTCCAGTGTGGTGTAGGTGCCGTTGCTGAACACCAGTGGTGTGCTCACGAAATTGACCTCGCCGCTTGCGCTCACGGGGCGGTTGAAGACGCCGACGATCGCTCCGGCATTGTTCATGCCCTTCGCGGAAAACATGCTTTTGAAGCTGCTGGTGTTGGAGTTGCCCAGGCTCTTGGCCAGCAGCGCCGACAGGTCAGTGTCAACGGTGCCCTTGCGCAACATGGTGGTTGAACCCACTGAGCCGGGTGCAAAAACATTGGCGCCTCGGAAAGAGCTGCCATAGATGGTGGTCGCGCTGGGGAAAACCTCAGGCGACACCGAGCTGCCCAGCTCCGATGTTTTGTTGAAGGGGCCGACCTGCCAGCCGCTGTTGTTGGCGAGCTTGGGGAAGAGGTACTTGCCGCCCAGGGTGGCTGGCGCCGTGGCCGTGGTGCCGTTCCAGGACACGGCCTGGTACAAATAAGCCGGGAGGAACGTGAAACGGACGAGTTTCACCCCTGATCTGTAATACATGGCGCCACGCACCACACCTTGGTCGTCCAGCGTGATTGGCACGAAGGAGTAGGCGCCCGTGGGTTTGCCCAGCACGGTCATGGTGTAAGCCGACTGGGCCAGGGCGGCGGTGCTGAAGCCTGCGGTCAGGGCGGCGGCCAGCAAGGTGGCCATGGCGGTGGGGCAGTGAAAGGACATTGAAAACTTCCCTGTGGTGTGTGCTCGTGGGTGCAATGTAACCCTGTGCGTTAAATGACATTGACAAGGTATTCCCCATCGACTTTTCGTCCGGATTGGCCAGATCGCGCCAGATCGGCGAAAATCCGGGGATGAACGCCGCCGTACTCTCCCCAAACCCGCCCGATTTCATCTCCCGCACTGACGAAGCCAAGGCCGAAGACGCCAAAGCCAAGAAGCAGGCTTTCGAGGCGCAAAAACTCTCCAAGCGCTTGCACCGCCAGGTCGGCCAGGCCATCACCGACTTCAACATGATCGAAGGTGGCGACAAGGTCATGGTCTGCATGTCTGGCGGCAAGGACAGCTACGCCATGCTCGATGTGCTGATGAACCTGCAAAAGCGCGCGCCTGTGGCTTTTGAGCTGGTGGCCGTCAACCTGGACCAGAAGCAGCCAGGTTTTCCGGAGCACGTGCTGCCCGAATACCTGACCAAGGTGGGCGTGCCCTTCCGCATCGAAGAGCAAGACACCTACAGCGTGGTCAAGCGCGTCATCCCCGAAGGCAAAACCACGTGCAGCCTGTGCTCACGCCTGCGCCGGGGCATCCTGTACCGCGTGGCCTCCGAGTTGGGCTGCACCAAGATCGCGCTGGGCCACCACCGCGACGATATGCTGCAAACGCTGTTCATGAACATGTTCTTCGGCTCCAAGCTCAAGGGCATGCCGCCCAAGCTGGTCACTGACAACGGTGACCACGTGGTCATTCGTCCCATGGCCTACTGTGCCGAGAAGGACTTGGCCACCTATGCTGAACACCGTCAGTTCCCCATCATTCCCTGCAACCTGTGTGGCAGCCAGGACGGCCTGCAACGCCAGCAAATGCGCGAAATGATCAACGAGTGGGATCGCAAATTCCCGGGGCGGGTGGACAACATGTTCACGGCCTTGTCCAACATCGTGCCCTCGCACCTGATGGACCGTAGCCTCTACCCCTTCACCACCATCAAGGCCTCTGGCCAGCCCGTGGCGGGCGGCGACATCGCCTTTGACGAAGAAGAGAACTGCGGCCCAGTGGGCGAGTCCAAAATCTCCATCGTGAACATCCGATCCCAAGATGCCTGACCACACTTCGCACCGCTGGATGAGAAGAGCCGCCGCCGCGCTGTTGGTGGTGGGTGCCGCCGCCCTCAGCGGTTGCGCGGCTTTGCATTCAGTGACCAGCGAGGTCTCCAGCTTTGGCAATTGGCCGGCGGACCGCCAGCCTTCGGCCACCACCTATGCCTTCGAGCGCCTGCCGTCGCAACAGGTGGACGCGCCCTTGCAGGCCAACGTGGAGGCCGCCGCGGCCCCGGCCCTGGCCGCCGCCGGCTTCAAGCCCGCCGCCAAACCCGAGGCGGCCGATGTGATGGTGCAAGTGGCCATGCAATCTCGCCTGTACCAGCGCCCTTGGCGCGACCGTTGGGGCCCTTATGGGCCGTATGGCCGCGTGGGCTTTGGCAGTTGGTACGGCGGGGGCAGCCGCTTTGGCTTTGGCCTGGGCATGTCGCTCGAGCCGCCTTTGAGCGAGATGCAGGTCGACCTGCTGATCCGTGACAAGAAAACCACCAAGGTCTTGTACGAAACCCACGCCGTGCGCCAGCAAAACGGCGGTTGGGACGAGCGCATGATGGCGCCCATGTTTGCCGCCGCGCTCAAGGATTTCCCGCTTCCGGCCATCAGCCCGCGCATCGTGTCCGTCCCACTGGATAATCAACCATAATTATTCTCAGTCACCAGTAGGATCCCATGTCGCTTTCCATTGTCATCATGGCTGCCGGCAAGGGCACCCGCATGAAGTCGGCCCACCCCAAGGTGCTGCACAAAATCGCCGGTCGCCCCATGTTGTCTCACGTCATCAGCACCACGGCGGGCTTGTCGGCCCAGCAGCAGATCGTGATCACCGGGCACGGGGCCGAACAGGTCGAGACCACGATGCGCCAGGCCTTCAGCAGCCTGCCCTTGAGCTTCGTGCGGCAGGAGCCCCAACTGGGCACCGGCCACGCCGTGCAACAGGCCGTGCCCGTGCTGCCGAATGAAGGCACCACCCTGATCCTGAACGGCGACACCCCTTTGATCGAAGCCGCCACCGCGCGCGCCTTGGTGGAGGCCAGCGGCGGCGACAAGCTGGCTTTGCTGACCATCCACCTGCCCGACCCCACCGGCTACGGCCGCATCGTGCGCGATGCCTCGGGCCAGAAGGTGCTGGCCATCGTCGAGCACAAGGACGCCACCGAAGCCCAGCGCGCCATCACCGAGGTCTACACCGGCGTGATGGCCGCGCCCACGGCGCAGCTCAAGCACTGGCTGTCCAAGCTGACCAACCAGAACGCGCAGGGCGAGTACTACCTCACCGATGTCGTCTCGCTGGCCCAGGCCGATGGCGTGGCCGTGGTGGCCGCCCAGCCGCGCGACGAGGTCGAGGTGCTGGGCGTGAACAGCCCGCTGCAACTGGCCGAGCTGGAGCGCCGCCACCAGCGCGCACAGGCCGCGCGCCTGATGGAACAAGGCGTGCGCCTGGCCGACCCGGCCCGCTTTGACGTGCGTGGCACGCTGCAATGCGGCCAGGATGTGGACATCGACGTCAACTGCGTGTTTGAAGGCACCGTGACCGTGGGCGACCGCGTTCAGATTGGTGCCAATTGCGTGATCCGCAACGCCACCATTGGCGCGGGCGTGGTCATCCAGCCTTTCACGCACATCGATGGTGACACCCTGGGTGCCACGGTGGGCGAGGGCTCGATCATCGGCCCCTTCGCGCGCTTGCGCCCTGGTGCGCAACTGGGCCCCGAGGTCCACATCGGCAACTTTGTCGAGGTCAAGAATTCAACGCTGGGCCGCGGTGCCAAGGCCAACCACCTGGCCTACCTGGGCGACGCCACCGTGGGTGAACGTGTCAACTACGGTGCGGGCAGCATCACCGCCAACTACGACGGTGCCAACAAGCACCGCACCGTGATCGGCAACGATGTGCAGGTCGGCTCCAACTGCGTGCTGGTGGCGCCCATCACGGTGGGCGATGGCGCCACCATTGGCGGCGGCAGCACCTTGGGCAAGGACGCGCCAGCGGGCCAGCTCACCGTGGCGCGCGCCAAACAGGTCTCATTGGCCGGTTGGCAGCGCCCGGAAAAGATCAAACGCTGAAAAAAATCGCAAACTCGCCCCTTCACGCCAGACAAGGGCGCAGTGCTGTCGTTAACATGACGGCATTACATCTCTCCTTTGCAGGACTGCCCGGCCGTGAACCATTACGACTGCTTGAAAGTCACCTCGGATGCACCCACCGAGGTCATCCGGGCAGCCTATCGGGCACTCGCAGGCAAGCGCCATCCTGATCGCCAGGGCGGCACCATGGGCCGCGATGACGAGATGCACGACCAGATGGTGGCCATCAATGCGGCCTACGAAGTGCTGGTCAGCCCCGAGTTGCGCGCTGAATACGACGCCATGCTGGCGGCCCAAGCCCGCCCGGTGGACACCAACCTGCGCTTCAACACCGATGTGGCCGAGGGCAACAACACGGGTTTTTCAGAAACCCGGGTCGACATTGATTGGGCCACGCCCAAAACCGCAGGCCCCGCACCGCTGTGGCCCTTGACGGCCAACCGCAAATACGCGGCCATGATCCTGGGGGCGGTGCTGCTGCTGTCCTTCATCTGGGTGGCGTGGAGCGTGGTGGTGCAGCACCAGATGGACAAGGCCCTGTCTGACCAATACGCCGCCTTGCCGCCAGAGCGCGGTGCCAATGAGGATCCACTGGGCCTGGGGGCCAATGCCACCACCGCGCCCACTTTGGCGCCCGCACGCCCGGAATCGGCCGGTGCCTCCAAAGGGGCAGAGACGCCTGACGACCTGCAAGCCGCCGAGCAAGATGCGCTCGCCAGCAGTGCGCCGCGGCCACCGCCCAGCTTTGACCGCCAGCCCACCGTGACCGAGCTGTCCAAGTTGTCCGACGAGCAATTGATGGCCATCTTGCCCAGCCTGGGCGAGTTGCAGCCCGCCAAGGGCTCGTTCTCGCGCCAGGTGGCCAGCTCATCGCAACACCACCCGCTCGATGGCAAGCCGCTGAACCTGCGGCAAGAGCGCCAACTGGTCGACCCCTTGGCGATGGATTCCCTTCACAAGCATTGACGGGTGATGGCGGGCGCTTCAGGCGCTGGGCGGCAAAGGCAAGGCAGTGCCGAACTTGGCCCGTTTGACCGCGAAAAACGCCCGCACATTGCGCACCTGGCTGTCTTCGGTGAACAGTTGCCGGGCCAGATCCTGGTAACTGGGCATGTCGGCCACCTGGATCACCAGCACAAAGTCGGGGCCCGGGGATACACGCCAGCACTGCTGCACCCGGTCATCGGCCACGGCCTTGGCCTCGAAAGCGTCCAGCGCTTGCTGCGTTTGCTGGTCAAGCGTGACCTCGACCAACACCGACAGGCCCCAGCCCAGTGCCTCGGCCAGGCGCTCGGGCGACAGCAAGGCCACCTGCTTTTCTATCAGGCCGGCATCCCACAGGCGCTTGACCCGCCGGTGGCAGGTGGCGGGCGACACTTTCACCAAATCGGCCAGGGCCTGGTTGGACAGGGTGGCGTCTTTCTGCAACAAGGCGAGCAATTGCAGGTCGGTGGCGTCAATCGGCGAGGGCGTCAGAGGCTTGGTCATGAAAGATTATTGCAAATCATTGGCTGTATTTGTTCAATGATTTTTTGGTTGGCATTGTTTGGAATAAAAGATCAAAAAGTCATTTAAAACAAAACAACATTTCATTGCATAGCTTCTAGCATCGATCCTTCTGTTGGATTGGCCCGGTGTGTGGCCTCAGGGAGCATCAGCATGTGTGGAATCGTCGGCGCTGTGGGGTCACGCAACATCACCCCCGTTTTGGTCGAGGGCCTGAAGCGGCTTGAATACCGGGGCTATGACTCGTGCGGCGTGGCCGTGCTGCAAGACGCCCAACTGCGCCGCTCGCGCAGCACAGAGCGCGTGTCAGAACTCGATGCCCTGACCAAGGCCGACGGCATCAACAGCACCCTGGGCATTGCCCACACCCGCTGGGCCACGCACGGCGCCCCCGCCGTGCACAACGCCCACCCGCACTTCTCGCACGGCACCGGCAAAGATGCCGCCAAAGCCAAGCCCGGCCACATCGCCCTGGTGCACAACGGCATCATCGAGAACCACGAAGCCCTGCGCGCCGAGCTGCAAGCCAAGGGCTACGAGTTCCTCAGCCAGACCGACACCGAAGTCATCAGCCACCTGGTGGACCATCTTTATGACGGCGACCTGTTTGCTGCCGTCAAGGCCGCCACGCTGCGCCTGACCGGCGCCTACGCCATCGCCGTGTTCTGCAGCGACGAGCCCCAGCGCGTGGTCGGCGCCCGCCAAGGCTCGCCCCTGATTTTGGGCGTGGGTGGCGTCGATGCCAGCGAACGGTTCTTGGCGAGTGACGCCATGGCCCTGGCCGGCGTGACCGACCAGATCGTGTACCTGGAAGAGGGTGACGTGGTCGACCTGCAGCCCGGCCGTCACTGGATCGAGAACCGCGCACAAGGTGCCACCGAACACCAGCGCGTGGACGCCGCCGATCGCCCCGTGCGCACGGTGACCGTGCACAGCGGTGCCGTCGAGCTGGGCCCCTACCGCCACTACATGCAGAAGGAAATCTTCGAGCAGCCGCGCGCCATCGCCGACACGCTGGAGGGCGTGCTCGCCATCACGCCCGATTTGTTTGGCGACAAGGCGCTGGAGGTGTTCGGCCAGATCGACCGCGTGTTGATTTTGGCCTGCGGCACCAGCTATTACTCGGGCTCGGCCGCCAAGTACTGGCTGGAGTCGATCGCCAAGATCCCCACGCAGGTGGAAGTGGCCAGCGAATACCGCTACCGCGACAGCGTGCCCGATGCGCGCACCCTGGTCGTCACCATCACCCAGTCGGGCGAAACGGCCGACACCCTGGCCGCGCTGAAGCACGCGCAAAGCCTGGGCATGAAGCACACGCTGACCATCTGCAACGTGGCCACCAGCGCCATGGTGCGCGAATGCGAACTGGCCTACGTGACGCGCGCCGGTGTGGAGATTGGCGTGGCCTCGACCAAGGCCTTCACCACGCAACTGGCCGGCTTGTTCTTGCTGACCTTGACGCTGGCCAAGCTGCGCGGCCATTTGAGCCCCGAGCAAGAAGCCGAGCACCTGACCGACATGCGCCACCTGCCCGTGGCCTTGCAATCGGTGCTGGCGCTGGAGCCGCAGATCATCGCGTGGGCCGAGCTGTTTGCGCGCAAGGACAACGCCTTGTTCCTGGGGCGTGGGCTGCATTACCCGATCGCGCTGGAAGGCGCCTTGAAGCTGAAAGAGATCAGCTACATCCACGCCGAGGCTTACCCGGCGGGCGAGTTGAAGCACGGGCCTTTGGCGCTGGTGACTTCAGAGATGCCCGTGGTGGTGGTGGCGCCGCACGACACCTTGCTGGAGAAGCTGAAGAGCAATATGCAGGAGGTGAGGGCGCGTGGCGGTGAGCTGTATGTGTGCGCGGATGCGGACACGCACATTCAGGCGGAGCCTGGGTTGCATGTGATTCGCTTGCCGGAGCATTACGGCGCCTTGTCGCCCATCTTGCACACGGTGCCGTTGCAGTTGCTGGCGTATCACACGGCTTGTGCGAAGGGGACGGATGTGGACAAGCCCCGGAATTTGGCGAAATCGGTGACGGTGGAATGACTTGCGTGACTATTGTTCTTTGCTGCGAATAAAGTCGTAAAAAGGGCCAGAACGACCAAGCTGCACCTTGTTCGAGCGCAGCCGCTTCCGGTGACGGCAAGTGGCTGCGCATCAAACCTTCGGTATGAGCTTTAGCCGAATATCAGCTTCGTGTACTGGTCTAGCGAGATTGACTGGATCCGCATTAGCCTCCATAGGTTTCAGCCGGTTTGGCTCAAGAGAAGCTGGCCCAAGATCAGCCGTTGGCTGACGTTCTCCAGATCGCTCAAGCGGTCCGCATGCCCGTCTTCAATCTTGAACAGGATCATTTCGTTGATGCCGGCCACGATCGCCAGCACCAGTTCGGGGTCCAGGGGCGGTAGCGATGGCGCCAGCGTGCGTTCCGCTTCGTAGGAAGCCAGCAGGACATCTGCAAACTGCTGCAGGACTTCGCGCTTGGCCTTCATGCCCTCCGTACCCAGGTACAAGATGTCGATGTACAGCCGCTTCATCAGCGCAGACTGCCCCTGCATGAACGACAGGTAAGCCTTGGCCCCCAGCTGAATGCGCTCCAGCGCTGAGAGGCCGGGGGTACCGGACGCTTCCTTGAGGACGCCCAGCACCCGAGCACTGTTCTCACGATAGAGCGCCAGGAAGCAGTCTTCCTTGTTGGCAAAGTGTTGGTAGAAGGTCCGTTTGGACACCCCCGCCTCTTTCACCACATCGTCGGCGTAGAGCTCGGACAGCGCGTGTTGCTCCAACACCTTGGCCATGCCAGCGATCAGGCGACTGCGCGGTGAAATGCCATCTTTCGTCAAGGCCATGAATGGGTTGGGGAAGCGCTGGAGCGGTCTCTGGATTATTGCGGTACACTTTTGTACCACCTTTCCCGAGTCGTTACTCCATGGCTTTGCAAAACGGTTTTCCCCCTTCAAATGCTCGCGTTTCCACCCAGGTCGCCATCGTCGGTTCAGGCTTCGGCGGATTGGCCTCGGCCCATTACTTGAAGCAGGCGGGGATCGAAGACTTCCTCATCCTTGAGCGTGCAAGCGACGTTGGTGGCGTGTGGCGCGACAACAGCTATCCAGGGTGCGCCTGCGATGTGCAGTCCCATCTGTATTCGTTTTCCTTCGCCCCCAACCCGGACTGGAGTCGGTCGTTTTCACCTCAAGGCGAAATCCTGAGCTACCTGAAGCGCTGTGTGCAGGAGCTGGGGCTGATTCCCCACGTGCGACTGAACCACGACGTTCATCAAGCCACGTGGGACGAGACCAGCGCCACCTGGTGCATTCAGACCAGCCAGGGGGAGGTGCGCGCCCAGCACCTCGTGGGCGCTTTCGGCTCACTGAGCGACCCACTGATGCCGAAGCTTCCTGGCCTGGAGGCGTTCAAGGGCGAGGTCTTCCATTCGGCCCACTGGCCAAAAAGCTTCAACCCCAAGGGCAGACGCGTCGCTGTGATGGGCACGGGCGCGTCTGCCTTGCAGTTCATCCCGGCCATCCAGCCGGACGTGGCGCAGATGCACGTTTTCCAACGCACGCCACCGTGGGTCTTGCCTCGCCACGATGGGCCGATTTCGCCGTTCGCTCGGTCAATGTTTCGCAAGCTGCCCTGGCTCCAGAAGCTGGCGCGCGCGCAAGTGTATGTACATCGCGAAGCCTTGGCCCTGGGCTTCCTGCACCCCTGGCTCATGGCGCGCACACAAGGCAAGGCGCTCAGGCACATTCATGCGGCGGTGAAAGATGCCACCTTACGCAAAAAGCTGACGCCTGACTACACCTTGGGGTGCAAGCGGATCTTGATCTCGAACACCTACTACCCAGCGCTGGCGCAAGCCAATGTCGAGGTCATCACCGATGGCGTCGAGCAGGTCTTGCCGGAGGGTGTCGTGGGGCAGGACGGTGTCTTCAGGCCGGTGGACACGATCATCTACGGCACCGGTTTCCAGACCAAGGATCTGCCTTTCGCCCACCTGATCCACGATGGAAAGGGCCGCACGCTGGCATCGTCCTGGCAGGGCAGTCCTCAAGCCTACATGGGCACCACGGTTCACGGCTTTCCCAACCTGTACTTGCTGCACGGTCCCAACATCGGGCTGGGCCACACCTCCGTGGTGTACATGCTGGAAGCGCAGGCCAGGCACATCGTGGGAGTCATCAAATTGGCCCAGGCCAAAGGCTGCGACGCGGTGGAGCCCACGGCCTCAGCACAGCAGCGCTTCCTGGCCCGGATCGAGAAAATGATGCGTGGCACCGTGTGGGTGGCGGGCGGCTGCGAAAGTTGGTATCTGGACGAGACAGGTCGCAATTCCAGCATCTGGCCCGGCTTCACCTTCAGCTATGCGCAGGCCGCGAACAAGGTCGCAGAGAAAGACTATGCATGGCGGCGCCTTGCGTCCACAACGCCTGCCTACAGCAGCGCCAAGGCGTCCACATGAGGGCGTCCAGAATCAGGGGCGGGTTCCTGCGCGCGTTGGATCGATTGCTGCACACCGGTGCCCACCCGGCCACGCCAGATGCCCACGCCGTCGATCAACTCTCGCCCTTGCTCCAAGTGCTGCGCAGGCTTCGGCGCTTGGGGCCCAAGAGCCCCTCTGCCGTGGCCATACGCCAGCGCTTTCATGCCGACATGGCTGACTTTCGAGTGGGCTTTGAGATCGGAGACTCGCAAGACCTGTCCATCCCCACCGATCACGGCACGCTGGCGGCCCGGCTTTATCGCCCCCGCTCGCCCACCCGCCAGGCGCCGCTGACCGTGTTCTTCCATGGCGGGGGGTTCGTCATGGGCGACCTGGACACCCACGACGATGCGTGTCGTCTGTTGTGCGAGGGCAGCGGCATGCCTGTGCTCGCGGTGGCCTACCGGCTGGCACCAGAGGCGCCATTTCCCGCTGCGGTGGATGACGCGCTGGCCAGCGCACATTGGGCGCTCAAGCAGCGCGATGCCCTCGGCGTGACGGGCCTGGCATTGGGTGGAGACAGCGCAGGTGCCAACCTGGCCGCCGTGACGGCGGCGCGCCTCGCCCAGGAGGGGCAGCCTGTCGTCGCACAGCTGCTGCTTTACCCCGGAACCGATCTGTCGCGATCATGGCCATCGCACGCCCAATACGGCGATGGCTACTTCCTGGACCGCACCGAAAGAGACACGTTTTACGGCGCCTACCTGGGAGATGTCCGGGCGCATGCCACGGACTGGCGGGTGTCCCCCATGCTCTCCAATGTGCCGCGGGGCATGGCGCCCGCGCTGATCGTCACCGGCGGCCACGACATGCTGACGGACGAGGGGCAGGCCTATGCGCAGCACCTCATGCGTGCGCACATCCCCGTTCAGCGCCTGCACTTTCCCCGCCTGGGCCATGCCTTCATCAACCTGGCCAGCGTTCACCGGGAATCGCGCGCAGCGGTGGCGCAAATCGCCCGCGAATGGCGCGCTCTGGCATTGACATCACCAAGGAATTGACCATGAAGCCACAAGGACAGCGCGTGCTGATCACGGGCGCCGCCCGGGGCATTGGCGCGGAGACCGCGCGCCAACTCGCCGCGCAGGGGGCCACCTTGGCCCTGGTGGGCCTGGAGGCCGATCGGCTCGCCGCCCTCGCGAAAGAACTCGGCCCCCGCCATTGCTGGGCTGAATGCGATGTGACCGATCAGGCCTCGGTGCAGCGCGCCGTGACATCGGCCCTGGCGCATCTGGGCGGACTCGACGTGGTGATCGCCAACGCCGGCATTGCCAGCAATGGCACGGTGGCTGTCAGCCCTGTCGAAGCCCTCGTCAAAACAGTGGAGGTCAATCTCATTGGCGTCATCCGAACGGTGAGCGCCACCTTGCCCGCCATCACCAGCAGCCAAGGCTATGTCTTGCTGGTCTCGTCGGCCGCGGCACTCAAGTCCATGCCGGGCACCTCGGCCTATGCCGCCTCCAAGAGCGGGGTGGACCACTTCGCCAACGCCTTGCGCCTGGAAGTGGCCCACAAGGGGGTGGATGTCGGGGTCGTCTACCCCGCGTGGATCGACACCGACCTGGTGCGTGACCAGCGACGCGAGCTGGCCTCGTTCAACGATGCCCTCCAGCAACTGCCCTGGCCATTCAATGTGGTCACCTCGGTGGAGGATTGCTCGAAGTCCATGGTCAACGCCGTGAACCGCAGGCAACGCAAGACCTATGTGCCCGCGGCGTTGGCCCCCATTGGTGCGATACGCCAGTTGTTCATGAGCCCTCTGTGGGAGTTCTTCGTCAAACGCAAGGCCCGCGTGGCCGTGCCCAAGATCGAGGCCGAAGTCGTGGCAATGGGCCGCTCTTTTGGCGCCAGCAGCATGGGCCACGCCTTGACCGCCAAGCGCAATGAGGATTGACATGTCCCACACCCCTTTTGAGAATCAGATCG
This sequence comes from Aquabacterium sp. CECT 9606, assembly GCF_918741295.1. Taxonomy (GTDB): domain Bacteria; phylum Pseudomonadota; class Gammaproteobacteria; order Burkholderiales; family Burkholderiaceae_C; genus Aquabacterium. Next base: position 439,645 of record NZ_CAKKNB010000001.1, read on the forward strand.
TCTGGATCACCGGGGCCTCTCGCGGCATCGGGGCCGAGTTGGCCAAAGCCTTTGCGGCGCAAGGCGCTCAACTCATCCTGTCTGCCCCTGAGTCCGAGCGCCTCGGTCTGGACAAGACGCTGGCCCTGTGCCAAAGCCGGAACGTCAACGGCCGATACCACATCGAGACCTTCGACCTCACTTCCAGCGATGAGGTTGAGCAGGCCTATGACCGCATCAAGTCAAGCGGATGGGACGTGGACATCCTGGTGCATAACGCAGGCATCACGCACCGCTCCATGGCCCTTGAAACGAGTATTGATGTCGATCGCAAGATCATGGCGGTGAACTACTTTGGGCCGCTGCAGATGACCAAGCTCGTCGCGCCGGACATGATCCGCCGTGGGCGCGGCAGCATCGTGGCGGTGGCCAGTGTGCTGGGCCTGATCGCCACGCCGCACCGGTCGGCCTACATCGCCGCCAAGCATGCCATGCACGGCTTTTTCGAAGCCCTGCGCACCGAAACGATGGACCAAGGCCTGCACGTGATGCTGGCCTACCCTGGCTTTGTGAACACGGACATCTCGGTGCATGCCCTCACGGCACAAGGCGGCACCCATGGCAAGCAGGACCCCGGACAGTCCAAGGCGATGCCGCCGCAGCGCGTGGCCCAGGCGATTGTTGACGGCCTCGCCCAACGCCAGCCCAGACTGTTGATCGCGGGCAAGGAGGGCTGGCTGGTGCGCCTCCAACGCTTGGCCCCCAGTTTGGTCACGCGCATTGTTCGACGCGTTGCAACCACCTGATTCTCCGATCTCATCTCTGAGAGCCCATGATCAACAAGCCCTTCCTGACAGCGGCCGCACTGGCCGTGGCCGCCATCGTCGGCTACCTGCTTTTCTGGCCCACGGGCGTCCAGCCGGTGGCCTGGCAGCCTCAACCTTCACCGGGCTACAGCGGCCCCTACGCCCGCAATGCGCGCCTGGCCGACTTGCGCCTGTTGCCCCTGGCCTCAGGCGTCGGCCCCGAACATGTGGCCCAGGGCCCCGATGGTTTGATGTACACCGCCCTGAGCAATGGCCACATCGTGCGCCTGCAGCGCGATGGCAAGCACCTGGAGCAAGTGGCCGACACCGGCGGTCGCGTGCTGGGATTCGACTTCGACCGCGATGGCAACCTCATCGCCGCCGATGCCTACAAGGGCCTGCTTCGCGTGACGCCCACGGGCCAGGTCAGCCTGATCACCGACCGGGTGTCGGACACCGATGCCATCGTCTTCGCCGACGCCGTGGCTGTCGCACCGGATGGCCGCATTTATTTCACCGAGGCCAGCCACCGCTTTCAACCTGGCCCCTGGGGTGACCCGATGGCGGTGAGCCTGGCCGAGATCCTGGAGCAGCGGGGCAATGGCCGGGTGCTGGTGCATGACCCCGCCACGCACACCACCGAGGTCATCGCCACGGGGCTGGTGTTTGCCAACGGCATCGTGCTGGCCGATGATGGCCAATCGCTCCTGGTGGCGGAAACCGGACGCTACCGCATCTGGCGCATCCCCATGTCGGCCCGGCAGCTGGATGTCCGCTTGCCGGGCAGCACGGCAAGCGTGGTCCTGGACAACCTGCCAGCCTTTCCCGACAACCTGACCAAGGGCGAATCGGGCCGCTATTGGGTGGGCTTGCCCAAAGCCCGCAGCGTGCTGGCCGATGCCCTGGCACCCTGGCCCTTCCTGCGCGCGGCGTCATTCCGCTTGCCCCATGTCTTGTTGCCGGTGCCCAAGCCCTATGGCCATGCGCTGGCGTTCAACGAGCAGGGCCAGGTCCTTGCAGACCTGCAAGACCCCAGTGGTCGCTACCCTGAAGTGACGGGCATCACCGAAGTGAAGGGCACCTTGTATGTCCACAGTTTGGTGGCGCCGGCGTTCGGCATGCTCAAGGTGGCCGCAGGTGGGCTACCCCGGTGATGTCAGCCCTTCTCTGACACGGCGTCGTGCCGGCCTTGCATCCAGGCTTCCGCCAGCTTGAATTGGTCACGGCCAGCGTCTGGGTGGGTCACGATGCTGACGTGGTCATAGTCATGCATCGCGCCACTCCGCTTGGACAGCACGTGGACCCGGGAGAAGTGTGGGCCGGATTCCGCACGAAAGCGCTTCACGTCCTCCGGGTTGCCTCGACAAGGATCGTCGATGGCCGCCAGATAAAGGGTGGGCGGCAGCTTGAGGTGCTGCGCAGCGCGGCCATAGTCAAAGCCGTCCTCATCGTCCACCCAGCGGTCCGCCTGGACCCATGCCTGGATCTGGCGACGCGTCTTGCGGGTCTCGTTGTCTGAGCCGATGCGCAATTGCCTGGCGGGCAAATAACCCACCCACCGCGTCACGCGCTTCAGCACCCCGTTCCACATCAGGTCGATTTCTATCCGGCGCTGCATGTTGCGAACCTTCACACTGCGTTTGGCGGCGAAGTGCACCACGCTGGCCACCTGGGCAATGAGGTCGGGATAGCGCAGCAGGCAACTGTTCATCACCACACCGCCCCAGGAGTGAGACACCCAGTGCACCTGGCTGGCCTGCGCGTGGTGCAGGACGGCGGCGTGCAGGGCCGGCAGGTCGACGCCAATCATCTCGCTCTGGCCATGCCGCGCATGCCGGTCGATGCGCGGCAGGCTGTTGCCCTTGCCGCGCAGGTCCGCCACGAACACATCGTAGCCACGCTCGGCTAGCCATGGCGCCAGGCCCTTGCCCGAACGGCTGTAGAAAACCCGTCCGTTGGACATCATGCCGTGCAGCATCAACACCGCCGGGCCGCGCCCATCAGCTCGCCTGAACCGGTGCAGGCACAGCGTGGCGTCGTCCACAGGGACGGAAATGCGCGTTGCTTGAATCTTCATGGAACTGCTTGGGGCCAGAACAGGCGCTCGGTTGAACTTGAGCCATGTCAAAGCCATGTGGTGTTGTGATCGGTACATTTTTGTACCACGAATTTGGATTGCAAATCCGGGCACACCAAAAGGACTCAAAACAGTGCAGACCTACACGGCCATCATCATCGGCAGCGGCTTTGGCGGCATGACCGCCGCCCTCAAGCTTAAACGGCTGGGCATCGATGACTTCCTGATCCTGGAGCGACGCCCCTTCGCTGGGGGCACCTGGTGCCAGAACACCTACCCAGGCGCGGCTGTCGACGTGCCCTCCACCTTGTACTCCTTGTCCACGGAGCACTTCCCCTGGAAACAGAAACTGGCCGACCAATCGGAATTGCACGTCTACACGGAACAGGTGATGACCAAGCACCACCTGCACGCCAAGACCCAACTGGGAGCGACGGTGTCCAAGGTGCAGTGGCAGGAGCAAGATCAATGCTGGCAGGTGGACACCGAAGAATGCGGAAGCTTCCGTGCGAGCTTCCTGATCAACGCATCGGGCCCCTTGAGCCACGCCAAGATCCCCGACTTTCCCGGTCGGGACACCTTCAAGGGCAAGGCCTTCCACACCAACGGATGGGACCACAGCTACGACCTTCGCAATAAACGTGTGGCCGTGATTGGCAGTGGCGCCAGCGCCGCGCAGGTGATTCCAGCCATCGTCGACCAGGTCAAACAATTGCATGTCTTCCAGCGCACGCCGCATTGGGTCATGCCTCGCCATGACAAGACCTATTCGTCGTTTGAGCGTTGGCTGATGGGCTTCCCTTGGATCTACAAAGTGGTGCGCGCCGCGGTGTACTGGAAGTTGGAGACGCGCGTGATCGGCTTCAAGTACTCCAAGGTACTGCTGAACCTGGTGGCCCGCCGCAAGGCCTTGGCGCACTTGCATAAGCAGGTGCCAGACCCGGCCATGCGCCAGCAGCTCACGCCGGATTTCGACATCGGCTGCAAACGCATCATCCTGTCCGACACCTTTTACCCGGCGCTGACGCGCGCCCACAGCACGCTGCATCCTCAGGCCGATGGCATCGCCGAGATCACCCCGACGGGCATCCGCACCAAGCGGGGCAAGCAGGTCGATCTGGACCTCATCGTCTACGGCACGGGCTATGACGCCACTGACGGGGTCGTGTCCTACCCCATCATCGGCAAGGGCGGACGCACGGTGGGTGACCTCTGGCGGGAATTTCCTCGTGCCTACCTGGGCACCACGCTGCCTGGCTTCCCCAATCTGTTTGTCATGACCGGACCCAACACGGGCATCGGCCACACCTCAGCCATCTTTGTCATCGAGTCGCAAATGGAATATGTCGCACGCTGCATCCAGCGCGTGTTGAAGCAAGGCAAACAAAGCATTGAGGTACTGCCAGAGGCAGAAAACAACTACACCACCATGATCCACGCTGAAATGGAGAAGACCGTTTGGAAGTCAGGTGGCTGCCACAGTTGGTACCAGAGCAAGAGTGGCCATGTCATTGCCATGTTTCCTGGCTTCAGCTTCACTTACTGGCGGATGGCGACATCGTTCAAGCCAGCACATCATCGGCTGAGGTGAGCATTGACGCCTGGGCTGATGCCAAGACGACTTACCGTGGGCAGCGGTGCCCTCAAGCCCGCTCAGGGTGAGGGCGGAACGGTGCGGTGCAGACAATCGATCCCGACGGTGCTGCACTGCGCGCCCCCGATGGAAATTGGACGTCAAGTCGGTTCAGTGCATGAATCATGGGCTTCGTCCGATGAGTTGTGGCAGCGAACCAGGCGGGCCATGATCAGGCTGGCTTTGGGGCCCGCAGATCAGCCCTGGCCAGGCCTCAGCATGAACGGGAAAACCAGCTGCTTCATCAGCGGCCGATCGACAAACGTCATGCCCAAAATCCTGCCATCGCTGGCCCACCGCAATTCGTCGGTGACCCAGCACCATGGTGCCCGGGCTGTGGCCGGATACAGAAGCGCCAGCGTGTCTTTGCCATCGATCAGCGAAGGCCTTCGCGCCAATGTCATGGGGAAGTGTTGCTGCGTGGCCCCTTCACGTTCGAACAGGTTGACCGCACGGCCCTCGCCAAGAAACTGCTTGCCCAGCCATCCTCCAAATCCAGTCACGGCCAGCGTGGGGCCACTGTTGAGTCGAAACCACCAAGGCCCCGCGGGCTCGCCACGGTAAAAGCCTGACAACTCATTGACGCCCACCGATCGGCTTGCGCTGAAGGCCTGCTTGAGTTGCCCGATGGAACGGGTCGACAGGCTTGATGTGTTGCTCATGGGGCAATCTGCCTTGGTCATCTGGTATTTATGGTTACATTATTGTAATCTTAAATGTGTTTGACAGGTGAAGTTTTGACTCAGTTCGCTGGCACGGTGGCCGTTGTGACAGGCGCCTCGGAAGGCATCGGCAAAGCCATCGGCCTGGAGATCGCTCGCCAAGGTGCCCAGGTTGTGGTGATGGCGCGCTCGGAGGCGAAGCTTGCTTCGGTGGTGGACGAGATCACCCGGGAAGGGGGCAAGGCCAGCTACGTGGTCGCGGATTTGTGCGCCCCGCAAGCGGTTCGCTTGGCCATGATGGAGGCCGTGGCCAGGCATGGCCCGATTGATGTGCTGGTCAACAACGTGGGAGCGGGCACTTTCAAGCCCCTGCACCTGACCTCCGAGCTTGAATGCGACATGGCACTGGCGCTGCCCCTCGTGCCTGCGGTGGTCGCCAGTCAGGCTGTCTTGCCAGGCATGCTCGCCAAGAGGCGGGGCCACATCGTCAATCTCACCAGCCCGGCGGGATTGATGCCCATGCCCTACATGGCGCCTTACACGGCTGCCCGCCACGCCATGGTCGCTTTGAGCCGAGGGCTGGCAGGTGAGTTGGACGGCACCGGTGTCCATGTTTCGCTGGTGTGCCCTTCGCAAGTAGACACTGGCTATTTCTTGAACAATGACGCGGACATGCGTTGGTACCCGCCGATCTCGACGGTGTTTCCGGTGCTGACGCCCGAACGTGTGGCCAAGGAAGTGGTGGCCGCCATCCTGCAGAACAAGCGCGAGGTGGTATTTCCGTGGCAGTTGCGATGGGCCATGCGCATGTACAGCGTGGCACCGGCCGTGAGTCAGGCATTCATGAAAGCCTGTGGCTTGTGGCATCGTGGCCTGGCTCATGCCGCCGGCACGAGCTAACCAGCGAGAAATAACATGAACGTGACCGTGATTGGCGGCGGGCTCATCGGCGCGTCCTGGGCTGCGCTTTTTCTGGCGCATGGCCACCGCGTGTGCATCCATGACGTGGCGCCAGACGTGGCTTCGAGCGTGCGCATGGAACTCATGCGCATTCAGCCCTTCCTGGCGCAGTTGGGGCACCCCCTGGATCCGGATGGGCCCGACTTGTCGTTCGAGGCCGATCTGGCCCAAGCCGTGCGTCAAGCCGATGTGGTGCAGGAGTGCGGCCCAGAGCGGCTGAATTTCAAGCAAGCGCTGTGGGTCAAGGTTGAAGCGCACTGCAGGCCTGATGCATTGTTGCTGTCCTCCAGCTCTGGGATCACCGCAAGCATGCAGGCCCGCAAGATGAGCTCTCCGCAGCGGATGCTGGTGGGGCATCCCTTCAATCCCCCGCACCTGGTCCCGCTGGTCGAGGTGGTGCCTGGAAAGCGCACCAGTGAAGACGCCGTTCGGCGCGCCCGTGACTTCTATGCCGGACTGGGCAAGCGGCCGGTGGTGCTGCGCAAGGAAATTCCTGGCTTTGTGGCCAATCGCATCCAGGCGGCGGTGATCCGCGAAAGCGTGTCGCTCGTCAGACAGGGGGTGGTGTCGGTCGAGGACCTGGACATCGCCGTTCAGGCCTCACTGGGCTTGAGGTGGGCTGCAGGCGGACCTTTCAAGTCTGCCCACCTGGGGGGCGGCACGGGCGGCATTCAGGCGTTTTTCAAGCAGTTCGCCACGGGCTTGCAGTTGCTGTGGCTCCACATGCGCCTGCGCCCGGTCTTGCTGACGGGGCGCGCGCAGCAAGCTTTGATTGACCAGGTAACGCAGAGCTACGGCGCCATGTCCATCGCCGAGCTGGCGTCCATTCGGGACCAGCAACAAATCGCGTTGCTGCAAGCCCTGCAGCAACCAACTGACAGCGAGTGAAACCATGAAAATTCAAGCCAACGAAGTGGTGTTGATCACTGGCTGCGGGTCGGGCATCGGCAAAGCGCTGGCGCGGGCCTTTCACGGGCAGGGGTTCACCGTTTGCGCCACAGCCCGGCGAGTGGACGCCATGAGTGACCTGGAGCGAGATGGCATTCAAACCTTGGCCCTGGATGTCACTCAGGATGAGGACATTAAGCGCGTGCTGAGCACCTTGAAGTTGGCAGGACAACAGGTCGGCGCCTTGGTCAACAACGCCGGCTATGGCGCCATGGGGCCGCTGCTGAATGTGCCCTCCAAAGAATGGCAGCGGCAGTTCGATGTCAATGTGTTTGCGCCCATGGCCCTGACACGTGCGGTGCTGCCGGGCATGATCGATCGCGGTCGTGGCACCGTCGTGAACATCAGCAGTGTGTCTGGCGTCATGCCCACGCCTTTTGCGGGCGCCTATTGCGCCAGCAAGGCGGCACTGAATGCAGCCTCGGACGCCTTGCGCATGGAATTGCGGCCGCTGGGGATTGATGTCGTCACGGTCCAACCCGGCGGCATTCAGTCATCATTCGGTGATCGTGCGGCTGACCAGGTCAATCTGGCCCGGGATTCGCCTTACCAGGCGGTGCGGCAGGGTGTGCTGTCGCGGGCCAATGAAAGCCAGGAACAGGCGATGCCCGCAGCTGCCTTTGCCGATGCGCTTGTGCATCAGTTGAAGCAACCCCGTCCGCCAGCCGTCATCAGGCTTGGCAAGAAAAGCACCCTGATGCCCTTGCTCAAGCAGATGCTGCCAACCGCGCTGCTCGACAGCATCCTCAGCAAACGTTTTCAACTGAACCGCCTGTCTCCACGAAAAGACCGATGACATGACTTGAAGGGCACTTGGTCCGAGCTCTCGGATGCGCAGGTCGCGCAGGCCTTGGATCGCATGCGTCCGCCCTCCGACCTTCGTTGTTCAAACGTGATCTTGGGTGCGACGGGTCGCTACTTCTGCCCGAACCGCGCCGCCTGCCCGCTGGCCGGGAATTCCTGCAGGATGTAGTCCACGAACACGCGGACCTTGGCCGGCACGAGCTTGCGGCTGGTGTAGTAGATGGACAGCGGCCGCGTCTCGGCGTGCCAATCGCGCAGCACGCGCACCAGCGCACCGCTCTCCAGCAGCGGCAGCGCATGCGGCATGGGCAGCATGGCGATGCCCATGCCGGTGGCCGCCGCGCGTGCCATGGCTTCGGGGTCGTCCAGCACCATCACCGGGCGCACGTGGGCGACGAGTTCCGCGCCCTCGTTGTTCTTCAAGGTCCAGGGCACCAGGCGCCCGGTGGCCAGCGAGCGGCGCAGCAGTCCGCTGTGGCGCGCCAGATCCTGAGGGTGCTTGGGCGTGCGGTGGGCCTTCAGGTAGGCGGGTGAGGCCACCAGCACGATGCGCACCCGCGAGAGTTCGCGCGCGATCAGCGCATCGGTCAGCTCGATGCCGCCACCAATGGCCACGTCGAAGCCCTGCGCCACGAGATCGACCTGGCGGTTGTCGAAATGCAGGTCGGGCACCACGTCGGGGTAGCGGCGAACGAACTCGCCCAGCAGCGGCAACACATACTCGCGCCCCACCGTGTGTGCAAGTGCCACTTTCAAGGTGCCCGCTGGCTTGCCCGCGCCCTGGCGCAGGTCGGTCAGCGCATCGCTGATCTCGCTCCAGGGTAATCGCACCTGGCTGTAGAGCCGATCGCCATCGGTGGTGAGCGCGAGGCTGCGGGTGCTGCGCTGGAAAAGCCGCACGCCCAAGCGCGCTTCCAACTGCGCCACGCTTTTGCTGACTGCCGCCGGTGTGACGCCCAGGAGGCGCGCGGCGGCGGAAAAACTGCCCTCATCGGCCGAGGCGATGAAGGCGTCCAGGTAGCTGCGCAGCTCGGTGATCATGGGTTTTATCTTATACCAATGGTTGAAACTGAATGATCAATTCAATGGCTACCGGAAGCAGGTGACAAAAGCCAAACTGCTGCTCATCAACTCCCCCACTTCAAAAGGAAACGCCATGAGCACCACCACCATCAACACCACCTCCGCCACTGCCGCCAAGCCCCTCGCCGGCAAGGTCGCCTTCATCCATGGCGGCTCGCGCGGCATCGGCGCCGCCTCTGCGCGCCGCCTGGCCCGCGACGGCGCCAGTGTCGCCATTGGCTATGCCACCTCGGCCATCGCGGCCGAAGCGCTCGTCGAAGAAATCAAGGCCAATGGCGGCAACGCCATCGCCGTCAAGGCCGATGCCTTCGATGCTGCCGCGCTGACCAGCGCCATTGATGGCGTCGCTGCCCGCTTCGGCCGCCTGGACATTCTCGTCAACAGCGCCGGCGTGCTGGCCCTGGCCCCGCTGGATCAGTTCACCTTGGAAGACTTCGACCGCACCGTGGCCGTCAACATCCGGTCCGTGTTCGTGGCCTCGCAAGCCGCTGCCAGGCACATGAAGGAAGGCGGCCGCATCATCAACATCGGCAGCACCAATGCGCAGCGCATGCCATTTGCCGGCGGCGCCCCCTATGCGATGAGCAAGTCCGCCCTCGTGGGTCTGGTCAAGGGCCTGGCCCGTGACCTCGGGCCGCGTGGCATCACCGTCAACAACGTGGCGCCTGGCCCGGTCGACACCGACATGAACCCTGAAACTGGCGACTTTGCCGCCACGATGCACGGCCTGATGGCCATCCCACGCCACGGCAAGGCCGATGAGATCGCTGGTATGGTGGCTTATCTGGCTGGCCCGGAGGCGGCGTTCGTCACGGGCGCTGATTTGCTGATCGACGGCGGCTTTGCAGCCTGAACACGAGGAGCATCGACATGGACCTTCAACTCAATGGCAAGCTGGCTTTGGTCAGCGGCAGCACAGCCGGCATCGGCTACGCGATTGCGCGGACCTTGGCCCAGGAGGGCGCCGCCGTCATCGTCAACGGTCGCACACAGGCGGCTGTTGACGAGGCGGTGGAGCGCATTCGCGCCGAAACGCAGGGCACCGTGCACGGCCATGCGGCCGACCTGAGCAAGGCTGAAGCCGCGGAGGAAACCGTGCGGCGCTTTCCAGGCATCAACATCCTCGTCAACAACCTGGGCATCTTCGAACCCAAGGCTTTCGAGGACATCCCCGACGAAGATTGGCAACGTTTTTTTGACGTCAATGTCCTCAGCGGCGTGCGCCTGGCGCGCCTGGTGCTGCCCGACATGAAGCGCGCGGACTGGGGGCGGATCATCTTCATCTCCAGCGAAAGCGCGGTGCAGATCCCGACCGAGATGATTCATTACGGCATGACTAAGACCGCGCAGCTCGCCGTGTCACGCGGCCTGGCGGAATCGGTCGCCGGCACAGGCATCACCGTCAACAGCGTATTGCCGGGCCCCACCAAGTCGCGTGGCGTGGGCGACTTTGTCAAAGACATGGCACGGGCCAGCGACAAGAGCTTCGAGCAGGTCGAGGCCGAGTTCTTCGAGCACGTGCGCCCCACCTCGCTGATCAAGCGCTTCGCGTCGCCGCAGGAAGTGGCCTCGCTCGTGGCCTATGTGGCCAGCCCGCTTGCCTCGGCGACCACCGGCGCGGCCCTTCGCGTGGATGGGGGGCTGATCAAGAGCGCGTTTTGACGAGGAGCCGCGATGGGCTTGCCTAGGCCTCAGGCTTCACAAACCCGCCCATCACCTTGGCCAGCAACTTGGCAAAGTGCAACGTCACGCGATCTTCGTAGGGTGCCCCCATGATCTGCACGTTCACTGGCAAGCCCGCCGCTGTCTGTCCCAAGGGGGCGCTGGTGGCGGGCAAGCCCATCAAAGTGGCCGGCGCGATCCACATGAACAGATCGGAGTAGTGACGGCGTGCGCCGTTCACCTTGATCTGCCGGGTGGCCATGAAGCCATGGTCGTGTGTGAAGGCCGGCGTGTAGGTGGGGGGCATCAGGAGCACGTCGTAGCGATTGAACACGGTGATGAAGGTTTCGCGCAGGCGGTTGCTTTCTTCCACCACGTTGAACCAGTCGCCCAGTCCCCCGGTCATGCCCTTGACGAACTCACCCACGCTGTGGGGCAGGCTCACCAGCTTGCCCAAGGCCCGCATGAAGGGCGCCGTGGCCGCACCCAGAGGCGCCACCATGCCCTTGGCGCGGCGTTCGTCCGGCCTCAGCCATGCACCCATCACGCTGCCCATTTGTTGGAAGTACAAAGGGTAGATGTCCTTGAGGCCCAGGCCCAGTGGGCTGCCCACGTCCACGTGCACGCCAGCGGCCTTCAGGGATTGGCCCAGCTGCCGGTACAGGTCAGCCATGCCCGCATCAATCGGGCAATCCGGGTCGTCCACCCACATCAGCACGCGGTATTGATCGATGCGCTCGTGGCGGGGCTGCGGCAGGTGGGCGGTCCAGCCGGAGGGCATCGTGGGCGTCGAGCCCACGAGCAGGTCGAACAGCAATTGCAAGTCTTCGGCCGTGCGGGCCATGGGGCCAGCCACCCCCAAGGGAGGCTCGCTCAGGCTGCCTGGATCGCCGGGGATGTGGCCGCGCATTGACAGGGTGCCGTGGGTGGACTTGTGGCCATACACGCCGCAGAAGTGCGCTGGGATGCGGATGGAGCCGCCGATGTCACTGCCGATCTCCAATGGCGTCATGCCAGTGGCCAAGGCCACGGCAGCGCCGCCCGATGAGCCGCCGCAGGTCTTGCGCACATCCCACGGGTTGTGGGTGGTGCCGAAGACCGGGTTGTAGGTCTGCACATCCAGCGACTTGTAGGGCACATTGGTTTTGCCGAAGGCGATGGCGCCGGCATCCAGCACGCGTTGGATGGTGGGCCCGGCTTGCTGCGGCCGGTGATCCCGGTATTCCGGTGCGCCGCCAACGCAGGGCATGCCGGGCACTTCCCAGGCGTCTTTCAAGGTCATGGGCAGGCCATGCAGCGGGCCCCAGTTTTCCCCCCGGCGCATGGCCTGGTCAGCCTGATCGGCAAGGGCGCGGGCGGCCTCGCGGTGGTGGGCGATCACCGCGTTCAGCTGGGGGTTGAGGGCATCAACACGGGCCATGCAGGCTTCCAGCAGTTCGCGCGAGCTGATCTCTTGGGCGCGCAGCTGCGCCAGGGCTTGGCTGGCGCTGAGATCGCACAGGGCAGGGGAGTTCAAGGGGGCGTCTCCGGCTAAAGGGTGCGGTGATTGTGGGGCGGCTGCGTCGTGGCCACGCATCCTTCCCGGGCAAGTCACCAATCATCTTTGGCCAAGGCCCGGCTATGCTTCCTGCATGGACCATCTCCCACCATCGTTGCCCCGCGTGCTTCCGCAAACCTACCTGGAGCTGGTGTCCGAGCTGGGCTTCTCGGTTCTCGATGTGCTGCGCAAAGCCGGGCTCACGTCGCGCGAGGTGAACGCGGCGGGTGGCATCAGCACGGCGCAGTACGAACGTTTGTTGCTGGCCGTGCGGGACACCGTGGGCGACATCGGGATCGGCATCGAGATGGGTTGGCGATTACCGCCCACGGCCTTTGGCGCGCTGGGCACGGCCATCCTGTCATCGGCCACCGTGCGTGATGCGCTGGCACTGGCCGAGAAGTACTGGCCCATCTACGGCATTGGCATCACCTTCGCGGTGCGCGTGGAGCCCGGCCTGCGCGTGCTGGAGTTCAACACCTTGCCTGTGCTGGTGCCGGCTGCGGTTCGGCCCATGGTGCTGGAGACGGTGGTCACCAGCCTGTACCGAAGCACCATGGCATTGATTGGCGTGACGGCCCTGCCCTGCGAAGTGTGGTTTGATTTTGCGCCTCCGCCTTATGCGCAGCAGGCCCGGCGCCGGCTGGGCGATGTGCGCTATGGCATGCCGGCCACGCAACTGCGCATCGATGCCTCACGGCTGGACCAGCCCTTGCCCATGGCCAACCCGGTGAGCTTGCGCCAGGCCATCGCGCAATGCGAGGAGGAGATGGCGCGGCAGTTGCAGGCCAGCGCGGGGATGGCCAACTTGGTGCAGCAACTGCTGGCCCTGGGCGATGGCGGTTACCCCAGCCTGGACAGCGTGGCGCAGGCGTTGGGCCTGTCCTCGCGCACCTTGCGGCGGCGCCTGAGTGATGAGAGGGTCAGCTATCTTGAACTGTTGAACCTGGCCCGCGCCAGGGATGCCAAGGCGCTGCTGATGCAGCCCCACCTGGAGGTGCAGCACATTGCCGAACGATTGGGTTATCGGCACGCAGCCAACTTTGCCCGGGCTTTCAAGGCATGGACGGGCGAGGTGCCCAGCAGCTACAGGTTGAGTCAGAGATGACCGAGAGATGACCGCGGCTGCAGATTCTCATATGCTTGCCAAACCCTATCCAAACCAGGAGAAGACCATGGCCAGCAAGAACACAGTTTGCCTCTGGTACGACGGCACCGCTCTGGACGCCGCGACCTTTTATGCCGAGACCTTTCCCGACACCGCCGTGACCGCCGTGCACCACGCGCCGGGTGACTATCCCGATGGCAAGAGGGGCAATGTCCTGACGGTTGAATTCACGGTGATGGGCATCCCCTGCGTGGGGCTGAACGGCGGGCCGCAGTTCAAGCACGATGAGGCTTTTTCGTTCCAGGTCACGACCGAGGACCAGGCCGAAACCGACCGGCTGTGGAACGCCATCGTGGGCAATGGCGGTCAGGAAAGCGCCTGTGGTTGGTGCAAGGACAAATGGGGCTTGTCATGGCAGATCACGCCCCGTGTGTTGTTGGACGCGGTCACCAACCCCGACCAGGCGGCCGCGCAGCGCGCGTTCAACGCCATGATGGAGATGGGCAAGATCGACATCGCCAAGATTGAAGCTGCCTTGCGCGGCTGAGCCTCAATTGGTCCAGTTGGCCACGGGCCAGGCGGTCAGCACCTCGTGGCCCTGGGGCGTGACGGCCACCATGTGCTCCCATTGGGCAGAGAGCGACCGGTCTTTTGTGACCACGGTCCACCCATCGGCCAATTGCCGGGTCTCGCGTCGGCCGGCGTTGAGCATCGGCTCGATCGTGAACACCATGCCTACCTCGAGCTTGAGCCCTTCGCCGCGCCGCCCATAGTGCAGCACTTGCGGCTCATCGTGGTACACCTGCCCGATGCCATGCCCGCAGTACTCGCGCACCACGCTGAAATGCTCGCGTTGGGCCACCGACTGGATGGCATGGCCCACATCACCCAAAGTGGCGCCCGGCTTGACCTGCGCCATGCCGGCCAGCAAGGCCTCGCGGGTGGTCTCGACCAGGCGCCGGGCCAGCGCACTGGGGGCGCCGACGAAGTACATGCGGCTGGTGTCGCCAAACCAGCCATCCTTGATGACGGCGACATCGATGTTGACGATGTCACCCTTCTTCAAGATCTTGCCGGGTGAGGGGATGCCATGGCACACCACCTCGTTGACCGAGGTGAGGATGGTCTTGGGGTAGCCCAGGTAACCCACATTGGCCGGGATGGTGCCCTGGACCTTCACGATGTGGTCATGGCAGATCTGGTCAAGCGCTTCCGTGCTCACGCCGGGCACCACATGGTGCGCGATCATGTCCAGCACCTCGGCGGCCAGCCGGCCGGCCTGGCGCGCCATGTCGATCTCTTGCGGGGACCTGATGGGAACGCCGCGGGCCATCACTGCTTCCGGGTGGAGGATGCGGTGGCGTGGCGCTTGTTGGCCGGTGCCGTGGCCGCCGCGGTGATGTCCAGGCCCCCGTTGAGTTCAGCCCGTATCAGCAACTGGCAGATGTCGCGGTGGTCCAGCTCGGGGTGCATCTCGGTCAGCATGCCGACCCGCATCCAGTGCTCGGCCTGGGCATTGATCGACCGGCTGAGGGCGTTGCCTGCCACGCGCAGGTTCTCGTGCATGAGGTCTGAAATCTTGACGATGCCCATGGATAGCCTTTGTATGAAACGTATATGAATCATACATGTTGTGGATGCCCACAGAAAACCCCAGGGCTATGGAAACGGCGTTCAATGGCGCCATGAACACACCGCAAAAAATCGCTTTGGTGACCGGTGCCACCCGCGGCATCGGTTTTGAAACCTGCCGCCAGCTTGCCCAGGCCGGGGTACTGGTGTTGCTGGCAGGGCGCAGCCTGGCCAGTGCCACAAAGGCGGCCGAGCAGCTCAAATCGCAAGGCCTGTCGGTGGAGCCGGTGACGCTGGACGTCACCAATGCTGCCCACATCGCCCAATTGGCCGCCGACATCCAAAGCCGCTTTGGACGCCTGGACATCCTGGTCAACAACGCTGGCGTGTTGCTGGACGATGTGGCGCTCAAGCCATCGCAGCAAACGCTGGCCTGCTGGCGGGAGACATTCGACACGAATGTGTTCGCGGTGGTCGAAGTCACGCAGGCGCTGTTGCCCTTGCTCCGCGCCGCGCCGGCTGCCCGCATCGTCAACGTGTCCAGCCAGCTGGGTTCTTTCGGTTTGCACACCGATCCCCAATCGCCCATCTACGGCTTCAAGATCCCGGCCTACGATGCCTCGAAAAGCGTCGTCAACTCATGGACCGTCCACCTGGCCCACGAGCTTGGCGGAACGCCCGTCAAAGTCAACGCGATCCACCCTGGCTATGTGCAGACCGACATGAACGGCGGGGCGGGCGAGTTGCCGGCCAGCGACGGCGCCAAGAGCAGTGTGCAGATGGCGCTGCTGAACGATGACGGGCCTAGCGGCACGTTCACGCACCTGGGAAAAACGCTGCCCTGGTGAGGCGTTCTTGGGCGCGCCATGTGCCAAGGCCTGAGTGATAATCCTGCCTGCGCTGGCTTGGCCGGCGCATCCGCGTGCGCATGATCAATGCATGCGCGCACTTCGAGTAGTTTGGGAGGATTTCGTGATTCGAATCAATCATCGGCCGCTGCGATGGGCGGCCTTGTCCGTGCTGGCCGCAGCCAGTACCCTGTTTGCAGGCTGCGCCAACTTCTACGTCGACAATGGCTTGAGGGCGGCAGACACCGCCCAAATCACCCAGCCTGCGTCACCCAAACCCGTGCAATTGTTTTTCAGCTTCCAGACCAAGGGAACTGCCAATGCGCAAGCCACGCAGCAGCTGAAAGGCCAGGTGACCGACCTGGTCAAGCAAAGCGGGCTTTTCAGTGAAATCAGGGAGACGGCCGCCCCCGATGCCGGTGTCCTGCAACTCACGATCAACAACGTTCCCTTGAGTGACGACGCGGTCAGCAAGGGCATCATGACCGGCCTGACGCTGGGCCTGGCAGGCAGCACGGTTGGCGACGGCTACGTTTGCGACCTGCAATACACACGCTCGGACAACAGCCCCAAGATCCAAGCCAAAGCGAATCACGCCATCTACACGTCGATTGGTGCCAGCAATGGGCCCGAAGCGGCTGCGACCAAGATGTCAGGCATCAACGAAGCCGTCACGACCATGGTTCGCCAAGGCATCAAGACGCTCCTCGTGAAGCTTTCCAATAACCCACAATTCCAAGCCACCCCATGAAATTCATCAAGATCACCTTCATCACCGCGGCCGCCTTGTCGGCAGTTGGTTGCGCCAACATCACTGTGCCTGCTCCGCAGCCCACCGTGGCCAATGTGAATACCGCCAAGCAACTGCCTGAGTCCGTCAAGGTGGGCAGCTTCAAGCTCGCGGCAGGCCTGAGCCCCAGCGTTGACCAGGGCATCTCTGTCCGTGGTTCCAACACCCTGAGCGCGCCCAGTGGTCAAAGCTTCTCTGGTTATCTGCGCGACGTGCTGATCACGGAACTGCGCGCCGGCAACAAGCTGGACGAGGCCTCGGCCATCAGCATCACCGGTGAACTCACGAAGAGCGACTTGGATGCGGGGATGTCCACCGGAACCGCCACCTTGGGTGCCCGTTTCGTGGTGACCAAAACCGGGGCTGTTTGTTTGGACAAGGAGCTGACGGCCACGGCTCAGTGGGAGTCGTCCTTCATGGCCGCAGTGGCCGTGCCGGCCGCCTTCAACCAATACACGGCGCTCTATCCCGAGCTGGCCGGCAAGCTGTTGCGGGACGCGGACTTCAAGCAGCGTTGCCAAACGAAGTGATGAGAAAGGGGCCCTCGGGCCCCTTTTTTCATCCCGCCAGGCTGAACCCTGTCAGATGATCGTGCCGATGTCGTTGCGCACGATCCGGTCAAGCGCCCGCTCCACCACGGCCGCGATCGTCATCGAGGGGTTGCAGGCGCAGGTGGCTCCCGGCATCAGGGCGCCGTCCAGCACATACAGTCCGCGCTGGCCCTTGACCCGCCCTTCCTGGTCGCAGACCACACCGATGCACGCGCCGCCCAGCGAGTGCCAGGTGGTGTTGATCAAATCATTGGTGTTGATCAACTTGGCGCCCGGGCCAGCGATGGCGGTGATCCGTTCCTTGATGCGCTTGTTGGTCGCGGCGTCACCGCCCGAAGGCCATTTCAATTCCACCTTGTCGGTCAGCCAGTTGTAGACGAACTTGCCACGCCCGTTGCTCATGCCGTAACCCACGAGCATGGTCGAGTGCGTTGTTTCCGAGGTGGCGCTTGACACCGCGTTGGCCGAAGGCAGCATCGCGAGCGGCATCGAACTGGACGTGCTGCTCTGGCTGGGCGGGGGCAAAGATGCCTGGATCACCGTGTTGGCGGGCTGGCTGGTGTCATTCCACTCCTTGCTGCCGTAAACGACCGGGCCACCCTGCACGGTGCCGAAGTCTTCGTTGTCGTTCGACCAGACGTAGATCTGATCGGCGTTGGTGCCGTAGCCTTGCCCAACGCCGTCTGGCAAGCCGGTGATGTCACCGCGGGCCTTGGCACGCACCAGCAGTTTCGAGGTGTTGATGGTGCCGGCGGACAGGATCAGGCTCTTGGCGGTAATGACCTTGCGCTCCAGCACTGTGCCCGACTCGTCGGTGCGGTCGGCATAAATGGTCCAGGCGCCATTGCGCGCGCGGGCAATGCTGGTGACGTTGTGCAATGCCGAGACGGTGACGTTGCCGGTGGCGATGGCCTGCTCGATGTAGGTCACGTCCACCGAATGCTTGCCGCCGTTGTTGACGCCAAGTGCGCCGTCCCCATTGCTGTACGAGGGCTTCATCTCACCGCGCAACTCGGCCAGCGCGTAGTTCCAGTCGATCGGCATCGGGATCTTCTGCAGGTCATAACCTGCGGCCTGGGTCTTGGCGGCGAACAGGCGTGCAGCCTGGTAGTTAGGGCTGTTGATCAGCGCATCGGGCGCGGTCTGCAGTTGCAGCATCTGGGCCACGCGTGGGTAGAAGACGGACGCCATCTCCGCGTAGTCGATCGATGGAAAGCAGGCCTTGAACAGGCTTTCCGAGGGTTGCAGCGTCATGCCCTGGTACATCAGCGAGCCGCCGCCAACGCCCGCCGGGGTGACCGCGATGATGCCCTGGCCCACGAAGGGCTCCAGCAAGCCTGCATAAGGATTCCAGCCGATGCGCTTGCCATTCACTTCCGGCCAGGCGGTGTAGAAAAGGTCGCGCTTGTCCAGCGTGGTGGCATGGGGAAAGGTTTCTGCATTGGGGCCCGTTTTCCACCAACGGCCACGCTCCAGCACCAGCACCTTGATGCCCGCCTGGGCCAGGCGCAGCGCCGAAACGCCACCGCCGAAACCGGAGCCGATCACCACCACGCGTTCTTGCGACGTCGTCACCGGGATGCTGGCATTGGCCGAGGCCGGCAGTGAAGCGCCAGCCACCGCGGCCGCCGCGCCGCCCAGGAATTTCCGCCGATTCAATCTGTTCATCTCAATCCTAAAGGTCCATGTGTTGGCCGATTCTTGGTCAAGGCGGCCGAGGGCTCAATAGCCGGCGCGGCCAAGTGTTGGCTTGATCGATCAGGGAAACCCTGTCCCCGGTCTGCAGGGTGCTTGGGGGTTTCCCTTGGCCGATACGATAATCAGGCCGACTTCACAAGAGGACGCGACATGAGCAACGTGATGCAAGAAGTGCTGGACCTGCTGGATCTGGAAACCATCGAGCAGGGCATTTACCGCGGCACCAGCCGCAACTTCTTTGGCAAGAATGTGTTTGGTGGCCAGGTGCTGGGGCAAGCCCTGATGGCCGCCGGGCGCACCGTGGAAGGCAGGCTGCCCCATTCCATGCACGGCTACTTTCTGCGCGCGGGCGATGTCACGGCGCCCATCGTCTACCAAGTGGAGAACATCCGCGATGGCAAGAGCTTTTGCACGCGCAACGTGAAGGGCATCCAGCACGGCGAGAACATCTTCCTCATGTCCGCATCGTTCGCGGTGCACGAGGATGGGCTGGAGCACCAGATGCCCATGCCCCAGGTCGAGGGGCCGGAGGGCATCCCCAGCGAGCACGAGTTGCGCAAGATGATCGCGCCCATGATCCCCGAGAAGATCCGCGCCGTGTTCGAGCGCGAGCGGCCCATCGAGATCCGCCCCATCGATCCGGTCAACCCTTTCGCGCCCGTCAAGAAAGAGCCGCAACGCCGCCACTGGATGAAGGCGCAGAGCAAGCTGCCCGACGACCCTTTGCTGCACATGTGCATCCTGGCCTTTGCTTCGGATTTCGTGTTGATGAGCACCGCCATGCTGCCCCACGGCGTGTCGTATGTTCAATCGAACATGCAGTCGGCCAGCCTGGATCACGCGATGTGGTTCCACCGTGATTTCCGGGTGGACGAGTGGCTGCTCTACGACATGGACGCGCCCAACGCGTCGGCCTCGCGGGGCATGAACTTCGGGCGCATCTTCACCCAGGCTGGCGCACTGGTCGCCACAGTGGCGCAAGAAGGATTGATGCGTTTGCGGGAAGTGCCCGAGAAGTACTGACTGCGTTGAGGCAACGCTTGACCCTGCTGCGGCCACTGTCAAAGGTTTGACATCTGGCCTCTCTATAAAAGCCCAATCCGCCACCCGGCGCTTGCTTTGATGGAGTCAGCAGGATGAATATTTTCTTCAAGCCAACACTGGTGGCCGCACTGGCCATGGCGGCAGGCATCGGCCCTGCTCAGGCGCAAACCACCTGGAGCACCTTGACCGGTGCAGCCCCCATCATCATCGCGCACCGGGGTGCCAGTGGCCTGCTGCCCGAGCACACCTTGGCCGCCTACACCAAGGCCATCGAGCAAGGCGCCGATTACATCGAGCCGGATGTGGTGCTGACCAAGGACGGCGTCATGATCGCCCGCCACGAGCCCATCCTGGATGGCACCACGGACGTGGCCAGCAAGTTTGGCGCGGACCGCCAATCCACCCGCGTGCTGGATGGCGTGTCGACCAAGGCCTACTTCGCCAGCGACTTCACCCTGGCCGAGATCAAAACGCTGCGCACCATCCAGCCCCGTGCTTCGCGCGATCAGAGCTTCAATGGCCTGTACGAGATTCCCACCCTGCAGGAAGTGGTGAACCTGGCCAAGGCCCAGTCCGTGCAGACGGGGCGTTCCATCGGCATCTACCCCGAAATCAAGCATTCCGCCTTCCATGCCTCCATCTTTGGTGCCAAGGTGATTGAAGACAAGCTGGTCAGCGCCCTGCATGCGGCCTATGGCAACAGTGCCGCGGCACCTGTGTTCATCCAGTCGTTCGAGGTCAGCAACCTGAAGTACCTCAATGGCCGCACCGACATCCGCCTGGTGCAGCTGATCGATGCCGATGACGTCAAGCCGGATGGCTCACTGAGCCTGGTGCCGCCTTACGCGCAGCCCTACGACTTCGTGCTGGACGGTGACCCCCGTACCTTCGCTGACCTGCTCACGAAGGCGGGGTTGGCCGAGATCGCCACCTACGCGGACGGCATTGGCCCTTGGAAGCCCTATTTGCTGAAGACGGTTGACGATGGCGTGGACCGCGATGGCGATGGCGTGATCACCGCAGCTGACCGGCGTGTCGATGGCAGCACCGGCGTGATCGAAGCGGCCCACGAGGCGGGCTTGCTGGTGCATGCCTACACCTTCCGGGATGACGCCGGCAAGTACGGTTTCACGGACCCTGCCCAGGAGATCGCTGCCTACCTGAAGCTGGGCGTTGACGGCGTGTTCACCGATTACACGGCGACGGGCGTGGCTGCGCGTTCGGCCGTGCCAGAGCCCGGGACCACCTTGTTGTGCCTGGCGGGCTTGGCGGTGGTGGGCTGTGGCTACCGCAAGCGCAAGTGTGGCGAGGTCGATCGGACCATGCTCGATCCATCAACACGTCATGCCGGCTTGTTCTGATGCGGGTCAAGCCTTTCAACCAGGAGCCTGTCATGTCATTCCTCAAATCAGCCTTGCTGGCTGCGCTGGCCACCTTGACCATGGCCGCGCATGCCACCTCGATGCCCTTGGCCGCCGATGGCCAATGGCAGGCATTCGGTGTCGACAGCTTCTCAGCCCTGTCTGGTGGCAACGAATGGATCGACAACGCTGACACCAACACACCGGGCTACGGCACGGCGCTGGACTTCACCTTCACCATCGACGCGGGCTTCGTTGGGCAGTTGACGGTGATCGATGCCGCGCTGGCGGGCGATGTCTTCCATGTGTTCAACCATGGCAGCCTGCTGGGTGCCACCAGCAGCGTGCCGATTCAGCTTTACGGCAGCGCGCCCGACCTCGGCGATGACCATGATGCCGCCTTGCTGAACAGCGCTTTCAGCCGGGGCGTGTTCACCCTGGGGGCAGGCCATTACAGCATCAGCGGTGCGCTGGCGCAGTCCCTGATGATCGACGATGGCGAAGGTGGCTTGAGCCCGATCAATGCCACCTCGGGCGCCCTCAAGCTGAGCGTGAGCGCCGTT
Organism: Aquabacterium sp. CECT 9606; assembly: GCF_918741295.1. Taxonomy (GTDB): domain Bacteria; phylum Pseudomonadota; class Gammaproteobacteria; order Burkholderiales; family Burkholderiaceae_C; genus Aquabacterium. The sequence goes on from NZ_CAKKNB010000001.1 coordinate 461,331, forward strand.
CCCGAGCCCTCGACCCTGGTGCTCGCCGTGCTGGGCCTGGCCTGGCTGGTCTTGTCGCGCCGCGGCTTCTTGCGCTGATCCGTTCGCGCTGATCCACATCCAATCGGGAGTTCACATGTTCGTTCGCACCTTGTGCGCCAGCCTGGCGCTGGCATTCTCGGCCTGTGGCATCGCCCAGACCACCGCCCCCAAGTCGCCCTTCGCCGTCAAGATCATTGGCTTCAATGATTACCATGGCAACCTGGAAACGCCTGGCACCTTTGGCGCCAACACCTTGGTGCCCGCGGCCAGCCGTCCGGCCGTTGGTGGGGCCGAGTTCCTGGCGGCCTACGTGGCGCGCATGAAAGCCGCCAACCCCTTGAACGTCGTCGTGGGCGCGGGTGACTACATTGGCGCCACGCCTCTGATCTCGGCCTTGTTCTTTGACGAGCCTGCCGTGGAAACGCTCAACAAGATCGGCGTGGAGTTCAACGCGGTGGGTAACCACGAGTTCGACAAGGGCAAGGATGAACTCAAGCGGCTGCAAAACGGGGGCTGCAAGTTCAATGGCACGGTGCAAGAGGCCAACAGCTGCAAGGGCTTCGGTTCGGCCGCCCCCGGCAGCTTCGATGGCGCCAAGTTCAAGTGGCTGTCGGCCAACGTGGTGGACACCACTACGGGCAAGCCCCTGCTGCCTGCCTATGGTGTGAAGACGTTCAACGGCGTGAAAGTCGCCTTCATCGGCATGACGCTCAAGGGCACGCCCGGCATCGTCACGCCCACCGGCGTGGCCGGCTTGAGCTTTCAGGACGAGGCCGACACCGTCAACGCCCTGGTCCCTCGCTTGCGCGCCCAGGGCATCGAAGCCATCGTGGTGCTGTTGCACCAGGGCGGCTTCCAGAACCAGATCACCGGTGTGCCCAACCAAGCCATCACCAGCGACATCAACGGTTGCACCGGCGATCTGAAGAACAGCGATGGCAGCGACTCCGATCTGCGCGCCATCGTCAAGCGCCTGGACAACGCGGTGGACCTGGTGATCAGCGGCCACACGCACGCGGCCTACAACTGCTCCGCCAACACGGTGGATGTGCGCGGCACTTCGCTGAGCAATGCCGTCACCACCGCCCGCACGGCCGGCTTGCCGAACAAGGTGGGCCGCCTGGTGCCCGTGACCAGCTCCAGCGCCTTTGGCCGGGTCTTGACCGAAGTGGACGTGACCCTCAACCCGGCCACGCGCGACATCGTTGCCGTGAGCCCCCGCAATGTGCTGGTGGACCGCACCGATGCCGCGATTGTCAATGCCATCGCGGCCAAGCCTGAGGTCAAGGACGTGGTGAATGCCTACAAGGCCGCCGCGTCACCCCTGGCCAATGCCGTCATCGCGACCATCACCGCCCCCATGACCAACGGCGCGAATGCTGCCGGTGAGATGGAAGCCGGTGACCTGATCGCCGATGCCCAACTCGCCGCAACGCAGCCCGCCAGCCTGGGCGGCGCGGTGATGGCCTTCATGAACGCGGGTGGCGTTCGCAACCCTGGCTTCATCAATGTGGCCGGGACCTATCCCTACAACCTCACCTACGGCGATGCCTTCACCGCCCAACCTTTTGGCAACAGCCTGGTGACGTTGACGCTGACGGCGCAGCAGATCAAGGATGTGCTGGAACAGCAGTTCAGCGGTTGCAACGGGCAGACGGCCACTCGCATCATGCAGGTCTCCAACGGCCTGAAGTACACCTGGAACTCGGCCGGCACCTGCGGCACCCGCATCACCGAGGTCACGCTCACGCCCACCGATGTGACCGTGGCCCCGCCCGTGGTCACCGGGCCCACCGAGGTCTTGGTGCAGGGCGGTGTGGTGCACAGCCCCACCAAGACTTACCGCGTGACCGTGAACAACTTCATGGCCACCGGGGGTGATGGCTACAGCGTGTTCCAGGGCGGCACGGCGCAGTTGGGCGGCGCCCAGGACATTGATGCCTTGACGGCTTACCTGACCGCCTTCAAGAGCCCGGGCCCGGCTTACAACCCCTTGAGCGCCGTGCTGGCCAAGCCCCGGATCACCCGGCAGTGACCACGCCCCGGTGCTGTCCCCTGGCGTGGGGGTTGGCCTTGAGTGTGGCGGCCTGTGCGGCGTTGGCAGGTCCTGCGGCCCATGATCACCATGAGGCGGGCAGCACCCCCCAGTCGCTGGCCGAACGGCAGCAACTGCTGGCCGAGGCCGAGCGCGGCCTCCAAGCGGGTGACGTGGAGGCCGCGCGGCAGGGTTTTGAGCAAGCCGCGCTGCAGGTTCACGACGCGCACATCGAGTTGGGCCTCTTGCGCACGCACCTGCAAGCCGGAGAATACCGGCCCGCGCTGGCCTTCGCGGCGCACACAGCGGGCGTGCATGCGGACGAGGTGGAGGGCCGGGTGTTTTACGCTTGGCTGCTGAACCTGGGGGGCCAGGTCGCCGTGGCCGAGCAGACGCTCCAGCAGGCCGAGGCCAGCGCGCTTGACCACCCCATGGTGAAGGCCGTGCGGCAGCGTTTTCGGACCGGTGCGCTGGTGGCGGACGGCGCCTTGCTGTCGCTACCCGCCCGCCTGGCCCCTTTCACCACGGGTGTGGCCGTGAGCCCCGGTGCGCGCGCCGCTGGCACCGCCTTGCTGCTGGCGGATGGGCGGCATGCGTTGGCACCGCGCGCTGCGTTGCCGCCAGTGGGGTCGATCTGGGTGCGCAATGGTTTGGGCCGCACGGTGGCGGCGGTGGTGGACCAGCAGGATGAGTCCTTGGGGCTGGTGTTGCTGAGTTTGTCGCAAGCATTGCCAGTGGCAGGCGGTGAGCAGGTACCGCCGCGAGACGCCTTCCCGGGTTCGCCCGCCTTTGCTCTCGACTACCCCACCAATCCAAGCGGTTTGCCTGCCTGGCCCGTGATGCGGGCGGGTTTTCTGGGGACGCCGGTGTCTGGCGCGGTGGAGGGTCTGCGGCGCCTTGGGGTCGAGCTGCCCGGCGCGGGTCCGCGCGGCGGGCCGGTGTATGACCAGGGCGGGCGTTTGGTGGGACTGGCCATGGGCCAAGGCGCCGACCAGATGCTCCCGGTGAGCACCTTGCGCCAACGATTCGGTGAGCGCTTTGGCGCTCAGACGGTGGAGCCTCGGCCGTCTCCACGCGCGGCCGATGAGTTGTACGAGCGTGCGATGAAGAGCAGCTTGCAGTTGCTGGTGAGCGAGACGCGGGCATGCCATTTGCCGGTCGGACTGACCTCAACCGGCGGGAGCAACCCATGTCCAACCAAACCCTTGAACGCATCGATGTGAACAGTGACCAGGCATTGACAACCTGGGCAGAAAAATTGAATGTCACGTCGCAACAAATCCGCGACGCCGTGGCCGCTGTGGGTGACCACCCCGAAGATGTCGAGTTGTATTTGAAAGGCAGCCGCGCTTCCACCAACAGCGATCAGGTGAAGCTTCCGCTCGGGGCCTCGTCTTAGCCGCCTTGTTCTTCACAAGGTCAATTCAAAACCATCGACCAGGATGCCCGGCGTGGTGATCGATCCCAACTGCCGCTGGCCATAGGTGCTGGTGTCCTGGTGCAGTTCGGCCCGCTCGGTCAGCGCGATCAGCCTTGGGCCGAGCAGGTCCAGCAGGTCGTCGTCAAAGCGCATCACCTGCAGCGGGGCCACGAGCTCACCCTGCTCCACCCAGAAGCAGGCGAAACGGGTCATGCCGGTGACACGGCAGTGTGGGCGGTCGCTGTAGTTCAGGTAATGCAGGTTGCTGATGTACAGGCCGGTGCCCAGGGCCTTGAGCACTTCGGCTTCGGGCAGGGTGCCGGCGGCCAGGCTCAGGGCCTGCGGGTTCTCGCTGGCCAGCGCGCCGTTGGTGGGCAGGCCAAACTCGCGGGCCGAGCGAGGTGAACACAGGCTGTGGGCATGGTGGCCGTTCACGATCAGTGGCACGGCCGCGGGCCCGGTGAAGCCCTCGGGCGTGAAGGCGGGCGCGATGCTGCGGCCGGTGTCTTCTGCCAGCTGCACGCTGACCTGCAAGGCGGCCTCGCCACGCAGCAGGCGCATGAGCGGTGAGGTGCCCACGGCTTGTTCCTTTTGGCTGAAGCCGCCCCAGGCCAAGGTGCCCAGCAGGTCCGACACGGCCGAGGGGGCGAAGTAGGCGCGGTAGCGGCCCGGTGGCAAAGTCTTGGCCGGCAGGCCCAGCAGCGGCACTTGCGCCGCGCCTTGCGCAAGTTGGCTTGCCCAGGCATCACGAGACCAGTGCTGGCCCGCGTGCACCGCTTTGACGGCCTTGTCGGTGGAATGGTAGAGGCACCAGTCGAAGCTGAAGGTGTCCACGCGGTGCCAATTGCGTTGCCCACGGCTGTCGGCATAAGCGCGCACCAACGGGCCGCTGGCCAGAAGGCCCACCAGGTCCAGGCCCTGCGCGCTCGTGGTCACGGCCTCGATCACCTCACTGGCGCTGGGCAGCGTGCCGGGTTCATCACGGCAGGTGTCGACCACCTTGTCGGGCCGCAGCAGGTGAGGGTCTTGCGGCAGAGAGGGCAGGTCTTGCTGCAACTCGGTCTGGGTGGCCAGCAAGCGGGCCGTGTCACCTTTCACGTCACCCGTCAGGCTCACGGTGCTCTCGGCGCAGCGCGCGTTGTGGCTCAGGGTCAAGGTGGCATAGGCTTGGCTGACCTGGGTGGCTTGCCGCACCTTGGCATGGTTGAAGCGGAGGAAGGTGCTGTCCTCGGCGGCCACGTGCAGGGTGCTTTCAAGGCCTGCGGGCGTGGCGGCGAGCACGGCATCGGCCAGCGCGTTGATGTAGTGGCGATCGGTCAGGTTCATGGGAATGTTCTCATCAGGCGCCGCCGAAAACCGCGACGTTGGTGAACTTGCACACGGGGGCAGCGTGGCCCACGCGGATGATCTGGGAGGGCTCGCCCTTGCCGCAGAACGGCGTGCCCATGACCTGGAAGGTGCTGGCATCGCCCACCATGGCCAGCGAGCGCCAGAACGTGGCCGACACGCCGCGGTAGTTGGGGTTGCGCACCACTTCGGCCAGTTGACCATGGCGGATCATTTGGCCGTACTCGCAGCCGAACTGGAACTTGTTGCGCGAGTCGTCGATGCTCCAGGAGCAGTTGGTGTGCATCAGCACGCCCTGGTCTACCGAGGCGATGATCTGGGCCAGGCTGGCGTCACCGGGCTCGACGTTGAGGTTGCTCATGCGGTCAATGGGCGCGCGGTTCCACGAGGAAGCGCGGGTGGTGGCCAGGCCGCCCAGCTCAAAACCCAGCGCTCGTGCCCGCGATTGCGAGATGGTGCCGCCCAGGGGTTGCTTGAGGATGCCGCGCTCGATGATGCGCTGGCGTTGCGCGCCGGTGCCATCATCGTCAAAGGCGAAGCCAGCGAACTCGTGCGCCTGGTGCGGGTCGTGCGACACATTGAGCAAGTCGCTGCCATAGCGGTAGTGACCGAACATGTCGAGCGTGACGAAGCTGGTGCCCGCGAAGTTGCGCTCGTCACCCAGGATGCGGTCCAGCTCCAGCGGGTGGCCGATGGACTCGTGGATCTGCAACATCATCTGATCGGGCATGAGGACCAGGTCCATGGGGCCGCTGGGGCAGGTGGGGGCCAGTGTCAGTTCGATGGCCTGTTGCGCCACGCGCGGGCCGTCGGTGCGAAAGCCCGACCGGTCGATCACTTCCAGGCCGCCTTGCTGGCAAAAGCCGTTGTATTGCCCCGCCGAGGACCGCGTTTGCGTCACGCCCTGGAACTGCGCCGTGGCCTGGATGGATGGGGTCAGCATCTGCCAATGCTGTTCGGCGTGGGCGCCATCGCTGGTGAGGTGCAACTGGTCCACCTGCACCGTCCACAAGCTGGCTTGCCAGTCGACGATGCGCTCGTCCACGCGGGTGGCGGCGCTGGCGGCGCGCAGCAGGTCGATCTTGTCGGCCAGGCTCATCTGCCCGCTGTCTTGCGCCACCACGCTGTCGTAGCGGCCTTGCGGCCGGGGCATGCGCAACTGGCTCGGGTCGAACACCGTGTGGCCCGTGGTGGCCTGGGCCAGGTCGCGCGCGCGGGCAAAGGCCGCTTTCAGTCCGGCCACCGAGGTGTCGCTGGTGCCCGCGTAGCCGAGCCCACGGCCTGCGATCACGGTCACCATGGCGCCTTCGTCGCGCGCCACGGCGGGCGACTGGGCGATGTCCTGCCTGACCAGCAGGCGCTGGCTGCGTTCGCTCACGCCCCGCACGGCCCAGTGGTCGATACCCGCTGGCGCGGCCTGGTGGGCGTGGGTTGAGAGTTGGTCCAGCATAGGTCAGTTCCTCATGTGATGGGCAGCAAGAGCGTCATCAGCGCGTGCAGGGCCAGCCCCACCAGGCCGCCGACCACGGTGCCATTGATGCGGATGAACTGCAGGTCGTGGCCCACGCTCAGCTCGACCTGCTCGACCAGCTGGCGCTCGTCCCAGCCCTTGACGGTGGTGGCGATGTGGGCGGTCAGGGTGGTGCGCAAGGTGCCGGCCAGTTTATCGGCGGCCGAGAGCACGTGGGTGTTGATGGCTTCGCGCAAATCGCGGTCCTCGGCCAATTTCTGGCCGATGCGCAGCAGGCCTCGTTCAAGGTGGCGTGCGATGGCCGAGGTCTCTTGGGACAGGTCCCGCTTGAGCGCCGCGTGGATCTCGGCCCACAGGCCGTTGACGTAGTCTTGCACCGCTGGGTGGTCGATGATTTTCATCTTGATGTCGTTGACGCGGTCGACCAGCGCCGGGTCGCTTCGCAGGCGTTCGATGAAGCCTTGCAGCCAGTCTTCGTACTGAAGGCGAACCGGGTGTCGGGCATCGGACATCACTTCGCGCATCTCGCTGATGATGGCCACGGCGAGCCGGTCGGCCAGGTTGTCACCCAGGTCATCGACCGACTTGATGATGTTGACGGCCTTGATGATCTTGGGCCATTCGCTGCGGGCATGCTTGACCATCAGCCCCGAGAGCTTTTGCCGCGTTTCCGGGTTGTCCAGGTAGTTGCCCAGGTTCAGCAGGGCGGCGTCCAGCAGTTCGTGGTGGCGGCCATCCTTGGTGAGCAGGCCCAGCACATCCCCGCCCAAAGAGGCCGCATTCCAGCTGCGCACCTTGGCCACCACAAACTGGTGGATCGCGTGTCGCACCGCACTTTCGTCCAGCAGGTCGAGTGCCTCCAGCGCGATGGCGCGGGCCGATCCGCTGAGCTGGCGGGCATTGTCTGGCTGGCTGATCCACTGTCCCAGGCGAGCGGCGGGGTCGAGCACCGACAGCTTGGAGAGCAGCGTTGCCGGGTCCAGGAAATGGTCGCGCACGAACGCGGCCAGGCTGTCGGCGATGCGGCCCTTGCTGGTAGGAATGATGGCCGTGTGGGGGATGGGCAAGCCCAGGGGCCGCCTGAACAGGGCGACCACCGCGAACCAGTCGGCCAGGGCACCCACGGCTGCGGCCTCGCAGAAGGCCTTGCTCCAGGCCCACGGACCCTGCCCGCCCATCCATTGGCTGAGCGCCAGGCCGGCGATGGCCAGCAACAGCAAACCCAGCGCCAGGGCCTGCATGCGCCGGAGCGGCCCGGCGCGTGGGTCTTCGGCGGCGTCCGAGCGGGTGGACGCCATCAGCGGCTCCACCGGGCGGTGCGCCCGTATTCGCGGTAGCCCAAGCGCCGGTAGATGGCTTCGCCCATGTGCGAGGCCTGCAAGGTCACGGCACGCGCGCCGCGATCAAAGGCCAGGTTGGTGGCCATGGCCGTGCAAGCGGCGGCCAGGCCGGCGCCGCGTCCTTGGGGCAGCGTGCCCACCCAGTACAGCCCACCCATCTCGCCCGTGTGCAGGGCCATGGCGGCGGCGGTGGGCGTGCCATCCTGACCACGCGCGATCACGATGGACACCTGTGGATCCATCAGTCCGTCTCGTTTGACGAAGTAAGACGGCGTGAGAAAGCTGGGCAGCCCCAGCGATTCATAGGCTTGCGCACTGACATGGATGAAGGCGGTGATGTCGTCTTCTGATCGGGCCAGCGTCAGGCGCCAGGACGCATCAATGGTGGGCATGGACACCGGCTGGTCGACCAGCATGGCGGGCAGGTCGGTCTGGCGGATGAAGCCTCGCTCGGACAAGACCTGTTCCAGGTCCGCATCGCGGCGGCCAAAGGTGTGCACGGCATAGGGGTTGCTGGAGCCACCAAAGAAAGCGTCGGCGCGGTCCATCGCTTCGCCGGCGGGCAAGGCTTTGTCCGTGCGCATCATGCAGTTCTGAAAAGGCGCGGGGATGGGCACCGTGCCCTGGTGGCACAGCAAGCCGCCTTGTTCGACGAGTCGGGCTGCGGGTTGCCAGCGATGGTGGATGCGGGCAACTTCGGCGAGGTTCATGTCGGCCAGGTTTTCCAGGGCAGCAGCAAGCTTGGGCATGGGGAACTCTCCTTGATTTCTGTTTGATCAGTTGATGGGGTTGGTGTCCAGCCAGGTTCCGGGCAGCAACCCCTCCAGTGTGTAAGGGCCGATGGCCGCGCGAATCAAGCGCAGCGTGGGGAAGCCCACGGCGGCCGTCATGCGCCGCACCTGGCGGTTGCGGCCCTCTCGGATCACCAGTTCCAACCAGGTTGTGGGGATGGCCTGCCGCACGCGGATGGGCGGGTCTCGCTCCCAGATGGCCAGCGGCTCTTCGAGCAGGCGGGCCCGTGCGGGCAAGGTGATGCCGTCGTTCAAGGTCACGCCTCGCCGAAGGGCCGCCAGGGCCGCCTCGTCGGGCACGCCTTCAACCTGCACCCAGTAGGTCTTCTCCATCTTGAAGCGAGGGTCGGCGATGCGCGACTGCAACTGACCGTCATTGGTGAGCAAGAGCAGTCCTTCGCTGTCGGCGTCCAGCCGCCCAGCCACGTACACGCCGGGCACATCGATGAAGTCTTTCAGGCCGCGCCAGCGCCCCTCGTCGGTGAACTGGCTGAGGACGCCATAGGGCTTGTTGAAACGGATCAGGCGCGAAGCGGCAGCGGGATTCATGACGACATCCTAGCGGTCATCCCCTTTTCTGATAGCGTGCCGGCATGACCGACCTTGCTTTGCCCGCGCCTGATCACTGGACCGTGTACTTCGATGGTAGCGCGGTGCCCAATCCCGGCCGCATGGGCCTGGGCGTGGTGATGACAGACCCTGGTGGCCAGCATCACACCCTTTCGCAAGCGACCCACGCCATTGGTTGCAACAACGAGGCGGAACTGCGGGCCTTGATGGCGGCGCTGGAGGCGTTGAAGCTGCGCGGGGTGAACAAGCTCTGCGCCTACAGCGACAACAGTGTGCTGGTGGTGCAACTCACCGATGCCCGCAGCAAGCCCATCACGCGGCTGGCTGCACTGTTTGACGAGGCCCGTGCGCTGTTGTCGTCGTTCGAGCAAGCCCAACTGCTGTGGGTACCCCGGCACCGCAATTTGGAAGCTGATGCCTTGGCCCGCGCGGCCATGGGGTTGCCAACCAAGCCGCTTGCCAAGCCTTCAAAGCGCAAGCGCCGTTAGAAGCGGGCATCTCATCAAGGGTGCCCGGTCCGTGGCAAACGAAGTTCGAAACAGGTGGCTGTGTCGTCGGACGTGACCGCAATGGCGCCACCGTGCGCAACGGCAATCTGCCGCACCACATACAGGCCCAGCCCGAGGTTGGCACCGGCCACCTGAGACAGCTCATTGCCGCCGTCGCTCGAAGCACGCACCAGTGGGTTAAAAATATTGGCCAGCAAATCAGGGGAAATGGGCCTGCCAGAGTTTTTAACGGTGAGCACCACTTCATCGGGATGCTCACCATTCAGGGCGATCTGGATCGGCGCTCCTGGACGCCCATACTTGAGCGCGTTGAAGACCAGGTTTGACAAGGCCTGGTGCAGGCGGCGCGCGTCCCATGCGCCCTGCATGTTGCCCCGTGTCTCCAGCTCCAGCGCACTGGCTTTGTTGATCGCGTTGATTTCGTCCAAGGTGTCCTGGATAAACTGATCAAGGCGGAGCGGCGCACGCTCGATGGGAAGCTCGCCGCCCAGGCGGTGCCGTGCGTACTCCCCAAGGTCATCCAACAAGGCCTTCATCTGCGCGACGCTGCGCAGAATCATCGCTGCTGAGCGTGCATCGTCCGGATGGGTGCGTTGCACCACTTTCGCGCAGTTTCCTATGGTGCTGAGAGGCCCGCGCAGATCGTGCCCGAGCACGCCCAAAAAGAGGTCCCGCGTTTTGGTCACTTCTGCCACGAAAGCCGTCAAGGACTCGGCCACAGCTTGATCCACCGCCTCATTGAAACGGATCACATCGGCCAGGTCATCGATTTGCACATCGTTGGACGCTGCGCCCCAAAGACGCAGGACGGTCGCGCGGAGCGCCCGGTACTCGGAGACCAGTTCCTCAACATCGAAACCCTGGCGCTCACGCTGGCGAGCATGGCTGCGTGAGGGAACACTGCTGGAAGTGGACGCGTTGGGACTGTTGCCCTCGGATTTCGCTTGGCGTTCATCTTCACCTTCCGGCCGACGCATGTCCGTGACAATTTTTTGAAGGATCAGTTTTCCATGATCCAGCAGGGCAGTTTCATCCATGTCAGCCGCTGCAGGCACCTGATTGCGGGCAAAGGCCACCCAGTCCACCAGGATCAGATCCAAGTTGCTGGTGATGAATTCTGATAGGCGCATGGGACATTCTGACGCCAAAAGTGGGTCGGCGCTTTTCCCCATGGCCGCTTAGCGGGCTTGCCTTCCGCAAAAACCCGCGGTCAGCTATTTTTCCTGGCAGACCGTCGAGCTGCCAGTGGCCTCGGGCGCTTCGTGCGGCAATGGCACCCCTTACCGCACGCATGGCTGGAACATCGTGTTCGTGCCTTACTGCACGGGCGATGTCCACACCGGCAATGCCACGGCCGTGTATTCCGATGCTGACCCAAGCAAGCCCCTGGCCTATGTGCACCGTGGCTCGATCAACAGCGAGGGCGTGGCCGCTTCAACCCCATTCTGGCCTCGCTGGGTTATTGACGCGTCAGGTCACTTCGCGTTGACGATGCCCTTGAAGTCGTAGGGCACCACAATGGTCTGAACCTTGCCGGAGGCCACGCCTTCGGCGATTTTCAGGTTGGCCATCGCGTTCATGTAGCCGATCGCGCCAGCGTTGGCGTTCAGGGCCGCAATGCGCTCGGCTTCTTTCTTGGCCGTCTGCACTTCCACTTCCTTGGTCTTGAGCTCGTTCTGCGCGCGGACCAATTCATTGGCGCTGTTGACGATGACATCGGCCGGCAGGATGGCGCGCACCTGCACTTGCGAGACCGTGATCTTGTCGGCCAGCTTCTCTTCGGCCAATGTCTTGATGATGTTCTCGCGGATCTGCTGCTCGATCAGCGGCCGGTTGTCCGACATCTTCAGCGACTCGTAGCCGCGCGCCACCTTGTAGGCCGCGTTGCGGGCGGTCAGTGCGACATAGTTCTGCATCAGCAGGATGTCGTCGCCATGTTCCGACAGGCCGTGGAAGGTGCGGTTCTTGGTGGTCCACAGCTCGGAAACCGCCGAGGGGTTGACGTTGTAGACCACGGTCATGTCGAAGTCCTTGACGGTGGAGTTGTCGGACGCCAGCGGCGTCAGATTGTCCACGCCCACGGCCACGTCCTGGATCTTGAAGGTGAGGATGCTGCCGATCAAGGTCTGGTTGAACGAGCCCGGCAGGCGTTCGACCGGGTCGGTGGTCTTGTCGAAGTTGATGCGCAAGCCGACCTCGCCGGTTTCGATGCGGGTGCAGCCGCTCAACAAGGCGATGGCTGAGACGATGGCGAGCGTGCCGAAGCGATGATTCATGGGGCCTCCCTGGGCTGGGTCTACTCGAATGAGGGGTGCGGATGAGCAATGGATTCGCCGCGCATCATGCCAGCGAACCGTACACTCGCCCCATGGAAATTGGGACATCATGAGCACGCAGACCCCCACCGTCCGAGGCGACGCCTACCTCATCGTCGATGACCACGCCCTGATCCGCGAGGGCATCGTGCGGGTGTTCAATGACACGCGCCCCAAAGCCCGCCTGTTCGAGGCCTGCAATCTGCAGCAGGCGATCCAGGCCTTGCAAGGCGAGCATGGGCCTTCCATCGACACAGTGCTGCTGGATCTGCACCTGCCCGACAGCCGTGGCCTGGAGACGCTGCAAAGGGTCAAAGCCGTGGCGCCCAATGTGGTGGTGGGCGTGGTCTCCGGCACTGATGACGACAACCTGGCCATGCAATGCCTGCAGCACGGCGCCGCCGCTTTCGTGCCCAAACACGGTGACCTCGACCAGTTCGTGCAGGGCATCTCGGCCATGGCCAGTGGAGGCATCTATTTCCCGCGTGAGTTGCTTTGGCAGGTCACGGGCCGCTTGTCGGTGGTTGACCAGCCGGCCGTGGCCACGGCCACCTCGGTGCGCTTGACGCCGCGCCAAAGCGAAGTGCTGCGCCTGTTGCTCAAGGGCTTTTCCAACCAGGTCATTTCCCACGAACTGGGCATCAGCTCGGAGACGGTCAAGCTGCATGTCAGCGCCTTGTTGCGGGCCCACAAGGTCAGAAGCCGGGTGCATTTGATCCTGGCCTGCGCGAACCCAAGTCCTCATGCCGCTTAAGCCTTTGCGCCAGGACGGCAGGCTGCTGTGCCTGTCGCTGCGGGGCTTGCCCGAGCAAGAGGCCGCGATCTGGATCGACATCGTGGGCAACGGCTGGCGCAACCACCCCAAGGCCCTGCCCATGCAGATCGTGGGCCTGCTGCTGATGGGCCTGTTGATCAGCAAGTCGAACCTGCTCACAGCGCAGTGGCTCTTGCCATGGGCTTGCATGATCCTGGTGTGCGCGGCGGTGACTCTGCTGGCCTTTCGTTTCAGGCGGGTTCAACTGCATGCCGACAACTATCAACGCTGGCGCAGCTTGCTGCTGGGCTGGCGCGCAGTGCATGGGGTGTCCGGCGGCGTGCTGTGCGCACTGCTGTACGGCGGCTTGACGCCCGAGTGGCAACTGCCCTTGCTGATCACCGTGGTGGTGTTCACGTATGGTCTGACGTTCTATGCGATTGAAGACTTCGGCTTGGCCATGGTGGGCACCGCGCCTGTCGTGCTTTGTTTGCTGGTGGCCTTGATGTGGCACGGCAGCGCGGCCGATCACTACATCGCGGTCCTGCTGGTGGCCGCTTGCATCAACGGCTGGTTGGCGGGCCGTGCCATTTCGCGCCGTTTGTTCGAGGCCGCGCGAACGCGCCAGCGCAACGCCGTGTTGGTCGAGGATTTGGCCAGAGAAGTGGACGAGGTGACACGCGCCAAGGCCCAGGCCGACCAGGCCAACCGCGAAAAGAGCGAGTTCTTTGCCGCCGCCAGCCACGACCTGCGCCAACCTTTGTACAGCCTGCAATTGCTGAGCGATCATCTGCGCAAGCAGCTCACCTCGATCTACCAGATCGAGGTGGCCGACAAGCTCGGTGGTGCGTTGACTTCCATGCGGAACTTGTTCGAGCGCATGTTCGACGTGGCCCGCATCGAAGCGCAGAAAGTTGCCTGCCAGCCGCAGCACGTGTCGGTGCGCGACCTGTTCAACTCGCTGGACCAGGAGTTCGCCCTGGCCTGCAGCGAAAAGGGCTTGCGCTGGTCAGTGCGCCCCACCGACGACTGGCTCTGGACCGACGCTGTGCTGGCCCAACGCATGTTGCGCAATCTGCTGGAGAACGCGGTGCGCTACACCCAGCATGGCGAGGTGCGCTTGCGGGCCCGCCGCCGCGGGGGCCTGGTCCATTGCCAGGTGTGGGACACAGGCATGGGCATCTCGCGGGCCGATCAGTCCAAGGTGTTCAACGATTACTTCCAGGTGCAGAACACCGCGCGGCGTGCCCAGGATGGCCTGGGCCTGGGTCTGGGCGTGGTGCGCAGGCTCGTGACCTTGACAGGCACCCGCGTCGCGCTGCACTCCAGGCTGGGCCAAGGCTCCTGCTTTGACATCGCGTTCGAGCCAGGGCAAACCCAGCCATCCTTGCCCCTGGGCGCCGCCTTGCCCCGCGATGTCGCCATGACGTTGGGTGCGCATGACTGCGTGCTCGTCATCGAAGACCAGGCCACTGTGCTGGATGCCGTGGTGACGGTGCTCCAGCACAGCGGCTACCGCACCCTCGGTGGCGAGAGCGCGATGGCGCTGGTGCGACAAGCCGCCGAGCAGGAGCTTTGGCCCTGTGCCGTCATCTGCGACTACCGCCTGAGCCATTCGTACAACGGTTTCGATGCCATCGCCGAGTTGCGCCATGAACTGGGCGACGAGTTGCCCGCCATCCTGGTGACCGGCGACCTCGATCCGCAGATCCAGGCCCGAGCCGCCGAACAGGGCATCCGCGCGCTGCACAAGCCACTGGACCAGGCGCAATTGCTGCAGGCGCTGCACCTGGCCACTACCCGCTCGGGTTAGTGCGCCTAACCCGAGCGGGCAGCCTTGAACGCGGGGTGGTTGATTTGGGGGCGGCCCAGAACAATGCCGTCACCAACCCCATTCAACCAAGGACGACCCCATGAACACATCAACGCTGCGCCCAGTGCTGGGCGCACTGGCCCTGCTGGCCGCCGGCCAGGCCATGGCCCTGGGCGTGAACACCACGACCCAGATGAAGTGCTTCTACAAGGCCAATCCCACCACCACCGATCCCGAGTCCAACTACGTGTGGGCCCGCAATGGGTCGATCCTGTCGGTCTACAAGATCAGCGGCAACTGGTTCAAGGATGGGGTGACGAGCATCAAGAACATGTTCTACACAAGCACCTCGCAAGCCACGCTGAAGTCGGTGTGCCAGAACACCTTCACGCTGATGGGCGTGAGCCAGCCCTTGCTGATGATTGCCGCGGCCGACACACCCTTGGGCCTGAACTACACCATCTGGACACATGACCCAGTCACGCAGCCGGCCAAGATCAGCAAGGTGGTGGTGTTTGGCGACAGCGTCTCGGACAACCAGAACGTCTACAACGCCACCCACTGGGAAGTGCCCAGCCCGCACAGCTATGTGTCTGGCCGCTTCACCAATGGCAAGGTCTGGAACGAGTACCTCACCGACAACCTGGGCGTGCCCAACTACAACTGGGCCGTGGGTGGCGCAGCCGCTGATGACTACTACGTGATCCCCGGTGTGGTCTCACAAGTTCAGTCTTACCGCGATTACATGGTGGAGGCGCGTAATTACATGCCAGCGAACACGCTGTTCACCATGCTGATTGGCGCCAATGACCTGATCAACTACGGCCGCACGGTCGAGTCGATCGTGGCGAATGAGCAATCGGCCTTGCAAAGCCTGATCAGTTCTGGCGCCAAGCACATCCTGGTGCTGAACGTGCCGGACCTGTCCAAATCACCCAAGATGTCGGCCGCCATGGGCTTCAAGACGCAGGCTGAGCGCGATGCGTTGTTCTCCAACGTGAACCAGCTCAACACCGATGTGGCCGCTTTGGTGGCCACGCTGAAGGCGCAGAACCCGACGGTGAACATCCGCTTGTTCGACATTCGCATCTTGGTCGATGACATGCTCAACAACCCGGCGGCTTATGGCGTGACCAACACCACGCAGTCGTGTCTGGACATCAATGACGACAACTCGATGAACTACGCGCAGACGCAAGGCATTCGCCCAGGCTGCACCAATGCCGACACCTACCTGTTCTGGGACTTGTTGCACCCCACGACCAAGGCAGCCCAGACCATCGCCAACCAGGTCATTCCTTTCGTGAGGGCCAACTACCCGGTGCAGTGAGGCACCGGGGGGTTCAGGGAGGACTCACACCCTGCTTCGCAAGACGCAGGGTTTCTTCGATCCGGTGTTCTTCAGCCTGGCACTGAGGTCCAGACAAGACGGATTGCACTTCATCCAGGAGCACGCGCGTGCGGGCCGGCATCAGGCGCCGACCAGGGAAAACGGCCCACGCGTCGGTCGATGGTGGGCGCCAATCGGGCAGCACTGGCAGCAAGGTGCCGGCACGCACATGGGGCTCGGCGAAGTAATCGCTGACCAGCGTGATGCCCGCGCCCGCCAGGGCCATGCGCATCAGCACATCGGGCGAGTTGGCGGTGGCGCGGCCGGGCGGGATGCCCTCCCAGCGCGCTGGATCGCGCAGCAGCACCCAGGGCACCGCATCACCGCTGCGGCCCAGCAGGCGCAGGCCATCGTGCTCCATCAAGGCTTCCGGCTCCGAGGGCTGGCCGCGCCGCGCCAGGTAGCTGGGCGAGGCATACAGCCCCGCCGTGAAGGTGGCCAGGCGCCGGGCCGCGAGTGTGCTGTCGTCAGTGAGGTCGCCCATGCGGATGGCCACGTCGAAGTTCTCGCCGATCAGGTCGACCCGGCGCGGCGTGAGGTCCAACTCCAGCGAGATGGCGGGGTACTTCTGCACAAAGGTGGCCAGCATCGGGGCCAGCACATTGCTGGCGAAATCCGCCGGCATCGACACGCGCAGCCGCCCGCTGGGCTGGACCTGGCGGTGCTGGGCCAACAGGGCGGCGGCGTCCGCCTCCGAGGCGATCTGGTGGGCGTGCTCCAGCACGCTGTGGCCAAAGTCGGTGAGCGTGAGTTGGCGGGTGGTGCGCAGCAGCAGGCGCTCGCCCAACTGCGCTTCCAGTGCTGACACGCGGCGCGACACGGTGGATTTGGGCAGGCCCAGGCGCTCGGCCGCACGGCTGAAGCTGTGCTCGTCCACCACCCGGGCGAAGAGCAAAAGGTCGTTCGGTTCCACGTTCATCGGCGCCACCATTGTTCTACTAGTGGAACAATGTTATCCAATTCGAGATCTTCCGCAATGCTGTGGGGATAATTACAGTGAGTCCATCGCTTCAACGAACTTTTTCCCAAAGGACTCACCATGAACATCCTGCAAATCAATTCCAGTTCGCGCCCTGACGCTTCGCACTCCAGCCGCTTGGCTGCCACCATCGTCGAGCGCATCCGCGCCAGCCAGCTTGACGCCTCGGTCACCGTGCGGGACCTGGGCCGCACACCCCTTGGCGAGTTGGACGAGTCCGCCCTGCAGGCCCTGTTCACCCCCGCCGAGCAACGCTCGCCTGAGCAAGCCGCCCGCGTGGCCATCGACGATGCCGTGATCGCCGAGATCCAGGCCGCCGACGTGCTGGTGCTGGGCGTGCCCATGTACAACTTTGGCGTGCCCGCCCAGCTCAAGAACTGGATCGACGCCATCGCCCGGGCCAAGGTCACTTTCACCTACACCGAGAAGGGCCCTGTCGGTCTGCTGACCGGCAAGAAGGTCTATGTGGCCTTGACCCGTGGCGGCCTGTACCGCAACACGCCGGCTGACACCCAAGTGCCTTACCTGAAGACCGTGTTGGCCTTCCTGGGCATGACCGATGTGCAGTTCGTGTACGCCGAAGGCATCGCCATGGGCCCGCAGGCCGAGCAAGAGGCTTTGGCCTCGGCCCAGGCCCAGATCGAGGAAGTCATCCCTGCTTGAGGGATGATTCAACAGATGGTTCAACCGCCAGCAAGGAGCATCGCATGAGCACCACTTTGACCCACACCGTGTCCACTGTTTCACATCCGCGCGATGTGGAGCGCCTGATCGCCGGCCAGGCCACGTCCGATGGCGATGGCGTCAAGCTGACACGCGTGCTCACGCAGCCCTTGCAGCGGCGGCTTGATCCCTTTTTGATGCTCGATGCCTTTGGCACCGACAACCCCGACGACTACATCGGTGGCTTCCCAGATCACCCGCACCGCGGCTTTGAAACGGTCACCTACATGATTGCGGGCCGCATGCGCCACCGTGACAGCGCGGGCCATGAAGGGTTGCTGCAAAACGGTGGCGTGCAGTGGATGACGGCTGGCCGCGGCGTGATCCACTCCGAGTTGCCCGAGCAGGACGAAGGCCGCATGGAAGGCTTCCAGCTGTGGCTGAACCTGCCCGCCAAGGACAAGATGAGCGCGCCCTGGTACCGCGACATTCAAAGCGAGGACATCCCGCAACTCACCACGGGTGAAGGCGTGACAGTGCGCGTGATCGCGGGTGCCAGCCATGGCGTGGCCGGGGCCGTGCAGCGCGAAGCCACGCAGCCGCTGTACCTGGATCTGCACCTGCCCGAAGGCGCCAGCTTCGCGCAGCCTTTGCCGGCCACGCACAACGCCTTCATCTACGTGTACCGGGGTGAGTTGCAGGTGGGCGACACGCCTGTGCCGACGCAACGCATGGCCATCCTGAAAAACGAGGCCGATCGCGATGGCGTGGTGGTGACGGCGAAGACCGCCACACGTGCCCTGCTGATCGCGGGCCAGCCGCTCAGGGAGCCTATCGCGCAGTACGGGCCCTTCGTGATGAACCGCAACGAAGAAATCTTCCAGGCGGTGGAAGACTTCAAGGCGGGGCGCCTGGCCGTTTGACGCGTGGCTTCAGTCCGGGTCGGTGCCCGCCGTGTCGGACGTGGCGATGTCTGACAAGCCGGGGCCACGCCGTGGCGCGTGCTTTTCAACGGCCGTGCCCACGGCGCGCTTGAGCTTGCCCACCGCGCCTTGAATGGCCTGGTGGGCTGAGGCCGCATGGTCCTTCACGATCACGGGCTCCAGCCCGATCAGGCGCGCTTCCAGGGTGCAGTGGATGTCGTCCGGGTGGGCCTTGGCGTGGCTGACCGCGTCGGCCACATGGGCCTCAACGCGGGTCACGTGGTCGCCGAAGCGGCTCAGGGCCTCTTTCACCTCGGATTCGAGGAACTCGGCCATGCCGTGGCGGCCATCAACGTGGGTATCGGTGTTCAGCAGGACTTGCATGGGTGCCTTCTTTCCTCAGCTTGTTTGGCCCAGTGTAGCCCTGCGTTGGGCATCGTTGCTCACGCCATGTCTGGCACAGGATTGCGAAAGCTGACATTGAGCAGATTCCAGGCGTTGATCGCGGCAATGGCAAAGCCCAGTTCGGCAATCTCCCCATCCGAGAACTGGGCCTTCAGCAGGGCAAATTCGTCGTCATTGGCATCGCTGTGCGGCGTGGCAGTGATGAGCTCTGCCCAGCGCAGGGCGGCGCGCTCGCGTTCATTGAAAAACGGCGCTTCACGCCAGCCCGCCACTGAGTTGAGGTGGCGAGGGTCCACGTCCTGCTTGACCAGGTCTGCCCAGTGCATGTCCATGCAATAAGCGCAGCCATTGATCTGCGACACACGCAGGAAGACCAGGTCAACCAGGCGGGTGCCCAGTGAGCCCTTCTGCACGGCGGTAGAGAGTTCGTACAAGGCCTTGAAGGCCTTGGGGGCCAGCTTCATGTAGGGCAGGCGCACGGTGTGGGTGCTCATGGCGGGATCCTTGTGGTTGGGATGCGGAAAGCCGCCCTTTGCGGCCTTCCATGCCCATCAAGACGCCCCAGCCTGGGCGCTTGTGACAGCCGCGCTCAAATATTTCTTGAGATGCCCGCCAGCTTGTCTGGATTGCGCACGGCATAGATCGCCACGATCTGCTCGCCATCGGTGACGAAGGCCTGTGCCGACTCCAACTGCCCGTCGATGTAGCGCAGCAGTCCGGGCTCGCCATTCAACATGGCCGGGCGGTAGTCGATCTGCTCGGGCAACAGGCGCTTGGACAAGGCCCAGTACAGGTTGGTGACGCGGTCGCCGCCGCGAAGGACCTGGCCAAACGAGGGCACCTTGCCGCCCCCATCGCTGATCAGTTGGACATCACTGGCCAGCATGGCTTTCATGGCCTCGCGTTCGCCGCTGCGTGCCGCCAGCATGAACTTTTCGAGCACGCGGCGGTGGGCATCCTTGGGCACCTCGAAACGTGGCCGATCCTCTTGCACGCGCTGAGAAGCGCGGTGCACGATCTGGCGGCAGGCGGCCTCGCTTTTGCCCAGCAGTGTGGCCACTTCTGCGTAATCGTGGTCGAACACCTGGCGCAAAAGGAAGGCTGCGCGTTCTTCAGGCGACAGGCGCTCGAGCACCCACATCAAGGCGACGGACAACTCGCCCGCCAACTCGGCCGCGGCCTCGGGGGTGCGGTGGTCCGCCAACTGCACCAGCGGCTCGGGCAGCCACCAGCCCACATAAGCCTCGCGCTCGGTTTTGGCCAAGCGCAGCCGGTCAATGGCCAGGCGGGTCACCACGGTCACCAGCCAGGCCTCCGCGGACTGCAGCGTCGCTTGCTCGACCTGATGCCAACGGAGCCAGGCATCTTGCAGCACGTCCTCGGCATCGGCCCGTGTGCCCAGCATGCGGTATGCGATGGCGAACAGCCTTGGCCGCAAGGCGGTGAAGGGGTCGGAGGCGGGCGTGTCGGTACTCATGGTGCTTCAGGCAAGGATAGTGCAGTGGTGAGACAAGACGTGGCAGCCGGGCGAGTTGTGACAAGCCGGCTGCGAGTTGCCTCAAACGCCTGCCTGCGCCCAGAACAGACCGGTCGTGAACGTGAACGAACCGTCGGTCTCGATGGCCAGCGCTTCTTGCACCTCCTTCGGCGCCTCAATCTGCACTTCGCGGATCATGGCCACACGCGTGCTGGGCGTTCGCATCCGGGTCACCCATGACGAGAAATCAATACGCACCGGCCAGCTCTCATGGGCCGCGTCGGCAAAGCCTGCGTCAGCCAGCAAGGCGTGCCATTGCGACACCGCGCGGTTGCGCACATGCGAGCGGTCTCGGAGCAATTCGATGGCTTGCAGATGGCTGTCGACCAGCGCGTCTTCCTCGCCTTGCACATCGATGAGGAGAAGGTGTCCCCCGGGTTTGAGCACCCGCCGCATGGCCTTCAAGGCCGCTGCCAACCTCGTCCAGTGGTGGGCGCTGTAGCGCGAGCACACCAGGTCGAAGCTGGCATCCGCGAAAGGCAGGTTTTCAGCGGTGGACTGCGCGGTTTCGATGTGGTGAAAGCCTTTGGCGGTGGCCGCCTGCCGGACGGTGTCCAGCATGGGGCCCGATGGATCGAGCGCCACGATGCGGGCCACGTGCGGTGCCAGCGCGAAACTGAGGTGGCCGGCGCCACAGCCCACGTCCAGCGCCTGGCCGCCT
Source organism: Aquabacterium sp. CECT 9606 (assembly GCF_918741295.1). Lineage (GTDB taxonomy): Bacteria > Pseudomonadota > Gammaproteobacteria > Burkholderiales > Burkholderiaceae_C > Aquabacterium. Next base: position 482,275 of record NZ_CAKKNB010000001.1, read on the forward strand.
GCTGCGACGGACTGCGCAACCAGGGCCTGCGCCTTGGCCAGGTCCGGGCCTTGCGCATGGACGGGGCTGTCCAGGTAGGCCTGGGCCTGGGTGCCGTATTGCTCAAGGTTGGTCTGAAGGTGGGTTCGCATCGTGGACTCCGTTTTCGGTGGTTGAAGCCCAGACCTTAGTCGTGCCATGATCCTGGTACAAGATCAGCGTTTATCCTATTACAAGAATCAACAGGCTGAGGCCCACCTCATGCGAAAGCGTCCACCTTCGGCACCGGTCATTGCCGCCGCGCCTCAGAACCAACTGGGCGAGTTCTTGCGCGCCAAACGCGATCAATTGCGCCCGCAAGACGTGGGCTTGCCGCCGGGCTTCAGGCGGCGCGCGCCAGGGCTGCGCCGCGAAGAGGTGGCCACGCTGTGCCACATCAGCCCCACCTGGTACACCTGGATCGAGCAAGGTCGCACGCAGGCCGTGTCCACCGAGACCTTGGGCGCCATCGCCACCGGACTGCACTTGTCGCATGCTGAGCGCGCCTACCTGTTCGAGCTGGCCGCGCGCGCCGACCCCGAGCACCCGGCCGTGGCGGGTTCGGCCCCGCACCAACTGGCTGACCTGGTCAAGGTGATCCGCACGCCAGCCTACATCCTGGACCGGCATTGGGATGCCATCGCCTGGAACAGGCCGGCCGCTTTGTTGTTCGACGATTGGCTCAAGGGGACCGGGGCGCGCAATCTGCTGCGCTACGTGTTTCTCAACCCACGGGCGCCCAGCTTCATCGTCAACTGGCCTGAGCGGGCGCAGCGGCTGGTGGCCGAGTACCGCTCGGACACGGCGGCCTGGCGCGATGACCCGGTGCGCCAGGCTCTGGTTGATGAGCTGCGCTCTGCCAGCCGCACCTTTGACGCGGCCTGGCAATCTCAAAAAGTGCTGAGCCGCGAAGGTGGATTGCGCGCTTTCGAACATGCCCGTTCAGGCCGGCGCGAGTATGAGCAGTTCACCTTGCGCGTGGCGCAGCACCCCGATCTGAAGCTCACCGTGCTCGTACCCGATGAGGGCACATAGGCTTGTAATTTAATGATTATTCATTAATAATTGAATAATGAAAGAACAAGACGTTGTGAAATCCCTGGCCGCCTTGGCCCAAGTGGTTCGGCTGCGGGTGTTCCGCGCCCTGGTGGTGGCGGGGCCGGCGGGTTTGACACCCTCCGACTTGAGCGAATCGCTGGGAGTGCCGGGCTCGGCCTTGTCCTTCCACCTCAAGGAACTGCTGCATGCCGAACTGGTCAGCCAGGAGCGCGACGGCCGCCATCTGATCTACCGCGCCGCCTTCGAGCACATGAACGGTTTGCTGTCCTACCTGAACGACAACTGTTGTCAGGGGCAACCTTGTGTCGTGCAACGCAAGGCCAAGTCATGAGCCGGTTCGAGCGCTACCTCTCTGTGTGGGTGTTCCTGTGCATCCTGGTCGGCATCGCGTTGGGGCAGGCCATGCCCGAGGTGTTCCAGGCCATTGGCCACCTGGAAGTCGCCCAGGTCAACCTGCCGGTGGGTTTGCTGATCTGGGTGATGGTCATCCCGATGCTGCTGAGGGTGGATTTCGCCAGCCTGTCGCAAGTGCGCCAGCACTGGAAAGGCATGGGGATCACCCTGTTCGTGAACTGGGCGGTCAAACCGTTCTCGATGGCCTTGCTGGGCTGGGTGTTCGTTCGGCACCTGTTCGCGCCTTACCTGCCGGCCGACCAACTGGACAGCTACATCGCCGGCCTGATCCTGCTGGCCGCGGCGCCTTGCACGGCCATGGTGTTCGTGTGGAGCCGGCTCACAGGAGGCCACCCCTTGTTCACCTTGTCGCAAGTGGCACTGAACGACGCGATCATGGTGTTCGCATTCGCGCCCATCGTGGCCCTGTTGCTGGGCATGTCGGCGATCATCGTGCCTTGGGACACCTTGATCACCTCGGTGGTGCTGTACATCGTGATCCCGGTGATCGTGGCGCAGCTGTTGCGCCACGCCTTGCTGGCGCGCGGCCCTGCTGCGCTGGAGGCCGCCTTGGCCAGGATCGGCCCTTGGTCGATCGCCGCCTTGCTGGCCACCCTGGTGCTGCTGTTCGCCTTCCAGGGCCAGGCCATCCTTCAAAAGCCGGTGGTCATTGCGCTGTTGGCGGTCCCCATCCTGATCCAGGTGATCTTCAATTCGGCCCTGGCTTACTGGCTCAACCGCCGGGTGGGTGAATCGCATGACGTGGCCTGCCCCTCCGCCCTGATCGGCGCGAGCAATTTCTTTGAGCTGGCGGTGGCCGCGGCCATCAGCCTGTTTGGGTTCGACTCGGGTGCGGCCCTGGCCACCGTGGTGGGCGTGCTGATCGAGGTGCCCGTGATGTTGCTGGTGGTCCACGTGGTCAACCGGAGCAAGGGCTGGTATGAACAAGGAGCGCGAGGCGCATGAGCACGATGATCAAGATTTACCACAACCCGGCCTGCGGCACCTCCCGCAATACTTTGGCTTTGATTCGCAACAGCGGGGCCGAGCCCGAGGTGATCGAGTACCTGAAGACGCCCCCCAGCCGCGAAGAGTTGCAAGCGCTGCTGGCCGCCTTGGCCATCCCGGTGCGCGAGCTGCTGCGCCGCAAAGGCACACCCTACGACGAGCTGGGACTGGATGCCCCCCACTGGACCGACGAGCAATTGCTGGACTTCGTGGTGGCGCATCCGATCTTGTTGAACCGGCCCGTGGTGGTGACGCCCCTGGGGGCCAAGCTGTGCCGCCCGTCCGAGCTGGTACTGGACATCCTGCCCGCGCCTCAACAGGGCGCGTTCACCAAGGAAGATGGCGAAGTGGTGATCGATGCGGAGGGTCGCCGTGTCCACCGCCCATCCTGATCTGCCCAACATCGATCCTGCGCTGTTCAAGGTGCCGGGCCAGCAGACCCTGCAGGACGCGGCCAGGTCAACGCACGCGCCGCGCTTTCTGCTGCTGTACGGTTCCTTGCGCGAGCGTTCCTACAGCAAGCTGTTGACGCTGGAGGCGGCACGTCTGCTGGAGGCCATGGGCGGCGACGTGCGGGTGTTCGATCCCACGGGCCTGCCTTTGCCCGACTCGGCGCCGGACAGCCATCCCAAGGTGCAGGAGCTGCGCGAGTTGGCGCAGTGGTCGGAGGGCATGGTGTGGTGTTCGCCTGAACGGCATGGCGCCATGACCGGGATCCTGAAATCGCAGATCGACTGGATTCCCTTGAGTGTGGGGTCCATCAGACCGACGCAGGGCAAGACCTTGGCGGTGATGGAGGTGTCGGGGGGATCGCAGTCGTTCAACGCCGTCAACCAGATGCGCATTCTGGGGCGCTGGATGCGCATGATCACCATCCCGAATCAATCGTCGGTGGCCAAGGCTTTCCTGGAGTTCGACGAGGTGGGGCGCATGAAGCCATCGGCCTACTACGAGCGGGTGGTGGACGTGATGGAGGAGCTGGTCAAGTTCACTTTGCTGACGCGCGATGTTTCCGGCCACCTGCTTGACCGGTACAGCGAGCGGCGGGAGTCGGCCGAGGCCTTGAGCAAGCGCGTGAACCTGCCGGCAGTCTGAACAAAATCGGGTGCCTGGGCGCCATGTGCGTGGTTGGCGCTACGATCTGCGCGATGAGAACTCATTTGACCGTCCTCATGCTGGCTTTGGGGTGGTGGACCACCTCGCCCGCCATGGCCCGCGAACCGCAGAGCTGCGATGTGCCTGCGGTGGCCCGTGCATTGCAAAAGCCCCTGGGCATCGCCTTTCCTCAGGGCGGCCAAAGCGGTGATGTGATCGACCTGGTGTGCAAGGCGCACCCAGAGAACAGCGCCTGGACCATCGTCGCGTTGTTCCATGACCTGCATGACGACGCGGGCCAGCCGGTATCCGACCAAAAAGGCTTCGCGGTGGCCGTGGTGGATGCCCGTCGGGCCAACGTCAAGCACCTGCACCAGGAAAAGGTGGAGTTGAACCCCGGCATCCGCCTCACCGACACGAGCTTGTCGATCGACACGGGGCGGTACGAGCTGGCCCCCGAGGTGCGTGCGTTCGGGGTGCGCATGGACATTGGCCACAGCCCCAAATGTGCCGATGGGGGCAGCAGCCGTTTCCTCACACTGCTGGTGCCAGACGGCAAGGGCCTGCGTCCGGTGTTGAACAGACAGCCTTTGCGCGTGTGGAGCGTGGCCAAGTGGAACCTGGCCGACAACATCGATGCCTGCTCTGTCGACACCATCAACGAGGCCGACCTGATCCTGACGCTGGGGACCGGCACCAGTCGCGGTTGGCGCGATCTGAACGTGACGGCCCGCATTCAGTCGCATGGGCCCGGTCCGCGGGACAAAGGCCAAGCCCCCATCCGCAAAAGGACGGTGACCACCTTGCACTACGACGGCGAGCATTACCCCGGCAACCTGGGGCCCATGACGAGCAAGTTGCTCAGGCCCTGAGCCGATCCCGCTCAGGGTTGGGCGGTGTGTGGGTCTTCCTGAAGGCGTGCCAGGTCGAAGCCTTGTTGCTGCAACTGGGCGTCAATGGCCGCCCTGTCCTGTGCGGCCAGGGTGGGCGTGCGGGAGAGGATCCACAAGTAGTCGCGGTCCGGCTCGCTCACCACCGCGTAGCGGTAGTCGGGTGCCAGCTGAACCACCCAATAAGGTGCCCAGACGCCAGGCACCCAACCCAGCACAGCGGGCGCGAAACGCACCTGCAGCTTGGAGGTGCTCACCACCTTGCCCACGGGGATGCCCAGGATGCGGGGCTGGGCCAGGCGTGCCTCGCCCACGGCCTTGTCGGTCATGCCCGTGGCGGTTTTGCACTGATTGACCACTTCAATGCGCCCCGTTGGCAGAAGGCGATAGTCGGCGGTGGTGTCGCTCACGCACTGGGCCTGGAACTTGTTGGGGTAGTGGGCAATTTGATACCAGCGACCGAGGTAGCGGTTCAGATTGACCGACTCCACCGATTGAAGCGGCGCCAGCTCGGTGGCCGATGTCGAGGCGGCACCCAGGGCAATGGCCAGTGACAGGGCCAGGGGCATCAAGTGGAATTTCATTGAATCCTTCGTGAAGGCGGTCATTGATCCGGCTTAACTGGGTTTGAAGACGAACGAGGCCTTGGCGCCCAACCCCGTGCCCACCTGGACCTGGCGTTGCTGGGTCTGGCCTTGGTGGCTGGCCTTGACCAGGTAGGTGCCGGGTGGCAAGCGCAACAGGGTGAACGGCCCGTCGGTGGGCGCCTGGAACACCAACTGGCCGTTGGGGCGCGTGATGGTCACGGGCACGGCGGCGATGTACTCGTTTTTGCCATTGGCCAATTGAAAAGTTTCAATGTCGAGCGAGTAATCTTTTCTCGCCACCTTCAAGGCCCCTGACTCGTCCAGACCAATCCCGCCACTCACGTAAGTGACGCCCATGCTGGTTTTCTCGGCTGGCAAGGCGTCGAGTTGCCCTCCGCAGGCCTGGGCGGTCGAGAGCAGCAAGACCCATGCTGTCAGTCCGGCAGCCCAGCTGGTGTGAAGAGGTTTGGTCATCGCGATGCTCCTGAAATCCTGGTGAACTCACCATGAAGGGCAATCGGCGTGCCTGCCTCTTCAAGCCAGCTAGCTGGTGACGACCGCCTCCACCGCGGCCTTCGCAATCTGGGCGTCCTCGCCGGGCTTGACGCCGCTCACGCCCACGGCGCCCACGCATTGCCCGTTCATCATGACCGGGATCCCGCCTTCCAGCAAACCTTCCAGCTTTGGGGCAGACAGGAACGCGAAACGACCAGCGTTGATCATTTCCTCGATGCCCTTGGTTTCGCGCTTCATGTGGGCCGCGGTGGCGGCTTTGGACTGCGAGATGGTGGCCGAAGCGATGTTCGCCCCGGGCATGCGCACGAAACCGAGCAAGTGTCCCCCGTCGTCGCACACCGCGATCGACACGGCCCACTGGTGCGCGCGGGCTTCTTCTTGCGCCGCTTGCAAGGCCTTGAGCGCGTCTTCGCTGGTCATCACCTGTTTGCTGATCACGGTTGCACCCCTTGATGATTGCGCCCCAGATCGGGTCACAGGGTGAGACCACGTGCAAAGGCCATGCCGGCTTGTGCGCCTTTGCTTACACTGAACCTTGTTTCAAGCACGAGGCGGACCCATGAACGATGGCGTTGTATTGCGCAACCGGACCTTTGAAGAAATCGCCATCGGCGAGACCGCGTCGCTGGTGCGCATCGCCGGTCAGCATGACATCGACCTGTTCGCGGCGATGTCGGGCGATGTCAACCCCGCGCACATGGACACGGTATTTGCCTCCAGCGACCTGTTCGGCCACGTGGTCGTCCATGGCATGTGGACCGGCTCACTGATCTCGGCCTTGCTGGGCACCCGCCTGCCGGGGCCCGGCACCATTTACCTGGGACAGGAGCTGCAGTTCCGGCACCCGGTCATCCCGGGCGACACCATCACGGCCTCGGTCACTGTCAAGGAGAAGCACCCGGACAAGCGTGTCGTGCTGCTGGACACCCGTTGCCTCAACCAGAACGGTGAGGTCGTCTTGCAGGGCACCGCGACTGTGATCGCACCGGCCGCGCCCGTCATCTGGCCGGCCCAGACCCCGCCCGAGGTCTCGGTGCGGAGACATGACCGCTACGAGGCTTTCATCAAGCAGGCCCAGGAGTTCCCGGCCCTGCGCACGGCCATCGTGCACCCGTGTTCGCCCGATGCGATCAAGGCGGCGATCGAGGCTCGCGATGAGGGCCTGCTGGACCCAGTGCTGTTCGGCCCCGAGGCCAAGATCCGCGCGGCGGCCGAGGCGGCCCAGGTCAGCCTGGCGGGCATCGAGATCCAGTCGGTGGAGCACAGCCATGCCGCCGCGGCCCTGGCGGCGGAGTGGGGCGCGGCCGGCAAGGTGGCGGCCCTGATGAAAGGCAGCCTGCACACCGACGAGTTGCTGGGCGCCGTGGTGGGGGCCAATTCGAACCTGCGCACCGACCGGCGCATCAGCCACGTCTACGCCATGGACGTGCCCGCCTATGACAAACCCCTGATCGTGACGGACGCGGCCATCAACATCGCGCCCACCCTGGAGCAAAAGCGCGACATCTGCCAGAACGCCATCGACCTCTTGCACCTGCTGGGCATCGAGCAACCCCGTGTGGCCGTGCTGGCGGCCGTGGAAACCGTGAACCCCAAGATGCCCACCACACTGGACGCCGCGGCCCTGACCGTGATGGCTTCGCGTGGGCAGATCACGGGCGCCTTGGTGGATGGGCCGCTGGCCTTCGACAACGCCATCAGCCTGGCGGCGGCCCGCACCAAGGGCATCAGCTCGCCGGTGGCGGGCCAGGCCGACATCCTGCTGGTGCCCGATCTGGAGGCGGGCAACATGCTGGCCAAACAGTTGATGTACTTTGCCGGGGCCGACGCGGCGGGTCTGGTGCTGGGCGCCCGGCTGCCCATCATCCTGACCAGCCGCTCGGACAGCTTGCGTGTGCGCCTGGCCTCGGCCGCGCTGGCCAAGCTGGTGTCCGAGCGCAAACAGGTCAAGGTGGTTTGAACATGGGCCGCCAACCCTTGGTGCTCACCTTCAACGCCGGCTCGTCGTCCATCAAGATGGGTTTGTTCAGCGTGCTCGATGGGCAAGCCACCCAGGTCGGCAAGGGCGTGATCGATTTGCGCGCGCAGCCTTTGCGGCTGCAGGTGTCCGGAACCGGCCAATCACAAGACATCGTGCTGAACGCCCGGCCCACCGAAGACCTGCACGAGGTGCTCGATGAAACCCTGGGCTGGTTCGCATCGCATTTCAAGCTGGATGACCTGGTGTCGGTGGGCCACCGCATCGTGCACGGGGGGGATCGCTTCGACGGGCCCGTGGCCATCGACGATGCCACGCTGGCGGCCATGGCCGAGCTGGTGCCTTTGGCGCCCCTGCATCAACCCCAGGGGGTGCGCTTGATCCAGGCCATCCGGCACCTGCGGCCCGGCTTGCTGCAGGCGGCCTCGTTCGACACCGCGTTCCACCGATCGCAAACCGACCTGGTGCGCCGCTTCGCCATCCCCCGCGTTTTCTTTGATCAAGGGGTCAAGCGTTATGGTTTCCATGGCCTGTCGTACCAATACGTCGCAGGCGAATTGGCCCGCCGCTTTCCGGCCTTGAAGCGGGGCAAGGTCGTGGTGGCGCACCTGGGCAGCGGGGCCAGCTTGTGCGCCCTGCATGATGGGATCAGCCAGGACACCAGCATGGGGTTCTCCACGCTCGATGGCGTGCCCATGGCCACCCGTTGCGGGGCGCTCGACCCCGGTGTACTGCTGCACCTGATGGGGCCGGGCGGCCTGAGCCTGGACGAGGTGGAAGACCTGCTCTACCACCGGTCGGGCCTGCTGGGTGTGTCGGGCTTCAGTGCCGATGCCCGCCAGTTGCAGGCCAGTGAGCAGCCCGAAGCGCGTGAGGCGCTGGCCCTGTTCGCCTTGCGCATCGCCGGCGAAGTGGCCCGCCTGGCCACCTCCTTGAATGGACTGGATGCGCTGGTGTTCACGGCCGGCATTGGCGAGCACCAGCCCCAGGTGAGGTCGGCGGTGGCCGAGCACCTGGCCTGGCTGGGGTTGCGGCTTGATCCGCAGGCCAACGACCAGCACGATGCGGTGATCAGCGCACCCGGCAGCAGCGTGACAGTGCTGGTGGTGCCCACCGATGAAGAGCAGGTCATTGCCAACGACACCGTGGGCATCCACCACCGCCAGTCCACCACGCCTTAGGCGGGCTTAGGGGGCGGCCAGCAGCTTCTGGATGCGTTGTTCAATCGCTGCTTCATCGCCTTCGCCAAAATGGGTGAACACGATGCGGCCTTGCCGGTCGACCAGGTAGATGGCGGGCCAGTACCGGTTGCCATAGGCGTTCCAGGTCTGGTAGCGGTTGTCCTGGGCCACGGGGTAGGTCAGCCCATGGCGCCGGATGGCCTGCTGCACGCTGTCGGTTGACCGCTCGAACGCGAACTCGGGCGTGTGAACCCCCACCACCACCAAGCCTTGTGCGGCATAGCGCTCATGCCAGCGCTGAACATGCGGCAGCGTGCGCACGCAGTTGACGCAGGCGTGGGTCCAGAAATCAACCATCACCACTTTGCCGCGCAGCCCCTTCATGCTGAGCGGTGGGCTGTTGAGCCACTGGTGGATGCCGGTGAATTCGGGCGCATTGCTGGCGGCTTGATGGGTGGCTGGTGTGGGCTCAACCTGGCTTGACCAGGCCTGGCTCAACCAGGCGCTGGCCTGTGCATCCAGTTGCCCGGCCATGGCGAGGGCCGAGAACACCACGAGCACGCCGCAGCCTTGCCTGAATCGGGCCGCGTGGCGGCTGAAGAAGCGCACCTTGTGCGTCATCGCCTGCCCGCCATAGGCAATGGCCAGCATCGGCAGGCCGGCCCCGGCGGCATACGACAGCAGCAAGGGCGCCGTCTGCTGAGTGGAGGCCTGGCTGGCCACCAACGCCAGGACCGACGCCAGCACCGGGCCCGCGCACGGCGTCCACAATACCCCCAGTGTGGCGCCCAGCAACAGGCCACCCAGGGGGGGGTGCGTGGACTGCCCGCCCCAGCCTTGCGCCACGTTGGCCACACGGCCCAGCGGTGCCATGACACGCTCGCCCAGCGCTGGCCAGACCATCAGCACGCCGGCCAGCAGCATGCCGCACGCGGCGACCACCCGCACCGATTCGGGCGTGAGGCCCAGCACCCGGGTGGAGGCGCCAAAGAGCAAGGCCACCGCGGCAAAGCTCAGCACGAAGCCGATGATGATGAAGATCGGGCGAGCGCGGTCTGCCCCGCTGGCGGACACACCCAGCAACACGGGCAGCACGGGCAGCACGCACGGGCTGGCGACGGTGGCCACGCCAGCCAGTCCTGCGAAGGCCAGCGGCCAAGACGAGGCGGCCATCATGGTTGCACCCGGTGCCAGACCTGCGTCTTGCCGAACAGCGGCAAGCCGATGTACGGCCGCAGCACCAACTCGCCTTGTGGCCCCATGGACATCTGGCACCGGTAGGTCTTGCCGTTTTCGCGGTTGTAGATCTGGCCTTGCCATTGCGAGGGCTCATCGTCATCGGGCCGGAAGTCGCTCAGGATCGTCATGCCCAGCGCGGGCCGCCGGTCGACCGGGTCCATGGTCTCACCCCCAGGACTCATTGACCGGTTGGCCAGCACACGGGTGGCGATGCCGCACAGGGCCTGGCCGCAGGGCGCCACCTCCACCTCCAGGTTACCGCTGGCCGTGATCCAGCGGCCCTGCGGCTCAGCCGTGGCGGCGTGGACGGACCCGCTGCTCAGGCACAGCATGGCGGCGGCGATCAAGGTGAATGTATGCATGGGATGAGCTCCTGTGATGGTGTGAACGACATCGCCATTACAGGTGGGCTGGCGTGCCAGGGCATGTCTGGGCCCGCTTGATTTGCAAGCCGAGTTGTCCCCAGCCCCCGCAGACAAACTGCGATACAAAACTCTGGGCGGGAGCGCGGGCAAAGCGGCCTGAATTGACCTTATGGTGTTGCCCATGGAAGAACAAGATCACTTGCTGCTGGTGGACGACGACCGCCAGTTGCTGATGCTGCTGAGCGAGTACCTGCAGGCCAGCGGCTACCGCGTCAGCACCGCGTGCGATGCGCGCGAGATGCGCCAGGTGCTGGCCACCGCCCGCGTCGACCTGATCGTGCTGGACGTGATGCTGCCCGGCGAGGATGGCCTGGCCCTGTGCCGCGACCTGCGGGCCCGCGACGCCGTGCAGATCCCCGTGTTGATGTTGACTGCGCGCAGCGAAGAGGCCGACCGCGTGCTCGGCCTGGAGATGGGCGCGGACGACTACCTCACCAAGCCCTTTGCCACGCGCGAGTTGCTGGCGCGCATCCGCTCGGTGTTGCGCCGCACGCGCATGTTGCCGCCCAATTTGCGGCCCGTGCAGCAGGCCCGGTGGCTGGCGTTCGGTGATTGGCTGCTGGACACCACCGCCCGCCACCTGGTGGATGGCCAAGGCACGCTGGTCTTGCTCACCGGGGGCGAGTACCGCCTGTTGCGCGTGCTGATGGAGCATGCCCAGTGCGTGCTCAGCCGCGACCAACTGCTGAACCTGACCCAAGGCCGCGACGCCGATCCGTTTGACCGCTCCATCGACCTGCTCATCAGCCGCTTGCGGCAACGGCTGCGCGATGGTTCGCGCGAGCCCCGCTACATCAAGACCGTGCGCAGCGAAGGCTATGTGTTCTGCGCCGAAGTGCGAGAGCATGTGAAAGGCAGCCCATGAGCCTGTGGCCACGCTCCTTGTTCGGCCGGGTGGCCGCCATCCTGCTGGCCGGTTTGACGGCGGCTTATGCCTTGTCGTTCTGGTCCGTGATGCGCGAACGTGCCGACCTGGCCGAGTCGATGATGCTGGCCTACGTGGGCCGCGATGTCGTCTCGTCGGTGGCCATGCTGGACCGCTTGCCTGCGGCTGAGCGGGTGGCGTGGTTGCGCAAGCTCCAACGGCCCAATTACCGCTTCACGCTGGATGAGACACCCTCGCGCCAGCGGGCCGATGCCGTCGGTATCGCGCAAACGCTGGCCGCCAATTTGAACGCTGAACTGGGCCCCGGCCGCGTGCTGGGCGTGGGCGTGGAAGACCCCTCGCGCACCGTGTTCAGCCTGCGCCTGGCCGATGGCACACCCTTGACCCTGCATCTGATGACGCCCCGCAAGATGGTCAGCACCACCACGGCCCTGCTGCTGGCGCTGCAACTGGCCATGGTGGGCGGCTGTGTGTGGTGGGGCGTGCGCTTGGCCACGCGGCCCCTGAGTGATCTGGCCAGCGCCGCCACCCGCCTGGGCGACGACCCGCAGGCGGCCGAGTTGCCCGAGCAGGGGCCCGCCGAAGTGCGCCGGGCCATTGCCGCGTTCAACACCATGCAACGGCGCATTGCCGCGCACTTGGCCGAGCGCCTGCAGATCCTCGCCGCCGTCTCGCACGATCTGCAAACGCCCATCACCCGCATGCGCGTGCGCACCGACCTGATGCCCGACGAAGCCCTGCGCGACAAGCTGCAAGCCGACCTGCTCGACATGCAGCACCTGGTCGAGGAGGGCTTGGCCTACGCCCGCACCGCACACGCTGCCCTGGAACAGATGCAATCCGTCGATCTGCAGGCTTTGCTGGATGGCCTGGTGTGCGACTACCGCGATGCGGCCCGCCAGGTTGAGCTGCTCGGCCCCAGCAACATCACCCTGAGCACGCGGCCCCAAGCTCTCAAGCGCATCGTCATGAACCTGGTGGACAACGCCCTGAAGTTCGCAGGGGAGGCGCAGGTGGTGGTGAGCCAGTCCGATTCGGCTTTGTTCATCGATGTCCTGGACCAGGGCCCCGGCATGCCGGACAACCAGTTGCTGGCCGTTTTGCAGCCCTTTTACCGCGTGGAGGCCTCGCGCAACCGCGACACCGGGGGCAGCGGCCTGGGCCTGGCCATCGCGCACCGGCTGAGCGGCGCATTGGGTGCCACGTTGAGTTTGCACAACCGGCCCCGGGGTGGCTTGCAGGCCCGCCTGGCCTTGCCCCGGCAGGGGTGAGCGGCTCAGGGCATGATGCCCACGTGCCGATTCACTCTGAACCCACCATGCTGCTGGACGTGGACACGCGCGCCCAGCGCGGGTCGCCCGCCTACCGCAAGATCAGCCTGGCGCTTTTCCTGGCCGGTTTTGCCAGCTTCTCGCTGCTTTATTGCGTGCAGCCTTTGCTGCCGGCCTTTGCCCACGACTTCAGCGTCAGCCCGGCTGAGAGCTCATTGGCCCTGTCGCTGTCCACGGGTTTTCTGGCGGTGGCCATTTTGTTCGCTGGCGCGGTGTCGGAAGTGCTGGGTCGACGCGGGCTCATGTTCGCTTCCATCTGCGCGGCCGCCTGCCTGAACATCGCGGCCGCGCTGGTGCCCGATTGGCACGCCTTGTTGGTGGCCCGCGCCTTGGAAGGGTTGCTGCTGGGTGGCGTGCCTGCGGTGGCCATGGCCTACCTGGCCGAAGAGATGCACCCCAGGGGCCTGGGTCTGGCGATGGGCTTGTACGTCAGCGGCACCGCCTTTGGCGGCATGATCGGCCGCGTGGGCATCGGCGTGCTCACCGAGTGGACCTCGTGGCGCATGGCCATGGGCACCGTGGGCGTGGTCGGTCTGCTGGCAGCGATGGGCTTCATCGCGCTGCTGCCGCCCTCCAGCCACTTCGTGCGTCGTCCTGGTTTTGACCCGGGCTACCACATCAGGGCCTGGGCCAAGCACCTGGGCCATCCTGGCCTGCCGCTGCTGTTCAGCGTGGGCTTCCTCATGATGGGTGCCTTCGTCACGGTCTACAACTACGTGGGATTTCGGTTGATGGCAGCCCCGTTTGGTTTGGGCCAGACGGCCATCAGCCTGGTCTTCATGGCCTACTTGTTTGGCATCGCGGCCTCGTCTGCGGGCGGCGCGTTGGCCGACCGCTTGGGGCGCAGCCTGGTCATGAGCGCGGGCATCGCGATCTCGGCCTTGGGCCTGGCGCTCACCTTGTCGCACTCGCTGTGGGGCGTGATCGCCGGGATCGTGGCCCTCACGATTGGTTTTTTCATCGCCCATGCGGTGGCCAGCGGCTGGGTGGGGCGCCTGGCGCAGGGCCACAAAGGCCACGCGGCCTCGCTGTACCTGTGGGCCTACTACCTGGGCTCCAGCGTGATGGGCTCGGTGGGGGGCTGGTTCTGGGCCGAAGGCGGCTGGCCCGCGGTGGTGGCATTCGCGGGCGCCTTGATCGTCCTGGCCTTGGTGGCCGCCCGGCACTTGCGGTCCATGTGATGCGGGAACGGTGTTTGCCGGAAAAGGTGATCCAACGGAGAACCACCATGATCGACAACACCCACAGCCGCAGCGGCAGCGACCGCTTGCGCATCAACTTCAACGAGGACTACGAGGTCAGCCACTGGACGCGCAAGTTCGGCATCTCGCGCGAACTGCTGAAAAATGCCATTGACGAAGTGGGAGACCATGCCCACGACATCGCCGAATACCTGCAGGAGCAGGAAAGCTCCGGCCACTCGCACTCGAGCTGACCGCCTCCGCATCAAGCGGGCCAGCTCGCCTTCGCCCAGAAAGAGAAAGAAATCGCGGCGCTCTTCGGCGAGGGCGGCGGATTGAGGCTCAAAATCGCGGCTCCCTGGGATTGGTTGGCCAACAGGGGTCAAATCAGAAATTGTTGGCAATTTGTGTGCCCATGAGGGGCTTTACAGCCTTTTTTGTGGGGAAAGTGCCCATCGATCGATGAACGCAAATCGTTACCATCCCGCAAGCTCAGCATTACCTGTCATTCATGAACCCCTCTTGCGCCGAACGCACCGCGTTATACGACCAGATCGAAGCCGAATTTGAAGCCATCAAGCAGCGTTACCGCGCCAAGTTGGGCCCTGCCGATGTGAAGTACATCAAAGGCCTGCGCCTGAAATCCCGCCTGGCGGAATTGGTGGGCCGTGGCCTGATCTGGATCAGCCCCGAACCCGTCACCTTCAGCCTGGGCGTGGCCTTCACCCTGCTGCACCGCAACCTCGAATCGATCGAGATCGGGCACAACGTGCTGCACGGGCAATACGACAGCTTTGCCGAGATCCCGCAGTTCCACTCGCACAACTTCAAGTGGAAGGCCCCGGTTGACGAAGAAGGCTGGCGCCGTGAACACAATGGCCTGCACCACGTGCACACCAATGTGTACGAGATGGACCCGGACCTGAACCACGGCATCCTGCGCATGAACGACAAGCAGCCGTGGAACAGCATGCACCGCTGGCAGGTGCCGATGTACCTGTTCATTGCCTACCCGATCGTGCTGTACGGCTTCAACGCGCAGAACCTGGGCTTTCGTCAGGCCTATCGCGAAGAAAAATTCCCGCTGGGCAACGAAGGCTACGCGCCCGTGCACCACCCGGGCGTGACCGATGCGCAACTCAAGCGCCGCCATTGGCTGTCGATCAGCCGCGTGATGTTCAAGGAATACCTGCTGTTCCCGTTGCTGGCGCTGGCCACCGGCTATTCCTTCTGGAAGGTGATGCTGGGTAACATGCTGGTCGATGGCATCAACAACTACTGGATCAGCCTGACCATCCAGGCCACGCACCTGACCGAGCCCCTGCAGCCCGAAGATGCGCTGAAGCACAAGGGCCACTGGTACCTCACGCAACTCGATTCGAGCGTGAACTTCAAGGGCAGCCGCACCATGAGCATCCTGTGGGGCCACCTGAACTACCAGATCGAGCACCATCTCTTCCCCGACATCCCCTCGCGCCATTACCCGGACATCGCCCTGGAAGTGCAGGAGGTGTGCAAGCGCCACGGCCTGCCCTACAAGTGCAACCCGACGTGGTTCCACGCCATCCGCAACTACATGGCCGTGATGTGGAAGTTCTCCTTCCCGCCCAAGGCCGATGTGAACGGCGAGCCGGTGGAAGGCGCGCGCCATGCTTGACCGCGCCTTGGCCCGGGTCAATGGCTGGGCGCTGGACGCCGTGGCCCCTGAGTGGGTGGACTACGTCGTCAGCAACACGATGACCGACTTCAACCGCTGGTTCAACGGTTTCCTGTGGACCTACGAGCTCAAGGCCTTGGTGGAGCAGGTGATCGACGAAGCTCCTGGCGTGAAGACCTTTGTGCTGCGTCCCAACCAGCACTGGCGCGGCTTCCAGCCCGGCCAGCACGTCGAGGTCTTCCTGCCCATCGGCGGTGACACGGTTCGCCGCTACTACAGCCTGTCGGGCCTGCCGAATGATCGCTTCAGCATCACCGTCAAGCAAACGGAAGGTGGCCAGGCTTCCCGGTGGATGCACCAGCACCTGCGTGCCGGCATGCCGCTGAAAATCGGCCACCCCCAAGGCCGCTTTTGCCACCAGGGCCAGGCCAAGGTGTTGTTCTTGTGCGCGGGCTCAGGCATCACGCCCTGCCACTCGATGGTGAGCGCCTTGCTGGCACAACCTGAGGCCGAGCGCCCTGACATCCAGGTGATGGCCCAGTTCCGCCAGGCTTCAGAGGTGATCTTCTGGGAGACCCTGCAGCAATGGGCGCAAGACGGCCTGAACGTAACCACGGCGCTGAGCGGCCTGAGCGCCGAGCAGGTCTGCCTGCCCGGCCTGGCGCCAAGGCTGGACGCCGTGCAACTGCAAAAGCATTGCCCCGATCTGCTGGACCGCGACATTTACCTGTGCGGCCCCATCGGTTTCATGACGCAGATGATCGAGCACCTGCGTGCCTTGAACGTGGACCTGGGCCGCGTGCACACCGAGCGTTTCGTGGTGGCCGAGCCGCCTTCGGCCTCTCCGGGAGCCGAGTTTGAAATTGCCGGTGCCGAAGTTTTCTTCCAGCACCTGAACACCCGCATCACCCTGACCGAAGAGGACCAGGGCAAGACGCTGCTGCAACTGGGGCTGGACCACGGCGTGCTGCTCGAATCAGGCTGCTGCCAAGGCATGTGCGGCACCTGCAAATTGACGGTGCATGAAGGGCAGGTCAGTGGCAATTCGCTGGGCAAGGCGGTGTACCTGTGCACAGCCTACCCCGCCTCACGCCAATTGGTGCTCGACGCCTGACCGGGTGGGCCTGTGGCTCTGGTAACCAGATGCTGCACGATGCCGCATAGGCATGGTGATTGCCGAGTTTGGGGACTTACCCATGTTCAGCAGGAGACACCATGCACATCGAAGTCAACACCACCCACCAGATCACCAGCCAGGAATCCTTGAAGGCCGAGGTGGCCGACATGGTTGAGCACACCTTGAACCGTTTTTCCGACCATGTGACCACCATCGAAGTGCACCTGGACGACGAGAACGGCAGCAAGGGCGGCGAAGACGACATCCGCTGCACGATCGAGGCTCGCCTGGTCGGCCAGCAGCCCATTGCCGTGACAGGCCATGCGGCCAGCGTGGCCCAGGCCACCCATGGGGCTTCCGGCAAGATGGCGCGCGCTCTGGAGACCGCCATCGGGCGGCATTTTGCCAAGCTGCGTTCCAACGTGGGCCTGGGTCACTTGCCCACGCCCGAGGCCTGAGTGACCGTGTTATCGCTATCGGCTACTGGCCGATCACCAGGTCATCGGGGGCCAGCAGGGCCAACAGCTCGGGGATGTTGATGGGCTTGGTGAGGTGCGCGGCGAAGCCCGCCTTCTTGCTGCGCAGGATGTCAGCGTGCGCCCCGCTGCCGGTGGCCGCAATGAACACACAGCTGGGTTCAACCTTGAAGCGCAGGTGGGCGGCCAGTTCATAGCCATCCATGTTGGGCAGGCCGATGTCGAGCACCACCACATGGGGCTCGAACTGCTCGGCCAGTGCCAGGGCATGTTCCGCCGTGACGGCGGAACGCACCTCGTGGCCTTCCAGTTCCAGCAAGTCGACGAGCGCATCGACGGTGTCCGAATGATCATCCACAACCAGCACGCGCCTACCCATCTTCGTCACCTCGACCCACCAAAAACATGGAGCGGATCTTAACCTTTCCCGAAAGGGGCAAGCGTGGGCGCCGCCTCGTAGTGATCGAAGTGCATCGAGTACTGCGCCCGGCCCGATGACAAGGCGCGCAGTTGCCCGATGTAGCCGAACATCTCGCTCAGCGGCACATCCGCTTCGATCACCGAGGCATTGCCGCGCGCGTCTTGCGAACGAACGTGGCCTCGCCGGCGCGACAGATCGCCGATCACATCGCCCAGGTGGTCGGCCGGGGTCAGCACCTCGACCGACATCACGGGCTCCAGGACGATGGGGCCGGCCTTGGCCGCCGCTTCACGGAAGGCGGCCGCCGCCGCCAGCTCGAAGGCCAGCGATGACGAGTCCTTCTCGTGGAAGCTGCCGTCCAGCAACGTGGCTTTGAAGTCCACGCAGGCGTGGCCAGCCACCACGCCCGAGAGCGCGGCACGCCGCACCCCGGCTTCCACCGCCGGGATGAACTCGCGCGGAATGGCACCGCCCGTCACCAGGTTTTCGAACTGGATGCCTTCGCCGCGAGGCAAGGGCGCCAGCCTCAGCTTGACCTCGGCGAACTGGCCGGGGCCGCCGCTTTGCTTCTTGTGCACATGGCTCACTTCAAACTCCTTCGTGATGGTCTCGCGGTAAGCCACTTGCGGGCGCCCTGTGATGACGTTCACGCCGTGGCGGCTGCGCAGGTTCTCCAGCGTGACTTCCAACTGCAACTCACCCATGCCGGACAGGATGACCTGGCCCGACTCGGCGTCTTGCCGCACCCGCAGGCTCGGGTCTTCGCGCGTCAGCGACTGCAGCGCCTTGCTCAGGCTTTGCTGGTCGGCCTGCGAGCGGGGCTCGACCGCGATGTCGATGACAGGCTCGGGCACGGCGATGTTCTCCAGCACCAGGGGGTGGGCTGGATCACACAGCGTGTGGCCGGTGAGCGTGTCCTTCAGGCCCACGATCGCGGCGATGTCGCCCGCGCCAATCTCTTGTCGCTCGATGCGCTTGTCGGCATGCACTTCGTACAACCGGGCCACCCTTTCCTTCTTACCCGTGTTGGCGTTGAACACCGTGTCGCCTGCGCGCAGACGCCCTGCGTACACGCGCACGAACACCATCGCGCCATGTTCGCCTTCCACCAGCTTGAAGGCCAGGGCCGACAGGTGCTCGCCCGCGCTGTCGCCCTGCCGCTCAGAAGGCGAGGGCAGGCAGCCCACGACCGCGTCCAGCAAAGGCTCGATGCCCTTGTTCTTGAAGGCCGAGCCAGCGAGCACGGGCACGAAGGCGCCGCTCAGCGTGCCCCGGCGCAGGCAAGCCTGCAGTACTTCCACAGGGATGTCTTCGCCCCGTACATACGCGGCCAAGGCCTGGTCGTCTTGCTCCACCACGGTTTCGATCAGGCGAGCGCGGGCCGCCAGTGCAGGCACCAGCAGGTCCTGGGGGACCCCGGTGATCTGCACCGGATCACCCGCGTGCTCGCCCAGCCAGAGCAGCGCGCGCATGTTGAGCACGTCGACCACGCCTTTGAACTCGTGCTCGGTGCCGATGGGCAGGTGCAGAACGGCGGTCTTGACGCCCAGGCGTTCTTCGATCATGCCCACGACGCGGTCGAAGTCGGCCCCGATGCGGTCGAGCTTGTTGACGAAGGCCAGCCGAGGCACCTGGTAGCGGTCGGCCAGCCGCCAGTTGGTCTCGGTCTGCGGTTCCACGCCAGCCACGCCGTCGAAAACGACCACGGCACCATCGAGCACACGCAGGGAACGGTTGACCTCGATGTTGAAGTCGATGTGCCCGGGTGTGTCGATGAGGTTGATCTGCGCACCCTTCCAGAACACGGTGGTGGCCGCGCTGTTGATGGTGATGCCGCGTTGGCGCTCTTGTGGGTCGAAGTCCATGGTGGTGGTGCCGTTGTGCACTTCACCCACGCGGTGGTTTTCGCCCGTGTAGAACAGGATGCGTTCGGTGGTGGTGGTCTTGCCTGCGTCGACGTGCGCGATGATGCCGATGTTGCGCAGGGTGCTGTTGAGCTTGTTCATGTGGATCTTTCATTCATTCGGTGCGTGAAGACTGGTGCCAGCCTTCAAGCGGAAACGAAAGATCCGCGCGACAGGCTAGCCCTGGACTTGCCGGGAAACAGCGTCACCAAGGCACGAGCGCAAGCAGCCGCATGCCTTGGCGGTGTGAATCGTGGCGATCAGCTTGTCGTAGGTGCGCATGAAAAAACCCCGGAGGCGTTGGCCGACCGGGGTTGAAGCCGGAAGGCAGGCGCCTTCCGAATGAATGAGGATTCGAAAGGCTAAGCGGGTGCCGCGATGATCGTGAGATCACGCAGGCAGTTGAAGTTGAGGGCTTTGCAAGTCATGGCGCGATTGTGATCTTTTTCAAATGCCCTTGCTTGGCGCAGTGCCGTGGAAGATGTCGCGGTAGCCCACATAGCCAGTGATGACGATGACGGGCAACAGCACCAGCCAACCCAACCCCAGGGGGATGGTGGCCACCACGGCCCAGAGCAGGTAGCTCAGGAACCACACGAAGGAGGCCGGCACGTTCTTGAAGCTGGCCTTGAGGCTCATCATCAAGGCTTGCGGCACGGGCACGTTCTGCTCGTGGATCAGGTAAGGCGAGAAGATGATGGTGCTCATGGCCAAGGCCATGGCCGCGAAATAACCCAGCACCATCAGGCCGCCTGCAGAGAACACCTGGTGCATGGCCATTTGCCGCTCGGTCATGCTGCCCAGGAACATCGCCATCACGCTGGCGGAACTGAACAGGAAGACCACGCCCATGCTCAACATCATGATGAGCAGGTACAGCAAGCCGGCCAGCAGCAGGGCCCCAGGGCGGCGCTTGAAGCCATCGAACACCTGGCTGACCTCGAAGCGACCGTCGCGCATGAGGCTGTGGGCGCAGGAACCCAGGCCCGCCATGGCGATCGGGAATACCACCGAGGTCAGCAGGTTCAGCAAGGGAACCATGGACACGACCACCAGCAGCACGAAGGTCAGCAGCAAAGCGCCCCACCAGGCCAAGGGCTGGGCCTTGAAAAGGCGCCAGGCCACGCCATACCAGTTCCAGCCAGCGGCGGCCGGGCAAGTGCGGCCTTCGGGGTTGAACGGCTCGCCGTCCAGCGGCGTGCCCACCGGGATGTCGCGCACTTCGGTGCGGGGCGGCGCATAGTGGTTGTGTTCGGTCATTTTGGGTCCCTGTGTTGCGATGACCCGAGATCATCCACCGACTTCGTGTCCAATGCGGGCATGGAACACCCGAACAACACCGAGCAGCGCCTGACCGACCTGGAAATCAAGGCCAGTTTCACAGAAGACTTGCTGGACAGCCTGAACCAGATCGTGGTTCGGCAGCAGCAGCAAATCGACCTGTTGATGGCGGAGGTCAGCCACCTGCGGCGCCAGGAGCCCGACAGCGGGGCAGGGGGCTTTCGCAGCCTGCGCGACGAACTGCCTCCGCACTACTGAAGAACGTCAAGGCTTTTTCGGCTCGTCCTTGTGCACCAAGGCGTACAAGTCGCGTGACATGTCGAGGTGGTGCTGCAAGGTGGGCAAGGTCTGGGTGGCGAAGGCCTTCACCTGCGGGTCCTTGGCCTCGTCGGCCGCCTTCTGGAACAGCTTGACGGTGTCCTGGTGCGCCTTCAACCCGATCGAATCGGCGTAGTGCTTGTCAAAGCTGGCGCCCTCACGCGCTGACAGCAGCTTCAACTTGGCCTTTTGCATGATCGAAGGGCCATCGGGCAACTGGACGCCCTTGGCGGCGGCCAGGACGCTGAGTTCCTCGCCAGCTTTGGTGTGCTCGTCCACCATCTTCTGGGCGAAGGCCTTGACTTCGGGGCTGACCGCCTTGCTGAGCGCCAGCTTGCTGCCTTCGACTTCAGCGTGGCCATCCTGGGCGGCTTGCTTGAGGAAGGCACTGTCGGCTCGGGCCAGTTTTGCGCTGGGCTGGCTGGTCAGCACGGCGGACGCCGACGAGGCGGATGAGGTCTGCTGGGCGCGGGCAGCACCCGTGGACACGACGGCGGTCAACAGAAAGGCGGTGGTCAGGCAAGCGATGGTTCTGAGCATGATTTTCTCCTCCTGGAGCAACGTCAAAAATGACCATTCGTCGGCAATTGGCGTTCCTGGGGTCGCGCCAGTTGGCCGCCATGGCCTGAGCGGCCAGTGTCAGCGCCTCTTGCCGCCCTCGGCGATGCGCTTGACCCGGCGTTCGGCCGCACCGGTCACCAGGAAGCGTTCCAGGGCGTTGGCATCGGCCAGCACTTGCGCACCCTCGGTCCGACAGCGGGCCTGCAATTGCAGCAACTCCGAGGCGGGCATGGACTTCTGGGCCTGTTTGGCCGCGTCCAGCAACTGATCGGCTTCGGGCTTGCGCAGGCCATCCTGGTAGGCCGTGCCAATGATGGCGAAGCCACTTTGCGTGAGCTTCAGCAACTCTGGCTCCACGCTGTGATCGCCTCCTTTGAGCCGGGCTGCCAGGGGCTCGGCCTGCGTCGTCAGCGCCGCGACGCAGGCTGCGCGGTGCTCGTGGGATGGGTTGGGATCGGCGGGCCAGGCGGCCGTGGCCACCCCAGCCCACAGGCAGGCGAGCAACTGGCTTGCTCGGCAATGGCGCATGGCGTCTCCGGTGCGGCTTGATGCGCCGCTTGTGCGGTGGATTCTGCCATCGTCCCTCATGGCGCTCAAAACGCCAGCACGGCCACCGCGCAGGCCGTCATCACCGCCGTGGTCAGCCAGCCCCAGAACTTCAGGCTGCGGGAGATGGGCAGGCCGCCCATGACGCTTCGGCGTGCCGCCACCAGCATCACGGCCACCAGGATGGGCGCGGCGATCACGCCATTGATCACGGCGGTCCAGTACAGCGCTTTCATGGCGTTGAGGTGCAGCAGGTTCATGCCAATGCCCAGCCAGGTCGAGACCGCGATGACCGCGTAGAAGCCTTTGGCCTGCAAGGGCCGGTTGCCCAGCCCGACGTTCCACTTCATGATCTCGCCCACCGCGTAGGCGGAGCTGCCGGCCAACACTGGCACCGCCAACAGGCCGGTGCCGACCATGCCCGCGGCGAACAAAACCTCGGCGAAGCGGCCAGCGATGGGCTCCAAGGCCTTTGCCGCCTGGGCCGCGCTGTCGATGTCGGTCACGCCGTGCGCGTGCAAGATGGCTGCCGCCGTGACCATGATGAAGAAGGCGATGACGTTGGACACCGCCATGCCAAACCAGGTGGCCGAACGCACGGCGCCCATTTGCGCGGCGGCCTGTTCGGGCGCGTCTTTCAGGGGCCGCTCACCAGGCGTGCTGCTTTGCTCCTCGACCTCTTCCGAGGCCTGCCAGAAGAACAGGTAGGGGCTGATGGTGGTGCCCAGCACGGCCACGATGGCGGTGACGTACTCGTGGCTCCATTGGATGTGTGGCACCACCAGGCTGTGCAGCACCTGGGGCCAGTTCACCTGCGCCACCATCGCCGTGCCCACGTAGGCGAACACCGCGATGGTCAGCCATTTCAAGATGGACACGTAACGCGCATAAGGCACGAAGATCTGCAGCAACAGCGACACCAGGCCCAGGCCCGCGGTGTAAAGCATGACGGGGCCGCCGAACAACAATTGCGTGGCCTCGCCCATGGCACCCAGGTCGGCGCCGATGTTGATGGCATTGGCCACCGCGAGCAGGCCCACGATGGGCAGGTAGAACCAGGCGGGGTAGTGCTGGCGTATGTTGGCGCCCAGTCCTTGGCCCGTGACCCGGCCGATCTGTGCGCTGATCAGTTGCGCCGCCACCATCAAGGGGTAGGACACCCACATCAGCCACAAGGCGCTGAAGCCAAACTGCGCCCCCACTTGCGAGTAGGTGCCGATGCCACTGGGGTCGTCGTCCGAGGCCCCCGTGATCAGGCCCGGGCCGATGAAGGCCGAAAACCAGTGGCCGCGCGGCTTTGGCGGCACGCTTTGAACCACGGCGGAGGGCAAGGATTCTTCCATGACGGCTCAATGTAGCTTACGAGCGGCCAGCAACTCTTCCAGCGTGTTCAGGTCCACCGGTTTGACCATGTGGTGGTTGAAGCCGGCGTCGCGCGATTTGCGGCGGTCTTCTTCCTGGCCCCAGCCAGTCAGGGCGATCAGGGTCATCATCTGGCCCCACGGTTGGGCCCGAATGCGGCGGGCCACCTCATGGCCCGTCAGCAAAGGCAGACCGATGTCCAGCAACACGACATCAGGCTGGAGGGCTTGCGCGGCCTTCACGGCCTCGATGCCGTCGTGCGCGGTGTGAGTCTGGCAGCCCATCAAGCCCAGCATGGTGGCCAGGCTTTCGGCGCTGTCAAGGTTGTCATCGACGACCAGCACGTGGGGTCCGGTTCTGGGTGGGGGTGCAGGGCTCACTTCCGTGGCCAGCCGCGCATCGGGCAGCGGCGAGGAGGCCAGGGCGGGCAGGCGCACTTCAAAGCTCGAACCACCGCCCAGCCCCGGGCTGCTTGCCAGCACCGAGCCGCCATGCATCTCGACCAGCTTCTTGACCAGCGCCAGGCCAATGCCCAGGCCGCCTTGCGAGCGCTCCAGCGCCCGGTCCACCTGGGTGAACATGTCGAACACGCGCGGCAGCATCTCACCGGGGATACCGGTGCCCGTGTCCTGGATGGTGATCACCGCCTGGCGGTCTTGCTCGATGGCGGTCAGGGTGATGCGGCCCCCTTCGGGGGTGTACTTGGCCGCGTTGTTGAGCAGGTTGGCCACGATCTGGATCAACCGCGTCACGTCGGCATAGACAAAGACGGTTTGCGATGGCGGCAGCCGCACGTCCAGCGCATGGCGGCGAGCCTCGATCAGGGGCCGGCTGGTGTCGATGGCATTTTGAACCGCCATGGCAATGTCCAGCCGTTCACGGCGCAACTCCAGCTTGCCTTGCGTGATGCGGCTGACGTCCATCAGGTCGTCCACCAGATGCACCATCTGCCAGAGCTGGCGCTCGATCATGTTGCGCGCCTTCTCCTGCGCCTGCGCCTCCTTGGACAGGCGCATGATCTCCAGCGCGTTGCGGATCGGGGCCAGGGGGTTGCGCAGTTCGTGGGCCAGGGTGGCCAGGAACTCGTCCTTGCGCTGATCGGCGTCGAGCAGGGCGCGCTCGGCCAGCTTGCGGTCTGTGGCGTCGGCGACGATGCCGAGCATGCGGGTGGCCAAGCCGCCTTCCTTGTAGGTGCTGCCGTGCGCTTCGATCCAGTGCAGGCTGCCATCGGGCCAGATCACGCGGCATTCGAAGTGCCATTCGCCGTTGGTGGCCACGGCTTCCTTGAACAGGCGCTCCACGAGCTCCCGGTCATCCGGGTGCACGTGGGACATGAAGACGTCGTAGCTCCAGTCTGCGCGCGGCTGCGGATAGCCAAAGCACTGGTCGTGGCGGGCCGAGTGGCGGGCCTCGCCGGTTTTGAGGTCCAGGTCCCAGTCGCCAATCTTGGCCGCCTCGATGGTCAACTGCAGGCGGGCCTGGCTTTCGCGCAAGGCCGAGTCCATGCGTTCCCGTTCGGTCCGGTCGGTGGCGATGGACAGCACCGATTCAACGCTGCCATCCTCGGCGAACTCGGGGATCAACCGTGATTCGAGGAAGCGAACATCGTTGGCAGGGGTGGTGAACTTGAAGCTGAAACTGCTGCCCTGCCCGGTGGTGAAGACCGCTTCCAACGCGGCGTTCAAGCTGGCGCTCAGCTCGAGCGGCAGGCCCAGTTCAAGGTGGGTTTTGCCCAGGTAATGCGAGGCCGGCACGCCCGCATACCGCTCGATCACCGGGCTGACATACAGGTGACGGAACTGGCGGTCCAGGCGGGCGAAGATGTCGGGCGAGTTTTCCACCAGGGTAGAGAACTGCCGCTCGCGCTGGGCGAGCTTGAGTTGGGCGCTGCGGATTTCGGCTTCGGCACGGTGCCGGTCGCTCACGTCGCGGATGACTTCCAGGCGGCCCGTGATCTGCCCTTCGTTGTCGCGCAGCACGCTCACCGCCGATTCCACGTGCACCTCCTGGCCGTTGTGCTTGAGCTGGATGGTGCGTGCCCGGTAGGCACCTGCCTGCTGCAGGCTGTCCATCGCCTGCACCTGGTCGGCCTGGCTCAGCCAGATCTCCTGGTACAGCAGGCCGCGCTCGTTGCCCAGCGCTTGCGATGCTGTCAGGCCGTACTGGCGCTCGGCGGCGGGGTTCAGGTAGATGATGCGCTCGTCGCGGTCCAGGCCCACCACCGCGTCTTCCATCTGGGCCAGCACGTCGCTGCGCAGTTTGTTGGAAGAGGCGTGCGCGCGGTCCAGGGTGTAGATGTCCTCACCCACCACCAGTGCATCGACGCTGCCGCTGCGGATGGCGTCCAGCGTTTCCTCGGCCTCTTCCAGGCGCAGCCGGAGTTCGGCGTTTTCAGCGAGCAGTTTTTGTGTCGAGTCGGTCACAACAAGTCCTCTTCACTGCTCACCGCCGGTGTTTGCGGTGGACAGGCCCAATCCTCTCAAGATGCGTTCTTTCTGAGACATGTCACCGATGAAGCGCCTGACCGGCAAAGGAGACCGCTTGACCAAGGTCGGCGTGGCGATGATCTGGTCTTGGGCCACCTTGTCAGGGTGCAAAAGGATGTCGATGATTTCCAATTGGTACCGTCCTGGCAGGTGGGCTTCGCAGATATCGCGGATGCTCACCAAGGCTTTTGCTGAATGGGGGGTGGTTCCCGAGATGTACAGGCTGAGCACATAGGGGGGCAGGGGGGCAGGTGGCTCATCGTGTTGCATCGTCAGCCTTGGCGCAGGGGCTGCACGTCCAGGCCCACCAGCACACGTTCTTCATTGGACAGATCGCCAATGATCTTGCGGATGGGTTCCGGGAACTTGCGCACCAGCGTGGGCACCGCCAGGATCTGGTCGCCTGCAGCCAGCTTGGGGTTGACCAGCAAGTCAATCACCTCGATCTGGTAGCGGCCAGCCAGGTGGGTCTCGCACAGGCGCTTGAGGTTTTCAAGCGCGGTGGCGGACTTGGCGGTCTGGCCGGCCACGTACAGACGCAGCTGCCATTCGGCTTTTGGGTTGGTGGCGGCGTTCATGTCGAGACCTTTGGTTTCCTGGCGGTGGCCTTCCTGGCCGGGGGCGTGCCCTCGCGTCGCTGGGCAATGGCCCGCGAACGCTGCAGGTTGCTTTCGGCCTCGAGGTTTTCGCGTTCGATGGCGGAATGGACTTCGCCGGCGCGCTCTTGCGCCTCGGCCTGCAGCGCCGCGATTTGGGCATCAATGGCCTTGCGCCGGCTGGCCAGCTCACCGAGCCGCCTTTGGTGGTCGCGTTTGCGCAGCTCAGAGCTGGCTTGCTCTTGCTGCTCGTGAACCAGGCGGGCTGAACCGGTCAGCACGCGGTCGGCTTGCAAGTAGACGTCCACCAGGTCAACACCTTGCTCGCTGAGGATGAATTCGCGCACCTGGTTGGAGTGCGCCATGCCCCGGGACTTGAGAACCTGGATGGTGCGCGTGCGCTCGCCATTGAACTCCAGGTTGGACAGCATCAACCAAGTGTCCATCAGGGATGAAACGCCGATCTGAGTTTCGGCCCGTGCCGAGGAACCGTCGCCCGTCAGTGTGGTGAAGACGGCGGTGACGCCCTGCTGTTTCAGGAGGTCGATCAGGCGCATGAGCGTGGGTTTGAGCGACACGTCCTCGGTGTTCATGGTGAGGTTGCTGATGGGGTCGACCACGACCACATCGGGCTTGGCGCGCCGCACGACAGCGTGCATCAGCGCCAGGTGCTGTTCCAGGCCTTGCAGCGTGGGCCGGGAGGCGTGGACTTCCAGCAGGCCTTTTTTAACCCAGGGGGCCAGGTCAATGCCGATGGACCGCATGTTGCGCATCAACTGGCTGGGCGATTCTTCGTAAGCGAAGAGCAAGGCACGCTCGCCCCGGGCGCAGGCCGCATTCACAAAGCTGGCGCCAATGCTGCTCTTGCCCGTGCCGGGCGAGCCGGACACCAGCACGCTGCTGCCGCGGTAAACACCCTGGCCACCGAGCATGACATCGAGCTTGCGGATGCCCGTGGGCACACGCTCCGCGCTGGCGCGGTGGTCCAGTCGCATGGAGGTGATGGGCAACACCGTCAAGCCGGTCTCCCCGATCAGGAAGGGGTATTCGTTGGTGCCGTGTGCCGAACCGCGGTACTTCACCACGCGCAGGCGCCGGGTCGAGACCTGGTCGATGATGCGGTGGTCGAGCAAGATCACGCAGTCGGCCACATATTCTTCCAGGCCATACCGGGTCAGCGAGTTTTCGCCCCGTTCGCCGGTGATGATGGCGGTCATGCCCCGGTCTTTCAACCAGCGGAACAGACGGCGCAGTTCGGCACGCAGGATGGCGTGGTTGGGCAAGCCTGCGAACAGTGCCTCGATGGTGTCGAGCACGACGCGCTTGGCGCCCACGGTCTCGACGGCGTGGGCCAGGCGGATGAACAGGCCTTCCAGGTCGTATTCGCCGGTCTCTTCGATTTCGCTGCGTTCGATGTGCACGAAATCGAGCGCGATTTTCTTCTGGCGCCGCAGCTTGTCCAGGTCAAAACCCAGGGACCGCATGTTGGTGGTGAGTTCATCGGCGTTCTCTTCGAACATCATGAACACGCCGGGTTCGTTGTATTGCGTCGCACCGCGCACCAGGAACTCGGCCGCCAGCATCGTCTTGCCGCATCCGGCCCCGCCGCAGACCAGGGTGGGCCGCCCGCGGGGCAGGCCGCCATGGGTGATTTCATCCAGGCCTTGAATGCCCGAAGGTGCCTTGAGGAGGCCAGCTTCTTGTGTTTCTTTCTTGGTCACGTGCTGCTCTTTCAAGCCATGGTCGGCATCACGGCCGCAGGCAGGTTGCCCATGCCATTGCGCATCTCCCGTGTCAACTGATGGCACGAGGTCAGGGCCAGGTAGGCGCGCTCGTCGGTGTCGAGGGCGCGTTCGATGGCGGGCAGCAAAAACAGCCGTTCGCGCTCGTTTTGCAGGTGCAGGGTGGCGCACAGCACCGCCAGGGCGACATCCAGGCCCGCTGCGTCCATCCGGTGCGCCATGAGGTCGGACAGCAAGGCCCGGATCTGCTCGTAGTGGGCGGCAAAAGTGTCTGGCAATGTCCCGCCCGTGAAGGTGCGCAGCATGGGCAGCACGGTTTTTTCAACGATGGCCATGTGTCCATTCACGGACAAGTAAAGGTCGTTGGTCAACTGTTGCTTCTTGCGGAAATCCGGCGTAGTTTGTACCTTGGCCACCAGGTCTTTCAAGACGGCGATGTCCTCGGTCAGGACGGGTATCAGGTCGTGGTGCATGCTGGCCTCCCAGGGCATGGAGTGTTCAGATGGCCCTGATCAGCAATTGACGTGCCTGCACCGTTTTTGCCCGGAAATCTTTGTTTGCCGACGCAAGGAATGCGGATTGCCGCTCATGGAGACCGCGTCCGACTGGGCGCCACCATTGGCAACAAGGAGCAACACCATGCCCACCGATACTTCCGAAGCCCTGAAGGACGACGACGCTGTTCAGGCGGGCGATCGCCTGCAACCCGAGACCATGCCTGCGCAGCACCTGGAAGACCAGCCTGGCCTGGAAGCCCAATTGCAGTTGAAGCCGCAATTCCTGGCCCCAGGCTATGAGGGCAGCAACAAATTGGCCGGCAAGACGGCCCTGATCACCGGGGGCGACTCGGGCATCGGGCGCGCGGTGGCGGTGCTGTTCGCGCGCGAAGGTGCCAGCGTGGCCATCATCTACCTGAACGAGCACGAGGATGCCAAGGAAACCGCACGCCTGATCGAGCGCGAAGGGCAGCCCAGCCTGCTGATCGCTGGCGACGTGAAAGACCCCGACTTTTGCGTGCGGGCCGTGGAAGACACGGTGGACACCTTCGGCAAGCTGGACGTGCTGGTCAACAACGCCGCTTTTCAGCAGCACACGCATTCGATCGAGCTGCTGAGCGAGGAGCGCTTTGACGAGACCTTGCGCACCAATGTGTACGGCTACTTCCACATGGCCAAGGCCGCCGTGCCCTACCTGCAAGAAGGGTCCTCGATCATCAACACCGGCTCGGTGACAGGACTCAATGGCAGCGCCGATCTGCTGGACTATTCCACCACCAAGGGGGCCATCCACGCCTTCACCAAATCACTGGCGCAGAACCTGCTGGAGAAGGGCATCCGCGTGAACGCGGTGGCGCCCGGCCCGGTGTGGACGCCGCTGAACCCCGCCGATTTGCCGGCGGACCAGGTCGAGGACTTTGGCAAGAAAACGCAGATGAAGCGGGCGGCGCAGCCCGAGGAAATCTCGCCCGCTTATGTGTTCCTGGCTTCGCCCGTGTGCTCGGGCTACATCACCGGCATCGTCTTGCCCATCACGGGCAGCGTGGGCGCGATCTAACAACCAGGACTGGGAAATGAACCGGCCCCGCCCTGTGAAGGGCGGGGCCGGTTTTCCTGCCAGTAGCCGCCGGCGTCAGGCCAGGGCGTCGGCTTCTTCCTCGTGCAGTTTCAGCGTGATGACCAGCAGGCCGTGCTCATCGATGCGAGCCTCGACGCTGCGCGAATCGACCTTGTTGAGCAAATCGATCGACTCGTGGAAGTGGCTGGAGGACTGGCCGTCTTCCGAGAAGTTGCATTCACCTGAGATCAGCAACTGGCCATCGCGGATCTCGACCTGAATGTCGTTCTCGGTGGCACCGGGCAGCATGGCCGTGACCTGCACAGACTGTCCCTCGCGAGAGACGTCGATGTCCGGGCTCCAATCACCATGTGGCTGGGGGACCAGCATGCGCCGCCTTTCCAGCCCGCCCCACATGAAACTGCCAAAGCCGGCATCGAACTGCTCGGTCAGTCGGCGCATCTCCTTCAGGGGCGTCACGAATGCCCGCAGCATGGAGTTGATCCAGACGCTGGCCGCGCGGTCCAGGTTTTTCTCCAGTGCCTGGGCGAATTCGCGGTTGATGGCCAAGGGGGATTCCGCGTCGGGCTTGCTCATGGCGTAGGCCGGGCCCAGCAAGTCGGCGCCGACATTGGCCTTGGCGCCCTGGCGTTGGTCACCGCTGCTGTCCAAACCGGCTTCGGGCTGGCCTTGCAGCAAGTTGACAAAGCGCTTCAGGTCGGCCTCGATTTCCTGCGTCACCTCTTGCACGGTGGTCTCGGTGCCCACGCCGTTGGGGTAGTGCACGCTGACGGTGACCGTGGTGTGGCCATCGTCAATCGGTGTAAAACGCGCCGTGGCGTTGCTTCGCACGCCTTTCACCGTTTGCCAGGAGATGAACTTGTTTTCTTCCTGATCGGTGATCTCGGTGTCATGGCTGTTGCCCATGAAATCAGGAAAGTTGGAGAACTGCGACCACACGTTGTAGACATCTTCTACGGGGGCGGCCACTTCGATGGATTGTTCCAGGTTGATGGTCATGTTGGTTTCCTCAGGTTGACGGGGGACTGCTGCCTTTGATGGGGGCAACTGCCATTCCCGCGCTCGCCTGGGACGCGACCGAGATGTGGCCTGAGGGCGCGTAAGTTTTTCCGAAAAACCTTCCGGCAGGCCCGGCGGCTTCAGGCCGTGTTGGACTGGCGCAGCGCCAGGGCCTGCTGCCGCTTGGCAATCACCTTGATCAACGCCTCCGGGTCGGCGGGCTTGACCAGGTGCTCGTCAAAGCCTGCCTCCCTGGCCTGGGCCTGGTCGCTTTGCTGGCCGTAGCCAGTCAAGGCAATGATCAGGGCCTGCTGGGTCTGCGGCAGCTGCCGTAGCCGGCGGGCCACTTCATAGCCGTCCAGACCGGGCAAGCCAATGTCCAGCACGACCACATCCGGTTGAAAGGCCGGAGCGCAGCTGAGGGCTTGCGGGCCGTCGCCGGCGGTTTTCACATCGTGGCCGACCAGGGCCAGGAACATGGCGATCGACTCGGCGGCATCCACGTTGTCGTCCACCACCAGCACGCGGCAACCTGACGCCGCCTTGCTGGCTTCAGCGGGTGGTGAGCTCATTGAAGACTGGGCGGTGATGTCCACCAGGCAGGCCATGGTGACGCGGAACTCGGCGCCCAGGCCCGGGCCGCGGCTCAGGGCCTGGATCTGCCCATGGTGCAGCTGCACCAGCCTTTGTACCAAGGTCAGGCCCACGCCCAGGCCGCCCTGGCTGCGCGCCAGCGAGCGCTTGCCTTGCTTGAACAGGTCAAACACATTGGGCAACAGATCAGCCTCGATGCCAATGCCGTTGTCCTTCACCGAAATGATGGCTTGGCCGTGCTGCGCCGTCAGCGACACATGGATGGTGCCGCCGTCCTCGGTGTACTTGGCGGCGTTGTTCAGCAGGTTGGACACGATCTGCAGCAGGCGGGCGAAGTCGCCGCGCATCCACACCGGGGTGGCGGAGATGTCCAGGCTCAGCGCATGGCCCTTGGCGGTGATGAGCGGGCGGATGGTCTCCACGCTCTGCGCGATGACAACGCGCAGATCCACGGGTTCAGACTGCAGCACGATGCTGCCCTGGTTGATGCGCGCCACGTCCAGCAGCTCTTCCACCAAACGGGTCAGGTGGTTGATCTGCCGGTCCATCACGTCATTGGCCCATTGCAAGGTGGCATCGGGCGGCGCCACGCGGCGGATCACTTCGATGGCATTGCGGATCGGGGCCAGCGGGTTGCGCAATTCGTGCGACAGCATGGCCAGGAACTCGTCCTTGCGTTGGCTGGATTGCTGCAGCAGGGTTTCGGCCTGGCGTCGCTCGACGATCTCGGCCTCCAGCGTCTTGTACAAGCGCGCGTTCTCGAAAGCCATGGCCGCGCGGCTGGACAACTCCTGCAACATGGCCCCCTCCTGATCATGGTCGGTGGCCACCATCAGCACGCCAAGCACACGTGAACCAATGACCAGCGGCACGGCCATGCCGGGCCAGGGCGCGGTGATGGCCACGCGCCTGAGCTGCGATGTGGCCTGGTCCACCGCTTGTTGAATGGCCTCGGGCAGTTCGCCCTGGGCATGGTTCTGGAAAGTGCGGCCTTGCGTCACCAGGTCAAAGGTGCAGCTCATGGCCTGGTCCAGCACCGTGAGCGAGGCGGCCGTGGTCAAGCTGGGCACCAGCAGTTCGAGCAATTGGTGCATGCCCACGCCCACGTCCAGCGATTCGCTCAGCACGCGGCTGGCCTGCGACAGGAAGTTGGAGCGTTGCGTGTTGTCCTCGGCCACCTTGCGGGCGGCCTCGGCGGCGGCCAGGGCCACGCGCTCTTCGGCCTGGCGGCGGGCCCGGCGCTGCATGTTGTGCAGTTCGACGAAGACCTTGACCTTGCTGCGCAGCACCTCGGGGATCACCGGTGACAGGATGTAGTCGACCGCGCCCAGCGAGTAGCCGCGCGAGGTCTGCATCTCGTCGGCGTAGGCCGTGATGAAGATGATGGGCGTGTGGGCCGAGCGCTTGTACTTGCGGATCAACTGCGCGGTCTCCAGCCCGTCGATGTCAGGCATGTTGACGTCCAGCAGGATGACGGCGAACTCGGTCTTCAAGACTTCCTTCAGCGCCTCGCTGCCTGATCGAACGAAGACCAGGTTCTGGCCCAGGTCCTCCAGCACGGTCCGAAAGACCAGCAGCTTCTCGGGCAGGTCGTCAACGATGAGGATGTTGGCCGGGTCGTTCACAAACATAACCAGCCCCTCAGGACGGCCAGCAGGTGCATCGGGTCCACCGGCTTGGACAGGTAATCCCAGGCCCCGGCTTCGATGCATTTCTGGCGATCACCCTTCATGGCCTTGGCCGTGACGGCGACCATGGGCAGGTCCTTGCCATGTGGCAGCTTGCGGATCTCCTGCATGGTGGCGATGCCGTCCATCTCCGGCATCATGATGTCCATCAGCACGATGTCGATGCTGGGGTCGCTCTGCACCAGCCGGATCGCCTCGCGGCCGTTGTCGGCGGAGACGATGTGCATGCCTTCGTTGTCCAGCACGGTGGCCAGCGCGAAGATGTTGCGCATGTCGTCATCCACGATCAGGGCTTTCTTGCCCGCCAGCACGCCCTTGCCGCCATTCATCGTGCTGATGGCCTGGCGCTCGGCATCCGACAGCGAGGCGGGGCTGCGGTGCAGGAAGAAGGCCGCGTGGGCCAGCAAGGCATCGAGTGAGCGGGCCTCGCGCAGGCCGAAGCCGCCATGCTGGCGGCGCCACACCGTGTCGTCGGCGTCGCTGGCATGCAGCACGACGGGCAGTTGCGTGGCACCGGGGCGCTGTTCCATGGTGTCCAGCACGTCTTCAGGGTGCAAGGCGCCCAGGCTTGGGTCGATGACCACGCAGTCGGCGTTCTTCAAGGCTTGGCGCGCCCGATCAGCCTGGTCCGCCACGATCACATCGACCTCCTGGTCCAGGGCATTGACGAAATCCGTGCGCAAAGGCGAGGGCTGCATCACCACCAGCAAGGTCTTCACGCGGCGCTCGCCGAACTGGTAGAGCTGCGCCAAGGCCTCATCGACCACGTCCTTGGATTGCAGCGGCTTGGTCAGGAAACCCACGGCACCGGCCTGCAAGGCGCGTTCACGCGAGTCGTCGGTGGAGACCACGCAGATGGGGATGTGCGAGGTTTCCTGGTCGGTCTTGAGCCGGTCCAGGATGCGCCAGCCTTGCATGTCGGGCAGGTGGATGTCCAGGGTGATCAGCGAGGGGTGGAAGTCGCGGGTCATCGACAGGGCGCCCGCGCCGGTGGTGCTGACCAGGCCCTTGTAGCCATTCTGGCGTGCGGCTTCCAGCAGCACCTTGGCGAAAGCCACGTCGTTCTCGACGATCAGCAGCACGCGGTCGCCGGGCGAGATGGCATCGCGGTCGTCGTTGGCCACATTGGCGAAGGCCACGCTCTCGGACACGGCCTCGTCGACTTTGACCACGGAGGGCACGAAGCGTGGGGCGGGGTGACGGGCTTCCAGGGCCAGCACGGGCTTGTTGCTGCCATGGCCCTCGTCTTGCGCGGCCAGGGTGTCGGCACCCTGCGGGCGCGCATGCCGGGCCACGCGGGCCGGGCTGTAGTTCTGAGGCAAGTACAGCGTGAAGGTGCTGCCCTTGCCCGGTGCGCTCACCAGCCGGATTTCTCCGCCCAGCAGACGTGACAACTCGCGGCTGATGGCCAGACCCAGGCCCGTGCCACCGTACTTGCGCGAGGTCGAGCCGTCGGCCTGCTGGAAGGCCTCGAAGATGATCTGCTGCTTGTCGGCCGAGATGCCGATGCCGGTGTCCGACACCGAGAAAGCGATGACCTGACTGGCGCGCTTGAGCTCTTCGTTCTCGGTCGACCAGCCGCTGTCCGCCGTGGCGATGGAGAACACCACCTGCCCTTGGTGGGTGAACTTGAAGGCGTTGGACAGCAGGTTCTTGATGATCTGCTGCAGGCGCTTGACATCGGTGACCAGGCTCTTGGGCAGGGGCGGGCTGAGGTTGACCACGAAATCGACGTGCTTGGATTCGGCGAAGTGGCGGAAGCTGCGCTCCACCGAGCGCTGCAGGTCGTCCAGGCGCAGCTCGCTGACATCGACCACCACCGTGCCCGACTCGATCTTGGACAAGTCCAGGATGTCGTTGATCAGCATGAGCAGGTCGTTGCCTGAGGAGTGGATGGTCTTGGAGAACTCGACCTGCTTGCCGGTGAGGTTGCCCTCGGGGTTCTTGCACAACTGGTCAGACAGGATCAGCAGACTGTTGAGCGGCGTGCGCAACTCGTGCGACATGTTGGCCAGGAACTCGGACTTGTACTTGGAGGTGAGGGCCAGCTGCTCGGCCTTTTCTTCCAGGGCCTGGCGGGCTTGCTCCACTTCCTGGTTCTTGCGCTCGACCTCCTGGTTCTGGTGGGCCAGCAGGCGGGCTTTCTCTTGCAGCTCCTGGTTGGTTTGCTGAAGCTCTTGCTGGCGGCTTTGCAGTTCCTGCGCCAGCGATTGTGATTGGGTCAGCAGGGTCTCGGTGCGGGTATTGGCCTCCAGCGTGTTGATCACGATGCCGATGGATTCGGTCAATTGATCAAGGAAGGCCTGGTGGGCCGGGTTGAATCGGTCCAGCGAGGCGAGTTCCAGCACGCCGCGCACCTCGCCTTCGAAGACCACGGGCAGCACCAGCACGTCCATCGCGGCGTTTTCGCTCAGGCCCGAAGCGATGCGGAAAGCGGCGGTGGGCACATTGGTCAGCAGGATCTTCTGCTTGTCAATGGCGCATTGGCCGACCAGGCCTTCGCCCAGGCCGACCTCTTTGCCGTGCGTGTACTGGCCGCCCGACGCGTAGCTGGCGAACAGCTTGAGCGAGGCGCCATCGGGCGAGCTGTTGAGCACGTAGAACTCGGCCTGCTGCGCGCCCACCACGGGTGCCAGTTCGGACAGGATCAGCTGGCCCACGGTGACCAAGTCCTTCTGGCCTTGCAGCATGCGGCTGAACTTGGCCAGGTTGGTCTTGAGCCAGTCCTGCTCGGTGTTCTTCTGCGTGGTGTCCTTGAGGTTGCGGATCATCTCGTTGATGGTGTCCTTCAGGGCCGCGACTTCGCCTTGCGTCTCCACGGTGATGGAGCGGGTCAAGTCGCCTTGCGTCACGGCGGTGGCCACCTCGGCAATTGCGCGCACCTGCGTGGTCAGGTTGGCCGCCAGCTCATTCACGTTCTCGGTCAGGCCCTTCCAGGTGCCCGAGGCGCCCGGCACCTTGGCCTGGCCGCCCAGCTTGCCTTCCACGCCCACCTCACGCGCCACGGTGGTGACCTGGTCGGCGAAGATGGCCAGGGTGTCGGTCATGGAGTTGATGGTGTCGGCCAGCGCCGCGATCTCGCCCTTGGCTTCCACGGTCAGCTTTTGCTTCAGGTCGCCGTTGGCCACGGCGGTCACCACCTTGGCGATGCCGCGCACCTGGCTGGTCAAGTTGCCGGCCATGAAGTTCACGTTGTCGGTCAGGTCCTTCCAGGTGCCCGAGACACCCTGCACCTGGGCTTGGCCGCCCAGCCGGCCTTCAGTGCCCACTTCACGCGCCACCCGAGTCACTTCGGCCGCGAACGATGACAACTGGTCCACCATGGTGTTGATGGTGGCCTTCAGCTCCAGGATTTCGCCCTTCACGTCCACGGTGATTTTCTTGGACAAGTCACCGGCGGCCACGGCCTTGGTCACGTCGGCGATGTTGCGCACCTGGCTGGTCAGGTTCGAGCCCATGGAGTTCACCGAGTCGGTCAAATCCTTCCAGGTGCCGGCCACGCCCTGCACATCGGCTTGACCGCCCAGCTTGCCTTCGGTGCCCACTTCGCGCGCCACGCGGGTCACCTCGGCGGCAAAACTTCGCAGTTGGTCCACCATGGTGTTCACGGTGTTCTTCAGCTCCAGGATCTCGCCCTTCACGTCCACGGTGATCTTCTTGGACAAGTCACCGGCGGCCACGGCCTTGGTCACGTCGGCGATGTTGCGCACCTGACTGGTCAGGTTGCCGGCCATGAAGTTGACCGACTCGGTCAGGTCCTTCCAGGTGCCGGCCACGCCTTGCACATCGGCCTGGCCGCCCAGCTTGCCTTCGGTGCCCACTTCACGGGCCACGCGGGTCACTTCGGCAGCGAATGATCGCAGCTGGTCCACCATGGTGTTGATGGTGGCCTTGAGTTCCAGGATCTCGCCTTTCACGTCCACGGTGATCTTCTTGGACAAGTCACCGGCGGCCACGGCCTTGGTCACGTCGGCGATGTTGCGCACCTGACTGGTCAGGTTGCCGGCCATGAAGTTCACCGACTCGGTCAAGTCCTTCCAGGTGCCCGACACGTCACGCACTTCGGCCTGGCCGCCCAGGCGGCCTTCGGTGCCCACCTCACGTGCCACGCGGGTCACTTCGGCGGCAAACGATGACAACTGGTCCACCATGGTGTTCACGGTGTTCTTCAACTCCAGGATTTCGCCCTTCACGTCCACGGTGATCTTCTTGGACAGATCGCCCGCGGCCACGGCCTTGGTCACGTCGGCGATGTTGCGCACCTGAGATGTCAAGTTGGAGGCCATGGAGTTCACCGAGTCTGTCAGGTCCTTCCAGGTGCCGGCCACGCCCTGCACATCGGCCTGGCCGCCCAGCTTGCCTTCGGTGCCCACCTCGCGGGCCACGCGGGTCACTTCGGCCGCGAACGATCGCAACTGGTCCACCATGGTGTTGATGGTGTCCTTCAACTCCAGGATCTCGCCCTTCACGTCCACGGTGATCTTCTTGGACAGGTCACCCGCGGCCACGGCAGTGGTCACTTCGGCGATGTTGCGCACCTGCGATGTGAGGTTGCCGGCCATGAAGTTCACCGACTCGGTCAAGTCCTTCCAGGTGCCGGCCACGCCCTGCACATCGGCCTGTCCGCCGAGGATCCCTTCGGTGCCCACTTCACGGGCCACGCGGGTCACTTCGGCCGCAAAGCTTCGCAACTGGTCCACCAGGGTGTTGACGGTGCTTTTCAGCTCCAGGATCTCGCCCTTGCCGTCCACGGTGATTTTCTTGGACAAGTCACCGGCGGCCACGGCCTTGGTCACGTCGGCGATGTTGCGCACTTGGCTGGTCAAGTTGCCGGCCATCGAGTTCACCGAGTCGGTCAAATCCTTCCAGGTGCCAGACACGCCTTCCACACGGGCCTGGCCGCCCAGGATCCCTTCGGTGCCCACTTCACGCGCCACGCGGGTCACTTCGGAGGCGAAGCTTCGCAACTGGTCCACCATGGTGTTGATGGTGTTCTTCAGGGTCAGGAACTCGCCCTTCACGTCCACTTCGATCTTCTTGGACAGGTCGCCCTTGGCCACGGCGGTGGTCACGTCGGCGATGTTGCGCACCTGGTCGGTGAGGTTGCCGGCCATGGAGTTCACCGAGTCGGTCAGATCCTTCCAGGTGCCGGCCACGCCCTTCACGCGGGCCTGGCCGCCCAGCTTGCCTTCGGTGCCCACTTCGCGCGCCACCCGCGTCACTTCGGCCGAGAAGTTGCCCAATTGGTCCACCATCTTGTTGATGGTCTTGGCGGTTCGCAAAAACTCGCCTTCCAGCGGCCGGCTGTCCACTTCCAGCGCCATGCTCTTGGACAGGTCACCCTGGGCCACGGCGCCGATCACGCGGGCCACTTCGGAGGTGGGGTGCACCAGGTCGTCGATCAGGGAGTTGATGCAATCGACCGACTCAGCCCAGAAGCCTTTGGCATCGCGCATCGAGGCGCGCTGCTTGAGCTTGCCTTCCTTGCCCACCACCTGGCGCAGGCGGGCCAGCTCCAGGGCCATGGCCTCGTTCTGCTCGACCACGTCGTTGAAGACATCGGCCACCTTGCCCGCCAGGCCTTCCCAGTGCCTGGGCAGCCTGACCGAGGCATCGCCCCGCCTCAAGGCCGTCAGTGCTGTCAGCAGCGTGGCGAGTTCCTGTTCCGCGGAAAATTCAGGCAGGGTGGGGGTGGCCAGCACTTTCATACAACCTCGTGAATTTGGAAATGGCGGGAACATTGTGCCCAGAATGGACGTGGGCGGCGTGGCAGCAGGCATGATTTTTGACGACCAAAATTAGGCCCTGTTTTTGTGATTGGCTGTATGCGTATACAGTTGCGGTATGTTGCCGGAATCCACCCCTGCGCCCCTGGGCCGCGTCCACCGAACCCGCTTGATGCAGATCTGGCGCTCGGCCGGTTGGCCCTGCCGCGACGCCATCGAGATCGACCTGCTGGCCGCGGGTCTGGCCTCCTTGCGGGCCACGCCCGAGGGCCGTGAAACCCTGCACCTGACCGAGGCCGGCATCCAATGGCTGGCACTGGCCCGCCAGCAAAACCGCCGAGCCTTGAGTGCCCACGATCGCCTGGCCGAGAAAGTGGCCTGGCAGTTGATGGACGCCGGGCGGGTGGTGTGGCGCGAGCTGTCCCTGCGCGCCCGCGTTGATGGCGATGCCAATCTGACCCAAGCACCTTGCGCCCAGGAACTGGCGCCAGTGGCGCTTTGGCCTGAAGACGAAGCCGCCATCGAACGCAAGGCCTCGTGGCGCATGGCGCGCCCGGATGTGTTCTCGGTGCGAAACACCTCGGTGCAGGCCTACTTGCAACCGGTGGTTCACGAGGTCAAGGCCAGCCGCGCCGACCTGCTGTCCGACCTGCGCCACGAGGCCAAGCGCCAGTCTTACCAGTGGCTGTGCTGCGAGTGCTATTACGTGTTCCCGGCTGGCATCGCCGAGCCTGCGGAAATTCCCGGCGAGTTTGGCGTGTGGTTGTGGCACGGTGACACCGATGGCGGGCGGTTCGAGCTTGCCCGGCCGGCACGGCATGTGGCGTGCGATTTGCCATTCGCGGTGTGGCTGGCGCTGGCCAAGGCCACGCCGCTGCGGCAGGAGGGCGATGAGCCAGCGCAAGCCAGCCTGGGCGAGGTTGGCGATTGAAGTACACGGTCGCTGTCCGGGCCTTGTGCGAGTTCACCGCCAAGCAGGGCGATCTGGACTTGCGTTTCACTCCGTCGCCCACCGCGCAAGAGGGCATCGCTGGCCACCAGTTGGTGGCCTCGCGGCGGGGCGAGGGCTACGAGTCCGAGATCAGCTTGAGTGGCGAGCACCAGCACCTGCTGGTCCGAGGTCGGGCCGATGGTTACGATCCCCAACTGAACCGCCTGGAAGAAGTCAAAACGTTCCGCGGCCGCCTGGAGCGCCAGCCCGACAACCACCGTCATCTGCATTGGGCGCAGCTCATGGTCTACGGCTGGCTGCTGTGCCAGGCGCGTGGCCTGAGCGAAGTGGAACTGGCCTTGGTGTACTTCGACATCGGCTCGCAGGACGAGACCGTGCTGCGCCAGCATTGCAGCGCCACGGCATTGCAGCAGCACTTTGAAACACAGTGCGAGCGCTTCCTGGATTGGGCCGATCAGGAGCTGGCGCACCGGGCCGCGCGCGACTGGGCGCTCACCGCCTTGCCCTTCCCCCATGCCGCGTTCCGCACGGGCCAGCGCGCTTTGGCCGAGGCCGTCTACAAGGCCAACAGCACGGGCCGGTGCCTGATGGTGCAGGCGCCCACCGGCATCGGCAAAACCATCGGCACGGTCTTTCCGCTGCTCAAGGCCTGCCCGGCGCAAAAGCTGGACAAGGTGTTTTTCCTGACGGCCAAGACCTCGGGCCGTGGTGTGGCCATGAAGGCACTGGACCTGGTCAAGCACAGCGCGCCCGCCTTGCCTCTGCGAGTCATTGAACTGGTGGCCAAGGAGAAGGCCTGCGAACACCCCGACAAGGCCTGCCATGGCGCCTCATGCCCTTTGGCGCAGGGCTTTTACGATCGGCTGCCCCAGGCCCGCACGGCGGCGGCCGCTGCAGGCACCCTGGACAAAGCTACCTTGCGCACCGTGGCCCTGGCCCACCAGGTCTGCCCCTATTACCTGGGCCAGGAGATGGTGAAGTGGAGCGACGCGGTGGTGGGCGACTACAACCACTACTTCGACCTGAACGCCATGCTGCATGGCCTGGCGGTGGGCCAGCCCTGGCGCGTGAGCGTGCTGGTGGACGAGGCGCACAACCTGGTCGAGCGGGCCCGCAAGATGTACACGGCCGAGCTTGACCAGGCCAGCCTGGGCGCGGCCCGCCGGTCG
The DNA here is from genome assembly GCF_918741295.1 of Aquabacterium sp. CECT 9606. Taxonomy (GTDB): domain Bacteria; phylum Pseudomonadota; class Gammaproteobacteria; order Burkholderiales; family Burkholderiaceae_C; genus Aquabacterium. Next base: position 523,232 of record NZ_CAKKNB010000001.1, read on the forward strand.
GCACCGCCGCCGCTCAAGAAGGCCCTCGACCGCCTGCACAAAAGCTGGAACGCCACCCACAAGGCGCAGTCCGAGGATTACCAGGTGCATGCGGAGGTGCCCGAGGCCTTCATGTTCAGCCTGCAGCAGGCCACGCACGCCATCACCGAGCACCTCACAGAGCACCCCACCCTGGTCGACGAGGCTTTGCAGGGCTTTTACTTCGAGGCCCTTCACTTCACCCGCCTGAGCGAATCCTTCGGCGAGCATTCGCTGTTCGACATCACCAAGGCGGGCAAGCAGTCCACCTTGTGCCTGCGCAATGTGGTGCCGGCCAGCTTCCTGAAGCCACGTTTTGCCAATGCGCACTCGGTCACCTTGTTCTCGGCCACCTTGCGCCCGCAGCAGTTCTACGGCGATTTGCTGGGCTTGCCCGACAACACCGCCTGGATCGATGTGGACTCGCCCTTCAGCCACGAGCAACTGAGCGTGCAGGTGTCCAGGCACATCTCTACCCGCTACCAGCACCGGCAAGCTTCGCTGCCCCGGGTGGTGGAGGTGATGGCCCGCCAATACGAGCAACAGCCCGGCAACTACCTGGCCTTCTTCAGCAGCTTTGATTACCTGGACGAGGTGGCCAGGCTGTGGGCCGCGCGCATGCCGCAGGTCACCACCTGGAAGCAGTCGCGCCGCATGAGCGAAGGTGATCAGGCGCAGTTCCTGGCCCGCTTCACCGAAGACGGGCAGGGCATGGGCTTCGCGGTGCTGGGCGGCTCGTTCGCCGAGGGGATCGACCTGGCGGGGCAGCGCCTCATCGGCGCCTTCATCGCCACACTGGGCTTGCCCCAGGTCAATGTGGTGAACGAACAGATCCGCATGCGGATGGCCGATCTGTTTGGCGATGGTTATGCCTACACCTACCTGTACCCCGGGCTGCAAAAGGTGGTGCAGGCGGCGGGCCGCGTGATCCGCACCCAGACCGACCGGGGCGTGGTGCACCTCATGGACGACCGCTTTGGCCGGCCCGAGGTGCGCGGCCTGCTGCCCTCCTGGTGGCGGCTTGGCTGAGCCCTGGTTGGCCAAAACCCATCAATTGGCCAACATCCTGCGCGCCAGGAAAACCGTCACTGGCTGGTACCACGAGCCTGCGATGCGCACCATCAAATCCATGAACTTCGCATCGGCGCCGATCAGTGCCCGGCGCTCGTCGCGCTCGACCGCGCGCAAGATCTGCAAAGCAGCGCTTTCGGCGGAAGTTCCTGTCAATGCCTTGTTGAAGCGCGCGCGCGCCTCCTCGACATCACCTCCGCAGCGAGACGTCACGCTCTCGTCAATGCGGGCCGTGTGCGCAATGTTCGTGCGAATGCCGCCCGGGTGCACGCAGGTGGCGCTCACGCCGCAAGCTTCCAGGTCCAGCTCTTGCCGCAAGGCCTCGGTGAAACCTCGCACCGCGAACTTGCTGGCGTTGTAGGGCGCCTGGCTCGGCGCAGCCATCAGCCCCGCCAGGCTGGACAGATTGATCACATGCCCGTCGCCTGTCCTTTTGAGGTGTGGCAGGAAAGCCTGCGTCCCCCACACGACGCCCCAGAAGTTGATGTCCATGATCCAGTGGAAGTCTTCAGGCGAAATCGTTTCAACAAATGCGCCAATGGCCACGCCCGCGTTGTTGAAGATGAAGTTGACTTTGCCATGGTCAGCCACGACCTGATCAGCCCAGCTGAACACCGCTTCTCGGCTGGTCACGTCCAGCCGGGTGGTGGTGACCTTCGCGCCAAGAGGGCGCGCCATGTTGGCCGTCTCCAGCAAGCCGGTTTCGTTCACATCGCTCAGCGCCAGGTGGCAGCCACGTCGGGCCAGTTCCAAAGCCAGGGTACGCCCCATGCCGGACGCCGCACCTGTGATGGCGGCGACCTTGCCCTTGAAGCTCTTCATCTATTGGACCGTTCTCGTATTGCGTCCCCGCATCATGCGTCAAATGAGCGTTAGGCTGAACGCGTGGCTTGTGCATTTCTTGTGCATTTCAGCTGCTGAACGCGATGCGTTTGCCCGACCCAGGCGGCGTGCAGGTGTAGGTCACTTCCTGGCCCGGGACCGAGGCCAGCGAACGCAAGGCCGCATCGCTGCGGCGCCCGCCGTCGGCCGCCACGAAGGCCGAGCCTGCCACGTCGTACAGGTAGCCGCGTTTGGCGCCAGACTCGATCACCTGGGCCACCAGGTCGCACTCGGTCACGTTGCCGCCCAACTCCTTGGACACGAAGGGTGTCCGGGCGCGCTGGATGAGCAGGTCGATGCGCGGGTTCACCGCCACGTTGTTGTACGAAGCCAGCGTGACTTGCTGGCCCACGATGGGGGCCAGGTCACTGTCGAACGCGTGCATGTACTCCGACACATCGCGGCGCGTGGCATCCGGGTTGATCAGGGGAAAGCCCGAGTTCAAGGTGGGTTGGAACACGCGCACCGTGAAGAAGTGCGCCAGCAAATCCACCGTGCCATCGTTGATGAAGCCGTAGCCTCGCACTTGCGGGCCCATGAAGCCCGAACCCGGCGCGCTGGAGAAGGGCACCGCAGGTGTGCCGAAACGGCCCACCTTGGTGTACATGTTGCGCAGGTGCGGGATCTTGAAGATCTGCGAGTTGCCCTCGAAGCTCTGGTCGCCACCCGTGCCATACAGGCCCTTGGCCGGATCCACGGTGTGGCAGCCATTGCAGTTGTTGCTGGGCGTGATGGAGGTGCCATCGGCCCGCAGGATCTTGAAGCCGTCCGAAGGGCGGTCACCGAAGTAGAAGTCAAAGCCGCGCTTCTGGGCCGGGGTCAGTGAGTTGTCCAGGTTGCGGATCGGGTTGGGCGGCAGTTGCACCGCGAGCTGGAAGTCCGCGAAGGTCTGCATCTCGGCCTCGCTCATCGGGGCCGGGTTGCCCAGCAGGCCCTCAAACGCTACCGAGAAGTTCTTGAACGACAGGTTCGTGTCCGTGGCCGAGGTGCCGAAGGCACCCGTGGCGCGGTCGCCACGCCAGTGCATGGCGCCTGCGTTGACCATGCCGCGCAGGGTTTGCGTGGTCATGGGGCCCTTGATGGGGTGGAAATCCTTGGGGTCGTCGCTGCCGTTGATCTTGTTCTTCACACCGAAGATGATCTTGGCGATCGGGAAGGCGAGGTCCGAGGTGAACCTGCCAGGGATCGGGCTCTTCGTGACCACGCCATCCGGGTCGCCCAGGTCCCAGGCCAGGTCGTCGGTGTCGCCAAAGGTGTGGCAGCTGGCGCACGATGCTTCGCCATTGGCCGACGAGCGTTGGGCGTCGTACAAAAAGGGGCGCCCGGCGATGATGTTCGCGGGTTCGGGATTGACCAGGGGGGCTTGGGCCACCTCGGTGCGTGTGGCCAGGTTCACCACCTTCACGGCGTTGTCGAAACGGGTCATCACGTACATGCGGCCGCGTGCTTCGTCGAGCTCCACGCCGCTGGGGCCACCACCACTCACGTTGATGTAGTTGGCGCTGGCCGTGCGCGGATTGAAGGTGTTGGCTTCCAGCTCGGCCGTGTCGAACACGCCGATGCGGCTGGAGCCATAGGCGGCGACGTACAAGGTGCGGCCATCCTTGGTCACGGCCATTTCCAGCGGGGTGGCCAGGCTGTGGTTCTTGGTGGTCGGATCAAAGCCAGGGTTGGTGACGAGCTTGCTGTAGTCGATGTGCTTGTTCAGGTGGCGGGGCAACACGGTCGATCCCGAGATCACCGTCACGCGTGCCAAGGCCAGCTTGCCCTGCACGGTGCTGCCGCCAAACTTGCCCGAGCCCTCGAACCGGGTCATGTTGTTGGAGTCGGTGTTGCTGACATAGAGCGCGCCCGTGACGGGGTTGGCCACCATGTTGAACAGCACCGTGCCCACGTGGGGAAAGGCCACCTTCTCGGTCAGCGCATTGGCATCAACGGCGAACACGTCCTTGTCGGGCAGGGTGAACTCGACGGCGTTGTTCCAGTTGCGGCCCACCTCGTCTTCCCAGCGCTTGGTGGCGTTGTTGTACTTGACCAGCATCCCGGTCTTGGGGGCGGGCTTGCCTTCGGCATTGGTTTGCGGGCCCAGTCGGCCGCCGGGCATGAGCTTGCCTTTGACAAAGCAGGGCATCTTCAAATCGAAGCTGTTGCAGATCACCTCTTCGTTGAGCGACGACGTCTCGTTGCCGGACTTGAAGGCGGCCACGTAGACCGTGTTGCGGTCAGGGCTGACGGCCAGGGCACGCGGCGTGTCGGCGAAGAAACTCATGATGCGCAGGGGCACGCCCCCCACCGCGTAGCTGCCCACGCTGGCCGGGTTGAACACCCACACATCGGCGCGGCCGATGCCGGCGGTGGTCAGCTTGGGGTCGCCCGCGCCAGGCACGTTGCTCAGTGAAGGGTCCAAGCGCTGCTGGCCTCGGTGCGCCGTGGTGATGAAGGCTTTGGCGGGCGAGCCGGCGAAGACGATGTCACGCGGTTCGTCGCCCACCAGCAGGGTTTGCGAGACGCGCGGTGCGCCGTCCAGCTTGACGATGCTGACGCTGTCCGACAGGTGGTTGACCACCCACACTTCGTTGTTGCTGCGCGCGGCCACGGCCACCGGCTCCAGCCCGACGGGAACGCGCGCGAACAATTGAAGACCGGTGCTGGTGATGTTGAAGACATCGAGCGTGTTGTTGGGCGTGTTGACGGCGAACAGGCGTGTGCCATCGGGAGACTGGGCCAAAGGGCGCACGTGGCCGCTCTCAAAGGCCAGGAAGGAGGGCGATGCGGCCTGGGCGCCAGACCACAGCAGCGCGGTCGACAGGGCCGCGAACAGAAAGGTCTTGCGCAGCGTGCGGCGAAGGAAGGTGGGCATGGAAAATCCTAGAGCTTGTACGGCAAAGCAGCCATGAGGTGCTTTGACTTTAGGCAGCTGCCAAGGCGCACGTAAGGGCGGGAAGCGCGGGGTTGTGGGCCCAGGATCACCCCAACCCCCTCAAGTAAGGAGGGGGAATTTCCTTAAAGTCATATAACGCGAATCGGGCAATCCCTAGTGTTCCGGTTTGGGGGTCAAGGGCAGCACTTGCTCTCCCACCAAGAAAACCTCGCTGCCGGGATGGGCCGCAGGGTTCAACGCGAAACCGCCCGTGAACTCGCCAAAGGCGGGCAAGGTCAGCACACCGTGGTTCAGCCAGAAGGCGGGCAGGCGCAGCTTGTCGAAGCGGCTTCGCAAATGCAGCACCGGGTGCACGTGGCCGGCCAGGGTCAGCACGCCCGGCAGGCCTTGATCGGGCGGGTGGTGCACGCCATGCAGGCAGCCGTGAACATAGGGCTCGGTGCTTGACAGGATGTCGAACGAGGACTGGACTCGCCCGGCGTGCCAATCGTGGTTCCCTTCGATCACCAGGCACTGCACATGCGAATGGCGCTGCCGCCACGCGCTCAAAGCCCCCAAGGTGCCGCTGGCCTGGCTTTCACGCGCGTGCAAAAAATCGCCCAGCACGACCAGGTGGGTGGCCTGGCTGCGGTCCAGCGCCTGTGACAGTCGGGCCAGGGTGCCTGTGGTGGTGCCCTGTGGCACCGGTAAGCCGCGCGCGCGGAACACGGCGGCCTTGCCCAGGTGCACGTCGGCGATGAAGAGGGTGCGGGTCGCGGGGTCAAAGGCCGCGCGCTCGGGCATCAACCGCAGGCTGAGCCGTGGGGGCAAGCCTGGTGGCCAGTTCAACGTGTGGTCGAGGTGCGCGTGCATGGGCTCAAGTCTGGCCGGCCTGGTTATTCAATTCGGCCAGCAGTTGCTGGATGCGGTCCTGCAGCTTGTGCGTGCTCAGGCGTTCGCGCAAGCGCTCCACCAGCAGCGGAAAGGAGAACGGTGTCCACCGTTTCAAGGCCTTCACCTCCCAGCGTTTGGCTTGCAAGGATTGCAGCACGTCTTCCAGCCGGTCCAGCTCGTACTCCTGCTTGAGCACCTCGCGCTCGGCCTGGGTCAACAACAGGTTGCTGGGGTCGTACTTGCGAAACACTTCAAAGAACAGGCTGCTGGAGGCCTGGATCTGCTTGTTGCTTTTGGGCGCGCCTGGAAAGCCGGGAAAGACGAGGCCCGAGACCCGGGCGATCTCGCGAAAGCGCCGCTGCGACAATTCGGCCGCGTTCAGGCTGCCCAGCACATCGTGCAGCAGGTTCTCGGTGCTGAGCAGGGACGGCAACAGGTCCGCATCCACCGGTTCGGTGCTCAGCAGCTCGATGCCGTAGTCGTTGAAGGAGATCGAGAAGCTGCGCGGTGCGATCTGGCCAAAGCGGTAGGCCCACAGCGTGGCCAGCGCCAGGTTCACCTGCCGGCCAGCGAAGGGGTAGATGTACAGGTGGTGGCCTTCGCGCGACTTCAGGCTTTCAACCAGCACGGTGTCGGGCGTGGGCAGGGAGGACCAGCGTTGCTGCACGGCCAGCAAGGGCCGCAGGGCCTGGATCTCGGGCGGGTAGGGGCCGTCTTCGGGTTGGGACGCGAAGTCGGCCAACGCTTCCAGCATCGCGTGTGCCAGCTCGGACGACATCGGCATCTTGCCGCCGTTCCAGCGCGGCACGGCGGGCCGCTGCCCCTTGGCCAGTCGCACGTAGGCCGTCATGTCGTGCACCTTGACCAGCTCCAGCAAACGGCCCGCGAAGAGAAAGCAGTCGCGTGGGCGCAGACGCGCGATGAAGCTTTCTTCCACGGTGCCCAGCACGGGGCCGCGCAGGTAGGACACCTTGAGGTTGGCATCGCTCACGATGGTGCCCACCGACATGCGGTGGCGGCGCGCCAGTTGTGCGTTGACGAGGTGGTAGCGGCCGTGCTCGTCGGCCTCGATGCGCCGGTAATCCGGGTAGGCCTGCAGCGAGTCGCCACCGCGCCCGGCAAAGTCCAGCACCCAGGCCCACTCCTCTGGGGTGAGGTGTTGGTAAGCGTGCGTGGTGAGCACTTCGTCAAACAGCGCCTGGCTGTCGAATCCGCCGCCCAGGGCCACGGTGACCACGTGCTGGACCAGCACGTCAAAGGGCTTGTCGGGGCTGGTGCGTGCCTCGATGTGGCCTTGCTGAACAGCGCGGCGCGCGGCGGCGGCTTCCAGCAGTTCGATGCTGTGCGTGGGGACCAGCGTGATGCGCGAAGGCTGCCCCGGCGCGTGGCCTGATCGGCCGGCGCGTTGCAGCAAGCGGGCCACGCCCTTGGCCGATCCAATCTGCAGCACGCGCTCCACAGGCGAGAAGTCCACGCCCAGGTCCAGGCTGGAAGTTGCCACCACGGCCTTCAAGGTGCCAGCCTTGAGCCCCGCCTCGACCCATTCGCGCACGCCCCTGTCCAATGATCCATGGTGCAGGGCGATCAGGCCAGACCAGTCGGGCCGCGCCTCCAGCAGGGCCTGGTACCAAAGCTCCGCCTGTGATCGCGTGTTGGTGAAGACCAGGCTGTTGCGACTGGCCTCGATCTCACGGGCCACGGCGGGCACCATGCGCAGGCCCAGGTGGCCGGCCCAGGGAAAGCGCTGCACTTCGTCGGGCAAGAGCGTGTCGATCGTCAGGGCCTTGGGCAGTTGCCCTTGCACGATGCGGCCTGTGGGGCCCGTCAAGGTGTCGCGGGCCTCAGGCAGGTTGCCCAAGGTGGCCGACAGGCCCCACACCATCAGTTGGGGATTCCATTGTCGCAAGCGGGCCAGGGCCAGTTGCACCTGCACGCCGCGCTTGTTGGCGATGAGTTCGTGCCACTCGTCGACCACGACCAGTTGCACGCTGCCCAATTGCTGGGCGGCCTCGGTCTGGGTGAGCAGCAGGCTCAGGCTTTCGGGCGTGGTGACCAGGGCGGTGGGCAGGCGCTTGGCTTGCCGCGCCCGGGCCGCGCTGGAGGTGTCGCCGGTGCGCATCTCCAGTGTCCATCGGGGCGCCAGCTCGGGCAGCGGTGCCTGCAAGGCCGCCAAAGTGTCCGAGGCCAGGGCGCGCATCGGGGTGATCCACAGGGCGGTGAGGGGCGGCGCGCCTCGGGTGTTCGCGGTGGCCGGTGCCAAGGCTTGAAGGGCGCCCAACCACACCGCGTAGGTCTTGCCCGCGCCCGTGGTGGCGTGCAGCAAACCGCTGTCGCCTTGGGCCATGGCTTGCCAAACTTCGGTCTGGAATGCGAACGGCGCCCAGCCTTTGCCTGCCAGCCATGACCCGGCAAGTCGCTCGCTCATGCGGCCTTGGCGTCCGGGGTGGGGATCAGGGCGCGCAAGTTGGCCAAGGTGTCGGCCTCTTTCACGGGCTTGTCCCAGCGCAGCCGCAGCATGCGCGGAAAGCGCACGGCCAGGCCGCATTTGTGGCGGCTGGAGGCCTGGATGCCTTCAAAGCCAAGCTCCACCACCAGCGTGGGTGTGACGCTGCGCACCGGGCCGAACTTCTCGATGGTGGTTTGGCGGATGCGCTGGTCCACCTGCCGCATCTCTTCGTCGGTCAGGCCCGAGTAGGCCTTGGCGAAAGGCACCAGGCGGTCGTCGTCCCACACGGCGAAGGTGTAGTCGGTGTAGAGGTTGGCGCGCCGGCCGTGGCCGCTTTGCGCGTAGATCAGCACGGCATCGATGGTGAAGGGGTCGACCTTCCATTTCCACCACAGGCCGACGTCCTTGGTGCGGCCGGTGCCATACAAGCTGTCGCGGCGCTTGAGCATGAAGCCTTCCACACCACGGCTGCGCGACTCTTCGCGCCACTCGGCCAGGGTGGCCCAATCGGGGGCCGTGACCAGGGGCGAGAGTTGCAACGGCGCCAACGGCGCGGGCAGGATGTGCGGCTCGATGGGGGCCTCCAGCGGCAGGTCGGTTTGCGGCAGGGTGGGCGCGGTGATCAGGGCATCCAATTGCTCGCGTCGCCGCCACTGCGGCCAGGCCCGGCAGTCTTCGCCCTGGTGCTCCAGCAGGTCGTAGGCCAGGAAGGCCACGGGGCATTCGGCCAGGATGGCTTTGCCCAGGGTTTTGCGGCCGATGCGTTTTTGCAGGGCCGCGAACGGTTGCACATGGCCCTCTTTCCAGACCACGATTTCGCCATCGACCACGGTGTTGTCGGGCAAGACCAAAGCCATCGCGTCCAGCTCCGGGAAGCGGCCATTGAGCAGGTCCTCGCCGCGCGACCACAACCACGATTCGGCGCCCCGCTTGATGAACTGCGCGCGGATGCCGTCCCATTTCCATTCGACCAGCCAGTCCTCGATCGGGCCCAGGCTGTCGACCGGGGCTTGGAGCGGGTGCGCCAGGAAGAAGGGGTAAGGCTGGCCCGAGGCCTGCGATGGCGATTCGGGGTCGGACAAAGCTTCATAGCGCGCGGCCGTGGGCACGTGCTGCTTGTCGGTGTAGCCCATCAGGCGCTGCGCCAGGTGTTTGGCGTCCAGTCCCGTCACCTGGGCCAGCGCGCGCAGCACCAGGTTGCGCGCCACGCCCACGCGAAAGCCCCCGCCGATGAGCTTGGTGAGCAGGAAGCGGCCTGGCGTGTCCAGCTCGTCCCAATAGCCTTGCAGGGCGGCCATGGTCGATGCGGGCTCTCGGCCGCGCAGAGACAGCAGGCGCTCCTCCATCCAGCGGTGCAGGGCCACGTCGGTCACTTGCTCGGCGGGCGGCAGGATGTGGGCGATGGTCTCGGCCAAGTCGCCGACCACGTCGTAGCTTTCGTCGAACAGCCATTCGGGAATGCGGGCGTGCTCGCGCGCCGCAGCGCGGATCACGCCGGTGGGCACGGTTTGCCGAGGCTTGCCGCCGGCCAGGAAGTACAAGGCCCAGGCGGCATCGGCCGCGGGAGCGCTTTGAAAATACGCCACCAAAGCCTGGGTCTTGGCCGTGGTGGAGGTGCTGCTGTCCAGTGCTTCGAACAACTGGGCGAAGCGCTTCATGGCGGCGTCTCCGCCACGGGTGCGGCTTCTGCATTTTCTTCCGCTTCGTCGCCGTACTCGGTCTTGAAGGCCCCGGCCTGCAAGCCTTGCTCGCCAAAGTAACGCACCAACGGCTCCACATAGCCATGCGTCACGATCACGCGGGGAGCCTGGGTGGCCTGCACGGCCTCCAGCAGGCCTGGCCAATCGGCGTGGTCGGACAGCACGAAGCCCCGGTCCAGGCCCCGGCGCCGGCGCGTGCCGCGCAACTGCATCCAGCCGGAAGCGAAGGCGTCGCTGTGCTCGCCAAAGCGTTTGGTCCAGCCGCTGCCTTGCGCGGAGGGTGGGGCCAGGACCAGCGATGTCTTCAGGTCGGCCGGCGTGGTGTCCAGCACCGACTGCGTGGCGGGCAAGGGCACGCCGCTGGCGCGGTAGGCGTCGTTCATCAGCGTCATCGCGCCGTGGGCCACGATGGGCCCGATCGACGGGTCGATGCCCGCCAGCACGCGCTGCGCCTTGCCAAATGAATACGCATACAGCACCGAAGGCCGGCCCGCCTGCGCATTGCCCCGCCACCAGGCGTTGATGTCGTCGAACACCTGCTGCTGCGCTTGCCAGCGGAACACTGGCAGGCCAAAGGTGGATTCGGTGATGAAGACATCGCAGCGAACGGGCTCGAACGGCGCGCAAGTGGCGTCCGGCCCGGTCTTGTAATCGCCCGAAGCCACCCACACGCGGCCTTCGTGTTCCAGGCGGACCTGGGCCGAGCCCAAAACATGGCCGGCGGGGTGAAACGACACACGCACACCGCGGTGCGTGATGGTCTGGCCGTAGGGCAGGGTCTGCAAGGGGATGTCCGCGCCCAAACGCGCCTGCAGCACCAAGCGCCCTTCCTCGGGCGCCAGGTAGTGCCCATGCCCCACGCGGGCGTGGTCGCCGTGGGCGTGGGTGATCAGGGCATGGGACACCGGCTTCCACGGGTCGATGTAGAAATCCCCCGGTGGGCAATACAGGCCTTGGGGTCGGGCCACCACCAGATCATTGTTGGAATCGGCCATCCGGTTTAGGGTTTGGTGTTGCAGGCGGTAATAGTGCTCAGCTGAAGGGTAGCAAACGGTGTGCGCATGATTTTCAGGCGCATCAAAGGGGATTTGTGGGCGCAACTCGGGCCTTCGCTTTTCGGCACTTGGCCGACACTGAGCGTTGCCCCCCTTTGTCCGTCTTTGCAAGTTCTGCCATGCCCAAGTTCAAGATCGTTCTCTCGTCGTCCCAGCGCCGCAAGCTCGCGGGTGTGGGATTGGTGTTGTTGCTGGCACTGGCCTGGACTGGCGTCTCGGTGCTGCAAGACACGGCTGTGCGCGAGGCCCAGGCCCGCAAGGACGTGACCGCGCTGGCTTTCGAGAAGAACCCGGATGCCTGGTTGAACAGCCCGACGGAAGCCTCGGCTTTTGAAAAGGCGGTGTCCAGCGGGCAGGTGGTGTCGGTGGCCACGAGTGGCTCGCTGGTGCTTTACACCGACAAGGCTGGCAAGCACCACAGCACCCGCCTGGTCGATTGCGGCCCGGGTTGCAGCACCAACCTGCTGGGTCGCCTGGGCGAGTTGAGCCTGCAAAAAGGCTTTGTGCTGACCCGCACCGACATCGACCCCCGCACACCCAGCCAGAAGTTCAACGAAACCCTGGAGGGCCTGGGGCGCCTCAGCCTGGCCCTGCTGCCGGTCTTCCTGATCGCCGGCCTGATGTTCTACCAGATGCGTGGCGGCTCCTTGCCCTTTGGCGGCACCAAGCTGGCCGAGCGGCCCGACACCGAGTTCAAGGACGTGATTGGCGCCGACGAGGCCAAGAAAGCCTTGCGCCGCGTGGTCGCCTTCATGACCGACCCGGCTGAATATGTTCGTGTGGGCGCGCATGCGCCGCGTGGCGTGCTGATTGACGGCCCGCCCGGCACCGGTAAGACCTTGCTGGCCCGCGCCTTGGCCAAGGAATGCGGCGCCAACTTCATCAGCGTGGATGGCTCGCACTTCAGCTCCATGTTCTTTGGCGCTGGCATCGGCAAGGTCAAGGAGCTGTTCGAGCGTGCACGCAAGAACGCGCCCTGCATCATCTTCATCGACGAGCTGGACGGCGTGGGCAGGCGCTCAAGCGGCGGCGATACCAGCGGTGCCGGCGACCAGGAGCAGAACCGCATCATCAACCGCATCCTCGTCGAACTCGATGGCTTTTCGCCGCTGGAGAACGTGGTCGTGGTCGGTGCCACCAACCACGTCGACAACATCGACAAGGCCATGCGCCGACCCGGCCGCTTCGACATGATCGTGCGCACCGAGTTGCCCACGGCCGCCGAGCGCGAAGCCCTGTTCGGCCTCTACCTGGAAAAGGTCAAGGCCGCTGAAAAAATCGATCTGACCTCGCTGGCCCGCACCGCCACGGGCATGTCGCCCGCCGACATCGCCAACTGCGTGAACCGCGCGGCCTCCTATGCGGCCGAAGGCGGCCAGCCCGAGGTCACCGCCGAGTTGCTGTACCGCTCGATCGAAACCTTCCAGCTGGGTGGTGAGGTGTCGTCCGCCAAGGGCACTTTGTGCCCCGAGACTTTGCGCCGCTTGGCGGTGCACGAAGGCGGCCATGGCCTGGTGGCCCACGTGCTGGACGCTGGCAGCGTCGAGCGCGTCAGCATTGAACCCAGGGGCGGCGCCCTGGGCGTGACCTACGTGGCCCGCCACACCGAAGAACCCTTGTATGGCGAGCGCGAACTCAAGTCTCGGTTGGCCATGCTGCTGGCCGGTCGCGAGGCCGAGATGATGGTGTTCGGCAACACCTCGTCGGGCGCGGCAGACGACCTCAAGCGCGCCTCCGAGCTGGCCACGTCCATGATCGGCAGCTTCGGTTTTGGCAAGACCTTCGGCCTGCTCAGCATGGCGGGTGTGCCCAAGGAGCTCATCGGCCCCGACATCCAGAAGAACCTGCTGGACGAGGCCCGCCTGTTGCTGGAACAAGCCCAGGTCGAATGCCAGGCCGTGCTCACCCAGCACCGCCCTCGGCTGGAAGCCCTGACCGACTTGTTGCTCGACCAGGAAACCGTCAGCGGCCAGCCGCTGCAGGCCGTTCTGAACGCCTGAAGTCGTGCGTGACGAACTCCTTGTCTTCGGGCGGGAGTTCCAGCCAATCCTTGTGCGTCAGGGTGTGGCGGATGTCGTCCAGACCGGTGGTCCAGTGGTCGCGCATGGTGATGGGGCCGAACTCGTAATCCTTCGACAAGCCATCCCACTCCTTGTCGCGGTAGATCAGGTGGATCACGTTGTACTGGTGGCTGCAGGCCAGCTCCTGGGCCGTCTGGCAATGTTGCGCATCGGCCTGGATGGCATCGTGCGGCACCTTCTCCAGCAGGTCGCGCAGCAAGCGCCGGTACTTCTGTTCGCGTTCCATCATGTCGGTGATCGCCCGCGTGCGGCTTGAATACTGGATGTCCTTGATGCGCTCCTGCACATCAAAGATGTTGGTGGGCAAGACACCGATCGAACTCCACAGGTCCACTTGAAACGCGATGGTGTTGCGCCGCGGTGTGGCCGACAAGATCTGCGCCAATGGGGTGTTGGACACCAGGCCGCCATCCCAATAGAACTCGCCCTCGATCTCGACCGCCGGAAAGCTGGGCGGCAGCGCGCCCGAGGCCATGAAGTGCTCCGCCCGCATCCGACCTTGGGTCGGCCCGCTCGTGTTCTCGAAGAACTCGAAGTTGCCCGTGCGCACATTGACCGCGCCCACCGACACGCGGATCTCACCTGCGTTGATGCGGTCGAAATCGGTCAGGCGCTCCAGTGTCGACTTCAGTTGCGAGGTGTCGTAGAAGCTGGCCAGATCGGGCGTGGTGCTCAAGGACTGCCAGGTGGGCGCCGCGCGTGGCACGAAGAAGCCTTTCTGCCCTTCCACCATGGCGCGCCAGGCCGAGAAGCCATTGAAGGCCTTGCGCGCACTGCCACCCAATTGCTCCACCCAGGTTTGCAGCGCCTCGGCTGTGGGCTGGAAGTAGGCAGGTTGGCAGATGGTGTCCCAGAATTCCTTCAGCCGCGGGATGCGCAGCTCGGGCGGGTTGCCCGCGATGATGGCGCAGTTCAGCGCGCCAATCGAGATGCCCGCCACCCAATTGGGATGGATGCCCGCCTCGTGCAGGCCCTCGACCACGCCCGCCTGGTAAGAGCCCAAGGCCCCACCCCCTTGCAGCACCAAGGCGACCACATCGTAGGGCAGGCCGTTGTCCGATGGCGGGGTGGCAACACTGCTGACAGGCTTGTTCAACATCATGGGCGATCCAGTTGGCATGAGCTTGTTCAAGCCTATCAGCAAGGCCATCCCTGCGCAGCGTCCGGTCATTCCGGCCAGGCGGGGCGTGCCTGTCTCAACCGGTGTCTACTGGCCCGATTCAAAAAGATGGAGAGGGCGCCATGGACTTGCTGATCATCCTTCTCGCCTTGGGCTTGCTGATCTACGTGGCCTACAAGGGGCACAGCGTCATCCTCTTCGCACCCGTGGCGGCCTTGCTGGCCGTGCTGCTCACCGAGCCCACGCTGGTGGCGCCTGTCTACATCGGCCTGTTCATGGACAAGATGGTGCAGTTCATCAGGCAGTATTTCCCGGTCTTCATGCTGGGGGCGGTGTTTGGCAAAGTGATCGAGCTGTCCGGTTTCTCCACCTCCATCGTGTCCTCGGTCATCAAGCTGGTGGGGGGCAGCCGGGCCATGTTGTCGATCGTGCTGGTGTGCGCCATCCTCACGTATGGCGGCGTCTCGCTCTTCGTGGTGGTGTTCGCGGTCTACCCTTTCGCGGCCGAGTTGTTCCGGCAACTGCAAATCCCCAAGCGGCTCATCCCCGGCACCATCGCGCTGGGCGCCTTCAGCTTCACCATGGACTCGTTGCCTGGCACACCGCAGATCCAGAACATCATCCCCACCACCTTCTTCCACACCAACACCTGGGCGGCGCCCTGGCTGGGCGTCATCGGCTCGGTCTTCATCCTGGTGACAGGCATGCTGTACCTGGAGTCGCGCCGACGCAGTGCCTTGGCGCAAGGCGAAGGCTATGGCCAGCACACGCTCAACGAGCCCGAGAAGATGGTGGCTGGCCCGCTGCCCAGTCCCTGGATCGCCATGTTGCCGTTGGTGCTGGTGGCGGCGCTGAACAAGGTCTTCACCACGGTGATCCCTTCGGTGTATGGCAAGACCTACATGGTCGACCTGCCTGGCCTGAAGCACCCGGTGACGGGCGAGGTGTCGGCGGTGGTGGCCATCTGGGCGGTCGAGGCGGCCTTGCTGGTGGGCATCGCCACCGTCTTGTTGTTCGCTTTCAAGCCTGTCGTCAGCCGCTTTGCCGAGGGCAGTAAAGCGGCGGTGTCGGGCTCGCTGTTGGCGGCCATGAACACGGCCTCGGAGTATGGCTTCGGGGCCGTCATCGCGGCCTTGCCGGGCTTCATCTCGGTCACGGCGGCGTTGAAGGCCATCCCCAATCCCCTGGTCAACGAGGCCATCACCGTGACCACCTTGGCGGGCATCACGGGCTCGGCCTCGGGCGGCATGAGCATCGCCTTGGCGGCCATGGCCGACACCTTCATCCAGAACGCGCAGGCGGCGGGCATCCCGATGGAGGTGCTGCACCGTGTCGCGTCGATGGCCAGCGGCGGCATGGACACCTTGCCGCACAACGGCGCGGTCATCACCTTGCTGGCCGTCACGGGCCTGACGCACCGCGAGTCCTACCGCGACATCTTCGCGGTGACCTGCCTCAAGACGCTGGCGGTCTTCGTGGTGATCGGGGTGTATCTGCTGACCGGCCTGTATTGATTGAAGCCGTGCCCGATCAAGGCCGGGTGCGCACCACCAGGCGGCCTCTGACCTGGCCGGCCCTCAGGCGCGCAGCGGCATCGATGGATTCGGCCAGCGACACCTCGGTGGTGATCTGGTCCAGCAAGGCCAGGTCCAGGTCTTGCGCCAGCCGCTGCCATGCTTGTTGGCGCAGCGCCAGCGAAGCCATCACGCTGTCCACGCCCAGCAAGGCCACGCCCCGCAAGATGAAGGGCATGACCGTGCCGGGCAAGTCAAAGCCCTGCGCCAGCCCGCAGGCCGCCACCGCGCCGCCGTAGCTGGTCTGGGCGCAGGCGTTGACGAGCGTGTGGCTGCCCACGGAATCCACCACCGCCACCCAGCGTTCTTTCTGCAAAGGCTTGCCGGGCGATGACAGCTCTGCGCGGTCAATCACGCGGTTGGCCCCCAGGCCGAGCAGGTAGTCGGTTTCACCGACCTTGCCGGTGGCGGCCACCACCACATGGCCCAGCCTGGCCAACAAGGCCACCGCGATCGAGCCCACGCCACCCGTGGCGCCGGTCACCAGCACCTCACCGCCACCATGCAAGGCGCCGTGCCGCTCCAGCGCCATCACGCACAGCATGGCGGTGTAGCCCGCCGTGCCAATGGCCATCGCCTGCCGGGTGCTGAAGGCGTCGGGCAGGGGCACCAGCCAGTCGCCGTTCAGGCGGGCTTTCTCGGCCAGGCAGCCCTTGTGCGTTTCGCCCACGCCAAAGCCGTTCAGCACCACCTTGTCGCCCGGCTTCCAATGCGGGTGCTCGCTGTCGATGACCGTGCCCGCCCCGTCCACGCCGGCCACCATGGGCCAGCTTCGCACCACGGGCGACGTGTTGGTGATGGCCAGCGCGTCCTTGTAGTTCAACGTGGAGTAGTCGATGGCCACCGTCACCCCAAGTCCTTCAGGCACGGCAGGTAAAAAATGGTCATCGACCGCCTTCACGGCGACGCTGAAATCGGGGTTCTTGTCGAGCACCAGGGCGTTGAACACGTGCGTCTCCTCGCGATGTGAAACCAATTGTCAAGGCACGGAACACTACACCAGGATGAGCGATGATGCCGTCTCACCTCATCAACACCGGAGACCCGCTGTGCGAATCGCTGCCCTGACATCTTCTCTGCTGACGGCCGTGCTGGCCCTGTCGTCCGTGTCATCCGCCATCGCGGCACCCGACGCCGCCATCGCCAAGGCCGCCAAGGAAAAAGGCGCCGTGACCACGCCCAGTGGCCTGGTCTACCTGTCATTGAAGGAAGGCACGGGCCCCAGCCCCTCGTCCACCGACACCGTCAAGGTGCACTACCGCGGCACCCTGACCGACGGCAAGGAGTTCGACAGTTCCTACAAGCGCAACGCGCCGGCCGAGTTTCCCCTTAACCGCGTGATCCCCTGCTGGACCGAAGGCGTGCAGCGCATGAAGGTCGGCGGCAAGGCCAAGCTGACCTGCCCCCCCGCCATCGCCTACGGTGAACGCGGTGCCGGTGATGCGGTTCCGCCCAATGCCACCTTGCTGTTCGAGGTCGAGTTGCTCAGCATCGCGGGCAAGTGAACGCCAGCTCGTTTTGTGCGGTCCGACCCTCATTTGGGGTGTTGTCCTACACAGAAACCCTTGGTATTTTGAGAACATGACCACAGCAGAACTCAACACAGGAGTTTTCCGATGGGATACGCAGACCTGAACAGCAAGTATCAGCAACTGCGGGACGATCTTGAAGAAGCTTATGCGGCCAACGTATGGGATAGCAGCAAGATCGACCGCATCGCTGATGAGATTGTGGAAACTGAACTGGCCTTGGCGGGGCAATCGCGTTTCAGCGCGCCCTCCAGCCATTCGCACGTCTAAGGAGTCGACCATGCACACAGCACCTGCATTTTCGGTGGGCGAGTACCTCGCCATTCCCATTGCCGAGTCTCTGGGCGATGGGCAATGGAAGGCCGGCTTGGCCATCAGTGAAGGGCAAGCCCGTGGCGATCGCCCGGCCAAGTGCATGTTCACCAAGTTGTTCATGTCTCGCGACGATGCCCTGAAGTTCGCCATCGCGCAGTGGCAGCAGCCAGTCGCTTCGCACTGATTGGCGTTGCAGCTTTCCACCCTTCTGGGCATTGATTTGCCCGTGATCCAGGCTCCCATGGCCGGAGTGCAGGGCAGCGACATGGCCATTGCGGTGTGCAATGCTGGCGGCCTGGGCTCCTTGCCAGCCGCCATGTTGAGCTTGAGCGATCTGCGCGCCGAGTTGTCACGCATCAGCTCGGCCACCGACCGGCCCTACAACGTCAATTTTTTTTGCCACGATGCGCCCGCATTTGATGCGCAGCGCGATGCCGCCTGGCGGCTGGCCTTGGTGCCTTATTACCAGGAGTTGGCCTTGGACCAGGGCGCCATTGGCGCAGGTCCTGGCCGCGCGCCTTTCACCGCCGAGGCCGCCGATGTGCTCGAAGAGTTCAAGCCACCGGTGATCAGCTTTCATTTTGGTTTGCCTTCGGCAGACTTGCTGGCGCG
Organism: Aquabacterium sp. CECT 9606; assembly: GCF_918741295.1. Lineage (GTDB taxonomy): Bacteria > Pseudomonadota > Gammaproteobacteria > Burkholderiales > Burkholderiaceae_C > Aquabacterium. The sequence goes on from NZ_CAKKNB010000001.1 coordinate 541,389, forward strand.
CGTCAAGCGCTGGGGTGCCACGGTGTTGTCGTCGGCCACCACGGTTGACGAGGGACTTTGGCTGCAAGCCCATGGCGTGGACATCGTCATTGCCCAAGGCCTCGAGGCCGGTGGCCACCGGGGTCATTTCCTGTCTCACGATCTGACGCTGCAGATGGGCACCTTTGCCTTGGTGCCACAGTTGGTCAAAGCGCTCAAAGTGCCTGTGGTCGCCGCGGGCGGCATTGCCGATGCGAAGGGCGTGGCGGCCGCTCTGGCCTTGGGCGCGGTGGGCGTGCAAGTGGGCACGGCTTACCTGCTGGCCCCGGAGGCCACCACGTCGAAGGTGCACCGAGCGGCCCTTCAAAGCCATGCCGCTTGCCACACGGCCTTGACCAATGTGTTCACGGGCCGGCCAGCCAGGGGTATCGTCAACCGCCTGGTCAGCACCGTCGGGCCTTTGAGTTCTCAGGCCCCCGAGTTTCCTTTGGCCACGGCGGCCATCGCGCCCTTGCGCGCCAAGGCCGAGAGCCTGGGCAGTGGCGAGTTCTCGCCCCTGTGGTCAGGCCAGAACGCCAGTGCGTGCCGGGAAGCCTCTGCCGCGGACATCACGCGGGCCTTGATGGCGGGTTGACGCCGCCTTGGCTCGGCGTGCGCCAGCCATGCCATCATGTTCAGGTCGTGAAACCTGTCCTTGGCACCACACCCATCGGAGAACAACATGCGCTCGATTCCCCCCCGCAACCTGGCCTTGCTTTGCGCCGCAACAACCCTTTGTGTGGCGTCTCACGCCGCTGATGCCCCACCCATCAAACCGGGCCTTTGGCAAGTTCGCAGCGAGCGCGCGGTGGATGGCATCAAAGCCCCGCCCATGGCCGCCCAGATGAACAACCTGCCCCCCGAAGTGCGCCAAAAGATGGAGGCCATGATGAAGCAAAAGGGCGTGGACATGAGCGGTGGCACTGGCGACATCAAGCTCTGCCTGAGCAAAGAGTCGCTGGACCAGAACCAGTGGCTGGCCCAGAAGAACAGCGAGAAGAACTGCAAGACCGAGATCAAGTCGCGCAGCAGCAGTCGCTGGACCTGGCATTCAAGCTGCATCGACCCCAAGTCAGAGACCGATGGCGAGGCCGTGTTCAACAGCCCCGAGAGCTACACCATGAAGGTGGCCACGATCATGGCCATGAATGGCGAAACCAAGACCATGAACATGACGAACACATCGACCTGGCTGGGTGCGAACTGCGGCGATCTCAAACCAGTGAACACCAAGACCTTGAACGCGCCCCCGATGCCCAAGCCGGCGAAGTAAAGCGTGTTGGGCCGTGCCGGCTCAGTTGCAGCCGACGATCTTGAACTCAACGCGCCGGTCGAGGGCATCGACGGCGTTGTCGGAGCCGCTGCCCACGATGTTCTGCCTGAAGCCCATGCCCGTGGCCTTGGTGCGTGGCCCCAGGTTGGGGGCTTCGGCCGTCAGGCGTTGCTTGACGTAAGCCGCCCGCTGCAAGGACAGCGAATCGTTGGATTGCTCTGAGCCCGTGCGGCTGGTGTGGCCGATGATGTTCATGCACACCTTGGCGGCTGTGCTTTCGCGGGCGATCTGGCGCAACCACATGCCATAGGCGCCGCTGATGCGGGTGTCGGACCAGAACTCGGTGCTGCCAGGGTTGAACAGGAATTTCACGCCCAGTTCGTTGTAGGCGATGCCCATGGCCACGACCTTGCCGAAGGCGGTCTCTGCTTCGGCGGTGCGCCCCAGCTTGACGTTGGCCAGGTAGATGCCGTTGAGCACGCGCAGTTGTTCGCCGGCCGGCGTGGCCAGGGCACTGCGGTACTGGCCCAAGGCCTCCTGGTAGCGCTCGGAGTTGTACAGGGTGGTGGCCTCGTTGATCAAGGTGGCGGCGGCGATGCGGTCCAGGTAGAAGGCATCAGCCTTTTGGCCAGGGGCTGTGGCGGTGGACCGGATGTAGCCCTCCAGCACCTGGTCTTTCACCAGCACGGGGCTGTCGCGGTAATAGGGCAAGGGGTTGTTGTCCAGCCCGGCGCCTTGCGCTTGAGCCGAGGCCTGGGCTACCACCTTGCCGCTGCGCAACTCGGTCAGGGCCAGGTTCAGCTTGAAGGTGTTGCGGGCATGCTCGCCCGTGGCGCGGGTCATGGTGCCGGTCAGCAGGTACTGGGCCTTGCTGAGGTTGGCCGACTGGAATGGCAGCAGGTCGAAGGCATCGTAGCTGGAGGTGAGCCGATCGGTGACACGCTTTTCGAACAGCTTGGTGGCGCCGGTTTGCTGGCCGGTGCTGCTGTCCAGGAAAGGATCCACCACCACGCCGCGCTTGGCCAATTTGGACTCCACCTTGGCCAGGAAGGCGGGCAGGGTCTGGGTTTGCGAGACGAGGCCGTCGGTGGCCTTGGCCACGGCCTGCTCGAAGGGCAATTCGTTGCTGACGGAAGTGGCTTGTGGCGTGGCGCACGCCACCAGGCAAAGGGTGACCAGGGCGGCCAGGCAGGCCAGCAAGCCTCTGGGCAGAACGTGGGCGGGGGACTTCATCGGCACTCCTTCTTCAGAAAAGCGGTTTCCTCCGGGTTGAGGGTTTCCAGGGAGGCTTTTTGAAGAATATCACCGCAGCGCGCCCGCAAAGCCGGGTCTTGCCGAGGCGGGGGCTGCATCTTTTGGGGGATTTCTGGCGGGGCTTTGGGCGCTTTAGCCTTGGTGGCCGTGGGCTCGACCACGCGCTTGGGCGCAGGGGCTGCGGGCGCCGGAGTGGACGAGCTGGCCACAGGCTTGGGCTCGGGGGCCGATGGCGTCGCGATGGGCGCCGCCGCCGTGGGCACAGGCACCGAGGCCGCTGGCGACGGTGCGGGATCGACACGTGGAGCCGGCGCCGAGTTTCTCGTGGCCATCCACCAGGCCAGACCAACCATGGTGGTCAGCACAAGGGCGACCAGCAGCAGCCGCCCGGGGGCTTTGGAGCTGCGTTGGGCGGAAGGGCGGCCCACGGCCGGTGGTGGCGCAGCGACAGCCCCTGGCGTCATCGGGAGAGGGCTGTCCAAAGGGGCGATCGATGGGGCCATGGGCGCGGCAGGAGCGGCGGGGGCCGGCTCAGGCACCGTGTCGATCAGGCTGCGCAGTTGCGGCACGCTTTGCGGCCGCTCGTGGGGCCTGACTGCCAGGCACGCATCGATGGCCTTCAGGAAGTGCTCGCTGTACCGGCCCGCGGCCACCTCGCTCAGGGGCTTCAACTTGTCGGCCATCAGACGGTCGACCGAGGACATGGGCGCCTTGCCCGTGACCGCGTAATAGACCACGCAGGCCAGGGCGTACAGATCGGTCCAGGCGCCCTGCGGCATCGATGACGACTCCTCGCCATATTGCTCGATGGGTGCATAGCCTGGCTTGAGCACCACGGTCAAGGCATGGGTCATGTCGCCAATCACGCGCCGGGCCGCGCCAAAGTCCAGCAATAGCGGGCCGGTGGCGGTCAAAAGGATGTTGTCGGGCGCAATGTCGCGGTGAAAGCAGTGCGCGGCGTGCATCACTTCAAGGGCGTCCATCAAGGGCCGCAACCAGGCTTTCAGTTCGGCCTCGGTGGGCGGGCGGCCCAAGTCGGCCAAGGCGCGTTTGAGGGTCGGGCCTTCGTAATAAGGCATCACCATGTAGGCGGTGCCATGGCCTTCCCAGAAGCGGTAGACCTTGACCAGGGAGGGGTGGTCGAACTGGGCCAGCAGGCGGGCCTCGTTGACGAAGCTTTTCAGGCCGGCCTGGAAGGTCTCGCGGTGGCGGTCGGATTTGACCGAGACCGTGGCGGTGGTGTTGGAGCGAGCGGCCAGCGAGGAGGGCATGTACTCCTTGAGCGCCACCTGCCGTTGCAGGGATTCGTCGTAAGCCAGGTAGACGATGCCAAAGCCGCCTTCGCCAATCAGGCCCTTGATCTCGAATTCGCCCAGCCGCGTGCCATCGGGCAAGGTGTGGTTGAACAAAGACGAGCTGGAGACGAAATGGGGCAGATCACTGTCACCAAAGGAGGTGGAGATGATGGTTCGATCGTCGTCGTCTTCAGGTCCCCGAATCATCGCGTTTTCTCGTGTCATGGCTGCGCCAACATTGCAAGCCTGGGTAGTCCCGCAGTCATTTTAGGCGACGGCATTGCATCATCGATGGCGGTTCCTGCCACTGGTATATATTGCGGTGTCCCGTTTCCCCATGGTCATCGTGCTGGCCATTTGATCGATGCGAGGGGAACGCGGAATGTGTCAGTGCAACGCGCCAAGGTTTGTGGAATTGAACTCGGCCATCATCATGAAAGCCAGCACATCATGACCCTACATCGGCACTTCGCGGATCTTCGCTTCAGCCCCTCGGCGGTGGTCCTGGCCGTGCGCTGCGTGGCCACGGCCTGCGCTGTCATCGGATTGAGCGGCCAGGCCTTGGCTCAGGCCGTGAGCGAGGAAGACGAGCTGGCCCTGGCCTATGGCGACAAGTCGTTTGTCAGCATTGCCACGGGTTCTCGCGTGCCAGTCAGCCGCGCCCCCGCGGTGGCCACCGTGATCACGGCCCAAGACATCGCCTCCATGGGCGCCACCGACCTGGACGAGGTGCTGGAGACCGTGCCCGGCTTGCATGTGGCGCGCGAGACACAGGGCTTCGCGCCGGTCTACGTGATCCGCGGTATCAACCTGGGCTTCAACCCGCAAGTGCTGATGCTGATCAACGGTATCCCCATGACCACGGTGTACACCGGCAACCGGGGTGGAGGCTGGGGCGGCATGCCGGTCGAGAACATCGCCCGGGTGGAAGTGATCCGCGGTCCGGGTTCAGCCTTGTACGGCGCCGATGCTTTCGCGGGCGTCATCAACGTGATCACCAAGACTTCGGCCGACATCAACGGCACGGAGCTGGGCCTGCGCGGCGGTTCGTTCAAGACGGGCGATGCCTGGATGCTGCATGGCGGCAAGTGGGGCGCGGTGGACGTGTCGGGCTACCTGCGCGTGGGCCGCACGGATGGAGACCGGCGGATTGTTCAGGCCGATGCGCAAACTGGGCTGGATGCGCTTTCGGGCACGCAGGCGTCTCGTGCGCCAGGGGCCATCAACAATGGCCGTGATTCGGTCGACGGGGCGCTGGACCTGAGTTTGGACAAATGGCGTTTTCGCGTGTCTTACAAAGAACGCGACGACATTGGCACCGGCACGGGCGTGGCCTCGGCCCTGGACCCAGAGGGGCAAATCTACAGCCAGACGATCACCTCTGACCTGACCTATGAGAACCGCAACATCGCCGAGGACTGGGCGGCGAACATGCAGATCAGTGCGATGCACTACACGGAGCTGACCGACCTGACTTTGTACCCGGCCGGTACCACATTCGCCGGTACGGACGTCTTTGTCGATGGCGTGATCGGCAACCCGGCCAAATGGGAGCGGCATGGTCGCGTGGGCGGCTCGGCCACCTACACGGGCTTCAAAATGCACCGCATTCGCTTGGGGCTGGGCGCCGAGCGGGAAGAGGTCTACAAAACGCGCGAGACCAAGAATTTCCATGCCAATTTCTCGATCATTGGCACCGGGTCGCGGGCCGACGTCATTGATGTGTCGGCCACGGAGCCTTTCATGCGGCCCCAAGGGCGCACCAAACGCTATTTGTATGCGCAGGACGAATGGAACCTGGGCAAGGACTGGACCTTGACCGCCGGCGTGCGCAACGACCACTACTCGGACTTTGGCAGCACCACCAATCCGCGCCTGGCCCTGGTCTGGGACGCGGCCTACAACGTCACCACCAAGCTGCTGTACGGCACGGCGTTCCGGGCCCCTTCGATGTCGGAGTTGTATGCCATCAACAACCCGGTGGTCACGGGCAACCCGAACCTGCGGCCTGAAAAAATCCGGACGGTGGAGGCGGCCGTGTCATGGCAGCCCCTGACCAAGCTGCAACTGGGCATGAACTTCTTCCACTACGAGATGAAGGACATCATCCGCTTGATCAGTTCGGTGTACCAGAACAATGGCCAGCAAACAGGCAATGGCCTGGAGTTCGAGGCCACCTGGGACGCGATGAAAGACCTGCGCCTGACGGGCAACTACAGTTACCAACGGTCGGTGGACGAGGACACCGGGCAGCCTGCGGCCAATGCGCCACGGCACCATGTCTACCTGCGGACCAACTGGCGCTTCACACCCGGCTGGTCGGTGGACCCGCAAGTCAATTGGGTGAGCGATCGCCCGCGCGAGTCTGGCGATTCCCGCGCCGACCTGAAGGGCTATGCCACGGTGGACCTGACCCTGCGCACCGACCGGTCCGGACGTGGCTGGGACGTGGCCATGTCGGTGCGCAATCTGTTTGACGTGGACGCGCGCGAACCGACGCCCTACGACCGGGGCCAGCCCTTCATTTCCCTGCCCTACGATTTTCCCTTGCCGGGTCGCTCGATCTACCTGCAGGCCAGCTACCAGTTCTAGCGCTGCTCAGTGCTGGTCGCTGGCGGGTGCGTCGGTGGTCCAGCTCAGGTTCAGGTGGGCGCTCAACTGGGCCAGCAGGATGGCCCGTTCAAAGGGCTTGGTCATGAAGCCATTGGCCCCGGCCTGCATGGCTTCAGTGCGGTCCGCGTTGGACGCGTTGGCTGACAGCGCGATGATCGGCAATGATTGGGTGGCGGGCGACTTCCGCAATTGCCGGATCGCCTCCAATCCATCCATCACCGGCATGGACAGGTCCATCAGGATCACATCCGGGGCGGCGGCCTGCACCTGGTCCAGGGCGGCCTGGCCATTGTTGGCCTCCACCGTGTCAAAACCCAGCGGCCTGAGCAGGTCGATCAGCATGGTGCGGTTGGCGGGCACGTCGTCGGCAATCAGCACCTTGCGCCGTGGGCCGAGGTAGCCCGTGACAGCCGGCTGGGCGGCCGCGGCCGAGCCATTGCTGGGGGCGGGGTTCACCCAAGGCAGCTTCAGCTCGAACCAGAACAGGCTGCCGATGCCATCCTGGCTGTCGACATGCACTTCGCCACCCATCAGGCGCACCAGCTGGCGGCTGATGGCCAGGCCCAGGCCCGTGCCGCCGGACCGGCTGCGGGCATCACCGGCTTGCTCGAACGGCTCAAAAATGCGTTGCAGCTCACTGCCGCGGATGCCGGTACCCGTGTCCTGGACTTCAAATCGCAGGTCGATCTCTCGGGCCCGGGCGTCTCGGTTGACCACGGTGACACCCAGGCGCACCTGGCCCTTTTCGGTGAACTTGACGGCGTTGCTCAAAAGATTGAGCAGGACTTGCCGCAAACGCTTCTCGTCGACTTCGACGGCGGCAGGCAGGTCTGGCGCGCATTCGAAATCAAAGCGCAGCGTCTTTTCCTCGGCCTTGATGCGGATGATGTCCACCAGACCGCTGAGGAAGGATTGGGGGTGTACCGCGGCGGGATACAGCTCGGTCTTGCCGGCCTCGATGCGCGACAGGTCCAGGATGTCGATGATGAGCAGCAGCAAGTGCTCGCCACTGTTGTGGATGGTGTTCAGACCCATGACCTGGCGCTCGGTGAGCGACTTGTCCATCTTGAGGATCTGGGCGTAGCCCATGATGGCGTTGAGCGGCGTGCGCAGTTCGTGGCTCATGCGGGCCAGGAAGGCGCTCTTGGCGTCGTTGGCGATTTCGGCGCGCTCCTTGGCCATGCGCAGCTCGGTGGTGCGGTCGCGCACCAGATCCTCCAGGTGCTCTCGGTGGCGTTGCACTTCTTCGCCGCGCTCTTGCAGCACCGAACTCATGCGGTTGAAGGCCTGGGCCATGGCCTGGATGTCTTGCGGGCCGTCAACCTCGGCACGCACATCGGCTTCACCCCGTTCGGTGCGTGCCATGGCCTTGGACAGGCTGTTCAAAGGCCGCGTGATGCGGGTGGCCAGGAAACGGATCCCGATCAGGAACAGGGCCGCGAAGAAGAAGGAGCTGGCCAGGTTCACGAAGAAGATGTTGGCCATCATGCGCGTCAGCGTGGCCTTGCTGTGCACCAGGCGCACCTGCCCCAGGAATTCGGTGGCGGGCGGCTCGACGTCAAAGGGTGATGCGGCCGGTTTGGTCCACACGGGTGCGACGAATTGCCAGGTGTCTTCGGTTTCGGCCTCAAGGTAGGCCTCGCGGGGGGGCGGCGATGGCAGCGCCTTGGTGGGCGATTCGGTGCCTGCCTTGCCCTTGGAGAGCAGCACGCCGCCATCGCTGGTGCGGATCTCGACGCGCAGCACATCGGGGTAGGCCAAGGTGGCGTTCACTGCGTCGTGGGCGTTGTCGGCCGAGGCGTAGAGCAGCGCCAATGTGCTTTGCGTGGCCAGGCTGGTGGCGATGCTCATGCTTTGCCGCATCAGCGTGTCGCGAATCTGGCGGCCGCCTTGCCAGGCGCTGGCCATGGACGAGAACAGGGCCATGCAGATCACACCGATGATGACGGCAATGCTGAGCTGGCGCTGGAAAGTCATCTGGCGCAGAAAGCCTGAAAGTCTGCGCTCAATGAACAACGGTTGAGTGTGACTGTTCATGTCAGGGCTCCGGGAAGACCATGTCAAAGCGCTGTTGCAGGGCATTCAGGTTGATGCCCAGGTGATTGGCGGTTCGTGTGTTCACCGCCACCAGCACTTCCTTCAAGGGCCGCACACCGCGAATGGCGGTGCCGGAAGAGACATACCCCATCGCCCAGCCGGCCAGTGCTTTGCCGAGTTCGACGTTGTTGGGGTAAAGCGAAAACAGGGCGCCGCGCTTGACGTGGGCGGCGCTGCTGGAAAAGACGGCCAGATTGCGGTTCCAGGCCTCTTGCAGGACCAGGGGCAGCACGGCGGTCTCGTCCACCGTGGTGGAATCTTGTGGCAACCAGAACACATCGCGCTTGGGGTCGGCCGAGCTCAGACTGTCCTGGTACTGGCGGGTCGCGGTCTTGAGGTCATCGGCTTCAAAGGCCTGCAGCTCCAGGCCTTGCGCCTTGGCGGCCTCGCGTGCCAGCTTGATCAGCCAGGAGTTCTGGCGCGGATCGTAGACCACGATGACGCGCCGGGCCGAGGGCATCAGTGTTTTCAACTTGGCGAACAGCAAGGCAGGGTCGGGGGCCAGGCTGTGCACCGACAAGTTTTGCGCTTCGGATTCGGGCACCGACAGCACGCCGCCAGCGACGATCCCCAGCGTGCGGTCCAGGCCCGTGGCCACTTTGAGGCCGTTGCGGCCCAGGGCGATCACGGCGCGGATGTCTCGGCGTTTCAGCTCGTTGGACAGGTCCTGGGTGTTGGGGCTGGCCCCCACCGGAAAGCTGGCCACGCGGCTTTTGGTCTGGTCTTCGATGCCACCGATGATGGTGGAGAACACGCTGCGGTAAGGCTCGCCGATGTCTGGGTAGATCACGGCGATGGCACGCGCGGCGTCATCCGATGCGGCGTGCGCCAAGGGCCACTGCCACAACATGACTGCCACAGTCATCCAACGCACGGCCACCCAAAATGCACGGCATGCAAACAAAACTGATGTCCTCCATCCGGGGCTTGGACCGAATGCGATAGCTTACCCAGTGTTTCACGGTCGGCGTGGTCCGTGTCAGTGTTATCGGGATTTCGCGGCCACTTATCTCGGGGAGTGACCCGTGACGAGGGGGATGACGCCACACAACAGGCTAAGTATCATTTTGTTACACGCCGCCGCTTTCAGTGTTTGGACTCCGGGTTGGCGTGGTTTGGACTAACACCGTGACCTTATCAGCAGTTGTATCCAGTGCGGATCCGTCCACGTCTGTCGAGGCGGCCAGCCTCATCGTCTCTTACCTGGAGGCCCTGGGCGTAGAGTATGTATTTGGCGTCCCAGGTGGCGCCATCGAACCTTTGTACAACGCGCTGGCCGTCAGTAGCCGGCGCGGTGGGCCCAGGCCGGTGCTGGCCCGGCATGAAGCCGGTGCGGCGTTCATGGCCGATGGCTACGCCCGCGAAACCGGGCGCCTGGGGGTGTGTTGCGCGACATCGGGTCCCGGCGCGACCAACCTGTTGACCGGCATCGCGTGTGCTTTTGACAACAGTGTGCCTTTGCTGGCGATCACGGGCCAACCGTCGCTGCCCTTGTTTGGCAAGCGCGCGCTGCAGGAGTCGTCTTGCACTGGGGTCAACACCGTGGGCATGCTTCAGCACTGCACCCGCTACAACACCTTGATTTCGCACGTGGACCAGTTGGAGAACAAGCTGGTGAGCGCCTTGATCCGCGCCTCTCAGCCCCCGCATGGGCCGGTGCATTTGTCGATCCCTGTGGACTTGCTGCGCAGCCAGGTCGAGCAGCGCCTGTCGCCCGAGCACCTCAAGCGTTTGTTGGTCAAGCCGTCCTTGATCGATGAGGACGCGATCCACACCTTGTTCGAGGCGGTTCAACGCAGCCGCAAGACGGTGCTGATCGTGGGCGGCGGTTGCGGCGAGGCCATCGACGCGATCATGCATTTCGCCGAGTTGACCGATTCATGCTTCGTGACCACGCCCGATGCCAAGGGCTTGATCAACCCGCACCATTACCTGTACCGGGGCGTGTTCGGTTTTGCCGGGCACCAGTCGGCGCACCAGGCTTTGAGCGACGGGGTCAGCCTGACCTTGGCCGTGGGCACCAGCCTGGGTGAGTGGACCAGCGGCGCCTGGAGCACCAGCGTGTTGAACCACCACCTGGTTCACATCGACTCGAACGATGAGCACTTGATGCGCTCGCCGATGGCGCAGCAGCATGTGCGTGGCCGAATTCGCTCGGTGTTCGAGCGCTTGCTGGACGTGATGCACATCGAGCAGGCCGCATTGGGCCTGCCCTGGAAGCCCTCGCGCGCCCACACCGACCTGGCCGAGGTTGTGGTGCGGGCGCCTGACAAGCGCGAAGACATGAGCTCGCCCATCAAGCCGCAGCGTTTGATGACCGAGCTGTCGAATCGCTTTCCACCCACCACCCGATTCATCGCCGATGCGGGCAACAGCACGGCCTGGTCCATCCACTACCTGGAGCTGCGCAACCGCCGCATGGGCCTCGTCCCCGGCATGACGATGCCCGCGGCCAACTCGCCCACCATGCACTCGCCCTCGCGCCGTGGTGAGCGCCGGATGGACCACGCTGGCTGGTTGCGTGTGTTGATGGACTTTGCCCCGATGGGCTGGGCCATTGGGGCGGCCGTGGGCATCGCGCGGGGCAACCCCGATTACCCGGTGGTGTGCATCACCGGCGATGGCAGCTACCTGATGAACGGCCAGGAGATCACGGTGGCGGCGCAGGAGCAGCTGACCGTGATCTTCGTGGTGCTCAACGATGCGGCGCTGGGCATGGTCAAGCACGGGCAGCGCCTGGCGGGCGCCGAGCAGATCGCCTTTGAATTGCCACAGGTCGATTTCAGCTTGATGGCGCAATCCATGGGCATCGTGGGCCATGTGATCCGATCGCCCCAAGACTTCAATGACCTGGACATGGGGCAGATCCTGAACCGCAAGGGCCCCACCTTGCTGGACGTGCGCATCGATCCCGAAGAGGTGCCACCCATGGGCTTGCGCATGCAGACACTGGACACCGCCCCATGAGCGTCTCGCCCATCCACACTCGGATTTGGCTGGAAGAGCCCGAGGCCGACAACCCCTTCGCGACCCGCGCGGCCCATTGCCACGGCTACGACGTGTATGGCCAGATGCTGGGCCGGGCGCGCTGGGCCGACATGGTCTACCTGCTGTTCCGTGGCGAGGCACCATCGGCCCGGCAAGCCCAGTTGTTCGATGCGCTGGCGGTGGCTCTGGCCAATCCGGGGCCGCGTGATCCGGCGGTGCACGCGGCCATGTGTGGCGGTGTGGGTGGATCGACTGCCGCGGCCAGCCTGATCGCGGCCCTGGCCGTGGGTGCGGGACAGAGCGGGGGCGCGCGCGAGGTGTTCCTGGCCATGCGCGACTGGGCCGATTGCGGCACCGCCTTGAGCGCCTGGCAGCGGCGCATCGCCCAGCCGCCTGTGCTGCCTGATGACGTGTGGCCGGTGCAAGAGCATCCTGCGGGCTTCGACCCCAATGGCTTGCGCACACCCACGGTGGTGATGCAGACCTTGGCGGCGCTGGCCTCTTTGAGCACGGGCGCTTGCCTGCCCTGGTTGAGCCAGCACCTGGCCGAGCTGGAGGCGGCGGCTGGCTTGCCTTTGAGCATGACCGGTGTGGCCGCGGCCGCTTTGGTGGACCTGGGCTTTGGCCCCGAAGAGGGCGAGATGCTCCACCTGCTGTTGCGCCTGCCGGGTTCGGCGGTGCATGCCCTGGAGCAATGGCGTTATGGTTTCAAGCGGTTTCCCTTTTACCCCGTGGAGCTGCAGGACGACCCGGCGCACCCCACCAGCCAGGAGGCCGCATGAACGGGCCTGAACGTTTGCGACAAGCCGCGGGCAAGTTGACCACCAAGGTGGGCGCGGCCTTCCCCGGCCAGCGAGCGGTGTTCCGTGGCCACGACCTGCACACCGGCTTTGAAGAGAACATGGGTTGGTTTGACCTGTGCGCTTTCGGCATCAATGGGCGGCGCCTGCGGCCCGAGCAGTTGCAGGTGCTGGAGGCCATCTGGGTCTGGACCAGCTACCCCGACGCGCGGATCTGGAACAACCGCGTGGCCGGGCTGGGCGGCACGACCCGCACCACGCCGGTCCTGGCCATGAGCGCCGCGCAAGCGGTGTCCGAGGCCACCATCTACGGGCGGCGCAATGAGTTCAAGGCCTTGGCTTTTTTCAAGCGCACGCACGATGAAATGCAGGCGGGTTCGACCTTGGGTGAGTGCATCGACCGGCACTTGCAGCACCAGGGCAAACTGGCCGGTTATGGCCGCCCCCTGGCCTCGCGTGATGAGCGCATCGAGCCGACCATGGCCCTGGCCCGCAAGCTGGGCGTGGGCGATGGACCGCATGTCACTTTGGCCTTTGAGGTGGAGCGCTACCTGGCCTCGGCGGGCAAGCCGCTGAGCATGAATTTTGGCGCGCTGGTGTCGGCCTTTGGCGCGGACTTTGGCTTTTCGCCCCGGGACTACAACCTGCTGTACTTTCCAGTGTTCCTGGCGGGCATGCAGCCTTGCTATGTCGAGGCGGTTGAAAAACCGCCTGGCACCTTGTTCCCGACTTCGTGCGCCGATGTTTGCTACGAGGGCGTGGCCCGCCGGACTTGGCCGGCTTAGTCTTGCCGCGGGGCCCGAGGGCCGGCTCGTGTGGTCAGAGCCAATGCGGCGATGAGTGCCGCCAACAGACCGAGCAAGGTGTCGTCATCCAGGGCGCCGCCACCACCCCCACCCCCGCTGCCGGTGGACAAGGCGGCGGTGGCCGTGGGCGTGACCACGTCGATGGTCTGCGATGTGGTGGATGTGGCGTTCAGGTCGTCGGTGATGGTGAGGCTCACCGTGAAGCGGCCCAGTGCGCTGGGTGTGACCGAGATGCTGCTGCCCGTGGACGACGTGAGTGGCGTGACGATGCCGCCGCCATCCACCAAGGTCCATTGGTAGGACGCGATGCTGCGGCCGCTGGCCACCCAGGAGTTGGTGGCGCTGAGCGTCAAGGGCTGGGCGGGCGCCGCACCTGTTTTGGAAAAATCGATCTGAGCTTGCAGGCCGGCGTTGATCGCGGCCAAGGCGGCGCCCGCGTCCAGCATGCCCGCGCCACAGGTGGCGGTGGTGCAATAGCACTGGGCCTGCTCGGTAGACGAGGGTGCGGCGCAACGCGGCACCGTGCTGCTGCCGCCATCACCGTTGTCACCGCCCGTGGTGGGAAACGCGCGGGCCGAACCCATCAGGATGGCGCGGATGGCCGTTGGCGTGAGCGCGGGGTTGGCCGACAGCATCAGGCCAATCGTGCCCGACACCAAGGGCGCGGAGAAACTGGTGCCCAGTGAGGTGTAGTAACTGTTGGTGTAGATGGCGCTGGCCGTGATCGGGGTGGTCGTGCCTGCGTTGCTGGTCGTCAGGATCGGGTACAGGCAGGGCTGGTTCGACAAGGTGTTGACGCAGTTGCCGGCCGGTGCGCTGATGGTGATCTCGGGCCCCAGGTCGGAGTAGCCGACTTTGGTTCCCGCGTGCCGCAGTCCGGCCACACCGATGACACCAGGGCAGTTGGCCGGCACCGTGACGCCCAGGCCGCTGTTGCCCGCCGAGGCCACCACCGTCACGCCCAGGTTGGCCAATTGGCCGAGCGTGTCGAGGTAAGCCTGGGTACAGGCACCGCCACCGCCCAAGCTCAGGTTGATGACCTTGGCCGGGTTGGGGTTGGCGGGCGCGCCCGACACACCGATGCCGGCGGCCCAGAGCATGCCGGCCATGATGTCGGAGTCGTAACCACCGCACTTGCCCAGCACCCGCACGGGCAAGACGCGCACATTGCGGCCCACGCTGGCCATGCCGGTGGCATTGTTGGTGAGCGCCCCGATGAGGCCGGCTGTCTGCGTGCCGTGCCAGGTGCTGTTCTCGGCCGCCAGGTTGTTGCTGCCATCGCGGCCGCAGCCGGCAAATTGGCCACTGCCCGTTGTTTCTGCATAGGTGATCCAGTCGCCCGGGTCAGAGGCATCGGCATCGCGGCCATTGCCGTCGTTGGCCATGCCCACGTTGGTGACCATGTCGTAGCCCGGCAGCAGGTTGGCAGTCAGGTCGGGGTGGTCGTAGCGGATGCCGGTGTCCAGCACGGCCACCACCACGCTGCTGTTGCCAGGCGTGATGGCCCAGGCAGGCTCCACGTTGATCGGTGACTGCAGGGTGCCAGTGGGTGCGCGCAGGTACCACTGGCCGGCCGTGGGCGTGAAGCCCGACAAGCTGTCGCCATACAGGGGGTCATTGGGCGCGGTCAGCCGAAATCGCTTGTGGTCAACCACGGCATATTCAACATCGGACTCTTGCGCGAGCCGGGCAGCCAATTGCGCCGAACTGAGGCCATCGGCGAGCACGACCTGGGTTCGGCTGCTCAAACCAGGGCCATCGCGCAGGCTGCGGCCAATGCGCTGGCCCAAGGAGGCGGCATGCTCCGCCCGCTGCGGCGTGGCGGACTGGGCCTGCGCGCGCATGAGCGTGGAGCCGGCCTTGAATTTCACAATCACGCGGGCGCCATCGTCGGCCGCCAGGGCCAGGGAGGCGGGCACTGTCACCAGCAAGGCGATGACAGCAGGCAAGGCAAGGCGGCGCAGGAAGCTCATCGATTCAGTTTACGGATCAAGAGTGCACACAAAGGGCGCATTCGGGTGCTGATCCGAGCCTATTTCCGGGCCAAAGGGGCCACACTGGGCACAAAACCTGCAACGACAGGAGTCGAACCGTGAGCACGAAAAGCCAGCAACTGATTGACCTGGACCTGGCGCGCGGGGCGCACAACTACCGCCCCATCGATGTGGTGCTGCACCGCGCCAAAGGCATCCACCTGTGGGATGTGGCGGGGCGCCGCTACACCGACATGATGAGCGCCTATTCAACCGCCTCGCTGGGGCACAGCCACCCCAAAGTGCTCAAGGCCCTGGCCCGCCAGGCCAGGCAGCTGGACGTGACCAGCCGGGCCTTCTACAACGACCAGTTGCCCCCGTGGCTGGACCAGCTCACCGCCCTGGCCGGCATGGACAAGGCCCTGCCCATGAACACCGGCGCCGAGGCTGTGGAAACGGCCTTGAAACTGGCGCGCAAATGGGGTGAGACGGTCAAGGGCATCCCGCGTGATCGCGTGGAGATCATTGGGTGCGAGGGCAACTTCCACGGGCGCACGCTGGCGCTGGTGAGCTTGTCCACAGAGGCGCAATACCGCGAGAACTTCGGCCCCTACCTGCCTGGCTTCAAAACGGTGGCCTTTGGCGACATCGACGCCCTGGCCCAGGCCATCACACCGCGCACGGCGGCTTTCATTGTCGAACCCATCCAGGGCGAGGCGGGCATCCGGCTGCCACCGCCGGGCTACCTCAAGCGTGCCCGCGAGTTGTGCCGGCAGCACCGCGTGCTGTTCGTCGTGGATGAGATCCAGTGCGGCCTGTCGCGCACCGGGCGCCTGTTCTGTTTTCAGCACAATGACCTGGACCCGGACCTGCTGATCCTGGGCAAGGCCCTGGGGGGTGGTGTGTACCCGGTGTCGGCCGTGGTGGGCAGCGCCGAGGTGCTGGGGGTGCTGCGCCCCGGTGACCATGGTTCGACTTTCGGCGGCAATGCCATCGCGGCGGCCGTCAGCAGGACGGCCTTGACGCTGTTGAGCGAGCCCGAGTTCATCGACCGGGTGGCCCGGCTGGGTGATTGGGCCTTGGCCCACCTGAAGGATGCCTTGGGTCAGAGCCCCATCGTGCGAGACATCCGGGGGCAAGGCCTGATGATGGGCATCGAAGTGGCGCCCGAGGTGGGCGCGCGTGGCCTGGTTGACGCCTTGAAAGAGCGGGGTGTGCTGACCAAGGACACCCACGAGGTGGTCATCCGGCTGGCACCGCCGCTCATCATCAGGAAAAAGCAATTGCGGCGGGCCCTGGACACCGTCATCGACGTGGTGCTGTCGGCCGCGCCGCCTCGGTGAGGCCGTTCAAGTTGACTCAGTACTGCAGGCCGTTGCGCAACTGGATCACGTCCAGGGTGGAGACCGCCTGGGCTTGGTTGCCCCAGGCGCTGCGGATGTAGGACACCACGGCCGCCGTGTCGTCGTTGCTGAACACGGTGGCGAAGGGTGGCATGCCGTAAGGGCGCGGGTTGCCCGCGGTTGACGGGGCGAAGCCGCCAGCCAGCACCATGCGCACCAGGTTGGCAGAAGAGGCCATGGTCACCGTTCGGTTGCCGGCCAGTGCCGGGTAGGCCTTGGGCACACCCTCGCCTTGCTCACCGTGGCACTGCGCGCAATGCACCTTGTAGAGCTTGGCGCCTCGGCTGTCGGGCAGCGGCGGCGGGATGTTGGGGGGCTCGCGCACATCCTGGCTGGGGGGCAGGGCCTTCAGGTAGGTGGCCATGGCGAGCAGGTCGGCGTCGGTCCAGTGTTGCGTGCTGTTGAGCACCACCTCGGCCATGGGCCCCACCACGGTGCCTTGCGCCGACACGCCGCTCTTGAGCAGTTCGATGATGTCGGCCAGACGCCATTCGGCCACCCCTGCTTCGTGCCGCGAGGTCAACGAAGGGGCGTACCAGTTCTGCACCGGGATCAGGCCGCCGCTCAGGTCCAGGGTGCCGCTCGTGGCCCCCAGCGCATTGCGGCTGGCATGGCAGGCGTTGCAATGGCCCAGGCCCTGAACCAGGTAGGCGCCGCGGTTCCAGTCGGCCGACTGCCGGGTGTCGGGTTCGAACTGGCCGGGCTTGAAGAACAAGGCGCGCCACGCGGCCAGGGCCAGCGTGGAGTTGTAGGGAAAGCGCAGCTCGTGGGGCCGGTTGGCCTGGGCCACGGCGGGCAGGCTTTGCAAATAGGCAAAGATCGCGTCCGAATCAGCCCGGGTGACGTGGGTGTAGTTGGGGTAGGGAAAAGCGGGGTACAGCAGACGGCCATCGCGCGAGCGGCCGTTGTGCATGGCACGCCAGAACTCCGACGACGACCACGCGCCGATGCCGGTTTGCGCATCGGGCGTGAGGTTGGAGGTGAAGACGGTGCCGAACGGCGTCTGGATGCCCAGGCCGCCAGCGTAGGGGGCGCCACCGCGTGCGGTGTGGCAGGCCATGCAGTTGCCGGTGCGGGCCAGGTAGGCGCCACTGGCGATGAGTTGCGCGCTGGCGGGGCCTGGCGGGCCGGCCGAGATCGGGTCTTCGCCACGCACGTTCAAGGCGTAGATGGCGGCGGCCAGGGCCAAGCCAAGGCACAGCAAGGCGGCGAGGGCGCGCTTCATGGCGTCACGCCGCCGCAGGGCAGGGGCAAACGACCGGGCAAGGTGGCCACGGGCTTGGCATGTTCAGGCACGGGTTGCGCCGAGATCCATTGGGCCACGGCGGCGATGTCTTCTGGCTGCAGGCGTTGCGCGATGGTGGCCATGCAATCGGGTGACTTGGCCTGGCGGTTGCCGTTTTGCCAGGAGCCCAATTGGGCATTGATGTAGTCGCGTGGCACGCCCAGCAAGCCGGGGATGGCGGGTTGAACGCCGGTCAGGGCGGCGCCATGGCATTGAATGCAGGCGGGGATCTTGCGCTGGGCATCGCCCCGCATCACCAGCTCTTGGCCGCGCTGCAGTTGCGCACCCGCGTTGGGCGCGGCGGGCCGCTGCGCGGGATAGGGCAAGTCGAGCGTGGCAAAGTAGTTCGCAATCTCGTGCAGGTACTCGTCGGACAGCGGGTCCAGCAGATGGGTCATCAGCGCGTATTGGCGCCGGCCTTCGCGGAAGTTGCGCAGCTGGTTGTACAGGTAGCCGGCGGGCTTGCCCGCAATGCGCGGGTAATAGCCATCGCTGGCCGCGCGGCCTTGGGGGCCATGACACACGGTGCATGCTTGCACCCGCTGTGCGATGCTGTCCTCAACCTTGGGAGCGGCGTGCAGCGAGCTGGCCAGGCCAGCCGCCATGATTAGTCCAACAAGCAAGTGGGAACGCATCCCTGAATCTACTGCGGTTTCAATCGAAATGGCAGTGGGCAAGATGTCTCAGCGGCGGCGTTGCGGCGGGCGAGGGCGGCGGTCTTGGGGTGGCGCTTCCTGGGCTTCCTTGCGGGCCAGCTCCAGCAGGTGGTCAAGCTCTTCAACCGGCACGCCTTTCAAGGCGCAGAAATTGGCCGGCGTCAGGGTGGTGGTCTGGAAGTCGCGCAGCAGCGTGGCGCGGTTGCGGCGCTGCTGGTGTTCGAGCTCGATCTTGGCTTCGTGGTTGGCGCGCCGGCGGCCCAGTTCTTCGAGCGCGGCCTTGCGGTGCTCTTCGCTGATCTCGTCGCCGGGTTGGCCGTCCAGGTCGAAGCGGTGGGTGGCTTTGCTGAGGGCGACCAGGTAGGCGTGGTTGCCGGTGTGGCGGCGCAGGAAGGCCGACAGCACCTGCTTGGTGAACACGCCGGGGGCGCGCTCCTGGATGTCGGCCTGGATGCGCAGTTTCAAAGGCTTGGGCGCGCCGTCAAACAGGGCCGGGAACAGCTGCCGAAGTTGCGTGGCGCAGGCGGCCGGCGTCATGGCATCTGGGGTCGGCGAAGGAGAGGTGGGCGTCGAGGACATGGAAACTGGGGCGATCGAGATCAAAAGGGTCAGAGGGCGCAATTGTGCCCGCTTCTACGGTGCCACGTGTTGGGCCACCACGGGGGGGTGTTTGCCGAACACGATGGGCATGTAGCGCACCTGGTTGGCACGGCCCTCGCGCACCAGGCGAGCCTGGCCGCCGGGCACCAGGTGGTGCAGACCCGTCCAGAGCAAGCGCGGCAAAGTGGTCAGCACCGGGTGCCAGGGCAGGGCGGGGGGCAGGCCCAGGTGCTGCATGCCTTCTCGCCCCACGAACAGGCGCAGCATGCTGAGGTGCCGGGCGCGGTTGAACCGGCCGCGCAAGGCACCACCCCAGGGGTAGTGGCGGTTCAAGGGCTCGTCCATCAGGGCGCGGCCCAGGGCAGCGCTGCTTTCGTCCGGGGGGGCCTGGCTGATGACGTTCTGGTACAGCGAAATGCGGCCCTGCATCTCGGTCTCGGACAACAGGTCTTCTTCGACGCCCATCAGCCAGCCGATGTAGCGCCACAGGTGCATCATGGCCAGGCCATCGGCCCGGCTGACGACCACGCCGGTGATCCGCAAGGCGATCAGGTGGACGGCGCTGAAGCCCAGGTAAGTGGCCTGCATGTCGACCTGGTTGATGGGCAGGCCGTGCGCGGCCGAATCCCAGTCAGGCCGGCGCAGCAGGTTCTGGCGCACCAGGGCGTGCATGGCGCGCACCCGCAAGGTGGTCTTGAAGCCGGCGCTGTGGCGGCCCATGCCGCCATCGGTGGTGCAGTCCATCCACCACGACGAGGTCTCGGCCAGGCGGCGTTGCGCGCCGCGCTGGAGCGAGCCGGTCATCACCAAGGTCTTGTTGATGGCCGAGGCCTGGTAGCCAGCCATCAGGCCTGCGTCGCGCAGGACCAGCATGCCGTGTTGGCCGGTGCTTTGGATGAAGCGCGCGCCGCGGGCCAATTGGGCGGGGTCGACCCAGTCGGGGGTTTGCTCGACGGCCTGGATGAAGCGGCACAGCGCCGGGGGGGCATCGGGCGCGGCGTCCAGGCCATGCTCGATCGCGCGTTCCAGCATGGGGCGGCCGACGGCCATGCCCACTTGTTGCAGCCAGTGGGCCACGTCGTCGGCCAGCGGGTCACCGCGCCACAGTGCCGCCCCCAGCCGGGCCCATTGCGTTGGCGTGGGCTCCGGATTGCCACGAATCATCAGGCGCAAGCGGCTGGCGATCCGGCGGGTGGTGGCCAGATCAGCGCCATGGCGGTGGGGCGGTGATGGCAAGGCGGAGGCGGGGGCGGTCATGGGCCGATCTTGCACCATGGCCGCCCGCCATTTGATGGCTTGGGCGTGACTTCAGCAAGGTTCACCCATTTGGGGGCTTCGGGTATGCCCTGGGTTCAGGCCGTTTCGTGGTCGTGCGCGACATCGTCGACCCTGATCACACGGTCGGCGGCTTGCAGGTAACGCAATGCCAAGGAGGGATTGCGGGCGCTTTGCGAGGCTGTTTCCATCGATTGGGTGCGGCGCAGCACCTTGTTCAAGGCGCCGGTGTCTTCACCCAGTTGGGCGCTCAAGGACAGGGCCTCGACCAGGTCGAACTGCCCACCCTGTTTGGGCAGGCTCAGGTCCGGACACAACCGGCTGACGAGATCGCGGCGGGTACGCAGCAGTTCGGCCAAGGCCAGCAGTTGCTCATCGCGCAGGGGGTGCAGCCGGCCGGTGGCCCGCAAGCTCAAGCCGGCCAGCCAACGGGCCGGTGCCGATGGCAGGTTGGCATGCAGGTCTTGCAGGATGGTGGCGGCGCGGTTCAACTGCTGGCGGATGCCGGCCTGGGCGAAGGGCAGCAAATCGGGCTGGCCATCCACCTGGTAGCGCCACAAGCAGGCGCTGGCGATGTACAGGTGGGCCAGCACATCGCCCAGCCGCGCCGACAGCAGCTCCATGCGCTTGAGTTGACCGCCCAGCAGCCCCATGGCCAAGTCGGCCGTGAAGCTGTATTGCACGCTGAGTCGGGTGATCATCTGTGCTTCGGTGTTCAGGTCGGCCGGCGGCTTGCCGGTGAGCGAGGCGCCGAACAAGCTGCGCCGCAGGTTGCGGACCACGTGGCGCACGTGCGCCCACAGGGCTTGGCCCAAAGCCTGCTCGTCACGGGATTCGATGGCTTTCATCTCATCCAGCACATGGGGGTGGCAGCGCACCGCGCCCTGGCCAAAGATGATCAGGGCCCGCGTCAAGAGGTTGGCGCCTTCCACGGTGATGGCGATGGGTGCGTGGCGGTAGCCGATGCCCAGCAGGTTGGAGGGCCCGGCGATGATGCCTTTGCCGCCCAGGATGTCCATGCCATGGTTGACGGCACGCCGGCCGGCTTCGGTCAGATGGACCTTGAGGATGGCGCTGGCCACGCTGGGTTGCTGGCCTTCGTCGAGCGCGGCGGCGGTGTAGTGGCGCGCGGCATCGGTGGCATACAGTTCGGCCGACATCTCGGCGATGACGCCGGCAACGGCATGAAACCGCGCGATGGGCAGGCCGAACTGCTCACGGATCTGGCCATAGCCATTGGCCACGAACAGGGCACCTTGCTGCATCGCGCTGCCCAGGGCCGGCAGCGAAATCGCGCGCCCGGCCGCCAGGCACTCCATCAGCATGCGCCAGCCTTGGCCCACCTGCTTCTCGCCCCCGATGATGTTGTCCATGGGCACGAACACCTCGTGGCCATGGATGGGGCCGTTCATGAAGGCACTGCCCATGGGCAGGTGGCGCCGGCCGATCTCCATGCCTTCGGTGGGCACGGGTAGCAAGGCGCAGGTGATGCCCAGGTCACGCTGGCCTTCAGGCCGCTTGTCGTCAAAGGCATGGAAGGCCAGGCCGACCACAGTGGCCACGGGTGCCAGGGTGATGTAGCGCTTGTCGAAGTTGACCAGGAAGCCGCGCACGCGCTGTCCATTGATCTCGCGCTCGACCAGCGTGCCGCGGTCAGGGATCGAGGCCGCATCAGAGCCAGCCGAAGGCGCGGTCAAGCCAAAGCAGGGCAGGTCGCGGCCATCTGCAAGCCGGGGCAGGTAGTGCTGCTTTTGGGCCAGCGTGCCGTAGCGCAACAGCAATTCGCCCGGGCCCAGGGAGTTGGGCACCATCACGGTCACTGCGGCGGCGACGTTGACGGTGGCAATTCGCGCGACCACGGTGGCATGGGCCTGGTGGCCAAAGCCCAGGCCGCCATATTCGGGCGGGATGACCATGCCGAAAAAGCGCTTCTCGCGCAGGAAGCGCCACACCTCGGGCGGCATGTCGCCGGCCTGGTCGATGGCGTGGTCGTCCAGCATGCCGCACAACTCGCGCACCTCGTGGTCGAGGAAGCGCTTTTCGGCGTTGGTGAAGGGTTGGGGCCTGACTTCCAGCAAGGCGCTGAAGTCAGGCCGGCCGGCGAACAGCTGGCCTTCAAAGCCCACCGTGCCCGCTTCCAAAGCGGCGCGTTCGGTGTCACCCAAAGGTGGCAGGGCCTGGGCGAACGGCCGCAGGGCGGCCCGTCCGATCGCTGATGCCAGCCACCCCATCATGGTTTGACCAACAACTGGCCGCGGATCTCACCCTTGGGGTTGGCGGCGGTGTGCAGGTTCACGTACCACTCGCCGGCCGTCACTTGGGCGGCCTGTACTTCGGTGAGGGTGGCTTCACCTTCAATGGGGCTGTCCAGCTTGCCCTTGAATCCCAGGGCCACGCCCGCGCTCTGGCCAGGGATGGCCGGACCATGGAAGTGTGCAGCCGTCACGGCGCCGCTCAAGCCGGAGTACACGACCTTCCATTTCAGGACCTTGGTGGCGGGCGTGTACGTGGCCTCCAGGGTCCCGGTGCCCATGGTGGTCACAGGCGGCGTCTCAGCCTCGCCGGACAGCTTGGATGTAAAGGTGGCCGCGTTGGACATGGACGGGACCAGGGCCAGGCTGGCGGCGAACAAGCCGGCCAGCAGCGAGCGCTTGATGGTCAAGGAATGGAAGTTCATGCTCAGCTCCTGTTGATGGTTAGAAACGCATCCGCAGATACAAGGCGGGGCCATTCAGCTTCAGATCAAGTTTGGCCAAAGCATCGTCATTCTTGTAGTTCACGCGAATGCGGGTGTGATTGTATTCAGCGCCCAGACCGATATTGCGCCAGGGAAACCACTCCAGACCCACGCCAGCGTTGACGATGTCACCATAGGTTTCGCCTCCGTTCTTCTTGGAGCCCGACACGTCGGCGTAAAGCCTGAACTGATCGCTGATCCGGTGGCGCAGGCCCAGGGTCAACAAGGGGGCCCAGGCGTCTTTCTTCTCGCCGTCCGAGATGGTCTGCGACAGTCCGCCCACGGTGGCTGACGCGGTGTAGTTCAATTTGACCTTGTAGTAGGCCGCGCCCACACCCACGCCGGCCACGGTGTCCTCGCCACCAAACCACCAGCGGTAAGAGAAATTGCCGATGTCGAACGAGGTCTTGGTGTTGAGCTGGGCCGAGGCGGAGTAGCTCTGGCCGTTGTAGGTGAAGGGCTCGCTCACCCCCAGGGACTTGTTCTGGCTGTAGTGGTACAGGTCCACCGAGAAGCCCTGGCGGTCAAACAACAGCCAGTCCACGCGGGCCCGCTTGACCACGTCCGAGCCATCGATCACGCGCTGTTGGCCGGTGGTCTGGGTGCCATCCAGAGAGGACAGGCTCAGGTCACCTTCGGCGTCCACGTTGTAGCCGCCCACCCACACCCCGACCCGGTCGATCACGGGCATGCTGTTCTCGAGCGCCATGGCAGGCGCACTGGCGGTGGCCAAGACGACTGCGGCCCACGTTGAAGCGGTGCGCAATTGGCGGGAGTTCAGCAAACGATGGCGCATGGAGGTTCTCCTGATGTGTGAAGGGTTGGTTGGTGGATGAAACTTTAGGAGAGGAGGTCTGGCGTGGGCCGTAGGCACTGTCTCCTTGGCTTGTCAGACATTGGCGCGACTTGGCGTCGGGCAAAGCCGACAGGCACTGTTCTTGCCCTGTTGGGCCTCAGCCTCGTGTTAGAACGGCAGACATGACGATTCGTTGGCCTCGGACCGCACCGCTGCAAGGCATCTTTCGCGGCATCACTTTTTTGGGATCGGTGATCCTGGCGATCTCCCGGGGGATGCCCAACCATTGGCGTTTCCGGTCCCAGGACATGGCGCGTGTGCTGGCCGATTGCAGCGCCCGTGCCTTGCTGATCGTGCTGGTGGTCAATGTGCTGGTGGGTGCCATCCTGGCTTTCGTCGGCGCAGTCCAACTGGTGAAGTTTGGCGCGGGCATCTTCGTGGCCGACCTGGTGGCCATTGCCGTGTCACGCGAAATGGCCGCCGTGATCACAGCCGTGGTGATGGCGGGGCGCACCGGCGCTGCCTTCGCGGCCGAGCTGGCCACCATGCAGGCCAATGAAGAGATCGACGCGCTGGAGGTATTGGGTCTGAATGCCACGGAGCACCTGGTGGTGCCGCGTGTCCTGGCCTTGCTGCTGGTGATGCCCTTGCTGTATGTGTTTGGTTGCGTGGCCGGCCTGGTGGGGGGCTTCAGCGTGGGGGCCAGCATGCTGAGCCTGGCCCCGGCCGCTTACCTGGACCGCAGCCTGGACGCCCTGAGTTTTCAGCACCTGGGCCTGGGTTTCTCCAAAGCCATTGCCTTTGGCATCCTGGTGGCAATCGCGGGTTGCTACCACGGCCTGCATGCCGAGCGCAATGCGGCCGGCGTGGGCCAGGCCACGACCCGCGCGGTGGTGGCGGGCATCGTGGGCGTGATCGCGCTGGATGCCGTGTTCTCGGTCTGCGCCAACGCCTTGGGGATCTGACATGGCCCTGCTCAGCGTTCAAGACCTGACCATGCGCTTTGGCGACAAGCTGATCCAGGAGGAGGTGTCTTTCGAGGTCGAGCCCGGTACCATCTTCGCCATCATGGGTGGCAGCGGCTGCGGCAAAAGCACCTTGCTCAAGCACCTGATCGGCTTGCTGGAACCAGCCCACGGGCAGGTGCTGTACGACGGCAAGGACTATTGGAAAAGCCAGGACGATGAACGCACCACCCTGCGCTCCGGCTTTGGCGTGCTTTTCCAAAGCGCGGCCTTGTGGTCGTCCATGACGGTGCTGGAGAACGTGCTGATGCCCCTGGAACAACACACCGACCTGGCCGAGGATGAACGCATCGAGCGGGCCCGCGAGGCCCTGTCCTGGGTCGAGATGGCCGACTTCGCCGATTACAGCCCGGCCGACCTCAGCGGCGGCATGAAAAAGCGCGCGGGCCTGGCGCGGGCCATCGCGGCGCAACCTCGGCTGCTGTTCCTGGACGAGCCTTCCGCCGGCCTGGACCCGATCAGCTCCAAGCGCCTGGACGACCTCATCCTGGAGATCCGGGACCGCACTGGTGCGGCCGTGCTGGTGGTCTCGCACGAGTTGCCCAGCCTCTTCGCCATCGCTGATGACAGCATCTTCCTGGATGCCGACAGCAAGAAACCCATCGCCCATGGCAAGCCCAGCGAATTGCTGGACACGGCCACCCATCCAACCGTGCACGCGTTCCTGCACCGGGAGAAGTTATGAAACGCAATGCCTTGCTCGTCGGCAGTTTCGTCGTCGCGGCTTTGATCCTGATGGTCGCCGGGCTCGTGACCCTGGGCGGCGCTGACCTGTTTTCCAAGCGGCAAAAGGCCATCGTCTACTTTCAAGGCAGTGTGCGGGGCCTGTACGTCGGCGCGCCGGTGAGCTTTCGAGGCGTGAAGATTGGCGAGGTGCTGAACATCGGCATTGAGGTGGATCCCAAATCCCTGGTGACGCGCATCCCGGTGGGGCTGACCTTGGGCAGCGACACCTTGAAGATGGGCGACGAGAAAACCGGCAGCTTTCGCAACCTGCCTGAGCTGGTTCAACGTGGCCTGCGCGCCAAGCTCATCATCCAGAGCGTGGTGACAGGCCAGACCGGCATCGACCTGGACTTCAAGCCCGACACCCCGGTGGTACTGCTGGGCGATGGATCGGCCGGCGCGCCCGAGATCCCCGCCATGCGCGACAAGCTCGATGCCTTGCTGGACCAGGTTTCCGAACTGCCTCTGGCCGACCTGGTGCAGGACGTGCGCAGGACCATCAACCAGTTGGACCAGACCTTGAAGGTGACCCAGCAAGCAGTGGCCTTGTCGGGCAAGGAAATCAGTGCGGCCGCGACGCAAGCCAAGCAGACGCTGGTGGTGGGGGCCAAGGCTTTGCAGGATGTGCAAGTGCAGGCCAAGGCCACCTTGGTGTCGGTTGAGCAGCTGTCCGAGTCATCCCGCAATGTGGTGCTGCAAACCCAGCCTGAAATCCAGCAAACCTTGCAAGCCGCGCGTGATGCGGCCCAGGCCGCACAGCAGGCCATGGGCAATTTTGCGGAGCTGAGCGCCGTGGGCTCGCCCTTGCGGTCGGATGCCGAACTGGCCGTGCGGGACTTGTCGCTGGCAGCGCGCAGCCTGCGCTCATTTGCCGACCAGCTGGAACGCCAGCCCAACACCATTTTGTTCGGGAAGAAATCACCATGACCACTTTGCGCCGCCTTGTCGTCTCCCAGGGTTTGATCTTGTGGGCTCTGGGCCTGGGGGCGTGCAGCACCGCGCCCATGCCCACCTTGTTGTCGCTGCCCTTGCCACCAGCCCCCGCAGCCGCAGCGTCCAAGGTGCCCGCGTCCCCCGCTTCGGTGGCCTCGGCTCCCCGCTTCCTCACGCTGCGCCGCGTCAACATTCCCGAGTACCTGCAGACCGATGCCGTGCGTTACCGAAACGCCGACAGCACACTGGCCGAATGGCCCAATACCGCGTGGGCCGAGCGCCTGGAGGTGGGGCTGACCAATCAGCTGGCTCTGCTTTTGCGGCAAGCTTTGCCGAGCTGGACGGTGTGCGATTCGCACTGCCCTTCCATGCCCACCGGGCAAGTGTTGATCGTCAACATCGCACCGCTCGACTACGTGCGCAGTGCCGGCCAATTGCGCGCGGACATCAGTTGGCGCATCACGGGGCCCGGCAGCACACCCACCCCGGTTCACGTGGGCGGCGGCTCGTCCAGCACACCGGTGTCGCCAGACACGCCCGTGGGGCAGGCGGCCGCCATGAGTCAGCTGCTTGATCAGGTGGCGCAAGACGTGGCCAGCACCGTGCGCTGACATTTATTTAGTGGCATGGCCCGATTGGGCACTCTGTTTGCCAACAACAGGGTGTTACCCCCAACAAGGAGAAGTGCCATGAACCCCATGCGACAGAAGTCTGTTCGCTTAGCGTGCACCGTCACCACCGCGCTTGCGCTGGTTGGCCTGGGCGCTTGCAGCGACATGTCGACCCGTGACCGCAACACCGCCGTTGGCGCAGGCGTAGGCGCTGCGGCGGGCGCCGTGCTCACTGGCGGCAGTGCTGGTGGAACCATCGGTGGAGCTGCCGTCGGCGGCGTCATCGGCAATCAAATCAAGAAATAAGGAGAGCCATCATGAGCTTGGGAACCATTCTGTTGATCGTTGTGCTGTTGATGCTCGTTGGCGCCATCCCTGCTTGGGGACACAGCCGCAGCTGGGGTTACGGCCCAAGTGGCGGCCTGGGTTTGATCCTGGTCGTGCTGATCGTGCTGATGCTGATGGGCCGACTTTGACCATCGTTGTCTGACATCCATCATTAACTCAAGGAAGCAACATGCCAACCACCGCCAAAAAAACCGCGGCCAAGACTCCGGCCGCCAAGACCAAAGCCAAAACCACGCCCGATGCCGTGCAACTGCTGACCGCCGACCACAAGGAAGTCAAGAAGTTGTTCAAGGACTATGAGAAGTTGGTCAAGGCTGACAGCAGCGAAGAAGAGAAGCAGGCTTTGGCCGAGCACATCTGCTTGCTGCTGACCGTGCACGCCAAGATCGAAGAAGAGATCTTCTATCCCGCCGCAGGTGAGGCCACCAAAGCCGAGGACTTGCTGAAGGAAGCGGTGGTGGAGCATGCCAGCGCCAAGGACCTGATCGCGCAGATCCAGGACATGGAGCCCTCCGAAGACCTGTATGACGCGAAGGTGACCGTGCTGGGCGAGTACATCGACCACCACGCCACGGAGGAAGAAGAAGAGCTGTTCCCCAAGGTCAAGCGGTCCCACCTGGACCTGCACCAATTGGGCGACGCCTTGGCCGCCCGCAAGGAAGAATTGATGTCAGAGCTTGGTGCCGAAGTGGCAGCGTGATCCAATCGCGCATGCCTACCCAACACCACACCCTCCGTTCTTCCCTGTTGGCCTTTGGCGTGGGGCTTGTCGCCCCCGCCTTCGCCCAGGCCCCCCTTGACCTGAAGGAATGCCTGGGCTTGCCGGAAGCCAGCGCCCGCCTCGCCTGCTATGACAGGCTGGCCGGGCGCGAGGCCATGGTGACCTTGCCGGCGTCACCCGCTGCGACGCCGGGCACCCCCGAGGCCGTGCCCGTCAGCCAGGCCGCCACGCCCGCCACCACCCAGCAGTCCGAGAACAGCTTCATGTCCCGCTACTGGGAGCTGGACCAGGCCGACAAGCGCGGCACCTTCAACTACACCAGCTACCGCCCCAATTTTTTCATGCCGCTGCACAGCATGGCGAGCGTGAACCGCAATCCCAGCAGCCCGACCCGCGCCCAGGCCAGCAACTTACCCCGCTATCAAAATGGCGAGGCCAAGATCCAGGTTTCTCTGCGCAGCAAGGTCTGGGAGAACGCCCTGCTGCCGGGGGCCGACCTGTGGGTGGCCTACACGCAGCAGTCGATGTGGCAACTGTGGAACCGCGACCAATCGGCGCCATTCCGCAGCACCGATTACCAGCCTGAAGTCATCTACGTGGTGCCCACGCCCGCCTCCTGGCAAAACATGCCGCTGGGCTGGAAATGGCGCATGACGCAGGCCGGCATCGTCCACCAATCCAATGGCCAGCCTGACCCGCTGTCACGCAGCTGGAACCGGGTGTACGCCCAGGTGGGCCTGGAGCGGCGCGACCTGATGTTCAATCTGCGGCTGGAGCACCGGCTGAAGACCGACAACTCGGTGGGCGACGACAACCCCGACATCCAGGATTACCTCAAGCGCGCCGAATTGCAGATGATGTGGACGCCTGGCCGGTCCACCGCGGCAGTGGCCTGGCGGCCCTCGTTCTCGGGCAAGGGCTCGGTGCAGTTTGACTATTCCTACCCGGTGTTCCGCGATCGGCCCGATGGATTGCGCTGGTATGCCCAGCTCTTCCAGGGCTATGGCGAAACCTTGCTGGACTACAACTTCAAACAGACCAGCTTGAGTCTGGGGTTGACCATCTTTAAATTCTGAGAAGACGTGTTAGCGTGGAGTCTTCACTCTTCAAGGGATCGATTGGATGAGCACTCCCCATAGCCTGAAGAAAAACTCCGGCCAAGGCGCGGCCCCCAAGTCAGCGGATGCCGCCTCCTTGCGCCTGGTGGCCCCCATCCACATGCGCACCTCCACAGCCACTTGCTGGAAGTGCCATGCCCTGACCCAGGTGCACGCCGTGGTCGCGGCCGATGTGGTCGACCTGGGTGAATCGGGCGAGAGCCGCACCTATGTGTACGGCATCTCCAACCCACCCACCGAATTGACCGATGCGCTCTTGCTGCTCGCGCCCAACCTGCGTGTGGATGTGCCCAGCGACGATGGCGTCAGCCGTTTGACCAACCATTGCCCACATTGCGGGGCCTTGCAGTCAGATGTGTATTTGTTCTCGGAACCAGGTGGCCCCTTCTTTGGCCGCCCGCCCGAGGGGCATCTGGGCGCGGTCATCCTGGAGCACGACGTTCAGGTGGACGACGCGTCTTACTCGACCTAGACTTCAAAACCCCCTCAAGTCATCCACTGGCGTTTTCAGCGCACCGCCGCTGATGCGCTGAATCGCCCGGCTGACAACCTCCACATCGTTGTCAAACGTGCCATGGGCCGCCTTGGCCTGGCGGTCCGGCTTGGCCACGGTGATCTTGTCCTGGTCCACCACCACCAGCCGCTCGCCCGCCACCAAGCCCGCATTGGCCGCCGCCTGCCGCCAATTGCGCAGGGACTCGGCCGTGCTTGATGAGCCATCCCAGCCCCGGTAGTCGGGGTTGAACACGTTCTCCATGCCCAGGATGGGTGTGCGCAGGTCGGTTTCGAGCGCGTTCGACACGAGGTACAGCAGCGATTTGCGGTAAATGGCCACCACGTTGTCATCGCGCTCATTGCGGTCAGACAGCACCTGAAGGTGCAGTTTTTTCATCAGGTCGGCATGCGGCGCGTAGTGCTGGTTGGCGAACTGCACGGTGCAGGCCGGGGCCCAGAGCTGGATGGACGAAACCTGATCGACCAAGCCGCGCTTGGCCACCAGATCCAGCATGTGGCCCAGGATGATTGAGCCGGCCGAGTGGCCCACCAGGTGGATCTCCAGGTCATCGCCCCAGGTGCTCATCAGCTTTTGCAAGGCCGTGATCAGCAGGTCGCCGCCTCGCGTGGTGTTGAAGGCCAGCTCGGCGTTCTCCTTCATCTCGCTCCACACGGGCTTGACCAAGGGGCGGCCGATGGATTTTTCGATCAGCAGGTCGGTGCGGTCGGTGATCCATTCACCCACGCCAGCAGCCATCGGCGCTTGCTGACGGTGGGCTTCCTGGATGATGTTGCCGATGCTTTCCACCAGGCCGGTCTTCCAGGCCAGGAACAGCGGGTAGCAGCCATTGCCCACGAAAAAGCGGCCGAGGGCGCGGGCGCGCTTGATGGCATCGGCCTCGCTGTTGAGGCCGCCATGCGCGTAGATCACCAGGCGCTTGGTCTTGCCGGGCTGGCTGCGGAACCAGGTGTCGGGCAGCACCGAGGCCTGGTGCAACAAAGTGCGGCTGACCTCGTCTTCGGTCAGGTAGCGGCGCACGCGGCCGTCGTTGCCCATCACGATGCTGTGCTGGTAGGCGCGGCGCTCGTCCCACCAATTGGCCGGGTCGGCGCTGGCGGTGCGGGTCTGGCTGGCGGCGGCCGTGGTCATGCCCCCCACCATCACGCCCGACACGCCCAGGGCCACCACCCAGGCGTCCATGCCGTTGGCCAGCCAGTCGGCATAGGTGAGCACGGCAAAGCCGCCCGCGCCCCAGGTGGGTCCCCAAGAGTTCTGCAGCACGAAGCCCTGCTCGTTGAAGCCGACCAGCGCGTAGGCGTGCCCATCGACTTCAGAAGGGTGGCCGTCGTAGGGGATCACGGGCAGGCTGGCATGGCCGGTGGGTGCACGGGCCTTGTTGGTGATCTGGTTCCAGCCTTCGTGCGTGGTGCTGGACACGAAGATGGCGCCCACTTCGCGGATCGCGGCCTGCAGGTCGGTGATGCACTTGACCTCGATGCGGTAGTAGACGCCCAGGGTGTTCTGCGCGGCGCGTTGGGCGTAGCCGTACTTGGGTTGGACGGGATCGTGGTCGCGGTGGGGCCAGTCGGTGTCCAGGCAAACGCCGTTGTGGAACCAGCCCTTGATGGCACCCCGGCAACTGGAGCCTTCGTAGTTCTCGCCTTCGTACTCGTCGTAGCGGCGGGCGAAGCTGTAGAGCATGGCCGCGCTCACGGACTCCAGCACTTTGGGCATTTGCTGCTTGCGCCAGCGCAGGTAGTTGACCGTGCACGCCAGGCCAAAGCCAGTGCACGCGCCTTCCTGGCCCTGGTCGAGGATCAGGCCGGCCTTGGTGTAAGTGGACAAGAAGCGCTTGATGTCGCTGGAGTCGGGGAACTCGCCGGGCAGGCTCACGGGCGGCGGCATGTAGAAGCGGTCGCGCAGGTCGGCCGGGTCTTTGGCGACGGTGAGGGGGCGGTTTTTCTTGAGGGGGGCAGCGGCGCGTTTGCGGGCGGCGGTGCTGACGCCCACCTTGGGCTCGGGGATGGGCCACACCTGCTTGGCCAGGTCGAACACGTTCTTGAAGCGGTCCAGGCCGTGGGAGCCGCCGTTGACCATCTTTCGGGCGGCCAGGTACTTGCCTTCGGCCAGGGCGGCGCGCATGGCGTCGGCGCGGTGGGCCAGGAAGGTGGCCAGCAGCATGGCGGCCACTTCGGGGGCATTGGCCAGGTCAGGGTTGCTGGTCAGGTCGATGCCAAGCTCGGTGCCGTACTGGGTGTAGTTGGCACGGCCGGTCAGCTGGATGAAACCGCGCCCCTTGAACTTGGCGCCATCGCCGGGTTGGGTGTTGCCCAGGGCCTTGCGCCCGTCGTAGGCGCTGAAGGGTGCCATGCCGGGCTTGGTGTTGAACTGCGAGGGGAACTCGGAGATGGGCAGGAAGCCTTCGCTTTCAGCGCGGATGGTGCCCAGGGCTGCGCAGATCATGCTGCGGTCGTTCAGGCCCATGGCCTGCAGGGCGGCGGCCACATAGGGCAGGTAGCGCGCGATGTTGGAGGGTTTGGTGGCGGGGAACAGGCGCCGCACGGCGTCGTTGTCCAGGGCGATGGCCAAGGGGGGCAAGGTGACCAGGCCCAGCAAGGACTGGCAGCGCGGGCCGACCACGCCATCGGCGATCAGGCCGGTGCCCGATTGCCAGCGGCGCACGGCGGCTTCCAGGTCGGCGTCGAAGTCCTGGCCGGAGGCCAGCTTGCTGTAGTCGGCGCCGTCGGGGCCCAGCTCTTTGGCCAATTGTTGACGCAGGCGTTTGACGTCTGTGCCTTGACTGCCCCTGACCAATAAACTGCCCATGATCCTGCCCTTGTGAGTGGAGTGACTCATTTTTCAACAGGGAGGGTGGGGGTGCCATCCCTAGGGTGTGGTTGCAAGCTAGGGGGTTTGGTGCTTGTTGGGGTGCTTTGTCGGACAGCGCGGCGTGGGGGATTCGGCGGAGGCGGGCAGGGCTCCTATGGTGGCGGTCCACCGCGTAGCGGCGGACTGCGCTCGGTGCTCGGCCACGGCGGGCGGCTGCGGAACTCGCTGGCCTGCGGCCAGCTCAGACAGTCCTCGCCGACCCCTCGCTGCGCGAGGGGCAACCCGCCGCGGCCTGCGCTCCTCGACGCCCCCGAAGTCGCCCCGCCCACCTCTGCCTCATCCCTGATCGCCCAGCTGGTGGCGTAGCACGAAATGCAGCCGTGGCGTGCCACCAGCGGGGCGAACAAAGGGCTGGGTCGGTCTCCGGCGGGGCGACTGGCTTGGTGCTGAGAAGCGGAGTGCCGAGGTGGGCACGCGACAGCGTGCATCGTCATCTGACTGGCCGTGGTTGTTTGAGTGCAGCGGCCAAAGGCCGCGAAACGAGTTCCACGGCCCCACCTCGGCATGAGCATCGCAAGGCAGTCCCGCTACCAGCGGGGCCACCAAGCTGAAGCCCTGCCGGAGACCGCACCAGCCCGCGCCCCGCGCTACCAGATAAAGCGATCAACCCTCAGCGGACAAAGCCACTCAGAAAGAGTCGTCGAGGATGAGCAGCGCCTCATCGCGCCAATAGGCGGCGGCCGCAAAGAAGCCTTCCCACACGCAGCCGTTGCAGCCACGCCCACAACAACTGGTGGGTTCGGGCGGAGGCGGGCGCAACTCAACACCACGTGCCTGGGCCTGCGCTTGCAGGGCCGCAAACATGCGCTGGGCCGAAGCCAGGTCAGTGAGCGGAAAGTCCATGAACGTCAACGTCGATTCAGGCGCGAACCCCGAGGCGCCACAACGAAGTCAGCTCGGCCTGCCGGGCCACGTGCAAGGGATCGCTGTCGTCGGTGGCCTTGGGGTGGCGAGGCTTCACCTCCAGCCGGCCGATGACACGCAAGCCTGCACCTTCCATGGCCGCCTGCAATTCGC
The DNA here is from genome assembly GCF_918741295.1 of Aquabacterium sp. CECT 9606. Classification (GTDB taxonomy): domain Bacteria; phylum Pseudomonadota; class Gammaproteobacteria; order Burkholderiales; family Burkholderiaceae_C; genus Aquabacterium. The sequence continues at coordinate 575,142 of NZ_CAKKNB010000001.1, forward strand.
CTTGCGCGCGCAGGCCCAGGTACTCGGCCAGGTCCGACATGATCAACCACCCCTCACCACCCGGTTCCAGGTGCGCCGCCAAGCCGGTCAAAAAACCCTTCAGCATGCGGCTGTCCGGGTCATACACCGCGTGCTCGATGGGCGAGCTGGGGCGGGCCGGCACCCAAGGCGGGTTGCAGACAATCAGCGGTGCTTTGCCTTCGGGAAACAGGTCCGCTTGCATGATGTCCACCTTGGCGGACAAGCCCAGTCGATCGATGTTCTCGCGTGCGCAAGTCAGCGCGCGCGGATCCTGGTCAGTGCCAATCACGCGGTCCACACCACGGCGGGCCAACACGGCGGCGATCACACCCGTGCCTGTGCCGATGTCAAAGGCCAGGGCAGTGTTGGAGGGCAACGGCGCCTTGGCCAGCAGGTCGATGTACTCGCCCCGCACTGGTGAGAACACGCCGTAATGGGGGTGGATGCGGTCTTTCAAAAAAGGGATCTCGACCCCCTTCTTGCGCCACTCGTGTGCACCGATCAGGCCCAGCAGTTCGCGCAAAGAGACCACGCTGGCTTCGCTGCCGGGGCCATAAGCCTCCACACACGCCTGCTGCGCATCAGGCGCGCGGCGCAGCGGGATGGTGTGGTCGGCGTTCAAGGGGATCAACACCGAGCCCAGCACGCGTGCGCGCTGGGCCTGGGCCTGGCGGTGCAGGTTGAAGGCCTCGGCGGGCGTGGCTGAAGTCTTGCGCGTCTTGCGGTCGGCGCGGCGCGCCAAGGCCTGCACCAGGTGCCGGGCGTTCTGGTAATCGCCCCGCCACAGCAGGCCGGTGCCTTCGCAGGCCAGACGGTAAGCGGTGTCGGCGCTCATGCGGTCGTCGGCCAGCACCACGCGTTTGGGCGGGGGCGTGGCGCTTTCAGAGCGCCAGCGGGCGGACTGATCCTGCTCGGCCTCGGTCCAGTGGACCAAGGGGAAGGGCGCATCGAGTGCGGAGGGGGATGGTGTGGTGAGACTCATTGGGGCTTTCCCAATGAGTGTAAGTCAGGGGGCTGCTGCGGCGGCCGCAGCGCCTTCAGGCCTGCAGGTTGATCAGCATGCCCATCATGTCCTGCTGGGTGCGCACGGTGTGCAGGTTGGCCTGGAAGGAATAGGTGGACGAGATCTGCTGCACGATGTCGGCGGCCAGGTCATGCCCGATGGTCTGGGTCTGTTCGATGGTGGTCGCCACGCCGCCGTTGGGCAATTCGCGTTGGTTGACGACCTCGCGTTTGAAATTCGACGTCTGGCTGTTGGCGATGTTGTGGGCCGAGCTGTCCAGTTGCTGGAGGGCTGCGGTCATGCCGGATCGGCCGATCGATGAGACTGCGTTCATGGAGAACCTCAAGATCAATGACACAAGCTGTCAATGAAATGTAGGTCTTATCCGCAGACCGCGCTGGCCGATAAGTGGCCAGGGCGGGAATTGTTCATGGCGGGGGCGCTTTGCACACCACGGCCATCTGCGCCTTGTTGTTGGTGGGTGTGTTGAGGTTGCCGGTGATGCGGTCCCACAGTCGCACAGGGTAGAGCTGGTCGTTGGCCATGCGCTGGTAGTTGTGCGCCTGGCGCCGCACATCGTAGCCATGAGGGCACAGGCGCTGGGCCTCGGCTTCCAGCTGCGCGATGCTGGTGCCTGCCAGCTCGTAAGCGGCTTCGCCGCTGCCCGTGGCCACCGGGGTCACCTGCACCGTGGCGCAGCCCAGCAGGGCGGCCAGGGGCAGGGCAAGGCTCAGGGCTTTCAGGCGCAGGTGGTTCATCTCAGGAAGGTGTGGATTCGGCGACGCGTTTGGCCAAGTGTGCCAGTGCCTCTTCCACCTGATCCACCAATATCAGGCACAGATCCCCCGGAGACAAACGGTGCAGGGCCGTGTCGATGGCCACGAACTCGCCACGGATTTCGTCGATGTTGCGCGTGCGTTGGGCATCTTTGAGGCCATCGCGCAGCAGGGCGAGCACTTCGCCGTCGACGCGGCCGCGCTGGCAAGCGTCCTGAAACAGCAGCACGTCGTCAAAGGCATCGCCCAGGATGGCGGTCTGCTCGCGGATGTCGTCGTCGCGGCGGTCGCCGGCGCCGCTGATCACCACGGATCGGCGCTTGGCCGGGATGCCTTCCACGGCCGAGACCAGGGCGCGCATGGCGTCCGGGTTGTGGCCGTAGTCGGCGATCACGGTGGCGCCCTTGTAGTCCATCACATTGAAGCGACCAGGCGCGTTGTCTGCGTCGTTCACGAAGCTGGCCAGGCCACTGCGCACGGCGTCCCAGTCCAGGCCCACGCCCCAGGCTGCGGCCACGGCGGCCAGCACGTTCTCGACCTGGAAGCCGATCGTGCCGTTGCGGGTGATGGGGATGTCGCGCAGCGGGATGCGCTCGCGCCAGGCGCCTTGCGCAGCGACGATCGCGTCGCCATCGACGAACACGGTGCGCTTGTTCTGCGCGCGGTGCGTGGCCATGATGGGGTGGTGGTGGTCCTGCGCGAAGAAAATGATCTCGCTCACGGCCTTGCTGGCCATGGCCGACACATTGGGGTCGGCGGCGTTGAGCACCGCATAGCCATCCCGCGCGACGTTCTGCACGATCACGCGCTTGAGCACCGCCAGGTCTTCGACCGTGGTGATGTAGTTCAGGCCCAGGTGGTCGCCCGAGCCGATGTTGGTGACCACGGCCACCTGGCAGCGGTCAAAGCCCAGGCCTTCGCGCAGCACGCCGCCACGGGCGGTCTCGAACACGGCGGCATCCACATCCGGGTGCATCAGCACATTGCGGGCGCTCTTGGGGCCGCTGCAGTCGCCGCTGTCGATCTGGCGGCCTTCCACATAGACGCCGTCGGTGTTGGTCATGCCCACGCGCAGGCCGGTCGAGGCCAGCAGGTGTGCGATCAGGCGGGCCGTGGTGGTCTTGCCATTGGTGCCCGTGACGGCCACGACCGGGATGCGGCCATCGTCGCCCGGGCCGAAGAGGTTGGCCACCATGGCTTCGCCCACTTGCCGGCCCTTGCCGAAGGACGGTGTGAGGTGCATGCGCAGGCCCGGCGCGGCGTTCACTTCCACGATGCCGCCGTGCTGTTCTTCCAACGGCTTGAGCACGGTCTCGCAGACCACGTCGACACCGCAGATGTGCAGGCCCACCATCTGCGCGGCGGCCACGGCGCGGGCGGCCACTTCAGGGTGCACGTCGTCGGTCACGTCGGTGGCCGTACCGCCAGTGCTGAGGTTGGCGTTGTTGCGCAGGATGACGCGGCGGCCCTTGTCGGGCACCGAATCGGGCTGGAGACCTTGCACGTCCAGGCGCGCCACGGCGATCTCGTCGAAGCGGATCTTGGTGAGCGAGGTGGCGTGGCCTTCGCCGCGTTTGGGGTCCTGGTTGACGATGTCGACCAGTTGGCGCACGGTGTGCACGCCATCGCCGATCACTTGGGGCGGGTCGCGGCGGGCGGCGGCCACGAGGCGGTCGCCCACGACCAGCAGCCGGAAGTCGTCGCCGGGCAGGTACTTTTCGACCATGACTTCGCCATACTCGGCAGCGGCTTTGTAAGCGATGTCGAGGTGATCGCGACTGACGATGTTGACCGTCACGCCCTTGCCCTGATTGCCATCTTGCGGCTTGACGACCACGGGCAGGCCAATCTCTTGCGCCACGGCCCAGGCTCGGTCGAGCGATTGCACCGGGCGCCCCATGGGCACGGGCACGCCGGCCGCGTGCAGCAGCTTCTTGCTCAGGTCCTTGTCTTGGGCAATGGACTCTGCCACGGCGCTGGTGGCATCAACTTCGGCGGCCTGGATGCGGCGCTGGCGCGAGCCCCAGCCGAACTGCACCAAGCTGCCTTGCGTCAAGCGTCGCCAGGGGATGCCGCGCGCGGCAGCCGCTTCCACGATGGCGCCGGTGCTGGGGCCTAGGCGCTCGCTTTCGTCCAGTTCGCGCAATTGCGTGATGGCCGCGTCCACGTCGAAATCGGTGCCGTTCAAGGCGGCGTTGACCAAGGCTTGCGCCAGCTCGAAGGCCAGCCGGCCCACGGCTTCTTCGGAGTACTCGACCACCGCCTGGTACACGCCGGGTTCGACCGTGACGGCCGTGCAGCTGAAAGTGACCGGGCATCCGGCCTGGGCCTGCAAGGCCAGTGCGGCGGTTTCCAACACGTGGGCCAGCGACACCTTGGTGTTGGCGCCCCGGTGTTGCAGCGCGCCAATGGCCGGGAACAGGGCGCGCACGCGCGCCTCGAAGCCGGGCAGGTTGACGATCGATCGCTCAGCCTCGGTGCAGGCCACGATCGCCTCCACGGCCGTGTGTCGGCTCCAGAGGTTGGGACCCCTCAGTGCCCGGATGCGGGAAACGTCCATCAGCGTGTCTCTTTTCTTGTACTTTGCTTCTTCAGCGGGCGTAGGTGAAACCCAGCGTAGGGCGGGCCGGCGACAGGTCGGCGTCGAAGGTTTCAATGCCCGCGGTGATCAGGTCGGGTTTGATGTCCAGTGCCCAGGCAGCGGCCACAGCGGCCAGCAGGGTGTCGGACGACACGGGTGTGCCGCGGCCCTGGCGCAGCGTCAGGCTGCTCAACTCGCTTAAGGTGTTCTCAAAGGCGCCGTTGGCCAGCACCACCATGCCCTGGCGCATGAACACGGCGCGGCCACCCTGTGCGCGGTGCTGCACGATGGTGGCCAGTTGCGGGTCTTCGGCGTAGAGCACGGCCTGGCCGTCGCACAGGGCGGCCATGGCCGCGATGCGCTCGTCGTTGGCATTGAGCACGGCGGCCCCTTCGGGCAGCACCACGTCCACCTGGGTGCGCAGCACCTTGACCAGTTGGTCGGATTCGCCGATGTCGAATTCGGCCAACTCGGACGCGCCTTCCAGGTCGGTGACCACGCCCACCTGGCAACGGTCGTAGGGCAGGCCATCACGCAGGATGGCGCGGGCGCCGGTCTCGAACACGGCGGCCTGCACCGACCGGTTCATCAGCAGGCGGTGGCCGGCGTCCCAATGGGCAGCGTCCTGGCGCTCGACGTGGCGGCGGTCCAGGAACAGGCCATCGCGGCAGGCCAGGCCCACGTACTTGCCGCTCAAATGGATCAGCCAGGTGATCAGGCGCGCCAAGGTGCTAGTGCCCTGCGAGCCAGTGATGCCCACGATGGCGATGCGGCCGTCGTCGTCTTCGGGGAAGAGGTGGTCAACGATGGCGCGGCCCACCGGGCGGGGCGAGCCCTCGGCCGGTTTGAGGTGCATCAACAGGCCAGGGCCGGCGTTCACTTCCACAATGGCACCGCCTTGCGATTTCAAGGGGCGGGAAATGTCCTGGGCCACCACGTCAACGCCCGCGATGTCCAGGCCAATGACCCGCGCTGCCAAGGTGACGGCGTGCTCGACTTCGGGGTGGACATCGTCCGTGCAATCGAGGGCGACATTGCCATTGCGCTGGATCAGCACCTGGCGGCCGGGGTCAGGGATGGCGTCGATGGTGAGGCCCTGGCGCTGCAGGTCGAGCAACACGGCCTCGTCTTCCAAAGGCTTGATGACGTTGAGCGGGAAGTCTTCGTTCAGACCACGGCGCGGGTCGGTGTTCAGCTGCGCGTCGATCAGTTGCATGACGGTTGAGCGGCCATCGCCCGTCACCCAGGCGGCTTCACCCCGGGCAGCCGCGACCACCTTGCCGCCCACCACCAGCAGGCGGTGCTCGTGGCCACGGATGAATTTCTCGACCAGGACTTCGCTGCCGTGCTTGTCGGCCACTTCAAACGCGGCCTCGACCTCGGCCTGGGTTTTCAGGTCCAGGGCCACGCCCCGGCCGTGGTTGCCATCACTGGGCTTGACCACCACAGGCAGGCCGATGTCTTGCGCTGCTTCCCAGGCGGCGGTGGGGCTGTCCACCACTTCGCCCTCGGGCACGGGCACGCCACAGGACTTGAGCAAGCTCTTGGTGAGGTCCTTGTCGCTGGCGATGCCTTCGGCGATGGCACTGGTCAGGTCAGTTTCGGCCGTCCAGATGCGGCGCTGGCGGGCGCCATAGCCCAGCTGCACCAGGTTACCTTCATTCAGGCGGATGTGGGGAATGCGCCGGTCGGTGGCGGCCGAGACGATGCAGGCGGTGCTGGGGCCCAGGTAGCAGTCGTCCACCTGGTCGCGCACCTTGGCCACGGTGGCGGCCACGTCAAAAGGCTGGTCGTTGATGGCGGCCATCAGCAGGCGGTGGCCTTCGGCCAGGGCGGTGCGGGCCACGTGCTCTTCACGCGCACGGAACACCATGCGGTAAATGCCACGCTTCGAGGTGCTGCGCGTCTGGCCAAAGCCGGTGGGCATGCCGGCCAGGTTCAGCAACTCGATCACCACGTGTTCCAGCACGTGTCCGGCCCAGGTGCCTTCTTTCAGGCGCTCCAGGAAGCCACCGCGCTCGCCGACGCCGCAGTGGTGCTCGATCAAGGCCGGCAACTGCGCCACCAGACGGTCGTTGAAGCCCGGCAACAGGTTGGAGGGGTGATCTTCCAGCAAACCCAAGTCCAGCCAGACTTCCAGCACGGGGCGGTAGGTCCAGACATTGGGGCCACGCAGGTAATTGATGCGCAGCAGTTTGATGTCGTCCATTCTTGTCATGTTCTTGTGCGTTCTGGCGACCGTTCAGGCGGCGCGCGACCCGGGATTGTGCTTGAGGACACCGGGGCTGATCACAGCAACCCTGGCCGCAAGTGGCACCGATTCGGCGAGAATCCGCGATTGCGCTACGAAATCAAAATGCAACATCATCATCCTGTTGACGCTCGCGGGGCCCTGGCCAAACACGCTCAGGTAGGCCTGCAGGCCCAGCTTGCAAAAGAAGAGAACGTTCTAGCCACCCTGGTGGTTGACCTGGACCCGCGTTTGCGGTTTTCCGAGGGTGTTCTGGTGCTGACCGACCGCCGCCTGCTCTCCCAGGACGAGCCTGAAGGCGTTTGGCGCGCCTGGCCCCTGGCCGAGGGGCTGGCTTTGCGGCATTTTGACCACGCCGGCGTCGGCACGCTGGAACTGCACGACGCGCGGCAACGCCTGGCCCATTGGCACTTCACCATGGCCGTGGGTGTGGCGGCTCAAGGTTTCCAGACATTTTTTGACCGCCAGCAGGCGCAACTGAAGGCTGGCACCCCTGCGGCCCTGGACGACGACGGCTTGCCTCTGTGCCCCACTTGTCATGCCCCGCTGCCGCCCGACAGTGAAGATTGCCCCGCCTGCGACCGCAGCGCCGACGAGCCACCCTCGACCTGGGTGCTGCTGCGCCTGTGGCGCTTTGCGCGGCCCTACCAGGGCAAGCTGGCCCTGGGTTTTGCCCTGACCCTGGCCTCCACCGCCGCCACCCTGGTCCCGCCCTACCTCAGCATCCCGCTGATGGACAAGGTGCTGATCCCCTTCCAGAGCGGCCAGACCATCGACACCTGGTACGTGGCCGCCTTGCTGGGCGGCTTGCTGATCTCGGCCCTGCTGGCCTGGAGCCTGGGCTGGGCGCGCACCTATGTGCTGGCCCTGGTGTCCGAGCGCATCAGCGCCGATCTGCGGACCAGCACCTTCGAGCACCTGCTGAACCTGTCGCTGGAATACTTCGGCACCAAGCGAACGGGCGACCTGATGTCGCGCATCGGCTCCGAGACCGACCGCATCAGCGTCTTCCTCTCGCTGCACGCGCTCGACTTCGCCACCGACGTGCTGATGATCACCATGACGGCGATCATCCTGTTCTCGATCAACCCCTGGCTGGCCCTGGTCACCTTGCTGCCGCTGCCCTTCATCGCCTGGCTGATCCACCTGGTGCGCGACCGCCTGCGCACCGGCTTCGAGAAGATCGACCGCGTCTGGGGCGAGGTCACCAATGTGCTGGCCGACACCATCCCCGGCATCCGCGTGGTCAAGGCCTTTGCGCAAGAGCAGCGTGAGGCCAAGCGCTTCAAGGACGCCAACTGGCACAACCTGGAGATCAACGACAAGCTCAACAAGACCTGGTCGCTGTTCTCGCCCACGGTGTCGCTGATGACCGAGATCGGGCTGCTGGTGGTGTGGGCCTTTGGCATCTGGCTGGTCTCGCACCAGCAGATCACGGTGGGTGTGCTCACGGCCTTCATCGCCTACATCGGGCGCTTTTACGGCCGGCTGGATTCGATGAGCCGCATCGTCTCGGTCACGCAGAAAGCGGCGGCTGGCGCCAAGCGCATCTTCGACATCCTGGACCATGTCTCGAACGTGCCCGAGCCCACCAACCCGGTGGCGCTGCCGACGGTGCAAGGCCGTTTGCAGATGGAGGGCATCGGCTTTCGCTATGGCAGCCGCGCCGTGATCCGCGGTCTGAACCTGGACATCCAGCCCGGCGAGATGATCGGCCTGGTGGGCCACAGCGGCTCCGGCAAGAGCACCCTGGTCAACCTGATCTGCCGCTTCTATGACGTGAGCGAAGGCGCCATCCGCATCGATGGCACCGACATCCGCCGCGTGGGCGTGGCCGACTTCCGGCGCCACATCGGCCTGGTGCTGCAAGAGCCTTTCCTCTTCTTCGGCACCATCGCCGAGAACATCGCTTACGGCAAGCCCGATGCCACCCGCGCCGAGATCGTGGCCGCGGCACGGGCGGCGCACGCGCACGAGTTCATCCTGCGCCTGCCGCAGGGCTATGACTCGCTGGTGGGTGAGCGCGGTCAAGGACTGTCGGGCGGTGAACGCCAGCGCATCTCGATCGCGCGGGCGCTGTTGATCGACCCGCGCATCCTGATCCTGGACGAGGCCACCTCGTCGGTGGACACCGAGACGGAAAAAGAGATCCAGAAGGCGCTGGACAACCTGGTGCAGGGCCGCACCACCATCGCCATTGCCCACCGCTTGTCCACGCTGCGCAAGGCAGACCGCCTGGTGGTGATGGACCGCGGCCGCGTGGTCGAGGTGGGGCCGCACGACGAGCTGATGGCCAGGCAAGGCGCTTACTGGCGCTTGTACGAGGCCCAGGCCCGCAAGGAGCAACAGGCCGAGAAGGAGCATCAGGCATGAGCGGCGACACCACGATGATGACGTTCACGCTGGGCCGTGACAACTTCGGTCGGCTGGTCCTGATCGATGCAAAGGGTGTTCGCCACGATGGCGTCACGCCGGTGCGGGCCTTCCCCATCGCGGCACCTGATGAGGGCCTGTCCTTGGTCGACACGCATGGCCATGAATTGGTCTGGATCGCCCGGCTGAGCGCCCTGCCTGAAGAGGCGCGGCAACTGCTGCTGGAAGAGCTGGCCTTGCGCGAGTTCACGCCCGTGATCGAGCGCCTGAAAGCCGTCTCCACCTTTGGCACGCCCAGCAGTTGGGCGGTGACCACCGACCGGGGCCCGGCCATTTTCGTGCTCAAGAGCGAAGACGACATCCGCCGGCTGGCGGGCGGCGCTTTGCTGATCACCAGCAGCCACGGCGTGCAGTTCGCGGTGCGCGATCGCATGGCGCTGGACACGGCGTCGCGGCGCCTGTTGGAACGGTTTCTTTGACCTGAGCGAGCTCAGTTCGACAAGCCGATCTCGCTGGCCACCAAGACCGAATCCACCAGTCGCCCCTTGACCTTCAGGTGGTCGCCAAGGTGCAGGGTGGAGCACACCGCGCAGCTGGCGCTGACGGCATCCACGGCGATGCCGTTGACGCTGAAAAGGCGGTGGTTGCCGGGACTCAGGTTGGTCACCAAGCCGTCGACCGTGGCGTCGTCGCGGTTGGCCACCAATGGCGTGTTCAAGGTCATCGACTGGGCGGTCCAGACGCTGCCCATGGGTAGGGTCGACACATTGATGAGGGCGCGCGCGACGCGGCCGTTCGCCAGTCCGGGCGGCGGGCTTTGCCAGGCATAGGCCAGCGTCTGGGCGCCGATCGAGCAGTAGCCCGTGCCCAGGTCCAGGTTCTTGAGCACACCCTTGACCACGTAGTGCTGCACCATCAGGGCATCGCGCTTTTCAACGCGCGTGGCCACGTAACTTTCGCTGGCGGCATCGTGAAAGCCGTAGACCTCGACCACATCGGACGCCACCAGGCTGGCCAGCCCTGCCGGCAGATCAGCCGAGAAGTGCGTGCGGCTGTCCACCAGCACGGTCTGCCCCATGACGGTCAGGCTGTTGGCCCCAATCGCGTCCACCGGCCCCAGCAATTCACTGCTCAACTGGATGAGCTCCGCGGTGGCCACTTGCCGTCCCGCCTGCGTGCGCACCGGCGAGCCTTGCAGCTGAACCACCATGCCCAGCTTGAGTTCGGACGCTGCCCGGGGTTGGTTGTCCGCATCGGTCACCTGAGCCGTGGTCTGGTCGAAATGGATGCCATTGACCACGATGGAGCCAAAGCCGGTGATGGGGCCGCCGGAGTAAGACCCGGTGCCGCCGCTGCCCACGCCAGCGGTGGATTCATCGCCGCCGCCGCACCCGGTGAGCCAGGCGGCCAGCAGGATGCCTGAACAAAGTGCGATGCAAGCCTTCTTGGCGGCTTTATTCATGGTCTTTCCTCGTCCTGGATTCATTTTTTGGGGTCGCCATGTCGTCGACATAGCTGTACAAGCCAATGCGGACGCGCTGGTCCTGCTGGCGCTCGGCCTGTCGGTCGTTCTCGATGCACTGCTCCAGCAAGGGCACGGCTTCGTTCAGCAGGCGCTGCCACTGGCTGGACACGAACTGCCGCACCAGGGCCATCGATTCACTTGACAGTTCGTCGGCGAACACGGCTTGGTCGAAGTGGGGCGGCTCGCCCTGGCCGATCACGTTGGACACTGCGCCGTTCAAGTGGTCGCCCACGTTGTCGGCCAGGAAGGCCAGCATGTGTTGCTGGTCATCACCTGGCACGAAGGCGTCGCGCAGCAGGCTGACGGTGTCGCTCTGCGGGTTAAGTTGGGCGATGCCCAGGCGGCACAACTCGTCCAGGAGGCTGCGCGGATGCACGTCTTGCGTGACGGAGCGGGCCAAGGCTTCAAAGCTGGGGGCCGGGCCCACGCGCGCCAGCGCCTTGGCCGTGCCTTGCCTGGTGCGCAAACTCTTGTCGGTCACCCAACGGGTGAACACCTCGCCGGCCGATGAGACGGCGACCGGCTTTTGCTGGCTCGGCTCGCTTTGCGTGAGCCGGGTGACTTCGCGTCGATTCAGACCGGTGGTGGTGCTGATGCGGCTGACCAAGCGGTGCTCGGGCAGGCCGGCCTCCACGAGGGCATCGCGCGCGGCGCTCACAAAAGCTCGTTTCAAAGCCGCCTCGGCCACCGCTAAAGGCACGCCCTGCGAGACCGCCAGCCGTGCCAAAGGCAGCAGCAAGGCGCTGAGGGCGGCGGGGACGGCGTTGCTCGGATCCTGCTCTGACATGAGGCGACCAAGTGGAAGACAGGTTTCATTGTAAATGTGCGAAATGCACATTTTTGCAAGCAAATGCAATTAAGCTTGAGCGTGAAATGTGCAGAACGCACATTTGATGCAGTTGGTTGGTGGATGACCTGGGGAAGAAGCCATGGAAATGGAACGCATGTTCTTGTTGATGCTGCACGTGCTGAGCGTGGTAGGCGCGGCCATCGGCATCGCCTTTGCCGACCTGTCGCTGTTCAAGGGGCGGCGCGTCGATCTGGCCTTGCTGCGCACCGGCGGCCAATTGGTCGCGGGCATGTTGGGCATGTTGTGGATCACCGGCTTGCTGATCATCTGGATCGACACGGGTTTTGACCTGGCGGTGATTGCCGCTCGGCCCAAGTTGGTGGCCAAAGTGTTGGTGGCTTTGTTGCTCACCTTCAATGGCCATTTACTGCACCGCTTCTTTTTCACGGCGGTGAGCAAGCCGCCCGCCGATGCGGGGCGCGCGGCCAACCTGGCCGCGGTGATGGCGGCGATCAGCGGCGCCTCATGGCTTTATGCGGGCTTCCTGGGCTTGGCCAAACCCCTGGCCAGGGTCATCAGCCTGTCGGGCTTCGCCGTGATGTTTCTTGGTTTGCTGATCTTGTGCGGACTGTGCGTCCTGCGGTGGATCAGGCCCCGCATGTTGCAGATCTACCAACGCCCCCTGGCTTGAATTCAAGCGCTTGGGCCCGCAGCGCGTGGATCGCGGGCCATCACCTTTCATTTTTCAAAACCCAAGGAGAAAACCATGAAACCCAGTCACCTCATCGCAGCCAGTCTGCTCGGCTTGAGCGCGGCTTTGCCCGCGGCCGCACACAGTGTGGCGTACACCGCGCAGCTGTTGGGTGCCAGCGAATCGCCTGGCAACCTTTCGCGAGGCACAGGTTCGACCACCGTGACGCTGGACGAGCACAGCTTGAGCATGCGCGTGCAAGCCAGCTTTGCCGGCCTGAGCGGTTCGGCCACGATGGCCCACATCCATTGCTGCACCGCCTTGCCCAACGCAGGCAATGCCGCAGTGGCGCTGGTGTTCTCCGACTTTCCCATAGGGGCCACGGCCGGCAGCTACGACCACACTTTCGACCTGAGTCAGTTGAGCAACTGGAGCGGGTCCTTTGTCAGCACGCATGGCGGGACGGCGAGTTCGGCCTTCCAGGCGTTGGGCCAGACCCTGGGCGACGGAACGGCTTACTTCAACCTGCACACCTCGGCGTTTCCCGGGGGCGAATTGCGCGGCAATTTCGCGGCCGCGGTGCCCGAGCCTCAAACGCCGATCCTGATGCTGGTGGGGCTGTTAGGTCTGGCCAGTGTTTACCCACGCCGTCGATGAATCCAACCCATCCAAGGAGTCATGTATGAAAAAAATCATGTTCAAGCACAGTCTGCCAGCGTTGGCGTGCATCGCGGCTTTGGCCGCATCGTCGTTGGTGCAGGCCGCGCCTTATCTGTTGCATCAAGACGGGTTCATTGGGGGCGGTGAGCTCAATTTGACGCTTGAGGGCGTCGACCTCGACCAGGATGGTCTGATCTCAGCCTGGAGTCCGGGGGAAATAAGCCAGGCTTTCCTGACGTTCTCAGGCAACGCCGACATCCGTGATTTCGCGTCCCCGTTGAAGTCTTTTCAGGAACTGTTGCTGGCATTCAAAGTCGGCCATACCGGCGTTGACAACGACCCTTCCACTTTTCAAGGCGTGTACATCACGGTTTCACCAGATGGTGAGCGCAAGGCTGACTATCCTGTCTTCCACGGCTATTTCGGCATGATCGGGGCGGCCCCCGAAACCGAGTTTGGCGCAGTGGGGTACGTGGACAGCTTCATCGCGAGTGAATGGAGGTTTGGCCCCTCGACCCGGAGCCGTTCCCTGATCACGGTCTCTGAAGTGCCGGAGCCAGGCACGCTCCTGTCCATGGCCTTGGGATTGGCCACCGTGGCCGTGTACGGGCGACGCCAGTCTTCCTGATCAGGGGCTTCCTTTGCATTGTCGGCCTGGGGGCGTTAAGCTGCACGAAATGCTGCGTTGCAGCAAATTTCAAATCAAGCCCAGGGAGTGCCCCCATGCCGGCTCACTTCGCGTTGTCTCTTCCACCCCGCTTGCTGGCGTCCATGCTCGTCGGCCTGGCGGTGTCCGCAGTCCAGGCCGATGTCTTGACGCGGCTACCCTCGCTGGGCTTGCAGCGTGATTCGGTCACCGTGTCGGGCCTGTCGTCCGGCGCCTACATGGCCGGGCAGTTCCAGGTGGCCTACTCTGCCTCCTTGTCGGGCGCGGCGGTGTTGGCTGGCGGCCCCTATGGTTGTTCGCGGGGCAGCGTGTCCACGGCCATGTTCAACTGTTCGTGCCCGGCCGAACAGAACTTCGCGCTGCAATTGATGCACGCGTTTGGGGGCGGTTGCCAGGTCTTCAATCCTGACGTGTACCTGCTGTTCAGCCAGAACGCCGTGGCGGGCAATGCCGAAGCCCATGCCATTGATGACACCTTCCACCTCAAAGGCCACCGCGTCTGGTTGTTTTCGGGCGAGAAAGACCATGTGGTGGACTCTCGGTTGGTCACCGCGGCGCAAAAGTTTTACGAGCGCCTGGGCGTGCCTTTGGCGCAGATCCGACGTGAGGCGAATGCCGAGGCCGGGCATGGTTTTCCCAGCCCGCTGGCCAGCCAGGCGTGCAGCCTGACCCACACGCCTTTCCTGACCCAGTGCAACCTGGACGCGGCTGGTGAGTTGTTGAAGTGGCTCTACCCCGGCAACCCTGACTGGCAGGCGGGCACCTTTGACGAAGGGGCATTGAAGCAATTCAAGCAGACCACCTACGATGACAAGAAGGTGTTCAGCAGCCTGGACAGCACGGGTTGGGTCTATGTGCCCAAGGCCTGCGAGCAGACTGGCGCGCATTGCCGCCTGCACGTGGCCTTCCATGGGTGCGAGCAAGGGCAGAACTTCAAAGTGGGGGGCCAGAAGTTCGGCCTGCAGTTCGTGAGGGACACGGGCTACAACCGTTGGGCCGAGGCCGGCCACGTCGTGGTGCTGTACCCGCAGGTCAAACCCAGCGATCCCCGTGGCCGTGCGCCCACGGATCCCTACCGGTTCAACCCCAAAGGGTGTTGGGACTTCTGGGGCTACACCGAGAAGTTCGCGGCACTGAACCCATCAGCCCCCAACTTTGCCAAGCAATCGGCGCCGCAGATGAAGGCGGTGAAGGCGATGGTGGATGATCTGTTGAAGGCGCGGTGAGGATCGCCGGTCCGCCAAGCAGCCTTTAAAACCCCACGCGGGCGAAAAATGTTGCGTGCAGCACAATGCTTCGTCCACGGACCCGCCCGGCACACCCGCCTTGGCCAAGGCGCCAGCGATGGCCACGCCCCCGAGTGCGGGACCGCTCAGCGAATAGAGCGCGCCCTGGAATCCTCCAATGGGCGTGCGGCCGGCGGCGAGGATGACGATGGGGTCGTGGCTGTCTGGCATGCCTCAGGTGCTGGAGGTCGCCGAGGTGAGGGCCTTGCGGCGAGCCCATCCGCCCAGCACACCCAATCCTGCCAACGTCAGCGCCAGGTCTGACGGTTCGGGAACCGTGGTGGCGAGGGCGCCAAGCGCGTGGGCAAACACAGAGAACTGGCCATGGATGGCATGGTCGGAATCATTGGTGAGTTCGACTTCCAGCCATCGAGAGCCCCCGTAGCTGACCGCATCATGGTGTTTTAGGAATGTGTATTCCAAGCCGAAACGCTCCTCCAAGAATGGGCCATCACTGCCAACCAGGGAGATGCCCGCACTGCCCGAGACTTCATCTGAGCCAACTTGCTGGATGCCGGGCGTTGGCTGGCGGGCATCCAGGCTGAATTGAACAGAGGCCAGAGCCTTGATGCGGACGCTGGTGTGGGCACTGAGTGTGAAATCGTCGCCCTGGTAGTCAGGTGCCGCTGAGTAGGCGATGAAGGTTCCGCCATTGGTGAACGCCAAGCCGGATGCGCTCAGGAAGTCGACGCCGACCGAGGCCGTGGCCGTCGACTTGGGGGCATTGACGGTCAGGCTCATCGGGGTTGTCAACCAGTCCTCTCCGGTCCAGTCGTCACCATAGTAGGTGTAGTAGTCCGGAGCAGCGCTCAGGGCGAGGTGGAGCAGAGTGCCGCGTGGTGAATCCGTGATGCTGAAAGATGGCAGCACCAGATCCCCAGTGTTCAGATCCTCGACCGTGATCTGGATGTTGGTCAAGGAGGTGTTGCTGCTGACCGCGGCCTGGGCCGACATGACCGACCATGACAAGGCCAGTGCGCTCGCGATGAATGAAGTCTTGAAAAGTGACATGGTGATTCCCTGGTTTGATGGATGGAGGCCAGTCGTGGGACCCGCCCATCAGATTCTAGGGAGCTTGCATCGGGCTGTTGAATCAAATGGTTTCTGTGAACAGCTCGCGCCCAATCAGCATGCGCCGGATCTCCGACGTGCCCGCGCCAATCTCGTACAGCTTGGCATCGCGCCACAGCCGCCCCAAGGGGTACTCGTTGATGTAGCCGTTGCCACCAAAGATCTGGATGCCTTCGCCCGCCATCCAGGTGGCTTTCTCGGCACACCAGAGGATCAACGAGGCGCAATCCTTGCGCACCTGGCGCGCGTGGTCCGGGCCCAGGGCATCCAGGTTCTTGGCCACGGTGTAGGCAAACGAACGCCCGGCTTGCAGGGTGGTGTACAGGTCGGCCACCTTGCCCTGGATCAACTGGAACTCGCCAATGGCCTGGCCGAACTGCTTGCGCTCGTGGATGTAGGGCACCACGTTGTCCATCACCGCCTGCATGATGCCCAAGGGCCCGCCCGAGAGCACCGCGCGCTCGTAGTCCAGCCCGCTCATCAGCACCTTCACGCCGCCATTGACCTGGCCCAGCACGTTCTCGACCGGCACGCGCACGTTGTCGAACACCAGCTCGCCCGTGTTCGAGCCGCGCATGCCCAGCTTGTCCAGCTTCTGCGCGATGCTGAAACCGGGCATGCCCTTCTCGATGATGAAGGCGGTGATGCCTTGCGCGTGGCGCTCAGGCTCGGTCTTGGCATAGACGACCAGGGTGTCGGCATCGGGCCCATTGGTGATCCACATCTTGGTGCCGTTGAGCAGGTAGTGGTCGCCTTTGAGTTCAGCGCGCAGCTTCATGCTGACCACGTCGGAGCCCGCGCCCGGCTCGCTCATGGCCAGCGCGCCAACGTGCTCACCGCTGATCAGCTTGGGCAGGTACTTGCGCTTTTGCAGCGCGGTGCCGGTGCGGTGGATCTGATTGACGCACAGGTTGGAGTGGGCGCCATAGCTCAAGGCCACCGAGGCCGAGGCGCGGCTGATCTCTTCCATGGCCACCATGTGGGCCAGGTAGCCCATGCTGGCGCCGCCGTACTCTTCCGAGGCGGTGATGCCCAGCACACCCAGGCCGCCCAGCTTGCGCCACAGGTCCATGGGGAACTGGTCTTCGCGGTCGATGCTGGCCGCGCGCGGGGCGATCTCGGTCTGCGCGAAATGGCGCACGGTGTCGCGCAGGGCGTTGATGTCGTCACCCAGTTGGTGGTCGAGTCCGGGCAGGTCGTGCATGGTGTGTCTCCTCGGTGAGGTGGTGGTGGGCTGGCCCGCTCAGGCCGCGGTCTGGGCCGCTTGGTGTTGCGCTGCTCTTTTGGCGAGCAAGGCATTGCTCACGCGCGAGACCGGTTTGCGGCCCAGCACGTTGGAAATGAAGGCGCCGGCATCGACCAGCCAATCCAGGTTCAAGCCGGTGCTGATGCCCAGGCCGTGCAGCAGGTAGACCACATCCTCGGTGGCCACATTACCGGTGGCGCCCTTGGCGTAAGGGCAGCCGCCCAGGCCGGCGATGCTGCTGTCAAAGGTGTGGATGCCCAGTTGCAGGCACGCGTGGATGTTGGTCAGGGCCTGGCCGTAGGTGTCGTGAAAATGGCCGCTCAGCTCGTCGATGGGCACGCGCTTGAGCGCGCGTTCCATCACGGCCTGCACGCGCCCTGCCGTGCCCACGCCAATGGTGTCGGCGATGCCGATGTGGTCGGCGCCGATGCCCAGCAAACGCTGCACCACCTCGTCGACCTGGTCCAGGCTGACCTCGCCCTGATACGGGCAGCCCAGCGCGCAAGACACGGCCGAGCGTACTTTCATGCCGTTCGCGTGCGCGGCCTCGACCACGGGCCTGAAGCGTTCGATGGATTCGGCGATGGAGCAATTGATGTTGCGCTGGCTGAAGGCCTCGCTGGCGGCGGCGAAGATCACGACCTCGTCGGCTTTGGCCGCCAGGGCGCCCTCAAAGCCCTTCATGTTGGGCGTGAGCACCGAATAGCGCACACCGGCCTGGCGCTGGATGCCGGCCATGACCTCGGCGTTGTCGCCCATCTGCGGCACCCACTTGGGGCTCACAAAGCTGGTGACTTCGATCTGCGTCAGGCCTGCCTGCTGCAGACGGTGCACCAGCTCGACCTTGTCGGCGGCGCTGACGGTTTGTGCTTCGTTCTGCAGGCCATCGCGTGGGCCGACTTCAACGAGGGTGACGTGTTGGGGCAGCATGGCTTGTTCTTCTCAAGGTTTTTCGGCCAGGCGCAGCAACTCGGCGCCTTCGGGCACCTGGTCGCCCGGGGCGCACAGCAGTTCGGACACCACGCCGTCACGCGGCGCGGTCATGGTGTGTTCCATTTTCATGGCTTCGGTCACGGCCAGCGCGTCGCCTGCCTTGACGGTGTCGCCCACCTTCACCAGGAGGGCCACCACGCGGCCGGGCATGAGGGCGGTCAGGCGCCCGCCAGCATGTGCGGTGCTGGCCTGGGCCAAGGGGTCGATCAGGTTGACTTTGGCCTGGCCATATGGGGCGAAGACCTCGAAGTGATCGCGGTCGCGGTAGACGGCCAGGGTCAGGCGTTGCCCGGCCAAGGTGACGTCAAACCGGTCGGGGGCCAATGCTTTGGCTTCAAACGAGGCGTGCAGTTCTCCGCACTGAAGCAGGTATGGCCCACCACACTGGCAGGTCAACCAGGCGGTGATCGGTGACCCGTCCAGCATCAGCGGCCATGCCCGGCGCGCGGCGCCATGCAAGCGCCAGCCATCGCGCTGCGACCACGGGTCGGCGGTGACGCTGCTGGCCTCGTCGTTCAACAGGCGGGCTGCCAGGCCGGCCACCGCCAGCAAGGGTGCCAAGGGTGTTGGCGAGAACAGCGCGGCCTGCTCGCGTTCAATCAGGGCCGTGTCCAGGTCGGCCTGTTGAAATGATAGGGTGCGGATGATGCGCTGCACGAACGCCACATTGGTGTGCAGCCCGGAGATGTGCAGGTCGCCCAGGGCGGCGTCCAGCCGGGCCAGGGCTTGGTCGCGCGTAGGGCCCCACACGATGAGCTTGGCGATCATCGAGTCGTAGTGGGGCGAGATTTCATCGCCTTCACGCACGCCGCTGTCCACGCGCACGGGGCTGGCGCTGAAGCTGGACGATGTCGGCAGCCGATAGGTGCGCAAGGGGCCGGTGGCGGGCAGGAATTGCTGCAGGGGGTTCTCGGCGCAGATGCGTGCTTCGATGGCGTGGCCCTTGATGGCCAGTTGATCTTGCGTCAATGGCAGGGGCTCGCCCGAGGCCACGCGCAGCTGCCACTCCACCAGGTCCAGGCCCGTGATGGCTTCGGTCACGGGGTGCTCAACCTGCAGGCGCGTGTTCATCTCCATGAAATAGAAGCTGCCACCCTGCTCAACAATGAACTCCACCGTGCCCGCGCCCACATAGCCCACGCTGCGCGCGGCGGCGATGGCAGCGGCACCCATCTCGGCACGGCGCTCGGGGCTCATGCCAGGGGCGGGGGCTTCTTCCAGCACTTTCTGGTGGCGGCGTTGCACCGAGCAATCGCGCTCGAACAGGTGAACGTAGTTGCCGTGGCTGTCGCCGAACACCTGGATCTCGATGTGGCGGGGCCGCGTGACGTAGCGCTCGACCAGCACGCGGTCATCACCGAAACTGGCGGTGGCTTCGCGCTGGCAGGAGGCGAGGGCGGCCGAGAAATCCTCGCTTCGCTGCACCGTGCGCATGCCTTTGCCGCCACCGCCCGCGCTGGCTTTGATCAGCACGGGGTAGCCGATGAAGTCGGCCTCGGCTTGCAGGAAAGTGCTTTCCTGGCAGTCGCCGTGGTAGCCCGGCACCAGGGGCACGCCAGCGCTTTCCATCAAGGCTTTGGCGGCAGACTTGCTGCCCATGGCCGCGATGCTGGAGGCAGGCGGGCCAATGAACACCAAGCCGGCATCGACACAGGCTTTTGCGAAGCCCGCGTTCTCGCTCAGGAAGCCGTAGCCGGGGTGGATGGCTTGCGCGCCTGTGGCTTGCGCGGCGGCCAGGATGCGCTCGCCAAGCAGGTAGCTCTCGCGGGGTGAAGCGGGGCCGATGCGCACCGCTTCATCGCAGGCGTGCACATGGGCCGCGTTGGCGTCCGCATCGGAGTAGACGGCCACGGTGCGCACGCCCAGGCGGCGCGCGGTGGCGGCGACGCGGCAGGCGATTTCTCCGCGGTTGGCGATGAGGATCTTATTGAACATCAGTTGGCCTTGCCCTGCCACGGTGGCGTGGTCTTGTGCAGGAATGCGTTCACCCCGGCCTTGCCTTCGTCGCTGGCCCGGATGTCGGCGATGGTGCGCGCGGTCTGGTCGCGCAGGCCCGCGGTGAGCGGCAACCCGGCGGTCTCGCGGATCAGCCGTTTGCTGGCCCGCACGGCGTGCGGTCCATTGGCCACGATGGCGTGCAAGAGCCCGTCAACCACGGTGTCAAGCGCATCGACCGCGCACACCTCTTGCACCAGGCCCAGGGCCTGAGCGCGCTGCGCGTTCATGCGCTCGGCCGTCACGAAGTAGCGGTGGGCGGAGCGTTCTCCGATGGCGCGGATGACATAGGGCGCGATGGTGGCGGGGATCAGCCCCAGCTTGACCTCGGAGAGGCAAAAGCCCGCGCTGTCCGCCGCCACAGCCATGTCGCAGGCCGCGACCAGGCCCACACCACCGCCGTAGCAGTCGCCTTGCACACGCGCGATCACCGGCACAGGGCAGTTGGCAATGGCCCAGAGCATGCCGGCCAAATGCGAGGCATCGGCGTGGTTCTCGGCCCAGGAGTAATCGGCCATGGCGCGCATCCAATTCAGATCGCCGCCGGCGCTGAAGGCCTTGCCGTGGGCGCCGAGGACGATGGCGCGCACGTTCTGGTCCAGGCCAATCGATTGAAACGCGTGCGTCAACTCCTGGATGGTCTGGTCGTTGAAGGCATTGCGGATGTCTGGGCGGTTGAGCCAGACCTGGGCCACGTGGCCGTTGTGTTGAATGTCGAGGGTGGGCGGGTTCATGGGGTGCTCCTTGGGCTCACATGCGGAACACGCCAAAGCGTGTGTCGCCAATCGGCGCGTTCAGGCTGGCACTCAGGCCCAGGGACAGCACGCGCCGTGTGTCCGCCGGGCGGATCACGCCATCGTCCCACAGGCGGGCCGAGGCGTAGTAGGGGTGACCTTGTTGCTCGTATTGCTCGCGGATGGGGGCCTTGAAGGCAGCTTCTTCTTCCGCACTCCATTGGCCGCCTTTGCCCTCGATGCCATCGCGCTTGACGGTGGCCAACACGCCGGCGGCCTGCTCGCCACCCATCACGCTGATGCGTGCGTTGGGCCACATCCACAGGAACCGCGGACTGTAGGCCCGGCCGCACATGCCGTAGTTGCCGGCGCCAAACGAGCCGCCGATGATGACGGTGAACTTGGGAACAGCGGCGCAGGCCACGGCCGTCACCATCTTGGCGCCCGCGCGGGCGATGCCCTCATTCTCGTACTTGCGCCCCACCATGAAGCCGGTGATGTTCTGCAAAAACACCAGCGGGATCTTGCGCTGGCAGCACAGCTCGATGAAATGCGCGCCCTTGTTGGCGCTTTCAGAAAACAAAATGCCGTTGTTGGCCACGATGCCCACGGGCATGCCGTCGATGTGCGCAAAGCCTGTGACCAGCGTGCTGCCGTAGCGAGGCTTGAACTCGTCGAACTCGGAGTCATCCACGACGCGGGCAATCACCTCGCGCACGTCGAAGGGCTTGCGCGTGTCGGTGGGGATGATGCCGTTGAGCTCGTCGGCCGCAAAGCGCGGGGGCCGCGGTGCGATGCAGGCCTGTGAAGGCGTCTTGCGCCAGTTGATCTGCGCCACGCTGCGGCGCGCGAGGGCCAGCGCGTGGGCATCGTCGTTGGCGAGTTGGTCGGCCACGCCCGACAAACGCGTGTGCACGTCGCCACCGCCCAGGTCTTCCACGCTGACGACCTCGCCCGTGGCGGCTTTCACCAACGGCGGGCCGCCCAAAAAGATGGTGCCCTGGTTCTTGACGATGATGGCCTCGTCGCTCATGGCGGGCACGTAGGCACCGCCTGCGGTGCACGAGCCCATCACCACGGCGATCTGCGGGATGCCTTGCGCGCTCATGTTGGCCTGGTTGAAGAAGATGCGGCCAAAATGCTCGCGGTCAGGGAAGACCTCGTCCTGGTTGGGCAGGTTGGCGCCGCCGCTGTCGACCAGGTAAATGCAGGGCAGGCGGTTCTGCTGCGCGATTTCCTGCGCGCGCAGGTGCTTCTTGACCGAGATGGGGTAGTAGGTGCCGCCCTTCACGGTGGCGTCATTGCACACGATCACGCATTCGACACCAGACACCCGGCCAATGCCCGCGATCACGCCCGCGCAGGGTGCATCGTTGTCGTGCATGTTCAGGCCAGCCAGTGGGGCGATCTCCAGGAAGGGCGTGCCTGGGTCCAGCAGAAGTTCGACCCGGTCGCGGGGCAACAACTTGCCTCGGGCCACGTGCTTGGCGCGCGGGCCTTCGCCACCGCCCAGGGCGATGCGTGCCAGTTGCGAGTCCAGGTCGTCAAGCAGCACTTGCATGGCCTGGGCATTGGACTTGAACTCGTCCGAGCGCGGGCTGATCAGGGATTCAAAAGGCATGGTTCACTTCCTCGCGCGCTTCTTGAGGGCGCGTTGACTGTCCAGTTGTTTCAAGGCCGCGTTCACCTCATCGCGAAAGCGCGCCAGGGCCTCGAGCGAGGCCTCGCGTGGCATCAGCGCGCTCCAGATCAGGCCAGTCAGTTGCTCGGCCGTGTCGTCGATCGGCGGGCACTTGTGCGCGGTGATCGAATCCCACAGCACGTGCTCCATCGAGCCATAGACCAGGTCGCGCATCAGGCGCAGGGGCATGTCCTGGCGCACCTCGCCGTCGGCCACGGCCTGGGCCAGGCAATCCATCAGCGGGGCGGTGTATCGGCGTTTGCAATCGGTGATGACTTCGGCCAGCTCTGGCGCGCTGCTGCGGCCCTCGCCCAGCACCAGGGCGCACATGCCCGAGCCGTCGGCCAGCAGGGTGCACAGGTGCTGGCGCACCACGTGGCTGAGTTTGGCGTACACGCCAGGCAGGCGCGGCACTTCGCGTTCCAGCTCGGTGCTGATCTCGTCGTACCAATCTTTGATGACCTGGATGCACAGCTCGCGTTTGCCCGGAAAGTAGGTGAACACGGTGGCCTCGGACACGCCCGCGGCCTCGGCGATCTGGGCCGTGGTGGCGCGGTGAAAGCCCTGTTCAGAAAAGACCTTGCGCGCAGCGGCCAGCAACTCTGTGACACGGAGCTGGGATTTCACACGACGAGGGGCCACGCGTTGCAGTGCTGACATGATCAAATAATTGAGTGCGACTCAATTATTGACCGATGTCGACTCACATTGGAAAATTTTTCAAGACAAACACCACCGAAGACGCGAAATGCAACAGCGCTTGAAACGCGCCGGGTAATCCCGGGTGGTGCGGGCGCCAAGGCATCCCCAGATTGTTTTCAAGGCCAAAGATTGAGGCCTGGGGTGCGGACTATTCGGCACTTCAAGAGATGACGGCCCGGGCCAAGATCTCTACACTGGTTCTGCAGCATGTGGCTGCGAGGAGTTCGTGATGAACGCTCCACTGCCCGATTCGGTTCTCAAGGCCCTGGCGTCGCTCACGCTGGACGACAAGTACGCCATCGAACATGGGACTGCCTTCATGAGCGGTGTGCAGGCGCTGGTGCGCTTGCCCATGCTGCAGCGCACCAGAGATGTGGCGGCGGGCCTGAACACCGCAGGCTTCATCAGTGGTTACCGCGGTTCTCCGCTGGGCGGCTACGACCAGGCCTTGTGGAATGCCAAAGAGCACCTGAAGGCGCACCATGTGGTGTTTCAACCCGGGGTGAACGAAGAGCTGGGCGCCACCGCCGTGTGGGGCACGCAGCAGCTCGATCTGTACCCCGAGCACCGGAAGTTTGACGGCGTCTTTGGCCTTTGGTACGGCAAGGGCCCGGGGGTGGACCGCTGCTCGGATGTGTTCAAACACGCCAACATGGCTGGCACCGCCCGGCACGGGGGCGTGATCGCCGTGGCGGGTGACGACCACGTGGCCAAAAGCTCGTCGGTGGCGCACCAAAGCGATCACATTTTCAAGGCCTGCGGTCTGCCGGTGTTTTTTCCGAGCAGCGCTCAAGAAATCCTGGACCTGGGATTGCATGCCTACGCCATGAGCCGCTTTTCGGGCCTGTGGGCTGGCATGAAGGTCATCCAGGAAGTGGTCGAATCGTCCAGCAGCGTGTCGGTTGAACCCGACCGCGTGCAGATCCTCTTGCCCGAAGACTTCGCCATGCCGCCCGGTGGCCTGCACATCCGCTGGCCCGATTCGCCGCTGGAGCAGGAAGCCCGGCTGATGGACTACAAGTGGTATGCCGCGCTGGCCTATGTGCGCGCCAACCGCCTGAACCGCACCGTGATCGATTCGAAGCACGCGCGCCTGGGACTGATCGCCAGCGGCAAGGCCTACAACGACATGCGCCAGGCCCTGCACGACCTGGGCTTGGACGAAGTGACCTGCGCCCAGATTGGCATCCGCGTGCACAAGGTGACCGTGGTCTGGCCCCTGGAGGCCGGTGCCACGCGTGAGTTCGCCACGGGCTTGCAAGAGATCCTGGTGATCGAAGAAAAGCGCCAGGTCATCGAATACCAGCTCAAGGAAGAGCTCTACAACTGGCGCGAGGATGTGCGCCCGAACGTGCTGGGCAAGTTCAACGAAACGCTGGGTGACCACAGCGGTGGCGAGTGGTCCATGTCCAACCCGGCCTCCAACTGGTTGCTGCGCGCCAAGGCCGACCTGAACCCATCGCTGATCGCCAAGGCCATCGCGCAACGCCTGGACAAGCTGGGCATGCTGGACACCGTGGGCCGCGACCTGCGTGAGCGCATCGCGCAGCGGTTGGCGCTGATCGAGGCCAAGGAGCAGGCCCCTGTGGTCGTGCCCAAGGCCAGCGCCGATCGTGCGCCCTGGTTCTGCAGCGGCTGCCCCCACAACACCTCGACCAAAGTGCCCGACGGCTCACGCGCCACGGCCGGCATCGGCTGCCACTACATGGTGGTCTGGATGGACCGCAGCACCACCACCTTCACGCAGATGGGCGGTGAGGGCGTGACCTGGGTGGGCCAGGCGCCTTTCACTGACGAGAAGCATGTGTTCGCCAACCTGGGCGATGGCACCTACTTCCACTCGGGCCTGCTGGCTGTGCGCCAGAGCATCGCAGCCAAGGTCAACATCACCTACAAGATCCTGTTCAACGATGCCGTGGCCATGACTGGTGGCCAGCCCGTGGACGGCACCCTGCGTGTGCCCGAGATGAGTCGTGAGCTGGAAGCCGAAGGTGTCTCGCGCATCGCCATCGTCACTGATGAACCTGAGAAGTACCTGGCCGTGTCCAACCTGGCGCCCGACACCACCGTGCATCACCGAGATGACCTCGACGCCGTGCAGCGCCTGATGCGCGAAGTGCCCGGCTGCAGCGTCATCATCTACGACCAGACCTGTGCCACCGAAAAGCGCCGCCGCCGCAAACGCGGCACCATGCCGGCCGTGACCGAGCGCGTCGTCGTCAACGAGCTGGTGTGCGAGGGCTGCGGCGATTGTTCCACCCAGTCCAATTGCCTGAGCGTGGAGCCGGTGGACACCGAGTTCGGCCGCAAACGCCACATCAACCAGAGCACCTGCAACCACGACATGTCGTGCGTGAAGGGCTTTTGCCCCAGCTTCGTGACGGTGAGTGGCGGCCAGCTCAAGTCACCGGCCAAAAGCCAGCAACGCATTGATCCTTTCGCGCTACCCGGCCTGCCCGAACCCAAGATCCCCTTGGCCCACGAGGCTTACGGCATCATCGTCGCCGGCATTGGCGGCACGGGCGTGATCACCATCGGGCAGTTGCTGGGCGTGGCCGCGCACATCGAAGGCAAGGGCATCGTCACGCAGGATTCGGCGGGCCTGGCGCAGAAGGGCGGCGCCACCTGGAGCCACATCCAGATCGCCGACAGCATGGACGCCATCCACACCACGCGCGTGCCCACGGCGGCGGCCGACCTGGTGATCGGTTGCGACCCCATCGTCACGGCCAACGCCAGCACCCTGGCCACCATGCATGCCCAGCGCACCCACGTGGCGCTCAACACCCACGGTACGCCCACGGCCGCTTTTGTGCGCGACACCAACTGGCAGTTCCCGGCGGGCCATTGCGATGAGGTCATCGACCAGGCCGCGCTGGCAGGCCAGGTGTCCAGGCTGGATGCCAACCAGTTGGCCACCCAGTTGCTGGGCGACACCATCTACGCCAACCCCTTGATGCTGGGTTACGCCTGGCAAAAGGGCTGGGTGCCCTTGAGCCGGGCCGCGCTGCTGCGCGCCATCGAGTTGAACGCCGTGCAGGTGGACAACAACAAGGCGGCCTTTGAATGGGGCTGCCGCGCCGCCCACGATCTGGCTGCCGTGCAATCGCTGGCCTTGCCAGCCCAGCCTGTCCACATCGTCCGCAAGACCGCAACCA
The DNA here is from genome assembly GCF_918741295.1 of Aquabacterium sp. CECT 9606. Classification (GTDB taxonomy): domain Bacteria; phylum Pseudomonadota; class Gammaproteobacteria; order Burkholderiales; family Burkholderiaceae_C; genus Aquabacterium. The sequence goes on from NZ_CAKKNB010000001.1 coordinate 601,346, forward strand.
ACCTCGACGCCCTGATCCAGACCCGTGTGCAATTTTTGACCGACTACCAAAGCGCCGCCTATGCCGGTGATTACCTGGCTTTCGTCAACCAGGTGCGTGCGGCAGAGCAAAAATTGGGGTCGACCAAACTGACCGATGTGGTGGCCCGCCAATTGTTCAAGCTCATGGCCTACAAAGATGAGTACGAAGTGGCACGTTTGCTGATCGATCGTCGGTTTCACGACAAAGTGGCCCAGGAGTTCGAAGGAAACTACCAGCTCTCTTACCATCTGGCGCCGCCTTTCATGGGCAAGACCGATCTCCAGGGTTTGCCCACCAAACAACGATTTGGCCCGTGGATGAAGCTGGCGTTCAAGGCCTTGGCACCGCTCAAGGTTGTGCGCGGCACGGCTTTCGACCCATTTGGACGCACGCAAGAACGCCTGGAGGAACGCGGTTGGATTGCACGATATCGCCAGGGCATCGGCGCTCTGCTGAACGCCTTGAACATGGACAATGTCGAGTCGGCGCTGGCCTTGGCCCGCGTTCCCGAAGACATCCGAGGCTACGGCCACATCAAGCAAGCGAGCATGGACAAGGCCAAGGCCCGGTGGGCGAAGTTGACTCAGCAGGCAGGGGACGATGCCTGACTTGATTCAGCGACTTCTGACGGTGCTGCTTGGCACCGAATCCAAGCAGCGGTTGCGCATCACCCGTTCTCTGATGGCCGCCACGGTCTATGTGCTGTGCATTGGCATCATGGGCTTTGCTTCACGGCAGGGCTTGATGCGCGCCAACGAGGCAGCTGTCCTATCCTGCTTGATCATCTTGAATGTGTTGGTTTGGTACGCCCTGCTGCGCAGTGGACTGAACAAGCGTTTTACCGAACCCTCCTTGACCTTGCCGCAGATCCTGGCTGCCCTGACCTGGATCGTGGCTGCCTACACCATCACCGGGGTCTTTCACGGTGCCACGATGATGCTGCTCACGCTGGTGCTGGTGTTTGGCATCTTCAACCTCAAGGCCCGCGATGCCCAGATCGCAGGCACCTACGCCGTGGGGCTCACGGGCGTGGCCATGGTCTACAAGACGGTGACCGATGTGGTGGGCTACCCCGTGGCGCTGGAGTCGGTGCACTTTGCCATCGTGGTGGCATCGGTGCCCACCATCTCGCTTTTGACGGCGCAACTCAGCAACCTGCGCATGCGCCTGCGCGCCAAGCAGGAAGAGCTGACGCAGGCCCTGGACCGCATCCAGGTGCTGGCCACCCGGGACGAGCTGACCGGCCTGTACAACCGCCGCCACATGATGGCGGTGCTGGACGAGCACCAGCGGCGGCTGTCCCGTTCGTCGGGCCATGATTTCTGCCTGGCGATCCTGGACATCGACTTCTTCAAGCAGATCAACGACACGCATGGCCACAACGTGGGCGACGAAGTGCTGCGCAATTTCGCCAACCACGCGGCTGGCATGACCCGCGAAACCGATGTGCTGGCGCGCTGGGGCGGCGAGGAGTTCATGCTCGTGCTGGTGGGCACGACCGCCCAGGACGCGGAGCGGAGCATCCAGCGGCTGCGCGATTCCTTGAAGAACGTGACCATGGCCCAAGACCACCTGGCCCTGCATCCTTCCTTCTCAGCCGGCTTGAGCGCATACCAACCCGGCGAAAACCTGTCGGCCTGCATCGAGCGGGCCGACAAGGCGCTCTACAGCGCCAAGCAAACCGGCCGCAACCGCACTGTGATCTGGGCCGATGTCGTGCCTGCCCTGTCGGCCACAATGGAGGGATGACTCAAAAAATCAGCTTCTGGGGGCTTGGTGTGTGGTGCCTGTTGGGCATCGCCGGGGCGCAGGCTCAGACCCGACCATCGGACGGTGCGCGCGCTTTGCCCGTGTCCACCCGATTGGGTTTCGAAACCATCACGCTGCCCGGGGATGAGGCCATGGGTTTGCTGGGCGGCAGCTACCTGATGGAGTTCGCCCCGGGTTGGTTGGGCGGGCCCGCGGTGTATGGCGGGGCCACCGGCCACCGGGGTGGCTTCTTTGTCGGCGGGGCTGAGTTGGCCTACCGGCTGCCGCTGGCCAGCCGTGTGCGTCTCGAGGTCGGCCTGTTTGCGGGTGGCGGTGGTGGCGGTGGTGCACCGGTGGGTGGCGGCCTGATGTTGCGCCCGCACCTCGACCTGCTGTGGCGCTTGAGCGGGCCTGCTGACGGACCGGGGGTGTGGGCAGGCCTGTCAGCGTCCAGCGTGCGCTTCCCCAACGGTGAGATCCGATCCAACCAGGCGGGCCTGGTGATGGCCGTGGATGGCGATTTCATCTACACCTTGCCCTCGGCTGTGGGCAAAAGCTCTTCGATCTGGGGCCGTGGAGGCATGGGTTTTGACCGCATCAGCATCTCGGGCGCGGTCGGTGAACCGCGTGGCGATGGGCGCCAGCAACGCATTGGCCTGGCTGGGTTTCGGCTCGACCATTGGCTGCATCCCAACGTTTATTGGGGCATGGAGGCGGCCGGGGCTGCTGGCGGCGGCGCTGGCGGTTACGCCGAGATCCTGGCCAACCTGGGATTTGAGCAACCCATCAAAGGCACCCCCTTGGCCGTGGGGGCCAGGACGGCTTTGGGCTTAGGGGGTGGCGGCGCCGTGCCCACCGATGGCGGCCTGCTGGCCAAGGCCGGCATTTCCATCAGCCTGCACCTGAGCCGCGATTTTTTTGTGTCGCTGGAAGGCGGCACCGTGAACGCGCCACAGGGCGCTTTCCGGGCACGCTATGCGCAAGCTTCGATCGGGTGGGACCTCGATCACCCGTCCAACGCGCCCGCCGCCCTGGGCCGCCTGTCGCCACGCTCCTGGATTGAAGGCATGGAATGGAACCTGGCCCTGGAGCACGTGGATGGTGCAGCGCGAAAGACAGGCCCCGATAAATCCATGCAATCAGTGGGGTTGGTGTTGCGCCGCTCCCTGACCGAACTTCTTTACTTAACAGGACAGGCCCACAGCGCGTTCAATGGCGACGCGGGCGCGTATTCTGTGGGTTTGGTGGGCGCGGGCGTGCAATCGCCGGTTTTCGCTGGCAGGTGGTCCGTCGGCGCCGAGTTGCTGGCTGGGGCCGCGGGCGGCGGTGGTGTGGACACCGAGGGCGGTGCCGTCGTGCAACCCATGCTCAGGTTGAATTTGGACTTGGGACCCCAAAGTAGGGCCCACTTGGGCGTCGGTCGCATTCGCGCCTTGAAAGGCGGGCTCGACAGCCCCGTGTTTGAATTGGCGTGGGGCCTCGCATTCGGTGTGCCGGCCCGTTGAATTTCTGGAGAATTGAATTGAAAAAGATCCTGTTGAGCGTGTTCATGGCTGTGCTCAGCCTGACCTTCGTGGCGCAACACGTCGAGGCCAAGCGCCTTGGGGGTGGCAGCTCGTCTGGCTTGAAGCGTCAGATGCCCGCGCGCCAAACACCCACCTCGCCCGCGCAGCAACCTGCCCAGCCCGCCGTGGCCCCTGGTGGTCAGGCCGTGCCGCCCACCGTGGCGCCCAAGCGCAACTGGATGGGCCCGATCGCTGGCTTGGCCGCAGGCCTGGGCATCGCAGCCCTGATGAGCCATCTGGGTATGGGCGCCGCTTTTGGCAACATGATCATGATGGCGTTGTTGGCCGCCGTGGCCTTCTTCGCCATCCGCTGGGTCATGCAGCGCTTCTCCAACTCGTCGCCAGCGCCAGCAGCCAGTGGCGGTCCGCGCCTGTCACCCAACGATTTCGGTCGCCCCACCGCGCCGCCCACCCAACCCATGAGCCGTGACCTGTCCGCGCCTCAGGGCGTGAGCGATGGCATGCTCAGCGGCCCCAGCTTTGCCTCGGTGGCCGCAGGCACGGCGTCCAGCCTGCCCCCAGGCTTTGATGCGCCCGCCTTTGAACGCATCGCCAAGCTGATCTTCATCCGCATGCAGGCCGCCAACGATGCCGCCAACCTGGAAGACCTCCGCCAGTTCTCCACGCCCGAGATGTTCGCCGTCTTCAAGCTGGAGTTGCAAGACCGTGGCAACGCACCCCAGGTGACCGATGTGGTCCAACTGAACGCCGAGGTCCTGGATTTTGCCGATGAGGCTGATCGCCAGATCGTCAGCGTGCGTTTCCATGGGCTGATCCGCGAAGAGAAAGACGCGCCGACCACGACCTTCGATGAGATCTGGCACTTGGCCAAGGCCAGGGCTGGCAGCGGCGAGTGGGCCATCGCTGGGATCGCGCAAACCGCCTGATTGCTCCATGCACGTGCCCATCCCCGACGAAGAGATCGAGCTTCGGGCCATCCGCGCGCAAGGTGCGGGTGGCCAAAATGTCAACAAGGTGTCCAGCGCGATCCACTTGCGCTTTGACATTCGCGCCTCGTCAGCCTTGAACGACGAGCACAAAGAGCGCCTGCTGGCCCTGAGCGACCGCCGCATCAGCGCCGATGGCGTGCTGGTGATCAAAGCCCAGGAATACCGCAGTCAGGAGCAAAACCGCATCGAAGCCTTGCGGCGCCTGGCCGAGCTGGTGGACAGCGTGGCCCGGCCTCCGCGGTTTCGCAAGGCGACCCAGCCAAGCTATGGTGCCAAGCAGCGCCGCCTGGAAGGCAAGAGCCAGCGCTCGCAGATCAAGTCATCCCGTGGCCGGGTGACCGACTAGGTAAAGAGTTTTTTCCAGCCTTCGTGGCCCAGCGCACGCAGGGTCTCGATGTTGTGCTCATAGATGTTGGCCGCATCCGGAAAGGCCTCCACCGCCTTGTCGATGCTGCTTTCGCGCAGCAGGTGCAAGGTGGGGTAGGGTGATCGGTTGCTGAAGTTGTCGATGTCGTCCGCATCGCTGCCCGCGAACTGGTAGTCGGGGTGAAAACTGGCCACTTGCAACTCGCCTTCCAGGTCGAGTTCGCCCACGGCGGCATCTGCCACTTCCAGAAAATCGTTGTAGTCCAGGAAGTCCGTCAGCACACCCGGGTGGATCAGCAGGGTGGTCTCTACCTCTTCCGGGTCGGCTTTTTGCAAAAACTCCAATTCGTGCAGCAGGTCGGCCAGCAAGGCTTCCTCGGTGGTGGCGTCGCTCACCACATACCGGATCTGCCGCTTGATCTGCACGGCCTTGGCAAATGGGCACAGGTTCAGGCCGATCACTGCCTTGTCCAGCCAAAGGCGGGTGGCGGCGATCACGTCATCGTGTGTGAATTTGTTCATGGTTGCGCGTCGTCGGATGTGGCGACGTCCACGGTTTTCTCGATCACCTTGCCGGTCACCGACACGGCGGTGCCCACCACGGTGCCGGCCACGGACACGGCCGTGCCCGCCACAGTGGCGGCGGCGCCCACCACGGCGCAACCCGGCAGGAGGGTCAGGCTCAACCAGGGGAAAAGGCGGCGGCACCAGGTGCGGGCAAGGGCGTGGTTCATGAGGTTTCCGGTAGAAGGCTGCGCATTTTCCCAGGTTCGGGCTGGGCGCATTTAAGTTTGATGGCCCAGGGCCGAAACCTCATCAACGCTGCCGACCAAGTATCCGATCCGGATCGCCTGCCATGAGCCCCTTTTTGAACCGCTGCAAAACCGCTGAGCAGGCCTTCGAGCTTGAGTGGTGCGTGCGTTCTCGCGGGGCGGCCCGATGACGGTGGAGTCGATGCTGCGGCGAAGCCTGTCGGAGCACCAGGCGCTGTTCAAACAGTTGGTGGATGCCTCGCCGGACGCGATCATGCGCCACGATGCCACCCTGCGCTGCGTCTACGCCAACGCCACGCTGGTCTTCGTGTCGGGCCAGCCCCTGGACACCATCGTGGGGGCCATGCCGCAGGAGCTGCCCTTCGTCTTTGACGCCAAGGCCTACACCGAACGCCTGCACAACGTGCTTCGTCTGGGCACCGCAGCCGGCTTCGAAATGGAGTGGGGCCTGCCCGATGGCACCGTGCGTTGGTGCCAGGTGAGGTTGGTTCCCGAGCGGGATGCGGGCGGTTGTGTGGTTGGCGTGATGTCGGTGTGCCATGACATCACCGCGCACAAGGAGTTGCAGGCCAAACTTGAAAAGGCCGAAGAGCTGGCCAAGATCGGGTTTTGGGAGTTGGACCTGGCCAGCAACAAGTCACGCATGTCTGACCATGCTTGCCGCCTGATGGGCCGCCAGCCAGGTTGGGCGCCCACCACCGAAGAACTGCTGGCCCTTCACTCCGAAGATGAAGCCCGGCGCATCAAAAAGCTGTACGAAACCGCCATCCTGAACCGCGACAGCTCGGTTCAGTACGACTACACCGTGGTGGTCAATGGCGAGGTGCGCCACCTGCACCTGCAGGCGGAAATCGCTTACACCGTCAAGGGCAAGCCCAAGACCTTCTTCGCGGTTTCGCAAGATTTCACCGAGCGCGCACTGGCCGACGAGCGGCTGCGCGCGCGCGAGCAAGAGTACCGTGTCCTGGTTGAAAACACCCCTGACAACATCGCTCGCTACGACCGCGATTGCCGCCGGGTGTATGTGAACGAGGCCTTGGTCAAGTGGCTGGGCCAACCCCGCGAGGCCCTGATCGGCGCGCGCCCCAGCGAGCATGTCGACGCTCCCCAGGCGCGTGATTACGAGCAGACCTTGGCGCTGGCCCTCAGCACGGGCGAACTGCAAGAATTCACTTACCGCTTGAAGGACCGGGACCGGCGCGATCGCACCGTCCACTTGCGCATCGTGCCCGAGCGCGACAGCGCTGGCCAGGTGGTCAGCGTGCTGTCGATTGGCCGTGACATCTCGGCCTTGGAGGCCACTGAACGCCGCCTTGAAGATGCCCAACGCATTGCGCGCATCTGCCATTGGGAATGGGATTACGTCAGCCGCCGGTCGTCGATCAGCCGCGTGGGGCTGGATGTGCTGGGCCTGTCGAACTCCGGCGACCTCACATTGGAGGAGTTCCAGGCCATCATGCTGCCGGATGAGCGCGCTTCGACCTTCCAGCTGTACCAGGATGCCTTTGCCAAACGCCTGGGCGAGCTCAGTTACGAGCACAGCCTCATCCTGCCGGACGGCAGCCACCGCGAGACCCACAGCTGGGTGCGCCTGGAATATGGCCAGGACGGGCGGGCCGTGCGGGCCCTGGGCGTCACTCAGGATGTGACCGACCTGAAAGCCCTGCAGCGGCAGACCCACCAGCTGGAGTTCTACGATCCGCTGACCAACCTGCCCAATCGCGCACTGCTGCATGACCGCTTGAAACTGGCCATTGCTGACGCTGGTCGGCAAGGGGGCAGTGTGGGCGTGGTGCTGCTGGACATCGACCACTTCCAGAAGATCAATGATTCGCTCGGCACTGGTGCTGGCGACAACTTGCTCAAAGCGGTGGCGGGGCGCCTGTCCCAGGCCCTGCGCGAGTACGACACCGTGGCCCGCTTGGGCGGCGACGAGTTCGCCATCATCGTGCCGCAGATCCGCCAGCCGTCCGACCTGGACGTGGTGGCCAGCCGCATCAAGCATGTCTTCGAAGTCTCGGTGGCGCTGAACGACACCGAGATTTTCGTGACCGCCAGCGCGGGCATCGCCATGTTCCCTGCCGACGGCACCGAGGTGAACGAGCTGATGGCCCACGCCGACGCAGCCATGTACCACGCCAAGAACTGCGGCCGTGACAACTTCCAGTTCTACGCCCGCGAGTTGACGGCCACGGCGCTCGAGCGCCTGAAGATCGAAGGTGATCTGCGCAAAGCCATTGAGCGCAACGAACTTGAGCTGTTCTACCAACCCAAGGTCGAGCTCTCATCTGGCCGCGTGGTGGGCGCTGAAGCCCTGATGCGCTGGCGCCATCCTGAGCGCGGCCTGGTGCCCCCAGATCGCTTCATCGGCATTGCCGAAGACACGGGCCTGATCATCGACATGGGCGAATGGGCCTTGCGCACGGCGTGCACCGTGGCCCGCCAATGGCACGACCAGCATGGCGAGCCGCTGAAGATCGCGGTCAACCTGTCGCCCCGCCAGTTTTACTCGGGCGACCTGGTGGCCACGGTGGCTCGCGCCCTGGAGGACACTGGCTGCCTGGCCGAGTGGATCGAGTTGGAGATCACCGAAAGTCTGCTTCTCAATGACCGCGTGGACATCCGATCCATGTTGGAGGCCTTGCATGGCATGGGGTTCACCATCGCCATCGATGACTTCGGCACGGGCTACTCGGCCCTGTCTTACCTGACCCGCTTCCCCGTGGATACCTTGAAAATCGACCGCTCTTTCATCCGCGAGCTGACCACCGACCGCGACAGTGCCGTGCTGGCCAAGGCCATCGTGACCCTGGCCCGCAGCCTGCGCATGGAAGTGGTGGCCGAAGGCGTGGAGACTGCCTTGCAACGCGACCACCTGGGGGCCTGGGGCTGCCATCTGGCCCAAGGCTTCCACTACAGCAAGCCGGTGCCTTTGGCCGATTTCGTGGTCATGCTGGCGCAGTGGACACGCGACGGAAAGGGGGGCTGAAACATGGACAACCAAGTGTTGGCCTCGCCCACCCCATCCGATCAGAACACCAGCGCCGAACTCTTTCGCAAGATGATGTTGGGTGTGTCCGTGATGTGCGGTTTCACGCACCTGGCTTTCCTGGTGCTGTTCCACCTCAATGGCATCAAGGACATGGCCGTGATCAACGTGGGCAGCATCCTGTGCTACGTGCTCACCTTTGGCTTGGCCTGGCGCCACCGCGTGAACTGGGCGTGGATGCTGATCACCACCGAGGTGGTCGGGCATGCCGTGCTGGCCGTCTTCTACGTCGGTTGGGACAGCGGCTTTCACATCTACATCATGTGCGTACCGCCCGTGATGGTGGTCAGCACCTTGCCTTTGTGGCGCGGCAAGGTCCCGGTCGTGGTCGGTTTGATGGCCCTGTACCTTTGGCTGGACGTTGCGCGCCGCGATGCCGCGCCCTTGTTCGAGCTTGACCGCTCCGTGCTCAATGGCCTGCACTACTTCACCGTGGTCACGGCCTTGACCATCCTGGTCCTGCTGGCAGGGATGTACTACCGCTTCGTGCTACAAAGCGAGCAACAGCTGCGCGAGATGGCCACCACCGATCCGTTGACCCGCCTGCGCAATCGCCGCAGCGTGCTGGACACCTCCGTGGCCGAAGCCGTCAAGCAGCGCCGCGATGGACGGCCCTTGTCCTTCATCCTGTGTGACGTGGACCACTTCAAGACCGTGAATGACACCCATGGCCACGAGGCCGGTGACGATGTGCTCAAGGCGGTGGCCAAGATCCTGCGCTCCGGTGTGCGCGAGGTGGACCACGCCGCGCGCTGGGGCGGTGAAGAGTTTCTGCTGCTTCTGCCCGAGACCGCCTCGCCCGGCGCGGAGCTGGTGGCCAACCGCCTGCGCGAAGCCATTGCCGCGCTTCGGGTGCCTGGAAAGGACGGCCCTTTGAACGTGACCATGACCTTCGGCATCAGCAACCTGCACCTTGACGAGCCCATCGATCAGGCCATTGCCCGTGCCGACAAGGCCCTGTACCGGGGCAAGCACGGAGGCCGCAACCGGGTTGAATTGGCCACCGAGGATGTGCTGCTGCGGGCCTGACCCGGTTCAGCTCGGCAGGGCCACGGTGGACAGCACGAAGGCCCGCACGTCGCTGGCGTCGTAGCCCAGCTCGGAACCCCAACCGTCCGTGGCCATCGAGTCCACGTACAGGTTCTCACTGAAGCCCGCCACCACGCAGTCCATGCTGCTGCAGCCCGGGGCCGGGTTCAGCGTCATGAGGTTGTTCACGGTCTCGACCGCGGTGCCGCCTCCGGTGTCCTCGTTGACCAGCGTGCCCGGGTCATCCACCGACGAGTTCCGGCTGACCACCGCTTGAGTGCCACGCACGACGCTGAAGCTGTACTGCGCAAAGCCGTGCGGGTGGTAAGCGGTGTAGGGCATGGCCACGTTGTCTGCGGGCTCCGAGATGAGCACGCCGCAGCACGGATCGGCCAGCGTCGCCCCGATCGATGGGGCGCCGATGGACGCGAAGCAGCGGTTGTTGTCCACATGCAAGGTGATGACCATGCTGTTGCCCGACACGAGGCCCAGCGGTGCGGCATCGGTGGTGTAGATTGTGCCGCTCAAGTCGGGCACATCAGGCACCACGTACTTGATGTCCAGTGCCCCGACGTTGATGGGCTGGCCTTGTGCATCGAACAGGTCCACCTTGAGCTGGTAGTGGTCGCTTTCATCGGTGGTGCCCGACACGGTCGTGCCGTCTTCGTGAAAGACCAGGCCGGGTGCAAAGGCATTGGTCGGGAACTTGGCACTGCTCAGGTGTTCCACGATTTCACCCGCACTGGGTGGGGTGTCCCACACGCCTTCAGGCGCCACCGAGGCATAGGGGATCTTGGTCAGGTCGGGCACGAAGCTTCCGCTGCCATCGGCCACGGGGGCCGGCCCCAAGGTGTAAGGCGTCCACGCCGGCACATCGCCAGTGGGGGTGCTGACCTCGTGCCGGTAGTAGTGCTGGATGCCATCCTTGAGCGCCACGAAGCTGCCACTGGTGCCGCGTCGCCATGAGACCTGGTAGTAGCGCACGCCCAGGGCTTCCAGCTCGTTCGAGAACAACAGGCGCGGGCGCAGCAAACTGCCCCAAGGCTGCCCCGCCTCCGTCAGGCCCAGCTTGGCCGCCACTTCAGCGGGTGGCTTGGTGTCGCGCAGCTCTTTGCTGGTGCCGTATATCTTGCTCAAGGGCGTGCCGCCAATGGCCAGGAAGGCCACCCAACGGCCATGGCCCTCGGGGCCGACCACGGGCGGGCAGGGCGAGCAGGTGTGGGCCAAGGGGCTGTTGGTGTACAGCGTGACCTCGGTGCCGCACTGGTAGTCCCACCAGGTATGGCAGGCGATGGGCGTGGGCGCGTAGATCGACACGTCGAAAAAGCCGAACAGCTTTTGCGTGGCCTTGAAGTACAGGTCGGGCGTGTCGTGGTTCAGGCAGCCTTGGAAGAACAAGGTGCTGAAGTGGCCGCACTCGTCGGTGTGCGCGGTGCCCACGCGCTGCTTGGTCACGAAGCGTGGGTAGAAGTAGCACAGCAGGGGGCGGATCAGGATCGGGTTCTGGATCAAGGCTTGCTGAAACTGCAGGCGGCTGCCCACCTTGGCCACGTAGCGCAACTCGGTGGCATCGCTCAGCTGTGTCAGCAGGCGCGCCCCTTCGGCATCCAGCCGGTGCTCGGACTGGGCCATGCGCACCAAGGGGGCCGACGGGCCGATCTCAGGCCGAGGCTCCGGGAAAGGCCGTGGCTTGACGATCAACTCGCGGATGCGCTCGATGACCAGATCGGGCAGCTTGGGGATGATGATGAACAAGGGGTCCACTTCGTAGATCTCGACCGTGGCGTTGCACACCGGGAAGTTTTCCCAGGTGCCCCCAATCTGCACGCGCTTGATCAAGTTGCCTTTCACAAAGCAGGCACTGCGCCACCAGCAATGCCAGATATCAGGAAAGACTTTGAAGCGCGCCTGCAACACCGGTTGACGCGGGTTGTAGCGCAGGTGCTGCTCCAGCGCACCCCGGCGAATCAGCTCGTCAAAGCTGGGCAATTTCTCGGTGGTGGCGGGCCCCACCAGCACACGCAGGCTGGTGGCGGTGGCCGCGGCCGTGAACTTCAGACGGGCCTCGCCCTTCTCGGTCAAGGGGGCGCTGGCCAGCAAGGCGGCCTCCGAGCTGAAGACATAAGCGACCGCGCTGGTCTTGCCGTGCGAGGCCGTATCGTCGGGCAGTTCGGCCTGCACGACAATGTCGATGGGATGGGTGTTGTCCGAGGTGTTCATGGTCCGCACTCCTGAGTTGATGCACCTTGTATCAAGGCTTGTGGCGACTCTAGGACTGTGGTGTGCTCTGTGCTTCCCCATACCTTAGGGATGAGGCTGGTTCACATTAGGGGGCATCATCACCCACGCCATTCAAGGAACCAAGTCATGAGTGAAGAACGTCCTGTGCTGCCATTGCCCACCCTCAAGCTGGGCATCTACCGCCACTACAAAGGTGAGCGCTATCAGGTCTATGGCGTGGCCCGCCACAGCGAGACGCTGGAGGCCTTGGTGGTCTACCGGCCCCTGTATGGTGAAGGCGCTTTGTGGGTGCGGCCCTATGCCATGTTCACTGGCCGCATCGCCATCGATGGGGTAGAGCAACCTCGTTTTGAATGGGTGGATGCGGGCCACGACGGCGCCCTGCATTGATGGAATAGCGGGCATTGCGCCGGTCAATTCAGCGTTTAAGTTTTTGGGGCGGGGCCAGATACTGAGGTCAGCTGAAAAGGATGCCGACCATGTCACGCCTCAACCTTCACCACATGATGGGCTGGATCACCGCCGCCGTGGTTCGCCATCCCCACGACCTGATCGCCCACGTCGCCGAGCGCGTGCAGGCCAGCAGGCCTGCCGCGCGCAAAGCCGTGGCGCGATTGGTGGACGCCGGTTGGTTGGTCAAAGAGGGCAGTACCTCCCGCCCCGTGTACCGTCCGGGGTCGTTTCGCCAAGTGGTGACGAGCTACCCTTTGCAAGGCCTGGTCGAAGACGTGCCTTGGGAGCGCGACTTCATGCCCAACTTTGTGTTGCCGCCGCAGGTGCAGCGCATGGCCCAGCACGTCTTCAACGAGATCCTGAACAACGCGATTGACCACAGCGGCGGCACCACCGTCACCGTGTCTTTGCGCCAGACGCCCAACCACGTGCAGCTGCTGGTGTCCGATGATGGCCGGGGCCTGTTCGACCGCATCCGCGAGTCATTCGCCATCGACGATGCGCAGCACGCCATGCTGGAGCTCAGCAAAGGCAAACTCACCAGCCAGCCTGACCGGCACACCGGCCGAGGCCTGTTCTTCTCGGCCCAGTTGGCCGATGTGTTCGAGGTGCATGCCAATGGCTCGAACTTCCAGCGCCGTGGCTGGGACGGTGGCGGCTGGCATTGCGGCAAGCCCTTGGCCCGCCAGGGCACGTCGGTTTACGCGTCCATTGCGCTGGACACCGAACGCACTTTGGATTCGGTCTTGAACGTGTGGAGCATCGACCGCCAGGGCATCGCGTTTGACCGCACCCGCGTGCCTTTGCGCCTGCTGCTGTCGACCAACACCGCCTTGGATTCGCGCTCGCAAGCCCGCCGTGCGGCGTCAAGGTTGCAGCAATTCAGCCATGCCCGGATCGACTTCAGTGGCGTGTCCGACATTGGCCACAGTTTTGCCGACGAATTGTTCCGCGTGTTCGCGGGCCAGCATCCTGAGCTGGAACTGGTGGCCGAGAACATGTCGCCCAAAGTGGCCAACCTGGTCCACGCGACGATTTCCGGCCAGGCATGAAAAAAGCGGCCTGAGCCGCTTTTTGGTGCGATCACCGCGCGCTGATTACAGCGGGCGAATGTTCGAAGCTTGGGGGCCCTTTTGGCCTTGCTTGACTTCGAATTCCACGCGTTGGTTTTCTTGCAGGCTGCGGAAGCCGCCTTCGCTGCGGATTTCGCTGAAGTGGGCGAACAGGTCCTTGCTGCCATCTTCAGGAGCGATGAAGCCAAAGCCCTTGCCGTCGTCAAACCATTTCACGGTGCCAGTTTGTGTCGTACTCATGGATGTTGTTCCTTGTAGAGTGATTGAAAAGATTAAGAATCCGCGCAAGCTTGCTTTGGGCAAAACCTGTGCGGCAGAAACACTCAAGAAACGTCAAACCGGGAGTTGAAACCTGGACCGTGTCGGCAGCGTTGAACAAGTTCAGCGTGCGTGGCGGTAGAAAACGAAGACCTTGAGGAAACGGTCTTGTGCATGTCTGTGGGCTTAATGTACCTGCATTGCACCAAAATGTCACGCCACGAATTTCAGCACGGTGAAATAGTGGCTGGCGGTGCCACCCAGCACGAACAGGTGCCAGATGCCATGGGCGTGCCGCATGCGCTTGTCGATCACGTAGAAAATGATGCCCACGGTATAGAGCAGCCCGCCCGCCACCAGCCAATGCCAGCCACCATCTTGCAGACCATCCATCAAGGGCACGGCGGCCGCCACGCCGCACCAGCCCATCAGCACATACAGTGGCACCGAAGGCACAGTGTCACGGCCCCACCACAGCTCCTTGCAGATGCCGATGGCGGCCAGCGTCCACACAAAGGCGAACAGCGACCAGCCCAGCGTGCCGTGCAAGGTGACCAGGGTGAAGGGGGTGTAGGTGCCGGCGATGAGCAGGTAGATGGCGCAATGGTCGACCTTGGCCCAGCGCTCCTTGCTGGCGCCGCGGATGCTGTGGTACATCGCCGAGGCCGCGTACAGCAGCACCATCGTCAGGCCAAAGATGCTGAAGCTGACGATCTTCAAGGCATCGCCTGCTTGCAGTGCCTGGGCGACCAACACGGCCGAGCCAGCCACGGCCAAAGCCAGCCCCAGCAAGTGGGTGGCACTGTTGAATCGTTCCCCGTGGTACATGACAGCAAGCCCTGTTTGATGTGACGTTGATGATGACACGCTCTTGGGTGGCCCACCTGGACATGGACGCGTTTTACGCCTCCGTGGAGCTGCTGCGCTACCCCGAATTGCGGGGGCAGCCCGTGGTGATCGGGGGTGGTCAGCGTCACCAACCTGTCATGCAGGACGATGGCACGCGCCGCTTTTCAGTGCTGCGCGACTATGCCGGCCGGGGCGTGGTCACCACCGCCACCTACGAGGCGCGCGCCCTGGGCGTGCATTCGGCCATGGGCATGATGAAAGCGGCGGTGCTGGCGCCCCAGGCCGTGCTGCTGCCGGTTGATTTCGAGCAATACAGGCACTACTCACGTCGCTTCAAGGCCGCCGTGGCCGAGATCGCGCCAGTGATTGAAGACCGGGGTGTCGATGAGATCTACATCGACCTGAATGCTTTGCCCGGCGTGCACGATGCCGTGGGTGATGATCCCCATGGCGGCGTGCGCGCCTTGGCTCAGCGCATCAAGGACCGGGTGCGCGAGGCCACGGGCCTGAGTTGTTCGGTGGGCGTGACGCCCAACAAGCTATTGTCCAAGCTGTGCTCAGACCTGGAAAAGCCCAATGGCCTCACGGTGTTGACCGAGGAAGACATCCCCACGCGCATCTGGCCTTTGCCCGCCAAGCGCATCAACGGCATTGGCCCCAAATCTTCGGCCCGCCTCGAAGCCTTGGGCATCCACACCATTGGCGACCTGGCCGCGGCCCAACCCGCTTGGCTGATCGAGCAGTTCGGGGCCAATTACGGGGCTTGGTTGCACGAGGCCGCGCATGGCCGCGATGACCGCATGGTGGTGACCTGGCGCGAGCCCAAATCCATCAGCCGCGAGACGACCTTTGAGCGCGATCTGCACGCCCGCGACGACCGTGAGGCGCTGGGCGAGATCTTCACGCGCCTGTGCGAAAAGCTGGCGGGCGATCTGCTCCGCAAGGGTTATGTGGCCAAGACGATTGGCGTCAAGCTGCGCTACACCGACTTCAAGATCGCCACGCGCGAGATCACCTTGCCCGCCCACACGGCCGACGCCCGCGACATCCGCCTGTGGGCCGGCCGCTGCCTGAAGAAGGTGCCGCTGGACCAGCGCCTGCGTTTGCTGGGGGTGCGCGCCGGGGCCTTGTGCAAGCTGGAAGATCTGCCCGCCTTGGAGGCGGCATCCGGCGTCACGGAGCGGCCGCTCGAATACACCTTGCCGCTGTTCGACTGGAACGAGCCATGAACCCAGCGCACAATGGAGGGTTAGGCCATCGCGGCCCTTTGCCTTGCCCACCATGATCTGGAACCGACTCGACCGCATCGCCCACGTTCTGCGCCCACACCGCCAGGCGGCCGTCCTTTTGATCGACGCTGGCTTGATCGTGCTGGCCTGGCACGCCACCTACCTGTTCCGCATGGGGGTCGAGCGCTGGCTGCACGAACGCCCCGCTTACGACACGGTGGTGCTGTTCGGCGTGATTGCGGTCTACAGCGCTGTGTCCTGGGCACTGGGCGTGCCGCGCGCGGCTTGGCGCTACACCAGCTTCAACGAGATCACGCGGCTGGGTTGGGTCTGCCTGGGCGGTGGCCTGGCGAGCGCGGTGGTGGTGTTGATGGCGCAATTGGTGGAGATTCCTCGCGCTGTGCTGGCTTTGCACCCTTTCATGGTCCTGGTGACCTGGTCATTGGCGCGCATGTTGGTGCGCATGCTCAGCGAGCAATCGCGAGCGCGGCGCCAGGGTGGCGATGCCACCGGGCGCCGGGCCCTCGTGTTGGGCGCGGGCGCGGCGGCCAAA
This sequence comes from Aquabacterium sp. CECT 9606, assembly GCF_918741295.1. Lineage (GTDB taxonomy): Bacteria > Pseudomonadota > Gammaproteobacteria > Burkholderiales > Burkholderiaceae_C > Aquabacterium. The sequence continues at coordinate 617,504 of NZ_CAKKNB010000001.1, forward strand.
TTGCTGATCGCGGGCATCCAGCACCGGGGCTGGACCGTGCTCGGCTTGCTCGATGACGACCCGCGCAAGCATGGGGCCCGCATGGCCGGCGTCACCGTGTGGGGCGGCCTGGACAAGCTCAAGGACGAAGGCACGCTTGACGACGTGACCCACCTGGTTCTGGCCATGCCCTCCGCCACAGGGGCTCAACGCAAGCGCGCCCTCGACATGGCCGCCGCAACAGGCCTGCCCGTGTTGACCGTGCCCAGCGCCGATGAGCTTCGCGAAGGCGGCTCGCGCATCGACCGCGTGCGCGACATCGAACCTGACGACCTGCTGGGCCGCGAACCCGTCAAGCTGGACGAGTCCGCGCTGTCGGCCCTGATCAGTGGCCAGACTGTGATGGTGACAGGCGCGGGCGGCTCAATCGGCTCCGAGCTGTGCCGCCAGATCGCGCGTTTTGGGCCCAGCCGGCTGGTGCTGTTCGAGCTGAGCGAATTCGCGCTGTACAACATCGAGCAGGACTTGAGCGAGCGCTTTCCGCGTGTGCCGCTGGTACGTCTGGTGGGCGATGTGAAAGACTTGCCCGAACTGCGCCGCGTGATGAACGCGCACAGGCCCGACCTGGTCTTCCACGCGGCGGCTTACAAGCACGTGCCCTTGATGGAAGACGACAACGCCTGGATCGCCCTGCGCAACAACACGCTGGGCACCTACCAGGTGGCGCAGGCGGCGGGTGAATGCGGCGTCAAGCGCTTCGTGCTCATCTCCACCGACAAGGCCGTCAACCCGACCAATGTGATGGGCGCCACCAAGCGCGCGGCCGAGATGGTGGTGTCGCACTGGGCCGCCCAGATGCCCGGCACGCGCTACATGGCCGTGCGCTTTGGCAATGTGCTGGGCTCCAGTGGCAGCGTGATCCCCAAGTTCAAGGAGCAGATCGCCAAGGGCGGGCCGGTCACGGTCACGCACCCCGACATCACTCGCTATTTCATGACCATCCCCGAGGCGGCGCAACTGGTGCTGCAGGCGGCGGTGCTGGCCGAATCGGGCCAGGTTTTCGTGATGGACATGGGGGCGGCGGTGCGCATTGCTGACCTGGCGCGCGAAATGATCCTGCTGTCCGGCCACACCGAGGCCGAGATTCCCATCGTGTTCAGCGGCCTGCGCCCCGGCGAGAAATTGTTCGAAGAATTGCTGGCCGACGCCGACACCTCGCTGGCCACGCCGCACCCCCGGTTGCGCCTGGCCCAATTGCGTGGCGAATTGCCCGCCGACTGGATCGAGCGCCTGCTGGCCTTGGCCCAGGACGAATCGGCCAGCGTGCCCAGCACCTTGCGCCAGCGCCTGCATGGCCTGGTGCCGGAGTACCAGCCCCGGTGATGCTCAGGTGTGCGTGGCCAGCAGATCGTCCACGTGCACCAACAAAGCGGGCAACTGCACGGGCTTGGTCAGGTAGCAATAGGCCCCTGCTGACAGGGCGGCATCCACCTGTTCGGGCATGGCATCGGCCGAGATCATGATCACCGGCGTGGCCGCCGTCTGCGGGTTGGCCTTCATCAGCTTGAGGAATTCGATGCCCGAGGCGTCGGGCAGGTGCACATCCAGCAAGACCAGGTCGGGCGCGGGCCCGGTGACGCGGTCGTGCAGCACGGCCAGGCCTTCCTCGATCGTGGGGGCCACGGTCAGCTTGATCCACCCGCGCGACGCCAGTGCGCCACGCACGACTTCGCTGTTCACGTGGTTGTCCTCGACATACAGCACATGCCGCACGGGCTGGTTGACCTTGGTGATGACGCTGGTGGGGGCTGGCGCCGGTGGTGCCATGGGCTTGGGCATGAGCAGCTTGACGGCCGGCAAGGTCAAGGTGAAGGACGACCCCTTGTTTTCTTGGCTGACCACGTCCAGTTGGCCGCCCATCAGTTGGGCCAGGTGCTGGCTGATCACCAGGCCAATGCCCGCGCCATCGGGGGCCACCCGTTCGCGGCCCAGGCGGTTGAAGGGTTGGAACAGTTGGCTCAGTTGTTCAGGGCTCAAGCCCAGCCCGGTGTCCTCCACGGTCACGCTGATGCATTCTGGCTGGTCCGGCAGCGATGCCATGCCCATGGACACTTTCACCGAGCCCTCCGGGCGGTTGTACTTGATGGCGTTGCTGAGCAAGTTGATCAGGATCTGCCGCAGGCGGATCGCGTCGGCCTGCACGCCCCAGCCGGCGGGCGCGGGTTCCGGGTCCAGCAAACGGACCTGCTGCTTCTGGGCCAGCTCACGGACCATTTCCATCGCGGCCACAACGGCCTCGTTGATGGGCACCGCCTCGGTGTTCAACTTGAGCATGCCGGTGTCAATTCGGGACAAGTCCAGCACGTCATCGATCATGTCCAGCAAATGCCAGCCTGCCTGCTGGATTTGTTGCAGCCGCTGGGATTGCGATGGCGCCAGCGGGGACTGCCGGTCCAGGTCCATCACCTGCGCGAAACCCAGCACGGCGTTCAGCGGGGTGCGCAGCTCATGGCTCATGCGTGACAGGAATTCGCTCTTGGACCGGTTGGCGGCTTCAGCTGCCGCCTTTTGTCGCCGCGCCACGTCCATCGCGGCTTCCACCCGCCTCGTGTGTCCGGTGATGACCAGCAACAAGGCACCCAGCGCCGCGGCGAGCACAACACCGCCAATGGCCAGGAGCCAGGACCAGGCAAGCCCGGCAACCACGGGCACCGGCGCATGGGCCCAGGTCACCAGTTGCCATTGGCGGCCCGCGAATTCGATGGGAATGACTGTTTGATAGGCTTGCCTAAGCTCCTTCACACCGCGGGCACATTGGGGCGCCCCACCCAGGAAAGCCTGGGACGCATGGCTGGCGTCCATCAGGCACGCGCTCAGGTACGAGGGCAGCCCGTGGGTCATTGCCTTGATCATGTCGTCCATGCGCAGCGCCAGAAACACCGCCCCTCGGGTACTGCGGACGCGGGCTTGCGGGGTGTAGGGCTGGCCTTGGTAGATCGCCCTGTAAACCACCACGCCTGTTTGCTGGCCTGACTCCTGCGCCAACTCAAGCCCCTTGGTGGCAACGGGCCGGTCTTCGCGGCGTGACTGCTCGAAGGCGTCTTTGGCGGCGGGGCTGGACAGGGAGTTGTAGCCCAGCGCCTTCTCATTGCCGGCCATGGGCTCCAAAAAGCGGATGGCGGCCACTTCGGGCCCTTTGGGGACGAGGTGCGCGCGCGTGTCGTGGACCTGGTACTGGGGCAGGCCTTCGGCGTGCTGGCGTCCTTCAAAACTGGGAATCTGGTCCAAGGTCAAACGTTCGGTCCAGCCCATGGCCTGGATGCCGCTCAGCGTTTTCAGCCAATGGGTGCTGGCCAACTTGAATTCCTGCCGGCTGACCTCGGATGATGCGATGTACAGGCCATGCAGGGCCTCCAGGGCGCTCAGGTAGCCGTTGAGCCGCAAGTTCACAGCATTGGTCACGGCCTCCACATCGTGGTCGAACACGGCCTGGGCACGTTCTTCTTCCCACAACTGCACCTGATGGATGGTCAATCCCAGCAGCAAGGTGGTCACCAGCAGCGGCACGCCCACGATCAAGCGGCGGGCTCGCCACAAATCGACCGGTCGGCCCACCAGGGTCAGCATCATGGGTGTGCCAATCAGCACGCCCAAGGTGTCGCCGGCCCACCAGGACAAGGCGGTTTGGGGGGCTTGCGAGGCCGGCAAAATGCCCAGAGCGACCATCGCGGGAACCGACATGCCGGCGTTGACGAGGCAGGCCACAGGCCCCGCCACCAACAAAAATCGCCCGATGTCGAGGGGTTTTTCCAAGGGCAATCCTTCGTCCGCCCCAGGCCCTGACCAGCGCGCGGCCACCCAGGCCTGCAAGGCGCCGCCCAGGCAAGTGACCACCGCCAGCGTCAGGAATGGCCAGAAACCGACAGGATCTTGCGCTTGCCAGTGCGCGATGGTGAGCACGGTGGCCGAGCCCAGGCCCACCGGCAGCACCATGGCTTTTCCCCAGCCCAGAACGCAGGCCAAGCCAAATCCCGCCGACAGGTACAGCGGCTCCACATGGTCTTGCGGCGAGGCCAGCCCCAGGGCCAGAACACCCGCCGCGGTGTAGACCAGCCAGGTGATGAAACCCCGAGTCCACGGCGAGGTGGGGGCTAAAGCCTGGCGCATGGACGTCCTTCCGAGTCGCGGTGAGTGGATTTTTTGGCGCACGATAGCACCCATTGTCCCCAAGGCGTGAAGGGGGAGATCCGGGGGGGAGCGTCAGCTTCTCGCGACTAAACGGTGCAAAGCCCCATACAGAGGCCAAGTTCTGGCCTTATTGAACTTTGTCCTGCGTTGGGCGGTCCTATACTGGAAAAACATTTCGCCATCTGAGGGTTTCAGGTGGCATCGCTGGGTTCGTTGCGGGTTCGAAAAGGCACCATTGGCCATGACTTCCAAATTCAAGATTGCGGGCTGGGTGGCACTGGGTGTGCTGGCCGGCGGTTTGACCACCATGCAGTTCCAGGCCACCGCCCGCAATACAGTGGCCCCGTTGCCGCTCGAAGAGATGCAGCAGCTGGCCGCCGTGTTCGGCATGATCAAAACCGATTATGTCGAGCCGGTCGATGAGAAAAAGCTCATCAGCGATGCCATCGGCGGCATGGTCTCGGGCCTGGACCCGCACTCCACTTATTTCGACAAGACCACTTTCAAGGAGTTCCGCGAAGGCACCACGGGCAAATTCGTGGGCGTCGGCATCGAAATCGGCATGGAAGATGGCCTGGTCAAGGTCGTCTCGCCGATCGAAGGCTCGCCCGCCTTCCGCGCTGGCCTGAAGAGCGGTGATTTGATCACCAAGATCGACGACACCTTCGTCAAGGGCCTGACCATGGACCAGGCCGTCAAGCGCATGCGCGGCGAGCCCCAGACCAAAGTGGTCCTGACCATTTTCCGCAAGCTTGAAAACCGCAGCTTCCCGGTCACCATCACCCGTGAAGAAATCCGCGTGCAAAGCGTGCGGGCCAAGATCGTTGAGCCCGGCTACGGCTGGGTTCGCGTCACCCAATTCCAGGATCGCACGGTCGAAGACTTCGTCGCCAAGGTCGACAAACTCTTCAAGGACGACCCCAAGATGAAGGGCCTGGTGCTCGACCTGCGCAACGACCCGGGCGGCTTGCTGGAAGGCGCCATCGCGGTGTCGGCCGCTTTCTTGCCCAAGGACGTGACGGTGGTGTCCACCAACGGCCAGATCCCCGAGTCCAAGGCCATCTTCAAGGCCCGCCCCGAGGACTACACCCGCCGCCTGGGTGCCGATCCCTTGGCCAAACTGCCTGCCGCCATCAAAAACGTGCCACTGGTGGTGCTGGTCAACGAAGGCTCGGCCTCGGCCAGCGAGATCGTGTCGGGCGCCCTGCAAGACCACAAGCGCGCCACCATCATGGGCGCACAGACCTTCGGCAAGGGCTCGGTCCAGACCGTGCGCCAGCTGACGGCCGACACAGCGCTCAAGATCACCACGGCGCGCTACTACACCCCGAGCGGTCGCTCCATCCAGGCCAAGGGCATCGTCCCTGACGTCATGCTGGACGAAACCGCCGAAGGCAATCTGTTCAGCGCCCTGCGCATGCGTGAAGCCGACCTGGAAAAGCACATTGCCAGCGGGCAGGGTGCCGAGTCCAAAGACGCAGCCCGCGAAAAAGCGCGTGAAGAAGCCATGAAGAAGCTGGAAGAGGCTTCCGCCAAGAAGAACGATCCCCCCAAGCCCCTGCCCGAGTTCGGCAGTGCCGAAGACTTCCAATTGCAGCAGGCCCTCAGCCAGCTCAAGGGCAAGCCGGTGGTCGTCTCCAAAACCATGACCGAGCGCAAGCCCGAGGACACCAAGGCGCAGTGAACGACGACCAACGCCTGCGCTACAGCCGCCATCTCTTGCTGGATGAGTGGTCGGAAGAGGCACAGACGCATCTCTTGAACGCCCACGCCCTGGTCATCGGGGCGGGCGGTCTGGGGGCGCCAGCGCTGATGTACTTGGCCAGCGCTGGCGTGGGGCGGATCACGGTGATCGACCCGGACACCGTTGACCTGACCAATCTGCAGCGCCAGATCGTGCACACCACCGAGCGTGTGGGCCAGACCAAGGTGGCGTCGGCCACCCAGGGGCTGGTGCAACTCAACCCGCAAGTGCATGTTCACGCCGTGCCCCAGGCCGCCGATGCCGCGCTGCTGGCGCAATGGGTTCCCCGGGCGGATGTCGTGCTGGATTGCACCGACCACTTCGCCATCCGCCAGTTGATCAACCGGGCTTGTGTTGCTGCTGGGGTGCCGCTTGTCTCGGCCGCTGCGGTGCGCTTTGACGGCCAGATCAGCGTCTTCGATCCCCGCGCACCGGGCTCGCCCTGCTACGCCTGCCTTTTTCCGCCCGACCAAGCGCCGCCCGAAACGCGCTGCGCCACCCTCGGAATTTTCGCGCCCGTGGTGGGCATGCTGGGCGTGATGCAGGCGGGCGAAGCGCTCAAATTGCTGGCCGGCTTGCACGAGCATGAGGCGCACTCCTCGCTGGCGGGCCGCTTGCTGATGCTCGATGGCCGCAATTGGCGATGGACTGAATTGAGGGCGCGCCGCGAGCCGGCGTGCCCAGTGTGTGGACCCCAAGGCACTGAACAACATGAACAACCCCAAAGAACTGCTTGAACGCAATTTCCCCACAGCGGTTCAGGATGCGCGCAACGCCGCCAAGCCCTCGCTCTACGCCGGGGCTGACAGCAGCTACGACCTGGCTTTTGCAGATCCGGAATTCCTGCTCAACCCTGACCTGCGCCCCGTGCGCATGCAGCTCGAACTGCTCAAACCCGAGATGGTTCAGCGCGAGGAGGGCATCAAATCCACCATCGTGATGTTTGGCAGTGCCCGCATCCTGCCGGCCGACGAAGCCCGTTCACGCCTGGCCGATGCTGAGGCCCTGCCCGACGGCTCCGAGCGCGAAGTGGCCGTGCGGCAGGCCCGCCGTCACGTGGACATGTCCCACTACTACGAAGAGGCGCGCAAGTTCGCCACCCTGGTCACGACACATTCGGCCCAATTGCAGACACCGATCTACGTGGTCACCGGTGGCGGCCCCGGCATCATGGAAGCGGGCAACCGCGGCGCCTTCGAGGTGGGTGGCAAAAGCATCGGCCTGAACATCGTGCTGCCCCACGAGCAAGAGCCCAACCCCTACATCACGCCCCGCCTTTGCTTCCAGTTCCATTACTTTGCCCTGCGCAAAATGCACTTCCTGATGCGTTCGGTGGCCCTGGTGTGCTTCCCTGGCGGCTTTGGCACCCTGGACGAGCTGTTCGAAGCGCTCACCCTGATGCAGACCGGCAAATGCCGCAAGCGCCCCGTGCTGCTGTTCGGGCGCGAGTTCTGGACCAAGCTCATCAACATCGATCACCTGGTGGACACCGGCATGATCAGCCCGGGCGATGTGCACCTGTTCCGCTATGTTGAAACCGCCGAAGAGGCCTGGGAAACACTGCAGCAGGTCTATGGCCTGGGCCGGCCAGACGAGGATTCCGCCTGCGGCTGGTGACGTCGCCGCCCACACCATCAGCATAAGGGGCCCGCATGAACCACAGCACCCTCAGATTGATAGGCGCCCCCACCGACGTGGGCGCCAGCATGCGTGGTGCCGGCCTGGGGCCGGAAGCCCTTCGCGTGGCCGGCTTGCCCGAAGCCCTGACCCGCCTGGGTTTGACCGTCAACGATGCGGGCAACCTGACAGGGCCGACCAATCCCTGGCAGCCACCGGTCAATGGCCACCGCCACCTGAAAGAGGTGCTGGCCTGGAACCAGCAGGTTTTCAACGCCGTGTCCGCCGCCTTGGCCGCAAGCGAAATGCCCATGCTGCTGGGTGGGGACCACTGCCTGGCCATGGGTTCGATCGGCGCCGTGGCCGCGCATTGCCGCGCCACCGGGCAACACCTTCGGGTCATCTGGCTGGACGCCCATGCGGACTTCAATACCAGTGACATCACACCCAGTGGCAACCTTCATGGCATGCCCGTGGCCGTGTTGTTCGGCTTGGGGCCAGATGATTTGGTGCACCTGTCCGCAGCCGGTTTGCCGCAGCCAGCCCTGGCGCGCGACGAACTCCGCCTCATCGGCGTGCGCAGCGTTGACGATCAAGAGCGCCAGTTCGTGCATGCCCAGGGCCTGGAAGTCTTCGACATGCGCCACCTGGATGAGCATGGCATGCGCGCCGTCATGCAGCAGGCCCTGATGGGTGTCGACGAGCGCACACACCTGCACGTCAGTTTCGATGTTGACTTCCTCGACCCGGACATCGCTCCCGGCGTGGGCACGGCCGTGCGCGGTGGTCCCACCTACCGCGAGGCCCAGCTTTGCATGGAAATGATCGCCGACACCGGCCGCCTCTCATCCCTGGATGTGATGGAGCTGAACCCGGCCCGAGACTTGCAAAACCGAACGGCCGAACTGGTCGTTGACCTGGTCGAAAGCCTGTTCGGCAAATCCACCCTCATGCGCTTGCGCAGCTGATGAGGGTATTTTCCGACTCAGATCTGACGGTTTCGTGCCGATAAGTGCCATATGAGCCTGCCCGGAAAAACAGCTTTGGTCCTCACTGGCGGTGGCGCCCGCGCCGCCTACCAGGTCGGGGTGCTTCAAGCCATGATGCTGATCCGCCGCGACAGTGGCGAAAAGCAGCGCGGCAATCCCTTTCAGATCATCTCTGGCACCTCGGCCGGCGCGCTCAATGGCATGGCCCTGGCCTGCCGTGCCGACCACTTCGAACTGGCGGTGCGCGCCATGGTCGAGGTCTGGCGCGATTTCAAATCCGAGCAGGTCTACCACTCCGACTCATTGGGCATCATCCGCAGTGGCGCCCAATGGTTGACGCTGTTTTCGCTGGGTTGGGCCCTGGCCCGCTGGCGCCGGGCGCGCCCGCGCTCTCTGCTGGACAACGAACCTCTGCGCGAACTGCTGCCAGATCTGTTCAAGATCGACCGGTTGCCCAAGCTCATGGAGGAAGGGCATCTGCACGCGGTGGCGATCTCCGCGTCCAGCTACACCACCGGCGAGCACGTCACCTTCTACGATTGCGCCGAACCCGTGGCCTCCTGGGACCGCTCGCAACGCATCAGCGTGCGCGATAGCCTGTCCATTGAGCACCTGATGGCGTCCAGCGCCATCCCATTCGTGTTCCCGGCCGTGCAGTTGTCGGTCAATGGCCGGCCTCATTATTTTGGCGATGGCTCCATGCGCCAGGCCGCACCCATGTCGCCGGCCATCCACCTTGGTGCCGACCGCATCCTGGTGATTGGGGCTGGGCGCCTGCACGAGCCGCCCGCGCCGCGCGATGCCATCCTTGAGTATCCCAACCTGGCGCAGATCGCTGGTCACGCCATGTCCAGCATTTTCCTGGACGCCCTGGCGGTGGACATCGAGCGCATGAAACGCGTCAACAGCACCTTGAGTCTCTTGTCGCCTGAGGCGCGTGAGCGCTCGTCGCTGCGCCCGGTCGATGTCCTGGTGATCGCCCCCAGCCAGCGCATCGACGACATCGCCGCCCGCCACCTCTGGGCGTTGCCGCCCGCCGTGCGCGGCATGCTGCGCGCCGTCGGCGTCTACGGTCGGGGCAAGACCGCCCGGGGCTCTGCGCTGGCCAGCTACCTGCTGTTCGAGTCCTCATTCACCCGCGAGTTGATCCACCTTGGCTTCACCGACGCCCTGGCCAAACGCGATGAGGTGACCGCCTTTTTCGGCTGGGGCGCCCCCAAAGATGGCTCGGCGCCCGGTGAGGGCCTGGACCCATTCAGCCAGGGGATGGGCGAGGGAAGCAGTCCGATCATCCACACCGCCGACTCCCTGGAAAGCAGGGCGGCCGGGGTTGATGCTTGCAAACACGGCCGGCCCCGTGGTAGTATCGAGAGCTTCGCACTTTGAGTGTGCGGAGATTCGTCGCCCTCTTTTCAAGATTTGCAGCAATGCGGCACGTGTAGAAGACCCGGGATTTTTTCCGATCTGATCGCCGTGTTTTTGTTTTTGAGAGGCGGGCATCAGATATTTGAAAGGTCTCCCTATGTACGCGGTCATAAAAACCGGCGGCAAGCAATACAAAGTTGCTGCTGGCGAAAAGATCAAAGTAGAACAGATTACTGCGGACGTTGGCCAAGAGATCGTGATCGACCAAGTTTTGGCAGTCGGAATCGGCGCTGAAATGAAGATCGGCACGCCCTTGGTGGCTGGCGCAACCGTCAAAGCAACTGTTCTCTCGCAAGGCCGTCACGACAAAGTGCGCATCTTCAAGATGCGTCGTCGTAAGCACTATCAAAAGCGCCAAGGCCATCGTCAGAACTACACCGAGCTGCAAATCAGCTCTGTGAACGCTTAACCCACCAAGGAGCAGATCCATGGCACAGAAAAAGGGCGGCGGTTCCACGCGGAACGGCCGCGACTCCCAACCAAAAATGCTCGGCGTGAAGGCTTTCGGTAGCCAACTCGTTTCGGCTGGTTCCATCATCGTCCGCCAACGCGGCACCCGCTTCCACGCTGGTACCAATGTTGGCATGGGCCGCGATCACACCCTGTTCGCGCTGGTCGATGGCACCGTGTCTTTCACTGTCAAGGGTTCTTTGAACCGCAAGACAGTGGTCATCACGCCAGTCTGATCGCCTCATCGGCGGCTTGGCCTTCGGGTCTGGCTGCTGGCGGGCTTTCAAAACAAGGCCCCGGCTCGCCGGGGCTTTTGCGTTTTTCGCCGGCGGCCAAGGCGGCCGGCAACCATGTCGATAATCACCGGGTTTGATCCGGTCGCGACGGCAACACAAGGACACACGCCCCATGAGATTTGTCGATGAAGCCACGATTGAAGTGGCCGCAGGCGATGGCGGCAGCGGTGCCGCGAGTTTCCGCCGTGAGAAGTTCATCCCCTTTGGCGGCCCCGATGGCGGCGATGGCGGGCGCGGCGGGCACATCTACGTGCAAGCCGACCGCAACATCAACACGCTGATCGACTACCGCTACGCCCGCAAGCACTTTGCCCGCAATGGTGAGCAAGGCCGTGGCGCGGACTGCTTCGGTGCCGCCGGCCCGGACATCACCCTGCGCATGCCAGTGGGCACCATCATCCGCAACTTCGAAACCGGCGAGGTCATCAAGGAGATGATCGAGCATGGCGAGATCTACCTGCTGTGCAAGGGCGGAGATGGCGGCTTTGGCAACCTGCGCTTCAAGACCGCCACCAACCGCGCACCCAAAAAGAAAACGCCCGGCTGGCCTGGCGAGAGCCTGAAGATCAAGCTGGAGTTGCGCGTGCTGGCCGATGTCGGCTTGCTGGGCATGCCCAACGCCGGCAAATCCACGCTGATCACGGCTGTGTCCAACGCCCGCCCCAAGATCGCCGACTACCCCTTCACCACGTTGCACCCCAACCTGGGCGTCGTGCGCGTGGGCCCCGAGAAAAGCTTCGTCATGGCCGACATCCCGGGCCTGATCGAAGGGGCCTCCGAAGGGGCTGGCTTAGGGCACTTGTTCCTGCGCCACCTGCAGCGCACCCGCGTGCTGCTGCACGTGGTGGACATGGCCCCCTTCGATGACGAGGTGGATCCGGTCAAGCAGGCCAAGGCCATCGTCAACGAGTTGAAAAAATACGACAAGGCGCTGGCCGACAAGCCGCGCTGGATGGTGCTCAACAAGCTGGACGTGGTCCCGCCTGAAGAGCGCGCCCAACGCGTGGCCGATTTCATCAAGCGCTACAAGTGGAAGGGCCCGGTCTTCGAGATCTCGGCCTTGAGCCACGAAGGGTGCGAACACCTGGCCCTGAAGATCTATGAATTCGTGGCCAGCCTGCAAGAGCACCATGAAGACCGCGACATCCGCTTCGACTTCACCGAAGAGGATGCCCCGCTGAGCCTGCCAACCGCCCTCACGGTGATGGACTTGCCTGACCTTGAATCGCTGGTGCCCGCCAAGAAGGTGTCCGCCAAGAAAGCAGCCGCCAAAAAAGCAACCGCCGCGAAGAAGGCGCCTGCCAACAAGGTGGCCGCGAAAAAGGTTGCTGCCAAGAAGGTCGTTGCCAAGAAAGCAGCCGCCAAAAAAGCCAGCGCCAAGAAAACCGCCGAGGCTCCCGAGGCCTATGTGCCCGACGTCGACGATCCTCGCTTCCGCTGATCCCTCCTCCTCTCACACCGCGCCTTGAACCATGAATGACGTCCTGAAAAACGCCCGCCGCATCGTGGTCAAGGTGGGCTCCAGCCTGGTGACCAACGAAGGCCGCGGCATTGACGCCGAAGCCATCGGCACCTGGTGCCGCCAACTGGCCGCCCTGGCGCAGGATGGGCGCGAGGTCATCATGGTGTCCAGCGGCGCGATCGCCGAGGGCATGAAGCGCCTGGGCTGGGCCACGCGCCCCAAAGAGCTGCACGAATTGCAAGCCGCAGCGGCCGTGGGCCAGATGGGCTTGGCACAGATGTACGAGACCAAGCTCAGCGAGCATGGCCTGGGCAGCGCGCAGGTGCTGCTCACGCACGCTGACCTGGCCGACCGCGAGCGTTATCTCAATGCCCGTTCCACCTTGCTGACGCTGTTGTCGCACCGCGTGGTGCCGGTCATCAATGAGAACGACACGGTCGTCACTGACGAGATCAAGTTCGGCGACAACGACACCCTGGGAGCGCTGGTCGCCAACCTGGTCGAGGCCGATGCCCTGGTCATCCTGACCGATCAAAAAGGCCTGTACAGCGCCGACCCGCGCAAGGATGCCAACGCCCGCTTCATCGATGTGGCCACCGCGGGTGATCCGGCGCTGGAGCAGATGGCGGGCGGGGCAGGGTCCAGCATTGGCCGTGGCGGCATGATCACCAAGGTGCTGGCGGCCAAGCGCGCGGCGGGCAGTGGCGCCAACACGGTGGTGGCCTGGGGCCGCGAGACCGATGTGCTGGTGCGCCTGTCGCAGGGCGAGTCCATTGGCACCTTGTTCGTGGCCACCACGGCCAAGGTCGCTGCCCGCAAGCAGTGGATGGCCGACCACCTGCAACTGCGAGGCGCGGTCATCATCGACGATGGCGCGGTGACCAAGTTGCGCGACGAAGGCAAGAGCCTGTTGCCCATCGGCATGACCGAAGTGGTGGGCGAGTTCCACCGCGGCGATGTCATCGCTGTCCGCAATGCCCAAGGTCAAGACGTGGCACGTGGCCTGGCCAACTATGCCAGCAGCGAGGCCCGACGCATTGCGCGCAAGCCTTCCACCGAGTTCGAAGCCTTGCTGGGTTTCACCAGCGAGCCCGAAATGATCCACCGCGACAACCTGGTCCTGGTCTGACCGATCCCCTTTAAGTGGGGGCTACGGGTTCCCCCTGTCTGTCATGGGTGTCAATTCCGCGTTGAATCAGGGTCCTCGTTGTTATTGATGAACAATGTGGAACCATTTGGTGGTGCGGATATCCACAAAGCGTGGAGACATCAATGTCAGGAAATCAAAGGACTCAGATGAAAATGAAATCATGGACAAAGGCCGCTGCGGCAATGGCAGTGGCAACCTGTGTGGCCAGCCCCGTCATGGCCAAGTCATTGGTCTGCGTTTGGGACGTGGCTGGCAAGTCTGGCGACGTCACCTCATCGGCCATGGACTACGTCCTGGCGATGCAGAAAAACGGCGTCGAGATGGACATCAAGGGCTACGTCGATGAACGCGTCGCGATTGAAGATTTCCGTTCCGGCCAATGTGATGCAGTGATCGCGACAACGTTGCGGACGCGGCCTTTCAACGCCATCTCCGGCTCGCTGGACAGCATTGGCGCCACCACCATCGTGCGCAACGGCAAGATCGACATCAAGGCCAGCTACGACGTCGTGCGCAAGGTCATCCAGGTGTTCAGCACGCCTCAGGCGGCCAAGCTGATGGTGGAAGGCAACTACGAAGTCGGCGGCCTGTTCCCCCTGGGCGCGGCTTACCCCATCGTGCGTGACCGCAAGATCAATTCGGTCGAAGCCCTGTCCGGCAAAAAGATCGCGGCCTTTGACTACGACAAGGCCCAGGGCGTGATGATTGGCCGCATCGGCGCACAGCCTGTGTCCGCCGACGTGACCAACATTGGTCCCAAGTTCAACAACGGGTCGGTTGACATGGTGACCTTGCCCGCGGTGGCCTACAAGCCCTTCGAGCTTTACAAGGGCATTGGCACCACCGGTGGCATCGGTCGCTTGCCGGTCCTGATTCCCACGGTGCAGATCGTGCTGAACAAGAGCAAGTTCCCTGAAGGCTTTGGCGAGAAGTCACGCCTTTACTGGCTGTCGCAGTTTGACCGCGCCTTGCACTTCATCGAGGTGGCCGAGAAGGGCATCCCTGCTTCGATGTGGGTGGACCTGCCTCCAGAAAACATTCCCAAGTACGTGCAGATGTTCCGCGAAGCCCGCATCGAGATCGCCAAAGAAGGCATCTACAACAAGCGCGGCCTGAACATCATCAAGCGCGCACGTTGCGATGTGAATCCATCTGACGCCGAGTGCGCCAGCAAGACTGAAATCGACTGAGTCGGTTGATCAGCCGGTGCTTGGGCCAGCATGATGGTCCAAGCACCGATTTGGCGCAGAAGTCAGCGGTGTGTGCCGTTGACGATGATCGTGTCATCCGGCCCGCCCAAGGAGCCGGAGTTTTCTGATCCATCCACGTCCGCATGAAGCTCATCAAGCCGGTGTGCACCGCGCATGTTCGCCCGCAAGTAGCGGTTGGGTTGTTGGCCCTGTGATTTGGGCAGGAAACGGGCCAATTCGGACAAGGCCAATTGGTAGACGTCGCGCTTGAACTCGATCACGGTTTCAAGCGGAATCCAATAGTCATGCCAACGCCAAGCGTCAAACTCGGGATGGTTTGAGGCGCGCAAGTTCATGTCCGTGTCACGGCCCATGAGCTGCAACAAGAACCAGATCTGCTTTTGGCCTTTGTAGTGGCCTCGTGCATCCTTGCGGATGAAGTGATTGGGCACCTCATAGCGCAGCCAATCGCGGGTGCGCGCAACGATGCGCACGTGGTCGGGCAGCAAGCCCACTTCTTCGTGGAGCTCGCGGAACATCGCCTGCTCAGGCGACTCGCCATGCTTGATGCCGCCTTGCGGAAACTGCCAGGAATGGGTGCGAATGCGTTTGCCCCAAAAAACCTGGTTCCGATGATTGAGCAGGATGATGCCGACGTTGGGGCGAAAGCCTTCACGGTCGAGCATAATCAACTCCGAATTTTTCAACTGATTTCATTATTGCACCGCTCGGTTGAAACGCAAGCGCGAGTCCCTAGACAACGGTGCATTTTTCATACCCATGCAAGCTTCCCAGTTCTTCATCTCCACACTCAAAGAAGCCCCGACCGATGCAGAGATCGTCAGCCACAAGCTGATGATGCGTGCCGGGTTCATCAAGAAGCTGGGCGCCGGTCTTTACAACTACATGCCCCTGGGCTTGCGCACCATACGCAAGGTGGAGGGCATCATCCGTGAAGAGATGACCCGCGCTGGTGCGGTTGAACTGTTGATGCCCGTGGTGCAACCGGCCGAGCTGTGGCAAGAGACTGGCCGCTTCGACAAGATGGGCCCTGAACTGCTGCGCGTGAAGGACCGCCATGGCCGCGACTTCATCATCCAGCCCACTTCCGAGGAAGTTGTCACGGACATCGCCCGGCAAGAGCTGCGCAGTTACCGCCAACTGCCCAAGAACTTCTACCATGTGCAAACCAAGTTCCGCGATGAGCGCCGCCCGCGTTTTGGCGTGATGCGCGGCCGCGAATTCACGATGAAGGATGCTTATTCCTTCGATCGGGATGTCGCCTCCGCTGGTAAAAGCTACGACACCATGTTTGCCGCCTACAGCCGCATCTTCGACCGCTTGGGTCTTCAATACCGAGCCGTGGCCGCCGACACTGGCGCCATCGGTGGCGACCGTTCGCACGAGTTCCAGGTCATTGCCGAAACCGGCGAGGACGCCATCGTCTACTGCCCAAGCAGCGATTACGCGGCCAACATCGAGCTGGCCGAAGGCGTGGCACTGATCGCTGCTCGCGGTGCCGCGTCCGCAGCCCTTGAAAAAGTGGCCACGCCAGGCAAAAGCACTTGTGCCGATGTGGCAGCGTTTTTGGGCTTGCCGCTGGAGCAGACCGTCAAGTCGCTGGTGCTGGCCACTGACGAGACCAACGAGGCGGGCGAGATCATCAAATCCACCGTCTGGCTGCTGCTGGTGCGTGGCGACCACGAGTTGAACGAAGTCAAGGCTGGCAAGATCGAGCTGGCGGACGGCCAAGGTTTGAAGGCTGGCTTCCGCTTCGCCACGGAAAAAGAAATCGTGGAGCACTTTGGCTGCAAGCCCGGTTACCTGGGCCCGGTGCAGTTGCTCAAGCCGGTCAAGGTGGTGGCCGACCGAACGGTGGCCAACATGGCCGATTTCGTGTGTGGCGCCAACGACGAAGGCTTCCACCTGAAGGGCGTGAACTGGGGCCGTGACCTGCCGGAGCCCGACTTGGTGACCGACCTGCGCAACGTGGTCGAAGGCGACCCGAGCCCGGACGGCCAGGGCGTGCTGGCCATCCAGCGCGGCATCGAAGTGGGCCATGTGTTCTACCTGGGCACCAAATACTCCAAGGCGATGAACGCCACCTTCCTGGACGAAGATGGCCGCCCCAAGCACTTTGAGATGGGCTGCTACGGCATTGGCGTGACCCGCATCCTGGGCGCGGCCATCGAGCAAAAGCACGATGAGCGCGGCATCATCTGGCCCGATTCGATCGCCCCGTTCACCGTGGTGATCTGTCCCATCGGCTATGACCGTTCGGTCGATGTCAAGGCGGCTGCTGACCGGTTGCACGATGACCTGGCAGCCTCGGGCATCGACGTGATCCTGGACGACCGTGGCGAGCGCCCTGGCGCGATGTTCGCGGACTGGGAGCTGATCGGTGTGCCGCACCGCGTGGTGCTGGGCGACAAGGGCCTCAAGGACGGCATTGCCGAGTACCAGGGGCGTCAGGACAAGGAGGCCACCAAGGTGGCCGTGGCGGATGTGGCGGCCTGGGTCAAGGCGCGCGTGAAGGTGTGATGGGATGAAGGCAGGCGGTCGTTCGGTGTTGGTGCGGTGGTGTTGGGTGGGGGTGGCCTCTTGCTTGTTGTCCCAGGCCGCCTGGGCGGGTGCCCAAGCCGAAGAGCCATTGGCCGATGCCGTGCGCACAGCCCTGTCGGCTGCCGCGGCCCAATCGGCGCCACCCATGCTGGTGTTCGCCGATCAAACGCAAAAATACGAGTTCGACCGCTGGGCTGATGCAGCGAGTCTGCGCCTGAAGAAGCGCAAGCCCGAAGAGCAGGTGCGCCGCGAATTCCTGCAGACGGTTTGGTACGAAGCCAAGCGCGCCGGGCTGGACCCCTCCTTGGTGCTGGGCCTGATCCAGGTCGAGAGTGGTTTCCGCAAATACGCGATCTCGTCGGTGGGCGCGCGTGGGTACATGCAGGTCATGCCCTTCTGGTCGCGCCTGATCGGCACGGGCGATCCGGCCAGCCTGTTCCACATGCAAACCAACCTGCGTTTTGGTTGCATCATCCTGCGCCATTACCTGGACCGTGAGCGTGGTGACCTGTACCTGGCACTGGGCCGCTACAACGGCAGCCGCGGCCGGCCAGAATACCCCAACGCCGTGTTCGCGGCCGTGCGCCAGTGGAAGCTGCCTGAGCAAGCCAAGCCACAGATGGTGGCCCTGCGCCCCTGACGCGTAAGGCGAGGCGGCTCATCAAGCCTTTGCCAGATTGGCCGCCACAAAATCCCAATTCAGCAGTTTGTCGAACACGGCCGCGGCGTAATTCTTGCGGCGTGACTGGTAGTCCAGGTAGTAGGCGTGTTCCCAGACGTCGATGGTGGCCAGAGGCACCAGGTTTTCTTGCGTCAGAGGCGTGTCGGCGTTGCCGGTCTTGACGACGGCCAGCTTTTTCTGGCTCTTGTCCAGCACCAGCCAGACCCAGCCCGCGCCGAACTGCTCGGTGGAGGCGGTCAGGGTGGCTTCGCGCAGGGCGGTCAGCGAGCCAAAATCGGCATCGATGCGCTTGGCCAGTTCGGCAGGCGGTGTGCCGCCACCTTTGGGGCGCAGGCTTTGCCAATAAAACGTGTGGTTCCAGACTTGCGCGGCATTGTTGAAGATGGTGCGCCGACCTTCATTGCGCGCGCTGCGCTGGATGATTTCCACCAGGCTGTCGGCGTCCACCAGGGTGGAGTTGCTCAGCAACCTGTTCAGGTTGTCCACGTAAGCGGCGTGGTGCTTGCCATGGTGTTGGGCGATGGTGCTGGCCGAGATCACCGGGCCCAGCGCGGCGGCATCCCAAGGCAGGGCCGGCAAGGTGAAGCGGGGCGCTGCTGTTTTGTCGCTTTTGTTGTCCGCGGCATGGGACCACAGCGGTGTGCTGGCCAGCGCGGCGGCGGTGGCGGCCAGCAGTTGCCGGCGTGAGGGGTCATGGGTCATTGAGGCTTCCTCCGGGTGTGATGGGGTCCCATCATGCGGAAAAACAGAGGTGCGTCAATACTGGCGTTGTTGCTCTATAGGCCTTGCCATTCTTGGGGTTGCGCACTGGCGATGCCGGCGCTGCTCAAGACGCGCTCAACGGTGTCATTGACCAACTCGTCAATGCTTTGTGGGCGGTGGTAGAACGCTGGCAAGGGCGGAAAGATGATGCCGCCCATCTCGGTCACACAGGTCATGTTGCGCAAGTGAGCCAGGTTGAAGGGCGTTTCGCGCACCATCAGGATCAGGCGCCGACGCTCTTTCAAGGTGACGTCGGCGGCTCGGGTCAGCAGGTTGTCGCCCAGTCCGTGGGCCACCGCGGCCAGCGTTTTCATGGAACAGGGCGCCACGATCATGGCGTCGGTGCTGAAGCTGCCGCTGGCAATGCAGGCGCCGATGTCGCCAGGAGCGTGGGCCTGGGTGGCCAGCGACTCAAGGGCGGACCGGTCCAGGCCCAATTCGTGGTGCACGTTCAGGATGCCTGCGGGCGTGGCAATCAGGTGGGTTTGAACCCCCAGCGCCCGCGCACGCTCAAGCAGGCGCACGCCGTAGACGGCACCGCTGGCGCCGGTGATGCCAATGATCAGCCGGCGGACTGCGCTGGGAGGATTCACTGACCTGCGGTCAAGACCTGTTGCAGCTCACCGGCTTGGTACATCTCCATCATGATGTCCGAGCCACCAATGAACTCGCCACCCACGTACAGCTGCGGGATGGTGGGCCAGTTGGCGTAATCCTTGATGCCTTGGCGGATGCCATCGTCTTCCAGGACGTTGACGGTTTGCAGGTCGGTGACACCGCAGGCTTTGAGGATCTGGATGGCGCGGCCGGAAAAACCGCACTGCGGGAATTGGGCGGTGCCCTTCATGAACAGCACCACACGGTGGCCTTTGACCAGGGAGTCAATGCGTTGTTGAACGTCACTCATGGGAATTTGCGCTCGGCTGAATTTGGGAACAAGGGCCTGTTTATATCAGGCCTGGGCCCATTCAGAAGGCGTAGCGCACAGAGACCTTGATCACAGGGCGCAGGCGCAGATCACGCACGATTTCATCCAGCCCGGCTTCGCCTTGAAGCGCGCGCGAAATGCGGCCAATATTGTTCGAGTTGACCGAAATCAGGCCCAGATCGGCATTGAAACGCCACATGCTCTCGCTGCCGGGCGAGCCCAGGCTGGCGGCGTAGCCGGCACCCACGTAGGGCAGGGTGCGGTTTTCGCCCTCGAAAGATTGGCCCCGGGCATCGCCCAGGTTCAGGTTGTCGATGCGCTGGAGGCTGAGGTTCAGGCCGCTGCCAATGGTGTCGTCGGTGCCATCGGACCAGGAGGACTGGGTGACCGCGCCACGCACCAAGCCGACCGTGGCGCGAAAGCCACCCGAAAAGTAATAGTCAGACAGCACATGGGCGCTGCGCATGCTCAGGCCGCTGGCAGGCACGGGCTGCGCGAGCACGAATGAGTCTTTGAGGGGGTCGTAGGCGCGGTCCACAACGACGCCAATGCGGCCTTCCCAGTGGGGCCAGAATTGCTGTCCGTTCAGGCTCAGGCCCTTGCCTTGGTCAGCCGCCGTGGCCGAGCGCAGCAAGTGCTGCGGCTGGGGCACCATTTGCGCGTGCGCAACCGAGGCTGCCAGGGTGCAGGCGGCGAAAAGGTAACGGCGAAGTGGGTGCGGGGCGGCGGCTTGTCGGAACATCACAAAGCTCCTGAAGAACGATTTGATGCTACGCCGCTCGGGTCGGTTTGTGGAATAGAGTTGTTAGCGTTCGTACCACCAATTTACAAGGTGACGTGATTTTGCTAAGCCTTCCCGCCTGTGCACCTAGGGTTGCCGCCAAGGTCAAAACGGGTGCTGATTTGCCCGAAGCCATGGGCCTCTAGCAGGCCTGCCACGCCAGCAGCCTGGTCGTGGCCGTGTTCCAGCACAAGCCAGCCGCCCGGCTGAAGATGAAGGGGGGCTTGGGCGATGATCAGGCGCAGATCATCCAGCCCATCCAAACCTGATGTGAGTGCTTGCTTTGGCTCAAAACCAAGTGCATCAAGGTGCTTGTCGTTTTCGGCGATGTAGGGTGGGTTGCTGACGATGAGGCCGAATCGCGCTTCGGCCACAGGCTCGAACCACGAACCATGCAGGAAGTTCACGGGCAGGCCCAGCCGCGAGGCATTGGTTTGCGCAACCGCCAGGGCGGCTTGGCTGGCGTCCACGGCGGTGATTCGGGCTTGGGGGCGCTGGTGCTGCAAAGCCAGCGCGATGGCGCCACTGCCGGTGCCCAGGTCCAGCACGCTGAAGCCGGGCTGGGCGGGGATGAGTTCCAGGGCCCAGTCGACCAGGGTTTCGGTGTCGGGCCGGGGGATGAGCACGTCGGGGCTGACGCGCAAGGTCAGGCCGTAAAACTCCTTGTCGCCCACCAGGTAAGCCAGGGGTTCACCCTGGGCGCGGCGCTGCAGCCAGGCCGCGAACCGGCTGGCTTGCTCATGGGGCAAGGCGTCCAGCTCATGGGCCAGGAGCCAGCTGCGGGGGCGCTGCAGGGCGGTGCTCAGCAGGATCTGGGCGTCCAAGCGGTCCACGCCGAGGTCGCGGGCTTGCTGCATGGCCTCGGCCACGGTGAGGGGGGGCAGGGGTTCAGACACCGGTGGCGGCTTCCAGCTCGGCCAGTTGCTCGGCGGCCTGGGCGGTGACCAGGGCTTTGATGACGTCGTCCAGATCGCCCTCCATGATGGCCAGGAGCTTGTAGAGCGTCAGGTTGATGCGGTGGTCGGTGAAGCGGCCCTGCGGGAAGTTGTAGGTGCGAATGCGGTCAGACCGGTCACCGGTGCCTACCAGACCCTTGCGGGTGGCCGCTTCTTTGGCCTGTCGCTCGCTGCGTTCGCGGTCGTTGATGCGGGCGCTGAGCACGGCCAGCGCCTTGGCCTTGTTGCGGTGCTGGCTGCGGTCGTCCTGGCATTCGGCGACGATGCCGGTGGGGATGTGCGTCACGCGCACGGCCGAGTCCGTCTTGTTGATGTGCTGGCCGCCAGCGCCGCTGGCCCGGTAGGTGTCGATGCGCAGGTCGGCCGGGTTGATGGTGATCTCTTCGGCTTCGTCGGGCTCGGGCAGCACGGCCACGGTGCACGCGCTGGTGTGGATGCGGCCTTGCGTTTCGGTAGCGGGCACGCGCTGCACGCGGTGGCCGCCGGATTCGAACTTGAGCTGACCGTAGACGTTGGCGCCTTCAAAGCGCAGCACGATTTCCTTGTAGCCGCCCAGGTCGGATTCGTTGGCCGACATGACCTCGCAGCGCCAGCCCTGGCGCTCGGCGAAGCGGGTGTACATGCGCGTCAGGTCGCCGGCGAACAGGGCGGATTCGTCGCCGCCGGTGCCGGCACGGATTTCGACGAAGGCGTTGCGGGCGTCGTCGGGGTCCTTGGGCAACAGGGCGGTTTGCAGTTCGGCTTCGACGCTGGCGATGTCGGCTTCGGCCTGGGTGATTTCTTCCTGGGCCATGGCGCGCATGTCGGCGTCGTTGGCCGATTCGATCAGCATCTGGCGGGCGGCTTCCAGATCGGAGGTGCGCTGGGCGTGGCGTTGGGCCATGTTGCACACACCGCTGACTTCGGCGTGCTCGCGCGAGAGTTCGCGGTAGCGCTTGTTGTCGGCGGCAACCGCGGGGTCGGACAGGGCTGCATCCAGCTCACGAAGGCGCAGGGCCAGGCGTTCGAGTGAGGATGCCAGCGAGGGGGCCAGGCCGCCGCTCACGACTGCGGGTCTTTCTTGAGGGGGCTCACATCGCCACGCAAAAACAGGCGCGCCAGCGAGGCGGCCACCTGGGGCCGTTGCTGGGTGTCGGCACTGTGCAGTTCGGCCATGGCGCCATGCAGCATTTTTTGGGTCAATCCTCTTGAAAGTGTGTCGAGCACGGCTTCGATGTCCTCGCCTTTGGCGATCAGCTTGCGCGCGCGGGCAATCTCGGTGGCGCGCCAGGCGTCGGCTTGTGAATTGAGCGCCTGGATCAGGGGCACGGTGCTGCGTTGGTCCAGCCAGTGCACAAAGCCTTGCACGCCGGTTTCGATGATGGCTTCGGCCTGGGTGACGGCGGCCAGGCGCTTCTCGCTGGCGGTCTGCACCAGGGCGCTCAGGTCGTCGACGGTGTACAGGTAGACGTCGTCCAGTTGGGCCACTTCGGGTTCGATGTCGCGGGGCACGGCCAGGTCCACCATGAAGATGGGGCGGCGTTTGCGGGCCTTGAGGGCGCGTTCGACGGCGCCCAGGCCGATGATGGGCAAGGAGCTGGCGGTGCAGGAGACGACGATGTCGAACTCGTGCAGGCGATCGGGCAAGTCAGCCAGGCGCAGGGCCTGGGCGCCCAGGTGGTTGGCAAGTTTTTCGCCGCGCTCCAGGGTGCGGTTGGCCACGGCCATGCTGCGCGGCGCGCGCCCTGCGAAGTGCGTTGCGGTGAGTTCGATCATTTCGCCAGCGCCCACAAACAGGATCTTGGTCTTGCCCAGGTCTTCAAACAGCTGGCTGGCCAAGCGCACGGCGGCGGCGGCCATGCTGATGGAGTGGGCGCCAATTTCGGTGGATGTGCGCACCTCCTTGGCCACGGCGAAGGAGCGCTGGAACAACTGGTGCAGGGTGGTGCCCAGGGTGCCGGCGGCATCGGCCTCGCGCACCGCTTGCTTCATCTGGCCCAGGATCTGGGGTTCGCCCAGCACCATGGAATCGAGCCCGCTGGCCACGCGGAAGGCATGGCGGGCCGCGGCGCCGCCTTCCAGCACATAGGTGTGGCGCATCAGCTCGTCGTGGCCCACGCCGCCGGTGTTGGCCAGCCAGTCAACGGCGGTGTGCTGCAAGGCGCTGGCGCGGCCACCCCAATGGCCACCCAAAGCGCAATACAGCTCGGTGCGGTTGCAAGTGGACAGCAGGGCCACTTCGGGCTGGGCGGCCAACTGCGGGGCGCCCGTCAAACGGGTGTGCAAAACCTTCAACGCCGGGGCCAGCTGATCGACGGCAAACGCGAACCGACCCCGCAAATCGACGGCGGCGGTGGTGTGGTTCAAACCCAGGGTGAGGACGGTCATATCAGGGGATTATAAAATCGAGGGTTTTTTGATGTTGCAAAGGCGTTCAATGGGCTTTCTGGATGCTTTGATCCACATGGTGAATTTTTTCCTGCCAGCATTGGGCATGGCGCTGCTGTTGCCCGCTTTGGCGCGCCTGGTGTGGTGGCGCGCCCTCAAGCCGGCCGGCTTTGCGCGGCAGGTGAAATGGGTGGCCGGGGTCAATGCCCTGGTGCTGATTGCCGGACTGATTGTGTTGGGGCGCGACGGCGCCATGGCCACGTACGCTGCCTTGGTGCTGGCGTCGAGCCTCACCGTCTGGTGGACAGGATTGCGTTGAGACCATGAGCTACAGCATCAAGGAAATGTTCTACACCCTGCAAGGCGAGGGCACGCACGCCGGACGCCCAGCGGTGTTTTGCCGCTTTGCGGGTTGCAACCTGTGGACGGGCCGCGAGGCTGACCGTGAGCAGGCCATTTGCCAGTTTTGCGACACCGAGTTCGTGGGCACCGATGGCTTGGGCGGCGGCAAGTTCGCCACCGCCGTGCAGTTGGCCGAGCGCATTGCATCGTTCTGGCCCGTCGGCGCCGAGGCGGCCGATGACCGCCGTTTCGTGGTGCTGACGGGGGGCGAGCCCTTGCTGCAAGTCGATGCCGAATTGATCGACGCCCTGCACGCGCAAGGTTTCATGATCGCGGTCGAGACCAATGGCACGATCGCCGCGCCTGCCGGCCTGGACTGGATCTGCGTGAGCCCCAAGGCCGGATCGACCTTGGTGCAAAAAAGCGGGCATGAGCTTAAAGTGGTCGTGCCCCAAAGCGGGTTCAGCACCGCGGACCTGAAGGCCATGGAAGCCCTGGACTTCGAGCAGCGCCGGGTGCAGGCCATGGACAGCGCGCAGCCCATGGCGCGGCGCTCGGCCATGGAATGGGCCGTGCAATGGTGCCTGGACAACCCGCGCTGGATGCTCAGCGTGCAGACCCACAAGACCCTGGGCATCCGTTGATTGGTATGAATTGCATGTTTGAACTGAGCCAGACTTTCACCTTCGACGCGGCCCACACGCTCAAGCGCCATGTGTCGCCTGAAGAAGCCGCGGGCAGCCGCCGCATCCACGGGCACACCTACACCGCCGAGGTCGCCGTGAAGGGCCCTCGGTTGCCCGACACCGGCATGGTGATGGACTTGTCCCTGCTGCGCGCCACGCTGGCCGAAGTGCGCAGCCAACTGGACCACCACCTTCTGGACGAGGTGCCCGGCCTGGGGGCGCCCACCTTGGAAAACCTGTGCGTGTTCATCTTTGAGCAGGTGAATGCACGCATCGCCCAGGTCACGGTGAGCATGGTGTGCGTGTCGCGGGCCGCGGGTGACCGCTGCGTCTTCCGCCCACAGGCCTGAGGTGGCCAAGCCTTTGCCCATGGCCAGCGACCTGGCCGAGCGCAGCCGCCGGGCCGTGTGGCACCCGTGCACCCAGATGAAGGGCCATGAGGCGCACCCACCGCGGGCCATTGTTCGGGGTGAGGGCCCTTGGCTGATCGACGACCAGGGCCACCGCATCCTGGATGCCGTGAGCTCGTGGTGGGTCAACCTGTTTGGCCATGGCTTTGCGCCCATCGTGGATGCCATCACCGATCAACTCAAGCAGCTGGACCACACCATGCTGGCAGGCTTGACCCACGCGCCAGTGGTTGAGTTGTCAGAGCGACTGGGCGCCTTGACTGGTCTGGGCCATGCCTTCTACGCCAGCGACGGCGCCAGCGCCACCGAGATCGCCTTGAAGATGAGCGCGCACAGCTGGCGCAACCGTGGCCTGCCCGGAAAGCACCGCTTCATCGGCTTGCAAGGGGGCTACCACGGCGAAACCGCCGGCGCCTTGTCGGTGACCGACATCCCCCTGTTCCGCGAAGCCTACGCACCCTTGCTGCGTTTGAGTGCCACCTTGCCCTCACCCGATCTGCGCCATGCAGCGGCGGGTGTCTCTGCCGACGAACACACGGCGGCCTGCATGAAGGCCTTGGCCGATTACCTCGCTGAGCACCACGCTTCCGTGGCCGCCTTGATCCTTGAGCCGCTGGTGCAGGGGGCAGCCGGCATGGGCATGTACTCGCCCGCCTATTTGAGCGCGGCGCGCGCCTTGTGCGATCAGCATCAGGTCCATTTGATCTGCGACGAGATCGCGGTGGGCTTTGGCCGCACCGGCACGATGTTCGCGCACCAGCAGGCACTCGATGCCGAAGGCCGCGCCATCCGCCCTGATTTCATCTGTCTGAGCAAGGGACTGACCGGCGGTGTGCTGCCCTTGTCGGCCGTGCTGACCACGGACGAGGTTTACGCTGCCTTCTGGGATGACCTCACGGCGCATGGTTTTCTGCATTCGCACTCGTACACCGGCAACCCTTTGGCCTGTCGTGCGGCCCTGGCGGTGCTGGACACCTTTGCCAACGAGGATGTGCTAGCCCGCAACCGCGTGATGGCCGCCAGCTTGTCCGCGCTGGCCGAGCCCATCACGCGCCATCCCCGTGTGACGGCGCACCGCCACATCGGCATGATCTGGGCGTGGGACATCGACACGAACGATGCCACCTTTGCCGCGCGTTTTCACCAGCTGGCCCTGGACGCCGGGGTGCTGTTGCGGCCCATTGGCAATTCGCTTTATTTCATGCCGCCTTATGTGCTGGCGGAGACCGACATGCGTCATTTGGTGGACTGCACCTTGCGCACACTGGACCAGGTGCTGGCCCAAACACCGGCGGCGGCCTCGTCCGCGGCCACGGCTGAGCGCCTGGCATGACGGCCTTCTTCGTGACCGGCACCGACACCGGCGTGGGCAAGACCCGCGTCAGCTGCGCTTTGCTGCATGCCCTGCAGCGCCGGTATGCGCGCGTCATTGGCATGAAGCCCGTGGCCGCTGGCACCGAGTTGATCGATGGCCGGTGGGCCAACGAGGATGTGCTCGCGCTGCGGGCGGCGTCAAGCGTGCAGGTGCCCGCCTTGTACGACAACCCCTACTTGCTGAACCAGCCGTCGTCGCCGCACATTGCCGCGCGGGCCGAGGGCGTGGACATCGACATCGAGCACATCGCCGCGTGCTTCCATGCCTTGAGGCAGCAAGCGCAGGCCGTGGTGGTGGAAGGTGCGGGCGGCTTCATCGTGCCGCTGCTGGAATCCAACGCACGCTCATCCACCAGCGCAGACCTGGCCGTTCTGTTGCACTTGCCGGTGATCTTGGTGGTGGGCGTGCGCCTGGGTTGCCTGAACCATGCCTTGTTGACGCAAGAGGCCATCCTGGCACGCGGGCTCACGCTGGCCGGTTGGGTGGCCAACCGCATCGACCCCAGCATGATCGGGCAAGACGCCAACGTGGACACCTTGCGACAAAGGCTGCAGGCGCCGTTGCTGGCCGACTGGGGCTGGGCGCCGCAGGTGGACGCCGCGAGGCTGACCATCGACTTGCCCTGAGCCAATCTGTCAAGCGTGGGTCGCCCACTGCTGCACATAGGCCGGGGTCTCTGCCGGGCACCCGGGTTCGGCCAAGGGCGGGAGCCGGGTTTGACGGAGGGGCAACACGCCGGCCCACACAGGCAGTGCGAGGTCCCCGTCCTTGTCCTTCGGGCCCCAGGCGCGGATCTTGGCCGCGGCTTCGAACAAGGGCATGCGCAGCACGGTGGTCGCGGCCAGCTCGTTGCGGTCAGGCGGGCGCGCCTCGTGGCGGCGGCCCGGTGCGAGGTGGTCCATCAAGCGGTCCAAGACCTCGGCTTTGTCCGCGTCGGGCACGGCTTCGAACGCGCCGTGGATCACCACTGACCTGAAGTTCATGGAGTGCGAGAACGCGGAGCGCGCCATCACCAGGCCGTCCAGGTGCGTGATGGCCACGCAGGCCGGCGTTCCCTGGGCCAGTGACTTCATCATCTTGCTGCCATTGGAGCCGTGGATCAGCACATGGTCGTCCACGCGCCAGACGGCGGTGGGCAGGCACAGCGGCCCGCGCTCGTCCACGAAAGACACATGGCACAAGTAGGCGGCGTCGATGATGGCGTGGATGGTGGCGCGGTCGTAGTGGCCCCGGTCTTCGGCGCGGCGAACCCGGCTGCGTTCGGTGGGGGGCGGTGCAGAAGTGGCACTCATGGTGTTGTGGTCGCTGTGTGGTGAAAGAGCCTGAACGATAGGCAGAACATGGACCCATGAAAAGATCCATAAACATGCAAAATGATGGGGCCACGAATCGGCTCTAAAAACAAGCCCGCCCATGACCGACCTGACCCTTTTGCTGGACCGGCGCTCGCTGCGCGCCAAGCGCCACACGGTGCCTTTGCAACGGCGTTTGTACGAGTTGCTGCGCCTGGCTGTTCTGGATGGCCGTTTGCCCGCGGGCAGCGCCTTGCCCGCCAGCCGTGTGCTGGCCCATGACCTGGGCGTGGCGCGCAACAGTGTCATCCACGCCTATGAGCAATTGGCGGCCGAAGGTTACGTGCAGGCCAGTCGCCAAGGCACCGTGGTGGCGGCGTTGCGAGACCGGCGCGCGGTGGCCAGCGGCCATGCGGTGTCAGGGGTCTCATCGGCCGCGGCAGCAACTCCGTTGCCCGCTTTGTCCAACCGTGTGCAAGCTTTCAATCGCCGCCGCACGGTCGAACAGGACCTGTTGCCCTTCATGCCTGGGATTCCCGCGCTTGATGAGTTCCCCATGCGCACATGGCGTCGCCTGCTGAATGCGGCCTGGCGTGAGCAAAGCCCCAGCCTGCTCAGCTACCGTCCCGCCATGGGCGAGCTGGAATTGCGCCAAGCCATCGCCACCTATGTGAGGGCTGCGCGGGGTGTGGTCTGCACGGTCGACCAAGTCATCGTGACCGATGGCACGCAGGACAGCCTGAGTCTTTGCGCGGTGGCCCTGGCCGATGTGGGGCAGCGTGCCTGGATTGAGCATCCGGGCTATGGCGGGGCGCGCGTGGCTTGCCAGGCCGCTGGGCTGAAGGTGGTGCCCGTGCCGATGGACGAGCAAGGCCTGGCACCCAGCCCGATGCTGTGGCGCAGGCAGCCTCCGCGCCTGATCTACACCACGCCATCGCACCAGTACCCCTTGGGCTCGGTGATGCCCTTGGCCCGCCGCCTTGCCTTGATCGAGCAGGCCCAGGCTGCAGGCGCCTGGATTCTTGAAGACGACTACGACAGCGAGTTTCGCCACGATGGCCCGCCCTTGGCCGCGATGCAAGGGCTGGTGCCGCAGGCGCCGGTGGTCTACCTGGGCACCTTCAGTAAGTCGATGTTCCCGGCTTTGCGCCTGGGCTTCATGGTGGTGCCCGCCAACGTGTCAGATCGCTTGCAGGGCGCGCTGGGCGATCTGGTCAGGCGTGGCCTGACCGCAGAGCAAACCGCGCTGGCCGCCTTCATCAACGAAGGGCACTTCACCAAGCACCTGCGCAAGATGCGGCCCTTGTATGCGCAGCGTCAGACGGCCTTGCGCGAGGCCTTGTCGCGCCACTGGCCTTGGCCTGGCGAGGTGCTGGGCGGGGCTTGCGGCCTGCACTTGGTGTTGACCTTGCCGCCGCACATCCATGATGTCGACGCGGCGGAGGCCGCCATGAAGAAGGGGCTCAGCCCCCGCCCCTTGTCGGCCTATGGCATGGGTGGGTTGCCCCACAACGGCTTGGTCCTGGGCTACGCCAACACCCCGGCTGAGCAGATGGACGCCCGCGTGCGGCAGCTGGTCCGCGCCATCACCGCAGGTCTTGCGCGATGATCCGCTCCACGTTGCGCTCGGCCAGGGCCGTGATGGTCACGAAGGGGTTGACGCCGATTGAGCCTGGAATCAAGGCGCTGTCGGTCACATACAGCCGCTCGTAGCCCTTGACGCGGCCGATGTTGTCGGTGGCTTTGCCCAGCACGCAGCCGCCCAGCGGGTGGTAGCAAAAATCGTCGGCAAACACTTTGCCGCCCCCAAACAGATCGGTGCGGTAAATGGTGCCTTGCTTGCGGTTGATGCGGTCGAGCAGTGACTTGGCCGCGTTGACCGTGGTGGCGTTTTGCGCGCGTGTCCACTTCAGGCGGGCTGAGTCGGTGGCCGGGTCGTAGACAAAGCGGCCGCGCTCGGGGTTGCGCGTGATGGCCAGGTACATGCTGACCCAGTTCTCAAAGCCCGTGGGCAGGGGCGTGATCTCGGCAAACACGGGGTTGACCGGGTTGTCCCAATCGTTGATGCCCATGGCGGGCATGGTGGACTGGATAGCGCCGGTGGGGTTCCAGAGGTGATTGGCACGCGCCGCCATCACATTGCCGTTGTGGCCCCAGCCTTCGCCCACAGCGCTGTTCAATCGGGGCAGGGTACCGGTCTCGCGGGCGCGCAGCAACAGCTCAGTCGTGCCCAGGCTGCCGGCCCCCAGGAACAAATGGCCGCAGGACACCTGCACATCGGCCAGCACGTTGCCGTAAGCATCGATGGCGCGCACGCTCAGCAGGTAGTCGCCATTCGCTTGTTGCTCGATGCGGCGCACCTGCTGCAGCGTGTAGATGGTGACGCGGCCCGTGCCCACGGCATCGGCCAGGTAGGTCTTGTCCAGGCTGAGCTTGCCCGCGTTGTTGCCGTAGATCACCTCTTGCGCCAGCGCTGAGCGGGGCACTTGTTTGGCTTGTTCAGCGGCCATGTACTTGAAGTCGTAGACGCTGGGCACGAACACGGTCTTCAAGCCGGTTTGATGCGCCTGATCGCGCGACACGCGGGCGAAGCGGTAGCACTCGGCCTTCTCGAACCAGCTGGGGTCGACGTGGTTGGCGCCCAGCAAACCATTGGCCAGCGGGTAGTACCTGGCGTACATCTCGTCGGCATTGACCTCGGGCAACATCTGCTCGAAGTAGCCGCGTGGCGGGGTCACGGCCATCGCGCCATTGACCAGCGAGCCGCCACCCACACCCCGGCCCACATAGACCGACATCTCGTCAAAGTTGACGCGGTCCAGCACGCCGGCATAGCGCGGGATCCGCTTGTTGATCACGTCCAGGCCGAGGAAAGTCTTGAGCGGCGCTTCGGTGCGGTCCTTGAACCACATCGATCGACCATCGGGCGACAAGGTCTTGGTGAAGATGCTGCCATCGGCGGCGGACTGGGTCCACAACTGGCCCATCTCGAGCATGACCACGGGCACGCCGGCTTCAGCAAGGCGCAAGGCGGTGACAGCGCCCCCATAGCCGGTGCCGATGACGATGGCGGGCACGCGACCCAGGCTGCCCAGCGCCGCGCGCGGTTGAGCCAGCGACTCGCTGAACACCCGGCTGGACGCCGCCTGCCCATTCAATGAAAAACCGGACAGGCCCAGTGCGCTGGCGGCCTGCAAGGCCGTGTGGCCCAGAAAACGACGACGTGACAACATGACTCAACTCTCCACAAGACTGGTCGATTCTTGAGGCTGGTGTGTGGAGGCCCGGACAGTGCATTCCCTTGGGTTGGGTGCCCGCCCCTTGAACCGGGGATCCCCGCTCACCGTTTGCCTGGCACTACACTGCGTGCCGCAATCATGAAGACCCGCATCACCACACTCCTGGGCATTGAGCACCCCATCGTCCTGCCTGGCATGACTTACGTGGCCGTGCCCGAGTTGGTGGCCGCCGTGAGCAATGCCGGTGGCTTGGGCATCCTGGCTTCGGGCGGCTTGTCGGTCGACGAGTGCCGCCGGGCCATCCAGCAGGTGCGCGCCTTGACGGACAAGCCCTTTGGCGTGGGCTGCAGCCTGTTGTTGCCAGGCGCCACCGAGTGCGCGCGCGTGGCCTTGCAAGAGCGCGTGCCGGTCATCAACGTGTCGATGGGGCGCGCCGACTGGGTGGTGAAGGGCGCACACGCCTATGGCGGCAAGGTCATCGCCACCGTGTCCAACGAAAAGCACGCCAGGTCCGCCATCGACGCGGGGGTGGATGGCCTGATCGTGACCGGCCACGAAGCCGCTGCGCATGGTGGGGCGGTGACCTCGCTGGTGCTGGTGCCCGCGGTGCGCGACATGACCGACTTGCCCATCATCGCCGCTGGTGGCTTTGCCGATGGCCGGGGCCTGGTGGCGGCGCTGGCGCTGGGCGCGGACGCGGTGGCCATGGGCACCCGCTTTGCCGCCTCGCGTGAGAGCGTGGTGCACGCGGCCACCAAGCAATTGATCATTGACAAGCCGGCCGAGGACACCATTTACTCGTCCAACTTCGACACCTTTCCCTGCCGCGTCATGCACACGCCAGGGGGCCGGAAGTACACCACGCGCCGTCTGAGCCCGGGGTTGGTCATCGTGCGGTCGTGGCGGGCCGCGCGCGAGCTCAAAACGCCCTTGTGGCCATTGATGCGAGATGCCTTGCGCCATGGGCTGGTGGGCGCCATCAAGGTGGCCTACTTTGGTGCGGCCACCTTGGCCATGCGCAAAGCCATCCACCAGGGCGACCACCGGGAGGGTGTTCAATTGATCGGCCAGTCGCAAGGCCTGGTGCACGATGTGGCAGCGGTGGCTGACATCATCGAGCGGGTGATGAGGCAAGCCGAAGACACCATCAACGCCCGGTGGCAACAGCGCTGATTTTTCAGCGACGGGCCAGGGTGCTCAAGCGCTGACTGACGACGCGTTCTTACTGAGCCCGGACTGGTGATTGCGCCTGCTTGCGGGCAGTCACCAGCGCTTTCCAGAACCGCGCGTCCTGCGAACTAGCGAAGTTGATGCGCATGAGGGTGCTGGCCTGCCGCTGTGCGTGGAACAAGGCGCCAGGCGCGATCAGCCAGCCGGCATCCAACATGGGCAAGGTCAGCCGCTCCGTGTCCACACCCACGTCCATCCAGCCGAACAGGCCTTGCGGCTGGGCCGCGAAATGGCAACCCGATTGCCGGGCCAGTTGCAGGCAGCGCGCGCGGGCCACGTCCAGCTGCTGGATGACGCGTTCGCTGTGGCGGCGCAGCTGGCCTTGCTCCAAGCACAGCGCCAGCGCTTGCTCCAGGATGGGCGGCGTGGTCAGCGTGGTCAGCAGCTTGGTGTTGATGATGCGGTCCACCAGGTGAGCGGGCGCGGCGATGTAGCCCACGCGCCAACTGGGCGTCAGGATCTTTGAAAAGCTGCCCACCGAGATCGTGCGGCGCAACTCGTCCAGCACGCACAGGCGGGTGGCATGGCCGGGCGCCAGGTAGGCGTAGATGTCGTCCTCCAGGATGTGGAAGTCGTGCGCTTCGGCCAGGCGCAACACCTGGTGTGCATGGCCGGGCGATAGCAGGGCGCTGGTGGGGTTGTGCAGCACCGACACGGTCACGTACAACTTGGGGCGGTGGGCTTTGCACAGGGCGTCCAGCACGGCCAGGTCAGGGCCATCGGGGCCGCGGGGCACGGGCAGCACGCGCATGCCCATCTGCGCCAGCCGCGCAAATTCAATGGCCCAGCCCGGGTCGTCCACCAGCACCGCATCACCGGCCTGCAGCAAGGTGCGCGACACCACGTCCAGCGCGTGCGTGGCCCCCACGGTGCTGATGATCTGGCCGGCATCGGTCTTCATCCCGAACTCACCAAGCTTGCGGGACACGGCCTCGCGAAACCGCGCATCGCCCGCGGGCTCACCGTAGTGCAGGGTGAGCGGCAGCAGGCGATCACCCTGGGTGACTTTGCGCAAGGCGGCGCCCAGCATGGCCGCGTCCAGCCAGGCCGGTGGCAAGGTGCCCAGGCCCGGCATGGGGTGGCTGCCGGGTTCGTGGAACATGCCCTTGATGAGCGTGGTGGCGTCGATCGGCGTGCTGGGCTGAAATGGGTGGGGCGCTTTGGCGGCCCGTGGTGGGCTGCCGGTCTTGGCCCCACCCTGCGCCTGGCGCACGAAGAAACCGCGCTGGCGATGCGATTCGATCAGGCCTTGGGCCAGCAATTGGTCGTAGGCCGCGACCACGGTGTAGGGGCTGACACCATGGGTCTTGGCGCAATCGCGAACAGAGGGCAGGCGTGAGCCCGGGGCCAGCAGGTGCTGGCGGATTCGCTGGGCAAAACGGGCCACCAGTTGCTCGGTCAGGGTGAGGGCGCTATCGCGGGTCAGGTGCGTGGTCATGTTCGCCGATGTGTTGGTGGCCTGACCAGCACAGATTGTTCAATGAGCTGGCCTTGTGTGTTGGTCATGTGTTGGTGTCTGGTCTAGAGTGCCATAGATGAACACCACCTTGCAAGTCCCTGTCCGCCCCACCTCGTGGTTCGCCTGGCCCACCGTGTCACCACGCTGGCTGGGTGCTCTGGCGGTGCTGTTGTTCGCCATGACCATCCCCATGACGCGATTGGCCAACGGTTCGGTCGATCTGCCCCAGCTGCCGCCATTGTTCGTCGCCGTGGCGCGTGGGGCCATCGCCGGTTTGTTGGCCATGGCCTATCTCTGGGCTGTGCGTGCGCCCCGCCCGGTGAAGGGCCAGTGGCCGTTGGTGGCCTGCGTGGTGGTGGGCGCGGTGCTGATCTTCCCTTTGTGCATGGGCTGGGCCGTGCGGGTGGTGCCTTCGGCGCACGCGGCGGTCATCGTGGGCTTGCTGCCTTTGTGCACCGCAGCGCTGGCCTCGTGGTGGCTGGGGCAAAAACCCGGATGGGGCTTTTGGCTGGCAGGGGCCATGGGCACGGCGCTGGTGCTGGGTTTCGCACTGGGGGTGGCGCGCTCACATGGCTCGGGGCATTGGGTGACGGCCGATGCCTGGCTGATCGTGTCGATGCTGGGGGCGTCGTTGGCCTACGTGGCTGGGGCTGCGCTGTCCCGGCAGATGCCCGCGCCTCAGGCCATTTCATGGGCCTTGGTGGCGGCCTTGCCCATCACCTTGCCGGCCACGGCATGGGCCTGGCCCACTCAGGCCGTGAGCTGGCAAGCTTGGGCGGCGCTGGCGTATGTCGCGCTCATCTCCACGTGGTTGGGATTCTTCGCCTGGTACGCCGCCCTGGCCCGTGATCCGATGCGGGTCAGCCAGTTGCAGTTGATGCAGCCATTCACGTCCATCGCCTTGTCGGTGCTGGTGCTGCGGGAGGTGGTCGATGCCTCGACGTGGCTGGTGGCCGGCGCCGTGCTGCTGGTGGTGATCTGGGGCCAGCGTGCGGCCCGACGGGAGATGAACTGATGACCTTCACTTTGGCCCAGCGCACTCAGCGCATGAATTCATCGGCCATCCGCGAGATCCTCAAGGTCACGGAGCGGCCGGGTGTGCTGTCGATGGCCGGTGGCCTGCCCGCGCCCGAATCATTTCCGATCGAAGCCATCCAGGTGGCCTGCGATCAGGTGCTGTCCACCCAAGGCGCGGCGGCCTTGCAATACGCCACCACCGAAGGCCTGCCGCCTTTACGGGAGTGGATTGCGCGGCGTTTGTCTCAGGGCGGGTGGCGGGTGGATGCGTCGCAAGTGTTGATCACCACCGGTTCGCAGCAGGGGCTGGATCTGGTGGGCAAGGTGATGCTGGACGAGGGCTCGCCCGTGTTGGTCGAGCAACCCACTTACCTGGGGGCCTTGCAAGCCTTTGCACCGTATGGGCCTGTGTTCCAGCCCTGGGCCGCCGATGCCTTGGGACCTTTGCCAAAGACTTTGTCGGCGCGCCTGGCTTATCTGGTGCCCAGCTTCCAGAACCCCAGCGGGCATTGCATCGGCGATGCGCGCCGCCGCGAGATCGCCTTGCAAGCCGAGCGAAGCAACATGCCCGTGGTGGAAGACAACCCCTATGGCGAGTTGTGGTTCGACCAACCGCCACCGCCGCCCTTGGCCACGCATGCGCCCGAACAAGTGATCTACCTGGGGTCTTTCTCCAAGGTGCTGGCGCCGGGCTTGCGCGTGGGCTACATCGTCACACCCAGCGGTGATCATCCCGGCACCCAGGCCTTGCGGGCCAAGTTTTTGCAGGCCAAGCAGGCCAGCGACCTGCACACGCCAGTGCTCAATCAGCGCATCATCGTGCAGTTGTTGGAGTCAGGCTTTGACCTGGAGGCCCACCTGGACACGGTGCGTGCCCGTTACCGCGCCCAACGCGATGCCATGGCGGCGGCTTTGAGCCGATGCCTGCCCCCAGGCTGCACCTGGCAACTGCCGCAGGGTGGCATGTTTTTCTGGGTGACCTGCCGCCCCGGCCACATTGACACCTTGCAGCGCTTGCCGCTGGCGGTGGAAGCGGGCGTGGCGTATGTGCCGGGCGCCTCGTTCTACGCCGGCCATGCGCCGGCGCCTGCCAACACCATGCGCCTGTCGTTCGTCACCTTGTCACCGGCGCAGATCGGTGAAGCGGTGGCGCGCCTGGCCCGCTGCCTGGTCTGAAGCACCGTGCGGGCTGGTACGCTTGCACGATGTCTTCTTCGCCCCTCTTTGCCCCCGAGTTGGCCGAGCTGGCGCAAGCGCATTTGCTGCGCCAGCGCCGCGAGGTCTCGCCCCTCTTGCCACCTGCCGATTTGTTGCCCGACCAGGAGCATGTGCGCGGCACCACCTACCTGATCAATGGCCAGTCGCGCCTGTCCTTTGGCAGCAACGACTACCTCGGTTTGTCACAACATCCGGCCTTGATCCTGGCCGCACAGCAGGCCGCGGCGCGCTATGGCGTGGGTGCCACGGCCTCGCCCTCGGTGTGTGGCCACAGCCCATCGCATGAGGCGCTGGAGCTGGAGTTGGCGGCCATGGTAGGCCTGCCGCGCGCCGTGTCTTTCGTGTCCGGTTACATGGCCAATGTGGGCGTCATCCCCGCGCTGGTGGGCCGTGGCGATGCGGTCTTCTCCGATGCCTTGAACCATGCCTGCCTGATCGACGGCGCACGTTTGTCGCGGGCCGATGTGCAGGTGGTGCCCCATGGTGACCTGGCCGCATTGGACGCGGCCTTGCAGGCCAGCACCGCCCGGCGCAAATTGGTGCTCACCGACGCGGTGTTCAGCATGGATGGCAACATCGCCGACATCCCCGCCTTGCTGGCCTTGTGCGAGCGCCACGATGCCTGGCTGATGGTCGACGATGCCCATGGCTTTGGCGTCCTCGGTGAGCATGGCGAGGGCACTCTGGCGCACTGGGGCATCGCCGGGCGCGGTGGCATCCAACCCGGGTGGCAGGGCCGTTTGCACCGCTTGATCTACATGGCCACGCTGGGCAAGGCTGCGGGCGTGGCAGGTGCCTTCGTGGCGGGCGAGCCTACCCTGGTCGACTGGTTGGTGCAAAGGGCGCGCACCTACATGTTCGCCACGGCCGCACCGGCCATGCTGACCGAGGCTGTGCGGGCCGGTCTGCGCGTGATTCAGGAAGAGGGCGGGCGTCGCGAGCACCTGGCCCAGTTGCGGCACCGCTTGCGCACAGGCTTGAAGCTGCAGCCGGCCTGGCGTCTGCTGCCCTCCGAGACCGCGATTCAGCCCTTGATCATTGGCAGCAACGCCGACGCGCTGGCAGTGATGGACCACCTGGACCGGCAGGGCTTGTGGGTGCCCGCCATCCGTCCGCCCACCGTGCCTTCCGGCACCGCCCGCTTGCGGATATCCTTGTCGGCAGCGCACACCTTGGAGCACGTTGACGCACTTTGCAAGGCCCTGTCCGAGGCAGTCTGAGCTACGATGGCTTGAACAAGGAGTTTGACCATGGACACCAACAAGCTGAAAACCGCGATGGCGCAATTGCAACGCGAACTGGAGTCGGGCGGCAAGCTCGATCCCGAACTCCAGCAGTTGCTCAAGTCACTGGACCGCGACATCCAGTCCGCCCTGGCCGCGAACGAACAACCCGAAGACGACCTGGTCTCCAGCCTCAACGAGCGCACGCAGGCCATCGATGCCCGTTTCTCGGCCGAGCACCCCTATCTGTCCACCACCCTGCGCGACGTCATGGACACGCTGGGCAAGATGGGGATTTGAGCAGGCCTGTTCAGGCCACCAGCACTTCGGCCCGCAACGAGTGCGGATAAGCCTGGGTGATGGTCACGTCGATCAACTGACCGATCAGGCGGTCCATGTTCGGGCCACCGGGGAAATTGACGATGCGGTTGCACTCGGTGCGGCCCATCAACTCGGTGGCATCTTTGCGGCTCGGGCCTTCCACCAGGATGCGCTGCGTCTTGCCCACCAGCGCTTCGCTGAATCGCGTCACGTGCGTGTCCAGTACGCCTTGCAGGTGCTGCAAACGCTTGAGCTTCACATCCTGCGGTGTGGTGTCTTCCAGGTTGGCGGCTGGCGTGCCGGGCCGCGCGCTGAAGATGAAGCTGAACGAGGCATCGAACTCCAGGTCGTGCACCAGCTTCATCATCTTGTCGAAGTCCTCGTCGGTCTCACCCGGGAAGCCGACGATGAAATCCGATGACAAGCTGATGGTGGGACGCACGGCGCGCAGTTTGCGGATCGTGCTCTTGAATTCCAGCGAGGTGTAGCCGCGCTTCATCGCCATCAGGATGCGGTCCGAGCCATGCTGCACGGGCAGGTGCACGTGGTTCACCAGCTTGTCGGTCTTCCCATAGACGTCGATCAGGCGCTGTGAGAACTCGTTGGGGTGGCTGGTGGTGTAGCGGATGCGCTCCACGCCGGGCATCTCGGCCACGTATTCCAGCAAGGTCGCGAAATCGGCAATCTCGGCGGTGCCGCCCATGGTGCCGCGATAGCCGTTCACGTTCTGGCCCAGCAGCGTGATCTCTTTCACGCCTTGGTCGGCCAGGTCGGCCACTTCGGTCAGCACATCTTCAAACGGGCGCGAGACTTCTTCGCCGCGCGTGTAGGGCACCACGCAATAGCTGCAGTACTTGGAGCAGCCTTCCATGATCGACACGAAGGCCGAAGCGCCCTCCTTGCGTGGTGGCGGGAGGTGGTCGAACTTCTCGATCTCGGGGAAGCTGATGTCCACCTGCGGGCGGCGCGAGCTGAGGCGCTTGTCCAGCATGGCGGGCAGGCGGTGCAACGTTTGCGGGCCGAACACCACGTCCACGTAAGGCGCGCGCTCGATGATGGCCGCGCCTTCCTGGCTGGCCACGCAACCGCCCACGCCGATCATCACGCCACGCTCTTTCAAGTGCTTGACGCGGCCCAGGTCGGAAAAGACCTTCTCTTGCGCCTTCTCGCGGATCGAGCAGGTGTTGAACAGGATCAGGTCGGCCTGCTCGGGGTCATTGGTGGGCTCATAGCCCTGGGCGGCGTTCATGACGTCGGACATCTTGCCCGAGTCGTACTCGTTCATCTGGCAGCCGTAGGTCTTGATGTAGACCTTCTTGCTTGCTTTGGTGGGGGTGGCGGGGTTGCTCATGGGAAACTACTCAGGGCTTGGTCCAGGTCTGTCCAATGGGATCGAAGGACCACGTGGCGGCCTCCAGCGGGGTCTTGGGCCACAGCTTCTTGATTTCCTCAGGGCGCAGCACCCACACGTCTTGCACCAGGCCGTATTGCTCGACCGTGTAATTGACGATCAGCTTTTCACCAGTGATGGCGCCAGACATCAGGAGCATCTGGTTGGTCCCACGGATGCGGGAGCCCGGTGACAGGCGCGCATCCTTGCCATTGAGCTTGATCTCGGGCGGTATGCCGACGACCAGTTCGCCGCGCAAGGCGTTGGCTGGGAAATTGCGATGGATCTGCATTTGTGCAGATGCCAAAACGGGAACGGCCAGGGTCAAGGCGACCGAGGCCGTCAACAGACAGCGGGGCATGGTTTAGATCCAGGGGCTGTGAATGAGACCCTGATTTTACAGCGACGCTGGCTGGCGGTGGTGGGAATACGTCTTGGGCGCTTGGATGATGGCGCAGGGTTAGCCTGGAGGGCAGCAACTTGTTTCCTCTGGACGAAAAAAAGCCGCCCGGGTGGGCGGCTCTTTGAGGGAGAGGATATCAGCCCTTGGTCAGGCGGCGGCGCATGGCAGCGATGCCGAGCAAGCCCATGCCCATCATGGCATAGGTGGAGGGTTCGGGAACAGCCGGGGCCGTGAAGGTGCCCGAGGCGCTGGTGGTGCCCCAATTGGCCGTGCGGACCAGGGTGGCCACAGGGTCAGTGGCGGCGGTGGACAAGCCCAGGGCCGACAGCACGGTGTTGGCCGTGGTGCCGTTCATGCGCAGGCTGCCTGCCAGGCTGCCGCTGGCATGGCCGGTGGCAATGCCACCCGAGACGCCATCAACCACGATGTTGCCACCGGTGCCACCCACGACACCAGGAACGTCGGCCGTGAAGATCGCTTGCTTGCCGTAGCTGACCAGGGCGCCGGAGTCGGTGCGCGAGTACAGGTTGGCGAAGATGGTGGAGTTGGTCAGGTTGACGTCGAAATTGCCCATGAACACGCTGCGGGTGGTCGTGGTTTCGTCGTCGTTGAACGTCGTGCGGCGGATCTGCACCAGCGAGTTGGCGGCTTGCAGCGAGGTCAACGTGTCGCCCACACCAGTGGCGTTGTTGAAGGCCAGGCTGACATTGCCCGTGGACTTGTTGTAGATCGCGGTATTGGCGGCGCCAGCACCGGGCAGGCCGGTGATGGTGGGGATGGTGGCGGCCGTGACGATGGTGGAGCCAGAGGCGCTCAGGGCCGACAGCGCGTCAGCGGAGAAGGTCAAGCCACCCGTGCCGGTGCCTGCGTTCCAGACGTAGCCGGAGGCGGCGCTGGCGGCGCCAGCGGCCATGAAAGCGGCGACGGCGAGGATGCTTTTAGATGCGAACTTCATGTGTAAGGCTCCGTTTAAGGTTGTCGAGGCTACTGAACCCTCGGCGATGGTGCCATTCTAGGGACACTCGGGCGCCATGGGCGTAAGGCTTCCCCTGACAGGGTTAGTAGCGTGTTTTCGGCATGAAAAAAGCCGTCCTGGCGCCAGGACGGCTTTGCATGCTCAGAACCCGGCCGAAACCGGATTCAATGCCAATCAGGCAGCCTTGCGGCGACGAGCCATGGCGCCAACGGCCAGCAGGCCTGCACCCAACAGGGCGTAGGTCGATGGCTCAGGCACTGCGGGAGGAGCAGTGAACACGCCACCAGCTTGGGTCGTGCCCCAGTTGGCGGTGCGCACCAGGATGGCGACCGGGTCAGTGGCCGAGGTCGACAGGCCCAGGGCCGTCAGGATGGTGTCAGCCGTGCCAGCGTTCATGCGCAGGCTGCCAGCCAGGCTGCCGCTGGCATTGCCAGTGGCGGTGCCATCGGGAGCAACGCTGGTGACTTCGATGTTGCCGCCCGTGCCGCCAACAACGCCAGGAACGTCAGCCGTGAAGATGGCTTGCTTGCCGTAGCTCACCAGAGCACCAGCGTCAGTGCGCGAGTACAGATTGGCGAAAATCGTGGAGTTGCTCAGGTTGACGTCGAAGTCGCCCATGAACACGCTGCGGGTGGTCGTGGTTTCGTCGTCGTTGAACGTCGTGCGGCGGATTTGCACCAGCGAGTTGGCGGCTTGCAGCGAGGTCAGTGCGTCACCGGTGATGGTGGCATCGCTGAAAGTCAGGCTGACGTTGCCCGTGGCCTTGGTGTACACGGCCGTGTTGGCGGCACCAGCGTTGGGCAGGCCAGCGATGGTGGGGATGGTTGCAGCGGTGATCACGCTGGAGCCAGAAGCGCTCAGAGCCGACAGAGCGTCAGCCGAGAAAGTCAGGCCGCCCGTGCCGGAGACAACGCTCCAGGTGCCAGCGTAAGGAGTAGCGCTAGCGACGCCAGCAGCCACAAATGCAGCCGTGGCCACCAAGGTTTTCAATGCAAATTTCATTTAATTTCTCCACTGTGAATACGGTCTTTTTTCGAAGATTCCTCAACGTCAAAAAGGCGACCGGCGTACCTCATCGACCGTTGCACTCTATCGATCTGTCGAAGTGGCGCCTATAGGGTTCTACCGATTGTGTAACCGTTTGCTAGGGGAACTACTTAATTTTCCTCGGTGCAGAAAGTCACGTTGTGGCATTTGGAAACAAAAAAATGCGTGATTCTGCGCAATACGAGGCATTTTCTGCACTTGACAAGGGCGAAAGCCAACCCCTTAGGCCATGTTCAACTCGGCCAGCCGTGCAGGCGTACCTACATCAACCCATTGGCCGTCATGGATTTCCGCGCTCAAGCTCCCTTGGTCAATGGCCCTTTCCAGGCAAGGGCGAAGCGCTGCCCGGCTGCCTACCATCACGCCGTCCACCATCGCGGCGCGGTAAAGGCCAATGGTGGAGTAGGTCCAGCACGGTGTTGCCGGGGGTGCCTGGTCTTTGCGCAGCACCCGACCTTCGGGTGACAGGGCAAAGTC
Source organism: Aquabacterium sp. CECT 9606 (assembly GCF_918741295.1). GTDB lineage: Bacteria > Pseudomonadota > Gammaproteobacteria > Burkholderiales > Burkholderiaceae_C > Aquabacterium. Next base: position 659,137 of record NZ_CAKKNB010000001.1, read on the forward strand.
GCCGCTGGGGTTGTGCGGCGGGTTGCCGACCATCCACAGGTGCGCCCAATCCTTGCCGTGGGCAAAGCGCTGCGCTGTTTGGTCGTTGAAAGTGAAGTCCGGGGCGAAAACATCACCCGCCAGCACCCAGAAGACGTCGCCCAGCAGGGGCAGGGCCTTGGCCATGCCGCCGGCGGTTTCAAGTGCGCCGCCGTGGTCGCGGCCTTCCATGGAATAGCGGAGTTGCAAGCCCCACCGTGAGCCATCACCCAGGGCGGCTGGGAACTGCTCCTCCAGCCAGGCGGTGTTGATCACCACCTCGCGCACGCCATCGCGGGCCAGGGCTTCAAGGTGCCATTCAATCAAAGGTTTGCCCCGCACCTTGATCAAGGGCTTGGGGGTGTGGTCAGTCAACGGGCGCATGCGCTCGCCACGTCCGGCGGCCAGGATCAGGGCGGGCAAAGTCATGAGGGTTCGGTGTGCCGGATGGGTTGCGCGAAGGCGGTGATGGTTTCCAAAATCGTTTTTACCTTGAAGGGCTTGAGCAGCACGCGTTTGACGTCCAGTTTCTTGAACGCCGCGATGCTTTCCGGGTCCACGCGCTCGGTGGTGACGGCCACCGCCGCCGTGCTGGGGCTGGACGTGCCCCCATCACGGATGAGGCGGATCAGGGCCAACCCGGCCCCCTCGTTGCCCAGGGCAATCACGAAGCCGTCGAAGGCGCGGGCACGCAGCAAGGGGGCTGCGGCGTCAATGCTGGGGGCTTCGTGGATGTCGACGATGTCCAGGCCGCGGGCGACCGAGATGACGGTGCTGCGCACCACCGAATAAGGCTCGACCAGCAGGATGGAAAAGCGCTTGGCGCTGCGGTCAGATGCCACGGCGCTCTCCGGCCAACTCGTGCAATGCCAAGTCGCGCAGCGCGCCCAAAATGGACAGGTCGAGCGGGTCCAACTGGCGTGGCTTCTGGTCGATCAGGCACAGGGTGCCGGCGACGTGGCCCGAGGGCAGCACGAGCGGCGCCCCCACATAAAACCGGATGAAGGGCGCGCCGGTGACCAGGGGGTTGTCATTGAAGCGTTCGTCCGCGAGCGTGTCAGGAACGATCAAAAAATCGCTTGATTCCAAGGCATGCCCGCAAAAGGAAATCTCGCGCGACGTCTCGCACACCGCCAGCCCCACCTTGGCTTTGAACCACTGGCGGTTTTCATCCACCAGCGAGATCAAGGCGATTGGCACGTCGAATTCGCCAGCGGCAAAGGCCACCAGCTTGTCAAAGCGCTCTTCCGCCGGCGTGTCGAGGATCAGCAACTCGCGCAAGGCTTGCAGGCGCTGCTGGTCATGTTCAGGGATGGGCGCGGCTTTCATGCCTGGAATGATACCCAGGCGTGTACCAATCGGCGGTGCTCACATGCAGGCCGCAGGTGGGCGAGGTGAACGCTTTCGGCACTTCATTTGACCGTTCTCGTTTTCGATCCTTTTGCAGGTGGACACATTGGGCAAGGCCGTGCGCACATCACGTCCTCGGCGGTCCTTGCAAGTTGCCAGCAGCTGATTCTCATAGTGGCAACGCATTTCGTAGTCACGGCAAGTCTGTGAGTAACTGCCGCCAGGACGGCGGGTTGGATCGCAACACATGCCGGAGCTTCTGGGGGCCGGAAGGATGGGGACGGCAACGGTCCCAGGCGGATACCTGTCGGTGCTGGGTCTTGGCGGCGGAGGGGGTTGGCAAGCCACCCTGTGGCACGGCACCGGCGAGGGGCCCGTGGTCACACACTTGTTGCCATCCTGGACGCACCCGCTGGGGCAGCACACCTGAGCGAACAATGCCGTGGGCAGCGCGATCAAGGCAAAGAGCAGACATAGATACCGCAACATGTGGCCTCCATCAGGTGAGATGACGATGGGGCAGTGTCTGGCGGGGCGTGGCCGGCGGCAACACCCAGGAGGTTGAGTCCGCCAAAGAAAAAAGCCCCTTAGAGGGGCTTTCAAGTGATGCCAAGGTTTGCACCCCTTGTCGGGGAACTTGCCTTGGTACCAAATTCGTTTGGTGGCGCTTCACGGATTCGAACCGCGGACCTGTGGATTATGATTCCATCGCTCTAACCGACTGAGCTAAAGCGCCACTGAGCCCAAGATTATACGCCGGATTTCTGGCGCTATCAAAAAATTATTCGTGATGTTGTTAAGGTGGGCAGCGCCGAGCCAGTTCTTCCAGCAGGGCGAACAGCACATCGAAGTCAAATGGCTTTTGCAGCCAGACCGCGTCCACGAGTTCATCCTTGCGCGGGCCGTAGCCGCTGGCGAAGATCACTTTCAAGGGTTGGCGCTCGCGGGCCAGGGCGGCGAACTCTCGTCCAGACATGCCGGGCAGGCTGATGTCGGTCATCAGCACATCGAACTTGGCCTTGTCCAGCAGTTCAAGTGCGTGTTCTGCGGATGGCGCCCCGACGGCCGCGTAGCCCGACAACTCGAAAATCTCCAGCAAGGAACGCAAGGAATCCTCTTCATCCTCGACCACCAGGATGCGCAGGCCTGCAGGGGCGCTGCCAGAGCTTGTCGCGGCCTCGGATTTGGCGATGTTTGCAGCCAAGTTTTCAGCGCGGTTGGCCTTGACGTGCGCTTTGAGGGTGGCGGCGAACTTGCGGTTCACGAACATGTGCCGAATCTTGCGGGCCAGGTCTTCGCGGCGATAAGGCTTGCTCAACAAGGCCACGCCAGGGTCAAGCCGGCCACCATGCACGATGGCATCTTCGGTGTAGCCCGAGGTGAACAGCACTTCGATGTCGGGATGCAACTCGCGGGCCAGTTGGGCCAACTCGGGGCTGCGCAAGGTGCCGGGCATGACGACGTCGGTGAACAGCAGGTCAATCGGCACGCCGCTTTGCAGGATCGACAGGGCGCTGGTGGCGTCCGACGATTTCAGGACGGAGTAGCCCAGCTCCGACAAGAGCGCCACCACGGTTTCCCGCACCTGCGCGTCGTCTTCGACCACCAGGATGGTTTCATCCCCGCCGGTCACGGGGCCGCTGAATTCGGGCAACATGGTTTCCTGGATCTCATGTGAGCGTGGAAGGTAGAGTTTGACGGTGGTGCCTTGGCCCACGTCACTGTCGATCTTGACATGGCCTCCGCTTTGTTTGATGAAGCCGTAGACCATGCTCAGGCCCAAGCCCGTGCCGTGGCCCTCCGCCTTGGTGGTGAAGAATGGCTCGAAAACGCGCTCCAGGACGTCCGGAGGCATGCCACTGCCGGTGTCCGACACGGCGATCATCACGTATTGGCCAGGCTGTGCATCCAAGGGGTCCTGGGCATGGTCATCCCCCAGGCTCACGTTGTCGACTTCCAGGGTCAGTCTGCCCGCGCCGCCCATGGCATCACGTGCATTGATGGCCAAGTTGAGCAAAACGTTTTCCAGGCCGTGCGGGTCGGCAAAGATGTTCCAAAGGCGGGGGCCGATGTTGGTTTTCAACTCGATGGCATCGCCCAGCACTCGCCGCAACATGTCATCCAGGTCCGGTAGTCGAAGGCCGATGTTGAGCACGTCGGGTGCGAGGGGCTGTTTGCGTGCGAACGCCAGCAGGTGCAAAGCCAGTTTGGCGCCCCGGTCCACGCCCGCCACGGCGGCCTCGACACGGCGTTGCAGGGATTCATCGTGCCGTGTGGCTTCTCGCAGCAGTTGCAAGTTGCCGCCAATGACCTGCAACACGTTGTTGAAATCGTGCGCGATGCCGCCCGTCAACTGCCCGATGGCCTCCATTTTCTGCGCCTGGCGCAGGGCGTCTTGGGTGCGCTCCAGTGCGGCTTCGGCTTCCTTCTCGGCGGTGATGTGGCGGCCGTTGCCATAGACCAGGCCATTGCTGTCGGGTGACGCCGTCCATGAGAACCACCGGTGGCCGCCATCCTTGTGCTTGAAGCGGTTTTCGAACTGGGTCAGCACATCGTGGGTGGCGTAGCTCAGGGCATTGCGTGTGGCTTCCTGGTCGTCCGGGTGGATCAGGCCGGCCACGTGCTGTCCCATGATCTCTTCGCGGCTGAAGCCCAGGATGCGTGTCCATGCCGGGTTGACGTCGCGGAAGATACCGTCGCCGCTCACCACGACCAGCAAATCCTGAGAGTTGCGCCAGACGCGGTCGCGCTCTGCGGTGCGTTCCTCGATGCGTTGCTCCAGGGTGGCGTTCATGGCCAGCAGCGCTTCGCGCGCCAGTCGCTGGTCTTCGATGTCGGTGTTGGTGCCGATCCAGCGGGTAATGGCCCCATCCACAGACCGGATCGGGTGGGCGCGCACCAGGTGCCAGCGGTAGGCGCCATCGGCGCGGCGGATGCGGAACTCGATCTCGTAGATCTGGCCGCTGGACAAGGCTTGCATCCACGCCAGGCTGGCGCGTTGCAGGTCGTCAGGGTGCACGATCCGCGCCCAACCCTCGCCAGCCAGTTGATCGTGGTCCAAACCGCTGTAAGCCAGGGTTTGCTCGTTGAACCAGTCCAGCTCGCCGCTGGGTGGCGAGGTCCACACGTGGTTGGGCATCACCTGGGCAAAGGTGCGGAATTTTTCTTCGCTTTCGCGCAGAACCTGTTCAGCTTGGTGGCGCTCGGTCACGTCCTGGACCACGCCCACTAATCGAACGCGCCGTCCTTGCTCGTCACACTGGAACTCGGCGGATCGGGCGATCCAGCGGATCTGGCCGTTGTCCGGGCGGCGTATGCGGTATTCGGTTTTCAGGGGCAGATCGCCGCGGGCGCGCGTGGCCAGGCTCGACACCCTTTCCGCGTCCTCAGCGATGACCAGTTGCTCGACGATTTCTGGCGCCATGGTCGATTGCTCGGGCAGGCCAAAAATGCGGCACATCTCTGGTGTCACCGTCAGCACGTTCCGGATCAGGTCCAAGGTGAAAATACCCACGCCGCCGGCCGCTTGCGCCCGGGCCAATTGGTCGTTCGAGGCCGCCAGTGCCTGGGCCGCCTCGTGCGTGGCGGTCACGTCTACGCCCTCCACAAAAATGCCGCTGACCAGGCCTGGCTTGTCGTGGATGGGTTGATAGACAAAGTCAAGGAAACGGCGCTCGGGGGGCATGCCAGGTTGGCTGGACAGGAGCACCGGCACCGCCCGGCCCAGGAAGGGCTTGCCGCTGCGGTACACCTCGTCCAGCAAGCTCACGAAGCCTTGCTCGGCGACTTCGGGCAGGGCCTGCAACACCGTTTTGCCCACAATGTCCTGGCGCGAAACGATTTTCAGGTAAGCCGGATTGGCCAGCTCGAAGACGTGCTCAGGCCCCCGCAGCACCGCCACAAAGCTGGGTGATTGCTCGAACAAGCCGCGGAAGCGCTGCAGTTCGGCCACCCGCTCACGTTCCGCAAAAACCTGGGCGGTGATCTCGTTGCAGGCGCAGAAAACGCCTTGAACCTCGCCGTTTTCATCGCGCAGCGGGGTGTAGAAAAACGAGAAGTGGGTTTCTTCGGCGCGGCCATGGCGCAGCATGGTCAGTTCGATGTCGTCCATCGACGTGGGCACGCCAGCGTAGGCCTTCGCCATGATGGGGCCAACTTCATCAATGATGTCGTACCAGACCTCGGCGAAGGGGCGCCCCAATGCTGCAGGGTGGTGGCCGCCCAGAATGTCGGCGTACAGGTCGTTGTAGAACATGACCTGCTGTGGCCCCCAGGCCGCGAACATGGCCTGGTTGGCCCCCAGCATGACGCCCACGATGGTCTTGAGTGGTTGCGGCCAGTCGGCCGGCCGGCCCAGAGGGGTGCTTGCCCAATCCCGGTTTCGGATCAAGGCGCCCATGGCGCCACCGCCGTCTAGAAATCGAAGTGACATGGTTAATCAGTTGCCTGGCATTTTTTACCCGGGCGACCTACCCGTCATTCGTCTCATTGTTCCATGGCCCGAAGTCATCGCACATGACGATGATTTGCGGCGTGGGGCCTTGAAATCCGCGGCGGCTGCCTTATCTTCTGGGCTTCTTTGTTGCCCACATTAAAAATAGACCATGGACAAAACAACGCTTTCATTCCAGGCCGAGGTCAAGCAATTGCTGCACCTGGTCACCCATTCGCTGTATTCCAACAAGGAAATCTTCCTGCGCGAGTTGATTTCCAATGCGTCTGACGCCTGCGACAAGCTCCGTTTTGAAGCTCTGGACAACAGCGGCCTGTACGAGGACGCGCCCAACCTGGAAGTGCGCGTGCTGGTCGACAAAGCTGCCCGCACCATCACGATCCGCGACAACGGCATCGGCATGAGCTCGCAAGAGGCCATTGACCACCTGGGCACCATCGCCAAGAGCGGCACCAAGGAGTTCATGGGCAAGCTATCAGGCGATCAGCAAAAAGATTCGCAACTGATCGGACAGTTCGGCGTGGGCTTTTACAGCGGCTTCATCGTGGCCGACCGCCTCACCGTCGAAACCCGCCGTGCTGGCGCCTCGCCTTCCGAAGGCGTGCGCTGGACCAGCGAAGGCGCTGGCGACTTCGAAGTCGAAGCCATCGACAAGCCCTCCCGTGGCACCGACGTGATCCTGCACCTGCGCGAAGGCGAAGACGAGTTCCTGTCCAGCTGGAAACTGCGCAGCATCATCAATAAATACTCGGACCACATCTCCCTGCCCATCCTGATGCAAAAGGAAGAATGGGACCAGGAAAAACAAGAGCAAGTCCTCAAGGACGAGTGGGACACCGTCAATCAGGCCGCCGCCCTGTGGACGCGCTCCAAGAGCGAGATTACCGAAGAGCAATACCAGGAGTTCTACAAGCAGATCAGCCATGACAGCCAGGCACCATTGGCCTACACGCACAACCGCGTTGAAGGCCGCAGCGAATACACTCAGCTGCTCTACGTGCCTGCCCACGCCCCGCACGACCTGTGGAACCGCGAGAAGCGCGGTGGCCTTAAGCTCTACGTCAAGCGCGTCTTCATCATGGACGACGCAGAAGCCCTGCTGCCGTCCTACTTGCGCTTCATCAAGGGCGTGGTCGACAGCGCCGACTTGCCTTTGAATGTCAGCCGCGAAATCCTGCAGGAAAGCCGCGACGTCAAGGTCATCCGCGAAGGCTGCACCAAGCGTGTGTTGTCGATGCTGGAGGACCTGGCGAACAACGAAGACCAGGCCAAGAAAGACCAGTACGCGAGCTTCTGGAAAGAATTCGGTTCGGTCTTGAAGGAAGGCATTGGTGAAGACTTCGCCAACCGCGAACGCTTGGCCAAGCTCTTCCGCTTTGCCTCCACGCACGCCGACGAAGGCGTGTCGCTGGCTGACTACGTCAGCCGCATGAAGGAAGGCCAGGCCGCCATCTACGTGCTGGCCGCCGAAACCTTGGCCGGCGCCAAGAGCAGCCCGCAACTGGAGATCTTCCGCAAGAAGGGCATCGAAGTCTTGCTGCTGGTCGACCGCGTTGACGAGTGGATGCTCTCCCACCTTTTCGAGTTCGAAGGCAAGCCACTGCAAAGCGTGGCCAAGGGCGCCGTCGATCTGGGCACACTGCAAGACGAGGAAGAAAAGAAGAAGGCCGAAGAAGCCGCGACCGCCTTCAAGCCTTTGCTCGAGCGCCTGAAAACCGCTCTGAAGGACAAGGCCAAGGACGTGCGCGTGACCACCCGCCTGGTGGATTCACCCGCGTGTCTGGTCGTGGAAGAAGGTGACATCAGTGGGCACCTGGCCCGTTTGCTCAAGCAAGCAGGGCAGGAGGCGCCGACCAGCTTGCCCGTGCTCGAGGTGAACCCCGAACATGCCTTGCTCAAGAAGCTCGACACCAGCGAGCAATTCGATGATTTGGCCCACATCGTGTTCGACCAGGCCATGCTGGCCGAAGGTGGGCACCTGGACGATCCGGCGGCTTATGTGCGCCGGGTCAACGCCCTCTTGGCCGCGTGATGGCCTGATGGGCGGGGGCTTTCACCGTTTGCCAGACACCTGAAGCGGCGTCGGCTCCGTGTGAAGGCTTCCCTCCAGGCGGCTGTCAAACGCAAAGAACGAGTCCTGTGCAAAGCTGGACTCGGCCCAGCGCGCGGCCCGCTCGGCGCGGCGCTGGCGCAACTTGCGCGCTACCTCGTCATTGGCATCGTGCAGTGAATCGCTGATCGTGTTGGGTGCGGGCCCAATCTGGCTGTGGCCCAGCGCCCACGCCGCGATCAGGGCCTGGTGCGGCCATTGCCCTGGGCGGCAGCGCACATAGCGCACGCGGCAAGCCTCCAGCACGGCCTCCTTCATGCGCTGCGATCGTGCCGATGACGCCTTGTTGGGCGATTCGATGTCGATCACCGACACCACGCTCCCGTTGGGCGTGCAGACCGCGAACGACACGTGCAAGGTGTGCAGCCGGTCATACCAGCTCCGGGCTTCGAACTCATCGGCCGCTTGACAAAAGCGCAGCAGATTCAACTTGGCCAGCACGACGTGGTTGGGCAGGGCCGCGCGCAGTTCCTTGAACAGGATGCGCTCGTCGGTGGTAAATATGGGGCGGGCGTTGAGGTTCCAGCGCCGTGGCCACTCGCGTTGGCTGGCCGGGCGGCGACGTTGCGAGACGACGCCCAGCAGCACACCCGCGGTCGCGGCCAGCACCATGACGCCTATCAGCAACGGATCCAACTGCATACTACCCCTTGAATAAGTGGTGGTAATAGTACTCAGTTTTGCCGATGTTCCAACCCCCAAGAAAGGGGCGCTCGAACGCGGGAGCCCGTTTTCACGACGCGGAAGACACCAGCATCCTCAGCCAATCGCTGAAATGTGCCGTCCAATATTTGACCCGGTAAATGGCCTCGGCCGCCATGGATTGCAAGGAGCTTTCCAAATGGGTGGCCACCGTGTCCTTGGGTAACTTCAGCCAACCCTCAGTGTCCTGGCCAAACTGTTCGACCGTGGCGCCCGCTTTGGTGGCAATGCGCAGCATGGGCGCATTTTCGGTCAGAGCATGGATGACCAGGTGGCTGGCCCCTCGATTGCGGGCATGGGTGATTGCGTGCTGGAACAGCCGCAGGCCAAGCCCCTTGCCTCGGCCTTCGGGCAGCACCGACACGCCAAATTCCATGGCCGATCCCCGCACATGCCCGCGGGGCATGGCCGCCAGGTGGGCCACGGCCAGAAGCTGCAGGCGCCGGCTGAAAATGCCGAACACCTCGTCGCGGCGGAAATCAATGGAGGCCACATACCTGGACAATTGCTCCAGGGGTGCCAGAAAGCCAAAGCGCAGGTAGCGATCGTGCTCGTTCAGCGAGAGCAGATGGTCAAGGATTCGCCGCCGGTGGTGGGGCTTCAGATCGCGAATCGGCACCCAGTGATGGATCAAATCAGCGCGTGAGTGTTTGTCCGGCGTGCCACCTGTCGGGTGGGCCAGTCCAAACTTGTCCAGCGACGATGATGATTCAGACTTTTGAGCGGTCATTGTGTGACCCCTTCCTGGCCGTGGCGGAGGCAACCGGTTGTCACCCCCACCCTCGATCGAGGGTTAACACCATGGTAGGGGCAGGGCCCGGGGTTGGCAAGGCAGGGATGCGTCCGTGAAACAAGGTTTTACCTCGCTATTGCGCTAAGAGTGGTTATCGAAGTAGAATTTCGGGTTCCCGACTTGACTGCCGGGGATGGATTGCTCAAATCCAGCTATTGTCTATAGACGTTTTATAGAACAGCGGCGTTGTCTGAGAGGCCACCACAATTTTCCAAGAAGTGGCACCAATGATGACAGTCAGTCAGTTTCACCACTTAGGAAAATTCATGAATACCTTCAGCGCCAAGCCGGCCGAAGTGACGCACGAGTGGTTTGTGATCGACGCCACCGACAAGGTGTTAGGACGAGTGGCCAGCGAAGTCGCTCTCCGTCTGCGCGGAAAGCACAAAGCCATTTACACGCCACACGTTGACACCGGTGACTTCATCATCATCGTCAACTCGGACAAGATTCGTGTCACTGGCAACAAGGCCACTGACAAGGTGTACTACCGCCATTCGGGTCACCCCGGCGGTATCCACGCCACCACGTTCAAGGACATGCAAGCCAAGCATCCTGGTCGTGCCATTGAAAAGGCAGTCAAGGGCATGCTGCCCAAGGGCCCCCTGGGCTATGCCATGATCAAGAAGCTGAAGGTTTACGCAGGCAGTGCTCATCCGCACGCCGCGCAAAGCCCGAAGCCCCTGGAAATCTAAGGAGCGGCCATGATCGGTAATTGGAACTATGGCACCGGACGTCGCAAGTCGTCCATCGCCCGCGTCTTCATCAAGAAGGGCACCGGCCAGATCATCGTCAACGGTAAGCCTGTCGAAGACTACTTCGGCCGTCAAACCTCGATCATGATCGTCAAGCAACCTCTGTTCCTGACCAACAATGTCGAAGCTTTCGACATCAAGGTCAGCGTCAAGGGTGGCGGCGAGTCTGGTCAAGCCGGCGCTGTGCGCCACGGCGTGACCCGTGCTCTGATCGATTTCGACGCAGCACTCAAGCCTGACTTGAGCCGCGCCGGCTTCGTGACCCGCGATGCTCGCGAAGTCGAACGTAAAAAGGTCGGTCTGCACGGTGCTCGTCGCCGGAAGCAATTCAGCAAGCGCTGATCCGATTGGTCAGAGCCTGCTGCTGTTGGGGCAGGCTTGTCTGACAAGAAAAACCCGCCCAGGCAACTGTGGCGGGTTTTTTTTCATTCACCCTAGAATGGCGAGCTTCTCGCTCCAGGCATCAAAGGAATCATCATGATCAAGGTCGGCATCGTCGGTGGCACGGGCTACACGGGCGTCGAATTGCTGCGCCTGCTGTCGCAGCATCCCCAGGTCCAGATCCAGGCCATCACCAGCCGCAAGGAAGCGGGCATGCCGGTGTCCGACATGTACCCCAGCCTGCGCGGCCATGTCGATCTGCCCTTTGTGACGCCGGACGAAGCGAAGCTGTCGGAGTGCGACGTGGTGTTTTTCGCCACGCCGCATGGTGTGGCCATGGCGCAAGCGCGCGAGCTGCTGGCTGCCGGTGTCAAGGTGATCGACCTGGCGGCTGATTTCCGCCTGCAAAACCTGGCCGAGTTTGAGCAGTGGTATGGCATGGCGCACAGCTGCCCCGATCTGCTGGCCGAGGCGGTGTATGGCCTGCCCGAAATCAACCGCGAGGCCATCAAGAAGGCCCGCATCATTGGCAACCCAGGCTGCTATCCCACCTCAGTGCAGCTGGGTTATGCACCCCTGCTCAAGCACAAGCTGATCGACCCCACGCACTTGATCGCCAACTGCGCATCGGGCGTGTCTGGGGCAGGGCGCAAGGCCGAGGTCCACACATTGATGGCCGAGGCCAGCGACAACTTCAAGGCCTATGGCGTCAAAGGCCACCGGCACGGTCCGGAGATCAACCAGCAATTGCGCATCATCGCGGGCGACGACAGCGTGAACTGCCTGTTTGTGCCGCACCTGCTGCCATTGATCCGCGGTATCCATTCGACCTTGTACGCACGCCTCAACAGCGAAGGCCAGGCGGCCGATCTGCAGGCTTTGTACGAGTCCTTCTACCAAGGTGAGCGTTTCGTGGACGTGTTGCCGGCTGGCAGCGCGCCCGAGACCCGCAGCGTGCGCGCGAGCAACACCGTGCGCATCGCAGTGCACCGCCCCTTGCCCGACACGGTCATGGTGCTGGTGGTGGAAGACAACCTCACCAAGGGCGCGTCGGGCCAGGCCGTGCAGTGCATGAACCTGATGTGTGGCCTGGAAGAACACCTGGGGCTGACCCACGTGCCGGTCCTGCCCTGATGCGCTGGCGGCTGATCAGGCGGCGCCTGTCCATCAGCGCGCCGCGCATGTCGGTGCGCAGTCACTTGCCATGGCCCGTGCGGTGGGTGCTGGCGGCGCTTGTGCTGGGGTTTTCGGGGGCGATCGGGCTTTGGGCCTTTGAGTTCGGCCGCAACATCGCCGGCTTGAACCCCGGCGCTCGCCCGGTATCCGACGATCTGTTGCAGGTGCGCCAGCAACTGGATGACACCCGCCAAGAGCGTGACCGCGCGCAGTCGCTGGCGAACGCCGCCGACAGCCTCATCAAGGCCGAGCGGGCCACCCAAATGCGCCTGACGGAACAGGTCAAGGCCCTGGAGTCTGAAAACCAGGCCCTGAAGGATGACCTTGGATTCTTCGAGCGTTTGCTGCCGGCCTCCACCAGTGAAGGCCTGTCTGTTCGTGGACTGCAGGCCGACTTGCCTGCCCAGGGGCAGTTGCGCTTTCAGGTGCTGGTCATGCAGCATGGCGGGCGCGTGCAGCCTGAGTTCAAGGGGCGCTACGAGCTGCTGCTGTCGGGCACCTTCGATGGCAAGCCTTGGCTTCAGCCAGGGCCTGTGGTGAGCCAGCCTTTGCAATTCAAACAATATCGCCGTGTAGATGGCACAGTTCAATACCCTGCCAATGCTGTGGTGAAGCAGGTTCAGGTGCGGGTGCTTGACGACAATGGCAAGGAAGTCGCCACGCAATCCCTGCGGATGTGATCACGAAGGAATGCCCATGATGTTTGGTTGGAAGAAAACCCCCCTTATCCGCACCCTGGTGGGTGAAGGCACCGTCATCACTGGCGAATTGCGCTTTGCCGATGGTTTGCGCATCGATGGCGAGGTCGTGGGCAATATCACCTGCACAGGCGAAGGCCGTTCCCTCTTGGTCATCAGTGACAAAGCCAAGGTCACCGGCAAGGTCAGGGCTGGCCATGTCATCATCAACGGCACGGTGAACGGTCCGGTGATCGCTGAAGACCTGCTGGAGCTTCAACCCAAAGCGCGCATCGTGGGTGATGTACGCTACGAGGCTCTGGAAATGCACCAAGGCGCCACCATCGATGGTGAGTTGCATCCCTTGAAATCTGACGACAAGCCCGCAGCTTTGAAGCTGGCGTCGAACAACGGCTGAGCAAGGCTCGCCTCTTTCGCCTCTTATTTGTACCTGGAGTAATCCCAATGACCGCTGTTCTTGAAACCACTGCCCCCGAAGCCCTGGCTGGCGACGTGCCCCCAGCCCCCATTGTTTTCACTGACAGCGCGGCAGGCAAGGTGGCGGAATTGGTCGCCGAAGAGGGCAACCCTGACCTCAAGCTGCGTGTGTTCGTCCAAGGTGGCGGATGCTCGGGTTTCCAGTATGGGTTCACATTCGACGAGATCGTGAACGAAGACGACACCCGCATGGAAAAGAACGGCGTTTCCTTGCTGATCGATGCCATGAGCCTGCAGTACCTGGTGGGCGCCGAAATCGATTACAAGGATGACCTGGAAGGCGCTCAGTTCGTGATCCGCAACCCCAATGCCACCACCACTTGCGGTTGTGGTTCCAGCTTCTCGGCCTGATCAGGCGGATCAAGCTGGATAGAGGGCGCCCAGGATTCTGGGGCCCTTGGCTCCCGTCACTTGCGGCACATTGCCAGCCAGGTGGCGAACATGGCGGTGGGCCAGCCAGGCGAACGCGGCGGCTTCAACCTGCATCACAGGCAGGCCGCGGGCATCTGATGGCTGAACGGCCACGCCGGGCAAGTTGGCTTGCAATCGTTGCATCAGTGCGCCGTTGAGAGCCCCCCCTCCACACACCACCAATTGAGTGGCCATGGGCGCAAAGGCCTGCGTGGCCAGTGCAGCGCTGCGTGCAGTCAACTCGCACAGGGTGGCCTGAACATCTTGCGCCGGGCAGTTTGTCAGGCTTGCGGTGGTCAGCCATTGCTGCAGCCAGCTGGCGTTGAACAGGTCTCGTCCAGTGCTCTTGGGGGGCGGCAGGGCAAAGAACGGGTCTGACAGCGCCACCTCCAGGGCGGCTGGGTCCGCCGTGCCCTGGGCGCCCCAGGCGCCGTCTTCGTCATAAGCTTGGCCAGTGTGCTGTTCGCACCAGGCGTCCATCAAGGCGTTGCCTGGGCCGCAATCAAAACCAAGTGGAGCTTGTCCGGACCGCAAAATGCTGAGGTTGGCCATGCCGCCCACGTTCAGTACCACCACCGTGTCTTTCGGGCTTTCAAACAAGGCCTGGTGAAAGGCTGGCACCAGGGGGGCGCCTTGTCCGCCGGCGGCAACATCGCGGCTGCGGAAATCTGCGACCACGTCAATGCCCGTCAATTCAGCCAGCAGGGCCGGCGCATTGAGCTGCAGCGTGTAACCCAGCTCTGGCCGGTGGCGAACAGTCTGGCCATGGGCGCCGATGGCACGCACTTGTTGGGGTGTGACCCCGCCTCGGGCGCAGACGGCCTTCACGACTTGCGCGCAACTGGCCACCAGGTCTTGGGCGGCCAGGGCGGCTTCGTGCAATTCATTCGGGCCGGCTGTGTTGAGGGCCAGCAGCGTGCGCTTGAGGGCAGGGTCGAATGGTTGATGCGCATGGGCCAGCGAACGCCATGGTGGCGACGAGCCCAAATCCATCAGGACGCCATCAATGCCATCCAGCGAAGTGCCCGACATCAAGCCAATGTAGAGCTCGCTGCGGGCAGGTTTCATCCGACGTTTATTCGAAACGTGCCGTGGACTGGGCGCCTGCCAGGCTTTGCTGCTCGGCCGCGTCAAGCCTTTGAGCAATGCTCACCACCATCTGCTTGAATTGAGCCAGGGCTTGGGGCGACAGCTGCGTGCTTTCGGATGAGCGGGCAATGGCAATCGGGTCCACTTGGCGGCCATTGACCTTGAATTCGAAGTGAAGGTGTGGCCCAGTGGCCCAGCCAGTGGCGCCCACGGCACCAATCAGCTGGCCTTGCGCCACGGTCTGCCCCACGCTCACGTTGATTCGGCTCAAGTGTGCATACACGGTCATCCGGTCGCCGGAGTGCTGCAGTTGAATCACGTTGCCGTAGCCATTTTGCCGTCCGGCAAAGCTCACCCGGCCATCGCCGACCGACCGCACCGCCGTGCCATTGGGGGCGCCGTAGTCCACGCCCAGGTGCGCCTTCCAGCGCTGCAAGATGGGGTGAAAACGCATGGAAAAACCGGAGGTGACCCGAGAAAACGCCAAGGGCGAAGCCAGGAAAGAGCGGGTCTTGCTCACGCCGGTCATGTCGAAGTAGGCACCCTTGTGGCCGGCCTCTTGGTACCAGATCGCGTTGTGGACTTTGTCTTTGTTGATGAAGCGGGCCGCCAGCACCCGGCCGGCTGAGCCGCCCCAGGTGATGGGCTCGCCATCGGCGGTGTGGGCTTCGTAGAGCACGCTGAAGGCGTCACCCTTGCGGAGTTCGCGGCGGAAATCGATGTCGCTGCCAAAGATTTCGGCGACCTGGTTGGTGATCGAGTCAGGGATGTTCGCCTCATCGGCTGCCGCGAACAGGGAGGATGAGATGGTGCCCGTGGCCAGTTGCGTGCTGGCCTGCAGCTGCGCTTGCTCGGTGTGGGCGGACAAGGGTGCGTGGTCGTCGGCACGGCTGACCGTCAGACGGGTGAAGTGCGAGTCCAACTGCTCGGATTGATGCGCGGGGCTGCGTGCCACCAGCTCCATCAATCGGCCATGCAGGGTGACCACTTTGATCATTTTCCCGGGGCGGCCCAAGAGCAAGGTCTGCCCGACGGGGTCGGTGCGCAAAAACTCGGCTGCTTGCGGGTCGCTGACGCCCAGGCGTTGAAGCAGGGTGTCGACCGTGTCGCTGGCGCGCGAGACATCGCTGCGGTACAGGGACAGCCCCTGTTCATCCAGTTGCACAACTTGCCCGGCCAAATCTGGCAGGGGCAGGGCTTCGCTGATTTGCGAAATGCTGGGGGGGGTATTGAGTTGAGCCGCCGTGAGCGGGGCGACACCGAACGCCGTCATGGTGGAGCCCGCCAACAGCGCCAGCACAGCGGCGGCGACGCGGCGAGGATGCTGGTGCAGGGCATCCTGGGTGGCTTGCAGGCCCGAAAGAGCGGAACTGCGCAAAGACTTCAGCGTGGTGAACAGGTCGTTGTTAGAAGCCAAAACTCGAATTCCCGCTACATAGGGGGCTGTCCCCTAAAATCCCTGAAAAGCAAGTATAGCTGTCACGCTCTTGTCACCTGCCGTAAGATTTTCACCCATCGGTAAATATGCTGCCCCCTGAAAAACCCCCTGAAGCATCGCTTTCTCATCCCCTGACCGACCGGGTCATGGAGGCCTTGGCCATCACTCGCCGTGGTTGCGATGAGCTCCTGCCGGAGGGCGAATGGGTGAAAAAGCTGGCGCGCTCCGAGGCCACCAAGGTGCCTTTGCGCATCAAGTTGGGCATGGACCCCACTGCGCCAGACATCCACCTGGGCCACACCGTGGTGCTCAACAAATTGCGTCAACTCCAGGATATCGGCCACACGGTCATTTTCTTGATAGGCGATTTCACGTCATTGATTGGCGATCCGTCTGGCCGCAACAGCACCCGTCCGCCTCTGACCGCCGAGCAAGTCAAGGTCAACGCCGAG
This sequence comes from Aquabacterium sp. CECT 9606, assembly GCF_918741295.1. Classification (GTDB taxonomy): domain Bacteria; phylum Pseudomonadota; class Gammaproteobacteria; order Burkholderiales; family Burkholderiaceae_C; genus Aquabacterium. The sequence continues at coordinate 675,440 of NZ_CAKKNB010000001.1, forward strand.
ACTTACTACAAGCAGGCCAGTCTGGTGCTGGATCCCGAACGCACTGAAATCCGCCAGAACAGCGAGTGGTGCGACGCCTTGGGCGCGCGCGGCATGATCCAGTTGGCCTCGCGTTACACCGTGGCCCGCATGATGGAGCGCGACGATTTCACCAAGCGGTTCAAGGCGAACACACCGATCAGCGTGCATGAGTTTCTGTACCCCTTGATGCAGGGCTACGACTCGGTGGCCCTCAAGTCCGACCTGGAATTGGGTGGCACTGACCAAAAATTCAACCTCCTGATGGGGCGGCATCTGCAATCCGAGTATGAGCAAGAGCCCCAGTGCATCTTGACCATGCCTTTGCTGGTGGGCTTGGACGGCGTCGAAAAGATGTCCAAGTCCAAGAACAACTATGTGGGCATCAGCGAGGCGGCCAACAGCATGTTTGGCAAGCTGATGAGCATCTCTGATGAACTGATGTGGTCCTATTTTGAATTGCTGAGCTTTGCGCCGCTGTCCAGCATCGCGCAGCTCAAAGCAGAATGCTCTGCCGGGCGCAATCCTCGGGATGCCAAGGTGCTGCTGGCCCAGGAGGTGGTGAGTCGCTTCCACGGCGCGCAGGCCGCTGAAAGCGCACTGGCTGACTTTGTGAACCGATCTAAAGGCGGTGTGCCGGATGACATCCCAGAGGTTCATCTGGCGCTGCCTGCCGATGGCGCGGGGCTGGGTGTGGGCGCATTGCTCAAGCAGGCTGGTTTGGTCCCATCCACCAGCGAGGCCATGCGGATGGTCGAGCAGGGCGGTGTGAGGGTGGACGGCGGCGTGGTCGGTGACAAAACTTTGAAGCTGCTCAAGGGAACTTTTGTGGTCCAGGTGGGTAAGCGCAAGTTCGCCAAGGTGTTTTTGGCTTGAATACCGCCGAGGGTTGTCACTGGTTCTAGGGTCAACCCCACCCCTAGTCAGGGGGGCGACAGGCTCGGCCGGGGGTTTCCCTGACCGCCAAAGGAGGGCAATTCGCACCTGTCCCGTTGTCTGCCCAGACTAAAGGCCCTTATGCTTAAGCTAGACAGATCGGTAAAGTCTGTGAGTCGACAAGAGGAATACGCGGACGCCTCTCTAGATTTTTGGATTTCGAAAAAAGGGACCGCTTTTGTGTGGAGATAAATATGAAATTTGCATTCAAGAGCATCGTGGCTGCCGCCGCGTTTGTTGCTGTCGGTGCTGCTAGCGCGACTCCTTATGCCGGCACCTGGAGCGTTGTCTCCGGTTCGGGCGGCCTGACTTTCTCGGCTGACGCTCTGTCGGCTCTGAGCGCTTCTGGCTCGACAGTGGTGACTGCTGCCACCATCCCCACCATCACCGGCCTGCCCGGCGCTGGTGCCACCAACACCGCGGTCTACACCAAGGCCACCGGTAACGTGAGCCTGTCGTTCAACACCGCCACCATCACTGGTGACGCACTGACTTCGCTGCAAGCCGCGAACTCGTTGGTTCAAATCCGCCGCACGACGTTCAACGACGACGAAACCACGACCACCCGCAGCGTGTTCATGGCTAACTTCGACGTGAACCTGAGCAACTCCACGATTTTCGCCAACCTGTACTCGCGTACTGACTCCGGCGCGCTGATCAGCTACGGCAAGCAAGCCATCTTCACGGCTGACGTTCCTGGCGTCGTGGGCGGCACGGGCGGCAACATCCAAGTGACTTCGGTTGCTGGTGGTGTGGCCAACGGCACGGCCAGCGGTAGCTTGGCTGGCAGCCTGCGCATGAATGGCACCACGGCCGACACCGTGTTGACTTCGCTGGGTCTGTCGACTGCAGCCACTGACCCTGTCGCCACCTTGGTGCGCACGGCCAACTGGGGCACGACCAACGCTTCCGGTACTTTCACGGCTCCTGCTCCTATCCCTGAGCCTTCGACCTACGTGTTGATGGGCCTGGGCTTGGCCGGTATCGCCGCAGTGGCTCGCCGCCGCCGCGCTGCCTAAGTTAAAGCGCTTGCTTGCGCTTTAACGCCAGGACTTTGAAGTACTTGGCAGGGAAAGCATAAAAACTTTCCCTCATAAAACCGCTCTGTGGTACAGAGCGGTTTTTTACATCAGGGTTGGGTCGATTGACGATAATTGGGGCATGACCCCAAAGAACCTATCATCGCTGGAGACAATATGACAATGCCGTTCCGTTTGAGTGCAGTTGCTGGATTGATTTTCTTGGGTGCCATGGCCAGTGCCGGCGCTGAAACTACGACCGACCGGTATGGTAAGGAGCTCAAGATTGAGCCATCGCGCAATATATTTGCGCGGTTTGGTGTGCTTGGGTTCAAGATGAATAATAAATCAGAGGCCGCCAGAGATGTCAGTGGGCCGGTGTTGTCGCGTCCTGCGGTTATTGGCGCTTCTGGTTTGCCTCAAGTTCTTACGCCTGGTGATCGCGGGTGGGTTTGTACTGGTGGTATCGCAGCGTGTGATAATTCAAATGGCGATGTAAGTACCATTTATGGAACGGCAACGGAGGGTACGCTCTTCAATGGCACAGGGGTGGATGTTCTTGGTTTGCCTGATAACGTCAAAGCCAATGTTTCTGATCCCAAGCCAGGTATGGTTGGTACCGTTGGGATGTATTTTGATGAGGAACACAAGTGGGCGATCGAAGTTCCTGTGATGGCGTTGCCTTTTGAAGCAGATATTTATGGTGCTGGTACTTTTCAGAATGCAGGGAAGATTATCTCTGCTAAGACACTTGGTTTTTTTGTATTTGGGCACTACTATTTTGGCCAAAAGGCTGACAAGTTTCGTCCTTCGGTTTCGTTGTCGGCTAATTATTTGCTTCCCTATGATATGCATGCCACGTCAGAGTTGGAGCGCTGGACTGGCGGGCGTACAAAAGTTTCAAGCAAAGGCTCTCTTGGCCTTGGGTGGTTGGTGGGGGGTAAATATGCCATTAATGACCGGTGGGATTTGAATTTCAATTTCGGCCAATTTAAAGCCAAGTTGGAGACTACTCTTGTCACTTACGACACGAACTTTACGTGGAACTCACCTATTTTCACGTATTGGCCTGGGCAGTTAGGGGAAAATATCCGGTCATTGCAGTTTGGCGGCGCCGGTAGTATTCTTAATACTCAATTGGTGGGTATGAAGGCTTACCGTAACTCTGATCCCGCAAATCGCGTTAATGGCGGTGCCAATCTGGGAACGTTCACGCGGAAACAAACCCAAACGTTGGACCCATATGTGATGATGGTGAGCGTTGGGTACAACTTCTAAAGTAAACCCAAGCCCAAAATAAAAAAGCTGCCAAATGGCAGCTTTTTTATTTTGGGCTTTGAATCAGTCAGCCCACTTGCGCAGGCCTTCTGTATTCAAATCAAGGAGCAGGAACGTAAGGCGTGTTGGACACAGCAGGCTTGCGCACCTTGACTGCGATTTCTTGCGTCAGGGTACCGAAGTCCGTGCTGCGAACCAAGTTGATCACGGCATCGCCCGACAAACCCAGGGACGTGGCGAACAGATCCACGGCGGCGGGGGTCAGCTTCAGCTGGTCAAGCACTTCGCGGCCGGTGATGCTCAGGGGGAACTTGTACTTCAAAGCCAGAGGCGTGGCCACGTGGAAGTCGTAGACCGCGAACATGGGCTTGGTGGTGGCACCGTGGGTGGTGGCATCGGCCAACACTTGGTGGCCAATGTAGTCCAGCTTAAAGTTGGCCAGGACGATGCCCGAGGTGATCACAGCGCCAGTGTCTTCATCCAAGGTCTTACGGACGATGTCCAAGGCCGAGCCGCTGGCTTGGCCGGCGCCAATCTTCAGCGAAGGTGTGATGGTGATGCTGGTGATGGGCAGGCTGAACGACCAAGCGCTGGTGGCACCGGTTTCGAGGATGGGCGTGGTGTTGCCCAGGGCAACCACCTTGCCGCCGTTGGCCTTGAACAGGCTGATGGCGTCGGCCGAGAAGTTCAACGTGGAGGTGCCTTGCAGGCCGCTCCAGTTGATGGTCAACGCGTTGGCGGATGCGGCCATGGCGAGGGTGGCGGCAGCGAAAGAGATAGAACGGATGGTCAGCAGTTTCATTTTGGCTCCTTGGTGAACAAGCTTGCTTGATGCAAGTGATTGGATGACTCAATGTTGCATCAAAGCAATTTTCCAATGCCCCCCGCAAACAGGGGGTCGAGGCGTCCGCCCCCCTGGATAGTGTGAAAAATTGGGGTAACCAGGTGGTTGTAAGTGGGCGGGAGACTACGGGATTTCACTATTTCCCGATTTTGCCGGCGCCTCGCGCAACTAAGCTTATTCAATCAAACGCAAAATGCAAAAAGGCTCCCAATTGGGAGCCTTTTTGCAGCATGAAAATCTTTGACGAGTTGACCGACGGAGCTACTCGGCCAACCCCATCGTTGAAATTCAGGGAGCAGGGACGTAAGGTGTCTTCGACACGGCAGGCTTGCGAGCGTTGGTGCTGATGTCTTGGGTCAGCGTGCCGAAGTCGGTGGTGGCCACCAAGTTCAGAACGGCATCGCCCGACAGGCCCAGCGACGAGGCGAACAGGTTCACGGCGGCGGGAGTCAGGATCATCTTGTCCAGCACTTCATGGCCAGTCACGGTCAGGGGGAACTTGTACTTCAAGGCCAAAGGCGTGGCGACGTTGAAGTCGTACACAGCAAACATGGCTTGAGTTGCGCCACCACGAGGTGTCGCGTCAGCCAGAACCTTCTTGGCGATGTAGTCCAGCTTGAAGTTGGCCAGAACGATGCCCGAGGTGATGACTTCACCAGTGTCTTCGTCGAGGGTGCGGCGGACGATGTCCAGAGCCGAACCGCTGGCTTGACCGGAAGCAACCTTCAGGGAGCCGTTGATTTCGATGCTGGTGATGGGCAGCGAGAAGCTCCAGGCGCTGGTGCCGACGGGGGTGGTGTTGCCCAATGCAACCAGCTTGCCGCCGTTAGCCTGGAACAGGCTGATGGCGTTGGCCGAGAAGTCCAGCCTGGACGTGCCTTGCATCTTGGTCCAGTCAATGGTCAAGGCATTGGCGGAAGCGGCCAGAACGAGGGTGGCGGCGGCGAAAGAGATGGAACGCAGTTTCATTTAGTAGCTCCTTTGGAAGTGCTTGCGGGTTGCAAGATTTAGTGAATGAATAGTGCCGCAGCACCGAATTGAGGTCCCCCCGTGAGTGGGGGGCTTTGCTTGGTGAAAGCCCGGAAAACTAGGGAAACCATGGAGCGTGGAACATCCGTCGTTCCTCGGGATTCCACTAGTTGGGGCTTTTTGCGACCATTTGCGAGCGCCATGGGCGCTGCTGGTGCCTTGCTAGGCCTCAGCGAGGTGCCAAGTTGGTGCTATGCAATTGCACGCGCAGTTGCGCCAGGCCGCTTTGGGCGTCTTGGGCCATCAGCACGCCAGGGTCGTCCACATCCACGCCCATGGCGGGGTAACGGGCGGTCAGGCGGGCCAGATCGCGCTCGCTGTCCAGGCGGATGAGTTCAGAGAACAACTCGGCCGAGAAGCCCACGGGGTGGCCTCGGCGGTGGCGGTATTGAGGAAACACCACGGTGTACAGCGCAACGGCGTTGGCCACAGCGCGCAGGGTGTCCACTTGCAGCATGGGCATGTCGGCGGGAAGCAGCAGCCAACCAGGGGCGTTGGCGCTGGCCTCAACCCCCGCCGCCACTGCCCTGGCCAACCGATCGGCGCGCGACCGAGATGGGGGCATGTCCGGTAGTTCGATCACATCGTTGCCCGGCAGCAGCTGGCGGGCTTGCCTGGCCATGTCAGGGGGCGCCACGACGACCATGGGCAGACCGCTGGCCAAACCGCGGCGAACCGTGCTGTCCATGACCGAGAACAACCCCAATGCCTGCCCGTTGGCCGCTGATGGGCCGGCCGTGCCCGGCACCCCGGCGCCAGCGGGCGTGGGTTCGGCCAGGATGATGAGGGTGGGCTGATGGTTCATGGTTCGGCAAGGACTTGCAACAAAGTGTGAGCCAAATTGCTGCAATGCACCAGAGCACCATTACTTAGGCAAATACCCCAGACGGGTTTAAGCCGTTTTGCTTCGCCGCAAGGGGCAGACTGGCCGATACTTGATGGATGGAAAAAACATCACACGACTTGGCGCAGATGCGCCAGAGCTATGAACGTGCAGCCCTTGACGAAGAGCATGTGCAGACCAATCCCCTGGCGCAATTTCACCAATGGTTTGACGACGCCGTGCAGGCCAAGCTGTCGGAGCCTAATGCGATGACCCTGGCGACGGCGGGCGCGGACGGACGGCCTTCCACCAGGGTGCTTTTGCTCAAGGGGGCCGATGAGCGCGGATTGGTGTGGTTCACCAATTACGCCAGCCGGAAAGGGCGGGATCTGGCCGCCAACCCATTTGCAGCGATCCAGTTTTTTTGGGGACCCTTGGAGCGGGTGGTTCGGGTGGAGGGGCGCGTTGAAAAGGTGGCCGAGCCCGAGTCAGATGAGTACTACCGCTCCAGGCCTCTGGGCTCGCGGATTGGTGCTTGGGCTTCGCCGCAAAGCGAAGTCATCCCGTCTCGGGAGGCCTTGGAGTCGGCCTGGGCCGATCAGCAGTTGAAGTTGGGCGATGACCCGCCCAGGCCTCCGCATTGGGGAGGTTATCGCCTGGTGCCCGACCGCTGGGAGTTCTGGCAAGGACGCACGTCACGCTTGCACGATCGCCTGATCTTTGAGCTGAACTCAAGCGGGCAATGGGTGATGCGCCGGCTGGCGCCTTGAGCGATCAATCCTTTTTGAGCAGGTCGGCAAAGGTCTTCTGGAACTTGGCCACCTTGGGCGCGACGACGAAGGCGCAATAGCCAGCGTGGGGGTTGTGCTCGAAATAGCGCTGGTGGTAAGCCTCGGCAGGGTGGTAGTTGGCCAGAGGGCGCACTTCGGTCACGATGGGCTTGCCAAAAGCATGGCTGGTTTCCAGTTGCTCGATCAAGGCCCGGGCCTGGTGCGCCTGCTCGCTGTTGTGGGTGTAGATGCCTGATCGGTACTGGGTGCCCTCGTCGTTGCCCTGGCGGTTGAGCGTGGTGGGGTCGTGGATGGTGAAAAATACCTCGAGCAGCTGGTGGTAGCTGACCTGGCTGGGGTCGAACTTCACGCGCACGACCTCGGCATGGCCCGTGGTGCCTGAGCAGACGTCTTCGTAGCTTGGCTTGGGATGTTGGCCATTGCTGTAGCCGGATTCGGCGTCGATCACGCCCTTCAATTGGTTGAAAACGGTTTCGACGCACCAAAAGCAGCCACCACCAAACGTGGCTTCTTCAATGGTGTTGCTTTGGGGGGCATTAGCTTCCATGGGCGGTGTCCTTGTGCGTAGACTGACGTGCGATGCGCAATGATCATCCAAACCAAGTCAATTCCATGAGCAAAGCCACATTTTCCTGGGCCGATCCCTTGTTGTTGGATGCCCAACTGTCGGACGAGGAGCGTGCGATCCGTGATGCTGCCCAGGCTTATTGCCAGGACAAGCTGCAGCCTCGCATCCTTTTGGCCAACCGCGAAGAGCGGTTTGACCGCGAATTGATGAATGAAATGGGTGCCTTGGGCTTTCTGGGGGCCACCATTGAAGGTTATGGCTGCGCGGGTGTCAACCATGTCTGCTATGGACTGATCGCACGCGAGGTGGAGCGGGTTGATTCGGGCTACCGCAGCGCCATGAGCGTGCAAAGCTCTTTGGTGATGCACCCCATCCATGCCTATGGCAGCGAGGCGCAGCGGCAAAAATATTTGCCCAAACTGGCCACGGGCGAGTGGGTGGGTTGCTTTGGCCTGACCGAGCCCAATCACGGCTCCGATCCCGGCAGCATGGTCACCCGGGCCACCAAGGTCGAGGGCGGCTATGTGCTCAACGGCGCCAAGATGTGGATCACCAATTCACCCATCGCCGATCTGGCGGTGGTGTGGGCCAAGCTGGACGACACCATCCGCGGTTTCGTGGTCGAGCGGGGCATGAAAGGCTTCAGCACGCCACGCATTGAGGGCAAGCTCAGCCTGCGTGCCAGCGTGACCGGTGAGATCGTGCTGGACCAGGTGCTGGTGTCGGACGAGCACATCCTGCCCAATGTGTCAGGCCTGAAAGGGCCATTTGGCTGCCTGAACAAGGCGCGCTATGGCATTGCCTGGGGTGCCATGGGCGCGGCCGAGTTCTGCTGGCACGCTGCGCGGCAGTACACGCTGGACCGCATCCAGTTTGGCCGGCCGCTGGCCCAGACCCAGCTTGTTCAAAAGAAGCTGGCCGACATGCAGACCGAGATCACCTTGGGCTTGCACGCTGCCCTGCGCGTGGGGCGTTTGCTGGACGAACACCAGGCCGCACCAGAAATGATCAGCCTGATCAAGCGCAACAACTGCGGCAAGGCGCTGGACGTGGCGCGCCTGGCCCGCGACATGCATGGTGGCAATGGCATCCACGATGAGTACCACGTCATGCGGCACATGGTGAACCTGGAAACGGTCAACACATATGAAGGCACGCACGATGTGCACGCCTTGATCCTGGGCCGTGCCCAGACCGGCTTGCAAGCCTTTTTCTGACAAGGGCCCGCCATGCAGGATTGGGCGGCCTGGAAGCCATTGATCAGCGCGTTGTTGTTGCCCCCGGTGCCCTGGCTGGTACTGGTGTTGGTGGGAGCCCGGCTGATCCTGCCGCGACGCAATCTTGGTTATTTTTTGCTGCTGGTGGGCGTGGTCGGTTTGTGGCTGGGCAGTTGCTCTGGCACAGCCACCTGGCTGCAAAACCACGTGTTGCGGCCGCCGCCGGCCTTGCTGGGCGAAACCCAGGACAGATTGGCCGCCAGCGGGAAGGTCTATGCACAGCAGGTGGCGCTGGCCCGGCGCCAGGGCAAGGCGCCGCCGCCGCCCACGGTGGGCATCATGGTGCTGGGCGCGGGCCTGGTGCCCAAGTCTCAGGAATACGGTGTCACGGACCTGACCCATTTCTTTGCTGAACGTCTGCGTTATGGCGTATGGCTGAGCCGCTTGACGGGATGGCCCTTGGGCGTGACCGGGGGGGTGGGATGGGGGCAGAAAGGCGTGCAGGATGGCCCTGCCGAGGCTGAAGTGGCTGGGCGGGTGGCTGAGCAGGCTTACGGCCTGCCTTTGCGCTGGGTTGAAAAGGACTCGGCCGACACCCGGGGCAATGCGGCGGGCGCGGTGACCTTGCTGGCGGATCAAGGCGTGACCGAGATCGTGTTGGTGACCGATGCCTTCCACATGCCGCGTTCAAGGCGGGCCTTTGAACAGGCCGCGGCCAGTTGGGCGGCGCGCGCTGGCAAGCCCGCGCCTGTGATCACGCCGGCCCCGGGCAAGTTCTGGGGCAAGGAAACCAACCCCATCCTGGAATGGATTCCTTCAGGCGGTGGCATGGTCAACGTGCGCCTGCTCTGTCACGAGCTGCTGGGCATGCTGGCTGGGAGTTAAGCCTCGTTAAAAATCAGGCCCAGAAATAGAAACCCCCGGCCTGGGCCGGGGGTTGGAGCGGCCTAAGCCGTCCTTGGAAAGGGCAAAGATTAACGTTTGCCACATCCCGTCAGACGCAGTGACTGCGTCTTTTCAAGGTGCCTGTTCAGCAGGCAAATTCAGATTAATCCAAGCCACGGCCGGGTGCAAGTCCTTTTGTCAGCATGGGATCAACCTGCCGTGAATTTGGTCCCCATGATGTCTTGCAGCAAGCCATCGACACGGCGTGTGACCTCGTCGGGCATGGTGATGGTGCGCCCCCACTCGCGGCTGGTTTCACCGGGCCATTTGTTGGTGGCGTCCAGGCCCATTTTGCCGCCCAGGCCGCTCACCGGTGAGGCGAAATCCAGGTAGTCGATCGGTGTCTGGTCGACCAAGGTGGTGTCACGCACCGGGTCCATGCGGGTGGTGATGGCCCAGATCACTTCCTGCCAGTTGCGGGTGTCCACGTCCTCGTCCACGATGATGATGAACTTGGTGTACATGAACTGGCGCAGGTAGCTCCACACGCCGAACATCAGCCGCTTGGCATGCCCGGGATAGGATTTCTTCATGCTGATGATGGCCATGCGGTAGCTGCAACCCTCGGGGGGCAGGTAGAAATCGACAATTTCGGGAAACTGCTTTTGCAGGATGGGCACGAAGACTTCATTGAGGGCCACGCCCAGCACGGCGGGTTCGTCTGGCGGCTTGCCGGTGTAGGTGGAGTGGTAGACGGGGTCGGTGCGGTGCGTCATGCGGCGCACTTCGAACACCGGAAACCAGTCCTGCTCGTTGTAATAGCCGGTGTGGTCGCCGAAAGGGCCTTCCAACGCATGCAGGTAGCCGCCACGCTCCATCAACGGCACGCCATGGTCGCTGCTGCCTTTGAAGCCGGCCGGGGCCGTGGGGATGTGGCCTTCGAGCACGAACTCGGCGCTGGCCGGCACTTGCAGCCAGTGGTCGCCTTCGGCGGTGCGCTCACCCACTTGCGTGTTGACCACCTCGGTGCGGCTGCCGCGCAGCAGGCCGGCGAACTGGTATTCGCTCAAGGAATCGGGCACGGGGGTGACCGCGCCAAGGATGGTGGCGGGGTCGGCGCCAAAGGCCACGGCGATGGGGAAGGGCTGACCAGGGTTGGCCAACGCGAACTCCCGGAAATCCAGCGCGCCACCACGGTGGGCCAGCCAGCGCATGATGACCTGTCGGGGCCCAATCAACTGTTGGCGGTAGATGCCCAGGTTTTGGCGCGTGCGCGCTTTGGGCACGCCCTGGGGGCCTCGGGTGACGACCAGGCCCCATGTCAACAGTGGGGCGGCGTCGTCAGGCCAGCACAGCTGAATGGGCAGCTTGCCCAGGTCCACATCGCTGCTTTCCAGGACGTGCTCCTGGCAAGGCGCCTTGCCCGCCCGTGAGGGCTTCATGTCCCACAGCGCCTTGGCCATGCTGAACAGCTTGCCGGCGTCCTTCAGGCCTTTGGGCGGTTCGGGCTCTTTCAGGCTGGCCAACATGCGACCGATGTCGCGCAATTCACTGACGTCATCGGCTCCCATGCCCAAAGCGACACGGCGCGGCGTGCCGAATAAATTGGTCAAAACTGGGATTTTCGGAAGTGGTGCCCCCCCGGTTCGCGGGGGTGTCAGGCCAGTCGGTTGTTCAAACCAAAGCGCTGGCCCGCCTGCCCGAAGCACGCGATCGCTGATGGCGGTCATCTCCAGCCGCACCGACACAGGTGTTGCCACACGTTTCAGTTCGCCCAACTTTTCCAGGCCGGACACGAAGTCCCGAAGGTCGCGATATTTCATGTTTTATGTATAAGAGATGATTTCTTTATGCTTGACTGGTTATTACAGGCTTGCCTAGAATCCGCTCGCAACGACCCCGGAGTCTTTTTATCCGGGTTTTCCCTGTGTCTCAGCGGCGCAGCACGGCCAGCAGTGGACGTGCCCATGATGGGGGTGATTATCGCCATCGACGCTACTGGAGACCTCCAGTGAACCGTGGTGAGGAAAGGAGTGTCATGACAGCAATCAATCGTGACGTGAGCGAGCTGGTCTCGTCCGCACGCGCTGGCGTGAGTTTGTTTGTGCAGGATGTGGTGACTGGTTTGCGCCAGGTGAGCCACAACGCATTGGCCCTGTTGGGCTTGGCCGCGGTGGCTGTGGTGGTGTTTTTGTCCGGCCGTGACGATGTGCGCCATGGTTTGGAAAGCCAGGTGCTGAGTTGGTTGGTGGACCGTGCCACCGCCCGCACGCAAGTGGCGGTGGACCCTGAACTCAATGACGTCTTGCTGGCCATGGCCGAGCCTGAGGCCATTCAGCGGGCCACGGCGATTGACCCGGCGGATCTGACCCGCCAGCAGGCCGCTGTGGCTTATTGGCTGTCGCGCCGTTACAGCGTGGCGCCCGAGCCCATCAGCCGTTTGGTGCAAGAAGCCTGGGACGTGGGCCGCCGTGCGGGCGTCGAGCCCACGCTGATCCTGTCGATCATGGCCATCGAGTCCAGCTTTAACCCGTTTGCGCAAAGCCATGTGGGTGCCCAGGGCCTGATGCAGGTCATGACACGCATCCACCACGACAAGTACCAGATCTTTGGCGGGCAGAACGCCGCGTTTGACCCGGTGACCAATTTGCGCGTGGGCGTGCAGGTTCTGAAGGAGTGCATTCAGCGCGCCGGCAGCCTGGAAGGTGGCCTGAAGTACTACGTGGGCGCCGCGAACATGGCCAACGACGGGGGCTATGCCTACCGCGTGCTGGCCGAGCAGGCTTTCCTGCGGCAGGTGGTGGCGGGGCAGAAGGTGCCCGTGAACGTGTCTACACCTGTGCAGACCATGGTGCAGGCCGAACCATCGGCACCTCAGATGTTGCCTGCTGCGGCAGCTCAGCCCCACCCTGAGGCGGCGGCTGTGCAGGGCGGCAATCCTGGCCCCGCCGTAGCAATTCCGCCAGCAGCCCTGCCGGCGGCACCCTCTGCCAGCGAGTCGGCCCCCATTCGCAGGGCCGAACAGGTGGCTTTGGCGCACTGAGCGCCTGGGTCCGATACAATCCAGACTTGCCGCGCGACTGGCGATAGACGGTCCCCTTCTGGGATCTGAGGTGGTGAACCACCGGGAAGCGCGGCCGGCACCAGGCATCTGGCCTGATCGCTGCTACGCCGTTCGCCTGGGCAGCCCTCTGGCAGCAATGATGTGCTGCGGTGGGTCTTCACACGACTGAAGAGGACTGCCTTTCATGTTTGACCGCGCCCAACAAACCCTGGCCAACGTTGATGCCGAGATCTGGTCTGCCATCCAGCTTGAGAACAAGCGCCAAGAAGACCACATCGAGCTGATCGCCTCGGAAAACTACACCTCGCCCGCCGTGATGCAGGCGCAGGGCTCCCAGCTGACCAACAAGTACGCCGAAGGCTACCCCGGCAAGCGCTACTACGGCGGTTGCGAGTACGTCGACGTGGTCGAGCAACTGGCCATCGACCGCCTGAAGCAATTGTTTGGCGCCGAATACGCCAACGTGCAGCCCAACTCGGGCTCGCAAGCCAACCAGGCCGTGTTCTTCGGCCTGCTGCAGCCCGGCGACACCATCATGGGCCTGAGCCTGGCCGAAGGCGGCCACCTGACCCACGGCATGCCTTTGAACATGTCGGGCAAATGGTTCAATGTGGTGAGCTATGGCCTGGATGCCAAAGAAGACATCGACTATGAAGCCATGGAGCGCCTGGCGCGCGAGCACAAGCCCAAGTTGATCATCGCCGGGGCTTCGGCCTTTGCCCTGCGCATCGACTTCGAGCGCTTTGGCAAGATCGCCAAGGAAATCGGCGCCTATTTCATGGTGGACATGGCCCACTATGCTGGCCTGATCGCCGCAGGCGTGTATCCCAACCCCGTGCCGCACGCCGACGTCGTCACCTCGACCACGCACAAGAGCTTGCGCGGCCCCCGTGGCGGCATCATCCTGATGCGTGGCGAAGAAATCGCCAAGAAGATCAACAGCGCCATCTTCCCGGGCATCCAGGGTGGCCCGCTGATGCACGTGATCGCGGGCAAGGCCGTGGCTTTCAAGGAAGCCCTGTCGCCCGAGTTCAAGGCCTACCAGCAGCAAGTGGTGAAAAACGCCGCGGCGCTGGCTGACACGCTGACCCAGCGCGGCCTGCGCATTGTGTCGGGCCGCACCGAGAGCCACGTGATGCTGGTGGACCTGCGCCCCAAGAACCTGACGGGCAAGGAAGCCGAAGCCATCCTGGGCAAGGCGCACATGACCTGCAACAAGAACGGCATTCCCAACGACCCGCAAAAGCCGATGGTGACCAGCGGTATCCGCCTGGGTAGCCCTGCCTTCACCACGCGTGGCTTCAAGGAAGAGCAGGCCATTGCCGTGGGCAACCTGATCGCCGATGTGCTGGACAACCCGCACGACGAAGCCAACCTGGCCCGTGTGCGCGAGAAGGTCGCGGCGCTGACCCGCGATTTCCCGGTTTATCGTTGATCGAGTGATACCCCAACCCGGCCCCTGTGCCGGGTTTTTTGTTCTTTGCTGGATGGATGGTCTTTCACCATGCGTTGCCCTTTCTGTGCCCACCCCGACACCCAGGTCGTTGAAACCCGTGATTCCGACGAAGGGGATTCGACCCGCCGCCGCCGCCGCTGTAGTGGGTGCGACAAGCGCTTCACCACGTATGAACGCGCTGAAATCGAGTTGCCCGCCATCGTGAAGCGTGACGGGCGGCGCACCGACTACGAGCGGGCCAAGTTGAAGGGCTCGATGATGGTGGCGCTGCGCAAGCGGCCGGTGAGTGCCGAGGCGCTGGACCTGGCCATTGAGTCGATCGAGGCACGCTTGCGCCAGAGCGGCGACAAGGAAGTGGACTCGACACAGCTGGGCGAGTGGGTGATGAAGGAGCTGCGCAAGCTGGACAAGGTGGCTTATGTGCGCTTTGCGTCGGTTTATCGCAGCTTTGACGATGTGAGCGAGTTTGTGGCGGCGATCAAGGAGACGGCGAAGCGGGGGGGCAAGGAGGGCAGCTGAGCCCTGCTTACTTCCAACACTGGGCCACCGTACCACTGGTGACGCCGCGCACATTGAGCGAATTCAATGTGAAGGTGCCGCATCGGTCGCCTTCCATGACTCTGCCTGTTACGGGTTCGGCATTGAGCTGGTAGCCCGCTATGGTGGAGCCAGTGACCGTGATGTTGTAGATCTGGGTGCCGTCGGCTGCGTCAGTGGGCGAGCGGTTCACACCTGCTGGCAGCGTGATGTTAGGAACAGCCGGGCCGACGGTGGCGACGTAGGTGTTGTTGCCGGCGTAGTACCGTTGCATGAACTGGGCCGCCTCAAGCAATGCCTTCTGAGCCCCCGCCCGATGTCCTCGCCTGACGTGCTCGGTGTAGCTGGGGTAGGCGATAGCGGCCAGGATGCCGATGATGGCCACCACGATCATCACTTCGATCAAAGTGAATCCGCGTGCAAGCCGCGTGGGAGGAAAAGGTGCAACGTTGATCATGGGGTTGGTGGGTTCAAGATTTGGCGCCAAGTGCGTCCGATGATTGACGAGGCCGGCCGCTTCCTTGTCAGCTTGATCACCTGATCGTCAACGGTGTTTTGCGCGCTGACATCGGTTGTGCCGTCGCCGTTTTCTCGGATCAAGATCGTGTCTGTGCCATCGGCGCCCGTGGTGTATACCGAGGAATTCTGATCCAGGGTGTTGACGACCCGGTCGCCATTGGTGTCCAAGATGGGCGCGTCACTGCGGCCCCCAGTTAAGGCGGGCATCAAGAAGTTGTAGCCAACCCCGTCTGCCTCAGTGCAGAACCGGGCGGCTTTGGCAGGCACCATGGTTCCTGCGAACACATAGTCACTGACCAGCATGGGGGCGTAAATCACGCGCTGGCCTTCATCAATGTTCAGATCGATGTACCAGCCTAGCACCTTGCTGTCGCCGTAGTCCACGGGGTTGGCTGACAGATTGAAGAACCCCGATGCCCGGTCGGTCGTGTCGATGGTTTGTTGAACCAGCACATAGGCGGCGGTGTCCTGGAAGGCCGAGTTGCCCGTGGTCATTGGCTTGTCCCACAGGCCGTACAAGGTTTGCCGGTCCAGGTTGTCGTTGTCGCCCGTGTCGATCAGCTTGCCTGTGCCCACGATCACGAAGTTGCCGCCGTTAGGGTGAGGCATGACGGCGGGCGCGGCGGTGATGGGTTGTGGCGTGCCAGAAAGGTCGTCAGCCGTGTACAAAGGAGAACCGTTCAGTCCAACTGAAACCACGCCAGTGTCCGAGACGTCGAAGCGCCAGACATGACCTTTCAGGTCGCCAGCGTAGGCGCCGATCACCTGTTGTCTGCCGTTCTTCACCAGGGTCACGCCGCCCAGGCCATTGCCATCATCTTGGCTGACCTCGATGGAGGAGACGGTGAGGGTGACGTCTTGGGGACGGGCGGGGTTCGCAATGCGGTACTTGATCATGATCAGCGCAGCTTTGCCATCACGGCTGTGCGTGCCATTGCCCACGAACACAGCCCATTCGCCGCTGGGCAGGATGCCCACTTGAGGCGCGCTGGTCATGTAGCCCATGTTGGCCTCATCAGCGCTTGATTTTTCCCACAAGACCGAAGTTGCGCCCATGGCAGTCGGGTTGGTGACATCGAGGGCAAAAATGCCCTTGCCGCCAGCACCCAAGGTCCCGACCAGGATGTTCTTCCAGGCGCCGCCCAAGTACACATCGGATTCGACCAAGGGGCCATCCACGAAGTAGCGGTGGTAGTTGCTGGGGCGGCCATAGTCTTTTTGAGCCAGCACGCTCAGGTTCGGCAGCACGGTCTTTGGCACGTACGCAAAAACTTCCTGCCCTGCCACCACGTTGGTGCCGGCTTGGTCTGCAAAGGCATGCAACATGCCGCCATTGCCCCCCACAAACAGCACCGCAGGGCGTGCTGGCTTGGTGATGCTGGCAAAAGCCGAGTAGGTCTCGCGCCCTAGCGTGCCATCGGGCAAGGTCTCATAGCGCAGGTTGACATTGCCCTTGATCAACAACGGAGTCGAGTTGATGAAATCGGGCAATTTGCCAGCCCGCTTGCGGAACAGCTTGATGCTGGTGGCGGAGTCTTCTTGACTCGTATCGCCACGGATGTAATCCACCAGCTGCGAGCCCGTGGCCCCATTGGGCAAGGTCGGAGTGATGATGGCCTGGTTGGCAGTGCCCAAGGTGTCCCAGTCAAATGCAACGCCTGCCGTGCCTGTCCATGTGAAGATATTGCGATTCGCAGGTGCAGGCACCTTGCTGGCAGCATCCCACCTGACGGGGGAGCTGATGGTTACGCCCTGGGCAGTCAGGGTGAAAGACTTGATGTCGCCAACCCAGCTGGTGGTGGTGTACTCAGGAACGTATTTAGCATTGACACCGCCCAAGACCAGGCTGGCGGCGCCCACACCTGCTTCTTTCAAGCCAGGGCGCTCTGAGGCCCGGTTCAGCGCTGTGGTCAGCGCCGCGGTCAGCTCCGCGGCGTTCTTGGCGCTGAAGTACTGCCCTCTGGAGTTGACGGCGGCATGCAACAAGTCGTCAATTCGGCGAGGGTCGGTGGACGTCACGGCACCACCATCCCACCAGCCCTTGCCGCCAGGCGTGGTCAATTGCACGAGTTGGTTGCTGAGGTCGTCCAAGGGGATGTTGCCGCTCACACCAAGGCCAATGGGGAACTGCACCAAGTGTTGCCAAAAGGCGGGGTCTTCCAGCACGGTGTCGTTGCCGGCAGGAACGTTGTTGTCCAGGCCGTCCAAGCCGGCTTGCAGGTCTGTGTTCCAGTATTTCATGGCCACGTCGGCCAAGGTGGCTGCTCGACCGTCGGAGAAGGGGCGCGCCGGGGTGTAGGTGTAGGTCTTGGCCGGGCGACCATTGGTGGTGGTCTGGACGATCTCGGCGCCTGCAGTGTTGTCAACGTTTCCCACAACGGCTTCATCTTTGTAATAGCCGTCCGTGATCAGCATGTTGTATGAGCGGCGGCAAGACAATGACGTGCTGTTGTCACCCGCCGTCAGCGCGGGATTGTTCACCCAAGGGCTGCGCCGATCCTTGCGGCTGAAATACTCACCCACGCCCGTGAGGGCCGACAGCAAAGGCGTGCCCCCAAGCAACTTGGGCTGTGGCGTGCTGCTGGTCACATCCTTGCTGCTTTGGAAGTTGCGGATCCAGCTCACCAAGTTGTTTCTGCGAGCGGTATCGAAGTCGCGAACGCCGCTTTGCACGATGGAGGTGTTCTCGCCATCGATCAGCGAAGTACCTTGGTGGATCGTGCCCCAGCCCACCCGGATGATGTCGTCGAGTTGGAGGAAGGACTCCGGGATGGCTGCCTGAACCACGTGCAGACGAGTGCGGTAGTAAACGAACCAGTTGGCGTAGTTCTGAAGCTCTTCAGCTTGGGTGCAGGAGGTGGCACCCAAGCAGTCGGCACGGTTGCTGTACTTGGTGAATGTGGTGGCGCCACCGTTGATGTTGTAAGCGGTGTAGCTGCCCACGGCGTTGGGGTTCTGCCCTGCGTTCAACAGGAAGTAGACGGCGGGACTGAAGCTTTTGGGGTAAGCATTGCGGGCAGGTGTTTCGTCACCGCAGTCCATTTTTCCGCCAGCGGGTGGCGTGCGGTGACACCAGATCGCGGAGACGTCCTTCGTGGCAGCGGTCAGGTCCGCGAATTTGTCCGTGCTCGTGGTTTTGTCTGGATCGAACCAAGCCTTGTTGGGGATGGCGTTGGGGTAACGCTCGTCGCCTGAAACCGGGTCTCGAGGCTTGCGCCATGGCTTGTATTCCAGGCGCGGGTTGTAATAGAGCTGGTTGACGTCGGGGGAGCGCATTTGGCGCTGGAACACATTGGTGTTGTCGGTGAGGTCCGCCGGGATGGGGCTGCCGTCGCCCACACGTTGGTTGCCGGCGACGGTGGACTGTTGGCCTGGGTCATGCCTCGGATCGTCAGGGTGCATGACCGGCGAGGTGAAGCCTGGGAAGTTGACCGTCTGCTGGTTGACCGTGAAGGCGCCTTCGGGCACGTACGGGAAGATCATGGACCACGAGGTGTCCAGTGTCAGCATCACGTTCGGCTTGGGCTGCCCCCCGTCGCGTGTGACCAAGGGCTTCTGCGCGGGCGCGTTTGTGGTGGACTGCGTCCAGCCGTTGGGCGTTTGAAGCGTCAACGTCAGCAGGGCGGCCAGGGCAATGCATTGGCGAGCACTGGGGGCTGTGTGACGGGGTGATCTGTTTTGCATGGGGTGTCTCGTGTTTGGGCCGGGTGGCTCAAGGGGACGGGGTCGCTGGTGTCGTCGGGGTCGCGGCCGGTTGCAGAGAAACGACGGACTGCAGCCAGACCACTGATCCTGATGCGCGGGTGGCATCGTAGTCAGGGCCGAAACCTCGAGCAGTGACGATTTTTGCGTTGGGGCTAAACCTGCTGTTTTCGACCAAGCACTGGGGAAGGGTTCTGGGGGCGTAGCTGTCGGTTGCCTTCAAATAGCTTTCAGGCACCGTGGTGGCTTTGATGCCCGCTTGCGGACCACTCCAGTGGGCATAGGTCTCCCAGGTGGCTTTGGTGTCAGTGCCGATGTCGGTGGGTGCTGGGTAAATCGTAATGCGGGGTGTGGGTACCAGCTGGGCTTCGCAAAAGCGCAGGGCGATCTGGGCGGCTTGCTTGGCCAGGTTCTCAAGACGCGCGTTGTTGCTGATTTGATCGGCGGTCAAGGCGCCGCGCATGGCGGCGGCAGAGACCAGTCCGATCACAACCAGCATGATCAACACGACGATGAGCACCACGCCGGATTGCTTGGCATGGCGAAGCTGCGCAGGGTGGCGTGAATGAGTTTGATGAGCAAGGTGGCGCACGGCGGGGCTTCAGTTGGCGCCAGGAAGGCGGTTTTGCAACACGACGGTGGTGGTGAAGGCGCGGTACAAGCGCCTGTCAGCAGGCGTTTCGGGTTGGCCATCACAGCCGAAATAGTTGGTGACTTCGTCCAGCACCTGGGCATCGCTGCGCACCACCACGCAAATGCGGGCTGAGGTCACCCGCGTCCACAAGGCAGAGCTGAGCGCGGGAAGGGCGGTGCCCGTAATTTCTTGCGCTGTTAAATACCGCTCAGCCACGCCATTGCTTGTGGGGCCGGTGGCGCGTGCAACGCCATACAGGATCTTGATGTCTTGAATGTTTTCCACCAGTGGTTGGGGGATGGCATTGCCATTGCCCAGGCACATGAGTGTGTTGCTGGCAACGTAGTAGCGGTTCTCGGCGATGTCCAAGCCACCGCGGGGAGCAAAGGCGTTGCCCAGGCAATCTGTGGGGCGGGGTGGGGTGGCGGTTGTTGGTACTGTGTTGTTGATGTCGGCTTGATAAAGCACCGTGATGGAGTCTGGCTGGGCCGCATTATTGGTGCAGGCTACGCTGTTCAGTGGGCTTGCTTGGGTGTCGGCTGTGGGGCCGCCCGTGCAGCCAAAGATGGCTTCGCCGGTGTACTCCTTGACCAACGCATTGGTTGTCAGGTTGACGGCAATCGGCTTGCCGTAGCCGGCCATGGCAACTTGGCTGCGCAATAAGCCAAGGGCGATGCTGGCGTCCTCGGTCATCTGGGACAAGGCGCTGCTGCCTCGGCTGGAATAACCCGAGCTGACATACATGGCCAAGGCTGCACCGACCACAGTCAGCCCGATGACCATGGCCACGATCAATTCAACCAGGGACAGGCCGGTTTGTTGTTTGCGTTGCGAAGGAAATTGACGGAGCACGGTATGCCTCATAGTGCAACGCGGAAATACATGCAACGGACACCAGCGGATGCGCCGTAATTGGCCGGGCACGCGTCTGCGGCTTGGTCAATGGCTGAGCCTGGGTCCGTCCATACCACCCAAATGTCGACCTGATCATTGGCTGCGGTGCGGACATAGCCGGTGCCTTGTGGCAATTGGCGGAACAGGTCTTGGTTCCAGGCGGTAAGGTCATAGGCCGCCATCTCTGCGGGGGCGCATATGGTGTCGCCTGTGCAAGGCTTGGCCGCCGGTGCGGGCAATGCATCTGGCGCGGCGTAGTTGGCCGTCTGGTTGTACACCGACATGTCTGCCCCAGGGGGATGATTGGCACGCATGCGATCTGCCAAGTCATTGGCCAGCAGCATGCCAAGGGACCGCATCTCACTGGTCTTGCTGAACTTCACGGCGTTGACCTGCATGGCGGCCATGGACACGATGCCCACGGACATGAGCAGGATGGACACCAGTACCTCAATGAGGGTCGCGCCTTGTTGGCGCCGGCTATGGTTGCGGTTGTTCATGGGCAAACCTCGTTTTCAATCTTGACCCGTCCGCTCGGTGCTAGTACCACGCACCGGTTGTAGGCGTCACTGTCGGTTTCCGACCCGGTCAGGTTAGGGCGGACTCGGAAACTGTTGTTGGAGCCGACTGCCAAGCCATTGGCTCTGAAAGCAATCGCGGTTTGGCTGTTTGCAAGCGTGATGCCGCCTGATGACGGCAAGGCCTGTTGCACCGCCAGCAATTCGTCGCCCGCGTCAAATGCGTTGGCGGTCGTTCCGCGGTCAACAAACACAAGCCATCCCGTAGCCCAGTTGGTGCTGGCCGCTGCACAGGACCTGGTGGCAGCTTCTGGGTCATTGGTGGCACAAACGACCACCCTTTGCCCCCGCTTGATCGCCTCCGACCTCGCCATCCGCAACGCCGACGCAAAAATGTCCGCCTGCGTGCTCACCGACCTTTTCACCAGGAAAGTCTGCAACTGCGGCGCCCCAATGGCCAGCAAGATGACCAGAATGGCCACGGTCACCATCAGCTCCACTAATGTGAAACCTTTGTCCCTGGTTTTTGTGTGTCGAAATGCACGTTTATTCATGCTTTGGATTGTGCACGGTCGTGCTTTTCGTGAACAGTTGGCATCCGACGCGCGGCAGTCAATGGCCGACCAGCGGTCGTTTTGTCGGGCAAGATAGGCGTCTCTAAGTGGTAACGCGCATGTCCGATCAGCTCTTCATTTCGCAAGCCTTGACGCTGGCCCGCCAGGCCATCGGGCTGTCCGATCCCAACCCCCGGGTGGGTTGTGTGCTGGTGTCGGCGCAAGGCGCGGTGATCGGCGTGGGGCACACCCAGCAAGCCGGCGGTCCGCATGCGGAGGTGATGGCCTTGCGCGAGTGCGAACGCCGCGGTCTGTCGCCAAAAGGCGCCACGGCTTACGTCACCCTGGAGCCCTGCTCGCACCATGGCCGCACGCCCCCTTGTGCTGATGCCCTGGCGGCCGCAAGGGTGGCGCGGGTGGTGGTGGCATTGCTGGATCCCAATCCCCAGGTGGCGGGCGAAGGGGTGCGTCGTTTGCGTGAGGCTGGCCTCATCGTCGAGGTGTTGCCCGTTGACGATCCGCAAGCCCAAGAGGCGCGCGAGATCAACCTGGGCTTTCTATCCCGCATGGTGCGAAATCGCCCTTGGGTGCGGCTGAAAGTGGCCGGGTCTTTGGACGGCCGAACCGCGCTGGACAATGGCCAAAGCCAGTGGATCACGGGGCCTGCAGCGCGCGCTGACGGCCACGCGTGGCGGGCTCGCGCCTCGGCGGTGCTCACGGGGATTGGCACGGTGCTGGACGACGATCCCCGCCTGGATGTCCGAGAAGCGCCCACCGTTCTCCAGCCTGCGCGTGTGGTGCTGGACTCGCAATGGCGAACGCCGCCATCGGCGCGCTTGATGGCCTCGCCCGGCCAAGTCCTGGTCTATGGGCTGGCGTCAGCCGAACCGACCGCGCGTGCGCGCCAGCAAGCCCTGCAAGAGGCTGGCGCTG
Organism: Aquabacterium sp. CECT 9606; assembly: GCF_918741295.1. GTDB lineage: Bacteria > Pseudomonadota > Gammaproteobacteria > Burkholderiales > Burkholderiaceae_C > Aquabacterium. Next base: position 697,659 of record NZ_CAKKNB010000001.1, read on the forward strand.
AGTTGGTGACCACGCCTGAAAGTCTTCAATCGCAAGTCGATCTGCCCTTTGTGCTGCAGGACCTGGCCCACCGCGGCGTCAATGAATTGCACGTGGAGGCGGGTGCGCGCCTGAACGCGGCCTTCATCGCGCAAAATCTGGTGGACGAGCTGCTGCTGTACCTTGCCCCCAAGTTGATCGGCCCCGGGCGTGGTCTGGCCGCCTTGGCCCCCTTGGCGCAGTTGTCAGGCGCCTGGACCTTGTCATTCCGCGATGCGACCCTGGTGGGCGAGGACCTTCGGGTGATCGCCAGGCCACCGGGCCGCGAACATTTCTAGTTTGGTTCGTTTCACTCACAGGTTTTGCTCCACCCATGTTCACCGGCATCATCACTGGCGTTGGCCAGATCATCGAATCACAGGCGCTTGGGGCTGACCCCAGCCACGGGCGCCGTCTCACATTGCAAACGCCCGCGGGCTTCGTGGACGACGTGGGTCTGGGCGACAGCATCGCCATCAATGGTGCCTGCATGACTGTGACGACCTTCGACGCGCCCGCGGCCCGCTTCACCATTGACGTGTCGGCCGAAAGCCTGGCGCGCACCGTGGGTTTGGGCGAATTGGGCCCGGTGAATCTGGAAAAGGCCCTGCGCGCGCATGACCGCCTGGGCGGGCACCTGGTGACGGGCCATGTGGACGGCGTGGGCACGGTGAGCCATTTCGCCCCGGTGGGTGAGTCGTGGGAGTTGCGCATCCGTGCCCCCCAAAGCCTGGCGCGTTTCCTGGCTTACAAGGGCTCGATCACGATCAACGGCGTGAGCCTGACCGTCAACCGCGTTGAAGACCAGGCCGATGGCCAGGCGGAATTCAGCATCAACCTGATCCCCCACACCGTCGAAAACACCGCCTTGGGCCAGCTCAAGGCGGGATCGCCGGTGAATCTGGAAGTGGACCTGATCGCGCGCTATGTGGAAAGAATGTTGAACAGCGCGGGCCGAATCGCGCCATAAATGCGGGGTTCTTCTCGGGTTTCCCCGGTGTTTTGCGGCAATGAGCAAGCCCGCCCGCCTACAATCGCGGGATGCCCATATCTCCTATTCCTGAGCTGATCGCCGAATTGGCCGCTGGTCGCATGGTCATCCTGGTGGATGAAGAAGACCGCGAAAACGAAGGCGACCTGGTCCTTGCGGCCGACCACGTCACACCAGAGGCCATCAATTTCATGGCCCGCTTTGGCCGTGGCCTCATCTGTCTGACGTTGACGCGAGACCGCTGCGAGCGCTTGCAGTTGCCGCCCATGGCCACGCGCAATGGCACCAAGCATGGCACCGCCTTCACCGTGTCCATCGAGGCCACCGAGGGCGTGACGACCGGCATTTCGGCGGCCGACCGCGCCCGCACGGTGCAGGCCGCCGTGGCGCGCGATGCCAAGGCGACCGACCTGGTCCAGCCGGGCCACATCTTCCCCCTGCAGGCGCAGGATGGCGGCGTGCTGATGCGCGCTGGTCACACCGAAGCCGGCTGCGACCTGGCGGGCATGGCTGGCCTGTCGCCCACGTCGGTGATCTGCGAGATCATGAAAGACGATGGCACCATGGCTCGCCTGCCGGACCTGGAGGTCTTTGCCAAAGAGCATGGCTTGAAGATCGGCACCATCGCCGCGCTGATCGAGTACCGCAGCCGCAACGAGTCGTTGATTGAATGTGTGGGCGAGCGCGCCATGCTGACGCCAGAAGGCTCCTTTGACGCCAAGGTGTTCCGCGACCGCATGGGCGGCATCCACCTGGCCTTGAGCATTGGCCAGTGGAGCTGCACCGACGAGGTCATGGTGCGCGTGCACGAACCCCTGTCGGTGCTGGATTGGCTGGACGCCGGCGCCCCGAGCCACTCGTGGCCATTGCCCAAGGCCTTGGCTGCTGTGCAGGAAGCCGGCCGTGGCGTGGTCGTGTTGCTGAACGCGGGTGAAGAGTCTGTCCGGCTGATGGACCGCCTGTTGCCGGTCAATCCCGGCGAAGTCCCCCGCACGCCGCCTGATCTGCGCACCTATGGCGTGGGCGCGCAAATCCTGCGCACCCTGGGCGTGCAACGCATGAAGCTGCTGGGCAACCAGCAGCGCTTGCCAAGCATGGTGGGCTTTGGCCTGGAGGTCACTGGTTTCCTCACGGCCGATGGCCAGACCCTGGCGCCGTCACACTGATTTTTCTCTCGCTCTTTTTCAGGATCACAACACATGCAAGGCGCTGACAAAGGACAAGCCGGCCGACTCGACGGGCGCGAATTGCGCATCGGGATCGTCCAGGCTCGTTTCAACCACGATCTGACCGGCCGACTGGCCGAGTTCTGCATCAACGAACTCGTCGCCCTGGGGGTGGTCGCCAAGCACATCCAGCACGTCACCGTGCCTGGCGCCCTGGAGGTGCCGACCGCCCTGCAGGCCATGGCCGACAGCGAGCGTTTCGATGCCCTGATCGCCCTGGGTTGCATCATCCGTGGCGAGACCTACCACTTCGAACTGGTGGCCAACGAAAGTGGTGCGGGCGTGACCCGGGTCAGTTTGGACCACCACCTGCCGATTGCCAATGCCATCCTGACGGTGGAAGATCAGGCCCAGGCCGAAGCCCGTGTGGAAGAAAAGGGCCGTGACGCGGCCCGTGTTGCCGTTGAGATGGCCAATTTGCTGGACGACCTGCTGTGAGCACTCCCGAGACCCCCAAGGACGACGCCGTCGGCACGTCCCCTGCCGCGCGCCCGGCCCGCAAGACCGCGGGTGGCGTGCCTGGTCGCGACCGTGCCAAGTCATCCCGCCGCCGCGCCCGCGAATTCGCGCTGCAAGGCCTGTACGAGTGGCAGTTGAACAGCCGTGACGCCAGCAGCATCGATGCGCATGTGCGCGAGCTGGACGAGTTTGCCAAGTCCGACCGCGCGCACTACGATGCGTTGCTGCATGGCTGCATCGACCAGCATGTGCAGCTTGACGAAGCGCTGTCCAAGTTCCTGGACCGCCCGGTCAAAGAACTTTCGCCGGTCGAGCACGCCGTGCTGTGGATCGGCGCCTACGAGCTGACCCATTGCATGGACGTGCCCTACAAGGTGGCGATCAACGAGGCGGTCGAATTGGCCAAGAGTTTTGGTGGCACCGATGGGCACAAGTACGTGAACGGCGTGCTGGACCACCTGGCGCCGGTGTTGCGTCCTGACGAAGTGCGCTCCACACGCTCGGGGCCACGCTGACACTGTGGCCGCGTCTGACTTCAATCCCGCGGTGACTCGTCCTCTGGACGAGGATGGCGAGCCCATTCCGGGTGACGATCCGGACACCGTTGCTCAGACGCGCCCGCTGCCCGAACCCGACCCCAGCGAGATCCCGAAAGAGCGGCCCGACCTCCTGCCCACCATCGGGCACATTGGCCGCTATGCGCTGAAGTACAAGATCGGCGCGGGCGGCCTGGGCACGGTCTATGCCGCCCACGACCCGCTGCTGTCGCGCCTGATCGCCATCAAGACCTTGAACGTGGACCTGCCCGCCGAACACCGCGAGCAGTTCAACGCCTTGTTCTTGAACGAGGCCAAGGCGGCCGGCAGCTTGAACAACCCGCACATCGTGACCATGTACGACGCGGGCTTGAGCGAGCAGGGCACCTACATCGCGATGGAGTTGTTGCGCGGCAAAGACCTGCGCCAACTGCTCACCCTGGGCTGGAAGCCGACGCCAGCGCAGGCCGCCTTGATCGTGCGGCGCGTGGCCGATGCACTTTCGTATGCGCACCACAAGGGCGTGATCCACCGCGACATCAAACCCGCCAACATCTTCATGGTGGGGCGCACCTCGCCCCGCGTGCTTGACTTTGGCATTGCGCGCATCCGCCAGGCCGAGTCCATGAGCCGCGATGATGAGCAAAGCCGGTTCCAGGACGTGTTTGGCGGCTCCCCGTATTACATGGCGCCCGAGCAGGTGCGGCAGGAGCCGACGGACCGCCGCGCCGATGTGTATTCGCTGGGCGTGGTGCTGTACGAACTGCTGACCACCAAGCGGCCCTTCACGGGCAACAGCCTCGACGAGATCGCCTACGCGGTTTTGAAGGGTGACGTGCCCGCGCCGCACGAGCTCAACCCTGAGGTGCCCAAGGCCCTGTCGGAGATCGTGGCCAAGGCCATGGAGCGGGATGTGGCGGCGCGAACGCGTTCGGCGCGCGCCTTGTCGCAGGCCTTGCGCGATTGGCTGAGCCAGCAGGGCGATGTGCCGCAATCGGGCGCGGGTTCTTCGTCATCGCGTCTTGCGGGGGCGGGCCTATCTGCCCAGAAGTTATCGCGCTCGTGGATGTGGTCCTTGGCCGCGGCCGGTTGGTTGACCGCCTTGGGTGGTCTGGGCTGGTTTGTCTGGCAAGAGCGCTCCAGCGCCAAACCGGATGAGGCGGTGGTGGCCGTGGCGCCTGTGGCGACCAAACCGCCGCCGACCACAACGCCAATCGCGACCTTGAATGCAACAACGCCGACCGTGCCGGCTGCGCTGTCCACACTGGCTGTGCCCCCCGCCCCTGTGCTTGCCGCGCCATTGGTGGTGGCCCCGGTCCCGGTGGCCAGTGAAGCCGTGACCGCGCCGGCAAGCAGCATCGACAAGCCTGCCGTCGTTGCCACGGGCGTCGTCAAGCTGACCATCAGCCCTTGGGGCGAGGTGTTCGAAGGCGGGCGCTCGTTGGGCGTGACGCCGCCCATGACGCAACTCAAGCTGCCTGTGGGCAAGCACACCCTGACCATCCGCAACGGCGACGCACCACCTCTGCGCAAGACAGTGGATGTGAAGGCTGGTGCGCCGGTCGGCATCAACCACCAATTCTGACCGCGAGGCTCCATGCGCATTCATGCCCATTTCGCTTTCAACCGCCTGACCACCGTCGTGGCCGTGCTGGTGTTGTCTGCTTGCACAGCGCCTGCCAAGAAGGACGCGCCGCAACCGCCCAACCTGGTGGCGTCCGCCCCGGCCCCGGCCGTGGTGGCACAGCCTGCGCCAGTGGTCAAGCCCGCCGATGCAGCCTTGGCGCAAGGCCTCAAGGCGTATCAGGCGGCGCAGTACACGATCGCTGAAACGCAGTTCAACACCGCATTGCAAGCCGGCCTCACGGTGCCCGCTGATGTGGCCACCGCCCACAAGCACCTGGCCTTCATTTATTGCACCAGCCGACGCGAGGCCGCTTGTGCCAAGGCCTTCAAGGCCGCCAGGGCGGCAGACCCCAGCTTTGCCCTCACCAAGGCAGAAGCCGGTCACCCCATGTGGGGGCCGGTCTACCGCAAGGCCTTGCCAGCGGCCAAGCCGACCAGTTCACCGCGCGCCAAGAAGGGCGCTGTCAAGCCTCAGTCTTGATGACCAGGGTGCGGTCACCCTGATTGGCCCAACGCTGCGCTTCTTCAGTCAAGAGGTGCATGGTGCGTGGACTTTGCTGAGCCCATTGTTCGTCCAACGTCAACACGGCCTTGCCGCGTGAGGTGCGCAATTGCGCGACGTTGGCCGGCAAGGCCGTGCGCGCGTGGTGCAGGATGCTGGCCAGCCGCAGGCACAAGACCTGGTTCATCATGCCCGTGTCCTGCCGGTGGTCGGCCAGCTTGGTCAATTCGCCACGTTGGCCCAGCACCAGCCCTGCCAGATGGCGCAGTTGCGATTGCGAAAAACCCGGCGCATCAACGTGGCCCAACAGGTAGGCGCTGTGGCGGTGGTGGTCGTGGTGCGAGACCATCATGCCGATCTCGTGCACGGCACAGGCCCAGCCCAGTTCGCGCGCTGCGTCGGTGTCGGCCTGGTGGGCGCCGTCTGCATGAAGGCCATCCCACAGCGCCAGGGCGCGTTGGCGAACCCGTTCAGCTTGCGACAGATCCACGTGAAAGCGACGCTGCAATTCGCGCACCGAAGTGTCGCGCTGGTCATGCTGCCGTTGGTTGCTGGCGGCCTCGATGCGCTCTTCCAGGTCGAAGATCACGCCTTGGCGCAAAGCGCCCTTGGCGGGCTTCAATGACTCGATGCCGAAGTGGATGGCCAGCGTGTACAGGATGGACAAGCCCCCACCCAGCACTGCCTTGCGGTCGGGTTTCAGGCCAGCCAGGGTCAGCGCGTCCATCGAGCCAGCCTCCAGGCACTGCTCCATGCACCAGCGCAGGCCATCGGCCGTGATGCAGCCATCGCTGATCTGGTTGGCCACCAGGATTTGTGAGACCGCGCCCACCGTGCCCGACGATCCCAGCGCTTCATTCCAGTTGGCCCGGGCAAAGGGGGTCAGGGCTTCTTCAAGCTCGGCACCTGCCGCGATCTGGGCACTGCGAAACGCCTGGGCGGTGAAGCGGCCTTGCGGAAAATGCGCCATCGACAGGCTGACGCTGCCCACCCGGAACGATTCGGCGCGCAGGGCGCTGCGGCCGTGGCCCAGGATCATCTCTGTGGAGCGGCCACCGATGTCGATGACCAGGCGCGGCAACTCGTTGGGCTGCAGGCGCGCCACGCCTTGGTAGATCAGGCGGGCTTCTTCCCGGCCGGAGATCACTTCGATCTCATGACCAAGCACCTGGTCGGCGCGGGCCAGGAAGGCATCGCGGTTGCGCGCCTCGCGCAGGGTTTGCGTGGCCACGGCGCGCACCTGCCAGGGTGCGAAGCCCTTCAGGCGTTGCGCGAAGCGGGCCAGGCAGGCCAGGCCGCGTTGGGTGGCGTCTTCGGTCAGCAAGCCCTGGGCATCCAGGCCAGCGCCCAGGCGCACGGTTTCCTTCAAATAATCGATCCGCTTGTAGCGTCCTTTGCTCAGCTCGGCGATCTCCAGCCGGAAGCTGTTGGAGCCCATGTCGATCGAGGCCAACAAATGCGGCCATTCACTGGCTTCAAGGGGAAAGGAGGTGGCGCGCATCGGCTTGGCAGCGGTGTTCGTGTTCATATTGATCATTGTCTTCGCAATGTATGACGTCGCGGTTGACAGCATTGCTAAGATCCGATGATGACCTTGATTTACATCGTATTGGCCACCTTGTTGGGCGGCGTGGCTTCCGTGGTGCTGGCCGCCGCTTTGTCGGCCCCTCTTCTGAGCCTCATTGTTCGCCATTTGGTGAGCCTGTCGACCGGGGTCTTGCTGGGCACTGCATTGCTGCACGTGCTGCCCGAGGCGTTCGAATCATCCGTGGCACCACATGCCTTGTTCATGACTTTGCTGGCCGGGCTGATGTTCTTCTTCCTGCTGGAAAAGGCCGAGCTGTACCGCCATGGTCACCACCACGAGCACGATGGGCACCACCACCATCACCACTTCGACCGCGAGCAGGCAGGCCGGGGTGGCTGGAGCGTGTTGGTGGGCGACAGCATCCACAATTTTTGCGATGGCGTGATCATCGCTGCGTCATTTCTGGCGGATCCGCAGGTGGGCATGGTCACGGCATTGGCCATCATCGCCCACGAGATTCCGCAAGAGGTGGGCGACTACATCGTGCTGCTCAACGCGGGTTTCTCTCGCACCCGAGCCCTGGTCTACAACGCGATTTCAGGCCTGGCGGCGGTGGTGGGCGGTGTGCTGGGCTATGTGTTGATCGATCCCTGGCAGCACTACCTGCCCTACATGATGGTGGTGGCCTCCAGCAGCTTCATCTATGTGGCGGTGGCCGACCTGATCCCGCAGCTGCAAAAGCGGCTGAATTGGCGCGATACGTTTTTGCAGTTGTTCTGGCTCGTGGTGGGGTTGGTGATGATTGGGGCCATTGTGCACAGCATGCATTAAGCGTTTTGTCTGGGCAGCGCGGGGTGGGGGATTCGGCGGAGGCGGGTGGGGCTCCTACGGGGGCGGTCCACCGCGTTGCGGCGGACTGCTCTGTGGTGCTCGGCCAAGGCGGGCGGCTGCGGAACTCGCGCTGCGCGCTCAAACAGTCCTCGCCGACCCCTCGCTTTGCGAGGGGCAACCCGCCGTGGCCTCCGCTCCTCGACGCTCCCGAAGTCGTCCCGCCCGCCTCCGCCGAATCCCTGATCCACCCCGCTTGTGGCGCAGCACGATTGCAGTGGTGGCAGGCCGCCAGCGGGGCGATCAAAGGGCTGGGGCGGTCTCCAGCGGGGCGCCTGGCTTGGTGCTGAGAAGCGGAGTGCCGAGGTGGGCGCGCGCAGCGCGCATCAACAACTGACCGGCCGTGGTTGTTTGAACACAGCGGCCATCGGCCGCGCAGTGAGTTCCACGGCCCCACCTCGGCACGAGCATCGCAAGGCAGTCCCGCTACCAGCGGGACCACCAAGCTGAAGCCCTGCCGGAGACCGCCCCAGCCCGCGCCCCGCGCTCTAAAAAAAAAGCACTCAGTCCTTGATCACCGAACTGGACCGCGTGGCCGCGATCCCCGCCAACACAATCAAGGCCATCCCCACCAGTGACAACGCATTCACTGGGTCATCAAACAGCCACACCCCCAACACGAAGGCATGCGCAATGCCCAGGTATTGCAAGCTGGCCATGACCAAAGCCTGACCGCGCGCATAAGCCCGCGTCATGGCCAACTGGGCCAAGGTGGCAAAGCCGCCAATGCCCAACAGCCAGACCCAGCCCATGGTGCTGGGCTGGTGCCATGCCATCTGGCCGGCGCTGGCCATGACCAGGCTGATCACCAAGCCCGCCACCGTGCCAAACATCGAAAAATAAAACACCACCCGGTGCTCTGGCTCGCCCGTGCGGCCCAGGCTGGCCACTTGCAGATAGGCCCAGGCCGACAACATGCCCGAGGCCAGGCCCAGCAGCCCTTCCAGCCATTGATCGCGCTGCAGGGTAGGGCGCAGTACCAGCGCCACGCCGACAAAGCCCACGGCCACTGCCAGCAACAAAGAAGGGGGAATGCTTTTGCCCGGCAGGCCGCGCCAGCGCCGCCACGCCAGCCGCAAACCCAAAAAGACTGCCATCCAGACCGAGGACATGTAGTTCAAGGTCACTGCCGTGGACAGCGGCATGTGGGCAATGGCGTAGAACCACAAGGTCAGGGCCGAGACACCCGCGAAGCCGCGCCACAAATGCAGCCGAGGCACCGTGGTCGCCAAGGAAAGGCGTTGATGCCAGGCCAGCAAGGCCATCATCACGGCACCCACCAGCCCCCGAAAGAACACGACTTCGCCAGTGGTGACCTCGACCGAGGCCTTCTTGACGCACACCCCCATGGCCGCGAACAGCAAGGTGGCGATCACCATCAACCCGGCGGCGGATTGACGCGAGGCCACCTTGACAAGCGCGTTCACGGGGCGGTGCGCTTTTTCATCACTCGTCGCGGAAATCCATGGTGCGGCGGTACCACTCGTGGAAGTGCTGCATGCCGTCTTCCATCGGGCTTTGGTAGGGGCCGACTTCGTTGTCGCCGCGCAGCATCAGGGCCTTGCGGCCGGCGTCCATGCGCTCGGCGATCTCGTCGTCCTCCACGCAGGTCTCCATGTAGGCGGCCTGGTGCGCTTCGACGAAATCGCGTTCGAAGGCGACGATCTCTTCGGGGTAATAGAACTCGACCACGTTGAGGGTTTTTTGTGGCCCCTGCGGGTACATGTTGGACACCACCAGCACATGCGGATACCACTCCACCATCATCGTGGGGTAGTAGGTGAGCCAGACGGCGCCTTGCGTGGGCTTTTCGCCGTTGCGGTACTTCAGGACAACGTCGTGCCACTTCTTGTAGGCCTCGGAGCCCGGGCGGTCGAACGTCTTGGCCACGCCCACGGTTTGCACCGAGTACTCGCGCGCCATGTCCCAACTCAGGTCGTCGCAGGTCACGAAGTTGCCCAGGCCGGGGTGGAAGGGGCCGACGTGGTAGTCCTCCAGGTAGACCTCGATGAAGGTCTTCCAGTTGTAGTTGCACTCGTGCAGCTCGACCTTGTCCAGCACGAAGCCGGTGAAGTCGAGGTCGCCGCCGGGCGCAAAGCGCGGCGACATGCCGGCCAGATCAGCGGCCACGTCGCGGCCGTTGTCTTCAAAGATCAGGCCATTCCAGTCGCGAACCTTGTAGTTGTTCAGGTTCAGGCAGGGGTCGTGGTCGAAGTGCGGCGCGCCGATGAGTTGGCCGTGCAGGTCGTACGTCCAGCGGTGCAGGGGGCAGACCACGTTGTGGCGGCTGTTGCCGCGCCCGCGCAGCATCACGGCCTGCCGGTGGCGGCAGACGTTGGAGATCAGCTCGACGCCTTTTTCAGTGCGCACGAGCACGCGGCCTTCGCTCTCTTGAGGCAGTGCGTAGTAATCGCCGACCTCGGGCACCGACAGGGCGTGCCCCAGGTAGCGAGGACCGGACTGAAAGATGCGTTCGAGCTCCCGCTGATAAAGTACTTCATCGAAGTAGCTGGAAACAGGCAGCTGCGTGCGGCTGCGGGCGAGAGCATTGAGCGCAGGACTCAGGTCGGACATGATCCCCAGGTTCTCCAAAAACCTATGTCAACCAAACCTCGGCCGCAGCCGAGGACCACCCCGATTCGTGACGGGAAAACCCGAAATTGTACCCGCCGGGCAAATGGTGGGGCCGGGTAAGGTCAAGCACCCACCCCAGACCGGGGGCCGCGTTGAACTTCACACGGGGCCCGGGGGTCTACATTTGGCCCTTCAGGCGAAATAGAATACGCGTTTGCCCTCACGCCGGGCTTGCCCGGGCGACACCATGGCCAAAATCCCCGTTTCCGCTGCAGATCCCTCTCAAGAGCCGCCCTTGCCGTCCACTTACGAGGAGGCTCAGTCGGAACTGGAACGCCTGGTGAGCCAGATGGAGTCCGGTCAATTGCCCCTGGATGGTCTGCTGACCAGCTACCGGCGCGGCGCGCAGTTGCTGCAGTTCTGCCGCGCGCGGCTGGAGGCGGTGGAGGCCCAGGTCAAGTTGCTGGAAGACGGCCAACTCAAACCCTGGGACGCTGCATGAACCCCCAGGCTTATGCCGACTGGTCGTCCCAGGTGCTGAGCCGCGTCGAATCGGCGCTGGATGAGTGGGTGCCGCTTGAGGCGCCGGCTGGTCTGGGTGAGGCGATGCGTTATGGCGTGCTGGACGGGGGCAAACGCTTGCGTGCCCTGCTGGTGATGGCCGCCGCGCAAGCCGCCGGGGCCGAGCAAACGCCCGCCGGCCAGGACGCCGCCTTGCGCGCGGCTTGCGCCGTTGAATTGATCCATGCCTATTCCCTGGTCCACGACGACATGCCCTGCATGGACAACGACGTGCTGCGCCGGGGCAAGCCCACCGTCCACGTGCAGTTTGGCGAAGCCCGGGCCATGTTGGCCGGCGATGCCCTGCAGGCCTTGGCCTTCGAAGTGTTGACCCCGGACGTTTGTCCGGACGATCTGGTGATGCGGGCCCCCATCCAGGCCCGCTTGTGCCGTCTGTTGGCACGCTCGGCCGGACAAGCCGGCATGGCCGGTGGTCAGGCCATCGACCTGGCCAGCATTGGCATGGCCCTGGATGAGACCGCCTTGCGCGACATGCACCACCGTAAAACTGGTGCCTTGCTGCGCGCCAGCGTGCAAATGGGCGCGGCCAGCGCCGGCATTGATGAGTCCGGCCCTATCTGGGAAGCGTTCAGCCGCTATGGCGACGCCATGGGCCTGGCATTCCAGGTGGTCGATGACATCCTGGATGCCACGCAACCGTCCGACACCTTGGGCAAGACCGCTGGCAAGGACGCCGATGCCAACAAACCCACCTACGTGAGCCTGCTGGGCTTGGCCCAGGCACGCGCCGAGGTTGACCGCTTGCTCCTGCAGGCTCAGGATGCGCTGTCTGACAGTGGTCTGTCGCCCGAGCACACCCAGGCACTGGCTGCCCTGGCCGACCGCATCGTGCACCGCGACCATTGATCCCACAACAACAAACCATTCCCCAAGGAAGCCCACCATGACCTCCACCCTGCTGTCCAGGATAGAGACACCCGCCGATGTCAGGCGCCTGTCTCGCCTTGAGCTCAAACAACTGGCGGGCGAGTTGCGCGAGTACCTGCTGCAAAGCGTGTCGCGCACGGGTGGGCACCTGTCATCCAATCTGGGCACGGTGGAACTGACGATCGCGCTGCACTATGTGTTCAACACGCCCGACGACCGCCTGGTGTGGGACGTGGGCCACCAAACCTACCCGCACAAAATCCTGACCGGCCGGCGCGACCGCATGCCCACGCTGCGCCAGATGGGCGGCATGAGCGGCTTCCCGCGCCGCGACGAAAGCGAGTACGACACTTTCGGCACGGCGCACTCGTCTACATCCATCTCCGCCGCTTTGGGCATGGCCCTGGGCGCGCAGTTGCGCGGCGAGGCCCGCAAGGCCGTGGCCATCATCGGCGATGGCGCCATGACGGCCGGCATGGCCTTCGAGGCCCTGAACAACGCGGGTGTGCCGCACAACGGTCGCCCTGCCGATGTGCTGGTCGTGCTGAACGACAATGACATGTCGATCTCCCCGCCAGTGGGCGCGCTGAATCGCTACCTGGCACGCTTGATGTCGGGCCGTTTCTACTCGGCCGCACGCGAAGGCGCCAAGCAGGTGCTGCGCAATGCGCCGCCCTTGTTCGAACTGGTCAAGAAGTTGGAAGAGCACGCCAAGGGCATGGTCGTGCCCGCCACCATTTTTGAAGAATTCGGCTTCAACTACGTGGGGCCCATTGATGGCCACGACCTCGACTCGTTGATCCCCACGCTGGAAAACCTGCGCGACCTGAGCGGCCCGCAGTTCCTGCACGTGGTGACCAAGAAGGGCTACGGCTACAAGCTGGCCGAGGCCGACCCCATCGCCTACCACGGCCCCGGCAAGTTCGACCCCGCCGTGGGCCTGGTCAAGGCCGCGGCTTCAGCCGAGCCGCCCAAGCCCACCTTCACGCAGGTGTTTGGCCAGTGGTTGTGCGACATGGCCGCGCACGACACGCGCCTGGTCGGCATCACGCCCGCCATGCGCGAAGGCTCGGGCATGGTTGAGTTCCACCAGAAGTACCCGGGCCGTTATTTCGACGTGGGCATCGCCGAGCAGCACGCCGTGACCTTCGCAGCCGGCATGGCCTGCGAAGGTCTCAAGCCGGTGGTGGCGATCTACTCCACCTTTTTGCAGCGCGGCTACGACCAATTGATCCACGATGTGGCCATCCAGAACCTGCCCGTCGTGTTCGCATTGGACCGCGCCGGCATCGTCGGGGCCGATGGCGCCACGCACATGGGCGCTTTCGACATCGCCTTTGTGCGCTGCATCCCCAACATGAGCATGCTGACGCCGGCCGACGAGAACGAGTGCCGCCAGGCGCTCAGCGCCGCCTTCATGCAGCAGCACCCGGTGTGCGTGCGCTATCCGCGTGGCGCGGGTGCGGGCGTGGCGGTGTCCAGCGATCTGAAGCCCATGCCTTGGGGCAAGGGTGAGGTGCGCCGCACCAGCCAGGCCGTGAGCGGCCAGCGCGTGGCCATTTTGGCGTTTGGCACCTTGCTCTACCCGGCCTTGAAAGCCGCAGAAGCCTTGGACGCGACCGTGGCCAACATGCGTTTCGTCAAGCCGCTGGACACCGAGTTGCTGCTGGAGCTGGCACGCACCCACGACGCCTTTGTGACTGTGGAAGAAGGTTGCGTGCAGGGCGGCGCCGGATCGGCCGTGGCCGAGGCCTTGAGCCATGCGGGCGTCACCAAACCTTTGGTGATCCTGGGTCTGCCCGACGAGTTTGTGGAGCATGGCGACCCGGTCAAGCTGATGTCGATGTGTGGGTTGGATGCGGCCGGCATCGAGAAAACAGTGCGCCAGCGCCTGCCTCAGGTGGTGGGTGTGCACGCCGCTGCAGACGCGTCGAACGTGACCGCATTGCGCGGGTAGGGCAACTCGCCAGTCACGGGATCGTGGCCCATGCTCTTGAGGTGCAACGCCAGGCCGGCATCCATGCTCTGTGCGTGGTGGGGGAACCACAGCGCCAGTTCATGCGCGATCTGGCGGATGGGAGCCAGCTGGCCTTGTTGCCCTTGGGCCAAGCCTTCCCGCATCACCTGAAGCACCACCGCGTGCTGGGTGGCGTGACAGTTGCCAGCGGCAAAGCCCGTGGCCAGCATCCACCGGTCTTCGCGCCCAAAGTGGTCCTCGGTGTGGGCCAGCAGGGCCTGCCAGGCCTCCACCACTTGGTCATCCGGGCTCTGCTGAACGGCCGCCAGCAAATCCACGAATTCCCGGTGGGTGTCGTCCATGGCGGGCATGGACAGGGACAAGGCTTCAGACCAGACAAGGGTGGTGACCATGGTGGGCGTGTTCATCCATAAAGCGATGTCCGCGAGGCTAGTGGCTCGCCCACCAACCGACCTTGACCTGGCGCAATGTCAGGCCAGGCGGCTCCGGTGCCGTGCCACCTGCGCGCGCACCTGCTCCGGCGCCGTGCCGCCCAGCAGGTTGCGCGCATTGAGCGAGCCACGCAGTGACAACACCTCGAACACGTCCTGTTCAATGGCCGTGTTGTAGTTTTTGAGCTTGTCCAGCGGCAACTCCGACAAGTCCACGCCCGCGGCAATGGCGTCCTTCACGGCATGCGCCACGACTTCATGTGCATCGCGGAAAGGCAGGCCCTTCTTGACCAGGTAGTCGGCCAGGTCGGTGGCGGTGGCGTAGCCCTTCTTGGCGGCACGCTCCATGGCTTCGGGCTTGACGGTGATGCCACCGGCCATTTCCGCGAAGATGCGCAGCGTGTCCTTCAAGGTGTCGACCGTGTCGAACAAGGGTTCCTTGTCTTCCTGGTTGTCCTTGTTGTAGGCCAGGGGCTGGCCCTTCATCAGGGTGATCAGGCCCATCAGGTGGCCGACCACGCGGCCGGTCTTGCCGCGTGCCAGCTCGGGCACGTCGGGGTTCTTTTTCTGCGGCATGATCGACGAGCCCGTGCAGAAACGGTCGGCCAGATCGATGAAGCCGAACGATTGACTCATCCACAGAATCAGCTCTTCGCTGAAGCGCGAGATGTGCACCATCACCAGCGATGCGGCGGCGGTGAATTCGATGGCGAAGTCGCGGTCGCTGACGGCGTCCAGGCTGTTTTGCGAAACGCCTTCGAAACCCAGCGTGCGGGCCACGCGTTCGCGGTCCAGCGGGTAACTGGTGCCGGCCAAGGCGGCCGAACCCAGGGGCAGGCGGTTGATGCGCTTGCGCAGATCGATCAGGCGCTCGGCATCGCGGGCGAACATCTCGACATAGGCCAGCAGGTGGTGGCCAAAGGCCACGGGTTGCGCCACTTGCAAATGGGTGAAGCCGGGCAGGATGGTCTCGGCGTTCTGCTCGGCCACGGCCACCAAGGCCTTTTGCAACTCGGTCAGGAGCACGCCGATTTCGTCGACCTCGCCACGCAGCCACAGCCTCACGTCGGTGGCGACCTGGTCGTTGCGCGAGCGGCCAGTGTGCAGGCGCTTGCCGGCGTCGCCCACCAGGGTGGTCAGGCGCGCCTCGATGTTCAGGTGCACATCTTCCAGGTCCAGCTTCCATTCGAAGTTGCCGGCTTCGATCTCTTGCGTGATCTGGGCCATGCCTTTTTCGATCGAAGCCCAGTCGGCGGCCGAGATGAGGCCCTGGGCGTGCAGCATTTCAGCATGCGCGAGCGAGCCCTGGATGTCCGCGCGCCACAGCCGTTTGTCGAAAAACACGCTGGCGGTGTAGCGTTTGACCAGGTCGCTCATCGGCTCTGAAAAGAGAGCCGACCAGGCCTGGGACTTGGTGTCGAGTTGATTTGTGCTCATGGCGCAGCGCGGTTGGGCGAGAATGTTCCAACCATGGATTGTAGAGAGCCCACGCCCCCCACGTCGAACCGATCACCTCGGCCGCGGGATGCCGCGCCGGCCAAAGCCCCGTCGAGGGGGCGCGCGAACGACCAGGCGGGTGACACCTTGGCCGCGCCGACGATGTGGGCCGCCACGGGTTTTGACCAGCCGGCCACCCCCACCCGCAGTGCAACGCGCTCGGCTTTTGACGTGTGCCATGTGGGCGTGGTGTTGCGGGTGGTGCTGGGCATGCAACTGGTGTTGGCGCTGGGGGTTGCCCATGTGGCGGCCAGCCCGGCCGATTGGCTGGTGCGCTGGTCACAGGCCCTGGCCACGGCCTTGCCGGCCTGCTTGCTGTGGCTGGTGCTCACCTGCGCGGGGCGTTCGGCGCTCGAGCGCATGTCCCCCGCAGGCCAATGGGTCAGCGCTGCCGTGCTGGGGGCCTTTGCGGGCCTGTATGGCGAGGTGCAGTCGTCCATGCTGGATTGGTGGATGGGCGGCGCCCCGCGCAGTTGGTGGGCGGTGTGCCCAGCCATGCTCACCGGGGCAACGTTTGCTTCGGTCACCCTGGCCTGGTTGCGCCAGCGCGGCCGCAGTGAGTTGCCGGCCCAGGCGCAGGCACGCCTGGCCGAGTTGCAGGCGCGCATCCGCCCTCATTTTTTGTTCAATACCTTGAACACGGCGATCGCGCTCGTGCAGATCGAGCCCACGCGGGCCGAGGCCGTCCTGGAGGACTTGGCCGAGTTGTTCCGCCAGGCCTTGACCTCGCCGCACTTGCGCGCCTCGCTGACCGACGAGGTCGACCTGGCGCAGCGCTACCTGCGCATCGAGCAATTGCGCTTTGGCGATCGCCTGACCCTGCACTGGACGTTGGACCCCGCTGCCGGCGAGGCCGAAGTGCCCGCCCTGATGCTGCAGCCGCTGGTTGAGAACGCCGTCAAGCATGGCGTGGAGGCCGACCCAGATGGTGGCTGGGTTCGCGTGTCCACGCATGTCAAGGCGGGCCAAGCCGTGTTGACCATCACCAACTCCATGCCGGCGCATCCGCAAGCTGCGTCAACCGCCGGCCATGGCATCGCCTTGCGCAATGTGCGCCAGCGCTTGCGTCTGATGCACGATGTCGAGGCCAATTTTTCCGCGGGCGTGCACAAAGGTGAAACGGCCGAGCATGCCTCGGTCTACGTGGTGCGCGTGTCCGTGCCGCTCAAGCCTGGGATGAATGCGTGATGGGGAACGATGCCTTGCGGGTCATGGTCGTGGACGATGAACAGCTGGCGCGCTTGCGCTTGAAGACGTTGTTGTCGCAATCGGATTGCCCCAACGAAGTGGTGGCCGAAGCGGGCGATGCCCGGCAGGCTTTGGCGGTGTTCAGCCCTGCCGACGGCGGAGTCGCCCCCGTGGTCGATCTGGTCTTGCTCGATATCCAGATGCCTGGCCCGGATGGCCTGCGCCTGGCCGAACGGCTGCGCTCGCTGGCCAATCCACCCGCCGTGGTGTTCGTGACCGCGCACGCGGGTCACGCCTTGCAGGCTTTCGAGTTGGAAGCGCTGGATTACCTAACCAAGCCGGTGCGGCTGGACCGCTTGAACGCGGCGCTGGCCCGGTGTGTCAAACGCAAGCCTTTGGCGGCCACGCCTGGCGTGCCTGAGCAGATCGAAGAGCCCACTTTGGTCGCGCAAGACCGGGGTCGCCTGGTGCGGGTGCCGGCCTCACAAGTCATCTACCTGAAGGCCGAATTGAAATACGTGACCTTGCGCACAGCCGAACACAGCCATGTGCTGGATCAATCGCTGACAGAGCTGGAGGGGCAATTGGGGGACAAGTTCGTGCGCGTGCACCGCAATGCGCTGGTGGCACGTTCGGCGATGAAGGCACTGGAGCGCCGGGCCGATGATGAGGAGGGTGGCGAGACCTGGGCGGTGCAGGTTCAGCCAACTGGCGAGTGGCTGGCCGTGTCGAGGCGACAGGTGGCCACGGTGCGCGAAGTGATGGCGGGGCGCTGAACAACGCGCCCCTGCAGACCGGGGTTCAGAAACCCAGGCTGGCCAGCAAGTCGTCGACTTCGCCTTGGTTGTTGACGACGTCGGTGCGGCTTTGGCCATCCACCACCGGGCCGCTCAACGAAGGTTCGATGTGTTGGTTGGCTGTCATGGCCACTTCGGCCTTGTGAGCCAACTCGGGCGGTGCGGCTTGCATCAGCACGCCTGCCAGTTGCTTTTCCAGGTCGGTGGCCAGGGACACCACCTTGGCGACCACCTGACCCGTCAGGTCATGGAAGTCCTGCGCCATCATGATGTCGGTCAGGTGCCCGTCAACGCGTTGCGTGACGGTTTCCACATCTTCCACGAAGTTCATCACGGCACCGCTGGCCACGGCCTTGACGGGGTCGGCCACCAGCAACTGGGCCAGCTTGCGCGTCTCGGCCACGATGTGGGCCTGATCGGCTTTGGCTTCGTCGACCAGGTTCAGCACTTTCTCGGCGGCGGCGGCGGTCTTGGTGGCGATGTAGCTCAGGCGGCTGCGCGCATCCGGCAGGTTGTTGACCGAATCGGTCAGCCTTGGCAGCACGCCCAATTGGTTGAGCGTGTCGTGCAATTGCCGTGTCAGCGTGCCCAGCTGCTGAAATATCTCCGGCGAAGCGGCTGCAGCTGCGGCCGCGGGGGCCGCCATCGTGGGCAGATCATCCATCTTCATCATCGGTTCCCCCTGCTCAGGCCGCGGCCGTGAGTTTTTGCATGATTTTTTGCACCTTCTCTTCCAACGTCGCCTTGGTGAAGGGCTTGACGATGTAACCCGCCGCACCGGTCTGGGCAGCCAGCACGATGTCTTCCTTGCGGGCTTCGGCGGTGACCATCAGCACGGGCAGGTGCTTGAGCGTGTCGTCCGCCTTGATGGCCTTGAGCAGGTCAAAGCCATTCATGTTGGGCATGTTGATGTCGCTGACCACGAAATCGTATTTGCCGTTCTTGAGCATGTTCAAGGCCACGGCGCCGTCTTCGGCTTCCTCGGCGTTGTTGTAGCCGATTTCCTTGAGCAAACCTCGGACGATGCGGCGCATCGTGGAAAAGTCGTCAACGATCAGGAATTTCATGTCGGGGGAGGGATTGCTCATGGCTCGTCCTTGATTCAATCGTTAGAGACCCTGAGAGGCCTCCGCGAGGTGTTCACAGCCGTTATCGGCGTTCGGTGGGGAGGCTTGAGGCCTTTATCGGGCTGGCCAAGGCGGGTGGTACTTCGGCGTCGGGGGCTTCTTCGTCCACCTGGCCTGATTCAACCTTGGCCGCCTGGAAGAAGCGGTCTTCGGCCTCGCGGTTCATCACCACGATGCTGATGCGCCGGTTCAAGGGGCTTTCAGGGTCGTCTTTTTCATAGAGCAAGCTGGCGGCCAGGCCCTGCATGCGCAGCACCTTGTCGCCTGGCAGGCCGCCTGCGATCAGTTCGCGCCGCGAGGCATTGGCGCGGTCGGCCGAGAGCTCCCAGTTGCTGTAGCCGCGCTCGCCCGCGCTGAAGGGCTTGGCGTCGGTGTGGCCTTCGATGGTCAGGCGGTTGGGCACCACCGACAGCACCGCGCCAATGGACTGCAGAATGTCGCGCATGTAGCCCTTGACCTCGGCTTTGCCGCTGTCGAACATGGGGCGGCTTTGGTCGTCCACGATCTGGATGCGCAAGCCCTCGGCGGTCAGGTCCAGCCGGATCTGCGATTTGTACTGGGCCAGGCGTGAATCGTTGGCGATGATTTCTTCCATCTTCTGCTTGAGTGCGGCCAACTGGGCGCGCTCGGCGATGGCCTGTTCGGCCTTGATGGCTTTCTTGCGGGCCTTGACCTCGGCGGTTTCCGAGGCGCCTTTCTTGAGCTGTCCCACGCTTTCGGCCAGGTTGTTGCCGCCGCCCTTGATGATCGAGGTGGCATCGCCCGCGCCTGAGCCGCCAAACATGGCCACCTTCAGCGGCGAGTTGAAGTAATCGGCAATGCCCTTCTTGTCGCCCTCGGTGGTGGACCCCAGCAACCACATCAGCAGGAAGAAGGCCATCATGGCCGTCACGAAGTCGGCATAGGCGATCTTCCAGGCGCCACCGTGAACGGCGTGGCCGCCCTTCTTGACGCGCTTGATGATGATCGGTTGGACTTTTTTCGAATCACCGGCCATGAGGGATCTCCGCGTGGTTCATGGCGAGGCTCACTTCTTGCCCTTGACGTGGGTTTCAAGCTCGGCAAAGGTGGGCCGTTCGGTGGAATACAGCACCTTGCGGCCGAACTCGATGGCCACTTGCGGCGCGTAGCCCTGCATGCTGGCCAGCAGCACGGTTTTGACCACGTTGAATTCCTTGGTGCCTTCGTCGAGCTTTTGCTCCATCAGGCCGCCCAGCGGTTCGACTACGCCATAGGCCAGCAAGATACCCAGGAAGGTGCCGACCAGTGCCGAACCGATCATGCCCCCCAGGATGGCAGGCGGTTGGCCCACCGAACCCATGGTGTTCACCACGCCCAGCACGGCGGCCACGATCCCGAAGGCGGGCAGCGCACCGGCCAGGCGGGCCACGGCGGCCACGGCGGCATGGCCTTCGTGGTGGTGGGTATCGATCTCGTTGTCCATCAGGCTTTCGATCTCGTGGGCATTGAGGTTGCCCGAGACCATCATGCGCAGGTAGTCGGTGATGAACTCGACCACGTGGTGGTCGTGGCCCATGGTGGGGTACTTCTTGAACAGGGCGGAGTTGTGGGGGTCTTCAACGTCCTTTTCAATGGACATCAAACCTTCCTTGCGCACCTTTTGCAAGATCTCGTACATCATGGCCATCAGTTCCATGTAGCGTGCCTTGGTGTACTTGGAGCCCTTGAACAGGGGGCCGAAGTTGGCCACCACCGACTTGATGGTTTTGGTCTGGTTGTTGACCACAAAGGCGCCCATGGCACCTCCCAGGATCGACATCATTTCCAGGGGCAGGGCATGAAGGATCACCTCCGTGTTGCCGCCGTGGATGATGTATGCCCCAAAGATGCAACCCAGCGCGACGATGTATCCGATGGCGACGTTCATGGTGTTCTGGTCAAAGGAAAGGCGGAGGGTTGATCAATGCCTTGATCTTCGGCGAGTGGGCCTGCTTCCTAAGCCGTGAACAGAAGCATGCGGGCGGGGCTTTTTTCATGCCACAGAAAAAAGCGGGCCCGATTTGGGGGCCCGCTAAAAGCACTCATCGTGCTAGGAGGAGACAAGCAAGGACGTTTTGTTTCCAACCCGCCCACCAGTTCTATCGGCAGCACGTGCCCCGGCTTGAGCCCCGGCAGCGTGCGGACTTCACGAAATCAATGCATGTGCAATGCGCCAGCGGCCTTGCCCTTGCCGGCGCGGGCAGGAGGGTTGCACAGGCCACAGGTGAAGTGGCGGGCGATTTCATGGGGGTGGGTGACGTAAGAGCCACCGCACTTGTTGCATTTGGTCAGGCTGAGCATGCCGTTGTCGATGAACTTGACCAGGCGCCAGGCGCGTGTCACGGACAACAGGGGCTCCAGGCCTTGGGACTGGGTTTGTTCCAGGTACAGCTGGTAAGCCTTGATGACGACATCGATCTCGTCGATCTCGGAAGACTTGTTCAGGTACTCGTGGATGTTGAGGAACAAGCTGGCGTGGATGTTGGGCTGCCAGGTCATGAACCAGTCGGTTGAGAAGGGCAGCTGGCCCTTGGAAGGCGACTTGCCGGAGACTTCCTTGTACAGGCGCAGCAGGCGCTCGTAAGAGATGTCGGTCTCCGACTCCAACACTTGCAGGCGGGCGCCCAGGCCGATCAAGGTGACAGCACGTTCGATTTGCTTGGCTTCGGTCAACAGGCTCTTGGTGCGCATGGTGGGGCTCCGGGGAAGTGTGGGGTCGGGTGCTAAAGAACGAGAAGAGTCAGTCAGCTCAGGCGGCTTCTTGGTGGCGGCCGGCCATCAGGATGTTGGCGTGCAGGCGGGTCACGTCGCTGGAGCCGGACTTGCCGTGGTTGGTCAGCAGGGTCCAGACCAGGTCGTCATCGACACGCATGCGGCACAGCAGGGTGTTGCTGGAGGCGATCTTGAGCACCTGGGCGGGCGACAGCATGGAGATCATGTCGGCGGCTTCTTCCGACATGCCCAGGCGGAACAGGGCTTGTTCGCGGTCGGCGCGGATCAGGCTCTGGGCCAGCATCAGGTACGACAGGTTGGTTTCGCGAATTTCCATCAGGATTTGGTCGGCGTTCATGTGGGTGGCTCCGGGTGTCTTGGCTATCGGGTGGGGGTGGGATTTGCGTCTCACCATGGAATGAATAGTGATCCCTATGCCAGCTTTTCTTAATAGGCGCACACCTGTATCCCGCGTTAGGCGTCGGCTGCACGTCTTGTCAGAAGATCCCTTACAAAGCCCTGAAAACCAGGGGAAACACCATCCAGAAATCAGCTGGGTCAATCGCGCCGGCCGTTAATCAACGGTCACAAGCCGCCACACCATGCGCACCAGTTCATCCTCCAATTCCTGGGTGTCCAGCAGGGGCGAGTTCTCCAGCGAGGCGCTGCGGATGACGCCAATCACCGCGCGGGTGCCCACGAACAGCATGGCGGGGCTGGGCACACGCAGCTTGGGGTTCTTGAGCTGTGACAAGGCGATGGCCAGGTGCTCTGTGCCCTCGCGTTGCGCCTGGGCCACCTGTTCGTGGTGGTCCATGTGCCAGCCCAGCCGGACCATGGCGCGATTGAGGTGGCTGCCGGTGCCCAGCGCGGCCAACAAGGCCCGGACCTGATCGCGCAAGGTGGATTCCACGTTCAAAGGGGCTTGTTGTTGCACCGCGCTGACCAGCATGCCCTGCAGCTCGGCCATCACGCGCAGTCTTTCCTGGGCGATCATGGCCACCACGATGGCCTCTTTGGTCGGAAAGTACTGGTACAGCGTGCCGATCGACACCCCCGCCCGTTGCGCCACCTTGTTGGTGCTCAAGGCCTCGGGCCCGCCATTGGCCACAATCTGAGCCGTGGCCTCAAAAATCGCCGCGATCGTGCGTCGTGCGCGCTCTTGCGTCGGCATTTTGCGCATGCTTTCAGAGGGAGGCAGGGCAGTGGGCTTGGTTGATCTGGTCATGGGCAAAAACCGAGCGGTATGCGAGTTGCGCCCGGTTTTTAAAACTGAATAATGCTCATATTAATCCCGCCGTCATCGGACCAACCCAGAGGAAGCCCCATGAGCACGACCACCGCCGCTGCACCGCTTCGCGAATTGAGTGAACTGCCGGGGCCACCCAGCCTGCCGCTGGTGGGCAACGCTTTCCAGGTCAACCGCGACTTGATCCACCAGAACGTGGAGCAATGGGCCCGGCGCCATGGCCCGCTGTTCCGCGCCTTCTTTGGCCCGATCCCGGTGTTGGTGGTGGCCGACCACGAACTGATCGGCGCGATCTTGCGCGCCCGGCCCGATGACTTCAACCGCTCGGAGCGCCTGGCGATCATTTCGCGTGAGATGAACTTGAAGCTGGGTTTGTTCGCGGCTGAGGGCGATGCCTGGCGCCACCAGCGGCGCATGGTGATGGCCAGCTTTGCCCCTGGGCATGTGCGGGCCTATTTCCCGTCTTTGCTGAAGGTGACACAGCGCCTGGGCACACGCTGGCAGAAAGCCGCGCAGGCCGGCAGTGCCATTGACCTGCAGTCCGACCTGATGCGATTCACGGTGGATGCCATCACCGGCCTGGCCTTTGGCGCCGATGTGAACACCCTGGAGTCGAATGACGACATCATCCAGCAGCACCTGGACAAGATCTTCCCGGCCCTGTTCAGGCGCATCCTGACCCTGGTGCCTTATTGGCGCGTGCTCAAGCTGCCCGCCGACCGCGACCTTGACCGCAGCGTGACTGCCGTGAAGGTGGCCATCGATCAATTCATTGACCAGGCGCGCGGGCGCATGAAGGCCGACCCCACCCGCCGTGACAACCCGCCCAATCTGCTGGAGGCGATGATCGCCGCCGCCGACCAGCAAGACAGTGGGGTGAACGACCAGGACGTGGCCGACAACGTGCTGACCATGCTGCTGGCGGGCGAAGACACCACGGCCAACACCCTGGCCTGGATGATCCACCTGCTGCAGTGCAACCCGCAGGCCTTGAAGCGCGCGCAGGACGAAGTGCGCAGCAAAGCCAACGACCCCGCTGCTTTCACGCCTGAGTCCATGGCCGAGCTGGACTACCTGGAGGCCTGCGCCCACGAAACCATGCGCCTCAAGCCCGTGGCGCCTTTCCTGCCCTTGCAGGCCTCGCGCGACACGGTGGTGGGCGATGTGCGTGTGCCCGAAGGCACCTTGATCTGGAACGTGCTGCGCCACGACAGTGTCAGCGAGCAGCATTTCGAGGATGCCGCGGCCTTCAAGCCCGAACGCTGGTTGGCCGAGGGCAGCAGCCCGCAGCACAGCGCCAGCCACGCCAAGCGCGTGTCCATGCCCTTCGGCGCCGGTCCGCGTGTGTGCCCTGGCCGCTATCTGGCTTTGCTGGAAATGAAGATGGCCATGGCCATGCTGCTGTCCCGCTTTGACATCGTCAGTGTGGACACCCCCGACGGCCAGGCGGCGCAAGAGCACATGGCCTTCACGATGGAGCCCGTGGGTCTGACCATGAAGTTGCGCGAACGAAAAAAAACGGACTCCGAAGAGTCCGTTGGCAAGTCACTGGCGTGACGCTAGGAGGAGAAAACAATGAAACAAGCAAAACTACAAGAACAACTACAACCACTACTTCGGTCACTACAGAGAACTACTTAAGACAAATCAATGCATGTGCAATGCGCCAGCGGCCTTGCCCTTGCCGGCGCGGGCAGGGGGGTTGCACAGGCCACAGGTGAAGTGGCGGGCGATTTCATGGGGGTGGGTGACGTAAGAGCCACCGCACTTGTTGCATTTGGTCAGGCTGAGCATGCCGTTGTCGATGAACTTGACCAGGCGCCAGGCGCGGGTCACGGACAACAGGGGCTCCAGGCCTTGGGACTGGGTTTGTTCCAGGTACAGCTGGTAAGCCTTGATGACGACATCGATCTCGTCGATCTCGGAAGACTTGTTCAGGTACTCGTGGATGTTGAGGAACAAGCTGGCGTGGATGTTGGGCTGCCAGGTCATGAACCAGTCGGTCGAGAAGGGCAGCTGGCCCTTGGAAGGCGACTTGCCAGACACTTCCTTGTACAGGCGCAGCAGGCGCTCGTAAGAGATGTCGGTCTCCGACTCCAACACTTGCAGGCGGGCGCCCAGGCCGATCAAGGTGACAGCGCGTTCGATTTGCTTGGCTTCGGTCAACAGGCTCTTGGTGCGCATGGTGGGGCTCCGGGGAAGTGTGGGGTCGGGTGCTAAAGAACGAGAAGAGTCAGTCAGCTCACGCGGCTTCTTGGTGGCGGCCGGCCATCAGGATGTTGGCGTGCAGGCGGGTCACGTCGCTGGAGCCGGACTTGCCGTGGTTGGTCAGCAGGGTCCAGACCAGGTCATCGTCGACACGCATGCGGCACAGCAGGGTGTTGCTGGAGGCGATCTTGAGCACCTGGGCGGGCGACAGCATGGAGATCATGTCGGCGGCTTCTTCCGACATGCCCAGGCGGAACAGGGCTTGTTCGCGGTCGGCGCGGATCAGGCTCTGGGCCAGCATCAGGTACGACAGGTTGGTTTCGCGAATTTCCATCAGGATTTGGTCGGCGTTCATGTGGGTGGCTCCGGGTGTCTTGGCTATCGGGTGGGGGTGGGATTTGCGTCTCACCATGGAATGGATTCTGCGCAGCCACCTGGGATAACTGAATAGGGTGGCCGCTGTAAGGCGCGTCGGGTCCACGCTGCCTGTTGTGTAGGAAGAAACCTGACAAAGCGGTTTTGTCGGCCGCAGTAACAGGCCAAAACCCATGCAGAAAAAAGCCCGGCAATGCCGGGCCAGTCTCACCATGTGAACGCCTGGAAGCCCCAGGCGTGCGCTGCGTCACGAAGGGGCGTGAGTGGGTGCTTCGACGGCGGTGGCCGGGCGCGACATGGGGCTTTGGCCACCCGGAAAACTGTGGCGAAGCACGCGCCACAGCACCGTCGGAAACTGCCTGGCCAGGCTACCGGTGTTGTAGGGCACGCCATACCTTGCGCAGATCTCGCGCACGCGGGGCGCAAATTGGCCATAGCGGCGCGAGGGCAGGTCCGGGAACAGGTGGTGTTCGATCTGGTGGCTCAGGTGCCCGGTCATGAAATTGAAAACCTTGCCCCCGCTGATGTTGGCCGAACCCAGGCATTGGCGCAGGTAATACTGCCCCTTGGTTTCCGCCTTCAAGTCCACCGGGTCAAAGGTGTGGATCTGGTCGGTGAAATGCCCGCAGAAAATCGTCACAAAGGTCCACAGGTTGCGGATGACATTGGCCACCAGGTGCCCCAACAAGGAAGCGCCCAGGCCGGCCCAGAAGCCGTGACCCAGCACCAAGCCGGCCAGGCCGCCCAGCAAGGGCCACAGCAGGTAGTCCTTCTTGATCTGGCGCCACATCTTGGCGCGGGCGCCGGGCCATAGCCGAGCAATGTTCAGCTTGGTGGCCTCGCGGTCAGTGCGCAGTTGGTCAAAGGCCATGTTGTGGATGCCGATGGCCCACTCGAACAGCAGGGCCACGATGACCATGTAGATGGACTGCACGGCGTGGCGGGGCTCCCAAGGTGTGTCGCTGGACAGGCGCAAGAAGCCATACCCAAAGTCACGGTCAATGCCTTCGACGTTGGTGTAGTAGTGGTGCATGTGGTTGTGGGACTCTTTCCAGTTCTGCTGGCTGCAGATGGTGTCCCAGTCACAGCTGAGGCCCTCGAAGCGCGGGTCGTTCAGCCAGTTGTACTGGCCGTGCATCACGTTGTGCCCGAACTCCATGTTCTCGATGCACTTGCTCAAGCCCAGCAGCACCGCGCCAAGCAGCCCGATTGGCCAGCCGATGGCCGCCAGCGTCAACAAGGCTCGCCCCGATGACTCCAGTCCGCGAATCAAATACAGCACATGGCGGATGTAGCGGGAATCGGGCTCGCCCAGGCAGGCCTTGAAATCAACGCGAACCTGGTCGATCTCGCGGGCAAAGGCATCGAACTCCGCCGCCGTCCTCGGCCCGGGCGTGATCCGCACGGGTGGGCGGCTGGCGGCACTGAGGCTCATGTCATGCGTTCTCGGGCACGATGGATTCGACTTCGATGTGCACAGCCTTGTGCGGGCCGCCCGGCAGGCTGTAGCGGGCCACGCGCTTGAGCACGGTCATCAATTGCCAGGCGAACTTGCCGGTGTTGTAAGGCACGCCGTACTTGGCGCACACGGCTTGCACCTTGGGTGCCATCTCGGCATAGCGGTTGGCCGGGATGTCGGGGAAGAGGTGGTGCTCAACCTGGTGGCTCAGGTTGCCGCTCATGAAGTGCATCCATTGGCCGCCCTGGATGTTGGCCGAGCCCAGGATCTGGCGCAGGTACCACTGGCCGCGCGATTCGTTCTTGATCGATTGCTTGCTGAAGGTGTAGATGTCGTCGGTGAAGTGGCCGCAGAAGATGATGGCCCAGGCCCACACATTGCGGATGATGTTGGCGGCGAAGTTGCCCACCAGCACGGCGATGCCGGCATCGACCGCGTGTCCGAAAGGCATGGCCAGGGCGGCGGCCAGCAAGGGCCAGGCGGCGTAATCACGCATGAACTGGCGCGCGAATTTCTTGCGCACCACCAGCCATTGGGGGCGCACTTCCGACCACTTCTTGCGGCCGATCACCACCTTGTCGACCTGCATGTCGTGCACGGCCACGAACCACTCGAAGTAGACCGCCAGCAAGGCCGTCAGCAGCAACTGGAAGGGATGCAGCCAGCTCCAGCGCAGGTCGTTCGACAAGCGCAGCAGGCCATAGCCAAAGTCGCGGTCCATGCCGATGACGTTGGTGTAAGTGTGGTGCACGAAGTTGTGCGCATGGCGCCACTCCGAGGCCGGGCAGGTGTTGTCCCAGTCGAAGGTGTCGCCATGGAAGCGCGGGTCGTTCATGAAGTTGTACTGGCCGTGCATCACGTTGTGGCCCAACTCCATGTTGTCCACGATCTTGGAGATGCCCAGCAGCAGTGTGCCCAGGAACCACGTGGGCGGGAACCAGCCGAACAGCAGCAGCGCGCGGCCCAGCGCTTCGGTCAGGCGAACGGTGCGCAGCACTTTGCGGATGTGCCGGGCGTCCTGCTCGCCGACCAGCTTGCGGGTTTCGTCGCCAATGGCGTCCAGGTCGCGTTGGAAGGCGTCCATCTGCTCGATGGTCTTGGGGCCGATCTGTTTCGTGGGGTGATTCATGGTCGTCCTGCAAGGCTCAATCAATTCAGGGATTCGAGGTCGAGGTCGCTCATCGCCGCGCTGACGCACAGGCGGATGGGCTGGCCTTCGCCATCGATGCGGGCGCCGGAGGTCAGGTCACGCACGCTGCCACTGCGCAAGCGGCAGGTGCATTCGTGGCAAATGCCTTGGCGGCAGCCGTGTTTCATGCTCAATCCGGCGGTCTCGCCCGCGATCAGAATGGTCTGGTCGCCAGGGGCGGAGAAGCTGCGCGTCTGGTGGGCACGCTCCATCTGCACGGTGTGCACCGCGTGGGTGTCACCGCTGGGCTTGGCGGGCGCGAAGGCTTCCAGGTGCAATTGGGCGCCAATGCCGGCGTCCAGCCACAACTGGCGGGCGGCGTCCATCAGTGGGGCCGGGCCGCAGCAATAGGCGGGCATCTGGCGCCATTGGGGCACGGTCTGTTCCAGCAACGCGGTGTCCAGCACCTGCTGCTGCGCCGTGCTCCCAGGCACATTGGCGGTGTTGGCCACACTGTCGATGGCCACATACGTGAACTGAGGCCAGCGCTTGGCCATGTCGTCCAGGGCCCGGGCAAAGATGCGGTCCTCGAGGCCCCGGGCAAAGTAGATCAAGGTGGGGCGTGTGGCCGCCTTGCTGCGCTGCAAGTGCTCCAGCATGGCCATGCAAGGGGTGATGCCACTGCCGCCGGCCATCAGCAGCACCTGGGTGGGTGCGGCGGCTGGCAGGGTGAACGCGCCGCCGGCCTGGTCGATTTCAATGATGTCGCCAACCTTGACGTGCTGGTTGAGGTGGTTGGACATCAGGCCGCCCGGCTGGCGCTGCACGGTGATGGCAAAACGGTTCTGGTGGCCGCCGATGCTGCGGGGCGAGTAGGCGCGGCGGTGGCGCACGCCATCGATCACCACACTGAACAAGATGAACTGGCCGGGTTGCAGGCCCCGGAAGGCCGAGCCCGCCTGCAGCACCAGGGTGGTGGCACCTGGGGTTTCGGCGTGTTTGGCCACGACCCGTGCATGCAGGCGCGTCACGGTCAACAACGGGTTGATGAGGCTGAGGGTGTCGTCGAAGGCCAAGGGGCTGATGCCCCAGTGCGTCAGCCACCCCGACACGCGGCCCATGGCCGAGGGCGTCAAGGAGGGTGAAGAAGAATCAGCCATCAAAGAAAACTCCAAACAACAAAACCAAGCATTCAGTCCAACCGCAGGCTGTACAACGACAAGCGTTCAGTTTAGCGACGCTTCCATGGAGGCTACAAGTCAGGGAGTTTTCAAGCATCGGGGGAAGTCCTTGAAAGCTCAGGGTTCCCCCGCAAACAAGGGGGTTCCGGCCCTCTGTCACGCCAACGTGTGTTGGCCCCAGAATTGAGGGTCAGACCCGACCTGGAGCAAAGTCATGGCGCGCATGCCACGTTTGAGTGGGGCCGATTGGCCTCACATGGTTGTTCAGCACGTTCATGAAGGCCAGGCGCTGGTCCGTGACGAGACCGACGTCGCCTTGCTGCTGCGCACCTTGAAGGAGGCCTCGCGTGAAGAGTCTGTGGCTGTCCACGCCTATGTGATCGCGATCGATCACCTGCACCTGTTGGCCACGCCCTCGACGGACGAGGGCTTGAGCCGGTTGATGCAGTCCGTGGGACGGCGTTATGTGGCGGCCTACAACCGGCGCCATGACCGACGGGGTGGCCTGTGGTCGGGGCGTTACCGCTGCACCGTGATCGAGGCGGCGCGGTACTTGCTTGATGGCATGGTTTTCATCGAGCAGCATGCTTTGCGAACGGGCGCAGTGCAGGAGCTGGCAGAAGACAAGTGGTCCAGTGTGGGGCACCACCTGGGCTTGCGGGTCGACCCTTTGATTCAGGATCATCCGCTTT
Source organism: Aquabacterium sp. CECT 9606 (assembly GCF_918741295.1). Lineage (GTDB taxonomy): Bacteria > Pseudomonadota > Gammaproteobacteria > Burkholderiales > Burkholderiaceae_C > Aquabacterium. The sequence continues at coordinate 727,479 of NZ_CAKKNB010000001.1, forward strand.
ATTGGGCCTTGGGCAACACACCGTTTGACCGCGAAGTGGCTTGGCGGCGGCGCCTGGAGCAGGGTCTGTCCAGCAAGCAGGTGGCGGAACTCACGAACGCCACCCACAAAGGTTGGGCTTTGGGCGGTGAAGATTTCCTTCAAAAGGTGCAGGGAATGGTGGGGCGCCATGTTCAGCCCAGGCAGCGCGGGCGGCCACGGAGGTCGGTCACCGCGCACGACGCCCCAAAAGGGGGCAAAAGCGCTGCAAATGAATGATCTGTCCCCGAATAATTCCCCTGCTCGAAATGATGATTGATTAATTGTGGTCTGACCCTAATAAATGAACTTGATACTTGTGGCCCCAGGCAGTATCCTTGGGCTTCTTTGCCGTTGTTTTATCTCCACTCATCTCTGGAGCGCGCCATGAACCAGGCGACTTCGGGAACTCAGTTCCCCACCACCACCGAAGCTTCCACCTCGGCCACGAAACAAGAAATCCTGCATGCCGCCGAGCATGGGATGTACGCCAATGCCGAGCATGACGCTTGCGGCGTGGGCTTCGTGGCGCACATCAAGGGTCAAAAAGCCCACAGCATCGTGCGCCAGGGCCTGCAGATCCTGGAAAACATCGACCACCGCGGCGCGGTGGGTGCCGACCCTTTGATGGGCGACGGCGCCGGTCTGCTGATCCAGATCCCAGACGAGTTCTACCGCGCCGAGATGGCCAAGCAGGGCGTGGACCTGCCCCCGCCTGGCGAATACGGCGTGGGCATGATCTTCCTGCCCAAGGAAAGCGCCTCGCGCCTGGCGTGCGAGCAAGAGATGGAGCGCGCCATCAAGGCCGAGGGCCAGGTGCTGTTGGGCTGGCGCGACGTGCCGGTCGACCGCGACATGCCCATGTCGCCCACCGTGCGCGAAAAAGAGCCGGTCATGCGCCAGGTCTTCGTGGGCCGTGGCCCGGACATCCTCGTGCCCGATGCCTTGGAGCGCAAGCTCTACGTCATCCGCAAGACGGCGTCCAGCAAGATCTCCAGCCTGAACCTGACGCACGGCGGCGAGTACTACGTGCCCAGCATGTCGTGCCGCACCATCATCTACAAGGGCCTGCTGCTGGCCGACCAGGTCGGCAAGTACTACCTCGACCTGGCCGACGAGCGCGTGACCTCGGCCCTGGCCCTGGTGCACCAGCGCTTCTCGACCAACACCTTCCCCGAATGGCCGCTGGCCCACCCCTACCGCATGGTGGCGCACAATGGTGAGATCAACACCGTCAAGGGCAACTTCAACTGGATGCGCGCCCGTGAAGGCGTGATGAAGTCGCCCGTGCTGGGCGATGACCTGAAGAAGCTCTACCCCATCAGCATGGACGGGCAATCAGACACGGCCACCTTCGACAACGCGCTCGAGTTGCTGACCATGTCGGGCTACCCGCTGGCACAAGCCGCGATGATGATGATCCCGGAAGCCTGGGAGCAGCACTCGACCATGGACGAGCGCCGCCGCGCTTTCTATGAGTACCACGCCGCCATGATGGAGCCCTGGGACGGCCCGGCCGCCATGGTCTTCACCGATGGCCGCCAGATCGGCGCCACGCTGGACCGCAATGGCTTGCGTCCCGCCCGCTTCATCATCACCGACGACGACCTGGTGGTCCTGGCCTCGGAATCGGGCGTGCTGCCCATCCCCGAGAACAAGATCATCAAGAAGTGGCGCCTGCAGCCCGGCAAGATGCTGCTGATCGACTTCGAGCAAGGCCGCATCATCAACGACGAAGAGCTCAAGGCCCAGTTCACGCAGGCCAAGCCCTACCGTCAGTGGATCGAGAACGTCCGCATCAAGCTGGACACCATCGAGGCCAGCGGCATCGTGGGCGAATTCAGCGAATCGCTGCTCGACCGCCAGCAGGCTTTTGGCTACACGCAAGAAGACGTCAAGTTCCTGATGGCCCCCATGGCCACCAATGGCGAAGAAGCCACCGGCTCGATGGGCAACGACTCGCCCCTGGCCGTGCTGTCGGACAAGAACAAGCCGCTGTACAACTATTTCAAGCAGTTGTTCGCGCAAGTGACCAACCCCCCGATCGACCCGATCCGCGAAGCGGTGGTGATGTCGCTGGTGTCCTTCATCGGCCCCAAGCCCAACCTGCTGGACATCAACGCGGTGAACCCGCCGATGCGCCTTGAAGTGTCCCAGCCCGTGCTGGACTTCAACGACATGGCGCGCCTGCGCAACATCGACAAGCACACCGGTGGCAAGTTTAAGCCTTACGAGATCGACATCGTCTATCCGCTGGCCTGGGGCCACGAAGGTGTCGAAGCCAAGCTGGCCTCGCTGTGCGCTGAAGCGGTTGAGGCCATCCAGTCGGGTCACAACATCCTGATCATCAGCGACCGCAAGATGGACCGCAGCAACATCGCCATCCCGGCTTTGCTGGCGCTGTCGGCCATCCACCATCACCTGGTCCGCAAGGGCCTGCGCACGTCGGCTGGCCTGGTCGTCGAGACCGCCACGGCGCGTGAAGTGCACAACTTCGCCGTGCTGGCCGGTTATGGCGCCGAAGCCGTCCACCCCTACCTGGCGATGGAGACCTTGGTGTCCATGCACAAGGACCTGGGCGGTGATCTGTCGGCCGACAAGGCGATCTACAACTACGTCAAGGCGATCGGCAAGGGCCTGTCCAAGATCATGTCCAAGATGGGCGTGAGCACGTACATGTCGTATTGCGGCGCGCAGTTGTTCGAAGCCATCGGCCTGAACAAGGACCTGATCGACAAGTACTTCCGCGGCACCGCCACGCAAGTGGGCGGCATCGGCGTGTTCGAAGTGGCCGAGGAAGGCATCCGCAACCACCGCGCTGCCTTTGGCAACGATCCGGTGCTGGAAAGCATGCTGGACGCTGGTGGCGAGTACGCATGGCGCACCCGTGGTGAAGACCACATGTGGACGCCTGATGCCATCGCCAAGCTGCAGCACAGCACGCGTGCCAACAAGTTCGATACCTACAAGGAATACGCGCAGATCATCAACGACCAGTCGCGTCGCCACCTGACCTTGCGCGGTTTGTTCGAGTTCAAGATCGACCCGGCCAAGGCCATCCCGGTGGAAGAGGTTGAATCGGCTGCCGAGATCGTCAAGCGCTTTGCCACGGGCGCCATGTCACTGGGCTCGATCAGCACCGAAGCCCACTCCACCCTGGCTTTGGCCATGAACCGCATCGGCGGCAAGAGCAACACCGGTGAGGGTGGCGAAGACGACCGCCGCTACCGCCAGGAGCTCAAGGGCATCCCGATCAAGCAAGGCACCAAGGTGTCCGACGTGATTGGCGCCAATGTGGTCGAGGTGGACTACGAAATGAATGCGGGCGACAGCCTGCGCTCCAAGATCAAGCAAGTGGCTTCGGGCCGCTTCGGTGTCACCACCGAGTACCTGACGTCCGCCGACCAGATCCAGATCAAGATGGCCCAGGGCGCCAAGCCTGGTGAAGGCGGCCAGCTGCCGGGCGGCAAGGTGTCCGACTACATCGGCAAGCTGCGCCACTCGGTGCCGGGCGTGGGCCTGATCTCGCCCCCGCCGCACCATGACATCTACTCGATCGAAGACCTGGCCCAGCTGATCCACGACCTGAAGAACGTGAATCCGGCGGCCGACATCTCGGTCAAGCTGGTGTCCGAAGTGGGCGTGGGCACGGTGGCGACCGGCGTGGCCAAGGCCAAGGCCGACCACATCGTGATCGCTGGCCACGATGGCGGCACTGGCGCATCGCCCTGGTCGTCGATCAAGCATTGCGGCACGCCGTGGGAGCTCGGCCTGGCCGAAACCCAGCAAACCCTGGTGCTGAATCGCCTGCGCGGCCGCATCCGCCTGCAAGCCGACGGCCAGATGAAGACCGGCCGCGACGTTGTCATTGGCGCGCTGTTGGGGGCGGATGAATTCGGTTTCGCCACCGCGCCGCTGGTGGTCGAAGGCTGCATCATGATGCGCAAGTGCCACCTGAACACCTGCCCAGTGGGCGTGGCCACGCAAGACCCGGTGCTGCGCAAGAAGTTCACCGGCAAGCCCGAGCACGTCGTCAACTTCTTCTTCTTCATCGCTGAAGAGGCGCGTCAGATCATGGCGCAACTGGGCATCCGCAAGTTCGACGAATTGATTGGCCGTGCCGACCTGCTGGACACCCGCAAGGGCGTTGAGCACTGGAAGGCCAAGGGCCTGGACTTCACCCGCGTGTTCGCCTTGCCGCCAGTGCCTGCCGACGTGCCGCGCCTGCACGTGTCGACGCAGGACCACGGCCTGGACAAGGCCCTGGACGTGCGCCTGATCGAGAAGTCGCGCGCTGCCATCGAACGGGGCGAAAAAGTCCAGTTCATGGAAGAGGCCCGCAACGTCAACCGCACGGTGGGCGCCATGCTCTCGGGCGAGCTGATCAAGCACCACCCTGATGGCTTGCCTGACCAGACCGTGTTCATCCAGATGGAAGGCACGGGCGGCCAATCGTTCGGCGCTTTCCTGGCCAAGGGCATCACCCTGTACCTGATCGGTGAAGCCAACGACTACACCGGCAAGGGCCTGAGCGGTGGCCGCGTGGTCGTGCGCCCCAGCATCGACTTCCGTGGCAACGCGGTCGACAACATCATCGTGGGCAACACGGTGCTGTACGGTGCGACCAGCGGCGAGGCCTTCTTCCGCGGTGTGGGCGGCGAGCGCTTTGGCGTACGCCTGTCGGGCGCGACGGCAGTGGTCGAAGGCACGGGCGACCACGGTTGCGAATACATGACGGGCGGCACCGTCGTCGTGTTGGGCCAGACCGGCCGCAACTTCGCAGCCGGCATGTCCGGTGGCGTGGCTTACGTATACGACGAAGATGGCCAGTTCAACAAGCGCGCCAACCTGGCCCAGGTCAGCCTGGAAAAAGTGCTGCCAGCCGCCGACCAGCAGGCCGATGGCATCCCCTTCCACAAGGATGTCGCCGACGAAGCCCTGCTGAAGAAGCTGATCGAAGACCACCACCGTTGGACCGGATCGCTGCGCGCGCGCGAGATCCTGGACAACTGGAGCACTTCACTCAGCAAGTTCGTCAAGGTCTTCCCGCACGAATACCGCCGCGCCCTCACCGAAATGGGCGCCAAACAAGAAACCGTCGCCACCATCGCCAAAGCCAAGGACGATGTGAAGGCCAAGTCTGGCAAGGCCAAGGCCTGATCGGCCAGACACTCAGGAGTTCATCGACATGGGAAAACCCACCGGCTTTTTGGAATTCGACCGTCTTGAAGAGGGCTATGCCCCCGTCGAGACGCGGCTGAAGAACTACAAGGAATTCGTCATCGGTCTGAAGCCTGAAGAGGCCAAGATCCAGGGCGCACGCTGCATGGACTGCGGCACGCCGTTCTGCAACAGCGGCTGCCCGGTCAACAACATCATCCCGGACTTCAACGACCTGGTGTACCGGGGCGACTGGAAGAACGCGATCACGGTGCTGCACAGCACCAACAACTTCCCCGAGTTCACCGGCCGCATCTGCCCCGCCCCCTGCGAGGCTGCTTGCACGCTGAATGTGAATGACGACCCGGTGGGCATCAAGTCCATCGAGCACGCCATCATCGACAAGGCCTGGGCCGAAGGCTGGGTCAAGGCCCGTCCTGCCACGGTCAAGACCGGCAAGAAGATCGCCATCGTGGGCTCCGGCCCCGCCGGCATGGCCGCTGCGCAGCAACTGGCCCGCGTTGGCCACGACGTCACGGTGTTCGAGAAGAACGACCGCGTGGGCGGCCTGCTGCGCTACGGCATCCCCGACTTCAAGATGGACAAAGGCCACATCGACTTGCGCGTCAAGCAGATGGAAGCCGAAGGCGTAACCTTCAAGACCAACGTCATGGTCGGTGAGTTGCCCAAGGGCAGCAAGGTCACCAACTGGGCCACAGAAACCGTCTCGCCCAAGCAACTGCAAGCCGATTTCGATGCCGTGCTGCTGTCGGGTGGCGCCGAGCAATCGCGCGATCTGCCCGTGCCTGGCCGCGACCTGGCCGGCATCCATTTCGCGATGGAATTCCTGCCCATGCAGAACCGAGTCAACGGTGGCGGCAAAGTCAAGGACCAGATCATGGCCACGGGCAAGCACGTGATCGTGATCGGTGGCGGTGATACCGGCTCTGACTGCGTTGGCACCTCCAACCGCCATGGCGCGGCCAGCGTGACGCAGTTCGAAGTCATGCCCCGTCCCCCTGAAGAGGAAGACCGCCCACTGACCTGGCCTTACTGGCCGATCAAGCTGCGCACCTCGTCCAGTCATGAAGAAGGTTGCGAGCGCGAGTTCGCCATCGCCACCAAGGAATTCATCGGCGAAGGCGGCAAGGTCACGGGCGTCAAGACCGTGCGCGTCGAGTTCAAGAACGGCAAGTTCGAAGAAGTGGCCGGCAGCGAGAAGACCCTCAAGGCCGACCTGGTGCTGCTGGCCATGGGCTTCGTCAGTCCGGTCGAGACCATCATCAACGGTTTCGGCGTGGACAAGGACAACCGCGGCAACGCGCGCGCCAGCACCGACTTCATGGGTGGTTATGCCACCAATGTGGACAAAGTGTTTGCCGCAGGCGACATGCGCCGGGGCCAGTCTCTGGTGGTTTGGGCCATCCGCGAAGGCCGCCAAGCCGCTCGCGCGATCGACGAATTCCTGATGGGCACGTCCGACCTGCCACGGTAAGCCCCCGGGTCCTTCTCCTGCCAGCGCAGAGCCTGCGGTCATCGCCGTGGGCCTGCGCTGATCTGTTTTTGAAGTCGAAACTTGGGTTCGCACCCTGTCGAAATGACATGGGATGCCACACAATCAGCGCGGTGTCAAAAACAGGAACCAAGGAATGAGCTGTTTCGTTCCAGTGAGCCGGGGCTTCGTTCGTCGTACGGCGTCGGTGCTGGTTCTGTGCACGATGGCCGTGCTGTCCCACGTGCACGCGCAAGCGATTGGTGAAGAGGAGGATCCCTCCTTGTTGGCGTATGGCGACAAGTCGACCGTCAGCATCGCCACCGGCAGCGAGCAATCCTTGCGACGGGCGCCAGCCGTGGCCACCGTCATCACCGCGCAAGACATTGCCGCGATGGGCGCCACCGATCTGGACGAGGTGCTGGAATCGGTGCCAGGCATCCACGTCAGTCGCAATGTGCAGGGCTACAACCCTTTGTACGTCATCCGCGGCATTTACAGCGAGTTCAACCCGCAGACGCTGGTGCTGCAAAACGGTGTGCCGATGACGATGTTGTTCATCGGCAATCGGGGCAACGCGTGGGCTGGTTTGCCGTTGGAGAACGTTGCGCGCATCGAAGTCATTCGCGGGCCAGGATCTGCCCTGTACGGCGCGGACGCTTATTCAGGCGTGATCAACATCATCACCAAGTCGAGTGCAGACGTTGCCGGTGCGGAGTTCGGCATGCGCGCCGGTTCGTTCCAGACCAAGGATGCCTGGGGCCTGTACGGTGGCAAGCTGGGACCATTGGACGTGGCAGCTTACTTGCGTCTGGGCTCGACAGACGGCTTCAAGAGGACGGTGGAGTCAGACGCGCAGTCCATCCTGGATGCCGCCTACTCGACCCATGCAAGCCGGGCTCCGGGCCCGGTGAACACCGGCCATGATGCGCTGGACAGCAGCATCGACCTGGGTTACAAAAAACTGCGGCTTCGGGCGGGCTATCGCGTGCGCGACGAGATCGGCCTGGGCGGCGGTGCGGCCAGCGCCCTGGACCCGGTCGGCAAAGGCCGCACCGAGCGCTTCAATGCCGATTTGTCCTGGAACGACATCGAGTTGAACAAGGATTGGACGCTGAATCTGACGGGGAGCTACTTCACGTACGCCACCACGTATCCCACACCGTTGCAGCTCTATCCGCCGGGGGCATGGGGCGGTGCTTTTCCTGATGGCATGTTGGGCGCCCCCAATACTTGGGAGCGTCAATGGCGAGGCTCTGCCGTGGCTTCTTACGCCGGGTTGGCAAGGCACCACATGCGCTTTGGCGTGGGGCTGGACGATTTGAACCTGTACCGAACGCAGGAATTCAAAAACTTCATCCTTTCCGGTTCGGCGGCCCCTGCGCCCATCGCTGGCGGCGCGTTGATCGAGTCCCCGGTTGATCAATCGTTCTTGACCCCGCACAGGCGCAAGGTGCGCTATGCCTATGTTCAGGATGAATGGAACATGGCCCGGGATTGGGTGCTGACGACCGGGATTCGGCGCGATGACTATTCCGACTTTGGTGTCACCACCAACCCTCGGGTGGCCCTGGTGTGGGACGCCAGCCTGGACCTGACCGCCAAGTTGCTCTATGGCCGGGCTTTCCGTGCGCCAGCTTTCACCGAGCTGTACAGCGTCAACAACCCTGTCCTGCGCGGCAATCCGGATTTGAATCCTGAGATCATCGACACGCTGGAAACGGCGTTCTCCTGGCAGGCCCGGCCCGACACCCAATTCCAACTCAGCCTGTTTCGTTACAAGATGAAGGACATCATCCGCACGTCTGGTTCTCCGGCCACCTGGAACAACGTCGGCTCCCAGCACGGGCAGGGGTTTGAACTGGAAGCCACCCATGATCTGCGTCGCAACCTTCGGCTGGCGGGGAACTACGCCTACCAACGGTCGGTGGACGAAACCAGCGGTCAGGACGCGGGCTACGCGCCACACCACCACCTTTTTGGTCGTCTGGACTGGAGGTTTGCTGGTAGCCTACTGTTGAGCGGGCAAGCCAATTGGGTGGCGGCTCGCCACCGGGCGCCCGGTGATACACGGCCGCCCATTTCGGACTACGCCACGATGGACCTGACCTTGCGCACCCTTCGCCACAAATCTGGTTGGGATGTCGCGGTTTCTGTTCGCAATCTGTTCGATGCTGATGCGCGCGAGCCCAGCTTGTACTCACCGGACAGCCCCGTGAAGGTGCTCATTCCCAACGACCTGCCCATGCCTGGGCGGTCCTTGTATGTTCAGTTGACCTACAGCATGTAGAAGTTCACAGAAATTTGGCGCTCCGTTGCGTCCATCTGCATGAAGTTGTCGAGATAAGACACCAGGCTGTTGTGCCTTCCCGTCGCCCGGGCGGCAGGGCGGCGGGGAATCCCCTATCATCCAATGGCCGGTGCTTGCCCACCGGCCAATTTTTTTGCCATGATCGCCGACACGTCCGCCGCCTCCCCCTCAGCCTTGTCCCCATCATCTCCCGATGTGCTCGTGGAGTTGCGCGGGGTCACGTGTGGCTATGGCGACCGGGTCATCTTGTCCGACATCGATCTGGTGGTGCCGCGCGGCAAGCTGGTGGCCTTGATGGGCACCTCGGGCGGCGGCAAGACCACGGTGTTGCGCCTGATCGGCCGGCAACTGTCCCCCATCAAGGGCCAGGTGCTGATCAACGGGGTGGACATCGGCACCCTGGATGCCGCTGGCCTGATGGCCGCGCGTCGGCGCATGGGCATGCTTTTTCAGTTTGGCGCCTTGTTCACCGACCTGTCGGTGTTCGAAAACGTGGCCTTCCCGCTGCGCGAGCACACCCGCCTGCCCGAGTCCATTGTTCGCGACCTGGTGTTGATGAAGCTCAATGCCGTGGGCCTGCGCGGTGCGCGTGATCTGATGCCCAGCGAAATCTCTGGCGGCATGGCGCGCCGTGTGGCCTTGGCCCGGGCCATGGCGCTGGACCCCGAACTGATGCTCTACGACGAGCCTTTCGCCGGCCTGGACCCCATCTCGATGGGCGTGGCCGCGCGCCTGATCCGCGAGTTGAACGACACCATGGGCTTGACCAGCGTGCTGGTCTCCCACGATGTGGACGAGTCGTTCCTCATTGCCGACCACGTGGTGCTGCTGGCCAATGGTCGCATTGCCGCGCAAGGCACCCCGGCTGAGTTGCGGGCCAGCGACGATCCGCTGGTCAAGCAGTTCGTGACCGCCGCCCCGGATGGGCCGGTGCGCTTCCACCATCCTGCGGTGGACGCGGGCCAGGACTACGGAGTTCGCGGATGATGAAGGTCTTGTCTCCCGCCAATGTGGGCTACGCCTTGCGCGGCAAGATCGCCGACCTGGGGTATGGCACGCGCTTGTTCCTGCGTTTGTTGGGCTCGCTGTGGCCCACCTTCAAGCGCGGGCGCTTGCTGAGCGAACAGATCCACTTTCTGGGCAACCATTCGCTGGCCATCATCACGGTCTCGGGCCTGTTCGTAGGCTTCGTGCTCAGTCTTCAGGGCTATTACATCCTGCAGCGCTACGGCTCCAGCGAGGCGCTGGGCCTCATGGTGGCTTTGTCGCTGGTGCGCGAACTGGGCCCGGTGGTGGCCGCCTTGCTGTTCGCTGGGCGTGCTGGCACCTCGCTCACCGCGGGCATCGGCTTGATGAAGGCAGGTGAACAATTGGCCGCCATGGAAATGATGGCCGTAGACCCCATCCAGCGGGTGTTGGCGCCCAGGTTCTGGGGCGGTGTCATCGCCATGCCCTTGCTGGCGGCGGTGTTCTCGGCCGTGGGCATTTTTGGTGGCTGGGTGGTGGGCGTGGTCATGATCGGAGTCGATTCCGGCGCGTTCTGGTCCCAGATGCAAGGCGGGGTCGATGTCTGGTACGACGTGGGCAACGGCCTGGTCAAGAGCGTGGTGTTTGGCTTCACGGTGACTTTCGTCGCCCTGTTGCAGGGGTTTGAATGCCAGCCGACGCCTGAAGGGGTATCCCGGGCCACGACGCGCACCGTGGTAGTGGCCTCGCTGGCCGTGCTGGCGCTGGATTTTGTACTGACGGCCATGATGTTCTCGGTCTGACAAGACCAACAAGCATCGGCCCGGAGAAAAGCAATGCAACGATCGAAATTTGACGTTTGGGTGGGTTTGTTTGTCCTGTTGGGCGCGGCGGCCATCCTTTTCCTGGCACTCAAGGCCGGCAACCTGCTGACCTTGTCGTTCGACCCGACCTACCTGGTCACGGCGCGCTTCGACAACATCGGCGGGCTCAAGCCCAAAGCCGCCGTCAAGAGCGCTGGCGTGGTGATTGGCCGTGTGCAGTCCATCAAATTCGACGACAAGACCTTTCAGGCCAGTGTTGAAATCGCTTTGAACAAGGGCGTGAGCTTTCCCAAAGACAGTTCCGCCAAAATCCTCACAGCAGGTTTGTTGGGCGAGCAGTACATTGGCCTGGAGCCAGGCTACGAACAAACCAACCTGGCTCAGGGTGATGCCATCAAAACCACCCAATCGGCCATCGTGCTTGAAAACCTGATCAGTCAGTTTTTGTACAGCAAGGCGGCGGATGGCGGTGGTGCTTCGGGAGAGAAGAAGTGAATCAAAATCTGGACTGGGTCAAGACAGGCCTGGGCGGTTTGGTCATCGCATCAACAGCTTTATTGCAAGGCTGCGCCACACGCCAGAATCCAGATCCACTGGAGTCGATGAACCGCAAAGTGTTTTCGTTCAACCAATCGCTGGACGACAACGTGCTCAAGCCCGTGGCCACGGGTTACAAGGCCGTGACGCCTCAACCCGTGCGCACGGCGATCAGCAATTTTGGTGGCAATTTCAAAGACCTTTGGTCGGCCCTCAACCTCTTTCTGCAAGGCCATCCCGGTGACGGGGCCACGCAGGTCATGCGGGTCAGTGTCAACACCACCCTCGGGCTGGCGGGTTTGATCGACATCGCCACTCCCATGCGCCTGGAGCGCCAGAGTGAGGATTTCGGGCAAACGCTGGGCGTCTGGGGTGTCAAGCCTGGCGCCTACATCGTGTGGCCGTTTTTGGGTCCCTCCACCCTGCGCGATTCGGTGAGCATCCCGGGGGATCTGTATTTCAGCCCCCGTTTGGTGCTCAACGACGAGACCGCCAATGTCGTGTCCATTTTGCAGGTGATCAATGCCCGCGCTAGCGTGCTGGATGTCACCAATCTTCTGGGCGATGTGGCCCTGGACCCGTATTCTTTCGTGCGCGATGCCTACTTGCAGCGCCGGCAGAGCCAGGTTTACAACGGCGAGCCGCCCGAAGAGGACGAAGAAGACTATGACAGCGACCCCGCTGCCGCCCCCGTGGCCCCGCAATCCAAGGTCGATGCTGAAAAAGATGGCCCCCACTGGTCTGCCATCACCGTGGCCGAGCTGCAAGGTCTACGCGCGGACGAGTTCGTGCGTTAAGACAGCATGACCATCATCCTTAGGACGAAGATCTTGAACATTTCAAAGCTTTCCACCCGCACCGTGCTGCGTTCCGTGGCATTTGCCGTGGCTTTGGCCTCGGCTGGTCCCGCCGTGCTGGCGCAAACCGCGATGGCAGCGTCGACCGATTCAAGCGCTGCCATGGGTGCCCAGACGGCCGACCTGTTCGTCAAAGGCATCACCGCGGATCTGATCAACACCGTGCGTGGCGACAAGGCCATCCAGTCGGGTGACCTGCGCAAGGCAATTGCGGTGATCGAAGCCAAGGTGCTGCCTTACGTCAACTTCCAGCGCATGACGGCCTCTGCCGTGGGCCGCAACTGGCGCCAGGCCACGCCTGAGCAGCAAAAGCGCCTGCAAGACGAATTCCGCACCTTGCTGACCTACACCTACGCTGGTGCCGTGGCCCAGATCAAGGACCAGGTCGTGGAGTTCAAGCCGGTGCGTTCGCGCCCGGAAGACACCGAGGTGATCGTGCGTTCGCTGGTGCGCGGCAAGGGCGACCCCGTGCAGATCGACTACCGCGTCGAAAAAGCGGGCGATGGCTGGAAGATCTACGACGTGAATGTGCTGGGTGCGTGGTTGGTGGAAACCTACCGCAGCAGCTTTGCCCAGGAAGTCACGGCCTCTGGCGTCGATGGCCTGATCGCCAAGCTGGCCGAGCGCAACAAGCAGTTGGCCGCCAAGAAGCCAGCGGGCTGATTCCGATGCTGATGTTGCCCGCTGTGCTGACCCATGCCCAGGTGGGTGCCACCTTGCGTTTGTTCCGGGAGACGCTGGACCGTGCGGCGGCCGCTGGCTCTGGCGAGGCGGCCATGCTGACCGTGGACGGCTCGACACTGGAGCAGTTCGATTCCAGCGCTTTGGCCGTGTTGCTGGAGTGCCAGCGCATGGCACGGGCCAAGGGCCGGGCCTTTGCCGTGCAATCGCTGCCCAGAAAATTGCAGGAATTGGCGCGCCTTTACGGCGTCGATGGGCTGCTGCAATCGGTTTGATCGCCGAGACGGCGCAGCCTCAGCACTCTTCCTCGGCCCAGGCAAATCCGTCGCGTGCCACCAAGGCGCTGGCGGCCGGTGGCCCCCAGGTGCCCGCCGCATAGGGGCGAAGCCCATTGGGCTGGGCGCTCCAGGCCTCCAGGATGGGCTCGACCCAGCGCCAGGCCTGTTCCTGCTCGTCTGAGCGCACGAACAGGTTCAAGCGGCCCGCCAGCGCGTCCAGCAGCATGCGCTCGTAAGCGCCCACGCGGTTGGTCGGGAAGGCCTTGTCGAAATCCAGGTCCAGTGAAACGGGGGACAAGGCCTCGTGCTCGGCACCAGACGAGGTGCCTTTGGCCGCCAACAGCTGCAACTCCAGGCCGTCTTCGGGTTGCAGCTTGATCACCAGCTTGTTGGCCGCGTTGGGCCCCGGAAAAATAGGGTGCGGCGTGGCCTTGAAATTGACCACGATCTCCGCCTGACGCTGGGCCAAGCGCTTGCCGGTGCGCAGGTAAAAAGGCACGCCCGCCCAACGCCAATTCTGGATCTCGCAACGCAGGGCCACGAAAGTTTCCGTGTGGCTGCCGGGCGGCACCTTGTTTTCTTCAATGTAGCCCACGGCGGCATGGCCCTCGACATTGCCAGCCCGGTACTGGCCCCGCACCACGTCGCGGGCCACGGAGATGGCATCAAATGGTTTGAGCGAACGCAGCACCTTGAGTTTCTCGTCGCGGATGGCGTCGGCGTTTGCGCTGGACGGCGGCTCCATCGCGATCATGGTCAGCAGTTGCAGGGCGTGGTTCTGGATCATGTCGCGCAAGGCGCCGGTGCGGTCGTAGAAATCGCCGCGCGTGCCCACGCCAATGCTCTCGGCCAGGGTGATCTGGATGTTGGCGATGCTTTCGCGCCGCCACAGAGGCTCGAACAGCACATTGCCAAAACGCAGGGCCATCAGGTTCTGCACCGAAGGCTTGCCCAGGTAATGGTCGATGCGCAGGGCCTGTTGTTCAGAGAACACCGAGCGCACCACGCGGTTGATTTCCTGGGCGCTGGCCAGGTCATGGCCCAAGGGCTTTTCAAGCACCACACGCACGCGGTCGTGGTTCAGGCCGCAGGCGCCCAATTGCTCGCAGATCGAGGGGAAGAGGTGCGGGCTGGTGGCCAGGTAAATGACCACCGTGTCGGCATTGCGTGCGGCGAGCCATTCCTTGAGGCGCTGGTAGTCGGTGGGTTGCGACAGGTCCATGCGCAGGTAGTGGATCAGCTCGGAGAACCGCGCGAACTCCTCCTCGCTGGGCCGCTTGGCGCTCTCGGCCTCCTGCAGCCGATCCTTCAGCCAGGCTCGGTAGCCGGCGTCGTCGCGGTCATCGCGGGCCACGGCCAGGATGCGGCCATGGGCGGGCAGCTTGCCATGGCGCCAGGCCTGGAACAAAGCCGGCATGAGTTTGCGCCAGGTCAGATCGCCGGTGCCGCCAAAAAAAACGAGGTCAAAAGACATGGCTCAAGAGGGTGTAAAAAAGGTATCGCAGCGGTTTGTCACGAAAAACCATTCAAAATCAAGCCCACGATAAAACAATTTGAGAGCAAGAGCTCACTTCATGGCTTCCCAACTCGACCAGCTCAAGCAATTCACCACAGTCGTGGCCGACACCGGCGACTTCAAGCAGTTGTCACAGTTCACGCCGCAAGACGCCACGACCAACCCGTCGCTCATCCTGAAGGCGGTTCAAAAGGCCGACTATGCGCCCTTGCTGGCCGACACCGTGGCCGCCCACCGGGGCGAGGCGCTGGATGCCATCGTCGACCAGGTGCTGGTGCGTTTTGGCCTTGAGATCCTGAAGGTCGTGCCGGGCCGCGTCTCCACCGAGGTGGACGCGCGGCTGAGCTTTGACACCGAGGGCACGCTGGCCCGTGCACGCCGCATCATCGGGCTGTACCAGGCCGCCGGCATTGACCGCGCTCGCGTGCTGATCAAGATCGCCTCCACCTGGGAGGGCGTCCAGGCCGCGCGTCAGCTGGAGCTGGAAGGCATCCACTGCAACCTGACCTTGCTGTTCTCGTTCTGCCAGGCCCAGGCGTGTGGTGACGCGGGCGTGCAACTGATTTCGCCGTTCGTGGGCCGCATCTACGACTGGTACAAAAAGACTGCCGGCAGCGCCTGGGACGAGGCTGCCAATGCGGGCCTGAACGACCCCGGCGTGAAGTCGGTGACACGCATCCACGCTTATTACAAGCAGCAGGGCATCCGCACCGAGGTGATGGGCGCCAGCTTCCGCAACGTGGGCCAGATCCTGGCCCTGGCCGGTTGCGATCTGCTCACCATCAGCCCTGAACTGCTGGCCCAGTTGCAGGCCACGGACGCGGGCGGCCAGCCGGTGCTCAGGCAGCTGGGTGGGGGCAACACGGGGGCCACTGAACCCGTGCCACCGCTGACCGAGGCCGCTTTCCGCTATGCCTTGAACGACGACGCCATGGGCGTCGAGAAGCTGGCTGAAGGCATCCGATCGTTCGCGGTGGATTCGGCCAAGCTCGACGCGCTCATCGAAGCGTTGCGCTGATGGCTGGAGCGGTGGGCATGACTTTTCCGCGCTGTGATCAAACGGTGGCCTGGCAGGCCTTGAAGGGGCATTTCGAGGCGCATGGCCGCGGCCTGGATTTGCGCGACCTGTTCGCCCAGGACCCGCAGCGCGCCAGCCGTTTCGGTTTCGAGGCCGCCGGCGTCTTCGTGGACGCGTCGCGTGCCCATTGGGATGTGGCCACCACCCGCCATCTGCTGGACCTGGCCCGTGAATGCGGCATCGAGGCCCGGCGCGATGCGCTGCTGGCTGGCGAGCCCATCAACCAGACTGAAGGCCGTGAGGTGTTGCACACGGCCTTGCGCGCCCCCCGTGGCCAGGCCCCGCACAGCGATCTGGTGCACGAGACCTTGGACCAGATGCTGGCGTATGTGGAGGGCATCCGCGCCACCGCAGGCGGGCCGGCTGGCGGTGACATCCACGACGTGGTCAACATCGGCATTGGCGGCTCGGATCTGGGGCCGCAAATGGTGGTCCCGGCCCTGGATCCCTTCGTGCACCCGGGCTTGAATTTCCATTTCGTCTCCAATGTGGATGGCCACGATCTGGCGGCGGTGCTGCGCCGCGTGCGGCCCGAGCACACGCTGTTCATCATCGCCTCCAAGACCTTCACCACCCAGGAAACCATGGCCAATGCGCAAGCCGCGCGCCAATGGTTTCTGGAGCAGGGCGGCCAGGACATCGCCCGGCATTTCGTGGCCACCACCACCAATGTGGAAGGCGCGGCCGCTTTTGGCGTGACCACGACCTTTGGCTTCTGGGATTGGGTGGGCGGGCGATTCTCGATGTGGTCGTCGATCGGCCTGCCCATTGCGCTGGCCTTGGGCCGCGATCACTTCAAGGCCTTGCTGGCGGGTGCCCACGCCATGGACCTGCATTTCGCGCAGGCACCGCTTGAATCCAACCTGCCTGTGTGGCTGGGGCTGCTCGACGTCTGGTACCGCAATTTCAAGGGCTACACCAGCCACGGCATCGCGCCTTACCACCATGGGCTGAGGCGTTTGCCCGCTTACCTTCAGCAGCTGCTGATGGAAAGCAACGGCAAGAGCGTGGACCAGGATGGCGAGCCTTTGCCATACGCCACCAGCGACGTGGTGTGGGGCGAGCCGGGCACCAACGGCCAGCACGCCTTCTTCCAGATGCTGCACCAAGGCTCGGATGTCATCCCGCTGGAGTTCATCCTGGTCAGGCAAGCCACTCACCGCGATGAAAGCCAATGGTCGCCTGCGCTGCAGGCTTTGATGGCGCAACAGCACCAGGTCTTGCTGAGCAATGGGCTGGCCCAAGCGCAGGCCTTGATGTGGGGCAAGACCCAGCAGGAGGCCGTGCAGGAAACCGTGCCCACGGCGGCCTCCAGCGGCTTGGCGGTTGATGTGCTGGCGCGGCACCGCACGTTCGCTGGCAACCGCCCCAGCCTGACCTTGGTGCTGGACCAGCTCACGCCCGAATCCCTGGGCGCCCTGGTGGCGCTTTACGAGCACCGTACTTTTGTGAGCGGTGCCTTGTGGGGCATCAACTCTTTCGACCAATGGGGCGTGGAGCTGGGCAAGGCGCTGAGCAAGGACCTGCTCCCCCGCTTGGCCACAGGCGATGTCTCTGGCCTGGATGCCGCCACGGCGGCCCTCATCGGGCGCCTTCGATGAAGGACTTGCCGTGCGAGGCGGTGGTGTTCGACTTGGGCGGCGTGGTCTTCAACTGGAGCCCGCCTGATCTGATCTTGTCGCTGTGGCCGCACCTGGCCACCACACGCGACCAGGCGCAGGCCTTGGCCCTGAGCATCTTCCAGTCTTTCACGCCCGGCAGCGACTGGACCGAGTTTGACCGGGGCCGTTTGCAGCGGCCCGAGATTGACCACAGATTGGCCCAGCGCACCGGGCTGGCTTACCCAGACCTGCACCATTTGCTGGATGCCATTCCTGTTCACCTGGCGCCCATCGCCGCCACGGTGAGTTGGATTGAACGCCTGGCCGTGGCTGGCACGCGACTGCATTACCTGTCGAACATGCCCAGCCCCTATGCCGACTACCTGTTGCGCGAACATGCTGTCATGCAGCACTTTCGCGATGGCGTGTTTTCATGCGAGGTGGGGCAGATCAAGCCCGAGGCGGCCATCTTCGCCACTGCGGCGGAGCAGTTTGGGCTGGCGCCCAGCCGCTGTGTGTTCATCGATGACCACGCGGGCAATGTGGCCGCCGCCCAGCAACTGGGATGGAAAACGGTTCAGTTCGTGGATGCGGGCCAATGCGAGCGCGAGTTGATCAAGCTGGGCGCCTTGCCCAGCCCCGATCAAGCGCCTTGAAGCTTCAAGCTGTTTCGGTTTCGCTCAAAGCTTTGCGCATTTTTTTCATCGCGGCCACTTCGATTTGACGAATGCGCTCGGCGCTGACGCCGTAGTTGGCGGCCAAATCATGCAGCGTCATGCCGCCCGAGCCATTGTCATTCACTTTCAGCCAGCGTTCTTCAACGATGCGGCGGCTGCGGTCGTCCAGCTGGTTCAGGGCGTGCGTGATGCCGTCGCTGGCCAGCCAGTCGCGGTGATGGGCCTCAATGACGCGAGTGGGCTCATGCGCATCGTCCGACAAATAAGCCATGGGGGCGGCAGGGCCCTCATGGTCGTCGTCGGCCGGGGCTTCGAGCGCCACATCGCCACCCGACATGCGGGTTTCCATTTCGATGACGTCTTCGGGGCGCACATCCAGTTCGTGCGCCACGCGCTGGATTTCTGATTCGCTGAAACCCATGCGGCCCACGTGGGCATCATCGGCATCGCCCTTGTACTGGTGCTTGAGCGAGCGCAGGTTGAAGAACAGCTTGCGCTGGGCCTTGGTCGTGGCGACCTTGACCATGCGCCAATTCTTCAAGATGTACTCGTGGATCTCGGCCTTGATCCAGTGCATGGCGTAGCTCACCAGGCGCACGCCCTGATCAGGGTCAAAGCGCTTGACGGCCTTCATCAAGCCCACATTGCCTTCCTGGATCAGGTCGCCCTGGGGCAGGCCGTAGCCCACGTACTGGCGCGAGATGGACACCACCAGGCGCAGGTGGGACAGCACCAAGCGCCCGGCAGCCTGAACGTCGCCCTCAGAACGGAGTTTGCGCGCCAGATCCTGCTCTTCTTCCACTTTGAGCATGGGAATGTCTTGCACGGCGCGAATGTAGGCGTCCAGGTTGCCCAGCGAGGGAACCAGGGTCCAGGGATCACGGGTGGTCAAGGCGGTAGCGGCAGTCATCGTTGGCGTCCTTTCGGAATCATCCTTTGCTGTGAGCAGAAATATTAGCACTCTATTGCTTTGAGTGCTAAGTGCTGAAAAGTTCCCCGGAAGGGGCTTCCAGGGGCTCTTTCATTGGCCGCAAATGCCGGTCTGGAGTTGCCATCTTGAACTTTCCGGGATCTACCACCAGCAAGCGGATTTTTAACGCGATCTTGCGTGGCGCACCTGGCCAGAACATGCGCAGTTGGCAATGACTCGTCATCGATCAAGCCACTGCGGTGTGCATCAACAGCACATGCCGCCTTCAAAAATGAAACTCGGGGATTAATGGGTGCAATTACATGTGTCGCATTGAGTTCCTCGCATCGCGAACTTTTGATAAGTGATTGATGTGCAAGGATTAAATCAGTGCCGTAATTAAATGAAATATTGGAAACGTTAATCGTTCAGGGTTTTTGCCTAATCGATTTATTTGAACAACTTCTAATCTCGCCCCGCTGACTTCTTCAGCGCATAGACCTGTTTGGACTAATAAAACCCTAGGAGTAGATACTTTGAAATCGTCCACCCTTTTAAACCGCCTACGCGGCACGATCGCGCTTGCTGCCATTGCAGCCGTGACGCTAACGCCAAACACGGCAAGCGCGTTGGATCCGGCCTTGGTGCCTTCCATCGGCGCGGATACCGGCCGCTTCACGCTGCCAATCTCTTGCCAGATCAGCGTGGGCACCCTCAACATCATCAAGATCGCGGGCACCGTTGACATCCAAGGCATCGCGCCTGTCCAGCTTGGGCCCGGACAAGAGTTTTACCTGTCGCAGGGAAGCGGGGCGCTGACGCTGCCACCTTGGCTTTCGTCACTCGGAGGGCTCGTTGCCATCGACAAGGCCGATGCCATCGTTTCCAGCCTGCGGATCGGCGCAACGCGGTCGACCCCCGCCACGGTTGATCTTGCGAAACTCTACGACCTGAGCGTGGCGGATGTTCCTGTCACGGCAGGGCGGGCCATCACCGTCGGTTTGCCGAAAACAGGCGATTTCCGGGTAGGGCCTTACACCGCCCCCGCCGATGGCCGCATTCAGTTCCGCTTTGAAGGAGCTTCCGCAGATGTGACGCTGAAATCCAAGATTGGTTTCAAAATCAAGGTCCATGCGGAGTGCGCAGCCTCACAGGGCAATGCTCTCTTGTCGGTTGCGGTGGGCAACGAAGTCGATCCGAGCAAGGCGGCGCTGTACGAGGGTGAGCCGCTGTCCTATCCCAAGGTGGCGGCCGGCAACTTGGTGGGCATCGTCCACGCGCCGTACAAGTGCAATATCGGAGGGCAGCAATACGACGTTGGCGTGGCTGTTGGCGGGGTGATTCCACTCGCCGTGAAACGCGCAGGCACCCTGTCCATCACCGAGGCGTCAGGTGCATTCACTTTGCCAGCATCGACCGTGAACCGGCTCATGGACGCGGGAATCACCTCGGTACAAGGGAAAGTCAGTGAGCTCGAGTTGATCGTGGACCACGGCACACCAGCGAACCCGAACGTGCTGCCAGGCGGAACGGACATCCCTGCCACCACACTCCAGCGCGATAAGCCGGTTGTTGTGTCCTTGCCAGTCAATGGCACGGTCACGGCAGGACCGTTCAAGCCGGACGGTACCGCCGAGTCCATGGTGATCGGCATGGGCAGCGCAGCGGGCGCTCTGCAGTTCAATGGCAATGGCCAGAACGTTCCGGTGACTTGTCCGAAGCCGCAACCGGATGCCCTGCTGGTTGATGCTCCACTGATCTAAGCCACCACTGCTGATTTGAAGGGGCGTCTTCATGGCGCCCTTTTTTTATTCAAATGCGAATTGAATGTGGATTGAATATTCTCAGGCTTTCGGTAAGTGCCATTCGCTTGTGGCGCTTGTCGAGAAGGGACGGGCGACGAGCACTTGGCTGATCTGCGCTGAAAGCCCGTATTGAAATTCAGAATTGAACGAAGAAAATTCGGCATAGTTTGATATCTAGGGCGCCCTGCCAGGAGAGTTCCCATGTCCGAAGAGCGGATGCTTGAACACGCGTTGCCTGAATTGGCCGAAGCGCGTGGAGATCTACAAAAACTCACCATGCGGGAGTCGGTGGTGCGGTTTTACGCGCGCCATGAAGCGCGTCTGAACAACGCTGTTCAGACCTCATCCCAGGCCTTGGCTTGCGAGGCTGGCTGCAGCTATTGTTGCCGCCAGTTTGAGGTTGTGGCCCACCCCTTTGAGGTGTTCGAGGTTCAAGCCTACGTGACCAAGCATTTCACGCCAGAGCAACTGCGCAGCGTGATGGAACGCGCCACCCGCAATGTGAACGAGCGCAAGGCCGCGACTGAGGCGGATCGGCTCACCCTCAGGCCGACTTGCCCATTTTTGGTCAACCACAGCTGTTCGGTCTACGCGGCCCGGCCATCGGTTTGCCGCAATTACCATTCGACCGACAAAGACAACTGCCAGAAGGCGTTTGAGGACCCCTTCAGCACCTGGCCCAATACCTACGCGGACGAGGTCTTCCACACGGCGATGGGCAGTGCGGCAGGCTTCAAGAAAGCGGTAGAGGAGTTGGGGTTGGACACGCGGGCCTACCACTTGTCGGCGGCCTTTTTGGAGGCCATGCGGAGCCCTGATAGCGCCAAGCGATTCAAGAGCGGGAAACGCGCCTTCTTGAAGGCGACCACGTCCAGTTTTGAGGAAGGATCGGGGTCATAGCGATTGTATTTTTTGGGCTTGGCAGTCGCCGCAATGTGCTGTATAAATACACAGTATCATGCTGCCTGACGACCGCCTGCTGGCCAAGCCCTTCAAAGGGCGTGGCACTGCCACCCGCATCCTGCACCGCTTCAACAAAGAAGGGCGGGAGCGGATCGACGATGGCTGGCCGGCCGATGGCGGGGATGAGGACGCTGAAGCGCCTCCAGTGCAGACCCAGGTCACGCACGAGCACGCCAAGACCATCCTGAGCCGCAATGACTCGCCAGACTTGCCCTTCACCTGGTCCATCAATCCCTACCGGGGCTGTGAGCATGGCTGCATCTATTGCTATGCCCGTCCCACCCACAGCTACCTGAACCTGTCGCCCGGCCTGGATTTCGAGACCCGCCTGGTGGCCAAGGTCAACGCGGCCGATTGCCTGAGGCGAGAGCTGGCCAAGGCGAGCTACCAGCCCAGCGCCATCAACCTGGGCTCGGCCACCGATTGCTACCAGCCTATTGAGCGCGAGCTGGGCATCACCCGTTCGGTGCTGCAGGTGCTCACCGAGTGCCAGCACCCTTTCTCGATCGTGACCAAATCCAGCGGCGTTGAGCGGGATCTGGATTTGATCAGCTTGGCGGCGCGGCGCCATCAGGCGCTGGTGCTGGTCAGCATCACCACGCTTGATCCGGTGCTGTGCCGCAAGCTGGAGCCGCGTGCGGCGGCTCCTCACCGGCGTTTGTTGACCGTCAAGCGCCTGGCCGAGGCAGGGGTGCCGGTCGGCGTCAACGTGGCCCCCATCATCCCGTTTTTGAACGAGCCTGAGATCGAGCAGGTGATCAAGGCGGCGGCCGAGGCCGGTGCCGGGTCCATCCACTACACGGTGGTGCGCTTGCCCTGGGAGGTCAACCCCTTGTTCCAGGAATGGCTGCAGCACCACGTGCCCGAGCGGGCCGACCGCATCATGGCCCGCATCCGCGACATGCGCGGCGGCAAAGATTACGAAGCCGATTTTGCCCACCGCATGCGGGGCCATGGCCTGTGGGCCGAGTTGATCGCACAGCGGGTGGCCAAGGCGGCGGCACGGAATGGGCTGGCACGCAGGCCCCTGGTTGAGTTGGACATCGGCCTATTCAAGCGCCCTCAGGCGCCGCCTTCCGAGGCCGCCTCTCGGCAAGGGACCTTGTTCTGACGCGGTCGGCCTTGCAGGGTTATAAAGCTTGCACCGTCACTTCAGCATCGGGCACGTGTCATGGGCAACAACAAGGACAGCAATGGAAATGGCAATGGCGACAAAGGCAAGGGCGCCAAATCAGGCGCGCGCCTGAGCAAACAGCAATACGGCGATTTGCTGGGCCCGTTGCAGATCGAGCTGAACAATCTGGCGCGTTGGGTGCAGCACCGTCAAAAGCGCTTGCTGATCGTGCTGGAGGGCCGGGACACGGCGGGCAAGGGCGGCGTCATCAACGCCATCAGCGAGACGCTCAACCCGCGCATGTGCCATGTGGTGGCGCTGAGCAAACCCACTGAGATCGAGCAAAGCCAGTGGTATTTTCAACGTCACGTGGCGCATTTGCCGGCTGGCGGCCACATCGTGCTGATGGACCGCAGCTGGTACAACCGCGCCGGGGTTGAAAAGGTGATGGGCTACAGCAGCGATGAGCAGGTTCAGCGCTTCATGAAGCAGACGCCGGTGTTCGAAAAGCTGCTGGTGGACGATGGCATCCTGCTCTTCAAGTACTGGCTCACGGTGGATCAGGAAGAGCAGGAGCAGCGCATGGCTGAGCGCTTGAACGACCCGCTCAAGCGTTGGAAGTTGTCGCCCATCGATCTGGAAGCACGCCTGAAATACAAGGAATATGGGCAGGCGCGCGATGCCATGCTGGAGTCCACGCACACCAAGCATGCGCCCTGGACGCTGGTGGATTTCAATGACCAGCGCCGCGGGCGTTTGACCTTGATTCGCCACTTGCTGGATCAGTTGCCGGACTGCCAGGTGCCCGAGACCCAGCTGGCGTTCCCGCCCTTGCCCGGTAAACCGGCCAAGGAAGAGTTTGGCGGGCCCCTCAAGCCCATTCCCTCGGTCAAGGTTGCTTGATCATCAAGCGAACAAGGTTTGACCCACCACCGTGTGGTCGTTGGTGGTGCGAACGCGGCCATAGGCCTCTTCCGCCTCGGGGTAGTGACGCCTCAAGAAATTGAGCCACTGCTTGATGCGGCCGGCCCGGTGGCGAGGCTCGACACGGGTCTGGATCAGCTTCCAGAATTCCGCCATCAAAGGCAACAGCGATGACCAGGGCAGGCCTGGGTGCCCCGGCGTGGCGATGCTGAGCGCCAGCCCGGGATTGACGACCATGCCGCGCCCCAACATCAAGTCCTGGCAGCCCGAGGCCTGCTGGCAACGGCGGGCATCGTCCACGTTCCAGATCTCGCCATTGGCGACCACGGGGATGTTCACCGCCAGGCGGATTTCGTTCACGCGGTCCCAGTAGGCGGGCGGGCGGTAGGCGTCGGCCCGGGTGCGGGCGTGCACCACCAGCTCTTCGGCGCCACCGCTGGCCAGGGCCTGGGCGCATTCCACTGCCATCGAGTCGTCGAGGTAGCCCAACCGCATCTTGGCCGACACGGGCATGTGGGCCGGCACGGCGCGGCGCACCGCGGCCACGATGGCGTGCAACAGCTCGGGATCGACCAGCAAGGCCGCGCCTCCGCCGTGCCGGTTCACGACCTTGGCCGGGCAGCCAAAGTTCAGGTCGATGCCGGCGGGGCCCAAGGTGGCCAGCCGGGCGGCGTTCTCGGCCAGGCAGCTGGGGTCGGAGCCCAGCAATTGCGCCCGCACAGGCACCCCCGCGTGCGTGCGGCCGCCGTTGAGCAGTTCGGGCACGATGCGCGTGAACACCCGCTCGGGCAGCAACTGGTCGGTGATGCGGATGAACTCGGACACGCAGCGGTCGATGCCGCCCACGCGGGTCAGGATGTCGCGCAGGGGGAAATCCAGGAGGCCTTCCATGGGCGCGAGCAGGATGGTCATGAAAAAAATCAGGAGGGATGGGCCGGGCCGTAGTGTACGGAGCTTGGCCCGGCGTGTCTTGCATGCGAGACTGAAGGCCCACCGAGATGGAGCCATCCCCCTTGAGCACTTTGCTGAGCCATCCACCCCTGCGCCGATTGGACCAACTGCCCGGCCCGCGACCCTTGCCCGTCGTGGGCAACGCCTTGCAAATCAAGCGCCCGCGCATCCACCTGGATTTTGAGCAATGGGCGCGTGAGTACGGGCCGACTTTCCGGGTGCGCCTGGGGCCCACGCAGGTGCTGGTGGTGACCGACCACGAGGCCATCCATGCCGTGATGAAAGACCGGCCCGAGGGCTTTCGGCGCCCGGCCAGCCTGGAGCGGGTGGTCAAGGAGCTGGGCGGCGCACAAGGCCTGTTCAGCGCCGAGGGCCAGGACTGGCACCACCAGCGGCGCATGGTGATGGCGGCCTTTTCGCCCACCCATGTGCGTGCTTATTTTCCGGCATTGTTGAAGGTGGCGCAGCGCCTGGATGGACGTTGGCAGAAGGCCGCCGCGCAAGGGCAGGCGATCGACCTGCAAAGCGACCTGATGCGTTTCACGGTGGACGCCATCGCCGGACTGGCGTTTGGCGTGGAGATGAACACCCTGGAATCGGATGAAGACGTGATCCAGCGCCACCTGGACAAGATATTCCCGGCCTTGTTCAAGCGGCTCAACACCCTGCTGCCGTATTGGCGCTACGTCAAATTACCCTCCGACCACGACCTGGACCACAGTTTGAAAACGGTGAACCAGGCCATCAGCGGCTTCATCGAGCAGGCACGCGAACGCATGCGACGCGAGCCTGCGCGGCGTGAGCAGCCCACCAACCTGATCGAGGCCCTGATCGTGGCCGCCGACCAGCCGGACAGCGGCGTGAACGACGAGGTCGTGGCGGGCAATGTGTTCACCATGCTGCTGGCCGGTGAAGACACCACGGCCAACACGCTGGCCTGGTTGATCCATCTGTTGCACCGCCACCCCGAGGCCTTGAAGCGGGCGCAAGACGAGGTGCGCTGCGTGGTGGGGGCGGACTTGTCGGGCTTCACGATGGACCAGGTGGGCGACCTGCCTTACCTGGACGCCTGCATCCAGGAAACCATGCGCCTCAAACCGGTGGCGCCCTTCCGGGTGCAGCAGGCCTTGCGCGACACGGTGGTGGGTGATGTGCTGGTGCCCACGGGCACGTTGGTGTGGTGCATCTCGCGCCACGACGCGCTGGACGATCGGCACTTCCCAAATGGCGTGGCCTTCATGCCCGAACGCTGGCTGGCCGATGGCACAGCCAGGAAGGTGTCCACCCCCTTTGGTGGCGGGCCCCGCGTGTGCCCGGGGCGTTACCTGGCGATGGTCGAAATGAAAGTGGCCATGGCCACCTTGCTGAATCAGTTCGACATCGAGCGCGTGGACACCCCCCAGGGCGGCGAAGCGCAAGAGTTGATGTCGTTCACGATGACCCCGGTGGGCCTGACGATGCGCCTGAAGTCCCGTGTCAATTGAGCCCCAGCAAGTGCTCGCGCAATTCGCGAGGCGCCAGGGGGCCCATCACCGGGCGCAGTGACACATCCCAGAGCGATTCGTTGTCGTGAGCTGGCCCCATGGGGTGGCCATTGAGCGAGGCCACGATGCCCTCCTGGGGGACCCAGTCGATCAGCACCACATCGCCCTTGTGCAGCATGTCGATCTTGGCGTAGCCCGCCGCGATGGCTTCGACCTCGGCGGTCAGCGCCTGGGCTTCGGCCTCGGTGGCACTGGCCGCGAAGTCATTGAGGAACTGGCGTGCGATGAGGAAGCCCTTCACGTCGCGGAGCATGACCAGGTGCACGCGCTTGGGTCCGGCCAGCTTGACAACCTCGTCCAGCGTGTGGCGCCTTTCGGTCAGGTAGAGGGCGCAGGTGTTGGTCTTGAAAAATCCGCGCTTTTGAACCGACGCACCGTTGAGCACCAGCTTGGTTCCGGCCACCTGCGCGGTGTCTTCGATGGGCACGCCTTCCAGCTCACGCGGCGGTTCGGCCTGGGCCGCACCGATCACCATGAGGCATGACCAGGCCAAATACCACCACGGGCGTCTG
Source organism: Aquabacterium sp. CECT 9606 (assembly GCF_918741295.1). Taxonomy (GTDB): domain Bacteria; phylum Pseudomonadota; class Gammaproteobacteria; order Burkholderiales; family Burkholderiaceae_C; genus Aquabacterium. The sequence continues at coordinate 754,197 of NZ_CAKKNB010000001.1, forward strand.
GTTTTCAAAGCGGGCTTCCTTTTCAGTTCTGGGCCAACCATTTTTCCCTCTTCATTTTCCGGGCAAAACGCCGATACCCTGGCAGTGCACCACTTTAGGCCTTTTCTCCATGACGACCACGGATCTGGCGCCGACGCGCACCTCTGCCATCCAGCAAGAGCTGGATCACGCCAGGGCGAAAGGGCCGCTGCAGCACATCGTCATCCCGCCTTGTCCGGAATTGCTGACGCGCTTGCAGAAAGCCATGGCGGCCAGCGAGCCCGACTTGAACGAAGTGGCCCGCATCGCCTCCAGTGATGTGGCCATGTCGGCCACCATGCTGCGATCGGCCAATGGGCCGCTGTACGCCAGTGGCCAGCCAGTGCAAAGCATCGGCCAGGCCATGAACCGCCTGGGCTTGACCGACACCGCGGCGATCCTGACGGGCTTTCTGGCGCAAAACGCCATCCGTGTCAGCAGTCCGCACCTGCAGGGCTTCTGGGAGCGCGCCACCAAGCGGGCCCTGGCCATGGCTTTCATCGCGAAACGCCTGCCCGGCATGTCGCCCGATCTGGCCTACACCTATGGCCTCTTCTGCCACGTGGGCCTGCCAGTGATGATGCAAAGCGTGAAGGGCTATGTGGGCACCATGGTGGAGGCCCAGGCCCGCGTCGATCGCTCTTATGTGGCCACTGAAAACGCCAACCACCGCACCGACCACGCCGTGGTGGGCGCCTTGGTGGCCCGGGTGTGGCGTTTGTCGCCCAGCCTGATGGCCGCCATCCGGCTGCACCACGATCTGGCCGCGCTGGGTGATCGCTTCACCGAGCCCGAGGTGCACACCCTGGTGGCCGCCGGTTTGCTGGCCGATCACCTGCTGCGCCTGCAAGAGGGCTTGCAGCCCGAAAAAGAATGGACGGCCTATGGCGCAAAGGCGCTGGCGTGGCTCCAGATCTCGGTCGATGAACTCGCCGTCTGGGAAGACGAGGTCATGGAGACGCTGGAGATCGGTTGATCAGCCGATGGCCCGCACCAGGCGGATCGTCTCGATCTTCACGCCGCCCACGTCCACCGTCTGGGCGGTTTTCAATTCGCGCTTGAAGCCGGCTTTTTCGTGGAAGGCCAGGGCACGTTCGTTGCGCAGCGGCAGCCACAGCGAAACGTGGGTGCAGCCTTCGTCTTCCAGGCCGTCGCGGGCGCCATCCCACAGGGCCAGGCCGGCGCCAGTGGACCACAGGTCAGGCCTGACGTAGATCTGCCAGATCTCGCCCATGGTGGACGGGGTCTTGGGATCGCGCGAGCGGTCGTAGCCCACGAAGCCCACCACCTGCTCGCCCTCGGCGGCCACCTGGATTTGCGGCTCGCCCATTTCGATGGCTTCGCGCCAATAGCCCTGGCGCTTGTTGGCGAAGAGGGTGCTCAGCAGCTCGTCGGGCACCAGGTCCTTGTAGGAAGCCTGCACGGCGGCGGCGTAAATGTCGGCAATGGCCATGGCATCGCGGGGAATGGCGGAGCGAACCTGATATCGGGACATGACAGATTGGAGGTGGTTGGACGGATAAGTTCTGGACGAGGATTGTCGTCGCATCCGGGCAGCGCACAATGCGCACCATGAAAATCCCCAAAAGACTGGAACCGCTGATTGAAGATGGCTTGATCGATGGGGTGGTCCGCCAGCTGATGAGCGGCAAGGAAGCCATGGTCTTCGTGGTGCGCTGCGGTGACGACATCCGCTGCGCCAAGGTCTACAAAGAGGCCAACAAACGCAGTTTTCGCCAGGCGGTGGACTACACCGAGAACCGCAAGACGAAGAACAGCCGGCAGGCCCGCGCCATGGCCAAAGGTACGCGCTATGGCCGCCAGGCGCAAGAGGCCGCGTGGCAAAACGCCGAAGTCGATGCCCTGTACCGGCTGGCTGGCGCGGGCGTGCGCGTGCCCAAGCCCTACAACTTCCACGAAGGCGTGTTGCTGATGGAGTTGGTGACGGGGGCCGATGGCGACGCCGCACCGCGCCTCAACGACCTGTCCTTCGAGCCCGAGCTGGCCCGCCAGTATCACCACACCCTGATCATGGAAGTGGTGCGCATGCTGTGCGCCGGCGTGGTTCATGGTGACTTGTCGGAGTTCAACATCCTGGTGGGCGCCGATGGCCCAGTCATCATCGACCTGCCCCAGGCGGTGGATGCCGCTGGCAACAACCACGCCTCCGACATGCTGGAGCGCGATGTGGCCAATCTGCGCAACTACTTTGGGCAGTACGCGCCCGAACTGCTGGCCACCGACTACGGCCGCGAGATCTGGGCCTTGTACGAGGCGGGTGGCCTGCACCCCGAGGTGCAGCTCACCGGCCAGTTCGCCCGAAGCGAAAAAGCCGTCGACCTGGGCGCGGTGCTGCGCGAGATCGACGACGCCAAGGACGAAGAAGCCGCCCGCAGGCTGCGACTTCAAACGCCGGCTCAGTAAGGGCTGCAGCGAGGGTTCGTTCTATGAGGAGCGCAGGGCATCGTGCAGGGCCACGAAATCCTGGGTGAGTTTGTGGCGCGGATCCAGGTGGATCATGGGCGTGGCCTGCTGGTGTGATTCGCGGATGCGCACCGACGCGCTCAGGTAAGGCTGCAGCACGGGCAGGCCTTCGTCGATCAGTTCCTGCACCAGCTTTTGGGGCAGGTTGGCGCGCGGCTGGAACTGGTTCACCACGATGCCATCGACCTGCAGGCCCTGGTTGTGGTCGGCCTGGATCTCTTGCACGTTCTCCAGCAAGGCGTACAGGGCGCGGCGCGAGAAATCGTCGCAGTCAAAAGGGATCAGGCAGCCCTGCGCGGCGATCAGTGCGGAGCGCGTGTAGAAGTTCAGGGCGGGTGGGGTGTCGATGTAGACGCGGTCGTAGGCCTCGTCCAGCTCGGCCAGGGCGTCGCGCAGTTTGTAGATCTTGTGGCGCGACTCGAGCTTGCTTTGCAGCTCTTCCAGCTCGGGGCTGGAGGGCATCAGGTCCAGGTTGTCCCATTGGGTGGCCACCACGAAGTCGGCGGTGCTCTTGGGCCGTGCGCTGAACTTCAGGGTCTGGTCAAAGAACTCGGCCAGGTTGGGCGTGCCCTCTTCCAAACCATCGCCCATCAGGTAGTGGGTGGAGTTGCCTTGGGGGTCCAGGTCGACCACGAGCGTGCGCAGGCCTTGGCTGGCGCTGATGGCGGCCAGGTTGCAGGTGATGGTGGATTTGCCAACACCACCTTTTTGGTTGAACACAACGTAGCGCATGGTCCGGTCCCTTCTGCTGATGAATGCGCATTGTGCACTGCAACAATGCACATTCTGGTGACGCGGGCGGCGTGATTTCAGGCAGAGTGGTCATTGATCCAACCACCCCATGAATGACATGATGCAGAGCTGCCCCAAGTGCCACCATGTTCGCCAGCCCGGAGCGCTGGCCCCCGATTGGCAATGCCCCGCTTGCGGCGTGGCTTATGCCAAGGCCTCCGAAGGCTTGAGGCCCCAGCCGTTGCGCACCGACGTGTTCGTGGCCCGCCAACAAAGCCAGTTCGCGTGGGGCAAGTGGGTGGCGGCGGCCGTGCTGGCCTATGGCGCGTGGATGGGGTGGCAGGTGTCCGCCAAGCACCGGTCAGAGGGCGGTGCCACTGAGCAATCTTCAGCCGGTGATGTGCAGGCCCTGGCCGCGTTGGTCAAGTCGGGCGATGTGATCATCTACACCACCACGACCTGCCCTTATTGCGCGCAAGCCAAGGGCTGGTTGACGCAGAACGGCTTTGCCTTCACCGAATGCGATGCGCAAGCCAGCATGGACTGTGAACGCAAGCTGCAGGAGTTGGGCGGCGTGGGCGTGCCCTTCCTGATGGTCAAGGGCAAGCCCATGAAGAACGGCTTTGATTCGGACGAGTTTCTGGCCCTGCTGAAATCTTAGCGGGGCTTCTTGCGCCCCACGGCCTTGTGGGCCATGCCACCACCCACGCTTTTCACCGACCGGGTGGGCGATGCGCTGGCACCGGTCTCGCGCGGGGGCAGGCCGGTGTGCTGGGTCAGGATGCGGCCCTTGGTCACGGGCGAGGTCTTGACCGCGCCAGTGGGGGTCGAGTTCTTGCGGCGCGCGGTCTGGTAGCTGCCATCGATCACCGGCTGGTAGGTCGGAATCAGGTGGTGCTTGCCATTGCCGATCAAATCAGCGCGGCCCATGTCTTTCAAGGCCTCGCGCAGCAGGGGCCAGTTGTTGGCATCGTGGTAGCGCAAGAAAGCCTTGTGCAGGCGACGGCGGCGGTCGCCGCGCACGATGTCGACCGTTTCGCTGTCGCGCGTGATCTTGCGCAGCGGGTTGCGGCCGGTGTGGTACATCGCCGTGGCGGTGGCCATGGGTGATGGGTAGAAGGTCTGCACCTGGTCGGCCTTGAAACCATTGCGCTTGAGCCAGATGGCCAGGTTCATCATGTCTTCGTCGCTGGTGCCCGGGTGGGCGGCGATGAAGTAGGGGATGAGGTACTGCTTCTTGCCGGCTTCTTCGCTGAACTTCTCGAACAGCTGCTTGAAGCGGTCGTAGCTGCCGATGCCCGGCTTCATCATCTTGGTGAGCGGGCCTTGCTCGGTGTGCTCGGGTGCGATCTTGAGGTAGCCGCCCACGTGGTGCGTGACCAGCTCTTTCACGTACTCGGGCGATTTGATGGCCAGGTCGTAGCGCAGGCCCGAACTGATCAAAATCTTCTTGACGCCCTTCAAGGCCCGCGCGCGGCGGTACATCTTGATGAGCGGGCCGTGGTCGGTGTTCAGGTTGGGGCACACATCGGGGTAGACACAGGAGGGCTTGCGGCAAGCCGCTTCGATCTCTGGTGATTTGCAGCCGATGCGGTACATGTTGGCCGTGGGGCCGCCCAGATCAGAGATGACACCAGTGAAGCCTTTCACGCTGTCGCGGATGGCTTCGATTTCCTTGATCACCGAGTCTTCGCTGCGGCTCTGGATGATGCGGCCTTCGTGCTCGGTGATGGAGCAGAAGGTGCAGCCGCCGAAGCAGCCGCGCATGATGTTCACGCTGAAGCGGATCATCTCCCAGGCGGGGATCTTGGTGGCGCCGTCGTGGCCGCCCTTTTCATCGGCGTAGGCCGGGTGGGGCGAACGTGCGTATTGCAGGTCGAAGGTGAAGTCCATCTCGGCCGTGGTCAGCGGGATGGGCGGCGGGTTGATCCACACGTCGCGGTGGCCATGGGCCTGCACCAGGGCGCGGGCGTTGCCGGGGTTGGTCTCCAGGTGCAGCACGCGGTTGGCGTGGGCGTAGAGCACCGGGTCGCTCTTGACCTGCTCGTAGGAGGGCAGGCGGATGACGGTGCGGTCGCGCGGCGGCATGTTGATCTTGCCGGTGGGGCGGGCAGCGGCCAGCGGGCTGCGCACGAAGTTGATCGGCTTGACGGCGTTGCCCATGGGGGCTGGCGGGCCGTCGGCCTTGGCCGCGTCTTCCTTGGCGCAGGTGCTGCCCTGGGCTTCGGCCTGTTCCGACGTTGTCTGGTACGGGTTGATGTGCTCGTCAACGCGGCCGGGCATGTCGACTTCGGATGAGTCCAGCTCGAACCAACCGGCGGCCGTGGGGTCGTTGGTGCGGCGCATGAAGGCGGTGCCGCGCACATCGGTGATCTGCTCGATGGGCTCGCGCGCGGCCAAACGGTGCGCGATCTCGACGATGGCGCGTTCGGCGTTGCCGTAGAGCAGCAGGTCGGCCTTGGCATCGGCCAGGATGGAGCGGCGGACCTTGTCCTGCCAGTAGTCGTAGTGCGCGATGCGGCGCAGCGAGCCTTCGATGCCGCCCATGATGATGGGCACGTCGTTGTAGGCTTCCTTGCAGCGCTGCGCGTAGACCAGCGAGGCACGGTCGGGGCGGCTGCCGCCTTGGCCGCCGGGGGTGTACACGTCGTCGCTGCGGATCTTGCGGTCGGCGGTGTAGCGGTTGATCATCGAGTCCATGTTCCCGGCGGTGACGCCATAGAACAGGTTGGGCTTGCCCAGCACCTTGAACGGATCGGCGCTTTGCCAGTCGGGCTGCGCGATGATGCCGACGCGGAAGCCCTGCGCCTCCAGCATGCGGCCGATCACGGCCATGCCGAAGCTGGGGTGGTCCACGTAGGCGTCGCCCGTGACGATGATGATGTCGCAGCTGTCCCAGCCGAGCGCCGTCATCTCGTCCCGGCTCATGGGCAAATACTTGGCCGTGCCAAAGCGCTTGGCCCAGTACGGGCGGTAGCCGTTCAGGGTTTTTTCAGCTTTGGGGATGGTGATCGGCGAGGCGGTGGCGGACATGTCGGAGAGCGGGCGTCGGAGGGGCAACCCTCTATTGTCCACTTTTGGCCCCGATCGAAGGCCACTTTCTGAGTAGGGTGACCCTGATTCCGGGGATTTCAAAGCTCGTTCAGGAATCGAACCTTGACCTTTTTGCCCTTGACCTTGCCCGCGGACAGTTTGCTGACGGCCTGGCGTGCGATGCCGCGCTCGACGGCCACGTAGGTGTGGAAATCGGTCACGTTGATCTTGCCGATCTGCGCGCCGCTGAAGCCGGCCTCGCCGGTCAGGGCACCCAGCACGTCGCCGGGCCGGATCTTTTCCTTGCGGCCACCCAGGATCTGCAGGGTGATCATCGGGGGCAACAAAGGCTCATCGCTGGCCGGTGTCAGCTCACTGACAGGGTGCCATTCGGAGGGCTTGCCCTGCGCCACTTCGATGTTGCCCACGCGGCCCATCTCGTTCATCGTGGCCAGGTTCAGGGCCCAGCCGTTCTGGTCGGCACGGCCGGTGCGGCCGATGCGGTGCACGTGGATCTCGGTGTCGGGCGTGATGTCGACATTGATCACGGCCTCCAACTGAGCGATGTCCAGGCCGCGCGCGGCCACGTCGGTGGCCACCAGGACCGAGCAACTGCGGTTGGCGAACTGGATCAGCACCTGGTCGCGGTCACGTTGTTCCAGATCACCATGCAGGGCGAGGGCTTCGATGCCTTGGGCCTTGAGCACATCGACCAGGTCGCGGCATTGCTGCTTGGTGTTGCAAAAGGCCAGAGTGCTGACGGGGCGGTAGTGCTTGAGCAGCAATGACACCGTGTGCAGGCGCTCGTTCTCGGTGACCTCGTACCAGCGCTGGCGGATCTTGCTGTCGTCATGCTGCTGGGTCAGCTTGACTTCTTGCGGGTTGCGCAAGAACTGCTGGCTGAGTTTGGCGATGCCTTCGGGGTAGGTGGCCGAGAACAGCAAGGTCTGACGGTCCTTGGGGCACTGCTTGGCCACCTTCACGATGTCGTCGAAGAAGCCCATGTCCAGCATGCGGTCGGCCTCGTCCAGCACCAGGGTGTTCAGGGCGGACAGGTTCAGCGTTTCACGCTCCAGATGGTCCATCAGGCGGCCAGGCGTGCCCACGACGATGTGCGCGCCGTGCTCCAGGCTGTCGATCTGGCCGCGCATGGGCGTGCCGCCACACAGGCTCAGGATCTTGACGTTGTCTTCGAAACGGGCGAGGCGGCGGATCTCTTGCGTGACCTGGTCGGCCAGCTCGCGCGTGGGGCACAGCACCAAGGCCTGCACGGCGAAGTTCTTCGGGTCCAGGCGCGTCAACAGGGCCAGGGCGAAGGCGGCGGTCTTGCCGCTGCCTGTTTTGGCCTGCGCGATCAGATCTTGGCCTGCCAAAGCAATGGGCAGGCTGGCGGCCTGGATCGGCGTCATGGACAGGTAGCCCAACTGCGTCAGGTTGTCCAGCATGGCGGGGGCCAGGCTCAGGGTGCTGAAGGGCTGATCGGCGGAGGGCTTGGCGTTCGGTGTGGGGGCGTTCATGTGGCGGATTATCCGCGCCGGGCCTGCCTCCCCCTAATTTGTCGCCCCCGTATCGGTTGGCAGTTGCCTCAATTTGCAGCAGCATGGGGCATGACCACCTCCATCCCCTCTTCGCTGGAACATCCCGGCCAAGCGGCGCCCAAGGGTGCCGAATCGCCACTGCAAGCCGCCGAGCATGACGCCTTGCTGGCGCGGCGGCGCGAGGTGCTCGGCGAGTTGTCGGTGCACATGGAAGCCGAGTTGACGCTACCGCGGGTGGGCCTGGCGCTGTCGGGCGGCGGCGTGCGCAGCGCCACCTTTGCCCTGGGCTTGATGCGCGGCCTGGCCCAGAACAAGCGAGGTGGGACAGGCGGTGTGCCAGCCGATCAGCGCACGCTGGACGCCGATGGTTTGCTGGGGCGTGTCGATTACCTGTCCACGGTGTCCGGTGGGGGCTACATCGGCGGCATGTTCGGACGCCTGGTGTCCAGCTTTGGCATGGCGCGTGCGCAAGGCCTGATGGCCGACGCCTCCTCGCCCGTGCTCGAGTGGTTGCGGCGCAATGGGCGCTATCTGTCAACCTCGGGCTCGCGCGATTGGGGCACGGCGGTCGTCACCTACCTGCGGGCGGTGCTGGCCATCCATGCCGAGTTCATGGTGGCCTGCATGCTGCTGGGCCTGATCGTGGTGGCACCGCACTTGTGGCAGCACAGCACCCAGGTGCTTGACCCAAAAGGCTGGGCCTTCTGGCAGACACCCTGGTGGGTGCTGGCGCTGGCCGGTTGGCTGCTGACCGCGCCCGGTCTCATCTCCGGTTACTGGTCGGCGCGCGATACACCCAACCCTGGGGCCAAGACCTCGGGGCCCAGCGTGGGTGATGTGCTGTTCCTGTCGGGCTGTGCTTTCGGGACTTGGGTGTTGGTGCGCTGGTCCTTGGCGGCGCAGTTGCTGGACCCCCGCCACGATGGCCTGACCGCCATCAGCGCGGCGGTGTTGGCTTTGCTGTCCATCGTGGTGGGGCAGTCCTTGTCCCAAGGCTGGTTGTTTTTCAGCCGCGATCCCCATGCCCTGGCCGTGGCCCGTTTGCGCAATACCCTCACCCGGGCTTTGCGCATGGTCACACTGGCGGCGTGTGCCGTCGCGGGCCTGGGCGCGCTGGATGTGCTGAGCTGGTGGTTACTGGAAGAGCTTCAATCCCAGGCGGGCAATGACAACTACCTGTGGCGCGGCGTGGGTTTTGGGGGCTTGGTCGCCCTGGGTTTGCGCACCATGGTGCAGCCCTTGCAACAGATGGCGTCCGAGGCTGGCGGGCGCGCCCGCGAATGGTTGCCGCGCCTGATCAACGTGGGCAGCCTGGCGGGCTTGCTGGTGCTGGTGCTGGGTTGGTTGGTGCTGTTGCAATGGTTCGTCTTCGCGCCCGACACCTTCGCCCCGCTGATCAACACGCCTTCATGGATGCGGGCAGCCTTGGTGGCCTTGATCTGGTTCATCTGGGTGGCCTTGACCGCGGGTAACGCGCAGATGCCCAACACCTCGTCGCTGCACAGCTTCTACCGGGCGCGCCTGACCAGGGCCTACCTGGCAGTGGGCAATCCCCGGCGAGGCCTGGACGGCGGCGGGCCTGGCAGTGCCGATGTCACGGCGGTGGAAGAGGGCGACGACATGGGCCTGAGGCACTACCAGCCCGAGGTGCGGGGCGGCCCCATCCACCTGGTCAACACCTGCCTGAACCAGACAAGGGATGACTTGAGTGGCCTGTACAACGCAGACCGCAAGGGCGCGGCCGTGACCGCCACCTGGCGCGGCCTGGAGGTCGGGCCTTCGCGCTTCATCCCCATGCAGGCCGACCACGACGCGGGCACGCTGGGTCGGTGGGTGGCGGTGTCTGGCGCGGCCGCCTCGCCGGGTGCGGGGGCCTACACCACGCGCGGGCTGGCGCTGCTGTTGTACTTTCTGGGCGTGCGCCTGGGCCACTGGATCCGCTCGCCCGGGGCGCTTGTGCCACTGCGTTGGCTGAGCGACCTGTCATGGCGCTTTTTGCCCAAACCGCTGATGTTGGCCAGTGAAGCATCGGCCGTTTACTTCGGGGGCGATCGACCCTGGTGGTACCTGTCGGACGGTGGCCATTTTGAGAACACGGGTGTCTATGCCTTGATCAAGCGCGAGCTGGATTTCATCATCCTGTCCGACGCGAGTTGCGATCCACGCTACGAGTTCGGGGACATCGAGAACCTGGTGCGCAAGGCCCGCATCGACTTTGGGGCCGAGATCGATTTCTACTCGCGTGAAGAGGCTTGCCGCCTGTTCACCTTGGCGGGCTCGGGCCTGACAGTGTTATCGCCCGAAGATGTGTGCAACAGCCATTCCTGCCGGGGCGTCTTGCTGGCGCGCATCCGCTACCGCGAGCGAACCATCACGCGCGCCGATGGGCAGGCCGTGTTGACGCGCCCGGAGGGCACGCTGCTGATCGTCAAGCCCAATCTGCACAACGCGCTGGACGTGGACCTGCTGGCCTATGCGCAAAAGCACGAGGATTTTCCGCACGAGTCCACGGGTGATCAGTCCTTCGATGAAGCCCAATGGGAGAGCTACCACCGCCTGGGCGAAGATTTTGGACTGGCCCTGCACGAGACCTGGCTGGCACAACTGCCTGGCTGGCGCAGCAAGGCCCACCACGGCATCCGTGTGGCGGCGCGTTTGCGCGATGGCAAGGATGCCCCGGACAAGGGCCAATCGGCCCCCTGGTGGCGTCGCACCGTGCGCGCCACCGCCATCGGCACAACCTTGGGCCTGGGCGCCTCGGGCACCTTGATCTTGTCGGCCTGGCAAACGATCGACCAGGTGCAGCGCAAGGAGACCGAGTCGCGAACCGAGGCCAGCAAGCTGTTTGCCGAGGTCTCGAAGGGCCTGCAGGGCGTTGATGCTGATTGCCCGAAGATGCCCGAGTTCCTGTATGTGCAGACGAAAACGCTGCTGCAGGTCATGCGGGGCAGTCCCATGTTGAGCTTGCTGGAGCGCGAGGGCGTGGACCTGGTGGCCACCCGCATTGCGAAAGACTTTGCCAAGCCCCTGGCGGCCCAGACCGAATGCCCGGCCACCGCTTTGCGCATGCGCAATGAGCTGCAACTGGTGGCGTCTTTCCAGCCGGCCAGCTCGGCGCTGAGTTATTGGGATTCGGGCAGCTCGCCGGGCGTGCAGGCCTTGGCGGCCAAGGCGGTGTGGGATCAGCTGAAAAACTGGAGCGCCAAAGGCCCGCTGACCACCACCGCACAGGCGCCTACCGAGCAGCCACCCCCAGCCGTGCCTGATGATCCGGCGGTGGTGGCGCCCACCACGGCGGCCCCGATCGTGTCTCTGGAGGCCTGCCGCCGGGCGCAGGGCAACACGATCCTGTACGTGCAGATCTACGACGAGTTCTCTCGGGGCCCGGCCACCACCTTGCGCCAGCTGCTGCAGATGCAGGCAGGAGACCTGGTCCAGGTGGCGCCGATCGAGAACGTCACGCTCAGCGCGCAAGTGCGCCAGCAGCGTCGACCCGCGCCCTGGCCTCAACCGACCTTCGTGCTGCACGATCCCGCCAGCCGGGCATGCGCCAAAGCCATGGCGGGGCTGCTGGGCGTGCCTTGGGTGGGGCCGGGTGAAACGTCGGACAAGGTCTGGGTGCGCGACCTGCCCAAGTCGCTCAACCGGCGTCCGGGCGTGATCGAGTTGTGGTTGCCGCCCAGCGCTCAGCAAACCTCGTCCAACAAGCCGGCCATGGGCCCGGCGTGAGGCGCGGCAGTGGCTTGGTGGCGCCTCAGGCCTTCAAGATCGACGCGTGGTGCGCGATGTGGTCGCGCATGAAGGTGCTGATGAAGTAGTAGCCGTGGTCATAGCCTTCATGCCGCCGAATGGCGAGGGGTTGGCCTTGTTGCTGGCAGGCGGCTTCCAGCAGGTGGGGATGCAATTGCTCGGCCAGGAACTTGTCGGCCAGGCCCTGGTCGATCAGGATGGGCGGGCAGGTGGCGCCAGCCCTGACCAGCTCAGTGGCGTCGTGCCGCGCCCAGGCGGCCGACTCGTCGCCCAGGTAGCCTTGCAGTGCCTTGCGGCCCCAAGGGCATTGCGTGGGCGCCGCGATGGGTGCGAAGGCCGACACGCTCTTGAACAGATCCGGGTGCTTCAAGGCCAAGGTCAAGGCGCCGTGCCCACCCATGGAATGGCCAAAGATGCCTGTGCGAGCCGCATCGCCCTTGAAGTGCCGCAGCACCAGCGGCAACAGCTCGGTCGTCAGGTAGCTTTCCATGCGCCAATGGCGCGCCCAGGGTTCGGCCGTGGCGTCCAGGTAGAAGCCGGCCGCGGTGCCGAAGTCCCAGCTGGCATCGGCCCCCTCGATGCCCGTGTTGCGTGGGCTCGTGTCGGGGCTGACCAGGATCAGGCCGTGCTCGGCGGCGTATTGTTGCGCGCCGGCCTTGATGGCGAAGGTCTCTTCCGTGCAGGTCAGGCCGGCCAGGTAAAACAGCACGGGGGTGCTGGGCGAGCTCAGCGCCTGCGGCGGCCGGTACACGCCAAAGCGCATCGGCAGGCCGATGGTGCTGGAGGCATGCTGGTAAAAGCCTTGCACGCCGCCAAAGCAGGCGTGTTCGCTGAGCGTCTCGATGGCCATGTCAGTACATCACCACCGAGCGGATCGACTCGCCGCTCTTCATCAGGTCAAAGCCCTCGTTGATCTGGTCCAGCGACAGCTTGTGCGTGATCAGGTCGTCGATGTTGATCTTGCCGTCCATGTACCAGTCGACGATTTTGGGCACGTCGGTGCGGCCGCGCGCACCACCGAAGGCCGAACCCTCCCACTTGCGGCCGGTCACCAACTGGAAAGGGCGGGTGCTGATCTCGGCGCCGGCCTCGGCCACGCCGATGATGATGCTGCGGCCCCAGCCCTTGTGCGTGCATTCCAGCGCCTGGCGCATCGTGGTGGTGTTGCCGATGCACTCGAAGCTGTAGTCGGCGCCGCCGTCGGTCAGTTGCACGATGGCGTCGACCACATTGGGCACATCCTTGGGGTTGATGAAATGCGTCATGCCGAACTGGCGGGCCATGGCTTCGCGCTTGGGGTTCAGGTCCACGCCGATGATCTTGTCGGCGCCCACCATCTTGGCCGCCTGGATCACGTTCAGGCCGATGCCGCCCAGGCCGAACACGACCACGTTGGCGCCGGCCTCGACCTGCGCACTGAACAGCACCGCGCCCACGCCGGTGGTCACGCCGCAGCCGATGTAGCAGACCTTGTCGAAAGGCGCGTCAGGCCGGATCTTGGCCAATGCGATCTCGGGCACCACGATGAAATTGCTGAAGGTGGAGGTGCCCATGTAGTGCAGCAGCGGATCGCCATTGAGTGAGAAGCGCGAGCTGCCATCGGGCATCAGGCCCTTGCCTTGCGTGCCGCGGATCTTCTGGCACAGATTGGTCTTGCGCGACAGGCAGAACTTGCACTGGCGGCACTCAGGCGTGTACAGCGGGATGACGTGGTCGTCCTTGCGCAGCGAGCTGACGCCGGGGCCCACATCCACCACGATGCCCGCGCCTTCGTGGCCCAGGATGGCGGGGAACAGTCCTTCCGGGTCGGCGCCCGACAGCGTGTAGTAATCGGTGTGGCAGATGCCGGTGGCCTTGACCTCGACCAGCACTTCGCCCTCGCGCGGGCCTTCCAGGTCGACGGTTTCAATGGTCAGGGGTTGTCCGGCTTTCCAGGCGACGGCGGCACGTGTCTTCATGGGCGTTCTTTCAAGGCATTCGGTGAGGTGGGGACATGATAAGTGCGGCATGATGCCGCCATGAAAAATCCCCCCAGCCAGGACCCGTTGCACGGGCTGACGCTCGAAACGATCCTCAACGAACTGGTGGCCGGCTATGGCTGGCCGGAGTTGGGCCGGCTCATCAACATCCGCTGTTTCCAGTCCGATCCCAGCATCTCGTCCAGCCTGCGTTTTTTGCGCAAGACGCCTTGGGCGCGTGAAAAGGTCGAAGGCCTGTATTTGTTCATGCTGCGGGAGCGGCGCCGGTCGGGACACAGCTGACCCATGTCCCTGTCCGCGCTCGTCACCAAATTCATTTTTCGCCACTGGCGTGCCTACGGCCCTTCGGCCGTGATGCTGGTCGCCATCGCCTTGCTCACCGTCTGGCTGCCGCGCCAGGTGGGGCACCTGGTCGATGGCCTGGTGGCACGCCGGCTGGACACCGATGGGCTGATCCGCGAGGTGGGCCTGATGGTGCTGGCTGGCCTGGCCATCTACTTCATGCGCGTGACCTGGCGGCAACTGTTGTACGCGGCGGCTTACCGGCTGGGCGTGGACCTGCGCACCCGCCTGTACGAACGCCTGAGCCTGCAGGGCCCTCACTTCTACCAGGATCGCCGCACCGGCGACCTCATGGCCCTGGCCACGAATGACATCGACGCGGTCGAACAAGCCGCGGGCGAGGCCGTGCTGGCAGGTTTCGATGGCACCTTGACACTGTTGCTGGTGATCGGCTCGATGGTGCTGGGCGTGGACTGGCGCCTGACCCTTGTGGCCTTGCTGCCGTTTCCCATCATGGGCTGGGCTTTCTGGTGGATCTCCAACCACGTGCACACGGCCTCCCGCCAATCGCTGGACAACTTCGGGCACCTCAATGACCAGGTGCACGAGACCTTGTCGGGTGTGCGCACCGTGCGGGCGCTGGGCCTGGAGGCGCGCAGCACCGCCGACTTCACCACGCTGGCGGACAAAGCCGCCCAGTCCAGCCTGAAGGCGCAGCGCTGGGAGGCCGCCTACGAGCCGGCCGTGAGCCTCACCTTGGGCGCGGCCACCATGCTGAGCCTGGCCATGGGCGGCTACCTGGTCTGGCACAAGGAGTTGACCATCGGCCAGTTGACCAGCTTCAGCCTGTACCTGGGGCAGATGATCTGGCCCATGTTCGCGGCTGGCTGGGTGCTCTCCCTGATCGAGCGGGGCCGCGCTGCGTGGGACCGCCTGCAACCCGTGCTGGAGGCCCCGCTCACGGTGCAGGACCATGGCACCGTGCACAGCATCCAGCCCGGCGCCCTGCGGACCCAAGATGTGGTGTTCTCCTACCCCGGTCATCCCACACGGGCTTTGGCGGGCGTGTCGCTGTCGGTTCAAGCCGGTCAGACCCTGGGCCTGGTGGGCCCCACGGGTTCGGGCAAATCCACGGTGGTGCGTTTGCTGCTGCGCCAATTCGCGCCCGATTCGGGCAGCGTGCAATGGGGCGGCGTGGCCTTGGCCGATTACACGCTGGACACCTTGCGCCGGGCCGTGAGTTGGGTGCCGCAAGAGCCCTTTTTGTTCTCGGCTTCAGTGGCCGAGAACATCGCGTTGGCCAAGCCCCAGGCCACGCGCGCTGAAGTGGAGCACGTGGCCCGCATGGCCGCCGTGCACGACGACATCATGCGTTTACCCCAAGGCTATGACACCCCGGTGGGCGAGCGCGGCGTGACCTTGTCGGGCGGTCAGCGCCAGCGTGTGGCCATTGCCCGCGCCTTGTTGGCCGACGCACCCTTGCTGCTGCTGGACGATGCCTTGTCGGCGGTGGACACCGACACCGAGGCCAGCATCCTGCGGCACCTGCGCGAGCTGCGCGCCCAGCGCCCCGAGCGCATCGTGATCGTCGTCAGCCACCGGCTCAGTTCCGTGGCCGATGCCGACCACATCCAGGTGCTGAAAGAAGGCGTGGTGGCCGAGCAAGGCAGCCATGCCCAACTCTTGGTGCGGGAGGGCTGGTACGCCCGCCAATGGCGCTACCAACAGCTTGAGCAACAACTGGAGGCCGACGATGCAGCCGCTTGACCGAGGCCAGGCACTGGCCCTGCTGCGCCGCGCGGCCCAACCCGAATTGCACCACCTGCGGCGCGGCCTGCTGTGGTTGATGCTGGCGGCCGGCCTGGAAGCGCTGGGCCCCATCCTGGGCAAGGCCTTCATCGACCGGCACCTGATGCCGCACCAAGGCACCTTGCCCGAGATGGCGGGCCTGCTGCTGGGCGCGCTCTTCGCAACCTGGATCGCCAGCTGGATCCGCTACGGCCAGTTGATCCGCCTGGCGGGCCTGGCCATGCGCTCGGTGCTGCGCCTGCGCGAAGAGGTGTATGGCCACGTGCTGCGCCTGCCCATGGCCTACTTTGACCAGGCCATCACCGGCCAGCTGGTCAGCCGCGTCACCAACGACACCGAGGCGGTCAAGGCCCTGTATGTGCAAGTGCTGTTCGTGATGCTCGACAGCGTGGTGGCCCTGGTCGCCGCCCTGTTCGCGATGGCTTACCTGGATTGGCAACTGATGCTGGTGGTGGCCTTGCTGGTGCCCGCCGTCACCGCCATCGTGTGGCTTTACCAGCGCCTGAGCGCCCCGGCCGTGACGCGTTCGCGCCAGTTGCGCAGTGATTTGAACGCGCAGATGGGCGAGTCCATCGCTGGCATGGCGGTTTTGCAGGCCAGCAACGCCACGCCCCGTTTTGCCGAGCGCTTTGCACAGACTGCGCACGCCCAGCTGCAGGCCCGCCGTGACGAGCTGCGCGCCAACGCCTGGCTGCTGCGCCCCGCGCTCGATCTGTTGAACATCTCCCTGCTGGCGCTGGTGATGATGGTGTTTGGTTTGCGCAGCCAGGGCGGCACCCTGAGCACGGTCGAGATCGGCGTGCTGTACGCCTTCATCAGTACCATGGCCCGCGTGGTGGAGCCGCTCATCCAGATCACGACGCAGTTCTCGCAACTGCAGCAATCGATGGTGGCGGCGGCGCGCGTCAACACCTTGCTGCAAGAGGCCGAATCCCTGCGCACCAGTGGACAAGGCCGCGTCACGCAAGGCGCCATCGATATCCGGCACCTGACCTTTGCCTACGCGGCCAACCCGCCCGTGTTGCACGACGTCAACTTGAACATCGCGCCGGGCCAGTTCATCGGCATCGTGGGCCACACGGGCAGTGGCAAGTCCACGCTCTTGTCCCTGATGCTGCGCTTTTACCAGGCGCCCGCTGGCAGCGTGACCATCGATGGCCAGCCGGTCGACGACATCGACGACGAGGCCTTCCGCCATGCCGTGGGCCTGGTGCCGCAAGAGCCCTTCCTGCTGGCCGCCAGCGCCCGCGAGAACATCGACATGGGGCGCGGCTTGAGCCCGGCCCAGATCGAAACCGCTGCACGTGCCGCCCAGGTGCATGATTTCATCCTCGCGCTTGAAAACGGCTACGACACCCCGCTGGGTGAAGGCGGCGCGCGCCTGTCGGTGGGCCAGAAGCAGTTGCTGGCCATGGCGCGGGCCTTGGCCGGTCAGC
The DNA here is from genome assembly GCF_918741295.1 of Aquabacterium sp. CECT 9606. Classification (GTDB taxonomy): domain Bacteria; phylum Pseudomonadota; class Gammaproteobacteria; order Burkholderiales; family Burkholderiaceae_C; genus Aquabacterium. Next base: position 771,258 of record NZ_CAKKNB010000001.1, read on the forward strand.
CGCGCATCCTCTTTCTGGACGAGGCCACCTCGCACATCGACAGCGACACCGAGCGCCTGGTGCAAAAAGCCCTGGACGCCTTGCATGGCCAGGTCACCGTGGTGGCCATCGCGCACCGCCTGTCCACCATCCGAGATGCCGATGCCATCGTGGTGCTGCACCATGGCCGCATTGCCGAGCAGGGCTCGCACGACGCCTTGATGGCCTTGCCCGAAGGGCGCTATCAGCGCCTTTACCTCCTGCAGCAATGGCAGGCCCAGGAAGCGGCCTGAACAGGCGGCGCGGCCTCTAGGCACCATAATTGCGCTCTGTCGCCATTCAGAAGGCGGGCCACTGGTCCGCGTTCAACCGCCATGTTTCAAAGACTTGTGTACCTCGTCAAGGCCATCCTGGCCAGCACTGTTCTGGCCTTGAACACCTTGGTCGGGTTCACCGCCATGATCCCTTTTGCACTGCTCAAGCTGGTGTTGCCGTTCCGGGCGGTGCGTCAAGTGACCGATTACGCCTTGAACAAGATCGGCGACATCTGGGTGGCCAACAATGGCCTGTGGATCGATGCAGTCGGGCACACCCATTGGCAAATCACCGGCGTTGAGAACTTCAAGCGCAAGGGCTGGTACCTGGTCAGCAGCAACCACCAAAGCTGGGTGGACATCCTGGTGCTGCAGAAGGTGTTTGGCGGCCGCATCCCGCTGCTCAAGTTCTTCATCAAGAAAGAGCTGATCTACGTGCCCATCATCGGCCTGGCCTGGTGGGCGCTCGACTTCCCCTTCATGTCCCGCAAGGGTGGCAAGGCGAGCGCGTCCAAAGACCTGGAAGCCGCGCGCAAGGCCTGCGAAAAATTCCGCGTGGTGCCCACGTCGGTGATCAGCTTTCTGGAAGGCACCCGCTTCACGCCCAGCAAGCACGACGCACAGCAATCACCGCATCAGCACCTGCTCAAGCCCAAGACGGGCGGCATCGGCATGGCGCTGGCAGTGATGGGCGAGCAGTTCGACGCGATGCTGGACGTGACCATCGTCTACCCCAAGGGCGTGCCCACTTTCACCGATCTGATCTGTGGCCGGCTGAGCGATGTGATCGTGGACGTGCGCCAGGTCGCCATCCCGCAAGACCTGAAGACTGACACGGGCCGCGACACGGGCTACCGCGCACGCTTGCAAACCTGGGTCAACGGCTTGTGGGCCGAGAAGGACCGCCGCATCAACGAGCTGACGGCCGGCTTCAAGCCTCACTGAACTTTGGCGGGTGTCCTCAACGGTTCACGCAAGCGCATGAACTGGGCGGGCGCCACATACTGCAGCAGCTCCTTGCCCTCGCTGTCGAGCGTGATGCCCAGGCCCTTGTCCGGGTAAAGCCAATGCTCTGCATGGGCGTTGCTGCGCACCCGTTCGGCGGGCATCCCAAAGCGCGCCTTCACGATGTCCTCATCCAGGTTGGCCTGAGGGATGAAGGCCAGCGCCAGGATAGGCGCGCGCAAGGCCAGGGCCTGGTCTTCAGGGCTCAGCCGGTATTTGCGCGTGCTGCTGTTCATGTAGTCGACCTTGGCGGCACGTTCGCGAAAGCCATTGATCACTTGCGGGCCGAGCTGCGCGGTCACCACCAGTTTGCCGATGATGAAACCCATGGTGGCGGTTTCCACATAGGCTTCCAGGCTGCCGGTTTCGCCGGGCGCGGCCACCACGGCCATCTGGAAGTCTGATGCCCAGCGGCGCTGCACATCGCCCAGCGTGCTGGCGGCTTCGGGTCGCGCGGACAGCCGCAAGCCAAACACCTGCGTGTCGCCCGAGGGCAGTGGCTCGATGTGCCACGGCAACACGTTCATGGGGTTTGGGTCGGCATTGGATTCTGCGGGCGCGCCATGGTCCAGCGCGACGAAGGTGGCCACGGCCACAGAGGCCACCAGCAAGCCTGCGATCAATCCCCACTTTTTCATGCTGCGCGCTGCTTCAGGTTTGGTAGCTGGGGTCCGTGCGCTCCAGCTTGCGGATCAAGGCCGGCCACACAAAAGCCCCGCCCAAGCTGCCAGTCTGCACTTTCATGGCATGGGCCACGCCATCAACGATCTGAGGATTGACCTGCGTCAAGGCCGCACCGCCGGCTTGTGCCGCGATCTGGATCTGGCAGGTGCTCTCGAAGATGTACATCGACAGGAAGGCATCGGCGATGGTGGAGCCCACGGTCAGCAGGCCATGGTTGCGCAGCATCAGGAAGTTCTTGTGGCCCAGATCAGCTTGCAGGCGGGGCTTCTCTTCGTCGCGGAAGGCCACGCCCTCGTAGTCATGGTACGCCAGCGAGGCCAGCACGAAGGTGCTTTGTTGCGAGATGGGCAGCACGCCGTCCTTCTGCGCCGACACCGCCACGCCCGATCGCGTGTGGGTGTGAAGCACACAGCCCGCGTCTTCGCGCACAGCGTGCACGGCGCTGTGGATGGTGAAGCCGGCCGGGTTGACGGGGAAGGGCGAGTCACTGAGCTTGTTGCAGTCCTGGTCGACCTTGACCAGGCTGGACGCGGTGATCTCGTCGAACATCAGACCATAGGGGTTGATCAGGAAGTGGTGCTCGGGCCCGGGGATGCGTGCGGACACGTGCGTGAAGACCAGGTCGCTCCAGCCGTAGGCTGCGACGAGGCGGTAGCAGGCGGCCAGGTCCACGCGCAGCTGCCACTCTTCGGGGCTGACGCGGTCTTTCAGTGAGGGGATGTTCAGGCTCATGCGAAAGTCTCCTGGTGTTGCTGGCGAAGCAGGTTTTTCTGCACCTTGCCCATGGCATTGCGGGGCAGGTCGGTGGCGAAGAACACGCGCTTGGGCACCTTGAAGCCGGCGATGGTGTCCTTCATGGTCTGGATCAGGGCTTGTTCGTCGACGGCATGGTCTGCCTGCGGCACCACGATGGCAATCACGCCTTCGCCAAAGTCCGGGTGAGGCACGCCGACCACGGCCGATTCGACCACGCCGGGTAGCTTGTCGAGGTGGCCCTCGACCTCGGCCGGGTAGACGTTGAAGCCGCCCGTGATGATCAGGTCCTTGGCGCGGCCGCTCAAGTGCACATAGCCTTGCGCATCGATGCGGCCCACGTCACCGGTCCTGAACCAACCATCGGGCGTGAAGGCCTCGCGGGTTTTCTCAGGCATGCCGAGGTAGCCCTTGAACACATTGGGCCCGCGCACCTGCACATGGCCCACGGTGCAGGTCGGGCAAAGTTGATCGTGGTCGTTGGTGATGCGCAGGCCCACGCCAGGCAAGGGCCGGCCCACGCTGCCGGGCACCCGCAGTCCTTCACGCGGGCGGCACGGGTTGGAGCACAGCATGCCAGTCTCGCTCATGCCGTAGCGCTCCAGAATCTGGTGGCCGCTGCGCTGGGCGAAGGTTTCGGCGGTGGCGCTCAACAAGGGGGCCGATCCACTGATGAACAGGCGCATGTCCGCGCACGCAGCAGGCTGCAGATAAGCGGTGTCGAGCAGGCGGCCATACATGGTGGGCACGCCCATGAACACTGTGGCGCGGGGCTCGGTGGTGTCCTGGATCTGCTCCATCACGCTGCTGGCGTCGAACTTGTTCAGCCAGCGCATGGCCGTGCCCGACAGCAGCGCGCAGTGACCCGCCACGAACAGGCCATGGATGTGGAAAATGGGCAGGGCGTGCACCAGCACGTCATCGGTGCGCCAGTCCCAGTGCCGCAGCAAGGTCCGAGCATTGCTGAGCAGGTTGCCATGGGATAGCAGGGCGCCCTTGCTGCGGCCGGTGGTGCCCGAGGTGTACAGGATGGCGGCCAGGTCATCCGCTTCAACAGAGTCAATCGGGTGCTGGTCCGATTGCGAGGCGGCGTGCACCAGCAAGCTGCCCGTGCGGTCGTCGTTCAGGGTGAACAAGTGCGCGACGCGGCCGTGCGCCGCCAGTGGCACGACCCAGTCCTGGTCCATCGACCGGCACACCAGCACCGAGGGCCGGGCATCGTTCACAAAGTAGTCCAACTCGCTTTGCCGGTAGGCCGGGTTCAAAGGCAGGAAGGCGCAACCGGCCCGCAAGGTGGCCAGGTACAGCATCAGCGCCTCGACCGATTTGTCCACGTGCGCGGCGACCACGGGTGGGCGACCTGCATGGCCTTTCAGGCGCAGGCCGCGCAGCAGGTTGGCCATCATGGCGGTGGCACGGTCCAGGTCACGCCAGGTGTAGTGATGGCCGGTGTCCGTCAGGATGGCGGGTTCGTCCAGCGTGGCTGGCCAGGCGGCGGTGAGGGCGGTGAACAGATTCATGGGCGTCATGGTGGGGCAACCTGAGCCCGCCATCATGCGGCATTTGGCAGCCGGTCGGCTTTACGAACTGAAACCTGCCAGGACTTGAACTTCACGGGGCTCGCCCCCATCCTATGTGGACTGCTTTGGAGGTAACCAACATGCGCTTGAAACGATACTGGATGACTGGCTGCATGGCCCTGGTCCTGATGGCGGCCGGGCGTTTGCCGGAGCTTCGCGACAGCGAGGATGTCCCCGATTCGAAGGTCGGCTGGGTGACCCTGACCAGCAGGCACAACCTGGACGACACCGTGACCAAGCTGATGCAGGCGGCGCGCTCGCGCGGCATGTCGGTGCTGGCCAAGGTGTCGCCGCAGCGGCCTGGCGGTCAGGACATGAGCAAGGCGCCGGCCCTGGTCCTGGTGTTGGGTGACACGGATGGCCACACGCCGGTGGTTCAGGATACCTCGAACGCGAACCCGCATTTGCCCATGAAAGTGCTGGTTGAAACCCAGCGCGATGGGTCGACCACCGTGAGCTTTCATGATGGCGCTACTTTGTTGAGCGATGCCAACATTCCGTCTGAATTCATTGGGGGAATGAAGCAGTTGCCCCGAGTGGTGGGGGCTGCTGTAGGTTAGTTTTTTGGCGTGCTTGCGTGCGTTGTCGCTTTGTCGGGACAGCGCGGGGTGGGGATGAGGCGGTGGCGGGCAGGGCTCCTATGGTGGCGGTCCACCGCGTTGCGGCGGACTGCTCTGCGGTGCTCAGCCACGGCGGGCGGCTGCGGAACTCGCTGTCCTTCGGCAGCTCAAACAGTCCTCGCCGACCCCTCGCTTTGCGAGGGGCAACCCGCCGCGGCCTGTGCTCCTCGACGCCCCCGAAGTCGCCCTGCCCGCCACCGCCTCATCCCTGGTCACCCCGCTGGTGGCGCAGCACGGTTGCGATGGTGGCAGGCCACCAGCGGGGCGAAACAAGGGCCGGGCCGGCATCCGGCGGGGCGCCTTGCTTGGTGCTTGTGATGTTCGCGCCGAGGTGGGCGCGCGCAGCGCGCATCAACATCTAACTGGCCGTGGTTGTTTGAGCGCAGCGGCCACAGGCCGCGCAGCGAGTTCCACGGCCCCACCTCGGTGCGGACATCGCAAGGCAGTCCCGCTACCAGCGGGACCACCAAGCTGAAGCCCTGCCGGATGCCGGCCCAGCCCTCGCCCCGCGCTGCATCACCAAGCGCTTCGGAAGGGGCCTGCAACGATTCAAGTGTCAATCGCCCGAGCCGACCCCGCCACCTTGCGCAATTCAAACTTCTGAATCTTGCCCGTCGATGTCTTGGGCAACTCGCCAAACACCACCGCCTTGGGTACCTTGAACCCCGCCAAGTGCCGCCGGCAATGCGCCACGATGTCCTCGGCCGTGACCTGGGCATCCGCCTTCAGCTCGATGAACGCGCAAGGCGTTTCGCCCCACTTGTCATCCGGCTTGGCCACCACTGCTGCCGCCAGCACCGCAGGGTGCCGGTAGAGCACATCCTCCACCTCGATCGACGAGATGTTCTCGCCGCCGGAGATGATGATGATGTCCTTGCTGCGGTCCTTGATCTTGACGTAGCCATCGGGGTATTGCACCGCCAGATCCCCTGTGTGGAACCAGCCACCGGCAAAGGCCTCTTGCGTGGCCTTGGGGTTCTTCAGGTAACCCTTCATCGTGATGTTGCCGCGGAACATGATCTCGCCCATGGTTTCACCGTCCAGCGGCACAGGCTGCATGGTGCTGGCATCCATCACGGCCACGCTGCGCTGCAGGTGGTAGCTCACGCCCTGGCGCGCATTCAACCGCGCCCGCTCCCCGATGTCCAGCGCATCCCAATCATCGTGCTTCACGCAGACCGAGGCCGGGCCATACACCTCGGTCAGGCCATACACGTGCGTCAGGTTGATGCCCAGTTTTTCCATGCCTTCGATCATGGCCGCCGGTGGTGCCGCGCCGGCCACCATGGCCTGGATGCCGCGCGGAATGCCCTGGCGCAACGCTTCAGGCGCGTTCACCAGTGAGGCGTGCACGATGGGTGCGCCGCAATAGTGGGTGACCTGGTGCTCGCGGAAGGCGTCGAACACCGCCTTGGGCTCGACCTTGCGCAGGCACACGTTCACCCCGCCGCGCGCGGCCACGGCCCATGGGAAGCACCAGCCGTTGCAGTGGAACATGGGCAGCGTCCACAGGTAGACGGCGTGTTTGGGCATGTCCCATTCCAGGATGGCCGACACCGCGTTCATGGCCGCACCGCGGTGGTGGTAGACCACGCCCTTGGGGTTGCCGGTCGTGCCCGAGGTGTAGTTCAGGCTGATGGCGTTCCACTCGTCGGTGGGCAAGGCCCAGTTGAAATCCGGGTCACCGCTGGCCAGCAAAGCTTCGTAGTCCAGCGCCCCGATGCGCTCGCCCTCGCCGGTGTAGACCACGTCATCAACGTCGATCACCAACAAGGGGTGCGTGGATTGGCGTAGGGCCAGGGCACGGGCCATCACGGCGCTGAATTCAACATCCACCAGCACGGCCTTGGCTTCGCCGTGGTCCAGCATGAAGGCGATGGCTTCGGCGTCCAGGCGCGTGTTCAAGGCATTGAGCACGGCCCCCGACATGGGCACGCCAAAATGGGCTTCGACCATGGGCGGTGTGTTGGGCAGCATCACGGCCACCGTGTCGCCCACGCCCAGACCGCGCTGGTTCAAGGCACTGGCCAGTTGGCGGCAACGCGTGTAAGTTTGGGCCCAGGTCTGGCGCAGCGCGCCATGCACAATGGCCAGGCGCTCAGGGTAAACCAGGGCGGCGCGCTCAATGAACGACAGCGGGCTCAGGGCCGTGAAATTGGCCTCGTTGCGCGGCAGGTCCTGGTCGAAGATGTTGTGGCTCATGTCGATGTCTCCTGGGGTTGCTCGGGCGTGACCACCCGGATGCGCACGCCGTGCAGGCTCACCACCTGGCCCGCGCGGATCTTGCAGGTCTTGCGCAACTCGTCCTGACCGTCCACCTGGATCATGCCCTCGGACACCATGGTTTTGGCGCGGCCGCCGCTTTCCGCCAGACCGGTGGCCTTGAGCAGGCTGTCCAGCGCGATGAAGTCGCCGCGCAACTCGAAGGTGATTTGTTTCAAGGTGGCCATGGATTTGAGGGGAGGTCGGATTGCGCTTGGTGGAAGTCTGGCGTCTGGCGAGGATGAAAAGGTGCACGACTGAACAGTGCCGGTGCACAATCGCGGGATTGTCGACTTATTGTCCAGGCCTTGAAACCTGCCGCTGATGAAAAAAACCGATCTCGAAAAGAACAAGGCCTCGAAAATCCTGGGCCAGATGCGCCAGGCACCATCGTCTGGCCGTTTTGGCAGCGCGGCCGCATCCGTGCCGGATCGGCGTGAACAGCGCAAAATCGACCAGGCCAACGGCTTGGTGCCCTTCGCCGTGAAATTGAACGCCGACCTGGTCAAGCAGCTGCAAGCCCAGGCCGAGCAAGAGGGCGTGGCCCTGCCCGACCTGGTTGACCGCGTGATCCGCGCCGGTCTGCTTGCCAAGTAGTCTGAATCTTTCAGAGTCCACTGTCATTGATTGGAGACAAGGATGAGCCAAGTCATGATGCACGTCGTTGATCCGAACACCGGGGAATCCGACCCCGCCGTGATCCGTCAAGTTTTCGACCGCCAGTTGGCCACGGCGCTGAAGTGGCGCGAGTCCACGGCCGCCGAGCGCATTGCCCGCCTGAAGAAATTGCGCGACGCCATGATGGCCCGCCGCGAGGATTTCTACGCGGCCTTTGCCAAGGACTACAGCAAGCCTTCATCCGAAGTGGAAGGCACCGAGTTCATGCCGGTGCTGGACGAGATCCGCCACGCCATCGGCTCGCTCAAGAAGTGGATGCGCCCGACCAAGGTCTGGCCCACCATGGCCACGGCCATGACCTCGGCCTGGATCGAGTACCAGCCGCGTGGCCGCAGCCTGATCATCGCGCCCTGGAACTTCCCGCTCAACCTGTGCTTCGGTCCACTGGTTTCGGCTTTGGCCGCGGGCAACACGGTCATCCTCAAGCCGTCGGAAATGACACCGGCGGTCAGCGTGGTCATGGCCGAGATCATCGCGGCCACCTTCCCACCCGACGAAGTCGCGCTGTTCGAAGGCAGTCTGCCCACGTCGCAAGTGCTGCTCGATCTGCCTTTCGACCACATCTTCTTCACCGGCTCACCCGCCGTGGGCAAGGTGGTGATGGCGGCTGCTGCCAAGAACCTGACCAGTGTCACGCTCGAGCTGGGTGGCAAGTCGCCCGTCATCCTGGACGAGACCGCCGACCTGCGCCTGGCCGCCGAGGCCTTGATGTGGGGCAAGTTCACCAACTGTGGCCAGACCTGCGTCGCGCCCGACCATGTCTTCGTGCACGAGTCTGTCAAGGACGGTTTCGTGGCCGAGTGCCGCAAGGTGCTGGCCGAACGCTATGGCGCCACGCCAGCCGAGCAGCGCAAGAGCCCCCATTTCACGCGCGTGATCAACCAGCGCCACACTCAGCGCGTGGCCGCCTTGCTGCAAGAGGCGCAGGCCAAGGGCGCCAATCTGCTGACCGGCGGCGAGGTCGACATTGCCAGCTGCTATGTCGCTCCCACCCTGATCGACCAGGTCCCGCTTGACGCCAGCATCATGAGCGAAGAGATCTTCGGCCCCGTGCTGCCGCTGATCCCTTACCGCGACGTGGACGCCGTGGTGCGCCAGATCAACGCCGGCCACAAGCCGCTGGCGCTGTACATCTGGAGCCGCAACAGCGAGCGCACCCGCCAGATCCTGCAAAAGACCAGCTCGGGCGGCGTGGCCATCAACCATTGCGTGCTGCACTACGCACACGGCAACCTGCCGTTCGGCGGCGTCAACAACTCCGGCATCGGCAACGCGCACGGGCACTTCGGCTTCAAGGCTTTCTCGCACGAGCGGGCCGTGCTCAAGTCCGGCCCGATCATGATGGCCAAGATGTTCTTCCCGCCCTACACGGACACCAAGAAGAAGCTGATCCGCCTGACGGTGGACAGCCTGCGCTGGCCTTCATTGTTCTGAACGTGTCCTGATAAGATCGGACATTGATCCTTCCGATCTTCCAGCCCGCTGGTCGCTGCCGCCTCATCAAGGGCCAGGCAGCAACGTGGCGGGCTTTTTGCATGTGTCGGTTTTGCATGTGAACGAGCTGTGGACACCTTCATTCAACAACTGATCAACGGCCTGGTACTGGGCAGCATGTACGCTTTGGTGGCCCTGGGCTACACCATGGTGTACGGCATCATCAACCTCATCAACTTCGCGCATGGCGAGGTGCTGATGGTGGGTGCCCTTGTCAGCTGGACGGTGGTGACCAGCCTGGAGTCGCTGGGCTGGCCGGGCTGGGTGCTGTTGCTGCTCGCGCTGCTGGCTGCCATGGTGGTGTGTGCACTGCTCAATTTCGTGATCGAGAAGCTGGCCTACCGCCCTTTGCGCAACGCGCCGCGCCTGGCCCCGCTGATCACCGCCATGGGCATGTCGCTGCTGCTGCAAACCTTGGCCATGATCATCTGGAAGCCCGACTACAAGCCCTTCCCGATTTTGCTGCCCGACGATCCGATCGAAGTCATGGGTGCCACCACCAACCTGGTCCAGATCCTGATCATCGCGGTCACGGCCATGACCTTGGCCGGCCTGATGGCGCTGATCCACGGCACGCGCCTGGGCCGGGCCATGCGCGCCACCTCCGAGAACCCACGCGTGGCGCAATTGATGGGTGTGCGGCCCGATCGAGTGATCTCGGCCACCTTCGTCATCGGGGCCATGCTGGCGGCGCTGGCCGGAGTCATGTGGGCCGCCAACTACGGCTCGGTGCAGCACACCATGGGTTTCCTGCCAGGCCTGAAGGCCTTCACGGCCGCTGTGTTTGGCGGCATTGGCAACCTGCCGGGCGCCATGCTGGGCGGCGTGCTGCTGGGCCTGATCGAATCGATGGGCGCCGGCTACATTGGCGACCTGACGGGTGGCGTGCTGGGCAGCAACTACCAAGACATCTTTGCCTTCGCAGTGCTGATCCTGGTGCTGACCTTGCGCCCGCAAGGCCTGCTGGGCGAGCGCGTGGCCGACCGAGCATGACCAAGAACAAGCTGCCGATTTTTCTGGTGGCGACACTGGCGCTGCTGGTGCTGCCGCTCATTGTTCAAGGCTTTGGCCAGGCCTGGGTGCGCATCCTGGATGTGTCCCTGATCTACATCCTGCTGGCCCTGGGCTTGAACATCGTGGTGGGCTACGCCGGCCTGCTGGACCTGGGTTACGTGGCTTTTTATGCCGTGGGCGCCTACCTGTTCGCCTTGCTGGCCTCGCCGCATCTGAGCAACCATTTGCCAGCGGTGGCGGCGATGTTCCCCGCCGGTCTGCACTTACCGGTGTGGGCTGTGATCCCATTGGGCGCCGGGGTCGCGGCGCTGGTCGGCGTGCTGCTGGGGGCCCCCACGCTCAAGCTGCGCGGCGACTACCTCGCCATCGTCACCTTGGGCTTCGGCGAAATCATCCGCGTGTTCATGAACAACCTGGATGCGCCCGTCAACATCACCAATGGCCCCAAGGGCATCGACAGCATCGATCCCTTCACCGTGTTCGGCGTCAGCCTGGGCGAGCCCTGGCACATCGCGGGGCACGTGCTGCAACCGGTGACCTTGCACTATTACTTGTTCCTGGGCATCGTGGTGCTGGCGGTGGTCATCAGCCTGCGCCTTGAAAACTCCCGTCTGGGCCGGGCCTGGATGGCCATCCGCGAAGATGAGATCGCGGCCAAGGCCATGGGCCTGAACACCCGCAACCTCAAGCTGCTGGCCTTTGGCCTGGGCGCCACGTTTGGCGGCATGGCCGGGGTGCTCTTCTCCAGCTTCCAGGGCTTTGTATCGCCTGAATCGTTCTCGCTGCAAGAATCGGTCATGGTGGTGGCCATGGTTGTGCTGGGCGGCTCGGGCCATGTGCCGGGCGTGATCCTCGGGGCCTTCTTGCTGTCGGCCCTGCCCGAGGTGCTGCGCCACGTGGCCGGTCCTTTGCAGGCAATGACGGGCGGGCGGCTCGATGCGTCCATCCTGCGGCAGTTGCTGGTGGCCCTGGCCATGGTCAGCATCATGCTGTGGCGGCCGCGTGGCCTGTGGCCGGCGCCGCGCCATGAAGACCAGGCCGGGGGGGCTTCATGAGCGATGCTTTGTTGCAAGTGGCCAATGTGTCCAAGCGCTTTGGCGGGGTTCAGGCCCTGAGTGGCGTGGGCCTGAGCATCCAGCCTGGGCAGGTGCACGGCCTGATCGGCCCCAATGGCGCGGGCAAGACCACGTTTTTCAATGTCATCACGGGCTTGGTGCCGTCCGACAAAGGCCAGTTCGAACTGGCGGGGCGCCGCTACAAGCCCACGGTCGTGCACAAGGTGGCCAAAGCGGGCATCGCGCGCACCTTCCAGAACATCCGCCTGTTCGCCCACATGACGGCGCTGGACAACGTGCGGGTGGGGCGCGATGTGCGGATGAAAGTGGGCTGGTGGCATGCCGTGCTACGAACACCCGCCTTCGTGCGTGAAGAAGCGCGCATCACCCACGATGCCCAGGCTTTGCTCGAGTTCGTGGGCCTGGGCGCTGTGGCCAAGCAAACGGCCCACACCCTGAGCTATGGCGACCAACGCCGCCTGGAGATCGCCCGTGCGCTGGCCACGGAGCCGCGCCTGTTGGCACTGGACGAACCCGCGGCCGGCATGAACGCCACCGAGAAGCTGCAACTGCGTGACCTCATCCGCCGCATCCAGGCCCAGGGCCGCGCCATCTTGTTGATTGAGCACGATGTGAAACTGGTGATGGGCTTGTGCGATTGCGTGACGGTGCTGGACCAAGGCAAGCTGATTGCTTGTGGCACACCCGCCGAAGTGCAGCGCGATCCGGCTGTGATCGAGGCCTACCTGGGCACGGCGGCCACCCACCAAGGGGCACCGGCATGAGCACCTTGCTGGACCTGCGCCAGTTGAGCGTGGCCTATGGTGGCATCCAGGCTGTCAAGGGCTTGAACCTCTACTTGAACGAAGGCGAGCTGGTCAGCTTGATCGGCGCCAATGGCGCGGGCAAGACCACCACCTTGAAAGCCATCTGCGGCTTGTTGCAACCCCAGTCTGGCGAGGTGATCTACGAGGGCCACAGCCTCAAAGGGCAGGGTGCCTGGGACCTGGTTGCGCAAGGCCTGGTCATGGTCCCCGAAGGGCGCGGCATCTTCACCCGCATGACCATCGACGAGAACCTGCGCATGGGCGCCTACCTGCGCCGCGACCGTGAGGTCAATGCCGACATGGAGTCCGTCTACCAGCGGTTTCCACGTTTGAAAGAACGGCATCGCCAACTGGCCGGCACCTTGTCGGGCGGCGAGCAGCAGATGCTGGCCATGGGCCGGGCCTTGCTGGCGCGTCCCAAGCTCTTGCTGCTGGACGAGCCCTCGATGGGCCTGGCGCCGCTGATGGTCGACAAGATCTTCGAGGTCATCACCGACATCGCCAAGCAGGGCGTGACCGTGTTGCTGGTCGAGCAAAACGCCCACCGCGCCCTGGAGATCGCTAACCGCGCCTACGTCATGGACTCGGGCGAGCTGGTGCTGGAAGGCCCCGCGCAAAGTCTGTTGAACGACCCGCAGGTGCAGGCCGCTTACTTGGGGTTGTGAGCCTTGTCGGCCTCACTGGTGAAAGCATCCGCGAAGAAAAACTCTGCTGGCAGGCCATGCAGGTTCACGAAGTCACGCTGGGCCACCTGCACCATCACCGGCGCACCGCAGGCATAGACCTCGTGGCCTGACAAATCGGGCAGGTCGTCCATGACGGCGTGGTGCACCAGGCCGACGCGTCCCGTCCAATCGTCACCTGTTTTGGGCTCCGAGAGCACGGGCACATAGGTCAACCAGGGCAGCTGGGCAGCGGCTTGTTCGATCCAGTCGTGCAGGTACAAGTCGGCGCGGCTGCGGCAACCCCAGTACAGCACCGTGGGCCGCGTGATGCCTTTGAAGCGCATGTGCTCGATGATGGCCTTGATGGGCGCAAAGCCTGTGCCCGAGGCCAGCAGCACGATGGGCTTGTCAGAGTCTTCACGCAGGAAGAAGGTGCCGTAAGGGCCTTCCACGCGCAGGATTTCTTTCTCCTTCATCGCGCCAAAAACGTGGTCGGTGAACTTGCCGCCGGGCATGTGGCGCAGGTGCAGTTCGATGCTGGTGATGGGGGCGGCACCTTCCACCGTTTGGGTCGCGGTGCTCAGGGCATTGGCCATGGAGTAACTGCGGCGGCTGCCATCCTTGAGGATGAATTCGATGTATTGCCCGGCTCGAAAGCCGAAGGTGTTGTTGGTGGGCAGTTGCAGCCGCATCACCATCACGTCGGGGGCGGCCAGCGTCAGGCTGATGACGCGCGTGGGCATCTTGACGATGGGGTAATCGCCAGCCGAGACCACCTGGCGCGATTCGATCACCAGGTCGGTCTGGGGGGTGGCGCAACAGGTGAGCATCCAGCCGGCGGCTTCTTCTTCGTCGCTCAGGGCCTTGGCCTGGTGCACGCCGTGGATCACGCGGCCTTCAAGGAGCTTGCATTTGCACGAGCCGCAAGCGCCGTCCTTGCAGCCATAGGGCAGGCCGACGTTGTCGCTGATGGCCGCGCTCAGCACGGTTTCGTCGCGTTGCATCGAGAATTGGCGCCCACTGGGCAGGATGGTCACGGAAAAGCTCAAAACGCGCTCCACTGCGGTCAAAATGGCCTCCCATTGTCCCTCAGTCGTCCATGCCCGCTCCGTCCATCAGCCGTCCAGCCCGCTTCCGCCAGACCCGCGTGTTGATCGTGGGTTGCGGCGATGTGGGCTTGCGCGTGGCGCGCGAGTTGTTGCCGCGTTGCCGCGTGCTGGCCTTGACGTCGCAGCCTGAGCGCGCCCAGGCCTTGCGCCGGGCAGGCCTGGTGCCTTTGGTGGGCAACCTGGACCAGTCGGCAACGTTGGCCAGGTTGGCCGGGCTGGCGTCGCGGGTGGTGCACCTGGCGCCCCCGCCAGGGCAAGGCAGCGAAGACACGCGCACCCGCCACCTGTTGCAGGCTTTGTCGCGGCGGGGCAGGGTGCGCAGCCTGGTCTATGGCAGCACCACTGGTGTCTATGGCAACGCGGCTGGTGCCCGCTTCAACGAGACCCGGGCCGTGGCGCCGGCCACGCCGCGCGCCCAACGCCGTGTCCATGCGGAAGCCCTGGTGCGGTGGTGGGGCCGCCATGCTGGCGCGCGTGCCAGCATCCTGCGCATCCCCGGCATCTACGCGGTGAACCGCGAAGGCGGCCATCCCCGCGATCGTGTGCTCAAAGGATCGCCCGTGCTGAACCGCGAAGACGACGTCTTCACCAACCACATCCAGGCCGACGACCTGGCGCGCGCCTGCGTGGCCGCGTTGTGGCGGGGGCGCCCGGGCCGTGTCGTTCACGCCTGCGATGACCAGGACATGCTGATGGGCGATTACTTCGACCTGGTGGCCGACCTGTGCGGTCTGCCGCGCCCGCCCCGCCTGAGCCGGGCCGAGGCCACGCTGGCCATGTCGCCGATGCAGATGTCCTTCCTGAGCGAGTCCCGCCGCTTGGACAACCACCGCCTGCATGCGGAGTTGAGGCTGCGGTTGCGCTGCCCGACGATCCGCGAGGGTTTGGCCCTGGGCTGATCAAGGCCCTCTCATGGGGGAGGGCTTGCAGGGCGGTGCCGCGTGTTTGTGGCCGATGATGTTTGAATTTCAACCACCAAAAATTCAGAGGAAGCATCCCATGCGTTTCAACACAGCACTCACCTCGATCGGCGCGGCCGTGGTCTTGATGGCGTCGCCTTTCATGTCGGCCAACGCGGCCTACAGCCAGATCGTGGCGTTTGGCGACAGCCTGTCCGACAACGGCAATGTGTTTGCGGCCACCAAATCGAACCTCGGCGTTGGCATCCCCACCGCGCCCTACTGGAATGGCCGCTTCAGCAATGGCCCGGTGGCGGTCGAGGTGATGGCGCAGACGCTGGGCCTCAAGCTGGTCGACTACGCCTTTGGCGGCGCGCTCACGGGCACCACCAACCGGGCTGGCATCCCTGGCCTGCCGGGCATCCAGAACGAGGTCAATCAGTTCACCTCCAGCTTGAGCGCCGCCGGCAAGACCGCCGACGCTTCGGCGCTTTATTTTTTGTGGGGCGGTGGCAATGATTTTCTCGGGGCCGATGACAAGCTGGCGGTGGTCCAGCCGGCCATCGCCAACCTGACCGGCCAGGTCAGCCAGCTTTACAGCGCCGGCGCTCGGGACTTCTTCGTGCCTCTGCTGCCCGACCTGTCGAATACGCTGGAGGCGATCAACGGCGGCACGACGGCGCAAGCGCAGGCCCATGCACTGTCGGTGCTGTTCAACACCAACCTGACCTCGGCCTTGCAGGGGCTGCAGGGCAGCCTGGCGGGCGCGACCATCCGGGTTTTCGACCCCAACCCGGCACTGAACGCTGCCCGGGACCTTGTCCTGGCAGAGGGCGGCACCTCCACCGCGGCGTGCTGGACGGGCAACTACACCGGCTCGGATGGCACTTTGTGCGCCAACCCGGACCTGTACACACTGTGGGATGGCGTGCACCCCACCGCTCGGATGCACCTGGCCATGGGGCAATCGATGGCCGCTGCGGTACCTGAGCCCGCCACGGCGGGATTGGCCCTGGTCGGTCTGTTGATCGCGGGATCTGCCGCGCGCAGGCGCGCCAAGGCGATTTGATTGACGCCTATGGTGGTCAAGACGCCGGTGCGGGCGTTTTCGGCTTGAACGAGCAATAGCGGGCCACGCTGCATTCCCAGCAGCGCGGCTTGCGCGCCTGACACACATAACGCCCGTGCAAGATCAGCCAATGGTGGGCGTGCTGCAGGTATTGCGGTGGCACGCGTTTGAGCAACTTCAGCTCCACCGCCAAGGGCGTCTTGCCTGGCGCCAAGCCGGTGCGGTTGCCAATGCGGAAGATGTGCGTGTCCACCGCCAGGGTGTGCTCGCCAAAGGCCACGTTCAACACCACGTTGGCGGTTTTGCGGCCCACGCCGGGCAGGGCTTCCAGGGCTTCGCGGCTGCGCGGCACTTCGCCACCATGCAGGTCGATCAGCATCTGGCAAGTCAACAGCAAATGCTTGGCCTTGCTGCGGTACAAGCCGATGGTCTTGATGTAATCGCACAGCCCTTCAAAGCCCAGGTCCAGGATTTTTTGCGGCGTGTTGGCCACCGGGAACAGCTTCCTGGTGGCTTTGTTCACGCCCACGTCAGTGGCCTGGGCCGACAGCAGCACGGCGGTCAGCAACTCGAACGGCGTGCTGTACTCCAGCTCGGTTTCGGGTTCGGGGTTGGCGGCTTGCAGGGTGGCAAAAAAGGGGACGATGTCGGCGGCTTTCATGGCGCCAGTCTAGCGGTGGGCGCGCTGCTTGCTGCTTGGCATGGGTCCATGTTCGGCTTAGCCAGGAAGAAGCGCCCATGCCCGAAGGCCCCTCCATCGTGATCTTGAAAGAATTGGCCGCCGGTTTCGCGGGCAAGACCATCGTCAAAGCCGAAGGCCGCGCCTTGATCGACAAGACCAGGCTGGTCCAACAACCCATCTTGGCCATCCGAAGTTGGGGCAAACATTTCTTGATCGAGTTGCCCGGCCTGACCGTGCGCATTCACCTGCTGATGTTTGGCAGCTACCGCATCAATGAGCGCAAGGCCGATGCGGTGCCCACCTTGCAACTGCAGTTTGCCCATGGCGAGGAGTTGAACTTCTACACTTGCTCGGTGAAGTTCGTTGAAGGTGCGCTGGGTGACACCTACGATTGGCGCGCCGACGTCATGGCCGATGAATGGGACCCCAAGCTGGCTCTCAAAAAGTTGGTGGCCATGCCTCAGACGCTGGCCTGCGATGCCTTGCTGGATCAGACCGTGTTCTCGGGCGTGGGCAACATCATCAAGAACGAAGTCCTGTTCCGCATCCGTGTGCACCCCTTGAGCAACCTGGGCGCCATGCCCGCCGCCAAGCTGCGTGAGTTGCTCAAGGAGGCGCGGGTATACAGCTTCGAGTTCCTGGCGTGGAAGAAAGCCTTTGTGCTCAAGCAGCATTGGCTGGCCCACACCAAGGCGATGTGCCCTCGGCGCGCCATCCCTTTCCACAAAGGCAAGCTGGGCCTCACCCAGCGCCGAAGTTTCTATTGCGAACGTTGCCAGATCCGGTACGGTGAGGTTTAGATCACCACGACTTTGTCGGGCAACTCATTGGGGTTGCCGCGATCAGGATCAACCGGGAAATGCACCACCAGCAATTGCGTGACGGCCTCGATGGCTTGGCTCAGGCCTTGCTCGAAGTGGCCGTCGTGCAAGCTGGCCGCGAGTTGCTGGGCAATGTGAGCCCAAGGCTCGTGCCCTGCCCGGGCCATGATGCCCCGGTCGGCCAGGATCTCAATGCGGCGGTCGGCCAGCAACAGATAGATCAGCACGCCGTTGTTGTGCTCGGTGTCCCACACGCGCAAGGTGCTGAACAGGTGCAGGGCGCGCAATCTGGCGGTCTGCTTTCGCCACAGGTCTGACC
The DNA here is from genome assembly GCF_918741295.1 of Aquabacterium sp. CECT 9606. Classification (GTDB taxonomy): domain Bacteria; phylum Pseudomonadota; class Gammaproteobacteria; order Burkholderiales; family Burkholderiaceae_C; genus Aquabacterium. The sequence goes on from NZ_CAKKNB010000001.1 coordinate 789,087, forward strand.
AGCTCAAGCCCCCTTCGATGCACAGGCGCAACTCGCCCAAGTGCTTGGCCTCACTGGCCTTGACTTGGGCCTGAAGGCGAGCCAGGCCGGCAGCGCTCAGCCGCCGCCGCGCGTGGTCTTCGTCCATCCACCAATGGCGGGCCCACCGCAGCCAGGGTGCGCGCGGTTTTGAATGATCACCAGTCACCGGATGCCCCTCCACCGCCAAAATCGCCACCGCCGCCGGACGAGAACCCGCCGCCTCCGCCACCAAAGCCACCGCCCCCGCCAAAACCGCCGCCACCAATGAAGGGGCCGCCGCGTCCGCGGGATCCGCTGGCCATGGCGGCCACGACCAGGGCCGAGGCCAGGCCCACACCAAAGCCAATCAAGGTGCTGGCGGTGACCAGCCAGCCCAGCCCACCCACGACCAGGCCCGAGGTCACCGAGCCCGCTTTGCGGCCCAGCATGGACGTCAGCAGGGCGCCCACCACGGGCACGCCCACGAACAAAAACACGCCCAGGTCGTTCCACTGGAAGCCAGGGTTCTCGGGTGCAGCCGCCTCGGGCAGGGGCAGGTTCTCGCCCTGCACGCGCGCGGCCAGTTGATCAATGGCCAGATCCAAGCCGCCCGCGTAGTCGCCGGCCTTGAAGGAAGGCGTGATGGCGCGGGTAATGATCTGCTTGGCGGCCAGGTCGGGGATGGCCCCTTCCAGGGTCTTGGCCACCTCGATGCGCACGCGCCGATCGTTCTTGGCCACCACCAGCAACAGGCCATCGCCCACCTCGCGTCGGCCGATCTTCCAGGCATCGCCCACCCGCTGCGCGTACGTGGCGATGTCTTCGGGTTGGGTGGAGGGCACCATCAGCACCACCATCTGCGTGCCCAAGCGGGTTTCAACGCCGGCCAGCTTGGTGTCCAGCGCTGCGCGTTGGGCCTCACTCAAGGTGTTGGTCTGGTCGATGACCCGGCCGCTGAGTGCGGGCACGGGCAGCACGCCGCCACCGTCATCGGCGGCGTGCGCGGGCCCCGTGGCCAGCAACACCGACAACGTGGCCAGGCAGGTCAGCCATGTCCAGCGCAGCCAAAAGGGCCAGGACAGCGCGCGCCTCACGATGGCGTGCCCGTCACTTCTTGGTGTTGAAATCGACCACGGGCGGCGACGAAATCTGCGCCTCGTTCTGCACCGTGAAGTTGGGCTTGGGATCGTAGCTGAACACCTTGGCCGTCAGGTTGGTGGGGAAGCTGCGCACCTTGATGTTGTAGTCCTGCACCGTCTTGATGTAGCGGTTGCGCGCCACCGTGATGCGGTTCTCGGTGCCTTCCAGCTGCACGCGCAGATCCTGGAAACCTTGGTTGGCCTTCAGGTTGGGGTAGTTCTCGGTGACGACCAGCAGGCGCGACAGCGCGCTCGACAACTCGCCTTGCGCGGCCTGGAATTTTTGAAAAGCGGCTGGGTCGTTGACCAGCTCGGGGGTGGCCTGGATGCTGGTGGCCTTGGCGCGCGCTTCAACCACCTTGGTCAGCGTGTCCTGCTCGAAGCTGGCCTCGCCCTTGACGGTGCTGACGATGTTGGGGATGAGGTCGGCGCGGCGCTGGTACTGGTTGAGCACTTCGGACCATGCCGATTTGCTTTGCTCATCCAGGGTCTGGAACTCGTTGTAGCCGCAACCCGACAGGGAGACAACGATCGTGGCGGTGGCCAAAGCGCTCAGCCAGCGCTGTTTTGAAGGAGCAGTCATCGCAATTCTTTCCTCAGCCTGGTATGAAATACCGATGGGATTTCCGCATCGGCACACCAGCATAACTGGGAACGAACAGCTTTGTTTCAAGGGCCTTTGGGGCCCTTGTCATGCGTCAAGCGAAGGACAGGTTGTCCGGCAGGTTGTGGCGCGAGATCACCTGGTGGGCACGTGACCTGGGGTAGCGGTCACGCACGATCTTGACCGCGCCCATGGGCGTGTCGGCCAAGACCTTCAACACGCGAATGACCGCTTGTTGCGAGGTCGGACTCAGGATCACCAACGCCGACACCTCGAAGAGGTGCAGGGCAGGTTCAATGGCAAGGTTCATCAAGGCGCGCATGTTTCAATCTCCACAACATGGGCCACGGCGCAAGCGGTGCCCATTTCGTGAGGATGCATTTTGCGGGCCAACCATGACAGGCGGATGACCCTTGAATAGGGGGAAACCAGCTCTGTTTTCGGCAATAACCGTCGCAAATGCCAGACAGCGTTAATCTAAGGGCGGGTAATCCGTGTAGCCCTTGGCGCCTCCGCCATACAGCGTGTCCTTGTCCAGCGAGGCCAGGGGCGCACCGTCGTGCAGCCGAAGCTTCAGGTCCGGGTTGCTGATGAAAGGCCGCCCAAAAGCGATCAAATCGGCACCATGCAGGCTCAGCACCGATTTGGCCAACGCCAGGTCATAGCCGTTGTTGACCATCCATGGTGCGTTGGCGCGCTGCCGCAGTGCCGCATAGTCCAGCGGAATGTTGTCCCGCGGACCACCGGTGGCGCCTTCAATCACGTGCACGTAAAGAAGTTTGAATTGGCCCAGCTGCTCGGCCACGTGGTTGAACAGTGCTTGCGGGTTGCTGTCGCTGATGTCGTTGGCGGGGGTGACCGGCGAAATGCGGATGGCCGTGCGTTCCGCGCCCACCTCGTCCACCACGGCCTGCAGCACCTCGGTCAGCAGTCGTGTGCGGTTCTCGATCGAGCCGCCGTAGTCATCGGTGCGGTGGTTGGTCTTGTCGCGCAAAAACTGATCCAGGAGGTAGCCGTTGGCGGCATGAATCTCCACACCATCAAAGCCTGCCTCGATGGCATGGCGCGCCGCCACGCGGTATTGCTCGACGATGCCAGGCAATTCGTCCAGCGCCAAGGCACGCGGGGCCGACACGGGCTCGAAGCCTTTGGCGGTGAAAGTCTTGGTGTCGGCCTGGATGGCGGATGGGGCCACGGGCGCTGCGCCATCGGGTTGCAAGGAGGTGTGCGAGATGCGCCCCACGTGCCACAGCTGCACCACGATCTTGCCGCCGTGAACGTGCACGGCGTCGGTCACCTTCTTCCAGCCGGCCACTTGCTCGGCGCTGTAAATGCCCGGCGTGTCCAGGTAGCCCTGGCCTTGCGGGCTGATCTGCGTGGCCTCGGTGATGATCAGGGCGGCGCCCGTGTCCGGGTTGGCACGCTGCGCGTAGTAGGTGACCATCAGGTCGGTCGGGGTTTGCCGTGGGCCCGCGCGATTGCGGGTCAGCGGTGCCATGACGATGCGGTGCGCCAACTCGAGGTGGCCGATGGTGATGGGATCGAACAGGCCTGACATGCGGATCTCCCAGATGACGATTGGATGCAGAAGGAAGCTGCAGACTAGTCACTTGTCAAAGAACGTGTGCAAGACAGGTTGCTGGCTTTTGTGCTTGCGCCGGGTGCCGCTTCAAGGGGTGGCGCTGCGGCGTGCCCGTGCGCGGGCCAGGGCGGCCTCGATCACCGATCGCTTGTCGTCCAACTGGACCGGGTCGGTCAGGCGCGATTCTTCGGCCAGATTCGCCAGCTTGCGCTCGGCCTTGGCTTGCAATCTCGCGTCGTTGTCCTGACGGGCTTTCTCAACGCGCAATTGGTGAAATTCGTAGCGACCTTGGGCTTGCTGGGCCAGGGCGGGGCTCCAGGCGGCCCAGCCGGTTGGCGCAATGGGGGCCTCGCTCACGGGCACCAATGAGATGCAGTCCACCGGGCAGGCGGGAATGCACAATTCACAGCCCGTGCACAGGTCTTCGATCACGGTGTGCATCTGCTTGGCGGCCCCGACGATGCAATCGACCGGGCAAGCCTTGATGCACAAGGTGCAGCCAATGCACCAGTTCTCGTCAATCACGGCCAGGTGGCGCGGGCCTTCCGTGCCATGCGCTGCGCTCAAGGGTTGGGCAGGCAGCCCCGTGGCCCGGGCCAGGCGTTGCACGCCTTCTTCGCCACCGGGCGGGCACTGGTTGATGCCAGCCTCGCCCGCCACGATGGCTTGCGCGTAGCTCGCGCAATCAGGAAAGCCGCAGCGCGTGCACTGCGTCTGCGGCAAAAGGGCATTGATCCGGGCGGCGTCCAACATGGCGCCGCAGTCTACGTCATGCCGCTTTCTTGACCTTGGCCGACTTGTTGTTGGCCGAGATGAAGCTGCGGATTTCCGGGTAGACCATCTCGCGCCAGCGGCGACCAGCAAAGATGCCGTAGTGGCCGGCGCCTTCCACGGTGTAGTGCTTCTGGCGCGACGCAGGGATGCCGGAGCACAGGTCGTGGGCCGCTTCGGTCTGGCCAGCGCCGGAGATGTCGTCCAGTTCGCCTTCCACGGTCAGCAATGCGGTGGTTTTGATGTCGGCAGGTTTCACCAGTTCGGGCTCGCCCTTGGGATTGCGGACCTCCCAGGTGCCGTTCACCAAGGCGAAATCCTGGAACACGATCCGGATGGTGTCCAGATAGTATTCAGCCGGCATGTCCAGCACGGCGTTGTACTCGTCGTAGAACACGCGGTGGGCTTCAGCACTGTCGTCGTCGCCCCGCATCAAGTCCAGGAAGTAGTCGTAGTGCGACTCGCGGTGGCGATCGGGATTCATGGCCACGAAACCGGTGTGCTGCAAGAACCCCGGATACACGCGGCGGGTGGCGCCTGGGTAGTTGGGCGGCACGCGGTAGATCACATTGGTTTCGAACCATTCGAAACTCTTGTTCATGGCCAGGTTGTTGACGGCCGTGGGCGATTTGCGGGCGTCGATGGGGCCACCCATCATGGTCATTGTCAAAGGGGTGGTTTCGCCACGGCTGGCCATCAGCGAAACGGCGGCCAGCACCGGTACCGTAGGCTGGCACACGGAAATCACGTGGACCTCGGGGCCCACGGCGCGGATGAACTCCTGCACGTAGTTGACGTAGTCGTCCAGATGGAAAGCGCCTTCGTCGATCGGCACCATGCGCGCGTCGATCCAGTCGGTGATATAGACCTTGTGGTCTTGCAGCAGGGTTTTGACGGTGTCGCGCAGCAGGGTGGAATGGTGGCCCGACAGCGGCGCCACGACCAACACGGAAGGCTGGTCACGCATGGTGCCCAGCAGCTTGGCGTTGTCGGTGAAACGTTTGAAGCGCAGCAAGCGGCAGAAGGGCTTGGCCACGACCACCTGCTCCTGGATCACCACATCGGTGCCAGACACGGTCACCTTGTTGATGCCGAACTCGGGCTTCTCGTATTCCTTGGTGAGGCGGTGCACCAAATCGAAGCCTGCGGACACCCGCTGAGCCTGAGGCATCTGGGCAAAAGGGGACAAAGGGTTGCTGTACAGCTTGGATGCGGCACTGGCGAACTCGGAGAACGGGCTGATCCAGGCGCGGTTGGTTTCGTAAATTTGATAGAGCATGGGCGACCTCAGTTGTGCAATTCGGGCCTGTTTATCGCTACCTCGAAACAACGCACCTTTTGGGCGCATTGTGCGGTGCAGCATAGACGACTTTGATCATCTTTGCACCGTGTGGGCCTTTCCAAGAAGCGCAACAACTGCACGTCCACCCCGCAATTCCGGGGGGCATGCACCCCCTTGATGAGGGATGACCTGGAAAAACCGCGTGATAAATTTGGTTACACCCAGGGGAGCAACTCCATGATCCACCGATTTCCGCGCGTTTCGCACGCCTGCACAGCACTGCTGCTAGGCACTTTGGGCCTGTTGCCCGCCACCAGCCATGCCGGTTTCTTCGACGACCTGTTCAAGTTGTTCGGAGGCGGCGGCACCACCACCACGCCTGGTACCACCACGCCCACCACCGGCACCATCCCGACCGATGCTGCCACCAAAGGCACCTTCGGCCCGGTGGCCAACTGGCCGATCATCCCCATCCACGTCGTGCTGCTCCCCGATGGTCGCGTCATGAGTTATGGCTCGGACACCAAGGGCGTGCAGACCGGCCAGTTCAATTACGACGTCTGGGATCCCAGCAAGGGCACCGGCACCGATGCGCACCTGCTGTTGCCCAACACCACTGGCACCGACATCTTCTGCAGCGCGCAGGTCATCGTGCCCTCCAGCGGCGCGGTGCTGTTGACGGGCGGCGACCGCACGGTCAAGAACGTGCGCAACTACTCCGCCGACGACGTCAACTTCTTCGACTACCGCTACAACGCCATGTACGCCGCGCCGCAGCGCATGAGCTACCTGCGTTGGTACCCCACCGTGGTGACCTTGTCCAACGGCAAGATCCTGGTGTTGGGCGGCCGCATCGACCCGAACACGCCTGCGCCCACGCCCGAGCTGTATTCCGATGGCGAAGGCTGGACCACCTTGAGTGGCGCCACCAGCGACGATGCCTACGGCACCCGCAACTGGAGCTACCCTCGCGCCTACCAAGCCCCCAATGGCAAGGTCTTCGTGACCACCATCTGGGGCGGTACCTACTACGTGGACGCCTCCGGCAATGGTTCCGTGGCTGCCACTCCCCTCAAATTGGCCGTCAGCGATTACTACCTGCCCAGCGTGATGTACGCGCCCGGCAAGATCCTGTCCTTCCGCAAGTACAACAAGGCCGTGAGCATCGACATCAACGGCGCCACGCCCACGGCCACCACGGTCACGGGCGTGGGCCAGGACCGCTACCACGGCTCGGCCACGGTGCTGGCCAACGGGCAGGTGCTGGTCAATGGTGGCTCGATGGTGGACAACGTCGCCAATGGCGTGGCCTACCAGGCCAAGATCTGGAACCCGGCCACCAAGGCCTGGACCTTGGCGGCCACGGCCAGCAAGATGCGCCTGTACCACTCGGTCTCGCTGCTGCTGCCCGACGCCACGGTGTTGACGGGCGGTGGTGGCGCCCCCGGCCCGGCCACCAACCTGAACGCCGAGATCTACACACCGCCTTACCTGTACAGCGGCACGTCGATGGCGGTGCGCCCAGTCATCCAGACTGCACCCACGACCACCACCTGGGGCGCCAACTTCACGGCCACGGTGAACTCGACCGGCGTCAGCCGCGTGACCTTCATCAAGACAGGCTCAGTCACCCACACGCTCGATTTCGACCAGCGCTTCATGGACCTGGGCTACACGGTGTCGGGCAACACGCTGACGATCCAGGCGCCAAGCTCTTCCAATGCCGCGCCGCCGGGCTACTACATGCTGTTCGTCTTCAACTCAGCGGGCGTGCCTTCGGTGGCCAAGATCGTCAAATTGGGTTGATCGGCCCGCACCGGTTTCAGCCGGGCAAACAAAAGGGGCCGTGAGGCCCCTTTCTTTGTCAATGCGGCGATCAAACGCTTTACAGCACGGCCTTGATGGCGGCCGCCACGGCCTTGATGTTGCCGTTGTTCAGCGCGGCCACGCAGATGCGGCCCGAGTCCACGCCATAGATACCGAACTCCGAACGCAGGCGCTGCATTTGCGTGGCGTTCAGGCCCGAGTAGCTGAACATGCCCTTCTGGCGGGTGATGAAGCTCAGGTCATCGGCCACGCCAGCGGCCTTCAGCTCACTGACCAGCGCGCCGCGCATCAGCTTGATGCGGTCGCGCATGGCGGCCAACTCTTCTTCCCACATCGTGCGCAGAGCAGGCGTGGTCAGCACGGTGGCCACCACTTGCGCGCCGTGCGTGGGCGGGTTGGAGTAGTTGGTGCGGATCACACGTTTGAGCTGGCTCAGCACGCGGGCGGCTTCCTCGGCCGATTCGCTGACGATGCTCAGGGCGCCGACGCGCTCACCGTACAGCGAGAAGCTCTTGGAGAAGCTGGTCGACACAAAGATGTTCAGGCCGGCGTCCAGGAACTTGATGACGACCTTGCCGTCCTCGGCGATGCCGTTGCCAAAGCCTTGGTAGGCCATGTCCAGGAAAGGTACCAGGCCACGGTCCTTGACAGCGGCGATGATCTGCTCCCACTGGCTGTCTTCGAGGTCATAGCCAGTCGGGTTGTGGCAGCACGCGTGCAGCACGATGATGGTGCCGGGTTCGGCGGCCTTCAAGGTGGACAGCAGGCCGTCGAAGTTGACGCCCTTTTTGTCGGCGTCGTAGTAGGGGTAGGTGCCCACTTTGAACCCGGCGCTCTCGAACAGGGCGCGGTGGTTTTCCCAGCTGGGATCAGAGATCAAGACCTGCGCATCAGGGTTCAGTCGCTTGAGGAAATCGGCGCCCAGCTTCAGCCCGCCCGTGCCGCCAATGGCTTGCGCGGTCGAAATGCGGCCGGCCTTGACGGCGGCGTGCTCCGCGCCAAACACCAATGCTTGCACGGCCTTGTCGTAGGCGGCGATGCCTTCGATGGGCAGGTAGCCCCGGGCCTTGGGCGTTTCCTGCATTTGCTGCTCGGCGGCGGCCACACATTTCAGCAGGGGCAGCTTGCCCTGGTCGTCGGTGTACACGCCCACGCCCAGGTTCACCTTGGCGGGATTGGGGTCGGCGTTGAATTGTTCGTTCAGGCCCAGGATCGGGTCCCGGGGAGCCATTTCAACGGTGGCGAATAGCGAGGCCATGCAAGCAGTCCTTGATCGGTTGGGATAAGCTGAAACCAGTACACACCACGAGGCTCGACGCGTTCGACGACTCGGGCAAACCCATTATTTTATCGACCTGCGCCCTCCATGTCAGATCTGATTGATATTTCTCTTGCCGCCCAGGCGCCCAAAGACGTGGGCGACACTGGGCAAACCGGCCAATTCGTGAGTTTTCCCGACTCGCCGTTCCAGCTCTATCAACCCTATCCGCCAGCGGGTGATCAGCCCGCGGCCATCGACCTGCTGTGCGAAGGCGTGCAAGACGGCCTGGCCTACCAGACCCTGCTGGGCGTGACCGGCTCGGGCAAAACCTTCACCATGGCCAATGTGATTGCCCGGCAGGGGCGCCCGGCCATTGTGTTCGCGCCCAACAAGACCCTGGCAGCACAGTTGTACGCCGAGTTCCGCGAGTTTTTCCCCAAGAACGCGGTGGAGTACTTCGTCAGCTACTACGACTACTACCAGCCCGAGGCCTATGTGCCGCAGCGCGACCTGTTCATTGAGAAGGACAGCGCCATCAACGAGGCCATCGAGCAGATGCGTTTGAGCGCCACCAAGAGCCTGCTGGAGCGCCGTGACGTGGTCATCGTGGCCACTGTGTCGGCCATCTACGGCATCGGCAAGCCCGAGGACTACACGCAGATGCGTTTCATCGTCCGCACGGGCGAAAAGATGGGGCAGCGCGACATCATCGCGCAGCTCATCCGCATGCAGTACAAGCGCAATGACGTGGAGTTCACGCGAGGGACCTTCCGCGTGCGGGGCGACACCATCGACATCTTCCCGGCCGAGCACAGCGAACTGGCGCTGAGGCTGGAGTTGTTCGACGACGAGGTCGAATCGCTGTCCTTGCTGGACCCGCTGACCGGGCGCATTCGGCAGAAGATCCCGCGCTTCGTGGTCTACCCCTCCAGCCACTATGTGACGCCGCGCGCCCAGGTCTTGAGCGCCATCGAAGGCATCAAGCACGAGTTGAACGAGCGCGTGAAAGAGCTGGTTGGCAGCGGCAAGCTGGTCGAGGCCCAACGAGTCGAACAGCGCACACGCTTCGATCTGGAAATGCTGCAGGAGATCGGCCACTGCAAGGGCATCGAGAACTACACGCGCCATTTGTCCGGCGCCAATCCCGGTGATCCGCCATCGACCCTGGTGGACTACATGCCAGCCGATTCGCTGATGTTCCTGGACGAGAGTCACGTGATGATCGGCCAGCTGGGTGCCATGTACAACGGCGACCGCTCGCGCAAGACCACGCTGGTGGAATACGGCTTCCGGCTGCCTTCGGCCTTGGACAACCGCCCCCTGAAGTTTGAGGAGTTCGAACGCAAGATGCGTCAGGTGGTGTTCGTCTCGGCCACCCCGGCCGATTATGAGAAGCAGCACACCGGGCAGGTGGTCGAGCAGGTGGTGCGCCCCACCGGCCTGATTGATCCGGTGGTGGAGGTGCGCCCCGCCGTGCACCAGGTCGATGATGTGCTGCAAGAGATCCGCATCCGGGTCGAGAAGAACGAACGCGTGTTGATCACCACGCTCACCAAGCGCATGTCCGAGCAGCTCACCGACTACCTCGCTGACAATGGCGTGAAGGTGCGATACCTGCACTCCGACATCGACACGGTCGAGCGCGTGGAAATATTGCGCGACCTGCGCCTGGGCACCTTCGACGTGCTGGTGGGCATCAACCTGCTGCGCGAAGGGTTGGACATCCCCGAAGTGTCACTGGTCGCCATCCTCGATGCCGACAAGGAAGGTTTTTTGCGTTCGGAACGCAGCTTGATCCAGACCATTGGCCGGGCGGCTCGCAACCAGAATGGCCATGCCATCTTGTACGCTGACAAGATCACCGAGTCCATGCGCAAGGCCATGGGCGAGACCGAGCGGCGGCGCAACAAACAGATCGCGCACAACGAGCTGTACGGCATCACGCCCAAGACCATCAACAAGCGGGTCAAGGACATGATCGATGGGGTGATGTCCAACGCGGCCAAGGATGATCTGCGTGCCGCTGAAGCATTGACGGCATCCATGGCCGATGCGCCCGCCTTGAACGAGAAAGACCTGGGCAAGCGCATCAAGCAGCTGGAAAAGCAGATGCTGGAGCACGCGCGCAACCTGGAGTTCGAGAAGGCGGCTCGTTTGAGAGACCAGTTGGGCTTGCTCAAGGAACAAGCCTTTGGCGCGGTGGTCAGCGATCACATTGTGCCGATTCAGGCCGGGCAGCAAGGGTAGTTCCGGGCGTCAGCGGCGGCGCCAGCTCGGTGCGGTCACGCCCTTGGGCTTTGGCGCGGTACAAGGCCTGGTCGGCCCGTTCCAGCACCTGCGCGATCGTGTCCTGGTGGCTCCAGGTGGCCACGCCACATGAAAAGCGCACGCGCAGGTCCACGGCGCCTTGGCTCATCCGGGTCGAGCGCAGTGTTTCCCGCAAGCGCGCCATGGCGATCTGGGCCTGGTTGGCCGCTTCGGTTTCCGGCATCAGCACCAGGAACTCCTCGCCACCCCAACGGCCAATGGCATCGGTTTCGCGCAGCACGGCACTGCCTTGGAGCGCGAAGTTCACCAGCACCTCGTCGCCCACCGCGTGGCCATGCGTGTCGTTGATGATCTTGAAGTGATCCAGGTCGATCAGGGCCACTGAAAAGTGGTGCCCATTCAGCAGCGCACGCTGCGCTTCCGCCTCCAGGCGTTCTTGCATGTGGGCCCGGTTGTGCAGGCCGGTCAGGCCATCGTGGAGGGTGATGCGGCGCAGTGCCTCGGCCGCGGCGGCCAATGATTTCTTTTCATTGAAGGCGCGCTCACGCATCAACCCGAAGCTGCGCGATTGAAACGTCATCATCACCAGCACGAAGCAGGACGCCGAAATCTTCAAGGCCTCGGCACGCAGATCCACATCGGGCAATCTCATCATGGCCATGGCGACCCACGCGCTGACCAGCATGGCGGTGGTCAGCCCGCCGGTCCAGGCGGCCACCTTGGGGCGCAAGCTCAAGAAGCCGAACACCTGGATCAGGCACAGCGTCTGGAAAGCGGCGGAGCGCACCATCGGCGCCACTGCGTAGCCAATGATCATCGCGCCGCTGGCCCACAAGATCTGAGGGGCCACCAGGCCCGGGTCTGCCCAGGTGCGCGTGATGCCACTGCGCACCAGTGGGTAGAACACGCACAGCGCCAGGGTGATGTAGCCCAAGAAGAAGTGCGCGACTGCGGGGGAAATCAACTGCCTCGGCACGGCGTAGGCCAGCAAAACGGCGAGCCAGCACACATAAATCACCACCGACACCAGACACAGGCCCAACCGGGCCTTCATGCGGGGGTCTTGGCCCACCACCAGATCAGACAACCACCGGGCCATCATGCGCTGGCCGCCATGACCTGATCACGGCCACCCCGTTTGGCTTGGTACAGGGCCCGGTCGGCCCGCTCCAGGGTATGGGTCACGTTCAAATCTCCCGCATGCAGGCAGGCCCCGCCCGACAGCGTCACGCTCAAGCCCTCGGCGTGCTGGCCCCAGTCGTGTTCACCAACGGCACGGCGCACGGCTTCCAGCGTTTCCATGGCCGCCGGCAGGGGCGTTTCGGGCATCAGCAGCAGGAACTCCTCGCCACCCCAACGGGCCAGTGCATGCGTCGGCCCCACGGCGCCCTGAGCCAGGCGTGAGACCTCGCGGAGCACCACATCACCAATGGCGTGGCCATGCTGGTCGTTCACACGTTTGAAAAAATCGATGTCCAGGATCGCCACGCAGAATGGGCGGTGGCAGCGGTGGCTGCGCCGCACCTCCTCGTCCAGCAAGGTCTGGAAATGGCGTCGGTTGAATAATTTGGTCAACCCATCGCGGATCGACAAGGCATTCAGTTGCGTCACCGTGCGCTCCAATTCCAGCTGTTGTTGTTTGCGGTGCTGGTTGACCCCTTGCCCGATCTGCGTGACCGCCAACAGCACGCACAGCGTGAGGCTGGCCATGGCCACGTTGACGAACTCGGTGCCCATGTCGATGGACGACGGCGCGAACTCCAGAATGAGCAGCACGGTGGCCACCAGCATGGCATAAGCGCTGGCCGCCGCCAGCCGGATCTGCGCTTTGCTCAGGCGCCGCATGTCGAACAGGATGGTCAGGCACAGCCACTGCAGGGCCAAGCCCCGCGCCATGGGGATCAGCGCATAGGCCAGCGTCACCATGCTCGCGTTGAACAGCACACGCTGAAAGGCCAGCGACGGATCCTGGGCCAGCCTGGCGCTCATGCCGCTGCGCACCAGTGTGTAAAACACAGCGATGCCCACCGCGTTGTAGCCAATCACCAGCTTGGATTGCCAAGGCGCCACATAGCCCATGCCGGTGCAGGCCACCAGCAGCATGGTGATGAACGCGTAACTGGGCAGGGTCAGCACAATGCGCCGCACACCGTCCTGCACTGGCCCGAGCGGGCCCATGATCAGTCGCGCGAATGCGGATCCTGGTGGTGCGTCAAACAAGACGGGCTGTGTGGGATACATCGGGCCTGGCCAATCGGGGCCCCACGGCCCCTGCGTCCATATCGGCCGTTTTGCGCGCACATTGAGCGTCCTGGCTGGTGCAAGGGCCATCAAAGAGCGCGACAATCCCAATCCGTTGACTGCATTTTTCGCCCACTGTGTCCCTTGAGAATGCTTCTTTGACTGCCTCGCCCAGCGGCCCCAAGCTGCGTGTTCTGATGGTCTGCATGGGCAATATTTGTCGTTCGCCCACCGCCGAGGCGGTGCTGCGCCAAAAGCTCGCGCAGACCGGCCTGGGTGCTTTGGTTGAAGTCGATTCCGCAGGCACGCTGGGCTCGCACGCGGGCAGCCCGCCCGATGACCGCAGCCAGGCCCATGCCCTGCGGCGGGGTTACAAGCTCAACCACCTGCGGGCACGCAAGGTGCAGCAAAGTGATTTCCATCAGTTCGACTTGATCCTGGCCATGGACTGGGACAACCTGGCGGCATTGCAAAAAAATTGTCCAGGTGTGGAAGCCCAAAGCAAGCTGCGGCGCCTGACCGAATTCATCCCGGCGCGTTCACCTTTGCTGGGCAGTGAAGTGGTGGGCGACCCGTATTACGGCGGTCCGGAAGGCTTCGAGGCGGTGCTGGATTTGATCGAAGCTGCTTGTGAAGGCTTGGTTGACCATTTGCACCAAAGGCTCCGCGCCATGGCGGCCCGTGCATAGCTAAAAGCGATCGGGCTCATTGGCGAAAACCAAGGGATTTCCCTCGCCATTGGTTGACTAAATTAGTGGGTTTCTCTATAATTGACTCATTCACTCGGGATTGACCACGCCCCGAGCCGACCGGTTATCCCCGGTTGGTTTCATTTCTGGTTTACCCTGCCCAGGACTGAGGCGTCGAGATTCTGACCACAAGGAGAAGAGCCATGCGTTTGACCACCAAAGGGCGTTTTGCCGTCACCGCCATGATCGATCTGGCCCTGCGCGAGCACACGGGCCCCGTTGCACTGGCTGCGATCAGCCAGCGGCAGCAGATTTCCCTGTCCTACCTTGAGCAACTGTTTGGCAAGCTGCGCCGCCACGAGCTGGTCGAAAGCACCCGTGGCCCGGGCGGCGGTTATTCGTTGGGCCGCAAGGCCGAAGACATCACCGTGGCCGACATCATCGTGGCCGTCGATGAGCCGATTGACGCCACTGGTTGCGGCGGCAAGGAAAACTGCATGGGCGCCGACGATGGCGGCCGTTGCATGACCCACGATCTGTGGACCAGCCTGAACAACAAGATGATCGAGTACCTCGATTCCATCAGCCTGCGCAAGTTGGTCGAAGACCAGCTGGCCAAGGGCGTGTCGATTGAAGCGCAGCCCATCAAGCGCGCCATCTCGACGCAACCCGTGGTCAAGCCGATCAAGATCACGGCCCCCAATTCGGTGTTCGCCCTGGGGTCAACGCTCGCGAAATAAGTCGCCGGGCGATAATCGCAGGCTTTTTTTGATGTACCTGCGGCCCCGGTCTGCGATTGCAGATCCGTGGGCGGCACAGTTGAGTTCCCAAGAGTCCCCACTATGGACATGACCCCGCACTTCCCGATCTACATGGACTACGGCGCCACCACCCCGGTGGACCCGCGCGTCGTGGACGCCATGATCCCTTGGCTGCGCGAGCGCTTCGGCAACCCCGCCTCACGCACCCATGCCTATGGCTGGGATGCGGAAGAAGCGGTTGAAAACGCCCGCAAGCAGGTCGCTGACCTGATCGGCGCCGACCCGCGCGAGATCGTGTGGACCTCGGGCGCCACCGAGTCCAACAACCTGGCCATCAAGGGCGCAGCGCACTTCTACCAAAGCCGCGGCAAGCACATCATCACGGTCAAGACCGAGCACAAGGCCGTGCTCGATACCTTCCGCGAGCTGGAGCGCCAAGGCTTCGAGGCCACTTACCTCGATGTCGAAGAAAACGGCCTGCTCGATTTCGAGAAGTTCAAGGCCGCGATCCGTCCCGACACCATCCTGGCTTCGGTCATGTTCGTGAACAACGAGATCGGCGTCATCCAGGACATCACCGCACTGGGCAACCTGTGCCGCGAAAAAGGCGTGATCTTCCACGTGGATGCCGCGCAAGCCACGGGCAAGGTCGACATCGACATGGCCAAGTTGCCGGTTGATCTGTTGAGCCTGGCCTCGCACAAGACCTACGGCCCCAAGGGCATTGGTGCGCTGTATGTGCGCCGCAAGCCGCGCGTGCGCCTGGAAGCGCAAATGCACGGTGGCGGCCACGAGCGCGGTATGCGTTCGGGCACCTTGCCCACGCACCAGATCGTGGGCATGGGCGAAGCCTTCCGCATCGCCAAAGAAGAAATGCACACCGAGGGTCCGCGCATCCAGGCCTTGCAGCAGCGTTTGCTCAAGGGCCTGCAAGACATCGAGCAGATCTTCATCAACGGCGATGTTGAACACCGCGTGCCGCACAACCTGAACATCTCCTTCAACTACGTTGAGGGTGAGTCGCTGATCATGGGCATCAAGGGCATCGCCGTGTCGTCGGGCTCGGCCTGCACCTCGGCCAGCCTGGAGCCCAGCTATGTGCTGCGCGCCCTGGGCCGCAGCGACGAGCTGGCGCACAGCTCGTTGCGCATGACCATCGGCCGCTTTACCACCGAAGAAGAAATCGATTACGCCGTGTCGACCTTGAAGGAACGCGTGGCCAAGCTGCGCGAACTGTCTCCCCTGTGGGACATGTTCAAAGACGGCATCGACATCAGCACTATTCAGTGGGCGGCGCACTGACTTCGCGTCAACGCGCTACGCTCACACCGTTCTTGGAGTACTACCATGGCATACAGCGACAAGGTCATTGACCACTACGAAAATCCCCGCAACGTGGGCGCCTTCGACAAGGGCGACGAATCCGTGGGCACCGGCATGGTCGGCGCCCCCGCTTGCGGCGACGTGATGAAGCTGCAGATCAAGGTCAACCCGCAAACCGGCGTGATCGAAGACGCGCGCTTCAAGACCTATGGCTGCGGTTCGGCCATCGCGTCCAGTTCTCTGGTCACCGAATGGGTGCGCGGCAAGACGTTGGACGAAGCGCTCACCATCAAGAACACGCAAATCGCTGAAGAGCTGGCTTTGCCTCCGGTCAAGATCCACTGTTCCATCTTGGCCGAAGATGCGATCAAAGCCGCCGTGAACGACTACAAGGCCAAAAATGCAGCCTGATCAAGCCACCGCCAGCACCGCCTCCGGGTCGTGCACCAGCGGCCCCGGAAATGGGCCCTTGCCCGAGCTGGCCTCCGATGCGCAGGCGGGTGCTCAAGGCATGTCGGTCTCGCTGACCGAAGCGGCCGCGCGCCACATCAACCGCTACCTGGGCCGCCGCGGCAAGGGCGTGGGTGTGCGCCTGGGCGTCAAGACCACGGGCTGTTCGGGCCTGGCCTACAAGATCGAGTTCGCCGATGAGGTCGCCCCGGAAGACATCGTCTTCGAGAACCAGGGCGTCAAGATCCTGGTCGATCCCAAAAGCCTGCCTTACATTGATGGCACCGAGCTGGACTTCGCCCGCGAAGGCCTGAACGAAGGTTTCAAGTTCAACAACCCGAAAGAGCGGGACCGTTGCGGTTGCGGCGAGTCCTTCCGCGTCTGACATGTCCTTCGCCTTGGCCGCAACCCCACCCTGTGGTGGGGTTTTGCTTTGTGAATTGAGCTCATCGCGATGAACCTGGACGCCGACGATTTCACCTTGTTGGGTTTGCCCCATGCCTTCGCCCTGGACCGTGCCCTGCTCGACGCGCAGTGGAAGGCCCTGCAGGCCAAGGTCCACCCTGATCGCTTCGCGGCCGAGGGTGGCGCCGCACAGCGCGTGGCCATGCAGTGGGCGGTGCGCGTCAACGAGGCCTACCAGCGCCTGAAAGACCCGCTCAAACGCGCGGCCTACCTGTGCGAGTTGGCCGGCGTGCCGGTGCAAAGCGAAAGCAACACCGCGATGCCATCCGACTTCCTGATCCAGCAGATGGAATGGCGTGAAGCCCTGGAAGAGGCGGGTTCGGCCGAGGACGTGCAGGCGCTGGAGGCCCAGGTCAGCGGCCAACGTCAAGCGCGTCTGGGCAGGATCACCCAATTGCTGGATGCCCAGTCCAACCCCACGCAAGCCGCGCTGGAAGTGCGTGCCCTGATGTTCATCGATCGCCTGAGCGATGAGATCAACCTGCGATTAGAACGATACGAAGACGGCCTCTGAGCCGCGCACCCATGGCCTTGTTGCAAATCTCCGAACCTGGGCAGTCGCCCGACCCTCACCAGCGGCGCATCGCTGTGGGCATTGATTTGGGCACGACCCATTCGCTGGTGGCCTCCGTGCGCAGTGGGGTGGCCGAATGCCTGCCCGATGAGCAAGGCCGCGTCATCCTGCCTTCGGCCGTGCGCTACCTGCTCGACACGCAAGGCAAGACGCGCCGCGCGATCGGCTTCGATGCCCTGGCCCAGCAGGCTGAAGATCCACAAAACACCATCGTGTCGGTCAAGCGGTTCATGGGCCGCCAGTTGGCCGACCTGGCCGATGCCAAGAGCCTGCCGTACCAGTTTGAAGACCAGCCCGGCATGGTGGGCGTGGTCACCGTGGCGGGCGTCAAGTCGCCCGTCGAGGTGTCGGCCGAGATCCTGGCCACCTTGCGCCAGCGCGCTGAAGACACCTTCAACGATGACCTGTTCGGTGCCGTCATCACGGTGCCCGCCTACTTCGACGACGCCCAACGCCAGGCCACCAAGGACGCGGCGCAGATGGCCGGCTTGAACGTGTTGCGCCTGTTGAACGAGCCCACGGCGGCCGCCATCGCCTATGGCCTGGACAATCGCTCTGAAGGCCTCTACGCCATCTACGACCTGGGCGGCGGCACCTTTGACATCTCGCTGCTGCAACTCAGCCGCGGCGTGTTCGAGGTCGTGGCCACTGGCGGCGATTCGGCCCTGGGCGGCGACGACATCGACCATGCCTTGGCCGAAGCCGCCCTGATGGACGCAAAAATGGAGGCCATCACGCCGCAAGACAAGCGCGCCGTGCTGGTGGCTGCGCGCGCGGTCAAGGAGAAGCTGTCCACCGATGGCCATGCGCACCTGTCGTGCAAGTTGTCGGGCGGCATGCTGTCGGTCAGCATCACCCGTGAGCGCCTGCAAGAGCTGTCCAAGCCATTGATTGACCGCACCTTGGTCGCAGTCAAACGTGTGCTGCGCGATGCCAAGGTCAAGCCTGATGTAGTCAAGGGCGTGGTCATGGTGGGCGGTTCCACGCGCATGCCCGCGGTGCGCGATGCGGTGGGCGCATTTTTTGGCCAACCCCCTCTGACCGACCTGAACCCTGACGAAGTGGTGGCCCTGGGCGCCGGCATCCAGGCCAATCAACTGGCCGGCAACAACGACAAGGGCGACCACCTCTTGCTGGATGTGCTGCCCCTGTCGCTGGGCCTGGAAACCATGGGTGGTCTGGTCGAGCGCATCATTCCGCGCAACACGCCCATCCCTTGCGCCCTGGCACAAGACTTCACCACCTTCAAAGACGGGCAAACAGCCCTGGCCGTGCACGTGCTGCAAGGCGAGCGCGAGCAGGTCGAGCATTGCCGCTCTCTGGCGCGCTTTGAGCTGCGGGGCATCCCACCCATGGCCGCTGGCGCTGCGCGCATCCGCGTGACCTTCCAGGTGGATGCCGATGGTTTGCTCAGCGTCACCGCGCGTGAGCAGCATTCAGGCGTCGAGGCCTCGGTGGTCGTCAAGCCCAGCTATGGCTTGAGCGACGACCAGGTGGCCAGCATGCTGCGTGAAGGTTTCACCACGGCCGAGGCCGACATGAAGGACCGCTCGCTGCGCGAAGCGCGCGTCGAGGCCGAGCGCATGCTCGAAGCCACCCGCACCGCCTTGGCGGCCGATGGCGACCTGCTCAACGCCGAGCAACGCGCCGAGATCGATGCCCTCATGGGCAAGGTCGGCCAGCGTTGCGACTGGGGTGATCTGGAGGCCCTGGAGGCCGCCACCAAGGCCCTGGCCCAAGGCACCGAAGCCTTCGCTGCCCAACGCATGAATCGCGGCATCCGCCAGGCCTTGGCCGGCCGCACCATCGACCAAGTTTGACCTGACGCCGCCATGCCCATCATCAAGATCCTGCCCCATGCCGAGTTGTGCCCCCAAGGCGCCAGCATCACTGCAGCGCCCGGCACCTCGGTGTGCGAGGCCCTGCTCGAGAACAACATCGCCATCGAACACGCCTGCGACATGAGCGCAGCCTGCACCACCTGCCACGTCATCGTGCGCGAGGGCTTCAACAGCCTGAACGAGATGGACGAGACCGAGGAGGACCTGCTCGACCGCGCCTGGGGCCTGGAGCCCAACTCGCGCCTGAGCTGCCAGGCCATCGTGGCGAGCAAGGACCTGGTCGTGGACATCCCCAAGTACACGATCAACCACGCGCGCGAGAACCACTGACCATGCCCCGCCGGCCGCAGAGCGCCTGGCCTGTGCTGCCGCAACTGCGGCGCCGTTGGCTGCTGGGTGCCCTGTTGGCCGGCGGCATGTTGGGTTGGTTGGCCCGTGCTGATGCCGTGGGCACGACCCGGACCGCCCAGCGCACGAGGGTAGGTCGTCGCCCGGAGCAGTCGACCATGCCTGTGGCCTTGTCACCCTTCATCGATCACCTGATTCCCGCCGATGATGTCAGCCCCGCCGCTTCGGCCTTGGGCGTGGCACAGCAGGTCTGGAGCGAGGCTGGGAGCACGCTCGAAGGACAGATATTGGTTGAGCGGGTGTGCCAATGGCTTGATCGGTATGGCGAGGGCTTTGCATCGTTGGATCACAGTGAGCGTGAGGTCCTGGTGCGCTGGATGTCGCAAGCACCCTGGGAGTCGCCGCAGCGCCGGTTTTTCCATTTGATCCGTGAGCAGGCCTTCACGCACTACTACACCCAAGCTGCCGCGCTGAATGGCTTTCCGTTTGACCGGCCTCCGCAGCCCATGGGCTTTGCGCTGGACTAGCGGGCATGGCCGCCAACTTTGATGCCATCGTGGTGGGGGCCGGGGCAGGCGGGGCGGCTGCAGCCTGGCGCCTGACGCAGAAGGGTGCCCGCGTGCTGGTGCTGGAGGCGGGCCCCTGGTTTGATCCGGACAAGGACTACGGATTGACCAAGCCTGATTGGGAGGCGCGCTATTTTCCCAGCAAGCCTGGCAGCTCCGGGCGCCATGCTTACGGCACCATGCAGAAGCTGGATCCGCAATGGGACGATCTGCGCAGTTGGCACCACGAAACCGGCCGCCTGGTGCAGACCGAGCACCGGGCCATCCGTGGTGGTTACAGCCATGTGCGCGGCGTGGGGGGCAGCACTTTGCATTACGTGGGAGAGGCTCACCGGCTTAACCCACATGCCATGAAACTGCGCAGCCAGCATGGTGTGGGCGCCGACTGGCCTTTCGACTACGCTGAACTGGAACCCTATTACGCGGAGGCCGAACGGCTCATCGGTGTGGCCGGCCCGACAGACGCGGGTGACCGTTGGCGCAGCGAGCCTTATCCTTTGCCTGCGCATCCGCTGTGCCATGCTTCGCGCACTTTGGCCTCGGCCGCGCACAGCCTGGGGCAACGCTGGATGCCCAACGCCCGCGCGGCGCTCTCGGAGGCCTACGATGGGCGACCGCCTTGCAATTACTGCGGCGGTTGCTCACGCGGTTGCCCGCGTCGTGACAAAGGTTCTGTCGATCAGACCTTCATCCGCCATGCCTTGCAATCTGGGCGCTGCGAGGTGCGGGCCCGCTGCACGGTGCTGGAGCTGCAACATGCCCGGCAACGTGTGGTGACGGCCGTGCGCTATGTGGATGCCCAGGGCCGCCAACACACGGAACGTGCTGGCCTGGTGGTGCTGGCTGCGGGCGCCATTGAAACGCCGCGGCTGCTGCTTGCCAACCGGTCGCGCATGGCGCCGCAGGGCATCGGCAACGACCATGGGCAAGTCGGCCGGCATTTTCTGGAAACTTTGCACTGGACATCGCTGGCGTTGCATCCGCAGCCCCAGTCCAGTTTTGCGGGTCTGCCGGCGGATGCCATCTGCTGGGACTTCAATCGCCCTGATGCGATACCTGGCGTCGTTGGCGGGGCACGTTTTTATTCAGCCACGCTGGACACCGGCCTGCAAGGCCCGGTCTCCTACGCCACGCGCATGCTCGAAGGGTGGGGTGTGGAGCACAAACGTCGCCTGCGTGAGACGGTGGGGCGGGGCCTGGCCGTGGGCGCGATTGGCGAAAGTCTGCCCAACCCCGGCTCCTTCATCGACCTGCACCCGACGCAACGCGATGCGCATGGCATGCCCCTGGCTCGCATCCAATCCCAGGTCGACGAGATGGCCTGCCTGCGCTTGCGTTTCATGGCGCAGACCTGCCGCGCCGTTCTCAAGGCCGCCGGCTGCGGTGAACTGCGCCAGGAATTGGGCAGCTATGACGATTTCAGCAGCACCCATGTTTTTGGCACATGCCGCATGGGCGAATCACCAGCCATCAGCGTGACCAATGATCTAGCGCAAATTCATGGCTGGGCTGGCTTACTAATATGTGACGGAAGCACGTTTCCCAGCTCTGGAGGAGGGGAGTCGCCGTCACTCACCATCCAAGCGGTGGCACTGAGATCGATCGACAGAGTTCTCCAGGCGGGTTGATTTTTCAACTGTCAGGAGAGTTTCATGAAAAAGTGTTCTGGCGTTTTGCGCCTTTCGATGCTGGTGCTCAGCGGGCTATCAGCTGGTTTGCCGCCTCTGTCGGCCCATGCCGGGGCGCTCATTTGTGGAAATTCCGGCACGTCGTGCGCCCTGCCGACTTTGTCCGGCGCCACCACCTCCGGTGGCGGCAAGCGCGACACCACCGAGGCCTTTGCCGGCATCAACTGGGCCTTTGGCGCCGGCCCCGAGCTGGTGCTGGGCGTACGCTCCTTGCGCACCGATACCCGCCGCAGGGTTGAAGGCGCGCGGCTGGAAACCACCTTCCCGTTCAGCATGCAAAGCATCGCTTTCGACAAGTTGCGCCTGCGCTTGGTGGGCGGTCACCGCTCCGGCATGTATGAGCTGGGTGGCGGCTACTCGTTTGTTGGCAAAGGCTTCTTGCTGTCCAGCGCCTTGCAGACCGATTACTTCAACTTGGGAACAGACTTGACCCTGAGTGACTTCAAATGGCAGCCCTTCGTGGGTGTGAATACCCTGGAGCGCGCCAAGGCCCCAGCCTTGAACAGCAACGGTACCTTGGCTTGTGCCCCCGGCACGGGCGACCTTACCTCGGTGACCGACTTGTTGAACAACGCTGGCACCTCGGTGGCTCCCGAGCTTCAATTGAACGGGTTCACCTGCTACCAAGCTGTCTGATCTGAGATGGGCGCGCAGGGACGGTTGGCTGATACAGTGTTCAGCCTCCGCCCCCAAACTCCTTGAGTTGCGCCCCATGTCCCGCCAGATCTTCCTCGACACCGAAACCACTGGCCTGAGCCCCGAATCGGGCGATCGCATCATCGAAATCGGTTGTGTGGAAATGGTGAACCGCCGCCTCACTGGCCGACACCTGCACTTCTACCTGAACCCTCAGCGCCCCAACCACGAAGACGCCGTCCGCATCCACGGCTTGACCGATGAGTTCCTGGCCGACAAGCCCTTGTTCGCGGCCGTGGTCGACGAGTTCCTGGACTATGTTGCCGGCTCCGAGCTGATCATCCACAACGCCAGCTTCGACATCGGCTTCCTGAACGCCGAACTGCGCCGCGTGAACAAGGGCGTGATGGCCGACCACATCGAAGGCGTGCTCGACACCCTGGTGATGGCGCGCGAGATGTTCCCGGGCAAGTCCAATTCGCTGGACGCCTTGTGCAAACGACTGGAAGTCGACAACACCCACCGGACCCTGCACGGCGCCTTGATGGACGCCGAGTTGCTGGCCACCGTCTACATCAACATGACACGCGGCCAGGATGCGTTGTTGATCGACGCTGGTGGCGAGGAGGAGGGCAGCCAGGCCGCCCTGGATGCCGCTGCAGTGGATCTGAGCCAGTTCGTGCTGCGCGTGATCGAGCCCAGCGCCGCCGAAGCCGAGGCCTTCGACAAGTCGCTGGCCGACATCGACAAAGCCAGCGGTGGCAAGACAATTTGGAAAACGCTCGAAGCCGTGCTATAGTATTGGTCTTCGCCAAGCACCCAGGCGGAGCCGAAATGACCAATTTCGGGCGGTTAGCTCAGTGGTAGAGCACTGCCTTCACACGGCAGGGGTCGCAGGTTCGAACCCTGCACCGCCCACCAAAACATGAACCCGACGCTGCTTTAAAGCAGGTCGGGTTTTTTGTTGTTGGCTGGCCCAGTGAGGGGCGGCCAGATCCACAGCCAACTCAGCTGGCAGTTTCTTCCGACTGGGCCCATGCCCGGTCGGCATTCACGAAGTCGGCATGGCTGACCTCGCGCACTTGAATCTTGTCGTCCACGTTGAACACGGACAACCGGCCGGAATCCGAGCTGTCGTCGGGCATGTCCCGGTCAACCACCGTGACCACCAGGCAGGCGTGCACTTCGGTCAATCCCTGGCTGGGCTGCTGGCCCATCACGGACCGAAGTTGCAGCAAGGCTGGTTTGAGCGCATCCACCGGCAGCTCCAGAAAACAACGCGCACCTTTGCGGCCCAGCACATGTTCAAGGTAGCCCAGGTGCCTGAGGACTTTGCGCGCGCCCGCATGCTGGTCCAACACCTGCGTCAGGGCTTCCTGCATGCGCTCGAGTTGCGCTGCGTCCACGCCCATCGCTGGCAGTGGTTTGGCCACGCCGGATTTGGCATGAGACCCCTGAGCGCGCTGCGCGGCGGCCTTGCCGCCTTTCGATTTTTGCAGCACCACGTGCAACTTGCCTTGCCGACGCTCCAACTGCACTTGCGCCACAAAAAGCCCGCGCACCACGTTCACCAAGGCGGTGAACCAATTGATTTTCTTCTGCGATCGGGATGAGCGGGAGCTGTGCGCCATGGTTGGTGATGGTGGGCCTGTGACCCATCATGGCCCAAGGTCGCTGGCGTGCTCACCTTCCGCGGGGTCGCTGTCCACTCCATCACGCAAATCATCTGGTCATCGCCCATCCCCTTGCTCGCGGGGCGCCAGGGGCCGCCCAGGGTTTTCATGGATGACTTGTGATTCTCTTCACGAATAGTCTGGAAACACTGTTTTTTTATAACGCCTTGTTTCAAGGTTGTGAGGCCCCCATGACCCAACCCACCGTCCACCGCCGCCATGTGCTCGCCACCCTCACGGCGTCAGCCGCCTCCACCTTGATGTCGGGCGGGCAAGCGCAGGCGGTCACCGGCCCCAGCGCCCTTGGCGACTACAACACCGATGTCGTCATCATCGGTGCCGGCTACTCCGGCCTGGCCTGTGCCCGGGCCTTGGTGGCCGCGGGGCGGCAGGTGCTGTTGCTGGAAGCGCGTGATCGCGTGGGAGGTCGCTGCTGGAATCAGAACCTGCCAGCCCCATTTGGCAATTACGTGGTCGAGGGCGGCGCCGCCTTCATTGGGCCCACTCAAGACCGCATGTATGCGCTGGTCCAGCAACTGGGCCTGAAAACCTACCCGGTCTACGACACGGGCAAGCTGATCAACTACGCCAATGGCAAGCGCAGCACCTACACGGGCGTGCTGCCCTGGTCCAACTTGCTGGCCACCAGCGAGACGGCGATCACCATGCTCAAGATCGACGCCATGGCCAAGCAGGTGCCGCTGGATGCGCCCTGGACCGCGCTCAAGGCGGCCGAATGGGATTCGCAAAGCATGCAGACCTGGATGGACCGCAACCTGTTCACCGCCGATGCCAAAAACCTGCTGCGCCTGTGCGTGCTGTCCCTGGTGTCGACCGAGCCGCGCGACATCTCCTTCCTGTACATGCTGCACTACGTTCACTCGGGTGGCGGCCTGACGAGCCTGCTCAGCACCCAAGGCGGCGCACAACAGGACCGGATCGTCGGCGGCTCGCAGTCCATCGCTCTGGGCATGGCGCGCGAGCTGGGTGGCCGCATCCTGTTCCGCGCGGCGGCCCGCTCGGTCAAGCAAGATGGCGGCGGCATCACGGTGTCGGGCGATGGCTTCAACGTGCGGGCTCAGCGTGCCGTCGTGGCCATGTCACCCTGGATGGCCTCGCGGCTGAGCTACGAGCCGCTGGACGGCCCCACCCAGGTGCGCCTGCAGATGATGCAACGCGTGCCCATGGGCTCGGCCTGGAAGGTCCACGTGGTCTACGACCGCCCGTTCTGGCGCGACGAAGGCCTCAGCGGCCAGGTCACCAGCGATGCTTTCCTGCCCAAGATCGTGTTCGACACCACCCAGCCCACGGCGGGCGCACCTGGCGTGATCATGGCCTTCATCGATGGCCAGGATGCGCGCGATGCCGCCTTGATGGCGCCTGCGGTTCGCAAGGCCAAGGTGCTTCAGGCCCTGGCGGTGTTCTTCGGCCCCAAGGCGGCCACGCCCCTGGCCTACATGGAGAACAACTGGCAGGCCGAGAATTTCAGCGGTGGCGCGCCCACCGGTGTCTTCCCGCCGGGTGTGCTGACAGGCTTTGGGCCCAGCTTGCGTGCACCCGTTGGCAAGCTGCACTGGGCCGGCACCGAGACCTCGTCCATCTGGACTGGTTACATGGAAGGGGCCGTGCGCTCCGGCGAACGTGCCGCGCAGGAAATCATCAACACATGAACCCTGCAAGCCGAACCTCGGCCGTGGTCGTGGTGGGTGCCGGCCCGGCAGGCTTGGCCGTGGCCGCCTGCCTGCAAAAGAAAAAGGTGCCCTGCATCGTGCTGGAGCAGCACGACCATGTGGGCTCATCCTGGCTTGGGCACTACCACCGCCTGCACCTGCACACCGACAAGGCCCACTCGGCCTTGCCCTTTTATGATTTCCCCAAGTCCTACCCGCGCTACCCTTCGCGCCAGCAGGTGGTGGACTACCTGAACGCCTACGCGCGGCATCACCAGATCCAGCCCCTTCACGGACAGAAGATCGTCCGTGCTTGCCGCACCGAGGGTGACTGGGAGATCCATTCACAAGACACCGTTTACCGTGCACGATCACTGGTCGTGGCCGCTGGCTACAACCGCGAGCCGCAGCGCCCTGCGTGGCCCGGCATGGATGCCTACCAGGGCCAGATCCTGCACAGCTCGGCTTACACCCATGGCGCCAGTCTCAAAGGTCAGCGTGTGTTGGTGGTCGGCCTGGGCAACTCGGGCGGCGAAATTGCCATCGATCTCCACGAGCATGGTGCGCAGCCCACCCTGGCTGTGCGCAGCCCTGTCAACGTCATCCGCCGTGAGGTGTTCGGCATCCCATTCCTGACCATCGGCATTCTGCAAAAAGCCTTGCCGCCCCAATGGGCCGATGCCTTGAACGCGCCCGTCATGCGCATGCTCACCGGGGATCTGTCCCAATACGGTTTGCGGCAACCCGACGAGGGCCCCATCACGCAGATTCGAAAACATGGGCGCGTCCCCTTCATCGACGTGGGCACCATCCAGTTGATCAAGCAGGGGCAGGTCCAGGTCAGGCCCGGCATTGAGCGCTTCACCGAGCAAGGCGTGGTGTTCAGCGATGGGAGGGATGAAGCGTTTGACACCGTGGTGTTGGCCACCGGTTACCGCCCAAATGTCCAGTCATGGCTGGAGGTGGGAGACGGCGTTTTGGGCGAGGGCGGCGCCCCCGTGGCCAGCGGCCAAGCCCTGGAGCGGGCTCAGGATTTGTACTTCTGCGGCTACCACGTCTCAGCCACCGGCATGCTGCGTGAGATCGCCCAGGAGGCGCTTCAAATTGGGCAGCTTATCGCTCGCTCACACGGGCAGCCAGGAAACGCCGCCCGAGCTGCTTGATCAAAGGCGCGCTCAGCATCAGTCCGGCTGAGGCGCACGCGGCCATCGGCACCAGTGAGTCAAAGTAGTCCATCAGGCATGCGCCCAGCATGATGAAACCCAGCCCCAGGAAGTACAGGGGCACCGCACGCTCGCGTGTAGTAGATGCTGCGTTGATCGGCATTTTTTACCATCGCTTTCAAAATGAAGGCGCCCGTTGAAGCTCGGCGCCTGCCGCGATTTTGAAGGTCTTGAGTGGGCCCAATCGGCGCAGATGAGGTCTTCGCCGAGGCTTGTTGCGGCGTTTGCAGCTCATGGGCCCGCCATTTGCCGTGCTGAGGGTGTTCATAACTCAACGCTGAGGAGCCACCATGGCCAACACCAACACCCCCTTTGTCACCGGTCTTTTCAAGGACCGCGACAGCGCCGAACGCGCTTACCAATCTCTGTCCGAGCGGGGCTACACCAAGGACGATGTGAACCTGGTGATGTCAGACGACACCCGCAGCCGGCTCTTCTCCACCACCACGTCGCGGGAAACCGAGCTCGGCAGCAAGGCGGCTGAAGGCGCGGGCATCGGTGGGGCCATTGGCGGCACCGTGGGCGCCATCGCGGCGGCCGTCGCGGCCATGGGCACCACACTGCTGGTGCCAGGCTTGGGCATCGTCGTGGCCGGGCCTTTGGCCGCCGCCCTGGCCGGGGCCGGCGCGGGTGCGGCCGGTGGTGGTTTGATCGGTGCGCTGATCGGTTTGGGCATTCCCGAAGAGCGCGTCAAGAAGTATGAAACTGGCATCAAGGAAGGCGGCATCCTGATGGGCTTCAAGCCCCGTTCGGATGACGATGCCAGCCACATCGAGCAAAGCTGGAAGAGCTACAACGGCGAACAGATCTACCGTTGATCCAGGCTGGTCTTCAAGGGGGCGTGGTGGCCGAGGTTTGAGGCCACTGCGCCCTGATGTCGTCCAGCAGTTCCTTGCACAACTGGCGTTCGTCGGGATCGGCAATGTCCGCGCGGTGGCATGGCGTTGCCGACAATTTGGCCAAGGATGCATCCCGGTCCTTGATGTAGAGCATTTCCAGGACGCGCGCGCCGCCCGCTTCCAGGATGGCCCTGGGTGTGCCATGCACCTCCCAGTAGGTGATGTGGCCATTCGGGCCTTCGCAGAACCAATAGGCGGCCAAGCCATGGTTGGACGCGACAAAAAGGCTGGGCCGGTCAATGTGACGCGCCACAGGTTGTCCGACCGGGGTGGTGGACAAGGCCAGGGCGGCTGGCAGGCAGTCGGGTTGAGCGGCGTGTGAGGCACAGGCGGCCACCGACAGAATCGAAAAGATGACGGTCCGCATGAAAGGCTCTCTGGTGAATCAATGCCAATGCGTGGCAACCAGCGTGCCTGCCCCTGTTACGTCAAGAGACCATTCTAAAAAAATACCAGCGCGCCAAGCGCTCGGCCACACACGGCGGTTGGATTCAGGCGCCCGGCGCCGGGGTGCGGGCCACCACCCACACCGACACGCTGCGCGCGCCCGCGTCCCGCAATGTGCGGGTGATCTCGTCCACGGTGGCGCCAGTGGTCAGCACATCGTCCACCAAGGCAATGTGGCGGCCAACCAAGGCGCGGCGAAAAAGGGCGTTGACCTCGAATGCTCCGCGGATCTGATGTCGGCGGGCATCGGCGTCCAGTGTCATCATCCTGGGCGTGTCCGTCACGCGGCGCAGCGCTTGGGGCAGGGCAGGGATGCCTGTCTGCCGTGACAGGTGCCGGGCCAGTTGCCATGACTGGTTGTAGCCGCGCTCACGCAATCGCGGCGCTGACAAAGGCGTGGGAACGATCACCTGAGGCCGAGCCCGCGCGGGCAGCGTCTTCATGCGGGCCGTCATCAGCATGGCCAGGGGCTTGGCCAGCGCCACGTCGCCCTGGAACTTGAACCGCGCGATCAGCTCGCGCCAGGGCGAGGTGTAGTCCACCGCGGCCAAGGCGCGGTCAAACTCGGGCGGGTAGTCATCACAGGCCAAGCACTCTGTCTGGCCATCCTTCAAGGCCAGGGCGCACCGCTGACAGCGCAGACGTTGGGGCGCGAATGCCGACAGACAGTGCCGGCAAACGGACTGCCATTGCGCCCTTTGGCAAACCACGCACAAGCCTGGCCAGGGCAAGTGCCAACGAAGAGAAGGGCCAGGCAAGGAAAGCATCCAGTCAATATACTGAGCGCCCCGCCTGCAGGCCATCGCCCTGTAGGGGGCTTAGCAGTCACCGGTGCCCCATGTCCGCCCCTTCTTCCGATCCCGTCGCGCCCCAGTCCAAGGCTTTGCTGCACCAGGCCCGGCGCCTGTCTCGCTTGCCTGAGGCGCCATGGTTGTACCAAGAGGTGGCCCGCCGTTTGGCCTCCAAGCTGGAAATCATCCTGCTCCAGCCGCTGCAATGGCTGGATTGGGGCGGTTTTCTGGGGGGCGGGGCCAGCGAAGTGCAGGCCCGTTATCCGAAAGCCCAGCGCTGGGTGTGTGAGCCCGTGCCCGAGTTGCAGCAGCGCAGTCGCGAGCAATGGCGCGCGCAGGCGCCCAAGAGCTGGTGGGCGCCCTGGCGCCGAGGCGTGGATCCGGTGGTGCTGGGTGATTCTGTGGCCGTCGCTCCGTGGTCACCCGGCGTGCAGATGGTGTGGGCCAACATGGCGCTGCACGCCTACCCCGATTTGCCACAGTTGTTGAAGCAATGGCACCAAGCCCTGGCCGTGGACGGTTTCCTGATGTGTTCGGGTTTGGGGCCGGACACCGCCCGCGAACTTCGCCAGCTTTACCGCGAGTTGGGTTGGCCCCTGCCCACCATCAATTTCATTGACATGCATGACCTGGGTGATGCCATGGTCGAGGCCGGTTTCGCCGACCCCGTCATGGACATGGAGCAAATCACGTTGACCTGGGCCTCCGCCGAACAGATGCTGGCCGAATGGCGCACCTGGGGCGGCAATGTTGC
This sequence comes from Aquabacterium sp. CECT 9606, assembly GCF_918741295.1. Classification (GTDB taxonomy): domain Bacteria; phylum Pseudomonadota; class Gammaproteobacteria; order Burkholderiales; family Burkholderiaceae_C; genus Aquabacterium. The sequence continues at coordinate 818,860 of NZ_CAKKNB010000001.1, forward strand.
CCAGGGTCGGTTCCAAGGTTTGCGGACACCCCGATGGCGAGCCCGTTTACTGAAAGTGCTCTCTGAAGGTTTGACGCGCCCCGACGGTCGCCTCGGTTTGACGATCGAGTTGGTCTACGGCCATGCCATCAAGCCCGCCCCTCGCCCGCAACTCGCCGCCGAGACCCGGGTATCCCTCGATGACATGAAAGCGATGATCCGGCACGGTTCGGCCAAATCCTGAACGTTGCGAATCCCGCAAAATCACGGGTTAGCCATAGCAAAAGTAAATTCCCGGCAAGTTGAGATAGCGACAGACCCCGGCTAAAATGAATGGATCATTGAGGCGGGCCCACGAAGCCTGTCTTTTTCCGGGTGTTTCGCCCTTTTCCGCCCTTTGTGGCCTTGGAGCCGTGGCGTAAATGCCTGCCGCCTTGTCCCCAGTTCCCATGATGTCCTCAGCCGCCCTGCGCTTTGGGGTGTGGCGCCCTTTGCTGAATCTGGTGCAGGGAGCGGCGTCCATGGCGACGCCCGACCCCTCCAGCTGGCGAGTCGAGTGGCTTCTTCAGCGCGATGGCGCGCTCAGCGCGCGTCAGGTGTGGTCGGTCTATGCGGCCTTGTGCCTGGTGTCGGTCGGTCTGGCGGGTGGATTCTGGTATTTCGGGGCGGCCTTCGTGCTGCCCTTTGCATTCATGGAAATGCTGGCGGTCATGGCCGCGGTACTCATGTATTCGCGGCATGCCGCTGATCGCGAGTACATTGCGATGCGCCCCAACCTGCTGCGGGTCGAGCGCCGAAGCGGTGGCCGCACCAACTGTGTCGAATTCAACCCGCGCTGGGTGCGCGTCGAGCCCGATCGGGACGACGGCTCCCTGGTGCGATTGTCTGGGCAGGGGCGCAGCGTGGTGGTGGGCGAGTTCGTCCAGCGCCAACACCGGCGACAGCTGGCGGACGAGTTCCGCTGGGCGCTCAAGCACCTGGAGGACTGAGGCGCCCGACCGTGACCCTCGTGTCGCGTTCTTGCGCCTGGCAGACCTCTCGCAAACAGACCTCTCAAACAACAAGTTCAACCATAGACGAGCGAAGAAATGATCAAGGATCTTGGGCATCAGGTGAGTCGGTGGTCCGCAGGACGGGCGGTCGGTTGTGCGTTCAGCGTCACCGCGGCGTTGTCGTCTTTGGCGGCCAGTTCCTCGGCATGGGCTGTGAACAGCCTGCCGGGTGGCCCGGCGGTGAATCAGCTGGACATGCATCCCGCGGTCACCAAGATCGCGCTCGAGCAGCAGAACCTGCATTACCTCCTGCTGTGGATCTGCAGCCTCATCTTCGTCGGTGTGTTCGGGGTGATGTTCTATTCCATCTTCAAGCACCGCAAGTCCAAGGGCGCCAAGTCCGCCGATTTTCACGAGTCCACCACGGTTGAAATCATCTGGACGGTGATCCCCTTCATCATCGTCGTGGGCATGGCCCTGCCCGCCACCAAGGTGGTGGTGGCCCAGAAAGACACCACCAACGCCGACCTGACCATCAAGGCCACCGGCTACCAGTGGAAGTGGGGCTACGACTACATCAAGGGCGAAGGCGAAGGCATCGGTTTCCTGTCCACGCTGGATGCCTCGCAGCGCGCCTTGTCCGACGCAGGCACCCCCCAGGGTGATGATTACCTCCTGAAGGTCGACCACGCCCTGGTGGTGCCGGTCAACAAAAAGGTGCGCATCATCACCACCGCCAACGACGTGATCCACTCCTTCATGGTGCCGGCCTTCGGCATCAAGCAGGATGCCATCCCCGGCTTCGTGCGCGACACCTGGTTCCGTGCTGAAAAGATCGGCGACTACTACGGCCAGTGCGTCGAGTTGTGCGGCAAGGAACACGCCTACATGCCCATCCACGTGAAGGTCGTCTCCGAAGCCGACTACAGCACCTGGGTGCAGGGGCAGCTCAAGGAAATGCAATCCAAGGCCGACGATCCCAACAAGGTCTGGACGCCAGAAGACCTCATCGCCCGTGGCGAGAAGGTCTACACGTCCAATTGCGCTGCCTGTCACCAGCCCAACGGCAAGGGCGGCGGTGCCATCAAGCCGCTCGATGGATCGCCCAAGGTGCTCAGCGACGATAAGAACGTTCAGATCCAGGTGTTGCTGCACGGCCAGAACAATGGCCTGATGCCGGCTTGGAAGCAACTGTCGGACACGGAAATCGCGGCCGTCATCACCTACACCAAGAATCATTGGTCCAACAAGACCGGGCAGGTCGTGCAGCCTGCCGAAGTGCGCACTGCCCGTCAGTGACGCGGCGCTGACCTGACAAGATACGTAAAGGATTCGACATGAGCGCAGTCATTGATCACGGCGGTCACGCCCACGGGCACGACGATCACGCACACGACCACCCGCACGGCTGGCGCCGTTGGGTGTTCGCCACCAACCACAAGGACATCGGGACGCTGTATTTGCTGTTCTCGCTGACCATGCTGATGATCGGCGGCGTGCTGGCCCTGTGCATCCGCGCCGAGCTGTTCAAGCCTGGCCTGCAGCTGTTCAACCCCGAGCTGTTCAACCAGTTCACCACCATGCACGGCATCATCATGGTGTTCGGCGCCATCATGCCGGCCTTCGTGGGCATGGCCAACTGGATGATCCCGCTGCAGATCGGCGCGTCCGACATGGCCTTTGCGCGGATGAACAACTTCAGCTTCTGGCTGCTGATTCCCGCCTCGCTGCTGCTGGTCGGCTCCTTCTTCATGCCCGGTGGCGCGCCTGCCGCCGGCTGGACGCTGTACGCGCCGCTGACCCTGCAAATGGGCCCATCGATGGACGCCGGCATTTTCGCCATGCACATCATGGGCGCCAGTTCGGTCATGGGCTCGATCAACATCATCGTGACCATCCTGAACATGCGCGCGCCCGGCATGACCTTGATGAAGATGCCGATGTTCTCGTGGACCTGGCTGATCACCGCCTACCTGCTGATCGCCGTGATGCCCGTGCTGGCCGGCGCCATCACCATGACGCTGACCGACCGCCACTTCGGCACCAGCTTCTTCAACCCCGCTGGCGGCGGCGATCCGGTGATGTACCAGCACATCTTCTGGTTCTTCGGCCACCCCGAGGTCTACATCATGATCTTGCCGGCCTTCGGCATCGTCAGCCAGATCATCCCGGCCTTCGCCCGCAAGCGCCTGTTCGGTTACGAGTCCATGGTGTATGCCACGGCCTCCATCGCCATCCTGAGCTTCATCGTGTGGGCTCACCACATGTTTGCCACTGGCATGCCCGTCACTGGCCAGTTGTTCTTCATGTACGCCACCATGCTGATCTCGGTGCCCACGGGCGTGAAGATCTTCAACTGGGTGGCCACCATGTGGCGTGGCTCCATGACCTTTGAAGCGCCCATGGTGTGGGCCGTGGGCTTCATCTTCGTGTTCACGATGGGCGGCTTCACCGGCCTGATCCTGTCGATGGCCCCGATCGACACGCAGTTGCAAGACACCTATTACGTGGTCGCCCACTTTCACTATGTGCTGGTGGCCGGCTCGCTGTTCGCGTTGTTTGCCGGCTTCTATTATTGGGCGCCCAAGTGGACTGGCGTGATGATCCCTGACTGGAAAGGCCAGTTGCACTTCTGGTGGTCGCTGATCGCCTTCAACGTTACCTTCTTCCCGATGCACTTCCTGGGGTTGGCTGGCATGCCGCGTCGTTATGCCGACTATCCCATGCAGTTCGCCGACTTCAATGAGCTGGCGTCCATCGGCTCGTTTGCCTTCGGCCTGGCACAGGTGTATTTCATCTTCGGCGTGATGATCCCGGCCATGCGTGGCAAGGGCGTGCCGGCCCCGGCCCGTCCGTGGGATGGTGCCGAAGGCCTGGAATGGGAGATCCCTTCGCCAGCGCCGTTCCACACCTTCGAGAATCCGCCCAAGCTGGACGCCTCGGCCACCCGCGTGATTGGCTGAGCAGGACTCAAGATGGCCCAGCCCACTTCTGACAGCCACAAGAAGGCATTGCGTTCGCGCAACCTGCGCCTGGGCTTGATCCTGGGCTCGGTGGCCCTGGTCTTTTTCGTGGGCTTCATCACGCGCTTGGTCTTGCTCAAGCACTGACGCACCATGAGCCCCACGCCCGCCACCCTGTCTGCCCGGATGCTGCATCTGCGCCAAGCCAATCTGGGCATGGTGGGCAAGCTGGTGGTGGTGACCTGCCTCATGTTCGCCTTTGGCTACGCCATGGTGCCCATGTACAAGTCGATCTGCAAAGCTTTGGGCATCAATGTGTTGTCCCTGACCGAGCAGGTGATCCCTGGGGCTTCAGCCAAAAGCCGGCCCAACACCCAGGTCGACCTGAGCCGCACCATTTCGGTCGAGTTCGATGCCAACGCCCGCGGGGTGTGGGAGTTCAAGCCCGAAGTGCGGTCGCTGCAGGTGCACCCGGGGCAGTTGACCACCGTGATGTACGAGTTCCGCAACACGCAGAACCGGACCATGGCTGCGCAGGCCATCCCCAGTTACGCACCCAAGCAGGCGACCGCTCATTTCAACAAATTGCAGTGCTTTTGCTTCAACGAGTACATCCTCAAGCCGGGCGAGACCAAACGCTGGCCGGTGGTGTTCGTGATCGATCCTCAATTGCCCAAGGACGTCGCCACGATCACCTTGTCCTACACTTTCTTCGAGGTGGGCGGCAAGGTGCCCGCGGCGCCGAAGGGGGGCGTGTGAGCGAGCAACCCAAAGGCTCATTCACTCAAACGGTGAAAGCCGTGGCGTGGTCTTTTTTGGGCATCCGCAAGGCCTCAGGTCAGGCGGAGGACATTGCCCGGATCAAGCCTGCCCACCTGATCGTGGCCGGGTTGCTGGGTGGGGCGGTGTTTGTGACGGTGCTGGTTCTGCTTGTGCGCTGGGTCGTGGCGAGTGGCGTGGCGCATTGATGGTTTCTGTCTTCAATTTTTTCAAGTAACGGTATCCAGGAGAACAACATGTCGGCAGCGGTTCCCAAAGGGCAAGCTCCCTACTACTTCGTGCCAGGCCCGTCGAGCCACCCTGTGATGGCGGCCATCGGGCTGTTCTTTGTCGTGCTCGGCGCAGGGCAATGGGTCAATGGTGTCGAGTGGGGGCCTTACTCGGTGGCCTTGGGCATGGCTTGGTGGCTGTTCACGCTCAAGCGCTGGTTTGGCGATGCCATCCATGAAAGCGAAAGCGGCATGTACAGCGACCGCATCGATGTCTCGTTCCGCTGGAGCATGGCCTGGTTCATCTTCTCGGAAGTGATGTTCTTTGCGTCGTTCTTCGGGGCTTTGTTCTGGGCGCGCCAATACGCCTTGCCGGCCTTGGGCAACATCGAGAACGCCTTGTTGTGGCCCGATTTCAAGGCGCTTTGGCCCAGCATGGTCGCGGGTGCCACCGCCTCGCCCGCTGGCACCGTGGAAGCCTTCCGCACCATGGGCCCCTGGCCGATCCCCACGATCAACACGGCGTTGCTGCTCACGTCGGGTGTCACGCTGACCATCGCCCACCATGCTTTGCGTGAAGATCATCGGGGCAAGACCATTGCCTTCATGTGGCTCACGGTGTTGCTGGGCTCCTTGTTCCTGAGCTTGCAAGCTTACGAGTACTATGAAGCGTATGTGCACTACAACCTGAAGCTGTCCTCGGGCATCTATGGCTCGACCTTCTTCATGCTGACCGGCTTCCACGGCTTCCACGTGTTCGTCGGCACCTTGATGTTGCTGTTCATCACCCTGCGTTTGCACAAGGGCCACTTCACTGCGCAACGCCATTTTGGTTTTGAAGGCGCGGCCTGGTACTGGCACTTTGTCGACGTGGTCTGGTTGGGTTTGTACATCGTCGTTTACTGGATGTAAGCCGGTTGGACCCGGCCCGGCACGGGGCACGGGTCTTTCCCCAAAAGCAAAGAGCGCCCGGGTGGCGCTCTTTTGACGTGAGGGGCGGTGTTCAGCGGCTCAAAGCGGGATGCCGGTAGGGTGAATCCAGCCCATCTTGTAGCTGAACAAGATGAACAGGAACAATGCCACGGACAGGGCCACACGCAAAGCCAGGGCGTGCAGCATGCGGTTGCTTTTGGGGGCGCCGTCTCGGCCGTCCTTGAGCAAAGCCCGGCCTGCCATGGCAAGCGCGGCGATGATGGCCAGCAATGCGAAGGTGATGATGATTTTCATGGTGAGACATTATGTCGGCAGGGCCGCGCGGATGGGCGCCCAATGACCCCGCGCTCGCGCCAGGTTTTGGTGCTGGTGGCGGCCGTGCTGGCGGTTGCCCTGACCTTGTCCCTGGGGCGCTGGCAATTGCACCGTGCCGATGAAAAACTCGCTCGGCAAGCGGCGGTGGGCGAGCGGGACGCCTTGCCCGCGCTGGGCGTCACGGCCTTGCCGTGCGGCGTGCAGGCCGATGCGGGGCTCATCATGAACCGGCGCGTGGTGTTGCAAGGCCAGTGGCTACCGCAGCACACCTGGTTGCTGGACAACCGAGCCATGGATGGCCGGGCGGGCTTTTACGTTGTCACCGCCCTGCAAGTCAAACGTCCCGGACCGTGTGCGGCCCAGGTGCTCCTGGTCCAACGCGGCTGGGTGCCACGCAATGCCCAGAACCGCGCCCAGATCCCACCGTTCTCGACCCCCGCCGGGCCCGTGCAACTGCTGGGTCGCTTGGTACCCGACCTGTCCCGCGCCTACAGCCTCGGCGCTGATTTGGCCCTGCCGGCGTCGTCGGGCCCCGCCATCGTCCAGAATATCGACTTCGCCACCTTGCCGGCCGTGATGGGCCGGGCGGTGGCACCCCCCGTGGTGCTTCAGTTGCAGCCCGAGACGTCCTTGTCTGGCCAAGTCGTCTCCGAAGCATCGGGCTTTCTTTTGCGGCGCGATTGGCCAGCCCTGGCCTCCGATGTCGGCAAACACCATGCTTATGCGGTCCAGTGGTTCGCCCTGGCCGCCTTGATCACAGGACTGTATGTCTGGTTCCAACTCCTCAGCCCCCTCCGCCGCCGAACGCGGTGATCCGCTGGTGCAAATGAGCGTTCACAGCCTGCCCTCGGCGCCGCAAGCCGACCTGGGGCAGCGCACACGCCTGGGCCGGCTCAAGATGTTGCTGGTGTGGGCCATCTGCGCCACACCGGTGGTGGCCTCTTACCTGACCTATTACGTGGTCCGTCCAGAGGGCCGTGCCAACTACGGCACCTTGATCCTGCCCATGCGCGACATGCCCGCAGATGCATCGCTGCCGCTCAAGGACCTGCAGAACCAGCCCGTGGCGGCGTCTTCACTGAAGGGCCAGTGGCTGCTGGTGACTGTCGCGGGCGGTGCTTGTGATGCCGCGTGCGAACAGCATTTGTATTACCAGCGCCAGGTGCGTGAAACGCTGGGCAAGGACAAGGACCGCGTGGACCGCGTCTGGCTCATCACGGACGATGCCCCGGTGCGTGATGCCATCAAGCCCGGCCTGGAAGGCACGACCGTGCTGCGCACGCCCGAAAGCGATCTGGCCAAGTGGTTCACCCCGGAAGCAGGCCAGCCCCTGAGCGCGCACTTTTACCTGGTGGACCCCAAGGGCGCGTGGATGATGCGCTTCCCGGCGCAGCCCGACATGAGCAAGGTCAAGCGGGATCTCAGCCGCCTGATGAAAGCCAACGACTCCTGGGACGAGGCTGGCCGCTGAGGCGGGCTGGAGCGCGGCATGGGTGGTTGGATCGATTGGAATCCCGCACTGGAAGTGGCCCTGGTGGGTGCCTTGCTGGCGGTGCTGCCCCTGATCTGGGTGGTGGTGAAAGGGCGCCGTGAAGGGCTTCAAGGCTGGCCGGCCTGGCAACGCGCCTTGACTTTGGCGACCTTGTTCCTCACCCTGGACCTGGTGGTGTTTGGCGCCTTCACGCGCCTGACGGATTCAGGCCTGGGTTGTCCGGATTGGCCTGGTTGCTATGGGCACAACAGCCCAGTGGGTGCGCGGTCCCTGATCGAGCAGGCGCAAGCGGCCCTGCCCAGCGGCCCGGTCACGCATGGCAAGGCCTGGATAGAGATGATCCACCGTTACCTGGCGTCCGGCGTGGGCGCTTTGATCACGGGCTTGATGGTGGCCGCCTGGTGGGGGCGCCGCAAGGCCGGCAGCCTGTCGCCCTGGTGGCCCACGCTGACTTTCGTGTGGGTGTGCGCACAGGGGGCGTTTGGCGCATTCACCGTCACCTTGAAGCTGTATCCGCTGGTGGTCACCGGGCATTTGCTGGGTGGTTTGCTGGGCGTGGGCTTGTTGACCGCACAAGCACGGGCCTTGGACAAGGCGGACGAATCGACCACCCAGGCCTGGCGCCAGTCGCCGCTGCGGCTTGGGGCCTTGGTGGTGCTGGCGCTGGCGGTGATGCAGATGGCCTTGGGCGGTTGGGTCAGCACCAATTCGGCGGTGCTGGCCTGCAGCGAGGTGCCGCTGTGCCAGGGGCAATGGTGGCCCACCATGGATTTTGAAACTGGTTTCCGCCTGCTGCGGCCCTTGGGCGGCGATGGCCTGGGAGCGCAGATCACACTGGCGGGCTTGACCGCCATCCACATGGTCCACCGTCTGGCCGCCGTGCTGGTGTTGGGCGCCATGGTGGCTTTGGCCTGGGGCTTGTGGCGTGCCCGCCGGTGGCGCCGCGAAGCCATCGGCTTGTGGGCCCTGGCGGCCTGGCAGTTGGCCACGGGCCTGAGCAATGTGGTGCTGGGCTGGCCGCTGGCGGCGGCCCTGGGCCACACCTTGGGCGCGGCCCTGCTGGTGTGGTGGTTGGTGCGTTTGCTGGTACAACCGCGCGGGGTCCCGATTTCCACGCGCACCTCTTAAAATCGGGCCTGACCCTGCGAACCCCCACATGACTGAATCCGTTGCCTCCAGCCCCGCCGCGATGAGCTTGCCCTCGCGCTTCAAGCAGTTCTACGTGCTGACCAAGCCGCGCGTGGTGCAATTGATCGTCTTTTGCGCGGTGATCGGCATGTTGCTCGCGGTGCCTGGCATGCCCACTCAGGCGGAAGCCTTGACGGCCCTGGCGGCGTGCATCGGCATCTGGCTGGTGGCCGGGGCGGCGGCGGCCTTCAATTGCCTGATCGAGCAGCAGATCGATTCACGCATGAAGCGCACGGCCTGGCGCCCCACGGCGCGCGGCGAGCTCACCAAGACGCAAACCCTGTTGTTCAGTGCGGGCCTGTGCATCCTTGGCATGGTCATCCTGATCGTGTGGGTCAATGCCTTGACGATGTGGCTGACCCTGGCCACCTTCGTGGGCTACGCGATCATCTACACCGTGGTGCTCAAGCCTTTGACGCCGCAGAACATCGTCATCGGGGGCGCGTCGGGCGCCATGCCGCCAGTGCTGGGCTGGGCGGCCATGCGGGGTTCGGTCGACCCTGAAGCCTGGATGCTCTGCCTGATCATCTTCTTGTGGACGCCGCCGCACTTCTGGGCGCTGGCCCTGTACCGGGTCGAGGATTACGCCCGCGCTGGCCTGCCCATGTTGCCGGTCACGCACGGCAATGAGTTCACGCGCTTGCACGTGCTGCTCTACACCTTCGTGCTGCTGGCGGGCACCTTGCTGCCCTTCGTGTACCAGATGAGCGGCTGGATCTACCTGGTGTCCGCCCTGGTGCTGGGCCTGTGGTTCGTGGCCTATGCCTTCCGCCTCTGGCGCCATTACAGCGACGAGCTGGCGCGCCAGACCTTCAAGTTTTCCATCATCTACCTGATGCTGCTGTTCGCGGCTTTGCTGGTGGACCACTACGTGCCGATCTGAGACACCCATGCGCAACATCAAGTCTTCTTTGGCCCTGGCCTGTGCTTTGACCGTGGGTGGCGCTTCGGTGTTTCTGGCGGGCTGTGATCGGCGTGCCGACAGCACTGGCGCGACTGCTGGCGCCAGTGGACCAGTGGCCACCGCACCGGCTCCATCGGGCGCGTTCAAGTCCGTGGACATCACGGGTGCCGATTACGCCAAACAGTTGTCGTTGACCGATTTCGATGGCAAGAAGCGCAGCCTGGCCGATTTCAAGGGCAAGGTGGTGTTCGTGTTCTTTGGCTTCACGCAATGCCCCGAGGTGTGCCCCACGACCATGGCCGAACTGGCCGAGGTCAAGCGGCGGCTCGGCAAGGACGGCGACCGCGTGCAGGGCGTGTTCATCACCATCGATCCAGAACGCGACACGGCCGAAGTGCTCAAGGCTTACCTGACTGGCATGGACCCCAGCTTCATCGGCTTGCGCGGCTCACTGGACGAGGTCAACGCGGCATCGCGCGAGTTCAAGGTGTTCTACCAGAAGGTGCCCACGCAGGATGGCAAGGGCTACACCATGGACCACACCGCGGGCGGCTTCGTGTTCGACCCCAGCGGGAATGTGCGGCTGTTCGTGCGCTACGGCTTGGGCATTGATGCCCTGACCTCGGACATCAAGCAGTTGCTGGCCTCAGGTTCAGGCAACTGAGAACGTCAGGCACTGGCGGCCGGTCCATTCCTCGCCCGGCGACAGCGTCTTGGGCTGCAGGATGCGGGCGGCCTCCACGCACAGCATGTGCTGCCAGCCATCCGCGGGCATGTCGCTCAAGGCGGCGCACTTGTCCGGCCCTGGGTTCCACACCACGGCATCGGGAAGGTTGTCCGACTGGATCTGCACGCGGCGCTTGCCTTCGGTGAGCAGCAGGCTGCTGGCCTTTTCGTAGATGCGGTCGAACTCGCCCGAGAAGCTTTTCTCGGGGTGATCTTCCAGCGCTTCGCTGTTCAGCAGGTTGTCGATGTATGAGTGGCCTTCCAGTCCATGCAGGCGCACCCGGTTCAGCTCGGACACGGCCAGGTAGGTGTGCAAGGCCGCTGAAAAAGGCCAGACCGTGCTGCCGCTGTTGCGCACGTACAGCTCCAGCTCCAATTGAGCGCCGCTGACCGACACAGTCAACTCCAGCTCGAAACCATGCGGCCAAAGCGCCCGGGTTTCATCACTGTCCGACAGTTGCAAGGTGGCTTGGGCGTGCCCGGTGCCTTGGCGCTGGCTTTCAAGCTGCCAGGCGCGGTTGCGCACGAAGCCATGGCGGGGCAGGCTGCGGTCCGGGCCTTTTTGCTCGAACTGCGGAAAGATCACCGGGATGCCACCGCGGATGGCTTTGCCCGCGCTGTAGTCGGCTTGGGGCGACAGGTAAAGCTGCTCGGTGCCGCCTGCGGGCACCCAGGACACCACATGGGCGCCATGCAGCAGCACCGTGGCTTGGGCGCCATCGGGCGATTGGATCTGGATGGCCGGCTGGCCGTGGTGGTCGTGGAAAGTGGTGGTCTCGGTCATGCTGTGAGTATCCATCCTTCGATGGGGTCGACGGCTTTGGGCAGGCCCCATGAGTGGGTGGGATGTTCGCCTTCGCGGTGGGCCCAGGCCGCTTGCACCAGACACAGGGCGGCGTCCAGGCGGTCACCTTTGGCGTCCGACACGATGAAGTCGCGCTGGCCCGGGGTGAGCTTCAAACGCAGGTTCAAGCGGGTGCGGCCTTGCTCCAGCGCATCGACCAGGTCCATGCGCGCGATGAGCCGGGCCTGCTGTTGCTCGGGCGGTGAGGTGGCATCGCTTTTGTAGCTGCGCCGGCCCAGCACTTCGCCAGACAGGAAGCCAGGGTAGCCCTCGAAAGCCAGGGCATCGGGGCGGCCTTGGCGCAAGCCCGGCAGGCTGAAGTCGGCTTGCACCAACCTGATCAGCCCTTCGAAGTACATCTTGCCCACGGGCACGTAGCGCGTCTGCAAAGGGCTGGTGCTGCTGATGCCCGGCATGGCGGTGTCCGTGGGGCGGTGCAGCAGCTTGGTGCCCTCGCCGCGTTGCAGATCCCAGGTCTGGCCCCAGCCATCGACCAGGCGCTGAAAGCCGGCGCGGTCCTGGCAATGGGCATGCAAGGCCTGGATCAACGACTGTGCAGCGGTGGGTGCAGGGCCCGGCCTTTGCGTGATCGCCTGTTTCAGACGCTCCAGGTGATCGGCCGGGAAATCAGCGGGCGGGTGATCACACAAGGCCTGCACGAAGGGCCGCGGCAGGCCGAAGGGAAAATCGCAAGCGGCCAGCACGTCGTGGGCATCCGCCAGTGCTTGCGCCAGCCCGGACAGGGTGGTGATCTCGTCCAGGCGGTCAAGCTTGACGACCGAACCCGAGCGCCGTCCCCAGGCCAGGGTCAAGGGCTTGCGGGACGAGGGCGCGCACGAAAAATCCAGGCCCAGCAAGGTGCCGGGCAGGGCGCCGGACGCGCCGTCGTGGTCCGCCATTCAGCTGTTTTTGCAACCGATGGACGCGGTGACGATCAACTCATCCAGCAGCGCCAGGGAGACCTTGCCGGGCACGGCGTAAGGATCGAGCACCGGCCGCTCCGAGTACTTCAGCAGGATCGAGGGGTTGACCTTGCTCAGGTTGACCTGGCCCATGGTCCAACTGGCGAAGCGGCGTTCGTCAATCTCTTCGTAGTCGAGCAGGATGACGTTGCCGTGGCGCGGGTCATTGGCAATCTTGGTGTACAGCTGGTTGACGGCATCGCGGCCACCTTCCAGCAGTTGCATGAAGATTTCGCCGCTGTGGCAGAGCAGGCCGGTCACGCCCAACGCCAGGTTGTTCTTGCGCGAGGCGGACAGGATGGTCTCGATGGTGTCGGGGGACAGGGGCTTGGCGGCCCGGCTGGCATAGAGCAGTCGAACAAGCATGGTGTGACCTCAGCCTTTCTTCTGGTTGACCAGGGCGAGGAATTCGCGGCGCAGGTTGGGGTCCTTCAGGAAGGAGCCCCGCATCACGCTGTTGATCATCTTCGAGTCCATGTCCTTGACGCCGCGCCACTGCATGCAGAAGTGGTCGGCCTCCATCACCACGGCCAGGCCATCGGGTTGCATGCGCGACTGCAGCAGGTCGGCCACCTGCGTGACGGCCTCTTCCTGGATCTGCGGGCGGCTCATGATCCAGTCGATCAGGCGTGCGTATTTGGACAGGCCAATCAGGTTGGAGTGCTCGTTGGGCATCACGCCGATCCAGACCTTGCCCATGATGGGACACAAGTGGTGCGAGCAGGCGCTGCGCACGGTGATGGGGCCAACGATCATCAACTCGTTCAGGCGTTCCGCATTGGGAAATTCCGTCACGGCAGGCGAGGCATGGTAGCGGCCCTTGAAGATCTCGTGCAGGTACATCTTGGCCACGCGGCGTGCGGTGTCCTGCGTGTTGTGGTCGCTGTCGGTGTCGATCACCAGGCTGGACAGCACGCCAGCCATCTTCTCCTGCACCTCGTCCAGCAACTTTTCAAGCTCGCCGGGCTCAATGAACTCGGCGATGTTGTCGTTGGCGTGGAAGCGCTGTTGCGCTTGTTTGAGGCGTTCCCGGATCTTGACGGACACGGGCGTGCCTTCGTCTTCATCGGGGGCCGCGTCGATGGCGCGGAGGTTGGACATGGTCATGGCGCGCTTTCAAGGCTGGCAAAGCAAGCAGTCTGCAGATGGCCGATGCTATCAAGCCCCACGGCCTTGTGCGCATTCAATGCCTGGCAGCCCCGGCTTTGCGGGGGGAATGCCTCAGTTTTTGGGCGCGGCTGGCTTGGGCTGGGCTTTGCGGCCCGTGTGCGCGAACATGGCTTCCAGCAAGGCCACATCTTCATCTTGGCTTTTGGCGGTGGTGGCGCCTTTGCCAGGTTTGGGCTGGATGACGGTGCTGCTGCTGACCGCCGCGATGGCCACGGATGGCTTGGCGGTGGCCGGAGCGGGCGTGGCTGATGCTGTGGCGTCCATGTCTGGTGCCGCCAATGGCGCGTCGGCATGCGTGGTCTCGATCACGGCCGGGCCTGCGGCTGCGGGACCGTTGGCCTCAAGGCTGGCGGCAGTGAGCGCGTGAGGTGGTGCGGCAGGCGCTGGCAGCACCTGGGCCATCGCTGGCTTGTTGTCCTGGATGACCATGACGAAGCCGGCCATCAGTGCCAGCACACCCACGCCCATCGCGCCCCACAGCGCGCCTTGCAGCCAACTGCGGCGGTGGGATTTGCTGGTGCGCCTTCCGCCTTTGGTGCGGCTGGGGCGCGAGGCATGACGGGTTGACTCAAGCGTCGATAGAATCCGCACGCGTTGGTGGTCCTCGGCGGTGGGCTCGTCGTCCATGCCCGCGAACAGGCTGGGGCGGTCCAGACTGGGTCGTTGACCTTGTCCTTGTTTGGGGGCTTGATGGTCGCCCGATGGGTAGCTCAACGCCAACTCCCTGTGTTGATTTTTTGTGGTGTCGCCAAAGCGCGGATTCTACGAAGCGTGCGACACACCGAAGCGGCCAATCGTCTTTTTGCAAACAATCGTTACAACAATATGCTGGCAGGGTGGATTTTTGGGTACTTCGTCTTGGGCTGCCTGGGCCTCGCATGCCTGGTGTTTCCATCGGGGCGACGAGCAGCCTTGAGCTGGCTTAGCGCGTCCTGGAAAAGACGCCATCAATGCCCTGCTCGTGTGATGCCGTGGGTGCTGCTGGGCAGCGCCCTGCTGGTTCTGCCGGCTGCAGGCGTGTGGTGGTGGGGCGGCGGCTTGCATGGGGGCCGCACCTTGGATGCCTTTGATGACACCACTGCCGACGATGGGAACCACCACGTGGCCCACCTTCTTCAAGGCGAGCAATTGGTGCCTCCACCGCCTTTGCCGCCCGAGGCCTTCACCACGGCCGAGGTCGAGGTGGTGCGCCCCATGCTGTCCAGCGCCGACCGCCGTTGGGATCGGATGGACGAGGCCTTTGTTCAGCGTGTGCTCATGGCCTTCAAAATCATGAAGGAGCGCCATGGCTACGACATGGCCTTGCTGGAAGGCTACCGCAGCCCCGAGCGTCAGAACCTGCTGGCCGCGCAAGGAGCGCATGTCACCAATGCGGGCGCCTGGCAGAGCTACCACCAGCATGGCCTGGCGGCCGATTGCGCATTCCTGCGCGAGGGCAAATTGGTGATCTCTGAAAAAGACCCGTGGGCCATGCGCGGCTACCAGCTCTATGGCCAGGTTGCCGAAGAATTGGGCCTGACCTGGGGTGGCCGTTGGCGAATGATGGACTTCGGCCACGTCGAGTGGCGCCGAAACAGAAAGTAACAAGCACCGCCCCAACGGGGGGGAAGGACCATGGACATCCGCCATTAGACTGCGCCCCTGCCTGCTGCAAGTGCGGGCCACGACGACAACACACAGGGAGTCAGACGACATGGGGCGTCCTTTCATTGTTCTGGGTGACAGCACCGACCATGGCGGCACGGTGGTGGGCGCTTCTGGTGTGACCGACACCCACGGCAAGCGCATCGCCCGCGTGGGTGACCAGGTCACTTGCCCTCATCGGGGCCACGGCACCACGGTGATTGTGTCGGGCGACGCCACCATGATCATCGATGGCCAACCCGCAGCGCGCCATGGCGACAAGTGCGCCTGTGGCGCCACCCTGATCGCGGCCCAGGCGGTATCCACCGGCATCTGAGATGAGCAAGTTGTTGAAGGCAGGGCTGTTGTGCCTGGCAATCGGCGCGCTGGTCTGGTTGGTCTCCCTGTGGCAATGGCAGATGGCAGGCCGCGATGTCTCGGGCCCGGAGATCGTGGGCCAGTTGTTCGTGTTGCCCGTGGTGTTGGCGGCAGCGCTGTGGGTGGCGGTGTGGGGTGTGGCCCGCTTGAGGGTCAACGCGGCCAGGCCAGTGGTGCTCAAGGCACCGCCCGCGGCTGCCACAGCCACGCCGGCCGTGGCGCCGGTGGACGAGCGGCGGCTCAACGTGGCCGTGGTGCAAGCCGCGGTGCGCTTGTTTGCCGGAGACACACCCGAGCAGGCCCTCTCGCAAGTCCGCTCAGGCGAAGTTCGCCCTGGCCTGGACCCTGAGTTGCAGGATGTGGATGGCGCCCCCGTGTTCACGGCGCGTCTGCCGGATCTGGATGTGGACGGCCTGCGCCAAGCGCTGCCGCCCGAGGTGGGCGACCGCGTGGTGCGCGCATTGAGCCTGCTGCAAGCCCCCGCTGATCAATTGCTGGAGCGCGTGCTGATGCTCGCGGACGACTGGCCTGTCGATGAGGCACCTGCGGCCGCCTCGATGGACCTGGTCCGACCCGCGCACCTCAGTGGTATGGCGTCTGCAGCCACCACTGGCGCACGCCATGGCCAGTCGTTGCCCCGCTTGACCGTGCGCCTGGCCTTGCCGTCTTCCTGGACCGAAGCCGAGCGCGAACACGCGTCCGCCTGGTTGCGCATGCGTTGCGAGGTATTGGCATCGCCAGCCTTGCATGTGCATGCCCTGGACCACGCCGATGGCTTGTGGGCCTTGCTGGACCAGCAAACCCTGCAGTGGTCGCGCGATGGCCTGCCGCAATGGTGCCTGGTGCTGGTGGCCGACAGCGCCATCGATGAGCGAGAAATTGAACGGCGGCAGTCGGTGGGCGAACTCTTCACCGGAGCCCATCAAACCGCCCGCATCCCCGGTGAGGCGGCGGCGGGCTTGTTGTTGACCACGGCCGATTGGCCCGGCCTGGATGAGCAGATCCCGCCGCCTGCGCGCCTGTACCGACCCGTGCGCTTGCGGCGCGACAAATCGGCCGATGCTGCTGGACGCGTGGGCGCCAGTGTGTTGCAAGACGCCATGGGGCAGGCCTTGCGCGTGTGTTCGGCCCTGCCTGATGACCTGGCCCACGTGGTGACCGATGCCGACCACCGTGCCAGCCGCACTGCCGAGGTCTTCGAATCCTTGCAAGGCTTGGCCCCCCAACTGGACCCGATGTTGTCGGTGACCCGCATTGGCGAGGCTTGCGCAGACCAAGGACTGGCCGGTGCCTTGGTGCCCATCGCCGTGGCCACGGGCATGGTGCAACAAGGCGATGCCCCTGGCGTGACGCTGGCGGTGCTGGTGCAGGCCTCCCACGAGCGGGTGGCGCTGGCTTTAACTCCCTGGACTTGGGCGCCTTCATCGGCCCAAGCCAAGACCTGATCGATCTGGACTGGAACCATGCAGAGAATCTGGCAGTTTTTTCTCAACCCCAAGGTCCTGACGGTGCTGGGCGTCGCGGCCCTGGCCGCCTTGTTGTTCCTGGGTGCCGACACCTTGCAACTGGGTTTGATCTGGGCCGTGGCCGTGCTGGGCCTGGTGGCCCTGGCTTGGCTGATCGTGTGGGCCGTGCGCCGGGGCAAAGCGGCCAAGGCATCGTCGCAGCTGGAGCAAGCGCTACAGGCCGAGGCCGACAAGGCCGTCAAGTCGGCGGGCAAGGACAAGCGCGATGAAGTGCAGGCCGTGCGCGAGCGCATGGTGGATGCCGTCAAGCTGATCAAGTCGTCCAAGCTGGGCGAAACCTCGGGCTCGGCCGCCTTGTACGAGTTGCCCTGGTACGCCGTCATCGGCAACCCGGCCGCAGGCAAGAGTTCGGCCGTGGTCAAGTCGGGCCTGAAGTTTCCCTTTGCCGACAACACCGAGAACGTCATCCAGGGCATTGGTGGCACGCGCCACTGCGACTGGTTCTTCACCACCGAAGGCATCCTGCTGGACACGGCAGGCCGCTACGCCGTGCACGAAGAGGACCGCAGCGAATGGCTGGGCTTCCTGTCGCTGCTGAAGAAGCACCGGCCCAAGGCACCCATCAACGGCGTGATCATCGCGGCCAGCGTGGCCGAGCTGGGTGCCAACAAGCCCGAGTTCGCCATCGAACTGGCACGCAAGCTGCGCCAGCGCGTGCAGGAGCTGACGGAAAAACTGGAGGTGTTCGCCCCCGTCTACGTGGTCTTCACCAAGGCCGATCTGATCTCGGGTTTCGTGGATTTCTTTGAAGACCGTGACCGCAGCGAGCGCGACAAGGTGTGGGGTGCCACACTGCCGTACGACACCACCGGCAAGGCTGATGCTGTGGCCGCGTTCGACCACCATTTTGACGAGCTGTACGAAGGCTTGAAAGAAGCCTCGGTGGCGCGCATGTCGCTGCACCGCGGCGAGCAACTGCCGCCCGGTGTGCTCACCTTCCCGCTGGAGTTCGCGGCGCTCAAGTCATCCTTGCGCACCTTCATCACCACCTTGTTTGAAGAGAACCCTTACCAGTTCAGGCCCATCTTCCGGGGCTTCTACTTCACCAGCGCCGTGCAGGAGGGGCAATCCACAGGGCGGGCCAGCGAGCGTGTGGCCGAGCAGTTCGCCCTGCAGTTGCAGCCGGGCATGGCCTCCAAGGTGTATTCGCAAAGTGGCTTCTTCCTCAAGGAGTTGTTCTCCAAAGTCATCTTTGCCGACCGCCAACTGGTGCAGCAATACACCAGTCGCCACAAGCTTCACCTGCGCTACGCCTGCTTCCTGGCCGGGGTCGTGCTGCTGGGTGCCTTGCTGGGCACGTGGACCTGGTCCTACCTGGGCAACCGCCAACTGGTGAGCAATGTGCAGGCCGATCTGGCCAAGGCACAGCGCGTGCAAGAAGGGCGTGTCGACCTGCAGTCTCGCCTTGAAGCGCTTGAGATCCTGCAAGACCGTTTGGCCCAGATGCAGCAGTACCGCAGTAGCCGGCCTTGGTCGCTGGGCTTGGGCTTGTACCAAGGGCAGGCCATCGAGGCACGTTTGCAGCAGGAATACTTTGCTGGCCTGCAAGCGGTGATGCTCAAGCCGGTGGAGCAATCCATCGCGGCCTACCTTGCTGATGTCAATGCCCACGCGGATGATTTGCGGCCCATCCAGCGGGTGGGCGAGGGCGCCCCTGTGGCGGCTGCCCCTCCTGCTTCGGGCGTCACCGCCACTGCCAGCGCCGCGGGTGAGTCGGCCTACGCCAGCGCGTCCAGCACCAATGTCACCGAGGCCTACAACGCCCTGAAGGCCTACCTGATGCTGGGCGACCGCTCGCGCCTGGAGTCGGGCCACATGAGCGACCAATTGACACGCTTCTGGCGCAGCTGGCTGGAGGCCAATCGCGGCACCATGCCGCGCGATCGATTGATTCAAAGCGGTGAGCACATCATGTCGTTCGCGCTGGCGCAAATGGCCGATCCCGCGTTTCCTCAACAAGACCTCAATCTCGGATTGCTGGACCAGACCCGCGAAAATCTGCGCCGGGTGATCAAGGGCATGCCGGCGCGTGAGCGCGTCTACGCCGAGATCAAGGCACGCGCCGCCACGCGCTTCGCGCCCATGACCGTGGCCCGATTGATCAGCGATCCCGATCGGCCCATCGTCGCGGGCAGCTACGCCATCTCCGGCACCTTCACCAAGGAAGCCTGGGACCAGTACGTCAAGGACGCCTTCAAGAACGCCGCCAACAACGAACTGCAGGCCACCGACTGGGTGCTCAAGACCGCGTCCAGCGACGACCTGACCCTGGAAGGCAGCCCGGAGCAGATCCAGAAGGCGCTGACCCAGTTGTACAAGACCGAGTACGTGCGCGAATGGCAAAAGTTCATGCAGGGCATCACCGTGCAAGAGTTCGGCACGTTTGAAAAGGCCGTGGCGCACATGAACCGCCTGGGCGACCCGGCGGCCTCGCCCGTGGGCTTGTTGATGCGCACGCTGTACGACCAGACCGCCTGGGACAACCCCTCGTTGCTGAACGACAAACTGGCGTTGGGCCAACGTGGCTTTGTCGACTGGTTCAAACAATCCATCTTGCGCATGGCCCCTTCGGCCGTGCCGGTCAATGTCAATGTGGCCATGCCCACGTCGGAGATCCCCTTGGGCCCCATCGGCAAGGAGTTCGTCGGCCTGAACCGCCTGATGATGCCGCGCGATGGCGGTGCCACCTTGGTGCGCAGCTATCTGGATGCACTGTCCAAGATCCGCACCCGTTTCAACCAGATGAAGAATCAGGGCGACCCGGGTCCAGCATCGCGACAGTTGATGGTGCAGACCCTGGAGGGCAGCTCCGAATTGGCCGATGCCCTGAAGCTGGTGGACGAGCAGATGCTCAATGGCATGAGCGACTCGGCCAAGGCCACCTTGCGGCCTTTGCTGGTGAGGCCATTGATGCAGGCCTTCGCCGTCATCGTGCGGCCCACCGAGTCCGAGCTGAACCGCGTGTGGATGGCACAAGTCTTTGAGCCTTACCAGCAAACCTTGTCGGCCAAGTACCCGTTCGACCGGGCTTCCAAGGTGGAAGCCAGTCCGGTCGAGGTGGCCAAGGTCTTCGGTTCGGAGGGCGCCGTGGCCAAGTTCGTGGAGCAGTCGCTGGCGGCCCTGGTGGTGCGTCGCGGCGACACGGTCAGCCCGCGGACCTGGGCCGACATGGGCGTGCGCTTGTTGCCGGACTTCTCTGGCGGTTTGTCGTCCTGGGTGGCGCCATTGAGCGGCCAAGGCGCAGGCGCCAGCAGCTCGGGTGCGGGCGGCGCAGCGGCCGCTGAGGCCCAGACGGTGTTTGAGCTTCTGCCGCAAGCGGTGCCGGGTCTGACCGAGTACACCGTGGACATCGACGGCCAGCAACTGCGTTACCGCAATGCCGCAGCGACCTGGTCGCACTTTGTGTGGCCTGGCCCAGGCACGCCAGGCGTCAAGATCTCCGGGGTGACCTACGATGGCCGCACGGTGGAGTTCTTCAACGAGCCTGGTCGCTATGGCCTCGAGAAGATGATCAACACCGCCCAACGCAAGCGCACCGACAGCGGTGCGTTTGAACTGCGCTGGCCACAAGGCGCGCTGGCCGTGGCCTTGCAGTTGCGCATCATCTCCAACGCCTCTGCGCCCGCAGCGGCCCCAACCACCACGGCGGCAGGCGCATCCCCTGGCACCGGGCGTCCCGGCGCTTTGCCGGCGATGGTCGCAGGCGATGCCGAGTCCACCGTGGCTTCGATCAAGCCCGAGGCCAAGCCATGAGCGCGGCCCCTCGTTCAACCCAGGTCTTGTACTTTGGCAAGCTGCCTTCGCGGGGCGACTTTGTCCGCAGTGCGCACCATGCTTCGGTCATACAGAGCCTGGACCAGTGGCAGGCGCAAACGATGGAGCGCTTGTCGGCCGACCCGCGCTGGAAGCTGGTCTACGACCAAAGCCCGGCCGTGCAATTCGCCATCCTGGGCTTGCACAGCCAGGTGGGCCTGGCGGGCCACTGGCTGGCCAGCCAGGATGCGTCAGGGCGGCGCTTTCCCTTCATCACCGCCGGTGTGTTCGATGTGTCGGACCCGTTGGATTTCATCCAGCACGGCCCCCTGGTGCTGGCGCGCTTGTGGGCCCGCCTGGAGCAGGTCGCTCGGGTGGCCCATGCCGCCACGGACCTCGCGCACGCCCAGGCCAGCTTGACGGCGCCCATCGAGGGGGAGCTCAAGACCCAGGGGCCGCGTCAGGAGTTGGGCGATTTCCTGGACACGCACACCGTGGCCAGCCTGGAGCAGATGCTGGCGGCCTCGGGCGCGCGGGTGTCGGTGCGCCAGACCTTGCTGGCGCTGGGCATCTTGCTGCAGCCAGTGATGGCCCAAGGCGCCGGCAAACTGCACAAGGGCCTGCGCCTGCCCTTGGCGGGGGATGCGGGCTTGCGATGGTCCGTAGCCTGCTTCTGGCTGTCATTCATCCTGGGCTTTTTCAAGCGCGTGGACGCGGAGTTGGGTTTGTTCGTGACCACGCACACCACCCACCCTGAAATGATCCTGTGTTTCCAGGGCGCTTCGGCGGCTTCGCTGTGCTCGGTCATCGATCCCGAGGCCTTGCAACGCGACACCGTCGAGGTCACCCAGGCCGACTGGGTGGAAGACTGCCTGGAAGACGATTACGGCCTGCGCAAGTTGTCGAACTACCTGCGCGACCCGGCCCTGTCCTTGGCCCAAGCCCTGCGCACCTTCGAAGAGATATTTTTGGGAGTATGACGAGCATGAAGCACACCAAAGTCCTGGCCTGGTCCCTGGCACTGTGCTGCGCGGTGGTCGGCGCCCAAACCACGGCACCTGCAATGGCACCCGCAACAGGGGCGCAGGTGCTGGGCCCCAATCAGGTGGTGGTTGCCGGCACCGTGCCCGACGAGGCCACGCGCGTGCAAGTGGTGTCGCGTCTGCGCGAGCTTTACGGCGCAGACCGGGTGGTCGACCAGTTGACCCTGGGCGCGGTGGTGGCGCCCCCGCAGTGGTCTCAGAACCTTCAGAAGGTGCTGTCGCCCTCATTGAAGCAGGTCAGCCGTGGGCAGTTGAGCGTGCAAGGCAACACCATCGACCTGAAGGGGGAGGTGGCCAACGAGGCTGTGCGCCAGCAAATGGCCAGTGACATGGCTGCCTCGCTCAACCCCACCTACACCGTGCGCAATGGTTTACGCGTGGCGGCGCAGGAGCAAAGCCTGGTGGACCAGACCTTGGGCAACCGCATCGTCGAGTTCGAAGCGGGCAGCGCGGTCTTGAGGCCGGCCGGCACCGGCATCCTGGACGAGATGGCGCTGGCCCTGTCCAAGTTGAAAGGCAAGAAGGTCGAGGTCATTGGCCACACCGATGCACAAGGCGGCCGTGTGGCGAACGTGGCGCTGTCATTGGCGCGCGCACAAGCGGTCAAGACCTACCTGGTCAGCAAAGGGCTGGTGGCCGACGCAATTGGCACCACAGGGCTGGGGCCTGATCGGCCGGTGGCCAGCAATGCCACCGAAGAAGGCCGGGCCCGCAACCGGCGCATCGAGTTCAGGGTGGAGCCCTGAGCGACCAAGGTGGGCGGAGCTGCTCAGGTCACAGACCGGCTTCGCCTTCTTCGGGTTCCACGCCCAGCAGTTCGTGCAGGTGTGACATCGAACCTTGGTCCTTGACGACCTTGCGCAGCCATTCGTGCAATGGCATGTCGCCCCATTTCACGGCTTTTTCGGCGAGGTAGGCCACAGGACTGTGGGGCTCGGTGCGCCGAAAGAAGGCGGCCACATCGCGCAGTTGCTGCAAAGCCTGTGTGCGGCTGCGCAAGGGGCCTTTGACCGGTCCGGACGCCGAGGAATCGTGCGCCGCCGTGGCGCCGTTGAATTCAGGCGCTGCTTGTTCGCCGATGTCCGCCAGCTCCTCGTTGGGGATTGCGTTCAAGGCGCCCACCTCCCGTGCCAGGCGTTCGATGTCGTGCACCGCACCTGACAGGGCGTCCTTGGCTGACACGAAAGAAGGCCCCTGCTGACCGAGCTTCGAGTCCACCACCGATTGCCAAGCCAACAGCTGTTGCTCGCAAGCTTGCACGGTTTGCAAGGTGGCGCGCAGTTGGTCTTTCGGTGTTTCGCGCAGGGCGCGCATGAATTGCTCCAGCGTGACGCGGTCGCTGGCCTGCGCACGGGCGCCCTGCGGGGAGCGTTCCAGTTGGGTCTGCCATTGGTGCGCGGCCGCCATGTCTTGAAGGGAATACACCGCGCCTTGCCGTCCCCGGGCCAGGGGCCGGGTGTGGGCCAGGCTCACCAGGCGTTGCAGCAGCCAGGTCATGTTGCCCACGCGCTGGTCCATGTCGCCATCGTCGGCCTGCGGGTGCAGGTCGTCCCAGTGGTGTTCGCAGAGGGCTGTGCACAACTGCAAGCCCTGCAACAGGCCCGCGTAGCCCTGGGTCAGGGCCAGCGCTTCGGTCAGCCATTGGGCCAAGCGCAAATCCTTGGTCTGCTGGCTCAGCAACTGGGAGCACTGCCGCACCACGCCCGGCCAGTCGGCCACTTTCAAGGCGGTCACCCATTCCCCTTGGTCCAGCGTGGGGTCGTCCTCGCGCCGCATTTCGGCGATCTGGTCGAACTCGGCGGAAAAGGAGAGGTCTGCGCCGCAGGGCAGACCGCCGGCAATGGGCGCCAGCAAGGCTTCGTTGTTCATGGATTCCCTGTGTATTCGTGCGGATTTGTCAGCCAGCGATTTTCCCATGAAGGAGTGCCCGCCTCGAGTGTGTAAAGCACCCCCCCGCAATGGGTGGATGTCCGACTGATTCACTGGATGTGAGTGATTCTCAATTGCAATAAATGTTAAAGTCGCCAGATGGTGTTGACTCAGTTTTCATTGGCGGGCGGCGGCGGATACACGCCGCGCGCGGACTTGTCCCGCAACCAGCGTTGGACGCTGACAGCGGTGGCGGTGCTGCTGCACGGGATGGTGGCCGCCGTGGTGTGGCACGCCTCCAAGCTGCCAGCGGTTCCCCCGGATCCGGCACCGCTGATGGTGAGTTTGATCACCGATGACGTGGTGCAGTTGGCCCCACCCACACCACCCAAGCTGGAGCCGCCCAAACCCGAGCCCGCCCCCAAACCCGTGGCGCAAGTGGCACCTCAGAAGACTCAGCCCCCGGTGTTGGCCGCCAACCGGCCCCCGCAGCCCAAAGACATGCAGGTGCCTGTGGCGGCGCCCGAGCCCACTCCTGCGCCGGCAGTGCCCACGCCCGCGCCGGTGCAGAACACGCCGGCCGCAGCGGCGGCACCGGCCGCCAGTGCCGCGCCGTCCACTGAGCCGGCTGTGCCGCCACCTCCCAAGACCTTGCCGTCGTCCGCCGTGCGCTTCCTGGTCAAGCCACAGCCGATTTATTCGCCAGCGTCCCTCGAGTTGGGCGAATCAGGCACGGTGACCATGTTGATCCTGGTCGACGAGCAAGGCCGGGCCAAAGAAGTCAAGGTGACCAAATCGTCGGGCTATCCCCGCCTGGATCGCGCGGCAGTGGCTGCAGAGAACGCTGCTCGTTTTCAGCCCTACCTTGAAGCGGGTGTGCCACGCAGCGTCTGGGTACCCCACAGCATTACTTTCAATCTCGAAGAGCGTTGACCGACCATGAACGAAACCACCACACCTGTCACCACCACCTCCGTGGTCGAGGCCAGCAATCCCGCCGCGCAGATGGGCTTCGGGCACTTCATCAAGAACACCGATGTCGTCGGGCAGGGCCTGTTCGTGATCCTGGTCGTCATGTCGCTGCTGTCGTGGGCGCTGATCATCACCAAGGGTGTGGGACTGGTCCTGCGCCAGCGCCGCAGCCGGACTTTCCTGAACTTTTTCTGGAACGCCACCTCGCTGGAAGCCGTGCAGCATGAGATCACCACGCATGGCGTGAGCGAGCCCTTTGCCCACCTGACCTCGCACGCCATGCACGCCCAGGCCCACCATGCGCGTTATGGCGCGGCCAAGCTGGAAGAGGCCGGTTCGGCCCAGGACTTCCTGACCCGCACCATCAAGAAGGTGCTGGACGAAGAAACCATGCGCCTGGAAAGCGGCCTGGCCGTGTTGGCCACCATTGGCGCCACCGCGCCCTTCGTGGGCCTGTTCGGCACCGTCTGGGGCGTGTACCACGCGCTGCTGGCCATTGGCGCCACGGGTGCCGGCACGCTGGACAAGGTGGCTGGCCCCGTGGGCGAAGCCCTGGTCATGACGGGCGTGGGCCTGGCCGTGGCCATTCCCGCCGTGATGGGCTACAACTGGCTGACCCGCAGCAACCGCGTCTGGGGCGCTCGCCTCGATGCCTTCGCTTTTGAGTTGTTCACCTTCCTGTCGACCGGCCAGACGCTCAAGACCAATGCCAACGTGCATCCCTTGAAGGTCACCAACACCACAGGCAACTGAGGAGCACACCATGGCTTTCGCCAGTTTTGACAGCAAAAGCAGCGGCGCGCCCATGGCCGAGATCAACATGGTGCCGCTCATCGATGTGATGCTGGTGCTGTTGGTCATCTTCATCGTGACCGCGCCTTTGCTCAGCCATTCCGTGAAGCTGGAGCTGCCCAAGGCCAGCTCGCAAGTCGTGTCGGCCAAGGCCGAGAAGATCAACTTCTCGATCGACGCCGATGGCGTGCGGTACTGGAACGACCAGGCCCTGACACGCGAGGAAGCCGCGCAGCGTTTCGTGATCGAAGGCCAGAAGCCCACGCAGCCGGAAATCCACCTGCGTGCTGACCAGGCCGTGGCCTACAAGGCCGTGGCCGAGACCTTGGCCGATGCGTCGAAAGCCGGCTTGAGCAAAATCGGCTTTGTGACCGATCCGGAGCCTGCCGCCGCCAAGAAATGAGGCAGTGGAGGTAGGATCGGCGCCCATGACTGCGCAGACCTCTTCTCCCATCCCACCGCAGGCTTTGGCCGGCATCAAGGTGATCGAATTGGGCCAGCTGATCGCTGGCCCTTTTGCTGGCAAAACCCTGGCCGATTTCGGGGCCGATGTCATCAAGATCGAACCGCCGGCCAGCGAGGGCAGCCCTGGCGGCGACCCTTTGCGCCAGTGGCGCATGCTGCACCAAGGCACCAGCGTGTGGTGGCAGGTGCAAAGCCGCAACAAGCAAAGCGTGGTGCTGGACCTGCGCACCGAGCAAGGCCGGGAGGCCGTGCGCCACCTGATCGACGAGGCCGACGTCGTCATCGAGAATTTCAAGCCTGGCACGATGGAAAAATGGGGCTTGGGTTTTGATGAGCTTAGCCGCACCAACCCGGGTTTGATCATGCTGCGCATCAGCGGCTATGGCCAGACCGGCCCCTACCGTGAGCGCCCTGGTTTCGCCGTGGTGGCCGAGGCCATGGGCGGCATGCGTTACCTCAATGCCGAACCCGGTCGCGTGCCCGTGCGTGCCGGTGTCAGCCTGGGCGACACCCTGGCGGCCCTGCATGGCGTGATCGGCGTGTTGCTGGCCCTTCAGGCCCGCCATGCCAGCGTCAGCGCGGCGGCGCCCAAAGGCCGAGGCCAGGTGGTGGACGTGGCCTTGTACGAGGCCGTGTTCAATTGCATGGAAAGCCTGCTGCCCGAGTACAGCGCCTTTGGTGCCGTGCGCCAGCCCGCGGGTTCGGCCTTGCCCGGCATCGCGCCCAGCAACGCTTACCCCTGTGCCGATGGCATGGTGGTGATTGGCGGCAATGGCGACTCGATCTTCAAGCGCCTGATGATCGCCATTGGCCGCACGGACTTGTCGGTGGATGCCGAGCTGGCCACCAACCCGGGCCGTGTCCAGCGCGTTGGCGAGATCGACGAAGCCATTGGCGCCTGGACCGCACAGCGCCCCGTGAGCGAGGTGGTGGACGTGCTCAATGCCGTCAGCGTGCCTGTGGGCCGCATCTATTCCGCGCGCGACATTGCGGAGGATCCGCATTACCTGGCGCGCGACATGATCGTGCCCGTGACCACCCACGATGGCCTGACCGTGCAGGTGCCCGGCGTGATTCCCAAGCTGTCGGCCACGCCGGGTTTGATCTCGCGGCGCGCGCCGACCCTGGGCGAAGACACGGAGCGGGTGTTGGGCCCGCGCCAACCGTGAACAGCTTGCCGCTTGAGCCGCCTGCCAGCCCCTGCACCAAGGTGTGTCGCATGGAGGGGGCGGTGTGCGCGGGCTGTGGCCGCACACTCGACGAGATCGCCCGTTGGAGCAACATGAGCCCGGATGAAAAGCTGGCAGTGCTGACACGCCTGGCGGCCCAAAAAGCGGCATCATAGGCCGCATGGACACCCTGGCTACTTTGCAATCGATGGGCTTGACCCTGCCCAGCCCCGCCTACATTGTCGGCGCCATCCTGTTTGGCATCCTCGGCATGGCGGCGTACTGGCATGGCAAAAAGGCGCAGCGGCCTCGCACCAAATGGTTGGGCGTGGCGCTGATGTTCTACCCCTACGCCGTGCCGTCGACGTGGTTGCTGTACCTGGTTGGTCTGGGTTTGTGCGCGGGTGTGTGGTTTGACCTCGCTTGAGTTTCTTCCTCATTTTTCCTGCTGGAGTCTGAATGTCCCATCCTCATCGCGCATCCGCGCTGTCCTGGTTCGGCAAGCTGTGGTCCTGGCTGGATGCCGGTCGCCGGTTGATCCTCAATCTGGTGTTCCTGTTGCTGATCGTGATGATCGTGGTGGCCGTGTTCAAGAGCCGGGGGCCGGCCTTGTCCGACAAAACCGCCTTGGTTCTGGACTTGCAAGGCTTGGTCGTGGAGCAGGACGCGGGAGATCTTCGGACCACCGCCATGCAGCAGGTGCGCGGGCAGGACATGCAGAAGACTCAGCTGCGCGATCTGCTGACGGTGCTGGATGCGGCGGCCAAGGATGCCAACATCGCGCACGTGGTGCTGGTGCTGGATGATTTCCAAGGCACAGGCTTGGCCACCTTGCGTGAAGTGGCCGCTGCGCTGGACCGTTTCAAAGCCAGCGGCAAGAAGGTGATCGCCTGGGGCAGCAGCTACGACCAGCGCCAGTACTTCCTCGCCGCGCATGCCAGCGAGGTGTTTGTTCATCCCATGGGCATGGTGTTTCTGGAAGGCTTTGGCCGCTACCGCAACTACTACCGCGATGCGCTGGACAAGGTCGGCGTCAGTGTCAACCTGATCCGCGTGGGCACTTACAAAAGTGCCGCCGAACCGTTCATCGCCAATGCGTCTTCGCAAGCGGCCAAAGAGGCCGAATCCTTCCTGTACAAGAGCTTGTGGGACACCTACACCAGTGGGGTCGAGAAAGCCCGCAAGCTGCCGGCGGGCGCCGTGATGGCCTACATCGACGGGGCGCCCGAGCAACTGGCGGCGGTCTCTGGTGACTCGGCCAAGCTGGCATTGCAGGCCAAGTTGGTGGATGGCATCAAGACGCGCGACGAGTTGCGCCAATTGCTCGTCCAGCGCGGCGCCCAGGACGAAGATCCCGCCAAAGGCTTCCGGCAGATTTCGTTTGGCGACTATTTGGCCCGGCAACATCAGCCCATCACCGGTGATGCCGTGGGCGTGATCGTGGCTGAAGGCGAGATCGTGGATGGCGTGGCCCCCGCGGGCGTGGTGGGTGGTCGCTCCACCGCCAACCTGATCCGCAAGGCCCGCGAAGACAGCAACATCAAGGCCCTGGTGCTGCGGGTCAACTCCCCCGGCGGCAGTGCGTTTGGCTCGGAACTGATCCGGCGCGAACTGGAATTGACCCGCCAGGCTGGCAAGCCGGTGGTCGTGTCGATGGGCGACCTGGCGGCCTCGGGGGGATACTGGATGTCCATGGCGGCCGACCAGGTGATCGCCGACACGGCGACGATCACAGGCTCCATCGGCGTGTTCGCCTTGCTGCCCACGGCCGACCAGGCCTTGGACAAGTTGGGCGTGCACACGGACGGTGTCCCGACCACCTGGCTGGGTGGCGCCGGGGACCCACGCCGTCCGCTCGACCCCCGTTTTGCCAGCATGGTGCAGTCCACCATCGACCACATCTACGCTGATTTCACGGCCAAGGCGGCACAGGCCCGCAAGACCACGCCCGAGAAGATCAACGAGGTGGCACAAGGGCGCGTGTGGACGGGCGCTCAAGCCAAAGAGCGCGGGCTGGTCGACAAGCTGGGCTCGTATGGTGATGCCCTGAAGGCGGCGGCGGTGAGCGCCAAGCTGTCCGAGGGGTACCGCGTGGCCTACATTGAGCGTGAGCCTGGCCGATTGGCGGGCTTGCTGCGCGCCTTGGGGGGCGATGCCGCCTTGGCGTGGGCGAATCAGTGGGACCTCCGCCTCATGCCCTTGGGCACGCCCCCCGAAGTGGCGCGCGACCTGCGCCGCGACCTGGGGCTGGTGAATGACATGGCCACCGGCCGCAAGCCCTTCAGCGTGAGCGCGCATTGTTTGTGCGAGGCGTTCTGAATCCCATGAGAACACTCACCCCACTTGAAGTCCGCGTCTTGGGTGTGCTGGTCGAAAAGCACCACACCGTGCCTGACAGCTACCCTTTGTCGCTCAACGCCTTGACCTTGGGCTGCAATCAGAAGACCGCGCGCGACCCGGTCATGCAGGCCACCGAGGCCCAGGTGCTGCAAGCCATTGAAGGCCTGCGCGAGCTCAGCTTGGTCAATGAGGTGAGCGGCAACCGCGTGGTCCGCTTTGAACACAATGCGGCGCGTGGCCTGGGCGTACCGAGCCAGGCCGTGGCCTTGCTCACCTTGTTGGCCTTGCGCGGGCCGCAAACTTCGGCCGAGTTGCGCTTGCATACTGAGCGGCTGCACCGCTTTGCCGATGTCTCGTCGGTGGAAGGCTTCCTGGACGAACTGGCCGAGCGTGCGCAGCCCATGGTCGTCAAACTGCCGCGTGCGCCGGGTGCCCGCGAGTCGCGTTGGGCACATTTGCTGTGTGGTGAAGTGGCGATGCCCGTGGCGACATTGGCCACAGGGCAAGGCGAAGAGTCGGTGCTGGCCGAAGAGCTGGTGGCCTTGAAGGCCCGGCAGTCCGACATGGCCTTGGAGTTGGCCAATTTGCGTGCTTTGGTGCTGCGCATGGCCGATGAGTTGGGCATGAAGCCACAAGGCCCTGAAGCCTGAGCTCAGGCTCGCCGCTGGGATTTCATAGCCAGGCTTGTGCCACCCGTTCATGGGTGGGGTGACGGTCCAGCCAGTACACGACGAACACGCAGCCCGTGGCCGCAAGCAAAGTACCGATGGTGAAGGCCGGTGCATAACCCAGCAGGTCGCCGGCCAAGCCTCCAGCGATGCCGCCCAGGCTGCTCACCAGCACGACCACGCTGGCCAACAGGGTGTAGTCAGTGCCAGCGTGAAAAGGGTCGGAAGCGTCCATCATCAAAGCGAAGAGCGCCACTGAGGCCATGGTGCCCACCAGGCCTTCGACGATGGTGGCCGTCCACAGCAGTTCAACACCACCCAAGCCCATTGCCGCAGCAATGTACAAGCCAAAGCCGAGGGCCTGGGCCAGGCCACTGAACAGCAGGGCCTGGCGTCGGCCCACTCGGAAGGTCAGCCAGCCACCAATCACCGCGCCGACCAGGCTGGTGGCCGAGCCAACCGCCCCCTTCATGCCGGCGATGGTTTCCTTGCCCAGACCCTGGTCACTGAGGAAGGGCACGATCAGCGAACTCACCATCTGGTCGCCAAAGCGGTAGCAAAAGATCAGGCCCGCGATGGCGAGCATGCCGGGCCTGAGCGCGCGGTGCACCCAGGCAATGGCCAGGGACCATCCACCCGGGCGCGCGTGGTGTTCGGCGTGCGGTGGTGGTTCGCGCAGGCTGAACACGGGCACGATCGTGATCGCCAGCATCGCGGCCATGCACAGGAACATCACGCTCCAGTTGCTGCGGGCAAAGACCCACAGCAACAGGCCACCGCCCAGGATCATGCCCAGGCGATAAGCACCGACCTGGATGGCATTGGCCAGGCCACGTTCCTTGGCGTTCAGCAGCCGCACGGCCAAGCCGTCTGTGACCACGTCTTGGGTGGCCGCGATGAGGTTGAAGGCAAAGACAGCGGTGAACAGCCCGATGCTGCCCAGTTGAAGATCGAGTTGTGACAGCAGCAGGGCGGTGGCACAGGCCGCGCCTTGCAGCCCCAGCAGCCAGCCACGGCGGGTGCCATGGTGGTCCAGCAGCGGGGCCCACATGAACTTGATGGCCCAGGGCAGGGCCAGGAACTGCAGAAAACTGATCGCGGTCAGCGACCAACCTGCCTCGCGCAACAGCACGGGCAGGGCCAGGGTGAAGAAACCGAAGGGCAGGCCTTGGGCCGCGTAGAGGCCGGTGAGCAAGGTGAGCTGCTGAGCCCGCGTGTTTTGAGAGAGTTGCTGCATGCCGATGCCCGGTTCAGCGTTGGCCGGTGGCATGGGGCCGCCACAAGTCGACAAACGCCTGGAACCACCAAGACCGCAAGCCGATCACCAGCGTGTAGGGCTTGCGCTGTGTGGCGGGCAGGCGCTGGTCGGCCAGGTGCTGCTGGGCAAAGTCTTCCGCCACGCGCTGCAAACGTTCGGCGAAAGGCTTGGCCAGGCTGTGTCCGATGGAGCCGTGCACCAGCAGCAGGAGTTCGTCATCGCCCTCAAAGCCGCCTGCGAAATACTCTTCCACCACATGTTCACGGAAGAAGCTCATCACCGGGCCATGGGGGCGCCAGCGGAAGGTTTTGGAGACCTTGAGCCGGTAGCGGTTGAGCGGCCGCAACTCGATGATGCCCAGCTTGTCCAGCTTGGCCAGCAGGCGGAAGCACTCGGTCTCGGTGATCTCGTAGGTTGACACGATCTGCTCGAAGGTCCATTGACTCAGGCAGCAGATGGCCATCAGCAGCAGCTTGCGGTCGGCCACCACCGCTTTCTCTTGCGCCAGGGTCAGCTCGCGCTTCAAGGGCTGGGCATCGGCCACGCGGCGGGCCAGGTCGGCGAAATCGAGTTTGAGCACGCGGCAGATGTCATCGATGCGGGACAGGGGCATGTCGCCCTTGGCGAAGACGCGCTTGATGCTGGACTCGGCCATCCCCAGGCGTTCGCCCAGTTGGGCATAGGTGATGCCGGCAGATTTCAGTTCCTGCTTCAGCATGTTCACGAGGTCTTGCGTGGTGCTCATGGGTTGTTGGGTATCGAAATTCGATACCAAGTATGCACGATGACGCTACTCGGTATTGATTGATTGACCTGCGGAAGCTGAATTTACACAATCCATTCCCATGTTCAACACGCTCCCAAGGGGCCCCAAGATGACCACCACCATCCGCCGTGACACCAAATCCTGGAAGGCCCAGGTCTGGATCTCTTTCGGGGTCGCCGTGACCGTGTGCGCCACTGGCCTGGGCTGGTTGCCCGGTGCGGACCTGGAGCGCGCGTTCATGGTGATGGGCTATGTGTTCTGCCTGTCGGCGGTGTTCGCACTGTCCAAGTTCGTGCGGGACAAGGAGCTGCGCGGCAACGACACGCCGATGTGGTCGGTGGTGGTGTGGTCGGGCTTTGCCTTTGCCATCGGCCTGACCGGTTGGGGCCTGTATCAGATGGACATCAACCCGACCTACAAGGCCTACCTGCTGGTGACTTGGCTGTTCCTGATCTCCAGCGCCTTCACCCTGGCCAAGATGCTGCGTGACGACCACGAAGCCGATGTGGCCGAACACAAGGAATGACCATGAAATTCTGGCAAACAACAACCCGAATCCTGGCCCTGACTGCGGCCTTGAGTCTGGCCTCCATGGCGCAGGCCCACAACGAGCAAGCGGCCTCTGAAGCCAGCGCCCTGTCGGCCCTGCCGGTGGCGGTGTCCGTGGCAGCGCCATCCATGGTGCTGTCGGCCGGCGTGGTGCTGACCGTCGTCTCCGTGCAGGTGGTGGCCGGTGCCACCGTGTGGGTGGTGCAGCGCGCCAGCGACGGTGCCCGCATGGTGATCCGCTGGGGCTCACAGGCTGCTGGCGTGGCTTCGGTGGCCTTGGGCACGGCCGTCAGCGTGACTGCGATCAGCGCGGGCTACATCCTGTCGGCGGCGGGCCAGGCAATCGCCTTCGTGCCCAATGCCCTGGGGGCCTCGCTGCTCTACAACGAACGCATCACCGATTGAGCGGAGCCGAGCATGTCCACCCTTAAACGCATTTGGGCCTCAGCCTTGTGCCTGGCCCTGCCCTTCACGGCGCATGCTGGCAGGCCTTGCGAGCTCAAGCCCCTGACCGTGGATGCCGTGCAGAAAGGCCTGGCCTTGGCCGAGCAAACCGTCAAGCGCTTGAACGACACCGGGGCCAAGGTCGCGGTGTTGGCCCGTGTGGGGCAGGATCTGAGCCAATACGGACTGCGCTACTCCCACCTCGGCTTCGCATACCGCGATGGCGGCACCTGGCGCGTGGTGCACAAGCTCAACCAGTGCGGCACCGACCGCTCGGCCCTGTACCGTCAAGGCATCGGTGACTTCTTCATGGATTCGCCGTTTGAGTACGAAGCCGGTGCGATTGTGCTGTCACCCCAGGTGCAGGATCGCCTGTGGCCCATGCTCAAGGAAGGCCAAGACCTGCGGACCCTGCACACGCGGGCCTACAGCATGGTGGCCTATTCCTGGGCTCAGCAGTACCAGCAGAGCAACCAATGGGCGATCGAAACCCTCGCACTGGCGATGGAGCCCCAGGCGAACCGCCGAGACCAGGCCCAGGCCTGGCTGCGCTTCAAGGGTTATGAGCCCACGGAACTGCACCTGTCCACCTTGAGCCGCCTGGGCGCCCGCCTGACCTCCGCCAACGTCAGCTTCGACGATCACCCCAGCCACTTGCGCTTCTCAGGCCGGATCCGCACCGTGACCGTGGATTCGGTTTTTACCTGGCTGAGCCGATCAGGATTGGGCGAGTCCCCCCTGCTTATTCACTGATTGGCTGGCCCAAGTTTGCCTATACATTTTCGGCTGACGATAACTGCAGCCAGCATCAGTGAGAGGAACACGATCTTGAGCAACCCTCCCGGTCAAGCCACGCCTTCGAGTGGACAGTTCGCCCTTCTGGGCCAGCGCCGCTTCGCGCCATTTTTCTGGACCCAGTTCCTGGGCGCGGCCAACGACAACCTGTTCAAGTTCGCCTTCACGGTGCTGGT
Organism: Aquabacterium sp. CECT 9606; assembly: GCF_918741295.1. Classification (GTDB taxonomy): domain Bacteria; phylum Pseudomonadota; class Gammaproteobacteria; order Burkholderiales; family Burkholderiaceae_C; genus Aquabacterium. Next base: position 852,903 of record NZ_CAKKNB010000001.1, read on the forward strand.
GACCTACCAACTGCGCGTGTCCTGGCTGGACGCCAAGATGGCTGGCTTGGTCATCGGCGCCTTGTTCATCCTGCCCTTCGTGCTGCTGTCGGCCACGGCGGGGCAATGGGCCGACAAGTATGACAAGGGCCGCATCATGCGGGCCATCAAGCTGCTGGAGGTGGCCATCATGGTCCTGGTGGCGTTTGGCTTCTTTGGCCAGAACGTGCCGCTGCTGCTGGCTTGCGTGTTCCTGATGGGCTTGCACTCCACCTTCTTCGGGCCCGTCAAATACGCCTACCTGCCGCAGCACCTGAGCCCGCGCGAGTTGACTGGCGGCAATGGCATGGTCGAGATGGGCACCTTCGTGGCCATCCTGCTGGGCAACGTCGGTGGTGGCTTGTTGATGAGCATCCCCGAGGTTGGCGTGCATTGGGCCGCGGGGGCTTGCCTCAGCATCGCGGTGATCGGTTGGCTGATGGCCTTGCAGATCCCGGCCTCGCCCTCTTCCGATCCGGGCTTGAAGCTCAACTGGAACCCTGCCACCGAGACCTGGCGCAACCTCAAGCTGGCGGGCGAATACCCCAGCGTGTTCCGCTCGCTGCTGGGCATCTCGTGGATGTGGTTCTTTGGCGCGGTCTTTCTGGCGCAGTTCCCTTCCTTTGCGCGTGATGTGCTGGGGGGTGATGAGCAGGTGGCGTCCTTGCTGCTGGTGGTGTTCTCGGTGGGCATTGCCGTGGGTTCGCTCTTGTGCGAGACCTTCTCGCACCGGAGTGTTGAAATCGGCCTGGTGCCGATCGGCGCGGTGGGCATGACCGTGTTCGCATTCGACCTCTACCTGGCCAGCCGGGGCCTGACCCATCCTCTGGGCAGCCTGATGACCGTCGGCCAGTTCGTGGCGCAGCACGCCCACTGGCGCGTGATGATCGACCTGGCCCTGCTGGCCTTCAGCGCAGGCTTGTACAGCGTGCCCATGTACGCCTTGATCCAGCTGCGCGCCCAGCCCAGCCACCGGGCCCGCATCATCGCGGCCAACAACATCCTCAACGCGCTGTTCATGATCGTGAGCAGCCTGATGGCGGGCGCCTTGTTGGGCGCGGGGCTGTCGATCCCTGAAGTGTTCGGGGCCACGGCCGTGCTCAACATCATCGTGGTCGGCTATGTGTTCTGGCTGATGCCGGAATACATCCTGCGCCTGGTGATGCTGTTCGTGACCCGCATTGTCTACCGACTGAAGGTGCGGGGCGAAGACCACCTGCCCACCGATGGCGCGGCCATCCTGGTGTGCAACCACGTGAGCTTCGTCGACGCAGTGATCCTGGGGGTGATCAGCCCCCGGCCCATGATCTTCCTGATGGACCACCGCATCTTCAAGACGCCCGGCCTGGGTTGGTTCTTCCGCGCCGTCAAGGCCATTCCCATCGCCCCTCAGAAGGAAGACCCAGCGGCCTACGAGCGTGCCTTTGAACGCGCTCGCCATGCCTTGAGCGAAGGCGAGTTGCTGTGCCTTTTCCCGGAGGGCGCGATCACCCGCGACGGCACCTTGCAGCCTTTCAAGGCCGGCATCATGAAGATCCTGGAAACCAACCCGGTGCCAGTGATCCCTTCTGCCCTGCACAATCTGTGGGGATCGAGTTTCTCGCGCATCGATGGGGTGGCCATGGCCAAGCCTTTGCGCCGGGGCCTGTTCAACCATGTGGGCCTGGTGGTGGGCGAGGCCATCGCGCCCGACCAGGTCACGCCTGAAGGTCTGCAAGCCCGCGTGCAGGCCTTGCTGAACGAGCCTGCCCCTTGAAGACCGAGCAGCCGCACCAGTTCCGACTACTGGCGCAGCGCCGTTTTGCACCGTTCTTCTTCACGGTGTTCCTGGGGTCCATGAATGACAACCTGCTCAAGTTCTCAACCACCTTGTTGTTGACCTACCAGTTGGCGGTGCCTTGGTTGCCGCCGGCGCTGGTTGGACCGGTGATGGGGGCCATCTTCATCGCCCCGTCCCTGCTCTTGTCCGCCACCCTGGGCCAATGGGCCGACCGCTGCGACCTGGGCTGGCTGATCCGCCTGGGCAAAAGCCTGGAGGTGCTCATGATGGGGTTGGCCGCCTGGGCCTTGTGGCGGCGCGATGCGCCCATGATGGTGGCCTGTGTACTGGTGTGCGGGGTGCATGTGGCCTTGTTTTCCACCGTGCGCTATGCCTACATCCCACAGCACTTGCGCGAGCATGAGCTGACCGGGGGCAACGGCTTGCTCGAGATGGGCATTTTCCTGGCCATCCTGATGGGCACCTTGGTGGGTGGGCTGCTGGTCGCGCCTGAACTGGGCGGCACCTGGATCGTGGGCCTGGCGGTGGTGGCGATGAGTGTGCTGGGTCGCCTCGCATCGCATTGGATCCCGAGCACACCTGCCGTCGACCCTGGCCTGCGCATCCATTGGAACCCGGTGTCCGAAACCTGGCGCAACCTCAAGCGTTGCCATGAAGACCCTTTGGTGTTCGCCTCCATGCTCGGCATTTCGTGGATGTGGTTCTTTGGCGCGGGCTTTTTGGCCATGTTCCCGATCCTGAGCAAAGACGTGCTGAATGGACAGGAGGGCGTGGCCTCATTCCTGTTGGTGCTGACCTCGCTGGGCATTGGGGTGGGCGCCTTGATGTGCGAGCGCCTGTCACGGGGCCGGGTGGAACTGGGCCTGGTGCCCTTGGGGGCTTTGGGCATGGCCGTGTTCGCCATCGAGATGTCGATGGCCGTGCATGCGCTTGAGCAGGCCAAGGCCTCGGGCGTTCGCCCTGCCTGGACGGCGATGGAATTCGTGGCGCACCCGGCGCACTGGCGCTTTCTGGTGGACCTGGTGTTGATGGCCTTGTCGGTGGGGCTGTTCAGCGTGTCCTTGTACGCGCAACTGCAGGCGCGCGCCGAGCCCAGCCACCGGGCCCGAATCATCGCCGCCAACAACATCCTCAATGCCTTGTTCATTCTCTTGAGCGCGGTGCTGGTGGGCGCGTTGAGTGCCGCTGGGCTGAGCATGGGGCAGCTGTTCGCGGCCCAGGCCGGGGTACACATCGTGGTGTGCGGCGTGGCCTTCGCATGGCAGCCGATTTTCGCCCGACGCTCCGTGATCCTGGTCAGGCAGTGGCTTGGGTCACAATCGTAGCCATTCACATCAAATCTTCAAACGTCATGGGAAGCTTCTTGTCGCGCTCGGTTCTGGCCCGTGTGGTGCCGTTTGTGTTGTTCATGGTGATGCTGGCCTTGCGCGGCCAGGTGCCCGCCGATGGCAGTTGGGGCATCGACCCAAGGTGGGTCTATGGCCTGTGCGTGCTGGTGGTCACCGGCAGCTTGCTGTTCTTCTGGCGCGATTACCAGGAGTTGGCACGCGGCACGTTGCCCGCAGCCAAGGAGTTGGCGCTGGCGGTGGTCGTCGGCGTGGCGGTGTTTTACCTGTGGGTCAACCTGGCCCAACCCTGGATGATGCTGGGCGAGGCCACGGCCAGCTTCAGGCCCGTGGACAGCGAGGGACACGTCGAGTGGGGGCTGGTGGTGGTGCGCTGGATCGGCGCTGCCCTGATGGTCCCGGTCATGGAAGAGTTGTTCTGGCGTTCATTCCTGATGCGCTGGGTGGACAACCCCGATTTTGAAAAGGTGGACGCGCGCGCCGTCACCTTGAAGGCGGTGGCCCTGTCCACCTTGGTGTTCATGCTGGCGCACACCCAGTGGCTGGCGGCCATCCTGGCGGGCCTGGCCTACGCCTGGCTGTACAAGCGGACAGGCTCCCTGTGGTCTCCCATCCTGGCCCATGCCGTCACCAATGGTGTGTTGGGGGTGTGGGTGGTGCTCTATGGCAATTGGCAGTTCTGGTGACCAGGTCGGCAAGGATGGGTGGCATGCAGAGGGCGAGTGTTTGGTGGCAGTGGGCTGGGCGGGCCGCGGTCTTGGGCGTGGCCTTGGGCGTGGTGGTGGTGTGGCTGTGTCTGGCCAATGACCCGGAAAACCACGCCGCCCTGGCCTTGTTGCTGTACGTTCCCTACCCGGTCTACCTGTTGCCGGCATTGGTCGCCTTCATCTGGTCATTCAGCCTGGGTTGGCGTTGGCGGGTGCTGGCCTTGACCAGCCTGCTGGTGGTCCTGATTGTGTTGATGCGGCCGGCCTTCGGGCATGCCGACGAGGGCTACCGGCGCGTGCGGCTGATGACCTACAACGTCAAGTCCTACCTGGCCGTGCAACGGCCCCATGGCCTCGCCGAGGTGTCCATGGAGGTGTTGCAGCACGATCCCGATGTCATCGTCATGCAGGATGCCGGCCAGTTCATGGACGAACATTTTGTTCCTCCCGATGCGCGCAAGACCATTTTCGGGAAAAGAGAGATTTATGCCTTTGGCCAGTACATCGTGGCCAGTCGCTTTCCCTTGAAGGAATGCAAGCCCGGCTTGATCCCGTACAACGGGCAGAACCACACCTTTGTGCACTGTGTCGTCTCGGCCAACGGGACCGACTTTGACCTGGTCACCGTGCACTTCGTGACACCGCGTTATGGTTTGAACGCAGCCCGCAGCGAGGGCGTCAAAGGCCTGGGTGCCTGGCGCGACAACATGAACAAGCGCCTGACCCAATCCGGGGCCTTGGCCGAACAACTGCGAGCGATGAATCGCCCGCGCGTTGTGGCCGGTGACCTCAATGCCCCCGAGAATTCCAACGTGGTGCAGGACCTGCTGGACACGGGGTTGCGGGATGCGTTTTCCTCTGCGGGTCTGGGCTATGGCTACACCCATGGGCATTCACTGTGGCCCGGGATTTCGTTTTTGCGCATCGACCATGTCCTGGTCAGTGGTGACATCGGCGTGAGCGATGCGTTCGTGGGTGGCAAGGTGGCCTCGCAGCACCGGCCAGTCATTGCTGATCTGCTGTTGGTGCGCCACTAAGCGCGCAGCTTTCGGTACAAGCGCTTCACGCGCGATTTGAACCTCGTCCACCGCTGCCAGGCCCGGCTGCCTTTGATGCGCGCCAAGACGGTGTTCTTGAAGGCCATCCAGCGGCCAAACCAGCGTGCAAACCAGGCCAGCCGCATCAAGGTGGGCTGGGTCAGCATGAACAGCCGGGCGGTGGTGGCCGTGCCGCCCACTTTGGCCGCGATGATCACGCTGATGCCCAGCAAGGTGTGGCCCTTGCCCAGCCAGTACAAGGCCAGCAGTTTGAGCGGCAGCAACGTGAGGATGGGTACCACGAACAGGCCCAGCGCCGCGTAAGGCGGCAGTGTGCGAATGCGCCCCTCGATCCAGCGCAGGCCGGGCAGGCGGCCGATCCAGGCCAGGACACGGGCCAGGTATTCCCAGCCCCATTCCTCGAACAACAGCACCAGGCCGATCAGCCAGATGCCCAGCGAGCCGAGCAGGCCGCGCAGGCTTTTCAATAGCCAGCGAACCCAGCGCGACAGGGTTGCGCCCATGGCGCGGCTAGACCCCTCGCGCCCGGTCGGCCGCGAACTGCTGCTGGAACTCCGTGAAGGTGCCTGCGTCCAGGGCCTCGCGCACTTCGCGCATCAGGTTCAGGTAGTAGTGCAGGTTGTGGATGGTGGTCAGCATCGGGCCGAGCATTTCATTGCAGCGGTCCAGGTGGTGCAGGTAGGCGCGGCTGAAGTTCTGGCAGGTGTGACAGGTGCAGGTGTAGTCCAGCGGCTGCTCGTCGTTCTTGTAGCGGGCGTTGCGCAGCCGCAGGTCACCAAAGCGCGTGAACAGGTGGCCGTTGCGTGCATTGCGGGTGGGCATCACGCAGTCGAACATGTCCACGCCCGCGGCCACACCTGCCACCAGGTCTTCGGGCGTGCCCACGCCCATCAGGTAGCGGGGCTTGTTGGCGGGCAGCTTGTGCACGATGTGGTTCATCACGCGCAGCATCTCGTCTTTGGGTTCGCCCACGCTGACGCCGCCGACCGCGTAGCCGGGCAGGTTCATGTCCACCAGGCCCGCCAGGGATTCTTCGCGCAGGTTCTCGAACATGCCGCCTTGCACGATGCCGAACAGCGCGTTGGGGTTCTGCAGATTGGTGAACTCGGTGATGCAGCGTTTGGCCCAGCGCAGGCTGAGTTCCATCGACACGCGCGCTTCTTTCTCGGTGGTGATGTGGCCGTTGGCCTGGCCCTCTTTGCCACCTTTCCAGTAGGGCGTGCATTCGTCGAACTGCATGACGATGTCCGAGTTGAGCACGGTCTGGATCTGCATGCTGACTTCGGGCGTGAGGAAGAGCTTGTCGCCATTGACCGGCGAGGCAAAGCGCACGCCTTCTTCGCTGATCTTGCGCATCTCGCCCAGTGACCACACCTGGAAGCCGCCCGAGTCGGTCAGGATGGGTTTTTGCCAGCTCTCGAACTTGTGCAGGCCGCCGAACTGCTTCATCACGTCCAGGCCAGGGCGCATCCAAAGGTGGAAAGTGTTGCCCAGGATGATCTGGGCGCCCATTTCTTCCAGCGAGCGTGGCATGACGCCCTTGACGGTGCCATAGGTGCCCACGGGCATGAAGATGGGGGTCTCGACCACGCCGTGGTTGAGGGTGAGGCGGCCACGGCGCGCGTGGCCTTCGGTCTTGATCAGGTCGAAATTCAGCATGCGGGTATTGTCGCCGCAGTGAGCGCCGGGACGTGGCTCAGGCTGCTTTCGCCTGGTGCAATGCCAGCAACTGCTCCAGCAGCCGTTCGCTGCGGAAGGGCTTGGCCATCACCACCTGGCCTGAAGCGTTCAAGCGGGCGATTTCGGCCGGGTCGGTGTCGCCCGAGATGATCAGCGTGTACAGCGACACGCCCGACTCACGCAAGTAAGCCTGGATGGTCTGGCTCAGTTGCAGGCCATTGATGCCGGGCAGGCGGTAGTCGGTGATGAGGATGTCGGGGCGTTGCGTACGGGAGGTGGCTGCCAGCAGTTGCGGCAGCTCGTCCAGCAGGGCTTCGCCATCGGGCCAGGTTCGCACTTGGGCGCCCCAGCTTTGCAGCATCTCGCCCAGAGCGCGGCGCAGGATGGGGTCGTCTTCCACGATCCAGGCGTTGCGGCCGGCCATGGGGTGCTGGGGCGATGATGGCGCCACCGGCTTGCTGGTGTTGACGTGGTTGAGTGGCAACTCGATGGAGAAGCACGATCCTCGGCCCACACGCGATTTGACGGTGACTTGCTCGCCCAGCAAGGACGCTGTGCGGCGCACGATGGCCAGGCCCAGACCGATGCCCCGACTGCGGTCGCGCGCCGAATTGCCCACCTGGTAGAACTCGTCGAAGATGCGTTCCTGCTGGTCGGGCGCGATGCCGATGCCGGTGTCCCAGATTTCGATGCGCAGGCGCCGCTTGCCGTGGCGACGCACGGCCACCAGCACACCGCCCTGCTTGGTGTAACGGATGGCGTTGGCGACCAGGTTGCGCAGCACGCCGTGGATCAGCACCGGGTCAGTCAGCACGGTGAGGTGTGGCCCGGCATTGGCGGGAAAGCGAAAGCGCAGTTGCAGGCCTTTGGCGTCGGCCGCGCTTTTCTCATGCACGCGCACGGCATGGAAAACGTCGTTCAAACAGACGGGTTGGAACTGCACCTGCACCGCGCCAGCATCCAGGCGCGAGATGTCGAGCAGGCCCACCAGCAGGGATTCCATCGAGGCCACGGCCTCGTCCAGCATGTCGGTCAATTCTTTGACTTCGGGCGCCACTTTTTGCTGGCGCAAAAGGCTGACCAGCAGGCCGATGGCCGCGGTCGGTTGGCGCAGGTCGTGGCTGGCGGAGGCCAGGAAGCGGGTCTTGGACTGGTTGGCCACCTCAAGCGCGCGGGTGCGTTCAGCCACACGTTCTTCGAGCGTGATGTTCATGCGCTCCGACAGGTTCATGGTGTCCACGAACTTGCGCATCAGCGTCAGGGCATAACCCAGGAAGATGACGGGCGTGCAGTAGGGCGTCCAATACAGGTCAGTGACGTCCAGGTAAGGCGTCAGGAACAGGTAGTCGTGGGCCACGCTGATGTAGGTTCCCACGGGGCCGGCCGTCATGAACACCGCTTCCACCCAGTCGCGCTTCCAGGCGGTCTGCACCACCTTGATGACGACCACGATGCCACCGATCATCATGATCGGGTAGGCGATCAGGCGCAGGGTGTTCAGGTGGGGGGTGTCCAGCGCGGCGAAGGAGCCCAGGATGAACGCGACCACCAGCACCCGCAGGGGATTGATGATGCGGCTGAGGTCGACGTTGGCGTAGCTCATCCCGAAGGCCACGAGGTAGAAGCTGGTCACCGCGTGCGACGAGAAGAACAGCCAGTCCACGATCGGGATCGGCCAGCCGATGGTCTCCAGAAAGTAGAAGGCATTGCGCGAGGACATGACGACCATCAGCCCCCCAAAATAGGCGAAGACCTTGTCCGAGGGGCGCGCGCGCCAGGCCAGCAGCAGGAACAGGGCCATGCCGGCCACCATCCAGTTGAGGGTCTTGGGCAGGTCGACGGTGAGCGAGGTCCAGGTGTCGAAATCGGCGCGCATGAGGGCGATGGGGCCAGCGGTCATGGGCGAGATGCCGGGCTTGCGGAAAGGCCCCATGCGCACGTCGATCTCGATGTCGTTGTCGCCTGCCAGCAGCACGTTCACCGGCAGCTCGATCAGGTAGGGTAGGGTGGCCATGCTGGTCACGTCCGCGCCTTCCATGTGGCGGGTGGTCAGCTGGATGCCATTGACGGTGATGCGGTGGTTGCCCGGCAGGCGGTCAATGCGCAAGGCCCACGCGATGGTGGGTGAGTGCGCCATGAAGATCTTGGCGCGGTAGCAGGCCACGGCCGGAGGCTTGAGATTGTGCGCCTTCCAGTCGTCCGGCAGCGTGACGGGGATTTCCTTCTGGTGCTCGGAGCACAGGCCTTTGGCCAGCGTGGCATTGGTCACCACCATGCTGGGCGATGCCCACGCCGCGCCCACGGCCCAAAGGACCAACAGCATTCCCAGGTGCCGTGCGTATTTAAGCCAGTTCAATCCCATGATTTTTTTATTGAATTACTTGTTTGACGCGCACTCTATCTTCGAATCAGCATTGCATCTCCGTAGCTGAAAAATCGATATTGGTGTTCGATGGCGTGCCGGTACAGCGCGCGGATGTGCTCGTACCCCGCGAAGGCGCTGACCAGCATCATCAAGGTGCTCTTGGGCAGGTGGAAATTGGTGACCAGCACGTCCACCACCTTGAACTCGAACCCTGGCGTGATGAAGATGGCGGTGTCGCGGCTGCCCGCCTTCAGGATCTGGCCGGGTGGGCAGAACAGGGCGGCCGACTCCAGCGCGCGCAAGGTGGTGGTGCCCACGGCCACCACGCGGCCACCCTGGGCTTTGGTGCGTGCAATGGCGTCCACGGTGGGCTGGCTCACTTCGAACCACTCGCTGTGCATCTTGTGTTCGGCCAGGTTCTCGGTGCGCACGGGCTGGAAGGTGCCGGCACCCACGTGCAAAGTCACCTCGGCCGTCTGCACACCGCGTTGGGCCAGCGCGGCCAGCAGGGCCTCGTCGAAATGCAGGGCGGCGGTGGGTGCGGCGACAGCGCCGGGACGCGCCGCGAACACGGTCTGGTAGCGCTTGACGTCGTCGCTGGAATCGGCATGGGTGATGTAGGGCGGCAGGGGCACATGGCCGTGTTGCTCCAACAGCGTCAACGGATCGCCGTCAAAGCGCAAGTGGAACAGGCCGTCATCGGGGCCCCCCCGGCCCAGCACGGTGGCCTCAAAGGCATCGGCAAAACGGACCAGGCTGCCTGGCTTGGGCGATTTGCTGGCGCGCATGTGGGCCAACACCTCCTGGCCCGGCAATATGCGTTCTACCAGGGCTTCCACCGTGCCCCCGCTGCTTTTCAGGCCGTGCAGACGGGCTTTGATCACGCGGGTGTTGTTGAACACCAGCAGGTCGCCCGCGTTTAACTGCGATGGCAGCTCGCGAAAAATGCGGTCGACGGGGGTGGGGCTACGGCCATCCAGCAGGCGCGAGGCACTGCGCTCGGCAGCCGGATGTTGGGCGATCAGTTCGGGCGGGAGCTCAAAATCGAAATCGCCAAGAGAGTAACTGCGGGTCATGACTGCTGCCATTGAGGGGCTGACGAGCCCCGTGCCAAGGAAGGCATGATTGTCGGTGAGTTTGGGTATGTCAATGGGCGTTAATCACCACCTGTTGCGGGGGGTGGCGAAGCCTTTCGCGGACGATGCGCAAGCGCATTGCACAATCCGGTGTTCATCCACCCATGACAAGCAGCCCTCCGTGCCGGCCCCCAAGCCCAACCCCAGCCCTCCCAAGTCGGCGCCCGCCAAGGCCATGGACAAGCTGGGCCTGGTGCGCGACATCGACCTGGCCTTGCACTTGCCATTGCGCTACGAGGACGAAACGCGCCTGACCTTGCTGCGCGACGCCCGCGATGGCGACACCGTGCAGGTGGAAGGGATGGTGCGTGACAACCGCATCGAGATGCGGTCCCGGCGGCAACTGCTGATCAAGCTGGACGATGGCAGTGGCGAGGTGCAACTGCGCTTCCTGAATTTTTATGCCACGCAGCAAAAGGCCTGGGCACCGGGCGTGCGCTTGCGTGTGCGGGGCGAGGTGCGGCACGGGTTTTTTGGCCGCGAGATGATGCACCCGGCGGTCAAGGTGGTGTCTGCCGACACGCCACTGGCCGAAGCGCTCACGCCGGTCTACCCCACCAGTGCCGGCTTGCCCCAGACCTACCTGCGCAAGGCCGTGGCCTCGGGCTTGGAGCGCGCCCACCTGGATGAGATCCTGCCGCCTGGCGTGGTGCCTGCCGCTTGGCCCACTTTGCGCCAGGCGCTGAATTTTCTGCACCACCCCAGCCCCGATGTGCCGCTGGCCACCTTGGAAGACCACAGTCATCCGGCCTGGATGCGGTTGAAGTACGAGGAACTGCTGGCCCAGCAGCTCTCGCAATTGCAGGCCAGGCAGGAGCGTGCTCATCTAAAGGCCCCCGCGCTGCCTTCCAGGGCGGGGGGCTTGCATGAGCGCCTGTTGAGCGTGCTGCCTTTTCAACTCACGCCGGCCCAGCGCCGGGTTGGCGATGAGATCGCGCAGGACCTGGCGCGGCCTCAGCCCATGCACCGACTCCTGCAGGGCGATGTCGGTTCAGGCAAGACAGTGGTGGCCGCCCTGGCGGCCGCCGTGGCCATGGATGCCGGTTGGCAATGCGCCTTGATGGCGCCCACGGAAATCCTGGCCGAGCAGCACTTTCGCAAGCTGGTGGGCTGGCTGGAGCCCCTGGGCATCAAGGTGGCCTGGCTCACCGGCAGCTTGAAAGCCAAGGCCAAACGCGAGCAGATGGCCATGGTGGCCTCGGGCGAAGCGCAACTGGTGGTGGGCACGCACGCCGTGATCCAGGACCAGGTCGAGTTCGCGCGGCTGGGCCTGGCCTTGATCGACGAACAGCACCGCTTTGGCGTGGCCCAGCGGCTGCAGCTGCGCGGCAAACTCAAAGGCGCCGACCTGGAGCCCCACCTTTTGATGATGAGCGCCACCCCCATCCCTCGCACCCTGGCCATGACCTATCTGGCCGACCTGGAGGTCAGCACCATCGACGAGTTGCCGCCAGGCCGAACGCCGATCGTCACCAAAGTGTTCGCCGATTCGCGCCGCGACGAGGTCATCGAGCGCATCCGCGACGAGGCGGCCAAGGGCAGCCAGGTCTACTGGGTCTGCCCGCTCATCGACGAGACGCAAGAGTCCGACCAGGCGGCCGACCAGGCGGCGGGACGCAACAGCAACCAACGCCCGCCGCTGGACCTGAGCAACGTCACACAAACACACCAGGAGTTGTCAGACGCCTTGGCAGGGCGCGCCGTGGGCTTGCTGCATGGGCGATTGCCCACGGCCGAGAAAGCCGAGGTGATGGCCCGTTTTTCGAAGGGCGAGTTGTCGGTGCTGGTGGCCACCACGGTGATCGAGGTGGGCGTGGACGTGCCCAACGCCAGCCTCATGGTCATCGAGCATGCCGAGCGGTTTGGCCTGAGCCAGTTGCACCAGTTGCGCGGGCGGGTCGGCCGCGGCGCGGTGGCCAGCGTCTGCGTGCTGTTGTACTCGTCGCCCTTGTCAGACTCGGGCAAGGCGCGCTTGAAGGCGATGGTCGAAACCAATGACGGCTTCGAAATCGCCCGCCGTGATCTGGACATCCGCGGGCCCGGTGAGTTCATGGGCGCGCGCCAATCCGGGGCGGCCTTGCTGCGTTTTGCCGACCTGGGTGAAGACCAGCCGCTGATCGAACGTGCCCGCGAAAGCGCCCAGATGCTGTTGCGCGATCATCCGCACATCGCGCAGCGGCATGTGCAGCGCTGGCTGGGCCACAAAGCCGAATACCTCAAGGCCTGATCGATCCTCAAATCACCGACAATCAGCCTCACCATGACCCTGACCGAACTCCGCTACATCGTTGCCGTGGCCCGCGAGCGCCACTTTGGCCGGGCCGCCGAGGCTTGCTTTGTGTCTCAGCCCACGCTGTCCGTGGCCGTCAAGAAGCTGGAAGACGAACTGGATGTGAAACTGTTCGAGCGTGGCAGCGCCGAGATCAGCGTCACGCCTTTGGGTGAGGAAATCGTTCGCCAGGCCCAGTCTGTGCTGGAGCAAGCGCAGTCCATCAAGGAAATCGCCAAGCGTGGCAAAGACCCGCTGGGCGGCCCACTGCGCCTTGGCGTGATCTACACCATCGGCCCCTACCTGCTGCCTGACCTGGTGCGCAACATCATCACCAGCGTGCCGCAGATGCCCTTGATGCTGCAAGAAAACTTCACCGTCAAGCTGCTGGAGATGCTGCGGGCGGGCGAGCTCGATTGCGCCATCCTGGCCGAGCCATTTCCCGATGCCGGGCTGGCCGTGGCGCCGCTGTACGACGAGCCATTTCTGGTGGCGGTGCCCAGGACCCACGCCCTGGCAAAGCGCCAGCAGATCAGCGCGGAAGAGCTCAAGCGCGAGACCATGCTGTTGTTGGGCACGGGCCATTGCTTCCGCGACCACGTGCTGGATGTCTGCCCTGAGTTCGCGCGATTTTCCAGCGATGCGGAAGGCATCCGCAAGAGCTTTGAAGGCTCGTCCCTTGAGACCATCAAGCACATGGTGGCGGCCGGCATGGGCGTGACCGTGGTCCCCAGGCTGTCGGTCCCCGAAGAGCCCCACCCACACCTGGCCTTCATTCCCTTTGACGAGCCGGTGCCCAAGCGCCGCGTGGTGCTGGTGTGGCGCCGCAGTTTCACGCGCTACGAAGCCATCGCGGCATTGCGAAACGCGGTGTACGCCTGCCCGCTGGAAGGCGTTGAGCGCCTGACGGCCTGAGGTCGCTTACGCCGCTGTCGATGAGGTGCCAAAGGCCTCGTCGGGCTCGAAGCAGTCGACCACCGAGAAGTACAGCGAGGCGTAAAACGCCGACGCCATCCACATGGCGCCCATGGTGAGCAGCACATTGACCAGCATGGGCTCGTTGAGCATGGCGGCCAACACCCCGTTGAGCAGGACCAAGGCCACGGCCAGGCCCATCCACCCCAGCCCGAACAGCATGAAGGCGCCCAGGTTGCGCCACGACGCGATGGCGCTGAAGAACAAGGCCTTGCCCAAGGACAGCTTGGCCCAATAGGTGAGGGCGGGCGTGTGCCAGAAGATCAGTGACACCGGTATGGTGAGCATGAACTGCCACAGCATCGCGGACTGCACGTCGGGGTTGCCGATGAGGTCGGAGGTTTCCTTGGCCGTTTTCATGGCTTTGGCCAGCGTGTCGGAGCCAGGCCCAAAGGCGTCGGCCAGCACCATGACCAGCAGGGTGGCCAGCAGGTAGGCGCCACCCAGCTTCGCCCACATCCACTTCATCTGGGATGGCTGCCCGCGCCATGGTTCCAGAAAGACACCAGGCGTGACGCGTTGGTCGGTCAGCACCCGGCGGCTGGCCAGCATGAAGCCCATCCACACCACGGGCATCAGGGACACGATCAGCAGGGGCCCCAGTGCCGCCAGCCCGATTTGCGCCAGGATTTCGCAGGTGATGATGGCCGCACACACGACCAATCCCCACAAGCCGATGAAGCCCAGGGGTTGGCGAACGCAGGCTCGCAGGCCGTGGCCCATCCAGGTCAGGCCCATGCGGGCGGGCATGATGCGCAGTTTCATGCGGCAGGGGTTCCGGTGATGGGCGAAGGACGCTGGTATTGCCAGGGCGCTTGCCGGCGCTGCGTCAGCACCCGCTCGAAGTGCGTGGGGTCGTGCGCTTGCAGCATGGCGGCATCCCGGGGCAGGTGAAAATCCCACAGGCGGGAGGTCCAGAATCGCAAGGCAGCGGCCCGCAACAAGGCGGGCAGCAAGGCCAGTTCATCGTCGGTGAGTATGCGTTGTTCGTCGTAGGCGGCCACGAAGGCTTGAGCCCGGGCCGGGTCGAGCTGACCGGTGGCCAGGTTGATGCACCAGTCGTTCAGGCACACGGCAATGTCGAAACCGAAGGTGTCGCAACCAGCGAAGTAGAAATCAAAGAAGCCCGACAGCACGGGGCCATCGAACATGACGTTGTCGCGGAACAGGTCGGCGTGGATGGCGCCGTGGGGCAAGCGTTGGTAAGCGGGTGAGGCGGCCAGCGCTTGCTGGTAGGCCAGCTCCGACTCGATCAATTCGCGCTGGGCCGCGTCCAGGTGGGGAACGATGACCGGGATCGTCTCGGCCCACCAGGCCAGGCCGCGCAGATTAGGTTGGTGCTGGGGGTAGTCTTGCCCCGCGAGGTGCATGCGGGCCAGCATGGCCCCCACTTGCGCGCAATCTGCCGTCTGGGGTGCCAGTTGGTTGCGGCCTTTCAGGCGGGTGACGACGGCGGCTGGCTTGCCTTTGAGCGTGTGCAGGATCTCGCCTTTGTCGTTGGCCTGCGGTGCCGGAACGGGGATGCCATGCTCGGCCAGATGGCGCATCAGTTCCAGGTAGAACGGCAGTTGTTCAAAGCTCAGCCGCTCGAACAAGGTGAGCACGTAGTCGCCTTGGTCTGTGCCAACGAAGTAATTGGTGTTCTCGATGCCCGAGGTGGCGCCTTGCAGCGATTGCAAGGTGCCCAATCCCAAGGCCGAGATCAGGCCGGAGGCTTCAAGCGGGGACACTTCAGTGAAAACGGCCATGAGACAGGTCGGGCAGCAAAGGCGGCGGGTTGGAAGACAACCGCTCGGGAAAGCCCTCGGACGTAGGAGAAAACCCTCAACGTTCGGGGCACGCAGAACGTGTGATTGTAGGAGTCGCTGTGGCAGACTGCTCACAGTTCTGAAATCAGGCCCCCCCAAAGGTTGGCGGGGCCCGCTAATTCCCCAAGAGGAGCCGGTTGATCATCATGCGTACCCCAGCACTGTGCAATTCATTGTCGTTCAAGCGACTGTCCCTGGCTGCGGCCCTTGTGTCCAGCGTGCTGGCGGGCTCGGTGGCTCATGCAAGCCCATTCAGTGCTTATGCTGGCGCCACGATTGGCTTGGCGCCCAATTCGCAAAACTGCAACGGGCAAGAGGGTTGCGATCGCGTGTCCGGTGGCGGCAAGGCCTTTGTAGGTTGGAACGTGACGCCCAACGTGGCGGCTGAAATCAATTACTTCTACTTTGGCGCCGCCAATGGTTCGCCCGACGACGGTTCAAAAACTCGTGTGCGTACAAGCGCCCGGGCACTGACCTTTGGCATGAACTGGAACATTGAAATGTTCGAAACCATGACCAGCCACATTCGCCTGGGCGTGGCGCGTGTACGCAACCGGTCTGACCAGTTCAGCCCCACGAACGTGGCGACTCACGAGACGGATCTCACCACGTCACCGTATATTGGCTTGGGCTTGTCGATCCCGTTCGGCCGCAACCTGCGTGTGGTGACGGGCTATGACTTCATCGCCGTCAGTGGCCCCGGCAACCGCAACCGTCACCTGCTGGGTGGCGGTCTCCAGGCCGAGTTCTGATCCGATAGGCCTGCCTCGGCAGGCCTCACAATGCGGGCCATGAACGATCTGGCCTCTTCTCCCGACGCCCTGCCAACGCTGCTGTTGGTGGACGGTTCCAGCTACCTGTACCGTGCCTTCCATGCCATGCCCGACCTGCGCGGGCCGCAGGGCGAACCCACGGGTGCCTTGCATGGCATGGTCAACATGCTGCGCTTGTTGCGCAAGCAGGTGGCCTCCAGCCACGCGGTCTGCGTGTTCGACGCCAAGGGCCCCACTTTCCGTGACGAGTGGTACGCCGACTACAAGGCGCACCGCCCCTCCATGCCCGAAGACCTGGCTGCCCAGGTCGCGCCGATCCACGACGTGGTCAAGCTGCTCGGATGGCCCGTGCTGGAAGTGCCCGGCATCGAGGCCGACGATGCGATTGGCACCCTCTGCGTGGTTGCGGCCGAAGCCGGCTACAAGGTGGTGGTGTCCACCGGCGACAAAGACCTGGCGCAATTGGTGAACGAACGCGTCACCTTGGTCAACACCATGAGCAACGAGACGCTGGACGAGGCCGGTGTGCTGGCCAAGTTTGGGGTGCCACCCCGGCTCATCGTCGACTACCTGACCTTGGTCGGCGACGCGGTGGACAACATCCCCGGCGTCGAAAAAGTCGGCCCCAAGACCGCCGCCAAATGGATTGCCGAGCATGGGTCGCTGGACCAGCTCGTGGCCGTGGCCGACACCATCAAGGGCGTGGCTGGCGAGAATCTGCGCAAGGCCCTGGATTGGCTGCCTCAAGGCCGCCGCCTCATCACTGTGCGCACCGATTGCGATCTGCGCAACCACGTGCCCCAATGGCCCGCGCTGGACGCGCTGGCCTTGCGCGAGCCCGACACGGCGGCCTTGAAGGATTTCGCCGTGGCCCATGGCTTCAAGACCTGGGTGCGCGAGCTGGAGCTGGCCCTGGGCGCCGCACCGGCCGGCAAGGCCAAAGCCAAACCTGCCAAAGCCAGTGGCACCGATGACTTGTTTGGCGCCGGGCAGGCCGGTGAAGAAATCGCCGAAGAACTGCCCGCAACCGCCACCCTGGCAACGCGCTACGACACCGTCACCGACTGGCCTACCTTTGACCGCTGGCTGGCCAAGATCGAGGCGGCCGAGATCACCGCTTTCGACACCGAGACCGATTCGCTTGAGCCCATGAAAGCCCGTATCGTGGGCCTGTCGTTCTCGGTGGCGGTGGGCGAGGCAGCTTACATCCCCCTGGCGCACCAGGGCCCTGATGCCCCCGAGCAGTTGGCCATGGACGAGGTGCTGGCCCGCCTCAAGCCCTGGCTGGAAGGTGCCCAGTACCCCAAGGTCGGCCAGAACATCAAGTACGACAGCCACGTGCTGGCCAACCATGGCATTGCTGTGCAAGGCTACACGCACGACACCATGCTGCAAAGCTATGTGCTCGAAGCGCACAAGCCGCATGGCCTGGAAAGCCTGGCACTGCGTTTCCTGAACCGCAAAGGCCTGAGCTACGAAGATGTGGCCGGCAAAGGCGCCCAGCAGATTCCCTTCGCGCAGGTGGCGGTTGAGCGCGCGTCGCAATACTCGTGCGAAGACAGTGACCTCACCTTGCACCTGCACCAGACCTTGTGGCCACAACTTCAGGCCGAACCCGCCTTGCAGGACATCTACCAGCGCATGGAGATGCCGGTGTCCGTGCTGCTGCAGCGCATCGAGCGCAATGGCGTGCTGATCGATGCCCAGCTGCTGCAGCAGCAAAGCCATGAGTTGGCGCAGCGCATCGTGGCGCTGGAGCAAGAGGCCTACGACCTGGCCGGCCAGCCTTTCAACCTGGGCTCGCCCAAGCAGCTTGGCGAGATCCTGTTCGTCAAGCAAGGCCTGCCGGTGGTCAAGAAGACCGCCACGGGGGCGCCGTCCACCAACGAAGAGGTGCTGGAAAAGCTGGCCGAGGACTACCCCTTGCCCGCCCGCATCCTTGAATACCGCAGCCTGGCCAAGCTCAAGTCCACCTACACCGACAAGCTGCCGCTGATGGTGAATGCCGAGACGGGCCGCGTGCACACCAACTACGCGCAGGCCGTGGCGGTCACGGGGCGCCTGTCCAGCAATGACCCCAATCTGCAGAACATCCCCGTTCGAACGGCGGAAGGCCGCCGGATACGCGAGGCTTTCATTGCCCCGCCGGGCCACTTCATCGTGTCGGCCGACTACTCGCAGATCGAGTTGCGGATCATGGCCCACATCTCGCAGGACGAGAACCTGCTGCGGGCATTCTCCGAGGGCCTGGACGTGCACCGGGCCACCGCCAGCGAAGTCTTTGGCGCGCCAGTGGATGAGGTCTCGAGCGAGCAGCGCCGCTATGCCAAGGTGATCAATTTCGGCCTGATCTACGGCATGAGCGCGCACGGCCTGGCCAAGAACCTGGGCATCGACCGGTCGGCGGCGTCCAGTTACATCGAACGCTACTTTCACCGCTTTGCTGGCGTCAAGCGCTACATGGACGAGACCCGCGCCCAGGCGAAAGAGCAAGGCTATGTGGAGACCGTGTTCGGACGCCGCTTGTGGCTGCCCGAGATCAACAGCCCCAACGGCCCAAGCCGCGCAGGTGCCGAACGCGCCGCCATCAACGCGCCCATGCAAGGCACCGCGGCCGACCTGATCAAGCTGGCCATGATCGAGGTGCAGAAGGTCCTGGACGCCGAGCACAAGGCCAGCCTGATCATCATGCAGGTGCACGATGAATTGGTGCTGCAAGTGCCCGAGGCTGAACTGGATTGGGTGCGCGCGCAGGTGCCCGCCCTGATGGCCTCGGTCGCGCAGTTGCGCGTGCCGCTGCTGGCCGAGGTGGGGTCCGGTCCCAACTGGGAGTCCGCGCATTGACCTGCGCAGGCTGTCAAACGCTTGTCACAATGTTTGCGTACACTGAGTCGCCCCATTCCGTGTTGTTGACTGGGGCCAGCTCACCAGAAAAAACATGATTCCGTCAGATGAGGTGCCCAAGGCATCGGGAGCACTGCGCTTGAAACTGCTCAGCCGCGAACAAGCTATCTTGGAGTTCAACCGGCGCGTCCTGGCCCAGGCCCAACGCGATGATGTGCCCCTGCTCGAACGGCTGCGCTACATCTGCATCGTGTCGTCCAACTTCGACGAGTTCTTCGAGGTTCGCTACGCCGATGTGCTCGAAGCCTCGCGCATGCAGGGCACCGGTATCGGCCCCAAGTACCTGGCCGATGTCTCCGACGAGGCGCACCGCCTGGTGCAAGAGCAATACCAGATCTTCAATGAAGTGGTGGGGCCGGCGCTCAAGGCCGAGGGCATCGACATCCTCAACCACGCCGACCGCGACCTGATGCAGCGCGAGTGGGTGTCGGGCTTCTTCCACAAGCAGGTGCGCCCGTTGCTGGTGCCCATCGGCCTGGACCCTTCGCACCCCTTCCCGCAAGTTGCCAACAAGACGCTGAACTTCATCGCCAAGCTGGGTGGCCGCGATGCCTTTGGCCGTGACAACTCCATCGCCATCGTGCGCATCCCGCGCGTGCTGCCCCGCGTGATTCTTCTGCCGGAAGACATCAGCCACGGCCGGCAGTCTTTCGTGCTGCTGTCCAGCGTCATCCGGGCTCACCTGCACGAGTTGTTCCCAGGGCGAGAGATCCTGTCGTTCTCGCAGTTCCGCGTCACGCGCGATTCCGACATCGACGTCGATGAAGACGACGTGACCGACCTGCGCCAAGCCTTGCGCAGCAAGATGAGCACGCGCCAGTTCGGCCAGACCATCCGCCTGGAAGTGGTCAGCAGCTGTCCACCCGAGCTGTCGGATTTCCTGCTGGAGCAGTTCGGCCTGACCGAGCAGGCGCTGTACAAGGTCAACGGCCCGGTCAACCTGGTGCGCCTGACGCAACTGATCGACCAGGTGCAGGGCAAGACCTTGCGCTTTCCGGCGTACCAGCCTGGGTGGCCCGAAGGCTTGCCGCAGCAAGGCGGCATGCTCGAGCACCTGCGCAAGGGCGACATCATGTTGCACCATCCCTTCGAGTCATTCGACACGGTGGTTGAGTTCCTGCGCGAGGCCGTGCACGACCCCGATGTGCTGGCCATCAAGCAAACCATCTACCGCACCGGCAGCGAGTCGGTGCTGATGGAGCTGCTGCTGGAAGCCGTGCGCCGTGGCAAGGAAGTGCTGGCCGTGGTGGAGCTCAAGGCCCGCTTTGACGAAGAGGCCAACATCAACTGGGCCGAGAGGCTCGAAGCCCTGGGTGCCCAGGTGGTCTACGGCATCGTGGGCCTGAAAACGCACGCCAAGATGATGCTGGTCACACGCCGCGAAGGCACGCGATTGCGCCGTTATGCGCACCTGTCCACCGGCAACTACAACCCGCGCACGGCTGGCGTCTACACCGACGTGGGGTACCTGACCACCAGCCAGGAAATCACAGCCGACGTGGACATGGTGTTCCAGCAGCTGTCCAGCCTGACGCAATTGCGGTCGCCCAAACAGCTGATGCTGGCGCCATTCGGGCTGCAAAAGCAGTTGATCCGCATGATGGCCCGCGTGGGGGAAGCGGCCCAGGCCGGGCACCCCGCGCGCATCGTGCTCAAGCTCAACTCACTGACCGACGAGCCCTTGATCGTGGCCCTGATCGAAGCAGGCCAAGCCGGTGCCAAGATCGACCTGATCGTGCGCGGGGCCTGCGTGCTGCCGCCTGGCGTGCCGGGCTTCACCGACAACATCCGCGTGCGCTCGGTGGTGGGGCGCATGCTGGAGCACACGCGCATCCTGTACTTTCGCTGGGGTGAGTCCGAGCACGACGAGGCCTTGTACTTGTCCAGCGCCGACTGGATGAACCGCAACATGACGCGGCGCATCGAAGTGGCCTGGCCAGTGCGTGACCTGGCCTTGCGTCAGCGCGTGATCGATGAATGCCTGGTGCCGTACCTGATGGACGGCTGCGATGCCTGGCAGCAGCAGGCCGAAGGGCGTTACGAGCGCGTGGGCGTGGATGGCCCCAGCGCACAGCGCGCCCTGATGGAACTGCATCGCGCGGTTGATTGACCAAAGGGTGAGGCAGACCATGGACCTGATCCTCTGGCGACATGCGCAAGCCCATGCCCACGTGGTTGAAGATGGTTCAGCCGCATCGTTCGCCGAGGACCTGGCCAGGGCCCTCACACCCAAGGGCGACCGGCAGGCCGAACGCATGGCCGCTTGGTTGAATCAACGGCTGACCGACACCACCCGCATCCTCGTCAGCCCTGCCAAGCGCACCCAGCAAACGGCGCAGGCCCTGGGCCGATCCTTCAAGACGGTGGCTTCCATCGCGCCCGACGCGTCGGTGGATGACCTGCTGATGGCCGCCCGGTGGCCCCATGCCAAGGACCCGGTGCTGCTGGTGGGCCATCAGCCGACCCTGGGGCTGTTGGCAGCTCGCTTGCTGGCTGGGCAGGACCTGCCCTGGACCTTGCGCAAAGGGGCGGTCTGGTGGTTCCGTGGCCGTGAACGTGAAGGCCAGCTGGAGGTGACTTTGCATGCGGTGCAGTCGCCCGACTTTCTCTGAGCCTGCAGGCGGTGCGCGATTCCCGGGATAATCAGGGCACATGAGCCCGACGACCGACTTTGTCTCCCCATCCAGCGCGCCCGCGCCCGACACCTGGCATTTCAGGCACCAGGTGCGGATCTATTGGGAAGACACCGATGCCGGCGGCATCGTGTTCTACGGCAACTACCTCAAGTACATGGAACGCGCCCGCACCGAATGGCTCAGCGCCCTGGGTTTCAGCCAGGAACGCCTGCGCAGTGGCGGCGAAGGCATGTTCGTGGTGGGTGAAACCCAATTGCGCTACATCAAGCCGGCCCGGTTGGACGACATGCTCACCGTCACGGTGCGTCTGGCCGAACTGGGCCGTGCGACCATCACCTTTGTGCAGGAAGTCTGGCGGGGTGATACCTTGCTGACCCAGGGCCGCGTGCGCATTGGCTGGGTGTCACCGTTTGAAGACCACTTCAAACCCGCCCGCATTCCCGCTCAGATCCTGGCCATCTTGCCGATCCCAAAACCAGACTCCGGAGGTTGACCGCCCATGAACCAAGACTTGTCCATCATTGAATTGGTGAAGCATGCCAGCGTGGTGGTGCAGATCGTGCTCGTGCTTTTGTTGGCGGTGTCGCTGGCCAGCTGGAGCATCATCTTCGGCAAAGCCATTGGCCTTAAGCGACTGAAGGGCGACAACGAAGAATTCGACCGCGAATTCTGGGCGGGTCGCACTTTACAAGAACTTTACCAAGACGCTTCCCGGGCCACCGGGCCGCCGTCGCCACAAGAGCGCATCTTCGCGGCTGGCATGCGCGAGTTCCTGAAGCTGCGCGAGCGCCGGGTGACTGATGTGGTCAGTTTGCTGGAAGGTTCTCGCCGCGCCATGCGCGCCAGCTACCAACGTGAAATGGACGTCATCGAAGCCCGCCTGGACTTCCTGGGTTCGGTGGGCTCGGTCTCGCCTTACATCGGCCTGTTTGGCACCGTGTGGGGGATCATGCACGCCTTCACGGGCTTGTCGAACATGCAGCAGGTGACGCTGGCCACCGTGGCCCCCGGCATCGCTGAAGCGCTGGTGGCCACGGCCATCGGGCTGTTCGCGGCCATCCCGGCCGTTCTGGCCTACAACAACTTCTCGCGCGACATCGACCGCATCGCCACCCACCTGGAGTCCTTCATCGAGGAGTTCTCCAACATCCTGGCGCGCAACACGCAGCCTGCGGCCGGTGCCGAAGCCGCCCGCCCTGCAACCAACGTTCGCTGAGGTCCCGCCATGGCGCAAAGCAATTGGCGAGGCGGGCGCGGCCGGCGCACCAAGAACGAGATCAACATGGTGCCGTTCATCGACGTCATGCTGGTCCTGCTGATCATCTTCATGGTCAGTGCCCCCTTGATGCCCACGGGCGTGGTTGATTTGCCCAGCGTGGGCAAAGCCAAGCAGGCACCTGAAAAGGTCATTGAGGTGGTGGTGGGCGAGGGGGAGCAGGTCAGCCTGCGCATTGACCAGCAAGACAGTGGCAGCATGAAACTGGCCGAGCTGACCAAGCGCGTCAAGGCGGCCCAGGACAGCACGGCGGGCGGCCCGACCGCGGCCCCCGTCATCATCAGCGCCCGCAAGGACGTGCGCTACGACGCTGTGCTCAAGATCATGGACACCTTGCAACGTGCAGGCGTGGCCCGCGTCGGGCTGACGGTGCACACGACCGGAGGATGAGCGGCATGGCCATGGCGCGCGCGGAGGTGTTTCGGCCCAAGGCCGAGGACACGCTGGGCCTGGGCATGGCCCTGGCATTGGCCGCGCACCTTCTGCTGGTGCTGGCCCTGGCCTTTGGCGTGAACTGGCGGACGCACACCCCGATGATCGCCGAGGCCGAAGTCTGGGCCGAAGTGCCCAAGGCCGCCGCGCCAGCCGAAGAGCCACCGCCACCCACCCCGGTTGAAGAAACTCCACCACCGCCACCCCCTGTGGCGCAGGTCGAGCCCGAACCGGCGCCAGAACCCGAGGCCGACATCCCCAGCGCACCCGTGCCCAAGGCCAAGCGCAAGAAAGAAAAGCCTCTGCCGCCCGTGGCCAAGGTGGAGCCCCCACCCAAGCCCAAGAAAAAAGCGCCGCCGCCCAAGGAAACCTTCATCAACGAGCCGCCGGTGGTTGCCAAAAAGCCCAAGACCCCTGCCGCGCCACCGACCACGCCCACAGTGTCGACGGCCGAGCGCGAGGCCCAGCGCAAGGCCGCCATGCAGCGCATGATGAAAGACCTGGGCTCGCTGGGCACGTCGGAGCACTCCGCCGGCCCCTCGGCCAATTACGTGGGCAAGCTCAGGGCGCGCATCATCCCCAACATCACCTTCCTGATGGACGAGGGCAGCGGCAATCCCACGGCCTTTGTGGAGATCCGCTGCGCGCCCGATGGCACCATCCTGTCGCGCCGCCTGCTGGACCCCAGCGGCTCGCCCGCCTGGGACAAGGCCGTGCTGGATGGCATCGACAAGACGCGTTCACTGCCTTTCGATGAACGGGGCCGCTTGCCGGACACAGTCTTCCAGATCGGCATCAGCCCGCGCGATCGGTGATGCCCACGCGCCAGATCCAGCCATGTTGAAGGGCGAGCGCCAGCCATTGACCCAGGTCGAAGCCCTCGGGGGCACTGTCCAGCATGGTCGACAGGCAGGGCAGCGGCCGGGTGGTGGAGGGCGCCAGTGCGCTCATCCAGTCCACCCAGGCATCAGGCAGCGCCAGCACCTCGGCACGCCATTGCGGGCGCCACACCACGGCGGTTTCCGCGTGTGGTTTCAGCAAGGCCTGGTGCAGGTGTTCCACGGGGTCGGCGGTCTGGTGGGCTTGCCACAGCGCGACCACCGGCCAGTCTGATCGGACCAGGCTCAAGCCAGGGCGCAATTGGATCTGCAAGTGGGCAGGGTCGTGCGAGCCCAGAAAGGCCAGCGAATCTGGTTCAAAGGGCGCGTCCTCGGCCGACTCGGCGGTGTGCCGGGCCCAATCAAGGCGGGCGCAATCCGGCAGGTAGGGCCAGTCGCGCACTTCGGGCAAATGGGCGAGCCACTCGGGCAAGGCGCGTCCCCATGCCGTGAGGTCGCCTTGGCTTGGAGGGTGGTGTTGCCACAATTGCCTGGCCAACAGTGCCAGGGCCTCCGCGCCCAGCAAGGCCTGCACCGTGGGGTAGGCGGCGGCCAGGACGCGTTCGGCCGTTGCGCGGGCGTTGCCTTGGTAGGCGGCCAATCCCAGCTGCAAGCGCTCCCCATGCTCTCCCCACGCAGGAGGATCGGCCGGCAGGCGCCACAAGGCTTGCAACACCAAGGCTTGGCGTTGGCCTTCAGCCTCGGCTTCTAATGCGCTCATGGGCGGGCTGCCATCACATCAGCGGCCAATGCATCGGCCTGGTGGGCCTGGGCCAGCAGCACCTCCAGTTCAGGCAGGTCGGTGTCCCATTCGATCAGCGTGGGTTGTGGCCCAAAGCGTTGCATGGCGGCGGCATGAACCTGCCACACCACGGCGTGCACCTCGGTGCTGTGGTCGTCTACCACCAGCTGGCCTGCCGCTGTGGGCATCCGGAAACCGGCCAGATGCACCTCGCCCACCACGCCGGGCGGCAGGGCCTGGATGAACGCCAGGGCGTGGGCGCCAGCCGCCGCCAGGTCTTCGACCAGGGACGCCTCATCAAGCCCCGAACGGGCTTGGCGCGTGGCGTTCAGCCCGTTCACCACCAGGTTGTTGACATCCAGCAGCAACTGGCAGCCGCTGCGCTGGCACAGCTCGGCCATGAACTGCGGCTCGGGGATGCAATCGTCGGCATAGCTCAGGTAAGCAGACAGGTTCTCCAGCAAGATGGGACGCCGCAGGCGCGATTGCACCTGCTCCACGTTGCGCACCAGGATGTCCAAAGAGGCAGGGGTGAAGGCGACAGGCAGCAGGTCGCTGGCATGCACCGTGTCACCGCCCAGCCACGCGCCGCGGGCAAAGCAGGCGTGGTCGGACACCCGGACGGGCTCAATCCGGTCCACCAGCCGTGCCAATTTGTCCAAATGCCGGGCGTCCAGGCCGCAGGCCGAGCCCAGTGACAGCCCCACGCCATGCAGGCTCACGGGGTAATGTTCCCGGGCGGCGCTCAGCACGGCCAGGGGGGCGCCGCCGTCTCCAAAGAAGTTTTCGGAGTGGACCTCCACAAACCCCAGGGGCGGCAATTGCGCCATCAAGGCTTGGTAGTGCGGCTGGCGCAGGCCGATGCCGGCCAGTCCGCCGCCAAGCGCGGTCCCCACTGTCTTACTTCTTGTCGGCTTGTTTGGCCAAGGCCACCTTGGCTTCCTCGGCAGACAGACCGCCCAGCTTGGCGCAAGTGCCCTTGGCCACGAGTTTCCATTCGTCCGGGGACTTGTTGACCGAGGCCTGGCCAGCGCAGGAATGGCTACCCGACAGGTTGGCGCAGCTGTTTTCGCCTGCCTTGGCGATGCCGAAGCACTTTTCCTTGCCTTTTTCGGCGCCCATGTCGGCCGAAGCCTGGGACACCAGGCCCAAGGCCATGACCGAGGCGAGGGCAGAAGACAGCAGTTGACGTTGGTTCATTTTGTAGACTCCAAAGAAGTGGTTGACGGTGCGGCGGTTGCAGTGGCCGCCGATTTCTTGGTCGGTGAATGTCCAGAAATCTGACACCGGGCCCCTGATTTTCATTTGCCGTGAAAAACTGCCTCATATGCCAGTTTCAAGATCCTAGGCGATTTCATAGCATGGCAATCATTCACGACCACCGTCGGGACGTGGAACGTTAGGAGTGTCATGTCTGATTCACCATTGCCGCCGTTGAACTGGGAGGGTGCCTTGAGCCAGCTCGAGTCAGGCTCGCCCGGGTCGGCCGATTCGGCAGACCAGGATCAGTCCATGATCGACAACGAAAGCGGGGTGTTCCTCTGGCCCACTCCGCCTTTTGCCACCTATCCCGCCGCCCGGCAGCAGACCGAACACGAAGCCTGCGAGATCGAAGGCCTCAATGGCCGGATCATGAAGGGGCGCCTGAGTTTCTTCGTGCCCGACGAGGAAGTGGCCCACATCCAGGTGCCGCCTTCGCGCACCACCATGGCCTTGCGTTTTGGCCAGTTCCGCACCCTGTTGCTCACCAACCCCCTCAAACCCAAGAAGACGGCGGACGGGCAGGACCCCCACGCCTCCATGCTGGGGCACCGCGCCAGTGTCGATTTCAGGGTGACCTTCAAGGCCGGCGGCCAGATCGAAGGCCAGACCATGGGTCACCGGGAAACCGAGTTCGGCATCTTCCTGTTTCCGCCGGTGGGTGACGAAGGCGCCGTGCAACGCCTCTTCATCGGGCGCGAGGTGCTGGGCGCTTTCGAGGTCGGTGGCAAAATCGGCGAAATCCTCGTGGGCGCCAGCGCGGTCACGCAAGAGCAGGTCGAGCAAGCGGTCGAGGTGCAAAGCCAGATGCGCAACCAGAAGCTGGGCGACATTCTGCTAACCCAGCAGGTGGTCTCGCCCGAGCAATTGCTGGCCGCCATCGAGCAGCAGGGCAAGATGCCCATGGTGCGCATCGGTGAAGCATTGATCGCCCTGGGCATGATCACCCAGGCGCAGCTGGAAGATGCCCTTGAGCGCCAAAAGCGCGACCGCAGCGTGCCGCTGGGCGAGTTGCTGGTCACCCAGGGGCTGGTGTCGCGCCACGATCTGCAAACGGCCCTGGCCCGCAAGATGGGCTATCCGCTGGTCGACCTGGACAAGTTCCCGATCGAGGCCGAGGCGCTGCGCAAAGTGCCCTTCACGGTGGCCTACCGCCTGATGACCGTGCCCCTGCTGCTGCGCGAGGGCAACCTGATCATCGCGGTGGAAGACCCCAGTAAACGCCTGACCCTGTCTGAACTGGAATTCATCACCCAGTGCAAGATCGTGCCGGTGCTGGCCCAGCACACCCAGCTTGAATTCGCCATCAAGGACGCGTACAGCAAGATCGGCGCCGACGTGAGCGCCGACGCCTATGGCCGGGCCTCATCGCTCAATTCGAGCACCGATTTCGACATGGAGCCGCAAAGCTCCGGCTCCTTGATGGAGGACCTGGAAAAGCAGCAGCAGGAATCCAGCGAGGACGAGGCGCCCATCGAGCAAAGCGACAACTCGCTGGTGCGCCTGATCAACACCATGATCATCGAGGCGCACGCCCAGGGCGTCTCCGACATCCACGTCGAAAGCTACCCCGGCAAGGAAAAGGTCAAGATCCGTTTCCGCAAGGACGGTGTGCTCATGCCTTACCTGGAGCTCCCGCCCAACTACCGCAGCGCCATGATCGCTCGCATCAAGATCATGTGCGATCTGGACATCTCCGAGCGCCGCAAGCCGCAGGACGGCAAGATCAACTTCGCCAAGTTCGTGCCGCAGCACAAGATCGAGTTGCGGGTGGCCGCCATTCCCACCAACAACGGGATGGAGGACATCGTCATGCGGATCCTGGCCTCGGCCAAGCCGCTGCCGCTGGACAAGATCGGTCTGAGCCCGACCAACCTGGAGCGCCTGAAAGAGGCCATGGAGCGGCCCTATGGCCTGGTGCTGTGCGTCGGCCCCACGGGCTCCGGCAAAACCACCACGCTGCACTCGGCGCTCAGCTTCATCAACGTGCCCGAGCGCAAGATCTGGACGGCCGAAGACCCGGTTGAAATCACGCAGCCCGGTTTGCGCCAGGTGCAGGTCAACCCCAAGATCGACTGGACTTTCGCCAAGGCCCTGCGCGCCTTCCTGCGGGCTGACCCCGACGTGATCATGGTGGGCGAAATGCGCGACCAGGAAACCGCCGGCATGGGCGTGGAAGCCTCGCTGACGGGCCACTTGGTGCTCTCTACCCTGCACACAAACAGTGCGCCCGAAACGGTGACCCGTTTGCTGGACATGGGCCTGGACCCTTTCAACTTCGCCGATTCGCTGTTGGTGGTGCTGGCCCAGCGCCTGGTGCGCCGTCTGTGCGCGAAATGCAAAGTGGCCGAACCCGCCACCGAGGAAGACGTCGACATCCTGCTGCGCGATTTCTTGCAGGTGTCGCCCAAAGACGTGCCCGAGTTCGACCGCGACCACGTTTATAAGGACTGGTTGAGCCGCTTTGGCCAGGACGGCAAGCTCATGAAGTATCACAACCCCGGTTGCCCCACCTGCAACCAGACGGGTTACAAGGGCCGTGCCGGTTTGCACGAATTGATGGCCATGAGCCGCGAATTGCGGCACATGATCCAGACCGGTGGCCGCGCCGAACAGATTCAGCAACAAGCTTTGCGCGAGGGCATGCGTACCCTGCGGCAGGACGGAATCGAGAAGGTTTTGATGGGCATCACCAGCATGGAAGAAGTGCGCGCCACCAGCAACTCCTGATGTTGTTGTGCCCAAGCCGCACGCGGCCTTTGAAAAAGGTGCAAGATAAGCACCAATGAAGTCACAGATCTGCCTTGTCTTCTTCTGGTTATTCGGGGTATGAACAAGGGGTGATTTCAGCGATCTTTGGTGTTATGGCGATGCTTGTGTGCTCGCGCCGGGCCACCAGACGGATTACCGGCAGTTCACCCCAGCATCGATGGCTTGTGTCGATGGTTCGGAGGTCTGCATGGACGTGATCAGTAACTTCGCCGCTCGCTACGAGCGCACCCGTGAAGAAGAGTATTCCCTGGAGGAATACTTGGACATCTGCAAGCGCGACAAAACCGCTTACGCGACGGCCGCCGAACGCATGCTGCAAGCCATTGGCGAGCCGCAGACGATCGACACCCGCAACGACACGCGCCTGTCCCGCATCTTCGCCAACAAGGTCATCAAGATCTACCCGGCGTTCGAAGAGTTCTACGGCATGGAAGACGCCATCGAACAGGTGGTCAGCTACTTCCGCCACGCCGCGCAAGGACTGGAAGAAAAGAAACAAATCCTGTATTTGCTGGGCCCGGTGGGCGGCGGCAAATCGTCCATCGCCGAACGCCTCAAGCAACTGGCCGAGCGCGTGCCCTTCTATGCCATCAAGGGCTCCCCGGTCAATGAATCGCCTCTGGGCCTGTTCGAGCCGACGGAAGATGGCCCCATCCTGGAAGCCGAATACGGCATTCCGCGTCGCTACCTGCAACGCATCCTCAGCCCCTGGGCCGTCAAACGCCTGGACGAGTTCGGTGGCGACATCCGCAAATTCCGCGTCGTCAAGCGCTACCCCAGCGTGCTCAAGCAGATCGGCATCGCCAAGACCGAACCTGGCGACGAGAACAACCAGGACATCAGCTCGCTGGTGGGCAAGGTCGACATCCGCAAGTTGGAAACCTACGCCCAGGATGACCCTGACGCTTACAGCTACTCCGGCGGCCTGTGCCTGGCCAACCAGGGTTTGCTGGAATTCGTTGAAATGTTCAAGGCGCCCATCAAGGTGCTGCACCCCTTGCTGACGGCCACCCAGGAAGGCAACTTCAAAGGCACTGAAGGCTTTGGCGCCATTCCGTTTGATGGCGTGGTGCTGGCCCACAGCAATGAGAGCGAGTGGAAAGCCTTCCGCAACAACAAGAACAACGAAGCTTTCCTGGACCGCATCTACATCGTCAAGGTGCCGTACTGCCTGCGCGTGTCCGAAGAAATCAAGATCTACGAAAAGCTGGTGCGAACCTCGTCCTTGTCCAAAGCGCCTTGCGCCCCGGGTACTTTCAAGATGATGTCGCAGTTCGCCATCCTGACCCGCCTGAAGGAGCCCGAAAACTCCAGCATCTACAGCAAGATGCAGGTGTACGACGGTGAAAACCTCAAGGACACGGACCCCAAGGCCAAGTCGCTGCAGGAGTACCGTGACTATGCGGGCGTGGACGAAGGCATGAGCGGTGTCTCCACCCGCTTCGCGTTCAAGATCCTGTCCAAGGTCTTCAACTTCGACAGTGCCGAAGTGGCCGCCAACCCGGTCCACCTGATGTATGTGCTGGAGCAGCAGATCGAGCGCGAGCAGTTCCCGGCGGAGTTGGAAGCCAAGTACATCGCTTACATCAAGGAGTCGCTGGCGCCCCGCTATGCCGAGTTCATCGGCAAGGAAATCCAGACCGCCTACCTGGAAAGCTACAGCGAATACGGCCAGAACATCTTCGACCGCTACGTGACTTACGCCGACTACTGGATCCAGGACCAGGAATACCGCGACACCGACACGGGTGAAATCTTCGACCGCGGCTCGCTGAACGGCGAGCTGGAAAAGATCGAAAAACCCGCGGGCATCTCCAACCCCAAGGATTTCCGCAACGAAATCGTCAACTTCGTGCTGCGCGCACGGGCCAACAATGGCGGCAAGAACCCGCTGTGGACCAGCTATGAGAAGCTGCGCACAGTGATCGAGAAAAAGATGTTCAGCAACACCGAAGAGTTGTTGCCGGTCATCAGCTTCAATGCCAAGGCCAGTGCTGACGAAGTCAAGAAGCACGAGGATTTTGTCAACCGCATGGTTGAAAAGGGCTACACCGCCAAGCAGGTCCGCCTGCTGTGCGAATGGTATTTACGAGTTCGAAAGTCGTCATAAAACGGAGTCCCGATGCGGCAACACATCATTGACCGACGGCTTGCTGGCAAAAACAAGTCGATCGGCAATCGCGAACGCTTCCTGAGGCGTTACCGCGACAAGGTTCGCGATGCAGTGCAGCGGGCCATCAATGGACGCAGCATCCGGGACATCGAAAAAGGCGAAGACATCGCCATCCCCAAACGCGATTTGTCCGAACCTGTGTTCAGCCATGGCCAGGGCGGCATCCGCGATGTGGTGCACCCTGGCAACCGCGAATATGTGCAAGGCGACCGCATCGAGCGGCCTCCGGGCGGTGGCGGGCAGGGCAGTGGTTCTGGCGAGGCGAGCGATTCCGGCGAAGGTGAGGACGACTTTGTCTTCTCGCTCAGCAAGGAAGAGTTCATGCAGGTCTTCTTCGAGGACCTGGCCCTGCCGAACATGGTCAAAACCGCTTTGGCCGAGATCCCCGAGTGGAAAAGCCAGCGCGCTGGTTACTCCAGCGACGGCACGGCCAGCAACCTGCACGTGGTTCGCTCCATGCGCGGCGCGTTGGGCCGGCGCATTGCCCTGGGCGCCGGCGTGCGCCGTGAGCTGAAAGAGCTGGAAGAGCGCCTGGCCGCCTTGCGGGCCGAAGACGAATCCGGCGACGACGCCCTGGTGCGTGAGCATGCCCAAGAGATCGAAGAGATTGAAGCCCGCATCGACCACCTGCGCGCCCGTGTGCGCGGCATTCCTTTTCTGGACCCGATTGACCTGCGCTACCGCAGCCGCATCAAGGTGCCGGTGCCCACCACCAAGGCCGTCATGTTCTGCGTGATGGACATCTCGGGCTCGATGGACGAGCAGCGCAAAGAGCTGTCCAAGCGTTTCTTCATCCTGCTGTATTTGTTCCTGACCCGGCACTACGACAAGATCGAACTGGTCTTCATCCGCCACCACACGCAGGCGCAAGAGGTGACGGAAGACGAGTTCTTCCACGCCACTGAAACGGGCGGCACTGTGGTGTCCAACGCTTTGGTGCTGCTCGACGAGATCATCACCGCCCGCTACCCGACCAACGAGTGGAACCTGTACGTGGCTCAGGCCAGTGATGGCGACAACTGGCACCATGATTCGGCCCGTTGCCGAGAGATCCTGGAAGACAAGATCCTGCCCTTGGTGCGCTATTTTGCTTATGTGCAAGTGGCGCAAACCGAGCAGAACCTGTGGGATGAGTACATGGGCCTGGCGGAAATGCACAAGCAATTTGCCATGCGCAAGGTGCTGGACGCCTCGCAGATCTACCCGGTGTTCCGTGAACTGTTCAAGAAGGAAGGGGTGGACGCATGAGTGCCATTTTGAGACCCGATCCCCTGCCGGGCCCGTCGGACTGGTCGTTCGAGCTGATCGAGCAATACCACGACGTGATCCGCGCCACGGCCGAGCGCTTCAAGCTCGACACCTACCCCAACCAACTTGAAATCATCACCGCTGAACAGATGATGGACGCCTACGCCAGCGTGGGCATGCCGGTGAACTACCGGCACTGGTCGTACGGCAAGGAATTCATCGCGACAGAGAAGAACTACCGCCGCGGCTTCATGGGCCTGGCCTATGAAATCGTCATCAACTCCAACCCCTGCATCAGCTACCTGATGGAAGAAAACACCATGGCCATGCAGGCCCTGGTGATCGCGCACGCGGCCTACGGGCACAACAGCTTCTTCAAAGGCAACTACCTGTTCCGCATGTGGACGGACGCGTCCAGCATCATCGACTACCTGGTCTACGCCAAGAACTACATCGCGGCCTGCGAAGAGCGCCATGGTCTGGACGCCGTTGAAGAAATCCTCGACTCCTGCCACGCGTTGATGAACCACGGTGTGGACCGCTATCGTCGCCCCAGCAAGCTGTCGCTTGAAAAGGAGCTGGCGCGTCGTGAGGAGCGCGAGTCTTACCTGCAGCAACAGGTGAACGACTTGTGGCGGACACTGCCAAGACGTGTCGACAAGATTGGCGACGACGATGGCGCGCGGCGCTTTCCGCCGGAGCCGCAGGAAAACATCCTGTACTTCATCGAGAAAAACGCCCCGCTGCTGGAGCCCTGGCAGCGCGAGGTGGTGCGCATCGTGCGCAAGGTGGCGCAGTATTTCTACCCGCAGCGGCAGACGCAGGTGATGAACGAAGGGTGGGCCACGTTCTGGCACTACACCTTGCTCAATACCATGTACGAAGACGGTCACCTGACCGACGGCATCATGCTGGAGTGGCTCAAGTCGCACACCAATGTGGTGTACCAGCCGCCGGTGGGGCACCGCGCCTACAGCGGGCTGAACCCCTACGCCCTGGGTTTTGCGATGTACACCGACCTCAAGCGCATTTGCGAACACCCGACGGAGGAAGACCGCCATTGGTTCCCCGAGTTCGCCGGCTCGGCCGAAGGCGCGCCCAAGGGCGACCACGCTTGGCTCAAGACCTTGGACTACGCCATGCGCAACTTC
The DNA here is from genome assembly GCF_918741295.1 of Aquabacterium sp. CECT 9606. Classification (GTDB taxonomy): domain Bacteria; phylum Pseudomonadota; class Gammaproteobacteria; order Burkholderiales; family Burkholderiaceae_C; genus Aquabacterium. The sequence continues at coordinate 886,290 of NZ_CAKKNB010000001.1, forward strand.
AAGGATGAGAGCTTTGTGGGGCAGTTCCTGTCGCCCAAAGTGATGCGAGATTTTCGCCTGTTCGCCATCCGTGATGACGAAGACGAGCCGGAATACGAGGTGTCGGCCATCCACGACGAAGCAGGCTACCGTGCGTTGCGCGAGAGCTTGTCACGTCAATACGACCTGAGCGCGCGCGAACCCAATATCCAGGTCTGGAGCGTGAACCTGCGGGGCGATCGTTCCCTGACCTTGCGACACACGCAACAGGGCAACCGGCCCTTGGCCGATGGCACGCGCGAGGTGCTCAAGCACGTGGCGAGGCTTTGGGGCTTTCCGGTGCACATGGAAAGCGTCAACAGCGATGGCGATGTTCGCCAGCAGTGGACGGTGGTGCCCGCGTCGATGGAATGAACACTGGCAGGGCAAAAAAAAAGGGCCGCAACTCGCGGCCCTTGTTCATGAGATCGCCTGATTACTCAATGGCTGTCAGCACTTTCACGCTGCCATCCACGGCGCTCTTTTCAATGTAGCCAATGGCCTTGGGATCAGCCGCGACTGCTTTTTTCACGGCGCTCGAATCAGCCACTTCCTTGGGTGGCTGGGCCTTGCCGGAGAAGACCAGCCGTGACCACAGGGCCTTGATCTGGGCCGGATCCCGGCCTGTGGCTTTCTTGTAGAACTCGGCTCGAATAGGGGAGGATTCCACCTGGTCGATGGGAACCGCACTTTGGCTCTTGCCCAGGAAGACGTCGGCGACCTGATCTTTGGTCATGGCCGCAGCCGAAGGGTTGCCGATGGCAACGATGTCGGCCGCATGGCCCGCGCCTGTCAGCGCAAAAAACACCGACAGGATGGAGACGATTTTGCGATGGCTCATGGGGTCTCCTTAAAACACGAAGTCGAGAGCGACGGTGATCAGATCGACGCTGCTGCCTTTGAACGTCGTGTTGCCCAGAGGCACCACGAACTTGCCATTGGAGTTGCTACCCGTATTGACCTTGTCGTATTGCGCCTTGAGCGCCATGTTTTTCATGAAGTCCCAGCGGATGCCGACGGAGGTGGTCCGTTGCGTCGGAGTGGTCGATACCAGCGCCTGGTTGACGATTGAGCCAGCGGTTGGGTCTGTTTCGAGGGTGACGTGGGCTTTGGTGCCGCCAACGGTGACGTAGGGCGTGAAGTTGCCGAAGCGGTAGCCGCCGCTGATGTACCAAGTGGTGCTGTCCGACAAAAGGCTGTCGCCCTTGAACTCGATGATTTCGCTCATCAGGAACCAGTTGCCAGGGTCGTAGTTGGCACCCAAGGCCACGGCCGACAACTCCCAGTTGTTGGGACCGTACTTCTGGCTAAACTGCGGCGCAAAGGCGTTGAGCGCTCCAAACAGGGGCGCAAAGGACGAGATGTCGGTGTCCAGCTTGACCGAGGTGTACCCGGCGCGCAGGGTCAGGGAGCCGATGTCGACCGAGTCACTGATGCCCCAGCCGGGATGCGCCTGAAATTTGCCCCCGTTGGGAATCTTCGAGGTGCTCGTTCCATAGTAGGCGCTCAAAGTGTTGTTGGCACTGCCCATCGCACTGCGGTAGGTGCCGTCGATGCCGTCGTTGCTGGTGATGGCCAGTACACCGTAGGCCTCGTGGGGAGGGCGGACCCAGGGGCTGGCATAGCCCACGAAGCGCGATTCAGACAGCAGGTAGGACGGGGTGGCGACGCGCCCCAGGCGCAGGCTGAGTTTGTCTGTGGCCTGGTACTTCACATTGGCCCATTCGACAAACGGGTTGTAGCTGTTGTCGTACTGGTGCTGTGACACCACCTGAAGCACGGCCGACCACTGGGGGTTGAACACCGCGCTGACTTGGCCACCAAGCTTGGTGTCTGGAGCGAAGGACAAGGATTTGGTCCTGCCTGCGCCGTTGGGCTGGAAGATGGAACCGACGAAATCTGCCTCGTCGTTGTTGGAATGAACAGCGGACAGCGTGCCAAAGCCGCTGAATTTGAATTCAGGACCATCGGCGGCCATGGAGGCACTGCAGACGGTGGCGGCAGCCGCCGCGATCAGATAGTGCTTCATGGAGGAGGCTCCGGAGGTTTTTTGGTAGGGGCGCGATACGAGGGTGTTTGATGACGCTCGGAAAAGAGGCATGGTTGCTCCAATTGGTTATGTTCAGCCGCAGTTCAAACATCCACTTAAACGGCCAGAGACGACCGTATATCGGAAAGTCGGTCACCAATCTTTAAAAATAGGCGCGTTTCACATGGCAGTCAATCTCGCCATGCGCAATGCGCGCAAAAAAGGTCCGTGAAATGCATCACACATCAGGAAATGATGCATTTTGGACACTCAAATGGGGCGTGAATTGGGCGTTTTGGCAGCCGCTTATCTCGCTCAAGATTTCCGCCGGGTCGCCAAGAATCGGAGCAAGCACCCAGGCACCCATCCACCATGTCCGACAGCTCCCAAGACAAACAATTACCAGCCTCAGAGCGGAAGCTTAAGAAAGCCCGTGAAGAAGGCCAGGTGGTTCGTTCGCGTGATCTGGGGCACTTCCTGGTGATCCTGGCCGCGGCCGGTGTGCTGATGGCGCTGACGCCGTTCTGGATGGACAAGATGCAGCTGCAGCTCAATGCCGGCATGCGCTTTGATGCCCGCGCGGTGGCCAACCCCGACTTCATGTTGCAGCGCCTGTCGCAGTGGAGCACCCAAGCCATGATGATGGTGGTGCCCTTTGGCGCGGGCGTGGCCCTGGCCTCGGTGGCGGCCAGCGTCCTGGCGGGCGGCTGGGTGATGTCCTTCCAGGTGATCTTCCCCAAGTTTGGCAAGCTCAACCCCATCACCGGCTTCGCCAACTTGCTGTCCAAGCAGCAGATGGTGGATGCATTGAAAGCCAGTGCCCTGGGCTTGATCCTGGGCGGCACCGGCGCTTTCTTCTTGTCCCGCGTGTGGCCCGACATGGTGAGCCTGATGGGCTTGCCCTTACCCGCGGCCATCCATGATTTCGGCATGACGCTGGGCAGCGTGATGACCTCGATGTTGCTGGTGCTGGCCTTGTTCGCCATGGTGGACTGGCCCCTGCAGCGCTTCATGTTCATGGGCCGCATGAAGATGAGCCACCAGGATCAGAAGGACGAAATGAAGCAGATGGAAGGCAACATGGAGGCCAAGCAGCGCATCAAGCAACGGATGCGCGAGATGAGCCGCAAGCGCATGTTGGCCGCCATTCCCACCGCCGACCTGGTGGTGATGAACCCCACCCACTATGCCGTGGCCCTGAAGTACGACGAAGGCAAGATGGGCGCCCCCCGCGTGGTGGCCAAGGGCCTGGACCTGCTGGCCCTGCGCATCCGCGACCTGGCCACCGAGAACAAGGTGCCCGTGCTGGAAGCCCCACCGCTGGCCCGCGCCCTGTACGCCAACACCGAGATCGACGCCGAAGTGCCCATGGCCCTGTACGGCGCCGTGGCCCAGGTGCTGGCCTATGTGTACCAACTCAAAGCGGCTTTGGCCGGCAAGGCGCCCCTGCCGGGCAACCTGCCTGACCTGGACGTTCCTGCTTCCCTGGATCCTGCCCATAAGGCTGCACACGCATGAACCCGTTCCTGCAACAACTTCAAACCGTGATGAGCGGCAAGTCCGCCAAGGGCTTCCAGGTGCTGGCCGCGCCCATTGCCGTGTTGCTGGTGCTGGTCATGATGATCCTGCCCTTGCCGCCGCTGGCGCTGGACATCTTCTTCACCTTCAACATCGCGATGGCGGTGATGGTGATGATGGTGTCGGCCACCATGTTGCGTCCGCTGGATTTCGCGGCCTTTCCTTCGGTGCTGTTGCTGACGACGCTGCTGCGCCTGTCGCTCAACGTGGCCTCGACTCGGGTGGTGCTGCTGGAAGGCCACAACGGCCCCGGCGCTGCGGGCGCGGTGATCGAGTCCTTCGGTCACTTCCTGATCGGCGGCAACTTCGCGGTCGGGATCATCGTGTTCGCCATCCTGGTGGTGATCAACTTCGTGGTGGTCACCAAGGGTTCCGAGCGGATTGCCGAAGTGGGCGCGCGCTTCACCTTGGACGCGATGCCCGGCAAGCAGATGGCCATCGATGCCGACCTGAACGCCGGGCTGATCGATGAAAAGGAGGCCAAACGCCGCCGCATCGAGGTGGGCGAAGAGGCTGAATTCCACGGCGCCATGGACGGTGCCTCCAAGTTTGTGCGGGGCGATGCGATCGCCGGCATCCTGATCCTGTTCATCAACATCATTGGCGGTTTCATCATTGGCGTGGCGCAGCATGACCTGTCGGCCGCTGATGCCGCCAGCTCCTATGTGCTGCTGGCCGTGGGTGACGCGCTGGTGGCGCAGATCCCGGCCTTGCTGATCTCGGTGGCGTCCGCCATGGTGGTGTCCCGCGTCGGCAAGGGCGAGGACGTCGGCGCGCAGATCATCACGCAGATGTTCCAGAACCCCAAGGTCATGGGCGTGGCGGCGGGTGTGATCGGCCTGCTGGGCCTGATCCCCGGCATGCCCAGCCTGGTGTTTTTGCCGATGGCCGGTGGTTTTGGCTGGGCGGCTTGGCGCATGCAGGAAAAGCAGGAGGCGGCCCGCAATGCGCCCAAGCCGGCCGACAAACCCGCCGAGGCCCCCGTCAACAACAATGGCGAGGCCACCTGGGAAGATTTGCAGCCCGTGGACACCCTGGGCCTGGAAGTGGGCTACCGCCTGATCCAGCTGGTGGACAAAGACCGTGGCGGCGACTTGCTGACCCGGATCAAGGGCGTTCGCCGCAAGTTCGCACAAGAAGTGGGCTTTTTACCGCCTTCCGTTCACATCAAGGACAACCTGGAGCTGCGCCCCAGCTTCTACCGCATCACTTTGCGCGGCGCCATCGTGGGCGAGGGCGAGGTCTTCCCCAACATGCTGATGGCCATCAACCCCGGCCACGTGACCAACCCTTTGAAGGGCACGGCCGCCGTCGACCCGGCATTCGGATTGCCCGCGGTGTGGGTGGAAGAACGCCAACGTGAAGCGGCGCAAATGGCCGGGTACACCGTCGTTGATCCCTCGACCGTGGTGGCCACGCATCTTTCACACTTGATGCAGATCCATGCGGCCAAGTTGTTGGGACGGGTAGAGACCCAGCAGCTGGTGGAGCATGTGACGAAGTTGGCCCCCAAACTGATCGAAGACGTGGTTCCCAAGATGGTTGGCATTGCGACCTTGCAGAAAGTGCTGCAGCTCCTGTTGGAAGAAGGCGTTCACATCCGTGACATGCGCTCGATCATTGAAACGCTGGCCGAGCAGACCTCGGGCGCGGGCCACCTGGCCAACGACCCTGCCGAGCTGGCCCGCCGCATCCGCGTCGGCCTGGCCCCGGCGATCGTTCAGCAGATTTACGGCCCGGTGAAGGAACTGGATGTGATTGCCATCGAACCCGATCTGGAACGCCTGCTCACCCAGGCCCTGACCGCACCCAGCGGTCCCATGCTGGACCCCGGCGTGGCCGACCACCTCACGCGCCAGGCGGCCGACGCCACCCAGCGCCAGGAAAACCTGGGCCACCCCGCCTGCCTGCTGGTGCCCGACGCCATCCGGCCGATGGTGGCCCGCTTGTTGAAACGCGCAGCACCGCGTCTGAAGGTGCTGGGTCACAGCGAAATCCCTGAGACCCATTCGATCCGCATCGGTACCCTGATTGGAGGCCACGCATGAACGTCAAACGCTTTATTGGACGCACCTCACGCGAGGCCATGCAAAAGGTCAAGCTCGAGTTTGGCAACGACGCTGTCGTGTTGTCGACCAAGCCTGCTCCAGAGGGTGGCATCGAGGTGTTGGCCATGGCTGGCGACAGCGTGCCGTCGATGGACTCGTACCCACCGGCCGAACGTGAAGAGCGTGCGCCTGCCGCCCGTCAGCAAGCGGCTGCAACGCAAGCTGCCGCGCCGGCCCGCAAAGCCGAAGTTGCCCCGGTCGCCGCTCAATCCCAGGCCCGCTCTGCGATGGCCAACCTGGCCTCGACCGTGCAGGACGATGTCAAGCAACTGGCCATGAGCACCTTGTCCTTCCAGGACTATGTGCGTGAACGCATGCTCAAGCGCCGCCAGGTGGCCCTGAAGGCCGCCCGCACCGAGCCCGCGTTGGCTGGCACGCCGGAAGACCAACTCTCGCAGCGTCTGGGCAATGTCAAAGCTCAGCAATCTGTGCAGTCAAGCCCCAATGTTGACCTGTCGGCGGGCCTGGAGGCCTGGTTATCCTCGCCTTCGGTCCCGGTTCAAGCCGCTGCAGCCCGTCCTCCAGTGCAAGCCGTTCGCCCTGCGCCGCAAGACACCAGCCGCGTGGCCCAGGTGCTGCCACTGCGCGCCGAATCGCGTGAGGAGGCTCAGCCAGCTCGCCAGGCGCCTGCCAAGGCCGTCCGTCCCGCCAGTGACCCCGCTGAGCTGACGCTCAAAGCCGTGACTGGCCGCAGCACCGCCTCGGTCGACAGTTCGCGCCCCGACGCTGCCACCATGGCCGCGCTGAAGGCCTCGCAAGACGCCAATGCCTCGATGCTCAATGAGCTGCGCGCCATGCGGGCCATGATGAAAGAGCGGTTTGAAACCATCGCCTTCATCGAAAAGCTGCGCCGCACGCCTGCCCAGGCTGGCCTGGCCCAAAAACTGTTGGACGGTGGCTTCTCGGCGGTGCTGATCCGCAAGATGCTGGACGCCATGCCCGCCGAAGTGAGCTCTGGCGCTCAAGATGAAAACGTGTGGGCCGCCCAGGTGCTGCAACGCAACCTGAACACCGCCGACAAGGAACTGGCCATCGAAGACCAGGGCGGGATCTTTGCCCTGATCGGCTCGACCGGCGTGGGCAAGACCACCTCGACCGCCAAGCTGGCCGCCATGTTCGCCGCCAAGCATGGCGCGCAGAACCTGGGCCTGATCACGCTGGACGCCTACCGCGTTGGTGCTCACGACCAACTGCGCGCCTACGGCCGCATCCTGGGTGTGCCCGTGCACATGGCCCACGACCGCGCTGCGCTGGAGGACCTGCTGGAATTGCTGTCCGGCAAGAAGATGGTGCTCATCGACACGGCCGGCATGGCCCAGCGCGATGGCCGCACCAAGGATCTGCTGGAGATGCTGGCCCACCCGGCGATCCGCAAGGTGCTGGTGATCAACGCTTCGTCGCAAGGTGATGCGATCGAAGACGTGATGGCGTCCTACCAGGTCAATGCCTGCGCCGGGGTCATCCTGTCCAAGCTGGACGAGGCCGTGAAGCTCGGTCCGGCGCTGGATGCGTTAATCCGTCACAAATCCAAGGTGCTGGGCGTCGCCAACGGCCAACGCGTGCCAGAAGATTGGCACAGACTGTCATCGCAGGCTTTGGTGCACCGCGCTCTGCGCGCCAGCCTCAATCCCGCGTACCGCCTGGATCCCAATGAAGTCAGCCTGGTGTTCTCGACCCCCGCCATGACCGACGTCACGGCCTCTCCGTCCGCGCTTTGACCTGTCGCTGCCCATGACCAGTTTTTCGCCTCAAACCTACGCTGCCAGCCCGCCAGCCGACCAGGCCCAGGGTTTGCGCCAGATGTTCGCCTCGCGCGTGCTGCGTTTCGTGCCCGTGGTGGCCAACCCGGGCGCAGTGTGTGGCGGGGTGGTGCTGGAGCGCCTGTGCGCTGCCTACGCCAGCTTTGGCCTGCACACTTTGGTGGTGGACGCCGGTGACCAGGCCCGAGCGCCCAGCGAATTGGCTGAATTTGATTTGAGCGAAGGCATCGAACCTTTGTCCAAGCAGGTGAGCTACCTGGCCGCCCGCGGCCTGCCGCTGCGGCATGCCGATGCACGAGGTTCTTGTGCCAGCTTGCTGCATGCCCTGGCCGATGCTGCACCGCAATGCGATGCGGTGCTGGTGCATGCCTCGGCCAGCGAACTGGTGCGCATCTTTGGCGAGCGTGCACGGCACGGCAACCTGCGGCCACTGGTCTTCACCAACGACGTGGCCGAAGGTCTCAAGCAGGCCTACGCCGCCGTCAAGATCATGAGCCAGCGGGGCCCGTGGTTGGCCTACGACCTGCTGGTGTGTGCACACCCCCACTCGGACCAGGCCGATGCCGTGGCCGAACGCCTGGGCCAGTGCGCGGACAACTTCCTCGGTGCTGCGCAACGTGACTGGCTGCGCATCAATCCCCACGAGCCGGCCAGCCAAGACCCCAGCCCTCGGTTCATGGAACTGGCCGCCGGACTTTTGCAGTGTGCCTTGCCGCTCACCTTGGGCGATGCCGCATTCGACCATTTGGTCTCACCAGGGTCTGCCTTGCCGTCGCGCATGGCCCCCGTACTCAATTGATGTTCATGGAGCAGCGCATGTACACCGCCAAAGGCCGCCTCGATATGGACGCCCAGCTCAAGCAATACAGCTCGCTGGTGCGACGTCTGGCTCACCAGATGATTGCCAAGTTGCCGGCCAACGTCGAGATCGATGACCTGATCCAGGTTGGCATGATCGGCCTGAGCGACGCCTTGACCCGCTTCGACGCAGGGCAGGGCGTGCAGTTCGAAACCTTCGCCACCCAGCGCATCCGCGGCGCCATGCTCGACGAGCTGCGCGGCGCCGATTGGATGAGCCGCGGCACCCGCAAGCAGCAGCGCGACATCGAAGGTGCCGTGCACCGGCTGGAGCAGCGCCTGGGCCGCGCGCCGCAGGAAAGCGAAATCGCCAAGGAAATGGACATGTCCCTGGCCGACTACCAGGAGATGCTGGGCAAGGTGCGTGGCACCCAACTCATCCACCTGGAAGACATGAGCGGCGAGGATGGCGACAACGACTACCTCGACCGCCATGTGACTGACGAAGGCAACGACCCCCTGGCCCTGCTCGCGGACCACCGCATGCGCTCCGCCCTGGTCGAGGCCATCAAGAATCTGCCGGAACGCGAGCAGTTCGTGATGAGCATGTACTACGAGCAGGACATGAACCTCAAGGAAATCGCCGCCGTGCTGGGCGTGACCGAATCGCGGGTCTGCCAATTGCACAGCCAGTCCATCGCCCGTCTGAGGGTCAAACTGAGAGAGTGGTGATCACGTGTGGGGTTTCAAGCGCAAGGACCAGGTTGCAGCGCCGGCAACTTCGTCTGCATTGACTGATTCGGCGCAGAAATCTCACTCTGATGTGCACATGCTGGCGCAAAAGCTCCAGCAAGACACTGATGGTCTTGGCCATGAAGCCGCCGAACTGCGGGGCACGCTGGAGGATTCCTCCGCCGTGGCTTTGCAACAGGAAGAAGGCTTCACCGTGCTGGCCGGCCAGTTGAAAGACATCGGCCAGGCCCAGCACCGCATCCAGGGCACCAGCCACCAGAGCTTGGCCTCCGTGGCGCAAGCCCGCCAAAGCGTGGAACACGTGGGTCACGAGGTGTCCCAGGTGGTCGACACGCTCAAGCAGGTGGCCTCGGCCGCGCGCGACATCACCCAGGTGGCTTTGCAAACCCGGCTGGTGGCGTTCAACGCCTCGGTCGAAGCCAAGCGCGCGGGCGAAGCAGGACGGGGGTTCTCCGTGGTGGCCGATGCGGTCAAGGACTTGGCCACGCAGGTGGAAGCCACCTCGAAAACCATCATGAGCACAGTCAGCCAACTGGACGACCGCATCCAGGCCTTGTCGCGCGAGTTGCTGTCGCGGGATGAGGTTGCCACATCGGGTGATGGCCGCACCCAGCGTGTCACGTTTCACCAGGCCTTGACGCAAGTCGAGACAGGCGTGTTGCACATCACTGAAGCCGCGGATCAAAGCCGTGGCCTGTCGGATGGTGTGAACCAGCAGGTGTCGCAAATGGGCGCGCAAATCAAGCGCACGCACACGGCGCTGAACACCGCGATGAAGCGCAGCGAAGCCGTGCTGGGCGTGTCCGAGCGCTTGATGGAGTTGATCGCGGGCAGCGGGGTCCGCACAGCCGATACACCGTACATCGAACTGGCCCAAAGCGTGGCTGGCCAGATTGCCCACGTCTTGGAGTCGGCCGTGTCCAACGGCAAGATCAGCCTGGCCGACCTGTTCGACGAGCACTACCGCCCCATCCAGGGCAGCCAGCCGCAGCAGCATCAAACCAAATTCAACGCGGTCACCGATGCCAGCTTCCCGGTTATCCAGGAAGCCGCGCTGACGGCCTTGCCAGAGATCGTGTTTTGCATCTCGGCCGACCGCAACGGCTACATCTCCACCCACAACAAGAAGTACTGCCAGCCGCAGCGGGCGGGCGATGTGGTGTGGAACACGGCCAACTCGCGCTGGCGCCGCGTTTTCAACGACCGCACCGGCCTGGCCTCGGCCCGCAACCAGCGCCCCTTCCTGTTGCAGACCTACCGGCGCGACATGGGCGGCGGCCACTTCGTGCTGTTGAAAGAGGCCTCTGCGCCCATCATCGTGCAAGGCCGCCATTGGGGCGGGCTGCGTCTGGCCTACAAGTTCTGAGCGATTTCTAAAGTATTCGGACTTTTGGCCGAAATACAGTGACATCCCATCAAGCTACACCATGAGCCAAGACACCTCCCGTTCTGTCTGGAAGATCCAAGCGCAGGACTTTGTCGTGCTGTCGGCCATTGCCGCGACGCTGCTTGGTGCTGTGGTGTATGGCGGCGTTTACGGCGGCGTGAGCCTGGCCCTGGCCATCGGTGTGCCGATCATGATCGCGGCTTTGCTGGTGACCACCAGTTCGCGTGGCGGTCCGCTCAGTCAATGGCTTTTGCCCGCGCTGGGGATGGGCATGGTCGGCTTGATGATCCACGTGGCGCGTGGCCACAACGAGGCGCACTTCGCCGTCTTCGCATTCATGGCCTGCCTGGTCACCTACCGCAAAGCGGTGCCCATCCTGGTGGGGGCCACCACGATCGCGGTGCACCACGTCTTGTTCAACCAACTTCAAACCTGGGCTTGGGGCCCTCTCTGTTTTACCGAGCCAGGCTTTGGCAAAGTGGTAGAGCATGCGCTGTATGTCGTGGCTGAAGCGGCGGTGCTTTTGTTCTTGGCCGCCCAGGCCCGCAAAGACTTTGCCACCGCCCAGGAACTGATGTCCATCGTGGACCGTTTGCGCGCGGACGATGGCAGCGTGGACTTGTCGGTGGCCGATACCCGGTCTGACGACTGGCGCACCATGCGACTGCTGGACGCCCTGCGCCACATCGCCCAGTCGATCAACCAGGTGCGCCAGGCAGCTGAATCCGTGCGTGTGGCCTCCGGTGAGATATCTGCAGGCAACCAGTCGCTGAGCCAGCGCACCGAGCAGGCGGCCGCGAGCATCGAAGAAACCGCGGCCTCGGTAGAGATGATCGTCAGCTCCATCAAGTCCACCTCGACCAACGCGCAGCAAGCCAATCAGCTGGCGGGCACCGCATCCCAATTCGCATTGGCGGGCGGCGAGTCGGTGAGCCGCGTGGTCACCACCATGAGTGACATCCAGCAATCCAGCCGCAAGATCACCGACATCATTGGCGTGATCGATGGCATTGCCTTCCAAACCAACATCCTGGCGCTGAACGCGGCGGTGGAAGCCGCCCGGGCTGGCGAGCAAGGCCGCGGCTTCGCGGTGGTGGCCTCAGAGGTGCGCATGCTGGCGCAACGCAGCGCTGAAGCCGCCAAGGAAATCAAGCAATTGATTGGCAGCAGCGTGGACCAGGTCGAGGCCGGCTCGACGCAAGTCGACAGCGCGGGCCAGACCATGGGCGAGCTGGTGGGCCAGGTGCGCCGCGTGACGGAACTGGTGGGCTTGATCGCGGTCTCCAGCTCGGAACAGAACGACGGCATTGGCCAGATCAACCAAGCCATTGGCCGCATGGACCAAGCCACGCAACACAACGCCGCCTTGGTGGAACAAACAGCCGCTGCCGCCGAGAGCCTGAGCCGCCAGGCCGACGAGCTGTCGCACGCAATGGATGTGTTCCGCGTGCCTGTGTCGCTTCAGCGCTGAGCGTTCCTCAGCCTGGGTCAGCCAATGCGGCCCAACAGCAGGTACTCCATCAGCACCTTCTGCACGTGAAGCCGGTTCTCGGCCTCATCCCACACCACTGACTGCGGGCCGTCGATCACCTCGGCGGCCACTTCCTCGCCGCGGTGGGCGGGCAGGCAGTGCATGAACAGGGCATCGGGCTGGGCCACGCCCATCATCTCTTCGTCCACACACCAGTCGGCAAAGGCCAGGCGGCGCTCTTCGTTCTCGGCCTCGAATCCCATGCTGGTCCACACATCGGTGGTGACCAGCGAAGCACCTCGGCAGGCGTCCATCGGGTCCTTGAAGACCTTGTAGCAGGCCGTGTTGTTGATGCCGGCCACCACTGGGTCGATCTCATAGCCGCTGGGGGTGCTCACGTGCACCGTGAAGCCCAGGATCTCGGCTGCCTGCAGCCAAGTGTTGGCCATGTTGTTGCCATCGCCCACCCAGGCCACCACCTTGCCCTGGATCGTGCCTCGGTGCTCGATGTAGGTGAAGATGTCGGCCAGGATCTGACAGGGGTGGTATTCGTTGGTCAGCCCGTTGATGACCGGGACGCGCGAGTTGGCCGCGAACTTCACCAGCTTGGACTGCTCGTAGGTGCGGATCATCACGATGTCAACCATGCGCGAGATGACCTTCGCGCTGTCCTCGATCGGCTCGCTGCGGCCCAACTGGCTACCGTCGGTGGTCAGGTGCACCACCGAGCCACCCATCTGGTACATGCCCGCTTCAAAGCTCACGCGGGTGCGCGTGGAGGCCTTCTCGAAGATCATGGCCAGCGTGCGGTCGGCCAGCGGCTGGTACTTCTCGTAGTTCTTGAAGCGGCGCTTGATCAGGCCCGCGCGCTCGAACAGGTAGGCGTATTCCTCGGCGCGGAGGTCCTTGAACTGCAGGTAGTGCTTGATCAGGCTGGATCCGGGTTTCATGCTCAGGCCGCGTTGGTTTCGTTCAGGAACTGTTTGACCAGGGGCACCAGCAAGGCCACGATCTGGTCGGCTTCTTCCGTGGTCAGGATCAGGGCGGGCAGCAGGCGGATCACCTTGTCGGCGGTCACGCTCAGCAGCAGGCCGGCTTCCATGGCCCGGCTCAGCAGCACGCCGCAAGGGCGGTCCAGTTCGATGCCGATCATCAGGCCCTGGCCGCGGATCTCGGCCACGCCTTTCAGCTCGCCCAACTCGCGCGTCAGTGCGGACCTGAGGTGAGCGCCCACGCGGTCGGCATTGGCCAGCAGGCCATCTTCTTCCATGATCTTGAAGGTCTCGACCCCGGCGCGCATGGCCAGCGGGTTGCCGCCAAAGGTGGTGCCGTGGTTGCCTGGCTGCAGCACATTGGCTGCCTTGGGGCCGCACACCACCGCGCCGATCGGCACGCCCGAGCCCAAGCCCTTGGCCAGCGGCATCACGTCAGGCTGGATGCCGGCCCATTGGTGCGCGAACCACTTGCCGGTGCGGCCAATGCCGCATTGCACTTCGTCCAGCATGAGCAACCAGCCACGCTCGTCGCACAGCTTGCGCACGGCCTGCAGGTAGTCGTTGCGGGCGGGGTTCACGCCGCCTTCGCCCTGGATCACTTCCAGGAACACCGCCACCACATTGGGGTGGGTCTCGGCCACTTCGTTCAACGCGGCGACATCGTTCAGCGGCACGCGCACAAAGCCTTCGACCAGGGGCTCAAAGCCAGCCCAGACCTTGGGATTGCCCGTGGCCGACAGTGTGGCGATCGAGCGGCCATGGAAGGCCTTCTCATAAACGATCACTTCAGGCTTGTCGATGCCCTTTTCATGGCCGAACTTGCGCGCGATCTTGAGCGCGGCTTCGTTGGCCTCCAGGCCAGAGTTGCAGAAGAACACATTGGTCAGGCCCGAGCGCTCGACCAGCAGGCGCGCCAATTCTTCTTGCAGTGGTACCTGGTAGTAGTTGCAGCTGTGGATCAGCTTGGTGAGCTGGTCTTGCAGTGCGGGCACCAGCTTGGCGTGGTTGTGGCCCAGCGTGTTCACGGCGATGCCAGCCAGCGCGTCCAGGTACTCGCGGCCATCGGTGTCCCAGACTCGGACGCCCTGGCCGTGCGACAAGGCAATGGGCAGGCGTCCATAAGTGGGCATCACGTGGGGCATCGTCACAGGGGCGTTCATGGCTTGGTTTCTCGCAAAAAAGAAAAAGCGCAGTGGCAATACCGCGCTACGGGCATTCTAAGGAAAAGGCGCGGCTTCGGCGCGCCCTCGGGAGCGTTGTGTTTGCGCCCCCCGATGCACGGGGTTACTGGCATCAATGTTGCGACGCACCAGTCTTGTGATCGACAATGTGGGGCTGTTGCCGATGGATACCACCCTTGAAGTCGCGACCTCTCTTTGCAGCACGCCGGCAAAACCGGCCGCCATCGAAAGCCCCAACGTGTCATTGACTCCCCCCCGAAGTTCCAAACCTCGCGAGGTTTTCATCCAGGGCCTGACCAAATCAGGCAAGACTTTTCGGCCCAGCGATTGGGCCGAGCGCCTGGCGGGGGCCATGTCATCTTTCAGGCCCGGGGCGGCCCACATGGGCCGTTCAGCCCACATTGGTTATTCACCCTATTGCGTGCCGACATCGATTGGCGACGTCAAATGTGTGATCGTCAACGAAGCCTTGCGTGACCTGGAGCCCATGGCCTGGGACTTTGTGATGAACTTTGCCCGCGACAACGATTTGCAAGTGACGGATGCCTGTTCATTGCCTGGCAGGGAATGAACAGGCCGCCAAAAGCAAAAGGCCCGCTTGAAGCGGACCTTTTTTGCGGGCTTTTTTGCAGACCTTTGACAACCGAGGCCGAAGCCCGGTTGGCTGATCTGTGGATCAGGCAGCGGTAGCCAGGGCTTTGACCTTGGCCGACAGGCGGCTCTTGTGGCGAGCAGCCTTGTTCTTGTGGAACAGACCCTTGTCGGCGATCGAATCGATCACGCTTTGGGCGGTCTTGAAAGCGTCAGAGGCCTGGGCCTTGTCGCCAGCCTTGACAGCCTTGAGCACGCCCTTGATGGCGGTGCGGAACTTCGAACGCAGGGCCGAATTGGCGGCGTTCAGGCGGACGTCTTGACGAACGCGCTTGCGGCCAGAGGCAATGCGGACGGTCTTTTTGGGCTTCGATGCTGATGGCATGATTTTTAATGGGCCTTGCGGATGCCTGGTCAAACCTCGGGTTTTGCAACCCTGGCGGCCAATTCGCACCCCACAAAGCCGATGTTGGTGGAAAAGCCGACGATTATAACGTCCCCGAAAGCTTTTGCCTAGGCCGGGCGCGCGCTTCCTATAATCCCGGCGATGAGTTTGCTGAAATCCGCGTCCATCGTCTCCCTGCTGACCCTGGCATCACGCATCACCGGCCTCGTCCGCGAACTGCTGATTGCCGCCGCCTTCGGGGCCAGCGCCACCACCGACGCCTTCAATGTCGCTTTCCGCATCCCGAATCTGCTGCGCCGCCTTTTCGCCGAAGGGGCCTTTTCGCAAGCCTTCGTGCCCATCCTGTCCGAAAGCCGCACCCGTCAGGGCGATGAAGGCACCCGCCTGCTCATCAACGCCGTGGCCACGGTCCTGTTCTGGACTTTGCTGGTGGTGAGCGTGCTGGGCGTGGTGGGGGCACCGGTCTTGGTGTGGTTGATGGCCTCTGGACTGCGCGAGAGCGGCGGGTTCGACGCAGCGGTGGTGATGACGCGCTGGATGTTTCCTTACATCGGCTTCATGTCCTTGGTGGCGCTGAGCGCGGGCATCCTCAACACCTGGGGGCGTTTCGCGGTGCCGGCCGCCACCCCGGTATTGCTCAACCTGTCGGTGATCGCCGCGGCGTGGTTCGCGGCGCCTGTGTTTCGGGCCCATGGCCTGGACCCGGTGTTGGCGCTGGCCGTGGGCGTGATGGTGGGGGGCGTGGCGCAGCTGGGCATCCAGATCCCCGCACTGGTTCGGATCAAATCGTTGCCCAGCATTGGCGTTTCGTGGTCGGGCATCAAAGCGGCGTGGCATCACCAGGGCGTGCGGCGCATCCTGCGCCAAATGGGGCCGGCGGTGCTGGGTGTGTCTGTGGCGCAGTTGTCCTTGCTGGTCAACACGCAGATCGCATCGCATCTGCAGGCCGGCTCAGTCTCGTGGCTGACTTACGCCGACCGCCTGATGGAGTTCCCGACCGCCATGCTGGGCGTGGCCCTGGGCGTGGTGCTGTTGCCGCAGCTGTCCAAGGCGCAAGCCAGTGGTGACAAGACCGAGTTTTCCAACTTGCTGGATTGGGGCTTGCGCCTCGTGGTCTTGCTGGCGCTGCCTTGCGCCGTGGCCTTGTTGTTGTTTGCCGAGCCGCTGGTGTCCGTGCTGTACCACTATGGCCGTTTCAGCCCGACCGATGTGCGCCAGACGGTGCTGGCCCTGAGTGGCTATGGCGTGGGGCTGATGGGCCTGGTCGGCATCAAGATCTTGGCGCCCGGCTTTTACGCGACGCAGGATATCCGCACGCCAGTGCGCATCGGCATCACGGTGCTGGTTTTCACGCAGTTGCTCAACCTGGTGTTCGTGCCTTGGCTGGGCCATGCCGGCCTGGCCTTGTCGATTGGTGTGGCCTCGCTGATCAATGCCACCTGGTTGCTGATTGGCTTGCGGCGCGCGGGGCGGTATCAGCCTTCGCCGGGATGGGTGTTGTTCGCGCTGCGCGTGGTGCTGGCGTCTGGCTTGTTGGGCGTGTTGCTGTGGTTCGCGGCGCACCGCATTGACTGGCTGGGCTTGCATGGTCAGCCGCTCCTGCGTGTGGGGCTGATGGCCGGCTGTCTGGCGGCGGCGGGGGTGCTTTACTTTGGCACTTTGCTGCTGTCGGGCATGAACCTGCGCCAGGCCATCAAGCGTTAGTTTTCTTGGTCTGCCGGTTCGCAGGGGTTGTGGGTTTTTGCAGGCGGCGCAGGGCGCGGGCTGGGCGGGCATCCGGCAGGGCTTCATGTTGGTGGTCCCGCTTTTCAAGCGAGACGCCCTTGCGGTGCTCGCGCCGAGGTGGTGTCGCCGAAACTCACTGCGCGCCCTTCAGGCGCTTCGTTCAAACATCGGCGACAAGCCAGATGACGATGCGCGCTTCGCGCGCCCACCTCGCCACTCCGCTCCTCAGCACCAACAAGGCGCCCCGCCGGATGCCCGCCCAGCCCTTTTTCGCCCTGCTGGTGGCATGTCAAGGCCCCGTTCATGCCACGCCGCTGGCGAGGCGATGAGGGATGGGGCGAGCACCACAGAGCAGTCCGCCGCGCAGCGGTGGACTGCCACCATAGGAGCCCTGCCAGCCACCGCCTCATCCCCGCCTCGCGCTTTTTGATGAAAAGCACCATAGGCGGCACGCTCAGCACTCAGAGCGAACGTGCCAAGTCCACCGCTTGTTCAACCCGGTCCACGGCGTGAATGGTCAAGCCCTCAATCGGCTTCTTGGGCGCATTGGCCTTGGGCACCACCGCGATTGAAAACCCCAGCTTGGCCGCTTCCTTCAAGCGCTCCTGGCCACGCGGCGCAGGCCGGATCTCACCGGCCAGGCCCACCTCGCCAAACGCAAAAAACCCCTTGGGCAAAGGCTTGCCGCGCAGGCTGCTTTGAATCGCCAGCAACACGGCCAAGTCGGCCGCTGGCTCGCTGATGCGCACGCCTCCCACCGCGTTCACAAACACGTCCTGGTCAAAGCAGGCCATGCCGGCGTGGCGGTGCAGCACCGCCAGCAACATCGCCAGGCGATCGCGCTCCAGGCCCACACTCAGGCGGCGCGGGCTGGGGCCACCGGAATCGACCAGTGCCTGGATTTCAACCAGCAGCGGGCGCGTGCCTTCCAGCGTCACCATCACCACCGAGCCGGGCACCGGCTCATCGTGCGTGGACAGGAAGATGGCGCTGGGGTTGCTCACGCCCTTCAAACCCTTGTCGGTCATCGCGAAGACGCCGATCTCGTTCACGGCCCCGAAGCGGTTCTTGATGGCGCGCACCAGGCGGAAGCTGCTGTGGGTTTCGCCTTCAAAGTACAAAACGGTGTCGACGATGTGTTCCAGCACGCGTGGCCCGGCCAAGGCGCCTTCCTTGGTCACATGCCCCACCAGCACCATGGTGCAACCGCTGGACTTGGCCACGCGGGTGAGGTGGGCGGCGCATTCACGCACCTGAGCCACCGAACCCGGTGCCGAAGTCAGCTGGTCCGAATAGATGGTCTGGATCGAGTCGATCACGCAGAAGGACGGTTGCTCGGCCTCCAAGGTGGCGATGATGTTCTCCAGCTGGATCTCGGCCTGCACCCGCACCTTCGAGCCATCCAGGCCCAGCCGCTGCGCGCGAAGCGCAACCTGAGCACCGCTTTCCTCACCCGTCACGTACAGCACCGGCATCTGGCGCGACAGGGCGTCCAGCGCCTGCAGCAGCAGGGTCGATTTGCCGATGCCCGGATCGCCGCCAATCAGGATCACGCCCCCGGTGACGATGCCGCCACCCAGCACCCGGTCCAGCTCTTCCAGGCCGGTCGGGGTGCGGGCAATGTCGGCCGCTTCGATGTGGGACAAGGTCGCCACCGGCTGCGGCGCGTTCAGCCCCCGCGTCAGGGCCTGCATGCGGTTCTTGGCCGGGCCCGTGTCCGCGCGGGTCTCTTCCAGCGTGTTCCAGGCATTGCAGTGGGGGCACTTGCCCAGCCATTTGGGGCTGGTGCCGCCGCACTCGGAGCAGGTGAAGATCGTTTTGTCTTTGGCCATGAAAGGTCGTCGTTCAGGCGATCTCGTCGCCGTCCTTCTGGTTGTCCTGGATGGCCTTGAATTTGCGGTCCAGTTCCTGGCGCAACTGGCGGCGCAACAGGGCGGATTCGAAGCGGCGTTTTTCCTCGGCCGTGGTGGGCTCCAGCGGCGTCACGGGTTTGGGGCGGTTGTTGTCGTCCACCGCGACCATGGTGAAGAAGCAGCTGTTGGCATGGCGCACCACTTGGGTGCGGATGTTTTCGGCGATCACCTTGACGCCGATCTCCATGGAGGAGTTGCCGGTGAAGTTGACCGACGCCAGGAAGGTCACCAGCTCGCCCACGTGGATGGGCTGGCGGAAGGTCACGCGGTCAACCGACAAGGTCAGCACATAGCAGCCGGCATAGCGGCTGGCACAGGCATAAGCCACCTGATCGAGCAGCTTGAGGATGGTGCCGCCATGCACGTTGCCGGAAAAGTTGGCCATGTCGGGCGTCATGAGCAAGGTCATGCGCAACTGGTGGCGGTGGTGGTCGATGTCCATGCTTGATTCTGGTGCAAAACTCATTGAGGGCCGGGCAAAAGGGAAAACTGCATGCAAGTGCTGTGCCGATTTGGTGCGTTACACCGCGCTGACTGGAACCCGCTGTGAAAGCGCGCACATCAATTCATAGCCGACGGTGCCGCAATGCCGGGCCACTTCGTCGATTGACAATTCGGTCGCGTGACCGTCGAGCTGAGGGCCATGGCCCCACAAGGTCGCCTCGCTGCCCACCCGGGCCTGGGGCGCCGCGCTGAGGTCCACCGTGACCATGTCCATGGACACGCGCCCGATCAAGGGCACGCGCGCACCATCGACCATCAAGGGTGTGCCATCGGGTGCGTGGCGAGGGTAGCCATCGGCATAACCACAAGCGACCACGCCCAGGCGCATGTCGCGGTCGGCGACGAAGCGGCTGCCATAGCCCACGGTGTCGCCAGCTTTCAGATGCTGGATGGCAATGAGCTGCGACTTCAAGGTCATGGTGGCCTGCAAGCCCCAATGGGCGGCGTCGTGTTCAGGGTAATCGGGCGAGGAGCCGTACAGCATGATGCCCGGGCGGACCCAGTCGCCCCGCACCTTCGCATCCTGCGCGTGTCGCAAGGTACCGGCGCTGTTGCACAGGCTGCGCTCACCGCTCAGGTCTGCGCAGGTGGTGAAGAACAACGCGGCCTGCTGACTGATGCCCCGCGGCCCGTCCGCGTCCGAGAAGTGCGTCATCAAGGACACCTCGTCGACCTGTGGCAAGGCCGACAGACGGGCCCAGGCGCTGCGAAAGGCGGGTGGCGTGAAACCCAATCGGTTCATGCCGGTGTTCATCTTCAGGAAGACGCGGTGTGGCCACTCGGTCTTGTGCTGGGCCAGCCAATCAATCTGCTCATCGCAGTGCACCACGTGCCACAGGCCCAGGCGCGAACACCATTCCAGGTCGCGTGCCTCGAACACGCCCTCCAGCAACAGGATGGGGCCGCGCCAATCCAGTTTGCGCAGGCGCTGCGCCTCGGCGATGTCGAGCAGGGCAAAGCCGTCGGCGGCGCGAAGGCCTTCAAAGGCGCGCTCGATGCCGTGACCGTAGGCATTGGCTTTGACCACAGCCCACACCCGCGCGTCTGGCGCGCAGTCGCGCGCACGCTGCAAGTTGTGGTGGAGGGCATCCACGTGGATGAGGGCTTCTAAGGGACGGGGCATGAGGGGATTGTGCCAGTGGCCATGCTATAAACCGCGGCTTGGCCTGCCGCTTTACCGATGTCTGGTGGGTGGAGAAGGTCCAACATCACACGCATGAAGACAGTGACTGCCCGCTTATGAAAAAAGGCTTTTTCACCATCATGGCGGCGCAGTTCTTCAGCTCGCTCGCCGACAACGCCTTGTTTGTGGCCGCGGTGGAATTGCTGAAAAGTTCGGGTGCTCCTGATTGGCAGCCTGCGGCGCTGGTGCCCATGTTCGCCTTGTTCTACGTGGTGCTGGCGCCCTTTGTCGGCGCCTTTGCCGACGCGGTGCCCAAAGGCCGGGTCATGTTCTTTTCCAACAGCGTCAAGGTGGTCGGTTGCCTGATGATGCTGTTCGGTAGCCACCCCCTGATCGCTTATGCGGTGGTGGGACTGGGCGCCGCTGCTTACTCGCCAGCCAAGTACGGCATCCTGACCGAGTTGCTGCCGCCTTCACAGTTGGTCAAGGCCAATGGCTGGATCGAGGGCTTGACGATCACCTCCATCATCCTGGGTGTGGTGCTGGGCGGTCAGTTGATGGGCGAGGTCGTGTCGCCGCACCTGCTGGCTTTCGATTTGCCTTTGATCAACACCGGCGTGGACACACCACCCGAGGCGGCCATCGCCACCATGATCCTGTTGTACGTGCTGGCGGCCTTGTTCAACTTGCGCATTCCACGCACTGAAACGCCTCTGCAGCCGTTGCCTGTTCATTTGTGGTCATTGGTGGGCGATTTCTTTGATTGCAACCGCCGCCTGTGGAAAGACAAGCTGGGCCAGATCTCCCTGGGCACGACCACCTTGTTCTGGGGTGTCTCCGGCAATCTGCGTTACATCGTGTTGGCGTGGGCGGGCGTGGCTCTGAGCTATGACACCACGAAGGCGTCGGCCCTGGTGGGCGTGGTGGCGGTGGGCACGGCGGTGGGCGCGGTGTTGGCCTCGGCCAAGATGCGCCTGGACCAGGCCACGCGGGTGATCCCCCTGGGCGTGGCCATGGGTGTGTTGGTGCTGGGCATGAACATGATCCGCGACATCGGCATTGCCATCCCTTTCCTGATCATCCTGGGTGGCCTGGGCGGCTTTTTGGTGGTGCCCATGAATGCCTTGCTGCAGCACCGGGGGCACAACCTGATGGGGTCGGGCCGGTCCATCGCGGTGCAGAACTTCAACGAGCAGGCGGCCATCCTGGTGATGGGCGCCATGTACAGCGGGCTCACCAAGTCCGGCCTGTCGGCCTATGGCGCGATCACGGCGTTTGGCCTGGTGGTGGCGGCCTCGATGATGGGCATCTGGTTCTGGCACCGCAGCAACACCGTCCACCACCGCGATGAGGTCGAACGCCTGTTGGCCGTAGCCCGCAGCGACTGCCACTGAGTCACCACTGCTCACACAAGCGCAACATAGCTTTACGCAAGCCTGTCATCGGCGGGATTAAGCTGGCCGTTGTAGAGCCATGACGGAAAACGTGCCGCTTGTTCATCCAGGGCCGCCGTCATGACAAGGAGACCCAGCATGAATGCTCGCCAAATTTTTTCTCGACCCAAAATCTTGGTTGCCACCGCCTTGGTGGCCGTGGCCGGTGTGGCCAACGCAGGCGGTGTGTCCTGGTCGGTGGGGGTGAATGCGCCCCTCATCGCAGGACCAGGCCATGTGAATGCCGTGGTGTCGAATGGCGGCGGCTATTACTATCCACCGCAACCGGTGTATGTGCAGCCTCGCCGGATGGTGGTGGTGCCTCAGCCCTATTACGGTGTGCAGCCGGTGGTCTACCAGGTGCCCCCGCGCTTTTACCCTGACCGAGGCTGGCATGGCCGCTGGCACCGCCATGGTCGTGCTGAGGCCTATGCCAATGGCTACCGCCAGGGCTATGAGCGCGGGTACGACCGTGGCAATGACGACGACGACCGCCGTGGCGGCGGTTGGGGCCACCGAGACCGTTGATCGGACTCAGGCAGGCTGGGGTTTGGCGGTCAGCGGCGTCGGCTGCTGCTGCCACCCAGCAGTGAGCCCAGCACGCCGCGGATGATTTCGCGGCCGACCGATGACCCGATGGTGCGCGCGGCCGACTTGGCCACGGTTTCCAGCACGGAATCCTTGCGCCCACTGCCCTTGAGCAGTCCCCCCGCCAAGTCACCCAGCCAGGACCCGCCGGCATCGGGTGCGGTTTGGCTGTTGGTGGTGCTGCCTTTGCCTGGCACGGCGGCTTCCGATTCTTCGCGGGTGGGGGCGCTGGCGGCGCGGCCCTTGAGCTTCTCGTAAGCCGAGTCGCGGTCCACCACTTTCTCGTACACGCCTGCGACCAACGACGTGGTCAGCAAGGTTTTGCGCTGGTCGGGGGTGATCGGGCCAATCTGGCTGCCCGGCGGCAACACGAACACGCGTTGCGTGATGCCGGGTCGTCCCTTGTCGTCCAGGCAACTGATCAAGGCCTCGCCCACGGCCAGTTCGGTGATGGCCGTGCCAATGTCCAGGCCGGGGTTGGCGCGCATGGTTTCCGCCGCCGATTTGACCGCTTTCTGATCGCGGGGCGTGAAGGCGCGCAGGGCATGTTGCACGCGGTTGCCCAACTGGCCCAAAACCGTTTCGGGCACGTCCAGCGGATTTTGAGTGACGAAATAAACCCCCACCCCTTTGGACCGCACCAAGCGAACCACGAGCTCGATGCGCTCGATCAAGGCTTTGGGCGCGTCGGTGAACAGCAGGTGGGCCTCGTCAAAGAAGAACACCAGCTTGGGCTTGTCCAGGTCGCCCACCTCTGGCAGCGATTCGAACAATTCCGACAGCATCCACAACAGGAAGGTGGCGTACAAGCGCGGCGCGTTCATCAGCTTGTCGGCGGCGAGGATATTGACGACGCCCTGCCCATCGACCGTCTGCATGAAATCGTGGATGTCGAGCATGGGCTCGCCAAAGAACTGGTCGCCGCCTTGTTCTTCCACCTGCATCAGGCCGCGCTGGATGGCGCCCACGCTGGCCGGGCTGATGTTGCCGTACTCGGTGGTGAACTGGCTCGCGTTGTCTCCCACGTGCTGCAGCATGGCGCGCAGGTCTTTCAGGTCGAGCAACAACAGGCCGTTGTCATCGGCGATCTTGAACACCAGCTGCAGCACGCCTTGCTGTGTGTCGTTCAGGTTCAGCATGCGCGACAGCAGCAGCGGGCCCATGTCGGACACGGTGGCGCGCACCGGATGGCCTTGCGTGCCGAACACATCCCACAAGGCGGTGGGGCAGGCGATTGGGGCAGGTGCCTCGATGCCGCGTTCTTTCAGGATGGCGGCTAATTTGGGGCTGAGCGTGCCTGCCTGGGAAATGCCGGTCAGGTCGCCCTTGATGTCGGCCATGAAGACTGGCACACCCAGTTTCGAGAAATTTTCGGCCAGATTTTGCAGGGTGATCGTCTTGCCCGTGCCCGTGGCGCCGGTGATCAGGCCGTGCCGATTGGCCAGCTCCGGCAGCAGGTGGCATTCGGTGTCGCCGTGGCGGGCGATCAGAATTGGGTCGGCCATGAACGGGCTCCTGAGGGCAAAGGTAAAATTCTGGAAATCACGAGATCCCAGTATCTCTGCAAATCATGTTCGCGCCCCTGACCAATGTGGTGCGCGATGCGCCGTTTTGCGGCGAAAAACAGCTTGGAGCACACACACCATGGCCGGACATTCCAAATGGGCCAACATCCAGCACCGCAAGGGCCGCCAGGATGAGAAACGAGGCAAGGTCTGGACCCGGGTCATCCGCGAAATCATCGTCGCGGCCCGCCTGGGTGGCGGAGACCTGGACGTCAACCCACGCCTGCGCCTGGCGATTGAAAAAGCCAAGGCGGCCAACATGCCCGCTGACACCATCAAGCGCAACATCGACAAGGCCACCGGCAACCTTGAAGGCGTGCACTACGAAGAAGTGCGCTACGAGGGCTACGGCATTGGCGGTGCGGCCATCATCATCGACTGCATGACCGACAACCGCGTGCGCACGGTGGCCGAGGTCCGGCACATTTTTAGCAAGTACGGTGGCAACCTGGGCACGGAAGGCTCGGTCGCATTCCAGTTCAAACACTGCGGCCAGCTCATCTTCGCCCCGGGCACGAGCGAGGACAAAGTCATGGAAGTGGCACTGGAAGCTGGCGCCGACGACGTCATCACGCACGACGATGGTTCCATCGAAGTGCTGACGCCGCCGCTGGAGTTCGAGGCCATCAAGGCAGCCTTGACGAACGTGGGATTGACCCCCGAAGTGGCCGAAGTGACCATGCGTGCCGAAAACACGGTTGAACTGACCGGCGACGACGCCGCCCGCCAGCAGAAATTGCTGGACATGCTGGAAGACCTGGACGATGCCCAGGATGTGTTCCACAACGCTGAATTGAACTGAAGAATCGACGGACTGTATGAATATTCTTGTGATCGGCTCGGGTGGACGCGAACATGCCCTGGCCTGGAAACTGGCCCAATCGCCCAAGGCCCAAAAGGTCTACGTGGCACCGGGCAATGGCGGCACCGCCCGCAGTCCGCACCTGGTCAACATCGACATCACCGACGTCAAGGCCCTGGCCGATTTCGCTGAATCCGAAAAAATCAACCTGACCGTGGTGGGCCCAGAAGCCCCCTTGGCGGCGGGCGTGGTGGACGAGTTCCGCGCGCGTGGTTTGCGCATCTTCGGCCCCACCAAGGCGGCCGCGCAGCTGGAAAGCTCCAAGGCCTTCGCCAAGGATTTCATGAAGCGCCACGGCATCCCCACGGCCTTCTACGAAACCTTCACCGATGCCACGGCGGCGCACGCCTATGTGGACAAGCACGGCGCGCCCATCGTCGTCAAGGCCGATGGTCTGGCGGCAGGCAAGGGCGTGGTCGTGGCCATGACGCTGCAAGAGGCCCATGAAGCCATCGACTTCATGCTGCTGGACAACAAGCTGGGCGTCACGCACAACGCGGGTGGCGCCCGGGTCGTGATCGAAGAATTCCTGCAAGGCGAAGAGGCCAGCTTCATCGTGCTGGCCGACGGCAAGAACGTGGCCGTGCTGGCCACCAGCCAGGACCACAAGCGCCTGCTGGACGCCGATGAAGGCCCCAACACCGGCGGCATGGGTGCCTACTCGCCCGCGCCCGTGGTCACGCCCAATGTGCATGCCAAGGCCATGCAGGACATCATCCTGCCGACGCTGGCGGGCATGGGCAAGGATGGCATCCCCTTCACCGGTTTTCTGTACGCCGGCCTGATGATCGACGCGCAGGGCAACCCCAAGACGCTCGAGTTCAACTGCCGCATGGGCGACCCCGAGACCCAGCCCATCATGATGCGTTTGAAGAGCGACCTGGTGGACGTGTTTTTCAGCGCCACCGATGGCACGCTCGACCAGGTCGAGTTGCAATGGGACCGCCGCTTCGCGCTGGGCGTGGTCGTTGCCGCGGGTGGCTACCCCCTCAACCCGAAGAAGGGCGATGTCATCACCGGCTTGCCAGCGGACGCTGACGATGCCATGGTCTTCCATGCCGGGACCCAGGTGGTCGATGGCAAGGTGGTGACCAACGGTGGTCGCGTCTTGTGCGTGACCGCCTTGGGCGACTCGGCCAAGCTGGCGCAGCAACGCGCCTATGAGTACATGCTGGGCATCCAGTTCGATGGCATGCAGTTCCGCCACGACATTGGCTGGCGCGCCATCAACAAACCCCGCTGAGCCGATGATGGACACCGCCGCCGTACGCCAGTATCTGCTGGGCCTGCAAGACAGCATTGTCGCGGCCTTCGAGGCCGAGGACGGCACACCGTTCAAGCGCGATGCCTGGGTGCGCGAGCCCGGTGAGCGCTTGCAGGGCGATGGCTGCTCGCGTGTCATTGAAGAAGGCCTGGTGCTGGAGCGCGGTGGCTGCAATTTCTCGCACGTCAAAGGGCCGCAGTTGCCGCCTTCGGCCACGCAGCACCGGCCTGACCTGGCAGGCTGTCCCTTCGAGGCCATGGGCGTGTCGCTGGTCTTCCACCCGCGCAATCCTTATGCGCCTACGGTGCACATGAATGTGCGCATGTTGGCCGCGCACAAGCCGGATGGCGAGGTGGTGGCCTGGTTCGGCGGTGGCATGGACCTCACGCCGTATTACGGCTTTGAAGAAGACGCGCGCCACTTTCACCAGGTTTGCAAAGATGCGCTGCAACCGTTTGGCGACGACAAGCACCCGCGTTTCAAGAAGTGGTGCGATGAATACTTTTTCCTCAAACACCGCAACGAAGCCCGGGGTGTCGGCGGCATCTTCTACGATGATTTCTCGGAGTTGGGCTTCGAGCAAGGCTTCGCCATGACCCGTTCGGTCGGCGACGCGTTCGTGGAGTCTTACCTGCCGATCCTGAAGCGCCGCCGCGACACGCCCCATGGCGAAGTCGAGCGCGATTTCCAGGCCTTCCGCCGCGGCCGCTACGTTGAGTTCAACCTGGTGTGGGACCGTGGCACCCTGTTCGGCCTGCAATCGGGCGGCCGCACCGAAAGCATCCTCATGTCGATGCCCCCCATCGTGAAGTGGCGCTACGACTGGCACCCCGAGCCCGGCACGCCCGAGGCCCGTTTGTACACCGACTTCCTGCCCCCACGTGACTGGGTCTGAAGCCTCGGCGACATCACCGCGGGCAGGTCGAAGGATCGGCTTGTTCGGTGGCAGTTTCGACCCGGTGCACCAGGCGCACCTGGCGCTCGCGCAAACCGCTTTGAGCCATTTGCACCTGGATGAAATCAGGTGGATCCCGGTGGGCCTGCCTTGGCAAAAGACCCGCCAATTGGCTCCCGCCGAGCACCGCGTGGCCATGGTGCGGGCCGCCACCGAGCACGAACCGCGCTTTGTCGTGGACCCGCTGGAAACCGTCCGCGGTGGTCCGTCGTACACTCTCGACACCGTGCGGGCCCTGCAAAGTGCCGAATCCTTGCTTGACGCCACCCTGGTCGAGCGCTGGTTTCTGATCATCGGGCAGGACCAATACGCCAACTTGCACACCTGGCATGGTTGGCAGGAACTGGTTCGACGCGTGACCTTGGCTGTGGCCAGCCGCGCGGGGCAAGTGCCCCGGCCTGGTCCTCAATTGGCGCCACACCCTCACCGGATGGTGGTGTTGCCGATGCCTGAAATGCCCGTTTCCTCGACCGACATCCGGGCCCGGCTGGCCCATGGGGATGCCGCCCAAACCCTCGTGCCCGCCATGGTGTCAAACGCCGTGGCGCGCTATATTGAACAACATCAACTCTACGCCGCTGGCACCCCCCGCTGAATGGACATCCGTAAACTGCAACGCGCCATCGTCGATGGCCTCGAAGACGTCAAGGGCCAAGACATCGTTGTCTTCAACACCGAGCACCTCTCGGCCCTGTTCGAGCGGGTGATTGTCGCGTCGGGCACGTCCAATCGGCAAACCAAGGCGCTGGCCGCCAGCGTGCGCAAGTCCGTTCGGGCCGCCGGCTTCGACGTCATGCGCACCGAGGGCGAAGACAACGGCGAATGGATCATCGTGGACTGCGCTGCGGCCGTGGTGCACCTGATGCAACCCGCCATCCGCCAGTACTACCTGCTGGAAGAGATCTGGGGCGAAAAGCCCATCAAGCTCAAGCTCAACGATGTGGTGACCCGCCTGGTCAAGGCGTCCGAGCCCATGGATGACGACGATGCCGCGCCCAAGAAAGCGTCTGGCAAAAAGTCGGTCATGGGCAAGCTGGACGCACCCGTCCGCAAAGTGGCGGCCAAGAAGGTTGTCGCGAAAAAGGCCGTGGCCAAGACACCGGCCGAGCGCTCCACCTCCAACCGCGTGCCGGTGGCTGCCAAAAAGATTGCCGCCAAAAAGGCTGCCGCCAAGAAGGTGGCCGCAGCGATCCCTGTGGTGCCCAAGACCATGGTGATCAACAAACCTGCCGTGAAGAAGGTAGCTGGCAAGAAGGTGGCAGCTAAAAAGGTCGCCGCCAAGAAAGCGCCGGTCCGCAAGATGGTGGCTGCCAAGAAAGTGGCCCGCAAGGCTTCATGAAGCTGACGGTGGTGGCCATTGGCCAGCGCCAGCCCGCCTGGGCGGAAACAGCCTGCGAGGACTACCTCAAGCGCTTTCCGCCCGATTGGAAGGTCGAGGTCAAGGCCCTCAAGGCCGAGCCCCGTGACGGTGGTAAATCGGTGCCAGCCATCATGCAGGCCGAGGCCGCCCGCATTGAAGCTGCTTTGGGCCGTGACGTGCGCCGTGTCATCCTGGATGAACGCGGCAGCCGCCTGACCAGCGTCGAGCTGGCGCAGCGTGCCGAGGTCTGGCTCAACGATGGCCGCGACGTGGCTTTCGTGATTGGTGGGGCTGATGGCATCGACCCTGCGCTCAAAAAAACCGCCGATGAAACCCTGCGTTTGTCAGACCTGACATTGCCGCATGCGCTGGCCCGGGTGCTGCTGCTGGAGCAGCTCTACCGTGTCTGGTCGCTGCGTAACAACCATCCCTATCACCGCGCATGAGCACCGAGCCTCAGCTGGACGCCCCGTTCATCTACCTGGCTTCCCAAAGCCCTCGACGGCGCCAGTTGCTGGACCAGATCGGGGTGCGCCATGAGTTGCTGCTGCCCGATCCGCAGGAGGACGCCGAAGCGCTGGAGGCCGAGCGCGCTGGCGAGTCGCCCGAAGACTATGTTCAGCGCGTGACCTTGGCCAAATGGGAGGCGGCGCGCCTGCGCCTAGCACGTCGGCAAGCCTCGCAAGACTTGCCCGCCGCGCCAGTGCTTTGCGCCGACACCACCGTGGCGATTGGCCCCGACATCCTGGCCAAGCCGGTTGACCAGCCTGATGCCGCGCGCATGCTGGCGCGCCTGTCCGGCCGCACCCACCGGGTCTTGACGGCGGTGGTGGTGGACGGCAACCTGCTGCTCAGCACCTCGCACGTCACCTGGCGCGCCCTTGGCGCCGATGAGATCGACCGCTATGTGGCCAGCGGCGAGCCCATGGGCAAGGCGGGCGCCTACGCCATCCAAAGCCAGGCCGCTGCATGGATGCAAAAGATCGAGGGCAGCTACAGTGGCATCATGGGCCTGCCCTTGTATGAAACGGCCGAATTGCTCAGACCCCTGGGCTGGCGGTTTTGACCAAACTGCATGACCACTGAAACCCCTTCCGCGGCCCGGCCCGTGGCGCTGCTCGCCGGCGCGACCGGCTTGGTCGGCCAGCACTGCCTTCGCTTGTTGATGCAGGACCCTGCCGTGGGCACCGTGCGCGTGCTGGTGCGCCGGCCCATGGTGGTCGATTCGCCCAAGGTTCAGGTTTGCGTGGCGGACTTCGAGCGGCTGGAGTCGCACGTCGATTGGCTGCAAGCCGATTGGGTGTTCTGTGCCCTGGGCACCACCATCGCTAAGGCCGGCTCACGTGCCGCTTTCCGCCAGGTCGATTTTGATTACCCGCTGCAGGTGGCGCAGTTGGCCAAAGCCCAAGGTGCCAAACGCTTCTTGTTGGTCAGCGCCACCGGGGCCGACGCCAAGTCCAAGGTGTTCTACAGCCGCGTCAAGGGCGAGCTGGAAGAAGCCATTGCGGCCCTCGGTTTTGAGTCGGTCACTTTCGCTCGGCCTTCCTTGCTGGCGGGTGAGCGGGATGAAGTGCGCATCGCCGAACGCATTGGCCTCAAATTTGGCTGGCTGATGCCCGAGCGTTACCGCCCTGTGCAGGCCAGTCAGGTCGCGCAGGGCCTGGTCAATGCCGCCAAATCCGCCCGCCCGGGTGTGCACGGCATAAGCAACATTGAACTGAGGCGCCTGAGCTGACTCTACCCATGAATCTTCAGGAAATCAGATGGCCTACTCACACGATATTCTGATCAACTGGACCCCGCAGGAGACCCGCGTCGCCGTGGTTGAAAACGGCGCTGTCCAGGAGCTGCACGTCGAGCGCACGCTGGAGCGTGGCCTGGTGGGCAATGTCTACGCGGGCCGGGTGGCGCGCGTGTTGCCCGGCATGCAATCGGCTTTCATCGACATCGGCCTGGAGCGCGCCGCCTTCTTGCACGTGGCCGACCTGCACCGCGAGGATCCCAGCCAGCGAGGCAGCATCCGCTCGCCCGACAACGCCACGCCCATTGAAAAGCGCCTGCACGAAGGCCAGACGCTGATGGTGCAAGTCCTCAAGGACCCGATTGGCACCAAGGGTGCACGCCTGTCTTCGCAGATCAGCATCGCTGGGCGCTTGCTGGTGTTCCTGCCACAAGACGACCACATTGGCATCTCGCAAAAGATTGGTTCGCCCGAACTGCGCGACCAACTCCGCGCCCGCATGCTGCAATTGTTGGGCGAGGCCGACAGCAAGGAAGGGCGCACGCGCTCGGGCGGCTTCATTCTGCGCACCAACGCTGAAGACGCCACCGATGAGGAGCTGGGCGCCGACATCGCTTACCTGCGCAAAACCTGGGCGACGATCCGCGAGCAGGGCCTCAAGGCCGCGCCGGGCTCCTTGCTGCACCAGGACTTGAACCTGGCCCAGCGGGTGCTTCGCGACCTGGTCATCGACGAGACCGCCAACATCCGCATCGATTCGCTGATCCAGTTTGATGCCCTGCGTGCCTTTGGCGCCGAGTTCACGCCCACCTCGGTCGACAAGCTGCAGCACTACAAGGGCGAGCGGCCCATCTTCGACCTGTACAACATCGACCAGGAGATCGAAAAAGCCCTGGCGCGCCGGGTTGATTTGAAATCCGGTGGCTACCTGATCATCGACCAGACCGAGGCACTCACCACCATCGACGTCAACACGGGTGGTTATGTGGGCGCGCGCAATTTTGACGACACCATCTTCAAGACCAACCTGGAGGCCTCGCAGGCCATCGCACGGCAATTGCGCCTGCGCAACCTGGGCGGCATCATCATTGTTGATTTCATCGACATGCTGCGCGAGGACCACCGCGACAATGTGCTGGCCGAGTTTCGCAAGCAAATGAGCCGCGACCGCACCAAGCTCACCATCAGCGGGTTCTCGCCGCTGGGCCTGGTGGAGATGACGCGCAAGCGCACGCGCGAATCGCTGGCACACATGCTGTGCCAGCCTTGCCCCACCTGCGAAGGCCGCGGCCAGGTCAAGACGCCGCGCACAGTCTGCTACAACATCCTGCGCGAGATTTTGCGCGAGGCGCGCCAGTTCAACCCGCGCGAGTTCCGTGTGGTGGCCAGCGCCACGGTGGTCGAGATGCTGCTCGATGAAGAAAGCCAGCACCTGGCCGGCCTGATCGATTTCATCGGCAAACCGATCTCCCTGCAAACCGAACCCTGGGTGTCGCCCGAGCAGTACGACATCGTCTTGCTGTGAGCGCTGCCATGAAGCGCTTTACATGACTTTGCACGGGCCAACACCTTGCGCGGCGGTGGTGTTTGGCACTCGCGGCACAATCAGCACTTCACATGGACGAATCCCTTCTAGACACGATGCTTGAACACCCCACGAATTCTGCCGAGCCTGGGCTGGGCACCGCCCGCCGTGGTCACCTGAAGACTTTGGCGCTGTGCGGTGCCATGGCGGCCGCAGGCCTGTGGACGACCAGCCCTGCATGGGCCCAGTTCCGGGTTGAGATCGCAGGTGTGGGCGCCACGCAGATTCCGGTGGCCATCGGGCGCTTCAAGGGCGAAGAGGGTGTGCCGCAGCCCATCGCCAGCATCGTGATCGCCGACTTGCAGCGGTGCGGCCTGTTCAAGACACTCGATGCTTCGGCCGACAAGCTGGACGAGACCTCGCGCCCCGTGCTGACCGATTGGCGGGGCAAAGGTGCCGATGCCTTGCTGGCCGGCTCCATCCTGCCCCTGGCCGATGGCCGCTTTGACATCCGCTACCGCCTGTGGGACGCTGCCCGCAACAAGGATCTGGGCGTGCAAAGCCTGGTTGTGCCCGCCGCCGATTTGCGCCTGGCCGCCCACCGCATCGCCGACGACATTTATGAAAAGCTGACCGGCGACAAGGGCGCCTTCGCCACGCGCATCGCCTACGTGGCCAAGACCGGCCGCCGTTATGTGCTCTGGGTGGCCGACTCCGACGGCAAGGGCGAGCGCGACGCCCTGACCAGCAACGAGCCCATCATCTCGCCCGCCTGGTCGCCCGATGGCGGCAAGCTGGCCTATGTGTCGTTCGAAGGCGGCAAAGCCAAGGTCATGTCGCAGGAGCTGACCACTGGGCGCCGCCGCGTGCTGGCCAGCTTCAAAGGCACCAACAGCGCCCCAGCCTGGTCGCCCGATGGCAAGCAAATGGCGGTCACACTCAGCCGCGATGGCGGTTCACAGTTGTTCGTGATGGGCATCGACGGGGACAACGTTCGGCGCCTGACACAAAGCGGTGGCATCGACACCGAAGCGGCCTGGTCGGCCGATGGCAGCACCGTTTACTTCGTGAGCGACCGGGGCGGCAGCCCGCAAATCTACAAGACACCGTTGTCGGGCGGCAGCGCCCAGCGCGTCACCTTCAATGGGCCGTACAACATCAGCCCGGCGCTGAGCCCCGATGGCCGCTGGATGACCTTCATCGGCCAGGTCAACGGTGGCTACAAGGTGCACTTGATGGAGCTGGCCAGCGGCGCCGTGCGTGTGCTCACCGACACCCGCGACGACGAAAGCCCCAGCTTTGCGCCCAACAGCAAGCAGATCATCTATGCCACGCGCAACCAAGGGCGCGATGTGCTCATGACCACCTCGCTGGACGGCCGCATCAAGGCCAGCCTGGCCACGCCGCAGGCCGATGTCCGCGAGCCCGTCTGGGGTCCCGACATCGTGGGCGCCAAACGCTGACGTTTCATTTTTTTCTTGAATCTTTGATCGACCTTTGTAAGGAGCCTTCATGAACCCGATCCAAACAACTTCCGCTTCGATGTCCGCTCGTGCCATTCGCCTGGCCGTGGTCGGCCTGGTGGGCGCGTCCACCCTGTGGATGGCCGGCTGCAGCTCGGTCAAGCTGGACGACAAGGCGCCTCCGATCGAGTCGCGCAACGTGTCTGGCAGCACCGGCACCTCATCGTCGTCCAATGCGGCCTCGACCGTGGCGCCTGTGGTGGCGGCCGATGCTGACGCTGGCGCCAATGCCGCACTGAGTGGCCTGCCCCGCGTCATCTACTTTGATTTCGACAGCTTCGTCGTCAAGGACGAGTTCCGCCCTGTGCTGGACGGCTACGGTAAGGTGCTGACCACCATCCGCAGCAAGAAACTGTTCATCGAAGGGCACACCGACGAGCGCGGTGGCCGCGAGTACAACCTGGCCTTGGGCCAGAAGCGCGCTGAAGCCGTCGTCAAATCTTTGACGCTGTTGGGTGTGTCCGCCGACCAGGTTGAGGCCGTGAGCTTTGGCGAAGAACGCCCAGCCGTCACCGGCAGCACCGAAGAAGCCTGGGCCAAGAACCGCCGCGCCGAGTTCAAAGACCGTTGATCATGGGGGCCGCGTTGATGTTGTACCGTGTGCGCCCCTGGGTGCTGGCCCTGGCCTCGGCTTGCGGGGCGCTGAGCGCCCATGCAGGCTTGCTGGACGATGACGAGGCACGCCGTGCCATCCTCGAGTTGCGCCAGCAGCGCGCCAAGGACACTGAATCGAGCAACGCCAAGCTCAGCGCTTTGAACGCCCAGCTCGACCAGGTCAAGCGCAGCCTGGTGGATCTGAATGCCCAGATCGAGCAGTTGCGCGGTGATCTGGCCAAGCAAAGCGGCCAGAACGAACTGCTGGCCCGCGACCTGTCTGAGCTGCAGCGACATCAGAAGGATCTGCAGCAGGGCGTGGACGAGCGTGTGCGCAAGCTCGAGCCGCAAACGGTGAACCTCGATGGCAAGACCTTCCAGGTCGAACCCGAAGAAAAGGCCCTGTTTGAAGACGCTTTGGCCAAGTTGCGGCAAGCCGACTTCGCGGGTGGCGCGGCGGGCCTGGCGGGCTTGATCAAACGTTATCCAGCGACGGGTTACCGCGAGTCGGCCTTGTACTGGCAGGGCAACGCGCAATATGGCTTGCGCAACTACAAGGAAGCGTTGGTCAGCTTCCGTGCCTTGTTGAGCCAGGCGCCGGCGCATGCCCGCGCGCCCGAGGCCATGCTGTCGATCGCCAATTGCCACACCGAGCTCAAGGAAACCAAGGCGGCCCGCAAGGCCTTGGACGACCTGATCAAGAACTACCCCGATTCCGAAGCGGCCCAGGCTGCGCGCGAGCGTCTGGCCAGTGCGTCCACCGCGGCGGCCAAAGCGCAGGCGCGCAAGAACTGAGCGTGGCCTTGTCGAGCGCAAGCGAAGCCGACCTGGAGCGCCGGTTCGGCGGGCTGCGCCGCTTGCATGGCGCAGCGGCCTACGAGCGCCTTCGCGCGGCCCGCATCGCGGTGATCGGTGTGGGTGGCGTCGGTTCCTGGGCGGCCGAAGCCCTGGCGCGCAGCGGTGTGGCCGAGCTGACCTTGATTGATCTGGACCATGTGGCCGAGTCCAACATCAACCGGCAAGTGCACGCGCTGGAGAGCACCATCGGCCAGGCCAAGGTGCTGGCGCTGCAGGACCGCATCGCGCAGATCCACCCGGCTTGCGTGGTGCATTCGGTTGAAGAGTTCATCGACGAAAGCAATGTGGATGCGTTGCTCTCGGCCCAGCCCTTGGATGGCGTGATCGACTGCTGCGACCAGGTCAAGGCCAAGGCGGCCATCGCCGCATGGGGCAGGGTGCACCAGGTGCCCGTGGTGGCCGTGGGCGCGGCAGGGGGCAAATCCCAGCCACAGTTGGTTGAAGTGGGCGACTTGTCGGAAGTGACGCACGACCCGCTGCTGGCCAGCGTGCGCCAGCGTTTGCGGCAGCGCCATGAGGGTGCGCGCAAGGGCCGCATGGGCCTGATGTGCGTGTTCTCACGCGAGGCGGTGTTGCCGCCGCAAGACGCCGAGTGCGACATCGGCGATGGCTCGCTGAACTGCCATGGCTATGGCTCCAGCGTTGTGGTGACTGCGACCTTTGGCATGGTTTCGGCAGCACAGTTGATCAACACTTTGATCAAACGCTAAAAACCACGTTATAATTTTAGGCTTTTCGGGGGTCGATAGCTCAGTCGGTAGAGCAGCGGACTTTTAATCCGTTGGTCGCGAGTTCGAGTCTCGCTCGACCCACCAAATTAATAAGATGGTTGATTTCCGTTGTATAATGGAAATCTTGGCAAAGTAGTCAATCTTTGCAACTTGCAGCAATGCAAGGATCGAAAAAGTTTCGGGCTCCTAGCTCAGTTGGTAGAGCAGCGGACTCTTAATCCGTTGGTCGACAGTTCGAATCTGTCGGGGCCCACCAACTTCAAACCCCCCGTCGTGCTCAGGCAAGGCGGGGGGTTTTTGTTTGTCATCCTCGGGTTCGCCCTGGTCTGATCTCTCTGTGCAGGCGGGGCCAGAAGAATCTCGTGCTCCAAAGCCAACTTGGCTTCAAGCACTTGATCGAAGCATCTGCAGGGCCCATGCTTTCGGCTTGGTCAAAATCACTGAAGGGTGCGCGATGCAAGGATTCAAGAGCAAGGTTGTTGGGCTGACCATGCCATGGGCGTGCTGCGTGGCGGCGTCAGCTGGGTGGCTGCCAGGCCAGGCCCGTGCTGCCGATTCAGGCCTGCCTTTGTGTGCCGGGGTGGGCGCAGTGTCAGTGATGCTGGCCGGGCAAGGTGCTCTGGAGTCGATTGCTTTCGATCAGCAGGGGCGCCTTCTTTACACCCGGCTGTTCAACGGCGAACTGGTTCGTCTTGACTCGCCCCAGGCGGCGCCAGCCATCGTGGCCGTTGGTGTGGACAGCCCTGGCGGCATCGCCGTGACCGGACCACGGGAAGCTTATGTTGGCGTGGGCAATGGCCTGACCGGTTTCGCGCCATCGCTTGCCAAGGCGGGCATCGTCAAGGTCGATCTGGACAATGGTCAAGTCACGCCGCATGTGAGCGGCTTGTCCATGGCCAACGGCTTGGCGCGTGCGGCCGATGGCACTTTCTATGCCTCGGATGACCTGGCGGCCAGCCTGGACCGCGTGCTGCCCGATGGCACGGTGCAGCGCACCTGGCTCAGGCAAAACAGCAACGGGCTCGCCATCAGCAAGGATCAGAAGACCTTGTATGTGAACCAGATGGTGCCGGCGAGCATCCTGGCGGTGGACCGCGCCACGGGGCAGACCTCGGTGGTGGCCAATGCACCACCAGCCCGCAAATGGAGCTGGCTTGATGGCCTGGACATCGATGACCAGGGGCGCCTGTACGTGGTCTCGTACTGGGCCGGCGAGGTTTGGCGGCTTGATCCTGCCAGCCGCCAGATGTGCCTGCTGACGTCCGGGCTGTCGCTGCCGAGCGCGGTCGCCGTGGGCCGGGCAGGAGGCGCCTACCGCGCCACCAGCATTTATATAACCACGCATTCGGGCCGCCTCCATGAGGTGCCCGGAGCGGTGCCCCTCAAGGCAGGTGCGCCTTGAGCAGCTCAGGCCGCTTTCTGTGGCAGCGGCTGGGGCGCGGATGAGGCGCCTGGCAACCAGGGGTCCACGCCCTGGTGGCCTTCAAATGAGCTGACCAAAAAATCAAAGAACGCCCGGGTCTTGGCTGGCAAATGCCTTCGGGAAGGGATGGCCGCGTAGATGCCCATCTCGAACAAACGCCATCGCGGCAGCACCCGCTCCAAGGTGCCCTGTGCCAGCGCGTGCGCGATGACGTAAGAAGGAAAGGCCCCGATGCCCATGCCCCCAGAGTTGCGTGGCGGATGGTGTCGAGGTGCCCTGTGCTCAAAGCGGGCGAGGGCACTGCCAAGGTCAGGGCCTGGGGGCGGTCGCCTTGTGCTTGATCATCAAGCTCCGGGTAGAACGTGAGCTCGCAGGGCCGCTTGGGGGTGAGCATGTCATGCCGCAGCAAATCTTGCGGATGCGTGGGCCTGCCGTGGCGCTGAAGGTAGGCGGGCGTGGCGCACAGCACCGCGGCCGAGGTGGCCAGCTGCCGGGCCACGAAGCTGCCATCCAGCGGTTTGCCCTGGGCCGCGATGATGCTCACGTCAAAGTTCTCGTCCAAGGTTTCCACCATCCCGGGGGCAGACAAATCAATGGCGATGCGCGGGTGCAGCGCGCGAAAGCGGGGCAGGATGGGCGCCAGCTGGTGCGCGGCAAAAGCAGGCGGCGCCAGCACCTTGAGCACACCACGGGGATCGGCCGTGTCGGAGCCCACCTCGGCCTCCACCTGCGCGACATCGGCCAGGATGCGGCGCACCTGTTCCAGGTAGCGCTCGCCGGCCTCGGTCAGCACCAGCTTGCGAGTGGTGCGGTTGATCAGCCGCGATCCCAGGTGCTCTTCCAGCTCGTTGATCAGCCGCGTGACCACAGAAGGTGAGAGGTTCAAGTCACGCGCTGCGGCGGCGAAACCATTGAGGTCGATCACGCGGCAGAAGATCTGCATGCTTTGAAGTCGGTCCATCGTTGTTATCCTTTCAGCGCCCATGCTGGCACTGAAACTCTACGCCACCGGCCCGCTTTGTTCTTGTTTCTGGAATAGTGCATTCGCGCTGCGGTGCTTTTTCCGGGCTTTGCTCACTTCTACAGTGAACACATCAGGGATTTTCCTGATGCCTGTTGAAGAAGGAAGCACCATGAACACACGCACTACCCTCTTGGCCGTTTTGACCGCTGCCCTGGCTTTGCCCGCATTGGCCGACACCAATGCCCCCGGCGTCACACGCGAACAGGTCAAGGCCGAATACCTGCGCGCACTCAAGGCTGGCGAGCTGGACTTTGGCCGTGAGTTCATTACCCCGGTCTCGCGTCAGTCCACGTCGGCAGCCGCCGCCAAGATCGAAGACCTGAGCCCCACGGCGGCCGGCAACCAGGCTGCCGCAGTCACCACCAGCAAGACGGCCAATTGACGCGGCTGGCACTGACCGGCCAACGGACAACCGGGCCGGTCAGGCAACTCCAGTCGCGGGTCGTTCCTTTTCCCGCCATCTCCTGGGGCTTTTCCATCGCCGTGACATGAACCGCCCGACCTACACTGTGTGAACCAATCACTGGTGTTCCGGGATTTTTTCTATGCACGATGGCGCCCTCGTGAAGAAGCACCTTGATGCCATGCTGGCAGGCGGCCCATTGGTCGCGCAGCAGGTGATTGATGCCACGGTTCATCGTTTGCGAGACACCGGCGCGACCATGGCCCTGGCCTCTGACCGCCAGCAGCTGTTCGAGGTGCTGGAAGCATTGCAGGTTCACCAGTTGGCCTTGACCACTGCGTTTGGTGGCGACATCAAATCAGAGATCGAAGCCGCGGCGCAAGCGCAAGCCACACCGGTGCGCTTGCCGGCAGGGCCTTTGCGACTGGAAGACCTGACCTTGATGGACGAGGACCAGGCCGAGAAAGACATCGAGATTTCGCGCACGATCCAGCTCATCGACTTGAAGGCCGAATGGGAGCTGCGCGAATTGCAGGCGCTGACCGCCTCGCTGCTGGGTGAAACCGTGTTGCGACTGGAGGCCAATCCTTGCCGCCCCATGGTTTATGCGCGCGCCTTGAGTCGTGCTGCGCATGGCATCAAGGTGTCCAAGGCCAGCCGGGGCCTGTTCTTGCGCACGGCCGGTTTCGCCATGGCCGATGTGCTGCGCGATGTGTATGGCGACGCTTGCCGGAGGCTCAAGAGCTGGGGCGTGCAACCTTTGGAATTTCGCAGTGCGCCCATCGTGCGAACAGGGGCCATGCCCGAGGTCGACCTGACCCAGCCCGATGCGCTGCTGAACCTGCGCGATCGCTTGCCCAAGCACCCGCCCACCGACGAGCCAGCGCAGCACCAGACCGTGCAATTGCTGTCTCGCCTGTTTGATCAGATCCTGGCCGATCCAAAGCTGGAGTCCGCCGTCAAGGGGATGATCGGGCGTTTGCAGGCGTCCGTGGTGCGTGTGGCCTTGACCGACCCGACGCTGATGAGCTCCCATGAGCACCCGGCCTGGACCTTGATCAACCAGATCGCCGCGCATGCGTCCGACCACCCTCAGTTCAGTGATTCGCGCGGTTCGGCGTTCATGGAGTTTGTCGAACCCCTGGTCGAGCGGCTGGCCGTGGACGAGGCCCCCAGCGCGGCCTTGTACGAAGGCGCCCTGTCGGACGTGCAGGCTTACATCGACCACGAGGATGAGGCCCAGTTGCAGCACTCACAGGCTGCGGTGAAGGCTTTGACCGAGGCCGAGCAACGCCAGACCTTGATGCCGTTGCTGCGCCAGCAGGTGATGCACCAGCTGCAGAGCTCCGAACTGAGCGAGACCTTGCGGCGTTTCCTGACCGGCCCGTGGGTGGATGTGCTGGCACGCACCATGGTGTCGCAAGGCACTGACAACGCCCACACCCAGGCCTTGGTGGGCACCGTTGACGAGTTGCTCTGGAGCCTGGAGCGTCCGTCCAGCGAGCTGGACCGCGACGAGGTTCGCCAGCGCCTGCCCTCACTGATCGAGCGGCTGAAGCTGGGCATGGAAATGATCGGCTTGCCGCAGGCCGAGCGCGACCACGTGCTCGATGACCTGATGCGCATGCACAGCCGGCGTTTGCGCAGCGTCCCTACGGGCGAGGCCCAAGCCGTCACGCCTCAGGACCTGGTTCAGCAGATGCGTGACGAGGTGCTGGATGCGGGCCGCGATCAGGGTTCGGACAGTTGGGCTCAGGACACCAGTGTGGGGGCGCTGCCCACGGTGCCCATGGCACTGGGTGGTGTCGATGAAGACAGCCGCGTCAAGGGCGCTGCTCAGCGCTGGTTGCAGACCCTGACCAAAGGCGTGCGCTGCAAGCTCTTCCTGCAAGGCCAGTGGGTGACGGCCCACTTGCTTTGGCGCAGCGACAACGGCGAGTTCTTCATGTTCACCAGTTCCTTGGCCGGCGGCATGCACTCGATGACGCGCCGCGCTCTGGAGCGTTTGCGCATCGAGGGACTGGCCACCACTTTCGTGGAGTTGAGCCTGATGCAGCGGGCCGTGGACAGCGTGCTGCAAGACCTGGACGATGCCTAGCAAAAGGCTTGGGGCGAGGCAGGCAGCGAGAAGCAGAATGTGGCCCCATGGCCCACTTCGGCTTGGGCCCAAACCCGGCCGCCATGCTTTTGAATGATTCGTTTGACCGACGACAGGCCAATGCCGATGCCCTCGAATTCGTCTTGGCCATGCAGGCGTGAAAACGCCGCGAACAGCCGTGGTGCCTGGCTGGTGTCAAAGCCCACACCGTTGTCGGTCACGCTGTAGATCAGCTCGTCACCTTGTAGCTCGCCCTGCACCTGGATGCGGATGGGATGGCTGTTCTTGGAATATTTCAAGGCGTTCGACAGGAGATTGATCCACACCTGTCGCAGCATGCGGCTGTCGCCACGCGCCAAGGGCAGGGCACCCACGGTCCACTCGGCCGGTGCACCCCGGCCAGGGGCTGACAGTTCAGCGGCGATGGTGCTGGCCATGTCTGCCATGTTGACGGGTTCGGCCTGGATGGGGGTGCTGCCCAGGCGGGCGAAGTTGAGGAAGTCGGTCACCATGTCATTCATCTGCAAGCCGATGGTGCGCACCAGATTCAGTCTTTGCAGTTCGTCCTTGCCCAGTTTGCTGGCGCATGACATTTCCAGCAGTTGCGTGAACCCGATGATCTGCGAGAGCGGCGAGCGCAGGTCGTGTGCCACCGTGGCGCAGAAGGAGTCCAACTCCAGGTTGGCGGCGGCCAGGTCCCCATTGCGCTGGGCCAGCATGGCGTTCAGGCGCGACAACTCTTCAGCCACCCGCTCGCGCTCCTGGATCTGTTGCTGCAGCCGCAGCCGTGCCTGCGCCAACTCGGTGAAGACCTCGACCTTGGAGCGCAGGATGGCGGGCACCACGGGCTTCATGAGGTAGTCGACCGCGCCGGCCGAGTAGCCCTCGAACATGGCATCGGCGCTTTTTTCCTCGCCTGTCAGGAAGATGATGGGCGTGGAGCGGGAGCGGGGGCGGCTGCGGATGAGCGCAGCCGCTTCAATGCCGCTCATGCCGGGCATGCGCACGTCCAGCAAGATCACGGCAAAGTCGGTGTCCAGCAGGTGGCGCAAGGCCTCATTGCCTGATTGCGCGCGGATCAAGCGCTGCCCCAAAGGCGCCAGGATGCCTTCGAGCGCCAGCAGATTGGCTGGCTCGTCGTCCACCATCAGGATGCTGATGTCGGGTTTGGCTTGCATGAGTTCCCTTTATCGGATCTTGCGGTACAGGGGTTCGCCGGGATGAGTCTGCCGGTAGTCTTCGCGGTACGGCGAGTGCATCAGCGACTCGCTCAATCCCAAGCCCAGGTAACCAAATGGCCTCAGGCTTTGGTGCAGCAAGGTGTGAACGCGGCTTTGTCCCTGGGGATCGAAGTACATCGTCACATTGCGGCAAGAGATGAACTGAAAGTCATTGAAGGATGCGTCCGTCAGCAGGTTGTGAACACCAAAGACTACGTCGTCCAGCAGGGCGGCATTGAATCGCCAACGTCCATCAACTCGTGTGCAGTAATCGGTCAAGCGGCCTTGGCCGCCGGCCAGCAGGTAGTTGCGCTCGTACTCAGCCAGTTGGTGGTCTTCAAACTGTCCGGCCTGGGCCTGCGCAATGGCAGATTCGCTCAGGTCGGTGGCATAGACTCGGCACCGCTGTGCCAGGCCCGCTTCGTGCAGCAAGATGCGGTAAGACATCACCTCGGGCCCGGTCGAGCACGCCGCAACCCAAAGCTGTGAGCTGGGGTAGGTGGCCAGAAACCCGATGTTCTTGCGCACCTCGCGGTAGTAGCCTTCGTCCCTGAACAGCGAGGTCACGTGCAGCATCATCGCCGCGCGAAGACGTTGCAGGCAGTCGCGGTCGGTGCGCACCTTGGACACCAAACCTGCGATGGAGCCAGCCCCTTCCTGGTCCACGGTGTGCAGCACGCGGCGCAGCAGGGCCGAGCGTTGATAACGCCGAAAATCCATGCCACTGAGTGCCGACACGGCCTCGACCAACTGGCCGAGCTCAGCGCGCAAGTGGGCGGGCATCCTGGTCATTCTGTCAGCCACACGCGCAGCATGGCGCGCAGGCGGTCCATGTCGACTGGCTTGGCCAGGTAATCCGAGGCACCTGCTTCCAGGCAGGCTGCGCGGTCGCCGGGCATGGCCTTGGCCGTGACCGCGATGATGGGCAGCATCGCAAATTGTGGCAACTGGCGAATCCGCCGGATGGTTTCCAAGCCATCGATGGTGGGCATCATCACGTCCATCAACACGACGTGGGTGTCGGGATGCTGGT
Organism: Aquabacterium sp. CECT 9606; assembly: GCF_918741295.1. Lineage (GTDB taxonomy): Bacteria > Pseudomonadota > Gammaproteobacteria > Burkholderiales > Burkholderiaceae_C > Aquabacterium. The sequence continues at coordinate 928,830 of NZ_CAKKNB010000001.1, forward strand.
GCAGCATGTCGATGCCGGCCAGCCCGCTTTCTGCATGGATCACATGGGCGCCATAGGTTTCCAGCGCGGCCGAGATGGCGAAGATGTTGCGCACGTCATCGTCAACCACCAGGATGTTTTGCCCGGCCAGAACCGGGTCTTCACTGCGGCTTCGGTCGATCAATTGCCGCGCGCTGGGCGACAGGCGCGAGGGTTGGCGGCTCATCAGCAACGACAGCTCGTCAATCAGGCGCTCGGGCGATCCCACGCCCTTGATGATCAAGGCCTGGGCCTTTTTCATCAACCCGATTTCTTCGGTGCGCGACATGGCGCGGCCCGTGTAGACGATCACAGGGGGGCTGGCGCGGCCCAGGCGCTGGCTCAAGGCGTCGATCAGCGCGCCGCCGTCCATGTCGGGCAGGCCCAGGTCGATGACCACGCAATCGACGGGCACGGCCTCAATGGCTTCCAGGGCCTCGGCGGCCGTGGACACGCCTTTGGCGTGGATGTCGCCATTGCCGATCAAGTCCAAAACGGCCGCCAGTTGAACCGGGTCGTCCTCGACCACCAGCACATTGCGCTGCCATTGCGTCAAGCGGGCCAGGCGCGAGCGCAGGGTTGTCGTCAGGGTGTCGATGGATTCGGTGGGCAGCAGGGTGTAGGAGGTGGCGCCCAGGCGCAGCGAACGTTCGCGTTGGTCTTCGTCGCACATCACGTGGATGGAGACATGTCGGGTCTTGGGATCCTGTTTGAGGTGGCCCATCGCCATCCACATCTCACCGCGGTTGACCGTGCCATCCATCACCACGAGCAAGGGCGGGTGCGCCTCGCAGGCGGCCATGACCTGTGAAAACTCAGGGATCCGTACCAGCTCGATCGGGTAGTCCTTGAGCATGTCGCCCAAGCTTTGGACCAAGGCTTCGTTGTCGGTGACCACCATGAGCGTGCTCTGGCTTGCAGGCAATGCCGGCGCCACAGTCGGCTTGGCGGTGATCGATTCTGGTGGCGCCAAGGGCGCCATGGGCGTGCCCCCCGGCGAGGACAAGGCGGCATCCATGGGCAAGTACAGCGTGAAGGTGCTGCCTTGGCCGGCTTCACTGACCACCTCCAGCGAGCCGCCCAGCAGGTGGGCCAGCTTCTGGCTGATTGACAAGCCCAGGCCGGTGCCGCCATATTGCCGCGCGATGCCCGAGTCACCCTGCTTGAAGGCTTCGAAGATGCGGGCCTGTTTTTCAGGGGGGATGCCAATGCCCGAATCCTGCACGCTCATGCTCAGCCGGGCGGGCAGGCCGTTGGCGGCCGCCATGCCAAAACGAAGCACAACCCTGCCTTGGGCTGTGAACTTGAAAGCGTTCGACAGGAGATTCTTCAAGATCTGCCAGACCCGGCCTTGGTCGGTGTGCAGGCTTTGGTCCAGCTTCGGGTCCACTTCGATCGCGAACTCCACCTTCTTGGTCTGGGCCACGTGGGTGAAGGTGTCGCTGGCCATTTGCACCAGGTTGGCGTAGGGCACCTCGGTGATGTCGATGTGGGTGTTGCCCGATTCAATCTTCGCCAGGTCCAGGATCTCGTTGATCAGCGCCAAAAGGTCGTTGCCCGCGTCGTGGATGGTTTTGGCGTACTGCAATTGCTTGGTGGACAGCGGGTGCTCCACGTCCTCGGCCAGCAGCTTGGACAAGATGAGCAGGCTGTTCAGCGGCGTGCGCAACTCGTGCGACATGTTGGCCAGGAACTCGGACTTGAACGCCGAGGTCTCGGTCAACTGCTGTGCCTTCTGGTCCAGCGACAAAGTCAATTGGCGCAGCTCGGCGTTGGCCTGGTGCTGCTCCTCGTTGGCCATCATCAGCTCTTCCTGCTGTTCTCGCGCCAAGCGTTCGGAGGCCCGCAGTTGTTCGCTTTGCAAGGCCAGCTCTTCATTGCTCAGCTTCAACGCGTCCTGTTGTTTCTGCAGGGTCAGGCTCAGGGCGGTCTGGGTTCGCAGTGCGGCTTCGGTGTTCTGTTTGGCTTCCAAGGCGTTCAACATCAGGCCCAGGCCTTCACCCAACCGGTCAAGGAACTCGCGCTGGATGTCAGTCAGGGGCTGCATGAGGGCGATCTCGATGACCGCCTGGACCTGGGCTTCGAAGGCGATGGGCCCGACGTACACATGGCGGGGTGGCGTCGAACCCAGTGCAGATTCCACCTTGAGGTAGTGGCCGGGCAGGTCGGACAGCAACAGCGGGCGCCCTTCGAGGAGGCATTGTCCGGCCAGACCCTCGCCAGGCGCCAGGTGTTCGGGCGCGTCCTGCGCGGCAAAGTGGGCGCACCGGACCAGGCCAGGGGCGCCTTCGCCTTTCTTGCTCATGTACAGCACCATGCAGGGCACCGACAGCAGGGTGGCCAACTGAGACAAGGTGGCCTGGCAAACGCTGCCCAGGTCCTGTCCACCCTGGAAGATCGGCGTGAAGCTGGCCAGGCTGGACTTGATCCAGTTCTCATCGGTGGCGGTGCGTTCGCGGTGCTCGATGCGCTCGACCATCTGGTTGAACATGCCAGCCACCCTGCCAATTTCGTCGTGCGATTCGCTGGGGATGCGGTGGGCATAGTCGCCGTCGCCGACACGACGGGCCCCGCTTTCCAGGTTCAGCAGCGGCCGGGTGATGCTGCGCACGGTGACGATCCCGAAGCCGACCACGAGGGCTGCGGCACCCAGCGTGGCCAGCATCACGGTGCGCGCGCTGTCTTTCAGTGTTTGCGATTGCGTGGCTTGGCGCTCGGTGAGCAGAGCATGCTCCGTCTTCTCCATTGATCCGATGATGTCCCGCACGGCTTGGCTTTGCAGGCGGCCATTGGCGATCACCCCTTCGATGCGGGAAACGGGGATGTCTCCCAGGGCCTGGTGCAGGAGTGTGTCAAGGCGTTTGTCCAGCGCGACTTCCAACTGGTCGGCCAAGGCTTGCTGCGTGGGGTTGTCAATGGTCAGGCGGCGCACCGAGCTGATGGCGTTGCGGGCCTCCACGGCGGACTGCCGGGTCGACTGCTGGTACACCTCTTTGGGACTGAGCATGTAGGCCCGGGCGCTGCTTTCCGCTTCGGCCAGCCTTGCCCGCGCGTTTTCCAACTGCTGTTGCACACTCAGGGTGTGGGTCACCCAACGGGCGTTGTCGTCGATCTCGGTGATGCGTTCACGGAAAATCGACCCCACGGTAAGCAGTGCCACCAAGGCCGGCACGAAGCCAAGGCCGAGCTTGACCGCGATTGAGAGTTGCATCCCATTTCTCCTTATGGAGGGCATCCTCTCGCACGTTGAGCGCTATTTCAAGCCCAGGGGATAGCGCAGTTGTTTTTGTGTTGTCTCTTCAACGTTTGGCCAGCCACTGTGTGGCCAGGTTGACCCACAGGTTGGCACCCAGGGGGATCAGTTTGTCATTGAAGTCATAGCTTGGGTTGTGAAGCATGCACGGTCCCAGGCCATGTCCGCCTTCACGGTGCGCGCCATCGCCATTGCCAATCAAGAAATAGGCGCCGGGAATGGCTTGCAGGTAGTAGCTGAAATCCTCGGCACCCATGGTGGGCTCGAACTCCAGCACGTTGTCCGCCCCGACCAGGTCCACCATCACCTGGCGGACAAAGTCGGTTTCTGCCGGGTGGTTGATGGTGGGCGGGTAATTGCGGCTGAACTTGAAATCGCATTCGGCCCCGAAGGCCGCGCAAGTGTGTTGTGCCACGTCCTGCATGCGCGATTCGATCAGGTCCAACACCTCTGTTGTGAAGGTGCGCACCGTGCCTTGCACCGTGACAAAGTCAGGCACCACATTGGTGGCTTCGCCGGCCTGGATGATGGTCACCGAGATGACCCCCGTGTCGATGGGGCGCACGTTGCGCGTCAGGATGGTTTGGAATGCCTGGACCATCTGGCAGGCCACGGGCACCGGGTCGATGCCCAGGTGCGGCATGGCCGCGTGCGATCCCTTGCCGCGCACGGTGATGTGGAACTCGTTGCTGGACGCGAAACAAGGGCCGGGCTTGATGGCGAATTGGCCCACGCCCATGCCCGGCCAGTTGTGCACGCCAAAGATGGCTTGCATTGGAAAGCGCGTGAACAGGCCATCGCGCATCATGGCCGCGGCACCACCACCGCCTTCTTCGGCCGGTTGAAACACCAGGTATACCGTGCCTTCGAAGTCGCGGTGTTGCGCCAGGTGCTGTGCCGCCGCCAGCAACATGGCCGTGTGCCCATCGTGGCCGCAGGCATGCATGCGGCCTGCATGGCGGCTGGCGTGGGCGAACTCATTGCGCTCGGTGATGGGCAGGGCGTCGATGTCGGCGCGCAAGCCCACCGAGTTGGGCCCGGGCCGGCCCTGGATCACGCCGACCAGACCGGTCTTGCCCAGTCCGCGGTGCACTTCAATGCCCCACCCCGCCAGTGTCTTGGCGATCAGGTCCGAGGTGCGGACCTCTTCAAAGCACAACTCTGGGTGCGCGTGGATGTCGCGGCGCAGGACCTGGATCGATTCGGCCTGATCCAGCAAAGAGGGCAGCACCAATGACGACAGGTCGGAGATGTCGGCGGACATGGCGAAGTAGGCTTGATGAGAAGGAAAGCTGATCTTACCCGTGGGCCTCTGACAAGGCCAGCGTCAGCAGGGCAAACGTTAAACTGGGGGCCAAACCACCCACGGAGGGCTCTGCTCATGGCCGACATCAAGATTCAACGTTCCCATGCCTTGGGCATGGACAAGGCACGCGCCCTGGCGCAAGAGTGGATGGGCGATGCCGCCAAGCAACTGGGCCTGACCTGCCAAATGGTGCAGGGCGATGGCGAGGACATCATCAGCTTCGAGCGGATGGGCGTCACGGGGCAGATGAAAGTGCGTGCCGATGCCTTCGAGCTGGACACAAAGCTGGGCATGATGATGTCGGCGTTCAAGCCCCTGATCGAGGCCGAAATCGACCGGAATCTGGCCAACATCCTGGCCAAGGCACAAGGCGGCTCGTCCACCGCTTGATGCCACCGCACGCATCATGAACCTGGGTTTCGAAGCGCTGCCCGAGGCCTGCGATGTCCTGGTCGTGGGGGCCGGGCCTGCTGGCAGTGCCGCTGCGCTCACGCTGGCGCGCGCCGGCATGTCGGTGGTGCTGGTAGACCGCCACGCTTTTCCGCGCGACAAGGTGTGTGGCGATGGCCTCATCCCCGATGCGCACCAGGCGCTGCGCGAGTTGGGCGTGCTGGGCGATGTGATGCGGCATGCCCAGCGGGTCGCTCATGTGGCCTGCATTGCACCCCGGGGTGGGCGCGTGGATGTGGCGGGCGAGCTGGCGGTGTTGCCTCGCAAAGTGCTGGATGACATCGTGTGCGGTGCAGCCGTGGCGGCTGGCGCGCGCATGCATGCACCCGTGCAATTTGTGGCGCCGCTTGAGGCCGACGGACTGGTGATCGGTGCACGGCTGCAGCAGGGCGATCAACAACATGACATCACCGCGCGGTGGGTGATTCTGGCCACCGGTGCGGTGCCACAGGCTTTGCTGGCTGCGGGCATGGCCGTGCGCCACACACCCAGTGGCGTGGCGCTGCGTGGCTACATCAAAAATGAGGCCATGGTGGGCCGCATTGACCGCCTTGAGATCGTCTGGCACCGGGCGCTGCGTCCGGGCTATGGCTGGATCTTCCCGTGCGGCGATGGGGTGTTCAACATCGGTGTGGGCATCTCCGAGATTCGGCCAGCGCGCGGTGGCGGCCAGCCCAATCTGCGCCAGATCTACGAACGCTTCATCCGAGTGCACGCCTCGGCGCGTGAGCTGGTGCAAGGCGGCGTGCCCGTGGGCGAGATCAAGGGGGCACCCTTGCGCTTCAATCTGGAGGGCGCGCGCTTTTCAAAGCCGGGCTTGCTGGTTTGCGGCGAGGCCGCGGGCAGCACTTATGCGTTCACGGGCGAGGGCATTGGCAAAGCCTTGCACACCGGCATGCTGGCCGCGCGGGCCGTGGTCGATGGGCACAACCGAGGCTGGGCAGAGGCCCAGGTGCGCGCCAGCTATGAGGAGCAACTTGGTGCCCTCAAGCCGCGCTTCAAGATGTACCAGCGGGCCAACTGGGTCAACCGTCAGCCATGGTTGGCCGACGTGGTGGTCTGGCGTGCGCAGCGCAGCGCCAGGATCCGCCAGCGCATCAGTGGTTTGCTTGATGAAACCAGCAACCCCGGCCACCTGCTGACGGCCAAGGGTGTGTTCAAGCTCTTCACCGAATAACGCTCATCTCACTTTTTCAGTGAGGCGATCAGGTCGATGTAGGTTTGCTTGGCCTGGTCGGACGTCTTGCCCTTGAGGGAAGCCCAGGCGTCGTACTTGGCGCGGGCCACGAAGTCCATCATGCCGGGGCGGTCGCCTTGCACGTCGCCCACGGTGGCTTGCTTGAAGAGCGAGTAGATCTTCAGCAGCGTGTCATTGTCGGGCTTGGCGGGCAGCAGCTTGGAATTGGCCACGGCGGCTTCGAATTGAGCGGTCAGGTCGGTCATGGTTTGTCTCCTGTTAGGCCGCCAATCTTACTGCCGACATTTTGGGCATCAGCCCCTTGAATGCGGTGGCTGTTTGCGCGAGAGCGGCAGGCTTTTGACGCGCTCCCTACAATGCGGCACCTCATGAGTGCCGTTTCATTCCAACAAGTCACCAAATCCTATGTGTCGGCCGGGCGATCAGTCGCGGCCCTGCAGGGCGTCAGCTTCGACATCAAAGAGGGCGAGTTCTTCGGCCTGCTGGGCCCCAATGGCGCGGGCAAGACCACCCTCATCAGCATCCTGGCCGGCCTGAGCCATGCCACCACGGGGCGGGTGACGGTGCAGGGGCACGATGTGGTGAAAGACTACGCTTTTGCCCGCCGGCGTTTGGGCGTGGTGCCGCAGGAGCTGGTGTTCGACCCCTTCTTCTCGGTGCGCGAAGCCTTGATGATCCAAAGTGCTTACTTTGGCTTGAACAAGAACGGCGAGTGGGTCGACGAACTGCTGCAGCACCTGGGCCTGGCCGACAAGGCCGATGCCAACATGCGCCAGCTGTCGGGGGGCATGAAGCGGCGGGTGCTGGTGGCACAGGCCCTGGTGCACAAACCACCTGTGATCGTGCTGGACGAGCCCACGGCAGGGGTCGATGTGGAGCTGCGCCAGACCTTGTGGCAGTTCATCGCCCGCCTGAACAAGGAAGGGCACACCGTGCTGCTGACCACGCATTACCTGGAAGAGGCCGAGGCACTGTGCCACCGCATCGGCATGCTCAAGCAAGGCAAGCTGGTGGCGCTGGACCGCACTTCGGCCTTGCTGGCCGGCACGGCCCACACCATGCTGCGCTTCAAAACCGATGACCCATTGCCGGCGGGGCTGTCCGAGCAAGCCCGCATCACCGGCCGCATCGTGCAACTGCCGGCTCATGACGCGGCCGAGGTTGAACAAATTCTCGCCGCCTTGCGGCAAAGCCAGTGCCGCGTTGAGGACCTGGAAATCGGCCGGGCCGACCTGGAGGATGTCTTCCTCAGCATCATGCAAGGGGTGCACGCATGAGCGGCCTGATTGAAACGCTGGGCCTGTCGGGTGCCAGGCCGCTGTTCGTCAAGGAAGTGCTGCGCTTCTGGAAGGTCGCTTTCCAGACCGTGGCCGCACCCGTGCTCACGGCGGTGCTCTACCTGCTGATTTTTGGCCACGTGCTGCAGGGCAAGGTCGAGGTATTCAATGGCGTGGGCTACACCCGCTTCCTGATCCCCGGCTTGGTCATGATGAGTCTGCTGCAAAACGCCTTTGCCAACAGCTCCTCGTCGCTGGTGCAGAGCAAGATCACCGGTAACTTGGTGTTTTTGCTGCTGACACCGCTGTCGCACCGGGCCTGGTTCGTGGCCTATGTGGGTGCCTCGCTGGTGCGGGGGCTGGCGGTGGGGCTGGGCGTGTTCCTGGTCACGGGCTGGTTCGCGCCGCCGGGCCTGGCCGAACCTTGGTGGGCGGTGATCTTCGCGGTGCTGGGCGGCACCTTGCTGGGCGCGCTGGGCCTGATCGCCGGGCTGTGGGCCGAAAAATTCGACCACATGGCGGTGTTCCAAAATTTCATCATCATGCCCATGACATTTTTGTCGGGCGTGTTCTATTCGGTGCATTCGCTGCCGCCGTTCTGGCTGGGCCTGTCGCACCTCAACCCGTTTTTCTACCTGATCGATGGTTTTCGGCGCGGATTTTTCGGCGTCAGCGATGTCAGCCCCTGGCTGAGCCTGGGCGTGGTGGGCAGCGCCACGCTGGGAGTTTCGCTGGTCGCCCTGCACCTTCTCAAGACCGGGTACAAAATCCGGCATTGACCGACCTTTTTCGTTTGATTTTTGCCGAGAGCACCGACCATGGCCGATCCCACCGCCGCTGAAGTCCAGCACTACATTGCCGAGGGCTTGCCCTGCACCCACCTGGAAGTGGAGGGCGATGGCCAGCATTTTTTCGCCACCATCGTCTCCACCGAGTTCGAGGGCAAGAACCGCGTTGCCCGGCACCAGCGCGTTTACCAGGCCCTGGGCGATAGAATGCGGGCTCAGATCCACGCCCTGTCGATGAAGACATTGACCCCGGCGGAGTGGGCCGAAAAAGCCTGATCTGTTCGCGAATTTTCAGTTTTACCGATTTCAACCCAGGCGCGAGCCCCGGATTCCTGTCTCCGGCGGCCTCGTGCCCTTTGTGCTTTTCATGGACAAACTCCTGATCCGTGGCGGTCGCCGTCTGCAAGGCGAAGTGACCATTGCCGGCGCCAAGAATGCCGCGCTGCCCGAACTGTGTGCCGCGCTGCTCAGCGCCGAGCCCGTGACATTGGCCAACGTGCCGCAGCTGAAAGACGTGCTGACCACGTTCAAGCTGCTGAGCAACATGGGCGTGGTGTGCGAGCGCCATGTCGAGCAGGACGACCGCGTCACGCTCGACGCGGGCAAGGTGAACAACCCCGAGGCGCCCTACGAGCTGGTCAAGACCATGCGCGCCTCCATCCTGGTGCTGGGCCCGTTGCTGGCCCGCTTCGGCCGCGCGCGCGTCTCGTTGCCCGGCGGCTGCGCCATCGGTTCGCGCCCAGTCGATCAGCACATCAAGGGTTTGCAGGCCATGGGTGCTCAGATCACGGTTGAGCACGGCTACATCGAAGCGCGCACGCCCGTGGGTGCCGACGGTCAGCCCACACGGCTGAAGGGCGCGCGCATCACCACCGACATGGTCACCGTCACCGGCACCGAGAACCTGCTGATGGCCGCCAGCCTGGCCGAGGGTGAAACCATCCTTGAGAATGCGGCCCAAGAGCCCGAAATCACCGACCTGGTCGACATGTTGTTGGCCATGGGCGCCAGGATCGAAGGCCGTGGCACGCACCGTCTGCGCATCCAGGGTGTCGACAAGCTGAATGGCCTGAGCAGCGCCAAACCGCACCAGATCATTCCCGACCGGATTGAGACCGGCACCTTCCTGTGCGCTGTGGCCGCCACGGGGGGCGATGTCACCCTCCGTCGCGCCAATGCTGATCACCTCGAATCCGTGATCGAGAAGCTGCGCGAAGCCGGTGTGTCGATCGAATCGGGTGACGATTGGATCCGCGTCAAGGCCGATGCGCAGGCCAAGGCTGTGGGTTTCCGCACCCGCGAGTACCCAGCCTTCCCGACCGACATGCAGGCACAGTTCATGGCGCTCAATTGTGTGGCGCAGGGCACTGCCGTGATCAACGAAACCATCTTTGAAAACCGCTTCATGCACGTCAACGAACTGGTGCGCCTGGGCGCCCAGATCAACGTCGATGGTCACACGGCCGTGGTAACGGGTGTGCCCAAGTTGTCCGGCGCTACCGTGATGGCCACCGACCTGCGCGCGTCCGCCGGCCTGGTCATCGCCGGCCTGGTGGCCGATGGCGAAACCCTGATCGACCGCATCTACCATCTTGACCGTGGCTACGACCGCATGGAAGCCAAGCTGCGTGCCATTGGCGCCGACATCGAACGCGTCAAGGCTCCAGCATGAACACCTCCGGCATGATCACCCTGGCCCTGTCCAAAGGCCGCATCTTCGAAGAGACCTTGCCCTTGCTGGCCGCTGCCGGCATCGAGGTCACCGAAGACCCTGAAAAATCCCGCAAGCTCATCCTCACCACCAACCGTCCCGACGTGCGCGTGGTGCTGGTGCGCGCCACCGATGTGCCCACCTACGTGCAGCATGGCGGCGCCGACATCGGCGTGGCCGGCAAGGACACCCTGATCGAGCACGGCGGTGACAACCTGTACCAGCCGCTCGACCTGAACATCGCCAAGTGCCGCATGAGCGTGGCCGTGCGCGCTGACTTTGACTACGCCACGGCGGTCAAGCAAGGCTCGCGCATCCGCGTGGCCACCAAGTACACCACCATTGCCAGCGAGCACTTTGCCAACAAGGGCGTGCACGTCGACCTGATCAAGCTGTATGGCTCGATGGAACTGGCCCCGCTGATCGGCGTGGCCGATGCCATCGTGGATCTGGTCTCCACCGGCAACACGCTCAAGGCCAACCACTTGGTCGAAGTGGAAGAGATCATGCAGATTTCTTCGCGGCTGGTGGTCAACCAGGCTTCGCTCAAGCTCAAGCGCGAAGCCATTCGCCAAGTCATCCAGGCCTTTGAATCGGCCATCCCTGCCTGAGTCCTTGCACGACACCATGACCGTCAACATCCGCCACCTCGCTACCCTCCAGCCTGACTTCGATGCCGCCTTTCAAACGGTGCTGCATTGGTCGGCCGACACGGACGTGGAGATCGAGAACCGAGTTGGCGCCATCCTGGCCGATGTGCGTTTGCGGGGCGATGACGCCGTGCTGGAATACACCGAGCGTTTCGATCATCTTCAAGTCGGCAGCGTTGCTGCCCTGGAGCTCGGTGCGGCCGAGTTGAAAGCCGCGTTCGACGGCCTACCCGCGGAGCAAGCCGAGGCACTGCAAGCCGCAGCCCGCCGGGTGCGCGGCTACCACGAGCGCCAGAAGCAGGCGTGCGGCCTCAGCTGGCAATACCGCGACGAAGACGGCACCCTGCTGGGCCAGAAGGTCACGGCCATCGATCGCGTCGGCATCTACGTGCCTGGCGGCAAGGCGGCTTACCCCTCGTCGGTGCTGATGAATGCCATTCCCGCCCACGTGGCCGGTGTTGGCGAAATCATCATGGTGGTGCCCACGCCCCGTGGCGAGAAGAACCCCCTGGTGTTGGCCGCCGCTCACGTGGCTGGCGTGACCCGCGCCTTCACCATCGGTGGCGCCCAGGCCGTGGCTGCGTTGGCCTACGGCACGGCCACCATCCCCAAGGTCGACAAGATCACCGGCCCTGGCAATGCCTACGTGGCCAGCGCCAAGAAGCACGTGTTTGGCCAGGTCGGCATCGACATGATCGCGGGCCCCAGCGAGATCCTGGTGCTGGCCGATGGCTCTACGCCGCCAGAGTGGGTCGCCATGGACCTGTTCAGCCAGGCCGAGCACGACGAGTTGGCGCAAAGCATCCTGCTGTGCCCCGACGCCGACTACATCGCCCAGGTGCAGGCCGAGATCGAGCGCCTGCTGCCCACCATGCCGCGCGCCGACATCATCCGCGCTTCGCTGGAAGGGCGGGGCGCGCTGATCCTCACGCGCAGCATGGAAGAGGCCTGCGACATCAGTAACCGCATCGCGCCCGAGCACCTGGAAGTCTCAAGCAACGACCCGCACCGCTGGGAGCCGCTGCTCAAGCACGCCGGCGCCATCTTCCTGGGCGCCTACACCAGCGAATCGCTGGGTGACTACTGCGCCGGCCCCAACCACGTGCTGCCGACCTCGGGCACCGCGCGCTTCTCATCGCCCCTGGGCGTCTACGATTTCCAGAAGCGCAGCAGCCTGATCGAGGTCAGCGAAGCCGGCGCCCAAACCCTGGGCCAGATCGCCTCTGTGCTGGCCCATGGCGAAGGCCTGCAGGCCCACGCCCAGGCCGCCGAATTCCGACTCAAGTCCCACGCCAAACCATGAGCCTTTCAGACGTCATCCGCCCCGATGTGCGGGCCATGCACGCCTACCATGTGCAAGACGCCGCCGGCTTCATCAAGCTCGACGCGATGGAGAATCCCTTCACGCTGCCGTCTGAGTTGCAAGCCGAACTGGGCCAACGCCTGGGCGCCGTCGCCCTGAACCGCTACCCCGGCACGCGCATCAACGACCTGCATGCCGCGCTGCGCCGCCACGCGCAAGTGCCCGAGGGCTACGGCATCGTGCTCGGCAATGGCTCTGATGAGTTGATCTCGCTGCTGTCCATGGCCTGTGCCCAGTCCGGCGCCACCGTGCTGGCGCCGCTGCCCGGCTTCGTCATGTACGAAATGTCGGCCAAGCTGCAGGGCTTGAAGTTCGTGGGCGTGCCGCTCACCGCCGATTTCGAGCTCGACACCGCAGCCATGGTCGCCGCCATCCGCGAACACCGTCCCGCGCTGACCTACATCGCCTACCCCAACAACCCCACGGCCAACCTGTGGGACGCGGACGCCATCCAGGCCATCGTCGATGCCGTGGCGCAAGCAGGCTGCGGTTTCGTCGTCATGGACGAGGCTTACCAGCCTTTCGCCAGCGACAGCTACCTGGCCAAGCTGCCCCAGCACCCCAATGTGCTCCTGATGCGCACCCTCAGCAAATTCGGCCTGGCCGGTGTGCGTCTGGGCTACCTTATCGGCCCGGATGCGGTGGTGGCCGAAGTCGACAAGGCCCGCCCGCCCTATAACGTGAGCGTCCTGAATGCGGAAGCGGCGCTGTTCGCGCTGGAGCACGAGGCCGAATTCACCCGCCAGGCCGACGTCATCAAGTCCGAGCGTGAACGCTTGCAGGCCGCCTTGGCCAAGATGCCGGGCGTGAAGTCCTACCCAAGCCAGGCCAACATGATCCTGGTCCGCGTGCCCGACGCGGCCGCGGTCTTCACGGGGCTGAAGGAACGTGGCATCCTGATCAAGAATGTCTCGGGCATGCATGGTTTGCTGGCACACTGTGTCCGCTTAACCGTGGGCCTGCCCTCTGAAAACGACGCCATGATTGCCGCCCTGCAGTCCACCTTGACCAGGCCACTTTGAAGTCCATCCCAACATGAACGCTCCTGAGAAGACGGCGCCGCAATCCGCCGACACCTCGCTTGAGGCCCGCGTGGCCGAAGTCACCCGGCACACGGCCGAAACGCAGATCACCGCACGCATCAACCTGGATGGCACGGGGGCGGCCAAGCTGCACACCGGCATCGGCTTCTTCGACCACATGCTGGACCAGATCGCACGCCATGGCCTGATCGACCTGGACGTGCACGCCGTGGGCGACCTGCACATCGACGGCCACCACACGGTCGAAGACGTGGGCATCACCATCGGCCAGGCCTTTGCCAAGGCCGTGGGCGACAAGAAGGGCATCCGCCGCTACGGCCACGCCTACGTGCCGCTCGATGAAGCCCTGTCACGCGTCGTGATCGATTTCTCCGGTCGGCCCGGCCTGGAAATGCACATCCCCTTCACGGCCGGCAGCATCGGCGGTTTTGACACCCAGCTGACCTACGAGTTCTTCCAGGGCTTCGTCAACCACGCCGGCGTCACGCTGCACATCGACAACCTCAAAGGCGTCAACGCCCACCACCAGTGCGAAACGGTCTTCAAGGCCTTCGCGCGGGCGCTGCGCATGGCGCTGGAACGAGATCCCCGCATGGCCGGCGTCATCCCGTCTACCAAAGGTTCACTCTGACCTGACACGCCATGAGTTCAACCTCGACTGTGGCCGTCATCGATTACGGCATGGGCAATCTGCGTTCGGTGTCCCAAGCGGTGCAGCATGCCGCCCAGGGCCTGAACCTGACCGTGGTCGTCACCAACGACCCCGAAGTGGTGCACGCCGCCGAGCGTGTGGTCCTGCCAGGGCAGGGCGCCATGCGTGACTGCATGCAGGAGTTGCGCGATGCCCATGGCGGCGATCTGCTGGGCGCCGTGCGCCACGCCGCCAACAACAAGCCCTTGATGGGCGTGTGCGTGGGCATGCAGATGCTGCTGGACCACAGCGAAGAGCAAGACACCCCCGGCCTGGGTTTCATTCCCGGCCAGGTGATCCGTTTCAGGCTGGACCAGCAACGCCAACCCGACGGCAGCCGCTACAAAGTGCCCCAGATGGGCTGGAACCGTGTTTTCCAGAGCACGCACGCCGATGTCCGGGGTGGCCAGCCGCACCCGGTCTGGGAAGGCATCCCCGACGGCAGCTATTACTATTTCGTCCACAGCTACTACGCCCGAGTGGACAATCCGCAACATACTGCGGGTGAAACCGACTATGGCGCCCGCTTTACCAGCGCCGTGGCCCGGGATAACATTTTTGCGACCCAGTTCCATCCAGAAAAAAGCGCGCAGCACGGCCTGGCCCTGTACCGCAATTTTCTGCGCTGGAATCCCTGAAATCTCTTTCACCACCACCTGTCACAGCCATGTTGCTGATCCCTGCGATTGACCTGAAAGACGGCAAATGTGTGCGCCTCAAACAAGGCGACATGAACGATTCCACCACCTTTGGCGAGGACCCGGCCGCAATGGCCCGGCGCTGGCTTGAGGCCGGCGCCCGGCGCTTGCACCTGGTGGACTTGAATGGTGCCTTTGCCGGCAAGCCCGTCAATGAGGCGGCCATCAAGGCCATCATCAAGGAAGTCGGCGACGAGATCCCCGTGCAATTGGGCGGCGGCATCCGCGACCTCGACACCATCGAGCGCTACCTCGATGACGGCATCAGCTACGTCATCATCGGCACGGCCGCGGTCAAGAACCCTGGCTTCTTGCGCGATGCGTGCACGGCGTTTGGTGGTCACATCATCGTCGGTCTGGACGCCAAGGACGGCAAGGTTGCCACCGACGGCTGGAGCAAGCTCTCGGGCCACGAGGTCGTCGACCTGGCGCAGAAGTTCCAGGACTATGGCGTCGAAGGCGTCATCTACACCGACATCGGCCGCGACGGCATGCTCTCGGGTATCAACATCGACGCCACCGTCAAGCTGGCCCAGGCCTTGACCATCCCTGTGATCGCCTCGGGTGGCCTGTCCAACCTGTCCGACATCGACCGCCTGTGCGCGGTTGAAGGCGAGGGGGTGCAAGGCGTGATCTGCGGCCGGGCCATCTACAGCGGTGACCTTGACTTCGCTGCCGGCCAGACCCGTGCCGACGAGCTCAACGGCGCTCGCTGAGACAAGGCAACCAGTGCTGGCCAAACGCATCATTCCCTGCCTGGACGTCACGGGCGGCCGGGTCGTCAAGGGCGTCAACTTCGTTGAGCTGCGCGATGCCGGTGACCCGGTGGAAATCGCCGCGCGCTACAACGATCAGGGCGCCGACGAGCTCACCTTCCTGGACATCACCGCCACCAGCGACGGCCGCGACCTGATCCTGCACATCATCGAAGCCGTGGCTTCGCAAGTCTTCATTCCGCTGACGGTGGGTGGTGGCGTGCGCACGGTCGAAGACGTCCGTCGCCTGCTCAACGCCGGTGCCGACAAGGTCAGCTTCAATTCCGCGGCCCTGGCCAACCCGCCGATCATCCGTGCGGCTTCAGACCGCTATGGTTCGCAGTGCATCGTGGTGGCCATCGACGCCAAACGGCGCGCGGGCGATGACCTGACCGCACGCGGACCGGGCTGGGACGTTTACAGCCACGGTGGTCGCAAGAACTTGGGCTTGGACGCGGTGGCCTGGGCCACGCAAATGGCCGAGTTCGGCGCTGGCGAAATCCTGCTGACCAGCATGGACCGCGATGGCACCAAATCCGGCTTCGACCTGGAATTGACCCGCGCGGTGAGCGACGCAGTTGGTGTGCCGGTCATCGCCTCGGGCGGCGTGGGCAACCTGGATCACCTGGCCGATGGCGTGCAGCAAGGTGGTGCCGACGCGGTGCTGGCCGCCAGCATCTTTCACTATGGTGAATACACCGTAGGCCAGGCCAAGGCGCTCATGCACCAGCGCGGCATCCCCGTTCGCCTGTGATTCATTGACGGGGCAATGATTATGAACCTCCTGGCCTGATCCTGGCCAGAGGGAGGCAACATTCCACGAATGGCCATGAAATCAGCGCTCAGCCCCGAGGGGCAAAAGGCGTACGCTGATCCCATCGTCACTTCCAGGAACGAACATGGCTTTAGCCCCCAGATTCAAGCCCCTTGAACTGTCTTCCTTGAACACGGCGCCCGGTTTGCCGCAAACGCACCGGCAAGCGCACCCCGAAGACCCCGCGCTCGCCCTGCTCACCGACCTGACCCACAGCGCCTGTGTGGTCGCCAGCCACCGCGACAGCCTTGAAAGCACCTTGCACGTGATGATGCGCGCGGGCGTGCGCATGGTGTTCGTGTCGGGCGCCGATGGCCTCCTGGCCGGGGTGGTCACCGCCGACCTGTTGCAAGGCGAGCGTCCGGTGCTGCGCGCGTCCAACCACCATGTGGCACACAAAGAGCTGACTGTCGCCGACATGATGATCCCCATCAACCACTGGGAGGTGCTGGACCTGTCTCAGGTGCGCACGGCTCGCCTGGGCGACATCGTGGCCACCATGCACGAGCACGGCCTGCGCTACCTGCTGGTCACCCAGCTCAAGGACGGGCAGACCACCCTGCGCGGTTTGTTCTCCGCCACGCGGCTGGAGCAGGCTTTGGGCACGTCCATCGGCAGCGATCTGCATTCGCGCAGCTTTGCCGAACTGGAGGCCGCGCTGGTGCGTTGATGACGGTGCCGGCCGCTCAGGCCGGGTTGTCGATGTCGATGAACTGGTGGGTCAGGCCAAACTCTTGCGCCACGGCGGCGCCCAGGGCCTGCACCCCGTAGCGCTCACTGGCATGGTGTCCGCAGGCCAGGAAGGCCACGCCCGTTTCACGGGCGTAATGCGCTTGTGGCTCAGAGATCTCGCCTGTCAGAAAGACATCGGCCCCTGTCGCGATGGCGTCCTCGAAAAAGCTTTGCGCGCCGCCACTGCACCAGGCCACGCGCCTCAGCGGTCTGCCATCACCAGCCACCACTGTGGGTGTCTTGTCCAGCGCTGAGGTCACCTGAGCGATCAGGCTGTCCAGTGTCAAATTTTGAGGCGCCGGGCCGATGAAGCCCAGGTTCTGGTCCCCAAAACGCCCGTCGGCCACCAGGCCCAGGCGCTCACCCCATTGGGCGTTGTTGCCCAGCGTGGGGTGGGCGTCCAAAGGCAGGTGGTAGGCCAGCAAACTGATGTTGTGCTCAAGCAACAAGGCCAGTCTCTGCTTCATCCACCCGGTGACACGGCCGTCGTGGCCGCGCCAGAACAGGCCATGGTGAACCAGGATGGCATCGGCTTGGGCCTCAATGGCCGCTTCAATGAGTGCCTTGCTGGCCGTGACCCCCGTGACAACCTTGCCGACTTGGCCTCGGCCCTCAACTTGCAAACCATTCGGCCCATAATCCTTGAAGCGGGCCGCCTCCAGCACGGTGTTGAGGTGGTGGTGCAAAGTGTCTCGGTCAATCACGGCGGGCCTTTTTGGAGTCTGTGGGTTCAATGCGCAAACTTTGGATGATTTTCTCGCAAGCCGTCACGGTGCTCGTGGCGGTTTTGTTCGTCGTGACCACGCTCAAGCCGCAGTGGGTGCAGTCTATGCCTTGGCGCACCAACCAACCGGCGACGGTCATCACGGCGCCCGTGGCGGCCACCAGGCCTGCTGGGGGCTTGTCGGGGACACCCATGCTCAGCTTCAGCGACGCGGCCAAGCGGGCTGCCCCGGCCGTGGTCAGCGTGCTCACCTCCAGCAAAGCCGCTTCACGGCGGGGCTCGCGGCAGAACGACCCCTGGTTCAGGTACTTCTTTGGCGAGCAAGGCAGCCAGCCCCAATCGGGCATCGGTTCGGGCGTGATCGTCTCGTCCAACGGCTATGTGTTGACCAACAACCACGTGGTCGAGCGCATGGACGACATTGAAGTCATGCTCACTGACGGGCGCAAGGCGCGGGCCAAGGTCATCGGCAGCGATCCTGAGACCGATCTGGCCGTGCTCAAGATCGAGCTTGACCGCCTGCCCGCCATCACCTTTGGCAATTCCGACAACCTGCAGGTGGGCGATGCCGTGCTGGCCATCGGCAACCCGTTTGGGGTGGGGCAAACCGTCACGGCGGGCATTGTCAGTGCCTTGGGCCGCAACCAGTTGGGCATCAACACGTTTGAGAATTTCATCCAAACCGATGCAGCCATCAACCCGGGCAATTCGGGCGGCGCCTTGGTCGACGCCAACGGCACCCTGATGGGCATCAACAGCGCCATCTATTCGCGCTCGGGCGGCAGCCTGGGCATTGGTTTTGCTATTCCCGTGTCCACCGCCCAGCACGTCCTTGAAAGCCTGATCCGCGATGGCCAGGTCACCCGGGGCTGGATCGGCGTCGAGCCGCGTGACTTGACCGCCGAAATTGCCGAGACATTCAACCTGCCGCTCAAGGACGGCGTGCTGATCACCGGCGTGCTGCAAAACGGTCCTGCTGCGCAGGGAGGCGTGCACCCAGGTGATGTGGTCGTTCAGATCGCGCAAACCCCGGTGGCCAACACATCGCAGTTGCTCAACGCGGTCGCGAGCCTCAAGCCTGGTCAGCCTGCGAAGATCATGGTGCAGCGTGCTGGCAAGGTGCTGGCGCTGGATGTGGTCGCTGCACAGCGCCCCAAGGCGCCGCGCAACGAAATCGCCCGCCAGGAAGTCCCTCAGGAAGAGTGATCCGTGGTGGAGGCCGCGTCAGCGGCCGATGCCTCTTTGGGCTTGCCCGACATCTGCGCGGCCCAAATACCGATCTCGTACAGGATGCACATCGGGATCGCCAGGGCCAATTGGGACACCACATCCGGTGGTGTGACCACCGCCGCGATCACGAAGGCGATCACGATGAAGTAGCGGCGGAAATCCTTGAGCTTGTCGACAGACACGATGCCCATGTGCGCCAGGATGACCAGCACCACGGGCACCTCGAAGGCCGCGCCAAAGGCCAGGAACATGTTGAGCACGAAGCTCAGGTAGGCCTCGATGTCAGGCGCGGCGGTGATGCTCTTGGGCGCGAAGCTCTGGATGAAGGCAAACACCTGCCCAAAGACGAAGAAATAGCAAAACGCCACGCCCAGGAAGAACAGCAGGGTGCTGGAGACGATCAGCGGCATCACCAGCTTTTTCTCGTGGGTGTACAAGCCCGGCGCCACGAAAGACCAGATCTGGTACAGCACCACGGGCAGGGCCAGCAGGAAGGCCGCCATCATGGTGATCTTGATGGGCACCATGAACGGCGAGATCACGCTGGTGGCGATCAAGGTGGCGCCCTTGGGCAGGTGGGCCACCAGCGGGGCGGCCAACAGGTCGTACAGATTGGCCGGGCCGGGGTAGATTGCCAGGATGGCAAAAGCCAGGCCAATGGCCAACGCGGCCCGGATCAATCGGTCGCGCAGTTCAATCAGGTGGGCAACGAAGGGCTGCTCGGCGCCCTCCAGTCCGGGCTTGGGATCGTTGTCGCTCACAAAGGGGTCACATCAAGGTTGGTGGCGGGAGCTTGTTGCGGCGGCAGGTGGGCGGAACCGCGCCACCCGGGCGGCGCCCGACTGCACATGGCGGCGAACGCCATTTTGCTGCTTGTACCAAGTCGGCATGGCCGCGCGCTTGAGTCGCCAGTTCTTGCGGACTGGCTTGGGCGCGAAGCTGTTGTAGGACGTCTGGTGCAGGTCGTTGTAGAAGCTGTCCGACTGGCCGCTGCCCAGGGCTGAGTTGATCTCGCCTTCGGTGTGGCTGATGCCATCCGCGACCGACTGCTCCACATTGCGGGCCGCCTCTTCAAAACCGCTTTTCACCTTCTTGAGTTCTTCAAGTTCGATGGAGCGGTTGACCTCGGACTGCACCTGTGACACGTAACGCTGGGCCTTGCCCACGAGCAGGCCCACCGTGCGGGCCACGCGCGGCAACTTTTCGGGCCCGATCACGATCAGGGCCACGGCGCCAATCAAGGCAAGTTTGTCGATTCCAAAGTCGATCATGGCTCAACGGTCCCCAGTGGACGCGGGCATCACGACTTGGTCTTGGCTTCGACGTCGACGGTGTTCGAGTCGGTCTTGGCGTGGTTGGTCACTTGCTGCGAAGCAGGTGATCCGGGGGCGGCGGAGTCTGTCGTGCCGCCGTCCTTCATGCCGTCCTTGAAGCCTTTCACGGCGGAACCCAGGTCACCGCCAATGTTCTTGAGCTTCTTGGTGCCAAAAACCATCATCACGATCACCAGCACGATCAACCAGTGCCAAATGCTGAATGAACCCATGTCGCTCTCCTAAACCGGTCTTTCGACCAAAAACAAAAAACAATCCAGGCGATCTTGCCCGTGATTGATGACTACATGTTGCCGCTTTCGCCGGATGGCTGCATCGGTGCCCTGCGCGAAGCAAATTCTTCCAGACCGGACAAGCCCTCGCGGCGGGCGAGTTCGGCCACGACGTCGGCTGGGCTGAGCCCGAAATGCGCCATGGCCACCATGGCATGAAACCACAAATCGGCGAATTCGCCCACCAAGGCCTTGCTGTGTTCGGGGCTGGGCTGAGAGGCCGCGTCCTTGGCCGCCATCACGGTTTCAGTGGCCTCTTCGCCCACTTTTTTCAGGATGGCGTCGGTGCCTTTGTGGAACAGGCGAGCCACATAGCTCTTGTCCGGATCGCCGCCTTTGCGGGATTCGATGACGGCGGCCAGGCGCAGCAGGACGTCGGTGGTGGTGGCCAAAGATTCACTCATGGGGCATCAGGGAAGAGGGCGGTCACTTGTAGATGTGCTCGGGGTCTTTGAGGACGGGCTCCACGCTCACCCATTGGCCTTGTTCGTATTTCTGGAAAAAGCAACTGTGGCGGCCGGTGTGGCAGGCAATGCCGGGCGTGTGCCCCAATTGCTCAACGCTCAACAGCACCACGTCGTTGTCACAGTCCAGGCGAATGGACTGCACTTTTTGTGTGTGCCCGGATTCCTCGCCCTTGTGCCACAAACGGCTGCGCGAGCGGCTCCAGTACACCGCTTCGCCGATTTCAGCGGTGCGTGCCAAAGCCTCACGGTTCATCCATGCAAACATCAGCACGTCACCGGTGCTGGCCTCTTGCGCGATCACGGGCACCAGGCCCTGGTCATCCCAGCGAATGTCATCCAACCAATTCATGGCTGCTAGTGTAGCAATCGCAATGCCAGGGCGATGCTGGGACAATGGCGTCATGTCTGCTCGCCCCACCCAATCCACCCCCGTTCTCGCCCTGACCATGGGCGACGCCTGCGGCATCGGCCCCGAAATCATCGCGCGCCTGTGGTTGGATGCGGCCATGCCGCAGGCGCTGGTGTTGGGTTCTCCACAGGTGATGCGCCGGGCGGCCGAATGGGTGGCCTGCGCGCAAAGCCGAACCGCGCCGTTGGTGGCGGAAATTCATGATCCAAAAAACTGGGCCAATGTACCGCCCGGTGCGGTGCCTGTCTGGGCCCCCCCCGGTTTGCCTGCAGACCTGATGGAGGCGCCCGTGGGTCAGGTGGATGTGCGCGCCGGCCAGGCCGCCGCCGCTTGCATCCGCGCCGCCGTGCGTTTGGCGCAAACGGGGTTGATCGCAGGCATCGTCACGGCGCCACTGCACAAGGAAGCCTTGGCGCTGGCGGGCGAGCCCTATCCCGGCCACACCGAACTCTTGCAAGCAGAAGGCGCCCCCCAAGGACAGCCACCCGCGCCGGTGCGCATGATGTTGGCCAATGAGCAGCTCAAGACGGTGCTGGTCACCATCCACATGGCCTTGCGCCAAGCCATCGAGGCAGTCACCTTCGAGTCAGTGCTGGAGACCATCCGAATCACCCACGATAGCGCCAAATTGTGGGGCGTCGATCAACCCCGCATCGCCGTGGCCGGTCTGAACCCGCACGCAGGCGAAGGCGGCTTGTTTGGTGACGAGGAAATCCGCATCATCGGCCCGGCCATCGCGGCGGCCAGGGCCTTGGACATCGATGTGAGCGGCCCGCTGGCGCCTGACACGGTATTCATGCGCGCCAGGCACGCGGCGGATCACCCAGGCGAGTTCGATGTGGTGATCGCGATGTACCACGATCAGGGCCTGATCCCGGTGAAGTACATGGGTTTGGACCATGGCGTGAACGTCACCTTGGGCTTGCCCTTCGTGAGAACCAGCCCCGACCATGGCACGGCGTTTGATTTGGCGGGCACAGGGCGTGCCGATCCTTCCAGCTTGCTGCAGGCTTGGCGCATGGCGCGCCAACTGGTGAGTGGCCGGGGTGGCGCTTAAGCGGCCGATTTGTTACTGGCCAGGGCGGCCAGCTGGCGGCGCGCACGCATCGTGGCGCGCTCGATCAATTCGGACTGCTCGAACGCCTTGAACCGACCCGAATCGCACATCTTGGCCAGGGTTCGCGAGGTCAGCGAAATGGTCTGTTTGTGCTGGTGGCCTTGGGTGAAGATGAAAAAGCTGCGGCCTTCGCTGATCCAGGTCAGGCGCACGCGCTTCCATTCGCCCTGCATCAGCATCTGGTAGGCCGTGCCCTTGTTGATGTGGTGCACCAACTGCGCGCCGGCCGAAGGCACGGGCGGGGCGTCCAGGTTGATGTCGATGTCCAGCAGGCTGGGATCGCTGGGGCCGGCGCTGTCCAGGTCGATGTCCAGCGGCTCGTTGGCCAGCGCCGCCTCGGGCATGAAGCCGGCCTGCTTGATCTCATCGGCGCTCAGCGCCGTGACCACGGTCAGGGTGGGAGGCTCTGCTATGTTGTCCAGCGAGGCGGGCAGCGGGTCGTTGGCGGCCTCTTCCCGGCTGGGGATGTTGATTTTTTCGACCTTCGTCAGTTGCGCTTCAAGCATGCGCACCGTGAGGTCGTGCTGGGGTTGCGCCTTGAGAGATTCGGCGTGCGAGGGCAGCAATTTGGAGAAAAAATCCTGCTTGGCCTCTTCAGACCACTGGATCATCGCCAGGCCTTCATTCAGGTCTTTCATCAGTTGCGGCAGCTTCATCAGAAACTCTTTGCGCAACTGCGGACTGCCCTTGGGCTGCACGCTCAGGGCCAGGTCGTGCCCCGCCTTCTTGACCCGCTGTGCCATGGCCGATTGGGCGCCATCCCGGGCGCTGGCCATGACCTGCACCTGGCTCCAGATCTGGGTCAGGAAGTCGCGGACAAACTCCGGCATCTCCACCGAGGCCAGTTCTTTCTTGAGCACCTGCATGTAGCGTTGCTGCACGCGCAGGTCGGCTTCCTTGCCACTGAGCAGCGCTGCCACGGCGGCATTCTCCGCACCTTCCTGGCGGTTCTGCTCGTCGATGAAGGCTTCCAGCTCCGTCAGCTTGGCCTCGTACAACTCCATGCGGTCGAAGTCGCCCTCGACCACATCGTCCACCAGGGCCGTGATGCGGGCCAGGTAGGCCTGCCCCACGCCTTGCTCGTGATCGTCAAAGGTGGCGGACAGGCTGGCGATGCGGTTCACGAAACGCCGAACCGGGTGCTTTCGGGAGCTGAAAAAACCCATGTCCTGCAATGCCACGCGCAGCACGGGCAATTGCAGGCGGGCAATCTGGCGGGCCATCTGTGGAGAGACCTTGGGGTCTGACAGCACTTGGTCGAACAAGGCGGCCACGATGTCGATGACCATCTGGTCCAGCGCCGCGCCGCCGCTGGCGCGAACCAGTTCCTCGCGGTGGGCGCGGATCATGTTCACGGCCATCATCGGGCCGGCAAAGCCGCCTTGAACCGCCCCATCGATTGGTACGCCAGGGAAGGTGCCCGCGAAGTCGGCCGCCGAGGCCACAGCACCGCTGTCCACGCCGCCCCAGCCTTGCAGGTAGGGCACGCTGTTGAGTCGGCGGATCAGGGAGTTGAACTCGCCCGCGGCGTTTTGCGCTCCGGGCTGGACGTTGCCGCCCATGCCACCCATTCCCGGCTGGGTACCTGAGAAGGCCGCGCTGAATGCCGAGGCGGGCATCGACACGCCAAACATCTCGCTCAGGGCCTTGGCGGCGCGCTGGTGCGCCTGCAGGGGAGTGTTGCCGCTGTGGCCAGCCGCCGTGTCGTTGAACGGGCCTGGTTGGGTGGGCAGGGGGCTGGGCAGGCTGCCAGGGCTGGTCGTTCGGCCGCCTTGGCTTGATGCTCGGAATTTGCTGGCGCTGACGGCGTCCACCGGACGCACGCCCTGCGAGCGCAGCTCCGTCACGGTCATCTCGTAACTGTTCTTCAGCCCGGTGGCCAAGTGCCGGCCAATTTGTTGGGCGAGCAAGGTGCTCACTTCCGGGTCCGTGCTGACCTCGGTCAGGGCTTCCAGCAAGGCTCCGCTCACGGTTTGCGGGCGAAGCGGATTGTGTTCGGCCAGGGCATCGTCCAGCAGAGGGCTCAGGTGATCGTGGACCGCCTTGAACTCGCTTTCGCACTCTTGGCTCAGGCTCTGGGCGAGTCGCTCGGCCACGACATTGCGTTCCACTTCCGCGTTGTCAACCAGGCTGAGGGCATCCCAGTCGGTTTCTGAGTACACCGTGCCGGCCGGGGTTTTGCGCCGGGAATCCTTGTTCACGCGCTTGCGCAACTCCACCATGAAAGCCTGGTTGAGCGCCGACGTCTTGCGCTGGAGGTCGAACTCGGCAGTCATCATCAACTGCCGGTGTGCATTGCTGGTGGAAGTGCTCGCCAGCAGCCCTATCTGACTGCCGGCTTTGTCCACGGCCTCCGCCATCGCCACCTGGATGCGGCTGAGCGATGCCTGCAAAACGGGTTCAAGACGGGGGTCGGTCACGGGGCGATTCCAGTCGGTTCAATCAAGGTCATGCATTGCTGCGCCACCACTGTCCCAGATAGGGACTTCTTTTGATCTCTGGATATCGACCGCTCCGGCCCCTTCTTTCGTCATTGTTTCAAACTGTCACGAATCTCTCGAAGCAGCACGATGTCTTCAGGTGTGGGGGCAGGCGCCGCGGGCACAGGGGCGGATTCTTTCTTGAGGCGGTTGATCTGCTTGATCATCAAGAAAATGATGAAAGCCAGGATCATGAAGTTCAGCGCCACCGTCAGGAAATTGCCGTAGGCGAACACGGCGCCGGCTTTTTTGGCCTCGGCCAAGGGCAATCCGGGCGCCTGACCGGCCAGAGCGATGTAGTAATTGGAGAAATCCAGGCCGCCCACCACCTTGCCGATCAGGGGCATGATCAAGTCATTGACGACCGAATCAACAATCTTGCCAAAGGCGCCACCGATGATCACGCCCACGGCCAGATCTACCACATTGCCCTTGACGGCGAACTCCTTGAATTCACTGACGAAACCCATTGACTTGCTCCTTCCCCCTGACGGGATGTGTTGCTGAACAGTCTAGGAGTATTGACGGAAACCGCGCCATGTCAACGACGGCGCTGCGGCGTCCGCTAGAATGCGAGGTTGACCCCCAAACTCAAGCCATCCAAACCATGAGCAATCAGCCAGTGGATCAAAGCCGCCGGACGTGGGTGACCATCGCCTGTGTCGCAGGTGGAGCAGGCGGCGTGGCCGCCGCCGTGCCCTTTGCCCTCACTTTCCAGCCGTCAGAACGTGCTCTTGCGGCGGGTTCATCGGTTGAAGTCGACATCAGTGGCCTCAAGCCTGGCGAGATGGCGACGGTGGAATGGCGGGGCAAACCAGTCTGGATCGTCCGCCGCACGCCTGAGCAGGTTGCGGCCCTGGACAAGTTGGCCTCCGAACTGGCCGATCCCAATTCCGAACGCAAGCCCGGCGAACTCACCCCCGAGTACGCCCGCAACGTGCACCGTTCCATCAAGAACGACGTGTTTGTCGCGGTGGGCATCTGCACGCACCTCGGTTGCTCACCCACTTCCAAGTTCCAGGCGGGGCCGCAAGCGTCCTTGCCTGACAACTGGCCTGGCGGCTTCTTGTGCCCTTGCCACGGTTCGACCTTCGATCTGGCCGGCCGCGTCTACAAGAACAAGCCTGCGCCTGACAACCTTGAAGTGCCGCAACACATGTACCTGTCAGACACCAAGATTCTCATTGGTGAAGACAAAAAAGCCTGACAGGAGAGGTCGACATGGCTGAATTCAAAGAAGCTCCTGCTGGTGCCAGCGCTGGCACCAAGCTGATGAACTGGGTCGACAATCGTTTCCCAGCCACCAAGCTGTGGAACGAGCACGCGGCCGAGTACTACGCCCCCAAGAATTTCAATTTCTGGTATTTCTTCGGCTCCCTGGCTTTGCTGGTGCTGGTGATCCAGATCGTGACAGGGATTTTCCTGGTCATGAACTACAAGCCAGATGCTGCGACGGCCTTTGCCTCCGTCGAGTACATCATGCGCGACGTGCCTTGGGGCTGGTTGGTGCGCTACATGCACTCAACTGGTGCCTCGGCCTTTTTCGTGGTGGTTTACCTGCACATGTACCGGGGCTTGATTTACGGTTCCTACCGCACACCACGCGAACTGGTCTGGGTGTTCGGTTGCCTGATCTTCCTGTGTCTGATGGCCGAAGCCTTCATGGGTTATCTGCTGCCTTGGGGCCAGATGTCCTACTGGGGCGCCCAGGTGATCATCAATTTGTTCGCCGCCATTCCCTTCATCGGGCCTGACCTGGCCATCCTGATCCGGGGTGACTACGTGGTTGGTGATGCCACACTCAACCGCTTCTTCAGCCTGCACGTCATCGCCGTGCCCCTGGTGCTGTTGGGCCTGGTGGTGGCGCATTTGATCGCGCTGCATGAAGTGGGCTCCAACAACCCAGACGGTGTTGAAATCAAGGCCAAGAAGGATTCCAAGGGTCGTCCGCTGGACGGCATTCCCTTCCATCCTTACTACACCGTGCACGACATCATGGGGGTCGCCGGCTTCCTGATTGTCTTCACGGCGGTGATCTTCTTCGCGCCTGAAGCCGGTGGTTATTTCCTGGAATACAACAACTTCATACCGGCCGACCAGTTCCAGACGCCATCGCACATCGCGCCGGTCTGGTATTTCACGCCGTTTTATTCCATGTTGCGCGCCACCACCGATGACCTCGTCAACGTGTTGTGCGTCATCACGGGCCTGGCGGCGGTGTTGAACTTCGTCAAGGGCAAGGGCAGCATCCAGGCCAAGGTCGTGGCTTTGGTCGCTGCCGTCATCGGCATCTTCCTGCTCAAGACCTTCGACGCCAAGTTCTGGGGCGTGGTGGTCATGGGTGGCGCGGTGGTGATCCTGGTGTTCCTGCCCTGGCTGGACCACAGCCCGGTCAAGTCCATCCGTTACCGCCCTGGCTTCGTCAAATACCTGTACGCCGTGTTCGTGCTGTTCTTCGTGGTGCTGGGCTACCTGGGTATCCAGCCGCCGTCGGCCATTGGCACGCTCGTGGCCCAGATCGGCACCATCTTCTACTTCGGCTTCTTCCTGCTGATGCCGTGGTGGAGCCAGCTGGGCACCTTCAAGAAGGTGCCTGACCGCGTGACTTTCGAGTCCCACTGAGCGCCTGCAGGAGAGACATGACATGAAGAAAATTTTTGCCTCCTTGCTGGCCGTGTTCGCCCTGGTCAGCGGCGCGCGTGCCAACACCGAGTTGGTGCTGGACCGGTTTCCCTACGAACGGGTGACCGACCTGGCCGCCTTGCAAAACGGCGCTAAGCTGTTCGTCAATTACTGCCTGAACTGCCACGCGGCTGCGTTCATGCGCTACAACCGCTTGCGCGACATTGGCCTGACTGAAAAGCAGATCAAGGAGAACTTGCTGTTCGCCACCGACAAGGTGGGCGAGACCATGAAGGTCTCCATGGACGCCAAGGACGCGAAGGCCTGGTTTGGCGCCACACCGCCTGACCTGACCCTGGTGGCACGCTCGCGTGCCAGCCACGCGGGCTCCGGCGCCGACTACCTCTACACCTACCTGCGCAGCTTCTACCGCGACGATGCCCGCCCCACCGGCTGGAACAACATTGTGTTCCCCAACGTGGGCATGCCTCATGTCTTGTGGGAATTGCAGGGCCAGCGTGCAGCGAAGTTCGTGGAAGAGCAAGATCCGCACGATCCCGCCAAGAAAATCCACAAGTTTGAAGGCTTCGAGCAGTTGACCGATGGCAAGCTCAAGCCTCCGGAATTCGACAGCCAGATGGCCGACCTGGTGGCTTACTTGCAATGGATGGGCGAGCCCATCCAGGGTCAGCGCGTTCGCATTGGTGTGGGCGTGTTGATTTTCCTGAGCATCTTCTTCGTCATTGCCTGGCGCTTGAACGCGGCTTTCTGGAAAGACGTGAAGTAAAGCTTTCAAAGCCTTGGGCGCAGTGGTTGTCCTGATCGGAGACCACTGCGCTTGCTCATTTTTTCGGTGCTTGCACCCCAATAGTTTTTTGTCACTGAGGAGTCCTCCGCCATGATGGTGCTTTACTCCGGAACGACCTGCCCCTACTCGCACCGCTGCCGCTTTGTGCTGTTCGAGAAGGGCATGGATTTCGAGATCCGGGATGTTGATATTTTCGCCAAACCGGAAGACATCGCGCTGATGAACCCGTACAACGAGGTGCCCATCCTCGTTGAGCGCGACCTGATCCTGTACGAATCGCACATCATCAATGAGTACATTGATGAGCGCTTCCCGCACCCTCAGCTGATGCCGGGCGATCCGGTGGCGCGCGCGCGCGTTCGCCTGTTCCTGCTCAACTTCGAGAAGGAGCTGTTTGCCCACGTCAACGTGCTGGAAGGCCGTGGCATCAAGGGCAACGACAAGCAGCTGGAAAAGGCCCGTTCGCAGATCCGCGATCGCCTGACCCAACTGGCGCCCATCTTCCTGAAGAACAAGTACATGCTCGGCGACGATTTCTCGATGCTGGACGTGGCCATTGCGCCGCTGCTGTGGCGCCTGGATTACTACGGCATCGAGTTGTCCAAGAACGCCTTGCCCTTGTTAAAGTACGCCGAACGCATCTTCTCGCGCCCGGCTTACATTGAGGCGCTCACCCCGTCCGAGAAAGTCATGCGCAAGTGATCAGCACTTGCCACCGGATCCTATGACCACGACGCCGATCGATTCCGACAGCCAGGGCACGTCTACCAGGCCTTACCTCATCCGGGCCTTGCACGACTGGTGCACCGACAATGGCTTCACGCCTTACCTGGCCGTGTATGTGGATCGTTCGGTTCAGGTGCCACAGGAGTACGTCAAGAACAACGAAATCGTCCTCAATGTCAGTTTTGAGGCGACCACCCAGCTCCAGTTGGGCAATGAGTTCGTGGAGTTCAAGGCGCGTTTTGGTGGCATTGCCCGTGAGATCTCGGTGCCGGTGGACCACGTGATTGCCATCTATGCCCGCGAGAATGGGCAAGGCATGGCCTTCCCCGTGCCAACGGAAACGGGTGGCATGGATGATGACCTGTCCATGGACGAGCCCACCAGTGACGCACCCGCCGATGGCGCAGACCGTTCGGGCTCTCCCTTGCGCCTGGCCAGAACCCCGCGTGCCGCACCGGCGAAAGAGAAAGAGCGCGCCAGCACCAAGTCATCTGCCAAGGCCGAAGACAAAAGCCCCGCCAAGGCTTTGTCGCCAGTCAGCATCGTCAGCTCGGATGGTGATGAACCGCCTCCCGAGTCGCCGCCACCTTCGGGGGCAGGTCGACCCGCTTTGCGTCGCGTGAAGTGAAATCGAAGTCCGAGGCACAGTACAATACTGCGCTTAAGAGTTCTTCGCCGCTTTAGCTCAGTTGGTAGAGCAACCGCCTTGTAAGCGGTAGGTCGTCAGTTCGAATCCGACAAGCGGCACCAAACAGACAAAGGCCCCAGTGTTATCCACACTGGGGCCTTTCTCATTGGGAGCGCATGTTCATCAGCGCATCCAACCCATCCGGCGCCGCACGGCGGGCAAGCCCAGCATGCCCAATCCGCCCAGCAGCATCAGGGTCGTGCTGGGTTCCGGCACGGCTTGAACCGCCACGAAGTTGTCCAGCGCGGTTTCTTCGCAGCAGTTGATGCCGCCGATCTCGGGGCCTTCGCGCCAAACGATCTTCGTGATGGGCGTGTCACTGATGATGCCTTGGAACAAGGGGTCGTTTTCGGTGGCGTTCAAGGGCAGCACTGGGATGCCCTGGTAGGTGGTATCGCCATCGGCAAAGTAGAAGTCCAGGAAACCAGGGCCCGGCGTGGCAGGGTCAAAGGCGTCGATGTCAAAGCCAAACGATTTGTATAAGCCGCCGACATTGATGTGGTACTCGGCCTCTGGCAAGTCGCGGGTGGTGGCGAACAATTCCTTGTCACCGGAGCCCTGGAAAACCTTGAGGTTGGCCAGGTTGGTCGATACCGACACGCCAGGCAGGATGTCCACGCCCGACATATTCGCGCCATCGGCAAAGGATTCAAAGTCTTGCGTGACCACGGGTGCTGCGCCAATGGCCGAGAGGAAGGCTGTGCGGTCACCGAAAAGGGTGACGTTGGCCGCGTTGGCCCCGCTGGTGGCGGCGATGGTGAGCAGCGAAGCGGCGGCCAGACGTTGGAGGCGGGTGGTGTGGTGTTTCATGATGGTTTACCGGGCGGTTGATTGAGCGTCGGAGGCGTTGGTGGCCTTGGCGGCAGCAGCACCGAAGGTGCTGGGAATGGTGGGGGTGGAGACCGTACAGTCGCGCGACATGTCGATGGCCAGCGCGGAGTCATCAACCCAGAAGTCTGGGACGGCGGCGCCACCAAAGTTGGTCACCTTCCATTGCACCTTCACGTTCACGGCCATGGGGGCGGTTGAGGTGTTGCGGATGCAGCGATGGCGGCTGAAGCTTTGCGCGGCCCAGGATGCGGTGGTTTCAGCGCCAGCGTTGGTGCTCTTGAGCGCGTAGGTGTCTGGGCCAAAGGTGCTGGCTTGGGGGCTGCCTTCGACACCCCCAATCAGGATCTGTGCTTCACACCAGTCCTGCGCCGTGCTGCCGGTGTTGCTGCAGCGGGCTTCTGCATCAAATCGGGCACTGACGAGCACAGAGGTTTGAGGCGGCACGAAGATGGTGGTGCCCGCCGAGGGCAGGTCCTGGAATACGGTGGTGCTGGTGGTCTGCGGGTTGGTGTTGGTGACCACGCGCTTGAAGAAGCTGCCGCCGCTGGTGAAGGTTTCGACGCCGTCGACGGCCATGGCGCTGCTGATGGCTGCCAGGCCGAAAAGGACGCCTGCGGCGAGACGATGGTGGACATGTTTCATGGTTTGCTCCTTGAATGGGTTGACCGATGTGGCTGAGTGACACCGACCGGGTTCTTGGTCGGATGGCCGCAATGTCTGTTCATTCGAGGTGGCGCCATACCCCTAACTTCATCGCGTTCCCTAGGGCTAGGGGGCTGCTCCTGACAAACTAGGGGCCAAGAAAAAGCCCGCACGAGGCGGGCTTGGGGCTTCAAAGGGGCGGCTGGTTCACTGTGGTGCCAGCAGCTTGTTGAAGGTGTCCAGATCTTCGGGCTTGAGCGTGCCACTGGCTTGGCGAAGCCGCATGCTAGCCACGAGCACGTCGTACCGGGCCTTGTAGAGGTCCTTCTGGGTGTTCGCCAGCAGGTTCTGCGCGTCCAGCACATCCTTGTTGATGCGCACGCCTACGCGGTAACCCAACTGGGTGGCTTCCAGGGCCAGCTTGGCAGAGGCCTCTGCCGCTTCATAAGCCTTGACCTGGGCCATGCCGGATTGAACGACCAGGAAGGCCTGGCGGGTGCCCAACGTGATGCTGCGCTTGGCGTTGTCGAGGTCGTGCTCGGCTTTCTCTTCGCCGACCAAAGTTTCCTTGATGCGGTTCTGCACGGCAAAGCCAGCGAACAAGGGAACGTTCAACTCAAGGCCAACCGCTGCGGTGGTGCCAGCGCTGCCCGCAACCTGGGCTGCGGCAGCACCAGGTGCATTGCTGTCGATGTCCGTGTTGGCGATGGTGGCCGTGGCATCCAACGTGGGCATGTGGCCGGCCCGGGCTTTGGCGGTGTCCAGCTTGGCCAGTGCCAGCGCCACTTCGGCCTTGCGGACCGTGGGTGACTGGGCGGTTTGTGAGGTCCATTCATCCACCGACGAGGGCATCAGCACGGGCAGGTTCACGGGTGTCATCAAGGGGCGGGGCTTGACATCGATCTGACCTACCAGTTGGTCCAGGGCCAGCCCTTTGACGCGCAGGTCGTTGGTGGCCGCGATCTCCTGGGCGCCGGCCAGGTCATAGCGTGCCTGGGCTTCGCGGGTGTCGGTGATGGTGGCGTTGCCGACTTCAAAGTTGCGCTTGGCTGCGGCCAGTTGCTCGGACAGCGCCTTCTTGTTGGTCTGCGAGGTGTTGAGGATGTCTTGCGCGGCGAGCACATCGAAGTAGGCCTGCGTAAGCCGCACGACCAGGTCGTCCTCGGCCGATTTCAGGCTGGCTTGCGCGGCAACCAGCGCTTGTTGGCCCTTGCCCACATCGGCGTCGTTGGCGCGGTTGAACAGTGGCTGCTTGGCCGACAGGCCCAAGGTTTTTTTGGTGCCGTAGCCAGTGGCCGCCTCGCCAGCCGCGCCCGGTGCGCTGGAGTCGAGGTAGGTGCGGTCGATGGTGCCTCTCAAACCCACCGTGGGCAGGCGCAAGGCGTCGGCTTGGGCCGCCTTGTACTGGGCAGAGTCGGCTTCGGACTTGGCCGACAGGTAGGCGGCGTCATAGCTTTTGGCCGCTTGAAAGAGTTCCACCAATGACTGGGCTCGCGCCTGCTGGGTTTGAGCGGTGGCCCAACTGGACATGCTCATCAGCACAATGGCCGCTGCGCAAACCACGGGGCGCAGAGCGGGGCGTTTCGAGTTCGGGGACATCTTTTGAATCCTGTCAGAAGTGGAATCG
The DNA here is from genome assembly GCF_918741295.1 of Aquabacterium sp. CECT 9606. Classification (GTDB taxonomy): domain Bacteria; phylum Pseudomonadota; class Gammaproteobacteria; order Burkholderiales; family Burkholderiaceae_C; genus Aquabacterium. Next base: position 961,554 of record NZ_CAKKNB010000001.1, read on the forward strand.
GCTAGGAATGACAAAGCCAGCCAGGCGAGGTGCGGTGGTGTCGAACAGGTCTTCGCTGCTGAACTGGCCGTTGCCCAAGCGCGTGAACAAACGGGCCCGCATGATGGGCTCTTCGCCCACGATGGCCAGCAGGCGGCCACCTTCCTTGAGCTGGTCCAGCAAGGCCTGCGGCACCGTGGCCACCGAGCCTGTCAACAAGATGGCGTCAAAGGGCGCTTGCGCAGCGAAGCCCCCGGTGCCATCGGACTGCACGATCTCTGCGTTGTTCACGCCAGCATGGCGCAGGTTGCTGCGGGCCACCTGGACCAGGTCAGCCTGGGCTTCCAGGCCGATGACGCGCTGGGCTTTGTGGGCCAGCAAGGCGGTGACGTAGCCGGTGCCGGCCCCGATGTGCAGCACGGTGTCGCGCTTGCTCAGGTTCAGGTCTTGCACCAGGCGCGCTTCAAGCTTGGGCGCGAGCATGGCCCGGCCACCGGACAAAGGCACTTCCAGGTCCATGAAGGCCAAGGACTTATGGGCTTCGGGCACGAAGTCTTCGCGTCGCACCACGGACAACAGGGACAGGATGGAGCTGTCCAGCACATCCCAGGGGCGGATCTGCTGTTCGATCATGTTGAAGCGGGCTTGTTCGACGTTCATGAGGACATCCTAGGTGCAGTCGGGGGAGATAAATATTGGGAAAAAGCAGGGATTTTAAGAACTGCAGTGCCCGGACAACGGAAAACGGTGCGCATTTTTGGTCATTTCACCAAACCACGGAGCAAGAGCTCGATTTGCGTGGCAATGAATTGTGGTGGATCCAAAGGGACAGGGTTGACGGAGCAAGCTGCTGAGCAGTGCCGGTAAAGCACCAGGAAATGCACGGGCGCGATCAAGGCGTGAACCACGGCGCTCACGTCCATGTCGCGGAACTCGCCACGGTCCATGCCGCGTTGCACGGCTCTGGTCAGCATGGCGTGCGCGGGGGCCACCACTTCGTCCATGTAGAACTGGATCAGGTCGGGGAAGTTGTTGGCCTCGGTGATGATGACGAGCATGATCCCGGACGCTTTAGAGTCTCCCACGCGCGACCACCAGGTGTGGGCCAGCAGGTGGAGCAGTTCGGAAGTGGGGCCTTCAAACTGCTCGACGATGCCGCTGCCCTCAGCGATGACTTCGACCAGGTGGGTGCGCACGACGGCCTTGAACAGCTCTTCCTTGCTGGGGTAATACAGGTACAAAGTGCCCTTGGACACCCCGGCCAGGCGGGCCACTTCTTCAGTGCGCGTGGCGGCAAAGCCTTTTTCGACAAACAGCGTCAGGGCGGCTTCCAGCAGCTCTTGCGGCCGGGCCGCCTTGCGGCGCTGGCGACCTGGGCCGACCGATTGGATCAGCGAGGTCACAGGGCAGGATTTTTTGATGGCAGACAAGGGCTGGAGTGGGTAACTGACCGACTGGTCAGTAATGTAGCGTTAATAATCATTTGCATGGAACGCGCTCAACCCCAACCCCGCAGTGCTTACGCGCACTTTGACACCATCTCGACCCGCTGGATGGACAACGACATCTACGGGCATGTCAACAACGTCACTTACTACAGCTATTTCGATTCGGCGGTAAACCGCTATCTGATCGAAGCCGGCGTGCTGGACATCCACGACGGTGGTGTGATCGGCCTGGTGGTGGAGACCCATTGCAATTATTTTGCGCCCTTGGCCTTCCCACGCAACGTCGAGGCCGGCATCCGAGTGACCAAGATTGGCAGCAGCAGCGTGCGGTACGAAATCGGCTTGTTCGACGAAGGCCAGCCCTTCTCGGCGGCCAGCGGGCATTTCGTGCACGTGTACGTGGACCGCGCCACACGCCGTCCCACCAGCTTGCCAGCGGCGTTCGCGCAGGCGGTTCAGAAGCTGCAAGTGGCAGAAAGTTGATCAGCAAATCAAGCGAAAACACCCAGTTGGTAAGCAGGCAAAATTTGACTATGATCATTGTCTGAATTTCCTGACCTCACATTTCTGGAGCCGCCAATGAGCCTGATGGGCCAAATGATGCACATGCCCTTGACGATCTCGTCGCTGTTGACGCACGCCTCGCGTCACAACGGGGATGTCGAGATCGTCTCCAAGCGTGTCGAAGGCGACATGCACCGCACCACCTGGACTGAGGTGGATGTGCGCGCGCGCAAGCTGGCCCAAGCCTTGGCCCGCCTGGGTCTGCAGGCCGGCGACCGCGTCGGTACCCTGGCCTGGAATGGCTATCGCCACGTCGAGATCTATTACGGGGTCTCGGGCTCCGAGCTGGTCTGCCACACCATCAACCCACGCCTGTTCCCGCAGCAGGTGGCCTGGATCATCAACGACGCCGAGGACAAGGTCCTGTTCGTTGACCTGAACATCTTCCCGCTGGTCGACAAGCTGGCCGCCATGCTGCCCACCGTCAAGCACGTGGTGGTGATGACCTCGCGCGAGCACATGCCCAAGGAATCGTCGATTCCCAACCTGCTGTGCTACGAAGAGTTGCTGGCCGCGGAGGATGGCAACTACCAGTGGCCTGACTTCGACGAGAACACGGCGGCCAGCCTGTGCTACACCTCGGGCACGACTGGCAACCCCAAGGGCGCGCTGTACTCGCACCGCTCCACCGTGCTGCACGCTTACGCCGCGGCCCTGCCCGATGCCATGAACGTGGCCTCCAAGGACACCGTGCTGCCCGTGGTGCCCATGTTCCACGTCAACGCCTGGGGCCTGCCTTACACGGCAGCCCTGATCGGCTGCAAGCTGGTGCTGCCGGGCCACCACCTCGATGGCGCCTCGCTGTTCAACCTGTTCGAGACCGAAAAGGTCACCTTCAGCGCCGGTGTGCCCACCATCTGGCTGGGCCTGATCAACCACGCCAAGACCAACAACCTGAAGTTCAGCACCTTCAAGAGCACCGTGATCGGCGGCGCAGCCTGCCCACCCACCATGATCAAGACGCTGCAGGATGACTTCGGTGTCGAGGTGATCCACGCCTGGGGCATGACCGAGATGTCGCCGCTGGGCACGCTCAGCCGCCTCAAGGCCAAGCACGCCGACCTGCCCAAGGATGCCAAGCAGCGCATCCTCGAAAAGCAGGGCAAGGGCATTTATGGCGTGGACATGCGCATCGTCGATGCCGAAGGCAAGACCCTGCCCTGGGACGGCAAGACGCCCGGCGACCTGGAAGTGCGCGGCCACTGGATCATCAACAGCTATTTCAAGGTCGACAAGTCGCCCTTGCACGGTGGCTGGTTCCCCACGGGCGACGTGGCCACCATCGATGCCGACGGCTACATGCAGATCACCGACCGCTCGAAGGACGTGATCAAGTCGGGCGGCGAATGGATCAGTTCCATCGACCTGGAGAACGTGGCCATGGGCCACCCGGCCATCCACGAGGCGGCAGCCATTGCGGCCTGCCACCCCAAATGGGATGAGCGCCCCTTGCTGGTCGTGGTGAAAAAGCCTGGCGCTGAAGTGACGCGCGAAGAGATCTTGGCCTTCTACGACGGCAAGATCCCCAAGTGGCAGACGCCCGACGACGTGGTCTTCACCGATGAGATCCCCCACACCGCCACGGGCAAGATCTACAAGTTGAAGTTGCGCGAGCAGTTCAAGGATCACCAACTGCCCACGGTGTGATCCTTTTCAGATCATCCACGAGCGCCCTGAGGGGCGCTTTTTTCTTGGCCGAGGCAGGGTGGACACGGTCCGAAAATGCAGGAGATACCGGGTCATCCCTGAATGACCCCCCGGGTTAGGGGGGGTAATCTCTGTATCTGGTCGATACCCCACCGAGGAAACAGCAATGAACTTTCAACGCCGAGCATTGAGTATTTTCGTGGCAGCCTCTCTGAGCGCCAGCGCTGCCATGGCGCAAAAAGGTGAGACGGTCAAAGTCGCATGGATTGACCCCTTGTCGGGTTTGATGGCCAGCGTGGGCCAGAACCAGCTCAAGACCTACCAGTTCATCGCCGAGAAGCTCAACGCGAACAACCCGGCTGGTGTGAAGTTCGAGATCGTCAGCATCGACAACAAGCTCAGCCCCGCTGAAACGCTTAATGCCTTGAAGTCGGCCGTTGACCAAGGGGTGCGCTATGTGGTGCAAGGCCTGGGTTCGGGCGCCGGCCTGGCCTTGATGGATGCTGTCAACAAGCACAACGAGCGCAATCCAGGCAAGGAAGTGGTCTACCTGAATTACGCGGCGGTGGATCCTGACATGACCAACAGCAAGTGCAGCTACTGGCACTTCCGCTTCGATGCCGACACCTCCATGAAGATGGAAGCGCTGACCACCTTCATGAAGGACCAGACCGACATCAAGAAGGTCTACCTGATCAACCAGAACTACGCGCACGGCCAGCAGGTGTCCAAGTTTGCCAAGGCCAACCTGGCCCGCAAGCGCCCGGACATCCAGATCGTGGGGGATGACCTGCACCCCCTGGCACAGGTGCGCGATTTCTCGCCTTATGTGGCCAAGATCAAGGCCTCTGGCGCTGACACGGTGATCACCGGCAACTGGGGTTCCGACCTGGCGCTGCTGGTCAAGGCCGCCAACGATGCGGGCCTGAACGCCAAGTTCTACACCTACTACGCCAACTTCGGCGGCACGCCCACGGCGCTTGGTCCAGCAGTTGAAGGTCGCGTCTACCAGGTCGGTTATGGCCACTACAACATGGGCGGCGAGTACGGCAAGATGCTGGCCGAGTTCAAGAAGCGTTTCAACGACGACTTCTACTCGGCAGGCAGCTACTCGGCCATGGTGCTCCTGGCCGAAGGCATTGCCAAGGCCAAGTCCACCGACCCGGTCAAGGTGGCCGCCGCGATGGAAGGCATGAAGTTCACCAGCTTCAACGGCCCGGTTGAAATGCGCAAGGCCGACCACCAGCTCCAGCAGCCTTTGTTCATCGCCAGATGGCAGAAGGTGGACGCCAAGAACGCCTACGACGTCGAGAAGACGGGGCTGACCTTCGCCCCGGTCAAGTCCTACGACGCCTATGTGGCCAGCACGCCCACGTCTTGCCAGATGAAGCGTCCTTCGTGATGCCGGGTAGCGCCTGACCGGGCGCTGCCGCACCTTGCAGTAGCAGTACGGCGGAACGCTTGGCGTGGCGATCCGATCAACGCCAATGAGCGCCTCCCTGTCCGCGGTCACCGCGGCAGGGGCCCCTCGTCAGCCTAACGGCTGACCGATTTCAGCGCCCACGGTCGCTCTGTCATGGAAACTTTCGTTGTCTTTTTCTTGAGTGGTCTCAGCTACGGCCTGCTGCTCTTCATGCTCAGCTCCGGGCTGACGCTTATTTTCAGCATGATGGGCGTTTTGAATTTCGCCCACGCCAGCTTCTACATGCTGGGTGCTTACTTCGCCTACGAGATCACGGGATACGTCGGCTTCTTCCCTGCGCTGATCCTGTCGCCCATCCTGGTGGGCTTGCTGGGCGCGGCCTTCGAGCGCTACTGCCTGCGCAAGGTGCACGCTTATGGGCATGTGCCCGAACTGCTGATCACCTTTGGCCTGTCTTACGTGATCGTTGAAGTGGTGCGCCTGTACTTCGGCCCCTCCAACGTTGACTACCGGGTGCCGGAACTGCTGAGTGGCCCGCTTTTTACCGTGGCCAATGTGCAGGGACAGGGTCTGGCCTGGCTGTGGGGCGCAGGTGATGCGGCGATCTGCGCGCCAGGGTCCGGCAACTCCTGCACTCAGTTCCCGCTGTACCGGGGCTTCATGGCCATCGTGGCCCTGTTCATGCTGGGCTCGCTGTGGCTGTTGCTGACCCGCACCCGCGTTGGCCTCATCATCCAGGCAGCACTCACGCACCCGGACATGGCGCAAGCGCTGGGCCACAACGTGCCCCGCGTGATGATGGGCGTGTTTGGCAGTGGCTGCGCGCTGGCCGGCCTGGCTGGCGTGATCGGCGGCAATGCTTTCGTGACCGAACCCAACATGGCGGCTTCGCTGGGCGCCATCATCTTCGTGGTGGTGGTGGTCGGCGGCATGGGCTCGCTGGCGGGCGCCTTCCTGGCGTCCATCCTGATCGGCTTGATGCAGACCTTCGCGGTGGTGGTGGATGTGTCCATTGCGTCGGTGATGCAGAACATGGGCAACCCCGTGAGCTTTGACCACTGGGCCTATCCTCTCCTCAAGATTTCGGTGTCGCAGATGGCGCCGATCCTCCCGTACCTCCTGCTGGTGCTCATCCTGATCTTCAGGCCCAAGGGCCTGCTGGGCACGCGCGAGGAGTAAGCCGCCATGTCATCCCACACCGTTTACCGCTTCAAACCTTACAACCTCGGCCGCTGGATCGTGTGGACCCTGTTCGCGCTGGTCTTGCTGGTGGCCCCCTTGCTGTGGACCAGCAGCCTGTCGATGACGATGTTGTCGCAGATGGGCATCGGCATCATCGTCTGCCTCTCGTACAACATGCTGTTGGGGCAGGGCGGGATGCTCAGCTTCGGGCACGCGGTGTACTCGGGGCTGGGGGCTTTCGGGGCCATCCATGCGCTGAACTTTGCCTCGGCGGGCAGCCTGCCCATCCCGGTCAGCCTGATCCCCATGGTGGGCGGCGTGTCGGGCCTGCTGGTGGCGGCGCTGTTCGGCGCGGTCACCACCAAGAAGTCGGGCACCACCTTCGCCATGATCACGCTGGGCATCGGCGCACTGGTGTTCTCGATGTCTTTAATGCTGCCCGAGTTCTTCGGCGGCGAGGGGGGCATCTCGAGCAACCGGGTCATTGGCGACGCGGTGATGGGCATCACCTTCGGCCCGCAGATCCAGGTGTACTACCTGATCGCGGTCTATTGCTTCGTGTCGACCGTGTTGATGTTCGCCTTCACGCAGACGCCGCTGGGCCGCATGCTCAATGCCGTGCGTGACAACCCCGAGCGTGTCGAGTTCATCGGCTACGACACCCAGCGCGTGCGCTACATCTCATTCATGGTGGCGGGTTTCTTCGCAGGTATCGCGGGGGGCTTGGCGGCGCTGAACAACGAGATCGTGACGGCTGAAGTGATGAGCGCCGAGCGCTCGGGCGCCTACCTGCTGTTCACCTTCATCGGTGGTGCGCTGTTCTTCTTCGGGCCCATCATCGGCGCTGTGCTGATGGTGTTGGCCGAGGTGTTGCTGCACGAGATGACCAAGGCCTGGCTGCTTTACCTGGGCGTGGGCTTCCTGGCCATGGTGATGTACGCGCCGGGTGGCTTTGCCTCGCTGTTGATGATGAACGTGCGTGTGGCAGCCTTCGGCATGATGCGGCGCCTGTGGTGGGCTTACCTGGCTTTGTTCAGCACGGCCTTCACGGCGCTGGTGGGCATCTCGGTGATGATCGAGATGGTTTACCACCGCAAGCTCAACGAGGCGCTGGGGCCCGCCATGACCTACTGGAAAGTCGAGATCAACACCGACAGCCCGACGGCCTGGATGGGCGCGGGCCTGCTCACTTTGGTTGGCGCGGGTCTGTTTGAAGTGGCTCGTCGCCAGTTTGCCGCCCGCTGGAGCGCGGTGCAAGACGACATCGAGGCTGAAACACGCCGCCGTGAAGCGCTCTGAACCCACGAACCTGAAGCAGCCCCAGCGATGAGTACTCCCCAAACCTTCTCAGGCGCGTCGTCGAGCGGCTTTGCCCTCGAGCTGCGCGATGTGCGCAAATCCTTTGGCAAGACCGAAATCATCCGCGGCGCGCAGCTGCAGGTGAAGCAAGGCGAGCGCGTGGCCTTGATTGGCCCCAACGGCGCTGGCAAGTCAACCCTGTTCAACCTGATCAGCGGACGCATGGCACCTTCCAGCGGCGAGATCCTGCTCAATGGCGAGCGCATCGATGGCCGCACGCCTTACGACGTCAACCGCCGTGGTCTGGCCCGCAGTTTCCAGGTGTCCAACCTGTTCCCGCGCCTCAGTGTGTTCGAGAACATCCGATGCGCTGTGTTGTGGTCCATGGGCGAGGGCTATGCCTTCTGGCGCTTTTTGTCCAAGCTGGACGCGGCGAATGCGCGTGCCGAAGAGGTGCTGGGCATGATCCGCCTGCAGCGAAAACGCCATGTCATGGTGTCGTCCCTGACCTATGCCGAACAGCGCGCGTTGGAGATCGGCGTGACGATCGCGGGCGGCGGCAGGGTCATCTTGCTGGACGAACCCACGGCGGGCATGAGCAAGTCCGAGACCGCCAATTTCGTGAACCTGATCCGCGAGGTGACGGTGGGCAAGACGCTGCTGACGGTGGAGCACGACATGGGCGTGGTGTTCGGCTTGGCTGACCGCATCGCGGTGCTGGTGTATGGCGAGGTGATCGCCTTTGACACGCCCGAAAAAGTCCGCGGCAACGAGCGGGTGCGCGAGGCCTACCTGGGCTCGGCCCTGGCCGACCAGCAAACCCTTGAGGCCGGAGTCTGACCATGCTGTCCATTCAGAAGCTGCACGCGTTCTACGGCAAAAGCCACATCCTCCATGGCGTTGACCTGGAGGTGAACTCTGGTGAAATCGTGGCCCTGCTGGGCCGCAATGGTTCGGGCCGCTCAACCACCATCAAGGCCGTGATGGGCTTGGTGCAGGGCGAGGGCAAGGTGTCCTGGAATGGCACCGACATCCTCGGCCACAAGACCTACGACATCGCCCGGCGCGGGCTGGGTTATGTGCCCGAAAGCCGCGATGTGTTCCCGAAATTGACGGTGGAGCAGAACCTGCTGCTGGGCCAGCAGCCTGGCCGCGGTGGCAAGAAAAACGGGCGCTGGTCGCTGGACGACATGTACCAGATGTTCCCGCGCCTGAAAGAGCGCCAGCACACCGAGGCCGGCGTCTTGTCGGGCGGTGAGCAGCAGATGCTGACACTGTGCCGCACCTTGATGGGCGATCCTGATCTGATCATGATCGACGAGCCGACCGAAGGCCTGGCGCCCAAGATCGTGGAGCTGGTCGGTGAGTATTTGAAGGAGCTCAAGCGGCGCGGCTTGGCCGTGTTGCTGGTGGAGCAGAAGCTCACGATTGCACTGGACATTTCTCAGCGCTGTTACGTGATGGGCCATGGCGAGGTGGTTTTTCAGGGCACGCCTGAAGAGCTGAAGGCCGACAGCAATGTTCGCCGCGAGTGGTTGGAAGTGTGAGGGTTTAAGTGTTTACCCTGATCTTCTGGGGATCGTTGCAGTGTTGCTGCAAGGGTTAATGCAGCTATTCTTACAATGGTTCTTTTCAGATTCCCCACACGAGTGAGATTGGCATGAGCACCTCCTACCAAGTCGCCGACGGCATCGCCGTCATCACGCTGGAAAACCCACCCGTCAATGGCCTGGGCCAGAGCACGCGCGCCGGCATCGTCGATGGCATCAACAAGGCTCAGGCCGATGCCTCCGTGCAAGCGGTGGTCATCACTGGTTCGGGCAAAGTCTTTTGCGGTGGTGCCGACATCCGTGAGTTCGGATCGCCCGCGGCTTCAGCCGCGCCTGATCTCCACGTCACCATTGCCGCGGTCGAGCAATCGACCAAGCCCGTCGTGGCCGCCATCCATGGCGTGGTCATGGGTGGTGGGCTGGAGTTGGCGCTGGGTTGCCACTACCGTGTGGCGGCTTCCGGCACGCAGGTGGCCTTGCCCGAGGTGAACATCGGCCTGGTGCCAGGCGCCGGCGGCACGCAGCGACTGCCGCGCGTGCTGGGTGTGGAAGCTGCGCTTGAAATGATCACCACTGGTGTGTCGGTGCTCAGCGAGAAGCTCATCCTGGCCCCAGGCCAGAAACTGTTCAGCCAGCTGGTCGATGGCGACCTGCTGGCCGGTGCCAAGATCTTCGCCAAGCAGATCGCCGCCGCGCGTCCGCTGCCTTCGGTGCGTGACCACAAGGTGTCCGCCCCTGCAGATCCCGAACTGTTCACCAAGACGCGTGCCGCCCTGGCCAAGACGCGCCGCAATCTGGAAGCGCCGCAACGTTGCGTGGATTGCGTTGAGGCTTCAGTCAGCCTGACCGATCTGGATGCTGGCATCAAGTTCGAGCGCGACGTTTTTGAAAGGCTGTTGAACAGCGACCAAGCCCGCGCTCTGCGCCACGCCTTCTTCGGCGAGCGCGCCGCCAGCAAGATCCCCGACGTGCCTGCCGACACCCCTTTGCGTGACATCAAGCAGGTGGCCGTGATCGGCGCTGGCACGATGGGTGGTGGCATCGCCATGTGCTTCCTGAACGCGGGTGTGCCCGTCGTCATGCTGGAGATGAAGCAGGAGGCCATTGACCGCGGCCTGGGCATCATCCGCAAGAACTATGAAGCGCAGGTGTCCAAGGGCAAGCTGGCACAAGCCAAGTATGAGCAGCGCATGGCCCTGCTCAGCACCACCCTGAGCTACGACGACATCGCCCAGGCCGACATGGTGATCGAAGCCGTGTTCGAAGATTTGGGCGTGAAATCGCAAGTCTTTGCCAAGCTGGACGAGGTGATGAAGCCGGGCGCGATCCTGGCCTCCAACACTTCCACGCTGGACGTGGACAAGATCGCTGAAGTGACCAAGCGCCCGAGCGACGTTGTGGGCCTGCATTTCTTCAGCCCGGCCAATGTGATGCGTCTGCTGGAAGTGGTGCGCAGCAAGCACACCGCCAAGGACGTGATGGCCACCGTGATGGCCGTGGCCAAGAAGATCAAGAAGGTGGCCGTGGTGTCGGGCGTGTGCGATGGCTTCATCGGCAACCGCATGTTCGAGCAATACACCCGCCAGGCCGGCTTCCTGATCGAAGAGGGCGCCACGCCCGAGCAGGTCGACAAGGCCGCCGAGAAGTTCGGCATGGCCATGGGCCCCTTCCGCGTGGGCGACCTGGCCGGCAACGACATCGGCTGGGCCATCCGCAAGCGCCGCTACGTGGAGAAGCCCAACATGCGCTACAGCAAGGTGGCCGACCTGATTTGCGAAGTGGGCCGCTTTGGCCAGAAGGCCGGCAAGGGCTGGTACGACTACGAAGTCGGCAAGCGTGAGCCTGTGCCTTCGACCGAAGTGCTGGCCATCCTCGACAAGTTCCGCCAGGACAACGGCATCACCCCTCGCGAGATCAGTGATGAAGAGATCGTCAGCCGCCTGGTGCTGTCCTTGACCAACGAAGGCGCCAAGATCCTGGAAGAGGGCATCGCCAACCGCGCCTCCGACCTGGACATGGTCTACCTGACCGGTTATGGCTTCCCCATTTACCGTGGTGGCCCGATGCTGTACGCCGACATGATCGGTCTGCCCGCAGTGATTGAAAAGATGAAGGCCTTCCAGCAGAACCCGCATGACGACGCGGCCTTCTGGGAGCCCGCACCGCTGCTGGCCAAGCTGGCGGCCGAGGGCAAGAACTTCACCGGCCAGGCTTGATCCACAAGCCTGGCGACCAAGACGGTTGACTGAATCAAAAGGGGTCTGCAGCACTGTTGAAGCTGTGGCCCTTTTTTTTCGGCCGTCTGTTGATTTTTTAATCCGAGGTCAGCATGTCTTCATTCATTGAAACCACGCAGAACGGGCAGGTTCTGGAGATCCGCATCAACCGCCCGGAGAAGCACAACGCGCTGTCGCCCGAGATGTACAGCGACATTGCCAAAGCCTATGGCGAACTGAGCCGCAACCCGGACCTGCGCGTGGCGCTGCTGCATGCCGAGGGCAAGCACTTCACCTCAGGCGTCGAGCTGGACAAGTTCGCGCCCATCTTCGGCAACGGCAAAGGCTTCGAGATTGGCGAAGGCGAGATCGACCCCTTCGGGCTGCAAGGCCCGCGCCACAGCAAACCGGTGGTGATGGCGGTGCAGGGCAACTGCTTCACCTGGGGCGTCGAGATCATGCTCAACACCGAGGTGCGCGTGGCGGCCGAGGACACGCGCTTTGCGATGCTGGAAGTCAAGCGCGGCATCTTCCCGTGTGGTGGCGCGACCTTGCGCCTGCCGCAGCAGATGGGATGGGCTAATGCGCAGCGCTATCTGCTGACGGGCGATTATTGGTACGCGCCCGAGTCGCACCGCTTGGGCCTGGTGCAGGAAGTGGTGCCAGCGGGCCAGCAGCTGGCCAAGGCCCGCGAGATTGCCGAGCAGATCGCCAAGGCCGCGCCGCTGGGTGTGCAGAACGTGCTCAAGTCCACGCGCCTGGCCTGGAAAGAAGGCGAGGCGGAAGCCGCCAAGCATTTGTTCAAAGACCTGCTGCCGGTGATGCAAAGCGAAGACGCTGCCGAAGGCATCCGGTCCTTCATCGAACGCCGCGATGCGGTGTTCCAAGGCCGCTGATCTAAGCCAGACCACGCATTCAAGAGACTCACATGACCCACCGCGCCACCATCGACTTCCTGCTGCATGACTGGCTTCACGCCGAAGACCTGACCCAGCGCGAGCGCCACACCGATCACAACCGCGAGACCTTCGGCGCGGTGCTGGACCTGAGCGAGAAGCTCGCCAATGAGCAGTTCGCCCCACACAACCGCCTGACCGATGTGCAGGAGCCCGAGTTCGACGGCATCAAGGTGCACCTGCCCAAGGAAACGCCGATCGCCCTGCAGGCCTTCAACGACGCGGGCCTGATGGGCGCGAGCAAGGATGTCGAGATCGGCGGCATGCAGTTGCCCACCGTGGTTGAGATCGCCTCAATGAGTTTTTTCTACAAGGCCAGCGTCTCGCTCGCGGCCTACCCCATGCTCACGCGCGGCAATGCCAACACCATCCTGGCGCACGGCACGCCTTTGCAGATCGACGTGTTCGCCAAGGGAGGCTTCGAAGGCCGCACCTTCGGCACCATGTGTTTGAGCGAGCCGCAAGCCGGCTCCAGCCTGTCGGACATCCTGACCAAGGCCGTGCCCGATGTGAAGGGCGATGGCAGCGGCATCGACTGGGCGCAGGATGCGCTGGGTCCGCGTTATCGACTCACGGGCAACAAAATGTGGATCTCGGGCGGCGAGCACGAGATGGGCGAGAACATCGTGCACCTGGTGCTGGCCAAGATCCCGGGTGAAGATGGCAAGACCATTCCGGGCGTGAAGGGCATCTCGCTGTTCATCGTGCCGCGCAAGCTGGTCAAGCAAGATGGCACCATCACCGATCAGCGCAATGACGTGGCGCTGGCAGGCCTGAACCACAAGCTGGGCTACCGCGGCACGGTCAACACCTTGCTGAATTTTGGCGAGGGAAAGTTCCCCGTGAACGGCCAGTCGGGCGCGGTGGGTTATCTGATCGGCAAGCAGGGCGAAGGCCTCAAGTGCATGTTCACCTTGATGAACGAGGCGCGCATCAGCGTGGGCCTGGGCGCGACCATGCTGGGCTACGCAGGCTACGAGGCCTCGCTGGAATATGCCCTGCAACGTCCGCAAGGCCGGCGCATGGGCGCGGGCGGCAAGGACCACACTGCGCCGCAGATTTCGATCATCGAACACACCGATGTGAAGCGCATGCTGTTGCAGCAGAAGGCCATCGCCGAAGGTGGCCTGGCCCTGGGTCTGTTCTGCGCACGATTGGTCGATGAGGAATACACCGGCACGCCCGCAGAAGCTGAGCACGCTGGCCTGCTGTTGGAACTGCTGACGCCCATCGCCAAGAGCTGGCCCAGCGAATGGGCGCAAGAGGCCAACAGCCTGGCCATCCAGATCCTGGGCGGTTATGGCTACACGCGCGATTTCCCGGTCGAACAGTATTGGCGAGACAACCGCCTGAACATGATCCACGAAGGCACCCACGGCATCCAGGGCCTGGACCTGCTGGGCCGCAAGGTGGTGATGAATGGCGGCAAGGCCTTGAGCGTGCTGGCCGAGCGCATCAGCCAGACCATCCAGAAGGCGGGCCAGATCGATGGCTTGGCGGAGCACAGCAATGCGCTGGCGCAGGCGCTGCAAAAGGTAGGCGCCACCACCAAGGCCGCGTGGTCCACCGGCGTGCCGGAAGAAGCCCTGGCCAACGCAACGCCCTACCTGCAAGGCTTCGGCCACACGGTGCTGGCGTGGATCTGGCTGGAGCTGGCCATCGCCGCCAAGGCCGCTTTGGCCACTCAAAGCCCGCTGGGCGAAGGCTTCCTGCGTGGCAAGCTGGCCGCCTGTGACTACTTCTTCAGTTTCGAGCTGCCCAAGATCGACGCCTGGTTGGGCGTGGTCGCGCGCCGTGACATGACCTGTGCGCAAGCCCAGCCCGACTGGTTCTGACAAGCATCCACCTCATTCAAGGATGACCAAGATGATTCGACACATTGTGATCTTCACGCTCAAGCGCCCCGAAGACGCCCCCAAGGTCAAGGCCTTGCTCGACAGCTGCAAAGGCCTGGTGCCTGGCATGCATGAGTTCGACGTGGGCATCAAGACCGAAGGGCTGGAGGCCAACGCCGACGTGGTGTTGATCTCGACCTTTGAAGACGCCGCGGCCTTGGCCGCCTACCAGCCCCATCCGCACCACCAGGGCGTTGTCGCCCAGATCCGCGAGATGGCGGCCACGCGCCACGTGCTCGACTATTTCTGCTGAGCGCTTCATCACAGGAAGGAATCTCCATGACCACCCCTCGCAAAGTTCAGCAACTCTTTGACCTGACTGGCCGCACCGCGCTCATCACCGGCGGCTCGCGTGGCCTGGGCCTGCAGATGGCGCACGCCTTGGGCGAAGCCGGCGCCAAGGTGCTGGTCAGCTCGCGCAAGGCGGCTGACCTTGAAGAAGCCGTCGCGGCCTTGAAGGCCGCGGGCATCGAGGCCAGCTTCATCGCGGCCGATGCCGGCAAGCCCGAGGACATCAACCGCCTGGCCGATGAAGCCCTGGCCCAGCTCGGCCATGTTGACATCCTGATCAACAACGCCGGAGCCTCCTGGGGCGCCCCCGCGCAAGAGCATCCGCTGGAAGCGTGGGACAAGGTCATGAACCTGAACGTGCGGGGCTACTTTCTGCTGTCGCAGGCCATCGGCAAACGCAGCATGATCCCGCGCAAGAGCGGCCGCATCATCAATGTGGCGTCCATCGCGGGCCTGGGCGGCAACCCGCCTTTCATGCAGACCATCGCGTACAACACCAGCAAGGGTGCGGTGGTGAACTTCACGCGCGCGCTGGCTTGCGAGTGGGGCCACCTGGGCATCAACGTCAATGCCATCGCGCCGGGCTTTTTCCCCAGCAAGATGACGGCTGGCCTGCTGAGCATGGCGGGCGAGGAAAACATCGCCAAGGGCGCACCGCTGATGCGCATTGGTGACGACGAGGATCTGAAAGGTGCCACGCTGCTGTTTGCCAGCGACGCGGGCAAGCACATCACCGGGCAGACCTTGCCCGTCGATGGCGGTGTCAGCGCCCTGATTGGCGGCTGACCGCTCCCTGCGCTTTCAAACGTGGCCATGAGCATCCCCTTCGCGGCGCACATCCCCTTTGTCGAGCACCTGGGTTGCAAGATGCAGCGCTACGACAGTGGGCAGTCAGAACTGACGCTGGTGTTGAAAGATGACGTGCACACCAATTCGTTTGGCGTGGCCCACGGTGGGGTGCTGATGACCTTGCTGGACGTGGCCATGGCCCACGCCGCGCGCAGCTTGAACCTGCACCTGCCCAATGGTGGCCCAGGCCTGGTCACGCTGGAGATGAAGACCAGCTTCATGCGGCCTGGCTTGGGCACCTTGCGGGCCCAAGGCTCGGTATTGCACGCCACGGCCAAGATGTCGTTTTGCGAAGGCCGCGTTCTCAACGAGGCCGGTGAGTTGTGCGCCCATGCCACGGCCACTTTCAAATTCTTGCGTGCCTTGCCCGTGTCGGGTCGGCAGGTGCGCCCAGCCTGAACCCGAGGAGACACAACCATCATGAGCACCCTCAACCGTCAGATTCTGTTGGCCTCTCGTCCACAAGGCGAAGCCACCGCCGACAACTTCAAACTGGTCGAAACCCCGGTGCCTTCGCAGGCCGAGCTGAGCGACGGCCAGTTGGTTGTCAAGCACCACTATCTTTCGCTCGACCCGTACATGCGTGGCCGCATGAATGAGAGCAAGAGCTACGCCGAACCCCAACCCTTGAACACGGTGATGATTGGCGGGACGGTGGGCGAAGTGATTGCCAGCAAGCACCCCAAGTTCGCCGTGGGCGACCAGGTGCTGGGCATGGGCGGCTGGCAAGAGTACGCGGTGGTCGATGCCAATGTGCGCGGCGCCATCCACAAGGTGGACACCACCCACATCCCGCTGTCGGCCTACCTGGGCTCGGTGGGCATGCCGGGCGTCACTGGCTGGTATGGCCTGGTGAAGATCATCAACCCCAAGGCGGGCGAGACCGTGGCGGTCAGTGCGGCCAGCGGCGCGGTGGGCAGTGTCGTGGGGCAATTGGCCAAGGCGCGCGGTTGCCGTGTGGTGGGCTTTGCCGGCGGGGCCGACAAGTGCCGATACGTGGTCGATGAGCTGGGCTTCGATGCCTGCATCGACTACAAGGCGCACCCCGATTCGCGCAGCCTGTACAAGGCCTTGAAAGAGGCCACGCCCGATGGCATCGATGGCTACTTCGAGAACGTGGGTGGCGCCATCCTGGATGCCGTGATGGCCCGCATGAACGCCTTTGGCCGCATCGCCATGTGCGGGATGATCGCCGGCTACGACGGCCAGCCCATGCCCCTGGCCAACCCTGCGATGATCCTGGTGTCGCGGCTGAAAGTCGAAGGCTTCATCGTGAGTGAGCACCCCGAGGTGTGGCCCGATGCCATGAAGGAGTTGGGCGCCATGGTGGCCACCGGCAAGATGAAGTTCCGCGAGTCTGTCGCGCAGGGCATTGCCAGCGCCCCCGAGGCCTTCCTGGGCTTGCTCAAGGGCAAGAACTTTGGCAAGCAGCTGGTCAAGCTGGTTTGAACACTGTGAGTGAAGGACACAACACCATGTCGATCATGAATCTGAAAGCCGGGCAAACCGCGGTCATCACCGGCGCCGGCAGTGGCTTTGGCCTGGAGCTGGCCCGGCTCGGCGCCAGCAAAGGGCTGAACCTGGTCATCGCCGATGTGCAGCAAGATGCGTTGGACGCTGCCAAGGCCGAGTTGACGGGCCTGGGTGCCAAGGTGGTTGCCCTGCGTGGAGACGTCTCGCGCGCGGCCGACGTTGAAGCCCTGGGCACGATCTGCCTGGAGAACTTCGGCGTGCCCCATCTGGTCATCAACAACGCCGGTGTGGCCCACGGCGGCCTGATCTGGGAGCACACGACCAGCGACTGGGAGTGGGTGCTGGGGGTGAACCTCTGGGGTGTGATCCATGGCGTGCGCGTGTTCACGCCCTTGATGCTGGAGGCGGCCCGCAAGGACCGGGCCTGGCAGGGGCACATCGTGAACGTGGCCTCGATGGCGGGTTTGCTGAACTCGCCCAACATGGGCGCCTACAACGTCAGCAAGCACGCGGTGGTCAGCCTGACCGAGACTTTGTACCAGGACCTGGCCTTGGTCACCGACCAGGTGCACGCTTCGGTGCTGTGCCCGTACTTCGTGCCCACCGGCATCCACCAGTCACACCGCAACCGCCCGGCCGAGTTGCGCAGCGGCGGCAAGCCCACGCCCAGCCAGATGATCGCGCAGGCCATGAGCACCAAGGCGGTCACGTCGGGCCGCGTGTCGGCCACCGATGTGGCGCAGCTGGTGTTCAACGCGGTGGAGCAGAACCAGTTCTATGTCTACAGCCACCCGCAGGCGCTGGGCATGGTGCAGACGCGTCTGGAAGACGTGGTGCAGGCGCGCAACCCGACCGATCCCTTCGCGGGCAAACCGGAGTTGGGCGAAAGCCTGCGCAAGGCACTGCGCGAAGCGATGGGCGGCTGATGCCGGTCAGCAGCAGGATGCGTTGCTATCCGCGCGCGTCCTGTTCGCGGTGGCGTGCGAGGGCCACGCCCCGCTTCACGAAGCGCTCGACCAATTGCTCAACGCAATACACCGAGCGGTGTTGCCCGCCAGTGCAGCCCAGGGCCACCGTCACGTAGCTGCGCTGATCGCCTTCCAGCGTGGGCAGCCAGCGCAGCAGGAAGGTCTCGATCTGGTCGATCATTTCGGCCGCCTCGGGCTGCTGGCGCAGGTAGTCGATCACCGGTTGGTCACGGCCCGTCAAGGGGCGCAGCTCTTTCAGGTAATACGGGTTGGGCAGCATGCGCACGTCGAACACGAAGTCAGCGTCCATGGGCACGCCCTGTTTATAGGCGAAGGACTCGAACACCAGGGTCAGGCGAGAAGGCTCGGCCTGCACCACATTGCGCACCCAGGTGCGCAATTGCGCGGGCCGCAGCAGTGAGGTGTCGATCACGGCGGACACCTCGCGCAGAGGCTCCAGCAGCTCGCGCTCAAGGTTGATGGTGTCGATCAGCGCCTGGTCCTGGTAGGCCAGTTGTTCGTCCATCTGGTCGGGCATGGGCGGGATGCCGACAAAGGGGCGCGTGGGCTGATTGGCCTGCAGCAAAGGGTGGGGTCGGCGTGTCTCGGAAAAGCGCCGCACCAGGGCATCGGTGCTGGCATCCAGAAACACCGACTTCACGCGCACGCCTTCGGCCTTCAACTCGGCCAGGATGGGCATCAAGCTGGGTAAGGACTGCGCGCTGCGCACGTCCACGGCCACGGCCACGCGGCGGCGCTGGGGCTCGGGGCGGGCCAACTCCAGGGTGATCAGGCCGCGCAGCAACTCGGGCGGCAGGTTGTCCACGCAAAAGTAGCCGGCGTCTTCCAAGGCATTGATGGCCACGGACTTGCCCGAGCCCGAGATGCCGGTCAGGAAGACGACGTCCAGGCTCATGCGGCTTCCTTGCGCCGGCGCTTGCTGGCGCCGGCCTGTTCAGGCGTGGCGTGGGCGGTGTCCACCATGACCTGGGCATGGGCGCGGCTGGTGTCGGTGACAGTGCCGCCCAGCATGCGGGCCACTTCACGCACGCGGTCTTCGCCCGTCACTTCGCGGATGTCGCTGGTGGTGGTGCCTTGGCTCAAGGCCTTGGAGACGACCAGGTGCTGGTGCGCGCAGGCCGCGACCTGCGCCAGGTGGGTCACGGCCAGGACCTGCTGGCTACCACCCAGGCGTTGCATGAGTTGGCCCACCGTGTCGGCCACGGCACCGCCCACGCCCGAATCGATTTCGTCGAAGATCAGCGTGCCCGATTGCGAGCCATCGTCGGCGCGTTGCGAGGTGGTCACGGCAATGGCCAGGGCCAGGCGCGACAACTCGCCACCCGAGGCGACCTTGCCCAAAGGGCGGGGCGTGCTGCCCGCATGGCCGGCCACCAGAAATTCGACCGACTCCAGGCCAAAGGCTTGGGGCTCGTCCTGCTTGGGCAAGGCCACTTCAAAGCGGCCGCCCGACATGCCCAGGTCCTGCATGGCGGCGGTGACGGCTTGGGCCAGCGCGGGCGCGGCCTTGGCACGTTGCTGGGACACGGTCTTGGCCACGGCCCGCCAGGCTTGGTGGGCCTCGGCGGCTTGGCGATCCAGGGTTTCGAGGTCGGCGGCGGCATCCAGGGCGGCCAGCTCGTCGCGCCAGTTTTGCAGCAATTCGGGCAGGTCTTGCGGCAGGCGGCGGAAGCGGCGCGCCAGGCTCATCCAGCTGGCGATGCGGCTGTCCAATTCGCCCAGGCGACCCGGGTCAAGCTCGGTGTGGCGCAGGGCGCCGTTGAGGCTGTGAGCGGCGTCTTCCAGTTGGGCCTGGGCGCTGCGCAGCACCTCCAGGGCGCTGGCCAGATTCGGATCGACCTGGGCCACGCTGTCGAGCGCGTCGATGGCGCGCGAGGTCAGCGAGCCGGCGTTGGTGTCGTCCTCGGAGATGGCGCTCAAAGCCACCTGGGCGGCGTCCAGGATGGCCTGGCCGTGGCCCAGGCGCTGGTGCTCGGTGTTGAGCTCGTCCCACTCTCCGGCTTGCGGCTTGAGCTTGTCAAGCTCGGCGATCTGCCATTGCAGGCGCTCGCGTTCGCGGTCCAGGTCGGCTTGCCGGCTCTTGGCGTCGTCCAGGCGGCGTTGCGCTTCACGGCGTGCTGCCCACGACTGTTGCAAGGCGGCGGTGTCCACCCCGGCTTGCGTGTCGACCAAGGCGCGAACGGAGTCGGCGCGGGTCAGGCTTTGCCAGGCATGCTGGCCATGGATGTCGACCAGGTTCTCGCCCAGCTCGCGCAATTGCGTGACAGTGGCCGGGCTGCCATTGATCCACGCCCGGCTTTTGCCCTGGGCATCGACCACGCGGCGCAGCAGCAAAGCCGCGCCTGGTTCGGCAGAATCAAAACCTGCATCGTGCAGCCAGGGTGCCAGGCGTTCGGCCAGCGCAGCGTGCGGTTCGAACTCGGCAGTGATGTCGGCTCGGACGGCGCCTTCGCGCACCACGCCCGCGTCACCCCGGCTGCCCAAAGCCAGTTGCAGGGCGTCAATCAGGATGGACTTGCCCGCGCCGGTTTCGCCGGTGAGCGCCGTGAAGCCTGTGCGCAGGTCAACTTCCAGGGCCGTGACGATCACGAAATCGCGCAGGGTCAGGCGGCGCAACATCAGGCAACTCCTTCGTTCCAGCGCAGTTTGCGGCGCAGGGTGGCGTAATAGTTCCAGCCCTTGGGGTGCAAAAAGCGCACCCGGTGGGCCGAGCGGCGCACGGTGATGCGGTCGCCGTGCAGCAGGCTGGCCAGGCTTTGCATGTCGAAGTTCATGCTGGCGTCCTTGGCCGCCACGATCTCGATGGTAATCACGCCAGTGTCGGGGATCACGATGGGCCGGTTCGACAAGGTGTGCGAGGCGATCGGCACCATCACCCAACCTCCCAGGGCCGGGTGCAGCAAGGGGCCACCTGCGGACAAGGCGTATGCGGACGAGCCGGTGGGCGAGGCCACGATCAGGCCGTCGGCGCGGTAGTTGGCCACGAACTGACCATCGACCTCGGCGCGCAGCTCGACCATGCTCGCGGTGGCGCCACGGCTGACCACCACTTCATTGATGGCGAAACCTTCGTAGATGGTTTCCAACCCGCCATCGCGGTTGGGGCGCAGCACAGCGCCCTCCAGCATGGCGCGGTGTTCTTCTTCATAGTGCCCGGTCAGGATCTGAGGCAGGGCGGTGTCCATGTCCTTGTGCTGGATGTCGGTGATGAAGCCCAGGCGCCCTTGGTTGATGCCGATCAGGGGGATGTCAAAGCGCGACAGCTCGCGGGCGATCGCCAGCATGGTGCCATCGCCACCCACCACCACGGCCACGTCGCAGGTTTTGCCGATCTGTTTGAGGCTGAGCGAACCGTAGTCGGTGATGCCGGTGTTGAGCGCGGTTTCCATCTCCAGCGAAACTTCAAGCCCCGCTCGGACCAGGATGGCGGCCACATCTTCCAACACCGTGCGGATGCCGCGGGCCTGGTATTTACCGACCAGGGCGGCGTGGCGAAAACGGCAAGGCTGAGGGCTGGGCATGACCGGAATTACACCACATGGCACCGCCCTGAACGAGGGGTGGTTTTGCCCCCCAGGCCAGGATTTGTGACGGCTTGTGCCCGCCAGCGCCTAGAATCAAAACCATGCTGGATGACCGTGCCAAGATACTGTTGAAAGCCCTGGTCGAGCGCTACATCGCCGACGGGCAGCCCGTGGGCTCGCGCACCTTGTCGCGGGCGGCCGGGCTGGACTTGTCCGCTGCCACCATCCGCAATGTGATGGCCGACCTGGAAGAGTTGGGCCTGATCGTCAGCCCGCACACCTCGGCCGGGCGCGTGCCCACGGCGCGGGGTTACCGCCTGTTCGTGGACACGATGCTCACGGCGCGTCCTTACGAGTTCAACGCCGAGCACCAGCGCGAGCAACTGCAGCCCGACCAGCCCCAGCGCGTGATCGCCAACGCGGCGCAGATGCTGTCCAGCCTCTCCCAGTTCGTGGGCGTGGTCACCTCGCCGCGCAAGGCCTCGGTTTTCCGGCACATTGAATTTTTGCGCCTGGGCGACAAGCGCGTGCTGGTCATCCTGGTGGCCCCCGACGGCGACGTGCAAAACCGCGTGCTGTTCACGGCCCAGGATTACACCCAGTCTGAATTGGTCGAGGCCAGCAACATCCTCAACACGCATTACTCCGGCCTGTCGATCGAGGAAATGCGCAACCGCCTGAAGTCGGAGGTCGACCAATTGCGCGGCGACATTGCCAGCCTGATGCAGGCCGCCGTGCAGGCCGGCAGCGATGCCCTGGAAGAAAGCACCGACCAACTGGTGGTGTCGGGCGAGCGCAATCTGCTGACGGTGCAGGATTTTTCGAACGACCTGGGATCGCTGCGGCGCCTGTTTGACCTGTTCGAGCAGAAGACACAATTGATGCGCCTGCTGGAAGGCTCCAGCCGGGCCGAGGGCGTGCGCATCTACATTGGCGGCGAGAGCATGGTGGTGCCTTTCGAGGAGCTGTCGGTGGTCTCGGCCCCGTACGAGATCAACGGCCAGATCGTGGGCACCCTGGGCGTGATCGGGCCCACGCGCATGGCCTACGACCGCATGATCGAGATCGTGGACATCACCTCGCGGATGGTGTCTAACGCGCTGAGCCAGAAGTAGCGAGCGCCGGGTCGGCGAGGGCGTCGCCTTCCTCGTCGGTCTCGTCTTCCTCGGAATACTCTTCGTCGGCGACCAGGTTGTCCAGGTCCACGGCCTCGGGGTCGTCGATCGATACCAGCTCTGGATCGGTCTCCAGTGCTTCTTCGCCCGACAGGATCACCCGGTCTGGCGCGATGTCGGCGCCTTCATGGATGTGTTCGGGCACGGCCGAGCCGCGCTCGCCGGTGCCGCCGGCGTCCGAGTCGGATTGCAGGTCGGTGTTGCCCGCGCCGGAAATCGCGGCCGACAGGGTCTCGAAGTCGTCGGTCTCCAGGTGCAGTTCGCCCTGGATGTCAGAGCCGCTGTCAGAGCTGTCGCTGGGGCCCAGCACGTCGGCGTCGCGGCCGATGGCATGGCGAGGGGCTTGTTCGGTGCCTAGGATGCTGCTTTGGGCCATGATCGTCTCCTTCAAAAGGGGTGGGGTTCCTGAAGGGAAGGTGGCAAGCGGCGTGCCCTTACAATCGCCGCTCCCTTGCGTTTCAAGGCCGGGGGCCGTTAGCTCAGTTGGTTAGAGCAGAGGACTCATAATCCTTTGGTCGTTGGTTCAAGTCCAACACGGCCTACCATTCAGGTTACCGTTCAGTAATTTTCCATTGACCAAAGTCGTCTATGCAGGGAAAATTACCTCAAGGTAACTTCTGGGGCCAATGATGGGTTTGAATGATGAAAAATTACCGTTAGGTAATCATTCAAGTTCTGACTTGGTGATCCGCTCTTCCAAAGAGCTGGGCACATTTGTCCGCGACCAGCGCAAGCGCCAAGCGCTCACGCAGCTGGACATCGCGGGCATGGGCAACACGGGCAATCGCTTCATCGTTGAACTCGAAAGTGGCAAGCCCACTCTGCAACTTCAGAAGGTACTCGATGTGCTGGACCTGCTGGGGCTGGAAGTTGTGGTGAGGCCCAAAACGGCCAAGGGCCTGTGATGGCCCGGCCTGATTTCCTCGATGTCTACGCGGGTAACGAGCTCGTGGGCTCGGTCCAAGATGCATCTCCGCTGGCATTCGAGTACTCGGCTTCATGGTTGGCACGCAGCCAAGCGGTTCCCGTGGCAGCCATTGCGCTGCAGGCAGGCAGGCATGCCTCTCCGGCGGTGCAGGCATTCTTTGAAAACCTGTTGCCCGAAGGCGAGTTGCGCCACTACATTGCCGAGCAAAAGAAAGCATCAACCTTGTTCTCGATGCTGTTGGAAGTGGCGGGCGATACAACGGGGGGATTTGTCATCTTGCCGGGGGGGCAAACGCCTCAGCCCGCGAGCTATGAGGCCACCACCTGGGAAGCCATGGCCGCCCTCCTGGGCAAAAAGTCAGCATCGGCGATCGACCTCAAGAGGGGGCATGCGCGCATTTCTCTGGCAGGGGCGCAAGACAAGACCAGCCTGGCCATCTTTGAAGACGAGGTGCCGCGCTTGCCCCTGGGCACATCGCCTTCAACGCACATCCTGAAGCCCGACATCAAACGCCTGGCCAAGGTTTGGCACTCTGCGGCGAACGAGACCATCATCATGCGGGCTGCCGCCAAATGTGGTTTACCCACCGCTGAGGTTTTCTACGAGCCGCTGACCCAATCGTGCGTTGTTCGCCGCTTTGACAGGGTTGCACAGCCTGATGGGTCACTTGGCCGACTGATCCAGTACGACCTGTGCCAACTCGCGGGCACCGTGTCCGAGAGGAAGTATGAGAAGGAAGGGGGCCCGGGCATTGCACGGTGCACCGAGTTGATCCGCCAGTACAGCACGCAGCCAGCGGTTGATCTGCGCAACCTGGTCGCCTGGATCTTTTTCAACCTCTACGTTGGCAACAATGACAGCCATGCCAAGAACCTGTCCATCTACCGATTGCCGGGCCAAGGCGTGAGGCTGACACCGTTTTATGACCTGATGTGTACCCGGCTTTATCCAGGCCTTTCCCAGGATTTCGCTTTCGCCATAGGCGGAGAGACGCAACCTGGGGCGATGACACGAGACCACATCCCGGCTTTGGCCGAGCAGTTGGGCATGCAGCCGAGGTTTGTTCAAAAGATCGCCAAAGAGGTCGCGGAGCGCCTGCCTTTGGCGATGGCCGAGGCCGTCGATGAGGTCCAGCCTGCGTTGTCGCTTGGTGCAAAAGCATTGGCGGACCGCCTGCACAGGTTGGTGGTCTCCACCACCAAGAGGGCTGCCTTGCGTCTGGCGGTGTGATCACAAGGTGCTGCTTCAGTGCTTTGAATTTATTTCCAAACCCCCTGCATCCAAAAGCCTCCTTCGTGGCCAGTACCTGGTGTGAGCCTCGGCCACACCCATCAAAACCCACGATTCGTGAAGGAGCTTTCTCATGAGCATGCACATCCGTTCCACCACCACCCTGGCCCTGGCCTGTGTTGCCTTTCTGTCCGCATGCTCCAGCATGTCGTCCATGGCCATGGACAAGCCTTTCAGCCAGGATGGCCTGCCAGACGCCGTCAAGGTGCCCACCGGCAACCAGGTTGCCTTGCAAACCGTGGGCGTGGGCGAGATCACCTACGAATGCCGCGCCAAGGCCGATGCGCCGGGCGCCTTTGCCTGGGTGTTCGTCGGGCCGCAAGCCGACCTGATGAGCCGCGGTGGCGCCAAGCTGGGCACCTACTTTGGTCCTCCCGCCACCTGGGCCGCGCTGGACGGATCCAAGATCACCGGCACCCAAGTGGCCGTGGCGCCCGCAGGCATGGGCAACATCCCCTCGCAGCTCGTGAAAGCCAACCCGGCCATGGGTTCGGGCGCCATGAGCGGCATCACCTATGTGCAGCGCGTGGCCACGCAAGGTGGTGTGGCGCCAGCCAGTGTGTGTGACGGCACCGCCGTGGGCCGCAAAGAAGTGGTGAAGTACCAGGCCGACTACATCTTCTGGAAAGCCGCTTGAGTTTGGTCAAAAACAGTGGTGCCGGTGTGGCATGTACATTGAATGCATGCTGACCGCCGACACCACACCCTTTGACTATGAAGCCGCCTTGCTCGCTTGCGCGCGTGGCGAGCGGTTCGCCATGCGGGCCTTGTACGAGCGCGAGGCGCGCTGGCTGCTCGGCGTGGCCTTGCGCATCGTGCGAGACCGCGAGCTGGCTGAAGATGTGTTGCACGACGCCTTCCTGCAAATCTGGCAAGACGCCTCCACCTACCGGCCTGAGCTGGGTTCGGCGCGAGGTTGGCTGTACACGGTGGTGCGCCACCGCGCGCTCAAAGAGGTGCGCCATCCGGGCCGCATGCAGGCGTTTGACCCGGTCGACCTGACCGAGTTGTCGGACCAGCAGCAGGCGGTGCAAGACACGGCCAGCGAGCGTGGCCTGGACAGCGACAGCCTGGAGCGCTGCCTGCAGCGCCTGGATGAGGCGAGAAGGGCTTGCGTGGTGCACGCTTTTGTAGACGGCTACACCCATGAGCAGATTGCCGAGCGGTTGCAGACCCCCTTGGGCACGGTGAAGTCATGGATTCGCCGCAGCCTGAACAGCCTGAGGGAGTGCATGGCGTGATCAACCTTCAGGACCCTGAAAGTCGGGTTGCCACCACGGGCGAGTACGTGTTGGGCACCTTGAGTGAAGAAGACAAGGCGGCGTTCCAAGCCGCTTTGGCGCAAGACCCTTCTTTGCAGGCCGAGGTCTATGCCTGGCAAGACCAGTTGTTGAGCTTGAGCGCCCAGGCCGCGCCTTTGGCCCCGCGTGCGCAACTGTGGCAACGCATCGACGCCACGCTGGGCGCCATGGCCGCCGCCATGCCCCGGCCTGCCCGCACTGAAAGCACCACGAGCCGCGCCCCTTGGTGGCAGCGCTTGGGCTTGTGGCAGGGTGTCAGTGGTTTGGCGCTCGCCATCTGTCTGGTGATGGCGGTGTTGCTGGTGAACCGAGGCGCGGGCCTGCCGGGCCAAGAGCCAGGTGCCCGCTACCTGGCCGTGCTGCAAAACCCCCAGGATCACAGCGCAGGCTGGGTGGTTGAGGTGCATGCTGGCGGCACGGTGCGCTTGCTGCCCATGGGCCAGGCAGGTGTGGTGCCCGCGGGTCGTTCGCTGCAGTTCTGGACGAAGCCGCAGGGCGCTGCCGGCCCCACCTCATTGGGTTTGGTGAAGGCGGGCCAGCCGTTGGAGTTGCCTGTGTCGCGGCTGCCTGGGGTGGGCGCTCAACAGTTGTTCGAGATCACCCTGGAGCCGGAAAACGGCTCGCCCATCGGGCGGCCTACCGGCCCCATCTTGTATGTGGGCCGCACTGTGGCGTTGTAATACACCGGCCATCGTTATTCCCTTGGCGTTATTTTTGGGCTAGAGTGCCATGTCCTATTTTCATAGGTCATTAAAAATCAACCCAAGGAGTCTTCCCCAATGAACATGACCAAGTCCGTCCTGATGGGCGCGGCCCTGGTGGCCGCAATGGCCACCCAAGCAAACGCCGCCGACGTGATTCCCTATGCCAACGCCGGTACCTACAACACTGCAACCTATTCCTTCACCGCAGCAACCACGGGTGACGTCATGGCCTACTTCGTGGGCGGCGCCGAGGCATCTTATGAAAACGAGATGGGTTTGCTGGTCAATGGCGTGCAGACCAGCGCTGGTTTTGGGTTGAACAACCACACTTCGGTCGTGGGGCAGAGCTTCAATCTCGGGTCGGTCAACGCCGGTGACACCTTGACCTTGGTCATGAAGAACCTGACGCTGGGCGCCCAGGTCTATTCCGATCCGAGCCTCAATGCCGCCTATGACGCTGTTGGCGAGACGGCCCACAACCACGTCTATTCCGCGCTGTATACCGCGACGTCGCCCGTGTTCGGCAGCATTCCCTCCGGCATCTACGTCGGTTTCGAGGATTTGCCTTTCCCTGGAGCCGACTACAACTACAACGATGAGAGCTTCGTGTTCACCAACGTGGCCGTGGCGGTGCCCGAACCCCAAGCCTATGCCTTGCTGCTGGCGGGCTTGTGCGTAGCCGGGGTCATGACCAGGCGTCAAAGCCGGCGCTGAGCCGCCGGCGGTGGCGTCCATTGGTACAGCCAGGTCTCGCTCATGGGCTGGCCGTTGTAGCTGAGGTAAAGGCGCAATTCCACCGGGGCCGTGCTGTCATCAAGGGGGCGCAGGTCGAACATGGCGCGGTAGCCGTTGATCGAGCTCAGCGGCCGAGCCGAAGTGATCTCCACCTGGCCCCGTGACACGGTGATCACGGGCTCCACCTTCGCGCCTTCGCGCAGCATGGGCAGGTCGCCCCCGGCAAAGTCCACCACGAAGCGCCACGAAAAATACTTTCGCTTTTGGCCGACCACGCCGCCGATGCCGGTGCGCGTGGCCACCACCTGGGCAGCGGGTGGTTGCGCAGGCGGCTTGGCGCCCCAATGCAGGCGGTAGCTGAACAGGCGTTCCTGCCCTGGCTGCAACTTGGCCTCAGGGTTCCAGAAGGCGACGATGTTGTCGTTGGTCTCGTCGTCGGTGGGCAGCTCCACCAACTGCACTGCGCCCTTGCCCCAACCCGCCTTGGGCTCCACCCACAAGCTGGGGCGGCGTTCATAGAACACCCCGTCATCCTGGTAATGGTCGAACTGGCGATCGCGTTGCAGCAAGCCGAAGCCACGGGGGTTCTCGTCTGCGTAAGAGCTGAATCGCAGCCCCGCCGGATTCGTGACCGGGCGCCAGATCCATTCACCGTTGCCGCGCCACATGGCCAAGCCATCGGAGTCGTGGATCTCGGCGCGCCAATCGTTGGCCATGCGGTGATCGTTCTCGCCATGCTGGAACATGCTGGTCAAAGGTGCGATGCCCAGGCGCTCGATCGGCTTGCGGGGATACAAGGCCGCGTCCACATCCATGACCATCATCTCGCCAGGATGGATGTCGAAGCGGTAAGCGCCCGCCACGCTGGGCGAGTCGAGCAGGCCATAAACCGTGAGCACGGAAGAGTTGGGGGCGGGGCGCTCCAGCCAATATGAGGTGAACACCGGGAATTCTTCAGGGCGCTCGGCGCCGCAGTCGATGGCCAGGCCGCGGGTGGACAGGCCGTATTGCCCTTCGCCCCCCACGGCGCGGAAGTAGCTGGCGCCCAGGAAGGCCGCCACGTCGCGCTTCCAATCGGTGTGGAAGTTGACCCGAAAGCCCGCGAAGCCCAGGTCTTTGGGCAGGCGAGAGCCCTGCACGCCGCTTTTGCCGTAGTCGAACATGCTGGGGTCGTAGGCCAGCTCTTGCGCCTGGCCATCGATCACCTCATGCATGTGCACCGGCGCGGTGAAGCCGCGTCCCAGGTGGAAGAACTTCACCTCGAAGCGCCGCTTTTGCTGCGCCCACAAGGCATGTTGATCGTGGTAGCCGATCGATTGGTACTGGTCCCAGTCCAGTTGGGTGAGCTCATCGGGCACACGGGCTGCGGGCGGACGCCAGGCCTGGCCGGCCATCATGCTGGCTTGCCCTTTGAGCCACGCATAGCTGAAGGCCTGGGGTTTGCCGAGTTTGCTGACCGCGCCTGCCCGCTCGGCCGCCATCAGGTTCGGCATGGAGATGCCGGCGGTGGCAAGGGCTGCGGCGGTCTGGATGAAGTGACGTCGTTGCATGCGCTAGGGCCTCCTTGGTGCAAGCCCTATGCTATCCAATCAGGCCAGCCGCATGAAACACGGTGTTTCTCGGCCTTACTTGACCTGCTGCTTGCCCAGCTTGCGCGCCAGCGTGCGCCGGTGCATGCCCAGGCGGCGCGCGGTCTCGGAGATGTTGAAACCGGTTTCCGCCAGGATCTCGTGGATGCGCTCCCACTCCAGCGTCTTGATCGAGGTGGAGCGGTTGGTCAAGCTGACCTCGGTGTCGCCCTCGGCGCGGCCGAAGGCGGCTTCAATGTCGTCCGTGTTGGAGGGCTTGGCCAGGTAGTGGCAGGCGCCCAGTTTGATGGCCTCGACCGCCGTCGCGATGCTGGCGAAGCCGGTCAGGACCACGATCAGCATGTCAGGATCGTGCGCGTTGAGCTTCTGCACGCAGGCCAGGCCGGAGGCTTCGCTGTTGAGCTTCAGGTCCACGACGGCATAGCCTGGCGAGCGCTGTTGCAGCAGCTCTGTCATCCCTTCCAGGCTGGCCGCGAGCATGACTTCATAGCCACGCCGTTCGAACGAACGGCCGAGCGTTCGGGCAAATGCCGCGTCGTCTTCAACGATGAGCAGCACGCGCTCAGCTGCTTCTTCCATGGGCTTCGTCTTCCTCAAAAGTGATGGCGGACAAGGGCAGGCTCAGGGTCACGACTGCGCCACCCCCGGCCCGGTTGCGCGCGGTGAGGCTGCCCCCGAGCGTGCGGGCCACATTCACGGCCAGGAACAAGCCCAGGCCCCGGCCAGGGCGCCCTTTGCTGGACTGGTAGGGCTTGCCGAAGTTGGCCAGCATGGCGGGGCCGAAACCGGGGCCATTGTCCGTGACGGTGACGGTCAATGTGTCGGTATCGCGCGTGACTTCCAGCTTCAGGTGGGGCGAGGCCTCCAGCGCATTGTCCAGCACATTGCAGATGGTCTGCTTCAAGGCCGAGTCGGACACCATGGTCAGATCCTGGCCAAACCGGTTGTCGTAGACAAAAGCGTTGGCAGGCCGCGTTGAGCGCCACTCGTCCACCAGTTCGTCCATGAAGGTGCACACGGTGGTTTTTTCTGACGACTCGCCTCGCGCTTCGCCCGCTGACAGCAAGATGCCACTCACGATGGCCTTGCAGCGCTGAACCTGGGCTTGCATTTCGTCGACTTCCTGCAGCAGCTCGGGGTCGGATGTGAAGGAGGGCAGGCGCGCCCAATCGCCCAGGATGACGGCCAGCGTGGCCAAGGGGGTGCCCAGTTCATGCGCGGCACCAGAGGCCAACAGGCCCATGCGCACGATGTGCTCTTCTTCGGCCGCGCGTTGCCGCAGGTTCGCCAGGCGCGCATCGCGTTTGCGCAAGTTGAGGCTGATGCGCGTGATGAAGATCACCAGCAGCGCGGCGTTGAGCGCAAAGCAGATCAGCATGCCTTGCATGTAGGGGTTGAACAGTCCCCGGTTCTGGTCCGGCGGGAATGACAAGGGCACGCCGAACAAAGCCAGGCCGGCAAAGCAGGTGGCGGTGATGGCGAAGATGGTCCACGTGGACCAGGCCTCCAGCAACAGGGCGGCCAATGTCAGCTGCAGGAGGTAGAGAAAGGCAAAAGGGTTGGTGGCGCCGCCGCTGAGGTAAAGCTGAAAGGTCAGCATGCTGACATCGAGCAGCAGCGCGAAAAACAGCTCGCCATTGGTGACCTCGCGGTGGGCTCGCCAATGCAACTGGCTGGCCACGTTGAAGGCCATCAGGCAGGCCAGCACCGTCAACATGTGGTTGAGGGGCAGCTTGATGCCATAGGCGAAATGCGCTACGGCGATGGTGACAATCTGCCCCACGACCGCGATCCAGCGCAGCTGGATCAGCAACTGCATGTTCTTCAGCCCGGTGGCATGGTTGACGCCCCGCACCTTGGCCGCGGCCGGTGGAGGGCTTCCGTCGATCACCGGCGGTTCGGTCTGGCGGGACATCGGTGCTTTCGTCGTCGAACTAGTCCGCATTTTGATCGGTTTGGCGTTGTCGCAATCTTTGCTCGTCGCGCCAGACATACCAGGCAGCCCCCAAGACCATCAAGGCCAGGGCAAACCAGGTGACCGCGTACACCAGGTGGTTGTTCTGGAAGGCGATCACCGTCAACCCGCCCACCGGCCATTCCTGAGCCGGGGTGGCTTGTGCATCCACAAAATAAGGCGCGACCGTGCCCAAGCCCTGCGCAGCGGCGATGGCCTGCACATCGCGCGAATACCAGCGTTGGGCGGCCGGGTCGTTGTGGCGAAGAAAAGCGCCAGGCGGCTCGCTCATGCGCAGCAAGCCGATGACGGTGGTGTTTGAAGGGGCTTCTCTGGCCTGGCGGGTGGCGCGGGCGCGGCGCTCAGGTGGGACGAAGCCCCGGTTGACCAGCAGCACGGTGCCGTCCGCCAACTTGAGCGGGGTCATGACCCAGAAGCCACTGCCCAAGGCCGTGACGGCCTGAACCAACGTTTCGTGCTCGTGCAAGAAGGTGCCGGTGACCCGCACGTGGCGGTACTCGTCGTTGGCCGCAGTGAGCTGCGGCCATTGGGCTGGCCCGGGTGCGGCCACCGCTGGCGCGTTCACACGCTGGTCGACTTTCTCGATCAGGTCAAGCTTCCAGAACAGGCGCTTGACTTGCCAGGTACCCAGCGCGGCAAAGCCGGTGAACACCAGGGCGGCGATGACCGCCAAGGCGGTCAGCCAGGTTCTTGAGCGCGGACCACGCCGCTGAGTGTCTGCGTCACCCATGGCGGTGTGGTCCAAGGGCCTCAAGGCATGTTCTTCATCTCGTGGACTGACATCGGCATCATGTTGGCGTTCATGTGGAACATCACCCACAAGGACCCGCTCAGCGTGATCACCACCAGCACGATCGTGAAGATGAGGGCCAGCATGTTCCAGCCACCTTCGGAGCGCGTGTTCATGTGCAGGAAATAGATCATGTGGACCACGATCTGCACGGCCGCAAAGCCCAGCACGACCAGGGCCGTGGTGCTCGAATTGTTGAACACCTTGCCCATGACCAGCCAGAAAGGAATGGCCGTCAGGATGACCGACAGCACGAAGCCGATGGTGTAGTCCCTCAGGGAGCCATGGTTGCCATCGTCGTGGCCGTGGTGATCATCATGGTGGTGGGCGCCGTGCCCAGCGGTCTCGGTATGCGCGCTCATGGCAGCACTCCCATCAGGTACACGAAGGTGAAGACGCCGATCCAGACCACGTCCAGAAAGTGCCAGAACATGGACAGGCACATCAGGCGGCGCTTGTTCTCGTTGGTCAGGCCCAGCTTGCCCACCTGCACCATCAGCACCACCAACCAGATGATGCCGAAGGTGACGTGCAGGCCGTGGGTGCCCACCAGTGTGAAGAAGGACGACAGGAAGGCACTGCGTTGCGGGCCGGCGCCTTCGTGGATCAGGTGCGCGAACTCGTACAGCTCCAGCCCCAGGAAGGCGGCGCCGAACAGGCCGGTGATGCCCAGCCAGACCAGCGTGGCGCGCACGTGCTTCTTGTTCATCTCCAGCATGGCGAAGCCATAGGTGATGGACGACAGCAGCAGCATGGACGTGTTCAATGCCACCAGCGGCAGGTCGAACAGGTCGGCGCCCGAAGGGCCAGCGGCGTAGCTGCGGCCCAGCACGCCATAGACGGCGAACAGGCAGGCGAAGATGAGGCAGTCGCTCATCAGGTACAGCCAGAAGCCGAGCAGCGTGCCGTTTTCGGCGTGGTGCTCTTCGGCCACGTGGAAGCTGATGGGCTCCCGGGCGTTGGGGGAGAGTGTGGCGGTATTAGACATGGCTGCTCAGCAGGTGTGTGCGTTCGGCCTCGGTGCGGATCACGTCATCCACAGGGATGTAGTAATCGCGCTTGTAGTTGAAGGTGTGGGCAATGGCCACGACCACGAGGGTGAGGAAGGACAGGGCGGCGGGCAGCCACATCTGCCAGATCATCGTGAAGCCGAAGGCGGTGCTCATGCCAGCCAGGATGATGCCAGCGCCCGTGTTCTTGGGCATGTGGATGGGCAGGAAGCCGCCCAGGGGACGCTCGTAGCCACGCTTCTTCATGTCCCACCATGCATCGTTGTCATGGATGCGGGGCGTGAAGGCGAAGTTGTAGTTGGGCGGGGGCGACGAGGTCGACCACTCCAGCGTGCGGCCGTTCCACGGATCACCCGTGTGGTCGCGCAGTTCTTCGCGCTTCATGAAGCTGACGACCAGCTGGATCAGGAAGCAGGCGATGCCGATGGCGATCAGCACGGCACCGAAGGCCGCGATCTGGAACCAGATCTGCAGGGAAGGGTCTTCGAAGTGGCTGGTGCGGCGGGTCACGCCCATGAAGCCCAGGATGTACAGCGGCGTGAAGGCGAACCAGAAGCCGGACAGCCAGAACCAGAACGAGCACTTGCCCCAGAACGGATCGAGCTTGTAGCCAAAGGCCTTGGGGAACCAGTAGGTGATGCCGGCCATGAGGCCGAACAGCACACCACCAATGATCACGTTGTGGAAGTGGGCGATCAGGAACAGGCTGTTGTGCAGCACGAAGTCAGCTGGGGGCACCGCCAGCATCACGCCGGTCATGCCGCCGATCACGAAGGTGACCATGAAGCCGATGGTCCACAGCATGGGCACTTCGAAGCGGATGCGCCCCTTGTACATCGTGAACAGCCAGTTGAAGATCTTGGCGCCGGTCGGGATCGAGATGATCATCGTGGTGATGCCGAAGAAGCTGTTCACGCTGGCGCCGGAGCCCATGGTGAAGAAGTGGTGCAACCACACCAGGTAGGACAGGATCGTGATCACGACCGTGGCGTAGACCATCGAGGCGTAGCCAAACAGCTTCTTGCCGCTGAAGGTGGACACGACTTCAGAGAAGACGCCGAACACGGGCAGCACCAGGATGTAGACCTCGGGGTGGCCCCAGATCCAGATCAGGTTCACGTACATCATGGCGTTGCCGCCGAAATCGTTCGTGAAGAAATTGGTGCCGGCGTAACGGTCGAGCGACAGCAGTCCCAGCACGGCGGTCAGCACCGGGAAGGCGGCCACGATCAGCACGTTGGTGCACAGCGAGGTCCAGGTGAAGACGGGCATCTTCATCAAGGTCATGCCAGGCGCGCGCATCTTCACGATGGTGACCAGCAGGTTGATGCCCGATAGCAAGGTCCCGACCCCCGCTATCTGCAATGACCAGATGTAGTAATCAACCCCCACATCCGGGCTGTACAGGATGCCGGACAGCGGTGGGTAGGCCAGCCAGCCGGTGCGGGCAAATTCGCCAACGAACAGCGAGGCCATCACCAGGGCGGCGCCGCTGGCGGTCATCCAGAAGCTGAAGTTGTTCAGGAAGGGGAAGGCCACGTCGCGGGCGCCGATCTGCAGCGGCACCACGAAGTTCATCAGGCCCGTCACCAAAGGCATCGCCACGAAGAAGATCATGATCACGCCGTGGGCGGTGAAGATCTGGTCGTAGTGGTGCGGGGGCAGGAATCCGGCGTTGTCACCGAAGGCGATGGCCTGCTGGGCGCGCATCATCAGCGCGTCGGCAAAGCCCCGCAGCAGCATGACCAGGCCCAGGATGATGTACATGATCCCGATTTTTTTGTGGTCGATGCTGGTGAACCATTCTTTCCAGAGGTAGCCCCACAGCTTGAAGTAGGTCAGGGCGCCCAGTACCACGGCACCACCGATCATCACGGCGATGAAGGTCGCCAGCAAGATGGGCTCGTGGAAGGGAATCGCCTCCCAACTGAGGCGGCCGAAGATGAGCTTCGTTAGGTCAAGGTGGTCGAACATCGTGGGTCCGGGTGGCAAAGGTAAGGGGGCGGCGCGCTTGTTGACAGCGTTACAGCGGCGTGGCGGCTGGAGCGGGCGTGGCGCCAGTCAGGTTCGTGGTCGTGCACAGGGCACCGACATAGGTGCGGTTGGACTGGCTTGATGACACCACATTGAAGGTGCCGGGCTTGCCTTGGCCACCACGTGCGTCAACGGCCATCATGTCCTTCATGCACATGCGGTTGCTTTCAACGCAGCGGTTCAGGATGGCGTCGTACAGGCCGGGGGCCACGGAAGCGTAGCGGCGCACGGGCTCGCGTTCGCTGGGCTTTTCAAGGGCCAGGTAGTCTTCGCGGCTGAGCGTTCCGCCGCTCGTCTTGTTGGTCTGCACCCACTTGTCGAAATCACCAGCCGTGAGGCCGTGGAACTTGAAGTGCATGCCGGAAAAGCCCGCGCCACTGTAGTTGGCCGAAATGCCCTTGTACTCGCCGGGTTGATTGATCACGGCGTGCAACTGTGTTTCCATGCCGGGCATGGCGTAGATCTGGCCTGCCAGCGCCGGAACGAAGAAGGAGTTCATCACGGTGGAGGCGGTGATCTTGAAGTGGATCGGGCGGTCGACCGGTGCGGCCAACTCGTTCACCGTGGCAATGCCTTGCTCAGGGTAGAAGAACAGCCATTTCCAGTCCAGGGCCACGACTTCAACCACCAGGGGCTTGACATCCTTGGCCACGGGCTTGCCCGCGGCCACGCGCTGCAGGGGGCGGTAGGGGTCCAGCGTGTGGGTGCTGATCCAGGTCACGGCGCCCAGGGCGATGATGATCAGCAGCGGGGCAGCCCAGATGACCAGTTCCAGGTGGGTGGAGTGGTCCCAGTCGGGCTTGTACTCGGCTTGCGTGTTGGATTGCCGATAACGCCATGCGAACACCAGGGTCAAGATGATGACCGGCACGATGATCAGCAACATCAGCACCGTGGAGACGACGATCAGGTCGCGCTGCTGCACGGCCACGTCGCCAGAAGGGTTCATCACCACCGCTTTGCAACCACCCAAAAAGGCGGTGGCGAGGAGCAGGAGGGGTCCGCGAAGGTTCTTGAGGGAAAGCATTGCCAGACGAGGTTGAGCGCGTGACCGCAGAAGCGGCAGAATCTACCCCTATTGACTTGTCTTGGGTATTGGGCGTTTTGTCCTATGGCGGCAATCCCTCAGAGGTGAGAACCTCGGGGTGTCCGCTTGAAAAATCAAATTCGAATCACGAGTACGCATGATGTCCAGCATCGATCAGACTTACCCAGAGCCCTCCTCGAACAACCTGGAGCGCGACGCCAGGGTCATCACGGCCGGCCATTCCGAGATCGCGCCTGGCGAGATCGCCATTGGCGTGGTCATTGGCCGTGCGTCCGAATACTTCGACTTTTTCGTCTACGGCATCGCCTCGGTGCTGGTGTTCCCCAAGGTGTTCTTCCCCTTCGCCAACCAACTGGATGGCATCCTTTGGGCGTTCGTGATCTTTTCGTTCGCCTTCATCGCACGGCCGTTTGGCACAGCCTTGTTCATGGCGATCCAGCGTCGCTGGGGTCGCAGCACCAAGCTGACCATGGCGCTTTTCCTGTTGGGCTTTTCCACGGCGGGCATGGCCTTTTTGCCCGGGTATGCCACTTTGGGCTTCCAGTCCATCATCCTGCTGTCGATTTTTCGCTTTGTGCAAGGCATTGCCCTGGGTGGATCCTGGGACGGCTTGCCATCGCTGCTCGCGCTGAATGCGCCTGAAAACCGCCGTGGCTGGTACGCCATGCTGGGCCAATTGGGCGCACCCATCGGCTTCGCCATTGCCAGCGGTTTGTTCCTGTTCCTGCATGGCAACCTGCAAGAGGTCGATTTCCTGGATTGGGGCTGGCGCTACACCTTCTACGTGGCCTTCGCGATCAACGTGGTGGCGCTGTTCGCCCGTCTGCGCCTGGTGGTGACCGAGGAATACACGCAGCTCCTGGAAGAGCGTGAGCTGGAGCCCACCCGCGTGGGCGAGTTGCTGAGCACGCAAGGGCACAACATCTTCATCGGCGCCTTCGCG
This sequence comes from Aquabacterium sp. CECT 9606, assembly GCF_918741295.1. Lineage (GTDB taxonomy): Bacteria > Pseudomonadota > Gammaproteobacteria > Burkholderiales > Burkholderiaceae_C > Aquabacterium. The sequence goes on from NZ_CAKKNB010000001.1 coordinate 998,361, forward strand.
GCGCTGGCCAGCTTCGCGCTGTTCCACATCGTGACGGTGTTCCCGCTGTCGTGGATCGCCTTGGGCAACACGCAATCCATCAACGACGTGCTGTTCGTTCAGCTCATTGGTGCCGGCATCGCGGTGGTGGGCATGATCGCCTCGGGCTTGATCGCCGACCGCATCGGCCGCCGCCAGACCCTGGGTCTGTGCGCCAGCTTCATTGCGGTGCTCAGCGGCTTTGCGCCCACCTTGCTCAATGGCGATGCCTCGGCGCAAAACCTGTTCATCCTGCTGGGCTTCGCCTTGCTGGGCCTGTCGTATGGCCAGGCCGCCGGTGCCGTGACCTCCAACTTCTCGACCAAGTACCGTTACGCAGGCGCTGCGCTCACCTCTGACTTCGCCTGGTTGGTGGGGGCTGCCTTCGCGCCGCTGGTGGCCCTGGGCCTGTCGGCCCACTTCGGGCTGGGCTACCTGAGCCTGTACCTGCTGTCGGGTGCTGGTTGCACGCTGGTGGCTTTGCGCCTCAACCGCGCGCTGGTGGCGTGATCGATTGACGCTGCCCTGGCTGGCATGACCAGCCATGAAAAAAACCGGGTCTCGTGCCCGGTTTTTCATTTCAGGGCCGCAGACCCAACTGTGTGACCGATTCCCTGTTGCAGGGTCCTCAGGCCTTGTGTTCCCCTTGCGCTGACCGATATCCCAGGAGTTCGGCCAATTCGGGCGTTCACACAATGAGGGTAGCCCCATGGCTGGATCAGTGATTAGGCAAAATCGTCAGCGCCTGCTGGTGGCGGTCTCGTTCGCGGGATTGGGTTTGTTGGCAGCGTGTGGAGGTGGCGGCTCATCGGACCCCGCCACTGGCCCATCGGCCAGCGGCAACACCTTGTCGGGCACAGTGGCCGTGGGTGCGCCAATGACCGACGCCCAGGTGCGCATCCTGGACTCGGACGGCCAGGTGGTCAGCTCACAAGTGGGCGTGGACGCCGCAGGTGTGTTCACCGGCGTGGCCCTGACGGGCACTGGCCCCTACCGCATCGAAGCGTGTGGCCACGTGGGTGACAACTACCGTTGCGTGTACTCCGTATCGCAAGGCGCGGGCGTGGCCAATGTGACGCCCTTGACCACGGCCGCCGTGCTGCTGGCCACGGGGGAGTCGCCTGAAGACCTGATGAGTGGCCCGGGCACCTCCCTGGACGCCTCCAGCATGGCGGCTGCCCAGTCCACGTTGCGCACGGGATTGGCGGGCATCCTGGCCGATGCTGGCGTGTCGCCCAACTTCGATTTCATCAGTGGTGATTTGAGTGCGGGCACCCGCACCGGCTACGACCGCGTCTTGGACTCTGTCGGTGTCACGACCGGCGAAGCCAATGCCCCCTTCGTGCAGATCACACCCCGCCTGGGCACGGGCAACCTCTACCTGGAAGCGGGCTTGGCCCCTCAAGGCGCCTTGACGGTCGACAGCCATGCCGCCAACGTCTCGCTGACGGGCATCGAAACACTGTTCCAGAACATGTCGCTGGCCATGGTGAACGACACGGCCTGCCGCGCCAACTTGCCAGGGCTGCTCGCCACCACCGCAAGCATGAGCTTTGACGGGCCCAATCCTGCCCAGGGCTCGGCCGACGTGGGCACGCTGATGTGCGATTTCATCGGCACCAGCAATGAAGGGCCGGGCTTTGGCGTTTCATTCGTGAGCCCGACGCTTGGCCGCTGCGATCTGTCGGGCACCGATCCGGTCTGCCGCGTTTCCTTTGTGTTGAAGCTTCAGGATGGCAGTTTGCAATCCATCGGCGAAGAGATGGCCGTGGTTCGCGAAGGATCGACCTGGAAATTCAAGGGTGATGTGAATCCGATCGGCATCCACGCCAATGCGGCTTTGCAGCGCACGCAAACGTTTGACAGCACTGGCGCTGTGGCCTTCACGGAGTATTCACGCGCCTTCCAGTTCGACATCCAGGCCATCACGGGCCTGCAATGCGCGAAGGTGACCCAGAAGGATTCGAACGGTGCCGAGGTGCTGCTGGCTTACTACAAGCGCTACGCGGGCTCGCCGCAGCGCTTGTCGCTCTGGCGCGATTCTTCCAGCAACCTGCTGAGTGATCCAACCGATGGGAGTGGCGGGCTTCGCAGCAGTAACGACACCCAAATCCAATTGCCTTCTGGCACCGGTGGCGACACCGCCATCACCAACTTCTACCGCGGTGGCCGCACCGTCAAGGTCGCGCTCTACAACGATGCCAACTGCTCAAGCGCGATGGTGCTGGATGGCCGAAGTGAATTCGAGGTCGACATGATGGGTGTGCCGCCCTTGTCAGACCGGATTCAGGCTTTCCCATGGCCCACCCTCACAGACAGCTCCGTGAGTAGCCTGCGCACACTGGCCTTGGCCACGGGGGCCTCGACCACCTACAACGCCAGCTGGACTTTTGCCCGGGGCTACACCGGTCTGGATTCAGCGTCTTTCTGTTCAGACCGCGACTGCGGCGATCAATCGCATTCCCGGATCGGCGATGTCGATTTCTCGGCCGCAGCCCGATCGGTCTCCATTCCGCTGGTTAATCCTGGCAACGGCATCACCGTGGCGGCATCTGGCTTCAAGATGCTGGCGCTGTATGGCCGCACCGGCGAAGGCATGGGTGTGCAGAACAACTTTATTTACTGCAGTGGCACGATCGACGGCTTCGGCCAATGCCACTGAACCCAGGCCACCGGTGGGGCCTCAAGGCTGGCTCTGAAAGGAGCCGGTCAACAATTCCGGCAGCCGCTCCACGCCCATCTTGAAACCACAAGCCTGCGCGTGTCCGCCACCGCCCATGGATTCGGCCAGCGGGATGACGTTGTAGGGGCGCACAGAGCGCAGACTGACCTTGACGATGCCGTCCTTGCTGAAGTTCCACAGCAGGGCGTAAGTGCCGCATTGGGTGGCCAGCAGGTCGCCCACCTCGCTGCTGAAAGCACCGGGGCAGTTGACCATCAGGCCGCTTTCACCATTGAAGCTGATCGGCATGGCGTTGCGGGCGATGTCGTGGCACAGGCTCATGAACTTCTCGTTCATGGCGCCGCCGCGTTCGCGGAAAGCGGCGTTTTGCTCGGGCGTGAATGCCGCGATCTCCGCCCAGCGCGGAAACTCGAAGGGCTCCATGTCAAGCGCTGCCAGGAAGGCGGCGCTCTCGGGGTATTGCCAGGTCCAGATGTCACGGTCTTCCACGAAGCGGACCAAATCGGGGATGGCCTGCTCGCGCTGGAAGAACTGCCATGCCAGCTTGGCGCCTGACTGCGTCATGTCGAAATGCACGATGCCACAGCGGCACTTGAACGTGCCCAATTTGTCGGCCGCGCTTTTGTGGTGGTCGAGCATGACCAGCTTGGAGGCGACATCGTCGATGCCCTGCAGGATTTCGGCCGAGAACGAAAAATCCAGGATGTAGACCGGGCGGCCTTCCAGCGCTGGCAAATCAGACACTTGCTGAACCTTGCCGTGCGCCACCCCCAGGTACTCGCCGCGGCCTTCAAAGAACAGCCACGCGGCCAGGGCCGCGGCAAAACCGTCAGCGCATTTGTCGTGGTAAATCACCAGGGGATTGGCCTCGCTGGGGTCGGGCCGGATGGCAAGGCTGGTGAGGAGTCCGTTGATCATGGTGAGGCAGGCCAGGTGAGTGCAATGCACCGATGCTAAGGGCTAGTTTGTGACAGGGGCGCTCAAGTGCGGCGTTCACGTGACGAAATCAACTGAATGGACACGACCTCATCATCCATGGCCATGCAGCCTTCTGCCCGCCCCGATTCTGATCACGCCAGGATCAACACGGGCACTTGGGGCGTCTGGCTGCTCGGCGACAACTGGAAGCAGCGCGTGCGCATTTTGCGCTGCCTGGGGGGTGGGCTGGTCTACCTGCTGGTGTGCCTGTTGATGAACTGGGTGGCTGCTCATGGCTATTTGCCGACAAGACCGGTGTTGGCCATCAGCGGGGCGATCGGCCTGACCATGCTGACCTTCTACGCCATGCTGCGCAGCAACATGAATCTGCGCTTTCGGGACGCATCACTGACCATGCCGCAGATGGTGATGGCGATCTCGTACGCGGCTTGGGTGTACACCATGGGTGGGGCAGCGCGCGACCTGATGCTCTTGACCCTGGCCCCCTTGCTGCTCTATGGGTTTCGCTACCTGCGGCCTTTGCAGGTCAGGATGCTCAGTGCTTATGCGATCGTGGCCATGGGCTCGGCCATGGTGTGGTTGCTTTATGCACACCCTCACACGTATGACGTCGCACAAGAGTTGCTGCGCTTCATGCTTCTGGCCGTGATCGGCGTGACCTTGTCGCAGTTCACCCGCAACGATGAAGAGGAAACCACCGGTTTTCTGCAGTTCCTGATGCACCTGGTGTTCTCCCGCGATCCCAAGCAGCGCCTGCGCATCCAGCGCTACACGGTGGCGGCGGTGAACTTCGTGATCTGCACGGTGGTGCTGGCTTACTCGGTCAGCGTGGGGGCGGTGAACGAGACTGCTGGTTGGGTTCTGGGTGCCTACATGATGGGCAGTTGCCTGCTGTTCTACGTCTTGCTGCGCAGCGGGTTCAACCTGCGTTTTGCCGACCCATCCTTGACCTTGCCCCAGATCATGGTGGCCATCACCTGCGTGGTGGGGGCGTATGCCATCTTGGGAGAGTCGCGTGGCGCGAGCTTGATGTTGCTGGCGCTGGCGCTGGTTTTCGGGCTGTTCAACTTGACCGCCTCACAAGCCAGGCTGGCGGCCTTCTTTGCCTTGGTGGCGCAGGGCTTGACCATGCTGGCCATGAACACCCTTGAGCCAGGCCGATACCCGGTGCGCCAGGAATTGATCCACTTTCTGTTTGCCTGCACCACCTTGCCCACGATCTCTTTGTTGGCCGGGCAGCTCAGCGACCTGCGGTCACGCCTGCGGGCGCGCAAGGACGAGCTGGCCATCGCGGTGGAGCGCATCCAGACCCTGGCCACGCGCGATGAATTGACCGGCCTGTTCAACCGCCGGCACATGGCGGAGACCCTGGCGTTGCAGAAGAAGTTCAGCGACCGGGGGGGAAGGGTGTTTTGCATCGGCATCCTGGACATCGACCACTTCAAGCGCGTCAACGACACGCACGGGCATGGCGCGGGCGACGAAGTGCTGCGAAACTTTGCCCACACCGTGCAACGTGAGCTCCGCGAGTCGGACGTGATCGCACGCTGGGGCGGTGAGGAGTTTTTGCTGATGCTGACCGAGTGCAGGGTGGGCCAGGCCGATGCGATGATGGAGCGGGTGCGAGACGTGATCAACAGCAAGCTGATGTGTCCGGCTCACCCCGACTTGCACATCCGCTTCTCGGCCGGATTGGCGGAGCAGCGCTTCGACGAGGAAGTGGCCGACACCATCGAGCGTGCGGACCAGGCGCTTTACCGTGCCAAACGTGCTGGCCGCAACCGCACGGTCCTGGCCAGTTGAACCGGAGCTTTCACCAGTCCTCTTCATCTGCCATGGGGCGGCCTTGCTGGCTGTCTTGCATGAGCTCGATTTGCTGGCGCAACAATTGCGATTGCTCGCTCCAGTAGGCCGAGGTGCCAAACCAGGCAAATGCCGCGGGGAAGGCCGGATCGGCCCAGCGCCGGGCCAGCCAAGCACTGTGGTGGATGATGCGCAGGGTGCGCAGCGGCTCGATCAGCGTCAGTTCGCGCCAGTCAAAATCGGCGAAGGACTCATAGCCCGACAGCAGTGAATGCAGTTGTTGCTGGCGCTCCTGGTGGTCGCCGCTGAGCAACATCCACAGGTCTTGCACGGCGGGGCCCATGCAGGCGTCGTCCAGGTCGACAAAGTGCGGGCCTTCGGGCGTCCACAGCACGTTGCCCACGTGGCAGTCGCCATGCAGGCGGCGCAAACGCAGTCCGTCGATGCGGTCGAAGGCGGCCTGGGCCAGGTCGAGCGCCTGGTCAGCGACCGACAGCCACACCGCGCGCTGGTCGTCGGTGACCACCTTGTGCTGGACCAGCCAGTCGCGCGCGGCGCGGCCGGTGGTCTCCACGCTCAAGGTGGTGCGGTGCTTGAACTTCTTGGCGGCGCCCACGGTGTGCAGGCGGGCCAGGAAGCGGCCCAGGCGCTCCAGCACGGCGGGGTCTTCCAGCTCGGGCGAGCGGCCGCCCTTGCGGGGCGTCACGGCCAGGCGGATGTCGCCCAGCAAGCCCAAGGTGGCGGGCTGACCCAGGCAGCGCACGGTGGGGTCGACTTCCAGGTCGGCGATCAGGGGCAAGGGCGCCACGGCGGGCACCTCGGCGTCCAGCAACTCTTGCGCGAAGGCGTGCTCTTCCAGGATCTGGGCATCGGTCCAGCGGCCCGCGCGGTAGAACTTGGCGATGACGTAGCCGGCATCTTCCAGTCCGATCTGGAAGACGCGGTTTTCGTAAGAGTTGAGTTGCAGCAGGCGGCCGTCGCTGAAAACGCCCATGGCTTGCAGGGCGTGCAGGACCGCGTCAGGGGTGAGGTTGGCGTAAGGGGTGTCCGAGGAGCTCATCCCCCATTGTGTCAGTCGAGCTGCGAGCCCGCACTCATGGCACGCAGCATGGCGCTGTTGATGTCGCCAAAGCTCATCATCAGGCCATCGGCCGCTTCGCGGATTTCGGCCAGGGTTTGGCCCTCCATGGCCTTGACCACATTGAGGTAGGGCGCGTAGGGGCCGGCGCCGTCAACCAGCACCTGGTAAACCCGCTCGGGCACCGGGATGGTTTTGAGCAGTTCGCTGAAAGGCTGGCGGAACATGCGGTCCAGCAGCGAGAACACCCCGCAGATGAACAGCTCGTTGCTCAGCTCGTTGTCGCCGCTGCCGCGCGAGAGTTCTTCCATCAAGAGGCCCCGGCGCACCGCGGCGAACATCACCGGGCGCATGTTGGGATCCTTGCTGGCGGTGGCCAGCAGCAGCGCCAGCCAACGCTTGAGGCGCTGGTAGCCCAGGATCATGATGGCGTGGCGGAAGGAGCTGATCTCGACCGATAGACCAAAGGCGGGCGAGTTGATGAAGCGCATCAGCTTGTAGGCCAGCGGCGGATCGCGTTTGAGTGTTTTTTCCAGGTCTTCGATGTCGGCCTGCTTGTGGACCTGGTCGATGAGCAGCACGATGACTTGCAGCGCGGGCTGGTCGGTGGGGCGGGTGGAAACCTCGATGGCATCGTCGATGGGCCAGCCCAGCACGGCGGTGGCACCACGGCGGAAGGCGTTTTCCATCGCCTCGACCGTGCGGATGCCGGACTGCACATGCCCGATGGTGCGGATCACGCCTTCAGGGCTGCTGTTGCTGACGCCGGTGTGAGGATCGATGCGGCGGTCATCGTCGTAATCGATGATGGAGTACTTGAAGCAAGGCAGCACTTCGCGCGGCAGTTCACGCAAGGGGCGGCCTTTGAGCAGCAAGAGGTTGCCGTTGGCGTGCAGCGTGCAAATGGGGGCAACGCTCTCGGGCTCGCAGGCCATGAAGGAGGGGATCTCCACCAGGATGTGCGTGGCCGGTTGCGCGGCGATCAGATCGTGCAGCAGGCCTTCGCTCAGAACGTTCAACCAGATCTGGGGGCCACCCACCGGCCAGGCTTCGCCCACCGCCGACAGCAGCGAGGCGGAGTCGAGGCCGGCGCTCTGGTTGAGGGGGAACACCGTCAAGCGCGTGGCGGTGACGCTGCGGTTGCGGTCGATGACCGGGCAATAAGCCAGGGCGATCTGGCCAAGAATGGGGTGGTCAGTCATGGGCAGTGAGTCCCTTGTGGGTCAGCCATTGATGTATTGGAACAGCGATAATTTTTGCACCATCGCATAACTTTTCAAGGCGGCTTCATAACCAGTCTGCTGGTTCTGGAATTTGGAGATGGCCGAGACCATGTCCAGGTCTTCGGCATTGGATCGCTCGGTTTCGGCGGCCAACTTGGAGGCCGTGATGCGGCCTTCGATGCTGTCCATGCGGTTCAGGCTTTCGCCGACCGCCGAGCGTGCGGCGCTGACGTTGCTGAGGATGCTGTCCAGGTTGCTCAGGCCCTGGTTCACCGCCTGCATGACCTGGCCGCTGCCCAGGTTGCTGGTGGTGAGCGAGTTGATGGCCGAGTCCAGGGCGTCGAACACGCTCAGGTCGTTGGTGGCCTGGTCAATGGTGAAGCTGTCGGTATCGGCAGGCTGGCCACTCACCGCGAACGACATGCCGTCGATCACGATGGCCTTGCCGCTGACGTAGGGCACGTCCGTCAAGGTGGTGCCACCGCCGTCCTTGGTGACGCTGTAGGTGGTCATGCCCGCGTTGACCGTGAAGTTGACGGCGTACTGCGGCGGTGTGATGCTGGGATCGGCCGGGTAGGGCAAGGCGCTGGGGGAGGTGACCGAGCCGGCGGTGATCCAGCCCGCGCCCGTGTTGGTGCTGACCGGGTTGGTCTTGTAGACGCCGTTGCCTGTTTTAGCCTTCAGCCAGGTCTGATCGCCATCGACGGTGAGGTTCAGGGTTTCACCAGCCGCGGCCTGCACCTGGCCGCCTTGGCCCACGAACTGCACGCCTGTGGTGGTGTCCAGGAAGGGGGGGGTGGCCGAGCCCTGCCCACCAAACACGAAGCCGTTGCTGCCGTCTGAGCGGTTGGCGATGGTGAGCATCTGCGCGCGGATGTCCTTGAGCTTGAGGGCCAGGGCCTGGCGTTCCTTGTCGGAGTAGCTGCCGTTGCCGGCCGCGATCATGGATTCGCGGGCGGTTTGCAGCAGGCTGACGGCATCGCCGATCGCCGATTCGCTCAATTGCATGACGTTGCGGCTGGCGTCCAGCGAGCGCTGGTTGGCGTCTTCGCGCGAGATGCTGGCCAGGGCCCGCTCGGCGCGCGCGGCGGCGATGGGGTCGTCGCTGGCCACGTTGACCTTCTTGCCCGAGGTCAGCTGCATCTGCGATTGCGACATTTCGGTCTGGCGCTTTTGCAGGTTGTCGATCGACGAGTCGAAGCTGTAGGCAGTGCTGATGCGCATGACGAGACTCCTTATCGGCTGATGCTGAGCAGCGTGTCGAACACCGACTGCGCCACTTGCAGGATCTTGGCCGCGGCCTGGTAGCCCTGCTGGAACTGGATGAGCCGGGCAGCTTCCTCGTCGAGGTTGACGCCGGTCTTGTTGGTCAACAATTCTTGCGAATTGGATGCCAGTGTGGCTGAAATGGTGGCCGATGTCTTGGCATCTTGCACCCGCACGCCAATGCTGCCAATGACCTGCGAGTAAGCATTGGTGATGGTGGCGCCGGGGGCGGTGCCACCGGCACCCTGATTCACCCGGCCCACGATGTCTTCATCGCGCAACGCCAGCAGGGACAGGGCATTGCCATTGTTGGAGGAGGGGTACAGGGTGGGGGCCACGCCGATGGTGTCGCCATTCTTGGGCACGCCGTTGAGGTTCAACTCGAAGCCGTTGTACTCGATGGGTGATCCGGGTGTCCAGGTGCCCGAGGCCAGCACAGCGCCGCCGGAGTCGCGGATTTCATAATCCTGACCCGAGCCGGAGGCGCCAGTGAAGGCCACGGTGACCGCGTCGTAAGGCGTGGTCGGTGTGGCGGTGATGCGCAGTGAGGCGACGGTGGCTGTGCCGGTGTTGGCGGTGCCCACGGTGCCATTCACCGGAGATGCCGCGGCGATGCCCGTGGGCTTGTCCAGCACCCGCTTCATGTTCAAAGCGGCGTTGCCGACGGGGCGCAGCATGAACTTGTCGCCACTGGCGATGGTCGCCGCGTCGATGTTGATGCGGAATCCGTCGACCACGTCGCCATCGGCCACCGAGGTGACGGTGTTGTCGCTCAGGCGGGTCAGCCGGTAGCTGCCCGGCGTGGTGGGGTCTTCGAACAGGCTGTAATCGCTGGCTTGCAGTTCACGGGCATCGACCACCGTCATGGTGACGGGCGGGTTGGTCGTGGACGAGGTGTTCTTTTTGGACGGCAGGACCTGGGGCGAGCCCACGTCAAAAATGGCAGCGCCGGCCGCAGCGGGCGTGCCCAGGTCCAGGCCGAAAGACTGCTGCTGGTTGACGCGCCAGCTCAAGGCCGAGGCCATCTGTCCCAGCAGGTTGCGGGCAGCGGGGATATCGTCGTTCTGAACTTTCAGCAGGCCGGCCAGCGTGCCGCCGGTGAGCAGGCTTTCGTCCAGGGTGTGCTGGTTGTTGCCCGAGCCAATGGTGATGCGGCCTTGGGTGGCGTCGTATTGGTCGGCTTGCACGCCCAGCGTGGAGGCCTGGTTGCTGAGCACCAGTTGCTGGCCACCCCCGATGAACACGCTGATCGAGCCATCGTCGGCCGGCACGGTGGACACCTGGACCTTCTCGGACAGGTTCTTGACCAGCAGGTCGCGCTGGTCCATCAGGTCGTTGGGCTCGTGGCCCTGGCCGGTGACCGAGGCGATCTTCTGGTTCATGTCGGCGATGCGCGCGGCCAGAGAGTTGATCTCGGTCACGGTCGTCTTGATGTCGGACAAGGTGCCGCTCTGCAGGTCGTTCAGCTGGACGCCCGCGTTGCTAAGGCGGCTGGCCAGTTCAGAGGCCTTGGACAAAACCACTTGGCGGGCGGACAGGTCTTGCGGCTGGTTGGCCACATCGACAAAGGCGTTCAGCATTTGGCCCGCGGCAAAACCAATGCCGGACTCGCCGGTGGACAGGACTTTCTCCAATTGGGTGAGCTTGTCCAGCCGCATCTGGTCGCCCGAGGCGACGGACAGGTTGTTGTTGTAATCGCGGGCCAGCAGAGAGTCGGAGGCGCGGGTCACCGTGTCGATCTTGACGCCGCGGCCATAGAAGCCCGCACCCGTGTAGCGCCCGCCTTCGGTCGACAATTGCACTTCCTGGCGCGAATAGCCTTCGGTGCTGGCATTGCTGATGTTGTGGGCGATCGTGTCCAGCTTCGCCTGGTTGGCGAACATGGCCCGTGTGCCGAGTGTGAGCAGTCCTGAACCCATGGTGGTACTTCTCCGTCAGTCGATCACGTCACCGAACGTTGCAGGCGCAGCGTGGTGTTGATGACCTTGGTGAGCTTGTCGGCGTAAGCAGGGTCCGTGGCGTAGCCGGCCTTCTGCAGGCCTTTTGCAAAGCCTTGCGCGGTGTCGGCCTGAGCCACGGTTTGACTGTAGCGTGGGCTCTTGCTCAGAAGCTGGGCATGGTCCTTGAAGGCGTCTTCGTAGGAGTCATAAGCACGGAATTTGGCCGTGACCTTGCGGGCCACACCACCAATGTATTCGGTGGTGGTGACCTCGGCCACCTTGCCGGTCCAGCTGGAGTTGGCCTTGATGCCGAACAGGTTGTGGCTGGTGGTGCCATCGGCCATCTTGGGCTGGTGCTTGCCCCAGCCGGATTCCAGCGCGGCCTGGCCCAGGATGTGGTTGGCGGGGATGCCCGTGGCGGCTTCGGCGGCCTTGGCGGCGGCCTGGTGCTCGCGGACGAACTGCTCGGAATTGCTCAGCTTGCGCGTGCTGGCGGCCGAGGCGCTGCCCGCGGCCGAAGCAGGGGCGATGGCGGCCGTGGCGGCCGTCGCGCTGGGGCTGGCGGGCATGGTCAACTTGTTCATCGACAGGTCGCCCAGGCCTTTGAATGGGCTGGTGGACGTGTCGGCCGAGGCGTCGGTGCCGCCCAGCTGGCGTTGAAGCTGCTTGATGATCATGTCGCTCAGGCCGCCCGGCAGGCCGCTCATCTGCTGGGCGCGCTGGCTGTCCAGCATGTTGGTGCCCATCTCGGTGCCCGAGTTTTCAAGCATGCCGCTGTTCATGGTGGTGGAGCGCATGCTTTTCATGAGCTCCTGCATGAACAGGCTTTCCAGCTGCTTGGCGGTGTCCTTGATCGCGCTTTTTTGGTCGGTGCCGGAAGCGTATTTCAGCTTGTCGAGCGAGCGCGTGTCCAGGCTCAGGCTGTTGCCGGAGGATGAGGGAAAAGGTGTCAGGCTCATCAGATGACCTCCAGCTCCGCTTGGAGCGCGCCGGCCGCCTTCATGGCTTGCAGGATGGCCAGCAGGTCCTGCGGGTTGGCGCCCAGGGTGTTGAGCGCCTTGACCACATCGGTCAATTTGGTACCAGCCGGCAGCTGGATCAGCGCGCCGGGTTCCTGGTTGATCTTGATGTCGGCCTTTTCGCTGACGACCGTCTGGCCTTGCGACAGGGCATTGGGCTGGCTGACGACCGGGGTGGAGCTGATGGTGACCGACAGGTTGCCGTGGGCGATGGCGCAGGGGCCAATGGTCACGGCCTGATTCACCACCACCGAGCCGGTGCGGGCGTTGATGACGATGCGGGCGGACGGCGTGGCGCGGTCGATGGACAGGTTCTCGATGTCGGCCATGAAGGCCACGCGCTCGCCGGACTGGGCGGGCAGCTTCACGCTGACGGTGCGGCCGTTGATGGCCTCGGCGGTGCCAGCCCCTTTGGCCTTGTTGATGGTGTCTGCGATGTCTCGGGCGGTGTTGAAGTCGTCGGCCTGCACGTCCAGCTGGACCACGCTGCTTTGCAACCAGGGCGTGGGCACGCTGCGTTCCACCGTGGCGCCGTTGGGGATGCGGCCGGCGCTGAGGTGGTTGACCTGGACCTTGGCACCGCCTTGCGAGGCGCCAGCACCGGCGATGATCAGGTTGCCTTGGGCCAGGCCGTAGATCTGGCCGTCGGCGCCTTTCAAGGGGGTGGTGACCAGCGTGCCGCCGCGCAGTGACTTGGCATTGCCCAGCGAAGACACATTGACGTCAATGGCCTGCCCGGGTTGGGCAAAGGGGGGCAGGGTGGCGGTGACCAGCACGGCGGCCACGTTCTTGACCTGCATGGCCACGCCAGCGGGCACGGTGATGCCCATCTGCTGGAGCATGGAGTTCAGGCTTTGGGCCGTGAAGGGGGTCTGGGTGGTCTGGTCGCCGGTGCCGTCCAGGCCCACCACCAGGCCGTAGCCCATCAACTGGTTGGCGCGCACGCCTTGAACGCTGGCGATCTCTTTCAGCCGGGCCGCTTGGGCCTCAACGGGCCACCACACGGCTGCGGAGGCGGCCAGGAAGGCCAGGCCAATCAGCAGTTTGAGGAGTCGTTCTGAAGTATTCATGAGGCCAGATTCCGGGAAGGTTCGGCCTCATTTTGGAGTTCTTTAGATCGGCAGAATGCTCAAAAAGAAGTGTGCAAGCCAGCCTATTCCCTGGGCGTCGGCCTGGGCGCCGCGGCCTCTTTGTTCGATGCGCACATTGGCCACCTGGGTGGAGGCCACGGTGTTGCCCGGCTGGATGGTCGTGGGGTCAATCTGGCCCGAAAAACGCAACAATTCCACGTTTTTGTTCACGCCGATCTGCTTCTCGCCCGAGATGACCAGGTGGCCGTTGGGCAGCACCTCGATCACCGTGGCCGTGATGGTGCCCACGAAGTTGTGGGAGCTCTCGGTCGTGCCTTTGCCATCAAAGGTGTTGGACGAGGTGCCGCTTGCGCTCAGGCGCAATTTGGCCAGTTGCTCGGCCCTCAGGAGGGGCACGGCCGACACCGACGCCGAGGCGTCGCCCGTCTTCTCGATGCTGCTGGTCGACTCCTGCTTGGCCGCGATCTTCTCGACGATGGTGACGTTCACGATGTCGCCAACCAGGCGGGCGCGGTGGGTTTCGAACAAGGGCCGGTAGCCGGCGCTCTGGAACAGTGAGCCGTTGGCAATCTCGGGCACCACCGGGACGGCCGGGCGAGCCTGGGTGGGCTCCAGCACATCGACCTTGGCGGTGGTGGGCAGAACAGAGCAGGCGCCCAGCAGACTGCAGGCGGCGGCGATGAGCGCCAGGCTGGCGCGGCGGCGGAGGGTGTTCATCACAGTTGCGCCAGACGTTGCAGCATCTGGTCCGAAGTCTGAATGGCCTTGGAGTTGAGTTCGTAGGCGCGTTGGGTCTGGATCATCGTGACGAGTTCTTCCACCACGTTGACGTTGGAGGTTTCCACGAAGCCTTGGGCCAGTGTGCCCGTGCTGTCGGTGCCGGGGTTGGCGGTCTGTGGCGTGCCGGAGGCGGGTGTCTCGGTGTAGAGGTTCTCGCCACGTGGCTCCAGGCCGGCTGGGTTGATGAAATTGGTCAGCTGGATCTGGCCCAGGGTCTGCGCGGTGTTCTGGCCCGAGATGGCCGCGGTGACCGTGCCATCCGGGGCGATGGTCACCGAGGTGGCGTTGGCAGGCACCGTGATGCCGGGCTGGATCTGGTAGCCGTTGTTGGTGACCAGCTGGCCTTGGTTGTCCAGCTGGAAGGAGCCATCGCGGGTGTAGCCCGTGGTGCCGTCCGGCATGGTGACGGGGAAGAAACCGTTGCCCTTGATGGCCACGTCCAGGTAGTTGGTGGTCTGCTGCAGGCTGCCTTGCGAGAACTGGCGCGAGGTGGCCACCGGGCGCACGCCCAGCCCCACTTGCAGGCCGGTGGGCAGTTGCGTCTGCTCCGAGCTGTTGGCCCCGCTTTGGCGCAGGTTCTGGTACATCAGGTCTTCAAACACCGCGTGCGAACGCTTGTAGCCATTGGTGCCGCTGTTGGCCAGGTTGTGAGAGATGTGGTCCAGCTGGGTTTGCTGGGCTTCCATCCCCGATTTCGAGATCCACAGTGATCGCATCATGGTGCTACTCCTCAGGCGTCAAGCCAGGTAAACAGATCAGGCGTTGCCCGACAACAATTGGGATGCCGCTTTTTCATTGCTCTCGGAGGTCTGGATCAACTTCATTTGAGCTTCGAACTGGCGGGCGGCCGCGATCATGCTGATCATGGTCTCGATGGGGTTGACGTTCGAGCCCTCCAGGGCCCCGTCTTGCACGCGGGCGTTGGCATCGACTGGCAGTTCGGCCCCGTCCGCGTCGCGGAACAGGCCATCCTCGCCCCGCGTCAGCTTGGTTTCCGGGGTGACCAGCTTGAGCTTGCCGATCCCGGTGATCTTGCCGCTGGCCTCTTTGGCGCTGACCGTGCCATCGGGCGCGATGCTGGCCTGGGCGTTCTGCGGGATGGTGATGGGGCCGCCGTCGCCCAGCACGGGCAGGCCGCTCTGGGTCATCAGCACGCCTTCGTTGTTCACCGTCAGCGACCCGAAGCGCGTGTAGGCCTCGGTGCCGTCCAGCGCGCTCACGGCCAGCATGGATTTGCCTTGCAGGGCCACGTCCAGCGGGCGCCCCGTGGTCGTGATGGGGCCTTGCGAGTCGTCGTAGCCCACCGTGGTCTCGAGTGAGTAGACGCGCGTAGTGGCACCATCGCCGCGCACCGGCACGGCACGAATGGCTTGCAGCTCGGCCCGAAAGCCGGTGGTGCTGATGTTGGCCAGGTTGTTGGCCAGCACATCCTGGCGCTGCATGTCCATCTTGGCGCCGGCCATGCCGACATAAATCATCCGATCCATGATGTGCTCCGGTTACTGCTGGCGGGGCGGTGCATCAACGCAGGTTCACCAGGGTCTGCAGAACCTGGTCTTCGGTCTTGATGGTCTGCGCGTTGGCCTGGTACATGCGCTGCGCCACCATCATGTTGACCAGCTCGCCGGTCAGGTCCACGTTGGATTCTTCCAGCGCGCCCGATTGCAGCAAGCCCAGGTTGCCCGTGCCTGGCGCGCCGGTGACGGGGGCGTTGGAGGCGTAGGTGGCGGACCATTCGTTGCTGCCTTGCGGTTGCAGGCCTTGCGGGTTGCGGAAGCTGGCGGTCACCAATTGGCCTGCAGGTTTGGATTGGCCATTGGAATAACGCGCCAGGATCACGCCCGAGCTGTCCACCGCGATGCTGGACAGGTCACCCGGTGCATAGCCGGTTTGCGACAAGTTGGTCACCGAGAAGTTGCCCCCGTACTCCGTGGACTTGGACAGGTCCATGGTGACGCCACTGATGATTTCGGTCTGCGCGATGGGCGGCACCGCGCTGGCATTGGTGACGTTGACTTTGGGGATGTCGGGCAGCGTGAAACTGCCGGTCGACGAGGTGGCCACTGGGTTGCCGCTGGCATCGTAGGTCGTGATCGTGCCAGGGTCGCCGGGGACCGGGCTGCCATTGGACAGATCGGTTGGCGTGCCGCCCGAGGTCGGGAAGGTCAGTGTGGCGGCCTTGGCTGGTGCGCCGGCACCGTCGGTCTGGATGGACGTGCCGTTGGCCGTCACGTACATGTCCCAGGTGTTGTCGCCCACCTTCTGGAAGTAGTAGGCCATGCCCACCGATTGGCCCTTCACGTCGTACATGGTCTGCGACGTCGTGAAGTTGTAGGTGGTGTTGTCGGTGAAATCGATGCCAACGCTCTTGATCGAGTCGGTGGACTTGAAGTTCATTTCGATCGCGGTCTTGTCCGTCTGCTTGGGGGCAATGCCGCCCGTGGTCAGCTGGATGGGCACCAGGTCACTGGTGTTGGTGATGTTGCCCGTCAGGTCGGCCTGGTAGCCCAGCAGCTTGTGCTGCGCGTTGTTGACGATGAAGCCGTCGCGGTCGATCTTGAACTGGCCGTTGCGGGTGAACAAAGTCTGGTTGCGACCGTCTTGCACCTGGAAAAAACCATTGCCGTTGATGGCCAGGTCCATGGGGTTGTCGGTGGTGCTGATGTTGCCCTGCGTGAATTGCTGGGCCACGGCCGCCACGGTGGCGCCAATGCCGACTGCGCTGGTGCCGGAGCCATTCAGTGCCGCCGCGTACATGTCAGAGAACTCGGCCCGCGAGGCCTTGGCACCATAGGTGCTGGTGTTGGCCACGTTGTTGCCAATCACCTCCAGATTGCGAGCCGATACATTCAGACCGGAGAGACCTTGTTGGAAGCCCATGGTGTTGTCCTTTCGGGGTACTGCTTTGAAAAATTAAACGACGACTTTGATCTTGTTGTAGGCCGTGGTGCCGCTGTTGCGCAGCTCCAGGTTCAAGGTACCGTTGCTGTTGCTGATGGCATCGACCTGGTCGTTCATCAAACTGGTGTTGCTGACCGCGGTGCTGCCGTTCTTGGCCGACACCTTGAAGGTCAGCCCTTCGCTGGACATGGTGCTGGGCACCGTCCACTGGAAGCTGTGCAGGCCGGCCGTCTGCGAGCCCTGGCTGATGGTGTCGACCACCTTGCCTGCGGCGTTGATCACATCGATGTTGACGGTGGCCGCGCTGCCGCTCAGGTCGAAGGCGCCTGCGGCCACGGTGCTGGTGGTGCCGTCCTCGGCCTTGACGGTGCCAGCGACCAGCTGGTTGCCCTCGATCAGCACCTGATGGCCCACCAGGCTGGCGCCTTGCAGCACCTGCATCTGGCTGAAGCCATCGGTCACACCGCCCATGGTGGTGTTGAGTTTTTCGATGCCGGTCACCGTGCTGATCTGGGCCATCTGGCTGGTGACCTGCGCGTTGTCCATTGGGTTCAGGGGGTCCTGGTTCTGCATCTGCGTGACCAGCAGCTTCAGGAAACGGTCCGAGGCCTCGGTCGTCTTGTCGCTGGCAGCGGCCTTGGTGCCGTTGATCTTGTCGAGAACGGAATTGCCGGTTGAAGATACGGTGCTCATGTCATGTCCTTAGGTAAATCAGGTGCCTTGACCGAGCTGCAGCGTCTTCATCAGCAGGCTCTTGGCGGTGTTCATCACTTCGATGTTGTTCTGGTACGAGCGCGAGGCCGAGATCATGTTGACCATCTCTTCCACCGCGTTCACGTTGCTGTAGGTCACGTAGCCATCGGCATCGGCTTGCGGGTGCTTGGGGTCAAGCACACGGCGGCCGGGGGTGTTGTCTTCGGTGATGTTGCTCACCGTGACACCGGCCGTGCCCACCTCGTTGCCCATGGGCGTGGTGGTGAACACCACCTGGCGGGCCTTGTAGGGTGAGCGGTCGGGGCCGGCCACCGTGTCGGCGTTGGCCAGGTTGGAGGCCACCACGTTGAGCCGCTGGGCTTGCGCGCTGACCGCGCTGCCCGAGACGTTGAAAATGCTGAACATCGACATGGCTGATTACTCCTGGGTCACTGGCCGGTGATGGCCGTGTTGAGCGTCTTGACCTGGCTGTTGATGAAGCGCAAGGTGGCTTCATAACGAACCGTGTTGTCGGCGAAGGTGGCACGCTCGCGGTCCATGTCGACGGTGTTGCTGTCCAGGTTGGTCTGGGCGGGTGTGGCGTAGTTCATGTCGGTGGCTTCCTTGCTGCCGGCGGGGGCACCGCCGCGACCCAGGTGGCCGGCACTGGCCGTGGCCAGTTGCAGCTTGGCCGGCGACAGCGATGAGGCGCCCGACGAGGCCTGCCCCGTGGCGTTGCGCAAGGCGCTGGCGAAGTCGAAGTCCCGTGCCTGGTAGCCCGGGGTGTCGGCGTTCGCGATGTTGCTGGCGATCAGGCGCTGGCGCTCCGAGCGCAGCGCCAGGGCATCAGCCTGGAAGTTAAGGGTGTCGGTCAATCTGTTCAGCATGGCAAGCCCTCCGGCCTGTGAGCGCTTTGCCAAGAACAACGGGATTTGGCGCAGCTTGTAGGGGATGGTGAACGTCTGGGGCCGAAACATGAGCCGGAATAAGCGGCCTTTCGGGCCTCATTTCAGACTTCTCCGCGCTGCGGGGCTTCGTACAGTGGCAGGCATGGACACGAACCCCAATACCCCCTCATCGACCAGCCCCTCGGCCCCTGCGCCGGGCCTGCTGCATGACCTGGGTTTCGAGCCATTTCAAATTTGGGCGGCCTTGCTGAGCGCCCTGGTGTGGTTGCTCTTGTGCGGGGGCGCGGTGCTGTTGTCACCTTCGGCCCACGCGCAGGCGTCGCCGGTTGGCGAGTCGGGTGTGCTGCAGGCGTATGTGCAGAGCTTGTTACACGACCAGGCTTTGCCCCAGGCCGACACTTCAAAGAGCGGCGCGCCTTGGCGCGTCGAAGTTGTTCTGGGCCAACTGGACCCACGCCTCAAGCTGGCGCCTTGCGACAAGGTCAAGGCCTATGTGCCGGCTGGCATGCGCCTGTGGGGCAACACCCGCGTCGGTTTGCGTTGCGAGCAGGGCGCGGTGCGTTGGAATGTTTACTGGCCCGTGTCCGTGAAGGTCTGGGGACAGGCGTTGGTGGCCGTGGGCACGGTGCGCCCGGGCACGCCCTTGGCGATGGAAGACTTGCGCATGGCGGAAGTCGATCTGGCTTCGCATGCCTCGCCCGCGGTGCTGCGCGCGCAAGACGTGGTGGGTCGCACCGTGGTGCGCCAGCTGTCAGCCGGCCAAAGCCTGCGTCAGGAGGATGTGAAGGCCCGCCGCTGGTTCGCCGCCGGTGATCCTGTGCGTTTGACAGTCAAGGGCCCCGGATTTTTGGTCGGCTCCGAAGGCACGGCGCTCACGGCGGGTGACGAGGGGCAATGCGCCAAGATCCGGCTTGAAGGTGGCCGCGTGGTCTGTGGGGAGCCCGTCGGGGCCCGCCAGGTGGAGATCTTCTTGTGAAATTCGGTCAATTTGCAGGCCCACCCCCCTGGATTGCGGGGGTTTTGGCCTTTGGCGTTAAAGTCGGTGGCGGCCGGGTCGATATCCCGGATGTGACCACTCGGTTCACACCGAGAGTAAGGAGTACATCATGAAAATCGGCAACCCTTCAGACAAAGCTGTCAACGGCACCAGTGCCAAGACAGAAGCCACCGCCAGCACCAAGACGGCCGGTAAAACGGCCAGCCTGGATGGCGGCGTGAGCGAGAGCGCCAAGGTAACACTGTCCAACGCGGCATCCAATCTCTTATCAGGAGCGGATCCCACTTTCGATGCCAACAAAGTCTCGAAAGTGAAGCAATCGATCGACGACGGTTCCTACAAAGTGGACCCCGAGGCCATCGCGGACAAGCTGATCGCCAATTCGCGCGAACTGCTCGAACGCCAGCACTGATCGAGGCTTTTCGATCATGGCCGCTGTTCAACCGCCCCTGCTGGATCTGACGCCCCACATTGCCGCCATCGAGGCGCAGTTGGGGGTGTTGGACGAAGCTTTGGTGTCGCAAGACGCCCAGGCGATCGAGTCGTGTAGCCAGGATTTGCACCGTTCACTGGCCGAAGCGATGGCGGCTTTTCGCCATGCGGGGCCAAATTCACTGACGCCGCAATTGCGTCATCAACTGCTGCTGGCGCAAGCGCGCGTCATGGGGCAGCAATCCACCGTCAGGCGCGCCGCTCATTCCATCGAGCGCACTTTGAGCATGCTCTTGCCCCAGGAAGCCTCGGCCACCTATTCGGCGCTGGCGCCCAAATCCGGCCAGATGGCCGTGAACGCCTACCGCGCCTGAGCGCCACTGGCTCGCCGTCAGGCGTCCGCCAAACCTTCCACCATGATCTGAACGCGTTGGCGTCCCTGGTATTCGTCCAGGCCGATGCGAAACGCCAGGTGCACTTTGTCGGGCAAGGGTTCGGTGCGGCCAAACCAGATGCCATCGCGCACCTGACCTTGCACCCGCAAGCTCAGTTTCATGTGGCGGGTACCGACCAAACGCTGGCCGATCACCTCGACCGCGTCGCTGAACACGGGCGCGTCAAAGCCCGGCCCCCACACCGTTTGCTCCAGCGCTGATGCTGTTTCTGGCGTGAACCACTGCGTGTCCAGCGGGCCATCGGTGCTGATCTGGCGCGCCAGCAGGCTGGGGTCCAGGCCTTCGTGGGCGACCAGCATGATGGCCTGCTCGAAGGTGTCGAAATCTTCTTCCAGGATGGTGCAGCCGGCGGCCATGGCATGGCCGCCGAATTTCTTCAACAAGCCCGGGTGGCGCTTGCTGACGAGGTCGAGCGCATCGCGCAAATGGAAGCCGGGGATCGAGCGCCCGGAGCCTTTGAGCAGGCCGTCTTGCCCCAATGCGAACACAAAAGTGGGGCGGTGCTGGCGGTCTTTCAGGCGCGAGGCCACGATGCCCACCACGCCTTCATGAAATTCCGGATCGAAGATGGCGATGGCGGGCGGCGGCTCATCTTCGGGCATCAATGATTCGAGCAGCGCCTCGGCCTGCTCGCGCATGCCGGTTTCCAACTCGCGGCGTTCACGGTTGATGGCGTCAAGCTGCTGTGCCAGTTCTTGCGCACGGCCCACGTCGTCGGTCAGCAGGCATTCGATGCCCAGGCCCATTTCGGCCAGGCGGCCTGCGGCGTTCACACGCGGGCCCAAGGCAAAGCCGAAGTCCTGGCTGGAGGCTTTGGCAGGATCGCGCCCGGCCGCAACGAACAGCGCCGCGATGCCAGGCTGCATGCGGCCCGAGCGGATGCGCTTGAGGCCCAGGCTGACCAGGCGCCGGTTGTTGGCGTCCAGCCGGCCCACGTCGGCCACGGTGCCCAGGGCCACCAGGTCCAGCAGGCTGTCGATGCGCGGCTGGTTGGCGGCATCGAAGGCGCCGCGCTGGCGGCGTTCGGCACGCAGGGCCAGCAGCACGTAGAACATCACGCCCACGCCCACCAGTGCCTTGCTGGCAAAGGGGCAGTCGGGCTGGTTGGGGTTCACGATCACGTCGGCCAGGGGCAGGCTGACCTGGCCATCGGCGTTGACCACGGGCAAGTGGTGGTCGGTGATGACCACCTGGATGCCCAGGGCATGCGCGCGGTCCACCGCTTCGTGGCTGGCCATGCCGTTGTCCACGGTCATCAGCACCTTGGCCTGCTTGGCGTGCACCATTTCGACAATGGGCGGCGTGAGGCCGTAGCCATGCAATGCGCGGTCGGGCACCACGAAGCTGACCTGGCCGGGCTGGGCGCCCAGCATCTTCAGGCCGCGCAGGCCGACGGCGCAGGCGGTGGCGCCATCGCAGTCGTAGTCGGCCACGATGCAGATGTGATGGTTTTGCTCAATGGCGTCGGCCAGCAGGCGGGCGGCTTCCAGGGCCCCCTTCAGCTCGCTGGGGGACAGCAGTTTGGCGGGGGCGTCATCCAGCTCATCGACATGGCGCACGCCGCGCGAAGCGAACAGGCGCGCCAGCAAAGGATGCACGCCGGCCTGCTCAAGCGCCCAGGTGGTGCGGGCGGGGATGTCTCGGGCGGTGATTTTCATGGGGCGGGATGGGGCCGGTTCAAAGGGTGGGGAGCAGGGCCGAAGGCAGGGGGCCGGTGCGGCCCAGCCAGCGCTGAGCACTGCTGAGCAGGCGCTGCGAGAAAGAAGGGGCTGCTGGCTGGCCGAGGGTGATGGCGCTGCGCTCGCCGCACAGTGTCAGTTCAAGGGTCTGGCCAGCGTCCAGGGCGGCGCAGGCGTTTTTGAAGACGGTGGCATCCAGTGTTTGCCAGGTGGCGATCCAGTCGGCCAGGTTGCTGGCCAGCAAAGGGGCTCGCAAATCAGTCACCAATTGCGTGCCTGAAGGTTGTGGCGGCGTGGTTTGATCTGGCAGTGGCCCGGTGCCACTCAGCCAGAAAGAATTGACGGTCAACTGGCCAGACGCTTCGCGCGGCGCGTTGAGCGGGTGCTCGTACATCAACATCTGCACTTCGTTTTGCAAGCGCTTGATGAGGCGCGCTTGCGGGTGGTCGGGCATCCAGACATCGGGATTGCGGCCAATGACCCGGTCCAGCGAGGCGGTGGGCAGGCTGGCCAGCGAGGGGTGGGCGGCGTACCAGCGGGTGGGGGTGCCGTAGACCAGGGTCCAGCCTTCTTCTTCGAACCAGGGGCGCAGCACTTCCAGAAAGACACGGGCCTCGACCTCGGTCAGGCGCAGTTCATCGGGGTCAAGCAGGGTCAGGGTTTCGCGGCCCATCAGCCAGTGGCAGGGGCTCAAGAGGCCCCAGGCCTGGCCCGCCGTGTCAATGCCGCTGGCCTTGGCCTGCCAGGCCGCCCAGGGCAGGGTGCCGTCGGCCAGATCGCCCCAGCCCAAAGATTGCGCCAGAACACGCTCGTGGGGCATGGACAAGGCATATTCTTCGCCGTCCAGGCGCGTGGATTGGCCCAGCCGCGCCAAAAGCTGGTGCAAGTGGGGCAAGCGCTGCGCATCGTCCAGCCGGGGCAGGGCCTGCTGGCACGGTTCAGACAGGCTGGCCGCGAAAGGCAGGATCAAATGCAAAGAGGGGGTCGGGGCGGGCATCCGGGGATTATCAAGTGAGTACACTTCGCGCACCATGAACCTTCCCTATGAATGGCGAGTTGGTTGGCGCTACACCCGCGCCGGCCGAGGTGCCCGCCGCAACGGCTTTATCTCTTTCATCTCAGGTGTGTCCGTCCTGGGCATTGCCCTGGGGGTGGCGGCCCTCATCATCGTCCTGTCGGTGATGAACGGCTTCCAGAAGGAAGTGCGCGACCGCATGCTGTCCGTGATCGCCCACGTCGAGATCTACGACGCGCATGGCGGTTCACTGGCCGACTGGAAGGCACTGGCCGCCCGGGCCCGCCAGAATCCGCAGGTGATAGGGGCCGCGCCTTTCGTGCCGGCCCAGGCCCTGATCGCGCGGGGCGAGAACATGCGCGGCACCATGGTGCGCGGCATCGTGCCCGAAGAGGAAATTTCGGTGACGCCCTTGGCGGCGCAGATGAAATCCACCATGGCCTTGCTCACACCGGGCAGTTGGGGGGTGGTGATCGGTTCTGAATTGGCCAACAGCCTGGACGTGCGTGTGGGCGATCCCATCACCTTGGTGGCGCCGAGCGGCCAGGTCACGCCCGCGGGTGTGGTGCCGCGCATCAAGCAAGTCACCGTGGTGGGCACCTTCAGTGCTGGCCACTATGAATACGACAATGGCATGGTGCTGATGCACGCCGACGATGCGGCCAAGCTGTTCCGCACCGGTGGGCTCACCGCCTTGCAGCTCAAGCTCAAGGATGCGCAAGACGCGCGCGTGGTGGCTGGTGAATTGGCCGTGTCGCTGGGCAGCGATGTGGTGGTGAACGACTGGACGCGCACCAACCGCAATTGGTTCGACGCCGTGCAGGTCGAGAAACGCATGATGTTCATCATCCTGACCTTGATCGTGGCCGTGGCCGCGTTCAACCTGGTCTCGACCCTGGTGATGACGGTGACCGACAAGCGCGCCGACATCGCCATCTTGCGCACCTTGGGCGCCACGCCAGGCTCCATCATGGGCATCTTCATGGTGCAGGGCGCCTTGTCGGGCATCCTGGGCACGCTGGGTGGTTTGGGCCTGGGCCTGTTGGTGGCCTTCAACGTGGGCGCCATCGTGCAGTTCATCGAGCACCTGCTGGGCGTGCATTTCCTGCCCGGCAGCATCTACCTGATCAGCCGCATGCCCAGCGATCCTCAGGCGGCCGACATCGTGCCGATTGCCGTGATCTCGCTGGTGCTGTCTTTCCTGGCCACGATTTACCCCAGCTGGCGCGCCAGCCGAGTTCAGCCCGCCGAGGCCTTGCGTTATGAATGAGCCCATGCTGTCGCCAGATTTGATCCTTCACGCGCAAGGCCTGACCAAACGCTTCACCGAAGGCCCGCTGGACGTGACCGTGTTGCAGGGCGTGGACCTGACCATCTCGCGTGGCGAGATCCTGTCCATCGTGGGGGCCTCGGGATCGGGCAAGAGCACGCTGCTGCACCTGTTGGGTGGCCTGGAGGCGCCCACGTCGGGCCGCGTGCAACTGATGGGCCGCGACTTTTCCAAGCTTAACGCAGCCGAGCAAGGGGGCTGGCGCAACCAGCACCTGGGCTTCATCTACCAGTTCCACCATTTGCTGCCCGAGTTCTCGGCCGTGGACAACGTGGCCATGCCACTGTTGATCCGGCGCTTGTCGGTGCCCGAGGCGCGCAAGCAAGCCATGGCGATGCTGGCCCGCGTGGGCTTGTCATCGCGCGGCGAGCACCGCCCCTCCGAGTTGTCGGGTGGCGAGCGCCAGCGCGTGGCCGTGGCCCGTGCCCTGGTCAGCCAACCGGCTTGTGTGCTGGCCGACGAACCCACCGGCAACCTTGACCGTGGAACCGCCGATGGTGTCTTCGATCTGATGCTGCAGGTGGCCAAGGAGCAGGGCACCGCTTTCGTCATGGTCACCCACGACGACAGCCTGGCGCACCGTTGCGACCGCTATTTGCGCCTGGTCCAGGGGCGCCTGGCAGCCTGAGCTCGCCAGCATTACCTCGGCTCACTCCGTTTCTACAAAGAAGTTCTTCACATGCTTCATTCCAGATCTTCCGTGCTGGCGCCCGCCAGATTGCCTTTGCTGATCGTGCTGGTGTGGATGGGGGTGTTCACCGCGCTGCGCCTGGGGCTGGCCTTGTCGGTGGGTACGGCCTCCGTGCCCTTCGCGCTGTGGCCTGGCATCTTTGCCAAGGGCTTGATGTTCGACATGGCCGTGGCCGCGATCGCCGTGGCGCCGGTGTGCGCCTACGAGGCCTTGCTGCCCAACGGCTGGCGTGGTCAGCGCTGGCACAGGGTGCTGCGCACGGTGTGGGTCTGGTTCGCGCTGCTGGTGATGTTGATCGCAGCGGCGTCCGAAGTCACCTTCTGGGTTGAGTTTTCCACCCGCTTCAACTTCATCGCGGTGGATTACCTGATCTACACCCAGGAAGTGATCGGCAACATCCGCCAGTCCTACCCCATCCCGGCGATCATGTTGGGCCTGGCGTCGCTGGCAGCGCTGCTGAGCTTCTTCTTGCACTCGTTCTTGAAGCGTGCCAATGAGCATGTGTTTTCAGGGGGGCAACGTGTGGCTCTGGGGCTGGCCGCCATCGTGCTGCCCACATGCAGCCTGTTGCTGACGAACGTGGACCAGATGCAAGGCCTGGGCAACGCCTACGCTGACGAGTTGTCGGGCAATGGCTTGTTCACGCTGGCCGCGGCCATGCGCCGCAATGAGCTGGACTACGACAAGTTCTACCGCACCATGCCGCAGGCCCAGGCCGACGCCATCCTCAAGGGCATGGACGTGGAGCGCCAGCCCTTGAGCGAAGCCATTCACCCGCCCTTGGGCGAAGACCCGGCGGACGACCCTTTGCCTTTCACGCGCCGGCCCAAGAACGTGGTGCTGATCTCGGTCGAAAGCCTGTCGGCCGCGTTCATGGACACCTACGGATCGACCAAGCACCTCACGCCCCGGCTGGATGCCCTGGCACGTGAGGGGATGATGTTTGAGCACATGTACGCCACCGGCACCCGCACGGTGCGGGGCCTGGAGTCGCTGTCGCTGGGCACACCGCCCGTGCCTGGCCAGGCCATCGTGCGCCGCCCCAACAACGAACACCTGGCCACGCTGGGCGAGATCCTCAAGCCGCAGAACGTCGAGTCGTATTTCTTCTACGGCGGCTACGGTTACTTCGACAACATGAACGCCTACTTTGATGCCAACGGATACAAGGTGATCGACCGCACCGACATCCCCAAGGCCGACGTGGTGTTCGAAAACGTTTGGGGCGTGGCCGACGAGGTTTTGTTCAACCACGCCATCAAGACGTTGACGGCCGAAGCCAAGGCCGACAAGCCCTTCTTCGCCCACATCATGACCACGTCCAACCACCGGCCCTACACCTACCCGGATGGCCGCATCGACGTCAAGTCACCGGGCGGGCGCGACGGCGCGGTCAAGTACACCGACTACGCCATCGGCAAGTTCATCGACGATGCGCGCAGTCAGCCCTGGTTCAAAGACACGCTGTTCATCATCATCGCGGATCACTGCGCTTCGGTGGCCGGCAAGAGCAAGTTGCCGGTGGACGGATACCACATCCCATTGATCTTCTACGCCCCAGGCATGGTGCCGCCCAGCGTCTACAAGAACACCGTGAGCCAGTTGGACCTGGCGCCCACCATTGTTGAAATGATGGGCAAGGGGGGTGACGACCACTTTTTTGGCCGGCCCTTCTTCGAGGCGGAAAACGAGAACCCCAACCGGGCTTTCATCAGCAACTACCAGGAGCTGGGCTACCTGCGCGGCGATGTGCTGACGGTGTTGCTGCCCAAGCGCAAAGTGATGGCCTACAAGGTGGACCCGACCACTTTGGCCACCACGCCCACCACGGTGGACGAGCGTCTGATGAACGAGGCGATCGCCTATTACCAGACCGCCTCGCGGGCTTTCAAGGAAGGCGCCTTGAAGATGGAGAAACCCGGCGGACAATAGCACCATGTGGATCGACACCCATTGCCACCTTGATGCCCCGGAGTTCGACCGCGACCGCCAGGCCGTGATCGAGCGGGCATCTCAAGCGGGCGTGGGGATGATCGTGGTGCCGGCTGTCATGCCTGCCACCTTTGAGGCCGCGCGGCAAGCCGCCGAGCAATGCGGTGGCACTTATGCGTTGGGCACCCACCCCTTGTTCGTGAAAGAAGCTGGCGATGACGCCATCGACCTGCTGCGAGCGGCGTTGCAACGGCATCGTGATGATCCCCGCCTGGTGGCCATCGGCGAGATCGGCCAGGACCACTTTGTCGACGACCTGAAAGACCCTGCCGGCAACGCTCTGCAAGACCGCGTCTACGCCGCGCAATTGGCGTTGGCCGTGGAGTTCGGGCTGCCCGTGATCGTGCACGTGCGCCGCAGTGCCGATGACGTGCTCAAGCACCTGCGCCGCCTCAGACAGCAGGGCAAAGTGGTGCCCGGTGGCATTGCCCACGCCTTCAATGGGAGTGCGCAACAGGCCCAAGCGTTCATCGACCTGGGCTTCAAACTGGGTTTTGGCGGGGTCATGACCTTTGACCGGGCCCTGCAGATCAGGCGCCTGGCCGCCGACGTGCCGGCCGAGGCCATCGTGCTGGAAACCGACGCCCCTGACATCCCGCCGCACTGGCTGTATGTGCAAGAGAAAGACCGCGCCCAAGGCCGCGACAGCCGCAACGAGCCGGCCGAGTTGCCCCGCATCGCGCAGACCCTGGCCGAGCTGCGCGGCTGGTCGCTGGCGCAGACCTGCGACATCACCGCGGCCAACGCACTCCAGGCCTTGCCGCGCCTTCAAGCACTGATCCGCGCCTGAGCGGACAATAGCGCCTTTACCTGGCGACCTCGCCATCCTCCCTCCCCCTTGCCGGGGACACGCACCGCCTCCATGTCCGTCACCTCGCCCGATCCCCGCAGCCTGCCCAATCCCCGCCACGCCAGCCGTGTCCCCCCGCACCTGAACGCTGAGCAGATCGGCCGCATCCGCCAGGCGGCCTTCAACCTGCCCCAGGTGGTCAAACCAGCCGATTTCATCCCCGAGAACACCCCGAATTTCGAGGACTACCTGGATGGCCGGGGCTTGATCCTGCTGCAAAAGGCCGTGTCTGGCGCGCGGCCCAGCCGCTGGATCGCGCCCGAGCTGATGGACCATGCCTTGCGGCACCTGGATGCCATTGGCGGAGGCCGGGAAGTGCGCACGGTCATGCTGGACCGGGCCGCGGCACTGGAGGCATTGGGGCTGTTCCGTCGTGGCCAGGATTGGGATCGGCTGATCAGCCAGACCGTGCCCTTGCCCGGCCAGGACTGGAAGGTGGTGGTGTCCTTCAAGGAGCCCATCGATGCCGAGCCGATCTGGGATTTTTACCGCACCGGCGACAAGCCCGCTTTGATCAAGAGCCTGGGCACGCCTCCGGCCTACGCGCATGCCGCGGAGCTGGTGGCCCACTTGCAAGCGCTGCTGGCCCGGGCCAAGGTGAGCAACCCGCGCCAGATGGCCTCGTTGCTGCCGCGCCTGCAGGCCGAATGCGGCACGCCTCAACCCTTCGACGCCCTCAAGGCAGCGTGCACCCGTGCCCTGGAGCGCTGGGAGCACCACGAGGCCGAGCTGGACACCCTGGACGACCTGAACGACCAGCTCGCCTTCGAGGGCTACCCCGACACCTTCCAGAAGGCCCGCCATCTGCAGCGCAAGGTCACCTTGTACGTGGGCCCGCCGAACAGCGGCAAGACCCACGCGGCCTTCGAGCGACTGGCCAAGGCCAGCAAGGGCGCTTACCTGGCGCCTTTGCGCTTGCTGGCCTTGGAAGGCCGTGACCGCTTGCAAGGGCGCGGTGTGGCTTGCTCATTGTTGACTGGCGAGGAAAGCGTGCCGGCCGAAGGCGCCGCCGTGGTGTCCAGCACCATTGAAATGGTGGGCACCAACGAGCCCATCGAGGTCGCTGTCATCGACGAAGCGCAGATGATCTTCGACGCCTTCCGTGGTTGGGCCTGGACGCAGGCCATCGTGGCCGTGCCGGCCGACGAAGTCATCATCATCTGTTCGGCCTACGCCGTGCCCGCCATCCAGAACCTGCTGCGCCTGTGCGGCGAAGACTGCGAGGTCAAGCACTTCGAGCGCAAGCAACACGTGCAATTGCTGCCCGCGCCCTTGTCGATCAACGCGCTCAAGAAGGGCGATGCCGTGGTGGCCTTCAGCCGCCGCGAGGTGTTGATGCTGCGCGACCAGATTGCCGCCAATGGCAAGACCGTGTCGGTGATCTACGGCGCCTTGCCGCCGGAAGTGCGCCGCCGCGAAGCCGAGCGCTTTGCCCAAGGCGAGTCGCACGTGTTGGTGGCCACGGATGCCATCGGCATGGGCCTGAACCTGCCGATCCGGCGTGTGCTGTTCAGCACCATGGTCAAGTACGACGGCCAGACCGACCGACCGCTCAGCGTGTCTGAGGTGCACCAGATCGCCGGCCGGGCAGGGCGCTTCGGCATGCACGACGAAGGCTTTGTGGGGGTGCTCAAAGAGGCTGAGCCCACCGCCTTGCGCATGCTGCGCGACCTGCTGCCCAAGCAACCCAAGGCCCCCGTTGATTTCAAGGCGCCCGTGGCCCCCAACTGGTGGCACGTGGAGACCATCGCCACGCGGCTGAAGAAAGACCGCCTGCGCGATGTGCTGGGCATCTTCATGGAGCAACTGGAGCTGGACGATGCGCACTTCGCCGTGGCTGAGCTGGAGCAGATGCTGGACCTGGCCGAGCAGCTTGACCGCACCGCCGGCAAGCTGTCATTGCGCGAACGCTTCATCTACGCCCAGGCGCCGGTGGACACCCGCACCGAATCACAGGTGCAGGAGTTCCTGAACTGGACGCACTACCACGCTCTCAGCGGCGAGGCGGGCAGCCCCTGGTTCCTGGAAGAGGTGGATGAGCACAGCCGCCTGGAACGCATGGAGCAAGCCCTGCGGTCCTGCACCCTGTGGCTGTGGCTGGACCTGCGCTTTCCCAATGTCTATGGGCACGTGGGGCGGGTGGCCGATCTGCGCAGCCGCCTCAACGATGGCATTGAGCGCCACCTCAAAGGCAAGAAGCCCTTGTGGCAGACGCGGGGCAGGCCGCGCCGGCCTTGATGGCCACGCTCAGATGCGCAGCAGGGCCTGCACGCGCATTTGCTCGTCGGGCGAGAAGTTGGATTTCACATAGCTGACGATCTCGGCTTTGCGTTGGGCGTCCGACAGGTTGGCCGCCTTTTGCAAGCGCTCCCACTCACGCTGCGCGCCACCGAGGCGTGCTTCCCATTGGGCCCATTCCTCGTCGGCCTTGGCCAGGCGATCGGCAGCGGCCTCGCCATAGCGGGCCACGCGTTCGGCGCGCACGGCAGCCGGGTCCTTGCCCGGTGCCATCTGTGGCACGGGCTCACCGGGATCGGGCGGTGGCGCTTGCCCTGACTCCAGCTGGGCGTAGTAATCCTGGAAGTGTTTCTCGTCGTCTTTGAAGAACGCCTCGGCCCATGGAGCGCCCAGCACCTGGCGCCGCACCGAGCGCTGCTCTTCAAACACGGGCATCCAGGTGGCCCGGTCGGACTGGACGAACTTGTTGCGCCAGTCGTAGGTGCGGACCTGCCAGTATTTGTCCCAGACGGCCATGATCTCACCAGCCAGTTGGACGCCATTCGCGCGTTGGGCTTCGTCCTGGATCAGTCCGCGAATTTCTTCGATGGTGACTTCACCCAGGCCCAGCACGTAATACTCGAAACGGCTGCGCAACTCGCCGCAGGGTTTGAGCTTCTTGTCGGTCACACACCAGCTGCCGGCGGCCTCGGTACCTGCGAACGAACCCTCTTTGAACAAGCGCCGGCGCACCTCGTCGGGCGTGCGCGCAATTGGCGCTGGTTTGGCCATGCCCAGGCCAAAGGCGCGACCCGCATCGGCGATTCGCCAGGTGCTTTCACCTTCTGCATGCGTTGCTGTCGAGACGGCTTCTGGCTTGTCGACACCCTGTTGCCAGAGCAGCCAGGCCGCGCCGCCCACCACGATCGCGGCCATGCCCGCGACGCAAGTTTTGCGTGTTTGCATTGAACACCCCGCTGAATGGAAAAAGGGCCAACTTCGATTGAAATTGGCCCCTGCTTGAATCCGGAGGAATTTACAGAGACAGGGCCTTCAGGCGGCTGGCTTGCTGCTTGTAGAAGGCGACGGGATCAGGATCGCCCTTGCCGATGGTGCCCAGGACCTGGTTGATTTCGTCCAGGTGGTTCCAGTGGTAGTCGTCCTTGATGACCTTGCCCCAATGGCTGGAGCAGCGGCCGACCAGACCGTCGTTGGCTTCGCCCTTGAAGTAGCCGCCGGTGTAAGACAGGATGGCGTCGGAGATGTCCCAGCCATTCGTCTTGACTGCTGTGCCGGAGATCGAATACCAACGGATGCTGTTGCCATTGACGCTGGCCACTTCAGGGCCTTGGCCGCAATCGCTGGTGGGGGCACCTGCGGGGAACTTGGTGTTGAAGGCCGCAGCACCAGGGGCGCTCAGGGCACCCAGGGCGGTCAGCAGGTCGGCTTGCTTGTAGGTGCCGTTGCCCGTCAGCCAGCCAATCAGTTGCAGACCCGCGGTGGCGGCCTTGTCGAAGGTGCCGTCAGGTGTGGTGCCGGCCAGGATGTCGTCAGCGACCTTGCTGCCGAAGTGGGTGCCGGCGACGGTGGTCACGCTGGCAACGATTGAAGGCACGGTGCCCGCGGCGTAACGCACGGTGGGGCCGCCATGGCTGTGACCGATCAGGTTGAACTTCTTGACGCCGTCAGCGGCGGCCCATTGCTGGAGCTGGCGCACCAGTTCTTCACCACGGAACTCGGTGGTCTGCGAAGGGTTCACCGAAGCCACATAGACGGTGGCGCCGTCTTTGCGCAGGCTGTTGGGGATGTTGTAGAAATACTGGATACCCAGGATGTTGTCGAATCCGATGAAGCCGTGAACCAGCACGATGGGGTACTTGGTCTGCGAACCGGTGGTGGTGGCAGCTTGTGCGGCGGGGACGGCGATCATCGCGGCGCCAGCAACGGCAATGGCGGCGCAAACAGCACGCATGGAGAACATCGATTTCATGGCCTTGTTCCTTGGGTCGTTATTGGAGGTTGAACTGTGTGATCAATGTCTCGCGAAACGATGAACGTGCCGCGGGTGGTAACCCTTGAATTTCCGGGTTGTTCCTACCCCGAAATGACGGGGGTCAGGGGGCTTGATGTCAGACATGTCCTACCAGCGGCCAGGGCGGCGTCCGGCTCCATGCAGCACAGGCCCGCCGCACCATGGCTTTTCCCCACTACAAAAGAGGCCCCCATGAAGAAACTTTCCCTTGCCCTCATCACCTTGCTGTCGTCTGCCGCGGTGTTCGCCCAAGCCGAGCCCGCTGGCCGGGAAATCGTGGTCAACACCGATCAGGACAAGGTGGCAGAGGTGGAACGCCATGCCCAGGAGTTGAAGGAAAAGCAGGACGCCGCCATCAACTCGGCCGAGCCAACGGCGGCCGGCACCAAGTCCAAGGCCAAACGCCACCACAAGCCCATGCACAAGAACGCGCCCAAGCCTGACATGGCCAAGCCTGACATGCCCATGCCTGACGGTGCCAAGCAGGACATGCCGCCTCCCGCGGCCCAATGACCTGGTGAAACATGGCCGGACGGCCGCGTTGCTCGGGTAACCTCGGTGTATCCAGCAAACGGCACGGCCATTCATGTCATTCGAGTCTTTAGGTTTGTCCCCAGCCCTGGTTCGCGCCACCCGCGAACGGGCTTATCTTGAGCCCACGGCCATCCAGGCCGAGGCCATCCCTGTCGCCTTGCGTGGTGTGGATGTGCTGGGTTGTGCGCAAACCGGCTCGGGCAAGACCGCGGCCTTCGCCCTGCCCATCCTTGAGCATTTGGCGCAAGGGCGCCGCGACCGCCCCCGTCGCACGCACGCCCTCATCCTGGTGCCGACCCGGGAGTTGGCGGCCCAGGTGGGCGACACCTTCCGCAACCTGGCCCAATACCTGCCCGAGCCCTTGAAGATTGCCGTGCTGTTCGGCGGCGTTTCAATCAACCCGCAGATGATGGGCTTGCGCGGTGGCGCCGACATCGTGGTGGCCACGCCGGGCCGCTTGCTGGACCTGGTCGAGCACAACGCCCTCAAGCTTGGCGAAGTCAATACCCTGGTGCTGGATGAAGCCGACCGCCTGCTGGACCTGGGCTTTGCCGAAGAGTTGGCCCGGGTGCTGGAGGAATTGCCACCGCGTCGCCAGAACCTGTTCTTCTCGGCCACCTTCCCGCCGGCGGTGCAGAGCCTGGCCGATCAACTGCTGCGCGACCCGGTCCGCATCCAGGTCGAGGCTCAGCCACAAGAGCAGCCCGACATCCTGCAACGGGCCATCGAGGTCGACACCGCCAAGCGCACGCCTTTGTTGCGCTACCTGATCAAGGAACAAGGCTGGTCGCGGGTGTTGGTGTTTGTGGCCACCAAGTACGCGACCGAGCTGGTCTCGCACAAACTGGGGCTGGCGGGCATCCATGCCCAGGCGTTCCACGGCGAGCTCAGCCAAGGCGCGCGCACCCAGGTCCTGTCGGACTTCAAGGCCTCGCGGCTGCAGGTGGTGGTGGCCACCGACGTGGCGGCGCGCGGCATTGACGTGGCGCGCTTGCCGGCCGTGGTGAACTACGACTTGCCGCGTTCAGCGGTGGACTACACGCACCGCATTGGCCGCACCGGCCGGGCCGGGCAAAGCGGGGTGGCCATCAGCTTTGTCACCGCCGATGCCGAAGCGCATTTCAGGTTGATTGAAAAGCGCCAGGGTGTGCGGGTCCTGCGCGAGCAGATACCCGGCTTTGAGCCGGTTGAGGCGGCCTTGCCTGTGGCCGATGTGAACGGCGGCATCAAGGGCAAGCGCCCCAGCAAGAAAGACAAGCTGCGCGCCGCCGCTTTGGCACGCACCGGCTCGTCCACCTGAGCCAAGCCCTCGCTCAGTCTGCCAGCGTCACGCCCAGGCGCTTGGTGGCCAGGTACTCGCGCCGGTAGATCTCGAAGGGCATGGTGTCCGCGGCTTCGATGCGGGCTTGCTCCTGGATCGATTCGCGCGCCATGTTCTCAAAACGTGCTTGCTGCTCGGCATCCCACGGTGCGTCCAGCAGGACGCGTTGCGCTTGCGCGGATTGGGCCCTGACAAAATCCACGTAGGCCTTGTCGTGCTCGTTCACCAAGGCGGCCAGCACGCGGGCGGAGGGCAAGGTCTCGGGCCGGTTCAGCGCTTCCAGCGCCGATTGCCAGGCTTGCAGGTAGCTCGTGCCGCCTTGGGCCGCGTCCAGCGCCTGGGCGATGGGTTCGCATTGCCCGATGATGTCGCGTGCCCAATCGGTCAACAGCACCTCCTGGCCTTGGCGTTCCAGCGTGAGGCCGGGCTCGCGACCCCGCGAGGCCGTGCGGTGCTGGTTGCGCGCCAGCTCGGCGATCTCGGCGGGGGTGTCGGGCGGGCTGTCCAGCAGCAGGCAGTGCAGCAGGAAAGTGTCCAGAAAGCGCGCGGTGCTGTCGTCGATGCCGACAGGCAGGAAAGGGTTCAGATCCATGCAGCGCACCTCGACGTATTCAACGCCGCGTTCTCGCAGGGCGTGCAAGGGCCGCTCACCGGGAAAGATCACGCGCTTGGGTCGGATGGTGCCGTAGAACTCGTTCTCGATCTGCAGCAGGGTGGTCGACAGCTGGCGATAGTCGCCTTGCGGCCCCTGGATGCCAATGGCCTGGTAAGGCGGGTAGCTGCGCGTGAGCGCGTCCTGCAAAGAGGCACCATAGCCATCCAGACCGTTGTAGCTGACCGACAGCGAGGACTGCGCATCGCTCTGGTAGCCCAGCCGGCCCATGCGCAGCGAGGTGGCATAAGGCAGGTACAGGGTGCGGTCGCTCAGGGTGTCCAGGCCATGCTGCTGGCCGGCCACAAAGCTGGGGCACACGGCAGGCGAGGCCCCGAACAGCAGGAGCAGCAAGAACGACTGGCGCCGGAAATTGCGGATCAGCGCGAAGTAGTCTTCGTTCGACATGCCCGGCAGCGACCAGTTGTAGTGGATGCCCGAGATGGTCTGCATGCGCGGGCCGTAGCGGTTGGCCAGCCCGATGCGGTAGACGCTCTTGGCCTGGCCGACATTGGAGGTGCCATAGCGCCCGATGGGGATGCCGCCGTCGTCGGGCAGGATGCTGGGCATGCTGCTGACCCACAGCTGTTCATCGCCCGCTTGCGCCAAGGTGCGGTAGACAAACTGGTGGATCTGCGTCAGCTCGGCGATGGCCGCTGGCGCACTGCGGTGGGCGCCGGTGACCAGTTCGATCTGTGATTCGCTGAAATCGGTGGTGATGCTGGGGCTGGCCAGGGCCGAGCCCAGGGCGGCCGGGTGGGGGGTCAAGGCCAGGCGGCCATCGGGGTGAACGCGCAGGCTCTCCTTCTCGATGCCGCGTCGGATGCCTTTCAAGCGCTCGGGCGAGAGCAGGCGCAAGCGTTCATCAAGGCTGGTCACGCGCAGGTCTCCTAAATCGTGTTGGACGCGAAGGTACCAGAGTTGGCCAAACCCTGCTGGCGATGCGCTCGCAGCATATGGTTCTGCCTAAATATTCTGGTAAAGGCGAGAAAAGTCGCGTACTTTACGGTGTCGGCGTGCTCGTTTGGTTCCATAGTTGTTGCTGCATGGCCGATCTGCTTTTCGAACACCAATGTGCCTCATCATCAAGAAGCCCGCCGGGCGCACGATTTGTGCTGATTTTCTGAAGAACGCCTGGGAACGCAATTTCCATGGCTGGGGTGGTTTCTTCGTCCAGAACGGCGAAGTGGTCTGGGCGCGCGGTTTGGCGTTCGATGAGTTGGTGGAGTACAACCGCCGGCTTCCCGCGCACGTGGAAGCCTGCATTCACTTGCGCAAGGCCACCTACGGCGATGTGAACCACGACATGGCGCATCCCTACACCGTCAGGCCCGGCCTGATGTTGATGCACAACGGCAGCATTGCCCACCTGGCGCCGCAAAACCCCGCTTTCAGTGACACCTCTGAGCTGGCGCGCCTGCTGGGCGATTTGCTCAAAGGCTTGTCCGACGAGCAGGCGGGCGCCCTGATCCGCTCGCCGGCCTTTGCCCGCTTGACGGCACCCCTGATCGACGGCTCGATGGTGGTGCTGATGGACAGGGACGGCGTGGTGCGCCTGGGGCGTGATTGGCACACCGTCAAGAGTTGCGAGTGGACCGGGGCCATGACCGGCATCGAGGTGTCCAACTCACACACTTGGGGCGAGAAGGCCCGGGCCCTGTCGCAACAGGCGCGGCGCGGGTCCTGGCACGGCTTGGTCCATGCCCTGCAAGTGCGCCTGGCGCCGGCTTTCCGGGTCATCGGGCGCGCCACTTCCGACCGCTGATCGGCTGGCATAAGATCTTCGCTGGCCGCGCATGGCGGTCGCCACGAAAGATCACCTTGGGCAAAAAAGTCTGTGTCGTGACCGGCTCATCGTCCGGCATTGGCGCGTCCACCGCGCGCTTGTACGCCCGCCATGGCTGGAACGTGGTGGTCAATTTCTCGCGCGATCCGGCGCCCGCCGAGGCCGTGGCGGCCGAATGCCGTTCACTGGGCGCCGAGGTGCTGGTCGTCAAGGCCGACGTGGCGGTCAATGAAGACTGCGTGCGCCTGGCGGCCGAGGTCGAGGCCCGCTTTGGCCGGGCCGATGTGCTGGTCAACAACGCGGGCACCACCAAGTTCGTGGGCCTGAAAGACCTGGACGGGCTGGAGGCTGAAGACTTTCACCGCATCTACAGCGTGAACGTGGTCGGCGCGTACCAAATGATCAGGGCCCTGGCACCTTTGCTGAAGAAGAACCCGGGCGCGGGCATCGTCAACATTTCTTCGGTGGCCTCGATGATGGGCGTGGGCTCGTCCATCGCCTACATGGCGTCCAAGGGTGCTCTGAACGCGATGACGGTGGGGTTGGCGCGCGCGCTGGGGCCGGAGATCCGCGTCAATGGCGTGGCGCCTGGCCTGGTTGAAACGCCTTGGTTGCAAAACGGGCTGGGCGAAGAACGTTACGCTGCGTCGGTGGCTGGCTACAAGGCCCGGGCCGCCCTGGAAAGCGTGCTCAGCCCTGAAGACGTGGCCGATGCCGCTTGGTGGCTGGGCGCGGGCGCGGCCAAGACCACGGGCGAAGTTTTGTTGGTGGACGCGGGCTTGCGGATCACCAAAGCTTGAGTTGCGGGATGCTGCCCGTGGCGGGGCGGCAAGTGATGGCATCCCCCACGCGCACCACCCCCTCGGCGATCACGCGGGCGTTCATGCCCCCATGCCCGCGCATGGCGTTGTAGCCGCCTGGGCCCAGCAATGCTTCCATCCGCGAACAGGGCTCGCACGGGCCCGTGATTTCAAGCGCGACCTGGTCGCCGATGCACAGCACCATGGGCTCGTTCTTGAACAAGGCGCGGGCCGCCAGCAGGTTCAGACCGGACACCACCAGGTTGCGCCGGAGCAGCATTGGATCCACCTTCTCCACGCCCATGAAGGCGGCGATCACGGGCAGATGCTCGGCCTGGATCAGGGTGACCTGGCGTTTGCCACCGCCAGCGGCGGAGGGCTTTCGGTCGCTGGCCCGGTCGCCCGCCAGCCCCCGGTCCATCAGCACCTGCACGCTGTCAACACACACGGTGGGTGCGCGCCGCTCGGGCCGCAGGATGATGCGGTCCAGCCGACCTGGCCGGGGGAATTGCCGGACCAGGTGGTGGAGGTTGCTGGGGTCAGGCGGGCTGAGCGAGGTCACTGGGCAGAATCCTGAAAGCAAGGCGAACAGGCTACCGCATGGGGGCCCGCGTCAACGTGTGGGCACGCCCCGCTTCCACTGTCGCCAGTTACCCAGGATGGCGTCCACCAGCGGCCGTCCGGCGTTGACCAGGTTCTGGGTGGCTGGCACGAAACCACCTTGCTCGGCGTACTTGAGCAGGCCATCCACGTCCAGCTGACCGGGGTAAGGCCGGTCAAAGTCGGCCCCGGTGCGCAGGATGGCCACGCGCTGGAAATCGATCAGGCCCAGGGCATCAACCCGCTTGAGGGCCTCCAGCGTGGCGTTGTCTTCCTGCTGGGTGGTGCAATAGCGGCCGGCGCCATCGGTCATGAGCTGTGTCCATTGGGTGGCGCGCTGGCCCAGGCGTGTGCCGGCAAACCAGGTGTTGCCCGACATGGTGTCGCACTGGATCACCTTGGGCGGCTGCCTGGCTGGGCCACTGGGGAACTTGGCGCGAAAGGCGATGGCCTCGGGGCTGTCCAGCAGCTTGGCTTTCTGGCTCAAGGCATACGCCTTGTCCACGAGCGCGTCATTCAGGTGAAAGACCTCGGTTCGGTAGTCCAGCGGCGGCTTCTCGTTGGGCCCTTTGGTGTTGATGCCGAAGTAGCCGGTGTCCCAGCCAGCGGGCATCTCGCGCGGATCCAACTCCCAGGCCAGGCCATAGTCCACCACCCAGCGGGCCCAGGCGGCCGACCCCACCGTGCCCAGCTCGGGGTTGATGCCCGCGATGCCGGCAATCACGATGTAGGTCTGGCTGAAGTCGAACTTGCCGCTGTGCATCAGGGCGGTGACCGAGGCGCCCGCGTTCGCATAGCCCATGCCGGTGGTCAGGTTGCACAGGCCGTGCAAGTTGCAATGCACGGCCGGGTAGTCGGGTGACAGGCCCGGCACGGTGATGTCGATCTTGAGCTTGTAAGCATCGATCCAGGGTTGCGCTTCGGGCCCGAACATGCTGATCACGAGCACCTTCACAGGCAGCTTCAAACGGGGCAAGGCCCAGAAGGGATGGTGGGCTTTGCCACCGGTCCTTGCATGGGTTTTCCAGGCCTTCCAGGTTGGCCAAGAAGACACGATGTCGTCGACCAAGGGCGAACCGGCTTTCACCAGGTTGTGGATGGACGGCACGAAGCCGCCCGAGATGGAGTTGACCAGCGAGTCGTAGGCCGTCTGGCCGGGATAAGGCCGGTCGAAGTTGGAGGCCGTGCGCAACACCGCTACGCGCTTGATGTCGAGCAAGCCCGCGGCGGCACCTCGTTTCAGGGCTTCGTAGGTGGCGTTGTCTTCCTGCTGCGTGGTGCAATAGGTGCCCTTGCCATCGGTCAACAGCTTGGTCCAATCCTGCGCGCGTTGCTCCAGGATGGCGCCGTGCCACCAGGTGTCGCCCGCGGCGGTGTCGCATTGCACCACTTTGGGCGGCTGGTTGGCCGGGGCCGTGGGCCAGTTCGCGCGGTAGGCACGGGCGGTGTCGCTGTCCTCCAGAACCACACCGCTGCTCAGCGCCAAGGCTTTTTGCAGCAGATCTTCATCCAGTTGGAAGACTTCGTTGCGGTAGTCCAATGGCGGTTTCTCAAACGGGCTTTTGGTGTTGATGCCCGTGTAGCCCGAGGGCCAGGAGGTGGGCACATCGCGCGCGTCGATCTCCCAGGCGATCCCATAGTCGACCAGGTAGCGGGCCCAGGTGGCTGTGCCCAAGGTGCCTTGCGAGGGATCAATGCCCGCGATGCCCGCCATCAGAAAGTAGGCGTGGCGCAGGTCGAAACGCTGGCTGAACACCAGCGCGGTGATGGAGGCCGCCACATTGGCGTGGCCCATGCCCGTGGTGATCTGGCAGATATCGTCATCGTTGCAATGCACGGTGGGGTAGTCGGGCGACAAGCCCGGCACCTTCACCTCTTCGGTGAGCTTGTAGTGCTCCACCCAGCCTTGGCCCTCCGGGCCGAACATGCTGATGATGAGGACCTTGACCGGGCGCGCGCCATGCGGATGGGCGGCTTGGGCTGGCACGGTGTGCACCAAGGCCAGGGCCGTCATCAGGGCCATGCTCATGCGGCGCAGCCATGCAACTGCCCAGCCATTTGAAGTGATGTTCATGCGGAACCTCCTGGTTGGATGCTGGGCACCATGCGGCGTGGTGCGAGCCCATTGTCTCCAGCATGAACCGGGCCATTAAGTTAAGTAGTCACCCGATACCGAACTCCTCGAACACCGCACGCCAGGCCGCCAGCTTGCGCTCGAACGACCACGCAGCGTGCGCAGGGCTGGTCGATGGCAGTTTGATGACCGGTAATCCCAAGGCCTGGGTGATGCGCATGTGCCGTGCCGATTCGCCACCGTTGTGCGCGACCGCGCGCAAGCCCGGCGCCCATTCCCTCAGGCGGTGCGATGCATTGAGCTGCGGCTGCTGGATCGCGCTGTCCAGGCTGCCTTGCCGTTGGCAATGGGCGTAGACATCCCAGATGCCCAGGCCGTGGGCGCGCGCAGCGTCCAGGCGGCGTTCATAGGGCTGATGGCGCAGGTCATCATCGCCGGTCAGCCCCCAAAGGCTGGACAGGATGGGCCAGAACTGATTGCGGGGGTGCGCATAGTACTGCTGGCTGGCCAGAGAGGCCACGCTGGGGAAGCTCCCCAGAACCACGAGCCGCGTGTCGGCCGTGATGACTGGGGGCAGGCCCTGCAAGGTGGGCAGGGCCCGGAGTGATGAAACGCTCATCACCCGGTTATAGCGCGTTCAATCTCCTCAAGGCGTGCACGGTGGCCCAGACCCCGCATTGGTGATCGCGCTCGAATTGACCCAAGCCCATGGTGGTCACGGCGCCCGGTGCCAAGTTTTGAACCGGTGTTCCGAGCTTGTTGAAGCGGCTCCAATGCGGCAAGCCGGATCCGTTGGGGTCACCCTTGGCCGCGAAGTTGGCCCAGTATTTCACCATCTGATCGGCCAGGGTTTGCTGCGCCGGGGTGAACAGTGGCGAAGGCGTTTCGCCCTGGAAGATGTAGGCCAGCTCCGCCGAGTGGTAGGCGTTCCACGCGAAGTAGGGATCTGGCGCGGCACCCGGGGCATTCGGATCGTTGAACTCGAAAGCAAAGGTTTTGGTGAAGCTGGACAAGCTCTTGACGTCGCCAAGTGAACTGCAGGC
Organism: Aquabacterium sp. CECT 9606; assembly: GCF_918741295.1. Classification (GTDB taxonomy): domain Bacteria; phylum Pseudomonadota; class Gammaproteobacteria; order Burkholderiales; family Burkholderiaceae_C; genus Aquabacterium. The sequence goes on from NZ_CAKKNB010000001.1 coordinate 1,039,203, forward strand.
GTAGAAGTTGTCGGTCACCGCCGCTGCCAGTGCCTTGTCGAGCGATCCGTAGCGGGCGGCCGAGTACAGCACATCGGTGAACAAGGGTGCCAAGGCCGGGCCGACCATGCCGCGCATCGCCAGGCTGTGGTCGGCGGCTGTCACGCCCCGTTGTTGCCCAAGGTGGAAGGTCAGCGCCACGAACAGGCGGCCCTCGTCGTGGTTGCCACCGAACATCACCGGCACTTTGTTGATGCGACCTGACTGGATCAGCTTGTCCGCCGCGTCTGGCAAGACCACACCGTCAATGGCAGGCACCCAGGCTGGCTTGTTGTAGATGATGTCCAGGTCGGGCGGGGTGGCGTTCATCAAAGCCACCGTGCTTTTCTGGCGCATGCACGCCACTTGGTTGGCATCGCCCGGGCAGCCCAGGGACTGGGCCAACACTTCGGACTGGTCGCGTATCTGCGCCAGAGGCACATTGCGCAGCAGCACGCAGGGGCCGCTTTCAGAGATGGCCCCATTGAACAGCCCGGCAGACCCTGGCGAGACCACGTGCACGCAGGCGCTGTTGCCGCCGGCAGACTGCCCGAAGACGGTGACGCGGTTGGGATCGCCTCCCAGTCGGCTGGCATGTTGCTTGACCCAGCGCAAGGCGGCTTGCTGGTCCTGGATGCCGTAGTTGGCGGCGGCGCTTTCGGCCTGCAAGCCGGGCAGGGCCATGAAGCCGAACACGCCCAGGCGGTAATTCACGGTCACGACCACGGCCTTGGCCTGGCGGGCCAGCGGCGCGCCGTCATAGTAAGAGCCGGCACCCAGCACATAGCCGCCGCCGTGGATCCACACCATCACAGGCAGTGCTTGGCCATTGCTGTTGTCAGGCCGGTAGACATTCAGGTAGAGGCAGTCTTCGGTTTCTGATCGCCCTGAAAATGCGCTGGGCTCCTGCGGACAGACGTTGGCGAACTGCGTGGCATCGCGGACGCCGGGCCAGGCTGCTGGGGCCTGGGGTGCTTTCCAGCGCAGATCGCCCACGGGCGGCGCCGCGAAAGGCAGTCCCAAGAAGCGAGATACGCCGTTGCTGGCAATCCCCCTTGCCTGGCCTTGGTCGGTGTGGAGGATGGGGTCGGCCGCTTGGGCCAAGGTGCTGGCGCCAAAGGCCAGTGCCAAGGCCGAAATGCTTCGGCCCAGAGTTGATGTCAGTCGCATGAATGATCCCTTATGACAAAAGTGGACGCAGCCAAACCTGTCTACCTGGCGGCCCTGGTGTTCGCATCTCCCTGGGGTGACACCCCGTGCGACACTGACGGCCACGCTCTTGACTGTTTCAACTTATCGACTTGTGAAGCGCAAACTTAAACTTCCCGAAGCCACCCTGTCGGAATCCCGTGGTGTGAGATGCCTTCACCTGGACACGCCCTGGATCCAGGGCGCCATGCGCGTCAGCAAACCGCTCAAGCTGGAGCTGGAGTACATCCAGCGCATGATGTCCTGGCTGCTGCTGCGCGACCTGTTCGCCTTGCCCGACACGCGTTGCGTGCAACTGGGACTGGGCGCCGCCGCCATCACCAAGCATTGCCATGCGGTGTTGAGAGTGGCCAGCACTACGGCGGTCGAGATCAACCCCACCGTGATCGGTGTGTGCCGCAACTGGTTCAACCTGCCCGACAACGACGAGCGCCTGAACGTGCTCCAGCTTGACGCTGCCAAGTACGTGGCCAACGCCGATCACATCGCCAGCGCCGATGTCTTGTGCGTGGACCTGTACGACCAGGAAGCCGCCAGCCCCGTGCTGGACGACGAGGCTTTTTACCGCGATTGCTGGCGCCTGCTGGACGATGGCGGGGTGATGAGCGTGAACCTCTTTGGCCGCGATGCCAGCTTTGCCACCAGTTCGGCCCGCATCGCCGCTGCCTTTGGCCCCGGCCGCACGGCCATGCTCAAACCCACCCGCGAAGGCAACACCATCGTGCTGGCCTGGAAGGGGTTTGACCTCCCAAGCCGAGAAATACTGGCGGAACGGGCTGAAACTTTACAAAACAGATTTGAGCTGCCAGCGGGAAAATGGCTCAAGCTTTTGTCCACTTTCACCCCCCGACCGACGACATGACCACGTCAAGCCCGTCCGCACCCGCCAAGCCCGCCAAGAAGCGCTCCCTCACGCACAAGGGGCCGCTGGACTGGAAGTGGCTGTTGGCCTGGTTGACCGAGGACGGCATCATCACCGTCAAGGAAGGCGAGCGCGTGGCCCAGCGGTTCGCCGCGGGCGACAGCGCCCAGCACCCGCTGGTGCGCCTGGGTGCCATGGGCTTGAAGCGGGCCGATAACGACCACGTGCTTGAACTGGAGGCCCTGACCGAATGGCTGGCCAAGCACCTGGGCCTGGGTTACCTGCGCATCGATCCCCTGAAAGTGGACGTGGCCCGCGTGGCCGAGGTCATGTCCATCAACTATGCCGAGCGGCGCAAATGCTTGCCGGTGCAGGTGGGCCTGAACGAGATCACCATCGCCACCAGCGAGCCGCTGGACGTGGCCTGGATCGACGAAATCCTGTCGCACACCAAGAAGAACGTGCGCCTGGTGGTGTCCAGCCCGCTTGATCTGCAGCGCTACCGCACCGAGTTCTACACCCTGGCCAAATCGGTCCGTGACGCCAACAAGAAGACGGGCGACAGCGTGGCCCACAACTTCGAGCAGTTGGTCGAGCTGGGCAAGACCAACCGCCAGCTCGACGCCAACGACCAGGGCATCATCCAGGTTGTTGATTGGTTGTGGCAATACGCCTTTGACCAGCGCGCCTCCGACATCCACCTGGAGCCGCGCCGCGAGATGGGCGCCATCCGTTTCCGCATCGACGGCGTGCTGCACACGGTCTACCAGGTGCCGCTGTCGGTGATGCAGGCCATGACGGCGCGGATCAAGCTGCTGGGCCGCATGGACGTCGTTGAAAAGCGCCGCCCGCTGGACGGCCGCATCAAGACCCGCAACCCGGCGGGCGACGAAATCGAAATGCGTTTGTCCACCATGCCCACTGCCTTTGGCGAAAAGCTGGTGATGCGGATTTTTGACCCCGACAACACCGTCAAGTCGCTGGAGGCCCTGGGCTTTGCACCCAGCGAACAAGCGACCTGGGAAGGCCTGGTTTCGCGCCCGCACGGGATCATCCTGGTGACGGGCCCCACGGGCTCGGGCAAGACGACCACCCTGTACTCCACGCTCAAGCGCATCGCCACCGACGACGTCAACGTTTGCACGATTGAAGACCCGATCGAAATGATCGAGGCGTCTTTCAACCAGACGCAGGTGCAGTCCAACATCGACCTGAACTTTGCCGATGGCCTGCGCGCCCTGATGCGTCAGGATCCGGACATCATCATGGTCGGCGAAATCCGCGACCTGGAAACCGCCGAGATGGCCATCCAGGCCGCCTTGACCGGCCACCTGGTGTTCTCGACCCTGCACACCAACGATGCCGTTTCGGCCATCACGCGCCTGACCGACATTGGCGTGGCGCCTTACCTGATCAGCGCCACCGTGATCGGCGTGCTGGCGCAGCGCCTGGTTCGCACCTTGTGCCCTGCGTGCAAGAAGCCCGACGAGGCCATGTCGGCCGACACGCTGGCCACGGCCATCAAGCCCTGGCGCATGAACGGCACCTTGCGGCCCTACCAGCCGGTGGGGTGCCTGGAGTGCCGCATGACCGGCTTCAAGGGCCGCGTGGGCCTGTACGAGCTGCTGCCCATCACCGAGGCCCTGCGTGCCGCCATGAACCCTTCGGTGGACATGGCCAAGCTGCGCCAGGCGGCGGCGCAAGAGGGCTTGCGTCCCTTGCGCTTGTCGGGCGTCATGAAAGTGTCCGAAGGGGTGACCACGCTGGATGAGATCCTGCGCAACACGCCGCAGTGGGAAGGCTAGGCCTTTCTGTGATGGGCTTCACCAAGACCCAACCTCGCGGGTCTGCGCCCGCCTCACCGAGCTTTGCCTTGTGGCAACTCGGCTTTCGGCCTTTCTACCTCTTGGCCAGTGCCTTTGCCGCGCTGTCGATCGCCTTGTGGGCCTTGCAGTTCGCTGGCTGGTTGGGCAAGCCGTACCTGTCGGGCCCCATGTGGCATGCACACGAAATGCTGTTTGGTTTCACGCTCGCGGTGGTGGTGGGTTTTCTCTTCACCGCGGGCCGCAATTGGAGCAACCGGCCCACGCCCACAGGCTTTTCGCTGGCCGCGCTCGCGGCGTTGTGGATGGCCGCCCGCGTGCTGGTGCTCACTCCTTTCGCTTGGGCGGCGGCCGTGGCCAACGTCGCGTTCCCACTGGCTTCAGCGATCGCGCTGGCCATCCCTTTCATCGCTGCGGGCAATCGCCGCAACTACTTCTTCATCGGCCTCTTGTTGCTGATGTCGGTGGCCGTGGGCATGTTCCACCTGGCCCAACTGGGCGTGGTGCAATTGCCCGCCTGGGTGGGCATCCAGTTGGCGCTGGACGTGGTTCTTTTCATCATGGTCGTGATGGCCGGTCGCGTTGTGCCCATGTTCACCAACAACGGTGTGCCCGGTGCCCAAGCGACCCGTCATCCTTTGGTCGAGAAGCTCGCGCTGGGCTCGGTATTGGCCTTGTTCGTGTGCGATGGGCTGCAATGGCATGGCGCTGCTTTGACCGTCGTCCTGGGCCTGGGCGCGCTGGTTCACCTGGCCCGTTGGGCGCTATGGCAACCCGCCAAAACATGGCGCACGCCGATCGTCTGGGTGTTGCACCTTGCCTACCTGTGGATACCGGCGCACCTCTTGCTGCGAGGCCTGGCCGTGCCGGGGTGGGTGCAGCCATCGGTGGCCACCCATGCGCTCACGGTGGGCGCCATCGGCGGCCTTGTCATGGGCATGATGACGCGCACGGCACGCGGCCACACGGGTCGTCCGCTCAAAGCCGATCGCGCCGAGGTCTGTTGCTACGTGCTGGTGCTGCTGGCCGCCGTGGTGCGTGTCTTCGTTCCCTTGGTTTTACCTGAGCAGTTGGTCCACGCCGTGCTGTTGTCGGGCGCACTGTGGTCCTTGGGCTTTGGCCTGTATGCCGTGCGTTACTGGCCGGTGCTCACCAGGCCGCGCCTGGATGGCAAGCCGGGCTGAGCACAAGGGCTGATGGGCCTGGCTGGCTCACAGCTCGCTGTCTGCCGAGGGCCCCGCCGTGGCCGAGAAGTTTTCCACCACCACTTCGCAACAAACGCCCTTGGGCTCGGCCTCGCTCCAGCGCACCGTGCCGCCCAACTGCTTGACGCGCTTGCGCACACCGCCCAGTCCCAGTCCATGGGACCAGGTCTCGGGCGCGCGGCCCACGCCGTTGTCGGTCACGGTCAGTGACAAGTGATCGTTGGCCAGCACCAGGTTCACCACCACCTTCGAGGCTTTGGCGTGGCTGATCGTGTTGTTGACCAACTCGCGCAGGATGCGGGTCAGCGCCGACCATTGGCCCATCGACAGCGTTACGTCGCAGTCCTGTGTCATCTGCCAGGTCAGCTCGCACTGCGCAAAGCCCAAGCGTTGGTGCAGATCGCGTTTCCATTCGCCCGCCGCTTCACTCAGGCCATGGCTTTGGGCGGCCAGCCCGCGCGTCAGCGTCTTCAAATCCTGCAGCGTGTGGCGGATGTATTCCTCGATGTGGGCATTGGGCGCCTGGTACATCAGGGTCAGCAAGCGGGCGCCGATGTCATCGTGCAAGTCTTGCGCAATGCGCACGCGCTCTTCACTGCGGCCTTGCTCCACGGCCTGGTCAAAGCTCAGCACGCGGTGCAGCTGGTCAATGATCCGGTCGGCCAGGCGGGCGTCCTCCGAGGTGAACAGCCGCCGGCCCTTGTTCGAATGCTTCAGCACCAGGGCGTGCTTCGAGGGCGTTTCGCGGTTGAGGCGCAAAGAGGGCAGCCGCACCAGCATCACCGAGCCATTGCCGCGCAATTCAGACGCGAACACCTCGCCGCGCGCCACGGTGACTTCCAGCGGGTCGAACAGCTCGCGCATCAGGCGGGCCAGCAAATCGTCCGTCTTGGCCGGCCGGCGCTCCAGCTCGCGCGCCATGCGGTACAGCCGCTCGAACAGCCGCTCCATGGTGATCGGATCGCGGCCGGGCAGCCGGGTCATCAACCAACGCCGCACCGACATGTACACCCCGAAGGACAGGAACAGCGACAAGGTCATCGACGTGAACTGGCCCAGCGAAAACACCGCCACGAACAGCAAATCCAATGATGCCGCGACGGTGCTGGAGGCGGCCAGCAGCGAGAACTCTTGCAAGATTTGTTTGGAGCGCGACAGGTAGGGCGCTAGCAACAATTCGGAGGCGAAGAAGACGTGCCAGGTCATCACGCCAAAGGTGGTGATGTTGAGCAACATGTCGGGCCGCGCACCACCCCGGGCCACGGCCACGCTCAGCAACACCCAGGTGGCCAGCGTGATGATCGAAAAGCGCTGCAAGACCAGCGTGAATGGGTGTGGCGAGGCGCGGTAAGCGGCTCCCATCAGCATGATCGCGGCCGCGATCATGACCACGCAACCGGTGTGCAGCCACAACCAGCTGCTCGGGTGGTCCAGGGTCATCGCCGTCAGGCCCAGGCCCGCGGCGGCGGCCCAACCCAGGGCCATGAAGTAGGGCCAGCCTTTCAGACGACGGGGATGCAGCACGGCCACCTGGATCATGGCGGCCGCCGTGATCAGGTCCAGGCCACCGCGGGCGCGCATGTCCAGAGTCATGAACCATTCCGGCAGGAACAGGTCCAGGTTGGTCTCCACCGCGATGAACATCAACTGCCCCGCCTGGCTCAAGGCGAGGGCGAAGTAGGCCAGGTTGCGCAGTTGTGGTCCGGCCAGCACCACCACCGCGCCCACGGCGAAAAGCGTCAGGGCCAGCGCCGACAGCAGCCAGAACAGGGGGCTCAAGCCTGACCAGCCGCGTGGGGTGATCAGCACGGGCTCGTCTGGCGCGTTGGCCAGCTGCAAGAGCATCACCTTGTTGTCCGGCGGCAAGGCCGCGAGCAGTCGCGCCACGCCCAGGTGCAGATCGACGAAGTGCTGGCGTTGCTCGGCATCACTGATCCAGCGCCCCGACCGTTGCAAGGCCAGCATCTCGATGGGTGTTTCCAGCACCTGCGTGCTGCCATGCGGCTGCACCACCTCGCTGCGCAAGCCTTCCAGGATGTGCCCTTCCAGCCGCTGCATGGCCGGGTTGTCCACCGAATGCAAGCGGACCGTGCCTTCCGCGGTGGCCCGCAAGCTCACGGGCAGCCGGGGTTGGCTGGACAGCCATTGGCCCACCAGCAGCACCAGCACAAAGCCCATCACCACCGCGCCCACCAGCATGCGCAGACGCCAGCCAATCCAGCGCGGCAGGTCGTGCGAGCCTTGCAGCACCTCGTCCAGCGTGGGGATGTAGCCCGAGTCCCCGATCAGCAGATCAGGCGCGGTGCGCGGCGGCGAAGTGTCCATGGCCGACATGGCGCGACACTCAGACCAGGCCTTGCTTGCTGGCCAGCACCGCCGCCTCGGCGCGGCTGGACACGTTCAGTTTTTTGTAGATGGATTTGATGTGGTCATTCACCGTGAACCACTTGATGCCCATCAAGGCGGCAATTTCCTTGATGGTGAAGCCCTTGCTGAGGTAGGTAAGCACTTCGCTTTCGCGCGGCGTCAGCCTTTCGTGGTCAAGTGGTGCCAAGGGGGCCGGGGCACTCACTGGCGCGGCGGCGGGGGCGGCCGGCGCATGGGCAGACAGCAGGCCATCGCCCGTGCGGAAATGCGTCAGCAGGCGGCGGGCAATGGCCGGTGACAGGGGCGGTTGCCCCCGCACGATCTTTTGCAACTCTTCCACCAGGACTTCGAAGCGGTCTTCCTTCAGCAGGTAGCCATCGGCACCGCATTGCAAGGCAGGAAACAAGTGCTCGTCGTCGGAGTACAGCGTGGTCACGATGCGGGTGGCCGGGTAATTGGCCAGCTCGGTCAGCAGCTCCAGTCCGCTGCCATCGGGCAACTCCAGGTCGACCATGATCAATTGATAAGGGTCGTCACAGGCGGCAGCGCGGCCGCCGGCCTTGTGGCCCAGCAGGCGCCGGGCGGCTTCCAGATCACCCGCCTCGGCGATGCTGCTGATGTCGCTGAAGCTTTCGCGCACCACGCGGCACAAAAAGCCCCGGGCGACCGGGTTGTCTTCGAGAATCAGAACCTTGACAGCCATGGAGCCCCTCCCGAAGCTTGCTGCCAAAGGCGACAAGCCGGGGTTGATCTGCACCCCAGACCACTCGGGGCGAACAATCTTCGATTATCCGCATGTCTTCACATGCCGTCATTCGAAATCGCATCGTTCCAACACTGAGATGGGTGGTCCTCACTCCTACAATTGGCAACATGCACATATTGATCGCCAACGACGACGGCTACCTGGCCCCCGGCCTCCAGGCGCTGGTCGATGCCTGCCAGGGTCTGGGCACCATTGACGTATTCGCCCCTGAGCGCAACGCCAGTGGCACCTCCAATTCCCTGACTTTGCACCAGCCTCTGACCGTCCACACGGCTGCCAACGGCTTTCGCTTTGTCACCGGCACCCCTTCCGACAGCGTCCACCTGGCCTTGACCTCGGGCCTGATCGCCAAGCCCGACCTGGTCCTGTCGGGCATCAACAACGGCGCCAACATGGGCGACGACACGCTGTATTCGGGCACCGTCGCGGCGGCCACTGAGGGCTACCTGTTCGGCATCCCGTCCATCGCGTTTTCACTGACCGACAAGGGCTGGGCTCACCTGGATGTGGCCGCCCGCGTGGCCCGCCGTGTGGTGGAAGCCGTGCTGGCCAAGCCACCAGCCCAGGGCCATTTCCTGCTGAATGTGAACATTCCTGCCGATGCCAAGGCCGAGTCCGCCCCTTGGCGCACCACGCGCCTGGGCCGCCGCCACGCCAGTTTCCCCGCCATTGCGCAGACCAATCCCCGGGGCGAGCCCATCTACTGGATCGGGCCGGCGGGCGAGGCCCGCGATGTGGGCGAGGGCACTGATTTTGAAGCCACCCGGCAGGGTTTCGTGTCGATCACCCCTCTGCAGGTGGACATGACGCACCATGCCGCCCTGCCGCAATGGCAGACCTGGGTGGGCCAGCAGCAGTGAGCAACAAAGCGCCTGATCGCAAAGCCAGCCGGTTCCCATTGCGTCTGGACCAGATGGGCTCCGGGCGCCCCGCGGCCAGCCGCGACAACCTGTTGCTGCGGCCGCAGGCGCCTTTGCAGGCTGCCGAGCGTGATCGCAAGGCCATCATGGCCCCTCAAGGCCTGGGCCTGGATTCGGTCCATGTGCGCATGCGCATGGTGGACCGCCTGAAAGCCGATGGCTTGCAGAACCCGCGTGTGCTGGCGGCTTTTGCCCGCGTGCCGCGCCACCTGTTCGTCGACACGGCCCTGGTCAACCAGGCCTATGAAGACACCAGTCTGCCCATCGGGTTGGGCCAGACCATCTCCAAACCCTCGGTGGTGGGCGCCATGATCGCCTTGCTGTGCGCCCGGCCCGGACTGGGGGCGGATGCCACGCGCCCCTTGGGCATGTGCCTTGAAATCGGCACAGGTTGCGGCTACCAGGCCGCTTTGCTGGCCGATCTGGCCCGCCAGGTGATTTCCATCGAACGACTGCGCGATCTGCACCTTAAGGCCCGCCACAACCTGGACGCCGTGCGGCGCCAATTGCCCGGTTCTCCTGATGTCAGACTGGTGTATGGTGACGGCATGCTGGGCCATGCCCCCTCCGCGCCCTATGACACGATCATCGCGGCGGCAGGCGGGCGCAGCCTCCCGCAGGCCTGGCTGGACCAGTTGGCCCCAGGAGGCCGCCTGGTGGCGCCCATGGACGACGGCCGAGGCCTAGGGCAAGTGCTGACCGTGGTCGATCGCCACCTGGATGGTCGGCTTCAGCAGACTTCTTCCGGGGCGGTTCTGTTCGTCCCCTTAAAATCCGGCATCACCTGATGCCTTGCCCGTGGCTGACACGCGGCCCGCTTTGAGTCTTCCTCACATGCAAATCATTTTTAATCACCGCTTGTTGGCCAGCGCTGCTGTCGTGTTGTCCCTGGTGGGTTGCGCCACGCACCACCAGCGCGCGCCGGTCGAAGACCGCAGCCGATCCAACGGCAATGCAGCTTCTGGCAGCAATGCGCCCGCCCGCGTGCTGCCCGGTGCCGAAAACGCCGGCAAGCCGGGTTACTACACAGTCAAACCCAACGACACCCTGATCCGGGTCAGCCTGGAAACGGGCCAAAATTGGCGCGATCTGGCCGCCTGGAACAACCTGGACAACCCCAATTTGATCGAAGTGGGCCAAGTCTTGCGCGTGGTGCCGCCCGACGCGACCGCCAGCGCCAATGCAAACGCCAGCGGGGCGTCGTCCACCAAACCCATTGCCTCGCCCAACATCCAGGCGCGGGCCATTGATCCGAAGGCGCCTGCGTCGGCCGCCGCCTCGGGTGTCAAGCCTGGTGCGTCGTCGGCTTCCGGTGCCACGGCCCCGGCCAGCCAGGCCGCCTCAAGCACTGAGCCGCCCAAGGATCCGGTCGCCAAAGACCCCCGTGAGGCGGATGAGCCCAATTGGCAGTGGCCCGCCAATGGCCCCCTGCTGGGTGGCTTTGAAGAAGGCAAGCGCAAAGGGTTGGTCATCGGTGGCAAGGCCGGCGATCCGGTGTTCGCCTCGGCCGATGGCCGCGTGGTCTATGCCGGCTCCGGCCTGCGTGGCTATGGCAACCTGGTCATCATCAAGCACAACGCCGAATACCTGACCGCCTATGCGCACAACCAGACCTTGCTGGTCAAGGAAGACCAGGCGGTGCGCAAGGGCCAGAAGATCGCCGAGATGGGCTCGACCGATGCCGATCGCGTGCAACTGCACTTTGAAATCCGCAAACAAGGCAAGCCCGTTGACCCGGCGCGTCAGTTGCCCACCCGTTGATCGTTCTGTTTGATGTCTGAAGCTCAAGTGTCCCTTCGCCCTTCTGATGAATGGCTGAAGGTCGAATCCCTGGACCTGGAAGCCCAGGGCGTGGCCCACCGCGCCGATGGCAAGGTGGTGTTCATCGAAGGCGCCTTGCCGGGCGAAGAAGTGCGGGCCAATGTCTCGCGCCGCAAGAACAATTGGGAGCAGGGGTCGATGACCGACATGCGCCACGAGAGCTCGCAGCGCGTGGTGCCCCAATGCGTTCACTTCGGCATGTGCGGCGGCTGCAAGATGCAGCACTTCCACGCGGGCGCGCAAGTGGCCGTCAAGCAGCGCGTGCTGGAGGACAACCTCTGGCACCTGGGCAAGGTCAAACCTGAAACCTTGCTTCGCCCCATTGAAGGCCCGGCCTGGGGCTACCGCTACCGTGCACGCCTGTCCGTGCGCCATGTGGTGAAGAAAGGCACGGTGCTGGTGGGCTTCCACGAGCGCAAGTCGCGCTATGTGGCCGACATCAAATCCTGCGAGATCCTGCCACCGCACGTGTCCCGCTTGTTACTGCCCTTGCGCGAGCTGATCGGTGCGATGGACCACTGCGACCGCGTGCCGCAGATCGAGGTGGCCGTGGGCTCGCATGTCACGGCCCTGGTGCTGCGCCACCTGGAAGCCTTGAGCCCCAAGGACATCAAGCTGTTGCGCGACTTCGCCGTCACGCAAAGTGCGCACGATGGCGGGCGTTTTCCGATCGCCTGGTGGCTGCAATCCAAAGGGCCTGAGACCGTCAAGCCGCTGGACGACAGCCAGCCTGGCCTGGATTACGCGCTGCCCGAGTTCGGCGTCACGATGCCGTTCAAGCCCACCGATTTCACCCAGGTCAACCACGCCATCAACCAGGTGCTGGTGGGCCGGGCGCTGCGCCTGTTGCAGGTGCAGCCTGATGAGCGTGTGATCGACTGGTTCTGCGGGCTGGGCAATTTCACCTTGCCCTTGGCCACGCAGGCGCGTGAAGTGTTGGGCATCGAAGGCAGCGAGCAACTGGTGGCCCGCTCACGCGAGAACGCCCTGCTCAACGGCCATGCCGAGCGCACCAGCTTTGTCGCCCGCAATCTTTTCGAGCTGACGCCGGCCGAGCTGGCCAGCTATGGCCACGCCGACAAGTGGCTGGTCGACCCGCCGCGCGAAGGTGCTTTTGCCTTGGCCAAGGCGGTGGCTGATCTGCACCAGGATCCGAGCCTCGCGCCTGGCTGGGTGGCGCCCAAGCGCATCGTCTACGTCAGTTGCAACCCGGCCACCCTGGCACGAGATGCTGGCTTGCTGGTGCACCTGGGCGGTTACCGCTGCGTGTCTGCGGGGGCGGTGAACATGTTCCCGCACACCGCGCACGTCGAAAGCATGGCGGTCTTTGAAAAAGACGAAGGCTGACCGGCCTCAGGCCAGGTAATCGCCGCCGCAGAAGGTGTGCCGCTCCGTGCGGTTGCGGCCGGTGGCCTTGGCCTGGTACAGGGCCTGGTCGGCCCGTTCGATGGTGGCCACGATGGATTCGTCCACCTGGTAGGTGGTCAATCCTGCCGAGAATGTCACCCGCAGGTCCGGCAATGCCGGGCACACCATCGTGTCGCTCAGCATCAACCTGATGCGCTCGATCACCACAGTGGCGTCTTCGCAATCGGTTTCGGTGAACAGCACCAGGAACTCTTCGCCGCCCCAACGTGCCACCACGTCGGTTTCGCGCAAGCCCGCGGCGATCACATTGGACAGGGAGCGCAGCACCTCGTCGCCGGTGCCATGGCCCCATTCGTCATTGATGGCTTTGAAGTGGTCCACATCGATCAGGCAAAGGCAAAAACGCCCCTGGCTGCGGTCGGTGCGCTGCCCTTCGGCATTCAGCACGCTCACCATGTGGCGCCGGTTGAACAAGCCGGTCAGCTCATCGCGAATGGCCAGTTCCTTGATTTGTGCCAGCGCGGCGGTCAGGTCCGTTTTGCGTTGGGTCAGGCGCGCGCGCAGGCGGGCCATTTCGTTGACCAGCAGGCACACGCTCACCAGCATGATCACCAACACGCCGAAATACACCATCTGCATCCGCACAAGTGTGGGCGAGCCCGATTCGCGAACCCCGGTCATGATGAAGGCGGCACCAAACACGACCCCGGCCAGCACGCTGGAGCGGATGAGTTGGCGGGAGGTGGCGGTGAACATGCCGAACATCAGGATGATGAACAGCAGCATCAAGGCGACAGGGGCGCCCGGGCCACCGATCAAGTAGCCCCAACCCAGAAAGGCAATGGCCGAGGCCATCTGCGCTTCTGACATGGACGGATTGGCCAGCTTCTGGTTCCACCCCGTGCGCAGCAGGCCGTAAAACACCGCCATGACCAGCACGGCCGCGGCGGTCAGTTGTCGGCAGCCATCGGCGTCGATCACACCGATGCTGACCCCGTAGTTCAAGGCCACCAAGCCTGTCGTGCAATTGACCACGCCCACCAGATAGCGAAGCCCGATGGTCTTTTGCTTGGGGTCTTGGGTGAACAGGAAATCGCTCAGCCAGCCCAGGCTCAGCCAGCGGTGCAACCACAGGGAGTTGCAGCGGATCATGGCGGTCACACAGACCACGACGGCCGAGATGAGTACTGCCCACGCAATCAGATAATGAGCCTGGGCGCTGTGCAGATCGGCGAGGGTGAATTCGGGCAGGTATTTCAAGGCAAGGGCTTGGTCAACAAGGGCCTCTGCTTGTCCGAGGCCCCATGTTTTCCATTTTGAAATACCTTTACAGCGGTTCTGTCAGGGTTGCACCTGCGAAATGAGCACTATTGCAGGGTGGGAGCCCCTTGTTCATGGGGAGGGGGCGCCCTCATCACCCCTGTTGCTGGAGCCAGGCCTGCACCGAGGGGCGTTGCCACTGCCTTGCCACATAGGCTTTGAGTTTGGGGGGCACCGGGTCCTGGTTGACCACCAGCCTGTTCAGCATCAAGGCCAATTCGGTGTCCGCGATGGACCAGGCCCCGAACAGGTCATCGGCTTTCTCATTGACCAGCGACGAGGCCGCGGCGATCAATTGCTGCGCGGCTGCCTGCCCCGATGGGGACAAGGGCAGGGCACTGGGTTGCTGGAAGATGACGGTGGTGGGGCGGTCCTCGCGCAGCGGCGCCAGGTCGCTGCGCAGCCAGGCCTGCAGCTGACGCGCCCTGGCCCGGTCTCGCAGGGAGGCTGGCAGCACGGCCAGGTGGTGCGGCGCCGGGAAGGCATCCTCCAGGTATTCGATGATGGCCGACGATTCGGACACCGAAAAATCGCCATGGCGCAGGGTTGGCACACGGCCTGTGAGCGACAGCTGCTGGTAGCCGCTGCTGTGGTGGGCGTTATTGACGAGGTCGATCTTCTCGATGTCGAACGAGAGCTTTTTCTCGCTCAATGCCACGAAGGCAAACAGGGCGTAGGGGCTGAAGAATCGGCTGTCCACGAACAGCGTGAGGTTGGAACTCATGAAAGCCTCCCGGGTTGATGTCAGAAAAAGCATACCCCCAAGTTTTGACGCCTGCAAAGCAAAAGGCCGGACGTTGCCGCCCGGCCTTTTTTCATGGATCACTCAGCCATTGGAGCTGGGTCTCAGAGCACCTCGGAGGCAAAGTCTGCCAGGCGCGAGCGCTCGCCGCGTGCCAGGGTGACATGGCCACTGTGAGGCCAGCCCTTGAACTTGTCCACGGCGTAGGTCAGGCCCGAACTGCCTTCGGTCAGGTAGGGCGTGTCGATCTGCGCCAGGTTGCCCAGGCAGACAATCTTGGTGCCGGGGCCCGCCCGCGTGATCAAGGTCTTCATCTGCTTGGGCGTGAGGTTTTGCGCCTCGTCGATGATGACGATCTTGTTCAGGAAGGTGCGGCCCCGCATGAAGTTCATGCTCTTGATCTTGATCTTGCTGCGCACCAGATCATTGGCGGCCGCCCGGCCCCACTCGCCAGCGGTGTTGTCGCCGCCTCTGGCCAGCACTTCCAGGTTGTCGTCCAGCGCGCCCATCCAGGGCGACATCTTTTCTTCTTCCGTGCCAGGCAGGAAGCCGATGTCCTCGCCCACCGGCACCGTCACGCGGGTCACGATGATCTCGGTGTAGCGGCGGTCGTCCAACACCTGGCTCAGGGCGGCGGCCAGAGTCATCAGGGTCTTGCCGGTGCCGGCCGAACCCGTCAGCGTCACGAAGTCGCATTCGGGGTCCATCAGCAGGTTCAGCGCGAAGTTCTGCTCGCGGTTGCGCGCGGCCACGCCCCAGATCGAGTGCTTCTGGTGGCTGAAGTCCTTCACCGTTTTGAGCACGGCCGATTTGCCCGTGATCTCGGTGACCTTGCCGTACCAGGGGGTGGCGCCGGGGGTTTCCAGGTAGACGAACTGGTTGATCAACAGCACCGGCACCATTGGGCCGCTGATGCGGTAGAAGGTGATGCCGCCTTGCTGCCAGCTTTCAATGCCCTTGGCGTGGCGCTCCCAGAAATCGGTGGGCAGGGGCAGCACGCCGGTGTACAGCAGGTCGCCGTCTTCCAGCGTCTTGTCGTTGAAGTAGTCCTCGGCCGGCAAGCCCAGCGCGCGCGCCTTGATGCGCATGTTGATGTCCTTGGACACCAGCGCCACATCGCGATCAGGCTGCTGCGTGCGCAAGGCTTGCACCACACCAAGGATCTGGTTGTCGGCCTTGCCTTGGGGCAGGCCGATGGGCAGTTGCGCGTCCAGGTTCATGGTCTGGAAGTACAGCTTGCCGCGCGCATCCTTGTGGCCGGTCTTGGACAGCTCGATGCCGACGGATGGATCGGACTGGGCCCGGCCCATGTCGGCGGCCAGTGCGTCCAGGTCGCGGCTGACCTGGCGGGCGTTGCGCGCCACTTCGGTCATGCCCTTCTTGTGCCCATCCAGCTCTTCGAGCGTGATCATCGGCAGGTAGACATCGTGCTCGTCAAAGCGGAACAGCGACATCGGATCGTGCAGCAGCACGTTGGTGTCCAGCACGAAGAGCTTGGCGGGGCCGGCGGCGCCCTTGCGACGGCGCGTGCCGCTCAGCGAAGGGTTGGAGGCGGAGGCCGGGGTGCTTCGCATCGGGAAGGAAGGGCTGCCATCGCTGATCTTCTCGGCGACGACCGGCTCGGGGGCCGTGCGTTTGGGCATGGTCGGCACCGTGCGGGCAGGCGGGTTCAGGTCATTGACCGTTTGCTGGAAAGCCGGCGTGTTCAAAGGCTCTTTGCCGACCAGTTCCAGCACCGGCGCGCGGGCTGGTTTGGCAGGGGTGGCGCGAGTGCTGCTGCGGGCACTGGTTTTGGCAGGTTTGGGCTGTGACGTGTAGTCGTCAGTGCTCAGCATGTCAGCTCGTTTGGCAGGCGGCTTGGGCAGGGGCATGGTGTTTCCGTTCCTCGGGTGGGCACAAACAAAAAGGCCGCACAGAACACTGTGCGGCCTCACGCTGATCTTGCAGGCAAGCAGGGCTTGCCATTCGGGGTTCACAAAGGGGGCTGAGTCGGTACAAGCTCAGAAGCATGGCTTGATTATGCACACTCCATGCCCGGCACGTGGTCGTGTCGGAGGCGTGCAACACGCCTCTTTGTCACGCTTTGTGAATCAGGCCGCTTCTTTGTTCAGGTCCTTGACGGCCTTGAGCACGGCGTCGACGTGGTCGGCCACCTTGATGCCGCGCCATTCTTCGCGAAGGATGCCGCTGGCATCGATCAGGAAGGTGCTGCGCTCGATGCCCTTGACCTTCTTGCCGTACATGATCTTGTTCTTGACCACACCAAACATGTGGCAAAGCTTTTCTTCAGTGTCGGCAATGAGTTCGTAGGGCAATTCAAGGTTTTCCTTGAACTTGTCGTGCGAAGCGAGGTTGTCCCGGGAGACACCAAACACGATGGCGCCAGCCTTGATGAATTCCTTGTGCTTGTCGCGGAATTGCATGGCTTCGGTGGTGCAACCGGGGGTGTGATCCTTGGGATAGAAGTACAGCACCACGGTTTGACCGACGAAGGCCTGGGGGGTGAATTTGACTCCACCCGTGGCGACAGCTTCGAATTCTGGCAAAGGTTTGTTGAGGGCGGGTGTCATGTTCTACTATTGATCAGCCTGCGTGAATAACCCGAGATTATAAAGTGCTTATGGGTCGACCCCCAAGGCGCGGGGGGATCTCCCCAAAATTTGGGCCCCCAATGCGCTTTTCAAGGGCGTTTTCAGGGGTGAACCAGCAGGGCGGCGACCACGCGACGCCCTTCGCCCACCAGGATGTTGTAAGTGCGGCACGCCGCCGGGGTGTCCATGGTCTCCACCCCGATGCGCTTTCTCATCAGGGCCTTCATCAGGGCTGGCGAGGCGAATTTCAGGGTGGGGCCGCTGCCCAGCACCACCAATTCGGGGTCCATCTGCAGGATTTGCTCGAAATCCGCCTCGGTCAGCTCCCCCACACTGTTTGCCTGCCAGGAAACCGGCGCGCCGCTGGGCGGCACCAACACGCTGCTCAGGTGCTCCTGGCCATTGATGGACACCGACTGGCGGGTGTAGGCATTGATGACATTGACGCCTTCAGGGCGGTCGGCTTGGAGTTTCATGGGGGCGCAAAGTGAGGGGGGTGTGGTTAAATTCTATTTCTTTGCCCCTGCGACCGCGCATTCCCGTTCCGGAGACCCTCGTTTTGAAGCCGATCACCAAGTCCAGCAAGCTCGCCAGCGTCTGTTATGACATCCGTGGGCCGGTCCTGGAAAAAGCCCGGCAGATGGAAGAGGATGGGCACAAGATCATCAAGCTGAACATCGGCAACCTGGCTGTATTCGGGCTGGAGCCGCCCGACGAGATCGTGCAGGACATGATCCGCAACCTGCCCAACGCGGCCGGGTACACCGATTCCAAGGGCCTGTTCGCGCCGCGCAAGGCCATCGTGCACTACTGCCAGGAGAAAAATATCTCGGGCGTGGCGGTGGACGACGTGTACCTGGGCAATGGCGCCTCCGAGCTGATCGTGATGGCCTTCAATGCCTTGCTGAACGATGGCGACGAGGTGCTGATCCCCGCGCCCGACTACCCGCTGTACACGGCGGCTGTAGCGCTGTCCAGCGGCAAGCCCGTGCATTACCTGTGCGACGAGGCCAACGAGTGGTACCCCGATCTGGACGACATCAGGGCCAAGATCACGCCGCGCACGAAAGCCATCGTCGTCATCAACCCGAACAACCCGACCGGCGCGCTCTACCCCGACAGCATCCTGCAGGGTATCGTCGACATCGCCCGTGAGCACCAGTTGATGGTGTTTGCCGACGAGATCTACGACAAGACGCTGTTCGATGGCCACACCCACACCAGCATCGCCTCGCTGGCCGACGACGTGTTCTTCCTGACCTTCAATGGTTTGAGCAAGAACTACCGCTCCTGCGGCTACCGCGCCGGCTGGATGGTGGTGTCGGGCGAGAAGAAGCATGCTGCCGACTACATCGAGGGCCTGAACATGCTGGCCTCGATGCGTCTGTGCGCCAACACGCCGGGCCAGTTGGCGATCCAGACCGCACTGGGTGGCCACCAGAGCATCAAGGAACTGGTGGCCCCCGGTGGCCGCTTGTGCCGCCAACGCGACCTGGCTTACGAGCTGCTGTCCAAGATCCCTGGCGTGAGCGTGGTCAAGCCCAAGGCGGCGCTGTACATGTTCGTGCGCCTGGACGCCAAGATCTACCCCATCGCCGATGACCAGCAATTCGCCTACGAGCTGCTGGCCGAAGAGAAAGTGCTGATCGTTCAGGGCACCGGCTTCAACTGGGAACACCCTGACCACTTCCGCCTCGTGTTCTTGCCCAACAGCGATGACCTGGCCGAAGCCATTGGGCGCATTGCACGCTTCCTCGAGAACTACCGCAAGCGCCACGCCTGAGCTGAGGCGCTTTTCCGATCCGAATGACGACCAAGACCCCTAAAGATTCCATGAGCTCCTCCACTTCGCAAAAACCCGTTCAAGTTGGCCTGCTGGGCATCGGCACCGTGGGCGGCGGCACTTTTGCCGTGCTGCGCCGCAACCAGGCCGAGATCCGCCGCCGCGCCGGCCGTGGCATCGAGATTTCGATGGTGGCCGACCTGAACATTGAGCGCGCCCGTGAAGTGGCGGGTGATGGCGTGACGGTGGTGAGCGACGCGCGCCAGATCATCGCCAACCCGGACATTGACGTGGTGGTAGAGCTGATCGGTGGCTATGGCGTGGCCAAGGCGCTGGTGCTGGAAGCGATTGCCGCTGGCAAGCACGTGGTCACGGCCAACAAGGCTTTGCTGGCTGT
Organism: Aquabacterium sp. CECT 9606; assembly: GCF_918741295.1. Lineage (GTDB taxonomy): Bacteria > Pseudomonadota > Gammaproteobacteria > Burkholderiales > Burkholderiaceae_C > Aquabacterium. Next base: position 1,058,395 of record NZ_CAKKNB010000001.1, read on the forward strand.
GCACGGTACCGAGATCTTTGCCGCCGCGCGTGCCAAGGGCGTGATCGTGGCCTTTGAAGCGGCTGTGGCCGGTGGCATCCCCATCATCAAGTCGCTGCGCGAAGGCCTGACCGCCAACCAGATCCAGTGGGTGGCCGGCATCATCAATGGCACCACCAACTTCATCCTCTCCGAGATGCGCGACAAGGGCCTGGACTTTGACGTGGTGCTGAAGGAAGCGCAACGCCTGGGCTATGCCGAGGCCGATCCCACTTTCGACATCGAGGGCGTGGATGCCGCACACAAGGTCACGCTGATGAGCGCCATCGCCTTTGGCGTGCCCGTGCAGTTCGACAAAGCCCACGTGGAAGGCATCACCAAGCTGTCGGCCACCGACATCAAGTACGCCGAGCAGATGGGCTACCGCATCAAGCTGCTGGGCATCGCGCGCCGCCAGGCCAATGGCATCGAGTTGCGCGTGCACCCCACCCTGGTGCCGATGCGCTCTCTGATCGCCAATGTGGAAGGCGCCATGAACGCCGTGATGGTGCAGGGCGACGCCGTGGGCACCACGCTGTATTACGGCAAGGGCGCCGGTGCCGAGCCGACGGCATCGGCCGTGGTGGCCGACCTGGTCGACATCGCCCGCCTGCTGGACGCCGCGCCCGCCGCGCGCGTGCCTTCGTTGGCTTTCCAGCCCGACGAGTTGTCGGCCATGCCGATCCTGCCGATCGAAGAAGTGGTCACGGCCTTCTACCTGCGCCTGCGCGTGGCCGACCAGACCGGCGTGCTGGCCAAGATCACCGGCATCCTGGCCGAGCAGGATGTGTCGATCGACGCCGTCATCCAGCGCGAGGCCGATGAGGTGAGCGGTGAAGGCGGCAACCAGACCGACCTGATCATCCTGACGCACGACACCAAGGAAGGCCGCATGAACCAGGCTCTGGCCCAGGTGCAGGCCCTGCCCACCGTGCTGGCCCCCATCGTGCGCCTGCGCAAGGAAGAGTTGGCATGAAGTACATCAGCACCCGTGGCGACCAGACGCAGCGCGGCTTCTCAGAGATCTTGCTGGAGGGCCTGGCGCCCGATGGCGGCCTTTACCTGCCCACGTCCTACCCCAAGATCGACGATGCCACGCTGAGCAAGTGGCGAGGACTGAGTTATGCCGAGCTGGCGTTCGAGATCCTGTCGCTGTACATCGATGACATCCCGGCCTCCGATCTGAAGGCCATCGCCGCCAAGACCTACACCAAGGCGGTGTACGGCTTTGACGCCATCGTGCCCTTGAAGAAGCTGGAAGACGGTGTCTATCTGGAGGCCCTGTCCAACGGCCCCACGCTGGCCTTCAAGGACATGGCCATGCAGTTGCTGGGCAACCTGTTCGAATACGAGCTGGGCCGCCGCGGCGAGCAACTCAACATCCTGGGCGCCACCTCGGGCGACACGGGCAGCGCGGCCGAATACGCCATGCGTGGCAAGCACGGCGTGCGGGTGTTCATGCTGTCACCGCATGGCCGCATGAGCCCCTTCCAGCAGGCACAGATGTTCAGCCTGCAAGACCCCAACATCCACAACCTGGCTGTGGAGGGCGTGTTCGACGATTGCCAGGACATCGTCAAGGCGGTGTCCAACGACCTGGAGTTCAAGCGCAAGTACAAGATCGGCACGGTTAACTCCATCAACTGGGCACGCTTGCTGGCCCAGGTGGTGTACTACTTTGCCGGCTACTTCCAGGCTACCAAATCGAACACCGAGAAGGTCAGCTTCACGGTGCCTTCGGGCAACTTTGGCAACATCTGCGCGGGCCACGTGGCCCGCATGATGGGCCTGCCGGTTCACCAGTTGGTGGCGGCCACCAATGAGAACGACGTGCTCGACGAGTTCTTCCGGACCGGCACTTACCGCGTGCGCAAGGGTGCGGAAACTTATGAAACGTCCAGCCCATCGATGGACATCTCCAAGGCGTCCAACTTCGAGCGCTTCGTGTTCGACCTGCTGGACCGCGATGGCTCGCGCGTGAAGACTTTGTTCAAGGACGAGGTCGAAGTGAAGGGCTCTTTCCAGGTCAGCGCCGATGAATTCAAGCACGTGCCGCAATACGGGTTCTTGTCAGGCAAGAGCACGCACGCCGACCGCCTGCGCACCATCAAGGACACCTTTGATCGTTTTGGCCTGATGGTCGACACCCACACGGCCGACGGCCTGAAGGTGGCGCGCGAGCATCTGACACCCGGCGTGCCCATGCTGGTGCTGGAAACCGCCTTGCCCGCCAAGTTCGCCGAGACCATTTTTGAAGCCACGGGCCGCCAACCTGAGCGCCCGCACTGGATCGCCGGGCTGGATGGCCTGGAAGACCGCCCCAAGCGCTTCACCGTGGTGCCGGCCGACGTGGACATGGTCAAGGACTACATCACCCGCCACTGCCAGGACTGAGGTTGCGCCATGGCCGCCCACGTGCCCAAACCACTGATGCCGCTGGACGATGCGTTGCGGGGGCTGCGCGAAGCCCTGCAGACGCATGAAGGGCCGGCCACCGAGGTGATCGACAGCTTCGAGGCCTTGGGCCGTGTGCTGGCCAGCGATCTGGTGTCTCCTGTCAACGTGCCGCCGCTGGACAACAGCGCGATGGACGGCTATGCCGTGCGTTGCGCGGACGTGGCCAGCGATGGCGTGGCTTTGCCGCAGTCGCAACGTGTGGCGGCAGGGCAGTTGGGGGCCGAACTGGCCCCGGGCACCTGCGCCCGCATTTTCACGGGCGCCCCGGTGCCAGTGGGAGCCGATGCCGTGGTCATGCAGGAGCAATGCGAGCTCGACGCTGGCGCGGTGCGCTTCCTGACCGCGCCCAAGCCCGGGCAGAACATCCGCCGCCAGGGCGAAGACATCGGCCAGGGTGCCATGGTGCTGTCGCGCGGTTTGCGGTTGTCGCCAGCCGCTTTGGGGGTGGCCGCTTCAGTGGGCGCGGCCAGCCTGACAGTGTTCAAGCAAGCCCGCGTGGCGGTGCTGACCACGGGCAATGAGCTGGTGATGCCGGGGCAGCCCCTGCCGCCCGGCGCCATTTACAACTCCAACCGCCACATGCTGCGCGGCTTGATTCAAGCCACGGGAGCGCTGGGCAGCGACTTGGGCATCATCCCCGATGACCTGGCCACCACGCGTGCCAAGCTGCGCCAGGCCGCGCAGGATCATGACCTGATCCTGACCAGCGGCGGCGTGTCGGTGGGCGAGGAGGATCACCTCAAGGCCGCCGTGCAGGCCGAAGGCGAGCTCCATTTCTGGCAATTGGCCATCAAGCCCGGCAAACCTTTCGTGTTTGGCCGCTTGCGCCGCTCGGACGGCTCGCACGCGCTGTACATGGGCCTGCCGGGCAACCCAGCGGCCAGTTTCGTCACCTTTTTGCTGTTGGTGCGGCCGGTGTTGGGCGTGCTGGCCGGCGAGCCCTGGAGTTGGCCTGCGCCCACCTTGCTGCGCGCTGATTTTGATTGGCCCCGCGCGGACAAGCGCCGCGAGTTCGTGCGGGTGCGGCGCAATGCGGCCGGCGGCGTCAGCCTGTACCCACACCAGGGCTCGGGCGTGCTGACCTCGGCCGTGTGGGCTGATGGTCTGGTGGACCTGGCGCCGGGGCAAACCGTGCAGCGCGGCGATGTGGTGCCTTTCGTGTCCTTGTCCGATTGGCTTGCCCCGCCTGCGGTGCAATGCCAGGCCTGAGGCTGCGACCATGAAGATCACCGTACGTTACTTCGCCCAGGTTCGTGAGCTGCTGGGCCCAGGAGAAGATCTGCAGTGGCCGTCGGGCGCCGTGGATGTGCCAGCCACCGTGGGCGAGTTGCGCCAGTGGCTGATGGGCCGATCAGCCCAACATGCCCTCGCACTGGACGCCTCCTTGCCGCTGCGGGCCGCTTGCAACCAGCTCATGTGCTCGCCTCAGGAGCCCCTGCCCGAGGGCGCCGAGGTCGCGTTCTTTCCGCCAGTCACGGGGGGCTGATGAGCACGGCCGTGGCGCGCGTCTCGGTGCAAACCGCGGACTTCAACCTGACCGATGAAGTGGCCCGGTTGCGCCGCCAGGATGCCCAAATTGGCGCCGTGGTGAGCTTCGTGGGCACCGTGCGCGAGTGGTTGCCGGCCGACCGCCATGCCGCCCCCGGCCCGGATGCCTGTCTGGAGCTGGAGCACTACCCCGGCATGACCGAATCGGCCATCGAGGCCATGATCGACGAAGCGCAGCGCCGCTTTGAGCTGCGTGGCGTGCGCGTCATCCACCGTGTTGGGCGCCTGGCAGTCGGCGAGCAGATCGTCCTGGTCGTCACGGCCTCCAGCCACCGGGGGCAGGCGTTTTTGGCCTGCGAGTTCCTGATGGACTGGCTCAAGACCCAAGCCCCATTCTGGAAGAAAGAGATTTCCGCCACGGGTTCGCGCTGGGTGGAGGCCAAGGTCAGTGACGACGAGGCGCTGGCGCGCTGGAGGATTCAGCCGTGAGCAACTGGATGTTGGGTGCTGCTGTGGCGGTGGGTGCCGTGTTCGGGGCTTTGCTGCGCTGGGGCGCCGGCTTGCTGCTCAACGCGGTGTGGGCGGGTTTTCCGCTGGGTACGCTGGCGGTGAATGCCATCGGTGGCCTGCTGGCCGGGATGGCGTTCGTCGCCTTTGCACGCTACCCCAATGAGCCCTTGCGCTTGCTGCTGGTGACAGGATTCCTCGGTGGTTTGACGACGTTTTCCACTTTTTCAGCCGAATCGCTTTCGTTGCTTGAAAAAGGGCGCTTTGACCTGGCGGCATTCCACACCACCGCCCACGTGCTGGGCGCCTTGGCGTGCGCGGCGGTGGGCGCGCGTGCCATGCGCTGGTTCCTCGCTTAACGCGCCCCAGAAAGTCCTGGCCGGTATTTCGCCCGCTTTTCACCATTTGGCATTGAAGCTCGGCGCTCAAACTGCCGATATGGTCTGATCTGACGCTTTCAAGCTGGGCGAATGTTCTCTGTCGATATCTTCAGTTGCTACGCGGTGGCGGGTGTCGGTTCCTTGGTGGGACTGGGGCTCATCTCGCTCATCCAGACCGAGCAGCCGCGTGTTTCCTATGCGCTGTTCTTGTACCGCTGTGCCTTCATTTGCCTGGCCGCATTGGGCGGAGTCATCTTTGCCCCGATCGATTTGATCCCTTGGGTCACAAAAGCGGCCATTGGCTTTGCGGGGATGGGCGTCACCCTGCTGGCCTGGGCTTTCCGGCAATTGAACGGGCGGCGCACGCCGCCCTGGCTGGGCACCTTCACCACCGTGGCGGTGGGGGCGGGCCTGTGGGGCTTTGCCTTTGGCAGCGATGAGGCTTATGAACTGGCGCTGGCTGTGAGCTTCACCCTGGTGAGCCTGGGCATGGCGATCGACCAAGGCTGGTTGATCTTGCGCAGCGCGCGGGTCAATGGCAGCGAATTGACTTTGCTGGTGGTGGCCGGTGGCTTTGCCCTGCACTGGGTTTTCTTCCTGACCAATGTGCTCACCGTGCCCGGGCCATACCCGCCGCACTGGCTGCACAGCCCCGCGTGGTTGCTGCCCATCAGCGGCATCAGCTTCGCTTTGCTGCCCTTGGCGGTGGCGTCGGTGGTGTTCGCCATCATCAACGACCGCTTGAACCAGCAATTGCGCGCGCGCGCCTTGTCCGATGAGTTGACTGGGGCACTGTCGCGCCGGGGTCTGCGTGAATTGGGCGAACGCATGCTGGCCATGCAAGAGCACCAACCCAGCCTGGTGGCGGTGCTGATGCTGGATGTTGACTACTTTAAGGCGGTGAACGACCGTTATGGCCACTTGATCGGCGACGATGTGCTCAAGCACATCACCCACGTGGTGCGTGAGCGCCTGCGTGAGGACGCCTTGCTGGCCCGCTATGGCGGCGAAGAATTCACCATCTTGCTACCGGTTCACACCATGCAGGAGGCCCATGGCGTGGCCGAGCGCCTGCGCCACGCCATCGAATCCACCCCGTGCGAAACCCGCGTCGGCCCGATCCGGGTCACGATCAGCATCGGGGTGAGTTTTCACTGCCCCAACAGCTCGCTGGAAGAAGACCTGTCGCGCGCCGATGTGCGCCTGTACGAGGCCAAACAAAATGGCCGCAACCGCGTGGTCTTTGGCGACAACGATTGTTGATGTGCATCAAGGTAGGCTTGGCGTTCAGACCTTGAAATGGGGTCAGGGCGCCCCATCTGCATGAGCAATCGGCCCAGCCATGACGGGCCCCAAAGGATTGCCCCATGCGACTTGACAAACTCACTACCAAATTCCAGGAAGCGCTGACGGACGCCCAGAGCCTGGCCGTCACACGCGAGAATCCCTACATCGAGCCAGCGCACTTGCTGCTGGCCATGATCCAGCAAGACGATGGCCCGCGCGCGCTGCTCGAACGCGCCAGCGTCAACGTGCCCGGCCTGACCACAGCCCTTGAAAAGCAACTGGCCAAACTGCCCCAAGTGCAAGGTGGCGAACAGGTGCAGGCCGGCCGCGAAACCGTCAGCTTGCTCCAAGGCGCCGAGAAGGAAGCCCACAAACGCGGCGATCCCTACATCGCCAGCGAGATGTTCTTGCTGGCCCTGGCCGACCACAAGGGCGACACCGCCTCCGTGGCGCGCGACTTTGGCCTGAACCGCAAGACGCTGGACGCGGCCGTGCAGGCCGTGCGCGGCGACCAGAAGGTGGACAACCCCGAAGCCGAAGGCCAGCGCGAGTCACTCAAGAAATACACTCTGGACCTGACCGAGCGCGCCCGCCAGGGCAAGCTCGACCCGGTCATCGGCCGTGACGAAGAAATCCGCCGAACCATCCAGGTGCTGCAACGCCGATCCAAGAACAACCCTGTGCTGATTGGCGAGCCCGGCGTGGGCAAGACGGCGATCGTCGAAGGTCTGGCGCAGCGCATTGTGGCGGGCGAAGTGCCCGATTCACTGCGCAACAAGCGCGTGCTGGTGCTGGACATGGCCTTGCTGCTGGCCGGGGCCAAGTACCGTGGCGACTTCGAAGAGCGCCTGAAGGGTGTGCTGAAGGAGGTCGCCAAGGACGAAGGCCAAACCATCATCTTCATCGACGAGTTGCACACCATGGTGGGCGCGGGCAAGACCGAAGGCGCCATGGACGCAGGCAACATGCTCAAGCCCGCCCTGGCGCGCGGCGAGTTGCATTGCATTGGCGCGACCACACTCGACGAATACCGCAAGTACATCGAGAAAGACGCCGCGCTGGAACGCCGCTTTCAGAAAATCCTCGTGGGCGAGCCCACCGTGGAAGCCACCATCGCCATCCTGCGTGGCCTGCAAGAAAAGTACGAAGTGCACCATGGCGTCGAGATCACCGACCCGGCCATCGTGGCCGCGGCCGAGCTGTCCAACCGCTACATCACCGACCGCTTCCTGCCTGACAAGGCCATTGACCTGATCGACGAGGCCGCGGCCAAGATCAAGATCGAGATCGACTCCAAGCCCGAGGCCTTGGACCGGCTGGACCGCCGCGTCATCCAGCTCAAGATCGAGCGTGAAGCCGTGCGTCGTGAGAAGGACGAGGCCTCTGTGCGCCGCATGGGCCTGATCGAGGAAGAGATCGTCAGACTGGAGCGTGAAGTCGCGGACATGGAAGAGATCTGGCAGGCCGAGAAGGCCCAGGCCCAGGGCTCGGCCAACGTCAAGGAAGAGATCGACAAGATCCGCTTCCAGATCGAGGAGTTCAAGCGCAAGGGCGATTTCAACAAGGTGGCCGAGCTGCAATACGGCAAGCTGCCCGAGCTGGAAAAGCGCCTGAAGGAAGCACAGGACAAAGAGACGGCCAAAGGCAAGGACGGCACACGCCCGACTTTGCTGCGCACGCAGGTGGGCGCTGAGGAGATCGCTGAGGTCGTGGCACGCGCCACCGGCATCCCCGTGTCCAAGCTGATGCAAGGCGAGCGCGACAAGCTGCTGGCGATGGAAGACAAGTTGCACGACCGCGTGGTCGGTCAGGAGGAGGCCATCGTGGCGGTGTCCGACGCCATCCGCCGCTCTCGTGCGGGGCTGTCCGACCCGAATCGGCCTTATGGTTCCTTCCTGTTCCTGGGCCCCACGGGCGTGGGCAAGACCGAGTTGTGCAAGGCCTTGGCCGGCTTCCTGTTTGACAGCGAGGACCACCTGATCCGCATCGACATGAGCGAGTTCATGGAGAAGCATTCGGTGAGCCGTTTGATCGGCGCGCCCCCCGGCTACGTGGGCTACGAAGAAGGCGGCACGTTGACCGAGGCCGTGCGCCGCAAGCCCTACAGCGTGGTGCTGCTGGACGAGGTCGAGAAGGCCCATCCCGATGTGTTCAACGTGCTGCTGCAAGTGCTGGACGATGGCCGCCTGACCGATGGGCAAGGCCGCACTGTCGACTTCAAGAACACGGTGATCGTGATGACGTCCAACCTGGGGTCGCACCAGATCATGCAGATGGCCGGTCAGCCCTCCAGCGACATCAAGGATGCGGTGTGGGTTGAGGTCAAGCAGCACTTCCGTCCTGAGTTCTTGAACCGCATTGACGAGGTGGTGGTGTTCCATGCACTGGACCGGGCCAACATCGCGTCCATCGCGCGGATCCAACTCAAAGGCCTGGAGTCACGCCTGGAGAAGATGGACATGAAGCTGGACGTGTCGGAGGCGGCGCTGGCCGAGTTGGCCAAGGTGGGGTTCGATCCGGCCTTTGGTGCCCGGCCTTTGAAGCGGGCCATCCAGCAGCAGATCGAGAACCCGGTGGCCAAGCTGATCCTGCAAGGCAGGTTTGGCCCGAAGGATGTGATCCCGGTGGACGTGAGCGAAGAGGGTGGGTTTCACTTCGGGCGCGTGGTGCATTGAGTGGCCTGATGGTCAAGGCTCCCTTACGGAAGCCGGCCGTCATGCGCGCTCCGCGCAGGCCAGGCATGGGATGCCTGGCCACACGCAACTCAGAACGCGCCGCAATTGCGCCAGGCAGTAACTTGTGCGCCGGTCAAAAGATCGCGGCCCGTCACCTGGTACATCTCTGCCAGGGACAGCGTGCCCCCCGCGAAAGCCGTCGCAATGAACAGGTTCACCTTGGGGTTGTCGAGGTCGTATGTCAGTCCGAACATACGCTCATGCAAGACCGCCTGGGATGGATCGTCCTGCAAGGAATAAAACAGCACTGATTCGATGTTGCCCTGGGTGTGGTTGACGATTTCCTGGGCATGCTTTGCCACGCTTCTGAAGCAGGCTTCCGTCAATGGCTGGCCTGCCTGGTTCTCGAAGCCTGCAATGTAGGTCTCGCCACAATTGAACTCGTTGATGGTGATGGGCTTGTTGAACAGTGCCAGTTGGCCAATGGGGCCGCCCGGGCCAAACCATGGATCCTGGGTCAGCGAAGCATGATTTTCATGCGGGTAGATGTGGTAGCCGGTCACATCCCAGTTGACGCCTTGTTGCGTCATGAAATTCAGGAAGCCCCAAAAGCGGTTGACCGTGCCGAGGATGACGCGCAGCGGGCGGCCTGTGCGGGCTTTCTCGTCGGCGATGGCATGTGTCATGCCGCGCAATACCGCAGCCTGCAGGTAGCTGCAAGGCGTGTTCCAGTCACTGACCTGGGTGCCGTACACCGTGGTGCCAGAGACCAGCATGTTGGGGTACAGCGGTACTTCATTTTGCAACTCGAAGTCTTCGACCAGGTCTTGCACCTGCGATACCGCCTGCTTGGTCGTGTTGTAGGCCTCTTGCTCCACGGTGCTCAGGTTGGCGTTGCAGATCGCGGACTTGGCATAGCCCCTCGAGTACCCCGTGTAGAGAATGACTTGAGGCTTCACGCCCTTGGCCGCCCAGGCACTCACGGTGTTGCGGACCAGCGCGACGTTCGTGGGGTCCCAACCCCACAGGCCGATGCGGGCCTGGGAGAAATGCCGGGTCTGCAACAGGTCGCCAATCGCGGCAATGTTGGTGGGCTTGGCGTTCACGCCCCATTTGATCGTATTGCTCGGACAGGTGGTCTGGGCCCAGGCCTGTGTCACCGAAACAGAAGAGACGGACATGGCTATCGCGAGGCAGCCTGCTTTCAAGAAGTTCATGGTGGTTTCCTGTTTGAATGATGAGTCGGGAGTCGAGCCCCCGGCTGGCAGTCTAGTGGACATCCACAACGCCAATCGACGTTTCCATGAGTAGCCTGCTGCAGCTTGCCAGCCTATTCGCCCTTGCTGTCATGCAGCCTTTTGGAGGCCCGTTTGGGCAGGCGCCAAGTCTGACCAATGGCCAGGACCTGAAAATCCTGGCCATTGATGTTTTGGGCCTTCAAGGCCTGCTGCAAAGCCCGCGGAGGCTCATCCAGCGCTTCATCCGTCAATTGAAACGTGCCCCAATGCACCGCCATGGCCCGCTTGCAGCCCAAATCCTGGAAGATCTGCACCGACTCGGCCGGGTTGACATGCTGGTCCTTCATGAACCAGCGCGGCTCGTAAGCGCCGATGGGCAACAGCGCTAGGTCGAAACCACCGCCGCAATCAGGCGCGTGCTCGCGCGCAAAGTGCTGGCGGATGTCGACGAAATCCTTTGAATAAGCCGTGTCGCCAGCGAAGAACAGGTGGCAGTCGGGCGACAGCACCGCGAACCCGCCCCACAGGCTGCGCAGGGCATCGGTGGCGGTGCGGGCCGACCAATGCTGCGCAGGGGTCAAGGTCACGGGCATGCGCGCGGACTGGGCGGTGGCCTCCAGCACGTGCGTGTCCCACCAGTCCAGTTCGAGCACGCGGTGGATGCCGCGCCTGGCAAACCATTGCTGGTGGCCCAGCGGCGTGATGAACAAGGGGCTGCCACCGGCTTGGCGCGACAGGGACAGCAGCGAGGCCTCGTCCATGTGGTCATAGTGGTTGTGCGACAGCAGCACCACGTCGATGTGGGGCAACTGGGCCAATGACATGCCGGGCGGTGTGTGGCGCTTGGGGCCGGACCATTGCACGGGTGAGCAGCGCTCTGAAAACACCGGGTCGGTGAGGATGTTCAGCCCACCGATCTGCGCGAGCACCGTGATGTGGCCGATCCAGGTCGCTGCCGGCTGCATGGCCAGGCCCGCTTGCGCATTGGCCCGGATGAAAGCCAGGTCGGGGGCCACGATGGCAATGGGCTCGGTGGGCGGGCGGGGGTGGCCGGCCCGCCAGGCCCGCCATTTCCAGCGCAGCAGCTCATGCCAGCGCTTGCCCCGAAACGACATGTAGTTGTTCTGGAAGCCGTCCGGCCGGTGGTGCTTCTTGGCGGGGTTGAAGTGGGGGTTCTTCTTCATGCCCGCCATCATGCCGCCATCTCAGGCAGGTGCCATGCTCATCGTTCTCCAGCAGGTCGCGCTGGCATGGTTTTCAGGTAGGTGTAGAGCGCCTTGGCATCGGTGTCGCTCAGGTGCTTGAGTGCTTCGAAAGGCATGACCTTGCTGACCGCGCTGCCATCCGGGCGCTGGCCAGTCCGCAGCATGGCCACGAAGGTGTCGGCGCTCAGGTAGCGGGGCATGGCGCTGCTTTCGCCTGGCGTGAGGTTGGCTGCGGCAGGCCATTCTGGCGGGGTGCCGGGAATCTTGCCGCCCGACAGGTGGGCACCATGGCAGCCGATGCACATGTTGGCCACGTAGCGGCCATGCTCCACCGTCACGCCTTCAGGCACCGGTTGTTGCGGCGGCAAGGTGTGGTCGATGTTGGCCGCGGCGTCCTTGATCATGCCCAGGCCATACAGGGCCTTGACAGGCAGTGGCAGCTGGATCACGGCCTCCGTGCCACTGACGGGGGCCAGTTGGCGCACGTAGGCCACCAGCGAGGCCAGGTCGTCGTCGGTGAGTCGGCTGTAGTCTTCGGCCGGCATGATCAGCAAAGGGCGGCCGTCGGGCTTGACACCGTGGCGGATGGTGCGGTCCCAGTCTTCCGGCTGGTAATGGCGGACCACGCTGCCGGGGCCCGGGCTGATGTTGGGCCCGGCCACCAGCATGCCCTTGCCGTCGTTGATGAAGGTGCGCCCTTCACCCTTGGCGCCATGGCAATCGGTACAACCGCGGGAGTTGAACAAGTAGCGCCCACGCTCGATGCTGGTGGCGTCACTGCGCAAGTCAACGCCGCGGGCGGGTACATCGAGTTGGCGGCGCATGGTCAAGTCGGCCTGGTGGGTGGCGGCCATCAGGGTGGCTCCGGCCAGCGTGCTCAACACACCGGCCGTGATCATGGTGCGTTTGATCCAGCGCTTCATGCCCCGCCTCCAACACTTTGGCGGGGGGCAGGGCAGTCCAGGCCCAGGGCCGTGGACAGGCGGCGCCAGCGCACGGCATCGAGTTCGCCATGGATGAGCGACACGGTGGCGTCGAAGGCTTCGGCGGGAGCCCCCAGGCGCATGGCTTGCAGGAAGCCGGTGAGCTCTGCCGTGGACAGGCTGACCGCCATCCAACGCAGGTAGGCCGACAGCTTCTCGGGGCTGAGCCGGCCCACGATCTGGCCTTCCAGCTGGACGATCTCCGCGTCGGTGAACAGCGACCACAGCGTGGCGTTGTTGGTGGTTTCTTCCACGTGCATGTGTTCCAGGTTCTCGGCCACGAACAGGGCCACGTGTCGGTACAGCGCTTGCGCCAGCGGTGCGCGCTGGGCAGGGTGCGCCTGGCGCAAGGCCTGGATGTCGTCGGCCAGGTCGGCCATGCTTTGCAAGTGATCGTTGTGGTCGTCGCTGGTCTTGCGGGCGCCCTGAGGGCGGCGAGCCTCGATGGCGGCATGGATGACCTGGTTTTCGCTGTCGATGTGGCCGGCCAGCAAGGTGAGCATCAGTGAGGTGCGGTCGAGTGTGTCGTGCAAGTCGGTTTCGTGATCGAGGTCGCAGCGGCCGAGTCGGCCAAGCGTGTCGGTCATCAGCGTGCGCAGGGCTTTGTGGATGCCGGCGTAGATGTCGAAGCGAGGCGCTTTGGCGGCAGCGGGGCGCGAGGTGATCGGCCGGATGGTGGCGTTGAGAACGGTGGCGGACATGGGTGGACTCCTGGTGTGTGTGCCGAGGGATGAACCGGTGTGGTCATCGCAGGGCACCAGTGTCCGAATTGCGTGGTGCAGGCACATCGGCCAAAAGAGCCAATGGACCGCTCAAAAACGGGCCAACACCTTTGGGTGCCCGCTTTGGGGGGTGTCAGTGTGTGGCGCCCAGGCGAGCCACGGCCTGGCCCCGGGAGCTGACACCCAGCTTGTCCAGGATATTGGCGACGTGCCGCTTGATGGTGTGGGGGCTCAGGTCCAGCGAGCGGGCGATCAGCTTGTTGCTGTGGCCCGCGCTCATGTAGTGCAGCACTTCCAGTTCTCGGGCGGTTAGCACGCCATGCCAGGTGGTACGCAGGTTGGCTTGAAGGTGCTGCGCCACGGCTTCGCCCAGGACAATCGCGCCGGGCCGGGCGGGCTGCGGCACCCGTTGTGCCCAATCCCGCAGGGTTTGCTGCTGCGGCGAAGTCAAATGGTCGTGCCAGGGGTGATTGGCCAGGGCGTGCAACGCCTTGGGGCCAGCGAACAAGGCGCCACCCATCTGGCCCAGCGATGCGGCCTGCTCCATGCCCAGTTGGGCGGCCTGGGCTGCGGCCGCGGTTTGGCCGCTCATGAGCAAAGCATGCGCCAGGCGCACCCGGGCTTCCAGGGCCTGGCCGTACAGGTCGATGCCCAAGGCATCGGTCAGCGCTTGTTGGTACAGGGCAGCGGCTTCATCCCAGCGTTGGGCCATCTCGGCCGTGCGGGCGGGCAGGGTGGCGCGCTCGCGCAAAAAGATCGCGTGCTCATCGGCCTTGGGATTGGCCTGGATCAGCGCGACCGCCGCCTCGAAAGCAGCTGGGTCTTCCAGGATGCAGGCCACCCGCACTTGCGTGAAGTAAAAGTGGTTCAACCAGGTGGCCTTGCGCCCGCTGGTGCGGTCGTCATCCAGCGAGGCCAGTCGGGTCTGGGTGGCCGACAAGGCGGCGGGACCATGGCCCCGCACCGCCTGGGTCAAAGCCTGCACGAGGGACCAGTAGCCCATGAGGTTGGGCGGCTGGTTCAGCCAGCGGCAGTCTTCTTCGGCGGTTTGCAGGCGCTGGGTGGCCGAGGCCAGATCGCCCGCCCACAGGTCAAGCGCGGCCTGCAGGATGCGGGCCATCACGCTCAATGGCGTGGGGTCTTCACCCTGGCAATGCTGCAGGGCGCCATTGATGTAGCGCTGCATCGGTGCTCGTGTTCCGGGCAAACCCAGGAAGGTGGTCAGCGGCACGCTTTGCAGCCACAGCATGGGGCTGGCGCCGGACAGCAGCAGGTCCACCATCTGCGTGAAGGGCATGTGGACGTGGTCAAACCGGCTGGCGGCCACCGCGTGCCAACTGCTGGCCTGGGCGGCGATCACCTGGGCGTCATGGCTCAAGGGCTGGGCCTTGAGTTGTTCCAAAAGGGCATAGGAGGGCAGCACCGACCCTCCGGCCGCCAGGCCCAGCACCTGCAGCATGCGCGCTTCTTGGGCGGCGGGTACGTTGCCCCGCTGGTCGTACAGCTCGCCTGCGCGGGTCAAGGCCTGGATCATGTTCACCAAGTCCCAGCGGGCCCAGGCGCACAGGCCCAGCAAATGCGTGAGCGGGCCTGAGTGTTCGCGCCATGCGGCGGGGAACTGCTCGACCAGCCGTTGCACCTGCGCTGCGTGCCCTCGGGCCAGAACCGTGGGGGCCAGCTCGAACAAGGTGCGCTCGGCCATTTCCCAGTTTCCTGCCTTGATCAGGAAGCCCATCTTGCGCACGGGATCGGGTTCGGTGTCGGCGGCCTTTTGCAGCAGGTGGGGCCACTCGTCGGCGGCTTCCTTGCGCAGTCGGTCTTCCAGGAAATCCCTGAACAGATCGTGCAGTTGCAAGGTCAGCTCGGCCTCGTCCAGCACATTGACGAACAGGCCCATGCGTTCGATGTCGTCCAGCCGCTGCAGGGCGTGGGCTTGACCAGACACCACGGCACAACGTTCGACTGTCAGCTCGGGCAGGACCGAGCAGCGCAGCAGGAACTGGCGCAGGCCTGCCTCCAGCCCCTCCAACACTTCGCTGGCCAGGAAGTCGAACATGTGCCGGTCTTGCACCGGCTTGGCCGTGCTGATGCCAAGCGGGCCGCCACGCAGCAACAGGCTCAGGCCGGCGGCCCAGCCCTGGGTTCGTTGGCTCAAAGCCTGCAATTGCTCGGGCGTCATGCTGCGCCCCAGCTTGTGCAGCAGGTGCGAGGTCTCGTCAGGGGTGAATTGCAGGTGGCTTTGGCGCAGTTCCAGCACATCGCCCTGGGCGCGCCAGCGCGCGATGGCCACGGGCGCTTCGACGCGGCTGCTCAGCAGCAGGGTCCAGTTGGGTGGCAGGCACTCCAACAGGGCGTCCAGCCATTCGAACACGGCTGCCTGCTGAACGCGGTGGGTGTCGTCGATCACGATCAAGCCCTGTGCCAAGCCGCTGCTGATCAGGGCTTGCGCGACTTCACGGGCGACTTGCCTCAAGCCTTGTGGGCCTTGCCGCGCTTGCTCGGCCAAGGTGTCGGGAGCCACCCGCCAAGGCAGGTCCCAGGGGTCAAGGGCGGCGGTCAGGCAGGCCAGCAGGCGGGGCAGGTCGTCGTCGGCATCGGCCGAGATCCAGCACCAACCAGTGCCGGGGGGTAGTTTCTGCAGCAGCTGCGTCAGCACGGCCGTCTTGCCAAAACCGGCCGGTGCGGTCAGCAAGGCCAGCCGATGGTGACCAATGCCATCGCTCAAGGCCGATACGATCGCGTGGCGGGGTACTTGTCCCGCCCGCGGACGGGGCGGGCTGATCTTGGTCTGAGCGAACAAGCCGGCGGTGGTGGAGGGGCTGGTCATGCTGACAAAAGGCAAGGTCAGGGATCACCATGGGAATGCTGCAAAGATCGCGCCAGGACGCTGTACGGCGCCTGGCGTATCTCGGTCTGAAGGCCTGTTCAGGCCACGTTGACCGGGATGTTCGCGATCTTGGCCTGCCATTCCTTGGGGCCGGTGATGTGGGCGCTGGTGCCGCCCGCATCCACCGCCACGGTCACCGGCATGTCGGTCACGTCGAACTCGTAGATGGCTTCCATGCCCAGGTCGGCAAAGCCCACGACCTTGGCGGTCTTGATGGCCTTGGACACGAGGTAAGCAGCACCGCCCACGGCCATCAGGTAAGCCGACTTGTGGTTCTTGATCGACTCGATGGCGACGGGCCCCCGTTCGGCCTTACCGATCATGGCGATCAGGCCGGTCTTGGCCAGCATCATGTCGGTGAAGCCGTCCATGCGTGTGGCGGTGGTGGGGCCGGCGGGGCCCACGGCCTCGTCGCGCACCGGATCAACCGGGCCCACGTAATAGATCACGCGGTTGGTGAAATCAACTGGCAGCGATTCGCCCTTGGCCAGCATGTCCTGGATGCGCTTGTGCGCGGCATCGCGGCCAGTCAGCATCTTGCCGTTCAACAGCAAGGTGTCGCCGGGCTTCCAGGAGGCCACTTCTGCCTTGGTCAGCGTGTTCAGGTCAACGCGCTTGCTCTTGTTGTAGTCGGGCGCCCAGTGCACGTTGGGCCACAGGTCCAGGCTGGGCGGCGTCAGGTATGACGGGCCGCTGCCATCCAGCACGAAGTGCGCGTGGCGCGTGGCCGCGCAGTTGGGGATCATGGCCACAGGCTTGGAAGCCGCATGCGTGGGGTAGGTCTTGATCTTGACGTCGAGCACGGTGGTCAGGCCACCCAGGCCTTGCGCGCCAATGCCCAGGGCGTTGACCTTTTCATACAGCTCGATGCGCATCTCTTCCAGCTTGTCCTTAGGGCCGCGCTCCAGCAGGTCGTGCATGTCGATGTCGTCCATCAACGATTCCTTGGCCAGCAACACGGCTTTCTCGGCCGTGCCGCCCACGCCCAGGCCCAGCATGCCTGGCGGGCACCAGCCCGCGCCCATGGTGGGCACCGTCTTGAGCACCCAGTCGACGATGTTGTCGCCAGGGTTCATCATGATCATCTTGCTTTTGTTTTCGGAGCCACCGCCCTTGGCGGCCACGGTCACATCCACCGTGTTGCCGGGCACCACCTCCATGAAGATCACGGCGGGGGTGTTGTCCTTGGTGTTCTTGCGGGCAAAGATGGGGTCGTCCAGCACCGAGGCGCGCAGCACGTTGTCAGGGTTCAGGTAGCCCTTGCGCACGCCCGCGTTGACCGCGTCGGCGATGCTGCCCTTGCCGAAGCCTTCCCACTTCACATCCATCCCGATCTTCAGGAAGACGTTGATGATGCCGGTGTCCTGGCAGATGGGGCGCTTGCCCTCGGCGCACATGCGGCTGTTGGTCAGGATCTGGGCGATCGCATCCTTGGCGGCGGCGCTTTGTTCGCGCTCATAGGCGCGGGCCAGGTGGGCAATGTAGTCGGCCGGGTGGTAGTAGCTGATGTACTGCAGGGCGGCTGCGACGCTTTCAACGAGATCGTCGTGGTGAATGGTCGTCATGGTGGGACTCTGGTGGGGACGGTGATGGGAGACAGGCCGCCATTGTGCCAAGGACTCGCCGGTCCGCAAGCGTGGGCGCTCGAATGCAAAACACCCGCACTCGGCGGGTGTTTGGGCTGGGCAGACGCTTGGAGAAACGTCAGACTCAGAAAAATCAGGCCTTGCGGCGGCGAACCAACATGCCTGCGGTGGCCAGGCCAGCCAACAGCAGTGCGTAGGTTTCTGGCTCGGGCACCGTGGGGATGCCGTTGTTGACGCCGTCGGTCTTGCCGTCAAAGTTGTAAGTCAGGCTGCTGACCGTGCCATAGCCGCCAGTCGACTCAAAGGTCAGGTAAGCAATCAATTTGCTGCCAGCCGTCAGGGTCTGCGTGCCGGTGCCGGGCGCGGCAGCAAAGCTGGCCACTTCGGTGTTGTCCGTGGCGTAGGCGTGGTACGTGGTCGATTGGATGGCCAGGTAGTCAAACGTCACGTAGTCGGTTTTTTCCGAGAAATCGATGCGACCGGTTTGCGGCGAACCAATTTCAGCCACGGTGCCGTTGGCGATGCCAATGCCGTCGAACGTGTCGCGGCTGTCCTTGTACAAGTAGGCGTTGCTGATCGTGATGCCGTAATGGGCGTTGAAGTAAGTGTTGGCGGGGGCGTCAACCGTGAATTGGGTGCCGGGGAATGCGTAGTCTGCAAAGCTGGGTGTGAAGGTGGCAGCCAGTGCGGAACCGGTGCTGGCCAGCAAGAAGGTCGCGGTGGCGACACCCTGAATCATTTTTTTCATGACAGATTTCTTTCGACGTTGGTTTTAGTCAAGAGGAGAACCGGTGTCCATGCAGGGTTATCACCCGTTAGACACGCTGACGTCGTTGTACCAATGAATTAGGTCATGCCTAATCCCCCACTCGGGGGACTGTTGGTTTCGGGTTTCACATGTCGATACGCTTGGCGTTAACCGATGTCAATGGGTTTTGTCGCCACCATTGGTATGACTCAGCAACCTGTCGGTGTAAGCAATGGCCAGCGCCGACAACAAAAACACAATGTGAATCACCGTTTGCGATATCAAAACCTTTTCTGAATAGTTTTCAGCATTGATGAAGGTTTTGAGCAAGTGGATGGACGAAATCCCGATGATGGCCGTGGCCAGTTTCACCTTCAGCACCGATGCATTCACGTGGCTCAGCCATTCCGGCTGGTCGGGGTGGTTTTCCAGGTTCATGCGCGACACAAAAGTCTCGTACCCGCCAATGATCACCATGATCAACAGGTTGGAAATCATCACCACGTCGATCAAGCCCAGCACCACCAGCATGATGGTGGTCTCGGTCAGGTGCGTGGGCGCGGCGCCGGCATGCTGGCCAGTGGCCGCAAAGATGATCTGCAGGGCCTCCTGGTTGCCAAAAGCGGCCTGCACCAGGTGCACCAGCTCCACCCAGAAATGCACCACGTACACGCCTTGCGCCAGAATCAAGCCCAGGTACAGCGGCAGTTGCAGCCAGCGGCTGGCAAAGATCCAATTGGGCAGGTGGCGCATTTTGTTCTGATCTGGCGGCTGACTCATGAAGGCCTTAAGGGATAGTCCGGAGGCTCAAATTCTAGAGGTCCAAGCAGGGTTTTGTTCTGGTAAGGTCTCCACGTATAAATGTGGACACCTCGGAGCAATGCCATGACGACAGCATCCAACAACACCTCCACCATCCCCACGCCCTACCCGGTGCCGCCCGCATTTGCCCAAAACGCGCACATTGGTAGCCGTCAGGCCTATGACCAGCTGTGTGCCGAGGCCAATGCCGACCACGCCGGCTATTGGGCCCGATTGGCCCGCGAGTTCCTCTCCTGGAAAAAACCCTTCACCCAGGCGTTGGATGACAGCCAGGCCCCGTTCTACAAATGGTTTGACGACGGCCTGCTGAATGTCTCCTACAACTGTTTGGACCGGCACGTCGAGGCGGGGTTGGGCAGCAAGGTCGCCATCATTTTCGAATCCGACGATGGCCAGGTCGCGCGCGTCACCTACAGCGAACTGCTGGAGCGCGTGTGCCGCCTGGCCAATGTGCTGAAGGCGCAAGGCGTCAAAAAAGGCGACCGCGTCGTCATCTATCTGCCGATGTCGGTGGAAGGCGTGGTGGCCATGCAGGCCTGCGCGCGCATTGGGGCCACGCACTCGGTGGTGTTTGGTGGCTTCTCTGCCCAAAGCCTGCGTGACCGCATTGAAGGCGCGGGCGCGGTGCTGGTCATCACTGCTGATGAGCAAATGCGCGGTGGCAAGAGCCTGCCGCTCAAGGCCATCGTCGATGAGGCCCTGGCCATGGAAGGCGCTGGCAGCGTCCGCCAGGTCATCGTCTACCAACGCACTGGCGGCAAAGTGGCCTTCCAGTCCGGACGCGATCTGTGGCTGCATGAAGCCATGGCCGTGCAACCGGCCACCTGTGAGCCCGAATGGGTCGGTGCCGAGCACCCGCTGTTCCTGCTCTACACCTCCGGCTCAACGGGCAAGCCCAAGGGGGTGCAGCACGCCAGCGGCGGCTATTTGCTGCACGCGGCGTTGACCACCAAGTGGACTTTCGACCTCAAGCCTGAAGACGTGTTCTGGTGCACGGCCGACATTGGCTGGGTCACCGGCCACACCTATGTCACCTATGGCCCGCTGGCCATTGCCGCCACGCAGGTGGTGTTCGAGGGCGTGCCCACGTACCCGGACGCCGCGCGCTTCTGGCGCATGATCGAAGCCCACAAGGTCAGCGTGTTCTACACGGCCCCCACGGCCATCCGGGCCCTCATCAAGGCGGCCGAATCCACCGCCGCCGTGCACCCACGCAACTTTGATCTGAGCAGTCTGCGCCTGCTGGGGTCGGTGGGCGAACCCATCAATCCTGCCGCCTGGGAGTGGTACCACCGCGAAATTGGTGGTGGTCGCTGCCCCATCGTCGACACCTTCTGGCAGACCGAAACCGGGGGGCACATGATCACGCCTTTGCCAGGCGCCCATGCGCTCGTCCCAGGCTCGTGCAGCTTGCCTTTCCCCGGCATTGACGCTGCCGTGGTTGATGAAACCGGCAAGGAAGTACCATGGGGGCAGGGCGGTGTGCTGGTGGTGCGCAAGCCCTGGCCGTCGATGATCCGCACCATCTGGGGCGACCCCGAGCGCTTCAAGACCAGCTATTACCCAGCCGAGTTTGGCGGCGAGTTCTACCTGGCGGGCGATGGCGCCATCCGCGACGCTGAAACCGGTTACTTCACCATCACAGGCCGCATCGACGACGTGCTGAATGTCTCAGGCCACCGCATGGGCACCATGGAAGTCGAGTCGGCGCTGGTGTCTCACCCTTTGGTGGCCGAGGCCGCCGTGGTGGGGCGTCCTGACGACCTGACTGGCGAGGCGATCTGTGCCTTCGTCGTCTTGAAGCGCCCCCGGCCGACGGGTGATGAGGCCAAGCAAATCGCCAACGAACTGCGCACCCACGTGGGACAGCAGATCGGCGCCATCGCCAAGCCCAAGGACATCCGTTTTGGCGACAACTTGCCCAAGACCCGTTCCGGCAAGATCATGCGGCGCCTTTTGCGGGTAGTGGCCAAGGGTGAAAAGGTGACACAAGACACCAGCACACTGGAAAACCCTGCCATCCTTGACCAGCTGGCCCAGACCAATTGACCTTGTGTGTGGTTTTGCGCAAATAAAAGCCGGTACTAGCATTCCCCCTTATTACAAATCGATACGACCCCCCCTAGATTGGGGGGTGTAAAGCTCACGAGAGCTGCGATTTTCAAAGGATGAGGAGATAACCATGGCTTCAAGCACAGTGGCGTCCACGGCCCCGATGACCAAGGAGGAAAGAAAAGTCATCTTCGCCTCCAGTCTGGGCACCGTCTTCGAGTGGTACGACTTCTACCTGTATGGCTCCCTCGCGGCCATCATCGCCAAGCAGTTCTTCGCGGGCCTCGATCCCACCTCTGGCTTCATCTTCGCCTTGCTGGCGTTTGCCGCCGGCTTCATCGTGCGGCCGTTCGGTGCGCTGGTCTTTGGCCGCTTGGGCGACATGATCGGGCGCAAATACACCTTCCTGGTCACCATCCTCCTCATGGGGATGTCCACCTTCATCGTGGGCATCCTGCCCAACTACGCCTCCATTGGCGTGGCCGCACCAATCATCCTGATCGCCTTGCGCCTGTTGCAGGGCCTGGCACTGGGCGGTGAGTACGGCGGCGCAGCCACCTACGTGGCCGAACATGCCCCTCACGGCAAGCGCGGCGCTTACACAGCCTGGATCCAGACCACGGCCACGATGGGCTTGTTCCTGTCGCTGCTGGTGATCCTGGGCACGCGCACCTACTTCGGCGAAGAAGCCTTCGGCGATTGGGCCTGGCGCATTCCCTTCCTGGTGTCCCTGGCCTTGCTGGGCGTCAGTGTGTGGATTCGTCTGAGCATGAACGAAAGCCCGGCTTTCAAGAAGATGAAGGCCGAAGGCAAGACGTCCAAGGCGCCTTTGTCGGAATCCTTCGGCCAATGGGGCAACCTCAAGATCGTGATCCTGGCCTTGTTTGGCCTGGTGGCGGGTCAAGCCGTGGTCTGGTACACCGGGCAGTTCTATGCCTTGTTCTTCCTGACCCAGGCGCTGAAGGTGGATGGCGCCACGGCCAACATCATGATTGCGATCGCGCTGCTGATCGGCACGCCGTTCTTCGTGGTGTTTGGCACCTTGTCCGACAAGATTGGTCGCAAGCCAATCATTCTGGCGGGTTGCCTGATCGCGGCCTTGACCTACTTCCCCTTGTTCAAGGCCCTGACCGAGGCCGCCAACCCCGTGTTGGCCCAGGCCCAGGCCACCGCACCCGTGACAGTGACGGCCGATCCCAAGGAGTGCTCGTTCCAGTTCAACCCTACGGGCACGGCCAAATTCACCAGTTCTTGCGACATTGCCAAGCAGTACCTGGCGAACAACTCGGTGAACTACGAAAACCTGGACGCGCCGGCCGGCACCCCCGCGGTCATCAAGGTGGGCGAAACGCTGATCAATGTGTACAGCCCTGGCAAAGTGGCCGACGCTGATATCGCCGCCGCCAAGGAGGCAGCGATCAAAGGCAAGGACGCTGCAGCCAAGAAGCTCGAGGACCTGAAAGCCACGGGTGCCACGGGCAAGGAGGCCGAGGACAAGCTCAAGGCGGCCGAAAAGGACGCCAAGGAGTCTGGCGCCGCCTTGGCCGCGTTTGACAAGGACCCCAAAGCCGCAGCCGTGAAGGTGATCGATGGCCAGTTCAAGAAGGCGGTCGGCGGGGCGCTCAAGGCCGCGGGGTACCCACCCAAGGCCGACCCCGAGAAGATGAACAAGCCCTTGATCGTGGCCATCCTGACCTTGCTGGTGATCTACGTCACCATGGTCTATGGCCCCATCGCGGCCATGCTGGTGGAAATGTTCCCCACGCGCATCCGCTACACCTCGATGAGCTTGCCGTACCACATCGGCAATGGCTGGTTTGGCGGCTTGCTGCCCACCACAGCCTTCGCCATCGTGGCGCAGACGGGCAACATCTACAACGGGCTTTGGTATCCCGTCATCATCGCCAGTGCCACTTTTGTGATCGGCTTGCTGTTCGTGCGCGAGACCAAGGACGTGGACATCTACGCCAACGATTGATGTTGAAGGTCGGGCTGGCGGTCACACGCCAGCAAAAAGCCCCGCATGGTCGCCATGCGGGGCTTTTTTTCTGGGCGCGCTCTTGTGCGCTTTTGTGTTTACTTGAGCGACAAAATCCACTTCACCAATTGCTTGGCTTCAGCTTCGTTGACCTGGGCATTGGCCGGCATGGCCATCGTGCCCCAAACGCCACCACCGCCCTTGAGCACCTTTTGCACAAGCTTGGCTTCGGCGTCTTTCTGGCCTTTGTACTTTTTGGCCACGTCCAGGTAAGCGGGGCCGACGATTTTCTTGTCCATGGCATGGCATGCCATGCAGGCTTTTTTCTGGGCCAGTTCCTGATTTGCCAGGGCGGGCGACAAAGCGGCCACGGCAAGAGCGGTGCCAGCCAGCAACGAAGGTAGCAATTTCATGGAGGGTCCTCGGGCAATCTGTGAAGTAAAGTCTACGCAGTATTCTAGTAACGCAGGCAGGCCTGGTTTCGGTTGACCGCCGCCGGACTATTTTTCAAAGGGGTTTTTCATGTGGTTTATCGTGATCGGCGTGGTCATGCTGCTGCTCAATTTTGCCGGCATCGGGCCCATCGGCCAGTGGACCTGGGCCGATCGGTGGTGGGCCATGTTGCTGCCTTTCGCGCTGGCCGCCGCCTGGTGGGCTTGGGCAGACGCCTCCGGCATGACCAAGCGCAAGGCCATGGACAAGGATGACGCCCGGCGTGAGGCACGGCGCCAGAAAAGCCTGGAGTCGCTGGGCCTGGGCCCCAAGAAGAAGAAACGCTGAATGAACAAAGCCACCTTGCGGTGGCTTTGTTCATTCAGGCGGCCGTAGCTCTTATTCGAATTTGTCGAGCACGGCGCCGGTGCTGGCGCTGGAGGCGTTGTGGGCGAACTTGGCCAGCACGCCGCGGGTGTAACGCGGGGCGGGGGCCTTCCACAATGCGCGGCGGCGTGCGATCTCGGCATCGTCCACATTCAGTTGCAGCAGCAACTGGTGCGAGTCGATGGTGATCGAGTCGCCCTCCTGGATCAGGGCGATCAAACCGCCCGCAGCGGCTTCAGGCGCCACGTGGCCCACCACCATGCCCCAGGTCCCGCCGGAGAAGCGGCCGTCGGTGATCAGGCCCACGCTTTCGCCCAGACCTTGACCGATCAAAGCACCGGTGGGCGCCAGCATTTCAGGCATGCCCGGGCCCCCCTTGGGGCCCAGGTAGCGCAGCACCATCACATCGCCAGCCTTGATCTGCTTGGACATGATGGCGGCCAAGCCCGATTGCTCGTCGTCGAACACGCGTGCGGGTCCGGTCATCACAGGGTTCTTCAAGCCGGTGATCTTGGCAACACAGCCTTCAGGGGCCAGGTTGCCCTTGAGGATGGCCAGGTGGCCTTCAGCGTAAATCGCCTTGTCGATGGGACGGATCACATTTTGGTCGGCGCGAGGCTCGTCGGGCACATGGGCCAGCACTTCGGCCATGGCCTGGCCGGTGATGGTCAAGGCGTCGCCATGCAGCAGGCCGGCGTTCAGCAAGATTTTCATGACCTGGGGGATGCCGCCGGCGCGGTGCAGGTCAATGGCCAGGTATTCACCACTGGGCTTGAGGTCGCACAGCACCGGCACCTTCTTGCGCATGCGCTCGAAGTCGTCAATGCTCCAGTCCACTTCAGCGGCGTGGGCGATGGCCAGGAAGTGCAGCACGGCGTTGGTCGAGCCGCCAGTGGCCATGATCACGGCCACGGCGTTTTCAATGGCCTTCTTGGTGACGATGTCGCGCGGCTTGATGTCCTGGCGGATGGCCTCGACCAGCACGCGGGCGCTTTCCTTGGTATTGGCCGTTTTTTCGTCTTCCACGTTGGCCATGGTGCTGCTGTAAGGCAGGCTGATGCCCAGGGCCTCGAAGGCCGAGCTCATGGTGTTGGCCGTGTACATGCCGCCGCACGAGCCGGTGCCAGGGATGGCGCGTTTTTCGATCTGGCAGAAGTCTTCTTCGCTCATCTTGCCGGCGGTGAACTGGCCCACGGCCTCGAACACGCTGACGATGTTCAGATCCTTGCCCTTGTAGTGGCCGGGAAGGATGGTGCCGCCGTACACATAGATGGCCGGTACATTGGCGCGCAGCATGCCCATCAGGCCGCCGGGCATGTTCTTGTCGCAGCCGCCGATGACAATCACCCCGTCCATCCACTGGCCGCCCACGCAGGTTTCCACGCAGTCGGAGATCACCTCGCGCGACACCAGCGAGTACTTCATCCCTTCTGTGCCCATGGCCATGCCGTCAGAAATCGTAGGCGTGCCAAAGACCTGCGCATTGCCGCCGGCTTCCTTGATGCCTTCGATGGCGGCGTCGGCCAGTTTTTGCAGGCCGGAATTGCACGGCGTGATGGTGGAATGGCCGTTGGCCACGCCAATCATCGGTTTGACGAAGTCTTCCGACTGGTAGCCCATGCCGTAGTACATGGAGCGGTTGGGCGCGCGGGCAACGCCTTCGGTGATGTTCTTAGAGCGGCGATTCAGGCTCATGGCGGTGTGCTTAAAGTAGTGCGGTGGCGAAAAGCAGCATTGTCGCTCAGCGTTCGGGGTTGGTGGCCGGCGCAGGGGCTTTGTAGGTGTTGGTCAGGGCGCCATACAAGGGCGGGCTGAGCAGGCGGGCCACTCCGCTGGCGGTGAGCGCACAGGCCATCAGGCTGAGCACCATGCTGTGGCCATCGACCATTTCCATCACGATGATGAAGGCGGTGATGGGCGCCTGCGTGACCGCGGCCAGAAATCCCGCCATGCCCAGGGCGATCAGGGCGGCTTGATAGGGGTGGCCCGTCAGGTTGGCGATGTCGCTGCCAATGCCGGCGCCAATGGTCAGGCAGGGCGCGAAAATCCCGCCTGGCACGCCACTCCAGGTCGACAGCCAGGTGGCCAGAAAGCGCAGAGCCACGTACAGGCCGGGGGTCTTGTCCTGGCCTTCCAGCAGTTGTTTGGTGGTGTCGTAGCCGCTGCCGAAGGTGAGGCCCCCGGCGGCCACGCCAATCAAGGCCACGGCAAAACCACACCCCGCGGCGAACCGCAAAGGATATTGGCGCCGCCACAGACTGAACCGGCTGGCGTTGGGGCTGAAGGACTGGATGAGCAGCCGTGAGAACAAGCCTCCCAGCAGCCCTGCCGACAAGGCCACCAGCAAGCCTGGCCACAACAAGGCCCAACTCAAGGCCTCGACCTTGATCACGCCGAAGTATGTGCCATTGCCATCAATGGACACGGCGATCAGGCCGGCCAGCACGATGGCGGCCACGAGCAGGCCGCTGCGGCGTTGCTCGGGGTGGCGCGACAGCTCTTCAATGGCGAACATGACGCCACCCAACGGCGTGTTGAAGGCGGCGGCGATGCCGGCAGCCCCACCTGCCACGAGCAGCTCGTGGTCTTTCACGCCGGATCCTGTGGGCAGCCAACGGCGCGCGTGGTGCATGACACCAGCGGCCACCTGGACCGATGGGCCTTCACGTCCGGTGGACAGGCCTGCCATCAAGCCCGCCGAGGTCAAACCGATCTTGCCCAGTGACACGCGCAGTGACACCAATTGCCGCCGCAGCGTCGGTGATGTCTCCGGGTCGAGGGCCACCATGACTTGCGGGATGCCGGATCCAGCCGCCCCGGCGAACCACTTGCGTGTGCACCAGACCACCGCTACCGTGCACAGTGGGGTCCACAGCAAAGGTGCCCAGAACCAACGCTGCTGCACCTTGAAGAACACATCCAGGGCATGCTCGCCCAAGCGGGTCATGAGCACCACGCTCAGCCCAGCCAGGGCGGCAAAACTCAGCACGACCACGCGCGACACCCATCGGCGCCAATCGGACAGTTCGGCCCTCAGCGCCTCGGGGATGGGATGGTCTTCGGTCATCTGGGCGAGTTCACAGCAGGGTGAAGGCGGCCATGGCCACCGCGGTGGGTAGCAAAGCGGCCAGCAGCAAGCCGCCCGCGTGGATGGATTTCTCGGCGAAGCCGTCTTTCAGGATGGCGGCGCCCGCCGGGTTGGGCGCGTTGGCGATCAAGGTGAGGCCACCGCCCGACACTGCGCCAGCCACCAGGGCCACCTTGAACTGGTCGCTCAGTCCTTCCACCAGTGAGCCCAGGTAGGTCAGGGCCGCGTTGTCCGTGATGGCGGTCAGGGCGGTCGCACCGAAGAACACGCTGGTGTGATCCATGCGCATCAGCAGGGGCTCAAGCCACCACTGTTGCTGCCCGCCCAGCACGACCAGCCCGGCCAGGAAGAAGGCGACGAGCATGCCCTCTCGCAGGATCAGGGGGCTTTGGTATTGCGAATAGGCCGTGGTGAAGCCCATGAAGAACAGGAACAGGGCCATGAACACCGCTGGGTGATGGGCAAACACCACCACGCCAGTCAGAAAGACCAGGTGGACCACACTGACAGGCCAGGGGATGGCTGGCCCGCTGTCACTGTTGGAGGCGGGCAGCACCTGGCGCAGTTCTTGGCGGAACAGCAGCACCAACCCGATGGCATTGATCATGACAGCCACCGCCGCTTTCCAGCCAAAGGTGTGGAACATGAAGCTCATGTCCCAACCCCAGACGCCGGCCACCATCAGCACGGGCGGCGCGGCAAATGGCGTGAGCGTGCCGCCGATCGATACATTGACGAACAACACCCCCAAAGCCGCGTATTTGAGGCGGGCCGACACGGGGGCCATGAACAGGCGTTCGCGCAGCAGCAGGGCGGCCAGCGTCATGGCAGCGGGCTCGGTGATGAACGAGCCCAACAACGGCACCGCCGACAGGGTCACCAGCGTGAAGGACAGGCCCTGAGGCAAAGGCAGGCCGCGCGCCAGCAGGCGGGTCAATTGGCCGGCAGCTTCCAAAATGGGTTTGCTGCCTGCCACCACCATGATGGCGAAAACGAACATGGGTTCGGTGAAATTGCGCCCATCGATGTAAGCCGTGGCCGAGTCCCTGCCTTCCATGGCGAACATCACCAGCATCAAGACCATGGCCCAGAAGCCAAACACCACCTCGACCTCACCGAGCAAGTGCCACAGGCCGGCGTGGGTCGGGCGGGCGTGGGCCAGGCGCTCAAAGAACTTGGTCGAGAAGGTGTGGATGAGCGCAATGCCAAACAGCGCCGCGGCCATGATCTGCAAGTTGGTGGGATTCATGACCACATCCTATCAATGAGCCCGGCATCGGTTATCGTTCGCCCCGGTTTCTCTCTGAAACAGGCCACTGGCTTGTCCGCCTCACCCATGCTTGTTCACCCGCACATCAATCCCGTTGCCCTTGAACTGGGGCCACTGAAAGTTCACTGGTACGGCCTGACCTACCTGGCCGCTTTCACCTTGTTCTACCTGCTGGCCACCTGGCGGTCCAAGCGTGCGCCGTTTGCGCAGGCGGGCTGGAATCGTCAACAGGTGGAAGATCTGCTGTTCTTCGGTGTGTTGGGGGTCGTGCTGGGTGGGCGACTGGGTTATGTGTTCTTTTACAAGCCGGGCTATTACCTGAGTCACCCTGCCGAGATCCTGGCTGTCTGGCAAGGCGGCATGGCATTCCATGGTGGGCTGCTGGGTGTGATCTCCGCGATGTGGCTGTACGCCAGGCGAAACGGGCGGGCGTTCTTTGAGGTGGCCGACCTGGTGGCCCCGTGCGTGCCTGTCGGCTTGGCGGCTGGGCGCATCGGCAACTTCATCAATGGCGAGCTGTGGGGCCGTTTCGCCGACCCGTCGCTGCCGTGGGCCATGGTTTTTCCAGACTCGGGCAGCCTGGAGCCGCGACATCCATCTCAGCTGTACCAGTTCGGCCTGGAAGGCCTGGCACTGTTCGCCTTGCTTTGGTTTTATGGCCGCAAGCCACGCCAACTCGGTGCGGTGTCCGGCATGTTCCTGATGGGCTACGGCGTGTTCCGCTTCACCGCCGAATACTTCCGCGAGCCCGACAGCTTCCTGGGCCTGCTCGCCCTGAACATGAGCATGGGCCAATGGCTTTGCGTGCCCATGGTCGTCGCCGGCGCCCTGATTTGGGTCGCGGCCAAAAAAGACGCCTTCCGACCCAAGGATCGGAAGGCGTGAAGAGGCCGGCAGGTTTTCGCGGACCCACGGACCCCCGCTGAGGAAGACCACCTGGCTCTGGCGAATCAGGCGATCAAAAATCCTGTACGCAAGGGCCATGCCAGATTCAGGCGGCTTTCCGGTCGGCCACGCCGTGGCGGGTGTACAGAAAGTCCAGCACCTCTTTGCGGCAGTGCACGTAGGTCGGGTCTTCGGCCAACGCCACCCGGTTGCGCGGACGCTCGATGGGCACGGTCAGGATCTCGCCAATCGTGGCGGCCGGGCCGTTGGTCATCATCACGATGCGGTCGGACAGCAGCACGGCTTCGTCCACATCGTGGGTCACCATCACCACAGTGCTTTTGGTGCGGGCCACGATCTTGAGCAGCTCGTCTTGCAAGTGCGCGCGGGTCAGGGCGTCCAGCGCGCCAAAGGGCTCGTCCATCAGCAAAACCTTGGGTTCCATGGCCAGCGCACGGGCAATGCCCACACGCTGCTTCATGCCGCCCGAGATTTCATGCGGGCGCTTGGCGATGGCGTGGCCCATGCCCACCAACTCGAGCGCATCGGTCGTGCGCTTCTTGAGCTGGTCTTTGGTCTCCTTGGTACCAAACACACGTTCCACCGCCAGGTAGACGTTTTGAAAGCAGGTCAGCCAGGGCAGCAAGGAGTGGTTCTGGAATACCACGGCGCGTTCTGGGCCAGGTGCATTGATCTCCTTGTTGTCGCAGATCAGGGCGCCTTCGGTGGGCCGGATCAGCCCGGCGATCAGGTTCAGCAAGGTGGATTTGCCGCAACCTGAATGGCCGATCAGGGTCACGAACTCGCCTTTGTCGATGCCCAGGTTGATGTCGCGCAGGGCGTGGAAGTGCCCTTTTTTGGTGTGGAACACCATTTCGGCGCCGTGGATGTCGATGAATTGACTCATGTTGGGGCTCCTGAAGGGGTGTCCGGATTATTCGAAACTGAAGCGCTTGGCAATCTGCATCAACAACTGTTCAAGCAGCAGCCCGACGATGCCGATGACGAAGATCGCGATGATGATGTGGGCCACGTTGAGGTTGTTCCACTCGTCCCAGACCCAGAAGCCGATGCCCACGCCGCCGGTCAGCATTTCAGCGGCGACGATCACCAGCCAAGCCGTGCCCACCGACAGGCGCACGCCAGTCAGCATGTAGGGCAGCACCGAGGGGAACAGGATCTTGGTGACGATTTTCCACTCGCTCAGGTTCAGCACCTTGGCCACGTTCAGGTAGTCGTCAGGCACACGCTGCACGCCCACGGCGGTGTTGATGATCATGGGCCAGATCGAGCAGATGAAGATGGTCCAGATGGCAGCCGGGTCGGCCGACTTGAACACCATCAGGCCGATCGGCAACCAGGCCAGTGGCGACACCGGGCGCAACAAACTGATCAGGGGCGACAGCATGTTGTTGACGAAGGTGAAGCGGCCGATGATGAACCCCATCGGGATGCCCACCAAGGCCGCCAGGCCAAAGCCCAGCGCCACGCGCTTGAGCGAGAACCAGATGTTCCAGCCCAGGCCCTGGTCATTGGGCCCGTTTTGGTAGAAAGGGTCCGAGAACAGCTTCACCGCCTCCGTCCATGTGGCCGCGGGCGTCGGGAAGGTGGTGCTGTTCATGGTCAGCAAGGCCCAGATGCCGATCAGCAGGCCCGCACCGAAGATGGGCGGCATCACCTTCATCAGCAAGCCTGTCCAGTCAAAGGGCTGCTTGGCGATTTTGGCGGGCGCCTTCGGTGTGGCCACGGGGGTGGACCCTGAAGAAGCGGCGGCTGCCTTGGAGGCCTTGAGGGCCTCGCTGGCATCGAGGGGACTGTGAAACACGGCACTGACCATGGTGGACTCCTTTGCTGACCTGACTCAGGCTTTGATCTTGAAACTGTCGGCGTACTTCGCAGGATCCTTGCCATCCCACACGGTGCCGTCGATCAGCTTGCTGGTGCGCATGACCTCCTTGGGCACGCTGATCTTCAAACCAGCAGCGGCCTGCTTGTACAGGTCGATCTGGTTGATCTGCTTGGCCACGCCCAGGTAGTCAGGGTGGTCCTTGATCAAGCCCCAACGCTTGTGCTGCGTCAGGAACCACATGCCGTCAGACAGGTACGGGAAGTTGACCTTGCCGTCGTTGAAAAACTTCATGTGGTTGGGGTCGTCCCAGGTCTTGCCCAGGCCGTTCTGGTAGCGGCCCAGGATGCGCTGGTTGATCGCATCGGCGCTGGTGTTCACATACGACTTGGCGGCGATCGTGTCGGCCATCTTCAGCTTGTTCTGCAGGCCCGCGTCGATCCATTGGCTGGCTTCCAGGATGGCCATCATCACGGCGCGCGCGGTGTTGGGGTACTTCTTGACGAAGTCGCCCGTGGTGCCCAGCACCTTCTCGGGGTGGTCCTTCCAGATGTCCTGGGTGGTGACGCCGGTGATGCCGATGCCGTCCATGATGGCGCGGTGGCCCCAAGGCTCGCCCACGCAGTAGCCGTCCATGTTGCCCACGCGCATGTTCGCGACCATCTGCGGCGGCGGCACGGTGATGACCTTGGCATCCTTCATCGGGTTGATGCCGTAGGTCGACAGCCAGTAGTACAGCCACATGGCGTGCGTGCCGGTGGGGAAGGTCTGCGCGAAGGTGTATTCGCGCTTGTCGGTCTGCATCAGCTTGGCCAGCGAGGGGCCGTCCACGGCGCCCTTGTCCGAGAGCTTCTTCGACAGGGTGATGGCTTGGCCATTGTTGTTGAGTGTCATCAACACGGCCATGTCTTTCTTGGGGCCGCCCACGCCCAGGTGCACGCCGTAGATCAGTCCATACAGGGCATGCGCCATGTGCAGGTCACCGTTCACGAGCTTGTCGCGCACGCCGGCCCACGAGGCTTCCTTGCTGGGGATGATCTTGACGCCGTACTTCTTGTCGAAGCCCAGCACCGAGGCCATCACCACGGAGGCGCAGTCGGTCAGGGGGATGAAGCCAATCTTGACTTCTTCCAGCTCGGGCTTGTCGGAGCCTGCGGCCCAAACGGCCGATTGCAAGCCGGGCACAACGCCCACAGCGCTGGCGGCAGCGGCGGTCTTGAGGATGGAGCGACGGGACATTTTGAAATCCTGTGTGGACATGGTCACTTCAACTTTCTTGGCTATCAACAAACAAAAAAGGCGCCTGCCGTGGAGTCCTGCGGTGAACGCGGGAACTCCTCGGTAGACGCCTTTGTCGGGTGTCTTGAACAGCCCATCGTTGGGTGTTCAAGTGGGGGTGGCGAAATCGCCGTTGATTTCGCTTGCAGCTGATGAATGCAAGCGCTGTGCCAGGTGTTTTTTGAAGATCCTGCCCCGATGCGGGGCGGCTTGGCGCTGAACTGGTGCGCGGTGCCCAGGCCTTGCTCAGCCGAGCATGTCGGTCACGTCCAGCAGGCGTTGCGCCACTTCGGCCAGCTTCAAGCCCTTGTCCATGGCGGCCTTGCGCAGCTTTGAATAGGCGTCTTGTTCGCTCAAGCCATGCTGGTTCATCAGCACGCTTTTGGCGCGGTCGACCACCTTGCGGTCTTCCAGCTGGCCGCGCACGTCGGCCAGCTCACGCCGCAAGCCTTCTTCATGTTCGAAGCGGGCCATGGCCACGTCGATCACGGGCTTGATGCTGTCGGCGGGCAGGCCGGCCACCACATAAGCCGACACGCCCGCGGCAATGGCTGCGCGCACATGGGTCGTGTCTTCATCATCTGAAAAAAGCACGATGGGGCGGCGCTCGCCGCGCGTGGCCATCACCACATGCTCCAGAATGTCGCGCCCTTGGCTTTCGGCGTCGACCACGATCATGTCGGGCTGGATCTGGGCAATGCGTTCGGGCAAGAAGACATCGGCGGGCAATGTGGCCACGATGTTGAAGCCAGACTCCAACAGCGCAATGCGCAGCATCCGCGAACGCTCAGCCTCGGCCCGCACTGATTCATCGGCCTCGGGGTCGGCAGTGAGGTTTTCCGGTGCCACGATCACCAGGCGCATGCTGCGGGCTTCATTCATGTCCGCGATCATGCAACAAACGCGCCGCCTGTTGGCCTGTCACGGGGCCCCTAAACTAGCGGGATGTCTGAACGCCCCCTTTGCATCCTTGGCATCGAGTCTTCCTGCGACGAAACCGGCGTGGCGCTGGTGAGCGCCCCGGCGCAAGGTCCCGTGCAATTGTTGTCGCATGCCTTGCACAGCCAGATCGACATGCACCAGGCCTACGGCGGTGTGGTGCCCGAGCTGGCCTCGCGTGATCACATTCGCCGGGTCGTGCCTTTGGTGCGCCAGGTGATGTCCGAGGCTGGCCGCACCTTGACCGATGTCGATGTGGTGGCGTACACGCGCGGGCCGGGTCTGGCGGGTGCCTTGCTGGTTGGTGCTGGTGTAGCTTGCGCCCTGGCCACCGCCTTGGGCAAACCCATGGTCGGCGTCCATCACCTGGAAGGGCATTTGTTGTCGCCGTTCCTGTCGGCCGATCCGCCTGAGTTTCCCTTCATTGCCCTGCTGGTGTCGGGTGGGCACACCCAGTTGATGCGGGTGGACGGGGTGGGGCGCTATGAGCTGCTGGGGGAAACCGTGGACGACGCTGCTGGCGAGGCTTTTGACAAATCAGCGAAGCTGATGGGGCTGCCTTATCCGGGCGGCCCGCATTTGTCCAAGCTGGCCGAGTCGGGCGACCCCAAGGCGTTTGAACTGCCGCGGCCCATGCTGCACAGTGGCGACCTTGATTTCTCGTTCTCGGGCCTGAAAACCTCGGTGCGCACCCAACTGCAAAAGTTGAACCTGCTGGATGATGAAGTGGCCCTGGCGAAGGCCATGGCCAATGTGCCCGCCGGGCCGCTGGCCGATCTGGCCGCCTCGACGCAGGCAGCCATCGTTGAGGTGCTGGTCAAAAAATCCCTGGCGGCGCTGAAAGCCACCGGGCTGAAGCGCATTGTGGTGGCCGGCGGCGTGGGGGCCAATCGCCTGCTGCGCCAACAGCTCAACCAGGCGGGCGAGCGGCGTGGCGTGCGGGTTCACTACCCTGAAATGCATTTGTGCACCGACAATGGCGCCATGATCGCCCTGGCGGGGGCCATGCGCCTGCAGGTGGGCATGGCCGTTTTGCGCCGTGATCCGGTGTTCGACGTGCAACCGCGCTGGGATCTGTCAAAGATCTGACATCCCTGTCAAATATCGCTATAATCGCGGGCTTGCCCTCATTCTGGGTGGCAATTTCTGGTGATTTGCCAGAAGCACGGCCCGGGTCGGTTTCACCTGGTGCCGCAAGTCGATCAACACGAAACCGAAAGAACGAATCATGACCATCACTGCAGAAAGCAGAGCAGAAGTCGTCAAGTCCAACGCCCGCAGCGTTGGCGACACCGGATCTCCCGAAGTGCAAGTCGGCCTGCTGACCGCTCGCATCAACGATCTGACGCCCCACTTCAAGACCCACAAGAAAGACCACCACGGTCGCCGCGGCCTGCTGCGCATGGTGAGCCGCCGCCGCAAGCTGCTGGACTACCTCAAGGCCAAGGACGCTGACCGTTATCTGGCCCTGATCCAGAAGCTGGGTCTGCGCAAGTAAGTTTGCCAATAAGATCGGCACCATGACAAGAAGCCTGTCTGGTTTTTTCCAGCACAGGCTTTTTGTTTTTTAAATCCAGGCACTCGACCAGCGACGCTCTGTCATTCCATGAGGGCAAGCAGCCACCGCTGCCCTGATGGAATGGCATCGCGCCAGAGTGATTTGGGCCCCCGACGCCTGTGGCGTCGCATAAGAAAACGCACCCCATGTGGGGTGCCACTCAACCGGAGAACCATCCCATGAGCATGTTCAACAAAGTCACCAAGACCTTCCAATGGGGCAACCACAGCGTCACGCTCGAGACCGGCGAAATCGCCCGTCAATCCAGCGGTGCCGTGCTCGCCGACGTTGAAGGCACCGTGGTGCTGGCCACCGTCGTTGCCGCCAAGAACCCCAAGCCCGGCCAGGATTTCTTCCCCCTGACCGTCGATTACATCGAGAAAACGTACGCCGCCGGCAAGATCCCTGGCAGCTTTTTCAAGCGCGAAGCCAAGCCCAGCGAACTCGAAACGCTGACCTCGCGCCTGATCGACCGCCCCCTCCGCCCCCTGTTCCCTGAAGGCTTCTACAACGAAGTCCAGATCGTCATCCACGTTGTTTCGCTGAACCCCAACGTCTCGGCCGACATCGTCGCCCTGATCGCGTCCAGCGCCGCCCTGGCCATCTCCGGCATCCCCTTCAATGGCCCCATCGGTGCGGCCCGCGTCGGTTATGTCAATGGCGAATACGTGCTGAACCCCGGCCCGTCCGAGTTGGCCAACTCCAAGATGGACCTGATTGTGGCCGGCACCGAAGCCGCCGTGCTGATGGTCGAGTCCGAAGCTGATCAGCTGACTGAAGAAGTCATGCTGGGCGGCATCGTCTACGGCCACGAGCAAGGCCGCATCGCCATCAACGCCATCCACGACCTGGTGCGTGACGCTGGCAAGCCCGTCTGGGATTGGGCCGCGCCCGCCAAGGACGAAGACTTCATTGCCAAGATCGATGGCCTGGCTGGCGAGAAGCTGCGCGCCGCGTATCAAATCCGCTCCAAGCAAGCCCGCACGCAAGCCACCCGCGCCGCTTACGCTGATGTCAAGGCCGCGCTGACGGCCGAAGGCGTCGCGTTCGATGGCGTCAAGGTCGACAATCTGCTGTTCGACATCGAAGCCAAGATCGTGCGCAGCCAGATCCTGGCTGGCGAGCCCCGCATTGACGGCCGCGACACCCGCACCGTGCGCCCCATCGAGATCCGCACGGGCGTGCTGCCCCGCGTTCACGGTTCTGCCCTGTTCACGCGTGGTGAGACCCAGGCCCTGGTGATCGCCACCTTGGGCACCGAGCAGGACGCGCAGCGCATCGACGCGCTGGCCGGCGACTTCCGCGACACCTTCCTGTTCCACTACAACATGCCTCCCTTCGCCACCGGCGAAACCGGTCGCGTGGGCACGCCCAAGCGCCGCGAAATCGGCCACGGCCGCCTGGCCAAGCGTGCCCTGGTGCCGCTGCTGCCCAACAAGGAAGATTTTGGCTATACCGTGCGCGTGGTCTCGGAAATCACCGAGTCCAACGGCTCCTCGTCGATGGCTTCGGTCTGTGGCGGCTGCCTGGCCATGATGGACGCTGGCGTGCCCATGAAGGCGCACGTGGCGGGCATCGCCATGGGCCTGATCAAGGAAGACAACCGCTTCGCCGTGCTCACCGACATCCTGGGCGATGAAGATCATCTGGGCGACATGGACTTCAAGGTCGCCGGCACCACGGGTGGCGTGACCGCCTTGCAGATGGACATCAAGATCCAGGGCATCACCAAGGAAATCATGCAAGTGGCGCTGGCGCAGGCCAAGGAAGCTCGCCTGCACATCCTGGGCAAGATGACGGAAGCCATGTCCGGCGCCAACACCGAAGTCTCGGAATTCGCGCCTCGCCTGTACACCATGAAGATCAACGCGGACAAGATCCGCGACGTGATTGGCAAGGGTGGCGCCACCATCCGCGCGTTGACCGAGGAAACCGGTTGCCAGATCAACATCAGCGAAGACGGCACCATCACCATTGCCTCGACCGATGCCGACAAGGCCGAACAAGCCAAGAAGCGCATCGCCGAGATCACGGCTGAAGTTGAAATCGGCAAGGTCTACGAAGGCCCGGTCACCAAGCTGTTCGACTTTGGTGCCCTGATCAATCTGCTGCCCGGCAAGGACGGCCTGCTGCACATCAGCCAGATCGCCCATGAGCGCGTCGAGAAGGTCTCCGACTACCTGACTGAAGGTCAGATCGTCAAGGTCAAAGTCATGGAAACCGACGAAAAGGGCCGCGTCAAGCTGTCCATGAAGGTGCTGCAAGAGCGTCCCGAGGGCATGGCCCCCGAGCGCGAACGTTCTGACCGTGGCGGTGACCGTGGTGATCGCGGTGGTCGCAATGACCGTGGCGATCGCGGCGGCGACCGTGGCAATCAAGAGCAACAACAGCAGCAGTGATGGTCATGGCCTTGTCCAAGAAACTCGTCGTTGGCAACTGGAAGATGCATGGCAGCCGCGCTGCCAATGCCGAACTCCTCAAAGGTCTGCTCGAGGCCGACCTGAGCGCCTCGGCACCCCGGTCGAATGTGGCGGTGTGCGTTCCTTTTCCCTACCTGGGTGAAGTGGTCGCCACGCTGCAAGGCAGTGCCATCACCGTCGGCTCGCAAGACGTTTCCGCCCAAGCCCAGGGCGCCTACACCGGTGAGGTGTCGGGTGCCATGGTGCGCGAGTTCGGAGCGCGCTATGCCATCGTGGGCCACTCGGAGCGTCGCAGCTACCATTCAGAGAGCGATCAACTGGTCGCAGACAAGGCCAAGGCGGCTTTGGCACAAGGCCTGGTACCGATCGTGTGCGTGGGCGAAACCCTGGCCGAACGCGAGGCTGACCAGACCGAAGCCGTGGTGGGGCGCCAGTTGAAGGCAGTCGCCGACACGCTGGGGGCTGATCTGTCCAAGGTGGTGGTGGCTTACGAGCCTGTCTGGGCCATTGGCACGGGCAAGACCGCATCGCCAGCACAGGCGCAAGCTGTGCACGCTTTCCTGCGTGCGCAGCTCAAGGCTGCGCAGGCTCAAGCGGTGAATGTCCCCTTGCTCTACGGTGGCAGCGTCAAGCCTGACAATGCCGCCGAGCTTTTCTCTCAAACCGACATCGACGGTGGCCTGATCGGTGGGGCTTCACTGAAGGCCTCCGATTTTGCCGCCATCGCCCGCGCCGCCTGAGGCTGCACGGATTCATCTGGAGTTTTGACAACATGCAGATTTTTGCAACCCTGGTGCAAGTGCTCCAGGTCATTTCCGCCATGGCCATGATCGGCCTGGTGCTGGTGCAGCATGGCAAGGGTGCCGACATGGGCGCGTCGTTTGGCAGTGGGGCATCGGGTAGCCTGTTTGGCGCCACTGGCAGCGCCAACTTCCTGTCGCGCTCCACGGCGGTGGCGGCCACGGTGTTTTTCCTGTCGACCCTGGGTCTGGCTTTCGTGGGCAATCACCGTGGCACCACGACGGATCAGCCCAGCGTGTTCGATCAACCTGCGGCCACGGCGTCTGCGGCGGCGTCAGCTGCTGCGAAATCGGCTTCTGGTGCGGCACTGATCCCCACGAAATGAGATTGAATTTCGGGTTAGAATAGATGTCTTCGGTGAGCAAGCCTCAAGCAAGCCGAAAATGATGTTCAAAGCAGGCTGCATGGCCTGTTTTTAGCCCCATGCCGACGTGGTGAAATTGGTAGACACGCTATCTTGAGGGGGTAGTGGCGAAAGCTGTGCGAGTTCGAGTCTCGCCGTCGGCACCAAGAGTTCAAACCGTGTCTTCGCACCACCCATGATCAGCCTGCTTCTAGCTATTTCGGTTGACGTTCGCGGACAGTGTTGCAAAGGCACCTAAGGTAGGCGCGCGTGAGTTCGCAGCTCAGCGCGCTTTTTGCTTTTCGAATGTGTTTCAATCGCATGTTTGCCTGTTCTGTCTTGCCTGAGAGCTGCCAGTCATGATGAATCTTGAGAATTACCTGCCCGTCATCCTATTCATCCTTGTGGGTGTGGGCGTCGGGGTGGTCCCTCAGTTGCTCGGCTTCCTGCTGGGCCCACGTCGTCCTGACGCGGCTAAAAACTCCCCTTATGAATGTGGCTTCGAGGCCTTCGAAGACGCGCGGATGAAGTTCGACGTGCGCTACTACCTCGTGGCCATCTTGTTCATTTTGTTCGATCTGGAAATCGCTTTTCTCTTCCCCTGGGCCGTGGCCTTGAAGGAAGTGGGCATGGCCGGCTTCACCGCCATCATGCTGTTTTTGGGCATCCTCGTCGTGGGCTTTGCCTACGAGTGGAAAAAGGGCGCCCTGGACTGGGAATGAGGTAATCAACATGGGTATCGAAGGCGTCTTCAAAGAGGGCTTCATCACCACGACGGCGGACACGCTGATCAACTGGTCCAAGACCGGCTCGCTGTGGCCAATGACGTTCGGGCTGGCCTGCTGCGCGGTCGAAATGATGCACGCCGGTGCGGCGCGTTACGACATCGACCGCTTTGGCATGTTGTTCCGTCCCAGCCCCCGTCAGTCTGACCTGATGATCGTGGCCGGCACGCTGTGCAACAAGATGGCACCGGCCTTGCGTAAGGTCTACGACCAGATGGCCGAGCCACGTTGGGTGCTGTCCATGGGCTCGTGTGCCAATGGTGGTGGCTATTACCACTACAGCTACTCGGTGGTGCGCGGCTGTGACCGCATCGTGCCGGTCGATGTCTACGTGCCGGGCTGCCCGCCCACGGCCGAGGCGTTGCTCTATGGCATCTTGCAGTTGCAGGCCAAGATCCGCCGTGAAAACACCATTGCCCGCTGAAAGCGCAGGACCGTTTCAATGAGCACCAAACTCGACACCCTGCAAGCCGCGCTGAACGCCGTGCTGGGCGATGCTGTCAAGCGCCTGGACAACCTCAAGGGCGAACTGACCTTGACTGTGTCCAGCGCCGACTACGTCCGCGTGGCCACTACCTTGCGCGATCATCCCGAACTGCGCTTCGAGCAGCTCCAGGATTTGTGTGGCATGGATTACTCCACCTACAAGGATGGCGCACCTTCGATCTATGCCGAAGGTCCTCGCTACTGCGTGGTCAGCCACCTGTTGTCGGTGGCCAAGAACTGGCGCCTGCGCTTGAAGGTCTTCGCCACTGACGACGACCTGCCCATGGTCGCTTCGCTCAACGAGGTGTGGAGCTCTGCCAACTGGTTCGAGCGGGAAGCCTTTGACCTGTACGGCATCATCTTCGAAGGCCACATCGACCTGCGCCGGATTCTGACCGACTACGGCTTCATCGGCCATCCATTCCGCAAGGACTTCCCGGTGTCGGGCCACGTCGAGATGCGCTACGACCCCGAGCAGAAGCGCGTGATCTACCAGCCGGTGACCATCGAGCCACGCGAGATCACCCCGCGCATCATCCGCGAAGACAACTACGGCGGTTTGAAGTAATCATGGCTGAAATCAAGAACTACACCCTGAACTTCGGGCCCCAGCATCCGGCCGCCCACGGCGTGCTGCGCCTGGTGCTCGAGCTGGACGGCGAAGTCATTCAGCGCGCCGACCCGCACATCGGCCTGCTGCACCGCGCCACCGAGAAGCTGGCCGAGTCCAAGACCTTCATCCAGTCGCTGCCTTACATGGATCGCCTGGACTACGTCTCGATGATGGCCAACGAGCACGCCTACTGCCTGGCCATCGAGAAGCTGCTGGACCTCGACGTGCCTGTGCGCGCCCAGTACATCCGCGTGATGTTCGCCGAGATCACGCGCGTCCTGAATCACCTGCTGTGGTTGGGCTGTCACGGCTTCGACTGCGGTGCGATGAACATCCTCATCTACTGCTTCCGCGAACGTGAAGACTTGTTCGACCTGTACGAAGCCGTGTCAGGCGCCCGCATGCACGCCGCCTACTTCCGTCCGGGCGGCGTCTACCGCGACCTGCCGGACACCATGCCGCAGTACAAGGTCAGCAAGATCAAGAACGCCAAGACCATCGCGCGCTTGAACGAAAACCGCCAGGGGTCCATGCTGGACTTCATCGACGATTTCACGCAGCGCTTCCCTGGCCTGATCGACGAATACGAAACCCTGCTGACCGACAACCGCATCTGGAAACAGCGCACCGTCGGCATCGGCGTGGTCTCGCCTGAGCGTGCCCTGAACCTGGGTTTCTCAGGTGCCATGCTGCGTGGCTCGGGCGTTGTGTGGGATCTGCGCAAGCACCAGCCCTACGATGTCTACGAGCACATGGACTTCGACATCCCCGTGGGCAAGAATGGCGATTGCTACGACCGCTACTTGGTCCGTGTTGAAGAACTGCGCCAGTCCAACCGCATCATCAAGCAGTGCGTCGACTGGCTGCGTGCCAACCCCGGCCCCGTCATCACCGACAACCACAAGGTGGCTCCGCCATCACGCGTCGAGATGAAGACTTCGATGGAGCAGCTGATCCACCACTTCAAGCTCTTCACCGAAGGTTTCCACGTGCCCGAAGGCGAGGCCTATGCCGCAGTCGAGCACCCCAAGGGCGAGTTCGGCATCTACCTGTCCAGCGACGGTGCCAACAAGCCTTATCGCCTGAAGATCCGCGCCCCCGGCTTCCCGCACCTGGCCGCGCTCGATGAAATGAGCCGTGGCCACATGCTGGCCGACGCCGTGGCCATCATCGGCACGATGGACATCGTGTTCGGTGAGATCGACCGCTAAGAAGCCAGATGACTGACAAACCCATGCTCAGCGAACAAACCAAAGCGCGTTTCGACCGCGAAGTGGCCAAGTACCCGGCCGATCAGAAACAATCCGCGGTGATGGCCTGCCTGTCCATCTTCCAGCAGGAGAACGGCTGGATCTCGCCCGAGGGCGAGAAGCTGATCGCCGAGCACCTGGGCATGGCGCCCATCGCGGTGCGCGAGGTTGCCACGTTCTACAACATGTACAACCAGCAGCCGGTCGGTCAGTTCAAGATCAACGTCTGCACCAACCTGCCGTGCCAGCTGCGTGATGGGCAGAAGGCGCTGGAGCACCTGTGCCACAAGCTGGGCATCCAGGCCGGCGAGACCACGGCCGATGGCGTATTCACCGTGCAGCAAGGCGAATGCATGGGCGCTTGCGCCGATTCGCCGGTGCTGCTGGTCAATGATCGTCAGATGGTCAGCTTCATGAGCAACGACCGCCTTGATGCGCTGGTCGACACGCTCAAGGCCAACGCGAAGTGAGCAAGGACATCCCCATGTTGGACCTTTCCCAATTCCAATCGACCGGCAAGGAAACCGTTTTCCACGGTCGCCACATCAATCCCCAGATCTACGCGGATCTGGACGGTAAAAACTGGGGCCTGAAGGACTACCAGGCGCGCGGCGGCTACACGGCCCTGCGCAAGATACTGGGCCTGGATGGCGGCGAGGGCATGACGCCCGAGCAGGTGATTGCCGATGTGAAGCTGTCGGCCCTGCGCGGCCGTGGCGGCGCCGGCTTCCCCACGGGCCTGAAGTGGAGCTTCATGCCCCGCGCTTTCCCCGGCCAGAAGTACCTGGTGTGCAACTCCGACGAAGGTGAACCTGGCACGTGCAAGGACCGCGAGATCCTGATGTACAACCCGCACATCGTGATCGAAGGCATGGCGATTGCGGCCTACGCCATGGGC
Source organism: Aquabacterium sp. CECT 9606 (assembly GCF_918741295.1). Taxonomy (GTDB): domain Bacteria; phylum Pseudomonadota; class Gammaproteobacteria; order Burkholderiales; family Burkholderiaceae_C; genus Aquabacterium. The sequence continues at coordinate 1,100,707 of NZ_CAKKNB010000001.1, forward strand.
ATCAGCGTGGGCTACAACTACATCCACGGTGAAATCTTCGAGGTGTATGAACGCTTCGAAGCGGCGCTGGAAGAAGCGCGCGCCGCCGGCATGCTGGGCAACAACATCATGGGCAGCAACTACAGCTTCCAGCTGCACGCCTTCCATGGGTTCGGCGCCTACATCTGCGGTGAAGAAACCGCACTGCTCGAGTCGCTCGAAGGCAAGAAGGGCCAGCCCCGTTTCAAGCCTCCTTTCCCGGCCAGCTTCGGCCTGTACGGCAAGCCCACCACGATCAACAACACCGAAACCTTCGCGGCCGTGCCCTGGATCATCCGCAACGGCGGCCAGGCCTTCCTCGATGTGGGCAAGCCCAACAACGGCGGTACCAAGCTGTATTCGGTCAGCGGCGACGTCGAGCGCCCCGGCAACTACGAGATCCCCATGGGCACGCCTTTCGCGACCTTGCTGGAACTCGCCGGTGGCGTGCGTGGCGGCAAGAAGCTCAAGGCCGTGATCCCCGGTGGTTCGTCGTCGCCCGTGCTGCCCGCGCACATCATGATGGAGTGCACGATGGACTATGACTCCATCGCCAAGGCCGGCTCCATGCTGGGCTCGGGCGCTCTGATCGTGATGGATGAAACCCGCTGCATGGTCAAGAGCCTGCAACGCCTGTCTTACTTCTACATGCATGAAAGCTGTGGCCAGTGCACCCCTTGCCGCGAAGGCACTGGCTGGCTGTGGCGCATGGTCGACCGCATCGAAACCGGCAAGGGCCGCGTCGAAGACATCGACCTGCTGAACTCGGTGGCCGACAACATCCAGGGCCGCACCATCTGCGCCCTGGGCGATGCCGCGGCCATGCCGGTGCGCGCCTTCATCAAGCATTACCGCGATGAATTCATTCATCACATCGAACACAAGACCTGCGTGGTCCCTGCCTACGTCTGAGCACCAGAGCAACAAACATGGTTGAAATCGAACTCGACGGACAGAAAGTCCAGTGCCAGGAAGGCAGCATGGTGATGCATGCGGCCGAGCAAAACGGCACCTACATCCCGCACTTCTGCTATCACAAGAAATTGTCGATCGCGGCCAATTGCCGCATGTGCCTGGTGGACATCGAAAAAGCGCCCAAGCCGATGCCGGCCTGCGCCACGCCAGTCACCCAAGGGATGATCGTTCGCACCAAGAGCGATAAAGCCATCAAGGCCCAGCAGGGCGTGATGGAATTTTTGCTGATCAACCACCCGCTGGATTGCCCCATCTGCGACCAGGGTGGCGAGTGCCAGTTGCAGGATTTGGCCGTGGGCTATGGCGCCTCTTCTTCGCGCTATGAAGAAGAAAAGCGCGTGGTCTTCAAGAAAGACGTGGGCCCGCTGATCTCCATGCAGGAGATGAGCCGTTGCATCCAGTGCACCCGCTGCGTGCGTTTCGGCCAAGAGATCGCCGGCGTGATGGAACTCGGCATGATCCACCGCGGTGAGCATTCCGAGATCACCACGTTCGTGGGCAACACGGTCGATTCCGAACTGTCGGGCAACATGATTGACATTTGCCCCGTCGGCGCCCTGACCAGCAAGCCTTTCCGTTATCAGGCCCGAACCTGGGAGTTGTCGCGCCGCAAAAGCGTCAGCCCGCACGACAGCACCGGCGCCAACCTGATCGTTCAAGTGAAGAACGGCAAAGTGCTGCGCGTGGTCCCGCTGGAAAACGAAGCCGTCAACGAATGCTGGATTTCCGACCGCGACCGCTTCAGCTATGAAGCCCTGAACAGCGATCAGCGCCTGACCAAGCCCATGCTCAAGCAGGGCGGTCAATGGCGTGAGGTCGACTGGACGACCGCGCTCGAATACGTGGCCAACGGCTTGAAGGGCGTCAAGAACGACCATGGTGCGGCCGCCATTGGCGCGCTGGGCACCGCCCACAGCACCGTTGAAGAGCTGTACTTGCTGGGCCAACTGGTGCGCGGCCTGGGCAGCGACAACGTCGACACCCGCTTGCGCCAATCCGATTTCACCGCCACACCGGGCGCGACCTGGTTGGGCCTGCCCATCGCCGAGCTGTCCAACCTGGACCGCGCGCTGGTGATCGGCTCCTTCCTGCGCAAAGACCACCCGCTGTTCGCCTCGCGTCTGCGCCACGCCGCCAAGCGCGGTGCGCAAATCACTGCGATCGGCGCCACCACCGACGACTGGCTGCTGCCCATCGCGCAGCGCGTTGTCGTGGCGCCCAGCGCCTGGGCCCAATCCCTGGCCGACATCGCCGTGGCGATCGCCAATGAGCGCGGCGTGGACATCCCCGCCAATGGCACGGCTACTGAGGCCGCCCGCGCCGTGGCCGCCTCGCTGTTGTCCGGTCAGAAGAAAGCCATCCTGCTGGGCAATGCCGCCGTTCATCACCCGCAAGCCTCGACCCTGCACGCCTTGGCGAACTGGATCGGCGAGCAAACCGGCGCCTCCGTTGGTTTCCTGGGCGAATCGGCCAATACCGTGGGAGCCCAACTGGTGGGCGCCCAGCCCCAGCAGGGCGGCTTGAACGCCGGCCAGATGCTGTCAGGCAACGCCCTGAAGGCCGTGCTGCTGTTCAACGCCGAGCCCGAGTTCGACGCGGCCAACCCTGTGGCCGCGCGGGCCGCGGTCAATGGTGCGCAAATGGTCGTGTCCTTGTCCGCCTTCAAGTCCGGCGCCAACGATTACGCCGATGTGCTGCTGCCCATCGCCCCATTCTCCGAGACCTCCGGCACGTTTGTGAACGCCGAAGGCCGCGTGCAAAGCTTCCACGGCGTGGTCAAGCCCCTGGGCGACGCTCGCCCGGCCTGGAAGGTGCTGCGCGTGCTGGGCAACATGCTGAGCATCCCGGGTTTCGAGTTCGAGACCTCGGAAGAAGTCCGCGCTGCCGCTTTGGGTGACTTGGCTTCGATCCCTGCTCGCTTGTCGAACCAAAGCTCCGCTCTCATCCAGCTGCAAGGGTCGACTGGCGGCCTGGAGCGCATCGCTGACGTGCCCATTTACAGCGCGGATGCCCTGGTGCGCCGTTCCGAGCCACTGCAGCAGACCGCCGATGCCAAGCCACCTGTGGCCAGCCTGTCCAAGGCTTTGTGGGCCGAGCTGGGCCTGGCCGAAGGAGCGCAGGTGAGGGTGTCGCAAGACAACGGATCCGCCACCCTGAGCGCGGTGCTCGACGCGAGCTTGCCCGCCAATGTGGTGCGTGTGCCCGCGGGTCACGCCTTGACGTCGTCGCTGGGCGCGCAGTTCGGCGCCATTCGGGTTGAAAAACTCGGCGTCGGCCAGGTCTGAGGCGGAGGAACATCACATGATTGACACCTTTTACACAGCCGGCGCGGGCGCCCTCGGAGGCGCTTGGCCCGTGGTCTGGTCCCTGATCAAGATCGTGCTCGTGCTGCTGCCCTTGCTGCTGTGCGTGGCCTACCTGACCTTGTGGGAGCGCAAGGCCATCGGCTGGTCACAAGTGCGCCCGGGTCCGAACCGCACCGGCCCTGGTGGCTGGCTGCAACCCATCGCCGATGCCGTCAAGCTGATCTTCAAGGAGATCATCGTGCCGTCGGCGGCGAACAAGGGCTTGTTCTTCCTCGGCCCCATCATGACCATCATGCCGGCCCTGGCTGCCTGGGCGGTCGTGCCTTTCGGGCCCGAGGTCGTGCTGGCCGATGTCAACGCTGGCCTGCTGTTCCTGATGGCGATCACCTCCCTGGAAGTCTACGGCGTGATCATCGCGGGCTGGTCGTCCAACTCCAAGTACGCCTTCCTGGGCGCCATGCGGGCTTCGGCACAAATGGTGTCGTATGAAATCGCCATGGGCTTTTGCCTGGTGATCGTGCTGATGGTGTCGGGCTCGCTGAACATGAGCGAGATCGTGCTGGGGCAGGACAAGGGCATGTTTGCCAGCCAAGGCTGGAGCTTCCTGTCATGGAACTGGCTGCCGCTGCTGCCCATCACCATCGTTTACTTCATCTCGGGCCTGGCCGAAACCAACCGCCACCCCTTTGACGTGGTGGAAGGTGAATCCGAAATCGTGGCGGGCCACATGGTCGAGTATTCGGGCATGTCATTCGCCATGTTCTTCCTGGCCGAGTACGCCAACATGATCCTGGTGTCGGCCCTGGCCGCCGTCATGTTCTTCGGTGGCTGGCTGGCCCCGGTCCACGCTCTGAATTTCATCCCGGGCTGGATCTGGCTGGGCCTGAAGACCTTCGTCATCGTGACCATGTTCCTGTGGGTGCGGGCATCGTTCCCCCGCTTCCGTTTTGACCAGATCATGCGTCTGGGCTGGAAGATCTTCATCCCGATCACACTCGTGTGGTTGGTGATCGTGGGGATCTGGATCATGTCTCCCTGGAACATCTGGAAGTAAGGGGCCGCCACCATGAGCACCGCAACCTCACTCAAAAGTTTTGTCTCGAGCTTCTTCCTCGCGGAGATGTTCAAGGGCCTGGCCCTGACCGGACGCCACTTCCTCAAGCCGCACATCACCGTGCAGTTTCCGGAAGAAAAGACGCCCATGTCGCCGCGCTTCCGTGGCCTGCACGCCTTGCGCCGTTACGACAACGGCGAGGAGCGCTGCATCGCCTGCAAGCTGTGCGAAGCCGTCTGCCCGGCCATGGCGATCACCATCGAGTCCGACGTGCGCGATGACGGCACCCGCCGCACCACGCGCTATGACATTGACCTGACCAAGTGCATCTTTTGCGGCTTCTGCGAAGAAAGCTGCCCGGTCGATTCGATTGTCGAGACGCACATCTTTGAATACCACGGCGAAAAGCGTGGCGATCTGTACTTCACCAAGGACATGCTCCTGGCCGTCGGCGACCGCTACGAAAAAGAAATCGCAGCCAGCAAGGAGGCGGACGCGAAGTACCGCTGATCCGATAAAGACATGGACACCTTAACTGCGCTCTTCTACGTTTTTTCCTTCGTGCTGCTGTTCGCGGCCTTTCGCGTGATCACCGCGAAAAGCCCGGTCAGCGCGGCCCTGCACCTGGTGCTGGCCTTCTTCAGCGCGTCCTGCATCTGGATGCTCCTGCAAGCCGAGTTCCTGGCCATCGCGCTGGTCCTCGTCTACGTGGGGGCGGTCATGGTGCTGTTCCTCTTCGTGGTGATGATGCTGGACATCAACATCGATTCGATCCGCCAGGGATTCTGGAAGCACTTCCCGCTGGCAGGCTTGATTGGCGTGGTCATCGCCCTGGAAATGGCTTTTGTGCTGACCCGTGGCTTCGACCTGGGCTTGCCCAAGGCCTTCCCGCCTGAAGTGGCCAAGTACCCCAACACCAAGGCGTTGGGCATCGAGCTTTACACGCACTACCTGTTCCCCGTGCAGATCGCTGCCGTCATCCTGCTGGTGGCCATCATCGCCGCCATCGCGCTGACCCTGCGTCGCCGCAAGGACTCGCACTATCAAAACCCGGCCGAGCAGGTCAAAGCCAACAAGGCGGACCGCCTGCGCGTCGTCAAGGTCGATGCCGTGGTTGAAAAGCCTGCGGCTCCCATCGAATCCAACCCCGCTGGAGGTCAGGCATGACCGCTGTGACCCTTGGACACTACCTGTCACTGGGCGCGATCTTGTTCGCCATGTCCGTGATCGGCATCTTCCTGAACCGCAAGAACCTGATCGTGCTGCTGATGGCCATCGAGCTGATGCTGCTGGCGGTCAACATGAATTTCGTCGCGTTCTCCCATTACCTGGGTGACATGGACGGGCAGGTTTTCGTGTTCTTCATCTTGACGGTGGCGGCCGCCGAATCGGCGATCGGCCTGGCCATCCTCGTGGTGCTGTTCCGGAACCGACAGTCGATCAATGTGGACGAGCTCGACACCCTCAAGGGCTGATCGGCTGGCGCCAGGAGAACCATAACAATGTCAGAGCTCACTCTCAACAACCTGCTGGTCGTGCCTTTGGCACCGCTGGTGGGGTCGATCGCGGCCGGCCTGTTTGGCAAGGCCGTTGGCCGCCGCGGATCGCACGTGTTGACCATCCTCGGTGTGTTGATCGCCTTCATCTTCTCGGCCATGATGCTGCAAGCGGTGGTCCAGGATGGCGCGCACTTCAACCAGACGGTCTACGAATGGATGACCCTCGGGTCCTTGAAGATGGAAGTCGGCTTCATGGTCGACGGCCTCACCGCCATGATGATGTGCGTGGTGACCTTCGTCTCGCTGACGGTGCACCTGTACACCATCGGCTACATGGCAGAGGACGACGGCTACCAGCGCTTCTTCAGCTACATCTCGCTGTTCACCTTCTCGATGTTGATGCTCGTGATGAGCAACAACCTGCTGCAGCTGTTCTTCGGCTGGGAAGCGGTGGGCCTGGTGTCCTACCTGCTGATCGGCTTCTGGTTCAAGAAGCCCACGGCCATCTTCGCCAACATGAAGGCCTTCCTGGTCAACCGCGTGGGTGACTTCGGCTTCATCCTGGGCATTGGCCTGATCGTGGCCTACACCGGCTCGCTCAGCTACACCGAGATCTTCGCCAAGGGCAACGACTTGGCGGCCCTGACCCTGCCCAAGACCGACTGGTCCTTGATCACGGTCATCTGCATCTGCCTGTTCATCGGCGCGATGGGCAAGTCGGCGCAGTTCCCGCTGCACGTGTGGCTGCCTGATTCGATGGAAGGCCCGACCCCGATCTCAGCGCTGATCCACGCCGCCACCATGGTGACCGCCGGCATCTTCATGGTCTCGCGCATGTCGCCGCTGTTTGAGCTGTCGGACGCCGCACTGAACTTCATCCTGGTCATCGGTTCGATCACGGCGCTGTTCATGGGCTTCCTGGGCATCATCCAGAACGACATCAAGCGCGTGGTCGCGTATTCCACGCTGTCGCAGTTGGGCTACATGACCGTGGCCCTGGGCGCCTCGGCCTACAACGTGGCCGTGTTCCACCTGATGACGCACGCCTTCTTCAAGGCCCTGCTGTTTCTTGGCGCCGGTTCCGTGATCATGGGCATGCACCACGACCAGGACATCCGCAACATGGGTGGCCTGTGGAAGTACATGAAGATCACCTGGATCACGTCGCTGCTGGGCTCGCTGGCCCTGATCGGCACGCCGTTCTTCTCGGGTTTCTATTCGAAGGACAGCATCATCGAAGCGGTGCACGCCAGCCACCTGCCGGCTGCGCATTTCGCCTACTACGCCGTGATCATCGGTGTGTTCGTGACGGCCTTCTACAGCTTCCGGATGTACTTCCTGGTCTTCCACGGCAAGGAACACTTCCACCACAAGCCTTTCCCGGGCGAGCACGATCACCACGACGAACATGACGACCATGGCCATGGCCACGCCCACACGCCGCACGAATCGCCCTGGGTGGTGACCGTGCCGCTGGTGCTGCTGGCCATTCCTTCGGTCCTGATCGGCTGGTTCACCATTGAGCCCATGCTGTTCGGTGAGTTCCTCAAGAGCTCAATCTTCGTGAACCATGAGCTGCATCCGGCCATGGAAGAGCTCGCCCACGAGTTCCACGATGCCACCGCCATGGCCGTGCACGGACTGAGCACCTTGCCGTTCTGGCTGGCGCTGGGCGGTGTGGTCACGGCCTTCGTGTTCTACATGGTTGCACCGCAGATCCCGGCCTTCTTCGCCCGTGTGCTGCGCCCGCTGATCGTGATCGGCGAGAACAAATACTTCCTGGACTGGTTCAACGAGAAGGTGCTGGCCGCTGGCGCACGCTTGCTGGGCCGTGGCCTGTGGAAGGTCGGCGACGAGACCCTGATTGACGGCTTGGCCGTGAACGGCTCGGCCAAGCTGGTCGGCCTCATCAGTTCGCTGGTCCGCCTGTTCCAGACCGGTTACCTCTACCACTACGCGCTGGTCATGATCCTGGGGGTGTTCGCCCTCATGACATGGTTCGTGTTCATGCACCATTGAGCGCGGGGCCAGTTCATGCAAACAATGTCCAATACCCTTTCTCTGGCCATCTGGATTCCGGTGGCATTCGGGGCCTTGCTGCTGGCCATCGGCCGGCAGGAAAACGCCAAAGTCACCCGCTGGATCGCGCTGATCGGCGCCATCGTCGGCTTCCTGGTCACCGTCCCCTTGATGACCGGTTTCGACAACGGCACCGCGGCCATGCAGTTCGTCGAAAAATCGGCCTGGATCGAGCGCTTCAATGTGTTCTACCACCTGGGGGTCGACGGCATCTCGATGTGGTTCGTGCCCTTGACGGCCTTCATCACCATCATCGTGGTGCTGGCCGGCTGGCAGGTCATTGAAGACCGACCGCACCAGTATTACGGCGCCTTCCTGATCCTGTCGGGCCTGATGGTCGGTGTGTTCTCGGCCATCGACGGTCTGCTGTTCTACGTCTTCTTCGAAGCCACGCTGATCCCGATGTACATCATCATCGGCGTGTGGGGGGGACCGCGCCGCGTGTATGCGGCGTTCAAGTTCTTCCTGTACACGCTGCTTGGCTCGCTGCTGATGCTGATCGCGCTGATCTTCCTGTACTACAAGTCGGGCGGCAGCTTCGACATCCTGACCTGGCACAAGCTGCCTTTGCCGGCCCTGGCGCAGTCGTTGCTGTTCGGTGCCTTCTTCGCGGCCTTCGCCGTGAAGGTGCCGATGTGGCCGGTGCACACCTGGTTGCCTGATGCCCACGTCGAGGCGCCCACGGGTGGCTCGGTCGTGCTGGCCGCGATCATGCTGAAGCTGGGCTGCTATGGCTTCCTGCGCTTCATGCTGCCCATCGTGCCGGACGCCAGCCGCGAGTTCGCGCCCATCGTGATCACCCTGTCATTGATCGGCGTGATCTACATCGGCCTGGTGGCCATGGTCCAGCAGGACATGAAGAAACTGGTGGCGTATTCGTCCATCGCGCACATGGGCTTCGTCACCCTGGGCTTCTTCATCTTCAACGAGCTGGGCATGTCCGGCGGCCTGGTGCAAATGATTGCCCACGGCTTCGTGTCGGGCGCCATGTTCTTGTCCATCGGTGTGCTGTACGACCGTGTCCACTCGCGTGAGATCGCCAGCTACGGCGGCGTGGTCAACACCATGCCCAAGTTCGCGGCCTTCGCCTTGCTGTTCTCGATGGCCAATTGCGGCCTGCCGGGCACCGCGGGTTTCGTCGGCGAATGGATGGTGATCCTGGGTGCCGTGCAATTCGACTTCCTCATCGGTCTGCTGGCCGCCACCGCGCTGATCTTCGGCGCCGCCTACACGCTGTGGATGTACAAGCGCGTCTACCTGGGCGATGTGGCCAATGACGATGTGCGCGGCCTGACCGACATCAATGCCCGCGAATTCCTGATCATGGCCATCCTGGCCGTTGCCGTGCTGTGGATGGGCATCCAGCCCAAGCCCTTCACCGACGCGATGCACGTGTCCGTGACCGAGCTGCTCAAGCACGTTGCACAAAGCAAGTTGAACTAAAGGCCCGAGAACAACATGACACAACTCAATTGGCTCGTGGTCGCCCCCGAGATCCTGTTGCTGGCCATGGCCTGCGTGGTCGCGCTGGTGGACCTGTTCGTGACGCACCCGCGCCGCCTGCCGACCTACATTCTCACCATGATCTCGCTGGCCGCCGTGGCTGGCCTGCACCTGGGTGCGCTGGATGCCAGCAGCTCCAGCTACGCCATGCAGCGCATGGTCGTGACCGACCCGATGGGGCACTTGCTGAGCCTGTGCGCCACCTTGGCCGTGATGGCCAGCCTGGTCTATTCGCAGACCTACGCTGGGGCGAGAGACATCCTCAAGGGTGAGCTGTTCACGCTGAGCATGTTCGCCTTGCTGGGCATCTCGATCATGATCATCGGCAACAACTTCCTGACCATCTATTTGGGTCTGGAACTGATGTCGCTGTCGTCATACGCACTCGTGGCCTTGCGCCGCGACCATTCGCAATCGACCGAAGCGGCCATGAAGTACTTCGTGCTGGGCGCGCTGGCCAGCGGCTTCCTGCTGTACGGCCTGTCGATGATGTACGGCGCCACCGGGTCGCTGGATTTGGGCGAGGTCTACAAGGCCACGCTGTCGGGCCAGATCAACAAACAGGTGCTGGTCTTTGGCCTGGTGTTCATCGTGTCAGGCCTGGCTTTCAAGCTGGGGGTCGTGCCTTTCCACATGTGGATCCCTGACGTGTACCAGGGTGCGCCCACGGCCGCCACTTTGATGGTGGCCGGTGCGCCCAAGCTGGCCGCATTTGCGATCACCATCCGCCTGCTGGTGGAAGGCCTGATCAACACGGCCACCGATTGGCAACAGATGCTGATGATCCTGGCCGTGGCCTCGATGGCGCTGGGCAACCTGGCGGCCATCGCGCAGACCAACCTCAAGCGCATGCTGGCCTATTCGGGCATCGCGCAATTGGGCTTCATGCTGCTGGGCTTCGTGCCGAGCGTGGTATCGGGCAACACCTTGTCGTCCAGCAACGGCTATGGCTCGGCGCTGTTCTACGTGCTGACCTACGTGCTGACCACCCTGGGCACCTTCGGCATCATCATGTTCCTGTCGCGCCCTGGCTTCGAGGCCGAGCAGGTCTCTGACCTGGCGGGCTTGAACAAGCGCAGTCCGCAGATGGCCGCCGTGATGGCGATCTTCATGTTCTCGTTGGCGGGCTTGCCGCCCACGGTGGGCTTCTATGCCAAGCTGGCGGTGCTGCAATCGCTGGTCACCACCAGTTCGGCTTTGCACCTGCAGTTGGCCATCGCCGCGGTGATGCTGTCGCTGGTGGGGGCGTTCTACTACCTGCGCATCGTCAAGGTCATGTACTTCGACGAGCCCACCGACACCACGCCTGTCACGGCCAATGGCGAGGCCCGTGCCTTGCTGTCCGTCAACGCGATCGCGGTGCTGGGCCTGGGCATCCTGCCAGGCGGTTTGATGGCCTTGTGCGCCCGCGCCATCACCCAGTCGCTGGCGGGCTGACCGCGCATGGGCGGTCTGATCCCAGGCTGGGCGGTGGTCGCCGTGCTGGCGGTGGCCATCCTGGCCGCCAACGCGCCTTTCCTGAACAACCGCCTTTTCCTGGTGGGCCCCCGGCGGGTACCCAAGTCGCTCTTCGTGCGCTTGCTGGAGATGCTGGTGTATGCCGGCCTGGTCTTTGGCCTGGGGCGGGCCCTTGAGGCGCAGCTGGGTCAGGCCAGTCCGCAGCGCTGGGAGTTCTACGCCGTGGGCACACTGACCTTCATGACCCTGGCCTTTCCCGGGTTTGTATGGCGTTATTTGCGCCGCAACGCGGTGCACTGAACTGATGGATTCCGCCAAGCCCGCTTTCAACGATGACCACCTGCGCGAAGAGACCATCGAATCGCGGCAGGTCTACCAAGGCCACTTCATCGATCTGCGCCGTGATCGCGTGCGCTTGCCCAATGGCGGTGAAGCAGGGCGAGAGTATGTGGTTCATCCGGGTGCCGTGATGATCGTCGCGATGCTGCCCGATGGCGGCCTGGTGATGGAGCGGCAATACCGCTATCCCGTGCGCCAGACCATGATCGAGTTTCCCGCTGGCAAGCTGGATGCGGGTGAGGGTGGCCTGAGTTGCGCCCAACGTGAGCTGTGGGAAGAAACCGGCTACCGCGCCAAGCGCTGGGCCAAGGCCGGCATCATGCACCCCGTGATCGGCTACGCCACCGAGATCATCGAGATCTGGTTTGCCGACGACTTGACCTTGGGCGAACGCCACCTGGACGACGGCGAGTTCCTGGACGTGTTCACGGCCACGGCCGAAGAGCTCGACCTGTGGATGCAACAGGGTTTGCTGACCGATGCCAAGACCATCGTCGGGATGATGTGGCTCAAGCAATGGCGGGCGGGAGTCTGCCAGTTGGACTGGCAGATCGCCGCCGACTGAAGGGCTGTTTTATTGACGCTTGGTGCGGCGGCTCAAAGCGGCCACCACGCCCAGACCCAGCAAGGCCAGGGCATAGCTTTCTGGCTCGGGCACGGCATTGATGCTGATGTTGTCCAGGCCAACGCTGTTGGCGCTGCCCGTCAGATCAAATGAAAGTGCGACACCGGTGAAGCTGAACGTGGTGGGCGTCCAGACGTCGTAGCCGGTGCCATTGCTCACCAGGTCGAAGGTGCCCAGCAGCTCGCCCGTCCCGTTGAGACCAGAGTAAGCCTTCACAGCGCCCAAGACGTCAGACGGGCTGGCGTAGTAAAAAGAGATGGCCCCATTGACGCCGGCTGCCACGTTCATGAACGCCGAGGTGTTCACCACGCCATCCAGTTGCGCCATGGCCACGCCGACGGGAGAAGGCGCGCCACTGTAGTAAGTGAAGTCGTTGTCATTGGACAGGCCCAACACGTTGGTGAACGACACGCCGTTGGCGGCGTAGACGTTGTCGATGGACTCACCGTATTGCCAGTTTTGCTCGAAGTCCAGAACAACGGTGGAAGCCGAAGCCATGGTGGGGGCGGTGGCGAGCGCAGCGAGGAAAGGGAGGGCGGTTAACAGCTTCATTCAGAACTCCAGTGGATGGGTATGCCAATCCAGTCTATGGAGCAATGGCGACAAATTCATGAATGCAGGACCGGGGCAAATGGGATCATTCGCCCATGTGTGCCGTCACGGGCACGTCACCATTGATGCCTAACCTTGTCCGGTCTATCGGCGCCTTGCCAAGTCAGATCGAACCAGGAGTAGTCAGAATGGAATTCAAATTCAGCAAGAGCCAGGTCACCCTCGCGGTGATCGCGGTCATCGGCGCGGCCACGCTGGCCAGCGCGCCTACTTTGGCCACCGCTGCCAAAGTGTCTGGCAAGTATGTGGCTGGCGACTTTCACAACCACACGACCTGCTCGGATGGCTCCATCTCGATGCAGAAATTGATCAAGAAATCCACGGAGAAGAGCGCAGGCAACTTTGGCTTGGACTGGTTCGTGCAAGCGGGCCACGGCGGCAATGGCAACCGCAATTGCACGTTGGTGGAAGACGCGACGCTGGAAACACCGGCCTATCCTTTCGTTTCGGGCAGCGGCCCCACCACGACCTGGGCCAACAGCATTGGCGCGGCCAACATCAAGGGCGTGGGCGGCGGCGTGGGCGGCACGGGCAACATGTGGCGCTGGCAGTCCCTGCAGGAGTTCCAATACCCCGTGGTGGAATACCTGGGGGCGCAGAAGAACCAGCCCGTGTTCCTGGGGCTGGAGTCGGTGGTGGCCGGTCACGAGCACACCTCGATGTCCATCATCACCGGACAGGTCCCAGCTTCATTGGACAACGCTATCCTGCCCACCACGCCTGGCTACACGCCTCAGGGCAATGCCAATGCACTGGCCCAATGGAGCTATTGCTTTGACCGTGGCGACACCGACACCAGCCGGGGCAACACCACCAACTCGGTTGTGGGCAACAATTGGAACTGCTCGGTCACGGGCAGCTTGAACGCCGCCGACGTGAGCTGGAATGCCACCGCCCAGAAGCTGATGCCCGCCAGCGGCGCCGGCACCGGGACCAGGGGCCACAACAAGACGCTGGAAGCGCTGAAGTGGATGGCCGAGAAGCACGCCAACGGCAGCTACTACGTGCCTGCTCACCTGGAGCGCGCCGGTCCGTTCAACCCCGATGGCAACAACGGCTTCAACGTTGAGCACCTGCGCAATTTCAACAACACGGCGCCCAATGTGGCCTTCGGCTTCGAGACCCAGCCTGGCCATGGCGCCTCCAGCGACCGGGGCGAGTATCGTCCGCTGCGCAATGGCGGCTTCACGGGTTCGACCACGAACGTCGACTCTGTGGGAGGCACGACCTACGGTGGCACGGGCGTCTATGGCGCGGTGATCGGCGGTGTGTGGGATGCCTTGTTGGGCGAGGGCCGCAACTTCTGGTTCTTCGCCAGCTCTGACTGGCATAACCGGGGCACCTTTGGCCCGGATGACCGCCGCTCGACCCAGGATTTCCTGCCCGGCGAGTACCAGCGCAATTACACGATGGTTCGCAATGGCGCAGACAAGCTGCGTCCGCAGACCATCGTCGACGGACTGCGCACCGGCAACAACTGGGCCGCCAGCGGCCAGATCATCGACCGCCTGGCCTTCATCGCCTGCGCGTCGTACCCTGGCCTGGGCGCACGCTCGAACGCGTCGGTCGAGTCTCTGGCGGTCAACGCGGCCACCACCAACACCGACATCACGGCCAGCGGCTGCGCCACCATGGGTGAAAAGCTCGTGGTGCGCCCGGGTGCCGAGATCGTGGTCTCGGTGGTCGTGCGCGATCCCGTCGGCACGAACAACTCGCCGTACTCCTTCCCCAACCCGTCCCTGGCGCAGATTGGCGTCAACCAGCCCATGAACGCGCCCGTGCTCGATCACATTGATCTGATCCGCGGCATGGTCAGTGGCTACAAGACGCCCGGTTCGGCGGACTACGCGGGTGAATGGCCGCGCAACCTCAACTGGCTGAAGGCCGATGGCACGACGGCGGGTCTGGCGGTGGTTCCGGCTGCGGCCAAGAACACCACGGCGTCCCTCATCAAGACCTTCAGTGGCAGCACGACGACGCCCTGGACGGCCTTCGCTTCGAGCGTGGACGGCAGCCAGTTCCGAAAGATGACTTACCGCATCCCGGCCGTGTCGGCATCGCAGTACGTTCGCTTGCGCGGCACCAACCTGCCGGCGGCCGTGCCTTATGAGACCGATGCCAACGGCAACCCCCTGGCCGACATCTACACCAACGCCAGCAACACGGCGATGCTGAAGATCCCTTGCACGACCCCTGGCACCAACGTGCCGACCAATGCGGTCAGCTGGCCAGCCAGCGCGGGGGCCATCAACGGTTGCCCGGCGCATTTGCCGGTGGTGGGCGGGACCAAGATGGTCGCGTATGACGTGGCCGCCTGGGCGGACTTGTGGTTCTACAGCAACCCCATCTACGTTGAAGTGGGCGGCTCCACGCTGGTGGCGGGCGTCAAGTAATCGGTCTTCAACGACCTGGGACACCCCGCTGTTCGGGGCGTTGTCAGCCCGCCATCCGGCGGGCTGAGTGTTTTGTCACATTGCTTTTGGACAATCCATCATCGAAAGGTGAATTGACATGAAGAACCAGATCATCAGCCGCCGGCACGTCTTGCAAACCGGCGTGGCCATGGGGCTCACCTGGGCGTTGCCCTCGGCCCGAGCCTGCGAATTTTTCACGCCCACCTTGCGGGTCACCCACCCGTGGACGCGTGCTTCGGTGAAAGATGCCACGTCAGCCATCGTCTGCATGAAGATCGATCAGGTCAGCCGACTTGACCGCTTGATCGGGGTGGAAACGCCCGTGGCCGAAGGCGCCGAGATCATCGGCATTGAAGGGCGCTCTGGCGTGAACCTGCTGGTCTTTCCCGGACAGGAAACCGTGTTGGGCGAAACGGGCGTGCAGCTGCGCCTGGTGAAACTGACCCAGCCTTTGCTGCTCTCACGGAGCTATGCCATGCGCCTGTACTTTGAAAAGGGGGGCGCCATGGATGCCGAGCTCAGCGTTGACTACATGCCGGCCTGAATGTGATGAGTGCAGTACAGATTCAAAAAACATCCACCGCTTCCTGGCCTGATTGGCTGCGCGAACCCCTTTTGCACTTCCTGGTCCTGGGTGGCCTGCTGTTCGCCGTAGACCACTACCTGGTTGCCCAGGCCGATGACCCCAACACCATTGTGGTGGGCGCTGCCGTGGACAAGGAGGCCCGCGACACGTTCAAGGCCACGCGCGGCCACGATCCGAATCCGCAAGAGATGGCGGCGCTGCGCCGTGTCTGGCTTGACAACGAGGTGCTGTACCGCGAAGGCTTGGCCCTGCAGGTCGACAAGGGCGACACAGCAATCCGCGAACGTGTGATCTTCAAGGCCTTGAGCGTGGTGGACGCCAACACCAAATTGCCGCCGGTTGATGACAAGGTGCTGCGCCAATGGTTTGACAGCCACCGCGCCAAGTACGACGAGCCCGCCCGGTTCGATTTTCAAGAGGCGGTGCTCTCTGGCGAGCCCTCCGAAGAGGCCGTGCGCGCATTCGTGGCGGCTTTGAACGCTGGCACGCCGGGCGATGTGAACGCGGGCCTGCGTGTGTTCAAGGCCAGGCCGCTGGCCAACCTGGTGCAAAGCTATGGCGCCGACTTTGCCAAGGCGCTTGAAGCATCGCCTGTGGGCGAATGGCGCGCACAGCAGTCCAAGGAAGGCTGGCGCGCGATCCGTGTCGACGGCATCACGCACCCGCAAACGGCCAATTTCGATGTCTTGCGCCCAGTGGTCATGCAGGATTGGATCGATGCCACCCTGGCTGCGCAACGCAGCGCGGCCGTGCGTGCGCTTGAGAAAAAGTACAAGGTCAGGTTTGAAGGGCCCTCATCATGATGTGGAGGCGCTGTTTGAATGGCCTGCTGATGGGCTTGGCCTTGTTGGCTGGCACGGCGTCGGCCCATGAAATGAGCATGGCCGAAATGCAGTTGCGTGAAATGGCGCCCGGTGAATTCCTGTGGCAATGGATGGCCGGTGAGAAGGGCGGTGTCGCCGACGTCCTCAAGCCCATCTGGCCAGAAGGCTGCCAAGTCGACTTGAACGTCCTTCATTGTGGCAAGTCAGGCATGCGGGGCACGCTCTCGATCGATGGGGTGGGCAAGACCTACTCGGCCGCGCTCGTGAAGGTCTTCTGGCTGGACGGGCAAACGCGCGTCTACACATTGACCGCTGGGCAGCCCACGGTTCACCTCTACGGATCAGCCGAGGACCGGCGCGGCATGGGCGAGATCGCCACGGCCTATGTGGCGTTGGGTGTCGAGCACATCCTCGGGGGCATCGACCACTTGCTGTTCGTGATCGGTTTGCTCTTTCTGGTGGGATTCAACCGCCGCCTGCTGTGGACGATCACCGCCTTCACCGCGGCGCACAGCCTGACCCTGGCCGCGAGCGCGCTTGATTTCCTGGCGCTGCGCCCACCGCCAGTCGAGGCTGCGATCGCCCTGTCCATCGTGCTGGTGGCCGTTGAGGCCTTGCACAGCAAGCAGACGCTCGCCAAGCGCTGGCCCGCGCTGGTGGCCTTCTTGTTCGGCCTGGTGCATGGGCTTGGCTTTGCTGGTGCGCTGAAGGAGATCGGCCTGCCTGAGAGCCACATGCTGGTCGCGCTATTGACCTTCAACGTGGGCGTCGAGATCGGTCAGTTGATGACGGTGGCCGCGGCCTGGGCGCTGTGGCGCGCGGTGTCGCGCTGGCCATCGGTGTCGCTGGCCCGCACGGCCGCCCTCTATGGCATCGGCACCATGGCGGCGTTTTGGGCCTGGTCACGTGTGGCCGCCATTTTCATTTGAGTTGGATTGATTCCATGGACGAGGTCATCAGCCTGTTCCCCACGCCCTTCTTGCGGGTGCCTGGCGCCTTGCCGCCTGCATTGCTGGCGGGGCTGTTGGAGCACTTCAGCGGCTTGGCGGTGCACGACAACAACGCCTCGTCCCAACTCTCGCACACGCAAATGCTGCGCCCCAGCGACAGCGGCCTGTTGGTTGAAGCCGCAGCCCTGATCACGCCCAAGCTGAGCGAGCTGGGGGCCTTGCTTTTTGGTGAGCGCATGGGCTGGTCGGTCAAGGAGATGTGGGTCAACCTGCTGGACACGGGCGGGCGCCAAGCCATGCACAACCATGCCAACAGCTTCATCTCGGGCGTGGTGTACCTGACACCGACACATGAATCGTCGCGCACCGTGTTCATGAAATCGCCAGGCGGCACGGACTTCTCTTTCAAGAACGACCATGCCGGCATCGCCACCGGCCCCTTCAACGCCGAAAAGTGGATCAGCCCCATGCCACAGCCTGGCGACATGGTGCTATTTCCCAGCTACCTGATGCATGCTGTGCCGCCCAATGAAGGCCCGCGGCGCGTGACCATGGCGTTCAATGCGATACCTGCTCGACTGGATTCCTGGGGCTACGGCATCCAGTTCAGCGGCTGACATGAACACCGTCTGGCGACAAGGGGCTGCCCGGCTCCTGATGACGGCTTCCGGCTTTGCCGGCCTGGGCTACCAGATCGTGTGGACCCAGCAGAGCGCGCTGTGGCTTGGCCACGAATCCGCCGCCGTGCTGGCTGTGGTGTCGGCTTTCTTTGGCGGCTTGGCCCTGGGCGCCTTGCTCATGGGGCCGCGCATCGAGCGCAGTGCGCAAGCCCTGCGCTGGTACGCGGTGTGCGAAGCGGTCATCGCGGCTTGGGGGCTGTTGCTGCTGTTGGTGATGGCGCCTTTCAGTGCTTGGCTGCTTGATCTCACGGGGGTGCAGCCCACGCCTTGGCGGCAATGGTGCTTGGCATTCAGTGGCACCTTTTTGCTGCTCTTACCCGCCACGGCCGCGATGGGGGCGACGCTGCCAGCGATGGAGCGGGTGACATCGCAAATGCGCACGGGCCCGCGTTCCATCGCGGCACTCTATGCCTGCAACACCTTCGGTGCAGTGCTGGGCGTGCTGGGGGCCACGTTCTGGCTGGTGCCTGACATCGGCCTGGTTCGCACGGCCATGGTTTGTGTCGGCCTCAATGTGCTGTGTGCAGTGCTGGCCTTGACGACTTTGCCGGCACCTGGCGAGGCGCCTGAAAATTCGAATCGAGCAGACCCGTGCTTGGTACCAGGCTCAAAACGTCTTCAGTTGGCTTTGGCCATGACTGGCCTGTTGGGCATCGGCTACGAGGTCGTCGTCGTGCGTGTCCTTAGTCAGGTGGCCGAGGACACGGTCTACACCTTCGCCATGCTGCTGGCCGTCTACCTGGTGGGCACCTCGCTGGGCGCCGCCGCTTACCAGCGCTGGCTTGCCCGCATGGCCGATGCCGCGCGCTTGACCGACCGCCTGCTGTGCGCGCTGGCCGTGGCCTGTCTGCTGGGCACGGCCACCCTGTGGGCGGCTGAATGGCTTCAGGCCTGGGTGTTGCACGCCGTGCCTGGTGATCGCATGGCCTTGGCCATTGGTGCCGAGGCCTTCCTGGCGCTGATGGCATTTGGCTTGCCCACGGTCGTGATGGGGGCCTTGTTCAGCCACCTGTGCATCTGTGCGCGCGAGGCAGGTGTCAGCTTTGGGCGTTCATTGGGTGTCAATACCCTGGCGGCGGCCTTGGCCCCGCCGTTGTTCGGCGTGCTACTGGCACCGGCACTGGGCCCCAAGCTGGCTTTGCTGATCATCGCATTGGCCTACTTGCTGATGGCCACGAGGCGGACTTGGTCCACCCCATGGGCCTGGGTCCCCGCGCTGGCTGGCTTGGCCATGGTGGTCGGGGCCCCGCAACTGGCCTTCATCGACATCCCTGAAGGTGGCCACATCGTCAGCTACCGTGAGGGCGTCATGGCCGCCGTCAGCGTGGTGGAAGACGCGCAGGGCGTGGCGCGCTTGCGCATCAACAACCGGCAACAGGAAGGCAGCACCTCGTCGCGCCTGGTCGATGCACGTCAGGCCTTGCTGCCCCTGCTGCTGCACCCGGCGCCCAAGCGGGCCTTGTTTCTGGGCCTGGGCACCGGCGTGACCTCGGGCTCGGCCGCGCAGGATCCCAGCCTGCAGGTCGATGTGGTCGAGTTGTTGCCCGAGGTCATCGATGCCTCGCAGCACTTCAAGCGCGTTTTCGATGGCGAAGGGCTTTTGCCCCAGATGCACGTGATGGCGGCCGATGCGCGGCGCTATGTGCGGACCAGTGCCCAATCCTATGACGTGATCGTCTCGGACAACTTCCAGCCAGCGCGCAGCGGTTCGGGCGCGCTGTACACCGTGGAGCACTTTCGCGCGGTGCGTGGGCGCCTGGCCGAGGGCGGGACGTTCTGCCAATGGTTGCCATTGCACCAGTTGGACCTGGCCACCTTGCGCAGCATCGTGCAGTCCTTCATCGCCGTGTACCCGCAAGGTTTTGCCATCCTGGCGAGCAACAGCCTGGAGACGCCGGTGCTGGGCTTGGTGGGACGGGCCGATGGTGGTCGCCTTGATGTCGAACGTTTGCGTCAACGTCTGGCCACCAGCCAGATGCGGATGCCGCCAGCCGCCTTTGGGATCGAGGATGAGTTGGCATTGCTGGGCAGCGTGGTGGCCGGGCCGAAAGCCTTGGCGCATTTCGCAGGGCAGGCCCTGCCCAACACGGATGACCTTCCGGTGGTGGCCTACCGCGCACCGCGGATCACCTATGCCCCCGATTCGCTGCCGCGAGACCGGCTGCTGGCCTTCCTGAATGAAGTCTCGCTCAGCCCGGACGAGGTGTTGGCGGCGCCCGTCGATCCCGCATGGGCAGGCCGCTTGAGCGCCTATTGGGTGGCGCGCAAGCAGTTCATCGAAGCCGGTCGCCTGGTGCGTCCTTCAAGCGATGTCCAGGACATGTTGTCGCAAGTGCGTGAACCCTTGCTGGCCGTGCTGCACATCAGCCCCGATTTCCGCCCCGCTTACGATCCGCTGCTGCACATGGCCGGGGCCTTGCTGAACAGCGATGTTTCTGCCGGCCGTGCGCTGCTCGACGAGCTGGTCAGGGTGCAGCCGATGCGGCCAGAGGCCGTGCAACTTCGCCTTCAACTCGCCGATTGAATCGGCGTCCGGATCAGAAGCGGGCCGTCCAGGTGAGGCGGATGGTGCGCGGCTCGGCGGGGTGAATGTGGCGGCCTTCCTGAGGCGCCACTTCGCTGGCCAGTTGGGACTCGTAGAAGTACTCGATGTCATTCACTTTGCGATTGGCCAGGTTGAAGACGTCCACGGTTAGGTCCATGTCCTTTCCCAGCTTGCGCGACACGCGCAGGTTGGTGAGCAGGGTCGAGGCCGCACGCACGCTGTTGTCCTCGACCAGCGCGCGTGGGCCCAGGTAGCGCCATTGCAGGCTGGCGGACCAGGGGCCCAGGTCGCGCAAGGTGATGGCCACCGAGCCCACGTGCGAGACGGAGCCGGGAATGCGGTCGCCTTCGGGGGCGGTGTCTGAAAAGCGCGCGCGCGTCCACGCCAGGTCGGCGTCCACCAGCAGCCAGGGCTGCGGAATCCAGCGGTTGTTCCACTCGATGCCCGTGCGGCGGCTGGGGCGGTTGGCCTCGGTCGTGCCTGCGTCACCCACATAAACCAGCTCGGACTGGGATTCCAGGCGCCACCAGGCCAGTGAGCTCTGCAGGCCAGGCAGGGCTTCCGTGCGGGCCCCAATCTCGTGGCCTTTGCTGGCCACCATTCCGGGCACCTGGTCGATGGCGCCACCAGTCTTGGGGTCGACCCGACTCGTGGTGCCGCGCGCGTCATTGCTGTGGAAACCGCGCCCCGCGTTCACGAAGAACTCGGTCTTGGCCCAGGGACCGAAGATGGCAGAAAACTTGGGCGACAGCTGCGTGGCCGAGGTGCTGCCTGAATTGGCGGCCAGCGAGCTGTTCACGTCGAACTGCACCGAGTCTGCGCGCAGGCCCTGCACCGTGCGCAGCCAGGGTGACCATGTCAACTCGTTCTCGGCGTACAGACCCAGGCTGGTTTGTTTGACCGCATCGTCGCGCGTCGTGCCGGTGCGCTGGCGTTGCACGGTGTCGAACAGGCCGACATGGATGTTGTCGTGCCGCAGTTGAGCACCGATTTCATTGCGCGAGGGCAGGCCCCACAGTGTGTGGTTCCAGTCCCGCGTGGCGGTCAGGCCCATCACCGTGCGCTGGTCGTGTTGCTCAAACTGGTCGCCCTCGGCGCCGTGGTCCAGCGTGTAGGTGAAGTTGGAGAACAGGTCCAGTTCATAGCGCATCAGGTAGGCCGACAAGCGCAGGCCGCCTTCCGGGCCATGGTCTCGCCATTCGCCCGACACGCTGTAGCGTGAGGTGCCGCCGCCGTCCGAGGTGTCAATGGCGTCGAAGCGTTTGATCAAGCCCGCGTCGATGGCGCGCTGCGGCACCTGGTCGGTGGAATGCCAGCGCGCGTCATAGCCCATGAAGCTGCCCGACCAGCCTTTGGCCTGGCTGCCTTCGCTCACCGTGAGCACGCCGTTCAGCTTGCGCAGCCTTTCAGGCGAGGTCCAGGGGCCATCGTTGTGGGTGGCCTCGACCAGGCCCAGCACGGTCTGCTGGCTGGCCAGGGTGGTGGAGCCGCCCGCAACCACGCGTGCGTACCGGTGCTCACCCAAGGTGAGCTGCGCAAAGGGCTGGTCCAGCTTGCGGCGGTAGACGATGCTGGCCGATCCGGCCGAGGCAAAGTCGCCGTCGCGCGCGAAGTAGGGGCCCTTGCGGTAGTCGATGCGATCGACCAGTTCGGGAATCAGGAAATTGAGGTCGGTGTAGCCCTGCCCGTGGCCGTGCGTGGGCATGTTGATGGGCATGCCATTGACCGAGGTGGCGAAGTCCGTGCCATGGTCGAGGTTGAAGCCGCGCAGGAAGTACTGGTTGGCTTTGCCGTCGCCGCTGTGCTGGGTCACGATCAGGCCCGGCACGAACTCCAGCAATTCGCCGGGCCGAAGGGCGGGGCGGCTCTTGAGCAATTCGCTGCGTATCCGCCCTTGCGATGCGGCCTCCGAGCTGCCGACGGCGTTGTCGTAGTGACCCTGGACGGCAATGGGCTCAAGGTCTGAGGTCTGGGCGTTGGCGACTGCGGCGACAGTGCAAAAGGCTGTCGTCCACCAAGCGGGTTGGAGGCGCATGAGGTTCAAAAGATCAGGGTACAAAGCCCCAAGATAGCAAACGGGTGTGACCGTTTGATGGCGAAACAATGCTCACCGAGAGGTGGGCAGAACGCGCCCCGGGTTCATCAGACCTTGAGGGTCCAGGGCCTGCTTGATGGCCTGCATCATGTCCAACGCCACCTCCGATTTGCGCCGCGCCAGTTCGTCGCGCTTGAGTTGGCCAATGCCATGCTCGGCTGACAGGGTGCCGCCCAATTGCAAGGCCGTGTCATAGATCAGCCGGTTGACCTCGGCTTCGTGGTCGGCCACGAAGCTGGCGCAGGACGCGCTGGGCGGGCCTTGCACGTTGTAGTGCAGATTGCCATCGCCCAGGTGCCCGAAGCAGACCACCTTGCAACCCGGGAAGGCATGGGCCAGTTGCGCTTGCGTGGTCCGCACGAACTCTGGAACGGCCGAGGTGGGCACGGCGATGTCGTGCTTGACCATGAGCCCTTCCTGGCGTTCGGCCAGGGGGATCGCTTCGCGCAGGGCCCACATGGCTTGATTTTGGGCGTGGTTCTGGGCGATGGTGGCATCCAGGACGACGCCGTTGCCCACCGCCTGGGCCAACAAGGCTTCCAGAGCGGCCCGGGCTGCGAGGTCTGAGTCGGTGTGAGCAGTGTCGATGAGGACCGTCCATTCGGGGACGGGCCCCGTGGCGGTTTCCACCGCATCGTTCACCAAGGGTGCCATGGCGCGGGCCTGCTCCGGCAGGTATTGGCGGACCAGGGCGATGGGCCAGGCGTGCATGACCTCGAAGCCGGTCAAACCAGCGTCCAGACGGGCACGAGCGCTTTGCAGCAGCACCACGCAGGCGTCTAGGCTGGGGCAGGTGGCCAGCGCGGTGACTTGCCCGACAGGCTGCGGAAACAGGCGCAGCGTGGCGGCCGTGATGATGCCCAAAGTGCCTTCGCTGCCAATGAACAGGTCGCGCAGGTCGTAACCGCTGTTGTCTTTGCGCAAGGCGGTCAGGCCATCCCAGACCTCGCCCCGGGCCGTGACCACTTCCAAGCCCAGGCACAGTTCGCGGGCCGTGCCATAACGCAGCACCTGGGTACCGCCGGCGTTGGTGGCCAGGTTGCCGCCGATCGTGCACGAGCCCTCGGCCGCCAAGCTCAAGGGGAAGAGCAGGCCAGCCTGCAAGGCGGCCTCTTGCACTTGCGCCAGCAGGCAACCTGCCTGTACGGTCATCGAGAGGTTGGCGGCATCCACCGCGATGACCTGGTTCAGGCGCTGAAGGTTGATCAGCAATTGGCTGCCGCTGCCATCCGGGATGGACCCGCCCACCAGGCTGGTGTTGCCACCCTGTGGCACCAGGCTCACACCGTGGCTGGCGCACAGCTTGACCACGGCGGCCACTTGCAAGGTGTCGCGTGGGCGGGCAATGGCCAGGGCTTTGCCCACATAACGCCCGCGCCAGTCGCGCAGGAAGGCTGTCAGATCTGTTGAATCCGCATCGTCGCCAGGCAAGACCAGCCCCTCAGTGCCCAACACATGGCGCAAGGCTTCCAGGAAGGCGTGGTCGCTGGCCATGGGTGATCAAGCGGTTTTGACAGGGTCGGCCTTGCCGGCCTTGAGGCGCAGTCGCACATAGACCGCGCAGGCGGTGAACAGGCTCAGGCTCAAGGCCACCTCGATGCCCGCCAGAGCCTGACTGAGACCGGTGTCACTGGTGGCCCTCATGGCGCCCTCGGTGAAATACAGCCAGACCAGCAGGGACAGCCAACGGAAGGTGTACATGCGGTGTTTGACCAGGCCCGTGAGCCCGAAGACCAGAGGCAGCACCTTGAGCGCCAGCATGCCCGTGCCGCCTTTCAGCGGGGCGAGTTGCAGCTCCCACAACAGGCCCAACACGATCAGGCCAACCAGCGAACCAAAAGCGATCCAGCGCACGAGGTTGATCGTGCGCAGGCGCGAGGCCGGGTGCTGGCCCAGGGGAATGACGGGCAAGGGATCAAAGGTATCGGGCATGGCTGGCATCATAGCCAGATGATTTCGAAATTGACTGTGTGGAAGGCGGCGCACCAGAGTTGGTCGGCCCTGATCCTGGCATTGAAGCAGTGGCCCTGGGCCGAGACCCTGGTGACCCTGCGTCAGCGCTTTCGGGAGGACCGCCTGGGCGTGACCGCGGGCAGCCTGACCTTCACCACCACGATCGCGTTGGTGCCGCTGTTCACCGTGATGCTGGCCTTGTTCAGCGCCTTCCCTGTGTTCGCTCGCTTTCGCAAGACACTGGAGCTGCAGTTCATCCAGGGCTTCGTGCCCGATGCCATCGCCAAGCCCGTGCTGCTGTCGCTGACCAAGTTCGCGCTCAAGGCCAGCCAGTTGGGCGGCATGGGGCTGATCGCCCTGGCCGTGACCGCCTTGGCCCTGATGCTGACCATCGACCGCACCCTCAACGCGATCTGGCGTGTGCGCACGCCCCGGCCTGTGGCGCAAAAGGTGCTGGTGTACTGGTCGGCACTCACCCTGGGCCCGTTGGTGCTGGGGGCCAGTTTGTCGGTCACCTCGTACCTGCTGTCGGCCTCCCGGGGCTTGGTGGACGAGTTGCCGGGCGGCGTCGAATTTTTTCTGGGATTGATTGTGTTCAGCCTGCAGACCGGTGGGTTTGCCGCGCTGTTCCGCTTCGTGCCCAACACGCATGTGCGATGGGAGCACGCCTGGGGTGGGGCCCTGTTCGTGTCGGGCAGCCTGGAGTTGGGTCAAAAGGTGTTGGCGCTGTACCTCAGCAAGGTGCCGATCTACTCGACCATTTATGGCGCGTTCGCGGCTGTGCCCATTTTCCTGGTTTGGATCTACCTGAGTTGGGTGATCGTGCTGATGGGGGCGGTGATCGCGGCCTACACACCCAGCCTGTTGTCGCGGGTCAAGCGTTGGCCTGACACGCCGGGGCACCGATTCCAGCTCAGCCTGGCCTTGCTCAAGGCTTTGGCCGCGGTGCAGCACGAACAGCCAAAGGGCCACTCGGCCGAGGCTTTGGCAGCCTTGCTGCGCACCGATCCGCTGCAGATCGAGCCCATTCTGGAAACCTTGGTGGAATTGGATTGGGTGGCGCGCCTGGATGAGCCCGATGCAGAAGGTGGGGGCCGTTTTGTGCTGCTGTGTGATCCTGACCAGACGGTCATGGCGCCACTGGTCGGGCGCCTTTTGCTCAAGCCCGATGGTTTCACGGATGGATTCTGGGCGGCTGCCAAATTGGACGAGCTGACCCTGCGACAATCCCTGAACTAATATTGTGTGGCGCAAGTCAGGGTGAACCCCAGCCAGTGGCGATCTGGATGGGCATTCCTGCACGGCTTGCGCTTCAAAAGCCTTGAATTTGCGCGCGTTTGAGCCTGATCACCCATTGGCGTTTGCCTCATATTGCGGCAATATGAGGCAACGGCGTCAGACGCACTGTGCAACCCCTGAACAAGAGGAGACCGACCATGAAAGTCAGCGACATCCTGCGAGTCAAAGGCAGCACCCTTTACACCGTGCAACCTGAACAGCCCCTGTCCGAGGCGGTCAACACCATGGCCCAGTTCGACATTGGCTCCCTGGTCGTGATGGACCACGGCGACGTGGTGGGCATGCTGACCTTCCGAGAGGTGATCCAGGCCGTGGTGCGCAATGGCGGTGTCATTGGCGACACCCGCGTGCGCTCGGTGATGGACGACCACCCCCTGACCTGCACCCCCGACACCGAGATCGACGAAGTGCGCCGCATGATGCTCAGCCGCCACGCACGCTACATGCCGGTCATGACGCAAAAAACCCTCATGGGCGTGATGTCGTTCTACGACGTGGCCAAGGCCGTGGTTGACAGCCAAGACTTTGAAAATCGCATGCTCAAGGCCTACATCCGCGACTGGCCTGTGGAAGAAGAAGCCGGCGAGCGTCAAGCCCTGCTTTAAAGCGGCTTGCTTCCACCCAAAACGCCCGGCTTTGTCCGGGCGTTGTCGTCATGGGGGACAATGGCGGTCTCGCGTTTTTCGCAATTACCTGGTTCGCGCAATGGCTGGCAGCACCCTCGGACTTCTGTTTTCCGTCACCAATTTCGGCGAGTCGCATGGCCCGGCCATCGGCTGCGTGATTGATGGCTGTCCCCCCGGCATGACCTTGTCCGAAGGCGACATCCAGCCCGAACTGGACCGCCGCCGTCCGGGCACGTCCCGCCATGTCACCCAGCGCAATGAGCCAGACGCGGTCGAAATCCTCAGTGGCGTCTACGAAGGCAAGACCACCGGGGCACCCATCGCCCTGCTGATTCGCAACACAGACCAGCGCAGCAAGGACTACGGCAACATCCTGCAGACCTTCCGCCCCGGGCATGCCGACTACACCTATTGGCACAAATACGGCCTGCGCGACCCGCGTGGCGGTGGCCGTTCCTCGGCCCGCCTGACCGCACCCATGGTGGCGGCCGGCGCCGTGGCCAAGAAGTGGCTGCGCGAGCAATACGGCACCGAGTTCCGTGGCTGCATGACCCAACTTGGCAACGTGCCCATCGCCTTCGAGGGCTGGGAGCACGTGCACCAAAACCCCTTCTTCGCGCCCAACACCAGCCAGATCCAGGCGCTGGAAGACTACATGGACGCCCTGCGCAAGGAGGGTGACTCCTGCGGTGCGCGCCTGACGGTCGAGGCCACCAAGGTGCCGGTGGGCCTGGGTGCGCCTTTGTTCGACAAGCTGGACGCCGACATTGCCTACGCCATGATGGGCATCAACGCCGTCAAGGGGGTTGAAATTGGCGACGGCTTTGGCGTGGTCGCCCAAAAGGGCAGCGAGCATGGCGACGAACTGACGCCAGAAGGTTTTGGCTCGAACCACGCGGGCGGCGTCTTGGGCGGTATCTCGACCGGGCAAGATCTGCGCGTGTCGATCGCCATCAAGCCCACCAGCTCAATCCGCGTGCCGCGCCAGTCCATTGACCTGGAGGGCCAGCCCGCCACAGTTGAAACCTTTGGCCGTCATGACCCTTGCGTGGGCATCCGTGCCACGCCCATCGCCGAGGCCATGCTGGCGCTGGTGCTGATCGACCATGTGCTGATGCACCGGGCGCAATGCGCCGATGTGGTGGTGAGCACGCCGCAGATCGCGGCGCAACGCCCCGAGTAACCGATCAGTCCGTGATGGCACGCTCGATCAACTCAATCTTGTAGCCATCCGGATCGGTGATGAAGGCGATCACCGTGTTGCCGCCCTTGACGGGTCCCGGCTCGCGCGTGATGGCACCACCCAGGGCCACGGCCTTGTCGCGCACCGCCTGGCAGGTGGCCACGATGTCATCGACGCCAATGGCGATGTGGCCATAGGCCGTGCCCATCTCGTATTGATCGACACCGTAGTTGTAGGTCAGCTCCAGCTCGGCCTGTCCGGGATTGCCGCCGCCAAAAGCCAGGAACGACAGGCTGTATTGCTGCTCGGGCCGGTCGGTGGTGCGCAGCAAGGTCATGCCAAGCACCTGGGTGTAAAAATCAATCGATCGTTGCAGGTTGGTGACCCGCAGCATGGTGTGCAGAAAGCGCATTTTCAATCTCCGGCAGGTTGTTCGGTGGGCAGCAATTCGGCGTCCATCCAGCCGCGAACGCTGTTGATCAAAGCGATGCCCTCGGCGTGCCGAAGCTCGTCCACGGTGATGGTGCGCTCGCGCAAGCGGCCTTCGGCCAGCAAGGTTTCACGCATCACGCCAGGCAGCAGCCCGGCCGACAAGGGCGGCGTGAACCACTCGCCTCCCAGCTTCACGGCCACATTGCCGATGGTGAATTCGGTGAGCTCGCCTTGGCCGTTCCACAGCAGGGTGTCGAAGCAGCCGGGCGGTGGGTTGAAGGGCGCATAGGCCGTTCGTTGGGTGGTCTTGTGGGCGATGAACTCGTCGGCCACTGGCATGGCTTGGCGGGCCAAGGCCACCCGGATGGGCAACTGGCTGAGAGCCAGTGGGCTGGATTCGAATGTCGCCTGGCCCTGGGCGTCCAGCAGCAGACGGATCTTGTGGATGCCCTGGGTTGGCGACTGGGCATGCTGCATCAAGGCATCACGAACCGCTGAAGCATCCCAGGGAAAACCAAAGTGCCTGGCCGCCCGCGCCATGCGCTGAAGGTGCGCGTCCAGCCGGGGTATGTGGCCATCTTCCAGCCTCAGCGATTCCAGCACTTCGAAAGGTTGGGCGGCCCGTTTCAGAAAGGCCTGCTTGTGCCGCCACTCCTTGGCCTCGGCCTCAACCGTGGCGTCCAGGGTGATGCCGCTGCCAATGCCACAACGGGCATCCCAGCCAGCGTGCGTGCTTGGCTGCAAGACCACGGTGCGGATGGGCACGTTGAAGGTCACCTCGCCGCCCGGTGCCATCAGGCCCACGGCGCCGCAATACACCCCCCGTGGCGCGCCTTCCAGGGCGGCAATGTGGTGCATGGCACGCCGCTTGGGCGCCCCGGTGATCGAGCCGCAAGGAAAAAGCGCCGCGAACACATCGGACAGCCGCAGGCCTTCGCGCGTGCGTGCCTGCACGGTCGAGGTCATCTGCCAGACGGTGGGCAAAGCCTGCACATCGAACAGCGATGGCACCTGCACCGAGCCCACCTGCGCAATGCGCGACAGGTCGTTGCGCAGCAGGTCGACGATCATCAGGTTCTCGGCCCGCTCCTTGTCGCTGGTCTGCAGGTGCCGGGCGGCGGCCACGTCTTCATCGGGCGTGGTGCCACGCGCTGCCGTGCCCTTCATGGGGCGGGTGGTGATCTGGTCGCCTTGCCAGTGGAAGAACAACTCGGGCGACACGCTCAGCACATGGCTGAGGCCCGCGGCGGCGGGTTGCGCGGTGGCGTCCAGGTAAACCGCGTAGCCATCGGGTTGGCTGCGGTGCAGGGCGTGGAAGTACTGCAGTGCGGTTTCGGGGGTTTGGGGCTCCAGCCGGCTTCGCAGTGGCGTGGTCAGGTTGATCTGGTAGACCTCGCCCGCGCGTATCAACTCATGGATGGCCTCTACCTGGGCCGTGAAAGCGTGGGGGCTCAAGGCGGATTGCCACGGTGCGGTTTGCCAGGCGCTTTGCTGGGCCGCCGAGGGCCAGGCCAGGGCCTGGTCGAACACGGCGAACATGGCCAACGCTTGGCCTGGTTGGGGCGCACAAACGGGCAGGTGATCGTCAAACGCGGGGGCGGCCTCATAGGCCACCCAGCCCAGGCACCAACGGCCTTGGCGAGCCTGCTCGTGTGCCGTGTCGATGACAGAGCGCACCTGGGCCAGTTCGGTGGCCACCAGCCAGGTCATCGCCGGGCCAAACGCGAGCCGCTGGCGGCCGCCTTGGGCAGCCGGGAAATCAAGCAGGGCCGCCAGCGTTGGCGAGGGCGCCCCATGGATGCTCATGCCAACGAAGGGCGCAGGTTTCAGCCGCGTGCGCGCAGGGCGCACCACAGGCCTGCCAGGCCCAACACCACGAACAGCGCCAGGCTCCAGAATTCGAAAGGCACGCCGACCAGCTTGGTGGCGGCATCGGCGCACGAGGCGCGCACCTCAAAGGCCGCAGGCAAGGCGGTGTCCAGGTGCAGGCTGGAGACGATGCGGTCGGCCAAGGTCAGGTTGCACGACGAGGTTTTGGCAGCCACGAAGTGCTGGTACCAAGCTGAGGCGGCACCGGATGCCGAGGTCGCCACGATGAGCAATGACGACAGCACGGTGATCACACGGCCGCCGATCAAGGCGCCCAGCCCGGCCAGGATGGCAATCAGCAAGAATTGCACGCGCTGCAAGATGCACCAAGGGCAGGGCTGCATGTCCAACTTGTATTGGGCAAACAGGGCAAAGCCCACGGCCGCCAAACTGGCCAGTGCGACCAAGGCGAGCACCTTGCGGGGCGATGTGGCGGGCGAACGGTGAAGGCGCGAATCCATCGGTCAAGCCACTTCGGCGATGAGTTCGATTTCGACGCAAGCGCCCAGCGGGATTTGCGCCACGCCAAAAGCGCTGCGCGCATGCCGGCCAGGCTCGCCAAACACCTGGGCGATCAGTTCGGAGCAGCCATTGGTGACCAGGTGGTGCTCGGTGAAATCAGGGGTGCTGTTGACCAGGCTCATGACCTTGACGATGCGCACCACCTTGTCCAGGCCGCCAGCGGCGACCTGCAGCGTGCCCATCAGGTCGATGGCCACCGCGCGCGCGGCCTCCTGGCCTTCGGCGGTGGTCATCGTTTTGCCCAGCTGGCCCACCCACACTTGCCCATCCTTCTTGGCGATGTGCCCCGACAAGAACACCAGATTGCCCGTGCGCGTGAAGGGCAGGTAAGAGGCGGCTGGCACGGCCACGGGGGGCAGCGTGATGCCCAAGGTGTTGAGGCGGTCTTGGATGGACATGGTGGCAACAAATCTAGGATGGAGGACAGACCGCCAAGGGCAGGTCAAAGCTGGCCCATGATCCTACACCGCCACCCGCAGTCAGGCCGTGGTGAAGGCCCATTGGCCGCCAGGGGTCAAGGCCAGCCGGTGAGAGTGAAACGCGTCCAGCGTGCTGCGGTGGCCCACGCTCACCAGCATGCAGTGCGGCAGCTCGTTGCGCAGCAAGGTGTACAGCGCGTGCTCCAGGCCTTCGTCGGTGGCCGAGGTGGCCTCATCCAGGAAGGCGATGCGCGGCTGGTTCAACAGCACGCGGGCAAACGCCAGGCGCTGCTGCTCGCCCAGCGACAGGATGCTGGACCAGTCGGCCGGTTCGTCCAGGTGGGCTTGCAAATGGCCCAGGTGCACCTTGATGAGGGCGTCCTTGATCAAGGCGTCTTCAAGCAGCAACGATGGGTAAATCAGGGCGCTGCGCAAATTGCCCAGTGGCAGGTAAGGGCGTTGCGACAAAAACAAGGCGTGGGGGCCCAGCGGCCGGTCGACCTGGCCTTGGGCATGGGGCCAAAGCCCCGCCAGGGTGCGCAGTAGCGTGGTTTTGCCGCTGCCCGACGCACCCTTGATCAGCATGCTCTCGCCAGCGTGCAGTGTGAGGTTCAGGCCCTGCACCAAGGGGCGGCCATCGGGTCGCGACACGCCCACACCCTTCATCACCAAGGCATCATCACGGCCGTTGACCTGGATGCTGGGCAGGGCGCGCGCCTGCTGGTTGGCGTCCATGAAGCCGGTCAGCCGGTCGAGGGCGGCGCGGTATTGCGCGAACTCGTCGTACGACATGCGAAAGAAAGACAGCGCATCCTGCACCTGCCCAAAGGCCTGCGAGGTTTGCATCACATCGCCCAGCTTGATGGCCCCGCTGAAGAACCGAGGCGCCTGCAAGATGAAGGGGAACACCACGGCCAACTGGTTGGCGGCGAGGTTGAAACCATCGAACTTCAGGCTTCTGAACAACAGCGCCCACACATTGGCGATGACCGCGGCAAAGCGATTCATGAGGGTGGTGCGTTCCACGTGTTCGCCTTGGTAGAAGGCGATGTTCTCGGCGTTCTCGCGCAAGCGCATGAGGGCGTACCGGAAGTTGGCGCTCAGGCGTTCGTTCAGGAAGTTCAGGCTGATCAGCGGACGGCCCAGCTTGAAGGCCACCACGGTGACCACGATCACATAGATGTACACCAGGAATACCATGGCGCGGGGCACCTCCACCCCCATGATGGCCAGGGCGCCCGACAAGCCCCACAGCATGCCCGTGAAGGCCACCAGCGACACGACCGCATCGGCCGTGCCGATCGACAGCTTGCGCGATGAGGTGACAAAGGTGGTGATGTCCTGCTGAATGCGTTGGTCTGGGTTGTCCACCGGCTCGCTCAGGAAGTGGCCCCGGTAATAGGCGTCGCCCTCCAGCCAGTCCTTGGTCAGCCGCTCGTTCAGCCAGGTGCGCCAGTCGATGTCGAAGACCTGGCTGACATAGGCGTTGAGCAGCACCCGGAGCACATGCACCGTGGCCAGGATGCTGAAGATGCCCAGGAAGAACCAGAAAGCCTTTTGATCCAAGGCTTGCAAGGCGCTGTAAAAACCGTTGTACCAAAGCGAGAACAGCACATTCATGCGCACCGAGAACATCGCCAGGAAAAGGATCAGGGCCACAGTGAGGGTGGGTTTCCAACTGCGCCGGGGCGTCAGGTAGGGCCAGCCCAGGCGCAGGAATTGGCGCCCCCAGCGGGTGCTGCGCGTGACGACAAATCCCACGGCCACGAACCCTACGCTGGTGAGCGCGAACGCCTGGGCCAACCACACCAGGCTGGCAACCAGCTCTTGACTCCAATCCAATTCAATCTCCTTGAGCACGCTGTGCGCAACGATTGTGCTTGAAGCCCACGCCTGGGTAGATTCTTGGCACGGATGCTGCACCTCGGGCTAGACTGGACACGACCAGCACTGCGCGAGTGCTCACACGATGTATCACCATGAATGATGATGACGAGCGTGACGCCTGGATTGACCGCTGCTCTGCCGAGCTGCGTGCCTTCCGGCCCAGCCTGAGCCCTGATGAGGCCGAGCAGTTGGCCGCCGACATCTGGTGCGACTCTCCCAGCCTGGGGCCGGAGGACGCTGCCGAGCGCGAGGTTGCCAGCTGGCGAAGCCTGGGCATCAGGGACTGACACCGCCCGCCATGCCCCCCCTAACTTGGCATGGCCCAGTCGCTCTTTGTGGGGGTTTCAAGTGGCCGGCCGCTGGCTACGATTCCTGCATCACCAAGACGTGTGCAGGAGAGTGCGATGAGGCTGACTTCAAACCCTATGGCAGCGATGGGCATGTTTGCCCTGATGGACGGTCTGGGCCGTGCTTTGTTCAAACCCAGTGGCCCGGCGCCCCATCAGCCCGACCCAGGTCCTTTCTACTGGAAAGTGATGTACATCGACGACAACGGCATGTTGCAGCGATCCACCATGCGGGTCATCACCTTGCACACCGACCTGCGGCGCCTGACCGTGTGGTGCGATGCCCTGGGTCGCGAGTGTGTCCTGAAAATCAGCAAGATCGTGGAGGCCAGCGACCTGCAAAGTGGCCGCAAAGTCAATTTGCACCGTTGGATGGCCAGCCAGAAAACGCAGTGGACTTGAAGCGGCAGCGTCCGAAAAACAACGAATTACCCCCGGTGGCAAGGTGGTTGTGGCCCATTGGCGCACTGTTACTAAGGGTTTACATCTATAACGCGGCATATTCATGTAGGATTGCTGCATCGCAACAAATGGGGTGAATCATGGCGCAACATAGTCTGAAGTACGACGTCGTACCCGGGTCTGGTCATGACGCAGAGGCCGACCGCAAGGGCCTGGGCTACGAGAAGCTGGGCGTGATTGCCGGTTTCCTGGTCGGTTTGCCCGTGGGTGTGGGTCTGGTTGAAACACCGTTGACCGCCGTGGGCGCCCCCCAGTGGCTGGGCATCGTGGCCACCGTGGCCGTGGTGGCGGTTTTCACCGCGCTGGGTTTGCGTGGTGGGGCCGCCTTGGCCAAGCGGGCTACGCAGGATGAGCAGTCTTGAGAGCAGAGGCTGAGGGCAATCGTCCCTCAGCCTTCAGCAAACCTTCCAGGCAGTGGTCCTGGATTTGGTAGAAGTTTTTGATGTCCTGAATCTGCACCAAAGTTTCAGCGGCCTTGTCCGGATCGCCTGAAGCTCGCTTGGTCGCCAGGATCATCTTGTTCTTGTTGGTGTGCTCCAACGAGACAAATTCAAACACCTGGGTGTCGTAGCCACAGGCTTCCAACAGCAAAGCCCGCAGACCATCGGTCAGCATTTCCGCTTCCTGGCCCAGGTGCACACCGTGTTGCAAGATGGGGCGAAGCGGATGGGGGCTCAGCAATTGCGGCCGGATCTGCTTGTGGCAGCAAGGCGAGCACATGATGATGTCGGCCCCGGTGCGGATGCCCATGTGGATGGCGTAATCGGTGGCGATGTCGCAGGCGTGCAAGGCGATCATCACATTGACGGTGCCAGCCTGGTAATTGCGCACATCGCCATGGTCAAAGCGAAGGCCTTGCAGGCCCAGCTTGCTGGCGGCCTTGTTGCCCAACTCCACCATGTCCTGCTTCAAATCCACGCCCGTCACTTGCGCATCCAGCCCCAGGCTGTTTTGCAGGTAATCGTGGATGGCGAAGGTCAGGTAGCCCTTGCCCGAGCCAAAGTCCACCACATGGATGTTCCGGGCCTGGGCCAGCTGTGACGAGGCCAGCGCGCGACTGAACACCTCGATGAACTTGTTGATCTGCTTCCACTTGCGTGACATGGCCGGGATCAAGGCCTGTTTGGCGTCGGTCACGCCCAAGGCGGTCAAGAAGGGGCGCTCCAGTGCCAGCAGGCGTTCTTTCTGGCGGTTGTGCTCCTGGCTGGTGGGTTCCGGGTGGTCGGCCTTGCCAAAGCGCAAGGTGGCCTTGCCCTTTTTGCTGATGGCCAACTGGATTTCCTCGGTCGGGGTCAGCAAATGGGCGTTGCGAAAATCCTGGCCCACCATGCCTTGCAATGCCGCGAAACCTTCGTCCACGGGCAGGTTCTTGATGATGTCCTTGGTCTGGTGGCGGTGTACAAAAGACAGGCACGCCTGACCCTTGATGACAATGGGCCGCACCTGAACGCGGACCAGGTCCATGACCGGGCCAACGTAATTGCCCAGCACCAGTTTGACCAGCGTCTGCTGGTTCAGGTGCTCATGAACCAGGCTGAAGAATTGTTCGTGCGGGGTGGGCATGCAAGGCGCCTTGGCTGGAATCGGGGGGCAAGCGAGGATTGTCGGCGGCATTGGCCCCAAAGCAAAAGCCCGGCCGTTCAAAAAACGCCGGGCTTCTGAGTCGATGACCACGATCGGGTCGTCTTACCTGCCGGGGTGGTCCTGGCGGGTCGTGTCCCCCAATGATCAGGGGAGCCGTCTACCAACGGCGTGATGCTGACAGATCCACCCTGTCAGCTTGCGGTGAAGCAAGCCATGCACCCATGAAGCCACCGTTACCCGGTGTGCCATGCGGTTGATGAAAATCCCATCGTTGACCGCCATTGCAGTGTGTACCAAATGCCCCGCTTGGTGCAAGAGGGCCAAGCACTTTGTGTTGCACACCGCGTGCATGAGCGTGAAAAGCTGCTCGACTTTTCCCGCCACCAGAACCAGGTAGTGCAGACTCTGATGATCGTTTGGAGAAGGTGGTGCAAAGCATGGAACGAACAGCGCTTTTGACCGTGGCAGAGATGGTGCAGGCCGAGGGCTTGACGATGCAGGCGGGTGTTTCTGGCCAGGTGCTGATGGAGCGGGCCGGGCGGGCAGTGGCCGATGCGATCCTGGCCCGGTGGACCACCCGGCCGGTCGTGGTGCTGTGCGGGCCGGGCAACAACGGCGGCGATGGCCTGGTCATCGCCCGGTGTTTGAGTGAGGCCGGCTGGCCTGTGCTCGTGGCCTTGCTGGGCGAATGGTCGGCTTTCAAAGGCGATGCCTTGATCCAGGCGCGTCATTGGGATCCGGCCTCGTGCGTGCCGGTGCGTCCCGAGGCGCTTGAGGGTGCTGGGCTGGTGGTCGATGCCCTGTTTGGCTCGGGCTTGAGCCGGCCATTGGGCGGCATGGCGGCGCGCACACTGCAGGCGGTGGCGCACGCTGGTCTACCGATGGTGGCCGTGGATGTGCCCAGTGGCGTCTTCGGCGACACCGGCGAAAGCGCCGGTGCCGTGAAGGCCGCGTTGACCGTGACTTTCTTTCGCAAGAAACCTGCCCATGTCATCCTGCCTGGCCGGGCTTTGTGCGGCGAGGTGGTGGTGGCCGACATTGGCTTGAGGGCCGACGTGGGCGAGTTCGTCAAGCCCACCACATTTGAGAACACGCCGGACCATTGGCGCCCCGACTGGCCCGCGCTGACGGCCGATCACCACAAGTACCAGCGCGGTCATGCCCTGGTCTACGGGGGCGGTGTGATGACAGGCGCTTCACGTTTGTCAGCGCGGGCGGCGGCCCGAGTGGGCGCGGGCTTGACCACGGTGGCCGTGCCTGAATCGGCCTGGGCCGTCTACGCGGCCGCATTGAACAGCATCATGGTCCGCACCCTGGGCGGCGCCGACGCCGTGGAGCAGGCTGCGAGCTTGCGCCAGGTCCTGGGCGATGCCCGCATCAGTGCGGTGCTACTGGGCCCGGGTGCCGCGGGTGGCTTGGCCAGGGGCGTGCGGCCACTGGTGGAAGCGGCCTTGGCGAGTGGTCGCCCGGTGGTACTGGACGCCGATGCGCTGTCGGCTTTCGAAAGCGACCCCGACGCCCTGTTCACGCTCATCAAGGCGGCGCGCGGGCCGGTGGTGTTGACCCCGCATGAAGGGGAGTTTGCGCGCTTGTTTCCCCAGGCCAAGGCCTTGCCCTCGCCTGACAAGCTCAGCCGGGCGCGCTGGGCGGCACAGCGCTGTGGCGCCGTGGTGGTGCTCAAGGGGGCGGACACGGTGATCGCGGCGCTGGATGGGGTGGCCCTGGTCAACACCAATGCGCCATCAACGCTGGCCACGGCCGGGTCGGGCGACGTGCTGGCAGGCTTGATCACCGGGCTTCTGGCGCAAGGCATGGGCGCGCTCAACGCGGCCGCTGCCGCCGTGTGGCTGCATGGCGAGGCGGCGAGGGCGTTTGGCGCCGGGCTCATCGCCGACGATTTGCCCGACCAGTTGCCGGGCGTTTTGCAGCAACTGCTGCGATCGGACTGAACGCCGTATCAGCCCACGCAGGTGCGGTTTTTGCCCGTTTGCTTGGCCTCGTACAGGGCCACGTCAGCGCGGTCGAGCGCGGCCTCGATGGCCTCGTCGGTGCGGTACTGCGTGACGCCGGCTGAGAAAGTGATGAACACATTCTTCTCGTCTTGCGTGAAGAACTCGGCACTCAGGGTGCGCTGCAGGCGGGTCAGCACCTGCTGGGCTTCGTCCACGGGCGTGTCGGGCAGCAGCACCACGAATTCTTCGCCGCCATAGCGGGCCAGCGAATCGCTGGGGCGCAGGCATTCGCTCACGCGGCGCGATAAAAACTGCAAGGCGAGGTCACCCGTGTGGTGCCCCATCTGGTCGTTGAGCTTCTTGAAATTGTCGACGTCAAGCAGGCCGATCGCCAGGACGCCGCCACTGCGTTGCATGCGCGCACGTTCGGTCTCGAACGACTTGGCCAGGCCGCGCCGGTTGGCGATCTGGGTGAGCGGGTCGGTGGACACTTCGTCGGACAAGCGGCGGATCTCATCTTCCAGTGAACGCACGCGGTCGGTCAGTTCGGTGGCGCGCTCGTGCTCGGCCTGCATGCGGGTCTGTGCCTGGTTGACCAGGCCATGCACTTCGCGGCTTTCATCGACCATGTCGCGCACCACGCCGGCCAGGCTTTCCAGCGAATCGGCCTGGCCAATGGTCTCGGCATAGCGCCCCAGGCTTTGCTGGAAGCGGTCGGTGGTGCTCCCCAGGGCAGCGATCTCTTGCAGCATCTGCTGGATGAACTGCTTGAGCGACTGGCGTGCGGAGTCACGCTCCTGTTTGAGCTGCTTTTGTCGTTGCCGGGTGCTTTCCAGCAGATCCTGCATGTGCTTGACACCTCGGCTGTGCAGGCCTTCATCCAACTGGAACTGCATGGCTTGGCATTGGCCCTGCACCCAGGAGTCGTCCTCGGCCAGTTCGACCAGGCTCTCGGTCAGGGTGTGGCACAGGTCGTTGAGTTGCTCGACCAGGTGGTAGCGGTGTTCGATGATGCGCCGGGCTTGATCGCAGGCCTGGGTGATTTGCTCACGCGTGGCGTCCACGTCAAGCTGAGCCAAACCGGGCTGGCGGGCCTGGGCCAGGGCGCTTTGCAGCGCGGTTTTGGCTTCAAGGGCTTGGCCCAGACTGTCGGGCAGTGCCGTGACCAAGGCGCCCTGCGTTTGCGACAGGGCGTGTTCGGCCAGTGCGGGCCAGGCGCCGGTCTGGGCGGGCGCCGCGGCCGTGGCTTGGTTGACGGGGGCCGTCGATGCGGCCAATGGTGGCGCAGGGGGAGACTCGGGCGCGCCGGCGGCGGCACTGCCATCGGCGGTTTCCATCACTTCGAGCAGGCCATCGTCCACCGTGTCGCTGT
Organism: Aquabacterium sp. CECT 9606; assembly: GCF_918741295.1. Taxonomy (GTDB): domain Bacteria; phylum Pseudomonadota; class Gammaproteobacteria; order Burkholderiales; family Burkholderiaceae_C; genus Aquabacterium. The sequence continues at coordinate 1,139,176 of NZ_CAKKNB010000001.1, forward strand.
CCCAACTGCCCACCAACTGGGTCAGCCTTTGGTGCAGGCGGTCGGCGGAATTCCTGCTGCCTTCCAGCACGCGCTGCAGGCTGTCTTTCTTGCGGCCTGCGGTCCATTGGCGACCACCGCGCTCGGCGCCTCGCACGATGCGGCCAATCAGTTGCGACCACCGCTCGCCATCGGCGGCTGGGGTCATGGCCGGGGCCACATCGAGCGGCGCGGGCTCGGTCGCTTGGGAGCTTGCGCCTTGCTCGGCCTCGTAGGCCTTGCGGAAATTTTCTGGTGTGGGCTCCAGCCTTTTCTCGGCCAGTTGGCGCAGGGCAGCCTTGGCGAGTTGCGCGGGGGCCTGCTCTGCAGCGCCACTTCCCGATGAACTGCCCATGATCGATTCCTCTGTGACTAGACGGGGGTACTGCTGACGGCCGAACTGCCCATCTCACCGGTGAGCAGTGAAACGCGTGGCAGGCTTTGGTCGGCCTCGGTGTTGGTCAGCCACGTGTCCACGTCGGCCGCCGGCATCGGCCGCGCGAAGAGATAGCCTTGGCAGATGTGGCAGCCCAGGTTGTAGAGCACCTCCATTTGAGAGGCCTCTTCAACACCTTCGGCAATCACACGCAGGCCCAGGGCACGTGCCAGCGCGATGATGGCCGAGACCACAGCCGAACTCTGCGGCGTGGTGCCCAGGTCGTGCACGAACGACCGGTCGATTTTCAGTTCACTGATCGGCAGCGTGGTCAGGTAGGCCAGCGACGAATAGCCGGTGCCGAAGTCATCGATCGAGATCTCGATGCCCATCTGGTTCAGGCGGTGCAGCGAGGGCACCACGCCTTGCAGGTCTTTCATCAGGCCGGTTTCAGTGATCTCCAGCTCGATGAAATGGGGCGGCACGCCTTCCTGTTCCAGGATGGCCTGGATCTTGTCGACCAGGTCGGGCAGCTCGAACAGGCGGCTGGGCAGGTTGACCGCGATGGAGGCATCGAAGCCGAACTGCTTTTGCCAGATCTTGGCCTGCCGTGCGGCTTGGGTGATGGCCCACAGGCTCATTGCGTTGATCAGGCCTGTGGCCTCGGCCAGCGGGATGAAATCGATGGGGGGGATGATCTTGCCGTCGCGCACCCAGCGCATCAGCGCCTCGGCGCCGACCATCTTGCTGGTGCGCACGTCGATCTTGGGCTGGTAGTACAGCACCAGTTCGTCGCGCTCCAGGGCCTTGTGCAAGGCGGTGTCCAGGTCAAGGCGCACGCGGCCCTTGCTGGCCAATTGCAGGTCATAGACCATGGCGTTGTTGCGGCCCTGGCTCTTGGCCAGGTCCATGGCCACGTCGGCGTTGCGCAGCAGGTCGGCCACCCTCAGGCCATGGGCCGGGAACAGGGCGATGCCGATGCTGGCGGTGATGAAGCATTCCTGGCCAGCAGCCATCATGGGGTCGCGCAGGGCCTGCAGGATGCAGTTGGCGGTTTCCATGGCTTCGGCTTCGTTGGCGATCTCGGGCAGCAGCACGACGAATTCGTCAGCGCCCAGTCGGCCCACGGCCTCCAGGGTGCGATGACCGCGCATGCCGGTCATCTCCATGTTGCCTTCCATGACCTGCTCGGAATGGCGCACACACGAGCGCAGGCGGCGCGAGACTTCGATCAGAAGTTCGTCGCCGGCGTGGTGGCCCAGGTTCTCGTTGATGATCTTGAAGCGGTCCACGCCAATCTGCAACAGTGCCACGTGGTGGTTCAGGCGCTTGGCATGCTCGATGGCGCGCTCGCTGCGCCAGAAGATCTGCCGGCGGTTGGGCAGGCCGGTGAGCGTGTCGAAGTTGGCCAGGTGCTTGATCTTGTCCTCGGCCACGCGCCGGTCGGTCACGTCCTGGACGATGCCGGTGTAGCCGATCAGGGCGGCCACTTCATTGAACTCGGGTTCGGCCTCGATGTGCAGGATGCGCTGGCGGCCATCGTGCAGGTTGACCTGGATGTCGTTGCACAGCACGGTGCCGTGGTCCAGCACTTCGCGCAGGATGCGCTGGAAGCCTTGGCGCTCTTCGGGCGCAATCATGCGCAGGATGCGTTTGAGCCCCAGGCGGTCACGGCCGCCCAGACCGAACACGCGCATGCCCTCCATCGAGAAGACAATGTCGGTCACGCCCTGGCGCCAATCGAAGCTGCCCATGCGGGCCAGATCCTGAGCGCGTGCCAGCGTGGCCTTGCTGCGCTCCAGCTCATGCCGGGTGCGCGAGGCGCGCAGCAGGTAACGCAGGCGCCCGGCCAGCAGGCTCCACTGCGTGCACTTGATGAAAAAATCGGTGGCGCCCACTTCATAGGCGCGTGTGATCGAGGCCTCGTCGTCCAGGCCCGTCAGCATCAGCACGGGCACGGATTCGTAGCCGGGCAGGTGCCGCAGTTCCTGGCAGGTGGAAAAACCATCCAGCCCGGGCATGACGGCGTCCAGCACCACCACGTCGGGCAACCATTCGCTGATGATCTGAAGGGCTTGCTCGCCAGAGCTGGCCTCGGTGATCGAAAAACCACGCTCGCGCAGGGCGATGGAAGTCAACAGCAGGTTGACTTCGTCGTCATCCACCAGCAGCACTTTGGGCTGCTCGGCGGAATCATCGGTCCCGACGGAGGTGAGCCGATTCACAGTTGGGCCTCCAGCAAGAGGCGCAAGCTTGCGATCACCCGCTCCACCTCGGGCCGAATGGCACTGATGCGATTAGTCAGATCTTCACCTGTAGGACGCCTGATCATGGCTTCAATTTCGGCACACATCTGCGACAACTTGAGCGCACCGATGCTGGCTGACGATGATTTGAGAGTGTGCGCCACATGCGCAATACCTGCATGATCGCCGACTTTGGTGGCATCTTCGAGCTGCGGCAGCATCCGCCCGACAGAATTTTCAAAAGCTTTTGACACTCGCTCGATCAATTTGTTCTCGCCCTTGGGGTCCAGGTCTTGCAGGCGCTGCAAGGCTTGGCGGTCAAGGACGTCTGCCCAGCCCGCATTGAGGGACTCATCGGTGGTGCCATGCAGATCCTCTGGCGCGGCCGGGCCGGCCAGATCATCGTGCAGTGGTGTGGGCACCGTGATGGGTGCCTCGGGCAGGTCAATGGGGTCGATGTGGGTATGTTCCACCAGCACCTTGTGCAGCTGGCTCTGGCGGAAGGGCTTGGACAGGTAGTCGTCAAAACCCAGGCCCAGGAAGCGTTCTTCGTCGCCCTCCAGCGCATTGGCCGTGACGGCAATCACCGGGGTGTCCGACGGTGTGATAAACGAGAAGCGGTTATTGGATCCCCGGCGGAACCAGCCCAGGGCCTCGACGCCGTCCATGCCGGGCATCTGGATGTCCATCAGGATCAGATCGAAGCGCTGCTCGCCCAGGCGGCGCAGGCCTTCCAGGGCTGAACTTGCGACACGCACCTCGCAACCCAGGCGCTTGAGCATCTGAGAGCAGACTTCCTGGTTGACGGTGTTGTCCTCGATGACCAGCACGGCCTTGTTGATGCGGGTGGCTTCCTGGTTCGCATCGCCGCGGTCTGCGGAAATGCCCAGGATGGCCTGGCGCAATTCGGCCTTGCGCAAGGGCTTGGCCACGAAACGCTGGAAGCCCACATCCTGGGCGCGGCGCACGTCATCGGGTGATGACACCGACGACAACAAGATCATTTTCAGCTTGGGGTAGCGGCCGCTGGTGCGCACGGCCTCGGCCAGGCCCATGCCATCCAGGTTGGGCATGTTCATGTCGACCAGGGCCAGGTCGAAAGGCGCATCTTGCGTGGGGTGGGCCATCAGCACATTCAGGGCTTCGCGGCCATCGATGGCTTGCACCACGTTCATGCCCCAGGCGGTCAGCATGTTCTCGATCACGGTGCGGTTGGTGTCGTTGTCATCCACCACCAGCACGTTGTAGGAGGGCATGTCGGGCTCTTCCAGCATGGCCATGTCGGCCTGCGTGGTGCCAACGCAGACGGGCACGCGGAACAGGAACTCGGAGCCGACGCCTGGTGCGCTGTGCACCTCGATCTGGCCACCCATCAGCTCGACCAATTGCTTGGAAATGGCCAGGCCCAGGCCCGTGCCGCCGTAGCGCCGCGCCATGCCGCCATTCGCTTGCACGAAGGCGCTGAACAGGCGGGGCACCACCTCGGACGGGATGCCGATGCCGGTGTCACGCACCATGAACTCCAGCTCCATGGTTTCGATGCTGCCGGGTTTGGGCAGCTCGACCCCGCCGCCAATGGCCCGGCGGATGTCGACGACGATCTCGCCGTGTTCGGTGAACTTGATGGCGTTGGCCACCAGGTTGGTCAGGATCTGGCGCAAGCGCAGCGGATCGCCATGGATGACGGAGGGCAGGCCGGGTTGTTCGCGGAAGCTCAGCTCAAGGCCCTTCTCGTGGGCGCGGGGCGCCATCAGCTCCAAGGTGTCTTCCACCAAGGTGCGCAGCACGAAGTCGCAGGTGGCCAGCTCCAGGCGGCCTGCCTCGATCTTGGCGAAGTCCAGGATGTCGTTGATGATTTCCAGCAGGCTTTCGCCCGAGCGGTAAACGGCCTGCGCGAAACGGCGCTGCTTGTCGCTCAGCGGGGTGCCCAGCAGCAGCTCGGTCATGCCGAGGATGCCGTTCATGGGGGTGCGTATTTCGTGACTCATGTTGGCCATGAACTGGCTCTTGGCCTGGCTGGCGGCCTCGGCCATGTCGCGGGCGCGTTGCAGCTCCAGCGCTTGGCCATGCTCGTCGGTCACGTCCGACACCAGGCCGTAGATGCGCGACTGGCCATCGGGCAGGCGGCGGGCACGGGTGCGGTGGCGCAACCAGCGCAGGCCTTTTTCAGGGTGCTGCAGGCGCAGCAGGGCGTCGGTCGGCTGATCCTGGTCTTCCATGGCCTCTTGTTCGATCAACAAGGGCCGGTCTTCGGGCACCACCAGGGATTTGAGCCGGTCGGGGTGCGCCAGGATGTCTTCGGCCGACACGCCCCACAGGTCTTGCGTGCGGTGGCTGAGGTAGAGGTAACTGGCGCGGTGCTCGCTGGCCACGTAGACGCAATCGTCCATGGACTCGACCAGTTCACGGAAGCGGCGTTCGGACTCTTCCAGATCGGCCTGGGCTTGCCGCGCGGCGGTGATGTCGCGCACCAGCGAGATCAACAGGCGGGGGCGGCCATTGCTGTGGCGCAACGCGAAATGGCGGGCATTGACGATTCGCTGCTGCGAGGCGTTTTGCCACTGGAAGTCGTGCTCGATGGTCTGGCCCGTTTCCAGGGCCTGCTGCATCGGGCCTTCGGTCAGGTGCAGCACCGACTCGCCCAGCGCCTGCGTGATCGATTTGCCGACCACCTGATCGCGTTGCAGCTTGAACTCGATCTCGGTGTAGCGGTTGATGGCCACCACGTTGAGGTTGACCGGATCAAGCACGAACAGGCTGACGGGCAGGTTGCCCAAAAGGGCCTCCAGGAACTCGCGCTCCTGTTCGCGCACGTGTTCTTGGGCCTTGCGCTTGGTGATGTCGTTGAACAGGCAGACGTACTGGCTGCGGCCGCCCGACTCGTCCAGCATCTGGATGGCGTCGATTTCGCCCCAGTAGCGGGTGATGAGCTGACCACCTTGGCGGGCGGCCTCGTAGGCCAGGCGGAAAGGTACGCCGCGGGCCAGATGGTCTTCCAGTTCGCGCACGGTGGTGGGGGCGCTGACCTCTTGCTCCAGCAAATCGCCCAGCTTGCGGCCCAGGACCTTGTCCTCGGGCCAGCCGGTGAGGGCGACGAAGGCGCTGTTGATCCACTCGATGGTGCCGTGGCGGTCGGTGATGGCCACGCCGCTGCTGATGCGCGAGGCGACCAGGGCCAGGCGACCCAGGTGCTCGGCGCTGGTGGCCATGTGGGCCAGGTTGGCATCGCGCTGGGCGACAAAACCCAGCTGGATGGCAGCGATGTCCAGCACGTGAGACAGGCCCACGCAGTCCTGCTGGGGGTCGTCAAACTCCAACAGCGCCAGGGGCCAGCCTTCGACCGAAACGGGCACGGCAAGCACTTTGTGCGTCTGGGGCGAGCGCCAGGGGCAACTGGACAAGGCCGGCAGCTCACTGGCACCCTGGGCCGAGCTGGGCCTCAGGGAGGTCAGCGCCTGCCCCAAGGGGCGTTCGTCGCGGTGGGTGGTGGCAATGGCCGTGACGTCGATGATGTCGCCGGCGTCGCTGTCGGCGTTGACCCACGGGCGCAATAAGGCTGATTCGCCATTCCAGCCGTCCACCCGCAGGCAGACCCAGGCCTTGGAGCCCATGTGCTGGTGCAGGGTTTGCCCAACCCGCTGCAGTGCTTGAGCCAGGGAATTGGCACCATGGGCGGCCTCAACGATTTCCTGGCTCAGTGCCAACCAGCGGTGCGCCTCGGCGTTGTCTTCAGGCGACACTCTGGCCAGCAATTCCTCGTCCATGGCGGCTTCGGGCGGGCGCGTGGTGCCCGGCTGGTCGGCTGCGGGCTCCTGGCGCTGGCGGGCCAGATAGCCGATGCCAGCGGATGCCCAGCCAGCCAAAGCCAGTCCAAGCCCGCTCAAACCCCAACCCACGACCGCCACGGTCGTCATGACCAAGGCACTCAGGGTGAGAATAAAGGTCCAGGTAAAGCGCATGATTTCCTTGTTCGGGGATATCGCGTGACGATCCTTGGGTAAGTCAGCCCCCTTGCCTGGAGACCGCAGGGGCATACTGTGTCTAATCGTTAACTAATCACGGACTTTACAGGCACAGTGAAATGGTCAACCAGCAGAAGAAACCCCTTGCGGTCCTTCTTACAATGATTTGAATGCCGGGTCATCATTCTTTTTCAAGCCAGAAATCCTTCCGCCGCGAGTCTCGAGTCCTTTTGATGGGGTGGGGCGCGGTGGGTTTGTTGACGCTTGTCGCGATGGTGCTGCTGGGCGCACCGGTCTGGGCCCATAGCCTGTTCCTGTTGTTGTGGTGTGTGGTGTGGGCAACGGCCTTGGTTTGGTTGCCGGCGCCAGTCGCCGAGATTCCGCCGCTTGAACCCCTGGCTCCGGCTGTTGAGGCGGTGAATGAAGCCGATCAGGCCGCGCTCCCGCCCTGCGCTGACCGGGTGCCCGCCATGAGCGAGTCCGACCAGGAAGTTCTGCGCTACGCCTTGTCGCACGACCTGCGGGCGCCCTTGCGCGTGGTCGACGGCTTCACGCGCATCCTCAAGGAGGACTACGGCAAGGTGCTGGACCGTGTGGGCAACGACCACCTGGACCGTGTGCTGGCAGCCTCCAGCCGCATGAACGGCATGATTGACGCCATCCTGGCGCAGGCCCAGCTGGCCCGCGAACCCGTGGCGCGTGAACGCATTGACCTCAGTGTGCTGGCCAAGGAGGTCGTCAAGGATTTGTCTGACCTGGACCGTGACGAGGGCCTGGTGACCGGGCAGGCCAGCCGGCGTGCGGATTTCAAAGTGGCCGAGGGCATGGTGGCCGAGGCCGATCCCACGCTGGTGCGGCGCGTGCTGGACAACCTCATGGGCAACGCCTTGAAGTACAGCGCCAAGGTAGAGCATCCGTGCATTGAAGTGGGGGTGATGCCCGCCACCAATCCAGCCGTGTTCTACGTGAAGGACAACGGGGCTGGTTTTGACATGCAGCACGCCGACAAGCTGTTCGGCTTGTTCCAGCGCCTGCACAGTGCCAAGGAGTTTCCGGGCACGGGGGTGGGGCTGGCGGGCGTCAAGAACATCATCTCGCGCCACGAAGGCCGGGTGTGGGCGGAAGCCCAGTCAGGGCAAGGCGCTTGTTTTTACTTCACGCTGATCAGTGCTGCCCAGGCGCAGGCCCAGGGCCGACAGGGCTGAGCGCCCCGGTTCTTCGCAGTCAGCTCAAGGGGCCCAGGCCCGACAGCACTTCCTGGGCATCCAGCAAGCGTTCACACCAGGCCTCGACCGAGCGGCCTTCTTGCTGCGCCTGTTTGCGCAGCCGATCGAGGGCCTGACCCCGCCCCAGTGAGTGGCGGTGCATGACGATGCCCACGGCCAGGGCCACCGTCTGGGCCAGTGGATCGGCGCTGGACAATGAGGCAGACGACTTGGCCTGGGTGGTGGTTTCCGTGGCCTGAGCCTCGGCCTCGGCGGCCGTTTTGCGCCGGTTGGCGAAGGCGGATTCCACCGCGGGCACGATCTGCTGGATGTCCAGGGGCTTGACCAGGTAGGTCACCGCGCCGAGTTCCTTGACCTGCGCCACCGTGGCTTCATCGGCAAACGCTGAGAGGAACATGAAAGGGATCTGGCAGTACTCGCGCAAGTAGGCGGCCACATCGAAGCCGGTTTTGCCTTCCATGCGGATGTCCAGGAGGGCCAGTTCGGGTTTGTGTTCGTGGGCCAGCAGGATCGCGTCGTCGCCATTGTCGGCATCGATCACCTCATAGCCGGCTTGTGACAGGCCGTGGGTCAACGTGGCCAGCACCAGCCGATCATCGTCCACCACCAAAATTTTGCCTTTGTGATTCACGTACATCCTCATTGGGCCCGGAAGCCCTGGAACGCTACGGAGACCCCGGTCTCAGATCACGTCAAGACTGCTTCACCATGTTGTCGACCGTCCATCGGCGCTTATTTTTCTATTTTGCACGGCATTCCTCTTTCATTGTGGCCAAAGTGCAATCTGCTGACCAGAGGGAGCACCCAGGATGTGGGGGGTGGGCACCAAACTGACGCCTGGCGGATTCAGTTCGATCCGGGTCACGACCTGTTCGCCTTCCTGGATCATGCTCAATTTGGAACTGCGGCGGGGCAGCAGGGCGCGGACCAGGCCCAGGCCCGACACGCCACCGGGCACGCGGTGCACGTTGAAGCCTTCGGGCAACACCCCGGTGTTGCGGATCTCGATGCAGACCTGCAGTTCGCTGCAGATCATGGTGCAGGTCAGGGCCTCGGCAGCCCGGCCGTGCTTGTGCGCATTGGTGAGCAATTCATTCAGGCTGAGTGCGATGGGGATGGATTCGGCCTCGGGCAGTTGCCATTCCGAGGCGTTGCTGCCCTCCACCTCCAAGGTGATGGTGCGGCTGAAGGTGCGCTGCACTGACTGCGCAATCGCTTCAATGACGTTTTTAAGGCGCAGGGGCCCGCCCGCGCCTACTTGCAGGCCGTAGACCTGGGCGATGGCCTGCACCTGGCCCACCACTTCGGAGATGGCCGAGGCCACTTCGGGCTTGCGGGCCGCGATCTGCTGCAGCAGGCCGGCCACGCCCTGCAGGTTGTTTTTGATGCGGTGGTGCACTTCCTTGACCAGCATTTCACGCTGCGCAATGGCCGCCTCCAGGCGGGCTTGCTCGGCGGCACGCTGTTCGCTCACATCGGAGGCCACCAGCAGCAGTTGGTCGGCGGTCTGGCCATCGTGCGAGAGAGGCAGGTAGCTCACGTCCCAGGTCTGCATGCCAGAGCCTTGCTCGAATTTGTACTCTCGTTGCAGTGGTTTGGCTGAATCGAGGGCCCTGAGCATGTCGGCGCGCAACTGGCGGCCTCGGTCGGCACCATGGATCTCTTCAGGGGTGAGCCCGGCGGCCTTGGCGGGCTCGATCTTCATGAAGGCCGAGGCGGCCTGGTTGGCCTGGATGACGGTCAGGGTCTTGGCATCGCACAGCGTGATGGTCATGGGCGCCATCTCGATGATCCGCTGCAAGGTGGCCTGGGCCTCGACCGTGAGGGCTTCGGCCTCACGACGCCGGTCGATGTCCATCAGGGCATAGGTGATCTGGCGCTCGTTGAACTCGCCCAGGGTGACCACAGCGTTGCCCACCACCCAGAACACACGCCCGTCGCGGCCCATGACTTGGCACTCGAAGGTGTGGGATTGGCCATCGAGCAGGTCGTCCAGGTAGCCGGTCAGGCGGAAGGGGTGGTCGATGTCTGGCGTGGCGACGGTGCTGAGCGGGTGGCCCAGAAAATCAGGCAGGTCGCCGCCAAACATGCGTCGGGCCGAGCGGTTCATCCAGGCAATGCCGCCCGAGTCCAGCGTGACGATGCCCACGAACACCGAGTCGAGGATGGCGCGGGTGCGGTCGGCTTGCAGGGTGAGGTTCTGCTCGGCCCGGTGACGGTCATCCACGTTCACGAAGGAGGCGATGAAGCCCTCTTCGGGTTGGTCGGGCTTGACCAGGTGCAGGTTGACTTCGGCCCACAGCGGCGTGCCGCGCGGATGCCGCAAGGCGCGCTCGCCTTGCCAGTGGCCTTGCTCGGCGAGTTGCGCCAGGATCTGGTCGTCGGTTCTGGCCAGGGTGCTGGTGTCGATATCGGTGATGTACAGGCTGGTCAGCGGCCGGCCGGCCATGTCCTGGTGGTCCAGGCCCAGCAAGCTGGCCAAGGCCGGGTTGGCGCTTTGCACCAGGCCATCGCGCACGAAAGCGATGCCCACGCCGGACATGGTGAACATCAGGTCGCGGTCGCGGCCCAGGGCCTCCAGCTGCGCTTGCTGCGAGCGGATGCGCGTGATGTCCGACAGCACCGCGATGACTTCCAGCGGGTCGGAGCGGGGGCCAATGCGGCGCACCGACAGGGCATACCAGCGTGTGGGAAAGCCCGGCGCGACGATCTCCAGTTCGCTTTCAAACTGCCCGGTGTTCTGCAGCTCGACGGTGGATTGATCGACCACGCGGCGGATGCGCGGATCGCTGTCCAGCAGCGCCTCCAGGTGCTGGCCGGTCAAGGTGCCGGGGCTCAAGCCCAGCATGCGTTCGAAGCGCCGGTTGCAGCGCACCAGGATGTTGTCACGCAGGTAGGCGATGCCGGCAGGACTGCTTTCCAGGATGGTGCGCAACTCGTGCAGCAATTGGTCCTGGTCGAACTCCATCAGGCCGGTGGGTTCGCCGCTGGTGTTGGTGAAGTCAGGCGGCTGCGGGGTCTGCACCACGAATGCCATGGGATTGGTGTCGTGCACCACGCACAGAAAACGCTCTGGCAGACCCGGCACGGCGGGGTGCGCGTGCACATGGCTGCGCAGATACCGCTGGTTCGGGGTGCCTTGGTCGATGCAGGCCAGGTTGGTCAGCGGCGGGGCGCCCGGGGCCAGCCCGATCAGGGCCAAGGGGGCATCCCAACCGGTGAGCCGCTGCAGGGCTTCGGGCGCATGGCTCAGCAAAGCGCCAGGGGCGGGTGCCTTGCCGAACAGGCCGGCGAAAGCCGCATTGCTTCGCAGCAAATGGCCATGCTCGTCAAACTCGATCAGAGCCTGGGGGACCAGATCGAACCAGGCATCGTCAGTGCGTTGAGTCATGGCCAGGGCGGTGGTTTTCAGGCATCAGCTTTGGGCACGACGGTCACGCCTGGCAACTTGCCCGAATAGTCCTTGGGCAGCTTGGACAGGCCGGCGGCCAGGCGTTGGGCCATGCCTTTGTACAGCTCCGCCACCTTGCCGGTCGGGTCGGCGGCGACGGTGGGATTGCCGCTGTCGGCTTGCTGGCGGATGGTCAGGTCCAGGGGCATGGAGCCCAGCGAGGGCACGCCGGTTTCCTCGGCCAGGCGCTTGCCGCCGTCTTCGCCAAAAATGTGCGCTTCGTGGCCGCAATTGGGGCAGTGGTACGTGGCCATGTTCTCGACCACGCCCAGCACCGGCACGCCCACTTTTTCGAACATGCGCAGGCCCTTTCGGGCATCCAGCAGGGCGATGTCCTGCGGCGTGGTGACGACCACGGCGGCGGTGAGCGGTGCGCGCTGGCACAAGGTCAGGTGGATGTCGCCGGTGCCGGGCGGCATGTCGACGATCAGGTAGTCCAGGGGTTTGTCTGGCGTGCCCCAGCGCGTCTGGCGCAGCAGTTGTTCGACCGCCTGGGTCGCCATCGGGCCGCGCCAGATGGTGGGGGCGTTTTCATCGATCAGCAGGCCGATCGACATCATCTGCAGGCCGTGGTTGCGCAGCGGCTCGATGCTCTTGCCGTCGGGACTGTCTGGGCGGCCGCTCAGGCCCATCATCAGGGGCTGGCTGGGGCCATAGATGTCGGCGTCGAGCATGCCCACGCTGGCGCCCTCGGCAGCCAGCGCCAGGGCCAGGTTGATGGCGGTGGTGCTTTTGCCCACGCCGCCTTTGCCGGAGGCGATGCCGATCAGGTTTTTCACCCCCGCCAGGGGCGCCTGTCCACGAGGGGGCGCATGGGTTTGAACCTGGGTGGCCCAATTCACTTCGACGCCGGTGATGCCGGGCACATCGTCCAGTGCCTGCATCACCAGGGCCGTGTAGGCGGGCCACTGTGACACCGCCGGGTAACCCAAGGTGATGTCCACCGTGGCCTGGCCTTGCTCCACCCGCAGGGATTTGAGCTGCTTGCCGCTGACCCAATCCTGACCGGTCAGGGGATCGGTGACGGCGCTGAGGGCGGCGCGCGCGGCGGTTTCTAAGGCGGTGGGTGCAGGTAGGGTCATGCTGGCGGAGGCGATGGGCAGGCAGGATGGGAACAGGGCAATAAAACTAATCCAGGCGGGCAGTCTAGCGCGGCCTAAAATCAAGGACTTTCCCCAAGCCCTTGTCGCCATGCCACGTCAGCTCTTTGTCACGACAGCCCTGCCTTATGCCAACGGCCACTTTCACGTGGGCCACATCATGGAATACATCCAGGCCGACATCTGGGTCAGGTTCCAGCGCATGCAAGGGCACCGCGTTCACTTCGTTGGAGCGGACGACGCCCACGGCGCCCCCATCATGATCGCGGCTGAAAAAGCTGGCAAGACGCCGCAACAGTTCGTTGCAGACATCGCGGCGGGCCGCAAGCCGTACCTGGACGGCTTTCACATCGCGTTCGACCATTGGTCGTCCACCGACAGTGCCGAGAACCACTCGTTGGCCCAGGAGATCTACGTGGCCTTGCGAGAGGCCGGCCTGATCAGCGTGCGCCCGGTCGAGCAGTTCTTCGACCCTGAAAAAAGCATGTTCCTGCCCGACCGCTTCATCAAGGGCGAGTGCCCCAAGTGCGGCGCGAAAGACCAGTACGGCGATTCATGCGAGGTGTGCGGCGCGGTGTATTCGCCCATCGAACTGAAGAACCCCTACTCGGCCCTGAGCGGCGCCACCCCGGTGCGCAAGACCAGCGACCACTACTTTTTCAAACTGTCCGACCCGCGCTGCGCCGAGTTTTTAGAGGCCTGGACGCAGGATGGCAAGCTGCAGTCCGAGGTCGGCAACAAGATCCGCGAATGGTTCACCAAGGATGAAAACGGCGAAGGTGGCCTGAGCGACTGGGACATCAGCCGCGATGCGCCTTATTTCGGCATCGAGATCCCCGATGCGCCGGGCAAGTATTTCTACGTGTGGCTGGACGCGCCCATCGGCTACCTGGCTTCGCTCAAAAGCTACTTTGCCCACGGCGGCCCCAAGGCCAAGTATGGCGAGACCCGCAGCTTCGACGAGTTCATGGCCGACCCGGCGGTGGAGCAGGTGCATTTCATCGGCAAGGACATCACCTATTTCCACACGCTGTTCTGGCCCGCGATGCTGAAGTTCAGTGGCCGCAAATTGCCCAACCAGGTCAATGTGCACGGCTTCATGACCATCAACAACGGCGACAAGATGAGCAAGAGCCGGGGCACCGGCCTGGACCCGCTCAAGTACCTGGGCCTGGGCATGAACCCCGAGTGGCTGCGTTACTACATCGCCGCCAAGCTCAACAGCAAGGTCGAGGATGTCGACTTCAACCCTGAAGACTTTGTGGCGCGCGTCAACAGCGACCTGGTGGGCAAGTACGTCAACATCGCCAGCCGCTGCTCCAACTTCATCCACAAGTACTTTGAAGGCAATCTGGCGCAACTGGGCTCGGGCGACGAAAGCAAGCTGCAAGAGATGATCCCGCTGCAGGCCGTGATCAGCCGCGAGGCTGTGATCGCCGAAGCGCTCGACAAGCGCGAGTTCGGCAAGGCCCTGCGCGACATCATGGCCGCCGCCGACGAGATCAACCAGTACTTCGACACCGCCAAGCCCTGGGAGCTGGCCAAGGACAGCGCCCAGCATGCCGCCAACAGCGCCTTGCACGAAGTGCTGTCGGCTTGCATGGAAGGCTTCAAGTACCTGACGCTGTTCCTCAGCCCCATCCTGCCCGACGTGACCCGCCGCGCCTTCGATTTCCTGGGCTTTGACCAGCCCCTGACCTGGGCCGAGCGCGCCACGCCCGTCACCACCATCCGCAAATACGAACACCTGATGACCCGGGTCGATCCGAAGATGCTGGAAGCCTTGTTCGAGCCGCCGGCCCCTGCCGTGGTTGAAGCACCCAAACCCGGCGGCGAAGAGATCGCCCCGACCATCACCATCGACGACTTCGCCAAGGTCGACCTGCGCATCGCCAAGATCGTCAATGCCGAGCACGTCGAAGGCTCCGACAAACTGCTGCGTTTGACGCTGGATGTGGGTGAGGGGCGGATGCGCAATGTGTTCAGCGGCATCAAGTCGGCCTACAAACCCGAAGACCTGGTTGGCAAGCTGACGGTGATGGTGGCCAACCTGGCGCCGCGCAAGATGAAGTTCGGCATCAGCGAAGGCATGGTGCTGGCCGGCTCGCACGCCGATGAAAAGGCCAACCCCGGCATCTATGTGCTGGAGCCTTTCCCCGGCGCCCAGCCGGGCATGCGGGTGCGTTGATGCCCTTGCGCGCCGGTCACAGCAGTGACGCGAACAGGTTCAGGCAGAGCAGGGTGGTGTCGGGCGAACGTGCCAGGGTGATGGCCTGGTCGGGGCGCTCAAGGGCTTGCAGCAAGGCGGTCAGATCCCGCGTTTGACCTTGTGGGCCCAGCGATACTAGCCGCTGCAAGGCTTGCCGCCAGGCGTCGATCTGCTGTGGATCAGGGGCTTGGCTGGCGGCCAACGCGCTCATGGCGTCGGTGAGCTGCTCCAGGGTCGTGGCCAGCTCGAAAGGCGTGCTGGGGTGTTGTGGTGCGGCGGCCGGAGGCGCCTTGCCAGCCGCCTGACGCGCCAGGCGGTCGCCCCGGTGTGCCTTGGTCTGGGTGTCCAGCCACAGGCCATGCCGTGCCACCCAATCCCGCGCCACGTGGATGACCGCCATGGGATGGCCGTCGACCAGTTCGATTTCCAGTTCGCGCACCGGCACGCTCAAGTGGCCCGCGTGGATGTGGCCCAGGTCCAGTGCCAGTTCCACCACGCCGGCCTGGGACGTGCCCTGGCCTGCGCTCAATCGGGCGGTCTGGCGGTGGATGTCGGTGCGGTACAGCTCAACCAGGCCGGTTTGTTCGCCCCGGCGGTCTTGGGCTGGATCCCAAGCCAGCGTCTTGACCAGGGACGCCTCGGCGGGCGAGCCCAAATGCAGGCTCAAATCAAGCTGGGCGGCGCTGCCTTCGGCCGGTGCGGGCGCGGGCTGGTTGTCCTCCAGGCGGACCATGGTGTTGGCGCCGGAGGCCTTGAGGGTCTGAACCCAGCGTTCGCCTTCCTTGCGCAAACGCAAGGCGCTGCGTGCCTGGCCCAGCCGGCGATCGGGCGTGTCGAAGTAATGCGCTTGAAGGCGCTCCCGCGCGTGGCCCGGCAAGCGTTCAATCTCGGCCGACAAAGGCCCGAGTGAGTCGGCCGGGATCTGGAATTTAAGTTCGATTTCCTGCATAAGGACTTGATTGTGGGCGACGCGGGCCCCCAGGCGGCGCGCTGCCCATAAAATGCCGGATTGATTCCCTCTTTTGACTGGTGCCCACCATGCCGCTTTTCTGGAAGCCCTACAAGTCTGACGTGACCCAGTTCATTGACAGCCTCAAGCAGCGCGACCCCCAGCTGGAAGATCGCCAACGCCAGGGCCGCTCCCTGCTGTGGGACAAGGCCATCGACCGCGACGCCCAGCAGGATTTCCGCGAATCGAATGTGGCGCAGCAGCCCTACGTTTACCAAACCAAGGGCGACTGACGGTCGTGAGCGAACAAGTCCTGGACGAGAACCACCTGCCCGAGGTCGTTGACCGCGTGGCGATGGCGCGTCTGTACGGCGAGCCTTTGTTCTCGATGCCGCTGGATCTGTACATCCCGCCCGATGCGCTCGAGGTTTTCCTGGAGACCTTTGAAGGCCCGCTGGACTTGCTGCTCTACCTGATCCGCAAGCAGAACTTCAACATCCTGGACATCCCGCTGGCCGACGTCACGCGCCAGTACCTGGCCTACGTTGACCAGATCCGCAAGCACAACCTTGAGTTGGCGTCTGATTACCTGCTGATGGCGGCCATGCTGATCGAGATCAAGTCTCGGATGCTGCTGCCGCCCAAGAAGTCGGAAGACGGCGAAGAGGCCGAGGACCCACGCGCCGAACTGGTCCGTCGCCTGATCGAATACGAGCAAATGAAACTGGCGGCGGCCGGGCTGACCCGCATCCCGCAACTGGGCCGCGATTTTTTGCGCGTGCAGGTGCACAACGACCCGTCGGTGCGCGTGCGCCATCCCGATGTCGCGCTGGTGGATTTGCGCGAGGCCTGGGCCGACATCCTCAAGCGCGCCAAGCTCAACACGCACCACATCATCACGCGCGAAGAACTGTCGGTGCGCGAGCACATGGGCATCGTGCTGCGCCGATTGCAAGGCCAGCGCTTTGTCGAGTTTGAACACCTGTTCGATGTGACGCGCGGCCCGCCTGTGCTGGTGGTGACCTTCATCGCCCTGCTGGAGCTGGGCAAGGAGCGACTGCTCGAGATCACCCAGGCCGAAGCGTTTGCGCCCATCTACGTGCGCCTGGCCTACCACCCAGCCTGATCGGTCACCGTCGCTCGGTGCGCTCCCAATCGGGCGGCGCCCACAGGTGCTTCAAGCGCAACCACAGCGGGCCTGGCCGCATCGCATCGCGTCCCATGGCCTGCCACTCGTGGAACATCATCACCAGCGGGTTGCTGGTGTGGATCTGTTTGACGATGCCATAGTCGCAGGGCGCCTCCTCGGGCACGAAGCTGCCAAACAGCTTGTCCCAAATGATCAGCACCCCCGCGTAGTTGCGGTCCAGGTACTGCGGGTTGCGGGCGTGGTGCACCCGGTGATGCGAAGGCGTGTTGAAGATCGCTTCAAACCACCGCGGCATCTTGCGCACCAACTCGGTGTGCACAAAAAATTGATAAGCCAGGCTCACGGCCACCACCAGGATCACGTGGCGCGTCTCGAACCCCAACCAGGCCAACGGTAGCCAGAACACCCACATGCCAGAGATGGGGTAAGTGGGGCTTTGCCGCAGAGCGGTGGCCAGGTTCATGGTCTCGCCAGAATGGTGGGTCACGTGGCTGGCCCACATCCAGCGCACTCGGTGGCTGGCGCGGTGGAACCAGTAGTAGCAAAAGTCTTGGGCCACCAGCAGCCCGAACACGCTCCACCAAGTGATGGGGATGTCGAACAGGCGGTGCTGGTAAATCAGGTCAAACAAACCGACCAGCAGGGCCCAGGCAATGCCATCGGCCACCGCGTGGCTCAAGGCCAGGCTGGTGTTGATGGCCGTGCCTTTGACCGTGTAGGTTTGCTGTCGCCGACGGTTCAGCCACCAGGCTTCGAAGGCCATGCAGGCTGCGAAAATCGGACCCATCAGGAGCAGGAAAACTTTCTCCAGCCCGATTTCGTTCAGCTGTGTCCACAACCCGGTCATGCCTTGTCCAACCATCCAGACGAGAAATCACCATGCTAGTCCCAGTCGCGGATGGGCGCTTGCAGAATTTCCCGCGCAAGCGGTGGCTTGTCGGCCTAGAATCGCGCCACTTTGGCACCAGACCCGCGTGAAATGAGTTCAGTGACCCCCGCTGCCTTGCCTGCCCGCAAGCCCTTGAACCTGCACCGCCTGCGTGAGATGCATGCGCAGGGTGAAAAAATCACCATGTTGACCTGCTATGAGTCGTCAATGACCCGGCTGCTGGACGACTGCGGTGTGGATTGCATCCTGATCGGCGACTCGCTGGGCATGGTGGTGCAAGGCCAGTCCAGCACGGTGCCCGTCTCTCTGGAGGAGATCATTTACCACACGCGTTGTGTGGTGCGAGGCAACCGCAACACCTGGGTGCTCGCCGATCTTCCATTTGGCAGTTACCAGGAAAACCGCGAGCAAGCCCTGCGCTCCAGCGTGGCTTTGATGCAGGCTGGCGCCCACATGGTCAAGCTGGAAGGCGGCGGCTGGACGGCCGACACGGTGCACTTCCTGACCGAGCGGGGCATCCCCGTTTGTGCCCACCTGGGTTTGACACCGCAAAGCGTGCACGCCTTGGGCGGCTACCGCATCCAGGGCCGCGATGCCGCGGGCGCCGAGACCTTGCGCCGCCATGCCAAGGAGTTGGCGCAGGCCGGCGCCGCCATGGCGGTGCTGGAGCTGATGCCCTCCGACGTGGCCGCGGCGGTGCAGACCGACAACCCCGGCATGATCACCATCGGCATTGGCGCGGGCCAACGCACCGCCGGCCAGGTGCTGGTGCTGCACGACATGCTCAACATCACGCGGGGCAAGCTGCCACGCTTTGTTCGCAACTTCATGGCCGAGGGCGGTTCGATCGACGACGCCATCCGTCGCTTTGTGTCGAGCGTGAAGGACGGCAGTTTTCCTGACGAAGCCATCCACGGTTATTGATCATGAAGATCATCCACACCATTTCCGAGCTGCGCGCCACCGTGGCCGAGGCCACCAGCGCCCCCGTGTTCGTGCCCACGATGGGCAATCTGCACGAAGGCCACCTGGCCTTGATCCGCCAGGCCCGCGGCATCGCTGACCAGGGCGGCTGGGGGCGTGGCATGGTGGTGGCCAGTATCTTCGTCAACCGCCTGCAGTTTGGCCCGAACGAGGATTTTGACCGCTACCCACGCACCTTGGCCCGCGATGCCGAGCTGTTGGCCGGTGCTGGTTGCGACGTGGTCTTTGCGCCCGACGAGGCCGAGTTGTACCCCGAGCCTCAAGGCTACAAGGTGACGCCGCCAGAGGCCTTGGCCAATCTGCTGGAAGGCGAGTTCCGCCCCGGTTTCTTCACGGGCGTGTGCACCGTGGTGGCCAAGCTGTTCAACATCGTGCAGCCTCGCGCTGCGGTGTTCGGCAAAAAGGATTACCAGCAGCTGATGGTGATCAAGGGCATGGTGCGGCAAATGGCTTGGCCCATCGACATCGTAGGTGGCGACACGGCGCGGGCCGATGATGGCTTGGCCCTGTCATCCCGCAATGGCTACCTGAGCCCCGAAGAACGCGACCAAGCGGTGCAGCTGTCGCAGGCCTTGCAGCGGGTGCGGGACCTGGTTCGGGCGGGCCGGGCCGGGCTGCCCTGCGAGGGCTTGGCGAAGATCGAAGCGCAGGCCATGGAAAAGCTTGGCCAGCAGGGCTGGGTGCCGGATTACGTCAACATCCGACGCCAGCGCGACCTCTTGCCGCCATCGGCGGATGAATTGCTGGGCAGCGAACCTTTGGTGGTGGTGACCGCCGCCAAGCTGGGCAAGACCCGCCTGATCGACAACCTCGAGGTCTGAAGTACGCTCTCACAGAGTGTTCAAGAAAGCCACCACTTCGTCTTGCTTGCGGCTGCGCTTCATGGGCGGCAGGCTTTGCCAGATGCGCCGGCCGTAAGGTTTTTCGATCAGCCTGACGTCGCCGATCATGAGCACGCCCCGGTCGGTCTCGCTGCGGATCAAGCGGCCTGCACCCTGCTTGAGCGCGATGATGGCTTGGGGCACCTGGTGCTCCATGAAGGGGTTGCCGCCCTCGTTCTCCAGAAGCTCCAAACGCTTGGCCAGCACCGGGTCATCGGGCGGCGCGAAGGGCAGCTTGTCGATGACCACCAGGGTCAGCGCATCGCCCTTCACGTCAATGCCCTCCCAAAAGCTGTGGCTGCCCACCAGCACGGCGTTGCCCGCGCGCCGGAAGTCGTCCAGCAAGGTGGGGCGGGGCGCATCGCCTTGTCGCAACACAGGGAAGGGGTCGCCGCCTTCTTCGAACAGTTTCTTGAGGTGGTCGGCCGCCCGTTGCACGGCGCGGTGGCTGGTGCACAGCACAAAGGCGCGCCCTCGGTTGGCGCGGATCAGCGGCAAGGCCGCGTCAACCAGGGCCTCGGTGTGGTTGGCCGCGCTGGGTGGGGGCAGGCCCTCGGGCACATACAGCATGGCCTGCGAGGGGTAGTCGTAAGGGCTGGACCAGGCCAGGCAGTGCGCATCTTCCAGGCCCAAGGCCTGGGTGAAATGCGTGAAATCGTTTTTGACCGCGAGGGTGGCCGAGGTGAAGATCCAGGCGCGGCGCGGCGCCTCGGCGGGCGGTTTGGACTCGTCGCTGCTGTCTTCGTTTGCTTCGGTCTCAAAGGCGTTGTCGGCCAGGCCCAGGCGTTGGCGCCGGAACACGTCGGCCACGGAGATGGGGGTGCGGTGCAATTGCAGGCCGTGGCTGCCCACATCCACCCAGCACAGCTCGGGCTCGTTGGCGCGCTCTGGGGCCCCCCAGGCCGACAGGCGCTGCATCAAGGCATGGGCGCGCCGCTGCAACTGGGCCAGGTCGGGGCTGCGGTCCGCCTGGGATTCCAACGTGTCGCGCACCTCGGACAAGGCTTCGCGCAAGGTGAGCAGGGCGGCGTGCAGAGGGTGGGCGGCGCCGAGCTGAGGGTGGGCCAGGCGCTGCGTCTGCGGCCCGAAGCACAGGCGCAGGTCGCGGGTGGCGCGGTCCAGCGGGGCCAGCACATCGTTCCATTTGGCGCCGTCGCGGGCCTGGGTCTGGCCGGTGGCCAGCGTGTCGCGCAGCAGGTCCAGCAACTGGGCAGTCGAGACCGAGTCGCCAAAGAACAGCGTGGCGGTGTCGGGCAGCTGGTGGGCTTCGTCAAAGATGATGGTCTGGGCGTTGGGCAGCAACTCGGGCACGCCCTCTTCGCGCAGCATCAGGTCGGCGAAAAACAGATGGTGGTTGACCACGACGACGTCCGCGTCCTGGGCTTCACGCCGGGCCTTCATCACGAAGCAGTCGGTGTAGTGCTTGCACTCGCTGCCCAGGCAGTTCTCGCGCGTGGAGGTGACCCGCGCCCAAATGGTGGCGTGCTCGGGCACGGTGGGGCATTCGGCCTTGTCGCCCGTGGGGCTGAGGTGGATGAAGCGGTTGATCAGGCCCAGGTCTTTGACCTCCTGGCGGCTGCTGAGCATGGCGTCCTGGTTGGCGCCGTTCAGGTGGTGCCAGCACAGGTAGTTGCTGCGGCCTTTGAGCAAGGCCACCTTGACAGGCACGGCCAAGGCCGCGCGCACGGCGGGCAGATCGCGGTGGAAGAGCTGGTCTTGCAGGGCCTTGGTGCCGGTCGACACGATGACCTTGCCGCCTTCGAGCAGAGAGGGCACCAGGTAGGCCGCCGTTTTGCCCACGCCGGTGCCGGCTTCCAGCACGACGGTGCTGGCATCGTGGATGGCTTGGGCCACCGCCTGGGCCATCTCGATCTGTTCGTGGCGCACGTGGTAGCCATCGAAGGCGCGGGCCAGGGGGCCGGAGGCAGAGAAAATCGTGGGCAGGTCCATGGTGGGCAAGAAGTGGCAGCGCCCATTGTCAGGCCTGCCGGTCTCCCTCCTTCAGGGGCTTGTGCGAACCACCGATGCGTTGAGCGCCCGCTCCAGGGTCTCAATGCAATCGCGGCGGTGGGCTTCGGCCGTGCTTGATGAGCTGCCGCCCCAGGGGCTGGCCTTCAGCGCCGTCAGCAGGGCGCGGGCTTGCTCACGGACCACCGAGCGCACGTCGGCCCGGTTGCTGGCCGAGCGCAGCACCCAGGCGGACAACCGGTTCACGTGCTCGCGCTGCAGGTTGCGCCGCCAGGGCGCATCGTCACCCTGTGCGGCCGTCACGGAGGTGCCCCACACGGCGTCCTTGACCCGCTGGTGCAGTTCCCGCAGGGTCAGTGGCGCTTCACGGCGATCGCGCGTGCGGTCGATGTTGTCCAGCATGCGGTCGGCCAGGCCGTCCGCCATCAAGGTGTCCAGCACCAGGCGTTGCAGTGACAGCAGGGTGTCGGCGATGGAGAAATCCGTCCGCGCACCGTTGCCTTCGATCCGCTCGAAATAGTCCGGGGCCATGCGGCGTTGCAGCCCAGGCGACAGGCTCAGGGCTTGGGGCGAGAGCAGCTCAGCGGCGATCAGGTCCAGGGCCGCGCGTTGGGTGGCGGCGGGCAAGGGGTCCAGGGCATCCCGGCCGCTGCCCACCGCGTTGCGGCGAGTGACCAGGCCACCCACCTGGCGCAGCAGGATCTGCGAGGTGCGGGCGACGTCTCGCAGCGCATACGTGACCCGTTGGCGCAGCAGGCTGGGGTCTTCTGGCGGGCTGGCTTTTTCTTGTACTTGCCGGGCGATCAGGTCCTTGGCAATGACCAGGCGCTGGCGGGCAAAGACCACGGGATCGCGGCCCAGGTCAAAGGTCAGCGATTGGGGGTCGAGCCCGAGGTACTCGTCCTCGTCGGTCCCGAAATCGAGCTTGTCCACCCAAGCCGGGTCGGCACTGCGCTGGGCGATCTGCTTTAACGCGGCTGCTTCGTCGGTGCCCAAAGGCTTGTAGCCATATTCGATGGCCCAATAGTCATAAGGCCCCAGGGTGGTTTGAAAGGCTGCTGGCGCTGGCCGTCCGGGCAAAGGCAGGTTGATGGGGGCATAGTCCATCACCGAGGCGCTGTTGCCTTCGCGCAGCGTCAGCGCGGGGTCGGCCAGTTGCTCGGCAGTGTGCCAGCGCGAGCCCCTGAAGTTGTGCCGCAAGCCCAAGGTGTGCCCAACCTCGTGCATGGTCGTGTCTTTCAGGTAGGCCAGCACAAAGGCTTGCACGTCCGGGCTGTTCGGGTCCAGCCGGCCTGATGAAGCGGCCATCAGGTCCAGGCCATAGCCCAGTTGTTCGGCAGCTTCGGCTGCGTGCTCGCATTGGTCCCCGGCCGAATGCGCGGAGGGCGCCATGATGATCTCGCTTCGCAAGGTGCGGATCGCACGGGAAGACAGGCTTTCGAGGGCGATGTCCGCTTGCAGGATTTCGCCCGTGCGCGGGTCCACGTGGGTGGGCCCGATGGCGCCGAAGCCAGGTTGGCTGTTGGTCATCCAGCGCACCGTGGCCCGGGCGGCCCCCGATGCCTCGTCCACCCTGCCAGACGCGGGCACACGCACCTGGATCGCATTCCGGATGCCGATGGCTTCAAAGGCCTTGTTCCACGCCAGGATGCCTTCGGTGATGACCGGGCGGTAGGCCAGGGGGATGTTGGGATCAAGCTGGTAAATGATGGGTTGCACGGGATCGGACATGGCGGCGTCCGGCTCTTTCTTTTCAAGCCGCCAGCGGCTGATGAAGCGTTGCCGGGGGGTGCGTGCCAGGTCCTGGGTGAAGTCGGCCACCGTGGTGGTGAAATAGCCAACGCGGGGGTCGGCCGCGCGCGGTTTCATGGCGGTTTCCGGCAAGGACCTCAGGCTGTAGCGGACGTTGATGAACAGGCTGCGCGGGTCGGGCACGGAGGTGGGCACGCCGGGCGTCAAGCCCCCTGGCGCGCCACTGCCCGAGGCGATGGAGCTGGTGGCAAAGTGGTGCAGGATGTCAAAGCTCAGGTGATCGCTTTGCGTGCGCGCCACCGAAAGCGCCGAGTTACGAGAATCCAGCGCATAGCTTTGCTTGTAGGCCCGCTGCAGTTGCAGCCCCAGGCCCAGCATGTCGTTCACCCACAAGGGGTTGGCCTCGATCAGGATGGCGCCCGTTTGGGCCTGAGGCGCGCTGGCCACACCCACGCTGGCCAGCAGGCTGGGTGAAAACGCCGCCTGAACGGCCAGCTCTTGTGGCGTGCCTTTTTGCGCGGTGTAGGCGGCGTTCATGGCCAGCAACTGCACCTGCTGTTGAACCCGGCGGAACTCCACCCATTGGGGACGCCCCACCTGGGCCGACCGGCTGGTGATCAGTCCGCCAAAGACCCCGGCCTCGCCAATGCCCGTCACCACAGTGGGTGACAGGAAGAACGCCCGCCCCAGATTGGCCGGCGTCAGCTCGATCCAGACCTTGTCTTGTCGCTTCCACAAGGGCAGCAGGCCGTCCATGCGCTCGGCACCCTTGATGACCGACTCAAAAGCAGGGGCCGTTCCAGTGACGGGCGTTTGAGCGGGGGTGGCCGCGGTCGGAGGGGTGGTGGGCGGCGATGTCCAGCCAATCAATTGCACGGCACCGCTTTGCAAGGTGCTGCAACCTGACATGGACAGGACCAGGGTGACGATCAACAGGGAGGAGCGGACGCGGTGCAGACTCATGAACGACTTGGGAATGGCATGCCAATGGCCAGTATCAATAAAAAACCCGGCCCTTGCGAGTGCAGGGGCCGGGTTTGTGACGACGAAGTTG
Source organism: Aquabacterium sp. CECT 9606 (assembly GCF_918741295.1). Lineage (GTDB taxonomy): Bacteria > Pseudomonadota > Gammaproteobacteria > Burkholderiales > Burkholderiaceae_C > Aquabacterium. Next base: position 1,163,391 of record NZ_CAKKNB010000001.1, read on the forward strand.
CCGCTGGGCTTACTGGGCCGGGTGCGGGAACCAGTCTTTGACGAAGGCCAGTTGCGGGAAGTCGTGCACCGCCAGGGGGCCGAAGGCCACAATGGACAAGCCAATGGTCATGACGACCATGGGCAGAATCCAGCGCTCGTAGCGGCGGTAGAAGCCCAGGTGCTTGACTTCGCCGTCGGCGACCTTGATCTCGGGTTCGCCGATGACCTGGCGGGTCAGCAACTGGTTCAAGGCCACGGGAGGCAGCAGGTAACCCAGCTCGAAAGCCACCAGCACCATCATCCAGAAGTGAACCGGATCAATGTTGTTGGCGAAGGCGATCGGGGCCAGGGTGCCCGACACCAGCACCACGGCACCGAACGGATCCATGATCATGCCCAGGAACACCTTGGTCACCACCAGGAAGGCCATGGCCGTCCAGTGGTTCTCGAAGACGTGCGGGAAGTTGTTCATCACTTCCGAGCGTTCGATCACGCCGCCCATGGCCAGCGACAAGGTCATCAGGCTGAGCAGTGCGCCAATGTGGCCGATGGTTTCGTTGGTGGCAAAGCGGATGGAGCGCTCCACGCCTGGCTGGCGGTGGCTGGCGTAATCGGGCGTGATCTCGGTCTTGCCTTTGTTGATGATCTTGTCGAAGATCAGGATGATCAACAACATCACCGGCATGATCGTGGGGGCCGTGATTTCATTCAGCTTGGTGTCCAGCGCGTACTCGTACAGGGCCACCACCACAATCACCACGCCCACATAGGGCAGGGTGGGAATGACGGCGCGCAGGGTGGCGGGGATCGCCACGCGGAAGGACTCGATCGAGGCACGCTGCGTGCGCAACATCTGAGAGGTCAGGAAGAACAGCGTCGAGGTCAGCAGGAAGACGTAAAAGCCCCAGTGATACAGGCCATTGGTCGTCACTTGCTTGTTCAGCGCGGCGATCAGCACCACCAGCAAGCAAGGGCGCAACACCACGCCCAGCGAGCCGGACATCGCCGTGGCGGCCAGTGCGAACTGACGCGAACCACCCGAAGCGCGAACCTCGTGGTAGATGATGCCACCCGCTGCGATCACGAAAATACCCGATGCGCCGGTGTAGGCGGTGGGCACGGCGGCCGCCAGCAAGATGATGTAGGTCAGCAACTGGGGCGACAGGCGCCACGGACGCAGCAGGTCCATGAACAAGTCAACGATGCGGCTTTGCTTGAGCAGCATGCCCGCCCAGATGAACAAGCCCAGGTTCAGGAAGATGGTGGGCAGCTCCATCAACTGGTTGACGTAGATGGCCAGGCCAGCCGGGTGGTTGTGCAGAAGGAAATACGAGCCGGCAATGATGCCCATGCTGGCGTAGAGAGGGATGGCCAGGAAAGCCCCACCCCATGTGCCTTCGCCGTGGGGCGATTTCACCGGCATCACGATGCGCTTGAGGTTGATCAAGAGAAGGATCGCGGCAAAAACCATCCAGGTGTAATGGAGCAGCGCATGCTCGACCGGCACCCCAGAGTTGTTGAGGATCTGGTAGTAGCTGATGCAGGAGTACAGCAGCAAGCCCGATGCAATGGCCTGGGTGATCGACTGCAACAAGTAGTCGCGGGTGTAGTGACCAGGACGGATACCGATGTGGTGAAAGCCCAGCGTGGTGGTGATGGCAGCGATCGACACCATCAGCAGAAGGATCAGCGGACGGTTGTCGGTGCCCACTTGGAACAGGCCGAAGAAGCTGGTCTCGATCGTTCGATAGACCTTGACTTGCGGGGTCTGGTGCTCCTTCACCCGGTTGTAAAGATCATGCTTGGCCTTGCAGATGGCAATGGCCTGTTCCATGGAGCGGCGCGCCACTGTTGGATCACCTGGGGCCTGATCACCGAAAAGATTGTCGATGTCATCGTCGCCCTTGGCGGCTGGCGCCTCGGACTGTTTTTTGAGTTCGACCTCGATGTCCTGGTTGGCATCGCAAGTGGGCTTGCTGGGCTCTGCCCGCAGCATGAAGTACTGAACCTGGGCTTTCGAGTCGCCGAACATGGACTCACCCAAACGCAGCAACTGACCGTGCACCATTTCACCGGTGCCAATGATCAAGGTCAGCAGCAGCAGTGCAAACACCGGGAGGCTGGAGAACCATTCCAGTGGTGAACGGCCCAGAACTTGTCGAGAATTAGAAGTGATCATGTTCGCTCAGTTGGTGCAACGCAGCAAAATGCGTCCACCATTAGGAAAAAGGGGGCTTTGGGCCCCCGGTTTTGGTTTGGAGTCAGGCCCTCATGTGGCCAAGACCTTTATTTCCAGTCTTCTTCTGATTTGGTCGCGCATTCGGGATCCACAGGATTCACGCTGCAGCGGATGCGTTTGATGATTTTCAAACCCCGTTTGTCGTACAAGCCCTTCTGAGCGATGTCGATCCGTGACTCACGCAGCATCAAGGTGTACTTGTAGGCGTTCTCGGAGCTCAGGTCCATCCAGGTGGCGGGCGGGATGCTCGCATCGGATTGCTTGACCAATTGCAAGGCGCGGTCGAACTGGGTCAGCCAATAGTCGCGTGACTGGTCGCCGAAGCCTTCAGGGAACTTGGTCTTGTTCAGGATCAGTTGGTAGGTGAGGATCAGGATCGGGAAGCGCACCATGGCGCCGTTCTTGCCGATGCCCTTGTGCAACTCCAGTGGCTTGTAGGCCAGCGTGGGGGCGGCGATGAAGTCCACCGAACCGTTGTTGAACTTTGAAGAGAAGTTCATGATGTCGGCCGACACGGGCTGGGCTCCGATCTTCTGGATCATCACAGCCTGGGCCTTGTCGTAGTCGAACGAGGCAATGCGTTTGCCGGCCAGGGCTTCCACGGTGTTGATCTTGCGGTCGTTGACGACCGGGTAGGCGGCACCCAAAGGCACCACGCCGCCGACTTCGTAGTTGCCGTCGATCATCAGCTTGCCAGCTTTGGGATCGGAGAAGGTCTGCACGATGCGGCGCACCACTTCGTAGCTGGCCGCCATGTCGATCTTGCCGTCCTTGACGATGGTGGTGGCACCCAGCGAGTCGATGGCGCCCGCCACCTGGTTGAACTGGCGCGTGCGGAACGCCGTGGCGATCACGCCATCGCATTGGCCTGTGCGGAAGTCTTCCGTCGCCACACGTTCATCGGTGTAACCCTTGAGCTCGATCGACACACCATGTCGTTGAGCTGCGATCACGTAGTCCTTGGCCATGCTGAAGAGGTCACCAGAGGCACCCAACAGGTCATACACGCAGATTTTCTGGGCGGCTTGGGCTGTTGACATGGCGCCCAGCGCCAATACGGCAGCGGCGCTGATTTTGCTCATGGTTCTGACCATCTTCATGAAGTCTCCTAGGTACCAGAAAAAACATGCGCCGACGGTGTGTTCGGCGCCAACTACACTTGTTTTTCAGTGCATAAAAATCTGACCACGGCTGTGGCCGCGATCGTTAACTTTGTAACTATAGCCGCCCAAACGTTCCTCCAGGGAAACCCCGACCCCCACCCACGGGGGAAGGATTTTCCCTAGTAAATTCAACGCGTTAAATGCGTTTATTTGAGGAAGCTATCGGCATCAATGGCGGCACCACCTGCCTTGTCGTCCCAGAACTTGCCCAGGCTGTTGATGGGCGTGCGCGAACCCGTGTTCTGGGTCCACATGCGGTCAGAGATGATGATCATCTGAGCTTCGGCGATCGAGTCCACCAGGCGGTAGTCAGAGTTGACCTTGAAGTTCTCGATGCTGGCAAAACGCTTGATGGCGGCACGCACGGCCACAGGATCGTCGGCCGATTGCGCGGCAATGGCGGCCATCACGTGAGGCAGGCGCACACCGGCCTTTTCGCCAATGGCCATGTTGGTTTCAAACGTGCCTTTGACGTCCTTGCCTTCAGCGCCACCGGGGATGATGCTCCACAGTGCAGCGCGCAGTGCTTGAGGGGCGCCCCACCACTTCTTGTTGTCCAGGCAGGTCATCGCGAACTCAACCTGAGGAGGGATGTCCAGGGAGACGCCCACGGCTTGTTGCGCGCCCATGTCGCTCTGAACGGCTTGAACGCCGGAGACCGAGCCCAGCAGGTACACCATTTCGTCAAAATCGCGCTTGAACTTGGGGCAGTTGGTGCCGTACTTGAAGAAGTACTTTTGTTCGAGCTTGGCGCGCATGCGCTCAAACGACATGACCTGGCGGTGCGCCGACAAGGCCATCAGGCGCTTCTGTGCAATGCGTGCATCCTGGGCTTCATCCGAGCGCTTTTCACGCGAAGCACGGATGTAGCGCAGTTCTTCTTCGATGGCGCGGGCGTCGGAGCACACGGCGGCCGATTGCAGCATCACGGTTTCCATCAGAGAGGGATCGCCGTAGAAGTTGCGCGCAGCGCCCACCAAGGGGCCGTTGGCCAGGGCGAAGGTGCAGCCCATGTCCACATCGCCCAGCTTGAGTGTTGGCGGTGTGAAGCCCTCTTCCAGGATGTTCAGGGTAACGCCACTGGTGCCCGACTCCAGCAAGGCACATCCGCTCATGGTCAAGGTGGAAAGAGCCACCACGGAGGCGGTGAGGATTCGGGTCATCCGAGGAATCATTGAGGGGTCTCCAGGAGGGTTTTTCAAGGGCGCGAACGGCGCCAATTACTCCACGAAATTCTAGCCCCCCCGCTTCACGCGGCGACGACGTAAACCCTAGGGATGACCCCTGCCTCGCGGGCGATTCGCTGAAAAAAAGCCCGCTTGAAAGCGGGCTTGGGAGATGCGCGATTCGGTGATCAGCGAATGGGCTTGAAGCGCACGCGCTTGGGGCGCGCACCTTCTTCGCCCAGGCGTTTCTTCTTGTCAGCTTCGTACTCCTGGTAGTTGCCGTCGAAGAAGAACCACTGCGAATCGCCTTCGCAGGCGAGGATGTGCGTGCAGATGCGGTCAAGGAACCAGCGATCGTGGGAGATGATCATGGCGCTGCCCGCGAACTCCAGCAGCGCGTCTTCGAGGGCGCGCAGGGTTTCAACGTCCAGGTCGTTGGAGGGTTCGTCCAGCATCAGCACGTTGCCGCCTTGCGCCAAGGTCTTGGCCAGGTGCAGCCGGCCACGTTCACCGCCCGACAGGTTGCCCACCAGCTTCTGCTGGTCATTGCCCTTGAAGTTGAAGCGGCCCAAATAGGCGCGCGATGGCATCACGAACTTGCCCACCACGATGTTGTCCAGGCCGCCCGAGACGTCCTGCCACACGGTGTTGTCGGCGGCCAGGCCTTCGCGGCTCTGGTCGACAAAAGCCAGTTGCGCGGTCTTGCCGATGCTGACCGTGCCGCTGTCGGGCTGCTCGACACCCTGGATCATCCGGAACAAGGTTGATTTGCCGGCGCCATTGGGGCCGATGATGCCGACGATGGCGCCCGCGGGAACCTTGAAGCTCAGGTTGTCGATCAGCAGGCGATCGCCAAAGCTCTTGGAGACACCGGTGAACTCGATCACCTCATTGCCCAGGCGCTCGGCCACGGGGATGAAGATTTCGTTGGTCTCGTTGCGCTTCTGGTAGTCGACGTCGCTCAACTCTTCAAAGCGGGCCAGGCGGGCCTTGCTCTTGGCCTGGCGGCCCTTGGTGTTCTTGCGCACCCATTCAAGCTCTTGCTTGAGGGCCTTGGCGCGGGCGTCTTCGGTCTTTTGCTCTTGCTCCAGGCGCTTGCCCTTCTGGTCCAGCCAGTCGGAGTAATTGCCCTTGTACGGGATGCCCGATCCGCGGTCCAGTTCGAGGATCCACTCGGCGGCGTTGTCCAGGAAGTAGCGATCGTGGGTGATGGCCACCACGGTGCCACCAAAGCGGCTGAGGAACTGCTCCAGCCAGTCGACCGATTCGGCGTCCAAGTGGTTGGTGGGTTCGTCGAGCAACAGCATGTCGGGCTTGGACAGCAGCAGACGGCACAGGGCCACGCGGCGCTTTTCACCGCCGGACAACTGGCCGATCACGGCATCCCAGGCGGGCAGGCGCAGGGCGTCGGCGGCCAGCTCGAGTTGCAGGTCGGTGTTCTCGGAGCCGCCGGCCGCGATGATGGCTTCCAGCTCGCCTTGCTCGGCGGCCAGGGCGTCGAAGTCGGCGTTTTCGTCGGCGTAGGCGGCATAGACCTCGTCCAGGCGCTTCTTGGCGGCCAGGACCCCGCCGATGCCTTCTTCAACGGCTTCACGGACGGTTTGCTCCGCGTTCATCACCGGTTCCTGGGGCAGGTAGCCGATCTTGATGCCGGGCATCGGGACGGCTTCGCCTTCAATGTCCTTGTCCACGCCCGCCATGATCTTGAGGAAGGTGGACTTGCCCGAGCCGTTCACACCCAGCACGCCGATCTTGGCGCCCGGGAAAAAACTCAGGGTGATGTCTTTGAGGATCTGGCGCTTCGGGGGAACGATCTTCCCGACGCGGTTCATGGTGAAAACGTACTGGGCCATGGAATGCTCGCTTTGCGAGTTACTTTCGTCAAACCGTGTAGCTTAAGGCAATGCAGGGCTTTCCTGGTCCGCCATCCGATGTTCTGCGGTCTTCAAAGTGGCCAAGGGGCGAGTTGGCCCGATTGAGTCAGTGTTTCCAGCCACTGGCAAACGTGCTCCAGGGGTGTGTCCAGCGCCCACTGTTTGCGCCGTGCCGTGGCGCCTCTCACCAGTTCGATGCGGGATTGGGGCAGCTTGAGCTGGGAGGCCAGCCAGCGTTGCAGGGCGTCGTTGGCGGCACCATCCACGGGTGGGGCGGCCAGGCGCAGGCGCAAGGCGCCATCGTGCCAGCCCACCACCTCGGTGCGTTTGGCATTGGGCGAGACACTCACGTCGATGACGAGGCGTTGGCGTGGGGCTTTGCCTTCCAGTCTGAGGCAGGGCCAGGCGGCCAGAATGAGCGGATCCATGTTCATCAGACCAAGAAAAACCCGGCCGAAGCCGGGTTTGGAAGGCGGAGGGCTGGTGCCATCCGCCAGTTCAACCTTGCGGCTGAACTCAGGGCTTGTTGCCAGTCGGGAAGGGCCACGCGGCTTGGGGGCTCAGCGTGGTCTTCGCGGCAGGCTTGGCCGAAGCGGGCTTTTTGGCCGCAGGGGCAGGCTTGGCAGGGGCAGGCTTTTTGGCAGCAGCTTTCTTGGCGGCAGGCTTCTTGGCAGCGGGGGCTGCCTTTTTAGCGGGAGCTGCCTTCTTCACTGCGGCCTTCTTGGCCGGCGCTGCCTTTTTGGCGGGCGCCTTCTTGGCCGCTGCCTTTTTGGCAGGAGCTGCCTTCTTCACAGCGGCCTTCTTGGCCGGTGCTGCCTTCTTCACTGCCGCCTTTTTGGCGGGAGCTGCCTTCTTCACGGCGGCCTTTTTAGCCGGCGCTGCCTTCTTCACAGCGACTTTCTTGGCCGGAGCGGCCTTCTTCACAGCGGCCTTCTTGGCCGGAGCAGCTTTCTTTGCTGCTGTTTTTTTCGCAGTTGCCATACGGATCTCCTTGATCAAGTTGCAAAGAGCACTGCACCGCTGAATGCGGTACAGCGATTCATCACCCAACGCCCCCTAGGATCTGAGCGCGGTGTGATGAATGGGGTACGCCGGTGCGGTGCTCTGTGCAAGGATCAATCCCAGCTCAGGGCGCCGCCCGACTGATATTCAATGACTCGGGTTTCGAAAAAGTTGCGTTCTTTCTTCAGGTCAATCATTTCGCTCATCCACGGGAAGGGGTTCTCTTCGTTCGGGAAGAGTTCTTCCAGCCCAATCTGTGCGGCACGGCGGTTGGCGATGTAGCGCAAGTAGCCCTTGAACATCGATGCGTTCATGCCCAGCACGCCACGTGGCATGGTGTCTTCGGCGTATCGGTATTCAAGTTCGACAGCTTTGAGGAACAGCGCTTTGATCTCGGCCTTGAAGTCGGCGGTCCACAGGTGCGGGTTCTCAAGCTTCAACTGATTGATCAGGTCGATGCCGAAGTTGCAGTGCATGGACTCGTCGCGCAGGATGTACTGGTACTGCTCGGCGGCACCGGTCATCTTGTTCTGGCGACCCAGGGCCAGGATCTGCGTGAAGCCGACGTAGAAGAACAGGCCTTCCATCAGGCAGGCGAACACGATCAGCGACTTGAGCAAGGTCTGGTCAGTTTGCGGAGTGCCGGTGTGGAAGTTCGGGTCCATGATCGCTTCGATGAAGGGGATCAGGAACTCGTCCTTGTCGCGGATCGATTGGACTTCGTTGTAGGCGTTGAAGATTTCGGACTCGTCCAGGCCCAACGATTCAACGATGTATTGATACGCGTGGGTGTGGATGGCCTCTTCGAAAGCCTGGCGCAACAGGAACTGGCGGCACTCGGGCGCCGTGATGTGGCGGTAGGTGCCCAACACGATGTTGTTGGCGGCCAGCGAATCGGCGGTGACGAAGAATCCGAGGTTGCGCTTGACGATGCGGCGCTCGTCTTCGGTCAGACCATTGGGGTCCTTCCACAAGGCGATGTCGCGCGACATGTTCACTTCTTGCGGCATCCAGTGGTTGGCGCAAGTGGCGAGGTACTTTTCCCAAGCCCACTTGTACTTGAACGGCACCAACTGGTTGACGTCGGTCTGACCATTGATGATGCGCTTATCGGCAGCATTGACGCGGCGAGCGACGGGCGCAGCCGCGCGTTGCACGTGCGCTGCTGCGGCCGATGCGGTGCTTGGAACGGGGTGGTTGAAGGATGCAGCTGTCACAGTTTGAAGGGCCGACGCATTCACATCCCGGACATCGCGTTGCGATGAAGGAGCGGAAGCGCCAGATACTGAAGAGCTTGAAGGTGCGTCGTCTTCCCAGACCAACATGGTGTATACATCCTATGGGTTCGAATTATGAAAGGGTGTTGTGAAAAACACCAAGCACTTCTTGACAGTACAAGGCCCACTTTGTTGCGGTCTTGCGTCGAAGTGCTCTCATTGAATCAACAAAGTTAAGCCGCGAGATGAACAAGGCCTCTTTCGAGGCCTTGTTCAATGCATCACTGACAGGCTTCGCAATCGGGGTTGTCGATCGCGCAGAACTTGATGTCGGTGGCAGGCTCGCTCATTTGAGGCTCGGCTGTTTGCGGTGCAGCATTGCTGCCCGATGTGCCGCTCATGTTGGACACCGAGTTGAGTTGACCGCGTGACACGGTGGACTTCTCGGCGTGCGTGGCGCCAACGGTGCGGAGGTAGTACGTGGTCTTGAGGCCGCGCAACCAGGCGAGCTTGTAGGTCTCGTCCAACTTCTTGCCCGAGGCACCGGCCATGTAGATGTTGAGCGATTGCGCCTGGTCGATCCATTTCTGGCGACGCGAAGCGGCTTCGACAAGCCACACGGGTTCGACTTCGAAGGCGGTGGCGTACAGGTTCTTGAGCTCTTCAGGCACGCGGTCGATGCGGCGCAGTGATCCGTCGAAGTGCTTCAAGTCCATCACCATCACGTCGTCCCACAGGCCAAGCTTTTTCAGATCGCGGACCAGGTACTGGTTGACCACGGTGAACTCGCCCGACAGGTTGGACTTGACCGACAGATTGCCAAAGCAAGGTTCGATCGAGGCGTCCACGCCCACGATGTTGGAGATGGTGGCGGTGGGCGCGATGGCGACGCAGTTGGAGTTGCGCATGCCGTGTGTGTCGATGCGGTGGCGCAGAGCATCCCAGGCCATGGTGTGCGAGGTGTCGACCTCGACATAACCGCCGCGCTGTTCGGCCAGCAGCTTGAGCGAGTCGATTGGCAAGATGCCGCGGTCCCACAGCGAACCCTTATAACTAGAGTAGCGGCCACGTTCTTCGGCCAGCACGGTCGACGCCCAGTAGGCGTAGTAGCAGACGGCTTCCATCGAGCGGTCGGCGAAGTCGACGGCGGCCTGGCTGGCGTACGGGATGCGCATCTGGTACAGGCTGTCCTGGAAGGCCATGATGCCCAGACCGACGGGGCGGTGGCGCAGGTTCGAATCGCGCGCCTTTTTAACAGCGTAGTAATTGATGTCGATCACGTTGTCCAGCATGCGCATGGCGGTCGTGATGGTCTTCTTCAGCTTGTCGTGGTCGAGGTCGCCATTGAGGATGTGCTGGGCCAGGTTGACCGAGCCCAGGTTGCAGACCGCAATTTCGCCGCCGTTGGTATTCAGCGTGATCTCGGTGCACAGGTTGGACGAGTGAACCACGCCAACGTGCTGCTGTGGCGAGCGCACGTTGCAGGCGTCCTTGAAGGTGATCCAGGGGTGGCCGGTTTCGAACAGCATCGACAGCATCTTGCGCCACAGGTCGTTGGCGGGCAGTTGCTTGAAGAGCTTGATTTCGCCACGTGCAACTTTCTCTTCGTAGCGGGTGTAGGCCTCTTCGAAGTCCTTGCCGAACTTGTCGTGCAGGTCGGGGCAGGTGGCGGGCGAGAACAGGGTCCACTGGCCACCTTCCATCACGCGACGCATGAACAGGTCGGGGATCCAGTTGGCCGTGTTCATGTCGTGGGTGCGGCGGCGATCATCGCCAGTGTTCTTGCGCAGCTCCAGGAATTCTTCGACATCCAGGTGCCACGATTCAAGATACGCACAGACGGCGCCCTTGCGCTTGCCGCCCTGGTTCACGGCCACGGCCGTGTCGTTGACCACTTTCAGGAAGGGGACGACGCCTTGCGATTTGCCGTTGGTGCCCTTGATGTGGGAACCCAGGGCGCGCACGGGCGTCCAGTCGTTGCCCAGGCCGCCAGCGAACTTGGACAGCAGGGCATTTTCCTTGATGGCCTCATAAATACCGTCGAGGTCGTCGGGCACCGTGGTCAGGTAGCAGCTGGACAGTTGCGAGCGGCGGGTGCCGGCGTTGAACAGCGTGGGGGTCGACGACATGAAGTCGAAGGACGACAGCACTTCATAGAACTCGATGGCGCGGGCTTCGCGGTCGATTTCGTTCAGCGACAGGCCCATGGCCACGCGCATGAAGAAGGCTTGCGGCATTTCGATGCGCTGGCCTTCGGTGTGCAGGAAGTAGCGGTCGTACAGGGTTTGCAGGCCGAGGTAATCAAAGTTCAGGTCGCGTTCGGCCTTCAGGGCGGCGCCCAGGCGGGCCAGGTCGAACTGCTGCATCTTTTCGTCGAGCAGTTCGGCTTGCACACCCTTCTTGATATAAGCAGGGAAGTATTCGGCGTAGCGCGTGGCCATCTCGCCTTGGGTGACTTCGTCGCCCAGGATTTCGCGGCGGATGGTGTGCATCAGCAGGCGGGCGGTGGCGTGCGTGTAGCCGGGATCGTGTTCGATGCGGGTGCGGGCGGCCAGGATGGCGGCCTTGTAGACCTCGTCGAGGGCGACGCCGTCGTACAGGTTGCGGTGCGTTTCGGCCAGGATGGGGGCGGCCTTGACGTCAGCGCCCAGGTTTTCGCAGGCGGCTTCGATCAAGCCTTCCAGGCGGGCCAAGTCCAGCGGGATGCGTTGACCGCGGTCGATGACGGTCAGCAGAGGTTGCGCCACGGCGGGGGCGGTCGCCTTTTGTTGGGCGCGCTCTTGCGAACGGCGTTCGCGGTACAGCACGTAGGCGCGGGCGATCTCATGGTGGCCGCCGCGCATCAGGCCCAATTCGACCTGGTCTTGCACGTCTTCGATGTGGAACGTGCCACCACCGGGGCGTGAGCGCATGAGGGCGCGCACGACGTTTTCAGTCAGACCATCAACGGTTTCGCGCACGCTGGCCGAGGCCGCGCCTTGCGTGCCGTGAACGGCCAAAAAGGCCTTCATCAAAGCGACGGCGATCTTGTTCGGTTCAAAAGAAACGACCGCGCCGTTGCGGCGGATGATCTGGTAGCCGGCATAGGCCGACTGGCGAGGCGCGTTGGCGACATCGCTGGGGCTGGTGGGGAAGACGTTGGCCGTGGTTTGGCCAGTGCTGGACGGGGTCGTTTGCATGTGATTCCCTTCGGAGTTAAGGCCTCCTGGAAACGACGGGGAGGCCTTAGTTTTGCGCTTGATCTGCTCTGTCACGCTGGTGACTGTAAACACTATATCTGGTGTTTTAAAGTGCTTTTGGCACTACAGGTAGCGTATGGGTGTGACTATAACGCTATTTTTGCCCGCCCCCGCAATCGGGGGGTTAATTCAGGGAAATTGCGGATCGGGGCAGCCCTGGCTGGGCATGCTCAAGGCGATGTGATACCCGTGGGAAAGCACTGCTGATCCCAGCCCAGCAAGGCTTGCAGGGCAGGCCAGTCAAAGGCCTGGCCAGGGTCGCGTTTGCGACCTGGGGCCACATGCTCATGGCCCGCGATCTGATCGATCGGGTAAGCCTTGATGGCTTGCTGCAACAGGTCGGCCAGGGCTTGGTACTGAACCCTTTCAAAGGGGTGGTCTTCCAGCCCTTCAAGCTCGATGCCGATGGAGTAATCGTTGCAGTTGTCGCGGCCCCGCCACGATGATTGGCCCGCGTGCCATGCCCGGTCATGGGCGGACACGAACTGCAGCAATTCACCATCGCGTCGGATCACGAAATGGGCCGAGACTTCGGCGCCCCGGATCTGCTGGAAGTAGGGGTGGGCGTTCCAGTCCAGGCGGTTGGTGAACAGCCGTTCGATCTCGTCACCGCCATAAACACCGGGTGGCAAGCTGATCGAATGGATCAGCGCCAGATTGACCGGAGTGCCGGGTGGGCGCGGGCCAAAGTTGGGTGAGTCGATGCGGCGGGCTTGTGGGCACCAACCTTGTGGCCAGAAGTCGGAGGCCATGGGGGTGCTCACTCAGCGTCGGCTTCGGGGTCGAAGCGTTCCCCGAGCACGATGCCTTGGTCGGTGACCTTCACGCCCAGGCGGGCCATGCGGTAGCGCATCTGGCGCAGGCTCAGGCTCAGGCTGGCACCGGCGGCGGTGCGGTTCAATCGGTATTTTTCAAGGGCCTGGACCAGGATGTCGCGCTCGACCTGGTCCAGGTGACTCACCAGGTCAGAAGGCAGTGCCGCTGGTTGGGGCGCAGGTGTCACGGGCGGGGCTGCTTGCGCAACCGGGCTCTCGCCAAGCAGGGCTGATGGCGTGAGGAAATCGGCTGTGACGATGTCTTCTGCATTGCTTGGTGCGGCGTTGGGCAAGCCCAAGTCATTGGCTTCGATCAGTTGGTGGCCACTCAAGGTCACGGCGCGGTGCAAGATGTTTTCCAACTCGCGAACATTGCCTGGGAAAGGATGGTTCAGCAAGGCGACCAAGCCGGTTCGGCCCAACTGCGGTACCGCGCTGAGACCGGATTCAGCCGAAATGCGTTCAAGGATGCGCAGGCACAGGCTGGGCAGGTCTTCCAGCCTTTCGCGCAAAGCGGGCAGGGGGATCTGGATGACGTTGAGCCGATAGAACAAGTCTTGGCGAAAGCGTTTGGCGGCCACTTCGGCGGCCAGATCTTTGTGGGTGGCGCTGATGATGCGCACGTCCACGGGCACTTCGGCCACGGCGCCGACCGGGCGCACCGCGCGCTCCTGAATCACGCGCAGCAGCTTGGTCTGCATGGACAAGGGCAGGTCGCCGATTTCATCCAGGAACAGGGAGCCGCCATGCGCGGCCTGGAAGAAACCTTCGCGGTCTTCGTTGGCGCCGGTGAAGGCGCCTTTGCGATAGCCAAAGAACTCGGCTTCCAGCAGTTGCTCGGGGATGGCGCCGCAGTTGACTGCGATGAAAGGCTGCTGGTGGCGGCTGCTGACATCGTGGATGGCGCGCGCGACCAGTTCTTTGCCCGTGCCTGATTCGCCCCACACCAAGACAGGCGCCATGCTGCGCGCGACCTTGTCGATCAGGCCTCGCACATGCTGCAATGCATCAGAGTTGCCAACCATCCTTGACAGGGCGGTGGCCTCGGCCTTTCGTGCGCCCCGGTGCAATGCCAGGGGTGGTGCGGTGAGTGGGGTGGTGGCCGGCTCTTGCACCGAGGCCGGCGTGGGCAATGCGGCGGAGGGCGTGCGACCCAAGGCCGAGGACACCACGGCGCGAAATTGGCGCAGATCGACGGGCTTGGTCAGGTAATCGTAGGCGCCGGCCTTGAGTGCCTCGACGGCGTTTTCGGCCGAACCGTAGGCGGTGATGACGATGGCTTTTTCACGCCGGCCTTCGGCATCGATGCGGCGCAGCAAGTCCAGGCCGGTGCCATCGGGCAGGCGCATGTCCGTGATGATGGCGCTGTAGGTGCGGTCCTGCAGGTGCTGCCAGGCGTCTTCCACATTGCCCGCCGTTTCCACGTCATAGCCCTCGCGCAGCAGCGTGAGCTCGTACAAGGTGCGCAGGTCGGGCTCGTCGTCAACGACCAGCAGGCTGTAGAGAGTCGGAGCGGTCATGCGGTGATGGATGGTTCAAGGGGCATCGTCACGAAGAACTCGTTGCGGTGGCGCACGGCGCCGGGATGCTGGCGGTAATCAATGCTGGCACCATGGCGCTCGCACAACTCACGGCAAATATACAGGCCCAGTCCGGTGCCCCGGCTGCGCGTGGAAAAGAAGGGCTCGAACAGGGATTGCTCGGTGTCGTGGCTGATGATCTCGCCATCGCTTCGCACCGACAACACCAAGGGGCCGCCGGCTTGCACGTCCCTTTGCCATTGCAGCGTCACCAGAATCGCGCCGGCTTGACCGCTGTTGTGGCGCAAGGCGTTGTCCAGCAAATTGACCAGCACGCGGTGAAGGTGATCAGGCTCGAAGCGGACCTTGGGCGCAGGGCGGCCAATCTGCGGTTTGCAGGCAGACAGATCAATCTCACACAGGCTGTCGGGGCCGGTGGCGAGGCCTTGGGTCTGGCGCCATTCGTTGCAGATGGCGGCCACGGTTTCCAGCAGGTCGATCGCTGGCGCCGGTGGGCGCAGACCGGGGGCCACGGCCAGCACGTCGTCAATGATGTTCTTGAGGCGGGCCACGTTGTCGGCCACCATCTGGGTCAGGCGCTTTTGCGTGGGGGTGGTGGCGTCTTCACCCAGCAAGGCGTTGGCCTGCGCGATGGCGGACAGCGGGTTGCGGATTTCATGGGCGATGCCGGCGGACATGCGGCCCATGGCTGCAAGCTTGTCCTGGCGTTGGCGGGCCAACACCGTGCGCAGGTCTTCGATGAACATCACGCAGACGTCTTCGATGGCCTGGCCGTCCCGGCCTTTGGTGAAGCGCACGCGCAGACGCAAGGCGCGGCTGGACTGGTCGTCAAAACGCAGGCTCAACTCCTGGCCGACATCGGCATGCAAAGGGTTGGCGAAGGCCTGCTCGACCGCCTGCACCAATGGGCGCCATGCGGGCACGCCCCGCAATTGAAATGGCGGCGGCGGGGTGCTGCCTTGAACTGCCAGCAAGCGGCGCGCAGCCGGATTGGCTGTGCGAACACGGCCCTGGCGGTCGGTCACCATCACGCCTTCGGCCATCTCTTCAATCACCAGCCGGTTGAGCTGGGCCTGTTGGCGTGCCAACTCCAGGCTGCCCTTGGCGGTGCGTTCCTCGCGGGCCAGCCGGCCAGCCAGTTCACTGCCCATCACGGCCACCGCGAACAGGCCAAAACCTGTCAGCCCCGCTTGTGTCATCAAGGACGACAGGTTGCCACCCTCGGCTGATTGCAGCCAGGCGGCGGCCAGCAGGTTCAAAGTGGCTGCAGCGGCCACGCCCAGGGACATGATGCGGGGCATCAAGATGGCGGCCATCAACACGGGCAAGGCCAACAAGGCCTGCGAGTTGAGGTTGCTGCTGGTCAGAAAATTCAACCAGGCAAAGGCGGTGAGGTCGATGCCGATGGTGGCCAGCGCCTGCCGATGCTTGAGGTTGCGCTGATCGGGGTCTTTGGGCGGGTGCCGGGCGGCCCACGACCACACCATCAAGGTTAAAACGCTGTAAGACAAAGTGAGCCCAAGCACCCAGGCCGAAGGACGATTGCCCAGCAGCCAGGCGCCTGCGGTGATGGCGATCAACAGAATGGCCAACACCGCGCGCGCGGTCAGGAAGGCCCGGTAGATGCGAAAGAACGACGGGGGTCGGCGTTCTCCTCGGTTGGCCTTGCTGGCCGACGAGGGGGCCGCCTTGTCCAGTTGGTGCGCCCCCGCAGCCACGGTGGAGGCCTCGCCCTCGTGCCCGTTGCCTCCGAACCAGGATCCCTGGGTTTCAGGGCCAGAGCGCCCCGCGGCGTCATTCAACGCCTGGTCTGAGGGTGGCGTTGGTTTGGGCATCAGCGAGCGCGCGGGCCGGCGCGGCGATGATCTTCGCTGCAAAAATAGTCGACTCCGCTGGGCCGCTGGCCAAGCAAGGCTTCATTGGCCGGCATGTGCAGGCCGCAGTGGGCGCACTCCACCATGGATTGGGGTTTGGCTGGCGGCGCTGGCTTGTCGGCGGGCGTGGTGCCAACGCGCGGCTTGCGCCACAGGTAGAACAGCCAGGCGGCCAACAGGCCCAGCAACAGGTATTTGATCATGGTGAACTGAGGAACTCTTTAGACAGTGGCCGAACGGTGCAGCACCACTTCCATCACGAAGCGAGAGCCCACATAAGCCAGCAGCAACAACGTGGAGCCGGCGTACAGCCAGCGCACAGCCTGACGGCCCCGCCAGCCGAATTGATAGCGGCCCACGAGCAAGATGGCAAAAACAAGCCAGGACAGCACAGAGAACACGGATTTGTGATCCCAGCGCCAGGGGTTGGACGACCAGATGCCCAGCACCAGCGTCAGTGTCAGCATGGCAAAGCCCGCGGCCACGAAACGCAAGGTCAGGGATTCAAGCCTCAACAGGGGCATGCCCAAGGCCTGCGGTGTGCCGAGCGAAATGGGCTTGGCAGCGGGCGAACCGGGGCGGGCCCGCAATTGTTTTTCAGCCAGCCGCATCAAGGCTGCGTGCATCAATGCCGCGCCAATCAATCCGTAAGAGGCGAACCCCGAAATCCAGTGCAGGGGCGCCCATGGGGAGCCGCTGCCGGGGTGTTCCTGGCCCGGGAAAGCCCAGGACAAGGCCACGGTGGCGGCCGCCAGCCAGGCCAATGCGCGGCGCACTGCGGGCAGGCCCAAGCGGTGGCTTTCGATGGCGTAGACCGCCAGCACCAACCAGGTGGTGACCGACAAGGCCGGCGCGAACCCGAAACGCGCGGCGGGGTGGGCGGTGTTCCAGGAAAAGGTGTCCAGGACAATGGAGACAGCGTGGGCAAGCCATGCCAGCGCGAGCGCGCCCCAGATGCGCCGGCTCTGGGTGGAAGCCGGCTGGCCCTGGCCTTCGGGTAGCACGCTGGCCAGGCCATAGGCCAGCACGGCGATGGCACTGGGCCAAAAGGTCAAAGAGGCGGGCGATAGAATCATCCACACAGTTTAAGGTCGCCCGGGCTTGTTTGCCCGGTCTCCATCTCGCGCATCACCGCACTCAACGCATCCCATGGCATCCAACCTTACCGAACGACTGAGCCGCCTGGTCAAAACCATGCGCGGGCAGTCTCGCATCACCGAGACCAATGTGCAGGACATGTTGCGCGAAGTGCGCATGGCCTTGCTGGAGGCCGACGTGGCCCTGCCGGTGGTGCGCGACTTCATTGCACGCGTCAAGGACAAGGCCTTGGGCCAGGAAGTCGTGGCATCGCTGACGCCCGGCCAGGTGCTGGTCAGCCTGGTGCAGAAAGAACTGTCCGCCACCATGGGTGATGGTGTGGCCGACCTGAACCTGGCGACGCAACCCCCGGCGATCATCCTGATGGCGGGCTTGCAAGGCGCCGGCAAGACCACGACCACGGCCAAGCTGGCCAAGCACCTGATTGAAAAGCGCAAGAAGAAGGTCTTGACGGTGTCCGCCGACGTGTACCGGCCGGCCGCCATCGAGCAGCTCAAGATGGTGACTGGACAAGCCGGCGCCGAGTGGTTTCCGTCCACGCCAGATCAAAAGCCGCGCGACATCGTCACGGCCGCCATTGACCATGCGCGCAAGCACTTCTTTGACGTGCTGTTGGTGGACACGGCCGGACGGCTGGCCATCGACGAAGCCTTGATGGCCGAAATCAAGGAACTGCATGCCCTGCTCAACCCGGTCGAGACCTTGTTCGTGGTCGACGCCATGCAGGGCCAGGATGCCATCAACACGGCCAAGGCCTTCAAGGATGCCTTGCCCTTGACCGGCGTGGTGCTGACCAAGCTGGACGGCGATTCACGCGGTGGTGCAGCCCTGTCGGTGCGCCAGATCACCGGTGTGCCCATCAAGTTCGCGGGCGTGTCTGAAAAGATCGATGGCCTGGAAGTGTTTGACGCCGACCGCCATGCCGGACGCGTGCTGGGCATGGGCGACATTGTTGCCTTGGTGGAGGAAGTCACCAAGGGTGTGGATGTGGCGGCGGCGCAGAAGCTGGCCGACAAGGTCAAGTCTGGCGTTGATTTCGATTTGGACGATTTCCTGGCGCAACTCAGCCAGATGAAGAAGATGGGCGGCCTCTCCGGCTTGATGGACAAGCTGCCGTCCGAACTGGCCAGCAAGGCCGGTGGCGCCGACATGGACAAGGCCGAGCGCGACATGCGTCGCATGGAAGGCATGATCAATGCCATGACCGCCAAAGAGCGCCGCCAGCCCGCGCTGCTGATGGATGGCAAGAGCAAGGCCAGTCGCAAGCGCCGCATCGCCGCGGGTGCCGGCGTGCAGATCCAGGACGTCAACCGCATGCTCAACCAGTTCGACCAGATGCGCCAGATGATGAAGAAAATGAAAGGCGGCGGCCTGATGAAGATGATGAAGCGCATGGGCGGCATGAAGGGCCTGCCCGGCATGGGCGGGCGCTGAGCAGCCTCAACCCCTGCCTACGTTTGAAACGCTTTGTCACCGCATCGACTGCAAGCCCGCATTGACCCTCGGGGCCGGGGCTGGTACTTTCCGCTTGAGTATTGACGGCCATGTGCCGATGTTGTCGATGAGGCCCGTCCAACGGGTTAGTGTCGATTGGTTTTTCGGGCGTGGATGGTTTCAATGGCAGTTTTGAATGCGTGGTGGCCAGCGGTTCTGGCAATTCTGGTCTTGATGGGCCTGTGCGGTGTGGCGTTGGCGTTGAAATCGCGCGGCGGTGCCCCCAAGTCGCAGCGCCGGGTGGGTGGCACCTCATCAGTCGAGGCCGGAGACACCCTGGCTGCCTGGAGCCCGACATCGACGCGGGTCTTGACCCGCTCGGAGCGTGAGGCTTATCACGTCTTGCGCAAAGCCTTGCCCGAACACATGGTGCTGGCGCAGGTGCCTTTGGCCCGATTTCTGCGCGTGCCTACACGCAACTCTTACAGCGAATGGTTGCGCCGCGTGGGCTCCATTTGTGCCGATCTGGTGGTGTGCGATGACTCATCCCAAGTGATCGCCGTGGTCGAGTTGCGCCAGCCCGTCAAGCAAGAGAAGCCTCGAACGGTGCGCCGCCATGCCCGCATGGACCGTGTGCTGGCCGCTGCCGGCATCCCGGTGTATGTCTGGCTGGAAGGTGCCTTGCCGGGCCCAGCGGTGGCCCGCGAAGCCTTGCTTGGCGCGGCCTTGACGATGCCCAAGCGGCCCGTGGGTACCAACAGTCAAACGCGTCGCAGTGCGGAAGCCGCGGCCGTGGTGGCCTCCATGCAGTCGGCCGGTGCCATGCACGGCATGTCCGTCAGTGAAGACGAGAACGACTTCAACCCGGATGATTTTGCCGACGACGAAGCCGAGCGCAAAGAGCCGCCCCCGTCCACCTGGTTTGATGACCTGGAATCCAGCCCGATGCCGCTGGAAGAGGCTTCCACCTCTCGCCACTGAGCAGCGCGTTCAGGTCAGGTCAAAAGGGCCTGTGCAAATTCGCGTGCGTTGAAGGTCTGCAGGTCTTCCAGCTTCTCGCCCACGCCCACGAAGTACACCGGCACGGCCCCGCCTGGGCGGCCACGTGACCACAGTGCGATGGCGGCCAGCACGCCGCCCTTGGCCGTGCCGTCCAGCTTGGTCACCACCAACCCGGTCAGGCCCAGCGCCTCGTCGAAGGCCTTGACCTGAGAGAGCGCGTTTTGCCCGGTGTTGCCATCGACCACGAGCAGGACCTCGTGAGGCGCACCCTCCATGGCCTTGCCGATCACGCGCTTGACCTTGCGCAACTCGTCCATCAAATGAAGTTGCGTGGCCAGGCGGCCAGCGGTGTCGGCGATGACCACATCGCATCCGCGTGCACGGCCTGCCTGCACGGCATCAAACGTCACGGCCGCAGGATCGCCGTTTTCCTGGCTGACGATGTCCACGCGATTGCGGTCGGCCCACACCAGCAACTGTTCGCGCGCGGCCGCACGGAAGGTGTCGGCGGCGGCCAGCAGCACGCGCTGGTTGGAATCGCTGAGGTGGCGGGTGAGCTTGCCGATGGTGGTGGTCTTGCCCGCGCCGTTCACGCCCGCCACCATCATCACGGTGGGGGTGTGCTGGCCCACTGCCAGCGATTTCTCAAGCGGCTTGAGCAGGTCGGTGATGGCTTCGATCAACAACACTTTCACGGCCCCGGGATCGCTGGCCTTGGCTTCCTTGACGCGGCGCTTGAGGTCGGCCAGCAAATGCTCTGTCGCGGCCACGCCGGCGTCGGCCATCAGCAAGGCGGCTTCCAGCTCTTCGTACAAGGCATCGTCGATCTGCGTGCCTGTGAAGACCTGTGAAATGCTGGAGCTGGTTTTGCGCAAGCCTGCCTTGAGCTTGTCCATCCACGAGCGCCGCTCAACCACAGGCTCAGGGGCGGGCGGGATCTGCGCGGGCGCGGGTTGCACAGCCACGGGAGCCTTCGGTGCCACCACAGGAGCACTGACAGGAGCAGCGGCGGGCGCTGAGCGTGCCTCAGGAGGCAAGGTGGACGGTGGGTCTGCTGGTGCGGGGCTGCCGCCCAGGCCCAGCTTTTTCTTGATGAAACTGAACATGCGCAGATTGTAGGGTGGGGGTTTCTACAATCGGAGTTTTCCCACGGACCTCTTTTTGATGAAGCCACCTCGCTCCACCCGCGCACCAACGTCTGGCAAGACTGCCATCAGTCCTGCCGGTGCCGCGCAAAAGGCCGCTGAAAAGGTGGCAACCCATGCTGCGCAGGAGGTGCGCCTGATTGGTGGCCGTTGGAAACGCACGCCGTTGGCCGTGCCAGTGGTCGCCGGCTTGCGCCCCACGCCAAGCCGGGTGCGTGAAACCTTGTTCAACTGGCTGGGCCAGGATTTGAGCGGCTGGCGGGTGCTGGACGCCTTTGCCGGGAGTGGCGCCTTGGGGTTCGAGGCAGCCTCGCGAGGGGCCGAATCGGTGTGCCTGCTGGAGCGCGAGCCCCTGCTCATCAAATCGTTGCGGGCCACACAAGCCAAGCTGGAAGCGACCCAGGTTCAGATCGTTCAGGCGGACGCCATGACCTGGATGGCCCGGCTTTCAGGCACGGTGCCTGGCTTTGACCTGGTGTTGCTGGATCCCCCTTTTGACGCGGACCTGTTCGAGCAAGCCTTGCTGGCCGCTTGCCAATGCGTGCCCGAAGGCGGCTGGATTTACCTGGAATCACCCCAGGCGTTTTCAGATGCCGCGGGCCCTGCGGGCGCGGTACAGGGCCTGCGTGTGCACCGCCAAGGGCGTGCCGGAGCGGTGCACTATCACCTTTTTCAACGTGTGGAGGGTGCCCTGGGCGTGTCGCGCCCGGCGGCTGGCGACTAAACTGGCAACCTTTGGTTCTGATATTCCTGCGCCGATGCCTTCATCTTCGCCCCTGACCGCCGTGTACCCTGGCACCTTCGACCCCATGACCCTGGGTCATGCCGATTTGATGCGCCGCGGGGCCCGTCTCTTCGATCGGCTCATCGTGGCCGTGGCGGCGGGGCACCACAAGCGCACCATGTTCAGCGTGGAAGAACGTCTGTCCATGGCGCAGGAGCTGGCCTCCAGCCACCCCAATGTCGAGGTCATCGCCTTTGCCGGCTTACTGCGCGATTTCGTGGTCGGACATGGCGGCAAGGTGGTGGTGCGGGGCCTGCGGGCAGTCAGCGACTTTGAGTATGAATTCCAGATGGCGGGCATGAACCGGCAATTGATGCCCGATGTTGAAACCGTGTTCCTGACGCCATCAGACCAGTACCAATTCGTGTCGGGTACGTTTGTGCGCGAGATCGCCATGCTGGGTGGAGATGTCTCCAAGTTCGTTGCGCCCAGCGTCCTGGACCGACTCAAGGCCCGCTTGGTGGCTTCGCAGACTGGCGGCTGAATCATGGCCCTGAAAATCACCGACGAATGCATCAATTGCGATGTCTGTGAACCGGAGTGCCCGAATCAAGCCATCTCGATGGGTGAGTCCATCTACGTCATCGACCCGGCTCGCTGCACGGAATGCGTTGGCCACTTTGGCGAGCCGCAGTGCGTGCAAGTCTGTCCGGTGGAATGCATCCCGGTCGACCCGGTCTACACAGAGTCGGCCGACGAATTGATGGCCAAGTACAAACGCCTTCAAGGGCTGGCCGCTCAAGACAAGGCCTTGTCCAACTCTTCAGCCTGATTTGGCCGAAAGACTCTTGTCCTTGGGCACTTTGGCCGTGAATGGGCGTGACCGCTTCAAGGTCTGACCTTGGGTTGACGGGCTGCTCCACTTGGGTTGGCGATCGGGGCGATCCATGGCAATGGGCCGTTGGCCTGCCGATGCCTTTTCTTGCCGACGCCGCTCTCGCTCCAACTGCTTGCCCAGTTTGGCGGCTGTTTGCGCGGCTTGCGCGGTGTGTTGTTGCTGTGCCGTGGTGCGCTGGTCGGTGGCCTCCATGGCGCGCCCGCCGTCGCAGGCTTGCTGCTGGTAGCGCACTTGGCCGGCCTCTTCGCAACGGTAAGCGGGCGCGGCATGGGCGCATGTTGCGGCCAGCCACAGCGTGCTGGTCAACATCAGCAGCGCATGGCGTCCGCAAAGTGATGGGCGCTGGTCTTTGCGCATTTTTCTCTCCCTTTTTTATAGATATTTGAATGGCTCACTCAGGCTTGGGGTCGCCCGCTGGCGGTGCGAGTGGGGGCCGCGGTGGCTTGGGTCGGGGCGGCTGGGCGTGGACCAGCAAGGTGGCCTTGGGCATGTCACCCACGATGAAGGCTTCGGTGGCGCCCAGGGCCTGGTCGATGCATTTCTCGATGGCCTGCCGCTCGGCCTGAGGCGGTTTGCGCAGCACATAGGCCGCTACTTCGGTTTTGATGCCCGGGTGGCCGATGCCCAGGCGAAGCCGCCAATAGTCGGGCGAGCCGAGTTGTGCGTGGATGTCACGCAAGCCATTGTGGCCGGCGTGTCCGCCGCTGTGCTTGAGCTTGACCTGGCCTGGCAGCAAATCGAGTTCGTCATGTGCCACCAAAATTTCGCTGGGCAGGATCTTGAAGAACTTGGCCAGGGCCGCCACGGATTTGCCCGAGACGTTCATGTAGGTTTGTGGCTGCAGCAGCCACACTGGCCCGCCGGGCAGGTTGGCCCGTGCCACAAAGCCGTGGTAACTGCGGTCGGCCACCAGGTTGACGTTCAGGCGGCGTGCCAACGCGTCGATCCACCAGAAACCGGCGTTGTGGCGGGTGTCTTCGTATTCAGGGCCGGGGTTGCCCAGGCCAACAAACAGTCGAATCATGATGGGCTGCGATGATGAATGGGACTTGTCCAAAAGAAAAGCCCCGCCAAAGCGGGGCTTGACGGGGCTGTGTGCTCAAGAGAACAAGAAGATTACTTCTTGCCCTTCTTGCCCTTGGCGGGTTCAGCGGCGGCCACGGGGGCAGCAATGATTTCTTCAGCCACGGGCTCGACCACCGTCGCGATGGCGGGGTTCTTGCGGCCGTGCGTCAGGACCTTGATGCCGGCGCCGAAATCGACGTCGTTCAGGTGCAGCGTTTGGCCCTTGGTCATGGCGCCCAGGTCGATGGTCAGGTGCTCAGGCAACTGCTCGGCCAGGCATTCCACTTCCAGCTCGCTCACCACGTGGGTGATGGTGCATTTGTCGATCTTGACCGCAGGTGCATCAGCTTCGTTGATGAAGTGCAGGGGGATCTTCTTGTGGATGCGGGTGGTGGCATCAACGCGTTGGAAGTCAACGTGCAGCACTTGTTGCTTGTAAGGGTGCAGCTGGTAATCACGCAGCAGGACTTTTTGCACGTTGCCAGCCAGTTCCATCTCGAGGATGGACGAGTGGAAGGCTTCCTTGCGCATGGCGTGGTACAGCGCGTTGTGATCGACTTCGATCGTGGTGGCTTCGCCAGCACCGTAAACGATGCCAGGAACTTTGCCGACGAGACGCAGGCGGCGGCTCGCTCCGGTCCCCTGCAGACTACGCTCAAAAGCGGTGAATTTCATGGATAACTCCAATATGGATAAAGCGCCCGCGACCAGGCGCTTGGGAAAAGACCACCTTCGGGCTCGCGCCCTCAGCGGTCAGGAAAATCGGATCAGAAGTTGTTGTTCTGCTCCGAGAAGAGGGAGGTGACCGAGTCACCATCGGAGATGCGACGAATCGTTTCGGCGAACAGGAAGGCGGCCGACAGTTGGCGGATCTTCTTGCACTCCTTGCCGGCATCATTCAAGGGAATGGTGTTGGCGATGACGACTTCGTCGAGTTGCGAATTCTTGATGCGTTCGATGGCCTGGCCAGAGAACACGGGGTGCGTGCAATACGCATAAACGTTTTTGGCGCCACGCTCTTTCAGCACTTCAGCCGCCTTGACCAGGGTGCCGGCGGTGTCGATCATGTCGTCCATGATCACGCAGTTGCGGCCATCGATTTCACCGATGACGTGCATCACTTCCGAGACATTGGCCTTGGGGCGGCGCTTGTCAATGATGGCCAGGTCGCAACCGAGTTGCTTGGCCAGCGCACGGGCGCGGACCACGCCGCCGACGTCGGGCGAGACCACCACCAAGTCGTCGTAACCCTTGGATTGCAGGTCGGACAGCAACACGGGCGATGCGTAGATGTTGTCGACCGGGATGTTGAAGAAGCCCTGGATCTGGTCGGCGTGCAGGTCCATGGTCAGCAGGCGGTTGACGCCCACGGCTTCGAGCATGTTGGCGACGACACGTGCCGAGATGGCCACGCGGGTGGAGCGCGGGCGGCGGTCCTGGCGGGCATAGCCGTAGTAAGGGATGACGGCGGTGATGCGCTGGGCCGAGGCGCGCTTGAGCGCGTCGACCATGATGCACAACTCCATCAGGTGGTCATTGGTGGGCGCGCAAGTGGACTGCACCACGAAAACTTCACGACCGCGCACGTTTTGCTGGATCTCGACCGTGGTTTCGCCATCCGAGAAGCTGCCAACGGCGGCCTTGCCAAGCTCAGCACCCAGGTGCGAAGCGATTTCTTGGGCAAGCGCCGGATTGGAGTTGCCAGTGAACAGTACGGTGTCGGATAGCATGGGCGGCGGCAGATGGCGGTGAATTGCATCTTGCCCATGCGCCTTGCCCTGGATCGGTGCGGCCGAACTTCAACCGCAGGCGGAGGTGATGGGCAATGTGCGTGCGTTCTTTGGAACGTACTTGAAGAACTTTGGCAGGGGAAGAAGGATTCGAACCTTCGCATGTCGGAATCAAAATCCGATGCCTTAACCAACTTGGCGACTCCCCTACACAGGATCCGGTGCCTTTGCTTTTCAGCGCTGATCACCGAAACCGGTAGCTTGTTCTCTCATGCGAGAAGCCTCACATTATAGCCGGTTTTTTGCGACTACCGCAAGTTCTTGGGTTCTTTTTCGCTGTTTGTGCATGACACTGGAAAAAATCAGGTCAAAACATCAAACAGCGG
The DNA here is from genome assembly GCF_918741295.1 of Aquabacterium sp. CECT 9606. Lineage (GTDB taxonomy): Bacteria > Pseudomonadota > Gammaproteobacteria > Burkholderiales > Burkholderiaceae_C > Aquabacterium. Next base: position 1,188,984 of record NZ_CAKKNB010000001.1, read on the forward strand.
GTGACGACCCAGAACGCGGCAGAGGCGTCCGGCCCAAGTGGGATCATTGAGAGACACATCAGCGGGTGTGAATGACTGGTTTGCCGCGGGCGCCCCCAACCAGGAGAACACCGCGCTGCCGGAACCGGTCATGCGACTGTTGCCGAAGCGTTTCCGCATGATCTCAAGTGCCTGGCTGATCTGACTGCTGTGGTGCTCTGCGGGAGCTTGCAAGTCGTTGCGGCCAAAGCACTTGGGCGCTGCAAGAAAGAGCGAAATTGTAGCAGCTTCCGTGTTGCGAGAAAGATGGGGGCTGGTAAAAATGGCCTGTGTCGGCACGGCGACAGGGGGTTTCAGGACCGCCAGGCGCGTGGCCATCAACTCAGGCGGCAGGGCGATCGGCATGATTTGCTCGCCAATGCCTTCCACCCAGGCATTGTGGCCGTGGATGAAAAATGGCACGTCGGCGCCAAGCCGAAGGGCCAGCTCGGCCAGGCGGTCACGGCTCCAGTGCAGGCCCCAAAGTTGGTTCAGTGCCAGCAAAACCGTGGCCGCGTCGGAGCTGCCCCCGCCCATGCCGGCACCCCAGGGCACCTGCTTGTCGATCTGGATGTCGGCGCCCTGCGAAGTGGCGCTTTCCTGCTGCAGCAGCTTTGCCGCGCGCAGGCAAAGGTCATCGGCTGGCAGGGCAGGGCCCAGGTCGTGGCGGTGCAATTGGCCATCGTCCCGGGTGTCGATGTGCAGGGTGTCGGCCCAATCGATCAGAACGAACACTGACTGCAGCAGGTGGTAGCCGTCATCACGCCGGCCCGTGACATGCAGGAACAGGTTGAGTTTGGCGGGTGCGGGCAGGTTGTGAAGGCTGGCCATGGCGGTGTCAGCGGTCGAGCCTGATGCGGACGGTGACGCCGCGCAGTGCTGCATTGGCGGGGCGCTGCGCGATGAGGCGTCCGATGCCGATGTCGGTGGTGTCGATTTGCCAGCCGCTTTGCTCGAACGAGTTGGGCTGGGTGTTGATGGGGGCTGGCAGGTCGGGCGCGGGCTGGCCTTGCACCCAGTGCATCAAGGCGGCCAAAGGCAGGGGTTCCCCAAGCACTTCCTGGCTGAGCTCGCCCAGGGTGCTGAAGTGGCGGTTGCCCTGGTCGGTTTGCAACCAGGCCTCTGTGTCGGTCCAGTGCACGCGAGCCACCTGGCTGCCCATGGGGGTCATCAGGTCCAACTGTCCACCTTGTGGTCCGCCGTTGAAGAAGAAGCCCATGCTCACGCCTTTGGCCTCCAGGCCTTGGAAGGCCTGCAGCTTGACGCTGAGTTGGCCTTGCAGGGCCAATTGGCCCGCAGCCGTGGTCTGTGGCACTGTGCCGGGCGGCCGCCCAGGGAACTGCGAGCAAGCGCTCAGGCAAGCCACCAGCACAGTGGCAATCGAGGCATGCTTGAAGCTCACAGCTGGACTTGCAGGCGCTTGATGGTGTCGAGCAAGGACTCGTTCTTGGCATCGCGTGCCTGGGCCTTGCGCCAGACCTTGATGGCTTCGTCGCGCTCGCCTTGCGACCACATCACCTCGCCCAAGTGGGCGGCGATTTCGGGGTCGGGGCGGGCCTTGTAGGCCTGGCGCAGCAGGGCCAGTGCTTCATTGATCCGGCCGCTGCGGAACTCGAGCCAACCGAGGCTGTCGGTGATGAAGGGGTCGCCAGGGCGCAGGTCCAGCGCCTTGCGGATCAAGGCGCGGGCTTCGTCCAGGCGCAGATTGCGGTCGGCCAGGCTGTAGCCCAGGGCGTTGTACGCGTTGGCGTTGTCGGGCTTGAGCTCAATGGCCCGCCGCAACAGTTTTTCCATCTCGTCGTACTTGTGCTGGTGCTCGGCCAGCATGGCCTGCTCATAGAGCAAATCGGCGTCGTCGGGGAAGCGCTGGTTGGCCTCGGCCATCACGGCGTAGGCGGCATCCCATTCATTGAGGTCGCGCAGCAGTTGCGTTTCAGCTTGCAACTTGGCCAAGGCGTCGCGTGGTTCACTCTCAGGCATGGCCCGGATCAAGGCGCGGCCCTCTGCCAATTTGCCTTGCTTGGCCATGAGCTTGGCGCGCTGACTCTGGATGAGCAGGCTGGTGTCGGATTTTTCCACCCGTTGCAGCCATTCAAGCGCGGCTTGCCAGTTGCCGCGTTGCTCTTCGACCTGGGCCAACAGGGTGTAGGCCTGCTCTTCGCTGGTGTCGGCATCCACGGCCAACTGCACCGGGTCAAGCGCGCCAGTTTTGGTGTCGCCACCGGCTGATTTGCCGGATGCGGGCTTTTTCAGGGCCAGGAAATGCTGCAGGGCCACTTCGGCCTGGTCGGGCTGGTGCAGTTCCAGGCGCACCGCGGCCAGGGTCAGCCAGGCGCTGATCTGGTCAGGCTGTGCCTTGACCACGGCGTCCAGTTGCTCGGCCGCCTCGCTCATGCGCTGCAAGCCAGCGAGCTTGCGTGCGTAGGCCAGGCGCAGCAGTGGGGGGGCATCGCTGCGTTCAAGTTGTTGGCGGATCAGGTCTTCGGCGCCGGGGGCCTCCTCCATCAGGTTGATGGCCAGCAAGCCGGCGCCCAGGCTTTGAGGCTGCAGCGCCTTGGCCTTCTTGGCCGCGTCCATGGCTTTGTTGGTGTCCTTGGCGGCCAGCCAGCCTTCACCGCTGGCCACCCAGGCTTCGGCCAGCGCGGGCTGTCGCGTGCGCCATGGCTGGGTGACTTCGTCAATGACCTGGGCGGCGGCTTGTCGGTCAGACAATCGGGCCAGCGAGCGGGGCAGCGAGGCGATCATCGCTGGTTGCTGCGGCGTGGGGCTGAGTTGGATGAGCGATTTGAGCGGATCGACCAAGTCCTTGCTGCGGCCCAGCGCCAACAAAATCTGCACGTTGAATTCGGCGGCCTCTTTGGATTGCGGCGAGGCCTGACGCCACGCCTTGGCCGCCGTCAGGGCTTCTTCCCCCGCTCGGGCCTGCAGGGCGATTTCAACCGCGCGTTTGAACAGCTCGGGGTTGCGGTGCTTGCGGGCCAGCTCGAGGTAGATCTGGTAGGCAGTTCCGACGTTGCCGCTGCGGGCCTGGACCTCGCTCACCAGTGTTTGGTAGAACAAGGCGCTGTCCATGCGCGAGTTCTGAAATGCCGGCGTGGATTCGGCCTCCGCGGGCGCTGCAGCGCCGGCCGCCCAGCCCAAGGCAGGACCACCCAGCAACAGCCCTGTCAGGGCCAAAGCCCGGCTGAGGGTTTTCAAAGAATGGGGAAGCGGGGTGGCGGTCAGTGCAGGCATGGACTCTCCGTGGTTGTGGCCATTCTATTGATACGGCATCGATAATGCGGTCCATGCCTGAATTGCCCGAGGTTGAAGTCACCCGCCAGAGTTTTGCGTCCCGAATTCTGGGTGCCCAGGTTTTGTCGCTGCGCATGGGCAAACCTCTGCGTTGGCCCCTGGGTTGTGATCCTGGCCGATTGGAGGGCGCCACGGTCGGTGCCGTGTTGCGCCGGGGTAAATATTTGTGGGTGCCCTTGAGCCCGGCTGGCGTTTCCGCTGAAAGCCCGCCCGAAGGCTTGCTGGTGCACTTGGGCATGTCGGGCGCCTTGAGCTTTGCGAAGTCATTAGGGCCCGCGGGCCCGCATGACCATTTCGAGTTGGACACCACCGCAGGTTTGCTGAGGCTGACCGATCCAAGGCGTTTTGGTGCGGTGGTGTGGGGCGCCTCCATGGCATCGGGCCTGCCCGCGCGCCTGCTGGCCGGCTTGGGGCTGGAGCCGTTTGACGAAGCCATGACGGGGGCCTACCTGCACCAGCGCCTGAAAGGCCGCAAGGTTTCCATCAAACAGGCTTTGCTGGCGGGCGACATCGTGGTGGGCGCGGGCAACATCTACGCTTGCGAGGCCTTGTTCATGGCCGGCATTGACCCGCAACTGGCCGCTGGCCGCCTCAGCCGCGCCCGTTGTGATCGGCTGGTGCTGGCGGTGCAAGAGGTGCTGCACCAGGCACTGGCCATGGGCGGCTCCAGCCTGCGCGATTTCAAGGACGCTCATGGCAGCCTGGGGCACTTTCAGCTCAGCACGCGGGTGTATGGCCGTGAAGGCGAGCCTTGCCGGAACTGCGCGACTGCTGTTCGTCGAATGCTGCAAGGTCAGCGTTCGACGTTCTTTTGCCCGGTTTGCCAGAAAAAATAGTAAGGCGTGGTTACAGGCGGCCTTTTCACGTCTTTACATTGGCGCCTTACGCTAGGATGAGCTCCCATGATGCCTACCTTCGCCAGTAACCTGGACGCCCTGGGACAGTGGCGCGTTGCCACCGATGCCAAGCTTGCTGACCTGGCGCGCTTTGCGCGCGAGCAGGACTTGCTCAACGAAGCGTCGGCTGAATGGTTCGAGGCCATGCGCCATCGCTTGTCTGGCGAAAAGCTCATGGTGGCCTTCGTGGCCGAGTTTTCGCGCGGCAAATCCGAGCTGATCAACGCGATCTTCTTCTCGGACAAGGGGCGGCGCATGATGCCCGCTTCGGCCGGCCGCACCACCATGTGCCCGGTGGAATTGGGCTACGACGCGGAAGATCCGGTGGGCCTGTCCCTGCTGCCGATCGATACCCGGCTGCAGGCGGCTTCCCTGGCCGAGTTTCGGCTGCAACCCCAGGCCTGGACCCACATCGCACTTGACCTGAGCAACCCCGATGGCATGGCCCAGGCTTTGGGCGAGGTCGTGCGAACCCGCTTGGTGACCAAGGAAGAAGCCAAGTTGCTGGGCTTCTGGGACGACGAGCGTGTTGAAGACAACCCTCCTTTGCAAGAGGGTGACAAGGTCGAGGTGCCGGTGTGGCGCCACGCCCGCATCAATCTGCCGCACCCCTTGCTCAAACGCGGGCTGGTGGTGCTGGACACTCCTGGCCTGAACGCCATCGGCACGGAACCTGAACTGACGCTGGGCCTGCTGCCCCAAGCGCATGCCACGGTGTTCATCCTGGGCGCCGACACGGGCGTCACCAAATCCGATTTGAGCATCTGGCGAGACCACCTGTGTGGCCCTGCGCTGGCCCGCTTTGTCGCTTTGAACAAGATCGACTCCTTGTCAGACCCGCTGAGCACGCCTCAGCAGGTGGAGGACGTGATCCACCGCCAATGCGAGAGCGTGGCGCAGACGCTTGAAATCCCGCCAGAACACGTGTTCCCGATTTCGGCCCGGCAAGCGCTGGCCGCTCGCCTGGGTGGCGATGCCGCCGGCCTGAGTGCCAGCCGCCTGGAGTCCTTCGAAACCGCCTTGTCGGAAGGCCTTTTGCCCAAGCGGCGCCAGATGCTGGCCGATTCGGCCATCGAGGGTGCGCGTCAGTTTCAATCGCAGTTGGGCCGCCGGTTTGGCGAGCTGCGCCGCCAGCATGCCGAGCAATTGCTCGAGTTGCGCGGCTTGCGTGGCAAGAGCACTGGCAAGGTCCAGTTGATGTTGCAGCGCGTGCAGGCCGAAGCCACCGAGTTTGAGCAATGCACGGCCCGCTTGTCGGCCATGCGCAGCGTGCATTCGCGCATGCTGAAGGCGGCTTTGCATGATTTGTCGTCCGACCGTTTGCGCCAAGAAGTGGATGTGTTGGGGCAGGTGCTGGGTGGTTCTTGGCTGCCCCTGGGCGCCAAAAAAGCATTTGTGGATTTATGCGGGCGCTTGCGCTTGCTGATCGAGCAGGCCCAGCAGCGCAATGACGAAACCCATTCAATGTTGGTGGCTTCGTTCGCCAAGCTCAATGCCGAGTTTGGCTTCAGCTTGCTGGCCGAGCAGCAGTTGGATGTGCGCAAGTACACGGACGACCTGACGCTGATCGAGCGCAATTACGTGCAGTACCTGGGCTTGAGTCAGGCCTTCCGCCTGGCCCAGCCGGGGTTCCAGGAGCAGTTCCGCCGCATGTTGATCTCGCGTTTGCGGGTGGTGTTCGAGACCGTCAGCAACGATATCGAGCTCTGGAACAAGACGGCTTCCGCCCAAGTGGACAGCCAACTGCGTGAGCGCCGCCGCAACTTCAAGCGCCGCTATGAATCGCTGGACCGCATCCAGTCGGCGTCCAATGAACTGGACACCCGCCTGCAGGAAGTCCAGGCGCAAGACGAGCGGGTGCTGCAACTGCAGACGCGTTTGAACACGCTGATCGAAGAGTTGGTGGCCCAGGCGCAAGCCGAGGTGGTGCTGGGTGGCCCAGAGGGCCATGCGTCCGTGTCCGAGTATCTGAAAGCCGCGCACATCGAGCCCATTTCCCTGAACCTGTCGGGCGCTGACGAGGTATCGCAAGGGGCATGAGGCGGCAGGCTACCCAAGCCGCCTTGTTGATGGTCGATTCTTCACACGAGTTGCAGCAACGGGCCCAGGCGCTCAATCCTGACTTGGCGGACCGCCTTGTGGCCTGGCAGCGCCAGGAAGGGCGGCACCATTTGCCGTGGCAAGGCGTGCGAGATCCCTACCGCGTCTGGCTGTCCGAGATCATGCTGCAGCAGACCCAGGTCAGCACCGTGCTGGTGTACTTTGACCGGTTTCTGGCGCGTTTTCCGGATGTGGCTTCGCTGGCCGCAGCGCCGCTTGACGACGTGCTGACCTTGTGGGCTGGGCTGGGTTATTACACCCGTGCCCGCAACCTGCACAAGTGCGCTCAGGCGGTGATGGTCGAGCATGGTGGGCAATTCCCCGCCACGGCTGAATTGCTGGAGACTTTGCCGGGCATTGGCCGATCGACGGCGGCGGCCATCGCGTCCTTCTGCTTTGACGAGCGCGCCACCATCCTGGATGGCAATGTGAAGCGCGTGTTGACGCGGGTCATGGCTTGGGGGCAGGACCTGGCTCTCTCGGCGAACGAGAAGGCGCTTTGGCAAGCGGCGGTATTGGTCTTGCCGCGCCGGGGCCGTGACATGCCTTCGTACACGCAAGGTTTGATGGACTTGGGCGCCACGGTGTGCACGCAGCGCAAGCCTTCTTGCCTGATGTGCCCCTGGGTTGACCTGTGCCAGGCGCGTGTCTTGGGGGCGCCTGAGACCTACCCGGTCAAGACGCGCAAGCTCAAGCGCAGCAAGCGCGAAAGCTGGTGCCTGTGGGTGGAGCAGGGCGATGCCGTGTGGCTGGTGCAGCGCCCTGGTACGGGCGTGTGGGCCAGTTTGTGGACCTTGCCCCTGTTCGACAGCGAAGCCGATCTGCTGGCCGCGGCAGCGGCGCTGGGCTTGCCCGAGCCCGAAGCGCAACCGGTGGTCAACCACGTGCTGACCCACCTGGATTGGCGCTTGCACCCCATGCGCTCGGTCAGCCTCACTGGTTTGAACGAGGCCTTGATGCCCCACGGCAGCGGCGCCGACACCGACATCGCGGGCCGCTGGGTGCCTTTGGCCAAGCTGGCTTCGATTGGCTTGCCGGCACCTTTCCGGCGCTTTCTGGAAAGCTGATCAGCCCAGCGTGACGATCACCGGCGCGTGGTCGCTGGGGCGTTCGTTTTTGCGCGGCACCTTGTCGATCATGCAGGCGGTGACATGCGGCTTCAGCGCGTCGCTGACCAGGATGTGGTCGATGCGCAGGCCTTGATTCTTGCGGAAAGCCAGGTTGCGGTAGTCCCACCAGCTCCAGGGCTTGGGCGGCTGCTCGAACAACCTGAACGCGTCGTGCAGACCCAATCCCACCAGCCTTTGAAAATGCTCGCGCTCTTGTGGGGTGCAGTGGATCTGGCCTGCCCACAGGACCGGGTCGTGCACGTCGGCGTCGGTGGGCGCGATGTTGAAGTCGCCCATCAGGACCAAGTTTGGGTGCATGAGCAGCTCTTGCTTGATGAACTGATTCAGTGCTTCCAGCCAGCCCATCTTGTAGACGAACTTGTCGCTGTCGGGCGCCTGGCCGTTGGGGAAGTAGCCACCCACCACCCGGATTGACCCCAGGGTGGCATGCGCCACGGTGCCCACGATCACGCGGGCTTGGTCGTCGTCGAAGCCGGGGATGTTCTTGAGCACGGTGCTGCTGTCGACGCTGTCTCGTGTCAGCAGGGCCACGCCGTTGTAGGTCTTCTGGCCGAAGCAATGCGCCTGGTAGCCCGCGGCCGCCAGCTCCGCCAAAGGGAACTTGTCATCGGTCTGTTTGGTTTCCTGCAGCACGATGGCGTCCACCGGGTTGGCGGCCAGCCAGTCCAGCAATTGCGGCAGGCGCACGGTCAGGGAGTTGACGTTCCAGGTGGAGAGTTTCATGAGTTTTCTAGCGCGTTGAATTTATTGATGTTTTTGTCTGAGTTTTGCTGATTTTTGCGTCTAGCTACCCACTTAGCTACCCAAATGGTCTGTGCTTGACGACGTGCTCATCTGCTCCCAACTGGTGGCTGCATTATCTCGTCGGGAAGCGCTGGTCATCTGGATGTCGACAGCGATTTCCCCTCGCGGTAGCCGCCTCGCCGCACACAGCGTGGCCGGCGACGCTGGGTGCCTTGCAAAGATCGCCATTTCCTCCTAAGATTGCATGAAATTTCAATGAGAAATCAATCGTGGAAAGCGTTTCTGCTCCATCGAGGATGCTGGTAAGCGGTGCCGCCGAACGGCTGGCTGCCTTATTGCGCCCCGGGCGCGTGTACCGGCGAGAGGATCTGGCAGAGATGAGCAATGCGGTGGACCGTCACGTGCGTGAGTTGGTCGCCGAGGGGCTTGTGAAGAAATTGGCGCAGGGCATGTACTACGTGCCGAGGGTGTCCAGCTTCGGTCCTGTACCGCCTGAGGATGCCGAGGTGGTTGGCAGCTTTCTTCGCGACAGTGACTTCCTCGTGTTCTCGCCTTCGGCATACAACGCTGTGGGCCTGGGTACCACGCAGCTATACAACCGCACACTGGTCTACAACCACAAGCGGCATGGTGTGTTCAAGCTGGGCAATCGGCAGTTCGATTTCCGGGTGAAACCACGTTTCCCCAAAAAGCTCACGCCGGAGTTTTTGTTTGTCGATCTGCTCAACAACCTTGAGCAGTTGGCTGAAGATCGCGATGCTGTCTTGCGGCAAGCGCAGAGCAAGCTGTCTTCGTTTGACCTCGACAAGCTCAAACGCGCGCTCTCGACGTTTGGCTCTGTGGCGACCCGCAAGCGAGCCAAAGGTTGGCTGAGTGCCTGAATTTCTGCATCACCGCAAGGACTTCGGCGACCTGCTTGCCGTGGTCGCTGACGAACGAAGCCTTGATCCGACATTGGTCGGGAAGGACTACTGGATCATGCATTGCCTTTTGGGGCTGCGAACTTAGGGGTTCAACTTCGAACTCAAGGGCGGCACATCCTTGTCCAAGGGCTTCGGTGTCATCCACCGATTCTCGGAGGACATCGACATCCGGATCGCGCCTCCCAAAGAGCTGGAGGTCAAGACCGGCCGCCATCACAACAAGGTCGCTCATGTCTCGTCCCGTCGGGCTTTCTATGACTGGCTGGCCACTAAAATCAGAATCCCGGGCATTTTTCAAGTCGCGCGTGATGAAGATTTCGACGACGAGAAGATGCGCAGCGGTGGCATTCGCCTGTCCTATGCAGCGCGCACGGCCCCATTGGCAGGTGTCAAAGACGGGATCTTGCTGGAGCTCGGCTTTGATGACACCGCACCCAACAGACCGGTGACAATCTCGTCCTGGGCGTGGGATACAGCAAGCGCACGCGGCGTATTAGTGGCAGACAACCGAGCTGTTGACGTGCCGTGCTACGCGCCTACCCACACCTTTGTCGAGAAGCTTCAGACGATTTCGACCAAGTACCGAAAGCTGGGAGAGGCACAGGGCTTCACAAACTGAGGCGCCATGAGCCGCACGGTGTGCTCAAGCTCCTGCAGCTTGCGAGCCCAGTGGTGAGCGCTGCCGCAAGCCTCCATGCCGATCAGGCACGGCGTCATGTTCGCGAAGAAGGCGGCAACCTGGTCTCGCCTTAACTGCTTGCGCAACACCGCCTTGCCGCGCTCGTTCGCTCCGTGGACCTGGAATACGTTCTTGGCCAGGTCGATGCCAATTGTCGTGTCTGCATGGTGGACGCTCCTTCCGTTTCAAGTGGCCGACACGCGCCACTCTGCCGTCATCGGGTGGGGGCGTCCATCCCATTGCTTACGAAGGATCTCTGGCGTCAGGGGAAAAACTTGGCCATCTTCAAGCGCAATAAGCCACTCCCGGTCTTGGCGCGCAGTCCGTTTGCCGAAGGGATATGGGGGGCTGCGGGATGGTCGACAGTCCCGGCGGGCGTTTGTGGGCGAGCCGGGCTGCTGCGTGAGCCTGTCGCGGAAAGTGGTGCCGTCTCAGACTGCCGTGCCGGCCGCAAACGAGTTGATCAGTTGGCGTTGTGCATGCAAGTGGTCTCCAGCGCTGTTCACGCGGTCCAGCAACAAGGCGCCTTCCAGCCCGGACATCATCACGGCGGCCAACCGGCTTGGGGGCAGGGGGTTAAGCAGTTCGCCCTTATGTTGCTTCAGGATCTGGGCCAACCAAGCTTCTGCCTGTTTGAAGAAGCCGCTCAAGAGGCTGCGGCAGTGCTCGTCGAGTGAGGACAACTCGGCGGCCAACATGCCGCACAGGCACAGCTTGTCGTCCTGAGCAGCTTCTTCAAATAGGTCAATAAAGGCTGACAGCTTGCGTTTTAAGGCTGTAGGCTTGTTGGCAATGGCTGTCAAGCGCTGCGCGAAGGCCTCGCTGTAGCTGGTGATCAGCACGGCGGTGAGGTCGTGCTTTTCCGGAAAGTAGTAGTGCACGCTAGACGACTTGACGCCCGTCTGTTCGGCGAGTTGGCGAAAACTCAGTTCGCGCAAGCCCGATCGCTGGACGATGGCCTGCGCCAGGGTTTGCAGTTCGGTACGTTTGTTAGCCATGGTACCGTTGTCTCAACCGTACATATTTTTGCGATATCGCTTTGCCAAGTGCTAGTCAAGCCGAAGGTGGGACTTGCACCAAGCTCAGGTGGCGCGTTTTGACCCAGACGGTGGTGCCTTGCGCCCCAGCGATGGCGGTGAGTCGCCCCCCTCGAGGGACGCGCAACCAAGACCAGGCTCGCAGTTCGTCTGCGCCCTCTGTGAAGCCGCCGGACAGCACCAGCAGTTCCGCGCCGTCAGGCATCACGGCGTCAAGCCGTGTGCCGGGTAGCCAGGTCTCCAGGCTCACAGTTTCGCGCTCGTCCTCGAACAAGGGCGTCACCGCCACGCCGGGGCGGGTGGCGTCGTCCACACGGCCGATCTTGTTGGTGTCGATCACCTCCGGGGTGCGGTCCGCCGGGTCGAACTGCCACAGCTTCACGAAGATCACGCAACCGGTCTCGGAGCCTGGCGTGTGTCGTGTGGTGGGCGGGTTGCGGATATAGCTGCCGGCAGGGTAGTCGCCGCGCTCGTCCTGGAAGACCCCGTCAAGCACCAGGAACTCTTCACCACCGTGGTGGGTGTGCGGGCTGAAATGGCTGCCGGGTGCGTAGCGCACGATGGAGGTTGCTCGGGCAACCTCACCGCCTATGCGGTCGAGCATTCTGCGCTGTACACCTGCCACAGGGGAGTCCACCCAGGGCAGGTCGGCACCATGCAGTAGCACCCGTTGGTCGAACTGGGCGTTGATGAGGTCCATCGGTACTCCGTTTGGGTGGTCAGGTGAAGGCAGTTGAGACTGTTCGAATCAGCCACCCATGCTGGGGCGCTGGGCCATACGAGCGCGCCACGCCTTCAGATGAGGCAAGTCCGCAGGCAACTCGATCTTGGCGAAGTCAGCAAAATTCAGGCCCACGAACAAAGTGATATCGGCGACTGAGAAGTGCTGGCCGGCTGCAAAGGGCTGCGTTGCCAGCACGCTGTCGAAATAGCGCATGCCGGCGATGGCACGCTCACGCTGCTTCAAACCCCATTCTTTGTTCTGGTACAGCTCCAGCGCACCAAGGCCGGGTGTGGCATGGTGGAAGTAGGTACCCACGGCGTCCATCACGCCCTGTTCGGCGCGGCACTGCATCATGTGGATCACCGCGCGGTCCTTGGCGGTCGTGCCAGTCAGCGAAATGCCGTCGAATGCATGGTCGATGTACTCAGTAATGGCCGTGCATTCGCTGATGGTGGTGCCGTCGCCCAATTCCAGCACAGGCACGGTAGCGTTGGGATTCATCGCCAAAAAGCCGGGCAGGCGGTGCTCGCCCTTCAAAACGTCGACATGCACAAATTGCATCTTGTCAGTGGCGCCTTTTTCGGCAAGGGCAATGCGCACACGGGCGGGGTTGGGAAAGCCTTCAAAGTCGTAGATTTTCATGATTTATGGGTTCATGGGTTCATGGGTTTGTGAATTCACGCAGGGTCGGTTATCAGATGCGTGCCATGGGTGAGAGCAGCGCCAGCACGTAGTGCTACGGCCACGAAGGTTGCCTGAGCCAGTTCTTGCTCGTTGGCACCAGCAGCAACTGCTGCCTTGCGATGAACCTCCAGACAGTAGCCGCACTGCGTGGTAAGTGCCACAGCGATTGCGATCAACTCTTTGTGTTTCTTTGAGATGGCGCCCTCTGCCAGTGCTGCCTTGTCCATTTCTTGGAAGCCTTTCATGGCTGCTGGAGCGCCAGCAGCAAGGCGAGGTATTTCTTCAGGTTGGAAAAGTCGAATGGAGTGTCTTTTGTGTTGTGGACAGGTTGCTAAGTTTATCTATCTATCAGAAGGTAGGCAATCTCCTTATTCTTCTAGGGGAATTGGTCTTGGTGACTTACCAGGGCACTTCTTGAAACCCACTGGCGCCGCGCTAGCTGACGCGGCAAGATGCTGATCATGGTCACACCGCGCATCAAGCCATCGGTCTTCTTTCAAGACCCGCCCGACACCGACTTGTTTGTGCAGGCACATCGGCAAGCCAAGTTGGGCAGCTACGTTGCCAACCTGGCGGCGATGGATGGACTGATCGACTTCAGTGCAGTGGCCCAATCGGTTGAGACGGCGTGCCCACGTGCAGAGCGCAGCAAGGGCGGTCGACCGCCCTACGCCAGCGAGGTCATGGTGCGAATGGAGTTCCTGCAGGCGCTGTACAACCTCAGCGATGAGGAGTGCGAGCACCAGATGCTCGACCGCATGAGCTTTCAGCGGTTTTGCCGCGTCGACGGCCAGCTCCACATTCCCGATGCGCGCACGCTGTGGAGCTTCAAGCAACGCCTGGCCAAGGGCGGTCTGGGTGGACGGGTCATCTTCGCTGCGGTGAGCCAGCAGTTGCAGCAGCAGGACTACCTCCCGCGTGGCGGGCAGATTGTGGATGCCAGTATCGTGCAAGCGCCCATCACGCAGGCCCTCAGCGAAGAGCGCCAGGCGCTCAACGAAGGCCAGGCACCTGAGGGTTGGAGCACGAAGCGGTTGCAGCACACCGACCGAGATGCGCGCTGGACCAAGAAGCATGGCAAGAGCTTTTATGGCTACAAGGTGCACAGCAACGTGGACGCACGCTGGAAGCTGATTCGCCGCATCGTGGTGACGCCAGCCAATGTGGACGATGGTCAATCGCTGGGGGAGGTGCTAGACGCGGGCAACACCCGAGGACGCGTGTTGGCAGACCGGGGTTATGACGCGCAGGCCAACCGTGAATTGCTGGCCCGACACCAGTTGGGCGACGGTATCGCCCGGCGAGCCAAGCCAGGCCAGAAAGCCCGACAGCGGCTGGGCGCGCGCAACCGCAGCATCAACAAGACAAGGTCCCGCGTCGAACATGTGTTTGCCGGGCTGGAGCAGCTGGGTGGCAAAGTGGTTCGGGCCATGACGCTGGCCAGAAACGAGCTGGCGATCACGCTCAAGTGCGTGGCCTACAACGCCAAAACATTGGTGTGGTTGGTGGCGCAAGGCGCGCCGACATGAGGGGCAAGATGCGCGCGCATGGTGCCCAGGCGGGCGTTTTGCAGCGTGCCAGGGTCAGCCTGCGCTGCGGCGGGCGGCCAGAGCGGGTACCGCAATGAGGCCGCCGGGCCGAACAATCTCAAGGCCTGGGGCGAATGGGCCTCCTGCGCTTTGGGAAATTGGGTTACGCGAAGTGCCCACCAGTAACCTGCCGCAGCAGACTCTGTGACCTGCTTGACCGCTTCAAGATTGAATTTTGGGGTGTAACGTAGTTTGCTCATGACACCTCCTATTGGCCTTCAATGTGAGAGTCATAGGTGTTAGCTGGGCAGGGGCGATCCAGTGAAATGGATCTGGGGCCTGTCCAGAAAGGCTCGTATGATCGGTTTGGTGAAGGCCTCGGGTACAGTTAGGTGAACGGGTTCTGGTGCAGGCTTGACTCAAGCAAGTTCTGAGGTCACCAGCCTGACCTGAAACGTTTTTGGGTAATGGGATGGGCCAATGGTTACGGCAACGCAAATTGCGACGGAGCGATATGAGCCCAAGTTCATTCATCATTCTTTAAGAAGGGTAAGTCGATAGTGACATTACACACAGCAGATATGGCACAGGCCCCCGACATTCCCCATCGGTCCGGCCGCCATTGCGGGAGTTCGGCCATCCGGGACTTGCTTGAGTTCCATGGCACGACGCTGACCGAGGCCATGTGTTTTGGGCTGGGCTCGGGGCTGGGCATCACATACCTGACGCTGCCTGATGCCCCGGTACCTTTTCTGGTCCATGTGCGCTCGCTGGGATATGAGGAGCGGGTATTCCAGGCGCTGGACGTACCGTTCGCCTGGACAAGTTACAGCTCCGTCGAGGAGGGCGCGCAGGCGCTGGATGGCTTGCTCGACCAGGGGCGCCCAGCCCTGCTCCTGACCGATATTTTTCACTTGCCGTACTTTACCAGCCGGACGCATTTTCCCGGCCACGCCATCGTTGCCTGGCAGCGCCAACCGGCGGACGGCTGCATTCTGGTGACCGATACCGAGCGCCCCGCGCCCATCCCGGTGGCACGTTCCGATCTGGCCCGTGCCCGCTTCGCGGAACTGCCTCCTTTTTTTCATGCTGGCAACTTGTTCGCGCCTCCCGCCATTCATGCGCGGCTTTCGGTCGAGCGGGTGGCTGAAGCCATACGCCACAACGCACGTTTACTGCTGGAGGGCGGACCTTATGCCGGCGTGGCCGCGCTCGATACCTGGCTGGCCGATCTTGGTCGCTGGGAACGCGAGGGCGACTGGCGCTGGACGACGCGTTTTGCTTATCAAATCATCGAACGGCGCGGCACGGGCGGCGGCGGTTTTCGCAAAATGTACGCAGAATTTCTGAACGAAGCCGCATCGGCTGATCCACGCATCAGCGATCTGCAACTGCCGCAGCTTATGACAGACTGTGCCGCATGCTGGACATCGCTGGCGCTGGCGCTGAAAGCAGGCTCCGAGAGTGAATGCTTCCCTACGAAATTGCTCGCAGATGCCCTGCAAGCCGTACGGGCGGCGGAGCGTCGCTATATCGACGCTGCTCTGATCTATTGAGTGAACACATTTACAGTGCAAATTGAGGAGCAGGCATGTCGCATATGAAGCCGCAACTGGACCAAGCTGCCATGGCAAAAGCTTTTTTCGGCAGTCAGCATCCACTGTTCAACGCCCTCGGCGTCGACGTGGTGGCGGTGGCCGACGCCAAGGCGGAGATGGTGATGCCGTTTTCTGAGGCTCTGGCCGACGGCCTTGGAGCGTTGCATCGGGGCACACTCGTGACCCTGCTTGACACGACGTGTGGACTGGCGATTTTCTCCGCGCTACGCTCGCTCAGGCCTATCGCCACCATTGACCTGCGCGTCGATTACCTTCGTGCCATTCCGGCGGGCAGCGGCCTGCGCGCGGTGGTCGAATGCATCGGCTGGACAGACAGCGTGGCCTTTGTCTCCGGCCGGGCTTATGCGGCGGGTGACGAGATGCCGCTTGCCACGGTGACGGGATCCTTTGCCATCGATACGTTAGGACCGGCTTTCGATACGACGGACAGGAGTGCGGCATGACGAGGGTGGTTAAATCAATGACAGATTGTGCAGAGGCAGCAATGGTCCTCGTGCCGGCGGTGCCCTTCCATCGGTTTCTGGGTATGCGGGAGGAGGTCGTTGAGGGCGAGACACGCTACCTCATGGACTTTTGCGAAAATCATGTCGGCAATCCCCTGATCCGGACCTTCCATGGTGGTGTACTTGCCAGCTTTGGAGAAGTGGTCGCGGCTACCCATCTTGCACGATCCCTGGCGCGGGTCGAGTTACCTGCTTGCTCGACGCTTACCTTCGATTACTTGCGACCGGCTTTCGCCGGCACGATTTGCGCGGTGCCCCACATTGTGCGGGCGGGACGACGTATCACAACGGTCTCGGTGCAGTTGCGCCTGGACAATAAGCTGGCGTGCATTGGGCGCTTCCTGTTTCCCGTGGGGACTGCAGACTTGGGAGGCAGCGCGTGACCCACGGTCGAGACATGACTGGTTTACGAATCAAAACTGACGCTTGAATCGCCACACGCCCAACCCGAAGATCGCCATGCCAAGCAGCAGCGCCAAACCCACAGGATGTCCCATCCCGCGCCCTGAAGCAGGATGCCGTAGCCCATCTCGACGAAGTAATAAAGTGGAGAGATAGACATGGCTTCGCGCAGCCCGATGGCATGGCTTCGGGTGGGGATCAGGTACCGGAAGGGAAGGTCATCGGCACCAGCACGAGGATGGCGAGCAGCGCAGCCTGGGCGAGATTGGGTGCGATGGTGGCGATGTAGAGACCCAGTTCGCGGCGGTGGATGTGTAGAGCGCTGTGCTGCCCGACCCGATGGCCACGTCCTACCGGGACCCGAAGAAGCCCCTGTGGCTGCTGCCAGCCCTGATCCCCGCCATCGTGGCCACGGGCCCGGTGGCCCAGCTGATGGGCCAGGACCACGCCGCCTGGTACGTCCTGCCCTTTTTGGTGCTGTTCGTGCTGGTGCCCATCCTGGAATGGCTGATCGGCGACGACACCAGCAACCCGCCCGAGGCCGCCGTGCCCGACCTCGAACCTTGGCTGCAAGCTTGACCAGGTCGTCTATGCGGACGGTGCCGTCGACGACGGAGAACTCGGTGTGGGCGCGGAGGTGAACAAAAGGCATGGGGCGATTGTAAGAAGCCGGCGCCCCTCGCCTGCACCCAATTCCCCGGGCAGTTTTTTCAGATTCGCAGGTTTGAATGCGCTGGATGTATCAATTTGCGACCGAATCTCCGAACGATGTCTTCAGTTCTCTGGTTCTGCGCCGGCAACAACGACGAATGCTGAAAGGAGCTCGACATGTCATTTTTCGGTGCGCGCGGGCTTGCCGCCCGCATCGCCCTGGCTTCGGTGCTGGTTTGCGCCGGCCTGATCGGGGCCGCCCTGTTCACGGTCTGGCGGCTGCAGGACGTCTCCACCGTCAGCGATCAAACGGCCAAGCACCGCATCCCGCAACTCTCGGAGATCGCCCAGGTCGAGCTCAACGTCACCCGCGCCTCGCTGCAACTGCGCCACGCCATGCTGGCGCGCACGCCCGCTGAACGCGACGCGGCCTTGCAGGACGTGCAAACCAAACGCCAGCTGATCGAGCAGCTGCTCAAGACCTATGAGCAGCAACTGTTCACCAGCGCCGGCAAGGAACGCTTTGAGGCCATCCCGCCAGCGGTGCAGGCTTTCTGGGTCCAAGGGGAGGCCAACGTCAAGCTCATCGCCGAGGGCCGCAAGGACGAGGCCTTTGCTTACCTGGTCGACCACACCATCCCGGCTCGCAACGCGCTGCTCAAAGAACTGGCGGAGACCGTGAGCTACCAGCGCGACAGCGCCGAGCGCGACATCGCGCACATCCAATCGAGCATCCAGCAGACCTTGATGGTGCTGTTGGGCGTGTTCCTGTTCATCGGCGGCGCCATGGTGACGCTGTCCTGGTGGATCGGGCGCACCCTGAAGATGCGGGTGGATCGCTCACGGGAGGTGGCCGAGCGCGTGCGCGATGGCAACCTCAGCACCACCATCCACGAAGATCAGCGCGACGAGTTCACGCCCCTGCTGGCGGCGCTTTCCGACATGCAGGCCAGCTTGACCCAGGTGGTCACGCGGGTGCGCGGCAACGCCGAAGCCGTGGCCACGGCCAGCGCCCAGATTTCGCAAGGCAGCCAGGACCTGTCGCAACGCACCGAGCAACAAGCCGGCTCGCTGCAGCAAACCGCCTCCACCATGTCGGACCTGGGGCACACGGTGCAGCGCAACGCAGAGAACGCATTGCAGGCCACCGCCATGGCCCAGGCGGCCGCTCAGGTCGCCGAACAGGGCGGTGGGGTCGTGCGCGAGGTGGTCGAGACCATGCAGGGCATCAACGAGGCCTCGCGCAAGATCTCCGACATCATCTCGGTGATCGACGGCATCGCCTTCCAGACCAACATCCTGGCCCTGAACGCGGCGGTGGAAGCGGCCCGCGCAGGTGAGCAAGGCCGAGGCTTCGCCGTGGTGGCGGCCGAGGTGCGCTCGCTGGCGCAGCGCAGCGCTGGCGCCGCCCGCGAGATCAAGCACCTCATCACGGCCAGCGCCGAGCGCGTCGAGCGAGGCAGCACGCTGGTGAACCAGGCCGGTGACACCATGGTCCAGATCGTGGATGCCATCGGGCGGGTCAACACCATCGTGGCCGAGATCAGCACGGCCAGCGCCGAGCAGCAAGCCGGGGAGTCGGTGGTCGGCCAGGCCATCCAGCAAATGGACCACGGCACGCAGCAGAACGCGGCCCTGGTTGAAGAGTCGGCCTCGGCCTCCGAGAGCCTGCAGCACCAGGCTGCCGAGCTCGTTCAGTCGGTGGCGGTGTTCAAGGTCTGAGCACCCGCTGATCGCCGGAAGTCGCTCGGCGGCATGCCCACCCAGCGCCGGAAGGTGCGGCTGAAATTGGACGTGTCCTGATAGCCCAGCCGGTCGGCGATGGCTTCGACGCTCATGTCCGAGTGCAGCAGCCACCAGCAGGCCAGGTCTTCGCGCACGCGGTCGAGCAGCTGCTGGTAGGTCAGGCCCTCGTCGCCCAGTTTGCGGATCAGGGTGCGGCTGGAGACGTGCTCGCGCTCGGCCAACTCGCTCAGGGTCGGGTAGCCGCCCTCGCAGGCCAGCAAGAGCCTCAAGATGCGGTCGCCCACGGGCCCCAGGCGGTCACGCGGGTCGTTCTGCTGTGACCACAGGCGCTCGCACTCGCGCAAGGCCATGCGGTGGGTCTGCGGGTCAGGGGCCAGGCCCGGGTGGCTCAGGAGCGACAGCGGCAACACCATGGCCGAGCGCTCCATGCCAAAGCGCACCGAAGGCCACCAGCGGCGGTAGGCATCGGCCCACGGCGGCTCCGGGAAGGCGAACTCCACACGGGCCACGCGGGTCATGTCCAGCCCCGTGAGCGTGTCGAGCAGGCGCAGGCCCGCGCCCATCAGGTGGCCCATGATGTACTCGCGCACATCCGGGGCCTGCAGGTGCTCGCGCATCCACAGGGTGACCTCGTCGCCCTGCTGGTCGACCTCCAGCGAGATCAGGCTCTGACGCAAGCCGGCGTGGCGCTGGATCAGGGCCAGCGCCTGCCCCACGTTGTCGCACGACATGGCCGCCACCCCCACCGGCCCGTGCGCCGACAGCTGCGTGCCCCAGCCCACGGTGATGCCCAGCCAGGGCTCCTGCGTGAGCGCCACCGCGCGCCGGATCAGCCGGGTCACCTCGTCGAAGCTCAGGTAGCGGTTGCCCTCGTGCAGTGACGCCCAGTTCAGCCGCGTGCCGGACAGGATCTGCGCCTCGTCGAAGCCACGGCGGCGCATCTCGGCGCAGATCAGCCGGGCGTAGATGGGGTGCAGCGCGGGCGCCAGCCAGTCGGCCGCCTGCGTGGGAGGGGTTCGGGTGCTCACGGTGAGTGTCACAAAATGACGATAAGTTGCCAGCGCAGACGGTACCCCATTTCGGCCTGCGCTCGCAAGATCGCATCACTCCATTTCACCGACTCACACCGAGGAGACAACAACATGAGCGCCGTGCTGCCCGACCCGCTGGCCGCGTCCTACCGGGACCCGAAGAAGCCCCTCTGGCTGCTGCCAGCCCTGATCCCCGCCATCGTGGCCACGGGCCCGGTGGCCCACCTGATGGGCCAGGACCACGCCGCCTGGTACGTCCTGCCCTTTTTGGTGCTGTTCGTGCTGGTGCCCATCCTGGACTGGCTGATCGGCGACGACACCAGCAACCCGCCTGAAGCCGCCGTGCCCGACCTCGAGCGCCGCGCCTTCTACCGCTGGATGATCTACCTGGCCATCCCCGTGGGCTGGGCCACCACGCTGTTCAACGTGTGGTTCCTGAGCACGCACGCGGTGCCCTGGTATGGCGTGGTCACCACCGTCATCATCAACGGCTTCATGCTGGGCCTGGTGATGAACATGAGCCACGAGCTGGGCCACAAGAAGGAATGGCTGCCCCGCAAGGCCGCGCTGTTCAACCTCTCGCTGGGCGCCTACACGCACTTTTGCATCGAGCACAACCGCGGCCACCACCGCCACGTGGCCACGCCGGAAGACCCGGCTTCGTCCAAGATGGGCGAGACGATCTACCGCTTCATGTTCCGCGAGATGCCCGGCGCCTACTTCCGCGGCTGGGACCTGGAGGTCGAGCGCCTGGAGCGCCAGGGCAAGTCGGCCTGGAGCCTGGACAACGAGATCGTGCAGGGCTGGATCGGCACCGCCATCGTCTGGGGCGGCATGACCGCCTGGCTGGGCACGCAGGCCCTGGTGCTGCTGATGGTGCTGGCCTTCCTGGGCGCCTTCATGCTGACCTCGGCCAACTACATCGAGCACTACGGCCTGCTGCGCCAGAAGAAGCCCGATGGCCGCTACGAACACTGCCAGCCGCACCACTCGTGGAACAGCAACCACGTGCTGTCCAACATCCTGACCTTCCAGCTGCAGCGCCACTCCGACCACCACGCCAACCCGACGCGCAGCTACCAGTCGCTGCGCAGCTTCCACGACATTCCGACCTTCCTGCCGCTGGGCTACACGGGCATGTTCCTGGTCGCTTACGTGCCGCCGCTGTGGTTTGCCGTGATGGACAAGCGAGTGGTTAAAGCCACCGGTGGCGATGCCTCGCGCATCAACTTTTTGCCGGCGCAACGCAAGCGCTTGGTCCAGACCTATGAGATGCAGGACACGGCCTCAGCGGCCTGAAATATAAGCTCCCAACACTGATCGCGAGTGGCTGAGAAGGTCTGTCGCCTTCAGGATCGAGAACGTGCGCACCACCGTCTCCTCGGTTAGCACGCCCGTGTCATCCATCAGAAGGCATGGCGCCGCCTGGAATAGCGGCTCCACCATCAGGCGAAGGGGCAGGCGCGCGCGACGAGCCGCGCTGAGCCCGTCGGCAACGTCCGCGGCGTCGGGCCGAACATGTCGGCATGCTGCCATGCTCGCCTTGCGGGCGAATAGCGGAGCCAGCGACCTCTCTACCTCTGCCCACGGCACACGTAGTACCAGCATTGCCAGCGGGTCGCGCAAGCCGATCATGGCATCCACCGGGGAAAAACCCAGAGTTTTGGCCATCCCTGTTGCCAGGCTCTGCCCATATTCACGGGCGTGGCGGTGAATTTGCAAGACCGACACAGGGCGACGCTGAGCATGCGCCTGGAGGATTTTGCCCAAGCCCTACACGATCGCACACGAGGTCGGCCACCGATGTGCAAAACCTCGAAGGTACCTCTTTCAAGCTGGTACCCGATGCACGGGTGCGTCTGTCAGGCGCAATGGAAAGCCATGAGCGTACGCCTTGAGCGGCAGGGCGGTTACTATGCTGGCACCGGGCGGCGCACGAAACGCAGCAATTCAAGCAGGGGATGGAAAACAGCGACTTGAAGAAGCCATGAATGCAGGTCTAGCATCAATCACAGGTCTGCCACCGTAGCCCTATTTTTACAACGCCATGGCTCAAGCAGAAGCCTTGAGCCCCCAGCCAGCCCGCTTGTTGGCGGCCTCAGACAGCTTCAACTCTTCGGGGCTGGCGTACTTCAGATCCCACTCCTTGACCTTGGGGTCCATCAGTTTGAACCACAGAGGCGGAACCATGGCCACCAGGATGGTGGTCAGGTAGCCACCGATCATCATGGGCGCTTCAGGGAAGGGCTTGAGGTCTTGATAAGGCACTTCGCCTTGGGCATGGTGATGCGAGTGGCGGGTCAGGTTGAACATCGACCATGAACTGATGCGCTTGTTGGTGTTCCAAGAGTGACGAGGCTGAACCGGGAGCTTGGGGTCGCGAACCATGCCGTAGTGTTCCATGTAGTTAACGATCTCCAGCAGCGATTTGCCCCACAGCGCACTGGCAATGAAGAAGCCAGCCACAGGCCAGCCGCCCATGGCATATGCCACCGCTACCAACAGCAAACTCATCAGGTGACCACGGATCACGCCGTTACGCAAGGAGATGGCGCCGTGGCCATCGCGCTTGAGGCGCTTTTTCTCGATGTTCCACGCGCTGATGTTGCCCTTGATGGTCGAGGCCAGGACGTGGAAGTACACATTGCGGCCGCGAGGTGCGGTGGCTGGGTCTTCAGTGGTGGACACATAACGGTGATGGCCGTAGACGTGCTCGATCGAGAAAATGGTGTCAAAGCTGAAAGCCAACAACCAGCGACCGACAAACATCGAGATCGGATCCCAGGTGCGGTGAGTCAGTTCGTGGGCGGTGATGGTGCCAACCATGCCGATCATCAGGCCGGAGAGCAGGATGGTCGAGATGTGGTGGCCCCAGAAGGTGCTTTCGCGGGCTGCCAGGGCATCGAAGCCCGTGAGCTGCTGCACCCAGGCGCCATAGCCCAGCACGTCGCCGGAGCTCACACTCCAAAGCGATGCGAAGATGATCATTAACAGCAAGGGCAAAGCCATCCACAGCTGCGCAGTCAAGATGCCGGGATACTTGAAGGTGGGTGTGGTGGTGTCGTCGCCACAGACAGCGTCGCCCACCATGTAGAAAACCAAGATGGTGATCAGACCGTAGGTGGTGTAAGCGCCACCTAGGGTGACCATCGTCAGAGCCAGCAGGCCGATGATATGGAATAGGAAATACTTGAGGTAGTGCAGAATGTTCATCATCACTGTGCTCCTGTAGAGTCGTGCAAGGTCGTGAAACGGTCGGCGCGGATTTGTTCTTTGGCGATGCCGCGGTCGCGCAATACTGCGCTGACGGCATCGACCATGACGGGTGGGCCGCACAGGTAGGCATGGGCACCGTAGGGCAGGTGCTCGGCCAGGGCGCTGTCAACGTTGCCGAGCGCACCTGCCCAACTGCTGCCATCGGGTTCGGCCGACAGCACGGGCACAAAGCGGAAGGCCGCAGGCCATTGGGTGCGAAGGGCTTCCAGCGTGTCTTGAGCGTACAAGTCAGCTTGCTGGCGGGCACCAAACAAGATGGTGACGGGGCGTTTGACGCCTTGGGCCAGAGCGTCTTCCAAGATGGCCAGAACGGGGGCCAGGCCGCTGCCGCCGGCCACCATCAGTAAGGGGGCGTCAGAGGGGCGCAGCCAGAAATCGCCCATGGGGCCCTTCACGCTGGCGCGCTGTCCAACCAGATCATGTTTATGCACATGGCTGGAGAACACGCCATTGGGCACCTTGCGTACCAGGAAACTGACCTGGGAATTGGGCTGCGAGGCGGTGGCAAACGAGTAGCTGCGATCAACCCCGGGCAGGCTGTCAACCGACAATTGTGCGTACTGGCCAGCTTTGTAAGGCAGCGAGTCGTCCAGTTGGATGCGCAGGCTGACGATGTCGTGGGTGAGTGCGGTGCAGGCCACCACCCGGCCACTTACGGTGCGGCGGGCTTGCTGGGCGGCCATGTCTACTTCGATGGTGACATTGGTTTGTGGCACCGACTGGCAGGCCAGGATCATGCCGGCGTCCAAATCTTCGTCCGACAAGATGTAGGCGGTCTGAGTCAGCTCCTTGACCTTGCCGTCGACCAGCTTGCATTTACAGGCTGCGCAGCCACCCACGCGGCAGCTGTTCGGGAAATCAATGCCTTCGCGCAACGCTGCCTGGAGCAAGGTCTCCTTGGGATTGACCATGATGGGCACCCCATTGATGCTGGCCTGGTTGGGGCCGGACTTCTTGAAAAACGAAAACATTGGCGTACTGTTAGTTTGATGGCGCTAAGTATTTGTATCCTATGAATCCTGGGGTAGATCAAGGGTAGGTTGTCTTGACACAAAAAGGTCATTTATTGACAATTGGCGCTTTTCAAAAAATCAAACCGTGCACAACGCAGCACTGCCCCTCCACTACGTGCGCCTTATCGCCGACATGCTGTCTGGCATGGGGGTGAATGTGCCCGAGGTGCTTGCGGCAGCCGATCTGCAAATGGCGGACTTGGCCGACGGCCACCGGGGCTTGGGCTTCGTGCCCTTTCTGAAGTTGATGCATGCGGCCTTGGGCGCCGCAAAGGAGCCCGCTCTTGGCCTGCTCGTGGGGGAGCGCCTGCGCATCAACACTCACGGCAGGCTGGGTTACGCGGCCTTGAGCAGCAGCACCTTGCGTCAGGTTGTGTCGCTGCTGGAGAGCTTCTTGCCGCTGCGTACCACACTGGTGACGGTCACGCAGCGGGTTCAGGGTGACGAGGTATGGGTGGGCTTTCCTGTGGCCCGCCCACTCGACGGGCTGGATCTCGTGGTCAGCGAAGCCATCTTGTTGACCATCAAGAACCTGATTGACCAGATCACCTTGGGCACTTGTCAGGTGCGACGTGTGTGCTTCAAACAGGTCGAGCCTGCGTATGAAGATCTGGCCCGGGACATGTTTGGTTGCGAGGTGCGTTACAGCCAAGACTGGTGCGGTCTGGTGTTGCCGGATGCAGCCATGGACTTGCCGCTGAGCTCGGCTGACCCGGCCAGCTTCGATGATGCTGCACGCCTGTGCCGTGAAGAGTTGGACAAGCGCGATGTGAACGCGGCCTTGAGCATCCAGGTGCGCCGTAACCTGCTGACGCGCCAACATGGCTTTCCTTCCCTTCAGGTGGTGGCCCGCCAGTTCCATCTCACCCCGCGCACCCTACACCGCCGCCTGGTGGCTGAAGGCACATCCTTTCAGCAGATCTTGGATGAGGTGCGCGAGCATCTGGCTATGCAATACCTGCAAGCAGGCAAGCTGAGCGTGCAGGAGATCGCTTACACGCTGGGCTACAACGATCCGGCCAATTTCCGGCGGGCCTTCAAACGCTGGACGGGCCGAGCGCCGTCGACCCTATTGATCCGGCCCTGTAAAAATTGAGTTTCTTGCCACGTCTCCACAGGGGGCCGTGTTTCGACTCCAACGTTCCGGATCACTAGAGTCTCTGCGAACATCACGCTAGGCTCGCTGACTACTTGAGAGCCCTATTCCATGATCACTGACTCTATTTCGTTGAATCACCTGCTGGTCTGAGTATGCCGAGCAGAGCCGGGCCAGGCTCACGCCGGAGTGAGTTCTTGTTTGTCGATCTGCTCACTGGACTGAGTAGCCGATTTGAAATGGAATAGTTGGTGTTGTTGACGGATATACGCAGGAGTCGAAAGGGTTGCAGCAATGCCTAAGCGGCTATAGGTTGGTAAGTACGAGGTGCTCAAATGCGAAAACCAATCTTCTTCAGCCTCATTGCTTTAGGGAAGGTCTGCACAAATGAGTGCTGACCATGATTGGGTGTGCTGACATGACCGCAATGGCGGCTGAGCGCACCTCTGGCAGGTGTTGTGGGCGCGTTTCGCGCCCATTTCCCATGCACTGGGCGCACTCATGCCAGGCTCCCCGTCAAACGTTTGCGCACCATCCACAGATTGGCCAGCGCAAACAGGGTTTGCAACTGCGCCGTGTTCTTGGCCAGGCCGCGATAGCGCACCTTCACGTGCCCGAACTGGCGCTTGATGACGCGGAACGGGTGCTCCACTTTGGCGCGGATGCTGGCCTTGATGCGCTCGACCTGATCGGTCAGCGCATCCATGGGGTCGGCCTTGTCCAGCAACTTGCGCAAGCCCGGTCGCATGGCCACATGCCACTGCACATCCGCTTTGGCGTCGGGCCGCTTGTGCGCCCCCTGGTAGCCGGCGTCGGCGAAGACATCTGTTTCTTGCCCATGCAGCAAGCTGTTGGCCTCGACCACATCGTTGACGTGTCCGGCCGTGCCGCGCACGGTGTGCACCAGGCCGGAATCAGCGTCCACGCCGATGTGCGCCTTCATGCCGAAGAACCATTGCTGTCCCTTCTTGCTTTGGTGCATCTCCGGGTCGCGCTCACCGCTGGCGTTCTTGGTCGAGCTCGGCGCCGAGATGAGCGTGGCATCGACCACCGTGCCGCTGCGCAGCATCAGGCCCTTGGCGCCCAGCAGCAAGTTGACGGTGGCCAAGATGCGCTCGGCCAGCTTGTTCTTCTCGAGAACATGACGGAAGCGCAAGATCGTGCTCTCGTCAGGCAGCCGGTCATCCCAGCCGCCCAGACCGGCGAAGTCGCGGAACAGCGGCATGTCGTGCAGCGCTTCTTCCATGGCCGGGTCGCTCAGCGTGAACCACTGCTGCATGAAGTGAATTCGCAGCAGCGACTCCACCGGGAACGGCGGGCGCCCGCGTTTGCCTTCAGGCATGAATGGCGCGATCTCTGCCACCAGGGCGGACCAAGGCACCACCCGGTCCATCTCGTCGAGGAACTCGCGACGGCGCGTGCGCTTCGTCGAGGTTCCCAATCCAAGGCTGCTCTGCTTCATGGGTTCAATGGTCTCAGGCCATCATGTCTGCGCCAAGCACATGGCTTGGTGGTTTATGCAGACCTACCTTAGGTGGTCTGGTGGGCTTGTTCTCAGCCGCATTGGACGGGTGGGGCACACGAGTGGTGATGATCGGCATTGGGATGCTTTTTGGCACGGCCATCGGCGGGGCGCTGACTAGCATTGGCGGCAGAGCGCGAACTTCGAAGCGGGATGTCGATCCGATCCACGGGATGGGGGTAACGTCAGAGGATTTGGCCGCGAACTACTGGCGTGACAAAGGGCATCCGCCTTTCATGAAGCCACCTGAAAGCGACTTGAATCCGAACATGAGCGGCACGCACGATGACCCAGTCTGATTATTTTTTCAGAAGGTCTTTCACGATGCCCGTCGCGTTGTCCACCGCCGCTCCGGCGTCCTCAATAACCTGCTTGCCAGACTGCCTAAGCAATGACTTCTTCGATGCCAGCGCCCCATCATTGGTCTCGACGATCTCCGCTTTTGCATCGAAACCGGTTTGATCTGCCTTTGAACTTGCGCGTATCTCGGCACCTCGGGTCTGAACCTCTTGTCTTGCCGGTGATGGCTCAGGGGCGGGGGCTGGTTGGCCTGCACGCGCAGACTTGCCGAAGCGAGACACCTGTCGATCATTGCTTCGATGGCGATCATCGAGCGCCGGATTCAAGGCTGTGTCGGCCTTTTCTTGTCGGTGTTGAACTTGAACGTCTTCAAACGAAGATGGCAATGCCGTGCCATCGGAGAACACCCGATTGGGCTTGAGTGACTGCCTGGCCAGTTCTGAGGCCATCAAGGCCTGGGCCGCTTTGCTGTCGCTCCCGTATTGCTCTGCATAGCGAGTGAACATCTCCAGGTTGTGCGGATCCTGCGCAATGTCGATGGAGATGGTTTCGCCCTTTTCATACGCGGAAGTTAGGCGCTCTGACAGAGCGGTGCGTTCAGCAAGGCTTGCCTCCGCACGTTCAGATCGCGTGGCCGTGTTCGTCAGCCTGGACGCCATGTCACGGGCCTCTCGGGAGTCGCTGCTGATGGTGTTGATGAAGCTCGAATCTCGGGAGACTCGGTCACCGAATTGCTTGAAGTCGGCTATTTGCTCGCTGGTCAAACTGCTCAGCACCTTGCGTTCATCGGCGGATAGGCCCGACAGGTAGCTCTTGTCAGCGCTGGCATTGGCTTTTGCGCCAGCGAAGCGCCCGTCAACGCCCACATGTCCAGACGCACCAAATGCGATGCGCGCTACCTGAGACTGTGAAAGCCCTGTGCTGTCGGCGATGCCCTTGGAGATCTGGTCCAGGCGATTGAGTGTTTCTCCAAATTGCTCGAAGCTGCTGGACGTGGATCCGCTGCTGCTGCGGCCAGAGCGAAGGCTGCTCAGTCCTCGCGTGAATGCTTCGGAGAGGGCTGCGGAGCGATCCGAACTGGCAGCCAAGGCTTCGCTGCGTGCCGCAGTGACCTGCCTGCTCGCATCAGACACATCCTGTTCAGACACCCGCATGGATACCACCCGCGAAGCAAACCCCTGGTTGCGCAACAGGCTGACGGCAGTTCTCCCAGTCAGGCTGTTCGACGAAAAGGTGTTACCACTCAAGTCGCTTTGCCAACTGCTCATGAACGCCGAGGTTCGGTTAGGTGCCAGTTGTGCCTGGTCCATGGTGACATTGCCCATGTTCATGTTGCCGGTGGCAGCAGACGCTGTGCTGCCGGTCAGCATGCTTTGCAGGCCGGACAAGCCACCCACCAGGGCGGTCCCGACACCCTCCATCTTCTTCAAAGCCGCCCAGGCAATGACAGGAATGCTGATTGCAAGGTAGCCCACAACAGCCTCACCTGAGATGGCGCCCGAATAGATCGTCGAGGCGGTTCGCAAAGACAGGGCCTTGGTGCCCGAGCCGATGTCTGAAGCCGCAGCCAGATCGTAGGCCGCGTAGATGGACGCCATGTAGTTCAACACCGCGTACAGCGGGGGCCACAGTTGGATCCAGATCAGGATGGCGGCGTAGCCTTTGAAGGCCAGCATCGTGTCGCGCCCGCTGGTCAGCGGCAAGAGCAGCACCATCAAGGGGAACATTGCGTAGGTGAGCGCTTCAATGACGTTGCGGAACACGGGCAGGGCTTGCTCGGCCACCTTGCCGTTGTTGATCCACGCGGCGTTCTGCTGAGCGACGGCTTGTGCTCGGCCAACGGCCAGCACCATGGCCGCTGGGTCGTTGACCTTCTGTCCGACGATGGTGCTGGTGTCGTTGATCGCATTGAGCATGGCACTTTGGCGGATCAGGTCGGCAGCGGTGGTGGCCGCATCGGCGATGTTGTTCTTGATGTACGCCTGCTGAATCTGGTTGGCGATGACGGCTGCGGCTGCGGCACCAGGCAGGGTGGGGTTCAACTCGAAGGCCAGGCGACCCTGAATCTGGTTGATCTGCGCTGGCAGTCGGCCATTGAGGTTTGTGTAGATGTTGGGGCAGGTGTCCACATCGATGCCCGCAGCGCTGGTGACCGTGCTGAAGCGCGCAGGATTGGGCGTGGCCATGAGGGGCCAGACGTCTGCGGATGTCGAGAACACGGCAGGACCAATCGTTCCGTCGATGAGGTCATACATCGTGCAGTTGTGAATGAAGTTGATCAAGTCAGTACGGAAGTTCGGATCCTGAAACGTCACCTTGCTGGTGCTCCTGATCAGCCGGTTGCCAAACATCAGGCCGTTCTTCTCGTAGGTAAGTTCGCTGGGCAAGGCGCCTGGGCCGGGAATGGTCTGGAAGGCGGTTTCGAACAGGCTTGTCAGGGTGTGGCCAATGGTGCTGGTGATGCTGCCGAGCATGACCATGCCGAAGGGCACGTTGGCCACGACCTTGACCGGGGCTCCGCCTGTCTTGTCCACGATGCCCACGGTGGCCCTGGGCAGGATCAGGATGGAGAACACCAGCAGCACTGTGCCCAGCCACTTCCAGCCTTGCAGCTTCTCAGGGGCAAAGGCGTAGGCGATCAGGGCGGCCACGAAGCCGCAGAAAGCCACGGCGGCAACGGCCGACATGTAGTCGCCCGAGGCGTGGATGGCCGCTGCTGCATTGAAGACGCCGAACAGGCTGTCCGCGTTCTGGTAAGCGTAGATCTCCCACATGGCATCCCCTGTGGTCGGTGAAGGTCAACGAGCCATGTAAGCAGCCTGCTGCCCAAGCATGTCCATCACGTGCTGCGGCATGCTGGATCGCAATTGCCGCTCCAACTGTTCCAGGTGGCTGGAGACAGCTCGGTAAGAGCCGACCTTCTGATACAGGAGGTTCTTCTCTTGAGAGAGTTGCTGCAGCATGACCAGGGCGCGTTGACGAATCTGGACCGCCTGTTCGCGCTGTGTCTTTTGCAGTTGATAGTCCTTGTCGAGCGCAGCCAAGCCGACGCGCAGATTGCGCTCCAGGAACACATAGGCATAGTCCGCTGCGATCACGTCGCGGTATTGGGCGATGAGGCTGTCCGCCAGGCCCGATCCTGGGATGGTCGCGCCCACCGACAGCATTTTGTAGACCGGCTCGGTGGTCTGGTTGACGAAACCGACTTCTGCCGAGTTGTTGGGAATGGCGGTCCGGGTGGCGATTTTTTCCGCGATGGAGCGCATCAGTGCCTCGACTTTGGCGGTGAATGGCGTGTGTGTGTAGGTGGTGTTGAGGGTCACGGCATCACAGTTCACGTAGTCATTGCACTTGAGCAGGTGCTGGGTGACGTTCACGCCAGCGCCAGCACTTTGCCCATAGAGCAACTGGCTGATCGAGGTAAGTGTGGCGGCGATGGGTTCCGGGTCGCGGGCGGCTTCTTCCGGGTGGTAGATGACGGTGCCCACCATGCTCATGATCAGTTCACGCTCCTGATCGTCCAGGGAGACCCCGGTGTACTTCAGGGCCTTCCAGGTCAGGTTTCCCACGAAGGGCGCCTTGTTGCGCACATTGGCATCGCCTGAGGTGCGGGCCGAAGCGAGGATGCTGGGCCGGTCGGAAGCGCAACGCCTGCGTGCCGCGTCACGGTCGCTTTCCATGCCCATCTCGATGGCGAGGTCGGCGCAGGTCTCCTGCGAGCTGTACCCCGTGGCCTCGGCCGCCGTGCTGACGATGGCCTTGGCGGTTTCGCAGGAGTTGATGCGGGCATTGTTGATCCAGGTCTCCAGGCCCTTGGCCCACTTGCTCAAGCCGCCCAGGAGGGGGGAGACGGCTTCGAGCGCCAGTTGAAAGGCGATGCCGGGCAGGGCGGCGGTGATGTTCTTCAGCATGTTCTTGAACTCGCTGGCCGAGATGTGCGAGAACGATCCGCCGAACACATCGATGCCACCGCAGCCCGCCTTGGCGCTGGGGAACTGAATGGCGGCGAGTTGGTACACCTTGTTGGGGGAGCGCATGAACAGACTGCCGCCGGTGTAGGTGTTCATGGTCTGGCCACGGAAGGCGCCTGGTGCGGTGTAGTTGCCGATGGCTCCCAGGTTGTTGAACATGCTGTTCACCTCGGCATTGAGGTCTCCTGCATGCAGGGGCAGCGGCGACGCGATGAGCAGAATGGCCATCAATGCGGCGATAGCGCGCTTGAAGTGCGGGAGGGGCAGGTGCGGTGTCTGGATCATGATCTGCTCCTATTGCAGAACGACTTGCCTGTTCACGCTGGGCAACATGGCCTGGGCAGCCGGTGTGCTCACCGTGGTGATGCGCTCCAGCAATTCGGATTCAGACAGCACGCCAAAGCCAATGGGTGTGATCTGCCCGGTGTAGGGCTGGGCCAGGAATACCGCTGGCACTTGGGTGACCTTCAGGGTGTTGGCGATGCCGTTGTCGGCTCGGGCATCTGCAAAGCCAGGCATGGGGCCGCCATCCACGCTGATGGCCACCACCTTGATGCCGTGGCGCGCCTCGAAAGCCGTCAGCGTGGGGGCGAAGGCGTGGCAGTACGGGCAGTCACTGCGGAAGAAAAAGAACAGGACGTGGTCCTTGCCCAGTGAGGCGATGGATTGGGAACGGCTGAGCAACTGGTCCCGGTCGAACACCTCCAGCGCCTTGGCGTTGACTGGGCGGCCATGTACGGTGGGGTCCAGCTCCGGTGTGGCCCAGGCGACGCGCTGGGCGACGTCGGCGAAGTAGGACGCTCTGGCCACAACCTTGGCTTCCAGTTCCATGTAGCGGCGCACATTGGCCTCGGTCGGCCGCATGATCGCGATGTTGCGGTAGGACTCGACCGCCTTTTGTAGCCTTTCGAATTCGACCAGTTCGGGCGCTCTGGCCGGGCGAGTGGCCGGTGTGGGGGGCGCTGCTGAAGTGGGCGGCGTGAGGGCGGGCGTCTTGGGTTGAGACGCAGGGTTGTCAGGTAGCTCGGGTTCGGGATCTTCGTAGAAGTGCCATCCTCGCCACGCATCTGACCAGTAAGGGGTGGCAATGGGCTCGTCCGGCTTTGGCAAGGCTTGCGCTTTTGCCTCGGGCGCTGCGTTGAGGCATGCGAAGGCGAGGATGGCGATGTTGGCAAGGCGTCTGAAAAGACCTGAGCGAGACGCCCATGACGGGCGAGATGGGCGAGGCATGTCAATCTCCTCATTGCAGCGACTTGGGCGGCAAGCCATCGAGGCAGTAGTTGATCCCGAACTCGATGGATTGTTTGCGAGGGGCCTGGGCACCAGGTAACCAGACACCGTCTTGCCAGAAGGTCACCTTCAGGCGGCTGCAACCAGGCTGGCGGTAGCGCTTGTCGGTGGTGACGTCGATGGAGATGGGTGTGTTGGCCTTGAAGCGCTGGCTGATGGCGTCGGCAGATTCGCCTGTCAAGGTGCCGTGTGCCTTTCCGTCTGGCGCTTGCAGTGCCATCACCATCAGCACTCTGGCGTCTTTGACGGGCATTCGACCGACGGACGTTTCGGGCGATCTCTCAGGCGTTTGCGTTTGTGCTTGGCAATTCACTGCCATCGCCATCGCCGTGATGGAAATGACCTTGATCGGTGTCCTGAGGTGCTGTGTCATTGGCAACGCCCCTGTCCGTAGTAGCAGTTGGGCACCTTGGCGCTGTTGCCGCTTTGGATGGCACCCAGGTTCGGGTTGTTGGGCACGATGGAGGCGTAGAACTCGGTGAGGTCCATCGCTGCGAAGTCCAGGCTTTGCAGCTGAGCGATGGTGAAGCCTGAGCAGTCGGGGTTCTGGCCGCTGCCCCAGCCCTTGCCAATCTGCATGCGCCCCTGCTCATTGACTATCCGGGCGAGTTTGCTGTTGAAGCAGCATTTGCCTGTGGTGTGCTCCAGGCACGACACGCAGGCACCAAGAACGCGAAGACACGATGAGCACCATGACCCCGTGGCGTGGCACAGCCCCGCGCCTTCTCTCATGGCCAGCTTGCCCTCTTCTTCATTGCAGGACATCATCGACATGACGATGTAGATCACCACAGCGATGGCCAGCGACCAGGGATCGAACGCGACCACCATGCTGTCGCCTGCATAGAGCACCGACGATCCGGCGGGCAGAGCGGTGCCGTTGACGGCCACGGTGACGCCGTAACTGGTGAAGGAGCCGCTGAAGCCGCCGCTGGTGAGCAGTGCGGACATGCCCTGGTATATGAACTCCCGGTTCTCGGAGTTCATCAGCACGTCGTATACCAGGCGTGAGCCCACACCGAAGGTGCTCTGGTTGCTCATCCCAGCGCCAGCGCTGTCCGAGTCGCAACAATCTTTGAACAGACGGTCTCGGCAGTGGTTGCCTTCGCCCTTGAAAACCTGCATCAGCTTGGTGTCCAGGTACACACCGGCTTCTCGGGCGGCTTCCAGCATCGACATGGAGCGGGCAAAGTCCGCGTCGTTCGTGTAGCTCGTGTTGAAGCAACTGTCACCCAGGCAAAAGACATTGGATGGGCAGTTGGTTGCTGTCGTGATCGGTTGGGCGCTGGCCGGGCAGGTGTAGCTGTCCTGGTAGACCTCGCACATGCCTGTGGCAGCGTTGGTTTGCTTGCATGTGCTGCTTCCCAGCGTGCAGCCTTGGCTCAGCAAGGGGGCGCATTCGTCTGTGAGGGCACCGGATGTGCAAGAAAGGGTGCGCTCGTAGGACCAGCAAGCGCGGGTGACGGCTCGGCCATCGATCACCTTGGTGGCGGGGCCATCCACGCACCTGTCGGCTGTGGTAACGGTGCAGCGTCCGCCTGCTTCGAGTGGGGCGCTCTTGTCATCCCAGACATCGGTTTCGATGTGGTTCATGGTGGGCTGCTGGAAAGACAAGGGGATGCTCCAGCCAGAAGCGCCGACCAGGCTGGCCGCGCCCGCATCCTGAGCGCAGCGGGGCTCTGTGCGGCTGACCACGACAGAGGGGCCGCTGTCACAGCCCATGCGGGGGCGGGGCATGGTGAGCGTGAAGCAGCGATCAGCCGGGCCCGCCGATTGGATGCGGCTGGACCAGTAGGCCTGCAACTGGTCGCCGCGCACGGTGCCGGTCGGGCAGGCATAGACCGGCGTGCCGAACTGGAAGTTGTAGTTGCACTGGCCGGATGAACAGCCGGATCCAGGCATCATGACCACCTTGAAGGGGCGCCAGCAATGGCCACCCCAGTGTGGTGAGAGGTCGGTGACGAACGCGGGTTGCGTAGCTGGCGTGCTGGGCAGTTCGAGGTTTTGCCACCCGATGCAGGCGCCGTTGCCACCTGCCGCATAGAAGCGAAATTGTTGCAACTGGTCGGTGCGGATGCGGCACTGGGCCTCGGCCACCATGTAGTCGGCACCGTTGCGATTGGCTTGACCATGCGCAAACCAGTCGCCAGCTGTGCAACTGGGGACGAGTTCGACTTGCACCGTCAGATCCCGCCGGGTGGCGTAGTTGCCCACACCGTTGTAGCGTTGGCACTGTTTGGTGACCGCGCCTGCTGGTGTGGTGACGTCGGCGGTGGCGCAGCCGCTGTAATAGGAGGAGAGGCTGCCAAGGGCGAGAGACGGGTTTGCGGCGATGTCCCGCGCGCCCATGACTGCGGGGTCGTAGGGCGAAATGGCAGGGCGTGGCGTGTTGGCCGAGTTGAGCGCGCCGCGTTGGGCCTGGCACACCGGGTCATCGGGCGTGCTGGTGCAGGCGGTGAGGCGCGCGTTGGCCGGGCCTGACAAGCTGGGTTGGCCGTAGTAGGCCGCCTCAGCGGGCGTGCGGGTGTATCCCGGCACATTGGCCGTTGCGTTGGGCCTGCTGACCGTGCCCCGAATCACCGGGTTGGCCGCTTGACCGGCGGCGGTGCCTTCTTCGTGTGGCCCAGCCAGTGCCATCGTCTGCGCCGTGACGAAGCACCAGAGGGTGAAGCAGGTGACGAGTCGGCGCAGCATGACGATCCCTAACCCTTGAGCCGTTGGATGAAGGCGCCGACATCCTTGCTGAAGCGGGGTGTGCGGTGCTGAATGTGGCCCAAGGCGTAGTCCAGGCTCACGTCTCCGGCTAGGCGGACATGGTCATTGGGCGGCGCACAACTGCCTCGACCACCATCACCACAGGGCGTGCCGTCAGCGCCCTCACGCACCAGCACAAAACTGGGTACCTGTGTGATGGCGTAGCGCTCGAAAGCTTGCGGGTCGATCTGGAAGGCCACCGACTGACCTGCCAACAATGCCTGTGTTCGCGCAACGGTGTCGCGCAGGGAGCCATTTAGCAGGCCTCTGATCAGCAGGGATGCCTTGGCACGTGCCGCTTGGCTGACCAGTCTCTTGAGCGTGGCCTCGGGCATCGACAGGCTGATGAACACCATCAGGATCGGGCCACCACTCATGTCCTTGCCCACCCCGGTGCCGGGGGGCTGGGCGGTTTTCATCTGCAGGGCGTAGGCTTTGGACAGCGCTTCGAGGTCCACAGGCGCTTTGGCTTGGGGCTGCGGGAGCGCATCAATTCTTGGTCCCGCTGTGTTGGGCACACGTTCCAAGTCTGCGGCGCTGGGCACGCCGTGCGCTTTCCGAGCACGTTCGATGTCCTGGTCCGTGATGGTGGGTTGCGCGCGCCTGGCCCGAGCCATGTCTGCTTCGGTGATGACCGGTGTGGTTTGGGCCTGTGCGCTCAGTGCAAGCAGCATGGACAGGCCAAGACCGAAGCCCCAGCGTGAGGTTTGATGGAAGTCAGAAGCCGACACAGCAGTTCCTTTTGCGAAACAACATGAAGGCGAAGTCTTCGCCACGCACCGGGTATTCCTTGCCGGCCCCCCAGATCACGGTGCTGCGCCCGAAAGGCTGGCAGCACCTGCCGCCGTCCTTTTCGGTGTTGGGGATGGGGTAGGTGAGTTGTGTCTTGTAGGCCGTCTTGTCCATGACGGGCTCGAAGTAGGGGCCACACAGGCCGGGCGTGCCATGCCACCCCCAGGCGATCAATTCGCGGTGCATCTTGGCGGTCAGGCGCTGGGCCAGCAGAACGGCCGTGCGAACACCGCCCAAGTGGTAGGGCACCTGGCCGTCCAGCGGGTAGATGCCGCCCTGGCATCCTGCGCACCAGAACAATTCCTTGATGCCAAAGCCCAGTGAGGCGGCCACGCAATCGGCGGCGCAGGCGGCAATCGCGATGGGGTTGGCGAACAACACCGCATCCGGGTTGAGGATCAGGGTCAACTCGTCGTCGTTCCACAGCGGATCGACCTCGGTGAGATAGGCCAGATCGAAGCTGCCCTTTTCCAGGCAGGGAAAGTCGGTCACGACCTCCAGCCAATAGAGCATCGGGTTCACATAGAAATGGGCCTGGTAGAAGCTGCCGCCATCTCCGTCGCCTTCAGCGTGGGTGAAGCGTGCGGCCTCCGGGGCAGGCAGGCCTGGGTTCAGGTCGATGCCGCCCAGTGAGGTCAGGCAGAACGGCTTGCGCACGACTTCGACATGGCGAGCCGGTTCCCAAAAGCCGATAGACAGACCGATGACCGGGTTCACGCCGCAACTGCACACAGGGCTGCCTGGGTTGGCAATGTCTTCCTGGCCGCCGAAGTTGGCGATGGGGATGCTGCCCAGGCTGATGGGCAGGATGCAGCTCCAGCAGATGTCGGTGACGGGGTTGGGGAACTTGCCTGTGCAGGTGGCGATGCCCGCCGCGTGGCTGTGCTTGCTGGTCATGGCCAGCAAGCAAATCAACAGGATCACCGCGATGTGATCCCACGATTGACGCCATCTTGCTTTTGGGGTGGATCGGGTCATGGTGTCACCCCTAACTCATCCACGCGCAGGCGCTTGCCTTCCTGCGAGACCAGAGCGGGCACCTGTGCGATGCCCAGGCGCCGGGTCAGCACGCCTTGCTGGTCGTAGTAAACCGGCGTGCGCCAGGCTTTCATCAGGTCCAGGTAGGAGCCAGCTGTCAGGATCGCCTTGACCTGGCCTCGGTAGCGCTGGATCAACTCCCGTGCGCGCTTCACCTGCCGTGCATCACGGGCGTCGAAGAACAGCAGGTGTCTGGACAGGGACACCACGTCCAGCGGGTTGTGGCGCGAGCCAGCAGCAAACATCAGGTGCCCCTGGGGATCCAGGATGTTGCGATCCAGCGTGAAGCTAGGGTCGAAGTAGAAGGTGCGCGGCTGTTGCGTGGTGCGCAAACCGGCCACAGGCAGTGGCTGGCGCACCGCCAGAATGCCGCGTTCACGGGCTTGTGCCTGTAGGCGATCCAATTCACCGCTGGCTTGCTTGTCTCGCAGGCGTTGCGCAATGAACTCCAGCAGGTTGGCTTCGCTGATCGGGTAGGTCGGACCGATGCTGCCCAGGTCCACGCCCCAAGCGCATGAGCTCACACCTGCGCATGTCATGGTCAGCAGGCAGGCCATCACCATCAACTGTGGGCTCTTGGGCTTCATGGCAGCCCCCGACCGTCGCAACGGATGCGTTGAGCGAGTTGGCTCAGCAGGGCGTCACGCTGCGCCAGTTGGCTGGGGTGGCTGGCGCTGACCATGCCCATGAGGACCGGGTCACCGCTGCCCTGGGCAATGGCCATGCGCAACTCCAGCGCGGTGAGGGGCCGCCCGCAGCGTTGCGCGAACGCACGCAAGTAGGCTTGAGCGCCGTCGCGCGCGGCAGGCGAGATTTGGGCCAGCAGTGCCAGGTAGTCCTCCAGAGGCACATCGTCTGGCGTGGACGCAGGCGTGCTTGTGCTTTGAGTGACTGGGCTGATGTGGGCGCGACTTTCGGCCAGTTGCTGGGCCGGCCGCTTGGGCGTGGTCTGGGCCTGAGCGTGGGCTGCAGATGCCAAACCAGCGATCCAGATGCACAGGATCAAGCGAGGCGCCGAGTGGCGCACGTCATTGCGGCCATTGCGGCACTTGCGGTGTTGCTGGAGGTGGCATGGACAGGCTTGCATGTCATGTTCCTCAGAACAGGGGCCGCACGAGCCCGATGACCTGCTCGGCGCGGACCAGACCGCTGCTGCGGTAGCGCGAGTCAAAGCTGTCGGGGCTGCTGCCCTGGACGTAGTAGCTGCCCGGTGGGATCACCGTGGGCTGAATGGGATCGAGCCCACGGTGGTCGAAGGTCTGAGCCTTGGCATGCCCCACCGACTCGCCGTTGATCAACACCATGCGGTCTTGGACGGTGATGGTGTCACCGGGCAGGCCCCTGACCATCTTGAAGAAGGGCTGACCGCGCAGGCCCGGGTAGTGCTGCTGTGCATCGCCAGCGAAGGCGAACAGGATGTAGTCACCACGGTGCAAGGCGGGCGGAACAGTCTGTTTCCAGCTCACGCGATAGGCGACACGGTAGGGCAGGCTGGGCGTCCAGTTGAAGACAATGGGCAGGCGTGGGGTGGGATCCAGGAACAACCGGACGTAGGCCAGCGCCCAGATGGCGAACACCGGAAGGTAGAGATACCAGCGGCGACGCATGTGGGCCAGTTGGTCGCAAAAGGATTGCCGGGCTTGGCGATAGCTGCGCACATGCCAGGGCACGGGCGGCGGGATGCGGACGATCTGCAAGGTCATGGCATCCCCACTTTCTGGCGCAACTGAGCGGTCAAGTCCACGGTGTGCGGTGTGGGCCCGGCCACAGCGCCTTTGAGTACCACCAGGCATGCGCAGTCGCGGGGCAATTCCTCCAGCGCAATGGGCAGGCGTTGGGCGAAGGTGCGCGCCATCAGCATGGCGTTTTGCCGATCGTCTTCCGAGCCGGCCTTGGTGAGCAGTTGCGTGAACTCGGCTTCCTTTTGCCGGTACACCTCGGCCACATCGACCATGCCGATGCGCAGCGCTGGGCGCACCACAGTGCGGTCATAGAGCAGCAAGGCGGCAGCGACCACGATCAGGGTGAGCAGCGACTGCACCAGGGCAGGGATGAGGCTGATCGCTTTCATACGGTGTGCCCCCGGCGCCGCAGCAGTTCGGTGATGGCTGCATCGATGCTCAGACCTTGCGCGCGCAGCTCGTCGATGGGCGCGTTGTCCTCCAGCTTGTTGGAAAACAGCAGGTGCGTGGCCGGATCCAGGATGTTGCGCGCCACCCCTTCGCCCACCGGGGAGGAGATGTACAGCTCGGAGTACACGCCCGCCTCGGTCCTGAGCGAGTTCAACAAGCGCTTCTTGGGCTCATCCATGGTCAGCCTGCCCTTGCGGTCCAGCATCTCGATGGATTCGGGCTTCTGGCGCAGCAGGAACACCCAGTCCGAACAGTTGAACGCGGCTTCCATCTGGGCCGAGCCATAGAAGTCGTCGGCGCTCTGGGTTGCCGTGCCCAAGGCTCCGCCGTATTTGCGGGCGCGCCGGGCCGCTTCCTCGATCACGGCGGCCTTGACGGGGTCATCGGCCCCGATGTCGCCCAGTTGCTGCTTGAGCTCATCAATGAACAGCACCTTGCGCCGGTTGCGGCTGAGGTACATCTCGCCAGTGATCTGGTGCAGCAGCAGGATGTTGACGACGGCGTGCAGGTCGGGGCGGCGCTTGAGTTCCTCGTTTTCGATGACGATGAAATCGTTGCTGAAATCGACGTTGCTGGGCCCCTCGAAGAAGCGCTCGTACTGGCCGCCTCGGGTGTAGGGG
This sequence comes from Aquabacterium sp. CECT 9606, assembly GCF_918741295.1. Lineage (GTDB taxonomy): Bacteria > Pseudomonadota > Gammaproteobacteria > Burkholderiales > Burkholderiaceae_C > Aquabacterium. The sequence continues at coordinate 1,228,498 of NZ_CAKKNB010000001.1, forward strand.
TTGAGCATCACGGCCAGGTCCTTGATGCGCTGGTCGTTAACCAGGCCCAGGGCTTCGATGTTGCCGGTCTTGAAGGCCTCGCGCAGGGCCGTGATGGTCAGGTCGTTGCCGTGCTCGGCGAAGAGCTTGAGCACCATGGCCGATATGGCCTTGTACTGGACCTCTTCCAGCGTGTGCTGCATGGAGCACATCTTGGAGATGGCCGGCACCAGCATGTCGATGTCTTCGTGGATGTCAACGATGTTGGTGAAGGGGTTCAGGCAAATGTCCACATCGGGGCGGAACTCGATGTAGGTGCCCTTGGCCTTGCGGCACAGCTTCTCGAAAGAGCGGCCCAGGTCCAGCATCCAGACCTTGGCGTCGATGGCCCGGTAGGACCAGGCCATCTCGTTCATCAGCACCGACTTGCCCGAACCCGGTGCGCCGATGATGGCGAAGTTGTAGTTGCCCAGGTCATTGTCGAAGATGTCGAGGGTCATCAACTGCCCACGGCGCCCGCCGAAGACCAGGGCGGGGGTGCGTGTGCCGCGCCACTCCGCGATTAGGGGAGCCAGGTGGATCGCGTTGGCCATGGTCTTGCGCGAGACGCGGCGCATCTTGGCCAGATCGCCATGAAAGCGTGGCGTGAGGGTCATGGGCAGGCTGGCCAGCAGCGCCTGGCGGTGCATGTACACGTCGGCATTGAGCTGAAAGCCCCGGCCACGCCAGATGGCGTTGGCCGCTTCGTGGGCCGCCACCGCCTTGCGCGGTGGCGAGAAGATGGCCAACTGGTGGTACAGGCTGACCAGGCTGCCACCGGTGTCGATGGCCTGCGCGGCGGCCGTCCAGTCCTGCAGCTTCTTGCCCACGTCCGGCATCACGTCGGCCATCTTGCTTTTGGCGTTCTGCGTGGCGCGCACATGGTTGGCGGTGACCGTGGCCTTGGTGGCATTGGGGTCGAGCACGTGCACGCCCATGGTCAGCAAGAAGGGCGCGCTGTACTGCAGGGCGGGTTGCATCAGGTCGCCGATCAGCGAGCCCATTTGCCAAAGGGCGAAGCGCTCAGGGAAGGACTTGATGGAGTAAAAGCGCGCCTCCAGTTCGTCCGATCCGGTCTCCTTCCACAGGCGCAGGCCGCTGGGGGTGGGATCCTGGATGGTGTCGAAGTCGATGATCTGGTCGCGCAGTTCGCGCCCGTCGTCGTAGTGCAGGTCTGGCGCGTCGGTCTGCGAGATGCGGTCAGGGTTGGTGAACAGTGCGCACCAGTTGATCAGGTCAGCGGCATCGCAGACGCGGTTGGGCAGGGAGGCCGAACGCAGCGTGGAGGCCATGGACTCGCGCTGGGCCATCACCTCTTCGCGCCTGGTCATGTCCTGAGCGTCACCGGGCAGGGTGACGCTGAGCATCAGGCGGAAGTCCCGGATCGTGTAGTGAAAGCCAGAGGTCAGCGAGGATTGCGCGCCGCGCAGCAGGTGGCCTACGCGTTGGCGAGCCAGGGTGTGGAAGAGGTTGTCGTTGCGGGCAGGTCGCCCCCAATGCTTGGCCTTATCAGCCTGGTCCTCGTCTTCGACTCGCAAGTTGGCATAGCGGCGCAACTGACCGCGCACGTGAGGTGAGGCGAACAGGTGGAACTGGATGCCCGCGCCCGTCGGGCAGTTTGCGTACAGCGAGATCAGCACCTCGGCCATGCGTTCATCCGCGCCCGACTGCGGCATGACCTCCAGCATGAAGCCCAGGCTATCGCGGTTGACGAAGATTTTTTCGTCTGCGAGGTAGGCGGAGTAGGGCAGCCACGCGGCGAATTGCTCTGCCGGTGTGTCTGGTGGCGCGCCCAGGCCCATGGCCTCGAATAGGCCCGGGCGTGCGGGCCTGCGCACGGTACGGGCCGCGTCCATGGAGACGCTGGCTGCTGTCGTGACTGTTGAGGTGTCTGTGACTGAGGAGGTAGGCATGGCGCAACCTTTGAGGGCAGTTCAGTTGCTGGGGTCAGGGCTGTCGGTGGGCGGCAGCAGGGGCCCTGTGTCTGGGTTGTCCGGGGTGTACGGCGACTGGCGCTGCTGGCCAGCGGGCCGCCCGGGCGAGGTGCTCTGTTCTGGCGTGGCGGGTTTGACGGGGGCACCCATCGGAGGTCGTATGGGCGCATAGGCGTCTCGGATCTGGCGCTGTGCGTGGTCGATCAGCCACTGACCCGCATCGATCTGGACATAGACATAGCCCTGGTCGTAGAGGTCGCGGTCGGCGTCTTCCCAGGGCTTGAACCACAGCCTCAGGATCCGGGCCGATGAGCGCAGGGGCAGCGCCAGGCTGGGGGACTGCGCCACGGGCGGGACAGTGGCTTTGGCGGACGCCCGCGCTGGTGCAAGGCGAGGCTGTGGCGACCCGGGTGCGGGATTGGTACCTGGCTCGCCATTGGATTTGGCGGCCATGCGGCGCTTGGCCACCTGGGCGGGCAGGTTGTCCTGAACGGCGTTGGCATAGGTGCCCGACACCGAGGTGCAAGTCACCCCGTCCGGGGCTTTGCAGGCGTAGTCGGAGCTGCCGCCCAGGCCAGAGAGGTTCATGCAGCCCGACAAGCTCAGCAGCAAGCAAGCCAGAAGCCAGATCAGGCGCACGAGGTGGGCGCGGGTGGCGAGGTGACCGTGGGCGTTCATGGCTGAACCTCCGAGGTGGCCGGTTTCAGGCGAGCCTGGATCACCTGGTGATCGACGTAGCCTTCGGTGCGGCTGCCATCTGCCCAGATCAGGGTGGGCGTGGCTTGAACACCAATGCGCTGCGCCAAAGCCAGGTTGCGGGCCATGGGGTGATCGCATCGCCCTGGGGCATTGATCGCGGTGGCATCGCCCTGCACCATGTAGCGCTGCCAAGCTTGAGCCCGGTCAGGGGCGCACCAGAGGGCGATGGGCTTGGCCTCACCCTGAAAGGGCAGCATGAAGGTGTAGACCGTGACGTTGTCGATCCGGGCCAGCTCAGGCTCCAGTTGCTTGCAGTAGCCGCAGCCCGGGTCGCTGAACACGGCGATCTGCCTCTGGCCGTTGCCGCGCACGGTCTTGATGGCGTCAGCGAAAGGCAGTTGGTCGAAGGCAATTGGCGTGGATGCCGGTGCTGAAGTTGCTGCTGTAGGCGCAGCGGGCGCCATCGCGCCCCGCCTGGCCGCCAGGGCCATTCGTGGCCCGGTGAGGTCGGTCATGGTCTGTGTGTCAAAGACATGGCCGAACACGAAGTAGCGCGGCTGGCGGGCCGACACATAGGCCACGTTCCCGTTCATCCAGACTTCGTACAGTCCGCCAATGGGCGAAGGCAGCACCTGGGTGAAGCGCGTGCTGGGGTTGGCCTTCCTGAGTGCGGCCAGGAGGCGGGCCTCTTCAGATGGCGGAGCGCCCGCCCAGGCGATGCCATTGACCAGCATCGTGAACAGTGCCCAGATCAGCGTCACGTCCTGAAGCCTGCCTCGCAGAGGCGGGCGCATGTCAATAGTTGTCATCATTGGCGGCTTTCAGGTAGCGGTCTTCGGGGGCGGGCTCAGCCGAGCGCGACAGCGTGCGGGAGGGGGTGCCGCCGGTACGGGTGTAGGCGTTGGCCGACATGGGCGCGTCGATACGCACGCCCTTGGTGATCACCACATCGACCTCTCGGCTGGCATCGATTTCAATCACCGGGAAGGTGTTTTCGGCGAGCTTGATGTAGTACTGCGCCAGCCGGTCCAGGGCCTTGCCGACACCGGTGCCGATGCCTGCGCGGTAGGCGTCACTGCTGTTGCCACCGCTGCTGGCGATCGTGCCCAGAGCAGAGGTGCTGTAGGTGGTCGATGAAGTTGACAGGCCCTGGCCGATGCCACTGACCACGCCTGCCAGAAGGGCGTTGGCCAGCATCTGGCCTTGTTTGGTGACCAGTCGCCCGCGCATGCCCACCTTGCCGTCTTCGCCATAGACGCTGCCCTGGATCTTGACTTCCAGCGTGGCGCCGTCCGGGCGGACGCAGGACAGGTTCTCGGTGCGCAGGTAGGCTCGCTCCGAGCTGATGTCGCCGTAGCCTGCCGCGATCACGAAGCAGTCCCGGTATTCCCCCCGAAAGCGGTTGGGCAGGACCGAGTTGTCCGAGAGCCGGATCAGGACCGGATGCGGGTTGGACTGGGCCTGCCCGCCCGTGGGGGCATCCAGGCCACCAAGTAAGGTGCCGCGCGTGAAGCTGACGGGCAGGAAGGTCGAAACGGTGCGGGTGTCGGCCGTTGACGGTGATCCGGGCGTGGCATTGTTTGTGGTGCTTGCCGTGGCGCCTGTTGCAGCGGCCTTGGCCGATTCCCGGTCCACCAGAGAAACGCGCGTCAACACCGGGGCATTGAGAGGCATGTCCTGCGGTGCCATGCCCGGATCACCGAGGGGCATGGTACCTGCGGGCGATGTGCCGGGCGGCAGCGGCGGGGGAATGTTGATGCTCTGCCCCGGAGGATTTGCATGGGGCAGAGCGGTGGACGCCGGAGGTGGTGGAAGGGGCAGGCTGGATGCCGGTGGCATCGTTGGGGGCGCGGGCGTGTTTAACGCTGCCGCAGCGTTGGGTGCCAAGGGCATGCTGGCAGCCTGGCTGGCCGAGGTGAGTTTTTGCTCCAGCTCGGCGAAGCGCTGCATGGTGCGGGCCTCGAACGCCTGCCGGTCCTTGTTGAGCCGGGTCTGCTCATCGCGCTCGTTCTCGTACTGCGCCAACTTGCGCCCTGCGGTGCCCACCCATTGGTCTACCGGGTTGACCTGCTGTCCCGGCGGCATCACCCCGATGTTTGTGACCGTGGCAGGCTGCGCGCTGCCGTTGTTCTTGGCGTCTGCGGTGGGCGAGCGCGTGTCGGTGAGGGCGAAGATCAGCCACAGCAGGCCGACACCACATACCAGGATGGCGGCCAGGGTGACGTACTGGCGTTGCCGTGGAGACAGCCTTTGAAGGGCACTGCCCACGGCCCCCTTGATGCGGTCGAGCAAGCCGGTGACGCTCCCATTGGCTGCTTGGTCGAAAGGCGTGTTCATCGCGTGGCCTCCTGCCGGATCACGAACACATTCGTGGTCTCTCCGGGTTGCAGGTTGTAGTTCTCGATGGACACGCCCATGACCTGGGCACCTTCGCGGTCAAATTCCTGCTCGGCCAGCACCATCAAGGTCGGGCTGATGTTTTGCAGCAGGTATTTCTCGCCGACCAGGCCTCGCCCTTCATAGCGACGCATCAGGGAAAATCTCGCTTCGAGCCACAGGGGGACGAGGCGGTTGACCTCCTCAACGCGCACCTCGGGAGGCACTCGGTCAGAAGCCATCGCCACTAGCAAGGCCTTCATGGCTCGGATGTGGTTGGCCGAAGTGCCCAATGACATACCCGAGGGACTTGGGTTCGCGTTGTCCAGCTTCAGCAGCCTGGCACTGGGATCCCGGATGACGATGGTGTCTGCGGGGGTGTCCGAGCGATGCAGCAGCAGGGTGTAGGTCGCCTGGGCGCTGGAGACGAACAGGTTGATGGGCTTGCTGGACTTGCCCACGGGGCGGATGTAGACCTCGCCCTTGTCCTTGTCGCATTCGAGGACCAGTTCACCCGTGGGGTTGATGGCCGGACTGTTCTGGCTGTTGTTGGGGGGTGGGGTTCCGTTGGCGCAGTTGCTCGAATAGATGTTGCCGAACACATCGGTGATGGGCGCGCCATCGATGCGGATGCGCGTGGGCTCCTTGATCGACACCATGGCCTCAACGGAGACGCCGTCGCGGGCTTCAACCAACTGGAGCGCCCTGACGAGGCTTGGTGCCGTTGCCATCCCAACGGCTGTCACCAGGGCCAGCAGCAGGTTTGTCAGCGAAGTGGAGGGCTGCTGGCGTCGCTTGAAATCAGCTCGCATTGGGAACCTCCTTGAAGGTCTTGAGGTGCATGCGTGCCCCGTTGAAACTGAACTCGATCAGGTAGGCCTTGAGGTCGTTGGCGGTTTCGAAGCCATTGACCAGGGTGCGCAGTCGGCCACGCACCACGACGCTTTGCTTGTCCTCGCTGGGCACCAACTGCTGCGGCATGAACATCGTGCTGGCGTTGATGCGCTTGAGCCGCTCGGCCTCGACCTCCTGCCGGGTCTTGAGCGGGCCGTATTGGTCGGGCTCCACATAGCCGAGCAGGATGTTTTTCTTCCAGTCGATCGATGAGGGCGTGACGTCCAGCACCAGCCAGGCCATGAAACCACCCATCTGCTCCAGGTATTCGCCACTGGCCTTGTCTCGGCTGACCCAGAAGGTCTTGTCGATCGTGGGTGGCACGACCACCGTGCGCACCGTGCCAATCAGGTTGAGGATGACGAGCAGTGCCACAACATGCCCCGAAGCCAGTACGCCCACCGCGAGCCCCAGGCTGCGGTTGCGGCGACGCATCTCCTTGATGTCGCTGTTGAGTCGCTCGAAGTCCATGGCGTGCTCCAGACTCAGCCGACCATGCGGCGGATGTGCGAGGGCGGGGTGGCGCGCATCGCGGTCATGGGGCTGGGCGGCAGGTGCCAGTACAGCCAGTGCATCGCGAAGGCCTGGTGCTTGTCGGCCTTGATGCGGGCGATCCAGCGCGACAGGAAGATCCCCGCACCTGCGCAGGCCGCAAAGGCCAGCTTGGTGCCCGACAGGTAGCCGACAAAGAAAAAGAAGATCACCGGGGCGGCCACATCGATGTCCCAGAAGCCGATCTTCCAGGGGTCATCCAGGCGACGGGGGATGTAGGTGTCGGCTTGCATGTCAGGCTCCTGCAGGTTTGGGCTGACCTCAGACGACGGCGCCCATGATGGCGCCCGCGATCACCAGGCCTACCGCACCGAAGATGGCCAGGCCCACGTAGAACAGCACCGGCCCGAAATTGCGCAGGGCCGACAGCGAGATCAGGGCGACCACGAAACCGACGAAGCCGACCAGGGCCTTGACGCTAGGCCCCAGCGCGGAGATCTGGGCGAGGGCGGATGTCAGCGGCCCGGTGATGCCGGTGAACGCCACCAGGTCGAGGGCGAAACCAGGCATGGACAGGCCCAAGCCCAGGGTGAGCATGGCCAGCGCCGAGGCCACACGCCAGCGCTTGTGTGTGGGCTTGCCGGTGACTCGGGCACTGGATGGGTTGCTTTGCTGATCATCCTGTTGGACAGTTTGACGAACAGGGACGAAGGGATGGATGATGGCTGTGCGCATGGGAATCTCCTGGCTGGGTTGCGCGTCAAGGCCTGACGCAGGCGGGGGCGATCCTGCGAACGTGTGAGCACGTCTCAGGAGGGGGATGCGGTGGGCGACGGGCTCACGGGTGAGGGCCATTGGTGTGTCATGGCCCACCCTCGGATGAGGCTGTGAACACGACCTCAACGCGACGATTGCGGGCTCGGCCCTCAGGTGTGTCGTTGTTGGCGATGTAGCAGCACAGGCCTCTGGCATCGATGCGGATGTCATTGGGGTGTGAGGGACTGATGCGCTTGATGTGATCTCGAACGGCATCAGCCCGAGCTAGCGCGATGGCCTGATTGGGCGCATCAGGGCCGACGTTGTCGGTGCGTCCCACGATGAGCACACGCTGGGCACGTCCCAGGGCTTTGGCTGCGCTGTTCAGCAGGGTCCGGTGTACAGGTGTCAGCACCGCACTGTCGGTTGCAAACTCCAGGACCAGCACCTGAGGCTTGTGCAGCGGGGCAGGCTTGGTCACTTCAGTTGGCGCGACGGATGCAAGGGCGCGCGCGTTGCCTCGCATCGAAGGCTGCGGCTGTGCATCGGCCACAGCCAGCGTTTTGGGTGTGGTGGTAGGACAGGCAGGCTCGACGCACTGGGCAAAGTACGCGTCGCGGCCACGTTCAAGCTGCGCGATGTGTGAGGCGTTCCGCTTAGCTTGTGGTATCGCGGTTGCATGGCCCTGCTTGGCGGGCAAGGTGCAAGACGAGAAGGCAAACAGAATCACCGCTGCCGAGGCGCTGGTCATGGCGAGGTCCTGTACCCGCGTCATGGCGACACCCGAGCGGCAAGGATGAAGAGGGGCTGCTTTGCCTCTGATCGGCTCTGCGGCCATACGGCGGTTGGCTGTGGGGACTGGATTGCCGAGGCGTGCAACTGCCGATAGACCTTCCAGGCGTAGCGTCTGCGTGCGCTCTGGCAGGCCACTCCCTTGAGTTGGGTACACGCTGCGTTGTAGGCACCCACCCCATCCCAGGTCAGCCCTTGCTTGGCCAGGGTTTGGGCAAGCAGCCAGGCGCCCACATGGATGTTCGTGCAAGGGCTGTACAGGTCGCTTTCGGTGATGCCGAACCGTGCCAGCGCAGGCAGGTTCGAGCTGTTGATCTGCATCAGCCCGATGTCATAGCTGCCCGTGCGTTGGCGGTGGCTGAGGTTGATTGCATTTGGATTGAGGTGCGACTCGACCTTTGCAACGGCATAGAGCAATTGCGATGACACGCCATATCGATGCGCCGCCTCGTCCCAGCAAGCCAGGGCGTGTGCCGGCAGGCTCAGCAGCGCAAGACATCCAGACAAGGGACCCCATTGCATGGCGCACTCCAAACAAGACCGATGAATCCGCCAATGCACGTTGCGCGGCGGGACGGATGGGGTGAGACCGGCACGGTGCCGATCAAGGTCTTGTTCAGGTCTGCCGTGGTTGGACGACCTTGGCGTGGTCAGGGCACGTGAATCGTTTGGAGATTCTTCATGCCATGTGCTGGTCAGAGCGCTGGGCGGTCGATGGCCTCAGCGGGTCTGTGTGGCGTGCTCTGGACGGAAGCGCTGTGCCATGTTGATGCGAGCTTGTTGAAGGACGCTGGCGCCGGTCTCATCCGCCTGTTGACACAGCGCCACGCAGGCGGTGGTCAAGTGGTCGAGCTGGAACTTCGGGTTGGGGTGCCGATTGGCGGGTGAGCGCTGCAACTCAAGGAGCAAGTCGTACTGCGGTCGCCACATGGCTTCCCGACGACGAGGCGTATTGGGCGAGCGGGCCACAAGCTCGGTTCCGAGAAAGCTGAAGATCTGTCTTGCCGCTTCGGGGCCGGAGAAGACCTGGGAGACGCAGGCACTGATCAGGTCAGGAAATCGAAAGATCGGGCCGACGTTGCGATCGGACTTGAGCACGCCATAAAGCCAGACATGTTCTTCCAGCCACAGCCGCGTTTCGATGACGTCGGACGGCTGGGATTCCACTGTTGCGGTGTGTCGAGAGTCCTGAAATCCGGGCGGTGCAGCGGTGAGCATGGTGCGTACCTCTGTTCTCTGATTCGGCAATCGCTCGGATGAGCGCATGAGTACAGATTAGGGCCAGGGTACAGCATGGTCACGGGTGAATGCGGGCTTTGTCATGGGGATTTCGGCTCCAGTTCATAGCGAGTACTGACGCGGTACGGCCAAGATGGAGGAGTTCAATTTCCGCGAGACAAAAAAAGCCCGCCGATCAGCGGGTGATCAGCGAGCACAAGACGCATCGCTGTCATCACGGTGCGCCACCGGCTCAGGGAGGAAACGCCGGGCCGAGGTACGAACCTGCAGCAGCCAAATGATAAGGGGATTGGCGGCGATGTGGCCTGAGCACGGGTGTGCCCAGGCCATAGAGCAAGCGTTGCCATGTGCAAGTAGCCAGTTTTCCCATTCAAATTCGGGGAGGGCGCTCGCATTTCTGTCAATGCGCGCGGCGTGGAGACGCCGGCAAGGCCAATGGCTCATGCACTGCAAATGGGCCATCTGGCCGACACCTCAAGGGTGGTGGCGAGATCCAGTTCTACGAGATTGGACCAGCCATGCAGCAACGAGAAAAGCCTCTGAATTGCGGCGACGCCAACAAATGCATGGACAGCCAAGAGCCCGAGCGCATTTCAGCGTGAACTGGCTGCCAAATGCAAAGCACCACGCTTCTGCGCCACCCTATAGTTTCTGCGGGAGGCGTGGGAGAGGGGCTATCTACCAAGGCCATGTACCGAATCGATGTGCTGGTGGCCGGTTTGCGAGGGCTGTTGATTCCCGTTGCTCAGTTCTTTTAGGATGCCGCAGTCGGCTGATTCCTTGGCCTCACCGCACTGGGAACGCAAGCTCTCCAACTGTGCCTTCAGGGCCACCAGCTCATCAATTCGCTGGGTGACATGACCAAGGTGCTCATCGAGCACACGGTTGGCATCTTCGCAACTCTGGGAGGGCTTGTCCTTCAGTCCAAGCAAGACACGAACTTCGTCGAGGCCCATGTCCAGGGAGCGGCAGCGCCGTATGAAGGCCAGTCGCTCAACGTGCTCAACATCGTAGATGCGATAGTTCGTGGCCGTGCGCGCGGGCTCGGGCAGGAGTCCTTCCCTTTCGTAGTAGCGGATGGTCTCCACCTGGGTGCCGGTGAGGTTGGCAAGATCGCCGATTTTCATTGGACGCCTCTCTGTTTGATGAAAGCCAGTGGCTTAAGCCTTCGGGGTGTCGGACGGGACGGGTGTCAGCGATTCCGGCTGATTGAATGCCAGCAGGCGCAGCGCATTGATGACAACCAGGAGGGTGGAGCCTTCGTGGAAAAGCACGGCCGTGCCCATCTTCAAACCCAGGATCGTGGACGGAATCAGCACAGCCACCACGCCCAAACTCACCCAAAGGTTCTGGCGGATGATGCGACTCGTCTGGCGTGACAGGCCGACGGCAAAGGGCAACTGGGTCAGGTCATCGGCCATGAGCGCCACGTCGGCTGTTTCCAAAGCCACATCCGAGCCAGCGGCGCCCATGGCGATGCCCACCGTGGCATTGGCCATGGCAGGCGCATCGTTGACGCCGTCGCCCACCATCGCGACCTTACCAGCGCTCGACCGGAGGTCCATGATCGTCTTGACCTTGTCTTCCGGCATCAGGTCGCCCCGCGCTTCCGTCAGACCCACGCTCTTGGCAACGGATTCGGCAACCTTCTGGTTGTCTCCGGAGATCATCACCAGACGCTCGATCCCCAGTTTCTGCAGGGACTTCATCACTTCAGCAGCAACTGGCCGAGGCGTGTCCATCATGCCCAGCGCACCGAGGTAGCGCCCGCCCAGTCGCACGATCATGGTGGTCCTGCCGTCGGCCACCAAGCGTTCATTGGCCGTCTTCAAGTCAGCCGGTACGGCTTCGCCTTTGAGTTCTTCGAACAGAACCGGCTTGCCGATGTACACCTCGTCGCCACCGATTCGTGCCTTCACACCTCGGCCAGTGATGCTTTCCAGGCCTTGGACCTGGGGTGCGGCATGGCCATCACCCAACCGCTGCTTGGCGCCTTCCACCACGGCGGAGGCCAGCGGGTGATCGCTGTGCTCTTCCACGGCCAAAGCGATGGACAGCAATTCCTTCTCGTCGACGCCTTGAGCGGCCACGACATCCGTCAGGCGAGGCTTGCCTTCGGTCAGCGTGCCGGTCTTGTCGAAGGCGATGGCCGTGAGCGTGCCCAAGTTCTCCAGCGGGCCACCGCCTTTGACCAGGACCCCACCTCGACCCGCGCGGGCCACGCCGCTGAGTACAGCGCTGGGAACCGAAATGGCCAGCGCGCAGGGACTGGCAGCAACCAACACCGCCATGGCTCGGTAGAAACTCGCGGAGAAGGGCTCGTCAACGACAACCCATGCGAACAGCAGCAAACCCACGAGCGCCAGGATGAGGGGCACGAAGACGCGTTCGAATTTTTCAGTGAAGTTCTGAGTAGGGGAGCGTTGGGTTTCAGCCTCCGTGACCAGTTTGACGACGCGTGCCATGGTCGATTCGCTGGCCTGCCGCGCAACGACCACTTCAAGCGCGCCCGAGCCATTGATGGTCCCTGCGAAGACGCGGTGCTGCGGCGGCAACTTGTCGAAGCCTTGCAACGCGGCCTGCGCGTCTTGGACAGGCCGCTTGTCCACCGGAACGCTTTCGCCTGTCACGGGAGCCTGATTGACGCTGCTTTCGCCCAAGACCACGAAGCCATCCGCGGGCAACCGTTCGTTCGGTCGCACGACGACGGTGTCGCCCACTTGCAGTTGGGCCACGGCGATTTCTTCTTTCTTGCCGTCGCGCCGACGCAATGCCACTTCAGGGGCGAGTTTGGCCAGCGCCTCGATCGCCTTGCGGGCCCTGCCCATGGCGTAATGCTCAAGCGAGTGCCCCATACTGAACAGGAACAGCAGCAAGGCACCCTCGAACCATTGCCCGAGTGCGGCTGCGCCAGCGGCGGCCACCAACATCAGCATGTCAATCTCAAAGCGCTTGGCCTTGATGTTGTCGATGGCTTCCAGCAAGGTGAAGTAGCCGCCAAACAGATAGGCCATCACAAAGAAGGCCATGCTCACGGTTTCCGTGGCCAGCTTCTGTGATTCCAGCACCCATCCGACCAGCAGCAAGGCTCCCGCGATCGCGGCAAAGATCAGTTCTGTTTTTTCACCGAAGAGTCCACCGGAATGGTCATGGCCTTCATGAGCACCTGATGCATGCTTGCCGTGCTTCTCGTCACCATGCGAATGATCATGGCCGTCACCATGCTCGTGCGCATGATCTGTGTGGTCGGACACCGATGCGAGCTTTTCGGGATGGGAATGGGACTGATGGTCATGTCCATCATCCTTGATGGACGTTGATGAACCAGGCGAGAGAGAGGCGCGGTCTTCGATGCCGAAGCCGCTGAGCATCGTGCGCAAATCCTTCTCTTCGACCTGTTCCCGATCGAACTCGATGCGGACGGAACCCGAGGCATTGACTTCGGCTTCGACGACGCCTTTCAGGACCTTGAGCTTTGCCGTCAAAGTTCGGGCTGCGCGGGGATGTTTCGTTCCCGCTCGCAAAAGCATGTGGCCAAAACGATCAGTTAACTTGGCGCCAGCCCCACGTGCGATGTCACGCACTTTGCCCAGGGAGATGACATCTGGGTCGTAGTGGATGCACAGCTCAGGAGTGCCCCCGGTGGCCGCATCAGCGACGTGAGCAGCGGCGATGCCTTCACGCGATTCAAGTGTCTGGATCAGGAGCTTGACGCAGCGATCCCTGATGTCCGGGAGACTGGGCAGCAACAGTGGGATTTCCAATCGAAGCTTTTGAGGCTGGGTCATTTTCGCGACCTTTCTTTTTTGATGGAAGCGGAATCAGAGACGCGCCCTTGGGCATAAGCGATGAACGAGCCGTATCCTGGGGAAGCGGCCTTGATCAGGACGCTCCCAGGGATGAGTTGAATCCATGGCCGGCATCTCATGGGGTGTTACCCAACGCATCCCGCTTGCGCAACGGCGCAAAGCAGTTTTGAATGTTGACGAAGACGAGGTCGTCGGCCTGGAGGTCCAAATCATTGGGAATGGCCGAGATTCGCCGGGCCTTGTTCCTTGGACTACCGCGCACGTTGTAGGAAACAACGGCAAACCGGGTGTAGGGCGGGTTAGGACCCAGTTCCGAACGGCAGTCCGTCTGCAGGGTCTTCATGGGCGATTCAATGCCGCCCACTTCGACCACACGGGCCCTGCGCCAGCCTTCCTTGCGGCCGTAAGTGTCGGTGTCCATGCTGGCGCATCCAGACGCCAGCAGGGCCAGAAGCAGTGATACCCAAGTCAGTGACTTGATCATGAGAGGTACTCCAGATAGAGGGATCTACGGAGGACCAGGATTGCCTGCGGCGCATGAGAAGCGTTTCGAGCGCGGCAGTAGTCCTCCGAGCAGTCCCGGAGGGTGGCCGACAAGGCAGGGCAATCAGTGGGTGATGGCACATGGCGCATCGAGTCCTCCAGTTGAACAAAGTCAGAACTGGTGGATCCAGCGGCGCGGGAAGCTTGAGGCTGTTGGTTTCAGCGGGGAAGAGCGCTCAGCTGGATCAACTGGGCATACGCCAGTTGGGCTTCTCGGGCGCCTCTTCGAATACCCATGCCCGCCAGGACAGCGGTTCGGGCAAGGCGGTCGAGCTGGTCAGCGGAGCATCAAAGAAATGGAACTCCACGACGGGCGTTGGAACGCTCACATGGCAGTATGGGCAATCTGTATCGGCCTGGCCTTTGTCGGCAACTGACTTTCCGTGCTCCACCGATTTGCCACTGTCCTGGTGCTGATGCACGTGATGCCCGAAGTGGTCGGCGGCAGGGCCGGTCTCATGCGCACAGGCGATGCCAGCCGCCGCCCAACTGAGTTGGAGCGGAAGGACAAACACCAGGAACAAGATCAGCCAGCGGCGCATGGTTGGGCAGTATAGGGAAAGGCGAACAATGGTGCTGAAAGGCCAAGCGGACAGGCAGTCAACAAGCCATGTCAGCGCGTACCTGCATTAGAAACCCTGTAGTGGGCACAGAGTCAAGCGCTATCAGCGTGTCCCTCCCGTCATCGAAGCTTGCCGGAATTCCTTGTACTCATCCTCATAGGCCTGCAAGGCCAACTGATAGCGGATGGCGTTGTCGGCGATTTGCCCACGTTCGACGTCCATGTCCACGGTATTGCTGTCCAGGCTGGTCTGGAGCGGAACGCGGTAGACAAGCGCCACCGTGCTGTTGAATATGCTTCCTGATGGTTGCGGCAACTGCGACAAGTGTCCCGCGGCCGTCTTTCGAAGGTCACTGGGATCGGTGCCCTCTGAGCGCTGGTTGTTCACGGCGTTCCGCAGGCTGGTCCGGAAATCGAGGTCTTTGGCCTGGTAGTGAGGGGTATCGACGTTCGCGATGTTGGAAGCCAGTATTTCCTGCCTCTTGGAACGCAGCAGGATCGCGTGCTCTTTGAAACCGTCCTCCTCCTGTTCCCCAGAAGGATTCGTCGGTGGAACCACTGGAGGCGTCAAGCGGGGCGATGGCACCGCCGGCGTGGAGGGCAGTGGCAGATTCATGGAGATGGGTTTGATCATGATGCGGTCTCTGGTGTTGAATCGGATGCCGGATCGAAGATTGATGCTCAGCAGGCACAAGGAGGTCGGTTTGGCGGTAGCACAAACCTGACAGTCACTGGACGGCGGCCCTGGAGGTGCAACACGGCGGTGATCCTGGTTTCTGGAGGTAGCTCGAAAATGCCTTGAGGGCCGAGCAAACCGCTGTGGGGGCTTACCGCCGCGCTGCGCCTGCCGTGCGGACCATCCCAGCTCAAAGTGGCACGCGCGATGTGCAGGCCGGCGGTCATGGCTTGACCGCACAATCGGAAGTGCAGGGCTGAGCGTTGGAGCATCAACTCGCAGACCAGCCAGGAGACCACCGCGCGCATCAGTTCATCTGATGTGGTGCTGGATCCTGAAGGCTGAACCTGGGCTGCCACCTCCGGCGCGCGCCATGAATGGGCCGTAAACGGAGCTTCATCATTGGCAGCGAGACGCGCAGCCACGACCCGGATGCACAGCAAGGAGCCGAAGGATCGGAGCGTCGTGTACCTCATGGCATTTGCTCAGGGAGTGAGGGGCATGCCATCCACAAACGGGTGGAACGTATGCTCATGGCCTTCTTCCTTTGGCTTTGCCGTCTTGTTTTCCAGCGGGCGGCTGACCATGAGTACCCGATGCCGTGCCGGTCGAATTCGGTGGCGCTTGCCGTTCCGAAAATCGTTTGCCGTTCAGTCGATGCCGGAGAGCATCGGTGTACTTGGGCTGTGAGGTTGGTGTCACCTTGGGAGGGTGATGCGCCAGCCACCAGGCAAACAGAAGCAGTGCAAGCACCCCACACAGTCCCAAAGCCAACCACACCAGGCCCAACTCCTTGTGGGTGAAGGGCGTGGTCATGTAAGGGCCCCTTGCGCGCGCAGGACTGGCCGCTGCGCTCCGGTGGCTACGGGCGTTGTCTGGATGGATGCAATCAAGGGCAGGTGGGCACTACCGCGTCTGCCATGGCAAAACATGGGCACGGCCAATGAACTTCGCATCGAATTCTCCAAGCGTGATGGGAGGAATTCGACGAGCAGAAGCCGTCAGTTCATGACGGATTCATTCGAAGCGTATGGAAGCCAGGAATGGACGAACTGCTCGCCGATTTACAGCGAGGATGTCCAATTGGGGCGTTCGAGACGGCGGCGATCGGCCGAGGAATACGCAATCACCGGTGCACGGTAGAGGGAAGTCTCGACGGAGGTCGGTGTCACCGTGGTGTGCTGGGGCAGCAGCTGGGGCATCTGGAGATGGCAGAGGCCGCAATCCTGGTCAAGCTGCAATGACAACTTGCCTTTGCCATTGTCTTGATCGGCTCCTACCTGCGCCCTGTGTTCATGCGCATGGTGCCCGAAATGCCCGGCCGCACTGCCAGTCTCGTGCTGGCAATAGGCCGCGGCCGCAGCATATCCAAGCTGCAGCGGCACAATCAACAACAAGAAAATGGCAATCAGGCGGCGCATCGCAAAAATGTATCACCATCAAATGGGTGTGCCAAGGATGGATGACGAGACATGAGCATGCAGATGCCCACTATTCCCGTCACCAAAATCGCTCCGGCAATGCCAGCACATCAATCGAACAGTCTCCTCAGAAAACTGCCTCCATGGCTGGAGCCATGACCAGACTTTTGATGGCCGCCGCCATGTTCACGCCGACCATGGTGTTCACCACGTCCTGTCGAAATGCCGGGATCCATGTGGGCCTGCGTCGACACGGGGTCGCGCTGGCTCTGTTCAATGATTTTGTCCAACTCTCCTCGGTCCAGCCATACGCCCCTGCATTGCGGGCAGTAATCGATTTCGACGTTCTCGCGATGGCTCATCGCAAGTTGAACGGTTTTGCAAGCGGGGCATTGCATGAAGATTCCTTTCTTTGATCAGACGGTGTCAATTCAGCGCATCAAACCTTGAAGTTGCATTAGCCTTGGCTTATGCACGGTTCATATCAACTGGCGATGGCAAGGACGTTGATCCAATGTGGCGTGCCATAGAGAAGAGGGGAGCTGGTTGTCAGCCATGATTCGCTTGCTTCGAAACCAGCCTGACCTAGGGCGTTTAGAACCTCCGAGAGACGGTAGTACACATAGTGTCGCCCATCCTCGATGCAGCGTTCTCCTTGTCCCTCTTGAAGAGCAAGGAACAACGTTCCGCCAAACACGAGTGCTTGGTGCAGGCGCATCAGTACTGGAACGAGTTGCGCCCTTGGCAGGTGGAGCAGGGAAGCGCAAGCCCAGATGCCATCGAAGCTGCGCTCAAAGGCAATGTCTTCGAGACGAAGCACCATGCATTCGACGCCAGAGTAGGCATAAGCGAGGCTGGCCATGGCGACTGAGGAGTCGATTCCAAGAGCGACATGGCCTGCACGCTTGAAGGCGCGAAGATCCCTGCCTGAACCGCAACCCGCATCCAGGATACGTGCTCGTCGAGGCAGCTTCGCCAGGAAGCGTTCCCTGGGTGCGGACGTGTCGGCATCGAAGGTGAGGGAAAAATACTCCTCCGCCTTGTCCTCGTAGAAATTGCCTGTGGTCGACATCAAGCTCTTGTTCCTCGAATGCGGTCACTGTTCGGGCGCTTCGAGCATGTAGCCCATGCCTCGCACCGTGAAAATCATCTTCGTCTCTTGCCCTTCATCGATCTTGAGTCGCAGGCGACGCACGGCCACATCGATGACGTTGGTGTCGCTCCCGAAGGGCATGTCCCATACCTGGGAGGCGATCAGTGATCGCGGAAGGACTTCCCCTTGGCGACGCATCAGAAGTTCCAGCAGGCCGAATTCCTTGGGCGTCAGATCGATGTGGGTCCCTGCACGGTGCACGCGGCGGCGCAACAGGTCCAACTCCAGATCACCGATGCAGATCGAAGGGAGGCTGCTGGCGTCGACCGTGCGTCCACGCAGGATGGTCCTGATGCTGCACAAGAGTTCCGAGAAGGAGAACGGCTTTTTGAGGAAGTCTTCAACGCCACGCTGGAGCGTGTTGACGCGGCACTCATGATGGTCGCGTCCATTCAAGAAAAGCACGGGAATCAACGAATCCTGACGCCGGAGCGCCTGCAGCAGTTCACAGCCTGTCATGCCTTTCAGGGCGGTGTCGATGATCAAGAGATCGAACATTTGCAGCGATGCCAGTTTCAACGCCTCGATGCCGCTTTTGGCAAGGTCGACGGCGAATCCGGCCTCGCTCAAACCTAGGCGATAGTGATCGCCAGTCTTAATGTCGTTTTCGACGACCAATATCTTCGCCTGCACACTTGTCATGTTTGCGAAGTGTGCCGATGAATACCGGCCTGAACCAAACATGACGAAAATGTAATCTTCAAGACACCGCCTTGAAAGGCTGGGAGTCGGAAAATCTATAGTGGCTTCAGCCTTCTGGCGTCTGGCATGACATTGGATTCAATTCGAACCAGATCGGCATATGCCTTGCCGATGACACTCGTTGTCATTGCAAAGGAGCCATCATGGGTGCCACTTCCAAACATGCCAGGACTGTTGCGAAGCCTCAAAAAGATCGCGAGCCGCAGCGCAACTACGCTGTCAAAGACGAGGGCGTAGAACCCCAAGTCGACAATCCCAAAGCGGCGCCGGATCGGCATGCACACAGTGTGGAGGCCAGCAATGTGGACGGGCATGTGGCTCAGAGCGAGACCGAGCAACCTAGACAGGCTTGATTCATTGCCCTGTGGAAAAATTCACAACAATCTTCGCGAAGGGTATTGACTCTGTAGCCGCTACAGGGATTCAAATGGATTCAAAGAGATTGGATCTTCTATCGACGGACATGCCAGGCAACTTCCTTCACGTGTATTTGTCAGGCGCAACTCATTTCTGATCCACAAGGCATTTTTTTCAACCTATACTTGCCGCGCCATGCGTCGATTGCTTTGCTTGTTCCTGCTGATTTGGTTTCCGCTCCAGATGTCCTGGGCTGCGGTGGCCAGCTATTGTCAGCATGAAAGCAACCCTGCCGCGCAGCGCCATTTCGGGCACCACGAGCACAACCATCTTGATCCGCAACATGGGGAGCGCCCTGGCGATAAAGCCGCAAAGGACAAGAGCGGTAGCGACAAGAAGGCCAGTGCCGACAACGACTGCACTGTCTGCCACATGAGCGCTGCCTCGCCGGTCAGTGAGACGCACACCCCCCAGGTGGCGTCTAGCAGGGAATGGTTTGGCCACTCGATCGAGGGCTACGCCTCCAACATTCCAGCGGGGCCCGAGCGTCCCGACATACGTCTCGCCGTTTGATTCGGCGAGACGGCTGCTGCGCAAGCTTTTTTCCTGTCTTCAGATAGCGAGGCCACGGCCTCTCTCGCCGGATTCCTTCTTGTTGTTGTTCCCACAACCCGGAGAATTCGATGTACAGGCACATGGTGCCGATGACAACGTTCGCGTTGGTCACGGCCACACTTTTTTCTTCCACCACCTTTGCTCAAGTTAGCCCGTCCGATTCGGATGGGCAGGCCGTGCACAAGGCGGTGCCCGTGGCACAGCCCCTGACGCTGAGCGAAGCCATCAGGCTGGCGCTTCAGTTCAGCCCGCAAATCGTGGCGAATCAGCAGGAACTGGCGGCCAGCGAAGGGGCCGTCATTCAAGCGGGTGCGCGTCCCAACCCTGAAGTCCAGGCACTGCTGGAAGACACGCGGCGAGACAGCCGAACGACCACGGTGCAGTTGAGCCAGCCCATCGAGTTGGGCGGTAAACGTTCAGCGCGGATCTCGGTCGCCGAGGCCGCGCGGGCTCAAACCGCCGTGGACATCGAAGGGCGTCGCGCGCAGATCAGAGCGGATGTGGCCGATGCATTCTTTGCCGCAGCCATCGCTCAGGAACGGGTGAAGTTGGCGCAGGCCTCCGTCGACTTGTCCATGCGTGGCACGGATGCGGTCTCCAAGCGGGTTCAGGCCGGCAAGGTCTCTGCGGTGGACGAGACGCGGGCAAAGGTCGCTCACGCTGGTGTCCGGCTGGAGTTGCTTCAAGCGCAGAGCGAACTTCGATCCGCTCGCCAAGGGCTGGCAGCTCTGCTGGGACCAGCATCTGCCGTTCGTGCTCAGACGCTGGTCTGGCAATCGGGTGTCCAACCAGCCGCTCGCAATCTGGAGGCTTCTCAGTTGTCAGATGTGCCGGTGCTGCGGCAGGCACGCCTGGAGGTCGACAAGCGGCAAGCCATGGTCGAGCTTGAGGAGGCGCGCCGTGTTCCGGACGTGACCCTGACCTTGGGTGCCAAGCGGGATCAGCAGGTCGGACGCAACCAGGCTGTGATCGGCCTGGCCATTCCCATTCCTGTGCTCGATACCAACCGGGGGAACCTGCTTCAGGCCTTGCGCCTGCACGATAAGGCCGAAGCGGACTTCCAGGCAACGCGGATCCGCGTCGAGACCGAGTGGGTGCAATTGACGGAGCGTCAGCGCTTCGCCCAGGCTGAGGTGGACGTCCTGCGCAGCGAGGTACTGCCGGGCGCCGAGAGCGCGTGGCAGGCCGCCACGACCGGCTTCGAGTTGGGCAAGTTCAGCTTCCTCGACGCCCTGGATGCTCAACGGACCTTGCTCCAGGCTCGCGCCCAGTACCTGCGGGCGCTCAATGAGCTGTACCGCACCAACGCCAACATTGATCGCCTGCTGGGGACCAGCGGCGAAGAACAGACGACGTCCAAGCCATGAGAAAGCATTGCATGACACGCTCCAAATCACAACGCCAAGCTGGGCGCATCAGCCAAAAGCAACTCATCGCCATCATCGCCATCGTTTTGGCGGGGTTGGGCGTCAGCGCATTTGTGCTGACGCGGTCTCCCAGCGCGCCCGCCGGCGAAGCGGCCGAGGAGAGCCATGGCCACGGTCACGGCGAGGCCAAGGGACACGACGACGCCGAGCACCACGGCGAGAAGAAATCCGAGTCCGGCCACGACGAGGCGAAGGGACACGATGACAAGGAACACCATGAGAAGGCCGAGGAGCATGGGGAGCATGACAAGCATGAAGGCGAAACCGCTCCTGAGAAGGGCGCTGCCGCCGCCAACGCTGGCAAGCACGAGGAAGGCGAGGAAGAGCCTGTCTCTCTGAATGCTCAGCAGATCGCAGCAGCGGGCGTTGAAGTCCAAGCGGCACAACCTGGCAAGATCCTTTCGACGGTGCAACTGTCCGGCGAGATCAAGTTCAACGAGGATCGCACGGCACACGTTGTGCCCCGTGTCGGTGGCGTCGTCGAATCGGTGTCGGCCAACCTCGGGCAGCAGGTCAAAAAGGGCCAGGTCCTCGCGGTCATTTCCAGCGTGTTGCTGTCCGAACAGCGCAGCGAGTTGCAGGCGGCCCAGAAGCGCCTGACCTTGGCGCAAACCACCTACGACCGAGAGAAGAAGCTCTTCGAAGACAAGATCTCGCCGCAGATGGATCTTCTGCAGGCCACCCAGGCCCTGCGCGAAGCCGAGATTGCGGTCAACAACGCCAACCAGAAGCTCAAGGCGTTGGGTGCCTCGCCTTCGGCTGGGGCATTGAATCGCTACGAGCTGCGCGCACCGTTTGATGCGGTCGTGGTCGAGAAGCACATCGCTCTGGGCGAGTCGGTCAAGGAAGACGCCAATGTGTTCACCCTGTCCGACCTGTCCACCGTGTGGGCCACAATCAACGTGCCCGCCAAGGACCTGAACCTCGTGAAGGTGGGCGAGAAGGTTACCGTGCGATCCAGTTCGTTCGAAGCCACGGCCAAGGGCACCGTGACCTACGTTGGATCGCTGATTGGCGAGCAGACGCGCACAGCAACCGCCCGAGTGGTGCTGACCAATCCAGACCTGTCGTGGCGTCCCGGCCTGTTCGTCAATGTCGCCGTGACTTCCGGCGAGACGGAAGCACCCGTGACCGTGACGGCTGGCGCGGTGCAGACCATGGAAGGCCGCCAAGTCGTGTTCGTCGAAGTCCCGGGCGGATTCCAGGCCAAGCCTGTGGAGGTCGGTCACACCGATGGCAAGCGCACGGAAGTCGTCAAGGGCTTGAGCGCCGGTACCCGCTATGCGGCGACGAACAGCTTCGTCATCAAAGCTGAAATCGGCAAGGCTTCGGCCGAGCACGAGCATTGAGCACGAGGTCCACCCATCATGTTTGAACGCATCATCCGATTTGCCATTGAGCAGCGCTGGCTTGTGCTGCTGGCCGTCTTCGGTATGGCCGCCCTGGGCGTCTTCAGCTATCAGAAGCTGCCCATCGATGCCGTGCCGGACATCACCAACGTCCAGGTCCAGATCAACACCCAGACACCTGGCTATTCGCCGCTGGAAACCGAACAGCGTGTGACCTACCCGCTGGAGACAGTGATGGCGGGCCTGCCCGGCCTGGAGCAGACCCGCTCCCTGTCGCGCTACGGCCTGTCCCAGATCACCGTGATCTTCAAGGACGGCACCGACCTGTACTTCGCGCGCCAACTGGTGAACGAGCGGATCCAGGAGGCCAAGGCGCGGCTGCCGGAAGGCGTCACGCCGGCCATGGGCCCCATTTCCACAGGCCTGGGCGAGATCTACATGTGGACTGTCGAAGCCAAGGACGGCGCCAAGAAGCCGGATGGCACGCCCTACACGCCGACTGACCTGCGCGAAATCCAGGATTGGATCATCAAGCCTCAACTGCGCAATGTAACGGGCGTGACCGAGATCAATTCCATCGGCGGCTATGCCAAGGAATACCAGGTCGCGCCCAGCCCTGAGAAGCTCATGGCGCATGGCCTGACGTTGGGTGACGTGGTCAATGCCCTGGAGCGCAACAACGGCAACGTTGGCGCCGGCTACATCGAACGCGAAGGCGAGCAGTACCTGATCCGTGCACCTGGTCAGGTGCGTGGCACCCAGGACCTGGGCAGCATCATCGTCAAGCAGACGACGGATGTACCCATCCGCATCCGCGACATCGCAGAAGTGGGGCAGGGCAAGGAGCTGCGCACGGGCGCAGCCACCGACAACGGCCGAGAGGTCGTCCTGGGCACCGTGTTCATGCTCATTGGCGAGAACAGCCGCAAGGTCTCGCAAGCAGTTGACATCAAGATGGCGGAGATCAACAAGTCCCTGCCAGCTGGTGTTCATGCCGTGACCGTCTACGACCGGACCGTCCTGGTGGACAAGGCGATCGCCACGGTGAAGAAGAACCTGATGGAAGGCGCCATCCTGGTGATCGCCATCCTCTTCCTGTTCCTGGGCAACATGCGTGCCGCGGTGATCACCGCCATGGTGATCCCGCTTTCCATGCTCTTCACCTTCAGCGGTATGGTCAGTCAGAAGGTCAGTGCGAACCTGATGAGTCTGGGCGCGCTGGACTTCGGGATCATCGTCGATGGCGCGGTGGTGATCGTGGAGAACTGCGTGCGCCGCCTGGCGCATGCGCAGGCGCATCACGGGCGAGAGTTGACCTTGCGCGAGCGCTTCCATGAAGTCTTCGCGGCTTCGCAGGAGGCCCGTCGTCCGCTGCTGTTCGGGCAGCTGATCATCATGATCGTCTACCTGCCCATCTTCGCCCTGGCCGGTGTGGAAGGCAAGATGTTCCATCCGATGGCGTTCACCGTGGTGACGGCGTTGTTGGGTGCCATGATCCTGTCCATCACCTTCATCCCCGCTGCCGTGGCGCTGTTCATCGGCAAGAAGGTGTCGGAGACCGAAAACGTAGTGATCCGCACCGCCAAGCGCTGGTATGAGCCCATGCTGAACACGGTGATGGGGGCCAAGCCTGTCGTGCTGACGGCGGCAGCGGTGCTCGTCCTGGTCTGTGGCGTGGTGGCTTCCCGCATGGGCAGCGAGTTCGTGCCAAGCTTGAACGAAGGCGATTTCGCGGTGCAGGCGCTGCGGATTCCCGGCACCAGCCTCAGCCAATCGGTGGCCATGCAGACCAAGCTGGAAAGCCATCTGAAGGCCAAGTTCCCTGAGATCGAACGTGTGTTTGCACGCACCGGTACCGCCGAGATCGCGGCCGACCCGATGCCGCCCAACATCTCGGACGGTTACGTGATGCTCAAGCCGGTGGACAAATGGCCCGAGCCGCGCAAGACGCGCGACGAACTGCTGGCCGCTGTTCAGGAAGAGGTCGCCAAACTGCCGGGGCAGAACTACGAGTTCTCTCAGCCGATCCAGCTGCGCTTCAACGAGCTGATCTCCGGGGTGCGCAGTGACGTCGCGGTCAAGCTGTTCGGTGATGACATGGATGTCCTCAACAACACTGCCAACCAGATCGCGAAGGTGCTGCAAGGCATCCCGGGCTCGTCCGAGGTGAAGGTGGAACAGACCACGGGCCTGCCCATGCTGACCATCAACATCGACCGCGAGAAGGCGACGCGCTATGGCCTGAACATCGGCGACATCCAGGACACGCTGGCCACGGCCGTGGGCGGCAAGGAGGCTGGGACGCTGTTCGAGGGCGACCGCCGTTTCGACATCGTCGTGCGTCTGCCGGAAGATGTCCGCACGGATCTGGAAGCCGTTCGGCGCCTCCCCATCGCCTTGAAGGGCGGAGACGGCGAGGGCGCGCGCTTCATTCCGCTGTCCGAGGTGGCTTCCATCGACTCGGCGCCTGGTCCCAACCAGGTCAGCCGCGAGAACGGCAAGCGCCGCATCGTCATCAGCGCCAACGTGCGTGGCCGTGACATCGGCACCTTCGTCGGGGATGCCCAGAAGGCGCTGGAAGCGGTCAAGATCCCCACGGGCTATTGGACCGTGTGGGGCGGCCAGTTCGAGAACCTGCAGTCCGCCACGCAGCGCCTGCAGATCGTCGTGCCGGTCTCGCTGCTGCTGGTTTTCGTGCTGCTCTTTGCCATGTTCGGCAACGTGAAGGACGGCTTGCTGGTGTTCACCGGGATCCCGTTCGCGCTGACGGGAGGCATCCTGGCCCTGTGGCTGCGGGACATCCCCTTGTCGATCTCGGCGGCCATCGGATTCATCGCACTGTCTGGGGTGGCCGTGCTGAACGGGCTGGTGATGATCTCCTTCATTCGCAACTTGCGTGACGAAGGGCGGTCGCTTGACGAGGCCATCCACGAGGGCGCCTTGACGCGGCTGAGGCCGGTCCTGATGACCGCGTTGGTGGCATCGCTTGGCTTCGTACCGATGGCCCTGGCCACCGGCACGGGCGCGGAGGTTCAAAGGCCGCTGGCGACCGTCGTGATCGGGGGCATCCTGTCCTCGACGATGCTGACTTTGCTGGTGCTGCCTGTGCTTTACCGCATCGTCCATCGAAAGGATGAAGAGGACGCCCAGACCACCGAAACCAAGCCCTCTCCTGACGCACACGAGGATGGAGCGATTGCATGACCAAAGCATGGGGCCGGTGGCCCCGGCTTTGGCCCGGTGAGGGGAGCGCGCGTGCCTTCACTCGCGCGACGTTCTATGCGCCTGACATAGTCTTGCTGGGGCTGTTCGCCGCGGTGTTGCAAGGCTGTGCCCTGCCCGAGAGGGACGAGGCCAAGCGGCTTAAGCCCATATGTTTCACCATGCTCAAGACGAGAACCTGCGTGCCGGGGCCGTCACCGAAGTCCTTGGACGCGGCCAAGGTGCGCAACCTGGCATTGCGGCCGGATGCGGGGCGGGTGGTGATCGTTCGAGCGCGGGACGGCGACGTCCAAGGGCTGGTGCCTTTGGGGTTGAATGGGCAGCCGCTGGAAAGCCTCATCCCCTATTCGGTCGTTGCCGTGGACGTTTCGCCGGGGCTTCACGAAGTTCGCATTCAGGAGGGGGTGGACGCGACCATTCCCCTGGAACTGCGAGCAGGTGATGTCGTTGTGCTGGAA
This sequence comes from Aquabacterium sp. CECT 9606, assembly GCF_918741295.1. GTDB lineage: Bacteria > Pseudomonadota > Gammaproteobacteria > Burkholderiales > Burkholderiaceae_C > Aquabacterium. Next base: position 1,253,992 of record NZ_CAKKNB010000001.1, read on the forward strand.
GTACGCAGGCGTGGAAGGTATGGGAAGAGATTCGACCTTGTTCGCTTGTCGCGGCAGGAAGGGCGTGCGCTGATCGACGAAAGCCGGATTCTGCGCGCGCTGGATCGTACGGTTCCGTCACCGACTAAAACTGGTGGCGAAGGCACGGTTCCCTGATCTGGCGGTTCGCCTGCATAGCGCGTCTGAACACGCGAGCTTTTGCAATGGCGAGAAATGAAGAAGGAGCTTGTGGATGAGCAATTCAATGCGAAGCGTGCCTGGACATCTCGCCAGTAGCTTGATCCCGCTGGCATGTCTCTGCATGACCCCTTACTGTTGGGCCGAGGAACGCATCCTCTACAAGTCGATCATGCCCAATGGGCAGGTCGTGTATGGCGACGAGCCCGAGGCAAAGGCGAAGCGGTCTTACGCGATATCTGTCGAACCTCACCCGGCTGATCCGCAGCAGGCCGAGGCGGCGCAACGCGCGCTTGCGATGACGCGAGAGCAGTTGCTGAAAGACGCTGCTGCGCGATCTCTTCGGCTGAAGGATCTGGACAACAAGATTGCCAGTGCCTACGAAGAGCTCAGGGGCCGTCGGTCCGATCAGGAGGCCGGGCGCCAGGTCGTAGAGGGGGATCGGCAAGGCCGTAGATTTTCTTCACAGTATGGCCGCCGTCAGCGCTCGTTGGCTTCGGAGACGGAGCAGGCCCAGCGCAAGTTGGACAAATTGATCAAGGAACGGGACGCACTTCGATATTGATCTCGCGGATATGCCTGTGAGGTCTGTCAAAGCATGGCGAGATTGTCGTCGCGTCTTTTGCTGAGATGCATTACCAGGCAACTTACCGAGGCAAGCAATCGGCATCGGTGGCGTGAGCCATCGCCATTCAACTTGAAACGATCACGTCTTCGTTCATTTGTCAGACGTGTTGGGAATAGGGTCGATACCCGCCCGACACACATCAGGATCACCTTAGATGTTTTCAGTTCCCACGAATGCTTTCAGGTCCATGGGCGTTCCCTGGCTGGTCGCCGTCATCTGGTTGGCGGCCTTCACTTGCTTGCGCATCGGCCTGCTGGTCACATTGGATGCGGGGCAGGTCGGCATCGATCTCTGGCCCTATGTGCTGACCAAGGGGCTTCTGTTCGATTTGGCAACGCTGGCCTTTCTGGTCGCGCCGGTTTGCCTTTACGAGGCGGTACTGCCCAATCGCTGGAGAACTAGCCTTTGGCATAGAACGCTTCGGCTCAAGTGGTTGTGGTTTTCTGTCTTCGTCATGCTGTTTGGCATCGGCGCGGAGGTCACCTTCTGGCTGGAGTTTTCAACACGGTTCAACTTCATCGCGGTCGACTACCTGCTCTACACGCAGGAGGTGATCGGCAACATCCGGCAGTCCTATCCTGTTCCAACCGTCTTGGCGGCCATCGCAGTGGTGGCTGGTCTCATTGTCTGGTTCTTGCGGGGCGCCGTTCGAAACATGGACAACGTCAAGATCACGCGCATCCAGCGCGCCAAGCTGGTGGCAGCGGGTGTGGTTCTGCCCGTGATCGCGGGGTTCACGGTCAGCGTGGACCAGATGGAAGGGGCAGGCAACGCCTATGCGGACGAGATCTCCGGGAACGGTCTGTTCACGCTGGCGGCGGCCATGCGGCGGAACGAGCTGGATTTCGATCGCTTTTATCGAACAATGCCGCAAAGCGAGGCGGACCGCATTCTTCAAACCATGGGGATGCAGCGCAGACCGCTGTCCGATCTTTCTGCTCAGGCATTGAAGGGCGCCGCGAACCACGCATGGCCCTTCACCCGGCGGCCACGGAATGTGGTGCTGATCTCGGTGGAAAGCCTCTCGGCTTCATTTCTTGGCGCATACGGCGACTCGCGAGGGTTGACGCCCCGGCTCGATGCGATCGCCAAGCAAGGACTGCTGTTCTCGCACGCCTATGCGACGGGAACACGCACGGTCAGGGGGTTGGAGGCGCTGTCGCTGGGAACGCCCCCCGTCCCCGGGCAGGCCATTGTCCGCCGACCTCAGAACGAGCACCTCGCCACGCTGGGAGAAGTGCTTGGCTCTCAAGGCTTCAAGCCCTACTTTTTCTACGGCGGGTACGGCTACTTCGACAACATGAATGCCTATTTCGGGGGCAACGGCTACAAGGTGATCGACAGGACGGACATGGACAAGCGCACCATCGTCTTCGAAAACGTCTGGGGGGTGGCGGACGAGGTGCTGTTCAGCCAGGCCTTGAGCACGCTGGATGAGGGAAGGGCGCAAAGCAATCCTTTCTTTGCGCACATCATGACAACGTCCAATCACCGCCCTTACACCTATCCCGCCGGCCGCATCGACATCCCTTCGCCCGGTGGGCGACTCGGCGCCGTCAAGTACACCGATTTCGCGATCGGCGACTTCATCGACAGGGCTCGTGCGCAACCCTGGTTCAAGGACACCCTGTTCATCATCGTCGCCGACCATGGTGCGTCCGTGGCGGGAAAGACCAAATTGCCACTGGATGGCTACAGAATCCCTTTGATCTTCTTCGCGCCTGATCTGCTGAAGCCAGGTGTATACGAACCGCTGGTCAGCCAGTTGGACCTGGCCCCCACGATCGTCGAGCTATTGGGGAAAAAGGGGGCCGACTACTTCTTTGGACGCTGTCTCTTCGAAGAAGAGGAGCCGTTGAGAAGGGTCTTCGTCAGCAACTATCAGTCGCTTGGCTACCTGCGAAGCAACACGCTCACGGTGTTGCTGCCTCGGCAACGGGTGGAGAGCTACAGGGTCGATCCTCGGACGCTGGAGACGACGCCCAAAGCAGTGGATCCGGTACTGTTGAATGAGGCGATCGCCTACTATCAGACGGCATCAAGGTCCTTCAAGATGGGGGCATTGAAGCTGCCAAATTGCCCCCATCAACAATGAGCGGCCAGCGAATGCATCAGGACCTGCGTTCGCCCCGAAGCGGCCGATTCATCGGCCAGCTTCGGGGGCTTGCATCACTTCAGCGCAAAGCGAACAGAGACGGGCTTCTTGCCAGGCAGCGTCACGACAGCCACCGCTTTGGCGCCAGCGCTCACGTCGAAGCTGCCTTTGGCTTCCAGCTTCTCACCCGCTGGCGCGAGTTGCACTTCGTTTTTGTCGGTGCCCTTGATGAGGGTCAGTTTGCCACTGGCACCTTGCATCTTGACTGCCTTGCCGTGATCGCGCACGTACAGGCTGATCAGGTCGGCCTTGGCCACCAGTTCGAAGTCCATCTCGCTGGCTTCCACCACCACGCCGCCGTGCAGCGGATCATGTTCGTGCCCGTGTTCGTGTCCATCCGCCGCAAAGGCGCTGGCACTGATGGCCAGGATCGAGCAGGCAATCAGGCTGTTCACTTTTCTCATCTTCAGTCCTTGAAGGTTATGGAGGTGAAAGCCTATGCAGATGCAGGCGACAGAAGGCCAACTCAAAGATGACAAATTCGTCATCTTCCTTGTGTAACAGCCATTTAACAATCAAACGCATGAAAATTCTGGTGATCGAAGACAGCGTCAAGATGGCCGAGTACCTTCGCAAGGGTCTCTGCGAGGAAGGCTATGTGGTCGACGTGGCCAACAGCGGCATTGACGGCTTGCACATGGCGATCGAGATCGACTATGACCTTCTCGTCCTGGATGGCATGCTCCCCGGCATCGACGGCCTGGCAGTGCTCGCTGCTCTGCGGCAAAGCAAACAGACGCCGGTGCTCATGTTGACGGCCCGCGGACAGGTCGAAGACCGTGTCAAAGGCCTTCAAGGCGGAGCGGACGATTACCTCGTCAAACCGTTCGCGTTTTCGGAATTGGTTGCGCGCATCCAGGTTCTGCTCAGACGGTCGGGCGGGCAGCGAAATGCTGGCGAGCCGACGGTTTTGAAGGTGGCCGATCTGGATGTGGATCTGCTTCGTCGAAAAGCCACGCGATCTGGGCAGCGGCTCGACCTCACGGCTAAGGAGTTCAACCTGCTGAGCCTGCTGCTGCGACGCCAGGGCGAAGTGCTGTCGCGTACCGAATTGGCCGAGCAGGTCTGGGACATGCACTTCGACAGCGAGACCAATGTCGTGGAGGTGGCCATTCGTCGCCTGCGCTCCAAGCTGGATCAGCCTTTTGAGAGATCGTTGTTGCACACGGTGCGCGGGATGGGCTACGTGCTGGAGGTTCGCGAGCCGTGAGCGACATTGTCACGACGGCCAGCCTTCGGGGGCGGCTGTCACGCTGGTTGGCGCTCCAGACCATGCTGGGCCTTGGCCTGGTTTGCGTGGTGGTGTACGTGCTGTTCGCGCTGACGGTGTCCGAGCGGCAGGATGAAGCGCTGTCACAGAAGCAGAACACCGTCGAACACCTGCTTGCAGGCAGCGACGGTGAGCGGGACCTGGCTGATGTGCGTCAAGTGCTTGGCAGCTTTCTGGCAGGGCATGACGAACTTTCTTTGCGCTTGATGGGGCGTGATGGCCAAGTGCTTTTTGAGACATCTTCATGGCGGGCCGGTCCAAATGAGATCAAGAGCAGGGCGTTCGACATCAAAGTGCGGTCTGAAGATGGCGGAATGGCTCGGGCCATCTTGGTACTGGACAAACGCATGGATGACGCCTTGCTCGCCCGCCTGGCGTGGACGCTGGCGGTCGCGGCGCTGGTGGGTGCCCTGGCGGTTTCCGTCGGAGGGTTCATGCTGGTTCGCCTGGGTCTGGCGCCACTGCACAAGCTTGTCGAGCAGACCGGACTCGTCACGGCCACGGACCTGGAACGACGCCTGGACGGCGCGGGTCAGGCCTACGAACTGCAACCCTTGATTCAGCAGTTCAATGCCTTGCTGGACCGCCTTGGCGTTGCCTACAAGCAGATGGAGGCCTTCAATGCCGATGTGGCACACGAACTGAACACGCCGCTGGCGACGTTGATCAGCAGCTGTGAGTTGGCGTTGCGCAAACCTCGAAGTGCCGATGATCTCAGAGAGGCATTGGCATCCAATCTAGAAGAGCTACGCAGTCTTGCCAGTATCGTCGGCGACATGCTGTTTCTGTCCAATGCCGAACGTGGTGGGCCTGCGCGGCGCGAATGGACGCCTTGCCTTAGTGTCTTGGCGGAAGAGGTGATCGAGTTTCATGAGGCGGCGCTCCTTGACGCGGGGCTGACTGCCAAGATCTCGGGCGATGCTTTCGCCACGGTGGATGGCCCGTTGTTGCGGCGGGCGCTGTCGAATCTCTTGGGCAATGCCACGCGCTACGCTTCACCGGAGTCATCGGTGTTGATCCAGATCGATCGCGAGAAAATCGGCTGGGTGAGGATTGCCGTCTACAACAAGGGGGCGACCATCGGTGTGGAGCATCTGCCCAGGTTGTTCGACCGCTTCTACCGAGCCGATCCCGCGCGCAGCCCTGCGGATCGCAACCATGGGCTTGGCTTGTCCATCGTGGCGGCCATCGCGCGAATGCATGGCGGCCATGCATTCGCGGAGTCAGCCGCAGGCGTGACCCGCATCGGGATGATGTTGCCCGACGCCGCTGGACCTGGCCCAACCTTGTGATGGGCCGCTGCCCCGTTCCGTCAATTGCTTTCGTGCAGGTTGGGGGTGATGTAGACCTTCAGCGATTTGTTAGTGAAGCCCTTCGGTGCCACGGCCATCAGGTCCACGGCCTGATGGTTGAGCACCTCGAACTTCCAGCTGAAGCTCTTGTCGCCGCTGCGGAAAGTGACGGTTTCGCCGCAGACCACGTTGACGAACTTGGCGGATTCGACATCGACGACCTTGACTGCTTGGGATGGGCTGGACATGGCGCCATACATGGACTTGCCGTCGCGGGTAGTCGATCGATCCGTCGTGGCGCTCGCCAAGGCCGCAGACAATGCGAGGCTGAGAACGAAGGCGGTTTTGGTCAGGCAATGATTCATGATCAGCTCCAGTTGGTTCCGGGACAACCGGCACATCGATTGATGGGCTTGAGCGGCATGTCCTGGAGGTGACTCTAGAAGTTCGTGCCCGACACGCTCCGTACAGATTGGTTACAGTTTTGTCATCTCCTTTTGCCGCGCCGAGCAACTTGCTGGGCCTATGGCGAGAGTGCCGAAGGCGTCTTTGTTTGTCCAGAATCGGCGTACTTCGTCCAGCTGCGGCCCATGGCCGCAGAATCTGACTCCAGCGTTGGAAAGTGACCATACTTTGCCGAGAGCTCATCATTGGCCACCGCGATCGGCGCCCCTCGACTCAATTCCAGGCCTGTTCGATCGGAACCCGATGCACAGTGAACCAACAAGGGCGTGGGCGATGTCTTCATCAGGAGACTGCTCAAGTGTCAGTTCTCCCTGTAGGCGGACAGGGGCACATCCAGAAGCCTGACTCCGGTGGTTTCCGTGATGGCCACGTCGCTGTCGTACCAAGGTTGACCATGATTCGTGCCACGCAGGTTCAGAACAGTCTTGACGCCATGCTGGTCGATGGTCTGACATAGCGCAGGGCCAGCCTGGCCCACAGGAGAAGGTGGCCGAGGCAGCCAAGTATCTCGATGATCAGCGGGGCAGGGTGTTGCCCATGTACGAAAATCTCCGTTCGCTCTCCAAGGCGTTGCTTGATGTTGGCCAGTGCATGGCGCATTCTTCGCATCTGATGAGGGCTTGCGCCACTTCGAGTTGATCCTGTTGCAGCACAGCCGTCTGGATGCGGTCCTGAGCGATGTGGCTGCACAAAGACGGCGGGCCGAAGGATGGACCTATCTCGCGGATGCGGGGCGCATTGCATGGCTACAGGAGCCTGATGCGGTCACGCACATGAAGGACAGACATGGCCACGCCACGCTCAAGAAGCTGGCCATCGCTTCAAATCTGTTCGACGTTTTTGATGAACCGTTGCTCGACGTTGGATACCGCACTTTGTACAGAGCCAGGAGCTAACTGATGTCATCACTGCTATCGGATGTGGCTCTGCTTTCTCTGTGGACGATCAGTCTGTCCGCGGGCCGTACATGATGATGGCCATTCCACACAGGCTGACGGTTACCCCGATCCAGTCTGTCGCTGTTGGCTGGACTTTGTCGACCAGCATTAACCACACGATGGCCACAAGGATGTAGACCCCGCCATAGGCGGCGTAGACGCGGCCAGCCGCGCTGGGGTGCAGCGACAGTAGCCATGCAAAAAGGGCCAAACTTGCCGCCGCTGGCAACAAAAGCCACGCCGAGCGGCCCTGGTGAAGCCAAAGGTAAGGTAGGTAGCACCCAAGGATCTCGGCGATGGCCGTGACGACAAACAGCAGGAAGGTTTTGAGCAAATCCATGTCGGCATTTTCATACAAACCTCTTGCATCTCAAGTAGCTTGAGGTCGTACCGTTGTGATGTGGGCGACGTGCTCACTTACGGAAAGACTGAAATGAGACCTTGGAAAGCCGCTGTCGGTGTCGGAGCAGAATGTGCTGCCTGCTGTGCCGTCCCCCTGCTTGGTGGTACTGCTGCCCTGGCGGCAGGATCTACCGCCCTTGCTGCAATCGGAGCATCCATGGTTGCATGTGCTGATGAGCTTGTCCTGATTGGTGGGGTATTGCTGGTGTTGGCCTTAGGCAGTGTGCTGATGGCCTGGCGCCGTCGGCGCACATCGGTCAGTCCTAAGGTCTCCATGTGTTCGGGGGGCTGCAATCTCAGATGATCGGCATGGCCCGTTGACCTAAGCTCGGCAGTCTGGGCAACGGGCTTGGTGGTTGAACTAGAAGTGCACGGGTGATTCGAGCCGCTTGGGCTTGTGGCTCGCAGGTGCCGCCGCGTCCACTCAAACCCTGTGGGTGTGCAGCAGGAGTCTGCGCGTGATCTAAGATAGAAAGATGGCTGCACCAAATTTATCAATCTGCGTTGTTGCCAAACGGACGGGTTGCTCTGTCCCGACCATCCGCTACTACGAGGATATTGGCCTCTTGCCAAACGCAGATCGGACGGATGGATGTCGACGAAATTTCTCGGAGGCGACCATCGCACGTCTGACTTTCATCCGTCGATGTCGAGACTTCGGCTTCTCCATTGATCAGGTGCGAGAACTTGTCTGTCTTGTCGATGAGCCAACTCGACCTTGCGTTGAAGTCCGAGACCTCGCTGCCAAGCATTTGGCTGAGGTGCAGCGTAGGCTGTTGGAACTCCAGGCACTAGAGAGCAGCCTGGGAGCCTTTGTGCGCGCATGCGACAGGGATTGCGCGGGGGGCCCTACGCTCGATTGTTCCATTCTGGAGGATCTGTCTCGTCCGGCCGCGGCCGCGCCGAGCCGAAGCTCAGGCTGCTGTGGTACTTGAAGCAAGGTTCTTGCAGGCCTGATGTTCAGATTCTTGCGTGAAAGTCCCTGATCGCCGTCCCCATCAACGTGCCGATGACCACAGGCACGCATGGCACGGCCAGGGGATGCAAGGTGAAGGGCAGCACAAACGCCAGGACGGTTGCGCAACTGGTGAGGATGGCCAAGCAGGCATACAAGGCGAACATCTCCGGGCTGTGGTGCAGGAACTCTTTGGCTTTGACCACTCGTACAAGGCAGCCATCCACCAAGGCAGCAACCGGGAAGGCCAACAGCCAGGGGAGCCACTCCAGCAGCATGGCCAGGCGGAAGCTGGCGAGCAGCAGCAGTGCGTCAATCGAGCGGAAGTAGGGGTTGTTGAACAGCCGTTGGTTGACCGAAGCCATTTCTTGCCCGACAGCCGCGTTGACGCCACCCACGGGGGCCGCGTCTTTGGATGAGGGGACAGGTGATGCCTGACGTGCAGACTGCTGCATGCTCATCGCACGCGACAGCATGCGGGTGCCCGCGTCTTTGCCCCAGAACACCGCCGCATTGGTGTATTCCGTTCGCAGTTGCTCTATGAACCGTTCTGGCGGATGGGCGGACGGCACATAGAGCACCAGAACCAGCAACACCAGCAGTGACACCACGGCCATCGCCCTGATCATGCCGCCCTCCTGATGGGTTGATCGTCCCCATGCGCATCCGGATCCAGGATGGGGAAGCGACCTTTGATGATGCGCCCGCCAGACACCGAGGCAAAGTACTGAAGGTTGGGCAGTTTGCCCAGGACATCGGCGGGCACCATCTCCTCGAAGCTCTCGGAGAGTTGGCTTGAATAGCTGGTCGAGAAGTCACCCAGATGGGTGTCTGCACCATGCCCGAGCCCAACTCTCATCGAATGAATGGCGGTCTTGCCAAAGGTCTCCACGATGAAATCCTGCGTGGGGCGGTCTTTTGAGCGCAGCGCAATCAGGTTGTTCAGGTTGCCCAGTGCCATGCGCGCAGCCGCTTCGCTGCCCAGGCGTTTGGCCAGGTCCGCCAGTGTTTGCATCGCGCAGGTGGTGTAGATGCCGCCCTCGGCACCTTTGTTGAGGATCTCGATCAAGGGCTGGTTGATGACGTTGGCCACCTCATCTACAAACAGCGCAATGCGCCGATAGCCGCCGAGGTTGTAGCGCATGCCCGCCCGTGCGGCCAGGTCGGCCAATGCCAGCGCACCGATGGCCGAAGCCACCGAAGGGTCGGGCAGCGAATCCAGACACATGTACAGCACATGCCCGCCGCGCTCGATTTTCTCGAAGTTCATGATCGGGCGCGTGTCGTCGGCGTCGAACGGATCAGGCGACAGCGTACGACCCAGGTCACCCGAGGTCAGCATCGACAGCACGGGCAACAGGTTGGCGGTGATTTTTTGATAGTGCTCGCGGTTGTGCCTGAAGGTTCGCACCTGGGCATCGATCACCTTGCTGCGTTGTGACTGGGCAATGTGGTGTTCGTAGTACGCGACAAAGGCCATCAACTCGGCGCTGGCCGCTTCTGATGGGCGCTTCATGTGGCCTCGATGAGCCTCCTGCATCAGCTTCTTCATCTCGGGCAACTCGCGCCAGGCGGGCCCCAAAGTTTCTTCATAGAAGCGGCGCAGAGAGCCTTCTAGCACGGGTTCGATGCCACCTTCGATGTAGCGGGTCAGCTTGGCCAGGTTAGGTCGTTCTTCCAGTTCGACCAGGCCTTGCACGACCACGTTGACCGCATCCCAGCCGAAGGCGGAGAACGCGCCAGCCGTGTCCGGCGGCATGATCGATTGGATGCGGGATGCAATCTCGGTGGGCTTTTGCCAGTTGAAGGTGAAGTCCAGCCGCACACCGGCTTCCGGGAAGGCCGGATGGAACTCCATGAAGGTGTCGGGCTCACGCCAGTCCTGGCAGGCGCGTTCCACCACGCGCTTGAGGCGACGGCTGTTCTTGGGGTCGATGACGATCACCACGTCGCCGCGCCTGACGGCCTGGGTGATGAGGTTGGCCAGGGCCACCCCTTTGCCAGATTGCGTGGTGCCGACCAGCAGCGTGCCGCCTTCGAAGTTCTGCAAGGGGCGATGCAGTGGCACCTCATGAGGCTCGACGCCGTGTATGTAGGGCAAGCCGATCTCCGCATCAGGTTGGGGGGCGCTGTCATAGCCCAGCAGACTCAAGAGGCGCGGAGACACCGTGAAGTCGCGATAGTCGATCTTGGCCAGTTCATACAGGCGCTGGGAGTGCACGGGCCGCCACTCGAAGCCGAAGCCAAGGAAAACGGCCGTTGGATCCTGACACCACCGCGCCTGGGTTTGCGTGCTGATCACCTGGATGGCGTGACCAGCCAGCGACGCCCTCAGCACGAGAATGCGCAGCGCCTGCGAGAACCTGAGGGCACTCATGCCGAGGCAAGTGATGGACAGGGGGAAAGCGAGAATGCGGGGCAGTTGTCCGATGGCGCCGACCGCCGTGAAGAACATCAACGCGATGCCCCAGGCAAGGCCTGCATAGGCCTCGTAGGCGTGGCGCCATGGCATCTCGTAGCGGCGGATGGGCATGTCACCCTCCCTGAGCCTCGGGCGAGGCAAAGGCTTCCATGTCCACGCCGCTGATGAAGTGCGGGGCTATGGTTAAACCCACGGTCGATGTGCCGTTGAAATCCCTTGAGGTTGTTGGTGGACCTTTGCCCGCGGCGCGAACTAGCATGTGCACGTCAGACAGGGCGCGCAGAGCCATCGAGGGTTGAATGCCGCGCCGCTCGAATTCCTGCAGAGGCACAAACACCCCCGACGCGACAGTGCAACCCTGGGCGGGACCAGTACCTGTGTTCAAGGTGTTGATCACCTCGGTCAACGCGTCGCGCACCACGGGGTTGAGGCGCAGCGGCGCTTGAAGACCTATCGTCGCTTGCTGAGTTGGGTGGGCATCGCTTGTCGATACCAAGGCAGTCGGCGGGGCGGTCGACAAAAGTGCCGCTTCGGCTTGAGCCTCTCGGACATTCGAAGCTGCTTGTGGAGTTTGCTCGGCGTTACCAGGGATGAGCGAGAGTTGTGTGCCTGGCGGGCCATCAGGGCGAGATCTTGGTGCAACCGGTTCGCCCGCTTGGGCCGACGGACTGTTGTTGCTTGGCGCACTCGTGAGGTTTTCCGCCAGAGGCGGCGGCAACGGGTCATGTCCTGCAAACAGGATCGCCTGCGACGACAGCTTGACTGCGTCGATTTTGGCCTTGCCGCCTGGTGGTTGGATGAGCCAGATTGGGGCTCCTGTGGGCGTGGGTTCGAAGACGCCGGCTAGCAGGAGCACTTCCATGATGGTCTCCGGCGCTTTGGGAATGCCTGGCAACTGGGCGGCGTCCAGTTGCTTTTGGAGGTCTTCGGCAGCGCTAGGCCAGGCCAGGAACAGGCCATCGGGGCCGAGCCAGACGCGAGACTTCTCGCGATTGGCTTGCCACCCCGAGTTGGAGACCGCGAGATGCCTTAGCGCGTCAACCAGGTAGCGTTCCAGGTGCGAACCGTATTGAGGCGTACCGTAGCGGTCGGCATTGGCCAGCAGGTTGCGGTCAATCACCAGCGCCAAGGAGCGCCGGACCAACTCGTCCAGCAAGTTGTGATCGCGATGCTGCGAGATGCCGCTGACGCTGCCCATGAGGTGAGGCACGATGACTGTGTTGTCTTCAGCCAGGTAATGCATGACCGTTGGGGGTACGACATGGGCCAGCGTGAACACGCCCAGGCTGCGTGTCTCGATGGCGTGTGGGCGCCAGCGCAAGAAGTAGCGGTCCGCTTGTCGCTCCATCAGCCAATCACTCAGGGACAGAAGGTAGGCTGGCCACACATCGCCTGGGGCGTTGGTCACGATGATGTGACTGAGCACCCGGTGGGCCTCGCAGCAAAGCCCCGCGACGAAGGTTGCCAGGCGCCAGCGCGGCTCCAAGTGGCGGCGTGCCGATATGTTGGAGCGACCTGAGAATATGTGCGCGTCTGTGCCCTGCAGGCTGAAGAAGCTGACTTCCATGCCCAGGCGCAACAGGCCGCCAGGGGTGCAGAAGTAGTTGTCTGATGTGGCTGGCAGCAGGTGTACTAGGTTGGCGTATCGTCTGATAAGTGACAGGATGGTTTGTTCGAACTCGGTACGGTCAGACCCATGGCAGAGCTTGATGCGGGCGATCAGGTCATCGTTTTGCGACAGCAGAGCATCAATGGGCAGGGCCTCGAAGCCGGGATCTGACGATGCAAAAGTGCTGTGTGGCTGAGACGGGGCAAGCATGGTGGTCCATTTCAAATGACCCAACCATTTGGTCACCATGCATAGCCGTGTGCACCTCAAAATGCCGTCTGTTCATCTGGGCTTTCGCCATCGAGACTTGACGAATGAGGGGCAATTTCGGATCAGAGCGATGGGCGTCGATCCGTCTGATACCTTGGCCTTGACTCTGCATGCAACGACGAGGATGCAGGCCCGTTGGTCATGAAGCCACGGAACTTGCAATGTAGGATGTTGGAATCCAAACTCGGCGTAGCCAAACACTGCAATCATGACCACGTACCAAGAACTCCTGGCCCAGAAGGCTGCCCTGGACAAGCAGGCTTCGGAGCTGGACAGGCAATTGCAGGATGCCCGCAAGGCAGAGCGAGCTGGGGTGATTGACCACATCAAGCAACTGTTGGCTGCCAATGGTTTGACTGTGGCCGACTTGGGGTTGAAGGCCGGTGTGGCGACCCGCTCCAGTGCTGCAGCAGGCAGCAAGGTCGCCCCAAAATATCGCAACGTTGACACGGGCGAGACCTGGAGCGGACGGGGACTTCAGCCTAAGTGGATCAAGGCCGCGTTGGCCGCTGGCAAGACGCTGGATCAACTGAAAGTAGGTTGATTACAAGGCCATCGGTTCAGGGGGTAGTCGCAGGTGCGGTCGCCATCCCGTTCTTGGGAAACGAGGCCTGGAGCCGAGGGTCACAACTGTAGCGCTGTACCAGTTTGCAGAACGGACAGTTGTCGCCCAAGTGGACCACGGTGCCGATGGCCATCAGCACATCGCTGCCGCAGGTCGGGCAAGCGAGGACCTCGAACACCGGGGTGCTGGTCAACCAGATGCCATCGGTGTGCGATGTCAGATCAAACGCTCGGTCAAAGCTGATGCGGTGCGGGCATTGGCAGACGGCTTGGTATCCGCGGTAGGCGCTGACCAGCGTCTCTGCGGCGCCGAAGCCAGTGTTGCGCAGGCGGCGGTACATCGACATGAAGATCGAGGATTCTGCCCTCGCGATGAGGTTGGCGCCGTGATACCACTCCAGGGAATTAGGCGGGCGACCGCGTGGGATCGCTTGTGGGTCGTTGAAGAACAGCCTCTGTACGTCCCGAGGGTTGAGCCCTGTGAGGTGATGGATGGTGCGCACCCGGGCACCCAGTTGAGCGCAGTCTTGCGCCAGGCGTATGGCGCACAACTGGCGGTCAGCACGCGTTGACATCATGGTCCCCTCCGGTCACGACGTGCTTGCGGGCACCATGGGCGCGAGTTGCCGTGGCCTTGGCGCATGAACAGCAGCCAGCGATGCCTGAAGCGGCGCGGGGGCCTTGAGCAAGGCAAGCAAATCCTGGCGTGGAGGGAAGAGGGTGCTTTGGCCGATCTGATCGACGAATGCCCACAACTGTTCCTGGCTCATTGCACCAAGGAAATCTGCTTGGGCGGCATCCAACCCGAACTTACAGCATGTCGATACCCGATCTTGCGCAATGCCCAGCCTGATGGCCTGCAACAGGTACAAATTGGTCAACTGCACATCGGTGAACTGGATGCTGCTCATGGTCTTCTCCTGTTGGTGTGCCCAGATGCGAGTCGAGATGGGCCAGGTATTGCGGCGAGGTATGACTGCTTTGGTGTTGTGTGTGTGGAGTGACGGGTCGGCTCAGCATATTCATGACCACGCCATGGAATCAATGCCCGAGTGCGGGGGGATGGCGTGTTTGCCATCGACAACAGCCCGCATTGCCTGCCGCATTTGTCACCCTCAATGAGCGTCATGCCTGGAACTTGAGCGTGGAATTAAAAAACCACCAGAGCCAAGGCCCTGGTGGTGAATCACTGTGATCCGAGATCAGATGGCTTGTGCCAACTCCTTCCATTCCTTGACTGACAGTTCGATCAATTTCCCGCCCAGGGCTTCAAACTCGGTGGCACGGTCGTAGTCCTCAACTTCCTGGGAGAAGTGCGTGACGGCATTCACCAGGCCATACCCCGATAGATCACCTTCGGCGATCAGGTGGCGCAGCACCCCGGCGCGCTCGACATCGTTCAAGGTATAGCGCTGAGCCAGCACTTCCACCGTCTTGACGGGGTTGCCGACCAGGTGGATCTGCAAGGTCTTTTGCATCTTCTGCGCAGCCTGCATGAACGTTGCCTCAGACACGGCCGCTTGCACCACGTCGCGAACCTTCAGGAAGAAGGCTTTGTCGTCGGCCTGCAAGGTGTCGTCCTTGAAGACCATGATGCTTTCATCGGACCCGAGCGCTCGCCCGACGTGGGTTTTGCGCAAGGAGCGGTCTGAAGCAATCAGGCCATTGCGGCACACCAGTCGGTACAGCAAGGGCTGAACCGACAGCGTGCCTTGTCCCACCTCCGAGTTGGAGATGACCACGCCAGCCTGTACGACGTCGCCAGGCGCCATCTCGACTTTTAACTGTGGCGTGATGCACTTGATGTACATCCGCGTGTCGGTGAGTTCCACCGATTCGAAGCGCACATCAGGCAACTGCTGCAGGATGGGCAGCACGCTCTCGGCCAGATCGTAGTTGTCCAGGCGACGGTAGCGGTCTGACAGCACGGCTCGGACGTTGCCATGGAGCGTGCGGATCATGCGACGGTCATCGTCGCTTTGCAGCCAGGTGTTCACGTTGCGGTCCAGCAAGACCGGCTGTTCGGAGCGCATGCGCTCAAAGTAGGCGTAGGGAATTTTCAACTTGTCAGCCAACTGGCGGCGCGCCAGAGGCATGACGCCATAGGGCGTCGAGGCCCCGCCTTCGCCAATGACGAGACGGGTCTCGCCTGTGTCGTCGGTATCGTGCCGCAGCAGCGACGAGGGGACCACCAGGTCCTTCTTGGATTGCAGTTGGCGCTCAAGTTCATGGGCCAGGCTCACCAGGGAACGTCCGCTTCTCATATCAAGCTCCTGTTCGGGAAAGAAATGGCGGAGACGGCATGGCCCACATGCGGGGATGCACATCCCCGCCAGGGTTGATGACGGATGGGCTCTGACCCATCCACGCAGGGCGCGCACTGACCACTGGCCAGGGATCGCGCCCGATTCACAAATCACTCATGCAAAACGCCAGGGCTGTCTTTGCCTTGCCATGTGGCTTGGCCTGGTTTGACAGCTACCAGTGGGGATACATGACTTACGTGGTTCGGGAGGCGTGCTCCGCCTTGGCCAGCCACACATCGGCCCAGTCGGTGCCCGGGGTCTTGGGCAAGAGCACCCGCACTTGCCGGGGGCCGCTCTGGTGCTCCTGCTTCTTCAGCCGCCGAGCCAGGGCAAAGGCAAACATCTGGCCGTCAAAGTCCGCTTGGGCATCGTTATCGGCATAGATGCAGATGCTCTGCACCGAGTCGGGCAGCCACAGCTTTTCCAGGTTCCCGGCGTTGAGTCCTGCCCACACGGGTTTGCCGGTGGCCAGGTGCACCGCCATGGCGGTCTCGATGCCCTCGGCAATGGCCAGTTCGTGCTCGGGTTCGAACAAGCGCACGGAAGCACCATTGATACCCGAGGAGAGAACCTTTTTGGCCTCGCTCACATTGGCCTTGCGGCCATCCTTCAGATACGTGCGGTGCAGCGTGACTGCGTGACCATCGGCACCCTGGATGCAAGCCAGCATGGCGGCGTATTCGGCCACTTTGCGCGACTTGCCCGAGGTCGGATCCTTCTCGTAATAGCCCAGCGCTGGATGCAGGCGCAGCACCTTGGGGTAGTGGGCCAAGGCGAGCCGCCGACCGGACAGGTAGCGGTCCACCTCATCACCGGGTGTCACGGGCGTGGCTTCCTCCCAGAGTCGCTTGGCCAGAGCCTTCATGCGCTCGGCAGACGGCTCCGGTGACGCCACATGCGGGGCAGGGCGCGAGGTGCCCACCACGCGCTCGACTTCCTTGAGCGCGGTGTTGAAATCCAGGCCTGTGACGGCCTGCAGCAGCTTGAAGCCACCTCCCGCGCCACAGGCGCGACAGTGGTAGTTGCCTTCACCGAATTTGTCGGTGTACTGAAACCGGTCGGTGCCGCCACAAAGCGGGCAAGGCAGGTTCCGTTTCTTGAGGATCTGTTCGCCAACGCCCAGGCTGCCCAGGATTTCGGTCCAGCGACCGTGGGCCCGGCGTTTGACGTCTTCAATGCGAGCTTCGTACTCGGGGTTGTTCATGATTAACTCCGTGTTGATGACATGTCCTCCAGGGGATAGAGCAGCGGTCAGCCGCGATGGCGAACCGATGGGGTGAACAACTGGCCCGCCTGCAGTGCTTCGATCACGCTGTGCTCGACGAACTCCCAGGGCAGTTGGTGCTGCGTGTGCAAGACCTGGCCTTTGTCGTCCAGGCGTTCGACCTTGAAACCTGCCTGGCTCCACAGCACGCGGTAGGTCAGCCAGTCGGCACCGGCGATGACAAAGATGCGGCCAGCCTGGCCCGTCAGGACTTCACTTTCCTTGACCAGGAACTCGATGTCCTGGGGCTCATCGACCATCAGCATCGGAATGCGGTGGCCGTGGGCATGGGCTTGTTTGTGCATATGGCACTCCATGTGTGAGTTGAGGGCCAGGGCTGATCGGACAGATCTGGCCTCGGCCCTGTTTTGAGGCGGTTGGGATCAGGTGAACAGATCGCCCTGCTCGGACATCTGCTTGAGCTGTTCATTGATCCATTGGGGATTCCTGGCCAGGCGCGCTTCAACCCAATGGGGGTTGCTGGCGATGGCATCTCGAACCCACTGGGGATAGCGCTCAAGCGATTCAGACAGCCAGGCTTTGAGCTTGTTGCGGATGTGGTCGCGGATGTCTTGCGCATCCACAAGGCCACAGTACGCGATGGGCGACAGCGGGCTGCAGCCCACAACACGCAGGCAGTTCACGAATGAGAAGGGCTGTTGGTCCTTTTCTCGCTCGGTGAACACCCAGCGCAGGGTGTCGAACTTGTCTTCCAACGGCGTGGTCGGGTCAGACAACTGGTTGATCTCCTGCAGCAAGCGCCAGTGCAAGAAGACGATGTCCTCCTCGCTCCAGTCGATGCGTTCGGTCGGATCGTCCAGCGACTGTGGGTCTGGCGGTTGATCCGGAAAAACGGACTGCGTCGCCCCCATGAAGCCATTCAAGGCAGCTGGGGGGTGAACCAGGGATGTGCTCGTGTGCAGCATCGTGGCCTCCATGTGAAATTGGGAGGCACGGCGCACCACGGGTGGGGCAATGCCCCACAGGGTGATGAACAGTCGGCAAGGTGTTATGACGCACTGCCGATGGCGATGAAAAGACTCCAGGGCTGGCTTGATCGGGTGGTGAGCCCGTTCGGATCGGTGTGCCAGCTACCGATCGAAGAAGGCTTTCTGGGTGAGGGCGCGCATGCCGCGTCAGTGCGGTCGTGCACTCACCACGAAAGTCGCTTCGATGGCATCGGAACGGTGGTGACCGTCAAGGGTTTGATGTGAACTCCAGGGCTTGCCTTGTTTGAATGCAGGGCCAGCTGCCGCATGTCAGCAAGGTAGTGCCTTGCCATGAGGATGGTCAAGATGGTTCCATGCCAAAACGGGGGCTGATGCCGAAAGGGCCTTTAATTGCCGATGATTCCCGGTGGTGATGCATGAACGCGGTTCGCAAGATGGTGGCGAGCACGCCAGTCACGGGAGCGCGACATGTCTGATATTCACCAGATCGTCAAGATGGACCAGGGCGGGGTCAACGACCGGATCCTGGCCAAAGAAAGCAAAGCAGATTTCAGGCGCATCGAAGCGGCCAGTGTGAAGATGCCCACGCGCTTCACCAGCGCAGAGGGCAAGCGCTTCTTTGTTCGCTTGTTCAACACGCTGCAGCTCAACATGCACTTCATCTCGGTGATCGCACGCACGCGGCTGGATCACGATGACATCGTCAAGGTGGAGGCCAGCGTTCGGGCGAAGCTTGACGCGGTCAACGAGAGCCTGAACAGCGCCATCGATGGCGCAGAGGCCTTGTTCAAGGCCCATGGCATCACCAGTGTGGCGACGTATGACACCGTGGCCCTGGCGGTGGACGTCAGTGTGCTGTCGTCGTTTGGGCGTCGCTTCCTGGAGGTCCTGGGTAAGCTGGACCAGTTGATGCCACTGCTCCAGACGCTGGAGATCCATGAAGTGATCACTGCGCAGGCGGTGGACATCCAGCGCGCCAGCCTCAAGCGTCAGGTACGCGACGTGGCCAACGGGGCTCGCAATCTGGCCACTGGCCTGAGGCGCCGCATGAATGCCATGGGTGAACGGGGTGAGGGCGGTCCCGAGTCTGTGCCAGCCCCAGCAGCAAATGTTCAAGCATCTGGTGTGCTTGCTCAGGAGCTGGAAGCGACCGGCGATGATGCAAGTGTTTCGTCAGCCACGGACACCATGGAGCCTGTGGTTGCTGCTGTTGTCGTCAAGTAGCTACTCAACGCGACCTGGTTGATGCTGGCAAGCGCCACGCGCAAGGGGCCAACTTCACGGACGATTTCGAGGAGCACAAGCCGTTCTTGCCTTGAGGCGTCCCATGTCGTCCGCTAAGGTGACATCGGGACGCATGTTGCGCCACCGTCGCAGTCGATACCTGCCTGCCTGTGCCTGTCCACGTTGCGCTGAGCCAGCCCGTTGACGAGGCACGATGTACTTGGAGTTGCTCACAACCACACCGTGCGACCGGGACGCCGCCGATGTGATGCCGGAGTCGTGCGTCCCTATCGGCATGCGCAAACCCTGACCTAGCGCCGCCGCTACAGAGCAGGTCATGTCTTCCATCGGCATTCGCCGTGAAGAGGCCAGATCATGCCTAAACCCAACCGGGGTGCCGTTGTCGTGCCCGCGGCGCCTGTCCATGCTGTTGCGGCGCCATCATTGCCGCAAGTTGGCTTTCTCCGACAGGCACAGGTTCTGCAATTTGTTCCCATCTCCAAGTCCACACTGTGGCGGCGCGTGCAGACGCGCACCTTTCCTGAGCCCGTCAAGCTGTCGGTGCGCGTGACCGTCTGGAGGGTGGAGGACATCAGGCAATGGATCGCTGAACAAAGTAGCCGTGCCTGACGCCCTTTGCTGAAGCCGATGTTCACGCTTGCAGAGCCCGCCCTCTTGCAATGCACCTTGCTTGGCATGCCTTGCCCCGATATCGAGCGCGCTGGGGCCTTGGCACACGCCAATGCATGGGAAGTGTGCTGCTACCCATGCGGGGTGGTGCCACGGAACTTGCTTGCTTCTGGGTGTTGTCACGTGGCTTTTGTCCACGCCAAAGCAGATCTGCCTGATGCCAAAACCCCCCGCCTTCACCGGCGATTTCGACTGGTGAAAAGTGCGACCAGGGTTGAGCATGAAGGCACTTTGGCAGCGTGAGGACAAGTAAACAAAGCAGGGAGAGGGTCATGTCATGCGTACCAGAACTGGAACCAGACGGGAGTACCGTTGCCCAATCGATCCGGATGCTCAAGGAGGTCATCGATGGCGACACCTATGAGACCGTGGCCGCGCGGTTTGGCGTGTCACGCACGGCGGTTGAGCGGCGCATCAAAGCCATTGCGGTGCAGTTGAGCCAAGTGGCCGACATCGATGGTTTGAATGAAGATGGCGCCGCATTCGTCAGACGCTTGCGCCTGCACCGCGATGCCATCCTGACGGCCTTGGTGGATTTCGATCCGAGAAAGACGGTCGAGCATCGTTCAAGCCGCATCGTCTCCATGGATGAGATCATCCAGGCAGGCAAGCGCATCAAGGGGCGCAGCAATCGGGCCTGGCATGACCTGTCGCTGTTCTATCTCCTGTTCGCCACGGGCGCACGACCCCTGGAGATCGCCCGCCTCGAAGTGCGGGACTACCTGAACTCCGATGGCAGCGTTCGGCGCCACTCCCAGATGCGTGCCGAGGTGGCCATCACTGGAAAGGCCCGCCCATTGCACTTCGCCAGCACGAGGCTGGACGAATCGCTTTCAAACTACTTGGAAGAGCGCCTGAGGCTCGGGCTGGGCTTGGGACGGGATGGTGCTTACAGAGGGCTTGATCCAGATAGCCGCTTGTTCCTGTCTACAGCAGGAGAGGGGTTCAAGATCACACCCTATGGTGCGCCTGGTCAGCGACGGTTCTTGTGTCGACCGATCCTGGAGACCTATCGCAAGCTGTTTCGCTATGCCGAGATGAAAGGCGTGACGGCGCTGTCTGTGCGGCGCACCGTCGTGGCACGCCTCTATGAGCGTGGCGCTGATGAGGACGATGTCGGCCTGATCCTGGGCATCAGCGAACGCAGTGCGGTGCGCGAACTGCTGGCTCGCCACAAGCCGACCATCGAGCAACTGCTCGATGAACTGGTGTGAACACCATGCCCACCCGTCAAGGCGCTGAAGGCGACAGTCAGCGCTTTTCCATCAAAGGGCGGGTGGTGGATGCAAGTGCGCCAGACATGCAGGATCTGCTGGCTCACGTGTACGAGACCCCCGAACGTCCCCGATGTCTGTGTGTTCCTGGTGGTGTGGAGATGTACGTGGCGCGGCACCGTCAGTTCGTTGTCAAGCGCATGCCGGAAACCGGGTGTCGGCATCACCCATCGTGCCCATCCTTTGAGCCAGAGTGGCAACAGTCAGGCCTGGGCGAGTTGGTGGGCGAGGCTGTTCTGGAGATGGTTCCTGGCCAGATTCAACTGCGTGTGGACTTCCCATGGGTGCGCACGGTGGGGCGTAGCTTGGTTCGAGGTGAAACGCATGACGTGAACGAGGTGGAAGCGCCCAGGCGACGAATGAGCCTGCATGCCCTGATGCACTTCCTGTTCGAGCGAGCAGGCTTCAACCGATGGAGCCCGGCTATGGAGGGCAAGCGCAATCAAGGTGTCCTGCACAAATACCTGATGAATGCGGCCGAGGACGTGATGGTCAAGGGTGCTGGGTTGAGCGAGCGTTTGTACGTGCCCGAGCCCTTCAGCGAAGCCAGCAAATTCGAGGTAGCTCAGCGCCGTCGCAACAAGCTGGCGGTCTTGCATCCGCATGAAGGGCAAAGCCCTCTGGCGGTGGTCATCGGAGAGTTCAAGGTCAGCGAGGTAACGGCCCTGGGGCGGCGTGTTTGGATCAAGCACATGCCCGATGCCCCCCTGCTGGTGGGCACCAAGACCTGGGAGCGCATTGAGCGGGTCTTCGCGCCATTGTTTGAAGCCCGTGACGCTGACAGCGGATACAAGGTCCGTTTGGTGCTGGTGGCACTGATACGCGCTCGCCGTGAGCACACCTATGAAATTGATGCGGCCAGTTTGATGTTGACTAGCGAGCACTGGATCCCTGTGGAGGGCGTGCACGAGTTGCCGCTGGTGCATGCGCTTGTCTCTCAGGGCCGACGCTTTGTCAAACCACTGCGTTACGACGCCAGGAGCGCCGTTGCATTTCCCAATGCTTTGTTGCTGGATGCCGGTTGTCTGCCGGTGCCTTTGCATGTCATCAGCGCATTCATGCCCCCGAAGGATCGGGCGGAAAAAGATCGCGTGGTGCGAACGTCCGGTGTTTCATCCTGGCTCTGGTGGAGTGCCGAAGAGATGCCTGCGTTGCCAGAGGCAATGACGTCCAAGAGTCATTGAGCGAACCTCGGGCATATGGGCTCCGATGACCACCGTCTTGAGTCCTTCCAAGGCTGAGATAAACATTGGTCAGATGATTGGCAGGTGTCGATCACCGGCGTTTGCCGTGGCTTGCTGAGACATGTTGTCGAGCTGTCGGCTGCTCAAGAGCCTCCCCCTGGCCAAGCCCACTCAAGATGCCGCAATGCGCCACGTCTTTTGCCTGAGCACATTGCCCCCGCAGGGCCACCAGTTGTTTTTTCAAGGCGGTCAGCTCTCGAATCCGTTGGGCCACGTGTTCGATGTGTGAGGGATCCCGCTGCTTGTCCTTGTTCTTCGTCGAACTCGGCGCCCCGACGATCGTTGCGTCAACGATCGCCTGTGCCCCAACTTTCAGCCCTCGTACCTGGAGCACCTCGCCCACCTTGCCCTGCCCAACTCGTTGTTCTCCAACAAACGGAGAAACTTCGGCAAGGTCGTCGCATCGGGCAGCGATACTGCTGATACTCCGCGTTCTGATCTGCCGCTACCGCAAGTGTCTGCTGCTTCATCTTTGGGATCCTCCAACGAGTGCTTGCTAGGCATGCAAGTCATGCGCCAGATCGGACCTTTTTCAGCATTGCCCTAAGCCGGAAGGAGTGATAGATGCATGATGTCTGAAGACAATCTGAAAGGCCCAAATGGTGAGGACGTTCGATCATCCGTTAGCCAAGATGCTGCCGTGTCATCGACCGATCGATTCTACGAAGACCATGCGGTCGAATATTTCTCAGGGACCTCCGGTGCCCAGACGCAGTTCGTCCTCGATCGGTTCCTGTCACATCTGCCGGCCAATGCCGCCATCCTTGATGCCGGCTGCGGCTCCGGTCGGGACCTCAAGTACTTTCATTCGCGGGGTCATTGCGCGTTGGGCATCGATGCCTCGACAGCCCTCGTACAAATGGCGGCGGAGTATTCGGGCGCCCCATGTGAAGTCGTTCGCATAGAACGCATCAGCTATGAAGAACGGTTCGATGGGGTATGGGCATGTGCCTCATTGCTCCACTTGCCTCGGGACGCATTTCGCCCCGCACTTCGTAGCCTGAACCGGGCCCTCAAAAGAGGCGGCACACTCTTCATGGCAGTCCAGGAGGGGCAGGGCGAGGCGATTCGCCCGGACGGCCGGTTGTACGTCTACTACTCAGAAGACGATATACGCACGTCACTTGACGCTGCCGGGTTGGCAGTGAATGAACTGTGGACGACGCGGAATTCGGCTGAGGCTGTGCACCAGCCGGTATGGATCAATGTCATTGCCACGGCGCAATAGCGCGCCAGGACTGCACTGGCCGTCGGCATACTTCCCTGTTAACTCGGCTTAGTTTCCGTTTTCCCTCCCCGCAACTCGCAGACGAGCATCAAGACAGCACCGAGGGTGATGCCGATGTCGGCCACGTTGAAGGCCGGCCAGTAGAACGACTGCCACCTGACATCAATCCAGTCCACCACCGCCCCGCGAGCGAGCCGATCGAGCAGGTTCCCTAAAGCACCGCCTAGGAGGAGCCCGAAGGCCAGCCGCTGAGGCCGACCGGTTTGAGGCCGCCGAATCAGTACGGCAAAAACAACCGAGGCGGCCACAGCCACGGCGCTGAAGAAGAGGCGCTGCCATCCACCTGCGTCGTGCAAGAAGCTGAAAGCGGCACCTTCGTTGCGCCAGTGGACGATGTTGAGCACCGGGAGCCATGGCTCGCTGGAGCCATACGGGAGTGCAGCGACCACCGCAGCTTTGCTTGCGATGTCGATCAGGAAGACGGCTGCGGCTGCAAGGAAGGCACGCGCAACGCTCGGATCCATTGTTTGGCGCATCCTCACTGGACCTTGTCCCTCTCGCCGGGCGCCCTGAGCAGGCGCAACCCGTTGAACACCACGACCAGGCTCGCACCCATGTCAGCCAGGATTGCCAGCCACAAGCTGGCGTGTCCCGTGAAGGTCAAGACCATGAACACCGCCTTGGTGCCGATGGCAAAGGCGATGTTGGCTCTCAGCACATTGCCCACCCGATGTGAGAGAGCGATGAACTCTGGCAACTTGCGCAGATCGTCTTGCATGAGCGCCACGTCTGCGGTCTCAATGGCTGTGTCAGTGCCTGCTGCGCCCATGGCGAAGCCGATGCTTGCCTTTGCAAGGGCTGGCGCATCGTTCACCCCGTCCCCGACCATGCCGACTGGTCCTTGGGCGGCCATTGCCTCGATGGCCAAGAGTTTGTCATGAGGCAGCATTTCACCGCGAGCATCGCTGATGCCCACCTGAGCCGCGACCGCCTGCGCTGTCTTCTTGTTATCCCCAGTGAGCATGACCGGCTCGACCCCCAATTGCCTGAGCTGCGCGACGGCCACTTTGCTGCTCTCGCGGACCGTGTCGGCCACGGCCAGCACGCCGAGGGCCTGTGTGGCGGTGGAGAGCACGACAGCGGTCTTGGCCTGGGCTTCCATCTGCTCAAGGAGTTGTAACACGCGTTCGTTCGTCACCCCCAATTCATTGGCCAGCCGCTGATTGCCGATGTAGTAGGTCTCGCCGTCTATCGCGCCCTTCACACCGCGGCCAGCGAGCGCCTCGAAGGCCTGGACGTCGGCGTGCGGCTGGTCTCCATAGGCCCTGACGATGGCGGTGGCCACAGGATGCTCGGACAAGGCATCGAGGCTGGCAGCGATCCGGAGGACCTCTTGGCGCGAGAGCGGACCGAGCTCGACCGTGTCCGTGAGCACCGGTTTTCCATGGGTGAGCGTTCCGGTCTTGTCCAGTGCGACGGACTTGAGCAACCGGCCTTGCTCCAGATACAGTCCGCCCTTGACGAGAATGCCTCGCTTCGCTGCTGCTGCCAGACCGCTGACCACTGTCACTGGGGTGGAAATGACCAGTGCGCACGGGCAGGCGATCACGAGCAAGACCAAAGCCTTGTACGTCCAGTCGTACCAGTCGCCGCCGGCCACAAGTGGAGGAATGAGGGCGATTCCAAGGGCAAGCACAAAGACTGCTGGCGTATACACGCTGGCAAAACGATCGACAAACCGCTGTGTGGGCGCACGTTGGCCCTGGGCCTCTTGCACGGAGCGGGCGATGCGGTCCAATGTCGTGTCACCCTTGCGGGCTCGAACCTCGAACTCAAGCGTTCCGCGCTCGTTGATGGTGCCCGCGTAGACCGTATCGCCTGGGTTCTTCTCCACAGGCATGCTCTCGCCGGTGATCGGTGCCTGATTGACCGCCGACTTGCCGGAGACAACCACCCCATCCAGCGCGATCCGCTCGCCGGGGCGCACACGCACGATGCCGCCGATGGCGACCGTGTCGGCCTTGACTTCGGCCCAGCGCCCATCGCTTTGCCGCAAGAGGGCCGTTTCCGGAGCCAGGTCCATCAGTTTGCGAATGGCGTTGCGAGCTCGATCCAAGCTTAAGGCCTCGATCATTTCGGCCACGCCGAACAGCCAGATGACCACTGCTGCCTCTGGCCACTGTCCAATCAACGCTGCGCCGATGACCGCGATGGTCATCAAGAGATTCATGTTGAGCGATAGGGTGCGCAGAGCAATCCAGCCTTTGCGCAGGGTGGCCGTGCCGCCTAGACCGATGGCGGCCAAGGAGGCTGCAATAACGGGCATGGATGACTCGTCCATGCCTGAGAAGGCCAAGACCTCTGCACCCATCGCCAAGACGCCTGCTGCGGCCATTCGCAGCCATTCGGTTTTCGTGATTCCTGTGCCGAATTCCTTCGTGACGGCAGGAGCGGGATCATTGTGGTCCTGGAGCACAGGCGACAGCCCCAGACGCTCGATCGCCGCGGTGATGGGCGCCTCGCTCGGGAGACCATGGCTCACAACCAGCTTGCGGCTTAACAGGTCAAATTGAAGGGCTTCGACGCCGGCCATCCCCTCAAGCGCTTTGCGCAGCATGGCTTCCTCGGTGGGACAGTCCATTTTTTCGATGAGATAGGTCGCCTGGCCACGAGGGCTCGGCCCTGCCTCCCGCTCTACGCTTGCTTGCATGCCAATCTCATGCAAGGCCGCGAGGATCCCTGCGAGATCCACGGAAGCGTGCTGCACATCCAAACGGCGGTTCATCAGGTCGAAGTTGAGCCGCTCGATACCTTTGATCTTTTCCAAGCGCTTCCGGATGAGGCCCTCCTCGGTTGGGCAATCCATGTTGGTGATGAGAAGGCGCGAGGTGTTTCCAGTTGGCGGAGGAGATGGGGGAAAAGTCGCAGCAACCGGTGCCCGGCAGCTGGTGACGCCGCTGCTCAGCGCGGGCTTGCCGCAAGCTACCGGGCTGACAGATTCGCCATCCGTTGCAACGGTTCCTTTGACTCCAATGGCAAGCAAGGCGTCAAGGATAGGCGTGGTGGAGGTGAGGCGATGCCGTATGGACAGCCTGCCCGCACTCGAATCAAGTGAGAGATCCTCGATGCCGGTGATTTGACCCAGCTGAGCCCGCACAAGAGCTTCCGAACGCCGGTCCAAATCGGGTAGATCGAGCATCAGAACCGTGGGCGGGCCCTGTTGATCGCTGGCGCACGAACCGCAGGTGGCAGGCGCGGAAGTGGGTGCATCGTCAGTTTTCATAGGTGCCTCTTTTGCTGAACGGGTAAACCTGAAGTGGCCATGGAGCCGAGCGCGTGTCTGCAGGGGCGCGTTGCGCAGCAAAAAAGGCCGCCCTTCTTCAGGGCGGCCTCCATTACGTCATGACATGTCCAAATGACTGGCCCCGACGAAGACCTTGATCGATCTGGCGGCGAGGGAAGGGATCGCTTGGCTCAAATCGAAAGGCGTGAAGGAAAGGGTGTCGAACCGCCATATGACGTACTTCGTTTCGTTGCCATCCCTGATGGCCAACCTGACGGTCTCGAAACGGGTCACGTTGATCCAGCGAGTGGTAGGCAGGATTTCGATGGTCCGTTCTACTTCGGCCGTGGATGCAGGCGTTCCAAAGATCGAGGCCTTGGGCGTCGCTGCGGAGGACTGAGCAAACGCTTGGCTTCCGAGCGCGAAGGAAGCGGTCATGGCGAGTTGGATGATGAGCTTCATGGATTTTCCTTTGTTTGGTCGAGGTGACAATCAGCGAGTCCGCCGATCAGCCATCGACCAGAGAATGAGGTTGAGATGCCGCTGCTCATGGCAGGCATTGGTGCTGCGGCACGGTGCTGGTCTCGGGGGGGCGTCCTGGGCGGGCGCCTCGGGCCGTCTGGCCGGTGGGAGATGGGTTCGATCAACGGTGCAGGCTCCCATATGGACGGCAACGCAGGTTCTAGCGCCTCGGCGTGGGTCCCCGGAAGTCCCAGGGTTGTGCAACAGGCCTCACAAACGCACGGTTCTGCTGGAGCCTGGCATGCATGCGGTACCGCCGCGAAATCATCCTTGGCTCCGTCAGGCGTGCTGAATGGCGGGCAACAACGTGACGGAGGAGGGCAGAATTGGGTATCAAAGTCTCCCGAAAATGACCTGGCCGACTCATGAACACCTAGCTCTCGCGCCTCAGCGCCGCCGCTTCCCGCCATGGTCATGGCGAGAGCAAGCCATAGCAGCAGTGATTGAAGAGGATTGGCCATTGAGGACAGGTTCATTTGAAGCAAGCACACCATTTAAAACGCTGCACCAACTCCAGGGTCAAGTAGTAAATTAGTCAATTCGTCGCCACCTCGCAACGTCTAAGAGGCGTCTGCCTCGTCAACCTGAGTGCTTTCGCGCGCTTCGGCAAGGATCTCTCGGCCACCTTTGAACGCGATGGCGCTCACCACCATTCCAAGAATCAGATCCGGCAAGTTCGAACCAAGCCACATCACCAGCGCACCCGATGCGACGATGGCCAGGTTCACGATCGAATCGTTGCTTGTGAAGATCGAGGATGCTTTGAAGTTGACGTCCTTGCCCTTGTGTCGCTTGAGGAGCCTCAGGCAGAACAGGTTCATGCCGGCATTGACCGCCGCCATGGTCATCATGGCCGGTCCAAGAGGCGCTTCGCCCCCGAAGAAGCGCCGCAGGACTTCGCTGAGCATCAACACTGCGAGCCCGATCAGGAGCCAGCCAGACAGGCGAGCTGCCCTTGCTTTGATGGCGGCTGAGCGGCCAACAGCGTAAAGGCTCACGCCATAGACAGAGGCGTCGGCAAGGTTATCAAGCGCTGCTCCCATCACGGCCGTCGAGGACGCCCACGCGCCCACGGCGAATCCGGCGATACATTGAGCAAGGTTGATCATGAGTACCTGCCAGAGAATGCGCCTGTCCGAAGCCTGTCGGCCGTCCAGGCCATGATCGTCGTCGTTACTCATCAGTATTCCCTCCAAGGGCAGCGGACCAATGGGCCAATTTAAATCTTGGTGAGGCATTTGAAACCATGTACCCAGTAGAGAGTCAAGGGGTACGCGACCATCATCCTTTCCCCTATACTTCCGTTCTATGCGCCGATTGATTGCCCTCATCTTGCTGGTATTGGTGCCTCTCCATTTCAGTTGGGCGGCGATGGCGAGCTATTGCCAGCACGAAACTGGGCGATCGGCGACACATGTCGGACATCATTCCTGCAAGCACGAAGTTGACGCCGCGAAAGGCGCATCTGGCACTACGTCGTTGGATGACAAGGGCGGGCGGCAGGGATCGCAGACGGACGCTCACAACTCCGCACAGCCTGAAGCAGACTGCGGAATGTGCCATTTAGGGAAGCGCATCTGATGGAGCTTGATTTCAAGCTCAAGCCACCGATGGTTGGTGCGCTGTTGTTTGCCACGCCTATCGTGAACTACACGTCGTTCCAGCCTGCTGCGCTGGAGCGGCCCAAATGGGCCGACTCGCTCTAGTTCGACGAGTCGGCTTTCCCTTTCCCAAGAATAGGCGCGCTCCGCGCGGCCCTGCGACTCGTCGAGTTCTATCCATACATTGGAGAATTCGATGACATATCCCTTCGGAGGGCGCCAAACGCGTCGTCCTTCAACTCTGACAGTTCAACGCACGGCACTGGCACTTGCTGCGCTCGTCTCTTGCGTCGTTGCGCGAGCGGAGATGACCCAGCCGCATTCAGTACTCCCAACTGTCGCCTCAAACCCCGCGGCCGCTTCCCCAAGCGTTCCCCTGACGCTGGCGAGGGCGGTTGCCCTTGCACTGGAAAGAAGTCCTGAATTGGCAGCAACGCGGGCGGAAGTCGCCGCCGCGCAGGGCGCTGAAGAGCAAGCGGGCTTGATGCCCAACCCGGAGTTCGCAGCCTCGATCGAGGACACCCAACGTCGTACTCGTACCACGGCAGTTCAAGTGAGCCAGCGTCTGGAACTGGGTGGCAAGCGTCAGGCTCGCGTGATGGCTGCACACCAAGGGCGCGCGATTGCGCAGGCGCGACTTGAGGGACTGCAGGCAAAGATCGGCGCCGAGGTCAGCGCAAGCTTCTGGGAAGCGCTTGCGGCACAGGCACGTCTAGACCAGGCGAACGCTTTGTCGCAATTAGCGCGGCAGGCCACGGATGCTGCTGCAAAACGAGTCGCCGCCGGCAAGGTGTCACCTGTCGATGAGACGAGGGCCCGCCTTGCCGCATCCGGTGTTGACCTCGAACTGGCACAGGCGCAGGTGGAGTTGCAAGTTGCACGTACCCGTCTGGCCGCGCATTGGGGCGCGATGGAAGCGTTGCTTCCACCTCTCGAAGGGGTACTGCACGTCCCTGAGGAAGTCGCCACTGCTTCTTTGGAGGAACGCATAGAGGCGGCCCCGGAAGTGGTGGAAGCAAGGCTGGAGGTTGCGCGGCGACAAGCACTGGTGGATGTCGAGCGCAGCCGCGCCATGCCGGACATCACTGTCGGGCTGGGAGTACAGCGGAACAACGAGATCGGGCGTAATCAGCCATTGATTGGCGTTTCCATTCCCTTGCCCATGTTCGACCGCAATCAGGGCAATCTGCAGGAGGCGCTCGCCCGCGAGGATCAAGCCCGCTATGCCTTGCAAGCGACAGTCTCACGCCTAAGGGCCGGGGCACACGTTGCCCTCGCACAGGCTCAGAGCGCCCGCAAGCAGGCACTGATGATCGAGCGCGAATTGCTCCCCAAGGCCCAAAGCGCCTATGACGCAGCGACCAATGGGTTCGCGCTGGGGAAGTTCACGTTCCTGGACGTGCTTGATGCCCAGCGCAGCCTCTTTCAAGCGCGTGCTCAGCATCTCAAAGCTGTGGCTGAAAGCCAGCGTGCGGCCATCGACCTTGGCCGCATCTTGGGAATGGCCCGTACCGCTCCCGTTACGACGCAATGAACCGAGTGACAACATGACCCGTAAACAAGTAACCATCATCGTTGGCATGCTGCTGGCCACCGCAGCGGCCCTCTTTGTTGTCTGGAACCGCAATCCGCCGGCCGCTGCTGGCGGCGAAGAGCACGCAGAACACGCTGAGCGTAAGCAGGAAGGGGAAACTGAGAAGAATTCCGAATCCGAGGAGCGGGAAGCGTCCCAGGAAAGCAAGCCGGACGGATCGGCGCAGCCCTCTGGAGGAAAGGAGTCACGCGAAGCTGAGGCGTCTGAACATGAGGAGCATGGTGAAAGCGACACCGTAAAGCTCACTCCCGAGCAGCTCAAGGCCAGCGGAATTCAATTGGACAAGGCGCAGGCGGCAGTGATTCGGACCGGTCAGGATTTCCCGGGGGAGGTCCGATCCAATGCCGATCGAACAGCGCAGGTGACACCTCGGGTGGCTGGCGTTGTCGACGCCGTTCTTGTGAACCTGGGCCAGAACGTGCGCAAGGGGCAGGTCTTGGCGGTACTGTCAAGCCCTGACCTGTCCGATTTGCGTTCTGAGGCGCTGGCAGCGCGCGAGCGAGCAGCGGCAGCGCGCGTCATGTACCAGCGGGAGAAGACACTCTGGGAGCAGAAGATCTCGGCCGAGCAAGACCTTCTTCAGGCTCAGCAAGCACTGCGGGAAGCAGAGATTCAGCAACGGAACGCTGAGCAGAAGCTCAGCGCGTTGGGGGTGCAGCAATCCGGCAATGTGAAAGGCAACACTAGCTTGAGCCGCTATGAGTTGCGCGCGCCTTTTGACGGCACGGTTGTTGAGAAGCGTCTGGCATTGGGTGAGGCCGTCAAGGAAGACGCGACAGTGTTCGTTGTCTCAGACCTCTCTACGGTGTGGGCGGACGTGAACGTCAGTCCCAAAGACCTCGACAAGGTGCGCGTCGGGCTTCCTGCGGTCGTCAAGGCGGCTGGCTCGCAAGCCGTGTCTAACGGCAAGATCACCTATGTGGGCAACCTGCTGGGGGAACAGACTCGCTCTGCCGTGGCACGTGTCACGCTCGCGAATCCAGGGGGCGCCTGGCGCCCCGGCCTCTTCGTCACCGTCAGCGTCTTGGCCAGCCAGACGCAAGTACCCGTAAGCGTGCGATCGACAGCGATCCAGATGATGGACGACAAGGCGGTGGTCTTTGTCTCAGGCAGTGACGGCTTCAAAGCAACGCCGGTCAAGCTGGGTCGTACGGATGGCCAGACCACAGAGATATTGGGTGGCCTTACCGCTGGGCAGTCCTATGTGGCGGTCAACAGCTTCGTGCTCAAGGCTGACATCGGCAAGAGCAGCGTTGAAGACGAAGACTAAGGCAGGACTGACCATGTTTGAACGCATCATTCGCTTTGCCATCGAGCATCGATGGCTTGTCTTGCTCGCCGTCTTCGCGATCGGAGGGCTGGGCGCATACAGCTACACAAGGCTGCCCATTGACGCCGTACCAGACATCACGAACGTCCAGGTGCAGATCAATACCGCCGCGTCTGGTTATTCTCCGCTTGAGGCTGAACAGCGCATCACCTTTCCGGTTGAGACGGCCATGGCGGGTCTTCCGCGGATGGTCCAAACCCGATCACTGTCGCGCTATGGACTCTCGCAGGTCACCGTGGTGTTCGAAGAAGGCACGGACATCTACTTTGCCCGGCAGCTCATCTCGGAGCGGCTAGCGCAGGCTCGTGAAAGTCTTCCGGAAAGTATCACGCCCGAGATGGGCCCGATCTCCACAGGGCTGGGGGAGATCTTCATGTGGACGGTGGAAGCCGATGAGGGCGCCAAGAAGCCGGACGGCAGCCCCTACACGCCGACGGATCTCCGGGAGATCCAAGACTGGATCATCAAACCACAGTTGCGCAACGTGCGAGGCGTTGCCGAAATCAACTCCATTGGGGGCTTTAGCAAGGAATACTTGGTTGCGCCGGATCCTGCCAAGCTGTCCTCGTTCGGTTTAGGTCTATCCGACCTTGTCGCGGCCATCGAGCGAAACAATGGGAATGTTGGCGCCGGCTACATCGAGAAGAGCGGCGAGCAATACTTGGTGCGCGCTCCTGGGCAAGTCGCATCGACTGAAGACATTGCCAACATTGTCGTGAAAGCGGTCGATGGAAGCCCAATTCGCATCGGAGACGTGGCAACCGTGGGCATTGGCCGGGAGCTGCGAACGGGTGCGGCCACCGACAACGGCCGGGAAGTCGTGCTGGGCACGGCGTTCATGCTCATGGGCGAAAACAGCCGCGCCGTTGCGCAAGCGGTTGCCGAGAAGATGGCCCAGGTCAAGCAGAGCCTGCCTGCTGGCGTTCATGCCATCACCGTCTATGACCGGACGCATCTGGTGGACAAGGCCATCGACACGGTGAGAAAGAACCTGTTGGAAGGTGCGATCCTGGTGATTGCCGTGCTCTTTGCTTTCCTGGGCAATCTGAGGGCGGCACTGATCACTGCAATGGTCATTCCGCTTGCCATGTTGTTTACCTTTACCGGGATGGTGACTCAGAAGGTCAGCGCCAATCTGATGAGTTTGGGGGCATTGGATTTCGGCATCATCGTGGACGGTGCCGTGGTCATCGTAGAGAACTGTGTGCGGCGTCTCGCGCACGCGCAGTCCCACAAAGGGCGGGTACTCACCTTGCCCGAGCGTTTCCATGAGGTATTCGCTGCCTCGCAAGAGGCGCGTCGGCCGCTCATCTTTGGGCAACTCATCATCATGGTGGTGTACCTCCCCATCTTTGCGCTCTCCGGGGTGGAAGGGAAGATGTTCCATCCGATGGCGCTCACGGTCGTTTTCGCCCTGGCCGCTGCAATGCTGCTGTCGGTCACGTTCGTGCCTGCGGCTGTCGCGCTCTTCATTGGCGAGAAAGTTTCGGAGAAAGAGAACGGGCTGCTTCGGGCCAGCAAGCGCGGCTACAAAGTTTTGCTCGACAAGGCGCTGGGCAATGCCGCCATCGTTATCACGGCGGCGACATGCTTGGTGGTGCTGGCGAGTGTGGCAGCAACGAAGCTTGGCAGCGAGTTCGTGCCGAGCCTCAACGAGGGCGACTTCGCGTTGCAGGCGTTGCGCGTCCCCGCGACCAGCCTTACCCAGTCGGTGGAGATGCAGCAGCAAATAGAGAGGACCCTTAAGGCGAAGTTCGGCGAGATCGAGCGCGTCTTTGCCCGCACAGGCACTGCCGAAGTGGCCACCGACCCGATGCCGCAGAACGTTTCGGATGGCTATGTGATGCTCAAGCCAATGGATCAATGGCCAGAGCCGCGCAAGAGCCGCGAAGAGCTGCTCTCGGCCATTCAGGCGACGGTCGAGAGCATCCCGGGCAACGCCTACGAATTCTCCCAGCCGATCCAGATGCGATTCAATGAGCTGATCTCTGGTGTGCGCAGCGATGTGGCGGTGAAGGTGTTCGGCGACGACATGGACGTACTGAACGCTCAGGCCGAGCGCATCGCAGGGGTGTTGCGCCAAGTTGAGGGCGCGAGTGAAGTCAAGGTGGAGCAGACCACCGGCCTTCCTGTCCTCACGGTGGCGATTGACCGGGAGCGCGCCGCACGTTTGGGGCTCAGCGTCTTTGAAGTCCAAGATGTCCTGTCAACCGCTCTGGCAGGGCGTGGGGCCGGAACGCTGTTTGAGGGCGACCGACGATTCGATATTGTTGTCAGACTACCGGACGCCATGCGCAGCGACCTAGCGGCATTGATGCGCCTGCCAGTCCCGTTGCCACAAGACGATCGGAGCGGAAAAGTGGCCCGGCCGGCGTATGTGCCGTTGTCCGAGGTCGCTCAATTGGAGCTCAAGCCGGGGCCGAATCAAGTCAGCAGGGAGAACGGCAAGCGGCGCGTTGTGGTCAGCGCCAATGTACGGGGTCGAGATCTGGGCTCCTTCGTTGTAGACGCGCAAACACAGATCCAGGCTAAGGCGCGGCCACCGGCCGGCTATTGGCTCGAGTGGGGCGGGCAGTATGAGAATCTGCAAGCGGCTGCCCAGCGTCTGACGGTCGTCGTACCCGTAGCGCTCGCCCTTGTCTTCATCCTGCTATTCGCTGTTTTTGGCAACGTCAAGGACGGGCTGCTGGTTTTCACCGGGATCCCATTCGCATTGACCGGTGGCGTGGCGGCTCTGTGGCTGCGAGACATACCGCTGTCGATCTCAGCGGCTGTCGGCTTCATTGCTCTGTCGGGCGTGGCGGTATTGAACGGCCTGGTGATGATCTCGTTCATTCGCAGCCTACGAGAAAACGGCATGGGAATGGACGCTGCTGTCCGCGAGGGTGCGCTGACACGTCTGAGGCCGGTCCTGATGACTGCGCTGGTTGCTTCACTGGGCTTCGTGCCAATGGCATTGGCGACCGGAACGGGAGCCGAAGTGCAGCGGCCCCTGGCCACCGTGGTGATCGGCGGCATCCTTTCATCGACGGCTTTGACTTTGCTGGTGCTGCCCGTGCTCTATCGCCTGGTCCACAGGCGTGATGATGAAGAGGAGAACGACAGCGAACACGGGCGGGCAATAGGGCAGGCGGTGTGACCCGGCACAGTGGCACGGATTGTCTGGCGCGCGATGTGAGGCGGTTCATCTGGATGATGTGGCATCTGAAGGCGCATTCGGCGTGTGGGTGCGCGCATCCACTTTCCTCTGCTCAGAGAGGCGTTCGCGCCGGTATAGGCGCGTGTACGACGGCCGTCTGGCAGCGGCCGAAGTTGTCAAATGAACGCTGTGCAACTTGGCCGGGAGTGTCCTGATGAGTGAACTCGGGAGACATTCATGCAAGTCCGAAGCATCGGCGGCCGAGGCCAGCGAACAGGGGGTGGACATCCGGCGTGAGCAGCGTCTCATCCTGCGCAACGCTTTGCTGGCTGGGTTGTTGTGCATGGCTATGGTGGTAGGGGCTTGGTTCTGGTTGCCGCATTACTTCCAGCCACCCGTCGCCATGTCCGAGCGCATCGCCTTTGCGTTGCAATGCGATGTGTTCGTGTTGCTCTGGCTGTTGATCAGCGTGCGCATGGTGTCCTCAGGGAGGTACCAAAGTGCAGAGGACAACCGGGGATCGGCGTTCGCGCCCCCCAGTCCCCGCATTGCCATCAAGGTGGCATTTCTGCAGAACACGCTGGAACAGTGTGTCGTGGCCATTGGGGTGCATGTGACGCTGGCAACCCTGGTGACGGGAGACGCGTTGTTCTGCATTCCTGCGGCCGTGATGCTCTTTGCAATTGGCAGGGGAGCCTTTTTGCATGGCTATCCCAAAGGCGCGGGCGCGCGCAGCTTCGGCATGGTGACCACGGTACTGCCGTCCTTAGCTGGTTTGGGATTGGCGATCGTGTTGGTCATCAGGAGGGTCCTGCACTGAGGCGCCAACACCTTGCCGTCAAGACTACAGCGCGGCTTGGTTGACTCGCCTGGACAACTCCGCCGCGCTTTCCTTGCGCTCGCTGTAGCGATCGACGAGGTAGGGTGCAACGTCGCGGGTGAGCAGCGTGAACTTCATCAATTCCTCCATCACGTCCACCACGCGCTCGTAGTACGCCGATGGTTTCATGCGGCCCGCCTCATCGAATTCCAGAAAGGCTTTGGCCACCGACGATTGATTGGGGATCGTGATCATGCGCATCCACCGGCCAAGAATGCGCATTTGGTTGACGGCATTGAAGGACTGCGAACCGCCCGATACTTCCATCACGGCAAGGGTCTTGCCTTGAGTGGGCCTGACCGATCCGACGCTCAGTGGAATCCAATCGATCTGGGCCTTCATGATGCCGGTCATGGCGCCATGTCGTTCGGGCGAGCACCAGACCATCCCCTCGGACCATTGCGCCAACTCGCGAAGCGTCTGCACCTTGGGATGGGTCTCGGGCGCGTTGTCCGGCAGCGGCAAATCCGTTGGGTTGTTCACAAATACTTGCTGGCGGCAGCAGAGGACGTGCTCGTCAAGGGCGTTCCGCTGAGTAAACGTCTCCATGTGCCTGAGTCATTCAATGAAGCCAACAAGGCTGCGGCTGCGATCCGGCGCCGTGACAAGTTGTCCATTCTCCGGCCCCATGAGGGGCACAGCCCGCTGGCGATCGTGATGGGTGAGTTCAAGGCGAGCGATGCCACGGCCTTTGGGCGGCGTGTATGGATCAAGCACATGCCGGATGCGCCACTGCTGGTGGCAAGCAAGACCTGGGAACGCATCGAGCGCGTGTTCGCGCCCTTGTTCGAAGCCCGGGATGCCGACAGCGGATACAAGGTGCGTCTGGTGATGGCGGCACTGATCCGGTCGCGGCGGGAACACACGTATGAAATCGATGCGGCCAGTTTCATGCTGGCCAGTGAACAGTGGATCCCCGTGGAAAGAGTCTATGAATTGGCACTGGTGCAGGCGCTGGTGGCACAGCATCGTCGCTTCATCAAACCACTGCGCTATGACGCCAAGAGCGTGGCGGCCTTTCCCAACGCCTTGCTGCTGGATGCAGGGCCCGATCCAGTCCCTCTGCATTTGATCAGCCCGTTCATGTCGCCAAAAGAGCGCACGGAGAAGGAGCGGGCGGCAAATGGAAGCCAATGTCCGGCATGGGCATGGTCGGGCGATGGGCTGGTGCCAGCCTTGCCGTCGCCACCAACCGGGTTGCATTAAATGCTGGCGGGACCGTCGGAGCGCAGGTAAGCGAGGCCGTCCAGGCGTCGCGTCGATGTGTTGGTTCGTAAGCGGTCATTGAACCCCACCCTAGCCACCAAGGCTGTGCTCTGACAGCCTAGGTTTCCACGTAGATGAACGTGGGAACGTAGCGATGAACGACGAATTGCAGGATCTCAGGCGCAGGTTGGTGGTGGGGCACAAGGCCGACGGGCGCAGCGTGTACGACGAGCAGGCGAAGGCGGAATTGGTTGAGCTGTGCATGCGGCCCGGCGCGTCGGTGTCCCGTCTGGCGCGCGAGTGCGGGGTCAACGCCAACCAGGTTTGCCGCTGGCTGCGAGAACGTGGGCATGTCCGCCGACCGCGTCAGGCCACGAGCCGTGCGGTGAGCACACCGACGGCGTTCGTCGCCGTGCCGGTGGTATCTGCGGCGGCGCCGGCTGAGGAGCGGCTGGTTGCCATGGTGCAGTTGCAAGCCCGGCTGCCCAACGGCGTCGCCATCGAACTTGGAGGCATCGACGTCCGGCACGTCGGCGCGGTGATCGAAGCACTGGGGAGGCTGCGGTGTTCCGTCTCGACGAAGGGCTGAAGGTCTACCTGCATCGCGCACCGGTGGACTTCCGGCTCAACATCAACGGCTTGGCGGCGCTGGTACAGCAAGCCCTTGGGCTGGACCCGTTTGCCGCCTGCATCTACGTGTTCAGCAACCGCCGCCGCGACCGGGTGAAGGTGCTGGGCTGGGACCGCAACGGGTTCTGGCTGCTGCTCAAGCGGCTGGAACAGGACCGGTTCATCTGGCCGAGCGAGCAGGACGTGCCCACCTTGACGGTCGAGCAGTTGCACTGGCTGCTGGAGGGCATCGATGTGGGCGTGGTGCAGCGACATCCGATGCGACGGTACGAGCGGGTCGGCTGAGAACACTTCGGTGGTGCTGCGCCATTGCGGCACATCCGAATGGCGCCGAGGGCTGCAGGCCGGGACACTGCATCGCAGATGACCGACATGCCCACCCTCGAACGGATCCAAGAGCTGCAACAAGCGCTGGCCGAGGCGCGCCAGCACAACGAAGCCCTGGCGGGCGAGTTGCGTGTGACACGCACCGAGCGCGACCTGCTCAAGGAGCAGCTCAACAAGTTCAAGCGCCAGCTGTTTGCCGCCAGCAGCGAGGTCAGTGGCCAGCACCAGAAGGACATGTTCTTCAATGAGGCCGAGGGCCTGGGTGCGCAGGCAGAGCCGGCCGCCGAAGAGGCCACGCCCGGCGATGAGGCGATCGATGTGCCCGGTCACCGGCGCGCCAAGCGCGGGCGCAAGCCTCTGGACCCCGCACTGCCGCGTGAGGTGGTGCGCCACGAACTGCCCGAGAGCGAGCGCGTGTGCCCGCATGACGGCGCTGCGCTGCGCGAGATTGGCGTGGAGACCAGCGAACAACTCGACATCATCCCGCAGCAGGTGCGCGTGATCCGCCACGAGCGGGTGAAGTACGCCTGCCCCTGCTGTGACGGCGGGCTGCGGCTGGCCGCGCGGCCCGCGCAAGTCATTCCAAAGGGCCTGTTCACCGAGTGCGCGCTGGCCTGGATGGCCACGGCCAAGTACCTCGACGGGCTGCCGCTGTACCGCCAGGCAGCGCTGCTGGGGCGCTTCGGCGGCACCGACATCTCGCGCAACACGGTGGCCGCCAGCATGGTGCGTGTTGGCCAGGCCGTGCAGCCGGTGATGAACCTGCTGCGCGACGAACTGCTGGACGCACCGTTGGTGTTCGGCGACGAGACCGAGTTGCAGGTGCTCAAGGAGCCAGGGCGTAAAGCACAAACCAAGAGCTATGTCTGGGCGCAGATGACCGATGGCTCAGGCCGGGATGGCACCGGGCCACCGATCAGGCTGTTCAGCTACGCGCCCAGCCGCTCGGCCGCCACCGCGATGGGGCTGTACGCCGGCATCCGTGCCGGTGCGGTGCTGATGACCGATGGCTACGACGTGTATGACAAGGTGGCGCAGACGCAGCAGCTTGTGCACCTGGCCTGCTGGGCGCATTGCCGACGCTACTTCCACGACGCTTTGCAGGCCTGCCCCAAGGACCAGCGCGGACCAGACCAACTGGCCGCACGGTTCATCGCGCTGATCGGCAAGCTGTACCAGATCGAGGCCCAGGCCAAGCGTGATGGCGCCGACCTGGCCGAGCTCACGCTGCGGCGCCAGCGCGACAGCACGCCGGTGATCCAGGACATCGAACAACTGCTGTTGGCCAACCTGCACAGCGTGCTACCGCAAAGCCTGCTGGGCAAAGCCTTGCACTACACGGCAGGACAGTGGCACAAGC
Organism: Aquabacterium sp. CECT 9606; assembly: GCF_918741295.1. Lineage (GTDB taxonomy): Bacteria > Pseudomonadota > Gammaproteobacteria > Burkholderiales > Burkholderiaceae_C > Aquabacterium. Next base: position 1,293,191 of record NZ_CAKKNB010000001.1, read on the forward strand.
TCAAGCGCTACGTGGAGGATGGGCGCTACAGCATCGACAACAACGCTCAGGAGAACGCCATCCGGCCGTTCTGCGTGGGCAGGCGCAACTGGCTGTTCGCCGACACCGTCGCCGGCGCACACGCCAGTGCCAACCTGTACTCGCTGCTGCAGACCTGCCGTGTCAACGGCATCGATGGCTACCGCTATCTGCGCTCCCTGTTCAGGTGGCTGCCGATGGCCAGTACGGCTGACGACTATGCCGCGCTGCTGCCCTGGCGCATCAACATGAACACAGACTGAGTGCAGTCAATCGAGGTCAATGCAGGTCAGCTGCCGCGCCACAGCACTTCTTGAACTTCTTGCCGCTCCCACAAGGGCAAGGCTCATTGCGGCCCACCTTGGGCTGCATCGATTTGGCCACTCCTCGCTCGTAGACAGCCAGTCTCAGCGGTAGCCAGTGAGCATGCATGTCCAAGACGGCCTGCGGGATCTGAAGGGCCAACTCCGCTCGCATGGCTGGCGTCTTGGTCAGTTCATCCTGGTCCTCACCGAAGTCATCTTCGCCGAGCAGTGCGATTGGCCTGAACCATGCCTGCCCTTGAGCCGTTGACAACAAGGGTTGCCAGTCATTCCAACAAAGTCTCATGCCTTGAACAAAACCGTAGGCCCAACCTTCGGCGTCGTCATACTTCCGCTCATCACCTTCGTACGTCATCGTTGACCAGCAAGGGCTGATCTGCCTGGGATCCGATTCCAGCCCAGCAATGATGCTGTTGAAGTGGCGCATGACCAGACCCAATATGTGGTTCAGATGCTCGATGGAGTCCATCGGCGGCATCATCTCCTGGGTGCCCCAGATCTTTGGGAGCCATTGCTTTGGATGCAGCGTCGTCGGGCCGACAGCAATCGCATGCATGAACCCATCCATGATGTCCGCCACCATGACCTCTTCCGTGTCGACGTCATAGAGCAGGAACTGGTCAAGCTCGTCGAACTCTTCCTCGGATAGCGGGGTAAATGGGTTGGTCATCGATTGAACGCAAGGTGCGGCAACAACCGCGATTCTCGCTCGACCATCACCGGCACAACGTGCCCATCACGGTTGAGCAGGAACCGCAAGGGGCGTAGTCTATTGACCGCTTACGTTGGTTCGGCTTGGCTGAGCCTATTGAGTGAGGCAACAGATCGCAAGGTTGGCTATGAGCGAACCTGGCTGGCTCAGCTTCGCCAGAACGAAGCTCCAAGGTAGCGGTTAGTGTTAGCCCGGTTGGCGGGCGGACTCCTGCTGTCCCACCTTCCCATTGCGATGCGGCTTACCGCCCGGGGCCTTTCTGGAGATCTCACTAAGGATGGCGCAGTCCTTCGCGTCCGTGCCCTGGCGACATTGACTGCGCAACTGTTTGAGTTCCAGTTCAAGCAAGCGCAGTTCCTTAATTCTCTGGCTGACTTGCCCTATATGAGCGTCCAAGATCTGGTTGACCTCGGCACAACTCTCGTCGGGAGAGTCAGTCAGCCGCAGCAGGACGCGAACCTCATCCAGCGTCATGTCGAGTGATCGGCAGTGGCGAATGAATGCCAGCCGCTGAACGTGTAGGCTTTCATAGATGCGATAGTTGCCAGCGCTTCTGGCAGCAGCTTGCAAAAGGCCTTCACGCTCATAGAAGCGGATGGTTTCAACCTGAACGCCTGCTCGCTCCGCCAGTTCACCAATCTTCATATCTACTCCTCATCGAATTCACAGTTGACTCTACACCTACTTCAGGGTTGATAATCGCGCGGGTCTGAATACGCGTCTGCCCGAAATGGAATTCTTCAAACGTTTGTGCTTTTGCACTGTTACAGCAGTTTGGATGCTCTTTGCTCATCTAAGTCATGCCGCGCAGCCGACGGAAGAAGCGAAGGCGCGACAGCTTTGGCAGCTGCTGGACTACATCGCCGTTGACTATGCTGGCGCGGTGAGCGGTGGTGCAGTGGTCAGTGAGGCGGAATACGCGGAAATGATCGAATTCGCCCAGAATTCCGTCAAGCACGCTGCCGCGCTCCCACCTCACCCGTCGCTTGCTCAGCTTCAGGCGTTGATCCAGCGTCTGCAAAATGCAGTTCAAGCGAAGACCGAGCCATCAGCCGTTGCCATATTGGCCCGCGACGCGAACGTCCTTCTCCTGAAGGCGTACCCTATACCCGTTGCACCGAGAACCGTCCCCGACCTTCTCAATGGACAACGCCTCTACCAAGCACAGTGCGCTTCATGCCATGGGGCAACTGGCGCTGGCGATGGCGCATTGGCGGGGCAGTTGGACCCCAAACCTGTCGATTTCACTGACGGCGACCGGGCACGTCATCGCTCAGTCATGGCGCTTTACCAGGTTGTCACGCAAGGTGTATCCGGCACATCAATGCCAGAGTTCAGCAAGCTGGATGAGGCGGACCGCTGGGCCCTTGCGTTTTACGTCGGAACGCTTTCTTACAACGAAGAGGTGCGCCAACGGGGGGCACAGTTGTTTGCAAACGATCCAGGCTCACGCGCGGCGCTACCCAATTTGAAGGCCCTTGCAACGGCGTCAGAAGTTACCCTTGCACAGTCCCTGCCGCCTGCTGATGCCGCTGCGGTGTTGGCATACACGCGTGCGAACCCTCAGATGCTTTCCGTCCCGGACGGCTCATCCGGCACCGCGCTGGCGCGCAAGCAGCTCAAATCCAGCGTTGAGGCGCTGCAGGCGGGCGACCATGCTGGTGCGACCCAACTCGCGCTGTCTGCCTATCTAGATGGCTTCGAGCCACTTGAGGCGGGCCTAGAGAGCCGCAACAAGGAACTGCTGGTGGACGTAGAGCGCAGCATGCAGCTATACAGATCGGCCATTGCTCATGGCGACATCGGGGCCGCCTTGCGGCATGCCAACCGATTGGATGGCCTATTTGTTCTGGTAGAAGCTGAGTTCGGAAGCGGGCGGGCCGACGCGATGGCCACTTTTGTTGGTGCCTTGACCATCCTTTTGCGTGAAGGTGTGGAAGCTCTGTTGATCATCGTGGCCATGGTGGCGTTCCTGCGCAAGTCGAACCGGCCGGAGGCCTTGCGCTACGTTCACGCAGGGTGGATCGGCGCCCTTCTGGCAGGCGGGGCCACCTGGCTGGTGGCCACCAGAGTCGTCAGCATCAGTGGCGCAAGCCGAGAAGTGACGGAAGGCGTGTCGTCGCTCTTTGCCGCCATCGTCCTGCTGTCCGTAGGGCTCTGGATGCACCAGAAGAGCAGCGCCGGACGTTGGCAGGCATATCTGAATGAACGCCTCTCCAGTGCGCTCACTGGACGATCGGCGTGGGCGCTGTTCGCACTGGCCTTCATTGCTGTGTATCGCGAGGTTTTCGAGACGGTGCTGTTCTACTCCGCTCTAGCAACAGACGGCAATGATTCGGCCCTGCTGGCCGGGCTAGGAATCGGCATGGTTTTGCTGACCATCATTGCGGTCATCTTCCTGAAGACCAGCGCCCGCATGCCGATCAGCCAGTTCTTTGCGCTCAGTTCCTTCCTCGTGGCGGCCTTGGCGATTGTGCTCGCCGGCAAGGGGATCTCTGGCCTCCAAGAAGCAGGCTGGTTGGCGGCAACGCCCGTGGACGGGCTGCGCTTGCCTATCCTGGGCATCTTTCCGACAATTCAAACCAACGTAGCCCAGGCCGTCGTGCTGACCGCCGCCTTGTTGGGCTTTGGAGTCAATGGCGTGCGGGCACGTCGCTTGGCCTCTGCTTAGTTGAGCCGCCGCCTGGATCTCGATAGTCGTCCTGATGGCAGCAGTTCGGTGCGGCGTCGCCGGACAGATTGAAAGGGGCAGGGATGTCTGTCGACAAGCTGATTGGTCCAGTTGGTGAGGACGTTCGGTCTTCCGTTCGCCATGATGCTGCCGTGGCGTCGACAAACCGATTCTACGAGGACCATGCGGTCGAATACTTCTCATGGACCTTCGGTGCCCAGACGCAGTTCGTCCTGGATCGCTTCCTGTCACATCTGCCGGCCAAGGCCTCCATCCTTGATGCCGGCTGCGGCTCCGGCCGGGACCTCAAATTCTTTCTTTCCCGGGGTCATTGTGCGTTGGGGATCGATGCCTCGACAGCCCTCGTGCAAATGGCGGCCCAGCATTCGGGCGCCCCATGTGAGGTCGCTCGGATCGAAAGCATCAGCTATGAAGATCGGTTCGATGGGATATGGGCATGTGCTTCATTGCTCCACTTGCCCCGGGACGCATTTCGCCCCGCGCTTCGTTGCCTGAACCGGGCCCTCAAAAGAGGCGGCACACTCTTCATGGCAGTCCAGGAGGGGCAGGGCGAAGCGATTCTTCCGGACGGCCGTTTGTACGTCTACTACTCAGAAGACGACATACGCAGGTCACTTGACGCCGCCGGGTTGGCGGTGAATGAACTGTGGGCGTCGCGAAATTCGGCTGATGCGGTGCACCAGCCGGTATGGATCAATGTCATTGCCACTGTGCGATAGCGCGCCAGGACGACACTGACCGTCGGCATACCTCCCGTCAACGCGGCCAAGTCTCCGTTTTCCCTCCCCGCAACTCACAGACGACGATCAAGGCAGCACCGAGGGTGATGCCGATGTCTGCGACGTTGAATGCTGGCCAGTAGAACGACTGCCACCTGACATCAATCCAGTCCACCACCGCCCCGCGAGCGAGCCGATCGAGCAGGTTCCCTAAAGCACCGCCTAGGAGAAGCCCGAAGGCCAGCCGCTGAGGACGATCGGTTTGAGGCCGCCGAATCAGTACGACCAAAACAATCGAGGCGGCCACCGCCACTGCGCTGAAGAAGAGGCGCTGCCATCCACCTGCGTCGTGCAAGATGCTGAAAGCGGCACCTTCGTTCCGCCAGTGAACGATGTTCAGCACGGGGAGCCAAGGCTCGCTGGAGCCATACGGGAGCGCAGCTACCACCGCAGCTTTGCTTGCGGTGTCGATCAAGAATACGAATGCGGCTGCAAGGAAGGCGCGGGCAACGCGTGGATCAATTGTTTGGCGTATCGTCACTGGACCTTATCCCTCTCGCTGTAGGCCTGAGCAGGCGCAATCCGTTGAACACCACGACCAGGCTCGCATCCATGTCAGCCAGGATTGCCAGCCACAAGCTGGCGTGTCCCGTGAAGGTCATGACCATGGACACCGCCTTGGTGCCGATGGCAAAGGCGATGTTGGCTCTCAGCACATTGCCTACCCGATGGGGGAGAGCGATGAACTCTGGCAACTTGCGCAGGTCGTCTTGCATGAGGGCCACGTCAGCAGTCTCAATGGCGGTGTCGGTGCCTGCTGCGTGATGGTCATGGCGTGCTCCTTGACAACATTTGAAACCCTGTAGCCGGTTCAGAGTCAAGGCCTTGGAAAATCCCTTGCGCACAGGGGGGATATTCTGCGACTACTGCTCGGGCGGTTGAGCATCATGATTGTCTAGCTGCCCATCTTTGCCTTGACGGGTGTTGAGGGCAAGATGTTCCATCCCATGGCTTTCACGGTGGTGGCGGCTTTGTTGGGCGCCATGATCTTGTCGATGACCTTCGTCCCGGCAGCCGTTGCGCTGTTCCTGACGGGCTCGGTCAGCGAGAAGGAAAACCGCCTGATGGGCTGGGCCAAGCGCGGCTATGAGCCTCTGCTGGACAAGGCCATGTCCCGCCAGCCACTGGTGCTGACCATCACGGGTGTGTCGGTGGCCTTGGCCGTGTTGATGGCCACCCGCATGGGCAGCGAGTTCATCCCCAGCCTGGACGAACACGACATCGCTTTGCACGCGCTGCGCATCCCAGGTACCAGCCTGAGCCAGGCCATCGAGATGCAAGCGCAACTGGAGCGCAGCATCAAGGCCTTCCCTGAGGTCGAGGCGGTGTTCGCCAAGCTTGGCACGGCCGAGATCGCCACCGACCCGATGCCGCCCAGCGTGGCTGACACCTTCGTGATGCTCAAGCCACGTGAGCAATGGCCCGATCCCAAGCGGCCCAAGGATGACCTGGTCAAGGCCTTGCAGGTGGCCGTGATGAAGGTACCCGGCAACAACTACGAGTTCACCCAGCCCATCCAGATGCGCTTCAACGAGTTGATATCAGGCGTGCGCAGCGATGTGGCCGTCAAGGTGTTTGGCGATGACATGGACACGCTCAACGAAACCGCGGAGCAGATCTCCAAGGTGCTGGAGGCCGTGCCTGGGGCCGAAGATGTCAAGGTAGAACAAACCACCGGCCTGCCCATGCTATCTGTGAAGATCGACCGCGAGAAGGCTGGGCGCCTGGGCTTGAACGTGGGCGACATTCAGGACACGCTGGCCACGGCACTGGGTGGGCGCGAGGCAGGGGCGGTGTTCGAGGGGGATCGCCGGTTCGACATCCTGGTGCGCCTGCCAGAAAACCTGCGCAGCGACCTGGACGCTTTGGGGCAGTTGCCCATTCGTCTTCCCGCCAACGCCGCGGGTGAACACGAGGGCTTTGCCCGACTGGGCGATGTGGCCACGATGGACCTGACCCCTGGCCCCAACCAGATCAGCCGCGAAGAAGGCAAACGACGTGTGGTCGTAACCGCCAACGTGCGCGGGCGGGACATCGGCAGCTTTGTGGGTGAGGCGCAAGCCAAGATCGAAGCTGGGGTCAAGGTGTCAGCCGGTTACTGGACCACCTGGGGCGGCACCTTTGAGCAATTGCAATCGGCCTCGCGCCGTCTGGCCATCGTGGTGCCCGTGGCCTTGTTGCTGGTCTTCCTGTTGCTCTTTGCCATGTTTGGCAACGTCAAGGATGGTTTGCTGGTGTTCACCGGTGTGCCCTTTGCGCTGACGGGCGGTGTGGCGGCGCTGTGGCTGCGGGACATTCCCTTGTCGATCTCGGCAGGGGTGGGTTTCATCGCATTGTCGGGTGTGGCCGTGCTCAATGGCTTGGTGATGATTGCCTACATCCGAAGCCTGCGCGAAGGCGGCATGACCCTGGAGCCAGCGATCAGAGAAGGGGCCCTGACACGCCTGAGGCCTGTGCTCATGACCGCGCTGGTGGCCAGCCTGGGCTTTGTGCCTATGGCGGTAGCCATTGGCACGGGCGCCGAGGTGCAGCGGCCGTTGGCCACCGTGGTCATCGGCGGCATCCTGTCATCGACTGTATTGACCCTGTTCGTGCTGCCGCTGCTCTACCGATGGACGCATCGCACAGATGATTTTTCCCCTGCGAACTGATTGCCTCAACCCAAAGGAGTTCATCATGCTGAAACTGAAAATAGCACTGGTCGTTGTGTTTGCGGCCTTGACCACCGCCTGCACGACGGGGCCGCAGGTATCGAGCAACGCCTACTCGCAAGGTTGGCGGCGAGCGCAGGTTGTGGCCATCGAAAAGGATCAGTTGGCGGTGCGATCAAGCAAGGAAGATTGCCGAATGGCATTGGGTGCTGAGGCGGGCAAAACCCGGTTTGCCGTGGCTTCCTATAGCTATGGCGGCAATCCCAACCTGAGGGCAAAGCGCATCGTGGCGATACCCAATGATGTCGATGTCGAGGTGGGCGATTGGGTTGAGGTCAGCATCACCGACTGCCGTCTGGCGCTTAAAAAATAAACTCTGGAAGCAAGGGCCCTTGAGTCACGACATCCTTCCTTTCTGCCTGAACCTGCTCACCCATGATCCAAAAGTTGCTCTCTCATCGACACGTCGGCGTGATGTCCGCGTTGTTGGCCGCATTGTTGTTCGGTGTGAGCGCGCCGCTTGCTAAGGTTCTGCTCGCTCAGACCAGCCCATGGCTGCTGGCGGCGCTGTTGTACCTGGGATCCGGAATGGGTTTGTGGGTGGTGCGTCGCATTCAGCGTGTACCTCCGGTGACCCTGGCCTGGCGCGAATGGGGGTGGCTGGCAGGCGCCATCGTGACGGGAGGCATCGCAGCGCCTGTCTTGTTGATGACGGGGCTGGCTGGCATGTCGGCGTCTCAGTCGTCCTTGCTGCTCAATGCGGAGAGTGTGCTGACTGCCGTGCTGGCCTGGGTGGTGTTCAAGGAGAACGTGGACCGGCGCATCGCGCTGGGCATGGCCGCCATCGTGGCCGGTGCCCTGGTACTGAGTTGGCCAGGTGCTGCTGAGCACGTAGCCACTTCGACACTCTGGCCATCTTTGGCGGTGCTGGGGGCATGTTTGGGCTGGGCTGTGGACAACAACCTGACGCGCAAAGTCGCTTTGAACGACGCCGGTTTCATTGCCATGGCCAAAGGATTGAGCGCGGGCAGCACCAACCTGGTCTTGGCCGTGGCGCTGGGCGCGGGGTGGCCCGGTTGGGAGACCACACTGTCTGCGGGCTTGCTCGGGTTTCTCAGCTACGGCGCCAGCCTGACCTTGTTCGTTCTGGCGCTGCGGCATCTGGGTGCGTCGCGCACAGGGGCCTACTTCTCCGTTGCACCGTTCTTTGGCGCGCTGGTGTCTGTGCTGCTTCTCCACGAGCCTGTCACGGTTCAGTTGCTGGTCGCTGCGGCCTTGATGGCTTGGGGTGTCTGGCTGCACTTGTCGGAGGACCATGCTCACGAGCATTCGCATGAGGCCCTGGAACACGCGCATGAGCACGTTCACGATGCGCACCATCAACATGAGCACGCTGGCCCTGTCGTGCTGGGTGTGCCGCACAAGCACGTTCATCGCCATTTGCCTATGAGCCACAGCCACGCGCATTTCCCGGATGCGCACCATCGACACGGCCACTGAGGTCAGGACGACGTTGGCTGAAACGCAATGAAGGCCTTCCCCGCCAGCGCCATGCAGGCCCAGACCGCTGTCCCAGCGGCTTGGGGTGATGCCATCCACTTGCCACAGTCACGCCAAGGCCCCAAAAATGTAGACACCACCACAGACCGCGTAGGTACGCCCGGCCGCCGTGGGGTGCAGCGTCGGCAGCCACGGAGAACAAACTCAGCGCTGTCGCAGCAGGCAGCAGGAGCCACATGGACTTGCCCTGCTGGAGTACCAGCGCAGGCAGGTAGACCAGGATTTCAAGTGCGTCACTTTTTCTTGAAGCGCTGTAGCCGAAGGGCATTGCCAATCACCGACACGGAGCTCAGACTCATGGCCAGAGCCGCAATCAATGGGGACAGCAGCCACCCGGTCAGGGGATACAGCAAACCCGCTGCGATGGGAATGCCCAAGGCGTTGTAGAAGAACGCGAAAGCCAGGTTTTGCTTCATGTTGGCCACGGTCGCCATGGATAGCATGCGCGCCGTGGCAATCCCTCTAAGGTCGCCTTTGACCAGGGTGATCTGGGCGCTGTTCATGGCCACATCTGTACCCGTTCCCATCGCGACACCCACATCCGCGCGAGCGAGCGCGGGTGCATCGTTGATGCCGTCGCCCGCCATGGCCACCACGCACCCCTCTTTCTGCAGGCGCTCGACCAGCAAGAGTTTGTCTGCGGGCTTGACCTCGCCATGAACCTCATCGATACCCAGCCGTGCGCCGACCGCTTTTGCTGTGGTCTGTCCGTCGCCTGTGGCCATCACTATTCGGATACCTGCCTCCCTAAGGACGGTCAGTGCCTCAGGAGTGCTTGATTTGATGGGGTCAGAGACAGCCAGTAAGCCGGCAATCTGGCCATTGACAGCCAGGTACATGACGCTGGCGCCCTCCGCGCGCAACGCTTCTGCCTGCGGCACAAGTTTCTCTACGGGAGCCCCGATCTGTTGCATGAGGGTGGTGTTGCCCAGCGCCAAGCGATGACCATCTACCTCCCCTTGTACGCCAATGCCTGTGCCAGATTCAAAATTGATCGGCTTGTCCAAGAGCAGGCCCTGTTCACGAGCCGCTCGAACGATGGCATCGGCAAGTGGATGCTCGCTACCTTGATCGAGGCTTGCTGCCAACCTCAATACTTCGGTGGCGTCCCAGCCAGGCGCTGCCACTGCGCGGTCGTAGGCTGGCTTGCCTTCTGTGAGCGTACCCGTCTTGTCCACGATCAATGCATTGACCTGACGCATGCGTTCGATGGCCGCAGCATCCCTGAACAACACACCTTGCGTGGCTCCCTTTCCGGTGGCTACCATGATGGACATGGGCGTGGCCAAGCCCAGCGCACAAGGGCAGGCGATGATCAGCACAGATACCGCGTTGATCAGGCCGTACACCCAGCTCGGATCAGGCCCGAAGAATCCCCAGCCAAAGAATGTCAAGAGGGCAATGCTGATCACGGCCATCACGAAGTAACCGGCTACGACATCGGCCATGCGTTGCATGGGGGCCTTGGAGCGCTGCGCCTGGGCCACCAATTGCACGATCTGCGACAGCATGGTCTCCGATCCAACTCGCTCCGAGCGCATGATCAGCGCACCGTTGGTATTGAGCGTCGCGCCTATTACCTTGTCGCCTAATCGTTTGCTCACGGGAATGGGCTCACCAGTCAGCATGGATTCGTCCACGGCACTCGTGCCTTCCTCCACGACGCCGTCCACAGGAACCTTCTCTCCGGGCCTTACGCGCAAGCGGTCTCCCACGTGGACATGGGACAACGGTACATCTTCTTCGGTTCCGTCAGGCTTTAGCCTCCTGGCTGTCTTGGGCGCCAAACCCAGGAGCGACTTGATGGCAGCTGACGTTTGAGAGCGCGCTTTCAGTTCAAGCACCTGTCCAAGCAGCGTCAGAGAAATGATCACGGCAGCGGCTTCAAAGTAAACCGCCACACGCCCCATCGCCATGAAAGAAGCAGGAAAGACCTGTGGCGCAGCGGTGGCCACGACGCTGTACCAGTACGCCGCACCAGTGCCCAGGCCGATCAGTGTCCACATGTTGGGGCTGCGATGCACCACCGATAGCCAGCCCCGATAGAAGAAGGGCCAACCGCCCCATAGCACGATGGGTGTGGCCAGGATCAGTTCCACCCAGCTTTGGACGGTCATGTCCATCAGCCCCAGGTTGTGTCCGAACATTGCCAGCACGAATACGACGGCAGTTAGTGGAAGCGTCCACCAAAAGCGCTGCTGAAAGTCACGCAATTCAGGGTTGTCGTCATCCAGGATGGGAAGCAAGGGCTCCAGCGTCATGCCGCACTTGGGGCAGTTTCCCGGGTGGTCCTGACGAACCTCCGGGTGCATGGGGCAGGTATAGGTGGCGCCTGTGAGTTGCTCCGAGGCTGGTAACTGAGGAGGTGTTGCTTCAGCCTGCTGCGCCTCGTTTGGCAAGACGAACCGATCTGGGCTTGAGAGGAATTTGGCTTTGCAGCGTTCGCTACAGAAGAAGAACATCTTGCCTGCGTAGCTCTCGGTCAGTGCCGATTGCTGCCTGATCGTCATGCCACAAACTGGATCCTTGACTTCGTCGTCAAGCAATGCGGTGCTATCGCTTGGTGAGTGGTGATGGCTGTGATTTTCATTCACGGGCAACTCTCCAGCGGTGATTGGAAAAAGCGCGGCAGGAACCTTGGTGTGATGAAAGCATGGGCCTCGTAGGCCGCTCCAAACTCACGTTGTATGCACTTCATCGGGTTGTCTTGCCAGAATCTGCCGATTTCTGTGGCGTGTCAGACCCGTGCTTTTGCCCTCCGTGACCGCCATGTCCATGCCCGAACAGGTGCATCAGTGGGCATGCCAATAGCAACAGATAGGGCAGCTTACCCACGACATGCGACCAGTGCTCTCGCAATACGAAGAACGCCAGAATGGCGCCGACCATGATCAACGCTACGCCGAGCGGGGACCTCAGAAACGATGGGCGTCCAGTGCTGCTTTGGTGATGGGTGTGTGCGTTTGTCATTTGCGCTCCGTGTATTGCGAGTGTTTACGTGGAAATCACTTTTTCGTACCGGATGCCGGGCCCATGCCCATGCCGTCCTTCATCATTGGACAGCCGCTTTCCTTCATGGCTTTCATGTGCTCATTCATGGCTTCCTGGCGCTTCTTGAAGTCTCGGATCTTCATGATTCGCTGGATTTCGGCGTGGTGCTTTTCCATGTGGGCGTGCATGCCCATTGACTCGCTCATGGCCGACGAAGTCGATGCGCTTGGGGCAACAACTGACGCGGATGCCGACGCCGCAGGGTGATGTGCCGAGTGATCTTCTGCCTTTGATTGTGCAAAGGCCATTCCGTTCAGTGCCAAAAAAACCAGGGCTGCGGCAGAGAAGTTGCGTTGATTGACGATCATGCTGACTCCAGTATTCGCTAGGCGAACGGTTGTGGTGAGTTCAGCTTAGTGGCAGCACCTTTCATGCAGGTGAGTCAGAGATTACAGGTTTGTTATCTTGGTGTCATTGAGGCCATTAACGCCAGCCAGCTTGATCTAGATCAATGGCAGACGGGGCGCATTGCGTGGCGCCGGGCTCGTGGATGCCAACCTACAACGGAAGGGGCATGTCAGGCATGGGACGGGTTCGACCTGTCGCCCACCGGGAAACTCAGCGTGAAGCAGGTGCGCCCATGCTTTGAGGTGACGGCGACTTTTCCGCTGTGGGCTTCGACAATCGCACGGGTGATGGACAGACCCAGTCCTGCGCCGTCGCTGGATGGGTGAGCCCGAGCGGGGTCTGCACGGAAGAATCGATCGAACAACCTTGGTAAAACCTTGGGGTCGATGTCTTCGCCCGAATTGGCAACAGCCACCTCGATATAGGGCTCTGCTTTTCGCACGGAGATGCAAACGTCTCCGCTGCTCGGTGTGTGGCGAAGGGCATTTGACAGCAGATTGCTGACGGCCCTCCTGAACATCAGCCTGTCACCTGTGATCAGATCATCGCCCACAAGGTTGATGCGGATGGATTTTTCTTCCGCGACGGCATCGTAAAACTCTACGAGTTTCTGGATTTCTGATGACGCTTGAAAATGCTCCTTTTGAGGTATGGCAAAGCTGCGTTCAGTCTTGGCCAGAAAAAGCATGTCTGACACCATTCTGGCCAAGCGCTGAAACTCCTCGACGTTAGATGCCAGGGTATCTCGATAGGTCTCCGTGTCACGTTGCGATGACAGGACAACCTGTGTTTGCGTCATCAAGTTGCTGATAGGTGTGCGCAGTTCATGCGCCAGATCAGAGGAGAAATCTGACAAACGCTGAAAATCACTTTGCAGCCTGTCCAACATGCTGTTGAGTTCCTTTGCCAGATCGGCCATCTCAATGGGAACTGAGCCGACAGGCATCCGCTCGTCAAGTTGCCTCCCGGAAACTGTCGCAGCACGCGATTTCATCGCCCTCAACGGAGCAAGACCCTGGTGGGCAGCAAACCAACTGAACATGCCGCTGGCGATCATCGCAAGTACCGTGTAAATCGCCAAGGTTCGGCCGAGTTGGGCGATGAATTCGTCGTGGTGTTTCGTGTCAATGGCCACAACAACGTCAAGGGCGTTGGTGGGGTCGTATCCAGGGCTTTGCTGCATGCGAAGCGCCCGGTATTCCCGCCCTTGACTCTGCCACCTTTGAATCACCTGCTCGTCAGGCTGGCTCAGCCCCGGCGCCACTTGCCCAGGCGGAGAAAACCGATCTGAACTATAGAGTGTTGATCCGTCAATGCCTTTGGCAGAGATGTACATGCCGTGGTGGTGATTCAAGGCCTCGCTCAATCTTTTGCGGGCGTCATCTTGAGAGCGCGACTTCGTTAGGATGTCCTTGATGAGGAGTTGCTTGTCACTGAGGGTGAAGCGGTCCAAATCGATGAAATGCTGGTCTGCAGCGTACATAAGCAGGCTGCCCAAGCCCAGCACAATGCACACGGACGTCAAGGTGAAGAACAATGTCAAGCGAGCGGTCAGTGACAACGCCTTCAGTCGTTCGATCTTCACTGTGCAGACCTTCCAGGCTCTTCGAGAACGTACCCCATTCCTCGTACTGTTTGAATCAACTTGATGTTTTGGCCTTCGTCGATTTTGACCCTCAGCCGCCGAATGGCCACCTCGATCACGTTTGTATCGCTGTCGAAGTTCATGTCCCACACTTGCGATGCGATGAGAGAACGCGGCAGCACCTCACCTTGTCGCCGCATCAGTAGCTCCAGAAGACCGAACTCTTTGGCCGTCAAGTCGATCCTCACGCCACCTCTGGTCACGCGTCGTCGCAAGAGATCCATCTCAAGATCAGCAACGCACAACGTTGGGCCGTCACCATGCTGCCGCCCCCTGCGCAGGATGATTCGAACCCGCGCCAGCAACTCCGCGAACGAGAACGGTTTGATGAGGTAATCATCGGCGCCCAACTCCAGCCCTTTGACACGATCCTCGACTTGATCGCGGGCTGTCAAAAATAAGACAGGCATTTCCAGGCCCTGCTGACGCAAGGTGCTCAGCACTTGCCACCCGTTGAGACCTGGCAGCATGACGTCCAGGATCACCAGATCGTGCGCACCGTGTTTGGCGAGGTGAATCCCGTCGGGGCCGTTGGTCGCCAGATCGACAACAAACCCTGCTTCGCTGAGCCCTTGGCGCAGGTACTCCCCGGTCTTTGGTTCGTCTTCTACGATCAAGATGCGCACGGTGATCTCCAGTTCCTGCCAGCGCATGAGTTTGCCGCCATTCTGACGTGCGTTTCGCAGATGACAAAACTGTCATCTGCGAAACAGGTTCTCGACAGGCTGACCTGAGCACAATGGCAGCTTGAAATCACAGCTTGCCAAGAGGAAGACATGCTATTGGCCCAATCGTCCTATGTTGTTCGCCCCGCACTGGGTCTGGTGCTGTTAGCCATGGGGGGGCTGACCCAAGCCCAGCAGCCTGCCAGTGCTGAACCAATCGCGCCACCTGAATTCAAGGTGACCTACCGATCCCCTATTGGCAGCTACCAGGGCTTTTCCGATCCGGTTCTCGCGGCCTGGAAAGAGTCCAACGACTTGGTCGGTCGCATTGGTGGTTGGCGAGCTTACGCACGAGAGTCGCGTGGTGGTCCCAACATCAAACCGAGCAGCGAGTCTGAACGCGATGATCCGCACGCAGGTCATGGGGAGAGCCGTCGATGAAAAGGCTGTTCAATCGAGTACCGCTGAGAGCGGGTGTCGCTGCGATCGGTTTGGGTGTTCTCTCTGGTTGTGCGAGCATCGACATTGGTCAATCGGTCAAGCGCACCAACGACGAAACCTCGGGCTTCACGCAGGGGAATCTGTCGCTGGCGACGAACGATTCTGAAAAGACAAAACTCCGCGGACGAGCCCACTCTCTGTTGGAAAAGCCTTTGAGCCAGTCGCAAGCAGTGGAGCTGGCGTTGGTCAATAGCCCTTCCATGCAAGCCCTTCTGGCGCAGAGTTGGGCTGAAGCAGCTCAGACGGCTCAGTCAGGCCGTATCGCCAATCCGGTGTTCAGTTTTGAGCGCTTGCGCGCTGGCGATGAGCTGGAGTTGGGGCGCGCTTTGTCCTTTGGCTTGCTTGATCTCATCTCTCTACCTTGGCGACAGAGTGCTGCCAGCCGACGAATCGAACAAGCACAGGTAAAGCTGGCTGCAGACGTTGTGGACCAAGTGACCTTGGTCCGCCAGGCTTGGGTCCGTGCTGTGGCCGCTCAACAGACGCTCAAGTATGCCGAACAGGTCTATGAGGCATCCCAAGCAAGCGCAGAACTGGCGCAGCGTATGCAAGCGGTCGGCAACTTCAACCGAGTTTCGCGCGCCAGGCAACAGGCCTTTTATGCCGACGCAGCAACCCGGTTGGCCTCTGTAAGCCATCTGAACACGGCGGCCAGAGAGGAGTTGGTACGTCTGCTTGGTTTGAACGATGCCCAAGTCGATCAACTGAGGCTTCCAGATCGTCTCCCCGACTTACCCAAGGAACCGGTGAATCCGAAGGCATTCAGTGCGCAGGCGTCTCAATCTCGACTGGATATTCGCTTGGCCCAGAGCAATTTCGATGCGTATGCCAAGGCTCAGGGTCTTGAACTGGTGAACTCGTTTACCGACATCGAGTTGACCGCCCGCAGGAACACCAAATTTGATAACGCAGCGGGAACAAGTTCCACTGCCAGAGGTTATGAGTTGGCCTTGCGACTGCCAATTTTTGACTGGGGTGGCATGCAGCGCGACGCCTTCAATGCGCGTACTTTGGCTGCGGCCAATCAGCTTGAGGCCGTCATACGCTCAGCAGGCTCCAACCTGCGAGAGAGCTATTCGGCTTATCGAGCTGCTCACGACGTTGCCAGGCATTACAGAGATGAGGTTCTGCCTCTGCGCAAAGTCATCTCGGATGAGAACCAGCTTCGGTACAACGGCATGCTCATCGGTGTATTCGAGCTGCTGGCCGACTACCGGGATCAAGTGGAAACGGTTATTGCTGCCATCGATGCTGAACAACAGTTCTGGTTGGCCGACGCCGCGATGCAGGCCTCTCTGATCGGGCGCCCCACCAGTACCACCTTGTCCGTCGGCGGCGCAGCTCCCAGCGCCGGTGGCGGCCACTGATCAAAGGAACAAAGATGTCGTCAAGAAGAGATTTTTTCAGGATGGCTGGCATTGCGGGTGGTGCCGTGGCCGCCAGTGCCGTCAGCCGTGTGGCCATGGCCGCATTGCCTGAGCCAGTGATTCAGACCAGCGCGGAAACCATGGCTCCGCTCATTCCTGAAACGGGGCGCTTGTACAACCCTGTGGTGACCTTGAATGGATGGACTTTGCCCTGGCGTATGAACCAGGGCGTCAAGGAGTTCCATTTGGTTGCCGAGCCGGTGGTGAGAGAGATGGCGCCAGGCTTCAAGGCGCACCTGTGGGGGTACAACGGGCAAAGCCCGGGGCCTACCATTGAAGTGGTGGAAGGCGACCGTGTTCGGCTTTATGTCACCAATCGGTTGCCTGAGCACACGAGCATCCATTGGCATGGACAGCGGCTGCCCAACGGCATGGACGGTGTGGCCGGTTTGAATCAGCCCGCCATTCCTGTGGGGAAGACCTACGTTTACGAGTTCGTGGCACGTCGTCCAGGAACGTTCATGTATCACCCCCATGCCGACGAAATGACACAGATGGCCATGGGCATGATGGGGTTTTGGGTCACGCACCCGAAGAACAAGCACCCGTTGATCGATGAGGTCAACAGAGACTTCTGCTTCTTGCTCAATGCTTTTGACATCGATCCGGGCAGTTACACCCCCAAGACGATGACCATGCTTGACTTCAATCTGTGGGCGTGGAACAGCCGCATCTTTCCCGGGGTCGACTCGCTCAACGTTCGACTCAACGACAAAGTGCGCATCCGGGTTGGCAATCTCACGATGACGAACCACCCCATCCATTTGCATGGACATGAATTCTTGGTGACAGGCACCGATGGTGGCCCGACGCCGAAGAGCACTCGCTGGTACGAGGTGACCACCGACGTTGCCGTTGGGCAAATGCGGCAGATCGAGTTTTTGGCCGATGAGGAGGGGGACTGGGCTTTTCACTGCCACAAGAGCCATCACACCATGAACGCCATGGGGCATGACGTTCCAAATCTGATTGGTGTGGATCACCGTGGCGTTGCCAAAAAGATCAAGGGCCTTTTGCCTGAGTACATGGTCATGGGCGAGCGTGGGATGGCCGACATGACCGAGATGGAAATGCCGATACCTGACAACACGGTACCCATGATGACTGGCGAAGGGCCTTTTGGCTCGGTCGAGATGGGCGGCATGTTCAGTGTGCTCAAGGTTCGCAAGAACCAAAAGCATGGCGATTACAAGGACCCTGGTTGGTTCAAGCATCCTGCAGGCACCGTGGCACATGAATATACCGGCCCCTTGAGTGAGCCTGCCAGATTCAAGTCTGAAGGTGGGCAATCTATGCCCCGGGCCAAGAAGCCTGACAAGGCTGTCGAGGTGCGAGCCCGCAAGCCGACGTCTCACAGCGATCACTGATTCTCAACCTCTTGATACGGATTTTTCATGATGAACAAACGTCGATTCGCCACCCACTTCATTGCTGCAACTTGCTTGACGCTGTCCGCTTCCGCATTTGCTGGGGGAGACCATGCGCATGACCATGGTGCAGGAACCCAGGCCGCTGAAGAAACCGCCATCGGCAAGCCTGGTCGGGCATCGAAAGTCACCAGAACGATCAAGGTTTCGATGAGCGACAAGATGCGATTTGAACCTGCATCGATTCAAGTCAAGCAGGGCGAAACAGTGCGCTTCGTCGTCAGAAACGCAGGCCAGATCAAGCACGAGATGAACCTGGGGACCGAAAAGGAACTTTTGGAGCATTTGGAGGTGATGAAGAAGTTCCCGAACATGGAGCACGACGAGCCCAACAAGGTGACCATTGCGCCTGGGCAGCAAGGTGAAATCGTCTGGCAGTTCACTAAAGCCGGGACAGTGAATTTCGCGTGCTTGGTTCCTGGTCACTACGAGGCGGGCATGAAGGGCAAGGTCCAGGTTTCGAAGAAATGATCATGCGAGACCAATCTGTGTCTCCATTGCGCTCTAGGCGCAAAGTGCTGATGGCGGCCTTGTCATTGGCATGTACGCCGACGATTTGGGCGGCCTCAGAGACTGCGGAGCGAACACCAATCAAGGTGTGGAAAGATCCCAACTGCGGCTGTTGCAAGCTGTGGGTCTCGCACCTTGAGCACAATGGCTTCGTCGTCACCGTGGTGGATGAGGGCAACAAGGCCGCGCGTGCCGCCCTTGGGATGCCGGAGCGGCAGGCATCCTGTCACACGGCTGTGGTGTCCGGCTATGTGATCGAGGGGCACGTCCCTGCGCGCGATATCCGCCGGTTGCTCAAAGACAGGCCACATGCCCTGGGTTTGGCTGTGCCTGGCATGCCTGTCGGATCTCCTGGGATGGATGGGCCTGACTTTGATGGTCACCGCGATCCATACCAAGTGCTGCTGATCCGCAAAGACGGATCGGTTCTGGTTTTTAACTCTTACTCATGAGGTCAACAATGAACGCCATTGCTAAGTTTTTAGCCGTATCGGCTTGTGCCATCGGCATCGCTTCTCCACTTGCTTCATTCGCTCAAGCTGCCATGGACCATTCGAAGATGGAGTCCGCGCAGGCTCCCGCAATGACCGACGGCGAGATCAAGAAAATTGATCAGACCAACGGCAAAGTCACCATCAAGCATGGTGACATCAAGCACCTGGACATGCCAGGCATGACCATGGTGTTTACCGCCAAAGACAAGAGCATCTTGTCCAATTTCAAGCCTGGTGATCAGGTGAAATTCATGGTCCTCAGCGAGGGTGGGAAGATGATCGTGACGGAAATTAAAAATGCGCCTTGACGAAAGTGTTAAATCACGTTAGGTGCCAGGCTTGTTGAGTTAGCGTTGACTGTCTGTGCTCGGTGGTGTTTTTCCGAGATCGATTCAATCGGGCTTTGCTTGGGCTATTTATCTGATCGGGTTGGTTGGTTAGAGGATCGCCCATAGTCCAATTCAGTGCCCGCTCAGCTGAAGATGGTTTTTGGCCTGATTTGGGAATGCTTTTTGTTTTGGGGCTGTGGTGAAGAGCTATCTTCTTTTTCTTCGGTATG
This sequence comes from Aquabacterium sp. CECT 9606, assembly GCF_918741295.1. Taxonomy (GTDB): domain Bacteria; phylum Pseudomonadota; class Gammaproteobacteria; order Burkholderiales; family Burkholderiaceae_C; genus Aquabacterium. Next base: position 1,312,553 of record NZ_CAKKNB010000001.1, read on the forward strand.
CATTGAAAAACTGGTTATCGAAAGAAAAATTGGTGGACGAGAGCTCAGCGTTTGATGTGTCCCTCACTTCACACGGAGATCGTGTCAACAGGGTTCATTTGGCGATCGAATCTGCGTGCAGCGGAATTAAGCCCAGAAGAGTCATTCTGTTCTTGTCTCGGGAAGATTGGCCGGGGCGATTGCCGAAATCGTTGACGCGTTTGTGTCATCGTGGATTGGAGGTGATAACCTGCGAAAACGATGGGCCTCACAAAAAGCTGCAACCTTATCTGCAGATGAATGCCTCTTTCGTTCGACCTTTGATCACCATTGACGACGATGTTTTTTACGAACATCTTGCTTTCAAGCATCTTTTTGATGCCTGGTTGAGCGATAAGGCCGTTATTCATTGTTTGCGCGCTCGGTCTGTCTTAACGAATGGCGATGCATTGATGCCCTACATCGCATGGCCGCTTTGCAATAGCAGTGTCCCCTCCCATCTAAATTTCTCCACTGGAGTGGGTGGTGTACTTTACCCACCTGATTTTCTGCTTCTGCTCAAACGAGTCGGACTCGGTTACCGGGCGACGTGTCCTGATGCGGATGATATTTGGGTTAACGCGTGTGCTGTGCGCTCCGGATTTCGGGTCAGGCAAGTTTTCAATGCTCCCTCACGCAGACCAGATATACCTGGGTCCAGACGTACGGCCTTGTTCAAAAAGAACATCCGTTTGGGTGGCAATGATGCGCAATTGGCAAGGGTCTATGACAAGTACATTATTTCAAGAATGACGGATGAGTTTTCAAGACGTTTTAATATTGACGAGATGCTGTCAAATTAGTCATCGCGACGTCATGTCTATGTAAGGTGGCAGCGGTTAAATTGCATGTCGTGGCCTTATATATTTTATTCGAAGGCCACATTTTTGCCAATTTCTAAGAGGAAACACCATGAAAAATTCTACCTCGTTGATCACGCTTGTCGCCTTGATTGGATTTGTCGGGTCTGCTTATGCTGGTGATGCGGCTAAAAATCAGGCCGCTGCTACGCATCAACTGAAAGATGGTGGCACGCTTTACATTTTCAAGGATGGAAAAATGGCGAAGGAAAGTAAGTATGGAAAAGCCGTTTACATGAAAAAAGGTGAAACGTTAGAAACCGTCGACGGGAAGAAGATAGTTGCGAGCAGCAACGAGGTGGCAAGGCTTGGCAACCTGATCAGCGAAGGACACCTGGATTGATTGGATGATGCGCTGCTTGCCCACATCGTCCAGGTCAACTTTGCCGACCTGACCGCAGCCCGCTCCGCGCGGGCTTCGTTTCGCTTTGGGCATGTGGGGTTGCCAGGATATCGAGGATCGGGCAGTCCGGTCTGTCATCACCATGGCAGCAATGAACGAGGTGTTCGAGGGTGGCCTTCATGGCAAGCAATTCCTGGAGCTTCTGATTTAACTCCTGCAGATGGGCCTGGGCCAGCGCCTTCACTTGGCGGCTTGGGCGTCGACGGTCTTGCCATAGTCCCAGCAGTTCGCGGATCTGATCCAGCGAGAACCCGAGGTCTCTGGCTTGCCGAATGAAGCGCAAGGTGCCGACCTCCTTGTCGGTGTACTGGCGGTAACCTGCATCGGTTCGCAAAGCGCCGGGGAAGAGCCCCACGCTTTCATAGTGCCGGATCATCTTGGCCGACACGCCAGAGGCCTTGGCTGCTTCTCCGATGTTCATGTGTTCGCTCATGCAGCGGCTCCTTGTGAATTGACGGTGGCAGGCTTGGTGTGCTGTGGCAACTCGTTTTCCATCGCACCCCGCCAACGGCGCAGCAAGAGCGCATTGGCGATGACGCTGAGGCTGCTGAGCGCCATGGCGGCACCCGCGATGACGGGGTTGAGCATGCCCAGTGCCGCCAGTGGGATGCCCAGGACGTTATAGGCAAAGGCCCAGAACAGCCCCTGCTTGATCTTGGCATAGGTTCGCCGCGACACATCCAGGGCGTCGGCCACCAGCCTGGGGTCGCCGCGCATCAGCGTGACGCCTGCGGTCTCGGTTGCCACGTCAGCACCTCCGGCCATCGCAAAACCGCAAGATGCTGCAGCCAGGGCAGGGCCATCGTTCAGGCCATCACCCACGAAGGCCACGACCTCACCGCTGGCGCGCAAGGCTTGCACGATGGCCGCTTTGTCGCTGGGCAGCACCTCCGCTCGCACATCGAGAATACCCAGGGCCTGCGCGACCGCATCAGCGCTGCCCTGGTTGTCGCCGGTCAGCATGAGGGTTTTGATGCCCAGTTGGTGCAGGTTTCTCACCGCTGCAGTTGCCGTGGGCTTGACGGTGTCTCCGAAGGCCATCAGCCCCAACAGTTCAAAGCCGCCTGCGTTTTGCTGCACAAGCCATGACAAGGTCCGTCCTTGCCGCTCCAACACATCGGCTTGCGTGCCGAGCGCACCTGCATCCACCCCCAGTTCATTCAAAAGTCTGGTGTTGCCCAGCATCAACTTGGCTCCCCTCACCATGCCCTCGACGCCCCGGCCCGCCAGTGCCTTGGCGTCTTGTACTGGCGGGATCGTGAGGCGCGCATCGCGGGCGTGGGTCGTGACTGCCAGCGCCAGCGGATGGCTGCTTGCTTGTTGCAACGCTGCGGCCAGAGCGACCACTTCGTCAATGCCTGACCCTTCGGCCGGGACAACGGCGACCAGCGTCGGCTTGCCTTCCGTCAGTGTGCCTGTCTTGTCGAACGCCACGACGGTCACCGAGTGTGCGATCTCAAGCGCCTGAGCATCCTTGATGAGGATGCCTCGGCGTGCGGCGGCGCCTGTTCCGACCATGATCGCCGTGGGTGTGGCCAGGCCCAATGCACATGGGCAGGCGATCACCAGCACAGCCACAGCGTTGATCAGGGCATGCTCCCAGTCTCCGTTGATGCCAAGCCAAGCCAGGAAGGTGAGCAACGCGATCCCCAACACCACCGGAACGAACACGGCGCTGACACGGTCCACGATGCGCTGAATGGGCGCCTTGCCCGCCTGGGCCGACTCGACCAGTCGGATGATGCGTGCCAGGGTTGTTTCGGCACCGACGGCCTGCGTCCTGACAATCAGCATGCCCTCGGCGTTGATGGCCCCGCCGGTCACCTGATCACCCACTTGTTTGGACACAGGCAGGCTTTCGCCGGTGATGAGCGATTCATCCACGTGGCTGCGCCCCTCCATGATGTCGCCATCGACGGGCACGCGGTCACCCGGGCGTATGCACACCAGGTCACCGACCCGCACGTCGGCCATGGGCGTTTCGACGTCAACGCCATCGCGTCGTACCAGTGCCGTGCTCGGCCGCAAGGCGTTCAGAGAGCGAATCGCGTCCGTGGTCTGCCGCTTTGCGCGATCCTCCAGCCACTTGCCCAGGAGAACGAGCGTGATCACGGCAGCCGAGGCTTCGAAATAGAGGTGCGGCATGCCGTGCTGTGAATGCCGCATCAGAAGGTAGACGGACAGGCCGAAGGCTGCGGACGTGCCAAGCGCAACCAGCAGGTCCATGTTGCCGGCCTTGGCCTTGAAGGCCCGCCATCCTGCCCGGTAGAAGCGCCAGCCCAGCCAGAATTGCACCGGCGTGGCCAGTGCGAGTTGCAGCCAGCCATTGAGCATCCAGTCGATCCCCACCAACTGCAGCACCATGGGCAATACCAGAGGCAAGGTTAAAACAGAAGCGATCGCCACGGGCCCCCATGTCGGCAGGGTGTTGGGCTTTGCGGGCTCGGCTTCCTGCTTCAATTGAGTCACATAGCCTGCCTTGGTGACCGCTGCCACGAGAGATGCGGGTGGGATCGTGGAGAGTGCACGCACGGCGGCCTGTTCGGTTGCCAGGTTGACGGAGGCCGACAAGACGCCGGGAACCTTGAGCAAGGCTTTTTCCACCCGGGTGACGCAAGAGGCGCAGGTCATGCCCTCGACATGGAGGGCCACATCGGTGGTCTTCAGGTCGTAGCCGGCCTCGCGGACGGCTGCGCTGAGTACCTCAAGGTTCACAGATGGGTCCGCTTGGACCGAGGCCACTTCGGTGGCCAAATTGACGTTGGCGCTTTGCACACCAGCCGTTGCCTTGAGCGATTTTTCTACCCTGGACACACAAGAAGCGCAAGTCATCCCCGAGATGGGGATGTCGATTCGGAATGTGGCCAGCGGCTTTTGCGGGGAGATCATGGTGTGCCCGTATAGGTGGTTGATATTTGTCGTGGATCCTCAAGCTTCCCATCGTGGGAATGTAAAGTCATGTGGCAATTACTTGCTTTGATGGCATGGTTATTGAAAACAGGTGCTTGACCTTCCTGCTGTGGGAAGCTTGAAAGTGAACCCACCAAAAACCATTCGGAGTTTCTGATGATCACTTTTGAAGTCAAGGACATGACTTGCGGCCATTGCGTCAGCACCATCACCAAGGCGGTGCGGGCCATCGATAAAGAGGCCACTGTACGGATCGAGTTGCAGTCGCACCAAGTCCAGATCGAACCCACCGAGGCAGATGCAGATGAACTTCGCGACGCAATCCAGGAGGCTGGTTACACCCCTGTGGTGATGACAAATGGGCCGCTCAAACCCGAGAAGGCCAGTCGAGGTGGCTGTTGTTGTGGGTGATGGCGTGACAGCCTTCAGGCATGTTTCATGTGAGGCGCTTGCGTGGCGTGCCTTGCCTTTTTGCTGCGGCGAATCAGCAGGTACGCAGCCGGAATCACGAACATCGACAGCAGTGGCGCCGTGATCATGCCCCCGACCATGGGTGCAGCAATGCGTTGCATGACCTCCGAGCCAGTGCCGGTGCCCCACATGATCGGCAGCAAACCCGCCAGAATCACTGCCACCGTCATGGCCTTGGGGCGCACGCGCAGCACGGCACCGTCACGGATGGCGTCCAGCAAGTCATCGACACTGACCTGGCCCTTGTCGATGCGCTCGCCCCAAGCCTGCTTGAGGTAGAGCAGCATGATCACGCCGAACTCGGCGGATACGCCAGCCAATGCAATGAACCCGACTGCCCCAGCCACCGACAGGTTGTAGCTCAGCAGGTAGAGCAACCAGATGCCGCCCACCAGGGCAAAGGGCAGCGTGGCCATGATCAGCAAGGCCTCGTCAAATGCACCGAATGTCAGGTACAGCAGCACGAAGATGATCAGCAGCGTGAAGGGCACCACCACCTTGAGCTTGGCCGTGGCCCGCTCCAGGAACTCGAACTGGCCTGACCAGGACACTGAGTAGCCCGGTGGCAGCTTGACCTTAGCTGAAACGGCCTTTTGCATGTCCTGCACCGCTGATCGCAGATCCCGCCCCCGGATGTCCACATACACCCAGCCTGACAGGCGGGCGTTCTCGCTGCGCAGCATGGGCGGGCCATCGGTCACGCGGATGTCGGCCACGTCGGACAAGACCAGGCGCTCTCCACGCTCGTTCACGATGGGCAAGGTGCGCAGTTTTTCCAGCGAATCACGTGTCTCGCGTGGGTAGCGCAGGTTGATCGGGAAGCGCTGCAAGCCTTCCACCGTCTCGCCAATGTTCTCGCCGCCCACTGCCGAGCTGATGAGCGACTGCACATCAGCGATGTTCATGCCAAAGCGCGCGGCGGCATCGCGGCGGATGTTGACATCGACATAGCGCCCACCGGTCAGGCGCTCAGCCAAGGCGCTGCTGACACCGGGCACATCTTTGAGCGCACGCTCGATCTCACCCGTGAGTCGGTCGATGGTGGCCAGGTCGGTGCCCGCCACCTTGACGCCCACGGGGCTCTTGATGCCGGTGGCCAGCATGTCGATGCGGTTGCGGATGGGGGGCACCCAGATGTTGGCCAAGCCGGGTACTTTCACAATGCGGTCCAGTTCTTCAACCAGCCTGTCTTGCGTCATGCCGGGGCGCCATTGGTCTTTGGGTTTGAACTGGATGGTGGTCTCGAACATCTCCATGGGTGCCGGGTCGGTCGCGGTTTCGGCGCGGCCTGCCTTGCCATAGACACTGGCCACCTCGGGGACGGTCTTGATCAAACGGTCGGTCTGCTGAAGCAGCTCGGCGGCCTTGCCTGCGGACAAGCCTGGCAGGGCCGTGGGCATGTAGAGCAGGTCGCCCTCGTCCAGCTTGGGCATGAACTCACCGCCAATGTGCTGCAAGGGCCACAAGCTGAGCAACAGCAACACGGCGGCCACCGCCAGCGTGCGCTTGGGGCCTTGCAAGACTGCATTGAGCAGTGGGCGGTAGATGGCAATCAGGAGTCGGTTGAGCGGGTTGCTCTGCTCGCTGGGGATGCGGCCACGGATCAGGTAGCCCATCAGCACGGGGATCAGCGTGACCGACAAGCCCGCTGCCGCCGCCATGGCATAGGTTTTGGTGAAGGCCAGCGGCGAGAACAGCCGCCCCTCTTGCGCCTCCAGCGTGAACACTGGCACAAAAGACAGCGTGATGATCAACAGTGAGAAAAACAGCGCGGGCCCGACCTCGGCCGCCGAATCGCCGATGACCTTCCAGCGCTCGGCACCTTCCAGCGATTGATCGGGGTGGGCTTGCTCCCAGTGTTCCAAGTGCTTGTGTGCGTTCTCGATCATCACCACGGCTGCATCCACCATGGCGCCGATGGCAATGGCGATGCCTCCCAGCGACATGATGTTGGCGTTCACCCCTTGGTAGTGCATGACGATGAAAGCCGCCAGGATGCCCAGGGGCAGCGAGATGATGGCCACCAGGGCCGAGCGCAGGTGAAACAAAAAGACAAAGCACACCACGGCCACCACGGCGAACTCTTCGAGCAGCTTGTGCGAAAGGTTCTCCACCGCACGCTCGATGAGGGTGGATCGGTCGTACACAGGCACGATCTCCACCCCTTTGGGCAAGCTGGCTTGCAGGGTCTTGAGCTTGGCCTTGACCGCAGCAATCGTCTCCAATGCGTTCTTGCCTGAGCGCATCACGATCACGCCGCCAGCGGCTTCTCCCTCACCGTCCAGCTCACCGATGCCCCGGCGCATTTCCGGCCCCATCTGGATGCGGGCCACATCCCCCAGGCGCACCGACACGCCTGCGTCGGTGGTCATCAAGGGCACTTGCCGGAAATCGTCCAGCGATTGCAAGTAGCCCGAGGCGCGCACCATGTACTCGGCCTCGCCCAACTCCAGCACCGAGCCGCCCGCTTCCTGGTTGGCCTTCTGGATGGCCTCGACCACCTGGGTGTGCGCGATGCCGTAGGTGGCCAGTTTGTCGGGGTCCAGCACCACTTGGTACTGGCGCACCATGCCGCCCACCGAGGCGACTTCCGCCACATTCGGCACTGTCTTGAGTTCGTACTTCAAGAACCAGTCCTGCAAGGCGCGCAACTGGCCCGCATCCTGGGTGCCACCACGGTCCACCAGGGCGTATTGGTAAATCCAGCCCACGCCCGTGGCGTCGGGCCCCAGCGACGCCTTGGCGCTGGCGGGCAAGCGCGACTGAACCTGGTTCAGGTACTCCAGCACACGCGAGCGGGCCCAGTACAGATCGGTGCCGTCCTCGAACAGCACGTAGACATAAGAGTCGCCGAAGAAGGAGTACCCCCGCACCGTCTTGGCACCAGGCACCGACAACATGGTCGTGGTCAGCGGGTAGGTGACCTGATTCTCCACAATGCGCGGCGCCTGGCCCGGGTAGGTCGTGCGGATGATGACTTGCACATCAGACAGGTCAGGCAAGGCGTCCAGCGGCGTTATCGTAACCGAATACACCCCCCATGCACTGAGCATCAAGGTGGCCAGCAGCACCAGGAAGCGGTTGGTGATGGACCAACGGATCAGGCGGGCGATCATGGCTTGCTCCCTTGCTTGGATGTGCCATGGGCGTGATGGGGCGCCTCGGACGCAGGCTGGGGCTCAGGTGCCAGGTGCGACAGTCGGGTCAACTGCGGCATGCCGTCTGCATCCATGTAGAACTCAAAGCTCACCGGGTCACCCACTTCCAGATGGCGGGGCAGCCCGCCCTTGAGCGGCACCTTGAAATCCATCGTCATGGCGCCCCACTTGAGTGAGGCAATCGGCCCGTGCGACAAGGTGATGGCCTCGTCTGCCAGGGCTTCCACCTTGCCCTGACCTTCGTGTCTGGGGGCGGTGTTGTCCATGGTGGGTGCCGGTGCGCCATTGAGCCGCGCCTCAACACCTTTGAGGCTGGCTTCCGAATCGATGAGGAACTGCGATGACACCACCACACGCTGGCCCACATCCAGACCGCGCTTGACCTCGGTTTGCCCATCGCTCTCGATGCCCGCCTCGATCTCGACCGGGCGGAACCGCCCTTTGTCTTCGGCCAGCATCACCACGGTGCGCTTGCCCGTCTGGATGACTGCCTCTGTGGGGATCAACAAGGCCTTCTCGGCACGCATGTCCATGAACTGCATGGCCACGCTCATGCCCGGCACCAGGTGCATGCCTGGGTTGTTCAATTGCACGCGGGCCTTGAGGGTGCGGGTGCCAGGGTTGACCTCTGGCACCAGGGCCTGAACCGTGCCTTCAAAGGTGGTGCCAGGCACAGCCGGGCTGCGGGCCTGCACCTTGGTGCCTGGGCGCAGTTGCGCGACTTGACTCTCCGGCACCTCGGCGTTGGCCCAAACCGTGGACACGCCGTTGATGCGCAACAAGGTGGCCCCAGGCATCACGGACATGCCTTCACGCACCATCAACTCACTGAGCACGCCGTTGATGGGTGCCACCAGGGTGACGCGCGGCTGGGTCTTGCTGGTTTGCTCGACGCGCTTGATCTGATCCTCGCTCATGCCGACCTGACGCATGCGCTGGCGAGCGCCATCGACCAAGCTGCCCAGGTCGTTGCCCTGCATGCGGCGAACAGACAAAAACTCTTCTTGTGCAGCCACCCATTCAGGCACATAGAGATCGGCCAGGGGTTGACCTTGCTTGACCGCATCCAGCGTGGCGCGCACATGCAACCGCTCCACAAACCCGGCGGCCCGTGCTTGCATGACAACCTGGTCGCGTTCGTTGTAAGCGATGCTGCCCACGGCAGAAACTTGGGGCGACAGCACCCCCTCGGTGACCTCTGCGGTGCGCACGCCCAGGTTCTGCTGGATGCGTGGGCTCACAGTGACCTTGCCCTGGTCTCCGTCGCTGTCTGCATAAACAGGCACCAGCATCATGTCCATGAAAGGCGACTTGGCGGGCTTGTCGAACTTGTTGCCCGGCACCATGGGGTCGTGGTAGTACAGGACCTTCTTGCCGGTGACCGGGTCCATGTCGCCAGCCTTGAGGCCATCGGCGATGTGGCGCCGGGTGGCGTCTTCACCCTCGGCCACGCTTTGCGGCAGGGCTTGGGTGGCGGTTGCTTCAGTGGCGGGTTGAGCGGGGCGCTGATCAGCATCGGCATTCATGCCCATGCCTCTTTGCATGCCCAATGCGTACAGGCCATATGCGGCGGCGCTCAGTGCTGTGGCGGCAATCATGGCGATCACCAGTTTTTTGAGTTTCATGTAGGGCTCCGTGTCAGCGGTCAAGAACGGGCATGGCCACGTCGTGTGCCACCGGAATCAGGTAGTTGAGCTGCGCCCAGATGCGAGCGGTGTCCATGTCGAGTCGCAGTCGGTCCATCTGGGTGTCCAAGGCCATGCGGCGAGCCTCCAGCACGGAGGCCAGCGTGCCGCTGCCGCCTCGATAGGCGGTCAAAGCGGCCTGTGTTCGCTCGCCCGCCAGGGGGATCAGGGTGCTGTCGTAGCGGCGCAGGCGATCCCGGCTGCTCTGCCAGGTTTGGAGCATTACCGTGACCTGGGCGAGGTGCTCCCGTGTGGCTTCTTCGCGCTGGGCGCGCATCTGCTCAACGGTGGCCAACTTGGCAGCCAGGTCGCGGTCTTGACGGCTCGTCTGATCCCATTGCAAGGGAACGGAGACATTGACAGAGGCCATCTTGGAATAGCCGGGCCCACGTTGACTGAGCATCAGCTCCACACCCCAGTCAGCTTGTTTGTTGGCTCGGGCCAGGTCTGCGTCGGCCTGGGCCATCTCTTCCTGCCGGATCAGGACGGTGATGTCAGGGTGCGTGGTCAGGGTGCTTTCCAGATCGTTCAGGTGCGAGGGAACATGGCGGGTGTCGGGCGCATCGGCCAGGGGCGTGTCGGCTGCACGACCTGTCCACCGGCGCAGCGCGGTCTGCGCTGTGCTCACTTCACGCATGGCCTGGTCAATGCGGTCATCCACCTGAGCAAGCGCTGCGCGGGCAGCGAGCACTTCAGTTTGCGATCCTCTGCCCCCTCGATAGGCGACCTCAGTCGCCTCCACTTGCAGGCGGATTTCATCGCGCTGGGCCTTGACCAGGGCCAGCATGCGTTCCTGGTAGTAGAGATCCAGCCAGGCGATGGCTGTGTCTCGTTGCAGTTGAGTCAGCGCTTGAGCGCGGCTGGCTTCGCTGGCCTGGGCCTCTCGCTCGAAACGCACGGACCGTGCAAGGCGTTTGTCTTGACGGGTGAACTCCTGCATGAGGCCCACCGAGCGCATGGTCATGAAATCGCGGGTGACGCTGAAGCGATCAGGTCCGCTGATGGGCAGGTTGTTGATGCCCAGTTTGAGGACGGGATCGGGCTGCTGAGCGGCCGAAACAGCCATGTCGCGGGCAGCCGCCGTGGCGTGGTTCTGGGCCACCAGTTGTTGAGAGCGTGCCTGAGACAGCCTGAGAGCCTGTTCAAACGTCAGGACGTCGCCCGCATGGGCGTGGAAGGAGGCAAGGCTGAGGGCCACCAGAACGGCGACACCTTGGAAGCGCGTGCGAATGCGCATGCAGATGGGATGGCCGAGATCGACCAGTTGCATGCTCCTGCGTGACAGGAGCGAAAAATGGGGAAACATGACACCTCCGAATGAAGCCAATGGCGTAGGCGTGCGCGGGACAGGGCAGGCAAGGCAGAACGCCACGCGCCTGCATTGGCCAGCAACCCGCACGACCAGGCGCTGAGGCGACCGTCAGGCCGTCAGCGCCGCGTCACTCGGCGTGTCAAATTCGGAAGCAGCAGTGCAGTATGGACAGCGGTGGTGGCGCCGCGTGAAGGCGGCTGTCCGCAGTCGGCGCCAGGCCATCCGGCCTTGACGCATCCACCGTCAGGGCGACGGTGTACAGCGCGATCAACAGCGCCGCAGGCACGGTAGGCGCCTGGGTGTGATCGCTTTGTTGGGTGGGGTGGCAATGCTCGGCGCACAGGCCAGGGTTGGCTTGGTCCAGGTGCCTTCCCATGCCTTCGCCCATCTGCTCGCAATCCACCATGGCGCCCATCGCGGTGATGGCGTCGGCTGTGGCATTGCCGGAGACCATGTTGCTGGGGCAAGCGTAGGCTGCCACGCTCATCTGCGCAAACAAGATCACGCCGACCATCAGTCGGCAAATCCAATGCTTGAGCGCGCGAGGCATGGTCATGCGGCCACCTGCTCTGCGGGTCGGGGGGCGTGATCGACCAGGGCCGCGATGATGGGGCAGTGATCGCCATTGGCCGACTTCTGGCAACAAGTGACCAAGCCTTCAAGGGCAACGGCCATGGCTTCCAGTTGGGTGGCTCGCTGGCGGATGTCCAGCACACGTTGCTGGGTGATCTCGCGCACGCGCACCTGATCGGTCTCGGCGCTCAAAGACACCAGCGAGGCCACATCGTCGAGGGAAAAGCCCAGCTCTTGCGCACGTTTGATGAAACGCAAGCGCCGCACGTCACCCTCGTCGTACTGCCGAAAGCCATTGCCTTCACGCGCAGGCTCACGCAACAACCCGCGACGCTGGTAAAAGCGCACCGCTTCCACACCGACCCCTGCCGAGTCGGCGAGCTTGCGAACGGTGAAGGCGTGCGTGGGCATGTGGAGCGATTTGGCTAATGTCTGTTGCGCAGAACGGAGTTTAGGCGAAGCGAATGTTGTTTGTCAAATTGGCTTTTCGGGGTTGGCTTGACAACGACGCGATGACATCAATCACATGCCAGTACATCGATGATGGGGCAGCTGGCCTCACCGTTGCCATCGTCACACTGCTGGACCAAGTCGCCCAGTGCCTGTCGCATGGCCGCCAAGTCAGCCATCTTCTGCTTGATCAGTCCCAGCTTGCGCACAGCAAGAGCCCGAGTCTCACCGCAGGCACACGCGGCATCAAGGGTCAGCAATGCACCGATCTCTTCCAGCGTGAAACCCAGTGCCTGCGCCCGCTTGATGAATCGCAGGCGTTTGGCTTGCGAGGGAGCATAGCGCCGATGCCCTCCCAGTGGCTTGGGTGGCTCATTCAGCAGGCCGCGCCGCTGGTAGTAGCGAATCGTCTCGATGCTCACTCCGGCAGCGTCGGCCAGCTTGCCGATGGTCAGTTCTGTTGCCATCACATTCCCCTTGACTCTGTACCTAAGTACGGGATTTAGAGTAACACTTGGACAAACAAGTTCTAGAAAAACGACATGGCACGACTCACTGAAAAAGGTTCGTTGATCGCAGGTGCGCTGGCCGCCATCGGGGCATCGGTGTGCTGTGTAGGACCCCTTGTTCTGCTGGCACTGGGCATCGGTGGGTCATGGGTTGGCAGCCTGACCGCGATGGAGCCGTACCGCCCTGTTTTCATCGGCCTGACGCTGCTCTTCCTTGGACTGGCTTTTCGCAAGCTCTACGTGGCGCCCCAGGTCTGCACGCCCGGGACGCCGTGCGCTGATCCACGCGCACGCCAAAGACAGCGCCTGATGTTTTGGGTCGTCACGCTGCTGCTGCTAGGCCTGCTGGCCGTGCCGTGTTTCGCCTCACTGTTCTACTGAAAGGAGACTTCCATGCAAAAACTGATCATTGCTCTGCTGGCTAGCGCGCCACTTGCCGTGTTGGCAACCACCCCGAAAACCGTCACACTGGCCGTGCAGAACTTGACCTGCGAGCTGTGCCCGATCACGGTCAAGAAGTCGCTGGAAAAGGTGCCGGGCGTGAGTGCGGTCAAAATCGATTTCGACAACAAGACAGCCATCGTCACCTATGACGCCGACAAGGCCAAGCCGGACGCGTTGACCACAGCCACGACGAACGCTGGCTATCCGTCTGCCTTGCAGAAGTGACGCCACGATGAGCGCCGTCATCCTTGAATCCGTGCTGACCTGTCCACAGTGCGGCCACGCACAACAGGAAACCATGCCCACCGACGCCTGCCAGTTCTACTACGAGTGCACGGCCTGCCATACGCTGCTGCACCCAAAGCCGGGGGATTGCTGTGTGTTCTGTTCATTCGGATCGGTGCCATGCCCGCCTATTCAACAACAACGTGGTTGTTGCGCAGGCAGATAAGAGCCGCGCTGCATGCCTGTTTCACAGGCTGAACATACTTCACCGTCAGCTTGCGGTTCTCGCTGATTGCATAGAACACCACCTTGTCACCGTGCCGCACTAGATCTAGACGGGACCTCGCCGTAGGTTTTTAGGCTTGACGTCGCATGAAGTCGCGAGAGCATGAACCATCGAATGTTCATGAAGGAGCGCCACCATGGTCAAAACCACTGTCACGGTCCAGGGCGGTTCGGCAGCACTGCCGACTCTGCTCAGGCAAGGCCCCGCCCGCATCCCCACAGGCGGCAAGATCCGCGCAGGCATCAAGGTGCTCACCCGCAAGGCGGCGGAGCAACCCCAGGCTCAACGCCTCTACGACGAGGGCGTTGAAGCCGGCCAGTCCTTCGATCAGATCGAACGCGCCATCGTGGGTGCGATGCCGCAACTCAAGTCACCGCTGATCCCGCGCAACGTGCCCTGGTTTACCGTGCGGGCACAAGACTTCCCCAATCCCGAGACACCGAAGCAGATCCTGCAAGCCTATGGCGAGGACCGTGGTGAAGGCCTTCACCTCTATCGCTTCCCCATCGTCTTTCCGGCTGACCAGTGGCAGACCGTGATGCCGCATGAACTCGCGGCCTGGGGGGCGCAGGACAAGCGCTACTGGTCGCAGTATTCGGCTGATGGCCGTGTGCGCCACTGCATGTGCCATGCACCTGTGCCCATGGACAACACGGGCCGGCGCTCTATCCGCATCTTCGGTGGGCGCAAGACGGTTCTGCGCGAAGACAACGGCGGCATTTGCGAGCCCGAGTCCTGCGCTGACTACCAGCAGCGGCGCTGCAACCTGACCGGGCGGTTCCTGTTCTTCATCCCGGGTATCCGCTCCATCAGTGCGTTCGAGTTGCCTACAAACAGCTTCTACGCGATGAACGCGGCCATCCAGAAGTTCGAAACCATCGGCTTTCTGCGTGGCGGTCGTATCTCTGGCTTTCTGGATCGGCAACGCACCCCGTTTTACCTGACCAAGCGCTTGATGGAGGTTGCCCACATCGACGAGACGGGCCTGCCCACCCGTGTGCCGCAATGGATCATCGAATTGGAAGCGCCTGTGGATGTGACCGCCTTGTTGCGTGACAGGGAGGACGAAGACACGGCCATTGTTCAAGCGCAACTGGCCACTCAGGTCCTGGATGGGGCCCCAACGTGGGAGGGTGCTGGTGCCGATGTGGATGCCGATGTGGATGCCGTTGTGGCGTCGGTGATCGCTGAGGCACCCAAGGACGCCCCGGTGCATGACGGGGATCTCACCTTGGAACACCTCCTGGCGCGTGCCCAAGCCTATGGCATTGCTGCGGACCAATACCAGGCCTACGCCGACCGACGGTGGGGCCGAGGGTGGCGGCTTAACCCGCATGGTCGTCGCCGTGCTTGGGATGAACTGGATCGCTATCGCAACGACCCGCAGGGCTACCTCGACAAGATCGAGAGCGAACTGCACCGGGTGACATGAAGGAGATACGGCATGGTTCGCATTGCTCATTTTTCTGACCTTCACTACGGCCCCAAGAACCTGATCGAGGCCGACCGCTGTTTCGGGGCAGCCATCGACATGGCCATGGCCTCAGGTGTGCAGGCTGCAGTGCTGTCTGGGGATTCAACCGATCACGCCCTGGACCTGCATTCGCCCGCTGCCGAACGCCTGGTGGCGCAGGTGCGTCGCCTGGCTGACCATTGTCCGGTGCTGATGCTGCAAGGCACGTTCTCTCATGAGCCACCGGGCACCCTGTCCATCTTCAAATCCTTGGGCGGGCGTTACCCTGTCCATGTGGTCGACCAGATTGGACAAGTGGCGCTCATGCCGAACGGCTGCTGGCAGGTTTCTTCAAGCTGGCGTTTCGATGTGCTGCCAGATGGGCTCATGGCCCTGTTCAGTTGCGTGCCCACGGTCAACAAGGCTGCTGTGGCGGCGACGGTGGGGGCGGGGGCTGCTGCCGAGGCAGTGGGCGAGCACCTGGCCGTCTTGCTGGCCGGGTTTGCCGAGAGCAACCGACGCGCACAGACCTTGGCGGTGCCGTCCATCGGCGTATCGCATGGCACCGTCTTTGGCTGCATGAGCGAGCACGGCGTTCCCATGGCCGGATTCGACCACGAGTTCACCACGGGCGCATTGTTTGCTGCCGAGGCCCAGGCTTTCATGCTGGGGCACATCCACCGACATCAGGCATGGGACTGTGAGGCGCGGCATGGGCAGCAGCGCATCGCCTATGCGGGCTCCATCGGGCGCTTCCACTATGGGGAGGATGGCGACAAGGGCTGGCTGCTGTGGGAGGTGGATACCTCGTCAGCGGTCTGCACGCTGCAGCCGACACCTGCTCGGCGAACGGTTGACATTGTGTTTGACGGCAAGCCAGACCTCGACACCTTGCGGGATGCGGTGGCGCAACAGGACGTTGCCGGGGCGTTCGTGCGTGTCCGGTGGACGGTGGCGGACGAAGATCGCCATGAGGTCAATCGCCAGGCCATTCAGGAGGCGTTGGGTGCGGCAGCTGAAGTCAAGTTAGAAGGGCGCATCGTGCCGGTTGTGCGGACCAGAGCGGCGGGCATTTCGCAGTTGGACAGTTTGGAACAGAAAGTCACGGCTTGGGCGCAGGCAACGGGTGTTCAGCATGCGGGGCTGCTGAGATGCCTTGGTGAATTGGTGTGTTCACAGCCCGATGAAATCGCTGGCAGAATTTTGGAAGCGAAATGCCTAAGTTGCGGTGATGGTGGCATCAAGGGCGTATGAGCCGCGAATGGTGTCTAGCGATGACGTTCTGCTGTGTCGATCTACCGTTCCGCAGTCATACACGTGCAGGGTGGATGAGGGGTGCCATCGACCAACGCGGATCTGCCATGAGCAGTCGTTGTGCCCACGCACCTGAGCGGCAGGCCAAGGCTGATCGCAGTCCTCCGATCAGCCCACACCGGACGTTAGCTTTCGGCCACAAGCAGCCGTTGGGTGGTGCGTCCGGAAGCGGACGTCGATTACCCAGACCAGCTCATTGCATCAAAGCTTCGATCAATGGGCAGGTGGGCGGAGCGGGCGTCGGCGCCTAGCTGAAGGGTAATCGCGTGTCGCCGAGGGCTGAACCTTCGACATGCGAAGCGGGGCCGGGACGTTAGCGGGCAGCCCCAGCAGTCGCATCTGCCTGGGCGATGAACGCCAGCAACGCGGGCGTCGACTGCTTCTCACGATGCACAACCAGATGACATTGCCGAAGCTGCCGCGGCAATGTCGTGGAGACGCGGCACAGACGTCCAGCCTCCAGCGCATCGTTCACTACCCAGGCGGACAGGCAAGCCACCCCCAACCCTTCCTGAGCGGCACGCTGGATGGCCTCCGAACTGCCTAGCTCGATGCTGCGCCGGTAAGAACGCAGGTGGGGCAGCAAGCTCTGGTCGGTGGCCTCGCGCGTGCCAGAGCCCGTTTCGCGAACCAGCCAGACCGCCTCACGCAGCGTGCGCAGGGGAATGCGATCGCCCGCCCGGCTTGACTGGGCCAGCGCACTGTCGGGCGCAGCCACGACCACCATCTCGTCTTGCAGCCAGGGGGTGATCACCAGCTCCGGCTGGTGGCTGGGCCCCTCGATCAGCCCCACGTCGAGTTCGAAAGCGGTCACGGCATCGCAGATGGCGGCGGTGTTCCCGATAACGACCTTCGACCGCCAGGCGGCGGCGCTGCCGGGCTGCTGTGCCCCCATGAAGCCAGCGAGCAGCTTGGGCAACACGTAGTTGCCAATCGTCGTGCTGGCGCCGATGCGCAGCGACTGCGCCTGCGCGCTGCCGTCGCGCGACATCTGCTCGATGCCTGCGGCGCCGTCGAGCAAAGCCAAAGCCCGCGGCAACAGCGCGCGGCCGTTGTCGTTCAACAGCAGGCGTTTGCCGGCGCGGTCGAACAGGCGCAGCGACAGCAGGCGTTCCAGCTCGTTGACGGCCGAACTGGTGGCCGATTGCGACAGCGCTATCTCAGCGCTGGCCGCCGTGGTGCTGCCGCTGCGCGCCACGGCGACAAAAATCTGCAGCTGACGCAGGGTGAGTCGAAGCACGTCCACGGTGATTGCCTTTGTTATCGATTTCGCAGGTACATCTTAGTCATACAACCCGTTGGACGGGTTGATTGCCAAGCTCTAAATTTGCCTGGCCGCTCGATCACGGGGCGGCGGCCCGCCGCGCCACCACCGGCATCTGGAGCCCGACATGCTGACCCTTGAACGAACAACCCCACGCCCCGCAGCACCCGGCCCGCTGGCCCCACAGGCGCTGCATGCCCTTCAATGGGTTGCTGCCCGGCGGCCAGTGGCGGGCTTCATGGGGCCGACCCGCGACGTGGCCCATGCCGTCTCGACCACCTTGGCCGCCGACAGCAGCATCGACCCGCAGGTGCTGCGCTGGATGCCGGTCGCAGTGCCGATGGCGGCCGTGCTGCTGTGCGCCGGCATCGCCTTGATCTGGGTGCTGGCGTGATGCACGCGCTGTCGACCTCACAAGCCAGCCCTGGCCCGTCAGCCGGCCACCGGGCAGCGCGGTTGCGCTTGCAGTTGGCAGCCCTGCTGCCCGGCCTGGCCTTGAGCGGCGCCCTGGCCGCGACCGGCATCGCGCTGGGCCACATCGGCTGGCTGCAGGACCACGGCTTCAGTGCGCTGACGCTGGCCATCGTGTTGGGCATGCTGGTGGGCAACACGGTCTATCCGCTGGTGCCGCGCCTGGCCGCGGCCAGCGGTGCCGGCGTCAACGTGTCCAAGCAGAACCTGCTGCGCCTGGGGGTCGTGCTGTACGGCCTGCGGCTGACGGTGCAGGACATCGGCCACGTCGGCATCGCCGGCGTCGCCATCGACGCGCTGGTGCTGGGCTCGACCTTCGCGCTGGCCTGCTTCATCGGCACGCGCTGGTTGGGCCTGGACCGCAAGACGGCGATGCTGATCGGCGCCGGCAGTTCCATCTGCGGCGCCGCCGCGGTGATGGCTGCCGAACCGGTGGTCAAGGCGCGCGCCGAGCAGGTAACGGTGGCGGTGGCCACGGTGGTGGTGTTCGGCACTCTGGCGATCTTTCTGTACCCGGCGCTGTTCGAGCTGAACCAGCACTGGGCGCTGATTCCGGGTGGCGCCAACGGCTTCGGCATCTACGCCGGCTCGACCATCCACGAGGTAGCCCAGGTGGTGGCCGCGGCGCGTTCGGTGGGCCCGGACGCGGCCAACTCGGCCGTCATCGCGAAGATGGTGCGGGTGATGATGCTGGCGCCGTTCCTGGTGATGTTGTCGGCCTGGCTGGCACGTGACGACAAACGCCACGCCCACACTTCCGCCGCCACGGGCCAGGCCCCAGGCAAGCTCGCCGTGCCCTGGTTCGCCTTCGGCTTCGTCGCGGTGGTGTTGTTCAACTCGCTGCAGTGGCTGCCGGCCTCGGTGGTGGCGGTGACCACCGAGATCGACACCGCGCTGCTGGCCATGGCCATGGCCGCACTCGGCCTGTCCACGCACATCGGCGCCATCCGCAAGGCCGGTGCCAAGCCGCTGTTGCTGGCGCTGATCCTGTTCGGCTGGCTCATCGTCGGCGGTGCCTTGATCAACCGCTGGGTACCGGCCCTGCTCGGCTGAAGCCTCGAATTCACGGCCCGACGGAATAAACCACGGGCTCTCCTCGTCCACCACAGCAAGCCTTTCCCTCTTTTCTCAACACTCTCCGAAAGACATCCCATGAATACCTTCTTCCGCACCACCGCGCTGGCCTGGTGCAGCACCTTCGTCCTCGTCGCCGCCAGCGTGCCCGCCAACGCCGCCAACGGCGCCGAAGCCACCCCGGCCCGCGTCACCTTCGACGGCCAGATCCGCAACAACTCGCTGGCGCTGAGCCCCGACGAGGCCACCGCCGTGGTGTCTTACAGCGAGCGCCCGGACGTCATCGTCTACGACCTGGCCACCGGTGCCGTGCGCGGTGTGCTGCGCGGCTACGTCACGCCGCGCAACATCGTGTTCGCGCCCGACGGCAAGAGCTTCTATGTCTCCGACAGCAGCCTGGGCACGGTGACGCGCCTGGACACCACCACGCTCAAGCCGCTGGCCACCGCGTCGACGCTGGCGGCCGGCCCCGGCGCCTTCGGCACCGCGCTCAGCAAGGACGGCAGCGCGCTGTATGTCAACAACCAGGCCAGCAGCACGGTGACGCGACTGGACACCGCCAGCGGGCAGGCCAAGGCGGTGATCACCGGCTTTGCGCAGCCGCGCCAGGGCGTGCGCCTGAGCCCGGACGGCGCGAAGCTCTACGTCACCAACTTCCTGGGCGACAAGGTGACCATCGTCGACACGCAGACCGACAAGATCGAGGGCGAGATCACCGGCTTCAACAAGATCCGCGCCATCTCCGTCACCGCCGACGGCAAGACCCTGTTTGCGGCCAACAGCGGCAGCAACGACATCGCGGTGGTGGACATCGCCGCGCGCCGCGTCACCGGCACCGTGCCGGTGGGCCGCGACCCCTACGGCGCCGCGCTCACGCCCGACGGCCGCTTCGTCTACTCGGGCAACTTGGCCGACAACACGGTGTCGGTGATCGACGTGGCCACGTTGAAGGTGGTCGCCACCATCGCCGGCTTCAAGCAGCCGCGCCAGGCCATCGTGTTCACGCGCGACGGCAAGACGGCCTACGTGCTGAACGAGGACCTGAGCATCTCCAAGGTCGAGCGTGCCGGGCAGCGAATCGTCGCCACGGTGGCCGCTGCGCAGGCGGTGGCGGCGTACTGAAAACCGGGAACTGTCAGAGAACCGGCGCACCGCACGACCGAGCCGGGGGCTTGCCGCTTCCGGTTCGCCCCGTTGTCGCCCCGCCCGCACAAAGGATCGAATGAAAACTCTGGCCAACCCCTGCCGGCGCCGCTTGGCGGCACTTTGTCTGGCCATGTGCACGCTGCCCGCCGCGTTCGCAGCTCAGGCCCAGACGGCCGCCCCGCCGGCGCTGGAACTCGTGGTGCTGGGCTCGGGCGGCCCGGGTGCCACCGGCCGCGCGGGCTCGGCCTTCGTGGTGTTGGTGGATGGCGTGGCGCGTGTTTTCGTCGACGCCGGCCCGGGATCTTTCGTGCGCCTGGGTGAAGCCAAGCTGGCGCTGGGTCGGGCCGACATCGTGCTGCTGACGCACCTTCATGTGGACCATGCCGGTGGACTGCCAGGCCTCTTCAAGGCCCGTGCGGTGTCCAACCGCGGGCCGGTCGATTTCAAGATCTTCGGGCCGGCAGGGCGGCGTGCGCTCGATGCCGACGATGCCGACTTCCCGGCCACCAGCCGCTTCATCGACCTCTTGTTCGGCAAGCAGGGCGCCTTCGGCTACCTGAAGGACTTCTCGGCGCCGCTGCGCTTTCAAGTGAACGACATCGACGCACCCGCCACGGCGTCAGCCCTGCCCGAAGTGCGCACGGTGTTCGATGAGGGCGGCCTGCGCATCAGCTCCGTGGCCGGCCACCACCGCGACGCACCGGCGGTGGTCTACCGCATCGACCACGCCGGCAAGAGCATCACCTTCAGCGGCGACATCGACGCCAGCTGGCTGGCGGGTCTGCGGCGAATCGCCCAAGGCACCAGCCTGCTGGTCTTCAACAGCGTGGTGCTCGACCCACCCGGCTCGCCCGACGTGCTGTACACCTTGCACACGCCACCCAAGGCCATCGGCGAAGTGGCCGATGCGGTGCGCGCCGGCCAGCTGCTGCTGAGCCACCTGTCACCTGCGCTCGACGCGCAGCGTGATGCCGTCAAGGCGTCGATTGCCGCGCACTACGCCGGCGGGGTGGTGTTTGCGCAAGACGGTCAGCGGCTGGCGCCCTGAGGCGCGCAGCCGCCGGCGATAGTGCCGGTACCGGCCCCCAGTTCGACGCCCGTGCCCACCGACCCCACGAAGGTGATCACGCGAGCCATGCCGTCGGGCCGCAGGAACACGGCGGCGTCGAACTTCATGCGCTGGCCGACCGATGGGCTGCCGCTCACGAAACCTTCGGTGCCGACACCGCGGTCCAGGCCCCGCAAGTAGAAGGCGCCCTCCGTGGTGCCGAGGGCGTCGGCAAAGGTGCCCGAGAAGCTGAAGGTGTCGCTGGCCGGGTCGTAGCCGGCGAACGCGCTCGCCACATCCACGTCGCCGTTCTGCGGACCGATGTACGTGGGCAGTAGGTTGCCAATGGGGTCGGTGATGCCTTGCGCCAGCGCACCGGTCGCGGCGGTGAACAAGCTGGCCAGCAGCAGGAAGGTCAGGGTTCGCTTCATCGGAGCAATTGGTGGAGCGTGTCGGGCGGGTCAACTGCCGATGGCGTGACAGAAAAAGTTTTTGCGTGGGCCGGAATAGACCGCCTGCCGGCGCCGTCTGCCCTTGTGTCGGGACCTCATGGACCCTTCATCCACCACCGACCACCCTCACTTCACATCAAGCCTTCAACGGAGCCCTCCATGTTCAAGACATTCACCTTCGCCGCTACCGCCCTGACCCTTGCCGCCGGCAGCGCCTTCGCCGCCCCTTCCGACGACGCCCGCACGCACTTCCAGGCCATCGCTTCGGGCGACACGCAGATCGTGATGCGCGGCTACGCCGACCAGGCCCAGCTGAACTGGGTCGGCGGCCCGCTGGACGGCACCTACGCCACCACCGACGCCATCCGCGGCACCTGGGAAAAGTTCGGCAAGGCCGTCGGCCCGCTGAAACTCACCATCGGCTCAATCGAAGAGTCGGCCAACCCCAAGGGCGCCACCGTCTCGGCCAACGTCGTCTTCGAAGGCAAGATGCCCATCAAGGTGCGTTACGTGCTGACCTACCGCGAAGGCAAGATCGTCAGCGAAACCTGGCAGATCGACCCCAAGCTGGCAGTGGCTGCGGCTTACTGAGCCACCCGCTCAGCCCATCAGCACTCTACCCAGGACGCCCCCATGAAACATCTCCCCACCTTGGCCGCGATGCTCATCGCCACGGCTTCCTTCGCGGCGCCGCCGACGAGCGCCATGGCGGCCGACGTGCCGGCCAAGCTCGCCAACGGCGTGCTCGTCGACGCCAAGGGCATGACGCTCTACACCTTCGATAAGGACATGGCCAGCAGTGGCAAGAGCGCCTGCAACGGCCCCTGCGCGACGCTGTGGCCGCCCGCGATGGCCGCCGCCAGCGACCAGCCCGCCGGTTCGTACACGATCGTCGTTCGCGACGACGGCTCGCGCCAGTGGGCCTACAAGGGCAAGCCGGTCTACACCTACCAGGCCGACCAGAAGCCCGGCGACCGCGCTGGCGACAACTTCAAAGACGTCTGGCACATAATCAAGGAATGACCTCTGTCGACGATCCACACCCAGCCCCGCACGCCGCGAGCCGCCGATGCAAGACGACTCCAACCTGCTGAGCTGGGTGCCGCGCCTGCGCCGCTATTCCCGGGCGCTGGTGAACAACCATGAAGATGCCGACGACCTGGTGCAGGACACGCTGGAGCGGGCCTGGGCCAAGTCGGGCCTGTGGGGCGGCGTGGCCGATATGCGCGCCTGGCTCTTCAGCATCATGCACAACCTGCACGCCGATGGCGTGCGCCGGCCCAGGCTGCACACCGTGACCATGGACGACGACACCCCCGAGGTGCCGGTGGCGCCGACGCAAGGTGACAGGCTGGCGGTGCTGGACCTGCAGGCCGCGCTGGACCTGCTGCCCGTCGAGCAGAAGGAAGTGCTGCTGCTGGTGGCGCTGGAAGACATGGCCTACGCCGACGTGGCGCAGGCCCTGGGCATTCCTATCGGCACGGTGATGTCGCGCTTGTCGCGCGGCCGCGAGCGTCTGCGCGGCCTGATGGAAGGCCGTGCCGAGCCCGTGCGGCTGAAGGTCGTCAAATGACAGCACAACGAAGCACCCCATGAGCACCGATCGCCCCCCACCGCCCACCCCCCCGGTCACCGAGGCCGACCTGCATGCGTTCGTCGATGGCCACCTGCCCGCAGAGCGCCAGACCGCGATCGCTGCTTTCCTGGCCGCGCGTCCCGACGACGCGCAGCGCGTCGAGACCTACCGCGCGCAGAAGCGAGAACTGCACGCCTTGTTCGACCCGGTGCTGGACGAGCAGCCGCCGCAGCGCCTGCTCAAGTCGGCGGGCCCACGCACCGTGTCGCCGACGCCCTGGTACCTGCAGCGCCTGGCTGCCGGGCTCGCCATCGCCGTGATCAGCGGCGCCACGGGCTGGGGGCTGCGCGGCGCCGGGGCTGGCGCCCGCGCGGGTGTTGGCGGTGACGATGCGGCCCGCATGGCGGCCGTGAAACCGGCCCCGGGTGGGTTGACCTTGGTGTCTGCCAGCGGCTTCGCGCAGCGCGCCGCCGTGGCGCATGCGGTCTACAGCCCCGATGTGCGCCGGCCCGTGGAAGTGGACGCCGCGCACGAAGACCAGCTCGTGGCCTGGCTGTCCAAGCGCATGGGCGCGCCGATGAAACCGCCGCACCTGCAGGCGCAGGGCTACACGCTGGAAGGCGGGCGCCTGCTGCCAGGTGGCCAGGGGCCGGTGGCTCAGTTCATGTACCGCAACGAGCAGGGCAGCAAGCTGACGCTGTACGTGTCCAATGACGTCGCTGACGTGGGCAGCGCCGCGGGCTCGGGCGGGGCCGCGAAACCGGATGCGAAACCGGGTGCGAAGAACGCTGACACCGCCTTCCGCTTCGCGCAGGAAGGCGCCGTCAACGTGTTCTATTGGGTCGACGGACCCTTCGGCTACGCCTTGTCGTCAGACGTCGACCGCAGCGTGCTGGCGCGGGTGTCGACCGAGGTCTACCAACAGCTGGGCACCCCGCGCTAAAGGCAACAGCAAGTCCCGCGGCGCAGGTGGTTTGCACCGCCATGGAATGAAACGCCCTGCAGTGCGCTCTTGGCTGCGAGCGCCTGACGCACCGCCGCCGCCCGTCGTTGGGTGCGAGGTCACGCGTCACACACTGCCGTCCACCTTTGCACTGAACACAGAAAGCACCCATAAGCACACAACGTCGCGACATCCTCAAATACTCGCTGGCCGCCGCAGCCGCCAGCGCGCTGCCCGCAGCGCAAGCCCAGGCGCCGTCCAGCGCCGCCGCCGCCACCGGCATCGACCCGCGCGACCGCGTCTTCATCACCAACGAAGACTCCAACACGCTGGTCGTGATCGACCCCAGGACCAACACCGTCGAGAGCACCATCAACCTGACCAGCTTCGACGAAGACCCGCGGCCGCCCTTCCGCTATGTCACCGCCGGCGTGGCGCCGACGCACGCGGCGATGATCCACAAGCCGCTGTACCACGGCTGCATCGACGCCCACGGCGCGGTGCCGTCGCCCGACGGCCGGCTGCTGGCCACCAGCGGGCGCGGCTCGAGCAACATCTACCTCGTCGACGCCGAGCAGCGCCGCGTCATCGGCAACACGCCCAACCCGGCCGCTGGCATGACGACCAACCCCGAACGCCTGAGCAGCGGGCTGCTGCTGGGCCGCGAACCGCACGAGCCCACCTTCACGCGCAACGGCAAGGAGCTTTGGGTGACGCTGCGCGGGGAAGACCGCATCGCCATCGTCAACGTCGAACTCGCCCTGCGTCAGTTGAAGGGCACCGACAACACAGGTTCGACGGCCATCCGCCAGTTCCTGCCGACGATCAACGGCCCGGCCCAGGTATGGTTCAACCGCGAAGGCACGCTGGCCTTCGTGGCCAGCCAGAAGGTGTCGCAGGTCGACGTGTTCCGTGTCAACCCGGGCGCCGATGGCCACAGCCAGCCGCAGCGCGTGACGACACTGGACATCAGTGCGCAGGACAAGCCCGGCTTCACGCCCTTCATGAAGACCACGCCCGACGGCGCCGAGGTGTGGTTCTCGCACAAGCTGGCCGATGCGCTGTCTTCTCGCTCGACGCGGGGCGGTTTCGACCTCATTGACAGCGTGCCGCTGGGCATGGGCGCGCGGCCCAACCACGTCGAGTTCGTCAGCAACGCGCGCGGCAGCGTGGTCTATGCCAGCCTGGCGCGCATCGACGACGGGGGCCCCGGCGGCGTCGCCTCCAGCCCCATCGCCATCATCGACCGCAGCGCAGCCAGCGGCCAGCGCAAGGTGGTCGGCACCTTCTTCAGCCACGGCCGCGAATCGCACGGGCTGTGGACCAACCCCGAGAACACGCTGCTCTACGTGGCGCACGAGCAGGACGAACTGCCCGGCACGCCCAACGCCGGCCAGACGGTGTGCAGCGCCTTCGACGTCAGCGACCCGCTGAAGCCGGTCTTCATCGCGCAGATTCCGCTGGGCAACCTGACCCTGCCTTCCGGAGCGCTGCGCAACAAGAAGAGCATCAACCTGGTCTACGTGCGCGTGGGTGCCAAGGGGCAGACTGCATGAAGGGCATGAAGGGCATGAGGGGCGGACACGCCCAACATGGAGTCAGTGCCTTCGAGCGCGAGATGGACGCTTCGATGGCCCGCATGATGCAAGACATGCACGGCCCGGGCTTCGTGGGCCAGGCCGACATCGACTTCCTGGCGATGATGATTCCGCACCACGCCGGCGCCGTCGACATGGCGCGGCTGGTGCTGCAGCACGGCCGCGACCCGGCCACGCGGCAACTGGCGGAGGAGATCATCGCCGGCCAGACCATCGAGATCGAGAGCATGACGCGGCGGCTGGCGGCCTTGCAGCAGCGCTCTAGCGCGGGTTCGGCAGCCGAATTTCCATCGCTGGGTGGCACGCGCGGGCCGTGATGCCCAGCCTGAGGGTAAGCACTGACGATGGCGATGGAATGAACCGCAGCGCTGTCCGCTCTTGATCACCATGCTGTTCCAGTCTGCCGAGTCCCGCTACAACCAATGGGTGCGGGACCATTACCGCTTCCTGCTGCGCAGCGCCTGGGCGCTGACGGGCTCGCGTGACATCGCCGAAGACGTGGTGCAGGACTGTTTTGCCAACGCCTGGAAGCACCGCGAGCAGTTGCGCGATGCGGCCTTGGCGCGGGCCTGGCTGTTCCAGATCATGCGGCGCGCCGCCTTCCGCCAGGCCGCGCCGGGCATGCAGTCGCTGGACGACGACGAGCAGCCCGAGCAGGCCGCCCCCGACGCCGGGCTGGACGACAAGCTGGACGTGGTCAAGGCGCTCGCGCGGCTGGCGCCCATCCACCGCGAGGTGCTGGTGCTGTTCTATTTCGACGACATGCCCACCGCGCAGATGGCCGAGGCGCTGGAGATTGCGCCCGGCACCGTGCTGTCGCGCCTGGCTCGCGCGCGCGACGCGCTGAAGCAGGTGATGGGCGTGCCAGTGCGGGCACCCGGCGGCGCCCAGGTCACGCCCTTGCGGAAGACCCCGTCATGAAGCGCGAACTCCGGCCGCCCGAGTTGCCCGACAGCGCGTTCGACTTGCGCACGCGCGCCGAACTGGCGCTGGCCTTCGAGCCCATCGACGCCCCGCCGCACTTGTACCGCAAGGCGCAGCCGCTAATGGCGCGGCGCAGCTTCCAGCGCGCCGTGCTGGGCCTGCTGCTGGCAGGCAGCGGCACCGGCGCCGTGCTGGCCATGCGCCCGCCAGAACTCGTGCGCGGCGCCATCGAACACGAATACTTCGAGCGCACGCTGCGCGGCACCTTCATGGCCAGCGCGCCCTTGCTGCAGCACCTGGGGCTGGCCGGCCAACAGGTTGTGCCCGGCTTCCCGCAGCTGATGCGGCCTTGCGACATCGACGGCCACCTCGTCTACCACCTCACCACCTTCTTCGAGAAGGGCGGCATGGTCACCGTGTTCGCCTTCGACAAGGCGGTGGCGCTGACGGAGGGCAGCGGCTGGTGGGGCAACGTGCACTGGAAAGTCATCACCTCGCGCGACGGCAAGCCGCTGGTGCTGGTGGCGCAGAAGAAGCAGGCCCTGGCCGTGGCGCAAAGCCAGTTCGGTCCAGCCACCGACATGTCCCCACCGAATTCCACACCGACCCCCAAGGAGACCCGATGAACAAGACCTTGAACTCGCTGCCGCGGCGCCAGATGCTGGCCGGCAGCGCCAGCGCCCTGGCCGCGGCCGGCCTGGCCACTTTCACGCGCGGTGCCGCCGCGGCTGGCGAAACCCCAGTGGCCAGCGCCACGCCCAAGCCGCTGCCCGCCTACGTGAACTGGAAAGACCCGGCCAGCGTCATCGTGCACAGCAGCACCACCATCGAGACCAAGCGCGCGGCCTTCGGCAGTGGCGTCATCACGCCGGCCGAGCAGCTCTACATCCGCAACAACCTGCCGGCGCCCGACGCCTCCATCGTGGCCGACCGCGACGCGTGGGAAGTGGCCATCGAAGGCGTGAAGGCCCCGCGCAAGCTGACGCTGCGCGAGCTGAAGACGATGGGCGTGGAGACCACCGCGATGGTGCTGCAGTGCTCGGGCAATGGTCGCGGCTACTTCCCCAGCAAGCCCAGTGGCACACCCTGGCAGGTGGGCGCGGCGGGTTGCGTGATGTGGACCGGCGTTCCGGTGCGCGTGGTGGCCGAAGCGCTGGGCGGCGTCGTGCCGGGCGCCGGTTACCTGACCGGCACCGGCGGCGAGAAGCTGCCCGAAGGCCTGGACCCGCTGAGCATCATCGTCGAGCGCTCGGTGCCGGCCGCCGCGATGGCTGACGCGCTGCTGGCCTGGGAGATGAACGGCGTGCCGATCTCGCTGGCCCACGGCGGCCCGCTGCGCCTGATCGTGCCCGGCTACACCGGCGTGAACAACATCAAGTACATCAAGCGCTTGGCCTTCACGGCCAAGGAGACGGACGCGAAGATCATGTCGCACGGGTACCGCATCTCGCCGCCGGGCGGCAAAGGCGACCCGAGCCAGCCGTCGGTGCAAGAGATGACGGTCAAGTCGTGGATCAACTCGCCCGCGCCCGACGCAGCTGGCGTGAGGGCCGGCCTGGTGCAAGTGCAGGGCGTGGCCTTCGGCGGGATGAACGGCATCAAGCGCGTCGAGGTGTCGCTGGACGGCGGCAAGACCTGGAGCGACGCGCGGCTCACCGGGCCCGACCTCGGCCGCTATGCCTGGCGCCAGTTCGTGCTGCCGGCCAGGCTGCCGGCCGGCAGCCACACGCTGGCCAGCCGCGCCACCGACACGGCAGGCAACGTGCAACCCGAGCAGCGCATGGAAAACGCCGGCGGCTACAACAACACGAGCTGGGCCGACCACGCCGTGAAAGTGACGGTGGCCTGATCATGCGCAGCACCATCCAGCAGCGCTTCATGTTGCATGCAATGAGGGTCGCGTCGGTGCTCGTCGCCGGCCTGGCGCTGCCCGTTCTACCCGCGCTGGCGGCCGACGACAGCGCGCAACTCGCGCTAGGGAAGAAGCTGTTCCTGCAAGGCGTCGTCCCGTCGTGCGCCGTTTGCCACACCTTGCAGGCCGCGGGCGCCGAGGGCGCCGTCGGCCCGGTGCTGGACGAGTTGAAGCCCGACGCTGCGCGCGTGGCGAAGGCGCTGCGCAACGGGCTGGGCCAGATGCCCTCGTACAAGGACAAGCTCACCGAAGCAGAGATTGCGGCGCTGGCGCTCTACGTGTCGAAGGCCAGCGGGGGTGCCAAGTGAAACTTCAGGTGGGTGGAATCTGTGGTGCATCCCCACCGATAAAGGCTCGTCCGCGCGGGCCGCAAGACGCTGACTGGCACCGAAACGCAGGGCATCTTCATCGGTCGCCGCCGTCGGCAGCGACTGCTTCTCAACTCCTCGACAGACTGGATTGGGTCGGAAGCGGTCATTCGGTCATTCAACTTGAATGACCGCAACCGCTGCAGTGCTGGCATTCACCGTACTGACAGGCAGACGTTGACAACGTGACATCGCGTCGGAAACTGGTTTCAGCAAACCGCTGGAGCCAACCATGCAACCACTGAAACTCACCCTCAAAGGCTTTCGGGGCATCCGTTATGGCCTGGGGCAAGACGTGTTGACCCTGGACTTCGAGCGCCTGGCCGATGGCGCTGAACTCGTCGCCATTGCCGGGGCCAATGGGCGGGGCAAGACCACGCTGATGGACAACATGCACCCCTATCTGACGATGCCGTCACGGGCGGCCTTGAGCGGCCCCGGCGGCTTTTCCTACTACGACCATGTCTGTCTGCCCGAGAACGAGAAGGATCTGACCTGGTCACATGAGGGGCGGTGCTATCGATCCCAAGTGGTGATCCGGTTCAACGGGCGCCGCAAGACCGAGGCCTATTTGCATGCGCTCAGTGATGCGGGCCAATGGCGCCCCGTGTGCCTTGATGATGGTCTGGTGTCCGACGGCAAGGTCGAGACCTACACCCGCTGTGTTGAAGCGATTTGTGGCAGCGCTGATACCTTCTTCACCTCGGCGTTCTCGGCGCAGGGCAAGCGCCAGCTCAGCACCTACCGCAATGCCGAGATCAAGAGCCTGCTGTCCGACTTGCTCGGCCAGGAAGAAATCCGAGCGTTGGGGCAAAAGGCCAATGACACCGCCAAGCTGATCAAGGCCGGGCTGTCGGCCATCAGGCAGGAGTTGTCCGGGCTGGATGCGGAGCAGGCTCGCCTGGATGCGGGGCTGCATCGCTTGCAAGGTGCATCTGACCGAGTTGCGCAGACCTTGATTGAGCGACAACAAGCGCTGCAGGCATTGGATGGGCATCGGGTTGGCCATGCCCTCTTGCAGGCTCAACGGGATCAGTCACAGAGCACCGAGGCGCGCCGTACGCAGTTGCTTGAGGAGCGCAAGGCGTTGATCGCTGCCGGCACGCGAGCCATCGAGGGGCTCAAGGCTCAAGAGCAGGATGCGTTGCAGGGCCTGGAGCGCTTGGCGCAACGCATCAACAGTCGGCGCACGCATGCGCAGTCTCGGCAGAGCACGGTCATGCAGTCACGTCGCCAGTGCCTGAACGTGCTCGAAGAGGCTGGCGCTGTCCAGCGTGCGGCACATCGCCTGCCTCTGGCTGAACTGGTGCTGAGTGCCAGGCAACAGGAGATCGTTGTGTGCCGACAGCAGGTGCAGGCGATGAGGGATGCACAGGCCACGGAACGACTGCTGGTGCAGAAGCTCGCCAGCATTGAACTGGAGGCAGGCAGGGCGGCTTTGAAGGCTCAGGAGTTGGCGCACCGCTTTGGCCTGGTTGGTGAGGTGCCTTGTGCAGGCACCGATCTGCAAGGGCAATGCAAGCTGCTGGGGGATGCGCATGAAGCCCAGACCCTCATACCCAGCGCACAAGGCCAGATCAGCCGCCTGGCGCAGGACAAGGCCCTCGCAGAACAGGAACTCTCCCTGATCCGCCATCGGTACGAAGAGCTGGCCCAGGCGCCGCAAGCGCTGGCCCGGGCCGAACGCTTGGGCGACATGGCTCGAACACGGGTGTCTCGCTTGTCGCTGCTGGCGACCAGGGCGGGCCAGATCAGCCAAGCCTGCGCCGCCTTGCAGACCCTTGAGCTTGAACTGTCCTCATTGATGGCAGAGCTTGGCCGGACCCAAGGCAACGAGACGACCGAAGAGCAGGCCGAGCGCCAACAGATCGAGGCAACACGCCAGCGGATCGCGCAGGCGCTGGTGCAACAGGCGCAGCATTTCCGGGAGGCGCTCAATCGCCTGGACGCGGTGCTTCATGGTTTGCCAACGCCCTTTGACCATCAGATGCTGGCTGCTGCCGCCCAGGCTGAGGCCCAAGCGCGCCTGGCCTTGTCCATCGCTGAGCAAGCCCACTTGGCCGCCGAGCGCGATGCCCAGTCCAGGATTGAATTGATGGCTCAGGTGCGGGCCCTGGCTCATCGGCGTGTGCAGGTGCAATCCCGCATGGCCCGAGCGGAGGACAGCTTGGGAAGTTGGAACCTGTTTGCCCGATGCATGAGCAACGATGGCCTGATCGCCCTGGCCATTGACGATGCAGGCCCGGCTTTGTCTGGATTGGCCAATGACTTGCTGCTGGCCTGTTATGGCCCACGCTTCACCGTGTCCATCCTCACGCTGGTGGAGACAGGCAAGGGAGAGCAACGCGAGGGCTTTGACATCGTCGTGCATGACGGCGAGTCGGGGGACTGCAAGAGCCTGGGCCTGATGAGCGGAGGGGAGCGCGTGTGGGTCAACGAGTGCCTGACGCGGGCGGTGGCGCTGTACCTGGCGCAGCATGCAGGTCGGCGCTACGACGCCTTGTTTTCTGACGAAGCCGATGGGGCGCTGGACCCCGAGCGCAAACGCATGTTCATGGCCATGAAGCGCGAGGTGCTGCGCGTGGGCGGCTACCAGCGGGAGTTTTTTGTGTCGCAAACGCCGGAGTTGACCGCCATGGCCGACGCCGTGATCGACCTGGATGCGATGCGCGATCGCGGGGTG
Source organism: Aquabacterium sp. CECT 9606 (assembly GCF_918741295.1). Lineage (GTDB taxonomy): Bacteria > Pseudomonadota > Gammaproteobacteria > Burkholderiales > Burkholderiaceae_C > Aquabacterium. The sequence goes on from NZ_CAKKNB010000001.1 coordinate 1,344,083, forward strand.
ACTGTAGATGGCGCAAAAAAATGGGCGTCGGCCTGAGGGCGCGACGCCCGGTGGGGGTCAAAGGGGATCGGTCTCTTCGAAAATCGGCAGCCCGTCCACGATGGCTGCATCGCTGTCGAACTTGAGCCAGACGATGCCAGCCAATCTGGCTGCTTCGAAGATCGTGGCCATATCGCTCTCAGCGGGCACCGTGTAGGGTGGGTCGCCCACGTAGACGAAGCCACCATAGTCGTTCGGGTACACGTTGACTGACAAATCGTCATTGGCCAGTTTCTGGCGTGTGGTGGCCGTCAAGTGGCTGATCGACAGCGCGGCCAGAGGCTCGACCAGTTCCAACAACCTGGTCACGATTAGGTTATCCAAGGCGGACTCCTTCTTGGCAGGAATGAGGCTGTGCCATGCGGGCTAGGGTGGCCGGCCTCTTCACAGCAAACCCTGTTCCGCAAAAGACAGGACGCGGTCTCCTCCTACGACGAAATGGTCGAGCACGCGCACGTCCACCATCATCAAAGAGGATTTCAGCGTCTGGGTCAAGAGTTCGTCTGCACTGCTTGGCGACAATTGACCGCTCGGGTGGTTATGGGCCAACAAAACGGATGCCGCGTTGTGGGCCAGCGCGCTTTTGACGACCTCACGAGGGTAAACAGACGTTTGGGTCAATGTTCCCCGGAACATCTCTTCGGCCTCGATCAGAACATGCTGGGCGTCAAGGTACAGCACAAGGAACACCTCGTGCTCCAAACCGGCGCAGTACATGCACAACCAGTCCTTGACAACCTTGGGTGACGCCATGACCGGTCCATCCAGCATTTTGGCGCGCATGTCTCGCAGCAGCAGCTCACGTGCGATGCTGAGTTTGTGGGCCAGCTCAGGGGGAGCGTGCTCAACGGCCTGGTATGTCGCTGCTGCATCGCAGGCGCAGGGCAAAGGGAGGGGAGCTTGGCGAACAGGTGCGGCGAGTAACTCGCTGACCAGTTCGGCACTGGACAAGTGGGTGACATTCACGGATTTCTCCTTCACAAAAAGGAAAAGCGGGAACGTCCAGTCCCGAGGGGATGGATGTTCCCGCTCGGGATGTGCTGACGCGAGGCCAGCACGGTCAATGAGGCAGGTGACGACTGCGACGCCGACTCAAGGTCGGAGCGCATTCCGCGATGGAATGCAGGTAGCGGTGGGCAGTGTGTCGTGATGGTCAGAAGCGTTCAAGCCTTGATCGCTGCATGCCATGGACAAGGCCCCATGGAACCGGGTCATTGTCGAGTGCACGCCTGGGTGATAGCTGAATATCACCTGAAGTTCAGTACAGAAATCTTGTTTCAGTGGGTGGCCAAAGCCGTGACACGGGCCTGAAATTTCGCCAAGATGGCGACTCGAACCCATGCAACGAGCACGACCATGATCCGTTTTGGCCTCCATATCCGGCTCACTCGGCGAGAGATTGAGCGCTTCAAGCTGATCACCGATTTGGAGCCTGTCGGCATCCGCACGCTGGCTGACCTGGATGCCTACATCGCGCAATGCAAGGCGCACTATTGGGGCGTCTCCAGGGACACCCAGTTTCTGCATTGGCTGATCGACCGGGAGTACCAGCAATGCCGTTCAGCGGCGTAGCATGGAGCACGCCGCCTGGCGGTTCATCAAGCAAAGACACGTGGCTCGATGGTGGCGCCGCGCATGAAGGCCAGGTAGGCAGCGGCCTTGCTGATGTCCGCGAAACAAGCGATGGCATCGCTGCCTCGCCTCACGGCCCATGGCAGGTCAGGGCATTCATTGGGCGACAGGCTCAAGTTGGCCTCGCGATAGGCTGGATGCCGATACGGCGTGTTGCCGGTCTGCCAGTCCACCAGGCACAGGATGCAGTCGGTCAAAATGGCGCCGCCACCTGACTCGCCAGGCTCGACCAGCAGGGGGATTTTGAGCATGCCGCCAGATCGGCTAATGCGGCCGACCACGCCATGCTCATCAAGCCACGGTTCACCCGTGGCCAGGTCGCCAAGTATCAGGCGGATCTTCTCGCCAGTTCGGCGATAGGACTCCAGCACCTTGGCCGCTTTGGGATCGGTCCCGGGCGCAAAGTAGGTGCGGTGGTTCAGTGGGGATCGGCCCCATGCGGCTGTGGCCGTCAGGTATTTCTGATAGCCCGCCAGCGTGGCGTAGTCGCCTGGCGCAAAGGCCAGGTGGCTTTGGTCGAGTTGCTGTGCGATCTGGTTGGCATGATCGCGAGCATTGTCAAAGCCAAAGCAACTGTGGCCTGATCGCTCCGTGATGACATAGAGCTTTTGCTCCAGGTTGAGTGTGACGGTGGTCATGAGGATTCCTTGTGTGGAAGCCTGGGGACGCACCGCCGCTCGGGCCGTGGCCCCGCAGGCGTGTTGTTTCGCTATCAGGTCGGTATCAGCCTTGCGCGGCCAACCGGATGGGCGGCTGATCGCAGACGCTGTCCACCACTTGGCTTTGTCGGAGGTGCTCCAGCTTCAGCAGCAGTGCATGGGCATGTGCGCTGTCATCACCTGCCAGGCCAGGCTGAAGGGCCTGCACTTCCTTGATCAGCAAGCGCAGTTCCTGCACGATGGCCCGGTGGGCACGCTTCTCGATGGCGCACAAGGCGTCGGTTGCAGTGGTCATGGGAAATTCCTTCCGTGGGTGTGCCGCACTGCCACTCGGGCAGATGCGGGCGAAATGGGTGAGGACGCGGCATGCACCACCAGCAGATGGGCAGGCGCGTGGGTCGATCTGGGCAGGGCCAGGGCGCTGGCCCCGGCACGGTCAAGACGCGGTGGTCTTGACGTGCGGGGAATCAGGCCGTTTGAGACACAGCATTGGGCTTTGATGGCTCACCCGATGTGGCGGCTGGCGCGTCCGTGGACACAGGAGGCTGGCCTTCAAAAGACGATTGAGCCTGGGCAAACTCCGGCGCCTTCTTCAGGCGCTTGACTTGGGTTGCTGCCGGTTCGTTGGCAGTAGGTGGCAGGCATTCAACGGCGATGTCGCCGCCTTGGCGCAGCATGTGGCGAAGTGCCAAAGCTGGCGCAACAAAAACGCCATGGAACAGCCAACGCACGAACTGACCGATGCGCCTGTTGCGTGCGGCTGTGGCTTTGTGTGTCCGCAAGGATTGCTTGCAGCACAGGTACAGGGCCAGGTGGTTGCGCTTCATCATCGGGTCAGCTTCCAACTGGGCCATGACTTCGGCGGCCATGACGGGGTCCTGACCCACTCGGCGGTAAAAGCCCATCCAGGCACGAGACTCCTCAATTTCGACACAGCTGCGTTTGGGGCGAGCGCGAGACGCTTCATGATTCATGGTGTGAACTCCAGAAAGGAGGAGGGCACACCTATCCCGGCGGGGAGACGGTGGACTCCCCCAAAGGGTTGCGTGGAAGTGCAGCACAGCCGAATGGCCGAGGCACATGAAAGACGGTTCACATCCCATGAAGTCGAGGGCTCCCGATCAATCGGGCTTGACTTCAATGGGATGCGAACGCGGGTGAACACAAGTTGGGCGAGACCGGGGAGGTCTGCGCGTCATTTCGTGCTCGACCCGAACTGCAGGCGAGGTCAATCGCCACGGTGTCAATGTGCTGATGCTGGACCACAGTCAAGTGGTTCAGGCGGCAGCACGGTAAGCCATGACCTGTTCGACCTGTCGCGAGACAGGCGGCGCAGGCTTCAGCAATGCGGGTAGCACTGCAGGACGGAACACAGGCTCGCGGGCAAGCCCGGAGCCACCCAACAGCACGCAAATGGCGCGCGTTTCCCTTGTCGCATGAGGGCATGCGTTCATGACGTTCTCCTTCAGGGTGTGAAGGGGAACGCCTCGTCCCGATGGGGAACATGGTGGTTCCCCAACTTGGGATGCTTCAGCCTTGGCGGTTGAAGCGGCTCGGCGGCGGCACGGTGAGGTGCGCCGATGACACGGTGTTCAGCATGAGGGCTGAACGTGGCACAAGGCCATTGACATGGCCTAGCTGAACCGAGGTTCAGCTTCTACAAGGCAGGTCACGACTGCGACGCCAGCATGGCTGGACTTCAGGGAGACCTAGATCTCCATTGAAGGCTGCGTGAACGCGATGTCCACAGGTAGCCCTTTCAGTCTGCTGGAGAGATGGTGCCAAATCAACATGATTTGAGCCTCACGGCGTGTTATCCATGCGAAGAAGCTCCCCAAATCCCGTCGATTGACGGTGGCGTTGTCCACGCATGCATGCGCTCATGGCACCAGCAAGTCGGTTGATCTGTGGCCGCTACCAAGCCCGACACCTACCCAGACATTGGAGATACCGATGATTAGAAACACCATGGGATTGGTCTTGTTGTCGGTGATGTCCAGCCAGCTTCTGATGTCAGTTGATGAAGGCGTTGGCAGGTGCTCTGGATGCGTATGCCACTCCCCGAGGTAGTCCATCTTCTGGCCGCTTTCAGTCCATTTCCTGATAGCCATGGACTGGTGGTACGACTCCTTACGGTGGAATCCAAAGCGGCTCCGGCGATCGTGTGGATGGGGCTCGGTGGCGTCAACAACATGCAGGTGCTCTCCTCGACGGTATCCCAAGAGAATTCCACCCGACTCAGGGTCTCGGGGTCGCAGTTGCTTGTAGATGGACAGACGAGCGAGAACTTTGGGCTCAATGAGAACCCGTGCCTCAGTGCTACCGTACGGCTGGGATCGCAACATCATTGGTACCGCACGCTGGGCAGGCGGCCAGGCGGGTGAGATCCTGGTTCTTGACTTCGAACACGTCGGCGCTCGCAACTGAGCGGGTGCGAAACCGGGGGCTTGGGCTATCGCGCTGCAACCAGTCAAGGATGGTTTCAGTGGCCAATGTCGCGGCATGCATCGGCGCCGCAACACCATATGGCGTAAAGCCGGTGCACCCGATGAGTCTGCGCACGGGGTCCTCTTTAAGGACCTTGAATCTTTCTTCTCTGTAGTTCTTGTGATCTGCCAACCGCAGGCACCGGAAGCATCCCCCTTTGCTGCCTTGAACCCAAAGCGTCTGAACAGTCTGCCCATTCCCTTTGATCCACGCGTGCAACAAAGGTGTTTTCGTCGCCTCGGCGATTCTGCGGGCATTGAGAAACTCGCTCACAGACTCTTCGCCAGTGGCATCGATCACCAAATCGGCGGAGAACAAGGCAGGAACGCCACGGACGTCAGTCGGACACGCGTCAATGGTGGAGAAAGGGAACTGGCGAACAAGTTCATCACGCAAGGCGGTCGCCTTGGATTTGAACAGTGCCGGATAGCCCAACACATGCCTTCCGATGTTCTCCGGTTTGAGTTTGTCGGGGTCGATCAACGTCAACTTTCCACCATTGGCTCCAGCGCCAAGTCGAATCAGAGATAGAGCGACATAGGAGCCAATCGCACCGCATCCCACAACCTTGATCTGCCGGCCGCTGAGGTCCTTGAAAGTCAAGTTTCGACTGTGGACGAACGCTGGCCCGAACTCCGAAATGGACAATCGCATGATGCCGCGTGTGCCGCCTTTGCCGTGGAGGTGCTGTTTGTAGAGCCGCGGCTTCTTGATGGCGCCCAGCCGTTGGACTTGGTCGAGATCGAAGCCGAATCCGAGCCAGCCGATGGGCGTTTTCACGGCAAAGGTCGCTTGCTTGTATTCGAGGTATCGGGGCTCCTTCTCCAGGATACGCTGAACGCCGTTCGAGATGCCCTTGTCCCACGCCTTCAACCAGGCGAATAACTCTTTCACGGTCGATGGCATGACATCCGGCACAACAGGAAGCTCATCGGTTTGGAACAGCCAGCAAGGGCAGGTTGTTTTTTCGGGGGCTGCAGCACCGAGTGCTCCAGCGAAGGCCGCAACTTCCTTTTCGGAATCTGCGATCAATGCGGTCGGCACACCGTTGATGTCGACGAGCCAGTAGTTGGTACAGGTGGCACCGAGTGCGACGGTGCCAATGAGCACATCCCAGATGGCCGTCGATTGGCCATTGAGCCAATGCACCATGAATTCGTCTTGGATGTCGCCCCTGCGATAGTCCGCATCAAAGCGGATTTGTTCAAGGACCAGCTTGGCCTGGTCAAGACACTGAGCGAGTGCTTCAGCTGGGTTGTAGCGATCAAGGACAACTGATCCTGCTGCAAAGTAGCAAAGCCATCCTTCTGCAGTCAGGTGCGGAACGAGGGGAGGGAAGCCGTCAGTGCCATCGAGCACGATGATCGATGGATAACGCAGAAAGTCCCAGTCCGTGATGCTCAGCCGAACGCGCACATTGCCACCACGGCAAGTCAAATCGCCCTCAAAAGAACGCGTGCCGGCACGGTTGCCTGCAGGCTCAAAGCCACGCATGCGAAGCAACCGCAGGGCGTCGGTCAGCTGCGCATCACTCGGGGTCATCAGCCAGCCGTAGTGGCTCTGACGATCGGGCGGCTGACCTCACGAGCAGGCACGCTTCTCACCGCATCATTGCCGCTGTCTGGCTCGACCAGATCGGTCCGCATTGGGATGCGCAATCCAAGTTGGCTTTGGATGATGTCGATGGCATCACCCGGCGTGTGCACGGGCTTCAGTCGCGCAGCCTGAATTTGCTGCGCCAGGGTGCTGGCCATGGCTGAAGCCTCTTCCCGTTGCGCCGGATTCAAGCGCTTGTTGAAGTCTTCCTTGCCTTCGTCAATGCCTGGCGCACGGATATCTCCGCGCAAAGCGTTGGCGAGGGTCCTGGACGCAGCCTCCAAGGCCAGATCGTCACGGCCACGGATCGCTTCGAACTTCTGTGCGACGGCCACCATGATGCAAACGGACGTGGGCCCATCGCCAGCTTTCCAATGCAGGTCACGCCAAGCCTTGAGGTAGCAACACACCCGGCGCAGCTGATCGGTATGTTCCTTCACACGGTCAAGGAACCACTTCGAGACAGCTTCAGGGTCTGATGATTTCCATTCGCCAGACCGCGTCGCCATGACGATGTGATCCAGGTCGGCCCACTCTTGTTCTGCGATCTCGCCGAACGCCGCATTCTCAACCAGGGTGCCACGCGCCGAGTCAAGCGTCAACTGAGCGGAGAAGGACTTTTCCAGGATCGTCGCGAACTCTTCTTCAGGTGCAGCGTACAAAGGGATATCGATGTGCGCCCAGTTGTTGATCTGGATCCTGATGCAGGTGTCCTTGCCGGTGATCAGTTCCCAACCCTTGTCCGTGCAAAGGTCCGCCAGCAGTTTCTCCACCAGCGTGAAGTAGAGCTTCGCCATCTTGTGCGGCGGGCCATTGTCTTCCCAAACCGTGACCGGCAAGTACACACCGAAGTCCCAATCCATTTCCTGGGGTGGCTGCCATGCTGGCTGGATGCAGGTCCTATACGACCAGGAGCCTTGGGTGCGGAATTTTGGGTCGACTGCCTTGTCCATGCCGAGCACGGCCACTGTCGCCGCTCGAATGCGTGGCCGCAGATGATCCCGAATGTCGTTCTTGGCCTGAACCAAGGTCTCCCGTTGATGTGGGGTGGGGGCGAGGCGGTCGATGAAGACATCGGTCTCGGAAGTGGCGAACAGCAGTCGATTGAGTTTCAGCATGAGGGACCCCGGTCAAGGAGTTGCGTGTTCGCCGTGAAAGAAGACTGACTTGGGTGGCGAGTGTTCCAAGAAAGCCAGTAGGCGTGGGTCACTGATGCATCGTTTCGAGCGCTCAATGGCGGCACCGAGCAGCACCTCACGTGCGTGACCATCGGCCTTGTCAAGTGCAACTGCACGGGCACGCTCATCGAACAGGTCGTCATCAATGCGCAGGTATCGGCTTTCCAGCCGGTGCTCAAGCATTTTGTCGGTCAGAACCTCTTGTGCGGAGATGGACAGTCCAAAGAGCCTCTTGGGCATGTTGCTGGGGTTCCAGCCACCCCAGTCGTAGGCGCCGCCTTGCCGGTTGTGCCGAGGGTCAACGGTGAACTTCGACGACATCGTCCCGATGCTGAGCATGCGGATGTGCTTGATATCTCTACCGAAGAAATGCTGCGATTCATGGAGCGCGAGCAGTCCCGGTGAGTTCGCGAACAACCCACCATCGACATACTGCCCCCCATTGAAGACATGACGCGGGAAGTAGGCCGGTGCTGCACTGGTTGCAAGCCCGATGTCCACCAGGCGATGTTTGTGGTCTCGTTTGAACGTGGGGTGGTGCCCCGTCTTGAAGACAACAGGCTCACCCGTTGTGTAGTTAATGGAGGGGACCATCACAGGGTGAAGGCAAGCACCCAGGAGTCGGTCGCCAAAGACTTCGGGGGCCTCAAGCTGTGCTTTGAGCGATGCAGGCGTATAGGGTGCGCGCACCATTCCCAGAAAAGACCAGCGCTTCTTGAAGATCTCCTCGCCATGCTTGACGAAGAGGTCAACCATCGTTTGCGCCGGGATTTCCAAGGCGAGGGCCAGCGCCAAGATGCCGCCGATCGAGGTGCCTGTGATCAGATCGAACTTGGATGCGATGGGCCCCTGAAGCTCTTGCTCGATGTCTGCAAGCACTTTTGCCGTGTACAGGCCTCTGTAGCCGCCGCCTGAAAGCGCAAGGACTTGGAATACCTTGTTTTGATCTGGCTGCGACGCTGAACAGGGGGCAGGTGCTGACATGAGGTGTACTTGTGGCAGGCGCTATTTAGTGTCTGGGTGGGGTAAAAAACACTACAGGTAGCGTTTTACCACATTTTCCATGTGGATTTATACAGTGTCAAGTCTCTGGGTCTCACGCCCAGCGATTCCGAGCAGTTGGCCGTTGCTGTATCGCGCATGCCCCAGACATTCAGTGATCCAATCGAGCCTTGGCTCGGTGGAAAATCATGCCCATCGCGATTTCCCCCAATTTGCCAGGTATTCATGGATCACGCAGCACATAACAAGATCGTCTCGTTCATCTGGGCCATTGCCGATGACTGCTTGCGCGATGTTTTTGTACGGGGCAAATACCGTGACGTGATCCTGCCCATGTTCGTTCTGCGCCGCCTGGACTGCTTGCTGGAGCCGAGCAAGGCGGGTGTGCTCGAAGAAGTGCGGTTCCAGCAAGAAGACGCGGCGATGGCTGATCTGGACCCGCATGGCCTGCGCGATGCGTCTGGCTACGTTTTCTACAACACGTCTAAGTTCACCCTCAAGAGCCTGCTGGGCAACCCCACGCAACTGGAGGCCAACCTCAAGAACTATCTGGACGGGTTTTCGGACAACGTGAAGGAAATCGTCGACAAGTTCGACTTGCGCAACCAGATCCGCAAGATGGCGCAGTCCGACGTGCTCCACGACGTCATCGAAAAATTCGTTTCCGAAGAAATCAACCTCAGCCCCGATGACCGCAAGGGCCCGGATGGTCGGACACAGCCTGGCTTGTCCAACCTTGGCATGGGCTACGTGTTCGAAGAGTTGATCCGCAAGTTCAACGAAGAGAACAACGAAGAGGCCGGTGAACACTTCACGCCGCGCGAAGTTATCAAGCTGATGACCAACCTGGTGTTCATCCCCGTCAAGGATCAGCTCCCCAACCCGCTGACCATTTATGACCCCGCTTGCGGCAGCGGTGGCATGCTGACCGAGTCCCAGGATTTCGTGACCGACCCTGAAGGCGAGATCAAGGCCAAGGTGGGCGTCTTCTTGTACGGCAAGGAGGTCAACCCCGAGACCTATGCCATCTGCAAGTCCGACATGATGATCAAGGGCAACGACCCCGAGAACATCCGCTTTGGCTCCACGCTGGCCACCAACGATTTCTCTGGCAAGCGCTTCGACTTCATGTTGACGAACCCGCCCTACGGCAAGTCATGGAAGAGCGACCAGAAGAGTATTGTTGAAGGCAAGGAAGTCATTGACCATCGCTTCCAGGTCAACCTGTCCGACTACACGGGCGAGCGCTTTGATTTTTACCCGGCCATCCCTCGTTCCTCAGATGGCCAGCTGCTGTTTCTGATGGAGATGGTGGACAAGATGAAGCGCCGTGCCGACAGCCCTGTGCGGTTTGCCGGCTCGCGCATTGCATCGGTCCACAACGGCTCGGCCCTGTTCACAGGTGATGCAGGCAGTGGCGAGAGCAACATCCGCCGCCACCTGATCGAGCACGATTACCTCGAAGCCATCATCCAGCTGCCCAACAACCTGTTCTACAACACCGGCATCACCACCTACGTGTGGCTGCTCACGAACAACAAGCCTGCCAAGCGACAGGGCAAGGTGCAGTTGATCGACGCGTCCAACCTGTTCCAGAAACTGCGCAAGAACCTGGGTGAGAAGAACTGCGAGTTCACCGACGAGCACATTGAGCAGATCACCCAGCTGTACCTGACCATGCCGGCGGATGGCATCTCGAAGGTCTTCCACAACCGCGACTTCGGCTATTACAAAGTCACGGTGGAGCGCCCATTGCGGTTGGCAGCCCAGTTCACACCCGAGCGCATGGCCACCTTGCGCTACACGCCGGGCATGCAGGAGATCATGGAATGGGTGCACGGCAAGTATGGCGAAGAGGTCTATACCGGCCTGAAGGCCCATGCCGAGGCCATTGAGAACCACCTTGAGCGCGAAGAAATCACCCTTTCGCCCAAGAGCCGCAAAGAGCTGTTGTCTGAGACCACCTGGCTGGCGCAGCGATCCATCATGCAGGCCGCTCAGCAATTGGCTGGGGTGATCGGCAGTACGGAGCACCTCGATTTCAATGTGTTCGAAGCCCTGGTGGACGATGCCATCAAAGCTTTGGGCCTCAAGCTTGCTGCGAACGAGCGCAAGCAGATCCTGAACGCCGTGAGCTGGCGAGACCCGCGCGCAGCCAAGGTGATCAAGAAGCGACACCAGCTCACCGCAGCCAAGCTCAAGGACTTGTTGGCCGAACTCAAGACAACGGCCGACAAGTTGGCCGACCATGGCTATTGGCCAGCAGAGGTGCAGGCCGCCGCTGAAACCAAGGGCGGCAAGAAAGCGGCCAAGGCGGGCGAGTACATCGAGTACGAACCTGACAGTGAGTTGCGCGACACCGAAAACGTGCCGCTGTCATTGGACACCCGCCTGGCAGCCTCTGGCGTCATCCACGATTACTTCATCAAGGAAGTGCGCCCTCATGTCGACGAGGCCTGGATCGCGCTGGACAAGACGGTCATCGGCTATGAAATCAGCTTCAACAAATACTTCTACCAGCACAAGCCATTGCGCAGCCTGGAAGAGGTGACCCAGGAAATCCTGGCCCTGGAAGCCGAGACGGATGGCCTGCTCAAGGCCTTGGTGGCTTTTGTGGGGGCAGGGGCATGAGCCCGCGCAAGGTTGTGGCGCCCCAGGCAGCGGCCTTGCCTGGCGAATTGCTGGGCCGTGTCGTCACCATCCTGGAAGATGCGCGCCAGCGTGTCGCGCGCACGGTCAACAGCGAGATGGTGCTGGCCTACTGGCTCATCGGGCGCGAGATCGTACAGGCGCTGCAGGGCGGGCAAGATCGGGCAGGGTATGGCCAGAGCCTGCTGGACGGGCTGGCCTCTGAGTTGACCGCCCGCTTTGGGCGCGGCTTCTCTGCCACCAACCTCAAGAACTGCCGTTTGTTCTACCAGGCCTACGCGGAGCGCCAGCCCGAAATTCGTCAGACAGCGTCTGACGAATCGAGCCCCTTGGGGTTTCTGGCTGAACTGTCGTGGTCGCACTATGTGTTCCTGACGGGTTTGCGCAATGCCGACGAGCGCCGCTTCTACGAGATCGAGGCGGCCCGTGGCACCTGGACGCTGGCGCAGCTGCGCCGCCAGTTCGACAGTGGCTTGTTTGAACGCCTGGCACTGAGCCGCGATCCGCAGGCCATCGGCCAACTGGCCGCAGAAGGCGACCTGATTCAAGCGCCCAAGGACCTCATCAAGACGCCCTATGTGCTGGAGTTCCTGGGCCTGGAAGAGCGCAGCAGCTATTCAGAATCCGATCTTGAAGCGGCCATCATCAACAAGATCGAGCACTTCTTGCTGGAGCTGGGCAAAGGCTTCTTGTTCGAGGCCCGGCAAAAGCGCTTCACCTTTGAAGAAGAACACTTCTTCGTGGACCTGGTGTTCTACAACCGCCTGCTGCGTTGCTATGTGCTGATCGACCTCAAGCTCGGCAAGCTGACCCACCAGAACCTGGGGCAGATGCAGATGTATGTGAACTACTTTGACCGCTTCGTGAAGCGCGACGACGAGCACAAGACCGTCGGCATCATCCTGTGCAAAAAGAAGAACGACGCGCTGGTGGAGATCACGCTGCCCCAGGATGCCAATGTGCACGCCTCGGAATACCAGTTGTACCTGCCCAGCAAAGACGAGCTGCAGCAGCGCTTGCAGGAGTGGGCGGCCGAGAGCGCCGTGGCGAGTGGTCAAGATGGCAGCCAGCCTGCAGCCAGCGAGAAGGCGGGCAAGTGATGCGGCGGTATGAGCAGTACGCCCCGAGTGGCTTTGACTGGCTTGGCGACCTGCCTTCACATTGGTCCATTCTTCGAGCCAAGTATGTTTTTAAGGAGATCGACGACCGCTCCGTGGCCGGTGACGAGGAGTTGCTATCGGTGTCGCACCTGACTGGCGTCACACCGCGCAGTGAGAAAAACGTCACCATGTTCATGGCCGAGGACTACACCGGGGCCAAGCTCTGCAAAGACGGTGACCTGGTGATCAACACCATGTGGGCCTGGATGGGGGCTCTGGGCGTGTCCAGTACCACTGGCATCGTCAGCCCGGCATATGGCGTGTACCGACAGCTTGAACAACGCCTGCGCCCTCGGTACATGGACTGGTTGTTCCGCACGCCCATGTATGTGGCTGAGTACACGCGGCGATCCACGGGGGTGAACTCATCTAGATTGAGGCTCTACCCTGATCGATTCTTGGACATGCCGGTGGTCCTCCCTCCGCTCGAAGAGCAAGACCACATCGTCACCTTTCTTGATGAGAAAATCTCTGAAATTGATGCCGCTATTGCCAAGAAGGAGCGGCTGACTGAGTTGTTGTTAGAGCAGCAGTTCAACGCGATAAATCACGTCGTAACCCAAGGGTTGGATATTGATTCTCCTCGGCAACTAAGCAATGAGCAGTGGCTTGAGTCTTTTCCTGCGCACTGGCAACTGATGCGCATCAAACACGTCCTCTCGGCCATCGTTGATACCGAACACAAGACCCCCCCAATGTACGAAGAGGGCCCAGTCCTTGTCGTTCGGACGAGTAACGTCAAGGGTGGTGAGTTGACCTATGCGAACGCGAAATTCACTGATGAGAAAACCTTCTCAAGGTGGACGCGTCGAGCAACACCTGAAGCCGGCGACATACTTTTTACGCGTGAGGCTCCCGCTGGCGAGGCTTGTGTATTGCCTGCGGGCGTCAAGGCGATCATCGGTCAACGCATGGTTCTCTTCAAGGTCAATGCAGAGCGGCTGGATCCTCATTTCGCAGTTCATTCAATTTATTCTGGTGCGGCAAAAGTCTTCGTGGAGTTGTTAAGTGTCGGCTCAACGGTTGCGCACTTCAATATGTCGGACATTGGTAACATTCCTTTGCTGCTCCCCCCGCTCGAAGAGCAACGTGCCATCAGTCAGAAAATTCGAGAAATACAAAATCAGTTCAAGCCAGTGATTGCCTCAACAGCGTCAAGCCTTGAGCAGCTCCGGGAACTCAAGTATGTGTTGATTGAATCCGTTGTGAGTGGTCAAGTGGCGGTCCCCAGGGAGTAAAAATGGTCAGTCAAACCAACGAAGCCGCGCTTGAAACGCACATCGAAACAGCCTTGGTCAAGGATGGCTATCGCGTTGGCAACCCGGCTGATTTTGACCGGACCTTTGCGGTCGATCGCCAGCTGTTCTGGGATTTTTTGGAATCCACCCAACCCCAGGAGGTGGCCAAGCTCAAGGACCGCCCCAATTGGCAGCGCCTGGTGCTGGAGCGGCTCAGCAAGAAGATCAAAAAAGACAGCGTGCTGGCCGTGCTCAAGAAGGGGCTCGATGTGGATGACGCCCACTTCGATCTGCTCTACCGCCAGCCCTACAACCAGCTCAACCCCGAGGTGCTGGCCCGCTACGAGGCCAATGTCTTCAGCGTCACCCGGCAGGTGCACTACAGCGAGACCGACAGCCTCAAGTCCATCGACATGGTGCTGTTCGTCAATGGCCTGGCCATCGCCACCATTGAGCTCAAGAACCCCTGGACCGGGCAAACGGTCTGGAACGCCATCTACAAGCAGTACAACCTGCGCGATCCCAATGAGCCGATCTTCGAGTTCGGACGTTGCCTGGTGCACCTGGCTGCAGACCCGGACGAGGTCTTCATGTGCACCCGCCTGGCGGGCAAGGACAGCAACTTCCTGCCCTTCAACAAGGGCGTGGACCACGGCAAGGGCAACCCGGTCAATCCGAACGGCTACAAAACAGCCTACCTGTGGGAAGAGATCCTGGCGCGCCGCAGCTTGAGCAACATCATCGAGCAGTTCGCCAAGTTCACGGTCGATAAGGACAAGAAGACCGGCAAGGAACGCAAGGCGCTGTACTTCCCGCGTTATCAGCAGCTGGACGTGGTGCGCCGCATCCTGGCCGATGCGCAGCAAAACGGCGTGGGCCTGAGCTACCTGATTCAGCACTCGGCGGGCTCGGGCAAGTCCAACTCCATCACGTGGCTGGCATACCAGTTGGTGGAGCTGTACAACCAGGCAGGCACGGCCAACGTGTTTGATTCTGTGGTCGTGGTGACAGACCGGCGCGTGCTCGACACCCAGCTCAAGGACAACATCAAACTGTTCTCCGAGACCAAGAACATCGTGGCCCACTGCGAGAGCGGGCAGGAGCTGAAGTACAACCTGGAGGCCGGCAAGAAGGTCATCATCACCACGGTGCAGAAGTTCCCGCGCATCGTTGAAGGCATGGACGCCCTGACGGACCGCCGCTTTGCAGTGATCATTGACGAGGCTCACTCATCTCAATCGGGCACCAGCGCCGACAGTCTGAACGAGGCCATTGGCGGCGAAGACGCCGAAGCGCCCGAGGACATCCAAGACAAGATCCTGGCTGCCATGGCGGGCCGCAAGATGAGCAAGAACGCCAGTTACTTCGCGTTCACGGCCACGCCCAAGCCTGCCACGCTGGAAAAGTTTGGCCGCCAAGGCGCAGACGGCAAGTTCTACCCCTTCCACCTGTATTCGATGAAGCAGGCCATCGAGGAAAAGTTCATCCTCGATGTGCTGGAGAAGTACACCACGTACAAGAGCTACTACGAGGTTCAGAAGTCAGTCGAAGGCAACCCGCTGTTCGATACCGCCAAGGCCCACAAGAAGCTCAAGGCTTTTGTGGAGGCCAGCCCCAAGACCATCGAAGTGAAGGCCCGCATCATGGTCGATCACTTCATGAGCAGTGTGTGGCAGGCCAAGAAGCTCAAGGGCAAGGCCAAAGCCATGGTGGTCACCCGCAACATCGAGTGCGCCATTCGCTACTTCTTCGCCATCCGCACCGCCTTGCGGGAGGCCAATGCGCCGTTCAAGGCGCTGGTGGCGTTCTCTGGTGAGAAGACGGTGGACGGCGTCAAGTACACCGAGGACAGCATCAACGGCATCGCGGTGCGTGACCTGCCCGACGAGTTCGAAAAGGATGACTTCAAGATCCTGGTGGTGGCCAACAAGTACCTGACCGGCTTTGACGAGCCCATGTTGCACACCATGTACGTGGACAAGAAGCTGCAGGGCGTGCTGGCGGTTCAGGCGCTGTCTCGCCTCAATCGCTGCAACTGGAAGCTCGACAAGCGCGACACCTTCGTGCTGGACTTCTACAACTCGGTGGATGACATCAAGGCCGCCTTCGATCCGTTCTACACCGCCACGTCGCTGAGCGAGCCCACCGACGTGAACGTGCTGCATGACCTGAAGGATGCGCTCGACGCTTTTGGCATCTACGACTGGAGCGAGGTGACGAGCTTCAACGAGAAGTTCTTTGCCAGCGCCCAGGCGGAGGAGCTGGCGCCGATCATCGACGCCGTGGTGGCACGGTTCGACGCCGACCTGGACGATGAAAAGCGCATCGACTTCAAGATCAAAGCCAAGCAGTTCGTCAAGATCTATGCCCAGGTGGCGGCCATCTTGCCGTTCAACAACGTGAACTGGGAAATGCTGCACTGGTTCTTGAAGTTCCTCATCCCAAAGCTGAAGGTCAAAGACCCAGATCAGGACAAGCTGGACGAGCTGCTCAACAGCGTGGACCTGTCAACCTACGGCTTGGAGCGCTCGCGTCTGGAGGTCAAGATCGGCCTGGATGACTCTGAGGCGGAGCAAGAGCCAGCCAACCCCAATCTGCGCGGTGCGCACATGGGGGAGGGCGACAAAGACCCGTTGGAAGACATTGTGCGCACCTTCAACGAGCGCCACTTTGCAGGCTGGGAAGCAACGCCTGAAGAGCAGCGGGTGAAGTTCATCAACATCGCCAAGCATGTGGTGGCGCACGTTGATTATCGTGCCCAGGTTGAAGACAACCCCGATGCACAGAACAGGCAGTTGGCCCTGGAGAAGATCATCCAGCAGGCCATCAGCATGGAGCGCAGGCGGGAACTTGACTTGTACAAACAGTACGCGTCGGACCCGGATTTCAAGCGCGCATTTGACGCCAGCATCTCCCGGCTGATTTCCAGTGGTGGCTGGATGAACCGGCCTTCTGCCTGAGCGGCCTTGTCATCACATGATTGCTTTCGATCTCTGCCGCGATGCGATGGGGGTGATCTTGTCCGCACACCTTCATCTGGATGCCGGTGAGGATGCCAAGGTCATTGAAAAAGACCTCGGCGCGCTGATTGCGAAGCTGCCACCGGAATCGAAGCTGTTTCGTGCGGCGGCAGATGTGGTCTGCAAGCTCCACCCCAGGGGCAAGTCCAATGAGCAGCAGCGCCTGGGCACACGCGACGTCACGGACGCTGATGGTGCCTTTGCCATCGAGGCCCTCGGTTTTGTGCTTCGTGATCTGGGTTGGGCACGTTGAGCCATTGGCAATGGTTGCCCAAAAATAGAGCAGCCCGAGGTTTCGGCTACGGGCAGGCAGGCATTGCCCTTCAATGCGGCAAGTTATCCCCAGTTTCTGTGGATAAAGTTGCCCGCCAGGGTGGATGACACCTGTCCTACACCGCGGGCACAATCAACACAAACATGTGTGTAGGAGCCAAACATGAGCGGTATCGAAATTTACGTTCGCCATCGATCCGATGGCGCGATGCTCAACTTCCACCTGTCTTCCCGTGATCGCCAGGCGCTGATCCATGCCCTGACAACGGGAGGAGGTATGGAAGATACCTCCATCCCTATCCATCTTGAGCTGTCCTTGTTGCCGCAGTGGCTGACAGATCCAGAAAACATGCATGCTCGGATCCCGATCAGCGCCATCAACATCAGCGTCAGCGATTGAATCGGACGGTGGGCTATGCATCTAACGCCTGAGGAAGAGCGGTACAAGCAGAAGGTCTGGACTGAGATCAATGGGCTTGTCGGCGCGTATCTGACCCTGACCGAGCCAGATTACAAACGGCTGATGGACAAGGTAGAGGCGGAGACGCTGGCTCAAATCGTCCAGGCGCGTCAGGCAGGACGGTCCCCTTTCCAGATGGAGCAGGACCGGGTCGATGCTGCCAACCGCATGATCGCGCAAGAACGGGACATCGAGCTCAATGGATATCACATGAGCGCGCCCGATTTCAACCGCTTTTTGCCAACCCTCAGTGCAGTGAGCTTCATGCCCGATTTGGCTGGTCTTACCTTGGGCGGCATGCCCACCAATGACGCATTGTTCATGGCGTCATCGCCTGACTATCGGTTCGCCAACGAGGGATCGAACGCACTCATTGGTGTTTGCGACAACGTGGCTGTCGGCGGCTTCGTTCGGACCCTCAGGCGCAACTATGAGGTGTTGTGGCGATCCAGGATGTTGAAGAACCATGACGTGCATGCCGTCAGCTCACGCCATGCCTGCCCAACATGCTCGAAGCTGGATGGCAGTTACATACCCATTGAAGGCATGCTGCGCCTCTACGAACTCAACATGGTGCCGTTTCCGCATGAGCTGCCGTCGGAGGATGAGGCAGCATGGTGTCCGGGACCGACATTGCTGTTCGCTCCCAATGATGTGTTTGGATTGCGCAGCTGACGCAAAAAGTGTCATCACGAAAGGTGCAGAGTGGGCAGAAAGAAAACACTGACTTGTAGACGATGGGACTGCGAAGAGGCTCCGTTCTTAGGTGGTTTATGCGAAGCTCATCATGAGGAAGACAGGCTGAAGCAACTCGCTCGTCGAGCCGCCATTGATGCCCTCAGCACATCTTGCATAGCCGGAAAACTTCCCGAAAAGCCTGGTCTGAAGGACGAGCTGCTCAGGGTGATTCGTTGGTGGGACAAGGCCTGCTTGGCGGTGAACGCCGGGCGCCAAGACAACGTTCTTCTAGATGAAACCCAGTACGCGCCTGAGTGGTGCATCGCCATTGCCGATGCGATCATTCAGGAGGAAATGAATTTTCGCCAAGGGCTGGACGACGATGCGACTGTGGCCTTCCTCAAGAAAGACACATGGACACGCTTTGAACATCTAGAGGCGGGCTTCATGAGCAATGGTGTCAAACGACCGGGGCGTTGATGGGGTTGGTCGGGCAGGCAGGTCTTCGGCCAATTGATCAAAATGGTTGAGTCCACCCCACTGCGAGGCATCCCCGATCACATACAGCCGATGCTTGGCGCGCGTGATGGCCACATTCAGCAGGTTGGGCTTGCCCGAAGCCCAGACACGCGCGCCTGACCCGGCTTGCCCAGGGGCCGTGCCCAGCACCAGGAACACGATTTCTGCTTCCTTGCCCTGGAAGGTGTGCACGGTTCCGCACTCGATCTGGCCCAACCCTGCATCCTTGATCCGCTTGATGCAGGCGTTCTTGATTTTGCGAAACGGCGAGATCACGAACACCTTGGCGGCCTTGTCCTTGCCCCCGGCCTTTCTGGCAGGTGTGAATGCTGGTTGCTGTTGAAGCTGGCGCAGGCAGTTCACCAGGACATGGAGTTCGTCTTCGATGACCGGATGGGTGGCGCGGGTGGCGCGCACGTCCAGCCAGGCGCTGTCACCGAGCACGCAGGTGAACTTCGTTTTTTCAGGCTGGCCCAGATCGTCCACACGGCCATGCACCATCTGTTCGGCGTAGGCAATGCGGTTGGCCACGTTGAACATGGGATCGTCGCAGCGGCGGTGCGTGCGCAAGGGCATGCCCGTCCAGATGGGCTGAGCCTTCTCCGCATCGACGGCGCCGCTGGTGACTTGGGATGCGACCCAGGAGCCATGACGGGTGACACGGTCGGCCAGGGTCTGAACCGATTCGTCATTGGGTGACCACATGGGGTCCACGGCGTGGCGGCGGCGGAACTCTTCGACCAGCATCAAGGGCACGGTGAACACGGGTTCGATCTGCAAGGGGTCGCCCACAAGCACCGCCCGCTGACTGCGCCAGATGGCACCGGCTGCTGATTGCGGGGTGGCTTGCCCCGCCTCATCGACCAGCAACCAACCCAGGCTGTCCTGGCCCATGCCAGCGAACAGGCGATCGAAGGACGCGAGGGTGGTCGAAACCACTGGCACGATGAAGAAGAAGGCGTCCCACAACAGGGGACGCTGCTCCAGGGGCAGCTTGTCTTTCAGCGAACCGGTGAGCATGCCGTTGACGGCGCGCAGGTTGCCGATGAACTTGCCTGCGTTGGCCAGCACCGTCAGTCGGTGCAGTTCCATGGCTTGCAGGAAGATGCGGGCCCGCAGTGCATCCAGCGCCGGGCTGACCGCCACCGACGCGCGATGGCGCTGATCGGCGGGCAGTTGCCAGAAACTGGCATCGGGGAAGTGCCGTGCCCCGGCGTCGTGTCCGGCTTTCAGCGCACGTTGGTGGCCTTGCAATTCGCGCTCGGAACCCTGCAGTGTCAGGACCTGGGCACGATGCACCTCGCGCTGTTGCTCCAGCCGTGCTTCGGCCATGGCGCCATCCTGCGCCAGTTGGGCCAGCGCTTCGGCGGCTTGCGCCAAGGCCCGCGTGGGCTCGACCAGCGTGGCGCGCAGCGCCTTCATGCGTTCGGTGTCTTGCCCAAACAAAGCGCACAGCTTGTCCCACAGCTTGGGCAGGCATTGCGAACGCGCCTGGTCGAGCGTGGCCCGGCGGGAATCGACCAGGGCATGCTGGATGGCCTTGTTGTCCTGAAGCTGCGCGAGGTGGCGGCTGGCTTGGTCGATCACTTGGGCCTGGGCCTGCGCGGCATCACGCTGGGCATTGACCCGCTGCTGGCAGGCATCGATCCGCTGAGCTGACTTTTCCGCCTGAAGCAAGACGCCACGGCAGGCATCGAAATCGGCCAGAAGCGCCAGGAAGGACTTCTTGGCCGCATGCCATTCGCCTTGGTAGCGGCTGTAGTCGTTGCTGGCCGCTTCCAGCAGTTGTTTGATCGAGGGTGGCAACGGATCGACGGGTGTAGGCGTGGTGGCTTGAGCGGTCGCACCTGGGGCTTCGCCTTCTTGAGCGTTGCCGGGCGATGGCGTTTCGGTGTTGGGTGCCTGACGTGGTTCATCCCGAAAAAATCCCCGGGCGAAAGAGCGGCGGTTGCCTGCATTGCCCAACGCGGCGGCGGCCAGGCCCCAGCAGTCGATGGGCTGCTTGTCGTCGTCCACCACCTTCTGGGCCGCGAACACCTCTCGGATCACCTCGTCAAAGTAGGTGGCCGAGGCAAAGTCGCTGTGCACCTTCGCGCGCGCAGGCAGCTCCTGCGTGATGTTCTTGACCGCGTTGTTGTTGGTGCTGGTCACAACGATGGACGAGCCGCCCACCACCTTGGCCTTGAGCGGGAAGAAGTTTTTGCCCGCCACGCTCACGCTGTCTTCGAACAGCTCGATGGGGCGGCTGAGCGCGGCGATCTTGCGCGCACGCTCGGTGACCACCTCGGCGATCACATCGCACAGCAAGGTGGTCTTGCCCGTGCCCGGTGGGCCATTGATGCCCAGCGTGCCGCCATCGCGCCCCAAGGTGCTGAGCACCTGGGCCACCGCAGCTTGCTGAGCCAGCACCAGTGGGGCCTCTGGTGAAGCTGGCCAACGTGCGCTGGGCAGGCGGGCCACGCTCACCAGTTCACCCATGGCCGCGTGGTCGTTCAGGATGTCGATGCGCTGCTCGGGGGCAATGGGCGCGCCCAGAAAGGTGCTCAGGGCTTTGCCAAAGGGCTTGTTCTTGCCCGCCTGTGTGATCAGGCGGTTGAGGTCATCCAGGTAGAAGGAGTTCAGGTAGTCGATGGCGGCGTTGAGGCTGTCATCGAGGAAGCGGCGCTTGACCCGTGACACCCGAACCACCACACGCCAGTCCAGGCCTGCCGCATCGGCCCCTGGGCCCAGCAGCTTGCACACGGTGCGCAACTCTTCGTCCAGATCGCTCCAGGTCAAGGGGCTTGGTGCCGGTGGGGTGTCGGGCTGGCCAGTGGGCGGTGTTTGCTGCGGGTCGGTGGCGACCGGCCGCAGGTGGTGGCGTCGTTGTCCGAACTCATCCGTGGCGCGTGCCAGTCGGGCATTGACGTTCTCCAGCGGCTCCGAATGCCACAGGGCATCGACCCCGTGGGCGAAGCTGGCAGGCAGGTAGCTGTCTAGCTTGGGGTGGCCATCTTCGTTGGCGACGAATGCGGCAAGCCAGCCGTTTCCGGTTGCGCGCTGGCGTTCGCGCTCACTGAGGTCTTCCTCGGGGAACACCGACTGAAGCATCAACCGGGAGAGGTCCTCCGTGTCGGCCACGCCCACATAGACGACATGGACGTAGCCATGTTCTTGTGTTGGCTGAAAGTGAGGGTGTTGCCAAGGCAGGACATCGCCGCGTCTGAGCGTGACGATCTTGACCTGGTTGCTGCTGTCTTTGGCCGATGGTGCGGTCGGGATGTTGAAGACTTCCAGATCACGCCAGAAGCGCAGGACAGAAAGCGGAGCGGTAGCCGATACGTTCAACGAAAGACCTCGTCGGTGAATATCGGCGCGTACTTACAGCGTGTCCTGACCGATCAAGGGTGGGCGATCTGCGCGCGTGGCAAGCAGACCAAAACAGTGGAAATGGTACAGCGCTTCAAGCCAGGGCTGCGGCCCAAAGTCCTTTGTGGATCGATTGGGGGCGGGGGCTTGAGTGCTTGGGGGCGGTGCTTGGTGGGGCCCGTAGAGGGGCAAGTTCACGACCTTGATTTCAGCGGGCCGGATGAGATTCTGAATGCATGGACACGCACAAGGCATGTCCCTCAACCGTGCAGGAGCCCCCCATGAAATTCACCAAGGCAGAGATCGATGCCGTGATTGCAGCATCCCCCCGTACCACCGCGCCGTTGAACAAGCTGGTGCTGTCGGCAGACCATCAGGTGCGCCCAGGCGGCACCACCAGCAAGATGAGCATCGCCGAGTTGGCTGCGTCCATCCTGGACTGCGGCGTGTTGCAGAACCTGATCGTCATCAAGGGCCCGCGTGGCCTGTTTGAAGTGTGCGCCGGTGGCCGCCGCCTGGAGTCGCTGAACCTGCTGATGAGCAACGGCGACATCCCCGACAACTACCCCGTGCCCATCCTCATCGTGCCCGCCGACAAGGCGCTGATGGCCAGCCTGTCCGAGAACATCTTCCATGTGCCTATGCATGCCGCCGACGAGTACCTGGCTTTCTCGCGCCTGTTGGGCGAGGGCAAGTCCGTCGAGACGGTGGCTGCGGCCTTTGGTGTCACGCCCCTGGTGGTCAAGCGCCGCATGAGGCTGGCAAGCGTGTCGCCCAAGCTGATGGACGAGTTCAGGGCGGATGACATCAGCCTGGAATGCCTGATGGTGCTGGCGTCGGTCGATGATCACGAAAAGCAGGAACAGGCCTGGGCTGGCTTGCCGCAATGGAACCGCCGCCCCGACTACTTGCGGCAATTGCTGACGCAGGGCGACATCGAGTCCGACCGTGACCCGGTGGCGAAGTACGTGACGCTCAAGGCATACGAGAAGGCCGGTGGGGCCACACGCCGTGACCTGTTCAACGACGACGACAAGAAGGCTTACTTGCTGGACGCACCATTGCTGGAACGTCTGGCCGTGGAGAAACTCAACAAGAAGGCCAAGCAGGTGCGTGCCGAGGGCTGGAAGTGGGTGGACGTGCGGGTGCGCTATGACCGTGACGAGTACACCGGCCATGCCGAGTTGCGCAAAGTCCGGCGCGAACCCACAGAGCAAGAGGCCACCGCGCTGGCGGAACTGGACGCTGCGATGCAGGCTGTGCAACAACGCCTGGATGTGCTGGACGACATGGACGGCGATGAAGCCGACCGGGATGACGGCACGGCGTACCAGGCGCTTGAAAGCGAGCAAGCAGCCTTGCAACTGCGGCTCAAGGCCCTCGACGACGAACTGAGCGTGTGGCCAGCGGACCTGATGGCACTGGCCGGGTGCGTGGTCCACGTGGGTCACAACGGCGCGGCCACGGTGAAATGTGGCCTGATTCGCCCGGAGGACCGCAGTGCCGTGGCCCATGTCCTGACGCACGGCGCAGGGGAGGCAGGCGATGGTGGTTCGCAAGGCGACATGTTGTCTGGCCCACCGGCCAAGGTTCGCCCGGTTCACTCCGACAAGCTGATGCGCCGTCTGACGGCACACCGGGTCGCCGCCGTGCAGGCCGAATTGATTGCGCGCCCGGACGTGGCCCTGGTCGCGCTCACGGCTCAGTTGGCCCAGAAGCTGTTCCTGAGCCGCGACTACCGCTACCACCAGCAGCCTCAGGTGCTGGATGTCTCGGTCACGGACAGCCAGTCTGCGCTGCAATCCGCTGCCGATGACATCGAGGCCAGCCCGGCATGGCTGCGCATGGAGGCTGAGCGCAGCGCCTGGGCGCAGAAGCTGCCCCAAGACCTGGATGCCGTGTTCCCGTGGTTGCTGGCGCAAGACCAAGCCACGGTGCTCCAACTGCTGACCGTGGTGGTGGCGTGCTCAGTCACCGGCATTCAGGGCGTGGAGTCACCCAGCCAACGCACCGATGTGCTGGCACAGGCCTTGGGCCTGGACATGCGCCGCTGGTGGACAGCCAATGGTCCTTCCTACCTGAACCATGTGTCCAAGAGCCGCGTGGTGGACGTGGTCACCGAGGCGGTGGACATCAACGCGGCAGCGCCGATGGCGAGCATGAAGAAGAATGCCGCCGTGGTGGCCGCTGAGTTGGCCTTGGCGGGCTCCGGTTGGTTGCCTCCATGCTTGAGGGGCCAAGCTGCCTCGGTTGCGACAACAGGCGAAGTTGGGACGGCCAGCCTGGACGACTCCCAGTCTGAAGCCGATGAACTCGCGGAGTCAGCGGCCTGAGGCAAGGGCTCACAGAACTTTTCCCACCAATCCGGCGCAGACAAGGGCTCTGCGCCGTTGGCGTTGGTCACGCCCGCTCTGGCGGCGCGTCGTCCATGCCATCCGCATCACGTGATCCAGGATGGCGCTGCACTCGCACCGCACCAAGGTAGGCCCCCGAAGCTCGTATGCGCGCATGCCCGGCTAATCTGGACACTGATTGCCTGGCCTGACGGTCAAGTTCCGGTGGCACCATCTGCCCGCCACGCACCGGGGGTGGGGTTCCTACAAGGGCCTCATAGTGACCGATCAACACCTCATGGCGCAGGCCATGGGCGGTCACCCCTCGTTCGCGCACGGTGATGCCGAACTTGGTCAACACGTAGTCAAAGTGCCTGAGGTTCTTGCGCAGGTCATGGGCAGGGTTGCCCATGTGCGCATCCTGGCTGCTGACCACGCCCTGCGCGAATGCCACGGCGGCAAGGCGCTCCTGGCTGTCCAGAGGGATGTGGCGCACCCGGCCTCCCTTGCCCTTGATCCTCGCGTACCGATCCGCCAACTTGTCCTCGGGCGGCAGGCCAGTGGACTCGAAGGGCACGACGCTCTCAAACGGCCGAAACAGCACCGATTCCTTGCGGCGCAGGCCCATGGCGCGGATCAATCGCAACGAAGCCCCCACAAAGCGGTCATGGTCACAGACCTGGGTGATCACGGCGTCGATGTCCACCCCATTTGCCGACCAACCTTTATCCCGGCTGGCGTACTCATGGCGCTGGTATTCGTCAACGCTCAGGCCGTAGTGGTCCGGTGATCGCACGAAGCCATGCTTGCCCATCCACATGGCCAGGCCTCGCAGAAAGCTCAGGTAGGTCTGGATCGTCGCCGGGGCCAGGTGCTCCTGCTGCCAGACCTGCACCATGGCCCGGATGTGCTTTTGCCCCAGGTTGCGCGGGTCAGGCACCGTCTTGAACCCGGCCTTTGTCCTCAAGTCCCGAAAGAATCGGCGCAGGAACTGGGCGCGCTCTTGCCGTGTCTTGTGTGAGACGGTCTTGGCCATCGAGGTGTGCAAGGCGTTGAACAGTTCGATCAGCACTTCCAGCACCTTGAGCGGCGGCGTCTTGCCCGTGGGGTAGTGGGCAAGGATGTCCTGGGGTGACTTGCCCGCCCAGCTTTGACGGCGTGGGGGCTGGTGCTGGCTGGAGCGCCCAGGGCTGGATTCTTCCTGAACCCTGCGCCGTGATGATCTGGGCGTTGTGGATCGAGGGGTGGATGAGTCAGACATGATGTGTGCCCTTGGTCAAGGGCCCGCTGCCCGAACAGCGGGTTGGTCGTGAGTGAAGGTTGAATCCCATGGAGATCGCCGATGGCGCGGATTCCGTCGCCCCATCGGGTCGTGGTCAAGAATTCAGCGCCGCACGCGACCACGACAGGTGCGGCGCCTACCCAAAGGTTTGTCGGTCGGTGTGCCTGCGTTGATGCATCGACACCGTCCAACTCGGTCTTTCTTAAAAACGAAACGGGTGATCCGTCCCAGTCGTGCATTTCTGCAGCCGTGGGGTTGGTGATGCCGGTTTGCCTCTGGGGCATGGGCGGCATCGGCGCGGAGGTCTGGCCTCTCGCGTCTGTGGTGGATCAGTTCTGGATTCGGAGCGCCATCCACTCGCATGGGTCCACCCCTGACCGAAAGTCCAGGGCGGTGCCGAGTTCATGAGCGTGGTCGCACGGGGAGCCTAAAGAGGCAAACACAGCCGTGCGGTGCGCCGAGGCGCGTGCTCAAGGGATGGCGGGAACAGCGGTTCGGCATCGGGTGCCGACTGCGTGCTCGAAGACCGTGGCGCGTTTCAGGAACGCCCAACTCAGGGAGTTGGCAGGGCCATCGGTGCATGCACTGCGAAGAAGACCTCAGGGCCAGCACCTCAGGGGCGATGGCGAATTCCGGTTCAAGGACCGGAGCTTGGAGGGCAGGTAACGACTGCGACGCCTTTTGCTCCATCAGGAGCAGAGCCAGGACGGCTCTCGGGAATCTGTAGTGGACTCGCCGGGAGGCTTTCGGTCAAGGACCGCAACCGCAACGGCCCGCATTGCAGGAGGCTTGCACGTGGCGAACTTGGGGTGCGCAACATGCCCTTGAGCCGTGCTTATTTACTGATACGGCACAAGCGCCAGACGGCCCGTGGGCTTGACATCAAGAAATCCTGCCTCTGGTTCCCAACAAAGGTTCTCGATGGGCTGAGATGGACCTCGATGGCGCCTGCCTCGGGCGTGGCGAAAGGGGTTGACGAGTGTCATTCGAATGAGAACGTGGTGACACACGCGACCCCAGAACCCAGAGCGCGAAGGTTTGGCAATAGGCCAATGTCATTGCGACGCATGCAGGCTAACAGTGAATCTGCACCGATGCCGAAATCATGTGTTCTGAGTCGGGGTTTGCCGTGGCGGGATCGTGTCAGCTTGCTGATGCTGATCGCTCATGAACCCACGCCTTGGAGGCTCATCATGGATTTGATCGTCAGAGCGGTGGATGTCGGATCAGGCAACACCAAATACGTCGTTGGCACGGAGGGCACCGAGATCCGCTGCGCCAGCTTCCCTTCCATTGCCTACCCGAGCGCCAGCGAGACTCAGGCCTGGTCGGCATCCGAGCGGCGCAAAACCGTGTCCATCCCCATCGGACACCTGTTCTACGAGGTCGGGCCCGATGTCCACCTGGTGGCCGATTCCGTGCGTGCAACCCAATTGCACGATGAGTACACCGACACGCCCGAGTACATGGCCTTGCTTCGAGGCGCCCTGCATCTCATGAAGCAAAGTCGCATCGACCTCCTGGTGGTGGGCTTGCCTGTGGCCCTGCTGCACCTCAAGAAGGCGGCGCTGGAGAAGGCGATGACGGGAACGCATGACGTTGGGGGTGGCAAGACGGTGACTGTCGCCAAGGCACTCGCTGTTGCGCAGCCTCAGGGAGCACTGGCGCATTACGCATCGGTGCACAAGAAGATGGCTACCATCGGCAACGAGCAGAGCTTGATCATCGACCCTGGCTCAAGAACCTTCGATTGGCTGGTGGCCAGGGGCATGAGGCAGGTGCAAAAGCAAAGCCATTCGTTTAACCGTGGCATGTCGGATGTGCTGCGCCTGATCGCGGCCGAGATCACCAAGGACATCGGTAGCCCCTATCGCGACCTCGACGCCATCGACCTGGCCTTGCGAACGGGCAAGCAGCCAGTGATTTTCCAGAAGTCCTACGACATCACCAGATTCATGCCCATGGCTGAGGCGGTGGCGCAGCAGGCCGTGTCGGCAATGAAGCAGTACATCGAATCGCCACACAGCTTGCAGAACATCATCCTGGTCGGCGGCGGTGCCTTCCTGTTCAAGAAGGCGGTGAAGGCGGCATTCCCGAATCACAAGATCCATGAGGTCAAGGAACCCATGTTCGCCAATGTGCGGGGCTTTCAACTGGCAGGGCAGAACTATGCGCGGTCGGTGATGGCCGCATCACGGGCCGATCAAGGTGCGACGCTATCGGGGAGCAAGCAATGAACGGCAACGCCAAGGTCAGTGGGGAACCGATCCGACTGGTGTTTGAATTGGCGCGTGCCGATCACCCCAGGCTGTACGACGATCTGATCCAGTTCCCCAAGGGCACCAAGAGGATCAATCGACTGCGGGTGCTTGCTTACGATGGCTTGCTCATTCAGAGCGGGCACGTCGTTTCCATCGTGGCGTCTCGCCCAGGCGGTGATCAGCAAGGGGAGGAGGTGGGTCGTGGGGAACAGATCACTAACGATTTGTTTGGGCCGTCCATCGCGGACTGATCAGAAAGCTGTCGAAGAGGTTTCTCCGATGGGTGGCACGCAGCGCGTCAGGCGTTCTTCCTGAGGTGGTCGGCGTAGCTTGAAAATGAAGGTCTGCCTTTGCTGGTGTTCAGCTTGGCCAGACTTGTCTTGCTGATCCTCTGCTGAAGGTAGCCACATACCTCGTCGAAACTAGCAACAGATAGGAGCCGCCAGGGCGCGCCGAATTTGTGTTCAATGTTCTTAGAAATCACGCTGGGATTGAATGCTGTGGCGCGCCTTGGATCTGAGCCCGCGAACTCGTTGTAGCGGGAGATCAGGTACTGAACGTAGCGGCTGAGTTGCGCGTCGGCACCAACAGTGTTTGGCGGAGGCGTGACCGTGACTGATTTGCGTGTGGTCTTGAGAACGACAGTGCCCGCTTGAATCGCTCCAGGGCTGTTGATCGCAACGTTGCCAGAGTTGTTGACCACCTCAATGCGATCCATATGGTTCAGAAGGATCTTGGCATAGACGCCATCAGTCGGTTGCTCGGGCCGACCCGCTGCAGCTTCGTGAACCGACTTCATCTCCCTGAGGACGTCGGCAGAGTAAATGTCTGGCTGGGAATCAATGACTTTGTGGTGAGGGCCACACATCAAAATCAGGTTGTTGAAAGCCTGCCGTTCTTTCTCTGTCTGATCTGGGGCGAACCTCGGCCCGCCGCTTCGCCTTGCGTGGATGTGGCATATCTCGCCGGTGACGACGCCAGTGCCCTCGACCATGGGTAGCGAGCAACCGGGGAAGGCGCACAGGTTGCCAGACAGGGCGAATAAGCGCTTGACGGTTTGTTCGGTGGGCTTGCTCATCGGACACATTGGATCATGCGAGTCTTGGTGCGCTCACTCGCGTCGGGATAATGACTGCCAAGTGGCCGAAGTATCTCTGAAAATCCACTTTGACCGGGCATCAGC
The DNA here is from genome assembly GCF_918741295.1 of Aquabacterium sp. CECT 9606. Lineage (GTDB taxonomy): Bacteria > Pseudomonadota > Gammaproteobacteria > Burkholderiales > Burkholderiaceae_C > Aquabacterium. Next base: position 1,373,080 of record NZ_CAKKNB010000001.1, read on the forward strand.
ACATTCACGCTCAATCCAATATGGAAGAGGATCGCAATCAATGAGCACATGGCAAATTGACCTTAGCGGCTCGGCAAGTAAGGATGCTGGTGCGGATGCGTCTGCTGTGCCGTTGAAGTGGGCGCACGACGCAAAAACTGGTCAGCCGCGCTACATACATGACTCGGACGTCGTCAGTCGGACCGCTGCCTGCATCTGCCCAGCTTGTGATTTGCCCCTCACTCCGGTGATGGCGGGTCAGCCCTTGCGGGTGAGACCAACGGCTCATTTCCGGCATCCTGATGGCGCGCACAAAGACGACTGTTCAATCGTTGCTGCCCGCGTAGCGGCAACTCGGCACTTGTTGGAGTTGGGGGTGCTGGTGTTGCCGCGGCGACGAATGAGTCGAACGGCACTTGGTTTTCTAGGGCATGGGTATGAGGTCTGGGTGGAACAACCCACCGAGCTCATTTCAATCGTTAACGCGACGATGCACGACCACGCCACGGCGCTGCTGACCTTGGATGACGGGCGGCAGTTGCTGGTTGATCTGACGGGGGTGCGTGAGCCTGGGGCTGATGGACTGGGGCATGCCGTCGTGACTCTTTCGCTCTCAGATCCATCTCTTGCGATGATGGACCCGGAAGAGATCCGCGCGAGACTGCGAATCCTTCCTGATATGCACTGGTGTTCACACTGGAATGACGCCAGTCTGGCTGTTGAAGGTGATGCAGTCGCGGCCAAAGCTGCAAAGGATGCACTCGACAGTTGGGATGCGGCAGACGAAGCTGAATTTCTGGCACGGTTGCCGAAAGACGTGGAGCCAAGCCTCATTCCTGGTTTGAGGCGCGAGACGGTGCTGCACCGCGAGGTGAAAGCCATCCTTGAAAGTGCATCGTCCATTGCAACCCCGGGCCTGGAGGTTGTGGTGGAGCGGGATCCGCCAGATGAGTTCGCCGGAGAGTGGGAGACGGCCAGCATCCGCAAGATGTGGATGACAGGGTCTCGTCAACTCGACTTTGGCGATGTTCGTCTTGAAAAAAAGGTGGCGAGCATCGTTCCCGATGTCATTGCAGATCTGAATCCAGGCAAGGTTCATGGTTGGGGCGGGACCATGACTTGGGTTGCCGGGGACTTCGACGAAGACGAAGAAGACACGTACCCCTTCACTTGGCCTGCAGCCATCCTGGTTGAGGTGACTGTGACGCATGGCATCGACGACGAGAAGTTGCGGCGCATTCGGGATCTGGACATGCCGACACTGGAGATTGACCTCGGAGCGTTGGGCGGAACGGTGACACGCGAGAATTTGCGTGACTTGGTGGTCAACCAGTTGGTCGGGAAGCGGTGGGTGCACCACCCCGTCCTGCGGACCAAGCGGCGGGTGCTTGAATCAGCGGTTGATGAACACCCGGTGACCTTGCGCTACCGCGAGCGACTCTTGGCGTTGCGCCGCCCCGCCTACCTTGCTCAACCCGCAGCGTACTGGGCCGCCAGGTACATCTCTGCGATGACGTCGTTTCATGACGCCAACGTCGGTATCAAGAGGGCAGGGCGAAAGCACGTGGGTAATGGCCCCAAGCCCCAATTCTTGGGCAACGACAGCGAACTTTGGCAGCAAGTGGAGGAAGCTTCTGAGGCGCTTGCTGCGCATGGACTGCCAGGCGCTCTTGACCGGATGATGGTGGACGAATCCGGGATGGTCGCCCGCATCCTGTCGATCCAGCAGAACCGCGGCGTGGGGTATGACATGAACACTGGTTACCAGGTGCTCAACGCCATCATGCAGAGCGGGCCTGACAACAAGCGTTGGCACACCATCTACACGATGGCGGTGAAGGCCTATGGCCTAGAGGCGCATTTCACAAAGGCACAGGCTGATAGCTATGCCCGATGGAGGCAATCCATCATTGATGGGGTTGATCTTCAAGACGTGACTTACCTGCGTCCGAGCACCTACGACAAGGTGCTCGGCGTTTTGTTTCCTCAGATGGCGCGGGGCATTGCGAAGAAATATGGTTTGCAACCGGAGCCTTTGTAAGTGCATCAAGCCACGCGCCGTATAGGTTGCACATTCCAGGGGCGGCCAGTTTCGCAAGCCTCGATGAAGGCCGCCCATTTTTCCAAGGCTTGACGGCGCTCGGGGATCTCCTCGCGCACATCGTAGACAGCCTCCATGCCTTTGAGCGCGTGATTGAGTGCAATCTCGGTGATGTCGTTGGGGATCCCCATGTTTCGCATGTGCCCCTTTGCCGTGCTACGGGTGTCGTGAGGGGTAAAGCGTCGCACGTCGATGTCGCCGCGATCAAAGGCCCGGGTGATTGCCGCCCAAAGCGTCGTTTTGCCCACATGAGTGTCACCCACACGTTTGCGGCGTCGATCCGTTCTGGCAGGCAAAACCCAAGGGGAGTCACCGGAGAGGCACTGGAGACTTTTGAACCACTCTGCAACTGTTGGTGTGATGGGGACCAAAAAGCCTGTGCGCGTCTTGACCGATTCGGCTGGCACCCACCAAGTACCAAGTTCGAAGTCGATGTGCTCCCATCTGGCTTTGGCCAGTTCGATGGACCGAACACAGGTGGCCAGCAAGATGCGGAAGGCCAGGCCGTTTTCAACGCCAATGTCGTTGATGTCCTTCAGGAGCGCACGCAGTTCGTCCTCGGCCAGCATCACGCGCTTGCGAATGGGTGGGCGTGCGCCCATCAAAGCAGTGAGGTCAATGCCCACGCATGGGTTCACATTGATCAGGCGCTTGCCGCACGCGTGTGCGAAAAGCAATTTCGCTGAAGTGAGCAAGCGTTTGCAGATCGTCCAAGAACGTTTGCTTGACTCAATCACGTGCACGATATCAGCAGGGGTGACGTTGCGTACTTCCATGGAGCCCAACTTGGGTCCGATGATCTTGTCCAGATCCCACTTTCGGTAGTAGACAGTTCCCTCCGCCAATGGCGGTGTGGTCAGCTTCTTTTCCTTGTAGTCCGAGATCAACTCCCGCACTGTCCAAGCCATCTGGGTCCTCATTTTCAGGACCTTCTTGTCTGCGGCAGGATCTTTGCCTTGGTCTACATCAACGCGTCGCTCACGCGCAAGCTTTCGGGCTGCTGCGAGTGTCAGGTCCGGATAGTTCCCAAGCGTGATTTCTTTGCGGCGCACTCCAGACACTCGGTAGCGCAGAACCCACGTGGCGGTTCCTGCACTCGACAAGGTGAAAGTCAAGCCATCGCCATCGGATCGCGCGATGGCGGCGCCCTTTGCGACCCAGCGTCGAATCTGTACATCGTCCAGCAAATTTCCCCGGCGTGCCATGGCTCGTCCTCCATTGGGTAGCTAGGCGCAATTTTAGTCCGCTAGCTACCCAGCTAGCTACCCATTTTTGTTGTGCTTCAGTGAGACGCGATGGGACGCTGTTGGAAGAAAACGCTTTGATGACAATGACTTATGGTCATTTCCTGGGATGTGTTGAACTCCCCTGAAACGCTATTTGAACTCGCAGGTGGCGAATTTCATGGGGATTGGAAGGCTCGTGTGCGCTGCAGGTGGCCTGCATTATCTCCGTGGGCACGGTGCTGCACGAGCGCTGACGCGCCGCACGTTTTGGGTGCATGGGCCTGCTGGGAATCCTCATTTGGTGCGTTGGCTGCATCAGGATGGGCTGCTTTCCCGCAGTTTGAGGGCTTTTGAGCCGGGCATGCATATTGCGTTATTGGTGACGTGCCCGCAGGTATCGTCGCCTCAGCGCACATGCACCGTTCTCCGCTAACGACGGCGGAAATCAGCTGCATGCCATCGGTTCAGGTTGGCACTGCAGGCTGTTCATTCCCTTTTGATTCTGGCAATCCCACCGGATTCGAGCGACCTTGCTCGTCCGCTGCGGCTTGCCCATTCTGACCGTCGCAGGAGTTCGCAAACATGAAGATCGTCGTCGTTGGCCATGGCATGGTGGGTCACAAATTTCTGGAAAGCCTGGTTGAAGCCGGTGTGCAGCATGCCGAAGTGACCGTGCTGTGCGAAGAACCTCGCGCCGCCTATGACCGCGTGCACCTGTCCGAGTTTTTCGCGGGCAAGTCCGCCGATGATCTGTCCGTGGTCGAGCCCGGTTTCTTCGAGCGCACCGGCTTCACGCTGCGCTTGGCCGCCAAGGCTGCCTCCATCGAGCGCCGCAACAACACCGTCACCACGCAAGATGGCGAAGTGCTGTCGTATGACAAGCTGGTGCTGGCCACGGGTTCCAGCCCCTTCGTGCCCCCGGTGCCGGGCCGTGACCGCCCGAACTGTTTTGTCTACCGCACCATTGAAGACCTGGAGGCGATGACGGCCGCTGGCGCCAAGTCCAAGAAGGGTGTCGTGATTGGTGGTGGGCTGTTGGGCCTGGAATGCGCCAAGGCCCTGCGTGACCTGGGCCTGGAAACCCACGTGGTGGAATTCGCCCCGCGCCTGATGGCTGTGCAGGTGGACGAAGGTGGCGGCCGCGTGCTGCGCGCCAAGATTGAGGAGCTGGGTGTGCACGTGCACACCAACCGCAACACGGTCGAAATCACCGATGGGGCCACGGCGCGCCACCGCATGGTGTTCACCGATGGCACCTGGCTGGAGACCGACATGATCGTGTTCTCGGCCGGCATCCGTCCCCGCGATGAACTGGCCCGCCAATGCGTGCTGGCCATCGGTCCCCGTGGTGGCGTGGCCATCGACAGCGAGTGCCGCACCAGCGACCACGACATCTACGCCATCGGCGAATGCGCGTCCTGGAACGAGCAGACCTTTGGCCTGGTGGCGCCCGGCTACGAGATGGCCCGCGTGGCAGCCAAGCAGATCGCTGGCAACACGGACGCAGCTTTTGTTGGCGCCGACATGAGCACCAAGCTCAAACTGATGGGTGTGGACGTCGCCAGCATTGGCGATGCCCATGGCAAGACCCCGCACAGCCGCACCTACCAGTACGTGGACGAGATCAAGCAGATCTACAAGAAGATTGTGGTGAGCAGTGATGGCAAGCAATTGCTGGGCGCCGTGCTGGTGGGCAATGCCGATGAATACGGCACGCTGCTGCAGATGGCGCTCAACGGAATCACGCTGCCCGAATCGCCCGAGTTCCTGATCCTGCCTTCCAGCGATGGCCAGGCCAAACCCGGCCTGGGCGTGGAAGCCTTGCCTGACAGTGCCCAGATCTGTTCGTGCAATAACGTCACCAAGGGCCAGATCTGCGCTGCGGTGTGCGACGGTGCCACCGACATCGGCAAGCTCAAGGCCTGCACCAAGGCCGGTGCCACCTGCGGCGGTTGCGTGCCCCTGGTCACGCAGGTGATGAAGTTCGAGATGAAGAAGCAGGGCATGGAGGTGAACAACCACCTGTGCGAACACTTTGCTTACTCGCGCCAGGAGATGTACCACCTGATCCGCGTCGGCCAGATCAAGACTTTTGATGAACTGCTGGCCAAGCACGGCAAGGGCCTGGGCTGCGACATCTGCAAGCCCACCGCCGCGTCGATCCTGGCCTCGGTGTGGAACGACTTCGTCCTCAAGAAGGAACTGGCCAGCCTGCAAGACAGCAACGACTACTACCTGGGCAACATCCAGAAGGATGGCAGCTACTCGGTCGTGCCACGCATGCCCGGTGGCGAAGTCACGCCTGATGGCCTCATCGCCGTGGGCACGGTGGCCAAGAAATACGGCCTGTACACCAAGGTGACGGGCGGCGCTCGGGTTGACATGTTTGGCGCGCGAGTGGAGCAGTTGCCCCTGATCTGGGAAGAGTTGATTGCCGCCGGCTTCGAATCCGGCCACGCCTATGGCAAGTCGCTGCGCACGGTCAAGAGCTGCGTGGGTTCGACCTGGTGCCGCTATGGCGTGGACGACAGCGTTGGCCTGGCCGTGGAGCTGGAGAACCGCTACAAGGGCCTGCGCGCACCGCACAAGATCAAGTTCGGTGTGTCGGGCTGCACGCGTGAGTGCGCCGAAGCCCAGGGCAAGGACATTGGCGTGATCGCCACCGAGAAGGGCTGGAACCTGTACGTGTGCGGCAACGGTGGCATGAAGCCCCGCCACGCCGAACTCTTTGCCTCCGACCTGAGCAAGGAAGAGCTGATCAAGCTGATCGACCGCGTGCTGATGTTCTATGTGCGCACCGCCGACCGCCTGCAACGCACCAGCACCTGGCGCGATAACATGGAAGGCGGCCTGGATTACCTCAAGAACGTGATTCTGAACGACAGCCTGGGCCTGAACGCCGAGCTCGAAGCCCAGATGCAGCACGTGGTCAACACCTACCAGTGCGAGTGGAAGACCGCCGTCACCACGCCCGAGGTGCGCCAGCGTTTCCGCTCCTTCGTCAACAGCGACAAGAAGGACGAGCACATCGTCTTCGTGGAAGAGCGTGGCCAGATCCGCCCCGCCCGCCCTGAAGAGCGCGCCACCGCCTCGTCCGATTCCTTGGCCTAACCTGCAGCATTAGGAGCCATTCACCATGACCACCGATACCCTGAACTGGACCGCCGTGTGCGCGGCCGATGACATCCTGCCGAACACGGGCGTGTGCGCCTTGGTCGATGGCCGGCACGTGGCGGTTTTCCGCGTTGGCGAGAGCCACTATTTCGCCATCGACAACGTCGACCCCAAGGCCAATGCCAGCGTGCTGTCACGCGGCCTGGTCGGCAACCTGGGCGACCGCACTGTGGTGGCCTCGCCGCTGTACAAGCACCATTTCGACTTGAAGACCGGCGAGTGCCTTGAACTGCCCGAGCTGTCGGTGCGTGCCCATGAGGTGCGCGTGGAGGGTGGGCAAGTGCTGGTGGGGTAAACGCCGCGCCTGTTCACGGGCCCCACGGGCCGGTGAAATTGAGGACAATCGGCTACCGTTCCCGTCAGCCTGTTTGTCCTCCTATGTCCCTCTCTGTATCCCAGCTCGTTCTGCGTGCCAAGCAACTGGAAATCGATGCCGTGCGGCACCTGGCCGGTCGCGTCGAGTTCGCGGACGTCATCGGCCAGTTGATCCACGCCCTGCAGAGGGAACGGGGCGCCACCAGCATCTACCTGGCCTCGGGCGGGCAGCGCTTCCTGGCCGAGCGTCGGTCGGCCTTGGAAGAGGCTCTGCCGATCGAGGCGACCTTGCGCAAGCTGTTTGCCGAGCAGTTGGAGCCCGCGCAGGGCGCCACGGCCCGCATGCTGTCGCTGATGGCCTGGGTACTGCTCGATCTGGACACCCTGGCTGATTTGCGCTTGCAGATCGACCAGCGCACCACGACCGCGCACGAGTCGGTGGCGGCGTTCAGCCGCTTGATTGCCGGCCTGGTCGAGTTGATCTTCCATGTGGCCGATGCCGCCTTGCACCCAGGCATCTCGCGCTTGCTGGTGGCCCTGGTTCACCTGGTGCAGGGCAAGGAGGCCGCAGGCCAGGAGCGTGCCGTGGGCGCCCACCTGTTTGCCTCGGGGGCCAGCGACGATGCGGAGCAGCAACGCATCATTCACCTGATCGATGCCCAGGAGCGCAGCCTGCGCGTGTTCGAGGAGTTTGCCGAGCCGGCCCTGCGTGAGCGCTGGCAGCGGCACCAGCTCACGCCCAATGTGGCGCTGCTGGAGCGTTTGCGCCGCACCTTGTGCACGGCCCGGCCTGGCGCGGCCCTGGACACGGGCTTGAGCGACAGCTGGTTCAACGTGTCCAGCGAGCGCATCACCGAGATGTGGCAAGTGCAGGTGGACCTGGTGCAGTGCCTGCGCCAGGTTTGCGAGGCTCAACGCCAGGCCACGCAGCAAGACCTGCAGGATTCGGAAGGCTTGCTCAAGCAACTGCGCGACAACCCGCCACCCCACACCCACGCGGTCGACCGATTCTTCAACAACGCCGCCGAGCAGCCCGAGTCGGCCCCTGTGCTGCCGGCCATGTCGGACGGCCCTAGCCAGCCCCCCCAATCGCCCGAGCTGGTCGATCTGTTGAAAACCCAGTCAGCACGCCTGGCCAGCATGGAGGTTGAACTGGACGCGGCACGCCGGGCTTTGCACGAGCGCAAGGTCATCGAGCGGGCCAAGGGCGCCTTGATGTCTCGCCTGGGCATCACCGAAGACGCGGCCTTCCGCGCCTTGCAGAAAGCGTCCATGGACCACAACCGCAAATTGCTGGACGTGGCCGAGGCCACATTGACCTTGCCCGACCTGGCCTTTGCCGCCAAGCCCTGATGCACCACAAGCGAGCCTGATGCACCAGATCGGTACTGACCAACCGGCGAATCGCGCCAAATTCCGGGCATGAAACGTGCATCAGGTGATGGGTCAGGCTAATGGCGGCCTGGCACTTGAACACGTGGATGACGGCGTCCCCGTTCTGGCTCAGCTCAGGCTGTAGATCAGGCGGGGACGCCGTTTTTTGTTTTTCCGCTCTTATTTTCAAAAGGAAGTCTGATGGCTTACCTCGCTCCTGCCGAATTCGTGACCAAGATGGTCGACGCTGGTGAATCCAAGCTCCTGATGTCCACGCGGGACACCCTCATCCGCTCCTTCATGGCGGGCGCCATCCTGGCGCTGGGTGCGGCTTTCGCGGTCACCATCACGGTCAACACCGGCAATGCGCTGCTGGGCGCTTTGCTCTTCCCGGTCGGCTTCATCATGCTGTACCTGCTGGGCTTTGACCTGCTGACCGGCGTGTTCACCCTGGCCCCGCTGGCCGTGTTCGACAAGCGCCCTGGCGCCACCTGGGGCGGCGTGTTCCGCAACTGGACGCTGGTGTTCTTCGGCAACTTCGGGGGCGCTTTCATGGTGGCGGTGTTCATGGCCATCATCTTCACCTTCGGTTTCAGCGAGGCTCCCAATGCGGTGGGCCAGAAAATTGGCCACATCGGTGAAGGTCGCACCGTGGGCTACGCCGCGCACGGCGCCGCCGGCATGCTGACGCTGTTCATCCGCGGCGTGATGTGCAACTGGATGGTGTCCACCGGCGTGGTGGCGGCCATGATGTCCACCACGGTGTCGGGCAAGGCGATCGGCATGTGGATGCCGATTGCGCTGTTCTTCTACATGGGCTTCGAGCACAGCATCGTCAACATGTTCCTGTTCCCTTCGGGCCTGATGCTGGGCGGCCAGTTCACCCTGATGGACTACCTGATCTGGAACGAAATCCCCACGGTGATCGGCAATCTGGTGGGTGGTCTGACCTTCGTGGGGGCCACGCTGTACTCCACGCATTACAAGACCGCAGCCAAGCGCGTCGCTTGATCCCTCAACTGCGCATCACGCTCGGCCAGCATTCGCAGGCCGGGCGCAAGCCTGTCAACCAGGATTTCCATGGCGCGGCCATCCCGCTTGAGCCGCACCTGAGCAGCAAAGGCATCGTCGTGGCCTTGGCCGATGGCATCAGCAGCAGCGCAGTCAGCCAGGTGGCGAGCGCCGCTGCGGTGCGCGGTTTTCTGGATGACTACTACTGCACCTCCGAGGCCTGGTCGGTGTCGCGCGCCGCGCAGCGCGTGCTGGAGGCCACCAACTCGTGGTTGCATGCGCAGACGCAGAGAAGCGATGCCCGCTTTGACAAGGACCGTGGCCACGTCTGCACCTTCAGCGCCTTGATCTTCAAGGGCCGCGAAGCCCACCTGCTGCACGTGGGTGACGCCCGCGTCTTCAGGCTGCACGCGCAAGCCCTGGAGCAGCTCAGCGATGACCACCGCGTTCGCGTCTCGTCTGTCGAGACTTACCTGGGGCGCGCCTTGGGTGCCGGGCCCACGGTTGAGATCGACTACCGAAGCTGGTTTGCCGAGGTGGGCGAGGTCTATGTGCTGGCCACCGATGGCGCTTACGAATACCTCGATGCTGCCGCCGTGCATGCCGCGCTGGCCCAGTACCCCGATGATTTCGATGCCGCGGCAGCATCGCTCACCGACCTGGCCCTGGCGCGCGGTAGTGCGGACAACCTGACGGTTCAATTGGTGCGCATCGACGCGCTGCCGGATGCCCAGGCTTCGCAGTTGCACGCACAACGCGAAGGGCTGCGCATGCCGCCGCCTTTGCAGCCCCGCATGGACTTCGAGGGCTACACCATCGTGCGTGAACTGCATGCCAGCTCGCGCAGCCACGTGCATCTGGCCATTGACCAGCTCAGCGGGCAGCACGTGGTCTTGAAGACCCCGTCGGTCGACCTGCGCACTGATCCCGTCTACCTGGACCGCTTCATCCTGGAAGAGTGGATTGCACGCCGGATCGACAGCGCCCATGTGCTCAAGGCCAGCGCGGCGGACCGCCCGCGCGAGCACCTCTTCGTGGCCATGGAGTACGTTGATGGCCAAACATTGGCTCAGTGGATGATCGACCATCCGGAGCCTGACCTTGACAGCGTGCGCAGCATCGTCGAGCAAGTGGCCAAGGGCCTGCGGGCGTTTCACCGCAAAGAGATGCTGCACCAGGATCTGCGCCCGGAGAACCTGATGATCGACCGCACGGGCACCGTCAAGATCATCGACTTTGCTTCCACGCACGTGGCGGGGTTGACCGAAGGCACGCTGGACGCCCGGCCGCAAGCCATTGCCGGTTCATTGCAGTACACGGCGCCCGAGTACTTTGTGGGCGGCGTGGGCACGCCTCAATCCGAGTTGTTCTCGTTGGCGGTGATCGCCTACCAGATGCTGACCGGCCATCTGCCCTACGGCTTGCAAGTGACCCAACTGCGATCGCCTGGTGACCTGAACCGGCTGCGCTACATCCCGGTTCGCGAACGGCGGCCTGAGTTGCCGCCTTGGCTGGATGCCGTGTTGCGCAGGGCCTTGCACCCTCAAGCCAGCAAGCGCCAGGAAGCGCTCTCCGAGTTTGTCCATGATCTGTCGACACCTGGATCTCAGTACCAGGGCCACCGCCCGTCGCCGCTGATCGACCGCAATCCCGTGGTGTTCTGGCAGACCTTGACGGTGTTGCTGGCCTTGGCCGTGCTGGTGTTGCTGGGGCTCAGGCTTACCGGCCGGTGATCACCCCAGCAGCTGTTTGAACGCTGCCTTTTGTTGAGCAAGCGAGGCCACGGGGCCATTGGCCCGCACCTGGTCCAGCAGCATGCCATCCACCAGCACGACCAGGATCGGGGCCACCATCCGGGGCTTTGGCACGCCGGCAAGCTTCAAGGCTGCTTCGGTGGCCTCCAGAAAATACTCGCGCTGTTGCGTGATGATCTCGGCCAGATCGGGCTCTCGGGAAGCGATCAAAAACAGCTCGAAGCGGGCCACGAGGCGCGAGCGTTTGGCCGCCGACAACCAGTCCGACACCCGCGCGACCAGCAGATCGGCCAGGCTGTCTGGCGACAAGGGGGACTTGGCCATGCGCTGCGCATCGACTTGCAAGTCGGCCATGTCCAGCGCCGCGTGCCGCTTCAGGGTCAGGGTCAGCAGTTCAAGGCGGGTGCGGCAGTAAAACGAGGTGGAGCCCACGGGCAGGTCGGCCTGCGTGTCCACTGCGCGGTGGGTCAAGCCACGTGCGCCCACTGTGCCGAGCAATTCAATGGCGGCATCGGCAATCAAGGTCTTTCGGTCTTTTTCCATCAGGGGATGACAAGGGGGTCAGGGTTTACGGCATGGCGGCATCATCTCTACACCAGTAGAGTTTTGGTATTCTCTACACATGTAGATAACCATTGGAGGTCGATCGTGTCACAACCCCTGCGCTCTTTCATCTTAGCGGGCGTCATCAGCCTGATTCAACCGGCCTACTTCGGGCAGGACCTGCCTGGTGCAGCTCAGGCCCAGGTGCTCAGCGCCTCGGCGCAGTTCGTGGTGCCCGCCACTCGGCCTGAAGCCTTCAGCTGGTATTGGGACAACGTGGACCAGGGCTTGTTCACCGGGGCCAATGGGGACAACAGCGCCTTCCGCTGGATCCAGCCGCCAGCCAGCCCGCAGCATCTGGGTTACTCGGAGGGCGCCCGCTACCAGGCCACCAGCACCTTTGGTGGCGCCCGGCACACGGTGGACGTCAGCTACCTGGATCCCGCAACCATGCATGGCCGCGTGGCCTCCGACAACTTCCTGGGCAGCAAACCTTACAGCTTTGTGGCGCAGAGCGTGTCGATCGATGGCAAGCCGCCTTTCACGGTGCTGGTGCAGTACACGCCCACGGGCAGCACCTTCAGCGACACGCAGTTCCGGATCCAGGCCACGCTGGCGTCTGACCCGCGCCTGGCCCAAGCCTATGTGGACCACTTGCGCAAGACCTTGTGCGGGCTCAAGCCCACCTTGACCGAGGCGCTCAACCAGCGCTACTTCAACGCTGTGCTCAAGGCGCGCGGCCACTACGCCTTTGGCCCGGTGGACAAGAACTGGAACGTGACGCTGACCATCGTGCAAGAGATCAAAGGCATCACGCCCGAGATGCTGGCCTGGTGGTGGGACCACATAGGATCGACCGAGCGCTACCGCCTGTGGCAGCCCATCGACCACGTCTCTTTTGAGTGGACGGTGCCGCCCAACAGCCCCGATCTGCAGTACGACATTGGCGCGGTGCAAAAGGCCAAGGAGTACATTGGCAAGACAGCATTGACGCTCAACATCACCGGCGCTGATCCACACGCTGTGCCACCGCCCGTGCCCTTGACCGATCCCGGTTACTTTTATGCCCGCACTGACCTGACCTTGCTGGCGGGCATCTTGCCCAGCAATTCGCTGACGCACCAATGGCGCCCCAACGCTGCGGGCGATGGCGTGATCTTGACCAGCACCTTTGTGAACACCGTGCTGGCGCGCATCCTCAACAAAGACTTCTTTGATGACCTGGGTTCGCACGCGCTGCGCGAGTTCCAGATGCTGCCGTACTTCCTGCCTCGCCTCTACAAGCGCGAATACCTGAATCAGTGACGGCGCTGGTAGGTGACGTAGGCAAACGCCAGGGGCTGCGGTTCAGTCACCAAGCGAGCCTCGCGCGCGGTCTCTTCAAAGTCCGCGCGCGGCCAGTCGGGGAAGAAAGTGTCGGCGTCCAGCACGTCCTGGTCCACTTCGGTCAGCACCAGTTCGTCGGCGCGTGGCAGGGCTTGGGTGTAGATCTGGCCACCGCCCACCACGAAGGCCTGCGGCGCGTCGGCCACCAGGGCCAGGGCTTCGTCCAGTGACCGTGCCACTTCCACGCCGGGCACCGACCAATCCGCGTTGCGGGTGATGACGATGTTGCGCCGGCCTGGCAGCGGCCTGCCGATCGAGTCATAGGTTTTGCGGCCCATGATGAGCGGCGAGCCCATGGTGAGTTGCTTGAAGCGCGGCAAATCGCCAGGCAGGTGCCACAGCAAGGCGTTGTCCCGGCCAATGGCGCCATTGCGGGCCACGGCGGCGATCAGTGACAGCTTCATACCGCCACGGCGCCTTTGATGGCCGGGTGGTGCTGGTACTCCAGCACTTCGAAGTCTTCGTACTGGTAGTCGAAGATCGAGTCAGGCTTGCGCTTGATGTTCAGCAATGGGTAAGGGTGCGGCAGGCGGCTGAGTTGCAGCTCGACCTGCTCGGTGTGGTTGCTGTAGATGTGGCAATCGCCACCAGTCCAGACAAAGTCGCCCACGTCCAGGTCGCATTGCTGGGCCAGCATGTGGGTCAGCAGCGCATAGCTGGCGATGTTGAAGGGCACACCCAGAAAGATGTCGGCGCTGCGCTGGTAAAGCTGGCAGCTGAGCTTGCCCTTGCCACCGGCCTCCGTGGGCGGCGCCACGTAGAACTGGAAAAAGGCATGGCAGGGCGGCAGCGCCATCTGATCGATCAGGCCCACGTTCCAGGCACTGACGATGATGCGGCGCGAGTCGGGGTTGGTCTTGAGTTGCTTGACGACTTCACTGATCTGGTCAACGTGGCCGCCATCGGGCTTGGGCCAGTTGCGCCATTGCACGCCATAGACGGGGCCGAGAGAGCCATCTTCGCGCGCCCATTCGTCCCAGATCGTGACGCCGTGGTCTTTCAGGTACTTGACGTTGTCGTCGCCACGCAGAAACCACAGCAGCTCAACGATGATGGACTTGAGGTGCACCTTCTTGGTGGTGACCAGCGGGAATCCTTCGCTCAGGTCGAAGCGCATTTGGTGGCCGAACACGCTGCGCGTGCCGGTGCCCGTGCGGTCGGTCTTGGCCACGCCTTGCGTGAAGACATGCCGCATGAAATCTTCATACTGGCTGCGGATAGGGCGGCTGTGGTGCGGGTGCGTGGTGCTCATGGCGGCGATTTTATTTCAGGCGGCCTGGTCGTCGAATTGCGCGGAGGCCAAACGGGCATAGAGCTCACAGCGTGCCATCAACTGGGCGTGCGTGCCCACGTCGATCAAATGGCCCTTGTCCATGACGGCGATGCGGTCCGCGTTGATGACGGTGCTCAGGCGGTGGGCGATGACCAGGGTGGTGCGGTGCTGCATGGCCGCTTCGAGGGCGGCTTGCACGGCGCGCTCGCTCTCGGTGTCCAGGGCGCTGGTGGCTTCGTCCAGCAGCAGCAGTGGCGCATTCTTCAAAATGGCGCGGGCAATGCTGATCCGCTGGCGCTGGCCACCCGACAAGCGCACTCCGCGCTCGCCCAAAAAGGTTTGATACCCCTCGGGCAACTGGCTGATGAAGTCGTGGGCGTGGGCGGCTTTGGCGGCGGCGATCACCTCGTCATCGGTGGCCTCGGGGCGGCCATAGCGGATGTTGTCCATGGCGCTGGACGAGAACACGGTGCTGTCTTGCGGGACGATGCCGATGCGGTCGCGCAAGGTGTCCAGGCTCAGGTCCTGGATGGCGACGCCGTCCAGCTCGATGCGGCCTGACTGCGCATCGTAAAAGCGCAGCAGCAGCTGGAAGACGGTGGTCTTGCCGGCACCGCTGGGGCCGACCAGGGCCACGGTCTCGCCGGGGTTGACGATCAAGCTCACGTCGCGCAGCGCGGCCTGGTTGGGGCGTGATGGGTAGTTGAAGCCAATGTGCTCGAGCTTGACGCTGGCACCGCCTTGGCGGGCGGGCAGGGTGCGGGCGATGGCCGGCGCCTGGATGACCGAACGGGTGGACAGCAACTCCATCAACCGCTCGGTGGCCCCGGCGGCGCGCAGCACCTCGCCATACACCTCGGACAAGGCCGCCACTGAGCTGATCAGCAGGATGACGTAGACCACCGTCTGGCTCATGTGGCCGGCGGTGATGCGGCCTTCGATCACCGCCTGGGTGCCCTGGTACAGGCCGAACAACAAGGCACCCGCGGTGGCGCTGATGATGAAGGCGACCAGCACGGCACGGGCGCGGATGCGGCGCACACCAGTGCTGAACGCCTTTTCGGCCGATTGGCCAAAACGCGCGGCTTCGCGGCCCTCGGCGGTGTGGCTTTGCACCACGGGGATGGCATTGAGCACCTCGGCGGCAATGGCGCTGGAGTCGGCCAGGCGGTCCTGGCTGTTGCGCGAAAGCTTTCGCACACGGCGCCCGTAAACGATGGCCGGCAGCACCACCAGCACCAGGATGCCCAGCACCTGCGCCATCACATACGGGTTGGTGATGATCAGCATGGTCAGGGCGCCCAGGCCCATGATCACGTTGCGCAGCCCGATCGACAGGCTGGAGCCCACCACGGTCTGGATCAGGGTGGTGTCGCCGGTCAGGCGGGACAGCACTTCGCCGGTCTGCGTGCGTTCAAAGAACTCGGGGCTTTGGCGCAGCACATGGCTGTACACCGCGCGCTTGAGGTCGGTGGTGATGCGCTCGCCCAGCCACGTCACCGAGTAGTAGCGCAAGGCCGAAAACACGCCCAGCGCCAAGCCCACGCCAAACAAGGCCAGGAAGTGACCACGCAGCGCCATGACGCGCTGGCCCGGGTCGCCGGGCATGAAGCCGTTGTCGATCAATGTGCGCAAGGCGATGGGCAGCACCAGCGTGGTGACGGCGGCCAGCGTCAGGAACAACACTGCCATGATGATGCGGCCTCGGTGCGGACGCAGGAACGGCGCCAGCCCTTTCAAGGACTGTGGCGATGCCTTGGGTGCGGCCTGAGGTGAAGCTGAATCGGGCATGGAATGCAAAGCGTGAACAGGGTAGGGTGTGATTATGGTGCCTTGACAATATTTGTTTAGGCAATTAAATTCTTCCCATGACGACTAAGAAACCGGATCTGGCGACAGGCGCCTTGCAGGGCGCCGACTTCTACTCGCCGGAGCGATTTTCCAGCGCCGACAGCGTGGGCTTCCTGATGAAGCGCGTCATGATGGCTTTGGTGACCGATGTGGACCGCCAGTTGGAAGCGCATGGCCTGACGCACGCCCAGTGGACGCCTTTGTTCCTGCTGCGGCAAGGGCGTGTCAATACCCTGGCAGAGTTGTCACGCGAGCTGCAACTGGACCCCGGCGCCCTGACGCGCACCCTGGACCGGCTGGAGGCCAAAGGCCTGTGCACCCGCGAGCGATCCACGCAAGACCGGCGGGTGGTGCACCTGGCCTTGACCGATGAGGGCCTGGCCGCTTCAGCCCATGTGCCCAAGGTGCTGTGCGAAACGCTCAACGCGTTTCTGGACGGATTCAGCCACGACGAGTGGCAGACCCTGCTCGATTTTCTGCGCCGCATGGCCCACAACGCCGAACGCGTTCGCGAGGCCAGTGGCGGCCCGCACGATGTGCACCAGCCCAAATCTTAAAGCGCCGGTGACGTGGCAGCCCGTGGGGCCGGTCGAGCATGCCGCAAACCAGGCGGTCGCCTGATCCTGCAATCCGCTGTCGATCAGGCGATGTTGCGCTTGCCCTTGATGTTGGCACCCACGACGAGCAACCCGGCCAATAAAAGCAGGGCCTGCGTTGGTTCGGGAACCGAAGACACATTGATCTTACCTGTCATCTGATAAGAGAACTGCTGTGTGAATGTGTCGACGTTCCAGGTGGCGTTGAGCAGCGTGTAGGTGGCTGCATAGTTGACGATGGATCCCTCTGGCAGGGTGAAGGGTATGAAATACTGGTCACCTGAACCCCAGCCACCAGCGTGGTTGAACACGATCCTGGCAGTTCCTACGAGGGTCGCCACAGTCGATCCAATCTTGGCCTTCAAGAGGACTGGTGACACTGGGGCGAATTCGCCTTCTGTCCACAAACCAGCGCCTGGCTCATTGCATGAAGGGCACCAAACCTGTCCTTGAGAATAGAAGATACTTCCCTCGCCTCTTGCCCAATTGTTGACACGGCCGAAACGGTAGGTGATTTCGTCATTGCTGGTTTCGACGCTCAGCAATTCGCCATTGGTGTAGGGGATCCATCCGGCTCCCGATTGACGAACCTCTCCGTTGCTCAATTGGTATGAGTACGCCGCCCCCAGGATACTGAAGCGGTCATAGCTCGGGTAATCAACAGGATAGTGGCTGTCTGGATAGCCAGCCACGGTGCTGACGTTGATTGCGTCAATGCTCAGGGCATGGGCTTGGTAGGAGAAAAATACGGAAGCTGCGGCAACGACGACGCGCTTGAGATTGGTTTGCATATGGTTGGTTTTATTCAACTCGTTGATGTATTCAGAGAGAGCCTTTGGCTCTCACCTCCCTTTGCGTGACCCGGCAAGGTCCTTCGCGTCGGCAGGGTAGCGGAGGCACGTGGCTTGGTCAATGAAAGGCTACCCCTTGGATGCGGGGCGGCGCTTCAATCTTGTTTGGGCGACAAATGCGGCATCAACAAGGCCTGGGCCTGTTCCACCGCATCGGGCGCGTCGGCCGCCACCACATGCCGCCACGGCATGCCGCGCAGCCAGGTCAGCTGGCGCTTGGCCAATTGGCGGGTGGCGGCGATGCCGCGTTCGGTCACGGCGGCCAGGTTTTTGGCCTCATGCAGTTCCAGGCCTTCGTCCAGCGCTTCCCACACCTGCCGGTAGCCCACGCAGCGCATGGAGGGCAGGTCCAGGTGCAGATCGCCGCGCCGACGCAGCGCCTGCACTTCATCGATGAAGCCGGCCTGCATCATTTGTTCAAAGCGCTGGGCGATGCGGTGGTGCAGCCAGGGGCGCTCGGTGGGCTCCAGTGAGACCAGCACGGTGTGGGCCGGGCCCTGCTCGCCATGCGATGGGGCGCGCAGGTGGAAGCTGGACAGGGGCTTGCCGGTGCTGTGCCACACCTCCAGCGCACGCTGGATGCGCTGTGTGTCGCCTGGGGGCAGCCGTGTGGCGGTCACTGGGTCGACCGCGGCCAACTCGGCGTGCAAGGCGGCCCAGCCTTCGGTTTGAGCGCGGGCGTCCAGCATGGCGCGCACGGCCGGATCAGCCGGGGGCATCTCGTCCAGGCCGTCCAGCAAAGACTTGATGTAGAGCATGGTGCCGCCCACCAGCACGGGGTGGCGGCCACGCGCGCGGATCTCGGCCATCAAGCGCTGCGTGTCGCGCACGAAGCGCGCGGCGCTGTAGCTTTCCAGCGGATCGATGATGTCGATCAGGTGGTGCGGCACGGCGGCCAACTCATCGGGCGTGGGTTTGGCGGTGCCGATGTCCATGCCGCGGTAGACCAAGGCCGAGTCAACGCTGATGATCTCGATCGGGGCGTGCGCGGCCAGCCCCAGTGCGATGGCGGTCTTGCCGCTGGCCGTGGGGCCGGCCAGGATCAGGGTGGTGGGCGTGTTGTCCAGGCTCATGGCAAGGTCAGACAGCTGCGGGGGCGAGGCCATCGCGTTGCACCAGGTGCAGCGCCACCCAGGCCGTGCAGGCCGCGCCCACGGACACGCCCAGCGTCATCGGATAAATGGTCCCTATCCACATGGGCAGCTTCATGGCGGCGGCCAGCAGTGCACCCACCCCAAAGGCGATGGAAGCCAGAACGAAACCTGACAGGGCCGACGCCGCGCCCGCCTGGCGAGGGAAGCTGGCCACCACACCGGTCTGGCCGCATGGCTGGTGAATGCCGTGGGCGCAGGCGTAGACCCACAGGCCGGGCAGGATCCAGAACATGCCGGGCACGGTGCCCGAGAGCACCGCGTACGCCGACACGCCCGCCATCCACAGGCCGCCCGCCAGCGTGAGCAGGCCGGCCACCCGCACGCTGCCGATCAGGCCCCGGCTGACCAGCATGCGGCGGCACAGGGCCACACCGATCAGGTACGACACAGACCACGATGCCATGACGAAGCCGAAGGCCTGGCGGCTGCAGCCGAGCACGTCGATGAACACGAAGGGCCCGCCCGCCAGGCAGACGAACAGGCCGCCAAAGGTGGCGGAGGTCAGCATGGCGTGGGCGCGGAAGGTGGGGTGCCGGGCGATGTCCCACCAGTCCCGCAGCAAGCTCATGGGGTGCGTGGCGCGTGTGCGGCGATCCAGCGGCAAGGTCTCGGGCAGGCGCCAGACCACGAACAACAGCGTGATGGCGCCGAATACACCAACGGCGGCCAGTGCATAGCGCCAGCCCAGGTGCGTGGCCAGAAAGCCGCCGGTGATCGGGCCCATGAGGGCGATGAGCCCCAGGCCACCCATGCCGTGGGCCATCATGCGGGCGCCCTCCACGGGCGCGTAAAGGTCGCGGATCATGGCGCGCCCGCAAACCACGGCGGCGGACAGGCAGGCGCCTTGCGCGGCGCGGGCAGCCACCATCAGGCTCAAGCTGTCGGCGATGAAGGTCAGGCCGCTGGCCACCACGAACAGGCTCAGTCCCCAACGCAACACTGGGCGGCGCCCGACGCGGTCAGCCACCGGCCCCCACACCAGTTGCCCGATGCCGAAGGCCAGCACCAGCACCGACAGGGTGAGCTGCGAGGCCGAGGGGCTCACGCCCAAGGCGCGCTGCATTTGCGGCAAGGCGGGCAGGTAGACGTCCGTGGTGATGGGTTGGAGGCCCAACAGCAGGGACAGCGCCACCACGACCACCCAGGTTGCGGGTGGGCGGGGGGCCTCAGAAGCGTTCATCAGGCTGCAGGAAGCGCCATTGGCCCAGCGGCAGGTTGCCCAGCACGATGCGGCCCATGCGCACGCGCTTGAGGCCCACCACCTTCAGGCCGACCTGCTCGCACATGCGGCGGATCTGGCGCTTTCGGCCTTCGCGCAGCACGAATCGCAGTTGCTGCTCGTTCTGCCACGACACCTTGGCGGGCTTGAGCTCGATGCCGTCCAGCATCAGGCCATGGCGCAGCTTGTCCATCAGCTCGCCAGGGAAAACGCCCGAGATGTTCTTCTCTTCGGGGTTGTCGGGCAGCTCGACGCGCACCAGGTATTCCTTCTCGACGTTCGAATCCTCGCCGATCAGTTCGCGCGCGATGCGGCCGTCTTGCGTCAGCACCAGCAGGCCGGTGGAGTCGATGTCGAGCCGGCCTGCGGGCGCCAGGTGCTTGAGGTGGCCGCGCGTCAAGCTCAGCTTGGTGCGGTCGCCTTCCTTCCATTGGTTCTCGGGGCGGATCAGCACGAAGGCGGGCTCATAGCCATCTTCGGCCTGGCCGCTCACGTAGCCGATGGGCTTGTTGATCAGGATGGTGACGCGCTGGGCTTGCTGCGTCTTGGCGGCCGCGTCAATGGTGATGTCTTGATGCGGGTAGACGCGCGAGCCCAGTTCGCTGACCACTTGGCCATCGACCAGCACCCAGCCGTGCTCGATCCATTCATCGGCTTCGCGGCGCGAAGACAGGCCGCGCTCGCTCATCAGCTTGGACAGGCGAATACGGCCATCGTGTTCGACGCTGCCGTCGGTGGCTTGTTGAACGGGCGTGGAAGGGCGCGGGCCCTGGGCGCGGCGGCCGTCCTTGCGGAAATCCTGTTGAGGCGGTGGCGGCGTGTTGGGGCGGTTGTCGAAACGTTGCGGCGCTGGGCCACGCGGGCGGTCATCCCTGGGCCTGGCTGCCACGGGGCGATCCCGCTCATCGCGGCGCGGGGCGGGTGTGCGTGGACGCTCGCCAGGCCACCGCGATTCATCCCTCGGCGCAGCAGCTGCAGGCGCAGGCGCACGTGCCGCTGCCTTGGTCGCTTCCTCACGCGCCTTGGCGGCCTGCTCGGCCTCCTCGACGGTCATGCGTTTGCGAGGCGCCGAGCCTGCGCCGCGCACAGGCGGGCGCCGGGGTGCGAAAGCATCGCGCTCGGCATCGGGTGTGGCTGGCTTGTTGGCCAGGATGATTTTCTTGCGTTCGGTCATGGGGGCCTTCGTTTCGTTCAGCGGCCGCGCATGAACAGGGCGTCGAGTTCACGCATGGAAAGTTGCCGCCAGGTGGGGCGGCCGTGGTTGCATTGGTCTGCGCGGTCGGTGGCTTCCATGTCGCGCAGCAGTGCGTTCATCTCGGTGATGGTGAGTTGCCGGTTGGCACGCACGGCGCCGTGGCAGGCCATGGTGGCCAGCAGTTCGTGTTGCGCGCGTTTGATCACATCACTGGCATCGAGTTGCGCCAGTTCGGCCAGCACCGAGCGGGCCAGGTCCACGCCATCGGCTTGCGTCAGGGCCAGGGGCACCGAACGCAAAGCCAGGGTGGTGGGGCCGAGCGCGTCGATGTCCAGGCCCAGGCTCATCAAGGCTTCGCGCTGTGATTCGGCGGTGGCGATTTCTTGCGGCGTGGCGGCAAAGCTTTGCGGGATCAGCAAAGGCTGGCTTTCCAGCCGCTCGTGCGCCAGTTGCGCCTTCAGGCGTTCGTAGACGATGCGCTCGTGGGCGGCGTGCATGTCGACGATGACCAGGCCGTGGGCGTTCTCGGCCAGCACGAACACGCCGCCGACCTGCGCCAGGGCGCGGCCCAGGGGCCATTCATGCGAAGGGGTTTCAGCGGGCTGTGTCGTCACCGGCCTCAGCGATTCGGGTGCGAAGCCGAACGATGTGGGCTGGTCTTGATCGGACGCCGGCTGCCCTAAGTTGGGCACTGGCATGCGCTCCGAGGCGAGGAAGGATGTCGATCCACCGACATCGGCTTGCGGCCAGCCCGCCCAGCGGCGCTCCGGTGCCGCATCGGCCGGCCGCTGCCAGGCCAGTGGGCTTTGCTGGTTGACCGACAAGGGCGCCTGCACTGATGAAGCCACAGCGCCATCAACGGACGACGCAGGCACTGTGCCGCCAACGGGGTTGGGCGAACCCGCGAAAGGCGCAACCGCCTCGCCCGCCGCTGCCAAGGTCGCCCGCGACAAAGCCAGCGCTGCCTCCACCGATTTGCGCACCGCCTGGTGCACCTCGCGCGAATCGCGGAAGCGTACTTCGATCTTGGTCGGGTGCACGTTCACATCCACGCGGTCGGGCGCGATCTCGATGAACAGCACGTACGTGGGCTGGCGCGAGCCATGCAGCACGTCTTCATACGCGGCGCGCACGCCATGGCTCAGCAGCTTGTCGCGCACATGGCGGCCATTGACGTAGAAATACTGCTGGTCGGCGCGCGAGCGGGCCGCGTCGGGCAGGCCGGTGTAGCCGTACACGCGCATCGGGCCCATGCTCATCTCGACCGCGCGCGAGGTCGACATGAAATCATCGCCCAGGACATCGACCACACGTTGGTCGGGCGAGCCGGCGCGCCATTGCTCCACCAGCTTGCCTTCGTGCCACACGGCGAAGCCCACATCGGGCCGGGCCAGGGCGTGGCGCCGCACGGCTTCCAGGCAATGGGCCAGTTCGGTGCCCTCGGTCTTCAAAAACTTGCGGCGGGCAGGCGTGCTGAAAAACAGTTCGCGCACCTCGACACTGGTGCCCACACCACGCGCGGCCGGGCTCAGCTCGCCTGATCGGGCATCCAGCCGGTGCGCATGGGCGTCTTCCGCCGTGCGGCTGGCAATCGCCATGTCCGACACGGAAGCAATCGCCGCCAGCGCCTCGCCCCGGAAACCCATGGTCGCCACGCTTTCCAGATCGTGCAATGAGCCGATCTTGCTGGTGGCGTGGCGTTTCAAGGCCAAGGGCAGTTCGTCAGTCGGGATGCCGCTGCCATCGTCCTCGACCAGGATCTGGCGGATGCCGCCGGCCAGCAGCTTGACGGTGATCTGGCGCGCGCCCGCGTCCAGGGCGTTGTCCACCAATTCGCGCACCACCGAGGCAGGGCGCTCGACCACCTCGCCAGCCGCGATTTGGCTGATCAGTTCGTCGGGCAATTCGCGGATGTTTCGGCGGGCGGAGGAGGTCGTCATCAAGGGATTGTACGAAGCCCCCCGATAATGGGCGCATGGACATCGCTCATTTCCTCCTCGATTTCATCCTCCACGTCGACCAGCACCTGGCGGAGTTCGTTCAAAACTACGGCGCGTGGGTGTATGCCCTGCTGTTCCTGATCGTGTTCGTGGAGACCGGGCTGGTGGTGATGCCTTTCCTGCCGGGCGATTCACTGCTCTTCATCGTGGGTGCCCTGGCTGGCGCTGGCGCCATCAATCTGCCGGTGGCGATGGCTGTGCTGCTGGTGGCCGCCATCCTGGGGGACCAGGTCAACTACACGATTGGCCGCGCCATCGGGCCCAAGGTCTTCCAGTGGGAAAACTCCCGCTGGTTCAACCGCCGGGCCTTCGAGGCGGCCCACAGTTTTTACGAAAAGCACGGCGGCATCACCATCATCCTTGCCCGATTCATGCCCTTCATCCGCACCTTCGCGCCCTTCGTGGCCGGCGTGGCACAGATGAACCGCGCCACCTTCACCGCCTACAACGTGATCGGCGCGCTGATCTGGGTGGTGGGCCTGAGCCTGGTGGGCTACTTTTTCGGCAACATCCCGGTCGTGCAAGCGAATCTGAGCAAGATCATCTGGGCGATGATCCTGATTCCCGGCGTGGTGGCCCTCCTGGGGGCGTGGCGTGCTGGCCGCAAGGGCAAGGCCCTGGCCTGAGCGCCGCTCGGTGGTCGCTCGATACAATGGCGGCCCCTCACCATTGCATTGGTAGCCGCCGTGTCAGACCGTCTCTTTGTCATGCTGCAGTACGCCTTGCCCAAGCAAGCCCTGACGGCCTTTGCCGGGCGCATGGCGTGGGTCAAGGGCGGGGCGCTGACCACGCGCTTCATCCGTTGGTTCGTGGGGCGCTATGGCGTGAACATGGCCGAGGCCGCGAACCCCGACATCGCCAGCTACCCCACCTTCAATGAGTTCTTCACCCGGCCGCTGAAGCCGGGTGCGCGGCCCCTGGTCCAGGCCGACCTGATCTGCCCGGTCGATGGCGCCATCAGCCAGGTCGGCCCCATTGCCGGAGACCAGATCTTCCAGGCCAAGGGCCACCATTACTCTGCCCAGGCCTTGGTGGGCGGCGATGCCTTGCTGGCCGCGCAGTTCCAGGACGGGCACTTCGCCACCATCTACCTCAGCCCCAAGGATTACCACCGCATCCACATGCCTTGCGATGGCCGCCTGACCCGCATGATCTACGTGCCGGGCGATTTGTTTTCGGTCAACCCCGCCACGGCGCGCGGTGTGCCCGGCCTGTTCGCCCGCAATGAGCGCGTGGTCTGCGTGTTCGAGACCGAGCATGGCCCCTTCGTGCTGACCCTGGTGGGCGCCACCATTGTGGGCAGCATGGCGACCGTCTGGCATGGCGTGGTGAACCCGCCCCGGGCCAAGGAAGTGCGCGAATGGCGTTACACCGACCAATCCATCGTGCTGAAAAAAGGCGACGAGATGGGCCGCTTCCTGCTGGGCTCGACCGTGGTGATGCTGTTCCCCAAAGGCCCCTTGACCTTCAACCCCAAGTGGGCTTCGACCGGCCCGGTCCGCCTCGGTGAGGCCATGGCCAACCGCGTTGATGTCTGACATGACTGATCTGCTGGACATCGTCCACGAGTCCTTCTACAAGTTCGTGGCCATCGCAGACCCCGAGGCTTGCACCATTGCCCTGCGCGAGATCACGCAAGGCCTGACCGGCAGCATCCTGGTGGCCACGGAAGGCATCAATGGCATGGTCGCGGCCAAGCCTGAAGCGCTGGATGCGTTTCATGAGGCATTGCTGGCTGACCCGCGCGTGGCGGGCCTGTTTGGCGGCATGACCTTCAAGCGCAGCCCCTGCAAGACGCGGCCTTTCTTCAAGATGAAGGTGCACCACAAGCCCGAGATCCTGCCCCTGGGCGTCGAAGGCGTGGACGCCATCCACCAGACCGGCATCAACGTCAGCCCGCAGGAGTGGCGTGAGTTGATCAAACAAGACGACGTGGTCCTGATCGACAACCGCAACAGCTTCGAGTTCAAGCTGGGGCGCTTCAAGAACGCGGTCGATCCGCAGGTGCACACCTTCCGCGACTTGCCGCGCTACATCGAAGCGCACGTGGATGAATGGAAGGCCGAAGGCAAGCGCGTGGCCATGTACTGCACCGGCGGCATCCGCTGCGAAAAGACCAGCGCCTGGATGCTGGGCATGGACATCCCGGTGTACCAGCTGGAAGGCGGCATCCTGAGTTATTTCGCCCAGATGCCCGATGCCGACAAGGATTGGGAAGGCGAGTGCTTCGTCTTCGACAACCGCATCGCGCTTGACACGCACTTGCAGCAAACCGACACCACGGCCGAAGACGTGTACGCGGGCGACCCCGACGAGCAGTGGCGGCTGCAGCGCGCCAAGCGGCTGGCCAAAGGCAGCCAGTAGCGTGTCGGCCAAGCCGCGCCCGCTGCCCACCAAGGACGGCGTCGGCCCCAGTTGCGTGGCCTTGCCATCCGGCCCCTGGCGCACCATGGCCGACTTCCTGGTGCAGCAGTTTCCGGCGGTCTCGGTCGCGACCTGGCAGGCGCGCATGCAGGGCGGCGAGGTGGTTGACGAAAATGGCGTACCCGTCACTCAGGAGCGCGCCTACCAAGCCAATCTGCGCCTGTATTACTACCGGTCGCTTGAGACCGAGCCGCGCCTGCCGTTTGACGAGGTTGTGCTCTTCCAGGATGAGCACATCGTGGTGGCCGACAAGCCGCACTTCATGCCCGTCACCCCCGGTGGCCGCTACCTGCAAGAGACCCTGCTGGTGCGCCTGAAACGCAAGCTGGGCATCGACACCCTGGCGCCCATTCACCGCCTGGACCGCGAGACGGCGGGCATCGTCTTGTTCTCCATCCAACCCACCACCCGTGGCGCTTACCAGAGCGTGTTTTCGCAAAGAACCGCCACCAAGCACTACCAGGCTGTGGCCCCCTGGCGCCCTGATCTGGCTTGGCCGCTGACCCGCCAAAGCCGGCTTGAAGAAGACGAGCACTTCATGCAGATGCGCGAGGTGCCTGGCGAGCCCAACACCGAGACGCGCATCGACGTGCTGAAGGTGCAGGGCGACCTGGCCCTTTATGCCTTGAGCCCCGTCACCGGCCGCAAGCACCAGTTGCGCGTGCACTGCGCGGCCTTGGGGTTGCCCATCGTCAATGACCTGATCTATCCCCGGCTGTTTGCGGCCGACAGCGATGACCACGCCAAACCTTTGCAGTTGCTGGCCAAGGGCATTGAGTTCACTGACCCCGTCACCGGCCAAGCCCGGCGGTTCACCAGCCAGCAGGCCTTGATGCTGCGGGAATGAGTGGTTTTTTTAAGTGTTCATTTCCTCGTCGTGCGCCAAATCGGTGGCGACTTACGCCACAGGGTTGCGACTGGCCTGCACGGAAGGTCTACGGATGGCATTCGATGTCTGCTCCAGGCTGAGGCTGTCGCATGAGATTCAACATCGAATGTCGGCGCCTACCTAAACCTGACATTGATGGTTTTCACGGGCGTAAGTCAGGTCCACGCGGGAACAGACCTTGACTGACGGCGATCAAGTCGCCATGCGATGCGGGTCCCAATGCCGCATCGGAAAGCCGTGACCTAGTGCAGCCGACCTTAAGGAGCCGGTAGCGGGTTTTGAATGAACGGCTCTTATCCAGGACCTGGAGTGAGCGCTTCAGTACGGGTTCACGCCATCCAATTCGGCATCTCCGTTGGTGTAATACCCGTCAATTTTTTTGAGTCTTCCCAAACTTTCCCGGCCACGCGGGCGTCATAGGACATCTTGGATGATTTGCGCTCATAAAGTACCCCGTCGTGGGACTGAAAGTACTTGTTGGACGAGTCTTTATAGCGAGCGTCGGTCGCGAGCACCGCCAGCGATTCTGCCGAGAAGATTTCACGCCCGATGGTGACGCCGATGCGCTTGAGGATCGATTTCACCCAGGGCTGGCTGGCCATGACTTTGAAAATCTTGGGCGAGCTGTCTGCCAGCCCGGTTTCCGGGATGAAGCCTGGATCGTAGGCGATGACCGTGATGCCCTTTCCTGCCGCGCGCAGGCGGCGATGCAATTCGTACGCGTACAGGATCTCGCAGAGTTTCGACGTCGCGTAGCGAACCCCGCCACGAAGCGCGGGCTTGTTGGCCGCCAACTGGCGCACATCGGGTTGCACGGCTTTACCGATGATCCTGCCGTCCATGGACTCGCCATCGTGGGTACCGCTGGCGGTGAAAACAATACGACCGTGTGGCGCGATGACATCCATGAGCAGATTCACAAGCAGGAAATTGCCCAGGCCATTGACCGCGAAGGTTTCTTCATGATGGTCAATGCTGAAGCTCGCAGAAGTGCCGCCCAAGGTCTGGATGCCCGCATTGAGAATCAGCGCATCAAGTTTCGGAATTTGCCCGGAAGTACTCAAGGTGCGAATCTGGTCTGCGCCCTTCCTCACCGAGGCCAGAGAGGCCAGATCCAGCTCGATGACCGTCACCGTGCATGAGGCTGAACGCAGTTTCGCGGCAACGGCTTCTATTTTCTGGGTGGATCGGCCCAGCATCAGCAAATGAACCTTGGGGAGCAAGGCCAGTTTCTTGCTGCAAATCAGGCCCAGCCCGCTGTGCCCGCCGGTGATGGCAATGGTCGTCATGTTCTGCCTATTTGAGTTAGCTTTTGATTCGTGGCGCCCTTGCCGTTAGCGAGCAAGCGGCCAGCCCCGTGCTGCAGCTTCGCGGCGGGCAAACTCTTCATATTTCGTGGCTTGGTGGCCCAGCAGCGTGGGCAGGTGGCGCATGTCGCCGGGAGGCAAACCGTGCTGGTCGTAATACATCATCATGCGCACGTAGCAGTCACGTGCTTCCTCGGGCCAGTTTCGGATGTCACGCGCGTTCCACGATTCGCCAATGCCTTGGACAAAGTATTTCGCCGAGCGCAACTTGGGGCTGGCCAGCGACTGAATCATCTGCATGGTCGAGCCGAACAGCGACTTCGAATTCTTCATGGAGTCCGGGCTGAGGCGGATCGCGGTCACCTTGTGGCCCATCACCTTGCTCCAGATGGCCGCCATTTCGTTGCGGTCCAGCACATGGCCCGAGAGCTCATAAGTCTTGCCGATGTGGGGCGCCGGACGGGCGAGCACATTGCTGGCCGCTTCGCCGATGTCTTCCACGTCCACAACGCCCATCTTCGATGAGCATGAAACTGGATAAGGCAGCACCCCCGCGCAGATGAACTGCCAGACCTCCAGGTAATTCTGCATGTAGTGCGAGGGACGAAGAATGGTCACAGGCAGGCCAGATTCCAGCAGGCGCTCTTCAGCATGAAGCTTTTGCTGGTGGTGAGGGAGCTCCTTGATATCGGGATGGATGACCGAATGAAAAACAATGTTCTCGGTCTTGTGAGCCTTGGCCGCCTGGATGATGCTCTGAAGTACCGGTTGCTCATCGATGATCCGGGTCGGGGCGGCATGGTAGAGCTGGTTCACGCCGCTCATGGCCTCGTGAATTTGCCGAGGGTTCTGCAGGTCACCAATGAACACCTCTGTCGCCCCATCTTTCCTGACTTGGGCCGCCTGAGCTTCATTCTTGACGAATGCACGCACGGGGAGGCCTTTCTCGTGAAGGCGACGAGTCAGGATTCGCCCGATACCGCCTGCGGCGCTGGTGATGAGGATCATGAGGTGTCCGTTCAATGGGATCTGGGGGTCAAAAAAAGGGATGCGAGCGCCCAAGCACAGAGCAACGAGGGTTGCATTTTTCAAGACGCAGGTGCGCTGGGCTGTCGGCAACGCGATCTTGCGTCAGTATACCTAAATGTCGATTAGTAATCGACATTGATTAAAAATCGTTTACCCTTGGTCTCGGTGGTAGAATGGACCCACCTTGGAGGAACAGTGACTGCAGCCAAACGCCCACGCTTGGAGAAGCGCAAGCAGGCCACCCGCCTGCGACTGATGGAGTCGGCCTACGCCTTGATGGCCACGAAGGGGTTGCCCGATGTGTCGATTCAAGAGATCACGTCGGCAGCCGATGTGGGCTTCGGCACCTTCTACACTTACTTCGCATCGAAGGAGTCGATCTACGACGCCTTGGTCGAAGAGGTGCTGGCGTCTTCCGGCAGCGTCGTCGACGCCGCCACCCGTCATCTGACCGATCCCGCCGAACGTTTGAGCGCGGGCATCCAATACACGCTGCTTCAGGCGCGCGCGGATGTGCTGTGGGGCAAGTTCCTGTCCACCTCCCTCATGAGTCCGGCATCGGCGGCCCGTGGTCTGGGCAAGTTCTTCTTGCGCGACGTGCTGGAGGGGCTGGCCAGCAAGCGCTTTGAGGTGGAAGACGTTCCGATGAGCGTCGTGGCCATCGCTGGAACGCTTGACGCGATGCTCCGCATGGAGAGCGATGTGTTGGCAACGGTCCTGGGCAATCTCGGCTTGCAGCAGGGGAGTGATGCCGCCAAGGGGCATGGTGATTTGGACATGACGAAGCGTTCGGCCGCGCTGGTGCTGCGCATCCTGGGCGTCCCGGCCAAGGAGTCGCTGCAGTTGGCCCGCAAGCCCCTGCCACCCATCCCTGGCTTCGCGCGCTTCTTTGTTGACCGGGAGTCCGGGCAGACACCAAGCGACGCGGCTCCAAGTCCGCCTGGCCTCTGATCGGGCACTCGGGTGTTCTGTGCCCTAGGCTGACCACCGTCGCGCCGATTGGCTGACTCACGTTGGCAACTGCTCGTGGCGGAAAATGAATCCATCCAGTCGCGCCTTGAGCGCAGTCACATCGCCCCTGGCCTGCCAACGCAAGACCAAGCCCAGCTTGGCATCCTGGCTGGCCTTGGCGCTCACCACTTGCACACCGAGGGCGCTCGCCTCGTCCATGAAAACGGACTCCACCTCGCGCTGGATCAGCGTGGGCTTGAAGATCTTGCCGATCACCGTGGTGGGCAGGACATCGACGACGCGAACCAGCTTGGGGTGCGCTGCACGCTCTGCGATGGTTGACTTGGCATGCGTCATCAATTCATCGACCGTGGCCTGACTGCCCGGGCGTAACTGCACGTAGACCATGGGCACTTCGGACAACAAAGCGTAGGTGCTGTGCTGTCCGGCCATGAGGTCGGGCATGCTCGACTCCAGGGCTTCGATGTCCTGAAGGCCGCGAATGGGCTTGGTGGCAGATGCAGTCATGCGGAAAATTCCGGGCTGGGTGAGTCAAGAGGCCAGAGAGCGGTATTGGGTTCAGACCAAGAGGTGTGGCAGGTCCATCCCTCTGGGGCATCCACATGACCGCTTACCTCCTAGAGACTCCCGTGGGTGGCAAATCCGTGCACTTGCCTTGCGCGGCTTCGGCGCCAAGGCCAATGCTTTCGCCGAGCGTGGGATGAGGATGAATCGTTTTGCCGATGTCGACGGCATCGGCCCCCATCTCGATGGCCAAGGCCACTTCGCCGATGAGGTCGCCTGCGTGCTGGCCCACGATGCCACTGCCCAGGATGCGGCCGCAGTTGCCATCTGGCGCGACTTCAAAGAGCAGTTTGGTGAACCCCTCATCGCGCCCATTGGCGATCGCGCGGCCTGATGCAGACCAAGGAAACACCCCCTTCTTCACGGCCATGCCCTGCGATCGTGCTTGCGCTTCGGTGATGCCAACCCAGGCGATTTCCGGATCGGTGTAGGCCACGCTGGGGATGACCCGGGCATCGAAGCGGGATCGGGCAAGGTGGGCCACATCGAGCAGTTCGCCCGCGATGACCTCGGCGGCCACATGCCCCTCGTGCACGGCCTTGTGCGCGAGCATGGGTTGCCCCACCACATCGCCAATGGCAAAGAGGTGGGCAGCTTGGGTGCGAAGCTGGGCGTCCACCGGGATGAAGCCCCGTTCATCGGGCGTCAGCCCACACCGGTCCAGGCCCAGGCCGCTTGTGTTGGGTGTGCGGCCCACGGCGCACAGCACCAGGTCATACAGTTGCTCTGACAGCGCGCCATCGCTGGCCGCCAACGTGACCAGAATCCCCTGGTCCGTGGCCTGTGCGCCGACCGTCCGGGTGCTCACCTTGATGTGCTCAAACCTGGGGGCATTCATCTTCTGCCAAACCCCCACCAGATCCCGGTCGGCGCCGGGCATGAGCCCGTCGGAGGCCTCCACCACGTCGATGCGTGCGCCCAGGCTGGCGTACACCGTGGCCATCTCCAGGCCGATGATGCCCCCGCCAATGACCAGCATGCGCTGGGGCACAAAGGGCAGCTTGAGGGCACCGGTCGAGTCCACGATGCGTTCATCCACCGGCAGGAAGGGCAGCCTGACGGCTTGGGAGCCAGCAGCCACGATGGCGTACTTGAACCGCAACACCTGGCTGCGGCCTGTCCGCTCTTGCCCATCGCCGGTGGTTTCGTTGATCCTGAGGTGGAAGGGGTCCAGAAACTCGCCCACGCCCCGCAAGGATTGGACTTTGCGGGCCTGTGCCATCTTGCTCAAGCCACCGGTCAGCTTGCCCACGACCTGGGTTTTGTGCTGCCTCAGCGCATCCAGGTCGATCGTGGGTGCGCCGTAGGCGATGCCCGCGCGGGCCAGGTGCTTCACCTCGCCCATGACGGACGCGACGTGCAGCAGCGCCTTCGATGGGATGCAGCCGACGTATAGGCACACGCCGCCCAAGGTGCCAAAGCGCTCGATGATCGCGACCTTGAGCCCCAGGTCGGCCGCCCTGAACGCAGCTGAGTAGCCACCCGGGCCGCCGCCGAGCACGGCCACATCGCAGGACAAGTCAACCGGGCCTTCGTATCGGCTCTCCATGTAGCCCCCGCTCACAATGCGATGCGGCGGAAGTCCGCCAACAAGGCTGCGAAGTGCGCGTTGAAGCGACCAGCCGCCGCGCCATCGATCACGCGGTGATCCCACGACAAGGACAGCGGCAACATCAACCTGGGCAAGAACTGCGTGCCATCCCACACCGGCTTCATCTGGCTGCGGCACACACCCATGATGGCCACCTCCGGCGCATTGATGATGGGCGTGAAGCCCGTGCCACCGATGCCACCCAGCGAGCTGATGCTGAAGCAGCCGCCGCTCATGTCCGCTGGCGCCAACTTGCCTTCGCGTGCCTTGGCCGCCAGCTCGCCCATTTCGCGGCTGATCTCCAAGATGCCCTTCTTGTCGACGTCCTTGATCACCGGCACCACCAGGCCGTTGGGTGTGTCGGCCGCGAAGCCGATGTGGATGTAGTGCTTGAGGATCAGCTGTTCGCCATCCAGGCTGGCGTTGAACTCGGGGAAGCGCTTCAAGGCCGCTGCTGCAGCCTTGATCAGGAAGGCCAGCAACGTGACCTTGAGGCCCGAGGCGCTGTGCTCCTTGTTGAGTTGCACACGCAGGGCTTCCAGCTCGGTGATGTCGGCTTCCTCATGGTTGGTGACATGGGGAATCAGCACCCAGTTGCGATGCAGGTTGGCGCCAGAGATTTTTTTGATGCGAGAGCGTGCCTTGCGTTCGATCGGGCCGAACTTTTCGAAGTCGATCTGGGGCCAGGGCAAGAGCCCAGCCAAGGGGCCCGGGTTGCCCGCAGCGCCCATGCTTGGATGGGCGCGTTGCGCGCTGGTCAGGGTCTCGCCAGCCATGACTTGTTTGACAAAGCCGATGACGTCTTCACGGGTGATCCGCCCTTTGAGGCCCGTGCCGCGCACATCGGCCAGGCCGACGTTCAGCTCTCGGGCCAGTTGACGGATGGAGGGGGAAGCGTGGGGCCGATGTTGAGCGTCTGTGCCTTGAACAGACGCTGCGCTGGGCTTCTCCTCTTGCGCAGGGGGAGGCAAGGCGCTGGCCGCTTGCTCGGCGACCACCACGGGTGGAATGGATGCGGGGGGGGCCGATGGCGCCTCGGCCTGAAGCTCCACCACCGCGATGAGGGAATCCTTGGAGACCTTGTCGCCCAGTTTGACGAGCAGCTGCTTGAGCACCCCGCCGTGCGAGGCCGGGATCTCCATGGCCGCCTTGTCGCTCTCGACCGTGAGCAGGCTCTGATCCTTTTGGATGCGGTCCCCGGGCTTGACCAGCAGTTCAATGACGCTGACGTCGCGGTAGTCCCCAATGTCGGGGACCTGCAGTTCGATGGTTTCAGTCATGGCTTTTTGTGGAGATGGCGTATCGGTCAGCACGACCACGACGAAGGACGTGAGGCGTCGATCTGGTAGCGCGCGATGGCTTGCGCGCAGACGGACGCATCCAGCGCACCTTGTTGGCGAAGCGCCGTCAGCGCGGCCAGCACCACCTGATGCCGGTCCACCTCGAAGAACTGCCGCAAGGCCGCACGCGTGTCGCTGCGCCCGAATCCATCGGTGCCCAAGGCCACGACGGGAGCGTCAACGTGTGGGGCGATCAGCTCCGGCCAGGCGCGAACGTAGTCCGTGGCCGCCACGACCGGCGCACTGCCACCAAGGCAGGCCGCCACATGGCTTGCGCGCGGTGCGTCGCCTGGATTGAGTCGGTTCCAGCGCTCCACTTCCCGGGCATCGCGGGCCAGTTCGCTGAAGCTGGTGGCGCTCCAGATTTCCGAGTCGATTTGCCAGTCCTGGGTCAGCAGTTCGGCCGCTTCGATCACCTCGCGCAAGATGGTGCCGGAGCCGACCAAGCGAACCACCGGGCGGCCCGTGCCCACCTTGTGCGCACTGAACTTGTACATCCCCTTGATCACATCACCCTCCGCCGCCTTGGGCAGCGTGGGCTGGCTGTAGTTCTCGTTCATCACGGTGATGTAGTAGAAAACATCACGCTGTTGTTCCAGCATCTCGCGCATGCCGTGGTCCAGGATGACCGCCAGCTCGCCCGCGAAGCAAGGGTCATAGGCCCGGCAGTTGGGCACCATGGCGGCCTGCACCAGGCTGCTGCCATCCTGGTGCTGCAGCCCTTCACCGCCCAGCGTGGTGCGGCCCGCCGTGGCGCCGATCAGGAAGCCGCGCGAACGTTGGTCCGCCGCCGCCCAGACCAGGTCGCCGACACGCTGGAAGCCGAACATCGAGTAGTAGATGTAGAAGGGCAGCATGGGCTGGCCGTGCACCGAATAGCTGGTCGCGGCAGCAGTCCAGCTGCTCAGGGCGCCGGCCTCGTTGATGCCTTCTTCGAGGATCTGGCCGTTGGTGGCCTCGCGGTAGCTCATCAGCGAGCCGATGTCTTCGGGCTCGTAGTTCTGGCCATTGCAGGAGTAGATGCCCACCTGTTTGAAGAGGTTGGCCATGCCGAAGGTGCGCGCCTCGTCCGCGACGATGGGCACGATGCGCGGCCCGAGCTCCTTGTCCTTGAGCAGGTTGCCGAGCATGCGCACGAAGGCCATCGTGGTGCTCATGTCTTTGCCGTCGGCTTGAACCGCAAAATCGCCGTACTGGCTCAAGGGCGGCGTGGCGATCACGGGCGCGTGCACATGGCGCTGGGGCATGTGGCCCCCAAGGGCTTGCCGGCGCGCATGCAGGTAGCGCATCTCGGGGCTGTCTTCGGCGGGTTTGTAGAACGCGATGTTGGCGGCCTGCTCGTCGCTCAATGGCAAGTTGAAGCGGTTGCGGAACGCGATGAGGTCTTGTGTCTCCAGCTTCTTTTGCTGGTGCGTGGTCATGCGGCCCTGGCCGGCATCGCCCATGCCGTAGCCCTTCTTGGTCTGCGCGAGCACCACGCAGGGCCGCCCCGTGGTTTGCATGGCGGCTTGGAAGGCCGCGTGGATCTTGATCAGGTCGTGCCCACCGCGCTTGAGGCGGTCAATCTGCTCATCCGTCAAGCCCTGGGCCAAGGCCGCAAGCTGCGGGTTCTGGCCGAAGAAGTGTTCGCGGTTGTAGCGGCCGTCCTTGGCGGCAAAGGTCTGGAACTGCCCATCAACGGTCTGCGCAAAGGCCTTGGCCAAGGCGCCTTCCTTGTCGCGTGCGAACAGGCCATCCCAATCCGAGCCCCACACCAGCTTGATGACGCGCCAGCCCGCGCCTTCAAAGAGCGCCTCCAGCTCATCGATGATGCGGCCATTGCCCCGCACGGGGCCGTCGAGGCGCTGCAGGTTGCAATTGACCACCCAGATCAGGTTGTCGAGCTTTTCGCGGGCGGCCAGGGTCAGCGCGCTCATGCTTTCTGGCTCGTCCATCTCGCCGTCGCCAAAGACGCCCCAGACTTTGCGTTGGCTGCTTTGCATCAGGCCGCGGTGCGCGAGGTAGCGCATGAACCGGGCCTGGTAAATGGCGCTGATCGGCCCCAGGCCCATCGAGCCTGTCGGGAACTGCCAGAACGCGGGCATCAACCAGGGGTGGGGGTAGCTGCACAGGCCTTGCACGCCTTGGGCCGCTGCGGTTATCTCTTGGCGGTAGTGGGCCAGAGAAGCTTCGTCCAGGCGCCCTTCCAGAAACGCCCGCGCATAGATGCCGGGTGCGGAGTGGGGTTGGTAGAAGACCAGGTCGCCCGTGCCGGGCTGCTCGTTGGCACGGAAGAAGTGGTTGAAGCCCACCTCGAACAGGTCAGCCGCGCTGGCATAGCTGGCGATGTGTCCGCCCAGTTCGCCATAGGCCTTGTTGGCCCGGACCACCATGGCCAGTGCGTTCCACCGCATCAGCGATGCCAGGCGCTCTTCGATGGCGAGGTCGCCCGGGAAGCTCGGCTGCTTGTCCACCGTGATGGTGTTGACGTAGGGCGTGCCGCGCACGGGCTGCCAGCCGATGGCCGGCTCACGCGCCTGAAGGGTCAGTTGATCCAGGATGGCGCGCACGCGCTCGGGGCCGCCATGCGCAAGCAGCGACTGCAGTGCAGCCAGCCATTCTTCGGTTTCAACGGGGTCGATGTCCACGGCTTGTGAACATGCTTTCTGGTCGGACAGGTTGCTCATGGGTGTCTCCTCTTGAGCTAGAGACTGTAGAAAAAAGGGCAAAACAGATGGTGCTGAATTGCTTGACAAACACCCGAAATGGCAGCACAAAATGCTGCAAATAAATCATCTTTAAGCAGAAATAAACATGGATGCCGTCGATCTCAGAATATTGAGCGAGCTTCAACAGGACAGCAGCCTGTCCAACGTCGAGTTGGCTCGTCGCGTCCACTTGTCGCCGTCACCCTGCCTCGCGCGCGTGAAAGCCATGGAGGCCTCGGGGCTGATCCGGCACTACGTCGCCTTGCTCGACCCGCAGGCGCTGGGCCTGCACCTCAACGTGTTCATCTCGATCAGCCTCAAGCAGCAGACACGCGCCGCGCTGGAGCGGTTCGAGCGCGAGATCTGCCTGCGTGAAGAGGTCATGGAGTGCTACCTCATGACCGGCGATGAGGACTACCTGCTCCGCGTCGCGGTGCCCGACATGCCGACGCTGGAGCGCTTCATCATCGAGCAGCTGTCGCCCATGCCCCAGATCGAAAAGATCCGTTCAAGCTTCGCGCTCAAGCAGGTGCGCTACAAGACGGCGCTGCCTCTGCCTCATGCTTGAGCGACGACCCGGGTTCTTTGGGTGCCCAGGTCCAGCGCGCCATCTTTGGTGCGGATGGACAGGGTCATGAGGTCGTTGGGCTGCAGGTAGTCGGGGTTCTTCACGCCACCCTTGATGAAGATGCGCCACTTCTGCGCGTCGCTCAGCAGCACCTTGGCCGCCAGCATCGCCAGTTTGCCGGGCGATTGCGCCGCACAACCCGCAGGCGTGCCCGTGGCGATCAGGTCACCCGCATACAGGTTCTGCAGGCCTGACAGCTCAGTGAGCGTGGTGTGGGGCTTGTTGACCATACTGCCGCACACATCCTGCTGCCTGACCTGGCCATTGACTTCCAGCGTCATCTGCAAGGCGGAGACCTGCCGCCATTCCGCCGGTTCAAGCAGCAGCAGGTAAGGGCCAACGGGGCCAAAGGTACGGTAGCTCTTGCCCTTGTAGAACTGCCCTTGCGGCAGTTGCACATCGCGCGCCGACACATCGTTCACGATGGTGACGCCCGCCAGGTAGTCATGCAGCTTGTCGGCCGGCACGTTCTCCTCGCTCAGCAGGTCACGCTTCAAGACCAGGCCCAGCTCGATCTCGTAGTCCAGCAGCTTCACATGGCGCGGCCGGATCACGTCATCGAACGGGCCCGAAATGCATGAGGAGGCCTTGGTGAAGATGCAGTTGAAGGGCAGGTTGTCGGGGTCCAGGCCCGATTCGCGGATGTGGCTCGGGTAGTTGATGCCTTGGCACACGAACTGCTGATTGGTCGTCACCGGCGAGAGCACGGTCAGGCCCGACAGCGCCAGGGTGGCCTCACGCTCGGTGGCGGCCCTGGCCGCTTGCAGGCCGTGCTGGACGAAATCGCCTGTCGTCGCAAAGGAACCGGCCAGGGGCGCGACCTTGTCGCCAAAGACGACGCCCCATTGAGGCTGGTGTGATGCCTGGCTGCCAGAGAGTTGGTATCTGATGACTTGTACGGCCATGGTGGAGAAGACTCTTGAAGTGACCGGGAAGGCGCGCCTGCCCGAATGGGCAAACGCGACGAGGGGCGCACGGGGGCGCGTTCAGGCTGTTCTGCGTGCGGGTTGCTGCTGAGATTGACTGGCCTCAGGACGACCATCTGTCAAAAAGCATGTCGTCAAACTGGCCATGGCCATGTCCAATGCTGCGATGGATGACGCGGCAGGCTTGTGGGTTCTCCAGGCGACATGTCCATCTGGGCGGACAAGGACCGCACCGTGCTGCCCGACCTCCAGTTGACGGACCGGCCATTGCGGGTCAGCAGCCAGGCTGGATTGGGCCAGCACGAGGTTCAGGTGATGGCGTGCCTGGTCTGTTGACTGGCTCAAGGCCTGTGACCAGGCATCGGCATCGTGCACGATCAGGGTGAACTTGCGCTTGTCCACCAGATCGATCAGCGGCTTGGTCTGCCCTTCATGCAGCACAGGGACATGGGGCAGGCGCGCGCCAGGCCATGTCGTGGGCTTGTAGTCCACCACGCCGGCGCCCATCTTGGGCTGCTGCGACCCTTCTGGGATCACCAAGCCGGCCTTGTAGGCGTAGCCAAACTCCAGCCCCGTCGACACGAAGTGCTCGATCTGACCCGGGATCGCATCGGCGATCTTTTTGCGCAGCTTGTCGGCCTGTTTGGTCTTTCGGCTGAGCAGCTTGGTCTTGCTGAATGCCAGCTTCATCATCCCATCGGCCAAAGCTCCCTTGAATCGCCTTGGCAACCATTTGAGGGGCGCAGATTCAAAAGCCCGGGTGACCCCCATCAAGCTCCGGTTGGTGATGTTGAGGTGCGTGGTCACTTCGTCAAGCTTGAAGTGGTTGCCGACGCTTTGCTCCAAGAAAAGCTGGATGACCGCCTTTCGCTCGACTTCATACGTGTCCAGCAGGGTGTCGCGCGCACGGCCTTCAAGCACGGCGGCCAGCTTCCATGCGATGTTCTGGGCGTCCTGTACCCCGCCATTGAGGCCAAAGCCGCCCGTGTGTGGAAACCGGTGCGCGGCGTCACCCGCGAGCAAGGCTCGACCATCGCGATAGCGACTCGCCTGCTGGGCGGTCATGCTCCAGTTGCCTTGCGTCTTGATCTCAAAGGGCGTCTGCTCACCGATGACCGTGGGAATGATGCGTGACCAGTAGGCTTGCGGATCGCGGACCATTTGCTGGTCTCGGCACACGAACGGCCCCATCAGGATGTAGTGGTCATCGGCATGTTTGATCAACACACCGCAGAAGTCGGGGTTGTAGAGCCAGGTCAACAGCGGGTAAGGCTTGGGCAGGATCGCGTCCAGATTGGCCCGGAAGAACACGCTGGCCATGTGTGCCAGGACAGGCCCTTTCAACTCGATGCCAAGGGCTTCCCGGACGGCGCTGTTGGCACCATCCGCGCCGACCAGCCAGTCGGCTTCCAGCGTGGATGCGCTGCCATCCTGATGGTCCACCTTCACCGTCACGCCAGCGCTGTTCGATTTGAACTCGCGAACATTTGCACCCTTGACAAAAGAGATGAGCGGCTCTTTCTCCACCCAAGTCCACAGGGCGGGCATGAGTTGATGCTGGCCGATGTGGGCGATGTGATAGTGGCAGTGCGTCAAGACCTCGTCGACCCTCTGCTTGTCACCCAGGACGTTCAAGCCGCCAAGCGATGGCTCGGCCAAGCTGGTGCACCAGCGTATCTCGCCGATGTCTTCGATGGGCGGGCACAGCGCCAAGAGGTCTTGGGCCATGTCATGGGAATAGCCCGACCAGATCTCAAAGCTGCGACCATTGATGACGTGCGCTGCAGGATGCGGCATGGCCACCTTGCGTCGCTCAAGCAGGATGCTTCGGATGCCGTAGCCGGCCAACAGGAGGGCGAGGGTGCAGCCGGTGGCACCTGCGCCAACGATGACCACTCGCGCGGTGTGTTGAGTTGTCATCACAGCGTCCTCCAGTTGATGGCCTTCATGTTGCCCACTTGCTTCTGGCCCGGCGGCGTGCCCGCACCTTGCCGCACGAGTTCCTTGACCGGGACGCCGGCGCGGAATTGCTCAAGCAGGTACTCGGGATCGAAGTTCACGCCGATGGGGTTCTTGGCGAAGGCTTCGCTGCTGAAATAGCGCTTCGTTTCCTCGGGGGTGTCGAAGTTTTCGACTTGGAACTCCAGCCTGATGCCATCCGGATCTTCGTAGTAGATGGACGTCGTCAGGCCGTGGTTGATGCACCAGACCGGCTGGATGCCGCGATCACGCATGCGCACATAGGTGCCGAGCAAGTCTTCCAGTGAACGAAAGCCCAGCGCGATGTGGTCAAAGCCATAGATCTTGCGGCGCAGCTTTGAAAAGGGAAAGAGAAATCGCAGCCATGACGGCAACTTGACTAACGCGAGCCGATGGCTCTCGCCGTCCCAGGTCAGGAAGGCGATGGTCTTGTCGATGTGGACGACCTCCGCATCAAACGCTTGCTGGTACCAGGCGATCATCTCCTCGCGCCTGGCGGTCTTGCACACCCAATGCGCGATGTACTGCGGTATTGGTTTCGCGGCGCCGCTGCTTGGGCTGGAAGGTGTTGCCATGTGATGGCTCCGTCTAGTGATGAAGGCGTGAATGGGGTGGGCGCGGCACAGCCAAGGGATGGTTGCCGCAAACCGGTCGGACGGAGACACTGTAACAGATAGTCGATCATAAATCGACATTGATTTTTAGTCGTCTTTTCTCAGGGAATGCTTTAAATCGACTCGACTTGGCGCGAAAAAAACTTGGCATCGCTGATGACCCGGGCGTGACTGAGTGGTCTGGCCAAGGCTGCAACAGTGGCCACAATTGGCTCAAGGCGGATGGGCATGGGTCGGGTGCGTGAGTTAGGCGCTTTGACAGCGCTGTCATTGGACAGGCCGAGGCGGCGCTGTCTGAGGGCCGATAGCGACGATGTCGCTGCACCTTCGGCACAGGTCATCCCCGTCAATGCTGATTCGGCGTCCCCATGACCGCAATGTGTTTGACACCGTGAGTACGGCGTGTGGTCACCACCGGCAGCAACCGCTGGAGGCTGTGTGATAACGCATCTAGCACTTGGCGCGCACGACCCCGGATCCTGGATTCACCCAATCGCGATCCCAACCACGACCACACAGGGTCTAGCGTGCCTCCCTGGAACGTATGGCGGCCGTCTTAAAGACGGCGGGCGCTGTGAGAGCACGACATGGGCTTACGCCCCGAGCAGTCTCATCGCCTTCTTGGTCCGCTCGAAGCCAAGAATGCAGAGAACGCGCTTGAAGTTGTACGCGAGCACGCTGAGGTTCATCTCTGTCTCAACGTGCTGCCTCCCTCGCATCAGGAAATGGGTCCAGCCCATCCAGTGCTTTAGTGTGCCGAATACGTGTTCGACGGTGCGCTTGCGTACGGTCATGGCGTTTGGCATTTGGTCCAACCGCTGCTGCACCGAGTCCATCACGCTTTCGTGCTCCCAGCGTCGGATACGCCGGTACTGACTCGTCGTGCACTGCGCCTTCATTGGGCACGCAGGGCAGGCACTGGACCAGTAAATGTGGATCTGCAGCCTATCCTCTTCACGGCTGAAGCGGTGTATTGCTCGCGCCCCTGCAGGGCATTGGTACTCGTCGGCATGCGCGATATAGACGAAGTCTGTTTTGTCGAATCGGCCCTCTGCTCTGGCATTGGATGTCATGGGCTTAGGCACAAGCGCCGCAACACCAGCATCCTCGCAAGCCTTCAGCCCCGGGCCGCTGTAGTAGCCGCGATCAGCTATGGCTTTCATCTTGCGTTTGCCCATCGCTTCCCGTGCGGCCAAAGCCATGACGCTCAGCTGCGCCCGATCGTTCCCGTTGTTCGTCACTTCGTGAGCAACGATCAGGTGGTTCTTTGTATCGACGGCTGCCTGCACGTTGTAGCCCACCAGCGCGGTGCCCTTAGCGCTATACGTGGTCATGGCCCTCGCATCGGGATCCGTCTGGGATAGCTGCCGATCTGGCAAGGTCTCCAGCTGAGCCTTCACTGTCTGTAGGTCCTGCAGACGCTGGCGCATTTTCTGGATCTTGCCCTGCAGCCGCTCGGTTTTGGCCTGCACTTCAATTGGCTGAGTTCGATCTGCCGTGTCCAGAGCCTCGAGATAGCGCTGGATGCTCTCTTCCAACTCCCGCTCGCGACGCTCAATCTTGCCGGGCGTGTAGTTGCGCTCGCGGTTGTTGACGGCCTTGAACTTGCTGCCGTCGATGGCGACGACGGCTTCGGTGAACAGCTTCAACTCACGGCACAGCATCACGAAGCGGCGGCAGACGTTGCGAATGCCTTTGCCGTTTTCGCGGCGGAAGTCAGCAATGGTCTTGAAGTCGGGGGCCAGCCTGCCGATCAGCCACATCAACTCTACGTTGCGCTGGCATTCACGCTCCAGGCGGCGACTGGACTGGATACGGTTCAGATAGCCATACAGGTACAGCTTCAACATCACGGACGGGTGATAAGAGGGCCGCCCAGTTGCCGCCGGGCTTGCGCCGTCGAAGCCCTGGGCCACCAGGTCCAACTCACCGATGAAGACATCTACGATTCGCACCGTGTTGTCTTCTGCAATGAAGTCGTCCAGACACTCAGGCAGCAAGGTAACTTGGTGCCTGTCTTGTCCCTCGATGAATCTGGGCATACATGACCTCCACGTGGGTCTTGTGCACGCAAACCATGGGCCAGGTTCCCGCGAATCAGCGAGTTTTCACACAGCCTCGCTGCACAGCGGTCTGTGCCCGCAGGTTGCCTCGTGACAGCAATGAGTCGATCCCGACCAGTCACCCCTCCCAAGCGCTGTCATCTGCCCAAAGCAGGATAAGTAAAGAAAATGAAGTGCGTCGCATTGACCACAAAGTGCGTCACCACCGCAGCCTCCACGCGACGGGTCTTGGCGTACACCCCTGCGTAACCCAGCCCGGCGAGTGTGGCAAACGCCATGTAAAGCGGCCCGCCCCCCAGATGCGCCAGTCCGAACAAGGTGGCAGACACGAGGATGGGCAAGAAAATCAGCCCCGGTCTGTGCGCCAGGGCGCGCGTCAGCTGCTCCTGAATCAGCCCACGAAAGAACGCCTCTTCAGCCACGCAGGTGAAGAACAAGTTGACGAACAGGAACGTCGGCGCAAACGACGGCAGTGAGGTGCCCAGCTTGGGTTCGACGCGCACCTGGCCCGCCAGCCAAGCCGCACCAATCGCCGCAGTCGCCGTGGCCACAGCGGCGACCAGCGTCGGCGCCACGGCAGCGCGCGCATCTTGCCAGGAGGCCAGGCGGGGCGCCAAGCAGGCCAGTAGCAACAGGCCGACGCTGCCCTTGTCGAAATTGGCGTACAGCGTGAATGGCACCGCATCCGGAGTCGTGCGCACGGCGTTGACCAGCAAGGGGTTGTGAAAGCCGGGCAGCACATGCACTGCCAAGGCCAAGCCGAACCCTCCTGCAGCCCAAGTCCATGCCCCCGCTTGCTGCTGGCGCGTCTCCAGGCTCGCGGCCTTCAAGCAGATGCCCGCCATCACAAGGAGTGCCACGACGCCAGTGGCGGTCAACACCCCAGCAAAGCAACCTGCCACCATGGCGGCCGCGAACAAGATCATCCAGGGCGCAAGCAGCAATCCCTTGCTGCCAGGAAATGCCTTGGGCCACCATGCCGAAGCGATGGCGCACGCGAGCAATGCAAAAGTGATGGGCATGGGCCATTGTCGGGGATCAGGTTTCGTGTGCATCTTTGCTGCTGAATCGCAGATGCAACAACGGTGGTGCGGATGCACGCGCACGAACTGAGGGACACTGCCTGCCTGGCGACCTGGAGCACGACACGGCATGAACACGGCGGACAGCGAACTGGACGACCCCGACAAAACGGTGGTGGCGCCAGCCTGCCCGCAGGACGACGACCAGACCCGCATCGATCCGCATTGGCCCAAGGGCAACACCGCGCCAGCGGTTCAAGCCCAAGCACCCGCCCCACCACGCCCCGCGCAGACCGGGAGTACTGCCCTGGCCTTGCCCGCCGGCTTTCGCCTGCACGAGTACCGCATCGACCGCGTGCTGGGCCAGGGTGGCTTCGGCATCACCTACCTGGCCACCGACGTCAACCTCAACTCGCGCGTGGCCATCAAGGAATACCTGCCCGAAGAAATCGCCTTTCGCACCTCGGGCAAGACGGTGTCGGCGCACTCCACGCGCCACCGCGAACGCTACCGGAACGGGCTGGACAGCTTCCTGATCGAGGGCCGCACCCTGGCGACCTTCCGCCACCCCAACATCGTGCGCGTGGCCCGCTTCTTCGAGGCCCACCAGACCGCCTACATGGTGCTGGAATACGAGCGCGGCAGCCCGCTCAAGGCCTGGTGGCCCTTGCATGCCAACAAGGGCGAGAAAGCCTTGTCCCTGCTGTTGCAGCCTTTGCTGGACGGCCTGTCGGTGGTGCACGCCGCGGGCTTCCTGCACCGCGATATCAAGCCCGACAACATCCAGGTGCGCAAGTCCGATGGTTCGCTGGTGCTGCTGGATTTTGGCTCGGCCCGGCAGGCCGTGGGCGCCTCCGACCAGGCCGACATCGCCGTCACCCCCGGCTACGCGCCCATCGAGCAATACGAAGATGGCCACCAGGGCGCCTGGACCGACATCTACGCCTTCGGCGCCACGCTGTATTGGTTGGTCACTGGCAAGAAGCCGCCCGATGCCATGGACCGCCAGATGGCGCCGCAAGATCCCCTGGTGCCGGCCGTTCAAGCCGGCGAGGGCCGTTTCAGCCCGCAGTTCCTGGGCGCCATCGACTGGGCGCTGCAGATGGACCCGACCCAGCGGCCACAAGACATCCAGACCTGGCGCCGCGCACTGTTCGCGGCCCACGCGGCCAGCATGGGCTTGCAAGAGGCCTTGCGCGCCGGTGATGGCGCATCCCACCTGGAGCTGCCCGGCTGGGCCTTGATCAAGAAGTCACCCCGGCTTTTGAAAGCACGGCTGGGCGTGTACTTGCGCGGCGTGGCATCGCCGTCGTCCTGGCCCCTGGCTTTGAAGATGACCTTGGCCATGGTGCTGACCGCGCTCATGCCCATGATGATCACGGCTTACTACAACCTGCACGCCAGCTTGGCCACGGTGTCCAGCAGCGAGTTGCAGAACCTGGAGCAATTGGCCCGCAGCACGGCCGGCCGCCTGTCGCAGTTGATCACCGACAGCCAGAACCAAGCGCGCGCCATGGGCAACGACGCCGAGTTCATCGACTTCCTGGCCCACCCGCAGGACGCCCGCAAGCCCGCCATCAAAGCCAAGGTGGATGCGCTGGTCCGCTCCA
This sequence comes from Aquabacterium sp. CECT 9606, assembly GCF_918741295.1. GTDB lineage: Bacteria > Pseudomonadota > Gammaproteobacteria > Burkholderiales > Burkholderiaceae_C > Aquabacterium. Next base: position 1,417,728 of record NZ_CAKKNB010000001.1, read on the forward strand.
ACCCCGACATCCACCTGATCATGGTGATGGACACCGGCGGCACCGCCGTGGTGTCCAGCGATCCCACGGTCATGGGCAAGAACTTCAAGTTCCGCGAGTACTTCAAGGCGGCCATGACGGGGCAGCCTCACATCACGGGCATCGTGGTGGGCGCGGTGACGGGCACCGCCGGCATGTTCTTCGCCTATCCGGTGTTTGACGAAAGCCGCCGGGTGATTGGCGCCGTGGTGTTGCGCCTCAAAGCCACCTCGGTGGTCTCGATCCTCAACGAAGCGCAAGAAGACTCGGTGCGCGAGCCTTTCCTCGTCGATGGCGATGGCATCCTGCTTTACCACCCCAACGCCACCCTGTTGTACAGCAGCCTGGACACCTTGCCCCCGGCCAAGGCGGCGGAGATCCGCGCCGACCAGCGCTTTGCCCGCGACCGCATCGACAGCCTGAACATGCCTGAGCTGGCCAAGGTGATGGTGGGCGCGCATGAGCTGGGTCACGTCAACTACCACTCCACCATCTCGAACAGCCAGGAGATCGCGGGTTACGCCCCTGTCAAAGGCCACAACTGGGTGGTGGGGGTGGGCGAATCACAAGCGCTGTTCGAGGCGCCGCTCACCCGCCTGTTCACACAATTGCTGTGGAGCGTGGGCCTGGTGGGTTTGTTGTTCACGGCCTTGGCTCTGATGTTTGCCCGCACCATCGTGCAACCCATCCGTGCCTTGACGCGCGCCGCCCATGCCTTGAAGAACGGCGATTACGAAGCGGCCAACCTCACGGTCAAGACCCAAGATGAAATCGGCCACCTGGCGCGCACCTTCAACGTGTTGATCGATGTGCTGCGCCAGCGCGAACGCGAGCGCAAGCACGATTGAAGAAACGTCACAGGGCCCGGTTGCGCGCCATCGGCGGGTTCTTGGCGAAGTAGCGCTGGATGCCGGCCAACAAGGCATCGGCCATCTTGGCCTGGTAGTCCTCGTCACGCAGCTTGGCCTCTTCTTCCGGGTTGGAGATGAAGCCGGTTTCCACCAGCACCGAGGGTATGTCGGGCGCCTTCAGCACGGCAAAGCCGGCTTGTTCGACTTTGCCTTTGTGCAGCCGCCCGATCTTGCCCAGGTTGCCCAGGATCACGCTGCCCAGCTTCAGGCTGTCCTTGATCTGCGCGGTGGTGGACATGTCGAGCAAGGCGCGCATCACGCTGGCATCCTTCGCCTTGATATTGACACCGCCCACCATGTCGGACGAGTTCTCTTTCTTGGCCATCCAGCGCGCGGCGGCACTCGAAGCACCGTTCTCGGACAAGGCGAACACCGAGGCGCCACGGGCCTGTGGGTTCAAAAATGCATCGGCGTGGATGGACATGAACAGATCGGCCTGCACGCGCCGGGCCTTGGTCACCCGTTCGTTCAAGGGCACGAAGTAGTCGGACTCGCGCGTGAGCATGGCGCGCATGCCGGGTTGGGCATTGATGCGCGCGCGCAGCAGCTTGGCGATCGACAGCACCACGTCTTTTTCGTACAGGCCACTGGGGCCGACCGCACCGGGATCTTCTCCGCCGTGACCCGCGTCCAGCGCGATGATGACCAGGCGCTGCGTGGACTTGCGTGCATCGAGGCTGGCCAACTCGGGGGCGGATGCCTGGCGCTCGGCCTCGGCCAAGGCCTTGTCGGCTGCCCGGTCAGTGCTTTTGCTGGGCGGCGTGGCGCGCACCACCGCCTTGTCCGTGCTGCGTTGCCGCAGGTCACCAATGAAGTCGCCCAGCGAGTCGTTGACGGCGTTGGCGGCCTGCTCGGACGCGCTGCTCTGGGTCTTGCCCACGCCCGCCAGGTTGATGGGCGCAGAGGCGCCATGGCCTGCCGAAGCCGGCTCAGCGGCCTGGCTGGCGGCAGTGGCCGCGCTGGCCGCCTGCTGCTGTGAGGTGGATTGCAAGGCCAGGCGCGGATCGGCCTCGACCACCGAGTACAAATCAAACACCAGGCGGTGCTGGTAGGCGGCCACCGGCTGCAGGCTGAACACCTGCGGCTTGGCCGCCTGCTTCAGGTCAAACACCAGGCGCACGATGTTTGGTTTGAACTGACCTGCGCGCACCTTGGCGATGTACGGGTCGTCGGCGCGCACCTTGCTGACCAGCTCGCGCAGCTGCATGTTCAGCTCCAGGCCCTCGATGTCGACCACCAGGCGCAGCGGGTTGACCACCAAAAAGTGCTTGGCCTTCAATGGCGTGTCGGACTCGAGCGTGACGCGGGTGTAGTCAGAGGCAGGCCACACGCGCACCGCCATGAGCTGGGCGCCATGCGCCAACTCCAGCGGGCCGAGCAGCAGCACCAGCGCGCCTTGGGCGCCGCGTGTCAGCAGTTGGCGTCGGTTCAGGTCATCCATGGGGCACGCCCTCCTGAATCAATCGTGACAGCCATTGCGCGCCTTGCGCCGTGCCGGCATCGACGCGGACCTGGCGGCGGTCTTCGTCGATGGGCGTCAAGGTCAGCAGCAAGTCGGCCGCGGGCAACAGGCCAGCCGCCTTGTCCGGCCATTCAACCAGTTTGAGGCCCGCGTTGGCGAACAGGTCGCGAAACCCCGCGTCTTCCCATTCCTGCGGATCGTTGAAGCGGTAAAAATCAAAATGCCAGATCGCCATGCCTGGCGCTTCGTGGGGTTCTACCACCGCGTAGCTGGGGCTTTTGATGCGGCCTTCCACGCCCAGGGCACGCAGCAGGTGGCGCGTGAAGGTGGTTTTGCCCGCGCCCAAAGTGCCCCGCAGCTCGATGATCGCGGACTCTCCGTTTTGCAGCGCCGGCTTCAAGATGTCTGCCCACTGCTGGGCCATGGCGCTGCACGCGTCTTCGTCAAGCCAGACAAAGTCGCCGTGTGGTGCCGATGGGCTGGAGGGATGGGGCAGGGGGCTTGTTAGGATCGTCACATGCGTCAGGAACTGCGGCCAAGCTTGTCGGAAAGCACTTCATCATCGGGTTTGGACCTCGGTGAAGTGCTGACACGCTTGCGGGTTTGGGCCTCGGAGTTGGGATTTTCGCAGATTGGGGTCGCGGACGTCGACTTGTCAAGTGCCGAGGCTGGTTTATTGGACTGGTTGGCGCGTGGTTTCCACGGTGAGATGCACTACATGGCCGCCCATGGCCTGAAAAGGGCACGTCCTGCAGAGCTGGTGCCGGGCACGGTCCGGGTCATCACGGCGCGCATGGATTACCTGCCGCAGGCCACACCTGAGGGCTGGCAGACCATCGAATGGGACCGGATGGCGCGGCCCCTGGACGCCACCGTGTCGGTCTATGCGCGGGGCCGTGATTACCACAAGGTCTTGCGCGCGCGGCTGCAAACCCTGTCCGACCAATTGGCCGCGCACCTGGGGCCGTTTGGTCACCGCGTGTTCACCGATTCGGCCCCGGTCATGGAGGTGGAGCTGGCCAGCCGAAGCGGCCTTGGCTGGCGTGGCAAACACACCTTGCTGCTGTCACGCGATGCGGGCTCGACCTTCTTCCTGGGTGAGATCTACGTGGACCTGGCTTTGCCAGTGACACCGCCCGAGACCGCGCATTGTGGCGCTTGCCAATCCTGCATGGACGTCTGCCCGACCCAGGCCATCGTGGGCGAACGGCAGGTGGACGCGCGCCGCTGCATTTCTTACCTGACGATCGAACACGGGGGCCCGATCCCGCTGGAGTTGCGCGCCCTGATGGGCAACCGCATCTACGGTTGCGACGATTGCCAATTGACCTGTCCCTGGAACAAGTTCGCCCAGCGCGCCCAGGTGCCCGATTTCGATGCCCGCGCCGTGTTCGACGCGCCCACCTTGCTCCAGCTGTGGGCCTGGGACGAAGCCACATTCCTGCGGACCATGGAGGGCAGCCCCATCCGCCGCATCGGCTTTGCCAAGTGGCAACGCAACATCGCGGTGGCGCTGGGCAACGCCTGGCGCACCACGGGTGATGAAGCCATCAGCACAGCCTTGCGGCAATGGCTGGACCGACCACCCGAAGGCATTGACCTTGAACTGGTGGGCGAGCACGTGCGCTGGGCTTTGCAGCAACGCTGAGCCGGCAGCCTGCTAGCGCGAAGAGCCGTCGCCGGCCTGCCACCACCGGCGGCTCACCACGCAGACCACCGAATCAATCTGCTGGATGGTGCTGACTTCGATGGCCTCGGGTTGACCGCCCTGCACGGGCAAGACCACCAGACTGCCATCGCGTTGGTGCATCAGTTCCCTGAGCAGCTTTTGTCCGCCGACCAGTGTGATCAGGATGTTTTCTTCTGAAGGCAGCTGGTCTGATCCCGATTGCAGCAGCAGGTATTGGCCGTCTTTCACATACGGTGACAAGGCATTGCCTTTGACCCGTATGGCATGCACGCCTGTGGCCACGATGGGCGTGAGCACATGGCCCGCATCCCACCCAGCCTCGGGCTCAAGCACTTCGACATCGCCCGTGCCTGTCAGTCGGTAAGTGCCCGTGACCTTGGCCCGCGTGACAGGGCCGGCCACATAGGAAGGCGAGGCCGAATCGTCAAACCGCAAGCCAGTTTGTTCGACGTCGGCGGGGTGACCCTCGCCACTGGCCAGCCAATGGGCCGCGACGCGCAACTCATGCGCGAGCGCTGGCGTGTGCGTGCTGCCTTGCGCCCCCGAATCGGCCCGGCACAGGTACTGGATCGATTGCGGCTTGACCCCCACGGCCCGCGCCAACTCACTCTGGTTGGTCTTGCCGGCGCGGCTCATGGCCCACAAAAGGCGACCGGTGAAGGTTTTCCATTCATTCATGCACGAATGCTACAAAGCTCTTTGTGGCACCCGTTGCAAAAATATCTTTAATGCACTACAAATACATCTGCAGATCGGAATACAAAACAATGACACCTCAGGAAGCTCTCAAAAAGGCCGTGGCCATCGTTGGCTCCCAAAGCAGGCTGGCCCGCGAAATCGGCGGGGGCATCACCCAGGCGCATGTGCATTACTGGCTGACCAAGGCCCCGGTTGTCCCGGCCGAACACTGTCCCTCGATCGAGCGCATCGTCAAAAAAGAAGTGCGTTGCGAAGAGCTCAATCCCCTCGTCGACTGGTGGGTGTTGCGAAGTTGATCAGTTTTTTCTCCCACCCCCGACGGACCCACCAAACTCAGGGTTCTGCTTGCCGCGGCGGCCGCTTCCTCTCATGCGCACCCTCCCGTGCATGCGGCTGTTTGCCCTGAGAGGCGGGGGTGGGCTTTTCTTCAGCTGTTCACGAGCACGACCTTGCCGCGAACCTGGCGCGCGCCCATCAGCGCAAACGCCTCCTTGAGTTGCGACATGGGCAGCTTGTGCTCGATCAAGGGCTTGATCTTGCCCTCCATGTACCAGGCCGCCAGTTGCATCAGGCAAGCCGCGTTGTTCTGCGGTTCGCGCTTGGCGAACTCGCCCCAGAACACGCCCATGATCGACGCGCCCTTCAGCAAGGCCAGGTTCAAGGGCAGGGCCGGGATGGTGCCGTTGGCAAAGCCGATGACCAGGTAGCGGCCGCGCCAGCCAATCGATCGGAAGGCGGCCTCGGTCAGGTCGCCGCCCACCGGGTCATAGACCACGTCCGGGCCTTTACCCCCGGTCAGTGTCTTCAATTCATCGCGCAGGTTGGCGGTGCTGTAGTTGATGGTTTCGTCGGCACCCAATTGCTTGCACAGCGCGCACTTGTCGTCGCTTGACGCGGCCGCGATCACCTTGGCGCCCGCGGCCTTGGCGATCTGGATGGCCGCGGTGCCCACGCCGCCAGCGGCGCCCAGCACCAGCACGGTCTCGCCGGCTTTCAAGGCCGCGCGGTCCATCAACGCGTGGTACGAGGTGCCATAGGTGCACAAAAACGCGGCGGCGTCTTCAAACGAAAACGCGGGGGGCAAGGGCATCAACATGGCGGCCGGGGCCACGGTGTGCGTGCCAAAACCGCCCGTGCCGGCAAAACCCGCCACTTGCGTGCCCACGGCCAGGTGCTTGACGCCTTCGCCCACGGCCTCGACCACACCCGCGAACTCGGCACCCGGCACGAAGGGCGGGTTGGGCTTCATCTGGTACTTGCCCTGCACGATCAGCAGGTCCGGAAAGTTCAGGCTGGCGGCCTTGATGGCCACGCGCACTTCGCCTTTGCCGGGCTCCGGGGTGGGGGATTCTTCCCAGGTCAGGGCGTCGACGCCAGTGGGGTTGTCGCAGGTCCAGGCTTGCATGGTGGGTGTCTCCTCGGTCAATGCCTGTTCAAACAGGCTGTTTGGTGAAGGTGTTGCACTGGTTGATCTCGCCGCTTTCAAAGCCACGTTTGAACCAGCTCACGCGCTGTTGGCTGCTGCCATGGGTGAAGCTCTCGGGCACCACCTGGCCTTGTGATTTGCGTTGCAGCGTGTCGTCGCCAATCTGAGAGGCGGCGTTCAGTGCTTCTTCAATGTCGCCAGCTTCGATGATCTGGCGCGAGCGCTGCGCATGGTTGGCCCACACGCCCGCGAAGCAGTCGGCCTGCAGTTCAAGGCGCACGCTCAGCGCGTTGTACTGCGCCTGGCTGACGCGGCCGCGGGCCTCGTCCAGCTTGGCCGAAGTGCCCAGCAGGTTTTGAACGTGGTGACCCACCTCGTGCGCGATCACGTAAGCCTGTGCAAAGTCACCCGGGGCGCCCAGGCGGTCGCGCAAGGTGTCGTAAAACGCCAGATCGACGTAGACCTTGTGGTCGGCTGGGCAGTAAAACGGGCCCATGGCTGATTCGCCCCGGCCGCAAGCCGTGCTGGTGGCACCGCGAAAGATCTTCAGTTTCGGGTTCTCATAAGTGCCGCCAGCCTGCTTGAAGATCTCGCCCCAGACGTCTTCGGTGTCGGCCAGCACGGTGGCCACGAACTGCACTTGGGGATCCTGGCTGGGCTGCCGCGGCGTGTTGGGTGCCGTGGGGTCACTCACTTGGGATGGAGCCGGGTTGCTCACCACACCGCCGCCCCCACTCAGCATGTTGAGCACGGTCATGGGGTTGATGCCCAGAAAGTAGCTGGCCACCAGTGCGATAGCCACGGTGCCCAGGCTCAAGCCGCCTCCACCGATGGAGAAGCCTTGCCGGCCTCCACCGCCGTCCGAGGTGTCGTCTCGGGCGTCTTCGACGTTGTCGCTTTGACGGTTGCCTTTCCAGCGCATGGGGAACTCCGAAAGTGATGCCGCCAGGAAGGACGGTGCGGGAGAATGGTAGCAGTGACTAAAATGGCTGATTGACGTCTTTGCGACCTCGTCGCTCACTTGCATGCCAGACCAACTTTCGGCCTCAAAACTCCCAGTCGTCATCATCGGCGCGGGCCTGGCCGGTCTCACGGTGGCACTGCACCTGGCCGAGACGCAACCCGTCATCGTGCTGGCCAAGCGCCAGCTCGAAGAAGCCGCCACGGCCTGGGCCCAAGGGGGCATCGTCGGTGTGTTGGGCAACGATGACAGCATCGGCTCGCACGTGCGCGATACCCAGGAGGCTGGCGCGGGTTTGGTCGATGAGCACACGGCCGAGTTCATTGCCCGCCACAGCGCCCGCGCGGTGCAATGGCTGGTCGAGCGTGGTGTGCCTTTCTCGCCCGATCCTGATGGCCCGCTCGGTTTGCACCTCACCCGCGAAGGCGGCCATGCTGTGCGCCGCATTGCCCACGCGGCCGATGCCACTGGCAAGGCCATCCACGATGTTTTGCTGGATGAGGTCAAGCGCCATCCCAATATCAGCATGCGCGAACGCTGGATGGCGGTGGACCTGATCACCGACCGCCACCTGCGCAAGGGCGGCGCCACGTCGGCCAACACGCAACGCTGCCATGGCGTCTACGCGCTCGACATCGAAACCCACCGCGTTGAAACCCTGGCGGCCTCGGCCGTGGTGCTGGCCACCGGTGGCGTGGGCAAGGTCTACCGCTACACCAGCAACCCCGACACCGCCACTGGCGATGGCATCGCCATGGCCTGGCGCGCGGGCTGCCGCGTCGGCAACATGGAATTCATCCAGTTCCACCCCACTTGCCTGTACCACCCGCAAGAGCGCAGCTTTTTGATCACCGAAGCCATGCGCGGCGAGGGCGCCATCCTGCGCCTGCCCGATGGCACGCGCTTCATGCCTTCGCATGACGAGCGGGGCGAGCTGGCCCCCCGCGACATCGTGGCCCGCGCCATTGACTTCGAGATGAAGAAGCACGGCCTGGACCACGTCTGGCTGGACGCCACGCACCTGGGCGAAGATTTCCTGAAAGAGCACTTCCCGACAATCCACGCGCGCTGCCTGAGCCTGGGCATCGACATCGCCAAGCAGTTCATCCCCGTGGTGCCCGCTGCCCACTACACCTGCGGCGGCGTGGTGACCGACCTGCAAGGCCGCACCGATTTGCCGGGCCTGTACGCCGTGGGCGAAACCACGTACACCGGCCTGCATGGCGCCAACCGCCTGGCCAGCAACTCCTTGCTGGAGTGCGTGGTGCTGGGCCGCACTTGCGCCGACGACATCGCGGCGCAAAGTCCGCCCGCTGGTCCGACCCTGCCGGGCTGGGACGAAAGCCAGGTGTCCGATGCCGACGAAGAAGTGGTCATCTCACACAACTGGGATGAGCTGCGCCTGGTGATGTGGAACTACGTGGGCATCGTGCGCACCACACGCCGCCTGGAGCGCGCGCTGCACCGCATCAAGCTGCTGCGCAGCGAGATCGACGACTACTACGCCGCCTTCCGCGTCAGCCGTGACTTGCTGGAGCTGCGCAACCTGGTCGATTGCGCCGAGCTGATCGTGCGCTCGGCCTTGTCGCGCCAGGAAAGCCGTGGCCTGCATTACAGCCGCGACTACCCGCGCACGCTGCCGGTCAGCTTCCCCACCATCCTGAGCAAGAAGCCCAAGAAGCGCGACGCCTGGTTGCCTTAACGGCGCGCCCGCATCGCAAAGCGTGCCTGCACGAACTCACAGGCATAGCGAACGGCGTCATTGATGGCCACCTCGTTGTCGGCCCGCTCTTTCTCGGTCAGGTAAAAGGCCAGGTCCACCTCGTGGCGGATGTAGCGCGTGGGCAGATGGTTGAGCGCCACGCAAGCCACGTCGGGCAGTTGCTCTTCGGACAACAGGGGGTATTGGGGAGCGAGGTCCACCACCGCCTCGAAGACCTGGCGTTCAAAATAGTTGCGAAGCGATGAGAAATCAGCGGGCATGGGCGGCCTCGTCCTTGAAGATCCGGCCAGTTTGGCGCATCCGCCATGTGTGAAACGGGCTTGAGCGGTTTCATGCCCACCGGCTTTGTGCACTATGCCCGCTGCGCGACCCCTCAGCTCAGGTGCCCAGCCGCTCCAGCACCCTCAATGAAAAGTCCACGGCCTTGACGTCCTTGGTCAGCTTGCCGATCGAAATGCGGTCCACGCCCGTGCTGGCGATGCCCCGCAACTGGTCCATGGTCACGCCGCCCGAGGCTTCCAGCAAGGCGTTACCCTGGGTCAGCTCCTCGTTGATGGCCACGGCCTGGCGCATCAGTTCCAGGTCGAAGTTGTCGAGCAGGATGCTGACGGCGCCAGCGCTCAGGGCCTCGCGCAATTGGGTCAGGGTTTCAACCTCGATCTGGATGCTGATCTGATCGCGCAAAGGCTGGGCTTGCGCCGCCACCAGTGCTTGCGCATTGCGCAGGGCGTTGGTGACGCTGCCTGCCGCGGCGATGTGGTTTTCCTTGATCAGGATGCCGTCGTACAAGGCCAGGCGCTGGTTGGCACCACCGCCCACCCGCACGGCATACTTTTGAGCCAGGCGCAGGCCGGGCAGGGTCTTGCGCGTGTCCAGCACCACACAACCGCGTGGGTTGGGCGAAGCGCCTTCGATGGCCTGCATGTGCACATGCGTGAGCGTGGCCACGGCCGACAAGGTTTGCAAGAAGTTGATGCCGGGGCGTTCGGCGGTGAGCAGGGCTCGCGCGTCGGCTTCGATCAGGCAAACCTCGGTGCCCTCGGTCATCAGGGCGCCTTCATCGTAGGCCCAGGCGATCGAGGCTTTGGGGTCGAGCTTGAACAAGCAGCCTTCGAACCAGTCGCGCCCACACAGCACGGCTTGCTCGCGCACCAGCAGGCGCGCCTTGACGCGCTGGCCGGCAGGCACGAGTTGCGCGGTCCAATCGCACACGCCCACGTCTTCGAAAAGCGCGTCGCGGATGTTGCGCTCGCGCGCTTCGGTCAAGGTCTCGTTGTGGTCGAACATGGGTGATGCAGGCAAGGCGCGCTCAGGCGGCGCCAATGTTGGGAACAAAGCCCTGGGCAGGCTTTTGGATGGAGGTGGGGTGGCGCGCCACGAAGTCCAGCATGCGGTCGATGCAGCCCTTCGCATCAACGCGGATGGCCTCGTCCACGTTGATTTCGCCCGTGCCCTTTTCAAGGCAGTCCAGCACGCCTTGCAAAGCGTTCATCGCCATCCAGGGGCAATGCGCGCAACTCTTGCAGGTGGCGCTGTTGCCCGCGGTCGGTGCCTCGATCAACGTTTTGGTCGGGGCAAGCTGGCGCATGCGGTGCAGGATGCCATTGTCCGTGGCCACGATGAAGGTCTGCGCGTTGGACTCGACCACAGCCTTGAGCAATTGCGAGGTCGAGCCCACCACATCGGCCAGGGCCACCACGCTTTCAGGCGATTCGGGGTGCACCAGGATCTTGGCGTCGGGGTATTGCTCACGCATCAGTTGCAGTTCGACGCCTTTGAACTCGTCATGCACGATGCACTCGCCATTCCACATCAGCATGTCGGCGCCGGTCTGGTTCTGGATGTAGCGGCCCAGGTGGCGGTCGGGGGCCCACAACACCTTGTCGCCTTGTGCCTTGAGGTGGCTGACGATGGCCAGCGCGCAGGAACTGGTCACCATCCAGTCGGCCCGCGCCTTCACGGCGGCGCTAGTGTTGGCATAAACCACGACCTTGCGGTCTGGGTGCGCATCGCAGAACTTGGCGAAATCATCGGCTGGGCAGCCCAGGTCCAGTGAGCAGGTGGCATCCAGATCGGGCATCAGCACGCGTTTTTCAGGGCTCAGGATCTTGGCCGTTTCACCCATGAACTTCACGCCAGCCACGACCAGTGTCTTGGCTTCATGGTCGCGCCCAAAGCGTGCCATCTCCAACGAGTCAGACACGCAGCCGCCGGTTTCCAGGGCCAGATCCTGCAAATCGCCATCGACGTAATAGTGGGCCACCAGCACAGCCTGGCGTTCGACCAGCAGTTGCTTGATGCGCGCCTTGGTGGCTTCGCGCTGGGGCGGGCTGAGAGGGGCGGGTACCTTGGCCCAGGCGTGGGCGGTGCAACTGGCACCCGTGGCGTCCTGGCGGGTGTAATCGTAGAGAACGGTCTCAGGGGAACTCATGGTCGGCAATCAATCGTGCGCATGGGAAAAAGTATCAGGGATCGGCCTGGAATGCTAGCCCAGATGAGACCAGCCCAGGGCGCCGAGGTCATTGGGCGCGGTGCCTGCGCCGGTCCAAGGCCATGAGGAGCTGACAGGGAATCCACACGGCGTAGAACGAAAAAATGATATCGCTCAAAAAATGCCCACCCTGCATCATGCGCCCCAGGCCAATCAGGCTGCCCGCAGCCAGCCCGATGAGCAGCCAGCGGCGGCGCCAAACGGGGCCGCAGGTCAGCCCCAAGCTCAGCAGCCAGAACCCGGCTGCCGCATGGCTGCTGACAAAGCTGCGGTGTGTCTCTGGCTTTGAGCCTTCCTGAAAAACCCCCAGGAAAGGCTGGTCACCGCCAAATGGCACGACCTGAACGGGGCGAGGTCGTCCTACGGTGTTCTTGAACCAGACCTCGACCACCAGGCCTGGCCCCAATACGCCGCAAATGACCGCCACCGCTGCCATGCGCCGCCAGGGCCCCAGGCATCGCATGGCAAGTTGTTGTCGGCCTTGCCAGCGCAGCAGGCGTGCTAGCAAGGGGGCCAGCAAGGCCAGCAGCACCAACCCGGCCAGGATGCTTCGGCCGATCAGCGGCGTCCAGTGGTACGAGGCCAGCACCAGCGCATTCTGGGCATGGATGAAACCCAGGCCTGGCGTGTACAGGCGCTCGCTCACCATCATGTCAAGGCTAGGCACCTTGGCAAAAGCGGCTGCGCAAAAGAAGAGCACGGCCCAAATCCAGCGGGCATCCTCTGAGCCGCTTTCACGCTCTGTCATCATCACCTTACTCGTCACTGCTGGGCACGCCGCCGCTGCTTTGCTCCAGGTAAGACTTCTCGTCATAACCCAGGAAGCCCCGCAGGAAAAACACATGCAGCGCCAGGTTGCGGTCGGGGCCCGTGGGCACCACGACGCTCTTCATTTCACGAACAATGGCAAAGCGCTGCAGGATGGCTTTGGGGTTGGCCTCGTCGGTCACCAGCACGAGGTCCTGGCCCACCTTGTTGCTCAGGCTTTGCGTGAGTTCGTAGTGGTTCGTTTGCAGGTTCTTGGGGTTCCAGGCCACGACCTTGGGATTGAAACGGCGCCAGTGGTACGCCGTCTGGCTCAGCAGCAAGCGTTTGTCGGCCAGCACTGGCAAACCGGCGATGGTGGGTTCTTCCATCACGGGGGCCAGTTGGTCAAACGCTTCTTGCCAACCACGCATGCGCACGAGGATGTCGTATTTGGAGGGCAAGTTGTCGCCCGCGATGTCCCTTGCATGCAGCACCAGGCTGGTCAACACCAGATTGCTGATCAGAACCGCCGCCAGCCACCGGTTGGGCCGTGGGGCGGCCAAGGGCACCAAAGGCTGGCTGAGACGCGAGGCCACCAGCATGGTCAGCCCGATCATGGAGGGCGCGGCCCAGTTCACATGGGCATCTGCGTAGAACGCCTGGGCCATCGCCACCAGCAGCAAAGGGATGCTCAGCGCCCACAAAAAGCGGTAGGACGACATCGACGCCAGGTAATAGGCCGAGGTGCGGATGGCCTGAGGGCGGCCATCGCCACTGGCCGCGTCACGTGCGCCTGGCATGTTGAGCTGGCTGGGGGGCAACACCGGGCTGGAGGCGCGCCATTGGCTGGGCGGCATCATCTGGCTGGACGCGGCCCATTGGCTGGGCGGAATCGAGGCGTTGCCCGCGTTGGCGGCTTGTTTGAGCAACCACATGGCAGCCACCACCGTGACGGGGCCCAGCATCAACAGCTGTCCCAGCGCAAAAACGATCATCGGCACGAGCCCACCGTGGCGTCCGGACTGAGCTGTCAATTCGGCCGTGTGGTGCATGGTTGGGAAACCGTTCTGCGCGTTCCACCACACATTGGGTGACACGACGGCGGCCGCGACCAACAAAGCCACCCAAGGCCCCAAGCGCAGCAGGCCACGCTTGGGGCCATGCACGCCCCAAAGCGCCCAAATGGCGGTCAAACCAAAGGCCGCCATGGTGTATTTGTCCATGATGCCAACGCCCACGACAGCGCCACACAAGACCCACAGGCCCAGTCGGTTGGTCACCTGCGCACGCCAAAGGGCCCAGGCTGCCAGCGTCCAGCACAGCAGCAAGGGGCCGTCGGTGCTGGCCACCAAGCCCAGCAGGCCGACCAGCGGGGTGGTTAAAAACAAGGCCCCTGCCACCATGCCGGTGCGCACGCCGCTGCTGGTGGGCCAAAGGGCCCGAGCCAGGCCCACCATGGCCACCGCGGTGAGCGGGTAGACCAAGATCGACAGGGCCTTGACGCCCAGAACGCCCGATCCAAACAAGCTGGTGCTCAAACCGACGAGGCCGGCGATCAACGGCGGCTTTGAAAAGTATCCCCAGCTCAATTGTCGCGACCAATCCCAGTACTGAGATTCGTCGAAGAACAATGAGATCCCGCTGTGCTTGACCACCCAGAATCGGTAGAGCGTCAAGACCACGGCCAGGGCCAGCAGTTTCCACATGCGCGGCCCCCACAGGCGGGGCCAGCGCTGACCTGATGGTCGGGCGGCCGTGGCCGTGGAGGCGGGCTTGTCCTGCGCGACAGTCGGTTGGTCAGGCATCTCTGTGTTCATGGTCAATGAGGCAAATGTGATTTGGACAGGCCCTGTGCCTGGCGATGCCAGCCCTGATCGGGGGCCTGGGCGGGCGCTTCGGTCGTGTGATACGGAGCCACTTCGCCCCGATCGTAATAAATGCGGATCAGCAATTCGGCCAGCACGCCCGTGGTTAGAAACTGTAGTCCACCCAGCACGCAGAAAAATCCCAGCCACAGTAACGGGCGGCCGCCGATGTTGTTACCCAACATTTTGAGCACGGCCAGGTAGCTCAGGATCAAGCTGCCGATCAGGCCCACGCCCAGTCCGACACCGCCAAAGAAATGCCCAGGGCGCCCCGCGAAGCGCAGGAAAAAATTCACCGCGAGCAAGTCCAGCACCACACGCAGCGTGCGTGAAATGCCGTATTTCGATTCACCCAGGGTTCGGGGGTGGTGGCTGACCGCCAGCTCGGACATGCGCGCTGGCGACGTGACAGTGGCCATCCACGCGGGGATGAAGCGGTGCATTTCGCCATACAGGCGAACGCGCTTGAGCACGCTGGCCCGATACGCTTTCAAGCTGCAGCCCAGGTCCTGGAACTCCAGCCCGGTGATCTTGCGGATCAGGCGATTGGCTATCCGCGAGGGCACCTTGCGCAGGAAGAGGCCATCCTGGCGGTTCTGGCGCCACCCCGCGACCAGATCCAGGTCTTCATTCACCAGCTTGGCGACGAGAGCAGGGATGTCCTTCGGGTCGTTCTGCAGGTCGCCGTCCAGAGTCACGATCACATCACCGCGGGCCGCGTCAATGCCAGCCTGCATGGCGGCCGTCTGGCGAAAATTGCGCCACAAGTGGACAGGGCGAACGTGAGGGCCCCGGAGTTTGGCTTGCTCATCCAGTGCCTGTTGCGTGCCATCGCGGCTGCCATCGTTGACGATGATGAGTTCCCACGGCCAGGCGTAAGTGGCCAAGGCCTCGTGAACGGCAGCCACAAAGGGCGCGACATTGTCCACCTCGTTGTACATGGGCACAACGATGGACAAATGATGGTCTGGCACGGCAGGCAGGGGAGCGACGGAGGGCGTCGGCACTGAACTCATGAACACTCTTTCTAACAAACGACGACGATGTTGCTCAACCGGGATGATGCGGGGGAAATTCCCCTTGCGCCGCGGCTTTGCTCATTCCACTGGACAGCAAGGCCGCTACACCAGCCGCGCAAACCGCACAAAGCAAGAAGCAAACATGGAGCGCCAGGGCCGCGGGCACCACGTGCGCCAACAAGGGCGATCCATGGTCCAGCAGCGTGGCGGTGCCGGCCCACACGCCGGCTTCATAAGTGCCAAAGCCTGCGGGCCCTTGCAACGGAAAGATGGCGGCCAGCTCGCCGCCCAAGGCGCCGGCCCAGGCCACCGGCCAAGTGGTCTGGCTGATGGCGCTGAGCAAAGTGGCCCCGGCGGCCAGCTTGAGCGCCCAATTGGCCAAGGTCAATACCCAGGCGGCAGGCCGATGGTGTGATGGCTCTAACAAGGCGGCTCTGAGTTTGAAGGCCACGCTGCGCCATCTGTTCATGTTCCCAGCGGTGCCGTCGACCGGTGTTTGGGCCAACAGCCGCCTCAACAGCCACCATCCGCCGTGCCAGCACAGGACCAGGCCCAACAAGCCCAGGAATCTGGCCACCAAGGGCAACCCAGGCCACAGGGCCAATCCCAAGCCTGCCAGCACCGCCAGATCCTGCAGTCGCATCCACATCAGGCAGACCAAGGCGCGTGACATGGGCAGCCGCAGCTCCCGTGCCGCCAGCCAGGGAAAGCTCAGTTCGCCCGCCCGCATGGGCAGCAGGTTCACCGCCGCGTTGTGCAGCAGGATCACCCGCAGGGCGTCGGTCCGCAAACCCAGCCAGCGTTGGGGTGGCGCATGGTGCTCGTCCAGGCTGAGCACGACCTGCAGGCGGGCGCCCCTCAAGCCGTAGCTGAGCAGCAGACCGCACAAGGTGAGCACCCAAATCGTGATGGAAGGTCTCTGGAGGGCCTCGATGACCGATGCAATCGGCGTGCGCGACAAAAGCCAGCCCAGCAGGACGATCCCAAGCGCCCAAGCCAAAGCCAGCTTCTTGCGCGAGCTTGGCATGGCAGCCGGTGTGGGGCGGGGAGCGTCGTGAAGATCGGTCACAAGAGGTGGGCGGAGTACGGGTCCTGCACGCTGGGCAACCCTCTATTGTCCCGCATCTTTGTGGTCGGTCTGCCCATCAAGGCCGCCAGAAATGACAATGGCGCCCCCGAAGGTGCGCCATTGTCCAGCTTGAAGAACGTCAGATCAGCGGATGTTCACTGTGAGCCTTCGCGGAAAATCACCACGCTCACGGTTTCGAACAAGATCAGCAAGTCCAGGAACAAGGAGTTGTTCTTCACGTAGTACAGGTCGTATTGGTGTTTGTGCAGCGCGTCTTCGACGGAAGCGCCATAGCTGTACTTCACTTGGGCCCAGCCGGTCACGCCAGGTTTGACGCTGTGGCGGATGTCGTAGTAAGGGATCTGCTGCTTGAGTTGCTCGACGAAGGTGGGACGTTCAGGACGTGGACCCACCATGCTCATCTCGCCCTTGAGCACGCTCAGGATCTGGGGCAGTTCGTCGATGCGGGTCTTGCGGATGAAGGCGCCCACGCGGGTCACGCGCGAATCGTTCTTCTTGGCCCACACGGCCACGCCGTCTTTTTCGGCATCTGTGCTCATGCTGCGGAACTTCAGGCACATGAAGCTCTTGCCGCCCAAGCCTACCCGCTCCTGACGATAAATGATCGGACCTTCGCTTTCCAGTTTGATGGCCAGCATGGTGATCAGCATGATCGGCGAAGCCAGCAACAACAGCGTTGACGAGCTGACGATGTCGAACAGGCGCTTGATCGCCATGCGCGTGCGGTCCTGGGCGAAGCCCTGGCCGTACACCAGCCAACTGGCCTTCAGGCTGTCCACAGGCACTTCGCCAGTGGTCTGTTCGTAGAAAGCGGCCAAGTCCAGCACCGGAATGCCCTGGATGCGGGCGGACAGCAGTTGGTCCATGGGCACGTTGCCGCCACGCTGTTCTTTCACGGCCACGATGATCTGATTGATCTCATGGCTTTGGATGATGTCCTTGATGGACAGGGCGCTGGAGAAAATGTTGAAGCGCTTGTCAGTGACGCCATGGTCGGCCTCTCCGGCGGGGTAAAAACCGATCACCGAATGGCCTTGAACACGGCGCGCCTTCAAGTCAGATGCAACCGAGTGGGCTTCCTTGCCTGTGCCAACGATCAAAATGCGTTGTTGCACAAAGGCGCTGCGCCATGTGGTCATCAGATAACCGCGCACCACGACCAGGCCAAAAACCAGGTACGCCGCCGCAAACCCCATCAATTGATAGGCCTGGGTGCCGTCCAGCATGGTTTTGATGGCCAATTGGTAAGCGATGGGGGCGCCCAGCAGGCAGCCCAACAAGGCGCGGCCCAATTTGGCACGCGGCGTCTTGCGTTCGGAGCCTTCGCGGTACACGCCCAGCAAACCGCAGTGCAGAGGCATCACGAAAGCAAAGCCCAAGCCGGCCCACAAAGCCGTGGACATGCTAACCAGATCGGGGGATGTGCCCGACATGTGCAGGAAGGTCATGACCCCCAGCACGATCGCCAAAAAGCTGGTCAAGCTGTCCGCCAATAGCTCGGACAACGTCGCGATGGAGATGTGGTGCTGGAAGACCCGGAACATTTTGGTGCGCCTCTCAAGACCAAACAAATTGTGCAGCTCTGCAACAACTTGCCTAACCCGTAATTATTTGTAATGAGCGATTATCGGCATACCGGGTGCTTGAAATAATCCTGCAAACGAGGGGGGGGCCCTAACTCAAGGGGGTTAGTTGTCCAATCCGGGAATAGTCGAGATTTCGACGTCCAGCGCTGGTGCGGCTTAGCCCGCACTTTTTGCGGTCAACGGATCTTGGCCCGTCAGGGCATTGCGAAGCAATTGCAGGACAAGGCGCTTGGGGTTGTTGTCCCAAGGTGAAAAACGGGGCAATTGGTAGTGGTCGCAAGATCTGGTCGCGACGCCCCAGGCGGTCGATACCGCGGCCTGGTAACCCAACTCCATCAGCAATTGCACGTGCTCATGGCCATAGTCGCGCACCGGGCGGCCGTTGGGATAGGCAAAGATCAAGGGCTTGTGTCCGATCAAGTCGGCCAACAAGTCACGGTTGTGCACGATGTCCTGGCGAGCGCTGGCCAAGTCAATGCGGTTAAGGATCGGGTGTGTGTGGGTGTGGCCGCCAATGGTCATGCCCTGGGCCGCCAGTTGGCGGATTTGGTCGTCCGTCATCATCAGGAGGGGGCGTTCCTTGCCGGGGGCTGCGGTCTCCCACAACCGGGTGCAGGCTCGCTCCCGCTCCAGAAACGGCATGTATTTGACGCTGGTCAGTATTTTCTCGGCGCACTCGCGCTTTGAGACCATGTCATGCACCGGCTGGAGGCCCAGACCCAGCCAGCTCAGGTCGAGCTGTGGCGATTGACACGCCCTCAGCGACTCGATGATGACGTCATTGAACATCAGCCCGTCATTGAGGTAGCCACTGCAGACGAAGAAGGTCGCCACCAGCCCATGGCGCTGCAATATGGGCAGCGCCATGGTGTAGTTGTCGCGGTAGCCGTCATCAAAGGTGATGCTGAGGGCCCGGGATGGCAGCGTGCCGCGTTCCAGCCGCTCAAGTGCTTCCGGTAGGGACAACACGTTGAAGCACTCGGCAATGACCGCCATGTGACTGGCAAATTTCCGGGCGTCGACCTGGTCGCTGGACAGCAGCGGGTCGATGTCGGGAGGCACCCGGTGGTAGGTCAGTATGGTGAGTTTGCCTTTGGCTCCTCCCGGCGACACAAATCGTCCTGCGGTGCGGAACAAGGGCGCGACAACGGTCATGTACTGGGGGTCCTTCGCTCAGTGGCGGTGCCTGCCATCTGCAATTGCTTTCATCATATAGATTAGTGCCGTCAAAGTGGCATCAAATACCGGCTTGTTGTTCAAGCGGTAAAGGCGCCTGGTCATCCGTTCGATTTGGGATGCAAACGCCCTTTGTCTTGATCCACGTCAAGAGGTGTTCTGCCATCCTGGTGGCAGTCTGTCCGTCCCAGAACTTAGGCAGGCGGCCTTTTTTCCCACCGCCGCGCAAGATTTCGGCCACGGCCCGGCTGATCACGCTGCTGTTGTGTCCCACGGCAATGTTGGTGCCTTGTTCAACCGTGATGCGTCGCTCGGTGAAATTGTGCAGGGTCAGGCAGGGGATGCCCAGAATGGTGGCTTCTTCCTGAACCGTGGATGAGTTGGTCAGCACGCAAGCCGAGTGGCCCAGCAGCCCGATCATCTTGTGATACGGGACCAAGGGCAGCGGCATGATGTGCCCCTCGTGGGCAATTTGCAGCAAGCCCAGGTGGTCCAGGCAGGCGCGGGTGCTGTCGTGCATGGGCCAGATCAGCGGAATATCCTTGCTCACCATGCGCAAGATGCCGACCAAGCTGGTCAACTCTTCCGGGTTGGTGATCTTGTCCATCTGCTGGAGGTAGACCACGCCCACGCCGCTTTTGCTTTTGAGAATGTCGGTGGGCTGGTTGAGCTGGCGCAGTGTGTACTTGGGTTGCGACGCTTGAGGCAGCATGGCGCGGATGGCATCCATCAGCAGGTTGCCCACGAACAGCACCCGATCGGCGGGGATGCCTTCCCTTGCCAGGTTATCGTGCGCGACCCACTCGGAGGTGAAAAGCAATTCGCCCATGTGGTCGCACATCATCCCGTTGACCTCTTGCGGGCGAGACCGGTCAAAGCTTCGCAGGCCGGCTTCGAGGTGGATGATTGGGATGCCATGCCTCTGGGCCGCGAGGCTGCCTGCCAATGCGGTGTCGTCTCCCGCCTGGACAATGATGGCGGTCGGGCGGTGTTGCTCGAACAGCTGATCAAGTTGCTGCAAGGTGGCGGCCAGGTGGGTCAGCCCATGGCCGGGAGGCAGGCGCAATCGGTAGTCGGGGTTCCGCAAGCCCAGGTGTTCCGACCAGTCCTGGGTCAGCTCGAAGTGGCCAGGCGTGTCAATGTGCAAAAGCCTGGCGGGTGGCAGATCGGCGCGGCTGCTCAAAGCCTTCAGCAATGGCGACGCACGCAGGCAGCCCGTGCGCGAACCGGTCAGGCACAACAGGAACGGGGTGTTGGGCTGCGCCTCGGGGTTGATGACGGGTGCTGCCCAGTTGTTGCCAGGCACGGGCCCGTCCAGCCCTTGGGTCAGCGTGGGGATGACCGATTCCTTCAAGGCCAGGCTGGTGTTGGCCGAGGGCGATGCCCCCGTGTTGCTGAGCACCGGCTCACCGATTTCGGCCCGGATTTCCTGAGCAATGCGCGACACGCTGGCGCCCGAGATCTCGTGCTCACCGGCCAGGAAGGTGGCCAGCAAAATCCGGTTGCACAGCAAGTTGATGCGACGTGGAATGCCGGAGGTCCACTCGTAGCACTCGTCAAAGGCTTCGGCGCTGATTTGTGGGTTGTCGACCCAACCAACCTTGCGCAGCCGGTGCTCGATGTAACGCCGAGTCTCATCGCGGTCCATGGGGCCCAAGTGGTAAGACGCGATCACCCGTTGTCGCAGTTGTTCCAGCGAGCGCGAGAGCAGCATGGTGCGCAGTTCGGGCTGTCCGATCAGGAAGCTCTGCAGCAAGGCCTGGTTGCCGAACTGGAAGTTCGACAGCATGCGCAACTCTTCAATCGCATCGCGGCTGAGGTTCTGCGCTTCATCCACGATCAGCACGGCGCGCTTTTGTTGCGTGGCCAGCAGCGTCAGGTACGCCTCGAGCGTGGAGATGAGGTCGGCCTTGCTGTTGCCCTTGCTGGGAATGCCAAACGCGGTGATGGACGCGCGAAGCAGGTCGCCTGCTTCCAGTTGTGTGCTCACCAACTGGGCCGCCACGACTTTCTCGTGGTCAATGTCGTTCAGCAGGGTGCGGACCAGGGTGGTTTTGCCTGCCCCGATGTCGCCCGTGATGACGATGAAACCTTCAGCTTGGTACAAGCCAAACTTCAGGTAGGACAGGGCGCTGCTGTGGCCTTTGCTGTCAAAGAAGAAGCTTGGGTCCGGATTGAGCAGGAAGGGGGCGCCGGTGAAGCCGAAATGTTTTTCGTACATGGCTGGGCGTCAGTAGCGATAGCCCAGGCCAACGAACATGGCCGATTCGTCGTTGGCATTGGCGCTGGGCAAATTGCCTTGGCTGTTTTGGCTTTTCAGTCCAAAAGTTGCGGTGGCCTGTTGCGACAGACGCGTGCTGATGTCGCCGCGCCAGGTGATCGTGCGCACGCGCCCCGTCAGGTTGGCGTTCTGGCTGGCTTGGGTCTGAGTGCTCCATCGAACACCCGTGTTCAGCGTGGTCAGGGGAGTGAGCCGCCGGCTGAAGTCAGCTTCGACATAGCGCTCCAGGGTGTGATCGCCAATGGCTGTAACGGCGCCCAGGGTCAGGGGATCGTTTTTGTTCATGCCACCGGCAAAGCTCACGGTATTGCGTTGACCCATGAGGATCAATCGGCCCCGGGTGGCTTGTCGCAAAGTAGGGCTCAGAGAGTAAGGATCCTGCAAAGGTGGAAGTTGATCGGTCAGTCCACGTTGAGCGATGGTCTGATCAACCAGATCGGCCCGGTCCCGGTCATTGGGCGTGCCGTTGGTCAGCATGCGGTCTAGCAAGTCGCGCAGGGTCTGGCCTGTTCTCATGGTGCCCAGCGATGAGGCATAGGTGCTGGCGTCACGCTCTGACAAGACGCTCCAGGCGAACAAGGGCGTGCGGTGGTTCCAGTCGACTCGCCAGCCTGTGCCAAAAAAGCGGCGTTCCACTTTCGAGTCCAGCGTGGCGCGCTCATTGGGGCGCCAGAACAAGGTGACGCCTTTGATGGTTTCGTCTTGCTGGTCCAACGCAGTTTTGAGGGTGCCTCGCCCGTAGATCAGGCCGGTGTACACCTCGCTGGTGACGGCATAACTCACGCCAGCGCGGGTGGCGTTTTCCTTGAAGTTCGCCGTTCGACCCGAGTCGCGTGTTTCCTGGGCGGTCCATTCCAATGAGGCCCCGATGGGCACGGGTTCTCGCTCCAGGCGTGCAGATTGGGATGAATAGCGCTGGTCAGGGCGTGGCGCCAGGTTGTTGCTCGCCGAGGACTTGACGAGGGCTTCCTGAAGCCGTGCATTCAGCTTGGTGTGGCCGTCTCCAAACGAATGCGAAATGAAGGGAGAGATGCGCGCGTTGGTGGTGGTGTAAGTGTCCGTGATGGGGCCATCAGGGGGTGTCAGTTCGTTGGGGGCCGTTTGGCTGGTCTGCAAGGATGCGTCTATGCCAGCCCACTGGTCGATCAGGTCCGACTGGAAAATGAGGTCCCCGCTGGGCAAGGTGCGGTTTTGCTCGCTGTTGCGCGCGAAAGAGATGCTGTCCACCTTGACGTGGCCGCTGAGCCGAGCATGCGCTCCCCAATAGGACACGTTCAGCTCTGGCGAGACGGTGAGCACCACGTCCTTGCGCGGCGTTTGGGATGACGCGAACGCATTGTCGGTGGCCTTCGCCTGCGCTTCGACGCCAGGCTTGATGTCCAGCTTTTGACCATGGGCGGCCGGCAGCAGCCCCGCCAACGCGGCAACAAGGGCTGAAGACTTACGGCGCATAGTAGCCATAGGTGCGATTCCCCTTCGGACCAGTGTATTTGTTCAACATCGACATGACCACGGGGCACTCCTGCACCATGGCAAACGCCTGCTTGACCGTGTTCAGGGGCGTTTTGCCTGATTCAACCACCATCACGACCTGCCCCATGGAGGTGGCCAGCACACGCGACTCGGTGCTGGGCAGCAAGGGCGGGGTGTCAAACACAATGACTCGGTCAGGGTAGGTGGTGGCCAGCTCTTCCAGCAATGCGTCCATGGCCGCGCTGGCCAGCAACTCAGTTGATCGTGAACTGGAGGTGCCTGCCGGCAACAAGGTCAGCTTGGGGATGTTGGTCTTGAGGAGCACTTCTGAGAGGTCGGTCTGAGGCGCGGTGAGCAGGTCCAGCAAGCCCTTTGACACAGACACGCCCATGCGGTCCAACGCAGATGGCCGAATCACATCGGCCTCCACCAACAAGACGGTGTGGTCCAGTTCCATGGCAATGCTGACCGCCAGATTGATGGCGGTTTGCGTCTTGCCTTCACCAGGCAGTGCGCTGGTCACCATGATGATGTTGGCGCGCTTTGGGCGCGAGGCGGTCTGGCCGCGCACGTTTTCCAGCAAGGGCCGCTTGATGATTCGAAACTCTTCTTCCAGCTGAGACCGGGGGTTGCCGGGCACCAGCAAACCGCAGCGGGCCATGCGTTGCAAGTCCAGGTCAACATGTCGCGAGCGGCGCAGATCGGCAGGGACCTCATCGCGGCTGATTCGTGCAGTCTCGCTTGACACGGCCGTCAAGGCGGCAGGAGCAGGGGCAGCTGCTACCGGCCTGGGCTGGGGCTGAGTGGCTGCGTCAGCCGCCGGAGGCCGAGCGATGTCGGCTGGACCGATCTCTACCCCGGCGCGGCGCAATTCTTCCAGTCGTTTGGCGGCTTGTTCAATGGTGTTCATGGGTACATCAAGGAAGAAGCTGACGGGCGACGACCACCAGCCATGCCACATTCACAAAGAAGAAGAACGCCAAATTGATCCCAAACAGGCGATTGCCTTTTTGGATGGCTTCGCTGATCGACGGACTGATCACCAGTGAAACGCTGCCCAGCACCGGACGTCCTGAGATTTCTTTGAGTTGACGCGTGTCATGGACCGTGGGGAAAACTTGGGTCAGGCCAAACGCGGTGGCCGCACCAGCGATCAGTGCCGCCACAACGGCCAGGAAGGCGACCAGGGTCCGGCTGGGTTTGACCGGGCTGGGTTTGACGCGGGGGGGCTCTACGACGCGGAAGTCGGCCACCCGCGTCGTCTGGTCAATTTTTTCGCCCAACGAGGCTGACTCGCGGCGGGTGACCAATTGCTCATAGTTCTTGCGCACGATCTCGTAGTCGCGGTTCAGTTGGGCCAGCTCTGCCTCGACCTGGGGCATCTGGCTGGCCAGGGCCCGGGTGCGTCCAAGTTGTGCGTTTTGCTCGCCCAACTGGCCGCGCAACGAAGCAACCTTGGCCTCGGCTTCTGCCAACGCCACCCGGATGCGCTGGAAGACCGGGCTGGTAGGCGCCGCCCTCAAGCGTGATCCATTGGCCTGCGCCCGAAGTTTGCTGTCTTGCTCGGACTTGCGCTGCTGTTCCAGTTGCGCAATGGTGCGCCGGGCGCTGACCACGTCGGGGTGTTCATCGGTGTAGCGGCGCAACAGTTCGTCCAACTGGCGCCTTTGCGAATCCAGGCGCACATCGAGGTCGGAGGCCACTGGCGCCGAGAAGCCATTGGTGGCCATCATTTCAGGCGGGATGGACGGCTCTTCCATGGCCAATTCCCGGCGCAGTGCATCGCGGGCCTGTTCTGCGGCGCTCAACTCCACCCTCAGTCGCCCGGTTTCATCGGACAGGTTGGACATGCGGGCAAAGTAATCCTGGTTGGATGTGCCCGTCAAACCGAAGTTGCGCAGCTTGAAATCCTTGAGCTTGTTTTCAGCGGCGCTCAGCTTGCCTTCATAGCTTCGAATTTGCTCATCCAGGAACTGGCGAGCCTGCTCGGAGTCACGCTGCTTGTCGCCCACCCCCGCAATCATGAACAGCGACACCAACTCTTCCACGATGCGCTGTGCCCTTTGGGGGTTGATGTCGCGGTAATTGATTTCGTAGAGGTTGTTGTTGCCGCTGGGCATGACACGGATGTCCTTCATCAGCCGGTCGATGACTTTCTCGTGATCGCGCTCGTTCAGCTTGTCCAGGCCAATGCGGGGTGATTGCATCAGGCGCTCAACGTTGGGTCGACTCAGCAGCGTCTTGGCCAGCATCCGCACCTGTTGTTCAACATCGGGCTGGAAAGCCAGGCCAGTCATCAAAGGCTTGAGGACGGTTTCGGTGTCGACATAGATCCGGGCAGAAGCCTCGTACTTGTCCCGCATCACCAACACACCCAGAGCGCCCGCGATGGCGACCAGCCAGGCCATGGCCGCGCCCAGCCAGCGGCGCTGCCACATGGCCGTCAAGATGCTGGCGGCTTGTCGAAGAATGTCATCCATACCAAGAAGAATTGAACAAGGGCTCGCGTGCCGTTTGACCGAAGGTGCAGCTTAGAACCAGCTTTGCGGAACGATGATGATGTCTCCAGGCTTGATTTCAACATTGGCGGAAATATCGCCACGTTTGATCAAATCCTTGAGGCGCAAGCTGTATTGCTTGCCTTGCTCGGAACCCCGGACCAGCACGGCGCCATTGCCATCTGCAAAATCCGTCAGGCCACCGGCCTGAATCATCACGTCGAGCAAGGTCATGTTTTGCCGGAACGGCACGGACTGGGGCTTGGATGCTTCACCAACGATTCGAATCTGCTCGGTGGACACCCCCTGGAAATTGTTCACGATGACCGTGACCACCGGTTCACGGATGAACTTGGCCAGTGCTTTTTCAATATCGCGGGACAAGTCGGCAGGATAACGGCCGGCAGCTTCCAGGTTTTCCACCAGAGGCATTGAAATTCGGCCATCTGGACGAACTGTGATGGTGGATGACAAATCCGGATTTCGCCAAACGACAATGTTCAGCGAATCCATGGCGCCAATTTTGTACGGGTGGTCAGGCGTGGAAGCAACCGCTGGCGCGGGTGGGTAGCGGTTGAATGAACCACACCCAGCCAGAGACAGGGCAATGGCGCCGGCAAAGGCGGCGCTGATGAAAGATTTGGCGAATTGGCGAATGACCATTGTGGTTACCCCGGAAGAGTCAATATTGCAAGCATAGGGCTAATTGGCGCATGGAAACTGGCTCATGTGCGCTGAATCCTTGACCTTAGGGGGATGCCGCGCGCGTGGTTGTGTGTTCGACACGCCTTCACCCAGGCAGTGAATGGGTCCACCGACGCAGCCAAGGCGTGATGGATCCAAAGATCCCAGGTTTTCGCTCCACCAGTGACAGTAGCAGCTGCGCGTCTTTGGCTTGCCATGCCTTGAAAAGCACGGTGGCTGTCAGAAAGGCGAACAGGTAAACCAGGCCTGCGGCAAATTGCATGAGCGGCGTATTGGCCACCCACAGGACGGGCAATACCAGCAAGACCGCGGCGAGGGCCGCCGCCGCCAGGCGAAGCAGTTCGCGCACTGGCAAGGTGATTTTCAGCATTTGCATCAACCCTGCGCCCATGATCAGCAGTACCAGAACACGTGTGATGGCGTGCGCTGCCACGGCACCAGCCAGGCCAAATTTGGGCACCAAGGCGATGGACGCCACCATGCTCACCACCAATGACAGCATGGACACCCCGGCACGCAACTTTTGGTGGTCAGTGGTTGACAGCAGCGCGCCAAAGGCGCTTTCGGCCAAGGTCAATCCACCGACCAGCATCATCACCCGCAGCACGTTGATCACCGGATCGTAACGGTGCCCGTACATGATCGAGATGCCCAAAGCAGCCCACAGCACACCCAATCCCGCCAGGATCAGGCCGACGAACAGAAAATAGCGCACGGCGTCCGAGAGGATTTCGTTGACTTTGCTCATGCCTCCCTTGCCGTATGCATGGCCCATCATGGGCATCAGCATGGTGGTCAGCGCGGAGGACAATAGATCGATGCCGCCCCTGGTCAAGGCGGTCGCAATCGCAAAAAAGCCCACCTCGGCTGGACCGATCAGGGTGCTCAGCAAGAAGGTTTCAATCGTTTTATTGCTGAGCGTACCGACCAGCACCAGCACCACCGTCCACATCAAGTGAGGTTTGAGCCGAGTGAGCAGCTCGGGGGAGCAGTCGCCATGGCCGGGGGCAATGCCCTCTTTGCGCAACAGGTACGACACCATCACCACGTGGCTGGCGCTGATCAACGTGAAAAACAAGACGAAGGTGGTCAAGCTGGCCTGCACCATGCCCAGGGCAACCACGCCGGCGGCGTAGAGCAGGCTCATGGCCATGTTGGTGATGGCTTCGACCGAAAAGCGGCTGTAGCCCTTCGCGATGGAGATGTCGAACAGGAAAATCACTTTGGCGATGACGCTGACGATGCACACGCCCACCAGCAAGCCGATGCTCTCTTGCCAGCCCGCCGGATGAAAGGCGAACACCCCCACCGAAAAGCAACCCAAGACCGACAGCAGGCTCAACCACTGCCTTCTCTGCAGCCAGCCGTGCACATTGCGCGCTTCTTCAGGGTTGCCTCGGCCCAGGCTTTCTGACACAAACCTGATGCCGGAAATGCCCAGGCCATGGTTGCCAAACACCACCAGCAAGCCTGAAAGCCACAAAAGATAGGCATATTGCCCATAGTCTTTGGGGCCAAGGCTGCGGGCAATGATCACACTCACGATCAGGCCCAATGCGGTGGTCACGTAGGTGGACGTGGCAATCAGGGCAGCGGCTTTGAGTGCCACCAATCGACCTTGTGGTCTGTTCATTGGGCGAGCGCGGGGGTTAAAACAACACAGAAAATCTGAGGCCGTGGGGCCGGGGCAGTGTAGCGGGGTTTATCTTCCATGCAAAAATTGATGTTCGACCAATCACGTTATTCAACTCACCCCAGTTCATGACCAAGCTCGCGGCCGGAACTTTGCCTGCAGGCAGCGAAAGATTCCACGAAATTGATCTTTTGCGTGCGTTGGCATGTTTGATGGTGGTTTTTTTCCACTACGGCCACCGTGGCGCGCTGGATGGGTGGAGTCCGGTGGCCGATCCCAGTGGCTTGGCCGACTTTGCTCGGTATGGTTATCTGGGCGTCCACCTGTTTTTCATCATCAGCGGTTTTGTGATTTTTTTGAGTGTGCAAAATGCCACCGTTCGCGATTTTGTTGCCTCCAGAGTGTCGCGCTTGTATCCCGCATATTGGGTGGCCGTTCCGCTCACCTGGGCGTTCGTCAGATTTTTTGATTTACCTGACTTGCAAGTTTCATGGTGGGAGATGTTGGTCAACCTGACCATGGTCCCGCACTGGTTTGGGGTTCCCTATGTGGACGGCGCTTATTGGTCGCTGGGGGTGGAGTTGCAGTTTTACATTCTGGTGGGCGTGGCCCTGAAGTTTGACCTGGACCGAAGGGCGGAATGGTGGCTGGCTGGCTGGTTGTTCTTGGCCTTGGTCAACGGCATCAGGCCGATGTACCCGGTTGAATTTTGGCTGGCGGCCAATTGGGCGCCGCTATTCACCTTTGGGGCACTGGCCTACCGCATCAAATCCCATGGGGCAACTGCCTGGCGTTTGATTTTGATGGCCTGCGCCTATTTGCTGGCGCTGTGGTATGGCATCAAGCCTTTCCTTTTGCTAAAACCAGGGCAAGAAATCAACCAAAACCCGTGGGTGGTGGCCGCATTGTTGTCGCTGTTCGCCTTGATTTTCCTCGTTATTGCCTTTGGGCGAATCAAAATGAAGCGCCATGCGGTGTTTTACTGGGCCGGGCTTTTGACTTATCCCGTGTATTTGCTTCATGAATACATTGGCTATGCTTTCTTAAGCCTGCTACACCAAAATTCCGTGGGGTTTGTTTCAAGTTCCATCCTGGTTTTGGCTGGGGTGGTCATGGTCTCTTGGGGACTGAATAGATGGGCTGAAAAGCCCTTGGGCCCGCGCCTTAGGCGGGCCTTGCGTGCCAGGGCCCTTGGCCCCATACCAACTGCAGGATGACTTGGGCATGAGCTTCATCGCTTTTTTGCTGTATCTGTTCTTCACGTTCCTGCGGCCGGTTGAGCTGTTTGCCCAGTGGTTGATTCCATACCGGCCCATGCTGGTGCTTTGGCTGTTCGCGTTTTCAACCGCCTTGATTCAGGTTTTTCGCCAGAAGCGTGTGGCCGCGCGTCCGCTCCATTACTGGCTGCTTTTTTCCCTGACATTGGCCATTGTTTTTTCCATGTTGTTTTCTGGCTGGGCGGGAGGGGCACTTCCCGCTGCCAGCGACTTCAGCGCTTCCGCGCTTTTGTTCGTGTTGATCAGTTTCAACCTGGTGACCATTGAGCGTTTGCGCTCTGCCTGTTATGTGATTTTGCTCAGCATGACCATATTGAGCTTGGCAGGCATCAATGCCTATCACACGGGTTACATGGCCGAAGAGTTGGTATTGCAACAGCGCAAGGACGATGATGTCATCGGAGAATTGGCGGAGAAACCTGCCATTCCGGCCTTGGATGATTCGGGGATTTACATGTGGCGGGTGCGCGGCGTCGGGTTCTTCAACGACCCCAATGACTTTGCGCAAGCCATTGTGATGACCATGCCCATGCTCTGGTGGTTTTATCGCCGTGGCCGTTGGGTCAGGAATTTTCTGATGATTGGTTTGCCAGGCATGGTGCTGGGCTATGCGGTTTTTCTGACCAATTCTCGCGGTGCTTTGCTGGGAATGGCGTCCTTGCTTTTTTTTGGAGTTCGAAGCGTGTTGGGCACCACCAGGACAGCCATTTTGATGGCCGTGATGGGCAGCGGGGCCATGTTGGCCAACATGACGGGGGGGCGAGGTTTTTCCAGCCAGGAAGAATCGGCCAGCGGGCGCATTGATGCCTGGTACGAGGGGTTCATGATGTTGAAATCATCCCCATTGTTCGGTGTTGGCTATGGCAATTTTACAGAGCACCATTATTTGACGGCTCACAATTCTTTTGTGCTGTGCTTCGCAGAATTGGGCATGTTCGGTTACACCATATGGATCGCGTTGTTGGTGCTGGCCTATAAAGCGGTCAATCTGGTAGCGCAAAATGCCCCCGACGGGTCGTTGGAACGAGATGCCGGCTTGTTATTGAGATCGTCTTTCATCGGGTACATCACTTGCGCCTGGTTTTTGTCCCGAACTTACCAACCTATCCTCTACGCTTTGATGGCCTTGTGTTCTGCCGCGCTGTTTTGCGCTCAGCAGCATCCGGCAGTTTCAGCCGATTCCGTGTTGAAAAAGCGCATGCCCTGGTTTTTATCGACCATGACGATGGTCACGCTCAGCATGACGGCGGTTTACATGTTCATCTTCATGCACAATTTGAAGCATTGAGCAGTCGTGGATTGCGATGTCCGGCTGCGTGCTGGCGCCGCTGTCTTGACCGTTTTTCTGGGTGGCCCGTGCTAGACTCATCAGGTTTTGCCAAGTTGGCAAACCCGTGCTGTAAAGCTCGACATGGTATTGACGTTTTAATCCATTCACACATGACCATTGCCTTGTGGGTCTTGCTTTTGTTGTTGGGCGCAGCCTCTGCGGCGGTGCTGCTGGAAGTCCGAAAGAAAAACCTCTTGGTGTGGCTCAAAAGCTATCTCAAGCAGGATTGGCGGGCCAGCGCTCCTGAGGGGGTTACCAAGCACCTCATGTTTTGCTTTGTGGATCATTTCGAGCCGCAATGGCAGTCGCCCAGTTACGAAACCGAGTGCGCGCGCGTTGCTCGTTGGCGGCAGGAATATCCAGCGTTGTGCGCGGGGCGCAAGGATGCTGATGGGCGTTCCCCGGTGCATTCTTTTTTCTACCCCGAAGAAGAATACCGCCCGGAGCACCTCAATGCGCTTGTCGATCTTTGCCGCATGGGCCTGGGTGAAATTGAGATTCACCTCCACCATGACAAGGACACCGAGCAAGGCTTGCGCGAAAAGCTTCAGCGTTTCACCGAGTTGTTGATCCGCGATCACGGGGCCTTGCCCCGGCACCCCGTCACCAAGCAGGCTCAATGGTGTTTCATCCATGGCAACTGGGCGCTGGACAACAGCCACCCGCAGGGCCATGGGCATGGTTGCGGTGTGAATAATGAGTTGATCGTTCTGCGCGAAGAGGGCTGCTATGTTGACTACACCTTCCCAGCTGCCCCCGATCCCTGTCAGACCAGCACCATCAACAACATCTATTACGCCACTGACGATCCTGCGCGGCCCAAGTCGCATGACACTGGGGTGCGGGTCGAGGTTGGCGGTCAGCCCGTGGGTGACCTGATGATCATCCAGGGCCCTCTGGGTTTCATGAAGAAGAGCCGCAAGTTCGGCGTCTTGCCACGGATCGAAAACTCGGACGTGCGAACCAGCTCTCCGCCTACGAACGACCGGGTGGATGATTGGGTGAATACCGGTATCCACGTGAAAGGCCGGCCCGAGTGGATTTTCGTCAAGGTGCACACCCATGGCACCCAAGAGCGAGACATGGACACATTGCTTGGCACGCCGATGCGCGAGGCGTTCAAGTACCTGGAAACCCGCTACAACGACGGGCGCGACTGGAAGTTGCACTACGTGAGCGCCCGCGAGATGTACAACATCGTGAAGGCTGCCGAGGCCGGCAAGTCAGGTGACCCCGTGGACTACCGCGATTTTGTGGTCGCTCGTCCCACCTATGTGCCTGAGGCGCGGTGATGTTTTTGTTGTGTTTCCGTGCGGGGTCTGAACTTGCTTGAGTTCTTTGCCGTGGCTGGCGTGGCGCTGGTGGTGTATTCGTATGCGCTATACCCCGTCGTGCTTTCGCTGGTGGCCTCGTGGGTGCAGTTGGTGGGCGACGCCCGCTATGTCCTGCAGAAAGGCGACCGCCGCGCCCATCCTGAGGTTGGTTTGCCGCGCGTCGCCGTTGTGATTTCCGCCTTCAATGAAGCCAAGCACTTGGCTGCCCGGATTGACAACCTGTTGGCCTTGGACTACCCCGCAGAGTTACTGAGTTGCTACATCGGCTCGGACGGAAGCCGCGATCAAACCGGTCAGATCCTGACCGCTTGCCGTGATCCCCGCATCCATGGTTTTGTTTTTGAGCAAAATCGCGGCAAGGCCAGCGTGCTCAATGATCTGGTGTCCCGCGGCACTGAACCCATCATTGTTTTTTCAGACGCCAATACCTTTTTTGATGCGCAGGCTTTAAAGCGGCTGGTGAGGCATTTTGCCGATGCCAAGGTGGGAGGCGTCAGCGGCGAGTTGCGTTTATTGCGCTCGGCTGGCGATAACCAAGACAGCCTCTACTGGCGGTTGGAACAGTTTTTGAAGTTTTTCGAAGCCCGCATCCATGGTTTGTTGGGCGCCAACGGTGCCATTTACGGTATTCGTCGAGCGCTGTGGCAACCATTGCCGCCAGACACTGTGTGCGACGATTTTTGCGTGGCCATGAATGTGTCGGCCACGGGGGCCAAACTGGTTTACGAGCCGACGGCCTTCGCTGAAGAAGACTCTCCCGAATCCATGACGGATGAATATCACCGCCGCATTCGAATCGGCATTGGCAATTTCCAGGCGTTTTACCGCCATCCCGAATATCTTTGGAAAACCTCTTGGGGAACGCGTTTTTCTTATATCTCGCACAAGGTTTTGCGCTGGTTTGCACCACACCTGCTGATCGTCTCTTTGCTCGCGTCCGCGGCATTG
The DNA here is from genome assembly GCF_918741295.1 of Aquabacterium sp. CECT 9606. Taxonomy (GTDB): domain Bacteria; phylum Pseudomonadota; class Gammaproteobacteria; order Burkholderiales; family Burkholderiaceae_C; genus Aquabacterium. The sequence goes on from NZ_CAKKNB010000001.1 coordinate 1,450,071, forward strand.
GGATTGCAGTTTTCAAGCTGGGCGTGGGTGGCGGGGCTGGAACTCACTGCTTATGTTTGCGCTGCCGGCTTGTATTGGCACAGCGGCCGTGGCGGCAGGTTGCCCTCGCTCTTGAAGATCACCGCCTTTTTATTTGCGCTGAATTGGGCATTCCTGATCGCTTCGATGCGCCATGCCACGGGCCGCTTCAGTGGTTCCTGGCGGCGGACGGCACGCTGAGCTTCCGGCTCACGCTTCCATGGCGGTGGTGTAGAAGCCTTCGTAAGCCTGCTGCAAAGCGGTGATCGATGCGTTTTGCCGCACCCAGTCATTCGCTGCCGACCCCAGGCGAGTGCGCAATTCCGATGAGTCGAGGAGCAGGGACAGGGCTTCTTCGAGGGCTTGAGCGTCGTCCACCGGAACCAATAAACCAGTTTGTTGATGGTGAATGATTTCAGGGTTGCCGCCCACGGCGCTCGCCACCACCGGCAGGCTCGTGGCACAGGCTTCCAATAAAGCGATCGACAGGCCTTCGGTTTTGGACGGCAGCGCAAAGATGTCGAAGGCTGGCAGCAGGTCGGACACATCCGAGCGCTGGCCAGTGATGAGCAAGCGGTCTGCCACGCCCAAAGCCTGCGCTTGGGCCTTCAAGGAGGCTTCCAGCTCGCCATAACCCACGATGACCACCCGCAGTGCAGGGAAGCGGGCCATCAACCGGGGCAGGATGCCCACCAGCAGGCCGTGATTTTTGAGGCCGACCAGGCGGCCCACGCAGCCAATGACCAAGTCCTTCTCGTCAAGGGCCAGGGTTGTGCGTGCCGCATGACGACGCGGTGCCGAGTTCTGGAATCGATCGACCGGGATGCCGTTGAGCACGGTGGTAGCGCGGGCGGCTGGAACCATGTTCAGGGCAATGTAACGGTCGAAAACTTGTTGGCCCACCATGGCCAGGCGCGCGGTTCGGGTCAACGAGGCCCGGTAGATCCACCTCAACCTGCGGTTGCTCAGACGGGTGCCCATGTCGTGGCAGGTGCCCACCAGGGTGGGGCGTTTGACCATGCCGAACAAGGCGCAGGCCGCGTAATAATTGGGCGAGAAATTATGGGCATGAACGATGTCCGCATTTTGCTCGACCGCACTGCGGCGCAGGGTGCTCAACACGCCAAGGTCAAAAGGTTTGGATTTATTGCCCGAAAGAACTGCGACGCCTGCCTTGGTCAATTCATCGGCCAAACCTTCGGCCCGGTTGATGCTGAAAACGCAGACCCGGTGGCCTTGTCGATGTTGTTCAATTGCCAAATCGGTGACCACCCTTTCCAGGCCGCCAAACTCAAGTGAATCAACGACATGAATGAGACTCAGGGGGCGAGATGTCGGCATATGAATTCACTGAGCGGCTTTGGCAGGCCGAGTGGCAAATCGGCGATGCTACACTGGTTCTAAGGAACCTTTTTAATGCTGAACTATAAATTATCAAAGCACGTCACCCGGGTGCTCTATCACCACCGCACGCAAGGGAAGGCGGTCGAAGGTGTTCATATTCGAGGCATCACCGATGCATTGCGGGCGGATGGTGTTCAGGTAGACATTATTTCTTTGCCGGGCGCAGATCCTTATATCAGCCCCAAAGCCATGTCTCCCACGCAGCAGGCCACCAGCCTGATGAAGTTGGTTTCCAGGTTTCCTGAACCCTTGTTTGAATTGGCCGAGTTGGGCTACAACTTGGTTTCATTCTGGCGTGTGTCACGGTATCTTTCCCAGTACAAGGATGTCGGATTCATTTACGAGCGTTATTCGCTGTTCATGTTTGCCACTGTCCTTCTGGCACGCTGGAAGAAACTGCCCATCATTCTCGAGGTCAATGACTCGGCCAGTGTGGTGCGTGTGCGCCCTTTATTCTTTTTGCGCGTGGCCATGGTGGTAGAGCGCTGGGTATTCAAGAATGCGTCTGGCCTGGTGTTTGTGTCGGGTGTATTCAGGGATCGCATCAAGGCCGCTCATGGCTTAATTGCGCCGGCCATCATCACGCCCAATGCGGCCAACATTGACAAATTCAGCTACACGCCTGAGCAGCGACTTGCCGCCCGCAAGAAGTGGGGCGTCGAGTCTGACGTGGTTTGCGGCTACCTCGGGGCCTTCGTGCCCTGGCATGCCATTGACCAATTTGTTTATCGCATCGCGGACCACTTGAAGGCAACCCCTCACCTCAAGCTGCTGCTGGTGGGCGATGGCGCCACGTATGGCGCGGTGGAAGCTTTTGTCAAGGAGCGGGGGCTGGAGCAACAGATTTTGCTCACGGGCCGGGTCGCTCACGATGACGTGCCAGGCTTGCTGGCGGCGATGGACATGGCGATCTTGCCCAGCGCGGGCGACTACACCTCGCCGGTCAAATTGTTCGAGTTCATGGCCTGTGGCATTGCGCCGATTGCCCCTGATTTCTTGCCGATCCGCGAGGTGCTGATCGAGGGGGAAACCGGGTGGATGTTCCCCGCTGGTGAGCTGGATGTGGCGGTTCAGGCGGTGCTGAAGTTCAGTCAAGACCGTGCGGCGCTGTCTCGGGTTGGCCAGGTGGCCAGGGCTTACGTGGCCAAAGAGCGCCAGTGGCGCAACAACGTGTCGCAGCTGGTGGAGTTTTTCCTTGAGCTGACGGGCAAGCGTCCATGATCTCGCGGTTGCTCAGCGATTTGCGCGCCAAGCAGGCGCTGTATTCGCAATATGGGCCGCCATGCTCTTTGTTGAAGGCAGCGTTGGCGGATGGCACCCTGGCCAATGTTTTGTTCAGGAGCCAGGAAGCGCTGTCAGAAGCCGGCTTGTCACCTTTGGCCTTGATCCCCCATCACCTCAACAAGCTGTTGACGGGCTGCGTGATTGGTGTCAGGGCGCGCTTTGGGCCAGGGTTCGTGCTGGTCCACCCGATCGGCGTGGTCATCAATTCCAGCGTTCGTGGCGGCAATCACATCATTCTGGAAAGCGGCGTGGTGATCGGAGACAACCGTGGCAAATCGCCCGTGCTGGCCAATGACATTTTCGTGGGCTCGGGTGCCAAGATCATTGGTGGCGTGTCCATTGGCGATGGCGTGCGCATTGGGGCCAATGCCGTGGTTTTGAAGGATGTTCCCAGCGGCAGCACGGCCGTGGGCATTCCAGCCAAAGTGCTGGCCTGACAAAGTAAATCGGCCCACCTGTGAAGGTGGGCCGATGACATCAGCTTGCTGATCTTGGAAGAGAGGGGCTCATCGCCCCTGCTTGATCAATACTCGATCGCGCCCAGGTCGGAGCCCGTGCCCTTGACCGTGCGTGCCACGGGCAAGAACGAGCTGTTCAGCTGGTAGGTCACTGGATGAGCCGTGATGGCTGAGGAGATCGTGGAGCTCAGCAGGGTGGTGATCACGCCCTTGTCCAAGATCGCACTGCCTGCCAAAGGCGCCAGGGTGGTCGTGTCGATCGGGGAGGCTGTTCCGGTGATCAGGTTGGCTTGGCCCAGCAGTTGGCCGGTCACAGGGTGCCAAGGATCGGAGTCTGCCCAACGCGAGTTGATCCAGTTGCGGCCCAAGTTCACAATGCCGCCGCCAGTCCAGTACGTGCTGTTGACTTCCTGGTTGGAGCGCATGGCTGGGTAAGTCACCGTCGAGTCAAAGACAAAGACGTTGTTCCAGACTTCGGCACGCTCCAGGGTGGTCGACACCTGGAACAGCACAGCGGTGGAGCCAGTGCCCGTGATCCGCATCGTGTTGTTGTAGAAGTACATGGTGCCCTGGCGGAAATTGGGCTCACCCCATGACGACGTCGGTGTCGAGCCGAAGTGGTCACCACCATAGTGAATCGCGCTGCCGGTGGAGCCGTCTTTGACAATCTGATTGCCGTAGACATAGCTGGTGCGGTACGCGGCGTTGGCCTTGGCCGCGATCGGGAAGTCTTCGGCTTCCACCAAGTCGATCGAGTGAGCGCCTTCTTGCAGGTAGTTGTAGCGAACCACCGTGCCGATCGAGCGATCCTTGATCATGTTGCCCAGGGCGCCTGCACGCAGAGGACCGTAGCGGTTGAACTCCATGACGATGCCGGAGCTGGCCGTGTAGGTGTTGTGCATGTGCACGTCACCAACCACGCCGTTGCCGTAGATGTAATTGCCGGCAATGCGGACGTTCTTGGTCACAGCGAAGTCACCGTCATCAGTCGACTTGGTGTAGATGCCCTGCGTGCAATCGTGAATGACGTTGTCGGCAATGGTGATGTTCTGGCCGCGGTTGACCCAGATGCAAGCGCCGAAGTCGGTGTAGCTGCGGATCACGCCAGCGGCATCGGTGAACTTGTTGGCCGGTGTGGCGCCGCGCACTTCCAGGCCATCGATCTGGATGTAGCTGGGGAACGCCGTCCAGCCCTGAGAACCCAGTTGCTTGACTTGAATGACTGCGCGAGTTTGGTGGAGGAAGGCGGTGTTGGTGCTGTCGCCGTAATCCAGGCCGCGGGTCGTGACCGCGTTTTGACCATCAATGATGGGACGTTGGCCAGAGGCATTCTTGACGCCACAGATGCGAACGGGTGCGGTCGCCGTGCCGGAGGCTGCCACGAGGAACTTGCCGCGGTAAGGCGTGCTGCGGTAGAAAATGCGAACCGTGTCGCCAGCGGCCAAGGAGGCCCATGGCACTTGGTCCAATTCAGCGATTTGACCGGCGAGGGTGCCCACTTGGTAGTCTTTGCCGGAACCTGGGAGGCAGGCGGTCAGGTTGGGGATGGGCGAGGCGGCAGTAGGAGCGGGGGCTGGAGCTGGAGCTGGTGCGGGGGCAGGCGCTGGAGCCGGTGCTGGGGCCGGTGCTGGGGCGGGCGCAGGTGCCGGCGCTGGAGCAGGGGCCGGTGCGGGAGCCGGCGCTGTGACCACGCTGCTTGGGGCAACTGGGATGCTGCCGCCGCCGGTGGTGTCGGTGGTACCGCCACCGCCGCAGCCGGCCAGGGTCAACATGCAAAGGCTGGCAAGGGTAATGCGAGAAGAATTAGACAAGACAAACTGCGCCATAAGACTCAATCGAAAGTTTTGCTTCAGTTCGCGTTGCTCGTTGCCGAGCAAGTGTCACGCTTGAAACGGGGTCAATCTAAGAAGGTTGGCTCATCAAACTTGGACGAAACACCCTTCATGTCGGCCTCAACATTGGCTGCCTGACTGGGTCAAGCCACGGATGTGAAGCTGTTGGATGTATTGTCGGTAGGCCGCCAAATGACCGCCCGTAATTTCGTCACATTGTGATGTAAGGGGGCGTAATAAACGGAGTGGTCGATGGTACTAGCTGGTAACTAGTGGCTGATTTTGTAATAATTTGTTTCAAGACCGCCCAAAAGGCCCAAAATCATGTGTTTGTAATTGGTGCAAAACCCTGCCCATACAATCCCGGATGTCAAAAGAGTGATGAATGGAGACGGCGTGCTAAAAGTTGCGATTGTCGGATGCGGCAAGATTGCCGACGGACACGTGGAGCAGATCCGCGCCATTGGCCGAGGCGAAGTGGTGGCCGTGTGCGACCGCGAGCCCTTGATGGTTGAGCAATTGGCCGTGAGAATGGGGATTTCGGGTCAATTCACCGATGTTCATGACATGTTGGCGACAGTTAGGCCAGATGTTGTGCACATTGCCACGCCGCCAGACTCTCATGTGATGTTGGCCTGTGCAGCACTGGATGCTGGCTGCCACGTTTTCGTCGAAAAACCGTTTGCCATGACCACCGCCGACGCCCAGGTGATCCTGGAGCGGGCCCGCCAGGTGGGTAAGCGCGTGAGCGTTAATTACTTGTACAACTTTGAGCCGCCCGGATTGGAGTTGGAAAAGCTGATGGGCAAAGGGGCGCTGGGCGACGTGGTCCACCTGGAGACCAACTATGGGTACAACTTGGCGGGCGATTACGGCTTGGCGGTGATGGCCGACCCGAACCATTGGGTTCATCGCTTGCCAGGCAAGCTTTTTCACAATGTGCTGGACCACGTGCTGGCCAAAGTGGTGCCTTTCATTGGCGACGACACGACGGTGCAGGTGCTGGCGTTTCGGCGTCGCGAAGCCACGGGCAATCCGGTCATCGATGCATTGAACGATGAGCTGCGCTTCATGTTGCGCAGTGGCGGTACCACGGTGACTGGCCTGGTGAGCGCCCACGGCCGCCCTGTGGCTCACAGTTTGAGGGTGGTGGGTACCAAGGACACGGTTGAGCTGGACTACGGTACGCGCACTTTGGTGCAAAGCGCGCGTTGGACCCAGCCCAGTGCTTTAGGCCGGCTGTTTCCACCCTGGGTGCAGGCCCGGCAGTTTCTCCGAAATGGCATGAGCAGTTTGGGCCAATTCAGGCGCCATGAGTTTCATTACTTTCAATGCATGCGCGTGTTATTGGATCGCTTTTATGATTCTGTAGAGGGCCGAGGTGAGGATCCTATTCCTGCTGCGCAAATTCTTCGTGTTTGCCGGGTGATTGACCAAATTGTTGAAGGCATGGAGACGGCGCGATGAAAGTATTGATCACGGGGGCGGGCGGATTTCTGGGCAAGCGCATTGCCGACAGCATTTTGAGAATGGGCGCGCAGGACTTGCGTTTGCATTTCCGCCAGAAACCGCCAAAGGGCATGATCGAGGATTTGCGCTTGCAGTTTCCCGGCGCGTCGATTGAGGTGGCTCAGGCCAATCTGCTCGCCAAGGAATCGCTGGAGGCCTTGGTGGCTGGCACCGATTGCATCGTGCATGCGGCAGCCGGCATGCGCGGCGCGGCGGCGGATATGTTCGCCAACACGGTGGTGGCCACGCGCAATTTGCTGGACGCAGCCACCGCGCAGAAGATCAAGCGCATCGTGCTGATCAGCTCTTTCTCGGTCTACCACGCCGAGACCCTGGCCCCAGACGCGGTGCTTGACGAAACCACGCCGATCGAGCGCGTTGGCGTCGAGCGCGGCGCGTATGGCTATGCCAAGACTCGCCAGGAACATCTTTTCCTTGACTACCAAAAACGCTTTGGTTTTGAGTCGGTCATCTTGCGCCCTGGTGTGATCTATGGCCCTGGTGGCGGTGCGATGTCTTCTCGCGTGGGCATCAACGCCCTGGGCTTTTTCTTCAGCCTGGGCGGCCGCGCCTTGTTGCCGCTGACTTATGTGGACAACTGCGCGGATGCCGTGGCCCAGGCGGCTTTGAAAGCACCAGCAGGCAGCGCCTTCAACGTGGTGGACGATGATTTGCCCACCTGCAATGGCTACCTGAAGGATTACCGCAAGCGTGTGCAGAAGCTGCGCTGCATCCCGGTGCCGCATTGGGCCTTTTTGTGGGGCTCCAAGGTGCTGGTGAACTACCACCGCAAGTCGAAGGGGCAGTTGCCGGCGGTCTTCACGCCTTACGTGGTCAATTCGATGTACCGCCCTTTGCGGTACACCAATGCCGCCCTGAAGGCGATCGGCTGGCGGCAGCGGGTCAGCACGGCCGATGGCCTGACCACCACGTTTCAGTATTTGCGCGGCAAGCCCTGAGCGCGGTTGGCGATCACCCGTTCGCAAGCCGCCAGCGTTTCCACCGCGACATCGTCCCAGGTGCGGGACATGGCGGCCGCGATGGCCTGGTGATCCCAGGTCTGTTTGAGAGCCTGCACCAGGCCTTTGTGCAGAGAATCGACATCGCGTGGTTTGACCAGGATGCCGTTGCCCATGTGCAGGATCTCGCGCGTGCCACCCACGTCCGTGGCCACGACGGGCCGGCCGCACGCCACACCTTCCACGACCACGTTGGGGTAGCCCTCTGACCAACTGGGCAGCGTCAGCACGTCACTGGCGCTGATCCAGTCGGCCACTTGCTCGGGCGGCAGTCCGCCAGGGAAGTACACCTGCTGCTCCAGGCCGGATGATTTGATGAGCGCGCGCAGTTCTTCTTTCATGACGCCATCGCCCACCATGACCAGTCGGGTCTGCGGATCTTCCTGGACCATGCGCTGGAAGGCGGCCAGCAGTTCGCGCATGCCCTTGGCTTCCACGAAGCGCCCGACATAAATGATCAGGCGCTCATCGGCCGCGATTTTCAGCTTCTGGCGGGCGTGGGCCTGGTCTTGCCAGCGGAAGATGGCTGTGTTGAAGCCATTGACGATGGTGTGCACCTTGTCAGGTGAAGCCCCAAACTGATTGATGGCCGTTTGCCGCATGGCCTCGCTGACCGTCAGCAGCCCATCGACGCCCATGATGGTGCGGCGGGTCATGAAGGCGTTGAGGCCGTCGCGCACGTGGATGTCGGAGCCGAGGGCGCCGACCACGCAGGGCAGTGAGAGCTGGCGGGCCGTGCGCAGCGCCGCGTAGCCGTCGGGGTAGACCCAGTAAGCCAGCACCAGGTCAGGCTTGAACTGTCGGACCCGCGGTGTCAGCGCCATGCTGCTGATGTGACCGTTCAGCGCCCGCGAGATCACGGGGAAGGCCGGGTAGTCGAAGGCATCGACATCCACGCCGTCGAGCTGGTAGTCTGGGCCAACTTCGCCATACAGGTAGCTGCGCGGCGCCATGAAGGGCAAGCGCGGGTAACGCGATTGCTGAAAGAAGACTTTCACGTCGGCCAGTTTGGACAAGGACCTGGCGGTTTCGTGAATGTAGCGCCCACGGGTTTGATCGTGGGCGACCGGCAGCATGGGGGTGACCAGGGCGATGCGTCTAGGCATGGAGAGGTGGCTTTGCGGGCATGCCGGAAGCGGCATGCAAGGCGGTATTGTCACCGCAGCATCGGGGCCCGGATGTCAGCCGCGCAGACGCAACAGCAAATTGTCGGTTTCCTGGCTGGCTTCGCGCTGGGCGTTTTCGTCGGTGAGAAAGGACAACTCTTGCAGCGACAGGCTCAGGTTCACCAGTCCATCGCGCAAATTGAACAGAGCCGCCTGCATGTCGAGGAGCTTGAGCCTCATCTGTTCTGAGCGTTCTTCGTCATGCATCAGCGTACTCCTGCCCCCGAGACCATCACAACTTCAAGCAGGCCACGGGGCGGCCTGTGTGCTTGACGGTCTCACTTTACCCGCTGCTTCTGAGGCGGGCTAGTGCCTATTCGCGGGGGGAGGCTGGGTCAGCGGTTGCTTTCGTTGACGATCACCCATTGGCCATCGATCAGCTTCCAGGTCAGCGCCTTGAAGCTGCTGTCCTTGAAGTTTTGCGATGTGTAATTCTGGGTGAAGCTCGTGACCACCGCGTCACCGCGGGCTTCAGCTTTCACTTGGCTCAACTGGACTTCGATCGGGCCCGGCTTGGCCAGCAGGCGGCGGCGTTCATTGATCCATTTGGCCGAAGTGGAACGCGCTGGCGCAAAATCTTTGGCGTAAAAACCCATGTAGCGGGCGATGTCCTTGGCGGCCCAGGCCATGGCCCAGCCACGCAGCCTTTCGGTCACCGTGGGGATGGCTGGCAGAGCGGGTGCGGATGCCGTGGTGGTGGCCACCGCGGCGGTGCCTGCAGCAGCCGGGCGGCCCAACTTCCTGGCGCGGTCGTTGAGTTCTTCGCGGTTGATGGTGGGCGCCTCAATGCTGATGGCGGGGCAGCGCTGGGCGGCGTCTTCGGCAGCTTGCCAGTTCTGGCCGTTCTCGTTGTCGGTCGCGGCGCTGGGGTTCAGGCCCAGGTTGGCGGTCAGTGAATTCTTGGCCGCGTGGGTGCGGGCGTAAGCCAGTTGCAGGTCGGCTTCGGCATTCACGTAGGCGCGCTTGGCGGTGTACAGCTCGTTTTCCGAGTTCAGCAGATCGAGCAGGCTGCGTTGGCCGATGTCGAATTGCTGGCGGTAGGCATCGCGGGCCTTTTCAATGGCCAGCACATTGCGGTCCAGGGCGGTCAACTGGTCTTTCAGCTTCTGGATGTCGTTGTGGGCGATGGAGGCGGTTTGGCGCACATCACGGCAGGCCTTGTCCCGCTGGTCCGCAGCCTGGTTGACCAAGTTGGCCAACTGGCGGGCGCGGGCCTGGTCAGAGCCGCCGTTGTAGAGGTTCCACGACATCAGGATCTCGGCCGAGGTGTCCCGCTTTTGAGTTTCGATGCCATCGAAGTTCTTGCCGACGCCGCTGCGCACACGGGCTTCCACCTTGGGTTGGTAGTTGCTTTTCTGGCCCGAGGCCTGGGCCTTGGCGGCACGGAGGTTTTCAACCGCGGCTTCAACCGTGGCGCTGGCCAGGACGGCCTGGTTGGTGGTGTCTTCGCTGCTGCTGGGGATGCCTTTGTCCAGGCCTTGAACGGCCGGCTGGTCATTCGCGGGGGCTTCGCCCACCACGCGCAGATAGCGGGCGCTGACGTCGTGCAGGTTGGCGGCTTCGGTAGTGAGGTTGGAATCGGCCAAGGCCAGGCGGGCGGTGGCTTGCTCGGAGTCCACGCCGCGGCCCACACCGGCCTTCACCTTGGATTGCAGCTGGTCTTGAACATAGCGGTGTTGCACGTAATTGTCCTGGGCCAGCTCCACCAGCCTGCGGTAGCGCTGAACGTCGATGTAGGCACGCGAGGCTTCCAGGGCCGCCTCTTCGGTGGCGGACAGGAACTCGAAATAGCGGGTGAGCTTGGCATGGCCCAGACGTTCGACTTCGCGGCGTGTTTGCAGGCCGTCCCACAGAACCTGGTTGGCGCTCAAGGCCACGCCATTGCGATTGAGGCTTTGAGAGTCGGGGTTGCGGTTGGTGATGCGGTCACTGTCGCGGCCCACGCTGGCCGAAAGATCAACCCGCGGCAGGTAGCCGCCTCTGGCAACGCTGATTTCGTCGGTCGCGGCGCGCAGCGCATTAAGGCGCGCGGTCACTTCGGGGTTGCCGTCAATGGCTTTCTGAGCTGCGGCGCCCAGGCCCGCGGTCGGTGCTGTCTGAGTCTGAGCCTGAGCGGCGAACGCGAAGGCTGCCAAAGCCATGGCCGTCATGCCATGTTCAAACGTCGCTTTTTTCAAATCTGACCTCGTTCCTGGGTTGTGCGGCAAAGCCGTGGCAAAGCGGACTCATTTTGTCATCAACCGTTACATCATCCTTCAGCGATTCAGTGATTTCGTGCCAGAAATGCCCTGGGGAGAGCCCTGACATCAAGTTTGGGCAGGGTGTGTCGATTCAGTGAGGTGAGAGTTTTTCGACTTTGACCCTTGACCGGGTCCCCCCTGGAATGAGCCTGGCCCGTGCCGCATTGAGATTGCCCTTCAAGGGATGCTGGCCGGGGCAGGGTGCTCAGCGGCGGTTCGCCGCTGGGCTGGCGCGTTGGATGGTGTTGCTCAGCTTGTTGCTGGGCCATGCCGGCATGGCCTTTGAAACTCAAAAGATCATGGCGGCGGCGCAACGGATGGGGCCGGCCACGGTCAGCCAGGCGCAGGCCTTGATCCAGGAGATTGCTGAAGCGTCGTCCAGCGAAGAGGTAAGTCGCGTCAAACGCATCAATGCATTCTTCAACCGGCGTGTGGAGTACCGCGATGACCGGGACATCTGGGGCCAGGTCGATTACTGGGCCACGCCGCTTGAAATGTTGAACAAGGGCGCGGGGGACTGCGAGGACTACGCCATTGGCAAGTATTTATCCCTGATCGCCGCGGGCGTGTCTCCTGCCAAGATGAGGCTGGTGTACGTGCGGGCCGAGGTGGGGGGCGCGATCCTGGCCCACATGGTGCTGGCCTATTATCCAGAGCCGCAAGCCGAGCCTTTGATCCTGGATAACCTGATCACCGACATTCGGCCCGCCTCCAGGAGGCCGGATTTGGCGCCTGTTTTCAGCTTCAACGCTGAAGGTTTGTGGCAAGGTGTGGGCAGTACCACGGCTGGGGATCCGGTGGCACGCCTTTCGCGCTGGCGGGAGGTGTTGACCAAGACACGGGCGGAGGGGTGGTGGTGATGTTGATGACAAGGGACGCTGCATGTCGCTGATCCGTCAGATCTGGCTGCTGTTGGTGGTGACGCTGCTGATGGCTTTTCTGGGCAGCTTTGCGGTCTGGATGGTTTCGTCGCGGAACTATCTGGAGACACAGTTGCGCCTGAAGAACGCGGACAACGCCCAATCTTTGGCTTTGAGCCTGTCCCAGCAGAAGGGCGACATGGCCTTGATGGACCTGGTGGTGGCCGCCCAGTTCGATACCGGGTTTTACAAGCGCATTTCTCTGCGAGATCCGCGTGGGCAGGTGGTGTCCAACCATGAGGCGGACCTCAAGCGTGCCGATTCGCAGGCTCCGGCCTGGTTCGTGAACATGCTTTCAATTGATTCCACGCCTGGTGTGGCGCAGGTGTCTGATGGCTGGCGCGCGCTTGGGTCGGTGGAGGTGGTCAGCCATTCCTCGTTCGCCGACGACCAGCTGTGGCAAGGAAGCATCACCACGGCCATGTGGCTGGCGGCTTTGGGCGCCTTGGCTGGTGTGGTGGCCAGCTTCGGGGTGCGCGCCATCCGCCGCCCCCTGAATGCCACCGTGGGCCAGGCCCAAGCCTTGATGGAGCGGCGTTTCATCACGGTGGAGCAACCCAAGGTGCCCGAGCTGGCCCGCCTGAGCCAGGCCATGAACGCCGTGGTCGAGCGGCTGAAATCCCAATTTGACGACCAAGCCTTCCAGGTGGAGCAGTTGCGTCGGCAGGCGCATTGCGATCCGTTGACGGGCTTGTCCAACCGGACGCACTTTGTCGCCCAGCTGGGCACTGCGCTGAACAACGACGAGGGGTCCGGGCGTGGCTTGCTGTGCATGATCCGTGTGGTCGACCTGGCCATGGTCAATCGCGTGATGGGGCACCGGCAAACCGACCTGCTGTTGCAAAAGCTGGCCTCGGTGCTCAATGAGGTGTCGGTGGGTGTGGTGGGCGTGGCCACAGGGCGTCTGAATGGGGGCGACTTCGCGGTGTGCCTGACGCACGACGATGTGCCCTTGCCGCAGCCCGAGCATTACGCCGATTCGATCAAACGTGCTTTTGCCGAGCTGGGCACCACAGCCAGCGTGGTGGTGGGCGCCACGCACTGGGAGCGTGGCGTGGCCATGCAGCAGGTGTTGGCCGCCGCCGATTCGGCCCTGGCCCGTGCCGAAAGCCGTGGCGGCTTCGCGGTGGAGTTGTCCAAGATGAGTTCGGCGTCCGAGTCGGCCATGGGCGAGGACGAGTGGCGTCGCCGCATGACGTCGGCCCTGTTGGAAGATCGGCTGTTGTTGGTGAGTTTCCCGGTGCTGGACCGCGATTCAAAACTGGTGCACCACGAATCCCCCATGCGCATGCAGTTGGAGCCCGGTGGGCCCTTCGAGTCCGCGGCGCATTGGCTGCCCATGGCCTTGCGCTGCAATTTGATTTCGCAGATTGATGAAGCGGCGGTGGCCTTGGCCTTGTCACAGATCGCGGCCGACCAGCAGCCTCGCGGTGTGAACCTGTCGCCCGCTTCCCTGTTGGACAGCGGATTTGTGCCTCGCCTGCGCGCGCGCCTGGCCGAGGCGCCTGAAGAAGCGCAGCTGTTGTGGCTTGAAGTCTCTGAAGTGGCGGCGGTTGAACGTTTCGAGCTGGTGCGTGAGCTGTGCAAGCAGTTGCGTCCCCTGGGTGCCCGCATCGGGCTGGAGCATGCCGGTGAGCGCCTGACGCGCATTGAGTTCCTGTTCGAAGCCGGCCTGGACTACGTCAAGCTGGACGCGTCGGTGGTGCAGGGCGTGTCGAAAGACCTGGCCCGGGCGGCTTTCGTGGCGGCCACGGCCTCCATGTTGCACGGCTTGGGTTTGCAGGTTTACGCCGAGGGCGTGGCCGAAGCCGAAGACATTCCCGCGCTGGTCCATTGCGGCATCGATGGCGTGACCGGCCCCGCGGTCAGGGCCTGACGTCGGTTCAGCGTTCTTTCAGTGCGTAGGCCCGGGCCTTGAGCACGGGCTTGAGCAAATAGGACAGCACCGTCTTCTTGCCCGTGAGGATGTCCACCTCGGCCGTCATGCCGGGGATGATGGGCATCTTGGCGCTGAAGTTGGTCGCCTTGGTGCGCACCCGCACAACGTAATAGGTGTTGACGCCGCGCTCATCGGTGATGGTGTCGGGGCTGATGTTCTCGACCGTGGCATCCATCCCGCCATAGATGGAGAAGTCATAGGCGGTGAGCTTGACGGTGGCGGCCTGGCCAGGGTGGATGAAGGCAATGTCACGCGGTTGCACGCGGGCCTCCAGCACCAGGGCATCGTCCAGCGGCACGATCTCCAGGATGTCTTTGCCAGGTTGCACGACACCGCCCACGGTGTTGGCCAGCAGGCGCTGGATGCGGCCACGAACGGGCGACTTGACCTGGGCTTTGTCGACCTTGTCGGCCAGGGCCACGGCGCCTTCGTTCAAGGCGTTGAGCTTGCCCAGCACATCCGACAGGTCTTTGCGGATCTCGTTGCGGAAAGTGAGTTCGGTTTCCTGGATCTTGCGTTGCGCCTCGTTGATGGCGGCCATCACGCGGGCGCTTTGCGCACCGGCCTGCTCCATGTCGCCCCGGGCTTTGCTGACATCGCGTTCCAGGCGCAGCACTTCCACCTCGGACACGGCACCGGTGGCGAGCAATGGGCGGGTCTTGGCCAGCTCTTGCTGCGACAGATCGAGGGTGCGGCCGGCTGATTCGCGGCGCGAGCGCATTTCGCTCAACTCTTGTTGCCGTTGTGCCAGTTGCTGTTGGTTGATGCCGATCATGGAAGCCAGTTCGGCGCGCTTGGCATCGTAGAGCTGGCGTTCTTCTTCGACGATGCGCACCTCGTCCAGGTTGTCGGCGGTGGGTGTGGGCGGGGCAAAGGCCACACCTTCGGCCAAGGCCTTCAGCCTGGCGAGCTTGGTGCGCAAGGCAAAGGCGTTGGCATTGCTTTCGCGCATGCCCGAGGTGGCCCGTGTCTCGTCGATCTTCAGCAGCAGCTGACCTTGCTCGACCACTTGGCCTTCCTTGACCAGGATCTCTGACACCACGCCGCCATCGTAAGACTGGATGACTTGCAGCTGCCGCGATGGGATGACCTTGGCTTCGCCTTTGGTGACTTCATCGATCTCGGCCAAGGCGGCCCAGACGATCAGGCCCAGCACCACGAACACGGCCGAGCGCACCAGGGTCTGGGCCCGGTAAGTGCCATGGGTGGACATGACGGCATCGGCATCCAGCTCGAAGCTGCGCATGCCGGTGGCCTGGGCCGATTCGGGCGTGACGCGTGGCCCGGCCAGGTGGTCCAGCAACCAGTCGGTGGCTGGTGCGGTGAAGCGCCGTATCGACTCCAGCACCGCGATCATCACCTGGCCCAATTTCATGAGTGTCTTCATGGTGGCTGCCTTGGCTCAGACCGCGCGGGCGATGCGCCCGGACGCCAGGGCCTGCAGGATCTGCTCGCGCGGACCATCGGCCATGACCTTGCCCTGGTCCACCACGATGACGCGGTCGACGAACGACAACATGGAGGTGCGGTGCGTGACCAGCACCACCGTTTTGCCGGCCGAGAATTCTTTCATGCGTTGGGTGACGAAGGCCTCGGTTGAAAAGTCCATGGCGCTGGTGGGTTCGTCCAGCAGCAGGATGGGCGCGTTGTGCAGCACCGCCCGCGCGATGCCCACGCCTTGCCGCTGCCCGCCCGACAGCAATTCGCCCCGCTCGCCCACCGGCATGTCAAAGCCCTGCGGGTGGCGGTGGATCATGTCGCTGATGCCAGCCAGCTCGGCGGCCGACACGATGGCGTCGTCTTGCGCGTGCGGCATGCCGAAAATGATGTTGTCGCGCAGCGTGCCAAAGAACAGGGTGACGTCTTGCGAGACATAGCCCAGGTTGCGGCGAACATCGGCGGGATCCAACTGGCGCATGTCGATGCCATCGAGCAGCACGGCGCCCTGGGCGGGTTGGTACAGGCCCAGGATCAGCTTTTGCAGCGTGGTCTTGCCCGAGCCCACCTTGCCGATCAAGGCAACCTTTTCACCCGGCTTGATCTTGAAGCTGATGTTGTCCAGCGCCGAATCCTTGCGCCCGGGGTAGGCAAAGGACACGTGGCGGAACTCGATCTCGCCTTTGATCTCGCGGCGCTCGACGAAGCTGGTGCCCAGCGGCCGCTCCACCGGCTGGTCCATGATCTTGTTCAGCGACTCCATCGCGGTGACGGCGCCTTGGTACTGCATCAGCAGCCCAACGATTTGCCCGGCGGGCGCCAGCGCGCGGCCCGCCAGCATCGTCGAGGCGATCAGGCCGCCCATGGTCAGACTCTTGTCGGTGATCAGGTACACGCCGATCAGGATGATGGCCACCGACACCAGTTGCTGCAGGCTGGCCGTGGTGTACATGGCGCTGGACGACAGCCCGCGCATGCGCACATTCAGCTTGGCCAGGTATTGGTTGGCCCGCTCCCAACGCGCCTGGATCAGGCCTTCGGCGCCTTGCGACTTGATGGTCTCGATGCCGGTCAGGCTTTCCACCAGCGTGGCGTTGCGTTGCGCCGAGGCCTGGTAGGTGCTTTGCGACAACTCATGCAGGCGGTGTTGAAGCACGTAGCCGGCCACCAGGATGAAGGTGAACACCAGCACCACGGGGATCACCAACCACAGCGAGATCCAGCCAATGACCAGCACAAACAAGATGGCGAAGGGCAGGTCGATCAAGGCCGTGACCGTGCTGGAGGCAATGAAATCGCGCACCTGCTCGAAGCCGCGCAGATTGGCAGCGAAAGAACCCACTGACTGCGGACGATTCTCCAGCTTCATGCCCAATACCCGTTCCATCAGCGTGGCCGAAATCTGCACGTCAATGCGCGCGCTGGCTTCGTCCACGAAATGGCTGCGCAACAGGCGAATGGCCAGGTCAGAGGCCTGCACGAGCATCACGCCGATGGCCAGGGCCCACAAGGTTTCAACCGCGTGGTTGGGCACCACCCGGTCGTACACATTCATGGAAAAGATGGGAAACGCCAGGGCGAAGAGGTTGATCAGCAGCGCGGCCGACAGCACGTCGCGGTAAACGAAACGCTGCGCCAGCACCGCGCCCCAGAACCAGTGGCCCGTTTTGGTGGCGCGAACTTCCGGGGTGCGCTCATCGAACCGGAAATGAGGGCGGGCAAACAGCACGATGCCGCTGTAGCGTGCGGCCAGGTCTTGCGCGGACAGTTCGATGCTGCCTTGTCCGGTTTCAGGCAGCAGGACCTTGGCGTTTCCCTGGGTGTCCTGGCTGAGCAGCACGCAAGCCTGGTTGTCTTTGAGGACCAGGATTGCCGGCAGGGTTTTGTCGTCGATGTTCTTGAGCGGCACGCGTTGGACCTTGGCGGCCAAGCCAGCACGGGAGGCCGCGCGTTCCGCCAGAGACAAGGGCAAGGGGCCTTTGTCCATCGGCAACCCGGCGGACAGGGAGGCGCGGGTGGCCGCGTGGCCATGCAATCGCCCAACCTCG
Organism: Aquabacterium sp. CECT 9606; assembly: GCF_918741295.1. GTDB lineage: Bacteria > Pseudomonadota > Gammaproteobacteria > Burkholderiales > Burkholderiaceae_C > Aquabacterium. Next base: position 1,467,345 of record NZ_CAKKNB010000001.1, read on the forward strand.
ATCAGGCAATCCAGCAGCGGATCGGGGGCGATCAGGTCTTCGCGCAGGCGTGCTGTGGCGTCAGCAGACGACGTGCTGGATGGCGGCATGACCGCGGCGATGGGTTCCTGAGGTTTGTTCACTCAACGGATATCGGCACAGTGGACGTCAAATTGACCACTCACTCGGTCGGCGTAGTACTTTTCGAGTGTCATGCGGACAGTGCGGAAGGCCAACTCGTCCCAGGGAATGTCTTTCTCGCTGAACAACTGGGCCTCGATGGTTTCAGGGCCAGGTGAGAAATCCGTGTCCAGCAGGCGGGCCCGGTAGAAGAAGTGCACCTGGCCGGCCGTCAGCACATTGATCACGCAGTAAAGGCCTTGCATCTCGATGTGGGCACCGGCTTCTTCATCGGTTTCGCGGGCGGCGCCTTCCTGGGTGCTTTCGCCCAACTCCATGAAGCCGGCGGGCAAGGTCCAGAAGCCCTTGCGAGGCTCGATGTTGCGCCGACACAGTAGCACTTTGTCTTCCCAGACAGGCAGGGTACCCACGACGTTGAGTGGGTTCACATAGTGGACATGGTGGCAGGCGGGGCAGACGGCGCGCTCGCGGTTGTCGTCTTCGGGAACGCGGTACTCCACCCGGGTGCCACAGACTTGGCAGTGCTCAATGCGGCGTGAAAAAAGCATGGCCCCAGTGTAAAGGCATCAGGCCGGCTCAGCCGACCTGGCGGGTCAGGCGGTGAGCGTCCAGTTGCTCGATCCAGGGGGCAAAGGACTCCATCACCCGCAAGGCCTGGCCATGCTGCCAGAACACCGAACTGCGTGCCCACCGCGGGTGCCTGCCCGGCCACGCCGCGCGCAGTCTTGGTTCGGCCAGTCCGTGGCGGGCGAGTTGCTGGATGCGCAGGGGCTCGCGGTGCACGTGGGAACGCTGGAACAGTAGTTCGGCCAGTGGCCGTGTGCCCAGGCCGGTCAGCGCTTTCCAGGTGCCTTGCAATGCCCTGTGTGAGGTGGCGCTGCGCGCCCACACCACCGGCACGCCATCCAGCAACAGCACCACTTCGCGGACGTGGCCACTGCGGCAAGCCAGGTCGCGGCGCTCTTGAGGCCAAAGACGCTGGCTGCCTTGGCGCTGCACCTGGACTTCGACCACCCCGTGCGCCCGCAACCGCGCGGTGAGCGACCCTGTGGCGCTCAGCCAGGCGTGCAACGACGCGTTGCTTGGATGAGGCTGACGGCAACGGCCGGGGCGGTGGACCCCGCGTTGGCTGGGCAAATTGGGGGCGGCGGAACGAGGTAGCATCGGGCCGCGATGATAGCCTCGACACCTCCCACTTGGCCTGCTGGCTGGATTTCCTCCTCGCTCGGGGCGGGCGTGCGCATGCTCATGACGGCGCGCGACGGCTTGCACCCCGGTACCGCCAGCCAGCCGCCCTGGGACGCCTTCAACCTGGGCAACCATGTCGGTGATGAGCCGGCCGATGTGCAGCGCCACCGCGAGGAGTTGGCCGCGGCGCTTCAGGCCCAGCCTGTGTGGCTGCAGCAGGTGCACGGCAACCGGGTGGTTCGCCTGAGCAGCCAGACCCTGACCACCTTGGCCGAGACACAGGCCGACGGCGCCGTCACCACCGAGCCTGGCTTGGTCTGCGCCATCATGGTCGCCGACTGCCTGCCCATCCTGTTGGCGGCCCCGGAAGGCCGGGGTGTGGCGGCCCTGCACGCCGGCTGGCGGGGCTTGGCCGGGGCGGCCGATCTGAATGGCCTGGGCATTGCCCACACTGGCGTGGCCGCCTTGTGCGAGGCGGCGTCTTGTGATCCAGTGGATTTGCGCGCCTGGCTGGGGCCCTGCATCGGCCCGACCGCGTTTCAGGTGGGGCCCGATGTGTTGAGCGGGTTTGGCGTCGATCCCGCCCAAAGCCACCCGCGCTTCATCCCGCAGTCGGCAAACCGCTGGTTGGCGGACCTGGCGGGCCTGGCCGCAGATCGCCTTCAAACCCTGGGGCTTCACCGCATAGAGGGTGGCCATTGGTGCACGGTGTCGGCGCCTTCACGCTTCTTTTCGTTCCGGCGCGACCGGGTCACGGGGCGTCAGGCCGCTTGCATCTGGTTGACCGGGCTCTGACAGCGCTTGCGCCTCTGACGCGGCCTCGCGGGCGCGGCGTGCCTGCCGGCGCATGGGCGTGCCCACCAGGTACATCACCAACGCCAAGGGGCCGACCCCGTATAAAAAGAAGGTGACGATCGCCCCCAGCACGCTGCCAATGGGGCTGACGGCTTCGGCCACAGTCATCAACAGGACGACAAACATCCAGGCGATTGCAATGATCCACATTTCAGGTCGAGGCCTTTGTCAAGCCGTGCGCGGCCCGAAGTTTGCTTTGAATGAGGCGAAAACACATCACGCCGAGGGGAGATGTTGATCCGCTGCAAAAAATCTGTGCCCAGAATACGGCAACATGGCGACACCGACATCGGTGCTCGCAACCTCGCAGGTCCTGCCAAGGAGACATATGGCTGTCATTCAACGGTCTCGTTCCAAAAAATCGACGAATGCTTCCTCCACGACTCCGCCGCCGCCCATTGAATCCACGCAAGTCCTCACTGAAAGCGTGGGCTCGAGCCTGCAATCCATCGCAGGGCTGACCGTGCCTTGGGACCAGATGTCCCGCATTCAGCAAGACTATGTGGAGCAGGCGACGAGCTTATGGAACAAGGCGCTGGAGCAGCCGGGCCAGCTCAAGCCAGATGACCGCCGCTTTGCCTCGCCCGAGTGGATCAGCACCCCGGCCAATGCCTTCATGGCGTCGATGTACCTGCTCAATGCCCGCACCTTGCAGCGCCTGGCCGACAGCTTGAGCGGTGACGAAAAAGCCCGAGACCGCGTGCGTTTCGCCGTGCAGCAGTGGGTGGACGCGGCCGCGCCCTCCAACTTCATGGCATTGAACCCCGAGGCGCAGAAAAAAGCCATCGAGACCAAGGGTGAAAGCATCACCCAGGGCCTGCAGATGCTGTTGAACGACATCAGCCAAGGGCACATGTCGCAGACCGACGAAAGCGTGTTCGAAGTGGGGCGCAATGTGGCCACCTCTGAAGGTTCGGTCGTGTTCGAGAACGAGTTTTTTCAACTGATCGAGTACAAGCCGCTGACCGACAAGGTGCATGCCTTGCCCTTGCTGATCGTGCCCCCGTGCATCAACAAGTTCTACATCCTGGACCTGCAGCCCGACAACTCGCTGGTGCGTTTCGCCGTGTCGCAGGGCCACCGCGTGTTCGTGGTGAGCTGGGTCAATGCCGATGAAGAGCTGGCCCAGTCCACCTGGGACGACTACATTGAAAAAGGCACCATCGAGGCCATCAACGTGGTGCGCGAGATCGCGGCCACTGAGCAGATCAACGCCCTGGGCTTCTGCGTGGGCGGCACTTTGCTGGCCACGGCCCTGGCGGTGATGGATGCGCGCGGCGACAAACCCGTGGCCAGCCTGACCTTGCTGACCACCTTCCTGGACTTCGTCAACACGGGCACCTTGGATTTGTTCGTGGACGAGGCCATGGTGCAGGTGCGCGAAACAAGCATTGGTGAGCGCAGCCCACAGGGCGGCGGCTTGATGCGTGGTGGCGAGCTGGCCGCCACGTTTTCCTTCCTGCGCGCCAACGACCTGGTCTGGAACTACGTGGTGGGCAACTATCTCAAAGGTGAAAAGCCCCCGGCATTTGACCTGTTGTACTGGAACGGCGACAGCACCAACCTGCCCGGGCCCATGTACTGCTGGTACCTGCGCAACACCTACCTCGAAAACAAGCTGGCGCAGCCCAACGCCGTCACGGTGTGCGGCCAGCCGGTGGATTTGCGCCGCCTGAACATGCCCACTTTTGTGTACGGGTCGCGCGAAGACCACATCGTGCCTTGGGACAGCGCCTACGCCTCAACGCAGTTGCTGCAGGGCCCCACCACCTTCGTGCTGGGTGCTTCCGGACACATCGCCGGGGTCATCAATCCACCGCAGAAAAATAAGCGCAGTTACTGGACCAGCGGCGCCACGGGGGCTTTCCCGTCCACGGCCCAGGCATGGATGGCGTCTGCGAAAGAGCACCCCGGCAGTTGGTGGGCCACCTGGGCTGAATGGCTCGGCACGCATGCGGGCAAGAAGATTGCGGCCCCGAAGCAACTGGGCAGCAAAAAACACCGGCCAATCGAGCCGGCTCCGGGCCGTTACGTCTTGCGCAAGGCGTGAACCGCGCTCATCATTTATCGCAGCAATTGACAATTCTGGAAAAAAGGAACCTGTCATGACCGACATCGTGATCGTTGCCGCTTCCCGCACCGCCGTGGGCAAGTTCGGCGGAACCCTGGCCAAGACCCCGGCCTCTGACCTGGGGGCGGTCGTCATCCAGGATCTGCTCAAGCGCGCCAACCTGACCGGCGACCAGATCAGCGAGGTGATTCTGGGCCAGGTTCTGACGGCAGGCGTCGGCCAGAACCCGGCCCGCCAGGCGGTCATCAAGGCCGGTCTGCCCCAAGGGGTGCCCGCCTTCACCATCAACAAGGTATGCGGCTCGGGCCTGAAGGCCGTGATGCTGGCCGCGCAGTCCATCCGCGACGGCGACTCTGAAATCGTCATTGCCGGGGGCCAGGAGAGCATGAGCATGGCGCCGCACGTGCTGCCAGGGTCGCGCGAGGGCCAGCGCATGGGTGATTGGAAGTTGATCGATTCCATGATCACCGACGGCCTGTGGGACGTCTACAACCAGTACCACATGGGCATCACCGCCGAAAACGTGGCCAAGAAGTACGAGATCAGCCGCGAGCAGCAAGATGCGCTGGCGCTGGCTTCGCAGCAGAAGGCCGCGGCCGCGGTTGATTCAGGTCGATTCAAGGATGAGATCGCCCCCGTGCTGATCCCCCAGCGCAAGGGCGATCCACTGGTTTTTGACACCGATGAGTTTGTCAACCGCAAATCAACCGCCGAGGTGCTGGCAGGCCTGCGGCCGGCTTTTGACAAGGCGGGCACCGTGACGGCTGGCAATGCCTCGGGTCTGAACGATGGCGCCGCCGCCGTGTTGGTCATGAGTGCCAAAAAGGCCCAACAACTGGGGCTGACGCCCTTGGCGCGCATTGCCTCGTACGCCAATGCGGCGCTGGACCCCGCCTACATGGGCATGGGGCCCGTGCCGGCTTCGCGCCGCGCGCTGGAACGCGCTGGCTGGAAGGCGGCCGACCTGGATCTGCTTGAAATCAATGAAGCCTTTGCCGCGCAAGCCTGCGCCGTGCACAAGGAAATGGGCTGGGACACCAGCAAGGTCAATGTGAATGGCGGCGCCATTGCCATTGGCCACCCCATCGGTGCTTCGGGCTGCCGCGTGTTGGTCACGCTGCTGCACGAAATGCAAAAGCGCGATGCCCACAAGGGCATTGCTTCACTGTGCATTGGCGGCGGCATGGGCGTGGCCCTCACGGTCGAACGCTGATCACCCGATTTGTTCTTTCTCTCTCGCAACACGATTAGATTTTTTCCCCAAAAAGAGGAGCATTCCATGAGTCAAAAAGTGGCCTACGTGACCGGCGGTATGGGCGGCATCGGCACCTCGATCTGCCAACGTCTGCACAAAGACGGTTTCAAGGTGATCGCAGGCTGCGGGCCCAGTCGTGACTTCAAGAAGTGGCTGGACGAGCAAAAAGCCTTGGGCTATTCGTTTTACGCCTCGGTTGGCAATGTGGCCGACTGGGATTCCACCGTGGAAGCCTTCAAGAAAACCCGCGCCGAGCATGGCCCTGTCGATGTGCTGGTCAACAACGCCGGCATCACGCGCGACGGCATGTTCCGCAAAATGACCAAGGCCGATTGGGACGCGGTGATGGACACCAATCTGAACAGCCTGTTCAACGTGACCAAGCAGGTCATCGATGACATGGTGGACCGTGGTTGGGGGCGCGTGGTCAACATCAGCTCGGTCAATGGCGAAAAGGGCCAGTTTGGCCAAACCAACTACTCGGCCGCCAAAGCCGGCATGCACGGCTTCACCATGGCCTTGGCCCAGGAAGTGGCCAACAAGGGCGTGACGGTCAACACCGTGTCGCCTGGCTACATTGGCACCGACATGGTGCGTGCCATCCGCCAAGACGTGCTGGACAAGATCGTGGCCACCATTCCGGTGAAGCGCTTGGGCACGCCCGAAGACATCGCTTCGATGGTGTCGTGGGTGTCGAGCGACGAATCGGGTTTTGCCACGGGCGCAGACTTCTCGATCAATGGCGGGCTGCACATGGGCTAAGCCAAAGCCCCTGGCGTTGGCTTGACCCGACGGCCCCGCAGGTCTTCCAGACCGCGGGGCTTTTTCAATGGCGCCTCGCCAGTCAGTGAGCTTTCTTCAGGCGGCAGCCTCTTGTTCAAGCACCAGGCGGTCGAGCGCTGCGCACACATCGGCGAAACGGCCCGCGATGACGGTGCGGCGGGCATCGGCAGGATCACTGCTGATGCGCAGCCGACGAGGGCTGATGGCATGGCTGGCCAACAAACGCTCGGGGGCCAGGCTGGGCTCTGTGCGGATGGCGACGGCGCGCGCAGCGTTGGAAGAACGAACAAAAAAAGCACGGGCGAAATGATGAATCATGGAGAACTCCGGCAACAACGATTGAAGTTCGGCAGGATTCCAAGATGACGTCAACGCACGGGACTGCACACTCATGCGAGGTGCAAATGCCCGCCACCCGCGCGGTGACGTTGCCAACATGGCAAGTTTGATCACATCAGCAGTTGATTTCGGATCAGGCCCACGGCCAGTCCTTCGAGTTCGAATTCGGGGTGGTCGGGCGGCACGATGATGGGTTGGAAGTCAGCGTTTTCAGGGAGCAGTTCAATGCCTTTGGACGTGCGCATGAAGCGCTTGACGGTGACTTCATCGCCCAGGCGTGCCACCACGATCTGCCCATTGCGGGCTTCTTTGGCACGGGCCACGGCCAGCAGATCGCCATCAAGGATGCCGATGTCTTTCATGCTCATGCCACGCACGCGCAGGAGGTAATCAGGGCGCTTGGCGAACAGGCTGGGCTCCAGTGAATAGCTTTGCTCAACGTGTTCTTGCGCGAGGATGGGGCTGCCTGCGGCCACCCGGCCGATCAGCGGCAACACCAATTGCTCAAGCCCCGGCAGACTCAGATTGAAGGGGGCGCCAGCCGAGCCGGTTTTTTTGCGGGTTTCGTTCACGGTGCGCAGGGTGCCGGCCTTGAGCCGGATGCCGCGTGACGTGCCGCCCAGCAACTCGATGACGCCTTTGCGTGCCAGGGCTTGAAGGTGCTCTTCAGCGGCATTGGCCGAGCGAAAACCCAACTCGTTGGCGATTTCTGCCCGGGTGGGTGGGGCACCAGTGCGGGCAATGGCCCGCTGGATCAGCTCGAAGATCTCTTGCTGGCGGGGCGTGAGTTTGGGTTTATCGTTCATCTGGCTGAGTGGTCGGCTTGACCGCAGGATGGCTTGGTTGACTGTCATTTTATACAGGCCTGTTCGTTTGTCCAGTGTTTTTGATGAAAGTGCGTTGCATGGATGTGAAGTCACCAGTGGTCGTCGTTCTTGGCACCGGGGGCACGATCGCCGGCACGGGTTCGGGGCCAGACGATGTGGGCTACCAGGCGGCGCAGTTGAGCGTCGAACAGTTGCTGCAGGCGGTGCCCGGCTTGCATGGCGTGGCTTTGGAAACCCGGCAAGTGGCCCAGATCGACAGCAAGGACATGGGCTGGGCGGTCTGGCAGGCGCTGGCCAAGCAGATTCAGCTGGCTTTGTTGCGTGATGAGGTGGGTGCCGTGGTCATCACCCATGGCACCGACACGCTGGAGGAAACGGCCTACCTGCTGCACTGCCTGCTCGACATCGACAAACCGGTGGTCCTGACGGCGGCCATGCGCGCTGCGACCTCGGCCCAGGCGGACGGGCCCCGCAATCTGAGGGACGCGGTTCGGGTGGCCGAACTCGCGGCCTCTGAAGGCCTGGCAGGTGTTGTGGCTGTGATGGCCGGAGTGCTCTGGTCCGGGCACGCGGTGCGCAAAGCCCACACCTGGCACATCGATGCTTTCGATGGCGGTGGCGTTGAACCACTGGGCCGTGTTGGCGACAACGGCGCCGTGGTGTTCGACAGGCCGTGGCCTTCACCCGGTCGCGTCGGATGGTCTTGCCTGGATGTGGCGGAACCGCCTCGGGTCGAGATCGTGACCAGCCATGCGGGTGCCGATGGTGTGGTTGTGGAGGCGCTTTTGGCACAAGCCCAGCAGCTGAGCTTTGGCTTGGCTGGCTTGGTGGTGGCCGGCACAGGGCATGGCACCGTCCACCAGGGGCTCGCGCGTGCCTTGCAAAAAGCCGAGGATCAAGGGGTCAGGGTTTGGCGAAGCAGCCGCGTTGCCCGAGGCGGGGTGCTGCCTCGCGAGGGCGACCACTGGCAGGCTGCGGGCGCGTTGACGGCGGCGCAGGCTCGGGTGGCCTTGATGCTGGAATTGTTGGGGTGTCCCGTTGGCGGGATGAAGGACTGAACCCGTGCTGCGGTGTCCGACTAGCCAAGTGCTGCCTTCACCCCTGAGACAAGCAACTTGTCCCGAGACAGCGCCACTTTAGAGTCGCGTCATGACAGCCTGATGACAGCCTTGTCTGCCCAAGGGATCAGGATTTGACCCGCAGCATGATGGCTTGGCCGCCACCCGCTTTCAAGGTTTGCTCGATGCCGGGATTGGCTTCGCCCAGGGCGGGCCACCAGATCTGGACACGGTGTTCGCCAGCGGGCAAGTCCAGGCTCACTTGGCCGTCGCTGCCCGTCACGCCAAAGTAAGGCGTGTCGACAACGTGGATGTAGCCCAGCATCTGGTCATGGATGTTGCAGCCCAGCGTGGCCGTGCCGGCCTTGTCGAACACCACCGGGGCGGCCGGGGTGCCGGCATAGAGCTTGATCTCGAACTTCTTGGTCGGCGAGAAAGAGTAGACGTGATGGCGAACCGTGTCGAAATTGGGAAACAGCACCGGCGTGCCGGTTTGCACGACCAGTAAAGTGGGCTGAAAGGCGCGGCCCTTCTGGGCCATGTTGGCAGTGGCGCCACTTGGGGCCGGGGCACGGGTGCCTTTCACCTGCACGGACACCGCCGCTTGCGCCATGGGCTGGCCGGCTTCGTTGGTGACCAGGATGGCTTGAGGCGCCGCGTGCGTGCTCAGGCTGGCTGCGCTCAGGGCGAGCAGGAGGGCAAGTGGGGTGGCTGAGCGCATGGGGCTCAGGAGTTCTTGACAATGTCGCGGCGGGTGGGCGCCAGGCGTTTGAGCAGATCGTTCTTGGCACCCGTGGGGGCATTGGCGCGGTTGATTTCATCGCGCAGGACGTCAACCATCAGGTCGAACTCGGCCCCAGTGATGCCCAGGTCGGCGTGTGAGTTGCGCATGGTTTCGCCCTCGTAGACGCAAGGGCCATCGGCCAGCTTGCACACATACGTGGCCACGCTTTCCTTGAGCGCCTTCATCTTGACGTTGGCGAACGAGCGTTGCGTGCGCGGGTCGGTGGCCACCCGGTCCAGTGTGCGGTCCGTGATCGCCGTGATGCCCTGGACGCCACCCAGTCGCTGGTACAGCGGGGTGGCACCGCCAGTTTTGGTGGAGGACGCGCAAGCCATCAAGCTGGCCAGGGTCCAACTGATGGCCAGGCCGACCACCAGGGTGATGAGATTGCGTTTGCGCTCGGGCGTGAGTTGAATGCGCAGGTCTGAATACTTCATGGATGCCACCTTTTGTGAGCCTTGTTTCGGCATGAGCTGCTCAATATTGAGGCGTTTTGGTCGATACCGATCTGTCAAACAAAGGTGTTTTGGCCAACGCGGCCATGAAAAGGCAGTTCAAACATGCGGCGATTCCTGGCAACTCAAACCCAAAAAAATGCGTGGCTCACGTTGGCCGTGGCCGCAGCCTGCGCGGTGCTTGTGCCCAATTCGGCACGCGCTGGCGACCGGCTGCTGGCCACCTGGGGCGTCACCCAGGTTGAGGGCGCAGGCGGCGGTGGGCTCACGCCCTGGGCCACCATCGCCGGCAGTGGCAGCAGCAATCAAACGGGTGGCTCGGCATTTGTCACGCACAGCAGAACCAACGATGGCTATGACCTGAAGGTGGCTGGCGCTGCGGTGGGCATCCGTGACCGGGTGGAGTTGAGCATGGCCCGCTGGAGCTTCAAGCTCAGTGATGTGGTGCCCGACAAATCCATCGAGATGAGCTCCCTGGGAGTGAAAGTCAAAGTGATCGGTGACGCCGTTTACGACCAGGACAGCTGGTTGCCACAGATCAGCGTGGGGGCGCAATACAAGTCGAACGACGACAAAGGGCTGGTGAATTCATTCGGCGCCGACAACAGCGATGTGGACGTGTATGCCTCGGCCACCAAGTTGTGGCTGGGCGCGGCGGGTGGCTACAACGTGCTGGCCAACTTGACCTTGCGGCTCACGCGGGCCAACCAGTTTGGCCTGGTGGGCTTTGGCGGTGCCGGCCACGACAAGCGCAAGTTGATGGCTGAAGGCAGCGTGGGCGTGATGCTGCGCGATGACCTGGTGCTGGGCACCGAGTACCGCCAAAAGCCCAACAACCTGGAAGACACGGCCGCCATCCTGAAGGAAGAGGCGGCCTGGGATGTCTTCGTGGCCTGGTTTCCCACCCGCCTGATCAGCTTGACCGCCGCTTGGTTGAACCTGGGCAACATCGTCAGCAAGCCTGACCAGCAGGGCCTGTACCTGTCCGGGCAAGTGACGTTTTAAGCGGGCACCTGAGCGACCAGTTTTTCTCCTTTACATTCGGTTCACGAACGGGACATCGTTTGTAAACCTGAGTGGGCGAGACTGGTCTTCATGAAAAAAATCAAATCCACCTGGTTCACGCCGACGCGCGTGGTGCTGGGTGCCCTGGTGGTGGCCGCCGCTGCGTGGGGCGTCAAAAAAGCTTTCTTCACCGCGCCGGCCAAGCCGGACGTGATCACCGCCACCGCGGCGGTGAGCGACATGGAGGACACCGTGCTGGCCAGCGGCACCATCAAGTCCTTCAAGGACGTGAGCGTGGGGGCGCAGGTGTCAGGGCAGATCAAGAAGCTGCACGTGGCCTTGGGCAACAAAGTGACCAAGGGCCAGTTGGTGGCGGAGATCGACTCCACCACGCAGCAAAACGCTTACCAAAATGCCCAGGCTCAGATTGCCTTGCTGCAGGCGCAGTTGCTGGCCAAGCAGGCCACCCTGACGCAGGCCGAGTTGTCGTTCAAGCGCAAGAAAAGCCTGCTGGCGCAGGACGCCGGATCAGCCGTTGACTTTGAAGACGCGCAAGCCGCGCTGGCCACCGCCAAGGCCGATATCTCGGTGTACAACGCCCAGATCCAGCAAGCCAAGACATCACTGGACACGGCGCGCGTCAACCTGGACTACACGCGCATCACCGCGCCCATCGATGGCGTGGTGGTGGCTGTGCTGGCCGAAGAGGGCCGCACGGTGAATGCCAACCAGTCGGCGCCCACCATCATCAAGTTGTCAAAGCTGGACACCGTGCAGATCAAGGCGCAGATCTCGGAGGCCGACGTGGTGCGTGTCAAGCCTGGTTTGCCGGTGTACTTCACCATCCTGGGCGAGCCGAACAAGCGCTATGAGGCGCAGCTCAAGTCCATCGAACCGGTGCCTGATTCGTCGCAGACCGACACCACCACGTCGTCGACCAGCACCTCCACCACGGCGACCGCCATCTACTACAACGGGCTGTTTGAAGTGCCGAATCCGGATGGCAAGCTGCGCGTGGCCATGACGGCGCAGGTGTTCATCGTGCTGGCCAAGGCCAAGGATGCTTTGTTGATCCCCGCCACGGCCTTGTCGGACAAGGCGGTGAAGGGCGAATACACGGTGCGCGTGCTGGAAGGCGAGGGCGACGAGCAGAAAGTGGTGCCCCGCAAGGTCAGGATCGGCCTGAACAACCGCGTGCAAGCCCAGGTGCTCTCAGGTCTGAAGGCCGGTGACAAGGTGGTGGTGGGCGAGGCTGGCGCGGCAGGCAGTGGCAGCGGGGCCCGCCGCGGCGGCCCGATGTTCTGAGCACGGGGCCTGACATGACACAAGCCTTGTTGGAGGTGAAAGACCTCTGGCGCGAGTTTCCGTCTGGTGAAGGCAAGGTGGCCGTTCTGAAGGGGCTCAACCTGTCGATCCGCGCGGGCGAGATGGTGGCCATCATGGGCGCCTCGGGCTCGGGCAAGTCCACCTTGATGAACATCCTAGGCTGCCTGGACCGGCCCAGCCGCGGTTCGTATTTCGTGGCGGGCCACGAGACCAGCGAACTGGCGCCCGATGGTCTGGCGCGCTTGCGCCGCGAGTACTTCGGCTTCATCTTCCAGCGCTACCACCTGCTGGGCGACCTGACCGCGCTGGGCAACACCGAGATCCCGGCCATCTACGCAGGCCACGGCGCGGAAGAGCGCCACCAGCGTGCGCAGGCCTTGCTGACCCGCTTGGGCCTGGGCGAGCGCACCATGCACCGACCCGGCCAGTTGTCGGGCGGCCAGCAGCAACGCGTGAGCATCGCGCGGGCGCTGATGAATGGCGGCGACGTCATCCTGGCCGACGAACCCACGGGCGCGCTGGACAGCGTCAGCGGCGCGGAGGTGATGAACATCTTGCGCGAGCTGCACGCCGAGGGCCACACGGTCATCATCGTCACGCACGATCCCAAGGTGGCCGACCACGCACAGCGCATCATCGAGATCGCCGATGGCGAGATCGTGGCAGACCGCCTCAAGGACGGCGATGCCGTGACCACGGCCATTCTGAGCAACAACACGCCTGACAGCCCACACCCCTGGCGCGCCCATTGGGACCGCTTCACCGAAGCTTTCACCATGGCTTTGCGCGCCATGGCTGGCCACCGTCTGCGCACCTTGCTCACCATGCTGGGCATCATCATCGGCATCGCTTCGGTGGTGTCCATGGTGGCGCTGGGGCAGGGCACGCGCGAGCGGGTGCTCAAGGACATCAGCGCGATGGGCACCAACACCATCGACATCTTTCCGGGCAAGAATTTTGGCGATCGACAAGCGGGGCGCATCCGCACCTTGGTGCCCAGCGATGCCGATGCGCTGGCCCAGCTCGGCTATGTGGACAGCGTGACCCCGACCGTCGCCACCAGCGTGACTTTGCGGCGCGGCAATGTGGAGGCCACGGCCAGCATCACGGGGGTGGGCGACCAGTTCTTCCGGGTCAAGGGCTACACGCTGGCGCAAGGGCAGACCTTCGACGCCGACAGCATCCGCCGCCAAACCCAGGAGGCGGTCATTGATCCCACCACCGCCAAGACCATGTTCGGTCCCAATGAGGACCCGGTGGGGCAGGTGATCTTCCTGGGCAATGTGCCGGTGCGCGTGGTGGGCGTGACTGCGCCGCAAGAAAGCGCTTTCATGGCCAGCGACAGCCTGAACGTGTGGGTGCCTTACACCACCGCCTTGCGCCGTTTGCTGGGGCAGTCCAACCTGCGCAACATCACGGTGCGGGTCAGCGACACGGTGTCGTCATCAGCCGCCGAGCAGGGCATCGTCAAGCTGATCAAGCAACGCCATGGCAGCGAAGATTTTTTTGTGCGCAACAGCGACAGCATCCGGCAGACCATCGAAACCACCACCGCCACCTTGACCTTGCTGATCTCGTCGATCGCCGTGATCTCGCTGATCGTGGGCGGCATCGGCGTGATGAACATCATGCTGGTGTCGGTGACCGAGCGGACACAAGAGATCGGTGTGCGCATGGCGGTGGGCGCGCGCCAGAGCGACATCCTGAGGCAGTTCCTGATCGAGGCCGTGCTGGTCTGCCTGATTGGCGGTCTGCTGGGCATTGCGCTGGCGCTGGCCATTGGCCTCATCTTTGACGCGGTGAGCGGCGGCAATTTCAAGCTGGTGTATTCGGTGTCCACCATCGTGCTGGCCTTCGCAGTGTCGTCGTTGATCGGTGTGCTGTTCGGCTTCCTGCCAGCGCGCAACGCGGCCAGGCTGGACCCTGTGGATGCGCTGTCGCGCTGATGCTGCTGAAATCAGATGGAGCCTTTGTTCATGACCAATGATTCTTCCTGGGTCCGACGCGCCGTGGCGCTCGCGGTGGTGGCCATGCTGGCCGCGTGCGCCAGCCCCAGCGCCTACCGCACGCCCAATGTGGCGGTGCCAGTGCAATGGCAGCAACAGCAGGCCAGCTCGGCGTCCGCGCCCACCAGCACCCAAGCCGTGGTGGCCGAGCGTTGGTGGGAGCGCTTTGGCGACACCCAGCTCACGCAGTTGGTGGACGAGGCCCTGCAGCGCAACAACAACCTGGCCGTGGCCGCCCTCAAGGTGCGCCGCGCCCAATTGCAGGCGGGGCTGGCCGCCAGTGCGCAGCTGCCCTCCATCAGCCTGGGCGCCAACACGTCGGCGAGCCGGTTGCTGGAACGTGGGCCTACCACGCGCAGCACGGGCGTGACTGCAGGCGTGAGCTGGGAGGCCGACTTGTGGGGCCGCCTGGCGGCTCAGCGCAACATGGCCGACTGGGAAGCCCAAGCCACCGAGGAAGACCGTGCTGCGGCGGCCTTGTCGCTGGTCGGCACCACGGCCAATTTGTACTGGCAGGTGGCTTATCTGAACCAGCGCATCGAGTCAGGCCAGCAAAGCATTGACTACGCTCGAAAGACGCTGGAGCTGGTCAAGGTGCAGCACGTGGCCGGCAGCGTGACCGGCCTGGAAGAGGCGCAAGCCCAGCAGACACTGGCCAGCCAGGAAGCCAGCCAATCCCAACTGGTGCAGCAACGCGTGGAAGCGCGCAATGCTTTGGCCATCTTGTTTGATAAACCACCCAGCCAGACGCTGGGTGAAGTCCAGCGCCTGCCGGACATCGCGTTGCCAGCGGTTGAAGCCGGCTTGCCGGCGTCGGTGCTGGCACGCCGGCCAGACCTGCGCGCGGCCGAACTGCGCCTGCGCAGCAGCCTGGCCAAGGTGGATGCCACGCGCACCAGCTATTACCCAACCTTGAGCCTGACCGGCAGCCTGGGCAGCACCAGCAATGCCTTGAGCAACGTCTTGAACAACCCCTTGGCCACCTTGGGCGCAGGCCTGGCCTTGCCCTTCATCCAGTGGCGCGACATGCAGCGCAATGTGGCCGTGTCGCAGGCGGATTACGAGCAGGCCGTGCTGGGTTTCAGGCAAACCTGGTACCAGGCCTTGGCCGATGTCGAGAACGCCTTGTCGGCGCGCACGCAATTGGAAGTGCAGGCCCGGCAACTGCAGCTTTCATTGACGGCCGCCTTGCAATCAGAACGTTTGAGCGAGATCCAGTACCGTGCAGGCGCCGTGTCGTTGAAGACCTGGCTGGATGCGCAGGAAACCCGGCGCGTGGCGACCAACAACCTGGCGCAAAACCGCTTGAATCGTCTCACCAACCTGGTGACCCTGTACCAGGTGCTGGGCGGTTAGCGGCGGTCAACGGTCCACGTCATAGAAGAAATGATCTGCGGCCGCGCGGTCGCCTTCGAAGATGCGGCGCACCAGCCCCGGGTTCTTGAAAAAATACCAATCGCCAAAGGTGTCGAACTTGCGGCACGAGGTGGTGATGCCATGGCGCCAGATGGTGCCGTATTGCTGGCCCCGCTGGCGGCCCAGGGCCCTCAGGCGCAAGGCGAAGTCCACATCTTCAACGCTGACCATGTTTTCATCAAAGCCGTTCAGTTGCTCAAACGCGTCTTTCTTGAACCAGAACATGCCGTACGACAAGCGGTGCTTGATCACGTAAGGCAGCACGGTCATGGCGCTGAAGAACAGGCCCACGGACATGCGTTCTGGCGTGATCATCGAGCCACCACCCACATAGCGGGGGTCATGCACATGGTCCAACACGGCCGCCACCGTGTTCTCTGACATCCAGCTGTCGGCATCGATGGTGGCAATGGCGGGCGCGCTGCTGGCGCGGATCGCCGCGTTGCGAACGGCCGAGATGCATTTCTTGTCTTCGACCACGCAACGGGCGCCCAATGACTCGGCGATCAGGCCGGTCTGGTCGGTGCAACGGTTCAGCGCCACCACCACTTCCACGTGCTGGCCGGCCTTCTGGGCCGACTGGAAGACGCTTTCAATGCACTTGCCAATGAAGCGTTCTTCGTTGTGGGCCGGGATGGTGACTGAGAGGGCAGGGTGTCGGGCGCTCACGTTGGTCGATCAAGGTTGGTAGCATGGGAAACGGAACGATGGTAGATCAATGTGTTGCTGCAAATCCTGCACTTTCAAGCATCATGATCCTCTGTGAGACCATTCATCCGATGAGACACCAGGAGTTCCGTTCATGAGCGCCGGACACGACCACGCCCACCACAAGCATGATCATGGCCATGCGCACGTCCACGCGCCCGCCAATTTCAACCAGGCCTTCGCCATCGGCATTGGGTTGAACGCGGTATTCGTGGGCATCGAAGCGTTCTACGGCTGGAAGATCAACTCGCTGGCCCTGCTGGCCGATGCCGGGCACAACCTCAGTGACGTCGCCGGCCTGGTTTTGGCTTGGGGCGGTGCTCTGGCGGGCAAGGTGCAACCCAGTTCGCGCAACACCTATGGGTTCAAGCGGGCGTCCATCTTGGCGGCGTTCGCCAACGCCGTGTTGCTGTTGGTGGCCATGGGCTCGCTGGCCTGGGAGGCCTTGGGCCGGTTCAGCTCGCCCGTGCCCACCCAAGGTACCACCGTGATGGTGGTGGCCGGCATTGGCATCGTGGTCAACACGGCCACGGCCTTGCTGTTCATGCGCGGCAGTGCACATGATCTGAACATCCGCGGGGCCTTCTTGCACATGGCTGGCGATGCGCTGGTCTCACTGGGTGTGGTCATCGCGGGCGGCTTGACCTTGCGGTTTGGCTGGAACTGGCTGGATCCCGCCGTCAGCCTGGTCATTGCCGCGGTCATCGTGGCAGGCACCTGGGGCCTTTTCCGACAATCCATGCACCTGTTGTTCGATGGCGTGCCCGAGCAGATCGACCTGGGCGCTGTCAAAGGGTATTTGCAATCGCTGCCGGGCATCGACCGTGTGCACGATCTGCATGTGTGGGCCATGGGCAGTTCCGAGGTGGCCTTGACCGCGCACCTGGTGATGCCCGCCGGCCAACCTGATGATGTGTTCTTGAAGGACATGACGCAACATTTGCATGAGCAGTTCGACATCGACCACGTCACCGTGCAGGTGGTCAAGGTGCCGTTCACCCGTCCTTGCCAGGCCTGAGCATGACAGCCTCTTTGCCAGTCAACTCCGACGTCGCCGAGGCCTTGAATCAGGCATGCCATTGCCGGACCTTGAGCCCGGACCTGCTGCGCGAACAGCTTGAGCGGGACCCCAGCCTGGCGGGACTGGCGCAACGCCTGGTGCAGACGCGGCCGCACCTGTTCTCCTCCACCATGGTGTTCTTGTCCAGCACCGTTCAGCGGCGCATTGTGGACATGGTGAAAGCCATCGAGCGGGTCATCGCTTTGCCGCAGTACCAGGCGCGGGCCCTGGCCCGAGCGCCATCCATTGCCCAGCGCGCCGTGGCGCCTTTGGGCGTTTTCATGGGCTATGACTTCCACCTTGGGGCCCGAGGGCCGCAACTGATCGAGATCAACACCAACGCGGGCGGCGCCTTGCTGAACGCGGCATTGGCCCACGCCCAGCACGCCTGTTGTGAGGCAATGGACTGGGCCTTCCCCCTGAAACAGATCAGCCGGGACTCGCAAGAGCAAGTGTTCTTTGACATGTTCGCTGCCGAGTGGCGGCTGCAACGGGGCGGCGCACCGTGGCGGTCGGTCGTGATCGTGGACGATCAGCCCGAAGCACAGTATCTGGCGCCCGAATTCACGCTGTTTCAACAACTGTTCGAGCGGCATGGCGTGGCCGCCAGCATTGCGGATCCGGCGGCCCTTGAGTGGCGTGATGGCCAGTTGTGGCACCAGGGCAAGGCGGTGGACATGGTCTACAACCGCCTGACTGATTTCTACCTGAGCGAGGCCCCGCACCAAGCCCTGCGTGCGGCTTTCGAAGCCGATGGCGTGGTGTTGACCCCGCACCCACGCGCCCACGCCTTGTTTGCTGATAAACGAAACCTGATCGCCCTCAGTGACGCCGCCGCCTTGCAAGCCTGGGGCGTTTCAGAGAGTGATCGTGCGCTGCTGAGCGCGGGCGTGCCCCACACCCAGTTGGTGACCGAGGACAAGGCGGATGACCTGTGGGCGCAACGCCGCCAGCTGTTCTTCAAGCCTGTGGGCGGTTACGCGGGCAAGGCCGCCTACCGGGGTGAAAAACTCACCCGGGGCGTCTGGTCCGACATCCTGGCGGGCGATTTCGTGGCCCAGGCGCTGGTGCCACCAGGGCAACGCGTGGCGCAAGTGGATGGCGATTTGAAAGACCTGAAATTTGACGTGCGCGCCTACGCCTACAACAGCGAGGTGCAGTTGCTGGCGGCGCGCATGTATTCTGGCCAGACCACGAACTTTCGCACCCCGGGCGGTGGCTTTGCCCCCGTGATGGTGATCGATGGCGATGGGTCTTCACCCGACCAAGCAGGAGCCTCATGCCTCGCACCACCCACCCCGAGCTGCACCGCACCGAACGCATAGGATGGCTGCGCGCCGCCGTGCTGGGCGCCAATGACGGCATCGTGTCCACCGCCAGCCTGATGCTGGGTGTGGCGGCGGCCAGCACAGGCCAGAACGAGCTGTTGATCGCCGGAGCAGCGGCGCTGGTGGCGGGGGCCATGTCCATGGCAGCGGGCGAGTATGTCTCGGTCGCCTCCCAATCCGACACCGAGCGTGCAGACCTGGCCCGCGAGCGAGCCGAGCTGCATGCCCAGCCTGAATCCGAGCACCTTGAACTGGCGTCGATCTACGTGGCGCGAGGCCTCACCCCCGAACTGGCCCACCAAGTGGCCACGCAGTTGATGTCGCACGATGCATTGGGCGCCCATGCGCGGGACGAGTTGGGGCTCTCCAGCACGGTGGTGTCGCGCCCTGTGCAGGCAGCATTCACTTCGGCCGCCACCTTTGCGGCCGGGGCAGCCTTGCCACTGCTCACAGCCTGGCTGGCGCCGCCGGCTCACCTCACGCCACTGGTGGCGGGCATCTCCTTGCTGTGCCTGACCGGCTTGGGCGCTTTGTCCGCCAAGGCGGGCGGGGCTGGTGTGCTGCAGGCCTCAGTGCGCGTGGCCTTTTGGGGCGCCCTGGCCATGGGCCTGACGGCCGGCGTGGGCAAACTTTTTGGCGCCGTTTATGCTTGACACCATGATCACCGTGCACCATCTGGAAACCTCCCGTTCGCAGCGCGTGCTGTGGCTGCTTGAAGAGTTGGGCGTGCCCTACGAGCTCAAGATCTACAAGCGCAACCGCGTCACCCGCCTGGCCCCACCTGAATTGAAGGCCGTGCACCCGCTGGGCAAGTCACCGGTCATCACCGATGGCGGGCAAACCATTGCCGAGTCGGCCGTGATCCTGGAGCACCTGGTGGACCAGTACGGCGCCCAGGCCCAAGGTGATCTGGCCCATTTGCAGCCGGCCAAAGGCACGCCTGAATACGCCCAGTCGCGTTTCTGGATGCACTATGCCGAGGGCTCGCTGATGCCCTGGTTGGTGATGAAGCTGGTGTTCCTGGCCATCCCCACCCAGCCCATGCCTTTCTTCGTGCGGCCCATTGCCCGCAAGATGTGCGAGCAGGTGCGCGCCAAGCTGGTCGACCCCAACCTCAGCGCGGCATTTGCGTTCATGGAGCAGCACCTGGCCACGCACACCTGGTTCTCGGGTGATCACCTCACGGTGGCCGATTTCCAGATGAGCTTCGCGGTGGAAGCCGCCATGTCGCGCGGTGCCGACCAGGCCCGCTACCCGCGACTCGCGGCGTACAAGGCCCGCATGGTGGCCCGCCCGGCTTACCAGCGCGCGTTGGCCAAGGGCGGCCCTGTCGTGATGTCCTGAGCCCGTCTGTTCAGACCGGCTGGGTGCGTTTTTCCAGCCAGTCCAGGGCAGCACCGCTGACCAAGGGCTTCAGGCGCTTCAACACCTGTGCGTGGTAGCCATTCAGCCAGTCGATCTCGTCGGCGCGAAGTAGCGACAAATCAATGCAACGCGTGTCGATGGGGCACAGGCTCAGCGTCTCGAAGGCCAGGTACTCGCCATGCTCCGGGTCGCCTGGCGCCGTGTTGGGCACGCTGGGCGCCACCGGCACGTTGATCACCAGGTTCTCGATGCGGATGCCCCATTGCTTGGGGCGGTAAAGGCCCGGCTCGATCGAGGTGATCATGCCCGGGTGCATGGCCATGGTGGCCTCGGGCACGGCTTTCGAGATCGATTGCGGGCCCTCGTGCACGTTCAAAAAATAGCCCACGCCATGCCCGGTGCCATGTCCAAAATCGATGCCCTCGGCCCACAGCGGCCCGCGGGCGATCGCGTCCAGCATGGGCGACAAGGTGCCGCGCGGGTAGCGTGCGCGCGACAAGGCCATCGTGCCCTTGAGCACCAGGGTGAAGTCGCGCTGCTGCGCTTTGGTCGGCGTGCCGATGGCCCACACGCGAGTGATGTCGGTGGTGCCGCCCAGGTATTGCGCGCCAGAGTCGATCAACAGCAAACCTGGCGCCGTCAAACCTTGCGGGGTGCTCAGCACGGCAAAGCTGTCGGGTGTGGCGCGGTAGTGCGGCAGGGCACCATTGGCGTTGAAGCCCGCGATGGTCGGGAAGCTCAGCGATACGAAGCCGGGTTGCTTGGCCCGCTCGGCGGTCAGGCGCTCGTCAACGGTCAGTTCGCTGACATGCGCTGAGCCCAAGGCCGATTCAAACCAGGCATAAAAGGCGCACATGGCGGCGCCGTCGCGCTCCATGGCCTCACGCACGAAGGTCGCCTCGGCGTCGGTCTTGCGCGATTTGGCCAAGGTGGTCGGGTTGATCGATTCGATCACGGTGACGCTGGCCGGCACCGCTTCGCGCAATCCCCAGGTGATGCGCTTGGGATCGATCAGCAGGCGGGCGTTGGGAGGCAGGGCGCGCAAGGCGGCCAGGGCCTGGTCGTAAGGCTGGCACTGCACGCCATCCTGAGCCAGGCGTGCCTGGATGTCGGCAGAGACTTTGCCTTCGGCCACGAACAAGGTCGCACTGTCCAACGAGACCAGGGCATGGCCCACGAAGACGGGGTTGTAGTCGACATCGGCCCCGCGCAGGTTCAGCACCCAGGCCAGGTCGTCCAGCGTGGCGATCCAGTGGTGGGTGGCGTCTTTGGCGACCAAAGCCTGTCGCAAGGCAGCCAGCTTGTTGGCGCGGGGCGTTGAGGCATGCGGCAGGGTGTGTTCAAACACCGGGACCAAAGGCGGCGCAGGCCGGTTGACCCAGATGGCCTCGACCGGGTCGGTGGACGTGACCAGCATCCAGTTCTCGCGGGCCAGCGCTTCGTTCAAAGACTGGGTCAGGGCCAAACCCAACACCGCGCCGTCCACCGCCAACTGGGCTTGTGGTGCCGTCACGTTCAGGGCCTTCAGCCAGGACACATAGGCCGGCACGGCCGCGCCCTCCAGCTTGAACAGGGCGATGCCGCTGCCGGCCAGCTCGGCCTCGGCCTGCTCCCAATAGCGGCTGTCGGTGAACAAGGCCGCTTGCTGCTCGCCCACGATCAGGGTGCCGGACGAACCGGTGAAGCCGCTCAGCCATTCGCGCGTCTGCCAACGGTCGGGCAGGTACTCAGACAAATGCGGGTCGCTGCTGGGCACCAGGCAGGCGTGCCAGCCTTGCTGGCTCATGTGTTGGCGCAAGGCCGAAAGGCGCTGGGGAATGGTCGAGGAAGTCATGGCCCTATGTTGCCATGATCTGCCTCAGGCCGGTGGCGCCGGTGGGTCGCTGCGGGCAGCGGCTTGTTGGTGGGTGTCTCGCAAATAGGGCGCGATGAAGATGCGCGCGTGCCGCTGCGAAGTGAAATACGCCCAGGCCCAGTCCATGAACACGACCAGCCGGTTGCGGAAACCGATCAGGAAGTAGACGTGCACGAACAGCCAGAACAGCCAGGCCGAGAAACCGCTGAACTTGACCTTGATGGAGGTGAAGGGCACGTCGACCGAGGCGATGGCGGCGCGCCGTCCGATCGTGGCCAGTGCACCGTAATCCAGGTAACGGAAGGCCCCGGCATCCTTGCCTTGCAGGCGGCGGATGATGTTCTTGGCGGCTTTCCGGCCCATCTGCTTGGCGCCCGGGCTGACACCGGGAACGATGGTGGGGTTCTTCGGGTCCAGGTAGCTTTTGGCGCTGGCCAGGTCGCCCACCACGTAGATGTTGGGGTGGTTGGGCAGGTTCAATTCGGGCTGAACAATCACCCGTCCGGCGCGGTCCACTTCGCAGCCCGTGCTCTTGGCCAATGAGCGGCCCAGTGGCGAGGCGGCCACACCGGCCGCCCAGATCACGGTGCGCGAAGGCAGGAAGTGCGAGACCGTCTGGTTGGTGCCATCGGCGGCCGGGGTCACGGTGTCGTAGTGAATGCCAAACGCGGTGATGTTGGTCACCTTGGCGCCCACCATCACTTCCACCCCCAGATCGACCAATTGCTCTTTGGCGCGTTGCGACAGGTCTTCCGGGAAGGTGCCCAGCACCTTGGGCGCCCCTTCCAGCAGGATCACGCGGGCGCGCCGCGTATCAATGCGGCGGAACTCGGCATTCAGGGTGTGTTGGGCGATCTCCGAAAGCGTGCCGGCCATTTCGACGCCCGTGGGCCCCGCGCCCACGATGGCAAAGGTGAGCCAGGGCTCGCGTTTGACCACGTCGGTTTCGCGCTCGGCCTGCTCAAAAGCGGTCAGGACCCGACGGCGGATGGTGAAGGCATCGCCCAAGGTCTTCAAGCCCGGGGCGTACTTGGCCCAGTCGTCACGGCCAAAGTAACTGTGCGTGGCGCCCGAGGCCAAAATCAGGTGGTCAAAGTGCAGGTGTTCGCCGCCGTCCAGCACCACGCAATTCGACGCGGTGTCGATCGACATCACCTCGCCCAACAGCACCGTCAAATTGCCCCGCGCGATCTCGCTGCGAAGGATGTGCCGAATCGGGCCGGCGATGGCGGGGGCGGGCAGACCCGCCGTGGCCACTTGGTAAAGCAGGGGCTGGAACAGGTGGTGGTTGGTCCGGTCAATGACGATGATCTCGACCGCCGCCTTGGACAGCACCCGGGCCGCTTCCAGACCGCCAAAGCCGCAACCGACGATGACGACGCGGGGCACGGCAGAGGTCTTGGCGGCGTCAGGGGCGGAGAGGGCGTTGGTGGGTCGATTCATGCAGGGCCGGTATGGAAAAGGGCGTTTGATCGGGATCGGTGTTTATACCAGCCGCCCATCGGCTCTTGTCGCATCGCCCAGTCATGGTGCATCCCTTGATCACGGGGACGACTCGCGCTTTCCCCCCAAATCAAGTGACCTGGGCCTGCCGCTTCTCCGTTTGGTGAAGATTGAGGACGAACCTGGCCTTGCCTGCGCGTTTGGCCTCGTACATCGTCGCGTCGGCCCGTTGGCACAGGGTGTTGGCGTTGTCGCCCAGGATGAAGAGGGTGCCGCCAATGCTGGGCGTGACCACCACACGTTGTCCGTCCAGCAGATGGGGCGAGCTCAGGCGTTCAAGGATGCGGTTGCCGATGCGCTGCACCTCGTCCGGGTGGCCCGCGCCTTCCAGGATCACGGTGAATTCATCGCCCGACAGGCGGCACACGCAATCGGTCAGGCGCACGCAGGCGTCCAGGCGGCGGCTGACTTCCACCAGCAGCTGGTCGCCCACCGCGTGTCCGTGGCGGTCGTTCACCGACTTGAAGCCGTCCAGGTCCACATACAGCACTGCCAGGGTCTGGGGTTGGCGGCGGGCCCGCGACATGGCCTGCTGCAGGCGCTCGGTGAAGGCGCGGCGGTTGGGCAGGCCCGTCAAACTGTCGTGGCGAGCCTGTTCGGCCAGCATGCGCTGCTGTTGCTTCAGGGCCGTGATGTCGTTGAAGGTGCGGATGTGCTGGGTGATCTGGCCCGCCTCGTTGCGCAGCGCGGTCACGGTCAGGCAGGTGTCGATCTGCTGGCCATCGGCGCACGTCTGGGTGCTTTCGCCCGACCAGCGCAAGGCCGCTTGCAGCGAGGCACGCACGCCACTCAGGTGGGAATCCCGCAAGGGTGCCATGCCCAGCAACTCGGCGCTGTGGCCCACGACCTCGGAAGGACTCAACCCGGTCATCGTCAGGAAAGCGGGGTTGACCATGACGATGCGGTCCAGGCCGTCGCTCACCACCACGGCGTCGCCACAGGCTTGCAACACCTGGGATGACAATATTTGCGCCCTGGAAGTGGGCTCGACCACCTCGGGCGGTGTGTGGGCAGCAGCTTGCGGTCTTGGCCATCGTTGGCCCTGCATTCGCCAGCATTGAAAGCCTAGCAGGCCCAATAGCAGCAACGATCCGGCGTGAGTCACCAGATTGGAAGAGGACGACAGCTCGTATCCGACACCCAGGGAAGCCAGCATGGGCAAGGCAATGACCCGGATGGAAGGATGGCGCAAGCGGATGGGCGTCCCCACGATCATCGTAAGGAACGAATTCATGGACACCCCGACTGCAAAGACAGCACAAGGATTTTCGGACGAATATTGACCGGCTTAAGCATTGATGACCACCCGGAAAGCCGTGCATACATGTGGAGTAAGCTGCACGGTTCGACTGGAGATGCCCATTTGCCATGCCCCCTGTAGCTGAGCACGACGCCCTGCCCACCGGCACCCGCCTTGGCGAGTTCGAGATTGAACGCGTGCTGGGCGTGGGCGGTTTTGGCATCGTGTACCTCGCTTTTGACCATGCGCTGCAGCGCCAGGTCGCCATCAAGGAATACATGCCCGTGGCCTTGGCCGCCCGTGGCCAGGGCCTGGGCGTGAGCCTGCGCGCCGCCAGCCATGCCGAGACCTTCGCCCTGGGATTGCGCTCGTTCATCAACGAAGCCCGCTTGCTGGCACGCTTTGACCACCCGGCGCTGGTCAAGGTTTACCGGTTCTGGGAAGAGCATGGCACTGCCTACATGGTGATGCCGTACTACCGCGGGAAGACCGTGCAGAACGCGCGCCGCGAGATGACGGAGCCTCCGGATGAAACCTGGTTGCGCCAGGTGATCGAGCCGGTGCTGGGCGCGCTGGACTGCCTGCACCGCGAGCAGGTTTTCCACCGCGACATCGCCCCCGACAACATCCTGCTGTTGGACGAGAGCGATGAGGACGGAGGACCTCGCCCCGTGCTCCTGGACCTGGGCGCGGCCCGCCACGTGATTGGCGACCACACCCAATCGCTGACCGCGATCCTCAAGCCCAGCTTCGCGCCCATCGAGCAATACGCCGAGACCGTGCAGTTGCGGCAAGGCGCCTGGACCGACCTGTACGCGCTGGCCGCCGTGGTGCACTTTTGCATCACCGGCCGCCCACCCACGCCCGCCAGCGCGCGTGCGGTGCACGACGACTTGCCCAGCCTCACCCAGATGAGCGAAGGCCTGGCCAGTGGTTTTGACCGTCACTACAGCAGCAGTTTTGTCAACGCGATTGACCATGCGCTGGCCGTTCGCCCGCAAGACCGGCCGGATTCAGTCGCTGCCTGGCGGCAGGAGTTGTCGGGCATCGTCAATGTGGGCCAACAGGGCCTGACCCAGGGCGATGGGTGGGTGCCGCAGACCGTGCTGGTTCGGCCGGCCCACGGCCACAAGCCGGCGGGGCACGAAGCCGTCGAGGCGCGCGCTTACCTGACGACGATTCCCGCGGCGGGCACCTTGCGCGCACCGCCCAAGTGGCCGATCACCATTCCCAAACGCAAGAAGACCATCCCCCCGCCCTTGGCACCCGAGCCTGCCCAGGCCGAGTCCATCCTGAAGCGGCGTTGGATCATGGGCATGGCTTTCGTGGTGGTGGTGGCGACGTCCGGGCTCTGGGCGCAGCGCCAATCAAACCGTTCGCCAGCCCAAGAAGAGTTGCCGGTGAGCGCGGCCACGGCCAGCGCCGTCTCCACCAGGTCCACGGGATCCGGCAAGCCGGTGCCTGCCAAGGCCAGCGCGAAAACCGAGGCCGAGCTTGACGACGAGCAAGCCTCGAAGACGCGCAAACGCGCTGGCGGCAACGAATCCCCTGAGCCGCTCAACCCCAGGCTGGCCTGCGGATCAAGGACCTTCATCTCGCTGGCCATCTGCATGAAGCGGCACTGCTCGCGCCCTGCCTACGCCGGCCATGCGGAGTGCAAGCGCATGACCGAACAAGAGCAGGGGCAGCGCTCTGCTTTTCCCTGAGCCAGGCTCAGGCCACGGCGGGTTGCTGCTTCAGGGCCTTCAAGGTCGACTGCAGCAGGCGCGCGTCCGAACTTGCACGGTGCCGCTGAAGGATCATGCCCAGCGCCACTTGGCGTTTGAGTTCATGCCAGGAGGCGGCCTCGCTTTCCGACAGCAGCGCGCGCAGGTTCTCCAGCTTGAAATGGGGTGTGCGGTTGGCCGCGTCGTACAGGCGGTTCAACCAGGTGTAGTCGTGGGCCCAGGCATCGGAGTACACCACCATGCCTTCCAGCCAGTCGTTCAAGGCATCGGCCACTTCCAGTGCCGAGCGGCCATGGCGATCCAACTGATCCCGGGTGATGTGGTGAACGGCCGCGGCACTGGGGTCCCAATGCTGCCACTCGGGCTCGGGCTTGACCAGGCTGCACCAGGAGCGGCCATCGGGCATCACGATGCCCACTTCAATCGGGTAGCTGCCCAGACCGAACCCGGACGCCTCGATGTCGAGGATCGGAGGTGGGTAATCAACGGAAGCGTAGGTGGGCATGAACGACGACATCTGGACCCTGGTCTTTGTTGGGTTATTCAGACCCTAGTCTCTCACTCGTTTAATCGGGTGCATCCAAGGGTTTGAACGGTTTTCGGTCATCCAATTCATCGATGTAGTGCTGAATTTGGCGACCTTCACGATGCAAAAAATCAGCCACGGCCTGTTTGAAGCCTGGATGGGCCAACCAATGCACCGACTGCGTCGGGGTTGCCAGCAGACCCCGTGCCAGCTTGTGCTCACCCTGTGCGCCGCCTTCAAAACGCTGGTAACCCTTGGCGATGCACCAGGCCATGGGTTGGTAATAACAAGCCTCGAAGTGCAGGCAGGACACGGTGCTGAGCGCGCCCCAGTAACGACCGTACGCCAGGCCCAGCTCCGTGTCCACCGCCAGCAGGGCGCAGGCCATGCGTTCGCCCTCCCGGCTGGCCACGAACAGCACCCAGTCCTGGGGACGTGACTGGCTGGCCAGGCGCCAGAAATCGCGGCTCAGGTAGGGCTGTTGGCCGTGCTGCCAATAGGTCTGGGTGTAGCACTGGTGGAAGAAATCCCAATCGGCTTGCTGGATTTGCGCGCCCTCCAGCACCTCGAAGCTCACCCCGGCATCGCGCACCTTGCGCCGTTCCTGGTGGATCTTCTTGCGCTTGTCGCGGTGCAGGCTGGCCAAAAAATCTTCGTAGTCAAAGTAAGGCTCGCCTTGGCGGTTTTGCCAGTGGAACTGCACGCCGTGGCGTTCCAGCCAGCCTTGCGCCTTGGCCGCCTGTGCCTCTTGCTCTGACACAAACAGGATGTGTGCGGACGACCAACCTTGCTGCTGCACCTGCTGGCCGATGGCCCGCAACAGGCTCTCGCGCAAAGCTTGCCGCACTGGCGGAGCGGCCGTGGGGTCGACCAGCAGGCGCGGCCCGGGCACCGGTGAGAAAGGCACCGCGCCCAGCAGCTTGGGAAAGTAGCTGGCGCCCGCCGCACCGAAAGCCCGGTCGTGGGCATCGGCCCAGGCCCAGTCAAACACGTACTCGCCATAAGAGTGGGATTTGGCGAAGGTGGCGCAGGCGGCCACCAATGCGCCGGCGCGATCGTGCAATGTGACGAACAGCGGTTGCCAACCCGTTTTGGCGCAAGCACTGCCGCTGTCCACCATGGCCAGCAAGAACCCGTGCCTCATGAAAGGTGTGCCGCCGGGCATGCCGGCCACCAGCCGGTCCCACCGCTCAGCGTCAATGGAGCTAGGGTGATCGTGCCATTGCACCGACAGGTCGTCGAAGGTGATCATGAGTTCCGTTTCAATCAATGCGTTTTGGCCGGGATTGGCGTTATCCCATCACCTTCAAGTTCCGCGCCTGACGATAATCCAGCGATCGTGCTTAAATATTCGCTATTCTTTCGCAGAACTTCCCGGAGCCTTCCATGAAACAAATCACCGCAGTCATCAAACCTTTCAAGCTCGAAGAAGTCCGCGAAGCGCTGGCTGAAGTGGGGGTCACCGGTTTGACTGTCACCGAAGTCAAGGGCTTTGGCCGCCAGAAAGGGCACACTGAGCTGTACCGTGGCGCCGAATACGTGGTCGACTTCCTGCCCAAGGTCAAGATCGAAGTGGTCGTCAAGACTGGTGACGTTGATCGCTGCATCGAGGCCATCGTCAAGGCCGCCAAGACCGGCAAGATCGGCGACGGCAAGATCTTCGTGACCGCGGTTGAGCAAGTGGTGCGCATCCGCACTGGCGAGACCGACGAAGCCGCTGTGTGACGCAGGGGGATACCGCCTTCAGGTGGTGGCCTCTTTCAAATGTCAGGTGAGACGCCGCCTGGGCCGAATTTGTTCGTGCCCGGCGGCGTTTGCGTTTGGGCCTCCTTGGCCTCTTGGTTCTCTCGGGCGGTCAGGGCAAGCAGCCTCAACGCGTCCGCCTGCAGCTGGTCCAGCAAACGGTCAGCCTGTGTGTCCAGCAACAGCAACTCTTGAACATCGGGCCACAGGAAGCCGCCGTCGCGGCTGCGGTTGATGAAGCTCAGCAGGTCATCGTAGTAGCCCTCCGCGTTCAGCAAGCCCAGGGGCTTTTGGTGATAGCCCAGCTGCCGCCATGTCCAGATCTCGAAGATTTCTTCCATGGTGCCAATGCCGCCAGGCAAGGCCAAGAAGGCATCCGATTGCATGGCCATGCGGTGCTTGCGCTCGTGCATGGTGTCCACAACCTGCAGCTCGGTCAGGCCCGGGTGGCCCAGTTCACGTTGCACCAGGCGGTGCGGGATCACGCCGATCACCGAGGCGCCGTGCGCCAAGGCGGCATCGGCCACCGCGCCCATCAGGCCCGTGCTGCCACCACCGTAGACCAACTGCCAGCCCCGCAGACCGATCTGGCGGCCCACTTCGCGGGCGGCGGCTTCAAACGCCGGATCGTTGCCCATGCGGGAGCCGCAGTAAACGCACACTGAAAAAGCAGCCATGGATGAAGAAGAGGGAGGTTCAGGTTCGGGTGTCGATGATTCGGGTCTTGCACAAGGCGTCGTGCAGAAACTGCCGTTGAGGGTGCAGCCAACTGAACAGCGCGTAGATGGCCATCCAGCCGAACAGCGCACCGTACAGCCATTTGGATTGGTGCCAGCCGGCCAACCAGGCGCCCACCAGGGCCGGCACGAACCACAACCAGGCGCTGACATAGCGCATCAGGGCCTGCCTGGGGCTCAAGCCCCTGCCTTCAAGGGACACGATGCGCAGTTGCCAGGTCTTCATGGCCAGCGTCTGCCCGCCGTGCGTCCAGAACCACATGAAATACAGCGACAGCACCAGGAACACCGTGGCTTGCAGGCCCTGGCGGTGCTGCAAAGCATGGCGCTGGCCGACCACCATGCCAAAAATCAAGCCAACCACCATCACCACGCCGAACAGCAGCACGCCTTCGTACATGAAAGCGGCCAGCCGGCGGCGCAAGGCCGGCGCATGCGCCTTGGCGCGCACGGCGCATTCGTCGGCGGATAAAGGCACAAAAGGAACGGCGGGACGGGATTTCATCGGCAAGGGCAGCAAGGCAAGGCGCGAACAATACACCACGCTGCCATGCACTCAGGGCACCAAGAAATTCAGCGCGATCGAGAGGCGGGCACGGCCGTCATGGCTGCGCCTTGCGCGCCCTTTTTGGGCAGCAAGGTGACCGGGTCCACGAATCCCTTCGTGGCGGCGATCTTCGGCAAGCCCGTTTGCTGGTGCAAGGGCGGGGTAGGCCGCTGGCTGACCAGCGTGGTGGTGGCACCGCGCCCCGCCTTGACCAAAGAAGGGGCCACGGCGATTTGTGCCGGGGCGTTGGGCGTGACGCCGGGCACCCAGTTCGATTTGCTGGTGGACTGGTTGTCGCGCAGGCGCCTGGATGCCTGTTGTGCCCGTTCGCGGGGGCCAGCCACATTGTCGCCCAGCAGCACCGGCTGTTGTTTGCGGCGCGCTTGCTGGGCCAGTTCATCGCGTTCTTGCGGGCTCAGGGCCTGGTACGACGCCCATTTTTTCTGGCGCTCTTCAGGCGACAGCTGTCGGGTCTGCTGGAAGCGCAGGCGCGCCTCGCCACGCTCTTGCGGGGGTAGTTTGGACCATTGCGTCATGCGCTCTTGCATGCGCTGTTGCTCCTGGGGCGACAGGCTTCCAAAGCGGTTGGCCACGTTCACCCAACGTTCCTTGTTGGATATTTCCATCGTGGGCCACAGGCCCGCCAAAGGCTGCAGGGCCCGGCGCTGAGACGCTGTGAGCGCACCCCAGGAATTGGAGCCGCTGGATGAGGCGCCGGGCGCCACGGCCACCGAGGCATGCTTGGCCGGCGGCGCCGCCACGCTCATCTGCCCGCAAGCCAGGTTCAAACCCAACACCGCCAGTGCCCAGGCCAAGGCGGTCCGTTTCATGGCTGCGCCTCGGCCCCGCCGTCGGTGCTCTCGCTGTCATCGCCGGCTGCGGCGTCTGATTCGGTCAGGGTGGCCTCTTCGCCTGCTGCCACGGCAGGTTCGGCGCTGACGGGTGGTTCGGTCTGCAGGTACTCTTCGAAACCAGGGTCGGCATAGGCCGCGGGCGGCAGGTCATCGGTCAGCAGCGCCATGTCCACATCGGAGGCCGCTTGCACCTTTTCAGATTGGTACCAGATGTGGATGCCCCACAGGCCCACCACCAGCGCCAGGGCTGGCAGCGCGGACGCTAGGCGCCAGCCCCAGGGCAGCGGGCCGTCGTCCATGCCCCGGCCATGTTGCCTGTCGCGGTGCTGCATGCCAGTGCTCCAGCCCGACAGCGAGGCCTGCCCGGACGAGCCGGATCCGGCCATGCTCACTCCGGCCAACTGGCTGGACGGCACGTATTCGGGGGCCACAGCCACCTGCGGGCGGGCCAGCACGGCGGCACGGACGGCCTGCTCGCGTGCCACGCGCAAACGCTCGGTGATGTCGTGGGGCAGCGCCTTGGCGGAATCATCCAGACGCGCACTGACGCGCAGGGCAAAACGGGCTTCAATGGCCTCGATTTGCGCGCTCGACAATGGGGTGTTTGGAGTTTTCACGATGCGACTGTGTTGATTTACAAGGAAATTCCGCGTCCACGCAGGGCTTTGGACAGCGCCTGAACCGCCCGCGAGCAGTGTGTTTTCACGCTGCCCTCGGAACAACCCATGGCGGCCGCCGTTTCAGCGACGTCCAGTTCCTCCCAGTAACGCAGCAGGAAGGCTTCCCGTTGACGCGCCGGCAAGTTTCCGACTTCGGCCTCGATGATCTTGAGCGTCTCGCCCCGGCTGGCGGTGTCCTCAGCACCTTCCGTGCCCGGATCGTCGATCCGCAGGGAGTCCAGCAGGTTGAAATCGCCATCGCCGTCATCGGAGGATGATTCGAAGTCTCCCAGGTTCTGGAAAACGGCATTGCGCACTTTTTGGCGGCGAAACCAATCCAGTGTGGCGTTGGACAAAATCCGGGCGAACAGCATGGGCCATTCGTTGGGTGGCCGGTCGGCATAACTCTGGGTCAGCCGGATCATGGCGTCTTGAACAATGTCCAGTGCCGAGTCCTCATCGCGCACGGCAAAAGCGGTGCGTTTGAACGCGCGGCGCTCAACACTTATCAGGAAGCTGTTGAGTTCATCGGCGGTGGAGGGACTGGGCAAAGGGGTCAAGACGCGAAGACTTGGGCGCCAGATCGGCGAGCGCGGATTATGGCACTGGCGTGCAGACTTTTCGGTGCGATAATGTTGGTCTTTGCGTCATCCCGATCTGGCCTGAATCGTCACCCCAACCGGTTTCGGTGGCAGGCCGCGCAGGCTCCAAATCCGCCTCACAAGGGCGAGCACGCTGGTGATCCGTCACCGCAGATGCTGTTTGAGGAGGGGCACCGATCGTTTTTCGTTAGAGAAAATCCGAAAGGTCTTTTTACATCATGGACATGTCTACTCCCACCACGCCCGAAGTCCTCAATGGCTCCGACATCCTGGTCCGCTGCCTGCAGGCCGAAGGTGTCAAGTACATGTGGGGCTACCCCGGCGGCGCCGTTCTGTACATTTACGACGCCCTCTACAAACAAGACACCATCCAGCACGTGCTGGTGCGCCACGAACAGGCCGCCGTCCACGCTGCTGACGGCTATGCGCGCGCCACTGGCGACGTCGGCGTTGCCCTCGTCACCTCCGGTCCCGGCGTGACCAATGCCATCACCGGCATCGCCACGGCCTACATGGACTCGATCCCCATGGTGATCATCACCGGCCAGGTGCCCACGCCCGCGATTGGCCTGGACGCTTTCCAGGAATGTGACACCGTCGGCATCACGCGCCCCATCGTCAAGCACAACTTCCTGGTCAAGGATGTTGCCGACCTGGCCATCACCTTGAAGAAGGCCTTCCACATTGCCCGCACCGGCCGTCCCGGCCCCGTGGTGGTCGATGTGCCGAAAGACGTCTCCCTCAACAAGACCGCGTTCAGCTACCCTGAAACGGTTGAAATGCGTTCGTACAACCCGGTGCGCAAGGGC
Organism: Aquabacterium sp. CECT 9606; assembly: GCF_918741295.1. GTDB lineage: Bacteria > Pseudomonadota > Gammaproteobacteria > Burkholderiales > Burkholderiaceae_C > Aquabacterium. Next base: position 1,500,096 of record NZ_CAKKNB010000001.1, read on the forward strand.
CATGGCGGGCAAATCCGCAAGGCCGTGCAGCTGCTGCTGGCGGCCAAGCGCCCCTACATCTACACCGGTGGCGGCGTCATCCTGGCCAATGCGGCGGCTGAACTGCGCGAGCTGGTCAACCTGCTGGGCTACCCCACCACCAGCACCCTGATGGGTCTGGGTGCCATCGCCGCTTCTGACAAGACCTTCCTGGGCATGCTGGGCATGCATGGCACGTACGAGGCCAACATGACCATGCAAAGCGCCGATGTGGTGCTGGCCGTGGGTGCCCGCTTCGACGACCGCGTGATCGGCAATCCCAAGCACTTTGCCCAGGTCGAACGCAAGATCATCCACATCGACATCGATCCCTCCAGCATCTCCAAGCGCGTCAAGGTCGACATCCCGATCGTGGGCGACGTCAAGGACGTGTTGCAAGAGCTGATTGCCCAGATCAAGGACTCGACCCAACGCGCCGACCCGAACGCCCTGGCCGCGTGGTGGAACCAGGTCAATGAGTGGAAGAAGCGCGAGTGCCTGAAGTACAAAACGTCTGATGAGGTCATCAAGCCCCAGTTCGTGGTCGAAACACTGGCCAGGCTGACCCGTGGCACCGACTGCTACGTGACGTCGGACGTGGGCCAGCACCAGATGTTCGCGGCGCAGTTCTACCCGTTTGACGAACCCCGCCGCTGGATCAATTCCGGTGGCCTGGGCACGATGGGCGTGGGTCTGCCTTACGCCATGGGCATCAAGCTGGCCAAGCCCGACGCCGACGTGTTCTGCGTGACCGGCGAAGGCTCGATCCAGATGTGCATCCAGGAGCTGTCGACCTGCCTGCAGTACCAGACCCCGGTCAAGGTGCTGTCGCTGAACAACCGCTACCTGGGCATGGTGCGCCAGTGGCAGCAGCTGGACTACGGCAGCCGCTACTCGCACAGCTACATGGACGCGCTGCCCGATTTCGTGAAGCTGGCCGAGGCCTATGGCCACGTCGGCATGCTGATCGAGCGCCCGGGTGACGTGGAGGGTGCATTGCGCGAAGCCATCAAGCTGAAGGACCGCACGGTGTTCCTGGACATCCGCACCGACCCGACGGAAAACGTCTGGCCCATGGTGAAGGCTGGCCAGGGCATTTCCGAGATGCTGCTGGGTTCCGAAGACCTGTAAGGCTTTATCTTCCCGGCCTTTGCAAGAGGGTCGCAGCCAGGTGCTTGCCGGTGCCTGCGCGGGCGGTTTCTCAAGCGATGCCGGGGTTTCAACACTCCTGATTCATCGAACAACGTGGCCACGGCCATCGGGTTACCGCCCGCTGGCTCAAGAGCGCGAAGGACGATAACGACATGAAACACATCATTGCATTGCTGCTTGAAAACGAACCCGGCGCGCTGTCGCGCGTGGTCGGCTTGTTTTCCGCCCGGGGCTACAACATCGAGAGCCTGACCGTGGCCACCACCGAGGACGCCTCCCTGTCGCGCATGACCATCGTCACCAGCGGCTCGGATGACGTGATCGAACAGATCACCAAGCACCTCAACCGTTTGATCGAAGTCGTCAAGGTCGTCGACCTGTCCGAAGGTCCTTACACCGAGCGTGAGCTGATGCTCATCAAGGTGCGCGCCGTGGGCAAGGAACGCGAAGAGATGAAGCGCATGGCCGACATCTTCCGCGGCCGCATCATCGACGTGACCGACAAGACCTACACCATTGAATTGACGGGCGACGCCTCGAAGCTCGATGCCTTCATCGAAGCCATCGACCGCGCTGCCATCCTAGAAACCGTGCGCACCGGGACCAGCGGGATCGGGCGTGGCGAGCGCATCTTGCGCGTCTGATCTTTCCCGCTTTTCCTCAGCTGTTTTCAGCACCCCCCATTCAACTGATTTTTCGACGGAGCTACACACATGAAGGTCTATTACGACAAGGACGCGGATCTGAGCCTGATCAAGGGCAAGAATGTCGCCATCATCGGCTACGGCTCGCAAGGCCATGCCCACGCGCAAAACCTGACGGATTCGGGCGTGAAGGTCACGGTCGGCCTGCGCAAGGGCGGCGCGTCCTGGAGCAAGGTTGAAGCCGCTGGCATCAAGGTCGCTGAAGTCGACGAAGCCGTCAAGGGCGCCGATGTCGTCATGATCTTGTTGCCTGACGAGAACATCCCCGAGGTTTACAAAAACAACGTCGAGCCCAACATCAAGCAAGGTGCCGTGCTGGCCTTCGCTCACGGCTTCAACGTGCACTACAACCAGGTCATCCCCCGCGCTGACCTGGACGTGATCATGGTCGCCCCCAAGGGCCCTGGCCACACCGTGCGCTCCGAGTACAAGAAGGGCGGCGGCGTGCCTTCCCTGATCGCCATCTACCAGGACAAGTCCGGCAAGGCCAAGGACATCGCCCTATCGTACGCGGCGGCCAACGGCGGCACCAAGGGTGGTGTGATCGAGACCAACTTCCGCGAAGAAACCGAAACCGACCTGTTCGGCGAACAAGCCGTGCTGTGCGGTGGCGCTGTTGAACTGGTGAAGATGGGCTTCGAGACGCTGACCGAAGCCGGTTACGCGCCTGAAATGGCCTACTTCGAGTGCCTGCACGAACTGAAGCTGATCGTTGACCTCATGTACGAAGGCGGCATCGCCAACATGAACTACTCGATCTCGAACAACGCCGAATACGGCGAGTACGTGACCGGCACCGAAGTGATCAACGAGCAATCGCGCGCTGCCATGCGCAATGCCCTCAAGCGCATCCAGACCGGCGAATACGCCAAGATGTTCATCCAGGAAGGCAAGACGAACTACCCGAGCATGACCGCTCGCCGTCGCCTGAACGCCGTGCACCCCATCGAAACCGTCGGTGGCGAACTGCGCGCGATGATGCCTTGGATCTCCAAGAACAAGCTGGTTGACCAATCGAAGAACTGATCAACGATCAGCGCTTGAATCCAAAGCCGCCTGGGTAACCCGGCGGCTTTTTTCATGGCAGGATTTCGATGTCAGGGTAGTGCTTGAAGAACTCCTCGGTGGATTTGGCTGAGCTCAGCGACTCGATGACAACGGGCAAAGGCTCGGGCCAGATCTCCGGGAAATCACACTCCTGAGGCAATTCAATGGCAAAAGCGAGCTGCTCCGCCGGTGGATGGAACTGAGCCGATACCCCGGGCTTGTTGCCCCGAGCATCGACGCGGTACCAGCAGTGCTCGCGCAGGTGCACCGCGTTCAGGCCGTGCAGGCAAAACGGCCCGCCGCCAGGGTTCACGGCCAGGCGTTGGTAGCACAGCCCGGTGGGAATGCCTTTGCACCGCAAAAGGGCGGCCAGCAGGTGGCTTTTGGCGTAGCAGTAGCCGGTGCGGTGGGCCAGCACGTCGGACGCCCGCACGGTGACGGGGTTCAGTTTGAAATCACCGCTGTGCTGGATGTGGTCGCGCACGAACTCGAAACAACGTTGGGCGATGTCCGTGTCGGTCAGGCAACCCTGGGCCAACTCGTTCGCCTTGGCGATGATGGCCGGGTGCTCGTGGTCGATGAATTCGCTGGACCGCAGGTAAGGTGTCAAGGGCATGGTTGTTTCAGGGCGGAATGACGGCGCTGGGCAAATCTGTCACGATCAAGCTCAGCCGCGAGGGTAACGGCGCAAGGGTAACGGTTTACCCAGCTTTACACCGGGTTGACCCGCCCTTGTCGGCATGATGGCGCGTCCCCACGTTGAATACCCATGAACTCCACAAGCATTGTCACGCTGGCCTTGAGGCAACTGATGGTAGCCGCTGCCTTGATGCTGCTGTCAGGGGCATTCGGCCTGCCGGTGCCGGTTCAGCCTGGCATGGCCCAGGCCGCCAGGCTGGAAGGGCAGGGCTTTGACGACACCCTGGTGCTGTCTGACCGCACCCTGCGTCTCAACGGCCTGGGTTTGAGGGGCGTCGCCTGGGTCAAGGCCTTTGTGGCGGGGCTTTACCTTTCCGCCCCCTCCAAAGAGGCTTCGCAGATTCTGGCCATGCAAGGCCCCAAGCGCCTGCGTTTGAAGGTCATGCTGGAGGCGCCCAGCATCGAGATGACCAAATCCATGCGCCGGGGCGTGCAGCGCAACGAGCCGGCCGAGATGCATGCCCAGTTGCGTGACCGCGTCGAGGTGCTGGCCGCGGGTCTGGACAGCATCGGCATGTTCCGCCCGGGCGATGTGCTTGACCTGGATTTCGCGCCAGGCCAGGGCACGCAGTTGGTGCTCAATGGCAAGGCCGTGGCCAAGCCCATCGCTGGCGACGATTTCTACCGCGCCATCTTGAAGATCTTCATTGGCGAGCGGCCGGTGGACAAACGCATGAAGGCGGGGTTGTTGCGTGGATCCGCTGTCTGACGAAACGCGGGCGTCCGACGACCCGCACCTGCACCGCTTCATCGATGCCCTGTGGCTGGAAGATGGCCTGAGCGCCAACAGCCTGGCCGCGTACCGGCGTGATTTGGCGGGCCTGGCGGTCTGGCTGGCCAGTCAGCCACACGCGCCCACCCTGATCCAGGCCCGTGAAACTGACCTGCAAGCTTACGCCGCGCATCGCCATGCTGAGTCCAAGCCCACCTCGGTCGGCCGGCGTTTGAGCGTGTTCCGGCGGTTTTACCGTTGGGCTCTGCGTGAAGGGCTGACCACGCAAGACCCGACGCTACGCATGGACGCACCCCGCCAGCGCTTGCGCACGCCTGGCACCTTGACCGAGCAGCAGGTGGAAGCCTTGCTGGCTGCCCCCGATGCCGACGAGACACTGGGCCTGCGCGACCGCGCCATGCTGGAGCTGATGTACGCCAGTGGCCTGCGCGTGAGTGAACTGGTCGAGCTCAAGACCGTGCATGTGGGCCTGAACGAAGGCGTGCTGCGCATCACCGGCAAGGGCAGCAAGGAGCGGCTGGTGCCCTTTGGCGCGGAGGCGGGCGTCTGGCTGCAGCGCTACCTGATCGATTCACGCGCCTTCATCCTGAATGGGCAAAGCAGCGATGCCTTGTTTGTCACGGCGCGCGGCGGACCGATGACGCGGCAGATGTTCTGGAAGCTGGTCAAGAAGTACGCGGTGCTGTCGGGCATCAGCCAGGCCTTGTCCCCCCACACTTTGCGCCATGCCTTTGCCACGCATTTGCTGAACCATGGCGCAGATCTGCGCGTGGTGCAGATGCTCCTGGGCCATGCCGATATTTCAACCACGCAGGTGTACACCCATGTGGCGCGCGAGCGGCTGCGCCTGTTGCACGCGCAGCACCATCCGCGCGGTTGATTCATTCAGCTTGGCTTGGGTGGCACAGGCTCGTTTTTTGAAGTCCAGAACTGTTCCAGCGCGTACAGCTCTTCTTCTTCGAAACCGGCGGCGCGGCGGGCTTCCAAGTTGAAGGGGCCTTTGAGCCGGGGCGCACTGAACGCCGTTGCAAGCTCCGCATAAGTCGACAGCGGATCGAGGCCTCGGTCGGCACAGAGAACCCGGTACCACTTGTTGCCCACGGCCACGTGCCCGATTTCATCCCTCAAGATGATGTCCAGGATGTCGGCGCCGCGCTGATCGTCAATCGTCAAGAGCTTGGCCTTGATGGGCGGCGATGCATCGAGCCCGCGCGCTTCCATGGTTCGTGGCACCAGAGCGATGCGGGCGAGCATGTCGCCCTTTGTTTTTTCTGCCATCTCCCAAAGCGAGTTGTGCGCCGGGAAGTGGCCATAGTCAAAGCCCAGGCTCACCAGGTGATCACGAAGCAGGGTGAAGTGCAGCGCCTCTTCCCGGGCCACGCCCAGCCAGTCCATGTAGAACTCATCGGGCATGCCCGAAAAACGCCAGGCCAGGTCCAGCGCCAGATCGATCGCGTTGAGCTCGATGTGGGCGAGCGCGTGGATGAGCGCGGCGTGGCCCTCCGGATTGCGCACTGAACGCGTTTTGAGTTGCGTGTGTGGCACCAGCTCAGGGCGAGAGGGGCGGCCAGGGATGCCTGCGGGCTCCGCCAAAATGTCGGCCGAACCAGGATCGCCACTCAAGTCGAGCCCCATGGTGCCCCTGGCTTTGGCTTCAGGGTCCCGGGTCAGCAACAGCCCGAGGGCCTGGCTCCGCAGGGTGTTCATTCAGCCCACGTGATCCAGCCCTGGTGTGCTGACACCAGCACCAGCACGCCGAACGCGATCCGATACCAGGCAAAGGGCACGAAATTGTGGGTGGCCACATAGCGCAGCAACCAGCGCACACAGACCCAGGCCGACAGGAAGGAGAACGCCAGGCCGACGCCGAACAGCGGCAGGTCGTCCATCGACAGCAGGGCGCGTTCTTTGTAGAGGCTGTACAGGCCCGCACCGACCAGCGTCGGGATGCCCAGGAAGAAGCTGAATTCGGTGGAGGCTTTACGCGACAAGCCCAGGAACATGCCGCCGATGATGGTGGCGCCCGAACGGCTGGTGCCGGGAATCATGCCCAGGCACTGGATGCAACCCACTTTGAAGGCATCGAGCAGGCTCATGTCATCCACGGTTTCAACACGGTAGTGGCTGGTGCCGGTTTTGGAGGCCCGACGCTCGGCCCACAAGATGATCAGGCCGCCGACGATGAAGGCGCTGGCCACCACCGGGGCGTTGAACAAATGCGCCTTGATGACTTTGCCGAAAGCCAGACCCAGGATGGCTGCCGGCAAGAAGCCGATGATGACGTTGAGCGCAAACCTTTGAGCGCGGGGCTCCGATCCAAGGCCGGTGACGGTGTCGCGCAAACGCTGCCAGTACACCAGCACGATGGCGAAAATGGCGCCCGACTGGATGGCGATGTCGAATACCTTGGCCTTGTCGGCACCCACGTTGGACTGGAAGTCGAGCAGCGATCCCGCCAGGATCAGGTGCCCGGTGCTGGAGATGGGCAGGAACTCGGTCAGCCCCTCGACGATGCCCATCAACACGGCTTTGAAAAACAGCAAGGTATCCACGTCGGCAAGTCCTGTGTTGCAAGCAAAGCGGCATCTTAGGGCAGGGCAGACGGCCCAAGCCCCCAAGCGCATCTGTAGAAATTGACCTCTGGCACCCTTGGTTGGGGGGGTCTTGTCTACACTTCGCCACATGTCCTCCGACCTCGATGCAGTTTTCGCCCCGCCCGCCCATGACTGGGTCAACCGCTATGCCCAGCTGAGCGAGTCTTGGCGCGCGCGACTGCAGGCGCCCATGGCCACGACCGTGAACGCCCAGGCCTTGCCGGCGCCGCGTTGGGTGGCCTGGAGCGACCCGCTTGCCCATGAGCTGGGTTGGCCCGCCGATTGGCGCGAGGGTGAGTTGCCATTGCGTGTTTTCAGCGGCAACACCTTGTGGCCCGGCATGCAGCCCGTGGCCACGGTCTACAGCGGCCACCAGTTTGGCGTGTGGGCCGGCCAGTTGGGCGATGGCCGCGCGCTCTTGCTGGGTGAATTGCAGACAGCGGTGGGCACACGCGAGTTCCAGCTCAAGGGGGCGGGCTCGACCCCGTATTCGCGCCGCGCCGATGGCCGGGCGGTGCTGCGTTCGTCCATCCGGGAGTTTCTGTGCAGCGAGGCCATGCACGCCCTGGGCATTCCCACCACCCGCGCCCTGGCGCTGACAGCGTCGCCGCAAGGCGTGCGGCGCGAAACCATGGAGACCGCCGCCGTGGTCACCCGCGTGGCGCCCACCTTCATCCGCTTTGGCCACTTCGAGCATTTTGCGCACAGCGGCGAAGCCGGCCACCACGAAGTCCTGCAGGTTCTGGTGGACCATGTGGTGGAGCACCATGTGCCTCACCTGCGCGATGCGCCCCAGCGGGCCGTGGCCTTGTTGCAATACGCAGTGGACAGCACCGCGCGCCTGATGGCCGCTTGGCAGTCGGTGGGCTTTTGCCATGGCGTGATGAACACCGACAACATGTCGATCCTTGGCTTGACCATTGACTACGGCCCCTTTGGTTTCCTGGATGGCTTTGATCCCCAGCACATCTGCAACCATTCGGACGACCGGGGGCGCTACGCCTGGCAGAACCAGCCGCAAATCGGTTACTGGAATTTGCGCGCCCTGGCCCAGGCGCTGGTGCCGGTGATCCCCGAGTTCGAGGGCGACGAGAACGTCATCATCGACGTGCTCAAGTCCTACGAACAGCGTTTTCCGCAAGCCATGACCGAGCGCTGGCGCGCCAAGCTGGGCTTGGCCACCGAGCAAGAGAGTGACGGCGCCCTGGCTGTGGACCTGCTCACCGTGATGGCCGAGCACCGCACCGACTTCACCATCGCCTTCCGCCGCCTGTGCGATTACCAAAGCAGCCTGCCGCCTGAGGACCCCGCCAATGCCTCGGTGCGCGATTTGTTCATCAACCGCGAGGCTTTCGACGCCTGGGCGCGCCGTTATGCCGATCGCCTGAAGCTGGAAAACAGTGAGGATGCCGAGCGCCGTGTCCGCATGCGCCGTGTCAACCCGCTCTATGTTTTGCGGAACCATTTGGCCGAAACAGCGATCCGTCTGTCTCAGGCCGGTGATGATTCCGAGGTGCGGCGTTTGCATCAGCTGTTGCAAACGCCGTATGAGGAGCAACCTGGTTGCGAGGCCGATGCCGATTTCCCGCCCGACTGGGCTCAATCCATCGAGGTGTCCTGTTCATCATGAGTGATTACAAAGTCAAGAAGTCCGACGCGGAATGGCGTGCCCAGTTGGACCCGATGCAATTCGAAGTCACCCGCCACGCGGCCACCGAACGGGCTTTCACCGGCCAGTATTGGGACCACTTTGTGGACGGTGCTTACCGCTGCATCTGCTGCGGTGCCAAGCTGTTCGAATCCAGCACCAAGTTTGACGCGGGCTGCGGCTGGCCGAGCTACTCGCAAGCGGTAGACGACAGCAGCATCGAGCGCGTGGTGGACAAAAGCCACGGCATGGTGCGCGTCGAGGTGCGTTGCAACAACTGCGGTGCGCACCTGGGCCACGTGTTCGACGACGGGCCGGCCCCCACCGGCGAGCGTTTCTGTATCAACTCGGCCGCGATAGACTTCGAGCCGCGCTGATCCGCGCTTTTGGCCCACAACCCGGTTCCCCATGAAGATATTTTTTGACCTGCTGCCACTCCTGCTGTTCTTCGGCGCCTATACCTGGGCCGGCGGCCACAAGGAGCTGGCGGCCGAGTGGATGACGCACTATTTGGGCTTCCTGGTGTCGGGCGGCGTGGTCGCGGCCAAAGAAGCGCCCATGCTGTTGTCCACCGTGGTGATGGTGGTGTGCGGTGTGGTCCAGATCGCCGTGCTCAAGATATTGCGACACAAGGTGGACATGATGCTGTGGGGCACGCTGATCGTGGGCACCGTTCTGGGCGGCGTGTCGATGTGGCTGCACAGCGCCATCTTCTTCCAGTGGAAGCCCACGGTGCTGTACTGGCTGATGAGCGCTGGCTTCCTGGTGGCCGAGATCATCATGAAGCGCCGCGTGCTGCACAAAATGATGGGCGGCCAGATCGACGCGCCCGACGCCGTCTGGATCAAGCTGGGCTGGGCCTGGGTCGGCTTTTTCGCCTTCATGGGCGTGCTCAACCTCTTCGTGGTTTACAACTACACCGAAGAGCAGTGGGTCACCTTCAAAGTGTGGGGTGCATCGGGACTGATGCTGTTGTTCATGTTGGCTCAGGGTTTGTACCTGAGTCGCCACATGCCCCCATTGCCCGACGAAGCGGCCAAGGCCAAGTGAGTGAACTTTCAGGCCTGACCATGACTCCACACCAAGGCGTGACCGCCGAACAGATCCAATCCGCCCTGACGTTGGCGCTGCAGCCGCTCAGCATTGATGTGACCGATGACAGTCACCTCCATGCCGGGCACGAAGGCGCGAAATCAGGACGGCATTTCAGCGTGCATGTGCGTGCCCAGTGCTTTAACGGACTGTCACACGTTCAACGGCATCGCCTTGTGTATGATGCCCTTCGCGATTTGATACCGCAGGGCATCCATGCGCTGGCCATCAAGGCCGAGCCTGTCTGACAACGAAACAACCTAACAAAATTCGCTCATGAAGACTTTCCGCACCCATGTCATCAAGTCCGCCGTGCTGGCCGCGACCTTGTCTCTGGCCGCTCCGCTGGTGATGGCCCAGAACATCGCCGTGGTCAATGGCAAGCCCGTGCCAAAGGCTCGTTTCGACGCCATGATGACCCAGATCCTCAAGCAAGGCCAACAGGCCAAGACGCCTGATCTGGAGGCCAAGGTCAAGGAAGAGCTGGTGCTGCGCGAGATCTTCGTGCAAGAGGCCGAGAAGAAGGGCATTGCCCAAACCGCCGACTACAAGACGCAGATGGAATTCGCGCGTCAGTCGATCCTGATCCAGGGCTTGTTCGCTGACTTCCAGGCCAAGTCCAAGGACAGCGAAGCCGACCTGCGCGCTGAATACGACAAGATCAAAGCCCAGAACGGCGACAAGGAATACCGCGCTCGCCACATCCTGGTCGAGAAGGAAGAAGACGCCAAGGCCCTGATCGCCCAACTCAAGGCCGGTGCCAAGTTCGAAGACCTGGCCAAGAAGAACTCCAAGGACCCTGGCTCCGCCGAAAACGGTGGCGATCTGGATTGGGCCGCGCCTGGCAACTACGTGCCTGAGTTCTCTGAAGCCATGGCCAAGCTGGAAAAAGGCAAGTTCACCGAAACCCCGGTGAAGTCGCAGTTCGGCTACCACATCATCAAGCTGGAAGACACGCGTGCCACGCAGTTCCCACCCTATGACGAAGTCAAGGTGCAACTGCAACAACGCAATGCGCAAGCCAAGCTGGCCAAGTACCGCGACGATCTGAAGGCCAAGGCCAAGACCGACTTCAAGTTCAGCGCCCCTGCTGCCAACTGATCGTCAAATGGGTCAGTGGCCTTGCGTCAGCAGCGCGGCATTGCCGCCTGCCGCTGCCGTGTTGATGCTGACCACCTGCTCGGTGCAAAACCGCAGCAGGTAATGGGGGCCGCCGGCTTTCGGGCCGGTGCCGCTCCACCCCTGACCGCCAAAGGGTTGCGACCCGACCACGGCGCCAGTCATTCCCCGGTTCACATACACATTGCCCACACGTGAGCGCCGAGCGATGTGCTGCGCACGCGAGTCGATGCGCGTTTGCACCCCCAAAGTCAAACCATAGCCCGTCGCGTTGATCTGCTCAATCAGGGCGTCGATGTCGGGGGCGTGTGTGCCTGGGCCCCACCGCACCACGTGCAGGATCGGGCCAAAGTGCTCGGCGGTCAGCGCGTTGACGCGGGGCAGGGTGTAGGCCGTGGGCGGAACGATGTGCGGCGCGGTGGCCGATGCCGCCAAGGTGGTTTGCCCGATCAGGCGCACGCCTGAGCGCGGTTGCTGCGCCTGGTGGTCCAGCTCGGACAGGTGGGCGTGGAGCAGATCGTGTGCGTGCGCGTCGATCACCGGGCCCACGTCGGTGGCCCAATCGGCGCTGTCGCCCATCACCAGTGTTTGCAGGGCGCCGGCCAGCATCGCTTCCAGCGTGTCGGCCGTGGCGCTGTGCAGGCACAGCAGGCGCAAGGCCGAGCAGCGTTGGCCCGCACTCAAGAATGCGCTGGCCACCACGGCATCCATCACTTGTTCAGGCAAGGCGGTGCTGTCCACCACCATGGCGTTCAGGCCGCCTGTCTCGGCGATCAAAGGCACGATGGGGCGGTCGCCTTGCGCCAGCATGCGCTGGATGCGCTTGCCCGTGGCCACCGAGCCGGTGAAGGCCACGCCTGCGCAGTGCTTGCTGGCCACCAGGGCGGCACCCACCACGGCGCCGGGCCCGCAAGCGCAGCCCAGCACGTCGGCGGGCACGCCGGCCTGGTGCAGCAGGGCCACGAAGCGGCGCGCGATGTCCGGCGTCTGGTCGGCCGGTTTGGCGGCCACAGCGTTGCCGGCCACCAGCGCGGCCATCACTTGCCCACCAAAGATGGCCAGGGGGAAGTTCCAGGGTGCGATGCACACGAACACGCCCCGACCACGCAACTGCCATTCATTGCTTTCGCCCGTGGGGCCGGGCAGCACTTGCACTTTCAGGTGATGGCGTCCTTGCTGCGCGTAGTAGCGGGCCAGGTCAATGGTTTCGCGCACTTCGGCCACGGCATCGCTCATGGTCTTGCGCGCTTCAACGACCAGGTCGGCGGCCCAGCTGTCGAACTCGGCTTCCAGCAGGTTGGCCGCCTTGTCGAGCACCGCGCAGCGTGCGCTCGCTGGCGTTTCTTCCCAGTCCTGCCAGCCTTGGTTGAGCGAATCCATCAATGCCTGGGCTTCGGCGGCGCACAAATCATGGCAAGGCGAGGGCACGCTTGATTGCTGGCGCCGGACCTGCACGGCCGCCGCCAGGGCATCCCGGTGCATCTGGCAGTTCAGGTCACGGCCAATCGCATTGCGCCGGTCGGGGCCATAAAGTCTGGCAGGTGGCACCACGCCAGGGCCATGTTCAGTGCCCGTGGTGGTGAGCCAGGGCGAGGCCAGCAGTTCATCCAGGCTGACCTGCGGATCAGCCAACTGGTGCACGAAGGAGGCATTGGCGCCGTTCTCCAGCAGGCGTCGCACCAGGTAGGCCAGCAAGTCACGGTGCTCACCCACGGGGGCGTAAATGCGCAGGGCCGCGCCAGTTTCGGGCGAGGCCTTCGGGTGGCGAAGCTCGCGGTACACGCCTTCGCCCATGCCGTGCAGGCGCTGCCATTCGTAGCGCTCGGGGCCGACGCCGTGTTGCTGCGCCAGTTGCATGACCGCGGCAATGGTGGCGGCGTTGTGGGTCGCGAACTGCGGGTAGAGCACGTCGCTGCGGGCCAGCAAGGCATCGGCGCAGGCCAGGTACGACAAGTCGGTGTTGGCCTTGTGCGTGTAGACCGGGTAGCCGTTCAAGCCCAGCTCCTGGGCGCGCTTGATTTCGGTGTCCCAATAGGCGCCTTTGACCAGGCGCACGGTCAGGCGTTTGTCGTGGAGGGTAGCCAGGCGGTGCACCTCGTCGATCATGGCCAAGGCCCGGTGCTGGTAGGCCTGCACGGCCAGGCCCAGCCCATCGCCAGCGGCGGGCATCAGGCGGGCGAGCAAATCCAGTTGCAGTTCAAGCCGGAAGGATTCCTCGGCGTCCAGGGTCAGCAGCACGCCGGAGACATCGGCCTGGCGGGCCAGCTGCTCCAGGCGCGGCAGCAGTTCTCTCACCAGGGCTTCGTGCTGCGAAGGATCAAAGCGCGGGTGCAGGGCCGACAGCTTGATCGACAAGCCGGGGCGTTGCGAGAAGGGCAACTGCCTGGCTTTCTTGTCGCCTTGCTGGCCCAGTTGCGACAAGGCCCGCTGGTAAGACGACAGATAGCGGTCGGCGTCATGCCAGGTCCGGGCACCTTCGCCCAGCATGTCGAAGCTGTGGCGGGTGATCAGGCCGTGGTCGGCATCGGCCTGGGTTTGTTTGCGTGCTTGGACCAAGGCCTCGTCCATGGTCTGGCCGAGCACGAACTGGCGACCCAGCAATTGCAGGGCGCGGGCCGTGGCGGACACCACGGTGGGGCCGCCGAGCCGCTGAACCAGGGTGGGCGAGCCTTGGCGGCCGTCTTGTTGTGAGGGCAGCAACTGGTGAGCCAGGTCCAGCACACGGGCTGAGGCGCTGGACAACCAAGGGTGCGCTGATGACGAATGGTCGGCGTGCTTGGCGAAGTCGGCCTGGGTCAACTGGTCGCCAATCAAGGCCTGGGCGGTGTCCTGGTCGGGCACGCGCAGAAGGGCTTCGGCCAGGCGCATCAGGGCCAGGCCTTCGGTGCTGGACAGCGGGAACTCTTGCAGCAGGGACTCAAGCGCCCAGAAAGGCGGTGGCCGGTGGCGGATGCCACGCACCCAGGGCTCGCATTGCCGGCGGACGATGCCCCAATCGAGCTTGTCTTGCAGGCGCAGCCTCAGCTTGTCGATTTGTGCGGCTTCATCGGCCCAGGGCAGTGGTAGGCGGTCGGAGAGTTTATTCACAGCGCACTCCAGTCAACGTCTTCAGCGTAACGTCAACGGGGGCGTGGGGTCTAGGTCATGAGAGGGGCTTTTCAGCGCTTTTTGAACACCAAGTCCCAAACACCGTGACCCAATTTCAGTCCGCGGTTCTCGAACTTGGTCAGCGGTCGGTAGGCGGGCTTGGGGGCGTAGCTTTCGGCGGTGTTGACCAGGGTGGGCTCATCGCTCAGCACTTGCAGGATCTGGCGGGCATAGGGCTCCCAGTCGGTGGCGCAGTGCAGGTAGGCGCCCGGCGCCAGACGCGAGGCCAGGTGGGCCACCAATGGCGCCTGGATCAAGCGGCGCTTGTTGTGGCGAGTCTTGTGCCATGGGTCGGGAAAGAAGATGTGCACGCCAGCGAGTGAGCCTGGTTGGATCATGTGGTCCAGCACCTCGACGGCATCATGGCGAATCAGGCGCAGGTTGGTGATGTTTTGGTCGCCAATGCGTTTGAGCAAGGCGCCCACGCCGGGCTCGTGCACCTCAACGCCGATGAAGTCCGTGTCGGGCAAGGTCTGCGCGATTGTGGCAGTGGCATCGCCCATGCCAAAACCGATTTCCAGGACGACAGGCGCCTGACGCTGGAAAGTGGTGGCGTAGTCCAGGGGCGTCTTGCCAAAAGGCAGCAGAAATTTGGGGCCCAACTCCGCCAAGGCCTTGGCCTGGCCCTCGGTGGTCCGCCCCGCGCGCATCACGAAGCTGCGGATGGTGCGGTGGGGGTAGGCTGACGCGGGTTGATCGTCGTCTTCGGGGGGCAAGGCGGTGCTCATGGGTGAGATCGGAAAAATGCGGGCTTGAGACAGGCCGCCATTGTCCGTCACCAACCGCCCTAGGGCAGTCCCTTAAACCGGACGTGCACTAAATCACGCCGATGCGCTGCCGGTGCCGGACAGCCATTCATCTGGGGGGGGGATCCGTCCGCATTCCGAGGAGCAGGGGCGCATCATTGCCTGAGCGGATTTACCCGTTCGTGCCGGAGTGAAGTTTTGAACGTGAGCAGTGTTTCTTTGTTGCTGAATGCCAGTCGCTGTGTGGCTTTCAGCCTGCTCGTTTGCATGAGTTCGCATGCGGTCCCCGAGACATCGGGCAAGGCCAAGGCACCTGGCGTGGTGCCCGCCGCGAATGAGCCACCCAGTTTTGCCTTGCTGGCCTTGGGCCTGGTGGGGATTGGCTTGCATGGATTGAACCGGGCCAGGCGCCATCGGTGACTGCAATTCTGGTAAACGCTGTCCTCAGAATACGGCGTCATGTGCATGATGAACAACTGCGTTGCGGTGCCCAACCCCGTGACTGCACCCCGATTCACAGCACCAGGAGGCATTGATGTCATTCCGTCCCACCACCAAACACCTGTTACTAGCGGCAGTCCAAGCGGCAGTCGCCGCGCTCATGGTACCGAGCATGGCGAGCGCCGCCACCGATCCGTTTTACCAGTACACGGATGGCACCCCGCTGGCGAGCGTCGCTCCTGGCACGGTGTTGAAGAGCCGCACGATCACGGCATACATCGCGGGCCTCAAGACCTCGTACAAGGCCACGCAGATTGTGTATCGCTCAACCGATGCCAAGCAGCGGCCTACCGCGAACGTGACAACCATCTTCACGCCCGATTGCACCTCGTCCTGCCCAAACAAGAACAAGGTCATCTCTTACCAGTCTTTCTATGACTCGCTGAATCCGGAAGATGGGCCTTCGCGCGCCTACGCGGGCGGCAAGCGCCTGCCAGACCTGCTGCCGGCTGTCGAGACAGTCCTGTTTGGCACGTATGTGAAGAACGGCTACACCGTCGTCATCTCTGACACAGAAGGTCAGAACGCCAATTTCGCCGCCGGCCCCGAATACGGCTACAACACGCTGGACTCGATTCGCGCTGCGCTGAATTCGCCGGAGATCGGCCTCGACCGGAACGCCAAGGTCGCGATGTTGGGCTACTCGGGCGGCGCCATCGCCACCGAGTGGGCCGCCGAGTTGGCGCCCAGCTATGCGCCTGACCTGAAGTCCAACCTGATCGGTGCGGCCTTCGGTGGCACGCTGGTGAGCCCCGAGCACAACCTGACCTATGTCGAAGGCGCGCCCATTTGGGGTGGTGTGATGCCCATGGCGGTCGTCGGTGTCGCGCGTTCGTACGAGATCGACATCAAGAAGTACCTCACCGCGCGCGGTCTGGAGGTCTACGACAGAATTCAGAATGCCTCGATCGCCTACGTGCTCGGCCAATACGGCAAGGTGACCTGGAAGGACCTGGTCAAGCCAGAGTACCAGGACCGCACCAAGATTCCTGAGTACGTCGCTGCCGTGAACACGGTCATCATGGGCACCGGAGGCACCCCCGAGATCCCGCTGCAAATCGGTCAGGGCACCGGCGGCATCTGGGAAGGCACGAAGACATCGCCAATCTGGGGCAAGGGTGACGGTGTGATGCTGGCGGGCGATGTCCGCACGCTGGCGCGCCAGTACTGCGCCAAGGGTGTGGCGGTGGAGCACAAAGAGTATGGTTCAAGCCACTTCTTGACCATGGTCAACTGGCTGCCTGCGGCCACCGCCTGGGTCGATGACCGATTCGCTGGGAAGCCAGCTCCGCAGAACTGCGCCAGCATCGCGCCGGGCAACTCGCTCGCGCCGCTCGTTTACAAGCCCTGAGCGAGGGCTACTCGTTGAAAAGGCCGCCAGGGAATGCCCTTGGCGGCCTTTTGCTTGTCTGTTGGAGCGGGTGATGGGAATCGAACCCACGTTATTTGCTTGGGAAGCAAGAGTCCTACCATTGAACGACACCCGCGGACAGGGCGCATTCTAAACCCACGGCGCGGGCTTCTTCTTCACTCGCTGGCGGAAGAGGCGGGTGTGGTGGGCAAGCCCAGCTTCTTGGCAGTCTTGTTGACGGCCCTGCCCGTGGCAGACGCGCCGCGCTCAACGGCACTGGCACCCTTTTGCAGGCCATGCTTGACGGAGTTCTCAACCTTGGCGGCCACCGACGACACCTTGCTGGCCGCGGTGGTGACGAACTGAGGCGGTTCCGCCGCGCTGGCGATGGCGCAGTTGGTGGTCAGTACGGCTGTCAATACAAGGTGCCTGATGAATTCATGGGACATGAGGGGCTCTCCGGTTATTCACATAGTAGCCCGTGTGAAGCGCTTTCATCGCGTGCGCAAGCAGGAGTTGACGCCGACGCTTGATGAGTCACGTAGCCGCAGAGCAAGGCAATGGTGATTCGCCAAAACAGAAGTAGAAGGTGGCGCCTTGACCAGGCGTGCCTTCCGCCCAGACTTTTCCACCGTGGCGATCAATGATGCGCTTGACGATGGACAGGCCCACTCCGGAGCCTTCAAAGCGGGAATCGTGCAATCTTTGAAATGGTTTGAACAGCCGTTTTGCCTGTTCCGAGTCAAAGCCGACTCCATTGTCACGGACGAAAAACACGGGTGGGTCGGCGGACTGGATCACGCCGACTTCGACATGGGGTTTGCCCGCCTCCGCCGCGAACTTCAGCGCGTTGCCAATCAGGTTCACGAAAACCTGTCGAGCCAACTCAAGATCGGCCTCGATTTGCGGCAGCGGTGAGGGGACCACCGGAATCGACCCGGCCGACCGGGCTAAGCGGATGGACTCGATGACCTCACTCAGTAGCGCGTTCATGTCCACGCTGCGTGTTTCCAGGGTGACGTTGCTGGTTCGCGCCAGTGCGAGCAGGGATTCGACCACCTTCTCGGTCATCGTGGCCTGCTCGGCAACGGCTTGCAGCAAGCGGATGGCCCTGGCCTTCTCATCGGCCTCAATGAGATCCTGGGCCATTTTGGCCGCGGCGGCGATGCCACCCAGAGGTCCACGGATGTCGTGAGAGACGTTTCGATTGAAGGTCTCCAGGCCCTCGATGGTTTCGCTGAGCTCAGCCGTGCGGAGTTGAACGCGGTGTTCCAGTGTCTCGTTGGCTTTGACCAATGCCTCCGCGGCCAGTCTGCGCTCCACGATCTCGATCTGCAGTTGCTCGGCGGTGCGTTTGATCTCGTTGTAAAGACTGCCGTTTTCGTAGATGCGGCCGGCTTGTGCGGCGTGGATGGTCAACAACCGCTCGTCGTCAGGCGTGAAGGCCTGTGAGCCCAGTTTGTCGACCAGCAGGATCCACCCATAGGTGCGGTTCAGCGACATGACCGGGGCGAGCAACCCGCATTCCGCTTCAGGGTAAGAAACAGGCAAATTCGATGTGGAGGGGGGCACGTCCGACCGGGAAAACCGCCGAGCGCGGCCTTCCGCCATGACTTCGCCAAAGATGTGACCGTCTATACCCAGGCTTTTGATCCGCTCCGCTTGTTCCGGCGCCAGGCCCCAGGTGGAGAAGCACTCATCACCGCCACCATTCTTGTCGCGCACGCCCAAAACGCTGTAGCGCGCACCCAGCAGATCCCTGGCACCACGGCACACCTTGTCCAGCAGCACGTAGGGATCTCGCTCGGAGGCCAATTGCAAATTCAGATCGGTCAGCGCAGACAGCCTTTGGTTGGTGCGTTCCAGTTCGCTGACCTTGACGGCCAGCTTGTCGGTCAGCAGACGCAAATGCTCGCGGTCGAACTGCAAGTCGTCCGGGTGCATCTCAGGCGAGCTGGCGTGGGCCAGGGCGTGCTCGACGACACGCAGGATCTCTTGCGGTTCGCAAGGTTTGATCAGCACGTTGGACACACCGCAGGCATTGGCCAGGTTGCGGGCTTCGCGTTCCATGAATGTCGCCGTGTAGAAGATGACTTCTGTTTGGGCGATGGCAGGGTCTGCACGCAACTGCCTCACGAACTCATAGCCATCCATGGTCGGCATGAGGATGTCGCAGATCACCAGGTCCGGTCGTTCGGCGCGAACCTGCTCCAGGGCAATGCTGCCATCCCAAGCTTCGATTGACTGGTGTCCGCTGTAGCCCATGAGCGCCACGATCAGGTCTCGGTTGGGCGCGTGGTCATCGACGACCAGTATCTTTGCCATGGCGTATAGACCTCAATGGCCCGGCACAGGGCGTGGCAAACGCATGTGTTCGGGCAGAAACGATTCGATCTGACTGACGAAATTTTCAGGTTCGATGGGCTTGGAGATGTAGCCATTGAACCCGGCCGTCAGGACTTTCTGGCGGTCATTGGGCATGGAAAAGGCCGTGACTGCGATCACGATGGGTTGCTCGCCTTGGGGGCCTGAACGCAGTTGCTCAAGCACTTGATAGCCGTCCATTCGGGGCATCTGCAGGTCGCAGATGATGAGATCTGGCCGCTCGTGCAAGGCGATCTCGAGCCCTTGTTGACCATCGCGCGCCAGCAAGACCTTGTAGCCGCTGAATGTCAACAAATAACGCACCAACTCCATGTTGGCCGCGTTGTCTTCGATGATGAGGAAGCTTGTCGTCATGGCTCAGCCCATCGGCAGGACCAGTGAGAAGGTGCTGCCTTTCCCGCTTTCGCTTTGAAAGCTGATTTTGCCTCCCAGCAATTCGGCGAGTTTCTGACTCAAATGCAGGCCCAGTCCGGTGCCTTCGGGTGCGTCAGGCCGTTCATTGCGCACGCGGCTGAATGCACCGAAGAGCTTGTCTTGATCTTCCTCAGGGATGCCGATGCCGGTGTCCTCCACATGGATGGTGGCGGCGCCATTCACGCCCGATTCCAGGATGATCCACACATGGCCCTGTTCCGTGAACTTCAGTGCATTGCCGGCCAGGTTAAGCACGATCTGGCTGAGCGCTCGTCGGTCGGTCTGGAGCATGGTGTCCTGTATAGGCCCCTGCACGGTCAGTGTCAAACCCTTGCTGATGGCCTGAGGCTGCAAGGTGGCGGCGACTTCATCCAGCAAGGCCCGCGCATCCACCGGTTCGACGTTCAACTCCACTTTGCCGGCTTCGATCTTGGAGACATCCAGCAGGTCGTTGATCAGCGCCAACAGATGGCGTGCGCTGGATTGCACGGTCTTCAGCTGCTTTTGCTGTTCATCGTTCAGAGGCCCAGGCAATTTCATCAGCAGCGTACCCGTGAAGCCGATGATGGCGTTCAGGGGCGTGCGCAATTCGTGGCTCATGCCGGCCAGAAAGCGGTCTTTGGCTTGATTGGCGTTGGCCAGCTCCAAGTTCTTTTCCTGAAGGGCCTTCTCAAAACGCTTGCGTTCGCTGATGTCCCGGATGGCGCTCATCACGAAAGCGCTCTCTTCCGTGCGCAAGGGGCTGAGGCTGATTTCGATCGGAAACTCGCTGCCGTCCTTGCGCAGCCCCGACAGATCCAGGCCCGAACCCATGGCGCGCTTGCGAGGTTGCAAGAAATAGTTGGAGCGGTGCCCCACATGGGCCTTGCGATAACGCTCGGGCAGCAATTCATCGACGGAGCGTCCTCGCAATTCGCCTTCGGCATAGCCGAACAAGCGCTCGGCCTGGCTGTTGGCGATGACGATGTGCCCAGTGGGGTTGGCCATCACAATGCCGTCTGGGGTGGACTCCAGCAAGTCGCGAAACCTGGCTTCCATGAGCTTGGCGTCTCGCAGCACCTTGATGGTGGTCACGTTCTTTTCGGCGGACAGGACCATGGGTTCCAGATCAGCCGTGTGCACCAGCTTTGTGGTGACATCCACATACAGCAGAGAGCCGTCTTTCCTGCGGCGCACGGCTTCATAGGTGACCGTGCCGAGCCCCAAAGTTTCCTGGATGCGAATCCCCTGCTCGGTCGCGTGGTCGGTGGGCACACCGAGGGTCTCCCAGTGTTGGCCATCGACTTCTTCCGCGCTGTACCCAAATATGGATTGTGCGCCCTTGCTCCAGTGCACGACATGGCCCTTGGCCGTCAGCAAGACCAAGGCGTCGGGCGATTCGCTGGTCATCAATGCGACGGTCTCGGCTTCCATGGCGTGAGCCCCTTCCCTAATTTTTTGTATCGCCATTAAATCATTGATCAGGCGGCGATACCAGATGGTGCGGGATCGCCTCAGTAAAACAACGCCCAGAGTAGCCCACCGATCATGGCCCACTTGCCCACGTAGTAAGCCGTGCGGTTGCGCGCTTTCAAGACCTTGGCCTTGGCGCGCAATTGGTAGAAGTGGAAGAAGAACTTGTTCAAGCCGCCCACGGGTTCGCCCTCCACGTTCTGGGTGGCAGCAGCCGTCATCACCAGGGTGCCAAACAGGTGGTTGATCCACCGCATGATTGGCGTCCAGACCGGGCGCTCGATGTCGGCGAACAGGATGATGCGAGGGTGGTCGGTGGTGTTCTCGGCGTAGTGGATGTAGGTCTCGTCGAACATCACCACTTCGCCGTCTTTCCAGTGGTACTTCTCGCCATCGACATCGATGTAGCAGCCGGGGTCGTTGGGCGTGATCAGGCCCAGGTGGTAGCGCAGCGAGCCCGCGTACGGGTCGCGGTGGCGCACCAGGCGGGCGCCGGGCGGCAGTGAAGCAAACATGGCCGCCTTGATGCTTGGGATCTGCTTGAGCAAGGCCACCGTCTTGGGGCACAACTCTTGCGCCGAGGGCAGTTCATCGGCATACCACTTCAGGTAGAAGCGCTTCCAGCCCGTGCGGAAAAAGGAGTTGAAGCCGATGTCGTTGTAGGTGTCGGCGGCCTTGATGTTGCCGCGCCCATCCAGGTTCAACGCTTCTTCGCGCATCACCTGCCAGTTGTCCTGCAGCAGCTTCAGGTCGGGGAACTTCTTCGGATCCAGGTAGGGTTGCGAGCCCACTTTCGAGAACAGCACCATCAGCGAATTCAGCGGCGCGATCAACACAGTGAAGTCGGTCAGGGCGCGCACCAGACCGAAGCGCATCTTGCCGCGCAGGTGCGAGTGCAGGGCGGCGGCGATGAAGGCCAGCAGCACCCAGTGGCGTGGCGCCAAAGGCCACAATTCATTCAGAAAGCTACTCATGCTCGGCTCACTTGTCCAATCCGCCAAGGCAAAGGTACTTGGCTTCCAGGTAGTCGTCCATGCCCTGGCGCGCGCCCTCGCGGCCCAGGCCGGATTGCTTCACGCCACCAAAGGGCACTTCACAGGTTGAAATCAGGCCGGTGTTGACACCGACCATGCCGTATTCCAGCGCCTCGCCCACGCGGAAGATGCGGCCCACGTCGCGGCTGTAGAAATAGCTGGCCAGGCCGAACTCGGTGTCGTTGGCCATGGCGATGGCTTCAAGCTCCGTGTCGAATTTGAACACCGGGGCCACGGGGCCAAAGATTTCTTCCTTCGCCAGGCGCATGTCGCCCGACACGTTCGACAACACCGTGGGCGTGTAGAAGTTGCCGCCGTCCACAGGCGCGCGCTTGCCCCCGGTGACGACCTTGGCGCCCTTGACCAGCGCATCGGCCACCAAGTCTTCAACCTTGGCCAGGGCTTGATCGTCGATCAGCGGGCCTTGAGTCACGCCAGCCTCGAATCCATTGCCCACCTTCATCTGCGCCACGCGTTCGGACAGCTTGGCGACGAACTGGTCGTAAACGTCGGCCTGCGCGTACAGGCGATTGGCGCACACGCAGGTCTGCCCCGCATTGCGGTATTTGGCGATCAAGGCGCCTTCCACGGCGGCGTCAATGTCGGCATCGTTGAACACAATGAAGGGCGCGTTGCCGCCCAGTTCCAGCGACAGTTTCTTGATGGTGGGCGCGCACTGCTTCATCAAAATGCGGCCGACTTCGGTCGATCCGGTGAAAGACAAGTGGCGCACCGTGTCGCTGGCGCACAGCGCCTTGCCGACTTCGATTGAGCGCTCGGCGTCGGCCGTGATGATGTTCAGCACGCCGGGCGGCATGCCCGCGCGCAGGGCCAGTTCCGCCACGGCCAGGGCTGACAGCGGCGTGGCTTCCGCCGGTTTGATGACCACCGGGCAGCCAGCGGCCAGGGCCGGCGCCACCTTGCGGGTGATCATGGCGATGGGGAAATTCCAGGGCGTGATGGCCGCGCACACGCCGATCGGCTGGCGGATCACGAGGAAGCGTTTGCTGGCGTCGGTGCTGGGCACGGTTTCACCGTAAACGCGGCGCGACTCTTCGGCGAACCATTCGATGAAACTGGCGCCGTAGGCCACTTCGCCCTTCGATTCGGCCAGGGGCTTGCCTTGCTCGGCGGTCATGATGCGGGCCAGGTCGTCCGCGTTCTCAATCAGCAGGGCGAACCACTTCATCATGATGGTGGCGCGGGCCTTGGCCGTCAGGCCCTTCCAGGCGGGCCAGGCGCGGTTGGCGGCGGCGATGGCCGCCTCGGTCTGGGCAGCACCCAGATTCGGCACCTGTACCAGCAATTGTCCCGTGGCCGGGTCGCGCACATCGAAACGGTCGGCGGCGTCCACCCATTGCCCGTCGATCAGAGCCTGGGTCTTGAGCAGCGAAGGGTCTTTCAGGGCGGCCAGAGGGGAGGCGAAAGCGGTCATGGCGGTTCTCGGGAAAGCATGCACGGGCCAGAATCATAGGCCACCCCCTGAAACCTATAATCCCTGGCTTGGCTTTACCCGGCTGCCAGCAGGCCCGGGTCGATGCCGCCCACGTTCTGAACCGGAAGCCCCCAGATGAAAGCCGCCGAGATCCGTTCCAAGTTTCTGAAGTTCTTCGAGTCGAAGGGCCACACCATCGTGGCCTCGAGCCCCGTGGTGCCCGGTGACGACCCCACGCTTTTGTTCACCAACGCGGGCATGAACCAGTTCAAGGACGTGTTCCTGGGCTTCGACAAGCGCCCCTACACACGCGCCACCACGTCGCAAAAGTGCATCCGCGCCGGCGGCAAGCACAACGACCTCGACAACGTGGGTTACACCGCACGCCACCACACCTTCTTCGAGATGCTGGGCAACTTCAGCTTCGGCGACTACTTCAAGCGCGATGCCATCAGCTTCGCCTGGGAGCTGCTGACCGAGGTCTTCAAGCTGCCCAAGGACAAGCTCACCGTCACGGTCTACGCCGAAGACGACGAAGCCTACGATATCTGGAACAAAGAAATTGGCGTGCCGGCCGAGCGCATCATCCGCATCGGCGACAACAAGGGTGCCCGCTACGCTTCCGACAACTTCTGGATGATGGGCGACACCGGTCCCTGCGGCCCCTGCACCGAGATCTTCTACGACCACGGCGACCACATCCCCGGCGGCCCCCCCGGCAGCCCCGATGAAGACGGCGACCGCTTCATCGAGATCTGGAACAACGTGTTCATGCAGTTCAACCGCGACGAAGCGGGCGTCATGCACAAGTTGCCCAAGCCCAGCGTCGACACCGGCATGGGTCTGGAGCGCATTGCCGCCGTGCTGCAAGGCGTTCACGGCAATTACGAGATCGACTTGTTCGTGGCCTTGCTGGCTGCGGCCAAGATGGCGGTCGATGCTGCGGGCGGTGGCGATGTCGACGCCGCCAGCCCCAGCCTCAAGGTCATCGCCGACCACATCCGCGCGTGTTCCTTCACTGTGGCCGATGGCGTGATTCCATCGAACGAAGGCCGCGGCTACGTGCTGCGCCGCATCACGCGCCGCGCCATCCGCCACGGCTACAAGCTGGGCGCTCGCACGCCGTTCTTCCACAAGCTGGTCGGAGCCCTGGTCGAACAGATGGGCGACGCATACCCCGAACTGCGCCAGAACGAAAAGCGCATCACCGAGGTGCTCAAGACCGAAGAAGAGCGCTTCTTCCAGACCATCGCCAACGGCATGGAGATCCTGGAAACCGCACTGGCCGCTGTTGAAAAATCTGGCACCAAGGTGATTGATGGCGAAACCGCCTTCAAGCTACATGACACCTTCGGCTTCCCAGTCGACCTGACCGCCGACGTCTGCCGCGAACGCGACGTGACCGTGGACAGCGCCGGCTTCGACGCCGCCATGAACCGCCAGCGCGAACAAGCCCGCGCCGCCGGCAAGTTCAAGATGGCCGCCGGCCTGGAATACACGGGCGCGCCCACCACCTTCCACGGCTACGACCAACTGACCCACGAGGGCTCGAAGGTCACTGCCGTCTACGTCGACGGTTCGCCCGCCCAGTCGGCCCGCGCCGGTGACGACGCCGTCATCGTGCTGGACGACACGCCTTTCTATGCCGAGTCCGGCGGCCAGGCCGGCGACAGCGGCGACCTGCGCAACGGCACGTCGCGCTTCGTGGTCGAAGACACACAGAAGATCCAGGCCGACGTGTTCGGCCACCACGGCCGCGTGGTCGAAGGCGAGATCAAGGTGGGCGACACGCTCAATACCCGCGTCGATGCTGACATCCGCGCCCGCACCATCCGCAACCACAGCGCCACCCACCTGATGCACCTGGCCTTGCGCACGGTGCTGGGCGGCCATGTGCAGCAAAAGGGCTCGCAGGTCACGGCCGACCGCACCCGCTTCGACTTCGCGCACAACGCCCCTTTGAGCGCCGACGAGATCCGCCAGGTCGAAGAACTCGTCAACGCCGAGATCCTGGCCAACGAGGCCACCGATGCCAAGGTGATGAACCTGGAGGATGCGCAAAAGAGCGGCGCCATGATGCTGTTCGGCGAGAAGTACGGTGACGAAGTCCGCGTGCTCAGCATCGGCTCATCGAAGGAGCTGTGTGGCGGTACGCACGTCAAGCGCACCGGTGACATCGGCGTGTTCAAGATCGTGGCCGAAAGTGGCGTGGCCGCTGGCGTGCGCCGCGTCGAGGCCGTCACCGGCATTGGCGCGCTGAGCTACCTGCAGTCGCTGGAAGGCACGGTGCAGGGCCTCGCCAGCCTGCTCAAGGCCGCGCCCGCCGAAGTGCCCGCGCGCGTTGCTGCAGCGCAAGATCAGATCCGTGCACTGGAGAAGGAACTGGCCGCCATCAAGGGCAAGCTGGCCTCCAGCCAGGGCGACGAACTGCTGAGCCAGGCCGTCGACATCAAGGGCCTGAAAGTGCTGGCCGCGGTGCTTGACGGCGCCGATGCCAAGGCCCTGCGCGAGACCATGGACAAGCTCAAGGACAAGCTCAAGACCGCTGCCATCGTGTTGGCCGCGGTTGAAGGCGGCAAGGTGCAGATCGCCGCAGGTGTCACCGCTGACAGCATCGGCAAGGTCAAGGCCGGAGATCTGGTCAACTTCGTGGCTCAGCAGGTGGGTGGCAAGGGCGGCGGGAAACCCGACATGGCCATGGCGGGCGGCACGGACCCTTCCAAGCTGGCTCAGGCGCTGGCCGGCGTGCAGGCTTGGGTGAATGAGCGACTGTGATGTCGTGATTTAATCCTCAAAGGCTCCTTCGGGAGCCTTTTTTCTTGTGCGAATGTCGGCCGCAATGCCATCTTGTCATCCCGCATCCTGTTGGCGAGGGCCATCATTCCCTAAAGTTCAATCACCGAGGACCGACTCAACACAAGAAAGGTGATGCCATGACCACCCCCGTTGCACAACATCCCATCGTCCCCCGCGAGAAGCTGAACTTCGGCCTGGACGGCGACATCCCCAAGTACTGGTTTGGCGGCGACCCTTTCAAGTCGCGCTTCTGGGACGCTCTGTCCATCATCTTCCCGCCTGGTGAAAAATTCTTCATGACCTGTGTGCGCGATTTCCGCGACCAAGTCACCGACCCGAAGATGCTGCAAGAGATCAAGGACTTCAACAAGCAAGAAGCCCAGCACGGCATCGTTCACCGCCAGGACAACGAACGCATCCGCAAGCAGGGCATCGACACCGAAGCCTTGAGCGCCTGGGTCGAGAATTTCCTGACCAACCGCTACCGCAAGTGGTACAGCCGCAGCTACACCGTGGCCGTCACTGCCGCGCTGGAGCACTTCACCTCGATCATCGCCCACAGCATGTTCGACCAGCGCGACCTGCTCAAGGAAGCCGACCCCCGTGTGCGCGCCATGTACGCCTGGCACGCCATCGAGGAAGTCGAGCACAAGGGTGTCGCTTACGACGTGATGGTGGATGTGGCCAAGGTGGGTTACTTCAAGCGCGTGCTGGCCCTGGTCGATGCCACCATTTTGTTCCCCGCCACGATTTTCTACATCCAGCGCAAGATGTTGATCCAGGACGGCTTCACCCTGGCCCAACGGATGAAGCTGATGGCGGGCGGCATCTGGTGGCTGATCAAGCCCAATGGTTTGCTGGCCCCCATGGCCAAGGCCTACTGGACTTACTACAGGGTGGGTTTCCATCCTTGGCAAGAGTCCGAGCAACGCGGCTACACCGAATGGCTGGCCGCCTTCAAAGGCAGCGGCGGCGACCCCGTCAAGGCCAGCGAGCAAATGCGCCAAACCCTCGCGATGTGACATCGCTGATGGCCTCATCAAGCCTCCGGTGACGGAGGCTTTTTTTTGCGCCGTTGTTGAAACCCCGATCTTCGGTAGACTGCTGCACACTCACGCTGAGTGGGCCGTTTTCATTTATGCAGATTCCATCGATCGTTCTCAAAGCCTTGGGCATCAAGCCCATTCCGCTGTTCATGCTGTCCAGCTGGATCAAGGCGGCCGCCAAATGCGGCTTCAACGTGCAACCGCTGTTCAAAGAAGCCGGGATCACCATCGATCTGATCCGCCTGGAAGACGCCCGCGTGTCGCCTTTGCAGTTGATCTCGGTGTTGGAGCAATGCGTGGCCATGTCGCCGAACAAGCATTTCCCCGTGGTGCTGGGCGACACCTTCGCGTTTGAATCCCTGCCCGAGTTTGAAACCCTGCTTACCACCAGTCCCACACTGCGCCAAGCCCTGGACGTGGCCGAAATGGCCAAGCGCATGGTGCTGCCCTGGGCCCAGTTCGACATCCGCGAAGAAGGCGACCTGGCCTACGTGGCCATCAGCTTTGAGCTGCCGGTGATCGACGTTGAAAACCTCGGCCTGCCCCTGCACTACGTGACCGAGGCCCTGCTGGCCTGCATCCGCAAGTTCGGCCGGTCTCTGCAAGGCTCATCGGATGGTTTTGTGTCGGTGTCCATCAAGCGACCGCCACCACCGTATGCCGAGCAACTGCAGCAGTTCTTTGAGGTGCCGGTCAACTTCAACCAGCCCATGGACGCGCTGGTGTTTGAGAGCCGCATCCTGGATCTGCCACTGGAAGGCGCGTTCCCCGCCTTGCATGAACAGGCGCATTTCCTGGCCGAGCAGCGCCTGGGCAAAGAGGCTCGACGCCAAGGCGTGGCCGCCGAGATCGAAGAGATCATCGCCCTCAAACCTGGTCTGTTGGCCCTGGGTGTGGAAGACATGGCCGAGCGCCTTAATTTGCACCCCCGCACCCTGCAGCGCCGCCTGAAGGACGAGGGCGATGGCTACCTGCACCTGCAGGCCCGCATGCGCCACCGGCTGGCTTGTGAGTGGCTTCGCAAGGACGACATGTCCATCGATGACATCAGTGCGCGCCTGGGCTTCTCGGATCGCCGTGCCTTCACCGCGGCGTTCAAACGCTGGGAAGGTTGCACCCCCAGCAACTGGCGGGATCAGCAAGGCCGGACTTAAGCTTGTCTAGACAACGGCGGTATTCACTTGCTGAATGCCGCTCTCAGTCTTGACCTGACGCCTGAGTCTGTGTCGGAGGAACACCCTATCGTGCCCAGGCCTGACTCGTCATGTTTATCGGCATGGGCGCGAATGGCGTCGGAATTTGTTCCTGGTTTAGTGCCTGAAAAGCTTGTGGTGAGGTGCGAATCCAAATAGATTGGATTGCCCGATTCATACGATCGTTCGATATTCGTTGAATTTCACCATTTATTAGAAAACAAGCGTATTCAGATATTGATTGGAAATGATTTTGCTCACCTCCAATGTCCAGTTCAAATCAACGGTGGAAATTGCTTCCTGGAGCTCGGAATCTTCGAGCCTGTCTGCCACCATCCCGATGTTTGGCGTGCCCAGCTGGGTGCGTGCTGCTGCGCGTTGCGGTTTCCCGGTCGAGGCCGCTTTCCTGGAGGCAGGCATCGAGCTGGACGTGAACAAGCCTTCCGGCGGCATGGTGACCGCCGACGCTTTGCTGCGGGCTCTGAACGTGTGTGTGCGGTCTTCAACCACCCATTACTTTCCGCTGGCCCTGGGCGAGGCCTATGTCTTCGATCGTTTCCCCCAGGTGGAATCATTCCTGGCCACCAGCCCCACCATGCGCGAGGCCATCGAAGCCTTGCCCTGGATCCGGGCCATGCAACTGCCTTGGTTGTGGGTCAATCTGGAGGAAACCGACAGCGAAGCGGCGATTGTCGTTACCCTTGACCCTGAATTGGCTCGTCGCGCCGAAGCGCCTTATGTGATCGAGATTGTGCTGGCCGCCTGCCGCAAATTTGCCAAGGCCATGCTCGGGCGCTCCCTGTCCTTGTTTCCGCAGCCGCAGCATGCCGTGCAGTTTCAAAGGCCGCGTCCTGACAACGCGGCCATGTTTCAGGATTTCTTCCTTTGCCATGTGCAGTTCGGGGCCCCTCGAAATGCCTTGGTGTTCCCCAAAGCCATGCTGGATATGGCGTTGCAAGGCGCACTTCCTTCCGTCCATGGGCAAGCGCGCCAGGCCATTGTTCGGGAGCTTGAGGCCAGCAAGCCGCACTTTGCCTCCACCGAAGCCGTGCGCCAGGCTTTCGAGGGCCAGCCCGAGCTGCTCAAAGGCGGCTTGGACGAGGTGGCCGAATCCCTGGGCATCCACGCGCGCACCTTGCAGAGGCGGCTGCAGGCCGAGGGGTTCAAGTTCGCCGATTTGCAAGCCCAGGCCAAATACGCCCGCGCGCGCCAGATGCTGAGCAAGAAGGCCATCAGCATGGAAAGCATCAGTGTCGAACTGGGGTTTTCCGACCGGCGCGCCTTCACCTACGCTTTCAAGCGTTGGTCAGGCATTTCGCCCAGCACCTACCGCACACGGGTTCTCCAGTCATCCGTGACTGTTTTGCGGCAGCCCTGACCGGGTGGGCTGGGCAAGCCTGCTAGAGTCCGGCCCATGTCAGAACGTTCAGATCTCCTGGGCAAGCACATCGTGCTGGGCCTGACAGGCGGCATCGCCTGCTACAAATCGGCCGAACTGGTGCGCCTTCTGGTCAAGGCCGGCGCTACTGTTCAAGTGGTCATGACCGAGGCGGCGCAGGCTTTCATCACGCCGGTGACGATGCAGGCGCTGTCTGGCCGGGCCGTGGCCACCAGCCAGTGGGACGCGCGCGAGCCCAACAACATGGCCCACATCAACCTCAGCCGCGAGGCAGACGCGATTCTGGTGGCGCCCGCCAGTGCCGATTTCATGGCCAAGCTCGTGCTGGGCCGGGCTGATGAACTGCTCAGCCTGACGTGCCTGGCCCGTCCCCGCGAGCGTTGCCCCTTGCTGATCGCGCCGGCCATGAACCGCGAGATGTGGTCGCACCCCGCCACACAGCGCAATGTGCAAACCCTGCACGCCGACGGCACCATCTTGCTCGGCCCTGACAGCGGCGATCAGGCCTGCGGTGAAACCGGCGATGGCCGCATGAACGAGCCCGCCGACCTGGTGGCTGATTTGACCGCCTTCTTCCAGCCCAAGATCCTGCGAGGCCAGCGCCTGCTGATCACCGCTGGCCCTACTTTTGAATCCATTGACCCGGTGCGCGGCATCACCAACCATTCCAGCGGCAAGATGGGCTTTGCCCTGGCACGCGCCGCGGTTGAGGCTGGCGCCGAGGTGACGCTGGTCGCCGGACCCGTGCATCTGCCCACGCCGCGCGGTGTGCGGCGCATCGATGTGATGTCCGCTTTGCAGATGCAAGATGCTGTGCTGCCAGTGGCCAGCGAACACGACGTGTTCATCGCGACGGCGGCGGTGGCTGATTGGCGGCCCGCCTCGCTCAGCCAGCACAAGATCAAGAAGGAGGGCAAGAAAGTGGCCCCCACTTTCGAGCTGACCGAGAACCCCGACATCCTGGCCGCCGTGGCCGCCCTGCCAAAAGCGCCGTACTGCGTGGGCTTTGCTGCCGAGAGCGAAAACCTGCTGGAGCACGCGCGCGCCAAATTGCTGCGCAAGCGCATTCCCTTGATCATCGGCAACCTGGGCCCGGCCACGTTTGGCCACGACGACAACGCCTTGCTGGTGGTCGATGCCACCGATCAGCGCCAACTGCCCGAGGACGGCGGCCGGGCCGACAAGCTGGTTCTGGCGCGCGAACTCATGGTGGAGCTGGCGCGCCGACTGAATCTTCATCCCGCGAATTGAATTGGTATTTGCATGACGACCGTTGACATCAAAGTGCTGGATGCACGCATGGCCGATCACCTGCCCGCTTACGCCACGCCGGGCAGCGCCGGGCTGGATTTGCGCGCTTGCCTTGAGCAGGCCGTGGTGCTGGAGCCGGGGCAGGCCCAACTGATCCCCACCGGCCTGTCCATGCACCTGGCCGATCCGGGCCTGGCGGCCATGATCCTGCCGCGCTCGGGCCTGGGCCACAAGCACGGCATCGTGCTGGGCAACCTGGTCGGGCTCATTGACTCTGATTACCAGGGGCCGCTCATGGTCAGCTGCTGGAACCGGGGCAGCACCCCGTTCACCATCGAGCCCATGGAGCGCATTGCGCAGATGATCATCGTGCCGATCGTGCAGGCCAGCTTCAGGCGAGTGGAGTCATTCGAAGCCACCGCGCGAGGCGAGGGCGGCTTCGGTTCAACCGGGCGCGGCTGAGGCTTTTTGGGTTCAGTGCAGCACTGATCCTGGCGGTGCCTGATTGGGCGCCAGTGTGAACACCGATTCGGCCACCGAGCCTTGCTCGATCTCTTCAGGGGTGGCCGCCCGCACGCCCTCCACCTTCATGGACAAGCGCAACGCCACGCCCGCCAGGGGGTGGTTGCCATCCAGCACCACGTGGGTGTCGTACACCTCGGTCACGGTGTAGAGCACGTCCGGTGGCAGGTCGGGTGTGGTGGATCCTTCGGGGGGGCCTTCGAACTGCATGCCCACGTCCACTTCGGCCGGAAAGATGTCGCGGGTTTCAAAGAAAACCAGCTCGGCCTTGTAGTCGCCAAAAGCTTCTTCGGGCTCCAGGTTCAGGTCGGCCGAGAAGCCGGGGCCTTGCCCGACCAAGGCTTCTTCGACCTTGGCCAGCAGGTCGTCGCCACCCACGAAGAACTCCATGGGTTCGGGCAGTTCGTCGATCAGTTGGCCTTGCGCATCTTCAAGTCGCCAGACCAGGCTGACGACGCAGGGGGAGGAAATCATCATCCCTCGATCATCTCATGGCCGCCATTCCAGCTGCTTGGAGTGGTCGCACAATGGCGGACATGACATTGACCACCAACGACCTGAACCACGCCCCCCTGGACGCGCCAACGACTTTGCTGGGCGGCCTGTCGCCCCAGCAGTTCATGCGCCGCCATTGGCAGAAAAAACCCTTGCTGATCCGCCAGGCCATGCCGGGCGTCAAACCCCCTGTGGACCGCACCGCCTTGTTTGCACTCGCGGGCCAGGACGAGGTGGAGTCTCGCCTCATTGTGCAAGACCGGGCCACCGACGATTGGCGTTTGCGCCAAGGGCCCATCCCACGGCGGGCCTTGCCCAAGCTGGACCAACCTGGCTGGACCTTGCTGGTGCAGGGCTTGGACCTGCATGTGCCCGCAGCCCATGCGCTGTTGCGCCAGTTCGGCTTTGTCCCCCAGGCCCGCGTGGACGACCTGATGATTTCCTACGCCAGTGATGGCGGCGGCGTGGGACCGCATTACGATTCCTACGACGTGTTTTTGCTGCAGGTTCACGGACGCCGTCGCTGGCGCGTGGGGCCGCTCAAGGACGCCAGCTTGCGCCCGGACGTGCCCCTGAAAGTGCTGGCCCACTTCGAGCCTCAGGAAGAATGGCTGCTGGAGCCGGGCGACATGCTTTACCTGCCGCCCATGTGGGGTCATGACGGCGTGGCCGAAGGCGAGTGCATGACGTGTTCGATCGGATTCCGTGCACCAGAGGCCACCGAGATCACCCGCGAGGTGCTGGGGCGGTGTGCTGAAGGCATGGACGTGGCCGCCAAACCACGCCTGTACAAAGACCCGCAGCAAACCGCGACCGACCAGCCCGGGCGCATTCCGCCAGACCTGCAGCAGTTCGCCCTGGAGGCAGTGCAGCGCTTCCTCAGCGATCCGCAGCAGATTCAGGCCGCCTTGGGCGAGTCCCTGACGGAACTCAAGCCCCGCGTCTGGTTCGAACCCGGTGAGCCCCTGCCGGATGGGGTGGGCGTGGTGCTGGATGCCAAAACCCGCATGGTCTATGACGACAAGCGCATCTTTGCCAACGGCGAATCCTGGTTGGCGGCTGGGGCCGATGCGCGCTTGATGCGGGCGTTGGCCGATCAGCGGCAACTCAGCGCGCTGGCCGTGGCCAAGGCCAGCCCCGACGCCCGTGAGTTGCTGGACCAATGGGCCGAAGATGGTTGGTTGCACCCCCGCCCTTGAAGATTTTTGTTGGCTGATGGAGGCTTGCCATGGACCCCATTGAGATGACGACGCCTCCCGGCGACAACAGCAGCGAGCTCTCCTTGGGCCGCATCGATGGCTGGCCGGACTTCATCGATCGTGTGCGCGCCGCGATGGCCGTGGCGGCGGCCCACCCGGTGCCTTTGTACTTGTGCGATGGCGATTTCAGCCGTTGGCCCTTGGGTGAGCGCAGCGTCATGGAGGCCTTTCACCAGTGGGGGTTGAACAGCCGCATCACCCACTGCACAGTGGTGGCGGCCAGCCTGGACGAGTTGCCCAGGCGGCATCCGCGCTGGGTGGCTTGGCGAGGCACGTGGGCGCACCGCGTGAAATGCTTTCTGGCGGACCCCGACCAGGCGCCGTCCCTGATGCCCACTTTGGTGCTCGAGAAGCAATTGGGCCTGCGTCTTCTGGACCCCATTTCGGGGCGTGGCCTGTGGTCCCGCAGGCCGTCGGATTTGAGCGAATGGCGTCAAGAAGCTGATGTTATTTTGCAACGTTGTAGCGAGGCCTTACCTCCGACGACTTTGGGCCTATAGGGAATTGCCCGAAGCATCGTATAATTGCAGTCTGAATGAGTGGCAATTTAACGATTGCCAGGCATCCAAAGTCACTGTTTCCCTTTTTTGGGGCTGTGAGCTTTGCACATAGTTCCATAGAACCCCGTTTTTTGACTATTCCTTTTGAGGACACAAGCATGAAAAAGTCGCTCCTGCTGGCTTCGTTGATCGCTGCCATGGCCCTGGCCGCTTGCGGTAAGAAAGCTGAAGAATCCGCTGTTGCTGAAGCCGCTTCGGCAGCTTCGGAAGCCGCTTCCGCCGCTTCAGCTGTTGCTGAAGTCGCTTCGGATGCAGCTGCTTCTGTCGCCGCCTCCGCTTCGGAAGCTGCTTCGGCTGTGGTTGAAGGTGCTTCGGCCGCTGCTGACGCTGCTGCCTCGAAGTAATCTGTCCTCGCAGATTGA
This sequence comes from Aquabacterium sp. CECT 9606, assembly GCF_918741295.1. GTDB lineage: Bacteria > Pseudomonadota > Gammaproteobacteria > Burkholderiales > Burkholderiaceae_C > Aquabacterium. The sequence goes on from NZ_CAKKNB010000001.1 coordinate 1,534,250, forward strand.
AAAAGCCGCTCTTCGGAGCGGCTTTTTTACGTCTGCGTGACTTGCTGGCGGCGGCCAAGGGGGCGTGTTTTCCGCCCCCCGCCTGGATCAGCTCAATTCGTCCAGCAACTGCTTGGTGATGCGGCGACCGGCGTCCGACGTTTCTGCCTGGCCCTTGGTGTTCAGCACCTTGATGGCGCTGTTGATGCCCTTGGCCGTGACCTGGACCCGGTAGCGCTTCAGGCCATCGGCGTTGGCATCCGATGAGCCAAACAGGCGCGAGAAGAAGCCGGGCTTGCTGGCATTGGGATCCGTGCCCGGGGCCAGGCGGATCTCGTAAGTCCCTTGGCTGCGGTCGCGGTCTTCAATGGTGAAGCCGCCCCGGTCCAGCGCCAGACCCACGCGGCGCCACACGGTGTCGAAATCATCATCGGCGGCCAGCGAAACGCCATCGGCTTCAAGCCTGACGCGGGCGGGGGCGACAGGTGCCGGGGCGCCGGAGGCCACGTCGGCCTTGGCCGTGGCTGCGGTGTCCTTGGGGGCGCCCAGCTTGAGCATCAGGCGCGACAGCATCTCTGCTTCCAGGCTGGTGTCGGCAGGGCGGGCTACCCATTTGGTCTGGTCCTTGCGCGAGTCTTCGTAGACTTCCTGGGTGCCGCGGTGCGTGATGTAGATCTCGCTGCCTTGTGCCGTGCGCTCAATGCGAGTGCGGAATTGATCGCGCTCGCCGGTGTCGTACAGGCTGTCCAGGATGCCGCCCAGCAGCTTGCGCACGCCGCTTTGGGGCAGCTTGGCGCGGTTTTCGGACCAGTTGGTTTCCATGAGGCCAGTGCTGGCTTGTTCGACAGGCAATTCAAACCCTGACTCAAGCCAGAAGGACTTGACCTGCTCCCAGACCTTTTCAGGGGGCAGGGCCACGCTCAGCCAGCGGTTCTGGCCACTGCGCTCCAGCTTGACCAGGCCAGATTGCGGCATGGCGACGGTGGTGCCAGCATCAACGCCGGGTGTGCGCTCAGGGACGGCCATGCTGCTGGCCGATACGGTGGACGGCTGCGTGGCCTGTTGGCCGTAGCGAGACTGGCCAGACAACTGGGTCAGGTCAGGGGGCACATCCAGGGTCACGGTTTTGACACCGCTGCTGCGGTAGTCCACTTTGTCGCCCGACAGCACGTTGCTGACGGATGAGCACCCGGTGGCGCTCAGTGCGCCGATCAGCGCCAGGCTGAGAGCGGTCAGACGGAGAGGGCTTTGTGTCTTCAACATGGGCAAGGGCATCCGGGGTCAAGTCAATCGGCGCATGGATTGCGCACAGGGCGTGATCCTACAGGGATCACAGCAGGCCGCATTCGCGCAGCGCGGATTCAACGATGGTCTGGCCGGACTCGGTCAGTGTGGTCAAGGGCAGGCGCAGGGCACCGCCAGCCTTGCCCATGCGGGCCAGTGCCCACTTGACGGGAATCGGGTTGGGCTCGACGAAGAGGTGCTTGTGCAAGGGCAGCAGGCCCATGTGCAACTCGACTGCGCGCTTGGTGTCCCCGGCCATGGCGGCTTTGCACAGCTCGGCCATGCGGCGCGGGGCCACGTTGGCCGTCACGCTGATGTTGCCGTGTCCGCCCAGCAGCATCAAAGCCACGGCGGTGGGGTCGTCGCCCGAGTAGATGCTGAAGCCCTTGGGCGCCTGCTTGATCAGCCAGGCGGCGCGCTCGATGTTGCCGGTGGCTTCTTTCAGGCCGATGACGCCGGGCAGCTTGGCCAGGCGCAGGGCGGTCTCGGGCGTCATGTCGGCCACGGTGCGGCCGGGCACGTTGTACAGCACCACGGGGATGTCCACCGCTTCAGTGATGGCCTTGAAGTGCTGGTAGATGCCTTCTTGAGTGGGTTTGTTGTAGTAGGGCACGACCTGCAGGGTGCAGTCGGCGCCGACCTTCTTGGCGTACTCGCTCAACTCGATGGCTTCGCGGGTGGAGTTGGCGCCGCAACCGGCCATGATCGGCACTCGGCCCGCAGCCTGCTCGACGGCCACGCGGATGATCTCGCGGTGCTCTTCGACGTCGACCGTGGGCGATTCGCCCGTGGTGCCGACCACGCCGATGCAGTTGGTGCCCTCGGCGATGTGCCAGTCGATCAGCTTGCGCAGGCTGTCGTAGTCAACGCTGCCGTCGTCGTGCAGGGGGGTGATGAGGGCGACGATACTGCCAAAAATGGATTTCATGCTGGTTCCTTCAATCGCGGGATTTTACCCAGCGAGGCGGGGGTCCTGTGTAAAGGGGAATGCGGGGTATGCCCTGGGCTTGGCCGGAGGGCCTTTGAACGCACCATCAATGCGGGCGTACGTCCTTGTTGAGCGCGGCCAGGGCCAGTTTGTCCACCAAGCCTGGCGCCACCAGTTTCATCCAACGCGCCAGCTTGCCTTTGGCTGACATGACGACTTCGCGCTGACGCTTCTCAGTGCCCACGCGGATCAGGCGGGCGCATTCTTCGATGGACATGGCGCCACGCTCGTCCAGGCCGCTTTGGCCTGCGGCCTGGCCCCGGGCGTTGAAGCCCCGGTAGCGGATCTCGGTGGCGACCACGCCCGGGTAAGTGAGGGTGACCGACACGCCGTGCGGTTGCAGTTCAATCCGCAACGCTTCGAAAAAGCCGGTCATGGCGAACTTGGTGGCGCTGTAGGCGGTGCGGCCCGGCAAACCCACCAAACCGGCCAGGCTGGACACGACCACGATGCGGCCCCGGCTGGCCTTGAGGTGTGGCAGGGCGGCGTGCGTGCACCAGGCGCTGCCCCACAGGTTGATGCGCATGAGTTGTTCGTACCAGGCCATGTCGGTCACCTCTTCCAGCAGCGCGTGCGCCGACATGCCGGCGTTGTTGACCAGGGTGTCGATGCGGCCGTACTTGGCCACCGTGTCGGCGATCAAACCCCGGCAGGCCTCTTCCTGGCCCACGTCGGTGGGACGCACCAGCACCTCGGCCCCCAGTTGTCGGCACTGCTGGGCAACCTGTTCGAGTTTGTCGGCGCTGCGGGCGGCCAGCACGAGGGCCAGTTGGCCGCCTGCTCTCTGGGCCATTTGCCGGGCCAATTCGGCCCCGATGCCATCAGAGGCGCCAGTGATGATCACGACTTGTCTCAAAAGCAACTCCAGATGCGCGTGGCCAGGTCAAAGACCAGTTGGCTGCGGAAATACATGAGGAAGACCAAGGCCAGCAACACAGCCACGCCCAGGTAGGCCAGCCAACGCCATGGTTTTAGATGGGGCTTGAGGGCAGCCATGCGGGTCTCGGCTCGCGGGATGTCAGGCCTGCGCCAGGGTCCGGCCCGCCGGGGCCTCATTTTCCTTGACGGGCAGGTTCAGGGCCGCCGCCAGCAAACCCAGGCCGACGGCCAACCACCAGACGACATCGTAGCTGCCCGTGGCATCGTACAAGCGCCCGCCCAGCCACACGCCCATGAAAGAGCCGATCTGGTGCGAGAAGAACACCAGCGCGCCCAGCATGGACAAGTGCTGCACGCCCAGCATCTGTGCGACCACAGCGTTGGTGGGCGGCACGGTGGACAGCCACAAAGTGCCCATGGCTGCGGCGAACAAGCCCACCGTGAGCGGGCTGAGCGGCGTCAGGATGAACGCGATCATCACCACCGAGCGCAGGGTGTAGATGCCTGAGAGGATCCAGGTCTTGCGCCATTTTTGGCCCAAGGCGCCAGCCACATAGGTGCCGACCACGTTGAACAGGCCGATCAAGGCCAGGGCGGTGGTGGCCACGGTGGGGTCGAGCTGATGGTCTTTGAGGTAACTGGGCAGGTGCACGCCGATGAAGGCGAGCTGGAAACCGCACACAAAGTAGCCACCGGTCAACAAGAGGTAGCTTGGGTGGCTGAGCGCCTCGCGCAGGGCTTGTCCGGCGGTTTGCTTGAGTTCGGGGTTTTGAATGTTGCGGGCGGTGGCCTCGTCTCGCAGGGTTTGCGGGTCATCGCGCAGCCCCCAGGCCAGCGGGATCAGCAGCAGCGCAATGCTGGCCAGCACCCACAAGGCCTGTTGCCAGCCCAGGTGGCTGATCAGCAGGCTGGACACTGGCACCATCAGGAATTGTCCGAAAGACCCGGCCGCGGCGGTGATGCCCATGGCCCAGGATCGGCGGCTTGGGTCAACATGGCGGCCGAGCACGCCATAAACCACCGCGTAGGTGGAGCAGGCCTGGCCCAGGCCGACCAGCACCCCGGTGCTGAGCATGAAGAGCGTGGGGGTGCCTGCCAAGGACATGCCGAGCAGGCCGCAGCCATAAAGCAGGGCACCGGCCCACAACACCCAGAAGGCGCCACGGCGGTCGGCCCACCATCCCACGATGGGCCCGGCGGCACCCCAGACCAGGTTTTGCACTGCCATCGCCAGCGAGAACGACTCGCGGCTCCAGCCACGTTCCATGATGATCGGTTGCAGCCACAGGCCAAAGCCGTGGCGGATGCCCATGGACAGGGTGACGACCAGGGCGCCGCACAGCAGCAATTGCTGCAAAGGCAGGCGGGAATCGTTGCGCATGAGGAGGGCGCCCGGCCAGGGCGCGGTGGGTTGAACAGGCGGGTCGGTCAGACCTGCATGTTCATGATATCCGTGTAAGCCTGAACCAGCTTGTTGCGCACTTGAACCGCCGACTGAAAACCGAGCTGCGCCTTTTGCATGGCGACCATGGTTTGTTCCAGGCTGACGGTGGGGTTGTCGAATTGCACTTCCCGCTGCATGGCAGTAGCCTGGTTCTGGGCTTGGCTGACGGAGCCCAAGGCACTGGAAAAAGCCGCCTGGAAGCTCGATTTCTCGACGTTGCCGGTGCCGCCCAGGGCGTCAAGCCGGGTTTTGGCCTGAACGCGCTCGGCGATATCGGACATGCCGGCTTTGGCCGCGGCTTGTGCGAAATCAAAAGGCTTAAGTTTCAGGTCCATGGTGCCGTTATCTCAGACAAGGCGTGATGCAGTTCACCACGATGCCAATACTAGGCGTCCATGCTTGATCCGAAGTTGGGAAGTGCCCGGTAAATCTGCGGCTGTTCCCGGCACTTTTGCCTGCTCTTCCTCCGAATAATGGACGTGTTCCGGCGGGTTTGCGGCATCGTATGGTTTCGATGCGCGACCCAACGCTTCGACCACACATGGAAGTCACAGTCGCACCAACTCAAGCTGTCATCGCATCGCCCAACCAGGCGGTCGAACCCACCCCGCCGCTCAATTTTGTTCAGCGCGTGGGGGCATTGCCCATGCAGCGCAAATTGATGCTGGGGGGCGGTCTGGCGGCCATCGTCGCCATCTTCATTGCGATGGTGTTGTGGGGCAAGCAGGGCGATTTCCGGGTGCTGTACGCCAATTTGTCCGACAAGGACGGCGGCGCGATCGTGGCCTCGCTGCAGCAGATGAACGTGCCTTACAAATACGCTGACGGCGGCGGTGCCATCCTGGTGCCGGCCGACAAGGTGCACGACGTGCGCCTGAAGCTGGCTTCCGCCGGTTTGCCCAAGGGCTCGGTGGTGGGTTTTGAATTGATGGAAACCCAGAAATTCGGCGTCACTCAATTCCAGGAACGCTTGAACTTTCAGCGGGGTCTGGAAGGCGAGCTGACCCGCTCGATCCAGACCCTGAACGGTGTGCAGAGCGCCCGGGTGCACCTGGCCTTGCCCAACCAGAATGGCTTCTTCCGCGAACAACAAAAACCGTCGGCCTCCGTGGTGTTGACCTTGTACCCCGGCCGCACCCTGGACCGGGGCCAAGTGGCGGGCATCGTGCACCTGGTGTCGTCCAGCGTGCCCGAAATGCCCACCAAGGCCGTGAGCGTGCTGGATCAATCGGGCGGCTTGCTGTCAGGCCCCAATGATGGCGTGGACCAGGCCGGCCTGGATGCCCAGCAGCTGCAATACGTGCATCAGATCGAAGCCAACTACACACAGCGTATCAAGGACATCCTGGAGCCAGTGCTGGGCCAGAACAACCTGCGCGCCCAAGTCACGGCCGATGTGGATTTCTCACAAGTTGAATCCACTGCCGAAGAATACAAACCCAATCAAGGCCAGGCGCCCGCCTCGGTGCGCAGCCAGCAAAGCACGGAGCAATCGGGCGGTGGCACGGCCACGCCATCGGGTGTGCCGGGTGCGGCCAGTAACCAGCCGCCCACGCCCGCGACGGCGCCGGTGAACGGAACGGCGCAAGCGCTGCAGGCCGGCCAGGGCGCCGGTGGCACGACAGGCACCAGCCGCCGCGAGGCTGTCACCAACTACGAAGTGGACAAGACGGTGCGCGTGACGCGCAACGCCACCGGCACGATCAAGCGCTTGAACGCCGCCGTGGTGCTGAACAGCCGCTCGGTGACCGATGCCAAGGGCAAGACCACGGTGCAGCCCATCAGCCAGGAAGAACTGGACAAGTTGACGGCGCTGGTGCGCGAGACCATTGGCTTCAACGAGCAGCGTGGCGATTCGGTCAAGTTGATCAACACGCCTTTCCAGGTGGTGAAAGAAGAGCCGGACAACACGCCGTTCTGGAAGAGCCCCGAGACGGTGGACCTGCTGCGCACATTGGCCGTGCCGGGCGCCCTGACGCTGGCAGCGCTGATCGTGGTGTTCGGCGCGATCCGCCCCGCCATCAAGGCAGCCCAGCCTGCCGTGTCTGAAGAAGACAAACAACCCAAATTGAACGCGGTGGTCGATGACGTGCAAGAGCTGCCTGGCTTGCAGACGGTGCCGCCCGGCATGGTGATGGGCCCGAACGGCCAGTTGTTGCCGGCCCTGGGTGCGCCCACAGGTGATGCACGTCTGGAAGCGGCGCGCCAGTTGGCGCGTGAGAACCCCGCGGCCATGGCTGGTGTGATGCGCGAATGGATGGCTGGTTAGTCAAGGACGGATGAACATGGATGACAAAGGACTCGAAGACGCTGCGATCTTGCTCATGTCACTGGGCGAGGAAGAGGCTGCCGAGGTCTTTAAACACCTGGAGCCCAAGGAAGTGCAAGGCCTGGGTGAAACGATCGCCAAGCTCAAGTCGGTGCCACGCGACCGCGTTGAAAAAGTGCTGACACGTTTTGCCGATGATTCGAGCGACCTGGGCGTGCTGGTGCCCGACACCGATGAGTACATCAAGGCGGTTTTGCGCAAAGCCTTGGGTGATGAAAAAGCCAATCTGTTGATCGACCGGATCATCCAGGGCAGTGATGTCACGGGCATCGAAAGCCTGAAATGGATGGACGCTCAATCGGTGGCCGAACTGCTGCGTAACGAGCATCCCCAGATCGTGGCCGCCATCCTGGTCCACCTGGATCCTGATCAATGTTCATCGGTGCTGAAGTCGTTCTCGGACCGCCACCGCAATGAGGTGATGGTGCGCATCGCCACCCTGGACGGCATCCAGCCGCAGGCTTTGAAGGACCTCAACGATGTCTTGTCTCGCGTTTTGGCGGGCGGCACCCAGATCCGCAAGTCGTCGCTCGGCGGCGTGAAACCTGCCGCCGAGATCATCAACCTGATGGGCTCCAGCCTGGAAACCTCGGTGCTGGATTACATCCGCGAAAGCGACGCGGACCTGGCGCAGAAGATCATGGACAACATGTTCACCTTCGACGACCTGGAGAAGCTGGACGACAAGGGTTTCCAGGCCTTGCTCAAGGAAGTTCAGACCGAATCGCTCATCATCGCGCTCAAGGGAGCTTCGCCAGAGATCCGCGAGAAGGTGTTCAAGAACATGTCCAGCCGCGCGGCCGAAACGCTGCGTGAAGATTTGGAATCGCGCGGCCCGGTCAAGCTGTCCGAGGTCGAAGGCGAGCAAAAGGAAATGCTCAAGATCGTGCGGCGCCTGGCCGACGAAGGGCAGATAGCCTTGGCCAGCGGAGGCGACGATGAGTACGTCTAAGCCCGTGCCGCCAGGCGGAGGCAACAACGGTGGCAATGGCAATGGCAATGGCCACGGCGGCAACGTGCCGAATTCGTACACGCGTTTCATCCCTCGCGAAGAGCTGGGATCGTTTGCCGCCTGGAACCCCCAAACGTTCGAACAACCCTCGCCCGACAAGGGCGACCCTGCGGGCGAGTCGGGTGTTCGCAAGCAGACATTCTCGGAGCGGGCGGCAGCCAGCGTGCCTTTGACGGTGAAGCCGGCAGCCGGTGCCTCGGCGAAAGCCGCCCCGGCCGGTGCCAAGCCAACTGCGGCTACCGCCAGGCCCGCTGCACCCAAGCCGGCGCCCAAGGCCACGGTCACCAGCATCAAGCGGCAACCTTTGGTGGGCGGCATGCCCGGCGAAGAAGCCCCCATGCCCCCTGAGCCTCCGGCGCCCCCCACCCCAGCGCCCGATGTTGAAGAGCTGGTCGACAAGGCCCACAAATCGGGTTACCAGGATGGCTACCGCAATGGCCTGATCGCGCTCGAAAGCTACAAGCAGACCCAGGCGGCCCAACTGGCCGCCTACATGAACGACCAGATCGGCGCACTGGCGTCCGACTTCCACCACCGCCTGGAATCGCTGGAGCAGCAACTGGCTGGCCGGATTGCCGGTGTGGCGCTGGAGCTGGCCCGCCAAGTGGTGCGCAGCGAGCTGGATCAACGCCCCGAAGCCGTGCTGACGGTCGCTGAAGAAGCGCTCAGCGTGCTGCTGTCGTCCGCCAAGCAGATCGTGGTGCGCCTGAACCCTGACGACAACGCGCTGGCCCAAGGGTCTTTGACCGAGGTGTTGCAAGCCCGGGGTGCCCGCCTCTTGCCCGATGCCTCGGTGACACGTGGTGGCTGCCTGGTCGAGTCCGACATCGCTGTGGTGGATGCCAGCGTGGAAGCGCGCTGGTTCCGCGCCGCCGCCGCGATGGGCAGCCAGACCGCATGGAATGGCGGCCACGAGGTGCCTTACACCCCCGTGGACAACGGTGACAGCACCGACATGGATGACGAATTGCCCTCTGCCGGAGATGCCGCATGAACATGCCCATTCGCGCCGCTGGCCAAGGCGTGGCCATGGACCGCTGGAACCGCTTCCTGGGTGACCTGGACGACTGCGCCAGCACCGCCATCCCGCTGGAAAACCAAGGCAAGCTGGTCCGCGTGGCTGGCTTGGTGCTGGAGGCCGCAGGCCTGCGCCTGCCCGTGGGCGCGGTGTGTGAGATCCATTCCGAAACCCGTCTGGAAGCCCAGCCCGTGCTGGCCGAGGTGGTGGGTTTTGCCGGCGATCGGGCCTACCTGATGCCGACGGCCGAAGCGCACGGCTTGTCCAGCGGCGCCCGCGTGGTGCCGCGCGCCATCCCCATCAATCCGCCTTTGCTGGGCCGGCCCAACCACCCCTGGCGCCGCAGCGAAGACCGCACCCGCCACCTGCCCATCGGCAGTGGCCTGCTGGGCCGCGTGGTCAACGCCCACGGTGAACCCCTGGACCGCCACGGCCCCTTGAACCACGTGCGCAGCGAACCCCTGGTGCGCCGCCCCATGAATGCCATGGAGCGCGACCCCGTGCGCCTGCCTTTGGACACCGGCGTTCGCGCCATCAACACCATGCTGACGGTGGGCCGTGGCCAGCGCATCGGCCTGTTCGCCGGCTCCGGCGTCGGTAAATCGGTGTTGCTGGGCATGATGGCCCGCTACACCCAGGCCGACGTCATCGTGGTGGGGCTGATTGGTGAACGGGGCCGTGAAGTCAAGGAATTCATCGAAGACATTCTGGGTGAAGACGGCCTGGCCAGATCGGTGGTGGTGGCCGCACCCGCGGATGCACCCCCATTGACGCGCATGCAAGGCGCGAACTACGCTACTGCGGTGGCTGAACACTTTCGTGACCAGGGCCTGCATGTGCTGTTGTTGATGGACTCGCTCACCCGGTATGCCATGGCCCAGCGCGAAATCGCCCTGGCCATTGGCGAGCCGCCTGCCACGAAGGGCTATCCGCCTTCGTGCTTTGCCAAGCTGCCCCAATTGGTGGAGCGCAGCGGCAACGGCCTGAATGGCCACGGTTCCATCACTGCCTTCTACACCGTGCTGTCCGAAGGCGACGACCAGCAAGACCCCATTGCCGACGCTGCCCGCGCCATCCTTGACGGCCACATCGTGCTGTCGCGCGACCTGGCCGAGGCGGGGCACTTTCCGGCCATCGACATTGAAAAATCGGCCTCGCGCGTGATGAACAACGTGGCCAGCAGCGAGCACATCGATTCGTCGCGCCGCTTCCGGCAGCTGTGGTCCAAGTACAGCAAGGCCAAGGACCTGATCCAGCTGGGTGCTTATGTGCCCGGACACGACCGCGACCTGGACCAGGCCGTGAAACTGCACCCGGCCATGGTGGCCATGCTCCAACAAGACATGCACCTGCCTGCGCGCCTGGATGACAGCGTCGAGCAACTGCGTCACATCGTGAGCGATTGAGATGAGCACCATCCAGCCCCTGTTGATCCTGCTTGATTCGGCCGAGAAGGCCCGGGACGATGCCGTCTCGCAAATGGAAAACGCCCGCCGCGCCCACGAGGCCGCGCGCCAGCAGGCCCAGTCCCTGGCCGATTGGCGCAAGGAATACCAGCAGCGCTGGAGCACCCAGTTCTCCAAATCGGGCGGCATGGAAATCGTGCGCTGCTACCAGGACTTCACCGCGCGTTTGGGTGATGCGGTGTCCGAGCAGGACAAACGGGTCGCCCAGGCCGCGCTGTTCATGGAGCAATGTCGCCTGCAATTGATCGAGCGCGAGCGCAAGGTGGCCGCTGTGGGCCAACTGATCGACCGACGCGCGCTCGAGGCCGCGCAGCGCGAACAGCGCCGTGACCAGAAAGCCACCGACGAACAGGCCGCGCGTGCGGGCCGGGGCGGCTCCTCGCCACTGTCTTCGTCGATGGGCTCGAGCACCAGCTTCGTGCCGACGTCCTATTGATTTGAATGAATGATCTTGAAAGGTTGTGACATGAACGGTCCCATCAACTCCACCAACGCTGGCAAATCCGGTACCACCAACAGCGCGGCGACCGATTGGGCGGCGAAGTTGTCGTCCTCGTCCACCCAGGCGAATGGGGCTGATCAGGCTGCCATGCAATCCGATTTCTCGCGCTGGATGGCACGTGCCGCGGCCAGCACGCCTCAAGCTTCGTCCACAGCGGCCCAGTTGTCGGCCAATGCCGCCGCGCCCACCAAAGCCAGCGCAGGGCAGGGCGGCTCGTCCACCTCGGTGGAAGCGCGCAATGCCTTGGCCCGCGCCCAGGCCAATGCCGCGCAAGCCAAGCGCCAGGCGCCCGTGAGCCATTCCGAGACCGCGCACGCCCCCAAGGCTGAGAAGCCCAAGACCGCGTCGGCCGATGCCAATCGCAAGCCGGCCAAGACGGACGGGGCCAAAGGCCAGGCCAAGGAAGGCGCTGACAAAGCTGAGCGCAGCAACGAGGCTGGGCAAGACCAAGCCGCTGTGGATGAGGGTAAAGAGGCCGTCGGGCAAAGCGAGGTGGCGGCCAAAGACCAGCAACCAGCCGAAAGCGCCACCGCCAGCGACCCTTCGTCCATGCTGGCCTGGCTGGCCAGCCTGACCCACGGTGGCGCCAAGGCGGCCTCACTGGGCGGGGGGGATGCCCAGAAAGCCGGTGCGGATGCCAGCGAAGCCCAGTTGCAAGCCAAGGATGGCACCACACCAGTCGGCGCGACAGGGCATGATGCACTGGCGGCCATGAGTGCCGCCAATGACAAGGGCGCCATTGATGTCTCGACCCTGCAAGCCGCGGAAGGCCGCCTGGCCGTGGCGGATGGTGCGGCAGATTCATCGGCCAAGGGCGCTGACTTTGCCAGCACCTTGTCCACCGAAATGATGCGTGGCCTGGCCGGCAAAACGGCCGAGGCCAGTGCCGCGGCCCAGACCAGCGCCACCCTGGCCCCGGCCGTCAACAGCCCCGAATTTCCGCAAGCCCTGGCCGAGCGGGTGGGCATGTGGGTGAACGCCGTGGGCGAAGACGGCACCATGTCGGCCGAACTGCACCTCAATCCTGCCGAGATGGGCCCCATCAGCGTGAAGATTTCACTGGATGGCCAGTCGGCGCAGGTTGATTTCGCGGCGGCCAACCTTGAAACTAGGCGTGCCATCGAGGCCAGCCTGCCGATGTTGTCCGCCTCCCTGGACGACGCCGGTTTCAGTCTCGGCGGATCGGGCGTGTCCGATCAGGCACCCCAGCAACAGTTCAACCAGGCCTCGGGTCAGCCTGGTGGCGCCCCGGCCTGGGGTGGTGGGTCTCCGGGCTTGGATTCGTCCGGTGGTGAACCACATGAAGGTCGCATGGCTGCGGCGGCCGCCCAGGCAGGGCGACGAGGTGGCCTTGACCTGTATGCATAGGCCCAGGCCCGCCCTGTCCAGAATCGCGCGGATTTCACATCGCTTATCGGTTCTTCAGTTTTGGCCCTGACTTCCAATAATCCCATCATGCCTCTTTCGACTTTTTCAGGGTCGAAGGGCTTGAATTTCAGGAGATTTGCGAATGTCAGCTGCTTCCGCTGCGGTACCCGCCGAAGGCGACGCCCCCAAGAAGGGGCCTAAAAAGCTCATCATCATCATCGCGGCCGTGCTGCTGCTGGTGGTGATTGGCGGCGGTGCCGCTGTCTTCGTGATGAAGAAAAACGCGGCCGCCGCAGCCGCAGCAGCAGCCGAAGGCGAGGATGGCGAAGCCACCGAAAGCTCCTCGCACGCCAAGGAAGCCCCCAAGGCCAAGCACGGCAAGGATGAGCACGCTGCGCCGCCGGCGTTTGTGCCGCTTGATCCCTTCATCGTCAATCTGGCCGACAAGGAAACCGAGCGCTTTGCGCAGATCGGCCTGACCCTGCAGGTGGACGATCCCAAAGTCGCCGAGGAAATCAAGACCTACATGCCGGCCATCCGCAATTCGGTGCTGATGATCTTGTCGCACAAGACGTCTGACCAGTTGCTGACCCAGGAGGGCAAGGAAAAGCTGGCCGAGCAGATCCGCCGTGATGCGGCTCGGGCCATGGGCTACGAAATCGACGAACCTGAAGACGAAGAGGCGGCAGCGCAAGAAGCGACCGACGAAGACACTGCACCCAAGAAGAAAAAGAAGAAGAAAAAGAAGGTCGAGCAGTACAACCCCATCGTCAAAGTCAACTACGCCAATTTTATCGTTCAGTGAGCCAACCGCAGTAGCCAGGCCATGAATCAGCAAATCCTCTCGCAAGACGAAGTTGACGCCCTCCTGCAAGGCATCACTGGCGAAAGCCAGAAGCTGGAGCAGGAAGACGAGCCGAAGGAAGGCATTCGCGACTACAACCTCGCGAATCAGGAACGCATTGTTCGCGGGCGCATGCCCACGATGGAAATCGTCAACGAGCGCTTTGCCCGCAACATCCGCATTGGCCTGTTCAACCTGATCCGCAAGTCGCCCGAGGTGTCGGTGGGTGGCATCAAGGTGCAAAAGTACAGCGCTTTCTTGCGCGAGATCGTGGTGCCCACCAACTTCAACATCATGGCCATCCGCCCCCTGCGCGGCTCAGGCCTGGTGGTGTGTGATCCCACGCTGGTCTTCGCGGTGATCGATTCGCTGTTTGGCGGCGCCGGCAAGTACCACACCCGCATTGAAGGGCGTGATTTCTCGCCCACTGAGCAACGCATCATCACGCGCCTGATCGAGGTGGTGTCTGAGGAGTACAAGAAGGCCTGGCGCGGCATTTATCCCCTGGAACTGGATTACCAGCGCTCGGAGATGCAGCCCCAGTTCGCCACCATCGCCACACCCGCCGAGATTGTGGTGTGCTGCTCGTTCACGCTGGAGATCGGCGATGCCAGCGGCACCATCCACATCTGCATTCCTTATTCGACCCTGGAGCCGATCCGCGACATCCTGTTTTCGTCGATCCAGGGTGATTCGGCCGAGCCCGATCGCCGCTGGGTGAAGTTGCTCACGCAGCAGATCCAGGCGGCCGAGGTGGAGCTGGTGGCCGAGATGGCCCATGCCCCCGCCACGGTGGAGCAACTGTTGGCCCTCAAGCCCGGAGACTTCATCGAGCTGGACCTTGAAAAACTCATTGAAGCCAAGGTGGACGGTGTGCCCATCCTGGAGTGCTACTACGGCACGTCCAACGGCAAATACGCCTTGCGCATTGACAAGCTACTGACCACGGCCAACAACGGCTGGCTGGGAGAACAACATGTCTGACATCGAACCCGAAACGACTTCCGCCGAAGCAGCCCCCAACGAAGAACAAGACGCGATGGCCGCGGAGTGGGAGGCCGCGCTGGCGCAGCAGAGCACGTCGGCGGCCTCCACCGATGACATCTTCGGATCGGCCAGCGAAGTGTCCAGCCCCGCAGCGCAAGGCACGCCGGCTGCCTTCGCCAACTTTGCCGCGGCCTCGTCCATCAACCCGGCGGGCAACGACATCAACATGATCCTGGACATCCCCGTGCAGTTGACGGTGGAGCTGGGCCGCACGCGCATCCCCATCAAGAACATCCTGCAATTGGCGCAGGGCTCGGTGGTGGAACTGGACGCGATGGCCGGCGAGCCCATGGACGTGCTGGTCAACGGCTTCCTGATTGCCCAGGGCGAAGTGGTGGTGGTGAACGACAAGTTCGGCATCCGCTTGACCGACATCGTGACCCCCTCAGAACGCATGCGCCGCCTCAGCCGCGGTGGCTGACCAGGCGCGCACAAGGAGACACACATGCAATCCACAGGAATGCTGATTTTCTGGTTCGTGTTCATCGTGGCCATGATCCCGCTGAGCTTGTACATGCTCAAGAAATCCGGCTTGGCCAAGAACCGCATGGGGTCGGGCGACGCGGTGCTCAAGACGGTGAGTCAGTTGTCACTGGGCCCTGGCCAGCGCCTGGTCACCGTCGAGCTGGGCGCGGGCGATCAGAAGACCTGGCTGGTGCTGGGTGTGACCGCGCAAAGCATCACTGCCCTGCACAGCCTGCAACCCACGCAGGACAGCCAGGAGCAGGCAGAACGCGAGGGAACCGCGTCGACGTTCCCGATCTTGCTCAGGCGTGCTTCAGACGTCGGCGAGCACCCCAAGGTTTGACGAGCGAGCGACCAGGACACCCCATGCATTTTTCGAAGCGATTGAAGGCCACGGCCGTGGCCTTGGGCCTGGCTGCGTGCTCCGCGGCCGCGATGGCCCAGACCGTGCCCACGCCAGGTGGCGGTTTGCCCTTGCTGATTGGCCAGGGCGCTGGTGGGACCAACTACTCGGTGCCGATCCAGACCTTGCTGTTCTTCACGGCGCTGAGCTTCTTGCCCGCGCTGTTGCTGATGATGACGGGTTTCACCCGCATCGTCATCGTGCTCAGCCTGATGCGCCAGGCCATTGGTGCACAGGCTGCACCACCCAATCAAGTTATCGTCGGCTTGTCGCTGTTCTTGACACTTTTCGTCATGGGCCCCACGCTGGACAAGGTTTACAAGGACGCCTACGAGCCCTTCGCCGCCAACCAGATCAGCTTCAGCGAAGCGATGGACCGTGGCCAAGGCCCCATGCGCCAGTTCATGCTCAAGCAAACGCGCCAGTCCGACCTGGGTTTGTTTGTGCGCCTGGCCAAGATCGAAGGCGACGTCAAGCCCGAGTCCGTGCCCCTGCGAGTGCTGGTGCCGGCCTTTGTCACCAGCGAGCTCAAATCCGCTTTCCAGATTGGTTTCCTGATTTTCATCCCCTTCCTGGTCATCGACATGATCGTGGCCAGTGTGCTGATGAGCTTGGGGATGATGATGCTGTCACCCGTGATGGTGGCCTTGCCATTCAAGCTGATGCTCTTCGTGTTGGCCGATGGCTGGAACCTGCTCTTGGGTTCGCTGGCCGCCAGCTTCGCGCAGTAGAAGAAGGGGACTGAGCATGGATCCGCAACAAGTCCTGACCATTGGCCGCGATGGCCTGCTGACCCTGCTCACCGTGTGCGCGCCCATCCTGATGGTGGTGCTGGCCGTGGGCCTGATCGTCAGCATCTTTCAAGCCGCCACACAAATCCACGAAGCGACCTTGTCGTTTGTGCCCAAGCTGCTGGCCGCTTTCGCCACACTGGGCATTGCTGGCCCGTGGATGCTCAGCACCCTGGTGGATTACATCCAGCAAGTCCTGCAGTCGATCCCCAGCGTGGTGGGCTGAGCGTTGGTCACCTTCAGCGAAGCCCAGGTGATGGCGTGGATCACGCCGTGGCTGTGGCCTTTCTTTCGCGTGATGGGCTTGTTCACGGCCGCGCCGGTCTTGTCCATGCGCGCCATTCCCCGGCGTGTTCGCATGGGCCTGGGGCTGTTGATCGTGGTGGCCGCCCAGCCCACGTTGCCCGAGATGCCTGTGGTGGCCTTGAACTCGCCACAAGCCTTGATGGTGTTGGCACAGCAGGTCTTGATCGGCCTGACCATGGGCTTTGCCGCCCGAGTGGTGTTTGCCGCCATCGAGTTCGCTGGCGAAATCGTGGGCCTGCAAATGGGCTTGAACTTCGCCAGCTTCTTCGACCCGATGAGTGGCGGGCAAGCCACCGCCGTGAGCCGTTTTTATGGCACCTGCGCCGCGTGGCTGTTCGTGGTCATGAATGGCCACCTCATGCTCACTGCCGCCGTGGTGCACAGCTTTGACACATTTCCGGTGGCACCTCAGCCATTGGCTTTCCTCAGCGTGATCCAACCCCAGGTGTGGGGCGCCGAGATCTTCAAGATCGGCCTGTGGGTGTCGCTGCCGGTGGTGGCCATGCTGTCTCTGGTCAACCTGGTGATGGGCCTGATCTCGCGCGTGGCGCCGCAAATGAACATCTTCTCGATCGGCTTCCCGGTGACCTTGGGCGTGGGCCTGACCGGCCTGTGGCTGACCCTGCCGATGATGCAAATGCCGCTGACCATGGCGCTGGAGCGCATGCTGGGCTACTTCCAGTAGTCCAGCCAGGCCATGGCGACCGGTTTACACCGGCCGGTTCTCGTTGGGGTTGCGCACGGGGCCCATCAAGCCCAGTCCCTCGGCATAGGTGATGGTGTCGAACGTGATGTCGTACTTCAGGGCGGCATTGGCGATGGCGTCCAGCTTGCCGGCGGTGTCCAGCTTCTTCAGGTCGTTCTTCTCCAGATAAAGCAACTCCAGCAACTCGTTGTAGACCGTGCCCTCGTCCAGTGGCAGAACGTAGAACATGGCGCCCTTGTATGGAACCTGGTACTTCTTGCTCAGGTCCATGTTGTTGCAGAACAAGAAGTACTTGCCCCCAGCAGTGAGCCCGCTGCCCAGCACTTCCGCAACGTCCTTCAAATGCTCGAACGACAACAGGTAGCCCGCGAAGAAGGGGATGGTGGTTTCTCCCGTCAAGGCAATCGCCATCACCTGGTCGCAGGTCAGCTCGGGTGGGCGGGCTTCGTCGGCCAGTTGTGCTGAAAAGCGCAGGGCCAGTTCACCGCGAAAGCCAAATCGGCCCGGCTTGTGCGTGAGGCCCTTGAACACGGGGTTCTGCAGATGTCGGCCCTTGTCCAGGCGGCCCAGGGCCGTTTGCTCGATGGGGGGCTGGTCGATGGTCACGCTCATGATGAGATCCTTCAGGGTCAACTCGGTCGGTCTTGGCGGATGAAATCCGCCGTCTTGAAAAATGCCTGCATGAGCTGCTCGGGCAACACCGCGTCAGGCACGACTTCTTGCAATGCGCCGCTCATGCAGAGGAGCCACGCATCTCGCTCGGCCAGCCCGATGTGAAAGGGCATGTGCCGTTGTCTCAGTCGGGGGTGGCCTCGCTGGGCGGAATACTCGCGGGGGCCGCCCAGCCATTCACTCAGGAACAGCTTGAAGATCCGTTTGGTCATGGCCAGGTCGGGCTCATGCATGGCGCGGATGCTGGCCGCTTGTGGCAGCGTGTCCATCAATCGGTAGAAGGCCTCGACCAGCCGGCCAATGCCTGCTTCACCACCAATTTGGCGGTAGTGTGGATTGGCAGGCGGGACGATGGTCGTGGGGTTCATGTGCTCACCATTGCAATCGGCATACCAGTGTTCACGTGCGCCCAACGCTCCTATGAGGCCGAGTGCAAAGGGGGCTGGTGGCCTTCGTCGCGCATGTGAAGTTCACGACGCGAATGATCGGTTTTGTCGGGTTCCGAACAAACAAATCAAAGGGCGTTGCACAGCCTTTGAAAGCCATATTCATCAATGAAATCAATGGCTTGAATGAATTGACAAGTGGTGGCACGGCAGTTGCGATAGAGACCCTGCGCAGACCATGTCTGGCCAGAACGTGGCGATACGAAGACCTACAACGGCACCAAAGGCACATCAGGGTCGCGGCTTCGCAACCTGCTTTTAAACCTCAGCTTTTCTGGAGAACTGAAATGGCTTCATTGAGACAGATCGCCTTTTATGGCAAGGGTGGCATCGGCAAGTCCACCACCTCGCAAAACACCTTGGCTGCGCTGGCCCAGATGGGTCAGAAGATCCTCATCGTCGGCTGCGATCCCAAGGCCGACTCCACCCGTTTGATCCTGCACGCCAAGGCCCAGGACACCATCTTGTCGCTGGCCGCTGAAGCCGGTTCGGTGGAGGACCTGGAGCTGGAAGACGTCATGAAGGTGGGGTACCGCGACATCCGCTGCGTGGAATCCGGTGGCCCGGAGCCAGGCGTGGGTTGCGCTGGTCGCGGTGTGATCACCTCGATCAACTTCCTGGAAGAAAACGGCGCCTATGACGGCGTGGACTATGTGTCCTACGACGTGCTGGGCGACGTGGTGTGCGGCGGTTTCGCCATGCCCATCCGCGAAAACAAGGCCCAGGAAATCTACATCGTCATGTCGGGCGAAATGATGGCCATGTACGCCGCCAACAACATCTCCAAGGGCATCTTGAAGTATGCCAACTCGGGTGGTGTGCGTTTGGGTGGCCTGGTCTGCAACGAGCGCCAGACCGACAAGGAACTGGAGCTGGCCGAGTCCCTGGCCAAGATGCTGGGCTCGCGCCTGATCCACTTCGTGCCGCGCGACAACATCGTGCAGCACGCCGAGTTGCGCCGCATGACCGTGCTGGAGTACGCGCCTGAATCCAAGCAGGCCGAGGAGTACCGCACGCTGGCCCAGAAGATCCATGCCAACGCCGGCAACGGCACCATCCCCACCCCCATCACGATGGATCAGCTGGAAGACCTGCTGATGGAGCACGGAATCATGAAGACGATCGACGAAAGCCAAGTCGGCAAAGCCGCTGCCGAGCTGGCAGCGTAAGTAGGGAGGGGGGGCCGAGGGGCCTCTCCCTCGGTCCATCCCTGAAAGCACATAACGGAGTCCACCATGAGCATGACCGTTGAAGAACGCAAGGCCACCAACAAAGCCTTGATTGATGAAGTCCTGAAGGCCTATCCCGAAAAGATGGCCAAACGGCGCGCCAAGCACCTGGGTACCTTTGAAGAAGGCAAGCCCGATTGCGGCGTCAAGTCCAACATCAAGTCATTGCCCGGTGTGATGACGATCCGCGGTTGCGCTTATGCCGGCTCCAAGGGCGTGGTGTGGGGCCCGATCAAGGACATGATCCACATCTCGCACGGCCCGGTGGGCTGCGGCCAGTACAGCTGGGCGGCACGCCGCAACTACTACATCGGCGTGACCGGTGTGGACACCTTCGTGACGATGCAGTTCACGTCCGACTTCCAGGAAAAGGACATCGTGTTCGGCGGTGACAAGAAGCTGGAAAAGATCGTGGACGAAATCCAGGAGCTGTTCCCCTTGAACAAAGGCATCTCGGTGCAGTCCGAGTGCCCCATCGGCCTGATCGGTGACGACATCGAAGCCGTGTCCAAGAAGAAATCCAAAGAGCACAACAACCACACCATCGTGCCGGTGCGTTGCGAAGGCTTCCGTGGCGTGTCCCAATCGCTGGGCCACCACATCGCCAACGACGCCATCCGCGACTGGGTGTTCGAAGGCAAGACCAAGAAAGAGCACGAGTTCGTGGCCACCCCGTACGACGTGGCCATCATTGGCGACTACAACATCGGGGGTGACGCCTGGTCCAGTCGCATCCTGCTCGAAGAGATCGGCCTGCGCGTGATCGCCCAGTGGTCTGGCGACGGCACCATCGCCGAGCTGGAAAACACCCCCAAGGCCAAGCTCAACGTGCTGCACTGCTACCGCTCGATGAACTACATCAGCCGGTACATGGAAGAGAAGTACGCCATCCCCTGGGTGGAGTACAACTTCTTCGGACCCACCATGATCGAGAAGTCCCTGCGCGAGATCGCCAGCCACTTCGACGACACCATCAAGGCCAAGGCCGAAGAAGTCATCGCGCGCTACAAGCCATTGATGCAGGCCGTGATCGACAAGTACAGGCCCCGCCTGGAAGGCAAGACCGTGATGCTGTTCGTCGGCGGCCTGCGCCCCCGCCACGTGATCGGCGCGTATGAAGACCTGGGCATGAACGTGGTCGGCACCGGCTACGAGTTCGGCCACAACGACGATTACCAGCGCACCACGCATTACGTCAAAGACGGCACCCTGATCTATGACGACGTGACCGGCTACGAGTTCGAGCAGTTCGTCGAGAAGATCAAGCCTGACCTGATCGGCTCGGGCATCAAGGAAAAGTACGTGTTCCAGAAGATGGGCGTGCCCTTCCGCCAGATGCACAGCTGGGATTACTCCGGCCCGTACCACGGCTATGACGGCTTCGCGATCTTCGCGCGTGACATGGACATGGCCATCAGCAGCCCAATCTGGGGCCTGACCCGTGCGCCCTGGAAGGCACTCGCTGCCGCCTGACCTCGATAGACACTGACTGGAGAATCACCATGCCACAAAGCGCAGACAAGATCCTGGACCACGAGTTCCTGTTCCGTGAGCCGGAATACGTGGACATGCTCGAGGGCAAGAAGGCCTTCGAGTTCAACCACCCAGACGACAAGATCAAGCAGATCGTCGAATGGACCAAGACCGAGGACTACAAGGAAAAGAACTTCGCCCGCGAAGCCTTGACCGTTAACCCCGCCAAGGCCTGCCAACCACTGGGCGCGGTGTACGCGGCCAATGGCTTTGCCAAGACCCTGTCGTTCGTTCATGGCTCGCAAGGCTGCGTGGCGTATTACCGCTCGCACTTCTCGCGCCACTTCAAGGAGCCGACCTCCTGCGTGTCTTCGTCGATGACGGAAGACGCGGCCGTGTTCGGCGGCCTGAACAACATGGTCGATGGCCTGGCCAACACCTACAACCTCTACAAGCCAGAGATGATCGCCGTGTCGACCACCTGCATGGCCGAGGTGATCGGTGATGACCTGAACGCCTTCATCAAGACCTCGAAGGAAAAGGGCAGCGTGCCGGCCGAGTTCGATGTGCCCTTTGCGCACACCCCGGCTTTCGTGGGCAGCCACGTCACGGGCTACGACAACGCCTTGCTGGGCATCCTGCAGCACTTCTGGGATGGCAAGGCCGGCACGGTGCCTGCCCTGGAGCGCGTGCCCACCGACACGGTCAACTTCATTGGCGGCTTCGATGGCTTCGTGGTCGGCAACATGAAGGAGATCAAGCGCATCTTCGGCCTGTTCGGAATCGACTACAACATCATCTGTGACCCGTCCGAAGTGTGGAACACCCCGACCGACGGCGAGTTCCGCATGTACGAAGGCGGCACCACCAAGGAAGACGTGATCCGTGGCCTGCATGCCAAGGCCACCATCGTCTTCCAGGAGTTCTGCTGTGAAAAGACCATCAAGTACCTCAAGACCAAGGGCCACGAGGTGGTGGTGCTGAACAGCCCCATCGGCGTCGCGGGCACCGACCAGTTCCTGATGGCCTTGTCCAAGGTCACCGGCAAGCCAATCCCGGCCGAGCTGGAGCTGGAGCGTGGTCAACTGGTCGACGCCATGGCCGACAGCCAGGCTCACCTGCACGGCAAGCGCTATGCCATGTATGGCGACCCTGACCAGATGCTGGGCATGACGCAGTTCCTGCTGGAGTTGGGCGCCGAGCCCGCCCACGTGCTGGCCACCAATGGCACGGAAGACTGGGCCGCCAAGGTGCAGGCCTTGTTCGACTCGTCGCCTTATGGCAAGGGTTGCAAGGTCTACCCCAAGCGCGACCTGTGGCACCTGCGCTCCTTGCTGCACACCGAGCCGGTGGACTTCCTGATTGGCAACACCTACGGCAAGTACCTGGAGCGCGACACCAACGTGCCCCTGATCCGCATGGTGTTCCCGATCTTTGACCGTCACCACTACCACCGCTACCCCATCTGGGGTTACGACGGCGCGATGCGCGTGCTGATCACGCTGCTGGACGAGTACTTCGAGGCGCTCGATGCCAACACCATCGTGCCCGGCAAGACCGACTACTCGTACGACATCATCCGCTGATGTGAGGCCTCCGGTGGTGGGGCCTGGCCCGACCACCGGAGGATTGTCCAAACTGCAATTTGCGAGATCACCATGGCCAACGTGACCTTCACTTCCCCGAGCATGAAGAAGGACCTGACGGTGTATGCCATTGCCGGCGACACCAGCACCTTGCTGGCCCTGGCCAAGGCGAACAAGGTGCCTGTCGAGTTCGAGTGCGAAAACGGCGAATGCGGTTCCTGCCAGGTGCAGGTCAGCGTGCTGTCGGGCAATGCGCCTTACGGCGTCGCCTTGACCCAGAAAGAGAAGACGGTGCTCAAGCTGGCCGGCAAGATCACGGCCCAGCAGATTGAGGACGCCGAGACCAAGGACATGCCGCCGCCATGGCGCTTGGCCTGCCAGTTCATCGTCCGCAATGAAGACATCGTGGTGAGTTTCTGATCATGGCTGCCACCACCTATGTCAAAACCACCCAGGACGGTCGCCTGGTCGAGGTGATCGATGGCCAGCTCTGCCTGGGCGGACAGCCCGAAGCCGACACCCTGGTGCCTTTGATCGAGCACCCCAACCGCCAGGCCATCCAGAAAGCGGTTCCAGGCGCGACCCACATGGCGGGCCGTGTGCCTTTGCGCCATGACGAAGCCGCGATCGCGCAAGGGGCCATGGACACGACCAGGCGCGCTTTCGTCAACGACCCGGTCGCCATTGCCGAGCGCTTTCGCAAGGTGATCTGGGCCAAGGCGCAGGCCGAAGGCGTGGAATGAAGGGGCGGCCATGATCTACGTGCTTGAGATCCACGGACCCCAGGATGCCCAGGCCTGGTTTGCCTTTGACGGGCACGACCTGCTGCGCAAGGTGCAGGCCCAGGACCCTTTGCAGCCATGGGAAGTGTTTGACGAGATCTCACCGCGCGAGTTGATGGACCTGGTGCGTGACCGACCCCTGGACGAAGCCGCCCGGCAAGCCTTTCCCGCGATTGCCGCGCTGGGCGATCAACACGGCTGGGACACCACCTTGTTCCGCGCCGACCACCTGTTGGGCGCGGGCATGTACCAGCCTGATCAGATCAAGGTAGAGCAGGCTTGCCTGGCCGCCCTGGACCAGCGCACCGGCATCCGCCGCGTCTACTGGACCGACCAGCAGGCGATTGCCGCCATCGAAGGGCAGGAGCCCTTGTTCGAGGCCTTGGGCGGTTGGCGTGCGCGCCACGCCTTGAGAGAACAGTTGTTGTCCCTGGAAGTGCTGGCCGAAGACGTGTGAAGCGTCGCATCTGGAGTTGACCATGTCTGCATCGCTCAAACAAAAAATCGCCGAAGTTTTTGACGAACCGGGCTGCGACAAGAACGTTGGCAAAAGCGAGAAAGAGCGCAAGAAGGGCTGCACCAAGCAACTCTCGCCCGGCGCGGCCGCTGGCGGCTGCGCCTTTGACGGCGCCAAGATCGCCCTGCAGCCCATCGTCGACGTGGCCCACCTGGTGCACGGCCCCATCGCCTGCGAAGGCAACTCCTGGGACAACCGGCACAGCGCCTCGTCCGGCTCGCAGCTGTACCGCACCGGCTTCACCACCGACATCAACGAGCTGGACGTGATCTATGGCGGCGAAAAGCGCCTGTTCAAGTCCGTGCGCGAGATCATCGAGAAGTACGACCCACCGGCCGTGTTCGTTTACCAGACCTGCGTGACCGCGCTGATCGGCGACGACATCGAAGCCGTGTGCAAACGTGCCAGCGAGAAGTTCGGCAAGCCCGTGATCCCCGTCAACAGCCCCGGTTTTGCAGGCCCAAAGAACCTGGGCAACAAGCTGGGCGGCGAGTCCATCCTGGATTACGTCATCGGCACCGAAGAGCCCGCCTTCACCACGCCTTACGACATCAACATCATCGGCGAGTACAACCTCTCGGGCGAGTTGTGGCAGGTCAAGCCTTTGCTGGATGCCCTGGGCGTGCGCATCCTGTCGTGCATCTCGGGCGATGGCCGCTACCACGAGGTGGCCAGCAGCCACCGCGCCAAGGTCAACATGATGGTGTGCTCCAAGTCGATGATCAACATCGCCACGCGCATGCAGCAGAAGTGGGACATCCCTTACTTCGAAGGCTCGTTCTACGGCATTGGCGACACCAGCGACACCCTGCGCCAGATCGCGCGCCTGCTGGTGCAGCGCGGCGCCGGGGCCGACCTGATCGACCGCACCGAGCGCCTCATTGAAGTCGAAGAGGCCCGTGCCTGGAAGCGGCTGGAATCCTACAAGGCACGCCTGAAGGGCAAGCGCGTGCTGCTGATCACGGGTGGCGTCAAGAGCTGGTCGGTGGTGTCCGCCTTGCAAGAGGTGGGCATGGAGATCGTGGGCACCTCGGTCAAGAAGTCCACCAAGGAAGACAAGGAAAAGATCAAGGAGATCATGGGTGACGACGCCCACATGATCGACGACATGACCCCGCGCGAGATGTACAACATGCTGCGCGATGCGCGCGCCGACATCATGCTGTCAGGGGGCCGTTCGCAGTTCATCGCCCTGAAGGCGCGCATGCCCTGGCTGGACATCAACCAGGAACGCCACCACGCCTACGCCGGTTACGAAGGCATGGTCGAGCTGGTGGAAGAGATCGACAAGGCGCTCTACAACCCCGTGTGGCAGCAGGTCCGCATCCCCGCCCCGTGGGACGAAGCCGACGCTGGCCTGCTGGCCGTCTGAAGGAGCCCGCCATGGCCAAGACCCTCGAATCCAAAAAGGCCTGCACGGTCAACCCCTTGAAGATGAGCCAGCCCTTGGGCGCCAGCTACGCCTTCATGGGCCTGGACAACTGCATGCCCGTGATGCACGGCTCCCAAGGCTGCACCTCGTTTGGCCTGGTGCTGCTGGTGCGCCACTTCAAAGAGGCGATCCCCCTGCAGACCACGGCCATGAACGAAGTCACCACCATCATGGGTGGCTACGAGAACATCGAGGCCGCGCTGCTCAACATCCGCAAGCGCGCCGCGCCCGCCATCATCGCCATCTGCTCCACCGGCCTGACCGAGACCAAGGGCGATGACGTGGACGGCTACCTGGCCACGGCCCTGCAACGCAAACCTGAATTGCAGGACACGGCCCTGGTCTACGTGTCCACGCCCGACTATGTGGGCGCCTTTGAAGACGGCTGGCGCCACGCCGTGACCGGCATCATCCAAAGCGTGGTGGCCCCGGTCACCGGCGAACAGGCTTTCATCGGTCAAGAGCGCGTGGCCAAACAGGTCAACTTGCTGCCTGGCAGCCACCTCACGCCGGGCGATCTGGACGAGCTGAAAGAGGTCATCCAGGCCTTTGGCCTGAGCTTGATCACCTTGCCCGATGTGTCCGGCTCGCTGGATGGGCACATCCCAGCCGACTGGCGCGGCACCACCCTGGGCGGCACCACGCTGGACGAGATTCGCAGCCTGGCCACGTCGGTCGCCACGTTGGCCATTGGCGAGCAGATGCGCGACGCGGCCACGGCGCTGGAGACGCTCACCGGCACGCCCTACCACCTGTTCGATCGGCTCACTGGCCTGGAGTGCAATGACCGCTTCTTGATGCTGCTGTCAGAGTTGAGCGGCCAGCCCGTGCCCGCCAAGTACCGCCGCCAGCGCAGCCAGTTGCTCGATGCCATGCTGGATGGCCACTTCTACCTGGGCGGCGTCAAGGTGGCCATCGGGGCCGAGCCCGACCTGATGTTCGCCGCCGGGTCGCTGCTGAATGAGATGGGCGCGCAGCTCACCTGCTGCGTCACCACTACGCACTCGGCCGTGCTGGCGCAACTGCCGGCCGAAACCGCCTTGCTGGGCGACCTGGAAGACTTGGAAAAAGGCGCCGCCGAGTGCGATCTGCTGATCACGCACTCCCACGGGCGCCAGGCCGCCGAGCGGCTGAACAAGCCCTTCCTGCGCCTGGGCTTTCCGATCTTTGACCGCATCGGCAACGCCCACCGCGTGATGGTGGGCTACCGAGGCACGCGCCAGTTCATCTTCGAGTTGGCCAATTTGATGATGGCCCACATCCCGCACGCCGACGAGGGCAGCTGGCCCTTGCCGGACATCGCCCAGCGCGTGGCCCGGCCCATCGTGGCCGAGACCGAGCTGACCTCGCCCCTGACCCTTGACGGAGTCGAACCATGAAAATTGCCTTCAGCACCCAGGACAAGCAGCGCGTGGACGCGCACTTTGGCTGGGCCAAAAACATCCTGGTCTACGACGTGACACCGGCGGGCTACAGCTTCGTCGAGAACTTCGAGTTCGGCGGGAAGCTGGAAGAAGACGGTGACGAAGACAAGCTGGCCCCCAAGCTGGAAGCCATCAAGGACTGCGCCATCTTGTACGTGGCGGCCATTGGCGGCTCGGCCGCAGCCCGCGTGGTGGCCACCAAGATCCACCCGATCAAGGTGCCCCAGCCCGAGCCCATCCTGGACATCCTTGAAAAACTGCAAGACGTGCTCAAGGGCACGCCGCCCCCCTGGCTGCGCAAGGCCCTGCAAAAGGGCACTGAGGCAGCCACCCCCAACTTTGAAGACGAAGACGAGGTCAACCATGGCTGAAGCCACACTGGACGCGCCCACCACGCCATCGGACGAGGCCCTCATGGCCACGCCCTTCGTGAGTGAACTCATCAAGGTGCTGCGCGCGCAAGACACCCACGGCGCCTGGGAGGGCAAGTCGGACCTGGCCTTGCTGGGCCCCTACATCCTGAGCGCCGAGCAGCGCCGCGAGTTGCCCATCATTGGCGACCCGGACCCCGAGATCCTGTGGCGCATGGAGTTGTTCTACAACGCCGTGGGCGTGGCCATCGAGCGCGAGACGGGCAACATGGTCAGCCCCATGATGAAGATGAGCCACGAGGGCTTCGGCCGCCTGGTGCTGCTGGCTGGCCGCCTGGTCGTCTTCAACAAACAGTTGCGCGACGTGCACCGCTTCGGCTTCGCCTCATTGGCCAAGCTGGCCGAGCAGGGCAACAAGTTCCTGTCCGAGGGGATCGCCATGGTGCGCCAGTACCCCGAGGTGGCCAACTACGGCGCCTGACCGCCAAGGAGACCCGCATGGACGCCGATGAACTCAAGCTCAGGATCAAGAAGCTGAACGCCCAGGCCACGCAGGCCAAGATGGACCTGCACGACCTGTCCGAAGACTTGCCCACCAACTGGGAGAACATCCTGAGCGTGGCCCAGCGTTGCCACGATGCCCACGCTGCCCTGACCGAGGCCCGCAAGGCCGCTGCCGCCGCGAGTACGCCATGAGCACCTTTTCCATCACCATGCCCAGCGGTGAAACCTGGGAGCCCAAGTTTGTTCAGCAGATCAACGAGGCCACCTGCATTGGCTGCGGCCGCTGCTTCAAGGTGTGCCCGCGTGGCGTGCTGGAGCTGGTGGGGCTGGACGACCAGGGCCAGCGCGTTGCCATAGCCTCCGACGACGATGACGACGAAGAAGAATACGAAAAGAAGGTCATGACCATCGCGCACCAGGAGCTGTGCATTGGTTGCACGGCCTGCTCCAAGATCTGTCCGAAGAAGTGCTACACGCACGCTGCGGCCAGCGTTTGACCCCATTCATGGGTCATCATGGAGGCCCAGGTTTCAGGAGCGGGTGATGAACAGGCTGGTTTTGGCGGGCGTGCTGTCCCTCATGGCCTGGTCGGCGCAGGCCGATCAGGTGCAGGTGGCCGTGGCCGCCAACTTTGCCGGGCCCTTTCAGAAAATCGCCGCTGACTTCGCGGCCGACACCGGCCACACCGCAGTCGCCATCACCGGGTCCACGGGCAAGTTCTACACGCAGATCAAGTCGGGCGCGCCGTTCGAAGTGCTGCTGGCCGCCGACGACGACACCCCCAAGAAGCTGGAAGACGAAGGCTTGGCCGTCAAGGGCCAGCGCTTCACCTACGCCAAGGGCACGCTGGTGCTGTGGAGTGCCAAGCCGGGCTTCGTGGATAACCAGGGCCAGGTCTTGAGCAAAGGCGCCTTCAACCACCTGGCGCTGGCCAACCCCAAGCTGGCCCCCTACGGTGCCGCGGCCGAGCAAGCCTTGAAGGCCTTGGGCCTGCACGACAGCCTGCTGCCTAAGTTCGTGCAGGGCGACAACATTGCCCAGACACAGCAGTTCATCGCCACCGGCAATGCGGAGCTGGGCTTTGTGGCCTTGTCCCAAGTGGCCGCGCCCGGCAAGCCCGCCATGGGCTCGTGGTGGGTGGTGCCGGCCAAGCTGTACACCCCCATCCTGCAAGACGCCACCGTGCTGAAGAAAGGCGAGGGCAACCCGGCCGCCGCCGCCCTGATGAAGTACCTGCGCGGTGACAAGGCCCAGGCCGTGATCAAGGCCTACGGCTACGGGCTGTGATGCTGGACGCCGATGACCTGCAAGCCCTGAGGCTGACCGCCGAGCTGGCCAGCGTGACCACCGCGCTGCTGCTGGTGCTGGGCACGCCCATCGCGTGGTGGCTGGCCCGCACGCGGTCGCGGCTCAAGGGTGCGGTGGCGGCGGTGGTGGCCTTGCCCCTGGTGCTGCCGCCCACCGTCATCGGCTTTTACCTTTTGATGTTGATGGGACCCGAAGGGCCGGTGGGCCGCTTCACCAGCATGCTGGGTTGGGGCCTGTTGCCCTTCACCTTCTGGGGGCTGGTGGTGGCCTCCATCCTGCATTCGCTGCCCTTCGTCGTTCAGCCGCTGCACCAGGCTTTTGAAGCCCTGGGCACGCGTCCGCTGGAAGTGGCCGCCACCTTGCGCGCCAGCCCTTGGGACCGCTTTGTGACCGTGGCTTTGCCCCTGGCCCGCCCTGGTTTCCTGACCGCCGCCGTGCTGGGCTTTGCCCACACCGTGGGCGAGTTCGGCGTGGTGCTGATGATCGGCGGCAACATCCCCGGGGCCACGCGCGTGCTGTCGGTGGCCTTGTACGGGCACGTTGAGGCCATGGACTACGGCCGGGCGCACCTGTTGGCGGCGGGCCTGGCCGGCTTTGGTTTTGCGGTGATGTTCCTGCTGTACTTCTTGAACGGGCGGGCCTTGCGCAGCCAAGGGGCGGGGCATGTCTGACATCCTGGCCAAGCTGGTCTTGTCCTATCCCGGTGGCTTTGCGCTGGATGTGTCGCTCCAATTGCCAGGGCAGGGCGTGAGTGTGTTGCTGGGCCCCTCGGGCTGCGGCAAGACCACCGTGCTGCGCGCCCTGGCCGGGCTGGAGCGTGCCCAAGGCTCGGTGCAGGTGAACGGCCAGGTCTGGCAAAACGAGCACCAGTTTCTGCCCACCCACCAGCGGCCCATTGGCTACGTTTTTCAAGAGGCCAGCCTGTTCGCACACCTCACGGTCAAGGGCAACTTGCACTATGGCCTGCAGCGCACGGCTAAGGCCGATCGAAGGGTGAGCATGGACGAAGCCGTGGAGCTGCTCGGCATTGCCCACCTGCTGGAGCGTCGTCCCGATCGCCTGTCTGGTGGCGAGCGCCAGCGCGTGGCCATCGCACGGGCGCTGCTGACCAGCCCGCGTGTGTTGCTGATGGACGAACCCCTGTCAGCGCTCGATGCTCAACGCAAGGCCGAGGTGCTGCCCTTCCTGGAACGATTGAACCAGCAGTCTGGCGTGCCCCTGGTCTACGTGACCCATGCCCTGGAAGAGGCCGTGCGGCTGGCCGACCACCTGGTGCTGATGTCCGCCGGGCGGGTGGTGGCCAGCGGTGCCGCCAGCGATTTGCTGCCCAGGCTGGACCTGCCCCTGAGCCAATTGGATGAAGCCAGCGTCATGCTGCCAGGCAGGGTGGCCGAGCACGATGCCCGCTACGGACAAAGCCGCATCGAGGTGAGCGGCCTGCCGCTGTGGGTGGGCCTGCACCAGGCGCCTGTGGGGCAAGCCGTGCGTGTGCGCGTGCTGGCCCGAGATGTGAGTGTGGCGCTGAGCCACCGCGCCGACAGCAGCATCGTCAACATCCTGCCCGCCCACATCGAGGCCCTGCGCGACGACGGCCCCGACACGGTGACCTTGCAGCTTCGCCTTCAGGCGCCCGATGCCAGTGGTGCCCAGCAAGCGCCTGTGTTATTGGCCCGCATCACGCGCCGCTCGCGCGATGCCTTGAACCTGGTGCCGGGCCAGGCGGTGTTCGCGCAGATCAAGGGCGCGGCGCTGATGCGTTAAGGAGGCGGGGCTACTGCAACTGCGCCGCGATCTGGCGCAAGGCGTTCTCGAACACGGCGACCGGCTGCCCGCCCGAGATCAGGTGCTGGTCATTGATGATCACCGCAGGCACCGAGTGGACGCCGCTGTTGGTGTAGAGCGCTTCTTGCGCCCGGACCTGGTCGGTGAACTCGCCGCTTTTCAGGATGGCCTGTGCGCGTGCCTCGTCCAGCCCCGCCTCGCGGACTGAGGCCAGCAGCACCTCGGGCGAGTCCATGCTCTGGCGGTCGCGGTGGCAGGCTTGCAGCAGCGACTTCTTCAGGGCCAGTTGCCGATCGGGATGTTCCTCGCCGGCCCAATGCAGCAGGCGGTGCGCGTTGAAGGTGTTGTAGATGCGGCCACGCCCGGCGGGGCTGAACTCGAAACCCACCTCGGCCCCGCGCTGGCGAATCCTCTCGCGGATCTCGGCCTGCTGCTCGGGCGACGAGCCGTACTTCTGCGTCAGGTGCTCGCCGATGTCTTGACCGCCGGGCGGCATCTGCGGGTTCAACTCGAAAGGCTGAAACCGCAGGCTGGCCGAGACTTCACCTTGAAGGTGCTCCAGGGCCTGTTCCAGGGCCGACAGCCCGATGGCGCACCAGGGGCAGGAGATGTCGGACACAAAATCGATCTTGAGGGTGTTCATGCCGGGATCGTACCGACAGGGCAATGCCCCCATGCTCGCTGCGTCAATCGCGATCGGGCGCGCCGGGCGGGAAGAACTTGCGGAAAGGCCGGGCCTCGTCCACCGCGCGGGCGAACGATGGGCGGGCCAGCAAGCGCTGGCGGTAGGCCCTCGCATGACCCAGCCCGTGGTCGATGGGGTGCACCCAGTCGGCGTAGAACAAAGAGGGCGCCGCCGCGCAGTCGGCCAGGCTGAAGCCCGTGGCGCAGGCCCATTCGCGGTCGGCCATGCGCTGGTTCAGCCATTGGTAGGCGTCGTTCAGCAAGGCCTGGGCATCACTCACGGTGCGCGGATCGCGCTGATCGGCGGGGCGCAGGTAGTCGCCCACGATGCGCTGCATGGGCGTCATCACGTAGTTGTCGAAAAAGCGGTCCATGAAGCGCACGTCGAGGGCCGCATCGGCATCCTGCGGGATCAGGCGCACCGGGCCGGGGTGGTGCAGGCCCAGGTGTTCGATGATGATGCTGGCCTCTGCGACGGTGCGCTCGCCATCGACCAGCAAGGGCATGCGCTTGATGGGCCACAAGGTCGCGAATTCTTGGCCCGCGGTGCCGCTGCCGTCGAGCAGTCGGATGGTGTGGGGCGTTGCGTTCTCGTAGAGGGCGGTCAGCACCTTCTGGCAGTAGGACGAGAAAGGGTGGGCATAGAGGCTCAGGCTCATGGGGCGCTTCCTTTCTGGCGGTCTGCCGCGCTTTTGTCGATCTCGGCCCGCAGGCGTTCCTCCTGGGCTTGCAACTCAGGGGTGAACACCTCGCCGAAATCGGCGGCTTCGAACAGCGGGCGGATCTCGATCTCGGAATCGTCATTCATGGGATTGGGGCAGCGTTTGACCCACTCAACGGCCTCGTCCATGGACTTGACCTGCCACAGCCAGAATCCGGCGACCAGCTCCTTGGTTTCGGCGAATGGGCCATCGCTCACCGTGCGCTGGGTGCCGGAAAACAGCACCCGCTTGCCTTTGGCACTGGGGTGCAAACCTTCGCCCGCCAGCAGGATGCCGGCTTTGACGAGCTCTTCATTGAATTGGCCCATGGCCGCCATCAGCTCCGTGCTGGGCATTTCGCCCGCCTCTGATTGGCCCGTGGCCTTCACCATCACCATGACACGCATCGTTGTTCTCCTTGACAGGGGTTGGGGGCCAAGCGGCCCGACATGATGACGACGAACCAGCTTGCCCGAAATCGACAGCCATGGGCATTTTGGCGAACAACAAGGCGCGCCGCGCAAGGCGGTTGGCGTGGGCGGCCGAGTTCTGAACCCGGGCCGCCAGGCAAAAAGCCCGGCGCTTGGGCCTCAGATGGGCAAAGTGCAAGGCTGAAGTGCCTTGCGTTTGGGGTTCACCATGCCCAAGCGCCGGGCTTTGAGCCTTGCGCGCAAGGCTCCGTATCCCCAACGGCGGCTCTTTGAGCCTTGCTGCGCAAGCCTTTGAACCCCAAGCGCCGGGTGCCCGAGCCTTGCGCGCAAGGAGAAAAGCCTTGCGCGCAAGGCCCGCACACCCAAAGGCCCAGGAAAAAAGCCCCGCGAATGGGGCTTGGGTGCCTTGCGGGCCGGGAATTAAGCGGCGGGCGCCGGGCTTTGAGCGGCGCGCGCCTTGCGCGTGAAGCGGACGGCCATGTCGCGGCGGAGGGTGTTCAGGCCAGAACCGTTGCCCAGCACCTTCAACAGGGCGTATTGGTAGCTTTGAATGGTGGTTGTCGGCCAGGAGCTGCTCAACGCGCGGGTTCGGGTGATTGCTTTAGGCTGGTTGCTGACAGTCAGAATAGGCAGTTGGATGACAGCACCCGCCGAGACCGGACGTTGAGGGGCTCTGGTTCGGCGACTAAACACGAGTCAGTCGTCCAAGCCCGACCACTAGCCGCAGCTGAATTGCACGCTCGTACTCGTCGCCAATCAACTCTTGATGGCCAACAAACTCGCCTGTCTCTTTGTCGAGAACTTCAGCGATCTCAGGATCATCAACAGCGTGGGTGCCGCACGCACCAGGCACCGGCGAAATGGACGCCCACTCCGGCATCGACACATTTTCTGCATTGCCCAAAGCTACCCTCCCTTTGACCTGGGTCGCGAGTCTTCCGCGCACTTGACCAGCTCCATTATCTTGTGCTATCGCCATTCATGGCTTTCGTCACCTGCCATACGCTCTTTTCCCCGGCTCAGCAAAGACGGAAAATCCCAAGAGACTTTCGCCCGGTGGTAATCGCCGCTAACGATCTTTGGGCGAAACTCTGCTAGGCTATTGACGGCAACGGCGTGATGATCTGTCTCGGAAGACTTCCGTGGGCTCGAGTTCGGGCCCGAGCATTAAGACCTCGCATATTCCATCCGTCGTTGCCACCTTCTATGACGATATCAAAGCTGCGTGAACTGAAGACCATCGACGATGTCGCCCGGGCTTGTGGCGTCGAAGCCGACTTCATTACTGAATACGCGGAGAGCCCCGAGCAAAGCACCTACTACGAGGCACTAAAGCTCAGTAAAAAGGGAAAGCGACGCTCCAATGAGTTTCGCATTGTCTTTGCAGCTCACGAACAGCGGTTGAAACAGTTGCACCGCGGCCTATCGATGGTGGTTGCCAATAGCGCAAATTTTGGATGGCATGTACAAGGCTTTGTAAAAGGACGCTCCACGCTGAGCAATGCAAAGCAACACCTTGGTGCCAAGGTACTTTTACATGCCGACATTAAAAGTTTCTTCGATGCGATCACGGTAGATCAGGTCCAAGCTGCCTTTGTTGAACACGGGGTGTTGGCCCCTATGGCGGAGGTGCTTGCTAAGCTGTGCACGATTGATGGACTGTTGAGACAGGGCACCCGCTGCAGCCCCATGATCGCGAACCTGGTATGTTTTGATATGGACCAGGCATTTCTTCGCCTCGCTGGTGCAACTAACTCGAATTACACGCGCTACGCCGATGACATTACATTCTCGGGAGATTCTGTCCCGTCTGATGACTCAGTGCGCACAATCCTTAAAAACCGAAGCTTCGAACTACGAGATGGGCGGTGCTTTCGCCAACATCGTGGTCGAGTGCAATTTGTCACTGGACTTTCAGTGGCGGACACTACCGCCCCGCGCCTGCCAAAGCGCCTAAAGCATCAGCTACGTCTGGTCATGTATTTCATTAAGAAACATGGCCTGGACGATCACAACAACTGGGTCAAACAGGGATACAAAAGCCACCCGGAAATCACTTGGCTGTGGGGGATTCTCAACTACGCTAAATCGATCGAACCTACGTTGGTCAACCAATGGCAACAGGTCTATCAAACAGCGTGGGAGGAGCAACAAGCAAAGCGAAAAGAACGGATCAAGGTAAAGGATTGGAATCCCTGAGATGTTGCTCGCCACTGGAGACATCTTCAGCGTAGCGGATTCGCGTGCGTAAGCTCTCGAAGATCTCAGCCACACCCGCATTTCCAGAACTTGAAAGATGGTTGCAAGCGCTGGAGACCACAAATGATGCCAACTCCTCAAGCGATGCGTACTTCGATGCTTCCTTTGCCGACAAAATAGGTTCTCGATCGTAAAGTTCGACGATCCTCTGGCGAGCAGTCGCCAATATATCGGCAAGCTCAGGAACCCGGCTATTGACTCCCCGAATTTCCAGGTTCCGCGTGGAAAGTCTGTGAACCAGGGGGGTTATAAGCATGGACTCTCTGCGCGTTTCAGCAGACATGGCGTCAAAGTCACTTTTGCAACAATAGTAAAAATATGCTGAGAAAGACATGGTCTCAAGTAGGCGCAACGCTGCCACTCTGGCGACCGGCATTTCAAAAATCTCGCTGAACGTTGCCTTCGACAATTGCTCCTTAATTGCCGCTGGTACCAAAGGAGCGGCAGCGATCTCGGAGCGCATCTGCCCAAGCACCCGCACAAGTCGATCGGGATCGTCCGTTGTCAGGCATAACGAACCACAAACCGACACAGAAGAGTCTCCAACAGCGGCATATCCATACGTCGAAAATGCAAGATGCACGATCTTGTTGGCACCATGCTCGACTGCAAGGGCGCTGAACCTTTCTGATGGCACCCGCTTTTCTGCTTTCAGGATGGTCGGATTCGACGAAGTTTGCCCATCATCAAAGGCCAGGACCCCATCTGGCGCCTCTCGATAAATATCGCTACCCTTCGCCCAAAATCGCCCTGTCGAGGACCATTTCTGGAACATGATGCTTCCTGACCGCGTCAAAGGATCAATATCGAGAACTTGAAAGCCGTTGGGCCACTCTCTCCCCAGATCGCCTTCGACCAAACAACCAGCAGCCAAAATTCTTAAGTTTGATCCCGGCTCCCGAATTTGGAGAGATGTTGGCATGTGCTGATGACCGTGAAGCAGAATATCTACCCCGTTATCTCCCAGCGACTGGCGTATCGCAATGTTGTCGGCCAAGTGCTCTAAGGGATGGTGCACTAACGCTATTCGATAACCATCAAGAACATGCTCACCATCTCGCGTGTGGGCATCGACCTGCTCGTTCGTGACAATGATGCTTCCTTGGTCTTTGAGAACGACATTCTCGTGCTCAACCTCAGCCCCGCATAACCATGCCGAGTCGAGCCCTACGATATGAATGTGCTTATCGACTCCCTCTAGCGTACCGGCTGCTATTTCAAAGCGATAACCCAACTTCTCGTTCGATATGGCACGCAGGTCGTCTCCACGGAACTGTGCCAACCACGTCCAAAACGATTCCGTACGGCGCATCACTTCGGGAATCCAGTCCTGGTGTGTTCCGTATGGGGGCCCTTTAGGGCCCATCACCCATCGACCAAGATTAGACACATCGTGCGTTTTCTCCAACCAAACGCGCATCGCCAACCAAGCATCTTTGCTGATGTCGCGCCGGACGTCGTGGTTGCCTGGGACAGCAAAGAATCGTGAGCGGGGAACGCTCACTAGCTTGAGAATTCCATCGATCCGCTGCGTAGCTTTTTCGTACTCGCTCGACTGCCCCCAATCGGCAAGATCACCGGTGAAGCAAACTAGGTCGATGCCATTTTCCGCAATCGCAGCCAGCGCACTCCGGAAGCTTTCTCCAAGCAGAATCCCACGCTGTCGTTGATCCCATTTGATCGTGTCCGCTCGGCTGGCAGGCATGCCGGAAAACTCCGCGCGTTCGTGTAGGTCAGAGATATGCAGTATTCGCAACCGACGCATGCAGAAGACTCCCTAGGGAATAGGTGCCCAACAACAGCAAGCACTGTTAAGCTGGCCACAATCATACGAGAACGAAAATGGGCTTTTACAGCCGAGCGATACGGCCAAGACCACTCATCCTCACACAGCATAGGCAACGACGCGGCGAACCGGGTTCTAGCTATTAATCCTAATCCCCGTTGTGTCCCCGGTGGCGGAGCCTACATGCAGATTTGCTACCAGACCAATACGAGAGTGGCCCGAGACATCCTCACCAGGCAGCTAAGAACGTCTTCGGCGACGACTGCCTGACCACATCCATAATCTTCTAGCCGGCCATCCTGTGGACGACCCCTACGAGATCTGCGACTGAGCCAAGGCGCTGAACCGCCAGTTCGCAAGCCAGGCGGCGCCCCATCGGTTGAACTTCCGTAGAGCAGTCGGTCGTGAGCGTCAGAACCTGGCCGGAAAGCGGACCGACGTGGTTGGACCGCTGAAGGGCCGCACCCGCTGCTAGGCCGTCATTCGGCAAAATGCCGCGCCCACCCCCTTCTGGGTCGCTATCAGCCCCTTGCATTGCCCCCACGCGGTCAACTTTGACTCACCCCTCGGCGCGCATGCACCTCGCCCCTCACCCCCGCGCCCCCTTGATCAACGCCTCAATCACCAGCGCCCCCGTCCCCCCCAGCGGATCCAACTGCAGCACCTTGTCCAAATACAACTGCGCCGACACCAGATCCTGCCGACGCAACCTGATGAACGCCAGAGCCTTCAAGGTGAACAACCAGAACCGCGCCGGCCCCGGCGCCATGAAGTCCGCCATCTCACCCGTCACCTGGCGCCAATCCTCCGGCAAATGCGCCTGCTCGGCCGCCACGTCCAGCCCCTTCAAGGCGGCCAGCTCGGCCGACTCGAAATCGGCCCCCTGCGCATGCAGCTTGTACAGCAGGTAGTACAGCGAAGGGCACTCCGGCGCGCACACCTGGGCCGTCCACAACAAGGCCAGCGCGCGCTCGGGCGTGGTTGCCTTGCGCGCTTCCTCCACCAGGTGCTTGACCTGCGGCGGCACCTCGCCGCCGAACAACTCGGCCGAGGTCTCGCCGGTGAAGATGTTCACCATGACCCGGCCGAGGCGGCCAGGCGTTTGACCACTTCGCCACCCAGCAGGTGCTTCTCAAAGATCTCGGGCACGTCTTCCGGCTTCACGCGGCTGTACAGCACGCTCTCGGGAAACACCACCACGTTCACCCCGCCATCGCAGGGCCCCAGGCACCCTGAATAGGTCACGCCCACCTGCTCGTGGGCATTGCGCACCTGCACCTCTTTCCAGAAGGCCTGCAACACCGCCTGGCCGCCCTGCGAGGCGCAGCTGCCACGGGGATGGCCGGGCGGGCGCTGCTGTGAACACACGAAAACGCTGCGGTCGGGGCGGGACATGGTGGGGTAACTCCAAAGGGGGAAATCAAGATGACACTCAGGCCGCCAAACGGGCCATGATCCGCTCCAGCTCGGCCACGTGCTCGCTCTCTTCCTTGGCGAACTCGCGGGCCATGCGGCGCACTTCGGGGTCTGGCGTGGACGAGGCAATGGCGGCGTAAAACAACTGGCTGCGCTCTTCGCCATCCAGCGCCAGGCGGTAGGCCGTGGCCACGTCGATGAAGCCATCCACGCCTGCCCAGGCGGCTTGCTCCGGGCTCACGCCCTCGGGCCACTGGCATTCTTCCGGGGCTAGCGTGGGCAAGTCCCGAAAGCCGCCGCGCCGCATGGCGTCTTTCAAATGCAGGCGCGAGAACTCGGCCATCTTGCCGAAGAAGGCCTCGGCCTCCTTGTTGCCCGCCGTGCCCATCGTGGCCTTCAGGTCCTCATAGCGGCGGGCCGCTTCGAACTCCAGCAGGATGGCGTGCGCCAGGAAAACGTGGATGTCGTCCATGGTGGGTGCGCCCGATCAGCCAAACTTGAACAGGATGCCGTGGCCGCCGCGCGGGTACTCCCAGTCCACGTTGCTGAAGTCCGAGCAGATGATGCGGCAGCTGCCGCACTCCAGGCAGCCATCGGTGATCAGGGTGACGGCGCCATTGCCTTCCTCCTTGTAGCAAGAGGCCGGGCACACATAGGTGCACGAACGTTCCTTGCAGTCGGTTCGGCACACCTCGGCATCCTTGATCTTGATGTGGGGGCGGCCGGCGTCGACCTTGTAGCGGTTCTGGAAGAGCTTTTCTTCCACATTGACTTGGATGGGTTGCATGGCGTGGCTCCTGGGTGGTGTGGTTCAGCGGATGGCCCGCCACAGCTTGTAGGCATCGCCCACCAGCCCGGTGATGGAGCG
The DNA here is from genome assembly GCF_918741295.1 of Aquabacterium sp. CECT 9606. Taxonomy (GTDB): domain Bacteria; phylum Pseudomonadota; class Gammaproteobacteria; order Burkholderiales; family Burkholderiaceae_C; genus Aquabacterium. The sequence continues at coordinate 1,572,752 of NZ_CAKKNB010000001.1, forward strand.
GGTCTGGCGGAAGCTGGAGAAGATCTGGCGCTCTTTGGTCTTCTTGTCCACGTTGTCCACCGTCACCATGGTGCGGGCCGCCTGGTTGATCAGCTCGGGGTAGGTGGTGAAGAACTGCGGGTTCTCGTGGAAGACCTTGGGCATGTCGCGGTACTTCTTCAGGTCCTTCATCACGAAGCTGTCGTCCAGCGCGCGTTGATAGGCCTTCAAGGTGGCCTGGGTGAAGGGCTGCTTGGTGGCCTTGGCGTTGATCACCGTTTCGGCGGCCAGGCGGCCCGTGGTCATGGCCAGGTTGGAGCCTTCGCGGTGCACGGCGTTGACAAAGCCGCCCGAGTCGCCCACGATCATCCAGCCGTTGCCATACACCTTGGGGATGGCGAAGAAGCCGCCTTCGGGGATCAGGTGGGCGCAGTACTCCTTCATCTCCCCGCCCTGGATCATCGGCGCGATCGAAGGGTGGCGCTTCATGTGTTCCAGCAATTGGTAGGGCGAGGTCTTGTGCTCGTTCTTCTTGAAGTCCGACAGCATGCAGCCCACGCCAATGGTGAGCGAATCCTTGTTGGTGTACAGAAAGCCCGTGCCCATCATGCCGTCGGTGATCTTGCCCACCATCTCGATGACCACGCCTTCATCGCCCTTGATGTTGAAGCGCTGCTGGATCAGCTCTTCGGGCATGAACAGGATCTCTTTGACGGCCAAGGCCACGTTGCCCGCCTTGATCTCGGGGTGGAAGCCTGCCTTGCGTGCCAGCGTGCTGTTCACGCCATCGGCCAGGATGACCACGTCGGCGAACACATCGCCCGCTTCGCGGTCGCAGCGCACGCCCACCACCTGGTCGCCGTCCATGATCAGGTTCTGCACGGTGGTTTCGCAGATCAGCAAGGCGCCCGCTTCGCGCACCTTGGATGAGAACCACTTGTCGAACTGCGCGCGGATGATGGTGTAGCGGTTGTAGGGCGGCTTGTTGTAGTTCTCGCTGCGGAAGTGGCTGCCCACGAAGGAGTCGTCGTCCAGCACCCACATGCGCTGCTCGATGATGTGGCGCTCCAGCGGGGCATCGTCGCGGAAGTCCGGGATGATGCGTTCCAGCGCGTCGGCGTACAGGATGGCGCCCTGCACGTTCTTGGAGCCGGGGTATTCGCCGCGTTCGATCTGCAGGACCTTGAGGCCCGCCTTGGCCATGGTGTAGGCCGCGGCGTTGCCCGAGGGGCCTGCGCCCACGACGATGGCGTCAAAGGTTTTGTTCACGTTCATGGTGAGGCTCCGGGGCGGTTGGGTGGGCGTGGCTTGTTCAGGCCACTTTGCGGATGCGTTGGCCCAGGTGCGCCTGGAAGGCCTGGGTCAGCGCGGGCAGCACCTGCAGGGCGTTGCCCACGATGCCGTAGTGCGCAAAGTCGAAGATGGGCGCATTGGGGTCGGTGTTGATGGCCACGATCACGTCCGAGGCCTCCATGCCCACGCGGTGCTGGATGGCGCCCGAGATGCCCGCGGCGATGTACAGCTTGGGCCGCACGGTCTTGCCGGTCTGGCCCACCTGGCGGTCGGCCTCGACCCAGCCTGCTTGCACGCAGGGCCGGGTGGCGCCCACCTCGCCGCCCAGCACCCGCGCCAGGTCGAACACGAGCTTGAAGTTCTCGGGGTTCTTCAAGCCCTTGCCGCCGCTGACGATCACGTCGGCATAGGGCAGGTTGATCTTGTTGGAGTTGGTGTCCAGGATGAAGTCCAACAGCTTGGTGACGATGTTGGTCTCGATCAGGCCCAACGTGTCTTCACTGGTGGTGCCGGTGCGCGTGGTGTCGGCGTTGGGCATGGCCATCACGCGGGGGCGCACGGTGGCCATCTGCGGGCGGTAGGCCAGGGTCATGATCGTGCACAGCAGCGAGCCACCAAAGGTGGGGCGCGTGGCGGCCAGGGCGCGGGTCACGGGGTCGATGTTCAGCTCGGTGCAGTCGGCGGTCAGGCCGGTGAGCAGGGTGGTGGCCACGGAGCCCGCCAGGTCACGGCCTTGTGATGTGGCGCCCAGCAGCACGATCTCGGGCTGGTACTTGTTGACCAGGTCGGTCAGGCCCTTGGTGAAGGGCTCGTTGCGGTAGCCTTTGAGGACAGGGTCGCGGGTGATGTAGACGTGGTCGGCACCAAAGCTGAAGGCCTCTTGGGCGAACTGGTCCAGGGGCTCGTCGTCGCCGCCCAGCAGCACGCCCGACAGGGTCACGCCCAGCTGGTCGGCCAGCTTGCGGCCTTCGCCCAGCAGTTCCCACGACACGCTGTGCACGTGCCCACGCTCGTGCTCGATGAAGACCCACACGCCCTTGTAGGCCTTGAGCGCATCAGACAGCTCCAGGTTGCGGCCGCGTCCAGCGGGTTTGAGGGGGGCTTTGGCGGCGTCGCTCATGGCGTGACTCCCTTGTTGATCAGGTCTTGTTCGAGCGTGGGGTGGCGCGTGAAGATGGACTGCAGCAGGTTGAGCGTCATGTCGCGCAGGGTGGTGGTGTCCAGGTTCACCATCTCGGCTTTCTCTGACCGAGGGGTGGGCCCGAACACCTTGCTGACCACGGTGGGCGAGCCTTTCAAGCCGATCTTGGTGAGGTCTTCGATGCCGGCGTCTTCCTTGTTCCACTTGCGCACGGGGTGGCTGGCGGCGTGGATCATGGCGGGCAGGCTGGCGAAGCGCATCTCGTTGGTGTTCTCCAGCATGGTGATCAGCGCGGGCAGCTGGGTCTTGAGCACCTGCACGCCGCCTTCGCCACGGCGCTCGACGGTGATCGTGCCGTCGTCCAGGTTGGTCTCCTGGATGCTGGACACGTAGGTCAGCAGTTGCAGGCCCATGCGCTTGGCGATGCCGGGCCCGACCTGGGCGGTGTCGCCATCGATGGTCTGCTTGCCGGTGAAGACCAGGTCCACCGCCTGTTCGCTGGACAGCTTGCGGATGGCGGCGGCCAGCGCGTAAGAAGTGGCCAGGGTGTCGGCCCCCGCGAAGGCGCGGTCGGTGACCAGCACCGCATCGTCGGCCCCGAAGGACACGCATTTGCGCAAGGCCTCTTCGGCCTGCGGCGGGCCCATGCACAGCACCGTGACGCGGCCGCCAAACTGGTCCTTCAAGCGCAAGGCCTCTTCCAGCGAGAACAGGTCGTACGGGTTCACGATGGCTGGCACACCCTGGCGCATGATGGTGTTGGTGACCGGGTGGACGCGGATCTGGGCCGAGTCAGGCACTTGCTTGATGCAGACGACGATGTGCATGGTGAGGCTCCTGTGAGGGGGCTGCGGTCAGGCCGTGGTGGTCTGGGGCCGGGCGGGCAGCGAGGCCTTCAGGCTTTGCAGGCTCACGTGCTGGTGGCCGTCCACGTCCTGGAACACCTTGAAGACTTTTTCTTGCGCGGGGGTGGACTTGACGAAGTCCTCATAGGCCTTGACCAGCAGCGTGCGGTAGCACTGGTAGAGCGCTTGCTCGTTGTTCTCGGGCAGCTTGGGCTCTTGCCGGATGTACTGGTAAAAGCGCTTGAGGATGTGCAGGCGGCTGACGTTGAGCACCGACAGGTCGTGCGGCACGCCAAAGAACTGCAGGAAGTCCTCGGCCGATGAAAGCTGGCGAAGCTGGAGTGCGAGGGTGTCGGTCATGATCGGGCTCCGGTGGGTGTGTCTTCGGTGTGTTGAAGGCGCTTGACTTCCTGTTCCAGGTTGCCAATGCGGTCGAGCAGCGAGCCGATGGCTTTGCCCACCGGATCAGGGATGAGGTGGTGGTCCAGGTCCAGCAGCAGGGCGTCGGGCAGGCTGTTCACGGTGCGGCGGCGGCGCACGACTACCCGCCCCGGGATGCCCACCACGGTGGCGCCCTCGGGCACGTTGTCGATGACGACGGAGTTGGCCGCCACCCGCACTCTCGCGCCCAGCGTGACCGGGCCCAGGATCTTGGCGCCCGCACCCACCACCACGCCGTCGTCCAACGTGGGGTGGCGCTTGCCGGGGCTCCAGGTGGTGCCGCCCAGGGTGACGCCGTGGTACAGCGTGACGTCGTCGCCAACCTCGGCGGTCTCGCCGATCACAACGCCCGCGCCATGGTCGATGAAGAAGCGCCGGCCAATACGCGCGCCGGGGTGGATGTCGACGTTGGTGAACCAGCGGGCCACGAAGGACATCCAGCGCGGCAGGTAGCGCCAGCCTTGGCGCCACAGGGCATGGGCCATGCGGTGCAGCGCCACGGCCTGCACGCCGGGGTAGATGGTCCACACCTCGAAGCGCGAACGGGCGGCCGGGTCGCGGGCCAGCACGCAGCTCACGTCCTCGCGCAGGAGCGACCACCAGGAGGTTGGGCTGTCGGTGTGCATCATGGCCATGGCCTGCAGGGCGGGGTCATCGCGCTTCATGAGGGCTGCCCCTCGGAGGCCGTGGCCTCCAGAAAAAAGCGTTGCAGGTCGTCCGGTGTGGGCGCGCGTTTGGTCCGCACGGCATGGGCGCGGATGCGCTCCAGCAGGGGCTGCACCTGCGGATCGACCACGGGCAGGCCTAAGGCGTGATAGGCCACGCGCACAGCGCGCGAGCCGGAGTGCTTGCCCAGCACGGTGCGGCGTTCGCGGCCCAGCTCGGCGGGGTCGAATCCTTCGTAGTTGCTGGGGTTCTTGAGCAGGCCGTCCACGTGGATGCCGGACTCGTGCGTGAACACGGCCTCGCCGACGATGCTCTTGTTGGCCGCCACGGGCCGCCCCGAGGCGCTGGCCACCAGTTGCGAGATGCCGTACAGGTCGGTGGTGCGCACGCCGCAGTCCAGGCCGTGCAGGTGGCGCAGGCTCATGACCACTTCTTCCAGCGCGGCGTTGCCGGCCCGCTCGCCCAGGCCGTTGACCGTGGTGCTGGCGTGCGTGGCGCCAGCGCGCAGTGCGGCCAGGGTGTTGGCGGTGGCCAGGCCCAGGTCGTTGTGGGCATGGATCTCGATCTCGATGTCCACCGCATGGCGCAGCAGGGCGATGGAGTCGAAGGTGGCGAAGGGATCGAGCACGCCCAGGGTGTCGGCAAAGCGGATGCGCCGAGCCCCGCAACGCTCGGCAAGTCGGGCCATCTGGCCCAGGTAGATGGGGTCGGCGCGCGAGGCATCTTCAAAACCTACCGACACTTCGTGGCCCGCTTCATGGACCATGCTCACGAACTCATCAATCTGCTCCAAAGCCCACAGACGGCTTTGCTTGAGCTTGTGCTGCAAGTGCACATCGGAGGCGGGGATGGACAAGTGGACGATGTCGACATCGCAGGCCAGGGCCGAGAACACATCGGCCTCGCACATGCGGCCCCACACCATCAGGCGGCTGTTCAAGCCCATGGCCGCCAGGGTGTTGATGGATTCGATCTCGGCCTGGCCCATGGCTGGCACGCCCACTTCCAGCTCGGGCACACCGGCGTTGGACAAGGCCCGGGCGATGGCGCATTTCTCGACCAGCGTGAAGGCGACACCTGCGGTCTGCTCGCCGTCGCGCAAGGTCGTGTCGTTGATGATCGCGCTGTGCATTGGGGGTGGACTCGAAGGGTGTGGGCGGGTGTGCCTGATGCCTTGATTGCAATCGCTGTGCCAGTGGCTTCAAGGGGCGTGGCGCGTTGAATCGCCTGGAATGTCGTGTCGGGTTTGCGCCATTTCACACACTCGCTTCAGCGTTCGCGGGCGTGGTTGCGGCTGTGCTTGGGCAGCTCGACGGTGAGGTCGCCGTCCTTGACCCTGACGCAGCAAGCCAGGCGCGAGCAGGGCTCCACGCCCCAAGCGTTGTCCATCTGGTCGTTCTCTTCGTCGTCGGGTTCGGACAAGGTGTCGGCGCCAGCGCGGACCAGCACATGGCAGGTGGAGCAGGCCGCCACCATGTCGCAGGCATGCTCGATGGCCACGCCGTGTTTGAGCAGGCCCTCGCACAGCGTGCGTCCGGGTTTGATCTCGAACTGCGTGCCTTGGGGGCACAGCTCGGCGTGGGGCAGGACTGTGACCAGAGGCATGGCAGTGACCTTGAAAAATCAGGTGATGGAATCGAGAACGCGGCCGGTCAGGGCCTGCCGGATGCTGGCGTCCATGCGGCGAGCGGCAAAGGGACCGGTGGCCACGTTCAGGGCCTGGCAGGCGGCCTTCACGGCCTCGGTGGCGGCCTCGGTTTCCAGTTGCTCGGCCACCAGGTTCATGGCTTCGAGGATGTGCTGGCGCTCGGCGGGTGACAGCAAGGCCGGGCCGTCTTCGGCCAGGGCCGACTCGGTGGCGTCCAGCAGGCGGCGGGCATCGATCTGGGCCTCGCGCAGCATGCGCAGCTTCATGTCCGCTTGCGCCCGGCCCACGCTGTCGGCCAGCATGGCGGCAATCTGTTCATCGCTCAAACCATACGAGGGCTTGATCTGGATCTCGGCCAGCACGCCGCTGCTCAGTTCGGTGGCCGACACCGACAGGAGGCCATCGGCATCGATCTGGAAGGTCACGCGGATGCGGGCGGCCCCGGCCACCATGGGCGGGATGCCGCGCAACTCGAAGCGGGCCAGCGAGCGGCAGTCGTTGACGCCTTCACGCTCGCCTTGCAACACATGCACCGACATCACGGTCTGGCCGTCCTTGAAGGTGGTGAAGTCTTGCGCTCGGGATGTGGGCAGGGTCGAGTTGCGGGGAATGATTTTTTCCACCAGGCCGCCCATGGTTTCCAAGCCCAGCGACAGGGGCGAGACATCGAGCAACAGCCATTGGCCATCGGCCTGGCCATTGCCCACCAGGGCATCGGCTTGCATGGCGGCGCCCAGCGCCACGACCTCGTCGGGGTTCAGGTCGGTCAGGGGCGGCTTTTGAAAATACTGGGCCACGGCCTCGCGGACAACAGGCATGCGGGTGGAGCCACCCACCAGCACCACGCCGTCGATGGCGTCAATGCCCAGTTCGGCGTCCTTCAAGGCGCGCTTGGTGGCGATCAAGGTTCGCTTGACCAGCGCGGCTGTGCACTGCGCGAACACCTCGCGCGTCAAGGTGATGCCCGCCACATCGACCGCGTCATAGGTGGACAAGGCCTCCTTGGCGGCGCGGGCCGAGGTCAGCCAGTGCTGTTGCTCGCTGGCGTTCAGCGCGGCCCAGTCCAATTGGGCTTGACCAACCAGCCACAGGGCCAGGGCGCGGTCGAAGTCATCGCCCCCCAGGGCCGAGTTGCCGCCGGTGGACAGCACCTCGAACACGCCGCGCGAGAGGCGCAGCACCGAGATGTCGAAAGTGCCACCGCCCAGGTCGTAGACGGCGAAGACACCTTCGGCGGCCTTGTCCAGACCATAGGCAATGGCGGCGGCCGTGGGTTCATTGAGCAGGCGCAGCACGTGCAAGCCGGCCAGGCGGGCCGCGTCCTTGGTGGCCTGGCGCTGGGCGTCGTCAAAGTAGGCGGGCACGGTGATGACCACGCCGGTCAGGTCACCGCCCAGTGAGGCCTCGGCGCGGGCCTTGAGGGCGCGCAGGATGTCGGCCGAGACCTCGACCGGGCTTTTGGTGCCGGCGGCGGTGTCGATGCTGACCATGCCGGGCTCGTCGATCAGGCGGTAGGACGGTGCGCCCGTCTTGAGCACATCGGCCATGCCGCGCCCCATCAGGCGCTTGACCGAAGCGATGGTGTTGAGCGGGTCGTGGGCCTGGGCATGCAGGGCTTCGAAGCCCACCACCGGGGGCGACTGGAACACGGCTTCATACCGCACCACCGAAGGCAAGAGCACCCGGCCCGCCTCATCGGCCAGGGCGCGGGGCAGGGCACTTTGCACGCTGGCGATGAGGGAGTTGGTGGTGCCCAGGTCGATGCCGGCCGCCAGCTTGTGTTGGTGCGGCGCGGCGCTTTGACCGGGTTCGGCGATTTGAAGCAGTGCCATGATGGGTCAGACCGCGAAGCTTTCGCCGCAACCGCATTCGGCCTTGGCGTTCGGGTTGTTGAACTTGAAGCCCTCGTTGAGGCCTTCGCGCACAAAGTCCAGCTGCGTGCCTTCCAGGAAAGGCAAGCTGTTGGCGTTCACCAGCAATTGCAGGCCATGGCTTTCAAAGGACAGGTCTTCGGGCAAGGCCTCGTCGGCGAACTCGATGGCATAAGCCAGCCCCGAGCAACCACTGGTCTTGACCGCCAGGCGCAGGCCCACGCCTTTGCCCCGCTTGCTCAAGGACTTCTGCACGTGTCGGGCCGCAGCCTCGGTCATGGTGATGGACATGGCTCACCTCACATGGAGAAGGAACTGCCGCAACCGCAGGTGGTCTGCGCATTGGGGTTGTGGATCACGAAGCGCGAGCCTTCCAGGCCGTCTTCGTAGTCGATGTCGGCGCCAATCAGGTATTGCAGGCTCATGGCGTCCACCACCAGCGACACGCCGTCCTTGTCGATGCGGGTGTCGTCGTCGCTGAGCTGGTCGTCAAAGGCGAAGCCGTACGAGAAGCCCGAGCAGCCGCCGCCGGTGACGTACAGGCGCAGTTTCAGGTTGGGGTTGCCTTCTTCCACGATCAGCTCGCTCACCTTGGCGGCCGCAGCGGTGCTGAAGTTCAGGGGTGCGGGGGGCGCCATGTCGGCGACGGTGGTGGCGATCAATGCGTTTTCCATTTGTAGACTCCTTGGCGTTGGTGGTCAGTTGGGGTGGCAGATGGGCTGGTCAGACACGGCGCGCTTGGCCTGGTAATCGGCCACGGCCGCCTTGATGGCGTCCTCGGCCAGGATGGAGCAATGGATCTTCACGGGCGGCAAGGCCAGCTCTTCGGCAATGGCCGTGTTCTTGATGGACAAGGCCTGGTCCAGCGTCTTGCCGCGCACCCACTCGGTCACCAGCGAGCTGGACGCGATGGCCGAGCCGCAGCCATAGGTCTTGAAGCGGGCGTCTTCGATCACGCCGGTGACGGGGTTCACCTTGATCTGAAGCTTCATCACGTCGCCGCAGGCCGGGGCGCCCACCATGCCGGTGGCCACGCCTTCTTCGTCGGCGGCGAACGAACCGACGTTGCGGGGGTTTTCGTAGTGCTCAATCACCTTGTCGCTGTAGGCCATGTGGTTTCTCCGGGTGCGGTTGGGGATGGGGCAATCAGTGCGCTGCCCACTGGATGCTGTTGAGGTCGACGCCGGCCTGGACCATGTCACACAGCGGGCTCATGTCGCGCAGCTTGGCCACCACGTCGGACACGCGTGCGATGACGAAGTCGATCTCGTCCAGCGTGGTGTAGCGGCCGATGGTGAAGCGCACCGAGCTGTGGGCCAGCTCGTCGGTGCGGCCCATGGCGCGCAGCACATAGCTGGGCTCCAGGCTGGCCGAGGTGCAGGCCGAGCCCGAGGACACGGCGATGTCTTTCATGCCCATCAGCAACGACTCGCCTTCGACATAGTTGAAGCTGACGTTGAGGTGGTGCGGCGTGCGGCGTTCGAAGTCGCCATTGATCTGCACATGGTCGATGCGTGACAGGCCTGCCCACAGGTGGTCGCGCAGGCTGCGGATGCGTTCCAGCTCGGGGCCCATCTCGCGCGCTGCCAGGTGAAAGGCTTCGCCCATGCCCACGATCTGGTGCGTGGGCAAGGTGCCAGAGCGCATGCCGCGCTCGTGGCCACCACCATGCATTTGCGCTTCGATGCGCACGCGGGGTTTGCGCCGCACATAGAGCGCGCCGATGCCCTTGGGGCCATAGGTCTTGTGGGCCGACATGGACATCAGGTCGATGGGCATGGTGCTCAGGTCGATGTGGACCTTGCCGGTGGCTTGCGCCGCATCCACATGGAAGAGCACGCCTTGGCTGCGGCAGATCTGGCCCAGGGCTTGCACATCCTGGATGACACCGGTTTCGTTGTTGACGAACATGACGGAGGCCAGCACGGTGTCGGGGCGGATGGCTTGCTTGAACCGATCGAGGTCGACCAGGCCGGTGTCCAGCACGGGCAGCACGGTGACCTCCCAGCCCGCGCGTTCCATCTCACGCATGGTGTCCAGCACGGCTTTGTGTTCGGTGGCCACAGTGATCAGGTGGCGTCCCTTGGCCTGGTGAAACTGGGCGGCGCCCTTGATGGCCAGGTTGTTGCTCTCCGTGGCACCCGAGGTCCAGACCAGCTCGCGCGGGTCGGCGCCAATGAGCAAGGCCACTTGTTCACGGGCCAGCTCGACGGCTTCTTCGGCGGCCCAACCGTAGGCGTGGGAGCGGCTGGCCGGGTTGCCAAAACGTTCACACAGGTAGGGGATCATCTTGGCCGCCACCCGCTGGTCCACGGGGGTGGTCGCGGCATAGTCCAGGTACACAGGGCGGTTGGGCGGCACGGTCAACTTGGTCATGAAAGGGCTCCTTGGGCTGTGCGTTCAATGCTGGACTCAAGGGTCTCTATGCAACTTGGGTGCCACCTGTTCAGCTTTGATCAAGTTGTTGATTTGTATGAATAAATCGGCTGATGGTGGGCGTGGATGGCCTGAGCGATGCGCGACAAAGCCTTGTGATTTTTGTCGGGTTTGTCGGCCATTTGGCAAGGCATCGATCTTGCAAACGAGGCTGTCAATCCTTGAACCCTGTCGCTTTGCCGACCAGCCCGCCATGCCGCTCTACGACTACCAATGCCCTGCTTGCGACAAGCGCTTCGAGCTGCTGGTGCGCAGCACAACCATCCCTGCTTGCCCTCAATGTGGTTCCACCGCCGTGGCCAAGTGCGTCAGCGCACCGCAGGCGCCAGGGCGCAGTGCCGCCATCATTCAGAGTGGCCGCCAGCGCGCGGCCGCGGAAGGGCATTTCAGCAACTACAGCCAGGCCGAGCGGTCCAAGCTGTCTCGAAGCTGACAAACATGACCGGCCGACGTCGCTTTCAACGCCTGGCCGCGCCACAAGCCCTGGCTTGGCTGCAGGCGCATCCCCAGGCCCTGGTGCTGGATGCCCGGCAGGCCCACCACCACGCGCAAGGCCGCCTGTTGGGCAGCTTGCGGCTTGACGGCCGCAACCACGAAGGCTTGCTGCTGAGCCAAGCCAAGGACCGCCCGGTCTTCATCCACTGCTACCACGGCCATGCCAGCCAGACCTATGCCGAGATGTTCGCGGACTTTGGCTTTGTGCAGGTCTGCGACCTGATTGGCGACTGGGAAGCGTGGTGCCAGGCGGGCCACCCCATCCACGTTTGACCGGAGACTTCCATGGACCTTGTCTACAAAGCCCAGATGCTGACCCAAGGCGGTCGCACTGGCACCATCCAGAGCGATGATGGCAGCTTCAAGCTCAAGCTGGCCGTGCCCGCAGCCATGGGGGGCAAGGGCGATGGGCCCAACCCGGAGCAACTGTTTGCGGGGGCGTTTGGCGCTTGCTTTGAACAGTCCGTCAGGCACATCGCCAAGAAGGGCCACCTTCCGCTCAAAGGCTGTTATGTGGAAGCCGCCTTGTCGATGTTCATCACGTTTGAAGACGCCTACCGCATGGCCTTGAGCCTGACAGTGCACATGGCCGGGCCACTGGACCAGGCCACGGCCGACAACCTGATCGAGCGCGCCAAGGGCATCTGCCCTTACGTGGATGCCACGAAGAACAACGTGAGCTTGACGCTCAACGCGGTGCTGGACACGCCGGTGACGGCCTGAGCGCCGTCACTCTGGGTTGGCGTCTTAGGTGGTCGTCCATTCATTGGTCAGCCGATACCGCCCAAATGTGCAGGTGGGCGGCCAGCAACGAGGGGGCGTCCGGCAGCCTACCCTTAGGGCTTGTGAACCAGCTTGGACAGTTCGACCAGGCCTATTGGCGGGCAGATCAACCAGGGCACCGTGAAGATCCGCTTGGCCAGGCCGGCGGACATGCGCTCCATCTGCCGGCGCTCACCGGCCAGCCGCGCGGCCAGCAAGGGGTCGTGGGTACCCGCTGCCAGAACGCTCTTGTTGAGCACCCAGGCGTGAGGCTCGATGCCGGCGCGGCGCAGATCGTCTTGCAAGGCCGAGGCCTGCGACACGGGGGTGGCTTCGGGCAAGGTCACCAGAATGATCTTGGTGTAGGCCGCATCTTGCAGCCGCATCAGTGGCGTGATCACATGGCTGGTGCCGCGACCTTCGAACTCCCGCGTCATCTGCCGGTGGTAGGCCCCGGTGGCGTCCATCAGCAGCAGGGAGTGCCCGGTGGGGGCCGTGTCCAGCACGACGAAGGCACTGCGTGCTTCACTGACGGTGCGTGAGAATGCATGGAAGACGGCGACTTCCTCCGTGCAAGGGGATTGGAGATCTTCCAGCAACAGGGCCTGTTCCTGCGCATCAAGCTTGGGTGACTTGGCCGCCATGATCCGGTCGATGTAGCGCTGCGTTTCGACCTTGGGGTCGATCCGGTCCACACGCAAGCCGGCCACCTCGCCTGCGAGGGTGCCCGTCAGGTGGGCCGCAGGATCCGTGGTGCTCAGGTGCACGGACTTGCCGCGCTGGACCAGACCCAAGGCCAATGCCGCGGCTACCGTGGTTTTGCCGACGCCGCCTTTGCCCATGACCATGATCAGGCCGTGCGGGCTCGCGGCCAGTTTGTCGGCCAAGGCGTCCAGGCCTTGCAGGGGCTCGGCGGGCTGGGCGGGTTCGGCCACGGCCATGCCCGCGTTGATGATGGCATCTGCTGGCGAGAGCAGGGCGCGCAAGGCGGGCAGGCCGACGGTGTCGAAGGCCCGCAGGGGTACCTGGTCCTGAGGCAAGGCGCGCAGCGAGGTGGGCATGTCCGCCAGTGCCTGCTGCTCCAATGCTTCGATGGCGTTGGCCACCAGGTCGGTGTGGTCGCTGGCATGGAACACCCCGTTGATGGCGAGGCGCTGGTTGTTCAGGCCCAGCTCGCGCAGCTCGTCCGAGGTGCGGGCCGCCTCGGCCATGGCGCCTTTGTCGGCCCGGGTGACAAGGACCACGGTGGTTCTGGCCGGATCGCTCAGGGCCTCCAGGGCCGCCTTGAAGCGCGCCTCCTGCATCTTCAGGCCCGAATGCGGTCCCAGGCAGGAGGCGCCTCGGTCGTTGCCGCTCAGGAAGCCACTCCAGGCTTTGGGCAGGCTGAGCAGCCGCAAGGTGTGGCCGGTGGGGGCCGTGTCAAACACGATGTGGTCAAAGTGCTGAGCGCCGTCCGAGAAGAGGGCGGCGAACTCATCGAACGAGGCGATCTCGGTGGTGCAGGCCCCGGACAGTTGTTCGCGCACGGTGGCGAGTTCAGCAGGGCTGGCGCCGGCGTCCATTTGAGCGATGACACGCTGGCGGTAGGCTTGCGCGGCATTGTCGGGGTCAATGTTCAAGACCGACAAACCTGGCGCACCCGGCACGGCGGTGGGGGTGTTGTGCAATTCGATGCCCAGCATTTCGTCGAGGTTCGACGCGGCGTCGGTGCTAACCAGCAAAACGCGTTGGCCGGAGTCTGCCAGGGCCAGTGCCGTGGCGGTGGCCAGCGACGTTTTACCGACACCACCCTTGCCGGTGAAGAGCACGTGGCGGGTGGCGTGGTTCAAAAAGCTGGGGGCTTGGTTCATGCTGCATTTTGATCGAATGGTCTGGCATGTGCGCCAGTTCTCCTGCTTCGATTTGCGCTGCATCAAGCGCGTGCAGCGTCTGGGCGTGCCACCCGTCACTGACTGGCCATCGCTGGCACCATCCGAAACCAACCAGGCTGCTGCTGTTGGTAGACCCTCAGCCACATCAGGGTGGCGGGCACCAGCGAGCGGATGGCGAACATCAAGGCGTCGTCCAGCGCTGGGCCCGCGCGGCCTGACAGCGCCACGCCTGCGGCCGTCAGTCCGCGCCAGTCGATCTCGGGCATGCCTTGCATCAGTTCCTGGGGAAGGCATTCGGTCGTCTGGATCAGCAGGCGCAACTGTCGCGTCACTTCGGCGCGGGTCAGCCGCGAGGCCAACAGCTCGAAATCTTCCAGGCCTTCGGTGAGGATCATCACCGCCAGGCCAGCGTCGTTGATGGTTTTGAGCAAGGCTGCGCCGTACATGGTGGGGCTCCTTCATTCAGGGGAAGGCCTGCTGCGCGAGCACAGCAGGTCATTGGTGGCCCAGGCAAACTCGCGCCAGGCGGCGGCCAGGTCCACCGTGATGGCCTGGAGGTAGTCGGCATCGGGCCGGTGTTCCGTGTCGAAATTCGACAAGGCGCAGGAGCTGGCATTGAAGGCCAGGGCGTCATTCACCAGGCTCTTGCTGAAACCGCTGAAGGGCGACAGAACTCGCGGTGTCAGCTCGCTGCGGCCCGAGGGGACCGCCGCATGGTTCACGCCCCAGCCCACTTCCAAAGCGGCCAGTTGCTCCAAGGCGCGGGTGTAGGTTTGCTCCACCGTGGCCAGCAAGGCGCGTTGAGTGACGCGGTCGCGGTCCTGGCGGGCCAGCATCTGGTTCAAATGCTGCCGGTAGCGAGGCATGGTTCCCTGGCGCTCTTGCTCAACCCAGGCCTGGAAGCTCAGCAGGGCGTCGCCTTCAAGGGGCTGGTGGGTGAACGGGTCAGTCTGTCGACGTGGGCGCAGGAAGTCGGCCAGGCGGGCGGCTGATTCGAGGGCGCCTTCCATGTGGCCGGCCGCGTGACGCGCGGTTTCGGTGCCCCCAAAGAGCAGGCGGCCGGACCAGTGCGGCCGACGCAGCAGCGGGTCGGCCTGCGGGGGCATGGGTTCGGCGTCGCTGCGGTCCAGTTCGCTGCAGGTCCAGGTATCCAGGCTCCAGTCCTTCACCAACACCGAGTCGGCATGCGCTTCGGGGCCGAACAATTGGGTGAACTGGCTGGAGGTGAGCAAGGGCAGGCTGCGTTCGAAGGGTCGCCGGGTGTCCGGGGCCATGGCGCAAAAGCCGACCAGCGCGGCGCCTTGTTCGTCGCTGGCATCCCAGACTTCGCGCAGCACGGCTTGAGGATGGCTGACAAAGGCGCTGCCTGATTGTCCTTGCGCATGCCAGAAAGGGCGTTCAAAGCGGGCCACCGCCTTGGCCTCGCGCGCCATCCAGGTCGGCACGGTGGTCAAGGCCTGGGTTGTGGATGGCGACAGCGCTGGCTGAAAGCGAACCAATTGGGCCAACAGGCGCGGTGGCAGGGTCAGGACCACGCGACGCGCCGCCACCCGTTCAACGTGCTGGACGCCACTCTCCACGCGGGCAAAGTGCAACTCGACGTGGTCTTGGGCATCGTGGACCGCCACCAGTCGATGGTCCAGCTTGACGATGCCCTCCAGCAACTGTTCATGCAGTGACTGAGTCAGCTGGCCCATGCCCCCGGACAGGCGGCGCGCACCGCCATGGATGCCTTGCACGTCCAGCACGTCGGGTGCGCGGGCAGGGTCGGCCAGCGACAGCACGTGGCCCTGGTCTGGCTGAGCAAAGGACTTGAGGGCCAGGGACTCGACCAGCGCGGCCATGCGGGGCTCGGTGTCGGGCCAGTACCAGCTGGCACCCAGGTCCACACGGGCACCCGACCCTGCCGAGGCATCGGTGAGGATGCGCCCGCCCACGCGGTCTCGCGCTTCGAACATCGCCACACGCAGGCCCTGAGCTTGCAACGAGCGCGCCAGGGCCAAACCCGTGAGGCCCGCGCCGACAATCGCGACGTCGATCATGGCATGGGCCTCCACGCGTCGCTCAGACGAAGCTGAGCAGTTCGATGGTCACGGGCTCTTCGCCAAGCAGGGTCTGGCAGGCCAGCCGCGACTTGGAGCTGACGCCCACGATGGCGTCCAGGGCTTCGTTCTCTTTGCGCTGCACTTTGGACAGGCTCTTGCGGCCTTCCTGCACATACAGGTGGCAGGCGCCGCATTCGCCCTTGCCACCGCACTTGCTGATGATGGCGGCGCCCGCGTCCTTGATGGCCTGCAGCAGGGTGGTGCCTGCGGGGGCGTCGAAGGTGATGCCGGCGGGCAGGATGGTCAGCGTGGTCATGTCGTTCTCCAGTTTGAAAAGGTCAGGGGTGGCCCTCAGGCCGCGGTCAACAACGCCGCCACCTCGGCCAGGGGTTGGGCGATGCGGGTGACGTTGTTTTCTTCCAGGAAGCGCACTTCCATGCGCGTGGGCTCGTCGGGCAGGACGGCCCAGTGGCGGTCGCTGGAGCGCTTCATGATCTGGCGGGCAAAGCTGCGCGTGAGCTGGTCATTGAAGCGGCAGCCCAGGAACAGGAAGCCGCGCCCGGTGCGCAGTTGCTGCACCTCGGCCGGGATGGGCGTCTGGATGTCGATCTCGGTCAGCACTTCCACATAGTCCGAGTCGGACACCAGGTAGTTGCCGGCGGGCGCGTGGCCGCCGATGGGCCGGTACACGAGCGACTTCCATTCGGGCGGGCAGCTTTCAGCCAGCTGCCCCAGGGCATCGTAGAAAGCTGTCCAGGTGCCAAAGTGCTCGGACTGCGCCAGGCCTTGCACCTGGCCCCAGTCGGCGGCCGGGTGCGTCTGTGCATAGGCCGTGGTCAGGGTGTCGTCGTACCAGCTTTCCACCACCAGTGGGGGCGCCACCTTGGCCAGCCACAGGTGAAAGGCGCTGGGGACGGCGGGCTGGGCAAAGGCCTCGTTCATCAGGCTGACCACGCTCTTGCGGTGCTTGAAGTTCTCGATGAACTGCGCGGCCTGGGTCAGGCGGTTGCGGATCTTGTGGGGCACGGTGGCCTTGGCCACCAGCAGCGCCACCAGGGCCTCGGGGGTGGCGGGCACCGGGGCATCGGGGATCAGCTCCAGAATGCGCGGGCCCAGGTAGGGCACGATGCGGCCCTTCTTGAGGCCATTGCTCAGCTCGGCGAGCCAAGGCGGGGCGGTCACCGCCACGGGGGCGTCGGTCATGGTCATGTGCAACTCCAATGAGCTCAGTAGATGGCGGCCCCAGCCCCGACGTTGACCGAGGCGTCCTTGAGCGTCTTGACGATGTAGCTGACCTCGTCTTCGTCCAGGTGGGTGTGAAAGGGCAGGGTGAGGGATCGGTCACCGATGCGCTCGGTGTTGGGCAGCAGCCCGCGGTGCCAGCCCAGTTGCTGGTAGTGAAACTGCTGATGCAGCGGCACGCAGTAGATCGCCGACTGGACCGAGTTCGAGTCCATGTCTTCGATGATCTGGTTGCGCGCGCTGCCGGTGAAGCGCTTGCCCAGGTGGATCTTGTAGAGCATCCAGTGGACCTCGTCGATGTGTTCGGCCAGGTAGGGCGGCTTGATGCCTTCGAAGCTTTGCATCTGCGTGTGGTACCAGCCTTCGACCTGCTTGCGCTTGAGCAGGATCTCGTCAATGCGCTGCAATTGCGCCAGACCCAGGGCGGCATCCAGGTCGCTCATGCTGGCTTGCCAAGGCACGCGGCTGCCCACCGACACCGAGTTGCGATCACTCAAGCGGCGTTCTCGTAGGTAGCCCAGTTCACTGGCCAGGGCGGGGTCGTCGGTCAGCACCATGCCCCCTTGCCCGCAGCACAGGGCCGAGGGCTGCGAGAAGTCGAAGATCGACACATCGCCGAAGCTGCCCACGCGGCGGCCCTGGTAGCGTGAGCCCACCGCTTCGGTGCTGTCCTCGATCAGCTTGAGGTCGTGCCGGGTGGCCAGTTCGCGCAGGGCTTGCCAGTCGGCAGGGTGGCCGTTGACGTTGGAGGCCAGGATGGCGCGGGTGCGGGGGCCGACCTTGTCGGCAGCTTTGACCGGGTCGATGCAGCCCGACCAATAGTCGATGTCGGCCAGCACGGGCGTGGCGCCCACCAGGGAGATGGCATGGGCGACCTGGTGCCAGGCATAGGCGGCGGTGATGACTTCATCGCCC
Source organism: Aquabacterium sp. CECT 9606 (assembly GCF_918741295.1). GTDB lineage: Bacteria > Pseudomonadota > Gammaproteobacteria > Burkholderiales > Burkholderiaceae_C > Aquabacterium. The sequence goes on from NZ_CAKKNB010000001.1 coordinate 1,590,402, forward strand.
GGGCCAATGCCCATGACCTTGAGGGCCAGGCAGGCGCCCAGGGTGCCGCTGCCCACGGCCGCGCCATGCGACCGGCCCACCCATTGCGCAAAGGCACTTTCAAACTCGTTGACCGCCGGGCCGGCGGACAGCTGGCCGCTGCGCAGGGCCATGACCACGGCCTCCAGCTCATCGCCGGTGATGTCGGGGTCGGACAGGGCAATCCAGTCGTCGGGGGCGTCCATGGCGTGGGCTCTTTCGTTCAGTCTTGCGTGAGCACAAAGGCCGATGCGCGTTCGGGCAGGGCGGTGACCGACCAGCAGTGACCATCGGTGGCCATGAGGTAGAGCGCGCGGTTCTGCACTTGCAGCGCGGGCGACTCGCTGCGCATGTCGAAGGCGTCCAGCACCAGGGCGTGCGCGGGCGCAAAGCGCTCCCGGATGACCGCAGCGGCCGCCCGCACCGTGGTTGCGGAGCCCAGGATCTGCCCGGCCTCCTTGAGTTGATCAGGCGTGATGGCCATGGTGGTGGCCTCAGACTTCTTCGCCGGTCGTGGTGCGGCGTGCTTCCACGGTGATCGGCAAGGTGGTGCCCTCGGGCATGTCGGGCAGGGCCAGTTGCCAGCCATTGGCCAGCGTGACCAAGCCACCCCACATGCCGGGGTGCTCCATCGACACGATGGGTTCCTCCAGGTCTTTCTTGGGCACGTACACCGACGTCACACCGTTGGGTGCCTTGCGAATCATGATCTTCATGCAAATGCTCCTGAGGGAAATGCGGGGTGGCCTGCGGCGGCGGCCTGCTCGGCCATCAGTGGGGCCAGTTCGGCGGGCAGGCGGTCAAGCACCATCTGGATCTGCGCCGAGGTGGTTTGTGTCGACAAGGAAAAGCGGATGGCGCACAGGGCCTCTTCTCGGGGGATGCCCATGGCGCTCAGCACGAACGAGGGTTCGTTGCCACTGGCGGAACAGGCGGCCCCGGACGAGGCCATGATCCCGAGGCGTTCCAGGCGTTGAAGCACCACGTCGGCGTGCAGGTGGCCAAAGCGCAGGTAGCTGGTGTTGGGCAGGCGGGTGGCCTCGCCACCAAAGACCACGGTGCCGGGCAAGCGGCTGAGGAGCCCCTGCTCCAGTTGATCCCGCAGGCGCGTTTGCGAGGCCATGTGGTGGAACCAGGCCTGCGGCGCCATGGTCAGTCGTTCGGCGGCGGCGGCCAGGCCCAGGATGCCGGGCAGGTTCTCGGTGCCGCCCCGCCTGGCGCGTTCCTGCGAGCCTTGGTACAGGGCCGGCCAGTTCAGGCCTTGACGCACGATCAGGGCGCCGACCCCCTTGGGGCCGTGGAACTTGTGGGCCGACAAGGAGACCAGGTCGGCCCCGGACTTGTCGAAGTCAAAGGGGAGCTTGCCGATCAATTGGGTGGTATCCACGTGCAGCATGGCGCCTTGCGCGTGGGCCAGCCGGGCCATCTCGCCAATCGGCATCAACACGCCGGTTTCATTGTTGGCCGCCATGATGGACACCAGGGCCACGTGCGGCGTGACCAACTCGCGCGCCTGCGCCATGTCCAGCGTGCCTTGGGGCGTCAGCCCGATCCAGCCCAGATTCACGTGTTGGCGCTGGGCCAGGTGCCGCGCCAGCTTCTGCACGCCCGCGTGCTCGGCCGCGCTGAGGACCAGGCCCTGTCGGCCATTGAAGCCCACGGCCCCGCGCAAGGCGATGTGGTTGGACTCGGTGGCACCGCTGGTGAACACCACTTCAGCCGGTTTGCACCCCAGCATCCGTGCCAGCTGCGTGCGGGCCTGTGTCAAGGCCTGCCGGGCCTCCTGGCCCATGGCGTGAGTCGATGAGGGGTTGGCCCAATGCCGGACCAGTCCCTGTGCCACTGCGCCCATCACTTCCGCCATTGGCGACGTGGTGGCGTTGTTGTCCAGGTAGATGTGGTCGGTGTTCATGGCCAAAATACCCGGGTGGGGTCCAGGCAGACCTCGTCCAGCAGCGGCTGGAGGTGGTGGCACTCGTCATGCAGAACCCAACGGTCATGCACGTGGTCGCGAAAGTAAAGCGACCACATGCCTTCCGCCGGTTCGAGCCAGGCGATCGAGATCACACCACCAGAGGGGTCGATGTTGCGCGAGCAGCAGGGGCTGCTGACGACCCAGCCCGGCGCGCTGGGCGCCCGTTCCACCTGGGGCTGCACATAGCGGTAGCGCACCCGCTGCCGCAAGGCACGCTCGATGCGCACGCGGTCCATGTCGTGGACGACGGCCTGCATGGCGGGCATGGGGGCGGCCAGGGTGTTCATGGAGGCACTCGCTCGTCAACCGTGCAACAGGCGCAACTGGCCCCGCGATTCCGCCAGCATCTGGTCCAGCTCCTGGCACAGCAGGATCTCTTCTTCCAGGCAACCGACGACCAGGCCGTCGAACTCGACCATGTAGACCGGCTGGTTGGCCTCGACGTGTCGGCCCACCTGAACGATCTCGCCTTCGCTGCCCATGCTGGCCAGGACCGCGTCTGGCGCATGGTCGGGGTGGGTGCCATCGTTGACCAGGTCGACCAGCGCGACCACTTGCTGTCCCCATTGGTATTGGGGCTCACGGGGTTCGATCATCATGGGGGACCTCATCGCAGTTGTTTGAGTTCATCGGCACGTTCGCCCAGCTGGGCCAGGATCTCGTCGGGCAGCTTGTCCAGCGTCATCAGTTCCTTGGCGCGCATGCCGACGCGGTAGCCGTGGTCGGTGAACTCCACGGCGTAGATGTAGAACTGCTGCAGGAAGGTGCCGATGGAGCACACGTAGCCCACATCGCCTTTGCGCACCAGCACCTCGCCAATGTCCTTGCCATTGAAGGTGCCGTCGTTGCGGATGATGGTGCGGCTGACCACGCGCTCGCCAAAGCCAAAGCGCGGCGGATCGGCCACTTCAATCAGGTTGTCGTCGCGGTTGATGTCACCCATGCTGCGCTCCCAGTGAGGTGGCCGTGCGGTCAGGCATCAGGCGCTGACGCGCCACGGCGCGGATGTCGTCGTCGGGGTCCTTGATCATCATGATGAGCAGGTGCCGGTCTGCCCGTTGCGCGACTTCCCAACGAACCATCAGGTCGGTGTCATGTGCCAGGCGGCTCAGCAAGGGCACGGGCAGACGCCGGGCCACGATGCGGCGCACTTCGCTGGCCCGGTCGTCGGCCATGCGCAGCAGGGCGGGCATCTCCAGGCGCTGCGCCACCTCCTGGCGCACATCGCTTTGCGGGTCGCTCATCATTGAAGGCAGCAGTGCCTGGGGCAAACGCCGCGCCACCAGCTGCCGAACGTAGTAGTCCGGGTCTTGCCGCATGGAGGGCAGGGCGCTCATGTCCAGGCGATGAGCCACGCGGATGCGCACTTCGCGGTGCGGGTCGTCGCGCAGATTCATCAAGGCGCGTTGCGGCAGGCGCAAGGCCAGTTGCAGGCGCACCGTTTCGTCCGGGTCGTGGATCAGGTCGGTCAGGCGAAACACATCGGCGTAGCGAACGGCGATGGCGCGCACCTCGAAGTAGGGGTGGGTCAGCAACTCGTTGGCCAGCTGCGGGTTCCAGTTGAAGAAGCGGTCGATGCGGCGGGCGTAGCGGTCTTGAACGCAGGCGCGGCCAGGCTCGCACCGAGCCTCAGCCAGTAGGCTCTGGTAGTGGCAAGCCTGGCAGGCGACGGGCATGCCCTGCCAGTCCACCGATTCGATGTCATTGGAGACCAGGTCCATCATGGCGTGCTCCAGCCCCGGTGCGCAATGGGGGCGCTGAAGTCGTCGTCGCTCAAGTCAAGGGCTTCGGCTCGGGCCAGCACGTGGGTCAGCACGCCGCCGCCCACCCGATCCTGAGGATCAAGTTGGCGCAGTTCCGCCAAGGTGTTGCGCGCGGTGTCGGTGTCGCCCAGGCGCAAGCTCAGGTAGGCATAGGCCTTCAGGGCGAACAGGTAAAAGCGGGTGGCCGCGTCGAAACGGGCTTGCTCGTCAGTGACGTTGACATCCTGGCCCAGGGCGGACCGCGCGATGCTCAGTGATTCCTGCGCGACTGAGCGGGCCTCCTTCAGGCGGTGCCCGTAGAAGTGAAAGCGGTACATCGCGATCAGCGTGGCCGGGTGCGATGGTGCCAGTTCCCGCGCCTTTTGCAGCAAAGGCTCGGCCTGGGCGCGGTCACTGCGGACCAGTCCGGCTTGCGTGATCAGGCCTTCCACTTCGGCGGGCAAGCCACCCCCCAGCACGGCGCTGTCGAAGCCGGCGTCGTGCGGGGATGAGGGGTGGTGGTGCATGGCGTGTTCCCCAAGGCTTCAGTTCACGGGACGAGGCATGGACGAGCGGATCGAGCTGATCTCGATCTTGGACACCGAAGGTGGCGTGGCCGCGCTGCTGGCGGTGCTGCTGTCACTGCTGCTGCAGCCACAGGCTCCGGCGTTGGGGTTGAAGAAGGTCAGGCCCGATTGCGTAGGGGTGTCGGCGAAGTCCACGGTCACGCCGTCCAGCATCAGGCGGCTTTGCGCGGGCAGGAACACCGTTACGCCGTTGATGTCAAAGGCCTTGTCGCCGTCGAGCGGTGTTGCTTCCACGGTGAACTCGCTGCTGTAGCCCGAGCAGCCGCCAGGGCTCACCGTGAGGCGAAATCCAGCGGTGGCGGGCAGGCCCGAGAACTTCACCATGCGCTTGATGAAGCGTTCGGCGGCCTGGGTCACGGTCATGTTGATGGTCATGTCTGTCCTTTTCAAGCGTTGACGATGCAGCCATCCACCGGGCACACGGCCAGGCATTGGGGCGCATCAAACTGACCTTCGCATTCCGTGCACTTGGCCGGATCGATGATGAAGGTCCCGCCCTTTTCGCGGATGGCGACGTTGGGGCATTCGGGTTCGCAGGCGGAGCAGCCTGTGCAGGTGGAGGCGATGATCTTCAAGGCCATGGTGGTTCTCCTTCGTTCAACAGGTTGGTGCAGGACGGGGCGGTCAGGCCGCTGCTTCAGAGGTGTAGGCCCCCTGGCGGATGGAGGCATCGCCCCGTGGCTGGTGGGTGATGTCGCCTCGTGCCAGCCGGTCGGCGTAGTCGGCAAACCAGCTCAGGGCGGCTTTTTCGATGAACTCGTGGGCATAGGCATCCACAGGCTCGATGCCCGCAGCCTTGAGCTCGTCACGCGGGCAGGCGCCGATCTTGGCCACCAGCACGGCGTGGCAGTCATTGATGGCCTTGACGATGGAGGGCAACTGCTCGTCTTCACCAAAGCCACCCTGACAGTACAGGTCCACCCGGCGATGCCCCACGAACAGGGCCTCGGCGGCCGACACCTCGAAGATCTGGAACTCGGTGGCATGGCCAAAGTGCAGGTTCACGCGGCCGTGCCCCTCGGTGGCCACGGCCACCAGCACCTTCATGTCGGGATCGACACCGGCGCGTTCCACCTGGGCGCTCAGGGCCTCTTGCTTGGCAGCGTGCTGGGCTTGGCGTTCGGTTTCCACCTTGTCCTGGTAGTCGCGCCGCTTGTCCAGGTCGTACACGATCTCCATCTCTTCGATCTTGTCGAGCGTGAACTCTTCACTGCGGTCTTCGCCCAGCAAACCGACCGCATCAGCGCGGCATTGCCTGCAATGGCGCATCAGGTTCGCGCCGCCCATGCAGGCGTCTTGCACGGCCTTGAGTTCTTGCGCGGTCGGCCCGCGTTGGCCGGTCAGGCCGAACACCGTGCCGTGCTCGGCTTCCGAGATCAGCGGCATGATGTTGTGCAGGAAGGCGCCGCGCTTCTTGACTTCGCGGTTCACCTCGATCAGGTGCTCGTCGTTGATGCCGGGGATCAGCACCGAGTTGATCTTGGTGAGCACGCCGCGCGCGGTCAGCATCTCCAGGCCCAGCATCTGGCGCTCGTGCAGGATCTTGGCGGCCTCGTAGCCGGTGACGCGCTTGTGCTGCCAGAAAATCCAGGGGTAGATCTTCTCGCCCACGGCCGGGTCCACCATGTTGATGGTGATGGTGACGTGGTCGATGTTGTATTGGCAGATTTCATCCACCAGGTCGGGCAGGGCCAGGCCATTGGTCGAGATGCACAGCTTGATGTCCGGCGCCGTTTCCTGCAGCATGCGGAAGGTGTCGAAGGTCTTCTTGGGGTTGGCCAATGAATCGCCGGGGCCCGCCACGCCCAGCACCGTCATCTGCGGGATCTCACTGGCCACGGCCAGCACCTTCTTGACCGCCTGCTCAGGCGTGAGCTTTTGCGAGACGACGCCGGGGCGGGACTCGTTGCTGCAATCATATTTGCGATTGCAGTAGTTGCATTGGATGTTGCACGCTGGCGCCACGGCCACGTGCATGCGGGCATAGTGGTGGTGGGCTTCTTCCGAGTAGCAGGGGTGGTTCTTGACCTTGTCCCAGATTTCCTGCGGCATGTCATCGGGGCCGCCAGATGATCCGCAACTGGCCTTGCCTTCACCGCCGGTGGTGCCACAGCCGCCCGAAGGTTCAGGCGTGATGGCGGCGCCCAAGGGCCGGATTTGACCGATGCCGATGAAGGCTTTCGTCGCGAGTTGCGGTGCGTCCATGTGGTGTTCCCCGTCCAAGAGTTGAGGCTCGTTGCCAAGCCAGCATTGCCAGTTCCGTGCCACTTTGAAAGCAATTGAAAATCAATGACTTAGCCCATGTGCCCAGGTTTGCAAGGCATGGCTTGAAGGCTTTGAAACATGCCTTGTCGCAAGACCCTGTCAGATCTCTGACAAAGCCGACAGGAGGGCGTGTGCTGGAGGGCGCATGTGCGTGGCACAGCTCTTGCGCCGCACCTGGCATGTCAGTGCACGCCAGAGACGCAAGAGGACGCCACCATGAACGACATGCTGATCCCCAAGCTCGCAGTTCACGACGAGGTTGCTGACCTGGTCGTGCTGCTCACGGAGCACGCGACTCACCCGGGGGTACTGGCCCGGCACCTGGCCCAGGCGGTGGCCGAAGCCTGCATGGGCCCCAACCACCTGTGGGAAGACCTGGGGCTGGGCAACCGCGCGCAACTGGGCGCCCTGATGCAGGAGCACTTCACGTCCTTGAAGGCCCTCAACCACAAGGACATGCGGTGGAAGAAGTTCCTTTACCGCATGCTGTGCGAGCGCGCCGATGTGCTCATCTGCAAGTCACCGCATTGCGAACAATGCGAAGACCAGCCCCTGTGCTTTGCCTAGCAGCAGGCGCTAGAACTTACGCACTTCGATGTCGTGCTTTTGCAGCGCGTAGCCCATCTGGCGTGGCGTGATGTTGAGCAGGCGTGCCGCCTTGGCCTGCACCCATCCACACTTTTCCATGGCCCAGATCAGGCGTTCACGCTCGCCATCGGGCTTGTCGTCAGACGAGGACGAGGTGGCCGCAAGGCTGTGATCGTCATCCCCCTCATGGTGGTCCGCAGGTTTGGCGGGCATGGCAGGACGCAGCGGCACTTCGGTGATGGGGATGCCGATGGGGCGACCGGGTTTGACGGCGTCCTCGCGATCCACGTGGTGCAGCACCTGCGTCAGGCAGCGGTTGTCATGGCAGGGAAAGCTCAGGTCGGTCAGGTCTTCATTCTGGGCCATGGTGGCCGTGCGCTCAACACAGTTCTCCAGCTCGCGGACATTGCCTGGCCAGTAGCAACTGCTCAGCACCTTCATGGCGCGTGGGGTCACTTTGACCTTGCGGTTGTTCTCGCGGTTGAATCGCGCCAGGAAGTGTTCCACCATCAAGGGGATGTCTTCACGGCGCTCGCGCAGAGGGGGCAGGAAGATGCTGACCACGTTGATCCGGTAATACAAGTCGGCCCGGAACTCGCCTGCGGCCACCATTTTTTCAAGGTTGCGGTTGGTGGCCAGCACCATGCGCACGTCCACGCGGATGGAGGTGGTGCCGCCCACCCGCTCGAACTCACGCTCTTGCAGCACTCGCAGCAGCTTGGCCTGGAACCCGGCGGAGATGTCGCCGATCTCATCCAGGAACAGGGTGCCGCCGTGGGCCATCTCGAAGCGCCCCTTGCGCGTGTTCATGGCACCGGTGAAGGCGCCTTTCTCGTGGCCGAACAGCTCCGACTCCAGCAGCGATTCAGTCAGCGCAGCGCAGTTGACCCGCACAAAGGGCTCGTCCTTGCGGGGTGACAGGTTGTGCACGGCGCGGGCCACCACCTCTTTGCCGGTGCCGCTTTCTCCGCGCAGCAAAACGGTGGTCTTGGTGGGTGCCGCCTGGTGCACCTCGGCGAAGACCTCCTGCATTCGGGGTGATCCACCAATGGCCGTCTCCAGTTTGTAAACCGGCTTGATGGCTTTTGACAGCCGCCGGCTTTCCTCGTACAGGCGCCCCTGCTCTGCGCTGACACTGCGGTGCAGCAACAAGTTCTGGCCCATCAGCGTGGCGACCATCGACAACAGCCGCAAGTCTTCGTCAAAGACCCCGGAGCGGTCGGTGACCAGCCTGTCCATGGTCAACACGCCCAAAGTGCGGCGGTCTGCCTTGATGGGCGTGGCGATGTAGGCTATCGGGTCATTGGGCGATTGATCGGCGGCACCGCTTCGGTTCAGGAAAAGTGGTTCGGCCTGGATGTCGGGCACGACCATGGGCAAGCCGCTGGCGAAAACCCGCCCCACGATGCCTTCTCCCACGGCAAAGACCAGCTTGGCGGATTCCTCCCGGGAGAGCCCCACGGCGCACATGCCCTGCAGGGAGCCGTCCTCGGTTTGCAGGTTCACGATCGCCCGTCGCCACCCCATCATGGAGACCATGACGTTGAGGGCTTCTCGGAAGGTCTTGAAAATGTCGAGCGAAGACCCCAGGATCTTGCTGACCTGATAGACCGTCAAAAGCTCGATGCTGGCCCGTTCGTGGTGCGTGGTTACCATGGCGCTGCCTTTCCCGGTCTGAAATCTGACGACCGAAATTACTTGCAAGTAGCGCGCCAAAAATGGATGCGCTCAAGCCGTGGCCGCGAACAAACCACCCAGCTCGCTTGCGCCGAAGCGTTTGTAGCGCGGGGCCACCAGTTCAAGGTTGCTGGATGAGACGCCCATCCACCGGCCGAGTTCTGCGGCCAGTTGATCCACGGACAGCGAAGGCAGCAACCTGCCTTGTCCGACTTGATCGTTCCCACCCAGGCCAGGCTCAGGCAAGGTGCCATACAGGCGCCCGCCTGCCACCGCGCCACCCATCACCAGGTGGTGCCCGCCCCAACCGTGGTCAGAGCCATCGCCATTGCTGGTCAGGGTGCGTCCAAAATCGCTGGCCGTGAAGGTGGTCACCTGGCGGTCCACGCCCAATGAGCGCATCGCCTCGTCGAACGAGGCCAGCGCCTGCGCCACCTGTTCCATCAGCCTGGGATGATCCAACATCAGGCGATCGTGCAAATCAAAGCCGCCCAGGGACACGAAAAACACCTGGCGCTTGAGGCCCAGAGCCTGGCGCGCCGCGATGGTGCGCGCCACCATCAACAACTGCTGGGCCAGGCGGCGGGGTTTGCCATCCACCGAGGTGGTGAACATCGAGGGCAGGTTGCCAGGGGCCGTGAGCAAAGCCTCGCTCAAGGTGTGCTGGCCGGCCACGGCGCGTTTCATGATGGCCGCGTGCGTGCGGGCCAGCAGCACGGGGTGGTCTTGCCGGGTGACCAAAGACTGGAATACTTCAGACGCGCGGCTGGAGCCAAACAGGCCCGACGATCGGCTGGCCAACAAGGGGGCCGGGCCATCGGGCGCCACCGCATAAGGCACCACGGTATCGCCCGCCAGGTACACGGCATTGCCGGCCACGTTCACGCAGGTGAAAGCGGCTTTGCCCGTGTTGTTGGACGACAGCATCAGGTCGCCCACGCGGCCGCCCCAACCCACAGTGCCGCCTTCGGGCTGGTAGGACTGCCACACGGCCTGCTGGTCGTTGTGCGAGAACAGCTGCGGTGGCAGTTGAACGTTCTTGCGGAAATCATCCAGGGTGGTGGGTTGCAGCAAGGGCCCGATGTTGAGCAGCATGCCCAGCCGCTGCTGCTCAAACAACCGCTTCAAGGGCGCCCACTCGGGCGGGAACGCCACCTCGCGGCCCGAGGGCAGGCCGCTGCTTGGGTTCAGCTTGGTGTTCACCAGCTCGGCCTCTGTGCGCGCCAGGTTCTGGCGGGCGTTGGCGTAGGCCAGGTAGCTGCTGGCATCGCAAGGGATCACGGTGTTGCCGTGGTCATTGCCGCCATTCAGGAAAACGCAGACCAGGGCCTTGTAGTCGTCATTGCCCGAAGTGGCCGCGGCGGCTTCGGCCATGGTGGCCAGGCTGGCGGCCCAAGGTGCGGCGGCGCCCATCATGGACAGGGCGCCTGTGCGGCGCAGGAAAGCCCGGCGGCTTGAATCGTGGCGTGACATGGTGGTGCTCAATCCTCAGCGCTGAACCAGGAAATCCGGGCTGCACAAGATCAGGTAGACGGCGATCAGAACGCGTGCGCGGCGGCCCGTGACAAAGTGCGAGCCGGTCGGTGTGTCCACGGGGTGGATGGCCGCGTCCAACTGGGTGATCGACTCGACGGCGCTGAGGATCATGGTGATGTTCTCGGGCAAGAGGGCACCACCGGTCAAGGCGGTGTTGAGCCAGGCCACGAGTTCCACGGGCGTCGCGGCCAGGTCATCCCAGTTCATGAGCGACCTAGGCAGCCTGATGCGATCGTAGTTGGGCTCGACCTGGTCGGCGCCAAACCCGATCACCGTTTGCATGAAATTGGCGTAGGCGATCACCGTGGCATCGTCGGTGATCTGGAACTCGGGGGCGACCATGCCCTGGCATGTCAACTCGCTGTTGGGCGGCACGTAGCCAGGCCGGTAGAAGTTGAAGACCGAAGGCGCGCGCAAGGGGCTTTGGCCCAGGGCGGTCGTGGTGGCCAGGTTGGGCACCAACCATTTGCCATCGGTGGATTGCACATCGAACAACCTGGCCCAATGAACCAGGCGCAAAACCGGTTCGCGCAGCTTGCCGTGGTAGACGAGGCCGGCAGTGCTGGTCAGCGGCGGCCGCGCCTCCGGGTCCAGAACGATGGCCCGGATCACGGCCTTGATGTCACCGCGCACACCCAGGCCGTTGTTGGCAAAAATGCCGGAGACCCGCGCGATGTACGCCGGGCTGGGGTTGCTGGTCACCAGTTGCTGGATCAGGCGCCGGCTGATGAAGGGCGGCACATTGGGGTGCTGAAAGATGACATCCAGCGCCGCGTCCAGCGCTTGCTCACCATTCTTGTCGGCACCAATCGTGGCACCCAGGAAAGATTTGCTGCCTTCTGAAAAATCGGCTGAGTTGTGAATCATGGGGCGGGCCAGGTGGTCTGGCACCGCTTCGCTGAAGCGGTCGAAATCCCACCCGGTGAACACCGAGGCGAGGCCGCTGATGTCCTCGTTGCTGTAGTTGGGAACGGGCTTGCCCGAGCTGTTCAGCACCTCGCTGCCATCGGGGCGCAACTGGTTGAGCCCGATGGTGAACAGCTGCAGGATTTCACGCGCGTAGTTTTCGTCGGGTTGGCGCTGGGTGACTGCGTCGGCCTTGCGGCTGCCACGCATGTTCAGGTACACACCCATGGCGGTCGACAGCGTGATGGCTTTGAGCAGGGTTCTGAAATTGCCCAGGCCCTGGGCTTCAAGGATGTCCCAATAGGCCATGGCGGCGAACTGGCCCCAAGGCGTGGCCATGTTGCTGGACGACACCACGAAGATCTGTGACCAGGCCAATGCCATGCGCTGGCGCACCACATCGGGCCGCCCCAACAGGCGCGACCACAAGGCGTTGTCGACGCCACGGTCGGTGCCAAAGTTGCCTTCGCCAGCGAAGCCCTTCTCCTTGGCCCAATCAAAAACCGTGGGGCCCGGCAACGGGTCGTTCAATCGCGCGTTCAGCCAGATGGTGTAGTTGCGATCGGTTTCGACAATTTGCTTGACGTCAGGGATGGTGGCGCCGAGGCCGATTTGCGCCAGGAAGCGCGAAGCCATCTCATAAGTGGGAGCGGGCAACGGGCCCGCGGGGTTGACCGGTGTGGCTGCTGCCTGCGCCGGCTGGGCCGCGCACTGGGGTGTCAGCCCCTGCGCATTGTTCTTCGGATCGTTGGGTTTTTTGCCGCCACCGCCACAGGCGGTGGTCAGGGCGGCCACGCCGACTGCCGACACCCACGCGGCGCCCTTGTTGCTTGTCTCTTCCCTGCTCATTGATTCGCTCACCTTGCGCCAGAACAACGGCGCGGTTGGCGCGACTTTAGCGGGGATGTTTCAGCGCCTCAAGAACCTATTCAGGGGGTTTCCCGCACAGCACCAGGCTCGGTGGTCGTCCATTCATTGGCCAGCCGATAGCCCACGGCCAAAAAGGTTGGGCCCAGGAAGGCGCCAATCACCCCAAAGGCCAGCACCCCGCCCAGCACGCCGAGGAACACGATGGCGAAGGGCAGGCGAGAGCCTCGGCTGATGATCAGCGGTTTGATGACGTTGTCCACGGCGCTGACCAGGAAGAAGCCCCAAGCGGCCACGAAGGCCGCCCAACCAGGTTCACCTTGCTGGAAAAGCCAGATGGCCGCCCCGCCCCACACCAAGGGCGGCCCGACGGGGATCACCGACAAGAAGAAGGTGGCCCCGCCCAGCAGCACGGCACCCGGCACGCCCGCGATGGCAAAGCCGATGGCGGCGAGGACACCCTGCGCCAGCGCCGTGCCCAACACGCCATAGATCACGCCAGTGACCGTGCCACGGGCGATGCCCAGCAAGTAGGTGGCGCGCTCGCCGGCCAGGTGCGCCAAGGCGATGTGCAGGCGGGCAGCCAGTAGCTCGCCATGCAGGAAAAAGAAAAAGGCCAGGAACACCGACAGCGCGATGTCCAACACCCCTTTGCCCACCACGCGCCCGGCCGTCAAGGCCATGGTCTGGGCGGGCTGGGCCAGCTTGCCAAGCTCTTCCATCAGACGCTGCCCGTCGTGCGCGAACTGCTGCCAGTAGGCTTCCAGGGAATGGCCGACCAAAGGCAGGTTGGCCAGCCAGGAGGGCGCATCGGGCAGGCCATTCTTGAGCAGCGATGTGGCCGCGACGCCCAGCTCGGCCACGTTGTCGGCCATGGCCAGTGCCACGGCAACGACGGGCACCAACAGGACCACGGTCACCAAAAGGGTCATCAAGCTGGCGGCCAAGGTGCGCCGCTGCCCGACCAGGCGATCCAGACGAAGGAACACGGTCCAGCTGGTGGACGCCAGGATCGCGGCCCAGACCAGCGAGGTCAGGAAGGGCCACAACACCAACAGGCACCCACTGCCGAGCAGCGTCAACGCCAGGGTGGCGAGGACTCGGTCTGAACGGGGGCTTTGCATGGCGGGCACAAGGTGGTGAACAAGGCCCCGAGCTTACTTGACCCCTGCCGGAAGAGCGGGCTAGAACGTCACTTTCACCGATGGCGCGCTGCGGTTCGCCTTGCCATGAAAAACCGCCTCGATGTTGTTGCCGTCCGGGTCCAGCACAAATGCCGCGTAGTAGCCTGGGTGGTAAGGGCGTTCACCGGGGGCGCCGTTGTCCTGGCCGCCGTTCGCCAGCGCTGCCTGGTAAAACGCCTTGACCATGGCTTCGTCCTGCGCTTGAAACGCCAGGTGGTGGCGCCCGGTCAAGTGCCCCTGAGCGGCGGGGTTGTCGGCGGTGGACACGAACAACTCGTCCGCCCAGAAGAAGCCTTCGCCAGTGCCGCCCATCGGGATCTTCAGGACCTTGAACACCGCCGTGTAAAACGACTGGCTGGCCGCCAGGTCGCGCACAACCAATTGGATGTGGTCAATCAAGCGGCCACGGTGAAGTTCTTGGGTTTCCATGGTGCCCTCCTGTCAAGGAATGTGGGGGGGTCATTTTCTACCTTCAATCTCGGCCCGCAAGCGCTCTTCCTGGGCCTGCAATTCAGGTGTGAACTCAGCACCGAAATCGGCCGCCTCGAACAGTGGCCGAATCTCGATCTCGGAATCGCCGTCCATCGGGTTGGGGCACCGCTTGACCCAGCTCTTTCGTCTCGGCGAAAGGCCCGTCCGTCACGCTTCGCTGGCTGCCGGAAAACTGCACCCGCTTGCCCCGGGCACTCGGGTGCAGCCCTTCGCCCGCCAGCAGCAAGCCGGCCTTGACGAGCTCTTCATTGAAGTTGCCCATGGCCGCCATCAACTCCGTGCGGGGCATTTCACCTGCCTCTGATTGGCTTGTCGCCTTCACCATCACCATGACACGCATCGCTGTTCTCCTTGGGTGGGATTGGAGGGCCGCAATCGACAGGGCGTGACAGATTGTGCGCATCCGTCACCGGCCCTGTTTGCCCCGATGGGCCCTGAAGGCCCTTGGCGTCAGCCCGGTCCAGCGCTTGAAAGACCGGGTGAAAGCGCTTTGTTCGCTGTAGCCCAACAGCAAGGCGATCTCTGCCAGCGACAAGCCGTGGTCCTGAAGGTAGCCGCACGCCAGTTGCTCGCGTGTGCGGTCCAGCATTTGTTGCCACGAGAGCCCGCTGGCGGCCAGGCGCCTTTGCAAGGTGCGCGTGGATTGATGCAGGCTGGCCGCTACCTTGTCCACCGAGATCTGGCCCTCAGGCAGCAGGCGTGCGAGCAGTTGTTGCACGGATTGGTCGAACGCGTTGGGCTCGGGCAGCGCGTCCATCAGGGCTTGGGCTTGCAGCTCCAGCAAATCCTTGAGCATCGGGTCTCGCTTGCTCAGCGGCAGGCCGAGCAAAGGCAGAGGGATGCTGACCAGCGTGCGCGGCTGATCGAAGCGCACGGGGCAGCGAAAGAACTGCTCGCAAGCCGCCTGCCGATCAAAGCTGGCCGTGTGCATGAAGTGCACCTGGGTGGGCGAGACCTGCTCGTCGACCTGTTGCCGCATGAACGAGACAAGCGCGGCAATGGCCACCTCATCGGCCAGGGCACCCCCGCCCCCTGGCGGCCAGCTCAAACTCACGTCCATGCCGGTGGGGTGCACTTGGGCAATGCCTGCGCCATAAAACAGGCGCTCGTAGCGTTGGTAGGCCGCCATGGCATCGCCCAAGGTGTCACAGGCCATGACCAGGTAGCCCAGGGCGCCCACGTGCCGGGCGGCCACGCCTGCGCCAATGTCCAGGCCCAACGCAGGGCGCTCAGGGCGCAGTGCGGTCGCTTCATCCAGCATGCCGGCCCACGCCACCATGGGCACGGCGTCGTTCACCGCGTGGGCGTTCACGGCGGCGCGCAGGCGGCGGGCGTCAAGCGACTCGCGGTCCAGCCAGTCGGTGAGCAGGCGTGTCCAGGCGCCGGTGACGCGGATCAGGAAAGACATTGACTTGGCATGGATGGTTAAAACATTGGCATGCATTGTCGATGCATTGCAGGGCGGCGTCTCTAAATTCCAGCCATTGACGACATGATTTGGAGATGGCTGGTGACCGACTTTTTGCACGCCTTGTATTTCATCCTGATCGCCGGCTCGGTGTTCATTGGACTGGTGCTGCTGGAGCGGCGCCATCTCGTCCATCAGCAAAAGCCAGATGCCTACAACACGCAAGAAACGCTGGCGAATTTCTCGACCGGTGTTTTGTACAAGGTGACGGACGGCGTCTTCATCGCGCTGGTGGTGACCGTGTTCTACGACTGGGTGCGGCAGTGGGGCCTGAATTGGCGCTCATCTTCGGTGGCGCTGGATTTCGCGCTGCTGTTCGTGCTGACGGATTTGGTCTTTTACTGGGCTCACCGTTTCATGCACCGGGTGCGCTATGGCTGGGCGGCGCATTCGGTGCACCACAGCTCCGAGCGCTACAACTTGTCGACGGCCTTGCGGCAAACGCCCATGTTCGACCTGTCGGGGGTGGTGTTGCTCAGCACCATCCCGCAGGCACTGATTGGCTTTGACAAGAATCTGGCTGTGCTGGCCTTGGAGGTGAACCTGTTCTACCAATTCTTCATCCACACCGAGGTGGTTCGCCGCTTGCCCGCCTGGTTTGAATACGTGTTCAACACGCCATCGCACCACCGCGTTCACCATGGCCGCAACCCGCGCCAGATCGACACCAATTTCGGCGGCACGCTCATCATCTGGGATCGGCTGTTCGGCACCTTCGTGGACGAGCGGGAGGCGGGCGAGATCCGCTATGGCGTGAGTGCCCGGGCACCGCGTTCGCTCAACCCGCTGCGCCTGGTGTTTGGCGAGTTCGTGTCGATGTGGGTTGATGTGTGGCGGCACAAGGATCTGCGCATTGTGTGGAAGCATCCCGATTGGGTGAACGAGCGCTACCCCCAGGCCTGAACACCCTGCCATATACTGGCCGTCATGCGCCGATGGATCGCCATTTTCCTGCTGGTATTGCTGCCGCTCCAGGCCGTCTGGGCGGTCATGGAGCCGTATTGCCTGCACGAAAGCAGCCAAGGCCACACCCACCACGTGGGTCATCACGAGCACCAGCACCATGCTGATGCAAGCATTGATCACCCAGACGACGGCGGGCAAGCAGACAGCCCGGCGTCGGCCATGGCCGACCACGATCACCATTGCTGTTCGGCCTTGTCTTTGCTGACCACCGCTGCGCAGCAGTTGCCTGGGCCCATGCCCCGGGCTGAACTGGTGGCCTCGCCCTTGGCGGGCTATGCTTCCTTCGATGCCACGCGCATCGAGCGCCCCAACTGGACCACCTCGCCCTGAGTCGGCGAGACAGGTTCCTTGGATCAACGCACCCTGATGTGATCCTGGCCATGTGAGGCCGGGTGCCATCCACCTGTTCGCCGAATGTCCCCTGCTTGATGTGCGGAGAATTCGATGCGACGGTTTCATCTTTGCTGGGCGGCCCGCATGGCCCTGCTCAGTCCTTTCTTGTGCCAAATGGCCTGGGCCCAAAGCCTGAGCCTGGACACCGCCTTGGCCACGGCGCTGGCACAGCACCCCGATTTGCGCGCCACGGTGCTGGAGCGCGAGGCCGCCCAAGGTGCCACGCAGCAAGCCGGTGCCTGGCTGAACCCCGAGCTGTCCACGTTGGTGGAAGACAACCAGCGGGCCACGCGCACCACCACCATTCAACTGAACCAGCCCATCGAGCTGGGTGGCAAGCGGTCGGCCCGCATCAGCGCGGCGCAGGCGGTGCAAGGCCAGGCGGACCTGGATGTGGTTTCGCGGCGAGCCCAGATCAGGTCGCAAGTGATGGCGGCGTTTCATGCCGCCGCCGTGGCGCAAGAGCGCGTGCGGCTGTCCGATGAATTGGGGCGCTTGTCCACCCAGGCACGCGAGGCGGCTTCCAAGCGGGTGATGGCGGGCAAGGTGTCGCCGGTCGAAGAGCTGAAGGCGCAAGTGGCCGAAGCCCAGGCGCTGTCGGCATCCACCGTGGCTCTAAACGATTGGCAGGGGGCCGTGGCTCAGCTGCGCCTGGCCCTGGGCGATCCAAGTGCCAGGTTTGACCGGGTGGAGACCGACCTTCAACGCTTGCCGGCTTTGGGTCACTGGGCGCCCTTGGCGCAACGGCTGGAAGCCTCGCCAACCATCGCGCGGGCGCAGCAGGAGATCGCGCGTCGGCAAGCCCTGAGCGACCTGGAGCGGGCGCGCCGTGTGCCAGACCTGACCGTGTCGCTCGGTGCCAAGCGCGATGCGCAATTGGGCCGCGATCAGCCCATCGTGGGCCTGAGCCTGGTGCTGCCGCTGTTCGACCGCAACCAGGGCGCCATCCTGGAAGCCAGCCGCCGCGAAGACAAGGCCAGGGCCGAACTCGAGTCCGTGCGCGCCAGCGTTGAAGCGCAGGCCAACCAGGCCTGGTCGCAATTGACCTCGGCCCTGGCGCAGGCCCACGCACTGCGCGACAAGGTGCTGCCGGCCGCAAGGCAGGCCTTTGCCTCCAGCACCAAAGGGTACGAGCTGGGCAAGTTCGGTTTCCTGGATGTGCTCGATGCCCAGCGCACCCTTTTTGAGGCGGAGGCCCTGGCGCTGAACGCCGCCGCTCAGGCTTACCAGGCCGACGCCCGCTTGCTTGAGCTGCTGGGTGAGCCCAACCCGATGAAGGACTGATCCATGAGCAAACTCACACAAGCCAAGTCAAGCTGGGCCATCGCGGTGGTCATCGCCGTGGGTGCCTTGCTGGGCTGGGCGGTCCTACAAAAGGACAAGCACCAGGCCGGCGATGAACACGGCCATGCCGAACACGCCGAGGCCACGCCGCCCAAAGGCCCGCACGGAGGCCGCCTGTTCAAGGCTGGTATGCATGCCCTGGAAGTCACCATTTTTGAGCGTGGTGTGCCCCCCGAGTTCCGCCTCTACCCCTATCAAAACGGCAAGCCGATGGCCCCTGACCAGGCCACGGTGAAGCTGACACTGGAACGCCTGGGGCGCGCACCCCAAGTCATCCAGTTCAAGCCCCAGGGCGATTACCTGCTGGGCGATGCCGAGGTGGTTGAACCCCATTCCTTCAAGGTCTCGATCGAGGCAGTGCAGGGCGGTGTGACCCACCGCTTCGCCTACGAACAGGAGGAAGCCCGCGTCACCATGAGTGATGCCCAATTGCAGCAGGCCGGGGTGGCCCTGGCCGTGGCTGGCCCTGCGCGAATCCAGAGCCAATTGAGCTTGCTGGGCGAGGTTCGCTACAACGGCGACCGCACGGTGCAAGTGGTGCCCCGCCTGGCGGGCCTGGTGGAGGCCGTGTCGGTGAGCGCGGGTGACCAGGTGCGCAAGGGCCAGGTGCTGGCCGTGTTGTCCAGCCCTTCCTTGGCCGATCAACGTGCTGAAGGCGTGGCGGCGCAAAAGCGGCTGGCCCTGGCCCGCACCACGCATGAGCGTGAGAAAAAGCTTTGGCAAGACAAGATTTCGGCCGAGCAAGATTACCTGCAGGCGCGCGCGGCCTGGCAAGAGGCCGAGTTGGCCGAGCAGAACATCCGCCAAAAGCTGGCCCACCTGGGTATCGCGGCCACCAGCCATGGCAACCTCACGCGGTTTGAGTTGCGCTCACCGATTGGCGGCATCGTCACCGACAAGCGCATCACGGTGGGCCAGTCGCTGGGCGAGAGCGAGCACGTGTTCACCGTGTCCGACCTGTCATCGGTGTGGGTGGAAGCCCCCGTGGCCACCAAGGATCTGGGCACCATCCGCGCGGGCTTGCTGGTGAAGGTCAAGGCCTCCGCCTTCGAGGCTCAGGCCGCAGGCACGATCACCTATGTCAGCGCGCTGGTGGGTGAGCACACCCGAAGCGCGACGGCGCGGGTGGTGCTGCCCAACCCGAAAGGGTTGTGGCGACCAGGCTTGCCCGTGCATGTGGAGGTCACCTCAGGCGAGGCCGAAGTGCCGGTGGCCGTGCAACTGGATGCCATCCAGACCGTGCGTGACTGGCAGGTGGTCTTCGGCCGCCATGGCCCGCACCTGGAGGCGCGTCCATTGGAGCTGGGCCGCAGCGATGGCCGCATGGTCGAAGTGATCAGTGGCTTGAGCGCGGGTGAGCGCTATGCCAGCACGAACAGCTTTGTGATCAAGGCTGAATTGGGCAAGGCGGGGGCCAGCCATGACCACTGAAACCCTCACCCTGTTTGAGCGCACCTTGCGCTTGGCGATCGCCCATCGCTGGCTGGTGTTGCTGGCCACACTGGCCATGGCGGCCATCGGCGTCTTCAGCTACCAAAAGCTGCCCATCGATGCCGTGCCCGACATCACCAACGTGCAGGTGCAGGTCAACACCGAGGCGCCCGGCTATTCCCCGCTGGAGGCAGAGCAACGCGTGACCGTCCCCATCGAGACGACGATGGCGGGCCTGCCCGGCTTGCAAGAGGTTCGTTCGCTGTCGCGCTATGGCCTGTCGCAGGTGACCATTGTGTTCAAGGATGGCACCGACATCTACTTTGCCCGCCAGCTGGTCAACGAGCGCATCCAGGATGCGCGCGGCCAACTGCCCGCTGGCCTGAGCCCTTCGATGGGGCCGATCGCCACAGGCTTGGGCGAGATCTACATGTGGACGGTGGAGGCCAAGCCAGGCGCCCTCAAGGGCAACGGCGAACCCTACACCCCCATGGACCTGCGAGAGATCCAGGACTGGATCGTCAAGCCTCAGATGCGCCATGTGCCCGGCGTCACCGAGATCAACACCATTGGTGGCCAGGCCAAGGCTTTCCATGTTGCGCCTGACCCGGCCAAGATGGCGGCGCACGGCCTGGAACTGCAAGACCTGGTCACGGCCCTGGAGCGTAACAACGCCAATGTGGGCGCGGGCTACATCGAGCGGCGGGGCGAGCAATACCTGATCCGCGCACCCGCGCAACTGGCGGGGCTGGCCGACATCGGGGCCATCGTGGTCAAGCAGGCGCAAGGCGTCAGCCTGCGCCTGCGCGATGTGGCCGAGGTCACCTTGGGGCAAGGGCTGCGCACGGGCGCGGCCACCGAGAACGGGCAGGAGGTGGTGCTGGGCACCGTCTTCATGCTGGTGGGCGAGAACAGCCGCGCCGTGTCGCGCGCGGTGGATGCCCGCCTTCAGCAGGTCAACAAGTCGCTGCCTGCCGGGGTGATCGCCAAGACGGTGTACGACCGCACGCTGCTGGTGGACAAGGCCATGGCCACCGTCAAGCGCAACCTGCTTGAAGGTGCGGTGCTGGTCATCGTGATCCTGTTCGCCTTCCTGGGCAACATCCGGGCGGCCTTGATCACCGCCATGGTGATCCCGCTGGCCATGCTGTTCACCTTCACAGGCATGGTCACCCAGCAGGTCAGCGCCAACCTCATGAGTTTGGGTGCGCTGGATTTCGGCATCATCATCGATGGCGCCGTGGTGATCGTGGAGGGCTGCGTGCGGCGCCTGGCGCATGCACAAGCGCAGTTGGGCCGGCCCCTGACGCGGGCCGAGCGCTTTCACGAAGTGTTCGCGGCCGCGCAAGAGTCGCGGCGGCCGTTGCTGTTCGGGCAGCTCATCATCATGGTGGTCTACCTGCCCATCTTTGCCCTGACCGGTGTGGAGGGCAAGATGTTCCACCCCATGGCCTTCACGGTGGTGGCGGCCTTGCTGGGCGCCATGATCTTGTCGATGACTTTTGTGCCGGCCGCGGTGGCCTTGCTGTTGACCGGCCCCGTCAGGGAAAAAGAGAACCGCCTGATGGGTTGGGCCAAGCGGGCCTACGAGCCGCTGCTGGACAAGGCCATGTCGCGCCAGCCGCTGGTGTTCGCCATCACGGCGGTGTCCGTGGCCTTGGCTGCCTTGATGGCCACGCGCATGGGCAGCGAGTTCATCCCCAGCCTGGACGAACACGACATCGCCTTGCACGCGTTGCGCATCCCGGGCACCAGCCTGAGCCAGGCCATCGAGATGCAGGGGCAACTGGAACGTACCATCAAAGCCTTCCCCGAGGTGGACAACGTTTTCGCCAAAATGGGCACGGCCGAGATCGCCACCGATCCCATGCCCCCGAGCGTGGCCGATACCTTCGTGATGCTCAAGCCGCGCGATCAGTGGCCCAACCCGAAGCGGCCCAAGCAAGACCTGATCGAGGCCTTGCAAGCGGCGGTGATGAAGGTGCCGGGCAACAACTACGAATTCACGCAACCGATCCAGATGCGCTTCAACGAACTGATCTCTGGCGTGCGCAGCGATTTGGCCGTCAAGGTGTTTGGCGATGACATGGGCACGCTCAACGACACCGCCGAGCAGATCGCCAACGTGCTTGAAGCCGTGCCCGGCGCCCAGGATGTGAAGGTGGAGCAAACCACCGGTTTACCCATGCTGACGGTGCACATCGACCGGGAAAAAGCCGCGCGGCTGGGCCTGAATGTTGGCGACATCCAGGACACCTTGGCCACGGCCATGGGGGGGCGCGAAGCCGGCGCGGTGTTTGAAGGCGACCGGCGCTTCGACATCTTGGTTCGTTTGCCTGAAAGCCTGCGCAGCGACCTGGACGCCTTGGGGCAGTTGCCCCTTCGCTTGCCTCCCAACGCAAGCGGTGAGCCAGCAGGCTTTGCGCGCCTGGCCGACGTGGCCACGATGGACTTCACACCCGGCCCCAACCAGATCAGCCGCGAAGAGGGCAAGCGCCGCGTGGTGGTCACCGCCAATGTGCGTGGCCGGGATATCGGCAGTTTTGTGGGTGACGCCCAGGCCAGGATCGACGCCGCCGTGAAAGTTCCGGCTGGTTACTGGGCCACTTGGGGTGGCACCTTCGAGCAACTGCAATCGGCCTCAGACCGCCTGGCCATCGTGGTGCCGGTGGCTTTGCTGCTGGTGTTCTTGCTGCTGTTCGCCATGTTCGGAAACCTCAAGGATGGCTTGCTGGTGTTCACGGGCGTGCCCTTTGCCCTGACTGGTGGCGTGGTCGCGCTGTGGCTGCGCGATATCCCGTTGTCCATCTCGGCGGGCGTGGGGTTCATCGCGCTGTCGGGCGTGGCGGTGCTCAATGGCTTGGTGATGATCGCCTGCATCCGCGGCTTGCGTGAAGGCGGCATGGCTTTGGCGCCCGCCATCCGCGAAGGCGCCTTGACGCGGCTGCGGCCGGTGCTCATGACGGCCTTGGTGGCCAGCCTGGGTTTCGTGCCCATGGCGGTGGCGATTGGCACGGGGGCCGAAGTGCAGCGGCCGCTGGCCACGGTCGTGATTGGGGGGATCCTGTCGTCGACGGTGTTGACGTTGCTGGTGTTGCCGCTGTTGTACCGGTGGGCGCATCGCAGGAATGGGGGCGGGCTCGCTTAAAGATGGAACATATGGTATAAATCTGCCTGCGCCGTTGTGGCAACGCCTTTTCAGAGGCGGTACCCCTGCCCAGCTGGCCGCGTTTTGCGACCTTCGTCGCCCTTTTGGTCTGCCGAGCTGCAGCCAACCGAGCCACTCGATGCTCACGCAGGTTTATTCAGGCCTGCGCTTCCTGATTGATCAAGATTTCAAACATCGCCATTTCCATGGGCAAGTACGTCGTTTCGCCCGCGACACACCAGACCGATTGTGGCCGCTTCCGCGCCTCCTTCTCGGTCCATCGTTCACAGGGCAACGGCAGCTACTCCCGTGTGTTCCGTTTTGACAAAACCTTTGCCTCGCGCGAAGCTGCCCGGCTCTTTGCAGTCACCCAGGGCTGGCTGGAAACGTGCCTGCCGCACCACTCTTCCCAGCCCAGCAGCTGAGAACTCCCGATTCGCACACCCGCATCCTGACGATGCGCATGATTCAGAAAGGCTCTTCTTCCATGAGCAGCAAAATTTACGTGGGCAACTTGCCCTACTCCGTGACCGATTCCAGCCTGAAAGACAACTTCGCAGCGTTTGGCAGCGTTTCCTCCGCCAAGGTCATGATGGACCGGGAAACCGGCAACTCCAAGGGCTTCGGGTTTGTGGAGATGGCTTCTGCCGAAGTTGCCCAAGCCGCGATCACCGCTCTGCATGGCATGACCGTTGACGGACGCTCGATTGTCGTGAGCTTGGCTCGTCCCCGCGAAGAAGGTGGCGGCTCGGGCGGCTACAGCGCCGTTGGTTACAGCGTGTCGAAACGTTCGGACGTTGGTTATGGCACGGGTGGCCACGGCGGCGGTCGCTACTGATCCCAGTTGCTTCCAGCAAAAGACCGGCTTTCAGAGCCGGTTTTTTTTCGTCTCGACCAGGAGCGGGCGGGCATTGGCTCACTTCGGTGCACACCGAAGCAAAGAGCGGCGAAGGCATCAGACAGTCACGGTGTTCTTGCACTCTCATTGCCCCCATGACCATCACCTGTTTCATCCGATATCAAATCGATCCCTTCCAGAAGGCGGCCTTCCGCCAATATGCCGATGCGTGGGGCCGAATCATTCCGCGCTGCGGAGGCGAGCTGATCGGTTACTTCCTGCCCCATGAGGGCACCAATGACGTGGCTTGGGGTTTGATCAGTTTTGACAACATGGCGGCCTATGAGCGCTACCGTTCAGTCCTCAAGGAGGACGAAGAGGGGCGGGCCAACTTCGAGATGGCGCACGCCATGCGGTTCATCCTTCGGGAGGAGCGAACCTGGCTGGAAGGTATTTCATCGACACTTGATCGGCCCCGCGAGGTGGCACCATGATCGCCATCATCTTCGAGCTTGAGCCGCGTGCAGAGTTGGCTCCGCGGTATTTTCAATTGGCCGATGAGCTCAAGACATCACTCATGAGCATTGAAGGATTCATTTCCATCGAACGTTTCGAAAGCGTCAATCAGCCCGGGCGCTACCTATCCTTGAGTTTTTGGCAGGACGAGCAATCAGTGCAGAACTGGCGCAATCTGGACGCGCATCGGGCCGCCCAACTCGAGGGGCGATCCCAGATATTTGCTGATTACCGGTTGCGCGTTGCCAATGTGATTAGGGACTATGGCTTGTCAAGCCGCGATCAAGCGCCCCTTGATTCGTTGGTTGCATTACGCTGACCGCATGACGCGAACTGCTGCACATGAACCTCGCATCGCCCGGGTCGCCGCGATGATGGCGGACCCGGCTCGCTCGTTGATGCTGGCCTATTTGCTCTCAGGGGAATTGGCCAGCGCAGGCGAGCTTGCATCGGCGGCCTCAGTCACCCCCGCAACCGCGAGTGGGCATCTTTCCAAACTGTTGGATGTCGGCTTGCTCATTTGCGAAGTCAGGGGCCGGCATCGCTACTACAAGCTGGCAAATGCCGATGTGGCACATGCGCTGGAGGCGCTTGCAGTCGTTGCAGAGCGCTCAACCCACGATCATTTGTGGGAACACCCAGCCCGCAAGCGCTTGAGGTTTGCCCGCTGTTGCTATGGTCATCTGGCAGGCGAGCTGGGTGTCAAATTACTGACCACATTGCAGGCAAGAGACGGCCTGAAGATCACCTCGCAAGGCTATGAGCTGACCCTCCAAGGTGCTGCATGGATGGCAAGCCTGGGGCTGCAACCGAAGCAGCCCATGTCCGGGCGGCGCTACGCCTATCCATGCCTTGACTGGTCGGAGAGGCGCGATCACCTGGCTGGCCAGCTTGCGAATGAATTGCTAGAGCATTTCATCCAACAGGCCTGGATACGACGGGCTGATGGGCGCGCACTCGAGTTGACGCCGATTGGCGTCCAAGCGCTGCTACCCATGCTGAACGCGCATGCCGCCCAAATGGGCTGAACATGCGCACTGCATCCGCTCAACCCATCCGCAGCCCGCCCGCCCCCAGCAGTCCAATCAGCCCGATCGCGATCAGATAAAACGCAACGATGTAGTTGAGCAAGCGCGGCATCACCAGGATGAGGATGCCGGCCAGCAGCGAAATCAAGGGCGTCAGGCCAATATGCAGATTCATTGATAGTCACCTGTGGTTGAGCGGCGCACGATGGCACCATTCACGATCTTCACGCGCGCACCGACTGGCAGAGCGGGGTCCACCGCGTGGTCAAAGGTCTTGGTGCTGCCGTCTTCCAGCTGAACCGTCACGCGGTAGACCGTGGTCTTTTCCCTGGCGTTCTGGATGCGGTTGCCAGCGTAGGCGCCACCGAGGGCTCCGACGATGCGGGCGATGTCCTTGCCCGAACCGCCGCCCACCTGGTTGCCGATCACGGCGCCGATCACACCGCCAGCCACGGTGCCCAGCACATTGTGCGAGTCCGCGTCGTCGATCTCGGCCTTGCCGGCGGCCGTCACGACGCCACAAGTGGCATGGGTGGCCAGGTCGTCGCGGCGGGCATCGCGGCTTTCGCGGCGGTCGCAACCCTGGTCGTTCGTGCTGGCCACTTGGTCACGCACGAAGCGCTGGCTGGTCTCTTTCTGCCCGACCTTCAAGAAACCGGTGGCGACCAGGTTGCCACGCAGGCGGTCCCTGCGCGACACGGTGTAGCTGCCTTCGTAC
Organism: Aquabacterium sp. CECT 9606; assembly: GCF_918741295.1. GTDB lineage: Bacteria > Pseudomonadota > Gammaproteobacteria > Burkholderiales > Burkholderiaceae_C > Aquabacterium. Next base: position 1,616,089 of record NZ_CAKKNB010000001.1, read on the forward strand.
AGGCCACGGCTGACTTCGGTCAGGGACAGGGCATTGTTGATCCCCTCAACGGTCACGCGCGCCGTGCCGCCGGGCACGCCTGAGAGGGAGAACTTCAGTTCGTCGCCAGCGCGGATGCGATCCGGCGCATTGACCGTGAACGCCCCGATGCGCGCTGCCTGCACGGGGCTTGGCGCGCCGCGCACCAATGATTGGTCCAGCGTGGCATTCATCTCACGGCCATCGCGCACGATGCGCGCCGTCACCAGGCTGGTGGGCGTGAGCCGGTCGCGCGAGCGCACGGTGTAGTCGCCTTCGTAAACGCCGGGCCTGACCTCTTGCATCCGAACGCCGGCAGTGGCGCCGCCAATCTGCAGCGTCACGTCTGACCCTGGCGTGGCCGTGAGCCTGAAGGCAAGCTCGGTGCCCGGTGTCAGGGCGCGCACAGGTTCAACGCTGAAGCTGTCGGCAGTGACGGTCGTGGCCGTCTGTGCATAGGCAGATGTGCCGATGGTCAGCGGCAAGGCTGCCGCCAGCGCGAGGATGAGCACGGACAGTCGTGAGGGCAATTTCATCAGAGTGGCTTTCAGCATGCCACGAAACGGGCACGCACCTTGATTTAACGCGCCATGCGCCATCGCGGCCGACACAGCACGAAAAGAATCGCCGGCGTGGGCTAACCTACGGCCCCATGAAGCCTCGCCGCCCCGCAACAATCACTCGCCGCGCCACCCTGCGCCGGCTTGTTGCCAGCTGGCTCAGCGCTGGCCCCTTGGCCGCCCTGGCCGCCGCCCGCCGCAGCAAGCCTTCGACCAAAGGCGATCCGGCCCCGATCTGGCACCCTGACCACACCGTCATCGTCATCCTTGAAAACCTCTCGGCCTTTGAAGCCACAGAGGCGCAACTGAAGAGAGGCGACGCCCCCGTCTTTGGCAACAGCTCCAACTGGCGCTACCTGAATGAGCTGGCCAGCCAGGGTGCGCGCTTCACCAACTCGCACTTCACCCGCACGCCCTATGGCTCGGACCTGCCCACACGGCCCAGCCAACCCAATTACCTTTACCTGTTTTCAGGGCATCACCAGGGTGTGCTGCCAGCCTGGTTTGAAGATACCCGCTCGCCTTACTTGGGCGAGGCCTTGTATGACTGGCAGGGGCAGTTGTTGGCTTCTGCTCGGCAAACCAACATCGGCGTGGGCAACAACAACCTGCCTGATGCCTGGTTGCCCTTGACTTCTCCGAACTTGGGGGCAGCGCTGATGCAATCGGGCCGCAGTTTCGCCAGCTTCAGCGAATCGCTGCCATATCCCAGCTGGAATTGCGCCACTGACGATGCCCTGGCGGCTTGCTCGGGCGCCCAGGCCCAGACCGATTTTTACCGCCGCAAACACAACGCCGCCATCAACTGGACGGATCAAATCGCACCCACCAGCCGCCGTGGTCTGAAGGGTGATCTGGCGCACCACGTGCTGCCGGTTCATGCCAACCTGGGTTTCGCACCCACAAACGACCCGGTGCTGAAAAAGGCTTTCCGCGGCTTTGACAAGGATGCCCAAGGCCGTCCGTTGCCATTTTCAAAGCTGCCCAATGTGTCGATCGTGGTGCCCAATGAGCAGCACGACGCGCACAGCAACAGCGCCCAGGTGGCCGACGATTGGCTGCGCCAGAACATCGGCGCCTATGCCGCTTGGGCCAAGGCCAACAACAGCCTGCTCATCGTCACTTTTGACGAAGATGGCATCACCGACACCAGCCGGGGCAACGGCTACATCACCGGCGTGGGCCGCATTCCAACCCTGTTTTTCGGTGCAGGTGTCAGGCAGGGTAAATTTGCCGGAAGGGTGGACCACCTCAACATCCTGGCCACGGTGCTGTGGCTGAACGGCGCTTTGGCGCGTTTCAAGGCCGATTTCCGGCAATTTCACCTGGTTGTGGACGGTTCTGGCTCGGAGGCCGAAAAAGAGTGGCTCAATTTGCGGCCGGTCACCGAAGTCTTCCGTGCCCGTTAAGTTCGTAGAATCGCGCCCATGTCATCGAAACCCAATCCTGTCCCCGCGTCCTCATCCACCAAACCCAGCACCAGCTACGGCGAATCGTCGATCCGCGTGCTCAAGGGCCTGGAGCCGGTCAAGCAGCGGCCGGGCATGTACACCCGCACCGACAACCCCCTGCACATCATCCAGGAGGTGATTGACAACGCGGCCGACGAAGCCTTGGCCGGTTTTGGCAAGCGCATCGCCGTTACCTTGCACACGGATGGCTCCATCAGCGTGGAAGACGATGGCCGCGGCATTCCCTTTGGTCTGCACCCTGAAGAGCAGGTACCCGTGGTTGAGATCGTGTTCACGCGCTTGCACGCTGGTGGCAAGTTCGACAAGGGTTCGGGCGGCGCCTACAGCTTCTCGGGCGGTTTGCATGGCGTGGGCGTGAGCGTGACCAATGCGCTGTCCACGCGCTTGCAGGTTACCGTGTACCGCGAAAAGCAGGTGGCTCAACTGGCCTTCAGTGGCGGTGATGTGATCGAGCCGCTGACCGTGCGCCCGCTGGCCTCCGGCGAGCGCAAGAATGGCACCACCGCACGCGCCTGGCCTGACCCCAAATACTTTGAAAGCGCCGAGCTGCCCCGCACTGAGCTGATGCACACGCTGCGCAGCAAGGCCGTGTTGATGCCTGGCGTGACCATGACGCTGACCACCGAAAAAACCGGTGAGACGCTGACCTGGCTCTACAAGGGCGGCCTGCGCGATTACCTGACGCAAGCGCTGCACACCGACCCGATCATCCCGCTGTTCGAAGGCGAGCAGTTCGCCACCGGTGGCGAGACCGAGAACTTCGCCGAAGGCGAGGGCGCCGCCTGGTGCGTGGCCTTCACCGAAGAAGGCGCGTCCATGCGCGAAAGCTACGTCAACCTGATCCCCACGGTGGCCGGCGGCACGCACGAGGCGGGCCTGAAGGATGGCCTGTTCAACGCCATCAAGGGCTTCATTGAGATGCATTCGTTGATGCCCAAGGGTGTCAAGCTCATGCCCGATGACGTGTTCTCGCGCGCCAGCTTTGTGCTCAGTGCCAAGGTGCTTGACCCGCAGTTCCAGGGCCAGACCAAGGAGCGCCTGAACAGCCGTGACGCGCTGCGCCTGGTCACCACCTACGTCAAGCCGTCGATGGAGTTGTGGCTGAACCAGCACGTGGACTATGGCAAGAAGCTGGCCGAGCTGGTCATCAAGCAAGCCCAGGCGCGTCAAAAAGCCGGGCAAAAAGTCGAGAAGAAAAAAGGCTCGGGCGTGGCAGTGCTGCCCGGCAAACTCACCGATTGCGAGAGTCGCGACATCAGCCTGAACGAAGTGTTTTTGGTGGAAGGTGATTCGGCGGGCGGCAGCGCCAAGATGGGCCGCAACAAAGAGACCCAGGCCATCCTGCCCTTGCGCGGCAAGGTGCTCAACGCCTGGGAGGTTGAGCGTGACCGCCTGTTCGCCAACAATGAAATCCACGACATCTCGGTGGCCATTGGCGTGGACCCTCACGGGCCCAACGATTCGCCTGATCTGTCGGGCCTGCGCTATGGCAAGGTCTGCATCCTGTCAGACGCGGATGTGGACGGTTCGCACATCCAGGTGTTGTTGTTGACGCTGTTCTTCAGGCACTTCCCCAAACTGATCGAGACCGGCCACATCTACGTGGCGCGCCCGCCTTTGTTCCGGGTGGATGCGCCGGCGCGTGGCAAGAAACCCGCCGCCAAGCTGTATGCCCTGGACGAGGGTGAATTGACCGCCACCCTGGACAAGCTGCGCAAGGAAGGGTGCCGTGAAGGCGCCTGGTCCATCAGCCGCTTCAAGGGCCTGGGTGAGATGAACGCCGAGCAGTTGTGGGATACCACCTTGAACCCCGACACCCGCCGCCTGTTGCCAGTGGCTTATGGCGAGCCTGGTTTTGGCTCCACCGAGGTGTCATTCAACAAGCTGATGGGCAAGGGCGAAGCCGCCTCGCGCCGCGAACTCATGGAGCTGCATGGCGATGAGGTGGAGATCGACATCTGAGATCAATCAGGCCTTGCGGCCGCCGCCAACCAGCAGCAGACCACCCACCACAATGGCGCCCACACCAGCCCACAGAGGAATGTTGACGGTTTCTTTTTCCTTGACGTTCAACTCCAGCGGACCGAGCTTCACCGCCGACGTGTTCTTGGTGTAGCTGAAGCCGCCATAGGTGAGCCCCAGGATGCCTGCAACGATGATGGCAATGGCCACGATTTTGATGCTGTTCATGTCAGTACTGCCAAATAGGTTGTGATGTGTTCACTGTGACCTCAAACCCGATGACAAGCCATCGGCCGTGTCTGCTTTGCCTGTCAGCGTTGTCCGACACAAAAAATACCGATCGGTTTAGACCACACCAAGATGACCCAGCAAACCATTGACTTCCTTCCGCCGCAGCCGCCATCTGACGATGGTGAATCGCTGACCTTGTCGCACTACGCCGAGCGCGCGTATCTGGAATACGCCCTGAGCGTGGTCAAGGGGCGCGCCTTGCCCGATGTGTGCGATGGCCAGAAGCCCGTGCAGCGCCGCATCTTGTATTCCATGGACCGGATGGGCTTGAGCTTCGCGGGCAACACCGGCGCCAAACCCGTCAAGAGCGCCCGCGTGGTGGGCGATGTGCTGGGCAAGTACCACCCGCATGGCGACACGGCGGCCTATGACGCCATGGTGCGCATGGCGCAAGACTTCGCGCTGCGCTACCCGCTGATCGACGGCCAGGGCAACTTCGGCAGCCGCGATGGCGATGGCGCTGCCGCCATGCGCTACACCGAGGCACGCCTGGCCCCCATCGCCCGCCTGCTGCTCGATGAAATCGACATGGGCACGGTGGATTTCATCCCCACCTACGACGGCTCGTTCGAAGAGCCCAAGCAGTTGCCAGCGCGCCTGCCTTTCGTGCTGCTCAATGGCGCCAGCGGCATTGCCGTGGGCCTGGCCACCGAGATCCCCAGCCACAATCTGCGCGAGGTGTCCAACGCCGCTGTCGCGCTGATCCGCAACGACAAACTGCCCGACGAAGAGTTGTTCGGCCACATCCAGGGACCTGACTTTCCGGGCGGCGGCCAGATCATCTCCAGCCCACAGGATATTCAAGATGCCTACCGCAGCGGCCGGGGCAGCCTCAAGGTGCGTGCACGCTGGAAGATCGAGGATCTGGCGCGCGGGCAGTGGCAACTGGTGGTCACCGAGTTGCCGCATGGCACCAGTTCGCAGAAGGTGCTGGAAGAGATTGAAGAGCTGACCAACCCCAAGGTCAAGACGGGCAAGAAGGCCCTGACGGCCGAGCAAACCCAGCTGAAGACCACCGTGCTGTCGGTGCTCGACGCCGTGCGCGACGAATCGAGCAAGGACGCGGCCGTGCGCCTGGTGTTCGAGCCCAAGACCCGCACGGTGGAGCAGCAAGAACTGATCACCACCTTGCTGGCCCACACCAGCCTGGAAACATCTTCTCCGATCAACATGACGATGGTGGGTGCCGACGGCCGGCCCACCCTGAAAAGCCTGCGCCAGGTGTTGCTGGAGTGGATCGGTTTCCGCATGGCCACCGTGACCCGCCGCACCAGCCACCGCCTGGGCAAGGTGCTGGACCGCATCCACATCCTCGAAGGCCGCCAGCTCGTTTTGCTGAACATCGACGAGGTGATCCGCATCATCCGCGAGAGCGATGAGCCCAAGGCCGCGCTGATCGAGCGCTTCAAGCTCAGTGATCGCCAGGCCGACGACATCCTGGACATCCGCCTGCGCCAATTGGCGCGGTTGGAAGCCATCAAGATCGAGCAGGAGCTGGCCGAGCTGCGCACCGAAGAAGCCAAGCTGCGCGACATCCTTGACAACCCCAGCGTGCTCAAGCGCACCGTGATCAAGGAGATCGAGCTTGATACCAAGCAGTTTGGCGACGAACGCCGCACCCTGATCCAGGCCGAGAAGCGCGCCGTGGCCGAGGTCAAGGTCATTGACGAACCCGTGACGGTGGTGGTCAGCCAGAAGGGCTGGGTGCGTGCACGCACTGGCCATGGCCACGACCCGGCCAGCTTCGCCTTCAAAGCCGGTGATGGCCTGTACGGCACCATGGAGTGCCGCACCATCGATCCGATGATCGTGATTGGCAGCAATGGCCGGGTCTACAGCCTGCAGGTCAGCGCCTTGCCGGGTGCGCGTGGTGATGGCTCGCCCATCACCAGCATGATCGAGCTCGAATCGGGCACGCAGCCAGTGCACTACCTGGCCGGTGCCGTGGACCAGACCCTGCTGTTGGCCAATACCGGCGGCTTTGGCCTGCTGGCCAAGATGGGCGACCTCATCACACGCCAGAAAGGTGGCAAAGGCTTCTTGACGCTGGACGAAGGCAACTACGTGTTGCCGCCCGTGCTGGTGCAGCCCACGCACACGCAGGTGGCCTGTCTGGCACAGGGTGGCCGCATGTTGGTGTTCGCGCTGGACGAACTCAAGCTGCAATCCAATGGCGGGCGTGGCCTGACCTTGATGGACGTGGATGCGAAGAAGGATCCGCTGATCTCGGTGACCACGGCACACAACGGTGTCAAGGTGATCGGCTCTGGCCGCGGCGGCAAGGACAAGGAAGAAGACGTGCGCAACTCAGGCTATGCCGCCCACATCGGCAAGCGCGCCCGCAAGGGCAAGGCCGTGGACGGCCTGCAAAAAGTGATGAGGGTGCTGCCGCTTTGACCGGAAGGTTAAAAAGGCAGGACCCGCACCACGGTGACCGAGCATTCCGCCTCGGCCACCACCTGGGCAGACACACTGCCCAGGTAGCGCCTCAATGTCGAGTTGCCGCGCGCACCCATCACGATGTGGTCGACCTGGTTGCGCGTGGCGAACTCGACGATGGCCGTGGCGGTGTCGGGTGCCTCCAGCACATGGAAGGTCAGGCGCTGGTCTTCCATCTTCAATGATTGCTGCAAAGGCCGCGCCCAGTGCTTGATGGCCACCAACTGCTGCACATGCAGGCTGTTGCCCACATCGTCGGTCAGCTTGTCCATCCCCACGCGGTTGGTCTTCATGACGCTGACACACGCCAGCCGCGCCTTGGGTTCTATCTGCAGGATGCGGCCGACGGTGGTCAGCAGCTTTTGTTGCAGCTCCAGCGGGCTGGATTTTAAGCCGATGGCCACCATGATGATGGGGCTGCGCTCCACCTGCGAGGTGGCAGTGATATCGCCTTTGGGCTCGGCACCCATGGCCTTGAACCAGCGTCCAAAAGTGGTGATGGGCCCGGCCTTGATCAGCTTGGTGGCGCGGCCTGTCAAGGCCACCTGGCCGGGGTTCTGCAAATCGAAGGCCAGTTGCGCGGCGGTCTGGTAGCGGCTGTCGGGGTCGACCTCGAGGCAACGCAGCACGATCTCCTGGAACCACGCAGGCAGGTCCGGGCGCAAGGCCCGCGGCGGCATGGGTTCGGTGTACAGGCGCTTGCGCAGGCCGACCACGGTGGTGGGTTGGCCAAAGGGCCGCTCGCCTGTGGCCAGGTGGTACATCATCACGCCCAGCGCGAACAGGTCGCTGCGCGGGTCAGTGCGCACGAACTGCACCTGCTCGGGCGACATGTAGGGCGCGGTGCCCATCGGCAAGGTGAACTCCTCTTCCAGCAAGTCGGGCAACTGGTCGTGGCGTGACAGGCCGAAGTCCACCAACATCGCCTCGCCCGATTCGCGGAACATGATGTTGCTGGGCTTGATGTCCAGGTGCACCACGTGCTGCGAGTGCAGGGCGTGCAAGGCCTGAGCCACGCTGGCCCCAAGGCGGGCGATTTCGTCCGCTGGCAAGGGCGCTTGCAGCAAGCGTGGCCGCAAAGTCTCTCCGCCAATGCGCTCCATCACGATGTAGGGCTGGCGGGTGAAATCGCCCCGCGCCACGAAGCGAGGCACATGCGGCCCGCTCAGGCGCGGCATGATCATCCGTTCGACCTCGAAGCCCACAATGCTGGCCGGATCCTCGCCACCTTTGATGCGCGGCACTTTCATGATCAAGGGGATGTCGGTGGGGACATCGAGCGCTGTCACCGACCACAAATGCGCCATGCCGCCTTGGTGCAGGCGCTCATCCAGGCGGAAGCCATCGACGACCTGGCCGGCTTCAAGCCGGGTCGGCTCAGTGGCCATGTTTCAACCTCTCGGCATGGTGGCTGGGCAGCCCAGCCGCGATGATGCGCCTGGCCGCTTCTTCGTGGTCATAAGGCACGCGGTGAAAGGTCAGGGTCTCGCTGGTGGTGTCGAACAAGGCGTAGCAGGCGGCGGGGTTGCCATCGCGCGGTTGGCCCACCGAGCCGGGAATGGCCAGCCAGCGCCGTGCAGGCGACAACTCGATGGGCACCCCCGCCACGGGGCTGAACTCGCCCGACTTGCCCGTGCCGCTCAGGTGGTACAGGCAGGGCTGGTGCATGTGGCCACAAAAGACGAAACGTTGGTCGGTCGAGAGCAGGCTGCGCGTGGCCTCCACCCGGCTGTGGATGTAGCCCCAGTTGACGGGATCATGAGCGTTGGCGTGGGTCATCAGGCAGGGGCCCACCGTGGCGGTCAGGGGCAGGCACGTCAGAAAGACATGCTGCTCCTGAGTGAGTTGTTGGCGCGTCCATTCCAGCGAGGGCACGACATGGCCCGCGAGGTCGGCACTGCCATGGCCATCGATGGCATCGTCGTGGTTGCCGCGCACGGCAATTGCCCCATGCCGCAGTTGATCGCGCACGAAGTCCACGGTCCAGGCCGGGTCCGCGCCGTAATCCACGTAGTCGCCCAGCAACACCAACTGGTCAAACCCCTGCTCCTGGGCGTGGGCCCACACCGCCTCGGTGGCCTGGCGATTGGCGTGCAGGTCGGACAACAGCGCGAGCTTCATGGCTAAGAGAGGGCGTCCATTGAACGAGTCTAGACTGGATCAGTCTTAAGGGTCTTCCCCACCCACATTTTCGGCCTTCAAAGGGCGTCATGCACCAGAATGACATGTGGGGTGGCGTTCAGGCGGAGAGCCAAATCAAGATGAGTTTGAGCCTTTCAAGTCGGGTGTTGCTGCAGGTGGGGCTGCTGATGGCGGCCGCAACGGGCTTGACGACGGCCCTCATCTACCGCGATACCTTGCAAGACGTTCGGGCCTTGACCGCCCAGAACCTCCAGGAGGTTTTAGCGGCACGCCATGAGCTTGACGCGCAGCCTTTCCAGTTTGCCCAAGACAACACACTGCGCTTGCGCAACGCCTGGCTGGAGCGCTTGCAGGCCAAGGACGACCTTGATCCGCGAGCCGAGTTCAACGCCTGGTTTGTGCGTGACAGCGATGGCGTGACGCGCGTGCGTCCAGAGCGCGATGACCACCTCCGCCTGCCCAGTGTGGGCCTGTTGCCCGGCGCCAAGCACGATGCCTTGCTGCGCCGCCAGGTGATGACGGCGTTTGAACTGCTGCGCGAGTGGGGTCCGCTGATGACCGAGCGCTACTACTCGGCCTACATCGCATTGCAAGGCAAGGGCATCATCATGTATTCGCCCAGCGTGAATTGGGGCCGGCTGTTGGACAAGGACACCAACGAGTTCGACCATGCCCCTCTGCGTGACGCGTCGCCCAGTCGCAATCCAAAACGATCCAGCACCTGGACCGACCTGTACTTCGACGACAAGGCCCGCACCTGGATGGTCTCTGCCGTGGTGCCGATCGATGTGGATGGCGAATGGGTTGGCCTGGCAAGCCAGGACGTCTCCATCGACGCTTTGATCACCCGCACCATCCAGCAGACCACCCAGGGTGTCTACAGCCTGATATTCAATGACAAGGGCGAGCTGATCGCGCATCCCCGCTTGATGGACAAGATCAAGTCAGCGAAGGGCGAACTCAAGCTCGATGCCTTGCAAGACCCGGTGCTGACCGAGATCTACCGGCAGGTGAAGCAGGCTGGCCAGGCCCCTGTGGTGAGGGACACCAGCGACCACACGTTGGTGCTGGGCATTGCCCACATCGCGGGGCCCAATTGGTACACGGTGACCGTTTACCCGCGCGGCGTGGTGGACCAACTGGCCATGAACGCAGCGCGCAACGTGGTCATGCTGGGTGCCTTGGCGCTGTTGGCCGAGCTGCTGCTGTTGGCGTGGATCGTGCGGCGCCAGATCAGCCGGCCTTTGCGCCATCTGCAAATGGCCGCCGTTGCCATCGAGGCGGGGGAGCCCCCTCGCGTGCTGCCCAAACGGCGGGATGATGAGCTGGGCCACTTGTCGGAAAGTTTCAACCGCATGGCACTGGCGGTGCGTTCGCAGGTCAAGTCGCTGAAAGAGAAAGAGTCCTACCTGCGCTTGCTGATCGATACCTTGGCCGAAGGCATGGTGGTGCGTGAGCGCAGTCTCAAATTGCTGGACTTCAATGATTCAGCGCTGGCCTTGTATGGGGTGACCCGAGAGCAGGCCACGGCGGTGACGGCCTCGGGCGACCCTGTCCGCTATGGCATCAGGCAGTTTCGGCCGGATGGCAGCGAGTACGCCCCCAACGAGTTGCCCTTCCAACGCATGATGGAATCCCGCCAGCCGGTGCGTGGCGAGTTGATCAGAATCCAGCGCAGCGATGGCACCAGCATCTGGGGTTCAGTGAACGTGTCGCCCCTGTACCGCGAGGGCGAAGACGCGCCCTATGCGGGCATGACCGTCATCAACGATGTCACGCGCTACATCAAGGCCGAGCAGGAGCTCCGTGCCGCCAACGAAGAGCTGGAGCGGCGTGTGCAGTCGCGCACCACCGAGCTGCAGCAGGCCAAAGAAGAGGCCGAGCACGCCAGCCGCGCCAAGACCGAGTTCCTCTCTGGCATGAGCCACGAGTTGCGCACGCCCCTGAACGCCATCCTGGGTTTCGCCCAATTGCTGGCCTTGGCCAGGCCGCCGCTCAGCGAGGCTGACCTGCACAAGGTGCGCCAGATCGAGGCGGCCGGCTGGCACCTGCTCGAGTTGATCAACGAAGTGCTCGACCTGGCCAGCATCGAGGCCGGCGCCGTGGGCACCTCCATGGAGCCCCTGGACCTGGGCTTGGTCATTGAGGAAACCCTGGAGATGGTGGCGCCGGTGGCCGAGGAGCGCAACGTGGTGCTGCTCAACCGCGGCAATCCAGGCGAGGTAACCTGGGTGGTGGCCGACCGCAAGCGGCTTAAACAAGTGCTGAGCAACCTGCTGTCCAACGGCGTCAAGTACAACCGTGATCAGGGCACAGTGACGGTGACCGTGGAGCCAGGCAATCCGGGGCAGGTGGTGCTGGTGGTGAGCGACACAGGGCGTGGTTTGACCCCGCAGCAGCTCGATCGCCTGTTCCAGCCATTCACGCGGTTCGAGACCGAAGGCGAGGTGATCCAGGGCACGGGCATTGGCCTGGTGATCACGCGCCGGCTGGTCGAGCTGATGGGTGGGCAATTGACCGTGGAATCATCACTCGGCCAAGGGTCGACGTTCCGGGTTCACCTGAAAGCGGCCGCGCCACCGGCCGGCGTGGCCGAGAAACTGGCGCAGGCCGAGGGCAATTCCCTTGCATTGCCAGGGGTGATGGCCGAAAGCCGATTGCTCTATGTCGAGGATAATCCGTCGAATGTTGAGTTGTTCACTGGCGTGATGGCCCTGCAAACGGGCTACCGGGTCGAGGTGGCCACCGATGGGTTGCAAGGTTTGGCGATGGCCCGGGCCAATCCCCCCGACCTGGCGGTGATCGACATCAATTTGCCGGGCATTGATGGCATTGAGCTGTGCCGCCGTTTGAAGGGTGATCCCGCCACGCGCCACATCCCTTTGATTGCGCTGAGTGCCAATGCCATGCCCAGCGATGTGGCCAAAGCCCAACGTGCGGGGTTTGATGTTTACCTCACCAAACCTTTGAATGTCGTCCAGCTTTTTTCTGAAATTGACCGCATGTTGAACCTGCGTGAATAATTACCCCGATTGATATTCCATTCAATGTTTGAATACCAAGAGAACACCCTCAGACGTGATTCCATCTTGAAAAAACCATGTTGACCGCAGAACAAGAAGCAGTACTGCGTTCGATCAGGAAACTCCTCGATTTCTGGCAAATATCGCCCGATGAATTGGGCATCGAGGAGTCGGAGATGATCGTGCGCAAACCCGAGCCATTGCCCGTGCCCGCAGGCCCCAAATACAAGCATCCCCACACGGGTGAAACCTGGAATGGAGAAGGTTCGCAACCCTCGTGGATACGCGAAGCCTTGACCAAGGAAGGCTTCACCGTCGAGGAATTGCGACTGGCCACGCCTTCACCTGAGCAGGTTTCCTGATCGCAGGAACATGCCTTGCTGGGTTAAACCCACCAACCGCATGTTTCCAAGGACGCGATCATGACTAATTCTGCTTCCGTGAGTGTGGGCCATGGCCCCGGCACCCCTCGCAATGAAGGCACGGCCAAGGACAGGGGCACCCCTGTGCCCGATTCCAACCTCACCGAGATCGAACCTACCCAGGAGCTGGATCGCCAATCTGGCCCCGTAAAGACTGCCTCTGGCCAAGGCGCAGACCAGTTGCTGCCGGGCACCAAGCGAGGACCGGCGCAGCCCCGTTGACGCCATTCGCAGGAATGGAGATTGCCCCTTTTCCAGCGAACCGTGCCTGTCAAAAGCAAGCGTCGGTTTGTTTGAACTCCACGAGGAAATGAAAGGGCAAGATCATGACTCAACGACGTAACAACGACGAAGGTTTTCGCAATCAGCAACCAGGCGGCCAGTCCAGCTGGGGTGACCAGCCAGGCAGCAGGCAACAAGGTGGCCAGCAGGGCGGCCAATTTGGCGGCCGGCAAGACCAACACAGCCAGTTCAGTGGTTCGAGCGGGTCGTCGCAATACGGCGGCACCCCCTTTGGCGGACAGCCATCGGGCAACCGTTACGGCAATCCCTACTCACCGTCTTATGGTGAAGACCAACAGGACGACCACAACGAACGGCAATTCCGGGACCACTATGGCGCATCGGGGGAGGGCTGGAACCCGTCGGAGCATCAACAACGCTCCTACTACGGCAGCCGCGGTTTTGGGGCAACCGGACATGGGGGGCTGGGCTATTCAGGCTTGGGCGCCTTCGACGCCGGGTTCCGGGCCGACAACAGCAATTTCAGCCAGCAGCAGTTTGACCAGTTTGGCCGCGAGCATTTTGGCCAGCGGGCTGGCTCGCCGTCTTCCCGCCAACAGCAACGCCACGAGGATCCTCACTACCAACAATGGCGTGAAGAGCAGATGCGCCGCTTTGACGAGGATTACCGCCAATGGCATCAAGAACGCTATCAGAACTTTTCAAACGACTTCAATGAATGGCGTGCACGGCGGCAGCAGGGCTCGTCATCGGCTGGCAGCGAGGGCGCTGGCCTGAGCGGTCAGGAAGACAAGGGCAACAAGGCTGGCAACAAATAGGCGGTTGCCCTTTACTGCTTGCCCTCTTACCCATGGCGGCGGCACTTCAGCCGCCTGCCTTGTCCAGGCGCTTGTGCGCCCACTCGTTGCCCACCTCATGGCGGATGGCCGAAACCACTTCACCCAGCACCTCCTTTGGCACGACCGAACCGAAACGCTCGTTCAAGGCCCGGTCGGCCAGCACGGGCTCGCCGTCGCCCCACAGGTAGTCATCACCTTGTTCGCTGTGTGGCACGGCATCTCGCGGATCTTCCAGGTGGGTCGCGAACCAACGCCACAGTGCAGCCTTCTGGAACTCGGCATTGGCTTGCTTGAGCCACTGTTCATCGGGTTCATAGCGTGATGCGGTGAGGTTGCCGGCTTCGGGTGGCAGGTCCACGGGGCCATTGGGCCAAAGGCGGTCGGTGACACTCATGGCGGTCTCCGGTAGAAGGAATGCCTTCTTCCAGCAATCGGGATACCGCCCTCGCGGCGGCACGCAGATTGCCATGTGGTGGTGCATTTTCATCTCACCAGTCACCCATTGAAAGGAGCACCCATGCAACCAACGCTTGGTCGTCAATTCAAAACCGGCCTCACGGCCGCATCGGCTGCGGCCTTGCTCTCCATGGCCATGGCAGGGCCGGCCATGGCGCAAAGCCAGGGTGGCGCGCAGCCTGCCTTGCCTGAAGATCCACCCGCTGCAGGTTACGGTGGCCAAGGCCCATCCGCCAGTGATCTGCGCTACTCATGGTTGCCTTACACCACCTCTGGCTACGTGGGCATCAGCGTCGGCAAGGGCGAGCTGCACACCACCTGTGTGGCGGGCTTGAGCTGCGAAGATCCGGACACTTCCGGCAAGATTTACACCGGCGGCATGTTCAACCCCTACCTGGGCATTGAGCTGGGCTACATCCAATGGGGTGATGCCGATCACAACGGTGGCACGCAAAAGGCCCGGGGCGTCAACGCCATGCTGACCGGCTTCGTGCCCTTGGGCCCCAGGTTCACGCTGGTCGGCAAGGTGGGCACCACCTATGGCTGGACCAAGAGCGCGCCTGCGGCCGGTGTGGTGGCGCCCGCCGGCTCAGCAGATGCCTTTGCCCTGGCCTATGGCGCGGGCGTGAGCTTTGACTTCACGCGCAACTGGAGCGTCACGCTGGACTGGGAACGCCACAAGCTGAAGTTCCAGAACGAAGGCCGCCAGGATGTGGATCTGGCCACCTTGGGCGTGAAATACCGCTTCTGATGAAGTGTCAGGACCGGTCCATGGCCCAGTCGCCCTCGGGCGCCAAGCTCTTGGGCCGGCTGGGCAAGGCGTGACGCAGGATGCGCCAGATGACCTGACCGAATTGGCGGGCGAATGAGCCGGTGTTGTAGTGCTGGCCGTAGCGTGCGCAGATGGCTTGAACCTGGGGCGCCATCTCGACATAGCGGTTGGCTGGAAGGTCAGGGAAGAGGTGGTGCTCGATCTGAAAGCTCAGGTTGCCCGACATCAGGTTCAGCAGGCGTCCTCCCTTGAGGTTGGATGAGCCCTTGATCTGGCGTGCGTACCAGTGGCCGCGTGTTTCGTTCTTCACGATGCTGCGCGGGAAGGTTTCCACATCGGTGGTGAAGTGGCCGCAGAAGATGATGCTGTAGGTCCACACATTGCGCATGCCATTGGCGATCAGGTTGCCCAACAGCACCGGCAGAAAGAACGGGCCCGCCAGCAGCGGAAAGATCACGAAATCCTTGAGCAATTGGTAGCGCATCTTCTTGCCCACTGGCTTGAATTGCTCGCCCAACTGCTTGCCGGTAATCCTGCCTTTGAAATATCGGCCGAGGCGCAGGTCCTGGATGGCCACGCCCCACTGGAACAACAGCGCGAAGATGACCGCGATCAGGGGCTGGAAGAGGAAGAACGGGCTCCACTTCTGTTCGGGGAACAGGCGCAGCAAGCCGTAGCCAATGTCGTCGTCCATGCCGTGCACATTGGTGTAGGTGTGGTGGCGGAAGTTGTGGGTCTTGCGCCAGCTGTCGGCCGTGCCGACGATGTCCCACTCGTAGGTCTTTCCGTTCAGCGATGGGTCGCCCATCCAGTCGTACTGGCCGTGAATGACGTTGTGGCCCACCTCCATGTTCTCGATGATCTTGGACACGCCCAACATCAAGGTGCCCAGCACGAATGCGGGCGGGAACAGGCCGGCCATGAGGATGACGCGGCCGCCCGCTTCCAGGTAGTTGACGGCCTTGACGACGCGGCGGATGTAGCGCGCATCGCGCTCGCCCAAGTCGGCCACGGTGCGTGCGCGCAGGGCATCGATCTCCGCGCCAAACTGCGCCAGTTCTTCGTCGTTCAGGGGGCGGCTGAGGGATTTGGATGAAGTCATGCTGGATCAGCTTTCGTCAAAGGTCGAGCGTGAGGTCGGTGCAGGCGCGGCTGACGCACAAGCGCAAGGCCGAGGTCGGGATGTCTTCCTTGTCGCCGGTGTGCAGGTTCTGTGTGATGCCGCTTTGCTTGCCGCAAGCGCAGGTGTTGCAAATGCCCATGCGGCACCCCGAAGGCAGGCTCAGGCCCTGGGCTTCCAGGGCAGGCAGCAAGGCTTCGCCGGTGGGCACTTCCAGGGTGCGGCCGCTCAGGGCCAGGTTGATGCGCACGGTGCCCACGGCATCCGTGGTGGCCAAGGGCCGCGGCGTGAACGCTTCACCCACGAACGACAAGGCATGGCCCACGCTGAGGGCGCGTGCGGTGTCAACAAAGCCTGCCGGCCCGCAGGCGTAAACGCGGCGTTGCGCCAGATCGGGCACCAGGGTGGCCAACAACTGGGCATTCAGGCGTTCGGCGTGTTCACCGTTCAAACGTTGGGCTTCCTGGGTCAGCACGAAGTGAACCTGGAAGCGCGGCTGGCGGGCGGCCAATGCGCGCGACTCGGCCATGAAGCACAGTTCGGCGCGCGTGCGTGCCCAGTAGATCAAGGTCAGGTCGTGCGTCAGGCCTGCGGCGTCAAGGGCTCGGGTCAGGCTCATCAAGGGCGTGATGCCGCTGCCGGCGGCCAGGAGCAGGATTGATCCGGGGGTTTGTGCGCCGCCTGAGGACACCTGTGACAGTGACATGTCGCCAAACGCCAGGCCAATTTCAAGGGCATCGCCCACTTTGGCTTGCCGGCACAGGTGTTGGCTGAGCTTGCCGCAATCGACTTGTTTGACAGTGATCGACAAGCGTTTGCCCGAGCGGGAGATGCGCGTGGGACTGTAGCTGCGCGTCACGCGTCGGCCATTGACTTCGGCGCTGACGTTGACGTGCTGCCCGGGCTGGATGGCGCCGCAATGGCGGTTGGCCTTCAGGTCCAGGGTGACGGTGCCCTGGGCTTCAATGCGGCGGGCCACCACGCGTGCCAAGGGGCGCTCCCATGACCAGGCAGGATTGAGGTGTCCGGCCCAGAAATCAAACACGGATGGTTTGATCAAAGGGGCGATCAGGCGGCTCAGCGATCTCTGGGTGGAACGGGCGGTCACAGGGTCTCCGAAAGCAGACGTTGACCGCATTGTAGGTAATTTAGAACATTTGTCTATACGGTTGTATATTAATGTTTGACGGTACAATCCCTCGGTCTCTTTTCACAAAGCGCGCCGGCCCTTGGACACGTCCCTAGACCTTCCTTCCACCATGCCCGGTGCGGCGCCTTCCAGCCACGCCGTGGGCCGCAAAGCCGTGATCTCCCGAGAGGACATCATCGCGGCGGCCCTCAAGCTGGTGGGGCCTCACCGCAGCGTGTCGTCACTCAGCCTGCGTGAGGTGGCCCGAGAGGCCGGCATTGCCCCCAACAGCTTTTACCGCCAGTTTCGTGACATGGACGAGCTGGCCGTGGCCTTGATCGACCGGGCAGGGCGCTCTTTGCGGCAAATCATCGGTGAGGCGCGGCACCGGGCCACGGCCGAGCAAAGCGTGGTGGCCGGCTCCATCCATGCTTTCATGGAGCAGCTTCGCTCCGACGACAAGCTGCTGCACATCCTGCTGTGCGAGGGCACGGTGGGCTCTGATGCCTACAAACAGGCGGTCGAGCGCGAGTTGCGTTTTTTTGAAGACGAACTGCGGCTGGACCTGATCCGACTGGCCGCCGCCAATCAAACCGGCTTGTTCGAGCCGGCGCTGACCGCCAAGGCCATCACGCGCTTGGTGTTCACCATGGGTGCGTCCGCCATGGACATGCCCCCTGATAAACAGGACGAGCTGACCGCCCAGCTCGTGACGATGGTGCGGATGATCATCGTGGGCACGCAGTCCCTGGCGGCCATGCAAGCCAAGCCGGCCGCCTGAGTTTCACGCCTCTTCAGGCGTCGGCCTTGGCCAGCTCGCCATAGGCGTGTTGTAGCCAGGTCTTCAG
Source organism: Aquabacterium sp. CECT 9606 (assembly GCF_918741295.1). GTDB lineage: Bacteria > Pseudomonadota > Gammaproteobacteria > Burkholderiales > Burkholderiaceae_C > Aquabacterium. The sequence continues at coordinate 1,633,825 of NZ_CAKKNB010000001.1, forward strand.
TCGTTGGCGTTCCATCAAACCCAGGCCGCTGCCATCGCCCCCATTCTTGGCTGCCCAGAAGCTCACGTTGTTGGCGTCGATTTTCTGCACCACGTTGTCGTGCAGGTGCTTGATGGCGATCACCTTGGCGCCCAGGCCCAAGGCGCGTTCAAGCTGGCCTGATTTCTCAAGCTGGCTGAAATCATCTCCGCGCAGCTGGTTTTGCACCAACACGTAGTTCAGGCGCGGGCCGAAGCGGTCCAGCAGGCGCGTCAGCAGGTTGACCGAATCGCGGCCCGAATCCATCACGTGCCAATAGGTGAGCTTGAAGCCGGCTTCGCCGGCCATGTCCAGCACGCCTGATTCCTCCATCCATTTGACCAAAGGCTCGTGCGTTTGCGCGGCCAGGTCCACCAGCACGCGTTGCCCGGGCTTCTCGATCGCGGTCTCAACGATGTGGTCAAGCGCTTCGTAACGGTCGATCAGCACCGGCGAGGCAAAGCCGGCATAAAAGCGCAGCAGGGCGCCGTGAGACCGGTCGGTGTCAAACCCCACAAAGGGCAGTTGCTGGTCGATGAAGTACTGGGCCAGCAGGCGCGAGACCATCGATTTGCCGACCCCGCCTTTTTCACCGCCGATCAGGTGGATTCGTGTGTCTTGCATGAGGTGTGCCAAAGGTTGTAAACCTGAACTTGCAGCAAGCTTTGCGCCAAGCTGCGAAGCGGCACCCCGATTGCTGCTGGGTCTCTTGTATCGCCACCACATTGAAAGAGACCCATGGCAACGCGAAAGAGCACACCTTCCAAAACCGAATTGAATCTTGGCTCCACCCTGGCCACCGTGTCCGGCCCTTCGACCACACCGCCCCCCAAGGCCTCCAAGGCCACCGACCCAGTGTTGCCAGACCTGGTCAACAAAGTCAGCGCGTCCGCCGATCTGGCCGCGGCCATGGTGTGGAACCAGAACAAGCCCGCCGAGCACGGTGAGGCCGCCTACAAGCCTCCGCAAGGCCAATCGGCGACGCCAAGCACACCACTGGCCACGGCCAGCACCGTGAGCGAGAAGGCGGTGTCTGAGAAGGTTGGCGCGGGCCTGCCACCCGAGGGGCACAACCCCACGGTGGGGTCGCTCGACCGCGTGCGCGTGGATTCGGGCGGCCAGGTGCTGACCACCAACCAGGGCGTGGCCATTGCCGACAACCAGAACTCGCTCAAGGTCGGCCTGCGCGGGCCCACCGCGATGGAAGACTTCATCCTGCGCGAGAAGCTCACCCACTTTGACCACGAGCGCATCCCAGAGCGCGTGGTGCATGCGCGCGGATCGGCCGCCCACGGTTACTTCGAGTGCTACAAGCCCCTCACTGGCTTCACCAAAGCGGCGCCCTTCAAAGAGGCGGGCAAGCGCACTCCGGTGTTCGTGCGCTTCTCGACCGTGGCGGGCGAGCGTGGCTCGGCCGATACCGTGCGCGATGTGCGCGGATTTGCCGTCAAGTTTTACACCGACGAAGGCAATTGGGACCTGGTCGGCAACAACATCCCCGTCTTCTTCATCCAGGACGCGATGAAGTTCCCTGACCTGGTCCATGCCGTCAAGCCCGAGCCGCACCATGCCATGCCGCAAGCCTCATCGGCGCACGACACCTTCTGGGATTTCGTGTCGCTGATGCCCGAGTCCACCCACATGCTGATGTGGCAGATGTCCGACCGGGCCATTCCACGCAGTTACCGCACCATGCAAGGCTTTGGCGTGCACACCTTCCGGCTGGTCAACGAGGCTGGCGAGTCGGTGTTCTGCAAATTCCACTGGAACCCCGTGGCCGGCACCCATTCGCTGGACTGGGACGAGGCCGTCAAGATTGCCGGGGCCGACGCTGATTTCCACCGCCGCGACCTGTGGGAGGCCATCGAGGCGGGCGCCTTCCCTGAGTGGGAGCTGGGCCTGCAGATCTTCACCGAGGACCAGGCCGACAACTTTGATTTCGATGTGCTGGACCCCACCAAGATCATCCCGGAAGAGCTTGTGCCCCTGACGATCGTGGGCAAGATGGTGCTCAACCGGAACCCCGACAACTTCTTCGCGGAAACCGAGCAGGTGGCCTTTTGCACGGCCCACATCGTGCCCGGCATCGACTTCAGCAACGACCCCTTGCTGCAAGGCCGCATCCATTCTTACCTGGACACCCAGATCTCGCGCCTGGGCGGGCCCAACTTCCACGAGATCCCCATCAATGCGCCGGTCAACCAAGTGCACAACAACCAGCGCGACGGCATGCACCGCCAGGCCGTGCACCGTGGCCGTGTGTCTTACGAGCCTAATTCGCTGGGCGGTGGCTGCCCCTTCCAGGCTGGGCGCATGACCGGTTTCACCTCCTTCCCCCAGCCGGTGGCTGAGGACAAGGTTCGCGGCAAGCCCGAGAAGTTTGCCGAGCACTACGCACAGGCCACCTTGTTCTGGCAAAGCCAGACACCCATTGAGCAAGAACACATCATCAAGGCCTACCGCTTCGAGTTGAGCCGCGTGCAGATCCAGGCCATCCGCGAGCGCGTGGTGTCGATGCTGGCCAACGTTGATGCCGATCTGGCCTTGGGCGTGGCCACTGGACTGGGCATCCTTGTGCCATCCCCCATGCCCTTGGCCACCGACCAGCCTGCGCCCGTGTACGAGCCGTCTCCCGCGCTGTCACTGCTGGCCCGGCCGGGCGATGGCTCGATCAAGGCGCGCCGCGTGGCGCTGTTGGTGGCCGATGGCGTTGAGCCCGAATCCCTCAAAGCCATCTACACGTCCTTGATCCAGGAAGGGGCCGTGCCGCGTTTCGTCGGTGTGCAATTGGGCGCGGTCGAAGCCTTGGCCGACACGCCCATCCACGTCGACATCACGCTGGAAGCGTCACCGTCAGTGCTGTACGACGCCTTGGTGATCCCAGACGGCGAGGCTGGCATTGCCTCGCTGGTCGGGGTGGGGCCAGCCCTGGAATTCGTGCGGGACCAGTACCGTCACTGCAAGCCGATCCTGGTGCTGGGCGCAGGCGCCACCTTGCTGGAAGCGGCCGGGGCCTCGCCCGATCTGCCTTGGGGCGAGCCTGATCCAGGCATCATCGTGGGCACCGCGGCGGACGCGGTCACCACGGCCGCCATGTTCAAGGCTGCGATCGCCAAGCACCGGCACTTCCAGCGCTTCATGGATCCACCCGAAGTCTGAGCCTTAAAATCCGCCCCTTTGGCCCGGGGCGGACACGATGCGGCGGTTTGGCGGACTGGAGGGACTCAGGGCCTGGTTGGCATGGACGGTGGTGTTCGGCCACATCCTGTCATACACCGGCCTTGGTCAACTGCTGCCATGGCTGGCCAAGCCCATGGGCCAGTTGGCCGATGGTGCGGTCATGGTGTTCACCATCCTCAGCGGCTTTGTTGTCACGCATTTGCTGCTGGAGCGCCGCGAACCTTACCGCCGCTACATCACGCGCCGGTTCTTGCGCATCTACCCGGTGTACGCCGTTGCGTTGCTGGCCGGTATTGGCGGCACCTACCTGGCCTTTGACACCTTCCTGTCTCACCCCTGGGGTGAGCTGACGCCAGCCACGCATCGCTTGCTCATGCAATCCGACAGTCTGGCCAGTGGTGATTGGCCTTGGCACTTGGCGGCACACCTGTCCATGTTGCACGGGGCCGTTTCAAGCCAGGTGCTGTACGAGTCGCAGTACATGTTTCTGGGGCCGGCCTGGAGCCTGTCGCTGGAGTGGCAGTTTTACCTGGTGGCACCTTTGGCGGTCGCTCTGGCCACCCACCGCGTGGGGCAGGTGGCGCTGGCCGCTTTGGCCATCTGGGGCTACAGGCTGTACACCAAAGGGGTGTTTGGTGAGTTCATGCTGCCCAGCGTGCTGCCAGGGGCGGCGCTTTACTTTGGCGTGGGCATGAGCACGCGTTTTTGGCTCAGGGCAGATGCAGGTCTCTCGGCGTTTCCGCTGGCCTGGCTGGTGTTGGCCTCGGGCCTGCTGATGAGCGCCGCGGGCACCAACCCGATCCTGGCGTGGGCGGCATTTGTCTGCATGATGCTGCTGAACAAGTCGGCCTCTGACCATGTCAGCCAAGGCGCGCGGTGGGCCTTCGCCAAAGCGTTCAACTCAACCATTGCGCATTGGCTGGGTGAGCGGTCATATGCCACCTATTTGATCCACATGCCCATCTTGCAATTGGTGACCTGGGTTTGCGTGACGCAATTCGGCATGGGCCTGGTACCGACCGCTTGGGCGGCGGTGCTGGTGGCCGTGCCAGCGACGTTGGTGGCCTCTGCACTGCTGCACACGCACGTGGAGTTGCCTGCGATTGCTAGGGGCCGGCGCACCAGCCCGCCGGCAACTGCGGCCACCTGTTAGATCTTTTTCGATTCCTGCAGGAGTTCTTCGGCCAAAGCCTGGCATTGCTTGGCACTCAGCGTGACCCATGCGCCCGACTCAAGTTGCCCCGGGTTTTTCCCCTGGCTGAGAAAGCGCAACCTGACGCCTTTGCCGGCCACGGTGGTGGAGTCCCATCCGGCAATCGTTTCGGACGAAGGGCTTTTCTCTTGAGTCATGGGGCTTCCATCGGGTGGATGGCTCTTTGTTGCGGGACGTGTATTGTCGTATCGGATGAGCCGGATTTTTGGCGCGCGTGGGCCGCGCAATCATGTGCTTACATCTTTGGCGCCAGCAGTCAAACCCGTGGCGGCCAAAGGCGAGCCAGGCCGGCGCCTGAGGCCTAGATTCCAGGGTCTTTCAACCTTGAACCGGACCGCACCCATGGCCACCCGTCAACGCAGTTTGTTGCAACTGAGCTTCGTCATCCATGCCGTGGTTTACGTCATCGTGGTGGCGGGCCTGTGGCGCATCAACCAGACCACTTCCGCCGAGCACGATTGGGCCAGCATCGTGGCCTGGGGCTGGGGCATCGGCCTGGCCGCGCATGGCACGGTCTGGCTCATGCTCAGTCGAAAATCTCGCTGAGCCTGCATTTTCAGTAAGGCGCGCTCAGCGCGTTTGCACCGCCCGCATCAACATGGCGCGGCAGGTTTTCCGGTCGGGGCGCATGTGGCTGTTGACCACTTGGCCGTGCAGGATGCCGTATGGGTTCTCGGCGGGGGGCCGTCGGGGACTGGATGGGTCATCCCTTACCCCTGAGAAGTCGGCCAGGGGCGGTGCTCACCCACCAGCGGTCGAAAGCGAACAGGTACTTCTTCTGGTTCAGTGCACGTTTTTCAAACACGTGCCAGGACATGACGGCGAAGGCCAAGGCGATGGGCAGGCTCAACACCAGATTGCCGTACCAAGTGCGGCCAAAATGGGTGGTGGCCACGATCAGTTGCTGGATGGGAAAGCCATATAAGAACAGCCCGTAAGAGTAATCACCACTTTCAAGGAACTTGCTCTTTCGCGGGTTCAGGTACCCCAGGCAGACCATCATGTAGGCGGCCGGAAACGGCGTCACGTAGATCAGTGCTGGCGTGCGCAGGCAGATGGCGGTCAGTGCGGTGGCAGCGATGAACGCCACGCCGTTGAGCCTGATTCGATCACGGTAGGCGTTGACCAAGACGCCGGCAATGAAGCAAAGCACGATCATTCGGCCAACCCAGCCGGGCACGCCTTGCACGGCAGTGCGGTATTCCAATGCCGCGGTCGCCGCCATGACCACGCCCAGCAGCAAGGATCGGCGCTTGTGCAGGCCGACCGCCGCCAATGCGGCCAGCAGGATGTAGCACTCAAGTTCCGACGGGATGGTCCACAGCTGGCCATTCACCTCGCTCATCGGGTTGCTTTCGAACACCCCGGGCAGGTGATAGTGAATGATCCCCAGGATGTTCTGGAAGTACTGGATGAATTGAGGGTGCTGAAAATAGTCGTTGAGCGGCAGTGTGGTGACCAGTGGCCCCAGCACCAGCGCGCACAAGAGGGTGTCAATGGCCAGCGCCGGGAAGATGCGCAGCCCCCGAAGGCCCAGGAAAACGCCCAGGCTTTTGGAGCGCTCCAGGCTGCCTGAGACAAGGTAGCCGCTCAAAGCGAAGAACAGCGGCAGCAGCATGCCGATGAGCAGCCCGGCAGGTGACGAATTGATCGCTTGTTGCGTGACCATGCCACCGGTGGTCACCGCCGTGTGAAAGCACAGGATGATCAACGCCAGCGTGATTCGCATGTAATCGAAGCCGCTGGGCCGGCCGCCCGTGGCGGTGATGCGTTCACTGATGAGTGGCGCAGAAAATAAAAATGATTTGAGCAAAGTCCACCTCAATGGTTGGTGTGAACGACAAGTTGCCGCCCGCTGACGAGCCAAGGGCGACAAAGCCAAGCCAAGATTGCCGGTGAAGAAGTGTAAAGGGGCACTTAAGCCTGTGCACCACTTATGCGGGGGACTTGCCCCCTCATTTGGGGCGATATCAGTCACCTGGGTTGGGCTGCTTCGGCGTCCACCGCCTTTTGCACGGCCTTGAAGAAGGCCTCGCGGGCCGCCGCGGCCACTGCGTCGCGTGCGCCGCCTGCCCAGTTGGCGTTGGTGACGATCACGAGCTTGCGCTTGGGATCAATGAAGATGCCCTGGCCAAAAATGCCGCGTGCCATGAAGCTGCCGTCGGCAAATGTCCACCATTGGTAGCCATAGCCGCGGCCTGGCTGGCCGATGTCCACACGCGTGCTGGTGGCCTCGGCCAGCCAACCCTCAGGCACGATGCTTTGCCCATTGACGCGGGCGCCGTCGGCGATGAACAGCCCGAATCGAGCGTAGTCTCGCGCGGCGGCCTGGATGCAACAGCCGCTGATCTCCTGCCCCGTCTTGCTCAAAATCCAGGTGGCTTGCTGTTCCATGCCGGCTGGCACCCAGATCTTCTCTGACAGGTAGGTGGCCAGTGGTTTTTTAACTGCCTGGCCCAGCAGGATGCCGATCAGGTTGGTCTCGCCGGTGCTGTAGTGCCAACGCGTGCCTGCGGGCACATCACGGGGCAGGCGGCGCATGTAGCTCACCAGCGCATTGACGCCTTCTTCCGGCTTGTGGTTGTTGAAGCGCGCCACATCGGAGTTTGGATCGGCATAGTCTTCGTTCCAGCGCACGCCTGAGGTCATTGTCAGCAACTGCCGCACGTTGACATCGTCATACGCCGAACCCTTCATCTCCGGGATGTAGTCGGTGATCTTGTCATCCATGCTTTTGATGAAGCCGTCGCGGATGGCGGCACCCACCAGGGTGGAGGTGACCGACTTGGCGACCGAGAAGCTTGTCCAGCGCCCGTTGCCATCGAAGCCCAGGCCATAGCGCTCAAGGCGCACCTTCCCGTCGTGCAGCACGATGAGCGCTGCACTGCGCTGGCCGGCCATGAAGGCGTCGACATCCAAGGGCAAGCGCAGTGGCGGGCCTGGCGGCAAGGCCAAGGGATTGGTGCCGGTGGGTATGGCGCGTGATTTGGCGAGGATGGGCAATCGGTCTAGGGCGCGGAAGCCTGCGTCGCGCTGGGCTTGGGTCCAGAAGAGGACGTTCGCGTTGGTGGGGTGCGTGGCCAGCAGGGCGCGGGTCTCTTTGTCGAGCGAAAACCAGCCAGCGGTGGCGGTGATGGCAAGGGCGGCCAGGGAAGTGAAGGCGAATTTTTTGAGGTTCATAGGCGGTGGGCCAATTCTGAGATATCGATGAGGTTGAGATCGGGGTCTCGCACGTAGACCGATCGAGCCCAGTTCGCGGACGCGTTGATACATCAACACCCGTAGGTCGTCCCCAGACACAGGGCCGCTCTACTTAGCACTGAGGTTGAGCGCAATTACGCCAACCACGATGCAACCGAGTCCCGCTAAGCGCAAAACAGAGGTGGCCTCCTGATACCACATGATGCCCAGCAACGCGGTGAGAGCTGTTCCGGTGCCAGCCCACACAACGTAGGTCAAGCCCATTTCGATGTGTTTGAGTGCGACTGACATCAGCCAAATAGCGCATGAGTAACAAGCCACCACGGCGACCGATGGCCAAACTCTGGTAAAGCCCTCGGTGTACCGCAGCGCAAGGGTGCCCAGCACCTCAGCGAGAACGCTGGCTGCAAGGACAAGCCAGGCGAATGTTTGGGGATTCATGATGAGGTACCTCTCCCGAACCTGCGCCTGTACCGGGCGCGGCCGTGAGGCGGCGAAGGGAGCGGTACCTCGAACCATTCAAATTTTATCGAGCTTTCAGCATATTGGGCCATTGCATGGTTCCGCCCGTGATGCTCTGGACATCACGCCCTCTGCGGCAAAGGGCTCATTTCAAACTTCAGATTAGGGGGGGTAATCTGATGTACCGCATGCGACACTCAGCGACAGAACCAGTGGAGGATTCATGGGAGAACTTCTCTCTTTGCTGCCCAGGGTGCCATCCGAATATGCACTTCCGGCATTCTGCATCTCGCTTCTGACGATTGCTGCCTACCGCACGATGACCAACAAGCGTGTACTTGCCCTCATGGATCGAAGTTTGAATACGCGCTTGAAGGAACACAATCTTTATAAATTCATCCGTTTATTCATCATCCTCATTTTTGTCTTTTGCTTTGCGACCATGATAATGGCCTTCGCGAGCCCCTTGCTCGGAAAATTTGCGCAGAACAAAGGCTTAGCGTTATTCATACAGGCCACGTCTGAATTCAAAAACAAAAACTACACCGAGGCCCGGATTGGTTTCTCGAAATCTTTGGAGCTTGACCCAGATCAACCCAACGCGGACCAAATTCGAGGCTTGATCACAGCGACCTACTATGTTGAAAATCTGCACGAGGAAGGGCTGCTGTTCATCTGCGACGCGTACAAACACAAACTCCGCACCGATCGAACATTTTTATTTTCAGTCCATGCCCATCTGCGTGCCATCAGTCTTCAAAAAGGTGCCGCTTATGCTGAAGCCCTGGCGGCAAAATTTCGAAAAATTTGCCAACGCGATGATTTCTCGGAGTTTTGGGCGCACATTCCCTTCGGGATGATGGAAAGCCTTCGCACGGCCAGGCTGCGCACTGAGCATGGCTGGGAGCTTCTTCCCCAGGCAAAAAAGCGTATCCTCGAATTGCTTGGAATAAAACGTCGTGAAGCATTGTCGAAAAGAGTGGCGAATGAAGACTTCGCGCTTTATTTCACGGATCAATTCGACGAACTGATCACCGAGGTTCGAAATTCATCTTTCCGTGATCTTGCGTTGTTTGACGCCGCAAAATTCACCAAGGGAGAACAACGGGCGCGGTATTTGAAGATGTTCGCGTCCGAGCATGCCAATTCTGCAAGGTATGAGGACGGGCTCATGCTTCTCATCTCCACCCTGGCGGAACTGGGGCGCCGTGACGAAGCGCTCGGTTATGTGGCAAAGATTCAAGAGACGATGGTGGAAAGCGCTGCGGAAATGGCGCTTGCGCCCACATACGTAGCGCTTTCGAAGTTGATTTCAAATGGGGATTTCAACGGGGCGTATCAACTGACCGACAACGTTTGCAAGAAACAGCAATCGCTGGCGCTCAAGTGCAGCGCCGGCATTGTTTTCGAACAAGAAAAACTCTTGGATGCATTGAAGATCTTATCGAAAGAAAATTCTGGGAAAAATTGTTTTCCCGGCAACTATCTGGAGATGCAGCCGCTGATCAAGGAACATGACAAAAAATCACTTAGCCCCCATTGGGTCAAAGGGGTTCGTTCACAGCTTGTCATTTGTTTGGATGTTTTGAAGCAGGCGCAGCCGGAGGATTACCCTAGGGCTTTGTACATTGTTTCATCTCTTTCCCGGCGCGTTAACGATTACAAGACATCCATTGTCTATCTGAATCGTTTTGATCGAGAAATAGAAAACCATGCATTGAAAGATGATGTGCTGACAGAGATCGGGTACCACAAATTAATCGTAGAGAACGATGTTCCGGCGGCGCTTGACATCTTCAACCAGGTCATTGAGAAATATCCAGACAGAAATTCTTACGACAACGCATTGTGGTGGCGAGCCAAGGCGATGAAGGATTCAGGTCATTATGGAAGCGCCATTGAGGATTATGGCCAGATTGCGACCTCCGTGGCCAACAGCCGTTTCAGGGATTGGAGCGTTGAAAAGGCAAACCAGTTGATTTCACTGTCAAGCCTTCCTCCCTTCAATGGCGTGGCATTTCAGAAGCAACATGAGGCCAATGGACTGGTGGTCGTCCAGGTGGCAGACACATCTCCCATGGCAAAAGCGCTCCGCCCCGGCGACCGACTCGTCAAGATCTGCGACGAACATGTTTATGCGATCAACGAGGTCCTGAAGGTGACGCGAAAAATTGTCGATGGAGATTCATGCTCCGTGTTTTATCTGAGAAAGGAAACGGCCATCATGGTGACCGGCAGCCAAAGTGGGGGGTGGAAGCTGAGCCGAGCCACGCTGACTGAAGCGCAAATGCAGCAACTGGCTTTCGGCTATTGATCCAGATGAGCTTACCGACAGACGTCAACTGAGCCGTTAGAGCCCCATCTCACGAATGCGTCAGAGGCGCGTCCACTTCTTTCTCGACGCTGTTGTCAGAAGTCTCTTCAGGCGGCTCAATCTTGCGCAGCCATGACTGAGCACAGTCCACCGTCGTGCCCACAGCGCCATATTCACTGATCAAGCCTTGGCCCTCAACCTTCCAGATGCGGCCGTGCTCACTGTGTTCCCCACGCAGGCACACAACGCGGACTTTCTTGCCCACATTGGGCCCCTTGGTGCCCAGGGCGCCTTCGATGATTTCGGCGTGGTCGCCAGCTTGGATTGGTTTCATGTGAGCTTCCTGACAAATTCTGATTTCAGCCCCATTGAGCCTATCCCGTCGATTTTGCAATCGATGTCGTGATCGCCGTCGGCCAGGCGGATGTTCTTGACCTTGGTGCCAACCTTGACCACGAGCGAAGATCCCTTGACCTTCAAGTCCTTGATCACCGTGACGGTGTCGCCGTCCTTGAGTTCATTGCCGTTGGCATCGCGCACCACGCGGATGTCATCGGGGGCCGACGATGCGGTGGACGCCGCTGACCATTCGTGGCCGCATTCAGGGCAAATGAACTGAGTGCCATCTTCGTAGGTGAAGGCGGACTGGCAATGGGGGCAGGCGGGTAAGGTGCTCATTGGCGAAGTCGCATCAAGAGGGATAAAGAAAAACGCCCCAAGCACTGCTGCTTGAGGCGTTTTGGATTCTAGCTTGACGACGTGCTTCCTATGCCCGATCAGAGGGCTTGGTTGTCAGCCGAACCAAGGTGGCCGTGCCGCTGGCGTCCCGCAGCGAAGCCAGGGTGCAGCCCGGGGCGTTGATTTGCCATGGATCCGAGATCCTTGACCCCTGCCGAACCTCAGCTTATGCTGCGCCAAATTTGATTGAATGCCTCGCACTTCATGATTGCGCGCATGGCATTCGTTCTGCGGCGGCATCCAGCACTTTGTATATCGTTCGTGGTAGTACCAGTACCTTTCTTTCTTTTGCAAAAGGAGAAGTGTGATGGAAGCTAATCGAATTTTTCGGAAATATCTTTTCGCAATAACAGTGCTTGTGAGCTTGGGCGCGATGCCGACTCGTGCCAATGCATTTGCATCTGTTTTTGGTGCGCCATCCGCCGCGGCTTCACTTGCCACGCTTGCTGGAACCGGTGCGGGGGCCGTAGGTGCTGCTGTTGTAGCGGAAGCCGCGGCAGACGGAGCGGGTAAATACGTGGTCGCTGGTGCGATAGTTTTGTTGGTGGTGGATCCGGTGGATGCAACGTATTACAACGGTGCATTCTCCATCAATTTTGCGCCAGATATGCTGAGTCCGATCTACTCGGGCTGGCTTGGAAGTTGGGGAGACACTTCTGCCGACCCCGCACCGCCAGTCAACCCTTCTGGCACTTTTCCTGTTGGAACAACGTTCAATATTCATGCCCCCAATCCAGCCCTGACGGCGTCTGTCGTCAATGACGTCGTCACCGGTATACAAACCGTGACGTTTGACTGGGGACCCTCAGGGCACGCCCAGAGTGATGCCGGGCATTTCAATTTCTACGCTACAGCCTTTCAGGCCAAGCAAGATTTGATCATCAGAAATTTAGGGGCGGGCGCTGCGCCTCTGGCTGGTGCAAATCTATATACCAGCAATCTTGGTGTTTCGTGCTCCGCTGCGGGTAGCAGTGTCCTGTCCCAATGTGGGTCCGAGACAAGTAACTCTTTCACCACCACGGCTGTACCTGAAGTCGAAACTTGGCAGCTGGCTTTGTTTGGTATTGGCATGCTTGGCGGGGTGATGCGTCGGCGGCGCATTCCTTGAGTGCGCTTTGTTGACACCCAGGCGGCGTTCTTCCGCTCGAAGGGCGCTGCCTAAGGTTCGGTTTCCGAACCCACCAAGCTTTGGTCGGTGGCACGGTCGGTGTCAGAGCCGATGTTGCTGACAATCAAGGTGTGTCAAAGGCGCATCAACCTCTTTTTCGATGCTCTTGCCAGAAGTCTCTTTAGGCGGCTCGATTTTGCGAAGCCATGACTGCGCGCAGTCCACAGTCGTGCCCACAGCGCCGTATTCACTGATCAAGCCATCTCCCTCGACCTTCCAGATGTGGCAGTGCTCACTGTGTTCCCTGAGGACCTTGAGCGGGTGGTGCGGTGAATCGGTGTCGGCCTTGATGTAGTCGGCAGTTCCTGCCTCGTACGAAAAGCGTTGGTTGGGGGTTGAAGGCGCGTCCGGGAGTGGTCCCTTCGGCGGCGGTGGTTGGGCCTTTCTTTGGTTGGTTTAACTGCCGTATATATGCAGCAATGAGGGCGGTCCAAAGCGTGGCCCTTGCTCAATTTATTGGGCAAGCACTTGGAACCGGACGAAGCATTTGGGCAGGCACTTCGAAGCCTGCGGACAAAACGAAAGTGGAGTCAGACCGACTTGGCCTTGCGGGCTGAGGTTGAACCGCCCCGGGTTTTGAGGAGGCTCTAACTCTTGAGAAGATAGAGCCATGAGCAAGTCGAACAAGTTTTCCCCCGAGGTACGCGAACGCGCCGTTCGTCTGGTGCAGGAGCATCGAGGCGAATA
>NZ_CAKKNB010000002.1 GCF_918741295.1 Aquabacterium sp. CECT 9606
TGTCGTAGGCCTTGGCCTCGCCACCAAACTTCTTGGACAGAACGGTGGTGATCGCTGCTGTCAGCGTGGTCTTGCCGTGGTCAACGTGACCGATCGTGCCGACGTTGACGTGCGGCTTGGTCCGTTCAAACTTGCCTTTTGCCATGTTTCGCGCTCCTAGCGGCTTTGTTAGCCGAGAGAATTGAAGAAGAAAGGTGTGGTGCCCATGGGCAGGATCGAACTGCCGACCTCCCCCTTACCAAGGGGGTGCTCTACCACTGAGCCACATGGGCATCGACACGGGTCTGGGCGCAGCGCTTTTTTCAGCATTGGCACCCCACCCACACCAGTGTCGACCGCAATCACCCCAAAAATCGGGAAGACCGCGAGTTTAGCACGCGAACCATGACAGAACCGCGACTTGGAGCGGGAGACGGGGATCGAACCCGCGTCATTAGCTTGGAAGGCTAAGGTTCTACCATTGAACTACTCCCGCCCGGGAGTGATTCACGATCACGTGATTTTGTTTGCCTTGGTGGAGGGGACAGGATTCGAACCTGTGTACGCGTAAGCGGGCAGATTTACAGTCTGCTGCCTTTAACCACTCGGCCACCCCTCCGAGGCAAGCCCTAGATTATATCACAGAAGCGGCCGCCGCATCAAGTTGGTGGCGAATTTGCCAAATCAGGCGGGCACTGTCTGCAGAACCGGCTTCTTGCGCCAGAGCATGGGCGCCTCGATGAAGTGCCAGCACGCCCAGGCCAGACTGGTCACCACCAGCAGCAACAAAGCCACGCCCCCCAGAGGCGACGCTTTGAAGACACCGAAATGCACCAGGGTCTGGATGACGGGGAAGTGCAGGATGTAGATGCCGTACGACAAATCACCATGGCGGGTGACGGAGCCCAGGTAAGGCAGGTTGTGCGCCGCCCACGACACGCAGGCGGACAGGGCCAGCGGGTAGAGGAAAACGCCGAAGGTGGGGTGGGTCTGGTCCCATTGGTAGGCCAGGAGCAGCAACGCGATGCCGATGGCACCCAGGCGCCAGCCCAGGCGACGCAGCCGGTCGCGCTCGCAATAGCACCAGGCGCCGGGCAAGAAGAACATCAGCTGGCCGGGCATCTGCTTGGCAACTTCGAAGAAACCGCCCTTGCCGGTGCTGTAGGCCAGGTGCACGAAAGTACCCCACCAAACGCAGGACGCGATGAAGCCCAGGCCCAGCACCAGGTGGTGGCCGAAGCGCCGGCTCAGCCACACGATGACGGGCACCACGGCGTAGAACATCAGCTCGACCTTGATGGTCCACAGGGCACCATTGACGGGCGCACCCGGCATGGGATTGTTGACGAACACCCCCGGCAGGCTGGGCTGCAGGAAGTTCAGGAAGCTGAGGTTGGCGACCAGGTACTGCACCCAGGCTTTGCCAAAGTAGGTGGCGAGCGGCAAAGCGCTGATGAGGCACCCCAGGAAGGCGCAGACCACGACGACTGCGGCGTAAGCGGGCACGATGCGGCGCAGTCGTTTGCTGGTGTATTCGCCCAGCGAAGGCGTGCGCTCGCAGCTCATGTAGACCAAGTAGCCGCTGATGATGAAGAAGATGGACAGGGCGATCTTGGTGTCGGCCCAGAGCAGGAAGGACAGCGAGGGCTCGCGCGACAAATCCACCACGTGCAGCGCCATGACGCCAGCGGCGGCGATCAGGCGCAGCAGGTCGAAATTGTTGTGGCGGTTCATGCGGGGACTGCTTTCCAGGGTTTGAGCCAGGCGGCCAGACTGAGCAGGCAGACCAGGCCAGCGGCCGCCGAAGCGGCCAGGCGGATCAGAGGGGCGACGGGCCACAAGGGCAAGAGAAAGACTGCGCTCAGGCCCAGCGACAAGGCGCCGGCCAGCACCAGCGTGGGCAGGCGAACGCTGGCCCACAGGCGGTTGAAATGAAGCAGCAAACCCCCGTTGACCACCACGCCCAGCAACAGCGCCATGGCCATGCCTTGCGCGCCATACAGCCACGCCAACAAGGGCAGGGTCACGGCCTGTGCCAGGTTGCCCGAGGTCTCGCAAACGAAAGGCAAACGGGTGTCGCCCGCGGCATAGTTGTAGCGGGCCAGCAAGGTGTTCCAACCGGCCAGCACCAGGGCCACGGCGTACCAGCCCAACAGCGGCGCGAGGATGTCGGTGCCCTGCACATTGGGGAACAGTAGCGCGACGATGGCCTGGGCCGACAGGAGCAGGCCCACGGCCGCCGGGGTGGTGACCAGGGTGTTGAGGGCCAGCCCCTGGCGCAGCAGCGGCAGGCGATCAGCCCCGCCACCCTTGCTCATCAAACCCAGCAAGACCTGGTTGACCGACATGAGGGCCACCAGCGGCAAGTTGACCAGCTTGCGCGCCAGGTTCAGCACGGTGACCACGCCTTCACCGAGGTAGGAGGCGACCATGCGCTCCAACAGCATCAGACCCTGGCCGATCAGGGCACTGCCGAGCAAGGGCCCGACGCGGGTGGACAATTCACGCACCGTGGGCGCGTGCCAGCGGATGGCCCGCGCCAGCAGGCCATGGGCGCGAACCGATGGGAACATCAACACGGCGGTGGCCACGCTGCCGCCCACGAAGGCCCAGGCCAGTGAGGGCTCAAAGGACTCGGTCCGGTGCCAGGCCAGGTACGCCACCACGGGCAGGTTGTAAACCAGGGACGACAGGCCCGCCAACAGGAAGCGGCCCTTCGCCTGCAAAGGCACGCTCCACAAGGATTGCAGGAGCAGACCGGGCATCGTCCAGGCCAGGATCTGCAGGGCCTCCTGGGTGATCGGACGAAGTGGCGCCGCCAGGCCCGGCCCCACGAGCCTGACCCACCATGGCGCGCCAAGTGACAAAACCAGCGCCAATGCCAGGCCGAGCAGGCCCACGGCGAACGTGGCGCGGCCTAGCCAGACCGCGCGCTCAGGCTCGCTGCGCTCCTGGTACAGGGCCATCCAGGCGGACGACAGCAGGCCACCGGCCAGGATGATGCGCAGCGCTTCGGGGATGAAGAGGGCGATCAGGAAACCGTCGGTGCGGGCGCCGGCGCCCCAGGAGGCGACCAGCAGCCACTCGCGGCCCAGCCCAGCGATGAGGCCCAGCAGGGTCACCAAAGTGAGGAGTCCGGCCGAGCCGAGCATGGTCAGCGCCTTCTTCAGTTCAATGCAGCAAGGTGAACAAGCCCTTGGCGCCCACCTTGTAGTTCAGGCCGCGTGCCCGCGTGCCCACGGTCTTGCCGCCCTGCCCGGCCACAATGGCGTAGGGCTCGACCTTCTTGCCGACCGTGGTGTTGGCCGACACGACCGCGCCTTCGCCGATGTGGGCGCCGGGCAAGATGATGGCGCGCGAGGTGATCCAGGCGTAGTCGTCGATGCGCACAGGCGCCGAGACGGACCAGAACTCGGGCGCGTCCAGGTCGTGCCCACCGGCCACGATCAACACGTGCGAGGCGATGGCCACGTGGTTGCCAATGGTCAGGCCCGAGCGCGCGTCGATCTGGCAATGCCAGCCGATGCAGGTGTCGTCGCCGATGACCAGGCTTTCGACGCCCAGCACCTCGGTGTTGCGCCAGATGCTGGAGCCCTTGCCGATCTTGGCGCCGCCCAGGCGCAACCAAGCCAGGCGCACGTTGTGGCTGGGGATCTTGTTGATGACGATGTTGTAGATCTGTTCCCAGATGCGGCGCAGGCGGTCGACGATGGTGGGCCAGTTGCGGCCGTAGTCGGGCACCTTGCGGCCGGGCACCTCGTCGAACAGCAGCACGAACAGGTCGCGCGCCAGCGGGTTGGGAATGCGCTTGCGGATGTCGAGTGAGCAGATGTGCAGCACCACGTCCTCCGGGCCCTTGCCTTTGGATTCGAAGAAGAGGTCGTTCTGCAGGCCCCAGTCGTAGGCGGCTTCGAGCTGGGCTGGGTCAACCTTGAGGCGGGCCGCGTACTCGGGCAGGCGGGGGCGCAGGTTGGTGCTGTGGAGAATGCGGTGTTTCATGGGCGCGCTTTGGCCGTTTGCAAACTGATGGCCAGGATCAACCAGAACAGCGAGATCAATACCTGGGTGAAGCTGAAATAGTGGTCAATGAAACCAGTGGCCAGGGCCGCAAGGACCGTGCCGACGGTGGCGATGCGCATGGCGTTGCTTTCGTCGATGACCTTGAAGTCACCCGGCATGCGCACCTGTCGCCACCAGGCCGTGGTCACGGCGATGAAGAGCAGCATGCCAGGCAGGCCCAGCTTGTACCAATAGTTGAGCCACAAGTTGGAGATGCCGTAGACGCCATTGGCGGTGGCGGGCGTCTCGGCCTTGAAGCCCATGCCCAGCGGGTAGCGGGCGACCGATTCGGGGAAGTGCAGGTATTCCTCGAAACGCACGCCGGTGCTGACGTCGTTGGACGAGAACAGCGAGGCAAAACGTTGTTGGGCCGGCGGGTAGATGACCAGCAAGGCGGCGGCCAGGAACAAAGCCAGCAGCAGACCCCGGCCCGCGTAAGGTGTTTTCTTGATGGCCAGCCAGCCCACGAACAGGCCCATGCACAAGAGCGCGCCGCGCGAGCCGCTGAAGACGATGCCGGCCGCGCCGCCCACGGCCACGAACAGGCCCAGCGCCCGGCGCCAGCCCCGGTGGATGACGGCGAAGAACAGGCCCAGAGGCGTGCCCAGCAGCAGGGCGCCGCCCGTGGAGTTCGGGTGGACCCAAGGCGAGGCCATGCGGGTGGGATCGGCGCCAAAGATGTCCTGGATGGCGTCGGGCCGGGCGTATTGCAGGGCCGTGAGGAAAGGCACCATCTGGCGGGCATCGCGGCCCTTGATGAAAAAACCCAGCGAGATCACCAGCAGGCCGGCAAAACCCAGCAGCAGGCACAGCAGCAATCGGTCGCGGGTGCGCTGGTCGGGCGTGAGCAAGGGCACCAGGAAGACGGGTGAGACGTTGAGCAGCCAACGAACCCAATTGACGGGCCCCAATCCCTCGGCCTGCACCATGAACTGGCCTGCAACGAGGGGCACGACGCTCCAGACCAGCAGGCGCTGCATGGCGCGTTCGGTGGGACTGTCGGGCCAAGGCGGCAACTTGCCCGACCACCATTGGCAGAACACGCCCACCCAGGTCAGGGCCAGGATGGCTTCGGAGGTGGTGATGCGCACACCCAGCGTGATGGTCATCCACGGCAGGGCGGGCGCCAAGAGGCAAAACAACAGCAGTCCGCGCAAAGGCTGGGTGATGATGTAAACCGCGAAGGCCAAAGCGCCGGCCGCCAGCATGCCCAGGGGCGCACCGCCCACCAGCATCAGCAAGGCGAACAGCGCGCCGATGGCCGCCGGGAACACCGTGGAGGCGCCGATCATGCGGCCACCTTGGCTGAGGGCAAACTTTGGTAGACCGCCTCGAGCTGGCTGGCCGAGCGGGCCCAGTCGAACTGCTGCGTGACGTGGTCGCGGGCCGCCAGGCCCATGGTGCGGGCCGCCACGGGATCGGCCAAGGTTTGCGCGATGGCCTGGGCGATGGCGTCAGGCGTGTCGGCCACCAGGGCATGGACACCTGCCGCCGCCTTCAGGCCGGACAGCCCCTCGGCGGTGCTGATGAGTGGCAGGCTGGCGGCCATGGCCTCCAGCACCTTCAGCTTGGAGCCACCGCCATAACGCAAAGGCGCCAGGAAAGCGGCCGAGCGCGATTGCACCTCGGTCAGGTCGGGCACATAGCCCAGCCACTCGATGCGGGGGTCGGCGAAACGCTGGCGCCAGGCCTCGGGCAGGCCGTGGCCGCAGATGCGGAAGCGGGCATCGGGCACCAGTTGCCAGACACGGGGCCAGATCTCGGAGAGCGCCCATTCGACCGCATCGACGTTGGGGGCGTATTCGTAGTTGCCGACAAAGAGCACGGTGCGCGAGGCGGCATCGGGCTTCACATGGGCGAAGCCGCGCGTGTCCACGCCATTGCTGACCACGTGCGCGGGCCGCCCACCGAGTTGGGACAAGGTGCGTGCATCGGATTCGGTGACGGCCACGATGGCGGCGGCCTTGGCCAGCACCTCGCGCTCCCAGCGCCGCGCGCGGAACTGGTCGTAGCGGGCCAGGCCGCGCAGGGGAGCAGGCCACTTGCCATACGTGGCCGCGCCCAGCTCGGATTCGACGTTGTGCTCGGTGATGATGAAAGGCTGGGCCGTGCGGGCCAACTCGGCGCCAAAGGGCTCGAAGCCGTAGCTGTGCTCAACCTGGATGGCGTCCCAGTGGCCTTGGCGCAGCAATTGCGCGAAGCGCTGCGCCAGGGCCGGTGCGTGGCCGTTGACGGTGGCCAGCAGAGGCAAGGGCGAGGTTGCGGCATGCCAGAGCGTGATCGGGTGGCGCAGCGGCCGGCGCGGCAGCACGATGAGCTCTTCGAGCAGCGGCGCCAGGGTCTTGCGCACCTCGTCATCGGCCGGTGTTTTGGACTGCACCAGCAGGGTGATGCGGTGCCCGCGCCCGGCCAGCTCGCGCAGCAGGTGGAACTGGCGCGCCTTGCCGCCGCTGGTGATGGGCCAGGGCAAATAGGGCAAGGTCCACAGCAGGCGCAGCGGCTTCATGCGTGGCTCAGGATCTGCAGGCTGGTGTCGACCGGGACGCTCAACTGGCCTTTGGCATCGGCCTTCAAAGTGCGCTGGCCGCCCTTCAAGGGGCTGTGCAAGGTGGCCTGGTCAATGCCCTTCAGGCGCAAGGTGCCGGGCTTGTCGGCCCAGACCATCCACAGCTTTTGCCCATCGGGCTGGCGCCAGGCGATGCCGATCAGCCCCTCGGGCTTGTCGCCCACGATGGCCGGTGGCGTGCCGGGTTCGATGCGCGGGCCGCAGATCTTCAGGAAGCGCTGCAGGGCGAAATAAACCGGCTTGGGGTCACCGTTCTCGCGCAGCAGGCCGTAGTGCTGGTCGCGCACGCTGGCGCGTTTGTCCAGGTCGGACAGGGTGAATAAAAAGATACGGTCGTAGTCCAGCGCGGCCATCAAGGCCAGGCGGCGCAGGGTGAGGTCGGCCTGGCCTTGCTCGCCCACGATGGGTTGTTCTTCCTTGGGGCCGTCGTAACTGGACCAGCCCCATTCGGTGGCCCAGATCTGCTTGACCTTGGCACTGCGCAGCCACTGGTGGGCGGGCAGCACGCGCTTGACGAAGTCGCGCGGGTCGGCTTCGGAGCCCTCGGCAGTGGCCGTGTACGGGTGGTAAGCGATGATCAGGTCGAGGTTGAAGGCGCCCAGCTCGCCCATCTTCTGGATCATCAGGCCGTTGCCCGGTGCCATCTCGCTGAAGTAGGCCATGCCCGCCATGGCGATGGGCTTGTTCGGCACCGTGGCGCGCAGGCCCTGCACGCTGGCCAGCAGCAGGCGGCCGTAGCCTTGCGGGTCGGGCTTGGGCGCCCAGAAACCCAGGATGTTGGGCTCGTTCCAGACCTGCCACACATCGACCTGCGGGTAGCGCTTGGCCAGCATCGCCATGCGCTGCGCGAACAGCACCGGGTCTTTGGGCGGGAACTTGTCGAAGTACTGCTCGTAGCGGTCGCCCTTGGCCACCACCGAGGCAAAGCGCGGCGTGCCGACCACGCTGGTGATGTTGCGCAGGCCGGCGTCTTTCACCAGGGCCATCATGCGGTCGATGGCCTCCAACTCGAACTGGCCTTCCTTGGGCTCCATCAGCATCCAGTGCAGGCCCAGGCGCACCCAGTTCAAGTCAAGTGCCTTCAGGCGTTCGACCTGCTTGCGCGCCATGGCAGGCTCGAACCACTGCAGCTGCGCGTTGACACCCAGGAAGTCGCGCCAGACCACCGTGCGCATGGGTTTGAGCTCCACGGGGGGATGAGCCTTGTTGCCCCACAGGCTCAAGGCCTTGGCCGGCAAGGCGGCCAGCACCCCGCTGCTGAGCAGCAAGGCACGGCGCAAGGCGGATGGTGCGCTCATGGCCGCTTGCCGCCCGACACCATGGAGGCCGCCTGGCCGGGCACGCCGCCGCGGGGGCTGCGCGCGGCCCAGGGGTTCAGCGTCTCGAAATAGTGGACAAAGGCCTGGCCCGTGCGGGACCACAGGCGCTGCTCGCTCAAGGCAGTGGCGGCCTTGGCCCATTGCCGGACCTTTTCCGGCTCTTTCAGAACGGCGCCGATGGCCTCGGTCAACGCGCCCACCTGGCCCTGTGGGTACGACACGCCATTGCCATGGCTGATCTCTTCGGCAAACGCCCGAGCATCGGAGGTGATCGCACCACGCCCGGCGGCGATCGCCCAGGACAAGGCGCCGCTGGTGCCGCGCATCTGCCCCATCAGCGACAGCTTGCGCGACTCGCGGTAGGGCAGCACCATCAGGTGATGGCGCTGGATCAGGCCGGCGATGTCGTGCTCGTCGATGTCGAACTCCCAGTCGACCTGGCCGCTCAAGCCCTGCGCTTCGACGCGTTGGCGCAAACTGTCCAGGTAGCTGCCGCCAGCGCCAAAAGCAATGTCGGGCGCGGTGCCGCCAGCGATCGTGAGCCGCACCCGGCTGGCCGACTCAGGCTCCTGCTTGAGCAGCGCCCCCAATGCGTCCACCAGGTCCTCGATGCCCTTGCCGCTGTAGATGAAACCGAAGTACAGCAGTCGCAGTGATGACAAGTCGGGCAGCGGCTGCGCAGGCAAGCCGGGGGTGCCATGCGGAATGACGCGGACCTTGGCCTGCGGCACCTTCATGCGACGGGCCAATCGCTGCGCGCCGGTTTGCGTCAAAGCCACCAAGCCATCCAGTTGCCGGGCCAAGGAGCGCTCGACCCACAGCGTGTGAGGATCGACCAACACCGCAAGAATCTTGCTGACGAGGCCAGGCACCCACGGGGCACTGTCCAGCGCGCGCCACAGGGCGCTCACAGGCCGCCACACGATGCGCTCTGGATCATGCACGGTGGCCGACAAGGCCGGCCGGTTGGGCAGCATGGCCAACGCGCGGAGCACGAAGAACTCGCCATGCCGACCGCCGCCCAGTTCGGCGTGCACCACATCGACCTTGGACCAGTCGCGCTCGGCCACCCAGCGTTGCGCGTCTTCCATCGACAGGATGGGGCGTTGCCCTTGCAAGGGCGTGAGCACTTCAACGCCAGCCGCGTTCACGGCGCGGCGCCATTGCACCGCGTAATCGGCGATGCCCGTTTGTTCGGGCGGCAGCGGTGACAGCAGGGCCAGTCTCAATCAGGCCTCCTTCAGCTCTGGAAGAAGCGCATGACGCGGGTTGGCACCTCAAAGCGCCGACGATTCAGGATGATGCCGTCGACCTTGCGGAACGCGGTGCGGAGCACGCCCAGGGCGTTGTCCACCACCGGCACCACGCTGGCTCGGGCCTCGACCACCATCACGATCAGGTCGGCCTTGCCCAGCGACAAAAACGCCTGCCGGTTGCTGAGCAGGTTGGAGGCTTGCAGCAAGGCAATCTCGCCCGGCTGCGCCTTGCCCGAGGCCGGATCGACCACCACCGTCACCCCTTGCGCCTGCAGCACCATCACCAGATGCTGGGCGATGAAGTTCACCCCCTCACCGGAGCGCGACGAAGTCAGGCCCACGGTCAGCCCCCGTTCAGCCACCTGGCCCAAGGGCAGGGTGCCATAAATGCGGTGCAAGCTGGCATGGAAATCATTGTCCGGCGCAATGCCCGAGATGTCCTTCACCGTGCTCCACAGCGGCACGCCAAAGCGGGCTTCAATGCGGCCACCATCGTGGATGCGCTGGTCCATCACCGAGCACAGATACAGCACCAGCAAACCCACCACCGCACCGGCCGGCAAGGCCAGCGCCAGCAGCACCAGGCTCTTGGGCGAGGCGCGCGAGGGGTTCAAGGTGGCGTCCTGGATCACGGCGATGTTGTTGATGCGGTTGTCGTCCAGGGCCTGGTCGATGCGGGCTTTCTCCAGGCTGTCGAGGTAGAGCAGGCGGCTGCGTTCGGCCACCGTCAGGGCCTGTTCCAGGCGGGCCAGTTCGGGCTCGCTGGACAACACCTGCTGGCGGGCCTCCACCAGCTCGTCGCGTTCCTTGTTGAAGGCGGAGGTCAGGGACACGATCTCGCGCAGGCGCACGGCTTTTTCAAGCTCGCTCTTGGCCAGCAAGCTGCTCAGCTCATTGGGCGCGCGTTTCTCGCCGCGCTGCATGGGCCGGTCTTCCACCTTCAGTTGCGCTTCAAGCGCGGTGATGCTTTCATTGAGCGCCAGGATGGCCGGCGCGCCGTCCTTGAACACGCGCAAAGCCTCGGCGCGCTGGCGCTTCAACTCGCCCAACTGGTTGCTCAAGGCCAACCAGGCCGGCCCGTAACCCACGTCACGCTCGGCCACTGTCTCTTTGGAAAGGCCCTTGGCACGCCCGGCCGCGTAGGCCGCGCCTTCTTCCAACGCCGAGCGCTCGGCCAGCAACTCGGACTGGCGTGTGCGCAAATCGTTCAAGCGCTTGGTGATGGCCGTGAGGCGCTCTTCCGCGCTGATGCCATTGATCTGGGTCAGGCGACCACGCAGTTGGCCCTTGATCGATTCAATCTGCTGGTCAGTGTCGCGCACCTTGTTGTCGTAGAAGACCACCAGCGTCTTGCGGCCCAGCACCGAAGTCCGCTCATCGGTGTAGACCTTGATCCAGGTCTTCATGATGCGCTGGGCCAGTACCGGGTCCCCCCACGTGAAGCGCAACTCCATGACGCTGGAACCCGGCCCGTGCGTCACGGTGAAAGCATCTTCCAGCCGGCTGGCCAGGCGGTCTTCCTCGCTCTGCACCTCGGACAGGCCCAGCATGACCGTGAAGGCGCGGATGCCATCGCGCACCGCGTTCACGGTCTTTTTGAGGTGGTATTTCAAGGCGTTCTTGAAACCCGGCGGGGCCTCGACCGGCAACTGCATTTCGGGCAGGTACAGGCGCGCCACTTGCGTGACCACAGGCCGGCCGGTCAGCATCTTTTCCTCATCGATGATGGGATCGCGCTGGCTGCTTTGCGGGGCGTAGGTGGCCCGGTCGGTCACGTCGATGGGCACCGTCAGGTTTTCACGGCCAGGCTTGACCAGCAAGCGCGCGTCGGATGCGTATTTGGGTGTCCACAGAAAAGCCCCCACCACGATCAAGGCGACGGTGACCCACAGCCCGATGAAGAACTGACGGCGGAAGATGTAGAACAGCCGGACGATGTCCCGGAAAGAACGGATATCGATCATGATGCTTGGCGGACTGCTTTCTTCTTCACGTCATTTGACCTTGGTTTCGCCCCAGCTGTAGCTCACACCCAGCGCGCGGGTAAAAGGCAGCAACTGGTTGATGTAGACCTCGACGCCATCGCCCGCATTGCCCGCGGCCGACTTGGGCACGAACAACACATCGCCGCGCTGGAAGGCCAGCGTGGGGGTGCCGCCCTCGGTGGGTTGCAGCAGGCGGCTGAAATCCACGAAATAAAGCTGGTAGCGCGATTGCTCGTCCAGGCGCAGCAACGCCACGTGGGTGGGATCGGCGCTGGGCATCAGGCCACCAGCGGCGAACAGACCTTGCTCCAGGGTGGCCACGGCCGACATGTCGAGCGGGCCGGGGGTGCGCACCGCACCGCCGATGACCACCTTGCTGCTGGGCGAGGACACGATGTTGATGGTCACGCCGGGCTCCCGGTAGTAGGCCTCCAGGCGCGATCGCATGAGTTGCGCGACCTCGTCGGGCGTTTTGCCGGCGGCCTCCACGCGGCCCGCATAGCGGTAAGAGAAGCTGCCATCAGAGCGCACCGAATAGATCTGCGACTGGCTGTCTTCGACCAGGTTGCGCAAATCAAGCGAGACCGCGTCTTGCGAATCACGCACGATGCGCAAAGTGTCGCCCGGGTGAATGCGCGTGGGCTGCCTGGCCATGCGGGCGATGTCATCGGCCGTCAGCCGCCGAGCGCCCAGGGCAGCGTCGCTGGGCGGCGTCAGGTTGCCCATGGGTGTGCAGGCGGCAAGGAACAAGCTGAACAGCAGGACAAAGAGCTTCATGGCAGACGGCGAGGGGCCTTGCAGGCGATGGACAAATCGGGGGGATGGGCCGGGCGAGCGCGGCCGGGCAGTGGCGTCAGCGACAGGTGAGCGCATCATAAGAGGGCGCGTGCCGGAATTGCCGCCCGCCATCGTCATGCCGACACGTCGGGCTGCTTGATCCGTGGTGTTTCGACGAACTGGCTGCGCCACTGCCGGTAAGCCTTGCCCATGGCGGACCGGTTGGGGCGCCAGATCCAGGGCACGCCAAATTTGACGAAGAAGCGCAACATGCTGCGCAGGTGCGTTTTGCCCGAGGTGGACCAGATGCCCGCCTGACTGTGGCGCTGGTGCTCGTGCACCAACTCCACTTCGGGCACGGCCATGACCGACCAGCCGCCCACCCACATGCGCGCGCACAGATCCACTTCCTCGAAGTACAAAAAGTAGCCCTCGTCCATGCAACCGACCTGCTCGAAGGCGGTGCGGCGCACGACAAAACCGGTGCCCATCACCCAGTCCGCCTCGAAGGGCCCTTCGCGCCAGTTGCGCTTGAGCAGGTGAGACTTGACCAGACGGCGCAGGGGCGCCAGTTTGCCCAGTGCGGTGCGCCGCGCCAGGATGTCAGGCAGCGAATAAAAGCGCCGCGCCGAATATTGCAGGGAGCCGTCCGGGTTGATCAGCTTCAGGCCGGCCACGCCCACCTTGGGCTGCTGGTCAAACAGGCGCTGGATGACCTGCACGGTATTGCTCAGGAAGTAGGTGTCCGGGTTGAGCACCAGGACGAGGTCTGTGTGAGAGGCCGCCACGCCCAGATTGACGCCAGCGCCAAAGCCGCCATTGCGCCCCGACAGGATCACCCGCACGCCGTCGGTCAGTGCCGCCTTCAACTGCTCACCTGAACCATCGGGCGAGTGGTTGTCCACCACCACGATGTCCGACGGCTGGGCGATCTGGTGCGCCAGCAGCGAGCGAACGCACTGCATGGTCAGATCAAAAGTGCGGTAATTGACGATGACGACGCCAAGGGTGCTGGTCGGAGATGAAGGCTCGCCTGCGGCGGTTTGAGACATGACGGCTTTCTTCTTAACGGGCTACGTTCTGATTGTCGGGGAAACCCCAGTGTTGAGGTCCCCCTCATCTGGGCGGATAATCGCCGTGCGTTGCCATTTGTAACGTTGTAACGTGGCTCACCCTGCCGCAGAGGCCTGGGACGCCCATTTCCTTGCAACTCCGGGAGTTTTTCTTGAAGAAGATCTTTTTGGCCGCGCTGGCCGCAGGCGTCATGGGCTCCTGCTGGGCCAGCGAATGGAGCCCGTTCCTGGGCGGTGGCCTCACGGCTGGCGGCGACAAGCTCACCCAGGTGACCTACGTCAGCGGCGACACCCAGAACCTGCACGGCGGCGGCCTGATCGACTTGCGAGCCGGGCTGGACTTCCGCATGGTCAACTCCGACATCTCGCTGCAAGGCGTGATCGCGTACCACACTGACCGCTCCAACGCGGACAACGGTTCGGTCGACTTCACCCGCATGCCGATTGAATTCTTGGTGCAGTGGCACGCCAATGAAAAATGGGCGTTTGCCGGCGGCATTCGCAAAGCCCTGGAGCCCAAGTACAACGGCTCAGGCGCTGGCACCCAGTTTGGCAGTGACCAAAAGTACAAGAGCTCGATGGGCTGGATCGTGGAAGGCGAGTACGCCATCACCCCCAGCGTTGGCCTGAAGGCCCGCTACGTGAAAGAAGACTACACCTCGCGCGCCACCGGCGAAAAAGCCGACGGCAGCCACTTCGGCCTGCTGGGCGTGTACTACTTCCGCTGAGCCTTGGCGCCTCGGCCCTTCTTCAGGGCAAGCGCCAATCCAAGGCCACGCCATGGCGTGCCCAGAAATCCTGTGCCGCACGGAAGTGGCCACAGCCGATGAAGGGCACCGGCCCCCGCGTGGCCGACAAAGGCGACGGGTGGTTGCTGAGCAGCAACTCGTGCCTTTGGCCGTGGCTTTCAATCAGCTCGCGTTTGCGTTGGGCATGAGCGCCCCACAGCATGAACACCTTTGGGCCGGCATCCTGCGCCACCGCAGCGATGATCAGGTCGGTCAGCACCTCCCAGCCCCAGCCCGCATGGCTCCCCGCCTGGGACTCGGTCACCGTGAGCGTGGTGTTCAACAACAGCACGCCTTGCCCGGCCCAACTTTGCAAACAACCGTGGGTGGGCGGCGCCAACGCCAGATCCCGTTGGATCTCTTTGTAGATGTTGCGCAAGCTCGGCGGCACTTTCACGCCCGGCAGCACTGAAAACGCCAGGCCATGCGCCTGGTTGGGGCCGTGGTAGGGGTCCTGGCCCAAGATGACGACGCGCACTTGCGCGCGCCTGGTCAGCGCCAAAGCCGCGAACACATTCCCAGGGAAAATGGTGTCGCCCGCCAGCCGGCGTTGTTCGACCCGCTGGATCAAGGCCTGTCCCGCGGCGCTGTGGCGGAACGCTTCGGTCAAATCGCGCCAGTCGGGCGGCACGGCGTCAAAGCAATCGGCCAAAGGCACGTTCAGGCGGTTGGCCGGCACGACGGTGGTCGCCACCTCGCCAAACAGATCCGCGGGCATCAGGCGAACAGATCGGCCAGGGCCGCACCCGGATCGGGCGCGCGCATGAACGCCTCGCCAACCAGGAAGGCGTGGACTTGGGCATCGCGCATGCGCTGCACATCCGCCCG
The DNA here is from genome assembly GCF_918741295.1 of Aquabacterium sp. CECT 9606. Lineage (GTDB taxonomy): Bacteria > Pseudomonadota > Gammaproteobacteria > Burkholderiales > Burkholderiaceae_C > Aquabacterium. The sequence goes on from NZ_CAKKNB010000002.1 coordinate 14,631, forward strand.
GCCCAGGATGCCGGATTCGGTGACCAGCACGCGGTCGGCCGGCACGTTTTTGAGCAAGCCCAGGGTGGTGTCCAGCGTGACCTCGAAGGTGCGCAGGTTGCGGTTGTTGATGCCGACCAGCGGGGTCTTCAAGCGCAGGCTGCGGTCCAGCTCTTCGCCATCATGCACTTCAACCAGCACAGCCATGCCCAGTGAGTGAGCGCACGCTTCCAGATCCGCCATCTGGGCATCGTCCAGGCAGGCGGCGATCAGCAGGATGCAGTCGGCACCCATGGCCCGGGCTTCGTAGACCTGGTAATCGCTGACCATGAAATCCTTGCGCAGCACGGGCAAATCGCAGGCCGCGCGGGCCTGCTGCAGGTAGCTGGCCTGGCCCTGGAAGAACTGCTCGTCGGTGAGCACGCTGAGGCAGGCGGCGCCATGCAATGCATAGCTGGCCGCGATCTGCGCGGGCACGAAATGCTCGCGCAGCACGCCTTTGCTGGGGCTGGCTTTCTTGACTTCGGCGATGACACCGGCCTGGCCCGCCGCGATCTTGGCGCGAACGGCGCCCACGAAATCACGCAGGTCGGCCTGCTCCAGGTTACGGACTTCGGCCTCGGCGCGCACGGCGGCGAGAGGCTGGCGCTTCAAGGCCTGCTCGATTTCCTGGTGCTTGACCGCGACGATTTTCTTGAGGATGTCGGACATGGTCGTCAAAAGCCTTGGGTGGTCTGAACAAAGGCGGCCAGCGCCTGGGCGGCGCGGCCGCTGGCCAGCGCTTCGCGGGCGCGCTGAACGCCGTCGGCCAGCGAATCAGCCACATTGGCGGCATACAGGGCAGCAGCGGCGTTCAGCACGACGATGTCGCGGGCGGGGCCGGGCTCGTTGTTCAGCACGCGGCGCACGGTGGCCAGCGAGGCCTCGCGGTTGGCCGCCTTGAGGGCGGAGCCATCGTGCTCGGCCATGCCGAACTCCTCGGGGCGGATGGTGTATTCGCGCACCTCGCCGTCTTTCAACTCGGCCACCCAGGTCTCGCCCGACAGGGTGATCTCGTCCAGGCCATCGCAGCCGTGCACGATCAGCACATGCTGCGAGCCCAGGCGCTGTAGCACTCTGGCCTGCAGGCCGACCAGGTCGCGGTGGAACACGCCCATGAGCTGGTTGGGTGCGCCGGCCGGGTTAGTCAGCGGGCCCAGGATATTGAACAGCGTGCGCACGCCCAGCTCCTTGCGGACGGGCGCGGCGTGCTTCATGGCGCCATGGTGGTTGGGCGCGAACATGAAGCCCACGCCGGTTTTTGCCAGGCACTGCGCCACCTGCTCGGGCGTCAGGTCGATGCGGACGCCCAGGGCTTCGAGCACGTCGGCGCTGCCGGTGCTGGACGACACGCTGCGGCCACCATGCTTGGCCACGCGCGCACCGGCGGCAGCCGCCACGAACATGGCCGTCGTCGAGATGTTGAAGGTGTGCGCGCCATCGCCGCCCGTGCCGCACAGGTCGACCAGGTGGGTGGTGTCGGCCACGTGGACGGGCGTGCAGAACTCGCGCATCACCTGCGCGGCCGCCGCCAGCTCGCCCACGGTTTCCTTCTTGACGCGCAGCCCGGTGATGAGCGCGGCCATGACCACGGGCGACATCTCGCCGCGCATGATGCGGCGCATCAGTCCCAGCATCTCGTCGTGGAAGATTTCGCGGTGCTCGATGACGCGCTGCAGCGCCTGGGTGTCGGTGATGGTGGTCATGCCCTCACCTCACATGGTCAGGAAGTTCTTGAGCATGGCGTGGCCGTGCTCGGTCAGGATCGACTCAGGGTGGAACTGCACGCCTTCCAGCGGCGCGAAGTGCTTGTCGGTTTGCGGGCCTTTGTGGCGCACGCCCATGATCTCGCCGTCTTCCGAGGTGGAGGTGATCTCCAGGAAGTCGGGCAGGCTGCTCTTTTCGATGGCCAGCGAGTGGTAGCGGATCACCGTGAAGTGGTCAGGCAGGTCTTTGTAGACGCCCTTCTGGTCGGTGCTGATGACGCTGGTCTTGCCGTGCATCTGCGTTTGGGCGCGGATCACCTTGCCGCCCAGCGCGGCGCCGATGGCCTGGTGGCCCAGACACACGCCCAGGATCGGCAACTGGCCGGTGAAACGCTGCAGGGCGGGCACGCACACGCCGGCTTCGGCGGGCGAACAGGGGCCGGGCGACAGCACCAGGCGGTCGGGCTTCAGGGCGGCGATTTCATCGAGCGTGATTTCGTCGTTGCGCACGACGCGGACGTCTTCGCCCAGTTCGGCAAAGTACTGGACAAGGTTGAACGTGAAACTGTCGTAGTTGTCGATCATCAGCAGCATATGCGCTCTATCCTATTGATTTCATGAGGGATTTTGGCATCCCCCGTGTTGATACCCGATTGGATACCCGCGATGGGGTTGGTCAGAAGCTTGGCTTACGCCAGCGCTGACGCCAGAGGGCTGCTGAGGAGGGCAAGAACGCGTGCATGCCGCCATTTTAGCCATGCTGCGCGGCATCCTGGGGCCATGCCGGTTTTGTCTTGGGCCAAGGTGGCGGACGATGACCGGCTCGGCAGGTCAGGCCCATTTCTTGCCTACTTTGAATATGACGTAATTAGCAGCTGGTAACGCTTTGGTGAATACCGGGTCAAGGGCAAATTCAAACATGATCACCGGGCTTCATTATTTGCGGGCCATTGCCGCCATGCTGGTGGTTGGACACCATGCCGTTTCATATTTTCCGCGACCCGATGAATGGACGTCTTTTGGTGAGGCGGGCGTTGATGTATTTTTCGTCATCAGCGGATTCGTCATGGCCTGGACCACGCGCCATGCAGGACCGACACCCACGCAGGCCGCCTTTGATTTTCTGGTGCGCCGGTTAATCCGCGTGGTGCCTCTTTACTGGTTGGCCTTGTTATGGATTACCAAACGAGACCTGGTTCATCTTGAGCTGGACCCGGCGGTGCTCCTGGATTTTGTGTTTCTGCCCAGGTTCAACCCGGACCACTTCAACCACATCTTCCCTGTGCTGGTGCCGGGCTGGACCATCAACTACGAGATGTTTTTCTACGCGGTTTTTGCGATTTCATTGCTATTTGGCAAATATCAATATGCCATTATTTTTCCTGCCCTGGCATTTCTCATCACCCTTGGTCACCTGGTGGAATATCCGTCAGCGTTTGGCCAGTTTTATACCTCGTCCATCATGGCCGAATTTTTATATGGCATATTGATTTGCAAATGGGTGCAAAGGCATGGTCAGGATCATCACCCGCGATTGGCCTGGCTGGCGCTGATTTCCGGCTTTGTGGGGCTGGCCCTGCTCTGGCCCGGCGACCACATTCCCCGGGCTTATGTGGCCGGGCCGCTCGCCGCGCTGATTGTTTACGCGGGTATCCTGGCTTTCAACGGTTGGCATGTGCCCTGGTTGCACCGCCTGGCCGACGCCTCGTTTTCCATTTACCTCACGCACTTGTTCACGTTCCGACTCTCGCGCACTTTGCTGCAAGGTTTGCCGCCTGACCAGCCCAGCCCGGTGGCCATGGTGGTGGCCGTGGGTGTGCAATTGGCCGTGGCCGCGGCGGTTGGCCTGCTGGTGCACCGCTGGATTGAGCAACCGCTCACCCGATACCTGACGCGGCGTTTTCTCAAGCCTCGCCGCCTGGCCACCGAACCAGGCATGTCAACATCGGGGTCATGAGTTCGCAGCCCTCCCAACCTTCCCACTCCCTGATCGGCATTGAGCTGGCCCGTTTCGCGTGCACCTTGCCGGTGTTGTTGTGGCATTACCAGCACTTCTATTTCGTCAACGGCCTGCCCGTGGGTTTCGAGACTTCGGCCCAGCCGTGGTACGGGCTGCTCAAGCCGTTTTACCTGTATGGCTACTTGAGCGTGCAGGCCTTCTGGTGCCTGTCGGGCTTCATCTTTTTCTGGAAGTACGCCAAGCCGGTGGCGCAGGGTTCGGTGCCGTTCTCGAAGTTTGCGCTGCTGCGTTTTTCCAGGCTGTACCCCCTGCACTTGCTGACCCTGCTGATCGTGGCGGTGATGTCGTGGCGCTACGAGGCGATCAACGCCAGCGCGGGCTTTGTCTACCCCAACCAGGACGCCTCGCATTTCGTGCTGCAGCTGTTCATGGTCAGCGATTGGCGGCCGGGCCTCAACTGGTCGTACAACGGGCCCATCTGGAGCATCTCGGTGGAACTGCTGGTCTACGCGCTGTTCTATGGCCTGAGCAGGCTCGGCGTGACCAAGCCGTGGATGGTGATGGCGGTGATCGCCGGTTCGGGCGCGGTGTACGCGCTCAAGCTGACCACGCACCCGGTGGTGCTGTGCGTGTTCTTCTTTTACCTGGGCGCACTGACTTGCCAGGCAAACGAGGCTTTCCAGCGGCTACCGCCCGACGCCCGGTGGCCAACCTTGAGCGCGGCGCTGGCGCTGCTGGTGTCTGGCCTGGCGCTGGCCGTGATCGGGGTGCTGCGGCCCATGTTCTTCGTGGCCCTGTTGACGCCGATCGCCATCATCGCCCTGCTTCACTGGGTGCAGCCCAAGTCGGCCAGGGTGAAGCAGGCCATTGTGAGCCTGGGCAACATGACGTATTCCAGCTACCTGTGGCACTTCCCTCTGCAATTGCTGGCCGCGCTGGTATTCATCCACCAACCGGGCGATCTGCCAGCGCACAGCCCTTGGTGGTTGCTGGGTTACCTGGGGCTGACCTACACGCTGGCGGCTTTGAGCTACCGCTTCATCGAAAGCCCGGCACAGCAGTGGCTCCGAGAGAAGGTGCCGCTGGGCCGCGCCCGCGCCACGGCCTGAACGCCCCGCGTTTACAAGCCCTTTTCGACCATCTCGGCGGCGGCCAGCAACGCGCGGGCCTTGGCCTCGGTCTCTTTCCATTCCAGCTCGGGCACGGAATCCGCCACCACGCCGGCTGCCGCTTGCACGTACAGCACCTGGTCCTTGACGATGCCGGTGCGGATGGCGATGGCCACATCCATGTCACCGCCAAAGCTCAGGTAGCCCACGGCGCCGCCATAGATGCCCCGCTGCACGGGCTCCAGCTCGTCAATGATTTCCATGGCGCGGATCTTGGGCGCGCCGGTGAGCGTGCCCGCCGGGAAAGTGGCCTTGAGCACGTCCAGCGCGGTCATGCCGTCTTTCAGGATGCCTTCGACGTTGCTCACGATGTGCATGACGTGCGAGTAGCGCTCGACCACGAAGGCGTCGGTCACCTTGACGCTGCCGGTCTTGGCGATGCGGCCGATGTCATTGCGCGCCAGGTCGATCAGCATGACGTGCTCGGCGCGCTCCTTGGGGTCGGCCAGCAGCTCCACTTCCAGGGCCTTGTCCAGCTCGGGCGTGGCGCCGCGCGGGCGCGTACCAGCCAAGGGGCGGATGGTGATGGTCTGGCCTTCGGGACCCTGCTCCTGCCGCACCAGGATCTCGGGTGAGGCGCCCACAACCTGGAAATCGCCCATGTCGTAGTAATACATGTAGGGGCTGGGATTGATGCAGCGCAAGGCCCGGTACAGGCTGAGCGGGTGCGCCTTGAAAGGCTTCTTCAGGCGCTGGCCGATCTGCACCTGCATCATGTCGCCTGCGGCGATGTATTCCTTGGAGCGCAGCACGGCGGCCAGGTAATCGGCCTTGTCGAACTCGCGCTCGATGGCTTGCGGCTCACCCGCTTCAATCGAGGGCGCGACCACGGTTTCATTCAGCAAGGCCTTGAGCGCTTGCAGGCGCTGGCTGGCCTGTTGATACGCGCCAGGCTGGGCCGGGTCGGCATAGACGATCAGGTAAAGGCGGTCGGCCAGGTTGTCGATGACGGCGAGCTCTTCGCATTGCAGCAGCAGGATGTCGGGCGTACCGATACCACCGGGCTTTTTCACCTTGGCCAGGCGCGGCTCGATGTGGCGCACGGCCTCGTAGCCAAAGTAGCCGGCCAGGCCGCCACAAAAGCGCGGCAGGCCTTTGGGAATGGCGGCCTTGAAGCGCGCCTGGTAATCGGCGATGAAATCGAGCGGGTTGCCTTCGAATGTCTCGACCACCTGGCCGTCGGTCACGACCTCGACGTGGCGGCCCGTGGCGCGCACCAGCGTGCGGGCGGGCAGGCCCACGAAGGAGTAGCGGCCAAAGCGTTCGCCACCCACCACCGATTCCAGCAAGAAGCTGTGCGGCGAGCCGCGCGTCAGCTTGAGGTAGAGCGACAGGGGCGTGTCGAGGTCGGCCAGGGCGTGGGCGACGAGGGGGATGCGGTTGTGGCCAGCGGCGGCCAATGCCTGGAATTCTGATTCAGTGATCATGGGATGGACTCAGCGTGCGGATCATCAAATGAAAGGGCCTGTTACACCCCGGTGGGGGAGCCCTGCGACCGCGGCGGATCACCGCCTATGATGCGACGATGCAGACGCGGCCAACATGATGGACAAGGCTGCACGCCGCCAGGGCCAAGCCCCCCGGTCGTGTGACCCCTTGATCAGTTTGCGCGTCATGAACATCAATTCAGTTTAGCAGGGCCAACCCTGCATCAAGGGCATTACCCAATCTTGCAGAACACCTGCAAGATTAAGATGCCCGGACCAATGCACTGGCGGTTGGAGCACGGAAGAGCACTATGTTGTCGAAGTATTCGAAGATGTTGTTGGCGGGCCTGGGGCTGGCATTGAGCCTGTTGGCGCCCGTGACGGTGAAGGCCCAGAACGCCGATCTGGCAGGCGTGCACTACCCCGATTCGCTGAAGGTGGAAGGCAGTTCCCTGGTACTCAATGGCAGCGGCATCAGCTACCGGGCGGTGGCCAAGATCTACACCGTGGCGCTTTATGTTCCCAAGAAAGGTAACACCGCCGACGCCATCCTGACCATGGCCGGGCCCAAGCAAATGCGCTTCGTGATGCTGCAGGGCATGCGCATTGACGAAATCGGCAAGCTGATCACCACAGGCGTGGAGAACAACAGCACCCGGACGCAGTTTTACGGATTGATCCCCGCCATCCGGACCATGGGCGAGCAGTTCTCGCGCATCAAGCGCATGTCGCCGGGCGATGTCTTCGCGATCGAATGGGTGCCCAATCGAGGCACGATCTTCTTCGTGAACAACCAGCCCGCCGGCCTGCCGATCCAGGAGCCGGATTTTTTCAACGCCATCTTGCGCACCTGGCTGGGCAAGAACCCACCCTCACAGGGCTTGAAAGACGCGCTGCTGGATTACCACGCGCCGCCGGTGCTCAACGCGCTGGATTGACCGGGGGCAACGCGGCCCAATCCAACTCGTCCAGGCGGGCAATGTGGGCCAGGGCGGGCACCTGCTCGATCGGCTCACCATGGTTGTAGCCATACGTGACCAGCACCACCGGGCAGCCTGCGGAGCGGGCTGCCTGCGCATCGTTGCTGGAATCGCCGACCATCAGGGTTTTGTCGGGTGATGTTCCCAGGGCCTCGCAGGTTTTGAGCAATGGCAAGGGGTCTGGCTTTTTGCGCTCGAAGGCATCGCCGCCAAACACCTGACTGAAATACCCGCGCAGGCCTTTGCGCTCCAGCAAAGTCTGCGCGAAGGCCGTGGGCTTGTTGGTGAGGCAGGCCAGGGGCAGGCCGGCGGCCTTGAGCTTTTGCAAGCCCTCCAGCACGCCGGGGAAGACCTCGGCATGCTGGCCGTTCAGGCGCGTGTAGTGCTGCTGGTAATGCTGCCAGGCCTGTGGCACGTGCTGGGCCACTTCGGCATCGTCGTCGGGCAGGCCCCAGGCGTGGGCGAGTGAGCGGCGCAGCAAGTCCTCGGTGCCCTTGCCCACCGTCAGTTCGATGAAGCGGCGGTTGACCCGGGCGATCTCGATGGGGTGGCAGCCCATGGCGTCGAGCGTGTGCTGCAGGACGATGACGAAATCGCCAAGGGTGTCGACCATGGTGCCATCGAGGTCGATGATGGCGGCTTGGAACTGAGTGTCGGGAATCAGCTTTGGAGGTGTCATGCCGCCATCCTAGCGGCATGAGGCGCCTCAGCCGGCGCGGCGACGGCGTGCCATGCATCCGGCCACGCCCAAGCCCGCCAGCACCAGCGCATAGCTTGAGGGTTCCGGCACGGCGGTCAACGAGAAGTTGTCGATGCCCGCCTTCAAGGAGGCCGTGCCATCAATGCGGATCTCGGTGGTGTAGACCGAACCCAGGGTCTGCGCCCAGCTCACGCTGCCCGAGCCATTGGCGAAATCCGTTTCCCAGCCGTTGGCTTGCGCCTGAGCATCGGTCCAGGTGGGGTCAAAACTCACGCCGAAGGTCTGCCAGTTGCGGCCCAGTTCGCCGGTCAAACGGTAGCGCCAGCCATTGAAGGTGGCGTCTTGGTAACGAAAGCGCAGCCACACATCGCTGGTGGTGCCGGTCAGGCCGACCAGGTCGACCTTGGCGTTCCAGGCCTGGGTGCCGAAGCTGCCGGTGGCCGCGGGCAGCAGGGTGACCGCCCCGATGGGGAAGGGGCCGCTGCGGGCGGTTTCGAGGTAACCACCGCCGTTGCCGCCCGCGCCTGGGTTGCTGACGACGCTGTCGGTGGTGTTGCCCAGCCAGCCGGCCAGGTTGCCACCGGTGTCCCAGGTTTCGCTGTAACCCGAGGTGGCTGCCAGAGAGGGCAGCGCGGTGGCAGCCACCGACACCGCGATCGCGGCGCGGCCAAGCATTTGTTGGAATGAAGAAGTCATGCGGTATCTCCTGGTTCTTTGACAAGACCCCGAGGCTAGGGTTGCCGACCGAAGCCGACAAGGCCAAGCCTTAGGGGGTCAGGTGCTTTGAACTAGGGAGACGAGCCCGCGTGGCCGATCAGAACAACTTGAGCGTCTTGGCGCTGCGGGGGGCCGATGCCGGGCCATTGCCCGCCGCGCTTTTGGCCACCAGGGTGCAGGTGTAGGTCACGCCGCCGGGCAGCCAGTTCATTGCGATGGGCGACTTGCTGGCCGTGACGGTGACCGTGGCCCGGTTGGGCGCTGTGCAGGTGGACACGTAGCCCGTGACGACCGCGCCCGGCACGGCGGCCGGGGGCAGGAAAGACAGCTTCAACGAGTACCAGCCCGGGGTCAGGGCCGTGATGGTGGGAGCGCCAGGCAACGCCGCCACGCCCTGGACCGTCCAGACCTTGGAGGACGTGGGAGCGTCCAGGGCCAAGGGGGTGTTGTCCTTGACTTTGAACTCCACCGTGTGCGGCGCGGTGTTGGTCACCGTGTAGGTGAAGGTCTGCCACTGCCCATGTTGGGTGGCCACGGTTTTGACGGGCTGCTGGTCAACCAGCCAAGTGCCCGTCAGCTCACCATTGTTGGCCGAACCTGCCACCGTGACCTGGAAGCCCACCGGGGTGCCCACGTAGGTGCTCACGCTGGAGGCGGTGGGCAAGGCACCGGGTTCGATCAGGCTGATGCCCGCACTGGGGGCGCCCCAGCCACCGCCGAACAACTGCTTGACGAAGGCCTCGCTGTCCACGTGGCAAAACGGTGCGCCCAACGATCGCATGATGCCGCTGAAGCATTGGCGGTACATGCCACTGGATTGGTAGCGCGCGCCTTGCCACAAGCCTGCCTCGATGGGATCGGGCATCGGTGCCACGCTGGGGATGGGGGTGGTGCTGGCCACCCAGCGCCGCCACTTCAGGCTGCTGCGGGCGGTCTGGTCGGTGACGTTGGCTTCGCAGGCCCCGAGGGTTGAGCCCGGCAGGTCGCTGCACGCGGGGTAGCCCGGGTAGGGGCTGTCGTACTCGTCGGCCAGCTTGCTGAAGGAATGGCCCAGCTCGTGCTGCATGACTTCGGCCGACGAGCCGTTGGTGGACGACACCGAGATGTAGCCGCCCGAGCCGCCGTACTCTTCATCGTTGACCAGCACGGCCACCATGTCCCAGTCGGGCACATCGGCGGCGGCGGTGAGCACCTTGCCGCCATCGACCACCAGCAATCGGCGCAGGCCGGCCGCGCAGTAGGTGGCGTCAAAGGCGGTGTCCACCATCACCACCTCGGCCCCCGGGGTTTCGCCACAGTCGGGCTTGTCGGCGCCGGACTGGTTGGAGGGCACGAACAACCAGCGCACATTGATCAGCTGCTGGTAGTCCTTGTAGGGCGAGATGGACAGGAACTTGTTGGCCAGCTCGGTGGCCTGGGTCATGAACTGGGCCTTCTGGTCCAGGGTGTAGCCCTCGGCCACCACGAGCAGGTCCAGGCGGTTGGCCGCATCACCGTTGTTGATCAGCAGGCCGCTGTCGCTGCCCGGCACCGCGGGGGCCGGGGCCAGGCGCTGCAAGGCGGATGAAGGCTTGTACTGGTCCAGGTCGATCTCAAGCACGGCCGGCGGGGGCGCCTTGGCGGCGGCGGAACTGGAACGGGCGCTCACACCAGCGGCGGTGGTATTGCTTTTCAGGCGCAGCACCTTGCCCGACTGCACGGGCACGCGCAGCACGTACTGGCGCTCACTGGCGGGTACCACACGCCCTTCGATCTGGGTCTGCCCCGGGCTTTGAAACTCGGCGCGGATCCAGGGCGACCCCACGGCTTGCGTGGTGAAGCCCGCGTTGCCCGTCTTCTTGTCGACCAGGGACGCAGCCAGCACGCTTTGCTGTCGCCCGGGCTGGCTGGCCGCCAGGGGCGAGATCTTGCCGCTGACATTGACAATCCGGTGCGAGGCCACGCTGAGCGCGCCATTGGCCTGCTCGCGCACCACGAAGTAGTGGGCCTCTTCGGCCTGCGCCAGGCCTGCCGCCAAGGCCAGCAGTGCGCCGCCCACCCATTTCAATCGTCCGCTGTGTTGTTTCATGTGCTTTCCCCGTTCCATTTGGTGGAAGGCGCTTTTTAGCAGACCCCAGGCAGAAACTCATCACCCACTGGGCCCATTTGCACCCAGGCTTACCCGAGTCCGGCTGCAGGGCGGTCACGCCATTCAAGTGCATGCACAGCTTGAAGGCAGATTGAATACATGTTTTGTATGCAATCTGGTGCGCACGGGCCCATTTTCGCCCCGCAAAAGCGCAGGCATGGGCGTTTTGGTCCGGTGAAATGCCTGGCACATGCATTGCAATGAAGGCCTCCGTTGGCGCAAGCCCGATGGAGAAGTCCGATGTCATCCCCGCCGCTTCATGAGCAACGCAAGGCCACCATGGCCGCCCAAGCCGACCTTGAGCTGAGCAGCCTCGTCAAGCGCTATGGCGTGGGGCCGCAAGCCCCCATGGCCGTCGACCACATCGATCTGACCATCAAGGCAGGCCACTACTGCTGCCTGCTGGGCCCATCGGGCTGCGGCAAGACCTCAACGCTGCGCATGATCGCCGGCCACGAAGACGCCAGCGAAGGCGACATCGTGCTGGGTGGCCGCAACATCACACGCTTGCCGGCGTCGGCACGCGGAACGTCGATGATGTTCCAGAGCTATGCGCTGTTCCCGCATTTGAGTTCGCTGGACAACGTGGCCTTCAGCCTGAAGATGCGCGGCATGGACAAGGCCGAGCGCCACGCCAAGGCGCAGGCCCTGCTGGAACGCGTGTCGCTGGGCCACCTGGCGCACCGCAAGCCGGCCGAGCTGTCGGGCGGGCAGCAACAGCGCGTGGCCCTGGCCCGCGCGCTGATCACCGAACCGCGTGTGCTGCTGCTGGACGAGCCTTTGTCCGCCCTCGACCCTTTCCTGCGCGTCAAGATGCGGGCCGAGTTGAAAGCCTGGCAGAAGAGCCTGGGCATGACCTTCATCCACGTGACGCACTCGCAGGAAGAGGCCATGGCCCTGGCCGACCAGGTCGTGGTGATGAACGCCGGCCGCATCGAGCAGAACGGCACGCCGCACGAGATCTTCAACGCGCCGCGCACCGAGTTCGTGGCCCGCTTCATCGGTGGCCACAACGTGATCCCCACCACCACCGCCAAGCTGGCCGTGCGCACAGACAAGACCCAACTGAGCCGCGAGGCCCTGCCCATCTCGAACACCAGCCTGCCGGCCACCGTGACCGGCGTGGAATACCAAGGCACCTATGTGCTGCTGACCTTGCGCAGCCCCGCCTTGCCCGATGAAGGCGAGCTCAACGTGGTGCTGAGTGAGGCGGCCTTCGATGCATCGCCTTGGCAACCTGGCGAGACCGCATCAGCCCATTGGCTGGCCACCGACGTGCACGCCTTGGCCGCCTGATTTTTCACCCCCCTTGGAGAGACCCATGCCTCATCGCCCCGAAGATCTCAACACGCCTGTCAACACACCCACTGAATCGCTTGACGCCAGCAGCAGCGGCCTGTCGCGCCGCACCGTGCTCAAAGGCGGCCTGCTGGGCGCCACCGGCATCCTGGCCAGCGGCTACGCGCCTTTCGTGCATTCGGCCGACCCCATCGTGCTGCGCTACCTGGGCACCGCCGTCAACCAAGACAAGACCATCGCCGACAAGTTCGAGGCCGACACCGGCATCAAGGTGCAGTACATCCCCGTGACGACCGACGACGTGACCAAGCGCGCCGTGACCGCGCCCAACAGCTTCGACCTGATCGACACCGAGTACTTCTCGCTCAAGAAGATCATCCCCACGGGCAACCTGAAGGGCATCGACGTCAAGCGAATCAAGAACGCCGACAAGATCACCTCGCTGTTCACCAAGGGCGAGGTCAACGGCAAGAAGGTGGGCGACCAGGGCACCGCGCCCAAGAAGGTGATGTTCCTGGAAGGAGAGAAGAGCAAGAAGTTCGCTTCGACGCCCACGCAGTTCATGACGCTGATCCCCACGGTCTACAACGCCGACACGCTGGGCATCCGGCCCGACCTGATCAAGCGCCCCATCACGTCATGGAAAGAGTTGCTGAACCCCGAGTTCAAAGGCAAGGCCGCCATCCTCAACATCCCCTCCATCGGCATCATGGACGCCGCCATGGTGGTCGAGGCCATGGGCCTCTACAAGTACCCCGACAAGGGCAACATGAGCAAGAAGGAGATCGACCTGACGATCAAGACCTTGATCGAAGCCAAGAAGGCCGGCCAGTTCCGCAGCCTGTGGAAGGACTTCAACGAGTCGGTCAACCTGATGTCGTCGGGCGAGGTGGTGATCCAGTCGATGTGGTCGCCCGCCGTGACGGCCGTGCGCACCAAGGGCATCGCCTGCACCTTCCAGCCATTGAAGGAGGGATACCGCGCCTGGGCCGCCGGCTTCGGCGTGCCGGCCACCGCCTCGGGCAAGAAACTGGACGCCACTTATGAATTCATCAACTGGTTCCTTGATGGCTGGGCCGGCGCCTACCTGAACCGCCAGGGCTATTACAGCGCCGTGCTGGACACCGCCAAGGCCAAGATGGAGCCTTACGAATGGGCTTACTGGATGGAAGGCAAGCCCGCGTCGCAAGACATCAAATCGCCCACCGGCCAACTGCTGGCCAAGGCCGGTGAAAAGCGCGATGGCGGCAGCTACGAAGAGCGCATGGGCGGCATCGCCTGCTGGAACGCGCTCATGGACGAAAACACCTACATGGTCCAGAAATGGAACGAGTTCGTGGCCGCCTGATTTTGTCCTCACCACCTCTTTCTTCATCCCAACGGAGTCATCCATCCATGAACACGCTTTCTCGCCTGTCGGCCACTGCCGCCGCTTCTTTACTGGGCCTGATCGGCTCGGCCCAGGCCCAATCGTCCGTCACCATCTACGGGGCCATCGGCCTGGATGTGTTGAGCGCCAGCAAGGTCTACAACCCTGCGCTGGGCACCACCAAGTCGGTCGCCAAGATCGAGGACAACGCCATCGTCAACTCGCGCATCGGCGTCAAGGGTGTGGAAGACCTGGGCGGCGGCCTGAAGGCCGTCTTCGACCTCGAATCAACGATCCATCCGGACACCGGCTCGAGTGGCAACAGCAGTGCTTTTTGGAACCGCGGTGCCTACGTGGGCCTGGCCGGTGATTTCGGCTCCATCAAGCTGGGCCACCAATGGAACGTGGCCGATGACTACATGGGCAACTACTTCGTCTTCGGCTTCTACTCGCCCTTCCTGATGAGCGGCTTTGGTGCGCTGAGCGATTACTATGACAACGCCATCAAGTACAACTCGCCCAACTGGGGCGGCTTTGAAGGCGGCCTGTATTACTCAGCTGGCGAGAAGGCCGGCATGAAGAGCGCGGGCCAGAAGGTCCAGGGTGCGGCCACCTACACGGTCGGCATGTTCAGCATCGGCCTGACGGCTTTCTCCGAAAAGGACCCCTTCGGCGTCTACAAGGGCAACACGATGTACGCCGGTGGCCTGAGCTACGACTTTGGCGTGCTCAAGACCCGCCTGGGCCTGGCCTCGTCCGAAGTGAACTACTTGATCCCGCCCCCCGGCACCGCCAGCACCAACGTGGGCGCCTTCAAGGCCAAGCTGTTCGACGTGGGCCTGGACGTGCCCATCACCGCCGCGGCCGCCGTGTCGGTGGACTACGTGAAGAAGGACGTGGACAAGAGCGCCGACGGCACCGGCTACACCCGCGTGCGCGCCAGCTACGCGCTGTCCAAGCGCACCAGCCTGAACGCCAACTTGATCTTCTCGCGCAACATGGGCAACGCCGACTTCGCCTTCGTCACCGAGGGCAATGGCTTTGCCGGCCTGCCCGGCCAGAAGCAGACGCTGGTGACCGCCGGCATCACGCACAGCTTCTGATCTGCCATGAAAACCTTGCCCGCCTGGATCCAGGCCTTGCCCATGGGCGGGGTCTTTCTGGTCTTCTTCGTGATGCCGTTGCTGCTCGTGGGCGCGGTGAGTTTCTGGCCGCAAAACGAGTACACGCTGGAGCCCGGCTTCACGCTGGACAACTACGTGTCCTTGTTCCAGGGCTGTTTTGGCGGGGGTGAATCGGGCGAGCTGTGCACCACCTTCAAGACCTACCTGTCGACGCTGAAGTTCTGCGGGCTGGTGTGGCTGATCACCCTGGTGATCGGTTTCACGCTGGCCTACTTCGTGGCGTTTCACGTGCCCAGTGTGGGCGCGCAAACGGTGATCTTCACCGTGATGACCATCCCCTTCTGGACGTCCAACGTGATCCGCATGATCTCGTGGATCCCGCTGCTGGGCCGCAACGGCTGGGTGAACCAGACCCTGCAAAGCCTGGGCTTGACCAACGCGCCACTGGACTGGCTGCTGTACTCGGACTTCGCCGTGGTGCTGGCCTTCGTGCACCTGAACACCACCTTCATGATGGTGCCCATCTTCAACTCGATGATGAAAATCGACCGCTCGCTGATCGAAGCGGCCGACGATGCGGGCGCCACCGCCTGGCAGACACTGTGGAACGTCATCGTGCCGCTGTGCCGCACGGGCATCCTGATCGGCTCCATCTTCGTCATCACCCTGGTCATGGGCGATTTCGTCACTGTGGGCGTGATGGGTGGCCAGCAGATCGCCTCGGTCGGCAAGACCATCCAGGTGCAGACCTCTTACCTGCAGTTCCCACTGGCCGCCGCGAATGCCGTGGTGCTGCTGGGGGTCGTGTTGTTGATCATCGTGGCGCTGAACCGCCTCGTCGACCTTCGCAAGGAACTCTGATGGCTGGCACCGTTCGCCGCCGCTCGCGCGGCTTCATCCCCTTGGCCATCTTCTGTGCGCTGTACATCCTGTTCTTGTACGGGCCGGTGATCACCATCTTCGTGCTGAGCTTCCAGGGGCCTGAAGGCGGGCTGACCTTCCCTATGCGCGGCTTGTCTCTGCACTGGTACCACGAGTTGTTCAAGGGCCTGGGCGTGGTCGACATCGGCGCGGCCATCCGGCGCTCGCTGGCGCTGGGCGTGGTGGTGATGCTGCTGACCACGCTGTTCTCGTTGATGGCGGGCCTGGCCTTCCGCAAGGGTTTCAAGGGTGGTGGCGTGCTGTTCTACACCGCGGTGGCCAGCCTGATCATGCCGTCCATCATCATCTCGCTGGGCATCGGCCTGCAGTTTCGACTGTTCGACGATGTCATCAAGACGATGCTGACGCACCTGGCCTGGACCGAGACGCTGGAGTCCTACACCACGCTGATGGGCCTGTACACCTCGGGCCTGGGTGCTCACCTGACCTGGACTTTGCCCTTCGGCATGCTGATCATGTTCGCGGTTTTCAACCGTTTCAACCCCGCGTATGAAGAAGCCGCGCGCGACCAGGGTGCCACGCCCTGGCAGACGCTGCGCCACGTGGTGCTGCCGCTGATCGGCCCCTCGCTGGTGGGCGTGGGCATGTTCGGTTTCACGCTGAGCTGGGATGAGATCGCGCGGTCATCGCAGGCCATTGGCGATGTCAATACACTGCCACTGGAATTGCAGGGCCTGACCACCACGGTGACCACGCCCTCGATCTATGCGCTGGGCAGCAGCACCACGGTGGTGTCGCTGCTCGTGATCTTCGCCGCTTTGGGCGCCGCTGCCTTGATGCGGCGCCGTGCCGGTGCCCAGGCCTGACCCTCTTGCCCATGCCTTCTTCCCGATCGCCCGTCACCATCCCCGCCGAGCCCGCGTCCACCCTGTCGGACGAGGAGATCTACCAACGCTTGATCGAGGCCATCGTGGACCAGCGCCTGCTGCCCGGCACCAAGCTGGTCGAGGACAAACTGGGCCAGGCTTTTGGGGTCTCGCGCACACGGGTCCGCCAGGTGCTGATCCGGCTGGCACACGAGCAGGTGGTGACCCTCCAGCCCAACAAGGGTGCCAGCGTGGCCGAGCCCACGGTGGAAGAAGCGCGCGAGGTCTTCGAGGCGCGCACCGTGGTCGAGACCGTGCTGGTGCAACGCTTCGTGGCCCATGCCAAGGCCCGCGACCTGAAGACCCTGGCCGACTGCATCGACGCGGAAGAGGAAGCGCGCCGCACGGGCAACAAGACCATGGCCTTGCGGCTGTCCGGCCAGTTCCACCTGCTCCTGGCCGAGACCGCCTCGCACCAGACATTCGCGCGTTTTTTGCATAAACTGGTGTCGCGCACCAGCCTGATCCTGATGAGCTACACGCCCGTGGAGCACCTGCAGGTGGCTGGCGGCAAGTTGCCCATGCGCTGGGTGCAAGCCTGTCGCTGCGAAGAACATCGGGGCCTGTTGGCGGCCTTGCGCAGCGCCACCCAAGGCAAAAGCAGTGTCGATCAGGCCGTCCAACTGATGGCGGAACACCTGGCCCACATCGAGGCCAGCTTGAGCTTTCAGCCGACCGCACCTGCCGAGATGGACGTGGCGCAGGCGCTGTCCAAGCCGAGACGCCAGCGCACGCCTGTGGCGCGTTGAGCCACCGCAACATCCCAAGGAGCTGGCCATGCACGTGCTCATCATCAACCCCAACATGCGGATGGAACTGACGACGGCGCTGGTCGAGCAGCTCAAGCCCTGGGTGACCCGGCCTGGCCTGGAGGTGATCGGCACGACGGCCACCTTTGGTCACGACTACATCGCCTCGGAAGCCAGCTATGTGATGGCCGCGCACGCGGTGCTGGACGCGTGGCACCTGCACTTGCTGCAGCACGGCCACCCCAAAGCCGTGTTGGTGGCCTGCTTTGGCGATCCCGGCGTGTGGGCCCTGCGCGAGATGACGGAGGTGCCCGTGATCGGCCTGGCCGAGGCCGCCATGCGCGAGGCACGGGCCATCGGCCCTTTCGGCATCGTCACGGGAGGCGCGGCCTGGGGGCCCATGCTGGAGCGGTTGGCAAGGGGCTGGGACATGAGCGGCCCGGCCGGCTTGCAACGGGTGCTCACGGTCGAGGCCCATGGTGGCGAACTGGCCGCCGATCCCCCGCAGGGCTTGACCGCCCTGAACCAGGCGGTGATGGACATCCTGGCGCAAGAGCCGCCCTTGAGCGCGGTGATCCTGGGGGGCGCCGCGCTGGGAGGCTGGGCGGACAAGCTGCCCGCCCGGCAAAGCACGGTGTTGATTGACAGCGTGGCCGCGGGTGGACGCTGGCTGGCCGCCGCCGTGGCTTTATCGGTTCAGTCAGGCTCTACAGCGCCAACACGCCCAGGAACCTGTTCAGGGCCGCCTGGAAAGCCAGGCCCAGCACACAAAGGATGAAGGCCCCCAGGAACGAGGTCTCCAGGTAGAACTTGTAGATGCCCAGGTACACGAAAGGCATGATCAGCAGGGCCTTCAAGCCCAGGGACCAGATCAGCAGCCCGGAGATGACCCCGCCTGCCAGGACGGCCATGGCCACCGGCAACAACTCGGACTTGCCCGCGCCCACAATCTTGGCGGCAAACCAGATGGGTGGGGTCTGCAAGACCAGGATCGCCAAAACGAGCGTGAGCGCCGCGCCGACTGAAATGGCCGCCATGTCCATGAGCTGTTTCCCCCTGTTGGTGTGAAGACCCTGGTCAGGTCCATGCCCCGGATGCTACCGCCGCACCGTCACGTCCGGGTCACCCCAAAAAGGGGGGCACCCCTCATTCCCAGGCTCCGCCCAAGGCTCGCACCAGGCCCACCGTGGCTTGGTATTGCGCCGATCGCACCTGCAGGGCCTGGCGCCGGTTGCTCAGTTCGCTGCGCTGGGCGTCCAGAAGCTCCAACTGACTGACCAGGCCATTGCGGTAGCGCGATTCGGACAGCACCGTGGCCCGCGTGGCCGAGTCCACCGCGCGCGACTGGGCTTGGGCCTGGTCGGCCAGCAGGCGCAGGGCGGACAACTGGTCCTCCACGTCCTTGAAGGCGACCAGCACCTGTTCGCGGTAGGTGGCACCGGCGATGTCCAGGTCGGCATTGGCGATCTGGATGCCGGATTCGCGCTTGCCGCCGTCGAAGATGGGCAGCGACAGCAGAGCACCCACGCCCCAGGCCCGCGTCGACCACTTGAACAGGTCGCCCAGGTCGGGCGAGGCGTAGCCGCCATTGGCCGTCAACGACAGGCTGGGGAACCAGGCGGCCTTGGCCACGCCCACGCGGGCTTGGGCGGCCAGCAATGAGGTCTGCGCGGCCGACACATCGGGCCGGCGGGCCAGCACGGTGGAGGGCACGCCCGCGGGAATCAGGGGCAGCTTCGTGTTCCAGTCGCGCGGCTCGACCTGGAAGCTGGATGCGGCCTCACCCACCAGCACGGCCAGGGCATGTTCGAGCTCGGCGCGGCGGCGATCCAAGGCGATGGCCTCGGACTCGGTGGCCGCGACCTCGGTGCGCACGCGGGCCACGTCCAGCTCGGCCACGTCGCCGGCCTGGAAGCGCCGCTCGGTCAGGCTCAAGGTGTTGCGGTAGGCCTCCACGGTGTCGCGCACCAGGGCGCGTTCGGTGTCGAGCGCGCGCAGTTGCAGGTAGCTTTGCGCCACGTTGGATTGGACCAGCAGCCGCGTGCTCTGCAACAAGGCTTCGCGTGACTTCGCGTCCAAGCTCGCAGCGTCAGACGCTTTGGCCAGGCGGCCGAACAGGTCCAGCTCGTAAGACAGGTTGGCGCCCACGTTGGCCACGGTGCCCAGGGGCGTGCCGATGGCCGGGGCAGCCTGGCGCTTGACGCCCGCGCCCAGGCCCACCTGCGGCAAACGATCGGCGTCGGCCGACCTCAGCAAGGCGCGCGCTTGCGCCAACCGGGCCGCCGCCGTCTGGATACTGGTGTTGCGCGCACCGGCACGGTCCACCAGGTCGTCCAGCGCCGGGTCATTGAAAGACTTCCACCAGGCGCCACGCGCTTGTGACTCGGCGGGCGTGCTGACGGTCCAGCGGGTGTGGCCTTCTTCCTTGAAGGTGGCGGGCGTGATGGGCAACTGAGCGGTGTCCACGGGTGGAGCCGAGGCGCAACCAGCCAGGATCAACACGGTCAGCAAGGGGCTTAAGAGATGATGCATTTTCTTCATGCGGGTTGCTCCTGCAAGTGGGCGCCGCGGCCATCGGGCAGGGCGTCGATGTGCGGCACGTGGCCGTGGTGCTTGAGCGGGCGGTTGCCCGCCAGGCGGCGCATCAGCACGTAGAACACGGGGGTGAGGAAGAGGCCGAAGGCCGTCACGCCGATCATCCCGGCGAACACGGCCACGCCCATGGCCTGGCGCATCTCCGAGCCCGCGCCGGTGGACAGCACCAGGGGCAGCACGCCCATGACGAAGGCCAGCGAGGTCATCAGGATGGGGCGCAGGCGCAGGCGGCTGGCTTCGATCGCGGCCTGCAGTGGGGTGCGTCCGTTCAACTCCAGCTCCCGGGCGAACTCCACGATCAGGATCGCGTTCTTGGCCGACAGCCCCACCAGCACGATCAAGCCGATCTGCGTGAAGACGTTGTTGTCGCCGTTCGAGAGCCACACGCCGGTCATCGCTGCCAGCAGGCCCATGGGCACGATCAGGATGATCGCGATGGGCAGGGTCAGGCTTTCGTACTGCGCGGCCAGCACCAGGAAGACCAGCAGGATGGCCAAGGGGAAGACCAGGATGGCGGAGTTGCCGGCCAGGATCTCCTGGTAGGTCAGCTCGGTCCACTCGAAGCCGATGCCAGGGGGCAAGGTTTCAGCAGCGATGCGCTCGACGGCTTCGCGCGCCTGGCCGGATGAGAAGCCGGGGGCAGCACCGCCATTGATGTCAGCGGACAGGAAACCGTTGTAGCGCATGGCACGTTCCGGTCCAAAGCTGGGCTTGACCTTCATCAGCGCCGACAGCGGCACCATCTCGCCGGTGCTGGAACGCACCTGCAACTGCCCCACGTTCTCGGACCGGGCGCGGAAGGCAGCGTCCGCCTGAACCCGCACCGAATAGGTCCGGCCGAACTTGTTGAAGTCGTTGGCGTAGAGGCTGCCCAGGTAGATCTGCATGGTGTCGAACACATCGGTCAAGGGCACGCCGAGTTGGCGGGCCTTGGTGCGGTCGATGTCGGCATACAGCTGCGGCACGTTGACCTGGAAGCTCGAGAACATGCCCGTCAACTCAGGCGCCTTGTAGGCCTTGGCCATGAAGGCTTTGAGGGCGGCGTCCAGCGCCTCATAGCCGAGCGAGGCCTTGTCCTGGATCTGCAGCTTGAAGCCGCCGGTGGTGCCCAGGCCCGGCACAGGCGGTGGCGGGAACATCACGATGAAGGCATCTTGAATGGCGCCGAACTTCTGGTTCAGCTGGCCGGCGATGGCGCCGCCGCTGAGCTCCTTGGTCTTGCGCTCATCAAAGCCCTTCAAGGTGGCGAACACGATGCCCGAGTTCGAGCTGTTGGTGAAACCATTGATCGACAGGCCGGGGAAGGCCACGGCGCTTTCCACGCCCGGCTGCTTGAGCACGATGTCGCCCATGCGGCGGATCACGTTCTCGGTGCGGTCCAGGGTGGCGCCATCGGGCAGTTGCGCGAAGCCGATCAGGTACTGCTTGTCCTGCCCGGGCACGAAGCCGCTGGGCACAGCCTTGAACAGGCCCACGGTCACGCCCACCAAAATCAGGTAGCCCACCAGCATCACGGCCTTGCCCGAGATGGCGCGCTTGACGCCACCGCTGTAGGCGTGCGAGCCGCGGTGGAAGACCTTGTTGAAGCCGCGGAACAACCAGCCCAGGGTCTTGTCCATGAACACCGTGAGCTTGTCCTTCGGTTCGTCGTGGCCCTTCAGCAGCATGGCGGCCAAAGCGGGTGAGAGGGTCAGCGAATTGACGGCGGAGATCACGGTCGAGATGGCGATGGTCAGCGCGAACTGCTTGTAGAACTGGCCGGTCAAACCGCTGATGAAGGCCAGCGGCACGAACACGGCGATCAGCACCAGCGCGATCGCGATGATGGGCCCGGACACTTCGCGCATGGCCCGGTAGGTGGCCTCGCGCGGGCTGTGCCCAGCCTCGATGTTGCGCTCCACGTTTTCAACGACCACGATGGCGTCGTCGACCACGATGCCGATGGCCAGCACCAGGCCGAACAGGCTCAGCGCGTTGATCGAGAAGCCGAACAAATGCATGATCGCAAACGTGCCGATCACCGACACCGGCACGGCCAGCAGCGGGATCACCGAGGCGCGCCAGGTCTGCAGGAAGAGGATCACCACGATCACCACCAGGGCCACCGCTTCAAGCAGCGTGTGGACCACGGCGTCGATGGAGGAGCGCACGAACTGCGTCGGGTCGTAAACGATCTTGTAGTCCACGCCTTCGGGCATGTTCTTCTTGATCTCGGCCATGGTGGCGCGCACGTTGTCCGAGATCTGGATGGCGTTGGAGCCGGGCGCGGCGAACACCGGCACGGCCACGGCGGACTTGTTGTCCAGCAGCGAGCGCAGCGCGTATTCGGAGGCGCCCAGTTCCAGGCGCGCGATGTCTTTCAGGCGCGTCACGGCGCCATCGGGGCTGCTCTTGACGATGATGTCGCCGAACTCGGCTTCGCTTTGCAGACGGCCTTGCGCGTTGATCGACAACTGCAGGTCCACCCCCGGCAGGCCGGGCGAGGCGCCCACCACACCGGCCGCCGCCTGGATGTTTTGCTCGCGGATGGCGCGCACCACGTCACCGGCCGACAGGCCGCGCTGCGCCACCTTCTGCGGGTCCAGCCACACGCGCATCGAGTAGTCCCCCGAGCCGAACAGCTGCACCTGCCCCACGCCTTCGATCCGCGCCAGGCGGTCCTTGACGTTGAGCACCGCGTAGTTGCGCAGGTAAGTCATGTCGTAGCGCTCGTTGGGCGAGACCAGGTGGACCACCATGGTCAGGTCCGGCGCGCTCTTGATCGTCGTCACGCCCAAACGGCGCACTTCCTCGGGCAGGCGCGCCTCGGCCTGCGAGACGCGGTTCTGCACCATCTGCTGCGCCTTGTCCGGGTCGGTGCCCAGCTTGAAGGTCACGGTCAAGGTCATCAGGCCATCGGTGGTGGCCTGGCTGCCCATGTAGAGCATGTTCTCCACGCCGTTGATGGATTCCTCCAACGGCGTGGCCACGGTCTCGGCGATGACCTTGGGGTTGGCGCCGGGGTACTGTGCGCGCACGATCACCGAGGGCGGGGCAACCTCGGGGTACTCGGAGA
The DNA here is from genome assembly GCF_918741295.1 of Aquabacterium sp. CECT 9606. Taxonomy (GTDB): domain Bacteria; phylum Pseudomonadota; class Gammaproteobacteria; order Burkholderiales; family Burkholderiaceae_C; genus Aquabacterium. The sequence continues at coordinate 37,435 of NZ_CAKKNB010000002.1, forward strand.
TCGGCAGCGCGCGCAATGCAATCAGGCCTGAGATGAAGATCAGCAGGGACAGCACGCCCGCGAAGATCGGGCGGTCGATGAAGAATTTGGACAGGTTCATGGCGTTCTTCTTTTAGATTTGGCTCTGGCCTTCTTGGCGCGCTTGCAGCTCGGGCTTGGCATCCATCGGCACGTTGGTCGGCGCGACCAACGTGCCCGGGTGCACGCGCTGCAGGCCGTTGACGACGATGCGTTCATTGGCCTTCAGGCCGCTGGTGACCACCCGCAGGCCATTGGCCTCGGCGCCCAGCGTCACTTCGCGGTAGGCGGTCTTGTTGTCGGCGCCCACCACCATCACGAACTTCTTGCTCTGGTCGGTGCCGATGGCGCGCTCGTTGACCAGCAAGGCGCCGGTCGTCTTGGTCTGGCCCATGCGCACCTTGGCGAACTGACCTGGCATCAGGCTGCCATCTTTGTTGTCGAACACCGCGCGCACGCGCACGGTGCCGCTCTTGGCATCGACCTGGTTGTCGATCAGTTGCAGGTGCCCGGCGATGGTCGCGTCTTCCGTCGTCGCGGTGCCGATCTGCACGGGGATGCTCTCCAGTTTGGCACGCGCGCTGGCACCGCCCGGCAAGTCGCGCAGGGCGTGCATCACCACCTGCTCATCGGCGTCGAAGCTGGCGTAGATGGGGCTGACGGACACCAGCGTGGTCAGCACCGGCGCGCCCGGGCCAGCGGCCACCAGGTTGCCCACGGTGACTTCCAGCTTGCCCACCCGGCCGCTGACCGGGGCGCGCACTTGCGTGTAGCCCAGGCTCAGCTTGGCGGTGTTCAGGGCGGCCTGTGCGGCGCGCAGGTTGGCGTCGGCCTCGTGCAGGCTGTTCAGGCGTTCGTCGTATTCGCGCTGGGCGATGGCTTGTTCATCGAGCAGCCGCTTGGCGCGGGCCTGGTCGCTCTTGGCGTAGGTGGCTCGGGCCTGGGCCGACACCACCTGCGCTTCGGCGCGGTCCACCTCGGCCGCGTAAGGCGCGGGATCGATGGTGATCAACAGCTCGCCCTGCTTGACGATGGCACCTTCGCGGAAGTGCACCGACTGGATGGCGCCCGCCACGCGCGAGCGGACGTCCACGCGCTCCACGGCTTCGAGCCGCCCTGAGAACTCGTCCCACGTGGCGACGTCCGAGGCCGTGACCACGGCGACAGACACCGGCGTGGCCTGTGGCTGCGTCGACGATTCGGGCGCCTTGGCCTTGGCATCGGGCAGGGCTCGCAGACCAAAATAGCCAGCCGATGCCGCAATGAGGGCGGTGACCACGGTGCCAATGGCCCAGGGGCGTGCGTTGATGCGGTTCTTCATGATGTGATTCCCTTTGAAGCGGATGCAGATGCGTTGGATGAGGCAAAAAATTGTTGGACGTGCTCGCGCACGCTCTGGGCCCAGGGGGCGTCGTGGCTTTCGGGGTTCATGCAGCTGCAGGGCCAGCCGGTGGGAGCGGGCAGCACGGCGTCCTTGACCTTCACACCGGCCGCGCGCAGGCGCCGGGCATAGTCCAGCGACTCGTCCTTGAAGGGGTCGTCACCCGCCGTCAGCAACAAGGCGGGCGGCAATTCGCCCAGGCGCAGCGAGGGACCAGGCGCGGCATAGGGGTGGGTGCAATCGCCCACCTGCGACAAGTACTGCTTCCAGCCATCGGCCCAGCGGCAGCCCTTGACGCCAGCCTCGGCCGCGCGCAATGAAGCGGTGCCCAGGCAGGGGTTCAGCATCGGCGACAACAGGATCTGGCCGGCCAGCGGGGGTTGGCGTTGGTCACGCACCATCAGCGTCACCGCAGCGGCCAGGTTGCCCCCGGCTTCTTCGCCGGCCACGAACACAGGCGCCTTGTCACCCGCCAGCTTGGTCCGGTGCTTGTAGGCCCATTGCAGCGCCGCGTAGCCTTGCTCGGCGGCCTGCGGAAACGGGTGGGCGGGCGCCAAGGGATAGTCCAGCGAGACCACCACCGCGCCCGCCTCGGCGATCAGCCGTGCGATGGCCGAGCCACTGTCCAGCCCACCTTGCACAAAGGCGCCGCCGTGGAAGTGCACCACCAAAGGCACCGCGCCCACTTTGGGCCGGGCGCCGTAAAAGCGCACCGCCATAGGCCGGTCCAGAACGTTGATCTCGGTGGGCTGAGTGACCATCTTCCGTGGCCACGTGGGTGGCCCCTGCACGATGTTGCGATGCAGCAGAATTTATTCACTTAAAGCCAACCAATAAATAGCCCTGGCGCTCATGCTTTATTTCAGTTGAGACAACAATCAGGCCCATGGACAAATTTCTAGCCATGCAAACCTTTGTGCGGGTGGTGGAGGCGGGCACCTTCACCAAGGCGGCCGATTCGATGAACCTGCCCAAGCCCACGGTCACGCGCCTGATCCAGACGCTGGAGACAGAGCTGCAAACCAAGCTGCTGCACCGCACGACTCGCCGCGTCACCGTCACACCCGACGGTGCGGCCTACTACGACCGCGCCACACGTTTGCTGGGCGAGCTGGACGAACTCGAATCCAGCATGTCGCATGCCAAGGCCAACCCGCGCGGTCGCCTGCGCGTGGACGTGCCCGCCTCGCTGGGCCTGGCCGTCATCATCCCCTCCTTGCCCGACTTCCACGCCCGTTATCCCGACATCCAGCTGGACCTGGGCGTGAGCGACCGGCCGGTGGACATGGTGGGCGAGAACATCGATTGCGTGGTGCGTGGCGGCGAGCTGACCGACCAATCCCTGGTGGCGCGGCGCATTGGCGATGTCTACCTGGTGATGTGCGCCACGCCCGATTACCTCAAGCGCCACGGCACGCCCACGCACCCGCGCGACCTGGAAGAAAACCACACCATCGTGCGCTACACCATGCCGCGCACGGGCCAACTCAAACCCATCGAGCTGAGCAAGGACGGCGAGACCCACGAGGTGCAAGGCAAGCACCTGATCTCGCTGAACGATTCCAACGCCTACGTGGCCGCCGGCCTGGCGGGCCTGGGCGTGATGCAGGCCCTGACCTTCCTGGTGCAGGACCACATCAGCAGCGGCGCGCTGGACCCGATCCTGATGGACTGGTGTTCAGGCCCGCGGCCGGTCTACGTGGTCTACCCGCCCAACCGGCACCTGAGCAACAAGCTGCGTGTGTTCGTGGACTGGATCGCCGAGCTGTTCGCCACACATGATCTGATCCAGCAAAAGTGCTCGCTGGCCATGGTGGCCAAGCGCAAGCCCTTGCTCACTGCAGCCTGAGCCTTGAAGCGCTTCAGACCCAGCCTTCGATTTTCAAACCGCTGAGCTGCTCGGCCTCTTCGCGGCTGACTTTGCGCACGGTCTGGCCAAACGTCCAGACATGCCCTTCCGGGTCAGCAGCGGAATAAACCCGGTCGCCATAGAACTGATCCGCCGGCTCGCGCACGATGGTGGCGCCCGCCGCGCGGGCCCGTTCGCAATGGGCGTCCAGACCAGACTGCAAATGAACATGCACCGACTGCGTGTTCTTGCCCTCCAGCGCCAAGGGGCTGTCGGTGGTTTCGTTCCAGGCCGGGCCGATCATCACGTGGCCATCGCCAAAGTGCATCTCCGAATGGCCCAGGTGGCCTTCGGCATCGGTGATGACCATGGTGCGTTCAAAGCCGAAGGCTTTTTCAAGCCAATCCAGTGCGGCGAACGGGTCTTTGTAATAGACCGCAGACGCGAAGGTGGCACGACGAAAGGGATCGTCCATGAGGGGCTCCTGACCTGGATGTTTTGTGATCGATCGCCACTTCAGTGTTGATCAAATCCAGGCACAAGCCAAGTGCGGGCGGCTCAAGACCTCAGGACGCGTGTACCCATTGTTCAAAGGCCAACTGCGTGACCGGCTTGCCGAACAGGAAGCCCTGCACCACCTCGCAACCCAGGCCGCTCAGGTAGTCGGCCTGCTCTTTCGTTTCGACCCCTTCGGCCACCAGCGCCATGTTCAGGCTCTGGCCCAGCGACACGATCGCCTTGACCAGTTGCTCGGCATTGCCCTGGTGCGAGGGCAGCTCCTTGATGAAGGCCCGGTCGATCTTCAGGATCTGCACCGGAAAGCGCGTCAGGTAACTCAATGCCGAATAACCGGTGCCAAAGTCATCGATGGCGATGGTGATGCCCAGTTGCGACAGCTCCTCCAGCACACCACGGATTTCGTCGCGCCCGTCCAGCAGCAGACTTTCGGTGATCTCCAGCTCCAACCATTGGGGCTGGCAGTGGGCAGCGCTCAAGGCTTCGCGCACGGTGTTGACCAACTCGCCACCCGCGAACTGCCGCGCCGACAGGTTCACGGCGATCTTCAAGGGATCGCTGCTGCGGCGGTTCCAATCGGCGGCGGCCACGCAGGCAGCGCGCAAAGCCCAAGCGCCCATGGGCACGATCAGGCCGGTGTCTTCGGCCAGCGGAATGAACTGCACGGGCGGCACCAAGCCACGCTCGGGGTGGTTCCAGCGCATCAAGGCCTCGGCACCCACCAGGCGGCCCGAAGCCAAGTCGAACTTGGGCTGGTAATGGAGCTCCAGCTCGTCGCGCTCCAAGGCCTTGTGCAGCTCGCTTTCCATCGTCAGGCGGGCCGAGGCCTGCGCTGTCAGGTCGCTGGAATAGAACTGGAAGTTGTTGCGGCCCTTGCCCTTGGCGTGGTACAGGGCGGCATCAGCATGCTGGAGCAACTGGTTGGCATCTTGCGCATCGCTGGGGTAGAGCGCGCCGCCAATGCTGGTCGTGACGAACACCTCCTGGCCACTGACCGTGAACGGCATCTTGAAGGCGCTGATCACCTTGCTGGCAATGCTGCCCATGTCGGTGGCATGGCGCACGTCGGGCAGCACCACGGCGAACTCGTCACCACCCAAGCGGGCGATGGTGTCGTAGTCGCGCAGCACCTGGCGCAAACGCTGCGCGGCCTGCTTGAGCAGGTCATCGCCCGCGCTGTGGCCCAGCGAATCATTGATGTCCTTGAAGCGGTCCAGGTCCAACAGCAAGGTGCCCACCTGCTGGTGGTGCCAAGAGGCATCGATCAAGGCCTGGTTGAGCCGGTCCACGAACAAGGCGCGGTTGGGCAGCTCGGTCAAGGGATCGAAGAAGGACAGGGAGTGCAACTGGCGCCGGTAGGTCTTCAGCTCGGTGATGTCTTGAACGGTGGCGAGCAGGCGCTTGGGGTGGCCCTGCGCGTCGTAGCTGATGCGCGCCACCGTGTGCAGGTCTCGGGTGCCGTCGTCTTCAACGTGGCGCACCTCGTATCGCAAGTTCTCGACCTTCTCCGCGAAAGCTTTCACGTACAGGTCGACCACCCAGTTGCGCTGGTCTTCGGGCACCAGCTCCATCAACTCTTGCATGCCGGGCGCCCAGTCCATGGGACGGCGCAGCATGCGCAGGGTCTCGGCCGCAAAGCGGGCCTGCTGGCGGGTGTAATCCCATTCCCAACAACCGAAGTGGGCGATCTCCTGGATCTCTTCCAGCCGCGCCTCGCTGTCGGACAGCGCCTGCAGCACGGTATGTTGCGCGCTCATGTCCTGCAAGCCGATGGTGCCTTGGGCCAAGCTGCCATCAGGGGTGTATTCCAGCAAGGCCACGCCGCGCAAGCGCCGCACCGAGCCATCGCGCAACAGGGCCGCGAACTCGGCGTCCACGGTGGTGTGGCCTTGCGCCAAAGCATCGGACCACAGGCCATGGACGCGGGACGCATCTGCGGCGCCGACCAGGCTCAGCAAGTGGGCCACCGTCATCTCGTCGTCCAGGCCATGGCCCAACATGGCACGGGCTTCGGGCGAGACATGCAAGGCATCGCTCGCGGCATTCCACCGGATGAAACCCACCTCCATCAGGTGCTGAGCGGCGCGCAGGCAATCGTCGCTGCCGGGGGGCGCAGCGGTCAGCACGTCCCGCTGAACGAGGGCTGGCATGTCGTTGTGGTCCTTGTGAAGGGGGGCAGGGCTTTCATCCCTTATCGGCCCCATTGGACCCAAACTTCAATCAGCTTGCGGCCGAGCAGCGGCAATGCGCTGAGACGCTGGGCGATTGCGTGCTTTTAGTCACAGGTGGTGGACCGTGGCGTCAGGCCATCTGAACAAGTTCTTCCTGCTCCTTGCGTGCTTGAGCGATGTCCTTGATCAGGTTGTTACTCCACTCGTACACCGCAGACGCATTGTCTTCGTCCTCGCCTTTCCGAACGCGCTTTGGCGGAGCCTGGCGCAGCTCATCCTCGTGCTCGCTGCGCCGAATGAAGAAGCCACTGTGCGGGTAATAGCCACGCCGGACAAAGTATCCACCGCCTTCTCTGCGCGTTCCCGACTGAGTGCGAACCGCCATCTCTTCGCCCCAACTCAACAGGTCGCTGGCGTCTTCATCCTTCATGACGGGATAGGGTGTGCCGTATTCCGCCTCCTTGACCAAGGCCGCGTCTTCAGCTGTCAATTCTTCACCCCGCGCTTGCTTGGCTTGGGCCTCATGCACCTGGGTGGTCTTCTGGTGGATTTTCTTGTCGAAGCCTTTGAGTTCAGACGGGTCCTGGTCCATCACCCTCTCGACGCGGCTACGCTTGTCAAACTCGGTCACTTCGCCAGCCATGTAGAACGTCGCGAACGAGTCGTGAACGTGGTCGTCAAAAAAACGGGCCACGTCATCAGGCAAAGGCTCAGGATTTTCAAAGTGGCCCACCGCGAAGGTTTCCCACTCATCAAGCGCGGTGTGCGAGTTGGCACGGATCACCTGCCATTGGTTGGCCTTGTAGCGGTATTCGGAGCCGAACTCCGGTTGATTTGAATGACCACGGTCGTGATGCTGCGCATGCGTGGATTTGCGGTGGTGCAGCAGCTCCAAGTCACCAGCCAGCAACCGGTTGGCGGATGACAGGTCTTCCTTGTCCTGCTCACTGCTTGCCTGGAAGCTGGCTGTGCTCTCCAGGCTGGTGAGGCGCATGGCCTTCCACCGGTAGAAGAGGCTCATGTGGGACTTGAGCACACCGCCGCCATCGCCCAGTTCTTGGGCATAGGCTTTCCAGGCGCTGGCCAGGTTGGCGTCGACTTCGAAGTCGACCTTCGCGCGATCAGTCATTTCACTGAAAGGTAAAAGCGGCACGCCTGCTTTGCGAGCAGCCAGGTACATGTGCGCCAGCGGAATCTGCGACAGCAAACTGCCTTGTCCCCCTCGCGCCTTGCCCTGCTCATTGGGGGCATAGCCTCCACCAACATCAGAGTGCGAACCTGGATAGAGAAACTCCTGCATGCCACCGCCACGTTGACGGGTCACTGGAAAGTTCATCCGCATTTCATGCGCAGCAATAAGGTGCACCCCCTTGGTGACACAGCCTGGCAATGGCTTGTCCACGTAGTTGGCCCAAGACCAGTGCCCGTCAAAGATGGCCCCCGGCATAGGCAAGGTCTTGGCCACCGAGGCGGAACCGCCCACCGACGCCACAACATCGAAGACGCCTAGGAAATTGATCTCGGCTTTGATGCCCGCCAAGCATCCTCCTTCCAAAAGCTTGTCAAACAAGTGGCAGAACGCCACGGCTTCCGCGCCGCCTCGCGAGAAGCCAAACACCGACACGGTGACTGATGGGATAGCAGGTTTGGGGGTGGCTTTCAAGGCCGCCTGAAGTTTATCTATATGCGGCGCAAACCAGTCCTTGTGGGTGACACGTTTACCGTCACGCTGGTGTGCAATGGCGACTCGGCCGATTTCGCGGCCGTAGGCTTGGGCGAGTTGGCCAAGAACAGCTTTTTTGTAGAGAGGCTCTTGAGTAAACACCGTCATGTGGATAGCGTTGAGAACCTGAAAAAGCCCCCAGATGATTCGCGCTTGTCCACCCTTGGCAAAAGCTTTGCCTTCTGCGCTCTCTGTAGGTTCCCCAATTTCTGGAAAATCAGTGCCGACACCTTGGATGTAAATTCCGTGCAGGCCCGCGGCCGTCTTTGAATTTGGAAATGCTTGGTATAGACGAGCAACGTTGCTGTGGCTCGCTTCATTGAACGGAAGGGGTGACTTCTGCTTTGGGAGCGATCGCTCGACAGAACTATTGAACTTTCCCTCGGCTTTATTAGCTTGCGCCTCCAATTTCTTGCGCCTAGCGGTTGAGACTGGCACCGCAATCCGCTTGCCATTGAGGTCGCGTTCCAAGTTATTGTTTGTTCCATCAAAGAACAACCCAACTTGCACCGGAATGCTGCACGGTTTTCCGGCGTCATCCACAGCCAATGACAAGAAGCTGCGCGCATCGCTATTAGCAGGCAACTTGAGCGCCTGCGCACTCGGATAGTACGGAGCCGCTTTTGGTGGAGATTGCAGATTCTCCGACATTAAGCACCTTCCTTACGTTTCCAACCTGCAGGTTTGACCGGAGCAGGAATAGGGTGCTTAGTGCTAGCGCCCCCGAAGTTGGTAACTACAACTCGAATTTGATCATTTGGAAAAACGTGAATGTAGATGTCGCCCGGCTCGTCATACCTCTCTACTTCCACAATCTTTTCTTTGACAACATCGTTTCTCCCCACTGGCATGTTCCAACGCACCTTGACCATGAGGCCTGGCTGCCAAAGTTCTGGGACTAAGGTGCAACAAATACTGGCATTGCCTGCGCCAAATTCATCCATTCCACCGCCACCCCCACCGTTAACAGAAGCGGAGTAGATAAATTTATCAGTGTGGTTCACGACTCCCACTGAGGCTGAAAATTTCTTTGGCTGAGGGTTCTGGGGTTCCAAAGCACACCCCACCAACGATCCCGCCAGAAGACCACTGATTAGCCACATCATCCTGTTTGCTTTAATAAGCATGTAAGTCTCCGTTGATCACGCCGCAGCATCGTCCGATCGGGCGCAGCTTTCCCAAAACTCATCCGGCAAGGCGTTCAATTCATCGGCATAGCCATGCCCTGATCGCGTGCGTTGGAGCAAATGCTGGAACGCAGGGTGTTGAAAAGAACCTGGTGCCAAAGCCAGGCCCAACATCACCAGCGCTTGCCGATCGGGTGCTGCATTCAGAGCACCGCGATTGGCCTGCTGCAAGCAGGCTTGCACCTGTTGATGGATGCGCGCAGGCGTGTCGTGCCGAAGCAGGTCCGGGCGCACATCGTCTATGCGACTGAGGATGTGATCGGCCTCACCGGCATCAACCAGAGCGTGAAAGCGCTCATCGTCCAGCTCCCAAATGCGCCACGGTGAGGCTGCCTCAGTGAGACCAAGTCCTTGAAGAAGCTGGACCTGGCCTTGTCGATCAAGGTAGTGCCATCCACGCAAGGACGTCATCAACTGCGTGCGCTCAACATCCGTCAGCGCCGCCAGCAAGCTGGGCAGCACGCGGGTATCGCCCCACCGCACGGGCCAATCCAGGCCATCAGCGGTACGGGCAAGCAGGTAGGGGCGAAGATGTTGCACCAGCGTATCCGCAGCCACGCTGCTGACCAACAAACTCCACATGGGCTTGCCATTGGCCCGCGCATGCAAAGCGGTCAAGTACTCGGCCACCGTCTCTTTGTCACCCTTCAAGGCAACGAGCCACAGCCCGACCTTGCCAAGTGCCGCCAATGCGGTTTGGTCATACAAGGCATACCGTGTGCTGTGTCGCCAAAGTGGCGCATCAAATAACGTTTCGTCGAAGGCGCCATCAATCAAGATGAAGGGAAAGCTGGCCTCCCCGGGGAAGGTCAAGGTCACGCTTTCCACACAGCGTGAGATCACATCGGGTGCCCAAGGATTGACCGCGAAGAACATGGTGTTTGCCTGACTTTCTAAATCAAGCCCCGGCAGGTGCCGCAAAGGCACTGCCCGACTTCATCGCCTTGAGCATGCACGCCACGCACACACTCTTGGGGAAGGTTGGCATGGCCCAAGACTGCGTCCCGCCCCCCACCATCGATTTCATCCCCGCCTGCGCCGTGATCTTGCCCGGGCACTCAACCGTCAAGCTTCCACCATCGATCGTGATGCTGGCCCCGCCACTCACCGCCAACACCACCTTCTTGGCTGCCGCGATGTTGACCACCCCTTGCGCGGTCTTGATCTCCAGCACGTCCCTGGAAGCAATCTGTGCGGGCCCGGCCTGCGCTTGCAAATCAATTGCCCCCCGCGCCGCGATCACCGTCAAGCCCTTGCCCGCAGCCTCGCCGCCCGGTTGAATCGCCCCCGCCAGGATGCCTACGGCCTGCCCCGTGTGGATGCGCGCCTGGCCACCCACCGCCCAGTGTGTGTCCTGCCCACTGGCCACGGTCGTGGTGTCGTCGCTGCTCAAGTGCAGATCCTGCCCGGCTGTCACGCCCACCCCTGCCTTGCCCACGATGGCGATGTTCGGATCGGACATGTGCGGCACCTTGCCCGTGCCTGTGCTGGTGGAGCGTTGCGCCGCATCGGCCAAGGCCTCAGGCAGTTGTTCGAAGCTGACCATGCCGCTCAAGCTCTTCGTCAAAGCCGCCGCTGGGGCCAGTTGTTCGTTCAAGGCACTGTGGTTGGCCTGCCGGCTGCCGGCCGCGCTGGCCAGCCCCACTGTCTGGTGTGTGGTGGCTGCCTGGTGAAAGGTCTGCGCCAGTTGTTGCATCTGCTTGGCCAGCGCGATGCCTGCCGCGTTGTCGCCCGCGCCTTCGGCCGTCTGGCCTGCGCCATGGGCCAGCTTGTACGTGCTCAGCATCACGCCCCGCACGGCACGCACGCCACCCCACGCATCGGTGCGCAATTCAAAGCCCAGACCACGGAAGCTGCCTCGGTGGTTGTCGGCCTGGTGCAGCAGGTGGCCCATCTGCAACCAGGTCTGCGCTTGCGTGCTGTGAAGCTGCGTGCGCAGCTGTCCCGGCGTGTCATCAAACACAAGCTGGTTGTAACCCTGGCCGCCAAACTCCTTGCTCTTGACGCCGCTCAGGGCTGCCGCGTTGTTCTGGCCCTCGGCGCCGTCGTTGGCCGCGCTGGGCGCCGCACCGTGCCACGCGGGGCTGTTGCCCCCAATGCCTGAGCCCACCAGGTTCATCTGGCCGCTGGGGCTGTGGTCGGTTGATTGGGCAAAGGCGCTGGTGTCTTTGTCGGCAGCTTGCCCGGCCGGTGTGCGCGGCACGCCGCCTTCGCCTCGGCCGCTGTACAGGCTGGCTTGCACATAGGGGCGGTCGATGTCGTTGTTCAAAAAGCCCACCAGCACTTCGTGCCCGATGCGCGGGATGAACTGGTGGCCCATGCCCGTACCCGAGAAGCGCTGCATCACGCGCACCCAGCAGCTGTGGTCGCTGTGTTGGCGACCTTCATTTTGGGGCGCGTGCGGGTTCGTTTGCCAATGGAACTTGACTTTGACGCGGCCCAGCTTGTCGGTGTAGAGCTCGTCTGCCCCGTTGGCCGTTGCACTGCCATCAGGACCGACCACGATGGCCGTTTGCATGCCCCGCGCGGTGGGACGCGGACGAGGGCGCAAGCCTGTGCCATCCAGCAGCACAGCGCGCCAGGGCACGTTTCGGCGCAGGGCCTGGAACTCACAGGCAAAGCCGGTCTGGGCGGCTTGCCGTTGCAGCTGCTGGGTGTCGATCAGGGCTTCGTGGACCAAAGACCGGTTCAGTTGGGGCAGCTCGGCCTGCCCCAGGCTGGCCATGATCTTCTCGCTGAACTCTTTGGGCAGGTTGTTGACGCCATAAGCGTCCACGCCATGCACGAAGAACTCCTTGTCTTGCGCGCTCAGGCCAAAGGCGGCCAACGGGTCAAGGGTGGATTGCGTCACGGCGATCCAGGTGCCTGCGCGCAGGGTGCGCACGGTGCCCCGGCCCAACCAGGTCTTGAAACGGGCCTCGTGGGCTTCCTGCAGGCGCGTGGCGGCGAACTGGGCTTCGGCCTGGTTGCCAAAGAGGTAGTCGCCCGTGGGGTCGTAGCTGGTGAGCCAACTTTGCAGGCTGGTGGCTTGCTCGCCACCCCATGGGTGGTGGGTGGGGGCGTCCGCCGTGATGGCGCTGTTGCTGACGTAGTCCCAGCCTTGCAGCACGGTGGCGGTGGTGCCAACACGGCGGATGGCGGCCATGGCCTGGATGCTGTCTTGCGCTTCCTGGCTGCTGCTGCGGTGAAATCGGATGCCCTGGCCGCCCGTGCTGCTGGCGCTGACCTGGTCTTGCGGCTGCTTGGCACTGTTGGCAAAGAACACCACGGTGTGACCACCTGGGGCGGCTTCGTCTTCTTCGACCCGGTAGCACAGGCCTTCTTCGGCCAACAGGCGGCTGACAAAGTCGAGGTCGCTTTCGCGGTATTGCACGCAGTAGGAGCGCTGGCCGCCGTTGCGGGCGAACAGGCCCTGCGCCACGTGGTTGGCCACATCTTCGTCCCACTTCCAGGCGGCGATGGCAGCGTGGTCGGCGAACACGTCTTCCACGATATCGATGAGCGACTTGTCTTGCCAGACACGGCTGTTGAGCGTGTGGCCCAAGAGGGCGATCCACGGTTGCACCAGCAAGCCCTTGCGGGCCAGGCCGCCGTCGGCTTCCAGCGCATCAGCGCTGACAACGTAGCCACTGCGGCGCGCGCGGCTGCCGTCGGCCAAGGTGGTGTGCAGGGTGATGGGGCGTGCGTACAGCTGCTTGAGCTCAACCTGGGCGTTGAGCACCAAGGCGTTGATGTACAGGGCAAAGGGCTGGGAGACGGCCTCGTGCAGCACGAAGCTTTCAACCATCAGGTCGGCGGGCAGGCTGCCTTCGGGGCCGCCGGGCGACGACAGCGTGTAAAGGCGGGCCTCGGTGCCCCACTGGCCGATGACGGCGGCCAAAGCGCGGCTGATCTCAGACTTGAAAGAATCCAGACCCATCGAGGGTTCCCTGACATTGTTTTATGTGTGCAAATGCAGGGGAGATTTTCAGGGCTGAATGGGGCCGGGCAAGGCCCCCTTGATGGGGTGTCGATGTAACGAGTTGAAAGCACCGCCCCGCTCATCACTGCGGCACGTTGGCCGCCTGCGCCCGCGCCATGCCATGGGCGTGCTCCACCGGGCGGATGTAGCCCTTTTGCAGGGCCGCGTCCGCCGCCAGCTTGTACTTGGTCACGTAGTCTTCGTGCGTGGGATACAGCGCCTTCAGCTTGCTGGCGTTGAAGACGTTGGTGTTGCCTCCTGCCACGCACGCGAACAAGTCCAGAAAGGCCAGCGAGCCGGTCGTGAAATTGGCGTGGCCGTACTTGGCGATCGGCACCTCGATCTCGGGCAGGCGCAGTCCACCCAGCGCGTTGCCGTTGGCGTCCTTCTTGATGGACCCCAGCCAGTCGCGCTGCAACTTGGGCGCGGTCGGCGGCGCGGTGCCGGTGCTCATCCAGTTCTTCAAGTGGTGGATGGCCGCGATCTCGGTCGCGTAGAAGGGCATGGCGTTGTAAGGGCTGATGCACGTGGGGGGCACCCAAGCCACATCGCGGCCGCTGACCTCGGCGATGTTGTCCAGCAGGTACTGGTCGGCATGCGAGGCGCCGGCCACTTCCCATTGGCGGATCTTGTCGGTGTCGATCTGCTTGGACGTTCCGGATCCCAAAGCGGCATCCATCTCGGTTTGCAGCAAGAAAACGGGCACTTGGGTGTCGCTGCGGATGGCGGCGGTGGACGGCAGGTTGTCGCCGGAGGCGAGCTTGGCGCCGGTGGCCAGGCGGCCGTGGATCAGCAGGCCATCAAACACATTGTCCAAGGGCTGGATGGCGTTGGCGTAAGTCAACAAACGCATCGCCGATTGCGAATGCCCGGTGGCCAGAATCTTCTGCGGCTGCAACCCACCCAGCAGCACCGCGTACTGGTCGCGCACGGCTTGCGCGGTCTGCGACAGGATGTCGTAGGAGATGTCGTCGTCAGGGATGCTCATGGCGGCATAGCGGCTGCCGAACTGCTTGAGCTTTTGCACGCCCGTGACGCCCACCTTCTGCACATTCACGCCGACGTAGGCATAGCCTTCGCGCAAGATGGCCTCGTGGGCCATGCTCCAGTCCACGTCCAGCGGATAGCCCGTGCTGACGTTGAGCCATTCCACAATGACCACGCCGTTGAACTGGGCCGCGGTGGCCGGCCGGCGCACGATCATGATCGTGTTGTAGGGGTTGGCGCTGGAGACCACGCTCGCCGCCCACTTGCCATCGGCGCCCAGGGTGCCAGTGCCCTTGTACTTGCGGGCCAGGCCGTTGATGGTGAACTCACGCTCCACGAAATAGCTTTGGGCCACTGGGTCCAGGCGGTCCCCGAAGCCCGGCGCTTCGGCGTTGGCAGTGACCGAAGCCTGGGGCGCCGCCGCCAGGCTCGATGTGCTGGCGCAGGCCAGCCAGGCGGCCAGACCGCACAGGCGCGCAGTCGTCTTGCTGAGTCTCTTCATGGGATCTCCTTGAACGAATTGAATTGCATGGCAGCCATCATGGCCGCGCCGTCAAGATAGTTCCAGTCCATAACAACCCAACCAGGTAAAACCCCTCAAGGCCCCCTTAGACCAGGGGGAGCGGTGCGCCAAGGTTGAAATGGCGGTTTCTCTGACAAGCGGTGAGGTCAAAGGCCTACACGGGCACCGGACATCCGCATTGAAAATAATCACTACAAATAATCTTCAAGAAAAAACAATGCCATTGCCTTCCCATGTTGGTGCACCGTCTTCCAGGCTTGTGATGATGTACGCGGTACTTGCCGCCAGCGGCTTGGCCACCATGCCGGCCAGCGCACAACAGGGCCGCACGGATGATGGTGGCGCCCACTTGAAAGGCTGGGCTTTTGTTCTGGAGAATGACCTCCTGGGCACCAAGAACGCCAAGGACCGCTGGTACACCAACGGCCTGCAGTTGATGCTGGCGTTTGAGGAGGGCCGCGAGCCCGAGGTGCTCAAGCCCACCTTGTCATGGGGACGGTGGATGGTGCCCCAAGACTGCGAAGGCGATGGTTGCAACCTGACCTTGAACACGGTGCTGGGCCAAAACATCTACACGCCTCGCGAAGTGGGCGTGGCAGAGCCTCAAACAAACGACCGGCCTTGGGCAGGGTGGTTGTATGGCGGCATCGGCTTGTCCAACTTCAATGGCAACCGGCACCAGATGCTGGCTTTCAAGGCGGGCCCCACTGGGCCGGCCTCGTTGGCCGAAGGCACGCAGAAGGCGGCGCATTGCTGCCTGGGTTCGTCCAAGGAGCCGATGGGTTGGGACAACCAGTTGCGCCCCAGGCTGGGCGTTCAGCTCAGTTATCTGTCCACGCATTATCACTTTGTCGATAGCCCCGTGGGCCTGCAAACCTCTTGGGGCGGCGCGGTAGGCAATGTGCACACCTTCTTGCGTGGCGCCGTGGCCGTGACCTGGAGCCCGGCGGGCGGCCAGGGCCGAGGGCTCCAATCAGGGGGGCTGGACGAGGGCGAGTTCTTCACACCGGATTTCAGCGCACACCCCACGCGAGGCACCTTCATGGACAGCCTGCGCCACACCGTGTTTTACGCGCACATGCAGGTCAGCGCGGTGGCCTACAACGTGTTCCTGGAAGGGCGCACCTACAAAGGCCATTCGGAGATCGATCCCGAACGCCTGGTGGGCACCTCCACCGTGGGGTTCGTGGTGCCTCTGGGCGAGCAGGGTCAGCACAAGCTGGGCGTGGCCTGGAAAAGGCGCACGCCCGAGTTCGAGGTGCGTGGCGCCGGTCCCAACCGGGACCGTTACCAAAGCTGGGGCGTGCTGAGCTACTCGCACGACCTTTGAGGCGAGAGGAACTGCGATGAGTTGCAGCCCGTAAGCACGCTTTTCAGTCCCAGCGAACTGTGGTGCGGCAAACACTCGCCGTCCTCACGGGCTTTATAACTGGATTGACTTGCCCGTGGGCTTGCCCTAAAAAACAAGTCTGCGAGCACCAAGCACGCGCCATGATCGGCCGCATTGGAGCACACAGGGAAGTTGTCGTTGGCACTATTTGTAGTTCCCATCAACGCAGTACCTGATTGCAGCTCACCGCTGCCTTGCTCACATGAAAACCAACCATGCTTGCTCTGCCGGGGCTTCGGCAGCCTTGGTGCTTGGCGGTCTGCTTTCCGCTGGCGCCCAGGCCCACACCACTTCAGTCGGCTACGAAAACGCTGGCCCTGGCGCGGTCACATTCTGGTACGGCACCTACCACAGTGGCGTGAGCGCCACCGAAGGCAGCCTGTTGGTGACTGGCACGGGGGGTTACTCGTCCACCGTGCCTTTCACTTTATTGGTCGGCACCAAGCCGGCGGGGCTCATCGACGGGACCACCAACTTTTACTCCAACGGCACGGTCCTGGTAGGCACCCCCACCGATGACATCGTTAATTGGCAGGGGGCAACCTTCACGGGCTTGACCCCCGACACCTACACCTTCACTTACCAACCCATCACCAATCCTTCGTCAACCTGGCGCCCCACGGACGACGTCATTCTGTCCAGTTCCGTGACCCTCACATCTTCGGACCTGGGCGGCGGCCTGTTCAGTCCCAATGCCAATACCCGAAGCAGTGGCGCCGCGCAGGTACTGGACAGTCTGGTGGGCTCGGCCACCGGCGAATTGGGCACGACACTCGCGGCGCTGGCCGCCTTGTCGCCGGACCAGCAAGCCGTGGCCCTCCAGCACATCGCACCACAGACCAACCGCGCCTTGAGCCTGGCCTCGGCGCAGACAGTCAACGGGGCGCTGGACACGGTGCAGATGCGCCTGGACGCCGTCCGCACCAGTGGCTTCACGCCCTCCTTGATGGACGATTACCTGAGCGGCAAGCTCATGCTCGCCTCAACCGATTCCGGTGCGGGCCTGGTGTCGGACGACACCCCGCTGACCCATGGTGTATGGGGCAAGCTTTTCGGCAGCGAAGCCCGGCAAGGTGCCAACGGGGGCTACGCCGGCTACAAGGCCAACACCTACGGCTTGTCGGTGGGCACGGACACCCTGGTCAACAACAATTGGGTTCTGGGCGCCGCCTTCACCTTCGCCGACACGGACGTCGGACTGCGCGACAGCTTCGCTGGCGATGGCAGCGACATCAAGACCTACCAGTTGACCGGCTACTTCACGCGTGACTACGGCAAGTGGTACCTCGAAGGGATGCTGGCGTATGCCCGGCAAGAGTTCGACAGCGTGCGCAACACCACCATTTCAGGCATTGCCCAGAGCAGCTTCAATGGGGACCAGTGGGCCACCCGGGTGACTGCAGGCATGCCCTGGGCCGCCAACGACAAGGTCACCCTCACGCCCTCGGTGGGCTTGGAGGTGAACCACTTCCGGCAGGACGGCTACACGGAAACCGGCGCCGGCCCGCTGTCGATGGTGGTGAACGAGCAATCCGCCACGCGGGTCCGCAGCGTGCTGGGCGGCAAGTTGGCGTCAAAGTTCGACTTGAGTGGTGGCGCGGTCTTGAAGCCCTCGGTTCACGCGTTCTGGCGGCACGAGTTCAAGAATAGCGGGGTCGACACCACATCCACTTTCACGGGTGGGGGCGCCACCTTCCTGACGCCTGGCCAAAAGCTGGCGCGCAACACGCTCAACATCGGCGGCTCTTTGGTCTACGAAAAGTCCAAGACCTTCTCGCTCAGCCTGCAGCTGGATGGCGAACGCGCGCCGCATTACGGTTCGGCGTCCGGCCAGATCGTGGGGCTGTGGCGCTTCTAGCCGTCCAGCGCGCTCATCAAGACGCAGGGTGCTGGTAACGGTACTCCTGCGTCCTGCCGCCATAGCCATAAGCCGCGGCGCGCACATCCTCCACGTGGATGTAGCTTTCTTCGTGAAGATCACCCAACAGCGCCGCGAAACCCGCGAAGGCCTCGGCGATGTAAGCCGCCTTCTCGGCCTTGGTGTTGGTCTCGTCGGTGATCTTGATGTCAAAGTAGACGCTGTGCTTGCCTTGTTCGTGCAGCGTTTTGCCACCAACGATCCAGTCTTCTGGATGGACGTAGTCGATGGCGATGGACGTGAGTTCGCGTTTCTTGCCGAGGATGCGGCTGGTGAGGTCGAGCAGCAGGCTGGCAATCTGCCTGGACAACTCCGGAGACCGGTTGGCGCTGACCTTGACATTGAGGATTGGCATGGTGTTCTCCTATGTGATTAGCTATGCAACTATCTGGGTGTGAGACATGTGGGAAGAGCGGTGCTTACTGGAGGGCGGCGCGGACACCCTTGACGCTGTCGACCGTGCTGGAAAAGCTGTCGGGGCCCAGCAGCTTTTTCAACCTGGTCGTGACGGCCGCGCTGGCCTGGTTCAGAGCCTTCTTCATGGCCACGGCCTCGGGCGTAGGGTGGATGGACTGCTCGCGGCCATCGGCTTTCACGCTGCGGCGTTCCACCAGCTGCTTGGCCTGCAAGCCATCGAGTGCCCGGGTGGCCGTCGGCCGGGCAATGTCCAGCAAATCGGCCAACTGGTGTTGCAACATGCCCGGCTGCTCGATCACGGCCCGGAGCATGAAGGCCTGGGGGGGCGTCAAGTCGAAAGGCCTGAAGGCCAGCGCCCACTCGCGCTCCAGCTGGCGCGCCAAGGCGGTGGTGTTGAAGTACAGGCAGTGATCGAACATGGCACAAGGATAACCCCCATTAATTAGCAATGCAACTAGTTTCGCAGGCGTTTCTGGTGTGAATACCGCCTTGCCCGGTGTCACGCCAGCACAGCGGATTTCACGATCTCGTCGATGTCCTTCCTGGCCAGTTCGTTCAGGTCATTGTATTTTTTGACCTTGTATTTCTTTTTGGCGCAGTAGTCCTTCATGATCGGCTGGCTGGGGAAGTTGTTGCTGTCGACCACCATGCTGCGCTTCTCGTGCCGGGCTTTCAAGAAACTCGACAACAAAGGATAGGCCTGCTGGGCCGACCTCAGGTAGGCATTGAAATGCTCGGGGCAACGGTAGTCGTCATTGGACTCCGCCACCCCAATCTGGCCTTCACCCAAGCTCTGCAGATTCATGGGCCGGTCACACAGGCGCGCCCACAGCGCCCCTTGCTTGAAGCGATCCTTGTTCGGGGCGCTGAGCTTGCATTGCCCCACCTCGCGGTAGATGGCGCTGACCTTGTGGGTGGGCAAGACGCCCGATGCCGCAATGACAAACCATTGGATGCGATGGGTGAACTCGCCATGGTCGGGCGAAGCCCCCACGTCCTTCCAGTGGGCTCCCTGAGCGATGTTGTCCAGGAAGGTCTTCGGCTTCACAAACCCCACATAGCGCGGGTGAAAGAACTGGTCCTTGTTGACCGGGTAGTTCAGGTTCTTCTCGAACCGTTCCAACGCCGTGACCAGCACCTTGCTGAACGGATCCTCACCAGAGATGGTCTGCGTCTTCACCTGCTTGGCGATGTCTTGTCGGGTCAAATCGCCTTTGTGGTTGAAGGCACCACCCTTGGCCGCGTTTCCCATGGTGGCCTGGCGCTGGCCGCTTTCCAGTTGTTGCTTGAGATCGGGTTTGAGGCGCTCGTCGATCACCTCGAACATCAACTTCTCAAGCACGCCAAGGGCCTTGTCGATGGGGCCTCGCTCAAGCCCGCCGGACAGCAATGCACCGATCGTGGCGCACGCATCGAGGAAATCCCCATCCACCGCGGCGATGCCCGCAAACTCCTCCAGTAAATGCTTGCGCACGTTTTCTTTCGAGGCCATGTTCAGCTCCCTTGGGCAAAGTGGGTCATGTGTAGCACGCCAGAATACTGAGCCGACCAGGATCGATCAACAGATAACCGCGCTTCGGTTACCATTCCTCCGGGCCGCACCCCATCGTGTGGCCACGTCGCTCGGACGGTTCCGGGCGCTCACGTGAAAGTCATCCCCATGTCTGCTTCTCCAGGCAAGCGCCGCTTTGCGCGCATTGATCGCCTTCCCCCCTACGTCTTCAACATCACGGCCGAACTGAAGCTGGCCGCGCGCCGCCGTGGCGAAGACATCATCGACATGAGCATGGGCAACCCCGATGGGGCCACGCCACCGCACATCGTCGCCAAGCTCACCGAAGTGGCCCAGCGGCCCGACACACACGGCTATTCGGCGTCGAAAGGCATCCCGCGCTTGCGGCGTGCGATCTCGCATTGGTACAAGGACCGGTATGCCGTTGACATCGACCCGGACAAGGAGGCCATCGTCACCATCGGCTCGAAAGAAGGGCTGGCGCACCTGATGCTGGCCACGCTGGACCGGGGCGACACGGTGCTGGTGCCTGATCCTTCGTACCCCATCCACATCTATGGCGCGGTGATCGCGGGGGCGGACATCCGCTCCGTGCCGATCGTGCCGGGCGTGGATTTTTTTGCCGAGCTTGAAAAGGCCATCCGCGGCAGCTACCCCAAGCCCAAGATGATGGTGCTGGGCTTTCCATCAAACCCCACGGCGCAGTGCGTGGAGCTGGACTTCTTCGAGCGCGTGATTGCCTTGGCGCGCAAGCACGACATCTTCGTGGTGCACGACCTGGCTTATGCCGACATCGTGTTCGATGGCTGGAAGGCGCCGTCGATCATGCAGGTGCCCGGCGCCAAGGACATCGCGGTCGAGTTCTTCACGCTCAGCAAGAGCTACAACATGGCCGGCTGGCGTGTGGGCTTCATGGTCGGCAACCCCGATCTGGTGGCCGCCCTGGCGCGCATCAAGAGCTACCACGACTACGGCACCTTCACGCCCTTGCAGGTGGCGGCCATTGCCGCGCTGGAAGGCGATCAGCAGTGCGTGAAAGACATCTGCGCGCAGTACCAGAGCCGGCGCGATGTGCTGTTCAAGGGCCTGACCGAAGCCGGCTGGGACGTTGAATGCCCCAAAGCCTCGATGTACATCTGGGCGCGCATCCCCGAGCACTACCGTGCGCTGGGCTCGCTGGAGTTCGCCAGGCAGCTGATGGAGAAGGCCAAGGTGTGTGTGTCACCCGGCATCGGATTTGGCGACCATGGTGATGATCATGTGCGCTTCGCCTTGATCGAGAACGAAGCGCGGATCCGCCAGGCGGTGCGGGGCATCAAGGCGATGTTCAAGGCGGATGGGGTGAAGCCGCTCAAAGCGCCGGCTTAAGGCGGCGCTTTGACCCCCCGCATATCCTTTGCGCATTGGTGCGAAAGCGCACTGTACTCGTCTCCGTTCACGCCTTATGCTGCATCGGATGGCGCCCAGCCGCAGGAGATGAATTTGCTTGCAGCCCACCTCACCCATGTCCATGGCATCGCCTGAGGCCATGGACAAGCACTACCTTTCACCTCTCTTCGCCCCGCAATCGGTCGCGGTGTTCGCCGGTCAGGCCGACGATCCCGCCAGCCTGACGCCCCAAGCCCGGGCGCTGCACCAGGCCCTGGCCGCGCAGCACTACAGCGGCGCCTTGCGGCTGCTGAACATCCACACCAGCAGTGGCACGCTGGCCGATCTGGTGCAGTCCCGGGCCGATCTCGCCGTGATCGCCTTGCCCGCACCCGACGTCGCCGCAGCCATCGAGTTGGCCGGTCGCATGGCGTGCCGCTCGGCCCTGCTGATGACCAGCGGCATCGGCGCCGAGCAGGCGGACGCCTTCAAGAAAGCCGCGCGGCAGGCCGGCGTTCACCTGCTGGGGCCCAATTCCATGGGCCTGCAGCGGCCCCATTCGCAGCTCAACGCCAGCGTGCTCGGGCCGCTCGCGGCCAGCGGATCGCTGGCGCTGGTCTCCCAGTCGGGGGCCTTGACCTCGTCCATGCTGGACTGGGCCCGCAACAACGCGGTGGGGTTTTCTTCCGTGGTGTCGCTGGGCTCGCACACCGCGGTGGACATCGCCGATGTGCTGGACTTCCTGGCCTTCGACCCGCAAACGCGCAGCATCGTCGTCTACATGGAAGGCATCACCAACGCCCGCCGCTTCATGAGCTCCCTGCGGTCGGCGGCCCATGCCAAGCCGGTGGTGATCCTCAAATCCGGTCGCCAGCCCGCAGGCAACGAAGCGGCCCAAACGCACAGCGCGGCCACCGTGGGCAGCGACGATGTGTTTGACGCCGCCCTGCGCCGAGCGGGCGCCGTGCGCGTGCGCTCCTTCGTGCAGCTGTTTTCGGCGGCCAAGTGCCTGGCCTCCCGCTACCGGCCGGTGGGCCGGCGCCTGGCCGTCATCACCAATGGCGGCGGCCCCGGTGTGCTGGCGGCCGATTGGATCAACGAGATTTCGCTGGAGCTGGGCAAGCTCTCGCCCGAGGCCGCCGCCGAGCTCAAGCCCAGGCTGCCCGAACTGGCGTCTTTGTCCGACCTGGTGGACCTGAGCGAAGAGGCGAATGCCGACCATTTCAAGGCCGCCATCCACGCGGCCGGCGCGGACCGGCGGATCGACGGCGTGCTGGCCATTTTCTCGCCCAAGCCGGGTGTTGACTCGATCGAAGTCGCCCAGGCCCTGGTGGACGCCAACCGAACGGTGGACAAGCCCTTGCTGTCGTGCTGGATGGGCGACACCTCGGTGGCGGCGGGTCGGGCCGTGCTCAAGGACGCGGCCATCCCGACCTTCCGCACCCCCGAGGCGGCCGTGGGGGCGTTTGGCAACATCGCCAGCTTCGCTGAAAACCAATTGCTGCTTCAGCAGACCCCCCCGCCCTTGAGCGCGCTGGCCAAGCCGGACATCGACGCCGCGCGCCTGGTCATCGAAAACGTGCTGGCCGAGCGCCGCAAGGTGCTGACGGAGATGGAGTCCAAGACCCTGCTGTCTGCCTTCCACATTCCGGTGACACAGACCGTCCTGGCGCGCCATGCCAACGAGGCCATGATGATCGCCATGCAATTGGGCTTTCCGGTGGCGCTCAAGATCGACTCGCCCGACATCAGCCACAAGTCCGACGTGCAGGGCGTGGTGCTCGACATCAAGACGGGCGCCAGCGCCCGGGACGCCTACGAGGACATGCTCGACCGGGTCCGGCGGCTGAGGCCCCAGGCGCGCATCAACGGCGTGACGGTGCAGAAGATGGCCCGCCACCGGCGCGGCCGCGAGATCAACATCGGCCTGGTCACCGACGACCCCTTTGGCCCCGTGATCGTCTTTGGCGCGGGCGGCACCATGATCGAGCTGATCAACGACCGTGCCATGGAGTTGCCGCCGCTCAACCAGTTCCTGGCCCGCCGGCTGATCGACCGATCTCGCATCGCCGAAGCCCTGGCCGAGTGGCGCGGCGCCAGCGCCGTGGACCGGGAAGCGCTGGAGCAAGTGCTGCTGCGCGTGTCCGAGATGGTGTGCGAGTTGCCCCAGCTGCGCGAGATGGACATCAACCCCATCATCGTGGACGAGTCGGGTGCCGTGGCGGTGGACGCCCGCATCGTGGTCGACAGCGCGCCGCCGGTGCTGGGCGGCCACCCGGGCCGGCCCAGCGGCCACTACAGCCACCTGGCCATCCTGCCCTACCCCTCGCGACACGAGCAGGTGTGGCCCTTGGGGGGCGGGGGCGAGTTCACCGTGCGGCCCGTTCACACGGACGATGCGCAGATGCTGCAGACCTTGGTCCAAGGGCTGTCGTCCGAGAGCCGCTACTTCCGCTTTGCATCGGCCTTGACCGAGTTGCCGCCCTCCATGCTGGCGCGCTTCACCCTCATCGACTATGACCGCGAGATGGCCCTGGTGGCCGTGCTCAAGGAGCGCCATGTGGGCGACGACGGCGAGCCCGTCCAGACCGAACGCATCATCGGCGTCTCGCGCTACATCACCAACCCCGACCAGAGCAGCTGCGAGTTCTCGCTGCTGGTGGCCGACGACTACGCCGGCAAAGGCGTGGGTTCGCGCTTGATGGAAAGCATCATGGAGGTGGCCCGCGAGAAGGGCCTGTCAGAGATCATCGGGCTGGTGCTGGCGCACAACCGCGGCATGCTCAAGCGCATGAAGGGCCTGGGCTTTGCCGTCAAGCCGTTCCCCGAAGACCCCGACTTCAAGCTGGTGACGCGGAGCCTGTGAGCGCCGCGCCGCCCACGCTCAACGTCCGCCGTCAGGCAGCTCGATCTTCACTTCCAGCACATCGAGGTTGTCCTGGCGCTCCAGGCTCACCTTGATGTCGTCCGGGTTGATGGCGATGTACTTGGTGATCACCGCCACCAGTTCACGCTGCAGGGCCGGCAGGTAGTCAGGGTTGCCATGCCGACCATTGCGCTCGTGCGCCAGGATGATCTGCAGGCGTTCCTTGGCCACCGTGGCGGTTTTTTTCTTTTCACCGAGGAAGAAGGACAGGAAGGACATCTGCTTACCTCCCCCCGAACATGCGCTTGAAGAACCCAGGCTTGACGGCCTCGGTGAAGCGCATGGGTTTGTCTTCGCCCAGGAAGCGCGAGATCACATCCTTGTAGGCCTCGGACACGTCCGACTCGGCCAGGTGGATCGCGGGCAGGCCCTGGTTCGAGGCAGTGAGCACCGATTCGGATTCGGGGATGACGCCGATCAGGGGGATGCGCAGGATCTCCTGGATGTCTTGCAGCGACAGCATCTGGCCCTCTTCAACCCGGGCGGGGTTGTAGCGGGTGATCAGCAGGTGCTCCTTGATGGGCGTTTGCCCCTCGATGGCGCGCTTGGTCTTGGAGGCCAGCATGCCCAGGATGCGGTCGGAGTCGCGCACGGATGAAACTTCGGGGTTGGTCACCACCAGCGCTTCGTCGGCGAAATGCATGGCCAGCAGGGCGCCGGTCTCGATGCCCGCGGGCGAGTCGCAGATGATGTATTCGAAGTCCATCGCCGCCAGGTCGTTCAGGACCTTCTCGACGCCTTCCTTGGACAGCGCGTCCTTGTCACGCGTTTGCGAGGCGGGCAGCACGAACAGGTTGTCGCACTGCTTGTCCTTGATCAGCGCCTGGTTCAGGTTGGCTTCGCCGTTGATGACGTTGATCAGGTCATAGACCACGCGCCGCTCGCATCCCATGATGAGGTCGAGGTTGCGCAGGCCGACGTCGAAGTCGATCACCACGGTCTTGTGGCCACGAAGGGCGAGACCTGACGAAAAGCTGGCGCTGGTGGTGGTTTTGCCCACCCCTCCCTTGCCGGAGGTCACCACGATGATTTTGGCCATCGGTATCGAGTCCTTCTAAGTTAATTGAGTTTGATCGCTTCCATCACCAGCTTGTCGCCTTCAAGGCGGATCTGGGCGGGCTTGCCCAGAACATCGGGTGAAAGGGGCGTTTCAGAGGTGCGGTAAGTGCCTGCGATGGAGACCAGTTCGGGCTCCAGGCAGGTGGTGAAAATGCGGGCATCAAGGTTGCCGCGCGCACCGGCGATGGCCTTGCCGCGCAGCGGTGCGTAAACGTGGATGTGGCCATCGGCGATGACCTCGGCGCCGTTGTTGACGGCCGCCAGCACCACCAGGTCACCGCCCTTGGCATAAACCTGCTGGCCGGAGCGCAAGGGCTTGTGGATCACCATGGTGGGCACGGCGGGGCCGGGCACCTGCACAGGCACTTCGCGGATCACCTCGACCTCGCGGATGACCTCCTGCACCACGGTTTCAACGCGCACCGGCACTTTGGCCGAGGGGCCATCGGGCGCCTCGAACAGGCCTACCGCTTGAGCCGCGGCCATTTGCGCGGGGCTGCCACCCTTGACGGCCACCGGCACCATGCTGTGCTCACGCAGCAAGGCGATCAGGTGGTTGAAAGGGATGGCCTTGTCATCACCCTGGACGGGCGTCAGGTCGATGACCACCGGGTCCTGGTTGAAAAAGTCCGCCGACGCACCAAAGCGCTCGCCCAGCTCAGCGGCCAAGGCCGCCAGGTCGGTGGTTTTCAGCACCACCGCGACCAAGGTCAGCGTGGCACTTTTCAGATCGACGATGAGCGGGGTGTTCCCTTTGGAGACAACAGCCATGGGGCAGCGAGACCTCGAAAGGGATACAGTTTACCGGTTCGTTCGCTCCCGGCCCTGAATCCGCATGCTTGAAGTTCGAGGTTTGACCAAACGTTATGGCCCCGAGCCCGTGTTCGCCCACGTCGATCTGCATGTGCAAGCCGGCGAATTCGTCGCCATCGTGGGCGAATCGGGGGTAGGCAAATCCACCTTGCTGAACTGCCTGGCGGGCCTGGACCGGGCCGACGAAGGGCATGTCACCCTGAAAGGCGCGGACGTGCAATCGCTGAACGAGACCGCGCAAGCGCATTTCCGCAGGCAGCACCTGGGCTTTGTCTTCCAGGCCTTTCACGTGTTGCCGCATTTGAGCGTGGCGCAGAACGTGGGCCTGCCTTTGATGCTGCTGGGCGAGAACAAAAGCACGGGGTATGAAGGCCGTTTGATTCAGGCACTGGCCTCGGTCGGGCTGGACGGCCTGGGCGAACGCCTGCCCCAACAGCTGTCTGGCGGGCAGTTGCAGCGCGTGGCCATCGCCCGCGCCCTGATCCACCGACCGGCGCTGCTGCTGGCCGACGAACCCACCGGCAACCTCGACCCCGAAACCGCCGACAAAGTGATGAGCGCCTTCGTGGCCCAGATCCGCTCGCATCAAACGGCCTGCGTGATGGTGACTCATTCACCCTCGGCCGCGCAACGCGCCGACCGCGTGCTGCGCCTGACCCGGCAAGGCTTGCAGGATGCGGCCTGATTCTTCGCCGGTAGCGACGCTGTTGCGTCATTTCTCCTGGCCGGAGCTGCGGCACCATGGCCTGCGCCATGCCACGGCGGTGCTGGCCGTGCTGCTAGGCGTGGCGCTGGCGTTTTCCGTGCACCTGATCAACGAGTCGGCCTTGAGCGAGTTCAGCTCGGCGGTGCGATCGGTCAATGGGCAAGCTGACCTGAGTTTGCGGGCGGCCCGCGGAGGCTTTGACGAATCGCTGTACCCGCGTGTGGCACGACACCCCGATGTGGCCTTGGCCAGCCCCGTGGTCGAGGTGACGACGCTGGCCATCGGCCCGCGTGGCCAGAAGCAGTCGCTGAGAATCCTGGGGCTGGACCCGCTGGTGGCCGCGCCTCTGGCCCCCGCCATGATCCCCCACCTGGCCAAAGGCGAGGACCGCCTCGCGCTGTTCGCCACCGAGGCGATTTCACTGAACGCGCAGGCCCGCCAGAAGCTGGGGGTGCAAGCCGGCGACACCATCCAAGTGCAGTCGGGCCTGGCCTTGAAGAAGCTGCGTGTGGTGGGCGCGGTCATCGCGGGCGGTGAGGCACTGGGCGTGATGGACATCGCGGGCGCGCAAACCGTGCTGGGCACCCTGGGCCAGCTCAGCCGCATCGACATCAAGCTGGTGGGCGGGGCACAAACCGCGCAGGTGTTGAAAGCCTTGCAATTGCCCGACGGGGTGGTCAGTGACTCGGGCGACGAGTCCACGCAGCGGGTGTCCAACGTGTCGCGCGCCTACCGAGTCAACCTGACGGTGCTGGCATTGGTGGCCCTGTTCACAGGCGCGTTTCTGGTGTTCTCGATCTTGTCGCTGTCGGTGGCCAAGCGGCAGCAGTCCTTGGCGCTGCTGGGCGTGCTGGGCCTGAGCGCGCGTGAGCGGCTGGCATTGGTGATGTGCGAATCAGCCGCCATCGGTCTGTTGGGCTCGGTGCTGGGCATCGCGGCGGGCACAGGCCTTGCCTACACCGCGCTCAAGTTGTTGGCGGGTGACCTGGGTGGCGGCTACTTCCCGGGGATTGCGCCCACCTTGCGGTGGTCGCCTTGGGCGGCCGCGCTGTATGGCAGCCTGGGTGTGCTGGCCGCCATGCTGGGGGGCTGGTTGCCCGCCCAGGCTGCGCAAGACTTGCCGCCCGCCCAGGCCCTGAAGGGATTGGGCGACACGCACCGCGCATCGCGCCTGCCCTGGTCGGGCCCCGTGCTGTTGCTGCTGGGCGTGGCGCTGGCCATGCTGCCGCCCGTGGCCGGTGTGCCGCTGTGGGCTTACCTCAGCGTGGCTTGTCTGTTGATGGGGGGCATCGCCTGTGTGCCTGGCACGGTGGGATTGCTACTGAGCCTGTGGCCCACGCCGCAACGGCCCGCGCCCCTGCTCGCGTTTGAACGCGCACGGCGCATGCGGCACACCGCCACGGTGGCCATCGCAGGCGTGGTGGCCAGCCTGAGTTTGTCGGTCGCCTTGACGGTGATGGTGGCCAGCTTCCGGGGTTCGGTCACCGCCTGGCTGGACGTGGTCCTGCCCGCCGACCTGTATGCCCGCGCCAGCAGCGGCGCGGGCAGCGACACCTTGAACCTGGGCCAGGACCTGCTCGATGACATGCGGCAAGTGCCCGGCGTGCAGCGCGCCGTGGGCATCCGCGTGACCTCGTTGAGCTTGAACCCATCGCTGGGCGATGTGGCCTTGCTGTCGCGCCCGGTGGGCCAAGCCGACCGCAGCCTGCCCCTGGTGGGCGAGCTGCTGCCGCCCAAGCCCGCCCAGGTGTCGATCTATGTGAGCGAGGCCATGGTGGACCTGCACGGTGCCGCCCCGGGCCGCACCTTGCTGCTGCCCTTGCGCGCGGGCCAGGCGCCCGTTCAAGCTTTCGTTCGTGGCGTGTGGCGTGATTACGCGCGCCAGCAAGGCGCCATCATGATCGACCAGGCCGACTACCAGCGTTTGACCGGCGACCATGGCATCAACGACCTGGCTTTGTGGCTGGCCCCCGAAGCGCGCACGCCCGACGTGCAAAGCGCCATCCGCCGTGCCGCAGAAGCGCGCGGCCTGGCGGGGGGTTTGATCGAGTTCGCCGAACCACGCCAGATCCGCGAGACCACCTTGCGCATCTTCGACCGCAGCTTTGCCGTCACCTACTGGCTGCAGGCCGTGGCCATCGGCATCGGCCTGTTCGGCACGGCGGCCAGCTTCTCGGCACAGGTGCTGGCGCGGCGCAAAGAGTTCGGCCTGCTCAGCCACCTGGGCTTCACGCCCAGGCAAGTGCTGGGCATCGTCGGTGGCGAGGGGCTCGTGTTGACTGGCATCGGCGCCTTGATGGGGCTGGGCCTGGGCCTGGCCGTCAGCGTGGTGCTGGTCGAGGTGGTCAACCCGCAAAGCTTCCACTGGACCATGGACCTGCTGGCACCCTGGGATCGGTTGGGCCTGCTGTGCCTGGGCGTGGTGCTGGCCGGCACGGTGACCGCTTTGGTCGCGGGCCGACAAGCCATCGCGCGCGATGCCGTGATGGCGGTGAAGGAGGACTGGTGATGGACCGGCGCTTTTGCCTGCAAGCGCTGGGCAGTCTGGGCACCTACCTGGCCCTGCCAGCTGTCGCCGCCCACCCCGAAATCAAACCTGGTGATGCCTTGCGCTTCCCGCGCGACTTCGGCGCCCACCCCGAGTTCCGCACCGAGTGGTGGTACATCACCGGCCGCCTGCGCACAGCGGATCGGCAAACACTGGGCTTCCAGGTCACGTTCTTCCGATCGCGCGTGGACACGGCCCAAGACAACCCCAGCCAGTTCGCCGCGAAGCAATTGATCCTGGCGCACGCCGCCCTCACCGACGTGGCCAGCCGCCAGTTGCTGCACGACCAGCGCATCGCCCGCGAAGGCCTGGGCCTGGCCGGTGCCAGCACGACCGACACCCACGTGTACCTGCGAGACTGGTCCCTGCAACGCAGCGGCAGCGCCACGCAAAGCCTTTACCAGGCGCAAGTCAAGGCAACGTCATTTGGCTTCAAGCTGGACATGCGCAGCACACAAGCACCCCTGGTGCAGGGCCAGGCCGGCTATTCGCGCAAAGGCCCTCTGCCCAGCCAGGCCACCCGCTACTACTCGCAACCACAACTGGCGGTCACCGGCGAGGTCACCTTGAAAGGCCAGGCGCAAGCCGTCACCGGCCAGGCCTGGATGGACCACGAGTGCGGCGAAGGCTTGCTGGCCCCCGACGCCGTGGGCTGGGACTGGATCGGCATGAACCTGCGCGATGGCAGCGCGTTGATGGCCTTTCGCGTGCGCCGGGCCGATGGCTCGACCTCATGGGCTGGCGGCAGCTTCCGCGCGCCTGGCCAAGCCGCCCGCATCTTCAAACCTGAAGAGGTTCGCTTCATCCCAGGTCGCACCTGGCAGAGCCCCGCCACGCACGCCACCTACCCGGTCGAATGGCAGGTGGACACCCCCGCCGGCCGCTTCACCGTGCGCGCCTTGCTCGACGCTCAAGAACTGGCCGGCCAGCAAAGCACCGGCACCGTCTACTGGGAAGGCTTGAGCGAACTGCGTGACGCCGACCAGCGCGTGGTCGGCGAGGGCTACCTGGAGATGACCGGCTACGCCAACCCCATGGTGCTTTGAGGCACGCTCACAGGCGCAGTGGCCACGCATTTGACGAACTCGTAATCCGACTCGTTGATGCTGCGCGTTTGCAGCCAGTACTTCCAGGTCGAGTTGGGCCAGATCGCGAAGTTGATGCCCTCGGCGGTCTGGTACCAGCTCTTGCAGCCTGACGACCACACCGTGCCCTTGAGCGCCTGCGTCACCTCGCCCAGGAAGCGCGTCATGGCGGCGGGCTTCACATCCAGGTAGTCCACGCCCTTGGCCTTGACCAGCTGAATGCACTTGACGATGTAATCCGCCTGCGCCTCGATCATGAAGATGATGGAGTTGTGGCCCAGCCCGGTGTGCGGCCCCACCAATTGGTACATGTTGGGGTAGTTGGCCGTCGTGATGCCCAGGTAAGACGTGGGGCTGGTCTTCCAGTCTTCCTGCAAGGTATGTCCATGGCGGCCACGCATCTCGAAGTTCTTCATGTAGATGCGCGGGTCCACGATGAAACCGGTGCCCAGGATCAGGCAGTCCATGGGCCGCTCCACGCCATCCCGGGTGACGATGCTGTGCTCGCGGATTTCCTGGATGCCGTTGGTCACCAGCTCCACGTTCTGGCGGTTGAAGGTGGGGTACCACTTGTTGGAAATGAGGATGCGCTTGCAGCCCAGGGTGTAGTCGGGCGTGAGCTTCTTGACCAGGGCCGGGTCTTTCACCTGGTGCGCAATGAACTTCTTGAGCGCCGAGCCACCAATGCGCGCCATCCAGGGATTGAAGATGGGCCACACACGCGACTCGTTGGTCCAGTAACAACGCCAGCGGTGCAGCGTGCGCGTGATGGGCAGGGCCGCGAATAGCTTCTTGCGGAACTCGGAGTACTTGCGCGTGTCGCGCGGGATGACCCAGGCTGGCGTGCGCTGAAACACGTGCAGCTTCTTGACCAGGGGCGCGATCTCCGGCACGTACTGGATGGCGCTGCCGCCGCTGCCCAGGGACACCACCGTTTTGTCGCGCAGGTCGTAACCATGGTCCCACTGGGCCGAGTGCATCACCTTGCCCTTGAAGGTGTCCAGCCCCTTGATGTCGGGGAAGGCCGGCACGTGCAGCGGGCCCGAGGCCAGCACCCAATGGCGCGCGCTGATGACCTCGCCACCCGCGGTCTTGATGGTCCAGCGCCCCGTGCCTTCATTGAACACCGCGCTGATCACCTCCTGGTTGAAATGAATGTGCGGGCGGATGCCGTACTTCTGGGTCACGTGCAGGATGTATTGCTGGATCTCGTCCCAGGGGGCATAGCGCTTGGTCCAGTCGGGCTTGGTCTCGAACGAGTACGAGTACATGTGCGACTGCACATCGCACTCGGCGCCCGGGTAGGTGTTGTCGCGCCAGGTGCCGCCCACCTCGCCGGCTTTTTCCAGGATCACGAAGTCGTGGATGCCGGCCATCTTGAGCTTGACCGCCATGCACAAGCCGCCAAAGCCGACGCCGGCGATCGCCACTTCAACCTGGCGGGGACGGGGGGAGGAGGAAATGGTCGTGTTCTGTGAAGTCATGCGGCACCTTGTTGATTTGTCTCCGAACGCCAGGCCATGGTGCGTGGGCGCTGCCCGGGCCGCCATGCTAGATTTGCCCGTCCAATTGATTATTTCGGCCAAACGGGTGCTGCCTCCGCCCCACCGTGCCGCGCCTTGACGCAGATCAAACCAAGCACACCATGGGTACACGTCCCGTCCTGGGCCTCATCTACATGCTGCAAGGCCTGCAGCAGCTGGGCGAAGATCCCGCGCCCGTGCTGGCGCGGCACGGGCTTGTTCTGGAACAGCTGAACCCCGGCACGCCCATCGACCGCGCCCGCGAGTTGCGCATCTACGCCGATCTGGCCCAGCACCTGCACGACCCGACCATCGGATTGCGCCTTGGGCAGTTCTACAACCTGGCGGGCTACGGGCCGCTGGTGATGCTTCTGCTGACCTGCCCCAACGCCTACGAAGCCTTTCAGATGGGCATCCGCTACCAGCGACTGACCTACAACTACGGCACCCTGCGCTTCGAACCCGGCGAACAGCTCAGCGCCCTGGTGCTCGATCCCTTGCCCATGCCCGCCAAGGTGTTTCGCTTCCGGGTGGATGGCGAGGTCTCGGGCACCTACAAGATGATGCGCGACCTGCAGGCCTCGCTGGGCCTGGACCTGCGGGCCGAGCGCATCGACATGCCCTACCCGCGCCCGCCCGAGGCCGCCACCTATGAAGCCCACTTCGGCTGTCCCGTGCGCTTTGGCGAACCTGTGGCCCGCCTGTGGATGCGCAACGAGTACCTGCAACTGCGTTTTGCCTCGGCCGACCTCGTGGCCCATGGCATGTACCGGGCCATGTGCGAGCAGCAGCTGGTGGCGCAGAACGTGTCGCTGAGCACCTTGAGCGACCGGGTACAGGCCCACCTGGCGATGTTCACGCAGGGCTACCCCAGCGCGGAAGAGGTGGCCCGCTCCTTCCAGTTGTCCGAGCGCGGCTTGCGGCGCCAGTTGAGCGAAGAAGGCCACAACTTCCGCGACCTGTTGAGCCGTGTGCGTTACGACAAGGCGCAGCACCTGCTTCAGAGCACCACGTTGTCGATCGAAGCGATTGCCCAGGAGCTGGGCTATGCTGAGTCCGCCGCTTTCATCCACGCCTTCCAGCGCTGGAGCGGCAAAACGCCCGCCGCTTTCCGAAGCCGCCCCTGACTGATACAGTGTGCGCCCCGTCCGCCCCGCCAGAGAAACCGCCCCTTGAGTAGTTATTGCGCCATCGACTTCGGCACCTCCAATTCGGCCATCGCCATCCCCACCGAGCAGGGCATGCGCCTGGTGCCGCTGGAAGGTGACAACCTGACCATGCCCACGGCGGTGTTCTACTGCACCGACAGCGATGACCTGCCCAGCGGTTTTGAAAAGGCCACCGGCCGCGCTGGCGCCGAGCTGCCCCGCACCTTTGGCCGCGCCGCCGTGCAGGCCTACATCGAAGGCTACGAAGGCCGCCTGATGCGCTCCATGAAGAGCATCCTGGGCAGCCCGCTGGTGGAGCAGACCACCGACCTGGGCCACGGTTTCGGCGTCAAGTACATCGACATCATCACCGGCTACCTGCACCACCTGCGCAGCCGCGCCGAGCGCGCCAGCGGCCAGGTGCTCAGCCACGTGGTGCTGGGCCGCCCTGTCTTCTTCGTGGACGACGACCCTGAACGCGACGCGCAGGCCCAGGCCTCGCTGGCCGCCGCCGCCCATGCCGTGGGCTTCAAGGATGTCGCCTTTCAGTACGAGCCGATCGCGGCCGCCTTCGACTACGAGCAGCAGGCCACGCGCGAAGAGCTTGCCCTGGTGGCCGACATTGGCGGCGGCACCTCCGACTTCTCGGTGGTGCGCGTGGGCCCGCAGCGTGCCGCCCTGCTCGACCGCCGCAGCGACATCCTGGCCAGCCACGGCGTGCACGTGGCCGGCACCGACTTCGACCGCCGCGTCTCCCTGTCTTGCGTGATGCCGCCCCTGGGCCACGGCGGCATGGGCCCCAGCATCGGTGGCCAACCGCCGCGCCCCGTCCCCAGCCGCGTCTACTTCGACCTGGCCACCTGGCACCTGATCAACAACGTCTACCAGGCCCCGCGCGTGGCCGAGCTGAAAAGCATGAGCGGCTTCTACGCCGACCAGACCCAGTTCAAGCGCCTGATGAAAGTGGTGAACGACCGCCTGGGCCACGCCCTGGTGGGCAGCGCCGAGGCCGCCAAGATCGCCGTGGCCGCCGGGGGTGATTTCGACATCGACCTGTCCATCATCGAAGCCGGCCTGCATTCACCCTTGACGGAAGCGCAAGCCGAGCAGGCCTTCCGCGAAGACCTGGCCCGCATCACGGCCTGTGCGCTGGACACGGTGCGCATGGCCGGTCTGCAGCCCTCGGACATCCACGCGCTGTATTTCACGGGCGGCTCCACTGGCCTGAAGCTGCTGACCGACCAACTCGAAGCGGCCTTCCCCGGAACCCGCGCGGTGCGCGGCGACCGCCTGGCTTCGGTGGCCACCGGCCTGGGTTTGCACGCGGGTCGCTTGTTCGGACGAGGCCCGTAAGTCACACTACAAAGCGCCATCAACACAGGCGTGGGGAGACCTTTTTTGTGCCGTTGACGCGCTGCTTCGTTGCACTTTTCAGGATAAGCAGAGTGCTCTTGACCGCGTGGCTGTGCGCGCTGGCCTGCTCGGCCACGGCCGCTCCGCAGGTCGACAAGCCCATGGACCTGACCCCCTACGCGCAGCAGTTGGGCATTGGCGTGCTCGTGCTCCTGGGCTTGGGCTTCTTGCTGCTGGCGTGGATCACCAGCTTGCGCCACGTCGTGCGGCGGCGCACCGCCGAAGCCCTGTTGCAAAAGGCGCACCTGCAGACCCTGGTGAACAACATCCCTGATCTGGTATGGCTCAAAAGCGTGGACGGCGTCTTCATGGCCTGCAACCCCGGCATCGAGCGGCTCTTCGGGGTCACCGAGGCCGAGATCATCGGCAAGACCGACCACGACTTCGCCGACAAGGCACAGGCCGACCTGTTCCGTGAACAGGACCGCCTGGCCCTGGTCGCAGGGGCCCCCCGCGCCAACGAGGAATGGTTGAAGTTCCACGGCGAGGCAGAAGCCCGATTGTTCGAGACCCTGAAAGCCCCGGTCTTTGACGCGCAAGGCCAGCCCATTGGTGTGCTGGGCGTGGCGCGCGACATCACCGAACGCAAGATCGCCGCCCAGGAACTGGAAGGCTTGCGCCACCACCTGCAGGAGCTGGTGAACGAACGCACGGCGCAACTGGCCGAAGTGGCCGATGCGCTGCGCAAGGCCAACATCGAGCAGCAGGCCCTGTTTGACGCGGCCACGGTGGGCATCGGGCTGTTGCGCGGCCGGGTGATCATGCGATGCAACCGGCGCATGGAAGAGATTTTGGGCATGGCGCCCGGCCAGCTGGCAGGCCAACCCACCCGCATTTTCTACCCCAGCGAAGAGGCTTACCTGGCCGCCGGCGACAAGGTCTACGCGCAGATGATGACGGGCGAAACGCACGTGCGCGAAGAGCAGCTCGTGAAACAGGATGGCACCTTGTTCTGGGGCCGGATCAGTGCCCGCCTGATCGACAAGGACCACCCTGACCGCGGCACCTTGGGCATCATCGAAGACATCACCACCGAGCGGGAAGCCATGCAGGCCCTGCGCCAGGCCAAGGAAGTGGCCGAGGCCGCCGCGCGCATCAAGTCGGATTTCCTGGCCAACATGAGCCACGAGATCCGCACCCCGATGAACGCCATCATCGGGCTGACGCACCTGGCCCTGAAGACCGAGCTCAAACCCCAGCAGCGGGACTACCTGCAAAAGATCGCCGGGGCCAGCGACCACCTGATGGGCATCATCACCGACATCCTGGACCTCACCAAGATCGAGGCCAGCAAGCTGGACATCGAGCACCGCGCCTTTGAGCTGGAACAACTGCTGGTCAACATCTGCGCCCAACTGGTCGAAATGGCCAGCAGCAAGAACCTGGAACTGATCCTGGACGTGGCGCCCGACGTACCCGCCCACCTGGTGGGCGATGCCCTGCGCATCGGGCAGGTGCTGCTCAACTATGGCTCCAACGCCATCAAGTTCACCGAGCAAGGCGAGGTGGGCATCAGCGTGCGCGTTCACCAGCGCCAAGACCGGCAAGTGCAGTTGCGCTTCGAGGTGCGCGACACCGGCATCGGCCTGCGCGCAGAGCAGCAGGCCCGGCTGTTCCAGAGCTTCCAGCAGGCCGACACCTCCATCACCCGCAAATATGGCGGCACGGGGCTGGGCTTGGTGATCTCCAAACACCTGGCCGAGCAGATGGGCGGCCAGGTGGGCGTGGACAGCGTGCTCGGCACGGGCAGCACCTTCTGGTTCACGGTGGCACTGGAAGTCGGCCCGGACGAAGCGCGCCCGACCAAGCCGCCATTCCCGGGGCAACGCGCACTTGTCGCGGACGACAATGCCCGTACCCGCCAGGCACTGCACGACATGCTCAGCCAGCAGGGCTTCGAGGTCAGCAACGCGGCCACGGGCGAGCAGGCTTTGGAAGCCGCCGAGCAGGCCGCCCATTCAGGCCGGCCTTTTGTGCTGGCCCTGATCGATGCACAAATGCCCGGCCTGGCGGGCGTGGACACGGCCCTGCAGATCCGCGCGTTGCCAGCACCGCCCCAGGTGGTCCTGCTGTCCAACTATGGCCACGACCAATTGATCGAGCAAGCGCGCCAGGAGGGCCTTGAGCACGTGCTGATCAAGCCTGTGCACGCGGCCATGCTCCGCGACATCGTCAGCGTGGTGGTGGGCGGACGGCACCACACGCCTTCAGTGGCAGCACTGCCCACCGAGGCTGACCAGTCCTTGAAGGACAAGGCGCGGGGCTCGCGCATCCTGGTGGTGGAAGACACCCCCTTGAACCAGATGCTCATGAGCGAGCTGCTGGCCAGTCTGGGCGCGACCGTGGACTTTGCCGAGAACGGCCAGATCGGCGTCCAGAAAGTCCTGTCCGAAGCTTATGACCTCGTCCTCATGGACATGCAGATGCCGGTGATGGACGGCATCACCGCGACGGTCGAGATCCGCCAACAGGTTGACAAGGCGCAGCTGCCCATCATCGCGATGACGGCCAACGCCATGCGCGAGGACAGCGAACGCTGCCTGGCCTGTGGCATGAACGACTATATCGCCAAGCCGATCCGGCTGCCGCAGCTGTGGGCCGCCCTGGACCGCTGGCTCCCGCCATAGCCCGTCAAAGCCGCCGCAACACCTCGACCAAGCCTTGCACCAGGCGGCTCTTGAAAGGCGTGTAGGGAGGGAACATGAAACGCGCCGGCAAGGTCCAGCCGGCCCTGAGCACGGCACGTTCATGCGAAAAAGCCTTGAAGCCGAAGTGCCCGTGCGAGCTGCCCATGCCCGAGTTGTTGACGCCGCCAAAGGGCAGGCCGCCATGCACGTAATGCAGCATGCAGTGGTTCACGCACACGCCGCCTGAACTGGTTTCATCGACAAGGCGCCGCGTGATCGCCTCGCGCCGGCTCCAGATGTAAAGTGCCAACGGCTTGGGCTTGGCGTTGATGCGCGCGATCACCTCGTCCAGCGAGTCGTAGTCGATGATGGGCAGCACCGGGCCGAAGATCTCTTCGTCCAGGATCTCGGCGCTGGCCGGCAGGTCGGTCAGCAAGGTGGGCGGGATGAAACGCCGCTCATGGTCGACCGGGCTGCCCAGGGCCATCGTCGCGCCCGCTTGCTCAGCCTGCGACACCAGCTGTGCAATCCGCCCGGTGTGCCGCAGGTTGATGATGCGGGCCAGATCAGGGCTGGCCTGCTGATCAGCGCCACTGTGGCCAAAGCGTGCACGCACCACCTCGGCACAAGCCCGCACGAACGCCACGCGCACGCTGCGGTGCACGAAGACATGGTCCGGGGCCACGCACGATTGGCCCAGGTTGATCAGCTTGCCCCACATCACCACCTCGGCCGCCTTTTGCAAGTCCGCCGTCTCGTCCACGATCACGGGCGACTGGCCACCCAGCTCCAGCGTGACCGAGCTGAGGTGGTCGGCCGCGGCCTTCATCACCAGCTTGCCCACGGCGGGCGAACCGGTGAAGAAGATGTGATCGAAAGGCAAGCCCAACAAGTGCTGGGCCGTGCGCACACCGCCCGGCACCACCACCACTTCGTCGGGCGAAAAGACTTCGGCGATCAGCTCGCCCACCAGCCGGGACACCGCGGGCGTCAACTCCGACGGCTTGACCATCACCGTGTTGCCCGCCGCGATGGCCGAGACCAAGGGGCACAACACCGTGTTGACCGGGTAGTTCCAGGGCCCCAGGA
The DNA here is from genome assembly GCF_918741295.1 of Aquabacterium sp. CECT 9606. GTDB lineage: Bacteria > Pseudomonadota > Gammaproteobacteria > Burkholderiales > Burkholderiaceae_C > Aquabacterium. The sequence goes on from NZ_CAKKNB010000002.1 coordinate 75,294, forward strand.
TCAGGCAGCGGCCGCGTGGCTGAGCCTCGATGCGCGAGTGCGTGCCCAGCGTCAACCAGGTCGCACGAACGCGCACGGGTTTCATCCATCGGCGCAGGTGGTTCACCGCATGGCGCACTTCTTCGATCACGGGCAACAGCTCGGTCGATTCCACCTCGGCCGGCGGCTTGGAGAAGTCCTGCGCGAAGGCCTCGTACCAGGCCGACCGCCGGGCGATCAGCGCGTCGGCGAAACGGCGCAACTTGGCAATGCGTTGCGCCGCCGTCGATTGACGCAAGGCCAGCGAGGCCGGCCATTGCGCGGCGAAGGTCTCGTCGATCCAGTCGGTCGGGCTGTCGGCCAGCTGCGGTGGGTCAGCCATGTTCATGGTCATACTGTCGGTTTTGTGATCGATGGCGCCATGCTCGGGCACCGCACGCACCATGTCATTAACCTTCGATAAGACCGACCTGTTCAGCTGGCGCGTGCTGTGCGCCCTGGCCGGCGGCGAGGTGCCCTGGCCCGACGACGCCGAGGAGCACATCCACCTGATGAGCCTGGACAAGGGGCAGGTGCTGTTCGAGATCGGCCGGCCGCACCCTTACCTGTACGTGGTGCGCCAAGGTTGCCTCAAGCTCTTGTACCGGGGAGCCAATGGCGACGAGTGGGTGCAGGATTTCGTGGCCGAAGGCGCCTTCTTCTGCAGCCTCACCGCCTTGGTGGGCGGCCTGAGCAGCTACGCCTGCGAAGCGCTTGAAGCCTGCGAGCTTGAGCGCCTGCATTACCCCTGGCTGGAGCAGACGGCCAGCCAGAAACAAGCCTGGCAACAGGCCTTGCTCAGCGGCTGGAAAGACTACGCCACCCGCAAAGAGCTGCGCGAGCGCGATCTGCTGACCTTGACCCCGCCCCAGCGCTACGAGGCCTTCGTGCGCACGCACCCCGGTTTGGCGCAACGCGTGCCGCAGAAGGACCTGGCGCGCTACCTGGGCGTGACGCCGGTCTCCCTCAGCCGCATCCGGGGGCGGCTCAAAGCCTGATCAAGCGGTCCAGCGCCTTTTCGAGCGTGGCCGCCGACTTGGCGAAGCAAAAGCGGATCACGCCAAAGTCGTCCTGGTTCTTGTAGAAGGCCGACACAGGGATCGCCGCCACACCATGCTCGGTGGTGAGCCGCTCGACGAAAGCACGGTCGCCCTCGCCGCTGATGGCGCCGTACTTCACGCACTGGAAGTAGGTGCCCTGGCACGGCATCAATTCAAAGCGCGAGCCGGAGATCGCCTGCCGGAAGATGTCGCGCTTGCCTTGGTACAGCGCCAGGAGCTCGGCATACCAATCGCGCTTCTTCAAAAAATCCGCCAGGGCATATTGCGACGGCGCGTGCACCGTGAACACCACAAACTGGTGGGCCTTGCGGAACTCGGCCATCAACTCGCGCGGGGCCAGGCAGTAGGCGATCTTCCAGCCGGTGATGTGGTAAGTCTTGCCAAAGCTGGACACCACGAAGCTGCGCTCGGCCAGGCCGGGGTACAGCATCACGCTTTCATGGCGTGCGCCATCGAACACCATGTGCTCGTAGACCTCGTCGCTGAGCACCACGATGTTGGTGTCCTTGACCAAGGCCTGCAGCGCCAACATGTCATCGCTCGACAACACCGCGCCCGTCGGGTTGTGCGGCGAGTTGATGATGATCATGCGCGTGCGCTTGTTGATCAGCTTCTTGACCTGGGCCCAGTCGGGCTTGTAGTCGGGCAAGGCCAGGCGCGCGTACACCGCCTTGCCGCCATTCAGTTCAATCGCCGGGCCATAGCTGTCGTACACCGGCTCGAACACGATGACCTCGTCGCCCTTGCGCACCAGGCTGGCCACCGCCGTGAAAATGGCCTGCGTGGCCCCGGCGGTGACGGTGACCTCGGTGTCCGGATCGTAGGTGGCGCCATACAACGACTGGGCCTTGGCCGCGATGGCCTCGCGCAGCACCGGCACACCCGCCATGGGCGCGTACTGGTTGTGGCCGGCACGCGCGTGCTGGTCCAGCAAATCCAGCAGCTCGCGCGGCGCGTCGAAATCCGGGAAGCCCTGCGACAGGTTGATGGCGCCATGCTGCTGCGCCAGGGCCGACATCACGGTGAAGATGGTGGTGCCGACTTGCGGCAGGCGGGACTCGAGGGGGAAAGGCGTGGACGGCATGCGCCCAGCATAGCCGCGGCGTCTCACGCCACGTGTGCAGCCGTTACAGCGCGCTGGCTCAGCGTGCCAACTTAGCCCGCCAATTCCGCCCGCATCGCGTCAATCACCGCCTTGTAATCCTTCTGCCCGAAGATGGCGCTGCCCGCCACGAAGGTGTCGGCGCCGCTGTCGGCCACGCGGCGGATGTTGTCCACCTTCACGCCACCGTCGATCTCCAGGCGGATGTCGCGGCCCGAGGCGTCAATGATCTTGCGCACCTTCTCGGCCTTGCGCAGCGTGCTGTCGATGAAGCTCTGGCCACCGAAGCCGGGGTTCACGCTCATCAGCAGCACCACGTCCACCTTGTCGAGCACCCACTCCAACACGTCCAGCGGCGCAGCGGGGTTGAACACCAGGCCGGCTTGGCAGCCTTCGGCCTTGATCAGCTGCAAGGTGCGGTCCACGTGCGCGCTGGCATCGGGGTGAAAGGTGATGATGTCGGCGCCCGCTTTGGCAAAGGCCTGGGCCAGGGCATCGACCGGTTGCACCATCAGGTGCACGTCGATCGGCACCTTGGTGCCATCGGCCTTCACCGAGTGCTTGCGCAGCGCCTGGCAGATCATCGGCCCGAAGGTCAGGTTGGGCACGTAATGGTTGTCCATCACGTCGAAGTGGATCCAGTCGGCGCCCGCGTCGATCACGTGGCGGACCTCCTCGCCCAGGCGGGCAAAGTCGGCGGACAAGAGGCTGGGGGCGATGCGGAAGGTGCGCGACATGGGCAAGGACCTCGTCAAAGGCCGGTTGAAGGTCAGGCCTGCATTTTATGGAGACTGGGCAGTTCGGCCAGGGCGTCCGCCTTGAACTTCTGATGAACAGGGCCCGCATGCGCTCAGATCGCAACATTTGCTTGCACTTTTGGGCCGCCACGCAGGCCCCCATGCGGGGGTTGGCCCCGATTCACGGACTGGTTTTGCGATAACTTCCCGACTCTGCGCCGTTGCCTTGCTGCACCGGGCGCCACAAGAATTCAGGGACTCCCGCATGACCGACCTCTCCGCTTTGCCAAGCTCCTTGGCCAGCGCCGCGCACGACTTGTTCGACTCACTGTTGGCCGACTTGTCGTCACTCGGCGCGCGACAGCACACGCGCCTGTTGCGGCTGCACACCCCCTTGGGCCCCGATGTGCTGATGGCCGAGCGCGCCGAGATCACACAAACCATCGGCCCGGCTGGTGGCGGCGCCCCTGACCGCATCGAACTGCTGGCCCTGAGCCGCAACGCCCACCTGCAGGCCCCCGACCTGCTCGGCCAACCCGTGCTGCTGGAGTTGCTCACCGCGCAAAGCCGCACCGCACTGCGCCCCTTTCACGGCCACGTCACCGAGTTCCGCCTGTTGGGCTCCGACGGCGGCTACGCCCGCTACCAGCTCATCATTGAACCTTGGTTGGCTTTCCTTCGCGCCCGCGTTGATTCGTGGACCTTCCAGAACCTGAGCGTGCTCCGCATCCTGGAGGCCGTGTTCGCCGACTACGTGGGCCAAGGCGCGCTGCACGCCGCGCATCGCCTCGAGATCGCCGAGCCCACCGCCTACCCGGTGCTGTCCACCCTGAGCCAGTTCAACGAGTCCGACCTGGATTTCGTGAACCGGCTGCTGGCGGACAACGGCCTGTTCTGCTGGTGGGAGCACACCGGCAACCCAGGCGATCCAGCCACGCTGGGCAGCCACACGCTGGTCATCGCCGACCACAACGGCGCGCTCAAGCCCAATGCACAGCCCAGCATCCGCTTCACGCAGGCCGGCACGGTGATGAAGGAAGACAGCATCACTCAATGGCATGGCCACCGTCGCGTGGGCACCTCCAGCCTGAGCCTGGCCAGCTGGGACTACCGCAGCGTGGACAACCACCACGCCAGCGCGCAGGTCGATGCTGGTCACGCACAGCCATTTTCTTTGGCGCACCACGACCAACCCGGCGTCTACGCTTTCGAAACGCCTGCTGAAGCGCAACGCCTGGCCACAGCCCAACTGCAAGCGCTGGAAGCCCGCCGCAAGCAGTTCCATGGGCGCGGCACAGTGCGCACTTTGGCGCCCGCCACCACCTTTGTCCTGCGCGAGCACAGCGAGCACGACATGGACATGGCCTCGGCTGGCGAGGATGCCAACCGCTTCGTCGTACTGAGCGTGACGCACCGGGCGCGCAACAACCTCAGCGCTGATGCGCAAGCCGGCCTGCAGCACCTGCTGGGCCACCTTGCACCCTTGTCCAAGCGCCCACAGGCCAACGCCAGCGACGAGCCCTTGTACGAAGCACGGTTCACCGCGCAACGCGTCAGCATCCCCGTTCGCCCCTTGCTGGTGGATGAGCAGGGCTGCCGACTGCACCCGCGTCCTTCGGTGGATGGCACGCAAACCGCATTGGTGGTGGGCCTGAGCGAGCCCGTGCACACCGACCGCGATGGCCGCATCAAAGTGCAGTTCCACTGGCAACGTGGGGCCAACAGCAGCCACCGCCTGGGCCACACCTCGCCCACGTCCGATGCCGACAACGCCCCCGCCTCCGATGCCTCGGGCACCTGGGTGCGCGTGGCGCAAGGCTGGGCCGGCGCCAACTGGGGCATCAGCTTCATCCCTCGCTTGGGCCAGGAAGTGGTGGTGGCCTTTTTGGAAGGCGACATCGACCGGCCCGTGGTGATCGGGGCAGCCTACAACGGCCAGGGCTCGGGCAATGCGCAAGGCAATGAAGTGAATGCGGGCGCGGCCCAAGCCAGCGGCAATGCGCCAGCGTGGTTCCCGGGCGACCAGCGGCATGGTGAGCAAGAAGGCCATGCCCACACTGCGACTTTGAGCGGCTTCAAAAGCCAAGCGCTGGACACCAGCCAAAGCGGCGGTGGCTGCCATAACCAACTGGTGTTTGACGACACCCCGGGCCAAGGCCGTGTGCTGGCACACACCACCCAAAGCCAGACTTGGCTGCAGATCGGTCACTTGCTGCAACAGAACGACAACCAACGCCTGGCGCGACGCGGCCATGGCCTGGAACTGCACACGCAAGCGCAAGGCGCGGTGCGCGCTGGCAGTGGTTTGCACATCAGCACCTTTGGCCGGGCCGGTGGCACCAGTGGCTCGCAAGGCCAGCCCACCCAAATGCGCGAGGCCCAAAGCCAGCTGCAAAACCATGCGGAGATGGTCAAATCCTTGAGCGAAAACGCGCAGACCCATTTGGCCAAACTGCCCAATGAGCCCGCCGCCGAACAGCTCAACGCGCACAAGGCCTTGCAGGCCGCGCTGGCCAGTTTGAAAGGCACACAGTCCTCGGGCGGCGATGATCAGCGGGCTGATGCTTCAGGGGAGGAGGGCGCCATCCTGGCCATCGATGGCGGCCATGGCAGCATCCCCATCACCGAACGTCCCGACCTGGTCTTGAGCGCCGTGGCTGCCATCAGCAGCGCCACACCGGCCCACACTGTCATCAGCGCAGGGCAGACCGCCACGATCACCACCGGGCAGGATGCCAATCTGCTGAGCCAGCGGCATGCTGCTTGGGCGGTGAAGGATGGCATCAGTTTGTTCACCCGCGGCGAGGCCAAGGATGGGCAGCGCGCGGTGCAAGACATTGGCTTGAAGCTGCACGCGGCCAGCGGCAATGTGAACACCCAGGCGCAGAGCGATCGCTTCACCTTGACGGCGGAGAAGGGCATTGATTTGCAAAGCACCGCGGGCAGCGTCGTCATCACCGCGCCCAACAAGATCGTGCTGAATGGGGGCGGGAGCTACATCAAGATCGAAGGTGGGGACATTGAGGTGGGGACGAGTGGGACTGCGGCGTTCAGGGGGGCGATGAAGGAGTTGACGGGGGGCAGTTCGGCCTCGGCCAGCGATGTCAGCTTGGCCAAGAGCAAGCAGTTATTCGATGAGCAGTTTGTGCTGAAAGACCAAATTACTTCAGTTCCGCTGGCGGGCACGCCCTACCGCATTGAAAACCCTCAAGGCAAAGTCGTGGCCACCGGCGTGACGGATGAGCAGGGGCGAACCATTCGCGTCACCAGCGCCAAAGCCGAGAAGCTCACGATTCACTGGGGCCATTGAGCCTTGCATTCCAAGCCCAGACCAAATCATCAAACATGACAGCCCCTTTGACCTCTGAATGTCCGCCAGCCTTGGGTGAAGGCACCGTCAACACCACCAAGGGAAGTCAGGTCCCGGTCTCTGTGGCGCCTGAGCCCATGACCTACCTGCGTTTGGACACGGGTGAGGTCTATGCGGTGCCGGCCCAGGACGTGCCGGGCTTGCACAACGAGTTCGACAAATGGAACCGGCTGATGCATGAACAGTTGCTGGCCAATGAGGTGTTGGCGCTGGCCGACGAACGCCTGCTTTTGATTGCGTCGGCCAAAGCCCAGGCTCCTATGAGCATCATGCAAGACATCGAAAAGGATGCCCGGCAAGCACAGCGTTTCGCCATCGAATGGCGCGAAAATGCGACCGAAGCGACCAGAAAGGAAATGCAAGTGCTGGACAAGTTGGGCAGCACCGGCAAGACCTTGATCGAGATGATGCCCTTGATGGACAAGGCCGGTGACAAGCCCTACAAGGCCGAGGCCGGGAAGGACAATGGCGAGTGGAAGCGCAAGGGCCTTGATCTTTCCAAAAAGTGGGAGGTCAAAGGTGCGGCAGGGATCAAGAGCCGCTTTGAGCAGGAAGCCCGGTACCGCGGGCTGGGGCCTCTGCGTTATGTCAATTCAGACACGCTCAAGACGAAGAACTGGCCCAAGTTCAAGGATAAAAAGGCGGCTGGTGTGAAATGGGCCGACGTTTACAAACCTGACGCCAGCGGCAAACGCAAAGTTGACCGCAGCAAGCTCAAGCACTACCTGGGTGAACAGGTGATGGCCGCGAAACTCTCCAGCAGTGACTTCGTCAAGCTGGAGGTCAGCAATGTCGGCACGTTGGGACCTGAAGCTCTGGAGAAATGGAACGCCAACCTGCAAGCCAGTGGCGAAGGCAAGTTGGTGTGGGGGGACACTCAGTTGGGGGACGTGGACTTCAGCGCTGAAGCGGCCGCCATGCGCTACTACAGTGGCGGCAGCCTCAGCGGAGAGCTTGCGCCCCTCAAGGGCAATGTGAACATCAAGGCGGAAGGGGGCGTTGAGGTGGCCTTTGCCGAAGGCAAGGTTGGCGGCAACCTCTACTTGCCCAGCAAAGAAGGGGTGATGCTGTACTACCTCGATCTGGAACAGATCACCGATCTAGCCAAGGGCAAGAGCGCAGACACCGGCAAGTACGACCTGGGCGCCATCCGCTTGGCTTGCAGCGCCGAACTCAAGGGTGTGGTGGGCGTAAGCCTGGCAGGCGAAGTGTCCATCGGCGTGGAGATGAAGGACCTTGAAACTGCCGATGTGGACGGCAAGACCAAGAGCGGCAAGATGCCCAGGCTAAAAGGCTCTCGAAAAAAGGCCAAACGCAGCAATGCAGTGGATGTGACAGGGCAAGCCGACGACTGGAAGAACACGGCCGGGGTGGCAGCAGAAGTGAATTTCTTTGCTGGCGCCAAGGGCGGGCTCGGCATCAAAGGCGCTGTTGAGTGGCGCAACCCACACAACAAGGACAAGAAGTTCGAAATATTTGCCAGCATCGCGCCTGAACTGCAAGGCATGGTTGGCATCGCAGGGGAAGCCAAGCTCAACATCGAGTATGTGGATGGCATCTTCCGCATCACGGCGCACGCGGGCATTTGCTTCGGCTTGGGTGCGGAGGGCACCGTGACCCTCGCCGTGGGAGCCAAACAACTGGCAAGCTTTGTGTACTGGATGTACTACAACCTGCTCAATGCGGGGTTCAGGAGCTTGGCGTTTATTGCCGACGAAGCTTTCGAGGCATTGAAGTACTTAGGCTATCTACTTGTCGTCGAAGGGTGCGAGGTGTCGGCGTACTTTGGCAGGCAACTGGATAGCGTTCAAACCAGCCTTTCGAAAACTGTAGAACAGTTGGACGCCAAGTTGCGCAAAGAAGCGGAAACTCTGGCTCTAGCTCAACGCATCTTGGCCGACCCTACGCGCGTTCGCTTCACCACGCCCGAAAGCAAGGGCATGCTAATTTACCAGCTCACCCGCTTCGGTGCAGTGAGCTGGGCCTTAGATGGAGGTGGGCTAGGCAGCAATTACCTGCCAACCCAGCGCAAGGCCGTGCTGACTGTTCTTCGACAAGCGCATATCGGCAACGATCTGAAAAACGTTATTCAGCACATCGGCCCGGAGGGAGCTAGGGCCAGCCTGCAAAGCAATCTCGGTGAACTCAAGCGCTTCTTCGCAGCCGAAGGCCCACGTGGATTTGACGTGCCCGGTACCCGCACGCAATATCAAGATGACTTCCAGAACATGGTACGTAGCAGCTTTGATTCTCACTTTATCGCCATGGGGCCAGCCGGCCGAGTGGACATGCTGGCTATGAACGGTGATTTCGAGCGGTGGTATGAAGCCGTGCTGCCCACGTTGATGGAGGAGCCGGTGCGCGGCCAGGCAGCTCTTGCCAGTTCGGACCCCGGCTACACATTACTGCGAGATGGCACGCAGCAGGATCACCCGTTGTTTGCATCCACCACGGGTGGCTTCTACAGCAACGTGGGCTAGGGTTTGGTCAGCGTGGATTAACCGCGCAACGCAAAGCCGGCATGTAAGCTGATGAGCCTGGCTCCAGCTTACCTGTTTCCTCATTTTTCTCAACCGGTTTAGGTTCCGCAGAGCGTCGCCAGACGGCGACGCCAATTTTGAGGCTATCCCCGCCCCAAGAACGAGTGACTTTGCGTGCACCGCTGATCGGGCCTTTCGGGTCTCGGTTCTCCGCCTTGGCATACGCATCTTCCGCATACCAGTCATTAACCCATTCTTGACCGTTATCGCTCATATCAAACAAACCAAGTGGATTCGCAGGAAAGAGGGCGATCGGATAACGATCCATGCTCTCCACCGGTGATAGCAATCGTGCTTGCTTTCCGTAAGGCACGTTTCGCCCATATTCAATGGACCCGTCATCCGTTGGGATCATGAAAAACTGCCCGCGACTGCGGGCTGCATACTCCCATTGCGCTTCGGTCGGCAGGTCAATCGGTAGGCCAGTCAGCCTACCCAGCCATTGACAGTAGTCCTTGGCCTCCTGCCAGTAGGCGCGGGCGGGAATGGTGGGGTGCCTATGAACGTAGCTATACCCGATCCCGGTCCTCGACCTTCCCGTCGCATCCGTGAAAACATCAAATTCCGCGTAGGTGGTCTTGTACTTGCCGATCCAGAAATCACTGAGCGTGATCTCCTTGACCACCTTGTCGTCCTCGTTGTAGGTCATGCGGGTCACACCTTCAATGCCCATGAGCTTGGCGAAGTCACCCCGCATGAAGCTGCCCCCCCGCACATAGACCATGTCGGCGAGAACCTTGGCCTTGAGCCGTGCCTTGCGCTCATCCAGCGTGCCGGTTTGCAAGTCTGCCAAAGCCTTGGCCAGTTCTGGTGGCTGTTGCGGCACGGGCAATGCGGCCAGCTTCTTCTCGCTGATGAAGTGGTGATTGATCTTGGGGACGGCTGGCGGTTTGACGGTGGCCAGCGTGGGTGCTTCTGACTTGGACAAGGCCCCAGTTGAGCCTGCGGCATGGCCCCCGACTGGTTCTACAGCCGTCTTGGCAGTCGGTACTGTTTGGCTGCACGCCACCAAGCTGTGGGCCATGGCCACTAGTGCGATCCACTGGCTCATGTTCTTAACGTTGATCTTCATGTCCACCCTGTAACTCGGTTCCGCACTGATTTGGCCATGATGGTACCGACATTCACGATGCTCGCTTGTCACCAAGCGTGTCGCACGGGCTCAGCTTCACCCGCAGTCCACCGTGAACGATACCCAATCAACGCTGTGACTGTTGCTGCTCACTTCGCCCCAAAAAACCTCCCCCGCATCCTCCCCTCATACGCCACCAAATTCGCATACCGCTTCACCTCCTCCTTCATCGGCGTTTCAAAATGCGGGCACAGCGCTGAGGTCAAGATCGCGAACATCATGGCGTCGGTGCCGCAAGGCTGATCACCCATCAGATAAGGCTTGTCGCCCAACAGCGTGGCCAGCGTGGTCAAGCCGCGGTTGCCAATGGCTTGCATCTCGGCCACTGAATGGCGCCCCATGCCATGCCCATGCAAGCTGTTGCGCACGCGCCGCCTCACGAAAGCTTCCACCGGGGCGCGCACCCACCAGGGCACGGGTTTGAAAAACACCGCGGCCACCTTGGCGAAGTTGGCATCGTCCACCCAGCGCCAGTGCACGCCGATCCAATACAGGTTGTCTTCCAGCATCTTTTCCACCGCCCAAGCCGTGGCGCGTTGTTCTGCGCTCAGGCCCTGGTCAAAGTCAATGCCATATTTGCGTTCAAGGTGCCAGCGGATGAAGGTGGAATCGGCCACCACAGTGCCATCGTCATTGATGTAGGGCAGCTTGCCCTTGGGCGCCTTGAACATGCCCTTGGTGTTGACCTGGTAAGGCTGGCCGGACATCTTCAGCAAGATCTCGGCCTTCATGACGAAGGGGCTGGCGTCGGGCAGGCCAAAGGCGGCCCCGAAAGCGTAGAAGATGATCATGTTCGCGAGTCTAGCGATGCCTTCCGAGTCCACAAACTAGGGGTTGTGATCACGCCAGCTTCCTCTTATTTTGAGCGTTGCCAAAGCCACCCGAACCTCAGCCAAGACAGGAGCGCCCCATGGTCATTCGCCTCACCGCCGTCATGTTCGGACTCGCGCTCATGGGCCCCGCCAGCGCCGCCAACCTGCGCGCCTATGCTGGCGTGGTCGCGGGCAATGCGCAGGGCACGGGCAGCATCTTCGCCTGCGCCACCTCGGGTCCCACCATTGGCAATGGCTGGTTCGCGGGCATCAGCTTGCCCACCGAAGGATTCACCGCCTGCAACCTCAACGGCGGCATCGATGACCAGCAGGGCCCATCCGGCCCTTTGACGGCCAGCCAGAGCGCCACCGGCCCGATGGCCACCCCGGGCAGCAGTTTCACCGGTTCGGCGCAGGCCCGGTCCGATTACTGGTCACTGGGCGTGGCGGCCAATGGCACGGCCACTGGGGGCACGTCCTCATCGACCTACCACCAGGCGGCGGCCTTCGCCAGCTTCACCGACACCCTGACTTATCAAAAGGCGGGCATCGCCACGGGCACCGCAGGCTGGACGAATTTCGCCTTCCTGGTTGAAGGCCTCATGAGCAGCGCCGCCAACCCGCCTTACACGCAACAGGCCGATGTGCAGCTGTCCATTCGGGTGAATGGCAAGTACATCTGGGATTCCTTCCGCGCCACCGTGGTCAACGAAAATCTGCCCTATGTGCGCGGCGGGTCCACCGGCCTGCCCGGATCATTCATGTCGGGGCCGGGCAGCTTGAGCGGGTCGGCGCTGGTCAACAGCACGGCCAATTTCGAGATCCAGTGGGGCGTGCCCTTCACCGTCGAAGTGGCCTTGCTCACCAGCGTCTATCCCTGCTGCCATGGCAGTTCTTCCAGCACGGACTTCCTCAACACCGCGGTGCTCAAGGGCATTGATGCCTATGGGCCAGGTGGCCAGGTCACGGATTTCGAGGTGACCGCCGGGTCGGGCGCGCACATCGGGCCCCAAGGCTTGGCGGCCGTGCCTGAGCCTGGCTCCTGGGCCCTGGTGTTGGGCGGATTGCTCGTCACAGGGTGGGGGGTGCGCCGTCGCCAGATGGCGTTGCAGGCAGCTCGATAGCGTCCCAGCCCAGCAGTTCGGCCAGGCGCGTCACCACCCAGCCCGCCTCGGCGGGCGACACGCCCGATTCAGGCGACAGCAGCCCCCGGTGGCAGCGCACCAGCACCTCGTCCTCGGCCACGCCGATCTCGCGTTGCACGCCCTGGCAATGCTCGACCATGTGGCTGGCCAGGTCCTCACAAACCTCGTAGCGCTCGCGCACCAGGGCCATGGGCACGGTCAAGCGGTGGCGTGCATCGGTGTGCAGGTCGTAGAACGAAGGCGGGATCTCGATTTGGTACTCGTCGGTCATGCGATGTTGTACCTCAAAGTGCCAGCGGCTTTTCGTGCCAACATGCTGGTCTGCTTGAACGGCGGCATCCCCGCGATGATCAGGGGTTATTCAACCGCCGTTTCACCAAGATTGCGCTTTGCCTTCCTAGAATGGGCCGAATGAGTCATCCCCAATTCACCTGTGCGGTGGTTCCGCAGTTCCTTGAAGAACAAAGCAACCCTGCTCAGCAAGAGTATGCGTTTTCGTACACGGTCACCATCGTCAACAGCGGCGATGTGGCCGCGCAGTTGATCGGCCGGCATTGGGTCATCACCGATGCCACCGGCCATGTGGAGGAAGTGCGCGGCCTGGGCGTGGTGGGCCACCAGCCCATGCTCAAACCCGGCGAGAAGTTCGAGTACACCAGCTGGACGCGGCTGAGCACGCCGCACGGGCTGATGCAAGGCACCTTCTTTTGCATGACCGACGAAGCACAACCTTTTGACGCGCCCATCGAGCCTTTCTCGCTGGCGCGGTCGCAGTCTTTGCATTGATTGATGTGATGAGGACCCACGTTTGACTCAGGACACGACGATTCCAAAAACAAAACGGCGGTGGTTGCCGCAGCCCGGCGGCCCCGTGGACATCAGCCAATTGCTGGATTCCGCCAGTGGCGACCTGCCCTTGGCCGAGCGCCACCTGTGGCTGGTGCAATTGATGGATTGGGTTCGCTCTGGCGAGCCGGTTTCGGGCGTGAAGTACATCGTGCGGCAGTTGGCGCCGCCCTCCGAGCGCCGTGCCGGGGTCGTGGCTTTGCTGTCGGCGTTCTGGCGCGACATCGATGTGGCCGCATTGCTGGCCGACTATGGCTTTGCCGCGCGCACCTCGTTCACCGACGAGTTGGGTGAACGCCTTCGCGCGCGCTTGTTGCCCATGAGCCCGGCCACCACCGACCTGGCCAGCCTGTTCAACCTGCTGTTCAGCGACCCCAAGGACGCGAAGTGGCTGGTGCAGCTGGACGACGCGGTGCTGGCCGGGCTGGCCGGGCTGTGGCGTGAGGCCATTGACGCGATCGAATCCGAGCCGCTGGGCTGGCACGAGCCTTTCTACGACGCGATCATGTTCCTGTCCAGCCAGGTGCGGGCCGAAGGCTTTTCGCGCGAGTTGCGCGGGCGCATGGGCATGCGGGTCGACGTGGATTTCGATGGCGTGGAGTCGGGGGCCGAAGTGGCCGCCCCCACGCCCACACGCCAGGCCTTCAGGCAATTGGTGCACGTGGCCGAGAACCTGCACACCCTGGCCCTGAAGACCACCATCGGGCCCGCGCCCGATGAGCAAGTGCAAAGCACCTTGCTGCAAGAAGCGCAGTACCTGCGCGCCTTGCTGGACACCTGTGTCAAGGCGGCCCAGGGCATCCACGACCACCTGGAGTCCAACGGCATTTCGATCGACATCGTGTTCCAGATCGACCAGCTGAGCGAGCGCTGCCGGCGCATCGAGCAATTGCTGGATTGTGTGCTGTCCAGCCAACCGGCGTCCGACCTGCGCACGCTGATCGTCGACCTGATCCAGGTGGGGGCCAAACGCAGTGGCCTGCGCGCCTTGTTCACGCAGCATTACTCGCTGCTGGCGCGCAAGGTGGCCGAACGCAGCGCCGAAACCGGTGAGCACTACATCACCCGTGATCGGGCCGCCTATCTGGAGATGTTCAAGCGCGCGGCGGGCGGCGGCGCGGTGATGTCGATCACCACCTTCCTCAAGTTCGCCATCCTGGCGCTGGGCTTGTCGCCCTTCTGGAGCGGCCTGGCCGCTGGCACCAACTACGCCATCAGCTTCGTGGTGATCCTGCTGTTGCACTTCACCGTGGCCACCAAGCAACCGGCCATGACGGCACCGGCCATGGCGGCCAAGCTGGCCGACACCCGCAGCGATGAAGCGGTGGAAGGGTTCGTGGACGAGGTGGCCAACCTGATCCGCTCACAGGTGGCAGGCATCCTGGGCAATGTGCTGGTGGTGGCGCCAGTGGTGCTGGCCCTTCAGGCGCTGGCCTGGTGGGTGTTCAAGCGGCCACTGATCGATGTGCATTCAGCGCAGCACGTGCTCGAATCGCTGACCTTGCTGGGGCCATCGCTCTGGTATGCCGGCTTCACGGGCGTGCTGCTGTTCTGTTCCAGCTTGTTCGCAGGCTGGCTGGAGAACTGGTTCGTGCTGCACCGGCTGGACAGCGCCTTGCGCTGGAACCCGCGCATCCGCGCGGCCTTGGGGCCAGAGCGTGCGGTACGGTGGGCGGCCTGGTGGCGCCGCAACATCTCAAGCCTGGGCTCGAACGTGTCGCTGGGCTTGATGCTGGGCCTGGTGCCGGTGATCGCGGGCTTCTTCGCGCTGCCGCTGGATGTGCGGCACGTGACCTTGTCGACCGGTCAGCTGGCGGCGGCAGCGGGCACCCTGGGCCCGGCGGTGCTGCACCACCCTGAGTTCTGGTGGTGCGTGGCGGCCATTCCCCTGACCGGGCTGTTGAACGTGGGCGTGAGCTTCGTGCTGGCCCTGCGCGTGGCCATGCGCTCGCGCGGCGTGCGCATCAAGGACCGGGCGCGCTTGCAGGCGGCCTTGCTGCGCCGGCTTCGTCGCCATCCTTTGAGTTTTCTGGTGCCGCCTCGCTGACCTCGGGCAGCTCGCCCTTGGCGCGGCCCGAGAACATGGTCCACCACATGAGAAACAAGAAGAGGGCCAGTGCGCCCACGGCTTCCAACACAATCAGCCACATATGACGGTTCACCAGTTTTGTAAGCGGGCCACGGCGGCCCTGATGGTAGGCAGCCTTGCGGCTTGCGGCAGTGGTCCTTCACTGCGTTCCTCGGCCCCCATTGTCGCGCGCGCACCGGCCGTGGCGCCGGGCACGGTCTTGCCCCAACCTGATGGGCGTGGCGACCTGGTGCGGCCTCGCGCTTTGTGGACCCCGGCCCAGTACACCGATCTGCCTGGCTGGTCGCAAGACCGCGTGAGCGAGTCGTGGCCGGCTTTGTGGCACAGCTGCCAGCGGCCCGGCCCAGGCTGGGCCACGGTGTGCGCCGAGGTGCGCGAGCTGGGGGCCGACTGGGGCCGCCAGGTGGCCGATGATTTTGTACGGCAATGGCTGGAAGGGCATCTGCGCCCCTGGCGCCTGAACACACTGGATGGCCAGACCACAGGTTTGCTGACGGGTTATTTCGAACCCCTGCTGGACGCGCGCCGCAAGCCCGATGCGCGCTTTCAATACCCGCTCTACCGCGCCCCGGCCGACCTGGGCGTGCGCAAGCCGCACTTCACACGCGCAGAGCTGGACAGCTTGCCTGAAGCGCGGGCCTCGGTCGCGGGCCGCGAGGTGGTCTACCTGGCCGACCCGCTGGATGCCTTGCTGATCCAGGTGCAGGGCTCAGGCCGCGTGCGCTTGCAAGATGAGTTGACGGCCCAGGGGCAGCCCCGCACGGTGCGCCTGGCCTTTGCCGGCCACAACGACCAGCCTTACCAATCGGTGGCGCGCTGGCTGGTAGACCAAGGCGCCTTCTCGCTGGAGCAGGCTTCCTGGCCCGCGATCCGAGCCTGGGCCTTGCAGAACCCGCAGCGGGTGCCCGAGATGCTGCGCGCCAATCCCCGCATGGTCTTCTTCAAGGAAGAGGCTTTGGTCGATCCGCAAGCAGGTCCGGTCGGGGCGCAAGGCGTGCCCTTGATCCCTGGCCGTTCGGTGGCCGTGGACCGCGAGGCCGTGCCGCTGGGCACCCCCATGTGGCTGGACTCGACGGTGCCTCAACCGTGGAACCCGACCCCACCCGCACCTCAATCCCTGCAGCGCCTGGTGCTGGCGCAAGACACGGGCGGGGCCATCATTGGCGGCGTGCGGGCCGACTACTTCTGGGGTTGGGGCGACGAGGCCCTGGCACAGGCAGGCCGCACCAAACAGCCCATGTCGGCCTGGGTGTTGTGGCCCCGCTGATGGATCAGTAGGTCTTGTACGGCAAAAACTTGCCCGACATCACGATGCTGACCCGGTCGCCCATCGGGTTGGCTTCGCGCTGCAGGTCCATCTTGAAATCGATGGCGCTCATGATGCCGTCGCCAAACTCCTCGTGGATCAGCGCCTTGAAGGTGGTGCCATACACGCTGATCAGTTCGTAGAAGCGGTAGATGAGCGGATCGGTCGGCACCGACGTGGGCAGTGAGCCCTTGTAGGGCACTTCCTGCAACCACAGCTTGGCCTCGTCGGGCAGGCCGAAGACCTCGGCGATGGTGGCGGCCTGCTCGGCGCTGAAGGTCATCTGCCCCAGGCAGCCAGCAGTCACCCACTCCTTGCTCAGGCCCACTTTGGTGGCCACATCAGACCACTTCAAGCCCTTGCGGACTTTGGCTTCGATGATGAGGTCGGTCACGTCTTCGCGGTTCATGGTGCTGCTTCTTTCGTTCATTCACAGTTGGCGTTCGGATTCAAGGATGGCAACGTCGTTGATGCTGGCTTCGCGCCGCGCCATGAAGCCGCTTTCGTCGAAGGTCCAGTTCTCATTGCCATGGGCGCGCCACCACTGGCCGGCATCGTCGTGGTACTCGTATTCAAAGCACACGGCGATGCGGTTCGCGGTGAAGGCGAACAGGCGCTTCTTCAACTTGTACTGGTGCTCCTTGGCCCACTTGCGGGCCAGGAAGTCCTTGATGGCCTCGCGGCCCTGCAGGAACTCGCTGCGGTTGCGCCACCACGAGTCCTCGGTATAGGCCTTGGCGCAGCGCTCGGGGTCTTTGGAGTTCCAGGCGTCTTCGGCCATCTGGACCTTCAAGCGCGCGGTCTCTTCGGTGAAAGGCGGCAGGGGTGGGCGGGTGATCGTTGTCATGGCTTCACTGTAGACAGGCCGGGCACATCACGCCATCACGGCATCTGTGATTCGTTTGTAGGGCTGGCCCTACAGGCCTCGGTTAAACAATGCTGACCACCTGTTGGCGCACCGCATACAGGGCCAGCTCCACGTCGTTGCGTGCGCCGGTCTTGTCCAGGATGCGGGCCCGGTAGGTGGACACGGTGTTGGACGACAGGGCCAGCTGCGCGGCAATCTGGCCCACGCTGCGGCCTTCGGCCAGCAGCAGGAAAACCTGGTGCTCGCGCCGTGACAAGGCCTCGTGCGCGGGCTTGTCGCGCACTTCGCTCAAGGACGTGGCCAGGGCCTCGGCCACGCTGGCCGTCAGGTAGATGCCACCGGCAGCGGCCTTGCGCAGGGCCATCACCATCTCGTCAGGGTCGGCGCTTTTGTTGAGGTAGCCCGAGGCGCCCGCGCGCAGGCATCGCACGGCGAACTGCTTGTCGGGGTAGGTGCTGAGCATCAGCACGGCCAGCTTGGGGTATTCGGCCTTGAGTTGCTTGAGCACGTCCAACCCATCGCGCCCGGGCATGGCGATGTCCAGCATCACCACGTCCAGGCCCGGGCCGCCTTGTGCGTCCATCAACTGGCGCACCCGCTGCAGCGCCTGCACACCATCGGCCGCGTCGGCGACCACGGCCAGGTCGTCCACATCGCCCAGCACCTGGCGCAGGCCTTGGCGCACGATCAGGTGGTCGTCCACCAGCATGACCTGGATGGGGGCGCTCATGCGGCGCGCGCCTGCGTGGCGGCCTGTGCGAAGGCCTGCTGGTACAGCGGCATGCTCAAAATGACCTGCGTGCCTTTGCCCATCTGGCTGTCGATGTGCAGCCAGCCGCCGAAGTGGCCCGCCCTTTCGCGCATGCCCATCACGCCATAGGCATGGGGACTGTTGAAGGTGCTGGGCGGGGCGCCGCGGCCGTTGTCCTTCACGCGCACGGTGAGGTCGCTGGGCATGGCGCAGATGCGGATCTCCACTTCAGTGGCCTGGGCGTGGCGCGCCACGTTGCTCAGCATCTCTTGAAAAATGCGGAAAACCGCCGTGGCCAAGGGTCCTTCGGGGGCATTCAGGCCGGGCGCGATCTCCATGCTCCAGCGGCAACGCAACTCGCTGCTGTCCATGAAGTCTTGCGCCTGCCATTCCAGCGTGGGCCACAAGCCCTGGTGGTCCAGGATGGAGGGGCGCAGGTCGGTGATGATGCGGCCCACATTGTCGACCGCACCATCGATCAGACCACGCATGTCCTGGCATTTGCAATGCAAGGCGGGCTGGTCGGCCACGCGCTTTTCCAACCAGCTCACGTCCATCTTCAAGCCCACCAGCAAGCTGCCCAGCTCATCGTGGATTTCGCGGGCAATGCGTTGGCGCTCGGTCTCGCGCACCCCGTCGATGTGGGCCTGCAACTCGCGCAACTGGCTCAAGGCCTGGCTGAGGGCCTGGGTGCGCTCGGCCACGCGGTGTTCCAGTTCGTCGTGCGCCCGCTTGAGCCGCGTCGCCTGCTCGCGGCGCTCGCTGATGTCGACGAAGGTGACGACCGCGCCCAGCACTTGCCCGCCATCCAGGATGGGGTAGGAGGAGTATTCGGACGCGAATGACGTGCCATCGCTGCGCCACAGCACCTCGCTGTCGATGCGGCAAGGCACCCCCGCCCGGAAGGCGTTGTAGATGGGGCAGCAATCGACCGGGTAGTGGCCGCCCTCGGCATCGGTGTGGTGCATCAACTCGTGCATGTTGCGGCCAAGCACCGCTTCGGGCTCATGGCCCAGCATGTGGGCCCCCGCACGGTTGATGAAGGTGCACAGGCCATCGGTGTCGATGCCATAGACCCCTTCGCCGGTGGACTCGAGCAGCAGGCTCAGCCGGTCGCGCCAGACGGCCGCCGCGCGAGAGGCCTGGATACCGCTGGGAACATGGGATGAGGTGGACATGGGCTCAGCGCGTGCAAGGCCCATGCCACCCGCTGTCACAGACCGAACGCGGTTTTCAGCGCCAGGGCCACCGCGGCGTGCGCCTGGTAAGCCTCGGGGATGAAGCGCCCCATGTTGATGAAGTCGTGGACCACGCCCGGCCACACCGTGAGTTGCACAGGCACGCCGGCCGCCTGCAAGCGTTGGGCATATTTGCGGCCTTCGTCGGCCAAGGGGTCGCATTCCGCCAGGCCGATCCAGGCCGGGGCCACGCCCTCGTGGCTTGCCGCCAGCATGGGTTCACGCCGCCAGTCGGATTTGAAGCCCGCCCCCCGCGCCTGGGTCTCGAACCAACGCATCAGGGGCTCGTCAAGCATCAGCTTTTGCGACGAGAAGACCTTGTAGGACTCGGTGACGGCCGAGGGCTCGACCGAGGGGTAGAACAGCACCTGCAGTGCCAAGGCCACGCCGGCGTCGCGCGCCATCAGGGCCAGCGCAGCGCTGAGTGTGCCCCCAGCGCTGTCGCCCCCCACCGCGATGCGGGTCGGGTCCAGCCCCATGGAGATGCCTTCGGCCACCAGCCATTGCAAGGCCGCGAAAGCGTCTTCCAGCCCGGCAGGGAAAGGGTGCTCGGGGGCCAGGCGGTAATCAATGGCGACCACGGCAGCGCCACTTTGCTGGGCGATGCGGCGGCACATGCCTTCGCAGGTGTCGATGCCCCCCACCACGAAGCCGCCACCGTGCAGGTACAGCAGCACCGGCAGGCAGGCATCGTGGCTGGGCGCCCACAGGCGGGCGGGAATGGGGCCGGCCGGGCCCGCGATGCTGAAGTTGTCGACCCGCGCCACCTCGACCCGCTCGCCCTCCATGGCACCCACGCCCATGCGGTAGGACAGGCGGGCCTGGGCCACGGGTTGCTGGTGCAGGGGCGGCAAGCCCGCGCGCTCGACCTTGTCAAGCATCTTGCGGGTCATCTCGGTGAGGAAACTGGCGGCGTTGGCCATGGGCAAGTCCTTCGTGTTCGGCGTTCCAGGCCAGCGCGGCCTGCCCGCATTGTCACGGAGAAGCCAAAGCCCCGTCAGGGCGCGGAGACGCGCATTTCGAGCACTTCCTGCTCATCGCGGCTCACATCTTCGGTGGACAGCACACCGCGCCGGCTTTGCTGCACTTGCCCGCCGCGCTGGGCCACCGCCGTCCAACTGCCGAGGGGCAATTGCACCGTGGTCATGACCTCGGTGGATTCGGTCTGGCCGTCGGGTCCGTAGGGGCTTTGCTGGGCCACCCGTGCTTCCAGCTCAAGCGTGACCAGTTGCCCGCCGGTCCAGCGTGGGCGCACGGTGATGCCCCGGCCGGTGTCCACCAAAGTGGTGGAAGACCATGCCTGCCAGGCGGGCGCACCACCGGGGGCCGCCTGCGGATTGACCAGGTTGGTGCCGCCGGGGCCGCCCACGCCAAACTGCCACTGCGTCACCGGCCGGCTGTTGCCCAGATAAATGCGCGCCTTGCCGCCGTTGAGCACCTGCAGTTGCTGCAGCCCGGTTTCACTGCGCGAGCGGGTGGTCGAGGTGACCACCGCCCCCGCGCGGCCCTGCACGCCCCCCCGGCTGTCCACGATGATCTCGCCCGTGCGCAGTCCCCCGCCCTGGCGCTGCTGGTCGCTGGACGAACTCATGCGCCACTCCACCAGCAGGTTGCGCTGCGGGAGCGAGGCCGTCTGCGCCTGGGCCCCGCCCACCAGGCAGGCCAGCACCCAACCCCAGGCTCTTGTCTTGTTCACCATGTCATGTGTCCCCGGATGAAGAAATTCGCTGTCCATCATCGTCCTGGCCGCCAATGCCGGCAAGTGCGGGGTTGCACCCGCGCTTTTCCACGGCTTGAAAAAGCCCGCCGTGCCCGATGCTCAAGTCTTGACCCCAAAGGTCGATAAGCAGACTGAGCTGTCTTCCGCTTCTGGAGACAGTGTCCACATGGTTTCAATCGAGATGGAGGCTGGCGATGCAGCTCGAAGCACTTTTCAAACAACCCCAGGCCCTGCCGGCCGTGCCCAAGATCGTTCACGAACTGATCGACAGTTTCAACAACGACGACATTTCCATCGATGTCATCGTGCGCAAGATCGCCGCCGACCCGGTGTTGTCGGCCCGCCTGCTGCGGCTGGGCAATTCGGCCTACTACCATGTGTCGCGCAGCATTGGCACCGTCAATGACGCCGTGGCCATGCTGGGTTTCGTGACC
Organism: Aquabacterium sp. CECT 9606; assembly: GCF_918741295.1. GTDB lineage: Bacteria > Pseudomonadota > Gammaproteobacteria > Burkholderiales > Burkholderiaceae_C > Aquabacterium. The sequence continues at coordinate 96,463 of NZ_CAKKNB010000002.1, forward strand.
GTGCGCACCCTGGTGATCAGCTCCGGCCTGACCGGTGGCTACAAATCCATGCCCGGCATGGACCTGAACAAATTCTGGCGCTACAGCATGCACACCGCTGCGGTGGCGCGCTGGGTGGCCAAAGCCGCCCACCAGAACGTGGACCTGGCCTTCACCGTGGGGCTGATGCACGGCATCGGCCAGTTGGTGATGCATGCCGGCATGCCCGAGCAGATGCTGCACCTGGACAAGCTGGCCAATCCGCTGGACCCGCGCCGCATCGACATGGAGCGCACTTCGTTCGGCTACAGCTTCGCCAATGTGGGCGCCGAACTGGCCCGCCAATGGAAGTTCCCACCGGCCTTCAGCGAGGCCATCGCCAATTTCCCCGACCCCCTGTCGCACGCGCCGTTCGACCCTGTGGCGGCGGTGCTGCACCTGTCGGCCTGGCGTGCCCGCGCCGAGCACAACGGCCTGGAAGGCGACGAATTGGCCGCCACCATCCCGGCCGAGGTCTGTGTCAAGCTCGGCCTCAAGCCCGAGACACTGCTGACCGAGATGCCGCCGCTGTCCGAATTGTGCGAGGGCATGGAAGCCCTGCTGGGTTGATCCTGCCGGCTTAGCCGCTCAGATCGACAAAGGGTCGACATCCACCGCCCAACGGACCAGTCCGTTGCGGCGGTTTTTTTGCGCCACATCCAGCCACAGCGGCTGGCTGTCGGTGAGAAAGCGCTGCAAGGCGGCGCGGTGGGGCGACTCGATCATCATCTGCGCCCGCTCGATGTTGGCCACGCGCTGCACGGGCGTGGGCACGGCCGGGTACAGCGTGACGCAGCCCACAGCGTCGGCCGAGGGTTTGGCTGCGTCTGCCGCATCGCGCAGGAAGGCTTGTGCCGCCTCTTGCGTCTTGCCCTCGGCGCGCAGCATGGCCAGGCTGGCGTACGGCGGCAGGCCTGCCATCTGGCGCTCTTCCAGTTGCCTGGCCGCGAAGGTGGGGTAGTCATACGCCCGCAGTGATTGGTACAGCGGGTGCATGGGGTGCCAGGTCTGCACCCACATCTCGCTGCGGCCAGCGGCTTCGGCATCCCGCCCGGCGCGTCCTGCAGCCTGCAGCAACAGCGAAAACTGGCGCTCAGCCGCGCGGAAGTCGCTGGCGAACAAGGCAGCGTCGGGGTTCACGGCCGCCACCAGCGTGATGCGGCGGAAGTCGTGCCCCTTGGCCACCATCTGCGTACCCACCAGCACGTCGATCTCGCCGGCGTGCACGCTGGCCAGCTGTTCTTCCAGCGCGCCTTTCAGGCGGGTCACGTCGGCGTCGATGCGGCCGATGCGGGCATTGGGCATGGCGGCGGCCAGTTGTTCTTCCAGGCGCTCGGTGCCCCGGCCCACAGGCTGGATGTCGGTGTTGCCGCAATCGGGGCAGGCGCGCGGCACGCGTTCGGTGAAGCCGCAGTGGTGGCAGCGCAGGGTGCGGTCCTGCTTGTGAAAGACACGCCAGGCGCTGCAATGCGGGCAGCCGCTTTTCCAGCCGCAATCGCTGCAATGCAGCACCGGCGCATAACCCCGGCGGTTGAGCAGCACCAGGCTTTGCTCGCCGCGCGCGGTGCGCTCTTCGATGGCGTGCAGCAGCTCTTGCGCCACGGGCGGCGGCTCCTGGCCCATGGTGGGCTTGAGCACCTTGGACAGGTCCAGCACGCGCACGCGCGGCATCACGCCATCGCCCACGCGGGCCGGCATGGCCAGGCGCAGGTAGCGGCCCGCGCCGCCTTCGCTGGTGGGCAGGGCGTTGAACCAGCTCTCCAGGCTGGGCGTGGCCGAACCCAAAATCACCGGCACCTTTTCAAGGCGGGCGCGGTACACGGCCAGATCACGCGCTGAGTAACGGGCCCCATCCTGCTGCTTGTAGCTGGGGTCGTGTTCCTCGTCGACCACGATCAGGCCCAGGCGCGGCAGGGGCGTGAACACCGACAGGCGCGTGCCCAGGACCACGTCGGCCTGACCCAGGTGGGCCATCAGCCAGTTGCGCAGGCGCTGGGCTGGCGTCAGGGCACTGTGCAGCGACACGATGCGCCGGCCAGCGAAGCGCTCGGCCACACGGGCCTCCAGCTGTGGCGTCAGGTTGATCTCGGGGACCATGATCAGCACCTGCTTGCCATCGTCCAGTGCGCGTTGGGTCTGGCGCAGGTAGACCTCGGTCTTGCCACTGCCGGTGCTGCCCCACAGCAGGCAGGGCTGCTCGCCGGGCTGGGCCAGCGCCGCCAGGGCCTGGGCTTGCTGCTCGGTCAGCTCCGGCAGTGGTGGCAATGACGCCGGTGGCAGGGGCTCGAGCAAGGCCTTGTCCAGGCGCTTGCGGCGGCGCTGCCATTGCAGGGCGTCCAGCTGGCGCAGCTCGGGGGGCAGCACCATCAAGGCCATCTCGCCCAGGCTGCGCTGGTAGTAGGCTGCGGCAAACGCCACCAGTTGACGCCAGGCCTTTGGCAGGGGCGCCAGGCCCGACAGCACCTCGGCCACCTCTTTCAGATCGGCCTGCGCGAAGGCCGAAACCTCGCCCTCGGGCGCCTCGTCCCACACCACCCCGGTGACCACCCGGCGGCCCAGGGGCACGCGCACCAGTTCACCGGGCAGCAGGGCCACCTCGCTGGCGTAATCCAGGGCACCCCACAAGCCGCTGTGCTGAGGCGCCTCGACCACCACGCGGACCCGGTGCAGCACCGTGTCGGCGGTCAAAACAGGCTCCAAAAGGGGCGGCAAGGGATGGCGGGCCAGGGCAATCGTGTCTCCGAACTTCTGACAAGGTGTGAAAGGATGCACGCAAGTGCTTGATTTCAGGGCATCAAACCCTTATCCACGGGGTCTGTGGATAACTTTGTGGGAAACCCACGCAGATGTGCGCTAAATGCTTGTCGCACCGTGGTTTGGCTTAAATTGCCACAAGATGAGGCAATCATGGTCTTTCTATATGAATCAATGACTTAGCAGCGTGGCACCGACAGGGTTCACGGGCAGGTACCGCGCCCCATGCTTGTGCATTGGGCCTGCGGGAAATGGGGATAACTGATCTTTCGGGAAGACAAACTAAGGGTTTAACCCAGTTGCTCAAAATCCTACAAGCCTTGTCATCCTTCCGAAATTTGCAAAGCCGGGCAGAGCGCATTGTTCCACGCTCAGGGCTCGCCTGAATATTCAGGGGGCGTGGGGCACCCACGGATTTCTGGCGCTTGCTGCGTTGTCTCAAAGTTGATCGGCAACAGCCTACGCTAAGTCCTTGATTCACATAGGCCCGAGCTTGTCCACCAAACCTGTGGATAACTTTGTGGGAAACCTCTGCACACCCGCGCTAACTCTTTGTCAGCAGAGGGTTTCCCCTGTTCTGCCCAAACTTGAGGCACGGGCAAAGAATGCAATTAAATCAATGACTTAGCACATGAACACGGCGTATCCGGGGTGGTGATTATAAAATGCAACAGGCGCTTTTAAGGTGCATGGATTTTGGGGATAAGTGGGCCCCGCTTATCACAAAACCTTCCGAGAACCCACGCTGGCACACGCCGGTTTTGTGCTATGCAGCACCGCACAAGGAAAACCCGGAAAGCGGTAAACAAGCGTTTGAAGCAGTTATGCTTACGCCTTCACCTTCCCACCTTCTTCCATCTTTGTTGAGAGACATTGCAATGAGCTTCTCGATCGAATCCAAACTCGGCGATCTGCTGGACAACGAAACCACCAAGGCCATCTTGGAAAAACACCTGCCCGGCATTTCCACCCACCCGCAAATCGCGATGGGCAAGGGCTTTGCGCTGTCCATGGTTGCCAAGTTCTCCGGTGGCCTGATCACCGACGACCTGCTGGCCAAGGTCGACACCGAGCTGAAAGCTCTGGGCTGATCCACGGATCCTCCCGCTGGCCCTGGCGGCCAACAAAAAGCCCGCGAAGTCCGCGGGCTTTTTTCATGCTCACCAGTTTTCGGTGGCTTCGGAGCAATCGGGCGCTGAGGGGTTCACATCGCAGCGGATGCGCTTGATGATCTTCAGGCCCTTCTTATCGTAGAAGCCTCGCTCGGCCATGTCGATGCGGCCATCGCGCATCAGCACGGTGTAGCGGTCGGTGTCGGCGGGGCTGGGGTCCATCCACAGCTTGGCGGGGATCGAGGCGTCGGAGCGCTTGACGATGTCCAACGCGTAGTCGAAGCGGCTCAGCCACACCTCGCGTGACTTCTGGCCAAAGCCTTCGGGGAAGCGGTCGCGCTTGATGATCATCTGGTAGGTCAGGATGGTCATGGGGTAGCGCGACACGGCGCCCTTGGTGCCCACCCCCTTGGCCAGTTCCAGCGGTTTGAAGGCGATGGACGGTGCGATGAGCACGTCCACGCTGCCGTTGTTGAACATCGCGCCAAAGTTGGTCACATCGGCGGCCACGGGGCGGGCGCCCACGCGCTGGATCAACTGGGCCTGGGCCTTGTCGTGGTCAAAGGCGGCGATGCGCTTGCCGGAAGCCGCCTCCAGCGTGCTGATCTGGCGGTCGTTGACAAAAGCGTAAGCGGCGCCCAGGGGAATGATGCCGCCGACTTCGTACTGGCCTTGCACCATCAAGGAAGCGGCCTTGGGCGACGAAAAGGTCTGGATGGTCTTGTGCACGACCTCGTAGCTGGCCGCCATGTCGACCTTGCCATTGCGCACGATGGTGGACACGCCGGCCGAGTCGATCGCGGCCGACAGGGCGTTGAAACTGCGCGTGCGCAAGGCGGTGGCCATCACGGCATCGCATTGGCCCGTGCGGAAGTCTTCCACCGCCACGCGCTCGTCCACGTAAACCTTGAGTTCCAGGTCCACGCCCGTTTTCTGCATCTCGACGGCGTAGTCTTTGGCAGCGTTGAAGCCGTCGCCACCGGTGCCCAGGATGTCGAAGATGCAGACTTTTTGCTTGGCCGCCAAAGCGGGTTGGGCCAAGGCGGCACCGGCCATGGCCAGTGCGAAGAGAGATTTTTTCATGAGCGGTTGGGCCGGCCAGCGGCCCCCTTGATGGAGTCGGCGGCGATCATGCCATGCGCTGCAGCGCGGTCTGCCCATCCGTGGCCTGGGCCGGCGAGCTGTTGCCACGGGACAGGTGTTGCGTCAGCAAATGGGCCAGGTCGTTGCGGTGGAAAGGTTTGGGCAGGTGGTCGTCCATGTCGGCGTCCAGACAGCGTTGCCGCTCCTCGGGCAGCACATTGGCCGTCAGGGCCACGATGGGCACTCGGGGGCGCGCCTGCTGGCGCTCCAGGGCGCGGATGTGCTGGGTGGTTTCATAGCCGTCCATGCCGGGCATCTGGCAATCCATCAGCACCAGGTCGGGCTGGTGTTCATGGAGCCAGCTCAAGGCCTTGTGGCCGTCTTCGGCCAGCACCACCGACAGGCCGAACTGCTTGAGCGCGGCGTCGGCCACCAGCGCGTTGATGGGGTTGTCTTCGACCAACAGCACCAGTCCACGCCGGCCATCCGCGCGCGACAGGGCCTGCGTCTCATCACTCGGCCCTCGGGCCGAGGCGGCAACCGGCTGGGCCCGCGCCACCACGGGCAGGCCGAAGCTGGCCACGAACACCGAACCTCGCCCGGGCGTGCTGCTGCAGCGCAGATCGCCGCCCATGGCGCGGCACAGTTTCTGGGAGATGGTCAAGCCCAGGCCAGCACCGCCATGGCGCCGCTCCATCGAGCTTTCAACCTGGTGAAAAGCCTCGAAGATGAAGGGCAGCTCGTCACTGGGGATGCCGATGCCCGAGTCCTCGACCGCCAAGGTCACCATGTCATGCCCCACCACGCGCGAGACGCGCACGGTGATGCGGCCCTGGTCGGTGAACTTGACGGCGTTGCCCAGCAGGTTGTGCAGCACTTGCCGCACGCGAGCCGCGTCCCCCGTGACCTCGTGAAGGGCCGGCAGCGTGGATTCCAGCAGCACTTGCAAGCCCTTGGCCTGCGCGTTGACCGTGGAGATGGCCACCACGTCGTGGATGACGGCGCTCAGGTCGAAGGGGCGCCGCTCCACATGCACGTGGCCGGCCTCGATCTTGGAGGTGTCCAGCACGTCATTGATGACCGACAACAGGTGCTCGCCAGAGCGCTCCACCAAGTCCAGCCTTTCCTGGGCCAGCGGGCGCAACTCTTCGTCGCGCAGCATGCGGGTCAGGCCCAGCATGCCGTGCAGGGGCGTGCGCATTTCGTGGCTCATGGTGGCCAGGAAACGGCTTTTGGCTTCGCTGTGGTGCTGGGCCAGCGCCAGGGCCTTGGCGCGCTCTTGCGCCACCTCTTCGGTGGTGTAGCGCAGGAAGAGCAATTCCTCGATGCGGTTCTGCGCCCAGCGCGTTTCCATGAACAGCAGGCCCACGAAGGCCAGCACCGACCCCCCGCCAAACAAACCGAACGAGTCCTGCCGCGTCAGGTAGAACACCGCGTTGGGCACCAGCATGGGGATGATGAAGGCACGTGCCGACCCCGCATCAGGGTTGAGCATGAAGGTGCCCATGGACCCCACGCCCAGCAGGCAGGCCAGGGTCACGGCCATCAGGTCCAGGCGCGCCAGGGGTGTCATCCACCAACCCACCGAGCCCCACACCAAGCCGTCGATCACCAGCAGGATCAGGAAGCCCCGGTACCACTTGGGGTGCACCGGATCAGCGCTGTGGCTGAACAGGCGTGACTGGCCAAACAGCAGCACCGCGACCAGGCCCTTCACCGCCAACCAGGCCCACACACGCTGGCCGCCCATGGTGGGCAACAGCAACCAGGCCAGCAGACAGGAAAAACCGGTGGCCACCAGGCAGGCCGCAGGCATGTGCGCAAACAGCATGCGGATGCGCGCTTGGAGCACATTGAACTGCACATCGCCCAAGGGGACCGGCTTGCCGGGCCGCCAAAAACGGCCATTCACTGAGGCTTTCATGGGAGGACTCCTGACGAACACAGTATTCGTGAAGTCGCTGCCGCGTGGGGTGCGTTGGGGGCCGATCCAGGGCCGACAAGGCGCCGTTATGCCTGGCAAGCCCCCCTCGCTTCAGGGGGAGGCCAGGGTCGGCGTATCAGGGTTTTCTACAGACTGCCCGCGCAACCTGGTGCGCCGCAGCGGCAGGCCAGGCGCCCGGCGTGGTGAGTGGGGCCATAGGCCACGGTGAGTTCTTCGCCCACGGTGATGTCGCGCAGCGCGTAGAAGGCCACCCGGCCCTGCTGCACCTTGAGGACCATGTTGGGCGCGCAGGAATGGTTGGCAAAGCGCAGCGGATCGGCCGAATGGGTGGCATCCACCGCCCTCGCGTTCGACACCGCGATCATGAAGACGCGGCCCGTGCTTTTGTCGGCCGCCTTGGCGCGTTTGAAGGCCTCGGCCGTGCTGACGGACTCGCCCCGGATCTCGCCGATCTTGCGCCCGGCGGCCACGGCCTGCAGGGCAAAGGCCCCCAGGCCGTCGATGGCACTGGGTTTGACTTCGACGGCAAACTTCTGGGGATTGGCGACCTGGCCTTTGGCAGGCACCACGACAGCCCGGTCCAGTGAAGGATCGGGCGCGGCGGGCAAAGGTCGAAGGGTGGGCATGGTCAGGATTCTGGCACCGACTCCCTGACCACGATCTTGGCGTACAGGCTTTGTTTGGGCACGGCCAGCACACGGCGCACCATGGGCTCGAAGAATTCCAGCGGCAGGGTCTCGCGCTGGGGGTCGAAAGCGGCGGCGTCGTAACGCTCGCAGAATTCGGCCGTGTGGTCGTACAAGGCCGCCTGCGCCTTGAAGCGATCGCGCAGGTCACGGTCCATGCCCAGGTGGTGGAAAAAGTAATAGCCCTGGAAGATGCCGTGCTGGGCCACCATCCAGTGGTTTTCTTCACTGACGAAGGGCTTGAGGATGGCCGCCGCGATGTCGGCGTGGTTGTAGCTGCCCAGGGTATCGCCGATGTCGTGCAGCAGGGCGCAGACCACGTACTCCTCGTCGCGCCCATCCTGGTGGGCCAGGGTGGCGGTTTGCAGGCAATGGCTGAGCCGGTCGATGGGGAAGCCGCCGCAATCGCCTTTCAGCAGGTTCAGGTGATCCAGCACCCGGTCGGGCAACTGGCGGGCGTAGGGCACGAACTCTCGGGCGATGGCGGCCCAGTCTTCGGGCGTGCCATCTCGCATGTGGCTGAAGGTGGCGTGGTTCTGCGGCTGGTGACTGCTCATGCACGTCAGTTTGGGCGGCTTGGGCCATGAAAGCAAATAACCGTGATTGCCTTTGTCCATTACCATTGGTCATGGCTACCCTGGATCCGGACATCCACTATTTCATCGCCGCGGCCACCGAGGGCAGCCTGGTGCGGGCTGCGCAAAGCTTGGGGCTGACCCAGCCCGCGCTGAGCAAATCCATCAAGCGCCTGGAGAAGCACCTGGGCGTGGTGTTGTTCAACCGCACGCCACGCGGCTCGGAGCTGACCGAGGCGGGCCGGGCTTTTTATGGCCGGGTGCGCACCTTGTCCAATGCCATGGACGACGCGGTGATGGAGGCACGCGACCTGGGCGGGGGCCACGCCGGTCTGCTGCGACTGGGCATCACCCCGGCGGTGTCGCACTTTGTGCTGAGCGCGCTGTTCCCCACGCTGACCACCGAGCGGCCCGCTGCCCACGTGAAAGTGACGACCGCCTTCAATCACGTGCTGCTGGGCGCCATCGATCGCAAGGAGCTGGGCCTGGCGGTGTGCCCCTTGCCGGACGACTTGCCCGCGGGTGTGGAGGTGGATGAGCTGTACGACGATCCCTTCAGTGCCATCATGAACGACCGCCACCCCCTGGCCCAGCGCGAGCGCCTGTGCATGGACGACCTGATCGGCTGCCAGTGGGTGGGCTCGGGCAAGCAGGAGGTGGCGCGGCGCAGCCTGGAGCAGGCGGCGGCCCGGCATGGCCTGCCGCGTTTGAACATCCCGGTGGAGGTGAATTCACTGGAGTCGCTGTACACGGTGGTGTCGCGCACGCAGATGGTCAGCCTGTTCAACGCCCGCTTTGGCTCGCCATCGGCCTTGCCGCGCAACGTGGTGGTGGTGCCGCTCGATCTGCCGGGGGTGCACCGGCGTATCGGCATCTTGCGGCGGCGCGGCTACCTGTCGCCGATTGCGCAGCGGGCTCGGGAGATCCTGCTGGATGCCAGTGCGGTGATTGGCGCTTGAGGTTGCGGGCTGCGGCTGCGGTGCCCGCGTAGGTTGTTTTATCTTTGCAGCGCGGGGCGAGGGCTGGGTGGGCATCCGTCAGGGCTTCATGTTGGTGGTCCCGCTTTCAGCGGGACTGCCTTGCGATGCTCATGCCGAGGTGGGGCCGTGGAACTCACTGCGCGGATTGCATCCGCTTCGTTCAAACAACCACGGCCGGTCAGATGTTGATGCACGCTGCGCGTGCCCACCTCGGCATTCCGCTTCTCAGCACCAACAAGGCGCCCCCACCGGATGCCCGCCCAGCCCTTTTTTCGCCCCGCTGGTGGCATGGCACGGCTGCAATCGGTGGCTGACCAACCGCCGCGTCAACGAGCACCAACCGCACGACGGCTGCCAACGCCACACTGATCGCCACGCCACCGCCCCCAACCGTGGCCCGCCACCAGCGGGGCGATCACGGATGAGTCGGAGGCGGGCGGGGCGACTTCGGGGGCGGCGAGGCGCGCAGGCCGCGGCGGGTTGCCCCTCGCGCAGCGAGGGGTCGGCGAGGACTGTTTGAGCTGGCCGCAGGCCAGCGAGTTCCGCAGCCGCCCGCCGTGGCCGAGCACCGAGCGCAGTCCGCCGCTACGCGGTGGACCGCCACCATAGGAGCCCCGTCCGCCTCCGACTCATCCCCGCCCCGCGCTGCCAAGACAAAGCAACCCACCCCTACCTCACAGCAAAGTGCCGCACCAGCCCCGTCAATAGCACCTCAATGATGGCCGTGAGATGCCGCTCGTTGGGCACCTCGGGAAACCAGGGATCATCCGGCCCCATCACCAGCTGACGCGCCGTGAAGCCATGGATGCCTTCCCAGTAAATCTGGGTCATCAGGTCGATGTCGGTGTCAACGTTGGACACCTCGCCCGTGGCGGCCCATTGCACGAACAGGGTGCGTGAAAAAGCATACGGGTCTTCGGCCGGATCGCCATGCTGAACACGCGCCACCTCGTTGGGCGCGTGCGGGCGCTTCTGCATGAACACGAAGGCGTATTCATCCGGGTGCTTCAGGCCAAAGTCCACATAAGCGCGGCCCATGGCGCGGATGCGGTCCAGCGGCTTGCTGTGCGCCTTGCCAGCGCGGCGCATGGCATTGGTCAGCTCTTGCAGGTCTTCGCCCATGGCCTGCGAGATCAGCATGGCCTTGTCCTCGAACAAGGAATAGACCACGGTGGTGGAATAGCCCGCCAGCTCGGCCACCTTGCGCAGCGAGATTTCGCCCAATCCGCCTTTTTTGATCAGCTTGCGCACGACCTTGATGATGCTCTTGCGGCGCTGCTCCGCCTCACGTTGCTTGCGCAGCTCCTTGACGCTCTGGGTCACGAATGCGGCCTCCGTTTTTGTTGATGGGCTTGTTCAGCTTTTTAGCACCAGATCGTCGCCATCGCGGGTTGCGGCACCCACCTTCACCAACTGATGGGCGAACCGCTCGCTAAGCTCTGCCGCATCGTGCGGGTAATGGTCGTGCACCACCGTGTTGAAGATCTGGCTTTGCCGGATCAGCTGGGCGATGTCGGCCAGGCTCAGGCGCTGGTGGGCCATCAGCTTGAAGGCCAGCAAGGCCTTGATGGCGTTGTCGGCGTTGCGCTTGGGGTCGTCCATCAGCCATTCGATGCGCGAGTTGGCGGTGGCCAGCGCGGCCTGCACATCGGTGAAAGGCGCGCCATGGCCGGGGATGACCAGCTTGGGCGCCAGTTGCTCGATCAGCGCCAGGGTGGCCTGCTGGCGGCCAAAGCCGGGCTCGCCCACCAGCTCCGAAAAGATGATGCCAAAGCCCTTCTCCCACAGGGCATCGGCCGAGATGAGGATGCCCAAGGCATCGCACCACAGCATCACCATGTCGTGGTCATGCCCGGCGGCGGGCAGCACCTGCCACTCATTCGCGCCCAGCCTGAGGGTGCCGGGCACGGTGAGCACCGCGTCGTGCATGAAGCGCTCGCAGTGCTGGCCGGTGGCGGTGTAGCTCAGGCGGGCTTCGTCCCACACAGTCACGGCATCTTGCAGGCCGGGCGGGATGACGATCTGGCAATCAGGGTAATGCGCTTTCAACACCGCATTGCCGCCCGCATGGTCGGAATGCAGGTGCGTGTTGATGATGCGCCGCAGCGGCTGGCCGCCCAGCGCGGCCTGGATCAGCACCAGGGTCTTGGCGCGCTCACTGCCATAGCCGGTGTCCACCACGGTGGGCAACTCGGGGTCAAGGAACACGATGTGGTTGGACGACAGCCAACCCCGCTCCAGCACCTGGATGCCCTCCGGCAATTGCATACCCATTCACCCCAACCCTGCCACCGTGCAGTGGGGCGATCTTACGGCAGGGCCAGGCCTGCCGTGGTCAAGCGGGATTCAGGCGGCGCGGCGGGCGCGCACGCTGGTCATGCGCGGCACCGACTTGGGCGCGTGCAGCTGCTCCCAGTACGACACGGCCTTGCCCACCCATTCACGGTAGGCGGGCTCTTCAGGCGCGTAGTAGGGGATGCCACGCGCGGCGAAGGCTTCGAGTTCTTCGGCCACCGCGTGCGGGGCCTCGACCAGCTCCAGCTCCAGGGCATGCAGGGCATGCACGCGCTGGATGGGTTCGGGCGCCATCAATTGGGCGCGCAGGGTTTGAGCGGTGGTCTTTTGACCCATGAGCTTTCTCCGTGAGTGATTTCACTTCGGATAACGGCTCACAGGCCCTTCAGGTTGAGCCCCGCCTACTTGAAAACCACCTTGGTCGTGGAATCCGGCACAGCTTGGGCCGCAAAGTCTTTGTAAACCTGAGCATGGGCCGCCGTGCAGACGTTGCCCACCGTGCGGTCGTCAAACACGCGTTTCACGGTCAGCACCTGGTCCTTGAACTGGTAGGTGGCGCTGTACGACAATTTGTCGCTGTCCAGCTTGACGTCCTTGGGCACCTGCTCGATGGTCATGTTGGCCGGCAACTGGTAGCGGTATTCCTCGATCGAATGGCCACTGGAACAGGAGGTTTCGGCCCCTTCGGTCACGGGCTGGCTGGCTGCCGCCACGTAGTCCGCCACCGGGCTTTCGCTGTAGAACATGGGCGTGATGGCAAAGCTGCCTGGGCCCGGCAGCTTCACCCATTGGTCCACCTTGAACTGCGTTCGGTAGCCATAAGTGTCGCGCAAGGCACGGGCGTTGTCCTTGACCATGCTGCCGCTGCCTTTCTGGCCGCCCGATTCAAAGAAGGTCTTGACCATGTTGGCTGCCTGCACCTGCGTCAACTGGCGCAGGCGCATCCGGGCGTTGACCGCGAACAGGCCGCGCAAGGCCACGTCCACCGTGCCAGAGGCCGAACCATCGGGCTGCACGATCACCTCGGTCTTCATGATCTGCTGGTTGAAGCCCACCGGGGACACGGGCGTCTTCAGCCCATCCTGGTGGCCGTCGACCAGCAGCACGGGCTTGCCTTCATCGCCAAAGGGCAGCATGCCAAAGGGCACGCTGTCGGAGGTGGTGTCCAGGAACAGGTTCAGGCTGGGGATGTGGTTGATCACCTGGTTGACGGCCGACACCACGGGCACCTTGGGCAAGGCATAGGCCGTGCCCGCGTTGATCAAGGCCTGGGTGCTGGCGATGCCCTTGGCCTTCAACAAGGCTTGCAGCACGGTGGCGTGGTCTTTGCAATCGCCAGTGCGCTGGGTGAGCACCACGTCCACATCTCGGGGCACCATCGAGCCCAGGCGCAGGCAAGGCGCGGTGGTGGCGATGTTCAGCGTCACCCACTCGTACAAGGCCTTGGCCACCTCGGCCGGTGCCTTGGCCTGGCTGTCCTGTGTGATCTGGTCGGCCAGTTGCCGCACCTTGGGCGTCACGATGGCCTTCGCCTGGGCTGGCCCGCCATAGGCCTTGGCCAGATCGCCCTGGCTGCGGAAGGTGGAGAACAGCACGCCGGCCTCGTCCTCTTGCTCGTGGCCCGACAACCTGGGCGGTGCACTCTTGAGCGGCTGCTCGTTGCGCCAAGCCCATTCGACCACCTTGCGGCCGGCTTTCTCGCTGCGCCGCACTTCGCGGAAATCACGCGCCTGGTCTTGTGACCACATGCTGACGGGCACGTCGACCTTGATCCTCACGTCACCGTAAGAATCGGTTTTGGGAAAGCTCTCGTTGATCGAGAAATGCCCCGCCAACCAAGGCTTGCGGGTGGTCACGCGGTAGGCCAGCACCGCGGTATCGCCCACCTCGACATTGGGGAATTCGATGCCAAGGTCCTGCTGGCCCGAGGTGGCATCGGGGGCGTCCTTGAAGCCCGACTTGGGCACCTTCAGACGCCGGCCATCGGCCTTGCGCGTGTAGGCCTCGATCACCTTCACCTTCTGCAACTGGCGGTCGTAAGAGACCGAAGTCCGGCTGGCACCGGCCACCAGCTCAGGCGTCGATGCGGCCATGGACCAGGCCCGGTCTTCCAGGTAGGTGCCATCGGGGTTGACGGTGTAGCTGACGGCGTAGTGCGTCACGCGCGAGGTGGGGCTTGGCGCCGACGCGGCCTCGGCAGCCCACAGGCCGCTGGACATGGCCAGCGTGCCCACCAAAACCATGGCTTGCAAATGATTGGATTTCAAAGTGTGTTCCGTTGGAGCCCGTGCAAGCCCGCAATCTAACCGACTGGCCCGGCGCATGGGCTAGGGATCAGTGCGGGGCCCGAGACAAGTGTTTACCTTTCTTCACGTCAACGCGGCATGCGCAGGGCGCGTTGAACCTGCATCTTCAACCCATCAAGGACTGACCATGAACAAGACCCTCGCCATCGCCGCCGTGCTGACCGCCTTCGCTGCCACCTCTTTTGCACAACCCGCTGCCAAGGCCTCGGCACCCGCCGTGGCGGCCAGCGGCGCCGCTGTCAAGAAGCACGACGGCAAGGCCCACAAGCACGAGGTGCCCGCGCACGCCGCTTCGGCTGCCGCGTCCAAGTGATCGGCATTGCATGACCTGGAAAAAGCCGGATTGAACTCCGGCTTTTTTTGTGTGCGCTTGTTACTTGGCCCCCATGGTCAAAATCTGTGAAGATGCTGGCATCAGGGGATGACCCTGTCCTCGGCACGGCGCCCGGCCGCGTTGAGACAACATGAACGACTGTAGGAGACCCACATGAAAAAACTGATTGCTCTGGCGCTGGCCGCGTGTGCCATGACCCCCGTGATGGCCGAAACCAATGTGGGGGTGTCCATCGGCATCAACCAACCTGGTGTGTATGGCCGGATCGACATTGGCAACGACGGCTACGGTCCGCCTCAGCTGGTGTACCCACAGCCCGTGATCATCGCGCCGCCCGCCGTGGTCTATGAACGCCGCCCCATCTACCTGTATGTGCCCCCGGCTCACCAGCAAAACTGGCGTCGTTATTGCGGCCGTTACCAGGCTTGCGGCCAACCCGTCTACTTCGTGCAAGAACAATGGGTGCGCAACCGCTGGCAGCATGAGCACCCCGGCAATGGCCGCCCCGGCTGGCGCAATGGCCCCGATCGGCATGACCACAACGACCGCGATGACCGCGGTCATGGGAATGGCCATGGTCACGGGAACGGCCACGGCAAGCACGGCCGCGACTGAGGTCAAAGCATCTCTTCGGGCGCAAAGGGCGAAAGCAGCTTGAGCCCGAACTTGAGCCACGCACTGGCCTCGGGTTCGCTTTGACGCAGCAAGCCTGGGTTGGGCGGCGTGGTGTTCCATTGCACCCGCTGCCCCTCGCTCAAAGACAGGTGGTAGCTGTCCTTGCTCACCTCCTCGAACAAGCGCGCCAGTTGTTGCGCGATCTCCGGGCTGCGCATCAACACGCCCATTTCCGAGTTGAGCCGGGCTGAGCGCGGGTCCAGGTTCATGGACCCGACCAAGGCGCTCTCCCGGTCCACGACCACGACCTTGGCATGCAGCGACGCATGCGAGGACCCGAACGAACCCAGCTTGGCCTGCTTGGCATTCAGCAAGGGCCGCAGCTCGTGCAACTCCACGCCCATGGCCAGCAACTGGGGCCGGTAGCGGGCATAACCAATGTGCACCGCAGGGGCATCGGTGGTGGCCAGTGAGTTGGTCAGCACGCGCACTTTCACACCCCGGTCCCGCAGCTCCTTGAACAGCGCCACGCCCCGCACGCCGGGCACGAAGTAAGGCGAGATCACGATCAACTCCTGGCGGGCCGAGCGGATGATGCGGTCAACGTCATCTGCGATGGCTTCAGCCTTGGTGGGCTGGCCCTCGCTCTGGATCTTCGAAGGCTTGTCGGCCAACACCGTGGCACGCGCCCACACCAGTTTCAATCGGCCCTGCTTCAAGTCGCGCGCGAATTCGGTGTCGGGGATCACCGCCGGCACGATGGTGGGCTTGCTGGCCCCATCGGCCGACGAAGCGGCGGCGCTCAAGATGGACGGGTCCACCACCGCGGTCACCGGGTAGGCCATCGGGTCATTCCAGAACCGGTCGAACGTGGTGGACAAGGCCCGCACCGCCGGCCCCGCCACGATGATGTCGATGTCCAGGAAGTTGCTGTCGGGGCTTTGCACAAAGTAGGCGTCGCCCAGATTGCGTCCACCCGTGATGGCCAGGGCGTTGTCGGCCACGAACATCTTGTTGTGCATCCGGTGGTTGATGCGGCTCATGTCCGTGATGGACGCCAGCAAGCGGCTGATGGTGCCGATCCGCCCCGCCGGGAAGGGGTTGAACAGGCGCACCTCGATGTTGGGGTGGGCCGTCAGGCGCAGCAGGCCCTTGTCCTGCCCGGCCGTGTTCAGGTCGTCCAGCAGCAGCCGAACATGCACACCCCGGTCGGCGGCCGCACGCACCCTCTGCATCAAGGCGCGCGACGAGCCATCGCTGTGGATCAGGTAGTACTGCAGGTCCAGCGTGTGGCGGGCGTTGTCGGCCAGGGCGGCCAGGGAGCCCAGGGCGTCATCGCCCGATGCCAGAAGGCGCAGTCCCGACACGTCGGGGCCGGGGGCGCTGGTGGTCGTCAAGCGGCCCAGGTCGGTGGTGTTGTAGTCGGCCAGGGCGTGGGTGTCGGCGCGGGGCACGGGCTCGGGCAGGGTCGCACAGCCTGTGGTCAAGGTGGCCACGCTCAGCGAGCACAACAGGTGTCGCATCCATCGGCCAGTGAGTGAAATCATTCGGTTTACCGCTGAGTCATGTGCAATGGTCAGCGTAGCAGAACGGACCCCAACCGTGCGCTGAAATGGTGCAGGCGCGCCGATTGCTGACCAGTCTGGAAACCCCCGCGCCCAGAAAAAAGGAGATTCCATGAAGCATGCACACCCTTTGAGCCAGAAAACCGTGGTCATCACTGGCGCCTCCAGCGGCGTGGGCCGCGCAGCCGCACTGGCCTTTGCCGAAGCCGGGGCACATGTCGTCCTCGCGGCACGCCGGCAAGATGCCCTGGACGATGTGGCCCGCCAATGCCGAGCCCTTGGCGTGGAGGCCGACGTGGTCCTGACCGATGTGGGCGACCCGCAGGCGATGAAGACGCTGGCGGCGCAAGCCATCGAGCGCTTTGGTGGCATTGATGTGTGGGTCAACAATGCGGGCGTGGGCGCCGTAGGCGACTTCACCGACACGCCCATCGCCGCGCACGAGCGCGTCATCCGCACCAACCTGCTGGGCTACATCAACGGCGCTTATGCGGTGTTGCCGCATTTCAAGGAGCGCCGGGCCGGTGTATTGATCAACACCCTGTCCATCGGCTCGTGGGCGCCGGCGCCTTACTCGGCGGCCTACAGCGCCAGCAAGTTCGGTCTGGTCGGCTTTTCACAATCCCTTCGCGGCGAGTTGAGCCAGCACGAGGGCATCCATGTGTGCGATGTGTTCCCGGCCATGCTGGACACGCCCGGCTTGTCGCACGCTGGCAACTACACCGGTCGAGAGATCAAACCAGCCGGGCCGCTGGCCGATCCCCGGCGCGTCGCCCGGGCCATGGTGCGCCTGGCCTGGCAGCCTCGCGATTCGGTGACCGTGGGGGCCGCGGCTTCGGCCGTGAAATGGGGGCACGGCTTGGCGCCCAACCTCGTGTCCAGCCTGATGGCGCGCAGCATCCGGGCTTACTGGCGCAAAGCCGTGCCCGTGCGCAAAACCGCTGGCAACCTGTTCGAACCATCAAGCGCGCCGGCCAGCATCGATGGCCGCTACCGCGGTCTCCAGGCGCGCGATGTGGTGTTGCCCGTGGCTGCAGGCCTGGCCTTGCTGGGCGCGGGGTGGTGGGCCATGTCGCGCAAACGCCAGGGCGGATGAATAAAAACGCATTGGGGCCCATGCGCCACGCTTGACGCGGATCAAGCCCGTCCATGTGTGGGCTGCTTAAGCTGAGGCATGGGCCCCTTTGTCACCTTTTCGTCTCTCAGCCCCTGGCGGCGCGGTGAATTGCTGGCCCTGCTGGCCACCATCCCGGCCTTCTACATGGCCGCCTTGTCCACGCACCGCCTGGCCAGCGCGGCGCTGTACCTGCTGGGCTTTGCGGCCTGCACAATGGCGATCGTCCACGACATGCGCCACGCCAAACAACGCGGCCCCTGGACCCGCCACTTCGCCACCCACCAGCTTTCAAGCGTGCTGGCAGGTGCCTTGCTCCTGTCGGCCATCTTGCCCCTGGGTGAACAGCTGGACGTGCTGGGCGTGCGCCTGGCCACGGCAATCCTGACCATTCTTCGGTGGGGCCAATCACTGTGGCCCAGGTTCTGGCGTGGTGGTCTGGCCCACCTGCTGACCCTGGCTGTCGGTGTATTGGGGCTGTGCGGCTTGGGCTTTTGGTGGCTGGAGCCGCAAGCGCACACCTTCGGAGATGGGCTCTGGCTGGCCTTCACCACCGCGGCCACCGTGGGTTATGGCGACATCGTGCCCACCACGCCCGCGGCCAAGATCTTCGCGGTGTTCGTGGTGCTGATGGGCTTTGCCGCGCTGTCCCTGATCACGGCCGCCATCGCCGCGATGTGGGTGCAATCCGAAGAAAAGCGCATCGAGGGTGAGATCCTGCGCGATCTGCACCTTCAGATCAAAGGCCTGCGCGATGACCTGGCCACCCTTCGGCAGGGGGCCAACACGCCGTCTTAGCAATCCCCCTCACGCGGCGTGGCATGCGGCGGCCCATCATCATGGCGCCCATGCCCGCCGCCTTGTCGACCGCCCCGCCGCCTGCGCCCCCAAGGCCTACCCGCCGCTGGGAGTTCGACGCGCTGCGCGGGCTCATGTTGGTGCTGATGACGCTGACTCACCTGCCCACTCGCCTGGCCGAGCACCTGGGCCAGCCCTTTGGCTACGTGTCGGCCGCCGAGGGCTTCGTGCTGCTGTCGGCCTTCATGGCGGGCATGGTCTACACGCGCAAGGGGCGCCGCCATGGCATCCCGGTGATGCGGCGCGCCTTTCGGCAACGGGCACTCGTGATCTATGGCTGCCAATTGCTGGCCTTGCTGTTCCTGTTCACCGTGATCGCCGTGCTGGGCCTGGGCATTGACCAACCCGCGGTCAAGAACCTGATGTCTTTCTACCTGCAGCATCCCGTCACGGCCTTGCTGGCCGCGATGGCCCTGGTCTACCAACCGCCGCTGCTCGACATCTTGCCGCTGTACATCCTCTTCATGCTGATCAGCCCATGGGTGCTGTCCCACGGCATGCGGCATGGCTGGCGGGGTTTGCTCGCGACCAGCCTCGCGCTTTGGCTGCTAGCCCAATTTGGCGTCACGCACCTGATGTACGACTGGGTGGTCGCGCACACGGGCCTGCCCGTGCCCTTCCAGGAGACCGGCTCTTTCGACACCCTGGCCTGGCAGTTCATCTGGATTCTGGGTTTGTGGATGGGCGCCCAGTTGGTGGTGGCGCCACAGACCCTGCCCCCCCGGGCGCCGTTTCCACGCTGGATGGTCTTGGTGGCCCTGGCCATGGGCTTGACGGGACTGGCTTGGCGCCATGCCATCGGGCAGGTCCCCTTGCCTAACTGGCCAGAGGTCAATGTGTTGTTCGACAAATGGCTGCTGGGCCCGCTGCGCCTGCTCAACCTGCTGGCATTGATGGTGCTGACCCTGCGCTTCGGCCCCTGGCTGACCGCGCGCATGCGGCGCTTGCGTCCCCTTGAAGCCATGGGGCGGGCTTCATTGCCCGTGTTCTGCGCGCACCTGGGCGTGGTCTTGCTGGTGCTGGCCGTGTTTGGTGAGGCCGATCCGCATCGGCCCTGGTGGCAGGATCTGGCCATCGCTGGATGCAGTCTGGCCGTGTTGCTGGCCGTGGCCCACGCCTGGCCCAGGTGGGCACCTCGCTGGCCGCGTGAGCGCCCCGCCGCTGACCAGGCCCTCAGCGCGCCGCAGGGGTCAACAAATTCGGTGGAAGGCTCTTGACGATGGTGGACTGCCACAGCGCGTATCCCGCCTGGTTCAAGTGCAGGGCATCGGGCTTGAACAGCTCGGCACGCGGCTCGCCATCGGGGCCCAGCATGGGTGTGAACACGTCCACGAAGTACAGGTTCTTGTCCTGGTCCGCGTAGTCCCGAATCAGCCGATTGGCCTCGCGCACACTGGGCATCAACTTGGCCCGCGAAGGGCTGGGCTTGATCGAGATGAACACCACCGGCAGGCCCGGTTGGCGCTCGCGCACACCGGCCACAAAGGTCTGAAAACTCTCCAGCACCTGGTGGGGCAAACGCCCGGCGGCCAGGTCGTTGTCGCCTGCGTAGACCAACACCAGGCGGGGTTGGTACAGGGACACCAGGCGCTGCACGTGGCGGGCACAGTCGGCCAGCTCGGACCCACCAAAACCCCGGTTGATCACCGTGGGCCAACCGGTGAACTGCTTGGCCATGTCCGACCACAAGCGGATGGATGAGCTGCCCACGAATACCACGCCGCCCGGCAAGGTGGGGTTGGCTGCATCCGCCCGTTCGAAGTCTTGGAATGCGGCGGCCCAGTGGTCATCGGGTGAGGGCGCTTGAGTACCCACGGCCTGTGCCTGCGCGCGCCCCCACAGCAGGACCAGGCCGAGCAGGGCCCCTGCGGCAACAGCCGCCATGCGGGACCGGGTGCGGAAACTGAGCTCAAACATAAGGCAGGCTGTAGGTGCGGGCCTACAAAAAGTGCGGGCGCTGGCTGATGGGCCCAGTGCCATGCCCATTGCTACAGTGGCCCTCAAAGAAGGAGTACCACTATGTCATTCGCACTTTACCTCGTCGGCTTTTTGCTGATCACTGGCGGCGTCGCCTGGGGCCTGGTGGTGGCGGGCGTGCCTCACCTTTACATCGGCATCGCCTGCCTGATCCTGCTGGGTCTGGGCATCGTCACGGGCGTGGCCAAGACACGCACGCGCGATCCCTCACACTGAAACCTGTCAGAGTTCGCTGTTCTTGCCGTTGGGCTTGTCCGTGCCCAACAGGCGCGGCACGGTGTTGAGCACCGCCAGCGCCATCACCGTGCTGATCAAGGCGGTCACCTCGCGCCCCAAGCCACAGGCGATGCCGATGGCGGCCGTCATCCACACCCCGGCGGCGGTGGTCAGGCCTTGCACGTCTTCTTCTGAATGGTTCTTGATGATGGCACCCGCGCCCAGGAAACCAATCCCTGCGATGACGCCTTGCATCACGCGGCTCAGGTCGGCCACCTCCATGCCCCCTTGCTGAGGCACCAGCACGAACAAAGCGGCGCCCATGGCCACCAGCATGTGTGTGCGCACGCCCGCGGCTTTGCCACGCCGCTCGCGCTCATAACCCAGCACCCCACCCAGCAAGGCCGCCAGCAACAGGCGCACCACGATTCGGGTGATCTGCGCCGCATCGGGCACATCGGAAAACTCGTCGGCCAAGGTGGCCACCATTTGATCGAACACGGACGGGCTCCTCAGAGGTCGCGCTCATCTTACGGTGTCACGGCCGCGCACCGCGAGGCATGTCGATTGCCCGCATGGTTGACCCCAACCCAAGGAGAACGCCATGGCCCACCCCGACACCCAGCAAGACTTTGACGATTGCATTGAAGCTTGCCAAGAAGCTTTTCACTTCACGCAGCAATGCGCTGCCGCCGACATCCGCGAGGCCGATGCGGCCATGGCCAAGTGCGCTTTGATCTGCCTGGATTGCGCGGACATCTGCGCCGCCACGCTGAAGGTCATGGCACGCGGCTCGGACCACCACGGCGACTTCTGCGCACTGTGCGCTCACATCTGCCGCGCATGCGCGCAAGAGTGCGCACGCCACGACCACGTTCACTGCAAGCAGTGCAAGGCCGCTTGCGAGCTGTGCGCGGTGGCCTGCGCCAAGCACGCCTCAGAGAAGCACGCGCTTTGACGCAGGCGCCACCACCTGTTGGCGCATGGGCCTGCCAGCTCAGCTGGCCAGGCCGCGCCCCCCTTTGCGCAGGCTTTTGCCATACTCGTTGGGCTGGCGTACCGCGCGGTGCACATCCTCGCAGGTCATGCCAATGCCCTGCAGAAACTGATCGCGCAACTGCAGCACGGTGTCCACCGAATCATCCGAGGCATCGATCAGGTAACCCTGGATGCGCTCCATCTCTTCGATCTGGCTTTCGCTGAACGTGGGCTTGGCCCACAGCGGCAACATGGCGCAAGCGGTGAGGCCCCAGGCCAGGGGCCGGTGATGCACCTCTTGGGCCAACATCACCTGGTTCAACTCTTCCAGCTCGCTGGCATCCAGGTCTTCCACCAGGCCCTGCTCGATCACCTGGGCGGCCACCACCCGGGGCTCGGCCACATCAAGCACCACCCGGCACATGAGCAGCTCGCCATGGGCGCGCAGGCGGTGCCGCCAATGCCCCTGGTACAGACAAGCCGGGGCAATTCGTTGATCGCTGTCTGACGATACATTGTCAAACCAGTTCATGGCGCCATCCTCCGTGAGATCGATCGGTTTCAGGAAGGTGACCTCTGCGGCATTGCAAAGGCCACTGGTGACCATCATGCAGAAATCGGGCCGGCTTTGGTGGCCCGAATTGGCAGGAATATGCCGATTCGGGGTTTTCATGCAACGGGGCAGCACCAAGTCATCATCCGGCGATATGCTGTTGCTCCGCACTTCACAGATCGCTGGGTTTCTGGCTGTTGCCGCGCGATGGCGCCACGGGGTATTTCCGGGCATTGATGACCATCTTGCGGCGGGCGGCGTCCATCAGGTCGATGTTCAAGGCCGATGACAACTGCACCAGGTACAGCAGCACATCGGCCATCTCAAACGCCACGGCCTGGCGCTGGTCGGCATCCAGCTGATGGCTTTGCGCCTCGGTCAGCCACTGGAAGTGTTCCAACAGTTCGCTGGCCTCCACCGTCAAGGCCGATGCCAGATTTTTTGGCGAATGAAATGGCTGCCAATCGCGGTCTTGCGCGAACTGGTTCAGGTCTTGGGCCAGTTGTTGGAGTGGGTCATCCATGGTGTGCAGGCAGAATGCGGTCACCCTCATTCTGCAGCCGATCCGTGACACCCTTCCAAGCCTTGCTCGATGCCATCGCCACCATCGAGTTGCCCGCCGAGGCGCAGCGTGTCTTCCATGGCCGAGGCGGCTTGTTCCCGGGTTGCGAGCAGTGGTCGCTGGATTACTTCACGCCAGTGTGGCTGCTGACCAGCTTCCAAGTGGTGAGCGATGAAGCGCTGGCGCCCATTCAAATGGCCTTGGCGCAACGCTGGGCCCAGATCGCGCCAGGCCAGGCTTTCACCCTCGTGCTGCAAACCCGCGACGATGCGCGGGCCGACGCCCGCGTGCTGGCCGGCGAAGTGCCCGAGCCTCATGTGGTGGAGGCGCAAGGGGCGCGCTACCGGGTGCACTTGCTCAAGGGCTTGAACCACGGCCTCTTCCTGGACATGGCCGAGGGCCGGCGCTGGGTTCACCAGCACGTGTCATCACGCCCTGGTTTGAAGAAGGTGCTCAACCTGTTCGCCTACACCTGTGCCTTCTCGGTGGTGGCCCTGCAGGCCGGCGCCAGGCAAGTCGTCAACGTGGACATGAGTGGCGCCGCGCTGTCCATCGGCAAGCAGAACCACCAGCTCAATGGCCTGACCAGTGGCGCCAGCTTTCTGCCGCACGACATCTTCAGCTCGTGGGGCACGATCAGCCGCCGCGGCCCTCATGACCTGATCATCGTGGACCCGCCCAGTTATCAAAAGGGCAGCTTCGTGGCCGAGAAGGACTATGCCAAGCTCATGCGCCGCCTGCCTGATCTGCTGGCACCCGATGGGCATGCGCTGCTGTGCCTGAACTCGCCCAAACACAGCGTGGCCTTCTTGCAGGATCAGATGATGGAGCTGGCGCCCGATTTGAGCTTCGTCGAGCGCGTGGCCAACCCGGCGGTGTTCGAAGATGTGAGCAGTGACCGGGCCTTGAAGGTGCTGGTCTACAAAGCCAGGCCGCTTGATCCGGCGATCACCTGATCCCGGTGACCGCGTTGGCCCGCGCACTCACGGTGAACGGGCCGTCGCCGGCTTGCAGGCGCTGACGCACGTTCTCTTTCAAAGCCGCTTTCTGGTCGGCCGGCAGCTCGTCGATCATGCCGCGGATCATGTTGCTGCCCGAGGCGCTGTTCCAGTACTCCTCGAAGTTTTCAAATGAACGCTGCACGGTGATCTGCGTGGTGCGCACATCGCGCAGGCCAGCTTGCACCCACAGTGCTTGGGAGGCCTCAATGGTGGACGCCTCCACGCTGACCGGCATGCTGGGCGTCAGGCCGAACTTGAGCATCTCTGCGCCAATGGCCGACAGTGGAAAGCCCTTGTTCAGCATGTCCCAGTGGTAGGCCGCCACGATGCCGCCGGGCTTCACGGCGCGGCACATCTCGGCCAAGCCCTTGGCCGCATCGGGCACGAAGAAGAGCACCAGCGCCATCACGGCGACATCGCGGCTGCCATCGGCCACGGGCACGTGCAACGCATCGCCTTTCCTCCAGCTGACGGGCGCATCGATCGGCAAGCGCTGGCGTGCATAAGCCAGCTGTGCATCGGAAGGGTCGATGGCCTGCACAGCGGAGGGGGCGCAGCGCTGCACGATCAGTTCGGTGAAAGCGCCATTGCCGCAACCGACATCAACCCAACTGGCCTGCTTGGGCGCGTTGATCCAATCGAGGAACTGCTGACCCACCAGCAGGCTCCACCTGCCCATCATGGCTTCATATGCGGCGCCGTCTTCGAAGCGGATGGTCTGGTCTGGCATGTTGATTCTCTGAGGTTGAACAAGAAGCAGGCAGCATACCGGCAAGCACTACACTGCCTCGCCATGAAGATCTCCCAACGCGCCCAGGCCATCACGCCCTTCTTGGCCATGGAGTTTGGCAAGCGCGCCGCCGCGCTTGAAGCCGCTGGCCACCACGTGGTCCGCCTCAACCTGGGCGAGCCCGACTTTGGCGCGCCACCGGCCGTGCGCGCCGAGCTGCAGCGCATCATGGGCAGCAACACACCTTTGCCCTACACGGGCGCTTTGGGCTTGCCCGCTTTGCGCGAGGCCATCGCCGGTTTCTACCAAAGCGCGCACGGCGTGTGCATCAGCCCCGAGCGCGTGGTGGTGACGGCTGGTGCCTCGGCCGCCTTGCTGCTGCTCACCGCTGCGCTGGTCGACCCGGGCGACGAGGTGCTGGTGGGCGATCCTTCTTATCCTTGCAACCGGCAGTTCTTGAGCGGCTTTGGCGCCGATGTGCGCCTGGTGCCCACCGATGCCGCGTCACGCTTTCAGCTGGATCTGGCCGCCGTGCAACAGCACTGGAGCCCGCTCACCCAGGGCCTGATGATCGCCACGCCCTCGAACCCCACCGGCACCTCGGTGCCACCGGCCGAGCTGACCGCCATCTGCGATTGGGCCCGTGCCCATGGGGCCTGGCGCATCGTCGATGAGATCTACCTGAACCTGAGCGATGTGGATGCTTCGGCCTCAGGCCAGCCTGCACAAACCGCACTGGCCTTTGACCCGAGTGCGTGCGTGATCAACAGCTTCTCCAAGTACTTCGGCATGACCGGCTGGCGCCTGGGCTGGGCCGTGGTGCCCGATGAGCTGGTGCCGGCGATGGAAAGGCTGGCGCAGAACTACTACATCTGCGCACCCACGCCGGCCCAAATGGCCGCGCTGGCCTGCTTCACGCCCGATTCCATCGCGGTGTGCGAGGCCAGGCGGCATGAGTTTGCCGAGCGGCGTGCGCTGGTGCTGCAAGGCCTTGAAGACATCGGCCTGCCCGTGCCCGTGCGGCCGGATGGCGCGTTCTATGTCTACATCGATGTGAGTGGCACGGGTCTGGACGCGATGCGCTTTTGCGAGCGCACGCTGGAGGAGGCGCATGTGGCCCTGACGCCGGGGGATGACTTTGGGGCGTGTGGGGCCGCCCAGCATGTGCGCTTGTCGTATGCGGCTTCGCAGGATGATTTGCGAGAAGGTTTGGCACGGCTCAAGCGCTTCGTGGCAACGATTTGAACCAGAAGAGCATACAGTTAGCCAGCCCTGTTACCCACTCCGCCATGACCCGCCAAATCAAACAAGCCCTGCTCCTGGCCCTGCTCTCGCTGCGCGACATGTTGGCCTCGGTCGGCCCGGTGTTGTTCCTGGCCGTGGCCCTGCTGGCTGGCGCTTATTGGTGGCTGGACCCACAACCCCCTCGCACCGTCACGCTGGCCACGGGGCCCGCGGACAGCGCCTACGCCGAATTCGGGCAGCGCTACGCCCAGGCGCTCGCCAAGGACGGCATCCGCGTGCAGCTGCTCACCACCGACGGCCCGGCAGGCAACCTGGCAGCACTGCGCCAAGGCCAAGCCGACGCCGCCTTCGTGCGCGGTGGCAGCGCCAACATGGACGGCGATGGCAGCAAGGACATCATGTCCCTGGGTGCCTTGTTCTACGAACCGCTGTGGTTGTTCTACCGCCCCGCCGCATTGACCAGCCACAGCACGGCCCCGGCGAAAGGCAAGCCCCCCGCCATGGTTGATGCGCGCCTGACATCGCTCAGCCAACTGCGCGGCCTGCGCGTCAATCTAGACCAGCGCGGCAGCGGCGTGCCCGAGCTGATGGACCGTCTGCTGCAGGCCAATGGCCTGATGTCCAACGAGATCATCGCCAGCGAGATGGCCCCCGACGCGGCCGCTCAGGCCCTGCAAGAGGGCCGGATCGACGCCTTGGTGCTGATGACCGCGCCGGAATCGCCCGTGGTCCAGCGCCTGGTGCAACAGCCCGGCATCTTGCTGGCCGAACTGCCGCAAGCCGACGCGCTGGCCAGGCGCTTTCCCTTCTTGCAAACAGTGACGCTGCCGCGCGGCATGGTCGACCTGGCGCGTGACCTGCCGCCCGAGGACATCGGCCTGCTGGCGGCCACCACGGCCTTGCTCACCCGCGATGACACCCACCCGGCCCTGCGCCAGTTGTTCGCACAGGCCGCGCAGCAGATCCATGGCGGATCAGGCTGGTTCAATGGCACGCGCGATTTTCCGAACACGCGCACCAGCGAGTTGCCCGTGAGCCCCGAGGGAGACCGCGCCATCAATGGCACGCCGCCGGTCTACCAACGCTATCTGCCCTTCTGGGCCAGCAACCTGCTCGAGCGCATGTGGCTGGTGATCGGCGGTTTGATCGTGCTGCTGCTGCCCCTGTCACGCGTGGTGCCGCCGCTGTACACCTACCGCGTCAGGCGGCGCGTGTTCCGCTGGTACGAGCGACTGCGGCAGGTGGAGGCGCACATGGAAGATGGTGACGCCGAAACCAGCGAGTTGCTGAACGAGTTGGATGAGCTGGACCGCGTGGCCGCGCAGATCACCGTGCCGCTGGCGCATGCGGACGAGTTGTACGCGCTCAGGAACAACATTGAGAAGACGCGGAGGCGCTTGTTGGGGCGTGGCACAGTCTCACCACTGGCGAGACAAGTGAACCATGGCTGACGACACCCATTCCCACAAGACATCTCTGATCAAACGCACCCTCTGGCTCGTGGCCGGTCTGTTGCTTGGCTTGGCCGTGATCCTGGCTTGGCAAACCTGGCGCTTCCCTTCGCGGCAGATCCAGGTCGAACCCCGGTCAGGCGTGGCGGTTGATGCCGCGGCGGCGGCAGGGCGCTTGAGCGCTGCCGTTCAGTTGCGCACCGTGTGGTCGGCCACTGATGCCAACGCGGCCTCCTTCGAGGCCTTGCGCCAACTGATCCAGACCAGCTACCCCAATGCCCACGCCACTTTGACGCGACAGGTCATCGGCCAGCACGCCTTGCTCTACACCTGGCCAGGCACGGACCCTCAGGCCAAACCCATCGCCTTGCTGGCCCACCAGGATGTGGTGTCCGTGGCGCCGGGCACCGACAAGGACTGGCAGGTGCCGCCCTTCTCGGGCACGATCCAGGACGGCTTCGTGTGGGGCCGTGGCGCCTGGGACGACAAGTCCAGCGTGATGGCCATCCTGGAAGCGGTTGAATCATTGGTGAAAGCCGGGTTCAAGCCGCGCCAGACCATCTACCTGCTCTTCAACGCCGACGAGGAAGTGGGTGGCGACGAAGGTGCCGCGCAGGTGGCCAAGCTGTGGCGCCAGCAAGGCATCAAGCTTGATTTCTTACTGGACGAAGGCTTGGTGATCACGCACGGCCTGGTGCCTGGCGTGAAGGCGCCGGTGGCCTTGGTGGGCCTGTCGCAAAAGGGCTACCTCACGCTCAAGCTCACCGCCAAGGGGCAACCGGGCCACTCCAGCCAACCGCCCAAGCGGCATGCGATCGGGGTGCTGGCCGAGGCCTTGCAGCGCCTGGAGGCCCATCCCTTGCCCGGCCGCCTGGAAGGCCTGCCCCGCGAAATGATGGAGTCGGTGGCGGCCGAGGCGAGCGGCCCGATGCGCGTGGTGTTGAGCAATCTGTGGCTGACGCGGCCTTTGGTTGAGCGCGAACTGGCCAAGACACCGGCTGCTGATGCCATGCTGCGCACCACGGCCGTGCCGACCATCTTGAACGCCGGTGAGTTGGAGAACGTGGTACCGGGGTTGGCGTCGGCCACCATCAATTACCGGCTGCTGCCGGGCAACACCAGCCAGGATGTGATCCAGCACGTGCAGCAGGTGGTTGAAGGCCTGAACGTGAGTGTTGAGCGCCAGCCCAAGGGTGCGGAGGCCGCGCCGGTTTCCAGCACCGATTCAAAAGCGTATCGGGCTTTGGCGCGCAGCTTGCGCGAGTTGCAGCCGGGCACGGTGGTGGCGCCGGGGTTGCTGATCGGGGGCACGGATTCGATTCACTTCGCGGACTTGGCAGAGACCATCCTGCGCTTTCGGCCCATTCATGCCACGGCCCAGGACTTGCCGCGCCTTCATGGCACGAATGAGCGCATTGGTGTGGCGCAGTATGCCGAGATGATTCAGTTTTATGAGCGGCTGCTGCGGAATGTCAACAAGCGTTGAATCGAACTGAACGTGCAGCTGACCGCGGCTGGCCCACGGCGCTCGTTATCGGCGCCAAACTTTATGCGTCGAATATTGTAGACAATTTCGACACGTCAAGGCAATATGTTGAACACTTCGACATGCCCCAAGGATGTGTCGAGTGAAATGCATTTTCTCGACACATGGCATTCGACACCCAAACCCCATACAACACGCTTCCTGACCTGCCCCCTGTGGGTGACATTGAAACGCGCGCCGTGCTCAAGGCTTGCATTGAAGCTCGCGCCGCCGTCGCCGAGGCCAAGGCAGCCGGCCTGCTCGTCCCCAACCAGGGCGTGCTGATCAACAGCATCCCTTTGCTCGAAGCCCAGGCCAGCAGCGAGATCGAGAACATCGTCACCACGACAGACCAGATGTTCCTGTTCGATGGCGCCAGCGAGTCCGAAGCCGACCCCGCGACCAAAGAGGCGCTTCGGTATCGCGCCGCACTCTGGCAAGGCTTCCAGCAACTCAAAGACCGCCCGCTAACCACCAACACGGCAGTCCAGATCTGCCGCGCCATCAAAGGCGTTGAGCTCGACATCCGCAAGACCCCTGGCACCACCTTGCGTAACGAACGCACTGGCGAGACCATATACACCCCGCCGGAAGGCGAAGCTCTGCTGCGCGACAAGCTGGCCAATTGGGAGCAGTTCATGCACGGTGCCCTGGCCGGTACCGATGCGCTGGACCCATTGGTGCGCATGGCCATCGGGCACTACCAATTCGAAGCCATCCACCCCTTTGTAGACGGCAATGGCCGCACGGGGCGCGTACTCAACCTGTTGTACCTGGTTGACCAAGGCCTGCTGGACATTCCCGTGCTGTACCTGAGCCGTCACATCATCCGCAACAAGGCTGACTACTACAACGGCCTGCTGGCCGTGACCACCGATGGCGCGTGGGAGCCGTGGATTCTGTACATGCTGCGCGGCGTGGCTGATACGGCCCGCTGGACCACACGCAAAATCGTGGCACTGCGATCACAGATCGAAGAGACCGCCGAGCGCATGCGCACGCAAGCGCCTCAGATCTACAGTCGCGAGTTGGCTGAACTGATCTTCGTGCGGCCGTATTGCCGCATTGCCCATCTGGTCGAGGCGGGCCTGGGCCACCGCCAGACCGCAAGCGTGCACCTCAAGCAACTCGTGGCCATCGGTATCCTTCGAGAACACAAATTAGGGCGGGAGAAGCTGTTCCTTAATCCCAGCTTCATCGAGTTGCTCAAACAGGATTGAACGGTCACGCCATGCAGCACCCCTTCTTCACAGGTCCGCAAGAGCACTTCTTTCGGCCTTTGACACACGGATGTTGCGGCCGACACCAAATTGAGTCAAAACGCTGGGCCATCCCATGAAGCTGTGAGCCGCCCATTTGGACACGCCAATGAGTGCTCAAGCGGGTTTGCATTGATCGGGCTGGCTCAAAGAGCCGTCGGCACACTGGCTCATCCTTCGCTCGGCGCCAACACGCGCAGGCACTTGCTGGCGCGAGACAGAGGATCGCCACCGGCGGAACGGGCAGTTGGGGGCGAGGTGTCCCTGACACCCTGCGCGCGGCATCAGAACGTTGCGCAGGCCCCCTTCCTCACGCGCGGCTGGATCTGCGCAAACGGTGTAGCCCGATGGAGGCCAAACCAACCAACATCAAAGCAAGAGTCTCCGGCTCCGGGACGGCCTGTACCGCATTGAATCCTGCAATTTGTTCGCCAACATAGGATCCCACCGAATCATTCAGAACGTTGCCGATCGGTTTCTGCTCCGCGGTTGGGTCTACCAAGCCCTCATTATCAAAGTTGCCCAAGTACTTGAAGAACTGGTATCGAACCACGACCGACGGGTCACCTTTCAGATCCAATGACTTGGAGACCTCATCGACTTTGCCTGGTTGCAGCACTTGCCACTCAATCTCAGTCTCCGGCATGTCATCAAGTGCAGCGACATCATCATTCTGGAATGCATGGTGCCCGCCCATCAAATCGTTGAGGCCCACGTTCTCGGGCAAGGTGGTCTGAACGATCTTGACCCAGTAAGCATTGTTTTGTGGAACAACCGGATCGACTTGCTGGGCCTTGATGACCGCAACCACCGGTGCAGCTGGTTGAGCTGGGGCGGGCGGTGGAGGCGGTGTGAAGGTCACTGATGGGATCGCCACATTCGCGGCAACCAGTGCCCCAGGCGCAGCCCCCTCGACAAGCCAGCTGTAGGTGGTCTTGGTGGGTGAGCCAAGCGTACTCACCCCAAAGTGGTCACAAGGCACATTCGGATAACCGACATTTCCGAATTTCCAGCAGCTTTCGCCAGGCGTATTGAAGACGCCCGAGGCCGTGGCGGCGGACCACACGCCATTGGTAAAATTGGCAAGGTAAGTCACCTTGGCACCAATGACATTGCCCACACCATCCTGCAAGTCGCTCACCGCAGGCAAGCCATAGCGTTCGACATCTCCAGGCGATGGCGTTCCGAAGTTGCGGTTCAGACCAAACACATCGGTGATCTCACTCTTCGTGATGCCCTCAAGTTCGATGACGAAGCCGTGCGCCGTTATGCCGGTGTCGTTCACCGCGTCGAAGTTGGCCAGGGATCCGAACGTTGGCGTTGCATGTGACAGCAACGGGGTGGACAGAAATGCAAGTGCAAGTGCAAGTGCAGATGCAGATGCAGATGCAGATGCAGATGGTCTGAACATGCTGGTTCTCCAAGATCTCACACGCGTCTTCATCATCAACCTCGTGAACTTGTGACAACTTTGGAATAGTTACACCGTCGGCAAGCCCAGATGTTGACGCACGTCAAATGCCAATTGCCTGGCTCTGCGGTCCTGCCTACTCATTCGCCGCGCACGTGCACTTCGCCAAGTAAAACGCCCGGCTATGCCGGGCGTTTTCTGTCGGAACCTTTCACTATCCGTGTCACCCGACAACGTCAAACGTCGATATTGGCAGCACGCAGCGCATTGCTCTCAATGAACTCCCTGCGCGGCTCAACCTCATCCCCCATCAGCATCACGAACACCCGATCAGCCTCGATCGCGTCTTCAATCTGCACGCGCAGCAAACGCCGCACGGTTGGGTCCATCGTGGTCTCCCACAACTGCGATGGGTTCATCTCGCCCAGCCCCTTGTAGCGCTGGCGCCCCACGGTGTTCTCAGCCTGCGTGATCAACCAGGCCATGGCCTCGCGGAAGTCCTTCACGCGCGCTTCCTTCTGCCGATCGCCTTCACCGCGCTTCACCACCGAGTCAGCGCCCAGCAGACCATTGAAGGTCGTGCCCGCCGTGCTCAGCGCCGCGTAATCGGCGCCATGCATGAAGTCGGCCGTGATGATGCTGCTCTTCACGTTGCCGTGGTAAATGCGGCTGATGCGCAGCACGTGCTTGTCGGTGCGCTCGTCAAACTCGGCGGTCACTTCGGCATCGTGCAGCCCGGCCTTCAAGGCCGCAGCGCTGGCCTCGGCTTGCTCCAGGGTGTCCAGGTTCAAGGTCAAGCCATTGGCCATGGCACGCAGGGCGTCCACGTCCATCCACTTGCTCAAGCGGTTGACCACATCATTGGCCAGCACATAGGCCTTGGCCAGTTCCACCAAAGGCTCGCCACTGATGGCGGGCTTGCCTGCGCCAGGTTCGATCAAGGCCGTGTCCAGCGCCACCTTCATCAGGTAGGTGTCCAGGTCGTGCGCGTCCTTCAGGTACTGCTCGTGCTTGCCATGCTTGACCTTGTACAGCGGCGGTTGCGCGATGTAGATGTGGCCACGCTCCACCAGCTCGGGCATCTGCCGGAAGAAGAAGGTCAGCAGCAGGGTGCGGATGTGCGCGCCGTCCACGTCGGCGTCGGTCATGATGATGATGCGGTGGTAGCGCAGCTTGTCCGGGTTGAAGTCGTCGGTGCCGCCACCCTTGCCGATGCCCGTGCCCAGGGCGGTGATCAGCGTGATGATTTCATTGCTGGTCAGCAGCTTTTCGTAGCGGGCCTTCTCGACGTTCAGGATCTTGCCGCGCAGGGGCAAAATCGCCTGGAACTTGCGGTCGCGGCCTTGCTTGGCAGAGCCACCGGCGGAGTCACCCTCCACGATGTAGATCTCGCACAGCGACGGGTCTTTTTCCTGGCAGTCGGCCAGCTTGCCTGGCAGGCCCATGCCGTCGAGCACACCCTTGCGGCGCGTCATTTCACGGGCCTTGCGGGCCGCTTCACGTGCCCGCGCAGCTTCCACAATCTTGCCGCAGATGATCTTGGCGTCGATCGGGTTCTCAAGCAAAAAGTCGGTCAGCAGGCGGCTGACGATGTCTTCCACCGGCGCACGCACTTCGCTGCTCACCAGCTTGTCCTTGGTCTGGCTGCTGAACTTGGGCTCGGGCACCTTCACCGACACCACGCAGGCCAGGCCTTCACGCATGTCGTCGCCGGCCACTTCCACCTTGGCCTTCTTGGCCAGGTCGTTGTCTTCGATGTACTTGTTGATGACGCGGGTCATCGCGGCGCGCAGGCCGGTCAGGTGGGTGCCGCCATCCCGCTGGGGGATGTTGTTGGTGAAGCAGAGCACGTTCTCGTTGTAGCTCTCGTTCCACTGCATGGCCACCTCGACACCAACGTTGGTGCCGAACTCAGAGATCTTGTCGCCCTGGGCATGGAACACCGTCGGGTTGAGGATCTTCTTACCCGTGTTGATGTACTCCACAAAGCCCTTGACCCCGCCGATGTAGGCGAAGTTGTCTTCCTTGTTGTTGCGCTCGTCGACCAAGCGGATCTTCACGCCGTTGTTCAAGAACGAGAGTTCGCGCAGGCGCTTGGCCAGGATCTCGTAGTGAAAATCGATGTTGTTGAAGATCTCGTCGTCGGGCAGGAAGTGCACTTCGGTGCCGCGCTTCTCGGTCTCGCCGGTCACGCGCAGGGGGCTGACTTCAAAGCCGTCGCGCATCTCGAGCAATCGGTCTTGCGGGATGCCTTGCTTGAACTCGATCAGGTGGGCCTTGCCATCGCGGCGGATGGTCAGGCGCAACCACTTGCTGAGCGCGTTCACGCAGCTCACGCCCACGCCGTGCAGGCCGCCCGACACCTTGTAGCTGTTCTGGTTGAACTTGCCGCCGGCGTGCAGCTCGGTCAGGGCGATTTCAGCGGCCGAGCGCTTGGGCTCGTGCTTGTCGTCCATCTTCACCCCGGTGGGGATGCCGCGGCCGTTGTCGGTCACGCTGATGGAGTTGTCGGTGTGGATGGTCACGACGATGTCGTCGCAATGACCGGCCAGGGCCTCGTCGATGGAGTTGTCGACCACCTCGAACACCAGGTGATGCAGACCAGTGCCGTCCGATGTGTCGCCGATGTACATGCCGGGCCGCTTGCGCACCGCTTCCAGGCCTTCCAGGATCTGGATGCTGCCTTCGCCATAACCGGCCGAGATTTGCGCCTCGGTTTGCGGCACGACGATGGGGTCGGGCGTGACGTCAGGTTGCTGCTCGGGATTCAGAGGGGTGTCGCTCATGGGAGGCCCAGAAAAGGAAAGAGCCCGGACAAGGTTGTCCGAGCTCCCCATTTTAACGTCTTTCCACCCCTTGAATCCGGGGTGTTTTCACAGGAGAAATCAGGCGCGGCGGCCGGTCCTGACGCGCCAGGCCATCAAGCCCAAACCCAGGCCCATCAAGGCCCAGGTGCCGGGCTCAGGCACGAGCGTGCGGGTGGGCAACACCGAGCCATAAGCGCTCATCAAGCCTGTGAAACCCACGGTCAGGGCCTGGTTGGAGGCATTTCGAACGTGGATGGAGAACGTGCGTTCCAGCAAGTTGGTGCCACTGGTGCCCAGGGATGAGCCATCAGCCACCACCACATCCGAAAATCCAATGGATTCGTACAAATTGACAGGCTCGCCACCGTCAAACACCTCGGATGCATCTGAATCGCCCCGCAGGGCAAACATGGTCAACTGAAAGCTGGCAGAGCCTGATGCCTTGATGCCCACCGGGTTCCAGGCGCGGTCTGCCAAGGTATTGGCATTGGCATTTGCCTGCAGGAGCAAGGTGCCGGTGAACACGGCATCTGTGTTGCGAGACAAGGTCCACTGGCTCGTCGCCGTGGCAGTCGACAGCAAAGAAGCCCCTTGGGGGACGGTGCGGTAAAAGCCGAAGGGCACATTGCTGAAAGTGGCTGCGTCGGCCGTCACTTGCGCTGAAAGGTTTCCGCCATCTTTGGAGGATTGGAGCAGGCCGGAGGTCAACGCCAGTTGGTCTTGCAACTTGGTGGTGTCCAGCAGGCTGCCGGCACCAAGGGTGGAAGTCCTCTGGTCTTGGATCGAGGTCAGGTAGGTGCCGCTCAGGCGAGCGTCACCCGCCAGTACAACAGAGGTGTCGGCATCGATGAGTTTCAAGGATGGCGAGGTGAAATCGAACTTGTTGAGGTCGGTTAGCTTGACGCTGAAATTGGTGAGTTGTGCTTGCCCCGTCACGACTTGAGCTTGCGCCAGCTGAGGCCATGGGGCCAGTGCGGCCGCCAAGGCCACCGACAAAACATTGAACTTGGACATGACACTCCCTGATGCGTTTTGAATAACGTGCATTGAACGACATGACCCAAGTCTTTCTGAACCGGAGAAACCCGGCATTCAAAAATCAGCGGCGGCCCTTGGTCCGCCAAGCCATCAAGCCCAAGCCCAGCCCCATCAAAGCCCAAGAACTGGGTTCTGGCACCGTCGTGGCCTCCAACGTGGCGGCCGTGCCCACGCTCATGAACAACTGGCCGCTCAGTTCGCCCATGCTGGCATTGCTCAGCCTCACGCTGAAGCTGTTGCGGAAACTGTCGCTCAGCAGATAGTCGGGGTCCAAGGACAAGCCCGAGGCATCCAGGATCTGCCGGGCACTGGCAAAAGCTTCGGCTGAATCACCAAAGGGCTCACCATCGGCACCATCCGCGCTGAGCCGCACAGCGGTGAAGGCCAGCATCGTCAGTTGCACACCGTATTGACCACCCGCCATGTGCTGCACCAGGCTGCCTTGGGTCAACTGGCTCAAATCCACATGGGCCTGGACCTGGGTGGTGCCATCGATCACCAAGACCGTGTTGGGCGACAAGGTCCAGGCATGGTCACCGACCAGGGGCGAGGGCACCCCACTGTCATCCACGCTGGAGCCGTAGCCACTGACCACCCCGGTGGAGTCGACGTACAGCCACTCGCCGGCTTGCGCGCCAACACCGTTCAAGTCCTGGACGGTGCTGGCTTTGAGTTGGGAGTAAGCGGTGTAGGCCGTGCCTGACCCGCCCGCAGCCAACTCCCCGGATTGAGAGGTGACCGAGCCAATGGGTTGGGAGAACACATCGTTGCTCAAGACCACATGCTGAGCATCGTTGGGTTGGTAGTACCCGGCATAGGCACCCACTTGGTTGAAGCGCACCCAGGGCGTGACGCCATCGCTGGGGTCCAGGTCTTCCAGGTGATAGGACAAACCACTGATCCAGGCCGATCCCGTGCTCAGGACTGCATCGCTCTGGGCCCATCCCGGGGTGCACAGGGCCAGGGACATAGCCCCGGCCAGCCAGGCTGATTTCATCGTCATCATCTTCATCTTCCCCACCCCGGTATTCCAGATCCTCAAATCCGCATCGGCATCACGACGTATTTGAAGCCTTCGATCTCGGGGTTGGTGATCAAGGCCGAGCTGTTGCTGTCGTGCAGCGACACGGTCACCATGTCCTGGCTCATGTTGGCCAGCACGTCCATCAGGTAACCCACGTTGAAGCCGATCTCGAAGGCGTCACCGCCATAGTCGATCTCAAGCTCTTCCTTGGCCTCTTCCTGCTCGGCGTTACTCGATGCAATGCCCAGGGCGCCGGGCGACACGTTCAGGCGCACGCCCTTGAACTTCTCGCTGGTCAGGATGGCAGCGCGCTGCAAGCTGGACAACAAGGTGGCGCGGCCCAGGGTGATGTGGTTCTTGTGGTTCTTGGGGATGACGCGGTTGTAGTCGGGGAACTTGCCCTCGACCAGCTTGGTCACGAACTCCAGACCACCGAAATTGAACTTGGCCTGGTTGCCAGCAAAGCGCATCTCGATCTGCTGCTCTTCTTCGGCTCCCTTGGGGTCGTCTTTCAGCAGGCGTTGCAGCTCGAGCACCGTCTTGCGCGGCAGGATGACTTCCTGCTTGGGCATCTCGACTTCGAGCGTGGCTTGCGCCAGTGCCAGTCGGTGGCCATCGGTGGCGACCAGGGTCAAGGTTTTGCCTTCGGCGACGAACAGGATGCCGTTGAGGTAGTAGCGGATGTCGTGCACCGCCATCGAAAAGTGCACCTGGCCGATCAGGCTTTTGAGCGTCTTTTGCGGCACGCTGAAAGCGGGGCCGAAATCGACGGCCTCTTGCACGAGGGGGAAGTCTTCGGCGGGCAAGGTCTGCAAGGTGAAGCGGCTCTTGCCGGCTTGCAGGGTCAACTTGGCCTGGTTGGCGGTGAGGGAGACGAGTTGGTCGCTGGGCAGGCTCTTGAGGATGTCGATCAGTTTCTTGGCCCCGACGGTGACGGCGTAGTTGCCATCGTCGCCATCGAGCTGGGCCGCGGTGCGGACTTGGATTTCGAGGTCGCTGGTGGTGAATTCGACGGAGCCGTCAGTCTTGCGGATCAGCACGTTTGCCAAGATGGGCAGAGTATGGCGACGTTCGACGATACCGGCAACCACCTGCAGGGCTGAGAGAACTTTTTCTTGAGCTGCTTTCAACACAATCATTTCAGTCTTTCAAATTGGTCGTCGTAGTAGAGGGCCGCATTTTTTGTGAACAACGCTATTTTGTCTTGTTCCATCAATGGTTTAGACCAATGACAAGCCTGTGGATGGCACCCGGCAACGTTTTGGGGACAACAGACAACAACTTTGGAAAAAGCCCAGGGCCTGTGGATAAGCAGGTGCTTGTCCTTTATTTATCCACAACCTTGTTGGCTTGACATTCTCCACTGCTTCGGCATCTGTTATTCGTCAGCCCTTCAGCGTCTGCTCGAGCACGTGCAATTGCTGGTTCAGTTCGGAGTCCTTGCCCCGCTCGCCACCGATCTTGCGCACCGCGTGCAGCACCGTGGTGTGGTCGCGGCCACCAAACAGTTCGCCGATCTCGGGCAGGCTTTTCTGCGTGAGCTCCTTGGCGAGGTACATGGCGATCTGGCGCGGGCGGGCGATGCTGGCCGGGCGCTTTTTGCTGTACATGTCGGCCACCTTGATCTTGTAGAAATCGGCCACCGTTTTCTGGATGTTCTCGACGCTGATCTGGCGGTTCTGGATGGACAGCAGGTCTTTCAGGGCCTCCCGGGCCAGGGCGATCGTGATCTCTTTGTGGTTGAACTTGGCGAAGGCCAGCACCTTGCGCAAGGCCCCTTCCAGTTCGCGCACATTGGCGCGCACATTCTTGGCGATGAAGAAGGCCACGTCTTCCGGCATGGTGATGGCCTCGACCTCGGCCTTCTTGATCAGGATGGCCACGCGCATTTCCAGCTCGGGCGGCTCGATGGCCACGGTGAGGCCGGCGTCGAAGCGGGACGTCAAACGCTCGTCGATGTTGACCAGGCCCTTGGGGTAGGTGTCGCTGGTCATGATGATGTGCGCCTTCTTGGCCAGCAGGGCCTCGAACGCGTTGAAGAACTCTTCCTGTGTGCGGTCCTTGCCCGCGAAGAACTGCACATCGTCGATCAGCAGCAGATCGAGGCTGTGGTACTTGGCCTTGAGCTCGTCGAACGTTTTGCGCTGGTAGTTCTTGACCACATCGCTGATGAACTGCTCGGCGTGCAGGTAGAGGATGCGCGCGTCGGGCTTGTCGGCCAGCAAGGCGTTGCCCACGGCGTTCATCAGGTGGGTCTTGCCCAGGCCCACGCCACCATAGATGAACAGCGGGTTGTACATGTGGCCGGGGGCGCCGGCCACGTGCAGCGCGGCGGTGCGGGCCATCTGGTTGGCGCGGCCGGGCACGAGCGTGTCGAAGGTGAGGGCGGGGTTCAGGCCCATGACCTGCGGGTGGGCGCGGTGGCCATTGCCCTGATGGTGTTCCGGAGCGCGCTGAGGCTGTTGATAACCTTGGCCCGGGCTGTAGCTGGCGGGCCCCTGCGGGATGTTGGCCGAGGGGCCGTTGTAGGCTTGATAAGCGCCTGGATGGGCATTGGCCGGCAGGCTCAGTCCGCCAGGGTTGCCCATGCCCGGCATGGGCATGGCCGGGCGCGGCACGGCGGCACGCACCGCCAGGGCCAGGTCGATCTTGACCGGGCCGCCGGTCAGCTCGCCGACGATGCTCTCCAGCCGGGCGCTGTATTGGGTGCGGATCCAGTCGAGCATGAAGCGGTTGGCCACGCGCACGCTGACCACGGTGTGGCCGTCTTGCAGGCTGACGTCGGCCGGAGGCAGGGGCCGGATCCAGGTGTTGAACTGCTGTTCGGGCAGCTCGGTGGCCAGGCGCTCGCAACTGCGTTGCCACAGACTCGACAGGTCGGCGGAGGGGTGGCTGGCGGCGCTGGATTCAAACGCACTCATGGGTGTGGACAAGTCCTGAAGTGGGCCGGCAATTCTAAGGTGACCGGGGGCTTCCAACACAGGTTATCCACAGATTTTTACCCAGGGTTGTCCAGGTGGGGCGCCGCACCCCTGGGCTTGGGGCATTGACCAAAGCCTCAAGTTTTGCTGTAATCGCGGGTTCGACCGGCCACAGGCTGGAAATCCTTGCGCGGCAATTGCATCGCCAAGGTAAAAAACTTGCAAATTAATTGCAGAAGAAGGATTGATCATGAAGCGTACTTACCAGCCCTCCAAGACCCGCCGCGCCCGCACCCACGGTTTCCTGGTCCGCATGAAGACCAAGGGTGGCCGCAAGGTCATCAACGCACGCCGCGCCAAGGGCCGCGCTCGTCTGGCCGTCTGAGTTTGCTGGTCTGATCCCGGCAACTGATCCGACACCTGGGCCGCATGCGCGCATGCAGGCCCGATGGCTTGGCCGTTAGACCGCCGTGCGCAGTGCCAGCCTGAAAGCGGCCGAGTTCCAAAAGGCTTTGGGCACCCGCCCGGTGGCGCGCACAACCCATTTTGTGCTGCACCACTTGCCACACACCGAGGCAAAGTTGGCTGCCACTGCCGCACCTTCCACGTCCCTTGAGCCAGAGTTGTCAACAACCCTGGCCTTGGGGGATGCCGTGTGTGTGGATGACTCGTCCACACCGACCGAGTTGCCAGCCTGGCGGCTCGGTTTGGTGCTGCCCAAAAAGCTGGCCCGCCGGTCGGTGACGCGGTCTTTGCTGCGCCACCAGGCGCGGGCCGCCGTGGTCCGCCATGCCCCCATGGTGGCCGCCACCGCTTGGGCCCAACAGCACCCCGCCGATGCCTGGGTGCTGCGCCTGCGTGCGCCCTTCGACCGCCAGCAGTTTCCCAGCGCCGCCTCCGAGGCTTTGAGCCGCGTGGTGCGCCTGGAGCTGGACACCTTGTGGGTGGCGCTGTGCGCCAAATCCCGGCCATGACCCCGATCCGGTGGCTCAGGTCTGGGATACTCGCGGTGCTTTTGGCCCTGGTCAAGGGTTACCGGTTTTTCCTGAGTCCCTGGTTGGGCTCGGCCTGCCGTTTCACCCCCACCTGTTCCTTGTATGCCGTGCAGGCGCTCGAGCGCCATGGCCCGGCGGCGGGCACTTACCTGGCGGCGCGGCGCCTTGTGCGCTGCCACCCGGGGTGTCACGGCGGTCATGATCCTGTGCCCGAACGGCGCGTGGGGCTGTTTTCTTTCTCTTCTTCTTCCAACATTCCGTCAGACCAAGCTCACCCATGAATGATTTGCGTCGCACCCTGTTGTGGTCGGTGTTTGCCGTCTCACTGTTGATGATGTGGGATGGCTGGCTGCGCCACACCGGCCAACCGTCCTTGTTCGCACCGCCGGCACCTCAGGCAACCGTCGCTGCTGAGCCTCAGGGCGCGGCCAGCGGGGCAGCCAGCCTGCCCACCGCGGTGGCCACGGGCAGCAGCCCTGCCACGGCCGCTCCGGCTGCCGCGGCAGCCGCTTCGGCACCTGCCGCGCACGAGCTGGTGACTTTCACCACCGACGTGGCCAAGATCACCTTGGACACCCAAGGTGGTGACGTGGTCAAGGTTGAGCTGCTCAAGCACCTCGACCAGGACGACGCCAGCAAGAACATGGTCGTGCTCAACCAGACCGCGAACCACACCTACGTGGCGCAGACCGGCCTGATCGGGGGCGGCAGTGCCGAGCGCCTGCCCAACCACCTCACGCCGATGACGATCGTGACGCCCGAGCGCACGCTGGCCAATGGCGCCGACACGCTGATGGTCAAGCTGGAATCGGCCCCGGTCGATGGCGTGAAGCTGCTCAAGACCTACACCTTCAAACGCGGTGACTACGCCATCGGCGTCAAGCAAGAGGTCGTGAACGGTTCGGCCGCCACGGTGCACCCGCAGCTGTACCTGCAACTGACACGCGATGGCACCCAGCCCGTGCAGGCAGGCCCCAGCTTCCTGATGGGCCCGACGGCCTACACCGGCCCGGCCATCTACTCGGCCAAGGCCAAGTACCAGAAGGTGGATTTCAAGCACCTGAACGAGAACACCGCCGAGTTCGAGAAGAACGACACCCACGGCTGGGTGGCCATGGTGCAGCATTACTTCGCCTCGGCCTGGTTGCACAACGATGCCGCCCCCCGCACCTTCTTCGTCGACAAGACCGGCCCCAACCTGTACCGCACGGGCATGTTGTTTCCCTTGGGCGACCTGGCCGCAGGGCAGAGCAAGTCGTTTGACGCGGTCTTGTTCGTGGGCCCGCAAGAAGAAAACAAGCTGTCTGCCCTGGCCCCCGGCCTGGAGCTGGTGAAGGACTACGGCTGGCAACGCGTGCTGGCCGAGCCCCTGTTCTGGCTGCTGGACCAGTTGCACAAGCTGATCGGCAACTGGGGTTGGGCGATCGTGGCGCTGGTGGTGTTGCTCAAGGCGGCTTTCTACTGGCTGAACGCCAAGGCCTACCAATCGATGGCCAAGATGAAGGCGCTGAACCCGCGCATCCAGGCCATGCGCGAAAACCTGAAGGACAACCCGCAGCAGATGCAGCAAGAGATGCTGAAAATCTACCGCGAAGAGAAGGTCAACCCGATCGGCGGCTGCCTGCCCATCGTGATCCAGATCCCGGTGTTCATCTCGCTGTACTCGGTGCTGCTGTCCAGCGTCGAGATGCGCAACGCCCCGTGGATCGGATGGATCCATGACCTGTCGGTCAAGGACCCGTTCTTCGTGCTGCCCGCGCTGATGACGGCCTCGACCCTGCTGCAGACCTGGCTGAACCCCACACCACCTGATCCGGTCCAGGCCAAGATGATGTGGATCATGCCGATGCTGTTCTCGGTGATGTTCTTCTTCTTCCCCTCGGGCCTGGTGCTGTACTGGCTGACCAACAACATCCTGTCGATCGCCCAGCAGTGGATGATCAACCGCAAGATCGAAGCGGCCGCTGCCGCCAAGTGAAGGATGGGTTCGGGGCGCGGATGACGGCGCCCCGACAAATCGAAAGCCGCCTGGTCTTGTCGACCAAGGCGGCTTTTTTTTTGCTCAGTCGCCGGTGTGGCGGCTGAGGATCATGGCGGAGGCGAAGATGGCGGCCAAGGCCAAGGGCCACAGTGGGGGTT
Source organism: Aquabacterium sp. CECT 9606 (assembly GCF_918741295.1). Classification (GTDB taxonomy): domain Bacteria; phylum Pseudomonadota; class Gammaproteobacteria; order Burkholderiales; family Burkholderiaceae_C; genus Aquabacterium. The sequence continues at coordinate 138,535 of NZ_CAKKNB010000002.1, forward strand.
CGGCCAGCGAGGCGCTGTTGAACATCAGCCAGTCGTTGAGGATGTGGATCATGACCAAGCTCCTGGTTTGTCGCCCGTGGGCGTGAACCAGCATGGTCAGCTTGGCGCATGACAGGGGCATGACGCCCCCACAGGGCATGTCAGGCGATCACGCCTTCTCCGTCGGGCGTGCCAGCCGTGGTGGCCGAGGAGGGCTGGCTGGTCTGGGCCGGCTTGTTGCTGGCGGGCGATGCCGTTTCGGCCGCCAGTTGCCGGGCTTTCATGCGTTTCCAGTTCAAGGGCACCAGCAACTGGCCCCAGAAATTGTGCAGGGGGTAGAAGTTCTCGTTGAACAGGCCCATGTGGGCTGGGCGCTGCTGGCCACGGGGCTTGTAGACGTAGGTGCCGAAGAGGTGGTCCCACAGCATGAAGACGCTGAAGTTCTTGGCTTCGTCGATGTTGTTGGAGTGGTGCCAGCGGTGCACTTCGTTCGTGCCGATCACGTAGTTCAGCACGCCGAACTTGAAGTTGACGTTCATGTGCGTGATGGTGGCCAGCACGCTGCCGATCACGCCGCTCATGATGAAGGCCTCCTGGCTGACGCCGGTCTGGAAGACCACGAAGGCGGGCACGATGCGGCGCCAGATCAGGTCGATCGGGTGGGCGCGGCTGGCATTGAGCACGCTCAGGCGGTGCGCGCAATGGTGCACGCTGTGCATGCGCCAGAAGAAGTCGACCTCGTGCGCCAGGCGGTGCGTCACGTAGAACATGAAATCAAAAGTGAGGAACGAGATCAGCACCTGCACGGGCATGGGCAGGTGGCGTGCGGCCAGGCTGTCGTCCAGGATGCCGAAGTGGAACAACAAGCCCGACCCCGTGGCGGCGATCAGGGCGTGGGTCAGGAAGTTCTGGATGCTGCCCACGGCCACCATGGCGCCATTGTTGAGCGTGTCGGTCAGGACCTCGCCCTTCTCGAACCGGTTGGGCTGCTCAGGCCAGACGTACTGCATCAGGGTGCAGACCAGATAGTAGGGCCCGAGGTAGTACATGAAGACCCGGCCGGGGTCGAAGCCGAAATGCAGCACGGCGGCGATGCCACCCAGCACTGAACCGACAAGAAAGCCCCAACTGGCGAGGAGTTTGAACACGACGACTCCATGAACTGCGCGTGATAGACCCGCTCAGTTTATGACGGAGCGCGTTTCATGCGCAGAGGGGCTTCCCCAGGGGGGACAATCGGTCTTTCCAAGGTGACAGAGAAAGTGAACAGCAGCATGTCGTGGATGGATCGCAACAGCCCGATCGTGGCGGTGGCCACCGCGCCTGGCCGGGGCGCCGTGGGGATTGTTCGGGTGTCCGGACAGGGTTTGGCGGCGCTGGTTCAGGCCTTGTGCGGGCGGGCCTTGCTGCCCAGGTTGGCCACTTACGGCCCCTTGCGCGATGCGAAAGGCGAGGCGATTGACCACGGCCTGGCGATTTACTTCCCCGGGCCGCACAGTTTCACCGGCGAGGATGTGCTGGAATTGCAGGCCCATGGCGGCCCCGTGGTGCTGCAGCTGCTGCTGGCGCGCTGCCTGGAGGCCGCGCGCGAAGTGGCGGCGGACACGGGCCGCGAGCGCCTGCCCGGCCTGCGGGTGGCCGAGCCTGGCGAGTTCACCCAACGGGCATTCCTGAACGACAAGATCGACCTGGCCCAGGCCGAGGCCATCGCCGACCTGATCGACGCCAGCACCGAGGCCGCGGCGCGCTCGGCCACGCGCTCGCTCGGCGGCGCCTTTTCCAAGCAGATCGAACTGCTGCGCGACCAATTGATCAACCTGCGCATGCTGGTGGAAGCCACCCTGGATTTTCCGGAAGAGGAAATCGACTTCCTGGAAAAGGCAGATGCGAGGGGCCGCCTGAACCGTGTGGCCGCCACCTTGGACCAGGTTTTGCAGCAGGCTCGGCAGGGCGCCTTGTTGCGCGAAGGCCTGCAGGTGGTGCTGGCCGGCCAGCCCAACGCGGGCAAAAGCTCCCTGCTCAACGCGCTGGCGGGGGCCGAGCTGGCCATCGTCACGCCGATCGCGGGCACTACGCGCGACAAGGTCAGCCAGACCATCCAGATCGAAGGTGTGCCGCTGCACGTGGTCGACACCGCCGGTTTGCGCGCCGAGCACGAGGCCAGCGACGAGGTGGAGCGCATTGGCATGGCGCGCAGCTGGGAAGCCATTGCCCAGGCCGACGCGGTGCTGTTTTTGCACGACCTGACGCGCAGCCAGGACGCCGCCTACGTGGCGGCCGATGTGCAGATCGCGGGCAAGCTGCCGGGCGGCGTGCCGGTGATCCATGTTTTCAACAAGGCCGACAGCCTGGCGGTGGGCGATTTGCAGGCCCTGGCCCACGAGCCCGAAGGGCCGATGCTGGCCTTGTCGGCCAAGACCGGGGATGGGCTGGAGGCCTTGCGGCGCATGCTGCTGGAACAGGCGGGCTGGCAGGCCGCGCCAGAGGGCGTGTTCATCGCCCGGCAACGGCATGTGCAGGCCTTACGCCTGGCGCGCGAACACCTGGAAGGCGCGCAACAGCACGCCAACCAGGCCGATGGCGCCCTGGACCTGCTGGCCGAGGAGCTGCGCCTGGCGCACAACGCCCTGGGCACGATCACCGGGGCGTTCACCCCGGATGACCTGCTGGGCGAGATCTTCACCCGCTTTTGCATAGGTAAATGAGCCGATTGAAGGCCTGATTGAACATCTGATACCCTCGCCGCTCCCTCGCCAGGCAAGCGACGCGGTCAACCCAGGACGGATTCAGGGAGAGTCATGCCAACGCTCAGCCACGCCAGGGGCCTCTTGAAAGGCACCTCCACCAGTTCAAACTTGCGCAGCGACGCTTTGGCCGCCGCCTTGTTGCTGTTGCCGTTTCTGGTGGTGGCCCACTGGTTGAACGACTTGCGTGTGGCCATCGTGACCTTCCATGGCACCGATGAGCTGATCTTCCACTATCCCGCCATCTTGCGGTTCGCCCAACAGTGGCCGCGCCCGGTGCTGGGCGACTACTCCTCGGCCACCACGCCGCTGTTCCACCTGGGCTTTTCCTTGTTGGGCAAGCTGTGCGGCTTCGACTTGTACAAACTGCGGGCGGTGAACGTCCTCATCTCGTGCGGGGCGGGCCTGGTCTACTTCAAGTTGTTGCGGGGCCATTTTCGGCACAGCTGGGCGTTCGCGCTGCTGATGAGCCTGGTGTTCCTGCTGTCGCCGTATTTCTTCGGCGTCTCTTTCCTCTTGCTGACCGACAACCTTGCCTGGTTGTTGTGCATGCTCTCGCTGGCGTGTTTCCTTGGCGCCTTGAACATGCGCCGCCGCCGTGCGGGTTTGCTGGTCTGGGCGCTGGGTTGTGCCTGCCTGTGCCTGACCTTGCTGACCCGCCAGTCGTTCTTGTGGTTGCTGCTCAGCGCGGCGGGCGTGGCCTGGTTACGCACGCCCGCGTTGGCCGACAGGCTGCTGCGCATGGCGATGCTGGGTGTGGCCGCCCTGCCGCTGTTGGCCCTGTTCATGGGCTGGCATGGGCTCATGCCGCCATCGTTCCAGGTGGCGCACGAGGCCCGCTCGCTGTTCAATCCGCGCGCCTTGGGCTTCACCTTGGCGGTGCTGGGTTTGTACTACCCACTGTTCAACCCGCAGCGGTTCGCGCAGGGCGTTTTGCAAAGGCAACCCGTGTTCATGGCTGCGCTGGCCGGGGGCCTGCTTTTGCTGGTGTTGCTGCCCCTGCCCGGTCAGGCGGTTGATGACGGCTTTTTGTGGCGCATGTCACGCGGCGTGCCTACCTTGCTGCACACGTCCTGGCTGTTCTGGCTGCTGGTGCCGCTGGGCTGCGCCGCGGTGGTGACCATGCTGAAAGAGGCGCCGACCAGCATCGGCACTTTGTCGCTGCTGGCTTTCGCGCTGTCGGTGTTGCCGTCCAGCTTGCTGTACCAGAAGTACTTCGACCCCTTCATCCCGGTCTTTGTGCTGCTGGCCCGTCCGCCTGGCCAAAGCCTTGGCAAGCTGGATGTGGTCGCCTTGGCCGTCATGACCGTGGCTTTTGCCACCTATGCGGCGTGGCCTTATCTGAACCCCGACTTCTACAGCCATGCCAAGCTGCCCGTCTGTGCCGCTTCCGAGTGCTTTTCTGCTGCGAAATAGCCACCACGAGCCCCTCGGGATCGTATAAATTTGGGCGATTGTGCGTTGCAGCGCAACTTTGAGGAAAAGATGGAAGTCACTGAACTGGTTCAGGCCATCCAGACATTGAACACTGAAGATGTGTTTCGGCCGCGTCTGGATGCTCAGCAATGGCGGACGTTTTGCCAATACCTGACTCGCCACGAATTGCGCTCGGGTGATTTGCTGGTCAAGCAAGGTGACCACGACCGCACCGTGTACTTCTTGGGGCAAGGCTCCTTGCAGGTGTTTGTCACGGGTGGGGTGCCAGGTGCGGCCCGCATCGCCATCTTGCGCCCCGGGTCGATGTGCGGCGAGCCCGGTTTGTTCGCCGACACGCCGCGCATGGCCAACATCGAGGCCATGACGGCTTGTGTGATTTTCGCGCTGCGCCTGCAACGTTTTGAAGAGCTGATCGCCCGTGTGCCAGGCGTGGCGGTCGAGGTGATGCGCGCGGCCGGGGGCGTCATGGCCACGCGCATGCGGGCCAATTTGCAGCGCCAGGTGCCGTCTGCCTGAAGCGCCTTCATGCCATGAGGGAGTGGGGTCAGGATGTTGATCAGTCAAGAGTTGCGCCGCCCCACGATTCTGGTGGCTGACGATTCACCCCAGAACATCGAGTTGCTGTCGAGGGTGCTGGGACAAGAGTACCGAATCAAAGTGGCGACCTCGGGCGAGAAGGCCCTGAAGATCGCCTATTCAGACGAACCACCGGATCTGATCCTGCTCGACATCATGATGCCCGACCTGAGCGGGCTGCAGGTGTGCCAGCGCATCAAGTCCAACCCGGACCGCCGCCGCATCCCCATCATCTTTGTCACCGCGATGACCACGGTGGAGGACGAGAGCCTGGGCCTGGCCATGGGCGCGGTGGATTACATCTCCAAGCCGATCAGCCCGCCGCTGGTGCAGGCCCGCGTGCGCACGCACCTGGCTTTGTATGACCAATCCCGCGAGTTGGAGCGCATGGTGGCGCAGCGCACGGCCGAGCTGGTGGCCACGCGCCAGCAGATCATCCGCCGCCTGGGTCGCGCCGCCGAGTTCAAGGACAACGAGACTGGCAACCACGTGGTGCGCATGAGCCACATTGCGCGGCTGGTGGCGCAGCAGGCGGGCCTGGGCCCCGAGGCCGTGCAACTGGTGTTCCAGACCGCGGCCATGCACGACCTGGGCAAGATCGGCGTGCCCGACCGCATCCTGCTCAAGCCCGGCCCGCTCACGGAAGACGAGTGGGTGATCATGCGCCAGCACGCCCAGATTGGCGCGGACATCATCGGCCGGCACGAGAACGAGCTGCTGGCCACCGCGCGCGCCATCGCCTTGACCCACCATGAAAAGTGGGACGGCACCGGTTATCCGCAAGGCTTGAAGGGCGAGCAGATCCCGATGAACGGGCGCATCGTGGCCATCGCCGATGTGTTCGATGCGCTGATGACGCGCCGGCCCTACAAGCCGCCGCTGCCGGCCGCCGAGTCACTGGCCATCATGGCCGAGCAAAAGGGCAAGCACTTCGATCCGATGCTGCTGGAGTGTTTCTTCCAGCAGCAGTTCGAGATCCTCAAGGTCATGGAGCTGTACTCCGATGACCGCGGGGCGATGATGGACCAGTGAGCCGCGTCAGGCCTGCTGGCGCAGGGCTTTGAGCACCGTGCCGGCCTCGTCGAAATCGTAGCGGCCGAGGGCTTCGCTCAACTCGCGCACATGGGCCAGTTGCACCAGGCCGGGCCAGCCTTCCACCAAGTCCTGGATCAGATCCTGCGCCTGGGCGTCGTTGTCGTTGATCAACTGTGACAGCTTCACCCATTGGCCCTGGATGGCGGGGTTGCGCAGCAGTTGGCTGGCATCCACCGGTTCAAACTCGGCCGGCTGGACCAGGGCGCGGATGTCGTTGCGGACGGCGCTCAGGGCCGCCAGGGTGTGGGCCAGGGCCGCCTCCATGGCGGGCGCGTCGGTGCCGGGCTGGCACGCGCTTTCCAGCTCGCCGGCCGCGTGCTGCAAGGCCATCGCGCCGATGTTGCCGGCCAGGCCCTTGAGGGTGTGTGCCTGGCGCAGCGCGCCTTCCTCGTCCTGCTCACGCAAGGCCTGCGAAAACAGCGGGCCGAAGTCCTGCTGGGTCTTGTCGAAGCCCTTGAGCAGGCGGCGGTACAGGTCCAGGTTGCCCATGCACCGGGCGATGCCGTCGGTCGTGTCCAGCGTGGTGAGGGCGGCCTGGGGGTTCAAACCGTGGGCCTTTTCAAGGTGCAGCTGGTTGCTGGCCTTGGGGTTGGCGGCGGGGTGCGCGGGCACGATCCAGCGGGCCATGATGTTGAACATCTGGCCCAGGTCGAGCGGCTTGGTGATGTGGTCGTTCATGCCGCTTTGCAGCACGCGGTGGCGGTCCGAGGCCATGGCGCTGGCGGTCATGGCGATGATGGGCAGGTTCTGCCATTCGGGCCGCGCGCGGATGCGTTCGGTGGCGGTGTAGCCGTCCATCACGGGCATCTGGCAGTCCATCAACACGCCATCGAACTGGCCGCCGTGCTCCAGCTTGTCCAGGGCTTCGCGGCCATTGAGCGCGGTGACCACGTGAATGCCGGCGCGCTCCAGCAGGTCGCAGGCCAGCTCCTGGTTCAGGGGCTGGTCTTCCACGAGCAGCAGGCGGGCGCCGGCCAACTGGCGTTGCGCCACTTCCAACACCTTGCTGGTGTGGTGGGCGGTGGTGGGCAGGTCCACGTGCTGGCCCAGGGCGCGCGAGATGCTGTCGTGCAGAGTGGAGGGTGTGACGGGCTTGTTGAGCACCCCGGCCAGTCCTACGCCATGGGCGGCACGCAGGGCTTCGTCGCGTGCAAAGGCGGTCACCAGCAGCACGCAGGGACGCTGTTCGGGTGGCAGGCTCAGGGCCTGGCGTGCAAAGGCGATGCCGTCCATGCCAGGCATTTTCCAGTCGGTCAGCAGCAGGTGGTGGAACTGGCCGTTCTGCTGCGCCTGGCGCATGCTGTTCAGGGCTTGCTCGCCATCGCTGGCCACTTCGACGTTCAGGCCCAGGCGCCGCATCATGTCGCCCAGCACTTCACGCGCGGTGGGGTTGTCATCGACCAGCAGCACGCGGCGGCCATGCAGTTCGCTGGCCAGCAGGGCGCGGCGCGGCAGGGGCTGGGCCTGCAGGCCAAAGCGCGTGGTGAAGTGGAAGGTCGAGCCCTTGCCCACCTGGCTGTCCACCCAGATCTTGCCGCCCATCATCTCGACCAGTTGGCGCGAGATGGTCAGGCCCAGGCCGGTGCCGCCGTATTGCCGCGTGGTGGAGCTGTCGCCCTGTGTGAAGGGCTGGAACAGGCGCTCCAGCAACTCGGGCGACATGCCGATGCCGCTGTCGCGCACCCAGAAGTGCAGCTCGACACGGTCGGCCTCCAGGCGGCGCACTTCCACGCCGATGACGACGTCACCGCGCTCTGTGAACTTGATGGCATTGGTGCCCAGGTTGATGAGGATCTGGCCCAGGCGCATGGGGTCGCCGACCAAGGCCGTGGGAATGTCGGGATCGGCCGTGAAGAGCAGCTCCAGGCCTTTTTCTTCGGCCCTGACGCCCAGCACATCCGCCATGTTGTTGATGACCTGCTCGAGCTGGAAGTCGGCCGATTCCAGCGTGAGCTTGCCCGACTCGATCTTGGAAACATCGAGGATGTCGTTGAGCACGTGCAGCAGGTTGCCGGCGGCGCGGTGGGCTTTCTCGACGTAGTTGCGGGCGCGGCTGGACAGGTCTTCCATCAAGGCCAGGTGGGTCATGCCCATCACGGCGTTCATGGGCGTGCGGATCTCGTGCGACATGTTGGCCAGGAAGCGCGACTTGGCGTGCATGGCGGCCTCGGCGGCCAGCTTGGCTTCGCGCATGGCGTTCTCGGCCTGCTTGCGCGGGGTGATGTCCTGCATGATGGTGCACAGCTGGCGCTGGCCCCGGTCTTCAAAGGGGATGACGACCATCTCAGCGTCGAACTGCTCGCCATCGAGGCGGGTGTGCTTCCACTCGAAGCGAAAGATCTCGCGCTGGCTGATCTTTTGCAGGATGGCGCTGGTGCTCTGCTGCAGGGCGAGGTCGTCCTTGGCAATGGGGGGACTCAGGGGTGGGGCCGAGGGCTGCAAGCCCAGCAGGGCCTGCTCGCTGCTGGCGCCGAACATGGCGATCGCCGCGGCGTTGGCGCGGATGATGTGTTGCTGGTCGTCAAAAAACAGGAAGCCCAGCGGTGCGTGGTTGAACACGGCCTCCGAGCGGGCCTGCGCCTGCTTCTGGTCGGTGGCGTCTTGCCAGTAGCCGTTGTAGGTGATGTCGCCGTTGTCGTGGCGTGTGGGGGTGCCTTCGCAGCGCACCCAGCCGTTCTTGCCCGAGAGGTTGACGGGGAACTCGATGCAGTGGGTGGGAGGCAGCAGGGTGTCTTGTCCGGCCAGGCGCCAGGCCAGTTCGGGATCGTCTTGCAGGGCCGCCGCGTCCACGCCCAGCACGGATTTGAGGCCCTGGCCAATGAAGGTGAACCGGCCCCGGCCCTGAGCTGGCTGCTCATAGCGGAACACCACCAGCGGCAGGGCGTGGGCCATGCTGGTCAGGGCGGTTTGTGTCTGGGTGAGGGCGCGCAGGCGCAGCGAGCGCTGGCGCCCGTGGGCGATGGCCCAGTAGCCCGACACCAGCACCAGCGCGGCGCCGCCCAACCAGCTCACCACCGTGGTGTTTTCCTTGGCCAGGGGCGTGAGTGTCCAGGCGGTGAGGGAGCCATAGGACAAGGGCTGCTGCTGTGCCAGATAACGCTGCCCCTGGATGGTCACCTGGGTGACGGTGTCGCCCTTGATTTCCAGGGGGGCGGCTGTCCATGGCAGCGCCTGCAGCTTGCGCATGTACAGGCGCTCGGCCTGGGCGGGATCCATGGTCAGGGGCCCTTGCATGGGCACGCGTTTGAGGGCCTCGACGCCCTTGCTGCCCACCAGGACCACCCCTTGCGCGTCGGTGATGAACAGCAGGCGCTGCGGGTCATCGAACAGGCGTTGCAGGGATTCGGTGTTCTGCTTGACGACGATGACGCCAGCCGTGGCGTCGTCCTGGTCGACGCGGGTGGCGAAGTAGAAGCCGGGGATGCGGGTGATGCGGCCCACGGCGAATTGCGTGCCGCTGCCGCTTTCCAGCGTGTCGTTGAAGTAACGGCGGGTGCGGAAGTTGGCCCCCAGCACATTGACTTCTTCCTTCATGCGCGCATTGGCCACCACGGTGCCAAACCGGTCGATGACGTAGATGTCATGGATGTTGAAATCGTCCGCGGTCTGGCGCATGAGCTGCGACATCTCGCGCACATCGTTGCGTTTGGCCAGCGAGGCCTGCAGCGACAGGCGGTCGGCTTCGGTCATGGTGGCCGAGTTGTCGACCGTGGCGTACTCCAGGAACTGGTGGACCGCGATCTGGCGGCCCAAGGCGCGGGGCAGGGCCTGCAGTTGCTGGAAGGTGAAGGTGAGCGAATCGCTCAGGCTGGACAACCGGTGCCGCGAGCTTTGCAACTGTTCGGCGCGGTGGTCGTCGATGTCTTGCTGGATCAGCCAGAAAGCCCCGCCCGCCACCACCGCCGTCCAGAGCAGGGCCAGGAGCCACCACTTTCTGTTGGTGCTGTGGGCACGGGCCTGCAAGGGTGTTGCCGAAGCCTCCATGGGCGCGCTCTCCGGTATTTTTTTAGTCCGGCCAGTGTGCCCGGTCTTGGCGTCGATCCGGTAGGAGATTGCCCCGCGTTTTCAGCCTTTGAGCAACATACTTTCGGCCCGGGCCAGGTTTTGTGGCCTGCCCGACAGCACCAGGGTGTCGCCCGACTCCAGCACCAGGCCATGGTCGGGTGCCACCACGGCGCCATGGGCGCGGCGCACCGAGACCACGGCCACGCGCATTTCCTCGGCCGCGAGAGACTGGCTCAGGGTGTGGCCCACGCAGGCCGCATTGGCGCCCAAGGTGACCGACTGCAGGCGCTGCAGCTCCATCTCGTCCACCGTGTCGTCATCGCCTCCGTGGAAGTAGTCGCGCATGATGCCGTAGCGGGCTTGCCGCTGGGTTTGCACCAGGCGGATCACGCGGCGCATGGGCACGCCCACCAGGGCGAGGGCCTGAGAGGCCAGCATCAATGAACCTTCAATGGCCTCGGGCACGATCACGGTGGCGCCCGCGTTCTGCAGCTCGTCCAGGCTGCTGTCGTCGATGGTGCGGACCACCACGGGCACCTCGGGCGCGTGCTCGTGCACCAGGTGCAGGATCTTCTTGGCCGAGGGGGTGTTGGGGTAGGTGATGACCACCGCGCTGGCCCGCGCCAGGCCGGCGGACACCAGGCTTTGCGGCCGGGTGGCATCGCCAAAGACCACGTTCTGGCCGGCTGCGGCCGCCTGTTGCACGCGGTCGGGGTCCAGGTCCAGCGCCATGTAGGGGATGCCCTCCTGGGTGAGCAACCGCGCCAGGTTCTGGCCGCTGCGCCCATAGCCGCAGATCACCACGTGCTTTTCGATGTTGATGGCCTTGGTCGCGATCTTGGTCATGGCCAGCGATTGCAACAGCCAGTCGGTGGACGACAGCTTCATCACCAGGCGGTTGCTGCCCAGGATCATGAACGGCGTGGCCAGCATGGACAGCACCATCGCGGCCAGCACCGGGCTTTGCGCGCGCTCGGGCAGCAGGTGGTTGTCGGTGGCGAGGGACAGCAGCACGAAGCCGAACTCGCCGGCCTGCGCCAGGTACAGGCCCGTGCGCAAAGCCACGCCCGTGTCGGCGCCGAACAGCTGGCGCGCCAAGGCGGCGATCAGGCCGAACTTGAAGAGCACCGGCAAGGTGGTCAGCACGATCACCAGGGCCCAGCTGTCGACCACGATGTGCCAATCCAGCTTCATGCCGATGGTGATGAAGAACAGGCCCAGAAGCACATCGTGGAAGGGGCGGATGTCGGTTTCCACCTGGTGCTTGTATTCGGTCTCGGCGATCAGCATGCCGGCCAGGAAGGCGCCCAGCGCCATCGACAGGCCCGCGTGTTCGGTCAGCCACGACAGGCCCAAGGTGACCAGCAGCAGGTTGAGCATGAACAGCTCTTCGCTCTTGCGGCGCGCCACCAACGTGAGCCACCAGTGCATCACCTTTTGCCCACCCACCAGCAGCAAGGTCAGCACCACCACGGCCTTGACGGTGGCGATGCCCAGGGTGCGCAGCAGATCTCCGCTGTTCTCGCCCAGGGCGGGGATCAGCACCAGCAAGGGCACCACGGCCAGATCCTGAAACAGCAGGATGCCCATGACGCGCTTGCCATGCGGGCTGTCCAGCTCCAGGCGCTCGGCCATCATCTTGACGACGATGGCGGTGCTGCTCATGGCCAGCGCGCCGCCCAGGGCCACGGCACTTTGCCAGTTCAGCGACCAGCCCAGCAGGCCGTGTTCGATGTTGAAATAAGGCAGCAGCGCATCCAGCGCGAAGTAGCCGGCCAGGGTGGCCAGCATGGTCACGCCCACTTGGCTGAAGCCCAGCCCGAACACCAGCGAACGCATGCTCTTGAGCTTGGGCAGGTTGAACTCCAGCCCGATCACGAACATCAGGAACACCACGCCGAACTCGGCCAGGTGGCGCACGCCGGCCGAATCCTTGGCCAACGCCAGGGCGTTGGGCCCGATCACCACGCCCACCGCCAGGTAACCCAGCATCGGCGGCAACTTCACCAGACGGCACAGCACCACGCCCAGCACGGCGGCAAAAAGGTACAGCAAGGTGAGGTCGAGCGTGGAGGCCATCTTGTCCCTAGAATCCTCTGATCCTACCCGGTGCGTTCATGACCCAATTGCCCCCATCTTCCTTCGTCGCCCTGGCCCAGCAGGCGCTCAACATCGAATCGCAGGCCTTGCAGGACCTGAGTACCCGCCTGAGCGGCGAGGCCGGCGAGGCCTTTGCGCGGGCCGTGCAGGCCGTGCTGGCCTGCCAGGGCCGTGTGGTGGTGATGGGCATGGGCAAGAGTGGCCATGTGGGCCGCAAGATCGTGGCCACGCTGGCCTCCACCGGCACACCGGCCATGTTCGTGCACCCGGCCGAGGCCCACCACGGCGACCTGGGCATGGTCACGCCGGGTGACGTCGTGCTGGCCATCTCCAACTCGGGCGAAAGCGAAGAGCTGACCGCCTTGCTGCCTTTGCTCAAACGACAAGGCGTGGTCTTGCTGGCCATGACCGGGCGCCCGCAATCGTCCCTGGCCCGCCACGCCGACATCGTGCTGGACTGCGCTGTGGCGGTGGAAGCCTGCCCATTGAACCTGGCGCCCACCGCCAGCACCACTGCGCAGATGGCCCTGGGCGATGCCCTGGCCGTGACCCTGCTCGATGCGCGTGGCTTCAAGGCCGAAGACTTTGCCCGCTCGCACCCGGGCGGCGCCTTGGGCCGCAAGCTGCTCACGCACCTGCGCGATGTGATGCGCTCGGGCGATGCCTTGCCCCGCGTCTTGCCACACGCCGCGTTCAGCGATGTGATGCGCGAAATGAGCGCCAAGGGCCTGGGCGCCGCCATCGTGGTCGATGCGGCTGGCAAGGTGCTGGGCGTGTTCACCGATGGCGACCTGCGCCGCAAGATTGAAGCGGGCGTGGAACTGCGCAGCGCCACCGCCGAGCAACTGATGACCCCGGGGCCGCGCGCCATCCGCGATGACGTGCTGGCCGCCGAGGCCGTGGCCCTGATGGAAACCCACCGCGTCAACACCCTGCTGGTGGTCGATGCCGATGGCGTGCTCACGGGCGCCGTCACCACCAACGACCTGATGCGCGCGAAGGTGATCTGACATGCGAAGCCTCAACCCGACCCTGTCGTTCTCAGCCGATTTAAGGCCCTTTGCCCGGAGCATCCGCGCCGCCATCTTCGATGTCGATGGTGTGCTCACCGATGGCAGCTTGTTCATCAGCGAAGCGGGCGAAACGCTCAAGGCCTTCAACGCGCTCGATGGCCATGGCCTCAAGCTGCTGGCGCAAGGTGGCATCACGCCCATCGTGATCACCGGGCGCGATTCGCCCGCCGTGCGCCGCCGCCTGAAGGACCTGGGTCTGGTCCACGCCGTGTTTGGCGCGCACGACAAACTGGCCGCGGCCGAACCTTTGCTGGCCTCGCTGGGCCTGCCCTGGCGTGATGTGGCCGTGATGGGCGACGACTGGCCCGACCTGCCCTTGATGGTGCGCGCCGGCTTCGCGTGTGCACCCCTCAACGCCCATGCCGAGGTGAAAGCCATCGCCCGCCACGTGACCACCTTGCGCGGCGGCGAAGGCGCGGCACGTGAATGCTGCGACCTGCTCTTGTGGGCCACCGGACGCTATGAGGCTTTGCTGCGCGGCCACCTCGAGACCTTGGACACCACGTCGGACGGCGCCACGCCATGAGCAACCGTCGCTGGCTCACCGCGCTGGACCATGCCCGTGCCGCCGTGCCCATGGTGGCCTTGTCCGGTCTGGCCGCCTTCACGTGGTGGCTGGTGCAATCGGCCCCGTCGCTCGATGGCGCCCGGCCCGCGGCCAAGGCCTCGTCCAGCCCCGACTATGAACTGCAGAAAGCGCGCATCGAGCGCTACAACGCTGATGGCCGGTTGATCGCCATCCTGGATGGCCAGGCCATGCGCCACTATGCCGTTGGTGACCGCCTGGAGATCGACGCTGTGCAATTGTCGGCGCGTGATCTGCAGGGCCAGCACGTGCAAGGCGTGGCCCGCCAGGGTGAAGCCCTTGGCAACCAGGACACCGTGATCCTGCACGGCGGTGCGCGTGTGGTGGCCACACCGGCATCGGGCGCTGACGTCAAAGGCCAGCGTGTGGACCAGTCGCCCGTGGTCATCGAAGGCGAAATGCTGCGCTTCAACACGCGGGATCGGGTGGTGAGCTCGGAGTTGCCGGTCAAGATCACGCATGCCCAAGGGCAGATGGTGGGCGGCACCCTGCGTTATGAAGAAGCCACCCGGATCGGCGAGTTGGGCCAGCGTGTTCGTGGGCGGTACGACGCGCCCGCCCGCCAGTGACTTTTCCGCGCGCCCGGCCGCTGGCGTTCATCACGGGTGCTTCCAGTGGCATTGGCCAGGCGCTGGCCGCGCGTTATGTGCAGGCAGGTTGGCGCGTGGCCCTGGTGGCCCGGCGGGCCGATCAGATGCGCGAGTGGGCCACGCAGCAGGGCTGGCCCGCCGACCACTGGTCTGTGCATGGCGCCGATGTGCGCGATGAAGCCCAGGTGCTGGCCGCCGCCAGCGAGTGCCTGCGCATCCACGGGTTGCCCGACGTGGTGATCGCCAATGCCGGCATCAGTGTGGGCGTGGATTTGTCCCTGGCCGAAGACCTGCCCGTGCTGCGCGACCTGCTGGAGACCCATGTCATGGGCGTGGCGTCGACCTTCCAGCCATTCATCGCGCCCATGCGTGAGCGGGGATCGGGCACCTTGGTGGGCGTGGCCAGCGTGGCTGCTATGCGCGGGCTGCCCGGCCATGCCGGCTACTGCGGCGCCAAGGCGGCCGTGGTGCATGTGTGCGAAACCTTGCGGGGCGAACTCAAGCCCTTTGGCGTGAAGGTGGTGACCATCGCGCCGGGCTACATCGACACCCCGCTGACCCAGGGCAATGACTACCCCATGCCCTTTTTGATGACGCCTGAAGCCTTTGCCCACCGCGCCTTCAAGGCGATCAGCGCGGGGGTGCGCTTTCGCGTCATCCCTTGGCCCATGGGCATCGTGGCCGCGGTGCTGCGCTTCATGCCGCGCTGGTTGTTCGACGCCGTGGTGGGTGCCCAGAAGCACCGCAAAAAACGCCGCCGTTGAATTTGGAGCGGCCATGAAAAAAGGCGACGCCTTGAAGCACCGCCTTTTTGCAGATCGTCGTGACCCATGCGGGCCACGAATCGATTTTTTTTAGTAACCGCCGCCGCCGTAGCCGCCGCCACCGGAGCGGCCACCGCCGCCACCACCGTAGCCGCCGCCGCCACCGGAACGGCCACCGCCGCCACCGTAGCCGCCGCCACCACCTTCACGACGGCCACCGCCGCCGCCACCACCACCGCCGTAGCCGCCGCCACCACCGGCGCCGCCACCGCTACCGCCGCCACCGTAGGGGCTGCGGAAACCGCTGGGACGTTCTTCACGAGGACGGGCCTCGTTCACCACGATGGCGCGGCCAGCCAGAGATTGGCCATTCATGCCATTGATGGCAGCTTGTGCTTCTGGGTCGGTGCCCATTTCAACGAAACCAAAGCCCTTGGAGCGACCGGTGTCGCGGTCCATCATGACCTTGGCGGAGCTGACGGCTCCAAATTGCGAGAAAGCATCTTGCAGATCCTGATCGCGCACGCTGTAGGCAAGATTGCCCACGTAAAGTTTGTTGCCCACGAGAGAGCTCCTTTCAAAGTAACCATGTGGAGCTTCAACCCATCAGGACCCATTCCATCGAAGGTGCCGCTTCCAGACACAGACTCGCACATTATGGGTGAGACTTTATTGTCTGGCCAATATTTTCAAGCGTTTTCAACCCTTATTTGTGCGCATATGTCAACCCACTGACCCGGCTGTTGTGCTTCTCCCTCAATCCTGGCTAAGGGCTTGCCCCTATGATTTGGCCCATGCCCTCCACTTCTTTTCACCACCCGCATGGGTCGTCTTTTGCCCAGCGGTTTGACTGGTGGCGTGCCCTGATCCGCGTCTTGGCCAGCGTCGAGGCGATCCGCGATGGCCGCGCCATGTATGTTCTTTTGGCCAGTTTCTCGGCCACGGGGCTGGCCGTGGCTTGCGCCCAGGCGTCGATGGCCCGCAGCGATGTGCCCTGGGCGATCGGGCAGGGCGCGGCCGCCTTGTTCATCGCGTTTTATGGCAGCAATGCGGCCGGCCTGTTGCTGATGGACCGGGCCATGGGCCGCCCCGGCCGGGACGTGGGCCAGGCATTGGAAGATGCCTTGGGCATCGCGCACCGTCTGCTCTTCTCACTGGTGGTGATCTCGCTGGTGGCGGCGGTGCTGGCGGGTGCGGTGCTGGGGCTGTTCTGGCTGTGTTCGCTGCCCAAGGTGGGGCCCTGGTTGTTCGTGGTCGTGGTGCCGCTCACCGTGATGGTGCTGGGCTTGGCCCTGGTGGCCGGGGCGGCCATCGTCGGGCCGCTGGCCGGGCCTTCGGTCTGGGCCGGGGCGTCGTCGCTTGAAAGCCCGCGCATTTTGTGGCGCCTGATCCGAGAGCAGTTGCTGCAGGGGGCCGTGCTGATGGCCTCCTTGAGCGTGGTCACCGCGCTGGTGGGCGCGGGCGCCAGTTTCGTGGTGATTGCGGGTGGGCGGGTCATGGCCTTGTTGTCGGTCTGGCTGTTGGATGTGGACGTGGCGCCCGAGCTGTTCATGGCGGGCCTGTTCGGCCACAGCCTGCGCGGCGTGCCGGTGGCCAGCGTGCCCGCCGATGCGGTGCCCTACATCTCGGCGGCGTCGGTGGGTGGGGGCGTGGTGTTCGCGCTGGGCCTGGTGCTGCCCACCTTGGTCTACCTGCGGGGCGTGTGCGAGATCTACGTGACCTTGCGTGAGCGCATGGCCGAGACCGATGCGCACCATGCCGATCTAAAAATGCGCCAGGTAGCCGCCATCGACCGCCAGGGTCTGGCCGGTGATGTAGCTGGCGGCACCTGAGGCCAGGAAGACCACGGCCCCGGCGATTTCACCCGGGTCGCCCCAGCGCCCCAGCGAAGTGCGTTGGCCCAGCCAGTGGGCCACGGCCGCATCGGCCACCATCTCGCGGTTGGCTTCGGTGGCGAAGTAGCCCGGGGCCACCGCGTTGACCGTGATGCCCCGCGGCCCAAGTTCTGCGGCCAAGGCCCGGGTCAGCGCATCCAGGCCACCCTTGGCGGTGGTGTAGGCCACGTCGCCCGCGCGCGAAATCGGCCCGGCGATCGATGTGATGTTGATGATGCGCCCGCCCGCGGCGGTGCCCTGGCCCACCGGCATGAGCCGCGCCGCCTGCCGGGCCAGCTCCAGTGGTGCCACCAGGTTGACCTCGAGCAGGCGGCGCACCTCGTCCAGCGCGAAATCGTCCAGGGGGCGGCGGTCGCGCTGGCCCACGTTGTTGACCAGGATGTGCAGGGCGCCGTGGCGCTGGCGCAGTTCGTCCATCGCGCGGGCCACCGCCTCGGCATGGCCGATGTCGAACACGGCGGGGTGGGCCTGGCCGCCCTCGGTGATGATGTCTTGGACCGCGGCATGGACGGCATCTGCGTGGCGGCCATTGACCAGCACTTGCGCGCCGGCCTGGGCCAAGGCGCGGGCCATGCTCAGGCCCAGGCCCCGGGCCGAACCGGTGACCAGGGCCAGCCGGCCGTCCAGGCGGAAAGGGTGGGGCGGGGTTGGAGCGGGAGGGGTCATGACCGATACGATAGGGCCTTTTGCCGCGACCATGACGACGCCCGAGCCCTGCCCCTGTGGATTGCCCGCCACCTATCTGGCGTGCTGTGGTCGTTACCACCAAGGACCACTGGCCGGGCAGGCGCCCACGCCCGAGGCCTTGATGCGCTCGCGTTACAGCGCCTTCGTCAAGGACTTGCGCGACTACCTGCTGAGCACCTGGCACCCCTCCACCCGCCCGCCCTTGATCGAGCCGCCCGAGCCGGGCCTGAAGTGGTTGGGCTTGACGGTGCGGCACGCTGTCATGACGTCGGAAGACGAGGGCACCGTGGACTTCGTGGCGCGCAGCAAGTTGGGCGGACGCGCCCACCGTTTGCAGGAGGTCAGCGCGTTTGTCCGCGAAGGTGGGCGCTGGTATTACGTCGATGCCCCTCAAATGCGGGGTTAATGCCTGAGTGAAAGGGCTTCCCCGCAAGACAAGTTCTGGGCAAATCCGTATGGTTGGAGGTTGTTGTTCACGCATTAGACGAAGCGCATCAGATGTTGCCCTCACTCGATCTCGACCCCGTCAAGACCATGATGCTGATCCTCGGCGGATCGGCCGTGGCGATCACCGCCCTGGAAGGGGTGCTGATCGCGCGCAACCGGGGGCCTGAGGCCTACGACTGGAAGGCGTTCTGGACCACCATCCGCATCAACATGTGGCGCGCCCTCGTCGAGGCCATTCCCATGGGCGCGGTGATCGGCGTGGCCTTGCCTTTCGGCGCCTGGGTCTACGAGCACCGCCTGTTCACGGTGCCGATGGACACCTGGTGGGGCTGGGTGGCCATGTTCTTCTGCACCGAGTTCTTCTATTACTGGTTGCACCGCACGGGCCACCGGGTGCGCTGGTACTGGGCCTCGCATTCCATCCACCACTCGGGCAACCAGTACAACCTGTCGGCGGCTTTCCGCCAATCGGTCACGGGCAAAATCTCGGGCGGTTTCATTTTCTTCGCACCGCAGTGCTTCTTCGGTTTCTCGCCCAATGCCGTGCTGATCTCCTACGGCGTGAACCTGGCCTACCAGTTCTGGATCCACACCGACCTGATCGACAAGATGGGCTGGATGGAGGGCTGGCTGAACACCCCCTCGGCGCACCGTGTGCACCACGCTGCCAATGTCGAATACCTGGATGCCAATTACGGCGGCACGATCATGATCTTCGACCGCCTCTTCGGCACCTACGTGCCCGAGAAGCAAGGTGTGCCGATCCGCTATGGTCTGGTCAAGCAGGTGACGACGAACAGCGCGCTGAAGATTCTGTTCAGCGAATGGATCGCCATTTTCAGGGATGTGTTCCGGGCGCGCCGCTTGCGCGATGCCTTGGGCTACATGTTCATGCCGCCAGGCTGGGCGCCCGATGGTCAGGGCTTGACCACCGCCGACCTGCGCCGCGAGATGGCCGCCCGGACGGGCTCGCCCACCGGCGTGCCGCCAGACGAGTTGCTGGACCGCCATCGCCGCCCACATGACGCAGAGGCCGACGACCTGGCGTTGAAAACCGCGCCTTGATCCGTGGGTGATCAGCTGGCGGTGTCGGCCTCCAGCCGGCCCAGCCACCGCATGGCGTACTGCCGGTCGGTGCCGCACATCTCGTGCGAAGGCTGAAGCGATCCGCACACTGCGGGCCGCTCGGGCAGGCCGAACAATTGGCAACGCCAATCAGTGCTCAAGTGCGGGCAGGGCACGCCAGCCGGCTTGCCCTGGGGCAAGCCCGGCATGGGCGACGAAATGGAGGGGGCAATGCAGCACGCGGCGCAACCTGGGCGGCAGTTCATGGCCTGCATTGTCTGTCTGCCACCGCGGGTGTTGGAAAAAAAGCCCTGTTTTAATATTCTTCGCGATGACAGCGCTTGTTCGAACGGATCCTAACGAAGCGGGCCGGATTTGCAAACCCCCTGGTTCAGACCTTGGTATGGCGGGCTGAACGGCGGCGCCAGACCAGGGCCACCAGGCCGACGCCCATCATGGCCCAGGTGCTGGGCTCGGGCACGGCCTGCAAGGTGCCCACGATGATGCCGCCTTCACGAAAAGCCATTGCGCTCTCTTGTATTTGGGGCAGCCCCAAGGCATCGACCTTGAAGTGCGCCCAACCGAATGAGGTGTAGAAAGAGTCGTCGTAGCTGAACCCAGGGTCGGTGTAGCTGCGGGTTTTGGCGGCCAGGTAGAAGTCGCTGCCCACGGTGAGCGGTGGGTTGCTGAAAACATTGGCCGCTGATGCACTGGAGGCCTGGGTGAACACGTCGCCGGCTTTGACCACGTACATGACCGCGCCCTCGTCGGCATTCACCGTGACGCCGTTGAGTTTGCCGTTGACGTAGTTCATGAACACGCCGGTGAAGTCGCCTTCGGGCGTCTGGTCCACGCTGACGGAAAAATTGTCGCCCATCGATCCGGTGAACGGCGAGGGCTTCCAGTGGCCAGCTTCAACCAGGGCATGGGCCTGGGTGGCGGCCAATGTAGTCAGGGTGAGAGCGAGTTTGATGATTGTTTTCATGGGTTCCTCCTTGAATTTGATGGATAGATCGATGGGCATCATCTGCTGAATGAACTGACCCAGGCCCAAGCTTAATTGGCGGGAATAGTTCACGCTGTAACTGATCGAAACTTCGACTCGCTAGGTGGGCTGCCGTCCCATGCGGATTCACCCCGCTGGGGAGGCGATTTCAGTACAATCCCGGGTTGCCCAAAAATGAGGCAACTGTCCTGACTTGCGCGAGGTGGCCATGCTGTACCCCAAAGAATTCGACGTCATCGTGGTGGGCGGTGGCCATGCCGGTACCGAGGCCGCTTTGGCTGCGGCCCGCATGGGCTGCGCCACCTTGCTGCTGAGCCATAACATCGAGACGTTGGGCCAGATGAGCTGCAACCCGTCCATCGGCGGGATTGGCAAGGGGCATTTGGTCAAGGAGATCGATGCCTTGGGCGGTGCCATGGCGGCCGCCACCGACGAATCCGGCATCCAGTTTCGCATCTTGAATTCTTCCAAGGGGCCGGCGGTGCGCGCCACCCGCGCGCAGGCCGACCGCATTTTGTACAAGGCCGCCATCCGCGCGCGCCTGGAGAATCAGCCCAACCTGTGGTTGTTTCAGCAAGCGGTGGACGACCTGATGGTGGAGTCGGATGGGGTGGGCGAGAGGGTGGTGGGTGCCGTCACCCAGGTGGGCATCCGCTTTCGGGCCAAGACGGTGGTGCTGACGGCCGGCACCTTCCTGGACGGCAAGATCCACGTCGGGCTGCAAAATTACAGCGCCGGGCGGGCGGGTGATCCGCCGGCGGTGTCGCTGTCGGCGCGCCTGAAGGAGCTCAAGCTCCCGCAAGGCCGCTTGAAAACCGGTACGCCGCCGCGCATTGACGGTCGCAGCATCGATTTCAACCAGTTGACCGAGCAGCCCGGCGACGGCATGGATGGCCACAGCCCGGTGCCGGTGTTCAGTTTTCTGGGCACGGCCGATCAGCACCCGGCGCAATTACCGTGCTGGATCACGCACACCAACCAGCAGACGCACGACATCATCCGCTCGGGTTTTGACCGCAGCCCCATGTTCACCGGCGTGATCGAAGGGGTGGGGCCGCGCTACTGCCCCAGCATCGAAGACAAGATCAACCGCTTTGCCGACAAGGACACGCACCAGATCTTCCTGGAGCCGGAAGGCCTGACCACGCACGAGTTCTACCCCAACGGCATCAGCACTTCGCTGCCGTTTGACATCCAGCTGGCCGCGCTGCATTCCATGCCGGGCCTGCAAAACGCGCACATCCTGCGCCCCGGCTACGCGATCGAGTACGACTACTTTGATCCGCGCGAGCTCAAGTCCAGCTTTGAGACGAAGGCCATTGGTGGCTTGTTCTTCGCAGGCCAGATCAATGGGACCACCGGCTACGAAGAGGCGGCTGCACAAGGCTTGTTCGCGGGTTTGAACGCCGCCTTGCAAGCCAGGGGCCAAGGTCCCTGGTTGCCTCGGCGTGACCAGGCCTATCTGGGCGTGTTGGTCGATGACCTGATCACCAAGGGCGTGACCGAGCCTTACCGCATGTTCACGAGCCGGGCCGAATTCCGCCTGCAACTTCGCGAAGACAATGCTGACATGCGCCTGACCGAAGCCGGGCGTGAGCTGGGGCTGGTGGGCGATGAGCGCTGGGCCGCATTCAACCGCAAGCGGGATGCTGTTTCACGTGAAACAGAACGACTGCGCGCTCAGTGGGTGCGGCCTGCCACCTTGGCAGCGGCCGACGCCCATCGGCTGGTCGGGAAGGCTCTGGAGCGCGAATACAGCTTGGCAGATTTGCTGCGCCGGCCGGGCGTGAACTTTGATGTGTTGGCAGAAGTCAGCACGCTCGCCCACCAAGCCCAGGCCGCCTTGAACGCTGAGAAAGTGGCGTCAGGGCAGGGCACTGTTCCACGTGAAACAGTGCCGGTGTCTCGTGCGGCGCTGCAAGCCGAGCTGGGCAATACCTTGGCCGATGCGGTGGTCGAGCAGGTGGAGATCAGCATCAAATATGCCGGCTACATCAACAAGCAGAACGATGAGGTGGAGCGGTCTGCCCATTTCGAGAATCTGCAGCTGCCCGCCGAACTGGACTACCACCAGGTGCCAGCCTTGAGTTTTGAGGTGCGCCACAAGTTGAGCCAGCACCGGCCCGAGACCCTGGGGCAAGCATCGCGGATTTCAGGTGTCACGCCTGCAGCCATTTCGTTGTTGCTGATTCACCTTAAAAAGGGCCGCTTCAAGGGCTTCGACCGCGTGCCCGAAGAGGCCAACCTGACCTGATCGCTGATGTTCCCCTGCCCATGAACCAAACCCGACTTTCATCCACCGCCAGCACGGCGCCCGCTTTGGCGTCCGAGCTTCGCCAGGCTTTGGCCGGCTTGGACCTGGGTGGCGCGCCCCCACTCACCGACCACCAGATTGACCAGTTGCTGGCTTACGTGGCCATGCTGGGGCAGTGGGGCAAAACCTACAACCTGACGGCCGTGCGCGACCCGGTCGAGATGCTGAGCCTGCACCTGTTGGACAGCTTGGTGGTGCGCGCTCCGCTTTGGCGGCATCTGCAGGGCCAGCCGGCGGCATTGCTCGACGTGGGCAGCGGCGGCGGTTTACCTGGCGTGGTCTTGGCCATCACCATGCCGCAACTGGAGGTGGTGTGCGTGGATGCCGTGGCCAAGAAGGCCGCCTTTGTCCGGCAGGTGGCGGCCGAATTGCGCCTGTCCAACCTCAAGGCCGAGCACTCTCGGGTGGAAGACCTCAAGCCCAAGCCCTGGCAAGTGATCACCTCCCGGGCCTTTGCCTCTCTGCATGACTTTGTGGTGTTGACGCAGGATCTGCTGGCGCCCCAGGGTGTGTGGATGGCCATGAAAGGCAAGCACCCTGGCGATGAAATCACCGCCTTGCCCGAGGGCGTCAGTGTGTTTCACGTGGAACAACTGCAGGTGCCCGGCCTGGAAGCCGAGCGTTGCCTGGTCTGGATGCGCCCGCAGCAGGGATAATGGCGGCATGCCGCACATCTTCTGCATTGCCAACCAAAAGGGCGGGGTCGGCAAGACCACCACCACCGTGAACCTGGCGGCCGGCTTGGCCCAAGTCGGCCAGCGCGTTTTGATCGTTGACCTGGACCCGCAAGGCAACGCCACCATGGGCTCGGGGGTGGACAAGCGCACCCTGAGCAATACCGTCTATGACGTGTTACTGGAAGACGTGACCATCGCCGACGCGCGCCAACGCAGCCCCAAAGGCGGCTACGACGTGTTGGGCGCCAACCGCGATCTGGCTGGCGCCGAGATCGAATTGGTGCCGCTGGAGCGGCGCGACCGGCGGCTCAAAACCGCACTCGAAGCCGTGGCCGCCGAATACGACTTCGTGCTCATCGATTGCCCGCCATCCCTCAGCCTGCTCACCCTCAACGGACTGACCTGCGCCCATGGCGTGATCGTGCCCATGCAGTGCGAGTATTTTGCGCTCGAAGGCCTGACCGACTTGGTCAACACCGTCAAGCAAGTGCACGCCAACCTCAACCGCGATCTGCAATTGATCGGCCTGCTGCGGGTGATGTACGACCCGCGCATCACCCTGCAGCAGCAAGTGAGCGACCAGCTCAAGGCGCACTTTGGCGACAAGGTGTTCGACACCGTGATCCCGCGCAACGTGCGTTTGGCCGAGGCGCCCAGCTACGGTGTGCCCGGCGTGGTGTTCGATCCCAGCTCCAAAGGTGCCCAGGCCTTCGTGGCCTTTGCCCAGGAAGTGGTCGAACGGGTAGCGAACAAGTCGCTGGCGTGATGCGGCTCTTGCTCCTGCCGGGCTGGAACGACTCGGGCCCGGCCCATTGGCAAAGCCGCTGGCCCCAGCTTCACGGCAAACAGGCTCGGTTCTGCAAAGTCGATCAGGACGACTGGGCCTGGCCCAAACGCGGCGACTGGATGATGAACCTGGACGAGGTGCTGCTGGCCGACCGGGCGTTTGAGCACGATCCCGCCATCCTGGTCGCCCACAGCCTGGGCTGCCACCTGGTGGCGGCCTGGGCGGTGCACTCGCAGCACACGCGCCGCGTCAAAGAGGCATGGCTGGTGGCGCCGCCTGACCTGGATGGCCCTCCCAACCCGGCCACGGCGGCGCCACAGCTGCAGGGCTGGCGGAAGGTCGTGCGGCAGCGGCTGCCGTTTCCCGCCATGGTGCTGGCCTCGCGCACCGATCCCTATGCCAACTTTGAGCGCAGCCGGGTCTTGGCCCAGGACTGGGGCGCGGGCCTGCTGGACCTGGGTGAGGCTGGGCATGTGAACGAGGCTTCCGGCCACGGCGATTGGCCAGAGGGTTGGCAAATGCTGCAAGAACACGCCGCGCGCAGAAACTGACGGACAATCCCGGCCATGGCGACCAAAAAATCCAAAGGCCTGGGGCTGGGCCTGGAGGCCCTGCTGGGCCCCAAAGTCAGCGACACCCCGGCACCCGCAGCGGCCGAAGGCCCTCCCACGATCCTGAACCTGTCCTTGATGCAGGCCGGCAAGTACCAGCCGCGCACGCGCATGGACGAAGGCTCGCTGTACGAGCTGGCCGAGAGCATCCGCACCCAGGGCATCATGCAGCCGATTCTGGTGCGGCCCATCGGTGGCGGGCGCTACGAGATCATCGCCGGTGAACGCCGTTCGCGCGCCGCCAAGCTGGCCGGCCTGACCGAAGTGCCCGTGCTGGTGAAAGACGTGCCCGACGAATCGGCTGCCGTGATGGCGCTGATCGAGAACATCCAGCGCGAAGATCTCAACCCGCTGGAAGAAGCCCAAGGCTTGCAGCGCCTGACCCAGGAATTCGGACTCACGCATGAACAGGCCGCCCAATCGGTGGGCCGCTCGCGCAGTGCCGCCAGCAACCTGCTGCGCCTGTTGAACCTGGCCGACGCGGTGCAGGGCATGCTGATGGCCGGGGACATCGACATGGGCCACGCCCGTGCCTTGCTGGCCCTCGACAAGGCTCAGCAGGTCACCACCGCGCACGAGATCGCCAGCAAAAAGCTGAGCGTGCGCGATGCCGAAAAGCTCGTCAACAAGCAGATCGGGGCAGGGCGGCAGACGCCGCTGATGCGCATCAAGGGGGACAAGTCGCGCGATGTGCTGCGCCTGGAAGAAGAGCTGTCTGACCTGCTGACCGCGCAACTGGAGATCCGCGTCAAGAAGCGCACCAAGCGCGGCGAGCAGGGCGAACTGGCCATCCAGTTCGGCAGCCTGGAAGAGCTCAACGGCTTGATCGACAAGCTGCGTGGCGGCCCGCAAGCCTGAGCGAGCAAGGACCGGCATGGGGCCCTGGCCACTGCCCGCCTTGCTGAGCTGGGCCCTGGCCTGGGGCTTGTGCTTCGCCTTGCGCAGCAGCGCCGCGCCCTTGTGGGCGGTATTGGCTTTGCCCACCGCGCTGGGCGCCTTGTTGGCCCTGTGGCCGAGCGTGGCCGCGACGCCCTGGCGGCGCGTGTTCGTGGCAGGCGGCTTTCCACTGTCGGCCCTGGCACTGGGCCAGGGCAGCGGCCTGCCGGCCTGGGCCTGGCTGGCACCGCTGGGCCTGCTGCTGTTGGCCTACCCCGTCAACGCCTGGCGCGATGCGCCGGTGTTCCCCACGCCGCGCGGTGCCCTGACCAAGCTGCCCCAGCACGCACCCCTGCCCGCGAATGCCCGCATCCTCGACGCTGGCTGTGGCATGGGCGATGGCTTGGCCGAATTGCACCGCGCCTACCCCCACGCGGCGCTGCACGGCATCGAGTGGAGCTGGCCCTGGCGCCTGGTCTGCGGCCTGCGGTGCCCCTGGGCGTCGGTGCGCCGTGCGGACATGTGGGCGGCCGACTGGTCGGGCTACGACATGGTCTACCTGTTCCAGCGGCCCGAGTCCATGCCACGCGCGGTTGAAAAGGCCCGCCGGGAACTCCAGCGTGGTGCCTGGCTGGTCAGCCTGGAGTTCGAAGCGGTGGACGAGCAGGGCGTGCCCTTGACGCCGCAAGCCCGTTTGACCTTGGAAAACGGCCGACCCGTGTGGATGTACCAGCCCGCACACTGACACCGCTTTGGGCAGGGGTCTACACTGTGGCCTTGTTCTGGAAAACGATTCGATGTCCCTGCCTTCAGACCCCGCTGCCACCGACACTCCCGCCTCTGCTGGCGCACCGTTCACGCCCGAAGAGTTTCGCGCAGCCCTGGGGCAGTTCACCACCGGGGTGACCATCGTCACGGCCCGCACCCCCGAGGGCGTGCTGGTGGGTCTGACGGCCAATTCCTTCAATTCGGTCTCGCTGTCGCCCCCACTGGTGTTGTGGAGCCTGGCGCGGCAATCGTCGTCCTTGCCGGCCTTCCTGTCGGCCACGCACTATGCCATCAACGTGCTGGCGGCGGATCAGCGCCAATTGGCCGAGCGCTTCGCGCGCAAGGGCATCGACCGGTTCGAGGGCGTGCAATGGCGCCAGGGCCTGACGGGCGCCCCCGTGATCCCTGGGGCCGTGGCCGTGTTCGAGTGTGCGCACCGCAGCCACCATGACGCGGGTGACCACGTCATCTTTGTCAGCCAAGTGGCGCATTGCAACCGCCGCATCGGCGCCGCACCCCTGGTGTTCCATGGCGGGCGTTTTTTCAGCGACCTGACCTGGTGAGCGCCCGGCCGGCCTCAGCCTTCTTCGGCTGATTCCTCGTTGTTTTGCGCAGTCAACTGCTTGGCGTAGCTGTCCAGCAGGGCCAGCAGGCGTGCCACGTCCAGGGGCTTGGTGAGGTAATCCAGGAAACCACGCGCGCGCGCGGCGGCGATCTGGTCGGGCATGGCGTCTGCCGACAAGCCCACGCGCGGGATGCCTGCGGTTTCGGCCCGGCGTGCCAGCACATCCGAGACGTCCAGGCCGCTCATGTCGCCCAGGTGCATGTCCAGCAGCAGCAGGTCGGGCGGGCAGGCGCGGGCCATCTGGATGGCCTCGGCGCCATTGCGCGCCACTTCCATGTGCCACTTGGGCCGCATGTGCATGACCTGGCGCACCAGCTCCACGTTGACGACGTTGTCCTCGGCGTACAGCAGGGTCAGGGTGCCGGGGTTGAGCGCGTCGAAAGCGCCGAAGCCCGAACGGCCGCCCAGGCGTCCCGCGATGGAATCGGCCGCTTGCGGTTGGGGATTGAGAGCGGCGGGCAACCAAACCCGGAAGCTGGAGCCGATGCCAATCTGGCTGCTGATCTCAAGCCGGCCACGCATCAGGTCGATCAGGCGCTTGACGATGACCAGGCCAATGCCCGTGCCCTCGACCGAGGTGCGTTCGGCGCCCAGGCGGTTGAAGGGCTCGAACAGGTGGGCCTGCTGCTCTTCGCTCAGGCCCCGGCCCGTGTCGCTGACCGTGATGACCACGTACGAGCGCACACCCTGGGCCTCGATCATGACGCGCCCACCGGGCTTGTTGTACTTGACGGCATTGGTCATCAGGTTGACCAAAATCTGGCGCAGGCGCACCTGGTCGGCTTTGACGAAGAGGTCTTCGGCGGGCGGGGTCAGCAGCAGCTGCACATCGCTTTGGGTGACCTGGTTGCTGACCAGGGCGACGGCCTCTTCCAGCACGCCGGACAGGCGCTGCGGCTCCAGGCTCAGCGGCAGGCCGCCGGCCTCGATGCGGGACAAGTCGAGCACGTCGGTCAGCATGGCCAGCAGGTGGGCGCCCGCGCGTTCGATGTGGCTGACCTTCTTGCGCTGGATGTCGTTGATCGGGTTGGTGGGGTCCACGCGCAGCAATTGCGCGAAGCCCAGCATGGCGTTCAGAGGCGTGCGCAGCTCATGGCTCATGCGTGACAGGAAATCGGTTTTTTCCTTGTTGGCGCGTTCGGCGGCCTTGGCCGAGTTCATGGCCTCTTCGAACTGGCGGCGTTCGGTGATGTCTTCGCTCACGGCCACGAAGTGCAGCGGCTGGCCCTGGGCATCGCGGACCAGCGCGGTCGACAGCATCACCCACACCGCTTGCCCATCGGGCCGCACATAGCGTTTCTCAAGGCTGTAGCGCTGGCGCTGCCCTTCCAGCGCCGAGGCGGCCATCGCTTCGTCGGTGGCCAGATCGTCAGGGTGCGTGATGTCGTGGTGGTGCAGTTGCAGCAACTGCTCGCGCGTGCGGCGCGTGATCTCGGTGAAGCGGTGGTTGGCGTCCAGGAAGCGGCCACCCACTGACAGGCGAACGATGCCCACGCCCGCAGCGTCGAACAATTGGCGGTAGTGGTCTTCGGTGCTGCGCAGCGCCCCGCGGGCGATGGCCAAGGCAGTGAGGGCTTCGCGCTGGCGGTGCTCGGCCTGCCAGGCCGCGACGCTGCTGGCCAACAGCGCCAGCGCAGGCGTCAGTTGCCGGGTGATCAGGTCGCTGTAACCGCCAGGGCGATTGGCCAGCCCCACAATGCCGATCAACTGGCCACCGCGAAGCAGGGGTTGGGCCATCAGGTTCTGCACGCCCTTGATGGTCTGGCTGTCCACCTGGTTGTTCACCACCGGGCCGCCCGTGTCGAGCACGGTGGCCCACAGGGTGGAGGGTGCCTGGCGGGGATCGTTGGGCCAGACCAGCGGGCCGGCGCTGTGCAACTGCAACTGGCCCGAGGCCGCATCGACCAAGTCGCCGATGAAGCCGCAAGGGCTGCTGGTGAAGACCATCAGCTCGGTCAACTGGGCCTGGACCAGATCCCACCCGGACATGCCCCGGCCGTCCACGGTGGCCAAACGGCTGAGAAACTGGACGGCGGTGTCGTTGGGGTCAGGATCTGAAGGGCTGTGCATGGATCTGGGGACAGACACCACCGGGCTTGACAGCCGAGCCTCGGGAGGTGGTGTACCCCAGGGCTCAGGCCCAACTGTCTCACACTTGTCGGGCATCGGCCAGCGAGTTTGCCTGGTCGGTGGCGGCGGTCTGGGCCAGCCGGGCCACGGTGCGGTTGCGGCCCTGCGCCTTGGCGGAGTACAAGGCCTGGTCGGCGCGTTCCAGCGTTTCGTGCAGAGGCTCGCCGCTGGGGTGGTCCGTCAGGCCGGCAGAGAAGGTCACGGGCAGGCCACTGGCCCGGGGGCCGTTCTGGTGGCGCTTCAGGCAGGTGGCCACGCGCAACAAGGCCGCCTGGGCATCTCCCGGGTGTTCGTTGGGCAAGAGCAGCAGGAACTCCTCGCCGCCCCAGCGGGCCAGCACGTCGGTCTGGCGCAGGACTTCCAGCGCGGCCTGCGCGAACTCCTTGAGCACCAGGTCGCCCATGGCGTGGCCGTGCTGGTCGTTGACGCGTTTGAAGTGGTCCAGATCGATCAAGGCCAGGCAGAAAGGCTCATGGGTGCGCAGTTGCAGCGCGGCTTCTTCCTCGATGCGCTGCTGCATGTGGCGGCGGTTGACCAGGCTGGTCAGCTCATCGCGCGAGGCCACCTCTTGCAGCAAGGCGAAGGCGTGGGCCAACTCGGCTTTCTGCTCGATGAGCCGGGCGCGCATCTGGCTGACGTAATAGGCCACGCCCGACACGGCGGGCAGCGTGCTGGCGGCCAGCACGAAACGGATGAACTCCAGGCGTGCATCAATGTGGGGATTCTGCCGGGTCATGATGGTCATGATGACGCCCAGGCTGGCCACGGTGAAGATCCCCAGGATCACCACCTCGCGGGCCTTCAGCGAGAACATGCCGAACACCAGCACCAAGGCCACCAGCATCAGCACCGAGCTGCGCACTTCGCCGGCGATCATGTAGGCCCACAGGATGGCCACGGTGGCGTACAGGCATTGCGGCAGGTCCATGCCCGGGTTGCCCAGCCGCGAGGACCAGTCGGTGCGTACCAGCAGGTAGAAGGTGCCCATGCCGACCCAGATGTAGGTCATCAGCCACAGGCCTTGCTGGCGCTCGACCAGGCCGATGTCGATGGCGAACAGCAGCAGCAAGGAGCTGATGCTGTAGCCATAGAAGGCGATCATCGCCAAGGTCACGCGCATGCGGACCTTGCGTTCGGTGCCCAGGATCAGGTCACCGATGCGTTTCAGGGCGGGGTGCATGGATGGGTGGGTCGGCGCGCCCCGTTCAGCTCATGGTGCCGGAAGCGCTGGGCTGCGCGAGCGCTTCCTTGGCGGCCTGGATGTCTTGCAGCTCGACAGGGCTGGCCTGGATGACGGTGCGGTTGCGGCCGTCGCGCTTGGCCTTGTAGAGCGCCTTGTCCGCCCGCTCGATGCACACGTCCAGCCGCTCGTTGTCGCAATAGCCGGTCAGGCCCGCCGAAAAGGTCGGGGCCAGGCCTGGCTGGCTGGGCGCCATGGTCACGCTGGCCAGGTGGGTGCGGATGCGCTCCAGGCCGATGTTGGCCAGCGCGGGCGAGGTGTCGTTGAGCAGCAGCAGGAATTCTTCACCACCCCAGCGGGCCAGCACGTCGGTGTCGCGCATCACTTTCTGCGCTTCTTCGGCGAAGTGGCGCAGCACCTCGTCGCCCACACCATGGCCATAGGTGTCGTTGACGCGCTTGAAGTGGTCGATGTCCAGGATGGCCAGGCAGAAGCGGTGGTGGCCAGAGCGCTCCAGGCGCTTTTGGTGTTGGCCCAGCACGTCCAGCATGTGGCGGCGGTTGACCAGGCCGGTCAGCTCATCGCGGGTGGCCAGCACCTGGATGCGGGTCAGGGCCTCGGCCAGCTCGTTCTTTTGCGCTTTCAGCTTCTCGCGCATGTTGCTCAGTTGCACCGCCAGCGACGAGATGGTGGGCACGATGGCCACGGTCATCCAGAAGTGGGCGAACTCCAGCTTGAAGGGGTAGTGGACGGGATCGATCTGGATCTTGATGGCCATGGCGATGCCGATGATCACCACGGTGTAGGCCCCCGCAATCATGGCGCCCTTCGCCTTGAGGTTGAAGATGCCGAACACCAGCACCAGGGCCAGCAACATCATGGTGGAGCCGTGCACGGGCCCGGTCAGCGCATACGCCCCGACGATGATCGTCAAGGAAGACAAGATCTGCGGCAAGGTGAGCGAAGGGTCCTTGAACCGGAGGTTGACGCCCGAGCGCAGCACCGCGTACCAGAACACGATGTTGCCGATGCAGGCGGCCGACAGCACTTTGGCGTCGTCCAGCTGCATGTAGCCCACGTAATAGGCGTAGATCTGCAGGCCGATGCACAGGAGGTAAACCGTGGCGGCCATGAGGGAGCGCTTGATCCGCAAGCGTTGCTTGGGGTCTGCGCCGAACGCCGCGATGAAGAGCCACTTGAGTGCAGGTGATCTCATGGGGGGTTACATGTTGTATGTCATGTGTTTCGGCAGCAATCGGGCCAGCTTAAGAGCAAAGTGAGGATTCAAATTTCTTGAATTAGGGCGTTAACCGGGTTCAACCCCGGCGATTACCTACGCGGTAAGCTGTGGCCATTGCCTCTTATCTGCCAAAGGCTCAGAACATGAACGCGAAGGGACGCTACACCGGCTTTGCCATCACCCTGCACTGGTTGCTGGCCGTGGCCATCCTCACGGCTTTCGGCGTGGGGCTGTACATGACGGGGCTGGGCATGTCGCCCACCAAGCTCAAGCTGATCAACTGGCACAAGTGGGCGGGCGTGTCCATCCTGGTGCTGTCGGCGGTGCGCTTGCTGTGGCGCTTGACGCACCGACCGCCCGCGCTGCCGGCCAGCATCGAGCGTGCCATGCCGGGCTGGCAAAAGCTGGCGTACCACGGCACCCATTGGCTGATGTATGTGCTGTTTTTCGCGGTGCCCTTGATTGGCTGGGCTTACAGCTCGGCGCACGGCTACCCCATCGTGTGGTTTGGCGTGTTGCCCTTGCCTGATTTTGTGCCGGTGGACAAAGCCCTGGCCGAAGCCATCAAGCCCTGGCACCAGATTTCGGCCTTTGCCCTGATCGGCCTGGTGGGCCTGCACGTGGCGGCCGCCCTCAAGCACCACTTCATCGACCGCGATGGCCTGCTGCTGCGCATGCGTCCCGGCCGCTGATCCACTTTCACCCCAAGGATCTTTTGACATGAAACGATTGTTTGCCTCTGCCTTGGCCACCGTGGCCCTGGCCACCATCGCCGTGCCTCAACTGGCCCGCGCCGATCAGACCTTGCTGCCCGCCCAAAGCGAGATCACCTTCGTGGCCAAGCAGCTGGGCGTGCCGCTGGATGGCCGCTTCAAGCGCTTCGCCGCCCAGGTGGCGTTTGATCCCAAGGCCTTGCCCGCCAGCAAGATCGCCTTCCAGATCGAGCTGGGCAGCGTGGCCGTGAACGCCGACTCCGACGCCGAGCTGGTCAAACCCGAGTGGTTCAACACGGCCAAGTTCCCCAAGGCCACCTTCCAGTCCAGCGCCATCAAGGCCCTGGGCGGCGGGCGCTTTGAAGTGGCCGGCAAGCTGGCCATCAAAGGCACCGCGAAGGATCTGGTGGTGCCCGTGCAACTGACCCAGGCCGGGGCGCTGACCACGGCCACGGGCACCTTTGGCATCAAGCGCCTGGACTTCAAGATCGGCGATGGCGACTGGGCCGACCCGTCGGTCGTGGCCAACGACGTGCAAGTCAAGTTCAAACTCGTTCTGCAAGGCGTTCCCGCGCTTTGATCCCTTTCATTCACCCTGAGGAACCCGACCATGAAGAAGCTTTCCCTGACCCTGCTGGCCGCCACGGCCGCTTTGGCTGCCGCCGCCGTTCACGCTGAACCGGCCACCTACGCCATCGACCCGACGCACACCTTCGTCACCTTCGAGGCCCAGCACTTCGGCACCTCGACCAACCGTGGCCGCTTCGACAAGAAATCGGGCAGCATCTCGCTGGACAAGGCCGCCAAGACCGGCAAGGTCGATGTCACCTTGGACACCGACTCGATCAACACGGGCACGGCCCCGTTTGACCGCCACCTCAAGAGCAAGGATTTCTTCAACGTCGAAGCTTTCCCCAAGGCCACGTTCGTCAGTGACAAGCTGGTGTTCGAAGGTGAGAAAGTCACGGCCGTGGTGGGCACCTTGACATTGCTGGGCAAGCCCCAGACCGTGACCTTGAAGGCCCACAACTTCAACTGCTACCAGAACCCGATGCTCAAGCGTGAGGTGTGCGGTGGCGACTTCGACACCACCATCCAGCGCAGCGATTTCGGCATGACCTATGGGCTGCCGGGCATCCCCAACGACATCCACCTGGTCATCCAGGTCGAAGCCGTCAAGCAGTGAGTGGTCAAGCCGTGACCGAAGGCTGACGCTCGGTGTGCAGGTGGGCCTTGAGCATGGCGCTCAGGTCTTCCTGAGTGAAGGGCTTGGCCAGGTGGTCGTCCATCCCGGCGGCCCGGCAACGGTCGCGGTCCTGGCTCATCACATTGGCGGTCAGCGCGATCACGGGCAGGCTGGGGCGGCCCTGCTCCTGCTCCATGCAGCGCAGCCGCCGCGTGGCCTCGATGCCATCCAGCACGGGCATCTGGCAATCCATCAGGACCAGGTCGATGCCGTGGTGCGGCGCACTCAAGGCGGCCAGCGCCTGCTGACCATCTTCCACGTGCGTGACCTGCAGGCCCAGCTTGGTGAGGATGGCTTGGGCGACCAGGGCGTTGACCGGGTTGTCCTCGGCCAGCAGCACGTGGCCGCTGAAGCCCAATTCGCTCATCAGGGGCGAAGGGCGCGTGGCCAGGAAGCGGGTGGGTTCGCTGTTGGTGACGCGCGGTAGCGGCACGTTCAAGGTGAACACCGAGCCCTGGCCGGCCGTGCTTTCGCACAGGATGTCGCCGTTCATGGCACGGGCAATCTCGCGCGAGATCGTCAAGCCCAAACCGGTGCCGCGGTGGCGGCGCACAAAGCTGCCATCGGCCTGGTGGAAGGCGTCGAACACCATGGTTTGCTGGTCGGGCGAGATGCCGATGCCGGTGTCTTCCACCCGGAACACCACGCGCTTGGCGCAGGCGCTGTCGGGGCCATCGTCATCGCAATGGTGGCGTTGCACGGTCACGCGCACGTGGCCCAGGTCGGTGAACTTGATGGCGTTGCCCACCAGGTTGTGCAGCACCTGGCGCAAGCGCGCCGCGTCGCCAAACACCATGCAGGGCGAGGGCAGTTGCACATCGCGCGTCAAGGGCAGGCCCTTTTCAGCGGCGGTGACGGCCAGCAGCGACAGCACATCGTCCACCACCGCGTGCAGGTCGAAGGGCGCCTGGTCGATCTGCAGCTTGCCAGCCTCGATGCGCGAAAAATCCAGCACATCGCTGATGATGCCCAGCAGGTGCTCGCCCGAGCGCTCGATCAGGGCCAGGTGTTCGCGCGATTCATTCAGCACGCCCGGGCGCGGTGGCAGCTTTTGGCCCACGAGCCGCGCCAGGCCCAGGATGCCGTGCAGCGGTGTGCGCATCTCGTGGCTCATGGTGGCCAGGAACTGGTCCTTGACGGCGCTGTGGCGCTGCGCGAGCTTGAGCGCTTCGGCACGCTCTTGCGCGATGCGGTCGGTGGTGAAGCGCAGCCACAGCAGTTCGGTGATGCGCCGGGCCGAGCGTTCGCCTTCCAGCAGCATGATGCCCATCAGCGTCAACAGGCCGCAGCCGCCGAACAGGCCATAGGCATCCTGGCGGGTGAACAGCATCACAGCACTGGGCATCAGCATGCTGATGTTGAGGATGCGGTTGGGGCGGGGATCGGCCTGCAGCGCGAAGGTGCAGATGGCACTGGCGCCAATCAGCGATCCCACGATGACGGCGGACACGTTCAAATCGTTGACCGGCAGCAACCAGGCGCTGCCCAGCCCCCAGGTGCCCCCCAGCAGGCCGGACATGAGCATCATCTTGCCAAGCCAGTGGGGATGGGCGCGGTGCTGCGATCGCAGGTAGGCCCGGTAGATGCACAGGCGTACACCGGTCACGCACAGGCACACCACGGCCCAGATCACGGCGCGCCGCCAGCCCACCTGCGCGCCAATCAGCGCGGCCAGGGCCACGGAAAAAACGCTGCTGACCAGCTCCACCGGCAAAGCGGCGCCGAACAGCATCCGCACCCGTTCGGCTTCGATCAGGCGCTTGAGTTGGGGGTCGTCAGGGGTGACCCGCAAAGGGTCCGGCAAGAGCAGCATCGTCTGTTTATCGTCCGGCATGCCGGCGACTTGAGCGATGCGGGCCGCAGCTTCAGGCTTTTTGACGCGCGGTGTTGAGTCGTTCACACACCCGCACGGTGGCCATCTGGAAAGCCTGGAAGTTCATGCCGATCTGTTGGGTCAGCGGCTCCAGCTTTTGCCACATGGCGGCCGGCTCGGCGGCGGAGACCGGATCCAGCAGCAGGCCGTCCACGGCGGCGCCGATGGTCAGCAGGCGCTGCACTTGGGGCCGCTCATTGGCCCAGGAGGCCGGGCTTTGCAGGCGGCCACGCACCCCATCGGCCACCTCGCGGGACAGGCCCCACGATTGGCACAGGGCGGCGCCCAGGGCCGAATGGCTGACGCCAAAGGCGGCGATCTCGGCCTCGGCCAGTTGTTCTTCGTTGGCGCTCTTGCTGTCCAGCGCCGTGTAGCGTTGGTGGTCGTAGGCGATCAGAACGGCGCGCCCGCTTTCGGCGAACAGGCCGATGGTGTGGGCCAGCCATTGATCCACATCCAGCTGGCGGGCGATGCTGCCCATGGCCAGGCCACGGATGCCAGCGCGGTCCCAGATCGCCTGCAGCAGCGGGCCGGGCGGGAACGCGCCGCGAAGACCAATCTCGTACGTCAGGCCGGCGACTTGGGCCATGCCCAGGTAGCGGATGCCCTCGTGCACGGTGTCGACGCGTTTGAGCAGGCCGAACAGCGCCGAGTTGACGGTGCGCACCACGGCCGAGGACAAGGCCATGTCGTTTTCAATGACCTCGGCCAGTTGCTCGGTGGTGCAATCTTCTTCGGCCATCAACAGCGACAGCTTGACCAGGGTGCTGGGGCAAGCGGGCAGGTCGATGTTCAGATTGCGCAGGGGGGATTCGATCGTCATGGCGGGAGGCACCTTTCACGGTGCAGTCTATGCCTGCCCGCCGCATCGTGAAAGGGGAAATGCGCCGCCTTCAGGCCACAGTATTCTTGATGCTCAGGCGGGCGCGGGCCAGCCGTGTGGTGGGCGGGGTCAGGCCCTGGCTGCGGCGGTATTCGCTGGGCGCCATGCCCTTCCAGCGGCGGAAAGCCTCGATGAAGGTGGTGACATCGGCATAACCCAGGCGCTCGGCGATCTCGCTGTGCGTCAGGCTGGCGGTGGCCATCAGCTCTTCGGTCAGGGTGCGGCGCACCTCTTCCAGCAGGCCGCGGAAGGTGGCGCCTTCGGCCGTGAGGTGGCGGCGCAGGGTGCGCGAGGTCATGTTCATTTCCTCGGCCACTTTTTCCATGTCGGGGATGTGGCCGGGGGTGCGCAGCAGGCGGTCGCGCACATTGGCGGCCACCCCGGTGCGGGCATGGCGGCTTTCCATCAGGTTGCGGCACATCTGCTCGCAGAGCTGGGCGGTGTGCGGATCGGCCTGCGGCAAGGGCAGGTCCATCAGGCTGGCGTCAAAAATGTTGCGCTCGTGCGGCATGTTGAAGCTGGGGCGCACACCGAACAGCGCGGTGTAGGCGGCCACCACCTCGGGCGCGGGCTCGGGGCACTTCATCTGCACCTCGCGGTACGGGATCGGGGCGCCCAGGATCTCGCGCTGCAAGGTGACCACAGCGGCTCGGTCCCGGTCGATGATGAACTGGCGCACATCGGGCGGCAGGTGGTCGGTCTGAAAGGTGGAGGTGATGACGTCGCCCTGGCGCTCGACCACGTTGGTGGTGAGCGAGAAGGTCAGGTTCAGCATGCGCGAGGCCATCGACACGGCGTTGCCCAGCGTGGAGCTGCTCATGACCGCGTAGCCCCACAGGCCATAGGTGGTGACGTGGTAACGGCAACCGGCATGGATGCCCAGCTCGGAGGCGTGGTTCAGCTCGGTGCTGAGGTTGCGGATCAGTTGGACTTCCTGCAGCGCCTCGATCTCGGCCTTGGGGTCGTCCAGCTGGGCCCGGGTGATGCCGGTGTGGCGCAGCATGGCGTCCACGCTGACGCCGCGTTCATAGCCCAGCTGGGTCAGGACACGGGCCGTGGCGATGCCTCGGCGGAAATCCCAGATCGTGGGCTTGGAACTCATGCGACTACTTCCATTGGTTGTTCATTGGCGTTACAAATTATGTCCGCCAATACCAATGCTGATGTCCGCACTTCCACATGTCCCGACGAAAACCGGGGTTATTCAACGGCGCAATATCACGAGGCCCTTGAGGTATTCGCCTTCCGGGAAGGTAACGGTGGTGGGGTGGTCGGGCGAGGCCTCCAGGCGCTTGACGATGTAGCCGTCCACGCCCGCGTCCAGCCCCGCACCAGCCACGATCTTGTGGAACAGGTCGGCGCTGATGCCGCCCGAGCACGAGAAGGTCAGCAATGCGCCGCCCGGCGACAGCAGCCGGAAGGCCAGGCGGTTGATGTCCTTGTAGGCCCGCGCGGCACGTTCCGCATGCGCGGCGGTGGGCGCGAACTTGGGCGGGTCCAGCACGATGGCGTCGAACTGCTGGCCTTCGGTGATGAGGCGGCGCAGGGTGGCGTTCACGTCGGCGTCCAGGGCGGTGTGCAAGCTGGCATCAAAGCCGTTGAGGGCCACGTGGGCCTTGGCCCGCTCAAGCGCAGGGCCGGACGAGTCCACGCTGATGACCTCGGTGGCGCCGCCCATCAAGGCCGCCACGCTGAAGCCGCCGGTGTAGCTGTAGCAGTTGAGCACGCGCTGGGCGTTCAACTGGCGGACCAGATCGGCGAACAGCTTGCGGTTGTCGCGCTGGTCCAGGTAGTAGCCGGTTTTGTGGCCCTCGGCCACGTCCAGGCTCAGGCGCAAGTCGTGCTCGCGGATGGCCAATTCGGTGACCAGGGGATCGCCCTCGGGGTGGCGCAGCCAGCCGGTGCGTTGGGGCAGGCCTTCCAGTTCGCGCACGCCCACGTCGGAGCGTTCGTACAGGTGTTGGCAACCGGTGGCTTGCAGCAGGGCGTCGGCGATCACG
This sequence comes from Aquabacterium sp. CECT 9606, assembly GCF_918741295.1. Classification (GTDB taxonomy): domain Bacteria; phylum Pseudomonadota; class Gammaproteobacteria; order Burkholderiales; family Burkholderiaceae_C; genus Aquabacterium. Next base: position 176,507 of record NZ_CAKKNB010000002.1, read on the forward strand.
TCGCGCCAGCGCTCCACGCCCACGCTCAAAAACTGGGCGCTCAGCAGGTGGGCGTAGCGGTCCACCACCAGGCCGGGCAGACCGTCGGCCTCGCCGTGGATCAGGCGCATGGCGTCGCTGTGGATGGCCAGGCGCGGGCGCAAGGCCACGGCCTGGGCAATGCGGCGCTGGAAGAAGGCGGCGTCAATGCGCTCGGCCTCGTCAAAACTCCAGGCGCGCACGCGGATCTGCGAGGTCGGGCTGAACGAGCCCCAGGCCAGGAACTGGCCATCGTGCGATTGCACGCGCACGGTCTCGCCGGGGTCGCCGCCGCCTTTGGCGATGCTGCCTTGGAACACCCAGGGGTGGCGGCGTTGGAGCGAGCGTTCCTTGCCTGCGCGCAGGGTGATGGTTTTCATGGGGGCTGACGGTGCTGAAAGGCGCGATTGTCCGCCTCTTCGCGAAGGCGGTACTTCAGTCCTTGCGCTTGGCCCGGGGGTGCGCGGCGTCGTACACCTTGGCCAGGTGCTGGAAATCCAGCTTGGTGTAGACCTGGGTGGTGGTGATGTGGGCGTGGCCGAGCAGCTCCTGAACGGCCCGCAGGTCGCCGCTGGATTGCAGCAGGTGGCTGGCAAAGCTGTGGCGCAGCATGTGCGGGTGCACGTGGGTGGGCAGGCCCGCGTCGATGGCCATCTGTTTGAGGCGGTTGCGCAATTGCACAGCGGTCAGGCGGTGGCCCAGGCGGCTCACGAACAGGGCCGCCTCACCGGGTGCGGCCAAGGCGGCGCGCAGGTCCAGCCAGGCGTCCAGGGCCTTCAAGGCCGCGCTGCCCACGGGCACGGTGCGGCGCTTGCTGCCTTTGCCCAGCACATGCGCTTCGGCGCCATCGCGGTCCAGCCAGCCTTGGGCCTGCGGGCCGGCGCTCACGTCCAGCCCCAGCAACTCTGCGCTGCGCAGGCCGCTGCCGTAAAGCAGTTCGACCATGCAGTGGTCGCGCGCGGCCAGCCAGGGCGCTTCGCGTGCGTCGCGGCTGCGCGGGGGCGCAGGCTTGGGCGGTGCTTCGGTGGACAGCGCCACGGCCTGTTCCACCGACAGGGCCTTGGGCAGGGGCTTGGCGCCTTTGGGCGCGCGCACGCCTTCCACCGGGTTGATGGTGGCCAGGCCTTCGCGCCCCATCCAGCGGAACAAGCCCCGCCAGGCCGACAAGGTGATCGCGATGCTGCGGGGGCCCAGACCCGCGGCGTGCAGCCGGGCCGCCCAGCCGCGCACATGGTGAGGTTTGACGGCGGGCAGCGCCAGCTTCTCTTTCGCGCAAAAGGCATCCAGCTGCTTGAAGGCGTCCTGGTACATGGCCAGCGTGCGCTCGGCCAGGCGGCGCTGCACGCGCAGGTGCTCCAGGTGGCGGGTGACCAGGTCGGGGGGCGAAGGCGTCATGGCCCATTGTCACACCGGGCCCTCAAGTAGCGCCACGGCTTTGCCGATAGCACTGCGGTGAGGGGCCCGCGCCGCCTCCATCACCATCATTCAAACGGGAAGGGCCACCGCCATGAACCTCATCACCAACCTGAACCTCGGCAAACGCCTGACCCTGGGCTTTGCCGTGCTGATCCTGCTCAGCCTGATTGCCGCTGGCGTGGGCATCGAGCGCATCAGGGCCGTTCGCGCCATTGCCGACCGCCTGGGCAGCGACGATGCCGAACTGCTGGTCCTGACCCAGCGCTGGACGAGCGCCATCGAATCGAACGCGGCCCGCACCTGGGTGCTGTTCTTCGCCACTGATCCAACGGTGGTCGGCCGCGTCAAGCAAGAGATGAAGGCCACTGTCACCGCCACCACGGCCCGCATCAAGCGCATTGACGAACTGGCCAGATCTGCCGAGCAAAAGCAGTTGATCAAGGACATCTCCGAGCAGCGCAATGCCTTCCAGGCCGAACGCAACGCCTTGCTCAAGCGCAAGGAGGCCGGCGAGGACGTGGGCGCGGAGGTGCTGGCCAAGGTCTTCCCGGCGGCGCAGAGCTACCTGGAATCGGTCGAACGCCTGGCCGACTTCCAGAACAAGGCCATGCAGCGCACCAAGGACGAAGCCGACCAGGCGGCGATGGAGGGCATCACGGCCCTGACCATCGGCACGGTGCTGGCCTTGGTGGTGGGCTGCGGATTGGCCTGGGCCTTGACCCGCTCCATCGTGGTGCCGGTGCGCCGCGCCCAGTCCGCGGCCGAAGCCATCGCCAATGGTGACCTGAGCGTCGATGTCCGGGCAGACTCTTCAGACGAGATCGGTCAGTTGATGCAGTCCATGCAGCGCATGGTCGCGTCCCTGCATGGCATCGTGCACGCGGTGCGGGCCAGCTCTGATTCGATCGCCACGGGTTCGGCCGAGATCGCCATGGGCAATGCCGACCTCTCGCAACGCACCGAAGAACAAGCCAGCAACCTGCAGCAAACGGCCGCGTCGATGGAGCAGCTCACCGCCACCATCAAGCAGAACGCCGACACGGCGCGCCAGGCGTCGCAACTGGCCAGCAGCGCCTCGGCCGTGGCCGTGGATGGGGGCACGGTGGTGGGCCAGGTCGTGGCCACGATGGAAGACATCACGGCCAGCTCGCGCAAGGTGGCCGACATCATCGGCGTGATCGATGGCATCGCTTTCCAGACCAACATCCTGGCGCTGAATGCGGCCGTGGAAGCGGCGCGGGCGGGTGAACAAGGCCGCGGCTTCGCCGTGGTGGCCAGCGAAGTCCGCAGCCTGGCACAGCGCAGCGCGCAGGCTGCCAAGGAGATCAAGACCCTGATCGGCGAAAGCGTGGAAAAGGTCGAGAACGGCACGCGCCTGGTCGGCACGGCGGGCTCGACCATGGACGACGTGGTCAAGCAGGTCAAGCGGGTGACCGACCTGATCGGCGAGATCACCAGCGCGAGCATCGAGCAAAGCACCGGCATTGGCCAGATCGGCGATGCGGTCAACCAGCTGGACCAGGTGACGCAGCAAAACGCCGCCTTGGTGGAAGAGTCAGCCGCCGCGTCGGAAAGCCTGCGCCATCAAGCGGCCAGCCTGGCCCAGACGGTGTCGGTGTTCAAGCTGGCGGTTTGAGCCGAAGCGGGCTTAGGCGCCAGGCAGGTCCAGGAACTCGACCGCGCCGGTATCGAGCGAGTACTCGGCGCCCACCACGGTCAGCTTGCCTTGCTGGATCAGTTGCTCCAGCAGCTCCGAGCCATGGCGCAACTGGTTGACCGAGGCGCGCACATTGGCGCGCACGGCGTGGTGTACCAGCTGGTGCATGTCGTGGCGCAGCTCGGTGGCCAGCAGGCCTTCGACCGAGGGCCTCACGCGGTTGACAATGGAGTGGATGTTGCGCGAGGAGGCGCTGCCAGAGGGCGACTGCAGCTCTTCGATGGTGGCCACGATGGCACCACAACCCGAATGCCCCAGCACCACCACCAGCGGCGTGCCGAAGCGCGAGGCCGCGAACTCGACGCTGCCCACTTGCGAAGGCGCCACCACATTGCCGGCGACGCGGATCACGAACAGATCGCCCAGGCCCTGGTCGAACACCAGTTCGGCAGGCACGCGGGCGTCGGAGCAACCCAAAATGATGGCGAAGGGATTTTGCGGCTGGCCCAGCTCGATGGGCTTGGTGGGGCCCAGCAAGGTCTGACCCGACTGGATGCTGGCCACGAAACGGCGGTTGCCTTCGCGCAAGCGCTCCAGCGCATCGTGGGCGGCGTTCATGCTGGTCCCAGCAAGCGTGCCAGGGCGGCGCTGGCGGTTTCGCCGACCTGCTGCAGAAAGTCCACGCCCATGTCGGCCGTGTAGCGGGTCGGGTCGGGCGAGCCCAGCACCAGCAGGCCGTAGGTCTGGCCCAGGTGGTGCAGCGGGATCATCGCGAGCGAGGTGATGGTGCTGGCGTCCTGCATCCACTTGGCCGCTTCAAAGCCGGCGTTGACGCCGCAGTAGGGCAGGCTCAGACTGGCCGCGAAACTGCGCACGTCGTCACTCACAGCCTGGGCGGCGGGCAGCTCGCGCAGGGCTTCGCGCACCGGGAGGGTGGGCGTATCCCACACGCGCACGGCGGCTTGCGGGATCAGGAACTCGCGTTGCAGCTCGGTCAGCATGACGTCGGGCAGGGCCGCGTCGTCGTGCGTCATCAGCACCGAGCGCACCCAATGGTGCAGGCGCTGGGCGATGGCCTCGTTCTCCTGGCTGTGGCGGATCATCTCCATGATCCGGCGCTCCAGGCCCTTGTTCTTGTCGCGCAGCATTTCCATCTGGCGCTCTTGCAGCGAGACCGCGCGCAGGCCGTGCGGGCTGGTCAGTTGCACGCTGGACAGCAGCTGGGCGTGGCGCTCGAAGAAGCCGGGCGTGTTGACCAGGTAGTTGGCGATGTCGTCTTCGGTGATGCCTTGCAGGGGTGTCGTCATGGTGGCGTGTGGTTGGGTTTGGGGCGGCGCTTGATTTTTCAAAGCGCGGGCACGTCGATTTCGCCGTCGAACACGGTGGCGGCCGGGCCGGTCATCATCACCGGGTGGCCCACGCCAGCCCAGTGGATGGTGAGCAGGCCACCACGCGTTTCAACGTCCACGGTGGCGTCCAGCCAGCCCAGGCGGATGCCCGCGACCACGGCGGCGCAGGCGCCCGAGCCGCAGGCCAGGGTCTCACCTGATCCGCGCTCGAACACGCGCAGCTTGATGTGCGCGCGGCCCACCAACTGCATGAAGCCGGCGTTGACGCGCTTGGGAAAGCGTTCATGGCTTTCGATCTGCGGGCCGATCTCGCCCACGGGCGCGTGGTCGACATCGTCCACGCGCAGCACCGAGTGCGGGTTGCCCATGGACACCACGGCCACGTCGACCGGGTAGTCGGCCAGGGGCAGGGGCCACAGCTCGCAGCCGTTGACCAGCTTGGGCGTGAGGCCGGCGCTGTTGAAGGGCACCTGGGCAGGCTCCAGGATGGGCTGGCCCATGTCCACGGTGACGCGGCCGTCGTCTTGCAACTGTGGTTCGATCACACCCAGCATGGTCTGCACGCGCAGTTTGGTCTTGCGGGTGAGCTGGTGGTCGTGCACATAGCGCGCGAAGCAGCGGGCGCCATTGCCGCATTGCTCGACCTCACCGCCATCCGCGTTGATGATGCGGTAGGTGAAGTCGGTGTTCTGCTCGGCTGAGCCGGGCTCGACGATGAGGATCTGGTCGGCTCCGATGCCGAAACGGCGGTCGGCCAGGAAGCGGTATTGGGCCTCGCTCAGTGGCAATGGCCCCCGGGTGGCGTCGAGCACGATGAAATCGTTGCCCGCGCCGTGCATTTTGGTAAAGCGCAGCTTCATGGCCGCGATTATCCGCCCGGCCGGGCGTCGTGCGCGTCAGGCGGGTCGAATGTCCACCTGGAAGCGTGCCACGGCGTCGTTCAGGCCCTGGGCTTGCTGGCGCAGGCTGTCGGCGGCGGCGGCTGATTGCTCCACCAACGCGGCGTTCTGTTGCGTCATCTGGTCCAGCTGGCTCACCGATTCGCCCACGTGGCTGATGCCCAGAGACTGCTGCTGCGTCGCGTCGGCGATCTCGCCCATGGCCTGCGTGACGCGGCGTATGGCGTCCACGATCTCGGCCATGACGTTGCCGGCATCCTTCACGCGCCTGGACCCCACCTCCACGCGCTCTGCCGACTGGCCAATCAGGCCTTTGATCTCCTTGGCCGCGTCGGCGCTGCGCTTGGCCAGCAGCCGCACCTCGCTGGCCACCACGGCAAAGCCCCGGCCTTGCTCGCCAGCACGGGCCGCTTCCACGGCCGCGTTCAGCGCCAGGATGTTGGTCTGGAAAGCGATGCCATCGATCACGCCGATGATGTCGCTGATCTGCTGCGAAGCCTTGCTGATGTCGGCCATCTGCAGCACCACGCTGTCGACCACCAGGCCGCCTTGCTCTGCGCGCTGGCAGGCCGTGTCGGCCAGGGTGTTGGCCACATTGGCCGACTGGGCCGATTGCGCCACGGTGGTGCTGAGCTGGTCCATCGACGAGGCCGTTTGCTGCAGATTGGAAGCGGCCTGCTCGGTACGGTCGGACAGATCCTGGTTGCCGGCGGCAATTTCGGTGCTGGCCACCAGCATGTTCTGCGAAGACTGGCGCACGGAGGCCACCATGGTGCGCAGCGATGTCTGCATGTCCTTCATGCACGTCATCAGGCGGGCGATCTCGTCGTGGCCGCGCGGGTTGATCTCTTGCGTCAGGTCGCCATGCGCGATGGCCTGGGTGTGGGCTTCGGCGCGCTTGAGTGGGCCCGTGACGGAGGCGATGGTCAGGCCCATCAGCGGCAGGAAGATGATGCCGGGCGACAGCAGCAGGGCCCACAGCGAGATGATGGCGTTGTTGGCGCTGTGGCTGACCTTGGCGCGGCGGGCCTGGGCCAGCTTTTCGATGTCAACGTTGAGCTTGGCCACGATGGCATCGATTGTGTCGCCTTCGGCGCGTTGCGGTTCACTGGACTGGAAGGCCTCGGCGGGCGAGGTGATGGCCGACGAGTTGATCAGCTCCAGCGTGGGGGCCAGGCCTTTGCCGTAGCTCTGCAGCTTGGCTTCCACCGACTTGACCTGCTCGGCGATGGTGGCGTTGGGGGCCACCTGGGCCAGGTCTTGCGTGGCTTTCAGGGTGCTGACCAGCGAGGTTTGCCAGGCCTTGATGTGGGTCGAGGCGGACACCGAATCGCCCGTGTTGATGATGGCCGACTTCTCGAATCCACGCAGTTGGCCCAATTGCAATGCCAGGGTGCTCATGCGCTGGGTGGCTGAAAATTCTTGCGTGGCAAAGGCGTCGAATTCGCCGCGCAGTTGTGACAGTTGCCAGGTGGAGCCGGCCCCCACGATGAGGCCGATCACCACGACCAGGGCCATGCAGGCGAGCAGACGGGCGCGGATTGAAAATCCACGCAACAACGTGATCCAGGAACTCATTTTTGTCTCCGAGGGCAAACTTTCAGCTATTGCGTGTATCGGTTGATTTGAGGTTGGACTTGAGTGGTTTGTGCTTTTTTGGGGCAGCGCGGGGTGGGGGATTCGGCGGAGGCAGGCGGGGCTCCTATGGGGGCAGTCCACCGCTGCGCGGCGGACTGCTCTCGGTGCTCGGCCACGGCGGGCGGCTGCGGAACTCGCTGGCCTGCGGCCCGCTCAGACAGTCCTCGCCGACCCCTCGCGGTGCGAGGGGCAACCCGCCGTGGCCTGTGCGCCTCGACGCCCCCGAAGTCGCCCCGCCCGCCTCCGCCGAATCCCTGATCCACCCCGCTGGCGGCGCAGCACGAAATGCGGCCGTGGCAGGCCACCAGCGGGGCGAAACAAGGGCTGGGTGGGTGTCCGGCAGGGCGCCTTGTTGGTGCCGAGGAGCGCAGCGGCGAGGTGGGCGCGCGAAGCGCGCATCGTCAACTGACTTGTCGCCGATGTTTGAACGCAGCGCCTGGAAGGCGCGAAGAGAGTTTCGGCGACACCACCTCGCTGCGAGCACCGCAAGGCAGTCCCGCGACCAGCGGGACCACCAACACGAAGCCCTGACGGATACCCGCCCAGCCCTCGCCCCGTGCTCCCCGATAAAGCGATCAATAAACGCCAGGCTCCCCAGGCGGCCTTGTCTTGAACCGCTTATGCACCCACAAATACTGAGCCGGCCTTTTCAAAATCTCCGCTTCGATGATCCGGTTCAACCGCGCTGTGTCTGCCTCGGCATCCGCCGTGGGAAAGTCTTTGATCGGCGGTAAAAAATGGATGCGCCAGCCTTGCCCGCCCGGCAGCGTCTCGGCAATCACCGGCTGCACCACCATGTTCAGCATGCGCGCCATGCGCGAAGGTGCCAGCAAGGTGGCCGCCGGCACGCCGAAAAACGGCACAAAGGCCGCGTCCTTGGCCCCAAAGTCCATGTCTGGCAGGTTGAAAAACCCCCGCCCCGCCTTGATCGCCCTGAACAGCGGCTTGACCGAATCACTGCGCGGAAAAATCTCGGCGTCGCCAAAGCGCAGGCGGCCGCGCTTCATCGCCTCGTCGATCACCGGGTTGCTCTGCTTTTGGTAAATCGACGCCCCTGGGCGTTGCTGCTGCAGCAGGATCGAGGCGCCCGCCACGTCCAGCCCCACGAAATGCGGGCACAGCCACATGGTCGCGCGGCCGGTGGTTTGGTACTCGCGCTCGGCCAGTTCAATGTCGCCCTCCACCTGGATCAGGCGTTTGAGGCGCTCAGCGGGGGCGTACCAGAACAATGCGCGCTCCAGCAGGCTGCGCGCCAGCCAGCCGAAGTGCTCCTTGACCAGCGCGCGTCGCTCGGCCTCGGGCATCTGGGGGAAGCACAGCTCCAGGTTGCGCAGCGCGATCTTGCGGCGCGAGCCCGCCAGGGGGTACAGCACGGCGCCCAGCCCGCGGCCCAGCGCGGCCAGCAATGGCAAAGGCAACCACGACAGCAGCCACAGCAGGCCCAGGGCCAGGCGAACACCCAGGACCTTCAAGGGGCGTCCTTGCAGGGCGGGCTGGTCAGCATGTCGGCCTTGGGTTGCTTGTAGCGGTTGTAGCCCCAAAGGTATTGCTGGGGGCACTGCATGATCATGGCTTCCATTTCACGGTTCAGCGCGATGGCGGATTGGGCGGGATCGCCCAGGCGCACGGCCTCGACCAAAGCGGGACCAGGGGCTTGGGCGTGAACAATGAAGTCAGCGCCCACTTTGTGGCGTTGCCAGAATCCAAGCCGCTCACCCCGCAGCCACACCAGGCTCGCCCCGGTCTGGTAGGCCAGTTTGGTGACCATGGTCATGGTGTAGGCGGGCTTTCCAAAAAACGGGGCCCACACGCCCAGGCCCTCCGGCGGCACCTGGTCGGGCAGCATGCCCAGGGTCTGGCCGCTCTTCAGCGCCCGCAGCAGTTGCCGCACGCCGGTGAGCGTGGCCGGGGCCGTGTGCAGGTGCTCACGGTTGCGCGCGTGCTCCAGGATACTGGCGAGCCAGGCTTGCTTGGCCGGGCGGTACAGCGCCGTGATGGGCTGCTGGGCACCAAAGCGTTCGGCGTAAGCCTGGGCACAAATCTCGAAGCAACCCTGGTGTGGCGACAGCAGCACCACGCCCTTGCCCTTGGCCAAGGCTTGATCGACGACCTCGGGGTGAGTCCACCGCACCCGGTCGCCGAGCTTCACGCCGGCGGGCCGAGCCCACAGGCGTGGCAACTCGGCCACCATGCGCCCGGCATGGGCCACGGCCGCCCAGCGCTGGGGCGTGCTCAAACCCACCTGATCGGTGTGGGCTTTGAGGCGTTTGCGGTAAGACGGCGAGGCCGCGTAGGTGATCCAGCCCAGGGCTGCACCCATGGGGTGAAGCACGCCGAGCGGCCAGCGGGCCAGCAAGAAAAACAAGCGAGACATGGGCCGCGATGTTACTTGGCGAGCCGGGCTATTCTGGCGACCTGTTCACGCGAAAGGAGACAGCATGATCTTGTGCGCGGATATCGGGGCCACCAAAACCCTGCTGGGCCTGGCGCGGCTGGACGACTCGGGGCGGGCCAGGATCGTGGCCGCTCAGCGGTATGTGGCCGCCGACGTGGCCTCGTTCGACACCATGCTGGACCAGTTCCTGAAGGACCAGGCCCAGCACCTGGGCTCGCCATTGCGCGCGGCCTGTTTTGGCGTGGCGGGCCCGGTCCACGACCAGGTGGTGCAGATGACCAATCTGCCCTGGCGCCTGGATGCCGTCGCGCTGAGCCACAAGCTGGGCGGCATCCCCGTGCGGCTGGCCAATGACTTTGAAGCCGCGGCCAGTGGCATCGATGGCTTGGCTCCTCACGATCTGCTGTGCCTGCAGGCGGGCCAACCCGTGGCCGGCGCGCCCCAAGTGGTGATCGGCGCGGGCTCGGGGCTGGGGGTGGCCTTCCGCATCTGGCAGCCCACGCCCGAAGGTGGCCGCTACCAGGTGGTGACCGGCGAAGGCGGCCACTTTGGCTTCACCCCGCTCAATGCCGAACAAGACCGCGCCCTCATGCGGCTGCGGGCGCATGTGGCGCGGCCGGTGGCCGAGCACTTCGTGTCGGGCCCGGGCCTGGCCAATTTCTACACATTTCTGGACACGGCCGATGGCGGCAAGACCTTGGTCAAGGACAGCCACACGGTGGCCACCGCCAGCAACACCGGTGGCCTGACGGGCGAGGAAATCTGCCGCCGCGCCATGCAGGACGGCGAGCCGCGCGCTTTGCACGCCTTGCACCATTTTCTGCTGTCGTATGGCGTGGTGGCGGGCGACTACGCGCTGGCCACCCTGGCCAAGGGTGGTGTGTTCCTGGCTGGCGGCATTGCGCAGAAGCTGGGGCCCTTGATGCAGGACGGGCGCTTTCTGGTCGGCTTTCGGCAAAAAGGGCCTTACGCCGATTTCATGAACACCGTTCCCGTGCACGTCGTCCAGGAACCCGACCTGGGCTTGCGTGGCGCGGCGGCCATCGGCGGGCGCATTTGATCCGCTTTTGACCGGTGCGTGTCATTCTTACCGGCTCGCCTCAGCGCAGCAGGGCCAGCATCTTCTGCAACATGGTGGCCACTTCTGAATGCGTGTCCAGGTAAAAACGGGCACGCGACAAGGGGTCGTCGCGCCCGATGCGCACCGTCAGCCAGTGCGGCTGGGCGCTTTCAAACACCGATTCGTCGTTCAGGTCATCGCCCACAAACATGGCTGCGTCCGACTTCGAACGCGCCACCAGCATGGCCACGGCATCGCCTTTGTCGGGCGCATCGGCCGCCACCACATTGACCACGCACTTGCCCCCAAAGCTGGCCAGGGCCGGGTCCAGCCCGCGCAGCAAGGTCTCGATGGTGACCAGCGCGGCGTCGCGGTCGCGGGCCAGGCGGTAGTGAAAGGCCAGCGAATGGCGCTTGTCCTCCACCTGGATGCCCGCTGACGCAAGCGCCTCTGCGCTGGTCTCGATCTTCAGGCGCAGGGCATTGAGCTTGTCGGTCAGGGCGATGTAGACCTCGGGCGGCAAGGCGGGTTGCTCGGGGTCCTCGGCACCATGGTTGCCGATGATGTAGTGCGGATCAAAGCCCAGGCGCGGTGCGACATCGTCCACCCGGCGGCCGGTGACGATGGCCACGGGCAGGTGCTCGGCGAGTTGTTCCAGGCGGTGGGCCACGCCAATGGCCACACGGGCGTCGTCCGGGCGGGTCACGATGGGGGCCAGCGTGCCGTCGAAATCAAAGGCCAGCAAGGGGCGCCGCTGCATCACGGCTTCCAGGGCCTGCTGGCCCGGGGGGGTGAACAAATGGTGTTTCATGTCAGCCCGGTTGGTGTCGTTGCACGCGTGCCTCGATGCGCTCCCGCAATCGCCACCGCCCGGCATCGGTCAGCATGCGGCCGGCCCAGCGGTAGACGTTGAATTCGCGCACGGTCATGCGCAGGCTGCCCATGCGTTCGCGCTGTTCTGCCTCGGGCATGGTCAGCGAGCGGTGCAGGGCGTCGGCGGTCTCTTCCACATGATACGGATTCACGATGAGGGCCTGGCTCATTTCGCGCGCGGCCCCCGCGAAGCGGCTCAGGATCAGCACGCCGCGCTCGTCGTTGCGGGCGGCCACGAACTCCTTGCAGACCAGGTTCATGCCGTCGTGCAGGCTGGTGACCATGCAGGCATCAGCGGCGCGGTACAGCTCGTACAGCGCGCTCTGGTCGTGGTGCACGGCCAGCAGGTGCACGGGCTTGTAGCCTTCGTAGCCAAAGCGTTTGTTGACCCGCTCGGTCAGCGCATGGATGCGCTCCTGGAAGGACTTGTACTCCTCCAGCGAACCGCGCGAGGGCGCCGCGATCTGCACGAACGAGAACTTGCCGATCCACTCGGGGTGTTTTTCGAGCAAGCGCTCGACCGCGTGGATGCGCTCCAGGATGCCCTTGGTGTAGTCAAAACGGTCCACGCCGATGGCGATGCGGTGGTCGGGTGGCAGGCCCAGCCGCGCCAGCACGTTCTGGCGGCATTGCTCCACCGGCAGCCACGAGGCTTGCGTGGCTTCCGAGGGCCATTCGATCGAGATGGGGTAGCTTTCCACGAAGGTGCTGTCGTCGTGGAATGAGATGGTCGAGTGCTCGTGCTCAATGCGCGCTTCCAGGTACCGGTCCACTGTCTCGATGAAGTTCTTGCAGTGAAAGCGCGTGTGGAAGCCCAGGATGGTGCTGCCCAGCATGCCTTCCAGGATCTCCTGCCGCCAGGGGCAAATGCCGAAGGACTCGGGGTTGGGCCAGGGGATGTGCCAGAAGGTCAGGATGGTGGCGCGCGGCAGCTTCTTGCGGATCATGGCCGGCAGCAAGGCGAAGTGATAGTCCTGCACCAGCACGACCGGGTCTTCGCTGCGGGCCTCGGCCACCACGGCATCGGCGAAGCGCTGGTTCACGGCGCGGTAGTGCTCCCAATCCGACTCGCGGAAGACGGGCCGCACGTGGGCCACGTGGCACAAGGGCCACAGGCCTTCGTTGGCAAAGCCGTAGTAGTAGCCGTTCTCTTCGGCCTCGCTGAGCCAGACGCGGCGCAGCGTGTACTCGTTCTTGCCAGGCGGCACCAGCACGCGGTCGTGGGCATCGACCACCTCGGCATCTGCGCTGCCGCTGCCGTGTGCGATCCAGGTGCCCGAGCAGGCGCGCAGCAGCGGCTCCACCGCGGTCACCAAGCCGCTGGCCGGTTGCTTGACGACGATGTTGTCGCCCACCTTGTCGTGGATATAGGGTTCGCGGTTGGCCACCACGATCAACTCGTCGCCGCGCAGTTGCGTGCGCAGCAGGGCGCGCAGGCGCTCGGGGTTCCACTCCGCTTCGGGGCCCAGTGAGCGGCGGTACTCGTCCTCCAGGTCGCGCAGACGGGCGCGCAGGTCGGCGGCGAAGGGTTCCAACTCGGGCGCGGCCGACGACATCAAGGGGCTGATCAGCCCTTCGCCCCGCAGCAGTGCGCGCGCGCCCGACACCCAGCCACGCCAACTCAGCTGCGCCACCACCACGGTGATCAGCGCGATGATCACCCCCAGTCCGGCGATCAGGATGATCAGGTACTTTTGCGTGTCCTGGCTGCGGTGCTCCACGAAGCTCAGATCTTGCAGCAGGATCAACTGCGCGATGGGCCCGTTTTCGTCGGTGACCGGGTAGATGCCCACGTGTACTGGGCCGCCCTCGATGCGCATCTGGGGCTCGTCTTGTTCGCCAATGACGGTGGCTTTGGCGCAGGTCAGCGAGCGCGGGAAGCCCGGCGAGCGGCGCAACAGTTCGCCATCCATCGAGCACAGGCCGATGCCGACCAGGCGTTCGTCCTGCACCACGCGGTTGAACAGCGACTGCATGCGCGAGCTGCCGGGCTCTTGCAGCCCTTCGGCGATCGAATCAGACAGTGTTTTCGTGACCAGCGAACCCCGCAGATTCAGGTCGCGTGAAAACCACCGGAGGGTCAGGCGGTCCATCAAAGGCACCGCCAGGTAAGCGGCGGCAATGAGCGTCAGGACCAGCGGCACCAAAAAGCGAAGCTGGAGGCGCAATGTGTTCATCAAGGAAGCCGAAAAATGTAGTGCTTCCAGGTGGGCAATCGGCGTGCCCGCTGGCGCAATGCTTGAACACTGGTATCAGCTGGCCGTGGAGGTCTGCTCGTTCTCCGGCGTGGGTGATCGTTGCGCGGCGGGCGTTGGTCGGCCGATCGCCTCGCGGGGATCGGGGTGGCCGGGGCCGGGCAATGGGTTGTCGATCTCGGCGCGGGCGCGGGGCAGGTAATCGGGGTAGTCGCGCTGCATCACCTTCATCAGCTCTTCGCGGATCAGGCAGCGCAGGTCCCAGGCCTTGCCCGAATCGGCGCTGCTGATCAGGCAGCGCAGCTGCATCGCCTTCTCGCTGAAGTCGGTCACCTGGATGAGGCACACGCGGCCATCCCACAGGGATGACTTCTCGCACAATGCCTGCATGGCGTCGCGCAGCGGCTGCAAGGGCATGCGGTAGTCCACCCACAAAAACACCGTGCCCAGGATGTTGGCGCTGTTGCGCGTCCAGTTTTGAAACGGGTGCTCGATCCACCATTGCAAGGGCACGATCAGGCGCCGCTCATCCCAGATCTTGACGACCACGTAGGTGCTGTTGATCTCTTCGACGCGGCCCCATTCACCTTCCACGATGACCACGTCGTCCAGGCGGATGGGCTGGCTGAACGCGATCTGCAGGCCCGCCATCAGGTTGCCCAGCACCGGCCGCGCCGCCAGGCCCGCCGCGATGCCCACCACCCCGGCCGAGGCCAGCAAGCTCATGCCGATCTGGCGCACATCCGGGATGGTCATCAGGGCCATGCTGAAGCCGATCAGCCCGATGCCCGACACCACCAGCCTCGACACCACCTGGGTCTGCGTCTGGACGCGCCGCGCCATCAGGTTGTCGCCGTCACTGATTTGATGGGTCATCACGACGGCTTGGCCGAAGCCGCGCGCCATGCGCATCAGCAGCCAGGTGAGGGACGCGATCAGCAAAATGGTGGTGGCTTGCCGCACCAGCGCGATGTGGGCGAGGTCGTCGGGGGCGCCCCGCAGCACGAACTGCAGCGCCAGCAGTGGCAGCACGAGCCCCGCGGGTTTGCGCGCGGCCTGTGCGACCGCCGATGCCGGCTTGGAGTGCGCAGTGCCACGTCTCACGATGGCCGCGCCACTGAAGAAGATCAACCAGGCCGCGGTCATGGCGACGGCGGCTGACACGATGGTGATGGCCCAGGGCGACAAATTCAAATCCATGCGAGCCGCTCAGCAATCGGCGTACCCAAAACGGGCTTTGAGGCGCTGGCAATGGCCGATTTCGGCCTGTTTTCGGGGTTATATCCAGGGAAAAGCCCCTGGCCCATCTATTACACTGGGCCCATCGCCGAGTTAAAGGAACAACTTGCGGGGCGATTCACAAATGCCGCTAAAGCGTTCGCCGCTTGTTCGAAAGATTCATCAAGCCCGGCGACGCAGCCAGTCTTGAACTTATCTTTTTGGAGCACTTAACGTGGCGAACGACTTCCTCTTCACATCCGAATCCGTCTCTGAAGGCCACCCCGACAAGGTCGCCGACCAGATCTCGGACGCCATCCTCGACGCGATCTTCCAGCAAGACCCTCGCTCGCGCGTGGCCGCCGAAACGCTGTGCAACACCGGTCTGGTGGTGCTGGCCGGTGAGATCACCACCAACGCGCATGTGGACTACATCCAGGTGGCCCGCGACACCATCAAGCGCATCGGCTACGACAACACCGACTACGGCATCGACTACAAGGGTTGCGCCGTGCTGGTGGCTTATGACAAGCAGTCGAACGACATCGCCCAGGGCGTGGACCACGCTTCTGACGACCACCTGAACATCGGCGCTGGCGACCAGGGCCTGATGTTCGGCTACGCCTGCAACGAGACGCCCGAGCTGATGCCCGCGCCCATCTATTACGCGCACCGCCTGGTCGAACGCCAAGCGCAACTGCGCAAGGATGGCCGCCTGCCTTTCCTGCGCCCTGACGCCAAGAGCCAGGTCACCATGCGCTATGTGGATGGCAAGCCGCACAGCATCGACACCGTGGTGCTGTCCACCCAGCACGACCCGGATCAATCCGAGACGCAGCACTCGATGAAGGCCTCGTTCACCGAAGCCATCATCGAAGAGATCATCAAGCCGGTGCTGCCCAAAGAGTGGATCAAGGACACCAAGTACCTGATCAACCCCACCGGCCGTTTCGTCATCGGCGGCCCGCAAGGCGACTGTGGCCTGACCGGCCGCAAGATCATCGTCGATACCTACGGCGGCGCCTGCCCCCACGGTGGTGGCGCTTTCTCGGGCAAGGACCCGTCCAAGGTCGACCGCTCGGCTGCCTATGCCGCCCGCTACGTGGCCAAGAACATCGTGGCCGCCGGCTTGGCCAAGCAGTGCCAGATCCAGGTCGCTTACGCCATCGGCGTGGCCCGCCCCATGAACATCACGGTCTACACCGAAGGCACTGGCGTGATCAGCGACGAGAAGCTGTCTGAACTGGTGCAAGAGCACTTTGACCTGCGCCCCAAGGGCATCATCCAGATGCTGGACCTGCTGCGCCCGATCTACAGCAAGACCGCGGCATACGGCCACTTCGGACGCGAAGAGCCCGAGTTCACCTGGGAGCGCACCGACAAGGCCGCTGCACTGCGCGCCGCGGCTGGTCTGAAGTGACTTGATCTGATCTGACGGCCTGAGGTGCCCTTGCGGCACCTTGGATTCGTTAAAAAAGGGGACTCCGTGTGGGAGGCCCCTTTTTTAATGCCTTGACCCACCACGAGTCGCTTTACGATGGATGGATCATGCGCAAAAAAATACAGGTTGGGCAGTTGCGGGTGGGCATGTTCATCGATGCAGTGGACGGCTCATGGCTGGACAACCCCTTCTGGAAATCGGCCGTGTTGCTGACCGACCCGAAGCGGCTGGCGCAGATCCAAAGCAGCCCCATCAAGGCGGTCTGGATTGACACCCTCAAAGGCCTGGATGTGAGCGACGATGTCCCGCCGCCGCAGGTGCATGTGGTCGAGGGGGTCGAGTTCTCGGCCTCCGCCTCCGAAGAAGAGCTGCAGGTGCCCGAGGTGCCCGCCGAGGTACCGACCGTGTCCCTGCGAGACGAGGTGGCCCGGGCC
Source organism: Aquabacterium sp. CECT 9606 (assembly GCF_918741295.1). Classification (GTDB taxonomy): domain Bacteria; phylum Pseudomonadota; class Gammaproteobacteria; order Burkholderiales; family Burkholderiaceae_C; genus Aquabacterium. Next base: position 193,100 of record NZ_CAKKNB010000002.1, read on the forward strand.
GGGCGCATCTGCGCCAAAGCCCGTGGTGCCATGAAGACCATGTTCCAGGACGTGCGCATGGGCAAGGCCATCGACACGGAGCACTGCCTGCCCCTGGTCGACGACATCACCCAGTCCGTGCAGCGCAATCCGGGCGCCATCGTCAGCCTGGCGCGCCTGAAGACCAGCGACGACTACACTTACATGCACTCGGTGGCGGTGTGCGCGCTGATGGTGGCGCTGTCACGCCAGCTCAAGCTGTCGGCCGAAGACACCCGCGAGGCGGGCATGGCCGGCCTGCTGCACGACCTGGGCAAGGGCGCCATGCCCATGGAGGTGTTGAACAAGCCTGGCAAGCTGACCCCAGCCGAGTTCGACATCATGAAGCGCCACCCTGCCGTGGGTCACCACATGCTGCTCGAAGGCCGGGGCGTGGGTCCAATCCCGATGGACGTCTGCCTGCACCACCATGAAAAGGTCAATGGCACCGGCTACCCGCACGGTTTGAAAGGCGACGAGATCAGCCTCTTCGCCAAAATGGGTGCGGTGTGCGATGTGTACGACGCCATCACCTCGAACCGCCCCTACAAGGCCGGCTGGGACCCGGCCGAATCGGTGCAGAAGATGGCCCAGTGGACGCGGGAAGGCCACTTCGATGGCACCGTGTTCCAGGCCTTCGTCAAGAGCGTCGGCATCTACCCGACCGGCTCCCTCGTGAAGCTCAAATCCGGCCGCCTGGCCGTGGTGGTGGACCAGGGCGCCGGCTCCTTGCTCGCGCCTTTGCTCAAGGTGTTCTATTCCAGCAAGGCTGGTGAGCCGATCGTGCCGCAGTTGCTTGATCTGGAGTCGCCTGGTTGCAACGACCAGATCGTGTCGCGTGAATCGCCCGCGGCCTGGGGCTTCGCCAACCTGGATGACTTCTGGACGGCCGACCGCTGACTCATCACAGGCCCTTGAGCTTGAGCCGGTTGGCCTGCGTGCGGTAGAACGCGACCGGATCGGGCGCACCCTTGCCCAGCAGCCCGAAGATGTGGTTCATCTCGTCGATGTGGTTCCAGGGGTAGTCGTCGCGCAGCACTTTGCCAAAGTGTGTGGAACAAACGGGCAGGGTGCCATCGCTGGGCACGCTCGACTCCACCATGGCCAGGTCTGACAAATCCCAGGCATTGGTCTTGGGCTTGTTGCCCGTGATGGAGTAGAAATACATGCCAGCTTCGAACTCCTTGCCGTCCAGCCCGCAGTAGGTGGAGGGCACGCCCGCGGGGAAGCGGGTGGCAAAGGCATTGACCTCCTTGGCAAAGTCCTTGGCCGCTTCCACATCCTGGGGCAGTTGGCTGTTGCCCGACACCCAGGCCACGAAAGAGCCCAAGAAGGTGGTGAGCTTGCTGTAGTTGGTGATCAGGTCGTTGACCGGGTTGTTGCCGTCTTCCACCGTCATGCGAGCGGGGCTGGCGACGGTGGTGATGCTGGCCACCAACTCGGGTGCCACGCCGGCCACGTAGCGGGCCGTTGGGCCGCCCTGGCTGTGGCCGATCAGGTTGAACTTTTTGATCCCGTCGCGGGCCGCCCAGGCGCGCATCTGCTGCAGCAACTGCTCGCCCCGCAACTCGCTGCTGTTGACCTGGGACACCGCCGCCACGTACACCGTGGCGCCGTTCTTGCGCAGATCGGCCGGGACCTGGTAGAAGTAATCGACCCCCAGGATGTCCTTGAAGCCCATGAAGCCGTGCACCAGCACGATGGGGTACTTGGTCTGGGCCGTGGTGGAGGCGGTGGCTGCCTGTGCGGATGACAGCGGCAGCAGGCCTGTCGCCACGGTGAGCGCGATGGCGGCTGCGGACAGGAGGGCAGACAGTGGTTTGTGCATGGGGTCCTCGGCGGTCATATTGTTACTTAGTAGAACTAATTTTCTGCCAAATCATGCCCGACCGGGTATCCGGGATTGCGAGAACAGTGAACAAGGGGGTGAAGCCAGCCACGCCCCGTTCGTGACATCTCACCGCGCGGCCGCCCCTCGCTCTGGGGGTGCACCTTGTTCAAAGGCGCACACCGACAGGGCCGGCTGCTAACCTGCCATCAGTCAATGGTCGTATCCCAAGGGTTGCAATGAAAAATACAAATCTGTTCGGCGCCGTCGGTGCCTTGGCCGCGCTGGTGTTGTCGGCTTCCGCGGTCCACGCCGAGAGCCTGGCCTTCACCACCAGCAATGTGGTCACCTTGCCGGGCGCCCTGGCCACCGGCACGCCTTCGGCCGCCAATCCGTGCGCCGCGAATGGCCTGTGTGCCCCCAGCTTGGCCTTCAACACAGTGGCGGGCGGCCTGCTCACGGTCACGGCCGCGTCCGACCTCAGCGGCTACAGCGCCTTGGCGTTTCAGAGCAAGGACCTCAACGCCGGCTTGGGCGTGGCGAGCGGCTACGTGAGCGGTGGTGCGTTTGGCATCCACGACGGCAACTACGCGCTGGACGACCGCCATGAAACCTTGACCCTCAGCTTCGCCAACAACGTGGTGCTCACCAAGGCGAACTTCTTCCCCGATGACCGGTCCACGTTTGCCCTGACGCACGAGCTGGATTCCTTTGACGGCTTCACGGTCAGCGTCGACGGCGGTGCGTTCAAGGAATACTCTTTTGGCAAGGCGGGTGGCCAATTCGTGGATTTCGCGTTGCCCTTGACTGGCAAGCGCTTCACCTTTGGCTACGCCCAGCAAAAGTCGGTGGAAGACTATTACCTCGCCGGCGTGACCTTCTCCCCCGCCACGGCGGTGCCCGAACCGGCCGCTTCTGTCTTGATGGGCCTGGGCTTGGCGGGTTTGCTGCTGGCCGCCCGCCGCCGTCAGGCCATCTGACGAGGTTTTTTCGGCTTAACCCGTCACTGGCTCGACAAGCTCAAGCCCGCGTGCTCGCGCAGCGGGTGGAAGTGGATGTTCGGGTGCCGCTCCTGCGTCAGGCGCAGGTCGTAGGCCGAGGTCATCATGTAGGCCAGCGTGTCGGCCGCATCGTGGGCCAGCTTGCTGGCGTTCTCGTCGGTGAACTTCTTCAAGTCGGCCACTGAATCAGACGTGATCCAGCGCGCGCCAGTGAAGCGGCAGGGCATCAGGCGGATATCGACACCATATTCGGCCTTCAGGCGGTGCTGCACGACTTCGAACTGCAGCTGGCCCACGGCACCCAGCAGCATGGAGCCGCCAGTGTCGGGCTTGAAGACCTGGATGGCGCCTTCTTCGCCCAACTGCATCAATCCTGCTTGCAATTGCTTGCTTTTCATGGGGTTGGCCAGCTCGACTGTCTGGAACAGCTCGGGTGCGAAGAAGGGCAGGCCGGTGTACTGCAGGGTCACGCCATCGGTGATGGTGTCGCCCAGTTGCACGCCGCCGTGGGTGGTGAAGCCGATGATGTCGCCCGCGTAGGCTTCGTCGACCGCTTCGCGGCGCTGTGACAGGAAGGTCACCACCGACGTAGGGCGCAACTCCTTGGCAGAGCGTTGCACCTTGAGCTTCATGCCCGGCTCGTACTTGCCGGAGCACACGCGCACGAAGGCGATGCGGTCGCGGTGTGAAGGGTCCATGTTGGCCTGCACCTTGAAGACCACACCAGAGAAGTTTTCCATCTCGGGCACGATCTCCTTGTGCGAGCCGTCTTTCTCAGTGCTCTGGCGCGAACGGGGCGAGGGCGCCAGGTCCACCAGCGCATCCAGGATCTCCTGCACGCCAAAGTTGTTCACGGCGGAGCCGAAGAACACGGGCGTTTGCTTGGCGGCGAGGAACAGTTCCAGGTCAAACGCTGGGGCGGCGCCGGCCATCAGCTCCATGTTCTGTTCGGCCAGTTCCCAGTCGTGGCCGAAGCGCTCGTGCAGCTTGTCGCGCTCGCTCAGGGGCACGGTTTCGTCCTCGCCACCACGCTTGTCGGCGCCCGCGTCGAACAGCCGCATGCTTTGCGTGCGCAGGTTGACGATGCCGCCAAACTGCTTGCCTTGGCCCACTGGCCAGGTCATGGGCACGCAGGGCATGCCCAGCTCGGCTTCGACTTCATCGAGCAGGGTGACGGGGTCGCGGCCCTCGCGGTCCATCTTGTTGACGAAGGTGATGATGGGCGTGTCGCGCTGGCGGCAGACCTCGATCAGGCGGCGGGTTTGCGCTTCCACACCGTTGGCCGCGTCGATCACCATCAAGGCCGAATCGACCGCGGTCAGCACGCGGTAGGTGTCTTCCGAGAAGTCCTTGTGGCCAGGGGTGTCGAGCAGGTTGACCACGTGGTCGCGGTACAGCATCTGCATGACGCTGGACGCCACCGAGATGCCGCGCTGCTTTTCGATTTCCATCCAGTCGGAGGTGGCGTGGCGTGAAGCTTTGCGCGCTTTCACGCTGCCAGCGATGTGGATGGCGCCCGAGAACAGGAGCAGCTTTTCCGTCAACGTGGTCTTGCCGGCGTCGGGGTGGGAAATGATGGCAAAGGTGCGGCGGCGGCGGGTTTCGGAAAGCAGGGAAGACACGGAACGGAACTCCAGCGGGCGGACGGCGGGCAAAACCGCCGATGGTACCGGAGCAGCAGGGTGCCGTCGATAGTCGTCTACCTCGACCGGATGACAGGCATCCAGCATGGCATGTGCAGACTGAGCTGCTTTTTTTGTTGATTGCCCCGGCTCCTGCCGATCACGACAATAAAAAGCCCGGCTCCAAGAGATAGCAGCGCATTGGGCTCTGGAACCGCTGGGGTGATCGAGTTGATTTTCATACTCACGCCAACTTCAGATCCGCTCCCATCGTGCAGATAAAAAGCAACCCCCAATATTTCAGGGTCAAAATCAAGGAGATTTATGGACTCAAGGGGGTTTGGGGTCAGGGCTTGATTGGCTGCGTAGAAGGTGAAGTAATTTATTTGATCTCCTGCCAATCGGGGATCGTGATAGTTCCCGCCGTAAAATGTTATGTTGATCCATCCATTGGGGTAGTTCAGATTGTCTACAATTTGGCGAATGTAGATATCCCGTCCTTGCGCTAAAATAGGTTGCTCGATGTTGCCAATGTGGTAAGTGAGCAGGGGCGCCTCGGCGAGTGTCTCGTATCGAAAGAGTTTCTCGTGTCCGCCGCCACTCAACTCTTTGAGCGGAGACTGCGTTTCATAGGTAAGGGTGCCGGTAACAGTGTCTCCCAGCGAAACCTTGCCTAGGTTAGGTATATCAATGGAAGAAAGTGGTTTGTAAAAAATATAGTCCACAGTGCCGCTAAAATTGTACGACACCACCTTGGCGTGGGCGGGTGCGAGCATGGATACAATCAAGAAAAGTGCATAGAGGATTCGGGGTGAAATGGGCAAAGTCCTCATGTGCGTATTCCTTCAATGGTGGGGTGCGAAGGCTTTTTGAAGCGCAACTTGGCGCAGCCAAATATGCCAAGCCCTGCACCAGTCAGCAAAGAGACGTTTGGCTCAGGAATGGCTGGGTTGGCGGTGAATGATGTGATTTCGGCGTCTACGGAAACAATATAACCGGGCGCATCCAAAACCGTCCAGTTGATATATATGCGGTGGGTTGGAAAGTCGTCAATGCTCAAATGTTCGGGAAGGCGTGAACCTTGGAGAATGCCAGGTTCCCCACCTAAAAAATAGAGGCTCGCAAAGTGATTGATTTGTGGGCCGAAATTGCTTCTTGCATAGAATGCGATGAAGGAGGTTTCACCCCCGTCAACGTCAATGGATTGAGGTCCCGAAGTCGAAATTTGCTGCCCCGTGTTGCCGACACTGTAAGTTAGTGTCGGCACGTCTGTCCGGGTTTCGTAAGTGAATTCAAAAAAACTGCTGACGAGCCGGGAAAGAGAGTCGTAGGTGAGGGTGCCGTTGATCACATCTCCCAAGGAAACGGTTCCTATTGACGGGACGTTAAGAGAGGATGCAGGGCCTGCCTCGCCAACTTTGTCAGTGTTTAAGCCATCAATAGATGCAGTGAAGTTATACGAGACCAATTTCGCATTTGCTGGCATCAGCAATGGCCCAATCAAAACTAAAACGCAGAGTGCTCTAGACGGATATGAGGCAGCCATTTTGTTCCCCGGAATGTGCGTTTGTTGATAATAAATACCCAGCGCATGGGCGCAACCCCTAGGTCCTGAGCCAGGCCCGATGGATGGATTGATGCAGATCAAGACCTGTGCTGAAAAGGATGGTGTGCCTTTGCCCTGGCCCATGCCGTTCATGCGGTGACCGGCGGCGCTTGATCGCTCAAGCTGGCCTCGAACCAACCTGCATATTTTCCTGGCACACCGCGCTCATCGGTTTTATACTGGCGATCCTTTCGAGGAGCGTTGCAAGGTTCGTCTTTCATCAAGGCACGGACCCCAGGCTCGAAAGTGCCTCCCCTGCAACCGCGCTCACCCGCAAGTGTCCCGCTGGGTGAGTTGTCTTTTTTCCTTCTCCCCCGGCAGTCCTGCGGCTTCAAAACAATGTTGCTTGAAGGAAATTCGCCATGAGCGCTCCACAAAAATCACTGATCACCGACCACAAGGGCGTTGATTGCGTCGTCGCCGACATGTCCCAGGCTGCCTGGGGCCGCAAAGAGATCAAGATCGCCGAAAGCGAAATGCCGGCGCTGATGGCCATTCGTGCCGAATACGCGGCCAAGCAGATCCTCAAGGGCGCGCGCATCACCGGCTCGCTGCACATGACCATCCAGACCGCCGTGCTGGTCGAGACCCTGCAGGCCCTGGGCGCCCAGGTACGCTGGGCTTCGTGCAACATCTTCTCGACGCAAGACCACGCTGCGGCCGCCTTGGTCGAGGCCGGCACCCCCGTGTTCGCCTACAAGGGCGAATCGCTGGAAGAGTACTGGGACTACACCCACCGCATCTTCGAATTCGGCGCCAAGGGCGCCGAAGGCGAAGGCCCCAACATGATCCTGGACGACGGCGGCGATGCCACGATGCTGATGCATTTGGGCAAGCAGGCTGAAAAGAACCTGGCTGTGCTGGACAAGCCCGGCAGCGAAGAAGAGCGCATCCTGTTTGCCGCCATCAAGGCCAAGCTGGCCGTGGACAACACCTGGTACAGCCGCAAGGCCGCCCAGATCATCGGCGTGACCGAAGAAACCACGACCGGCGTGCACCGCCTGAACGAGATGTCTGCCAAGGGCACGCTGCTGTTCCGCGCCATCAACGTGAACGACTCGGTCACCAAGTCCAAGTTCGACAACCTGTATGGCTGCCGTGAATCACTGGTCGACGGCATCAAGCGTGCCACCGACGTGATGGTGGCCGGCAAGGTGGCCGTGGTGGCCGGCTACGGCGACGTGGGCAAGGGCTCAGCCCAGGCCCTGCGCGCCTTGAGCGCCCAAGTCTGGGTGACCGAGATCGACCCGATCAACGCCCTGCAAGCCGCGATGGAAGGCTTCCGCGTCGTGACCATGGATTGGGCCGCCGACAAGGCCGACATCTTCGTCACCAGCACCGGCAACAAGAGCGTGATCACCTTCAAGCACATGGCCGCGATGAAGAACAACGCCATCGTCTGCAACATCGGCCACTTCGACAACGAGATTGACGTTGCCGAGCTGGAAACGCAGTGCCAGTGGGAAGAGATCAAGCCCCAGGTCGACCACGTCATCTTCAAGGACGGCAAGCGCATCATCCTGCTGGCCAAGGGCCGCCTGGTGAACCTGGGCTGCGGCACGGGTCACCCCAGCTACGTGATGTCGTCCAGCTTTGCCAACCAGACCATCGCCCAGATCGAGTTGTTCGCCCACAGCGACGCCTACGACAACGGCAAGGTCTACGTGTTGCCCAAGCACCTGGACGAAAAGGTGGCGCGCCTGCAGCTGACCACCTTGAACGCCCAGCTCACCGAGCTGACCGACGAGCAAGCCGCCTACATTGGCGTGCCCAAGACGGGCCCTTACAAGCCCGACACTTACCGCTATTGATGTTTCAAAGTCACTGATGCCCAGAGCCGATCAACTCCTGGTCGCGGGTGGGCACGCGCCCACCCGCTCCGCCGCCCACCGTTTGATTGACGCCAGCGCCGCGCAATGGCTCAGCCCCAAAGGCTGGGCCACCTTGCGCAAAGCTGGTGAAGATCTGCCTGACGGCACGCAGTTCCGTGTCACCAATGACGCGGAGTTGCGCTGGGTGTCACGTGCCGGGCTCAAGCTCGAAGGCGCGCTGGCCCAGATCAACCTGAACGTGTCCGATTGGCGTTGCCTGGACGTGGGCCAGAGCACCGGTGGTTTCACCGACGTGCTGCTGGCCAACGGCGCCAGCCAGGTCGTGGGCGTGGACGTGGGCCATGGCCAGTTGCACCCCCGCCTTCAAGAAGACACCCGCGTGGTGTCTTTGGAAGAGGTGCATGCGCGTGAGCTCGACAAGAGCACCTTGCGCGAGCACGCCCCGGCCGATGGCTTTGACCTGATCGTGGCCGACCTGTCCTTCATCTCGCTGGCCAGCGTGGTGCCGCACCTGAAGACCTGGCTCAAGCCGGGCGGCCATGTGCTGATGTTGATCAAGCCCCAGTTCGAAGTGGGCAAGGGCAACGTCGGCAAGGGTGGTGTGGTGAAAGACCCGGCGCTGCATGCGCGGGCCAGAGACATGGTGCGCCGTGCTTGCACCGACCTGGGTTGGACCGTGCACAAGGGCTTCAACAGCCCGATCGCAGGGGGTGACGGCAACCAGGAGTTCTTCATCTGGGCATCTTCGCCCTCATCAACAACTGAATAAGCATGAGCACGCTTGCCCCTACTTCTTTGCCGCTGAGCTTCGAGTTCTTTCCGCCCAAGACGCCGGAAGGTTTCGACAAGCTCGCGGCCGTGCGCCAGCAGCTGTACCCGCTCAAGCCGCATTACTGCTCCGTCACCTATGGCGCGGGCGGCTCCACGCAAGATGGCACCATCCAGACGGTGCGGGCCATTTTGTCCGAAGGCTTTGACGCGGCGCCGCACTTCTCGTGCATTGGCGCCAGCAAGGCCGGCGTGCGCGAGCAATTGGCGCAGTTCGCGTCGCAAGGCATCCGCCGCCTGGTCGCCTTGCGGGGCGATCTGCCCAGCGGCTACGGCGGTTTTGGCGAGTTCCGCTATGCCAGCGAGCTGGTGGCCTACATCCGTGAAGAAACCGGCGACCACTTCCACATCGAAGTGGCGGCCTACCCCGAAATGCACCCTCAGGCCCGCAACCCGCAGGCCGACCTGGAGGCTTTCGTGACCAAGGTCAAGGCCGGTGCCAACGTGGCCCTGACCCAGTATTTCTTCAACGCCGACGCCTACTTCCGTTTCGTGGACGACGCGGCCAAGCAAGGCGTCAGCATCCCCATCATCCCGGGGATCATGCCGATCACCAATTCGACGCAGTTGATGCGCTTCTCGGACGCCTGCGGCGCTGAAATCCCGCGCTGGATCCGATCGCGCCTGGAAGGCTATGGCGATGACAAGGCCTCCATCCAGGCCTTTGGCTTGGATGTGGTGGCCGAGCTGTGTGAAAAGCTGCGCCGCGCAGGCGTGCCGGGCTTGCACTTCTACACGATGAACCAGTCGACCTCGGTGCTGGCCTTGTGCCAACGGTTGGGCTGGTGATTTTTCTGGTGGCGATGACAAGACAAGGTCATCGCCATGAATGAAAAAAGGCTCCCGGTCGGGAGCCTTTTTGCTGACTGATCGAGGGGATCGATCAGGCGTTGGCAGCCTTGCGGCGGCGAGCCATCAGGCCCATGCCGACCAGGCCGATGCCCATCAGGGCGTAGGTGGATGGTTCTGGCACGGAAGCCACGGTGCCAACCTTGATTTCCTTGATCATGCCGGCGATGTAGCCGAAGTCAGCTGGGTTCAGTTCGCGGGCAACCAGGTAGTCGCTGAAAGCGGCCGACAGGCTGAAGTTGGTGGCCAGCAAGCCCAGGGCGCGAGGCGTGGCCGAGCTGGTCACGCTGGTGCCTGATTGGGTGCCGAAGCTGCTCGACACATTGGCGGCGGTCAGCAAGGACTGGTTGGTCAGGTTCAGCAGGGGGAAGGAGGCCGAGCCCACCAGCAGGTCACCAAACAGTGTGTTGGTGCCGACGTCGAAGCTGAAGTTCGACATCGTGATCGACGTGGCGAAGGGCTTGGTGAACTTCATGCCCGAGGCGTCGTTGAAGTCGATCAGCAAGGAGCCGGGGTTCGTCGCGATGGACACGCCTTGCACTGGGTCCGTCAGGACGCCGGTGGTGCTGTTGTACGTGGACTGGCCCACGGCGCTGATGGTGTAGCCATTCAGTGCAGCGGTGACGGCAGGCAAGTCGAGGGTGACCGAGCCGGTGACTGCATTGAAGGGTTGCGTGGCGGCAGAAGCCATGCCCGAGGCGGCGACAGCCAGGGCGATCATGCTGAGCTTGATGGATGATTTCATTTGTCAATTCCTTGTGGTGTTGAAGCAGGGCTCTGAACTGACGCCCTTTGTCTTACTTGACGGTTAGGCCATCTTGCTGCATGGCAGGCGCATAACGTATAGGGTTCTCGCGTGGTCCCCCTCGATTTGGGGGGTCATGAACCGAAGATCTGCAACTCTGTAACAACGCCAATCAAGGGGAAATCATGGGGTTGTGAACTAATCACGATCGGGTCCAACTGGGCCTGCGACCAGGCAATGCCCACGGCGGTCACATCAGGGTGCTTTGCCAGAAAACAGTCGAAGTAGCCGCCGCCATAGCCCAGCCTGAAACCATCGGGAGTGAAACCGAGGCAGGGCACCAGCACCACGTCGGGCTCGCACGGGCGTCCCGGTGGGCTGGGGATGCCGCATTCGTCCACCGTGGTGAGTTCATCACCCAGCCAAGGCCGGTAATGCATCTCTCGTGTGGCGCGGGCGGCCCAGGGCAGGGCCAATTGGCATGACCATTCCTTTTGCGCCATCAGGGCGGCGGGCCTTGGGTTAAATTCAGCCTGGATGGGCCAGTACAGACCCAGGCACTCGGGCTCCAGCTGGCGCAGCACCTCCATCAACTTGTCTTGCAGGGCCGCTTGCGCCGAGGCCAGCGTGGCCGGGTCGCTGGCCCAGGCCTGGCGCGCAGCCTTGAGCTGTTGGCGAAGTGGGCTGCGGGGATCAGAGGGCCGGGTGTCCGGTGGGGTCGAAGCGGTCATGGCAAGGGCAAAAGGGCTAAACAATTGATACAAGTTAACGAGTATGCGGCCGTTGCAAAGAGTGGACGATGGGGGCGGGCGCTGATCTTGGCCGGGGTGGCCGCGTTGGGGGCCCTGCCCTTGGCCCAGGCGGCCGTCGATGACCTGGCCGTGGTGGAAGCCCGGGAGGCCTTGCGTGTGCGCGACAGCGGGCGGCTCGCGGCGGCCCGCGATGCCCTGATCGCAGCGCGCCATCCCCTGGCGCCCTGGGCCGACTTCTGGGCGGTGCAGAACCGCCTGGTCCAGGCCTCGGTGTCCGAGGTGGATGATTTCCTGGCGCGCTGGCCCCAGGCCTACGTGGCCGACCGTTTGCGCAACGACTGGTTGCTGGTGCTGGGGCAACGGCGCGACTGGGCGACCTTCCTGCGCATCCAGCCTGGCTTCCGCATGAACGACGACAAGGAAGTGGTTTGCTATGGCGTGCTGGCCCGCTACCAGACCAATGCGATCCCCGAGGGACCTGGTGACCTGCGTGAGCAGGCTCGGCAAGCTTGGTGGGCCCAGAAAGAGCCCGACACCGGCTGTGCCACCATGGCCCAGACCTTGGTGCCCGCTGGCGTGATCACTACGACGGACGTCTGGCGCAAGTTGCGCTTGTCCCTGGAGGCCGACAAGCCCAAGGTGACTCAGCAGACCGCGCAGTTGCTGGGCGACACGGTGGCCCAGGCGGTGAACCGTTTGCTGGGCCAGCCCAAAGATCACCTGTTCCCCCGCGCCGGGTTCGGCCCCGCCAAAAGTGGTGGCAGGGCCAACCGTGTGGCCGGTGCGCACCTGGACTCTGGAGGGCGGGGCAAGGCACGCCAGGCGTCAGGCCGCCGCAAGATCGTGCGGCCCAGTGATCTGCCGCAGGTGGCACCCGCCGTGGCCGGCTTGCCCAAGGAGATCCAGGGCCCCTTGAACCTGTTGGCGCTGGTGCGCTGGGCGGCGATGGACGCGCCGGCCGTGGCGGCGGCCCTGGACGACCCCGAGGCCCGCGAGCGCTGGCACTTGACGGCCGAAGAGGCGGCCTGGGCCTGGGCCCAGGTGGGGCGGCAAAGTGCCTGGCGTTTGCAGCCCGAGGCGCCCGCGCTCTACGAGCGGGCCATGGCCGTGGGCGGCGGTTTGTCACCTTCTGATGTGGCCAGCACCTGGTCGAGCGACACCTTGGCCTGGATGGCCCGCTCGGCGCTGCGGGCGGCCACGGCGGGCCAGTCCCAGCATTGGCCCCTGGTGGAGCGCGCAGTGGATGCCATGCCGATCGACCAGCAGCAGGATCCTGCCTGGGTGTACTGGAAGGCGCGCGCCTTGATGGCGCGGCCGGCCAACCCGGCGGTGCCGGTGCCTGGGGTGGCTCAGCCGGCCGATGCCCGGCAGCAGGGGCGTGAGTTGATGGCCCGCCTCAGCGGCACCGTGGGCTTTTACGGGCTGCTGGCCGCCGAAGACCTGACTGGTGCGCCGGCCAAGGTGCCCGCCCGCCCGGCGGCCGTGAGCGAGGTCGAGAAAGCCGAGGCCAAGGCCATCCCCGGCGTTGACCGGGCCTTGCGCCTGTTTGCCCTGGGGTGGCGCTCGGAGGCGGTGCGTGAGTGGAACTACACCTTGTCCTATGGCAAGGCGGGTGGCCTGACCGATCGAGAGCTGCTGGCCGTGGCCGAGGTGGCCTGCGAAATGGAGATCTGGGACCGCTGCATCAACACCAGTGAGCGCACGCGCCAGGAGGTCGATTTGTACCAGCGCTTTCCCACCCCTTACCGGCGCGATGTGCTGGCGGCGGCCCAGGATGTCGGACTGGACCCGGCGTACATGTATGGCCTGATCCGCCAGGAGTCGCGGTTCATCGTGGCGGCCCGCTCCAATGTGGGCGCGGCTGGCCTGATGCAGGTCATGCCCGCCACGGCCGCCTGGACGGCCCGCAAGCTGGGCATCGACTACACCCCCGACCTGATCACCGACCGCCTGACCAACATCAAGCTGGGCGCGGGCTACCTCAAGCTGATCCAGGACGATTTTGACGGGTCTCAGGCCATGGCGGCGGCGGCCTACAACGCCGGGCCGGGTCGGCCACGCCGCTGGCGCGAAGGGCCGCGCCTGGAAACGGCGGCCTGGGCCGAGAACATCCCCTTCAACGAAACCCGCGATTACGTGAAGAAGGTGCTGACCAATGCGGTGCTGTACGGGCATGTCTTGCACGGACGGCCGTTGTCGATTAAAACCAGGCTGGGTGGCACCATTGGGCCCCGCCCCAGGAATGAGCCTCCTCCACAACAAGACTTGCCCTGAAGGCCACAGATGAAACGATGGTTGGTGTTGGGCGGCTCCGGCTTTGTCGGCCGGGCCTTGTGTGAACAAATGGTGGATGCCCACGGCGGGGGTGGCGCACGCCTCATCGTGCCGACCCGGCGGCGTGCTCACGCACAGCACCTGCTTCCCCTGCCCACCGTCGACGTGGTCGAGGCCTCCTTGCATGACGAGAAAGCCTTGATGCGGCTCCTGCCGGGTTGCGATGGCGTGGTCAACCTCATCGCGATCCTGCATGGCAGCAAGGCCGAGTTCGAGCACGCGCATGTGGGGCTGCCCCAGCGGCTGGCGGCCGCCTGTGTGCGGGCGGGTGTGCGGCGGGTGGTGCACGTCAGCGCTTTGGGCGTGCCCGACGACCCGGCCTTGGCGCCGTCCAACTATCTGCGCACCAAGGCGGCGGGCGAGTTGGCGCTGCGTTCGGCCGGCCTGGATTTGACGGTGCTGCGCCCCAGCGTGATCTTTGGCGAGCACGACCGTTTCCTGAACCTGTTCGCCCGCTTGCAGGCGGTTTTCCCGCTCATGCCGCTGGCCGGCGGCGATGCCCGGTTCCAGCCAGTGTGGGTGGGTGATGTGGCGAAGGCCTTGGTGCGGTGTCTGGAAGATCCGCGCACCGTGGGGCAAACCTATGAGTGCGCAGGCCCGCAGGTCTACACCCTGAAAGAGCTGGTGGCGATGGCGGGTTGGTTCAGCGGCCACGAGCGGCCCATTGTGCCGATCCCGCTGTGGGCGGGGCGCTTGCAGGCCATGGTCATGGCCGTCATGCCTGGCGAGCCTTTGATGTCCCAGGACAACCTGGATTCGATGCAGGTGCCCAATGTGGCCACCGGGCGGTGGCCTGGGCTGCAGGCTCTGGGCGTGACGCCCACGCCTGTGACCAGCATCGCCCCCAGCTACCTGCGTGACCAGCACGCGGGGGGTGAACTGCTCAACGACTGGCGCTCACGCGCCGGCCGTTGAGGCGCAGACCAATCAGGGGCTGTCAGGCGACCAGCAGCATGGCCGTGTCGAACGCGCTGCTCATGGGCGGCAGGTTCATGGTCATGGGCTGGGGCGCGTTCTTGGAGACCTTGGTCGGCTTGACAACGACGGCCGCGGCGGGCGAGTCGTTCTGGGCGACTTCAGCGCGGTCCCAGTTGCCGGCGGACTCTTTGCCCGAGACGGCGATGGAATAGAACACGCGGAAGGCGATCTTGCGCTCGGACCAGAAGTCGGCGGCATCGCGGAAGGAGTCGAGCAGCAACTCGCGGGTTTCGCGGTCGAACTTGACGCCGTCGGGGATGAGTTCCAGCACCACCACGAAGCCTGGCTGCGGACCCGACTTGTGGACCAGGTCGGTCATGCAGTCGTACAGCGCATCCATGTTCTTGCCGAAGTGATCGGGGAACAGGAAGTCTTTGGCGATGATGTCCAGCACGTCTTGCTTGGACTGGGCTTCGCTCAGGTTGGTGTACAGGAAGTGCTGCCCGGAATCCTGGGCCGCCTGTTGCAAGTCTTCCGGGCGAAAGGCGCGGATGGATTGAACGATGTTGGGTCGAACGGATTGCAACAACATGATCGCTTGGGGCCGAGAGTGCATTGAGATGCTCACTGCCCTCGTGGGCCAGATTTGAGGGTCGAAGAAAAGGACAAAAGAGCGAAGCAGCTTGAGCGGTGAGGCTCAGTGCCGGGGATCAATGGGTTTGAAGCTGCTGTAGTGATCCTCGGTGTAAAAACAAGTTTCAGGGATTTGCACTACTTCACCTCCGCAAACAATGCGACGGGCTCCTCGGGTACGCGATCCTGGTGTGGGCACCGTGTACTCGTGGTAGAACCCACGCGGTTTTCGAGGCAAGGCACGCTCCCTGTTGCCGAAGACGATGCCGTCCTTGGCGTATTTGAAAGGTCCACCCGCCAGAATGCGCCGATGAACGTCCTGGGCCTGGCGCGGCAACTGCGACAAGCCGATCGTTGACGAACCGTCAACGAGGCTGGGCGCCGATGCCGTGGGCGTTGGCCGAGCCCAGGCTGATGAAACACTGGCATCCAGCAGTGCCGCACTGGTCAAGAGGCTGGCCGACATCAGCCACGATGTGGCAAGGCCAGTCCATGACTTGGTCAACAACTTCTTCACGCCAGCTCAGGTCTCTAAAAGCCGTGATGCTACTGAAAACGGGCCAAAAGCTCAAGGCCCCTGCCCTGGAAAACCGGGGGACAGGGGCCTTTGCGTGAGGGGTTGACAGTTTGTGCTATATGACGTTTTTTTGACAAGCGCCTGTTTGCCCTTTCAGCGGATGGCGTTGGCCTCCGCCACGGTCATGGCCGTCATGTTGACGATGCGGCGCACCGTGGCCGATGGCGTCAGGATGGTCACCGGCTTGGCTGCGCCCAGCAAAACGGGCCCCAGGGCGATGCCGTTGCCGGCCGCTTCCTTGAGCAGGTTGTAGGCGATGTTGGCCGCGTCGATGTTGGGGCAGACCAGCAGGTTGGCCTCGCCCGCCAGGGTGCTGCGGGGCATCAGCTCGGCACGGTAGGTGGCGTTCAGGGCGGCGTCGCCATGCATCTCGCCGTCGATTTCCAGCCAGGGCGCGCGTTCCTGGATCAGGCCCAGCGCCTCGCGCATCTTCAGCGCCGAGGGATGGTTGCTGGAGCCAAAGTTGGAGTGCGACAGCAGCGCCGCCTTGGGCCGCTGGCCGATCCGCATCATCTCTTCGGCCGCCATGATGGTGATTTCGGCCAATTGCTCGGCCGTGGGGTCGTAGTTGACGTGGGTGTCCAGGATATTGACCTGACGGCCGGGCAGCAGCAGGCCGGTCATGGCCGCGTAGGTCTTGACGCCGGCGCGCTTGCCGATGACCTGGTCGATGTAGTGCAGGTGCAGGGGCGTGTTGCCCCAGGTGCCGCAGATCAGACCATCGACCTCGCCCTTGTAGAGCAGCATCGAGCCGATCAGTGTCAGGCGGCGGCGCATTTCGATCTTGGCCATCTGCTCGGTCACGCCCTTGCGCTCGGTCAGGCGGTGATACGTTTGCCAGTAGTCGCGGTGGCGGTGGTCGTGCTCCACGCTGACCACCTGGTAGTCGGTGCCAGCTTTCAGGCGCAGGCCGAAGCGCTCGATGCGCTGCTCGATCACGGCTGGGCGGCCGATCAGGGTGGGGCAGGCCAGGCCTTCGTCGACCACGATCTGGGCGGCACGCAGCACGCGCTCGTTTTCGCCCTCGGCAAAGGCGATGCGCTTGTTCTTGGCGCGCTTGGCCACGCTGAAGATGGGCTTCATGGTCTGGCCCGAGGCGTAGACGAAGCTTTGCAGCTTTTCGCCATACGCCACGAAGTCCTTGACCGGGCGCGAGGCCACGCCAGAGGCCGCCGCCGCCAGCGCCACGGCCGGCGCGATCTTGATCATCAGGCGCGGGTCAAAGGGCTTGGGGATCAGGTACTCGGGGCCGAAGCTGAGGTTGGCGCCAGCGTAGGCGGCCGCGACCACATCGCTTTGCTCGGCCTGGGCCAGCTCGGCGATCGCGTGGACGGCGGCGATTTCCATCTCATCGGTGATGGTGGTCGCGCCCGAATCCAGCGCACCCCGGAAGATGTACGGGAAGCACAGGACGTTGTTGACCTGGTTGGGGTAGTCACTGCGGCCGGTGGCCATGATGGCGTCGTCGCGCACGGCCTTGACGTCCTCGGGCAGGATCTCGGGGTTGGGATTGGCCAGCGCGAAGATGATGGGCTTGGGGGCCATGCGCGCGACCATGTCGGCCTTGAGCACGCCGCCGGCGCTCAGGCCCAGGAAGAGGTCGGCCCCCTCGATGACCTGGCTGAGGGTGCGCAGATTGGTTTTCTGGGCGAAAAAAGCCTTGTCGGGGTCCATCAGCTCGACGCGGCCTTCGTAGACCACGCCGGCCAGGTCGGTCACCCAGATGTTTTCGCGCGGCAAGCCCAGCTTGACCAGCAGGCCCAGGCAGGCCAGGGCGGCAGCACCGGCGCCCGAGACCACCAACTTGACCTGCTTGATGTCCTTGCCGACCACTTTCAGGCCGTTGAGCAGGGCGGCGCCCACCACGATGGCGGTGCCGTGCTGGTCGTCGTGGAAGACCGGGATCTTCATGCGCTCGCGCAGCTGGCGCTCGACGTAGAAGCAATCAGGGGCCTTGATGTCTTCGAGGTTGATGCCACCGAAGGTGGGCTCGAGCGAGGCGATGATCTGGACGAGTTTTTCCGGGTCGTTCTCGTTGATCTCGATGTCGAACACGTCGATGTCGGCGAACTTTTTGAACAGGACGGCCTTGCCTTCCATGACCGGCTTGGCGGCCAGCGGGCCGATGTTGCCCAGGCCCAGCACGGCCGTGCCGTTGGTGATGACCGCGACCAGGTTGCCTCGGCTGGTGTAGCGGAAGGCATTGGCCGGGTTGTCGACGATCTCCTCGCAGGCGGCGGCCACGCCGGGCGAGTAGGCCAGGGCCAGGTCGCGCTGGTTGGTCAGCTGCTTGGTGGCGCTGATGGCGACTTTGCCGGGGGTGGGGAACTCGTGGTATTCAAGCGCGGCTTTTTTCAGCTCGGCGCGTTTTGCTTCGGGGGTGGTCATGCGGGGTGCCTTTCAAGGGCGCTGGCCATGTTGGCCGCGCCTGACCCCTGCATTGTAGGAACTTGAAGGGCCCCCGGCCATGTGGTTGGCCGCAGGGTTGGCATTTACCCCGCGATCACCGCGCGATTGCGCCCTTGCGCCTTGGCTTGGTACAAGGCCTGGTCGGCACGTTGCATGAGCTGTTCGGTCGACTCGCCAGGTTGCCAAGCCGCAAGGCCTGCCGAGAACGTGACCCGCAATGCCGGCACGCGCGCCGACAAATCGGCGTCACCCAGCGCTTCTTTCAGACGGTTCAGTCCAATCGTGCCGGCCTGTGCCGGGTCGGTCTCGGGCATCACCACCACGAACTCCTCGCCGCCCCAGCGGCCGATCAGGTCGGTCTCGCGCAAGATGGCCTGGGCTTGCTGCGCAAAGGCGAGCAGCACTTCGTCGCCCACATGGTGGCCGTGGGCGTCGTTGATGGCCTTGAAATGGTCCAGGTCGATCAGCGCGATGCAAAAGCCGCTGCCGCTGCGGGCGACCCGGTCGCGCTCCGCGTCGATGCGGGTTTGCAGGTGCTGGCGGTTGAACAGGCCGGTCAGCGGGTCGTGCAGGGCGATCTGCTTGACCCGTTCGGTGGCGGTGATCAGGCGGGTTTTTTCGGCGGCCATGCGTTGGCGCGACAAGCCGAAGTTGCGGGATTGCCAGGTCAGCAGTCCCAGGATGAAGCAGGTGGGAAACACCTGGAATGCCTCGTTGACCGGGTTGAAGTGGGGGTCATGCAGGAGGCTCATGGTGCCCCACATGGCCAGCAGCATGGCAATCGTGGCGCTGCCTGTCAGCATGACCGCGCGCGGGTGCAGGCTGATGAAGCCGAAGACCTGGATCAGGCACAGCAGCTGCAAATTGCCGCCCCGCATGACCGGGGCGACCGCGTAGCCCAGCACGACCGCGGCGCTGGCCCAGATCATTTGGGCCGCGACCAGGCCAGGGTCGTCATATTGGAGGGTCCAGCCACTTCGGATCAGCGGATAGAACAGGAAAATGGCGATGAGTTCGTGGCTGGTGAAGAGCCAGGTCCAAGTCCGCTCCTGGTCGGACAGCAAGGTGGGTTCGATGTAGAACCAGATCAGCGCCAGGAAGCCGATGTAGACCCCGGTGCCCAGCAGGCACATGCCCAGGGTGGTGCGCCGCCGGGGATCGGTGGTCAGGATCAGGTCGACCAAGGGGTGCGACCCGGGCGAGGAGCGGGCGGCGGCGTTGCTTGTCATGTCGAGGCGATGGCCCGGTCGCGGCCCTGTGCCTTGGCTTTGTAGAGGGCACGGTCGGCGTGTTCGAGCGATTGGGTCAAGGCGTCATCGGGTGTGTGTTCGCGCACGCCGGCCGAGAAGGTGATGGCCAGATTTGGGGCGTGCACGCTCCAGTCATGCTGACGGACGGCCTGGCGCAATCGCTCCAGCCTTTGCATGGCGTGCCATTGGTCGGCTTCAGGCATCAATACCAGGAACTCTTCACCGCCCCAGCGTGCGACCGCGTCGCTGCCTGAAAAAGCGCCCCGCGCCAGGGTGGCGAAATCTCGCAGCACCGCATCGCCCACAGCGTGTCCGTGCTGGTCGTTCACCCGCTTGAAAAAGTCGATGTCGAGGATGGCCACGCAGAACGCCCGTCGACTGCGTTGCTGGCGCCTGACTTCGTCGTCGAGCAGGTTCAGCATGTGGCGGCGGTTGAACAACTGGGTCAGGCCGTCACGGATGGACAGCGCATGGAGTTGTTCCAGGGCGGTGGCCAAGGCGGCCCGCTGGTCCAGCCGGCGCTGGTGCAGGCGGCGGCCCACCTTGGTGACGATGAGCACGGTGGGCATGGTCAGGCTGGCCGTGGCGATGCTGGCCAGTGCGACCTGCAGGTTGGTGGCGGCTGGGTTCAGCCACCACGTGAACAGCAGCATCGCTACCAGCAGGCCCAAGCCGCCAAACGTGGCCAGCTGGGCTTGTCTGCCCGTCAGGCGGCGCATGTCGAACACCAGGATCAGGCACATCCACTCAAGCGCCATGCCCCGCGAGGATTCGATCATGGCGTAAGACAGGCAAACCGTGGTCAGGCTGAACAGCACCTGGGGGAAGGCCAAGGTTGGTTCCGGCCGGTGGGCCACGAGGCCTGTGCGCAACACCGCGTAAAAGCAGCTCAGCCCGCACAGCATGTAGCCGGCCAAAACCCAGCCCTGCCACACCTGCACGCGTTGGAGCAGCACCGCGCAAGCCATCAACGCCATGGCAAAGGCATAGGCGGGCAGCATCCACAACAGGCGCTTGACACCTTGACGGACGGTGCCGGCAGGCCCGAGCACCGCCCGCACGAGGGTTGGCTCGCCATCGGCGGGGTGCGTTTGCGAAAAGGACGGGTTCAGGTCTGCCATGAGGACGATCGTTGCAATTGATTTCGGACGCGCGGCAGGCCAAGTTGAGGCAGTTTCGCGCCTGGTGGTGCCCGAGGCGTGAATCGCACACGGTCCGCGCGACAATCCCCCCATGAGCCTGGGTGAATTCGACCTCATTGAACGGTATTTCTGGCGCCCTGCCGGCCAGGGGCCGCGCCGCGCCGTGGTGGGCAATGGCGACGATTGCGCCGTCATCGCGCCGGGTGCCGGGATGCAGCTGGCCGTGTCCACCGACACCTTGGTGGAAGGCCGGCATTTCCTGTCCACCGTCGATCCGATGCGGCTTGGACACAAGGCCTTGGCGGTCAATTTGTCGGACCTGGCCGCGTGCGGGGCCCAGCCTTTGGCCTTCACCTTGGCCTTGACCTTGCCTCGGGTGGACGAAGTCTGGCTCGCTGGCTTTGCCCAAGGCTTGCTCGCCTTGGCCGATGCCCACGGCTGCGAGCTGATTGGCGGAGACACCACCGCTGGCCCCCTGGCCATCGGCATCACGGTGATGGGTGAGGTGCCCGCCGGCCAAACCCTGCTGCGCAGCGGCGCCCGCGCGGGCGACGACCTGTGGGTCAGCGGCTGGCCCGGCCTGGCGCGTCTGGCGCTGGAGGCCTTCCGGGGCACCTTGCAGCCCGCCTTGTCGAGCGAGGATTTCGACACCGCGCGCCGCGCCATGGAGTGCCCCGAGCCCCGCGTGGCCCTGGGCTTGGCGCTGCGCGGCCTGGCCACGGCCGCCATCGACATGTCTGACGGCCTGCTGGGCGACCTGGGCCACGTGTTGCGCCGCAGCCAGGTGGGCGCCCGGGTGGTGCTCGATGCGCTGCCCATGCACCGCGTGCTGGCTCAGCGGCCGCTGAACCAACAGCACGACTGCCTTTTGGCTGGCGGCGATGACTACGAACTAGTGTTCACCGCACCCGCCGAGCACCGCACGCGCATCCTGGGGCTGGGTGATCATCTGGGCTTGCCCTTGACGCGCATCGGCAACATCATCGCCGCGCCCGGTTTGCAACTGTGGCAAGGCGAGCTGGACGTCTGGCCCGACGACGACCAGCCTCAGCCCGTGCTCAACCGCTGGACTTCGTTTGACCATTTCAAAAGCTGACATGCCAAGCCCTTTAGACGCCGATGCCCTGGCGGCCTTGCCACCGCGCCGCCCTGACGTGGCCCTGCTGCTCAGTCACCCCGCGCATCTGATCGCCTTGGGCGCAGGCAGTGGTTTGAGCCCCAAGGCGCCCGGCACCGTGGGCACCCTGTGGGCGTGGGTGAGTTTCTGGGCGCTGCAAAGCGTGTGGGGCGTGGGCCCGCAGGCCGATGTGAAGTGGGCCTGCCTGATCGGCGTGGGCTTGCCCGTGGGGTGGTGGGCCTGCACGCACACGGCACGCAGCCTGCGTGTGGCCGACCCCGGCGCCATCGTGTGGGACGAAATCCTGGCCTTCTGGCTGGTGCTGTGGTTGCTCACCCCCACCGGCTTCATTGGTCAGTTGCTGGCCTTCGCCTTGTTCCGCTACTTTGACGCGGCCAAGCCGGGGCCGGTGGCGTGGGCTGATCGCCTGTTCAAGCGCCAGCCCGGCCAGGGCATCGGTTGGGCGCAAGGCTTTGGCATCCTGTTCGACGATTTTGTCGCGGCCCTGTGCACCTTGCTGGTCCTGGCGGGGGTCATGCTCATCCGGCCCAACTGGCTGGCCCCCTGACATGGCCACGGCAA
Source organism: Aquabacterium sp. CECT 9606 (assembly GCF_918741295.1). Lineage (GTDB taxonomy): Bacteria > Pseudomonadota > Gammaproteobacteria > Burkholderiales > Burkholderiaceae_C > Aquabacterium. The sequence goes on from NZ_CAKKNB010000002.1 coordinate 215,143, forward strand.
ACCTCATGAACCTGGTGGCCGACCTGGCCACTCAATTGCAGGCGCGCGGCTGGCTGATGGCCACTGCCGAATCCTGCACTGGCGGGCTGATCGCGGCCACCTGCACCGAGGTGTCCGGCTCCAGCGCCTGGTTCGAGCGCGGTTTTGTCACTTACAGCAACCTGGCCAAAACCGAGCTGCTGGGCGTGGACGCGGCCGTGATCGACGCCCATGGTGCCGTCAGCGAGGCCGTGGCCCGTGCCATGGCCGAAGGCGCCCTGGCCCGCTCCAGCGCGCAGATCGCGGTGGCCGTGACTGGCGTGGCGGGGCCCACCGGCGGCTCGCCCGACAAGCCGGTCGGCACAGTGTGGCTGGCCTGGGCCGTGCAAGGCGGTGACACGCGGGCACAACGCTGCCAGTTCCCAGGTGACCGGGCGGCGGTGCGCTGGGCCACGGTGGCGCAGGCCCTGCAAGGCCTGCTGGCCACGCCGTCAACGCCCGGTTGAGCGGCGGCCGAAGACGTATTCCAGCGCAACGTCGATGACGACGCCCCACAGGCTGTAGATCACCGACCCCAGCAGCGCGTCCCAGAAGCTGCGCACATGGAAGCCATCCAGCAAGCCCGAGGCCATCTGGAAGGTGAAGGCGTTGATCACGAACAGGAACAGGCCCAGCGTGAGCACCGTCACGGGCAGTGTCAGCAAGATCAGCAAGGGCCGCACAAACGCGTTCAGCAGGCCCAGCACGGCGGCGGCGATCATGGCCGCGCCAAAGCTGTTGACCTGCACGCCATGGTCCCACTGGGCCAGCAACATCAGGGCGGAAGACAGTAATAACCAACGGATCAGCAATTTCATGCAGCGCAGCTTATCCCAGGGCAGCGCATTTAGTCACGTCTGGCCCCCAGTCCCCTGGTGATCACGGGTTTTGCTCCTGCTGGATTTACTCGATACTCCAAGGACCAAGGACGCGGCCAACACGGTCATGCCGCCGTGGTTCGTTGACGTTGTGCGGGTACATGCGCCAGAAGTTCGAGCATTTTCTTGATGAAGCCAATCCGGCCAGCCGTTGCCTGCTGGCGGTGTTGGCATCCACGCCTTTTTACATCGCCTACTGGTTCATCAACCTGGCGGGTCTCCTGGACCCCGCAGTGCGGATGGGCCTGAGGCAGCCAGTCGTCTGGACATTGCAGGGCGCCCTGGTGATCAGCACCGGCTTGTCGATCGGTTTCGTGGCCTGGCTGTGGCCACGGCGACGCGATCCTCGCCCCATGCCTCGGCTCAGCCTGGCGGTGACCGTCAACATCGGCGTGATCTACACCCTGATCGCCTTGTTCTCTGGCACCTTCACCACCGGGGCCAACATGACGCTGCTGGGCGTGCTGGCCATCGGCCTGCTGCTGTTCGACCTGCGCACCATGTGGCTTTCATTCCTGGTGTGCACCGGTCTGTTGGTGGGCTACGACCTGTTTGTGATCGCCGGCCACGTGCCTTATGCACCGGCCATCACCCGCCTGGCCTTCCAGGGCCCGGAACCGCAATGGTGGTGGGCCGTGTGGCGCAATGTGGTGTTTTATGCCGGCCTGACCGTGATCGCCACCATGCTGCTGGTGATGTTCGGCCGCCTGGACGCACAGCACCGCAAACTCAACAAGCTGTCGTACACCGATGTGCTGACGGGCCTGCCCAACCGGCGCTATTTCATGGATCGGTTGCACGCCGAGGTGGCGCGCCAGGGCCGCACCGCCCAGCCCTTGTCCCTGATGCTGATCGATGCCGATCACTTCAAGCGCGTCAATGACAGCCATGGCCACGCGGTGGGCGACGAAGTGTTGACCGTGTTGGCCCGTTTGCTGGGCGAGAGCGTGCGCACCCCCACCGACCTGGCCGCTCGGGTGGGGGGGGAGGAGTTCGCCGTGCTCCTGCCCGACACCACGGTGGACGAGGCCGAGGCCGTGAGTTGGCGCATCCACAGTCGCCTGGCTGCGCACGCGTTCCAGGCCGCGGGCCACACCTTTCATCTCACGGTCAGCATTGGGGTGGCGCAGTGCCGCGGCCAAAGCGCCGAGGTCGTGCTCAAGCAGGCCGACCGCAACCTCTACCGGGCCAAGCAGGAGGGGCGCAACCGCTCCATCTACAGCGTGGACAGTGCCCCGGACGCCAGCGAGGTGGGCGCATGAACCTGAAGGTGCTGATGCGCAGCATTGAGCTGCGCCTGCTGGACCGCAAGGTGGCCAACCGCTGCATGGTGTTCGCGGTGATGTCCTTGCCCATGTGCTTCATCTTGTGGGGATTGCAGGCCTATGCCCTGGCCCACCCCGAAGCGGCGGCCTTTTACCGCCCTGGCGCCCTGCGCCTGGCCCAGCAAGGCCTGACCGCCTTGATCCTGTGGCTGGCCATGGTGCTGTTGCTGACCTGGCAGTTGCGCCGCCAAGGCCGCGATGCCCAGTGGCTTGCGCCATGGACGGTCATGCCCACCTTCATCGTCTTCTTGTTGCTGGCCATCGGCCATGGATTGAAGGACACGCCCATGGGCATGGTGCTTATCCAGGAGCTGGTGGTGGCCCGCGCACTGTTCAGCCTGCGCAGGCTCAGGTCCACCTTGGTCCTGATGGTGGCCATGCTGGCCGCCAGCGAGCTCTTGATCAAGTCAGGACAGTTTGTGTACGCCCCCTTGCTGACCGCGCCGGTGTTCAATGGCGAAGACCTCGGCGCGTGGTGGGCGCTTTGGCTGCGCATCATGTTCCAGGCCGCCGTGCTGCCCTTCACGGCCATGCTCTTCTTCACCTTCAACACCCTGCGCCGCCAGCGCAAGGAGCTGGAGAGCCTGGTGCGCACTGACGCCCTGACCGGCCTGTCCAACCGCCGCGAGTTCATGAGCCAGCTGGAGATCGAATCGCACCGCCACGCCCGCAGTGGCCGGCCTTTCTGCCTGGTCGTTTGCGATGTGGACCACTTCAAGAAGGTCAACGACAGCTGGGGCCACCCGGCGGGCGACGCGGTGCTGGCGCAGTTGGGCCACATCCTGCGGTCCAGCACCCGAGACCAGATCGACACGGCAGCCAGGCTGGGCGGCGAGGAGTTCGTGCTGCTGCTGCCCGACACCGACCTGAATGGCGCCAGCCGGGTGGCTTCCAAGATCGCCAGCAGCTTGCGCGGCCATGCTTTTCAGGCCGATGGCGCCTCGTTCCACGTCACCCAAAGCATTGGCATCGCCGAAGTGCATGGGGGCCAGGGCGAGCGCGCCTTGCGCATCGCCGACCAGAACCTGTACCGCGCCAAGCACGCTGGCCGCGACCAGGTCGTGGCCACGGTGGTGGCTTGAGTCAGCGCCACAGCGGCCAGGCCAGGCGAGCCCAGAATCCCAGCAGCACCACGTTGCTGATGGCGAACACCACCAGGCGGTGGATGACATGGTTGTAGCTCAGGTGCACCACGCTGTGTGCCATGCGCAAGGCCACGTAGACCCAGGCCAGCAGCACGAGCACGTGGTCGACATGCTGGGTGACATACGCCACCACACAGCCAGCGTAGAACAGCACCGGCAGCTCCAGCAGGTTCATGTAATTGCGGTTGGGGATGCTGACATGCGGTGGCACCCGGCCCGATTCGCCGAAACGGAAATCGCCCGGCCCCACCTCGCCCTTGAAGGCCGCGCGAAAACGGCGGATCGGGATCTGCAGCAACACCAGCATGGTCCAGAACGCCAGCACCGTGACGGGCTGAAAAATGTGGATGGGTTCGAAGTTCATGGGCGCCATCCTAGGTGCTGGACGGGGCCGGATGCAAGCCGGGCAAAGCCTCGAAGGCTTCAGCGGGCACGGGTTTGCTGAACAGGTAGCCCTGGAAGGCGTGGCAGCCCTGCTCGGCCAGGAAGGCGCGCTGCGCCTGGGTTTCCACGCCTTCGGCGATCACCGACAGGCCCAGGTTCTGCCCCAGCGCCACGATGGCGCGCGCGATCGCGGCATCTTGCGGATCGGTCAGCACATCGCGCACGAATGACCGGTCGATCTTGAGCTGGTACAGGGGCAGGCGCTTGAGGTAGGACAGCGAGGAATAGCCGGTCCCGAAGTCGTCCAGCGAGAACGCGATGCCGTGGGATTTCAGGGCCACCATCTTGCCGATGATGTCCTCCACGTCGTCCAGCAGCAGGCTCTCTGTCAGCTCCAGCTTCAGGCGATCCGGATTGGCCCCGCTGCGCTGGACCAAAGCGAGCACCTGCGCCACAAAATCGGCTTGGCGGAACTGGCGCGCGCTCACGTTCACCGACAGGGTCAGGGCGGCCAAGTGGGGTTGCGAGGCCCAGCTCACCAGCCGGGCACAGGCGGCCTCCATCACCCATTGGCCCAGGGGCAGGATCAACCCGCTTTCCTCGGCCAGGTGGATGAACTCCATGGGCGGCACCATGCCGCGCCGGGGGTGCTGCCAGCGCACCAGGGCCTCGGCCCCCGTCACCTGGCCATCCAGGCCCACTTGCGCCTGGTAGTGCAACACGAACTCCTGCTGCTGCAGGCCACGTCGCAGGTCGCCCTCCAGCTCGGCGCGCGCGGTGACCGCCGCCTGCATGGCGGGGTCGAAAAAACGCAAGGTGTTGCGCCCGGCGGCCTTGGCCTTGTACATCGCCAGGTCCGCGCGCCTCAGCAGGTCGTCCATGGTGTTCTGGTGCCCATGGAACAAGGTGATGCCCATGCTGGCGGTGGCATGGTGCTCTTGCGTGGCCAGCAGGTAGGGCTCGCTCAGGCTGGCCAGCACTTTTTCGCCGATCACCTCGGTCTGGCTGGCCGACTCTTCGGCGCTTTCGCTCAGGTCTTCCAGCATGACCACGAATTCATCGCCGCCCAGCCGCGCCACGGTGTCGCTCTCGCGCACACAGCAGGCCAGGCGCGATGCCACTTCCTGCAGCAGCAGATCACCATGGTCGTGGCCCAGCACATCGTTGATGTACTTGAAGTTGTCCAGGTCGATGAACAGCAGGGCGCCCAGGCGGCCCGTGCGTGCGCTGATCGCCAAGGCCCGGTGCAGGCGGTCTTGCAGCAGGCGCCGGTTGGGCAGATTGGTCAGGCTGTCAAAAAAAGCCAGCTGTTTGATTTCGTCTTCGGCCGCCTTGCGGTGCGTGATGTCGCGGGCGATGCCCAGCACGCCCATCAGTTTGCCGGTCGAGTCGACCAGGGGCGTTCGGACGGTCTCGAACAAACCCCGGCGATGGCCGTCTCCGGCAAGGGTGAGCCACTCTTCGTGACGGCAAGGTTGGCCGGTCTGCATGGCCTGGCGGTCGCCTTCCTGAAATGCGTCCGCCAGCTCAGGGCTGAACAGCTCGTGGCAGTTCTTGCCGACGATCTCGGCCTCCGGCTTGCCCAGATAGCGCTCGAACACCGGGTTGCAACTCATGAAGACGCCCGTGCGGCTTTTGACCCACACCATGTCGGGGATGGTGCGCACCAGGGTGCGCAGGCGGCTGCGCTCTTCATCCAGCTGGGCAGTGCGCTGCTGGACCACGCGCCGCAGGGTGAAGCCCCACAACACCAGCACCCCGGCGCTGAGGGCCACGCCCAGGGCGGCGTAGCCTATGTAACGGCCCCACGGCGAGATGTTCAGGTTGCTGCCCATCCACTTGTCGCGCAGCCCGTCCCATTCACCGGGCGTGATGGCGTCAAAGCCTTGGTTCAGCAAGGCCATGGTGCGGGCATCGCCTTTGTGGACCGCGCGGTGCAGCTCACCTTGGTAAAGCCGGAAGGCGCGGCGGAAGTCCTGCTCGGCGTGCGCGCGGTACAGCAGGTAGTGGGCCGGCGGCTCGTCCAGGCAAAACACCTTGACCTGGCCCGCCACGGCCGCCTGCACCAGGGACTGGTAGTTGGGGTAAGGCTGCACGGTCGTGATGCCGGCCGCCTGGAGTTTGTCCGCGCAGGCATCACCGGCCTTCAGGCCCACCAGGAAGCCTTGCAGGGTTTTCAGGCTGGTGATGCCGCCAATGCTGGCGTGGTTGTAGATCGTGACAGGCACGTTCGCATAAGGCGCCGTGAAATCAAGGGTCTGTTCGCGCTCGGCGGTCTTGAAGATGGTGTCGATGACATCGGCTTGGTGGGCGCTCATCCGAGCCACGGCCTTGTCCCAATCCGAGGCCACCAGGTTCACGTGGACGCCGGTTTTGCGCTCCCACAAGGCCCAGGCATCGACCAGGTAGCCATCGAGCGTGCCATGGGCGTCGCGAAAAATGTAGGGCGGGTAGTTGTCGTCCACGACCACCGTCAGGGTGGGGCGCGCAGTGGCCGCCCAGCAAGGCCAGGCCGCCAGGGCGATGCTCAGGCGCAACCAGCGTTGGATGCGCATCGGAAGGCGGATCGACATGTCACAGAGGCCGCTTCAGTCAAAAGCAGGAAACCACCCCGTGGTGGACAAGCCAGAGTCTAGTGATAAAAATGATAAAGCCCGCAAAAGCGGGCGACTTGAGGAAACCGGCGTCCTGACGCGTTGCGTCAGGACGGGATCCGATCGAATAGAAAACAGAACTCCCTGTTCTTGTCAAAAACAGCCTTGTCAGCCTGCCTTTGACCTCCCAATTCCATTTGATATTCTTGATTCTTGGTACAAAACGACAGCGTTATTTGCACTAGCCGAGAGTATCAACACTCATCAATTCAAGAGTTCCGGTTTATCGGACATGGCTTTTCGGGGCTTTGACCATTCCACCTCCATGGAACGCCTCTGCTTTGAAAATACCGCAACTTGATGTGAAAAGCCTCGTTGATGCCAAGTTCGGAAATGCTTGTTTTCTTTAGAATGATTTCATTGTCTGATCTGCCGCCTGGTAAGTCCTTAAAAGGCCTGAAAATCTTCTGAAACCTCTTGAAAAAGAGGCGCCACGCTAGAAACCGCAGAGGTAGAGTTGTCACACTGCTATCGCTTTGACCGCTTCGAGCTGCGCGCTGTGGAGCGTGTGCTGTACATCGACGGTGAACCTGTCGGCCTTGGCGCGCGCGCGATCGATTTGCTGCTGGTGCTGGTGGAGCGGTCCGGCCGCATGGTGTCCAAGAACGAGTTGCTGGACCTGGTCTGGCCTGGCCTGGTGGTGGAAGAAAACAACCTGCAGGTGCAGGTGTCAGGCCTGCGCAAGGTGCTTGGGCAGCAGGCCATCTCCACCATCCCTGGCCGCGGCTACCGTTTTGCCTTGACCATGGTGCGTGACGACGACTCGGCGCCCAGCCGCTTCGTCCAACCCGTGTCAGACACGCCCAGCCACCCGCAGCCCACAGAAAACGTGCTGTCTGTGCTGCCCAGTGTGGCCGGCCGCTTGTGGGGCCGCGACTCCGACCTGGTGGCTTTGCACCGCGAGGCCCACCATCCTTTGATCACCATCGCGGGTCCGGGCGGCATCGGCAAGACGGCGTTTGCCTTGGCGGCGGCGCATGTCTGGTGCCGCGAGCACCGCGATGGCGCGGCGTGGGTGGAGTTGGCGGGCATCACCGATCCCGGCCTGGTGCCCACGGTGGTGGCCCAGGCGGTGGGCTTGCCCTCGGGCGGCGCAGAGCCCCTGGCCTCGCTGGTGGCAGCCTTGAGGCCCTTGCAATTGCTGCTGGTGATCGACAACGCCGAGCACCTGCTTGACGCGGTGGCGCGCATGGCCCAGGCCATCACGGCCGCCGCGCCGCAGGTGCGGCTGGTGGTGACCAGCCAGGTGGCCTTGAAGCTGGACAACGAGCGGCTGTTTCGGCTCAGTGCCTTGTCGGTGCCCGAACCGGGCGCCTCGCTCGAGCAAGCCATGACCCATGGCGCCATCGCCCTGTTTGCCGACCAGGCGCAAGCGGCCGATCGGCGTTTTGCCTTGACCGAGGCCAATCTGGAAGAGGTCATCGGCCTGTGCCGCCGTCTGGACGGCATGGCGCTGGCCATCAAGCTGGCCGCGGCGCGCCTGCCCTTGCTTGGCTTGCAGGGGGTGGTCGCGCGCCTGGACGAGCGTTTCAAGCTCCTGCGCAGCCAGAACCACCTGGCACCGCCACGCCGGCAAACGCTGATGGGCACGCTGGAATGGAGCCACGAACTCTTGTCGCCCGACGAGCAGACGGTGTTCCGCCGGCTCTGCGTTTTCGCGGGGGGGTTCAACCTGCAACTGGCCAGCGCGGTGGCCATGGACGAGTCCCTGGACGAGTGGGCCGTGATTGAACTGCTCGGTGCCTTGGTGGACCGCTCCCTGGTGGCGGCCGATGGGGCCGACGTGCCGCGCTACCGTTTGCTTGAAAGCACGCGCGACTTTGCCAGCTTGAAGCTGGACGCCTCGGGCGAGCACTGGTTGATGAAGCGCCGCCATGTGTCGACCATGGCAGCCCTGATGGAGCAGGCCTATGCCGCCTACTGGCGCACGCCCGATGCCACCTGGCTGGACACCTATGGCCCCGAGATCGACAACGTGCGTGCCGCGCTGGACTGGGTGATGGCCCATGAACCCGCTCTGGCGGTGGACATGGTGGGCGCCTCCAGCCCTTTATTCCTGCTTTTGGGCCTGGCGCCGGAGTGCCGCCGGCGCTGCCTGGCGGTCGAGTCGCAGGTACTGGCCATGCCAGCCTGCCCGACGGTGGCGCGCTACTGGCTGGAGCGCAGCCGCCTGAACTGGGGCGTGTCCAACACCTTGATGCACGACTTCGCGCGCCGTGCCGCCGAGCAAAGCCGCGCTCTCCAAGACGACGTGGGCCGCTACCTGGCCTTGCGCTGCATGGCGGGCAGTGGTGTGCTGCCCGTAGCACAAGCCAAGAACCTGCTGGAAGAAATGATCGGGCTGGAAAAACCGGCCTGGCCGCCACGATTGCGTTTGCAGCGCCAACTGGCCACGGTCAGCGTGCTGCGTTCGGGCAAGCAACTGGACCAAGCCAAGCGTGTGTGCGAGACCCTGCTGTCGCACTCGCAGGCCAACGGCCTGGACGCCGTGGTCTCCGCCGCCTTGGCCGACCTGGCGGCCCTGAGCCTGGCCGTGGGCGATCCTGACGCCGCCGTGCAGCATTGCGGCGACCTCATCGCGCGTGGCCGGCATCGCCGTGACAACTTCATCCTGCATGCCATGGCGATCAAGGCCACGGCCTTGTTCATGCAAGGTGATGACGAGCAGGCCCGCGGCGCTTTGGTGGACTTCGCCGCAGCGTCACGCAGCCGCGACTGGGAATGGTTCGGTTTGTATTCCGGCTTGTTCGCCTTGCTGGCCGCCATCGAGGGGCGCCATGAAACGGCGGCCCGTCTGCTGGGTTACGCCGACCGCGCGCACCAGCAACTGGGCTCGCGCGATGTCCAGGCGGGCCAGGCCTGGGAGCGCGCCAGCAGCCTGGTGAACGCCGTGTTGCCTTTGGCCACCACCTCTCGCCTGGCTTATGAAGGCGCCCAGATGGCGCCCGAGGCCGTTTGCAATTGGGCCCTGGCCCGCGTGGACGTTTGACGTGCAAGCCCTGTCCGATTGGCTGTCGTCGATTGGCATGGCCCGGGTCGAGCGCGTGCTGCTCGACAACGACATCGACACCGAAGTCATCACCAGCCTGACCGAGGCCGACCTGGAAAAGCTGGGTGTGTCCATGGGCGACCGCAAGCGCTTGTTGCAAGCCATCGGGGTGTTGCGCCAGCAGGCCGTGCGCTCCACCCCCAAGCCGGGATTGGCCAGCCAGGGCGAGTTGCGCCAGCTGACCATCATGTTTTGCGACCTGGTCGATTCCACGCAACTGTGTGAACGGCTGAGCCCCGAGCAATGGCAGCAGGTGGTGTTGCTGTACCAGCAGACATCGGCCGCGGTGATCGAACGTTTTGGCGGCACCATCGCGCAGTACCTGGGCGATGGGCTGTTGGTGTACTTCGGCCACCCCCAGGCGCAAGAAGATGCGCCCGAACGCGCCGTGCGCACGGGCCTGGCCCTGGTTGAAGCCATCGGGCGCTTGCCCAAACAGCCGCCCGGACACGATCAGCCCTTGCCTTGGGCCGTGCGCATCGGCATCCACACCGGCCTGGTCGTGATGGGCGAGATTGGCGGGGGTGCCCGGCGCGAACAACTGGCGCTGGGCGACACCCCCAATCTGGCCGCGCGCCTGCAGGCCCTGGCACAACCCAACACCGTGGTGATCAGCGACAGCACGCGCAAGCTGGCCGGAGCCGGCCTGCAGTGCGAGGATCTGGGCCGCCCGGTGCTCAAAGGCGTGCGGGAGCCGCGCCAGGTCTGGCGCGTCCAGGCCGTCAACACCGCCACCAGCCGCTTTGACGCGGCCACCAGCGCGGGCTTGACCCCCTTGGTGGGCCGTGCCCATGAGCTGGGCCTGCTGCTGGACCGCTGGCATGCCGTGCAACGCGGGCAAGGCCAGGTGATGGTGCTGTCGGGCGAACCCGGCATCGGCAAGTCACGACTGCTGAAGGAACTGCGTGATCGCTTGGGCAACGCGGGCCTCGGGGCGGTGTGCCTGCAATGTTCGGCCCACCAGGTGCACAGCGCCTTCCACCCGAGCATCGACCACTTCGAGCGCGTGTTGAACCTGAGCCGCGACCAGCCCGCCGACGTCAAGCTGGCCTCGCTGGAGCGCATGGTGATGGGGCAGTTGCACCGTTCGGCGCAGCAGGTGGCGCTGCTGGCCTCCATGCTCTCGATCCCCTTTGAGGACCGCTATGGCCCGCTTGTGGAAAGCCCGCAGCAGCACGAGCGCGACACGGTCATGGCGCTGGTCGACGTGGTCGAGGCCACGGCCCTGCGCGAGCCCACGCTGGTGCTGGTGGAGGACGTGCATTGGGCGGATCCGGCCACCCTCGATTTCCTGAGCTTGTTGATCGAGCGGGCGCGGTTCGTGCCCATGTTGCTGGTCGTCACCCACCGGCCCGAGTTCCAGTTGTCGCTGGGCGATGGCGACCAGCACGTGACCACCCTGAGGCTGCCCGGGCTGCATCGCGCCGAGGTGGCCGAGCTGGTGGCGCGTTTGTCGCGCGAGGTGGCCTTGCCCACGGCGCTGACCCAGCACATCCTGAGCAAGACCGATGGCGTGCCCCTGTTCATTGAAGAGCTGACCAAGTCCATCCTTGAGCTTCCCTTGGGCGAAGGCAGTCATGCCCACCGCACCCAGGTGCCGGCCACCTTGCGCGATTCACTGATGGCGCGCCTGGACCGCGTGCCGGCGGCCAAGGCCATCGCACAGATCGGCTCGGTGCTGGGGCGCGAGTTCAGCCACGAGTTGATCGAGGCCTTGTCGAGCATGTCGTCGGCCGAGCTGACGGCCGCGCTGGCGGCGCTGACGCAATCGGGCCTGGCCACGCAGCAGGTCAGCCACCAGGGCACCATCTACACCTTCAAGCACGCCTTGGTGCAAGACGCTGCCTACGACTCGCTGCTCAAGCCGCAGCGCCAGGCCCTGCACGCGGCCATCGTGCAGGTGGTGGAATCGCGCTTTCCGGCCCTTCAGCAGGGCAAACCCGAGATGCTGGCGCGCCATGCCACTGCGGCCGGGCAGCCGCAGCAGGCCATTCCGTATTGGCGCAAGGCCAGTGACATGGCATTGCAGCGCCTGTCACTGCACGAGGCGGTGGCGCACCTGGATGCGGGTCTGGCGGCGGTGGCGGCATTGCCCAGCTCGCTTCACCGGGATCAGACTGAGCTGCAGTTGCGGGCCTCGCTGGGCACGGTGCACATGCTGGCCAAAGGCTGGGGCGCACCCGAGGTCGAGCGGGCCTATGCGCGCGCCAACCAGCTGGCGGACGCGGCCGACAAGGTCGAGGAATCGATCTGGCCCTTGTGGGGTGTGTGCGTGTTCCACCTGGTGCGTGGCGAGGTCAACAAGGCCGAGTCCATTGGCCAGCGCTTGATGACTGTGGCCCGCCAATCCAACAGCCGCCACGCCTGGCTGGTGGCCAACATGATGCAAGCGCAGTTGTGCCTTTACAGCGGCCGGGTGAACGAGGTCGCCGAGCATGCCGACCAGGTCATTCACCGCTACAGCGATCCGCAAGACCGCACGCTCATCACGCTGTACACCATGGACCTGAAGTTGGTGGCGCTGGTGCATGGCTCGCAGGCGCGCTGGATCGCGGGTGAGGACCATGATGCCGAGGCCCTGTGCCTGGAACAGGAGCGCTTTGCCGCCTCGCTGAACCACCCACACAGCCTGGCCTGGACCCACGCCTGGGGCGCCATGTCTTACTTGTTCAGGGGTGATGTCGACGGCTTGCTGAACCGGCTGGAGCGCGGCCTGAGCCTGGCCGAGCAGCACGGTTTCACCTACGTGACCTCGGTCGGCGTGATCGCCCGGGGTTGGGCCTGGGCTCAGCAAGACGGACGTTTGCAAGAAGGCATCGACGAAATGCAGCGCGGCCTGGCGCTGTTCAATCAGACGGGCGCGGGCATCGTGGTGCCCTTCTTCCAGGCCTTGTTGGCGCAAGCTTTGGGCCGCGCCGGGCGGCGCAGCGAAGCGCTGGCCTTGCTGGATGCCTCACAGGCTTTGACCGAGCAAGGCGGCGAGCGCTGGCACGAGGCCGAACTGCACCGCATCCGCGGCGAAGTGCTGGCCTCTGGGCCCCAGCCTGATTGGACCGGGGCGGAGGCCAGCATCCGCCAGGCTTTGAAGGTGGCCACCGCGCAGGGCGCCCGAAACTGGGCCCGCCGTGCGCAGGCGGACCTGGACCAGCTGCCGCTCAGGCGCTGATCGCGGCCTGATCGGTGATCGCCCGCATGTTCTCGGGGCTGAAGAAATCAGCCGGCGACACCGTCTGGCCGAACACACCAAAGTAGCGGTCAGCCTGGGCCTGGTTGTGCGCGAGCCCGGTGAACAGCTGGATGACTTCATCGGTGGGCGGAGCCAGGCGGGCCATGTCTTGTGAGAACAGGTGCAAGGGCACCGAGACGGCATCGCGCCGAGCGGCATAAGCCGCCACGGTTGCATCCAGATCGCCTTGACCCGACAAGCCCTGGTGAAGCAGCTCGGCCAGCAGGTCGGCATCGCGCAGGGCATTGGTGATGCCGGCGGCGGTGATGGGGTCGACCGTCAGGCCGGCGTCACCGACCAGGCTCCAGCCCGGGCCCACCGGTTGACGGCAGAAGGTGCCCACGCTGGTACTGATCCAGTCTTCTTCGCGCTTGCCGGCGCGCAGGCGGGCGGCCAGGTCGGGGCTCATGGCCTCCATTTCGGCAAAGAAGAAGGCTTCGGTGTCTTGGCGCGCCACCCGGGGCGAGTGGCCGGGCAGCATGACACCCGCGAGCACCTGGTCGTCGTTGGTGGCCCAGGCGTAGGCCATGCGCTCCGGGCGCGAGATGAACTCCACGCCCTTGAGCGACACGCCGCTGAAATACGCGAAGGTGTTGAGCGAGCCTGCTTCCTTGGGGAACTCGTGGTACGCGGTGCTGCCCACCGACCGTGCCACACGCGAGTGCCGGCCATCGGCGCCCACGATCCAGCGGGCTTGCTCAGTCATGACCGTGCCATCGGGGTTCTTGGCGGTGATGCCGACCACGCGGTCGCCTTCACGCAGCAGGTCGTCCAACAGCACGCCTTCGCGTAACTCGGCGCCAGCGGCCACGGCCGCGTCCAGCAGGATCTGGTCGAGCACGATGCGCTTGGGCGCAAAGGCCGCGCCCACCTGGGCATCGGGCGGCGTGCCTTTGAGCACCAGCTCACCCAAGTCGAGCGAGAACTCGGTCAGGGCAGGGCACCGTGAAGCGCGCACGGCTTCAAGCACGCCCCACTTTTGCAGCAGGTCGGCCCCCGCGTGCCACACCAGGTGGGTGGACAAGCGCATGTCGCTGGGAAAGCGGTCCTGGTCAATGATCAGGACCTTGTGTCCCTGGCGCGCCAGCAGCAAAGCCGTTGCCGCGCCGGCGCACCGGGCGCCCACCACAATCACATCATGCATAGTCAAGACTCGATACTGCTAGGTCGTCAACTTGGGCCAACCATACGGTGGGGCGGGCTTCGTGTCGATGTGGACCACGATGACCTGCGGTCGCCGGTTGGACTGCGCAGATGCTAGCGCATTTGACAGTGCCTCGGCCAGAGCGCTTGTACCTTGATCAGGGCCAATCGCCACCGCCTGCGCGCCCAGCCCTTCGGCGAACTTGACCAGGTCAGGCCGGCCCAGCTGGTAGTAGTCGGTCCAGGCCGCTGCGGGCGGCAGCAGTTGGGCCATGCCTTGGCTGACCATGGCCAGGTCGTTGTCATTGAGAACCACCCAGATGGCACCCACGCCGTTCTGCGCCGCGGTTGAAATCTCCGCGCCGTGCATCATGAAGGCGCCGTCGCCAACAATGGCCAGGCAGGGCTGTTCGGGCGCGGCCAGCTTGGCGCCAATCACCGCGGCCACGGCGAAGCCCATGGGGCCCATGGCCAGCGCGCTTTGGTAGCGCAAGGGCGGGTCGACCACCAGGTTGTTGAGCGACCAGCCCACGCAGTTGCCCGCGTCGATGAAGATGTGGCCGTCTGCCAAAGCCTCGTTGATGACGCGCATCATCGCAGCGGGGTGCACCGGGGCGCTGGTGGAGTCGCGGCCTGCCGGGTCGGCCCACGGGGCCTGGGCGCGTTTGATCTGGGCGATGGCGTCTCGGCGCTGCTCGACACGGTGTTCATCCGGCGCATGGCGCGTGGCCTGCTCGCACAACTCGTCGAGTGTGGCACCGAGCTCGGCCACCACGCCGCGCGTGATGGGGAAGTCGCGGCCGATCACGCTGGCGTCCAGGTCGATCTGCACAAAGTGCTTGCGCGGGCTCAGGGTGCGGCTGTACAGGTCCGAGGCCACGACCGAGGTTGCCAGCTCGCCCAGCGTCGAGCCCATCACCACCAGGGTGTCCACGTGGTCAGGATCGGTGGGCGGCTTCATGTACAGCTGCGTCCAGGCGGAGCCGCACATGCCGTAGTTGCGCAGCGACCAGGCGTGCGTTTCAGGGAAGATGCCTTTGGCATTGGGCGTGGTCATCACGGGGATGCCAAAGCGCTCCACAAAATGGGTGAAGGCGGCCAGCCGGTGGGGATCGGCCAGCGCCTCGCGGCAGCCGTTGCCCAGGAAGAGCAGGGGGCGATCGGCCTTGATCAACTCGCGAAGGGTGGCGGCCACCGCCTTGGCGTCGGTGCAGGCGGCCACGGCTCGGTAGCTGCGGGGCTGGATGCTGGCGGGCGTGCTGCTCAAAGGCGTGCCCGCCACGTCGTTGGGCAGGCTGATGTGCGCGGCCCGCCGTGGCAAGGAGCAAGCGTTGCGCAGCGCCTGCTGGAACAGCGTCTGGAAGTTGCTCTGGTTGGAAATCATGTCGCTGGACTGCACCGAATTGCGGAAGATGCTGGTGATGTCCAGCTTGGCATCGGCGCCTTCTTGCAGGTAGCCCTGGCCGAAGTACTTCTCGGGCACTTCGCCCGTGACCACCAGCATCGACGAGTTGGCGGCCTGGGCGTTCATCGCGCCCGTCACGGCGTTCGTGGCACCGGGGCCCGAGGTGGTCATCACCACACCCAGCCCTCCGCCAGCCCGTGCGTAGCCATCGGCCATGTAGGCCGCGCCGGTTTCGTGCCGGCAGATCACGTAGTCGATGTCCTGCCTGAGCTTCAACTCGTTCATCAGCCAGACCAACGCACCCCCCGGTATGCCGAAGATTTTGGTGACGCCTTCGGCTTTCAAGTAATCCAACAGCAGCTGTGCGACGGTGGTTTGCATGGGGGCTCCCTGAATATGGCGGTGAAAGGTGCCTGAAATTACCGCGTTACCGGCCCCGGCAGCTGCCAGAATTCCAAGACAAATCACCGGGAGTTCAAGCCATGACGCAGCCCAGCGCTTCGCGCAAGACCGTTTTGGATGTGGCCATCGTGGGGGGCGGCGTGTCCGGCCTCTACAGCGGTTGGCGTTTGTTGACCACCCCCTCGCCAGACCAACCCAAGACGGTGTCTCTGTTCGAATGCAGTGACCGCGTGGGCGGGCGCTTGTTGTCGGTCACGCCGCCAGGCATGCCCGAGGCCCGCATCGAGCTGGGTGGCATGCGCTTCACCACGGGCCAACAACTGGTGATGTCCCTGGTGCCCTACCTGAACCTGGCCACCGAGCCCTTCCCGGTGGGCCAGAACCAGAACATGGCCTACCTGCGCGGCCACCGCCTGCGCACCGCCGACCTGACCGACCCCGACAAAATCCCCTATGTCCTGACCCAGGCCGAGCGCGAGGGCATCAAAGATGGCTTCACTGCCATGGCCGCGGAAAACTTCTTGCAGCAGGTGATGGGCCAACCCCATGTGGACCTGAAATCCGTGCCGTGGGAAAAGCTGGCGCGTGATGGGCGGTACGAAGGCCATTACCTGCGCGACCTGCCCATGCGCTACGTGTTCAACCGCTCGGTGAGCCACGAGGCTTTCCAGTTTGCCGAAGACACCAGTGGCTACGACAGCATCTTCTTCACCTGGAACGCGGCCGATGGTTTTCCGTGGAACCTGGCCGACTATGGTGCGGCCATCGAGTACAAGCGCCTTCAAGACGGCTATGAGTCGCTGCCCCTGACCTTGCGCGGCAAGTTCGAAGAGGCCGGCGGCGAGTTGCACCTCAAGCACCGACTGATCAGTTTCGACCATGTCGAGCACGAAGGCGAAGGCAATCTGATCGAGATGCACTTTGACCGCGATGGCCACCGCGAAACCCTTTATGCGCGCCAGCTGATCCTGGCCATGCCGCGCCGCTCACTGGAGCTGCTGGCCCAGACCGGGGCGGTGCTGGGGGCCGACCAGCACGAGGTGCACCGGCTGATCAAGTCCGTCACGCCCATTCCCCTGTTCAAGCTGGCGCTGTGCTACCGCGAGCGCTGGTGGGAGAAGCTGGGCATCACGCAAGGCCAGTCGGTCACCGACCTGCCGATCCGCCAGTGCTACTACTGGCCGGTGGGTGACGATACCCAGGCTGGCGCCATCCTCATCTACAACGATGGCCTGGACCTGGACTACTGGTGCGACCTGATCGCTCACCCTGCCAAGTTCCAGAACAAGACCTTGGCCGGCGATGTGCCCTGGCCCGAGCAGGAATGGATGCAGCACCCTGCGCCCGAGCTGATGGTGCAGGAGGCGCACCGCCAGTTGCTGGCGATCCACGGCCTGGAAGACCAGCCCGACCTGCAGCCTTATGCCGCAGCTTTTCGCGACTGGGGCGAAGACCCTTTTGGCGGCGGTGCCAACTTCTGGCCGCAGCATGTCGAGAGCTATAACGTGGCCCACCGCATCCTCAAGCCCGTGCATGACGTGCCGGTGTTCATCTGCGGGGAAGCCTATTCGCACGGCCAGGGCTGGGTGGAAGGGGCGCTCGAAACAGCAGAGGCCATGCTGCAGGGGCATTTTGGTCTGCGGCCACCCCCTTATCTGGCGGGTAGTCCGTCGTCCAAAGCTTGACGCATCGCAACATGGTCCGCCGCTGACTGCAGTGAAATTCCGCTTGAGGAATTTGCCCTCGTCACCGTTAGGAAAGAGACCATGAGAACAAAGAACGCTCAATGCGCCGCCGTGCTGTTGGCCTTGGCAAGCGCTGCCGCCCTGCCTGTCGCCGCGCAAGCCGAGGAATCACCCTGGTTGGTGCGCGTGCGCGCCGTGGACCTGGAAAGCGACAACGAGGATTCCTCGGGCCTGAACCTGGCGATCAACAACAAGATCATCCCGGAAGTCGACATCTCCTACTTCTTCACGCCGAACATCGCGGCGGAGTTGGTGCTGACTTACCCGCAAAAGCAGACCATTTACTCGGGCGGCGCGGAGATTGGCTCGCTCAAGCACCTGCCGCCCACGCTCACGCTGCAGTACCACTTCGACAAGATGCGCGAGTTCAAGCCCTACCTGGGCATCGGTGTGAACTACACGCGCTTTTCCAGCGTGCACTTCAGCCCCGCCGTGCAGGCTGCTTTGCAGCCCAGTGTGAGCAAGAACAGCTTCGGTCTGGCTCTGCAAGCCGGTGTTGACTTTGAATTCCGCAAAAATTGGTACCTGAACCTGGACGTGAAGAAAGTGCAGATCCGCACCGACATCAAGTCCGCCGGGGCCAAGGTCGGCGAGTTCAAGGTGGACCCCTGGCTGCTGGGCGTGGGCGTGGGCATGCGGTTCTGAGACTGTTGCAACCTCAGCCCGGGATGAAGACGTAGCCCACGTTGCGCACTGTCTTGATCACCTCGGGCTTGTCGGGGTTGCGCTCGACCTTGCGGCGCAGGCGCATCACGCGCAGATCGATGGAGCGGTCGAACACGTCCCAGCCGCGGTTGTGCGCCTGCTCCATGATCTGGTCGCGGTTGAGCGGCCGATTGGGGTGCGAGGCGAACAGGGCCAGCAGCTCGAACTCGGACGCGGTCACGGGGATCTCGGCGCCGTCGTGGCTGAAGAGCTGACGTGAATCCAAATCCAGGGCGCATTGGCCGAAACGGACGCGCTGCGTGGTGAGCGGTGCCGCTGAAGGCTGGGCCGTGGCCTCGGAGCGCAGCCGGCGCACCAGCGCGCGCACGCGGGCCAACAGCTCGCGCACTTCAAAGGGCTTGGGCAGGTAGTCGTCCGCGCCCAGCTCCAGGCCCACGATCCGGTCCACCGAATCACCCGCCGTGGTCAACATCACCAGCCCGATGCCGGGGTGGGTTTCGCGCAGCCAGCGCGCCAGCGACAGGCCGTTTTCGCCCGGCATGTTGATGTCCAGGATGGCCACATCGGGCACGGCCTCGGCCACCAGGGCGCGGGCCGACAGCGCATCGGGCGCGGTGCGCACGGTGAACTGGTGACGCTCGAAGTACTCGCTCAACAGCGAGCGCAGTTCGGGTTCGTCGTCCACCACCATCACCACCGGCGTGGTCTTGTTGCCTGGCACCATGGCCTGAGGTCTCCCGCTTTGTTGTCTGGCCGCGATGATATCGCCCATCCATCACAATGCCGCACTGGCCAAGGATGGCCCGCCAATGCACCGGGAGCGCGACAGGCATGAGCAACGAGCAACAAGACGGCGAATTCAAGTGGTCGGTCACGTCCGAGCGGGCGGGCACGACGCCGGCCTTTCCACTGGACCCCACGCTGCTGGGCGCCTTGCTGGACCACAGCACCACGCAGGTCGGCATCTTTGGCCGCGACCACGTCTACCAATATGCCAACCAGGAAATGCTGGATGGCCTGGGCCGCACGTGGGACCAGGTGGTGGGCCGGCACCTGTCGACCGTGCTGGGCCCCGCCTTGTACCAAGAGCGCTATGCCCGCCTGAGCGAGCGGCTGTTCTCTGGCGAAACCCTGCGTTGGAGCGGCTGGCTGGGTGGGCCCGGCCAAGGGTGGCGCTTCCTGAAGGAATCCATGGTGCCTTTTGCCCCGGTGGATGGCGCGGTGCAATCGGTGGCGGTGTTCCGCCATGACCTGACCGAACTCAAGCAGCGCGAACTGGAGTTGGCCGACAAGCTGCAAGAGCTGCAGGCCAGCGAGGCGCTCAAGTCCGCCATCGTGGATCACGCCCTGGCCGCCTTGATCTCGACCGATGCCAAGGGCCTGATCGTCGAGTTCAATCCTTCGGCCGAGGCGATGTTTGGCCGCACGCGCGCCGATGTGCTGGGCCGGCCCGTCAGCGAGATCGTGATGCCCGAGCGCTTTCGTGCCGCCCACGAAGCCGGCATGCAGCGCATGGATGGCGGCGGTGAAGCGCGCATTTTGGGTAAGCGCATGGAGATGCACGCCCTGCGCGCCGATGGCAGCGAGTTCCCGATCGAGATGGTGCTGTGGCGCACCAGCGTGCACGACTCGATCTTCTACACGGCCTCGATGGTGGACCTGACCGAGCGCCACAATGCCGCCGAGCAGATTGAACGCCAGCGTGAAGCCCTGCGGCAAAGCGAGAAGCTCACCGCCATGGGCAGCTTGCTGGCGGGCGTGGCCCACGAGCTGAACAACCCCCTGGCCATCGTGATGGGCCGGGCCAGCCTGCTGGAAGAAAAATGCGAGTCGGCCGACCTGAAGGCCGATGTGCAGCGCATCCGCGAGGCTGCCGAGCGCTGCGGCCGCATCGTGCGCACCTTCCTGAACATGGCGCGCAGCCGGCCTTCGCAGCGCCACAATGTGGGCCTCAACGAGATGGTCCAGGCGGCCACCGACATGCTGCACTACGGCTACCGCAGCCACGGCATCGAGCTCCAATTGCAATTGGACCCGACCTTGCCTGAGGTGCTGGCCGATGGCGACCAGATCGGCCAGGTGATCCTGAACCTGCTGGTCAATGCACAGCAGGCACTGGCCAGCCTGGACGGCCCGCGCCGCGTCAGTGTTCAGACGGGGGTGGAGTCGGCATCGGGCCAGGCGGGTGTCTGGCTGCGTGTGCGCGACAGCGGACAAGGCGTGAAGCCCGAGTTGCATGGCCGCGTGTTCGAGCCCTTCTTCACGACCAAGCCCGATGGCATGGGCACCGGCATGGGCCTGGCCGTCTCGCGGGCCCTGGCGCGTGAACATGGGGGTGACCTGCTGCTCGAATCGGTGGACGTGGACAGCAGCCCGGACGGCCTGCGCGGCGCCAGCTTCCGCCTGGTGCTGCCGATGTGCGCCCAGCCGCCCGAAGACACCATCCCCGCGCCCTTGGCCGAGCTGGAAGACGAGCCCATGCTGGCCCGCATCCTGGTGGTGGACGACGAGCCCGAGTTGACCTCGTTGATGCGCGACATGCTCGAAGGCGCAGGCTATGAGGTGGCCACGGCCGAGTCGGGCGCGGTGGCGTTGGAGTTGCTGGACATGGCCCGCTTTGACGCGGTGGTGTCCGACCTGCGCATGCCCGACATGGATGGGTCGGCGCTGTGGCGTGAGCTTTCGCAAAGGCACCCCAGCCTGTCGCGCCGCATGCTGTTCGTCACCGGCGACACGCTCTCGCTGGACGCGCAGAAGTTTCTGCGTGATTCGCGCAGCGACAGCCTGGACAAGCCTTTCTCCAAGGCCGACCTGCTGGCCAAGGTGGCGGCACTGATGAGTTAGCTGGCGCACGCCGGTGTGGCCGCAACAATTGCAACACAGGCGTGCGAGTGGTGAAACGCTGCTGAAACGGGCCCCGCGCAAACTTCTTTTCATCGGAACACACACAAGCCGCTCCGATGAAACCGGGACCTTCCCCGTCACAGCATCTTCATCACAAACTTAGGAACACATCATGACTACCATCAACGACACCTCGATCCAATCCCTGTTCGACTACGCCAAGCAGGGCGTGCTGAACCCCGGCAAGGACTTCCCCGTCTACCCCGCTGTGTACGTGACCTTTGTCGAGCAGTTCGCCGACTCGCACCCACCCGGCACCGCCAACGGTTCGTCCGACCTGGTGACCTACACCAATGGCCGCCTGAAGCTCTCGGCTGACAAGAAAATGCTGAGCGGTGAACTCAAGGTCTGGCGCAACATCCACGACGCTGGCTCGCCTGCCATCTTCGACATGCCCGCCCGCCCTGAAGACGCTTTCCAGAAAGTGGAAGACCAAGTCACCGTGGCCATCACCGTGTCCGACACCGGCGTGGTCACCTACCAGCGCAAGCTCAAGGGCGTGCCCATCGGCGGCATGCCCCCGGCCACGCTGAACGCCAGTTACGACCATGGCCTGATGGTTCAAAAAGCCCAGGGCAGCGTGCGCAACCTGAGCTTCACCCTGGGTTCGATCGCCGGTGTGCTGGCTTGATCAATCCAGGTCACGTTGGTAAAGCAGGGCCACGGCATGCATCTCCATGCCGATGCCCAGCATCACGACATGCCGCGTGGTGATCTCGTCCTGGCACCGGGCAAAGTTGACCGGCACCGACGAGGCCACCATGTCGCCCAGCTCTTCGATCGTGTTGAGGTAGTGCGCCGGCTGGATGGCCGCGTTCCACGCATCGAAGACGGCCTTGGACGTCTGGTGTGCCACCAGCGTGATGTCTTGGCCGCTCAAGCCGTGCTTGGCCAGCAGGCGGTTCACCACCACGCCGGGCACTTGGAAGCCAAAGGTCTTGACCGCGTTTTCGCCCGTCTTGTCGTCCAGCTTCATCAAGGGCTTGGTGAACAGGTCGCGGTGATGCGGTGAGGGCCGCTGCGCCATGCGCAGGGCGCTGAAGTACTGCGTCTGCGTGTCGTTGTCCCAATCGATCAAACGAAAGCGCGTCGTGTCCCCCGTCCAGCCGACCACGGCCGCGCCAGCACCATCGGAAGCGGCCAGCGAGACGGGCTCGTGGTAGTCCATGTGGTGCGTCCAGTTGTTGCCGCAGGCCACCAGGGCATGTCGCGCGGTGCCGCAGCTCACCATGTCGTGTGCCAGCTTCATGCCGTCGATGAAATTGCTTTCGTCGGTGTTGAGCGAGATGACGCGGCATTGGCGTGACAAGCCCAGTTCGCGGTGCACGGCGGCCAGGTTGTTGGGTGCGTAATACGCGCTGACGGTGGCCGAACCCAGCAACAGATCCACTTCATCCAGCGGCACCCTGGCTTGCGCCAGCGCCGTCTTGCACGAATCGACCATGATGCCGACCACGTCATCGGCGTGGGCCAGCACGCGCCGGTATTTCAGGCCATTGAACAGGTCGGAGCCAGCGGGCTGGTGCGCCTTGAGCCAGTCGAAAATGGGGTCGTCGTTGCCCCGGATGTGCTCAGGGAGGCGGTGCCCCTGGCCGAGGATGGCCACATGCTGGTTCGATTTGACGGATGCATCCACGTTCACCTCCCGGGTTGGCGAGGTGCCCATGTTCCATCAGAACCCGGTTGAAAGGTTGAGGAAAAGGTCTTGGATTCGCCGCCTGTTCACTGACCCGCCGCGTGCAACGCGTTGCCCGCCGCGATCGGGTCGCCCGTGCGCTGAAAGGTCTGCAGCCAGGTGCCATAGCTGGGCATCTCCTTCACCTTCCAGGGATGAAAGCCCGGCTTGTAGTACGCCAGGTAGTAGCTCAGCGTGGGCATGAACAAACCGCCCGGCTTGTAGAACCACCACAGCCCCTTGGCCCACATGCGCACGCGCTGCCCGCGGTTGAATCCATCGACCTTGAACATGTGGTTCATGATCTTGGACACCGTCAGTGGAAAGCCGAAGCTCACCGTGAGCATGGCCAGGTTGCGCTGCCAATAGCCTGCCTTGGCCACTTGCGTCAGCACATCAAAGGCCACGGCCTTGTGCTCGACTTCTTCGATGGCGTGCCAGGCGTACAGCGCCCGCACACGCGCGTCGCTCTTGTCCAGCAGTTCGCGGCGCTCGAAAAAACTGGTGCACATCATCGAGGTCAGGTGCTCCAGCGCCGAGGTGATGGCCAGGCGCTGAACGGGGGTGGTGAACTTGGCCGCTTCCACGAACAGGCGGTTTTCGATCTGATCATTGATGGAATCGATCTCCACGCCTTGCTTTTTCAGGCGCTCGTTGTATTGGCGGTGCACCAGGCTGTGCTGCGCTTCTTGCCGCGTGAAGTCCTTCACTTCCTGCTGCAATTTGGGCGAGGTGATCTGGTCCTTGAACTCGCGCACGCTGGTGATGAAGAACTTCTCGCCCATGGGGAACAGCGTGGACATGGCGTCAAAGAAGCGCGTCTTGAACGGGTCGTTGTCCATCCAGTATTTGGGGATGTCGCCGTCCAGGCCGAAGTCCAGGTTCTCACGGGGGACGATGGTGGCGTGGTCGCTCATGGTGTCTCTCCTTGTTCTGCGGTGCCTTGCGATTGACGGAAGGCGCTGGGGGACAGGCCGGTCCAGCGCCGGAAGGCGCGGGTGAAGCTGTGTCGGTCGGCAAAGCCCAGCTCGTTGCTGAGCGATTCAATGTTGCAGCGCGGCGCTTGCAGAGCCGCCTTGGCCAGGGTCAACCGGCATTGCGCCTGGATGTCGGTGTAGGCCTGGCCTTCTTCGCGCAAGCGCCTCTGCAGTGTGCGCGGATGCAGGCCCAGCCGCTCGGCCATGCGCTCAATCCCTTGGCACAGCAGGGCCGGGTTCTGCTTGAAGTGGCCTTCGATCTGGCTGACCAGGGCCTGGCCGGTGACGGGCAGTTGCTGGTTCAGCAGCGCCTGCGCACGTTGGTGCAAACCGGGGGCGGCGCCCGGCAAGGGCATGTCCAACAGGCGCGTGGCGAACACGGCGGCGTCGCGCGCCTGCCGGCTGCGGATGGGTGCGGGCAGGGTCGAGGCTTGTGACATGAACAGCGCATCGGGCTGGTGGCGCACTTCGATGTGGTGGATCAGGTCGGTGTGGCCCACGGCCAGGCGCACGATCTTGTTGATGGCGGCCAGCACCGATTCAACGAAGTAGCCGCGCATGGCGAGGTCGTTGTCGTGCAAGTCGATGTCCAGCAGCAAGGCCGATTGGCCCTCGCCTTCTTCCACCCGCAAGGCCATGTTCGGCATGGTCATGCCCGCCCATTGCAGTGCGGGCAAGGCCTGGCGCAAGGTGGGGCTGGTGGCCAGGAAGGTTTCCAGCGCGGGCAGGTGGTCAAAGGCGAACAACTCGCCCAATACCAAGGGAAAGTAGTAGTGCGGCGCGGCCCGGGCAACGCACTGCTGCATCAGCCGGGGCAGCGCCTGCCGGCGAACCACAGGGACCGGGCTGGCGCCCAGGTTCACACCCGCCTCGGCGAACAGCGGGTCGATGTTGAAGCGACAGTGCATCGCCGCCTTGATCCAGGCATTGGCGGCGACGAAGGGCATGTCGCTGATGGTGGGCGAACCCGGACGGGTGGTGTCAAGCATGCCTGGACTGTAGGCACCCGCCCGTGTCGCGACCAGTCCCCTGCGCGACACGAAGGGGGCCTTTTGCGACAAGTTAACGCCAGCTCAGCACACCTTTGCCGATGGCGCGGCCGCTGTCCACCCAGGCGTGGGCTTCTTTCAGGTGGGCGGCGGTCACGGTGCCGAAGTCGCGCGTCACCGTGCTGCGCAGCACGCCTTGGTCGATGCCCTGGGCCACCTGCGCCAGCAGGGCGCCTTGTTCGGCCATGTCAGGCGTCTCGAACACCGAACGGGCGAACATCATCTCCCAGTGCAGCGACAGGCTCTTGCGCTTGAGCAGGCGGGCGTCGATCGGCGTGGCCGGGTCGTCGATCAAGGCCAGCTTGCCCTGGGGCAGCAGGGCCTCGACCAGTGCCTCGAAGTGCCGGTCGGTGTGCGTCAGGCTGGCCACCAGGTGCACGCCCTGCACACCAATGCGCGCCAGCTCCGCATTCAAAGGCTGACTGTGGTCAATGACGTGGTGCGCGCCTTGCGCATGGACCCAGTCCGCCGTTTCGGGCCGAGAGGCGGTGCCGATCACCTGCAGCTGCGTGAATTGCCGCGCCAGCTGGACCAGGATGGAGCCCACGCCACCCGAGGCGCCCACCACCAGCAGCCGCTGGCCCTGTCCGCCACCGCGCTGCACGCCCAGCCGGTCGAACAGCAGTTCCCAGGCGGTGATGGCCGTCAGGGGCAGGGCGGCCGCTTGCGCAAAGTCCAGGCTGGTGGGCATGTGGCTCACGATGCGCTCGTCCACCACCTGGCGCTCGGCGTTGCTGCCAGCCCGGCCAATGCTGCCGGCGTACCAGACCCGGTCGCCGGATTTGAAGTGGCGGACTTGCTCGCCCACCGAGAGCACCACGCCCGCCGCGTCCCAGCCCAGCACCTTGGCTTGGCCGGCGACCGGCGGCGTGCTGGCGCGCACCTTCAGGTCCACCGGGTTGACCGAGATCGCGTGCACCTGCACGAGCAGGTCGCGCGGGCCGGGTGTGGGCTCCGGCAGGTCCAGGTCCAGCAGGCATTCCGGATGGGACAAGGGCAGGTTCTGGTGGTAGCCAACGGCTTTCATGGGAGGTCTCCAAAAAGTTGATGGGTGGACTGTGCGCCCCACTTGACGCACAAACCAGCCGTGGGAAACTGCACCAGTCACAAACACCATTTGTCAATCCACCATGTCCACCCTTGCCTTGGGCCACCTGGAACTGCCTGCCTTGCGGCTGGCCCTGCGCGTGGCCGACCTGGGCAGCGTGGCCGCCGCCGCGCGCGAGCAAGACCTCTTGCCCGCCACCGCCACCGCGGCCATCCGCCGCCTGGAGGGGCACCTCAAAGTCAAGCTGTTTGCGCGCAGCAGCCGGGCCTTGCGCACCACGCCCGAGGGCGCGCAGTTCCTGGCGCGGGTGCGCGAGGCCTTGCTGTTGCTGGACCACGGCGTGGGCGAACTGCACGCGCCCATGACCCAGGTGCGCGGCGTTCTGCGCCTGGGCGTGTCGACGGATTTGGGCACCCAGGTGATTCGCCCGCTGCTGGACGAGTTCCTGCAACGCCACCCGCTGATCGAGTTGGACCTGCTGGTCAGCGACCGCGTGACCGATCTGAGCCGCGAGCCGGTGGACGCCGCGATCCGCTACGGCGAGCCGACGCAGGCCGACCAGATCGTGCGCCATCTGGCCGACAACACCGCCATCCTGGTGGCCTCCCCCGAGTACCTGCAGCGCGCTGGCACGCCCTTGAGTGTGGCAGACCTGTCGGGGCACGAGGGCATCGCCTTGCGGCTGGCCGGCCGCTCCGGCCTGGTGTGGAAACTGCTGGACCACGGCAGCCCGGTGGAGGTTCGCCCGCGCATTCGCCGCGTGGCCGACAACGGCTTGATGACGCGCCTGTGGGCCATCGATGGCCACGGCATCGCGCTCAAGTCGAAGCTGGACGTGGCGGCCGACCGCGCGGCGGGCCGCTTGGTGCAGGTGCTGCCCAAGGTCGAGTCGCCGCCTTATCCCCTCGTGCTGGCGCTGGCGCGGGGCACGCACCTGAGCGCGAGAATGCGGGTGCTGGGCGATTTCCTGAAAGCCCGCCTGATTTGACAACGAACGAAAGGGAGAAGAGAACATGACCGCAGTGCAACGCCTGGGCCACCGCTACCAAGACCAGGAGTCTGGCCAAACCCTCGACACCTGGTTCGCCGCCTCAAACCAGAAGAAAAACCGCGGCTGCCTGGCCGAGAAGGTCGGCCTGATCCGCGGCGGGTTTGTCGAGGTCACCATCGAGTCCCTCGACCTGCCGCCGGCCTCCACCGAAGATGCCTACCTGCGTCTGCACCTTTTAGGTCACCATCGAGTCCCTCGACTTGCCGCCGGCCTCCACCGAAGATGCCTACCTGCGTCTGCACCTTTTGTCAGAACGGGCGGTGCTGCCCAACGCGGTCAACCTGGAGGGCCTGTTCGGCTGGCTGCCCATCGTGGCCTGGACCTCGGCCGGCCCCGTCCTGCCTGCCAAGGTGGAGGCACTGCGCGATCTGCTGGCCGCCGAGTTCCACCACCTCACCGTGCCTTGCGTGGACCGCTTTCCGCGCATGACGGATTACGTGGTGCCCCGCGGCGTGCGCATCGCCGATGCCGACCGGGTGCGGCTGGGCGCGCATCTGGCCGAAGGGACCACGGTCATGCACGAAGGCTTCGTCAACTTCAACGCGGGCACTTTGGGCGAGTCGATGGTGGAAGGTCGGGTCACGCCGGGCGTTGTCGTGGGCAAGAACTCGGACATCGGGGCCGGCGCCTCGATCATGGGCACGCTGTCGGGTGGTGGCAAGCAAAGAAATGCCGTCGGTGAACGCAGCCTGCTGGGCGCCAACGCGGGGATCGGCATTTCGCTGGGCGACGACTGCATCGTCGAAGCCGGGCTGTATGTCACCGCCGGCACCAAGGTGAAGCTGCCTGACGGCCAGGTGGTGTCGGCCCGGGCGCTGTCCGGCCAGCCCGGGCTTTTGTTCCGCCGCAACAGCCAGACCGGCGCCGTGGAAGTGCTGCCGACCGGTGCGGGACGCTGGGGCGGCCTCAACGCTGCTTTGCATGTCAACACTTGAAACTTGGGGCCAAGCCATGTCGAATCCGGGTTGCGACGTTCGTCGTGTCGATGTCCCCATCGCCACATTGCAACCAGGAGAGAGACCATGACTTCAACATCCACCGTCAAGCCCATCCCCGATGGCATGCACTCGCTGACGCCGCACCTCGTTTGTGCCGGCGCCACCGAGGCCATCGATTTCTACAAAAAGGCCTTCAACGCGATTGAGCTGACCCGCCTGGCGGGGCCCGACGGCAAACTCATGCACGCTGCCCTGCGCATCGGCGACTCGGTGCTGATGCTGGTCGACGAGTCGCCGCAGTGGGGCTCGCTTGGCCCCAAGGCCCTGAAGGGCTCGCCCGTTTATCTTCACCTGTACGTGCAGGATGTGGACGCCAGTCTGACACAGGCCGTGGCTGCGGGTGCCAAGCTCACCATGCCGGCGGCCGACATGTTCTGGGGTGACCGCTATGGGCAGTTGGAAGACCCTTTCGGCCACAAGTGGTCCGTCGCCACGCACACCCGTGATCTGACGCCTGATGAGATCAAGGAGGGGATGGCCAAGATGGGTGGGTGCTGAGGCGCGCAATAGGCGGCTTGGCCGCTTTGCGCCGCGTGGTTTTGCCTTGGGCGCAAGTTTTGGCACACTGCTTGCACGGTATAACGCACCATGCAAGCCGACCTCAATGCCCCTTTGCCCATCGTCCTGGTCCCCGCCTGCCAAAAGCCGGTGGGGGCGCTCACTTGTTACACCGCCGGCCAGAAGTACGTCGAAGCAGTGCGCCTGGCGGGCTGTGTGCCGCTGGTTGTGCCCGGCGCCAGCCCCGATGAGCTGGACACGCTGCTGTCAATCGCCGATGGCATCTTGCTGACCGGCTCGCCCTCCAACGTGCACCCCAGCCACTTCGGCGAAGACGTGCACGACCCCTCCCTGCCGCTCGACCCCGAACGCGACACCTGGACCTTGCCCATCGTGCGCCGCGCTGTGGCCATGGGCCTGCCGCTGCTGGGCATCTGCCGGGGCTTCCAGGAAGTGAACGTGGCCCTGGGGGGCTCGCTGCACCAGGCCGTGCACGAACAGCCTGGTTTGAGCGACCACCGCAGTGACGACACCTTGCCGCTGGACGAGGAATACGGCTTTGCCCACACCGCGCAATTGGTGCCCGGCGGATTTTTGGACCAGGCACTGCGCGGCCTGCCCGCCAGCATCCTCAGCGAGCAAGGCGAGTTCCAGGTCAACAGCCTGCATGGCCAGGGCGTGAACCGCCTGGCCCCCCAGCTCCGCGTTGAAGCCCGTGCCCCGGATGGCGTGGTCGAGGCCGTGAGCGTGGCCGACCCGGTTCACCCCGGCGCCTTCAGCCTGTGCCTGCAATGGCACCCAGAATGGAAGGCCGCCGACAACCCGGTGTCGATGCGGATCTTTGAAGCTTTTGGCCAAGCCTGCCGGGCGTGGCATGCTGGCAAGCAGAAACCATGAACATGAAGGGACGCAATGCAATCCAAGGTACCCAGCAGCTTCAGCGAGCTGGAGCAATGGCTCAACCAGCGCCACGTCACTGAGATCGAATGCCTGGTGCCCGACTTGACGGGCGTGGCGCGCGGCAAGATCCTGCCGCGCGAAAAATTCACCGAAGACCGGGGCATGCGTCTGCCCGAGGCCATCGTCGCCATCGGTGTGACCGGTGAGTTCCCGGCCGAGGGTCCGTACTACGACGTCATCACCCCCACCGACCGGGACATGCACCTGCAGCCCGATCCCAGCACGGTGCGCATCGTGCCCTGGGCCACCGACCCCACCGCGCAGGTCATCCACGATTGCTTTGACCGCGATGGCGTGCTGATTCCCTATGCGCCGCGCTCGGTGCTCAAGCGCGTGTGCCAGTTGTTCGACGACGAAGGCTGGTCGCCCGTGGTGGCGCCCGAACTCGAGTTCTATTTGATCGAACGCAGCATCGACCCCAACCAGCCCTTGCGCCCGCCCCGTGGCCGCAGCGGGCGCGCCGAAACCTCGCGCCAAGCCTATTCGATTGACGCGGTGAACGAATTCGATCCACTCTTCGAAGACATCTACGACTACTGCAAGAAGATGGAGCTGAACGTGGACACCCTGATCCACGAAGTCGGCGCCGGGCAGATGGAGATCAACTTCTTCCACGACCACCCATTGGGCCTGGCCGACGAGGTGTTCTTCTTCAAGCGCACCATCCGCGAGGCCGCCTTGCGCCACGAGATGTACGCCACCTTCATGGCCAAGCCCATGGCCAACGAGCCCGGCAGTTCCATGCACGTGCACCAAAGCGTGGTCAGCAAAGAGACCGGCCGCAACATCTTCAGCAACGAAGATGGCACGCCCTCCAAAGAGTTCTACTGGTACATCGGTGGCTTGCAGCGTTACGTGCCGGCGGCCATGGGCCTGTTCGCGCCCTACGTCAACTCCTACCGCCGCCTGGCCCGCGCCACGGCCGCGCCCATCAACACGCAATGGGGGGTGGACAACCGCACCGTGGGCTTCCGCGCGCCCTTGGCCACGCCAGCCGCACGCCGCATCGAGAACCGTGTGATCGGTGCTGATGCCAATCCTTATGTCGCGCTGGCCGCCACGCTGGCTTGCGGTTACCTGGGCATCAAGAACAAGATCGAGCCTTCGGCCGAATGCCGGGGCGATGCCTACCTGGGCGACTTCCAACTGCCCCGCAGCCTGGGCGAAGCGCTGGGCTTGCTGCGCGAGCAATCCGACCTGCACGATGTGCTGGGCAAGTCCTTCATCACGGTCTACACCGAGATCAAGGAAGTGGAGTACACCGAGTTCATGAAGGTGATCTCACCCTGGGAGCGCGAGCACCTGCTGCTTCACGTCTGAAACAAGAGACCACCATGCCTCACACCCGCACCACCGCCGAGTGGCAGGCCGCCGACGCCGCCCACTTCCTGCACCCCTTCACCGACTTCAAGGCCCTGGCGGCCAAGGGCTCGCGCATCATCACCAAGGCCGAAGGCATCTACCTGTGGGACAGTGACGGCCACAAGATCTTTGACGCCATGAGCGGTCTGTGGTGCGTGAACGTGGGCTACGGCCAGCGCGCCCTGATCGACGCGGCCACGCGTCAGCTGGAAACACTGCCCTTCTACAACGCCTTCTTCCAGACTGCCACGCCACCGGCCATCGCGCTGGCCGAGAAGATCGCCAGCCTCAGCCCCCCGGGCTTCGAGCACGTGTTCTTCACCGGCTCTGGCTCGGAGGGCAATGACACCATCGTGCGCATGGTGCGGCGTTACTGGGACCTGCTGGGCCAGCCCGAACGCAGCGTCATCATCAGCCGGCAGAACGCATACCACGGCTCGACCATGGCCGGGGCTTCGCTGGGCGGCATGCCCGACATGCACACGCAAGGCGGCCTGCCCATCCCGGGCATCGTGCACATCGACCAGCCCTACATGGTCGAGCACGCCAAGCCCGGTGAAAGCCGCGACGACTTCGGCCTGCGCGCGGCCTCGTGGCTTGAAGCAAAGATCCTGGAAGTGGGCGCCGACAAAGTCGCGGCCTTCATCGGCGAGCCCATCCAGGGTGCGGGCGGCGTCATCATCCCCCCCGACACCTACTGGCCCGAGATTCAGCGCATCTGCGACAAGCACGGCATCCTGCTGGTGTCCGACGAGGTCATCTGCGGTTTCGGCCGCACTGGTGAATGGTTCGGCTGCGAGCGCCTGGGTTACAAGCCCGACCTCATCACTTTCGCCAAAGGCATCACCTCGGGCTACATCCCCTTGGGTGGCGTGCTCGTGGGCGAGCGCGTGGCGCGCGTGCTGATCGACCAGGGCGGCGACTTCAACCACGGCTACACCTACAGCGGCCACCCCGTGGCCTGCGCCGTGGCTTTGGCAAATTTGCAACTGATCGAAGACTTACAACTCGTTGAGCGGGTGCGGGACGAAACCGGCCCCTATCTTGCGAAACAATACGCGGCATTGGCCGACCATCCCCTGGTGGGCGAGGCCGAGACCTGCGGTTTGATGGCGGCCATTCGCCTGGTCAAGACCAAGGCCTCTGGCACGCAAGCTGCTGTGCCTTTCGGGCCCGAGGTGAGCGCGGGCATGGCGTGCCGGGGGCATTGTTTTGCCAACGGCTTGATCATGCGCGCCGTGGGTGACCGCATGATCATCGCGCCACCATTGGTGCTGACGTGTGAGCAGATTGACGAGATGATGGTCTTGATCCGGCGCTGCCTGGACCTGACCTGGACCGACTTAAAGGGAGAGTGACAACATGACCTGTTCCTGGAAGCGCCTGAGCGCGCTGAGCTGCGCCGTGCTGGCCGCGATGACCGTGACCACGGGCGCCCGCGCCGAGGAAGAGAAGATCCTCAACGTCTACAACTGGTCCAACTACATCGCGCCCGACACCATCGCCAACTTCGAGAAGGAATTCGGCATCAAGGTGCGCTACGACAACTTCGACAGCAACGAAGTGGTGCACGCCAAGCTGGTGGCCGGCAAGACGGGCTACGACGTGGTCATGCCATCGTCTTACTGGGCCAAGATGCAGGCCGATGGCGGCTTGCTGCAAAAGCTCGACAAATCCAAACTGCCCAACCTGAAGAACCTCGATCCGCAGTTCCAGGCGCAACTGGCCAAGCTCGACCCGGGCAACCAGTACATGGCCGACTGGTTGTGGGGCTTCACCACCGTGGGCATCAACGTCGACAAGGTGAAGGCCGCGCTGGGCGGCATGCCCATGCCCGACAACGCCTGGGACCTGGTCTTCAAGCCCGAGTACATCAGCAAGCTCAAGAGCTGTGGCGTCTCCATCCTTGATGCCGCCAGCGAAGTGATTCCCGCCTCGCTGCACTACATGGGCAAGCCCGCCTACAGCAAGAACATCGCCGACTACCAGGCCGTGGGCCCCATGCTCAAGGCCATCCGCCCTTACGTGACCTTGTTCAGCTCGTCCGGCTACATCAACGACATGGCCAATGGCTCGATCTGCCTGGCGCTGGGCTGGTCGGGTGACATGAACATCGCCCGGGCCCGCGCCATCGAAGGCAAGACCGGCCAGAACATCCAGACCCTGATCCCCAAGATCGGCGGCGTGGTGTTCATGGACACCATGGTGATCCCGGTCGATGCACCACACCCCGACAACGCCCACAAGTTCATCAACTACATCATGCGGCCCGAGGTGCATGCGGGGCTGACCAACAAGGTCTTCTACGCCAACCCCAACCTGGCTTCGCGCAAGCTGCTCAAGCCCGAGGTGGCCAATGACCCGGCGGTCTTCCCCTCCGAGTCGGACATGAAGAAGATGGCCATGCCCGAGGCCATCAACAACGATCTGCGTCGCCAGATGACGCGCATCTACACCTCCTTCAAGACCGGCCTGTGACGGCGTTCCTGAGCATCCAGGAAGTCGTCAAGGACTTCGGCGCCAGCGCGGGCGGCGCGGCGTTCAGGGCGGTGGACCATGTCAGCCTGGAGATCGCGCAGGGCGAGATCTTCGCTTTGCTGGGCTCCAGTGGCTGCGGCAAATCCACGCTGCTGCGCATGCTGGCGGGCTTTGAAACACCCACGTCTGGCCGCATCCTGTTGAAGGGCCAGGATCTGGTCAAGCTGCCGCCGCATGAACGGCCGTTGAACATGATGTTCCAGTCCTACGCGCTGTTCCCGCACCTCACGGTATGGGACAACATCGCTTTTGGCCTGAAGCGCGAAGGCCTGCCCAAGGCCCGGATCGCCGAGCGGGTCGAGGCCATGCTCAAGCTGGTGCAACTGGGCAAGCTGGCGCAGCGCAAGCCGCACCAGTTGTCGGGTGGGCAGCAGCAGCGCGTGGCCCTGGCCCGCAGCCTGGCGCGCCAACCCACCTTGCTGTTGCTGGATGAGCCCCTGGGTGCTCTGGACAAGAAGCTGCGCGAGGAAACCCAGATCGAATTGGTGCACATCCTCAAGTCGGTCGGCGTGACCTGCGTGATGGTGACCCACGACCAGGAAGAGGCCATGACCATGGCCAGCCGCATCGCTGTGATGAGCGAAGGCCGCATCCTGCAGGTGGGCGAGCCGCGCGATCTGTATGAAAACCCCGCCACGCGTTTCGTGGCCGACTTCATCGGCAACATCAACGTGTTGGACGGCAACGTGGCCGTGCGCCCTGAAAAAATCCGTGTGTCGCGCCACCTGCCGGCCGAGCAGCCAGCGGGGCCCCTCAACCGGGTGCAGGGCTGCGTGCGTGACATCGCCTACTTTGGCAGCTACACCGTCTACCACCTGCAGCTGCCCAGCGGCCAGACCTTGAAGGTGAGCCAAAGCAACACCGAGCGCCACCCCGATGAGGCGGCTCTGCGCGAGGGCGACCAGGCCTGGGCCTGGTGGTCGTCCTCCGCCCAAGTGGTGCTGGCGCCATAAGGCCGCGCATGAAGTGGCTGGACCGCACCATCATTGGCATCCCCTTCGTGTGGCTGCTGCTGTTCTTCATGCTGCCGTTTTTGATCGTGCTGAAGATCAGCGTGTCCGACATGGACATGGCCGGCCAACTGAGCGGCTTCAAGCTGTCCAACTATGCCTTCCTGGCGCAGGACGCGCTGTACGTCAAAACCTACCTGGCCAGCCTGAAGTACGCGGCCATCACCACGGGCGTTTGCCTGTTGCTGGGCTACCCCTTTGCCTACTTCATGGCGCGGGCCGAGAAGAGCGTGCAACCGGCTTTGCTGCTGATGGTGATGCTGCCCTTCTGGACGTCTTTCCTGTTGCGGGTGTACGCCTGGAAGGGCTTGTTGGCCGAGGGCGGCTGGGTGGCGCAGGTGCTCAACGCCTTGCACGTGGACCAGCTGCTGATGGCCTTCGGGGTGACCGGCGGTCCGGGCCAGTACTTGAATTCGGCCTTCTCGCTGGTGTTGGGCATGGTCTACGCCTACCTGCCCTTCATGATCCTGCCTCTGTATGCCAACCTGTCCAAGCAGGATGGCCGCCTGCTGGAAGCCGCCCACGACCTGGGCGCCTCGCCTTGGGTGGCGTTCTGGAAGGTGACCGTGCCCTTGTCGCGCCCCGGCATCCTGGCCGGGTCGATGCTGGTGTTCATCCCTTGTGTGGGCGAGTACGTGGTGCCCGAGTTGCTGGGTGGCCCGCAAACATTGATGATCGGCCGCGTGCTGTGGGACGAGTTCTTCGCCAACAACGACTGGCCCATGGCCTCCAGCGTGGCCGTGGTGATGGTGCTGTTGATCCTGGTGCCGCTGGCGCTGTTCAGCAAGGCCAGGGCCGACGCGCAAGGGCCTCGATCATGAGCGGCGGTACCTGGTTGTCGCGGGGTTGGCTGGCGGCGGTCTTCGCGTTTTTGTACCTGCCCATCGTGGCCTTGGTCACCTATTCCTTCAACGATTCGCCCTTGCCCACGGTGTGGGGTGGCGCCACGGTGAAGTGGTTCCACGAACTGGCGAACGACCGCGAGATCCTGGAAGGCTTGTGGCTGTCCTTGCGCATCGCCTTCATGAGTGCCACGGCCGCTGTGGTGCTGGGCACCCTGGCCGCGCTGGCCCTGGTGCGCTACCAGCGCTTCCTCGGCCGCACCTTAATGGTGGGCATGGTCAACGCGCCCTTGGTGATGCCGCAGGTCATCGTCGGCTTGTCGCTGCTGCTGATGCTGGTGTCGATCCAGCGCTGGCTGGGCGTTCCCGAGCGGGGCATGGGCACCATCTGGGCGGGCCACCTGCTGGTGGGCATGGCTTATGCCACGGTGGTGATCCAGGCGCGACTGCAGGGCCTGAACCCTCAGCTGGAAGAAGCCGCGCTGGACCTGGGCGCACGGCCATCGCAAGTCTTCTACCTGGTGACCCTGCCCATGATCTCGCAAGCCTTGCTGTCGGCCTGGCTGCTCACCTTCACCCTGTCGCTGGACGACGTGGTGCTGGCGGCCTTCCTGTCGGGGCCGGGCTCCACCACCTTGCCCCTGGTGATTTTTTCGCGCGCCAAGCTGGGGGTCGATCCCAGCGTGAACGCCGTGGCCACCGTGGTGATCGTCGTGGTGTCGCTGGCCGTGATCGGCGGCAGTTATGCCCTGGCCCGCACCGAGCGCCGCCGCGCCCGCGAGGTCGCACAAGCGGCCCGGTCCTGATCCTGAATTTCAACGAACACAACACCCATCTTTCAAGGAGGTTTTGACCATGATCCGCTCCACACGCCTGGCCTTGCTGCCCGTGGCCCTGGCCGTCTGCCTGGCCTTTCCCACGGTGGCCCGCGCCGGGGTCAACGAAGACATCCTCAACGAGTTGAAGGCGCTCAAATCGCGCGTGGCCGAGCTGGAGAAGAAGCTCGAAGCGCAAGACGCCAAGATCGCCGAAACCCCGCAGGGCATGACGGTGGAGCAGCAGCAGGACTTCAACCGCATTGCCGTCAAGACCGAGGCCATGGAAGACGCGCGCGATGCACTGGGTCTGAAGAACCTGAAGATCAGCGGCTACATGGACCCGACCTTCATCTACAACCAGCGCCAGGACCGGGCCGGCTTCCAGTTCCTGAACCGGGTCGACACCGCCAATGGTGGTGACGGCTACAACTACGACAACTCCTACTTCGGCGCGGCCGTCATCGACTTCACCAAAGAGACCGACGGCGGCTCGCGTTGGCGCCTGACCCTGGCGCCCAACCGCGGCGTGGGCTCCGTGTTCGATGGCAACTCGCCCATCCACGAGGCCTCGGTCTCCATCCCCTTGACCGACTTGCAAACGCGCCTGATCGCGGGCCAGATCCCCGATTGGTCGGGCTATGAGTACCTGCAGCCCACGCTGAACAAGTTGATCACGCACAACCTGCTGTTTGACTTCACGCTGCCCACGGCCTACACCGGCGCCGGATTGGAAGTGACGCGCGGCAAGTGGCTGACCAAGGTGATGCTGGCCAATGTGAACGCGAGCAAGCGTGGCGCCAGCGAGACCTCGCCCGGCGTGGCCTACCGCGTGGACTACGCCAAAGGGGAGTTCCAGGGCTTTGGTTTTGCGGGGGTGCATGGCAAGGCGGCCAATTTCACTGAGAACGTTCTGGACATCAATGGTGACCCGGTCGCACAACGCGATTCGCGCATTGACTTGTTCGAGCTGGATGCCTACTTCATCCGTGGCGATTGGACTGTGCAGGGCCAGTGGAGCATCGGGCGGCAAGCCAAGGCCGCGATCAGCCCCGATCCAGTCAGCGGCGACTTGCGTGCTTCTCAATGGTGGGGGCTGTCGGCCCTGGCAGCCTACAAGTTCGAGCCGCGCCTGGAAGGCACGGTGCGCGCCGACTTCATCAACAACCGCAAGAATGGTGGCGGCTTGCTGGGCTACACGGCCAATGATGACCGAAATGGTTTGGGTGTGGCAGACACCAACGCTGATGGTGTGATCGATGTGTTGGACGACACCGAACACGGCGTCAACCGCAGCGCCCTCACCTTCGGCCTGAGCTACCTCTACAACCTGAACACGACCTTCAAGTTCGAGTACCGCTTCGACCACGCCAGCGGCCCTGTCTTCCTGGACGCCAAGGACGGCAGCTACAAGAAGAACAACCAGCTGATCGGTGCGTCGGTGCTGGTCAGCTTCTAAACGCGCCAACTCTCTTGGTCAGGGGGTACGGGCGGATTGACCCTGCTGACCACAGGTTGTAGGGTGGCGATTCGATAAAAGCAGGGAAGGATCATGATGCGGCACCACGCCCGGATCGGCCTTGCTTGCTTGATGAATAGCATTCAAAACCTTTGATTTAGGGATCCCTCATGAACCAACCATTCAAGCTTCAGTGGATCGCGCTGGCCGCCATGGCCTTGACGCAATCTCTGGCGCATGCCGCAATCCCAGGAGATTTGTACACGGCGTCGGCATCTTTGGGTGGCATCACCTATCGGCTTGTCGACCTGACACCAGATGATGGCGAAACGCCCTGGATCCAGCTCAACCTTGGGGCTGGGTCTGGCGGGCAAGGGGGCGCCTTCATCCCCAATGGTCACGTAACGGATGGCTTCTACCTGGGCTATCCGGCCAGCACTTCATACAGCGGCGGGCTGTTCCCGGCCCAGCCCATGAGCACTCAATCTGCGGACGGGATGGCCACGGCAGGGGCCAACCCAGACGGCTTGCAGTTGGGCGTTCGGGCGTCGGCGGACGATTGGCACCTCAATAACCAGGGGTACACGGCGTTCATGGGCAACCAAAGTGCAGCTCAGGCGGGTGACCTTGCTGCGCGCGCTCGCGGTGGTCTCGGTGTTGACTACGTCTTCGATCCGGTGAGGCAACAGATCATTGTGAAGGTGCTTGACCAGGGCTCCACTTACGACTTCACCGTGTCGGCTAACACGATGGTGATCGCGGAAGCCACCATGGGATACCAGGCTGACATCGACCATGCGGCGGTGGCAGCCCTGGGCAGTGATCCTCGCGGCATGGATGTGGCGATCAGCGCAGATTCCACGCTGTTGCTGGCATGGTCCCACCCTTTGGTGGATTTGAACGATTCGGCCTGGGACTCTTTTCAAGATGCCGCCGATGCTGTGTCGGCGGCTAACCCTTTTGACTACGGCATGAGCAGCCAATCGAAAATCGATGGTTCGGGCAGCAAGGTGGTCAGCGTCACGCTGAAGAACACAACGTCCAATGCGCTGCAAGGCTCAGTGGCGCTGAGTCTGGAGCTGTACGCAGCTCTTTTTGTGCCAACCACGGAGACCGGCGGTGGTGGCGGCGTGCCCTCGATTCCCGAGCCTGGCACCTATTTGCTGATGGGCCTGGGCCTGGTCGGCCTGGCCTGGGCCCGTCGTCGCCACCAAGTCTGATCCTGCGAAGGGCGTTCAGCCCTTCAGCCAGGCTGTCAATGGCGCCCACTGCTCCAGGTCTTTCTCGACCTTGGCGGGCGCCACGTCGAACAGAGTCAGTCCATGCGCAGCCAGGTGGGCGTAGTTTTGCGTGTCACGCAGCAAGGTCAGCACCGGCACGTCCAGCGTGGCCAGGAACTCGCGCAGGTGCTCGGTGGCCTTGGTGTGCTCCTTGATGCGGTTGCCCACCACCGCCAGTTGCACCTTGTCGGAGCGGCGGCCCTTGTGCAGCTTGGCGATGAAATCGCGGGTGGGGTAGATGTCGAACACGCTGGCCTGCAGCGGGATGATGACCTTGTCGGCGATCTTCATCACGGCGTCGAGCTGCTTGCCGTGCATGCCCGCCGGCGTGTCCAGTACCACGTGGGTGACGCCTTTGGGGGGCTTGGCCACAAACTGCTCGTCCACCTCCCAGGCCTCGATCCTGGGAACGTTGGTGGGTCGCAACTGCAGCCAAAGCCGGGATGACTGCTGCCGGTCGATGTCACCCAGCAGAACGCTGTGACCTTGCTGGGCCAGGTGGCCCGCGATGTTGCTGGACAGGGTGGATTTGCCCACGCCGCCCTTCGGGTTGGCGACAACGATCACTGGCATTGCAAGGCCTTCATTGGAGTTGGCGATGGAAAGCATTGTGGCCTGAATGTGGGCTAGAGTGGGGACCACCTTGATTGCGGAGGCAGCGCATGACGACACCGACCGACACCGCTTCGCTTGTGGCTTCACCGTGGCACCGGCGCGCCATGGACATCACGCCGGATGGGCGCGCCCTCGTCAACGGGCAGCGCGTGGCCGCCGTCACAGGTGAGACCTTCGAATGCCGATCACCCATCGACGGACGGCTGCTGGCCCAGGTCAGCCGGGGGCAGGCGGTCGACATCGATCTGGCCGTGGCCGCCGCGCGACGCAGCTTCGACAGCGGGGCGTGGTCGCGCCAGGCTCCGGCGGTGCGCAAGCGCGTGCTGCAACGCTTCGCCGAACTCATCTTGCACAACCGGGACGAACTCGCCCTGCTGGAAACCCTGGACATGGGCAAGCCCATCCAGGCCAGCCTGGAGGCCGACGTGCCGGGTGCAGCGCGCTGCATCGCCTGGTATGCCGAAGCCATCGACAAGGTCTATGACGAGATCGCGCCCACGCCGGCCAACGCGCTGGCCCTGATCCAGCGCGAGCCGGTGGGCGTGGTGGGCGCGATCGTGCCGTGGAACTACCCCATGCTGATGTCGGCCTGGAAGCTCGGGCCCGCCTTGGCCACGGGCAACAGCGTGGTCCTCAAACCTTCTGAGAAATCACCCCTGACCGCCATGCGCCTGGCCGAACTGGCCTTGCAGGCCGGCCTGCCCGAAGGTGTGTTCAACGTGGTGCCCGGCTATGGACACGAGGCGGGCGAGGCGCTGGCCCTGCACATGGACGTCGACGCCTTGGGCTTCACGGGCTCGACGCGGGTGGGCCGCAAGATGCTGGAATACTCGGGCCGCAGCAACCTCAAGCGCGTGTTCAACGAGCTGGGGGGCAAGTCGGCCTTCATCGTGTTCGACGATTTTGACGACCTGGACCGCGCCGCGCAGGCCGTGGCCGGCTCGGTGTTCTACAACCAGGGTGAATCCTGCAATGCACCCACGCGCCTGCTGGTGCACGAATCCATCGCCGATGTGCTGGTGGCGGCGGTGACGGGCCAGACCACGCGGTTTCAGCCGGGTGATCCCCTGTCGCCCAGCACCACCATGGGTGCCTTGGTGGACGAGGCGCAGATGCAGTCCGTGCTGGGCCACATCGCCTCGGGTCAAGCGCAAGGGGCCGATTGCGTGATCGGCGGGCACCGTGCACGCGAAGCCTCGGGCGGCTACTTCGTCGAGCCCACCATTTTTGACCACGTGCGCAACGACATGAAGATCGCGCAGGAAGAAATCTTCGGCCCGGTACTGAGTGTGATCCGTTTCAAGAGCGAGGCCGAGGCGGTGGCCCTGGCCAATGATTCGAGCTACGGCTTGCAGGCCAGCGTGTGGAGCCAGCACCTGGACCGGGCCCACCGCGTGGCGCGCGATCTGCGGGCGGGCACCGTGCACGTCAACCAGTATGACGAGGACGACATCACGGTGCCGTTTGGTGGCGTCAAGCAGTCTGGCAATGGGCGCGACAAATCGCTGCACGCGCTGGACAAGTACACCGATCTGAAGACGACCTGGATCCGGCTGGAGCGCTGAATAAAAAATGCGCTCCCCCGCCATCAGGCGGGGGGCGCAATTCTTACCTCCCTACATTTCTTTTGAAAATCACTGAATGACGATGTCCTTCAGGATTTCAGAGCCGTTCTTGCACAGGTTGATGCCCGTGACCTTCACGCTCTTGCCCGTGGTGTAGGCGGCCAGCAGCAGCTGCAGCGTGGTGGGGTGGGCGCCGTCAAGCGTGGTGAACCAGATGTTGGCCGTGGTGCTGGTGGCGCAGCTGGCGGCCGCGCCCGAAGTGGGGGTGATCTTGACGTAGAAGTCCTGGTTGTCGCCCAGGCCGGTGGTGGCGATGGAGGTGACCTTGCCGGTCATCACGGCGGCGTTGGCGGCGGTGGCGGACAGGGCCGCAATCAGGGCGACGAGGATGGAGAGTTTTTTCATGGTTTGACTTGAATGGATAGGTTGATCAGGACCTCGAAAAAGCAGTTGAATACAACGGGACCCCTGCATCTCTTGGTATTTGTTGGCAATTAAGTTACTATTATGTAGTAACTGATATGAATGTATGTGGCAACGCATTTGCGTGTCAATGGTTGAAAAATGCCTTCCCCCCTGTTCAAGGGGTGGCCGTGGCGCCCCGCTTGGATGGGGTGTTGCTGTTAAGCCAGGGTAAAATGCAGCCCACTCCATGGGCGAATGGTGCGATGACGTGGCAATGAAGCGTTATACAAGTGGTAACACTTCTGTGCCCAGCTGCCAACTTGTGACCCTTCCTCAGACGAGATGCCATGACTCAGATCACCGTGATGATTGCCGACGACCACCCTCTGATCGTGGAGGGACTGACGAGCGTGTTGGCGCGTCATGACCTGAATGTGGTCGGGTCGGCCAAAGAGGCCTCGGCCGTGGTGGATGCCCTGGCAAGCTTGCATCCCGATGTGCTGGTGCTGGACCTGCGATTTGGCGACGGCGACATCGGGGGCCTGGATGTATTGCAGCAATTGCAGGATCGGGGGGCCGCAGTCAAAGTCGTGGTCTATACCCAGTTTGATCAGGATGAAGTGGTCCGAGAGGCCTACAAGCGTGGCGCCAAAGCGTTCGTGACGAAGAACATCGATCCCTCGGAACTGGCTGAAACCATCGTCAAGGTTCACCGTGGTGAAACCGTTTTCCTGCCCAGCATTGCCACTCGCCTGGCGCTGATGAGCGTTCGGGGCGATGAGTCGCCGCTGTCCAAGCTGCAGCCTCGGGAAGTCGAGGTGTTCAAGCTCATGGCGCAAGGCTTGACCAATGTCGAGATCGCGTCGCTCCTGAACCTCTCGCCCAAAACCATCAGCACCACCAGCCAGTCGATCAAGGACCACCTGGGCATTCACCGGCCTGCGGACATCACCTTGCTGGCCGTGAGGTGCGGCCTCATCGAGCCTTGATCTGTTTGTCCCATGAATCCAAAGCAGTTCCTTGGCCAGGTGATGGTGGCCACCATTGTCTTCGCCAGTTTGGCGCGGGCTCAAGAGGTTGACGCCATAGACCTGAGCGATGCCAGTTACCCCGTCGTGATCACGCCGACCCGTCTGCGCCAGTCACTGGCCGATGTACCCGCCAGCGTCACCATCATCACGGCCGACACCCTGCGCCGCCATGGCATCACCCGGATCGAAGAGGCCTTGCGCATGGTGCCGGGCATGGCGGTGTCCCAAGCCACTGGCAATGATTTTCGAATCAATTTCCATGGCACCAGTGCCACCAGCCCGCGCCGGCTGAATGTGCTGATCGATGGCGTCTCGGCGTACATGCCGGCGTTTTCGCAAGTGCCCTGGAGCTTGCTTCCGGTGGCCCTGGAGGACGTGGAAAGGATCGAAGTGATCCGTGGCCCTGATTCGTCCGCCTATGGCCCCAACTCCATGACGGCGGTGGTCAACATCCTGACCAAGCATCCCAAGGATGTCGAGCGGGGGCTGGTGGCCATGTCGGCGGGTGCTCACAGCATGCTGGATGGCACCGTGCGTCTGGCCACCAACGTGGGCGCGACCAGCCTGAGGGCCACGGTCAGTTCACGCCATGATCATGGCTACGACAGCAGCACGAGCTATGGTGCCGGTCGCGATGGCACCAGCATCAACCAACTCAACCTGCGCGCCCAGCATGAGTTGGGCGGCGGGTCATCGCTGGATGTGCAGGCCGCTTACGTTGGGGGCAAGATCGAGGATGGCGTGGTCGATCCATTCCAGGTCAGCCCGCCCGACCAGGTGATCAACCGTTCGGTGCTCAGCGGGCGTTGGACCAAGTCCTTGTCAGCCGTTCACGAAATTCAGGTGAATGCTTCTCACGCCACCACCTCGGCCAGGCAACGCTGGACGTCCTGTTGGCCGCAAGCCGCTTATTGGCCCGAAGTGCGCGAACTTTTCCAATCCAACCCTGAACTCGTCAACCGGGTGTTGGCGGGGCAGCCGCCCACTGGTGGGTCAGCGCGCGACAACGAACTCCTGGGCCAGATTGTTCTGCGCCTTCTTGGTCAGGGGGGGCTGGCCTCCAGCCTGGCCATGACGACCTGCGGATCAGTCAATCAGGACGGGTGGGAGTCCCGCACCCAGATTGAGGTTCAGGATACGTTCGTCATGTCCGATCAGCTGCGGTTTGTCGGCGGGGCGGGCTTGCGCCATCAACGCGCCAGCAGTGAAACCTACTTTGGTGGCAGCGTCAGCAACAATGTTCAGTGGGTCTTCGGGCATGCTGAATACCGACCTGTGGATTGGTTGACCACGAACGTTGGTGGCTATGGCGAATCGAACTCGCTGAGCGGCAGCACTTTCTCGCCC
Organism: Aquabacterium sp. CECT 9606; assembly: GCF_918741295.1. Lineage (GTDB taxonomy): Bacteria > Pseudomonadota > Gammaproteobacteria > Burkholderiales > Burkholderiaceae_C > Aquabacterium. The sequence goes on from NZ_CAKKNB010000002.1 coordinate 258,612, forward strand.
AGGCTGGCCGTCAATGTACGGTTGTCCGACCATCAGACGGTGCGGGCGGTGGTGTCGAAGGGCACGCGGACACCCGATCTTTTTGAAGAGCGTGCCAACTGGAGCTACACCGTCAGGGATTTGAGTGTCCCGATCGATGGGTCCACCACCGGGCATTTGTTCACCGCCGTCAAGGCCCGGTCCGACCTGTCCAGTGAACAGATCTGGTCACATGAGCTCGGCTACCTGCTCATGCTTCCGCGCATCGGTCTGAGCCTGGATGCGCGGGTGTTCGACGATCACCTGAGCAAGCTGATCTCGGAGCGGCTGACCACACTTGATTTCTCGCCAGACAACAGCGGCTCTGTGCGTTTGACAGGGGCCGAATTGCAGCTCAACTGGACGCTTTCAGATCGGTGGTCGACATGGGCCAACTACGGCTACCTGCTGAGCCGTGAGGTCAGCCACATTGAAGAGACGATGCAGTACTCGCGCCACAGTGGCGCCTTGGGGGTGAGCCTGGCCTTTTCCAAAAACTGGAGTGCGGGGGTGGCCCACTATGCGGCCAGTGGCGACGGCGTGTACCAGCTGAGGTATGGGCGCACCGACCTGACGATCGGGCATGCATTGTCGATGGGCGCACAAGCAGGCTCCCTGTCGTTGACGTTGAGCTACCTGGACGTTCCGGCGGTGAACACCTACCTGGATGCCACACGCTACTTCACCTCCAGGTACGACAGGCAACTGAGCATTCACGGTCAGGTCCGTGTAGCGTTCTGAGCGTGGTGACGACGCCGTGAAACTTGATCCCGCCCGTCGCCGATCGCTGCGCCTGTTGGCGAGGCTTGGTGCGGGACAGTGTTGGGTCGGGCCGGTGGCCCATGCGGCCGGGCCTGGCCCTTCTCGGGAATTGCGCATCATCACCAGCCCTGATGGAGCCTCGGGTGCACAGATTCTTCAGGCCTTGAGGTTGCGTTATCCCGCGTTGGTGGTGGAGGCCGATCCACTGGTGCTGGAGGCTCGCAAAGGCCCGGCCATGACCGTGTCCATCGGGCCTGCGGCTTTGCGGCGGGCTTTGGAGGCCGGTTCCAGGAATCCGCTGGTTTCGGTGTTGACCTCCAGCCAGACCTACCGGCGCCTGCTGGCCCAGGACGTGGTGAGCGACCGCAGCGGGATCACCGCCATCTATGCCGAGGCATCTCCTTTGGCGCAGCTCCAGTTGATCGCGGCGATCTTCGAGCGCCGAATCACGGTCGGTGTGCTGCTCTCGGATGCCTCTGCGTACCTTGAACGGCTATTGCGGCAGGCAGCGGCCAGCGTGGGCCTTGATTTGTTGGTGGAGCAGCTGGCGGCGTCCTCTGATGTGGCCCGCTCGCTCACGCGGTTGCGCGGCGCCCACGTGTTGCTGGCCGTGCCCGACAGCACCCTTTACACACCCGAGACGCTCAGGGTGCTGCTCGAATCGACATACCGCCGTGGCATGCCCGTGGTGGGCTTCTCATCTGCCACCGTGGTGGCCGGTACCTTGGCCACGGCCTATTGCGCGGTGGATGACGTGGTCGCGGACCTGGTCGAGTTGATCGAAGGCACGGGTGCATCGGGCTCCGCGCCCTTGCCTGAACCCCGCTTCCCGCAATACTGGCGAGTCATCGTCAACGAAAACGTGGCCCGGTCATTGGGGATGCCCATGAGCGACAAGGTTCGCCAGTTGGGCAAACAGCCACCAGGGCGGCCTCGATGATGGGCCGTGTCCTGAGCCAGTGGGGCATCGCGACCAGGTTGCTGGTCATTGCTGTGCTGCCTGCCAGCATCATGTTCGTGTCGGTGACTGCCGCGCTGTATGGCCTGGCCCAGCGTGATGTGCGCCGCGACGTTGCCGCGCGGGGGCAACTCGTCGCGATGGCTTTGGCACAAAGCAGCCAGTACGGCCTGGTGTCGGGCAACACGGCTTACCTGCGAACAACCCTGCGCCACCTGATCGAGGCGGACCCCAGCATCGCGTGCATCGCCATCACCGATGCGGTGGCCCGCCCAGTGGTGTCCGACTGCCAGGGCGACATGCCCGGCGAGACCGAGTCGTTCGAGGTGCCAATCCGCATCGAGTCGCTGCCGGAGGTTGACCAATTCGAGTCCATCCCCACGCCGCCAAGGGAAGGCGCCTGGCGCAAGGTCGGTAGCGTGCGGGTCACCATGTCGCCAGCGCCCATTTTTGAATCCAAGCGCCGGGCGCTGCTGGTGGCCTTCGCCTTCGTGCTGGCGGCCGCCGTGGCGAGCTGCCTGATTGCACTTCGATTGGCCCGGCGATTGCGGGACACGCTGGGCTCCGTGATGGCGGCCTTGCGCGATGTTCGCCAGGGCCGTTTCCAGGTGAAACTGGCCACCGACCAAGAGGGTGAGTTGGGCGAGTTGCAAAGGACGATCGTGCAAATGGCCGGCACCCTGGATGCTTCGCGGCATGACCTGGAGCAGCAGGTGGCCAAACGCACGCAGCAATTGCAGGAGGCTGTGGACCTGGCCCGTCAGGCCGATGCCGAGAAGCGGCGACTCATCGTGCGCAGCAATGCCTTGGTTGAGGAGGAGCGGAGGCGCATTGCCTTGGACCTCCACGATCACCTGGGTGCGTCCCTGATCTCGGTGCGGCTGGAGGCCAGCGGCCTGGTGGCCCGGGCCCGCGCCAAGGGCGACCTGGAGATGGAGGGCGATGCCCGCAGGATCGCCACCACGGCGCAGTCACTCTACGCAAGCACCCGCGACATCGTCAAGCGCCTGCGCCCCGAAGTCATCGACACCTTGGGCCTGGCAGGCGCTGTGGAGGAGCTCGTGCGGCATGCTGACCAGGTTCACCCGGCGGCGCGCTTCACCTTCCAGGCGGACCCTGGCTTTCCCGATGTGCGCGGCGAGCTGGCCATGCCGGCCTACCGCGTGGCGCAGGAGGCGCTCAACAACATCGCCAAGCATTCGGACGCGACCATGGCCTCGGTGACCTTGAGTGCGCTGCCAGAGACGGGGCACCTGCGCATGGTGATCCATGACAATGGCCGAGGTTTTGAGCCCCAGTCGCCGCACGGCACCGGCATTGGCTTGATCGGCATGCGCGAACGCGTGGCCGCCGTGGGTGGCGAACTGCGCATCACCTCAGTGCCAGGCCAGGGCACCACCGTGTGCGTGACCTGGCCCCTGCCCGCGAAGTGATTCAGGCCGGTGCTTGCCAGTCGGTGATCAAGGTGTCGAACTGCTCCACGGGCACGGGCTTGCTGTACAGGTAGCCCTGTGCCAGCTCGCAGCCCAAGGCTTTGAGCTCATCGCGCTGCGCGCCGGTCTCCACGCCTTCGGCCACCAGCGTCATGCGCAGGCCGCGCGCCAGGCTGACGATGGCCTGCACCAGGGCGGCGCTGTCGGGGTTGGTGGTGAGTTCGCGGATGAAGGACCGGTCGATCTTGAGCACGTCCACCGGAAAGCGAGACAGATAGGACAGCGACGAGTAGCCCGTGCCAAAGTCATCAATGGCGATGCTGATGCCCATGTGGTGCAGGCGCTGCAGCGTTGAGCGCACCTCGGTGGGGTCGTTGAGCAGCAGGCTCTCGGTGATCTCCAGCTCGATCCACTCGGGCTTGCAACCGGTGGCCTCCATGGCCGCGTAGATCGTGGCCACCAGGTCGTTGTTGTAAAACTGCTTGGGCGACAGGTTCACCGCGATCTTCAAAGGCTTGGCGGCGTGCTCGTTCCACCGGTGGGTGGCCGCAAAGGCCGTGTGCAAGGCCCATTCGCTCATGCCCAGGATCAGGCCCGTGTCTTCGGCGATGCTGATGAACTGGTCAGGCGGCACCAGGCCGCGCGTGGGGTGGCGCCAGCGCATCAGGGCTTCGGCGCCCACCATCTCGCCGGTCATCAGGTCCACCTTGGGTTGGTAGAACAGCTCCAGCTCGGAGCGGACCACGGCCTTGCGCAAGTCGCTTTCAATCTTCAGGCGTTCGCGCGCGCTGCTGGTCAGTTCGGGCGAGTAGTACTGGAAGTTGTCGCGGCCGCAACGCTTGGCGTGGTGCATGGCCGCGTCCGCATGCGCGATCAACTCGGTGGCGGCCACCCCATCGAACGGGAAGACGGCGATGCCGGCGCTGGCCGTCACCATGATCTCGGTGTCGGCCAGGTGGATGGGCGCGCGGAAAGCGTTCTTCAAATGGCTCAAGGTCGCGCCCACGTCCAGCGCCTGGCGGATCTTGGGCACCACGATCGCGAACTCGTCACCGCCAATGCGCGCCACCGTGTCGTAGCCGCGCAGGTGTTGTCCCAAACGGCTGGCGATGGCTTTGAGCAAGGCATCGCCCGTGGGTTGCCCCAGTGAATCGTTGACCTTTTGGAAGTGGTCGATGCCCAGGATCACCAGGCCAAAGGTGAGCTGGTGGCGGGTCGAGTCCGAGATGGCCTGCTGCAAGGCATTGCGCAGCATGGCGCGGTTGGGCAGATGCGTCAGGGCGTCGTAGTAGGCCAGTTGGTGGGTCTGGCGCTCCAATGTCTTCAAGGCCGTGAGGTCTTGCGTCACGCCCATCACCCGCACGGGCCGGCCCTTGTCCGTGTACTCGATGCGGACCCAGCTGTGCAACTCGTTGAGCGAGCCATTGGCGCCCGTCAGACTGTGGTCGTGGTGGAACTCGGTGCGCTGCTGTTCAACGGCCTGGCGGTAGGCCTCGACCACACCACTGACCTGTCCCGCCGGGAATTGCTCGACCAGCTGGTTGAAGCTGAAGTCGGCCTCGGCCGGCAGGCCCAGCAGATCGCGGCCCACGCTGCTGATCTGCGCTTGCTTGAGCACCAGGTCCAGGCTCCAGTGGCCGATGGGGGCCATGCGCTGCGCGTCTTCCAACTGGCCTTGCGCCTCCTTGAGCGCGGAGATGTCGCGGCCAATGGTGAAGGCCCCGATCACCTCGCCTTGCGCATTGCGCGTGGGCACGATGGCCAGGTCGGCGATGCCGCGGATCATGCCGCGCTCATTGAAGTAGTAGTAGGTGTACAGGTGGCGGCCACGGCGCCCTTCGCTCATGCATTTGCGCAGTTCGGCTTCCAGTTCTCGCGCCTGCTCGCTGCTTGAATCGTCGGTGGGGCGGCGGCCCAGAAAGGCTTCGGCGGGCACACCGCTCAGGCGCAGCATGGCCGGGTTCACATAGGTGCGCCGGCACTCCAGGTCAAAGTGGGCAATGGTGTCGGGGGTGGCATCTTCCAGGGCCTTGAGGTTGCTGCCGGCTTGCAGCAGGGCCTCGCTCTGCTTGTGCTGGGTCAGGTCTTGCACCACGGCGAACAAGGTGATGGGTTCGCCATCGTCCGAGTAGCTGATCTCGCCCTGGTAGTGCAGGTGGCGGGTCTGCCCGCCATGGACCACCGAGCATTGGTACTGAAGGTGCGTGCGCCGGTGCTTGAAGGCCCCGCGCCACAGCTGGTGGATGTTGTCCCGCTCGTGCTCGGGGTGCAGGCGCAGCAGCTCGACAACCGAGGGGGCCCAGCCCGCGGGCTGGCCCAGCATCTCGCACAGGCGCGGTGACACGAAAGAAATCTGGCCCACGAAGTCGAACTCCAGGGAGCCGATGTGGGCCATGGTCTGCGCCCGGTCCCAGTGGGATTGGGCATCAAGGCGGTTCTTCGTGGTGGCGTTCAGCGAGTGCATTGGCGTGGGGCCCCTCAAGTGGATGACGCTGTGTCGAGCAATGCACCCCTTGCAACGACACTGTGGCCCCACTCATATCGGCCCGCACGAAACTGACTTGAGGGCCTGCCTGATTGCCCCATTTGATGTTCAGTGCGCAACCGTGAAACGTTGCCGCAGATGCCGGGCTTTCTCCAGTTCGTCCACGATCGCCACGGCGAGGTCGGTGGTAGAGATGCGACCCGGACCGCCCGCGCTGTCCTGCAGGGGTTCGTTGCTGCCCAGCCGATAGTGGCCTGTGCGCTCGCCGGGCTCCAGAAGAATCGGGGGCGAGACAAAGCTCCAGTCCAGCGAGGATTCGGTCTGCAACTCGGTCAGGGCCTGGCGCGCGGCCAGAGCGCCTTGCTTCCACTCGGCGGGGAACTCCGGCGTGTCGACCAATTGCACGCCGGGGGCGACGAACAGGCTGCCTGCGCCACCCACCACCAGGAGGCGTTTGATGCCGGCGGCCTTGACGCCCGAGACGATGGCGCGCGCGCCCCGCAGGAACTGGTCGTGCAGGTCGGGCACGGCCCAGCCGGGGTTGTAGGCGCTGACCACCGCATCATGGCCTTGGACGGCTTGGGCGACTTCGGCGGCGTTTTGCGCATCGGCCTGGACCACGGTGAGGCCGGGGGCCGGGGTGAGCTTGGCGGGGTGGCGGGCCAGCACGGTGACCTGGTGGTCACGCTGCAGCAGCTCGGCCAGGACGGCTGATCCGACAAAACCCGTGGCGCCAATCAATGCGATCTTCATGGTGATTTCTCCGTTGCGTTGCGATGTCTCCACGATACGAACTTCACAATCACAGGGGAAGTCCTCAAAATAGGTTTTCATTGTTTAGAAAAACTGCACAAACGTGATCGATCAACTCAAGCGCATGGCCACATTTGCCGCCGTGGTGGAGCAAGGCTCTTTCGGCGCCGCCGCCCGGGCATTGGGCACCACCACCTCGGCGGTCAGCCAGCAGATTCGCGCGCTGGAGCGGGAAGTGGGCATGACGCTGCTGGCGCGCTCGACCCGGCAGGTGGCCCTGACCACCGCCGGCCAGCGCTTTCATGAAGGCTGCGCTGAGATGGTGGCCGCCGCCCGGCGCGCGGGCCAGACCCTGCTGGAGATGCGCGATGCACCGGTGGGTGAGTTGCGCATGACCGTGCCCGCCGGCTTTGCACGCATGCTGGGCGATGCCCTGAAGCCATTGCTGCAGCACCACCCACAGTTGGGCCTGCATTTGCTGGCCGACGATGCCCACACCGACCTGGTGGCCGAGCGCATGGACCTGGCCCTGCGCTTTGGGCGCCTGCCCGATTCCAACTGGGTGGCCCAGCCGCTGGGGCACTTGCGCATGCAGTTGTGCGCGGCGCCCAGCTACCTTGCCCGCCATGGCATCCCGGTGCACCCTGATGACCTGGCTCAACACGATGCCGTGCAGCTCAACACGGGCCGGGTGGCGCCGCACTTGAACCTGCTGGACCCGGTGGGCCGGGCCGTGTCCGTCAAGCCCGCCTGGCGCAGCCGCCTGAGCAGCAACAGCCAATCGTGGGTGCAGCACATGTGCGAGGCCGGCCTGGGTGTGGCCGTGCTGGCCGCGCACGACACGGTGGACACCCTGCGCGAAGGCCGCGTGGTGCCCGTGCTGCCCGGCTGGTCGCTGCCACCTTTGCCCATCTACGCCTTGACGCCGCAGCGTGGCGCACAGCCGGCCAAGGTGCGGCTGGCGCTGGAGGCTTTGCTGGCGCACATGGCGCAATGGCCGGATTCGGTTCATGTGCCACGCCAGGAGGGACTGCATTCATAGGGATGGCGCAGACCGATGGGGCGCCAGCAAAATCAAAGGCGATCGTGCTGGCCAATGTGGGTCACAGCACGATCTAGCGGAATCATCTTTCCTGGAAAGGACTGCCATGGAACTCAAGCTATTGCCCTTGTTGGCCTGCGCGCTGACCGCTGTTGCCTCTCCTGCCAGCCATGCGGCTGCCGTGGGCTGTGGCCGCTTCTTCACCTGCGAGTGGGTCGAGGACGCCAAAGAGGTCGGCGAGTTCAAGCTCACCTCCAATCAGCCGGTCAAGTTCGGGGGCTACAACCCTTTGTCCGACCAGAACTTCCCGGGCACCTTCACCGGCAATTTCTGGAAGCTCAAGATCGACCTGTTCAACGAAACCATCATGCCTGACCGGGGGGCGCAGGTCGTGATCAAGGGCAGCTTCCTGCACACCACCGCGCCGCACGCGGGGGATGCCGATGAAGGCGGCCTCTACAAATTTGACTTGAAGATCAACCTGGGCAATGACCTGGTCAGGCAGCCTGGTGGAGGCGACCAGAGTTGGGAAATGCTCGCACACCCGCTCAAGCCCAATTTTGCGGATCAGCACCGCGACGCGTACGCCAGCCTGCTCAAGGGCACGCCCGCCAACCCCACCTACAAGACCTACGTGTTCAATGTGAAGGGGGTGCACACCGCTGATGCCATCTACAAGGGCACCTTCCCCACGCCAGTGCCCGAACCAGGTGTCTGGGCTCTGGCGGTTGGCGGGCTTGGCATGGTGCTGGGCGCGCGGTCATGGCGACGGCGTGTCATGAATGCGGGGACAGGGGCTATATATTATTGGGAGCGATGAACCATGCCCCTGACCCCAGCCCGCTGAGCACCACTTTGACCCAGTTGGATGTGGTGTGCCTGTGTGCCGCCTGGTGTGGCACCTGTGGCGAATACGAGCCCATGTTCAAGGCGCTTCAAGCGGCCATGCCCGGGCACCGCTACCGCTGGATCGACATCGAGGACGAGTCAGACCTGGTGGGTGACATCGATGTGGAAACTTTCCCCACGCTGTTGGTGGCTCAGGAAGGCCAGGTGTTGTTCGCGGGGCCGGTGTTGCCTCGTCTGGGTGACGCGCAGCGCTTGATCGAAGCATTGTTGGCAAACCAGGCTTCGTCAGTGGCCCGCCACATGCCGGCTGATCAGCTCCAGGCCTATGAGGCGCTGGCCCGCGCATTGCGGTCGGGCCGCTAGGGCCTTCGACCTCAGATCATCGCCGCGAATTCAGTGCCCAGCCATTCGTGCGATGTGTCGGGCGGGGTCCAGCCGCGCACCCAGTTGGCGAAGTGCTCGCAGGGCATCGGGCGCGAGATCAGGAAGCCCTGGGCTTCGTCACACGACAGGCCGGCCAGCAGCTTCCAGGACTTGGCGTTCTCGACGCCTTCGGCCACCACGGTCAGGCCCAGGTTGTGGGCCAGATCGACCGTGGAACGCACGATCTTGGCGTCTTGCAAGTCGCTTTCCATGTTCATCACGAAGGACTTGTCGATCTTGAGCTCGTCCACCGGCAAGCGCTTCAGATAGGCCAGCGATGAATAGCCGGTGCCGAAGTCGTCGATCGACAGTTTCAGGCCCATGGCGTGCAGCTTGTTCAAGGTGACCAGCGCGCGTTGCGGGTCGTCCATGATGGCGCTTTCGGTGATCTCCATCACCAGCATCGCGGGGTTGACGCCATGCTGGCTGAGCAGCTTGTCCAGCTTGGCAGGCAGCTCCTGGTCCATCAGGTCGCGGGTTGACAGGTTGATGGCGATCTTGAGCGGCATGCCCGCGTCGCTGAGCGACTTGCTGACGATGGCCGCCTGCTCGGTGATCCACGCGGTGAGCACGCGCACAAAACCAGTCTGCTCAGCAAACGGGATGAAGCGCATGGGCGGCACGATGCCACGGGTGGGGTGTTCCCACCGCATCAGGGCTTCGGCGCCAATGCACTGGCCGGTGTGCAGGCTGATTTTGGGTTGCAGGTACAGGCGCAGCTGGTGGTTGTCGACGGCGTAGCGCAACTCGCTCAGCAGGGTGAGCGACTCTTCGCTGGTCGAATCCAGGCCCGGATGGTAGGTGACGGTGCCGGCCTGCTGCTGCTTGGCGGCGTACATGGCCACCTCGGCGCGGCTGAGCAGGGTGTCGGCTTCCAGGCCATGTTCGGGGGCGCTCGCGATGCCGATGCCAGCGCTCAAGTCGACCGTGTGGTCGTCCAGGGTGATGGGGCGCTCGAACGCGCGCAGGATGCGCTGCGACACGGGGTAGGCTTTTTGCGAGCTGGTGCCTTGCAACAAGATGGCGAACTCGTCGCCGCCCAGGCGGGCCAGCACGTCGCGCTCGCCCAGCACTTCGGTGGTCAGGCGTTCGGCCACGGAGCGCAGCAGGCGGTCGCCAAAGCGGTGGCCCAGCACGTCGTTGACGTGCTTGAAACGGTCCATGTCCAGCAGCAGCACGGTGCAAGGGGTGTTTTCTTCCTTGGCCCGCACGATGGCCTGGCGCAGGTCGTGGCGGAACTGTTCGCGGTTGGGCAGGTCGGTCAGCGCATCCTGGTAAGCCAGACGGCGGATCTCGCCTTCGCGGGTCTGGATGGCCTGGCGCATGGTCTCGAAAGACTGGGCCAGCTCGCCGATCTCATCGCGCGAGGACATCTTCACCTCGGCGCCGTAATCACCACGCTCCAGCCGGCGGGCCGAGTTGGACAAGATGCGCAAAGGCGTGGTGATGCGCCGCGCCGTGACATAGCTGCCAAAGCCGAACACCGCGATGCCGACGGCGCTGAGCAGCAGCAAGGTCAGCTTCAGCTCCATGTAGGGCGCCAGGGCTTGGTCCACCGAGCGCATCAGCAGGGCGGTGACGGGGGGCTGGCCGGGCGACCCTGGCAGGATGAGTTGGTGGCCGCTGTACTCGGCGTTGGCCACTTGCAAGGTCAGGCCGCTGCCGCCATCGCTGGTGGGCCGCGTCCAGGCCGTGGCCAGCGCAGGCCAGTCCTTGGGTTGCAGGGTGGCCAGGCTCACACGCCAGTCGCCATCGGGCTTGCGCAGCAGCAGCGACACGTCCAGGCCAGACAGGCCTTTCATGTCGGACAAGAGCTTGTCGCCAATGGGAAAGCCCATGCCCACCCAGCCGATGATGGCGGGTGCACGCACGGGCACGGCCACGATCTGGTACGGCTGGCCATCGATGATCTCGACCTGGCGCTGGTCGCTGCCGGCGGCCACGGATTGGCGCGCATAGCGCTGCACGGCCGCCAAGAAATGATCGGGCGACTGGATGGTGCTGGCCCGCACATTGAATTGGTCGTCGGTGAAGACGGCGGCGCTGGCCTTGATGCGGTCTCCGTGGTTGAGCAGGGCTGACCGCAAGGTCTCCTGGTCACCGGTGGCCACCGCCGAGCGAAAGCCGTAGTCGGCCGACAGCACGCGCGTGGCCTGGGCCAGGTTGTCGGCGTTCTGGCTGAGCAGGCGCAGGAACACTTTCTCGCCGGTCAGCAATTCAGTGTGGATGGAGGCGCGGGCGTTGCGATCGATGCTGTCCTGGATGAACCAGTAGCTCACAGCCTGCACCACGATCAGCAAACCCAGGTAAACCGCCACGATGCGGGCCTGCAGGCGACGTGGGTTGAAGAAGGCGGGCAGCATGAGGGTCAGCGGGCGGTGTGGGGCTCAGTGCACCAGAGCTTGAGGGCTTCGGACAGCCAGGCGCCACTGGTGGGTGCTGGCGTGGTCACGGTCTTGCCGGGATGGCTGGCGGCAGTGGGCGGTGAGGCCAGCCTGGTCGAGCGCGAAGTCGCGGGGGCTTTGGCGCCTGCACTGACTTGATCGAACTGCTGTTTCATACCGCGCCTCATTGCTCCAGAGATCTTTATCCGACCCATGGAATATCGGCATTGGCGGTGAGGTCTTGATGGGCTTGTGCGTGGTCATGGCGGTGCGGGGCCCTTCAGATCGTGACGGCTGTCACGCAGCGGGGTTTGGCGGTGGCGCTGAGGTGATGTGCCGGAACTGCTGGTCCAGGCGCTGGAAGAAGTCCTGCACCGCGCTTTCGTCAGTTTCGTCGTTTTGGAACGCCACGGTGAAAAACAGCTTGCCGCCCAAGTTGACCAGGGCCAGCAGCAAGGCCGTGCTGAGCGTGGCGGGCCAGATTTCGGTGAAGCGCGCCTGGGCGTCTTTCGGGTGGATGGCTTCGACGTTGCCCAGGTTGGTGAAGTGGCAGCTGAGCACCGGCAGCGAGCCCTTGGCCTTGGACTTCACGATGAAGTGGCTGTACAGCGTGCGGCCCATCCAGGGCAGGATTTCGTAGAACATGAGAGGAAGTGCGTACTCACGTCTTTCGTACCGTGACAGGTGATCCTTGACCTGGCTCTCGACCGACTGGACTTGCGCGGCCAAGGTGTCTTTCGCGCCAGAGCGCACCGTGAACGAGGACACGAAGTTGCCGAACTCGGGCTGCTTTCCTTCCGGGAAATAGCGTCGCAAATCGACCGAAATCCGGATGGCCGACACCGCCTGCGGGTTGTGGGGCTCCAGCGTGAGGAAAGCATTGGCCATCACCGCGACGACCAAGTTGTTGACGGTGGTGCCGGTCTGCTTGGCGATCACCTTGAGCTGGTCCGAGGTGCAGGGCAGCGCGTGGTAGCGGACGCTGGTGGTGGTGTAGCGCTCGCTGCGGCGGCTCGCCAGGGTGATGATCTTCTGGCCGCGGCTGCCTTGCTCATCACGTTTTTTGTTGCGCCACCAGCCCTGGATGCTGGCCGGCCACTGCGTCCACTTGTGTGGCGTGACGGCGGCCACCATGCTGGATGATTCGAGTGGCAAGCCCTTGATGGGCTGGCCGCTGAGCCGGCCGAGCAGCGCCGCCAACATGTGCACGATCGAGCGGCCATCGCCGATGATGTGGTGCACGGAAAACACCAGGAGGGGCGTGGTCTCGTGCGGGATGAAACGGGCGCGCCAGGGCAGGCCGCGTTCCAGTGACAAGGGCTCGTTGAGGAAGGCGCTGTGGAAGTGCTCCAGCGCGGCGCGTGAACTGGCGTCGATGCCGGGTTGCACGCGGTAGGCGTCGTCGAAGAGCTGGTCCAGCCACAGGTCATCGGGCAGGATGCGCAGCTTGTAGGTGAAGGCGGTGGGCACGATCACCCCTCGCATGCGCGGGTAGGCGGTGGTCAACTCGCGCAGGGCTTGCCTCAACAGGGCCTCGTCGACTGGGCGGTCGAAGCGCATCATGAAAGGCATGTTGATGGGGCCGAGGTAGCCTTCTCCGGCCCAGTACATGTGCTCGGATCGGTTCAGGGGAACCAAGGTGGCGTCGCTCAAGGGATGCTTTCTTTTTAATGCCAGTCGTTCCGCAATATAACAAGCGGCCCAAGGGGCCGGCGTGCGGATTTTCCAGCGCAAGCATGGCCAATTCAGGCGATGCTGCGGCGCACCAAGGCGTTCAGTGCTGGGGCGCGAGCTGACGGCAGAGCATCAGGGCCAGGCGGCGCAAGGCTTCCCAGGGGTCTTCCGGCCACTGGGGGTGGCGCAGGCCCTTCACGATGCCATCGACCGTGCTGGCGGCGGTCACCAGGCGGGCCAGGTTGGGGCTTTTCAGGCGCGGCAGCACGCGCTCAAACAGGCGCTCGCGCGGGCCCCAGACACGCTGCTCACGCAGCACCATGGGCAGGGGCTTGCCGGCGTCCAGGGCGGCACGGCTGCGGTGCAGGGCCATGATCTCTTCCGACAAAGCCCAGTGCACCAGCACGGCGGCTTCGCCTTCGGCGTGCAGGCCATCGATCATGCGCAGGGTGCGTTGCACCTGGCCCGACAGCACCGCGTCGCTGAGCTTGAAGACGTTGAAGCGGGCCACGTCGACCACGGCTTCTTCGATCTGATCGATGGTGATGACCCCAGGCGGGTGCAGCAAACCAAGCTTGGCGACTTCCTGGTGGGCGGCCAGCAGGTTGCCCTCGACCCGGTCGGCGAAAAAGGCCAAGGCGCGTTGGCCAGCCTCGCCGGGTTCGACCTGCTGACCTTGGGCGGACAGTCGCTGGGCGATCCACAAGGGCAGGGCGTTGCGCTCGATGGGGTCGCAGCGCAGGGTCACGCCAGCGTTGTCGAGCGCAGTGAACCAGGCGCTGGTGGTCTGGGTTTTGTCCAGCCGGGGCAGGGTGATGACGGTGAGCACGCTGTCGTCGTTGGCGTGGCGCTCGCAATAGCTTTGCAGGGCCACGGAGCCATCCTTGCCGGGCTTGCCGGAGGGAATGCGGATCTCCATCAACTGCTTGTCGCCGAACAGGGACATGGCGCTGCCCGCGCCGAGCAGGCTGGACCAGTCGAAATAAGCGCCCGACACGGTGTGCACCTGCCGCTCGGTGTAGCCCGCCACGCGGCCCGCCGCGCGGAGGGTGTCCAGCGCTTCTTGGGCAAGCAGGGGCTCGTCGCCGTAGACGGTGTAGATAGGCTTGAGGCCGCTGGGCCCGACCTTGCTCAGGTGGGCGGCCAGTTGGTCCAGGCGCAGTTGCATGCTCGGGTCAGGGCGTGGCCAGTTGTTCGGGCCGGACGACGGCCAAGCGGCGCATGACCTGCTGGACGATGTCGGTCTGCATGGCGCGGTGCATGGCGGCCGATTCGTCGATCTTGGCCAGGGCGTCTTTTTCGTTGTAGGGCAGGTCGTTGGTCAGCAGCAGCTCGGTGGGCAGGATCAGCAGGGTGCCATCGGCGCGCGTGAGCTGGAACCTGAAGCGGGTGCGCAAGGACAAGTCACGCACCTGGCTGAAGGCGGTGATGGAGGCGACGGCCTGCTCACGGGTGTCCGACAAGGCTTGCAGCACCACGTGCGTGCTCAGGATGCGCGGGCTGGACGCGGCGCCGCTGGCCGGTACGTTCTGTTGCGCCGCCGCGGCGGCCGTGCTTTCGACCACCGAGACGCCAGCGTCTTCGAGGGCCTTGGCCAGCTCGGCCGCGAGCGGCGAGTTGGCGGCAAACCCCGCCAACTGCACGCTCTTGAAGGCCAGGTTGGGCGCACGGCGCAACTCGAAGCCGCAGCCGGACAGGCCGACCACGGCAGCACTGGCCGACAAGGCCAGGAGGGACAAGGTGAAGGTGCGGCGGTTCATGTTGGGCACCTTACACCACCACGTTGACCAGGCGGCCGGGCACCACGATGATCTTCTTGGGCGGCTTGCCTTCGCTGAACCTGGCCACGTCTTCGCTGGCCAGGGCGGCGGCTTCGATGGCGGCCTTGTCGGCGGTGGCACTGACCTTGATCGAACCGCGCAGCTTGCCGTTCACCTGCAGCATCAGCTCGATCTCATCTTGCACCAGGGCGGTCTCATCCACACCGGGCCAGGCCACGTCCAGCAGCTCGCCACAGCAGGCGACGTAGCCCAGGTCGGTCCACAGCACGTGGCTGATGTGCGGACACACGGGGGCCAGCAGGCGCAGCAGGATGCTCACGCATTCGGCCAAGGCGGCGCTGTTCTCAGGTGTGGCGGGCAGCTTGGCGGCTTCCAGCGTGTTCAGCATCTTCATGAGCGCCGACACCACGGTGTTGTACTGCATGCGCTCGTAGTCGTAATTGGCCTGGCGCAGGATGTGGTGGATCTCGCGGCGCAGGGTCTTGGCCTCGTCTGAAAAGGCCACGGGCTGCGTGCGGTCCACGTCGAAGCCGGGCTTGATCAGCTCGGCATTGCGCGTCACGAAGTTCCACACGCGCTTGATGAAGCGGTGCGCGCCTTCCACGCCCGAATCATTCCATTCCAGCGTCTGTTCGGGTGGCGAGGCGAACATGACAAACAGGCGGGCCGTGTCGGCGCCGTATTGCTCGATCAGCTCCTGCGGGTCCACGCCGTTGTTCTTGGACTTGGACATGGTGCCGATGCCGCCGTAATCCACCATCGAGCCATCGGACTTGAGCTTGGCGCCCACGACGACTTTGCCGCCGTCGTCCATCACGTTCTCGACCTCGTGCGGCCAGAAGTACTCGACGCCGCCCTGCGCGGTCTTGCGCGAGTAGATGTGGTTGAGCACCATGCCCTGCGTCAGCAGTTTCTTGAAGGGCTCGTCGACCTTGGTCAGTCCCAGGTCACGCATCACCTTGGTCCAGAAGCGCGCGTACAGCAGGTGCAGGATGGCGTGTTCGATGCCACCGATGTACTGGTCCATGCCACGGTCGCCGGGGGCGTTGGCCGCGCCCATCCAGTACTCGGTGCGCTCGTCGACCATGCTCGATGCGTTGTCCGCGGCGGTGTAGCGCAGGAAGTACCAGGACGAATCCACGAAGGTGTCCATGGTGTCGGTTTCGCGCTGGGCCGGCTTGCCGCACTTCGGGCAGCCCACGTTCAGGAAGTCGGGGCGCAACTTGAGCGGGTTGCCGCTGCCATCGGGCACCACGTCTTCGGGCAGAACCACGGGCAGGTCTTTCTCGGGCACGGGCACGGGGCCGCAATCACCACAGTGGATGATGGGGATGGGCGTGCCCCAGTAGCGCTGGCGGCTGATGCCCCAGTCGCGCAGGCGCCAGGTGGTTTTCTTCTCGCCGATGCCCTGGGCGGACAGCAGTTCGGCGACCTTGTTCACGGCCTCTTTGTGGGCGAGTCCGTTGAGCACGCCGCTGTTGACGCACACGCCCTTTTGCTTGTCGCCGTAGCTGTCCTTCCAGGCGGCGGTGTCGAAGGCCTCGCCTTCCACGGCGATCACTTGCTTGATCGCGATGCCGTACTTCTTGGCGAACGCGAAGTCGCGCTCGTCGTGTGCGGGCACGCCCATCACGGCGCCGTCGCCATAAGACATCAGCACGTAGTTGCCGACCCAGACCTCGACCTGGTCGCCGGTCAAGGGGTGTTTGACGAACAGGCCCGTGGGCTGGCCCTTCTTTTCTTGCGTGGCCAGCTCGGCTTCGGTGGTGCCGCCGGTCTGGCATTCTTCGATGAAGGCCTGCAGCTTGGGGTTGGATGCGGCCGCGTGCGTGGCCAGGGGGTGCTCGGGCGCCACGGCGCAGAAGGTCACGCCCATGATGGTGTCGGCGCGCGTGGTGAAGACCCACAGCTGGCCGTGGTTGATCAAGGCACCATCAGTACCCCGGATGTCGTGCTTGAACGCGAAGCGCACGCCTTCACTCTTGCCGATCCAGTTTTCCTGCATCACGCGCACGCGCTCGGGCCAGCCGGACAGGTAGTTCGGGTCTTCGGGGTTGGCCACCGCGCTCAGCAGCTCATCCGCGTATTTGACGATGTTCAGGTAGTAGCCAGGGATCTCACGCTTTTCAACGGGCGCGCCCGAGCGCCAGCCCTTGCCGTCGATCACCTGCTCGTTGGCCAGCACGGTCTGGTCGACCGGGTCCCAGTTCACGGTTTGTGTGCGGCGCTCGGCGATGCCGGCTTCCAGCATCTTCAGGAACAGCCACTGGTTCCACTTGTAGTACGACGGCTGGCAGGTGGCGACCTCGCGCGACCAGTCGATCGCCAGGCCCATCGCCTTCATCTGCTTCTTCATGTAAGCGATGTTGTCGTAGGTCCATTGCGCGGGCGGCACCTTGTTCTTGAAGGCGGCGTTCTCGGCGGGCAGGCCGAAGGCGTCCCAGCCCATGGGCATCAGCACGTTGTGACCGTTCATGCGCAGGTGGCGCGTGAGCATGTCGTTGATCGTGTAGTTGCGCACGTGGCCCATGTGCAGCTTGCCGCTGGGGTAGGGCAGCATGGAGCAGGCGTAGAAGGGCTTCTTGTTCTTGTCTTCGGTGACGCGGTAGGCGTCGCGCTCGTTCCAGTGCTGCTGGGCCCGTGCTTCGACCGTGCTGGGATCGTAGGACTGCTGGTCGGCAGGTGCGGGGGGCGTTGTAGAAGAGGTCATGGTGCGCCGGAAAAACAAGAGGCCCGGCGCCTGGGAGGGCGTCGGGCAGAAATGGGTGAACTGACTGGATTATAGAAAGGGCCGCATGGCCCTTTCCGAGGGGTACTTACAGGCAGTACTGATTCACAATGGCCAGGACGGAGGATCGCGTGGTGGCCACGCCACCTGGATAGCTGATCAGGCCTGTTTCCGGCGTGGTCTGCCAGTTCAAGACGCGGCTGGGCGGCGATGCCAATTGCATCACGCTGGGGTAGGTCGCGTTGTAGTCGTAAGCCGGCGCCGTGGGGTTGTAAGCCGAAACTTTGGGTGCGCGCCAGGTGGCCCAGGTGAAAACATTGTTGGCATAGCCCAGGGTGGGGTCCGGATTCCAGTCCTGCAACCAGAAGTGCAGGGAGCCTGTGCCCGTGGGGCTGCCGCAATAGCGGTTGCCATACAGGACCGTGGATGGAGGGACCCAGACCGGCTTCTTGTTGGTCGCTTCGTCATGCCAAGCCAGGACATTGTTCGAGATCCGAACGTTGCTCGAGGGATAAGCGGCGTCGCTGCTGGCAATGGGGTGCACAAACACGCCATCCTGCAAATTGCCCACCAGCAAATTGCTGTCGATCACGGTGCTGGGGCTGCCCCGTAATTGAATACCCTGGTTGCGGTTGCCGAAAATGACATTGTTTTGAACTGTATTCGGACCGGAATTTTCAAGGAATATGCCAATGGTGTTGTAGGCCGAAACATTGTCTTTGATGACATTGTTGTCGTTGTAGGTGTCCAGCCAGATCCCCGTGCCATTGTTGGATGCAATGACGTTGCTGGAGATCTCCGAATTGTCCAGCCCGTTGTTCCCGATGAATTTGGTCGGGCCGGCCTCCCACATCGGATTGAAATTTCTGGCCGTGTTGTTGCCGGTGAAATAGTTGTTCTTGATCAGGTTGGTTGAACCGTTGGCCACGAGCCCGACCTGACCGCAGCGCTTGAAGGTCGAATTCTGCACTTTGTTGTTATTGCCTTCGATTTGCAGGCAATGTGAATCCGATTCCCGAAAATCGACACTATCGAAGTTGAGATAATTGCCGCTGGTCAGCACGGCGCCTCCGCGCCAATAGGCCGATGTATTCGAGCGTTCGAAAATCAAATTCTGGAAGGTGACGTTCTTCATGCCCGATCCCTGGGCGATGAACTGCAACGCGCCGACCTCGATGCCTTCGTTCGTGGCCAAGGGCGTTTCCAGCCGGATATAAAGAACCTTGGCGACGCGGTCATAGTAAAATTGGTTTTTTGCCAGGGACAGCAAACCCATGAACGGCGTGTAGCCTGGCCACAAACCGCCGACCACCCCGGATTCGCCCGCCAACAGGTCAGCATTGGTGGTTTTCGGGGTGGCGCTGGGGTCGTAGTCCCCGAAGACCTTGCCGCCCACCTGCTGAAGCTGGCGCTGCCCGTCGGGCAGCGAGTCACGGAAAACGACCTCGGGTTCCTGCGGCGTGGTTTGGCCGTATTGGGTTAATGTCCAGGAGATTTTGTACAAATAGCCGTTACTATTGGTTGAGTCGAGCGTCCAGTTCTTATAAATCAATGTGCCGCGGATGACCGGCTTGTACGTCGATCCAGATGGCGCCCGTATGGTGGTGGTTAACGTCGAGGAATTAAATTTGCTTATCGCCATCATGGACTGGCCGATGTAGGTCTGAGGGGTGCCCTGATTATAAAAATAATAGGGGACATTTGCGGAGGTGCCCCAAACCACGATGTCATCGCCGGCGGCTGCAGAATCAATGGCTTCTCGCAGATTTTTAAAGGGGTTGAAATAACCGCCGCAGCCGGTGGTAGGCAAGCTGCAGGCTCCGGTGCTGGTATTGCTCACGTAGATTGTGGCGGCTTGTGCAATAGGAGAAAGAGCCAGAGAAAGAACGCAAGCTAGTCGAAACTTCTTCATGGTGAATTCCTGTGGACATATTGAAGATGAATGCTGAAAACAGCATCTTCAATGGTTCACAAGCCTGCCCGAATTTGGCGATCGGGGGCTGACGCCGATGTATTCCCTGAAGATGTTATTTTCGAAAAGCAGTCTAGCGTCAGGCGATGCACCTGGATGTTGTTTAATTGCAGTGGCGCAATGACACGCAATTGTCTTGACCACCCGTCGGACTCAAACCTTGTCCAGCCGGAAAGTGGACACCACGTCCGTGAGCTTGACCGCCTGATCCTGCAGGCTTTCGGCCGCGGCGGCCGATTGTTCCACCAAGGCGGCGTTCTGCTGGGTCATCTGGTCGAGCTGGCTGATCGCGCCGTTGACCTGGTTGAGCCCGCCCGACTGCTCGTGCGATGCGGCGGAAATCTCGCCGATCATGTCGCTGACGCGGTTCACGCTGGCCACCAGTTCGTCCATGGTGGCACCGGCGTCCTGAACCAGCCGGGCGCCGTTCTCGACCTTGTCCACCGAGGTGCTGATCAGGGCTTTGATCTCGCGGGCGGCTTCGGCGCTGCGCTGGGCCAGTGAGCGCACCTCGCTGGCCACCACGGCAAAGCCACGGCCTTGCTCACCGGCGCGGGCGGCTTCCACCGCCGCGTTCAAGGCCAGGATGTTGGTCTGGAAGGCGATGCCGTCGATCACGCCGATGATGTCGGAAATCTTGCGCGAGCTGGCGGAGATCTCGTCCATGGTCTCGACCACCTGGGCGACGACGACACCTCCCCGCTGCGCGACTTCCGCTGCCGAGGAGGCCAGTTGGTTGGCCGTGGCGGCCGACTGGGCGCTGCGCTCGACGGTGGCCGTCAGCTGGGTCATCGAGCTGGCGGTGGTCTGCAGGTTGGCGGCGGTCTGTTCCGTGCGCTGGCTCAGGTCCGCGTTGCCATTGGCGACTTCGGATGTGACGTGTTGCAGGCTGTGGGCCGAGGTGCGCACCTGGCCCACCGTGTGACGCAGTTTGCTCACCATGTCGTTCAAAGCCGTGAACAGGCGACCCACTTCATCGCGCCGGCCTGGCTGATGCTCTTGTCCACTTCATCGACCGGGGCCACCACTTCGATCAGGCCGCGCACGTCGCCGACCTTCCAGTCCCTCTTGGGCGACTGGGGATGACTGTTGTGGCAGGCCACACAGCCTTCCTTCATCACGTCGGCCACGGCGTAGCGAACGACAGGCGGCCATTGATTTCCTCGACGCTGTGGATGGGGGTTTTCGGGTCTTTTTCCAGGGCAGCGAGGGCGGCGCTCTGGAAGGTGTCCAACTGGCGACCGTTTGCCCGGTTGGGAAAGGGGTGGTTGGACAGCAGGCGCAGCTCGGTGCCCGGGTAGTCCTTGGCGATGGTCTCGCCCAAAGCCTTGACGAGCGTGGCGGGCGGGGGCAGGGTGGCGTTTTTCTCGGCGCAGACACACAAGGGTGGCTTAACGCTTGCCCCTGGTCTTTCCCCGTTATCGGCAACTTTTCAGGCGAGCTGAACCGCGTTGCGGTCACTGGGGCAGAGGTCGCCCAACTTGTCGCAACAAATCCGCCAGGGTCTTGCCCGGCTCATCCGCGAAGGTGCGCGGGCCGACCTGCAATTGCTGGATGCGGTCGATGCGGAACTGCCGGAAGTCTTCGCGCAGCTCGCACCAGGCCGACAGCGTCCAGACGGTGTCCCAATACAGGCAGGCCAGGGGCCGCAGCCAGCGGTCGCTGGGCTGGCCGTTCACATCCTGGTATTGGATGCAGACCACGCATTTCGATTCGATGGCCCGGCGCAACTGGCCCAGTCGGTCCAGGTGCAGCGGCTCGTGGGGCCGCGAGAGCGAGTGCAGTTGCAGGCTGTCGGCGGCGGCGCGGCTGTCGGTGGGCAGCACGCTCAAAATCTTGCTGAGCGCATCTTCGGCCCGCGCGGCCAGGTCCCGGTCAAGCCGGTTGCGCGCGATGCGCACCGACGCCACCAGGGCCTGGGCTTGTTCGGCGGTGAACATGAGCGGGGGCAGGTTGTAGTCGCGCGCCACGCGGTAGCCCACGCCGGCCTCGCCATCGATGGGCACGCCCTGCGCCTGCAGGGCGGCCACATCGCGGTAGACCGTGCGCACCGACACTTCCAGGCGCTGTGCCAGCCAGTCCGCCGTGGACAGGCGGCGGCCCCGCATCAGTTGCAACAGTTGGAAGAGTCGGTCGGCGCGGCGCATGGTGCCGGTATTGTCCTCAGCTTTGGGCGTGCAGACCCACTCGGCGGCCTTCGGGGTCGGTCACGTGCGCGAAGCAGCCCATGCCTTGGGGCAGTTCCTGGCGCGGCGTGATGATGCGGCCGCCAGCAGCCTCCACACGTTGCAAGGCGGCGTCCAGACTGGGGGCGGCGTTCAGGTAGACCAGGGCGCCGCCGTGGTGATCGAGCGGGGCATTGGGCTCGGCCAGCAGGCAGCCGTGGATGCCACCGTCGTCGGCCGGGAAGACCGCCATGTCGGCACCGCCAAAGTTTTCGCGCTTGAGCTTGACGCCCAGCATTTTTTCGTAAAACGGCTGGGTGCGGTCAATGCTGCGGACCGGCAGTTCGAACCAGTGGATGGCGTGGTGGATGGCGGTGGATGGGTTGCTCATGACAGGCTCCTTGGGTGTTGTTGACAGGAGCCTTCATGGTGCCCAGGGGCTGCTGACAACGTGGTGTCAGGAGGGTGCGCTGGCCAGCGTTTCAAGGTGTTTGGCCAGGCGCCAGTGTGTGGCATCCGAGACAGGGGTCATCGGCGGGCGCAGCTCGTTGTCCAGCCACCCTTGCAGGTGCAGCGCCGCCTTGACGCCACTGGGATTGGGCTCGTCGAACAAGGTGCGCACCAGCGGGGCCAGGGCGTGGAAGAGCGCGCGCGCATCCTGCAGTCGTTGCTCTTGCACCGCCTGGTACAGCGCCACGAACAGCTCGGGCCGGACCTGGGCCGAAGCGGCGATGGCCCCGTGCCCGCCCATGCACAGCGTGGTGAACACGGCCGCGTCCTCGCCAGTCAGCACGGCCAGGCGCCCGTCGGCGATCAGGGCTTGCGTTTTGTCGGGCGAGCCGCCGCAGTCCTTGATGGCCCGGATGTTGGGGTGGGCGGCCAGGGCCAGCAGCGTGTCCAGCTGGATCTCGACACCCGTGCGGTAAGGGATGTCGTACAGCACCAGGGGCACGGACGAGGCATCGGCCAAGCGGGTGAAGTGATCGGCGATGCCCTGCTGGGTGGGGCGCACATAGGCCGGCGCCGGCACCATCACGCCCGCGATAGGGCGGGTGGCGAAAATTTGCAGCCGCCGCTGCAGATCACTGGGGTGCACCCCGGCCAGGCCCACCATCACCGGCAGGCCTTGGGCGGCCTCCAGCACGGTGTCCAGCACGGCCAACTGCTCGTTGTCGTCCAGCATGGCGGGCTCGCCCGTGGTGCCTAACGGCGCCAGTCCATGGACACCTTGGGCGGTGCAATGGCCCACCAATCGCCGCAAGGCCGCGTGATCGACCGCCCCGTTTTGAAAGGGCGTGACCAGTGGCACCCAGACGCCTGAAAAAAGGGAAGACATGACAACACTCCTGAAACATTGACCGCATGAAGGGGCCGTTCAGAAGAGCGAGGACATTGGGGGATGAGTGTGTCCCTTGGCAGGGCACGTCAGCTGCTGTTCCGTCGCTCATCTGGACGGAACAGCGTGGCTCCGGTCAGATGAGCTGCTGTTTTTTGGATTTGAAGGAGAAGGCCGGGGCGTTCATGGCTTGAGTGTACCCAAAGTGCCAATGAATTCGCGCACCGCCTGGGCAAAGGCCTGCGGCTGCTGCAGCGTGACCCAATGCCCCGCGTTCAGCTCGCGGCGCGTGAGGCTGGGCACCCAGCGGGCCAGGTCGGCGGTCAGGGCTGGGCTGACAAAGCGGTCTTTCAAAGCCACCAGCAGCAGCACCGGCGCATGGGCAAAGCGCTCGCGCGGTCGCGCCATGCAGGCAAACACATTGGCGCGGTACAGGTTGATGCCATGGGCGCCGTCGTCGGCCTGCGAGGCCCGGGGCTCGATGTGGGTGCTTTCCAGAAAGCGCATCAGGCCGGGCCAGTGGCGGCCCAGCACCCCGTGCCAAAGGGCTTCCGGCAGCCACGGCAGCTGGAAGAAGTAGATGTACCAGGACTTGAGCGACTGCATGCCCAACTGGCCCAGGCCCGTGGCGCTGGGGTGGCGCAAGCGGTCGCGCATCCAGAAGCCCACGTGGTCCAGCGAAGGGCCGGAGCAGGAGGTGTAGGAGGCGATGCGGCCCTTCAGCGCCGGCTCGGTGACGAACTCCCAGCTTTGCACCGAGCCCCAGTCGTGCGCCACCAGGTGCACGGGCTGGTCGGGGCTCACGGCGTTGATCACGGCGGTGAAGTCCTCGGTCAGGCGGGCCAGCTTGTAGTCGGCCACGGCGGTGGGTTTGAAGGACTCGCCCGCACCGCGCACGTCGTAGGCCACCACGTCGAAGTCCTTGCGCAGGTGCTGGGCCACGGCCTCCCACTTGCTGCTGTTGTCGGGGTAGCCATGCACCAGCACCATGACGGGCTTGCCCGCAGTGCCCCAGCGCCGCAAGGCCAGACGGCCGCCGGGGGCCTGGACAAAGGAAGAAGTGCTGGACAGTGGGGTGTTCATCCAGCGGATGTTAATGACTCGCAGGTCAATAACCTAGGGGTGGGCGCGACAGCAGGGAAGTGGCGGCGACATTCGGCCCCCGGGTCTTCCTTGGAAATCAGGTGGTGCAAGCCTGCCGCACGGCGCGCTCCCACTGCGCCATCAAGTCCTGCGCACGTTCACGAGGCAGGGTAGGGTGGAAGACGCGGTCGGTCTGCCACAGGCGGGCCAGGGTGGCCGTGTCTTCGTAGACGCCGCAGGACAGGCCGGCCAAAAATGCCGCGCCCAAGGCTGTGGTCTCGACCACCTTGGGCCGCACCACCGGGATGCCGAGCAGGTCGGCCTGGAACTGCATCAAGAGGTTGTTGACGCAGGCACCGCCGTCCACACGCAGTTCGGTCACCGGGTGGCCGCCCGCGGCAACCGCGTCGCGGCTCATGGCCAGCAGCAGCGCCGCGCTTTGGAAGGCGATGGATTCGAGCGCGGCGCGCGCGATGTGCGCCACGGTGCTGCCCCGCGTCAGGCCGACGATGGCGCCGCGTGCTTCGCTGTCCCAGTAGGGCGCGCCCAGGCCGGTGAAGGCGGGCACGAAGATCACGCCGCCCGAGTCGGGCACGCTTTCGGCCAGGGATTGCACCTCGCTGGCGGCGCGGATGGCTTGCAGGCCATCGCGCAACCACTGCACCACCGCACCGCCGATGAAGACGCTGCCTTCAAGCGCGTACTGGGCGGGCGCTGTGCCCACTTGCGCGGCGGCCGTGGTCAAGAGGCCATTGGCCGAAGGCTGGGCCAGGCCGCCGGTGTGCATCAGCATGAAGCAGCCGGTGCCGTAGGTGTTCTTGGCCAGGCCCGCGGTGAAGCCCGCCTGCCCGAACAGGGCGGCCTGCTGGTCGCCCGCGATGCCGCCAATGGGCAGGCCCTGGAGCCCGTCCACATCGGCCACGCCAAACGCGTGGCTCGATGGGTGCACGCTGGGCAGCAGCGAAGGCGGGATGCCGAGCAGGCTCAGCAACTCCTCATCCCATTGCTGGGTGTGGATGTTGAACAGCAAGGTGCGCGAGGCGTTGGTGATGTCGGTGGCGTGCACGCGGCCACCGGTCAGCTGCCACAGCAGCCAACTGTCCACCGTGCCGAAGGCCAGCTCGCCGCGCTCGGCGGCAGCGCGCGCGCCATCGACGTTGTCCAGCAGCCACTTCAGCTTGGTGCCCGAAAAGTAGGGGTCGATCACCAGCCCGGTCTTGGCGCGGATGGTGTCGCTCAGGCCGCGCTCGCGCCATTGGGCGCACAGGCTTTCGGTGCGGCGGTCTTGCCAGACGATGGCATGGGCCACGGGCTCGCCAGTGTCACGGCGCCACAGCACCGTGGTCTCGCGCTGGTTGGTGATGCCGATGGCGCGCACGTCGGTCAGGGCATGGCCTTGCGCTTTCGCTTGTTGCAAAGCGGCCAGGGCGGTGTCGCGCTGGCTGGTCCACAGCTCGATCGGGTCGTGCTCGACCCAGCCGGGGCGCGGGTAGACCTGGCGGATCTCGCGCTGGGCTTGCGCCAGGATCTGGCCGTGCTCGTTGAACACGATGCTGCGCGAACTGGAGGTGCCCTGGTCCAGGGCGAGGATCAAGGCCATGTCAGGGTGCAATGGTGAGCGCGACGCCGGCTTCCTGCAGCAGCGCCGGGAAGGGCGCTGGCGGCAGGGCTTCGGTGAACACGCGTTTGATGTGGTGCAGCCGTCCAGCCTCGGCCAACGCGGCCTGGTTGAACTTGCTGACGTCGGTGGCCAGCCAGCATTCGCGGGCCTGGTTCATCATGGTCTGGGCCACGGGCAGCTCGCGCAGGTCGATGTCGCGCATGGTGCCATCGGCGTCGATGCCCATGGTGGACTGGATGGTGATGTCGACCTTGAACTGCTGCAGGAAGGCCACGGTGCTTTCGCCCTCCAAGGCGCAATCGCGCGTGCGCAGGATGCCGCCAGCGATGTGCAGCTTGCAGTCAGGGTGCTCGCTCAAGACCTGGGCGGCGTGCAGGTTGTGCGTGATGATGCGCAGGCCGGGGCGGCGCAGCAACTCGCGCGCAATCGCCTCCACCGTGGTGCCGGTGCCCAGCATCAAACTGGCCCCATCGGGGATGGCCGAGACCACCGAGCGGGCGATGCGCGCCTTGGCGTCGGCGCGCAGGGCTTGCCGCGCTTTCCAGGCGCCCACCGAGGGCGCGGTGCGTGGCAGGCTGACGCCACCGTGAAACCGCAGCAGCAAGCCCGCGTCGGCCAGGCGCTGCACGTCGCGGCGCACGGTCTGCATGGTCACGTTCAGGCGCAAGGCCAGGCGTTCAACTGACACGGCCCCGCGCGCGCGCACTTCTTCGAGCAGTGCGATCTGGCGCGGGTTGGGCCTCCAATCGTCGCTGGCGGGCGCGACAACGGCTTCCTTCGTGGATGGGTTGCTCGTCATGACGGTCAGGCTAAACGAAAAAAACCAACATTAATGAAAAAAAACGAGCTTGCCTAGTGGGGGATGATCTGCCCGAGGCGTGTAAGAAAGTCGCCAAAGTATGATTTGCGGTCAGGTGAAAAAGGAGACCTCGTTTGTCAACGACCAGTGCTGAGGCTTCATCGGCGGATCACCATTGCGATGTCCTCGTGGTGGGCGGCGGCATCAATGGCGTGGGCATCGCGCGCGACCTGGCCGGGCGCGGTTGGAACGTGGTGCTGTGCGAGCAGGACGACCTGGCCAGCCACACCTCGTCGGCATCGACCAAGCTGATCCATGGTGGCCTGCGTTACCTGGAATATGGCGAGTTCTCCTTGGTGCGCAAGGCCTTGGCCGAGCGCGAACTGCTGCTGCGCTCTGCCCCGCACATCATGTGGCCACTGCGTTTTGTGCTGCCGCACGACGCGTCCATGCGGCCGGCCTGGATGATCCGCATGGGCCTGTGGTTGTACGACAACCTGGCGGTGCGCGAATTTTTGCCGGGCAGCAGCAGCATCAACTTGCGCGGGCATGCGCTGGGCGCGCCCCTGAACGCCAAATGGTCCAAGGCCTTTGTTTACTCCGATGGCTGGGTGGACGATGCCCGCCTGGTGGTGCTGTGTGCGATGGATGCCGCTGAACGGGGTGCGATGATTCTGCCGCGCACCCGCTGCGAGAAACTGCAGGCCATGCCGGGCGGCTGGTTGGCCGAGCTGGTGAACCACGATGCGCTCACGCAAGAGGCCACGCACACGATCCGCGTCAGGGCGCGTGCCGTCGTCAATGCCGGCGGGCCCTGGGCCGAGCACCTGTTGCGCCAAGTCATGGGCGTGCAGCCCAGGGCGTCGTCCAGCAAACGTGACGCGGCCCATGCCCATTTGCGCCTGGTCAAGGGCAGCCACATCGTGGTGCCGCGCATCTTCAACCACGACCACGCTTACATCTTCCAGGGCGAAGACCGCCGCATCATCTTCGCGATTCCGTATGAGCGCCACTTCACCTTGATCGGCACCACCGACGTGGAGCACAAGGCCGCGCCAGGCGCCGTGGGCGTTGATCCCGAAGAGGTGATGTACCTGTGCCAGCACGCCAGCCGCTACTTCCGCCAGGCGGTGCAGCCGGGTGATGTGGTGTGGCAGTTCGCGGGGGTGCGCCCCTTGCTGGACGATGCCAGTGGCAAGGCTTCGGCCGTGACGCGCGACTATCGGCTGGAGGCGCAGTCTTTTCCAGCGCCGTGGTTGACGGTGTGGGGCGGCAAGCTCACCACCTTCCGCTTGTTGTCAGAAGAAGCGGCCGACTTGGTGGGGCGCCAACTGGGCGAGTTGCGCCACCGCTGGACGGCCGATGCCGTTTTGCCGGGCGGGCAGTTGACCGACCTGATCGATGAGGCCGTGCACCCCGATCTGGACATGACCGAGTTCCAGTCGCGCTTGCGCCGGCGCCATGCCTGGCTGGACCTCGGATTGATGCGCCGCTGGACGCGTGCGTATGGCAGTCGTGTCTTGCGCCTGCTGGATGGTGTGACATCGCGGGCCGACCTGGGTGCGGAGGTGGCGCCCGACCTGTACGAGATCGAGTTGTTTTACCTGAAGCGGCACGAGTGGGCGCAAACGGCCGATGACATCCTGTGGCGGCGCAGCAAGCTGGGACTGCATTACACGCCGGAGCAGCGCCAGGCGGTGGCCGATTGGTTGCAGGCCCAGTCGGCGCCGGGGCGCACGCTGGGGTTTCACCACAGTGGGATGAGCCGCTGATCGATGGCCTTGCTTCTGTCTGGAAACGCGGGGCGGGGGATTCGGCGGAGGCGGGCGGGGCTCCTATGGTGGCGGTCCACCGCGTTGCGGCGGACTGCTCTCGGTGCTCGGCCACGGCGGGCGGCTGCGGAACTCGCGCTGCGCGCTCAAACAGTCCTCGCCGACCCCTCGCGGTGCGAGGGGCAACCCGCCGCGGCCTGTGCGCCTCGACGCCCCCAAAGTCGCCCCGCCCGCCTCCGCCGAACCCCTGATCCACCCCGCTGGTGGCATGCCACGGCCGCATTTCGTGCCACGCCACCAGCGGGGCGAAACAAGGGCTGGGTGGGTATCCGGCTGGGCGCCTTGTTGGTGCTGAGCACCGCAAGGCAGTCCCGCTTGAAAAGCGGGACCACCAACACGAGGCCTTGACGGATACCCGCCCAGCCCTCGCCCCGCGCTCCCAGCCAGCACCTCACACATCCTTGAGCCCCTGCCGCCACTGCAAAGGCGGCACGCCCGACCAACGCTTGAAAGCCCGCGAAAAAGCGCTTTGCTCGGAATAGCCCAGCAAGGCACCCACCTCGGCCAACGTCAACCTGGGGTCGCGCAAATGCAGCTCGGCCACCTGCTGCAAGGCCGTTTCGCGCAGATCCCGAAAGTTCAAACCCTGCTCGGCCAGGCGACGGTAAAACACGCGGGGCGACAGCCGCAATGCCTGGGCCACCTGCTCCAACTCTGGCGTGCCCAAGGGCGCCAGGTGAGCCACCACGCGCCGGGTCACCTCGCCCAGGTCGCCGGCATCCGGCAACTGCGCCATGGCCGCGTCCACCTGCTCTTCCATCAGCTTGAGCAGCGTGGGGTCTGCCTGGCGCAAGGGCGCCATCAGGCTGTCCAGCGGGATGGCCAGGCGTGTCATGGGCTGGTTGAAGCGCACCGGGCAGCCAAAGTAATCCAGGTAGGGCCGAAGATCAGATGGCGGCGGATTCACGAAATCGACCTGGACCAAAGGCAGTTGCTGCGCACACACATCGCGCCCAAACTGCACCAGGCCGGCGATGCCTGATTCGTCGAACAAAGCCCCTGGCTTGCCATGCGCGATGCCCCATTGCAGCTCCAGGTTGCCGCCTTCAATGCGGTGCTGCACCGGGTTGATGTCGTGGACCAGGCGGTGGTAACGCTGGATGCGCTGCAGCGCACCCCCCAGGTTCTCGCAGGCCAGCAGCACATAGCCCAGCGCGCCCAGGTGCGCCGGCTGGATGGTCTGCCCCAGGTGCAGGCCCAGCAAGGGATCGTGCAGGCGTTCGGCCGCCTTGATCAGCAACTGGCAATAAGCCTCGGCCGAGAAGCGACCCAGTGGGTTGGCACTGCCCAGATCCAGGTCTCGGGGCAGCACCCCATGGGGATCAAGACCTTTCGATGACAGGTATTCGCCCAGCACCCGCACCAGGTTGAGCGGCACCATGCCTTGCACCACATCGCGCTCGTACAGGCGGGCGGGCAGGGATGGGTGCGAGGAAAGCGGGGACAAGGGCGGCATGGACGAAATTGTCAAATTTCAGGTCGATCAGGTCAAGACGGGTCATCCCTGCCTGGCTATGCTGGGCGCTCCATTGAGGAGCATTCACCGCATGAGCAGTCACCCACGCCCCAGCATTTTCATCACAGGCGCTGCCGCCGGCATCGGGCGGGCCGTGGCCGAGCGCTTTGCCCATGCCGGCTGGTTCGTGGGGCTGTATGACGTGGACGAAGCGGCCCTTCGGGCCTTACGCGAGCAACTGGGCGCGGACCGTTGCCACGCGGGTCGATTGGATGTGTCCAATGCCGATGATTGGGCGCCCCAGTTGGAGGCCTTCTGGCAGGCCGCAGGACAGCGGCTTGATCTTTTGTTCAACAACGCCGGCGTGTCCGTGACCAGCCCCTTTGAAGAGGCCGAACTGGCCCGCCACCACCGCCTCATCGACATCAACCTGAAGGGCGTGGTCAACGGCTGCCACCATGCTTTGCCCTTCCTCAAGCGCACGCCGGGCGCGCGCGTGGTCAACATGTGCTCGGCCTCGGCACTGTATGGCCAGCCCATGCTCAGCACCTATTCGGCCACCAAGGCGGCGGTGCGCGGCTTCACCGAGGCGCTCGACATCGAGTGGCAGCGCCACGGCATCCGCGTGGTCGATGTGCTGCCTTTGTTCGTCAACACCGCCATGGTCCGTGATGACGTCAGCAAGATGAAGACCGTGCAGACCCTGGGCGTGCGACTGAGCGCCGACGACGTGGCCCGCACCGTCTGGCGTTTGTCGCAAGGCAAGCCTTCGCGCTTGCCCGGCCACTCGGTCGTGGGTTGGCAGACCAAGTTGTTCTACCAATTGGCCAAGCATTCGCCCGATGCGATCAACCGTTTCGTCACGGCGCGCATGGCCGGCCAGTGACGCCCTTCACTTTTCAAAGACCGCTTCATGATGACCATTGA
Organism: Aquabacterium sp. CECT 9606; assembly: GCF_918741295.1. GTDB lineage: Bacteria > Pseudomonadota > Gammaproteobacteria > Burkholderiales > Burkholderiaceae_C > Aquabacterium. The sequence goes on from NZ_CAKKNB010000002.1 coordinate 289,093, forward strand.
CACCACGCCTTTGCCCGCCGGCATGAAGGCGCTGACCGACTTTGACCAGGCCCGCGAATCCAACAGCCCGCAAGCGCGGCTGCAAGAGGTGCGCCGCCGCGCGCAGGCCCTGCACGACCGCATGATGGCCGAGCCCGAAGTGCTGTTCTACCGCAGCTTCGACCTCATCCGCGCGCCTTATCCCACCTACTACGCGTTCTCAGGCGTGTTCGCGCATCGGGGCTTCAAGTTCCCGCTGGTGCACTTGCTCAACCGCTTGTTCGTGGTGCAGTACCGTGACCATGCTGGCGTGGTGCGCACGCTCATGCTTTCACCCACCGACCATGAAGCCAACCGCGAGACGCCATTCTTCAAACGGCTGGCGCAAAGCGTGCCGCGCAGCTTCAACAGCGTGTTTGCACCGCAGTACCACACGGTGCAAAGCGCCCTGGCCGAATGCGGCATCCAGCCCGAGCAGGTGGACTACATCAGCTACGACCACCTGCACACGCAAGATGTGCGGCGTTGGCTGGGCAGCCACGGCACGCCGGGCTTCTTTCCCAAGGCCAAACTGCTGGTGCACCACCAGGAGTGGGCGTCGACCCAGCACCTGCTGCCCATCCAGGCCGATTGGTATTGCCCGCGTGGCATCGATGGCATCGCGCCCGAGCGCGTCATCACCTTTGACCGCAGTGTGAGCCTGGGCCCAGGCCTGGCGCTGGTCCACACGCCCGGTCACACCGAGGGCAACCACTCGATGGCGGCGCGCGTGCCCGATGGCATCCGCGTGACCAGCGAGAACGGCGTGGGCGTCGATGCCTACGAGCCCAGGCACTCGCGCATCAACGCGGTGCGCAAGCACGCCTTGAGCACGGGGGTGGAAGTGATCCTGAACGGCAACACGCTGGAGGGCAGCAACGACCAGTACATCTCCATGGTGCTCGAGAAAACACTCGCCGGGCCTTCGGCCAATCCGGCATACCCCAACTGCGCCACCTCCAGCGAGCGCACGCCGTTCTGGTTGTTCCCCGGCGATGTGGCCAGCCACCTGTTTGGTGAAGCGCATTTCGGCCAGGTGCAGGGTCGATGAGGCCGGGCGACGACGGCGTGCTGGTCACCGGGGGCTGCGGCTTCCTGGGCCGCGCTTTGGTCAACCAGCTTTTGCGCCAAGCCACTGGCCCTGTCCAGGTGCTGGCGCTGCTCCACGAAGCAGTGCCGCCTGAATGGTCATCGCGCGTCAAGGTAGTGCGTGGCGACATCACCCGCCTTGAGGATGTGGCGCTGGCCGCGCAAGGCTGTGCGCGCATCTTCCACCTGGCCGCCTTGGTGGGGGACGGCGGCACGTACGCCCAGCACGAGCGCGTCACCGTGGGCGGCACGGCGCATGTGTTCGAGGTGGCGCGGCGGCAGGACTCGGCCGTGGTCCTCACCACCAGCGTGTGCGCCTATGGCGATGCCATCCAGCGCGGCGTGTGCCGTGAAGACACGCCGCTGGGCCAGCCGCAAGGCCCTTATGGCCGGGCCAAGCAAGGCCAGGAGGCGCTGGCCTGGCGCTTTCGCGATCAAGGGGGGCGGGTGTGCGTGGTGCGGCCCGCCAACATCATCGGGCCGGGCTCGGGGCCCTGGTTGCTGGACGCTGCGCACGCCTTGCGCCAAGGATTGCCGGCCTTGGTGGGCGGTGGGCAGGGGTGCGCTGCACTGGCCATCGTGGACAACGTGGCCGACTTTTTGGTGCTGGCCAGCCAGACACCCGTGGCCTTTGGCCAGGCCTTCAACATCCACGACGGATTGCCGCTCACGTGGCGCCGCTACTTCACGGACCTGGCCGCCTTGATGGGCACGCCGCCGCCACGGTCCACCCCGCGAGCGCTGGCCTACCTGGGCGCCCGCGTGGTCGAGCCCGTCTACAGGCGCTTTTTGCCCAAGCAACGTCCGCCCGTGACGCGCGAGGCGCTCAACCTGATCGCGTGGGACAACCAGTTCCCCACCGACAAGGCGCGTTCCCTGGGGTGGGCTCCGGCCGTGGACTACCCGCAAATCCTGCGGTCGATCCAGCAGGACATCCAGGCGCGCGGGCTTTGAGTTTGCTTGCGCTTCAGGCCTGGTCGCGGGGCAGCAGGAAATGGCCGCGCGCCGTGGCCACCGGCTTGCGCTGGTCTTCTTGCCACACCGTGACTTGCACCAGCGCCACGCGGCTGCCTTGCCGGATCGTGGTGGCTTGCGCGAAGGTGTCCACCGGCCGGGCCGAGCGCAGGTAGTCGATCGAGAAATCGACGCCGCGCGGTGGCGTGCCGTCGCTCAAGCCCATGGTCGAGACCAGGTGCAGCACCATGGCCGTTTCGGCAAAACCGGCCAACACGCCGCCATGCAAAGCGGGCAGCACCGGGTTGCCGATCAGATCGGGCTTGAAGGGCAGGCGGAACAAGGGTGCGTCATCACCCTCCGCCGAGCTTTGGTGCACGGCGAGGTAATCCACATAAGGCGACACGCCGGGTTTCAACGCGGGTGTCACGGTGGGTGGCAGAGCTTGGGCGGCTTCAGCGGGCTTGGCCTCGGCGGTGGCCCGGGCGGGCTTGGGCGCGGCCGACGGGTCACGCCGCACGCTGGCCGTGGCCCGCATGAACGTGGCCTGCACGGTGGCCAGCACCTCGTCTTGCCCTGGCTGGCGGATCTCACCGCGCACAAAGGCGACGCTGCGCGACAGGCGGTGGCATTCGGCGTGGCAGATCAGCTCGCGGTCGGCCACGGCGGGGCGCAGGTAGTCCATGCGCAAATCCAGCGTGGCGAAGGGCTCCATCACGTCCAGCGCGGTGCCCACGGCCACGCCGCAAGCGGTGTCGGCCAGGACGGTCAGCACGCCAGGGTGCGTGAGTTGGCGCTCGGCGTCGCCGGTCCAGTCGCCGCAAGCCGGCATGGCCAGCGTCGCGTGGTTCTGCAAGGCCTCGGTCACGCGCATGTTGGAGGCGCGGGCATAAGGGATGCCGGCGATGAAGGCGTGGACCCATTGCAGGCGGTCACTGTCGTTGAAAAGGCTCATGGGGATCGTGGCGGAATCAGGGGGAAGGTCAGGGCTTGGGCACGAGTTTGACGGACAGGCCGGCGGCTGTCACGCGGATGTCTTCCACCTGGTAGCCGCGACGGTCCACCTCGCGCAGGTCTTCGGGCTTGAACTGGTGGATGGGGTAGTCCTGCAATTTGTCTTGGGCCAACATCGCGCCCAGCTTGGTCCACTGCCGCTGCGTGGCCTCCGACAAACCAGCAATCGCCAGCTTGTCGATGGTCACCGTGTTCAAGCGGATGGTGCGGTCTTGCGCTTCATAGCGCATGCCGAAGCTGACGCCCACCGTGCCTTGGTAGCTGCGGCCAAACAGGCGGTCCGTGGCCTTGATGTCGAACTCGGACGCGACGCGGTTGGTGTCGGGATTGAGCTGAAGCCTCGGCGCTTGCGCTTCGACCTCGAACACCTCGGCCAGCGTCTTGCGCATGGGGAATTGTTTGGACAGCTTTGCCAGCAGTTGCTCCCGCGAGATCTCGACGGTGCGCGGGCCCATCAGGGTGGCGCAGCCAGCCAGGCCCATGGCCAGCGCGGCGGCGATGACGAAGAGCGATCGTCGGTTCGGGATCAATGAATTCATGAGGCGAGGGGCAAGGTGGACCATTGTTGCAGCGTCATCACGTTCACGCCCAGCAGCCTGGCGCGCCGGGCCAGCTTGAGCAAGGCGGCATCCTTGCTGATCAGCCAGCGTGCGCCCACGTGCAGGGCGAGGTCGATGAACACCTGGTCATCGGGGTCCTTGCACTTCAGCGGGCCGCGGGGCGGTTCGTCCACCATCTGGGCATGGCTGAACACCGTGGTGGTCAGGGCTTGATCAGGCTGCCAGCGCGCGAACGCGCTGCGTGGCCACACGTGGCCCCATTCGGTCTGCATGGCCGGGCTGGCCAGCCAGCGCAGTTGGCCCGCTTGCAGGGCTTCGGCCAGGGGCGAGGCGGACGGGTCCTTGAACACGCGCCAGTCGAGCAGGGCGTTGGTGTCCAGGATGATGATGGGCACTTCGGCCGCGGCAGGAGTGCTGGCTTCGGTGTTCATGCCGCGCCGCTGATCACGCCGCCACCCAGACAGATGTCACCGTCGTACAGCACAGCCGACTGGCCCGGGGTCACGGCCCATTGCGGCTGGGCAAAACTCAAGCGCAGGTGCGCGTGGTCGGCCGCGTCAATCGAGCAGGCCGCGTCCGCTTGCCGATAGCGTGTCTTGGCCGCACAAGGGCTCAGGGGCGGCGCATTGCCCGCCACCCAACTCAGGTCATCGGCGCTCAAGGTGTGCGATTGCAGCCAGGAGTGGTCGTGCCCTTGCACCACATACAGCACATTGGCCGCCATGTCCTTGCGAGCCACGAACCAGGCGTCGTGCTCGCCCCCGCCGCGCGGCGCGCCCTTTTCTTTCACGCCGCCAATGCCGATGCCCTTGCGCTGGCCCAGCGTGTAAAAGCTCAAGCCCACGTGCTCACCCAAAGTGCGGCCGCGGTCGTCCTTGATCAGGCCTGGCTGGTTCGACAGGTACTTGTTCAGAAACTCGCGGAACGGCCGTTCGCCGATGAAGCAAATGCCGGTCGAGTCTTTCTTCTTGGCGTTGGGCAGACCGATCTCAGCCGCGATGCGCCGCACCTCGGTCTTGGGCAACTCGCCCACGGGGAACATCGTCTTGCTCAGTTGCGCCTGGTTCAGGCGGTGCAAAAAATAGCTTTGATCTTTCAGCGGGTCCAGGCCCTTGAGCAACTCGAAGCGGCCTTCGCGCTCACGCACTCGGGCGTAGTGCCCCGTGGCAATCTTCTCGGCGCCCAGGCGCATGGCATGGTCCAAAAAGGCCTTGAACTTGATCTCGGCGTTGCACAGCACATCGGGGTTGGGCGTGCGGCCGGCCTGGTACTCGCGCAGAAAATCAGCGAAGACGCGGTCTTTGTAATCGGCCGCGAAGTTGACGTGCTCGATCTCGATGCCCAGCACATCGGCCACGCTGGCCGCGTCCAGGAAATCCTGACGGGTCGAGCAATATTCGCTGTCGTCGTCATCTTCCCAGTTCTTCATGAAGATGCCGACCACCTCGTGGCCCTGCTGCTTGAGCAGGTGCGCGGTGACCGCTGAATCGACGCCGCCGCTGAGGCCGACGACGACGCGCTGCGGCCGGGCGGCGCTCATGCCGAGCGGACGGCGGCTGGCGGTGCGAAGACGCTGTCGTGGATCGTCAGGATGGACAAGGGATAGCGCACGCCCGACAAGTAGGTTTCCAGGCACTCGAGCACCAGGGGGCTGCGATGACGCTCAGGGCAGGCGCGGATTTCGTCGGCGGTCATCCACACGGCGCGCACGATGCCTTCATCCAGCTGCAACGTGGGGTCGGGCTCAGACACGGTGCCGAAGAAGGTCAGGCGCAGGTAGGTGATGTCCTCGCCAGTGCGCGTGCGCCGAAAGCGAGACATGTACATGCCCAGAAAGCCTTGCGGGGTGAACTGGCAGGCGGTCTCTTCCAGCGTCTCGCGCATCACGCCTTGCAACGGTGATTCACCTGGATCGAGGTGGCCGGCCGGGTTGTTCAGCAGCAGGCCATCGCTGGTCTGTTCTTCCACCAGCAGAAAGCGGCCGTCGCGCTCAACCACCGCCGCCACAGTGACGTTGGGTTTCCAGCGTTGCGAAGGAACAAGGGGGGAGCCAGCCTTGGCCTCCGCTTCCAAAATATCGGCGGTCTTCATGAGCGCAGGATTATCCGTCAATGGTGTGTCAATGTGTGGCAATCGTGATTCTTCACAATGTGACAACGCCGACCCTCACATTTGAGGGTGCGCCAGCCACGGTCGCACCGAGAATGCAAGATTGTTGTGTATGCTGGCAGGTTTGGCGCAAATGCCGCTGCCGCACCCCCTAATTAGGAGACCGTATGCTGATTGGCATACCCTTGGAGACCGCTGTCGGTGAAAGCCGCGTGGCCGTGACCCCCGAGACGGTGAAGAAATTGAAGGCGCAAGGGCACACCCTTCGCGTCCAGTCCGGTGCCGGCATTGCCGCCAGCGTGACCGACGAAGCCTACGCTGCCGCTGGCGCCGAAATCACCGATGTGGCTGGCGCGTTTGGCGCCGACATGGTGCTCAAGGTGCGGGCGCCCTTCGCCAACGAACTCGCGCTGCTCAAGCCTGGCGCGGTCGTGGTGGGCATGCTCAATCCCTTCGACAAGGCCGGTTTGCAGGCGCTGACCGACGCCCAGGCCACCGGCTTCGCGCTCGAAGCAGCGCCCCGCACCACGCGTGCGCAGAGCATGGACGTGCTGTCCTCGCAAGCCAATCTGGCGGGCTACAAGGCCGTCATGATCGCCGCCGACAAGTACCAGCGCATCTTCCCGATGCTGATGACCGCCGCGGGCACCGTCAAGGCCGCCCGCGTGGTGATCCTGGGTGTGGGCGTGGCCGGTTTGCAGGCCATCGCCACGGCCAAGCGCCTGGGCGCGGTCATCGAAGCCTCCGACGTGCGTCCTTCGGTGAAGGAACAGGTCGAATCCTTGGGCGCCAAGTTCATCGACGTGCCTTACGAAACCGCTGAAGAAAAAGAAGCCGCCGAAGGCGTGGGGGGCTATGCCCGCCCCATGCCCCAAAGCTGGCTGGACCGCCAGAAGGTGGAAGTGGCCAAGCGCGTGGCCGCCGCCGACATCGTCATCACCACCGCCCTGATCCCCGGCCGTGCCGCCCCCGTGCTCGTGACCGAGGACATGGTCAAGGCCATGAAGCCGGGTTCGGTGATCGTGGACCTGGCGGCCGCACAAGGCGGCAACTGCCCCCTGACCGAGGCCAACCAGGCCGTGGTCAAGCATGGCGTGACCCTGGTGGGCGAGACCAACCTGCCGGCCCTGGTGGCCGCGGATGCCTCGGCCCTGTACGCGCGCAATGTGCTGGATTTCCTGAAGCTGGTCTTCAACAAGGAAGGCCAGTTCCACGTGGACCTGGAAGACGACATCGTCAAGGCTTGCCTGGTGTGCCAGGGCGGCCAACTGCTGCGCGCCTGACGACGGATCGAGGAGACTGATATGCAACGCCAAATGCTGCGTGCCAAGCTGCACCGCGCCACCGTGACCGAGGCCGACCTGAACTACGAAGGTTCCTGCGGCATCGACGAGAACCTGCTCGAAGCGGCCGACATGAAAGAGTTCGAGTACATCGAGCTCTACAACATCAACAACGGCGAGCGCTTCTCGACCTACGTCATCAAGGCCGCGCGCGGCTCGGGCGTGATCTCTCTGAACGGCGCGGCCGCGCGCAAGGCGCACGTGGGCGACCTGCTCATCATCTGCACCTACGCGCCCATGACCGAGGCCGAGGTGGCCGGCTACAAGCCCAAGGTGGTCTTGCTCGACGAGGGCAACGCCATCAAAGAAATCCGCAAGTTCGACTGATTTTTCAAATCCCCTGGAGACACGATGGAAGCCATTGCCCAAGTCGACCATGTCGTCATCAACCTGTCCATTTTCGTGCTGGCCATCTATGTGGGCTATCACGTGGTGTGGACGGTGACGCCGGCACTGCACACCCCCCTCATGGCCGTGACCAACGCGGTCTCGGCCATCGTCATTGTGGGTGCCATGCTGGCCGCCGCGCTGACCGTCACGCCGCTGGGCAAGACCATGGGCGTGCTCGCCGTGGCGCTGGCCGCGGTCAATGTGTTCGGGGGCTTCCTGGTCACCCGGCGCATGCTCGAAATGTTCAAGAAGAAAGACAAGAAAGCGGGAGCCAAGTAAATGAGCATGAACCTCATCGCTTTGCTCTACCTGTTCGCCTCGGTGTGTTTCATCCAGGCGCTCAAGGGTTTGAGCCACCCGACCACGTCGATCCGTGGCAATTTCTTCGGCATGGTCGGCATGACGATCGCCGTGCTGACCACCATTGGCCTCATCCATGGCCAGGCGCAGTCGCTGGGCATTGATTTCGGTGCAGGCCTGGGCTATGTGCTGGGCGCGCTGGTGATCGGCGGCGGTGCCGGCGCCATCATGGCCAAGCGCGTCGAGATGACCAAGATGCCCGAGCTGGTCGCCTTCATGCACAGCATGATCGGCCTGGCCGCGGTGTTCATCGCCGTGGCCGTGGTGGCCGAGCCTTACGCCTTCCAGATCGTGCAGAAGCTGGCCGACGGTACCGTGCCGCCGATCCCCACGGGCAACCGGCTTGAGCTGTCATTGGGTGCGGCCATTGGTGCCATCACTTTCAGCGGTTCGGTCATCGCCTTCGGTAAGCTGAGCGGCAAGTACAAGTTCCGCCTGTTCCAGGGCGCGCCGGTGAGCTTCAAGGGCCAGCACCTGCTGAACCTGGTGCTGGGCCTGGGCCTGATCGGCCTGATCGGCACCTTCATGGCCACGCAGCGCATGGACGTGTTCGTCGCGCTGATCGTTCTGAGCTTCGTCCTGGGCGTGCTGATCATCATCCCGATCGGCGGCGCCGACATGCCGGTGGTGGTGTCCATGTTGAACAGCTACTCGGGCTGGGCGGCGGCGGGCATCGGCTTCTCGCTGAACAACTCCATGCTGATCATCGCCGGTTCGCTGGTGGGCTCGTCGGGCGCGATCCTGAGCTACATCATGTGCAAGGCCATGAACCGCTCGTTCTTCAACGTGATCCTGGGCGGCTTTGGCGGTGATGCCGCCGCGGCCGTGGCGGGTGGCGCGCAAGCGGCGCGTCCGGTCAAGAGCGGTTCGGCTGACGACGCGGCCTTCGTGTTGGGCAATGCCGAGACCGTGATCATCGTGCCGGGCTACGGCCTGGCCGTGGCGCGTGCGCAACATGCCGTCAAGGAGCTGGCCGCCAAGCTCACCGAAAAGGGCATCACGGTGAAGTACGCGATCCACCCGGTGGCGGGGCGCATGCCTGGTCACATGAACGTGCTGCTGGCCGAGGCCGAAGTGCCTTACGACCAGGTGTTTGAGATGGAAGACATCAACGGCGAGTTCGGCCAGGCTGATGTGGCGATCATCTTGGGTGCCAACGACGTGGTGAACCCTGCGGCGCACACCAAGGGCAGCCCGATCTACGGCATGCCCATTCTGGAAGCGTACAAGGCCAAGACCATCATCGTGAACAAGCGCTCGATGGCGGCGGGTTATGCCGGGCTGGACAACGAACTGTTCTACAGCGACAAGACCATGATGGTGTTTGGCGATGCCAAGAAAGTGGTCGAGGACATGGTCAAGGCGGTCGAATAAGGATCCTTCAGGGGAGGGTGATCCCGGCCCTCTCTTAAGGGATTGTGCTTGGCACATGTCCCGGTGAAACTGCCGTAGGCATTCAATGCCGCTAATGCAGTTTTCACAGGGAGCCTCATGAAATTCAACATGACCACCGGCTTGGTCGTCGCCACTTTGGCGGCCATTGCCCTTTCGCACCAAGCTTCGGCCAGCGTTGTCACCATTGGCAACGGCAACATCGTCCAAACGAGCCAATATGTGGCCAACGCTGCCACCACCGACGAAGTCCATGTCATCGGTTTGTATGACGGTGGGAGTTCGGGGCCGAACTCCAACTCGCTGGGTGTTTACATCCCCGGAACGACCGTGGTGAATGTCCTGGGTTCCTCCACTGGCGCTGTGTCGTTGGTCTTGTCGGCCTATGAGCGAACCAACTGGTTCTTGATGGGGGATGGGGTCGCTTCCTTGACTTCGGTGGTCATCAACGGGTATGGCGCAAGCCAAGCTTTTGGCATTGACGGCGGCAAGGTGGTCAATCGATCAGGGCAGGGCAATTACATCGCGGCCTGCGGCTACTCGCTGCCCTACAACGGCGGAGGTTGCGACACAAGCGTCTTGATCTCCGGCATCGAAAGCTACCTCGGCAAGCCCATCACCACCTTCACCGGCCTCTATTCGAGCAGCCTCGAATTGGGCACGCTCACCAGTCTTGACAGTCCCGCCGCATTGCAGGTCACCGTGCGTATTGGCGCCGTGCCCGAGCCATCGACTGTTGTGCTGATCGGTATGGGCTTTGGCGCTTTACTGCTGATGCGCCAACGTCGCCAGAAGCGCTGAGGCGCGTGAAAAAGCCGGGCACTGCCCGGCTTTTGGTTTGGTTACCTGCTTCGGCTTAGGCCCAGTTGGCGGCGATCACCGGGTTGAGGGCGGTCTGGTAGTTGGCGGGCAAGGTGGTCTGGCCTGCGGTTGGTGGCGTGAAGCTGGCCATGGCGTTGACCAGGTTGTCCACGTTGCTCGCCGCCAGGGTCTTGCCATCGGAGAGCTTCACGCTTTCGACCTGGTTGGCCGCCGCGGTGTACCAGTTGTTGACAGTGAACTTGTCGTTCGTGCCGATGACGGAGATCTCCAGGTTGTTGCCGACGTGGCGCAGCCAGAGCTGGTTGGCGGTGACGCCTGACAAGACGTCTAGGCGGTCGATGCCGCCGGAGTCGGACAGGGTGTCGATGCCTTGGTCTCGGCCCCAGATGTAGGTGTCGTTGGATGTGGTGGAGGTGTCGATCAGGGTGTCGTTATCTGCTCCACCGTTCAAGACGTCGTTGCCTTCGCCTCCGTCTAGTGAGTCGTTACCCTCATCGCCATACAACATGTCATTGCCAAGCCAGCCCTCGATTTGGTCAGTCCCTCCACCCCCACGAAGTGTGTCGTTTCCAGTTCCAGTTGTGCTGCCACTGGTCGCGAGTATGTTTGAATCGCCCCAGATGTAGTCGTACCCATCGCCGCCAATGATGGAGTCGTGGCCTTCGCCACCGGCGAGGATATCGTCGCTATTACTGCCCATGATGGTGTCGTTGCCTGCCATTCCGGCGATAGCATTCCCGCCGCTGCTCGCGATGAGAGTATTGTCAAGAGCATTACCTCTGGCAAAACCGTCGACCATCAGAGTCAGATTCTCAATATTTTCGGCTAGGTTATACGGATCGTATGTGTCCGAAAGAAGAATGACCGTATCGGTACCGGTGGTGCCGACTTCTTTGACACGGTTAAATGTTAGGTTGCCAAAGTCATCTTCCGTGTTGACAACGTAATAGGTGTCGTCACCATTTCCGCCGTACAGAGTGCTGTTGCCAAGCGCGCCGTATAGAGTATCGTTACCCTCGCCGCCGTACAGCGAGTCATTACCGCCACCTCCCTCGATGTAGTCGTTACCTACCCCGCCATCAACGAAGTCATTGCCTTCACCCGCCCAAATGATGTCGTTGCCAATACCGGAGACGATGGTGTCGTTGCCGGCCCGGCTGTCAATGAAATCGGCAGCATCAGATCCGGTGATGAGGTTGCCCAGTGCGTTGCCATGGGCCAGGACGCCCGCCAGCAGGGTCAGGTTCTCCACATTGTTGGCCAGCGTGTAGTCGCTGTCGTAGGTGAACACGGTGTCAACGCCCGAGGTGGCCGAGTTGCCTTCGATCACCTGGTCACGGTGCAGCACGCCTTCGTCGTCCCAATAGTTGGTCACGTAGTAGGTGTCGTTGCCATCGCCGCCCGTGAGGGTGTCGGTGCCCAAGCCGCCGTAGAGGCCGTCGTTGCCTTCGCCTCCATCCAGTGCATCATCGCCCTCGTCGCCGTAGAGTGTGTCGTTGCCTTGGCCGCCCGTGATGGTGTCGTTGCCGCCGCGGCCGTAGAGGTAGTCGACTGCGGCTGAGCCCGTGATGAGGTTGCCCAAAGCGTTGCCAATGCCCAGGCCACCCGCCGTCAAGGAGAGGTTCTCGACGTTCTTGGCCAAGGTGTAGCCGCTGCTGGCGGTGATGACGGTGTCGATTCCGGACAAGGCAGTGTCCAGCTCGACCACCTTGTCCAGGTGAACGATGTCGCCATCTTGGGCAAAGGTCACGTGGTAGGTGTCATTGCCATTGCCGCCGACCATGGAGTCGTCGCCAGTGCCACCGTCGAGTGTGTCGTTGCCGGTGCCGCCCAGCAGGGTGTCGTTGCCACCCAAGCCTTGCAGGACATCGCTGGTGCCGAAGGCGCTTCGGTCGATGTTGTCATTGAGCGTGTCTGAGCCAATGTAAATGTTAGCCATGTCAAAAGTTTCCCTGTGAAAGGTTGTTGAAAGTCCGAAATGGACGAGCGAGCACACCCACGTCTCGGCGGATGCCGTGACGCGTTGTTGGGTGTTGGGGTGTTGCCGGGAGGCGAACAGCTCAAGGCAGGGCGACGCCTGCTTGGGCCTTACCTATGGCTTGAAATGGTTGCGGATGCGCATGTCTGTTCCCTGATTTGATGGATGCCCGGGGTTGAAATCCGTGGCGCATCGTTTTGATGTGCGCCGATCGGAGCGGGCATGATTGGATTAAGGAGTCGGCGGAAAATAAGCCTTGGCCAGGGCCTGCAGGTGCTGCTCGTCGCAAGACTGTTTGGTGGTAATGGCCCACAAATCAAGAAAGCGATTCCGGGCAACCGTGGCCATGCTTTTAAACCCGGCATGTTTCAACGTCATGGCGATGGACGATTGCGTGAATCCACATCGGTGTGCCATGAACAAGTTGCCCTGCGCCATGGCGGGTCGGTGGCCATAAAGGATGTCGAGCGGAGAAATGGGGCCTGCCGGCGATTGGTAGGCGGGCTCCAATAATTTGTCTTGCGCCACCAGGGCGCAAACCGATTTCAGGTCGGGGCAGGTGATGACCGCGAAACCCTCTGGCTTGAGCACCCGCAGGAACTCGCCCAAGGCCACCGGCACCTCATGCGGGTAAAGGTGTTCGATGTTGTGACTTGAAAAAATCGCATTGACGCTTTCACTGGACACGGCCGACATGTCGGTCATGCTGCCCACCACATCGGGCTGCACCGCCGTGTCGATGTCCAGGCGAAGCTCCTTCCACTCCGATGTATTGAAGCCAGGGGTGGTTTGCGCAATGCGCTTTTGGCCGCAGCCAACATGCAGAAGCGTTTTCATGAATGGTGTGATGGGTTGAGCAAGGCGCGGTAGGCGCTCTCGCCGGCCTCAAAGCTGTACCGCGCTGCCATGTCTCGCTGAGCCTGCGCGCGCAGTGAGGCCAGGGCCTGGGGTGCCTCCAGCGCATCCACGATGGTGCGGGCCATCTCCACCGGGTCGAAGAAATCAACCAGCAAGCCGTTGTGGCCATGCTCGATGACCTCTTGAACCGGCGCGGTGCGTGAGCCAATCACCAAACAGCCGCTGGCCATGGCTTCCAGGCAGGACCAGGACAGCACGAAGGGGTAGGTGAGGTAAACGTGGGCCGCTGACACTTGCAACACTTGGCGGTAGGCGTTGTAAGGCACCTTGCCCAGAAAGTGCGTGCGGGTGGGGTCGAGCGGCATTTCGGCCAGCATCTTTTCGCGCCAGTTGGCGGCGTCTTTGGGGCGGCCGCCATAGCTGACATCGTCACCGCCAACGATGATGGTGTGGCAGTGGCGGTGGGCTTGCTGCACGCGCTGCAAAGCGCGCATGAAACTGTGGAAGCCTCGGTAAGGCTCGAGGTTGCGGGCGACGTAAGTGATCACCGGGTCCCCCGCCTTCACGGTATGGCCGTTGGGCAGGGTGAAGGTGGCGTGTGGGTCGGGGCCGAGCACTTGTGTGTCCACGCCCTCGTGCGCCAGGTGGATCTTGGGTTGAAAGATGCCCGGGTGCCGGCTGCGTTGCCACTGGGTGGGGCTGATGCCGGTGTCGCAATGCGTGAGGTTCAAGGCGTGCAGGGCATTCCAGGTGCGCATGCGCGTTTGCGCGTCGAAGCTCAAGGGGAACTCGGGGTCGAAGCCGGCATCGCCATCAGGCGTGCCGTAGTACCACTCGCAGAAGTGGATGAGCTTGGCGTTGGGGAATACGTCTTTGGCGTAAAGCGTTTCGCCCCAGCCTGGGTGGGCCATGATGACGTCGGGCACGAAGCCCTGTGCCTTGAGCTTGAGCAGCACGCGCGCCACCGCCTGGCCGTGCAGCACGGCGCCTTCCATCTGCTTGAGGTAAGGATGCTGGTCTTTGCCGGTGGCGCGGTGCAGGTCGTAGGGCAACCAGCGCACCTCGTCCATGCCGGGTGCCGTGCGGCGGCCCAGGCCCAGCACTTCCCAGCCGGGTTGCTGTGCCCAGGATTGGGCGATGCGGCGGAACTGGCCGGGGAAGTTTTGGTGGATGAAGAGGATGCGCATGGGTTCAACGCTCCCTCAAACTCTCACTCGCATACGTCTGCACAGGGCTCAGCAAATACTCAATCACCCTGCGCTGCCCCGTCTTGATTTCAGCCGTCACGTTCATCCCCGGGCTGAGCTTGATGGCCTTGCCATCCACATTGATGTGATTGCGGTGCAGCTTGACTGTGGCCGGAAACACCGCACCACCACCACTGCCTGCGGCTGAAGCACCCGCCCCATCACTCCCCGGCTCCCCCCGCGAAGGCTGAGGTGCCCTGACCACCGCATCCGCCGTGATCGAGCTGACCGTGGCCGGCACCGTGCCATACCGCGTGAACGGAAACGTCTCCAACTTGATCTCCACCGTCTGCCCCGCATTCACAAAGCCGATGTCCTTGTTCTCCAGCGTGACCTCGGCGGTCACGTCAGCCTGCTCGGGTACCACCACCATCAGCACCTGCGCGGGTGTGACCACCCCACCCGTGGTGTGCACCGCCAGCTGCTGCACCGTGCCCGTGGTGGGCGCGGTCAACCTGGTCAGCCGCTCGCGCTGCGTGGCCTTGCTGGCTTCTTGCACCAGTTGGCGCTGCTGCAAATCAGCTTTGGCATGGCGGTCATTGAGCTTGTTGATGGTGTCGGCCACCCAAGCCGTGCGGGCTTGTTCGGCCTGCTGCAGCGCCGCCTTGGTTTCTTCACGCCGGGCCCGGTAAGTGGCCAGGTCCTGCTCCATCTCAATGCGGGCGCGGGTGCGGTCCTGGCCGGCATGCTGGCTCACAAAGCCCTGCTTGGACAGCTCCGTGAAATCGTCCTCGCGCTTTTGCAGCAGGGGCAGCGTGGTGTGGAGCTTGGCGATCTGCTCGCGCACCGTGTCGATCTCGGCACGCTTAGCTAGGATGTCGGCCTGCAGCTTGGCGCGCTGCGCTTGCAAGTCTTGCCATTCGGCGTTGAGCTGGGCCTGCGCTTGCGCGCGCTGATCGCTGCTCAAGGCCTCGGCTTCCGCCTTGACTTCGGGCAGCTTGGGCGCTGATGTGCCCGACTTGGCCGTGAACGCCGCCAGCAAGGCCTGCGTGCGCCACGCCTCTGACAAGGCCCCGGCCCGCTCTTGCGTCACGCGGCTGCTATCGGCCTGGGCCATGGTGGGGTCCAGCTCGATCAAGACATCGCCGGCTTTCACCTTGTCGCCATCGTGCACGTGGATGGCTTTGACCACGCTGGCCTCCAGCGGCTGGATGAGTTTGGTGCCTTCACTGACCTCGATGCGGCCGGGCGCCACCGCCACGATGTCGACCTTGCCGAAGCAGGCCCATAGCAAGGCGATGCAGAACAGGCTGATGACCGCCCAGATGGCACGGCGCGGGGCCGGGTGGGGAGGTGCCTCCTGCAGACTCAGTGCCGCAGGCAGAAACGCGGTTTCATCGGCCAGGCGGGCGGGGCCGGCCATCTCGTGGCGGTGCTTCCAGACCTCGGCAAAGACGGCCTTGTAGCGGCCCAGCAGCTCGCGGGTGGGGTGCTTGGCAACTTCAGCGCTCATGCTTGACCTTCGGTGGGGTGGGTGCCTTGCTGCATGCTCCACAGGTAGGCGTACAGGCCCTTGGGCCGTTTGACCAGTTCGTCGTGCGTGCCGGCCTCCACAATGCGGCCACGCTCCATGGCGATGATCCGGTTGGCGTGCCGCACGGCGCTCAGGCGGTGGGCAATGATGATCACGGTGCGGCCGTTGCTGATCAGCGCCATGTTGCGCTGGATGATGGCCTCGCTCTCATAGTCCAGCGCGCTGGTGGCCTCGTCAAAGATCAACACGCGCGGGTTGGTGAACAGGGCCCGCGCAATGGCCACGCGCTGGCGCTGCCCGCCGCTCAGCGAGGCGCCTTGCTCGCCCACCACCGTGTCATAACCCTCAGGCAGCTCGCTGATGAAATCATGGGCCCCCGCCATGCGCGCCGCCTGGATGACAACCTCGATGGGCGCGGCCGGATCAGAGATGGCGATGTTCTCGCGCACGCTGCGGTTGAACAGAAAGTTGTCTTGCAGCACCACGCCGATCTGGCGGCGCAGTTGCGCGGCATCGACCAGGCTGATGTCGATGCCATCGATCAGCACGCGGCCTTGCTCGGGCACGTACAGGCGCTGCACCAGCTTGGTCAGCGTGCTCTTGCCGGATCCGCTGCGCCCGATGATGCCGATGATTTCACCGGGCTTCACATCTAGGCCCACGTTCTGCAACACGGGCGCGGCCTCAGGCCGGTAGCGGAAGGTGACCTGGTCCAGCGTGATGCGGCCCTTGATGGGTGGCAGTTGCGCGGCGGTGGTGGGCGGCACCTCGGTGCGGGTGTCCAGGATGTCGCCCAGGCGCTGCATGGAGATGCCGGTTTGCTGAAAATCGGTCCACATTTGCGCCATGCGCATGATGGGTTGCGAGACGCGGCCCGCGAACATGTTGAAGGCAACGAACTGGCCCACCGACAGCTCATGGTCCATCACCAGCTTGGCGCCATACCAAAGCGTGGCGGCGTTCACCAGCTTGCCGATCAGGTTGATGCCCTCGTGCGCCCAGGTGGCCAGGTTCTGCGTCTTGAAGCTGGCCGACACGTAGCCGGCCAATTGGTTGTCCCAGCGGCGGGCCATGGCGGGCTCCAGCGCATTGGCCTTGACGGTCTGGATGCCGGTGATGGTCTCGACCAGCAGCGATTGGTTCTCAGCCCCGCGGGCGAACTTCTCGTTCAGGCGGCCGCGCAGCACGGGCACGATGCTCAGGATCAAGGCCGAGTACAGCGGCAGGCTGATCAGCACGATCAGGGTCAGCGGCACGCTGTACAAAAACATCACGGCGATGAACAGGATGGAGAAAGCGACATCCAGCACCAGCGTCAAGGCCTGGCCGGTGAGGAAGCTGCGGATGTTTTCCAGCTCACGCACGCGCGCCACCGAGTCGCCCACGCGGCGAGCCTGGAAGTAAGCCAGGGGCAGGCGCAGCAGGTGCTTGAACAGGCGCGAGCCCAGTTCCACGTCGATGCGGCTGGTGGTATGGCTGAACACGTAAGAGCGCAAGCCGGTGAGCAGGCTTTCGAACAGCACCACCACCACCAGGCCCATGACCAGCACATCGAGCGTGCTCAAGCCCTTGTGCACCAGCACCTTGTCCATCACCACCTGGAAGAACAGGGGGCTGACCAGTGCGAACAGTTGCAGGAACAAGGAGACCGTGAGCACCTCGCCCAGCAGCTTGCGGTACTTGACCAGGCTGGGGATGAACCAGGTGAAGTCGAACTTGGCCAGATCACCCGCCAGGCTGGCGCGGCTGGTGGCCAACAGCAGCAGGCCCGCGCCACTGGGTGCCCATTGCTGCAAGAAGGTGTCGACGGGTTCGATGGTGGGGCGGCCACCGCCTTCAAGCGAGGGATCCTGGAACAGCACGCGTTGGCCATCGCATTGGGCCAGCAGCACCCAGCGCTCGGCACCATCGGCATCCACCAGCTTGGCCAAGGCGGGCAGAGGGGCCAGAGCCAGGCGGTCGGCTTGCGTGCGGCTGATCTTGGCTTTGAGGCCGATTTGCTTGGCCGCGCTCAGCAGTTCGTCGTCAGTGGCTTGCACGCTGGCGGTGAGGCCGCGTTCGTGCATCAAGGTGTCGGGATCGGCCGCGATGTGGTGCAGGCGGGCCAGCAGACACAATGCTTGCCAAGGTTGCTGAGGGCGCCCTGATGAAGAGTCGGACGACGAAACGTCTTCCGCCCTCTGAATGACGGAGGACTGCATGGCTGAAACCTACCCTGAGTTTTCTAATGTGAACGAGCCATTATGGAATTGGCTGCGTGACAAACGCCCCACCCTGATTGGTGGTCGGCGCTTACATTTGTGTAAGCAAATGTTGATCGTGAAAAAGCCGGACAGTGTCCGGCTTGATGAGATGCGAAAAACTGCCGGCTTACTGCGCGGCACCCACTGCCGGTGTCTTGGGCACGTTCACTGTATTTTGTTGCAGTGTCGCCAGGAATGGATCCACATAGCGGGTGCCATTCTTGGTGATGTCGGCCACGCCGCCCACGGCCGATGCATTGGTGCCATAGAAGCCGCCGTTGACCGAACCGGAGATGGTGCCACCGTCAATCGATGAGAACTTGCTCGCCGCCGTGGTGCTGAAGGTCGAACCGTTGATGGCGCCGCCCGTCACGGAATAGCCCACGGCGCCATTGGCGTCCGCGCCGTTGTTCCAGGTGCCGCTCCAGGAGCCTGCCCCGGCCAGGTTCACATCCATGGTCATGGGTGTAAAGGCGCCACCGTTGGTCAATGAGTAGCCGGTGTAAGTGCCCGAGAAGTTTCTGGCTTTCAGCTCGGCCATGTCGGCAGACGATGTGGGCCGGCCAATCACGCCCAGATGGGTGATGACTTGCGGCGCACGGTCTTCAGGTGAGCGCAGGTAGGAGAGGAATTTGTAAAAGCTGACCTGGTTGGCCTCTGCATCGACCGGGTCATCCGGATTTTCAATCAAGGTCAGAGAGGTCTGTCCGTTCTCGGTGGTGTTCGCGTAGACACCTTCTTGCAAGGTCAATTGCACCGAGTTTGGCGGGGGATAGACGCCGGTGATCGGGGTGATGTCCATCTGGAAGGAGTCGGGCCGCCATGACTCTTGGGTCGTGGGCGTGATCGTTGTGCCCGAAACGTTGATGGGATGCGGTCCGTCGATCAGGTCCGGCGTGTCTGGTTTGGTGATCAAAGTGTAGAAGGCACCAAACCCCAATAATTCCGGCAAGGGCGTGACGACAGGCGGCGTACCGCCACCGCCCGCGGCGGCTTGCGGCAAGGTGCGGTACAGATCCGGATTTGTTGGCAATTGAGCCAACGGCGGATTACCCGCCGCAGGCGGTTCAAATTCCGTCCACGGCCCCCAGCCATTGACCGAGTCCTGGGCAATGGTCACGTTGCCATACAGCTTGACGCTGTTCAGCTCGGCGTTGGTGGGGGCGGCCTGCGCCTGGCTTTGCACCACCAAGGTGGCCACGGCCAGGCTGAGTGCTTTGAGAGAGTGAGTCTTCATGATGGAACTTCCTTACTTCAGTAGCTGCGGCCCAACGTGATCTGCACCAAGTTGCGGTTGTATTCGTACAAGGCGAGATTGGCTTGGTTTTGAATGATGGTGAACGTGGCCGAGCCTTGCCACTTCTCCAGCCAGCCTGTTTTGTATTGGTGGTTGGCGCCGAACTCCAGCCGGTACTCGTCTTCGCGGCGCGCGATGCCGTAGAAGGGCTCCACGCCGATGTAGCCGCTGTGGCGCCAAGCAGCACGGGCGAACAAGTCGCCTCCTTCCCAGGCGTTCTGGCGGCCGCCAAAGAAGACTTCGTAGCCGTTGTTGCTGAAGCGGTCCAGTTGAGCCTCTTCGTCGAACATGCGGGCGCCAGCTTGCAGGGTCAGGCGGTTCTTGTTGAACAAGCCGCCATAGCTGAAGCCGCCTGAGCTGTAGTGGCTGTCACGACCCTGGTCATCGGGCCGCGCGAAGTTGCGGTAGGCCAGCTGGGCATCGGCCGTGAATTCATCGCCAGAGTTCAGGCGCCAAGTGGCCGAAGGGGACACCGACGTGTACAGGGCCAGCTTGCGGTCGCCCAGGGTCAGGCGGTCGGCCTGGAAGTTCAGGTTGCCGCGCCAGTTCTTGCCCATGATCAGGGCGGGGCCAGTGGCAGCGGTGAGCACGCCCAGGTTGTATTCGCTCAGGCGGCCGTAGCCCTTGTAGTAAACGCCCAGCTGGCTGTTCCAGCCGAAGCGGCCGGTTGATTCACCAGAGCGCACCGGCGTGGGTGACATCCAGCTGTGGTTCACGCCGGCCTGCAGGGCATAGCCGCCATCGGCGCGGGCGGTGGAGCCAGGGTTCAGCACCAGGCCGCCGGGCAGCACGGCGTTGTCAGGGCCGGCATTGACATTGCTGTCGTACACCGCGCCGACGGACAGGTTGTAGTCCAGCTTGTGGGGGCGGCCAAAGGTGGCGGCTTCGTCCAGTTCAAGCTGCTTGATGAAGGACAGCACCGACAGGCGCACGGCTTCTGGGGTGTTGGGATCGTCCAGCACCGCTTGCGCTTGTGCCTTGGCCTTGGCGAAGTTCAGGGTGCGGTAATAGGCCACCGCCACTTCAAGCCGGGCGCGGTTGAGCGTGGGGTTGGCGGCCAGGATGGTTTCCAGCGTTTCGATGGCGCTGTAAGGGCGGCCGGTTTCGCGCTGGTAAAGGCCTTCGCGGTATTGGTCTTCCACGGAAGGAGAGGCGGACTGCGCTTGCGCGTTGAACGAGCCAAGACAAGCCAGACCGGTTGCCACCGCAACCACACGCAAAGAACAAATACCACGCATCTGAGGAACTCCACACTTCTTTAAAACGGAACGAATGCCGATTGTGGAGTTCAGCCGCGGATGTGTCGACCCCTTGCCCGTACGCTTTCAATGGGGTAATGCCTAAGGAGCCCCGCATCCAGGGGGTGTTATGCAGCGCTGCGAAGCATTTCTTTTCGGAAACGGTTGAGCTCTTGCACGCTGGCAAAGCTGCGGCCCATGATCAGGCTCATGTTGTGCAGGATGCGGTCCACGACCTTGGTTTCCCACACGGCATCGAAGTTGATCTGGCGGTCCAGCCAGTGCTCCAGCCACTGTGGATCGGGCAGGCGCGATTGAATGGTGTCGCGCGGGAACAGCTTGGCGCTGACGTGCAGGTTGGTGGGATGCAGGGCTTGCGCGGTGCGGCGTGCGCTGGCCATGAGCACGCCCACCTTGGCGAAGGCAGCCTTGGCTTCATCACCGAACTTGTTGATAGCGCGTTTCATGTAGCGCAGATAAGCGCCGCCATGCCGGGCCTCGTCTTTGGCCAGGGTCTCGTAAATGGCTTTGATGACGGGTTCGGTGTGCCATTCGGCGGCGCGGCGGTACCAGTGGTTCAAGCGGATCTCGCCGCAGAAGTGCAGCATCAGCGTCTCCAGCGCGGGGGCCGGGTCGAAATCGAAACGGATTTCGTGCAGCTCTTCTTCGGTGGGCGCCAGATCGGGGCGGAAGCGGCGCAGGTATTCCATCAGCACCAGTGAATGCTTTTGCTCTTCAAAGAACCACACGCTCATGAACGCCGAAAAGTCGCTGTCGTCGCGGTTGTCACGCAAGAACATCTCGGTGGCGGGCAGGGCGGCCCACTCGGTGATGGCGTTCATCTTGATGGTCTGGGCCTGCTCGTCGGTCAACTGGCTGGCGTCGAACTGGTCCCAGGGGATGTCGGTGTCCATGTTCCAGCGGACGGATTCGAGTTGCTTGAAGAGTTCAGGGTAAAGCATGGCGATCTCCAAATACTGCGAACAGCCTACCCGACAATTTTGACAATGTGGCTGCAATGCAGCTGGCGGCATGGGTTTGTGGTGTGATGTGATCCCCCACTTCAAAAGGCCAAGCTCATGCGAACACCTCGTTTCTCTGGCTGGATGTTGGCCACCGCCTGCTTGGGCGTCGTGCCTGCATGGGGCTGGGCGGCTGAGACCGCACCCGCCGCAGCCGCTTCGCCCACCAGTTGCCCCGCTTTGTTGAACAAGACTTTCCCCCGTCTGCAGGACGAAAAGCCCCAGTCACTGTGCCAATACGCGGGCAAGGTGGTGCTGGTGGTGAACACGGCCAGCTATTGCGGTTTCACGCCGCAGTTCAAGGGCCTGGAGGCGCTGTACGCCAAGTACAAGGACCAAGGCCTGGTGGTGCTGGGCTTTCCCTCCAATGATTTTGGCAACCAGGATCCGGGCAATGCCAAGCAGATCGCCGATTTCTGCGAGAACACCTACGGCGTCAAGTTCCCGATGTTTGGCAAAAGCCACGTGCGGGGCGACGAGGTCAATCCCTTGCACGCCAGCCTGATCAAGATCACCGGCACCACACCCAAGTGGAACTTTTACAAGTACCTGATCGCCCGTGATGGCCGCACGGTGACGTCTTACAGCAGCCTCACCACCCCGGATGACCGTGATTTGGTGGCGGAGGTGGAAAAACGCCTCAGTGCAAAATAATTACCAATGAGTTACGATATGACTAATCAGTAATTTATTGGGGTCGTGCAGCGCCGGCCACAGGAGCGGAACCCATGAAACGCATTGCAGTGGTGGGGTCGGGGGTGGCAGGTCTGGGGGCAGCGGCACGCTTGAGCGCGGCGGCCGGTGATCGCCATGTCACGCTGTTCGAGGCGGCCCATTACTTTGGCGGCCATGCGCACACGGTGGACGTGACCTTGGCGGCGCCATCGGGCGAGCGTGTCACCCACGGGGTGGACACCGGCTTCCTGGTCATGAACGAGCGCACCTACCCGAAATTGCTGGGTTTGCTCGACACCTTGGGTGTGCCACGGGCCAAATCCGACATGTCGTTTTCGGTACAGGCTGGGGGCCTGGAGTGGTGTGGGTCGTCTTTGAACACCGTGTTCGCGCAGCGGCGCAACCTGGTGTCGCCGCCGTTCTGGCGCATGTTGGCCGACCTGATGCGCTTCAACAAACTGGCCACGCGCATGGCCGAACAAGGACTGGACCTTGAGCTGTCGCAGCCCATCGCCGACTTCTTGACCGAACACCGCTTTGGCAAGGAGTTTCGAGAAGGCTACCTGATGCCGATGATTGCCTGCATCTGGTCTTGCCCTGCGGACCAGATGCTGCGCTTTCCCATGGCCACTCTGATCCGCTTCTGCCATAACCATGGCCTGCTGCAAGTGACCAACCGGCCTCAGTGGTACACGGTGCAAGGCGGCTCGCGCAACTATGTTCGTCGCCTGGTAGAGCAACTGGACGATGCACGTTTGGCCACTCCCGTGCGCAGTCTGACCAGCCTGGGCGAAGGCGGTGCGGGTGGGGTGCTGGTGCACACCGACGCGGGTAGCGAGCGCTTTGACGAGGTGGTGCTGGCCTGCCACAGTGACCAGGCCCTTGCCCTGCTGGGCAGTGCTGCCACGGTTGACGAGCGCGAGCTGTTGGGCGCCATTGGCTACCACCGCAACCGCGCGGTCTTGCACACCGACACCAGCCTGTTGCCACGCAATCCGCGCGCTTGGGCGGCCTGGAACTACGAAGGGGCCGCCAGTGCTGATGCCGAGCGACAAGGGGTGTGCCTGCATTACCTGATCAATCGCTTGCAACCCTTGCCCTGGACAACGCCGGTGGTGGTGTCGCTCAATCCCTTGCGCGAGCCCAGGGCGGAGCAGGTGCTGGGCAGCTACGACTACGCGCACCCGGTGTTCGACCAGGCCGCGATCGAGGCGCAATTGCGCTTGCCGATCATCCAGGGTCAGCGTGGCGTGTGGTTTTGCGGCGCGTGGACGGGCTATGGCTTCCATGAAGATGGCCTGAAGGCCGGCCAGGGCGTGGCCGACCAGTTGCTGGCCCGCGATGAGCGCCATGCGCATACAACGCGCCAAAGCGCGGGCGTGATCACTGATCGGTTTTGGGCATGAGCGCAACACCCCGTCCGCTGATCGGCTTTGGGCAGGTGCGTCACACCCGGCTCAGGCCGGCGCGCAATGCCTTTGCCTACCCCAGTTATTTCTGGTTGCTGCCCATGCGGGCCTTGCGCCGGCAAGCCGCGGACGAGGTCAAGCGCAACCGCTTTGGCGGGTTGAGCTTTCACGATGCCGACCATGGCCTGGGTGGCGCCGATGCGCTCGCCTGGCTGGAGAACATGTTGCGTGAAGAGGGCATTGGCGGCCCGGACATCGACCAAGGCGAGGTGTGGTTGCAGACCTACCCGCGCGTGCTGGGCCACGTGTTCAAGCCCGTGAGCTTTTGGTATGTGCACCGCGTGGATGGCAGCCTGGCCGCCGTGGTGGCCGAGGTCAACAACACCTTTGGCGAGCGGCACTGCTACCTGCTGCATGGCCCGACCCTGGCCTGGGGCCACGAGATCACGGCCGACAAGGTGTTCCACGTTTCGCCATTTTGCGAAGTGGCCGGCACCTACCGCTTTCGATTCATGCGCACCGCCAAAGACCGCATCGTGGTGCGCATCGACCATGACGATCAGGAAGGTTGTCCGGTGCTGCAGACCAGTCTGAGCGGCCAATTGGTGCCGCTGACCCGTGCCAGTGCCCTCCGCGCCTTTTGGGGCTGGCCGCTGATGACGGTGGGCGTGGTGGCGCGCATCCATTGGCAGGCCTTGCGCGTATGGGTCAAGGGCGTGCCCTTGCGCACCAAACCAGCCCCCCCTGCCGAACTCGTCACCGGGCCGCATGGCCAGACCACACCATGAACCGATCGACCACTTTGCGCCAGACCAGCGCCACCTCCTTACCCCAAGATGCACCGGCCTCTGCCCGCATGGCCATGCGGCTGTTGGCGAAACTGCAGGTG
The DNA here is from genome assembly GCF_918741295.1 of Aquabacterium sp. CECT 9606. GTDB lineage: Bacteria > Pseudomonadota > Gammaproteobacteria > Burkholderiales > Burkholderiaceae_C > Aquabacterium. The sequence continues at coordinate 313,474 of NZ_CAKKNB010000002.1, forward strand.
GGCAGCCTGGACCTGCAAATGCCCGATGGCAGCACCGCCCACTTTGGCCAAGCGGCCGAGCAAGCGCCTCGCGCGGCCTTGCGCCTGCACAACTGGAAGGTGTGTGCCGCCGCCATGAAATCCGGCGACATCGGCTTTGCCGAAAGCTACATCGCCGGCGACTGGACCACGCCTGACCTGACCGCGCTGCTCAAGCTGCTCATCGCCAACCGCGACCACGTCGAAAGCGCGGTGTATGGCAGTTGGTGGGGCCGCTTGCTGTACCGCGTGCGCCACCTGTTGCGGCACAACTCCAAGGCCAACAGCCGCAAGAACATCCAGGCCCACTATGACCTGGGCAACGAGTTCTACCGCCTGTGGCTGGACCCCACCATGAGCTATTCCAGCGCCTGGTTCGAAGGCGACCATTCGCGGTCGATGCCCGAGGCCCAGCAGGCCAAGATCTTGCGGGCCTTGCGCGAAGCCGGTGTCACGGCCGATCAGCCCGGCCAGCGCGTGCTGGAGATCGGCTGCGGTTGGGGCGGCCTGGCCGAGGTGGCCGCGCGCGATTGCGGTGCCCACATCACCGGCGTGACCTTGTCATCCGAGCAACTGGCCTGGGCGCAAAAACGCATGCAGGACGCAGGCTTGTCGAGGCAGGCCGACCTGCGTTTGCAGGACTACCGCGACATCCAGGACGAACCCTTCGATGCCATCGTGTCCATCGAGATGTTCGAGGCCGTGGGCCACGAGTATTGGGCCAGTTACTTCGCCACCTTGAAGCGCTGCCTCAAGCCGGGTGGTCGCGCCTGCCTCCAAACCATCACCATCCGGGATGACCTGTTCGATCGCTATGTGAAGTCCACCGACTTCATTCAGCAGTACATCTTCCCCGGTGGCTTGCTGCCCAGCGACGCGGCCTTCAAGGCCGAGGCGCGCAAGGCCGGCCTGGAGGTGGTGAACGCGCTGGCCTTCGGGCCCGACTACGCCGAGACCCTGCGCCGCTGGCGGGCCGCCTTCATTCAGCATTTGAACAGTGTGCAACGCCTGGGGTTCGACCAACGCTTCCTGCACATCTGGGAGTTCTACCTGGCCTATTGCGAAGCCGCCTTCGACATGGGCAACACCAGCGTGGTGCAGTACACCCTGCGCCGGGTTTGAGCGCGCCATGAAGCTGCAAAGCCCTCCACACCATGCATCACGCCGACAAGCCTTGCGTGGTTTGGCCGTGGCCGGCTGGACGATGGCCCTGGGCGAGGGCGTGTTGGCGCAACCCAGCACCCGCCGCGATGCGCCCACCCCACCCGAGCTGGTGCAGAACCTGCCGCAAGCCCGGCTGCAAGGCAGCTCGCGTTTTCGTCATTACGGCTTCCATGTGTACGACGCCCAGCTTTGGGTTCCGCCCACGTTTGACGCGGCCAAGCTGTTCAGCCAACCCTTTGCCTTGAGCCTGATCTATGCGCGCAGCCTGAAGGCGCGTGACATCGCTGAACGCTCAGTGGAAGAGATGCGTCGCCAGGCCACGGTCAGCGACGCCGAAGCCCAGCGCTGGTCGCAAGCCATGACGGCGGCCTTTGCCGATGTGCGCAATGGCGACCGTTTGACCGGCCTCCACCAGGTCGAGGGCGGCGCGAGCTTCTTCTTCAATGGCCAGGCCACCCAGGCGATCAACGACAAGCGCTTCGCTGGCTTGTTCTTTGGGATCTGGTTGTCCAGCGCTACATCGGCGCCGGGCTTGCGGCGGGACTTGCTCGGTGCGTGACGCCGCCTTGCCCCATGTCGCGTCGGCCCGCTATGGCTTGCTCGGCCTGCCTTTGGCCTTCGTGGCCTTGCCGCTGTATGTGATGTTGCCGGCGCATTACGCGCAATTGGGTGTGCCTTTGGCGCTGCTGGGCCTGGTGCTGCTGGGCACCCGCTTGTTCGATGCCGTGATCGACCCGGTCCTTGGCCGGTGGGTGGATGCGCGCTGGTCACCACCCCGCGCCTTGAAAGCCGCAACCTGCGGAGCCTTGGTTTTGGGATCCGGCTTTGCGGCCTTGTTCTTTCCGGCTGTTCGAGGTAACACGGCCTTGCTGCTGTGGTGTGCCGCGGCCCTGATGGCCACCTTCACGGCTTTCAGCCTGGCCAGCGTGGTGCACCAGGCCTGGGGCAGCCGCCTGGGGGGCTCGGCCGTGCAACGTTCACGCCTGGTGGCTTGGCGCGAAGGGTTGGGCTTGGTGGGCGTGTTGCTGGCCAATGTGCTGGCCACGCAAGCCGGTCTGGTGGCCACCACGGCGGTCCTGTGGCTCAGCCTGGCCTTGGGCCTGTGGGCATTGAGCGCGGCCCCCGTGCCCCACCTGGTCGGCGCGCATGCCGCTTTACTGACGACCCATCAGTCGCTGGCCTTGCCGTGGCGCGGCAGCGAGTTCCGCCATTTGATGGCGCTCTTCATGGTCAATGGCATCGCCAGCGCGATTCCCGCCACGCTGGTGATTTTCTTCATCAATGACCGCGTGCAGGCGGCGGACTGGGCGCCCGTGTTCCTGGGGGCGTACTTCGTCATGGGCGCGGCCAGCGTGCCGATTTGGCTCAAGCTGATCAAGCGCCTGGGGCCCTCCAACGCCTGGGCGTGCGGCATGGGCCTGAACGTGCTCACCTTTGTGGGCGTGTTGGCCATTGGCGCGGGCGACCGCATGGCCTACCTGGCCGTTTGCCTGGCCAGTGGCCTGGCCTTGGGCGCTGACCTCACGGTGCCGGGCACCTTGCTCACGGGGGTCATCCAGCGGGCTGGCCATGCGGGCCAATCCGAAGGTGCTTACGCGGGCTGGTGGCAATTGGCCACCAAGCTCAACCTGGCCCTGGCCGCCGGCCTGGCCTTGCCCGCCCTGCAGTGGTGGGGCTATGGGCCAGGTGCACGTGATCCCCAGGCCTTGCAGGCTTTGAGCTGGGCTTATGGCGCCTTGCCTTGCCTGTTCAAGTTGTTGGCCCTGACCTTGTGGTGGCGCTTGTGGCGCCGTCAGAACCTGGAATGACGAAAGGAAACCACCATGCGCCTCACCTCACGATCATCCTGGCTGGCCCTGTTGTTGGCCCTGAGTCTGCTGGGCTGCGCCAGCGCGCCCACCCCGGCCGACTACGCCGACCAAAAGCCCCAACTGGATTTGCGCCAGTACTTCAATGGCCCGCTCACTGCGCACGGCATGTTCACCGACCGCGCCGGCCGCGTCGTCAAACGCTTCAAGGTTCAGATGGTGGGCCGCTGGAATGGCGACCAGGGCGTGCTCGAGGAAGACTTCTCGTACAGTGATGGCACCAAGCAGCGCCGTGTCTGGCGCATCACCAACCACGGTCAAGGCCGCTACACCGGCCAGGCCGATGATGTGGTGGGCACCGCCGAGGGCCACGCCGCGGGCAATGCCTTGCAGTGGCGGTACACCTTGCGCCTGCCCGTGGATGGCAAGACCTACGACGTCCAGTTCAACGACTGGATGATCCTGATGGACCAGCACACCATGCTCAACAAGGCCGCCATGAGCAAGTTCGGGCTGCACCTGGGTGACGTGACCTTGTCCTTCCACAAGCCTTGACGATGAAAGCCTGACATGGCCCTCAACCCACGCATCACCGTTTGGCAAGGCCGCACCGTTTGGCTCATCGGGGCCTCGACCGGCATTGGCCGGGCCACGGCCGCGCTGCTGCACGCCAAGGGTGCCCAGGTGATTGTGTCAGCGCGCCATGTGCCGGCCCTGCAGGCCTTTGTGGCCGCGCACCCCGGGAGTGACTTTGAAGCGCTGGATGTGTCCGACTCGGCTGCCGTGTACGCAGTGGCGGCGCGCATTCGCGAACGGTCGCCATCGGGGCGTCTGGACATGGTGGTGTATTGCGCGGGCCACTACCAACCCATGCGGGCGCAAACCTTTGACCTGGGTGAGGCCCTGCGTCACCAGCAGATCAACTACGTGGGGGCCTTGCATGTGCTGGCCGCCACCCTGCCTTGGCTCACAGAGCAAGGCACCGGCCACCTCAGCCTGGTCGGCAGCGTGGCGGGCTTTCGGGGCTTGCCCAAGGCCATGGCCTATGGGCCGACCAAGGCCGCGCTCAACAACCTGGCCGAGTGCCTGTACCTGGACCTGCACCCCATGGGCATAGGCGTGTCGGTGGTCAACCCAGGCTTTGTGCAAACGCCCCTGACCGCGGGCAACGATTTCGACATGCCGGCCTTGTTGACGCCCGAGCAAGCCGCCCATGAGATTGTGTCGGGCTGGCACGCTGGGCGTTTCGAGATCCACTTTCCTTGGCGCTTCACACTGTGGCTCAAGCTGTTGCGGCACTTGCCACATGCCTGGTACTTCCCGGCGGTCAGCCGCATCACTGGCGGCTGATAGGTCTGGACATGGCCAAAAAAAAGCCCCGCCGATGGGGCGGGGCGTTTCAATCCATGAAATGAACTGGAACTGTGGAAGCTTGTCCTTGATGTGGTTGGGCATGTGATGCGTTCCTCACGTCACCGCCATGTGATCAAGCCCCGTTATCGACTCCCCCTCTCCACTTCAAACGTGACGACAGCTTGTTGTGTGCTCGCTAATGTAGAAGCGGCCATGGGCCCCCCATATCCCTCTGTCGGGGGTGCTGTGTGGCGGCTGGGGCCGAGGTGCTTGAGTGCCCCCGTGTTTGAGGGGGTTCGCTAGGCGCTTGTCGTGCAATTAGCCACACGAGGGCCGCTGACGCGGCTCACGGGCCCTCAAGTCGGGGGGTGTTCCTGTCGAAGGAAACGTCATCATGCGCTTGCGCTTGCCTGCTGTGTCCCCATCTGAGAGACAAGCCCATGAATCTGGAGTGCAGTCCATGCAAATGCTTTACAACTCCGACAACTACGCGGTCGTTCAGATCGAGTTGGCTGCGGATGAAGTCCCGGTTCCCCCTTCGGTCGTCAGCACCCTCACGCGTGGTGGCTACGAGATCGTGGACAAGTTCGCCCGCAAGGAACTGTTCATCGAGGGCGCCTTGGCCGAAAGCTTCAAGGTCGGGGTCGATGCCCTGATTGAAACCTCGCCCAGCGTCGAAGAGTTTGACGCCTACCTGGAAGGCTTCACGGGCCTGGCACAGCAGCCAGTCGTGATGCATTAGGCAGAACAGCCTCACAAGCATTCAAGTCCTCGCCGCCACCGCCGAAATGTAACCAGACTGTCCCTGTAATCTGGTTTCTCGTGGCTGCGGAGGGCTGATGCCTCAAGACCTGTTGGTCGTCCGCCATAACGGCGTTGCAATGACCGCAGCGTGGTTCTTGGCGGTTTACGCCATTTACGTCATGACCCTGGTTGTACGCCGTGTGCGGGCTTCGGCCCGTGACGTGGCCATCGGCTGGTGGCTTGGCGGCGCGGTGACCGTGGGCACCGGCATCTGGGCTCAAAGCTTCATCAGCATGCTCAGCCGCCAGTTGCCGATCCAGGTGGGTTACCTGCCGGCCGTCGTGATGGCCGCCTGGCTGCCTGCGGTGCTGATCTGTGCCGTGCTCATCTGGTCAGTCGGCCGCGTTCAGCAGCCAGTCCACAAGCGGGTCATGGCGGGCTTTCTGGCGGCCTTGGGCTTTGGCTTCCTGACCTACCTGAACGTCTCTGCGATGGTGTTGCAGCCCGAGGTGGCCTGGGACCCGCGGTGGTTGCTGGCCGCTTTCGCCGTCATCCTGGTGGGCAATGTTCTGGCCTCGGTCATGCTTCGGCGCGAGTTGTTGCGCCAAGCCAGTTTCATCAGCCAGGCCAGCGTAGCCCTGGTGCTGGGCAGCGCGGTGCACCTGGCGCAATTGCTGATGCTGGAATCGGCCGAGGTTCAGGCGGGCACGGTGTGCCTGAGCGTGCAGCAATTGTCAGGCACCTACCTGGACTGGCTGGTCACCTTGATTGGCGCCATCTTGCTGATGGGGGTGCAGTTGTGCACGATCCTCGACACGCGTTTGAGGCACCATCACGCGCGATTGGAGAGCTCGCTTCAGCAGGCGCAGACCGAATTGGAGGTGGCCGCCCAACGCGACGTCCTGACTGGCCTGCTCAACCGCCAAGGCTTTGAGCAGCATCTCCGCGAGGTCATCCGCGCACTGGACGAATCGGGCGAGGCGCCTGCGGGGTGCCTGGCCGTGATGCGCATCAACCTGGATGGCTTTCGGGCGTTGGTGAACACTTATGGCCACGCCTTGGGCGACAAGCTGCTGCATCGGGTGGCCCAGCGCCTGCTGGTGTTAATTCGAAACACCGATGCGCCCGCGCGTGGTGATGGCGAAGAGTTCCTGCTGCTGTTGCCCAGCATGCCTGACCAGCACGCGGTGGCCCAACTGGCCCACCGCATCGGCCTGGCCGTGAGCGAGCCTTGCGTGATCAATGGCGAGGACCTCACCATCACCTGCTCCGTGGGCATTGCCTTGTACCCCGACAGCGTCACGGCCGAGCAACTGATCGGCCATGCCAACGAGGCCATGCTGGCCGCCAGCAAAGCCGGTGGTGGCGTGTACTGCCTGCACGAGCCGGGCATGGACATCAGCGGCGCCAAGCAGGTCGAGATGCAGCGGGACTTGCGCTATGCCATCCAGCGCAGCGAGCTGGCCCTGCATTTCCAGCCCAAGCTGGACGCGGCGCGCGGCGGCCTGGTGGGTGTGGAAGCCCTGCTGCGCTGGACGCACCCGCAACGGGGTCCCGTCAGCCCGGCCGAGTTCATCCCCGTGGCCGAGCGCTTTGGTCTGATCGGCGAGTTGGGCCAGTGGGTGCTGAACGAGGCCTGCCGGCACATGCGGCTGTGGCTCGATGCCGGGCTGGAGATCCCGGTGGCCGTGAACATGTCGGCGCACCAACTGCGTGAACACGACCTGGAAGACCGCATCCGCGAAACCCTGGCGCGCCATGCCCTGCCTGCCGACATGCTGATCCTGGAGATCACCGAGTCGGTGGCCATGGACGACATCGAGGCCTCTTTGAAAGTCTTCGACATGCTGGACCGCATTGGGGTGAAGCTGTCGATCGACGATTTTGGCACCGGCTATTCCAGCCTCAGCTATCTGCGCCGCCTGCCCGCGCGCCAGCTCAAGATCGACCGCAGCTTTGTGCGCGACCTGGACCACAGCGCCGATGCGCAGGCCATTGTTGAAGCCGTGGTGCGCCTGTCGCACGCCCTGGGCATGACGGTGGTGGCCGAAGGCGTGGAGACCGAGGGGCAGCGCCAGGTGCTGGCCAAGCTGGCCTGCGACGAATTGCAAGGCTTCTTGTTTGCCAGGCCCATGGCCGATTCCGATCTGCGGACCTGGATGGTTGCGCGGACGGTGCCCATGGCACCCATCCACCTGCTACCTGCTTGATGAAGGTTTTGAATGCGCCGAATTGACCGCTGGATCGCCCGCGCCAAAGCTCTGTGGGCCAGTCCTGCCGTGGTGCCCCTGGCCCTGCCGCCCGCGCCCGTCAACCTGAGGGACCTGAGCCACCACGATCCGCTGACGGGGCTGGCCAACCGCCTTCTGTTTGAAGACCGGCTGGATGGTGCAGCACGTCGGGCCGAGGCGTCCAACCGCCGCCTGGGCGTGCTGTTTATCGACCTGGACGGCTTCAAGGCGGTCAACGAGTCGTATGGCCACAAGGCGGGCGACGAGTTGCTGCGCGAGGTGGGGCGCCGCGTGGCATTGCAGGCACGCCAGTCCGACACCGTGGCGCGCCTGGGCAGCGACCAGTTCCTGATGCTGCTGGACAGCCACCCCGATGCCTCGGCGGCGGCCGTGGTGGCCGCGCGCCTGCGTGCCAGCCTGGCCGAAGTCATCCAGGTCGAGGGCCGTGAGCTGCGCTTGTCGTGCTCGGTGGGCATCGTGCTGTACCCCGAGCACGGTCCGCGCGCCAAGCTCATTGCCCACGCCGACGCGGCCATGTCCGTGGCCAAGCAGGCCGGCGGCGGCATGCACGTGTTCTTCGAGCCGCACATGGCCGTCAACAGCGAGGCGCAGATTGATTTGCAACGCGACCTGCGCCACGCCCTGGACCTGGGCGGCGAGGGCTTGTCGCTGGACTACCAGCCCAAGGTGGACACCAAGAGCGGCCGCCTGACCGGCGTGGAGGCCTTGCTGCGTTGGCGGCATCCGCAACAGGGCCCGGTGGAGCCCAACGTTTTCATCCCGGTGGCCGAGCGCTTCGGCTTGATCGGTGCCCTGGGCCAATGGGTGATCGACGAAGCCTGTCGGCAGCAACGCGCTTGGCAGGACGAAGGCCTGGACCTCCGCGTGGCCATCAACCTGTCGGTGCACCAGGTGCGCCAGGCCGACCTGGTCGAGCGCATTGAGCACGCGCTGAAGGCGCAGCGCATCCAGGCCGACCGGCTGATGTTCGAGGTCTCGGAGATCGCCGCCATGGCCGATCCGCAGGCCTGTGTGCGCCTGTTCGAGCAGTTCATGCGCCTGGGCGTGCAGGTGTCGATCGACGACTTCGGCATGGGCAACGCCAACCTCAGCCAACTGCGCAAGCTGCCGGCCTGCCAGCTCAAGATCGACCGCAGTTTTGTGCAAAGCCTGGAGCACGATGTAGACGCCCAGGCCATCGTGGATGCCGCCGTGCGCCTGTCGCACGCCTTGGGGCTGAACGTGGTGGCCGAAGGCGTGGAGACCGCACACCAGCAGGACATCCTGCTGCGCTTTGGCTGCGATGAGCTGCAGGGCTATTTGTTCGCGCGGCCCATGTCGCCGGTGCAGATGGCCTTGTGGGCGCGCAGCAGCGAAGCGGTGCCCCGGCCCGCGCCGCCGATGCGCCTGGAGCGGCCGGATTGACGGCAGATTGGCCACTTTGCAGCGGCGGCTTGACGGGGTTCCTACAATAGGGACATGAGCGCCATCCTCACCCCCTCCAAAACCACCTTGCCGGTGGAACGCCGCCCCTACACCCGTGGGGCCCAGTTGCCCGAGATCATGCGCCAGCGCATCGCCATCCTGGATGGCGCCATGGGCACCATGATCCAGCGCTACAAACTGACCGAGGCCGACTACCGGGGCACGCGTTTCCTGGATCACCACAAGGACCTCAAGGGCAACAACGAGCTCTTGCAGTTGACCAAGCCCGAGGTGATCAGCGAGATCCACGAGCAGTACCTGGCCGCCGGCGCCGACCTGATCGAGACCAACACCTTTGGCGCCACCACCGTGGCCCAGGACGACTACGACCTGCCCGAACTGGCGCGCGAGATGAACATCGAAGGCGCCCGCCTGGCGCGCCTGGCCTGCGACAAGTACAGCACGCCCGACAAGCCGCGCTTCGTGGCTGGTGCCATCGGCCCCACGCCCAAGACCGCCAGCATCAGCCCGGACGTGAACGACCCGGCCGCGCGCAATGTGAGCTTCGACACCCTGCGCCAGGCCTATTACGAGCAGGCCGAAGCCTTGCTTGAAGGCGGTTGCGATGTCTTTTTGGTGGAAACCATTTTCGACACGCTCAACGCCAAGGCCGCGATTTTCGCGCTGGATGAGCTGTTTGAAAACACCGGCGAGCGCCTGCCCATCATCATCTCGGGCACGGTGACCGACGCCTCGGGCCGCATCCTGTCTGGCCAGACCGTGAGCGCCTTCTGGCATTCGGTGCGGCATGCGCACCCGCTGGCCATCGGACTGAACTGCGCTTTGGGTGCGGCGCTGATGCGCCCCTACATTGAAGAATTGACGAAGATTGCGGGGGACACCTTTGTCAGCTGCTACCCCAACGCCGGCTTGCCCAACCCGATGAGTGACACGGGGTTTGACGAAACGCCGGAGATCACGGGGGGGCTGCTGGAGGACTTTGCCAAGGCGGGGTTCCTGAACATCGCGGGGGGGTGTTGTGGCACCACGCCAGCGCACATCGCGGCGATTGCCAAGCGGGTGGGGCAGTACAAACCCAGGTGCCTGCATGAAGGTGCGACGGGTTTCTTGACTGGGCTCAAGACCTGACCGCCAACACTTCAGGGCCGTCGGCGCTGGCCGCGCAACCAGCTCTGCACCGCAGGTGACAACTCGGTTGGTGCAGCCTGCGGGGGCTGGGCAGCCGGGCCCTCCGCTGAAGCCTCCAGCGCAGCCATCGACGCCCGCGCGCTGGCTTCCGACCATCCCGCGCCAAGCGCCTTGTAGAGCAGCACCGTGGTGGTCGTGCTCACGGTGCGTGACTGCACAAGTTCGTCTTCGCGCTGCAGGGCCTTGGCCTGCGATTCCAGCACTGGCTGGAGCAGTTCCTGGCCGGCGCGGTAGAGCTTCTCACCGTCGCGCGAGGCTTCCTGCTGCAAGTTGACGGCTCGCTCCAGCTGGGTGTTGCGGGCGTCCAGCGCCAAGCGCGCCTGGTAGGCGTTCTCGACGTCTTCCAGCGCTTGCCGGATCGCGCGTTCGTAGTCGGCCACGGCCGAGTCCAGGCGGGCGTCCTGCACCGCGATCTTGGCGTGCAGGCGGCCAGCCGTGAACAGCGGCAGCTGCACGCCCAAGCCCCAGGCTTGCAAACTGGCCCGGGTGGTCGGCAGGTTCGACAGGCTGATGTGGCCCTCGCCAGCCAGGAAGCCCAGGTAGAACTTGGGCAGCAGGTCGGCCTTGGCCGAGCCCAGCTCGGCGGCGCGTGCACGCACGACGTGCGCGGCCCCACGCACGTCGGGCCGGTTCTCCAGCACCTCGGAGGGCAGCATGGTCGGCAGGCTGGCCGGGATCCCGCCGCCCGCCGGCTGTGGCGGCAGGGCTTGCAGGTCTTCAGCGGCCTGGCCGGTCAGTGTGGCCAGGCGCAGCAGGCGCTGTTGCAGCAGCAGGCGCAGGCCCGCCATTTGCGATTCGGTGTACTCGGCCTCGGCCTCGGCGCGCAGCACGTCGGTGCGCTTGGTCTGGCCGGCGTTGAAGCGGCCGGTGGCATAGCTGACCAGTCGGCGCGCCACGACGATGCCGCGCTTGAGCACCTCAATGCGCTGCTCGACGCCGCGTGCCTCAAGGTACTGCGTGGCGATCTCACCGGCCACCAGCAGCTGCGCGCCATGCACCTGTTCCTGTGCGCCATGGACCAAATGGTGCACCGAGTCGGCGAAGCTGTGCCGCGAGCCGAACAGGTCGACCTCCCAAGCCACGGCCAAGCCCGCCGCGCTTTGCTTGGCCGTGGGCAGCGACACCGACGGCCAGTTCAGTGGTTGTGGCCAGTCGGGCAAGCGCACCGTCGCCTTTGAATAGGCCAAGCCCCCGAAAGCCTCGACCGTCGGGTAATGCGCCGACTCCGCCTGGGTCTGATACGCGCGGGCCTCGCGCACGCGGTCCAGTGCGATGCGGATGTCGGTGTTCTCTTGCAGACCGCGTTCAATCAAGGCGTTGAGCACCGGGTCGTTCAGGTCGAGCCACCAGCGTTGCAGATCGGTGCCGGCGGCCTGAGGAGGACTTGGTGGCTCCTCGGGCCTCGGCGCGGCTGGCATCTTGTCAACCCCGGGGCGCTTCATGAAATGCCCCGGTACGCGAACCCGCGCTGTTGGCACGGTCACCTCGACGGTGTTGGAGCAGGCGCAGAGTGCCGCGGCCGCAGGTATGGACAGCAGCATGCCGAGGCGGTGCCATGCGATGTGGGCCATGGGGTTCCTTGAAGTCAGACTTGAAAAGCGGATCACTGGAAGGCCAGCATCGAGCGGAAGCGCGCCATCGCCACGGCCAGGAAGACCGCGCCGATCCCCGTCATCGCGACGAACTGCGGCCAGACGACGCTCAACCCCGCACCGCGGTACAGGATGGCCTGGGCCAGCTTCACGTAGTGGGTGGACGGTGAGGCCAGCATGACCTGCTGCAACAGCATGGGCATGCTCTCTCGCGGCGTGGTCGAGCCCGACAGCAGGTACATGATCACGAACACGGGCACCGACAGCAGTGCGAACTGGGGCATCGACGACGCCAGCGTGGCTAGCATGATCCCCAGCGCCGTCAGCGAGAACAGGTAGAAGGCCGTGCCGAGCAGGAACAGCGGCAACGACCCGACCGAGGGCACCGCCAGCACACCGCGCACCACCAGCGCTACTGACAGCCCCACCGCCGCCAGGATCACCAAGCCGTTGGCCATGATCTTGGCCGCCGCGATCTCGGAGGGCCGCACCGGCATCACCAGCAGGTGCTCGATGGTGCCGTGCTCGCGCTCGCGGATCACCGCCGCACCCACCAGCACCACGGCCAGCACGGTGACGTTGTTGATCACCTGCATCACCGACGCGAACCAGACCGACTCGCCGTTCGGGTTGAAGAAAATGTGCGTCACCGAACGCGTGGGCAGGCGCGCTTCGATGCCCTGCACCTTCAGGTAGGCCAGCGTCTCGCGCAGCACGATCTCGTTGAGGTAGGCGGTGCCCAGGCTCGACTGCGTCATCGCGGTGGCGTCCACCATCAGTTGCACGGCCGGTGCCCGCATCGCATGGACGTCGGCCTCGAAGTGCGGCGGGATGTCAACGATGAAGATGAAGCGGCCGGCGTCCATCGCCGCGTCGGCCTGCGCGCGGTCGATCTCGACCGGCGGGTGGAAGTGCGGCATGCGGATCGCCTCGCGGATGCGCATCGACAGGCCCGAGTGGTCGCTGTCGATCACGCCGACCGACACGTTGGCAACGTCGGCACGCACGCCAGTGGCCACCAGGTAGACGCCCACGGAGAACGCGATCGCGATCGCGACCATCATGTTGCGGTCTCGCAGCACACAGCGCAACTCCTTCAGCGTCAACACTGCCGCGTTGCGCAGCCACAGGCGCAGGGGGCTGGTTCTGTCGTCCATCTCAGGCCTCCTGCTTGCGCACCAGTGCGCGCGCGACCAACAGGTAGAGCATGCCAAAGCCCAGTAGCGCCGCGTACTTCGGGCCGAAGAAGTTCCATTGCAGTGCCAGGCCCTTGGTGATGGCGCCCAGGCTGATCAGCTGGAACCACGAGGCCGGGAAGCCCATGCCGATCCAATAGGCTTCGTCGGGCAGGGTCGACACCGGGCACAGCAGGCCGGCAAAGTTCGAGGCCACGATCACGCAGACGATCGATGCCAGGAACAGCGCCGCCACCTGCGTGTTGACCAGCGCCGAGACCATCAACCCCAGCGCCGTGACCGCGAACACATAGGCCAGCGCGCCGAGCGTCAGCGCCAGGAAGCTGCCCTTCACGGCCACGCCAAACACCGTGATCATCACGAACACCAGGCTCAGGTAGCTGGCCATCGTGAGCAGCAGATACGGCATCTGCTTGCCCAGCAGGAAGGTGCCGACCGAGGCTGGCGAGGCGTACAGGTTGGTGATCGACCCCATCTCTTTCTCGCGCACCACGCCCAGCGCGGTCAGCATGGCCGGAATCAGGATCAGCGCCACCATCAGCACGCTGGGGGCCGAGGCGAAGACGCTGCGGAATTCCTGGTTGTAGGTGAAGCGAGGCTCGACGCGTACCGGCAAGGCGGTGTCGGGGGCGCCCGGGATGCTGCGCGCGAACTGCACGGCGTGCTCCAGCGCGATGCCCTGCGCATAGTTGCGGATGTAGGCGGCGCGCGCCAGGTGGCCGCCGTCGATGTAGTAGGCGACTTCTGGCTGGCGTCCGCCGACGAGGTCGCTGCCGAAATGCGGCGGAATGTCGATCACCAGCCACGAGCGTGCCGACAGCAACTGCTCGTCGATCTGTGCCGCATCGCTCAGCGGCGGCTGCTGGCTGAAGTAAGCCGAACCGGCGAAGTGCTCGACCAGGCGCCGGCTGTCGACCGTGCGGTCATGATCGAGCACGGTGAACGGGATGCGCTCGACGTCGAAGGTCACGCCCCAGGTGGCCGCGCACAGCAGCACGATTGGGCCGATCAGCGCGAAGCTCAGCCGGATGCGGTCGTGCAGCAACTCGATGGACTCGCGCACGGCAAAAGCCCAGACGCAGCTGAACCAGGCTCTCAGGCCCCCCGTCACCGGCGGTGCGACGGACCGTGGCTGCGGCGCAGCGGCCAGCTCCGCCCCCGTGCTTGGCGGCGACCACTCGCCATCGTCGGCCAGCAGGTGGTCGATGAAGGCCTGCTCCAGCGTTTCGGTCTGCTTGTTCTCGCACAGCTTGGCCGGCGTGCCCACGGCGAGCACGCGACCTCGGTGCATCAGTGAGATGCGGTCGCAACGCTGGGCCTCGTTCATGAAGTGGGTCGACACGAAGATCGTCACCCTCTCTTGGCGCGACAGCTTGACCAGGTGGCGCCAGAACATGTCGCGCGCCGCTGGGTCCACGCCCGATGTGGGCTCGTCCAGGATCAGCACCTCGGGCCGGTGTAGACAGGCCGCCGCCAGTTGCAGGCGCTGGCGTATGCCCAGCGACAGGGCGCCGGGAAACGCATCCACGACGGCTCGCAACTGGAAGGTGTCGAGTGCTGTGTCGATGGCGTTGCGCGCGGCTTCGTTGGCCAGCCGGTAGAGCTTGGCGTGCAACTCAAGGTTCTGGCGCACCGTCAATTCTTCGTAAAGCGAGAAGCCCTGTGACATGTAGCCCACGCGCAAGCGCGCTGCCATGTCACCTGCGCCCTTGCCTCGGCCGCGCCCAATTGGCTGGCCCAGCAGTGTCGCTTCGCCCTCCGTGATGTCGAGCAGGCCCGCGAGCATCTTCATCGTCGTCGTTTTGCCGCAGCCGTTCGAGCCGAGGAAGCCGAAGATCTCGCCGCGCTCGATGCGAAAGCTCACGTCCTTCACCGCGGTGAAGGCGCCGAACGTGCGCGTCAACCCCTTGGCCTCTATCGCAGGCGGGCCGCTTGGCGTCGGCAGTGGCGGGATGAGCAGCGCCCCGCTGCTGCCCCGTCGCTCCGGCGGTAGCAGCGCCACATAGGCGTCTTCCAAGGTGGGCGCTGCGGTGCGCGCCAGCACCTCGGCCGTGGGCGCCGACACCAGCACGCGGCCCGCGTCCATGGCCACCAGGTGATCGAAGCGCTCGGCCTCTTCCATGTAGGCCGTGGCCACCAGCACGGTCATCTGCGGCCGCTCGTTGCACAGCTCGGTGACCAGCGCCCAGAACTGGCGGCGCGACAGCGGATCGACGCCGGTGGTCGGCTCGTCGAGCACCAGCAGATCGGGATCGTGCACGAGCGCGCAGCACAACCCCAGCTTTTGCTTCATGCCGCCCGAGAGCTTGCCGGCCGGGCGATCCGGAAACGGCGCCAGTCCGGTGGCTTTCAGCAGGCGCTCGATGCGCGCCCGGCGCTCCGGCGCTTTCTGGCCGAAAAGGCGCGCGAAGAAGTCGATGTTGTCGTAGACCGTCAGCGTCGGGTACAGGTTGCGGCCCAGGCCCTGCGGCATGTAGGCCACGCGGGGCGACAGCGCTCGGCGAAAACGCGCGTCACGCATGTCGCCGCCCAGCACGTGCACGCGGCCTTGCTGCAGCTTCTTCACGCCAGCGATCAGTCCCAACAGCGTGGACTTGCCGATGCCGTCAGGCCCCACCAGGCCGATGGTGCCGCCCACCGGCAACTCCAGTGTGAGATGGTCAAGGGCCAGCTGCTGGCCATACCGGTGCGACACGCCCTCCAGCCGGATGGCGCAACGCTCCGTCACGGCCAGCGAAGCCGGGACGGTTGCAGCGGCGAATGGGTGACGGCTCATGCTCACCCGGGCCCTAGTTCTTGGGCAGATTGACGGCCAGCTTGTCCGGCCAGGCCGTGTCGCGCTTGATCCGCACGTAGCCATTGCCGGTCATGCCCGCCTTGACGTAGGCGGCGTATTGATGTGTCAGCTGCGGCTCCACTTTGAGCTTGACGCGGTACATCAGCTTCTCGCGCTCGGTGGCGGTTTCGACGTACTTGGGCGTGAACTGCGCCTCTTCCGCGACAAACGACACCCGTGCCGGGATCACGATGCCGGGCGCGGCGTCCAGCACCAGCCTGGCCTCGTCGCCGATCTGCAGGCGGCCGGCCTGGGCCGTCGGCAGGAAGACTGTCATGTAGACCTGAGAGGTGTTCAGCAGCGTGGCCACGCGGCCGCCAGCGGGGATCACAGCGCCCGGCTCGACCACGCGGTACTCGATGCGGCCATCCATCGGCGCGCGCAAGGTGTGGTCGCCAATCGCCTGGCGCAGGCGCTTCATGCCGGCCTGTGCCTCGGCCTTCGCCGCCGAAGCCTCGCCCATGGCGGCACGCGCGACCGACACCCCCGCTGCTTCGCCGTCGCGCTGGGCCTGGCGCCGCTCAAGCTCGGCGTTGGACACCAGATCCTCGTCGTGCATCTTGACGGTGTTCTTCAACTCAAGCTGCGCCACGCGCAGGTATTGGTTGCGCACTTGGCTTTCGCCCTGGGCCCGTTTGTAGGCTTGGCTGGCACGCTGGTCCATCGCTTGCACGCCCTGCAACTGCGCCTCCAGGTCGGCCGCGTCCATGCGCGCGATCACGTCGCCCGCCTTGACCCGCTGGCCTTCCTGCACGGCCACCTCCACGACCTGCCCGGCAAACTTGCTGGCGATCTCCAGGCGCTCGACTTCAAGTCGGCCGTTGACCTGCACCACGCCCTGTGGCTGGCGGGTCATCTTGACGTTGGTGCTGACGGCCAGATAGGTTCCCGCAGTTAGCGTGGCCAGTACTGCTGCAATGGTCACTGTCGCTTTCTTCATCACCATGCCTTGACTGCATATTCCGGAGTCCGCAGGTATCAGACCTGTTCCACACCGGACCGGGGTTGATGTGTGTCAAGGAGTAACGCAGATCAAGACGCGACGGGGTTCCTGAGGGGGCTGGTGATCGCTTGAGTGCAGCCCGCGGCTAGCTGATCGTGGTTCTGCGCCGGGCGAGCCAGGCCACCAGTCCGCCCGCGGCCAGCAACAGCATGGCCTGCGGCTCGGGCACCGCGTGAACCGCGTGCAAACGCACGTTCACGTAATCGAACTCGTCCGAGGTCACCCACCGGGTCTCCAGCGTGGCCGGCTTCAAAACATCTTGGTGCGGCCCGTTGGCATGGGTTTGCGTGTCCGTGTCACTGTCTGACAGGTTGTGGGCAGACAGCACGGAGTTCTGCTTGGCCAGCAGGTCGTAGTTGAGCGCCGGGGCTTGTGAAGATTCATCCAGGTCCGGGTGCACCACGAACAGGTGCTGCACAAACCCCTGGGCCGAGACCTCGCTGAACGAGAAGGTGTTGATGTTGGCTTCCAGTGTGACCTTCCAGCTCCATGCGTCGGTCTGACCGTTCTTGCTGCTGACCTTGGTGATGCCGGAAAGCACCGCCGGCAGATCGTCCTCGAACTCGCTGATGTTGTTCGTCTGCTTGAGCAGCAGATCAAACGTGGTGTCGGTGGCCGAGATGGTGAGCGAGGGCGAACTGCTGCCCGAGGTGTACAACGGGCTGTCGTCCGACTGGGTGCCCAGGTTGGGGGCGCCAAAGATGTCGACGAAGGTGCCGCCGATGCCCAACAGGTCCGCCGTCAGCGAAATACCGCCGATGACCAGTTGCAGGGTGGTGACAGGATTGGCTTGTGCGGGCGCGTTGGCCGCCGCCAGGAGCGATGCGAGCAAGAAGCTGCGCGCCAGATTCGAGCGCCGTGTCAGTGTGTTCATCCTGGCTCCTTGAGTGGAGGTCGAGGGGAAACTGCTGCTTGGAGGCTCGTACTGTAGGACAGTTGTCCGATTTTGTGAATACTTGAGAGGCCCTGGCCGGGTTTTTTGTCCCGCCAGGGCATTGCCTGCAGGGCAGGCAATCCGATGTCAGAACATCAGGGAGCGGGCTTGGTGGTCACGTAAGGGATCTTCGTGGTCGAGAACAAATTGATCGCGAAGATGCCGGCGTTGATCAGGGGGACGCCGTAAGAGTTGTACTCGGCGCGGTGGATCGCGTCGATGATGCTTTCGCCGCCGCTGACTTGGGACACTTCCTGGGTGTTCAGAACTTTCATGTTTTTCCTTGTTCAATGGTTGGTTGAAATGTGCACTCTTCGGTACACACAAGGAATCTAACCAGGCGCGTTACGGCGTCTTTTTCGGGGAATCCCTCGCGACCCTCCAGATCAGCGGGGGAGATACCCTCGAATTGGGAAGTTTTGAATGTCAGTTTGTCAGATTAGCCCCACAAGGCGTCACGGTGGCGGGCCACGGCCTTGCCAAAACTCGAATCAGCCCACGCTGCACCTGCACGCTGGCGCACGGTTTCGGGCCGGGCGCGTGAGGGCTTGACCAGCACCTTCCACAGTTGCGGAATGATCACCTGGAAGAAAGCCTTCAGGTCGGCGCGGCCCACGCAGGGCAGCTCGGTGCCGCGTTCCCACTGCGGGTTGCATTTCTCAAAGAAGGCGATGTCGGCCTGCTGGCGCAACTCGCGGGTGATGGGGGTCACGTCGCCCTTCAGGCAGTTGTAGCCGTCACCAAAGTCCAGCACCATGGACTGCTTGTCCAACTTGCCGGGGAACAGCGTTTCGCAGTAGGTCTCGGCGATGTGCTTGAGGTGATCGTTCTTTTGCGTGGGGTGCGGGTAGTACTCGGGGAAGTTGCGGCTCAAGAGCAAGAAGGTCTTGTAGCCCTTCGAGATCAAAAACCAGTACTGCGGCGTCAGCGGGTTCTTGATGGCTTCCCACAGCACGCGCTTGACGAACGCGGCGTTGATGGCGCGGTTGCCCCAATGTTCTTTTTCCAGCACGGTGTCGCCGCTGAAAACGCCTTTGATTTCGCGACCATCGACCTGCATGCGGTACACGCCGAAGGTCGAGAAACCCACGATGGCGTCGTCACGCTGGCGGCGCACGACGAAGGCGCCGGTCTTCTTGCCCAGGTCGGTCACGAACTGGTCGAGCGAGACGTTGTCGTAGTAGCGGCAAAACACCTTGAACATGTCCCGGATGTCCTGAACAGTGATGTTGTTCAGGGCTTGGTAGCGGGTGTAGATCTTGGCTTTGGGGTTGGACATCGGGGACCTCAAGGGGTTGGCTTGGTCGATGTATGGATTCTGAAGATCGACGCCTGACCCGGTCAGGGGGTGCCCCCCAACACCCCCCTGTTTGGGCGTGCCTGCGCCCGTGCGGTAATGCACGCATTGGCGATTAGATGCTTTTGGCCTGCCCTGATTGCAGGTATTCAAACGTTTGTTTGTTTGCTAATAGGGGTCGGCAAAACCCAGCTCGGCCAGGATGCGGCGTTCTTGCGCTTCCATGGCTTCGGCCTCGTCGTCGACCTCGTGGTCGAAGCCTTGCGCATGCAAGGTGCCGTGCACCAGCATGTGAGCGTAGTGCGCCTGCAGCGGCTTGTTCTGCTCTTGGGCTTCACGCTCGATCACGGGCGCGCAGATCACCAGGTCGGCGGTCACCACGGGCTCTTGCGTGTAGTCGAAGGTCAGCACATTGGTGGCGTAGTCCTTCTGGCGGAAGTCGCGGTTCAGCGATCGGCCTTCGTCTTCGCCCACGATGCGCACGGTGATCTCGCCATCCAGGCCATCCACGGCCAGCGCGGCTTTGATCCAGCGGGCCACCTTGTGGCGCGGCAGGTGCTCGCGGTGGGTCTTGTCGGCGAATTGAAGGCTCAGGCTCAGGGTTGGTTTGGCAGTGCTCATGCGGCAGGAGGCGTGTTCAGGGCGTCGCGGTCGTAGGCTTGGACGATGCGGCCGACCAGCGGGTGGCGCACGATGTCGTGCGGGGTGAATCGGGTGAAGGCCACGCCGGTGACCTTGCGCAAGATGCGTTCGGCCTCGATCAGGCCACTGCGCGCGCCCTTGGGCAGGTCGATCTGGCTCACGTCGCCGGTGACCACGGCCTTGGTGCCAAAGCCGATGCGCGTCAAAAACATCTTCATCTGCTCGGGCGTGGTGTTCTGGGCCTCGTCCAGGATGACGAAGGCGTGGCTGAGCGTGCGCCCGCGCATGAAGGCCAGGGGGGCCACTTCGATCTGGCCTTTTTCAAAGGCCTTGGTGACGCGGTCAAAGCCCATCAGGTCGTAGAGTGCGTCGTACAAGGGGCGCAGGTAGGGGTCGACCTTTTGCGACAGGTCGCCGGGCAGGAAGCCCAGGCGCTCGCCGGCCTCCACCGCCGGACGGGTCAGCACGATGCGCTGGACCATGCTTCGTTCCAGCGCGTCGACGGCGCAGGCCACGGCCAGGAAAGTCTTGCCGGTGCCGGCCGGCCCGATGCCAAAGGTCAGGTCATGGGCCATGATGTGGCGCAGGTAGTCGACCTGGTTGGTGGTGCGGCCCTGCAGGTCGCTGCGGCGAGTGCTCAGCACCGGGCCTTCGTCGGGCTCGTCGTCCGGGCCGGGCACGTCCGCGTCCTTGGCGCCGCGCTTGCCACGCCCGAGTTTCTGTCGCTTGGCCAAGACCGAGGCCAGCGCCAGTTGCACCTGCTCCGGGCTGAGCTGGCGGGCCGATTTGGCGTACAAGGTCTCCAGCAATTCCAAAGCATCTTCAGGGCGCCCCTTGGGGCCGTCGATGCGGAACTGGTCGCCGCGCCGGGCCAAGGTCACGCCCAGCGCGGCCTCGATGGTGCGCAGGTGTTCGTCCAGCGGTCCGCACAAATGGGCGAGTCGGGTGTTGTCGAGCGGGATGAATCGGTGACGCAAGGTCATGAGAGGCCCAGGGTGAACTCGTTGGTGAACAAAAAGCCCGCAAATTGTCGCTTGACCGGGGCATCAAAGTGTGACGGATCTTGCAGAATGGGCCCGACATTGCGCATGGTGCGCAGTTTTGGCCATGGAATTGACTTCATTCATGTTGCAACGCTGGTGGCAAAACCTGTTGAATCGGCCGCGATCGGACGCGTCGGCCCAAGCCGCGCTTGAAACGCCCTCCGGCACCATCATCCCGGTGAGCCGGGCCGGGCAGTGGCTGCTGTTGACGCTGGGCCTGGCGTTGGCCTGGGTGGTGGGTTGGGGTTTGGTGGTGCTCAACCAGGAGGCCATCCGCCTGAGCAAGCCCACGCTGGCCGATGGCGGAGCGGCCACCTTGTTGTTCCGCGATGCCTGGGCCGTGGCCAGTTCAAGTGCGCATTACCCCATCGACCGTGTGGGCCAGTCGGTCGGGCTGCCCGATGAATGGTCTCGCTCGCACCCCGGTTACGAGGGCAGCATCTGGTACCGCGTTTATTTCGACACGCCCATCCAGCCCAGCGCCGACAAGTTGCTGGCCGCCTACATCGAGCGCGCCTGCTCCAACGTCGAGGTTCACCTCAATGGCCAGTTGCTGTACCGGGGCGGCCGCATGGTCGAGCCGGTGGCGCGCAATTGCGACCAATCCCACGTGGTGCCTTTGCCGTCCTTTCTTCTGCGCACAGGCGCCAACCAGCTTGATTTGAAGGTGACCGGGTACCCGATTGACCGGGTCACGGCGCGCCAGCGCGCGGGTGGCCTTGACGAGGTCCGCGTGGGCACCCTGCAGGACATGCAGCGCATGCACCAGGACCACGAGTTCTGGTCCAACACGGTGTCGCAGGTCATCGCCGGCATCCTGGTGGTGCTGGGTTTGTTCGCACTGGGCCTGGCTTGGGTGCGCCAGCTCAGTTACCTCACCTACTTTGGTTTGCTGACCATTGGCTGGTCGCTGATGACGGGGCGTTGGTGGATCAACGAGTTGCCGGTGTCCAACGTCTCCACCGAAGTGCTGATCGCGATGATGTTCGCGCCCATGACCGCCTTCGCCATCAAGTTCTTGCTGGGCTATTCAGGCCATGGCGTGCGCAACCGCAAGGCACGTGACCTGACCCGCCAGGTCAACGCCATGCTGTGGGCGCAGTGCCTGTTGTTGCCGATCAGCCTGTGGCTGGTGGGGGCGAATGGCCTGTTCCTGGTGGCCCGCCTTTGGTATGTGTTGTTCGCCCTGGAGCTGTTCGCGGCCATTGGCTACTTTCTGTGGCACTCCGGCCGCACACGCAAGCCCGAGTTCTGGCTGATGAGTGTGGCGCTGGGCGTGGTTTCGGCCGTGATGGGCATCGAGCTGTCATTTCAGAACGGCTTGCTGCGCGTCTGGGGCGTGCATGTCACCTACTTCGTGATGCCGGTGCTGTACGCCGTGGTGGCGGTGCGCCTGATCCAGGTCTACGCTGGCGCCTTGAAGACGGCCGAAGGCGCGCGTAACCAGTTGGAAAAGCGCGTGCAGGAAATCAGCGGCGAGATTGAACGCAACTTCAACCAGATCGCCGAGTTGCGTGTGGAGCAGATCGCCGAGAAAGAACGCAAGCGCATCGCCGCCGACCTGCACGACGACCTGGGCGCCAAGCTGCTGACCATCGTGCACACCAGCGACAACGACCGCATCTCGACCCTGGCCCGAGAGGCTCTGGAAGAAATGCGCCTGTCGGTGCGCGGCCTGACGGGCCGTCCCATGGTGCTGTCCGATGCCTTGGCCGACTGGCGCGCCGAGGTGGTCTCGCGCCTGGGCCAGGCCGGCATCGAGATCGAATGGCGCAATTCCATCGACGAGGTGGAAGAGCCCCTGTCGGCGCGCACCTATGTGCAGACCACGCGGATCATCCGCGAGGCCGTCAGCAACATCATCAAACACAGCCAGGCCTCGCACGTGGTGATTCACACCGATGTGCACTTGGAGCACCATGACTTCTTGCTGGTGATCCAGGACAATGGCAAGGGCATCCCGATGGAGCTGGATGGCCGACTGGACCGTGGCCATGGCATGACCAGCATGAAGCACCGGGCCAAACAGCTCAGCGGGCAGTGCCTGGTTGAATCAGGCCCCGGTTTTGGCACCGTCATTCGGCTCACTTTGCCGCTGGAAATTGCCGTCGTGCAACAGAAGGTGGCCATAGAGCACACGCAGCCCGCTAGCACTGCTAGCATCCCCGACAGTGCACAGGGATCTCCCCTGGGCACGACACCTTGATGTGAGGCCACGGCCATGAAGCAGATTCTGTTGCTTGAAGATCTTCCCGAAATCCGCGCCTGGTTGAAAACGCTGGCGCTGCAAGTCTTCCCGGGCGCCCACATCAGCGAGAGTGCCCGTGTCCACGATGCGCTTGAGCTGGTCAACGCCGTGCGTTTTGACGTGGCCCTGTGCGACCTGGGGCTGCCCGACGGCTCGGGCGTCGAGGTGGTGCAGGCGCTGCGCGAGAAGCAACCCGACGTGCAGTCGGTCGTGGTCACCATCCACGACGATGACGAGCATCTGTTCCCCGCGCTGCAAGCTGGTGCTTTTGGCTATTTGCTGAAAGAGCAATCGCGCGAGCAATTGGCCGAGCAACTGCACCGTATCAGCCTGGGTGAGCCGCCGCTGTCGCCGTCCATCGCCCGCCGCGTGATCAAGTATTTCACCGCGCAGGCCAGCCAGCAGCCTATCTCCCAGGCCGACTCGGTGACGCCTCACGTGCAGCTGACCGACCGCGAGAACGAAGTGCTGCTGCGCGTGGCCAAGGGCTTCACCCTGCCCGAGATCGGCGTGCAACTGAACCTGTCGCGCCACACCATCGCCGACTACGTCAAGCAGATCTACCGCAAGCTGAACGTGTCTTCGCGTGCTGAAGCCGCCCTTGAAGCGCAACGATTGGGCCTGTTCCGCCGATGATCTCCCGCCTGACCGGGCTTCTCGCCGAGAAGTCCCCGCCCCACGTGCTGGTCGATTGCAACGGCGTGGGGTACGAAGTGCAGGTGCCGATGAGCACCTTCTACAACCTGCCCGAACTGGGTGCGCGCGTAACGCTGCTCACCCAGTTCGTGGTGCGCGAAGACGCCCAGCTGCTGTACGGTTTTCTGACCGCGGGCGAGCGTGCCTCCTTCCGCGAGTTGACCAAGATCAGCGGCGTGGGGCCGCGCATTGCCTTGGCCTTGCTGTCGGGCCTGAGCACCGACGAGCTGGCGCAGGCCGTGGCGGCGCAAGATGCGGGTCGCCTGGTCAAGGTGCCCGGCATCGGCAAGAAGACGGCCGAACGCCTGTTGCTCGAGCTCAAGGGCAGGCTGGCCCCGGCGCTCTCGGCGCCTGGTTTTTCCATGGTCAGCGACGCGCAGTCAGACATCCTGCAGGCCCTGCTGGCCTTGGGTTACACCGACAAGGAAGCGCAGGCCACACTCAAACAACTGCCGGCCGATGTCTCCGTGAGCGACGGCATCAAGCTGGCCCTGAAGAACCTCGCCCGATGAATTTGCGTTTCTCATTGGTGTTCGTGGGCGCGATGCTGGCCGTGGCGCTGTCTGCGCAGGCCGCCCCCAACAAGCCCAAGTTGGCGCCTCCCGCCCAGCCTGTGGCGCTGATCCAGACGCCCCAGGCTTTTTGCCAGCAGGCCGCGGGCCGGCTGCCCAATGTGCCGATGGCTTTGTGCGCCCAGGCGCAATTGCAGACCAATGGCTCGAAGTCGGTCCAGGGGCATTCGCTGATGCAGCGCGACGTCATCTCGCCCAACGCGCACCTGCGCGTGCTGGTGATTGGCGGTGTGCATGGCGACGAGCTGTCGTCCACCTCGCTGGTGTTGCACTGGATCCGCGCGGCCACGGAGACGCCGTCCAACATCCACTGGCGTTTCGTGCCTTTGGTGAACCCGGACGGCATGCTGCTGGCCTCGCCCCGGCGCACCAATGCCCGCGGGGTCGATCTGAACCGCAATTTCCCCACGCCCAATTGGGACAAGGAAGCGCCGCAGTACTGGAGCAAGCGGACCAAGAACGACCCGCGCCGTTACCCTGGGCCCAAGCCCTTGTCCGAGCCTGAGTCGAAGTGGTTGTTTGACGAGATGGAGCGTTGGAAGCCCGACTTGATCGTGTCGGTGCACGCGCCTTATGGCGTGCTGGACTTTGACGGGCCCACTTCGCCGCCTCAGAAGCTGGGACGCCTGTACCTGGACCAAGTGGGGATCTTTCCGGGCAGCTTGGGCAACTATGGCGGTGTGCACAAGAAGATGCCGGTGGTGACGATCGAATTGCCGAGTGCCATTCGCACGCCGCAAGAGGCCGAGATTCGGCAGATGTGGCTGGATTTGCTGCGGTGGACGGCGGAGCGGTTGGGGGCCAACTGAGCTTGCTTTGTCCGGGCAGCGCGGGGTGGGGGATTCAGCGGAGGCGGACAGGGCTCCTATGGTGGCGGTCCACCGCTGCGCGGCGGACTGCTCTCGGTGCTCGGCCACGGCGGGCGGCTGCGGAACTCGCGCTACGCGCTCAAACAGTCCTCGCCGACCCCTCGCGGTGCGAGGGGCAACCCGCCATGGCCTGTGCGCCTCGACGCCCCCGAAGTCGCCCCGCCCGCCTCCGCCGAATCCCTGATCCACCCCGCTGGTGGCGCAGCACGAATGGGCCGTGCCACACCACCAGCGGGGCGAAACAAGGGCTGGGTGGGTGTATCCGGCGGGGCGCCTTGTTGGTGCTGAGGAGCGGAGCGGCGAGGTGGGTGCGCGAAGCGCGCATCGTCAACTGACTTGTCGCCGATGTTTGAACGCAGCGCCTGAAAGGCGCGAAGAGAGTTTCGGCGACACCACCTCGCTGCGAGCACCGCAAGGCAGTCCCGCTTGAAAAGCGGGACCACCAACATGAAGCCCTGACGGATACCCGCCCAGCCCTCGCCCCGCGCTCCCCGATTCAGGAGTTCAACGGTGGCGCCGCCTGCGTACTCGGCAGCGCAGCCAAAATTGTCAGCAGCCGGTTGATCTGCAAAGGCTTCACCAAATACTGGTTGAACCCCGCCTGCAGCGCCCGCGCAATGTGATCCGGCAAAGCATCACCGCTCAGCGCAATCAAAGGCAGCTTCTTGAACGCCGCCTTGGCCCGCAACTGGCGGCACAGGTCCAAACCACTGCCATCCGGCAGATTGATGTCCACCAAGGCCACGTCCGGCTGCATGGATTCAATACACGCCAGACCATCGGCCGCCGTGTCAGCCGACAACAAACGCACTTGCGGGTAAGTGGCGAACAGCGCCTCGACCAAGCTGCGGTTCAGCGCGTTGTCCTCGATGTGCACCACGCGCAGTGGCGGCAGCATCACCAAAGGCTCGGACGGACGGGCGCTGGTGGGCGTGGCGGTGTGCGTGCGCTCGGCCAGCGGCAGCTTCAGGCCAAACACGCTGCCCTCGCCCAAGGTGCTGTGCACCTCGATGCGTCCATGCATCAGCGCAGCCATGCGCTGGGCCACCGCCAGGCCCAGGCCGTGGCCTTCGCCGCTGTCGGCTTCGGTGGCGCGGTCCAGGCGGGTAAAAGGGTGGAAGAGTTTGGGCAGGTCGCTTTGGTCGATGCCGGCGCCTTGGTCGCGCACTTCGACAATGCCCATGCGCTCTTCGGTCACTTCACGTGCCCGCAACCACACCGTGGAGCCTGAGGGGCTCACGCGGATCGCATTGTTCAGCAGCTGCACCAGGATGTCTTTGGTGGGCTGCGGGTCGGCCCAAACGGTGTGCGGTGCGCAATCGACCACGACCGTGACGTTGTGCGCCCTGGCCAAAGTCTCTTGCGCCGAGCAAACCTCGCGCAGCAGGCCGGTCATGGCCAGGCGCTGGGGCCGCAGGGTGACCGAGGGTTCATCCAGGCGGGCGAACTCCAGGGCCTGGTCCAGCAGGCTGAGCAGCTGTTGGCCTGCCGTGCGGATGTGGCCCAGCTGGCGTTGCAGGGTCTCGGGCATGCCCGTCTGGTCCTGCATGTCCAGAAGCTGGGAGAAGCCCATGATGGCGTTCAGGGGCGAGCGCATGCTGTGCCCCATGCGTGCCAGGAAGTCGGCCTTGGCCACCAGCGTCAGCTCGGCCTGCAGGCGGCGCGTGTGTTCGGCCTCGGCGCGGCGCTGGGCGCTGACATCGCGCATCAGTTCGATGTAGCGGGTGACCTGGCCATCGGCGTCGGGCAAGGGGTGCACGGTACGCGCCACCCAGAAGGGCTCGCCGTCCTTGCGGTGGTGGCAGATCTCGAGGTTTTCAACGGCGTGGCCTTGCGCCAGCGTCTGGTTGATCCGGGTGATCAGGGCTGCCTCGGTGTGGGGGCCGCTGAGCAGCTCTTCCGGCTGCTGGTCCAGGCTTTCCGACAAGGAAAAACCGGTCAGCCTGGAGAAGCTGGGATTGACCCACCGTATGCAACGTTGCGCATCGCAGATCATCACTGCGTCACTGACCCGGTCGGCCAGCAAGGCCAGTTCTTGGTTGGTGGCTTGGGCGCGTTGCAAAGCGGCCTGGATTTGTCTCATGGGCAGACCTTGCTCAGTCGTGACTGGCAGGTCGGCCTCAATGGTGTTTTGGGGCATGGCGTTTTCCTCTCGGCACCGGGGGTGCGGATACTCACCTGTCTCTGGCGAGCAAAGGGATACAGCTAGGAACTCATGATGTCAGAATGGGCGCTTCATGTGTAGGTACTTTGAGAAAGTTCTTGGCCATCATGACCCAATCGATTTACGAATTTGATGCGCTTTCCACGGACGGTGTCCCCGTCAAGCTGGAGCAGTATCGCGGCCGTGTGCTGCTGATCGTCAACACTGCCAGCAAGTGTGGTTTTACGCCACAGTTCGAAGGCCTGGAACAACTGTGGAAAGACTATGCAGACAAAGGTTTGACGGTGCTGGGTTTTCCGTGCAACCAGTTTGGCGGACAAGACCCTGGTGCCGACGCAGAGATCGCCTCGTTCTGCCAGCTCAACTACGGCGTCAGCTTCCCGATGATGGCCAAGATCGAGGTCAATGGCGCCGAGGCTCACCCGCTGTACCAATACCTGGTGAAAGAGGCGCCGGGCATCCTGGGCACCAAGGCCATCAAGTGGAACTTCACCAAGTTCTTGGTGAACCGCGAAGGCACGGTGCTGGGCCGTTACGCGCCCACCGACACCCCCAAGAGCCTGCGCGCCGACATTGAAAAAGCACTCGGTTGATTTGAAAGTTGCCTGACATGTTCCAACACGTTGACGCCTACCCAGGCGACCCCATCCTCACGCTGAACGAGGACTTCCAGAAAGACCCGCGCACCGACAAGATCAACCTCAGCATCGGCATTTACTTTGACGATGCCGGCAAGCTGCCCGTGATGGCCGCCGTGCGCGAGGCCGAAAGCGCCATGCTGGCCGCGGTGGGCCCCAAGCCCTACCTGCCGATGGTGGGCGCCAGCAATTACCGCGAGGCCGTGCAACACCTGCTGTTCGGGGCTGACCACGAAGCCGTCAAAAGCGGCCGCATCGCCACTTTGCAAACCATCGGCGGCTCGGGCGGTTTGAAGGTAGGCGGCGATTTCCTCAAGCGTTACTTTCCGGATTCGCAGGTGTGGGTCAGCGACCCCACGTGGGACAACCACCGCGCCATGTTCGAAGGAGCCGGCTTCAAGGTCAACACCTACCCGTATTACGACGCGGCCACGGGCGGCTTGAGCTTCGACAGCATGCTGGCCACGATCAGCGGCCTGCCTGCTCACAGCATCGTGTTGATGCACGCTTGCTGCCACAACCCTACTGGCGTCGATTTGAGCGCGGCGCAATGGGCTCAGTTGATCCCGGTGCTGAAAAGCCGCCAGCTGCTGCCTTACCTGGACATCGCCTACCAGGGCTTTGGCGATGGCATCGATGAAGACGCCCAAGCCATCCGTGCCCTGGCCGATGCGGGCGTGAGCTTTTTCGTGGCCAACTCCTTTTCCAAGAGTTTTTCGCTGTACGGCGAGCGCGTGGGCGGCCTGAGCGTGGTCTGCCCCGACAAGGCGCAGGCCGACACGGTGCTGGGCCAGTTGATGTCGGCGGTGCGCCGCAACTATTCCAGCCCGCCCACGCATGGCAGCCAGATCGTGGCGCGCGTGCTGCAAACACCAGCCTTGCGCCAGGTGTGGTCGGACGAGCTGGGCGCCATGCGCACCCGCATCCAGGCCATGCGCCAGCGCTTGCATGCGGGCTTGGTGAGCCGCTTGCCAGGCCGCGACTTCCAGTATTTCCTGGATCAGCGCGGCATGTTCAGCTACACCGGGCTGAGCGCCCAGCAGGCCGACACCCTGCGCGAGGTGCATGGTGTGTACGTGCTGCGCTCGGGCCGCATGTGCGTGGCTGGCCTGAACGCGGGCAATGTGGACCGCGTGGCCGAGGCCATGGCCGCCGTGCTGGCTTGATGGAGGTGTCCTGAAAACAAGGCTTGGCATGGCCATGTGATCGGGGGCATCCCCTGAGTCGGGGGGTGGGAGTTCCGTAGAAGAATGTGACCAGAACAAAAGGTCACGAGGAAGCTTCCGCCGCCATGGACAAAATCTGGCTCAGGCACTACCCCAGCGGTGTGCCGCACGAGATCGACCCGTCGGTGTACCGATCGCTGGTGGAACTGATGGACGAGGGTTTTGCCGCTCACCGCGACAAGGCCGCCTACAAGTTCATGGGCCAGACCTGGACCTTCGCCCAGATCGACCGGCTTTCGCAGGCCTTTGCCGCCTACCTGCAGGGCCTGGGCTTGCCTGCGGGTGCCCGGGTGGCAGTGATGATGCCCAATGTGCCGCAGTATCCCGTGGTGGTCACGGCCATCTTGCGGGCCGGGTTCGTGGTCGTCAACGTCAACCCGCTGTACACGCCGCGCGAGCTGGAGCACCAACTCACGGACTCCGGCAGCCAGGCCATCGTCATCATCGAGAACTTTGCCGCCACCTTGCAGGCGGTGATTGCGCAAACGCCGGTCAAGCACGTGGTGCTGGCCAGCATGGGCGATTTGCTGGGCCTGCTCAAGGGCAGCCTGGTGAACCATGTGGTGCGCCGCGTGCGCAAGCTGGTGCCGCACTTTTCCTTGCCCGGCGGCGTGCGCTTCAATGCCGCCTTGGCGAAGGGGCGCGGGCGGGCTTACCAACCGGCCCGGCCGGGCCCGGATGACATCGCGGTGCTGCAATACACCGGCGGCACCACGGGCGTGAGCAAGGGCGCCATGCTGCTGCACCGCAACATCATCGCCAATCTGCTGCAGTCAGAAGCCTGGAACGCGCCCATGTGGAAGCAAGTGCCGGATGGCGAGCAACCCACCACCGTGTGCGCCTTGCCGCTGTACCACATCTTCGGGTTCACGGTGAGCATGATGGTGGGCCTGCGCCTGGGCACCTGCAACATCCTGATCCCCAATCCGCGCGACCTGGCGGCCACCTTGAAGGAGCTGTCCAGGCACCGCTTCCACAGCTTCCCGGCGGTCAACACCTTGTTTGGCGCGCTGGCCCGCCACCCCGATTTCCACAAGGTCGACTGGAGCCACCTGCGCTTGTCGGTGGGCGGTGGCATGGCGGTGCAGCAGGCCACAGCCAAGCTGTGGAAAGAGAAGACGGGTTGCGCGGTGTTCGAGGGCTATGGCTTGTCCGAGACCTCGCCGTCGGTGACGTGCAACCCGGTGACCAGCACGGGCTACTCGGGCTCCATCGGGCTGCCCCTGCCATCGACCGAGGTGTGCGTGCTGGACGACGCGGGCCGTGAGGTGCCCTTGGGCCAGCCGGGCGAGTTGGCGGTGCGCGGCCCGCAGGTGATGGCTGGCTACTGGCAGCGGCCTGACGAAACCGCCAAGGTGATGACCGCCGATGGCTTTTTCCGCACGGGCGACATCGCCACGATCGACGACCGTGGCTACGTCAAGATCGTCGATCGCAAGAAGGACATGATTCTGGTGTCGGGCTTCAACGTGTACCCCAACGAGGTGGAGGACGTGGTCACCCAGATGCCGGGCATTTTGGAATGCGCGGCGGTGGGCATGCCCGACGAGCATTCGGGCGAGGCGGTGAAGCTGGTCATCGTGCGCCAGAACCCGGCAGTGACCGAGCAGCAGGTGCGCGACTACTGCGCCCAGCACCTGACCGGCTACAAGCGGCCCAAGGTGGTGGATTTCCGTGGCGAGCTGCCCAAGACGCCCGTGGGCAAGATCTTGCGGCGCGAGTTGCGAGAGCCTGCTTGAGCGGCGGCTTCAGGTCGGGTGGGCGCGGGCCCAGTCGTTCAGCAGGCGCTGCAAGGCATCGCAGTCGGCTGGTTTGACCAGGTGGTGATCGAAGCTCGCCTCGGCTGATTTTTGGCGATCGGACAACTGGCCATACCCGGTGAGTGCGATGAGCAGGGCATCCTGGCCCGTGGGCAGGCTTCGCAGCCGGCGCGCCAGTTCGGTGCCGGCCATGCCCGGCAGGCCAATGTCCAGCACGAAGGCATCGAACGATGACGTGCGGGCCAGGGCCAGCGCGGAAGGGCCATCGTGGCAGACCTCCACGCTGTGCCCTTCCAGGGTGAGCACCTGGGCCAGGCTGTGCGCGGCGTCCACATTGTCATCGACCACCAAGACGCGCAGCTTGCCCGCGGTGGTCATGGCGACTGGCGCTGCGGTGGCGGCAGCGAGGTGCGATGTGGCCAGCCGCGGCAGGCGAACGGTGAAGGTGGCGCCTTGGCCGGTGCCCAGACTGGCGGCGGCCACGGTGCCGCCATGCAGGGCCACCAGGTGCTTGACCAGAGCCAGGCCCAGCCCCAGGCCGCCTTCGCGCCGGTCGGACGCCCGCTTGCCTTGCGTGAACAAATCGAAAATTTGCGGCATCAGGTCGGGGGCAATGCCGGCGCCGTTGTCCTGAACCTTGATCACGGCTTCGTCGGGGCTGGCGCTCACCTCGATCCAGACCTGGCCGCCTGGCTTGGTGTAATTGGCAGCGTTGGCCAGCAGGTTGCTGACCACCTGGATCAACCTGGCCCGGTCGGCCATCACCATCAGAGGCTCGGGCGCCACCGTCACGGTCAGGCGGTGTTGGCGGGCTTCCATCAAGGGCCGCACCTGCTCGACCGCGCCAGAGATCACTTCGGCCAGGTCGAGTTCGGTGTTCTCGAGCGTGACCATGCCCCGGGTGACCCGCGACACGTCCAGCAAGTCATTGATGATCTTGGTCATGTGGCCGACCTGGCGGCTGATCATCTCGCAGGTGCGCAACACGCGGGGATCGGTGTCGGGGATGCGGCGCAGCAGTTCGGCCCCTGCGCTGATGGGTGACAAGGGGTTGCGCAATTCATGGCCCAGCATGGCCAGGAAGTTGTCTTTGTTGCGGTCAGCGGCCTGCAGCACTTCGGTCAGAGCCGTCAGTTTTTCGCGCTCGCTCAGCAGGTCGGCGTGTTGCTCGTGGAGTCGGTCCAGCATGTCGTTGATGGACCGGGCCAGGCTGGCCACTTCATGGCTGTCGCCCTCGGGAGCGCGTTCCGTCCTCAAGCCGCCGCCAAACTGCTGGCGTGCAAAGGCTTCCAGGCGCTGAAGGTCGAGGGTGAGCAGCCGGGCGAGCAGCATGCCGGCCAGCACCACGGCGCTGAACAAGGTCAGGGAAATCAGCCAGATGTGCAGGTAAGGTACCTGCAGCTTCATGCCGGCGTCGGTGCCTGAATGTTGGCTCTGGAGCCGAAGGTGCAAGGGCTCGAACACCTTGGGGCTGGGCACCAGCGTGTCCGGTTCGTCCTGGCGATGGGCTTGGCCGTTGTCCCACACCAGGCGCATGTCGGGCCCGGCCTTGATGTGGCGCAGGTCCACCTTGTAGAACACCGCGCCTTCGGGCGAGGTGGTGCGGGGGTACATCAATGGTTCGATGGCGACCAGTTCGTTGCCCTGGGGCGAGGCAAAGACCCGCGCCAGGGCATGCCCGGTTTCCAGGTTGGTGCGCAGCCAAGCCAGCTGTTCCGGTGAAAACTGGGCGCCCGAGTTGCTGGCGATTTCGCTGCCCTGGAAGTCGGTGAACATCACTTGCACCGGGATGCCGTTGATCTGGCGGATGCTGTCGAGGAAGGGCCCCAGGTAGGTCTCCCGCCCAATGCTGTCAACCAGGCCGGTGGCCAGGATGGTGCTGGCGGCGATCTCGGTCATGCGGCTGGCCAAGGCGTTCAGGTCGGCGCCCACGGTGGCGGCTCGGAATTGCCGTTCGTTGGCGGTCAGGGCCTTCAAGGCCTGATCGTGCTGCTCGTTGATCAACCACCAGGACGCCAAGGTGGTGACCACCAAGGCCACCGCCGCCAGCGCGGCCGCCACCAGGGCGAACCGGTGCGCCAGGCTGCTTGGGAACCAGCGCGTCCACCTCATGCCCAGAAGTTTCATCTCACTGGTCGGACGGGACAATCACGCCAGCATCGTTGAACCGGGCCATGCGCAGTTCACTGGTACCCAGCGCCTCGTGTCGGCTTGGGGTGAAAGGCGGCGCATAGCGTTTGACCAGGCCCTCGTGCACCTGCACTTTCTCAAGGGCGTCGCGGATGGCCATGCGGTCGGTGCTGCCGGCCAGGCCGATCGCCTTGGCCAGGATGTGGGTCATGTCATAGGCATGGGCGGTGCCTACCGGGCTTTCGATGTCTTCGATCCGCTGGACGCCGAATTTGGCCGCGGTGGCCATGAATTTGGCGAGCGCGGGCTTGTGGGCCTGGAAGAAGCTGAAAGTCTGGATCACGTTGAAATCGACCAGCTTGAGCGAAGCGCCGGCCTGTTGGAAGAACTTGCCACCCGTGATGCCCCAATGGCTGTAGATCGGCACCCGCTTGTCGGCAGGCAGGGCGGCCATCTCGTTGACCAGCACGGCGGCCTCGTCGTCATTGGCCACCAGCAGGATGGCCTGGGCACGGGCTTCCTGCAGCTTGAGGTACTTGTCGATCAGGCTGCGTTCCTGCCAGTTGTACCAGGCGGTTCCGACCACCTTGGGCGTGGCGTGGGCGGCGGCGTATTTCTCAACGGCCGCCAGGTTGCTGCGGCCCCACGAGGTGTTGGTGAGCAGCAGTCCGACGCGGTCCAGTTTGCGCTCGTGGACCTTGTCCAGCATGAATGGCATGGCCAGGCTGTCGCGCAAAGACAGGCGAAATGCGTAATTGGGCGTGCTGCCGTTGTCGACGATGGCATCGGCGGCCGACCACACCGCCAGGAACGGCACCTTGGCGGCCTTCAGGGTGGGCAACTCCTCGATCACCACGGGGCTGAATCTTCCGCCGAACACGGCCACCAGGTCTGGCAAGGCGGCCAGCTCGGTGATGTTGCGGATGCCGCGGGCCGGGATGGAGCGGTGGTCTTTGGTGACGATCTGCAGCGGGCGCCCGCCCAACACGCCGCCTTGGGCGTTGATTTGGTCAACAGCGATCCGAACGCCCAGCTCAACAGCTTGGGCCGAGGTGCTGTTGAGCAGCCCGAACTCGGCATCGATGCCCAGCAGCACGGGTTTGGGATCGGCGGCCAGCGCCGGCCAGGGTGTGGTCAGCCAGGCCAGGGCCGAGCCCTGAAGGAGCCTTCGGCGGGACACACTGCGCGAGAACGGCGATTGGGTTGCCATGGAGGGGCCCTGGGTCAGAGATGAGGCTGGGGCAGCGGCACGGTGTCCCAGAACGGGCAGTGCGCACCGGCATCGCCCGCCCGCACTTCAGGGCCGCCGTCCAGCCAGAGGAAGCGATCGCCGGGCCACGCTGGTGGCCAGGCCAGGCTGCCAGCGTGAGGCAAGTGGCCGTTGCGGGCCAGCCGGGTCCACCTGGGCACCATGGCTTGCTGCAAGGCCAGATCCGATGCGTTGGGTTGGTAAGTGCCTTGCCAGGCGAAGAAGAATACATGCTCGAGGGTGTGCACGGACTCCAGGGCGCTCAGCGCGGGGTCGTTCTCCAGCCGGTGCGCGAACAGGTAGCGGTAGACCGGCGCTGTCTGGTGGCGCGACAGCAAGCGTGCCACCCTGAGGCTCTGGCAGGTGAACAGGGCGTCGGTCGTCAGCTGGACCATGGCGCGCCGTGGCGATGCGTAGCTGGTGGCGGGGTAGGCGGTGAGGATGCGCTGGGTGGCGCCTTCGCCGAAGACCCGCCCAATGGCCGCTTCATAGGAGGCCGCGTCGGTGATGGGGCCCACCGAATCGACGAACTGCATGGTCTCTTGCGCATTGCTGCCGATGATCACGGGCATGGCCGCGTGGTCGCCGCGCGCGATGACCTTGTTGGGTTGATCGGGGAAGACGTGCCCGTCCACATTGGGACCGTACAAACGCGGCAGCACGCCAAAGGTGCCTGGCACGGCCCGGACCACGTCGGCCGCGGTCTTGCTGCGCAAACAAGCGGAGGTCGTGCTGGCGCTGCAGCCGAGCGCTTGCGCCACTCGGGCGCCGGTGCCCGCCTGGGCCTGGGCCAGGGTGGGTAACTCGCATCCGGTGGGCACGCTGGATTGCATGGCCGCGCGCTGGAAAAGGCCCTTGGCGGCCGGCGCCGTCATCAGCGCACAGATGTTGCCGCCGCCCGCCGAGGTGCCAAACACCATGACGCGGCGCGGATCACCGCCGAACGCGGCGATGTTGTCCCGCACCCAGCGCAGCATGGCGATCTGGTCCAGGCTGCCGTAGTTGCCAGAGATGCCCCGAGGCTGTTCCGCGCTCAAGGCGGGGTGGGCCAGAAAACCCAATGCGCCCAGCCGGTAGTTGAAGCTGACGTACACCACGCCCTCGGCGTTCAGCTTCTCGCCGTTGTACTGGACGCCGCCGAAGCCGGCGGTGCCCTGGCCGGAGAAGGAATGGTTGCCGCCCCCGGTGAAAAACACCATCACCGGCTTGGGTTGGCGCGGGCCCGCCTTGGGCTTCCACACATTGAGGGTCAGGCAGTTTTCATCGCCGACCACTTCACTGCCCACCAACTGCGGGCACACCGGGCCGAACTGGGATCCGTCACGCAGCCCTGTCCAGGGCATGGGAGGGACTGGCGCTTGCCAGCGCAGTGGGCCCACCGGGGCCTGGGCATAGGGGATCCCCTTGAAGGCCACGCTGTCGCGCTCCACGGTTCCTTTGACAGCCCCTTGCCCAGTGCAGGCGACCAGCTCGTCTTGCGTCTTGCACATTGGATCGCGGTCCGGGCGCCCCACGGCCTGGGCCTGCGAGGTGAGCACGGTGCCAGCGAGCATCACCGTGGCAAACCGCAAGCTGGCGTTGGCAAGGCGGACGACTGGGCTGATGTGGAGGTCAGTGGGCATGGTTCTCCGCCTGGTTGGTGGTGGTGCTGTTTTTGAGAATTGCGGACACAGGTTATATCAAGATGGAAGCTTATTCCTGTGGCCCCATCAGCTTGATGGGCGTGACCTCAATCGTCTCCTGGCCATCGTTGACCCAAATGGTGCCGTCTTGCACGGTGATCTGCAATTGCATGGTGCGCTGCGCCAGCTTGGCCAGCGCCTGGCTTTGCTCGGAGGGCACCTGCCACACGGTCAGGTTGCGCGCGCGGGTCAGCTTGGTGGCGATGCCATCCCACCACACCTTGGTGCTGCTCTGGAACACCCACAGGCTGACCTGGTGGGCGCGGCCGCTGGCCTTCATCAGGCGCTTGTCGTCGGGCTGGCCCACGTCCACCCAGTGCAGGATCTCGCCGGAGTAGTTCTTTTGCCACAAGGCGGGCTCGTCGGTGTCCCACATGTCCTTGGCCAGCTCGATGGTGCCTTCCTGCGTGTTGGCAGGCCAGCCCAGGGCCAGGGCCAGCACGCGGATCATCATGCGTTCGTCGGCCTCGGAGGGGTGACGCGCGATCGTCAGGGCCGGGTCGGCATAGACGTTGCGGTCCATGTTGGCCAGTTGGAGCTGGGCCTTGTAGATGGTGGCTTTGATCGCCATGGGATGTTCTCTTTATTGGGGTTCGGGTTCGAAGGTGTCGAGCCAGCGAGCGAGGTCGGCGAAGACCTGCGCCTGGTCGGGCTCGTTGAAGATTTCGTGCGCCATGCGCGCGTAGGCGTGCGTGGTGAGCACGGCATGCGGGGCGGCGGCGGCAAAGCGCGCGCTGCCGGCGGGCCGCACGCAGCGGTCGGCCCCGGCGTAGATCAGCAGCGTGGGCGTGGTCCAGTGGGCGGCGCGCTGCAAGACCTGTTCGGCCGCGTTGACGATGAAATGGCTGAGGCGGCCGGTGGCACGGTCGTGCACCAGCGGGTCGGCGATGTAGGCCTTGACGACGGCCGGGTCGCTGCACACCCACTCGGGCTTGAGGCCGTTGGGCACGGCCAGGTCGGGCGTCAGCTTGCCAAAGGTGGCCAGCAGGGCCTTCTGGAACCAGCTCAGGCCCGGGTCGAGCGCCGGGGATGACATGACCAGCAAATCCACCGGCCGGGCCCAGGGAGCCGCCTCGGGCGGTTGGGCCTGGGCAGCCACAAAGCGCCCGGCGACCAGGCCGCCCAGGCTGTGCCCGACCATCAGCAGGCGCTGGCCGGGGTAGGTGGCGCGCACGGTGTCCACCATCGAGGCCAGGTCGTGCAGCAGGTCGTCGCTCTGGGCGAGGCGGCCCTGGGCGCCGGGTGATCTGCCGTGGCCACGGTGGTCATAGGCCACCACGGCCCAGCCCCAGTTGTTCAGGTGGTGGGCCACGTGCTCATAACGGCCAGCGTGCTCGCCCAGGCCATGCACCAGCAACGCGACGCCGCGCGGGGCGACTTTGTCGGGCAAGGGCCAATGGCGGGTGGCCAGGGCCAGGCCGTCGCGGGTGGTGATGGTGGCGGGGATCTTGGGGATCATTGGGGGCCTTTTTTATGCGGTCGGGGCGGTGGCGGCGCGCAGCCAGTTCAGTCCAGCGGAGGTGCCGCTCGGGCCGTTTTGTCGCGGACGGTATTCGCAGCCGATCCAGCCAGGCCATTGCAGGGCACGCAGTTCGGCGAAGACGTGAGGGTAGTGCAGTTCGCCGGCATCGGGCTCGCTCCGGTCGGGCACGCCGGCGATCTGCAGGTGGCCGACCCGGCCGGTGGGCAGGGCCTGGCGCAATTGCGTGGTGATGTCTCCATCCACGATCTGGCAGTGGTACAGGTCGAGTTGCACTTGCAGGTGGGGCGAGTTGATGCGTTGCACCAGGGCGTGGGCATCGGCCTGGTGGTTGAGCAAGTAGCCGGGCATGTCACGCGGGTTGATGGGTTCGATGAGGATGTTGCGGTCGGCCAGGCGGGCCTGTTCGGCGGCCCAGGCCAGGCGCTGCTCGTACGTGGCCAGCGCGCGTGCGCGGTCTTGGGGCGCGCCGGGGCACAGGCCAGCCATCACGTGCACGCGGGGGCAGTCCAGGTCTTGGGCCAAGGCCAAGGCGGCTTGCACGCTGGCCTGGAAATCAGCCTCGCGGGCATCAATGCAAGCCAGGCCGCGCTCGCCGCCCGCCCAGTCACCGGGTGCGCCGTTGAACAGCACCAGCGCCAGGCCCAGGTCCTGCAGGCGGGCCCGGATCTCGCTTTTGGGGTGTTCGTGCGGGAACAGGCACTCCACGCCCTGGAAGCCATCGTCCGCGGCGGCCTGGAAGCGGTCCAGGAAGGGGCGGTCGGTGTAGAGCCAAGACAGGTTGGCCGCGAATTTCAAGGGGAATGTGGGGTTCACGTCGGGTGTTCCTACCCCCAGGGCTTAGGGAGTGCGTAAACGGGTGGCGACGGTTATAACCTGCCGTTGGGTTGGATTCGCGGCGCCAGTCGAGGGCGGTCAGCAGTACCCGCACTCATTTTGAAGGATCTCAACTGTGCGTTTGCCGAGCGTTTTCTTGCGGGGCTTGGCCCTGGTGCTGTCCGTGTCGCCCTTGGCCGCCTGGTCGCAGGCCGTGCCCGTGGAGCCCGCACCCGGGGTGATCCCTTCGGCGCAGACGCTTCAGCAAGGCCGTGAGGCCACCGTGTCGCCCCTTGAGAGCGCGGCCGAGGTGCCCACGCCTGCGCCCGTGCCCAAAGAGCTGGGCAAGCCCGCGGATGACATCACCCTGGACGTGGCGGCCTACGAGGTCGATGGCCTGAACGACGTGCCGCGCGATGTGCTGGCCAAGCTGACCGCGCCCTACGCGGGCAAGGCTCGCAGTTACGAAGACATGGTGGATGCCGCCGCCGCGGTGTCGCGCTACATGCAGCGCGAGCTGGGCTATTACCTGGGCCACGCCTACCTGCCCGAGCAAGCGCCCAAGGACGGCGTGGTTCACATCGCGGTCATGGAGGGCCGGCTTGACCAGGTCTTGCTGCAGTGGCCCGACAAGATGATCGTGCAGCGCGAGGTAGTCGAGCGTTACCTGGCCCGACTGCGCCCCGGTGAGATCCTGCGCGTGCGCGATGTCGAGCGCGTGGTGTTCATGGTCAATGACCTGCAGGGCATCCGCGCCCGCTTCGAGGTCAAGGCGGGGCGTTACCCGGGCACGGCCTCGCTGGTGGTGTCGCCGCAAAGCGAGGCGCGCTTTTCGGGCAAGGGCGAGTTTGACAGCCATGGTTCGCGCTACTCGGGCACGGGCCGGCTCAACGTGGTGGGCACTTTCGCCAGCCCGCTGGGGCGTGGCGATGGCCTCGTGCTCAATGCCATGAGCACAGTCACGGGTGGCATGGCCTTTGGCTTGGTCAGCTATGTGCTGCCCTTGGGGTCTGATGGCTTCAAGCTGGGCGCCTCGGCCTCCAAGGTGCGCTACGAGCTGGACAAGGAAGATTTCCCCGTGGGCTTGAATGGCGATGCCACCGCGGCCAATGTGTTCGGCCTGTACCCGCTGGTGCGCTCCCGCAACCTGAATGTGTTCGCGCTGGCCAGCTTCGAGCACAAGCAGTTCGAGGACCGCCGCGAGATCGGGCTGCCCACGCGCAAGCGCAGTGACGACTTCCAGGTCGGGCTGGTGGGCGACTTCCGCGACAACATGCTGACGGGCGGCGTCAACACCTACGAGCTGAGCGTGCTGCAGGGCGATCTGACCTACCAGGAAGGCTTCACCCCCAGCGACACGCCCAAGCGCTACCAGAAAGTGACGGCCGGTTATTCGCGCCTGCAAAACCTGGTGAGCAACCGCCTGTTGCTGTACGTGCGCTACAAGGGCCAACGGTCGTTCCAGAACCTGGACACCACCGAGCGTTTCAGTCTGGGTGGCCCCACGGGCGTGCGGGCATTTGCCCCAGGCGAGGCCACGGGCGACGAGGGCGATCTGCTCACCGCCGAATTGCGCTTCCTGCCTTTTGAGTCGTGGTTTGGCCGGGCCTCGCGCGAGATGGTGTTCAGCGCCTTTTACGACGCGGGCCGGGCCACCTTCCGCCACGACCCCAGCCTGCCTTCGCTCAACGCCTTGCCCGGGGCGGCCAACACCGCCACGCTCACGGGCGCCGGGGTGGGCGCGATCTGGGACCGGTCGCAATCGTTCGGGCTGCGCCTGAACCTGGCCTGGCCGCTCACCGGCGTGGGCACCAGCGATCCGTCCAAGAAGATGCCCCGCGCCTATGCCGTGATGACCAAGTATTTTTGAGCGAGAGACGACCATGAAACGCAGCACCTTGATCCGCACCCGTCGCCTCGCTCAACGGGGGTGTTTTGTCCTGCGGCCTTTGCCGCTGGCGGCCGCCTTGCTCATCCTGGCGGAAGGCGCCACGGCCCAGACGGCGGCTTTGCCGTCAACCGGCACGGTGGTCTACGGCAATGTGACCACCACGCAACCCAACGCCAACACGCTCAACATCCACCAGACCAGCGACAAGGCCTACGTCCAGTACGACAGCTTCTCGATCGGCTTGGGCAACAAGGTGGTCATCCAGCAACCGACCAGCACTTCGGCGTTCCTGGGGCAGGTCACTGGTTACGACCCCAGTTTCATCCTCGGCCAGTTGCAGGCCAACGGCCGGGTGTTCCTGATCAACCCCAACGGCATCGTGTTCGGCGAGCATGCGCGTGTGGACGTGGGCAGCATCGTGGCGACCACGATGAGCTTGTCGCTGGGCGACTTTTTGAACAACCGCATCCTGCTGACGTCCAACCCCACCGATGGGCGCGGGGAGCTGGCGGGCGTGGTGCGCAACGACGGCACCATCACCGCCAAGGATGGCTTCGTGGTGCTGGCCGGCCGCCAGGTCATCAACACCGGGCAGATCCTGGCTGAGAACGGCCGCGTGGGCCTGGCCGCGGCCAGCAAGCTGCTGGTCGATGTGGAAGGCGATGGCCTTTTGTTCTTCGAAGTCGAGGGCAAGGATGCCAATGCGCGCCTGGCCCAATTGGGCCGCATTGAAGCCAACGGCGGCTCAGTGGAAATGATGGCCGACGCGCGTGGCCAGTTTGCCGACACGGTGCTCAACATGAGCGGTGTGGTTCAAGCCCGCAGCTTGGGCACCCGGCAAGGCCGCGTGGTCATCGATGGCGGTGGCAGTGGCGTGACGTCTGTCACCGGCCAGGTGGACGTGTCGGGCCTGCAAGCCGGCGAGCGGGGTGGTTCGGTCAGCATCCTGGGCGACCGGGTGGGCCTGTTCGAGCAGGCGAGCATCGATGCTTCGGGGGCGGCCGGTGGCGGCAGTGTCAAGGTGGGTGGCGACTTTCAAGGGCAGGGCAGCACCCGCCGCGCCAGCCAGACCCTGGTGGGCCGCGACGTGAGCATCAAAGCCGATGCCACGGTGCAGGGCGATGGCGGCCAGGTGGTCGCTTGGGCCGATGGCGACACGCGCTTCCTGGGCCGCATTTCCGCACGCGGTGGTGCGCTGGGCGGCAATGGCGGTCAGGCCGAGGTCTCGGGCCGCGAGACCCTGGACTACCGTGGCCAGACCGACCTGCGCGGTGGCGCTGGCGGCGCCAAAGGCACCTTGCTGCTGGACCCGAGGAACATCGAGATCGTGGCCGCGGGCCCCGACATCAATGGTGACGCTGGTGGCCTGGACCTGACGACGGCTTCCTTCAGCGCCAACGCGGGCGGCGCCGGCAGCGTCAGCAAGATCACCGCCGGGGCCGTGGTCGCGCAGCTCGACCTGGCCAATGTGCATCTGAGCGCGGACAAGGCCATCACCGTGTCTTCGGCCGTCGATGCCTCGGCCAACACGGGCGACTTCGGCCTGCAGCTGACGGCGGGCGATCAGATCATCCTGAAGGCAGACGTGATCACCCGCAATGGCTTGACCCTGGATGGCACGCTGTCCAGTGGCGGCATCAACCTGACGGGCGCGCTCACGCCCGTCACACTGAACGCGGGCGCGGGCAAGTTGTCGCTGGGGGCGGCGGTGAACGGCGTGGCGCAGGGCCTGACCCTGGCCAGCACCAACACGGCGGCCGATGCCATCAAGACCACCAGCACGGTCACCAACGTGGCGGCCTTGAGCGTGCAAGGCAAGTCGACGCTGGGCGGCAACGTCACCACGATCGGCGACCAGACCTACACCGGCACCACCACGCTGGCCGGCAACACGCAGCTGGACGCGGCGGCCTCCAAGGTGTCGCTGGCTTCGGTCGATGGCGGTGGACACAACCTCACGGTGCTGACCACCAGCGCGGCGGCCAACGCCATCTCGACCAGCGGCACGGTCAGCAACACAGTCGTGCTGAGCGTGCAGGGCAAGGCTACATTGGGCGGCAACGTCACCACCACGGGCAACCAGACCTACACCGGCCCGGTGACTCTGGCGGCGGCCGTGCAACTGGATGCAGGCGCCGCAAAGGTGTCTCTGACTTCGGTGGACGGTGGCACGAACAACCTCACGGTGGTCAGCACCAACACGGCGGCCGATGCGGTCAAGACGACGGGAGCCATCACCAACACGGCGGCACTGAGCGTGCAGGGCAAGGTCACCCTGGGCGCAGACGTCACCACCACCGGCAACCAGACTTACTCCGGCACCACCACGCTTGGCGCCAACGCACAGCTGAACGCGGGCGCCGCCAAGGTCACCTTGGCGGCGGTCGATGGCGGCACGCACAACCTGACGATCACCAGCAGCAACGTGGCGGCCGATGCCATCAAGACCACGGGCGCCATCACCAACACGGCGGTGCTGAGCGTGCAGGGCCAGTCCACCTTGGGCGCAGACGTCACCACCACCGGCAACCAGACTTACTCCGGCACCACCACGCTCGGCGCCAACGTGCAACTGAACGCGGGCGCGGGCAAGGTCACCTTGGCGGCGGTCGACGGCGGCACGCACAACCTGACGGTCGTCAGCAGCAACGTGGCAGCCGATGCGGTCAAGACCACCGGCG
Organism: Aquabacterium sp. CECT 9606; assembly: GCF_918741295.1. GTDB lineage: Bacteria > Pseudomonadota > Gammaproteobacteria > Burkholderiales > Burkholderiaceae_C > Aquabacterium. The sequence goes on from NZ_CAKKNB010000002.1 coordinate 356,071, forward strand.
CCATCACCAACATGGCGGCGCTGAATGTGCAGGGCAAGGTCACCCTGGGTGGGGACGTCACCACCGCCGGCAGCCAGACTTACGACAGCGCCATGACCTTGGCCGCCCCCGTCAACCTCAAAGGCAGCAGCCTGAGCCTGACCAGCCTGGCCTCCGGCACCCACAACGTCGGCTTGCGGGCGGACACCATCACCTTGAGCGGCGCTGCCACGGGCACGGCCAATGCCACCTTCGAGCCTCTGTCCGACACCGGCAGCATCAGCGTGGCTGGCGGCCTGTCCGCGGCCCCCGGCACTTTGCAGCTGAGCCAGGCGCTGCTCGACAAGTTCAGCACCTACCAGAGCATTGCGGTGGGCAGCGCGGCCAACGCCTACACGATCGGCTTTGGCAACTTCGTGTTGCCGACCAAAACCTTGGTTCGCAGTGCCAGTGGCGCGGTCAGTTTCGCCAAGCTGGACGGCGCTTTTGCGCTGGAGGCGCAGACCACCGGCACCATCAGCCTGAACGACCTGATCGGCGGGACCAACGCCTTGAACAGTGTTGATCTGAACGGCCCGGTCACGGTCAACACCAGCCTGGTCAAGACCGCCGGCAACCAGACCTACGGCGGTGCGGTGACGCTGGCCGCCACCACCTCGCTGGAAGCCGGCCCCGGCAAGATCTCGCTGGCCAGCGTGGATGGCGGTGGGGCGCATGACCTCACGCTCAAGAGCGCCAACGTGTCGGCCGATGCCATCAAGACCACCGGCACCATCGGCAACCTGCGCGCCCTCAGCGTGCAGGGCGCGGCCACCTTGGGTGGCAACGTCACCACCACGGGCGACCAGAGCTACACCGGCATGACCACGCTGGCGAGCAATGTCACCCTGGATGCCACGGCGGCCAAGGTGAGCCTGGCGGGCGTCACCGGTGCCACGCACGACCTCACGGTCAAGAGCAGCAATGCGGCGGCCGATGCGATCAAGACCACGGCCGCGGTCAGCGGCGTGGCCGCCTTGAACCTGCAAGGCAAGACCACGCTGGGCGCCAACGTGGGCACCACCGGCGCGCAGGACTACGCTGGCGCGGTGACCCTGGCCAGCGCCGTGGGCGTGAGCAGCTCGGCGGGCAATGTGCGCTTTCAAGGCACGGTGGATGGCGCGCAGGCGCTGACCGTGAACGCCGCAGCGGGCAATGTGCGCTTCGATGGCGCCGTGGGCAGCGGCACGGCCTTGAGCAGCCTGGGCGTGACGGCCAGCTCGGTCAACCTCAACGCGGGCGCCATCACCACCGCGGGTGGGCAGACCTACACCACTCCCACCGTGACCTTGGAAAGCGACACCACGTTCACGGCCAGCAGCTTGAGCGCCACGGGCAATGTGAACGCGGGCATCCATGACATGTCGGTGTTCGCGGATGCCATGAACGTCGCGGGCACCATCGCCAGCACGGGGGCGGGCAATGCCAGCATCGCCGGCCGCCTGGCCAGTACCACGATCGGTGTGGCGGGTGGCGCTGGCACCTTCCAGGTCACCAGCGCCCTGCTCAACAAGTTCTCCAACTTTGGCTCGGTCACTGTGGGACGTGATGCCGGCACCGGCAACATCACTTTCGGCAACATGACCGGCAGCACCGCATTGAGCCGCAGCCTGCGCGTGCGCAATGGCTCGGGCGACATCGTGTTCGGCCAGATCGACACCACCGTTGACGGCTTCTTCAACCTCGACGCGGCCACGGCCACCGGCACCGTTCGCCTGAACGGCGACGTGGGTGGCATCAGCCGATTGAACAGCCTGACGCTGGGTGGCCCCACTCGCATCGCTGCGTCCAACATCTTCACCGGCGGCTTCCAGCGCTACAACGGTGCGGTCACCTTGGCGTCCGATGTGAGCATGAACGCCACCACCGCCACCTTTGGCAGCACGGTGAACGGGTCGCACCACCTCACGGTCAACCTGCCCAGCAGCAGCTTCTCTTACTACGCCTACTTCATGGGCGCGGTGGGCGGCACCACGCCCCTGGCCAGCCTGACGGTCAATGGCAACACCTACGTTGAAAACAACGTGACCACCTCGGGGACGCAGTACTACGGTGCCTCCACCATTTTGTTGAACGACGCGACCTTCACGGGCACCGCGCTGACCTTCAACGGTAACCTGGCGGCGGGCACGCATGACCTGGGTTTGCTGGCCGATTCTTTCGTGGTCAATGGCACTGTGTCGGGCACGGGCGCAGCCCAGATCGCCGCGTACACAGCCGGGCGCAACACCGTGGTGAAGGCCACTGGCGGCATCGGCGAACTCGTGGTGGGAGACGCCACCTTCACCCAGTTCTCGACCTTTTCCAGCGTGACTGTCGGTCGTGCCGATGGCACGGGCTCGGTCACGCTGGGCACCAATGGCGACAGCTTTGCCTTGCCGGCCAACCTGACCCTGCTCAGCGGCACCGGGGACATCAGTGTGCTGTCAGCCATCAGTGGCGCACACAGTCTGACCCTCAACACCAGCGGCGTGACCCGTATCAACGCATCGGCGTCAGGCTTGACGTCGCTGTCCACCGACGCTGGTGGTACAACGCGTCTGGGTGCATCGGTCACGACCACTGGCACGCAAACGTATGGTGATGCGGTGATTCTGGACAACAGCGTCAACCTGGCAGGGACGACCGTGGTTTTCGATGGCACTGTCAATGGCGCCTCGGCGGGAAGCCTGTCCCTTTCTGTCAGCGGCAATGCCCGCTTTGGCCAGGCCGTGGGCGGCAGCCAGACGCTGGATGTGGTTTCCGTGAGCGGGACCACGCAGTTTGACCAGGGCAGCGTCAGCAGCGCTGGCTATCAGGACTACTTCGGCACGGTGACCTTGGGCGCCGCAGGCAACTTCACATCCAGCGGCGCCTTTGTTCGCTTCCGTGGCGCGCTCACAGGGCCATTTGCCCTGGATACCAACTCCAGCATCGGCACCGTCTTCCTCGGCGCGGTGAACGTGGCGTCGGTCAATGTCGGCTCGGGGCTGACCTATCTTTATGGCGACAGCGTGACGACGACAGGGGCCCAAAGCTACGGTGGCAACACGCGGCTGGGCACCAACAACACGCTCGCTGGTACCAACATAGGTTTCGCGGGCACGGTCAACGATGATGCGCCCGGCACCCATTCGCTGACCATCAACGCCTCGGGCACGACCACGCTGGGCGGCGCTGTTGGGGGCACCGGTGCTTTGGCCAGCCTGAGCACATCGGGCGCCACCAACCTCAATGGCGGCAGCGTCCGCACCACCGGCGCGCAGTCCTACGGCGGCGCGGTCACCCTGGGGGCCAACACCACCGTCACCGCGAACACGGTCGATTTCAACGGCACCGTGAACGGCACGCACGCCCTGGTGATCAACGACAACGGCACCACCACCTTCCACGGCAACGTGGGCAACACGGCGGCCCTGAGCAACCTGACCACCACCGCAGGTGGCGCCACTGTTCTGCCCGCGCAGGTGACCACCACCGGCGCGCAGGTGTATGGCGATCCGGTCACCCTGTCGGCCAACACCACTTTGAGCGCCAACAGCGTGAGCCTGGCCAACCTGATCGGCGCCAGCCATGCGCTCGCCATCGCCACGCCGGGCCTGGTCGATTTCAACGGCACGATCTCGGGCCTCACCGGCTTGGACAAGACGGGCACCGGCACTGTGCGTTTCATCGGGGCCCAAGGCCTGACCACCAGCGGCGCGCAAAGCTATGGCGGCAATGTGCAGGTGCTCAGCGGCAATGCGGTCTTCGATGGTTCGTCCCTGAACTTCGCGGGCGACATCACCGGCGCCAACAACCTGAGCCTCAGCTCCGACGTCATCAGCGTGGTGGGGGCCGTGACGGGCTCGGGCGCCGGCACCTTCGCCATCGCCCCCAAGAGCGTGGGCACCACGATCGGCTTGAGCGGCGGCACAGGCGCCCTGCAGGTGAACCTGAACACCGTCTCGGGCTTCACGCAGCGCGTGATCGGCCGCACCGATGGCACGGGCACGGTCAACGTGGGCGCCTCCACCTTGAGCGCCAACACCACGGTGCAAAGCGGCACCGGGGCCATCAACTTTGGCGCGCTCGATGGCGCCCAGGCCTTGACGGTCAACACCGCAGGCGTCACCAGCTTCAATGGCAACGTCACCGGCCTGACCACCTTGAGCACCGACGCGGCGGGCAGCACCCACTTCAATGGCAGCTCGGCCAGTGCGACCACGGCCTTGAGCTTTGGCGATGCCGTGGTCTATGGCGGCAACGTCAGCTTCACCGCCCCGTCGATCACGTTGGGGGGCGGCGCCAGCGGTGGCGCCAACCTTACCCTGGCCACCAACACCCTGAGCCTGGGCGGCGACCTGTCGGGCAGCGGCGAGCTGACCCTGCAACCCACGGCGGCCGGCACCACCATTGGCCTGGCCGGTGGCGTGGGCGCCTTGCAGATCACGCAAGCCACCTTGAACCGGGTCACCGGCTTCACCTCGCAGACCATTGGCCGCACCGATGGCACGGGCGCCATCGATGCCAACGCGATGACCCTGGTGCGCGACACCAAAGTGCAAAGCGCCTCGGGCAACGTGACGTTCAACGCCACCGTGGATGGCGCGCGGGCCCTGACGGTCGACACCACCGGCACCACCGCCTTCAATGGCGACGTGGGCGGCACCACCGCCCTGGCCAGCCTGAGCACCAACGCGGGCGGTACCACTGCCATCAACGCCAGCCAGGTGCGCGCCACCGGTGCGCTGCACTTCGGCGACGCCGTCACCACCACCGGCGACACCACCTTCAGCAGCAACACGCAGCAGTTCGATGGGGGCGTCACCGGTGGTGCCAACCTGACCTTGGTGGCCAACACGCTGACCTCGGGCGGACCGATCTCTGGTTCAGGCATCCTGAACATCCTGCCCTTGAGCGCCGGCACCATCGGCCTGGCCGGTGCGGGTGGCGGGGGCGACCTGCTGATCAGCCAGGCCCTGCTGGACCAGACCAGTGGCTTCACCCAGCTCGTGATCGGCGCCAGCACCGGCGCCGTGAACATCGATTCGGGCGCCTTGACCTTGGGTGTGGACACCACCCTGCAAAGCGGCACGGGCCAGATCCACTTTCAATCCACGGTGGATGGCGCCCACGCCTTGACGGTGAACACCGCCGGCCTGACGCGCTTCCAGGGCAATGTGGGTTCGACCATGGCTTTGGCCAGCGTGACCACCGATGCGCCTGGCAGCACGCAGATCGACGCCAGCGCCATGCGCACCACCGGTGCGCAGACCTACAACGACCCGGTGGCAACCACCGGCGTGTTGTCCCTGGCGGCGTCCACCGTCACGCTGCACACCGCGGGCAACCTGCGGCTGGGCCTGGTCAACCTGGGCCTGGGGGGCGACATCAGCACCGACGGCGTGCTGACCCTGGAAGACTCGCTCAACCTGGGCGGCGGCACGCTGACCTTGCAGGCGGGCGGAGGGCCCGGCGCTGGCATCGCCTTCAACGACAGCGAGTTGAGCGGCCGACCCGGCCTGATCACCGGCAGCCTGGTGGTCAAGGAAGCGGCCGCCGCCATCCTGCAGACCAACGGCACGATCACCACGGCGGCCAGCTCCACGTTGGACCTGCAAGCGGTGAACCGCGGCTCCATCCGCATCGACCACACCACCAACGAGATCGCGGGCAACCTGAAGGCCGTCAGCGGACCCGAGGGCGACACGAACACCGCGCGCTTCAGCGGTTCGGGCACCTTGCCGCTGAGCTTCGTGCGGGTGGACTCGAACCAGATCCGCTCGGCGGGCATCGAGGCCGATGCGGTCAAGCTCACGGCCAACAGCCTGACCACCAACGCCGGCACCAAGATCCGCGCGCGCTTGCCCTACATCAACGCGCAGGGCATCGAAAGCTCGGTGGCGGCGCTCACCCTGGTCCTCAAGCAACCCAGTGTGATCAACCAGTTCGGCACCCCGGCCACCAGCAGCTGGATCCAGGTGGACGTGGGCGACAGCCTGGGCGGCTACCTGACCGTGCGGCCCAAGGGCGCGGGCGCGGGTTCGTCGGCCGTGTACCTGGGGGGCTCGGAGGGCAATGTGCCGTTCTACGACGGCACCAGCAAGGCCAGTGAGATCCAGGTGTATTACAACGGTCGAGTACCCTCCACGCCGCAAGAAGTGGGCGCTTTGAGCGCGGTGACCGCCGTGATCGAAGAGTCGCGCCGGGCGCGCTTCGATGAAGCGGTGCGCACCGAGAACGTGTCGTCCCGACTGCGCACGGGTGTGATCGCCGAAGTCGGCGCGGGCCGCCCCGCCACCGAAGGCTCCGAGTCCATCCGCATGCCCGCCACCTGTACCCCCAACGCCACCTTGGGTTGCCAATGATTGTTGAACACGGCAGCGCGCCAATGGCATACAGTTTGAAGTCCGATCACCTCCGAGCCCGACCGTGAAATCAACCGTGAACCGCCGCCAAGTCATCACCCTACCGCTGGCCCTGGGCTTGCCCGCGGTGACCCTGGCGCAGGGCTATGGCGGCACCAGCCCCGCAGCGGCTTCGGCCCAGGCGCCCAAGCGTTTTGCGCTGCTGGTGGGCAACCGCGCCTATCCCTCGCCGTTCGACCTGCCCCCCGTGCACAAGAACCTGCGCGACGTGCAGGGCGTGCTTGAAAAACGCGGCTTCGAAGTCACCGTGGTGACCGACAAGGACGTGAAGGTGTTGCGCGATGCCATGCAGGCTTTTGCCAAACGCGTGCAGGGCGCGCCCGCCGATGCCACCGTGCTGTTCTACTTCACGGGCCACGGGATGCAGGTGGATGCCGAGAACCTGCTGCTGGGCGCGGGCACCAACCCCAGCGGCAAGGAAGACGCTTTGCTGGGCAATGGCTTGATGCTCAAGCGCGACCTGGTCGATGCCCTGCCGCACCGCCCCAAGGGACTGAGCATGGTGGTGATCGATGCCTGCCGCACCTCGCTGCGCGCCGAAGGCGGGCTCAACCAGGTCGAGGCGCCGCTGGGCTGCTTGATCGCTTTTGCCACCGGCGCCGGCAAACCCGCCATTGCCCCGGCAGTTGAAACGCAGAACACTTTCTACACGGCCTCCTTGGTCAAGGTGATGCAGTCGGCGTCTGACGACACCACGTTCTCCGACCTGTTCCGCCTGGTCAAGCTGGACGTGCAGCAGACCATGCTGAACCACCCCATCCAGGCCATCCGCAACGTGGCGCAGTTTCCCTTCATCGCCGAGAACACGCAGATCCGCACGCGCCTGGCCCTCAAGCCGGCCACGCCCAGCGGCGAGGTCGCGTTCGAGAACGTCGACGAAAAAACCCTGTGGAAGCAGGTGGAAGACAGCTACTGGCCGGGCGACGTGGTCAAGCGTGCTGATGAATACCTCAAGCGCTTTCCCGGCGGCAAACTGGCGGGTTCGGCCCAGGTGGCGCGCGAAGGCGCGACCGACGCGGCCAAGGCCATGCAACGCAACGATGTGCGCCTGTTCAAAAGCGCCTTCAGCCCCAAACCCGAGAGCCCCGACAGCCTGTTGCGCGAGTTGCGCAAGGCCGCCTGGGGCGACAAGGACGCGGCCGCGCGGATCGCGCGGATGTACCGTCAGGGCCAGGATGGCGTGAGCACCGACACCAATCGTTTTGAAGGTTGGATGCAGTTCGCCTCGGCCTTGGGCAACGGGATCGCCAGCTACGAGCTGGCCTTGTACTACCGGGGGCAGGACCAGCCTTTGCTGGCCGCGCAGTTCGAGTCACGGGCGCGTGAGCTGGGCTACACGCCGCCGCCCACGCTGGACCACTACCGCAAGTAAGCAAGCGCCCTCAAGCCGGGGCGCTCACTGCACCTCGTCGGACGAGAACTTGGCCGCGCCGTACTCGTCATCGCAGCCTGGGCCGCCCTGGCACTGAACCATGCCCGCGAAAGCCGAGCCCGGGCCGGTGTACTGCTTGGCGATCTCCAGGGCCGCGTCGGGCTTGGGGTACATGCCAAAGCCGCCATCGTTCTTCAAACCCGCCGCGTCGAAGTTGCGCGGCTGGCTGGAGACGATCACCAGGAAGTGGTCGGTGCCCGCCGGGCCCGCCACGTCCATGGGCCAGGTGGCCTGCGGCAGGTTCAAGGTCTGGCCGGCCTTGATGCGGTTGTTGCGCGCCATCTTGTTGGGAAAGAGCTGAATGAACTCGCCCTCGGTGCTTTGCAGCAGCACATAGACGTGCCCCTCGCGCGCCGACTTGACGGTGAAGGCCAGCCGGTCCCGGCCAATGCGGAACTGCGGCTTGGCGGGGGCGGCCTCCACGGTGAAGCCGGGTGTTTGCGCGGCCAGGATGCGGTCGAACTCGCGCAGGGCACTGAACGGGCCTTCGACCACGGCCGGGGTGGTTGCGGCCACGGGCGGAGCAACTGGCGCTGGCGCCACGGCCGGCGGTGGTGCAGCCACCGGGGCCGTCGAGGCTGGGGTGGTCTCGGCCGCCACCTGAGGCGCCGGCGCTGGCGGTGCCGATGAGGGTGTCAACAGCCAGAAGGCCGCACCACCCAGGCCAGCCAAGACCAGGGCGCCAGCGCCGATCATCAGGCCCGTGCGCGAGGGCGCCGGTGCCGTGCCGGGCGATGGGGCCTTGGCGTTGGTGGGCGCTGGCGTGGCTGCGCTGGCGCGCGCGGCCGTGGTCGCAGCGCCCTGCGGTGCCAGCTTCACCGGCTGCGTCACCATGGGGTTGAAATCCACGCCGCCCAGGCCCAGGTTGGCGCGCAACTCGGCCACGCTTTGCGTGCGGTCTTCCGGCTTGACGACCAGGGCCTGGTCGATGGCGTTGAGGAAACGCTCGCTGTACTTGCCCGCCACCTGCTGCGCCAACGGCACATAGTTGTCGCTCATCAAGCGGCCCACGGCCGGGGGCGGTGTCTTGCCCAGGATGGCGTAGTGGATGGACGCGGCCAAGGCGTAGATGTCGGTCCAGCCGCCTTGCTTCATGCCGGGCACTTCGGCGTATTGCTCCACCGGCGCGTAGCCAGGTTTCAGGATCACCGTCAGCGCCTGCGTCATGTCGCCGATCACGCGGCGGGCGGCGCCAAAGTCCAGCAGCAGCGGGCGGCCACTGCCTTTCAGCAGGATGACGTTGTCGGGCGCGATGTCCCGGTGAAAGCACTGCTCGGCGTGGATCACCTCCAGCGCCTCGGTCAAGGGGGCCAGCATGCCCATCAGCCAGGCCTCGTCGGGCGGGCCGTTCATGTCCTTGAGGGCCTGCTTGAGCGTCTGGCCTTCGTAGAAGGGCATGATCATGTAGGCCGTGCCATTGGCTTCCCAGAAGCGGTACACCTTCACCAGCGAGGCGTGGTCGAACTGGGCCAGCAGCTTGGCCTCGTTCACGAAGCTCTTCAGGCCCGCTTCAAAGGTGTCGCGGTGGCGTTCGGACTTGACGGACACCTGCGTGCCGCCACTGCGCGCGGCCAGGGCCGAGGGCATGTACTCCTTGAGTGCCACGCGGCGTTCCAGCGAGTGGTCCCAGGCCATGTAGACGATGCCGAAGCCACCCTCGCCCAGCATGCTCGTGATCTCGAACTCGCCCAGGTAGGTGCCGACCGGCAGCGCATTGCCGTGGTCGTCCTGGGCTGGCGTGGGCGCGGCGGCGGGCATTGGCTGCGTGCGGTTGACCGGCTTGATGACAGTGCGGTCGTCGTCGGGGTGATCGCTCATGCGCTGCTGAAGACCTCTGGCTGGTGATGCGTGCGGTGATTCTAGGCGGCGGCGCTGCCCAGCAGGGCGGCAAATCCGTCGCCCCGTGGCAAACCACGCGAAACCAGGCTGCGCGGTGCACCCTCTGCCGATTCGGCCCACCAGAAGGCCAGGCCCTGCGCGGCGGTTTGCCATTGCGTGGCGGCGCTGAGCTCCAGCAAGATGCTCAGGTGGTGGCGGCTGGGCAGGGGCAAGGTGGCGTGCGGCTGCCGGCCTTGGATCACCTCGCCCAGGGCGCTCAGTGCCGCGCAAGGCGCGCTGTGCGGCGTGTTCATGGGCAGGCGCTCCAGCTCTGCTTCGAGCTGGTCCACGCTCCAGTCCTCATGCAGGGCGTCGGCGGCGGTGTCGTCAAGCTGGTGCAGCCAGGCCTGCAGGTCATCGACCTGGGCCATGGACTGCGGCACGGTGCCCAAGGGCGCGGCCAGCGTCAGCGGAAAGTAGCGCCCCACGCGGTCGACCGAAGGCATCAGCACACCGGCCATGGCGGTGTCCAGGCCGATCACGCCAGGCATCAGCACGAAGCGCCAGACCGGGCTGGCCAGGTAGTGCGCCAGCCAGGCGTCTTCCGCCTGGGCGCGCAGCCCGGCGATGCCTTCGGCCAGCCAGGCGTCCCAGGGGGTGATGAAGCCGGGTTCGAGCCGGCGAGAGGCGAAGTCGCCCAGGGTGGGCAGCTTGCCGTACCAGCCGGGGATGGGGTGCGGTGCGGTCATGGCTGGCATGATGACCGAAAAAGGGGCGATGGCCCATTCAGCCCATTCATCCAGGACGGATACCAGCACCATGATCAGAACCGCCACGGCCGCGGACGAATCCGCCGTCATCAGTGCCCTCGTGCTCGCTTTCAGCACCGACCCCGCCGTGCGCTGGACCTGGCCCGATCCGCAGCAATACCTGCGCAATTTCCCGCCCTTCGTCAAGGCGTTTGGCGGGCGGGCGTTTGCCCTGGGCAGTGCCTACGTGGCGCCCGACTTCGCGGGGGCGGCGCTGTGGCTGCCGCCCGGCGCCGAGATGGACGACGAGGGCGTGACCGATATCGTGGAAAGCACCGTGTCCACGCAGGCCGAGAACGATGTCTTCCCGCTGCTGGAACAGATGGGGCTGCATCACCCCAAGGAGCCGCATTGGTACCTGCCCTTGATTGGGGTGGACCCGGCCTGGCAGAACCAGGGCCATGGTGCGGCCCTGATGAAGCACGCGCTGACCGCGTGCGACCGCGACGGCCAACTGGCCTACCTGGAATCGACCAACCCACGCAATGTGCCGCTGTACGAGCGGCACGGCTTCGAGGTGCTGGCGCGGTTGCAGGTGGGCAGTTCGCCGCCCATCTTCCCGATGCTGCGCCGGCCTCGCTGAGCCCGGCTCACCAACAACGATCAGGCGTGTGAGGTGGCGTGGCGCTCGTGGTGGCTGGGGAACAGCACCGCCGCCCGCAGTTGCTGCAAGGTGCCCGGCTCGCTCAGGAAGCGCATGACCTCGGCGGGCGTGGGTTTGGCGCCCTGGGTGGCCAGTTGCTCAATGCGCGCACGGCGTGCGTGGCCACGCAGGCCTTGCGAGGTGCGGCGCGAACCCATGGCCCCGCTCACCACCGCGCACAGGCGGGGATTGTCCAGCACCTCGTTCCAGCCCAAGGGCTGGGCGGGTTGCGCTGCGTAGTTCCAGGCGCGGCGCAGCACCGAGGGCGTCCACGATTCTTCGGGCACCAGCAGCAGTTCAGACTGGCGAACCTTCTCGCCCAAAGCCGTGCGGCTGGTCATCACCGTGAAGGGAATGGCCAGCAGCAGTGGCACGCCCACGGGCAGCAGCCACAGCAGGGCGGGCGGGTGCACCAGGGCCAGCACGGCGGCGATCGCCAGCACGCTCAAGCCGGGCTTGGCAAAGCTTTGCCGGGCTTCCTTCCAGCTCACATCGGTGGCCTCGCGCGGGGGCGACTTCCACTCCAGCTTCAAGCCGGTGAGCGCGGCCACGACGAAGATCGAATGCGCCACCATGCGCAGCGGTGCCTGCATGGCCGACAGGCCGAACTCGATGAAGGCGCTCTTGACCAGCTTGGGCGTGCCGCCATAAAAGCGTTGCTCGTCTTTCATGACCACGGCCATCACGCCCAGCAGGCGCGGCAGCACCAGCATCGCGATGGTGCCGGCCCAGAGACCCATCACGCCCACCGTCAAGTCACCTTCGGGGGTGAAAAACACATTGCCACCGACCAGCCACAGCATTGCGCCCAAGGCCACGTAGACCAGCCACAACGGGGCCGACAGGTAAGCCATGGCGCCGGTGACCAGCATGCCGCGGTGCACGGCGTGCAGGCCGGGTTCGGTGATCAGGCGGGCATTCTGCAGATTGCCCTGGCACCAGCGACGGTCGCGTTGCAACTCGGCCAGGATGTGGGGCGGTTGTTGCTCATAGCTGCCGATCAGGTCGGGCACCAGCCACACGTGGTAACCCGCTCGGCGCATCAATGCGGCCTCCACAAAGTCGTGCGACATGATCTCGCCGCTCAGGCCGCCAGTGCCTTCCAGAGGCGCCAGCGCGCAGTGCTTCATGAAAGGCTCGACGCGGATGATGGCGTTGTGGCCCCAGTAATGGGCCTCGCCCAGTTGCCAGTACTGCATGCCGGCAGTGAACAGGCGCCCCGTCACGCGGGACGAGAACTGCTGGCCACGCGCATGCACGGTGTTCAAGCCCACGCCTTGCGGTGCAGTCTGCAGGATGCCGGCGGTGGGGTGGGTCTCCATCAGACGCACCAGGGTGACCAGGCAATCGCCGCTCATCACGCTGTCGGCGTCCAACACCACCATGTAGCGGTAGTTGCGGCCCCAGCGGCGGCAGAAGTCGGCCACGTTGCCGGCCTTGCGCTTGGTGCGGCGTTGGCGCCAGCGGTAGAAGATGCGGTCGCTGTTCAAGGTGCTTTTCAGCTCGGACCAGGCGGCCAGCTCGGCGGCGCGCACGGCGGGGTCGCTGCTGTCCGACAGGATGAAGACGTCGAACAGGCGGTCGGCGCCCGTGGTGGCCAGCGATTCGCAGGTGGCGCGCAAGCCGGCGAACACCGTGCTCACGTCTTCATTGCAGATGGGCATGATGACGGCGGTGCGCGCACTGGCGCTCAGCGGCCGGTTGCTGGCGGTGTTCTTGGACAGCGCGTGCTTGTCGCCCTTGACCAGCACCCAGAAACCCATCACGGCGGTGATGCAGCCGGCCGACACCCAGGCGAACAACAGCGCGAACAGACCAATCTGCATCCACTGCAGCAAGGGGTGTTCGTAGGTGGGTTGCGACCAGGCCAGCACGGTGGTGGCCAGCACCGTGCTCAAAGCGATCAGAGCCAGCAGCACACGGCGGCGTGCACGCGCGGCCTGTTCCCAGGCGGCCACGGCAATGCCGGTATTGGCGCCCGTCTCAAACGAATGGCCACGGCCCTGGATGGCATCGACCAGGCCGCGTGCGAAGCCGCGCCAGGGCCGGGCCAACATCGCGCCACGGGCATGAGGCGGCATGCTGGGTCCGAAGGCGCTCACGCCCTTGGTGGGCCGCGAGGTGCTGCTCATTGGGGAGGAATGACGTTGGTCCATGTTTCGCTCACTGTGTCGTTGCCGTGTTGCAAGAAGGCGCGCAGCTCGACGGGCTGCGTGTCCTTGATCTGTTTGACCTTCAAGGTCATGCGCCAGGTGCGGTTGCCCCCGTTGCGGTAAAGGTTGCGTTCAACAATCTCGCCGTTGGCATCGCTGCTGACCACGGCCTTGAGTGCCGCGTTGGCAGGCAGCTTGTCCAGCGAGGGGCCGGTGAACTCCACCAGGTACTGGTGCTCGTTGGCGCCCAGCGCGTCCAGGCCCTGGCCCACGCGCGATTGCGTCACCCAGGCGGTGGGTGGGCGTTGCTGCTGCTGGCTTTGCCAACGCATCTGGTAGGACAGTTTCAGGGGCTGGCCGATGGCGGGCAGCTTCTCGGGCACCCAGTAGGCGACCACGTTGTCGTGGGTTTCATCGGGGGTGTTCAGTTGCACCAGTTCGACGCGGCCCGGGCCCCAATCGCCTTGCGGCGTGATCCAGGCGCTGGGGCGGCGGTCGTAACGCGCCTCGGCGTCTTCGTAGCTGGCGAAGCTGCGATCACGCTGCATCAGGCCAAAGCCGCGCAGAGACTTCATCGCGAACGAGGTCGTCAAGGTTTGCTTGGGGTTGATCAGCGGGCGCCACAGCCATTCGCCTTCGCCAGTGGCCACCATCAGGCCGTCGGAGTCGTGCACCTCGGGGCGGAAATCGCCGCGGCGCGGTTGGTTCTCGCCCGACAGGAACATGCTGGTCAGAGGCACCGCCCCCAAGGTGGCGACCGGGCCGCGCAGGTAAAGCTGCGATTGCACTTCGGTGACCGTGTCGCTGCCCGGCTTGACCTCGAAGCGGTAGGCGCCCGTGGCGCGGGGCGATTCCATCAGCGCGTAGACCACCAGCGACTTGGCGGTGGCCTTGGGTTTTTCGATCCAGAACTCCGAGAAGCGCGGGAACTCCTCTTTCTCACCGCCCACGGTGTCGATGGCCAAGCCGCGTGCCGACAGGCCGTAGTGCTGGTTCGCGCCGATCGCCCGGAAATAGCTGGCGCCCAGGAAGACGATGACCTCGTCCTTGTAGTTGGCCGTGTTCACCGGGTAGTGCACGCGAAAGCCCGCGTAGCCCACATCACCCCAGCTTTGGGGCGACAGCTTGTTGCGGCCGTAGTCAAAATCGTCGCGATTGAAGGCGATGTGGCGGACCTCGCCCTTGGGCGTGATCTCGTTGATCAGCACGGGCTGGTTCTGCAACTTGCCCAGATGGAAGAACATCAATTCGAAGGGCAGATTGTCCTGGCGCCACAGCGCGCGTTCGGGCTTGAAGCGGATGTCGCGGTATTGGTCGTAGCTGATGGCCTTCAGCTCGTCCGGCAGGGTGGACGGGCGGGGCTCGTAGGGCTTGGCCGCCAGTTGCTGGGCCTGTGCGGCCACATCCTGGAAGTCAAAAGCCTGGGCGGGACCCCAGCCTGCCAGCAAGGCCGCGCCGGCCAACAGCCAGCCGGACAGCGTCTTGGCTACCAAGGTGGTGTTGAAGGTTTGGGCGGTGCTCATGCCCATTGATTTGCAATGTGCGTGCCACGCAAAAAATCTCTTCTAAATCAATCACTTAAGATGGTGGTGGCGCCAAATTCGCCGCCAATGCCGCGATGCAGCAGTGAAAACGTCGGGCCAGCCCGACGAGCACCCCGGTAAACCGTGCCAAGTGTTTGATTTACAAGGAAAAAAGCTTGTCGCTATTCGGCGACAGGCCCTTCGGCTCGGAAGACGCCGGGAGTCAAACCATGCTTTTGCAGCAAGCGGTAGAACTCGGTGCGGTTGCGGCCGGCCAAGCGGGCGGCATCGGCCACGCTGCCGTCGGTCAGCTTGAGCAGATCGACCAGGTATTCGCGCTCGAAGCGCAGGCGCGCCTCTGTGAAAGTGAGCACTTCCACACTGGGCACACGAAGCGCACGCTGCACCAGCGCCAGGGGGATCAAGGGCGTGGTGGCCAGCGCGCTGACCTGCTCGACCACGTTGTGCAACTGCCGCACATTGCCCGGCCAGGGCGCGGTGGCCAGGGCCTTCACCGCTTCAGGCGCAAAACCGTTGACGCGTTTGTTGTACTTCAAGGCCAGCTTGGCCAGGAAGTGGTTGGCCAGCAGTGGGATGTCTTCGCGGCGCTCGGCCAGGGTGGGCAAGGTCAGCGACACCACGTTCAGGCGGTAGTACAGGTCTTCGCGGAACTCGCCTTCGGCCATGGCGGCGTCCAGGTCGCGATGGGTGGCCGACATGATGCGCACGTCGATCGGGATGGCCTGGCTGGCGCCCACTGGCCGCACCACGCGCTCTTGCAGCACGCGCAGCAGCTTGACCTGCAGGGCCACCGGCATGTCGCCGATTTCGTCCAGGAACAAGGTGCCGCCATTGGCCGCCTGGAACAGGCCCGCGTGGTTGGCCACCGCGCCCGTGAAAGCGCCCTTGATGTGGCCGAACAATTCGGACTCGAGCAGGCTTTCGGGGATGGCCCCGCAGTTGACGGCGACAAAGGGCTGCGAAGCGCGCGGGCTGGCGCGGTGGATGGCCTGGGCCAGCACCTCCTTGCCGCTGCCGCTTTCGCCCCGGATCAGCACGCTGGCGTCCGAGCCGGCCACCAGCTTGGCCTCGGCCAGCAGTTCGGCCATCACGTTGGAGCGGCTGACGATGTCTTCGCGCCAGGACTCGTTGGCGCTGGCGCTCTTGCTGGGGTCGGTGGGCGAACCCAGGGCCAGGGCTTGGCCGATGGTCTCGAGCAGCTCCTTGCCGTTGAAAGGCTTGGTCAGGTAGGTGTAGACACCGCGCGAGGTGGCCTCGACCGCGTCGGGGATGGTGCCGTGGGCGGTCAACAGAATCACGGGCAGCGAGGGGTGCTTGGCGCGGATGGCGTCGAACAACGCCAGGCCGTCCTTGCCGGGCAACTGCACGTCGCTGAGCACCAGTTGCGGCCGCTCCATGGCCAGGTGCGACAGCGCGGCTTCGGCCGATTCCACCGCCGTGACGCGGTAGCCCGCAGCGGTCAGCCTCATGGACAACAAACGCAGGATGTCGGGGTCGTCGTCGACCAGCAGGACGTGGGCGCTCATGGCCGTTGCGCAGGTTTGGCGGATGAGGCCTGCGGCGCGGCCGGGCCCGGCGCGGGCGTGCTGCGGCTGTTCAGGCTGCGCTCGATGGACTTGAGCGCTTCCAGCTTTTCATTGAGCTGGTCGAGCTTGCGCTGGTTGTCTTTCTGCGTGTCGCGCAGTTGTTGGTTGAGGCGCTCGATCTGGTCTTCGGCGCGGCGCTGCTCGGCATAGCGACTGGACAGCAGGCGGGCCATGCCATGCCAGGCCTGCGCCTCCAGCGAGGGGTTGCCGATGACTTGGTCGAGCAGGCTCTGGGCTTTGGCCAGGTCGCCATTGGCGCGCGTGTAACCCAGGGCCAAGGCCAGGTCCATGGTGGCCTGGACCGAACTGGCGCCATCACCCAGCCGGGTCAATTCGCGTGACAGATCAGGCGGGGGCAGCTTGGCCAGGGTCTCCTGGTAAGCCAGCAGGTGGCGCGCGGCGGTGTCCACGGGTTCCAACGTGGGCACGTAGACGATGGCGGGGGCGGGCGGCAGCTCGACCACTTTGGGCTCGGGGGGCGTTTGCAATGGCGCGCAGGCCATGAGGGCCCCGGCCACCACCAGGCACGCCGCGGTGCAGCGTTGTCGGGAGCGGGCCAGCCAGGGCTGGAAATCACATGACGGCATTCGGAAGCTCGATTCGAAAATGGGCGCCCGGTCCTTCGGGCAGCAGGTCCACGCGTCCGCCATGGGCCTCAACGTACTCGCGCACGATGGACAGGCCGATGCCGGTTCCGCGCACGGCACCCTCGGGCTGGCGTTCACCACGGTAAAACGGTTCAAACACCCTCGCGCTGTCACTTTCGGCAACACCGGCGCCCTGGTCCACGATGTCGATGCGGGCCAGGCCGGGCAAGCGGGTCAATGAAAATCGGATGGTAGCGCCGGGCGGGCTGAAGCGTATGGCGTTGGACAAAAGGTTACCCAAAGCGGTGCCCAATTTCTCGGGGTCGACCTCGACGTGCAAGGGTCCGCCCGCCACGTTGATGTGCAATTGGCGCGCTTGCCATTGCAGGCGCTGCGCGTCCACCAGGGTTTGGATCAGCTCGGCCAGATCGGTCTTGCGGCGGCTCAGGCGGCGGGCATCGAAGGCGGCGGCGTTGAACCGCAGCAGGTCTTCGATCTGGCTTTGCAAGGCGGCCGTGTTGTGCCCCAGGATCTGCGCGATCTCGCGCTGGTCGGCACTCAGCTCACCCGCCACGCCATCTTCCAGCAGGGCCACGCCTTCGCGCAGCGCGGCCAGCGGCGTCTTCAGCTCATGAGAGACGTGGCGCAAAAAGCGCGACTTGTCGTCGTCGAGCTCTCTCAAGCGCAGGCGCAGCCACTCCAGGCGCTGGCCGAGCGAGCGCAAGTCGCTGGGCCCCTGGATGTTCACGGGCACGTCCAGGCGGTTCTCGCCCAGGCCCACGATGGCGCGCTCCAGCCGCTTCAAGGGGCGGGTGAGCCACACGCCAAAACCCAGGGCCATCACCACCGCCAGCGCGATGGCGCCCAGCACCTGCCGGGCCAGTGCCGCGCGGCCGGCTTCGAGTTCATCTTGCAGGCGGTGGTTGCGCTGCTCGCTGTCCTTGCGCACCTGTTCGGCGATGGCCGCGTTGGTGAGGTCCAGCTCGCGGAACTGCTGGGCCAGCGCCAACTCACGCAAGTGGCCGGTGGCCTTGGGGCCCTTGAACTGGTCGGTGATCACTGTCAACTGGCCGCGCCAGCGCGCCACCAAAGCCGGGGGCAGTTGCTGCGCCTGCAGTTCTTCCAGCACGCGGTTGGCGTCCTTGGTGGCGTCTTCAAAGCGGCGCAACAGCACGGGGTCGTCCAGCACAAGGTATTGGCGCGCGGCGCGTTCCATGGCCACGCTGCGCTCGGCCAGGTGTTGCGTGCCGGCGCTCAGTTGCACGGCGCGTTCTGCGGCGGCGCGGCTTTGCACCATCAGGCGTTCCAGCGTGAACAGGCCGCCCAGCGAGGCGGCGGCCAGCAAGCCGGCAATCAGCAGGAAAGCCGCGAGCAGCAACTGGCGGAAGGACGCGCGGTAGAAGGTCAACATGCCCAGGGAGTCGGAATCGATCCGTGGACTTTAACGGCTGGCTGCAAGCCTTGTGGCGGTCAGAGAAACATGCCCCCCGACACTTCAATGCGCTGACCGGTGAGCCAGCGGTTGCCCGGCGAAAGCAGCGATGCGATTGCGCCGCCGATGTCGTCCGGCACGCCGGCCCGGCCCATGGCCGTCTGCGAGGCCACGAAGCTGTTGAGCTGCGCGTTGTCGCGCACCGCGCCGCCACCGAAGTCGGTCTCGATCGCGCCCGGGGCAATGGTGTTGACGGCGATACCGCGCGCCCCCAGCTCCTTGGCCTGGTAGCGGCTCAGCACCTCGATCCCGCCCTTCATGGCCGCGTAAGCCGCGTAGCCGGGCAGACTGAAGCGTGCCAGCCCGCTGGACACGTTGAGGATGCGGCCGCCATCGGCGATCAGGGGCAGCAGAGTCTGTGTGAGGAAGAAGGGGCCTTTGAGGTGGATGTTGACCAGGGTGTCGAACTGGTCTTCGGTGGTGGCTTCGAAGCTGGCGTGAATGCCAATGCCGGCGTTGTTCACCAAGTGGTCGAAGCGCTCGCGCTGCCACACGTTGGCCAAGGCCGCTTTCACCTGCCCGGCGAAGGCCTTGAAGCTGGCGCTGTCGGCCACATCCAGTGGCAGCGCGAGGGCGCGGCGGCCGAGCTGTTCGATCTGGCCGACCACAGCCTGGGCTTCGGCCGCGTTGCTGCGGTAGGTGAGGATGACGTCGCTGCCTTGCTCGGCCAGCTTCAGGGCGGCGTTGCGGCCCAGGCCGCGGCTACCGCCGGTGATCAGGGCGATGGGGGTGGGTTGCGGGGTGTTCATGTCAGGTCCTTTCAAAGGGATGTGTAAGTCGGTGAATGGACTGTAGGAAAGAACAATGTCGCGATAAAGTGCTTGAAAAAGATATCAGTGTTTTGCAATTGAGAACAATGCGGCATCATTCGCCCATGGAACTTGACGCCCTGCGCACCTTCGCCAAGGTGGCCGAACTGGCCAGCTTCACCCGCGCGGCCGAGCAACTTGGCCTGCAGAAAGGCCGCGTGTCCACCATCGTGTCTCAACTCGAAGCGCAGCTGGGCACGCGCCTTTTGCAGCGCACCACGCGCACCGTGCGGCTCACGCCCGATGGCGAGCAGTTCTTCGAGCGCTGCCAGACGCTGTTGGCCGATGCCGACGAGCTGCAGGCACTGTTCCAGCAAACACCCTCGGCCTTGCGCGGCCGCTTGCGCATCGACCTGCCCATTGCCCTGGCGCGCAAGATCGTCATTCCCCGCCTCCCCGAATTCCTGGCCGCCCATCCAGGCTTGGAGATCGAGCTGAGCACCACCGACCGGCGGGTCGATCTGATCCGTGAAGGCATGGACTGCAAGCTGCGCGTCGGTTCCTTGGGCGAATCAGGCTTGGTCGCACGCAAGCTGGGGGAGCTGACTTTGGTCAATTGCGCCAGTCCGGCCTATCTGCAAGAGCATGGAACACCGCGAACCTTGGCCGATTTGTCCCGCCATCGCCTCGTCAAGTACGCGAGCACGCTGGGTTCTCCCCCTCTGGGCTGGGAGTACATGGACGGCGACGAAGTGCGCTTCCACGACATGCCGGGCGTGGTCACCGTCAACAGCGCCGAGGCCTATGAGGCGGCGTGCCTGGCAGGTTTGGGGCTGATCCAGGCTCCCGTGCTGGGCATGCGCGAGTGGATCGCGGAGGGGAAGCTGGTGATGGTGATGCCCGACTTCAATGGTGCGCCGATGCCGGTGTCATTGCTGTATGCACACCGGCGCCACCTGCCCAAGCGGGTGCAGGCTTTCATGGCCTGGTTGGGCGAGGTGTTGGGGCCGAGTCTGGTTACTTGAACCGGATCTCCGCGCCCGCCAACTTCTTGAGCTGCTTCTTGAAGGGCTTGAACTGACCGTCCAACGGGCAGATCAGCACATGGCCAGGCCATTCGTGCGCGGCGATCCGGTCGACAATCTGGCCATGCTTCTTCCGCTGCCTTGACCACCAGGTCAACTCCAGGATCAACACATAGGTGGCCTGAGCCGGGTCGACGGGCAGCACACGTCTGACCAGGTAAGCGCGGCGAAGCCCCGCGCCATCGCGCCGCAGAATACCGAGGCCATGGGCGCGCAAAGGGGCGTCCTCTTCGCCATCGGGCACGCGCAAGACATGGCTGGTGTCGAGGTGGGACAGTTGCTGAGCTTTGGCCTGCAGCCAGGCATCGCGTTCGCGCCACCGGGTGGCGTAGCGTTCGGCCGCCGCCTCATCGAGGCGCTCCTTGCAGAAGCCATGCGCCACGCCACAGGCGGGCTTGATGGCGTCCGCGTCGAGGTCCATCACGCGGTCCAGAACCTGCAGGCCGGTGGCGTCACCTTGCTTCAAACGCTGGCTGCCTTCCAGGTACAGGCCCAGGACATGGTCGGGGTGTTCTTCGTTGAATGCGATCAACTGCGGCAATGGGTCGGTGTCGGGCTGGAGCTGGATCTTGAGATTCAGGGCCTCGATCCGCTCTTCCGACGTCGGCGAGGGCAGGGCTTCCAGTTCAAGCAGGCGCAGGCGTTGTCCTTGCACTGCCTGGTGCTGCTCCGACCAGTAGTCGGTCACGCGCTGGTGCCAAGCTTCCTGCAATTGTTGGCGCAAGGTATCGACATGCCCGCCCAGCCACAGCACGGCGGCGGAGGGGCCCTGCAGATCGCCGGGCAGGTCGTCGATGAGGCCAGGGTGCTGGGGCAGGGCCTTGAGTCGTTGGTGCAGGGCCGGGTGGGTGTCATCGACCTGGGATGATCGGCTCAAAGCCTGTTGCAGCCATTGGGTGGCCTGTTCCGAGGGCAGGGGGCGGATGGCCTGCGAGGCCCAGCGCGCCGCCAGATCGACCGGTGGCAAGGCCGTGTCGCCCACGTCCTTGAAGGTACGTTCCAGGAAGTCGCTGTAGTGGGCGCCGGTCACGTTGACGCGTTTGAGCGCGCTGCCCATCACCTGCGCGCCCACCAGTTCTGCCGAGGCTGCATCGGCTTGGTACTCGTTGGTACGGGCCAGCACGAAGGTGTAGGCGTTGAAATAGGGCGCGTACCAGGCCACGATGCGCTGGATGGGCTTGCCGGCCCAACCTTGCCATTGGGCCGCAATGTGCTGGATGGTGCCCCAGGTGTTGCGCAACCGGTAGATGTAGGCGCCGAAGCGCGAATGCGAGCCCGCCAGGTGCCCGTACTCGTGCGCGACCACAGCCAGGGCTTCATCGGGCGACATGCTTTCCAGCAAAGGCAAGCCCAGGATCAGGTAGTTGCGCGGCCAGCCGAACAGGCCGAAAAGCGGACGTTGCACCACGGCGGCGTTGACCTCATCTGTGATCAGCACGTGGTGGAAGCGCGGCCCCTTCATGCGCCGGCGCATGTGGTCCATGGCGTCGAACAAGGCGGGCGCCTGTGTTCGCAGCAAGGGCAGGCCTTGAGGCGGCGGCAGCCGGGTGAACAGGGCCGACACGGACGACTTCACCAGCATCCACAGCGGCCAGGCCAGGAGCAACAGCAGCTTGCCCAGCTTCAGCACCAGGATGATGGCCTTGCCACCCGACGCCAGCATCGCGATCCCAGCGCCAGCGATGAGTAGCAGGCCCGCCCCCGCAAAGCCCAGGATCAAAACCAAGATGCCGAAACCCAACAACGCCAGCAGGGCGACCTTGAACTGGTAATGACCTGGCGATTGGGTGCTTTCGCGCTCCAGACGGCGCACCATGCGCTCGAACCGAACTTGATCCATGACTGCCCCTCCCCGGGACCTTGCGTTGTTCAACCTGCCGTCATTGTCAGGCAGAACGGCAGGCTGTCGCCGTGGTCAGAACGCCCCGGGGCACCTGAACTGCTGGATCTCGCGCAGTCTGAACGGGTTGAACGCGCTGCTGGACGTCACTTCCAGCTTGGCCCGCTTGCCGTCCACATTCACCACCACGGTGAAGCGCTCGGGCTGCCCTGAAGGCTGCACTTCGAACCGGTCGAACATGCGGAACAGCGCCCACGGCCCGTCGAAGGTCACGCCGGCGCCACCGGCCGACAGCTTGATCTGCGAGGCCACGCGTTGGCTAGGCCAGTTGACCGTGACCGGCGTGGTGTTGCCCGCGGCGAACTTGGTGACCTGGCCATCGATGTCCAGGGTCAGTTCCTTGCCACCATCCAGGAACTCCAAGGCGCGGAGGTCCACGCGGAAAGAAGGTGCCTTGCCACCACTGCGGAAGAACACGTCCTTGATGCGCGCGGCGCGCTGGAAGTCGGCCAAGGAGGCCGGTGAGGGCGGTTTGGTGCCATCCGTCAACGGCTTGAGCGACCAGGGGTTGGTGCCCGTGTCCACCAGGTTGACCAGCTTGCGCTGGTAGAAGTCGTCGATCAAACCGCCCTGGCCGAAGAACTGGCCGAAGTCGTCCGGCATGACGTTGGCTTGCGAGCTGGCGCTGAAGGGGTAGCGGCCAGCGATGGCGCGCGCGCAGAACTCGGCGATGGGCTTGATCTCGTCGCTCAGGCTGGCGCGCTCGGCCACGCGGCTTTGCGAGGCGCCGGCATCCGACAGCGCCGTCAGCATCGACTTGATGGGCTCGGGCTGCTGGCCGGCAGCGGCCTTGATGCGGTCGGCGCCACCAGCGGGTGGCGGGGGCGACTTGCTCTTGGCGGCGGCGTCCACGGCCGACAGCTGCACATAGACCTCATTGAACATCTTCAGCGTTTCGTCGATGGGCGCGGGCTGGCCGGTGACCTGGCGGCGGATGTCGGCGAAGTGGTCGTCCACGATGCGCTCGATCGGGCCATTGGCCGCATCGGCGGCGGGCAGGGGTTGCGCACCGCTGAGCGCGGCCAGCTCCTTGCGCGCGGCCTCGGCCTTGTTGGCCACATCGGTCAGGGGATTGCCGCCTGCGGCCGCAGCTGGCGCGGGCACCAGCGTGGTTTCGCGGGCCACGGCGCGCAGGTAGGCGGCCAGTGGCGAATCCACGGCCGACACCACGCGCGCCACCTGGATGCTGCGGTCCAGGCCCGTCAGCTTCACCAGGTGCACATCGGCCAGGTAGGCGTCCCAAGTCTTCACGTAATCCTCAAGATAAAGGCGGCGAACGCGCTTGGGCAGCTCGCCGGTCAGGGCGATGTCGCGCAGCTTGGCGGGGTCCGTCTTGGTGCCCAGGATCCAACCTTCTTCGGTGGCCAGTTGCAGCGTGGCTTTCTCGACCGATTTCTGGAAGGCCTTATGGTAACCATCTCGCGTGAACAGGCCCGGGATGCCCTTGGTCAGCGGCTGGCCGCTAGTGCGCTCGAACACCTGCGCGGCGTTGGGACCGGCGGCGCTGGCCACGGTGAACTCGGGGATGTCGGCGCCGGTCTGCGCGCGCTTGAGGCGGCTGTAGACGCGGTATTCCAGCGGGTAGGACACGAGCATGTCGCGCACGCTGGCCACCAGGGCGGTGTCCATGGCCACGGTGGGTTGCGGCGCGCCTTGCGCCAGGGCCGCGTCCAGGTGCGAATTCAAAGCCGCGCGCTGCTCAGGCGTCAAGCTGTTGGCCAGGTTCACTTCCCAGTCGATGCTGATCCAGGCCTTGAGCGTGTCCGCGTCGAACTTGTCCGGCGTGTACAGCATCAGGTAGGCCTTGAGGGCCTCGTAGGCCAGCTCCAGGTTGTCCTTGTTGACGCTGCGCAGGCGTTCTTCCAGGCGCTTGGCCACGCGCGGCATCAGCGCGTGCTGCAGCAGGTGGTTGAAGCCTTGCTGCGCGCCCGCGTCCAGCTTGTCGCCTTGGTACAGGCCCAGGGTGTTGAGCAAGGGCGGGTGGGCGATGTCGAACTCGGCCGGGTGGGCGGCATTGCGCACCAGGTCAAGGATGGCGGGCAGCGGGGTCACGTCGCCCGTGTTGGCGGGCGGGATCGCGTTCACGGCCTGCTGCAGCTCGGGCAACTTGCCCTGGATCTGCGCGATGTAGGCCTTGTTGCGGCTGTAGCTCACGGCCCAGCCCACCAGCAGCGCGGTGGCCAGCACGCCGATGCCGGCCAGGGTCGCGATGCGCATCACCGTGCGGCGTCGCTCTTCTGTCTTGTTGACGCCGACCAGGCCTTGCTCGGCGAAGACCACGTCTTTCAACAGGCGGTGCAGGAAGAAGCTCTTGCCCTTGCCGCTGGACAGCGAGGCCACCTTGCGCTCCACGCCAAAGGCGCGGGCCAGGGTGCCCATGACGCGGTCGATGGGCGTGCCCTCTTGCGTGCCGCTGGTGAAGTAGATGCCGCGCAGCAGCGGGCGTTGCTCGAACTGACCGCCACCGGTGAAGACCTGGGTGAGGAAGTCCGACAGAACAGGCTTGAGGCTGGCGAACTCTTGCGGGAAGGCGAAGACGGCGGCGCGCTTGAGCACCTCGCGCTCGGCGTCCATGCGGTCGATCAGGCGGTCGCGCAGGCGCTGCTCCAGCGCGCCGAACTCGCCCGTGAAATCACCCAGCGGGGTCTCTTTGTCCTGCAAGGGGGCGTCCGCGTTGTAGGGCAGGCTGAAACCCCACACTTGGTCGCGTTCTTCCTTGCTCAGCTCGCCAAAGCTTTCGTTGAAGCCGGCGATCAGGTCGGCCTTGGTCACCAGCACGTACACGGGCACGCTCAGGCCCAGCTTGTCGTGCAGCTCTTGCAAACGCGCGCGCAGCTTGGCAGCGTGCTCCTGCCGCTCATGCACGCCTTGCTGCAGCAGGTCCTGGATGTTGACGGTCAGGATCACGCCATTCAGCGGGCGGCGCGGGCGCGTCTTTTTCAGCAGGGCCAAAAAGCCATCCCAAGCGGCCGCGTCGACCTTGCTGTCGGACTCCTGCGTGGTGTAACGGCCGGCGGTGTCGATCAGCACGGCCTCGTCGGTGAACCACCAGTCGCAATTGCGCGTGCCGCCCACGCCCTTGACGGAGGCCTGGCCCAGCTTCTCGGCCAGCGGGAAGTTCAGGCCCGCGTTCATCAGCGCCGTGGTCTTGCCCGAGCCGGGCGCGCCGATGAAGATGTACCAAGGCAGCTCGTACAGGTGCTGGCTGCGCTTGAACAGCGAAGGCTTGCGCGAGGTCTGCAACACGCCCATCGCCTGCGTGAAGCGCTCGTTCAGCGTGGCCACTTCACGGTCCGAAGCTGATGGTCCGCCCGTCATGCCTTGCACCAGCGCCGCGTTGGTACGCTTGCGCTGCCAGGCGCCATAGGCCACCTTGGCCGCCAGCAGCAGGAAGAGCACGGCGATGATCGCCACCCGCACCCACATTGAATCGAAGGGGCGCGATTCGCCAATCGCGATCAATGGCCCGACCCACCAGACGATGGCCGACAGCGCGAGCAGTCCCAGCACAGCCAGGAGCAGGGGGTGCAAGAGCACTTGCAGCAGCTTTTTCATGCGGCGATCCTGAAAATCATTGAGCGGCAGCGGCGGGTTGCACGAAGAGCGTGACTTCCACGCGGCGGTTCTTGGCGCGGCCCGCGGGCGTGGCGTTGTCCTCGACCGGTTCGGCGTCGGCGCGGCCTTCGGCGCGCATGCGCTCGGGCTTGACCTTGTTCGTTTCCAGCATGGCCTTGACCGCGTTGGCCCGCTCTTGCGAGAGGTGCCAGTTCGAGGGGTAGCGCACCGAGCGGATCGGCTGGTTGTCGGTATGGCCCGTGATCAGCACCTGGCCGGGCACGCCGTTCAAACCATCGGCGATGCGTACCAGCAGGGGCTTGACGCGGTCGGCGATGTCGGCGCTGCCGGGTTCGAAGAAGCCATCGCCCTTGATGACCACCACGGAGCGGTCGGCCAGGTCGGTGACGGCCACGAGGCCCGCCTCGATCTCGGGCTTAAGGAAGCCGGCCAGGCGCGGGGCCGGCGCAGCCACTGGCGGCGGTGGTGCCGTGACCGGCGCGGCCTTGACATCAAGGCTCTGCAGTGCCGAGAAGGTCGCGTCCGATTGGCTGTTGATGCCAAAGCGCATGCCGATGAAAGCGAACATCAGCAGCACGCCGACGATGGCCCCGACCACCCACATGGGCAGGCCGTCGCTCAAACGCGCGGTCTGCGCGGGCACGCCCTGCCAGTGGGGCGACAAGGTCTTGTCGTAGCCGCCGCGGCTCTTGCGCAGCAGGTCGGCCAGTCGCACGCGCACGCTGTCGAGCTGCGCGCGGCCATCGGTCTGCACCTTGTAGCGGCCTTCGAAGCCGAAGGCCAGGCACACGTACAACAGCTCCAGCAGGTCGCGGTTGGTCTCGATGTTCTCGGCCAGCTTGGACATCAGCTGGAAGACCTTCTCGCCGCCCCAGGCCTCGTTGTGGAACTGCACCAGCAGGCTCTGCGCCGACCACGCGCCCGAGCTGCCCCAGGGCGTGCTCGCGGCCGATTCGTCCAGCAGCGTGCACAGCACGTAGCGCGCGGCGATCACCTGCTCGTTGGGCAGGCCGCGTTGGCGGCATTGGGCTTCGAACTTGCGGATGCCATCGGCCAGCGCGTCTTTCAATCCGGCGGGATTGGGGTGTTGCGCCATGGCGCGTATGCGCGGCGCGGCGTTCAGCAAGGGCGCGGCGGCGGACACCAGCGGGTTCAGGCTGGCGCTCATCAAGGCATCGAGCGTGACCGAGCCGGCGCCGGGCGGCAATCCGCCAATCGGCGCAGAAGAAGGCGCGGCAGCCGCAGGTGCAGCAGCCCCTGCCCCCGGCTTGCGCCCCGCGCTGGGCTTGATGATGGTGCGGTCGGATTCGAACGCGGCGAAAGGATCTTCTTCGCTCATGGCAACCTCAAGAACTCAAGGGACCGCTTGGATGATTTGGCTTGGGGCCGCGTCACGCGCGGATGGCCCAGAACTGCAACTCCAGGCCCGGAAACTCGCCGGCGATGTGCATGGCCAGGCCGCCCGAGGTTTCCAGCTGCTTCCACATGTCGTTGCCACGCGTGTCCAGCTCAAAGTAGTTGAACCCGGCGTGGTACGGGATCTGGCGCGGCGCCACCGGCAAGGGGCGCAAGGTGACGCCCGGCAGTTGCAAATTCACCAGGTCGCGGATGCGCTCGACCGTGCCGATCTTGACCTGTGTGGGAAAGCGCACACGCAGCGCGTCGGCCGGCATCTGCGCGCCCACGGCCAGCACGAAGCTGGCGTTGCGCTGCAGTTCGACATCGGGGATGGTGGCCACGCGGATGCCGTACTTGCGGTCCTGCAACTCGATCGGGATCGCGTTCTGCTCCATCACCATCGACAGCGATTGGCGAAGATCTTGCATGACGGCGCGGAAGCAGGGCGCCAGGTCGTCGTGCTTGTACTCGGGCAGGTTGGCGGGGCGGCGCTTGTCGCGGAAGGTGGACAAATCGCCGGCCAGGCTCAGGCAGGTGGCGTACAGGCGCTCGGGGTGCAACACCGACAGCTTTTGCAGGTGCACGAACACGGGCTCGTTGCGGTTCACGGTTTCCAGCAGCAGGAAGTCGGCGATCTCGCCCACGCCGCCTCGGCCGCCCTGGCCCATGCGGGCGGCCAGGGCTTCGCCGCGTTGGTGCAGCATGCCGTGGATCTCGCGCACATAGCCATCCAGGATGGCGTTGTTGGGGGCGTGCAGGGTGGGCGCCACGTAGGTCGTGTCCAGGATCAGGCGGTTGTCGGCGCGGCGCTCGACGATGCGGGCGGCGCCCAGGTGCGTGTAGCCCTCACTGGCGTCGCGCGCCAGGATCAGGCGCAGGTTCAGGCGGCCAATCTGCAGGGGTGCTTCGCGCTCGGCGGCAGCGTTGGTGTCGGCCACGTCGACCTCGGCCACGCGGAAGCGAGGGGGCATGGAGCCGCCCGAGTCCTCGGCGTCGGATTCGGCCACGCCAGGGCGGGCCAGTGACACGGCCAGCACGACCAGCTCGTTGCGGGCGTCCAGCGGCACATCGAGCGCGGCGGGGGCGGCGTCATGGCCGGGGATGTGGAAAGCGGTGCCATCGGGCAGCACGCCGCTGGCCGAGGCGAGGGCGATCTTGCCCTGGGCCAAGGCGGCTTCGTCGAGCACCAGAGAATAGAAACCCCAGCCATAGCCCAGGCTGGAGGCCAAGCGCGCATCCAGCTGATGCGCCAGGTAACGATCGTGCTGCTGGAAATGTTGCGGCTGGAGGAACATGCCCTCCGTCCAAACCACCTTGTTGTGCCAGGTCATATCCGAATCGCGTGTAGGGCTGATCTTGAACTGTACGTTACAGAAGGGGCCTTGCAGGGCGGGGAGACCCCCCTAGCAACTCAAAAATCGCGTGCAGTTTCAATTCTGTCGGCGCAAAATCACCACAGGTTGACTCGTGGCCTGCGGGCCGGTTTTTCATGGAGGGACGCCATGGACATCAAGCTTCACCGACTGGAATCGTTTTCTGCCCAGGACGCCCAGGGCAAGCCGTACAAGGTTTACGGCTACGAGCGCCTGGCACGCGCCTACCCCTGGCTTGACGCCGCGGCGCAATGGGAGGCCACAGGGGTGGTCGAATACAAACTGGCCAATGGTGAACACCTGGACATGGCCCGCGATGGCACCTTGCAAGGGGCGCAAAGCGGGGTGCGTTTGCACCGCATGCATTTCGCCAACTCAGGCACATCGCACTGAGCCTTCCCCCGCGATTCAGGGCGGACATGGCCCGCTGAAGTCTCTATGATGTCAGCTTGAGCCCCCGGCGTGTCCGGGGTGCGCCCATTGTTTGACCTCGGGAGATTGCCCAATGAAATTCGCTCAATTCGCAGTCCCCGCTGTGGCCGCCCTGATCGTGCTGGCCGGCGGCGTGGCTTCCCCAGCCCGGGCCGACGGCGCCCAGGACATCGGCTCCAAGGTGCCCGATGCCAAGGCCATCAAGGAAGGCCTGTTCCCCGAAGACGCCTGCAAAGAGCTGGAAGCCAATGGCTTCAAGTGCATGGGCTTCAAGCCCGCGATCCGCTACTCGCTGCCGGCCTCGTCGTTCCAATTGGGTTCGGCCGAAGTGCCCCCGGTGCTGAAAAAGCAGCTGGACGTGTTCGCCGAAGTGCTCAAGTCCAAAAAGGGTTCGGGCAGCGTGGTGAAGATTGAAGGCCACGCCGATGCGTCCGGTTCGGCCGAAGCCAACCTGGTGCTGTCACAAAAGCGCGCTGACGCGGTCAAGAGCTACCTGGTCGACCAGGGCGTGGACCCGGCTTTGCTGGCCTCGGTCGGTGTGGGCACCAAGGACCTGAAGAACGCGGCCAACCCCTTCTCGGGTGAAAACCGCCGCGTCGAGATTGGTCGCCAGAACTGACCTGGCGGTGGTGAGGGCGTTGTCAGGCGCGATTCAGCTGGAACACGCTGACCGCCTTCACCAACTCGGCGGCCTGGTGCTTCAAGCTTTCGGCCGCTGCCGCTGATTCCTCCACCAGGGCCGCATTCTGCTGCGTGACCTGGTCAAGCTGGGCCACGGCCCCGCTCACCAGTTCGATGCCGCTGGTTTGCTCGTGCGTGGCAGAGCTGATCTCGCCGATCAGGTCGGTCACGCGGCGCACCTGGGCCACGATGTCGTCCATCGTTTGCCCGGCATCGTCCACC
This sequence comes from Aquabacterium sp. CECT 9606, assembly GCF_918741295.1. Taxonomy (GTDB): domain Bacteria; phylum Pseudomonadota; class Gammaproteobacteria; order Burkholderiales; family Burkholderiaceae_C; genus Aquabacterium. The sequence goes on from NZ_CAKKNB010000002.1 coordinate 385,958, forward strand.
AGGCGCGAGCCGGTCTGCACCTTCTCCACGCTGTCGTTGATCAGGCCCTTGATCTCCTTGGCGGCGTTGGCGCTGCGTTGCGCCAGGCTGCGCACCTCGGAGGCCACCACGGCAAAGCCCCGGCCTTGTTCGCCCGCCCGGGCGGCTTCCACGGCGGCGTTCAGCGCCAGGATGTTGGTCTGAAAAGCGATGCCATCGATCACGCCGATGATGTCGTTGATCTTGCGGCTGGCCGTGGTGATCTCGGCCATCGTGCCCACCACTTGCGCGACCACACTGCCACCCTTGGCGGCCACGTCGCTGGCCGAGCTGGCCAGCTGCGATGCCTGGCGCGCTGTGTCGGCGTTGTGGCGCACGGTGCTGCTGAGCTCTTCCATCGAGGCGGCGGTTTGCTGCAGGTTGCTGGCTTGGGTTTCGGTGCGGTGGCTCAGGTCGGTGTTGCCGATGGCGATCTGGCTGGAGCCAGTGGCGATGTTCTCGCTGCTTTGGCGCACGGTGCCCACGGTCAGGATCAGGCTGTCGTTCATGGCCTTGAGGGCCTTCAGCAACTGGGCGGTTTCGTCGCTGCCGCTGGTGTCGATGTGCGAGGTGAGGTCGCCGTTGGCCACGGCTTGAGCCACCTTGACGGCGCGGCCAATGGGCAGGACCACGCCGCGGCTGACCACATGGCCCATGACGAAGAACAAGGCACCCGCGATCAGGGCCGTGACGACCATGACCGCTCGGGCGATGGTGGCGGTTTTGTCGCTGGCGGCCTGGGCCGTCTTGGCTTGGGACTCGATCAGGTCACCCAGGTTGCCCATGGATTTTTCAAGGCTTTCAAAGGCGTCCTTGAAGGCGGGTAGTTTGGCTTGCGCCGCATCGCGGTCCGTGAAGGCCAGGTTGATCACCTCGGTGGCACTGGCCAGGTAGGCGGTCAGCGCGGGGCGAACGCGGGCGGAGGCGCTCATGATCTCGGCATCCAGCGCCAGCTCGTCCAATGTCTTGAATGAATCGCGAAAGCTCTCGATGTGTTCGGCCAGCGCAGCCTTGGTGTTCTTCTCTTCAGCCTCGTCCTTGTTCAGCGAGGCCAGCATGGCGCTCAGCACATCGGCGCGCAAGGCGTCGTGCATCATGTCGGCCTGCATCTGGGCGCGCAAGGCGCTGCCGATGGTGGCGATCTTGGCGTTGTCCGACGACAGCTTGTAGACCGCCGAGTAGCCGGTGATACCGATCAGCACCATCAGGATCAGGCCGGTCAGGCTGAAGCCCAGCAGCTTTTGTTGGATGCTCAATTTCATGTGGTCTCTCCCTGGGCTGGTGGTCAGAACTTGACGGACAAGCCGACCGTCCACTGCCGGTCGGGGGTGTGCTCGTTGGCGCCGATGGACATGGCTGTGTCCACCTGCAAGGTCGGGGTGATCAGGTAGGCCATGCCCACGTCGTAGGTGACGACGGAGCCGCCATTTTTGGCCGAAGTCAACTGGTGGCCGGCCACTTCCACGAAGGTCCGAAAGGCATCGGTCCACGACTTGCCGAGCACCACCGCGAGCGAGCCTGCCACGAAGTGTTTGCCGTCTTCATTGGTGTCGGCCAGCACGCCGGGCATCACGCCCACCGACCAGTCTTGTGGCAACTCCCACTCGGCCACCATGCGCACGGAGGGGCGCACGCCGTGGCCGCGGAAGGCTTGCGAGCCACTGTCCAGGTCGGCGTGGAAGAGCCAGCCCAGGGCCGGGCGGCCTGTGGCGTCATCGCCATCCTGCGTGTGCCATTTCAGGCCCAGCGAGACGTCGGCAAAGCCGCGCTCGCCGCTTTCGCGCATGAAGCCGTCGGTTTCCAGCCGCAACTCGGTGTTCTCGGTGAGGCCGTAGCGCAGCAAGGTCGGCGTCATGCGCGTGGTGGTCTTGACGCCATCCACCTTGTTGCTTTCCGACGCGAAAGAGGTTTCAACCTGGAAGCGGCCTTGGCCCACCACGTTGCTGGACTCGACCGCATCGGGGCGGTCGGTGGCCATGGCCTCTTCTTCGGCGTGTGCGGCCAGCGGCAGCAGCAGGCCGGTGGCCAGGGCGGCCGAGATGACGGGGTTGGTGATGCGGTGTGCAGCCATGGCGGCTCCTGAGTGTGCTGATGGAAAGGGCTACTTCACATCAGTCAGTACTTCAGGATTGATGCACTGCTCATAACGTCAGCTGGGTGGCCAGATGTAGGGCCACGGTGGTGCATCACCAATGTTTTGGGAAATCGCCGAGGGTTTCGTGACAAAACACCGGATTGCGCAGGCTGGGCGAGCGCTAAGGAATCATGTGCGTGGTTTGCCCCGCATTCGCGAAAGTGATCACGCCGCCCCAGACGCAGGTGAGCATGGAGATGTTGTCCAGCGCCGGGAAGTTCTGGAGCATCACCGTGGCGGCGCCGGGCGACCAGGGGGCGGGCGTGTTGGGGATGCAAGGCATGGGCGTCAACACACCCATTGCGGCGGCGGTGGCGGCGGCGACCATGGGGTTGCCCGGGCAGTTGCACATGCCGAAGGGCGGGATGTTCATGATGGGCACGTGGTCCATGATGTTGGCCGCGACCATGTGGCTGGTCATGATGGGTTTGGGCGTGGGCACCAGCGTGCTAGGTGCCAGGCCGAACGTGCACTTCATCGTGGCGCCCATGCAGGTTTGTTGAGGCATGTGAGGCTCCTTAGGCGGCAGGCGTGGCACTGGTCCACACGGTCAGGGCGCTGAAGTTGTCGTGGGTGGGTTTGTGGGCGGCGTTGGCCAGCACAGTGGCTTCAAGCACGTCCAGCCAGGCTTGCGGCGAGTGTGCATCGATCAGCGATTGCTCGAGCACCTCGTCGTCCACATACTCCCACAGCCCATCGGTGCACAGCAGGAAAACGTCGCCATCTTCAATGGCCACGGCCTGTTCGGGCACACCCACTTGCAGATACTCGGTGGGGGTGCCCAGGGCCGATTGCAGCTCGCTGCGCTTGGGGTGGGTGCGCATGTCCTCGGGCTTGATCAGGCCGCCGTCGGCCAGGGCCTGCACCAGGCTGTGGTCGCGCGTGCGGGTCTGGATGCGGCCTTGGCGGAACCAGTACACGCGTGAGTCCCCCACGTGGGCCCACAGCGCGGTGTGGTCGATGAAGTCGATGGACAGCATGGCCACGGTGGTGTGCATGTTGGCCTGCACGGTGCCTTCGATGCGGTGGTCCAGGATGACCTGGTTGGTGCCGACCACCAGGTCGCGCAGCTGTGGCGAGGTGGTGGCGGGCTGCGTGACGAAGCTGTTGAGCACGTTCTGCACCGCCAGCTTGGAGGCGATGTCACCGCCGCCATGGCCGCCGGCGCCATCGGCCATCACGCAACACAGGTGGCGGTCGGAGTTCCAGTGGCCGCAGGCATCTTCGTTGTAGTGGCGGCCGCCTTGCTTGGAGATGATGGCGATTTCAAGTTCCACGGGCGGGGCTTCTTTCAGTCAGTGCTGGCCGTCTTTGAGCTGGTCGATGTGGGCCTCGTAGGCGCGCAGGAATTCGCGGCCGAACAGGTCGTGGAAGTCTTCGGCGGCCTCTTCCGAGATCTGGCCGTACAGGTCTTGAAAGACCTCCCAGAGCTTGGCCTTGCGTGTGGCGGGCAGCAGGCTGTTGATGACCGACTTCTGCGTGAGCTTGGCTTCCAGAATGGCCGGGTCGAAGCGTTTGAGCACGCCCTCTAACGCGGCCTTCATGCCGGCGACGAAGCCGAACTGGTGGGCGCGCAGGTCGTCATACGCATCGCGCATGGCGGGGGCGGGTTGCATGAAGCCCCGGGCGGGCGGGGTCAGCAAGTGCGTCAGGGCCACCTCGACCGAAGGGGAAAACTTCAGCGGGTTGTTTTCACGCGCGACGATCATGGTGACCTCGGCGCGGATCTCGCGCTTGAGGGCGGCGCGGGCCACCAGCAGGTCGACCGTGCCCTTGGCGGACTCGTGCAGCAACTGGCCGATGAGCTTCATCAGCTCGGGCGTCAGGGCGTCGATCTGCAGGCTGGGCACGCCCAGGCCTTCGCGGAAGGCGGCCAGCAGGGCTTGCACATCGGCGCTGCCAGCCATGGCCGCGCTGGTGGCAGGGCGCGGCGGTGCTGCGGGGATGGGGGGCGTGTAGGCCGGTGCGGGCATCGCCGTGCTGGATGGGGCGGCCGGTGCCGCTGGCGGCTTGCTGGCCGGCCGGATGATGGTGCGGCCTTCGGCGCTCCCGGCCTGATCGCCCCAGGACAGCACCGCGCCTTGTGGGGCAGGGCCGGTGGCGGGGGCGACTGGTTTGGGGGCTGTCACCTTGGGCGGGATGAAAGGCGTGTTCAGTTCGGACACGTTGTCGGCCATGGCATCGCTGCCGGCCGAGGCGGGCCCGCTCATGAATGAGCGCAAGGGGTCGGCGTTTTGAGCGGTGTTGGGTCGTGCAAGCGGGTCCTGGAAAGGCGAGCCCGCGAGCGGATCTCCGCTGCGGCTGCTGGCAGGGCCCAGGCCCAGGCCGAACAAGCTGTCGATCGAGTCTTCTGCGGCGGTGGCGCGGATGCCCACGTCGGGCACCAAGGGCGCGGCAGAAGGGCCGCCCAGGCCCAGGCCGAAGTCGTCCGGGATGGCCGACGGCGCGGCGCCCAGGCTGCGGCCCAGGTCATTGGCGGGCACAGGGTCGGGCGCGAAGGGATCCCAGTCCAGGGGGATGCCGCCAGCCGGTGCGCTGGTGGCAGCCGGGCTTGGCGTGCCAAAAGGCGACGGCGCAGGGCTGCCCCAAGCCGATCCGCCAGCACCCGATCCCAGCGAGGCGAACGGGTCCATGGGCGCGGTTGGGGCGAACGCGGGTGGCGCGCCTGCCAGGCCACCGCCGAAACCGGCCAGGTCCGCGAAGGGATCGAGGGCGGCGGCGCCCGCGCCAGCGCTGGTTTCAACCGACAGCACATAACCGCCAATCTGCACCTGGTCGCCCGCCTTCAAGGGCGCTTCAGCGCCATTGCCCAAGGCGCGGCCGTTGACCAGCACCGGGTTGCTGCCCCGGTCGACCAAGGCGAAGCCGCCATTGCGAAAGGCGACCTGCGCGTGCACGCGCGAGATGGTCCGTTCGGGGTCGGGCAGGACCAACTGGTTGGTGTCGGCCCGGCCGATGGTGCCGCCCAGTTCGTCGAAGGACGCGGACAGGCGCTCGGTGGGGCCGCCGTTGAAGGTGAGGATGGTCAGGGTGATCACGTTGGCAGCTTATCTCAACACGTAGAACTGTCCATCCACCACGGCGAGCCGGATGGGCCAGGCGTGGCTGCTGCTCGACTCGGTGGGCAGGGTGCGCAAGATGGGTTGGCCGGTGGGGCCCAGGCATTCCAGCAGGCGGCCATCGGCCACCGGGCGCAGAATCAGGTCGGCGGCGGTGGGTGGGGCGATGCGCAAGGTCTTGCTGGCGCTGAGTTGCTGCACGTGCGCCCTGAACCGGCCGACATCGATGGCGATGTCACGCTGGTAGGCCAGGGCCAGTTCTTCGAAGCGCAAGCGGGCAGCGGCGATGAGGCTTTCGGGATCGCCTCGGGTCAGGTCGATGGCCAGGCGTTGTAGAAAAGCCAAAGCCTGCATCTTCAAGGCGGGTGTGGTGTCGACCACGGGGGCGTCGAGCCAGCGCCAGCGTGGGAAGGTCACGGGCAGGTCCACGGTTTGGGACAGCAGCAGCGGGGTCTCATAGACCTCGTTCTCGGCCAGGGCCCAATCCAGTTGGGCCAGGGTGCGCGCCGAGTTCTCGCTGGCGGGCTGGCCTTGTCGGGGCAGCAGCAAGCGCAGCTTCACCCAGGTGTGGCCGTCGGCCACGTTGGGGGTGGGCGGTGGTGGGGGTTGGTTGGCGGGCAGGTTGATCGGGTGCGGATTGACCACCAGGCCCAGGCGGTTGCCGCCAGCCAGGGTGTACTCGTGCACCGGGACGCAGGCCACGTGGGTGCCGGGCGCTGTGCGCGCATCGACGCTGGCCACCGGCACGCCGTTGAGCACGGCCTCGGCCTGGCAGCCAGCCGCTTCGATTCGCAGTAACAGCAAGCGCTCCATCAGCCCAGGCTCCAGTCCAGCAAGGTCATGGCGGACAGCAGCGGGCGCGCTTGCCGCGAGGTGCCCAGCACCGGGTCGTGGATGGCCAGGGTGGTGGCCACCGGCTCGATCCGCAAGCTCAGGAAGAGTTGCACGCCGCCGCTGCCGGGCTTGGCGCGCAGGCCGGCCTCGCCCACGATGGCGCCGGTGGCGGGCATCGTGGGGTGCAAGGCGACGTGGTCGGGGGTGACGATGGGGTCCATCTCCAGCTCGAAGGGGTAGCGCAGCTTGACCACGGTGGGGGCCAGCACCTCGGGCAACAAGGGCAGCTTGCTGTCGCGCAGGACGCGGGTGCGCAAGGGCGTGCTGCCTTGGGCGCGCAGGCGTAAACGGGCGCGGGCGCCGGCCAGGCTGAGTTCGCCGCTGAGCTGCAGTTGCAAGGCGCAGGCGACCATGTCGAGCCAGCCTTCCAGGCGCATCACGGGTTCGTCGGGCAGGCCTTGGGGGCCCTCGCGCCAGCCCCAGCTCAGCCCGGCCTGGCCCGCCATCAGCGAGGGCTCGATGTCCAGTTGCGCGGCGGTGGCGCCGCTGGTGCGTTCAAAGGCCAACAACAGTTGGTCAGTGCTGGCTTTGAAGTCGTCGTGCAGGCGGGCAAAGCCGCGTTGCCAGGCGCTGCCATCTTGCGCGATGCCGTCGCGTTCCAAGCGGCAGGTGGCGGGCTTGGTGGTGTGGCGCAACTCCAGCAGCCACTGGTCGGCGGGGTAGCTCAACACGGGCGTGGCAACCTCGCCCAGCGGGGCACCGTGGTCGCGCAGGCCGCAGCTGGCGACCTGCAGCGTGTGCCATTGCGGCGAGCCCTCGTGGGCAATGCCCGCCACCAGGCCGTCAGGCACGGGCAAGGTGGGGGCGGCGTGCACCGGCCAGCTCACGGCGGTGGCTTCGTGGCCGCGCCACTCCCACAAGCCATGCCCGCCGGTGAAGGCGACGCGGGGGTGGGTGTGGTCGCCGCAGCCACCCAGCGCGCGCACCTTCACTTGCAGGCGCGCGGGCGGGCCTTCGCCGGGTGCGTGGGTCAGCACGTGCAGCCCTGCTGGCGGCAAGGGTTGGGTGGTGTTGATGCGCAGGCGTGGCGCGGGGGCCGGGCCGGGCGCGCGTTGCCAGTCCTTGTCGGTCAGGCGGTATTCGTGGCGCCAGGCGGTGTCGATGGTGCCGATGTCGATGGCGTCCAGGTCGCAGCTGAGGCGCGCTACTTGCACCTTGCTGGGCACGACGTCGCCCAGGCGGCCCAGGTCGGCCAGGTCGGCGACCACGCGGGCATCGGCGGCTTCGAAGTCGGCAGGCGGCAGGCCGGTGTGCGGGCGTCCGGCGCTGGCGGCGTGCAGGCGTTGCAGTTCATCGAGCGTGCGGCGCACCAGTTGGTGGGGTTTGATGAACTCGCTGCGGCGGGCATCGCCCAGGATGTCCTTGGCCCATTCAAAGCCGGGCTTGTCTTCAAAGGCCGGGCCCCACACGAACCACAGGTTGACGTAGCGGGCCACGCAGGGCCCTTCGGCCAGTTGGTGCTTTTGCGCGTGCTGCACGGCCAGGTCGATGAAGGCGCCGTAGCGATCACCCAGGCGCTCCAGCATGGCCGGCCATTGCAGCGCGAAGTAGGCGGCCACGCGGTGCACGAAGCGTTCGCGAGCGACCTGCGCCAGCAGGTCCATTTGTTGGGGGCTCAGTGACAGCATGGGGTGGTTCATCCTGCCAGGGTTCGGGTGTCGGTCATCAACTGGCCGACGCTTTCGCGCCACCATGTCCACGCTTTGGGCGTGGGTTGGGCGATGGCGGTGATGGGGCCGAAGAACTGCAGCAACTGCGGGGCCGACAAGCTGGGCAACAGCACGCGCAGGATGCGGCGGTCGTACCAGCGCAGGGTGAAGCGCTGGCCTTGCGGCGTTTGCGCTTCGTTCAGGTCGCGCAGGTGCTCGCGCAATGGGCGCAGGCCCAGGGCGCTGACCACCAGCACGCCCCAGTTGTCCATGGTGGCGCTGGCATCAAGCAGCAGCCAGTCGGTGAAGGGCGAGTTGGGTTTCAGCTCGACCAGGTAGGGGGCCTTGGCGGCCTCATCGGGTGGCAGGGCGCCACGGTGCAGGCAGTCCCAGCCCAGGATGTCGGCCTTGAGCAGCACCTCGGTCAGGCCGGGCACCTGCGAGGCATCGATCACCGCGTAGACGTGCGCGTCGGACTGGGTCCACAAGGTGGCTTTTTGCTGGGGCAAAGAAGACGGTGCGGACAAGGGGACACTCCAAATGACAGTGTCCCCGAGGGTATCGAAAAAAACGCGACTTTTGAGGGGTGTTTGCGCCTTCAGCGAAGCATGTTCACGCGCGGGCTGGCCAACGCCTGAGCGCCGCCTTGCTCAGCAGGGCACGACCTTCAGGGTTTGCTGGGTGATCTGCTGCGCGTCCAGCGCGTCCAGGATGGTGTCGATGAGATCGCGGCCGGTGGAAGTGACGAAGTAGTTGGACAGGTCTGTGATGTCCTTGGCGATGTTCGTTCCCCAGGGAGGCGCCTTGCTGCGGTCTTCGTAGTCCCAGATTACCCTGGCCGGTGGCAGCCGCCGCAGCTCTTCCTTGACGATGTTCATCTCGCGCAGGCAGGCCTGGTTCTTGTCCGCGGTCAGCGTGCCTTGGTACAGGTCGTTCATCAAGGTGGGGAACCTCGATCCCCAGCCCTTGGGCTCCAGGTTTCCCGAGATGGTGGAAAAGAAGGCGTGGAAGAAACTGGACGCGCCAATTTCGCTGGTGATGTTCGCGACCTGCAGGCCGATGGTCATGGCATCACTCCGGTTCAATCAGCCCGCTGAGATCAACCGGCTTGATGTGGATGTCGGCTTCGACAGCGCGCCGCAATGTCCCAGGTTTTCTGCGCAAAGCATAAGCACGCATCACGGACAGTGGCGCGAACTCCAGACCGGCGATCGGCGTGTGGCCCACGATCACCGGGGCATTGAAGTTGATGTTCTTTTCATCGTTCAGGGGCAAGTGCCATGTACCCCCGAACCTGAGCCTCACCATTTCGCCCAACGATGAATCCAGCTGGATGTCTCTTTTCGCAGCTTCGTCATTCAAGGCTCCCAGCTGATCATCCATGATCATCAAGAACGCTTCAAATTTTTCCTGGGCTTCTGTCTTGTTCATGGCAAGGGTGCGGCGCTGCTGAGACAGGGTTCAGCGAAGCATGTTCAGCCAAGCCCGGAAATCAGGGGCAATCAACCTCATGTAGCGACGCGAGCAAGTCGTGGGGTCCGGCTCTTCATCCCAAGACCAATAGTAAACATGCCCAGCATCACGTCCGGTGGTCGACAGCACAATGCGATTGTCCGCCGGGTCACGGGCAATCGGCAGGATCTGCCGTGGGATCTGCCCTGCCAACGTGAACCCTTCGAACTCATGCCACAGGCTGTTTTCTCCGTCGCCAGCCAGCGGGAAGAACCAGGCCACCATTGATTCGACCTTCCCGTCCTGGGTGGTGAATCGTTTGGGGCTGGGTGCGCCGCCATTGTGTCGGGTCAAGAAATCCCTGTACGCAGCGGGCAGGGTCAGCCCGGAGCGCTGTTCGAACTCTGCCAGCTCAGTGTCGTTGGCCGCAGCAGCGCTGCCTGTGAATGCAATGTTCATGGAAGTGTCTGCGTGTCCGGTCATGGACATCTCCATTCAGGCCGCTGTGTTCTGCCGTTTTCCGATGGGGTCGAACGACACGGTTTGCCGACCGTTCAGAATTTCCCCTGGCATAAGCTGCACCTGCGTGAAAGTGCAGTCCTCGAACAAGGTGTTGATCAGGCAGGTTGTGGAAAGATCCAGCCCTTCCAGGGTGCAACGCTTGAACACCGAGCCGGACCAATCGGCCCGAAACAGGCTTGTGCGATTGAGCCGGCATGCTTCGATGACGCAGTCCAGCATCTCGCTTTTATTCATCGCTGTGTCCGAGAAGGTGCAGTCCAGGATCTCGTTGCCGATCCAGGTTGAACCTTGCAAACTGCTGCCCAGGCCGAACGATAGTCTGGACAAGCGGCTCATGGCAATGGTGACGCCGTCCAGATTCTGGACGGGGGTGTCCGAGATCTCGATGTCGCGGAGGTCATTCTCGGGGCTGTCCTGAGGACCTGTTTTTTGCCCGGCCACCAAGGCTTCGAACTCTGGCTTATTCAGTTTTCTCATTCTTGATGAGCCCGCGGCCATCCATCTCCATCAGGAATTGTTGGAAGGCATCCTCTGCCTTTTCCTGGTTTAGGCGGTTCATGCTGATTCCTGAAGCTGAGGATCGACTGCGTCAGTGGCCATTCTTGATGCGCGGTGGGCCGTGAAGATCTCGGCGGGACCTGTTCAGTCAGGCCTGACTCACGTCTTTTGCAACGATTCTTAAAATTTTCGAATTACTCCATGCGGATACAAAAGAATAGATTTTGAATCCAATCAGGGAGTCTTCTTCCGCTGCTTCACACGCGTGCGCCAGCAACGGATCGTCGGTTTCTATGGTGCCGTGGCTGAGGGATTTCCCCTCGGGACTGAACCATTGGTACCCAGCCACTTCTGAGAAGACAAGAGTGCACGACTCCTCTTTCCAGTTTTTGTAGTTGACGATCAGTTGCTCTCGTTTGGCCGTGACGCTTTCTATTTCTGCGTCATTCAGGCTCAGCTTTAAAAAATCAAACATATTTGTTTCCAATCATTGGCCGGGAAACGGCTCTCCGGGCAAAAAGCCTGTCCCTGTTCCCGGTTGATAGTTTGCCGGTTTGGCCTTGGTGATCAGGCCTTGCTTATTGGCTTGATTCCAAGAAATCCCGTCGGGCTTCATCTCGATATGGTAGTGCTCACCGTGATGGCGGGGGTTGAATCCGGGCTCTGACGGCTGCAAGCCTTCTGGATGGCTTTCGTAGCGAATTCGGGTGTTGGCATTGGGCTCCCATGTCACACGAGTTGTCCCGTCAGGGGTCGTGCCTATTTTTTTAGGCTCGACACCAAGAGCTTTGCTCATTTCCTCCGGTGTTTTGGGGAAAGTGTTTTTTGGCGGCGGCGGCGGTGGTGGTGGTGGTGGTGGTGGTGGTGCCTCCTCCTTCGGCCGATTCGCCAACTTGCTCGGCGACTGCGCCTCCGACACCACCTCTTTGGCCGCCGAGCCCTGCCCCCGGTGCGGCTTGAGCCTCGGATCCCGCATCAAGGTCGCCGCGTTTTCTTCCACCCAGGCCGCAAATCGTGGCCCCAGCTTGCTTTTGCGCAACTCGGCCACCAACTCGCCGATCTTGTTGACGCCTTTCTGGGTCAGCCACATGGCGATGCCTTGCAGCACCAGGCGGATCAGGATTGCACCGCTGCGGGCGAAGTCTTTGCCCGCCAGTCGGATCTGCACGCGCGGTTGCGGTGAGTTCGGGGCATCCCAGGCGCGGCGCACGGCCAGCTCCAGCAGGGCCGTGAGTTCGCCCAGGCTGTGCCCAATGGAATAGGCCAGGAAGCCCAGCCCCAACCAGCCCAACACCGCCAGGCCCAGGTCGAAACCCACGGCGGCACCACCCACCGCACCCGGAATGGCGCCCGCGCCACCAAAGAAGGCCCCGACCACCGCGCCGATCGCACCGCCCAGCGCCGTGCTGGCCGCCAGGGCGATCAAGGCCTGGATCAAGCCCGGAATCAGGGCGTCGAGGAACTGGTTGAGCTGGTAGCCCGTTTCCTTGTAAACCTCGGCAGGCATCTCCATCACACCGATCTCATAAGCCTCTTTCAAGGCCTTGAGGTTGTCGGTGCAATCCAGTGGCCCCAGCCAGTTGGTCCAGCGGCTCATGGCGGATCAGGACGCCAGCGGGTCCGCGAAGTCCTTGGGCGCGGCCGGGTCGGCCGGGGCGGCGGGGGCCACGGGTTGCGCGCCGCTGCCACCGCCGCCGGAGTTGATGTTGACCAGGGGCGCGCCCACGATGGCCACGCCGGCCGGGCCCAGCACGATGGAGCTGCCACCCGCCTTGAGCGTGAGCATCACGCCGGCCTCCAGGGTGACGTTCATGCCAGCCTTGATGTGCACATCGGTGCCGGCCTTGAAGGACACGCCGGTGCCCGCCTCGCCCGCCAGGTCCTTGGCCGACTTGAGGCTGTACTGGCCGCCCGACTTGATCATCAGGTCGGTGGCCGTTTGCAGGTGCATGTCGCCGCCCACCTTGTGCTTGAAGTCCTTGCCCACTTCCAGCTGGTGGTCGTTGCCGACCTTCTCGGTCAGGTCGTTCTTGATGGTCACGAACTCGTCGTTGCCCACCGAGTGCGACGAGTCGTTCTTGACGTTGCGCAGGAAGTCTTTCTCGGCCTGCAGCCAGACGTGCTCGGAGCCCATCTTGTCTTCGAAGCGCAGCTCGTTCGAGGTCGATGTGCTGCCGCCCTTGCTGGATTGGCTCTTGAGCGTGCTGACCGTGGCGTGGTCGGGCAGCTTGTAGGGCACCGTCTGTTCGGCGTTGTAGACGCGGCCGGTGATGAGGGGTTGGTCCGGGTCGCCTTCCAAAAAGTCGACTACTACTTCTTGCCCGATGCGCGGGATGTTGATCATTCCCCAGTTCTTGCCCGCCCAGGGCGATGACACGCGCACCCAGCAGGAGCTGTTCTCGTCTTTCTTGCCTTCGCGGTCCCAGTAGAACTGGATCTTCACGCGGCCGTACTCGTCGGTGTGGATCTCGTCGCCGCTGGGGCCGACCACGATGGCCGTTTGCGGGCCCGCCACGCGAACGCGGATGGCGCGATCGGGCGAGCGGAACACCTCGCGGCTGTCCAGCGCGGTGAACTGGCAATTGAAGTAAGGCGCCGCGCCGCTTTGCCCTTCGTACTCGCCATAGCCCATCTGGATGCGGGTGGAGGTGACGATGTGCTCGCGGTTCTGGTCCTCGCGCGGGAACTCTTTCAGCGTGAAGCGCGAACCGGTGACCAGGCCGCGCACATTGCCTTCGCCGTAGACCTGCGCGTGCAGCGACTGAAAGCCTTCCAGCCGCAGGTTGGCATAGCGTTCGCCATCGGCCTTGACCAGGTGCCGGCCGGGGTAGTCGTAGACCTCGCCGCTGGCGTGCGAGTGCGAGCGCGCCAGCTCGGCGTTGGCCAGCAGGTTGGTCGAGGGCGTGGTGAAGTTGTAGTCGGTCAGCGAGACCTTGCCGGTGCGGATCTCGTGGTTGAACTGCCAGCGCGTGATCGCCTCCAGGTCAATGGCGCCAGACAGCGTCTCGCGGTAAACCATCTCGGCATGGCCGGCGTAGGGCGTGTGGGCGCTGTCCTTGTTGGCCAGCACCAGCGTGTGCTTGCTGTCTTTGTGCTCGAAGTAGTAGTAGATGCCTTCCTCTTCCATCAGGCGGCTGACGAAGTTGAAGTCGCTTTCGCGGTACTGCACGCAATACTCGCGCACCGGGTGGCTGCCGGTCAGCTTGTCAGAGAAGTCGGAGGAGTACTTCTCGAAGATCTGCTTGATGATGTCGGGCACCGACTTGTTCTGGAAGACGCGGCAATCGTGGGTGCGCGTGAGCAGCCACAGCCAGGGGCAGACCACCAGTTGGTATTCGAACAGGCGGCCCACAAAGCCCACCTGGCCAAAGCGCGTGACGATGCCGCTGAACTCGCGTTTGCCGCCATCGGCCAGCTCCAGCTTGACGGTGATGGGCTTGCCCAGCAGGTCGTTGACCGCGATGCCCTTGTCGTCAGACAGCGCGCTGATGTTGAACTCGTAAAGCTGGCCCAGCGACTCGGTGGCCGACATGGATCGCATCAGCAGCACGTCGTTGCCCAGCGGCGTGCTGATCTCCATCAGACGGGGTGGTACGGGCATGGTGGGGTCCTGAGGTTAAGGGTGTTGCGCGGTGAAGAGCCAGCCTGGCACCGGCACGCCGCCTTCGTTGCGAAGGTGAATGGATTCGGCGCCAATGTGCGTGAAGCCCGCCTGGCCAAGCACGTACTCGACATGGGCCTTGCGGTGGCTGTAGCGTCCGTGGGGGTTGAGGTGGTACTGCTCTGAAGCATCGCCGCCTTCCAGGCTCTCCACGGTGAAGACCAGCCAGCCGCCGGGGGCCAGGGCGCGCCGTGCGGCCTCGGACACCGCTTCCAGCTTGCCAAAGTAGCACAGGGTGTCGGCCGACACAATCAGGTCATAGGCTTGGTGTTGCGCCTGCAGAAAAGCGGTCAGCTCGGCCTTGATCAGCTCGTCGTACACCTGCCGGGGTTGGGCCTTGGCCAGCATCTGGCCAGACAGGTCGATGCCGACCAGGCGCTGGGCATAGGGCGCGATCAGCGGGCCGCACAAGCCGGTGCCGCAGCCGGCGTCGAGCACCTGCCATTGCTTGGCCGGCGTGCCGCCCAGGCGCTTGACCACGTCGCCCACATGTTGCGGCGCGCGGTAAGTGAGCATTTCCAGGTTGGCGTCGAAGCTGTCGGCGAACTCGTCGAAGGTGTTGGCCACGTAGGCATCGTCGGCGCGGTCGGGCACGTCCTGCCCGGTGCAGGCGGCCAGGTAGTGCTTGGGCACGGGGTTGTCGGGCTCCTCAAGCAGCCATTCGCGGTAGACCTTGGCGGCCTCGTCGAAGCGCTTGAGCGTGTAGTACGCGATGCCCAGCATCTTGCGGGCGTGGTGCTGCTTGGGGTTGAGGATCAGGGCTTCGCAGAAGTGCTGCAGGGACTCTTGCGTGCGACCCTGCAGCCGCAGCAGGTTGCCCAGGTTGTTGTGCGCCTCGGGGCGCGTGGCGTCCAGGGCCAGGGCCTTGGTGTAGGCCACCTCGGCTTCTTCAAAGCGCTCTTGCGCGCGCCGCAGGGCGCCCAGGTTGTTCAGGATGGTGGCGTTGCCGGGCGACATCTCGGCCGCTTGCTCGTACGCATCGGCGGCCTCGGCCAGTTGCTTGGATTCCAGCAGCACATTGCCCAGGTTGTTGTACCAGTCGGGCACCTTGGGATCGAGTTCGAGCGAGCGGCGGATGTGCTTGACGGCCTGCTCACTGCGGCCCATCTGGTGGTGCAGCACCCCCAGGAAGTGAACGGCGTTGGCTTGCCTTGGCGTGAGCCGCAGAATGCGCTCGTACATTTGTTGCGCTGCTTCCAAGTGGCCGTTTTGATGCAACTGCATGGCGATGGGCAAGGCGTCTTTCAAGCTGACATGTTGAAGCGCTTTTCCAGGCAAACTTGAGTGTCTTTTGGCGGGCATGTCCCATTATGTCGGCAATTATTTCGGAGGTGGGGTCATGACAGGACGATTGGATTTTGGTTTGCACCATGGGCCTTTTCGGATCGTGGTGCTGGGTGACTTCAGCGGCCGCGGCCTGCGGGCGCAGGCCCACCCCAAGCCCTTGGCGCAGCGTGCGCCTCAGCGCGTGGACATCGACAACCTTGAGGCCGTGTTCAAACGCCTGGCACCCGCCTTGTCCTTGCCCTTGCCAGGCGCCGAGAATGGCCGGCTGGCGCTGGCATTTGGCGCGCTGGACGACTTCCACCCCGATCAGCTGGCCAGACGCTTGCCCATGGTGAGCGCGGCCGCGCCCGCCACCTCCCGTGAGACCGACGCCTCGACACTGGAGCGCCTGCTGGGCCGCAAGCCCGAGCCTTCGGTCAGCACGGGCCTGGATGCCTTGATCCAGCAAATCGTGGCGCCCTCTCTGGTGCCCGAGGCGCCAGCGGGCCATGCCCAGGCCGTGGCCGCACAGCAAGCCGCGCAGGCCGATCTGATGCGCGCGGTCTTGCACCACCCGGCCTTTCAAGCGCTGGAAGCCGCGTGGCTGGGCGTGCAACAACTGGTGCGCAGCCTGGACCTGGACGGTGACCTGCAGTTGTACCTGTTGGACGTGAGCCAAGCCGAGTTGCAGGCCGATGCGGCCGCGGGCCCGACCAGCTTGGCGAACGCGCTCAAGCGCCTGGCCGAGCCGGATGAAGACCTGGCCGCCGTGTCACTGCTCGTGGGCCTGCAAGCCTTCGGACCGTCCGAGGCGGATCTGCGCCTGCTGGCCGCGCTGGGCGCCTTGGCCCGCCAGGTGGGGGGCGCCTTCATGGCCGCCGCTCAATCGGCCGTGGTGGGCGTGCCTTCTTTGGCGGAAGCCGTGGACCCCTCGCAGTGGCCTGGCATGGCTGCGGATGAGCAAGCGCGTTGGGACGCTTTCAGGCGCACGCCCGAGGCTGCTGGTGTGCACCTGGCCTGGCCACGCATCCTGTTGCGCCTGCCCTATGGCCAAGCCACCGACCCCATCGCGGCCGGGCCCTTTGAAGAGATGGCGCCCGCCTTCGTGCACGAGCATGCTTTGTGGGGCAATGGCGCGCTGGCCTGCGCGCAGCTCATCGGCCAATCCTTCATGGACCGTGGCTGGGACATGCGCGTGGGCGACCTGCGCGATGTCGAAGACCTGCCCGCCTATGTGCTGGAGCGCGATGGCGAAAAGCACTTGCTGCCTTGCGCCGAGGCCAACCTGAGCGAGACCGTGGGCGACCGCCTGCTGGCCTTGGGCCTCATGCCCTTGCTGAGCTACAAACACCGCAATGCGGTGCGCGTCATGGGGTTCCAGGCCCTGGGTTGAGGCCTGATTCGCTGATGCTGGTCGCGCCGACGATGCCGTTGTCGCAGTCCGGCAGGTGCCGGCTCCAGTGGTCCTGGCGGCGCTGAACCACCACCACGCCGCGCAGGGCAGGGGCTTCGTCCAGGCGGCCTTGCAGTTCTTTTTGTGATTCGCACAGGTAGCGGTTGCAGACGTCCGAGCGCATCTCGCGCGGCAGGGCGCAGCCACTGGCCGTGTGGTTGATGCACGAGCCCACCTGCGTCTTGGGGGCCAGGCGATCTAGGTAGGCCGACATCACCTGTTCAGGCCGCCAATGGGGCTGTTGCGCCATGACGCGGCGCATGGTGTCAGCCGACAGGTAGGCGGTGTCTCCGCCGCGGGTGCAGCAGCCACCACGGCACAGGGCGCAAACCTGGCCGGGCAGTGTTGACCTGCTCGCGGTGGCCACCGTGTCGGCGGGTGGCGCTTCATCGCCGGCCAAGTTGGCCTGGGCAATGATGTCCTTCAAGTGATTGCGGTAAGTGTGGCGCCGGCCTTGCGCCAGTTTTCGTTGGCGCGTGGGGCCACTGGGCAGGGCCAGCCGGATGAATTGATCAGCTTGGTGGCCGGGCAAATGGGCCTCGACCGCAGCCCACTGGACCAGGTTCTCCACGGACTCGGCCACCGTCAAAGCCCGCAGGCGTTCGTCCTCGGCGCGGGCGCGGGCGCGTTGCTCGCGCGTGTTCCTGGCCCGCCAGTGCAGGTGCCTTGCAAAGGCCG
Source organism: Aquabacterium sp. CECT 9606 (assembly GCF_918741295.1). Taxonomy (GTDB): domain Bacteria; phylum Pseudomonadota; class Gammaproteobacteria; order Burkholderiales; family Burkholderiaceae_C; genus Aquabacterium. The sequence goes on from NZ_CAKKNB010000002.1 coordinate 403,242, forward strand.
CCTCGCTCATCGTGGCGCGCTGATCCAGCACCATGCGGCAAGGCACCGCGTGGCAGATGGGGTAAGGCCCTGTTGCGCCGGGTGACCGCGCGGTGAGCCCTGTGCCGCACACCACGCATTCCAGGCGCATGGCGTGGCTCACACCAGCTTGGCGGCCTTGCGTTTGATCGACGCAAAGAAGCCCTTGCTCTGGTGCGTGGCCTTGTTCTGCGACAACCCTTCCAGCTGGATGCGCGAGGACGCGATGTTTTTGCGCGCGATCTTGAGCAGCGGGTCCATCTGGGTCTTCTTCATCTTCTCGACCTTGTCCATCCAGCCCGGCAGGCCGATGTCGGCCACGAAGAAGTTGGCCACCGACGAGGTGTCGGCGCAGGTCAGCAGGTAGCAGCCCAGGATGGGGCAGTCCTCGAACACCGTGAGGTCGAGCGTTTCAGGCGTGGCCAGGCGGCGGTTGCCCGCGCGCATGTCCTTGATGGACAGGCCCAGCGAGAACAGCTCCAGGCCCAGGCTGGCCAGGGCATTGGCCAAACCGATGGCGGCCGTGGTACCGGTGCCCATGTCGGCGAACAGCCCGGCGATCTTGGCGCCCGTGGCCGTGGCCTGCTGCGCCAGTTGGACCGAATGCCGGGCCAGGTCGCGCTGGATGAGGGTCTGCACCGCCTCGGCCGCAGCCACCGGGTCGCCCCGCAGGAAGCCCTTCTTGTAGTTGCGGCACTGGTACAGGTTGTAGCCGTCTTCGACCACGGCCTTGCCCGCCTTGGCGAGCTTGCCGCCACTGACCAGCACCCCAACCACGGGCACGATCTCGGCAATGATGTCGGCCAGCACGGCCGAAGTGATGGCCTCGATCACATCCTCGATGCCCTCCAGGTCAGCGCACTGCACGATGAATTCCTTCACCGCCTTTTCAACGCCCGGGATGGCCGAGACGCTGCTGGCGGTGGTCTTGGCCGGGCCTGCCAGCTTGTTGCTTGAGGAGCGCGCCTTCTTGGCCGAGGCCATCAGCTTCTTGGCCGCGGCCACCTTGTCGGTGGAGCCGAACTTGAGCTGGGTGCCCTTGAAGGTCTGTTGCAGTAGGTCGCGGCGGGCATTGGCGATCGCGCCCATGCCGATGTAGTCGGCGCGTGTCAGGGTGGTGGTGGCCATGGTGTGTTACTGCCTTGATGGGGGGTGTCAGGGTTGAACGGTGACGGCGCGGTCGACCAGCTTGACCAGGTAGGTCTTTTTGTTCTCGCTTTTGACCAGCAGGCTTTGGCGGTCGGGGCTCAGGCTCATCTCGGTGATGAAGCGGTCTTGCACGTCTTTCTCTTCCTGGGCGTCGTAGGTGGTTTCATAGAGCATCAGCGTCCAGAGCTCTTGGCCACTGGCCACGTCGATGGCCGCGATGACGCCGCCGTTCTGCGCAAAGCCGCGTGAGCGGGCGCCGCGCACGACTTCGTAGCGGGTGCTGCCCGCCACCATGGGGGCAACACTGGGGACTCGGCGTTTGGGGCTTTCCATGGTTTTCTCCGGAGGGGCGGCTGCGTGTGTGGGGGGGCATGACCAAGCCGTCATACTCAGCAGCCAGAGCATGCTTGAGAGCGCGGCGGGCCAGGCGTTCATGTCAGGACCTTGGTGATGGTGCCTTTGGTCAAGGCGCCCACCATGTCGGCGGCAAAGTAGGCCCAGCTGTCGGCATTCTTGAGGGCCTGTTCGGCCGAGAAGCTGTCTCCCGGCTTGAGGCCGTCATCGTCATAGCGGATGTCGTCGGTCTTGACCAGCTTGTGCGACAACTCGTGCACCACGGTCAGCGCGCACAGCCACAGCTTGGGGATGCTGCCCAGCGCGTTGCGCTTGCCCGCGGTCAGGAACACCTGGAAGATGTAGATGACGGGCATGGCGTCCGCCTCATTGACCGAGGCGTACACGTTGTCCCATTCACCGCTGGCCCGAAGGTGAGGCCGATCCGAGAAAATCACGCGCGATGAATTGCAGCTGGCGTGGATCTTCTTGAAGCCATCGGCCAGGGTTTTGGCCGTGGCCGCGACCTCATCGGCCGAGGCGCCCTCGGCGTGGAACCAGCGCTTGATCTTTTCAAGCGTCTTGGCGTTGGGCGAGCCCAACTTGATCTGGACGTCGGCCGACCACTTGCGGGCCAGTTGCAGCGAGTCCGACATCATCTTGCGGTTGCCCTTGCCAAACACCTCGGTGTCGGACTGCAACTCGGCCTTCAGGTCGGCTTCGCTCTTGCCCGCCAACTGGTCGTAGGGCCAGGTGACGAAGGCCTTGGGCGGATCGACCACCCAGATGCTTTGGTCGCCCTTTTTCTCGACCATGTGGAAGTGCTGCATGGTCTTGATGAGGGCGGCGCGGTCCTGGTAGCCCGCAGTGCCCGTCTTGCTGGCCTTGGCGATTTCTTCGGCCATGGCGGTCTTGGCCACCGCCTTGCCTTTGCTGGCTTTCTTGAGCTGGTCGCGCAAGTCATCCAGCACCTTGGCCTTGCCGGCATTGGGGCCGTCGGCTTCCAGCAAGGTCTTGAGGTTGGCCTCGATGGTTTTCCAGCTGTCGTCCAGTGTGGGGGATTTCAGCAGGTCAACCGACTTGTTGTAGACATCGGTGAAGACGTTCATGAAGGATCCTGTTGGTCGCCAGGCGGCGGTTGGTTGCAGGAGGGGCTCGGATCAGCGCTCGGCCACCAGGAAGGCTTCCCAGAAGCCTGTCGCCGTGTGCTGCAGCTTGTGGTAACCGTTCTGGGGGTTGTAGTGGATGTCCCAGAAATGCTTGATCTGGATGATGTGCGTCTTGGCGTGGTTCATCTCGGTCACTGCCACGCGGTCTTCGTCCTTGATCTTGTCAGGGAAGGCCGGGATGACGGCGTTCTGGCTGATGATCCGGCCGTCGCCCAAGGACAAGGCCACGTGGCCGAACACCTTGTGCGGCGTGACGAAGTAAACGGCCATGCCCTTGGGCACGATCCACTTGCCAGTCCCGAATTTGTTGGTCACCAGTTCGGGTGGCGTTGCCAGCTTGTACTCGATGTCGGTCAACCAGCCGCAGCTTGAAAACACCGGGAAGAAGTGGTTGCCGTCCTGACCATGCAGCTTGTTGAACAGGAAGCGGCGCGAGATGGCGCCCGCCTGGAAAGCCCAGAACACGACCGCGTTGTAGCAGTTGAACTCGTAGGCGGCGCCTTGCTTGTACTGCCCGCGCACCGCCAGGGATGGCGGCACGTTCACGTTCTGCCAGTTGGGCATGGAGGCGATGTTGGCCAGGGCATCGTCGGCCACCATGCCGGGCGTGACGCCTGGGATGGTGAACCAGCTGCGCATTTCGGCCAGCAGGTCCGGCTCCGAAGTTTCAGGCAAGACCTTGACGCGGGCCAGCTCGATCGCCAGAAAGGCCGGGTCGGTGAGGAACAGCCGGGTCGCCAGCATCAAGGCGCGTTTGGCGCGCCTGGGTTCGCGGTTGGTGGTGCGGTCGGCCGAGGAGCCCGTGGCCCCCAGCGACAGCATGCCCCCGATGGTCGATTGCTGGTTGGCCGACAGCTTGTTGACCTCGTCCACCATCTCCTGCCAGTCGACGGTGGACAAGTTGGCCTTGACGTAGTCAAGCGTGTCGGTGAGCCGCTCGTCCTTGGTCTTGAGGAAGCGCATTTCAGGCATGACAGCCCCTTTCAGGCGAAGTCGTAGCTGAACTCACCGTTGGTCACGCCAACGTTCACACCCTTGATCTCCTGGCCCTCCATCATCCGCGTGAGGAACTCGCGCGAGACATCGGGCAACATGGTGTTGGTCAGGATCGCGTCGATCATGCGGCCGCCCGATTCGCCTTCGGTGCAGCGCGACACGACCAGCTTGACCACGTCCTCGCTGAAGTTGAAGGGGATCTTGTAGCGGGCCTCGACGCGCTTCTTGATGCGCTTGAGTTGCAGCTTGACGATCTCGCCCAGCATGGCGTCGGACAGCGGGTAGTAGGGGATCGCGACCAGGCGGCCCAGCAGCGCGGGCGGGAAGATCTTGAGCAGTGGCTCGCGCAGGGCCTTGGCCATGCCTTCTGGGTCGGGCATCAGGTCGGGGTCTTTGCACAGGCCCGCGATCAGGTCGGTGCCTGCATTCGTCGTCAACAGGATCAAGGTGTTCTTGAAGTCGATGAAGCGGCCTTCGCCGTCTTCCATGAAGCCCTTGTCGAAGACCTGGAAGAACATCTCGTGCACATCGGGGTGGGCCTTCTCGACCTCATCCAGCAGCACCACGCTGTAGGGCTTGCGGCGCACGGCTTCGGTTAGCACGCCGCCTTCGCCATAGCCCACGTAGCCGGGAGGCGCGCCCTTCAGCGTGCTCACGGTGTGCGCTTCCTGGTACTCGCTCATGTTGATGGTGATGATGTTCTGCTCACCGCCATACAGGGCTTCGGCCAGGGCCAGCGCGGTTTCGGTTTTGCCGACGCCCGAGGTGCCCGCCAGCATGAACACGCCGATGGGCTTGCTGGGGTTGTCCAGGCCCGCGCGCGAGGTCTGGATGCGCTTGGCGATCATCTCCATCGCGTGGTCTTGTCCGATCACGCGTTGCGCCAGCAGCGAGGACACGTTCAGGATGGTTTCGATCTCGTTGCGCGCCATGCGGCCGACGGGGATGCCGGTCCAGTCGCCGACCACGGCGGCCACGGCCTGGTAATCCACCGTGGGCAGGATCAGCGGGGTCTCGCCTTGCAGCGTGGTCAGCTTGTCTTGCACTTCTTTCAGTTGGGCCAGCAGGGCGGTGCGTTCGGCTTCGGCCTGCTCGGCGCTTTGCACCGGGGCTTCTACGGCCGCCACGGCTTCGGCCGCGGCCTCCAGCGGGCTGCCCGTGCCTTCCACCGGGCGGATGCCGGCGCGCAGCTTGGCGCGCAGGGCCAGCAGTTCATCGACCAGGGTGCGTTCGCTGTTCCAGCGCTCTTCCAGGCTGGCCAGGCGCGTGCGCTCAGTGGCCAGGAATTCGGTGGCGTCGGTTTCGCGCTTGCCGATGTCGATGCCGATGGCCTTCTCGCGGCCGATGATGCCCAGCTCGGTTTCCAGGGCCTCGATGCGCTTGCGGCAGTCGTCCACTTCAGCGGGCGTGGCATGCAGGCTCACGGCCACGCGGGCGCAGGCGGTGTCCAGCAGGCTGACGGATTTGTCAGGCAGCTGGCGCGCGGGGATGTAGCGGTGCGACAGCTTGACGGCGGCTTCCAGCGCTTCGTCCAGGATCTGCACCTTGTGGTGTTTTTCCATGGTCGAGGCCACGCCGCGCATCATCAAAATCGCGCGCTCTTCCGTGGGCTCGTCCACCGTCACGGTCTGGAAGCGGCGGGTCAGCGCGGGGTCTTTCTCGATGTGCTTCTTGTACTCGGCGAAGGTGGTGGCGCCCACGGTGCGCAAGGTGCCACGCGCCAGGGCGGGCTTGAGCAGGTTGGCGGCGTCGCCCGTGCCGGCGGCACCGCCCGCGCCCACCAGCGTGTGGGTTTCATCGACGAACAGGATGATGGGCTTGGGGCTGGCCTGCACTTCGTCGATGACGGCGCGCAGGCGTTGCTCGAACTCGCCCTTCATGCTGGCGCCCGCTTGCAGCAGGCCCACGTCCAGCGAGCGCAGTTCGACGTCTTTCAGCGAAGGTGGCACGTCGCCACGCGCGATGCGCTGCGCGAAGCCTTCGACCACGGCGGTCTTGCCGACACCGGCCTCACCGACCAGGATGGGGTTGTTCTGGCGTCGGCGCATCAGGATGTCAACCACCTGGCGGATCTCGTCGTCGCGGCCCACGATGGGGTCCATCTTGCCGCTGCGCGCTTGCTCGGTCAGGTCCACCGTGAACTTCTTCAGGGCTTCCTGCTTGCCCATCTGGGCGGGGGCCAAGGCACCGCTGGCTTCGCCGGGCGCACCGCCCACGCCGGAGCCATCGCTGGCGCCCAGGCCATCTTCGGGCGAGCCTTCGATGATCTTGGCGAGGTTCTCGCTCAGGTCATCGGGCTTGACCTTCTCGAACTGGCGCGAGATGGCGAACAGGGCGTTGCGCAGGAAGCTGGTCTTGAGCATGCCCAGCAGCAGGTAGCCGGTGCGCACGGCGCTGTCACCGAACATCAGCGAGCCATACACCCAGCCGCGTTCGACGGCCTGGCTGATGTTGTCCGACAGGTCGGAGATGGCGGTGGCGCCGCGCGGCAGGCGGTCCAACGCGGTGGTGATGTCCTTGGCCAGCACCGAGGTGTCCAGGCCGTAGTGCTTGATGATGCGGTGCCAGTCGCTGTCGGGGTTCTGCACGATCTGCGCGACCCAGTGCTCCAGCTCGACGTAAGGATTGCCCCGCAGCTTGCAGAACACGGTGGCGCCTTCGACGGCCTTGTAGCCCGTGCTGTTGAGTTTGCCGAACAGGGTGACGCGGTTGATTTCTCCCATGGTGGGGATCCTTTCAGTCAGAACGTTTGTGTTTAAGCGGCGGTAGCGCGGGGGCCTTGGGAAGGCCGTCGCCAGGATTCGGGGTGCAGGGTGAGCGAGTCGGCGTGGCCGGTCTGGCGGCGTTTGCCGACCCAGCTCGTCCACCCCAGGCGGCCATTCAGACCAGGGCGCGTGGCGGGCACGTCGGTGCTGCGCAAATGCAGGCGCACGTCCCAGTCCAGCTCCATGCTGAAGTACTGGCGCACCAGCGCGGTCACGCCGGCCATGGCCGGGCCATCGGGCAAGAAAGCTTCGTACTGGGCCAGGCTCAATGGACCGATGTGGATGCGGAACTTGTGCTGCCGGTCCCAGACCTTGCCGCCCAGCACGGCGCCTGATCCGAGTTGCGAGCTGATGCCGCCACCGCGTTCCATGCGCGTGCGTTCGCTGACCGGCAGCGTCATCCAGTGGCCGACGAAGGTTTCGATGCGCACGCGTTGGCGCAGGTAGCCGCTGAGCAGCGATTCCAGCCCTTCGGCATTGCGCACCTGGCGCGACAGCTGGCCGGCAAAGTACAGCTTGATGTGATCGGGCGCGGCATCGCGCTGGCGCCACGTGGGGCCGCCAATGCCCACCAGCGAGCCCACGTAATCGGCGAAGCGGTCCTGGTTGGGCCGGTCCAGGCTGACGGTGGGCTGGGCCTGCGCCCAGGCGCGGTAGAACAGCAGCAGCAGCCGGTGGTGGAACAGGTCGGCGAAGCGCGAGAAGGTGTGGTCGCCCTTGTGCAGGATGCGCTCGCGCGCGTGCTCGGTCAGGTGCAGCGGCAGCGGGCCATTGGGGCCGAACAAACCAAAGAAGCGCACCTCCAGGCGGGGCATCGCGCCATTCACGCCGTACTTGAATGAGGACAAGGTGCTGGGCGCAAAACCCAGGTCGGCCGTCTGGCCCAGCCGCAAAGGCTCATCCGCGGGCTTGCGGGCCGTGCCCAGGCGCGGCTTGCCGGGGTGCGCGGCTTCGATCCAGCGCAAGGCGTGGAAGAAGTCGTAGCGGTACGGTTCGGCGGCCAGGGCCGCGAACGGATCGCTGGGAGGCACGTCGGGCACCATCAGATGATCGCCCGCGTGCCAACGCGCGGCACCCAGCGCTTGATGTCACCGCGCGACTGCGAGCGCAGCGTGGTTTCGGTGAAGGCGTTGATCGACACATGCCGCGCGAAGAAGTTCTCCAGCACGGCGCCGAACAGGAAGGCGCTCAGGCCCTGGAAGGCCATTTCATCAACCTCGAGGTTGATGGCCAGGCCGCGCCCGAAGGTGATGGGGCCGGGCATGGGCAGGCGCCGCACGATGGGCTGCGTGCTGACCGAGCGCAGGCCTTCGATCTGCTTGAGCATGCCGCCGTCGCCGTTGTCAGCGTACAGGGTGAGCAACTCGCGCAGGGCGGCAGCGCCTTGGTGCGCATCGGTGTCGAGCAGCGACAAATAATTGAGCGACAACTGGTTGACGAACTTCCAGGCGATGCCGCCTTCGCGCAAGGCCGACAATGGCTTGGACGGCCCCTTGAGCACGCGGATGGCCTTGACCGGTGCCGAGTCGTCGAGCGTCAGGTCGCTTTGGCCCAGGCCCACGGGCATCAGCAAGGGCAGGTCGCGGTTGGTGCACAGGGCGCTCAGGCCCAGTTGGCGCAAGTCGCCGGGGTAGGGCGCCTCGCGCGGGTCCACCAGCGAGATGTACATCTCCGTGCCCACGTAAGACGAGCGCGCGCCGTTGCGCTTTTGCGTGGTCGACAGCAGGCGCGGTTCGCGCTGGATGGCGTAGTAGGCGTTGTGCTGGCGGTCTTCGGTGTGGAAGGCCGCGTAGAAGGGCAAAAACCGCCGCTCGCTGTCGATGCCCACGCCATAGCCGTTCACCTCCAGCAGGTCGTAGATCTCGAAGTCCATCGGCCTGGTGCGGTCCACCAGCACATGGTAATCGTTCTGCGTGGGCGTGACATGGATGCGGTCGCAGCGGCGTTCGAACAGGTTGATGGCCGGGGTGCAGTTCAGGGCCAGGTTACTGGCATCGACCACGCTCTCCAGCGAGGCATCGGCGCGGTCGAACAGCAGCACGATCTCGGCCTCGGTGCCGCCTTGTGCGCGCAAGGCATCGCCCACACCTTGCAGGTCGAAGAACAAAAAGCGCTGCGGAAACGCGAAGTACTCTTGCAGCAGGCGGTAGCCCGAGAAGCCGCGCAGGCTCAAGGGCAGCAGCGCGTGCTCGTCGTCAAAGCCCACGGGCTGCACTGCGGTGGCGGGCAGGAAGGTGTGCTGCGTGCTGCCTTTGCCACCCGGCATGACGAGCGCCCCAATGGTGCTGCCCAGCACGCGCTCGTGCAGCTTGTAGGCGATGTCGTCGCTGCCGCTGAGGTGCAGGCGCAGGTCGTTCAAGGCCAATTGGTTGAAGTTGACGCCTGCCGTGGTGCGCAGCTTCAGGCGCAGGCCGCCCTTGACTTTGCGGCCCACGGCCAGTGTGGACAAGGGCAGGTCAGCCGCGTAGCTGAAGTACTCGACGCCAGTGATCTCCAGCGGCCACAGGGTCACGTCGTGGGCGGTGCGGAACTGGCAGGCGGTTTCGTCCTTGGCGACCTGGCTGCCGCGCATGGGGCTGCCGCGGGGCACGGTCACGCCGCGCGCCAGGTTGCTGTCGCCGAGGTCGGGCTGCAGTTGGGCGATCAGCATGGCCGGCGTGGGCGCCAAAAAGTGCGGGTGCACGATCTCCAGCAGGCGCTGCGTGAAGCGCGGGAACTCGGCGTCCAGCTTGAGCTGCACGCGCGCGGTCAAAAAGGCAAAGCCCTCCAGCAGGCGCTCTACATACGGGTCGTTGACCTCGATGCCATCGATGCCCAGGCGGCCTGCGATCTTGGGGAACTGCTGGGCGAACTCGGCCCCCATCTCGCGCAGATGCTGCAATTCCTGGTTGTAATAGCGCAGCAGTCGCGGGTCCATGAAGCTCTTCTTACCTTGTCAGTTCTTTGATTTCAACCTGGCCGGACTCCAGATCGACTTCGGTGCGCAGCATCAGCTCGAAAGGCACGGGCTGCGCCCACAGGTTGCAGGTGATGCGAAAGCTGATGACGTTGTGGTGGTCCATCGTCATCTCGTCCATCAGGGCGCTGACCTGCAGGGTGGACGCCATGATGCGCGGCTCGAAATCCAGCAGGGCCTGGCGTACCTGCGCTTCCAGGTCGATCACGTCCAGGGTCGAGGCCGTCTCGCCCGACAAGGTGGGCAGGCCGAAGTTGAGCACCGAGCGCTGCACATGCGGGTGCGCAGGCCAGTTGAAGTCGCCCGACATCTGCGTGCTGTTGAACAGCCAGGCCAGGTCGCGCAGCACGGCCTCGCGCATGCGGTTGCGCGACATCACCCGCATCTCGCGCGACTCGACCTGGACGTCAGGGTTGTCGTCCATCAAGCGGTCCAGCAGCGCGGGCTGCAAGCGCTCTTGGGGCGTCTGCTCGGCCATGGTGGCGTGCTTACTCGGCCGCGGCGGCCGTGTCCGTGGCGTCGGACGGCGTCGCGTTGAAGGTGATGGTGCGCAGGTCCATCAAAGGAAAATCGCCCTCGTTGGTGGCGAACAGGCGCTGGCCCAGACCGGTGTAAAAGCCCGGCAGGGGCTCGACCCAGTCGGTCTTGCGCGACAGGGCGATGAGCCCGTCGGTGCTGGCCTCCGAGTCGGCGTAGCGCGTGGGGATCAGGCCCACCGATTCGCCACCGTTCTCGAACACGAAGTGCGCAGGCATCCACACGGCGTCGCGCAGGTCTTCAGGCGGGTCGATGGTGAGTGCGCTCAGGCGCGCGAAGGGCACCCAGTAGTATTTGCCATTGATGACGGCCTCGATGACTGGCCCTAAGCGCATGTCGGCGTCGGCGATCCATTCGAAGGCCTGCGCATCATCGCCCTGACCCACCGTGCCGCTCACGGCCGGTGCTTGCTCAAAGGCCTGGTCGCGCAGCGATTTGGCATCGGCATGCTCGCCCTTGCCTTCGCGCAGCAGCGCTTCGATCAGCAGCGCCAACCAGGGCTCGGGCTGGCCAAAAATCATCGGCACCTTCTGGCCCTTGAAGACCTCGGCGCGCAGCAGCTCGCACTTGATGCCTTCGCGGTAGGTTTGCGCCATGGCCAGGGTGGAGGCATCGAGCTCGGTGGCCACGTTCAACTGGTTGAGCGCACGCTCCCACTGGCCCAGCACGCACAGCAGCTGGAACAGGAAAACGCGCAGCTTGGCATCGCCCGGCTTGCCGCGGATCAGGTCTTGCAGTAGCTTGAGCGCCTGTTGCGGATCGCCCGCGCGCAGGCTGTCTTCGGGGGATGTGGTGGAAGGTGCGTTCATGTCGGTCTCGGTCAGGCGGGGCCCACGTCGGTGGAGAAGTTGGAGCCGCCTTTGCGCGAACCCGTGCCATCTTGTGGGTAGTAATCGATCGAGATCTTCTGGAAGCTGAGGCTGAGCTTCTCCACCATCTGGTGGGCGGCGCCTTCCACGGTGGCCACGTCGTACGACGTGATGCGCGCGTTCTCGATCGTCACGATGAAGTATTCAACGGGCTTGCTGCCGGACTTGCGAACGGTGAGCACGCCCTTCTTGATCAGTTCGTTGTTGCGCATGACGGACATCAGGGCCGTCGAGGCGCTGTCCACGCGCTTCGTGATGTTCAGCGCATCCAGCGCGGTCTTGCCAGAAGCGCCGCCGCCGCCCATGGCGGAGGGTGAGCGCATGCCCCATGACCAGTCGAGGATGTCGATCTCACCGGCGTGCGTGGTGTCGTTGGCTTCACCCTTGACCGCGCCAGAGCGGCTGCCATCGACTTTGAAAAACATGTCACCCAGGGACATAAGGAACCTCTGCCAATGGCGTGCGATGAATTCAAACCATTGAAGGGCAAGGGGCTGACCCCTTGCCCTTCAAGAAATCGGCGGTCTGATCGAAGATCAGGCGTCGACGTTTTCGGCGATGTTGTAGGTGGCCAGCACTTCGCCGCCTTCCTTGGCGCCGGTCTTGTCTTGTGGCTGGTAAGCCACCTTGAACTTGGCGAAGTTCAGCGTGACGTTTTCCGTCAGGCGGTCTTCGCCACCGCTGCCGCCCGTGCTCACCGAGGTGACCATCACTTCGGTCAGGGTGATCTTGAGGTACTCGAGCGGCTTGTCGCCGGCCTTGCGCACGATCAGGGTCGCCTCTGGGTAGTGGGTGCCCTTGCAGCAGGCCAGGATCAGGTTGGTCGACGACTTGTCGATGTACTTCGTGAAGGAGAGGTCCTGCACGTTGACTTTGCCGGAACCAGCGCCGCCGCCGACGTGGGCCGAGCCGGAGTTGCTCATGCCCCAGCTCCAGGCCAGAACGTCGATGAGGCCCGCGTGGGTCTTGTCGCGCGACTCGCCCTTGACGTCGCCGATCTTGATGAACATGTCTACAGCCATGGTGTGCTCCTAACTTTGCAAGTGGTGTGAATAACGTTTGAAAATGGCCTGCGACCCGATCAGCCCGCCTTGGCGGAGGGCAGCTTCGAGACCAGGCGCAGGGAAACCGTCAGCCCTTCGAGCTGATAGTGAGGGCGCAGGAAGAACTTGGACGAGTAGTAGCCGGGGTTGCCCTCGACTTCCTCGACGACCACTTCGGCGGCGGCCAGAGGCTTGCTGGCCTTGGTCGACTCGGATGAGTGCGCAGGATCCCCGTCCACGTACTGCAGGATCCAGTCTTGCAACCAGCGCTGCATGTCGTCGCGTTCCTTGAACGAACCGACCTTGTCGCGCACGATGCACTTGAGGTAGTGCGCGAAGCGGCAGGTGGCGAACAGGTAGGGCAGGCGGGCGGCCAGATTGGCGTTGGCCGAGGCGTCCGGGTCGTCGTACTCGGCGGGCTTTTGCAGCGATTGCGCGCCGATGAAGGCGGCGAAGTCGCTGTTCTTCTTGTGCACCAAAGGCATGAAGCCCGCCTTGGCCAGTTCCGCTTCGCGGCGGTCGGCGATGGCGATTTCGGTGGGGCACTTCATGTCCACGCCGCCGTCGTCGGTCGGGAAGGTGTGCGAGGGCAGGTTCTGCACCGCGCCACCCGATTCGATGCCGCGGATGCGCGAACACCAGCCAAACTCCTTGAAGGAGCGGTTGATGTTGGTCGCCATCGCGTAGGCGGCATTGGCCCAGGTGTACTTGTTGTGGTCGGCGGCGCCGGTGTCTTCCTCGAAATCGAATTCTTCGACCGGGTTGGTGCGCGAGCCGTAAGGCAGGCGCGACAGGAAGCGGGGCATGGCCAGGCCGATGTACTTGGCATCGTCCGACTCGCGCAGCGAACGCCACGCGGCGTATTCGGGCGTCGAGAAGATCTTGGTCAGGTCACGCGGGTTGGCCAGCTCTTGCCACGATTCCATCTGCATGGTCGTGGGCGAGGCGCCCGAGATGAAGGGCATGTGCGAAGCCGCGCAGACCTTGGCCATCTCGGCCAGCAGTTCCACGTCGGGCGGGCTGTGGTCGAAGTGGTAGTCGCCGACCATGCAGCCGAAGGGCTCGCCACCGAACTGGCCATATTCTTCTTCGTACACGCGCTTGAAGATGGGGCTTTGGTCCCACGCGGTGCCCTTGTAGCGTTTGAGCGTCTTGCCCAGGTCCGCCTTCGAGATGTTCATCACGCGGATCTTGAGCTGCTCATCGGTCTCGGTGTTGTTCACCATGTAATGCAGACCGCGCCAGGCGCCTTCCAGCTTCTGGAAGTCTTCGTGGTGCATGATCAGGTTGATCTGGTCGGACAGCTTCTTGTCGATCGCGGCGATCATGGCCTCGATGGACTTGATGACGTCGTTGCCGATCAGCTTGGTCTGCGACAGCGCTTGCTGGGCCAGGGTCTGGATGGCCGTCTCGACGGCGCTCTTGGCCTCGTCGGTCTTGGGCTTGAATTCCTTTTGCAGCAGCGAAGCGAGGTCGCTGCCTTCCAGCGTGGCGCTGGCCAGGGCCGAGTTCAGTTGGGTTTCTGCCATGAGGTTCTCCAGGTTACTCGGCGGGCTTTTCAGCGCTGCCCAAAGTGGCCAGCAGGGCGGGGTCGGCCAGGACCTTGGCGATCAGTTCTTCGGCGCCGGTCTTGCCGTCCATGTAGGTGACCAGGTTGGCCAGCTGCTGGCGCGCGTCCAGCAGCTTGCTCAGCGCATCGACCTTCTTGGCCACGGCGGCGGGCGAGAACTCGTCCATGTTGTCGAAGGTCAGGTCAACGCTGATGTTGCCTTCGCCGGTCAGGCTGTTGGGCACCTGGAAAGCCACGCGGGGCTTCATCGACTTCATGCGCGAGTCGAAGTTGTCGACGTCGATCTCGAGGAACTTGCGGTCGGCCACGGGGGCCAGCGGATCAGCGGGCTTGCCCGACAAATCGGCCAGCACGCCCATCACGAAGGGCAACTGCACCTTCTTCTGGGCGCCGTAAAGCTCCACGTCGTATTCGATCTGGACGCGCGGTGCGCGGTTGCGCGCAATGAATTTCTGGCTACTCATGATCACCTCCGGTCAATCTGGGTGGGGAAGGGTTGGTATCGTCCGAAGCGCGTCATCATTCGACGTCTTCGGATTGGATGCTTTCGGGGTCGACGCCCATGATGCGGGCCACCTCGTTGAGGGCGTCGGGGGCAAGTTCGCGCATCAGCTGCAGGAAGTTCTTGTTGATCAGTCGGCGGGCACGGCGCAGCAACAACTGGGCCGGGTTGGTGGGCTCGGTGCGTTCGAGGTAGTCGCAGACCATGTCGATGGCTTTGAGCGCGTCGGCCCGCGAATCAACGGCGCCGCTCAGGCCCTTGCCCGAAGAGCGTGGCGCGGCGCCGCCTTCGCCTGGCGAGGCGTCGGTGCCTTCGTCGGCGTTGGCACCGGCTTCATCGCCCGCACCAGCGGTGGGCATGACCTGGTTCACCAGGCTGATCAGGTTGTGCAGCGGGCGCACATCCGGGGCACGCTCGATGCCCACATGTTCGTTGAGCAGGCTGCTCAGGGACTTGAGGTTGGCCAGCGCGGCCGTGACCTGGCCCGGCAGCTCGGCATTTTGAGCGGTGGCCGCGGCCAGCATCTGCTCGACCTGGTGGCGGGTCATGGGCGTCTCGCCCTCGCGCGGCGGGTACTTGCCCATCATCACTTCGATGTCGCGTACGCGCAGTTCGCCGATCGAGCGGTTCTGGATGACCAGCGCGTTGCGCACATCGCCCACCATGCCTTCGACCTCGCCCAGCAAGGCCAGCACATTCAAGCGCGCATAGGCATCGCCATCATCGGGGTCGGGCTGGGGGTGGAGCTTGTCCCAGAAGCGGTCAAGCAGGCCCAGTTGCAAGCGCAAGGCGTCGGCCAAGGCGCGGAAACCGTTGATCTGGATGTGCGCGCGTGCCCAGTGCATGGCCACGCGCAGGTCGCGGGTGCGCTCGAAAAGCGACTGGCTGATGTCGTGCACCTGGCGCCAATCGGGTGGCTCGGCCGGTGCGAACTGGGTTTCGGGCTTGCCGGTGGCGGCTTGGGCCAGCTCCAGGAAGGTGTTGTCGTATTCCAGGTCTGGGCCACAGGGGGCATCCGCATCGGGCAGCGGCTCGAACCAGTCGTCCACGATGGTTCGTTCGCCAGTGCTGGATGGGTGGAAGTCTCCCGATTCACTCATCTCGTCAACCTATTGAATTCACTGCTGAGGAGCATGAGTGTCTACGAATTGGAGGCCCTGCTGTGACAACTTTGCAAAAGCTGTTGAGTTTTGTCGCTTTGGCGTTGCTGTCCGCAATGAGTGGCGATTCTGGTTGGATATTTTGGGCGCAGTCAATATGCAAGCTAGGGGGGTGATGCTAGAGGTAACACCTAGATGACAACGCCCCGCCACCGGCTAAGCGGTGGCGGGGCGTGTGGGGAGAAGCGTACTGAGGGGGGCTTTAGAAGGTTTCCCAATCGCTGTCGGAAGGCGGCGCGGCGGTTTTGCTGGCGCTGGCCGTGACCACCGGTGCGCTGATGGGCGTGGCGGGTTTGGGCAAGGCGGCCCTCGCTGGCATGGTTTTGGCGGGGGCGGGCACCGCGGGGGTGGGCGTGTGGCGGGCGGTGGTCTGGGCCTTGGCGATCACCGTGCTGGCTGCGACCTGTGCATCCACGGGCGAGGTGGCCATGGCGGGTTTGGTGACCACATGGTGGCTGCCCAGCTTGAAGGCCGACACGGCTTGCGCCAGGCGACCGGCTTGGTCCTTCAGGCTCTCGGCGGCGGCGGCGGATTCTTCCACCAGCGCGGCGTTCTGCTGCGTCATCTGGTCCAGTTCGCTGATCGATTGGTTGACCTGGCCGATGCCGGTGCTTTGCTCGGTCGAGGCCGCGCTGATCTCGCCAATGATGTCCGACACGCGGTTCACGCTGGTCATGATCTCGGTCATCGAGTTGCCAGCGTCTTGCACCAGCTTGGAGCCCGAATCAACCTTCTCGGAAGAAGCGTTGATCAGGGTCTTGATTTCCTTGGCGGCTTGCGCGCTGCGTTGGGCCAGTGAGCGCACTTCGCCCGCCACCACCGCAAAGCCACGGCCCTGCTCGCCGGCACGGGCCGCTTCCACGGCGGCGTTCAGGGCCAGGATGTTGGTCTGGAAGGCGATGCCGTCGATCACGGTGATGATCTCCGTGATCTTGCGGCTGGCCACGTTGATCTCCGACATGTTGGACACCACTTGCGAGACGATCTGTTCGCCACGCACGGCGGCTGTGGCGGCGCCCGAGGCCAACTGGTTGGCCTGGCGGGCCGAGTCGGCGCTCTGGCGCACGGTGCCGGTCAACTCACCCATCGAGCTCGCGGTTTTTTCGAGGTTCGATGCGGTGTTCTCGGTACGATTGGACAGGTCCAGGTTGCCGCTGGCGATCTGTTGGGATGCCGTGGCGATCGAATCGGTGGCGTTGCGGATCAGTGTGATGGTGTCGCGAAGGCGGGTCGTCATGTTGACGACCGAGGCGCGCAGCGAGGTGCTGTCGCCGGCATTGGGGGCGATGGTCAGGTCCAGGTCGCCTTCCGCGATGCGGCCGACCAGGTCGCGCAGGACGGTGGGCTCGTCGCCCAGATCGCCCCACACCGATTTGACGATGGCCGCCGAGGCCACGCCCAGCACGCCCAGCACGATGACGCCGGTGATGGCCGACACCCACAAGCTGGTGTTGACACCGTTCTTGGCGTCGGTCTGGGCTTCAATGATGGCGGCTTTGGCTTGCGTCTTGCGGGTGTCCAGCAGCTTGCTCAGCACGGTTTGCGACGATTGCATTTGCGTGACCAAGTCACCCGGGGGCGCTTTGGTCAGCAGCGCGCGCGTGGCTCCAATGGCCGAGGCCTGGTAGGCGTTGAAGGCGGCGGCCAGTTCCTTGGCCACGGCCTCCTTGCCCTCCAGCTTTTGCATCGAGGCCAGGGCGGCCTGCGCGCTGGCCACCATCGGGTCGGTGTCTTTGATGCGGTCTGGATCGCCTTCCGCGGCGGCGGTCTGCAAGGTCAGCCGCAGTTGTTCGGTGCTGCGGTCCACGGCCAGCACGTACTCGCTGTGGGGGCTGTCGACGGCTTCCAGCTCGGAAAGCCCGCGCGAGGTTCGCTCACCCACGAAGAAGCTCAACGCCACGCCGACGACGAACACAGCGCCCGCACTCAGCGGCAACATCCAGATCTTGGTACGAAAATTCATTACTTTTGCTCCGGGCATGCGCCGCTAATGGGCGCAACTCATGGGTGATCTATGACGCTATCGGCATCTTGTGGCCTGGACTGAAGTGGCAAAAGCCGAAAATATGGGTGGCCTGGCGTGCATTCCTTGCATTCAGCCCTCCCTAGAATCCGGGGATGAGTTCTCCCGCCGTCGTTGCCAAGCCCCCCACCACCCGCCGCCTGATGTTTTGGGTTGCGCTGCTGTATTTTTCAGAGGGCCTGCCGCTGGGGCTGTTCTTCGACCTGTTCCCGGTTCACCTGCGGCAGGCCGGGGTGGGGCCGGCAGAAATCGGGCTGCTGAGCTTGCTGGGCCTGGCCTGGACCGTGAAGTTTTTGTGGGCGCCCCTGGTGGACGCCTGGCGCCACCACCGGGTGTGGATGTCGGCGGCCAACCTGGGCATGGCCGCCGTGCTGGCGGCATTGGCGATGAATCCCCAGGCCCTGGGGCAGGGCGAGACCTGGCCTTGGGTGCTGCTGGCGGTGTTCACGTTTTTATCGGCCACCAACGACATCGCCACCGACGGCTACACCATCGAGCAACTGGCTCAGGGGCAATACGGCGTGGCCAACGGCCTGCGCATCGGCTTTTACCGGGTGGGCATGTTGGCCGCGGGCGGTTTGCTGGTGGCCGCGGGCTGGATGGGCACGCCCGGGCATCCCAACTGGGGCGCGGCTTATGGCCTGGGGGCGGTGCTCATGCTGATGAACGGCGTGGCGGTGCTGCTGGCGCCCAAACAACCACCCCGGGCGGCCCGGCCCGAGGGGGCTTCCGCGCGTGAATGGCTGGTACTGCGCCAGCAACCCCTGTGGCTGCTGGCCTTGGGGCTGGTGATGGCAGGCCTGCTGTGGCCGGCCCTGGCGCCCCTGGGCAAAACCTTGGATTGGGCCTGGGTGCAGGCGGTGTCGGGCACTTGGTGGTTCAAGGGGGCGGTGCCGGTGGGGCTGATGTTCGCGGGTGCGGGCCTGATGGTGACTGCCGCGCAAGGCCCGCAGGCCCAGGCCCTGGCCGATGGTCCCGTGTTTGGCGCCTGGGTGAGCCTGCTGGCGCGGCCCGGCATGCTGGCGGTGCTGCTGTTCATCTTGCTGTTCAAGCTGGGCGATGCGGCCATGGGTTTCATGGTCAAGCCGTTTTGGGTGGACGCCGGTTTCACGCCGGCCCAGATTGGCCTGGTCAGCGTCAACGTGGGCCTGGGGCTGTCAATCGCCGGGGGGCTGGTGGGCGGCTGGTACGTGGACCGCGCTGGCATCTTCAAGGGCTTGTGGGTGCTGGGCCTGGCCCAGGCCATGTCCAACCTGGGCTACGCCGCGGCCGCCTGGACCGTGCCCCACGCTTTGCCGGGCATGGTCGATCCGCAATACCAGTTGGTGGTGTACGCGGCCAGTGGGCTGGAAAGCTTCACTGGCGGCTTGGGCACGGGCGCCTTCCTGGCCTTTTTGATGGGCATCACCCACAAAGCACGGGCCACGACCGAATACGCCATCCTGTCGTCCATCTTCGCGTTTTCACGCGCGGTGGCCGGTTGGGCGGGCGGCCTGGGGGTGGAGCAAATGGGCTACGCCTCGTTCTTCTTCTTGACGTTCTGGTTGTCGTTTCCGGCATATTTGCTGCTGCCGGCGGTGCGCCGTATGCTGAATCGCTCGGAGGAGCGTTGATATCACATGGATAAACGAATGAATGCTGGTCGGTTGGTGCGGATGGCGGTGTTGCTGTCCCTGGTGGGTTTGGGTGCGGGCGCGCAAGCGCGCGAAGGCGTGGAGGTGGGCAAGCAGTCAGGTCTGTCGCGCCTGGTGTCGGCAGACCAGGTGGAGCAGATGGCCGCGCAGCAGTATGTGCAGCTGGCCACCCAGGCCAAGGCCCAGAACGCCTTGCTGCCCGACAACCACCCCCAGGTGATCCGCGTGCGCGCCATCGCGCGGCGTTTGATTCCTTACACACTGGAGTGGAACCCCCGGGCCGCCCAGTGGCGCTGGGAAGTCAATGTGTTGCAGTCCAAAGAGATCAACGCCTTTTGCATGCCCGGGGGCAAGATCGCTTTCTACACCGGCATCCTGGACCAGCTCAAGCTGAATGACGACGAGGTGGCCATGATCATGGGCCACGAAATGGCGCACGCCTTGCGTGAACACGCCCGCGAGCAGATGGGCAAATCGGCCGCCACAGGTTTGGGTGCCAGTGTGTTGTCCAGCCTGCTGGGCCTGGGCCGCACCGGTGACATGGTGCTGAACGCCGGCCGCAGCCTGCTGACCTTGAGCTTTGGCCGCAAGGACGAGACCGAAGGCGACCTGGTGGGCATGGAGCTGGCCGCACGTGCCGGTTACGACCCCCGCGCGGGCCTGACCTTGTGGAAGAAGATGGGCGAGGCCAGCAAGGGCGCGCCACCACAGTTCTTGTCCACCCACCCGGCCAGCAGCACGCGCATCCAGGACATCCAGGCCAGTTTGCCCAAGGTGATGCCGCTGTACCAAAGGGCCGCCAAGCCTGCGCAGCGCTTTGACCGGTGAGCGGGCGCCCGCCGGCATGCGGGGCGTGGGTACGCCAAGTGCTCATGGGGTGGCATGGCTTACACCACCACACCCCACCACGCGCACGCGCGGTTGAAGCACAAGATCATGGACCCTGGCTTCCCTTGTGTTGCCGCACGTTCGGTCATCAACCGTAAAACTTATCGATTGAGCAGCTACGGCGCCTTGGGATCTTCGGAAGCGGCCCTGGCCATTTGCCATGATCTTTACGAGTTCTCGCACGAGCTGCCTCCAGGGCAGGCGCAGTTCACCAGCTTCTTCGCGATGTTCGACGGGCCGCTTGAGCAGCTAACCGAGCTTGAGTTTGAAGCCCTGCTGTGGCGGCAACTCCAGCTGATCCACGAAGTCGATGCGCGGCATTTCAAGTGGGATGCCACGGTCAGCAAGGACCCGGACGACCCGAAGTTTTCATTCAGCGTGGGCGGGCGGGCATTCTTTGTCGTGGGCTTGCACCAGGGGGCCTCGCGGCTGGCGCGGAAAATGGCGCAACCTTGCCTGGTCTTCAATCCGCATGATCAGTTTGAGACCCTGCGGGCCGAGGGCGGCTACGAGCGCTTGCAGCAAGTCATTCGCCAGCGCGAGATGGCCTACCAGGGGTCGGTCAATCCGGTGTTGACGAACTTTGGTCAACAGGCTGAATCAAGGCAGTACTCGGGGCGTTTGGTCCCGAGCCAATGGAAGTGTCCATTCAAGCAAAGCTTTTCCAACCACGATGAGTGATCACCCCTGCGACCACCACGCGCGCATTGCGCCCCAAAGCGGCACCGGCTTCCACTTGAAGAAGGGCCAAACGCTGAGGATCATCGACCCCATGGGGG
This sequence comes from Aquabacterium sp. CECT 9606, assembly GCF_918741295.1. Taxonomy (GTDB): domain Bacteria; phylum Pseudomonadota; class Gammaproteobacteria; order Burkholderiales; family Burkholderiaceae_C; genus Aquabacterium. The sequence goes on from NZ_CAKKNB010000002.1 coordinate 423,633, forward strand.
AGCAGGTGGCCGATTTGTTCTCGGTGAGCGAGCATGACCATCGCTGCACCCTCTCATCCGGACGCAGCCTGGACTATGCCGGCAAGATCTACCTCAGCAAGGGCGATCTGCTGTACGCCAACGACAGCCGCGTCATGTTCACCATCCTGGACGACCGCGTGGGCAAGCATGATTTCTTGCTGACGCCCTGCAGCCAGGAAATGTTCGAGATCCTGTACAAGCACGTGGGCCACCACCCCAGTTGCTTTGAGAACCTCAGCCGGGCACTGGCACCTTTTGGCATCGACAACGCCCAGATCTCCACCACCTTCAATGTGTTCATGAACGTGAACATCCACGAAGGCGGCCGCATGACGGTCGATGCGCCCACCTCCAAGGCGGGTGACTTCATCGACCTGCGGGCCGAGATGGACATGGTGTGCGGGCTGACCGCTTGCTCGGCCGAGGGCTCGAACAACGGCACGTTCAAGCCCATCGACTTCATGATTATTTGAGGTAAGGGTTGTACAGGCGCTCTTCGCCCAAGGTGCTCTCGGGGCCGTGCCCGGGCGTGAAGGTGACATCGTCACCCAGCGGCAGCAGCTTGTGTTTGATGGCGTGGATCAGGTGGGCATGGTTGCCTTGCGGGAAGTCGGTGCGCCCAATGCCACCGGCGAACAGCACATCGCCCACGAAGGCGTGGCGCGTGGTGGGCTCGAACAGGATGACGTGGCCCGGCGTGTGGCCGGGGCAATGCAGCACTTGCAAGGTGCAGTGGCCGATCTGAACCGTGTCGCCATCGGCCAGCCAGCGCGTGGGCGCAAAGTGCTCGGCTTGGGGAAAGCCAAACATTTGTGATTGCTGGGGCAGGGCGTCAATCCAGAACTGGTCGGCCGGGTGCGGGCCCACGATGGGCAACTGGTACTCGCGAGCCAGGGTGCCGGTGGCGCCCGCGTGGTCGATGTGGGCGTGGGTGAGCCAGATGGCCTTGAGGTTCAGGCCGCGTGCTTTGACCTGGCTCATCAGCTTGGGGATGTCGCCGCCGGGGTCGATCAAGGCGGCGTCTTTGGTTTCATCGCACCAGACCAGGGAGCAGTTTTGCTCGAAGGCGGTGACGGGGATGGTGAGGCGGTGGAACATCCTTTGAATTATAGGAAGCTGAAAACATGGTTTCGAACTTGCATGGTGGGCTTGATCAATGAGGTGCTGTTCATGCACTTTTGTGGGCCGAGACTATTGTGATCTGGCGAAGCGCTCGGCCAACCAGTGGCAGCTTACGACCCAGCCATGGCCACCTTGAAAGAACAGGGAGTCTGTCGAACGTGCACGCTTGAATGGCTCTCTTGTTCAACCATCATCGATTGCTTGAGCCCATCGTTCATATCCATCAGGCCGAGATCGGGCCTGACTTCAACCAACCAGCCTCACACCCGGGGCGATCCGCCACCTGGAGTTTTAGCTGGTGCGAACGCCCTCAGGAAGGTGTCTACACAGGCATCAATGTGCGCCAAGTCCTGCGCTGGATCTGCACGCTGCAGACCCAGCATCAGCTTGAAGTTTGCCGCACCCAGGAGCAAAGAGAGGAATTGATCCGCCGCGATCAGTGGCTGCTCTACCCGAAGCGACTGGGCCTTGTGGGCTGCCTCCAGGTAGCTGGCAACACCCTGGATGATGCGAGCGGGGCCTTGGTCATAAAAGGTTCGGCATACCTTTTCTTGCTTGCCTGCCAAGTTGAACAGCATTCGCTGCTGTGCGACCACTTGCTCATCCCTCATGAGCAGAAGGAATTGAGCACCCATGCGCTTCAAGGCGTCTCCTGGATTGTTCGCGTCCAGGTCTTGGCTAACGGCCATGCCAGCGACTTTGTCGCTGAGTGTGCTGACCACAGCCGAGAACAGTTCATCTTTGGACGGGTAGTAGGTGTAGACCGTGACCTTTGAGACCCCGGCCTCCTGGGCGACCGACTCCATGCTGGTCCTGTCGAAACCAAGCTGAAGGAACTGGGACGCGGCGGCGTCCAACACGCGCTGAATTCGCTCAGCGCTGCGGGGGCGTCCTCGACGCGAGGCTGGCGGGGTGGAGTCGGGCATTTCAAGAATGGAAGTCATGGCAAGGACATAGGGTCTATCCTACCCTGCAAATATATATTTACTGAACCGTTCAGTAATGCTAAAGTGATCGCATTCGTTGGTGTCCGACACATGGGCGCCGCACAGCTTCATTTGAAGAGGAGTGTTGATCATGGGTGCCTATGCCACGGCTCAGCCGCCAACTGCGGCCGCGCGGATCCAGGTGGAACGATGCGGCGCGGTGGCCATCGTGAAGATTTTTGGGGATGCGATGGCATTGTTCGGCGTCGAGCTGCTGGATCCGTTTGATCGAACCATTCGCCTCCTGGATGCCGATCCCGGCATTCAGTGCGTCGTGTTGACCAGCGCGCATCCAGACCGTTTCATCAGCCATGCCGACGTGGCTTGGCTCCAGACTGAAGGGGCCGCCATCCCGGCGCTGGGCAGGGCGCTGTCCAAAGGTGTGATGCACATGGCCGGCATCGCTGCAAGCACTTGGCTGGGCCGAGCGCTGGTGCGCTACACACCACTGCACGGTGCTGTGCAACTGCATCGCCTGCATGGCGTGCTGTCGTTCATGCAGCGAAGCGGCGTGGTGTACATCGCGGCCTTGAACGGGTCTGCGCTCGGCTTGGGTGCCGAGATCGCCTGGGCGTGCGACCTGCGTGTGATGCGCGACCGCGACGATGCCGTCATTGGCCACCCGGAAGTGCTGCTCGGCTTTGCGCCGGGTGCAGGGGGGACTCAGCGATTGACCCGCCTGCTCGGCGAGCATAAGACACTGGTGGCCATGCTGGAGGGCCGTCCCTTCCAGGCGCAAGAGGCGCTCAAGCTGGGTATCGTCGATGCGCTGGTGCCGGCAGGCACCGAGGTCAACGCCGCCATCGCGCTGTCTGGGCGATTCGCGGGGCGTCAACGGTGGGCCATTTCCTCCATCAAACAGGCGGTGTACCTGGGCGGGTCAGAGACGCTGCCGCAAGGGCTCTTGAGAGAGAGTCGCGAGTTTGTGGCGGCACTTCCCCTTCGGGAATCGCAGTCATTGATGCAGGACTATCTGGCCCGTACGGCCCGCCACGGCGAACTGCCACTGTACCGGCCAGAGGCTTATGCCAAGGCCTTGCAGCAGGGCAAGTTCACAGACGATGAACCGACCGAGGCGCTGAGGCCCACCAGTGAATTCACCCGTGAAGACGTTGCGTTCACATCAGGGCAGGACACCTGCAAGGCTTGGTTCTACAGGCCTGAAGGTCCAGCACTGGCGCCGTTGGTGGTGATGGGCCATGGCATTGGAGCTACGCGAGAAATGGGGCTGGACGCCTACGCGCGGCGGTTCGCACAGGCCGGGATCGCTGTCCTGGCCTTCACCTACCGCAACTTCGGTGACAGTGGTGGCGCGCAACGCCAGCTCATTTCGATCGCCTCTCAAGAGCAAGACTGGCATGCCGCGATCGACCACGGTAAACAACTGCCGGGTGTGGACGCGCGCCGGGTGGCCATTTGGGGATCGTCCTTCGGCGGCGGCCATGTGATCACCATCGCCTCACAGCGACGGGATTTGACATCGGCGGTTGCGCAATGCCCGTTCACGGAGGGGCGTGCCAGCGCCTCTGCCTTGGGCCTGCTGGAAAGCCTGAAGCTGATGCCCACCGTCTTGATCGACATGCTGGCGGCCATGGGCTTGGGCAAGGGGCGCATGTTGGCCATCGCCGCCGAGCCTGGCAAGCCCGCGCTCATGTCGGCGCACGATGCACTGCCTGGCTACAAGATGATCACGCCGCCGGGGGTGAATTTCGTCAACCAGACACCCGCACGCGTCATTCCCCGCCTGATCATGCACACCCCCGGGCGCAGGGCACGCGACATCCGGATTCCCATCTTGTTTTGTGTGTGCGACCACGACACCGTGGCGCCCTCTGAGGTGACTTTGAAGCACGTGCGCAAGGCACCACTGGGCACGGTCAAGACTTACCACGCAGGTCACTTTGAGTTTTATGTCGGCAAGGCCTTCGAGCAACTGGTTGTGGACCAATCGCGCTTCCTGATCGACACCCTCTTTGCCAATCAAAGAAAGGCGACGAACCCATGAGCACGGCACCCACACAGACGCGGCCCCCTTACATCCAGTTAACTGCCTTGCCGCATGACCGCATGGCCAGCCAGCCCCATGCGCGGTGCCTGGCCGACGAGGTCACGGCGCTCGACAATGCGGCCTTTCATCAACGCGTTGTCAAGCGCGCAGAGGCGCTCAGCGAGCTTGGTGTGTCGGCGCACCATGTCGTGGCCATCATGTTGCCCAACGACATCGACTTTGTCGTGACCCTGTTCGCTGCCTGGCAGCTGGACGCAGCCGTCACCCCGGTGAACCCCGCCAGCACCGAGCTGGAGTTGAACCACCAGTTGGAGGACTCGGGGGCGCGTGTGCTGGTGTGCATGGGCGATGCCGGTGCCCTGAGCCTGCGCGAGAGGCACACGGATCGGCAACTGCACGAGGACGACCTGGCCCTGTTGATCTACACCAGCGGCACCACCGGCCGCCCCAAAGGCGTCATGCTGAGCCACGGAAACTTGCAGGCCATGGTCTGCGCCGGCGCCGAGGCACTGGAGATGTCGGAGGCTGACCGCTCTCTCCTGATCCTGCCCCTGTTCCACGTCAACGCCGTGGTGGTCAGCACCCTGGTGCCACTGTGCGTCGGTGGCAGCGTGGTCATTGCAGACAAGTTCTCTCCCACCACCTTCTTCGACAAGGTACAGGCTTACCAACCCACCTACTTCAGCGGGGTGCCAACGATCTTCGCCATGCTGTTGGCGAGGGCAGACCAGGATGCATCGTGGACGCGCTCGTTGCGACTCGCCTTGTGTGGCGCAGCGCCAGCCCAACCTGGCACGCTTGCGGGCTTTCAGGACCGATTTGGTGTGCCCATCCTGGAAGGCTATGGGCTTTCAGAGGCCACTTGCGCCAGCACGCTCAACCCCTTGAGCGGCGTCCAAAAGCCTGGCACCGTTGGCTTGCCGCTTCCGGGCCAGGAGGTGCGCGTCGTGCTGGCTTCTGGTCAGACCGCACCGGTCGGTGAAGTCGGTGAAGTACAGATCAAAGGCCCGACGGTCATGCGCGGCTACCTGGGACGCCCTGAAGAGACTGCCAAGACACTGGTTGATGGCTGGCTGAAAACAGGCGACCTGGGCCATCTGGACGCCGATGGCTACCTGGCCCTCGTGGGCCGTTCCAAGGAAATGATCATCCGAGGTGGTGAGAACGTCTACCCCAAAGAAGTGGAAGACGCGCTGTGCCATCACCCATCTGTGAGCGCCGCCGCGGTGATCGGTCTGCCAGACCTCCTGTGGGGCGAGCGTGTTGTCGCCGCAGTCGAGGTTGTCCATGCCCTCACGCCCGAGGAGTTGATGGACTTCAGTGCCAACTCACTGGCACCTTACAAGCGGCCTGTCGAGATCCGCGTCATGCCTGCGCTGCCGCGCACTGCGGTGGGCAAAGTCAACAAGCCGCAGCTCAAGTTGTGGTGGCTTGAGGCTTGAGGCCTCAACCGCCGATGCATCAAGGCCCCGCGCCCCCGGCGCCAGCCATCGCCCCTACTCACTCCGTCCCTCACTGAAAGGAAAGCACCATGCCCTACTGGAAGATTTACTCACCTGAAGGAACTTACACCAAAGAAGACAAGCAGGCGATGAGCACGGCCATCACCGACATCTACGTCGAGTTTGCCGAGCTGCCTCGCTTCTATGTCGTTGTCTTGTTCGAAGATCGACCGGCCGACACCATCTGGGTGGGCGGTGAGCCTGCCAACCACTTTGTGCGCATCGTGGTGGACCACATCGCCCGGCAGGTCGACACCCCCGAGCTCAGGCTGATGACCATGGAGGCCGTCGAAGCCGCCATCGAGCCCTTTGTCAAGGACAGAGGATTGGATTGGGAGGTTCACATCGATGAAACGCCGTTCGACCTCTGGCGAACACAGGGCATGACACCACCGCCCCCCGAATCGGAGGCCGAGCGCCTGTGGGCGGCAGAAAACCGGGCCGTGCCCTGGGAGCACCCGGAACGACCGAGCGCTTGATCCGCTGTTTGACCTGACTTCACTTGTACACCATCACCCGCCTCAGGGTGCAACAGGAGACCTCCATGAGCAAGACCCCCACCGCAGAAGAGATCTGCCACTTCATCGATGCTGCTTTCAAGCTGACCCTCCAGGACCCGAAATTCGTCGAGAAGGTCAAGAAGGCCGCCATCACCATCAAGGTGGTGACCACGAACCCCGACGCGGTCTTGGTGATGGACATGGCCCACCAGACCGTGAGCCTGGTGCATGGCGATGTGCAGGCAGACGCCACGATGCGCATGAGCGGCGACACCGCCAACCGGTTCTGGCAGGGCAAGGTCAACATGCTGGGCGCCATCACGCGCGGGGCCGTGAAGGTTCAGGGCCACCTTCCGGGTGTCATTCGCGCCTTGCCTTTGGCCATGAAGGTGTTCCCTGCTTATGTGGCCGAACTGCGCAAGGCTGGACGAACAGACCTGATCGTGGCTTGAGTGACTGAGCTGCCAAGAAAGTAACCTCATGATCAAGAAAACCTTCGCGCTCACGCTTGCGCTGTTCACCTTGTCGGCACAGGCCCAATCTGGCAAGCCGCTGTTTTGCGTCTGGGACATTCTGGGCAAGTCAGGCGACGTCTACAACCTGGTGCTGGACCAAAGCATTCACATGGCCAAGCTGGGCATGCCTTTCGAGATGCGGGCCTATACCGACGAGCGCGTGGCGATTGAAGACTACCGCGCTGGACAGTGTGTCGGCGTGGTCGCCACGGGCTTTCGGGTGAGGCCGTTCAACGGGATTTCCGGCTCGATCGACAGCATGGGCTCGGCCCTTGTCATCAAAGAGGGCAAAGTCGACATGGCGGGCAGCTATGAGGCCCTGCGGCGCGTGATCACGGTTCTGTCCAGTCCTCAGGCGGCCAAGCTCATGCGAGAGGGCGCACATGAAGTGGGAGGCATCTTGCCCGTTGGTGCGGCCTACCCGATGATCAAGGACCGCACAAGCACCCGGTTGGATCAGCTCGCGGGCAAGCGCATCGGCGTGTTCGATCAGGACAAGCCACAGGCCCTGCTGATTCAGCAATTGGGCGCTCAAGCGATATCCGTCGATGTCGCCAGCGTGGGCACCAAATTCAACAACGGCATGGTTGACATGATCCACCTCCCAGCCCTGACTTACAGGCCATTTGAGCTTTCCAAGGGCATGGGAACTCAAGGCGCGGTGGTTCGCGTGCCGGCCATGTTCCCAACCGTGCAGATGCTGTTCAACGCAGACAAGCTGCCTCAGGGCTTTGGCGAGGCATCCAGGCAATTCTGGTTGGCTCAGTTTGAGCGCCAGATGCAAAACATCCAGCGGGCCGAGGCATCCATTCCAGCGAAGGTGTGGACAGAAGTGGAACCCGCCGTCCTGGCGAGCTATGTGGCGTCATTGAAAGAGGGGCGACTCATCGGGGCGAAGCAGGGGCTGTACGCCAAACGCACCTTGAACATGCTCAAGAAGGCCCGTTGCGCAGGTAGCCCTGTCAACGCTGAATGCGCCGTTGCCACCGAAGTGGACTGACCCTGGCGTTGGTTCCGCAGCCCTTTTAATATTGACAGGCAGGAAAAATGACCACGACTGAAAACTCATGGGTGCTCATCACGGGCGCATCGAGCGGCTTTGGCGAGGAATTTGCCCGCCAATATGCCCAGCAAGGGCGCTCACTGGTCCTCGTAGCGCGCCGGCTGGACCGGATGCAAGCACTCGCCGAGGCGCTGCGCGGCCAATACCACATTGACGTCTTGGTGGAGCAGGTCGATCTCTCGGACCTGGCTGCTGTCGGCCGACTCCATGATCGCCTTCAGCAGCAAGGCGTCGCCATTGACATCCTGATCAACAACGCCGGCCATGGATTGCAAGGCCGGTTTGTCGAGAGTCGACTTGAGGCGACGCTGGAGATGGTGCAGCTTGATGTCGCGAGCCTGACGGCGATGACCCACTTGTTCGCCCAAGACATGCGGGCGCGCGGGCGCGGAAAAATCTTGCTGGTGGCCAGCCTGTTGGCTTACCAGGGCGTGCAGAACTTCGCCGTCTACGCCGCCGCCAAGGCCTACGTCCTGCGTCTGGGTGAAGCGCTGCATCGTGAGCTCAAGCGCGATGGCATAACGGTGACGACACTGTGCCCAGGCATGTCGGATACCGGCTTTGCAGCCGCAGCAAAGCAGAGGATCACTCCGGTGCTGAGTCAGCTGATGATGCAGCCAGCCCCCGTTGTACGCGCCGGTATTCGCGCCTTGGAAGCCGGCCGCATCAGCATTGTGGCTGGATGGGCGAACAAAGCGCTGGTGGTCCTGACGTGGGCAACACCGCGGTGGATGCACCAGGCGTTCATGTCTCGCGCGATGAATGGATGATCGCGGCTATCAAGAGCCCCGCCCAGAATCTCCGCTGTAACGAACACCATCAGGGTCATGGCATCGCCGAGAACTGCGTTCGCGGACGCCATTTGCTTAGGCCGACTGCCCTCTGATACGGGGCCCGGCAGTTGGGGCAACTCCAAGTCTGGCTGAAGATGATCAGCATTGGCTGCACGCTAGGAAACAGCATACCGCCCAACCGCAGCACCTAGTCAGCTGCGCCTCGCACAGCGGCCGATCACTGGGCTTGGAGGAGATCCACGAGATCCTTCGGCCAAGTCATATTCGCAGCCTCGCCTTTTTTCAAAGATGCCGTCCATGCCGTTGCCGACTCAGCGAGCCTGCGACATCGACGAGTTGTTGCCAAATCGATGGGTCCAGGGTCGAGCGCCCGCGCCATGCTGAGCGCGGTCAGTGATTCAGCGCAACTGCAATGTCCATTTCGGGATGGGCTTCTCTCAGCACCCTCAAAAGGCTTTTGACCATGTTCGCTTCTTCCGGAAGCGTCGCGCCACTTTCGAACAATCCAAGGACGGAGGTGCGGCTCGGCGTCGATGCCTTCACAGATTCACGGACCAGTGCAGTCAACGATGCCCAGGTGAACCCCTGCCCGAGGGGAGTGCCAAAGTGGACAGCGACTGCCTACCTCGGCTTCATCTAATTTCGAATTTGCTGACCATGCGTTTGGACAGTGCGGAGTTCCTCTCAATGAGAAAAGTACGCAGCCATGCTGGGTATTGAGGACTGACTGCTTGCTTTACCGACGGGCGGCTCTCCAATTGCCGCCGCCAGGCATTCACTTTGGGCATCTGGTTGAAGAATCCGAAGTCATCGATCTGTTCGAACACGTCGAAATACCTGAAGACGGGTCCAAACACGGCATCGACCATGCTGAAGTGGTCGCCCATGAAAAAAGGGCCGTCACCCAGCACCCTGTTCATCTGCGCGAACCGGGCCTTGATTTCTTCCGCCTGCTTTTGCAGCGACTCTTCCGACACCGCGTTGTAGAAGCTGGCGATGCCGCTCAGGATGGACGAGCCAAACTCCATGTAAGAGCGGTGTCTGGCACGTTCCAAGGGGTCGCTGGGGTGGATGTGTGGCAGGCACGTTTCATCAAGGTACTCGCAGATCACTGCCGATTCGAAGAGAGCCTCGCCATCGACCAACAGCACCGGCGTCTTGCCCAGTGGCGACGCCTGTTTGAACCAATCCGGTTTGTTGGCAAGGTCCACATCCCTGCGCTCGAACGGGACTTGCTTTTCCCGCAGCACGATGGCTGCGCGTTGCACATAGGGGCAGAGCTTGTGACTGACCAAGACCAAAGACTGAGCCATGGGCGCTCCGCTTACGCGAATGTCATGTTGGATCGGCATGGTATTTCCGGCGGTGGTGAAGTGGTCGCAGTGTAGGATTGTGCTGGCGCAATATAAATAGGCGAAATTGCAAGCCATGAATGCACCGTTGCAATACAAGTTGACCGCGGTAGACCTGGAGCTCGTGCTATCCGTCGTGCGGGCGGGCACGTTGGCCAATGCCGGAGAGCGTTTGGGGGTTGACGCTTCGACCGTATTTCGGGCCCTTCAGCGCTTGGAAAGAGGCTTGGGCCAGCCTTTGTTCGAGCGTTCTCGCGCTGGCTATGTGCCGCTGCCGATGGCACAGATGCTCGTGGAAAACGCCGAGCAGATGGAAACCGTGCTGGAGTCAGCCCGCGCCGTTGCTCAGACCGTGCCGGAGCAGGTGTCGGGCAACGTGCGCATTACCACCACCGATTCCATCTTGCATGGTTTGATCGCCCCGTCGCTGGCCGATCTCCATGTGGCGCATCCTCTGCTTGCCTATGAGCTTCACACGGGCAATGAACTGGTGAGCTTGACGCGGCGGGATGCGGACATTGCAGTGCGGGCCACCAAGCAGCCCCCACAGCACTTGATTGGCAAACACCTCGGCGTTTTGCGAGTGGCCGTGTTCGCCGCCAAGTCGGGGCCGGTGAAGCACTTTTCCGAGGTGTCGTCAGGAAAGTGCCCGTGGGTGGCGCCAGATGACGCGTTGCCGGATCACCCCTCCGTGGTTTGGCGCAAGCGAAATTTCCCCAAAATCACACCGCTGTATCGGGTGCACAGCATCTTGACCGTGCTGGAGTTCGTGGCACGAGGCTTGGGTGTGGGCGTTCTGCCCTTGTTCTTAACAGCGGAGCGTACAGATCTTATGCAACTGACGGATGTTCTGCCCGAATGCGAGACGGACCTGTGGTTGCTGGCGCATCCCGAGTCGCGGCATTCGCGTCGGGTGAGTACGGTCTATGCGCATCTGATCGCACGCATCAACCTGGGCCTCAATTGAGGGTTCATTGAATCGCCCCATCCCCGTCGCTGGGCACATGCCTTCTCGCCGGGCACGCTTATGTCGATTTTGCTTCCCGTCGTTCGTCGATGGGATGCGAGGTGCTCTCAGACGGGCGCACCCACTGTTCAACTTAACAGGAGTGAAGACATGTCATACATCGATGGTTTCGTGATCGCGGTCCCCACCGCCAACAAGCAGAAGTTCATCGACCACGCGCGCCATTTCGACTCGATGTTCATCGAGCTGGGCGCGATCCGTGTGATCGAAGGTTGGGGCGATGATGTCCCCGACGGCAAAGTGACCGATTTCCGCCGTGCAGTCCAGGCCACGGCCGAGGAGACGGTGGCCTTTTCATGGGTCGAATGGCCGGACAAGGCGACGCGCGACGCAGGCATGAAGAAGATGATGGAAGACCCGCGCATGGATCCGACCACACCCGGCAACCCGCCCATGCCCTTCGACGGCAAACGCATGATCTTTGGCGGCTTCGAACAGGTGGTCGAAGTGAAGGCTTGAGCGGCGGGGGACGACACGGGCGGACGTCTGGCGCAAATGGTCGGCCGCAGGCGGGTGGCTCTGGGACATCGCGCATGTTGGGTGGGCAGATCCTCGATGTGGTGAGGCGCCCTGAAGCGGCCATGTCGGAGCCTGCCGTCGAACAGGCGCGGGCCATTGACGCCACTGACCGCTGCAGAACCCTGCGAGGTTCAAGAGACATAGGGCAGCAGCGCTTGCGCGGCCTGGATGCGCAGGCTCAGATCCAGGGCTTCATCGTTCATCACCGACAGCAGGAAGGCGTGCGGTGAGCGCGTGCTCGCTGACGAAGCCACATCGGCCCCTGCTTTTTGCACCGGCTGAAGTTCGGCCAGCGCACGCTGCCAGTCAGCTGGCTTGATGCTGTGCAGGCGCGCCAGCAGGTCGGCTTGGCCATCGGGGTTGGGCGGGATGTCCAGCCAGGGCGTGTCGGCGAACACGGGTGCCAGGTCAGGGGCCACGAAGGCCGACCAATGGTCTGGCTGGGCCTGTTGGGCCGGCACCGTGGGTGGCGACACGCTCAGGCCAACGCGGTCACGCGCCACCTCGGGCAGGTAGCGCCGGCGCAAGGCTTCCAGGAAGCCCATGGCCTGGGCCGCGGGCCGGGGCTGGGCCAGCGAGAACCACAGCTGGTAGCCATCGACACCCGAGACCGCGATGGCCGGTGCGGGCAAGTCCAGCTCGGATTGAACCCCTTGCCACACCGCCGACAGCGTGGCCCAATCGGCAGGCTTGGACAAGGTCAGCACCATGGCGTGCACGGGCTCATCAGCCTGGGCCGGGGCGGGCCCTGATGCCGTGGCATCAAGGCGGTAAAGGCGTTGCAACTCCGAGTGCAGTCTGTTCATGGCGGGCTCAAGAAGGGGTCTGGTCAAGCATACTGGATGCCCATGATCACACTTCACCATTGCGTCAGCGCCCGTTCCTTCCGCCCCTTGTGGATGCTCGAAGAATTGGGCTTGTCTTACGAACTGAAAATGCTGCCCTTCCCGCCGCGTGTGCATGACGCGGCCTACTTGCAGCTCAACCCGCTGGGCACCGTGCCGACGCTGTTCGATGGCGGCGCGTGCATGACCGAGTCGGCGGCCATCTGCCAGTACCTGGCCGCGCGCTACCCGGCCGCGGGCATGGACGTGGCGCCTGATCAGCCGGCTTATGCGGCCTACCTTAACTATCTGCACTTTGGCGAAGCCACGCTCACCTTCCCGCAGACCCTGATCCTGCGGTATGCGCACTTCGAATCACCTGAACGCCGCCAGCCACAGGTGGCCGAGGACTACGCCAAGTGGTTCCTGGCCCGGCTGCGCACGCTGGAGCCGCTGCTGGCGCAGGAAGCGTTTGTGTGCGCGGGCCGCTTCACGGCGGCCGATGTGTCGGTGGGTTATGCCTTGTTGCTGGCCACCCACCTGGGCCTGGCCGAGCGGTTCAAGCCGGCGGTTCAGGATTACTGGCAAGGCCTGCAGCGGCGCCCAGCCTATCTGCGGGCCCTGGCCGTACAGCATGACGCTGCCCTGGCGCAGGGCGTGTCCACCGTGCCGGCGCCTGACCTGCGCTGAAGGCGCCTCATCTGTTGCCTATCCCCGCGCCTCGGGGGTTGTAACTCGATGTGTCGTCATTAGACTGGCCGCGCACTTGGTGCGTTGTTCAAGTTAACTATCTATATTTTTCAGGGAGAGCATTCTCATGCGTCACATCGTCTTGTCTTCCATCGCCTTGGCCGCTTCCATGTTGGCCGGCGTCTCTCATGCCGCAGTGGCCTATGACAACGGCAGCATCGGCCCCAGCACCAGTTGGTGCGTGTCTGGCGTGAATCAGTGTGGCGGCGCAAGCTGGACCATCGCCGACAACTTCACCCTCACCACCGCGACGGTGCTGACGGGCTTTGAAAACTGGAACCTGGGCGCGCCTGCCATTTACGTCAGCACCAACTGGCGCATCTGGGCGAACCAACCCACATCCCTGAGCGAAACCATCGCGTCGGGCAATGCCGTGGCCACCATCACCGAGGATGCCGGCTTCACGCTGGCATCGGTGTCCGGGCTGGCCGTCAGCCTGAACGCCGGCAGCTATTGGATCGGCTTCAATCACATCCTCAGCGCCGACAACCCCTGGACCTATGTCACCTCAAGCTCGGGTCAAGCCAACGCCGTTCAGCTGTACGAGGGCGGCGTCAATGTCTCTGGGCTGACGGATGCCGCTTTCCGCCTTCACACCTCCGCCGTGCCTGAGCCCGAATCCGTGGCGCTGATCCTGGCTGGTCTGGCCGTGGTGGGCGTGGCCAGCCGTCGCCGCGCTGCCTGCTGATTGAACCGGCCGAACAGGCGCCCCGCTCAGGCGGGGTTGATCATCCGCCACCTCAAGGGCGACTACGGGCTGGCCCGGTCGTACTGGGTGCACTCGGTCCTGGTTGCTTGGGCGCTGCTGTACCTCGCCGGCCTGGCCGTGGGCAAGATCGCGGCAGTGGGCTCGGTGCGTTATGTGTCGATGGCCGTGTTGGCCCTGGAACCGCTGGCCCTGCTGGTCTGGGTGTGGTCCACGGTGGGTACCTTCATGTCGGCCATCAAGCAGCTGTTCAGCGGTGACGGGAGCCGGTTCTGGGCCCTGGCCGCGATCCTGTCGCTGACCTTGGGGTGCATCGGCATGATCCGCCAACTGGCCGCCCTGGGGCCGGCGATGACCGCGCACTTCGAGGTGGCCATGGGCGAGCAACCCGGCGAATCGTTCACCCTGACCTTCAGCCGCGACCACCGTGAGCTGGTGTTTGCCGGTGGCGTGAACGAAGGCGCGGCCCAGGCGCTGGACCAGGCCGTGATGGCCCATCTGGGCGTGGTTCGCACGGTGGTGCTCGATTCACCCGGGGGCTGGATGGGTGAGGGCCGGCGCATGGCCGAGGTCATCCGGGCCCACAACTTGAACACCCATGTGGCGCAAGAATGCATGTCGGCCTGCACCCTGGCCTTGCTGGCTGGCCATGAGCGCACGGCCGATGAGGGCGCCCGTGTCGGCTTTCACCAGGCGCGGGCCATTGGCGAAGACCGCCAGCCTGCCACCCGCCGGCGTCCCTCAGGCGGCAGCCGGCGTGAAGAAGAGGCCTTGTATGTGCAGGCTGGGGTCAGCCCGGCGTTTGCCCGCCAGGTGGTGAACGTGCCGTTCGCCCAGATGTGGGTGCCCACGCGCCAGCAGTTGCTTGACGCCCAAGTGCTCACGCGCTGACGCCACCGCCTTGCCCTAGCGCCACTCCTCTTCGGATTTGGTGCTGCACTCCGGATCGGCCGGGTTCACGTTGCAACGGATCCGCTTGATGACCTTGAGCCCGCGCTTGTCGTAGATGCCTTGCTGGGCGATGTCGATCCGCGACTCGCGCAGCATCAACGAATACTTGTAAGCGTTCTCGGCCGACAAGTCCTGCCAGGTGGTGGGCGGGATGCTGTTGTCGGCCTGCTTGATGAACTGCAGCGCGCGGTCGAACTGGCTCAGCCAGTAGGTTCTGGAGTGCTCGCCCATGCCCTCCGGAAAGCGGGTCTTGTTGAAGATCATCTGGTAAGTCAGGATCATGATCGGGAAACGGGTGATGGCCCCACTGTCGCCAATGCCCCGGTACAGCTCCAGCGGCTTGTAGGCGATGGAGGGCGCGGCCACCATGTCGAGCAAGCCGCTGTTGAACTTGTTGGCGAAGGTGGTGATGTCGGCCGACACGGGGATGGCACCCATGCGCTTGATCATGATGGCCTGCGCCTTGTCGTGGTCGAAGGAGGCGATGCGCTTGCCGGCCAGGGCCTCGACGGTGTTGATGCGCCGGTCGTGGACGACAGGGTAAGCCGCGCCCAGGGGCAGGATGCCGCCAACCTCGTGCTCGCCTTCCACCATCAGGCTTTTGGCCGCTGGCGAGGCGTAAGTCTGGATCAGCTTGCGGACGACTTCGTAGCTGCCGGGCATGTCGATCTTGCCGTCGCGCACGATGGTGGTGGCCCCCAGCGTGTCGATGGCCCCAGAGGTGCGGTTGAACTGGCGGGCGCGAAACGCGGTGGTGATGACCGCATCGCATTGGCCCGCGCGGTAGTCCTCGGTGGCTTGCCGCTCGTCGGTGTAGCCCTTGAGCGTGATGTTCGCGCCAAATTTCTGCATGGCCAGCACGTAGTCCTTGGTCATGCTGAACAGGTCGCCCGAGGCGCCCAGCATGTCGTAGACGCAAACCTTCTGGGTGGGGGCGGCCTGGGCGCTCAGGCCCAGCAAGCTCAGCGTCAAGGCGGCCAGGCGGCTTCGGGTCGATGGATTCACGCGGGGGTCTCCTGTTTTGGGGTCAGCCCCGGATACTTCCTCAAATGCAGGCCTGCGCGCAAGCGTCCGCACGTGCGATCGCCCCTCTTCGCGATGGGATCGTGTCTAATCCCCTCCTGGCCACGGCACAGCACAGCGTGGCAAACCCAAGAAATGCATTTGCGCCGGAATTTCAGCAGCTCCAGACTCGTTCGCTTGCTCAGTGATGCCGCCTCCGTGGACGTGGACGCGTCCCGCCAGGATGTGGCCGAAAAACTGGGTCTGTGGCTGGGCACGCTCGACACACTCCAACTCCATGCCGCTCACCAGTCGATCAAAGCGTTTGCCCAAGAGACGCCTGCGCACGCGCGGGCCGCGACCAGCCATCCCCTGGAAGAGGATGTTCAGCGGGTGCGCGCGGCCCTGGTGCAGGGCATCACGGCGAACGGTGCAGCCCAGGCCATTGATGCGGACGCAGGCTACGCGCCGTACCGCCAGCGTTACCTTGAGCAGCAGCGCCACATTGAATCCAAGATTGCTTCATTGAGATCCCACGTGCGGCAGATCCTGTCCCGTGCCTCGCCCCGGCTCAAACAACTCGCCTACCTGGACACCGTGATGGAGCAGGTGATCGGGGGCCGCGAGCAAAGGCTGATGGGCACGGTGCCCGTGCTGCTTGAAAAGCGGTACGAGCAACTGCGCCGGGCCCAGGACGATGGCTGGCAGGACACGTTCCGCCAAGCCTGGCAGGAAGTCTTGCTGGCCGAGATGGCCGTGCGCCTGCAGCCGGTGGTGGGATTGATGGAAGCATTCAGCAACGAGGTCAAGAAGTCACCATGAACAGGATAGTTTTTGCAGCCGCCTTCGCCATCGGCCTGATGGTCTTGGGCTGGGTGGGCGTGGGGTTCGTGGGCAGCAGCCCGCTGGCCTTGCTGATGACGGTGCTGATCGCCGCTGTGTATGTGCTGGGCGCGTATGAGCTTCGGCAATTCCGCCAGGCCACGGAGTCCCTGGCGGTGGCGCTGAGCAAGCTCGCGCAACCCGTGTCCGATCTGCGCGCCTGGCTGGCCAGCCTGCACCCCTCTTTGCAGAACGCCGTGCGCCTGCGGGTGGAGGGCGAGCGGGTGGCCTTGCCCGGGCCGGCCTTGACGCCGTACCTGGTGGGCCTGCTGGTGATGCTGGGCATGCTGGGCACCTTCCTGGGCATGGTGGTGACCTTCAAGGGCGCCGTGTTCGCGCTGGAAGGCTCGACCGACCTGCAGGCCATCCGCTCGGCTTTGGCGGCCCCCATCAAGGGTCTGGGCTTGTCGTTCGGCACCTCGGTGGCCGGCGTGGCGGCGTCCGCCATGTTGGGCTTGATCTCGGCCATCAGCCGCCGCGAACGGCTGGACGTGGCGCGGCAACTGGACGCGCGCATCGCCGCTGAACTGCGGCCCTTCTCGCGCGCCCACCAGCGCGAGGAAAGCTTCAAGGCGCTGCAAGTGCAGGCGCACGCCTTGCCCGAGGTGGTCAAGCAACTGCAAGCCATGATGGACGGGCTGGAGCGCCGCAACCTGCAATTGAGCGAGCAGCTGTTGGGCCAGCAGGCCCAGTTCCACCGCGACGTGACTGCCGCCTACACCGGCCTGGCGGGCGAGGTGGGGCAATCGCTGAAAGACAGCCTGGTGAGCAGCGCCAAGGTGGCCGGCGAGACCATCAAGCCGGTCGTCGAGGCCGCGATGTCGCAGATCGCGCTCGAGTCCACCCGCGCGCACCAGCGCCAGGTCGACGCGGCGCAGACGCAATTGAATGGCCTGTCGGACCAATTGGGCGCCACGGCCCGCACGGTGTCCGAGGGCTGGACCGCCGCCTTGCAAACCCATGCGCGCACCAGCGAAAACCTGGTCGAGGGCCTGGACCGTTCGCTGGCGGCTTTCACGCAGACCTTCGAACAACGCTCGGGGGCGCTGCTGGCCACGGTGCAGCAAGCCGCATCGCAATCGCAAGCCGAGCAGGCGGAGGCCGATGGGCTGCGCCTGCAAGCCTGGACGGCCGCTTTGGAATCCATGGCCGCCAGGCTGCAAGGCGAGTGGCAGCAAGTGGGCGCCCAAACGCTGGCCCAGCAGAACGCGGTCTGCCTGACGCTCGAAAAAACCGCCCGCGACATCACCGAGCGCACCAGCGCGCAGGCCGGCCAGACGCTGGATGACGTGGCGCGTTTGCTGAACCAATCGGAAGAGCTGGTGCGTTCGCGCATCGAGTCTGAAGCGCAGTGGATGGAGCACCACCGCGAACGCATGGACCAACTGGCCCAGGTGTGGCGCACCGAACTGGGCGCGCTGCGCGACGACGAAGCTTCGCGTGGGCACGCGGCCGTGGCGCGCCTGGACGAGTTGCAGTCGGTGATGGCCCGCCACCTGGCCACCTTGGGCACGGCACTCGAAGCGCCCATGACCCGCCTGATGCAGACGGCCTCCGAGGTGCCGCAAGCGGCCGCGCAAGTGATCGCACAGCTGCGCCAGGAGATGGCCCAGCTCACCGAGCAAGGCAACCAGGCGCTGGCCGAGCGCAACGGCCTGGTGGAGAAGATCACGGTGCTGCTGCAGGGCCTGAGCCAGGCGTCGGGGCAGCAACGCGAGGCCATCGAGACCTTGGTGACCTCGGCCACCCAGGTGCTGGACCAGGCGAGCAGCCAGTTCGCGCAAGCGCTGCAGGCGCAATCGGGCCAGTCTCTGGATGTGGCTGCGCACCTCACGGGCAGCGCGGTCGAGTTGTCCAGCCTGGGCGAATCCTTTGGCCATGGGGTGCAGTTGTTCAGCGCCAGCAACGACAAGCTGCTGGACAGCCTGGCGCGCATTGAAAGCTCGATCAAGCACTCCACCGAGCGCAGCGATGAACAGCTGGCTTATTACGTGGCGCAAGCCCGCGAAGTGATTGACCTGAGCATCTCGTCGCAACAGGGCATCGTGGAAGACCTGCGCCGACTGCACCGTGAGGCCGCCGATGTCCGAGCTTGACGAGCAGGGCCACGGCATCGAAGACACCGCCCCGGTGTGGGCCGTGTTTGGCGACCTGATGGCGGGCTTGCTGGGCGCCTTCGTACTGATCCTGGTGGGGGTGCTGGTGGTTCAGATGGACCTGGTGGCCAACCTGCAATCGGAAGTGCAAAAGCGCCAGGTGGAAGAAAAACGCCGCATCGCCTTGGAGAAGGCCCTGGCCATTCCATTGGCCACGGGCCGCGTCACCTTGAACAACGGGCGCATCGGCATCAGCGGCAGCGTGCTCTTCCCCGTCAACTCTGACCAGTTGCGGCCCGAGGGGCGCCAGCTGCTGAAGGGCCTGGTGCAGCCTTTGCTGGTCTACCTGGGCGAGCGCGACGAGATGCTGATGGTGAGCGGCTTCACCGACGACAAGGGCATCCGCGACAGTGCCAGCAAGCGCTTCGCGGACAACCTGGAGCTGTCGGCGCAGCGTGCCTTGACGGTGACGCGCGCGCTGATGGAGGAGGGCATGCCTTCGTCCCGCGTGTTCGCGGCGGCCTTTGGCCCCGAGCAACCGGTGGCCTCCAACGCGGACGAAAAAGGACGCGCCTTGAATCGCCGGGTGGAGATGGCGCCGGTGCCCAAGACGGCCAATGCGAAAGCCACGGCGGCCCCATGAGCAGCGAGCGCTTCGACCCGGTGCGCTTTCATTACCTGGAGGTGCTGTCACGCCGTGTGGACGAGGCCTCGGGCGAGGTGCGGCGCATCTTGCAAGACAAGCTCGACCGAGCCCGTGCCGACTATGAGCAAGGCCTCGCGCAGGCGCCCAGCGTGGCGGGCAAGGTGCCCACTCGCACTCCATCAAGTGCGATGCCGCTGGCGCAGCTGAACCAATACATCCGCAGCCTGACCCAGGACCCGGGCGATGCCGAGGCAGGCCGAGGCCGGGATGCCGTGGACGACATCAAGAGCGCCCGCCGCTTCAGGGACACCTGGTCCCGCATTGCCGCTGAAAAGCAGGTGAACGAGGCCTTTGACCGTGGGCCGGAAAACGCCGGCCCGCTCAATGCGCACATGCTGGTGTTGCACTCGCTGCGCCTGATGCGCGACTTGTCGCCCCACTACCTGCAGCAGTTCATGTCGCAGGTCGATTCCTTGCTTTGGTTGGACCAGGTGAACCAGAAGTACACGCTCACGGACAGCAAGCCCGCGCGGTCAAGCCGTGCCCGCAAGTGAACACCCCACCACTTTTCATTCAAGAAAGCGAGCCCCTGATGGAACTGAACTTCAACGGCCGAGTGGCCATCGTGACGGGTGCCGGCGGTGGGCTGGGACGCCAGCATGCGCTGGCCTTGGCGGCGCGGGGCGCCAAGGTGCTGGTCAATGACCTGGGCGACAGCGCGGGGCATTCCGCGGCAGCACAGAAGGTGGTTGAAGAGATCCAGGCCGCGGGCGGCGAGGCCATGGCCAACGGCTGCTCGGTCACCGACTTTGCCGCGGTGCAGGCCATGGTGCAGCAGGTGAAAGAGGCCTGGGGCCGCGTTGACATCCTGATCAACAACGCCGGCATCCTGCGTGACAAATCCTTCGCCAAGCTTGAGGTGGATGACTTCAGGCTGGTGGTCGAAGTTCACCTGATGGGTGCGGTGCATTGCACCAAGGCGGTGTGGCCCTTGATGAGCGAGCAGAAGTACGGGCGCGTGGTGATGACCACCTCGTCGTCCGGCCTGTACGGCAACTTCGGGCAGGCCAACTATGGCGCGGCCAAGATGGCGCTGGTCGGCTTGATGCAGACCTTGTCCATTGAAGGCGCCAAGAACGACATCCGCGTGAATTGCCTGGCGCCGACGGCCGCGACGGCCATGACGGAAGGCCTCTTTCCTCAAGCCATGCTGGATCTGCTCAAGCCCGAGGCCGTGGTGCCCGCGATGCTGGTGCTGGCGCATGAAAGCGCGCCCAACCGGACCATCCTGGGCGCAGGGGCGGGCACCTTCGCGGCCGCCCACATCGCGATGACGCCTGGTGTGCACCTGGGCGTGGGCAGCGATGTGCCCGAGCAGTTGTCCCAGCACCTGGCCACGCTGGCGACCCTGGATGGCGCGAGCGTGCCGGCCAGTGGGGCCGAGCAGGGCCGGCAAGAGCTCACGCTGGCCATGGGCCAGGCCCGCTGATCAATTGCAGTTGCTGGCCGCCGGCTTGCCGTTCAGTCGGTCCTTCAAGAACGAGAAGGCATTGCCATAGCCGGTGATGGCCAGCAGGATGTGGTCGTTGAAGGACTTCTTGTAGGTCAGCTTCACGCCAGCCGCGCAGTACTTCTTGACCAGGCCATCCACATCGGCGATGGGCATCATTTCATCCAGCGTGCCCTGGTAGATGTACATCGGCGCGCCGGGTGTGCGCTGACCCAGGCGGTTCTCGGCGATCACGGCCTTCACGCCGGGCACCTGCAGCAGGTCGGGCACCGTCACCAGGCTGCTCATCTTCTGGAAGGCAAACGCCACCAGCGGATCGGGGGCGCCTGTGAGGAACTGGCCCAGGCACATCTCGCTGGCCTTGACCAGCATGGCCTTGCCCTTGTCGTTGGTCAGCGTGGCGACATCGATCTCGGGATAGGCGCGTGTCAGCGCGGTCACGGCCCCAAAGTAAACGCCCGCGAACAGCTTGCCGTCGATCTTGCGCGCGACGTTGCCCAGGTCCACCGGGATGCCGCCGGCTGCCACGCCCTTGATGTTCAGCTCGGGGGCATAGCTGGGGTAAAGCTCGTTGGCCCAGGCTGCGGCCACGGAGCCACCCGAGTAACCGGTGATGGCCACCGGGGTGTTCACGCCATCCAGCCCCGCGGGGGTGAAGCGTTCGGCGGCGCGGATGCCGTCCAGCACGCCATTGCCCGAGTTCACGCCCACCGTCCACAAGGACTGCAGGCCCTCGTAGTCGGCCGACATGACCACCATGCCTTCCTTGAGCGCGGACTGGATCAAGGCCTGCTCCAGCGCCGTGCCTTTGACGAACTCGTAAGAAGGCGCGCAGCGCAGGGTGAGCGCGTCATAGGCCACGTTGTACGACAGGAGTTTGCGTTGCTGGGCCGGTGCGTTCTCGGGCACCAGTACTGTGCCGACCATGGCCACGGGCAGGCCCTTGTGGTTGGTGCTGCGGTACATCAACTGCCAGGCCTTGCCCTTGACCGGGAACAGGTAGTAGGCCTTGGCGCTGACCTCGCGGTAGCGGAGCACCGTGCCTGGTGCCACGCTGCCCAGGGCCTGTTCGGTGGGTGATTGGTAGAAGGCATCTTCTTGAGGCAAAGGCGGGGGTGAGGCGGGTGCGGGGTAGGCCTCTTGGGCTTGCGCCGCCGTGCTTGCCAGGGCCAGCGTGGCCAGCAGGGCCAGAAGTGCTCGTGTCATGTCTTGTCCTTGGGGTGTCTCGTAAAGCGCTGATCGTCTGGCAATGGATGGAGGAAGTTTGTCCGGTTTTATGCATTCACCGGGTTCGCCCGGTGGCGGCTATCCCGGGGTGGGCTGCGATGATGGCGCTGCATTCAACAGTGGGCTTACAACGTGACAGCAGCAGGCAACCTCAATGTGGCGGACATCCTGGGCAAGGACCCCTGGTTCAAGGAGGTGCCTCCCTTGCTGCAATCGGCCTTGCTGCAGATCGGAGTCGTGCGGCGTTTGCGAACCGGTCAGCGGCTGTTCTCTCGCGGCGATCCAACCAATGGCGTGTACGCCTTGCTGGATGGGCGGCTGGCGGCCTTGGATGTGAACGAGCATGGCAGTGAGGCGATTCAGCTGCACCTGGATCCCGTGTCGTGGTTCGGCGAGATGGGCCTGTACGACCGGCTGCCCCGGGTCCACCACATCCGTGCCGAGAGAGTCTCGACCGTGTTGTGGCTGAACGACCAGTTGCTGCGTGCGCACCTTGAGCAATGCCCGCAGCACTGGCATCACTTCGGCCTGCTGTTGACGCAGAAGCTGCGCCTGGCGCTGTTCATCCTGGATGGGCGCAAGCTTGATTCCAATGACCTGGTGGTGGCGCGCACGCTGTTGATGATCGCCCAGTCATACGTGCCGGGCTCGGGCCCGGTCAAATCGCGCGTGACCATCCAGCAGCAAGAAGTGGCCGACATGCTGGGCATGTCACGTCAAACGGTGAGCCTGGCATTGCAACGTTTGAAAGCCGAAGGGATCTTGCAAATCGCTTACGGCAAGGTCGAAATCCTGGATGTGCCGGCCTTGCAGGCGAAGGTGCATTACGAAAACTGGTTGCCCGTCATGTCAACCGGTAAATGAGGCAAAGCGTATCAAAGTCAAACTCAAGTTTCAAAGTGTGCAGGCGCCCACCTGCTGCTGAAAATCCGCCCATACTTCCCGGCCCGATCTTCCCGAAAAGGCCCATGAGATGGCGGACCAGTTCAGCAAGCATCGCTTTGAAAGCCTGGAGTGCCTGCGCGGCTACATGGCTTGGTGGGTCGTGATCACCCATGCATTGGGTTTCACCGGCCTGGAAGCACAACTGCCGCGTTTCACCGGCTTCCTGATGCGCGGTGACCGGGCTGTCCATGTGTTCATCATCCTCAGCGGTTTTGTGATCACCCACCTGGGCTTGTCCCGGCGCGAAGGCTATCCGCAATACCTGGTTCGAAGGGCGTTCCGGCTGCTGCCGATCTACTACGTGATGCTGGCCGTCGGCATCCTTCTCGCGGACCAGCAACTGGCCCTTCACGGAGCGCCCTGGGCCAAGCAGGCCGAGGTGTGGGTGCCCGGCTTTCAGGCGCAAGCGGACCACTTCTGGACGCACTTGCTCTTGCACGCTTCCTTGCTGCATGGGGCCGTGCCTGACACGTGGCTGCCTTACGCGGCGTGGACCTTCATTGGACCGGCCTGGAGCTTGAGTTTGGAGTGGCAGTTTTACCTGGTGGCGCCGTTCGTGGTCTGGTTGCTGTGCCGGTCCACGGCGGTGCGCCTGGTGACGTGTGTCTTGTTTGTGGCCGCGTGTGTGGGGTCACGGCACCTGCCGGTGTTCTGGCGTTTTCAATCCATGCTGCTGCTGGCGATGCCCTTGTTCCTGGTGGGTATGCTCACTCGCCTTCACTTGCCGCTGCTGTCCAAGGTGAACCCCTGGGTGATGTTGCTGGCCGGTGGTGGGGTGGGTGCATTGTTTGGCGCCAACTACGGGTGCGAAGCCTGGATCTGGACCTTCTTCGTGGTGGCCTTGACCTTTGAGGGCGCCGAGAGGAAGACGCTGCTGCAGACCTTGATGGCGCTGGTGGCCGGCAACCGTGTGTTCAAGACCTTGGGCAAGGCCTCTTACTCCAGCTACCTGGTGCACACACCCTTGATGTCACTGACCGTGTGGGTGGGGACCATGCTCGTGGGTGAAAGCAGCCAAGCCCTGACCATCATCTGTGTGGTGGTGGCGGTGGTGCTGGTGATCCCGGTGAGCCAATGGCTTTACCGTTGGATCGAGGTGCCCTTTGCCAAACGGGGCGCCCGCCTCGCCGACAACATCGGCCTGCGATCAGGCGGTGCGTTGGCCAAGACGGTGAGTTGACGCCGAAGGCGTCAACTCGGCTGGAAATTACTCGGTGTGGGCCTTGATGTGGGCCTTGTCTTCCTTGTAGATTTCCTTGGCTTCGTGCTTGGCGGCCTTGGCGTTGTCCTTGGCTTCGCGCTTGCAATCGCGAACGTCCTTGCTTTCCATGCCCGAGGTCTTGCAATCGGCGATCTCCAGGTCCTTGTTGACTTCGGCGATCTCCTTGCGGGCCTTGTACTCGGCCTTGCTTTCGGTCTTGAGGGCGCGCTTTTCCTGCTGCTGCGGAGTCGGTTCCGTGCGGCTGTTGGTGGGATCGACCGTGGGGTCGGCGGCCATGGCGGACAGGCTCAGAACGGCTGCGGTGCTGGCGATGAGGGCTTTGAGGCTGAATGAAGTCATGAGAGGGCTCTCCTTAGTGTTGTAGCCGGCGACGCCGGCCTGCCCCTTCTTTGGCAATCGCTGTGCCCGCTGCGCCTGAAGCCCATGTGTGGCGTCACCCCGACACACCTTTGCTCGTTCGCCTGCTGGCGTTGGCCGTGGCGGCTTACGCCCTCAGCCCCATTGATCTGATCCCTGATTTCATCCCGGTGCTGGGTTACCTGGATGACTTGCTCATTGTTCCAATCGGCTTGGTCATCGTGCTTCGTTTGCTGCCGCCTCATGTGCTTGCATCGTCCCGAGCGCAGGCGGCAGCCGCATTGAAGCGGCCGCGCAGCGTCATCGCCGCCGTGTTCGTTGTGGCCATCTGGCTGGCCTGCACGGGCGCCTTCGTCTATTGGTTGGCCCGTGCTTGACGCGACAGCTTGCGGAGTGGCATCAGGTGCGGGGCAGGCTCAGCGCCAGGAAGTGGTGAACCACAGGCTTGTCGGGGCCGATGTGAAAGCGGGTGACCTCGGCCTGCAGGTCGGCGCCGGCGTGCGAGGTGCGACGGTGCTGCCGAAGGTGCTCGGCCCAAGACTCGACCAGGAACCATTCCATGACCCGTTCCGGTTCGCTGCTGTGTTCGGTGATGCCCCAGGCATAAGCGCCATCGCGACGGCGTGCCAATGACAGGTGTTTGAGTGCCTTCAGGAAGTCGGCCTGGTCGGCCTTGCGGATGCGGTACTCCACCTGGATCATGACGGGGCCTCGGTCGTGCTCGATGGGCTCGGCCAGCAGGGGTTCGGGCCAGTGGTTGGAGGGTTGCAGATCGGCTTCGCCAGCGGGCAGTTTGACGCGATGCAAGACCAGGGCCGCGATGACCAGACCACTGGCACCGACCAGCAAGGTGATGGGCACACCGGCCTCTTGCGCGATGAGGCCCCAGCCAAAGCTGCCAGCGGCCATGGCACCGTTGAACACCATCAGGTAAACCGCCAGGCCGCGGCCACGCACCCAGTTGGGCAGCACCGATTGGGCCACGCCATTGAGCGTGGTGAGCGCGATGATCCAGCCTACACCCAGCACCGCCATCAACACCACGGCCAGCCATTGCGGTGGTGACGCGGCCAGGCAAGCCATGACCCCCGCCGCCACGACGGAGGCGGTGAGCACCAGGCCATCGGCATCCAGGCGCTGGCGCAGCCGGGGCAGCATCAGGGCGCCAGCAATGGCGCCTGCACCCACCGCGCCCAGCATCACGCCATAGAAGCTGGCGCTGCCGTGCAGCAGATGGCGGGCCACCAGCGGCAGCAAGGCCCACACGGCGCTGGCGAACAGGAAGAACACAGCGGTTCTCAACAGCACCACGTGGAGTTCAGTGCTAGCGCGGGTGTAACGCAGGCCCGCCCTGAACGCGCCAAAGAACTGCTCTGACAACGCATCGTCGCCACGCTGGGGTCGGCGCCACCAGATCAAGGCGCCCACCACGAAAAAGTAGCTGATCAGGTCGGCGCCATAGGCCATGCTGGCACCGAAGCTGGCCAGCAGCAAGCCACCTGCCGCCGGACCAATGGCGCGGGCGATGTTGATGCCCAGCGAGTTCAAGGCCACGGCATTCTTGAGGTCAGCGCGTGGCACCAGCTCGGGCACGATGGATTGCCAGGTGGGCCCCATCAGGGCTGCGCCGATGCCGCCCACGAAGGTCAGCGCCACCAGGTACTCCACGGTGAGCTGGCCGGTGTGGGTGAGCAACAGCAAGCTGCCACTGACCACCGCCAGCATGAGCTGGATGAAGATCAGGAAGCGGCGCTTGTCAAGGATGTCCGACAGCACCCCGGCGGGAATGGCGAGCAGGAAGATGGGCAGGGTGGCGGCGGTCTGGATCAGGGCCACGGCGGCCGGGCTGGGGGTCAGCTCGGTCACCATCCAGGAACTGGCCACATCGCGCATGAAGCTGCCGGTGTTGCCCAGCACGGTGGCGGCCCACAGCACCGCAAAGATGGGTTGACGCAAGGGCGCGAAGGCGCCAGGGATGGGCGGGTTGGAGGTGGTCATGGTGCAGGGGCCCAGGTGGCGGTGAGGTGCAGGTCGTGCCAGGCCACCAGCACGAGGCCGCCGACCAAACCCAGGTGTTCAAAGAAGGTGTTGGTGGCCCTGGCTCGCTGTGGGGAGGGCATGGCCCAGAAGCGGTTGGACAAGAAGGTGGCCGCCAGGGTGAAGCTGGCCAGCAGCAGGGCGCCCAACCAGCGGTGGTAGCCGGTGAGGATCAGGGCGGAGGCGCCCAGTTCCAGAGCGATGGTGGCCAGCGCGAAAGGTGCGGCGGGGGCCAGGCCAAACTGCCGCATCTCGCTCACGGCCGCGCCAAAGTCCATGGCTTTTTGCAAGCCGCCTTGCAGGTAGGCGGCGCACAGCGCCAGCAAGGCCAGCCAGTGGACCCAGGGCGTGTGCATCACCATCACACTGCCCAGCAGGCGCAGCCCAGCGCGCCCCAGAAACCTTTGAGGTCGGCGATGGGCAGCTGCCGGCTCCAGGCGGTGGCGTGGTCGTGGCCATGCACGCCGCAACGGGCATCGCAGGCGCAGGCCGCGGCGGCCTGGCGCTTGAGCGTGGCTTGCAAAGGCGCGCCTTCGTCACCCCAGCCGGCATAGCCGCCAAAGGTGCGCACGGGCGACCAATCGGGCATGGCGGGCGGTGGCGCGGCATCGTCGTGGGCCTTGAAGGGGCCGGCGCCGTAAACCACTTGGCCGTCCACCATCGTCAGCACCGAGGTGGTGTCGGCGATGTCGGATTCCGGGCAGGCGAAGAAGTCGCGGTCGGGCACGACCAGGTCGGCCAGTTGGCCCACTTCGATGCGGCCTTTTTTGCTCACCTCGTTGGAGAACCAGGTGACGTTCTCGGTCCACATGCGCAGGGCCGTTTCGCGGTCCAGGCAATTGCGCTGCGGGTAAAGCTGCAGGCCGCCCACAGTCTTGCCGGTGATCAGCCAGGCCAGCGACACCCAGGGGTTGTACGAGGCCACGCGGGTGGCGTCGGTGCCGGCCGAGACCTTGACGCCTTTCTCCAGCATGCGCGCCACAGGCGGCGTGGCTTGGGCGGCGCCCATGCCATAGCGTTCGACGAAGTACTCGCCCTGGTAGGCCATGCGGTGTTGCACCGCGATGCCGCCACCGAGGGCCGCGATGCGGTCGATGGAGTGTTCGGAGATGGTCTCGCAATGGTCGAAGAACCAGTTCAGGCCTTGCAAGGGGATGGTCTGGTTCACGCGCTCGAACACGTCCAGCGCGCGGCTGATGGTCTCGTCGTAAGTGGCGTGCATGCGCCAGGGCCAGCGGTTCTGCGCCAGCAGGCTGACCACCCCTTCAAGCTCGCCTTCCATCTCGGGCGCCATGTCGGGTCGGGGTTGGCGGAAGTCTTCAAAGTCAGCAGCCGAGAACACCAGCATCTCGCCCGCGCCGTTGTGCCGGAAGTAGTCGTCGCCTTGCTTGTATTGCGAGGTGGCCGTCCAGTTCAGGAAGTCATCTTTCTCTTGCTTGGGCTTTTGTGTGAAGAGGTTGTAGGCCAGGCGGATGGTCAGCTGCTTGGCATCGGCCAGCTTCTGGATCACCTCGTAGTCTTGCGGGTAGTTCTGAAAACCACCGCCGGCATCGATGGCGCCGGTGACGCCCAGGCGGTTGAGCTCGCGCATGAAGTGGCGCGTGGAGTTGAGCTGGTATTCCAGCGGCAGCTTGGGGCCCTTGGCCAGGGTGGCGTACAGGATGGCGGCATTGGGTTTGGCCAGCAGCAGGCCGGTGGGGTTGCCGGCCGAATCGCGCAGGATCTCGCCGCCCGGTGGCGCTTGGGTGGTCTTGTCGTAACCCACGGCGCGCAAGGCGGCGCCGTTGAGCAGTGCGCGGTCGTACAGGTGCAGGATGAACACCGGCGTGTCGGGTGCGACAGCGTTGAGCTCGTCGATGGTGGGCAGGCGCTTCTCGGCGAACTGGTGTTCGGTGAAGCCGCCCACCACGCGCACCCATTGCGGCGGGGGCGTGATGGCCACCTGGCGCTTGAGCATGCCCATCGCATCAGACAGGCTGCGCACGCCATCCCAGCGCAGCTCCAGGTTGAAGTTCAGGCCGCCACGGATGATGTGCAGGTGGTTGTCGATCAGGCCGGGCAGCACGCGCTGGCCCTGCAGATCGATCACCTTGGTGGCGGGGCCGGCCAGGGGCAGCACCTCATGATCTGGGCCGACGTGCGTGAAGCGGCCACCCTGGATGGCCACCGCGCTGGCACTGGGATTGGCGCGGTCCAGCGTGGTGAAGCGGCCGTGGTGCAGGATCAGGTCAGGGGCAGTGCTGCTGCGCATGGTGTTCAGCCTTCGTGTGCGCCAAACATGGTCTTGGCGTAGGTGATGCCCAAACCGTAGGCGCCGCCAAACTGTTTGGCGATGCCGGTGGTGAGCTCGTAGGTGTCGCCGCGGGCCCAGTCGCGCTGCAGCTCCAGCAAGTATTGCACCGAGGTGATGGGGCGCACACCGGCCTGGATCATGCGCTGCATGGCGCGTTCATGGGCTTCATCCGAGACATCGCCGCAGGCATCGGCGATCACGTAGACCTCGTAGCCTTGGTCCAGCGCCGACAACGTGGGGCCGACGATGCAGACCGATGTCCACAGACCGGCGAACACCAGGCGGTCTTTGCCGATGGCGTTGACCTGCTTGATCACGTTGGCGTCTTCCCAGGTGTTCATGGAGGTGCGGTCAAGCAGGGCCTGGCCCGGGAAGGCCGAGGTGACCTCATCGAACATGGGGCCCGAGAAGCTTTTCTCGGCCACGGTGGTCAGGATGGTGGGCACTTTGAAGCCAGCGGCGGCCCGCGAGACCAGGGCGGCGTTGTTGCGCAGGCTCACCGCGTCGATCGAGTGCGTGGCGAAGGCCATCTGCGACTGGAAGTCGATCAGGATCAGCGCGTGATCGTTGGGGGTGAGCAGCTTGGCGCCGGGCGTGGGGGTGGCGGTGATGGGCATGGTGGTTTCCTTGAAGTTCACAGGGTTGGCAACTCTTGGGGGCGCAGGTCGAAGACGAGCACCTCGGCCTGTTGGCCGCCTGACAAGCTCAGCACCTGCTCGCGGCGCAGCTTCACGCCGTCGCCTTCGTTCAGGCGCTGGCCATTGAGCTCGACGCTGCCGCGCGCCACGTGCACATAGGCATGGCGGTCGGGGCCCAGCTCCAGGGTGGCTTGCTCTGCGCCGTCGAACAGGCCTGCGTACACGCGGGCATCCTGGCGGATGGTGAGCGAGCCCTCGGCGCCATCGGGCGAGATGATCAACTGCAGGCGGCCCCGCTTGTCGGCGGCGCTGAAGCCCTTCTCCTGGTAGTTGGGTTGAACGCCCGTGACGTTGGGCACGATCCAGATCTGCAGGAAGTGCACGGGCTCGGTGGCCGAGTGGTTGAACTCGCTGTGGCGCACGCCGGTGCCTGCGCTCATCAACTGCACGTCACCGGGGTGGATGACCGACCCAGTGCCCAGCGAATCCTTGTGCTCAAGCGCGCCTTCCAGCACGTAGGAGAAGATCTCCATGTTGCTGTGGCCGTGGGTGCCAAAACCTTGCGCGGGCTGCACGCGGTCGTCGTTGATGACCAGCAGGTCCGAAAACCCCTGGTGCTGTGGGTCGCGGTAGCTGCCGAACGAGAAGGTGTGGTGCGAGTTGAGCCAGCCGTGGTTGGCGGCGCCGCGGTCGGTGGATTTGCGAAGTTCTTGCATGGTGGGCTCCTGGTTGGTGCGTCTTTCGACGGCATTCATGATCGTCTTCCTGGCCTGATGCACCCCGGCCGCTGTGCTTTTCATGGGGTGTGTCGTTGGCATGGATCCAGTGTCTGCGTTCTCAATGCCTGCCAGCTTGAAACTTTCGCGCCTCTATGATCGATAATTTCGATCATGCTGAAAATCACCCTGGAAGCCATCGAGGTTGTGGATGCCATTGCGCGCCACGGCTCATTCGCCGCCGCGGCCGAGCGCCTGCACAAGGTGCCCTCCACCATTTCCTACGCGGTCAGCAAGCTGGAAGAGCACCTGGGCCTCGCCTTGTTCGTGCGCAACGGCCCCCGCGTGAGCCTGACCCCGGCGGGCCAGGAGATGCTCAAGGAGGGGCGGTGGTTGCTCAGCGCGGCCGCAGACCTGGAATCGCGCCTGCGCCAGATCGCCACCGGCTTCGAGACCGAGGTGCGCCTGGTGCACGATTCGCTGATCCCCACCAGCGCCCTGGCCGACGACATCTGCGCGTTTGAAGACCTGCAGTGCGGCACGCGCCTGCGCATCGCCTGCGAGACCTTGACGGGCACCTGGGAGGCCTTGCGCGATGGCCGTGCCGATGTGATCGTGGCGGCGGGGGATGGGCCGGCGGGCGGTGGCTACAAGGCGGTCAGCGTGGGGTCGCTGGCCTTTGGTTTTTGCGTGGCGCCGACCCACCCGTTGGCTTTGCTGAAGCGGCCCGTGACACGAGACGACTTGCTGCTGCACACCGCCATCGTGGTGGGTGACAGCGCACGTTCGCTGTCAGAGCGCACCGTGGGCTTGCTGATGGGCCAAAAGCGCATCACGGTGCCTTCAATGGCGGCCAAGATCGCCTACCAGGTGGCGGGCATCGGGCATGGCTTCTTGCCTTTGGCGTGCGTGCAGGCGGAATTGGCGCGTGGCACCTTGGTGCAGCTGCCCTGCGATGAGCCCCGGCCGGACGAGACCTTCTGGCTCGCCTGGAAGCCGGGCCGCATGGGCGAGGCCTTGAAGTGGTGGGTCACGCGCCTGGAGCGGCCTTTGGTGCCGAACATCCTGCCCAAGTGAGGTCGATCGGATCGCCTTCCTTGACCGTGGTCAAGCGATGGTTATCCGCCTGGGTCTACTGTGCAAGTTCAACAGGCATCGCTGGAACGACCCATGGAGTTCAAGGACTATTACGCCACGCTTGGCCTGCAGAGCACCGCGACCCAGGATGAGATCAAGCGCGCCTACCGCAAGCTGGCGCGCAAGTTCCACCCGGATGTCAGCAAAGAGGCCGATGCCGAGGCGCGTTTCAAGGAGCTCGCCGAAGCCTATGAGGCCTTGAACGACCCCGAGCGACGCGCGGCCTACGATGAGGCACGCGCTCGTCCGCAACGGGCCCCGATGCCTGATTTCGGTGGAGGTGACCACGGCTTTGATCCGAGCGAGGGCATGAACCACAGTGATTTTTTCGAATCGCTGTTTGGCAAGTCGGTCCGTGGCGCGTCTTTCCAGCGCAGAGCGCGCGCCACCCCGCAGGACCACCATGCCAGGATCCTGATCGACCTGGAGGATGCCTACCATGGCGCACGCCGCAACATCTCCCTGCGCGTGCCGGTGGTGGATGCGCAAGGCCAGGTCACCCTGCAGGCGCGGCAGCTGGAGGTCAACATCCCCAAGGGCGTGCGCGAGGGGCAGCATCTGCGCTTGGCAGGCCAGGGCCTGGCGGGTGAGCCGGGCGGCCCGGCCGGGGACTTGTACCTGGAGGTGGGCTTCAAGCCCCATGCGCATTACCGGGTCGATGGCCGGGACTTGTACCTGGACCTGCCCATCGCGCCCTGGGAGGCGGCCCTGGGCGCCACGGCGACCGTGCCCACGCCAGGTGGCCCGGTGCAACTGACCGTGCCAGCGGGTTCGTCATCGGGTCGCAAGCTCAGGCTCAAGGGACGCGGCCTGCCGGGGGACCCGCCGGGCAACCTCTACGCGGTCGTGGGCATCACGGTGCCGCCTGCGGACACCCCAGCGTCCACCCAGGCCTATGAGGCCCTGGCCCGCACCTTTCCCCACTTCAACCCACGCAGTGTTCTGAAGGCTGGATGATGATGACGAGCAGCAGCAACCCCATCCCCGTGGTCACCGGTGTCATCGTGGAAGAGGACATCCACTTCACGCTGGAGGACTTGAGCCGAGCATGCGGAGCCGACCATGCTCAGCTGATCTTGCTGGTCGAAGAGGGCGTGTTGGAACCAGGCGGCAGTGGGCCGCAAGACTGGTTGTTCAGCGGCGCGTCCCTGCGACGCGCGCGCGCGGCACTGCGCATGAGCCGTGACCTGCAGTTGGGCGTGGAGGGCACGGCCCTGGTGTTGGACCTGTTGGACCAGATCGAAGATCTGCGCGCTCAGTTGCGCCGGCTGGGGGCTCAGAAGAACCTGTGACTGACGGTCAGCCAGGCGGTCGGGTTGCGCTGCGAGGTGTCGGACTGGGCATTGCCCCCTTGTGCACGCCAGGCGGCCGATGCATCGACGCGCCAGGCGCCCTGCTGGAAGCGCAGGCCCACGCCGTGGCCTGAGATGTGCCGTTCGTTGTTCCCCACCGTCCAGGGGCGCGCGTTCTGGGTCACCGAGCCGGCGTCATGGAAGACATAAGGGCCCCAAGCCCCGGCCGTGTAGCGCAACTCCAGCTGCCCTATCCACCCGCGGTTGCCATAACCTTCGCCGACGGGGTAGGCGCGCACGCCGCTGGGCCCGCCCAGACCAAAGCCTTCTGAGGAATCCAGGTTGCCGCGGGTCCATTGGGCGGACACGCGCGCGAACAGGCTCAAGCGTTTGGGCAAGGCTTGAAAACGCGCCAGATCGAGGTTGGCTTTGTCAAAGCGGCCATGCTGGCGGGCCGTGCTGGCATCGGCGATTCGCAGTGGGCCGGCCAGGCGCAACTGGCCTGGCGTCCAGCTCAGTGAGCCTTGCGTGATGCCGCCACCAACCAGGCCGTCGCGCCAGTCGAAGTCAAGCGCCATGGGCAAGCTCTGGCTGGACTTGTCGCTGCGCGTGCTGGTGGCCTCTTGCTGGTCGGCCAGTGTCTTGTACTGGTAGGTGGCGCTCACCGAGAGGTTGGCGCCTTGTGATCGCAACCAGGGGTAGCTCAGCCCCAGGGAGCTGACATCGGCCGTGCCATGGGCGCGCAGGGCTGAGAACTCCTGCCCCAGTTCATAGGTGGTGTGGGCGTGGCCCCACTGCCCGCGCAGGCCCGAGGCCCCCAAAGGCAGGCTGTAGCCCAGCTGGCCGAACCAAAGGCCTTGCGTCGTGACGAGGCTGCGCAAAATGGCTTGGTCGCCCAGGAGGAATGGGCTGTTGATGTCCAGGTCCAAGCGCGCGCGGGTCTGGCCCGTGTAGCGGTTGCCATGGTTGTCCAGGCCCAGTTCGGCGTTGTAGCGCTGGCCCCGTTGAATGGCCACGTCCAGGTCACCGGTGCCCAGCGTCTGGCCAGGGCGCAAGGTGGGGCTGGCCACGATGCCGGGCTGGTCATTCAGGATCAAGCTGGCGCGCTCGAGGGGAGCATTTTCGATCAAGGCGCCTGGTTTGAGCGGGGCCAGGAAGGCTTGCGCCTGGGCGGTCAGCCTGGCGTCGTCGCCCAGGGCCCGGACCTGGCCGTAACGGCCTTCCACCACGTCGATGCGCAGGGTTCCATCGTTCAGCGCCTGGGGCGGCAAAAAGGCCCGCGCGAAGGGATGACCGTGGCGACGGTAATGCTGGGTCACCGCCTCGACCAAGGCCCGCAACTGGGCCATGTCGAAGGGCTTGCCGGCCACATCACCCACCACCGCTTGCAGCGCGGCGTCGGTGAACACGGTGTTGCCCGAGAAGCGCACCGCCTGCAGCGTGACCTGCATGCCGCCTGGCAGGGTGGGCGCGGCGGCGGGCACATGGATGTCGACTCCGCGCGCTGGCTTGGGCGAAGGCGCGGTGGGCTGAAGCTGCTGCTGCAGCGTCTGCCCGGCGTCGGGGGCCTGCTGGGCCAAGGCGGGCAGTGCCGCGGCACACAGGGCTGTCAGGAGCAGGGGTGCGCGCTTCATCACTGGCCTTCCTGGGCGTTGCCCTTGTCACCCGCCAAGGCTGCATCGGCCTGTGGCGGCAGCTTGATGCCCCCGGCGATGACGGCCAGTTTGGCGGGGCTGGGTGGGGCGGCACTGGTGAAGTTCATAGGAATGCTGGCGGTGGGGGTGCCGGGTGTGGTGACCTGCAGCACCGCGGCCTGGACGGTGGCCACGGCGGCCTGTTGCTCGGGTGCCTGCATGAACAGGCGCTGCAGGATGGTCAGCGTGCCGTCGTGGGCCGTGATCAGGTAGTTGCCGTTGCTCAGGCTGGCTGCGCTGATGGCGTAGTTGCCTGCGTCTTCGCCAGGGGCGCGGCTCAAGCTGCCGCTGAGCACATCGCCATCCACCAAGGTGCCGGTGGTGATCTGGTAAGTCAAGGCGGGGTCGGCGCTGCCATAGGTCTTGCTTTGAGCGTCTGCCGTGACCGTGATGGGGCGCGGGTCGATGGTCACGGTGCCTGCCCCATAGCTGATGAGGTAGCCTTGTTGCCCGGAGTACAGCCCACCCGGCGTGATGGTGTAGGTGCCGGCGTCGGTGGCGCCTTGGTAGGTACCGTCATACACCGGGGTGCCCAGCAGCTTGCTCATGTCGGCGATCGCCGAGTAGCTCAAACCAGGGCTGGCGCTGTAGGCGGCGCCATCGTAGGTCTTGGTGGCGTTGCCCGCGCTGACCGTCAAGGCCGTCATGAACGTGCGCAACAGGGGCGCAGTGTGCCCTTCGTACATCACCCAGGCGCTGGGGAAATCCCAGTTGGCATTGTTGAAGTAGGCCTGCTGCTTGATCTGGGCCGTGGTCAGCCCCACGCTGCCATCCGCACTGGTGCTTTGGCCCGAGGTGGTCACGTCCCAGAAGTTGTTGTTGGCCGCGCTGCTGTCGGCGAAGCCGGTCAGTCCGCCCACGAAAACACCTGGGCTGCTCACGGCGCCGGTCGAGTAGCTGCTGGTAATCGAACCACCAAAGTGGCCCACCAGGCCGCCGACTTGTTCGCCGGTCGAGGTCACTGAGCCGGTGGCGTAGGTGTTGATGATGATGCTGTTGCTGTAACCGGTGAGGCCGCCCACATAGCCGGCGCCGGACACCGCGCCCGTGGCGTAGCTGTTGAGGAGGTGGCCGTTGTTCTGCCCGGTCAGCCCACCCACCAGGATGCCGGTGCCGGTGGCATTGCCGGTGGCGTAGCTGTTGGAGACGATGTACTCGTTGATGCCGGCCAGGCCACCGATGTTGTTGTCGCCTGACACATGGCCGGTGGCGTGGCTGGCGTCGATCGTGCCGCGGTTCAGGCCCACCAGGCCACCCGCCTGGTTGCCGGTGGATACCACCGTGCCCGAAGCATGGCTGTCGCGGATCTCGCCATTGGTGTTGTAGCCTACCAGCCCGCCGACTGCTTCCGCGCCCGTGACGTTGCCCGAGGCATGGCTGGACAAGAGGTTGTAGGCGAAGTCGTTGTGGCCGACCAGGCCGCCCACGTACACGCCGGTGCCGCTCACATTGCCCATGGCGTGGTTGCGGAAGGAGTTGGTGCCGCCATTGGTCCACCCCATCAAGCCGCCCACCATGCTGTTGCCGCTCACCGTGTTGGAGGCGTGGCTGTCGTCCACCCGCGTGGTGTTGTTGGCGCCCACCAGGCCGCCCACCTGGTCATGGCCCGTCACTTGGCCGCCCGTGGCGTAGCTGTTGTGCACCAGGCCCACCACGGCTTCGCCCAACAGCGCGCCCACCTGGTCGTTGCCGCTCACCTGGGCATTGGTCACACCCACGTTGCGAACCACCGCCCCAACCGCCTTGCCGATGAGACCCTGGTTGTTGGATGAAGGGTTGTTGATGGTGAGTTGATCAATGGTGTGGCCCAGGCCATCCAACTGCCCGGCGAAGGCGTTGGTGCCGTCGCCCACGGGCGTGAAGCCCAGCCCGCCATTCCAGGCCGCGGTGGCGCTTGCATCGATGTCGCTGCCCAGCGCGTAGAAGCCGCTCAGGTCGCCCTGCATGCCTTGCAGGGCGCTGGCGGTGTTGATGACGGTGTAGGCGTTGCCATTGATGGTGAGCAAACCTGTGCCAGCGCGACCCACGAAATCCACCCGGCCGGCAAAGCCATTGGCCTCGCCCGGTGCGAAGCCCACCTTCACGGCCCCGTTGCCGTCCCCACCATCGCCACCATTGGTGGTGCCGGTGTTCAGGCTCAGCGTGGAGGTGCCGCTGGCGGTCAACACCGCGTTCAGGTTGATGTCGCGCGCGGCGGTCAGGGTCAGGTCATGGGCCGACCAGCTCACCGCGTCGTTCACATGGATGTCGCCCTGGCCCGCGGTGCCGCCGCTGCTGCTCTCGATGACGATGTTGGTGCTGGCCAGAAAACTGGTCAGTTGCGCGCCGGTGATGTCGCCGCCGCTGGCCGCGATGGTGAAGTCTTGCGGGTCGATCAGCCAGGTGCCGGTGTGGCCGTGGCTGGCCAGGGTGCTGACCTGCAGATCAGGGGCCAAGGTGACATGGGCCGCGCTGGTTTCCACAAAGCCGCCATCGCCGCCCTGTGGGGCGCTGGCATCCAGCATGCCGCCCACAACGATGCGGTCGCTGTCCATGCCGCCCATCAGGTAGATCTGGCCTGTCTCGCCGCTGGCCAGTGTTTGCGCCTCGGTCACACCGGTGTGGTTGATCACGGTGGCGGCCAGGTCGCCAGCGGCTTTGGCGGTGAGGTAGACCAGGCCGCCATGGGCCTGGATGGCCCCGCCCTGGGTGATCAAGGCATTGAGCGCGCCTTGCGTCACCTGGATTTTCACGGGCCCACCCAGGTCCAGCGTGACCCGGCTGCCGGCGCCCATCAGGACCTGGCCTTGGCGGGCCACCAAGCTGCCGGTGTTGGTGATCCTGGCGGCGATCAAGGCGATGGTGCCGCCCTGTGCCGTCGTGATGCGACCCTGGTTGACGATGGCATTGCTGCTGATGCCGGCAAACTGGTAGCGCCCCGCCATGAAGTCGGCCGTGCTCAGGGTCAAGGTCGAGGCCACCAGCCCCCCCACATTCACCTGTGCCGTGGGCGTGAACAGCACGCCGTTGGGGTTGAGGATGAAGACCAGCCCGTTGGCCGTCAGTGCGCCCTGGATCACCGACACGTCGGCACCCAACACACGGTTCAGGGCCACGGCACTGGCAGACGGCTGAATGAAGTTGACCGCGTGCCCCTGGCCAATCGAGAAGCCCTGCCAGTCGGCCGACATCGCGGCGGAAGTCTGGGTGATGGTCAGGGTGGTGCCATCGGTGGCCATGCTGCCTGAGCCTGCGGTGATCTTTCCGCCGTTGGGCAGATCGTTGGCCGAGGTCACGGCACAGGTCAAAAGCGCGGCCGAGGCGAACAGGGTGGGCAATTTTCTATTCATCCCCCATGGTCGATCCCGGCGCTGGCGTCAGGTCCTTGGATAACCGCCTCCGAACGCGGTCACATCCGCGCACCCGCCCTGCTTTTCAAGAAAAATGCCACCCAGGCGCTTGGCTGTCTGTGCGCTGGCGCACACAGTGTGCTGAACGGCACAGGCCCCTGCGCGGCTCGGTGTGGACCCCTATACTGGCTCGTCAGGATTCAACGCTCTCAGCGAACCTTCCATCGACCATGGTTTGGCTGACGCATGCTGTGCCTTCAAGGTCGCCATGCAAGGCGCACCCTCAGGCCGACATCCCCTGGAGGACCGCATGACCCTGGCCGCCGATCCCCGACAGAACCGCTTGCTGGCGGCCTTGCCCGAGGCCGAGTGGGTGCGTTGGCTCCCACAATTGGAGCTGGTGGACATGCCGCTGGGCAAGGTGCTCTATGAGCCCGGCACTCGGCTGGGCCACGTCTACTTCCCCACCGACTCGATCGTGTCCTTGCTTTACGTCATGGAGGACGGCGGCTCTGCCGAGATCGCCATGGTCGGCTTCGAAGGCATCGTGGGCATCTCGCTGTTCATGGGCGGAGAATCCACGCCGAGCCGTGCCGTGGTGCAAAGCGCGGGCCACGCTTTCAGGCTCAAGGCGGGGATGATGATGCAGGAGTTCAACCGCGCGGGGCCCGTGTTGCACCTGCTGCTGCGTTACACGCAGGCCTTGATCACCCAGATGTCTCAAACGGCGGTGTGCAACCGCCACCATTCCCTGGACCAGCAGCTGTGCCGGTGGTTGCTGCTGAGCCTGGACCGATTGCCCTCCAGTGAAATCTTCATGACGCAGGAACTGATCGCCAACATGCTGGGTGTGCGGCGCGAGGGGGTGACGGAAGCGGCAGGCCGGCTCCAGAAAGCCGGCCTGATCAGCTACCAGCGAGGACGGATCTCCGTGCTGGACCGACCGGGCTTGGAGCAGCGCACCTGCGAATGCTACGCCGTGGTCAAGACAGAGTACGACCGACTGCTGCCCAGTACCGTGGCCACCTGACTCCCCCAATGTGCGCTGGCAGACAGACGCCAGCCAGGGGCCTCCCTAGGCTTGCCTGATACGACACCTCGTGTCGATCATTCAAACCGGGAATCGTCATGACCAAATTCACTTTATCTCGCCGTTCCCACGCCATCTTGAGCTTGGCCGTGTTGGGGCCGTGTGCCCTGTACTTGGGCGGATGCGCCAGCAAGCCCGGCCCCAAAGCCGAAATGGCGGTGGCCAACGCGGCGGTGCAGCGTGCCAGCACCACCGGCACCAGTGAAGATGCCGCCGTGCAACTGCAGGTGGCCACAGGCAAGCTGGCCAGCGCACGCCAGGCCATGGCCTCCAAAGATTTTGAACGGGCCAAGCAATTGGCCGAGCAGGCCCAGGTGGATGCCCAAGTGGCCGAACTGCACGCGCAGTCGGAACGCTCGCGCAAGGCCGCCCAAGAGTCCCAAGATGCCGCCCGCGTGCTGCGCGACGAGATCAACCGCAACACCGCCCGTTGAGGCGCCCCACTCAAAAAATACAGGAGATTTTCATGAACATCCGATTGATTGCCTTGACCGCCATCGCCGCCACCTTGACCGCCTGTGGCACCACCCGCGAGCCGAACACCGCGCTGGAGCAAGCCCGCCAGGGCGTCAACATGGCGCAGCGCGATGCCCAGGTCATGGCCCTGGCGCCTGATGAACTCAAGATGGCGCAAGACGCGCTGGCCGCCGCGGACCGAACCTGGGCCGAAGGCGGCACGCTCTCCGCGGTGGACCACCTGGCTTACATGACTGCCCAGCGCGTTGTCATTGCGCAAGAGACCGCGTCGCACAAAGCCTCTGACGCAGTGGTGGCGGGCGCGGCCAGTGAACGCGACAAAACACGCCTGGCGCTGCGCACCCAGGAGGCCGACCAGGCCCAGCAACAGCTGGCCCTGGCTCAACAAAGCAATGCCCAGAAGAACACCGACCTGGCACGCGGCCAGGCCAAGGTCAACAGCCTGGAGATGCAACTCAAAGACCTCAATGCCAAACAGACCGACCGCGGCCTGGTGGTGACCTTGGGTGATGTGCTGTTCGACACGGGCGCCTCCCGGCTTCGCCCCGAAAGTGCCGGCCACATCGCCAAGCTGGCGGCCGTGTTCAAGACCCCGCCGAAACGCCGGGCCTCGGTCGAAGGCTACACCGACAGCACGGGCTCGGGCGCGGCCAACCTGGCCTTGTCTCAACGGCGGGCCGACGCGGTGTTGTCGGCCTTGCTGGAGCTGGGCGTCTCACCCGACCTGTTGACCACGCGGGCGCATGGGCAGGAGCAGCCCGCCGCCAGCAATGGCACCGCGGCAGGACGGCAAATGAACCGCCGCGTAGAGATTGTGTTCGCTCAAGATGAACACGCCACGCACTGACTCGGACGTGGCCGGCGCGCTCAGCCTGGTGGCGCAGCTGCACCGGCAGACCGACCACATGCGCGCGGAACTGCGCCACCTGCGGCAAGACATGGCCCAAGTGCGGAGCGAGTTCAGCGAAACCCACGGCGCGCGCATGCTGGAGGCCAATGAGAACCTGGTGATGGCCGTGCTGCGCGCCGAAACCGTGGCCGAAACCGCGGTGAGCGACCTGGGCGAGCTGCAATGCGCGAGCCAGCGCGATGCCCTGCTGAGGTTGGCGATTGATTCGGCCAATATTGGCGAGTGGGAGATGGATCTGAGTACCGGTGCGATGATCCATTCGCTGCGGCATGACATGTGTTTCGGGCATGGCGAGCGGCAACTCGAGTGGAGTGTCGACATCTTTTTGAAGCACGTGCACCCGGAAGACCGCGATGAGGTGGCCCAGGGGTTGGCCCAGTCCACCCGACAGCTGAGCGATTGGCAGGCGGTTTGCCGCGTGGTGTGGCCCGATGCCAGCACCCACTGGGTCAGCATCCGGGGTGGGATCTTCAATGAAAGCGGGCACCCTGCGCGCCTGCTGGGCATCATCACCGACGTGACGCCCGCCAGGCAGGCCGAGGCCTCGCGACACAAGCTGGAAGGCCTGGAGCTTGAAAATCGCCAGATGCAGGAAGCCAGCAGGTTGAAGAGCCAATTCATCTCCAACATGTCGCATGAGTTGCGCCCGCCACCTCTTGCACCTCATCAACGATGTGCTGGACATGTCCAAGGTCGAATCTGGCAAATTCGAGTTTTTCCCCGAGCCGGCGAACCTCCAGCAGCTGGTGTCGGAGCTGGGCGATGTGATGCACACGTCCTTGCAGCGCAAATCCATTCAGCTCGCCATCAGGATCGACGCGGACGTGTCCAGCCTGGTCATCGATACCGCTCGTCTCAAGCAAGTGCTCTACAACTACCTGTCCAATGCCATCAAGTTCACGCCCTCAGGCGTTCAGGTGACCATCAGCGCCTGCGCGGAAGGGCCTGATCAATTCAGGTTGGAAGTCGAGGACACCGGCATCGGCATTGCGCCGGGCGACCTGCCTCGCCTGTTCGTGGATTTTCAGCAACTGGATGCTGGCTTCAGCAAGCTTCACCAAGGCACGGGCCTGGGGCTGGCCCTGACGCGCCGCTTGGTGGAGGCCCAGGGCGGCAGCGTGGGCGCGCGCAGCACTTTTGGGGTGGGCAGCGTGTTCCACGTGGTGCTCAACCGCGTGCACCAGGTCCAGCGGGGAGGCGCCGCATGAACTCACCACGCGTGCTGATCGTGGATGACAACGCGCTGAACCTGGAGCTGGCCCGTGTCGTGTTGCAGGCCGCAGGGGTGGCCGTGGACTGCGCGGTCGATGCCCACCAGGCTGTGGACCAGATCACTTCGTTTGAGCCAGACTTGATCCTGATGGACATCCAGATGCCTGGGATGGACGGCCTGGAGTTGATGCGCCGACTGAAGGCCGCGCCGCCAACGCAAGGCATCGTCGTGGTGGCCTTCACGGCCTACGCCATGAATGGCGACCAGGCCAAGATGCGCGAAGCGGGCTGTGATGGCTACATCGCCAAGCCCATTGACGTGGCCACCTTCACCGCCACCGTGCTGTCATTCCTTGACGCCCATCAGGGGATCCGACATGCCTGACCGCAGTACCGACCCAGGTCTTGTGACCGCCGCAGCGGCCCCCTCCCGGCAGCGCCTGGCTTTGAAAGTGCCGGAACAGGGCGTACCATCAACCACCCCGCGCGGGCGGGTCGTCACCGGACCCAACATGCCAAACGAGGCGCCAGGCACGAAAGCAATACTTGCGCAATTGGCTGCCAACGGTGCACATGCAGCGCAAGCGGCCAGCATTGCCGTGACCACCTGGTCCGCCATGGATGCGGCCTTGTCGCCCATCATCGGGCAACGTGGGTTTGCCGCGCTCTACAAGCGCAGCCTGCAGCTCACCCGGGTTGAATTTCCCTGCTTGGCCGCTGTTCAGGATGGTGTGCTGCAGTTGGCCGAGTTTTCAGTGCTGCATGCTGTGTTGGCCCAACAACCCAGTGCCACCGCCGCGGCTGCGAGCGCAGCCTTGTTGGAAAGCTTCCACGACCTCCTGACCACGCTCATTGGCCAATCCCTCACGGACCGGCTGCTCAGACCCGTCTGCGAAACAACTTCAAGCGGTCGCCCCGCACAGGACACCTCGCCATGAACACCCTCGGTAAAGCAACCATCACGCGCCTGCGCACTGGCGTGCAAGGATTGGACGAGGTGCTGGGCGGCGGTTTGCCCGAGTATTCGTTCAATGTGATCGCCGGCACGCCGGGCTGCGGCAAGACGACGCTGGCGCACCAGATGATGTTCGCCATGGCCACGCCAGAGCGGCCCGCCTTGTATTTCACGGTGCTGGGTGAGCCGCCCTTGAAGATGCTGCGCTACCAGCAGCAGTTTGATTTCTTTGACCTGGACAAGCTCAACCGCTCCATCCGCTTTGTCAACCTGGCTGACGACACCGCCACCGGCGACCTGGACAAGGTCTTGAACCGCATCGTGGCCGAAGTCGAGTCGCGCCAGCCAGGCCTGGTTTTCATCGACTCCTTCCGCTCGGTGGTGCTGGCCAGCCAGAGCCAAGGACATTCCTTCATCAGCCTGCAGCAGTTCATCCAGAACCTGGGCGTGCTGATGACGAGCTGGCAGGCCACCACCTTCCTGATCGGCGAGTACTTCACCGACAACGACCCCAACCCCATCTTCACCGTGGCCGATGGCCTGATCTGGTTGCGCCAAAGCGTGCAGCGCAACTCGGTGGTTCGCAAGATGGAAATCATGAAGATGCGTGGCCAGCCCACCCAGCCGGGCCTGCACACCTTCCGCATCAGCACAGCGGGCATCCATGTTTTTGCGCCACCGCAACTGGCCCAAGGCCAACACCCGGTGCCAGTGGCTGGCGACAGCCCGCGTTTGCGCACCGGCGTGCCCGTGCTCGACGAGATGATGGGAGGGGGCCTGCCCAAAGGCTACTCCCTGTTGGTGGCCGGGCCGTCCGGCTCTGGCAAGAGCATCCTGGCGATGGCCTTCCTGGCCGAGGGTGCCCGTCATGGCGAGACCGGCGTCATCGCGGCGTTCGAGCAGCGTCCCAACAAGTCGCGGGGCGGCCTGATGGCCGAGTTGATTGAAAGCGGCCGCGTTGGGGTGATCGACACCCGGGCCGCCGCCTTGTCGGTGGATGAGATCGCCTCCTTGCTCATCAACGAGATTCGCCGGCTCAAGGCCACGCGGGTGGTCATCGATTCGCTGTCGGGGTTTGAGCTGGCCCTGGCCCCCACCTTCCGCGAAGATTTTCGGGAATCGCTGTCGCGCATGGTGGCCGCCCTGGCCAGCACGGGGGTCACCGTCCTGATGACCTCGGAGCTGGAAGACCGGTACGCTGACCTGCGTTTCAGCCCCTATGGCACGGCCTTCCTGACCGATGCCATCGTGTTGCAGCGCTATGTGGAGGTGGACAGCCGCTTGCAGCGCGTGATGGCCGTGGTCAAGGTGCGCGGCAGTGCCCACTCCAATGAGCTGCGCTCGTTCACGATCGACGACGAGGGCATCCAGGTAGGCCACATGCTGCTGGGCCAGGAGGGCTTGCTGGGAGGTGCCCCGAGTCGCAGCCCGACGTTCCGTGAGGAGCCTACCGGCCCGAGCCATGCCTGATCTTCAGGAGGAACTCGGCCCTGCGATCGATCCGCGCTGGCGCGATCTTCGCGAAGCCAATGCCCAGCTGGTGATCGCGGCCCTGACAGCCCAGGAGCTGGAGGCCAAGGCCGAGCATGCCCACACTCAGCAGATCAGGTTCTTGGCGATGGTGGCCCATGAACTGCGCAACCCCCTCACGCCCATCAAAACGGTCTCTTTGCTGCTCAACCACGCGGGACTGGACCAGCTGCAGCTCACGCGTCTGCAAGGCATCATCGAGCGGCAGGTGACCCACATCTCGCGGCTCATTGACGATCTGCTGGACGGCTCCAGGGTCAGCGCGGGCAAGTTCCAGCTCAAGCGACAGGTCACTGAACTGGCCGATGTGCTGGAGGCCGCGGTGCAGATGTGCAAGCCGGCCATGGACAAAAGGCACCAGCGCCTGGTGGTGCACCTGCCTGTGGGGCCGGCCTGTGTCGAGGGGGATGCCGTGCGCCTGGCGCAGGTCTTCAGCAACCTTTTGGACAACGCTTCCAAGTACACCCCCGACGATGGAGAAATCCAGCTGATCCTGGAAAATCAGGGGTCCATGCAGATGGTCAAGGTGACGGACAACGGCATTGGCATCACTGCCTCGGCCCTGCCTTATATCTTTGACCTCTTCGTGCAGGACAGCACGGCGTCGGCCTACGCCCAGACCAGCCAGGGCCTGGGCATTGGCTTGGCGGTGGTGCGCGAGTTGGTGGAGGCCCATGGCGGCACGGTGGTGGCCACGAGTGCGGGGCGCAACCTGGGCAGCGCGTTTGTCGTGCTGTTGCCGAGCAGCCAGATATACTGAGTCACGACGGGTCCGTGTGATTCGTCCCTCATGTCGGATAGCGCATCTGCTGGCACCGATCCCTTGTCACCCATGCTGAAGCGGCCCTTCCCCTCCGATCCAGCATGTCGTGCTGCTGCTTGTCGTGCCACCAGGATTCCGATGAAACCCGTCAATACCGCTTTTGACAATGTGCTCAAGGCGTCGCCCGAAGACTTCCTCAAATCCTGGATTGAAGAGGTGGCGCAGTCCGGCGAAGGCTCTTCGGGCGCCACAGCCCGGGTGGCGCAAAACGAAGCCCGGGAACTGCTGAGCGCGCTGCAAGATGCCGTGCGCAACGATGCAGACCTGGCGCAGTTTGGCAGTGAGGCCT
Source organism: Aquabacterium sp. CECT 9606 (assembly GCF_918741295.1). GTDB lineage: Bacteria > Pseudomonadota > Gammaproteobacteria > Burkholderiales > Burkholderiaceae_C > Aquabacterium. Next base: position 468,582 of record NZ_CAKKNB010000002.1, read on the forward strand.
GGAGCAAGACGCGGACGGTGCTGGCGGAGCTGTCGCAGTCCCGTGCCGCGCAGGGCGCCAGCGCTGGCGAGACGAGTTATTTCGTGATGGCCCTCAAGAAGCCGCTCTTCGCCGGGCTGCAGCAGATGATTTCCACCGATCCTCAGCAGGTCTTCGACACCGTCTGGGCCGCCTCCAACCTGGTCGACAAGATGGCCCAGTGGACGGCAACGACCTACCAACGCAGCCGCGAGCAAGTCATCAAGCGGCAGCAGCAGGAGCTGCTGGAGTTGTCCACCCCGGTCGTGAAATTGTGGGAAGGCGTGCTGGCGGTACCCATGATCGGCACGTTGGATTCAAGCCGCACCCAACTGGTAATGGAGTCCCTGTTGCAACGCATCGTCGAGACGGGCTCGGAACTGGCCATCATCGACATCACTGGCGTGCCCACGGTCGACACGCTCGTGGCCCAGCACCTGCTCAAGACAGTCACCGCCATCCGGTTGATGGGTGCCGACTGCATCATCAGCGGCATCCGGCCACAGATCGCACAAACCATCGTTCACCTGGGCATTGACCTGCAGGGCATCACCACGAAGGCGACGCTGGCAGACGCCCTGTCACTGGCGATGAAGCAATCGGGCTGGATCGTTTCGCGCGCGCTCGGCTAGGCCGCTCATGGAACGCATCCCCGTTTTGAAGATGGGCCGATGTCTGCTCGTCACCATCCAGTTGGACATGCAGGATCAAACGGCCATCCTGCTGCAGGATGACTTGGCCGTGAAGATCGCCAGCAGCGGCGCCACAGGGGTGCTGATCGACATCTCCGCGCTGGAGATTGTGGACTCGTTCATCGGCCGCATGCTGGCCAGCATCTCTGGCATTGCGGCGGTACTCGGGGCCACGACGGTGGTGGTCGGCATGCAACCCGCTGTGGCCATCACGCTCGTCGAATTGGGGCTCTCCCTCGAAGGTGTGCGCACCGCCTTGAATGTCGAACGAGGCATGGCGCTGCTGCGCCATGCAGGTGGGGGTGACCTTGAATTCGGCGCCTGAAGGCCCCACGGGCGTCATCACCATCGAGATGGAAAGCGACATCGTTCGCAGCCGGCAGATGGTCCGCAAACTGACGCGGCAGTTGATGTTCACGCTGGTCGATCAGACCAAAATGATCACGGCGGCGAGTGAGCTGTCCCGCAACACCCTGGTGTATGGAGGGGGCGGTGAAATGCGCTGGGAGATCGTCGAGCGGGACCACCAGATGGGTTTGCGCCTGGCTTTCGAGGACCACGGCCCCGGGATTGCCGACACCCAACTCGCCCTCACCGATGGCTGGACCTCAGGCTCCGGCATGGGCATGGGGTTGTCGGGCAGCCGCAGGCTGGTCAACGAGTTCGACTTGCGGACGGCCGTGGGCCAAGGAACCTGCGTCACCATCACACGGTGGAAGTTGTGACATGACGCCGCATGTCGACATCCACGTCCACGAACCATCGCAAGTGGGCGAAGCCCGCCGCATGGCGTTGCGCCTTGCCTCGGGCCATGAACTGGGCGAAGACGTCTGCGGCCGCATCGCCCTGGTGGTGACCGAACTGGGCACGAACCTGGTCCGGCATGCCCAGGCAGGGAGGCTCCTCATGGCGTGCAAGGCGACTGAGCACGGCGCGCATTTCGAAGTGATTTCGATCGACAGCGGGCCCGGCATGCAAGATGTCAATCAGTGCCTGCTTGATGGTTACTCGACCGGCACCACGCCCGGCACGGGGTTTGGCGCCGTGCGCCGCCTGTCGACAGACTTTTCCGTGTATTCAAAGGTGGATTGCGGCACCGTGATCCTGTCGCGCATCCGGGTCTCCGAGGGGCGATCAAGCACGCCGCGCGCGGCGTTGGTGAACAGCCAGTTCGTTCATGCGGGCATCTGCCTTTGTGCGCCAGGCGAGGTGGTCAGTGGCGACGCCTGGGACATCCGCATCGAGGACGGCGAGGCCAGCGTCATCGTCGCCGACGGACTGGGCCATGGACCCGAGGCGGCTGAAGCGGCACAAGTGGCGGTGGCCGTGTTCCGCAATGCACGCGGCTCCCCACGCGCCGTCCTGGAGCAAGCGCATCCCCTGATGCGTCAAACGCGGGGAGCGGCGGTTTCGATTTCAACGCTCGACTTGCTGGCCAACACGGTGGTGGCGGCCGGTGCCGGCAATGTCTCCGGCCGGATCATTTCCGGCTTGTCCGATCGATCGCTGTTGTCCCAGCATGGCACGCTGGGACTGAAGGTGCGGACATTGCAAGACGCCACCTACGCCTGGCCCGAGCATGCCTTGTTGGTCATGCATTCCGATGGATTGCAGACGCGCTGGAAGCTGGACGGGCTGGGCGGCTTGCTCCGTTGCGATCCCGCCGTCATTGCCGGGTGGTTGATCCGCGACCACACACGGGGTTTGGACGATGTGACGGTTGTGGTGGTCAAGCGGGCTTGACCATGGGTGACGTTAACCTTGACCTGTACCAGCAAGCCCTGGATGCCTTGGCCGAGAAGACCCAAGAACTGGCGGAACTTCGGGAAGAGCTGAACGAGACGAACACCGGTGTGGTGGCCTTGTATGCCGAACTCGATATGCAGGCCGAACAACTCAGGCAGGCCTCCGAGCGCAGTGAGTCCAAGTTCCACACGATCTACTCTCAGGCGCCCATCGGGATCGTGCTGCTTGGCGATGACGGCACGGTGATCGGGGCCAATCCCGCCATGCTCAGGCTTTTGCAGCGAGGGATGGCCGAGGTTGTCGGCAAGAAAATGAGCGGGTTCAGTTTGCCGGAATGGGCGGCGCTGCTTGATGGCTTCTTGCTGAACCGCGACACCGAATCGCAAAACCAGAAGGTGCCGATGCAGTTGCCGCAGGGTGGACTCGTGCACCTGGAATGGAGCGTGCCAACGCAGATCGAGCCGGGGATCGCGATGATGTTGGCCACCGACATTTCCGAGCGGGTGGCGTTGGAAGCACAACGTTTGCAGTTGTTCGACAGCGAGCGTGTTGCCCGGGGCGAAGCGGAGCAGGTCAGCCGCCTGAAGGACGATTTCATCGCGGTGCTGTCTCATGAACTGCGAACACCGCTGAACGCGATCATGGGTTGGACGCACGTTCTTCTGAAACGGGGCGGGACCGACGAGACCATGCGTGGCTTGGCCGTGATCCAGCGCAACGGCGCCACGCAGGCGCGCATGATTTCCGACCTGCTGGACATGTCGCGCCTGAACCTGGGCAAGTTGCCGCTGTCGCTGTCGTTGCTGGACCCAGTCCAGGAGATAGACGCCGCCATCAACGCCATGAGGCCCGCCTTCGAGGCCAAGGACATCCACGTCGATCTGATCCTGGCCCCGGCTTACCGCACCATTCAAGCGGACGCGTCCAGGCTTCAGCAGGTGGTTTGGAATCTGCTCAGCAACGCCATCAAGTTCTCGCCCCGCGCCAGCACCGTGAGCGTTTCGCTGGACGAGTTGGATACCGGCTTGCGGATCCTGGTCACCGACGCAGGGCAAGGCATCGCGGCGGATTTCCTGCCTTTTGTGTTTGACCGATTCGCCCAGAGCGATGCGGCCAGCAACCGGCACCGTGGCGGCCTGGGCCTGGGGCTCTCGATCGCGAAACAGGTGGTGGAGGCCCATGGCGGTGAGCTGTCGGTGCGCAGCGAAGGGCTGGGCCATGGCGCGACCTTCGAGGTGTGGTTGCCCCTTCATCCCGCGGAAGAGCCCACGACCGCGGGCGACGATGAGCCGAGCGCACCGACCGGCCATGACGACCTGCCCCTGCGCCAAATCAAGGTCCTGATCGTTGACGATGACGCAGATGCCGCTGCCATGCTCCACATCATCCTGGGCGACCGGGGTGCCACCGTGTGCGCCGCCAACCATGCTGATCAGGCGCTGGAGATGTTGGAGAGCTTCAAGCCCGATGTGCTGATCAGCGACATCGGCATGGCTGGCAAGGATGGCTACGAGCTGATCCGGGAGGTGCGCAGGCGCGAATCTGGCATGCCCACACAGCATTTGGCGGCCATCGCCTTGACCTCGTTTGCGCGCGACAGCGATCGGGCCCAGGCCATCAAGGCGGGATTCGATGCCCATTGCCCCAAGCCACTGCGTCCCCTGAATTTGATCAAGCAGATGGTGGCCTTGCTGCGCTGAGGTGGACAATGTCGGTCCGAACACCCAGCAAGCAAAGGACGACGAGACATGGGCGCGCAATGGAAAGCAAAACACAAGGACCTGGCCGCCAATGCCAAAGGCAGGCTGTTTGGCAAGCTGTCCAAGGACATCATGATCGCCGCGCGCCATGGCGCCGACCCGGCCGCCAACTCGCGCTTGCGCCTGGTGGTGGAGCAGGCGCGCAAGGTCTCCATGCCCAAGGACACCCTGGATCGCGCGATCAAGAAGGGCGCCGGCCTGACCGGTGAGGCCGTTCATTTCGAGCATGTGGTGTACGAAGGCTTTGCACCGCACCGCGTGCCGGTCATGGTCGAATGCCTGACCGACAACGTGAACCGCGCCGCGTCTGAGATGCGTGTGCTGTTCCGCAAGGGCCAGCTCGGCACCTCGGGCTCGGTGGCCTGGGATTTTGACCACGTCGGCATGATCGAGGCCGAGCCCACCGCCCCAGGCGCCGACCCCGAGGTGGCGGCCATCGAAGCTGGCGCACAGGATCTGGAGCCCGGCGAGGACGAGGGCGTGACGGTGTTCCTGACCGACCCCACCGACCTGGACCTGGTCAGCCGCGCCTTGCCGGCGCAGGGCTTCACGGTGCTGTCGGCCAAGCTGGGCTACAAACCCAAAAACCCCGTCAACCCGGCCAGCCTGAGCGCCGAGGCGCTCGAAGAGGTGGAGGTGTTCCTGGCTGCCCTGGACGCCAACGAAGACGTGCAGAACGTGTTCGCGGGCTTGGCGGGCTGAGCAAGGCCACCAAGCCAAGCCTCAGGCGGCCCCCACCTCGCCCGCCGGCAGGGAAAAGTGAAACCGAGCGCCCTGGCCCGGTTCGGACTCCGCCCAGACCTGGCCTTGGTGCCGCTGCACCACCCGCTTGACGATGGACAGGCCGATGCCCACGCCCTTGAAATCGCGGTTGTCGTGCAGCCTTTGGAAAGCGCCGAACAGGCGCGAAGCCTCCTGGGCGTTGAAGCCGGCCCCGTTGTCCTTCACCGTGTAGACCACGTTCGGCCCCTCGCTTACCGCGCTGACCAAGATCCGCGGCTCGGCCACCTTGGATGAATACTTGAAGGCATTGGACAGCAGGTTGGCCCACACCTGCCGCAACAGCACCGGGTCGGCCTTGACCGAGGGCAGGGGCCCCACGACCACCTGCGGGGCGTGGCCTTCCCAGGCGGACTGGATCTCGGCCACCAGGGACTGCACCAGTTGCTCCATGTCGACGGTGGTCAGTTCCAGCTTGCGCTGCTGCGCAAAGGCCAGGTCCAGAAACTCCTCGCACAGCTGTCGCAGGCGATCGCATTCGGCGGCCACCATCTCGATCTTGCGGCTCACCCCGGCCGGCAGGTCGGCGCCTTCGTGCTGCAACATGAAGCGCAACAGAACCGCCATCTGGCCCAAGGGGCTGCGCAGGTCATGCGACACGCTGTTGGTGAAGCTCTGCAGGTCCGCGTTGCTTTGTTCGAGTTCGCTGGTGCGCTGGCGGATGATGTGTTCGAGGCGCTCGTTGAACTCGCGCAGCTCCTGCTCCCGGCTTCGAAGCTCCTCGATCAACCTGGAGATCGAATCCGCGACCTGGTCCACTTCGTTGGCGCCGACCGGTGGCCGATCCAGTGTCGATGGCGACGGTGTGAGCACGCGGGCCCGCACCGCGATCCGCCGCAGGGGCTCGTTCAGCACACCCGCCAGCCACCAACCCAGCACGCCGAATATCAGCGCGCCAAAGCCGCCAAAGATCCAGATGCGGCGTTGCAAGCTGTTCGCGGCCTCGAAGGCGATGTCCACCGGCTGGCGGACCACCACGGTCCAGCCCATGCCCGGGTAGTCGTCCGCGGCCTGGCTGGAGCCGGCCGCCGTGAGGTATCGCCGGCCATCAGACCAGGTGCGCACCACCGGGGCCAAGCTCAGCTCGGCTGCCGACACGCCGCGCAGCGCAGGTTCCTTGGGCCCCAGGTCGGCCTGGCCTTGACGGTTCACGATCACGATGTCCAGGGCCAGGCGGGCATCGAGCGTGGCCAGCATGGCGCGGCGCCGTTGCTCGGCCCAATCCCAGTTCAAGTGGGCGCCCAGCACGCCCTTGTGCTGGCGCCCTTGATCGCGCAGTGGGGCGGCCACGTCGATGAAGCGGTAGGGCTCGCCGGTGGCTGTGGCAGGCAAAAGGCTGGACAGCAGTTTGGCGTCGTGCACATCCAGCACCGACGGTTTGTTCAGGCCCGCTTTGAACCACGGGCGTTGCTGCACGCTCGCCCCTTGCAACAGCCCGCCGGTCGAGGCCAGCACGGTGCCATCCAGGTCGGTCACGCCGATCCAGCTGTAATGTTTGGTCGAAGCTTGCAGACGCTCCAGGGTGCGGCGCCAGCGGTCTGGCGTCATGTCGAGTGCCAGCGTCGTTTCGATCTCGGTGAGCCGGCGGATCTCGCGAAAGCGCTCGGCGACATCGGCGTCGAGGCGGGCCGCCATGGCCGCGGCCAACTGGGCCAGCATCGCGCCGCTGGCGCGCTCGGCCTCGCGGCGGGCGGACAGGCCGGACAGCCCGCCCGTGATGGAAAAAAGCACCAGCGCCAGCACAAAGAAGGCGACGCCGACTTTGGTTTGCGAACCAGTGCGGCGAATGGCGTCGGACAATGATCGGACCATCGAGCCTCCCTTTTGTGACGGATGATCACTCCTCGGGGCACCGATTCTTGCGCATTTCCAATTTAATTGCCCGACAACCTGCCCTGCTCTGCACTGTGGGGCGATCAGCGCCGGATCAAGGTCAGCCCGATCAGGCGCGACACCACGGCGGCCAAGTACATCACGCCGGTGAACATCTCGATGCTGGCCAGCGCCCGCGCGGGTGGCCTGACGGGGATCACATCCCCGATGCCTGTGCTGGACAGCAACGCGAAGCTCAGGAACATCAGCTCGGTCCAGCTGCGGGGCTGATCGGGGTTGACCGCGGCCAGGAAACTGCCCGGTTGCAAAACCTGCAGCATCACGAACAGGTAGGTGAAGCCCCAGACCAGCAGGGTGAAGGTGGCGCCCGCCGCGAACAGCTCGTCGGTCGTGGCGTGCATGTCTTCCATCATGTAGGCGATCAGGCTGCCGGCCGCGTAGAAATAGAACACGGCCTCCAGCCCGGCTGACCAAGGCAGCAGCCAGTCCATGTCGTTGCGCAGGGCCTGCAGGGCCAGCATCGCGATGGCCGGCAGGGCGATGCAGACGCTGATCCAGGTCAGCCCTGGGGTGCGGCGCACCATGCGCGTGGTGATGACCAGCACGCAGATCCCGAATGCGCCCAAGGCGATGGGGGCGCCGGGCGTGTCCTCCAGGAACGGGTAGAGCAGCAAGCCCGCCAGTTGCACCACCAGCAGGATGGCGGAAGGGTGGCGGCGCGTCAGGTTGAGCAAATGGGCATAGTGCATGGGCCGCATTGTGCGGTGCCTCAGGTGCGCAACTTGCCCACGGACACGATCGGCCCGGTGGGCGCGCCGGTGGGCGAACCGCCGAGGGGCTCCACGCTCACCGCCAAGGCCTCGGTGTTCTGCAGGAGCCGAGCCCGCAAGACGGTGGTGGCCCTGTCGGCAGCCACGACGCCCAGTGAGCGCGGCGCACCCTTGTCCGGCACGGACCACAACTCCAGCACGCGCTGAGGCTGCAGCGCCACGCCGTTCACGGGCTTGAGCACCAAGCTTGCACCATCGGCACTCACGCTGGCCACGAAGCTGGCCGGGCCCGCTTCACCGCCCATCACCACCAGCAAGGGGGGCGCTTGGCTTGAAGGCGTGGCCAGTAGCAAGGCCAAGGCCAGGATGGCGGCGCCGAACGCGCCGGTGAGGCCTTGCCACAGGCCCAGGCGCCGCCACCAAGGCGATGCGTCCGGTTGGGCAAATAGCCTTGTTTCGATGGACCGCCACACGTGCGGCGGAGGCGCCTGCTCGGCGATGGGCTCTTCCAGCACCGCGAGTCGGCGCTGCCAGTCGGCCACCGACGCGCGCAGGTTCGGGTGGGCCAGCAGCAGGGTCTCGAAGCGGCGGCGGGCCGGGCCCCGAAGGGTGCCCAGCACGTATTCGGCGGCCAGGCGATCAGCCAATGAGGGGCGGGCGTAGTCCATGTCAGCGCAGGGCCGTCGAGGCCCGCTCCAGACAGTCTTTCAGCGCGGCCAGGCCGCGGCGCACCCAGCTCTTGACGGTGCCCAGCGGTTGCACCAGGTGCTGCGCCACTTCGGTGTGCGACAGGCCCTGGTAGTAGGTCAGGGCCAGGCTTTGGCGTTGCTCGCGTGACAAGCCTTGCAGGCAATGCGCCAGCTGGCGCTGCTCCGCGACCTGTTCCAGCAGAGCCAGGGGCCCGGGTTGATCCGAGGGCAGTTTGTCCAGTGGGCTGGTTTCTTCACCATCGGCGCCCACGTAGGCGGTCACGGTTGACGGCGAGGTCTGGCTGCGGCGCAGGCTGTCGATGGCCCGGTTGCGCGCGATGCTGCGCAGCCAGGTCAAAGGCTGGCTGAGCGTGGGGTTGAAAGATTGCGCGGCGCGCCAGACGTTCACGTAGACCTCCTGAAGCACATCTTCGGCAGCGCTTCTGTCAGCTTGTATACGCAGCACCACGCCGAACAGACGCGCCGAGGTGAGGCGGTAAAGCGTGGCAAACGCCACACGATCGCCCAGTGCGATGCGGCTGAGCAGCCGGCCCAGCTCTTGGGTGGCCGCGTCTGACTCGGGAGAGGGGGATGAGGTCATTGGGTGCAACGATAGCGTTAAAAGCCCAGGACCCCAATGTTCAGTGTGGTGTCGAACACGCGCTCGATCAACCAGACGGTGGCGATGGCGGCGATGAGCATGGAGCCGCCCCCGACGAGTACCCAGCGGTATAACGGGGTGCGGCGCAGCAGTCCGATGATCGGCAAGGTCACCGACACCAGCGCCAGTTGGCCCAGTTCAACACCCAGGTTGAAACCCAACAGCGGCGCGGCCAGGTCGCTGCCCGACAAGCCCAGGTCCTGCAAGGCCCCGGCAAAGCCAAAGCCGTGCACCAGGCCAAAGCCGAACACCACGGTCCAACGCGGCGCGCGCAGCAAGGGCAGCAGGTTGTCGAGCGCGGCCAGCAGCACGCTGAGCGCGATCAGCGATTCGACCCAGCGCGAGGGCGGCGACAAGACCCCGAAGGCGGCCAGCCCCAAGGTGAGGGAGTGGGCCACCGTGAAGGCGGTGACCAGGCGCAGCACTTCGCCGATCGAGGCGCCCCAGCTTGGGCGGGGGCGCCAGCCCGCCATCGGTGGCCACCAGCGCGCTGGCCCCGGACGCTGCCACACCGAGACCAGCAGCAGCGACATCAGGAACAGGATGTGGTCGGTGCCGATCGCGATGTGGTGCATGCCGTCCAGCACGAAGCGCCACAGGCTGGGCCAGAACGATGGCGGTGAGTTGCCGTGGAAGGCCAGCGCTTGCCTAGGCCTGGGCGTGCCCAGCACCAGGGTGCCTGCTTCGCCGGAGGCGGCGGCCCAATGCACGATGCCCCGGTGCGTGGGGTCGGTGAGGGCGAACAGGCGGTAGTCGATGTCCAGGCCGTGCCAGGCATGCCCTGGCGCCAAAGGGCATTGGACGGTCCAGCGCAAAACCGCGTAGCGGCCGTCAGTGTGGGTGTCGATCTGGGGTTCGGGTAGCGGGGCGGCCAGGGGGGTGCAGTCTTGGCCTTCATGGCGCAAGCTCAAGGTGGGGCGGGCGAAGTTCATCAGCTCGGACCAGCGGGGGCGCACTTCGCCCCAGGTGAGTTGGCCATCGTCGTCGTGGTCCAGGCTCAACTCGGTGTCCAGGTCACGCAGGGCAATGTGCCAGTTCACATCCACCTGGCCGGTATCCCGCAGGGTCAAGGTGAGGTAGCTGTCGCTGGGCTTGTGCGCTTGAGCGAGGCTGCACAGCAGCAGCAAGGCCAGGGCCAGCAGCAACAGCTTGAATTTGAAGTTCTTCATCGCAGCCAGGGTTTCAGGCGCTGGTCGGCCCAGCACGCCTGGGCGATGAAATCGCGCACTGGCTGGGCGGCGGCGGCTTTCCCAGCAGCATGGGCGGCTTCCAGCAGGATGCGCGCATCGGCGGGTTCCTTCTGCACGGCCCAGTTGGCCTGGGCCAGCTGCAAAGCGGTGTCGGGGCGTTTGAGCAGGTGCAGGGCAAAGCGCGCTTCCTCGCGGCGGTGCACCGAGTCACCCCGTTCGCGCGCGGCGTTGAAGCGGGCGCGCAGGGCTTGCACGGTGGCGTCCAGGCGCGTGTCCTGGGTCTGGGCATAAGCCAGCGCCAGGCGCAGCAGCAGGCCATCGTTGCGTTGCTGTGTTTCAAGGCGCTTGATCACTTCGCGCGCTAGGCCCTGGTCCAGCAACAGGTCGGCATAGGCCCCTTCGGTGTAGGCGTCTGGCGCGGTGCTGAGCAAGTGCCGATACAAGGCCTGGGCCTCAGCGCGGCGGCCCAGGCGTTCGGCCAGCTCGGCTTGGATCAGGTTCAGCCAGGGGTGCAGGTGGGGCGGGGCTTGGCGAATCAAGGCCTGCAAGGAAAGTCGGGCTTGTTCGCCTTGTCCTTGCAGGCTGGACAGCTCCAGCGCACAAGCCTGGCCATGCCAGGGTGCGCCGATGCCGAGCAAGGCATCACACGAGGTTCGGGCCTCTTCGTAGCGGCCCAGCACCTGCAGGATGGAGGCGCGCGTCAGCCAGGCCTGGGCGTTGGCGCGGTCGTGCCGAAGCACGGCCTCCAGGTCGCGCAGGGCGGGTTCGAAGTCATGCTGGTTCTGCAAGATGCTGGCGCGCAGCAGGCGGATCGGCACGGGTGGTGCGGGCAAGCTCCACCAAACTTGCAGGGCGCCTTGGGCTTGGCCCATCCAACGGGGGTCGCCGTCCCGACGGGAGACCTCGATGGCCTGGCGTGCCAGCCGGGCGGCCAAGGCAACGTCGTTCGGGTTCTGGCGGGCTTGGGCGCGCAGGCCACGCCAAGCGCGCTCTTCATCCGACAAGGGGCGCTCGCGCAGGGTCTCGATCACCTCGCTGTCGGCCTGGGGCACAAAGGGGGCGCCATGGGCCAGGCCCGCCACCAAGGTGACGAGCATGAGCGCCATGAACACCCCCTGCTTCATGGGCGGCCGATCAGTTCACCATGGTGGGCTCGGCCGTGTCGTCGGATGCCAGCACCTCGGGCACGGCGACCGGCTCCAGCGCGTCCGAGGTGGCCGGGGGCACGGCCGACAGATCGCCGACATACGCCGTGGCCACGTCAGGTGAGGTGACGGCGGCCGGAGGCACTTGTGCGGTGACATCGGCCGGGGTGGTGGTGGGGCGGTTGGGATCATCACCCCCACCGCAGGCCACCAATATGGTGGCGGCCGCGGTGGCCAAGAGCAGTTGGTGCAGGCGAGTCATGGTCAGGCTCCTCACAGGTTCTTCGCGCCAGGCAGCGGCGCGTTCAGGTAGGGGAAGGCGTTCTTGAAGTGCAGTGGGTTGGCGCGCACCGCGTCGTTGAAGCCGAGGCCACCCACAGGCGCATCGCTGGGCGTGCAGCCCACCTTCAAGGCATCGCCTGAACCCGTCAGGGTGCACAGCGCGCCCATGGCCACGCGCAGCGACACATCGACCACGTCATCGCCCAGGCGGCGGCCATTGGGAAAGCCCGCGTTGTCACCCGCCGCCACGCCCAGGGGATTTTGAGAAGCCAGCGGCCTTGGGGCGATGGCCGTGTTCAGCCTCAGCATCTCGGCCAGCGGGCCGCGGCGGTTGGCATCCGCTCCGGTCAGGTCGGTGATGTGGGCGGGGCGGTTCAGCGTGGGCAAGCCGGTCAGGAAGGCCGTCATCAAATCCTTGCGGGGAAAGTTGGTGGGCGCCACGGCGGTGGGGAACAGCACCTGGATCAGCGCGGGCAAGGTCGGGTGGGTCACGTAGTCCGCGAAGTTGGCCGCGTCGTCCTTGGGCTTGGAGGCGTTGAACTTGTCTTTGTCCTTCAAGCCGATCACCACCTCGTTGACCAGGGGCATGCCCAGGCGTGAGACCTGCGTCCAGGCGCCACCGGTCCGCTCGCTGGTCTGCAGGCCTGACTTGGGCTTGCCATCGAGCAAGCGGGCCTGGCGCAGGCTGGCCGTGGTCCAGGCGCCGATCACCTTGTCGGTGGTCGAGGCGGTCAGGCAACTGGCGGGCATCTCAACGGCCAGCGAGGTCACGTTCTTGTCCGACAACTCGCCGAACTCGTTGATGTCGTTGGTGCCATTCAGGGCCTTGGCATTGGCCTCGTTGGTGATGACGCTGGCGGGCGCGTTGACCAGGTCGAAGATGCGGCCCAGGTTGACCGAGAAGGCTTCCTTGCGCTGGCCCACAAAGACGCGACCAGGCGCGCTGCAGCCAGGGATGGTGATGTTGTAGATGTACTTGTTGGCGTAAGCCTCGTAAGCGGCGGCATCACCCAGGGTCTTCTCGCCAATGTAGTCGATCGGCTTGGTGAAGGTGGTGCCCGACGCGCCCGTGGGGCTGCCGCTGGCGATGCTGATTTGCTGGCGCGCACCCGTGCGGCGATCGCCCCGCACGATGAACATCTCGTAGGTCTCGGCGAAGCTCACGGGGTCGCCGGCCACGCCAGAGATGCCCCCCGCCTGTCGCAGCGGGATGGCCACGTTCTTCTTGGCGCCTGCTGCGCCGATGGGCAGGGTGATGCCGGCGCCCGAGGCGTTCAAGGTGTTCTTGAAGCGGAACTGGAGGGTGATGTCCTCGACCGCGTCGCCGTTGTTGTCCACGTGGATCTCGTACAGCGCGTTCGGGTCCAGCGAGAAGTAGTTCGGGCCGCCATAGGCGTCCTGCAAAGGCAGGTAGTTGGCGATCAGCGTCACGAAGGCGCTCTTGCCTCCGGAGCCATCGCTGGCCACGCCTTCGTAGCTGTTGAACATGTAGAAGTCGGTGGCGTCGATCTTGGGCACGGTGGTGATGAAGGGCGCTTCGCGATGGCTGGAGGCCATGGCGGCGGGGGCCAGCAGCGACAGAGCGCAGGCGACCAGGGTGGGCCGCAGGGACAGCGCAGGGCGTGGGTTGATGGGCATGACAGGCTCCTGAACGAAGGGGTGGACGAATGACTGCTGCATCCCTTACGCCGCCAATTCGTGAACGGATGCACGGAGGGCCTAAAAAAAGCGCTGCGGTGAATCCCTTGCTCGTCAAAGGGCTTAAATCGCGCGCCCATCATTCCAAGACGACCGGTCATATAGTTTGTCCATGGCCCGCACTGCAGACCCCACCGACATCCCCCGCCGCTTGAGCGACGCGGGCTACGCCCTGTTCCAACTGCAGGGCTACAACGCCACCGGCATCCAGCAGATCACCGACAAGGCCGGGGTGCCCAAGGGTTCGTTCTACAACCACTTCGACAGCAAAGAAGCCTTTGCCGCGCAGATCCTGCGCAACTACGCCAAATGGACGGGCGACGCCTGGAGCGCGGCGCTGAAAGATGCGCCACCCACCCCGGTGGCCGCCATCCACCACGTGTTTGGCCAATTCATCCAGCACCACGACCGGACGGGTTGCCAAGGCTGCCTGGTGGGCAATTTCGCGGCTGAAGTCGTTGAGGCCAGCGAGACCTGCCGCGCCGTGCTGTCGGACGTGCTGCGCGATTGGCGTGACCGCCTGGCCGCTTTGATCTTGGCAGCCCAGCAGGCCGGCGAGGTCCGCGATGACGTGGACGCCCAGGCGCTGGCCAATTTCTTCTGGGATGCCTGGGAGGGCGCCGTGCTGCGCAGCAAGGTCGAGCACAGCGTGCGGCCTTTGCACGAGGTGCGCCACCTCTTGCTCGACAAATTCTTCCTGCCCTGACCACACGGGCTTTTCCCGCTTTCCATTTAGGAGTCCATTGCATGTCTGCCCCCGATCACACCTCTCCTGATGCCGCGCTGTTCCAGCCTTTCCAATTGGGCGGCATCAGCCTGGCCAACCGCATGGTGATGGCCCCCTTGACGCGCAACCGCGCCGAAGCCGGCAACGTGCCCGGCCCCCTGACCGTCGAGTACTACGCCCAGCGCGCCTCGGTCGGCCTGATCATTGCCGAGGCCACCCAGGTGTCTGCGCAGGCCCAGGGCTACAACGCCACCCCTGGCGTGCACAGCCCCGAGCAGATCGCCGCCTGGAAGAAAGTGACCGATGAAGTGCACGCCCGTGGTGGCCGCATCTTCGTGCAGCTGTGGCACACCGGCCGCATGTCGCACACGGCCTTCCAGCCGGGTGAGAAGGCCCCCGTCGCGCCCTCGGCCATCCGCGCCAACGCCAAGACCTACATCCCCGGCCAAGGCTATGTCGACACGTCCGTGCCCCGCGCTTTGGAAACCGAAGAGATCGCGGGCATCGTCAACGACTTCCGCACGGCGGCCCGCCACGCCATCGAAGCTGGCTTTGACGGCATCGAGGTCCACGGCGCCCACGGCTACCTGCTCGACGCCTTCCTGCGCGATGGCTCGAACAAGCGAACCGACCGCTATGGCGGCAGCATCGAGAACCGCGCCCGCTTCCTGGTCGAGGTGATGGCCGCCGTGATCGACGAGATCGGTGCCGACAAGGTGGGCGTGCGCCTGTCGCCGGTCTCGCCCGTCAACGATTCCAGCGAGAGCAACCCGCAGCCTTTGTTCGAGCACGTGGTGCGCGAGTTGAACAAGCTCAAGCCCGTGTACCTGCACATCGTTGAAGGGGCCACCGGTGGCCCGCGCGACATCGCCCCATTCGACTACGAAGCGTTGCGCAAGTTGTACGACGGCGTCTGGATGCTGAACAACGGCTACGACAAGGCCATGGCCGTGGACGTGGTGGCCTCGGGCAAGGCGGATCTGGTGTCCTTTGGCCGCCTGATGTTGACCAACCCCGACCTGCCGCGCCGCTTCAAGGAAAACGCGCCGCTGAACGAGTTGTTCAAGGACGCGCCGCTGTATGGTGGCGTGGGCGCGCATGGCTACACCGATTACCCGGCCTTGCCTGCCTGAGGAGGCTGAACGGGTATCCTGAGCGGATGCCCGCCACCGCTTCAACCGCCGTCCCCTTGACGGCTTCTGCGCCCGACACCGCGACCATGCTCGCCTTGTTGGGCGCAGGTCCTTGGGTGGCGCTCACGGGCGCGGGGCTCAGCACCGGCAGCGGCATCCCGGCCTACCGCGATCGACACGGGCAATGGCTGCATTCCAAGCCCATCCAGCACCAGGAATTCCTGGCCTGTGAGGCCACGCGCCGCCGTTACTGGGCCCGCAGTTTCGTGGGTTGGCCAACCATGTCGCGGGCCGAACCCAATGCCGGCCACCAGGCCATGGCCCAGCTTGAAAAGCGGGGCCTGATCAGCACGGTGATCACCCAGAACGTGGACAGCCTGCACCACCATGCCGGCAGCCAGGCGGTGATCGAGCTGCACGGCAGCATTGCCCGCGTGCGGTGCCTGTTGTGCCAGCAGTGTTATCCCCGGGCCCAGGTGCAGGCGCTGCTGCAAGCCCACAATCCGGCTTTCCAGCCCATGCCGCCGGCGGTTGTCCAGGCCGCGCCCGATGGCGATGCCCACCTGGAAGACCAGCACTACGCTGCCTTCCAGGTGCCGGCCTGCCCCGCCTGCCAGGGGGTGCTCAAACCCGACGTTGTCTTCTTTGGCGACAACGTGCCGCGCGACCGCGTGGCGGCGGCCAGCCAAGCCCTGGAAGGCGCATCGGCCTTGCTGGTGGTGGGTTCTTCGTTGTCGGTGTATTCGGGCTTTCGCTTCGCCGAACAGGCGCACCGCCTGGGCAAGCCCGTGGTGGCCTTCAACCAGGGCGCCACGCGGGCCGATCCCTTGTTGTCGGCCAAGCTGGAGCTCGACTGCAGCGAGGCGCTGACGCTGCTTTTGAACGCCAGCCTTGACGCTGGTCAAGCCCGGGCACCTTAGCCCTGGACGATCTGGCCGGGCCTGCCTAGACTGGCTTTTCCTTGAACTGGGCAGGAGCAGACCATGGCCACGATGATGAAAGCAGCGATCTTTGTAGAGCCCGGCCGCATCGTGCTGGACGACAAGCCGGTGCCCGATGTGGGCCCGCTGGACGCCTTGATCAAGGTCACCACCACGACCATCTGTGGCACCGATGTGCACATCCTCAAGGGCGAATACCCGGTGGCGCGCGGCCTGACCATTGGCCACGAACCCGTCGGCATCATCCACAAGCTGGGCTCGGCGGTGAGCGGCTTCCAGGAGGGGCAACGTGTCATCGCCGGGGCCATCACCCCCAGTGGTTGGAGCAGTGCCTGCCAATGCGGCGTGGGTTCGCAAGACGGCGCGGGCACGCGCCATGGCTTCAAGCTGATGGGCGGCTGGAAGTTCGGCAACACCATCGATGGCTGCCAGGCCGAGTACGTGCTGGTGCCCGATGCCATGGCCAACCTGGCCCCCGTGCCCGATGGCCTGAGCGACGAGCAGGTGCTGATGTGTCCGGACATCATGTCCACCGGTTTCAGTGGTGCCGAGCGCGCAGGCATCCGCATTGGCGACACCGTGGCGGTGTTCGCGCAAGGCCCCATCGGCCTGTGCGCCACCGCGGGCGCCAAGTTGAGCGGGGCCACCACCGTCATTGGCGTGGACCGCCTGGCCCAAAGGTTGGTGGTGTCCCACCACATGGGCGCCGACCACGTGATCGACAGCACGCGCGTGGACCCGGTGGACGAAATCATGCGGCTGACGGGCGGGCGTGGTGTGGACGTGGCCATCGAGGCTCTGGGCACGCAAGCCACCTTCGAGGCTTGCTTGAAAGTGCTGCGCCCCGGTGGTACCTTGTCCAGCCTGGGCGTGTATTCCACCGACCTCAAGATCCCGCTGGGCGCTTTCGCGGCCGGCCTGGGCGACCACAAGATCATCACCTCCTTGTGCCCGGGTGGTTCAGAGCGCATGCGCCGTTTGATGTCGGTGATCGAGACGGGCCGGGTCGACCTGAGCGCCATGGTCACGCACCGCTTCAAGCTGGATGACATCGAAGCGGCCTACGAGTTGTTTGGCCACCAGCGGGATGGCGTGCTCAAGGTGGCGATCACGCCTTGACGGAAAGCCTTCATTGATGAGCATGAGAGATCCCCACCCCCCTTCGCCGGTGCTGGACCTGGACCGGGCGGCCCACGCGGTCTTGGGCCGCCTCACCCAGGGCCTGTCACCGGCCTCGTTCTTGTTGGCTTACCTTGATTGGGCTGTGCACCTGGCCATCGCGCCGGGCAAGCAGCAGGCGCTGGTGCGCAAGGCTGTCCAGCAATGGCTGCGCTTGGCCGAGCTGGCCTTGCCGTCCACGGGCCCCGCCAAGCCCTGCATCGAGCCCTTGCCCCAAGACCACCGCTTTGACGACCCGGCCTGGTGCCAGTGGCCTTTCAACGTGATAGCGCAAGGCTTTTTGTTGACGCAGCAGTGGTGGCACAACGCCACCACCGACGTGCGCGGCGTGACCCAGCACCACCAGGACGTGGTGACCTTCAATGCCCGGCAGGCGCTGGACATGCTCGCGCCGTCCAACTTCCTGGCCACCAACCCCGAGGCCTGGGATGCCACCTGCAATGAGCTGGGCCTCAACCTGTGGCGCGGCGCTTTCAACGCCGCCGAAGACCTGGCGCGGGCGCTCAAGCGTGATCACGGCACCAGCGAGCCGGCCGATTTCGCCGTGGGCCAGCATGTGGCGGTCACGCCAGGCCAGGTGGTGTTCCGCAACGATCTCATCGAACTGATCCAGTACGCGCCCACCACGGCCAAGGTCCACCCCGAGCCGATCCTCATCGTGCCTTCGTGGATCATGAAGTACTACATCCTGGACCTGTCGCCACACAACTCGCTGGTGCGCTACTTGGTGGGGCAGGGGCACACGGTGTTCATCCTGTCATGGCGCAACCCCACGGCCGCCGACCGCGCGCTGGGCATGGACGACTACCTGCAGCTGGGGCCGGTGGCCGCGTTGAAAACCGTCCAGCGACTGATGCCGGGCCGCAAGGTGCATGGCGTGGGCTATTGCCTGGGCGGCACCCTGCTGTCCATCGCGGCCGCGACCTGGGCGCGCGATGGGCAAGATGGCCTGGCCACCTTGAGCCTGCTGGCCACGCAGACTGACTTTGAAGAACCGGGCGAGTTGTCCCTGTTCATCGACGACAGCCAGCTCACCTACCTGGACGACCTCATGTGGGAGCAAGGGGTGTTGGAAGGGCCGCAAATGGGTGGCAGCTTCACCTACCTGAACACGCGTGATCTGCTGTGGTCGCGCCTGGTGCGGGACTACCTGCTGGGCACCCGCCAGCCGCTCAATGATCTGATGGCGTGGAATCAGGACGTCACCCGCATGCCGTACCGCATGCACTCGGAATACCTGCGCAGCCTGTACCTGCACAACGACCTGGCCCATGGCAGTTACGAGGTGGAGGGCCGGCCGGTGGCCTTGTCCGACATCCGCGTGCCCATTTTCTCGGTGAGCACCGTGAAGGATCACATCTCACCCTGGCGCTCGGTCTACAAGCTGCATTTGCTCACAGGGGCGTCCCTGACCTTCGCGCTGGTCAGCGGTGGGCACAACGCCGGCATCGTCAGCGAGCCCGGCCACGCGGGCCGCACCTACCAGCTGCACACCCGTCCCGAGGGCGACAAATACATGGACCCCGACACCTGGCTGAACACGGCCGGGCACCATGAGGGATCGTGGTGGTCGGCCTGGCAGGCCTGGTTGGTGGCGCATTCCGGCAAGCTGGGCAAGCCGCCTGCCATGGGCAATGTCTCCAAGGGGTTGCCGCCGTTGGGGGATGCGCCGGGGCAATACGTGCGGGTGCGTTAGCCATGGCCGGTGAGCCCCCCGCTGGCCTCGTGGGCGGCCTGAGCACCCAGCAAGCCCTGGCGCTGCGCCAGACCCATGGCCCCAATGCGCTGGCCATCCAGCAGACGCGGCCACTGTGGCGTTCGGCGCTGGAGGTGGCGCGCGAGCCCATGTTCCTGTTGCTCATGGCCTGCCTGGTGCTGTACTTCCTGATCGGTGATTGGCAGGAGGGCCTGGCCCTGATGGTGTCGGTGGTGGCCGTGATGGGCATCACCCTGGTGCAGGAGCGGCGCACGGAGCGGGCCCTGGATGCACTCAAGGACCTGGCCAGCCCCCGGGCCCTGGTCATCCGCGATGGCCAGCGGCAGCGCATCGATGCCCAGGCGCTGGTGCCCGGCGATCTGATGGTGCTGCTCGAAGGTGACCGCGTGCCCGCCGATGGCGTGCTGGTCCAGGCCAACAACCTGCAGACCGATGAATCACTGCTCACTGGCGAGTCCGTGCCGGTGGACAAGCAGGCCACCACCCTGCCAGGGCCCTGGTCCATGGCACCCCTCGGTGATGACAGTGCCTGCTGCGTGTTCTCTGGCGCCCTGGTGGTGCAGGGCCAGGGCTTCGCCCAGGTGCTGGCAACTGGCGCCCACAGCGAGATTGGCCGCATCGGCGGCGCGCTCAGTCTGATTGAGACCGGGCGCACGCCCTTGCAGGAAGCCACCCGCCGCATGGTTCGAGGCGTGGCGGCCGGTGTGCTGGTGCTGGGCGTGGCGGTCCTGCTGATCATGGGCCTGACCCGTGGCGATTGGGTTCAGGCTGCGCTGGCCGCCATCGCCTGGTCCATGGCCTTGTTGCCCGAAGAGTTCCCGGTGGTGCTGACCATCTTCCTGGCCCTGGGCGCCTGGCGCATGTCGCGCCGCCATGTCCTCACGCGGCGCATGCCGGCCCTGGAAACCTTGGGGGCGGCGACGGTGCTGTGCGTGGACAAGACCGGCACCCTCACCGAAAACCGCATGCGCGTGGTCCGGCTGGCCTTGACCGATGCGCTGGACCAGGAATGGACCCTGGACGACACAGGCCAGTGGCCACCTCGGTTTGCAGAACTGGTGGACCTGGCAGTGCTGGCCAGCCGCCGCGAGCCCTTCGATCCCATGGAAGTGGCGATCCACGCGGTCAAGCCGGCAGGATCTCTTCGCGAAGACTGGACCTTGACGCGAGAGTACCCCTTGGCGCCGGAGCTGCTGGCCGTCTCGCGGGTTTGGCAAGCCCCGGGCGCCGATCACCAATTGATCGCCACCAAGGGCGCCCCCGAAGCGATCGCCAGCCTGTGCCACCTGCCGCCCGATCAGGTGCAGGCGCTGCTGGCCCAGGTGCAGCGCATGGCGGGACAAGGCTTGCGCGTGCTGGGCGTGGCGCGGGCCCGGACGCCCTTGGGCCCATTGGCCGAGTCAGTGCACGATTTTGACTTCGAGTTCGTTGGCCTGATCGCCCTGGCCGACCCGGTGAGGGCCGAGGTGCCCCACGCCATGGCGCAATGTCGCCAAGCGGGCATCCGCATCATCATGATCACCGGCGACTACCCGGCCACGGCCAGCAGCATTGCCCACCAGGCCGGCATTGGTACGGTTGATGGCACCTTGGGTTGCCTGACCGGTGCCGAGGTGGCCCAGATGGACGATGTCCAGTTGCGCGAGGCGATGCAGGCCACGCACGTCATCGCGCGGGCCACACCGGAACTCAAGCTGCGCATCGTCCGGGCCTTGCAGGCCCGCGGCGAGGTGGTGGCCATGACGGGCGATGGGGTCAACGATGCGCCCGCCTTGCGCGCGGCGGACATCGGTATCGCCATGGGCGGCCGGGGCACCGACGTGGCCCGCGAGGCGTCCGACCTCATCCTGACCGATGACCGTTTTTCGTCCATCGTCGAGGCGATCGGCTTGGGCCGCCGCATCTACGCCAACCTGACCAAGGCCAGCGGCTACATCGTGGCAGTGCACATCCCCATCGCGGGCCTGGCCATGTTCCCCGTGCTGACGGGCGGGCCGCTGATGCTGTTGCCCATCCACGTCGCCTTCCTGGAGCTGATGATCGATCCGGCCTGCTCGATCGCCTTCGAGGCCGAGCCCGAAGAAGCCCGGGCCATGCGCGAGCCGCCTCGGCGCGGTCCCACCTCCTTGTTTGGCGCCTCGGGCATCTGGCCTTGGGTGTTCCAGGGCTTGCTCTTGTTGTCGGCGGTGCTGTCGGTCCATGCATGGGCCCAACACCAGAGCGACGATGTGGCGCAGGTCCGGGCCCTGAGCTTTTCCACGCTGGTGCTGGGCAACATGGCGTTGATCCTGGGCCGCCGTGCCGGTGGGCAGGCCAACCATGCGATGTGGGCCGTGGTCGGCGGCACCGGCCTGGTGTTGGCACTGATCCTGTCCTGGCCTTGGCTGCGCGGCCTGTTTGGACTGGCCTGGCCCGGGGCGCAGGCCGCGGCAGCCTGCGCCTTGGTGGGCGTCGTGCTGTGGCCCGCGCTGATGGCGGTCAGGGCGCTTGATTCACGTCAACCCGCACGGCCTGCGGGGCCGTAATATCACCCATCCTCAACGCCTTGGAGCACTGCAATGAAGATCCTGATGCCTGTCGATGGAAGCGACTACACCAAGCGCATGCTGGGCTACATCGCCGCGCACGATGAGTTGCTGGGGTCCAAGCACGAGTTCACCGTGCTGACGGTGGTGCCCCTGCTGCCCGCTGGCGTGACCGGCTTTCTGGACCGAGCCATGGCCGACACCTATTACGAAGATTGCGCCCAGGAAGTGCTGCGCCCCATCAAGGCCTTCATCGACCAGAAGGGCTGGAACGTGCAGATGGTCAGCCGCCGGGGCCATGCCGCCGATGTGGTCGCCCAGTTCGCCGAAGAGCACCCGATGGACCTGATCGTGATGGGCACCCATGGGCGTTCGGCATTTGGCAACGTGGTGCTGGGGTCGGTGGCCACCGGGGTGCTGGCGCGCAGCAAGGTGCCCGTGCTGCTGGTGCGTTGAGCCCGCCGCTGATCAGTCCGTCTTGAACACGTTGCGAACGTGTGCCACCAGTTCGGCCTGGTTGGGCGTGGCATTCTTGCCCGTCGTGGACAACTTCATCCAGTGCCGCAGGCCAGCCCAGGCCGAGAGGTTGTGCTTGAGCACCGACTCCAGGTCGGCCTTGAAGCCCTCGTGTGACCACGCGATGGCCGTGTGGATGGCGGTGCCCACCAGCCCGCTGGCGGCCAGCTTCACGTCGATGTCGGCGCTCAACTGGGGGTAGAAGCCCTGCGTCAGTGTCTGGATGACGTGCTGGTAGGTCAGCAGCTCCGATCGGCCATCGCGCATCTTCAGGTTTTCCATCCAGACGCAGTCGATGAGCACGATCTGAACCCTGCGCGGGTCGTCTTTCATGAACTGCAGAAATGCGCGCAGGCCCGCTTCCAGCATGGCGCGCTCGTTCAGGGGCGCCTGGGTGATGGCATTGCGGATGGTGTCCATCAGTCCCTGGATGAGCTGCTTGCACACCGTGTCGAACACATCTTGCGTGTTGCGGAACGACTCGTAAAAGTAGCGCTCGCTCAAGCGGGCATGGGCGCACAGGTCGCGCATGGTCGCTTGCGCGAAACCCAGCCGCCCGAACACATCGATGCCTGCCTCGATCAGCCGCTCACGGCGCAGCCTCGCCCGCTCTTCCTGGGGCACGCCGGAGTACATGCGCGGTTTCAGCAAGTCTGGCGATGAGGGCTGCAAAGACATTGCGGTGAGGGCAAAGAGTGTTGTTCACCAAGCTTACACGAGGATGACAGGCCCACCGCGTGGCGGCTTGTCGTCCAAAACCCCGTGGCGGCTCCGGGGTCCCGCAGTCATGGGGGACGCCCAGGAATCCGCAGGAAAACCCTCTGCAAAACTGCGTGATCAATTTGTCAGACTCGGCTCACGCGATTACCGATCGCCGTCAACCGTTCGATGGTTGACTCGGCAATTCAAATTGGAGAGAGAGCCATGACCCAAAAATTCTTGCGCAAGCCTGCCCTGGCCTTGCCTTTGGCCGCCCTGGCGTTCGCCGTGACCTCGGCCTGCGCAGCCCCCGTTGTCGGCCCTTCGGGCATCGCCTTCTACACGGCGCCCGCCAGCACCACGGGTGTGCATGGCGACTTGATTTCCTACCGCACGGCCACGGTCAACCTGGGCGCCAATGCCCCGGCCACCAAGGCCTGGAACGTGATGTACCAGTCCACCGACTCGGTGGGCGCGGCCAATGTGGTCACGGGCACCGTGATCGTCCCCACCACGACATGGGCCGGCACGGGCGAGCGTCCGATCATCGCTTACGCCGTGGGCACCCATGGTCTGGCCCAGCCTTGCGCGCCTTCGCTGCAGCTGGCCGGTGGCACCGACTATGAAACCGCCAACATCGCCGCTGCCCTGAAGGCCGGTTATGCCGTGTTGGTCACCGACTACGCCGGTTACACCACGGGCAGCACGCCCACTTACCTGGCCGGCGCCTCGCAAGGCAATGCCGTGCTGGACATCGTCCGCGCCGCCAGCCAAGTCCCTTCAGTGGGCCTGAGCGCCACCGCCAAGACCGCCATCTGGGGCTACTCGCAGGGCGGCCAGAGCGCCTCGTGGGCCGCTGAACGCAAGGCCACTTACGCGCCCAGCCTGAACCTGGTGGCCGTCGCGGCCGGCGGAACGCCTGCTGACTTCATCACCACCGCCAAGTACCTGGATGGCTCGAACGGCGCCTCCTTCCTGTTCGGCGGCGTGATTGGCCTGGCCGAGCAATACCCCACGGCCATCCCCCTGGACACGCTGGCCAATGCCAACGGCCAGGCCGCTGTCGCCCGTGGCAAGAACCAGTGCGTGTTCGAGTCGCTGTTCGACCTGATGAACCACAGCCTGTCCGAATACACGGTGGGCAACCAGAGCCTGGACCAACTGCTGACCGTGCCGGCCATCAACGCCACGCTGAAGGCGCAGAACCTGGGTGCCACCAAGATCCCCGTGCCCCTGTACCAGTACCACGGCCAGGCCGACGAGTTCATCCCGATCGAGCAGCACGTGGACCTGAAGAAGAAATATTGCAGCAAGTTCAGCAATGTGACTTTCGACGTGTACCCCAGCGAGCACATCGTGACCCAGTTCCAGGCTGCACCGACCGTGCTGACCTGGTTGGGCGACCGCTTCGCCGGCAAGTCCACGCTGGGCACCTGCCTGACGTTCAACGCCGAACCCAAGTCGACGGCCAACCCGAACAAGGGCAACTTCGTCGTCTCGCTCAAGAGCTGGCCTTTGACGGCCACCGTGGGCCTGAAGACGCTGGCGCAAACCGTGTACCTGCCGACCACCTCGACCTTCTCGGCCGAGACCGACATCACCGCCCAGCGCCTGACGGGCAGCCTGTCAGTGCCTAATTTCAGCCAGTCGATCAAGATCCTGGGCATTGGCTCGCAGGTCGGCCTGAAGATCACCCCGGTGGGCGACGCCACGGGCACGGTCACGCTGGACAACGCGGGTCAGTTGCATGTGCATGGCATGGCCAAGGCCAACATCTCGGTCACTTCGCTGTCGGGCCTGCCGATCGGCGAGTGCAAGACGGTGACGCCGGTCGAGTTCCCCATCAACTTCGACGGCCCCGTGTCGTCGCTGGGCAATGGCAACCTGACCTTCACGGGCACGACGACCTTCCCGCAATTGAAGGGCTGCGGCGTGTCGGCGATCCTGTCGGCCGTGATGTCCGGCCCTGGCCAGACCTACTCGTTCACCGTGGCACCGCCCGCTCCCAAGAAGTATTGATCTTCCGGGTGTGAACTGAATCGAGGCCGGCCCCTGCAAGACAGGCGGCCGGCCTCTTACCTTGAGTGCGGGTTTTTTCTCGTTCGGGTTTCATCGGACTGTGCAGTGGGCCGAGCGTGTGCACACTGTTCTGCGCCAACGATTTGGCGCAACAAGCTAAGGATTCGAAAATGGCACAAGTTCAAGTGGCACGCAGTGCGGGCAAACAGTGGTTCGCCTTGCTGGCCCTGATTGGCGCGGCGATGGTGGCCGTGCTGTGGTGGTGGTCTCACCGTGACGACGCCGCCATGAGCGAACCTGTGGCGGCCACCGCGCCGGCGCCCGCCGATGCCGTGACCCTGGTCAAAACTGGCGCCCTGGCGCCGCAAACGGCGGCCATGCCCACCACCGAGGCGGGCCTGGTGGCACAACAAACGGCGGCGGCCGAGGTCGTGGCCCGCACGCCGGGCATGAAGCCCATCACGGGCCCGATCACCGAGCGTCCCGAGTTCGTCTCCGAGATGGAATGGTCGATGCTGAAAGGCGTCGCGCAGCAAAACCCCACGCCAGACGTGGAACTCACGCGCTTGGTCAACAAGCTGCGCTTCATGAAGCAGCTGGAGCTGTGGCAATCGATGGAGCATTCCAACGACATGGCCAAGCGCCGGGTGCTGGCCGAGCAGTTGCTGGACGACCTGCCCCAACGCGTGGCCAATGCCGACCTGGACAAGCCTGAAGCGCAAAAGCTGCAGGCCTCCTTGTTGAAAGATGCCGTGAGCAACGAGCAGGAACGCAAGAAGCGGGCTGAGGTGGAAGCCCGCCGCCTGGTGGCCTCGGCCGCCAGCTGAGCCGCCGGCCACTGGGTCCCTCTTGGGATCCAGGTGATGCACGTTCGGCTTGCTGCAGGCCCGTGCAAGGTGGCCAACCCCATTCAGAGTTTTCAGGCAGTTAATTAATCAAGCCCGCTTGGCGTCCACGCGGGCTTGATTGCGCTTGCGCGTTTCTTTCTGGCACAGGGTTTGCAATGAACTTGTCATGACGAGTCAGAACAAGTGTGATCTGACCGTCTTGCCCCAAAACCCGACACGGCCCGCCCCAAGATGACGCCCAAGCCCCAAAAAATCGCACCGGTCCTGCGCTTGTCGCCCCAACCGATGTACGCGCAGATCAAGGAAGAGCTGCGGCGCCGCATCCTGGACGGCACCTACCAGCCGCACCAGCAACTGCCCTCCGAGAGCGAGTTGATCGAGGCCTTCAACGTCAGTCGCATCACGGTGCGCCAGGCCCTGGGCGATCTGCAAAGCGAGAGCCTCATCTTCAAGATCCATGGCAAAGGCACCTTCGTGTCCAAGCCCAAGGCGTTTCAAGAGCTGGGCCAGCTTGAAGGCTTTGGCGAGGCCATGGGCCGCCACGGCCACGAAACCTACAACCGCCTGATCAGTGTGCGCACGCAGAAGGCCACGCGGCAAGTGGCCGAGCGCCTGGGCCTGGCCACGGGCAGCGCGGTGACCGAGATCCGCCGCGTGCGCTTGCTGAACCGCGAACCCATCTCGCTGGACGTCAGCTACTTTGAAAAGAGCATCGGCGAGCAGCTCAAGCGTGCCGACCTGGCCCAGCGCGACATCTTCTCGATCCTGGAGAACCAGATGGCCTTGCCGCTGGGCCAGGCCGAGCTGCGCATCGAAGCCATCCTGGCCGACGAAGGCCTGGCCGAGCTGCTGAAGGTGGAAGAAGGCTCGCCCGTCTTGAAGATGGAGCGCCTGACCTTCACGCAGGACGGCCGCCCCGTCGACTACGAATTCCTCTACTACCGCGGCGATGCCTTCCAGTACCGCCTGCGGATCGATCGCCAGTCTCAACCCCAATCTTGATTCACGGAGCCCAACCATGAACACGGTGCAATACGAAGTCGATGTCCTGGTGATCGGTGGCGGCACGGCCGGCCCGATGGCCGCTGTCAAAGCCAAGGAGCGCAACCCGCAACTGAAGGTGATGTTGCTGGAGAAGGCCAACGTCAAGCGCAGTGGCGCGATCTCGATGGGCATGGACGGCCTGAACAACGCCGTGGTGCCCGGCCACGCCACGCCCGAGCAGTACGTCAAGGAGATCACCATCGCCAATGACGGCATCGTCAACCAGGCCGCCGTCTACGCCTATGCCGCCAACAGCTACAAGACCATCGAAGAGCTGGACCGTTGGGGCGTGAAGTTCGAGAAGGACGAGACCGGCGACTACGCCATGCGCAAGGTGCACCACATCGGCACCTATGTGTTGCCGATGCCCGAAGGGCACCACATGAAGAAGGTGCTGTACCGCCAGCTCAAGCGCCACCGCGTCGAGGTCACCAACCGTGTGATCGCCACGCGCATCTTGCTGGACGAGCACGGCGAGGCCGCGGGCATGCTGGGCTTTGATTGCCGCACCGGCGACTTCGTGGTCATCAAGGCCAAGGCCGTGATCCTGTGCTGTGGCGCGGCCGGCAGGCTGGGCTTGCCCACCTCGGGCTACCTGTTCGGCACCTACGAGAACCCCACCAACGCGGGCGATGGCTACGCCATGGCCTACCACGCGGGGGCCGAGCTGGCCAACCTGGAATGCTTCCAGATCAACCCGTTGATCAAGGACTACAACGGCCCCTCATGCGCCTACGTGACCGGCCCCTTCGGCGGCTACACGGCCAACAACAAGGGCGAACGCTTCATCGAGTGCGACTACTGGTCGGGCCAGATGATGATGGAGTTCTACAACGAGCTGCAAAGCGGCAATGGCCCGGTCTTCCTGAAGATGGACCACCTCGCTGAGGAGACCATCCAGACCATCGAGACCATCCTGCACACCAACGAGCGACCCAGCCGCGGCCGCTTCCACGAAGGGCGCGGCACCGACTACCGCCACAAGATGGTGGAGATGCACATCTCCGAGATCGGCTTCTGCAGCGGCCACAGCGCCTCGGGCGTGTACATCAACGAACGCGGCGAAACCACGGTGCCTGGCCTGTACTCGGCCGGTGACATGGCCGCCGTGCCGCACAACTACATGCTCGGCGCCTTCACCTATGGCTGGTTCTGCGGCGAGAACTCGGCGGACTACGTGGCCACCAAGGGCGCGGTGGGCATCGACGAAGGCCAGATCGAGCGCGAGAAGGCCCGCATCGAAGCGCCTTTCAAGCGCGATGATGGGCTGCCTGCCAACCAGGTCGAATACAAGATCCGCCGCCTGGTCAACGACTACCTGCAGCCCCCCAAGGTGACCCGCAAGATGGAAATCGGCCTGGACCGCCTGGCCCAGGTGCGCGCCGACCTGCCCTTAATGCATGCCCGCAATCCGCATGAGCTGATGCGCTGCATGGAGGTGCACCACATCATCGACTGTGCCGAAATGGCCGCGCGCGCCTCGCTGTTCCGCGAGGAAAGCCGCTGGGGCCTGTACCACTTCCGCGCCGACCACCCCGAGCGCAACGATGCCGAATGGTTCGCCCACTGCCACTTGCGCAAGGGCGCCAACGGCATGGAAAGCCTCAAGCGCCCGGTCGAGCCCTACCTGTTCAAGCTGGACGACGACGAGAAGCAGGCCTACGACCGCCTGCGCGTCGTCAAGCAGGCCGAAGCCGCCTGAGCCTTCTCATTCACCTGTCATCCCTCAGGAGAACACCATGCCCCAAGCCCTCGCGCCCACCAGCGTTCCGGTGGTCATCAATGAAGAGAAATGCATTGCCCAGAAAGGCTGCACCGTGTGCGTGGATGTGTGCCCGCTCGACGTGCTGGCCATCGACATGGTCAAGGGCAAGGCCTACATGAAGTACGACGAGTGCTGGTACTGCATGCCCTGCGAGACCGACTGTCCCACCGGCGCGGTCGAGGTCAGCATCCCTTACCTGCTGCGTTGAAAGGCTTGCCATGACTGCTTCTCATCCATTCGCGCAGCCCAGTTTGATCAGGCAGCAACTGGTCGACGCCGATCCCGAAGTGCGCCGCGTGGCCATCCGCGAACTGCCCTACAGCGAGGAGGACGACTACATCCCCTTGCTGACCACCGCGCTCGGCGATGCGCACCCGGGTGTTCGGGCCGACGCGGCCCTGGCCCTGGAGGGCATCGAGCAGGAAGACGTGGTCTCGGTGCTGGTGCCGATGCTCAAGGACGACAGCCCGGAAGTCCGCCAGGCCGTGGCGCAAACCCTGACCGAGCTGAAGGAGCCCCAATGGGGCGGCCTGCTGCTGGGCATGGTGAGCGACCCCGAGCCCCAGGTGCAGGCCAATGCCTTGAAGGCCTTGCGCGCCTTGCGGGTGGAAGCGGCCTTTGAGCCGGCCATGATCGCCACCGAATCCAGCGACGCGGCCGTGCGGCGCGAAGCCCTGGGGGTGCTGGCCTACCTGAAGAACCCCGGTGCGCTGCACAAGCTGACGCAGGCGGCCATGTCTGATCCAGACGCGGAAGTGCGCCGTGTGGCGGTGGGCGGCCTGGGCTTTGCCAGCGGCGCCGACGCCAGCCCGGCCCTGGTGCGTGCGCTGACCGACGAGTCCTGGCAAGTGCGCCAGGAAGCGGCCAACACGGCGGGCAAGCTGCAACTGTCAGGGTGTGTGCCTGCTTTGATGCAGAGCATGGCCGACACCTACTGGCAGGTGCGCGTGGCCTGTGCCCGCGCCCTGGGCAAGTTGAAAGCACGCACGGCCTTGCCGACCTTGATCGAAGCCTTGAACCACGAGGTCAGCAACCTGCGCAAGGAGGCCGCCGTGGCATTGGGCGAGGTGGGCGATCCCGAGGCCAGGCCCGCGTTGGAGAACGCCGCCAACGACCCCGACCCCGATGTGCGCAAGCTGGCGCGCCTGGCGCTGTCGCGGCTGGCCGCCTGACCACCTCAAGGAGCGTGTCATGACCTTTGTCGTCACCGAAGCCTGCATCAAATGCAAGTACACCGATTGCGTGGAAGTCTGCCCCGTTGATTGCTTTCACGAAGGCCCGAACTTCCTCGTCATCAATCCCACCGAATGCATCGACTGCGGCGTGTGCGTGCCCGAGTGCCCAGCCAACGCCATCGTCGATGAAGGTGATCTGCCGGCCGACCAGCAGATCTACCTGGCGCTGAACGAGCAGTTGTCCAGGACCTGGCCCGTGATCACGTCCAGCAAATCGCCACTGCCCGATGCCGACGACTGGCGCGATGTGCAGGGCAAGCATGACCAACTCATCGCGGAGGCCTGAGCCATGAATGCACGCACCCCCATCGAGCAACCCATCGAGACCGACGCGCTCATCATTGGCGCCGGCCCCGTCGGCCTGTTCCAGGTGTTCGAGCTGGGCCTGTTGGAAATCAAGGCGCACATCATCGACTCACTGGCTCACCCGGGCGGGCAGTGCATGGAGCTGTATCCCGACAAGCCCATCTACGACATCCCCGCCGTGCCCGTGTGCACCGGGCAAGAGTTGACGGACAAGCTGCTGCAACAGATCGAGCCCTTTGGTGCCACCTTCCACCTGGGGCAGGAGGTGGTCGAGGTGATCCCGCAGGCCGATGGCCGCCACCTGGTGGCCACCTCGAAGGGCACGCAGTTCCTGGCGCGGACGATCTTCATCGCTGGTGGCGTGGGCTCTTTTCAGCCACGCACCTTGCGTGTCGATGGACTGGACCGCTTCGAGGGCACGCAGGTGTTCTACCGCGTGAAGAAGCCGACCGACTTCGCTGGCAAAAACCTGGTGATCTTGGGTGGCGGCGACTCGGCCCTGGATTGGGCGCTCAATTTTGTGCAGCCCGGCCCGCAGCAAGCCGAGAGCGTGGTGCTGGTGCACCGCCGCGATGCATTCCGCGCCGCGCCGGCCAGCGTGGCGAAGATGCGTGAGCACTGTGCCGCGATGGAGATGCAGTTCGAGGTGGGCCAGGTCACGGGCTTTCAGGAAACCGATGGCCGATTGAGCGCGGTCAAGGTGACCGGCAGCGATGGCGTGACCCGGGTCATGCCCTGCGACGCGGTGCTGGCCTTCTTTGGCCTGAGCCCCAAGCTGGGGCCCATCGCCAACTGGGGCATTGCCCTGGACCGCAAGCAGATCGAGGTCGACACCGAGCGTTTTGCCACCAATGTGCCGGGCATCTTCGCGGTGGGCGACATCAACACCTACCCCGGCAAGAAGAAGCTGATCCTCAGTGGCTTCCACGAAGCCGCGCTCGCCGCGTTCGCCGCGGCGCCGCTGATCTTCCCTGACAAGCGCATCCACCTTCAGTACACCACCACCAGCCCCAAGTTGCACCAGGTGCTGGGCGTGGAGACCCCCGTGTTCGACTGAAACGAGCCCGCAGCCATGGCACGCGTCATGCAGATGTCATGACAAGCCAAGACCAGTTTCAACGCATTGCATCAGGAGTATTTCATGATCCGCAGTTCATCGAATCAACGCTTGTTCATCTGGGCTCTGGGCGCGGCCTGGGGGATGATGGCCGCCGTGGCCCATGCCGCCCCGCAAGAAGTGGTCGTGGGCATCGGCACCCAGAACACCACCACCAACACCGTGACCGGCGGCATCGTGCTGGACAAGCTGGGCCTGCTGGAAAAGAACCTGCCCAAGACCGGCAAGTACGCCAATATCAAGTTCATCATCGATTGGCAGAACTTCACCTCGGGCCCGCCGGTGACCAACGGCATGATGGCCGGCAAGCTGCAGATCGGCATGATGGGCGACTACCCCTTGCTGGTGAACGGGGCCACCTTCCAGGCGGGCAATGACACCAAGAGCAAGCTCATCGCCATCCTGGCCTACAACCAGTTTGGAGCGGGCAATGGCGTGGTGGTGCACAAGGACTCGCCCTACTACCAGCTGTCCGACCTGAA
Organism: Aquabacterium sp. CECT 9606; assembly: GCF_918741295.1. Lineage (GTDB taxonomy): Bacteria > Pseudomonadota > Gammaproteobacteria > Burkholderiales > Burkholderiaceae_C > Aquabacterium. Next base: position 500,099 of record NZ_CAKKNB010000002.1, read on the forward strand.
GGGCAAGCGCATCTCCGCACCCTTCGGCTCGGCCGCGCACGGCATGCTGCTCAAAGCCATGGAAGACCGGGGCTGGAAGGACGACTTCTGGGACCTGTCCTCGCAAAGCCCCGAGGTGGGCACCACCAACCTGCAGGAAAAGAAGCTGGACGCGCACGCCGACTTCGTGCCCTTCATGGAATTGCTGCCGCACAAGGGCTTTGCCCGCAAGATCTTCGACGGGGTCGAGACCAAGCTGCCGACCTTCCACGGCGTGGTGGTGCGCGAGGACTTTGCCAAGCAGTACCCGGAGTTCGTCGTGGGCTACCTCAAGGCCGTGATGGAGGCCAACGACTGGGTGCGCAAGAACCCGAAGCTGGCCGCCGAGAAGATCGCCGAATGGACCAAGATCGACAAGGAAGTGGTCTACATGTTCCTGGGCCCGGCCGGCATCCACACGCTGGACCCAAGCATCAAACCCAAGTGGGTCGAGACCATCAAGTACGACACCGGCGTGCTGCAGCGCCTGGGCCGTGTCAAGCAATTCGACGTCAACGCCTGGGTGGATGACAGCTATGTGCGCGCGGCCTTCAAGGAGCGCGGCGAGGACTATGAAGCGCAGAAGGCCAGCTTCGCGGGCAGCGAGATCGCGGGTCAGGACGCCTTCTGCAAGAAGCCCATTGCCAAGTCGATCGAGGCGGGCGAGGTCTGGCTCAAGTCGGGCGACCTGATGGCTTACAGCAGCGCGGCTTGCACCCTGGGTGCCATCAAGCAGTTCATGGGGCAGGGCAAGGCCGTGGGCGCGTCTTACTTGTTTGACCAGAACCTGAACATCAAGCTCTTCGCCGACAAGGCCTTCTTCGCGGTCAACGACCAGGACCCGAAGGCCCTGGTGATCGAGCCCTTCCTGCTCAAGAAGGATGCCGAGCAGATGGCTGCCAAGCTCAAGGGCAAGGTGCTGGCTTACGAGCAGGTGCTCGCGCTCATCAAGTGAACCACTGAAACAGGAGTCCGCCATGCGCATCGCCGAACCTGTGATGGCCCCCTCGGCCAAAGGCCCCGCCTCCGAGGCCCCCACCTTGGTCATCGTGCCGCCTGCACCAGTGTCCACCGCCCAACGGCCAGCGCGGCGCCTGCCCTGGCGCATGCTGCGCACCGCGCTGAGCGCGACGGTGTCGTTGGGCGCGCTGCTGCTGGCCTGGCACTTGGCGGTGAAATACCGCCTCGACTTCTACATCCGCTTCAACAACATCCCCGCGCCCGCGGCGGTGTGGGAGGACGCGCAGACGCTGTTCGGCAATGCGCGCTTTCAAAAACACATCTACCTGAGCCTGCAACGCATCTTCCTGGGCTTTGTGATCGCTTCGGTGGTGGGCGTGGGGCTGGGCCTGCTGCTGGGGCGCTTTCGGGCGGCCCGTGAACTGGTCTTTCCCGCGCTGGAGGTGCTGCGTCCCATCCCGGCCATCGCCTGGGTGCCCATGTCCATCATGCTGTGGCCCAGCAACGAGGTGAGCATCGTGTTCATCACATTCTTGGGGGCCTTCTTTCCCATCTTGCTCAACACCATGCAGGGCGTGCAGGCGGTCGACAAGGTGCTGGTCCGCGCCGCGCAAAGCCTGGGCGTGACGCAGCGGGCCATGTTCCTCGAGGTCATCCTGCCGGGCGCCTTGCCGCACGTGTTCACCGGCCTGGCCCTGGGCATGGGCGTGGCCTGGGTGTCGCTGATCGCGGCCGAGATGATCTCGGGCCAGTTCGGCATCGGCTACTTCACCTGGGAAGCCTACTCGCTGGTGCGCTATTCCGAGATCGCACTCGGCATGATCGTCATCGGTGTGCTGGGGCTCTTGTGTTCCGGCCTGATCCGCCTGGTGGGGCGCTCGGTGATGCCCTGGATGGCCTACGGTGCCGCCAACCACGATTGAAGGAGAAACACCATGGACCGACATCCGCACAGTGACGTCAAGGGCCTGATCCAGGTCGATCACCTGGAGGTGAGCTTCGAAGCGCAGGGCCGCCTGGTGCAGGCCGTGGACGACGTGTCCATGCAGGTGCAGCCCGGCGAGTTCGTTTCCATCATCGGGCCGTCGGGCTGCGGCAAGTCCACGCTGCTCAATGTGGTCGCGGGCTTCTTGCAGGCCTCGTCGGGCAGCGCGCAAGTGGACCATCGCGCGGTCAAGGGGCCGGGCGCCGACCGGGGCGTGGTGTTCCAGCAGTACTCGCTGTTCCCATGGATGACGGTGCGCAAGAACGTCGAGTTTGGCTTGAAGATGAAGGGGGTGGACCGGACCTCGCGCGTGTCCACGGCGCGCACTTTGCTGTCGATGGCCGGCCTGCTGGCCTTCGAGAACCATTACCCCGACCAGCTCTCGGGCGGCATGAAGCAGCGGGTGGGCATCGTGCGGGCTCTGGCCACGTCGCCACAGGTGCTGTTGATGGACGAGCCCTTTGGTGCACTGGATGCACAAACGCGCGTGGTCATGCAGGAGATCCTGACCAACATGTGGCAACGCCTGCGCATCTCCGTGCTGTTCATCACGCATGACATCGACGAGGCCGTGTTCCTGTCGGACCGCATCTACGTGATGACCGCGCGACCCGGGCGCATCAAGGCCGAGATCCGCGTGCCACTGCCCCGCCCGCGCACGCCCGCCATGACCAGCTCGCCGGAGTTCCTGCGCATCGTGCAGCAGATCAAGCAGTTGATCCGCGAAGAAAGCCTGAGCGCCATGGGCGGGGACTTGAAGGATGGTGCCTTGCAGGGCCTGAGCACCGAGATCGGCCCCACCGGGGTCGAAGGCCTCATGCATTGAAGAAGACGGGATCAGACCATGATTGAAGAACTCCTGATCGACCAGCAGCGCGAGGTGCTCACCTTGCGCCTGGAGGATGGCCGGTGCATCGACCTGCCGGACTCGGTGCTGCGGGCTTCCTGCAAATGCGCCTTCTGCGAATCGGGGCGTCGCAAGGGCGAGCCGCCGCTGGTGGCCGAAGGCACGCACATTGTGGGCTGGGAGTCCATGGGTGCGGCCATCCACCTGAAATTCTCGGATGGCCACGCGCGGGGCATCTACCCCTACCCCTATCTGCTGACCTTGGCCGAGGCCCAGGCCGCCGAACTGCCCACGGCGCCATGACCGGCCTGGCCCTGGCTCGTCCGCCATCCTGGTGGTTGCGCTGGGGTGCCACGGCGCGAGGTGCCTTGCTGCCCGTCACGATTGCGATCGCGGCGCGGTTTCTCACCGACCACCAGGGCGGACCGGCCTTGCTGTACGCCTTGCTGCTGGGCATGGTGCTCAACTTCCTGCACGAGCAACCGCACATCCAGCAGGCTTGCCTGCATTGCGGATCACGCGGGTTGCGCATCGGCGTGGCCCTGCTGGGGGCCCGCATCACCTGGGCCCAATGCGCCGAACTGGGCTGGCACACCCTGGCCCTGCTGACGCTGTGTGTGGTCTCGACGATCTTGGTCAGCGTGGTGATCGGCCGCTGGTTCCGCACGCCCTTGGCCGATTCGGTGGTGGCCGGGGCCGCGGTGGCCATTTGCGGTGCATCCGCGGCGTTGGCCGTGGCCGATGCATTGACCCCCAGGCGCGTCAAGCCCGCGCTGGTTTTGTTGGTGGTGGTGACCGTGACCTGCCTGTCGACCAGCGCGATGGTGCTGTACCCGGCCATGCTGCACGCGATGCACCTGGAAGGCGTCCAGGCGGGTGTCTTCCTGGGGGCCTCGGTTCACGATGTCGCCCAGGTGGTGGGCGCGGGCTACCACATGGGACCGGAAGAAGGCGATGTGGCCTCGGTCACCAAGATGATGCGCGTGGCCTTGCTGGTGCCGGCTGTGCTGCTGATTGGGTGGTTTTTCCGCAATCCGGCCGGGCATCTTTCGGCGGTCTCGGCGCCCCGGCCCTGGTTTCTGGCCGGCTTTGCAGCCTTGGTGGTGCTGAACTCTGGGGGCTGGCTGTCCCCTGCCGTGAAGACAGGTCTGATCACGGCATCGCAGTTTTTCATCCTGGTGGCCATGGCTTCGATGGGTTTGCGGACCTCCTTGAAGCAATTGTTCGAGGCCGGTTGGAAACTTCCCGCGCTGCTTCTGCTGGACACGCTGTTCATTGGCGCGCAAGCACTCATTGGTGTTCATTTGATGTGGTAAACCTGGGGCATGAACAGCACCATCCCCTGGCTTTCGCTCCTCCTGTCTCTGGCCATCCTGGCGAGCTATGAATTGCACCTGTCGGTGCTTTCCCGTCGCCAACCGCACGCCACGGCCCGCTCGGCCCATGCCCTGCTGCGCGTGGAGTGGGTGGAGGCCCTGTCCCGGCAGGCGGGCTCTGAAATCGTCGCCGTGCAGGCGCTCCGTAATTCGCTGATGTCGGCCACCATCACGGCCTCAACCGCGGCGCTGGCCTTGATGGGCACGCTGACGGTGACCTCCACCACCGTGGCCCAGGACATGGCCTTGTTCGGCATGCGGCAAATGTCGACCCGCCTGGCGCTGGAGTTGCTGCTGTTGGCGACTTTGTTCGCTTCTTATGTGTGCTCGGCCACCGCCATGCGCTATTTCAGCCATGGCAGTTTCATCATGTCGCTGCCGGTGGGCTCGGAAGAACGCCTGCGCCGCACGCCCATGGCCGTGGATTACGTGCGCCGTGCGGGTGTGCTGTACAGCTGGGGCCTGCGCTTGTTCCTGTTCCTCGCGCCCATCGTGGCCGGGTTGGTCAACCCGCTGGCCATGCCGGTGGCCGCCATCGTGCTCACCCTGGTCTTGAGGGCCTTTGACCGGGCGCCCGTGGGTTTGGCGCCGCTGGGTTAACCTGCGGTGATCGGCATGCGAATTGCTGCTCTTTCCCGATCAATGCAAGCAGGTGTGCCCATGCGCGAACTCTCCCACAGCGGCCAGCAGGCCATCAACGACATCGCTTACCGCACCGGCTTCAGCCCCGACGCGGTGTTGAGCATGCTCGACTCGGTCATCAATGGCAATGGCGGCCTGGCCCAGTTCAACCACCCTGAGTTTGGTGGTTATGGCCAGCGGATGCGCGGTGGCATGACCATGGTGTCCGACATGTTCAACAACCAGCTCAAGGGCCGGGTTGACGGGCTGTGCTTCGAGCTGTCCAACCTGATCGCCAGCCAACCCGATCTGATCCGGACTGGCAGCTTCCAGTCGCAAAGCCAGGGTGGGCAGGGCGCGCACGGGCAGCAGCAACACCATCAACAGGGGTACAGCACGCAGTCGCAAGGCGGCGGTGCTTACCAGGAGTCGGCCAGCCTGTTCGTGCCCGGCACGTCCAGCGACTGGTGGCCGGCCGATCTGCGCTGGCCCAACAGCACCGGTGCCCAGAATGGCGTGCGCTATGCCTACTTCGCGCAGGCCCGGCGCCTGGCGATTGATGTAGGCGGGCGCGTCACGGTCTACGACACGCTGGACCACCAGATCGGGGGCTTCTCTCAGCAGCAATCGGGCAGCGGCTCGATCAGCTTCACCAGCCAACACGGCCTGATCGACGTGGCCTCACTGCCCGTGGTGTCGGGCGAAGGCGGGCCACGGACCGCCCCGCAGCGCTTTGAGGCGCCACCAACGCCCAACCTTGCCGACCCATCCGATATTTTCGGCACGATCGAAAAGCTGGCGGCCTTGCAGGCCAAGGGCATCATCAGCGCCGAAGAGTTCGCGGCCAAGAAGTCGGAGCTTCTGGGCCGCCTCTAGGCTTTGCCGTCCTCAAAGCCAGGTGCCGGCGCCCTGGGGCATCTGGATGGCGTTGTCCGGGCTGCCGTCGGTGATGAACGAGCCGATGAACACGCTCAGCAGGGCAATGAAGATGCTGGCGAAAAAGGCGGTCCAGAAGCTGGAGACCTTGAAGCCTTTGACCAGCGAGGCCACCAGCATGATCATCAAGGCGTTGATCACCAGCAGGAACAGGCCGAAGGTGAGCAAGGTCAGGGGCAGGGTGAGCAAGATCAGCAGCGGCTTGACGATCGCGTTCGCGAAGCCCAGCAACAGCGCCGATATGAGCAGCGACGAGGTGTTGTCAAACCGCAGGCCCTTGAAGAGGTGGCTGGCCGCCCACAGCGACAGGGCGGTGATGCCCCAGTGGATCAGGAACGGCGTCAGGTTGTGAAGCATGGGGTGGCACTGGAATGGGTGAAGCCCCATTATCAAGGCACCGACATCAAGGCACCACGGGCACGCCAACTGCTGGCAGCAGGAACCACCACTTCCGTCAAGGCTTCGCCTTGCCTGCCATGCCGCACAGTCTCTGGAAAGGCGCCATTTCATTCGGGCTGGTCCACATCCCGGTCGCGCTGCACCCTGCCTCGCGCGAGGATGCCATCGATTTTGACTGGCTGGACAGCCGGTCGATGGACCCGGTGGGCTACAAGCGCATCAACAAGCGCACGGGCAAGGAGATCACCAAGGAAAACATCGTCAAGGGCGTGAAGGTCGAGGATGACCGCTACGTGGTTCTCAGCGATGACGAGATCAAGCGCGCCTACCCCAAGACGACGCAGACCATCGAGATCGAGGCGTTCGTCAGGGCGCAGGACATCCCGTTCGTGCACCTGGAGCGCCCCTACTACCTGGCCCCGATCGCCAAAGGTGAAAAGGTGTATGCCCTGCTGCGCGAAACGCTGCTGGCCTCCAAGCGCATCGGCATTGCCCGCGTGGTCATCCAGACCAAGGAGCACTTGGCGGCCTTGATCCCGGTGGGGCCGGCACTGATGCTGAACACCTTACGGTGGCCGTCCGAGATCCGCCCGTGGGACGAGCTCAAACTGCCCGCTGAAGGCGCCAAGGCGGCCGGGCTGAGCGAGCGCGAGTTGAGCATGGCCGCACAATTGGTGGACGACATGTCGGCCAACTTTGACCCGGGCCTGTACAGCGACAAGTTTCGCGATGCCGTGATGGCCCTGATCGAAACCAAGGCGCAGGCCGGGGAGTTGAGCGAGGTCAAGGCGCTGGAATCGGCGGACACCGGTACCAGCAGCAATGTGATCGACCTGACCGAGTTGCTCAAACGCAGCCTGAACAAGGGTGGGGCATCAGACAGCAAGGCCACGGCCACCAATCCACCGGCCAAGAAAGCCGCAGCCAGGAAAACTGCCGTCAAGAAGGCCGCGGCCCGTGCGCCCGCCCGCAAGCACGCTTGACGCGCGCCAGGACCGACCATGATCCATGCCCTGCCCACCCAAGACTTCCTGGCCGCGGTCCAGGACTTTGACCGGCATGCGCGGCTGGGACGACAGCAAGCGCTGGGACGCGTGCCGGATCGATCGGCGCAGCGGCCCTGGAATCCGCTGCACCTGCATCCCCAGGCCTCGCGCTTGAGCAGTGAGCTGCCGCTGCGGCGGGTGGCTGGGCGATCGCTGGTGCGCATGGGCTTGTACCCCGAGCTGGGCGCGCCCGAATCAGCCTTGGCGGTGTGCCACGACCTGTACGAATTTGCCCACGAGCTGGCCCAATCGGACGATGAACATGGCGCCTGCTTTGCCGCCTTGTTCAAGGGCCACCCCATTGGCAGCGAGTTGCTCTTTGAGCACCTGCTGTGGCGCCAGTTGCAGGCCATGCATGGCGTGGACGCCCAGTACTTCGACGCGGTTGACCCGGCCAGTGTCGATGCATCCCGGGTGCAGTTCTCATTTGGCGGCCGTGTCTATGTGGTCGTGGGTCGGCACCAGGGCGTGGGCGCCATGCCGCGGCCGTCGCTGGTGTTCTACCCGGTGTGGGATCCGCGGCGATGAGGACCGAGCCCCTGGCACGCTATTGGGAGAAGCGGGACTTCGCCATCACCGCCGAGCCCCGTGGGCGGCGTGCGACCAAGGTGCAGCAGGGCTGGTCCTTCGTCATTCAAAAGCACGCGGCATCGCGCCTGCACTACGACTTCCGGCTGGAGCTGGACGGCGTGCTGGTGTCCTGGGCCGTGCCCAAGGGCCCCAGCTTTGACCCGAGCGACAAGCGCATGGCCATCCATGTGGAAGACCACCCGCTGTCGTATGGCGATTTCGAAGGGACCATCCCGCCCAAGCAATATGGCGCGGGCACCGTGATCGTGTGGGACAAGGGGCGCTGGGAGCCGGTGGGTGATCCGCACAAGGGCCTGGCACAAGGCAAGCTGGTGTTCGCCTTGCATGGGCAGAAGCTGGCGGGGCTGTGGGAGCTGGTGAAGATTGCCAAGCCGGGTGAGCGACAGGAAGCCTGGCTGCTCTTCAAAAAGCGCGACGAGTTTGCCAGGCCACGGGCCGATTACGACGTGGTGACCGCACTGCCTGACAGCGTGGTGGGCAAGCCCATCGCGGCCGCGCTACCGGCCGTGTCACCCGCCGCGCCATCGGCCCGGCCAAAAGCGCGCAAGGCTGAGTTGCCGGCCATGCTGGCCCCGCAACTGGCCACCTTGGCCACGGGTGTGCCGGCCACGGGCCAGTGGTTGTTCGAGCTCAAGTTTGATGGTTACCGTCTGCTCACGCGCATTGAGCGCGGCAAGGCCCGCCTCATCACCCGGGGCGGGCATGACTGGTCCGACAAGATGCCCCGCCTGGTCAAAGGCATCGAGCGCCTGGGCCTCAAATCGGGTTGGCTCGATGGTGAAATCGTGGTGCTTGGCGAAGACGGCGCTCCCAATTTCAACGCCTTGCAAAGTGCCTTCACCCACCACACGCATGCTGACAAGATCATCTACTTTCTGTTCGATGTGCCCTTCTTGAATGGCCAGGACTTGCGCCCCTTGCCCCTGTCAGAACGGCGGCGGCAACTCAAGGACCTGATCGACAGCCATGGCCAGGAGCCGATCCGGTTCAGCGCCGACTTCGAAGCAGACCCGGCCTCGATCCTGCAATCGGCCTGCCGCTTGAAGATGGAGGGTGTGATCGCCAAACGGGCAGACGCGCCTTACACCTCTGCCCGGTCCGAGACCTGGCTCAAGCTCAAATGCAAGCAGCGTCAGGAGTTCGTGGTGTGTGGCTACACCGACCGCAGCGATGGCCGCGCGCAGATCGGCAGCCTGCTGCTGGGTGTGCACGATGACCAGGGGGAGTTGGTGTCGGTGGGCAGCGTGGGCACTGGCTGGAGCGCGCAAGAGGCGCAAGCGCTGAAGGTGGCGCTGGCCAAGCTGCACAGCCCCCAGCCGCCGTTCAAGGCGGGCGTGAGCAAACCGGGTCGCTGGTCTCGGCGGGTGTTGGGCAGTGAGCGCTGGGTCCAGCCCAGCTTGGTGGCCGAGGTCGAGTTCGCCGAGTGGACCGCCGATGGCCAGATCAGGCATGCCTCGTACGTAGCCTTGCGAAGCGACAAGCCCGCGAAGGCCATCGTGCGCGAGGTGCCCAAAACTGTGGAGGATTCAGCCGCCATGCCTTCTTCTTCGACCGCACCCCCTTCTGCCCTGGGCAAGCTCAAGATCAGCCATGGCGAGCGCGTCATCGATCAAGCCTCAGGCACCACCAAGCTGGAGCTGGTGCGTTACTACGAGTCGGTGGCCGACTGGATCCTGCCGCACCTCAAAGGGCGGCCCTGCTCGCTGGTGCGCGGGCCCGAGGGCGTGGGTGGCCAGCTCTTCTTTCAGAAGCACGGCGGCACCATTGGCATCGCGGGCGTGCGCGAGCTTGACCCCGCGCTGTGGCCTGGCCACGAGGCCTTGATGGAAGTGGCCAGCGTGGCCGCCTTGCTGAGCGCCGCGCAGATGAACGTGATCGAGTTCCACACCTGGAACTCGCGCAGCCGCAACATCGACAAGCCCGACCGCATGGTGTTCGACCTGGACCCTGGCGAGGGCACGCCCTGGGCGCATGTCCAGGAAGCGGCCACGCTGGTGCATTCTTTCCTCAATGAATTGGGCCTGGCCTCTTGGCTCAAGACCAGTGGGGGCAAGGGCCTGCACGTGGTGGTGCCTTTGACGCCGCGCTTGACGGCTGACACGGTGAAAGCCTTTTCCAAAGTGATCGTGCAGCACCTGGCCACCACCATCCCCTCGCGCTTCGTGGCCAAGAGCGGGCCGGCCAACCGGGTGGGCAAGCTGTTCGTGGACTACCTGCGCAATGGCCATGGCGCAACCACGGCGGTGGCCTTCTCAGCCCGGGCCCGGCCCGGCTTGGGTGTCTCGATGCCCGTGGCCTGGGACGAGTTGCCCACGCTGAAAAGCGGTGCCCACTGGACGGTCGCCACGGCGCGTGATCGCCTGTCTTTCCAGAAGGACGACCCGTGGGCCGATTACTGGACACACAAGCAAACGCTGAGCGCGGCGATGAAGGCGCTGGGCTTCAGGCCCCAGGCCGACGGCGCTGCCCGCCCGCTTGCAGGCACCGGTCCAGGATGATGGCCAGTACCACGATGACCAGGCCACCCACCAGGCCTGTGCCGGGATCGTTGCGCTGCAGGCCGATCAGCACCGTTTCGCCCACGCCCCGCGCGCCAATCATGGAGGCCACAACCACCATCGCCAGCGACATCATTGCCGTCTGGTTGAGGCCTTGCAGGATGGAAGGCCAGGCCATGGGCAACTGGATGCGGCGCAAGATCTGCCAGCGCGTGGCGCCCAGCACGCGGCCGGCTTCCACCGCGTCAACCGGCACCTGGCGCAACCCCAGGTCGGTCAGGCGCACCAGGGGTGGCGCGGCATAGACCACCGTGGCCAGGATGGCGGGTACTTTACCCAGGCCGAACAGCATCGCGGCCGGGATCAGGTAGACAAAGCTGGGGATGGTCTGCATCAGGTCCAGCAGCGGCGTGGTGAGGCGGCGCAGCCACCGCGACCTGGCGCACAGCACACCCAGGGGCAGGCCCAGCACCAGGGCCAGCAGCACCGCAACCAGAACCAAGGCGATCGACTGCATGGCTTGGTCCCATTGGCCCAGCGCTCCGATGAACCACAAGCCCGTACTCACGGCCAACGCGAAGGTCCAGCGCCGGCTCAGCCACCAGGCCAGCGCGGCCAGGGCCAGCATCACGGACCAGGCCGGGGCGCCGCGCAAGGCCTGTTCCAATGGCACCAGCACGTTCAGCAAGGCTTGCGACACGGCTTCGAACTGCTCGCCATGCCGGGTCACCAACTGGTCGATGAAGGCGTTGGCGCCGTCGCGCAAAGGCGTGCCCCAATCCGGAAAGGCGGGCAGGGTGAAGGCTTGGTTCACAAGCCAGCCTTGACGCGGGCTGCCACCACTGGCGTAACCCAAGAGCCCCAGACTTCTTCATGGGTCCGCAGGAATTGCCGGGCGGCTTCGTCGGCCGTGCCTTGGCTGGCCTGCATGCCGGCCAAGGCTTGCGAGACCAGCGGGGCGGACGTGTGATACCGCTTTAGAAACGCGTACAGATTGGGCGCCCGGTCGGCAAAGGTCTTGCTGACGCCCACCACCACCTGCACCGCCGGGTAAGCCGTGGCCGCCTTGACCACGCGGGGATCGGTGGCCTGTTCAAAGGCTTGCCAGGTGGCCGCTTCAAAGGCGGGCTCGCGGAGCATCACCAGCTCCTTGCCCCACTGGCCCAGCAGCCACGAGGGCCCCCAGTAATAAAACAGGATGGGGCGTTTGCGTTTGAGGCTGGCGGTGATGGCCGCGTCCAGCGCGGCCCCGGTGCCCGGCCGGAAGTTGCTGTAGCTGGCATCCAGCCCGTAGGCCGCGAGCTTCTTGGTGTTGAACAGCTCGCACTGCCAGCCAGCGGGGCAGTTGTAGAAGCGGCCTTTGCCCGGGTCTTCCGGGTCTTTGAACAGGGCCTTGAAACGCGGCAGGTCGGTCACCGACTTGAGGCCGGGCGCGAGGGCCGCCGGGCCTTCAACCAGGTAGCGTGGCACGTACCAGCCCTGCGTGGCGTCGGCGAAATTCACGCCGGCTTCCAGCACCTTGCCGGACGCCAGCGCGGTGGTCCAGCTGGGCGGGGTGTTGGCCTTCCAGACCTCCATCACCACGTGCAGCTCGCCCCGGGCCACGCCATTGATCAAGGCCACGGTGCTGCCGGGCACGGTGTCGACCTGACAGCCGTAGCCATCGCGGATGATGCGTTGGGCCACCGCGGTGTGGAAGGCGTTCGACGCCCAATCCAGGCCCGCGAACACCACAGGTTTGGCCACCTCGCAAGGCGGCGCGGGCTGGGCGTGTGCCGTGTTCAGGCAGCCTGCCAGCGCGCAGGCGATGACCTGGGTCCAGCGCCGCGCGTTCATGCCATGCCACTCAAGATGGACCTCAGATCCTCGGGGTTCACGGGCTTGGTCAGGTGCCTGTCAAAGCCGGCGGCATCCGCGGCCTGCTTGTCCTGGGCCTGGCCCCAGCCGGTCACGGCCACGAGCAGCATGTTCGCGCCCCAAGGTTGTTGTCGGATCAGTTTGGCCACCTCGTAGCCGTTGAGCTTGGGCAGGCCGATGTCCAGCAAGGTCAGCTCGGGCAGGAACTCGCCGGCCAGGCGCAAGGCCGCCATGCCGTCGCCCGCGCTGCGCACCTCGTGCCCTTGCAGGCCGAGGAGCATCTCCAGGCTTTCTGCGGCATCCTCGTTGTCATCCACCACCAGGATGCGCTTGGCGCGGCTGGCATCGTCGTCCGGCTTGTCCGCCTTCATGGGCAGGGTGCTGGTGCCCTGAGCCAAGGGCAGTGTGACGATGAATTCACTGCCCATGCCGGGCCCGTCGCTGTGCGCTGCCACTGTGCCGCCGTGCAGCTCGACGAGGCCGCGCACCAAGGCCAGGCCAATGCCCAGGCCACCCTGTGAGCGGTCCAAGGCCGGTGTCAGTTGCGAAAACATTTCGAAGATGTTGGTCAGCTGCTCGCGGGGGATGCCCAGCCCCGAATCGCGCACGGTCACGGTCGCGCGCTCATCCGCTTGTTGGATGCCCAGCCAGATGCGGCCACCGGGCGGGGTGTACTTGGTGGCATTGTTGAGCAGGTTCAGGATGATCTGCGTGAGCCGCGTGGGGTCGGCGTCCAGCAGGATGGGTTGCTCGGGCAGGTCCACGGTCAACTCATGGCCGGCTGCTTGCACCAGGGGCGTGGCGGCTTCGAGCGCGCTGTTCACCGCTTGGACCAGTTCCACGGGTTGTCGGCGCAGCTCCAGCTTGCCCTGGGTGATGCGCGAGACCTCGAGCAAGTCGTCCACCAGGTGGGTCATGTGCTGCAACTGGCGCTCCAGCACTTCGCGTGTCCAGCGCAATTGGTTGGCGTTCAGGGCCTGGCGTTTGAGCAACTCGACCACATTGCGCATGGGCGCCAAGGGGTTGCGCAACTCGTGGGCCAGGGTGGCCAGGAACTCGTCCTTGCGGCGGTCGGCTTGTGCCAGCCGCTCGCTGATCTCCTGCCACTGGTCTTCCGAATGCTTGCGCTCGGTGATGTCAATGCCCAGGCCGTACAGGGTGGTCGGTTTGCCCTGGGCATCGTAAGCTGCGCGCCCTCGGCCTTCCATCCAGCGCCACTGTCCGCCAGCATGGCGAAAACGGAACTCGACGCTGTAGTCTGTGCCCAGCCTGATGGCCTGGTCGACCACCTGGCGAACTTTCAGCAGATCGTCTTCGTGCACGAAGTCGAAGAAGTCGGCTTCTGTGCTGGCGAAACCGTCGGTGGGCAGGCCCATGAGGACTTCGAGCTGGCTGCTCCACCAGACCTGGTTGGTGCTCAGGTTGCGTGACCAGGCGCCCATCTGGCCGCCACGCATGGCCAGGCCCAACACATCGGCCGTTTCCTGCAAGGCCCTTTGGGCCTCGTGTTGAGCGGCCAGTGCGGCCTCGGCGTTCTTGCGAGCCTGGACCAGTTCGTCCTCGTACTTGTGGCGGTCGCGGACCACGATGACAGCCAGCTCATGGTAGGTGGTGTCGCCGTGTTGCCGGCGGATGGCGTTGAGCAGCATCGGGACGTGGCTGCCATCGCGGTGCACCATGTCCAGCTTGACTTCGGCCACCGAGCCCTGGATTTGGAGCAAGGGCAACCAGTGCGTCTGGTAGAAAACGCGCCCGCCCATGGTGAACAGTTCCTGCACCCGGCGCTGGCCCACCAGGTCGTCGGCGTCCTGGCCAATCCACCGGCAGAAGGTGGCGTTGGCGCGCAAGATCGTGCCATCGGGGTTCGTCAGCAACAGGCCCGAAGCGGCTTGCTCGAAGAGCGTCTCTGCGCTGGGCAGCATCGGCGACGGGCTGGCGGGCATCGACTAGCTCTCCAGCTGCCGCAAAAACTCGCCCATGGCGTCGGCGCTGGCGCTGGGCGCGCTCAAGTGCGGGCAATGCCCCACGTTGTCGATGATGCGCAGGGTGCTGCGTGGCATGGTGCGGTGCATGTACTGGCCCACGGACTGGGGCGCGATGATGTCGTCGCTGCATTGCAGGATCAACGACGGCGTGGTGACCTGGCTCAGTTCGGCCCGGTGGTCGGACAGGAAGGTGACGCGGGCGAAATGCTTGGCGATTTCCGGGTCGGTGCGGCAAAAGCTGTTGGTCAGCTCCACGCTCAGTTCAGGTTGTTCGGGCGAGCCCATGATGGCTGGCGCCATGGTGCTGGACCAGCCCAGGTAGTTGCGCTCCAGGGTGTTCAGCAAGTCGTCGATGTCGGGGCGGGTGAAGCCGCCGATGTAGTCGCCATCGTTGATGTAGCACGGCGAGGGGCCGACCATGATCTGCGCTTTGAAGCGCTCGGGGGCGGTGGTGGACGCCAGCATGCCAATGCATGCGCTCACTGAATGGCCGACGAAGACCACGGGGCCTTCGGCGAACTCGTCGATGACCTCGATCAGGTCGGCCGCATGGCCCTGCAAGGTGCCGTACTTGTCGGTGTCGTAGGCCGACAGGTCGGAGCGGCCACTGCCCACCAGGTCGAACAGCACGGTCTTGAATCGGCCTTCGAATTGGGGTGCCAGCAGGCGCCACATGTGTTGATCGCAGCCGAAGCCATGGCCAAAGACCATGGTGGCGGGGCCACGCCCCACTGTTCGCACATTGTTGCGTGCCTGAATGCTCATCTGTTCTCCAGCAAGACCGGTGCCTCCGGTCATTCTTTCACAGCAGGTCTGCGGTTTGCCTGCTCCGAACGTGGACGCTGGTTCAATGAACCCGCTGATTTTCAATCAGGAGCAACTTATGAACCAGGCTGCAGTCATGGGCAAGGTCTTGGTGGTGGATGACTGGCGGGATGGGGCTGAAAGTCTGGCCATGCTGCTGGATTCTGCCGGTTATCAGACGGCCACGGCCTACAACGGGGCGCAGGCCGTGGAGGTGGCCAAGCACTTTGAGCCCGACACGGTCATCCTCGACATCAACATGCCCGTGATGGACGGGCCCCAGGCCGCGCGCGAATTGCGGCAGACTTTGCCGAATCGGCATTTGGTCCTGGTCGCGCTGACGGCGCTGGATCATTCATCACGGCCTGAGTTGCTGTCGGACTTCGACCTGTACCTTCAAAAGCCGTGTGACACGGCCTTGCTGCTCAAGTTGATGAGCCACCTGCATTGAAGGTGGCCAGCCCAGGCTGCCGGTGTCAGCGCCGGCCCAGGCGGGCGTGGCCCTTGAAGAAGCGCAGCATCTCGCGGGTGGCATCCGGCCCCCGCGCGTCGGTGTAAGAGCCCTGCGCGCGGCCGCCCGACCAGGCGTGCGCCGAACCGTGAACCACCCAGTGCTCGGCCACCACCTTGCCGTGGGCATCGCGGTGCTGGCGGCGCGTGTAGGCGTGGCCACGGATCGAACGCACGTGCTCTTGTTCCACCACCGTCCCGGCGGCCAAGGTGGCGACCACGTGCTCACCATTGACCGGGTGCACCGTGGTGTCGCGGTCGCCATGGAAGACGATGGTGGGTGCAGGCGTCGTCTGCTTGCGGGAGGCCGTGCGCGGCGCGCCGTTCTTCATGGCCATCAAGGCGCCGTTGACATCCCGGGCGCAGCCCACGGGCAGGCCGGAGTGAACCCCGACAGCCATGAACAGGTCCGGATAGGCCTCGCCCAGGATGGCGGCCATGGCGCCGCCAGCCGACAAGCCCGCGGCATAGACCTGACCCGGATCAATGTTGTATTGCTTCATGACTTCGCGCGTCATGTTGGCGATCAGGGCGGGCTCGCCGCGGTCGCGTTGCTGGTGGTTGTGCTTGAACCAGTTCCAGCAGCGCTGGGGATTGCCCTGCTGCGATTGCGCGGGGTAGAGCACGAAAAAGCCGTCGGCCAAGGCCGCGTCGTTCATGCCGGTGCCGGCCGCAAAGTCGTCCGGGTCTTGTGTGCAGCCGTGCAGCATCACCACCAGTGGCAAGGGCTGCCCGGTGTAGGTGGGCGGCACGTAGAGCTTGTAATCGCGCGTGCCGATGGTCTCTGCGTGGGTGGCGCGCAAGAAACGCCCGGCGGCGGGTGCGGTGGGTGGTGCCTGGCCAGGTCCATGAACCTCCCGTGCCACCACATCGATGACGGTGGGGTCAGCCTTGGCCGTCCGTTGGGCCAGTGCGTCCTGGATGGCCGCGGTGGCCGCGCCCAGGTCACCCGTCAGTGTCAGGCGTGAGGCCTGGCCCATGAGTTGTTTGAAAAGAGGATTCATTCGTGGTGTCCGGGTAAGGCGCGGTTCAGCGCAGTCGATCGGCCAGCGCGGCTTTGACGGCTGCGCTGGCATGCAGGGCGCCCATCACCGTCAACGAGTCGATGGTGGCCAAGGCCAGTTCGGGGCTGACGTCTGGGGCAATGGTGGCCAGGCCCAGCACGCGGATCTGCAAGGTCTGGCCAGCGGCCTGCACGGCACGCAGGTCATCGGCGCTGAAGTGCTGGATGCCCAGTACCAGCATCTTCCGCGCCACCACTTGCCGCACCACCTCGGCATGCGCGGACAACTGGTTGCGGATGGCTGTGCGGATCAGGTCGGTGCGGTTGGCGTAAAAGCCTTCCTGCACAAGCAGGTCGATCTGGCCCAGATCGACCACGCCGACGTTGATGGTGATTTTTTCATCCAGTGGTTTGCTGGAGGTGGCGGAGGGGCTGAGAGGAGGCATGGTGCCATCCTATCACCATCCAAGTGGATGGTGCAAGCGCGACGTTGGGTCGCCTTTGAGTAGGACAGCGCTGACAACGCTTCGCGGTGAACGCTGCTGGATATCGGACAGAGTCCTGGGCCCAATGATCCATCTCGTTCACAAGGTTTTGACATTCATGCGCATTGCTGGCGAAGCCGACGAACCAACTCCAACAACGTTCAGCTCTGAACCGGAGCGGGTGCTATTGCACATGCCGGTGGATGTGCGCAGCGCCTCGCTGGCCGTCATCGCCACCTTGCTGGGGTTGTTCGCCCTGCACTGGGCCCGCGCGGTGTTCGTTCCTTTGTTGCTGTCCATCATGTTCACTTACGCCTTGACGCCCGTGGTGGACGCCTTGTGCCGTTGGCGCCTGCCCCGCTCGTTGAGTGCTGCTGTGCTGATGCTGGGGCTGGTGTCGGCCATTGGCGCAGGGGCCTATACCTTGCAGGACGATGTCGACAACATGATCCAGTCGATGCCGGAGGCGGCGCGCACCTTGCGCAAAGCCATCCGGGGCACGCACGCACAAACCGACAGCAACATGGACAAGATGCAGAAAGCCGCCAACCAGTTGCAGTTGGCGGCCGAGCAGTTGAGCCAGGTCAACGCCTCGGGCGGCGCGGGCATCACCCGCGTGCGGATCGAGAAACCAGCCTTCAACATCAATGACTACGTGGTGGTGGGCACCTTGAGCATCGTGGAGATGATCGGCCAGTTCACGGCCGTGTGCTTCATCACCTACTTCATGCTGGCCTCGGGCGACATCTTCCGGCGCAAGCTGGCGCACATCGCCGGGCCGAACTTCGCCAAACGCAAGATCACGGTGCAGGCCCTCAACGAGATCACGCAACAGGTGCGGCGTTACCTGGTGGTGCAGATCGTCACCAGCATCGGCGTGGGCCTGGCCACCAGCTTGGCCTTCTGGGCCATTGGCCTCAAGCACGTGGCGGTGTGGGGCATTGCCGCGGCGGTGCTCAACCTGATCCCCTACTTGGGCTCGATCGCCATCTGCGTGTTGTCGGCCATCGTGGCGCTGACGCAGTTCGGCTCGATCGACAAGGCCGTGCTGGTGGCCGGTGTGTCGGTGCTCTTGCACGTGATCTCCGGCTACATGATCACGCCCTGGCTCACCAGCCGCACCAGCCGCCTGAACACCGTGGTGGTGTTCGTGGGCATGCTGGCCTGGGGTTGGTTGTGGGGCGTGTGGGGCCTGCTGCTGGGCACGCCCATCCTGATGGCCATCAAGGCCGTGTGCGACCGGGTGGACGAGCTCAAGGCGGTGGGTGAGTTGATGGGCGGGATCGAGCCCGCCAAGGACAACGCCGCCATCAACGTGCCCTGAGCGGGCACGTCCCGCTCAGGCGTTCAAGCCCGTTCCACCTCGGGCAGGATCGCCAGCGTTTGAGCAGGGCCAAAGATGGTGGCGAAGGCCACGTCCTTGGCGTCGCGGCCGGTGGCGATCAGCACCAGGTCACGGGGCTCCGACATGCGCGTCGGGTCAAACAACTCCCAGCGCCCGCCCACATAGGCCTCGAACATGGCGTGGAAGTCGGGAGGCGGCGTGTCGAACATGGCATAGCCCACGGCCAGCCGCGCCGGGATGTTGAGCGCGCGGCAGAAGGTCACGCCCAAGTGCGCGAAGTCACGGCACACGCCGGCGTGCTTCAGGAACACGTCGCAGGCCGTGCTGGTGCTGTCGGTCGAGCCCGTGCGGTACTCGATGTTCTGATGGATCCATTCGCAGATGGCCTCCACCCGCGCACAGCCCGGTGGGATGGCGCCAAACAGCTTGACCGCGGCCGAGGCCAGCAGGTCGGATTCGCAATACCGCGTGGGCATCAGGTTGTGCAGCACCTCGTCCGGCAACTCGGCGATGGGCAGCTCGGGGGCCTTGCGCCGGCGAGGCGGCCGGCTGACCGCCACCTTGGCCCTGTAGCGCAAGGTCAGCGTGCCGGCCTTGGCCTGCACGCGCAGGAAGCGTTGACCCGCATGCGGGTCTTCATAGATCCGGTAGTGGGCGCTGGGCGTGATCTTGAAAGATTCAGACTGGATGTGTTGGTCAGCCCCCTCCAGCACGTGGATCTGGAACACGAAGTCGGTGGTCTGGGCCAGTTTGTAAGACAGCTTGCAGTCGACGTTGAACAACCGTGGCGTGATGCTCATGATGTGCGCTCGGCACGGCGGAGCGGGGGGCCCCCGCGAACGCGTCGCGAGAGCTGGGCCACCAGGGCCAGGCTGCTGGCGAGGTACTGGTCATCGCTGAGGGGTTGGGGGCGTTGGCGCGGCCGTTTGGAATGGTGGTAAGACTTTGTCATGGTGGTCAAGGAAAAAACTGATCTGTCAGGCGTTGGCAAACGGCGTGCCTGCAAACTGTTTGGCCACGAATGACCAGATCATGCGAGAGGCATCCGGCCCTTGGGCATCGCTGTAGGCCTGCCGTGCATGGCCTCCGCTCCACGCGTGTGCCAGGCCGCCGATGCTGCACAGCGTGGCCACAGTGCGGCCGCCACGCACCTTGAAGTCGGTGACCGTCATGGGGTGGCGTCGTCCCCGGCTGACCTGGCGGCTTTTCTCCACGTGGGGCCCAGCCGCCTCGGCCCACAGCTTGGCGGCCGCCTGGCCATTGCTGGCCGCCACGATGGCATCGCGGTCGCCGTGGATGACCAGCAGCGCGGGCCAGTGGGTGTGGGTGGACAAGGCCTGCGTGGCGCCCCGGCCCCGCATCGCGGCCAGCGCCGACACCGAGGATTCGGCCGCCCCGGGCGGCACGCCCGAGTGCATGGCCACGGCCTTGAACTGATCGGGGTAACGCGTCACCATCAGGGCGGCCATGCTCGCTCCCGCCGACATGCCCGCGATGGCCATGCGCTCGGGGTCCACCGGGTAGAGCAAGCGCACTTGCTGCACGGCCGCCATCAGGATGGCCGCCTCGCCATAGGCCACTTTGGTGCGCGTGCCGTACCAGTTCCAGCAGCCTTGGGGGTTGGCCCGGCGGTCCTGCTCGGGGTACAGCACCAGGAAGCGTTCACGCGCGGCCAGGCGGTTCATGCGCGTGCTGAGCGCGAACGATTCGGCATCCTGGCCGCAGCCATGCAGCATCACCAGCAAGGGCAGGCGTTCATGCAATTGAACGCCGTGCGGTTTGAACAGATGGTAGCGGCGCGCGCCCATGGGCGACAGCGCCACCCCGGGGATCCAGTCGCCCTGCGCTTGGCCGCGTGGTGCCTTGGCCTTGGCGGTGGGGCGCAGCGACCGCTTCAAGGCCTGACTCCCGGCCTTGACCGTGCGCTGGGTGAGGGCGCCGACCGCCCGCTGGAAGGAGCGGCTCCAGATGGATTGTGGTGATCGCCTCGCCATTGACCTGACCTCGTGACTGCACTCCACTGTGGCGCACGATGGGTCGGGCGACCACCGGACAGCCGCCCCGGATCTTGTAGGACATTGCCGCGTCTTGCACTCAGGACGCCAGGAATGGCCGCAACTGTCCGACAATTCCAAGGCCTTCCTCTTGCCTTTCACTCGGATTCCCAGATGCCCGAAAAGACTTCCCTTGAGACAGCGCATTTCCAACGTGTTCTGAAGCGGCACCTTGCCTTGCCCCTGGCTGTAGGCGCGTTCAGCGCCATGGTGTTCATCGGGTTGATCTTTTTCCTGCTCTCGCAGCTCAATTGGGTCGAGCACACACAGCGCGTCATCGGCAATGCCAACGAGCTGAAAACGGTGATCGTGGACCAGGAGACCGGCACACGCGGCTTCCTGCTCACGGGCGAGGACAAGTTCCTGTCGCCCTACAACCTGGCCAAGCCCAAGATGGCCTCCGAGCTGGCGAGCTTGAAAGCGCTGGTGCAAGACAACCAGCATCAGCTGGACCGGCTCAACCGCATCGAGGCACTGCAAAGGCAATGGGACGAGTTTGCCCAGCGCATCATCGAGCTGCGGCGAAGCCAGGGCGACTACTTGAGCATCATCCGGGCGGAAACTGGCAAGCAGCTGTTCGACGAAATCCGCCGTGAAGTGCGCGACTTCCTCAACGAGGAAGACAAGCTCCTGCAAGAGCGCAATGAAATCGCGCGCAGCACCACCTTTTGGGTGATTGTGTCGTACGTGAGCCTGGTGCTGATCCTGAGCGGGCTCATCGCGCTGAGTGGGCGTCGTCAGATCATGACCCTGTCCGAGAACTACGGCGATGCGCTGCGCCAGCATGTGCTCAGCACCAAGGCTTTGCAAGAGAAGGCGTGGTTTCGCATCGGCCAGACCCAGTTGGCCGAGCGCCTGCTGGGGCAGCTGGCCTTGCCGGTGCTCAGCCGCCAGGTGCTGGAGTTCATGGCCGGCTACCTGGGCGTGGCCGTGGCCGCCTTGTACGTGCGAAACGCCGCGGGCAAGCTGCACCGCGTGGGGACCTATGGTTTCAGCAAAGAGCTGGAAGCGCAAGAGCAAAGCCTTGACCTTGACCACGGCCTGGTGGGTCAAGTGGCCAAGGATGGGCAGCTCAAGCATATTCCGCAGGTGCCCGATCACCACTTCCAGGTCACCACGGGCCTGAGCACGGGCGCCCCCACCGACGTGGTGCTGCTGCCCATCAGCAACGATGGGCAGGTCAATGGCGTGATCGAGCTGGGCTTCATGCGGCCCGTGGTGGAGCGGGATCTGGAGCTGCTGCGCATCCTGGCCACCAACGTCGGGGCCTCGGTCGAGGCGGCGCAGTACCGGCAGCGACTGCAGGATGCGCTCGAAGAAACGCATCAGCTCAATGAAGAGCTGCAGACCCAGCAGGAAGAGCTGCGCACCGCCAACGAAGAGCTGGAAGAGCAGTCGAGGGTGCTGAATGAATCGCAGACCAACCTGGAGCACCAGCAGGCCGAGCTCGAGCAGATCAATGTGCAGCTGACCGAGCAGGCCCTGCTGGTCGATCGGAAGAACGAAGCCCTCAAGCAGGCGCAGAGCGAACTCGAGAACCGGGCTGACGAGCTGCAGCGAGCCAGCCGCTACAAGTCCGAATTCCTGGCCAACATGTCGCATGAGTTGCGCACGCCGCTGAACAGCTCGCTGATCCTGGCCAAGCTCTTGTGGGACAACAAGGCGGGCAACCTCAACGAAGAGCAGATCAAGTTCGCCAAGACCATCTATGGCGCGGGCAATGACCTGCTCACGCTGATCAATGACATCCTGGACATTTCCAAGGTCGAAGCTGGCAAGCTGGAGCTGACGCCTCAGGCGGTGTCGTTGAACAGCCTGGTGGAGTCCTTGCGCATGACCTTCACGCCGCTGGCCGACGACAAGCACCTGGCGTTCGACATCCAGGTGGCGGCCGATGCGCCCGTGTCGATCTTCACCGACCGCCAGCGGGTCGAGCAGATCCTCAAGAACCTGTTGTCCAACGCCATCAAGTTCACCGACAAGGGCAAGATCTCGATGACGGTGCAGGGCCGTGCCGATGGCCGCCTGGCCTTTGCCGTGTCGGACTCGGGCATTGGCATCGCACCGGAACAGCAAGAGGTCATCTTCGAAGCCTTCCGCCAGGCCGATGGCACCATCAACCGGCAGTACGGTGGCACGGGCCTGGGCTTGTCCATCTCACGCGAACTGGCGGGCTTGCTGGGCGGCGCCATCTACGTGGACAGCGAGCCCGGGCGGGGCAGCACCTTCACGCTGGACCTGCCGCAGCGGTGGGTGGACACCAGCGGCGCCGACACCACGCCGCCGCCCGCGCCCACCCCGCGCCCCGCGCCTGCCAGCGCGCGCGCGCTGCCGGCTGCCCCTGTCGTGGCCAACCCTCCGCCCGAGAGCGAGACCATCCCAAGCTTTGCCGACGACCGGCAGGCCATCTCGGCGGCAGCGCGCCTGGTGCTGGTCATCGAGGACGATCCCCAATTCGCCGCCATCCTGTTCGACCTGGCCCACGAGATGAATTACCAGTGCCTGGTGGCCCACGGCGCGGCCGAAGGATTCGAGCTGGCCACGCGGCACCTGCCCCACGCCATCTTGCTGGACATCCGCCTGCCAGACGACTCGGGCCTGGCGGTGTTGCAGCAGCTCAAGGACCACCCGCAGACGCGCCACATCCCAGTGCACATCGTGGCCGCCGAGGATGTCAGCGAGGTGGCGCTGCACATGGGGGCCATCGGGTTCGCCATGAAGCCCACCACACGTGAAGCCTTGAAAGAGGTCTTCAACAAGCTGGAAGAAAAAAGCGCCAAGAAGGTCAAGCGCGTGCTGGTGGTGGAAGACGATGCCCGTCAGCGCGACAGCATCGTGCACCTGATCGGCGACGACGACATCGAGATCGCGGCCGTCGAGCGCGGCGAGCAGGCCCTGGACCTGCTGCGCGAGACGGTGTTCGACTGCATGGTCATCGACCTGAAACTGCCGGACATGGATGGCAGCGAGTTGCTGGAGCGCATGACGCGCGAGGACATCTGCTCCTTCCCGCCCGTCATCGTCTACACCGGCCGCAACCTGACCCGCCAGGAGGAGACCGAGCTGAACAAGTATTCGCGCTCCATCATCATCAAGGGAGCGCGTTCGCCCGAGCGTCTGCTCGATGAAGTGACGCTGTTCCTGCACACCGTCGAGTCGCAGCTGTCGGCCGAACGCCAGACCATGCTCAAGACCGCGCGCAACCGCGACAAGGTGCTGGAAGGCCGCAAGGTGCTGCTGGTCGATGACGATGTGCGCAACATATTCGCCCTGACCAGTGCCCTGGAGCAGCGCGGCCTGCTGGTCGAGGTGGGCCGCAATGGCTTCGAAGCCCTGGCCAAGCTGGACGAAGTGGGCGACATCGACCTGGTGCTGATGGACATCATGATGCCCGGCATGGATGGTCTGGAGGCCACGCGCCGCCTGCGGGCCAACCCCGCGTTCGCCAAGCTGCCCGTCATCGCGATCACGGCCAAGGCCATGAAGGATGACCAGGAGCAATGCCGCCGCGCGGGCATCAACGACTACCTGGCCAAGCCGGTGGAGCTGGAACGCCTGTTCTCGCTCTTGCGGGTCTGGATGCCCGCCATGCAAAGGCTTTGACCCACCATGCCGCACGTCGACCTTGAACTGCGTTTGCTGATGGAGGCGATCTACGCCAAGTACAGCCATGACTTTCGCGACTACTCCGGGTCGTCGCAAAAGCGCCGTGTGCTGTATGCCTTGCAGCAGTTGGAGTGCGACACCATCTCCACCTTGCAATCCAAGGTGCTGCACGACCCGACGGCCTTCCAGAAGCTGCTGGACATCCTGACCATCCCCTTCAGCGAGATGTTCCGCGATCCCAGCTACTTCCTGGCCTTGCGCCAGCATGTCATGCCGGTGTTGCGCACCTACCCGTCTCTGAAGGTGTGGATCGCCGGGTGCAGCACGGGCGAAGAGGTCTACTCCATGGCCATCCTGTTGCGCGAGGAAGGCCTGCTCGAGCGCACCATGGTCTATGCCACCGACATCAACCCGGCCTCGCTCGAGAAAGCGCGCCAGGGCATTTTCCAGTTGGCCAATGTGCAAGCCTTCACCGCCAATTACCAGGCGGCGGGCGGTACGGCGGCTTTTTCCGATTACTACACGGCGGCCTACAACGCCGTGCGCTTTGACCGCACGCTGACCGACAACATCACCTTTGCCGACCACAGCCTGGCCACAGACCACGTGTTCTCGGAGATGCACCTGGTGTGCTGCCGCAATGTGCTGATCTATTTCAAGCGCAATCTGCAGGACCGGGCCCTGGGCCTGTTCCACGAGTCGCTGTGCCACCGGGGCTTCCTGGGCCTGGGGTCGAAAGAGAGCCTGGATTTTTCAGCGTTCGCCGACCGGTTCGAGCCCGTGGTCAAGGCCGAGCGCCTGTTCCGCAAGCGTTGAGGAGCGCCACCATGACGCCGCACCCCAGCCCATCATTCGATCCCGAGTCGCCGGCCATCCGGGCCGTGGCCATTGGTGCGTCGGCGGGCGGCGTCGATGCCTTGATGAAGGTGCTGGTGGGCTTGCCCGCTTCGTTCAGCTTGCCCATCCTGGTGGTGCTGCACCTGCCCGAAGACCGGCCCAGCCGCCTGCCCGAGATCCTGGCCTACCGGCTGGAGATCCCCGTGCACGAGGCGATGGACAAGCAACCCATCGAGCCCGGCGCGGTGTACGTGGCGCCCACCGGCTACCACCTGTCGGTCGAGGGCGACCTCACCCTCTCGCTCAGTGGCGAAGAGCCGGTCAATTACTCGCGGCCCTCCATAGATGTGCTGATGAGTTCAGCGGCCGATGCCTACGGCCTGGGCCTGGTCGGCATCTTGCTGACTGGCGCCAACCACGATGGCGCGCAAGGCATGGCGCACATCAAGGCGCGTGGCGGCTGGACGGTGGTGCAGAACCCCGATCAGGCGCAATCCGACACCATGCCCCTGGCCGCCATCCGAAAGCAGGCGCCCGACCTGATCCTGTCGCTGAGCGACATCCACGCATTGCTGCTTAAACTGGGACGAGAAAAATCATGACCGACGACCGCACCAAGCTGCTGATCGTGGACGACTTGCCGGAAAACCTGCTGGCGCTCAAGTCCCTGATCCAGCATGAAGACCACTTGGTTTACCAGGCCTCGTCCGGCGAAGAAGCCTTGGGGCTGTTGCTGGAACACGAGTTCGCGCTGGCGATCCTGGATGTGCAGATGCCCGGCATGACGGGCTTCGAGTTGGCCGAGCTGATGCGTGGCACCGAGAAGACCCGCCACATCCCCATCGTGTTCGTGACGGCGGCCAACCGCGACCGCAACCACGCCTTCAAGGGATACGAAAACGGTGCGGTCGATTTTCTGTACAAGCCTCTGGACAGTTTTGCCGTGAAGAGCAAGGTCAGCGTGTTCGTGGACCTGCACCGCCAGCGCCAGCAGGTGCAGCGCCAGGTTGAAGCGCTGGAAGAAAGCCGCCGCCAGCAGCAAGCGCTGTTGACCGAGCTGCAGGCCACCAAGGAGGAGTTGCAGAATGCCTTGCGGATGCGCGACGACTTCATGTCGCTGGTGGCGCATGAATTGCGCACACCCTTGAGCGCCTTGTCCATCGACATTCAGGTGCGCCAGAAGCACCTTGAGAAAGGCAATGCGGACTTCTTCGGGCCCCAGCAGCTGTCGGGCATGTTCGCCAAGTACCGGCGCCAATCACAGAGCATGACGCGCCTGATCGAGGACATGCTGGATGTGTCGCGCATCCGCAATGGCAAGCTGTCCATCCGCCCCTCCACCACCGACCTGTCGCGTTTGCTGGAGCGCCTGGTGGGCGACTTCCCCAGGCTGGACAGCGACAGCGTGATCAGCCTGAACATCCAGCCGGGCGTGACGGGCCTCTGGGACGAGTTCCGCATCGAGCAGGTGGTCACCAACCTCTTGAGCAATGCCATGCGCTACGGTGCAGGCAAGCCGGTGGAGGTGATCCTCACGGCCTCGTCCGATGTGGCGCGCATCGAGGTGCGCGACTGGGGCATCGGCATCGCGCCCGATGCGCAGCGGCGCATCTTCGAGCAGTTCGTTCGCGTGGCCGATCCGGCCGCCCACCGTGGCCTGGGCCTGGGGCTGTACATCACCCAGCAGCTGGTTGAGGCGCACCAGGGCACCATCAGCGTGGACAGCAAGCTGGGCGAGGGCTCGGTGTTCGTCGTCACATTGCCTTTGGCGTGAGCAGTGGCGTCACATTCATGCGACCGGCGTCAGGCTCATCGTCTTCTGGCGGGGTCTGCTCCACCAGCTTGACCAGCTTGCCGCCCGACAGCACGTGGATCTCGTCGCCTTCGCTCAGGCTGTGCTGCCGGTGCGTGATGATGAACCGGCCACAGCCCAGGTGGTTGATGGCCTCTTGCACATGGCGTTCGGTCTCGAAATCGAGGTGGCTGGTGTATTCGTCCAGCAGCAAGAAGCGAGGCTGCTTGTAAAGCGCCCGGGCCAGCAGCAGGCGTTGCTTTTGCCCGCCCGACAACGTGGCCCCCATGCCGCCAACCAGGGTCTGGTAGCCCATGGGCATGCGCTGAATGTCTTCGTGAATGCAGGCTTGCTGGGCGGCGAGCATCACCTTCTCGGGCGTGGCCTCGGTGTCGTTCATGGCGATGTTGTCGTAGACCGAGCAGGTGAACAACTGGTCGTCCTGGAACACGGTGCCCAGCACCGAGCGGAAGGCCTCGGAGCCGATGCGGCTGATGGGCACGCCATTGACCAGCACCTCGCCCGATTCAGGCGTGACCTGGCCCGACAGCACCTTCAGCAAGGTGGACTTGCCGCAGCCTGACGGGCCCACCACCGCGATGGCCTGGCCACTGTGCAGGGTCATGCTGATGTCGTCCAGCACCGGCGCTTCACCCATCGCGTAGCGGAAGGTGACGTTGCGCAGTGACAAGGTCATCGGGCCATCGGTCTTCAAAGACGCTTCAGCCTGGGCAGGCGAGGGCGGTTCGGGCTCGGTCAGCACGATGTCGGCCAGGCGCTCGCCTTGCAGTTTCAACAGGCGCAGGTTGATGACCCGCTCCAGCAGCTCGGAGGCCCGCTGCAGGAACTGGCTCTTGTAGGCCAGAAAGGCCACCAGCATGCCGATGGAGAACTGCTCGTCCAGGATCATGCGTGCGGCCAGGTAGATCACCAGCGATTGCTCGACCGCGCTGATCAGGCCGTTGACGCCCTGGTACAGCAGGCTGATGCGCTGCTGCTTGACCGAGGCGTTGACCATGGCCACCTGCTGGTTCATCCAGCCGCCCACGCGCCAGCCCGGCTTGGCGAAGAACTTGATGGCGGCCACGCCGCGCAGGGTCTCCAGCAGGTAGGTCTGCGCGTTGGCTTCACGCACGATGGTCTCTTCGGTCGCTTGCCGGTAGGGCTTGAAGACGGCAAAGCGCACGATGGTCTGCAGCACGGCCACGGCCAGCACCACCATGGCCATCGTGGGGCTGTAGAAGAACATCAGGCCCAGCGTGATCAGGCTGACCGCGCCATCGAGCACCACCTCGACCAGGTGGTTGGTGATGGTGTCCTGGATGGTGTGGACCGAGCCGAAGCGCGACAGCACATCGCCCGTGTGGCGCTTGTCAAAATAGGCCAGCGGCAGCTTGAGCATGTAGCGGAACACGTTGGCGCTGGACGACACGCGCCACGACAGGCTGGCGCCCAGCACGATCCAGGTCCGCACCAGGCGCGTGCCCAGCGACATCACCGCCAGCAGGAAGATGCCGATGGCCAGCACGGCCAGCAGCGGCGCATCGCGCGTGACCACCACGTCGTCGATGATCCACTGGCTGAGCATGGGCATGAGGATGCCGAACACCTCCAGCACGATGGAAAGAAGCGCCATCTGACCGAAGGCGCGCCACAGGCCGCGCTGGCCGGTGAACAAGAGGCGCAGGTCGAAGGGTGTCTTCTCTTGTTTCTTCTCGAAGCTGGTGCTGGGCGACAGCTCCAACGCCACGCCGGTGAAGTGCGGGCTGGCTTCCTTGAGGGTGAGGGTGCGCTCGCCCAGGGCGGGGTCGAGGATGGTGATGCGTTGCGAGTCGGCCTTGGTCAGCACCACGAAGTGGTTCAGGTTCCAGTGCAGCAGGCAGGGGGTCTGCAGCTGCGGCAGCTCGTCCATCTCCAGGCGCACGGCCCGGTTGGCAAAGCCCAGGTGCTCGGCGATGTTCATCAGGCGGGCCAGCGTGGCACCACGCGATGACAGCTCGAAGCGGCGCCGCAAGGTCAGCAGGTCGGTCTCGTGGCCATGGGCGCTGGCGATCATGGCCAGGCAGGCCAGGCCGCACTCGGCCGCTTCCGATTGCAGGATCAGCGGTGCTTGTTTGCGCGGCCACAGGGAAAGAAGGTTGGTGCGCATCACAGTTTTCCGCTGAAGGCGAAGAGGGGGTCGAGCATCCAGCGGACCAGGCGGCGCCTGTCGATCTCGATGTCGGCCGTGAGCGTGTGGCCCGGCCTCAGGGCGATGTCGGTGCCATAAGCGCGCACCTTGGCCTGGTCCAGGGCCACGCGCACGATGAAGACCGCGCGCCGGTCGGTGCCACCATTGCCGCTGGCCAGGGGCACGTCGGTTTGCGAGACGCTGCGCACCGTGCCTTGGTACTGCCCGAAGCGCTGATAGGGAAAGGCGTCATAGCTGATGCGCACGCGCTGGCCCGCCTTGATGAAGCCGACCGACGTGCTCGGCAGGTAAAGGGTGGCCTCCAAGGCCGAGCGCGTCGGCACGATGGAAGCCAGTGTGACGTTGGCGTTGACGCTTTGGCCCGGTGTGGCCAACAAGCCCGACACCACGCCATCGACCGGGGCCTTCAGCAGAACGCGCCTGGCGCCATGGCGCTGCACCTCTTCTTGTTGCAAGCCCAGCAGGTCGCGGTCCAGGCCAGCCTGGTCGATGCGGTGCTGGGCTTGCAGGCGTTGGCGCTCATCCTGTGATGAAGCCAGGTCGGCCTCGGCCGCGCTGCGCTGGCGCTTGAGTGTTTGCAAACGCGCGGTCTGGTCCAGCAGCAGTTGGCGTTGCTGCTCGTACTGCAGGTCGGAGATGATGCGTTCGTCCAGCAGGGGCTTGAACTGGTCCACCAGCTTGCGGGCCGATGCAATCTGCTGTTCTTGCAGCTTGATTTCCTCGGCCAGGGTCAAGAGGTCGCGGCGGCTTTGGGCCACGCGCTGCTCCAGCGCGGCCAGGGAGGCGGTGCTCGCCTGGGCCTGGCCCTCGGCCTGATTGCGCATCTGGCTGCGCTGGCTTTCCAGGTTCTGCTGCAACAGCGCTTGCGTGCTGCCCGCGTCGCTGAAGCGCTCGTTGCTGATCTCGGCGATCACGTCGCCGGCCTTCACGGCCTGGCCTTCGGTGACCAGCACACGCTGCACGATGCCGGGCTCCAGGGGCACCACCATGGCCACGCCATCGCGGGGTTGCACCACGCCCTGCACGCGCTCCTTCTTGGTGTAGTGGCCGAAGACCAGCACCGCCAGCACGAGCGCGGCCAGGCACAGGAAGAAGAAAGTGAGGCGGCCAGCGCCCACCGGGCGGATGTCGATGGAGGGGCCGGATGAGGTGTCTGAACGCGCGTCCAGAACCTCCTGGCGGAACAGGGATTGGGCGGGGGGGCTCATGGCGTGCTCTCTGCCAGCAAGGGCAAGGGGGCTGTGTCGAACAGGGGTGTCAGCGGCGCGACATGGTCGGCGTCCAACTGGTCCAGCAAGGCCAGGATGTTCACTTGGGCCGACAGGGCATGGATGCGCGCGGTGACCAGGCTTTGCCTGGCGGTGTAGATCTGCTGCTGGGCGTTGAGTAGGTCCAGGTTGGTGCGCAGGCCGGCCACAAAGGCCTTGCGCAGCGCCTCGTACGTGGCCGAAGCGGTTTGCTCGACCTGGCGCTGCAGCGTGATCACCTGCCGGGCCTGCGACAAGGTCTGGTAGGCATCGCGCAGGGCGGCTTCGACCTGGGCTTGCGCTTCATCACGCCGGGCCTGGGCCTGGATCAGCAGGGCGGCGGATTCACGCGTGCGGCCCTGCTGCACACCGCCCGTGAACAAGGCCCAGTTCAACTGCACGCCGATGGCGCGTTCCCGGGTGGTCTGGCGCTGGCTGAAGCCGTCCAGCTGGGGCACTTCCCGGACCAGGCTGGCGCTGGCCACGGCGTCCACGGTGGGTTGCCAGCGCTCGGCGGTGCGAGCCTGGTCGGTGGCCGTGGCCGTGGTGATCTGGGCGAGGGCGTCGCGCAAGGGTGGATGGCGGCTGGGGGCCAGCAGCAGTGCTTCTTCCAGCGTGGTCACCACGGCGGGCCAATGGGTCTCCTCACCTCGCAGGCCGGCGGGCAGCACCACGGTCTGGCCGCTGAGCCGCTCCAGGGTGAGGTGCTGCGTGGCCAGCCGCGTGTCCAGTTCTTGCACGGCGGCGCGGGTCTGGTCGATGCGGGTGCGTGTTTCCAGCACGTCCAGGATGGTGCCGGCACCAGCTTGCAGGCGCCGGTCGTTGATGCGCCATTGTGCTTGCAGCAAGTCTTGCTGAGCCAGGGTGAGGCGCCGCTGTTCGGCCGCTTCGATGGCGCTCAGGTAGGCCACGCTGAGTTCGCGGGCCACGTTGGCCCGGTTGCCTCTAGCCTGCCATTGCGCCTGGTCGGCCTGGGCGGCCTGGGCCCGGGCGTTGGCCTGCTCGGCGGCGCGCCACAACGGCCAGGTGGCCGACATGGACAAAGCGGTGGCGGGGGTGTTCACCGTGGTCTCGTTGATCTGCTGGTGGCGTCGGCTGGCACTGGCGCTGGCATCGGCCCGGGGCATCCAGGCGGTGGCCCAGGCTTGTTGGCTCATGGCCTGCGCGGCCCGTGCACCAGCGTCAAAGGCGCGGTTGGAAGCCGCTTGCTGGTCGGCCGCCAGCAGCATCAGGGGCCAGGGTGTGGGGCCCTTGCCGGCTTGCTGGCCCGCGGCTGGCGCTGGCATTGAAGCGTCGCGCGAGGCGGCAGGCAGGGGATCCTGCTGCATGCCCAGGGATGTGGCCCAGTGCAATGCCAAGGCGCCCGAGGCCAGGGTTGGCAGCGAGGTGAGCAGCAGGCTCAATGCCAGCGCGAGTTGGACCGCCGTGGCCGGGCGGGCATGGCCAAGCCCGCGAGGTTCATCGCGGAGGACGGGCATGGAGGGAACGGGATCCGGGCGTCTGGACATGAAAAAAACCCGCCTGGCTGCGTGGCCGGGCGGGCTTGTCAAACCTTCAAGCGGCTCAGGGAGCAGCCTTCTTCGTCACGTAAGGGATCTTCGTGGTCGAGAACAAATTGATCGCGAAGATGCCAGCGTTGATCAGGGGCACGCCGTAAGAGTTGTACTCGGCGCGGTGGATCGCGTCGATGAGGCTTTCGCCGCCGCTGACTTGGGACACTTCCTGGGTGTTCAGAACTTTCATGTTTTTTCCTTGTTTCAATGGATTTTTGAACGTGCCTTTGCAGGGCACATGAGGAATTTAATGATGATCGTTCAGGGTTCCCATGTCGGGGAATCCCTGGCGATCCTTCAGATCAGCGGAGGAGATACCCTTAAAATGGGAAGTTTGGAAGTTCAGTTTGTCAGATGTTGATCCCGCCGTCGCCAATTAACCCCGATGGGCGTCGCGTTGACGCGTCACCGCCTTGTCAAAATCACAACCAGCCCGCGCGCCTGAAACGCCAGTACAGCACCGTGCATGTCGCGGCGATGAGGCCCAGCGCCGCGGGGTAGCCCCAGCGCCATTGCAATTCGGGCATGTTGGCGAAGTTCATGCCCCAGATGCCGGCAAAGGCCGTGGCCACGGCGAAGATGCCGGCCCAGGCGGCCAGGCGCTTGGTGGTTTCCGACTCTTCGATGGTGGCCATCGACAGGTTCACCTGGATGGCCGTGCCGATCGTTTCGCGGAAAGTATCCAGCGAGGCATTGATGCGGGCCAGGTGGTCATAGACATCGCGGAAATACTCGCGCGTGCCTGTGCAGACCATGGGCACGCGTCCGCTGGTGAGCTTGCCGGTGGATTCCAGCAAAGGCGTGACCGCGTGCTTGACCACCATGATCTTCTGCTTGAGCGCGTAAAGGCGCTCGACGTTGCCCCGGGCCGTGCCAGGTTCGAAGATCTGCGCCTCGATGGCCTCCAGCTCGCCCTCCAGCGCATCGATGACCGGGAAGTAGCGGTCCACCACCGCGTCCATCAAGGCATAGAACACAAAGCCGGCGCCCAGCTTGAGCAGTTGCGGTTCGCGCTCGGCGCGGTCGCGCACGCCCAGCAAGCCTTGCTGGCTGCGGTTGCGGATGGAGATGACGTAGTTGGGCCCTGCGAAGACATCGACCTCGCCGATCTGCAGTTCGTCGGTGGCGGTGAACTCCACGGTCTGGATCACGGCGAACACCATGTCGCCGTACTCCTCGACCTTGGGCCGTTGGTGGCCATGGCGGGCATCTTCGATGGCCAGGTCGTGCAGGCCGAATTCTTCCTGGACCTTGGCCAGCTCGGCATCGGTGGCGTCGCGCAGGGCGATCCAGACAAAGCAGTCGGGCCGCGCCAGGTAGTCGCTGATGGCGTCGGGCTCGATGTCAGCCAGGCGTTTGCCATCCTGGTAGGCCACGCAGTTGATCAACATGGGTGAGGCTCCGGGTGCTGCTGCGATGGAGCGCAGCATAAGGCCCGCAGGCCTTCGCGCGCTCAGGCCGGCAAGGTAGCCCGGGGCAGGTGCAGGGCCAATGTCTGCGCCAGATCCTCCGAACGGAAGGGCTTGGACAGTTGGCCGTTCATGCCGGCATCACGGCAGCGGTCGCCGCACAGGTCAGGGGCGTTGGCCGTCAGCGCCACGATGCTGATGGGGCCGGAGCCTTCCAGTTGTTCGCGGGCGCGGATTTGCCGCGTGGCCTCGAAGCCATCCATCACGGGCATTTCGCAGTCCATCAGCACCAGGTCTGCGCGCTGGTGGGCCAGCCAGTCAACGGCTTCGCGGCCATTGCCCAGCATGGTCACCTTGACGCCCAGCAACTGCAGTTCGGCCTGCGCCACCAGGGCGTTCACGGGGTTGTCTTCCACCAGCAGCACGTGGGGCTCGGGCAGGTGGTCGGCCCAGGCGGGCTGGCCGTTGGCGTTGCCCCCCTCGATCGCCACGGCCTGGGTGGTCCGCTCGTCGTGCACGATGGGCAAGGGCAACGAGAAGGTGAACAGGGAGCCCACGCCGACTTCGCTGCGGCAATCCAGGTCACCGCCCATGGCGCGGCACAGCTCGCGTGAGATGGCCAGGCCCAGGCCGGTGCCGCCATAGCGGCGTTGGTAGGTGCCTTCGGCCTGGTGGAAGGCGTCGAACACGCGGGCCTGTTCGTGAGACGGGATGCCAATGCCGGTGTCCTGCACCTGGATGGTGACCTGGCCGCTGGCGGCATCGCGCCTGGCGTGCAGGCGCACGAAGCCCTTGCCCGTGAACTTGACCGCGTTGCCCAGCAGGTTGTGGAGCACCTGCCGGATGCGGACCGGGTCGCCCATGACGAACTCGTCGCGGTCCAGCTCAAGTTGCACTTTCAGGGCCAGGCCGTTTTCGGTGGCGCTCACGGCCGTGGCGTCCGCCACCTCCGCCAACAAGGCGCGCAGCTTGAAGGGGCGCTCGTGCAAGGGCA
The DNA here is from genome assembly GCF_918741295.1 of Aquabacterium sp. CECT 9606. Taxonomy (GTDB): domain Bacteria; phylum Pseudomonadota; class Gammaproteobacteria; order Burkholderiales; family Burkholderiaceae_C; genus Aquabacterium. Next base: position 534,048 of record NZ_CAKKNB010000002.1, read on the forward strand.
GGCTGCCCGCTTCCATGCTGGAGAAATCAAGGATGTCGTTGATGACGCTGACCAGGTGTTCGCCTGAACTGCGCACCAGGTCCAAGCGGTGCACGGCCTGCGCATCCTGCTCGCGCTGGCGCAGCAGGCGGACCAGGCCAAGCATGCCGTGCAAGGGGGTGCGCATTTCGTGGCTCATCGTGGCCAGGAAGCGCCCCTTGGTGTCGCTCAGAATCTGGGCCTGCTGCAGTGCCTGGGCCTGCGCCCGGGCCACCATCTCGCTTTGAAACCGCAGCCGCAGGAGTTCAACGATGCGCAGATTGGAGCGCCGCGCCTCCATGATCAAGGCCACCATCAGCCCGCTGACCGCCAGGGCGCAAAACCAGCCCAGGCCATCGTGGCGGGTCGAGGCGTACACGGCATTGGGCAAGGAGATGGGCACGATGAACAGCGCGGCCGTGATGAAATCGACGTGGAGCATGCAGGTGGCCAGGGCCGCCACCCCGATCAGCACGCTGATGCTGACGACGGCAACGTCCAACTGCTGGATGGGGGTCACAGCCCAGCCCAGCGCGCTCCAGGCGATGCTGTCCAGGACGGCCAGGAACCGGTAGATGTGCAGATCGTGCCGGCTTGAGGGGCCCGACGCCGACCTGCGCAAGCGGGAATGGGCCACGCGGGCGATGGAAATCAGCAAACGCGCGGCGAACCAGGCCGCCAGCAGCCGGTGCGGCACCTTGTCCTGCAGCACCGCGACCACACCGGCGGCCGTCACCACGCCAAAGGCCATCGAGAAGGGCAGCCTTTCGTGCAGGGCCTTGTGCAGGCCTTCTCTGAGTCGCGCCTCCATTTCAGGGTCGGGCACAGCGTTCGTGGCAATGGGTGACAGGGCGGAGGTCGACATCAGGGACAGCGGTCGGTATGGGGTGCAACTAACTCAGCGTCCAGTGTCGCTGTCTGTCGGGGGTTTGCGTCGGGAATTGCCCGCACACCGGGGCCAGGATCATGACGGAATGCAGGTTTATCCACCCTCGAATGAGGGGCGCGGCCACATCGGGTATCGTGGCCGCCATGCCTCACATCATCCAAGTCGACAAGCTGTCCAAGACCTACGCCTCCGGTTTTCAGGCGCTCAAGGACGTCACCCTGGACATCCGCCGCGGCGAGATCCTGGCCTTGCTGGGCCCCAATGGCGCGGGCAAGACCACCTTGATCAGCGCTATTTGTGGCATCGTCACCGCCAGTGCCGGCACCGTGGTGGTCGATGGCCACGACAACGTGTCCGATTACCGGGCAGCCCGCGATCTGATCGGCCTGGTGCCCCAGGAATTGACCACCGATGCCTTCGAGACGGTGTGGGCCACGGTGTCGTTCAGCCGGGGGCTGTTCGGCAAGCCGGCCAACCCGGCCTACATCGAGAAGGTGCTGAAAGACCTGTCGCTGTGGGACAAGAAGGACAGCAAGATCATCACCTTGTCGGGTGGCATGAAGCGCCGAGTGATGATCGCCAAGGCCTTGTCGCACGAGCCTCAAATCTTGTTCCTGGACGAGCCGACGGCCGGGGTGGACGTGAATTTGCGGCGCGACATGTGGAACCTGGTGCGCCAGTTGCAGAAGTCGGGCGTGACCATCATCCTGACCACGCACTACATTGAAGAGGCCCAGGAGATGGCCGACCGCATCGGCGTGATCAACAAGGGCGAGATCGTGCTGGTGGAAGACAAGGACGAGCTGATGCGCAAGCTGGGCAAGAAGCAGTTGACCTTGCAGTTGCAAGCGCCCTTGCAGCAGCTGCCCGCTGAGCTGGCAGGCCAGGCCTTGACCCTGGCCAACGAGGGCCGCGAGCTGACCTACACCTACGACTCGCTGGACGAGCGCACCGATGTCACCGCCTTGCTGTCCAGCCTGCAACAAGCCGGCATCAAGTTCAAGGACATCCAGACCAAACAAAGCTCGCTGGAAGACATCTTCGTCAACCTGGTGAAGGACCACGCATGAACTGGCACGCCGTCAAGGCCATCTACGCGTTCGAGATGGCGCGAACCCGGCGCACCCTGATGCAAAGCATCATCTCGCCCGTGATCTCCACCTCGCTGTACTTTGTCGTGTTTGGCGCGGCCATTGGCACGCGCATCCAGCAGGTCGATGGCATCAGCTATGGCGCCTTCATCGTGCCGGGGCTGATCATGCTGTCGCTGCTCACGCAGAGCATTTCCAACGCGTCGTTTGGCATCTACTTTCCCAAGTTCACGGGCACCATCTACGAGCTGCTGTCGGCGCCCATTTCGTACTTTGAAATCGTGCTGAGCTACGTGGGCGCGGCGGCCACCAAGTCCATCCTGCTGGGCTTGATCATCCTGGCCACGGCAGGGCTGTTCGTGCCGTTGCACATCGCACACCCGTTCTGGATGCTGCTGTTTTTGGTGCTCACGTCGGTCACCTTCAGCCTGGTGGGTTTCATCATTGGCCTGTGGGCCGACAACTTTGAAAAGCTGCAGGTGGTGCCGCTGCTGATCGTCACGCCGCTGACCTTTTTGGGGGGCAGCTTCTACTCGATCAAGATGTTGCCGCCGGTGTGGCAAACCGTGACCTTGTTCAACCCCGTGGTCTACCTGATCAGCGGTTTCCGCTGGAGCTTTTACGGCATGGCCGATGTGGACGTGGGCATCAGCCTGGCCATGACCCTGGGCTTCATGGCCGTCTCGCTGGCCATCGTGGCCTGGATCTTCAAGACGGGCTACAAGCTCAAGCGGTGATGGTGAAGACGACCGCCTCGCGGATGTCGAGCCAGGTCAAGACCTTCCTGCCCTGGGTGGTGGCCACGGCGCTGTTCATGGAGCAGCTGGATTCCACCATCGTCAACACCGCGATCCCCTCGATGGCGGTGAGCCTGCAGGTCACGCCGCTGAGCCTGAAGGCGGTGGTCACCAGCTACATCCTGGCGCTGGCCGTGTGCATCCCCATGAGTGGCTGGGTGGCCGACCGCTTTGGCACACGGCGGGTGTTCATGGTGGCGGTGGGCACCTTCACGGTGGCCTCGGTGCTGTGCGGCCTGGCCGTGAATGCGCCCATGCTGGTGGCCACGCGCATCCTGCAGGGCATCGGCGCGGCCATGATGATGCCGGTAGGGCGCCTGGCCATCATCCGCACCTTTCCCAAATCAGAGCTGCTCAAGGCGATGAACTTCGTGATCATCCCGGCCTTGATCGGGCCGCTGCTCGGCCCCACGGTGGGTGGGCTGATCGTGCATTGGCTGTCGTGGCGCGAGATCTTCTTCGTCAACGTGCCGGTGGGCTTGCTGGCCTTGTACCTGATCCACCGGCACATGCCCGACTACCGGGGCGAGGCGCCACGCCCGCTCGATGTGGTCGGTCTGGTTCTGTTCGGCGCGGGCACGGCCCTGCTGTCCTGGTTGCTCGAGGTTTTTGGCGACCACCGCCTGGACGCCACCTCCGCTGGCGTCTTGTTTCTGCTGGCCTTCAGTTTGCTGGGTGCTTATTTTTTGCACGCCCGGCAATCGGCTTTTCCCTTGTTGCGCCTGGACCTGTTCAAGGTGCGCACCTTCCGCGTCTCGGTGGTGGGCGGCTTCATCACGCGCCTGGGCATCGGGGGCCTGCCTTTCCTGCTGCCTTTGCTTTACCAACTCGGCATGGGCTTGCCTGCGTGGCAATCTGGCTTGTTGATGATGCCTACGGCGCTGGCCGCGATGGGCATGAAGCTGGTGGCTCCGCGGGTGCTGCGGCGCTTTGGCTACCGGCGCGTGCTGGTGAGCAACACCGTCATGATCGGGCTGACCATTGGCCTGTATGCCCTGATCACCGAATCAACGCCATTGGCCGCCATCGTGGCCTTGAGCTTGAGTCTGGGCTTCTTCAACTCGCTGCAGTTTTCAAGCATGAACTCCATGGCTTATGCCGACATCGAGTCCAAAGATTCGAGCATGGCCAGCACCCTGGCCAGCTCGCTGCAGCAACTGTCCATGAGCTTCGGCCTGGCGTGCGGCTCCATCATCACCGCCTGGTACCTGGGCGATCTGCCGCAAACCGAACGCAGCTTTGTCACCGGTGCCTTGCACCATGCCTTCCTCACCCTGGGGGTGCTGACGATCCTGTCGTCGCTGTCGTTCTGGACTTTGCGCGCCAGTGACGGCGAGAGCGTGACCCGAGGCGCCGCTGCCATTCCCGACAAAGCGTGACGCAGTTGGCGAATGCTTGACCTCGCGGGCTGCGCGCTCAAGCTTTGACGTGGGCGGCCGATAGCACCGTATGCGCATCACGCTTGACCGTCTGCTGGACAGCTCAACGCCTGCCAACCGGTGCCTGTTGGCAGTGGGCTTGTCCGTGCCGTTTTTCGGCGTGTTCTGGATGGCCAATGGCGTCGCCTTCCTCAATGCGGAAGTGGCGCGGGGCGTGCAGCAAGGGGTGTTGCTCGCCTTGCAGGCGTTTCTGAGCGTGGTGCTGCTGATCAGCGCCGTGATGGGCACCTGGCTGTGGCCACGGCGCGGTTTGCCGGACCGGATCCCACGGGCGACCCTGTTGGTCACCTTCAACATCGGCCTGGGTTACCTGGCGCTGGTGGTGGCCGCCGGCGCCTTCACCACCGGCATGAGCCTGGTGCTGCTGGGGGTGCTGGCCGTCGGCCTGTTGCTGTTCAGCGTGGGCACCATCTTGCGTGTCTTCATCGTGTGCGTGCTCATCCACGCCTGCCAGGACGGCTTGGTGCTGCTGGGCTGGTTGCCCTATGCGCCTTTGCTGAACGAACATGCCTTTGACGTGGGCGGCGCGCCCACCTGGTGGTGGTCCTTGTGGCAGAGCGCCGTGTTCTATGTGGGCTGGGCCATCATCCTGTTCCTCATCTTCAAGCTGTTCACCCGGCTGGATGGGCTGCACCAGCAGCTGGCCAAGCTGTCGTACACCGATGTGCTCACGGGCCTGGCCAACCGCCGCTATTTCATGGAGCGCCTGACCGCCGAAGCGCGCCGCTACGTTCGCGCCAAAACTCCGTACAGCCTGATCCTGATCGATGTGGACCACTTCAAGAGCATCAATGACCGCCATGGCCACCACGCTGGCGACGAGGTGCTGCGCCGCCTGGCCCAGGTGTTGATCGAAGGCGTGCGCACGCCCACCGACCAATCTGCCCGCATTGGGGGCGAGGAGTTCGCCGTGCTGTTGCCCGACACCTCGCTGGCCGCCACCGAGATTGTCTGCCGGCGCATTGCCGAGGTGTTGCGCCAGCACACCTTCTCGGTCAACGGCCAAAGCTTCCACCTGACCATCAGCATGGGGGTCGTCGAGTGCCGCGGCGAGCCGATCGAAGATGCCTTGAAGCAAGCGGACCGCAACCTCTACAAGGCCAAGCAAGGCGGCCGCGACCAGGCCATCTATTCCATGGCCACGGAGGTGGCGCGATGAGCTGGGCCGAGAAGCTGAGCAGGCTCACAGCCTGGCTGGCCGAGCAGTTGCTTGCGCGCCGGCCCGTCATCAGCTGCCTGCTGTTCGCGGCGGCGGGCATTCCCATGCTGCTGTTGTTCCTGGGTTTGCAGGGCTTTGCGCAGGCCCACGCTGCGGCAGGTGCGTTTTATCAACCGGCCGCCTTGATGGCCATGCAGGCCTTGCTGGCCGCCGTGGTGGCGGGCCTGGCCGGCGTGAGCCTGTACTGCTGGCAGCGCCGCAAGACCGAGTCGGCCTGCCACTGGCTGCCGATGCTCACGGTCACGCCCACCGTCATCACACTGATCGGCCTGGCCATCGCTTATGGCCTGAAGGACACGCCCGTGAGCGTGGCGGTGCTGACCGCGATCCTGCTGGCCCGTGCCCTGTTCGATTTCAAAACGCTCAAGCCCAGCCTGGCCATCGGTGCTGCCATGGTGCTGGTCAACGAGGTGCTGGTCATCCAGGGCGTGGTGCCTTATGCGCCCTTGCTCACCGCGCCAGTATTCTCTGGCGGCGAGCTGGCCTGGTGGTGGCAGATCTGGTGCCGTGCGGTGCTCGACTTCAGCTTGCTGTCGTTCTCGGCCATGGCGTTCTTTCTGTTCAGCACCTTGGGCCAACGCCGGCGCGAACTGGAGAGCCTGGTCCGCACTGACATGCTGACTGGCCTGGCCAACCGCCGGACCTTCATGGCCCAGCTGGAAATCGAATCCCACCGGCACGCGCGCAGCAAGCGCCCCTTCTGCCTGGTCATGTGCGACGTGGACCACTTCAAGAAGATCAACGACACCTGGGGCCACCCGGCCGGCGATGCCGTGCTGGTGGAGCTGGGTCGCATCCTGAAGAACACCACGCGTGAGCAGATCGACACGGCGGCGCGCATTGGTGGTGAGGAGTTCGCCGTGCTCTTGCCCGAGACCGGCCTGGAGCAGGCCGAACGCGTGGCGCAGTTGATGTCCTCAGGGGTGCGCTCCCAGATCTTCGTCTTCGATGGCCAGCAGTTCAGCGTGACCCAGAGCGTGGGCATCGCCCAAGCCTGTGATGGGGACGGTGATGGCGCCATGCGCGTGGCCGATGACAACCTGTACATCGCCAAGCGACAAGGGCGTGACCGCATCGTGGCCTCCGTGGCCACGTCCCCGGCCGCCGTGGACTCTCAGGTCGCCTGCTCCTTGAAGTGAGTTTCTTTCGCCGATACTGACCGGGTGTCGAATGTGGAAGGGATGAATGGTTGCGAGAGATGGTGAGTCGACCTTCGGGCCGCCAGGGGGCAAGGGCTTGGTCACGGCGCAAGCGCTGGAAGAGGCGCTGGTGCGCCGAACGTTCTGGTTCCTGGCCGTTTGCAGTGTCCTCATCCTGATCCCGGTGAAGTTGTCGTGGTTGCTGCAAGGCGGGCGCGTGGTGGGCTTGCTGGGCATCCTGGAGCTGGTGACTGTGCTGTGGTGCTCGTGGCGGGTCTGGACCAGCCAGACCGGGGCCGCGCGTTTTCTGGGCGTGGGCCTGACCATCATGTACCTGCAGGTGGGGGCGGTGGCCTGGATGCAAGGTGGCCTGCAGGCGCCCGCCTTGCGCTGGCTGGCCGTGCTGCCCATCATCGCGATCGTGGCCGGCAACCTGCGCCTGGGCTTGGGCTTCTGCGTGGCCTTCGTCGTGCAAATCCTCGTCATGGCTTTTTACGAGCCACCTTACCTGGCCACCCTGCGGCCCATGGTGTTGCCCAATGCCCATGCGCAAGCCCTGGTGTCTACCGTGGGCTCGGTGATGTTGTTCTCCGCCTTTGGTTGGATCGCGGTGCGCTGGCGATCACAGGTGCACCAGGTGCTGGAAGCCTCGCACCAGCAGGCGCAGCGCGGCAGCGAGGCCAAGCAACGCTTCCTGGCCATCATGAGCCACGAGATCCGCACGCCGCTCAATGGCATCGTGGGCACGGCTTCCCTGCTGCGGCAAAAAAACATGGCGCCCTCCGAACAGCGGCAAATGCTGCACCTGCTGGACCACAGCGCCCAGACGCTGCGCAGCCTGCTCGACGATGTGCTGGACTGGGCCAAGCTGGAGGCTGGACAGCTCGATGTGCGCCAGGAGCCGGTGCGCTTGCGCGACCTGGTCGTGGACAGCGCCGAGCTGTTCGCCGTCACCGCCTTCGACAAGGGGCTGGAGCTGACCTACAGCTTCGAGGTTGGCGTACCGTCCTTGCTGTTGGGCGATGAGATGCGCTTGCGCCAGACACTCAACAACCTGGTCTCCAACGCCGTCAAGTTCACCCGCCAGGGTGGCGTGCATGTGCACCTCGCCACCGAGCCCTCGCCCACCCCGCAGGACGCCCGCGTGTGGGTGCGCATCGGGGTGCAGGACACCGGCATCGGCATGAACTCGGCCCAGGTGGCCAACCTGTTCCAGCCCTTCACCCAAGCCGACCAATCGACCACGCGGCAGTACGGTGGCACCGGGCTGGGCTTGTCCATCAGCCGCGAGCTGGCCCGTTGCATGGGCGGGGACATCGTGGTGTCCAGCCGCGTCGACGTGGGCAGTTGCTTCGTGATCCGGGTGCCCATGGGCCTGGCCGAGGCCATCACCGACGAGCCGCCAGAGGCCTCCCCTCTGGCGGGCCTGCGCCTGCGCCTGGTGACCGGCAGCCTGGGTCTGCGCCGGCAAGTCCAGTCCTTGTGCGCTGCGCTGGGCCTGGTGCTGGCGCCTGAGGATGCCAGCGATGCCGAGGTGGACGCCGTGTTGGTCGACGCCGCGGTGGGGACCCTTGGTGCCCCTGCTGCTGCGGCCTGGTCCTGGGGCGCTCCGGCGCTGCCCAAAGCCCTGGTCTCTTCGGCCATGGACACTGCTCCCGCGCGTTTGCCCCCCGAGGTGCTTCACCTGTACAAGCCCTTGCGCGGCCAAGCCTTGGCCGATTGGCTCAACGGGACTTTGGCCGCCACGGCCGATCCATTGCCCAGCACCCGGCCGAGCGCGGCCCTGAAAGTGCTGGTGGCCGAAGACAGCGAGCTCAACCGCACCTTGCTCCGTGAAATGCTGTCCCATTGCAGGGCGACGGCCGAGCTGGTGGGCACGGGCCTGGCAGCGGTCAAGGCGGTGAAGGCCCGGCGCTTCGACCTCTTGTTGATGGATTACCAGATGCCCGAAATGGATGGTCTGGCCGCCACCCGCGCGATCCGCCAGCACGAGGCCGAGCATGGCGGCCCCAAGCTGCCCATCGTGCTGATCAGTGGCGAGGTCAGTCTCGATAGCCACGCCGTGTGGCGGGCCGCCGGCGTCAACCACATCTTGTGCAAGCCCTATGCCTTCGACGAGTTGGCGCGCGTGCTCGCGATGATCACCCCAGTCCCAGCGAACTGATCATGGACTCGACCGCGCTGGCCAGTGACTCGGCCGCGCCAAAGGCTGCTTCGGGTTGGGTGAGGCAGCGCTCTTCCACATGGCTGGCCAACCAACGCAGGTCATTGACCAGCAGATTGGCGGCCATGCCCTTGGTGTTGTGCGCGAGCGCGCGCAAGCGGCTCGCATCTTGCCGGGCCGCGGCTTCGCGCAATTGGCGCGGCAGATCCTGGCTGGTCTCCCGGATGGTCACGAACAGGCGGTCGATGAACTGCGCACCTTGGGGGTAGTGGTTGATCAGCGCCTGCCGATCGATGCTGAAACCAGTGGCGGGTGCGCTGCGCCGTTCGGGTGCGGCTGGCGACGGCTGCTGCGCATGCTTGGCAATGTTTTTGACCAATTGGTCGATCATGTAGGGCTTGGTCAGGTAGTCGGTCATGCCCGCGGCCATGCCCTGCTGGCGCGCCACCTCGAAGGCGTGTGCGGTCAGACCGATGATGGGCAGGTTGGGGGCCATGGCCCTGATCTGGCGCGTGGCCTCGTAGCCGTCCATGACAGGCATTTCGATGTCGCACAGCATCACGTCAAACACCTGGCCTGCGCGCACCTGCGCGACGGCCAAGGCGCCGTTGTCCACGCAGTTGATGAGGGCGCCTTCCGCGGCCAGCAAGTCGTTCAGCACCATCTGGTTCACCGGGTGGTCTTCTGCCACCAACACCCTCAGGCCCGACAGCCGGGGCCCGCTGGCAGCGGTCTGCTCTGGCACTTGCGCCGGGGGGGCGATCGTGCGCAAGGGTTGGCCGTCATGCAGCGCACCCACCACGGGCAGGTTGATCTCGAACGTGCTGCCCTGGCCGGGCGCGCTCTGGACGCGGATGTGGCCACCCATGATGTCCACCAGACGCTTGCAGATCGACAGGCCCAGGCCCGTGCCGCCAATGCAGCGCGTGCGGGTGCGGGTGCCATCGCCTTGCACGAAAGGTTGGAACAAGTGGGACTGCACCTCGGGCGACATGCCGATGCCGGTGTCCTTCACCTGCAGGACCAACCATTGGGCCTGGCCCTCCACGCGCAAGGTCACGCTGCCATGCTCGGTGAACTTCACGGCATTGCTCAGCAGGTTGATCAGCAACTGCATGATGCGCAGTTCGTCGCCTTGAAACGAGTGGGGCACGCGCAGCCCTTGTTCCATGCGCAAGGTCAGGCCCTTGGCCCGCGCTCGTGCCGCCACCATGTTCATGGCCTGCTCGATGACCTGGGCCAAATCGACGCGGTCAGCTTCCAGCACGATCTTGCCGGCCTCGATCTTGGAAAAATCCAGCACGTCGTTGACCAATGCCAACAGGTGCTGGCCCGACTCCAGGATGTCCTTGAAGGTCTGGGCTGCGCGCGGGTCGGTGGTGGCCCGTTCGCCCACCTGGGCCAGCCCCAGCACCGCGTGCAGCGGGGTGCGGATCTCGTGGCTCATGCTGGCCAGGAAATCGCTCTTGGCCTGGCTGGCCGCCTCGGCTTTTTCCTCGGCCAGCTTGATCTGCGTGATGTCGAAGATCATGGCGAAATAGCCTTTGACCTGGCCCTCGACCATGTCGGGCACCAGGTGCAGTTGCACGTACTGGTCGCCCACCGAATTGGGCATGCGCACCACGCGTTCAAAGCGCTGGGGCTCACCCCGCAGCACGGCCTCGATGTGGTGTCGGTCCAGCTCGAAGCTTTCTTCGCCGATGACTTCGGTCAGCCGTTTGCCGGTGATGTCTTCACGCGACGGGCCCAGCCAGTCCAGATAGGCGCGGTTGCAAAAGCGGTTGCACAGATCCTGGTCCCAGTAACTGACACGGCCCGGGATGCCGTCCAGGATGGAGCGCAGCTGTCGCTTGCGTTCGGTGAGTTGTTCCAGCGTGGCTTGAAGTTGTTGCGCAGAGGCTGCCGCCTCCAGGTGAACTGCTGAATCCATGCTGGTGTTCTCCCCAGGTCCGTCGTCATCAGGCACCGCGCCAAGCGCGTGTTGGTCCACCAGTATGGACCGGCTGTTGATCGCCTGCAAGTCGGCCTGTGTTCCCCAAAACGACAAATGCCGACGATGAAATCCATCGTCGGCACCGGGGTTCACACCCTGCCCTTGTGAAGGCCTTTATCGGTGTCCGATGAAAAGCCGGGGCGGTGCCAGCCTGCGGTGAAGCGGGCTGGCCATTCCTTGCTCGAAACGGTCAGTAGCGGTAGCTCACGCCCACGCTGAGTTGGGGGATGAAGCGGATGTCGCCCACGTCATCGCGCAGCTTCTGGGTTTGGGCGTCCACGTCGGCCTGCGTCACCACGCCGGGGTGGTTGGCCACCACGTTCTGTGTGGTGGTGAGCTTGGCCTTGCCGATCATCACGCCCAGGTCGGCCACGAAGCCCAGGCCTTGCTCGCGTGCTTGGTGGCCCCAACCCACACCCAGGTAGGGCATGACGCGGGGAAACTTCAGCTCGGCGTTGAAGTAGTCAGCGGCTGTGGGCACGAGGGTCTGGCTGCCCACGGTCACCGGGGTGGTGCCGTCAAACTGTGATTTCAGGCTGAGCCTGGTGCGGTTGAAGGTCAGGCCGGTGCTCAGGCGAAAGCCGCCTTGCATGGGAAAGTAGTCGGCGAACAAGACCAGGCGCTGCGCCTTGATCGTGCCTTGGTAGGTGATGCCCGATTCGGTGAACTGGCGGTTCAGGCTGCCCAACGTGGCCACGTCGCCGCGCAGTCCCCATTGGCTGTTCACCGTGTGCGCGTAACCCAGCATCACGCCCGGCACGCCCACATTGGCGTAAGACTCGCCAGCGTGGGCGGTGGTGGTGCTCAGGCCCGCCGCAAGGGTGGGCAGTGTGACGATCAATGCCAAAGTCAAGCGGCGGGTCAGGGTCATGGGGCCTCGTCCTGTGTGTTGTCAACCTAGCCTGCTAATGTAGGCAGGATCTGCATCCGGCCAACGCCGCTGAACTCGTGCAAAAACAGGCCTTATCCCGAGAGTCAAGGATTCAGGCGCTGCACTGGTCTCTGTAAGCCGAGGGGGCCACGCCCTCCCAACGCTTGAAGGCGCGCCGGAAGTTGGCCTGGTCGTTGTAGCCCAGGCTGTAGGCGATCTCCTGGATCGACAGTTGCTGGCCTTTCAGGTGCTGCACGGCCAGCATGTGGCGAACCTCTTCGAGGAGGTCGTGGTAGGAGCTGCCTTCATCCAGCAGCCGCCGGTGCAGCGTGCGCGGCGTCAGGTGGAAGAGCCGCGCCGTGACCTGCAGCGAAGGGAAGCCGTTCTGCCGCTCCAGCAGGATGCGCCGGACTCGGGCGCTCATCGACGTTTGCTCGGCGCGCTTGTCGAGCTCACGCTGGCAGATGCGCGCGGCTTCTTCAAAACTGGCCGGGTCGGCCGTGCTCAGCGGCTCATCGAGCACGTGCACGGGCACCGCGAAGCCGGTCCATGATTGGCCGTAGTGAACTTCGCACTTGAACATGTCCCTGGCCAGGGACGCATGCTCAGGTTCGGGGATGCTGAAGCAGACCCGCGTGACCTGGCATTGGCCCATGGTGATGTGGTCGAGCAGGTTCTTGACCGTCAACACGATGGCCTCCATCACGGCGGTTTCGATCTCGCCCATGGGGTGCGTCGGCTCGAAGATGAGCTCCAGTTCGCCATCCCGGATGCGGTGACTGACCGACACCAGCGTGGTCCGCACGCCAATGAAGCGCTCGAACAGGTCCATGGCCTGGCGCAGGGTGCCGCTGTTCATCGCGGCATAACCCAGCATGCCGTGCGTGTTGATGCGCAGGCGTTCGCCGACCAGCAGGCCCAGGGCCGGTTCATTCGTGATCCGCAAGCCCTCGCTCATCAGGCGCTGGAAGGTCTGGTAGCTCAGGCCCCGCGTGGAGTCGGCCAGATCGGCCTCGGTCAGGCCAGCCTGGGCCAGCCAGTGCGGGACGTCGATGTTCATCCCCGCCACCAGTTCGGCGATGAGTCGGACGTAGTGAACGGGGAGCGAGAAATCTGGCACCGGCGAATTGTCAATAAATGACCTGTGAATGTCAATCCGCAACCTCGTGCGAAAGGCGTGGGATTTTTACCATCCACCCATCGTCAGCCATGGTGCCGACCCCAGTGTCCGCCGAGGAACCATGTTTTCATTTTTCTCACGCAAAGGCCCGGTCACCGCGCACATCAACGCGGTGCCGGTCACGGTCAACCCCAAGGAGACCCTGCTGCAGGCCGCATTGCGCCAGGGCATCGACTTCCCGCACAGCTGCCGGGTCGGGGGCTGCGCCTCGTGCAAGTGCAAGCTGGTCGAAGGCAAGGTCAAGGAGCTGACCCAGACCAGCTACATCCTGTCCGACGAAGACCTGGACCAGGGCTACATCCTGGCCTGCCAGAGCGTGCCACAGGGCGATGTGCGCATCGAGGTGGACCTGTCCGCCCAGGCCGCCAAGCGCCGTGTCGAGGGCCGGGTCATCGGCCAGGACCGGCTCACCAGCGACATCGTCCGCCTGCGTGTGCAGCTGGACGAATCCTTGCCCTACAAGGCGGGTCAGTTCGCCAACATCGGCATCGCTTCCCAGCCTGGCGTGAGCCGCAGCTACTCGTTCGCCACCGCGGTTCAGCCCGATGCGCAAGTGAGCTTCTTCGTGCGCAAGGTGCCCGACGGCCAGTTCTCGTCCCTGATCAATGACGCCAATGTGCTGGGCCAGGCCATGAGCATCGAAGGCCCGATGGGCGACTTCTGGTTGCGCCCGGCCGAGGCCCCTTTGTTGCTGATCGCGGGTGGCAGCGGCCTGGCCCCTGTGCTGGCCATGTTGCAAGACGCGCTGGACAACGGTGTGAGCCGCCCGGTGACCCTGCTGTTTGGCGCCCGCCGCGAGGGCGACCTTTATGCCCTCGACACGATCCAGACCATCGCGCGCCAATGGCCCGCGGAGTTCCGCTTCGTGCCGGTGTTGTCGGAAGAGCCTGAGGGCTCCAGCTGGCCAGGCCTGCGCGGCCTGGTGACCGGCCAGGTCGCCACGCACCTCCAGGAGGGGGCCCATGCTTACCTGTGCGGCCCACCCGCCATGATCGACAGCGCCGTGAACATCCTGCGTGACCACGGCGTGCCGCGCGACCACATCCACGCAGACCGATTCACCACCCAGCAAGACGTTCTCGTCACCGCCTGAAAGCACCACCACCATGATGTTCTTTCACTACCTCAAGTACTTCCTCTTCCACGCGATCGGCTTGTTCTCGCTCGCCTTGCTGCTCGCGGGCGGCGCCTACATCACGGCCGGTGTGTTTGTCGTGCTGGCCGTCTACCTGATTGGCGATGGCCTGTTGGGCGACGACACCTCCACGCCCAAGTTCAAGCACCCCGGCATCCTGACCGTGCAGTTGTGGATGGCTTTGCCACTGCTCTCGCTGATCGTGTTCACGGCCGTCTGGTCCGTCAGTGCTGGCGATCCCTTCGGGTATGGCGCTTTCGTCACCCAGCTCACCGGCTATGACGTCATTGCCGCGCGGGATGCCACCTTCTGGGCGCACCGCATCTCCATCTGGCTGGGCGCTGGCCTGATGATCGGCATGATCGGCACGATCACTGCCCACGAACTGACGCACCGCACCTGGGACCCGGTCTCGATGTTCATCGGCCGCTGGCTGCTGGCCTTCAGCTTCGACACCATCTTCGCGATCGAACATGTGTATGGCCACCACCGCTACGTGTCGACCAAGGAAGACCCGGCCACGGCGCCGCGCGGACGCAATGTCTATACCCACATCGTGGCGTCGACCATCAAGGGCAACATCAGCGCGTGGAACATCGAGGCCAAGCGCCTCAAGCGTGCTGGCCAGGGCCTGTTCTCATGGCACAACGCCGTGATCCGTGGCCACGGCATGAGCCTGCTGCTGGTGGCCGCCGCTTATGCCATCGGTGGCTGGGCCGGTGCGGGCTTCTTCGTGGCCTGTGCGCTGTGGGGCAAGTCGCTGCTGGAGATCGTCAACTACATGGAGCACTACGGCATGGTGCGTGACCCGGCTACGCCAGTGCAGCCCCGCCACTCCTGGAACACCAACAAGCGCATCAGCTCTTGGGCCATGTTCAACCTGACCCGCCACTCGCACCACCACGCCCAAGGCGAAGTGCCGTATCAGGACCTCAAGCCTTTCCCCGATGCCCCGATGATGGTCAACGGTTACCTGACCACCATCATGGTGGCCATGCTGCCGCCGCTGTGGCACAAGCTGATGACCCCCAAAGTGCTGGCCTGGGACCGCGACTACGCCAGCCCCCGCGAACGCCAGCTGGCCGCCGAGGCCAATGCCGCCAGCGGTATTCCAGAGATGATGGCCATGGCGGCCAGGCAGCAGTCCGGTGAGCGGATCAAGACGGCGGCCTGAGTCAGAGCTTGAAGTCGTAGTCCACGATCAAGGGCGCGTGGTCCGAGAACCATTGCCCCTTGTAGACCGAAGCATGCCGGGCCAGTGGGGCCAATCCCGGCGTGGCCAGGTGATAGTCGATGCGCCAGCCCACGTTCTTGGCCCGCGCCTGGCCCCGGTTGCTCCACCACGTGTAGCACTCGTCGGTGGCCTCGGGGTGCAAGCGGCGGTACACGTCGACCAGGCCGATGCCCTTGTCCGGGTCGAGCAGGGTGGTCATCCACGCACGCTCTTCGGGCAAAAAGCCGCTGTTCTTGAGGTTGCCCTTCCAGTTCTTCAAGTCCTTCTCGTGGTGCGCGATGTTGACGTCGCCCACCAGGATGTACTCGCGCTCGGCCTTCAGGCGCGCCAGGTGCGGTGCGATCATGCCCAGGAAGCGGAACTTGGCCTGCTGGCGGTCTTCCGAGCTGGAGCCGCTGGGGAAGTAGCAGCTGATCAGCGACAGCTTGCGGCCTGGTTTGTCGAAGCGCACCTCCACCCAGCGGCCTTCGGCGTCGAACTCGGTGGTGGTGTCGTGCGTGCCCAAGCCGATCAGCACGTCGGACGGGGTATGCCTGCTGTACAGGCCCACGCCCGAATAACCCTTCTTTTCCGCATGGTGAAAATAGCCTTGCATGCCTGCCATGGCCGACAAGTTAGGGGTCAGGTCGGCGGCCTGCGCCTTGAGTTCCTGCACGCCCATACAATCGGCCGCAAGCTCTTCAGCCCAGGGGATCAGGCCCTTGTTGGCGGCTGACCGGATGCCGTTCAGGTTGAGTGAGACGAGTCGAAACAAGAGGTACTTTCAAGATGAGCAACACCCCTTCCAACAGCGCGCTGGCACAGGATTTCGTGGCCTTCGCGGTTCAATCGCAGGTGTTGCGGTTCGGGGAATTCAAGACCAAGGCCGGGCGCCTGTCGCCTTACTTCTTCAATGCCGGCCTGTTTGACGATGGCGCCAAGTTGGGCCGCCTCGCGCAATTCTATGCACAGCGGCTGATCGACTCGGGCTTGCAGTTCGACATGCTGTTCGGGCCGGCCTACAAGGGCATCACGCTGGCCGCCGCCGTGTCGATCGAGTTGGCGCGCCTGGGCAAGAACGTGCCGTTTGCCTACAACCGCAAGGAAGCGAAAGACCATGGCGAGGGTGGCACGCTGGTGGGTGCACCCGTCAAAGGCCGTGTGCTGATCATCGACGACGTGATCTCGGCAGGCACCTCGGTGCGCGAGTCCATCGACCTGATCGCCAGGGCGGGCGCCACCCCTTGCGGCGTCACCATCGCGCTCGACCGCCAGGAAAAGGCCACCCTGAATGGTGAAGAATGTCCGGAAAGTGCCGTTCAACAGGTGGAACAGCACTACCAACTGCCGGTTGTTTCCATTGCGAGCCTGGCCGACCTGTTGCAATATCTGAGTCATCAATCGGACCCGGCGCTGGTCTCATTCCATTCTGCGGTGGCCGCGTATCGCCAGCGCTACGGGGTCTGAGGCGGCGCACCACCTGGCTCACACAGCACCCATGCAGCAATCAGTGCGACACCTGTTCTGGCTGGCCTCTTTGGCCGGCACCTTGACTTCGCCAGTGTTCGCGGGGGGCACCATGTTCCGCTGTGGCAGCTCCTACCAGGACCGCCCTTGCGACGCGGGCCAGCCCGCCAAGGTGATCAACAGCAGCGGCGTGGCCCGCGATCAGGCACCCCCGGTGGCCGCGCCATCCACCTCGCCGGCCTTGGTGCCGGCGTCGGTGGCCACTCCGGCGGTCAAGGTCGATGCTGAATGCGCCGCCCTGGGCAACCGCGCCAAGCAGGTCGTGTGGGCCAAGGAGTCGGGCCGGACGGCGGAGGTGCAACTGGCCGCCGCGACCACCGACGACGACCGCCGCCTGATCGCCGATGTCTTCAACCGGCGCGGCTCCTCCCTGGAGGTTCGCCAGGCGGTCGAATCCGATTGCATGTCTTCCAAGGGTCCCGGCGCCCTGGCTAATCTCTGTCAAGTGTTGAAGGGGCAGATGGGCGGCGAACAGACCGAGTCCAACAATCGACAGCGGCAAGCAGCCGCAAAGGCGTGGCGTGATGCGGGTTGCTGACATCGGCTTGAAGCCGACATCCTGGGGCGTGGCCCTGCTGGGCGCGCTCGCGATGTGGGGCGCCGCCTCGGCGCTGGCCGCGCCCGCCATCTACTCCTGCGACGACGGCAAGGGCCACAAGCTCACCTCGGACCGGCCGATCCAGGAGTGCCTGGACCGCGAGCAGCGCTTGCTCAACAAGGACGGTTCGCACCGCGAAACTGTGCCGCCGCGCATGACGGCCGAGGAAATGGCGGTGTACGAAGAGCAGCAACGGGTGAAAGCCGCGCAAGAGTCCGCCCGCAAGGACGCCATCCGCCGTGACCGCAACCTGATGCTCCGTTTCCCCAACGAGCCCGCGCACAACAAGGGCCGTGTCGCGGCACTGGATGACTTGCGCAAGGCCATCGCCATTTCTGAAAAGCGCGTGGCCGAACTGCAAGCCGACCGCAAAGGCCTGATGACCGAGGCCGAGTTTTTCAAGGGCAAGCAGCTGCCATTCAAGCTGCGCCAGCGCATCGAAGACAACGAAGCGACCCAGCAGGCCCAGCGCGACATCATCATGAACCAGAAGGCCGAGATGGTGCGCATCAACGCCCTGTACGACGCTGAACTGGCCCGCTTGCGGCGCCTGTGGGCTGGCGCGCCGTTGGGCTCGCAAGCGACGGCGCCAACCTCGGCACCGCGCTGAGCCGCAGCAGTCTTCAGCCCTCCAGCTTCTTCTTCAGCAGTTCGTTGACCGTGGCGGGATTGGCCTTGCCCTTGGTGGCCTTCATGGCCTGACCGACCAGGGCATTGAAGGCTTTTTCCTTGCCGGCGCGGAACTCCTCGACCGACTTGGCGTTGGCGGCCAGCACTTCGTCCAGGATGCGTTCCAGCTCGCCCGTGTCGCTCATCTGCTTGAGGCCCTTGGCCTCGATGATGGCGTCGATGCGCGCAGTGGGCGCAGTGGCCGACGCCCCTTCCGTCCACAACGCGTCAAAGACCTGCTTGGCGCCATTGTTGGCGATGGTGCCATCGGCGATGCGCGCGATGAGGGCGGCCAGCAGTTCGGCGCTCACCGGGCTGTGCTCGATGCTCTGCTCAGCCGCGTTCAAGCGTCGCGAGACCTCGCCCATCACCCAGTTGGACACCAGCTTTGGCTGGCCGCAAGCCTTGGCAGCCGACTCAAAGAAAGCACCCACAGCCTTGGACTGCGTCATCAGCGCCGCGTCATAAGCGGGCAGGCCATAGTCGGCCTGGAAGCGCGCGGCCATGGCACGCGGCAACTCGGGCATCTCGCCGCGCACACGTTCAATCCACTCTGGCGCGATCACCAGGGGTGGCAGATCAGGATCTGGGAAGTAGCGGTAATCGTGCGCGTCTTCCTTGCTGCGCATGGCGCGCGTTTGGCCGGTGTCGGCGTTGAACAGCACGGTGGCCTGCTGGATCTGCCGGCCGTCCTCGATTTCGTCGATCTGCCACTGGATCTCGTAATCGATCGCCTGCTGGATGAACTTGAAGCTGTTCAGGTTCTTGATCTCGCGCCGCGTGCCGAAGGGCGCACCAGGCTTGCGCACCGACACATTGGCGTCGCAGCGGAAAGAGCCCTCCTGCATGTTGCCGTCGCAGATGCCCAGCCACACCACCAGGGCGTGCAGGGCGCGCGCGTACTCGGCCGCCTCCACGCTGGAGCGCATGTCCGGCTCGGTCACGATCTCGAGCAGCGGCGTGCCGGCGCGGTTCAAATCGATGCCGCTGGACTTCTCGCCATTGAAGCCGACGAAGTCATCGTGCAACGACTTGCCCGCGTCTTCTTCCAGGTGGGCGCGCGTGAGCTGCACCGTGTGCTCCACATCGCCGATGAAGAAGCGCACCGAGCCGCCTTGCACCACGGGGATCTCGTACTGGCTGATCTGGTAGCCCTTGGGCAGGTCGGGGTAGAAGTAGTTCTTGCGCGCGAAGATGGAGCGCGGGGCCACGGTGGCGCCCACGGCCAGGCCGAAGGCGATGGCGCGGTCCACGGCGCCACGGTTCATCACGGGCAGGGTGCCGGGCAAAGCCAGGTCCACGGGGCAGGCCTGGGTGTTGGGAGCGGCGCCAAACTCGGTGGCGGCCCCCGAGAAGATCTTGGATTGCGTCGACAGCTGGGCGTGGGTTTCCAGGCCGATGACGACTTCGTAACCGCGGATGAGGGCAGGTGGGGTCATGGGGCGTTCAGCGTGAAGAATGGATTCAGGTTCAGGGGCGGCTGCCGACGGTGCGGTAGCTCTGGGCGTTTTGCTGGCGCCAGCGCTCGAGCAGGGCCTGGTTGTCGTGTTGCCAGGGGTGGAAGCGGGGTTTGAAGTAAGCCAGCCAGTGGGGCAGGGTGTGCCAGGCCACGCCATCGCGTCCGAACCAGAAGCCCAGCGCGCTGCGGTGCGTGGACCACTTGAAGAGCACGCCGTCGCGGCGCAGCATCTTGCCGGTCTGGATGGCCACCCAGATGTTGAACTCGATCGAGATCAGCAGGAAGAGCGACACGCGCATCAGGTAGCCGCCACCGACCGCGTTGTAGGTGTCCATGGCCACGGCCTTGTGCTCGGACTCTTCGGCCGCGTGCCAGGTCCACAGGGCGCGCATCATGGGCGTCATGCGTTCGGTCCAGCTGGCGCGCCGCAAGAGGCCATCGCCCAGCACGGCGGTGAAGTGCTCGTAAGCCACCGTGATCGCCAGCTTGAAGCGTGGCGACGAGTGGCGCGTGAGGTGCATGACGCGCTGAAGCGTGCGCTCCACCCAGGCGTCGTAGCCCATGGCCAGCAGGTGGTCGTTGTACTGCTGGTGCAGGTGGCGGTGCGTGGCTTCCTGGCCAGCGAACAGCTTGATGTCCTTGGCCAGTTGGGTGTTGCCCTGGCGTTCTACTTCGGGCAGGAAATGGCGCACCGCGTCGATGAAAAACTGCTCACCCACCGGGAACATGAAGGACAGGGCGTTGAACACCTGCGAACGGTAGGCATCGCCCCCGTTCCAGTGTGGCTCGAAGCCCTGGCTCAAATCGATGTCCAGGTGGCGGATGGTCATGTCATGCGGTGACGCGGTGGCGGTGCTCATGGTCGGCTCAGGCCAGGCTCGCGGGCACGCGCTGGTGCCAGTCGGTGGTGTGCTGGAAGGCGTGCGCCGTGTGCAGCAAGGTGCCTTCCTGCCAGTAGTTGCCGATCAACTGCAGACCCACGGGCAGGCCATGTTCGCCAAAGCCGGCGGGCACGCTCATGCCGGGTAGACCGGCCAGCGAGGCGGGCAGTGTGAAGATGTCGGCCAGGTACTCGCCCAGCGGGTCGGCCTGGCGGCCCCCGTCGGCGGCAATGGGTCTGGCCACGTTCGGCGCCACCGGGCCAGCGATCACGTCGCAGTGCTGGAAGGCCGACTGGAAGTCGTCGGCGATCATGCGGCGCAACTTTTGCGCTTGCAGGTAGTAGGCGTCGTAATAACCGTGCGACAGCACGTAAGTGCCAATCATGATCCGGCGCTTGACCTCGGGGCCGAATCCTTCGGCGCGGGTCTTGCGGTACATGTCGGCCAGGTCGGTGTACTGCTTGGCGCGGTGCCCGAACTTGACGCCATCGAAGCGGCTCAGGTTGGACGAGGCCTCGGCCGGCGCGATGATGTAGTACACCGGGATCGACAGCTCGGTGCGCGGCAGGCTGACGTCCACCAGGGTGGCGCCCAGCTTTTGCAGTTGGGCCAGGGCCTGCTTGGTGGCATCGAGCACACCGGGGGCCACGCCCTCGCCGAAGAACTCCTTGGGCACGCCCACGCGCAAGCCTTGCAGTGGTTGCTCGGCGGTGGCGTGGGTGCGGGGTGCCCGCAGGCCCGCCACGAAGTCGGGCACACCTTGCTGGGCGCTGGTGGCATCGCGCTCGTCGAAGCCGCTCATGGCCTGCAACATCAGGGCGCAGTCTTCGGCGGTGCGGGCCAGGGGGCCAGCCTGGTCGAGTGACGAGGCAAAAGCAATCATGCCGTAGCGCGAGCAGCGGCCGTAGGTGGGTTTGATGCCGGTGATGCCGGTGAGCGCCGCAGGTTGGCGGATCGAGCCGCCGGTGTCGGTGCCTGTGCTGCCAGCCACCAGGCGCGCCGAGACGGCCACGGCCGAGCCGCCTGATGAGCCGCCCGGGATGCGGTCGGTGGCCCAGGGGTTGCGCGCCAGTTGGTAGGCCGAGTTCTCATTGGCGCCGCCCATGGCGAACTCGTCGCAGTTGAGCTTGCCCACGGTGACGGTGCCGGCCGCTTTCAGACGGGCCACCACAGCGGCGTCAAACGGACTGACATAGCCGTGCAGGATTTTCGAGGCGGCCGTGGTTGGCAGGTCCTTCGTCACAAAGATGTCCTTGTGCGCGATGGGAATGCCGTCCAGGGGACCCAGGGCCTGGCCAGCGGCGCGGCGGGCATCGGCGGCAGCGGCTTGGGCCAGTGCGCCGTCCGCGTCCACGTGAAGAAAGGCGCCCAAAGCATGGTGCGCCTCGATGCGCGCCAAGGCATGGCGGGTCAAGGCCACGCTGGTGGTCTGGCCTGAGGCCAGTTGCTGGCCGGACTGGGCCAAGGTTAAATCATGTAAAGACTGTGCGCTCATTCGATCACCTTGGGCACCAGAAACAGGCCGTTTTCCTGGGCCGGGGCGTTGCGCATGTTGGCGTCGCGATCGTTGGATTCGCTGACGGCGTCTTCACGCAGGCGCAGGGTCACGTCTTCGATGGCCGACAGGGGGGTATAGAGGGGCTCCACGCCGGAGGTGTCCACGGCGCGCATCTTCTCGACGATGGCGAAAAAGTCATTCAATTGGGTCAGCATGGCGGTTTGCTCCTCGCTGCGCAGTTCCAGGCGCGCGAGTTGGGCAATCCGGCTGACGTCAGCGGGGGTCAGGGCCATGGGTTCCATCCAAGGGTAGCAAAGGCGGTGCCCAGGGAGATTTCACCGGGGCTTGGGGTATTATCCTAGGTTATCCATCACTGGTGAATGCACAACAATTGGGCATGTTGCTGTGGTGGGTTGAACACCATTTCTGATCGTCGCCGGTGCTGTGTCGCTGCGCGGCGCATCTTGTTTGCAAAATTTGCACAAAGGCTTTTCTCGGGTTTGGGGCGATTCGGCGCGTGCGGTCATGCGGCACGGCGGGTGGTCTTTCACCTGATGAGCTAGCCGGAGAGTTGTCGCATGTACGGTACGTTTCGCAAGTATTTTTCCACCGACCTGGCCATCGACCTGGGCACCGCCAACACGCTGATCTTCGTGCGTGACAAGGGCATCGTGCTTGATGAGCCTTCGGTGGTCGCCATCCGCCACGAGGGCGGGCCCAATGGCAAGAAGACCATCCAGGCCGTCGGCACCGAGGCCAAGGCCATGCTGGGCAAGGTGCCTGGCAACATCGAGGCCATCCGCCCGATGAAGGACGGCGTGATCGCCGACTTCACTGTCACCGAGCAGATGCTCAAGCAGTTCATCAAGATGGTGCACCCGCGCTCGGTGCTCAAGCCCAGCCCTCGCATCATCATCTGCGTGCCCTGCGGCTCCACCCAGGTCGAGCGCCGCGCCATCCGCGAGTCCGCCTTGGGCGCTGGCGCTTCCGAGGTGTACCTGATTGAAGAACCCATGGCCGCGGCCATTGGCGCCGGCCTGCCAGTGTCCGAGGCCTCCGGCTCCATGGTGGTCGACATCGGCGGCGGCACGACCGAAGTCGGCGTGATCTCGCTGGGCGGGATGGTCTACAAGGGCAGTGTGCGCGTCGGCGGCGACAAGTTCGACGAGCACATCATCAACTACATTCGCCGCAACTACGGCATGCTGATCGGCGAGCCCACGGCCGAGGCCATCAAGAAGAGCATCGGCAGCGCCTTCCCCGGCTCTGAGGTCAAGGAAATGGAAGTCAAGGGCCGCAACCTGTCGGAAGGCGTGCCCCGCAGCTTCACCATCTCCAGCAACGAGATCCTCGAAGCCCTGACCGATCCGCTCAACCAGATCGTGTCGGCCGTCAAGAACGCGCTGGAGCAAACCCCACCCGAGCTGGGCGCCGACATCGCCGAGCGCGGCATGATGCTGACCGGCGGTGGCGCGCTGTTGCGTGACTTGGACCGCTTGCTGGCCGAGGAAACCGGCTTGCCGGTGCTGGTCGCCGAAGACCCGCTGACCTGCGTGGTGCGCGGTTGCGGCATGGCCCTGGAGCGCATGGACCGCCTGGGCAGCATCTTCACATCGGAATAAGCTGGTGACACGGTGAGCACCGCTGGCTAGCGCGGTGCCTGCCTTTTTGCGCGGGAACGCTGCATGCCCCTGGTCACACTGGATCGCTCACCACCGCCCTTCTTCAAGCAAGGGCCGTCGGCGTTCACGCGGCTGATGTTCTTCTCGGCCCTGGCCATCTTCCTGATGGTGGCCGACACACGCTGGAAGGTGACGCAGCCCCTGCGCGCCGTGGTGGCCACCATGCTGCAACCCGTGCAAAGCGTGCTGCTGGCGCCTCAGGCCTGGTGGGCCGATGCCGGGCACTACATGTCCGGCCTCGAAGCGGCCCGCATTGATCAGCATGAATCCCAGAAAAAGGCCGCGGCCCAGGCCGAGCGCGTCATGCGCGTCGACCAACTGGAGCGCGAAAACGCCCGGCTGCGCGAGCTGCTGGCCCTGCGGCCCCGCGTCAATGTGCAATCCCAGGCGGCCGAAGTCCTGTACGACGCGCCCGACCCCTTCACCCGCAAGGTGGTCATCGACCAGGGCAGCCGCCATGGCGTGATTTTGGGGTCGCCCGTGATCGACGATGCCGGGGTGCTGGGGCAGGTCACACGCGTCTACCCGCTCACCTCCGAGGTCACGCTGGTGACCGACAAGGACGCGGCCGTGCCCGTGGTCAATGGCCGCACCCGCCAGCGTGGTGTGGCCTACGGGACGCCGCAGGTGCTGGGCATGGAGCTGCGCTTCATGGCCGGCAACGCCGACGTGCAGGTGGGTGACGAACTGCAGACCTCAGGCCTTGACGGCGTGTACCCGGCAGGCTTGCCGGTGGCCAAGGTGGCGAGGGTGGACCGCCGCGCGGATTCCGCCTTCGCGCGCATCGTGCTGACGCCCAAATCCGAGCCCGACAACTCGCGCCACGTGCTGTTGCTGCACCCGGTGGCCGACCAGTTGCCCGATCGTCCTTCCGAGGCCGAAGCCCTGGCAGGCGGCGCTTCCGCGCCGGCTTCTGCCGCCAGCGCGCACCACGCCCACCCCGCCGCTTCAGGAGCCAAGCCATGATGCGGCGTGGCAGTCCGCTGCTGATGCCGGTCAACCCGGTGTTCATCTGGGTGAGCCTGTTGCTGGCATTCGCCTTCAACTTGGTCCCCATGGGGCGCACAGGCGCCGTGCCAGACCTGCTGGCTGTTGCGCTGGTGTTCTGGAACGTGCACCAGCCGCGCCGTGTGGGTGTGGGCGTGGCCTTCGCGTTTGGCGTGTTCATGGACGTGCACCAGGGGGCCCTGCTGGGCCAGCACGCGCTGGCCTACACGCTGCTCAGCTACTCGGCCATCGCGGTGCACCGGCGCCTGCTGTGGTTCACAGTGGGCTCGCAGGCTGTGCAGATCCTGCCCTTGTTCATCGCGGCGCACATGGTGTCGCTGATGGTGCGCTTGATCGCGGGCGCGGGCTTCCCGGGCTGGACCTTGATGGTCGCGCCCTTGCTGGAGTCTGCCTTGTGGCCGGTGGTGACCTTCCTGCTGCTGGCACCGCAGCGCCGCGCCCCCGACCGCGACAAGAACCGCCCGCTGTGAGTTCGGCTGAGCTGACGCCCTCATGACTGAAATCAAGAACCTGGAACAGGAGCTGGGCCGTTTTCGCACCCGCTTGTGGGCTGCGGTGGGGTTCGTGCTGTTCTGCTTTGGCCTGCTGGCTTCGCGCCTGGTGGTCTTGCAGGTCAACCGCCACGAAGAGCTGTCCACCCAGGCCGAGAACAACCGCATCGCGGTGGTGCCCATCGTGCCCAACCGTGGTCTGATCGTGGACCGCAACGGCGTGGTGCTGGCCAACAACTATTCGGCTTACACGCTCGAGATCACGCCCTCCAAGGTGGACAACGTCGAGGCCACCATCGAGGCCCTGGCCAAGATCGTCGAAGTGGCCCCGCGCGACCGACGCCGCTTCAAGCGCCTGCGCGAAGAATCCAAGAGCTTCGAATCCATCCCCATCCGCACGCGACTGACCGACACCGAAGTGGCCCGCTTCACCGCGCAGCGCTTCCGCTTCCCGGGGGTCGACATCCAGGCGCGCCTGTTCCGCCACTACCCTTATGGCGAGCTGGCCAGCCACGTGCTGGGCTACATCGGCCGCATCAATCAAAAAGAGAAAGAAGCCATCGAAGAATGGCCCGATGAAGAGCAGGCCAATTACCGGGGCACGGATTACATCGGCAAGCTGGGCATCGAGCAGAACTACGAGCGCGAGCTGCACGGCCTGACCGGTGTTGAGGAAGTCGAGACCAGCGCGGGTGGCCGGGCCGTGCGCCGACTGCGCTCCAAGCCACCCACGCCCGGCAACACGGTGCACATGTCCATCGACATCAAGCTGCAGGCCCTGATCGAGCGCCTGTATGGCGCCCGCCGCGGCGCCCTGGTGGCGATTGATCCGCGCAATGGCGAAGTGCTGGCCTTCGTCAGCAAACCCACCTTTGACCCCAATCTGTTCGTCGACGGCATCGACAGCGACAACTGGAAAGAGCTGAACGAATCGCCCGACAAGCCCTTGCTCAACCGGGCCTTGCGCGGCACCTACCCACCCGGGTCGACCTACAAGCCTTTCATGGCCTTGGCCGCGCTGAACACTGGCAAGCGCAGCGCCTCGATGACCATGTATGACAGCGGCGTGTTCATGTTTGGCGGCCACAAGTTCCGCAGCCCCGAGAACGAGCAGACGGGCATGGTGGACATGCGCCGCGCCATCGTCCGCTCCAGCAATGTCTACTTCTATTCGCTGGCCAATGAGCTGGGCGTGGACCTGATCCACAGCCAGATGAGCCCTCTGGGTTTCGGGCGGCTGACGGGCATTGACCTCAAGGGCGAGGTGACCGGCCTGCTGCCCTCGACCGAATGGAAGCGCCGCGCCTACAAAAAGCCGGAGCAGCGCCGCTGGTACGCGGGCGAGACCATCTCGCTGGGCATCGGCCAGGGCTACAACAGCTTCACCATGTTGCAGATGGCCACGGCCTTGTCCACCGTGGTGTCGGATGGGCGGCGCTACGAGCCGCGCCTGGTGCGCGAGATCGAAGACGTGCTCACCCGCGAAAAGCGCGTGGTCTCCAGCCAGGCCTTGACCCCGCTGGCCTTCAAGCCCGAGCACACCGCCTTCATCCGCGAAGCCATGCATGGCGTGACGCAAGAGGGCACTTCGACGCGTGTGTTCCTCGGCGCACCCTATGCCAGCGGAGGCAAGACCGGCACGGCGCAGGCCGTGGGCCTGAGGAAGAACGAAAAGTACGTGGCTTCGCGCATGGACGAGTACCAGCGCGACCACTCGCTGTACGAAGCCTTTGCGCCGGTCGACCAGCCCCGCATCGCCTTGACCGTGATTGTGGAAAACGCCGGCTTTGGCGCCGAGGCCGCCGCGCCCATCGCCCGCCGTGTGCTGGATTACCTGCTGTTGGGCCAGTACCCCAGCGAAGAAGACATCGAAGCTGTGCGCCAAGGCAAGGGTGGCCCGCCCATTGGCGTGCCGCGCAAGGTGGATGAAGTGTCCATGCCCCACGGCCAGGATGCCTTTGGCGGCGATGTGCCCATGCCCGTGTCCGCCTCGGCCCCGGCCCCGGCTGCAGCCGTTTCCTCACCCGCGAGTGCGCCATGAATGGATCGTTTGGTCAGCCCTCCCTGTGGCAACGCATCAAGCCCATCTTCCTGGGCTTTGACCTGCCGCTGTTGCTGGCGGTGCTCTTCTTGTGCGGGCTGGGGCTGTTCACCATGTACTCGGTGGGCTATGACCATGGCACGCGCTTCATCGACCAATCGCGCAACATGGCGCTGGCCTTTGTCGTGCTGTTCGTGGCGGCGCAGGTGCCGCCGCAGCGCCTGATGGCCCTGGCCGTGCCGTTGTATGTGGCCGGTGTGCTGTTGCTCGTCATCACGGCCTTGCCGCACGTGGGCATCACCAAGAAAGGCGCCACGCGCTGGCTCAATGTGGGCATGGTCATCCAGCCCAGCGAGATCCTCAAGATCGCCATGCCGCTGATGCTGGCCTGGTGGTTCCAGCGCCGTGAAGGCCAGCTGCGCGGCCTGGACTTCGCCGTGGCGGGCCTGCTCCTGGCCATCCCCGTGGGCCTGATCATGAAGCAGCCCGACCTGGGCACGTCTCTGCTGGTGCTGTCGGGTGGCCTGTACGTGATCTTCTTCGCAGGGCTGAACTGGAAGCTCATTGTGCCGGTCGTGCTGCTGGCGGCGGCGGGCATCACCACGCTCGTCTTGTCCGAAGACAAGATCTGCCAGCCAGGCGTCGAATGGGTGGGGATGCACGACTACCAGAAGAACCGCGTCTGCACCTTGCTCGATCCCACGACCGACCCGCTGGGCAAAGGCTTCCACATCATCCAGGGCATGATCGCCATCGGCTCGGGCGGCATCACCGGCAAGGGCTTCATGAAGGGCACCCAGACCCACCTGGAGTTCATCCCCGAGCGCACCACCGACTTCATCTTTGCCGCTTTTTCGGAAGAGCAGGGCCTGGTGGGCTGCCTGGTCCTGATGGCGGCCTTTCTGGCGCTCATCTTCCGGGGCCTGATGATCGCGGCGCAGGCGCCCACGCTGTTCTCGCGCTTGCTGGCGGGCAGCATGTCACTCAGTTTCTTCACCTATGCGTTTGTCAACATGGGCATGGTCAGCGGCATCCTGCCCGTGGTGGGGGTGCCGCTGCCTTTCATCAGCTATGGCGGCACGGCCATGGTCACCTTGGGCCTGGCCCTGGGCATGCTCATGTCCATTGCCAAGAGCCGTGGATTGATGCAGCGCTAACATGGCCAACATGACACCTACTTCAGCCCAAGCTTCGTCGGCCACCGTGGGCCGTGACCACTCTGCGGTCGACCAGGTTCTGATGGCCCTGGACTCCGCCCTGCGCACCGTTTTCGCGGACCACAGCGCCTCGCGCCCCTGCCCGCAGCCTCAGGTGGTGGACACCACGCCCCTGACCGAAGCCGAGAAGCGCCACGCGGCGGCCCTCATGCGCGTCAACCACGTGGGCGAGGTGTGCGCGCAGGCGCTTTATGCTTCGCAGGCGCTGGGCACCCGAGACCCGGCCTTGAAAGCCCAGTTCGAGGCCGCGGCCCGTGAAGAGACCGACCATCTGGCCTGGACCGAGCAGCGCTTGCGTGAACTGGGTGGCCGCACCAGCTTGCTCAACCCCCTGTGGTACGCCGGCTCCTTTGCCCTGGGCCTGCTGGCCGCGCGGGCTGGCGACAAGACCAGCCTGGGTTTCGTGGTCGAGACCGAGCGCCAGGTCGAGCAGCACCTGGACAGCCATTTGACCTCGCTGCCGGCGGGCGACCACCCATCTCGCGCCATCGTGACCCAGATGCGCGACGACGAGGCCGAACACGCCCGCGCCGCACTTGCTGCGGGCGCGGTGGCCTTGCCGGCGCCGGTGCGGGGCCTCATGCGTCTGGCGGCCAAGGTCATGACGACCACGGCGCACCACATTTGACGCAGAACCGCCAGCCAGCTCAGGCCGCGACGATCTCGAAACTGGTCGTGATCTCGGCGGTCTTGCCCAGCATGATGCTGGCCGAGCAGTACTTTTCGTGCGACATCTGGATGGCGCGCTGAACGGCGGCTTCGGTCAGGTTCACGCCCGTCACCACGAAGTGCATGTGGATCTTGGTGAAGACCTTGGGATCGGTGTCGGCCCGCTCGCTGGTGAGCTTGAGCTGGCAGCCGCGCACGTCATGGCGACCGCGCTTCAGGATCAACACCACGTCATAAGCGGTGCAGCCGCCGGTGCCTGCCAGCACTGTTTCCATGGGGCGGGGCGCCAGGTTGCGGCCGCCACCGTCAGGGGCGCCATCCATGGTCAGCACGTGGCCGCTGCCTGTTTCCGCCAGAAAAGCCATGCCCGCCGAGGGCTGCCAGTGAATGGTGCATTCCATGAATTGGGTCCAAAGGTCTCGAAAGGAGTGCATTTTGCACAAGGAAACAATTTATCGGGAAACCTCTTGTGTCACTTCCTGGTAAAGAATACAATTTGACGCATGGGCGTGGAACTTTTTACCTGTTAACCAGTCTCATACCCAGCTTGTTTCATTTGTCTCCTCCACTCCTCCATTTTTTGGCGGATTTCAAAACCCGGAATCGATGATCCCGGGTTTTTTTTGTCTGTGCGCTAGCTTTTCCTTGATCAAGGCGCCGCAGGCTTGGCCGCTGCCGATTTGGCTGCCAATTCCTCGCGCTGGCGCCGCAATTTCTCGCGCGGGTTCTCCACAGGGCCCCCTTCGCCCAGTTTCATCTCGGCGATGAAGCGGCTGGGAATGGCCACGATCAGCTCGCGGCCCTTTTTGCGGCGCTTGAGCGTGCTGACGGCCAAACTCAGCCGGGCCCGCGTGATGCCCACGTACATCAGGCGACGCTCTTCTTCCAGGCGGTCGGGCGTGATCTCGTTTTCTTCGTTGTTGAAGGGCAGCGAGCCTTCATTCACGCCCGCCAGCACCACGTGCGGCCACTCCAGCCCTTTGGAGGCGTGCAGGGTCGACAAGGTCACCACATTGGGGTCGCCGCCCCGGTCAGCCAGGCTGGTGATCAGGGAGATGGTCTGGGCTACCTCGATCACGCTTTTCTTCTCGGTCTCGACCGTCATGCCGCCATCGTTCTCGATCTCACCGCCGCAGCGCTTGGCGATCCAGTCGATGAAGTCCAGCACATTGGCCCAACGGCTGGCGGCGATCTTCTCGCTCTCGGCCTCGTCGTACAGGTGCTGTTCGTAGCCGATGTCCTTGAGCCATTCCATCAGCAGCACCTTGGCGTCCTCGCTGCCCGAGGTGGTGCGGGCGCGGTGGTCCAGCTCGTTCACGAAGCGGCCAAACTCGTGCAGCGAGCCGATCGCCCGGGCATTCAAGGAGGCTGACAAGGACTCCGCAAACAGAGCCTCGTACAGGCTGACCTTCCATTTGCCGGCGAACTCGCCCAGCGTGCCCAGCGTCTGGTGGCCGATGCCGCGTTTGGGCGTGGTCACGGCGCGCAAGAACGCCGGGTCGTCGTCGTTGTTGACCAGCAGGCGCAGCCAGGCGCACAGGTCCTTGATCTCGGCGCGGTCAAAAAAGCTCTGCCCGCCCGACACCTTGTAGGGGATGTTGGCCTTGCGCAGGGCTTTCTCAAACGCCTTGGCCTGGAAGTTGGCGCGGTACAGGATGGCGAAATCGCTCCAGGGCGCGGCCACGGTCGAGCCGGTGGCCCCCGCGTGCAAAGCCAGGATGCGGCCCACGGCGCGCTCGGCCTCGTGCTCTTCGTTGTCGCACTCCACCACCTTCACCGGCTCGCCTTCGCCCAGGTCGCTCCACAGCGTCTTCTGGTACAGCTTGGGGTTCAGGGCGATGACGTTGTTGGCTGCCCGCAGGATGGCGCTGGTGGAGCGGTAGTTCTGCTCCAGCGGGATCACTTTCAGCTGCGGAAAATCCTGCGGCAGGCGCTTGAGGTTGTCCAGCGTGGCGCCGCGCCAGCCATAAATGGACTGGTCGTCGTCGCCCACCGCGGTGAAGATGCCGCGCTCGCCCACCAGCAGTTTGAGCAGGTCGTACTGCGTGGCATTGGTGTCCTGGTATTCATCGACCAGCACGTGTCGCAGGTTGCGCTGCCACTTGGCGCGCACGTGCTCGTGGTCGGCCAACAGCTTCATCGACAGGCCGATCAGGTCGTCGAAGTCGACCGCCTGGTAGGCCATCAGGCGCTCTTCATACAGGCGCATGACACGGGCACAAATGCGCTCGTCGTCGTTCTCGGCCACGCTTTCCGCCTGGGCGCTGTTCAGGCCCGCGTTCTTCCAGCTGCTGATGGTCCATTGCCAGTTCCGAGCCTGCTTGGGGTCGGTGGTGCCGCCCGCGTCCCGGATGATGCCCAGCACGTCGTCACTGTCCAGAATCGAGAATTTGGGCTTGAGGCCGAGGGCCTCGCCGTCTTCGCGCAACAGGCGCACGCCCAGCGAGTGGAAGGTGCAGACCAGCAGTTTGCTGGCCGCCTTGCCACCGATCAGTGCCTTGGCACGCTCGCGCATTTCCAGCGCGGCCTTGTTGGTGAAGGTGATGGCCGCGATTTGAGAGGGCGCCAGATCGGCACCGTGTCCTGGCTGCAGCAGCCGCGCGATTTTCTGCGTGATGACGCGGGTTTTGCCCGAACCGGCGCCGGCCAGAACCAGGCACGGTCCATCAAGGTGCAGCACGGCGGCCATCTGGGCCGGATTGAGGGTGGAAGCTGGGCTAGGGGATGCGGACACAAAAACACTGATTCTCGGGAGACACAGGCCACACAGCATAGTGCAGAGTGGCGGTGGTGCTTTTGGCGGTGAATGTTCGCTCGCAGGCCCTGGTTTGCCTCTTGGCTCCCCTTGAACAGGGGGTCGGCAAAACCCTCTTGGTTGCCGGGCGTTGCACAGCTAATATTTACACAGTCGGGGCCTTTATCACGAAACGATTCCAGTCACCGCTTCCGACATCTTCCGCGAGGAGAGGAGCCTTTTTTATGATACAAAATCTGCGAAAAATAGCAGTGGCGACGGGGCTGGCGGCATTGGCGGTTGCCTCTTCGGCAAACGCTGCCGTGACACAGCAATCCAGCTATGTCTACGATTTCAAGACGTTCTATGACACGTCCACGATCGCCAATTCCTTCGACACCAAGACGCTGAACTATTCAGTGGCCACGATGACCATCAAGGACGTCACGGGTGGTGTTGAGATTTCGATGAAGCAGAACAGCACGCTGTTCCCTGCCAAAACCACCTCTGGCACCTTGCTGGACGGTCTGTGGTTGAACGGCAACTGGGGCACAGTCGCTGGCGGCGGTGTTTCCGGCGGTGCAACGTTCCTGAGCCTGCCCACCATCTTCAGGGATGGCGGTTACCTCTACAACGGTAGCATCAATTTCTCGGGTTCTGGCCTGATTGAAGGCGGTTCAACCACCTTCACGATCAAAGGCACAGGCGTCTCTGCCTACAACTTTGCCAAGTCGAGCAATGTGCCCATGATCGAGCTCTCGAACGTTGGTGGCATCTACAACACCTTCTTCTCGGGTGGCAAAGTGTCCTTCGTGGGCTCTGTCACCAATGTCCCTGAGCCAGGCACGTACGTGCTGATGGGTCTCGGCCTGGTGGGTGTGGCCGTGGTCAGCCGCCGCGCTCGTCGCGCTGTCTGATTGAGCAGGTCCGGCGGGTTCGCCCGCTCGGTAAAAAGCCCCGCTTCCGCGGGGTTTTTTCATTGGGGCCTGGGCATTTGCGGGCCAACAGCTCAAAGGCTGGCCACAAACTCGCCCACCAGGTCAGAGAAGGCCGAAGGGTCCTCGGCCGCGCTGAGGTGTGCACAACCGCTCAGGGTCACCAACTGCGATCGGGCAATGCCCCGTGCCAGCACCGAGGCCATGTCCAGGGGTGTGCTCTCGTCCCGCTCACCCGCGATGACCAAGGTGGGCACGCGGATCTGATTGAGCTGCGCGGTGGTGTCGATCTCGCAGATGGCCACGGCGCAGGCGATGTAGCCTTCCGGGTCGGTGGCCTCCAGCAGGCGCTGGTGGCGCGCCACGGTGGCAGCGTGCGTCTGGCGGAATGATTCGCTGAAAAAGCGCGTCATCGTGTTGGTGCTGACCGCGCTCAGGCCGTGGGATTCGACCGTGGCGATGCGTTGCCCGATGGCCGTGCGCCCCGATTCAGGGTAGGCGCTGGTGGTGTTGGACAAGACCAGCGCCTTGACCTTGTCGGGATGCCGGATGGCCAATTCCTGGCCAATCATGCCGCCCATGGACAGGCCGACCCAGATCACCGGCTCTTGCGCCACTTCGTCGATCAGGCGGGCGGCGTCGGCGGCCAGTTCGGCCAGACTCAAAGGATCATTGGGGATTTGCGAACGGCCATGTCCGCGGGTGTCCGGACAGATCACGCGGCAGGTCGCCGCCAGATCGTTGGCCACGGCGTCCCACATGCTGCTGTCCTGGCCCAGGGCGTGGCTGAGGACCACGGTGTGGGCTTCCTCGTTGCCATTGCGCGGTTCGCGCACGGTGGCGTGCAATTTGGGGCGGGTGCTGGTGAAGACGGAGCGGCCCACGCCCGGATGCCAGGCTTCGGTGGCGGGGTGTGGCGGTGGCTCGATGCCCAATTCTTTCATGATGCCCAGCGCCCGCGCGAAGCCGGTGTTGGCAGCGGGCACGCCGGCGTAGATCGAGATCTGGATCAGGGCTTCGCGCACTTCTTCCACACTCAGGGTGTGGGCGTTGCCTGGGGTCAGCGCCCCCCGCAGGTGGATCTCGAATTCGTCCCAGCGGCCCAGTGCGCTGGTCACGGCCAGCACGATGATGCGGCGGGTTTTCCAGTCCAGGCCTGGTCGGCCCCACACGCCGTGCCAGGCGTAGTCGGTGATGAAGTGCTGAAATTCGGCCGTGAAAGCGTTGGCCTTGGCCACCGATTTGTCCACCCAGGCATCGCCCAGGGCGGCTCGGCGGTTGCGCATGCCCCTTTCAAAAGGGTGATCGAAAGGGTGTTCGAGAGCGGAGGACATGGGTCGCATTTCAAAGTTCTGTGCGTGAATTGTGCCGCGCTTGGCCCCGATTTCGCGCCTGATGAAAACCCCTCTGGTGCATTTGCCGTGCCAGTACGGGGCGCCAGAAGCAAGTCGTGTATGGTGCGGGCCATGTCTGTTTTTGCCTTTCGCTCACCTTGGCGGCTGCCTGCCGCCCTTTTGATCGTGTCGATATTGGCCGGGTGCGCCTCGGGGCCGGGGTCCCGGTCGCCGACAGGGGAGCGCGATGGTCCACCAGCGGCAACCCCGGCCGACCTGGCCAAGGTGCCCGATCCCGAGCCTCGGGTCGAGCCGATTCGCCAGGGCGGGCCCAACAAGCCCTACACGGTCTTGGGTCAAAGTTACGAGCCCATGTCCACTGATGTGCCCTGGCGGCAGCGTGGCCTGGCCTCCTGGTACGGTCAAAAATTCCATGGGCGGCGCACCGCCAGTGGTGAACTTTTCAGCCTTTATGGACTGACCGCGGCCCACCGCACCTTGCCCATCCCCAGCTATGTGCGGGTGCGCCACATCGCGTCGGGCAGGGAAGTGATCGTTCGGGTCAACGACCGCGGGCCTTTTCACTCGGCCCGCGTGTTGGACTTGAGCTACGCGGCCGCGCTGAAGCTGGGCATCGTGTCCATGGGCAGCGCCGAGGTGGAGTTGGAGCGCCTGACGTTTGACGACATCCGAACCGGGGCTTGGCGGCGTGGCAAGCCTGCTGGCAACCCGGAACCCGGCACGGACAACGACCCCATCGCGACTTTGGCCGCAGTGAGCGCAAGCACCGCGCCAGTGGGCGAGGCCGCGTCACCGCCCGTGCTGCCTTCGGCCACGACCGGCGCCTCTGACAACGACACGGCCACGGCGCCTTCTGCCGAGGCTCCTGGCCGGGCCTACACCCCGGCTGCCCGTGGCTTCTGGGTGCAGTTGGCCGCCTTGGGCAAGCGAGAAGGGGTCGACCAGTTGCAGCAGCGGGTCAACACCGAACTGGCCTCCCTGACGCCCCTGATGGCGGTGTTCAAGGAAGCCGCCTTGTTCCGGTTGCAGGTGGGTCCTTATGAGAGCCGTGAGCAGGCGCAGGGCGTGGCGCGTTCCATTCGCGAAGTCCTCGCCTTGAAACCCTTGGTGATCGAGCGGCGCTGATGCCTTACCTTGCGCTGGTGTGCAACGCGATGATCTGGGGCCTGTCCTGGTGGCCCTTGCGCCAGTTGCAGGCCATGGGCTTGCACCCTTTGTGGACCACGTCGATCTTCTTCGTGTTGAGCACGGCCTTGATCATGGCGTGGCGGCCTACGGCCTTGGCCCTGCTGCTGCGCTCGCCTGCGCTGTGGTGCCTGGCCTTGGCGGCAGGCAGCACCAATGCCGCTTTCAATTGGGGCGTGAGCATTGGCGAGGTGGTCCGGGTGGTGCTGCTGTTCTACCTGATGCCGGTGTGGGCCGCCTTGCTGGCCTGGCTGGCGCTGGGCGAGCGGCCTACTTCTGCTGCGGCTTTTCGGGTGGTCCTGGCCTTGCTGGGTGCCGTGCTGGTGCTCAAGCCGAACGACGCGCCCTGGCCCGTGTTCGCGGGGCTGCCGGATGTGTTGGGCTTGGTGGGCGGCTTCGGTTTCGCGGCCAACAACGTGATCCTGCGGCAGCAGGCTCACCAGGACACGGCCGCGCGCGCGCTGGCGATGTTCATGGGCGGCGTCTTCCTGCCGGGCTTGCTGGCGGTGGCCTTGTCAAGCCAGGGCATCATCCCGCCTTTGCCGGCGTTCGATGCGCGCTGGTTGCTGGGGGCCTTGGGATTGGGCCTGGCCATGTTCTGCGGCAACATGGCGCTGCAATACGGTGCCTCGCGCGTACCTGTCAACATCAGCTCGGTGGTGATGCTGACCGAGATCGTGTTCGCGGCCGGGTCGGCGGTGTGGTGGGGTGGCGAGGTGCTCACCCCCATCGTGATGGCGGGTGGTGGGCTGATTCTGCTGGCCGCCGTTCTCGCCGCCCGTGAAGGCGCGGCCACGCAATCGGCCTGAGCTGGTGCGGCTCAGCCGCGCTGCTGGCGCGAATAGGCGTGCACCGTGTCCACCAGCACCGACACATGTTCGGGCGGCGTGAACTGGCTGATGCCGTGCCCCAGGTTGAAGATGTGCCCATGGCCTGCGCCCGGTACACCAAAGCTGTCCAGCGTCTTGATCACTTCAGTCTTGATCTGATCGGGCTGGGCGAAAAGCACATTGGGGTCCAGATTGCCTTGCAGGGCCACGCGGTCGCCCACCTGGGCACGGGCTTGGCCCAGGTTCACCGTCCAGTCCAGCCCCACGACATCGCTGCCCGCATCGGCGATCTGGTCGATCCACAGGCCGCCACCCTTGGTGAACACGATGTGCGGGATGCGAAAGCCCTCGTGTTCCTTCTTGAGTTGAGACAGCACACGCTTGGTGTACGCCAGGCTGAACTCCTGGAAGGCACCGTCGGCCAGCACGCCGCCCCACGAGTCGAACACCATCACGGCCTGCGCGCCTGCTTCGATCTGGGTGTTGAGGTACAAGGCCACGGCATCGGCGTTGATGGCCAGGATGCGGTGCATCAGGTCAGGGCGCTGGTACATCAGGGTCTTGACCAGGCGGTAATCGTCCGAGCCGCCGCCTTCGACCATGTAGCAGGCCAGCGTCCACGGGCTCCCTGAGAAACCGATCAGGGGCACGCGGCCCACGCCGTTTGAATCGCTCAGGGCCTGGCGGATGGTGCGCACGGCGTCGAACACATAGCGCAGCTTGTCCATGTCGGGCACGGCCAGCTTGGCCACGGCGGCTTCGTCACGCACCACGTGGGCGAACTTCGGCCCTTCGCCGGCCGCGAAGCTCAGACCCAGGCCCATGGCGTCGGGCACGGTCAGGATGTCGCTGAAGAGGATGGCAGCGTCCAGATCGTAGCGGGCCAGGGGTTGCAAGGTCACTTCGCAAGCGGCCTGGGGGTTGGTGGCCAGGCCCATGAAGCTGCCGGCCTTGTCGCGCGTGGCGCGGTACTCGGGCAAATAGCGGCCCGCCTGGCGCATCAGCCACACGGGGGTGGCGTCGGTGGGCAGGCGCAGGCAGGCCCGCAGGAAGCGGTCATTGGCCAGGGAGGGGAGCTTGGGCGTGGCGGATGTCATCTGTGTATTGTAGGCAGTGCCCTGGGGGCGCAGACACAACCCCGGCGCCATGAATGCGGGCGGATCTCCGCACAAGCCATGAGGCGGGTGCGGCCTCCTTCTGGCACGATTAAGTCATGAGTCATGCACTTGACAACACCACTCATCCCCTGAACCGGACCGAGCACGCCTACGCCGCCATCGATGGCGCTGCCGGGACCATGGTCCAGCCTTACCTGATCCGCCTCAACACGCCGGTGGCCGAGGCCGAGGTGCGGCGTGCGATGCGCTCGCTGGTCACGCACCACCCGCGCTTGCGTGGCGTGGTGGCGCCCGGCAAATACTTCTATCGTCTGCGCATCCTGCCGGACGATGAACTGGTGGACCAACTCTTCAATGTGGCGTACCGGGTCGAGGCGCACATCGATGCGCTGGACGGTGCCGCGCTGGAGGCTTACCAAAACCAGATGCTCAACGAAGTCATGCCGATGGAGCGCGGCTTGAACTTCCACATGCGCTTCCTCCCGCACGCTTCCGCGCCGGTCATGTTCATCTGCCTGCACCACCTGTTTGGCGATGGGCGCACCTGCATGCAATTGGTGGCCGATCTGCTCAAGCTGCTGAATGGCCAGGCCATCGAGATGCAGTCGGTCGAGACCCCATCGATGGTGGGCGCCGTGGCGCCACCGCACTGCTGGCAATGGCCCGCGCACATCTGGCGTTCGCGCCAGCACAAGGTGACCGAAGCCAAGCGCCAGGCGGGCCTGCACATCCAGCAGTTGCCGATGCGCGTCACACCGCATTTTTCGGTCAACGCCATGCGCCACTACCGGGTCAGCGTCGGTTCCGCAGTGCTCCGGCAGGCCGCGCGCAAGCTGGGCGTGTCGCTCAACACCTTCATGGTGTCGGCCGTGGCCCAGAGTTTTTTGGACCTGGCCGTGGATGATCCCCAAGCCGCCGCTGTGATCCGCATCTCGGTCGATCTGCGCAAGCACTATCCAGAGTCACGCGGTTTCGGCCCCTTGTGGGGCAACCATGTCGGCGCCTTCCTGGTGACCGAAGACGACCCGCGCAAGTCGCTGCCCGACCGTGTGCGCTCGGTGGGTGCGCACGTCAAGGAAGGCCTGGACCGGTTCACCCGGCGAGAGATGTTCTGGACCTATCTGCTTGAAGAATCCATGCCCTTGCTGGGCCGCACGCTGATTGGCCACATCGCCCACCAGCTCAAGCGCAAGAACAAGTTGCCCAAGATCAGTTGCCACTGCACCAGCTTGGGCGATGTCAGCTATATCAACGCGCCGGGCGCTGCCATCAAGGCCACCGAGTTCATCCCCATCGTGACCAGCATCGCGCTGCTGATGGTGATGACCGAGTTGGACGGCGTCTTCTACATGCCCGTGTCCTGGCAGCGCAGCGACAACACGGTCGAAGAGATCGACGCTTACACCGCGCGCCTGGACCAGACCTTCATCCGGCTGGTGCGAGAGGCGGGCATCGACCCGGCAGGCCTACAGGCGGCCTAGCTCCACGTACAGCGGGCGGTCATCGATGCCCGGGCGCGGGTCTTCGCCGTAGCTCAGCCAGAAGTGGCTGGAGAACAGCTTCTGGCGCTTGTAGCGACGCGGCACCTCGGCCAGCGGATCGGTCTGCGTGATGCCAATGGCCAGAGCGTCGTACTTCTGGCCCTGGTGGGCCATGATCCAGTCAATCAGGCCTTGCAGCACCTCGGGGTCGTCCTTGGCCACCAGGATGTTGTACAGCGACAGGTAGTTCAACTCGCCGCCAATGGCGGGCAGCTTGAAGCCGCCTGTGAGGCCCACGTACAGGTTGTACAGCGGGCGCAGCACCTTGACGATGGGCTTGAAGCCCACGATGCGCGTTTGCTTGTAAGCCTTCTGGTTCCAGCCTGCCAGAAAGCCAATGATCTCGCCATTGCGCGTGGCCAGGGCGAAGTCACCGATCGACAATCCGGCGTAATACGGATCGCCCGCCACCAGCTTGCTGAAGTCGTACACCGGGTAGCCATTGCGGCGCGGTGCCTCGCGGTCGAAGAATGCCTGCATGGCCGGCACATCGGCCGTGGTGGCCGCACGGATCTGTACGCCATTGGGGATGCGCGGCTTGATCTTGCGCGTGAAGATGAAGCTGGTCTCGATCGCGTGGCTGATCCAGTAGCGGAACAGCACGCCATCGGCCGAATTGGCGGCGGCGTCCAGCGGGGCCGTGTTCTCTTTCAGCACGATGCCTTGCAGCAGGTCCTCGGTCGAGCGGAACTTCTTCTGCTCGACAAACAGGTTGGAGGCGATGCCGCGGCGGCGGTAGAACGGATCCACGCGCGTGTCGCCCGAGTAATACACGCGGCGCTTCTTGCCGCTGATGAACAGCTCGCGGCCCGAGATCACCGTCAGGCCGGCCAGCACATCGGGGCGTTCGGAATCATCGGCCACGGTCAGCACAAACTCATCGCCGATCACCTTGGCGCCCACGAAGAAGTCCGGGGCGCGCTGAAAACACATCTGCGCCACACCCGGCATCGTGATCTTGGTGATCAGGTCCTGCATCTTGGCGTTGTCGGCAGGTGTGCCCAGTCTTACAGTGATGGCCATGGTCGGTGAAAGTGGTTGTTCGGGTGAAGACGATTCTGAAGCAAGCGGTGGTCAGACGGAAACGGAGTCCAGCACATCGCGCAGCACGGCCGGTACTTCGCCACGCCAATGGCGCAAGGGTTCGATCTTGATGTTGCCTTCGATCATGCCGCGCAGGCGGCACTGGTCCAGGTAGATCTCGCGCATGTGGGGCAGGGCAATGCAGGCGGCGGGCTGCAACTGGCCCAACTCGCGCGCCAGCTTGTAGTGGAAGTTGCCCAGCAGGGCTTTCTCCAAATGCGCCGACAAAGTCTGTTGCAGGGCAGTGCGGTTCGCCTCCGGGGCGCATTCCACCAGCAGCACATAGCCGGGTGACTGGTGCGTGCTGTGGTCCAGCGCCAGCAAGGTCACCGGCAAGGCGTTGCCCAGGGGCAAGCCATCTTGCGCCTGTTGCGCGGTCGTGGCGCTGATCTTCTCGCCCACCAGGTCGACGCCGTCATTGCGGCCCAGGAAGGTGAAACAAGGCACCTGCCCAAGGTGGCCATCGACGCGGATCACGTCGCTCATCTTGTAGCGCGCGAAGCCGCTGCCGGTGGTCATGATCGGGATCACGTCCTGGCCTTCGCGCAATTGCCAGGGCGCCAGCACGCGGCCATCCTGCGCATCCTGGAACTCGTAAAAGTGGCTAAGGTAAGACAGCGGATACCGGCCTTGGAACGGGAAGGTCACCACGCCTTCGGTGGCCCACAAGCCCTTGCCCTGGAAGTTGGCATGCGGCATCAGCGACTTGAGCTTTTGGGCCCAGGGCGCGGCGGCGGCCGTGTCCCAGGCGCTGAGCACGGCCAGCTGTGGCCAAAGCTTGGCAAAGAACCCGGAATTCATCGTGCCATCCCACTCGCGCAGCAGCTGTGCGGCACGCGGTGATTGGGGGCAGGGCAGCCCGGCCATGTGCGAGGTGCGGCTGCCCCACTGGCCACGCGACAAGGCCTCGGCCAGCTCTTCGCGCCAGCGACCCATCTGCTCCAGCAGGCCCAGGCCAAACGTGGGGCTCCATACCGAGATGAAGCCCAGTGCTTCGTCGGCCACCAGGTAGGCCAGCGTGGCGAACAACGAGTCGTCTGAGGTCTCGGCCAGCGCGATCTCTTGAGGTGCGGCCTGGGTCAGGTAGGCCAGCAGGCGCTTGCCCCAAGACAGCATCTTCATGTCGTCGTTGATGTCGCCTGCGGTCTGACCTCGCATGTCGGTGGGGATCCACGACAGTGACCAGTAGTGCGTGCCATTGGCCTGACCCGGGAACTGGCGGTACAAGTCGCCCACCCACGCCGTGATCACCTGGTCCAGCTCATCCAGGAACATCTTGGTGTAGGGGATCCACTTCACCGCGGAGGTCGAGCCGCTGGTGGGCTGGTAGCGCATCACCGGCGAATCGATCAGCAGGTTCTGCTTGCGCTCGCGTTGTTGCAGCAGCAGGTCGGCGTAGTCGCCATAGGCCGTCACCGGCTGCTGGCGCGCGAACTCTTCCCACGACCAGTCCGCGCGGATGCCGCGGCGTTGTCCTTCAGGTGAATTGGAAGCAGCGGACAGCCAGCGCGACAGCCTGGCGCGCTGGATCGATTCCAGTTCACCAAGATGCCGTTCAAAACGGCGCCGGCCCGGGGCGACCAGCAGTTTGAGAAGGTGGTGTCCTAGGGTATGACTGGCCCCCATGTCAGGAGGCCTTGGTCCGTTCGATCGCCTCGTCGGCGTCAACGTCCAGCCATGCCTGCTTGTTGTGGTCCACGTTCGATGTCGCTTGACGCTTGGCCAGTTCCAGGCCTTCTGGGCGGTGCGTGCCCAGGATGTGTTTCTTGATCCACTTCCAGGGCACGTCCACGATCGAGCGGAACAAGCTCTCGTAATCGCAGGCCGCCAGGCAAGGCACCTCGGTGCCACGGCGCCAGCTGGGGTTCACCTTCTCGAAGAAGGCGATGTGCGGATTGGCCGCGACCAGCTCGGGTGTGATGGTGGCCACGTCGCCCTTCAGCCGCACATAGGTTTCGCCGAAGTCCAGCAGCATCTTCTCGCGGTCAAACGCGTCGGGGAACAACTGCTGGCAATACGCCTCGGTGACGCGGCGGTACTGGTCGTCCTTGCCGTTCACGTTGGGGTAGTAGTTGTAGAAGTTGTTGGTCATCAACAGGTACGTCTTGTAGCCCTTGGAGATCAGGAACCAGTAGAAGGGCACGAAGGGGCGCTTCAGGCGCTCGATGATCAGGCGGCGGTAGAACGTATTGGCCAGGGCATTGTTGCCCCAGTAAGCCTGCTCGATGATGGTGTCACCGCTGAAGATGCCGCGCACGCGCTTGCCGTCCACCTTCAGGTCAAAAAACGTTTGCGTCGAAAAGCCCACGATCTGGTCGTCCACTGCGCGGGTCACCAGGATCACGCCAGACTTTTTCGACAGGTCGGTCAGGAAGATGTCCAGCGAGGTGTTTTCGTAATACTTGGCGTACAAGTCATACATCTGCTTGATGTTGGTGACCGTCACGGAGCTGATGGGCCGGAAGAAGGTGCTCACCTTCTCTTTTTTGCTAGTTGCAGACATAAAAATACTCCACCGGGGCGCCCAAGGCCTGGACAACAAACCCGGCAACCCTCCGAAATGGGGAGCGTTGAATGGGTTGGCTGAAAAACAAAATGTTGCAATTACTTGCCTGTTGATCAGGATGCCGGTCTTGTCCAAAATCGAGCATGGGGCTTGCCCGAGGAGCCCCCCCAATCAGGGGGTGTGCCGATATACACTGACCATCACACATGGACGACTACACCCCTTCGATTTCGCTGTGCGTGGCGCAGGCGCCGCAAGACTGGGAGCAGGCTGCGGCCATCCTTGCCGAGTACGGTGATTCACTGGGTGTGGACTTGTCGTTCCAGGCGTTCGACTGGGAGCGGGCTGACCCGGCGGCGGCCTACGCTGGCGGCGGCGAGGTTTTCTTGTTGGCCACGGTCGATGACGCTGTCGCGGGCTGTTGCGCCTTGCGCTCCCTGCTGGATGCGAGCGAAGCCAACGCCTGTGAAATGAAGCGCTTGTATGTGCGCCCCGCTTTCCGTGGCTTTGGCTTGGGCCGCATGTTGGTCGAAACCTTGATGCAGCGCGCCCGTGAGTCCGGCTTCGGCACCATGTTCGTGGACACCTTGAGCGACATGGAGGCGGCCCGCGAGCTGTACACCAGCCTGGGCTTTGAGCCCACGGAGCCCTACTACTTCAATCCACTGCCAGGTGCCCATTACTTCCGCGCAGATCTGGACGGCGTCGTCAGCCGCTACTGAGTCTGCAATCTCCTGGTGTGCTTCGACCCGCGCTTGAGGGGTTCTTGTCTTGTGTATGACGTAAGACTGGATTCGACATAAGTAAGCGCGTATAATCTTTAGGTTTTGTCGACACCATGAACCCGTCAGCCTTGGATGACAACCGGAAAATCGAGGACGTCTTTGAAGACTCCACCGAGGATTCGGAACCTCCGATCAGGCAATGGACGCGCGATGAAGTCGTGGCCCTGAAGGCCCGGCAGCCCGCGGTGTCCTTGTGGCGGGTGCTTGCAATCCAGGCGCTGATGGGCTTGCTGCTCGCTTTGGTGTCCTGGTGGCTTGGTGGGTACCGCAGCAATGTGGTTTGGTCAGCGTTATACGGTGCGGCCTGTGTGGTGGTGCCTGGTGCGCTGTTCGCCTACGGAATGAGCCGGCAGGTGTCTGCAATCAATCCCGGTGTGGCCGTCTTCGGCTTCATGCTGTGGGAGTTTGTGAAGATTGGTGTGGCAGTCATCATGTTGGTGGCTGCCATCAAAGTGGTGCCGCAACTGAGTTGGCCTGCCTTTCTGGTGGCGCTGGTGGTGTGCATCAAGCTGAATTGGCTGGCCTTGTTCATGCAAGGTCGGGTGAAGAAAAACGTCGCGAGCGACAACCGCTAACTGAGATCAACGATGGCAGCTGAAGGACAAGAAGAGCACGCCCTGACCGCCAGTGGTTACATCACGCACCACTTGCAGCACTTGCAAAAGAACTTTGACTGGGCGAACGTCAAGCAGGCCAAGATTGTTGACTTCACGGTCTTCAACATCGACTCCCTGTTCTGGTCGCTGATCATCGGTGTGATCGGTTCGTTTGTGCTGTGGTCGATCGCGCGTCGCGCCACATCGGGTGTGCCCGGTCGTGCGCAGGCCGCCATTGAAATGCTGTTCGAGATGGTCGACAACCAGGCCAAGGGCATCATCAAGAACGCCAACAGCCGCAAGATCGTTGCGCCGCTGGCCTTGACCGTGTTCGTCTGGATCTTCCTGATGAACTTCATGGACATGCTGCCAGTCGACCTGCTGCCGCAAGCCTGGCACCACGCTGGTCCTGCGCTGGGCTATGACCAGTATTTCCGCGTCGTGCCCACGGCCGACCTGTCCACCACCCTGGGTCTGTCCACCAGCGTGCTGCTGATCTGTCTGTTCTACAACATCAAGATCAAGGGCGTGGGCGGCTGGTCCCACGAACTCGTGGCCGCGCCTTTCGGCGACCACTTCCTGCTCTACCCCATCAACTTCCTGATGCAGCTCATCGAGTTCACCGCCAAGACCGTTTCGCACGGCATGCGGTTGTTCGGCAACATGTTCGCTGGCGAGCTGGTGTTCATGCTGATCGCTTTGATGGGTGGTGTCTGGTCCTGGCAGTTCAACCCCACTGAAGGTTATTTCTGGTTGGGCATCGGCCACGTGGCCGCCGGCACCATCTGGACCTTGTTCCACATCCTCGTGATCACGC
Source organism: Aquabacterium sp. CECT 9606 (assembly GCF_918741295.1). GTDB lineage: Bacteria > Pseudomonadota > Gammaproteobacteria > Burkholderiales > Burkholderiaceae_C > Aquabacterium. The sequence goes on from NZ_CAKKNB010000002.1 coordinate 578,421, forward strand.
TGCAAGCCTTCATCTTCATGATGCTGACGCTGATCTACGTGGGTCAGGCGCACGATCATCACTGATCGATCTGTCAGCGGTATTTCGGTTTTCCCTTTCCCTTTCGTTCTCTTTCATTTTTCTACTTAGGAGTCATCATGGAACATGTTCTCGGTCTCGTGGCACTGGCCTGCGGCATCATCGTTGGTCTGGGCGCTATCGGCGCTTCGATCGGTATCGCTTTGATGGGCGGCAAGTTCCTCGAGTCGTCGGCTCGTCAACCTGAGCTGATCAACGAACTGCAAACCAAGATGTTCATTTTGGCTGGTCTGATCGACGCGGCCTTCCTGATCGGCGTGGCCATTGCCCTGCTGTTTGCTTTCGCCAACCCGTTCGTGCTGGCTTGAGTCACCCCGAACCTTTCACGACTGAAAGGCTCGCGCCGTGAATATCAACGCAACACTCTTCCTCCAGGCCATCGTTTTTGCGATCCTGGTGTGGTTTACCACGCGCTTCATCTGGCCGCCTTTGACCAAGGCCCTGGACGAACGTGCTCGCAAGATCGCTGACGGTCTGGCTGCGGCCGACAAGGCCAAGTCCGAATTGGCCGTGACCAACAAGCGTGTCGAAGAGCAGCTCGCCCAGACCCGCGAAGAAAGCACCAAGCGCATTGCTGACGCTGAAAAGCGTGCCCAGGCCATCGTCGAAGACGCCAAAAAGCGTGCCGAAGACGAAGGCGCCAAGATCATCGCTGCTGCCAAGGCTGATGCCGAACAGCAAGTGGTCCGGGCCCGTGAATCGCTGCGTGAGCAAGTGGCCACACTGGCTGTCAAGGGCGCTGAGCAAATCCTGCAAAGAGAAGTCAACGCTGGCGTTCACGCCGAGTTGTTGAACCGTCTCCAGACGGAGCTCTGACATGGCTGAGCTGGCAACCATCGCGCGCCCCTATGCCGAAGCCCTCTTCAAGGTCGCCCAACAAGGCGACGTGAAGAGCTGGTCTGGGCAGGTGGAGGCGCTGGCCAACGTCGCGGCTGATCCTCAGCTGCGAGAGTTCGCTGACAACCCCAAGACCCTGCCCGCGCAGGTGTTCGATGTGTTGACGGCCGCTGCCAACCAGTCGTTCGATCCCCACATGCAGAACTTCCTGCGTGTCGTGATCGACAACGGCCGGCTGGCCGCGTTGCCTGAAATCATCGGGCAGTTTCACGCCTTGGTGAACGCCAGTTCCGGTGTGTCCGACGCCAAGATCTTCAGCGCTTACCCGCTGGATCAGGCTCAGCTCACCAACGTGGTCAGCGCGCTCGAAAAGCGCTTTGGCCGCAAGCTGGTCGCCACCGTGGAAGTCGAGCCCGAATTGATCGGTGGCATCCGTGTGGTCGTCGGTGACGAAGCACTGGACACCTCGGTCAAAGCCCGACTGGAACGCATGAAGGCTGCATTGATCGCCTGATTGCGTCTGATTGACTGATGACTGCGCCGCATCGACACAACTGGATCGACCTTATCCGTCGGGTTGTCTCAGGTGTGCACTTGAGACAGATTGACCCAACTGGGAGCTAAGCATGCAATTGAATCCCGCCGAAATTTCTGAACTGATCAAAAGCCGCATCGAGGGCCTGAGCGCATCGGCGGACCTCCGCAACCAAGGCACCGTTCTGTCGGTGACCGACGGTATCGTCCGCGTCCATGGCTTGTCCAACGTGATGCAGGGCGAAATGCTGGAATTTCCTTCCACCGCCGCTGGCACCCCGACCTTCGGTCTGGCCCTGAATCTCGAGCGCGACTCCGTCGGCGCCGTGATCCTGGGCGAGTACGAACACATCTCCGAAGGCGACACCGTGAAGTGCACGGGCCGCATTCTGGAAGTGCCTGTGGGCCCCGAGCTGGTTGGCCGCGTGGTCAACGCGCTGGGTCAACCGATCGACGGCAAGGGCCCCATCAACGCCAAGATCAGCTCGCCCATCGAGAAGATCGCCCCTGGCGTGATCGCCCGTGAGTCGGTGTCGCAGCCTCTGCAAACCGGCCTGAAGTCCATCGACTCGATGGTGCCCGTGGGCCGTGGCCAGCGCGAGCTGATCATTGGTGACCGCCAGACCGGCAAGACGGCCGTCGCGATCGACGCCATCATCAGCCAGAAGGGCCAAGGCGTCACCTGTATCTACGTCGCGATCGGCCAGAAGGCCTCGTCGATCAAGAACGTCGTGCGCGCACTGGAAAACGCTGGCGCGATGGAATACACCATCGTTGTCGCTGCTTCGGCTTCCGAATCGGCCGCCATGCAGTTCGTGTCGCCCTACTCGGGTTGCGCCATGGGCGAGTACTTCCGCGACCGTGGCGAAGACGCCCTGATCGTGTACGACGACCTGTCCAAGCAAGCCGTGGCTTACCGCCAAGTGTCGCTGCTGCTGCGCCGTCCTCCAGGCCGCGAAGCTTTCCCTGGCGATGTGTTCTACATCCACTCGCGCCTGCTGGAACGTGCAGCCCGCGTGAACGCCGATTACGTTGAAGCCTTCACCAAGGGCGAAGTCAAGGGCAAGACGGGTTCGCTGACGGCACTGCCCATCATCGAAACACAAGCCGGTGACGTGTCGGCCTTCGTGCCCACCAACGTGATCTCGATCACCGACGGCCAGATCTTCCTGGAAACCAGCCTGTTCAACGCCGGTATCCGCCCCGCCATCAACGCCGGTATCTCGGTGTCGCGCGTCGGTGGTGCTGCCCAGACCAAGCTGATCAAGAACCTGTCCGGTGGTATCCGTACCGACTTGGCCCAGTACCGTGAACTGGCCGCCTTCGCGCAGTTCGCCTCCGACCTGGACGAAGCCACCCGCAAACAGCTGGACCGTGGTGCCCGCGTGACTGAACTGCTCAAGCAGGCTCAGTACTCGCCGCTGCCGATCTCGCTGATGGGTGCCACTTTGTTCGCCGTGAACAAGGGCTTCATGGACAGCATCGACGTCAAGAAGGTCCTGGCTTTTGAATCTGGTCTGCACCAGTTCCTCAAGACCAGCCACGCCCCGCTGTTGGCCAAACTCGAACAGACCAAGGCGCTCGACAAGGACGCTGAAGCCGAGCTTCAGTCGGCCATCGTGGCGTTCAAGAAGTCGTTCGCCTGATCAGGAGCACGTCATGGCGGCAGGCAAGGAAATACGCGGCAAGATCAAGAGCGTAGAGAACACCAAGAAGATCACCAAGGCCATGGAAATGGTCGCGGCTTCGAAGATGCGCAAGGCGCAGGAACGCATGCGTTCCGCCCGCCCTTACGCTGAAAAGGTGCGCAACATCGCGGCTCACCTGTCCAAGGCCAACCCCGAGTACGTCCACCCCTTCCTGGTCGCCAACACTGGCGCCAAGAAGGTCGGGCTGATCGTGGTGACCACGGACAAAGGCCTGTGCGGTGGTCTCAATACCAACGTGCTGCGTGGTGTGACGACAACGCTGAAAGAGCTCGACGCTCAGGGCAATACCGCGGAGATCGTGGCGATCGGCAACAAGGGCTTCGGCTTTGCCAACCGCATCGGTGCCAAGGTGGTGGCGCACGTGACCCAGTTGGGTGACACGCCTCACCTTGAAAAGCTGATCGGCCCCGTCAAGGTGCTGCTCGACGCGTATGCGGCGGGCGAGCTGGCCTCGGTACAGATCTGCTACACCCGTTTCATCAACACGATGAAGCAGGAAGCCCTGGTCGAGCAGTTGCTGCCTTTGAAGGCCGAGACGCTGGCGTCCGCGCCTGCCCACCAATGGGACTACATCTATGAACCCGACGCCAAGTCGGTGATCGATGACCTGTTGTTGCGCTACGTCGAGGCACTGATCTACCAGGCTGTGGCCGAGAACATGGCGTCCGAGCAATCGGCGCGCATGGTGGCCATGAAGTCCGCAACCGACAACGCTGGTTCTGTGATCGCTGAGCTCAAGCTCATCTACAACAAGACCCGCCAGGCGGCGATCACCAAAGAATTGTCCGAAATCGTGGCCGGTGCGGCTGCGGTCTGACCCAGATTTAATTGATTGAAGGAACCAAAATGGCTGACACTCAAGCTGTAGGTAAGGTCGTTCAGTGCATTGGCGCCGTGGTGGACGTGGAGTTCCCACGCAACCAGATGCCCAAGGTGTATGACGCCTTGAAGATGGACGGTTCGGCACTGACCCTGGAAGTCCAGCAGCTGCTGGGCGACGGCGTGGTGCGTACCATTGCGCTGGGCTCGTCCGACGGCCTGCGCCGCGGCATCACGGTGTTCAACACCAATGCAGCGATCACCGTGCCCGTGGGTCCTGCGACCCTGGGCCGCATCATGGACGTGCTGGGCGCGCCCATCGACGAACGTGGTCCCGTGGACCAGGCTCAAACCGCCTCCATCCACCGCAAGGCCCCTGCGTACGACGAACTGTCGCCATCGCAAGAGCTGCTGGAAACCGGCATCAAGGTGATCGACTTGGTCTGCCCGTTCGCCAAGGGCGGCAAGGTGGGTCTGTTCGGTGGCGCCGGTGTGGGCAAGACCGTGAACATGATGGAGCTCATCAACAACATCGCCAAGGCCCACAGCGGTCTGTCGGTGTTCGCTGGTGTGGGTGAGCGTACCCGTGAAGGGAACGACTTCTATCACGAGATGGCCGATTCGGGCGTCGTGAACCTGGAGAACCTGGGCGAGTCCAAGGTCGCCATGGTCTACGGCCAGATGAACGAACCCCCGGGCAACCGTTTGCGCGTGGCCCTGACCGGCCTGACCATCGCCGAGTCGTTCCGCGACGAAGGCAAGGACGTGCTGTTCTTCGTGGACAACATCTACCGCTACACCCTGGCCGGCACCGAAGTGTCCGCACTGCTGGGCCGCATGCCTTCCGCCGTGGGTTACCAGCCCACGCTGGCCGAAGAAATGGGCCGCCTGCAAGAGCGCATCACCTCGACCAAGGTCGGTTCGATCACCTCCATCCAGGCCGTCTACGTGCCAGCGGATGACTTGACCGACCCATCGCCTGCCACGACCTTCGCCCACTTGGACTCCACCGTGGTGCTGTCGCGTGACATCGCTTCGCTGGGCATCTACCCCGCCGTGGACCCGCTGGACTCGACCTCGCGTCAGCTGGACCCGAACGTGGTGGGTGAAGAGCACTACAACGTGGCCCGCGCCGTGCAAGGCACGCTGCAGCGCTACAAGGAACTGCGCGACATCATCGCCATTCTGGGCATGGACGAGCTGGCCCCTGAAGACAAGCTGATCGTCTCGCGTGCTCGCAAGATCCAGCGCTTCCTGTCGCAGCCTTTCCATGTCGCTGAAGTGTTCACGGGCTCGCCTGGCAAGTACGTGCCCCTGTCTGAAACCATCCGTGGTTTCAAGGGCATCGTGGCTGGCGAATACGACAGCCTGCCGGAACAAGCGTTCTACATGGTTGGCACCATCGACGAAGCCGTTGAAAAGGCCAAGGGCATTCAGTGATTGATCTCCGGTCCTGATCCGCTTCACCCCTTCGAGAAAGCCCGTTATGTCCACCATTCACGTTGACGTTGTTTCGGCAGAAGAGTCCATCTTCTCTGGCGAAGCCACGTTGGTGTCGCTGCCCGGTGAGTCCGGCGAGCTTGGCATCCTGCCCCGTCACACGCCTTTGATCACCCGCATCAAGGCAGGCGCCGTGCGCATCCAGCGCGCCGACAACAACGAAGAAGAATTTGTCTTCGTGGCTGGCGGCATCCTGGAAGTGCAGCCTGGCACCGTGACGGTGTTGGCCGACACGGCCATCCGCGGCAAGGACCTCGACGAGTCCAAGGCCAACGAAGCCAAGCGCCTGGCGCAAGAAGCCGTTCAGAACGCCAAGGGCGACCTGGACCTGGCCAAGGCCCAGAGCGAATTGCAGATCATGATTGCCCAGTTGGCGGCCCTTCAGCGCCTGCGCAAGAAGTGATCTGAAAAAGCGCTACATTGCCCGCCAAAAGCCCGCCACTGTGCGGGCTTTTTTCATGGGCGCGGGGGCTTGCTGGAAGCACCGTTGCCGGCTTCGCGAACGGCCATGGCCGTCATGCCCGTCCAGCGGCGCACGGCGCGGTGGAAAGAGCTGGTCTCGGCGTAGCCGGCCTCGGCCGCGATGCGGGCCAGGGGCAGGTCGGTCAAGCGCAGTTGCATCAAGGCGCGCTCCTTGCGTGCCTCTTCCACCAGGCCTTTGAAGTTCAGTCCCTGAGCGGCCAACTGCCGCTGCACATGCCTGGCCGGGCCCGGGCTGAGTCCGTTTTCGTGCAGCCCCGTGCAAATGAGGTCCAGGGTGGGGCTTTCACCGCGGTCCAGCGCCAGCAAGATGGCCTGCTGAACCCAGGCTTTCAGGGCATCTGCATCCTGGGTGCGGGCCTGCCACTGCCGCCGTGCCATGGTGCTCATGAGGTCGTGGATCGGCGGGTCGGCGTTCGGGTTGACCCAGCCCAGCCAATCGGCGGGCATCAACTCCCGGCACTGGGCGGCGCGGAAATTCACGGGGCCGCCAATGAAGTCCTGGAATGGGCGGACGTTCGCTGGCGGCTCGCAGGGCAGTTCGACCAGCGCCGGCACCAGCTCGCGGCCAGACACCCAGCGAGCGAAGCCCAAGCGCGAGGCAGTGAAAAAAGACCAGAAATGGTAGTCATCGGGCAAGGGCCCCAATGGCTCGTGGCGCGCCTCCAGGTGGGATCCGGCCACGCTGAAGTGGCCACGCAATTCGGTGCACAGCAGGCTTTGCAATTGCTCGAACAAGGCCAGACCATCGCCACCGAGCTTGCAGCTCATGAGGGCGTAGCCCAGTGATCCGAGATGGGTGGGACGCACCAGGCTGGCCACATGCAGTCCAACGTGGTCATCGCTCAGCCGTTGGGACGCCTTGGCCAGGGCCTGGCTCAAACGCCATGCGGGCACACGCCGCCCCTCGTCCTGGGCGGGCGAGCTGGGCAGTGCCAGGATGTCAAGGATGGCCTGGGCATCCTGGCCCTGCGCCTGCATGTAGTCCGCCAACACGCGCACAAACGACGCGCTGAAGCCGGACCCGGTCGAGCTGCCAGGGATCAAAGAAGGGGTGACTGCGGTGCTCATGGGTTGCCGATGTTAGCGGGTCGTGGCGGCTTGTGCGGCCACTGCGGTGGTGTCTGCGGTCAGTGACGGGCTGGCGTTGCCGCATCAACATCCAGAGACAGTTTCACGCCCCAAGGTCTACCCGATGATGTCGTCTCCGCAGTCCCTGTCCGCTTCGCCTTTGCCAGTCCAGCCCCCCAGCCGCCATGGGGCAGACCTGGCCGTCAGCCGCCGCATGGCTGCGCGTTTGAAGATGACGATTTCCGGGCCTTGCGAGCCAAGCGAGGCTGAATGGGCCGCCATGGGCGCGGCCTTGTGGCGCGGCGATCCGCTGGCCGATGACGTGGCGCGGTGGTTGCACGAGGTAGGCATGAACGAAGGGCGCGGGCAGTTGCAGCGCGCCATGGCACAAGGCGTGTCCGAAGGCGATGGCACGCCGCCCGCCTTGCGGCGCCTGATCGAGCAGGTTCAGACCGTGCCGGATTGGGTGGATCCGGTGTTGATGGCGCAGGGCGCGCGGTTCTTGCAAAGCACCGGTTTGCACGGCATGCGCGTTCTGCGCGACGCGGGTCTGATGGCCGGCTACCAGGCCTCGGCCATCAACCAGACCCTGGTGCAGACCGGGGCCTTGAGCCGGGGCGCGCAAAAGCGGGTGTCCGAGACCACGTCGTGGTGGCTCGACTGCACCGCCGATGGCGGGTTGGCACCCCATGGCCCAGGCTGGAAGGCCACGATGCATGTGCGCGTGATGCACGCGCTGGTGCGCCAGAATGTGCGCCAGCGTCCCACCTGGGATGCCGCCAGTTTGGGCCTGCCCATCAACCAGCTTGACCTGCAGGCCACCTACCTGGCGTTCAGTGTGGTGCAGTTGCTGGCCTTGCGCACCACGGGCTTCGTGGTGACGAAGTCGGATGCGCGCGCCGTCATGCACTTGTGGCGTTACATCGGCTGGCTGATGGGGGTGGACGAGGCCTGGCTCTGCGATGACGAAATGAAGGGGCGCATTCAGCTGTACCACAATGTCATCAGCCAGGCACCCCCTGATGCCAGCAGCGTGGCCTTGGGTCGGGCCTTGATGGACGAGCCCTTGCAACGGCACTATGCCTGGGGACGTGCCTGGCGGGGGCACTTCGACAAGGCGCGCCACCTCAGCCTGATCCGTTGGTTCGTGAGCCGTGAGGGCATGGGGCACCTGGGCTTGCCCGTGGTCTTGCCCTGGTACCCGCTGCTGACGTTCCTGCCTCTGTTGGTTGTATCGGGGCTGCCGCGCCTGCTGCCTGGATCGCTGGGTGAACGGGCCGCCCGCATTCGGCGAACGCAGTTGGCCTACTGGCGCCAGGAAATGGGTGGTGACCAGCCGCGGGAGCATTGCCCTAGACTGTAGGGCTATCCCACGGAGACCCCACGATGTCCACCGCGCGCCCCGCCGCCACCAAGTCCAGCGTCAAGAAGACCCCCTCGAAGAAAACCGCCGCGCCCTTGAGCATTCAGGACTACCTTCAAAAGATCCTGACCAGCCGGGTGTACGACGTGGCCATTGAAAGCCCGCTGGACGAGGCGCGCGGCTTGTCGTTGCGCCTGGGGCACCACGTGTTCTTCAAGCGCGAAGACAAGCAGCCGGTGTTCAGCTTCAAGCTGCGGGGCGCCTACAACAAAATGGCCAAGCTCGATCCCAAGGCCCTGGCCAAGGGCGTGATCTGTGCCTCGGCGGGCAACCACGCGCAGGGCGTGGCCATGGGGGCCCGGCGCCTGGGTTGCCAGGCCATCATCGTGATGCCGGTGACCACTCCGCAAGTCAAGATCGATGCGGTGGCGCGCTTTGGCGGCGACAACGTCCAGATCGTGCTGCATGGCGAGAGCTACTCCGACGCGGCCCTGCACGCCAAGGCGCTGGAGCAGAAAAAGGGTCTGACCTTTGTCCACCCCTTCGACGACCCGGACGTGATCGCAGGCCAGGGCACCGTGGCCATGGAGATCCTGCGCCAGCATTCCGGCCCCATTGACGCGGTCTTCGTGGCCATTGGCGGCGGCGGCTTGATCAGCGGCGTGGCCGCCTACATCAAGGCGGTGCGGCCGGAGATCAAAGTCATCGGTGTGCAGACCAACGATTCGGATGCGATGACGCGCTCGGTCAAGTCGGGCAAGCGCATCACGCTGGCCGACGTGGGCCTGTTCGCCGATGGCACCGCGGTCAAACTGGTGGGCGAGGAAACCTTGCGTCTGACCCGCGAGCTGGTCGACGAGTTTGTCGTTGTGACGACGGACGAGGTGTGCGCGGCCATCAAGGACATTTACCAGGATACCCGCTCGATCGTGGAGCCCTCAGGGGCGATGGGCGTGGCGGGCCTCAAGCAATACGCGGCGCGCCACGGCGGCCAGGGGCGCACCTACGTGGCCATCAACTGCGGCGCCAACATGAACTTCGACCGCCTGCGCTTCGTGGCCGAGCGTGCCGAAGTGGGCGAGCAACGCGAGGCCCTGTTGGCGGTCACCATCCCTGAAGAACGTGGCTCGTTCAAGCGCTTTTGCGAGCTGATTGGCCCACGCAGCGTGACCGAGTTCAACTACAGAATTTCGGACGAACAGGAGGCGCATGTGTTCCTGGGGGTCAGCGTCAAAGGCAAGGGCGAATCAAGCCGCCTGGCGCACGAGTTTGAATCCCACGGTTTTGCCGCGGTCGATTTGACGCAGGATGAGCTGGCCAAGACGCACATCCGCCACATGGTGGGGGGGCGTTCAAGCCTGGCCGAAGGCGAGCGCCTGTTCCGCTTCGAATTTCCGGAGCGCCCGGGCGCCCTGATGAAGTTTCTGACCAGTTTGCCACCGGGCTGGAACATCAGCCTGTTCCATTACCGCAACCAGGGCGCCGATTTTGGCCGCATCCTGGTGGGTTTGCAGGTGCCCAAGCAGGACACCAAGGCCATCAAGCCTTTGCTGGACGCGCTGGGCTATGTTTACGCGGACGAGACGCGCAACCCGGTCTACCGCTTGTTCCTGCGCTGAGCGATCAGAGCGGGCGGTTGCCGCCTGGACGAACCGGGCGGTTGCCGCCGTTGTTGTTCATCTGGGGCTGGTCTTGCGATGGCATGGGCATGCCTTCGGGGGCGCCCGCCATGCCGGAGTTGATGTCGGGCCGCGCGCCTGGCATCTGCTGTGGCGCTGGCGCTTCGGCCGTGAACCCGGTGGGGGGTGGCAAGGATCCGGTGGCGGCGGCAGGCAGCAAGGGTAGATCGAGCCTGACAGTGGCAGGCCCCGCGGCAGGGCCGATTTCGGCGCCGCGCTGGTTGACGGTGAGCAGGACCATGTCGCCATCGACGGAGCCGCCAGCGCGCACGGCGCGTGCAGGTTTACCGTCCACGGACAGCAAGGCCAGGCCGCCCTTGTCGCCATCGTGGCGCGGAGCGACCACGCCCAGCAACTTGATGCGCTCAGCCAACATGGAGGCGGCGGTGGGATCGGGTTGCCCAGGGTCGGCCGCCGCGGCAGGGCCGGTCAGCAGTTTGCGCATGTCGCCACGGGCCGCGTTGTCGAGGGACACCGCGGTGGCGTTGGTCGGAACGGCCGTGGGCTGCGCCAGCCAGCGCAGGCCCCAATAGGCCAGGCTGGCCGCGACGGCGGCCCAAATGAGGAGGGCTAGGATGCGAGATGCCATATTCCGGCCATTATCATCGTTGTTGATCAGTCCGAGGCGTGAAAACAGGGCCCAAGACCTCGGGTTGATCCCGCATAGGATGCTCCTCAAGCTCGGGCATGCTTGCGACCTCGTCCGCGCCGGGGAACCTCCCTGGCGTTCTGGGCTCTAATCTCTCAGTCAAGTCACCACACGGATCTCCGCATGAAGATGTTTGCTCGACCCACCCAGCACCACCTCCGGGGCGCGGCCCGGGCCCTGTCGCGGGGCTTCACCCTGATCGAACTGATGGTCGTGCTGGTGATCATCGGCCTGCTGGCCGCCCTGATCGTGCCCAATGTGCTGGAGCGCGCCGATGACGCCCGCGTCACGGCCGCCAAAACCGACGTGAGCAACCTGATGCAGGCGCTGAAGCTGTACCGCCTGGACAACCAGCGCTACCCCACGGGCGAACAAGGCCTGCAGGCCCTGGTGACCAAGCCCACCGCCGCCCCTGTTCCGTCCAACTGGAAGCCTTACCTCGAAAAGCTCCCCAACGACCCTTGGGGCGCAAACTACCAGTATGTCAACCCGGGCGTGAAAGGCACGGTCGATGTTTTCAGTTTTGGCGCCGACGGCCAAAGCGGTGGTGAAGGCAAGGATGCCGACATCGGATCCTGGCAGTAAGTTGCCCTACCGGCCCCCATCGGCGCGCGGCTTCACGCTGCTCGAACTCATGGTCGTGGTCGCGTTGATCGCGATCACCACGGCCGTCGTGGCTTTCGCGGTCCCTGATCCCTCGTCCACCCGCCTGGAGCGCGAGGCCGCGCGCCTGACCGCCATCCTGGAATCGGCGCGGGTGCAGGCGCGTGCCGGCGCCATGACCATCCGCTGGGTGCCCGAGCCCAACGGCAAGGGCGACGACTACCAGTTCATCGGCTTGCCCGAGGCCTTCATGCCCCCACTGAAATGGGATGCGCGCGAGATCAAGGCCGAAGTGGTGAACGGCGGCATCGGCATCGGCATGAAGAAAAGCATCGTCCTGGGGCCCGAGCCCGTGATCGGTGCCCAAAGCATCATCTTGCGCCTGGAAGATCGGCAGATCATCATTGGCACCGATGGGCTCAATCCCTTTGACGTGATCACGGGTGCGCCCGGCGAGGCCGATCAGGAGGGGGGTGACCGTGCGCCAGCTTGATGAGCCGCAGTCCATGGGCGGCATGACGCTGATCGAAGTGCTGGTCGCCCTGGCGATCGTGGCGATCACCTTGTCGGCTGGTATCAAGGCCGCGGGCGGCTTGACATTGAACGCCCAGCGCGTGACCGATCTGACCGTGGGCCAGTGGTGCATCGAAAACCAGTTGTTCGTCTTGAAGGCAAGCGCCACCTTCCCGGACGTGGGCGACAGCGAGTTCAAGTGCCAGCAATTGGGGCGTGAGTTCAAGGGCAAGCAATCCGTGCGGCCCACCGTCAATGCGGCCAACTTCAGGCGCGTTGAAGTGCAGGTGCTGGACGAGGAGGGGCAGTCGGTGGTCAAGGTGATCACCGTGCTGCCTAGGCCATGAAGCGCCTTCGCATCAGCACAGGCTTCACGCTCATCGAGGTGCTCGTGGCCCTGGTGATCCTGTCGGTCATGGCAGCCACGGCTTTCAAGGGCATGGACAGCATCAGCCGGGCCCGCGAGGTGGCCGAGGGCAAACTCAAGCGCACCCTGCGTTTGCAGTCGGTCATGACCCAATGGGATGCCGACATGGCCTCGGTGATCGACATCCCCACCCTGAAGACCGGCGCTATTCAGGGGCAAAGGTCGTTCTTGTTCAATGGCAGTTACCTGCGCTTGACCCGGCAGGCGCCGGGTGGCGTGCAGGTGGTGGCGTGGAGCTTGCGCGATGGGCGGTGGGAGCGTTGGGCTGGCCCACCCGTTTCCACAGTGGGTCAACTTGAGGCCCAGTGGACGCAGGCCGATCAGTTGAAAGGCACCGAGCCGGGCACCTTGACCATGCTCAAAGGCGCTCTGCAGTGGCAGATGTACTACTACATTGGGGTGAGCGGCAGTAGGCTCGAACCCACCAACCCGCAGTCCACAGGCAACAACCAGCTGCCCGTGGCCGTGCGTTCAATCCTGACCTTGGGACCGGCCAGTGGCTTTGAGGGCGTGGCCATGCGCGACACCTTCCTGGCTGCTCATTGAGGCGATGACATGAAGCGCTCCCAACCTTCCAGGCTGCTGGTGCGACAACGCGGCGCGGCCTTGTTGATGGCCATGGTCATCGTGACCGTGGTGGCCACCATCGCCTCGTCGATGGTGTGGCAGCAATGGCGCGCGGTTCAGGTAGAGTCGGCCGAGCGCGGTCGCCAACAATCGGAATGGCTGCTGGTGGGCGCCCTCGACTTTGCGCGACTGGTGCTGAAGGAAGACGGGCGCCGCGTGCAGACGGGGGGGCAGCCAGAACCGACCCATTTGGCGCAGCAGTGGGCTCAGGATTTGAAGGAAATGCGCTTGTCCACTTTTCTGGCTGTGGACAAGGACAACACCGACGATGCGCCTGACGCGTTTCTGTCGGGCAAGGTGTCGGACATAAATGCGCGCTACAACCTGCGCAATTTGCTGCTGATCAGTCCCAACCCAGGCTTGGTGGATGTGGATCCGCAGCAGGTGAAGGTGCTGCGCGACTTGTTCACCAACATCAATTTGCCGCCCGATTTGGCGCCGCAGATCGCCGAAGCCCTGAGAAAAGCGACCTTGGCCGCCATGGACACGACGCAATCCTTCGCGGCCTTGGGTGGGGAGTCTGGCCGGGCAGCCGCGCCGTTGATGCCCCAGCGCCTGGATCAATTGACCTGGCTGTTGCCCAAGCTGGGCGCGGACACCGTGGAGCGCATGCGCCCCTACGTGGCGTTGTTGCCTTACCTGAACGTGCCGCAGGGGGGCATCACGGCCATCAATGTCAACACCGCCCCCAAGGAAGTCATCGCGGCGGTGTGGGGCATCGACACCGCCACTGCCGAGCGCATCGTGCGGACCCGGCAAAGCCACTATTTTGAAGACGTGGCCGAGGCCCAGAAGCAAGTGCCCATCGTGCCCATCCCCGCCGACGCCATCCAGGTGACCTCCGAGTACTTCGAGGTGACCGGCATACTGCGCCTCGAAAACCAGATCATGAAGAACCGGCACCTGGTCAAGCGCTCAGGCCAAGCCAGGCAAATTGACGTGATTGTGATGAATCAGGAGCGCTTTTCCGGCGTTGATCCTGGCAACTGACAAGACAGTATCTATCCTTAAACGTGTCTTATTTCGCGCCTCCTACAATGCCAAGGCATCTACCCTTGATGTGCTGTTCCCTTTTCGACCCCTTTGACTGCCGGGCATGAGCATCCTCATCCTTCAATTACCCGCGCGTTCGCGCCTGAATGCCGACCTGGCCGTGGCGGAGCCGACCTCGTCTGCCGCGCAGGCGACCAAGGAATACGCGTACGTTTTGAGCGCCGATGGGCAGACTGTGGCGCGGCAAGGGCGTTGTGCCTTGTCCATGGTGCCGCGCGCCGACACGGTGGTGGCGGTGTTGGCGCCGACCGACATCAGCTGGCACCGCCTGACGGTGCCGAAGGCCCCGGCCGCGCGCCTGCGCGCCGCCCTGGCCAGCATGCTGGAAGAGGCCATGCTGACCGACCCCGAAGACATGCACCTGGCCCTGGCGCCCGGTGCCAAGGCCGGCCAGCCCGCCTGGATCGCGGCCTGCGACCTGACCTGGCTCACCAGCCAGTTGATGCTGCTGGAAAAAGCCAAACTGCGCGTGGACCGCGTGGTCCCTGCCGTGTGGCCCGATGAGCCCGCCACGGGTTATTTCCATGAAGTTCACGAAGCCGGCAGCGGTGCCGCGCCCGATCGCGGCCTGGAAATCGTCCTGACCTGGTCGACCCTGGACGGCGTGGCCAGTTGGCCATTGACCGGCGGCTTGTCGCGCGCCCTGGTGCCCGAAGCCTTGCCGCCACAAACCCGTTTCTTTGCCACACCGCAGGTGGCTTCGCCCGCTGAGCGCTGGTTAGGCCAGGCCGTGACTGTGCAAACGCAGTCTGAGCATTTGCTGCAGGCCAACCGCTCGCTGTGGAACCTGTTGCAATTTGACCTCACCCCCAACAGCAAAGGCTTCAACGCGGTCTCCGACCGGTGGCGCCAGTTCCTGAGCCCGCAGTGGCGCCCGGTGCGGGTGGGCATGGCGGCCTTGGTGGTGGTCCAGCTTCTGGGCTTGAACCTGTGGGCCTTGCAGCAGGAGCGGCAGCTCAAGCTCAAGAAGGCCGAGATGACCACGATTCTGAAGCAGGCCTACCCGCAGGTCACCGTGATCCTGGACCCGGCCGTTCAGATGCAGCGCGAGACCGAAGCCTTGCGCGCCGTCGCGGGGCAGCCGGGCGACAACGACCTGGAGGGCTTGATGTCTCTCGTGGCCAGCGCCTGGCCCAACGAGATGCCTTCCACCAACCTGCAATACGACGGCACCAGCCTGACCCTGGCGCCTCCGCCGGCCTGGGGTCCCGCAGACATCGACCAGTTCCGCAGCAAGCTGTCGGCCACGGGCGCCCAGGTGGAGGTGGCCGATGGCCGCCTGAACGTGCGCCGCGGCTCCCGCGGTTGAGCCGATCGACATTGACACAGACCTATGAGCACTGAATCAGAAGCCACCTCCTTCAACGTCCTGCGGCAGCAGTGGCTGGCGCGTTGGACCGCGATGGCGCCGCGTGAACGCCAGATGGCGCAGGCGGCCGCGGCCCTGGTGTTGCTGACTGTGCTGGTGCTGGTGTTCATCCGCCCTGCCTTGAAAAGCATGCAGCAAACGCCGGTGCAATTGCGCGAAATCAGCACCCAGGTGGGCCGCATGCGCGCCTTGGCGGACGAGGCCCAGGTTCTGCGCCAGCAACCCCCCGTGCCGCCCGTGCAGGCCGAAGCCGCCTTGAAGGCGGCCACCGAGCGCCTGGGCACGGGCGCCCGGATGAGCTTGCAGGCTGATCGGGCCACGGTCGAATTCACCAAAGTGAGTGGCGGGGCGTTGGCCGATTGGCTGGCCGAGGTCCGTGTGGCCGCCCGCGCCAGGCCCCTTGAGGCCAATTTGGCGCAATCGGAACCAGGCCATTATTCGGGCACCGTGGTGCTGGGTCTGGCCCCCGGGCAGGCTTCGCCTCGCTGAGCAGGAACACGCCGCGCATGTCGATCCTCGCCAACCTGAAATCCCCCGCCGCCTGGTGGTCTGGCGGCATGGCCGCGACCACGCGCTGGATGGAATCCACGCTGGAGGTCGCGCGCTGGGAAAACATGCGCAAGGCCGGGCGGCGTTGGGGTTGGTGGGGCGCGGTTTTGGGCACCTTGCTGGGCTTCATCTTGTATGCGCCGGCCAGTTGGCTGGCCCAGGGCGTGGTGGTGCTGAGCGAAGGCCGCTTGTTGTTGGCCGAATCTCAGGGTACCGTGTGGAATGGTGACGCCGTGGTGGTGCTGACCGGCGGGCCCGGAAGCCGGGACGCCCGGGCCTTGCCAGGCCGTCTGGCCTGGAAGCTGCGGCCGCGCCTGACGGGTCTGAGCCTGACGGTGCAGCAGGACTGCTGCATGCCCACACCGGTGGTGGTTCATGTGCAACCAGGGTTTGGCCGCGCGCGGATCGCGGTGTTCAGCCAAAGCAGTGCTTCGGCGCCTTTGTTGCCCACGGGGCCGATCGGCCACTGGCCAGCGGCCTGGTTGACCGGTTTGGGCACGCCCTGGAACACCTTGCAACTGGGCGGTGTGGTGCGCGTGAGCAGCAACGCCTTGGTGGTCGAATGGGTTCATGGCAGGGTTCGCTTCGAAGGGCAGGCGCAAGTCGATTTCAACGATGTGTCCTCCAGCGTCACGACGCTGGACCGACTGGGGTCCTACCGGCTTGATTTGCTGGGCGACCCGCAAGGGCGCGTGAATGTGTCGCTGATGACCTTGGATGGCGCCTTGCAGCTGTCTGGTCAAGGGCAAATGGGTTTGAATGGTTTGCGCTTCCGGGGTGAAGCGCGGGCCAATGAAAGCGAGCGCGGTGCGCTCGACAGTTTCCTGAACATCATCGGTCGTCGCATGGGCGACCGTTCCGTAATCTCGATCGGATAAGTCATGACGACCCATCCTCTGTTGTCTCGTCCCCGCGCAGTTGCGCTGGCCACGGCTTTGGCCTTCACCTTCGGTCCGGGTTGTCTGATGCCTTCGGCGCTGGCCGGTGCGGCCCAGGCGGCGCCCGTCAAGAAGGGCGGTCCCACCGTCACGCTCAACTTCGTCAATGCCGAGATTGAAGGCGTGGCGCGGGCCATGGCGGCCATCGTCGACCAGCAGATCCTGGTCGATCCACGCGTCAAGGGCACCATCACGCTGTACAGCGAGCAGCCGCTGACGCCGCGCGAGGCTTACCTGAACTTCCTGGCGGCCTTGCGTGGCCAGGGCTTTGCGATGGTTGAAGTGGCCGGCCTGCTCAAGGTGGTGCCTGAAGCCGATGCCAAGTTGCAAACCGGCACGGTGGAGGTGGGCAGTGCGGTCAAGCGCTCGGGTGACCAGATCCTGACGCAGATCTTTCGCCTGCAGTATGAAAACGTCAACAGCCTGGTGACGGTGCTGCGGCCGCTGATCAGCCCCAACAACACCATCAACGCCAATCCGGGCACCAACACCCTGGTGATCACGGACTACGCGGACAACCTCAAGCGCATCGGCCAGATGATCGCGGCCATGGACGTGCCCTCGTCAACCGACATGGAGGCCATGCCCTTGCAATACGCCATCGCGTCTGATCTGGCGCCCATGGTGCAGCGCATGGCCGATGGCGGTGGCGGCGCGTCGGTTCCTGGCGTGGGTGGCGGTCAGGCCACCATCGTCATGGCCGATCCGCGCACCAACACCTTGATGGTCCGCGCACCCAATCCTGCGCGACTGGCGCTGGTGCGCACGCTGATCCAGCGCCTTGACCGGCCCGGCACGGCCGGTCTGGGTGGCAGCGGCATCCACGTGATCTACCTGAAGAATGCCGATGCCGTGAAGCTGGCCCAGGTGTTGCGCGCCTCCTTCCCTGGGGCGGGTGGCTCGTCGGGTGGCGGCTCGTCCTCGTCCAGCAGTGGCAGTTCCGCCAGTGCTTCGCCCATCCCAACCGCGCCCAGCAGCCAAAACAGCAGCTCCAGCGGCACGGCCTCCACCCAATCCACCACCCCGGTGGCCGGGTCGGCTCAGCCCTCCACGGGCGGCTTCATCCAGGCTGACCCCAGCACCAATTCGCTCATCATCACAGCGACCGATGCCCTGTACAGGCAACTGCGTGCTGTGATTGACCAGCTGGATGGTCGCCGTGCGCAGATCTACATCGAGTCGATGATCGTGAAGGTCGATGCCGAAAAGGCTGCCCAGATGGGCGTGCAATGGGCGGGCGCCACGGGCACCAAGAACATTGTTGGGGCGGGCACCAACCTGCCCACCACTTCGTCGCCAGGGCTGGTGAGCCTGTTGGGCAGCGATGGCATCTCCAGCTTGGCCAGTGGCTTGAACATTGGTTTTGCACGTGCCCTGGGTAACGGCCGCTACAACCTGGCCGCGCTGGCCACCTTCCTCGAAACCGAGCTGGGCGGCAATGTGCTGTCCACGCCCAACATGGTGGCGCTGGACAACGAAGAAGCCAAGATCGTGGTGGGTGAGAACGTGCCCTTCGTGACGGGCTCTTACTCGAATGCCACGACCAGTTCCAGTGGCACCGTGAACCCTTTCCAGACCATCGACCGCAAGGACGTGGGCCTGACCTTGCGCGTTCGCCCGCAAGTGGGCGAGGGCGGCACTGTCCGCATGACGGTGTTCCAGGAAGACTCCAGCGTCAAGTCCACCAGCGGCACCAGTGGCCCCACCACCGCGAAAAGCTCCATTGAAACCACTGTGGTGGTCGACGATGGACAGGTGCTGGTTCTGGGCGGCCTGATCAAGGACGAGTATTCCGACAACGCGAGCAAGGTGCCTTTGCTGGGTGACATCCCTTACTTGGGCAACCTGTTCAAGAGCCAGGAA
Source organism: Aquabacterium sp. CECT 9606 (assembly GCF_918741295.1). GTDB lineage: Bacteria > Pseudomonadota > Gammaproteobacteria > Burkholderiales > Burkholderiaceae_C > Aquabacterium. Next base: position 597,082 of record NZ_CAKKNB010000002.1, read on the forward strand.
CGCACCCGCAAGAAGACCAACCTGATGGTGTTCTTGCGGCCCATCGTGATGCGCACCCAGGAGGCCGCCAACGCCTTCACCCTGGACCGCTACGACTACATGCGCAACAAGCAGATCGAGAGCACGCCGCCTCAAAGCTCCTTGATGCGCATCAACGAAGTGCCCGTGCTGGACCCGCTCAAGCTGTCCAACAACTTGACGATGCCTTCGGTGCGACAGCCATTGGATGATGCCAATGCGCCTGCGCCCACGGTGGTGATGCCCGCTGAATCCGGCTTTGCCCCCAAGCTGTCACCCGCCAAGCCCGCTGCCAGCGGCGTGGAGAACTGAGCCATGGCCGTCCGCCATCCCCTGCCCTACGCCTTCGCCAAGGCGCACAGCCTGTTGCTGGAAAGCGATGGCGACCGTGCCACCTTGTGGGCCAGTGAACAGGTGTCGCGCTCGGCCTTGTCGGAGGTGATGCGGCTGTTCGTGATCGACACCCTGGAGCGTGAGCCCGCCGAGTCGCTGGGCCAGCGCATCGCGGCAGCCTACGCGGGTGGCGAGGGCAGTGCTGCCGCTGTGGTGGGCGAGGTGGAAAACGCCGTCGACCTGTCGCGCATGATGCAGGACCTGCCGGCGGTCGAGGACTTGCTGGAAGCCTCGAACGACGCGCCCATCATCCGGATGCTGAACGCGCTGCTGACACAGGCGGCCAAGGATGGTGCCTCCGACATCCACATTGAACCGTATGAACGCTCATCGGCCGTGCGCTTCCGCGTGGACGGCACGCTGCGCGAAGTGGTGCAGCCCAACAAGGCCCTGCACGCCGCTTTGATCTCGCGCCTGAAGATCATGGCCGAGCTGGACATCTCCGAGAAGCGCATGCCGCAAGACGGCCGCATCTCGTTGCGCATTGGCGGCCGCGCCGTCGACGTGCGGGTGTCCACTTTGCCCTCGGCCCATGGCGAGCGCGCCGTGCTGCGTCTGCTCGACAAGGGTGACGCCAACAAGTTCACGCTCGAATCCTTGGGCATGAGCGGCGAGTCGCTGGACCGTTTCAAACGCCTGCTGCGCCAGCCGCACGGCATCGTGCTGGTCACCGGCCCCACCGGCTCGGGTAAGACGACCACGCTGTACGCGGGCTTGAGCACGCTGGACGCCACCACCACCAATGTGCTGACGGTGGAAGACCCGGTCGAATACGAGCTGCATGGCATCGGCCAAACACAGGTCAACGCCCGCATTGATTTGACCTTCGCCAAGGCCTTGCGCGCCATCCTGCGGCAAGACCCGGACGTGATCATGATCGGTGAAATCCGCGACTTCGAGACTGCGCAGATCGCCGTGCAGGCTTCGCTGACGGGTCACTTGGTGCTGGCCACCCTGCACACCAATGACGCGGCCAGTGCCGTCACGCGTTTGACCGACATGGGCATCGAGCCCTTCCTGCTCAGTTCCAGCTTGCTGGGCGTGATGGCGCAGCGCCTGGTGCGCAAGCTGTGCGTGCATTGCAAGCGCGAAGACGAATACCACCGCTGGCACCCCGTGGGTTGCGCCGCTTGCGGCATGACTGGCTACAAGGGCCGCACCGGCGTGTACGAGTTGCTGGTGGCCGACGACAACATCCGCGCCTTGATCCACGCCCAGGCTTCCGAAGCCCAGTTGTTCGAGGCCGCGGCCAAGAACGGCATGAAGGTCATGCGCGAAGACGGTGACCGCCTGGTGGCCGAAGGCGTCACCTCGCTGGAAGAAGTGTTGCGCGTCACGCGCGAATAAGGCCGAAGAGACCGCACCATGCCCGCCTTCCGTTTTGAAGCCTTGGAGACCAGTGGCAAGACCGTCACCGGTCTGGTCGACTCCGACAACCCCAAGACCGCGCGCGCGCAATTGCGCTCGCAACAGTTGGTGCCGCTGAAGATCGAGCCGGTGCAGGTCACCGAAGAGCAAGGCCAGCAGCGCAGCATGTTCACGCGGCGGGCCTTCAACTCGACCTCGCTGGCGATCTGGACGCGGCAGCTGTCGGGCCTGGTGTCGGCGGGCTTGCCGCTGGAGCGTGCGCTCACGGCCCTGGCCGATGAGTCCGAAGACCCGCAGCAGCGCGAATTGGTGGCGCACCTGCGCTCCGAGGTGAATGCCGGCTCGCCCTTTGCGCGTGCGCTGTCAGGCTCGCCCAAAGAGTTCGACGAGGTCTACCGAGGTGTGGTGGCGGCCGGCGAGCAAAGTGGCCAGTTGGGCACCGTGCTTGAAAAGCTGGCCGACGACCTGGAAGAGCAGGGCGCTCTCAAATCCAAGCTGATTGGCGCCACGCTGTACCCGGCGGTGGTGTCGGTGTTCGCCATCGTGGTGGTGGTGGCCTTGCTGGTGTTCGTGGTGCCGCAGGTGGCCCAGGTGTTCAGCAGCAGCAAGCGGGCCTTGCCCATCCTCACCCGCGTCATGCTGGGCCTGAGCGCCTTCATGCGCGAATGGGGCTGGCTGCTCATCTTGCTGATGATCGGTGGCTTCACCTCCCTGGTGTTTGCCTTGCGCGGTGAGGCCTTCCGCCGCAAGTTCGACAGCTTCACCCTGGGCGTGCCCGTGATCGGGCGGCTGATCCGTGGCTACAACGCCGCGCGGTTTGCCGGCACTTTGGCCATGCTGGCCGGATCGGGCGTGCCCATCTTGAAAGCCTTGCAGGCGGCCGCTGAAACCTTGTCCAACCGCGCCATGCGGGCTGATGCCATGGAAGCCCTGGTGCAGGTGCGCGAGGGTGCGCCGCTGGCTTCGGCCCTGGCCGCCAAGAAGCGCTTTCCGGGTTTGCTGTCGATGTTTGCGCGCCTGGGCGAGCAGACCGGGCAGTTGCCGGTGATGCTGCAACGCGCGGCCAAGCAGCTCAGCACCGAGGTGCAGCGCAAGGCCCTGGCCATTGCGACGGTGCTCGAGCCCTTGCTGATCGTGTTCATGGGCCTGATGGTGATGCTCATCGTCATGTCCGTCATGATGCCGATCATGCAAATGAACACCTGGGTGAAGTAAACACGATATACGGCTGGGGATACCCCTTGTTCGGGGCCTCGCAAGCGGGTGCGTTTGTTGCATGATGGGCTCAGCGTCTTCGTTGTCGGAGGTTGAGCATGAACACTGGTTGTGAACTGGTCACGGTGCAAAACGAGGGAGCGCGTCCGCGCATCCCGATCGCGCACATGCGCCATGTCTATCGGCTTGCCGAAGTCGAAAAACGTTTGGGCAAGCTGCCGCCCCGCGAACACGAAACCCTGCGCGCCACCTATGAGCGCATGCTGGAGATGGGACCTGACCGCTTCCAGGTCAAGCCCTCCGGGTTGCCAGCGATGGACTACCTGTACGAAGACCTTCCCAATTTTCACGAAGCGCTGGATGACCTGAAGCGCCAACTGGCTTTGTGCGCCGACAGCCGCGACGCGCTCGAGATCACGCCCATGTTGTTGCTGGGGCCACCCGGTGTGGGCAAGACGCACTTCGCGCGTGAAGTGTCGCAGCTGCTGGGCACTGGCATGGGCTTCGTGTCCATGAGTTCCATGACGGCGGGCTGGGTGCTGTCGGGCTCGTCCAGTCAGTGGAAGGGCGCGCGGCCCGGCAAGGTTTTTGAAACCCTGGTCGAGGGCCAGTACGCCAACCCGGTCATGGTGGTCGACGAGATCGACAAGAGCGGAGGCGAGCACGCCTATGATCCGCTGGGCTCGCTTTACAGCCTGCTGGAGCACGACACCGCCGGCCACTTCACCGACGAGTTCGCCGAAGTGCCCATCGATGCCAGCCAGGTGATCTGGGTGGCCACGGCCAACGAGGCGCGCGGCATCCCCGATCCCATCCTGAACCGCATGAACGTGTTCGAGATCGAGATGCCCAGCGAAGAGGCGGCGCGCAAGATCGCGTCGAAGCTGTACCGCAGCATCCGCGCCGACCATGATTGGGGGCAGCGGTTTGACCCCGACTTGAGCGAGGCCGTGCTGGCCAGCCTGAGCCACCTGGCGCCGCGTGAGATGCGCCGCGCCTTGATGACGGCGTTCGGCAATGCCAAGCTGGATGGCCGGCACCGCCTGGAAACGCGCGACCTGCCCGATGCACAGGGTCGCCGCACGCCGATGGGGTTCACGCAGTGACGGTGCACTGACGACAAGCTGATGGCGCGCCGCTCGGCGATACTGGGCCCTTCAATTCCAATGATTGCAAGGGTGCATCCAGATGGCCGTCAGTTTGTCAGGGCAGTTGGTGGTGGCGATTTCATCGCGTGCGCTGTTCGATTTCGAGCAGGAGAACCTGCTGTTCGACCAGGGCGCGGGCGACCGCGCCTACATGAAACACCAGCTCAAGCGCCTCGACGAGCCCGCCAAGCCTGGCGTGGCCTTCTCGCTGGTGCGCAAGCTGCTGGCTTTCAATTCGCCTGATCAACCGCGCGTCGAGGTGGTCATCCTGTCGCGCAACGACCCGGTGTCGGGCATGCGGGTGTTCCGCTCGGCGCGGCACTATGGCTTGCCGATCCAGCGCGGGGTGTTCACGCGGGGCGAATCACCTTACCGCTATTTGCGGCCGTTGCGGGCGCATCTGTTCCTCTCGGCCAACGAGGCCGATGTGCGCTCGGCCTTGCTGGAAGGCGTGCCCGCCGCGCGCGTGCTGCCCCATTCAGCCCATGCTGGCGAAGCCCACCCGCGGGAGGTGCGCATTGCCTTTGACGGTGACGCGGTGCTGTTCTCGGACGAGGCTGAGCAGGTGTACCAAAGCTCGGGCCTGGATGCTTTCCAGTTGCACGAGCAGGAGCGCGCCGCCAAGCCTTTGCCGGCCGGGCCCTTCAAGCCGCTTTTGCAGGCTTTGCATGATTTGCAGCAACGCGGTCAGGTTTTGGAAGACCAGGGCGGCATGCGCATCCGCACCGCCCTGGTCACCGCGCGCAGCGCACCGGCGCACGAGCGCGCCATCCGTACCTTGATGGACTGGGACATCGAAGTGGACGAGGCGATGTTCCTGGGCGGCTTGCCCAAGGGCGAGTTCTTGCGCGAGTTCGAGCCCGATTTCTTCTTCGACGACCAGACTGGTCATGTGGACGGGGCGGCGCCCCATGTGCCTGCTGGCCATGTGATGAGTGGCGTGTCCAACGCCATCATCGAGACCCTGGGTTGATCAGGACTTGCGCCGCATGTGGGACTTGAACAGCTCGGCGATGCTGACCTGGCGTGGGCCGGGGATCAGCTCATAGCCTTCACCCGCCGCGATGGTGCCGGGCGCCCGCACGGCCAGGTAGAAGCCGCAATAACCAGACTGCGCCATCATCTTGACCGCCTGGTTGAAGCCCATCACCGCCGCGAACTTGAAGCAAGGGTGGCGCGGCTCGCTGATGGCCAAGGTGCAATCCGGAAACTTCAGCACATCGCCAATGTAGGCGTCGCTTTCAAGCAGGCCGGTGATGGTGAGGTTCTCGCCCAGCATGCCGTGGGGCAGGGTCTCGTCCCAGGTTTGCGATTGGGCCTGGGCGCGCACGGTTTGCCAGAAGGGGTAGTGCTCGTGAGGGTAGGCGTAGACTGCTTTGGACAGGCCACCATGCACGGTGGGGTCGGCTTGCTCGTCCAGGTGCAGGCCCATGGCCTTGACCTCGATGCGCTGGGGTGAGGCCAGCGAGCTGACCGACCGCTTGCCAATGGCCGTGAGCACGGACTTGCCGTCAATGAGAAGGGGTTGGGCCTGCGCGGTGTTGACGGACAAGACACGGCGATCAACAACGGCAGACATGGGTGACTCCTGGAGGGTGGCAAAGTGATGTGAGCCATCCAAGCATATCAACTTCAGCGCCAGGAAGAGACCGCCACGGACATGGCCTTGAAGCTGGCCACGCAAGGCTGGCCCGGCGCCAGGTCCATCTGCTGGATGGAGCGCCGGGTGAGCAAGGCCCAGATCTGCACACCGGGCTGGATGGAGAAATCGCCGGTTTCGCGCACGTGGTCCAGCTCGACCCCCACGGCGCCGTAAGAGCCGTTCTCGCCGGCCAGCATGATCTGGGTGATGCGGCCACGCAGCTGGTTGCTGGCGCTGCTGCCCTCCAGGACGTCGGGGTGCAGGCTGATGTCGCGGGCGCGGATCTTCAGGCGCACCTTGCGGCCGACGGCGTGCAGCGCGGCGGGCACCGTCACGCGCTGGCCGGCCACGTCAACCTCGCTGAGCAGCCATTCGATGTCATGCCGCTTGACTTCGCCCTCGATCACGCTGCCCGCGTTCAGGCCCTCCAGGAAGGTGGACAGGGACACGTCCGACAAGATCTGGGAGACGGTGCCGCCACTGGTCATGCGCCCTTCGTGCAGCACGATCACGTCGTCGGCCATGCGGATCACCTCGTTCATGCGCGGGCTGATCAGCACCACCGGGAGTTTGGAGCGCGTGGGGATCTGGGCCAGCAAGTCCAGCAAAGGGGGCTGGTCGTGTTCGGGCACTCCGCTCAAGGGGTCGTCCAGCAGGATGGCCCGGGGCGCCGACAGCAGTGCCCGGCCCAAGGCCACCTTGAAGCGTTGCGATGGCGTCAGGCGCGCTGGACGGGCCTTGAACAGCGAGCGCAGGTCCAGCCACTGGGTCACGGCGTCGAAGGTGGGGCCGTTCACGGGTTTGGGCGCGCGGGCCAGACCGTATTCCAGGTTGCCCTGCACGCTCAGGTGGGGAAACAGGTGGGCGTGGCCGTCCAGCCAAGCCAGGCGGCGTTGGTGCGGCGGCAGGTTCACGCCCGATGACGAGTCGTAGATGGCCTGGTGGCCCAGCGCGACCCGCCCACCCAGGGCGGGGTGAAGCCCGGCCGCGGCTTTCAGCAAGGCCGATTTGCCCGCCCCACCACGCCCCACGATGGCGCACACACGCCCCGGCAGGACGCGGAACTGGGCCTGGATGTCCAAGCCGGGTTGCTGCACGCGCAATTCCACGCTCAGGGGCGAGGGCAGGGCCTTGGGCGGCTTGCTTGTGTCGTTCATGGGCGCGATCCCCGGGGCTGCTGGGTGGTGGCCGTCCAGCGGCCTTGCCAGTGGCGGCGTCCGGCTTCGCTCAGCAAAACCGCCACCACGGCGACGCCCACCGAGACCAGGGCCAGGCGGGTGGCGGCGCCCAGGTTGTCGGGCGAGCGCAAGGCCTGGATCAGCGCCAGGGGCACGCTGTGCTCTGGGTGGCCCACGCGGGGATTGGGCTGCAAGGCCGCTGACAGCACCAAGGTGGCGCCGGTCTCGCCCCAGGCCGCCGCCAGCCCCAGGGCCATGGCCGACAGCACGGCCGGGGTGGCCAGGGGCAAGGTGATGCTCCACCAGGCACTCCAGGGCGAGGCGCCCAACGTCTGTGCCAGGGGTGCCATCATGGGGTCAATGGCCTCGAACGCGGGCCGCAGCACCCGCACCATCAGGGGCACGGTGACCAAGGTGGCAGCCAGCACCGCGCCGCTGGGGAAGAAGCTCAGGGTCCAGCCAGTCAGGTGTCCGATCTGGTTGCCCAGCTCGCCATCGTCGCTCAGGCCCATCAGCAAGGCGAAACCGACCACTGCGGGCGGCAAAGCCATGGGCAGCAGCACGACCGTGTTCAGCAGCCAGTGGCCATGCCACCTGGCCTTGGCCATCACCGAGGCCAGCACCACCGCGGGCGGGGTGCTGACCAACAGCGTGAGCAGGGCAATCTGCCCGCTCAGCCAGATGGCGTCGAGCTCCCAGGCGCTCACGGCCTCAGCCCTGCGCTTTTTGCCACACGGATCCGGGGGCGGTGACGGCTTGTCGCCCCAACGGACCTTGCAGCCACTTCACCAGCAGCTTGCCAGCGGGGTGGGGCGTCTTGAACGAACGGGCCACCTGGCAGTTCAGCCAAAGGCGAGGATCCTGGTCAACCAGGACCTTGCGGGCATTGCGTTCAGCGCGGGACATTTTTTGCCAATCAGCCAAGGTCAACCATTGATAGGGAAGTGGTGCGGCGCTCGCCGACGACGTGCCCGTGCTGGCGGCGCGGGCAGGCAGATGCTGGGCGCCCAGGGTGCTGGTCAGGGTGTCGCTCAGGCCGGCCAATGCCGAATCCTTGGGTGCGGGTGACCAACGGCAAGCGCCCGCCGCCTGGCCGGCCAGGATCTGATGCAAGGCGCGGACCACGTCGCGCTCGCCCCGCACGCCAGCCGGGTCGGAGGCCGGCCCTACCAGCAGGACCTGGGTGCGGGCCAGCGTGTGGCGGTCATGGATCAGGCCTTGCTGTTCGAGGCGATCGGCCAGCGGGTGGCTCAGGAACAGCCCGATGGGCAACTCGCCAGATTCCAGCTGCCGCAAAATGGTGCCGGACGGTTCGCGAACCCAATTGGCGGCGAGGCCCAGGTCGCGGCCCATGGCGGCTTTCCAGCGCACCGCCAAGCCGGTGTCCTGCAGCAGGCCATCGACCCCCAGGCGCACCGGCTCGGCGGTCTGTGCCCACACCGACCCCGGCAAGCTCAGCCATGCGGCGGTCCATCCCATCCAATCCCGTCGATTCATCGTTCCACCTTATCAAGGGCCTGGCCTATTGTCGCGTAGTGGAATCCAGGGCTTGCCATCGGGCTGGCGCGGTGTTTGCTGTGTGATGGAGTTGGCACCCTGGCGGAAACCCCTCGGAAAGGGGGGGAACTCAAACCGAAAGTGCTGGACTAAACTACGAGGTTTCGCTGTTTGGCTTTCGTGCCAACCGGCAGGGTGTCGAGAGCGCAGCCCGCAAGCTGTTGCCGCGCTGTCGAGACCCTGTTTTTTACTTTTGGAGCCATTGTCATGAACCAAACCGTCTCGCAGGGGGTACCTTTGAATACCCCCGCTTACGTCAAGAATGCCAAGCTGATCGCCTGGGTGGCCGAAATCGCCGCCCTGACGCAAGCCAAGGACATCTACTGGTGCGATGGCACTGAAGAAGAATACAACCGCTTCTGCAACCAATTGGTTGCAGCCGGCAGCTTCAAGAAGCTGAACCCCGAACTGCGCCCCAACAGCTACTTGGCCGTGACCGACCCGTCGGACGTGGCCCGCGTGGAAGACCGCACCTTCATCTGCTCCGACCGCAAGGAAGACGCCGGCCCCACCAACAACTGGTGCGAGCCCGCTGAGATGCGCGCCAAGCTGCAAACCGGCGAAGGCGCCCTGTTCAAGGGCTGCATGAAGGGCCGCACCATGTACGTGGTGCCTTTCAGCATGGGCCCTCTGGGCTCGCCCATCGCCCACATCGGCGTTGAGCTGTCCGACAGCGCATACGTGGCCGTCAACATGAAGCTCATGACCCGCATGGGCAAGGGCGTGATCGACGTGCTGGGCGCCGATGGCGAATTCGTGCCTTGCGTGCACACCGTGGGCGCCCCGCTCGAAGCGGGCCAAAAGGACAGCGTCTGGCCTTGCAACCCCACCGTCAAGTACATCGTTCACTACCCCGCCACGCGCGAAATCTGGTCCTACGGCTCCGGCTACGGCGGCAATGCGCTGCTGGGCAAGAAGTGCTTCGCCCTGCGCATTGCTTCCACCATGGGCCGCGACCAAGGCTGGCTGGCCGAGCACATGCTGCTCTTGGGCGTGACCGACCCGAATGGCAAGAAGTCGCACATCGCGGCGGCTTTCCCCAGCGCCTGCGGCAAAACCAACTTCTCGATGCTGATCCCGCCTGAGGGCTACAAGGGCTGGAAGGTCACCACCATCGGTGACGACATCGCCTGGATCAAGCCCGGAGCCGATGGCCGCCTGTACGCCATCAACCCAGAAGCCGGCTACTTTGGCGTGGCACCCGGCACCAACGACCTGACCAACCACAACTGCATGCAATCGGTGCTGCGCGACACCATTTTCACCAACGTCGCCCTGACCGACGATGGCGACGTGTGGTGGGAAGGCATGACCGACACGCCCCCGGCCCACCTCATCGACTGGCAAGGCAAGGACTGGACGCCCCAGATCGCCAAAGAAACCGGCGCCAAGGCTGCCCACCCCAACGCCCGCTTCACCGTGGCCGCGACCAACAACCCGGCGCTCGACCCCGAGTGGGACAATCCCGCTGGCGTCGCCATCGATGCCTTCATCTTCGGCGGCCGCCGCTCCACCACCGTGCCCCTGGTGACCGAAGCCCGTGACTGGACCGAAGGTGTCTACATGGCCGCCACGATGGGTTCCGAGACCACCGCCGCGGCCTTCGGCCAGCAAGGCGTGGTGCGCCGCGATCCTTTCGCCATGCTGCCTTTCATGGGCTACAACATGAGCGACTACTTCCAGCACTGGTTGAACGTGGGCGCCAAGCTGCAAGCCGCTGGCCACAAGGTGCCGCCGGTTTACTGCGTGAACTGGTTCCGCAAGGGTGCCGACGGCAAGTTCGTGTGGCCTGGTTACGGCGAGAACATGCGGGTGCTGGAATGGATCCTGGGCCGCATCGCCGGCACCACCAAAGGCGTGGAAAACGCCTTTGGCCTGAGCCCCACCTACGAAGACATCAACTGGAACGGCCTGAACTTCACCAAGGAGCAGTTCCAGTCGGTGATCGGCATCGACACCGCCGCCTGGCAGCAAGAGCTGAAGTTGCACGACGAGTTGTTCCAACAATTGTCGTACCACCTGCCGGCCGAGATGCCCGCCACCAAAGCCAAGATCGAGCAGCGCCTGGCCGCCTGATTTTTTGGCTGACGAGAAAAATGGCCCTTCGGGGCCATTTTTTCGTTTCTGTGACACGCGCCGTGCGCCATTTACTCCATTTGTAACCCCAGTGACCTAGGGTTGTTACCTTTACCCCCCAAGACAGGGGGTATGACATGCCAGCACATGGACATATAAAAGAGCGGTCGCGGTCCTGAAGCTTTTTGGGTCAGCGATCCGTTAGATAACTATTGGAGGTTGCTTATGAAATTGAAAATGTTGGTAGCTGCTGCTTCCCTCGTGGTGGCAGGTTCGGCAATGGCTGGTGCGCCAGCTTTGCCCGGCGGCGATCTGGGTGCTCTGACACCCACGCCCGCTCTGTTCCTGGGCACTGGTGCATTCGCCACTGGCGGCACGATCGCTGACACGTACACCTTCTCGGTGGGCGGCAACAGCGATCTGATCGGTTCGATTGGTGGCTATGGCGCCACCTTCAGTTCCGTGCTGATCGATGGTGTGGCCACTTCGTTGACGTCGACCACGACGGGCTACGGGTTCAGCTTCACCGGTTTGTCGTCGGGTTCACACACCCTGAAGGTGGAAGGCGCTTTCCCAAGCATCTACACCTACATCGGCAGTGTGTATTCCACGCCTTCCGCTGTGCCTGAGCCAGAATCCCTGGCCCTGATCTTCGCAGGTCTGGGTGTGGTGGGCCTGGTGGCTCGTCGCCGCCAAGCGGTCTGATTTTTCAGCAGACTGGTTAAAAAGAAAGCGCCCCTCGGGGCGCTTTTTCATTGGGTCTCAGCTTGTCAGGGGATCAGGGGCGCCAGCCAGTCGGCGAACATGTCGCTCAGCAAGACGCGCTGGGTGGTGGGCTTGGTTTCGTAGGCGCGCATGACCGGGCCCCTGCCGTCCAGCAGGTTGTCGACGAACTCGCCCACGTGGTTGAGCTTCTTCTCGACGATGCTGGTGCCACCGAAGGTGACGATGGTGGTGCAATGCGAGCCGTTGATGTCACGCTTGTTGGGGATGTAGTAGCCCACATTGGTCGGTGTCATCTGGGCAATCCAAGGCTCGATCTCCTGGCGCCACTTCACGTTCAGCATTTTCAGGCGCTCTTCGTTGGTGGCGGCGTTGGCGATCTCGGGGTAGAACTTCTGGTACGAGAAGGCCGAGAAGTTGGTGTCTTCCTGGAACATCGTGTAGCCGATGCGGTCATTCGGGAAGATCTTGCCCAGGCCGGCGGTGATCGAGCCCATGTTGTTCGCATCGCCAGCGCCAGGGTATTTGGTGATCAACTGGGTGACCAGGCCGTCAGGGCCGTCCAGCCCCCAAACTTCGCGGATCTTGTTGTGCAGCAGCACGGACGGGGCTTGCTCGGGTGTGGCTGTGCGCGGCACGTTGAACAGCGGGCCGGAGTCGGCGGCCAGGGCCATCTTCTTGGGCTTGAGCGTGGTGCGGAAGGCGGCGTAGTTGGCTGTGGAACCCACGCCGCCGGCCGAGAAGCCGGTCAGCAGCAGGTGGTCGGGCTGGGGCATGTTCTTGGCCATCCAGTTCGCCACGGCTTGCGCGTTGATGGCGCCGCGGTGGAAGTAGGTCATGGGGTTGGCCGGGTCGGTGTTGTTGTACACGTTGACCTTGTTGCCGGTGTGCACGTCGCCGGTGCAATACGTCAGGTAGACGATGTTCCAGCTTTGGGTCTGCACGGCTTGCAGGGGATGGATGCGGGCGGTGAAGGGGGTCACCAGGCCGAGGTGGGCCTGGCGGTTCCAGTCGCTCATGTAGTTGGTGGGGATGCCATCGGGGTTGACGGCGTTGAGCAGCGAGCCGCCCTTGCACGCCGCCTGGTCCCAGCAGGCGCCGCCGCCTTCGAACATGACCACGGCCTTGCTGTTGAAGGGCGTGCGGTTGACGAAGAAACGGTAAGGCGTGCCGTTGCCGCAGGTGGCGCCGCTGGACGCGGGCAGCTCAACCATTTCCCACTTGAAGTAGGCGGCGTGCGCGGCCAGGCTGGTCAGCAAGGTGACGCCAACGGCCTTTGCCGTGGCCACCATCAGTGATTTCAAATTCATGTCAACGCTCCGTGGATGAAAGGTGTCTTCCAATGACATGGAGTTTGAAACACGGTGTTTTTTCAAGCCTTGGGCATTCCCCTTGGGTGCTCGCCGCCCCCCTGGAATCAGGGGTCGCCAACTGTCAATCGCCTGACGGTTCGCGCGTTTAACGCCACGGGTTGACCCTTGGCGTGTGCTTCAGGCCAGCCACTCGATGCCGGGCAGCTTGGCGCACTGCTGGCGCATGATCTCGGCCATGTCCTGCATGTAGGGCTGCGTGGCCAGGGCCTTGGGGCAGATGGCGTGCAGCTCGCTCCACAGGCCCTTGGGGCCGATGGGCACGGCCTTGACGTAGTCGTGCTCCAGGTAGCTTTGCAGGCCCCAACTGGGCAGGGCGGCGATGCCCCGGCGGCTGGCCACCAGTTGCACGATGGCCACCGTGAGCTCGGCGGTGCGGCGCGCAGGTTCGATGCCCGCAGGCTTGAGGACTTCGCGGATCAGGTCGATGCGCTGTTCGGGCACGGGGTAGGTGATCAAGGTTTCGCCATCGAAATCTTGCGCGCTGAGGTGGCGCTTGTGGCGCAGCTTGTGCTCGTTGGCGACCACGGCCAGGATCTCGAAGCGGAACAAGGGCGAGACCGACCAGGGGCGCTGGGTTTTGGGCTTGGAGCCAATGACCAGGTCGGCACGGCCCTCTTTCAGCAGGGCCAGCGGGTCGGCGTGGAAGCCGGCCACCAAGTCGACCTCGACCTCGGGCCAGCGCTGGCGGAACTCGTGCATGACGGGCATCAGCCAGTCGAAGCAGGTGTGGCATTCGAGCACGATGCGCAGCTCGCCCTTGGCGCCGCCTTGCAGGCGCTGCAGGTCGCGTTCGGCGGCGCCGATGTCGGCGAGCACGGTGCGGGCCAGGGCCAGCAGCCGATCGCCCGCGGGGGTGAAGCGCAGGCCCTGGCGGGTGCGCTCGAAGAGGGCCAGGCCGTGGTGTTCTTCCAGGGCGCGGATCTGGTGCGACAGGGCGGACTGGCTGAGGTGCACGCGCTCCGCGGCGGTGGCCAGCTTGCCGGTGTCGGCGATGGCGACCAGGGATTTCAGGTGGCGGACTTCGATCATGGCCGCACGATGCGCACGGGCTTGGGTTTGTTGAGCACGGCGGCGGCATCGCGGGCGCGCAGTTGGCCGCAGCCGGCGTCCACATCCTGTCCGGCCGATTGGCGCAGCTTGGTCAAAATGCCGCGCCGGTGCAGGCTGCGCGCGATTTCGGTGGCGCGCTCCCACGATGGGCGCTTGAAGTCGAGTTCGTCGACCGTGTTGTACGGGATCATGTTCATCAGCGCGTACTTGCCCTTGAGCAGACGCACGATGCCGTCGAGCTCTTCCTCGCTGTCGTTGAGGCCATCGATCAACGTCCATTGGTACTGGATGGGGTAGCCGGTGCTGCGGGCGTAGTGCTCGCCCATCTCGACCAAGTCGGCCGGGTCGATGCGCGGGGCGCGGGGCAGCAGTTGCGCGCGCAGTTCGGGCTTGGTGGAGTGCAATGACAGGGCCAGTGCAGGCTTGACCTCGCCCTGAGGCAGGCGCTCGAAGGCGCGCGGGTCGCCCACGGTCGAGAAGACCAAATTCTTGTGGCCGATGCCGCCGCAGGTGCCCAGCAGTTCGATGGCTTCGAGCACGTTGTCGAGGTTGTGCGAAGGCTCGCCCATGCCCATGAACACGACCTTGGTGACGCGGCGTCGGGCTCTGGCCAGTGCCACTTGCGCGACGATCTCGGCGCTGCCGACCTGGCGCAGCAGGCCATCTTTGCCGGTCATGCAGAAGACGCAGCCGACGGCGCACCCCACCTGGGACGACACGCACAGGCCATCGCGGGGCAGCAGCACGCTTTCCACCGTCTGGCCATCGTTCAGGCCGATCAGCAGGCGGGACGAGCCGTCTTCGCCGGGGTGCTCGGAGCGCACGTGGGCCAGGGCGTTCAGGTCGGCGAGCAAGGCGGGCAGGACGTTGCGCACGCCAAGCGGCAGGAAGTCTTCCGGGCGGCGCTTGCCGCTGTCCATGGGCAAGGCCTGCGACCACAGCCGCAGGATCTTGTCTTCGTGGCAGGGCTTGGCGCCGTGGGCACGCAAACGCTGGCGGATGTCGTCAATGCGCATGGGGTGGCAGTGTAGGCGCGGCCTGCCGCCAGGTGCTGGGCGATGAGCCCGTCCAGCGCTTGAAGGCGCGGGTGAAGGCGCTGACCTCCGAGAAACCCAGCAGGAAAGAGATCTCGCCGACGGAGTACCGCGCAGAAGTGAGGTAATCCAAGGCGAGCTGGTGGCGCGTCTGGTTGAGCACGTCGCGGTAACTGGTGCCCTGGTCGGCCAGGCGGCGTTGCAGGGTGCGCAGGGTCGTGCCCAGGCGGCGGGTGACGTCTTCCTGGCGGGGTTCGCCACTGGGCAGCATTTCTTTCAGCACGGCGGCCAGTTGCTGCGGCAGGCCGCGGTCGGGCCAGTGCGAGCGGTAGCGGTCCATGGCCTCTTCACTGGCCTTGACAACTTCCAGGTTGGCGAAGGACAGAGGCTTGTGCAGCGTGACGTGGTCGACCACCAGCGCGTTGTCCTCGCAACCGTAGACGGGCGTGCAGCGAAACACCTTTTCGAACTTGGCGTGGTCCTTGGGGCGCTGGCGTTGCAGGCGCAGTTCCAGTGGCATGAAGTCGCGGCCATAGAGCATGCGCGAGCCGCGCACCAGGGTCAGCATGGCGTAGTCGTAGATGCTCCAGACGGTGGCCGGCTCGGCGGTGCCCAGCAGGGCCTGGTCGCCCGTGATGGTGAGGCGGCCGGCGCCGTCGTCCAATTGAAAGCGCACGTCGGCGGCGTCGGTGACCACGTGGGCGTAGCGGGCAAGACGCAAGTACATCTGGGCCAGGTTGTCAGAGGCCATCAGGGCGTAACCCAGGGCGCTGAAGTTCAGGGGCATGAACTGCAGGGCCAGGTCCACGCCCAACAGCTCTTCGCCCGTGGCCTGAAGGGCTTTCTGCCAGAAAGCCAGGCCCAGGTGGGCGGGATAGCGCGCCATGGGGTCGCTCAGGGTCGACAGGTCCAGGCCCACCTCGCGCAGCAGGGCGTCGGCGTCCACACCGCGCCGCTCCACCGCGCTTTTGGCGGCCAGCAGCCAACTGCGCAGGGCCGAGGCGTCAGAGGCAGGCGGGGTCAAGGGGGGCAGGGAGCTCATGCAAGGGGCGGGGCGAGGCAGACGGGGTCAAGTCGATTGGCGCAAAAGGGCAAGTATCGGCGACGGCGGGGGCGCAAGATGGGCGGATTCCTCTTTTCACGCTCACTTCAGGTGGCCACATGACATCGCTCACACGAATCGGACTGCGGACCTTGAGCCGCATGGCGGGCTCGACCAAGCTGGACGCCCTCAAACTGCGCAAACCGACCGAGCAGGTCCTGTACCACGGCACCAAAGCAGGCTTCAAGGCCGTGACGGCGGCCAACCGGGCTTTCAAATCGGTGAAGAACCTGGGCTCGCCGCAGCGCCTGCCCAAGCGCGGCACGGGCGATCTTTTCGACCTGGCGCCCACCGAAGATCAGCAGATGCTGCAGGAAGCTGCGCGCACCTTCGCCATGGAGCAGTTGCGCGAGGCCGCCGGCAAGGCCGACATGGCCTATGCCGCGCCGCCTGAGCTGCTGGCGCAATGCGCCGAACTGGGCATCACGTCGCTGGGCATCCCCGAGGCGCTCGGCGGCATGGGCACTGAGCGCTCGGCCGTGACGAACGTGCTGATCGCCGAAGCCATGGCCGAAGGCGACATGGGCCTGGCCTTTGCCGCGCTGGCGCCCTCGGCCGTGAGCACGGCCTTGGTGTTGTGGGGCAATGCCGAGCAGCAGGCCGACTACCTGGGCGCCTTCACCGGCGAGAACGTGCCGGCGGCGGCCCTGGCCATCCAGGAGCCCACGCCTTTGTTCGACCCGTTTGAACTGAAGACGCGCGCGGTGGCGCAAAGCGGCGGCTATGTGATCAACGGCGTGAAGTCGATGGTGCCCTTGGCCGCCAGCGCCGAGCTGTTCATTGTGGCCGCGCACATCGAGGGCAAGGGCCCGGCGCTGTTCGTGATCGAGTCGTCCACCAAGGGCCTGTCGATCGAGGAAGACCGCGCGATGGGGCTGCGCGCCGCCGGCACTGCGCGCTTGAAGCTGGACGCGGTGTCGGTGTCCGCCAAGGCCTTGCTGGCCGAGGGTGCTGCGGAGGTTTACCGCGAATGCATCCAGCTGTCACGCCTGGCCTGGTGTGCCTTGGCCACGGGTTGCGCGCAAGGCGTGCTCGATTTCATCGTGCCGTATGTGAACGAGCGCCAGGCCTTTGGCGAGCCGATCAGCCACCGGCAATCGGTGGCGTTTGCCGTGTCCAACATGTCGATCGAACTGAATGCGATGCGCTTGTTGACGTGGCGCGCGGCCAGCCTGGTCGATGCCGATGTGGACTTCTTCGAGGCAGCCGCCTTGGCGCGCCGGCTGTGCACCGACAAGGGCATGCAGATCGGCAGCGACGGCGTGCAATTGCTGGGCGGGCATGGCTTCGTCACCGAATACCCGGTGGAGCGTTGGTACCGCGATCTGCGCGCTGTGGGCGTGATGGAGGGTGGGCTGCTGATTTGACCCACCCCCTGCGCGCTTCGCGCGCCCCCTCAAGGGGGCAACACCAGCGGCCCGGCAAAGCCGGATCCACGGTGTTCGCTGGATGAGACTGGCTTACTGATGAGATTCACGCAATGATCAACCTCGAAATCCCCCGCAAGTTCAAGCCCCTGGTGCGCCAGGCCCACGAAACCGCCGCCGAAGTGCTGCGCCCCATCTCGCGCAAGTACGACCGCGCCGAACACAGCCGCCCGGTCGAGCTCGACATGATGGCCGCCGTGATCGACGGCATGAACGAAGGCAACAGCGATGTGGGCGGCACGGGCGCCACGGGCGTGCGCCGTGATGCGGCCGATGGTGCCCAAGGCAACCGCAATGGCACCAACATCTCCACCTGCCTGTCCATCATGGAACTGTGCTGGGGCGACGTGGGCATGCTGCTGTCGATGCCGCGCCAAGGCCTGGGCAATGCGGCCATCGCGTCCGTCGCCAACGACGAGCAGCTCAAACGCTTCAAGGGCCGCTGGGCCGCCATGGCCATCACCGAACCGGGCTGCGGCTCTGATTCGGCTGCCATCAAAACCAGCGCGAAGCTCGATGGCGACCACTACGTGCTCAATGGCGAGAAGATCTATGTGACCGCTGGGGACCGCGCCGACCTGGTGGTCGTGTGGGCCACGCTGGACAAAAGTCTGGGCCGCGCTGCCATCAAGTCCTTCGTGGTCGAAAAAGGCACACCCGGCTTCGAGCTGGTGCGCCTGGAGCACAAGCTGGGCATCCGGGCCTCCGACACCGCGCACTTCATGATCACCAACTGCCGCGTGCCCAAGGAGAACCTGCTGGGCGACCCCGAGGTGAACCCCGAGAAGAGCTTTGCCGGCGTGATGCAGACCTTCGACAACACGCGCCCGCTGGTGGCCTCGATGGCCGTGGGCCTGACGCGCGCCTGCATTGAAGAGATGGGTCAGATCCTGAAGGACTGCGGCTTGACCGTGGACTACAGCCGTCCCCTGCACCGCCAGCCTTCGGCCGTGGCCGACTTCGTGCGCATGCAGGCCGACTACGAGGCTGCACGCTTGCTGACGCTGCAAGCCGCCTGGATGGCCGACAACGCGCGGCCCAATTCGCTGGAAGCTTCGCTGGCCAAGGCCAAGGCTGGCCGCACCTGCGTGGATGTGGCCCTGAAGTGCGTGGAGCTGGCCGGCAGCATTGGCTACACCGAGACCTCGTTGCTCGAGAAGTGGTCTCGCGATGCCAAGATCTTGGACATCTTCGAAGGCACGCAGCAGATCCAGCTGTTGATCATCGCGCGGCGCTTGCTGGGCAAGAGTTCGGCAGAACTGAAGTAAACCGGTGGCGCCTAGAATGGCGCCCCGCTTCGCTTTATTCTGCAGTGCCCGCCCCGATGAACATCACCGTCAAAGAAGAACTGCGCGTCTACATCGACCCACTGACCCCGGACGAACACGACGCGCTGGAGCGCAGCATCCTGGCCGAAGGTTGCCGTGACGCGCTGGTATTGTGGGGCGATGTGCTCGTCGATGGCCACAACCGCCACGGCATCTGCCAAAAGCACGGTATCCCCTTCAATACCGTGCAGAACGCCAGCTTCAAGTCGATGGATGATGTGCACCTTTGGATGATCGACCAGCACCTGGGGCGGCGCAGCGTTTCAGACTTTCAGCGCGGCGTGCTGGCCTTGCGCAAGAAAGACATCATGAGCGCCCGGGTGCAGGCCAGCAAGGCCGCCTCACCGGAGCCTGCTGCGCCTGGCGATGCGGCCGCTGCTGATCAGGCTTCGACGCCCCCTTGGGATGTCGACCCTTTGCCCACCCGCGAGGCCATCGCCAGGGCCGCGCGCATCAGCAGCAGCACAGTCAGCCAGATCGAGAAGATCCAGAAGGAGGCCGCGCCCGAACTGGTGGCGGCCGTGAAGGCCGGTGACATCTCCATCAATGCGGCCGCGGCCGTGGCTTCGCTGCCGGTGGACGAGCAAGTGGCCGCCGTGGCTGGCGGCAAGAAGGAGTTGCGCCAGGCGGCCCGGCAGGTGCGCGAAGCCAAGGCCCAAGCACGTGCGGCGAATGCGCCAGCCGACACATCCACGGACGAAGGCGAGGCTTCTGAATCACCTGATGCCATGATCGCCCGCCTGAAGAAAACCGTGGCTGAACTCACCACTGAGAACGCCATGCTCAAGGTCCGGATCGCCGAGCTGATGGCCTGATGCGCGGAGGCCGGCCATGGCTTTGGACTACCTGATTTTTGACCACAGTGAGGACACCGAGGGCATCGGCACCTTCGAGGCCATGGCCTCGGTCACGGCGGACCGCCTGGATGCGGTCCATGCCGAAGTGACATCAGTGTTGGCCTGGGCCTTTGCCACCTTCACCGACGCCCATGGCCCCTTGGACCAAGGCTTCGAATGGGACCATGACCTGCAAGTGCAGCAGGAGTCCACCACGCTGCACACGGTGACCTTGCTACTCAGCGGCGGCGCTGCCTTTTGCCAGGCCTTCGCCGAGCGCTTTCCGGCCGATTAGGCGGATACTCTGGCTTCATCCTTTGGAGTCCCTATGTCGCAACCCCCCTTTTTCCACGAAGCGACCGGGGCCGTCAGGTTCTGGGTCATGGTGAACAACGCATTGGTGGGGGCCAGCGTCAGCCGTGAAGCCTTGCATCACCGGTATCGGCCCGATGGCCGTGGTGAAGATCCCCTGGAAACCTATAAAAGCCACTCGGCCGACATTGATGAGGTGGTGCGGCGTCGGGTGGCACAGGGGTCGATCGAGCCGGTGATGCTGCGCGAGTTCGACCTTCGCCTGGTGGTGCCCAAGGCCTAGCCGCTAGGATGCAGGATTCGCCGATCTTCGGCTTTCTCATCCTCTTGCGCCATGCCGCCAACCGTCCAGCCGGTCCTCCTCATCGCCAACCGCGGCGAGATCGCCATCCGCATTGCGCGTGCTGCCAGTGAACTGGGCTGGCGCACCATCGGTGTGGTGGCCGAAGACGATCAATCGGCGCAGCACGCCTTCCACGTGGATGCGCTTCAGGTCTTGCCTGGCAAGGGCGTGCCGGCCTACCTGAGCATTGACCACGTGGTCTCAGCGGCCCAGGCCGAGGGCTGCACCCATGTGCACCCCGGTTACGGCCTGTTGAGCGAGAACGCCGATTTTGCCCGCGCCTGCACCACTGCGGGCTTGACATTCGTGGGCCCCACCCCCGAGGTGCTGGACCTGTTGGGCGACAAGGCGCAAGCCCGCGCCTTGGCACAGCGCTGCGGCGTGCCAGTGACCCAGGGCATCGACCATGGCGTGTCCCTGGCCGAGGCGCAGGCCTTTTTCGCGGAGCTGGGGCAGGGCGGCGCCATGATGATCAAGGCGCTGGCCGGCGGCGGTGGCCGTGGCATGCGTGTCGTTGAAGCCGAGCAAGACATCCCGGCTGCCTTCGAGCGTTGTCGGTCCGAGGCCCAGGCCGCCTTTGGGCGTGCCGATGTCTATGTGGAACAACTGGTGCGCCGCGCGCGCCACATCGAGGTGCAGGCCTTGGGCGACGGCAGCGGCACGGTCAGCCATGCCTGGGAGCGCGATTGCACCGTGCAGCGCAACCACCAGAAGCTGGTCGAGATCGCCCCCGCGCCGAACCTTAACGTTACTGTGCGACAGCGCCTGCTGGACGACGCCCTCACGCTGGCGCAAGCGGTGAAGCTGCGCGGTTTGTGCACCTTCGAGTTCCTGCTTGACCTGGACCACCCTGGCCGCTACTTTTTCATGGAAGCCAACCCGCGCTTGCAGGTCGAGCACACGGTGACCGAGGCCGTGACCGGCCTGGACCTGGTGCAACTGCAATTGCGTTTGTCGCAAGGCGCCACGCTGGCCGAGTTGCACGCGACCCAGATCGACATCGCGCCACCCCGCGGCACTGCCATCCAGGTGCGCGTGAATGTCGAGCGCATGGGGCCCGATGGCCGTGCCATGCCGGCAGGCGGCACCGTGCGTGCATACGAACCACCGGGCGGGCCGGGCATCCGTGTGGATGGCCATGGCCACATCGGCCTGCGGCCACACCCTGGTTTCGACACCTTGCTGGCCAAGCTCATCGTGCACCACCCGGCGGGCTTTGATTTGGCCTTGCAGCGCAGCCGCCGGGCGCTGGGCGAGTTCAGGCTGGACGGGGTCGACAGCGACATCGCCTTTCTGCAGGCCCTGCTGGGCCATCCCGACCTGGCGGCCTACCAGGTGAACACCCGTTGGTTGCAACTGCACGTGGCTGCCTTGCTGGCGGCCATGCCGCAGCAACACCGGCCGCGCGAGCTGGTGCATGGGGATCAACATGCTGGCCCTGCAGTCAAGCTGGCGGGCGTTCCCGAGGGCTGCATTTCGGTGAGCGCCTCCGTGCCTGGCTCGCTGGTGAGCCTGCACGTCCAGCCTGGCGACACCGTGCGGGCCGGCCAACGCGTGGCCGTGATCGAGGCCATGAAGATGGAGTTCGAGATCAACGCCACACAAGGCGGCCGGGTGGCGGCGGTGTTGGCCGAAGTGGGCCATGTGGTGGCCGAGGGCCAGGCGCTGTTGGCCCTGGACCCTGCTGGCGACGATGGCCAGGCCCACGCCACCACCGACCACACGCTCGACCTGGACCACATCCGTCCCGACCTGGCCGAAGTGATCGAGCGCCATGCCGTCACGCTCGATGCCCGGCGCTCCGATGCCGTCGCCAGGCGCCACGCCAAGGGCCACCGCACCGCCCGAGAAAACGTCGACGACTTTCTGGACGAAGGCAGCTTCCTGGAATACGGCGGTCTGGCCTTGGCCTCTCAGCGCATCCGCTTGAAAGAGCCTGAGCTGATCGCACGCAGTCCCGCCGATGGCTTGATCGCTGGCCTGGGCACCGTCAATGCCGCGCAGTTCGGCGAGCAGGCCGCGCGCTGCATGGTGCTGGCCTACGACTACACCGTGTTCGCCGGCACGCAGGGCATCATCAACCACAAGAAGACCGACCGCATGCTGCACCTGGCCTTGCAGCGCGAGCTGCCGCTGGTGCTGTGGGCCGAAGGTGGCGGTGGCCGGCCCAACGACGAGTACCCCGGCGTGAGCCTGCTGGACAACATGACCTTCCTGGGCCTGGCGCGCCTGAGCGGCCTGGTGCCGTTGGTGGCCATCGTCAATGGCCGCTGCTTCGCGGGCAATGCCTCGCTGGCCGGTTGCTGCGACGTCATCATCGCCACGAAGGACACCAGCATCGGCATGGCCGGCCCCGCCATGATCGAAGGTGGCGGCCTGGGCAAGTTCACGCCGGAAGAGGTGGGCCCGGTCAGCATGCAGGCACCCAATGGCGTCATCGACGTGGTGGTGGACGACGAGGCGCACGCCGTGCGCGTGGCGCGCCAATACCTGTCTTACTTCCAAGGCAAGACCACCGAGTGGCAATGTGCCGATCAGCGCCTGCTGCGCCACGTGGTTCCTGAAAAACGCACCCGTGTCTATGACATGCGGGCGGCCATCCACACTTTGTTTGACACCGATTCAGTGCTGGAGTTGCGCCGCGATTTCGCGCCCGGCATGGTCACCGCGCTGGTGCGCGTGGAAGGCCGGCCCATGGGGGTGATCGCCAACGACCCTCGGCATCTGGGCGGGGCCATCGATGCGGACGGCGCCGACAAGGCCGCGCGTTTCATGCAGCTGTGCGATGCCTTCGACGTGCCTTTGGTGTCGCTGTGCGACACGCCCGGCTTCATGGTGGGACCCGATGCCGAGCAGACCGCCACGGTGCGCCACTTCTCGCGCATGTTCCTGATGGCGGCCAGCATGACGGTGCCTTTCTTCACCGTGGTTCTTCGCAAGGGCTATGGGCTGGGCGCACAGGCCATGACGGCGGGCAGTTTGCTGGCGCCGGACTTCACCGTCTCGTGGCCCACTGGCGAGTTTGGCCCCATGGGCATTGAAGGTGCGGTGCACCTGGGCTTTGGCAAGCAACTCGCCAGCATTGAAGACCCTGCGCAACGCCAGCAAGCTTTCGACCAGTTGGTGGCCGCCGCCTACCAGCGTGGCAAAGGCCTGAACATGGCCAGTCACCTGGAGTTGGACGACGTCATCGATCCGGCCGACACACGCCGCTGGTTGGTGCGTGGGCTGGCCGCCATGCCCGCCACCCCGCACCGTGCCGGACGAAAACGCCCATTTGTGGACGCTTGGTGAGATCTTTATCGAAGCAAGCGGTGTCAAAGATTGCGAGAGGTAACGCACGTTGAGTTATGGGCCCGCATCCCGATACATTGTCTTTCCGCATTCGATACAAGACATTTGATGGCCGCCCTAGAAGTTGAACCCTGCGATTCCACCGTTCTTCCTTCAGCACCTGATTGGCGCGGCGCCGGTTTGGCGCTGTCAGTGGCCGCCTCGGCATCGCTGGTGGCCTGCGGGGGCGGTGCGCAACCTTTCGAACCCATGACCGAGGCCCGCGCGGCCCGCTTGCTCAACCAGGGCGGGTTGGGGTCCACCCCCGAACAAGTGGCGGTGTTGGTGCGCGATGGCGCCGATGCCTGGGTGACGGCCCAGTTGGCCATGCCCCTGTCGCCTTCCGTGTGGGACTGGGCGCGCGCGCAAGGCTTTGACAACCGCGCCTATGCGCGAGGCGACTTCGGCCTGGACCAGGCTTTGTGGTGGCGCCTGTGCACGGCCAAGGATGTGCTGCGCCAGCGGGTGGTCCTCGCGCTCAGCGAGATCTTCGTGGTCTCGCCTTTGAACATGGTGGCCTATTACAAGCAGTTTGCCTGCCTGGCCTGGTGGGAGCTGCTGGAGCAGCATTGCTTTGGCAACTTCCGCGATCTGCTCACGCACATCACCTTGTCGCCCGCCATGGGCGTGTACCTCAGCATGCGCGGCAGCAGCAAGGACGACGGCCGTGGCCGCCACCCTGACGAGAACTATGCGCGCGAGTTGCTGCAGCTGTTCACCATCGGCCTGAACACCTTGCAGCCCGATGGCTCACCCACGGTGCCACCCAAAGACACCTACGACGGGCACACGGTCTCGCAACTGGCCAAGGTGTTCACCGGCTGGGACGTCGATGGCTTCAACCCCTTCGATCCCGAAGGCCCTTTCGACTACTTGCGTGTGCCCATGGGCTTCCACGCCGATCGCCACGCCGACACCGACAAGAGTGTGCTGGGCGTCAACATCCCCGGCCAGACGCCCGGGCCGGAGTCCATGCGCCTGGCGCTGGACGCGGTGTTCAACCACCCCAATGTGGGCTTCTTCATCGCGCGCCAGCTCATCCAGCGCCTGGTGACCAGCAACCCCAGCAAGGACTACGTCTGGCGGGTGGCCATGGCCTTCAACAGCAATGGGGCGCCCATGCCCGTGCGCGGTGACATGGCCGCCGTGGTGCGCGCCGTGCTGGCCGACCCTGAAGCCCGGCCCGAGATCATCCTGCCCGCGGCCAGCCAGCCCGCCCCCACCCAGCCGACCCAGACCGATGGCAAGTTGCGCGAGCCCGTGCTGCGCCTGTTGCAATGGCTGCGCCTGGTGAACGTCACGTCCACCGATGGGCAATGGCGCTTCCCGGACCTGTCGGGCAGCGACCAGCTGGGCCAGGCCCCGCTGCGTTCGCCTTCGGTCTTCAACTTCTTCCGCCCTGGCTACGTGCCGCCCAACACCGCCATGGCCGCCAAGGGCCTGGTCGCGCCTGAGTTCCAGGTCACCAACGAATCCAGCGTGATGGGCTATGCCAATTTCCTGTTGCGCATCATGCCCTTCGGCGGCAACGGCATCTTGCCCAACTACGACACCTGGCTGGCCATGGCCGACCAACCCGCCCGCCTGGTGGACCAGCTCAACCTGCACCTGACCGGGCGTGTGCTGTCGCCCACCACGGTGGACACGGTGGTGGTGGGCGTCAACTCGATCCTCGGCACCTCGCCCAATGAACGGCTCAACCGCGTGGTGGCCGCGTTTTTCCTCATCATGTGCTGCCCCGAATACCTCGTGCAGCGCTGAACGGTGTGACCATGACTTCCGATTCCATCAGCCGCCGCGCTTTCCTGCAACGTGGTGCCGCCTTGTCGCTGGCCGGCACCGCCGCGCCTTTCGCCCTCAACCTGGCCACCCTGGCCGAAGCCGCCGCGCAAACCTCTGGCGGCGCCGATTACAAGGCCCTGGTCTGCGTCTTCCTGCAAGGCGGCAATGACCATGGGAACACGCTGATCCCTTTCGACGACGGCAGCTACGCGGGCTATGCCGCGGCACGGGGCGGTGTCGCCCTGGCGCGTGAAGGGCTGGCCGCCACGGCCTTGTCCACCACGCTGGGCGGACGGCAATTGGCCATGGCGCCCAGCCTGGCGCCCCTCAAGCCCTTGTACGAATCGGGCCGCCTGGCCTGGTTGCTCAACATCGGCCCTTTGGTGCAGCCGACCACGCTGGCGCAGTACCAGGCCCGGTCCGTGCCCTTGCCCGCCAAGCTGTTCTCGCACAACGACCAGCAATCGGCCTGGCAATCCTACGGGCCTGAGGGCACGTTGGCAGGCTGGGGTGGGCTGTCCAGCGATGCGGTGATGTCGGGCAATGGCCGGGCATCGCTGACCTGCATCAACACGGCGGGCAACGCGGTCTATTTGTCGGGCCGCTCGGCCGTGCCTTACATGGTCAACCCGGCAGGGGTGCCTTCGCTCTACGCGCTCAATGGCGGCCTGTTCGGATCGGCCGCGTGCGAGGCCGCTTTCCGGCAGCTGGTCACCCAGACCTCGCAAGCGCATGTGATGGCCAGCGAGCACGCCCGCGTCATGGCCCGCGCCATCGAGGTCAATGCCCAGCTTCAGACGGCCCTGGCCGCCACGCCTGCCTTGGCCACGGCTTTTGATGTGGCCAACCCCTTGGCCCAACAGCTGCGCATGGTGGCCCAGTTGATCGCCGCGCGCAGCCGCCTGGGCATGCGCCGCCAGGTCTTCTTCGTGTCGCTGTCCGGCTTTGACCTGCACGACAACCTGCTCAGCCGTCACGCCCTTTTGCTGGGCCAGCTCGCCTCGGCGCTGGTGAGCTTCCAGGGGGCGCTGGACGAGTTGAACGTGGCGCCCAACGTGACCACCTTCACCGCGAGTGACTTTGGCCGCACGCTCAGCAGCAATGGCGATGGCTCGGACCACGGCTGGGGCGGGCACCACCTGGTCATGGGCGGCGCCGTGCGTGGCGCCAGCCTGTACGGGCAGTTGCCCAGCGCGGGCCTGGGCGGCGAGAACGACACCGGCCAGGGTCGCTTGCTGCCCACGATGGGCGTGCAGCAGTTGGCGGGTGCGCTGGGCCGCTGGATGGGGGTGTCGTCCACTGACCTCAATACGATCAATCCTGGCCTGGGTGCTTTCAACGCCGGCACGCTGTCAAGCCTGCTCACCGCTTGATGCCGCAGCACCTTGATGCGGCTACCATGCGGCCTCGTGTTCACCTGGAGTCCGCATGAGCAGCAGCACCAAGCCTAATCAACTCAGCCGCAACATCGCCCGCTTCCAGCGCTTGCCCGCCGGTTTGCGCCCCTGGCTGACCAGCTTCATGCTTGGCAATGTGGTCCCCATGGTTGGCTCGGCCGGCCTGCGTTTCGAGGAGATATCGAACGAGCGCGTGGTGGTCACCATCCGCAATCGGCGCAAGGTGCAGAACCACATCAAGGGCTTGCACGCGGCGGCCATGGCCTTGCTGGCCGAGACCGCCACCGGCTTTTGCGTGGGCATGAATGTGCCCGACGACAAGCTGCCCCTGATCAAGACCATGAAGGTGGACTACCTCAAGCGCGCGCAGGGTGACATGAAGGCCGTGGCCCAGTTGCGGCCTGATCAGATCCAGCAGATCCGCACGCAGGACAAGGGTGAAGTCACGGTGCCGGTCAGCATCACGGACGAGTCGGGCGGTGAGCCGATTCAGTGCGAGATGGTTTGGGCTTGGGTGCCGAAGAAGCGTTGATCCACCCCGCTGGCGGCGCAGCACGAAATGGGGCCGTGGCAGGCCACCAGCGGGGCGAAACAAGGGCTGGGTGGGTCTCCGGCAGGGCGCTTGTTGGTGCTGAGGAGCGGAGCGGCGAGGTGGGCGCGCGAAGCGCGCATCGTCAACTGACTTGTCGCCGATGTTTGAACGCAGCGCCTGGAAGGCGCGAAGTGAGTTTCGGCGACATCACCTCGGCGCGAGCACCGCAAGGCAGTCCCGCTTGAAAAGCGGGACTGCCAACACGAAGCCCTGCCGGAGACCCGCCCAGCCCTCGCCCCGCGCTCCCCCAAAAGCACACTAAGTCGCGCCGCGCGCCCTGGCATGGCGCCCAACCGTCTTCACCAGGTCCTCCAGGTTGATGGGCTTGACCACCAGGTCCGCCATCCCCGCTGCCATGCATTTGCCGCGCTCTTCCGCCATGGCGTGCGCCGTCTGGCCGATCACCGGCAGATCTGGCGCCATCGCCTTGATGCGGCGCGTGGTCTCGTAGCCGTCCATGCCCGGCATCTGGATGTCCATCAACACCACGTCAAAAGCCTGCTCTCCATTCTTCGCCAGGCACGCCAAGGCATCCTGACCACTGTCCACCATCGTGACCAGCGTCCCCTCGATCTGCAGCAACTCGTTCAGCACCCATTGGTTGACCTGATTGTCTTCAGCCGCCAGCACCCGCAAGCCCGCCAGCCGTTGCCCGACCTGCGGCACGGCCCGTTCTTCGTCGGGCCTGGCAGGCGCACCCTCGTTGGCCGACAGGGTGCGCAGCCCAGCAGGGGGCGCGGCAGTCAGTGGCAGCACCACCTCGAACTGCGTGCCTTGCCCGGGTTCGCTGCGCGCGTGGACTTCACCGCCCAGCATTTCCACCAACCGCTTGGTGATCGACAAGCCCAGCCCCGTGCCACCGTACTGGCGCGTGGTGGACCCATCGGCCTGCTCGAAAGGCCGGAACAGTTCGCTCAATTGCTGGGCGCTCATGCCAATGCCGGTGTCGGCCACGGTCAGCACCAATTGCCCATCCCGCGCCGAGGCTGACACGCTCACCTCGCCCTGCATCGTGAACTTGACCGCGTTGGACAGCAGGTTCAACAGGATCTGCTCCAGCCGCAAAGGGTCGCTGTTGCACAGCACGGGCAGCTCGGGGCTCAAGTGCGTGTGCAAGCCAATGCCCTTGGCCTGCGCGCGGTCCTGGAACTGCGCGGTGGCGCGCGACAGCAACTCCTTGAGGTTGACCGGCAGGGTCTCGATGTGCAACTTGCCCGCCTCGATCTTCGAGAAGTCGAGGATGTCGTTGATGATGCCCAGCAACAAGCGCCCCGAGTCGATGATCTGCGCAAAGATCTGGTGGGCCGATCCGCCGTGGTCGCGGTGGCCGATCTGCGCCAGGCCCAGCACCCCATTGAGCGGCGTGCGGATCTCGTGGCTCATGTTGGCCAGGAACTCGCTCTTGATCTGGCTCAGGCGTTCGGCCTCCTGGCGCGCGGTTTCCAGCTCCACCGTGCGCTGCCGCACGGTTTGCTCCAGGTGCTCCTGGTGCGCCTGCAAGGCCAGCCGGGCCTGCTGCACTTCGCTGATGTCCTGGATGGCGCCTTCCACGCGAACCACCTTGCCATTCTCCAAAATGGGCTCGCCCTGGCTGCGGATCCATTTGCGCACGCCCTTGTCGCTGACCAGTTCCAGCTCCAGGGTGTAGGACTGGCAGAGATCGACAGCGCGGCGCATTGTCTCGGAAATCTTGCGGCGCTCGTCGCCCTGGAAGTAGCGCAGGCCATCCGTGATGGACATCGATTCGGGCAGGCTGGGGTCCAGGTCCAGGATGCGCGCTGCGCCATCGGTGCGCGTGCCCTGCATGGTGGTGACATCGATGCTCCATCCGCCCACCTTGGCCAGGGTGCTCATGCGGTCCAGCAAGGCCTGCTTCTCGCGCAGGGCTTCTTGGACGGCCACGTTGGCAGTGATGTCGCGGGCGATGCCAAACATGCCGGCCGTCTGGCCCTGCGCATCGAACAAAGGGCCCTTGGTGACCAGGAAGGTCAATCGGCGCCCGTCGCGCATCGTCAGAGGGTCTTCCGTGGTGACGGTCACGCCATTTCGCCTGATCTCTTCGTCGCCCGCCAGGATCAGCGCGGCGGACTCGGGCGAGAACAGGTCGTGGTCGGTGCGGCCGATGGTCTGGTCGATGGGTCGGCCCAGGAAGTTGGCGGCCGATTGGTTGACCATGAGGTAACGGCCGCGTTGGTCCTTGACGAAAATGGCGTCGGTGGTGCCGTCGATCACGGCGCGCAGCAGTTGCTCGCTGCGCAGCAAGGCCGCCTCGGTGCGGTGCCGCTCGCTCACGTCCAGGGCCAGGCCGATCACCACGGTGCCGGTGGGCGTGGGCACGCCCCGGCCATGGATCTCCAACTGCACCGCGCTGCCATCGCGGCGGCGCCCTGAAAAGGCCTGACGCAACTCCTGGTCCAGGCCATCCAGGCGGCTTTGCATTTGCTTGACCACCTCAGCTTGGTCTTCGGGCATCACCAGGTCACGCCAAGGCACCTTGTTCATGAGCTGCTCGGGGTGGTCATAGCCCATCATCCGCGCGAACTCGGGGTTGGCGTAACGCAGGTGCTCGCCTTGAACAATGTAGATGCCGGCCAGCGATTGCTCGACCAGGGCCTTGAAGCGGTTGTTGCCCACCTGCTGCTCCGCTTGCCGCAGCCATTCGATGACCCGGCTCATGAGGATGCCCATGACGAAAAACACCCCGATGGCCACCACCGAGGTGTTCTGCGCCGACATGAAGACGAACCAGGCCAGCGCGGCCGACAGCGCGGTGGCCACCAGGCCCGCCAGTCCGCCCCCGATCCACGATGCCGCGAACACGGCCGGGTAAAACAGCAGCAGGGCGATGGGCTGGATGGCTGACCAGAAGGCCCACTGGATGGTGGCGGCCACCAGGGGCGTGGCCAGGCCGCAAAGCACACTGGCCAAGGGACCTTTGGGCGGCGGTTGATCGTACAGGCTGGCCTCGGTATCGTCCGGCACATGCTGCAGCGTGAACCAGAGCATCAACGCGCTCAGCAGGATGAAGAGAAAGCCTTTGAGGGTGGAGTAGTGCGTGATGGAGGTCACGTCACTGAAGGTGGCCAGTACCCGGTCAGACAGGAATATCCACAACGCCGCGAACACGGCGTAACCCAGCGTCGCCCAAAGGCTGAATCGCTTCCGACGGGAAATCGGCATCAATGCGCTCCTGCACCACCCTGTGGGGCTCAGGTGATTATGGTGCCGCGGTCCATGCCGTGCGTGAAAGTTCGCGCGTGGTGTGGCGCTGCGGTCACCCCCGCCGCCGATGCCCTCAAGCCGCTTCGATGCGCGCCGTGACGGCCTTGCCGCTGCGCAGGCCCAGCTTGGTCAGCAGGGCGCGGTCACGCTCGACCTCGGGGTTGCCGGTGGTCAGCAGCTTGTCGCCATAGAAGATGGAGTTGGCGCCGGCCAGGAAGCACATGGCCTGCACGGCCTCGCTCATCTGTTGGCGGCCGGCCGACAGGCGCACGCGCGCCGTGGGCATGGTGATGCGGGCCACGGCGATGGTGCGCACGAACTCCAGCGGGTCGAGCGGCGGTGTGTCGGCCAGGGGCGTGCCGGGCACGCGCACCAGGTCGTTGATGGGCACCGACTCGGGGTGCGTGGGCAGGTTGGCCAGTTGGGCGATCAGGCCGGCGCGGCCTTCGCGCGTTTCGCCCATGCCGACGATGCCGCCACTGCACACCTTGATGCTGGCCGAGCGCACATGCGAGAGCGTGTCCAGGCGGTCCTGCATGTCGCGGGTGGTGATGATGTCGCCGTACAGCTCGGGGGCGGTGTCCAGGTTGTGGTTGTAGTAGTCCAGGCCTGCGTTCTTGAGCGACTCGGCCTGCGGGGCGGTCAGCATGCCCAAGGTGCAACAGGCCTCCAGGCCTTCTTCCTTGATCACGCCGATCAGTTCGGCCACTTTCTCGATGTCGCGGTCTTTGGGGGCGCGCCAGGCGGCGCCCATGCAGAAGCGGCTGGCACCGGCTTCCTTGGCAGCCACGACGGCATCGCGCACCTGCTCGGGCGACATCAGCTTGCTGGCCTTGACGCCGGTGTCGTAGCGGGCGGCTTGCGGGCAGTAGCCGCAGTCTTCTTCGCAGCCACCGGTCTTGACCGACAGCAGCGTGGCGTGCTCGACCTCGTTGGCGTCCCAATGCTGGCGGTGCACCTGCTGGGCCTGCCACATCAGGTCGTTGAAGGGCAGGTTGAACAGGGCCAGCACCTCGGCGCGGGGCCAGCGGGCGTTGGCGTCGTCTTCCGGCGTGGTGCAGTCGCCGCCGCAGCCATGGGCGTTGAGCACGGCCTTGGGCAGCCATTGAACCGGCTGGCTGGTGGTCTGGGTGGGCGAGGGGTTGGCAAGGGTGCTGGAAGGCATGGGCTGGACTGCGGACAAAGCAGTTCGAAAACGGTCAAAACAGGCCCCAGTGTAGGCCAGACCCGGCGAGAGCGCCAAGCGGCCCGCCAGAGGCGGTTGCCCTGAAAATCGACCACTGGCAGGGGCTGACGCCAGCGATTTTTGCGTCAGATCAGCGGCGCGTCGGGAATGGCCATTGCGCTAAGCTCAGGCCATGCGTTTTGAACACCTGATCGAGATCAATGCCGCCAGCGTGGCCACCCAGACCGTGGTGCCACCATTCACGCGCGAACAGCTTTGGCGCGGCCTGATGGCCCGTGTGCACACGCCGCAGCGCTTTCCCTTGGGGCCGGACAGCTGCGCCTGGCGCGAGGTCGAGCCAGGCGTGATCCAACGCACCGTGAACTTTGGCGCCAATGCCATGAAGGACGAGGTGCAGACCGAGGCTTTTCAGAAGCTGGAATTCACGCCCCAACCCCATGGCGACACCACCCCCATCCGCCTGACGATCACGATCGAAGAGCCCCAGGCCGGCCAGATGGTGCTGCGCTTTGTGTATGAAAGCCTGAGCGAGCTGTCGGCCGAAGAGGCCTACTTCAATGAGTACCGCCACAACGCCTGGCTGCACAACGACCGCGACATGGTGCGCACGCTGCGCCAGTGGTTGGTAGACGAAGGACTGTAGGAACTGTAGGAGAGACGAACGATGCGGAACGACGCTTTCATCTGCGACGGCCTGCGCACGCCTTTTGGCCGCTACGGCGGGGCCTTGTCGTCGGTGCGTGCCGACGATCTGGCGGCGGTGCCTCTGCGGGCCTTGCTGGCGCGCCACGCCAACCTGGACCCGGCCCTGATCGACGACGTGCTTTATGGCTGCGCCAACCAGGCTGGCGAAGACAACCGCAACGTGGCCCGCATGGCGGCTTTGCTGGCCGGCCTGCCGATGGATGTGCCGGGGGCCACCATCAACCGCCTGTGCGGTTCGGGCCTGGACGCGCTGGGCACGGCTGCGCGCGCCATCCGCTCGGGCGAGGCGCACCTGGTGATCGCCGGGGGGGTGGAAAACATGAGCCGCGCGCCTTTCGTGACGGCCAAGGCCGACAGCGCTTTCAGCCGCAACGTGGCCACGTTTGACACCACCATCGGCTGGCGTTTCGTGAACCCGCTGATGCAGGCCAGACACGGCATCGACTCCATGCCCGAGACGGCCGAGAACGTGGCGCGCGAGTTTGCCGTGAGCCGTGAAGACCAGGATTTGTTCGCGTTGGCTTCGCAACGCAAGGCGGTGGCGGCGCAGCTGGCGGGCTTCTTCGACACCGAGATCACACCGGTCAGCATCGCGCAAAAAAAGGGCGATGCCCTCGTGGTGTCGAAAGACGAGCACCCGCGCGAGACCACCCTTGAATCGCTGGCCAGGCTCAAGCCCGTGGTCACGCCCGATGGCACTGTGACGGCGGGCAATGCCTCGGGCATCAACGACGGTGCCTGCGCCTTGCTGGTGGCCTCGGAGGTGGCCGCGCGCGAGCACCACCTGACGCCGCTGGCGCGCATCGTGGGCATGGGTGTGGCCGGTGTGCCGCCGCGCATCATGGGCATCGGCCCGGCACCTGCCTCGCTCAAGCTGCTGTCCCGGCTGGGCATGAGCATCGACCAGATGGACGTGATCGAATTGAACGAAGCCTTTGCCGCGCAGGGCCTGGCGGTGATGCGCCAGTGGGGCCTGCACGATGGCGATCCGCGCGTCAATCCAAATGGCGGGGCCATCGCGCTGGGGCACCCCTTGGGCGCTTCGGGGGCGCGGCTGGCCCTGACGGCGGTGAACCAGTTGCACCGCATTGGCGGGCGCCATGCCCTGGTCACCATGTGCATTGGCGTGGGCCAAGGCATCGCGGTGGTGCTGGAGCGGGTTTGAGTTAAAGCACCGGGTGGGGCAGGGGCAGGGCGTGGTTTTGCTGTGTCTGCCGCCCTGCGGCCACCGCCTTTTGCAAGGCTGGCAAAGCGGCTTGCGTTTGTGCCAGAGTGCTGCCCAGGCCACGCACCACGCACACGGCGGCGGGGCCACAACGGGCCGCCTGCTCAACATTTTCCGCGGTCAGCAGGCCGCCAATCGCCACCACGGGCGCGGGGCTGTAAGCCACCCACCAACACAGGTTGTCAGGGCCTTGCGGTCGCCAGGGCATGTCCTTGGTGGTGGTGGGCAAGACCGGCCCACAGGCGATCAGGCTGGCGCCGCAACCGGCCGCGCGCGCCAGTTCCCACAGGCTGTGCGAGCTGAGACCCAGTTGCAAGCGCCCGCTGTGCTGGCGCAGCAAGGCCTGGTCTGGCGGGCTCAGTGCCAGCAGGTCTTCCTGGCCCAGGTGCAGGCCCAGCGACACGTCGGGCCGCACGTTCAAGGCCAGGGTCTCGCGCCAGTGGTCGTTGACGTAAAGCGTGGCTTGTGCCGATGCACAGGCATCCAGGCTGCTGGCCAGTTGCTGGCCTAGATCAGCCCCCTTCAGCTTGCGGCGCAACTGCAGCAGGCGCAGGCCGGCGCTCACACCGTCCTTGATGCGGTCGGCGCTGTCGACGATGCCGTACAGGCCATCGGCCGGCGCGGTGAAAGGCGCAAAGCGCGTGCCTTGCAGTGCCCAGGGCAGTTGCTCGTCCAGGCCCAGCCAGGGCAAGGGCGCACCGCCGTGGCGAGGGCCAGCGGCGAAGCCCGGGCCCGCCACCACCGGCCCCGCGCCTTGCCCGGCGGCACGCCCACGGCCCAGCGCATGGTGCGTGAGCATCTTGGCCAGCACCACGGCATCGGCCTCGACATGGCCCAGGGCCAAGGCGGCCGCCACCCCGCTGGCGAAGGTGCAACCGGTGCCGTGGCCGTGCATGGTGTCGACCCGGGTGGCCGACAACCAGCCCGTGGCTTGTGGCGCCAGCAGCCAATCAATCACCTGGCCCATGGTGGATGCGGTCGCC
Source organism: Aquabacterium sp. CECT 9606 (assembly GCF_918741295.1). Taxonomy (GTDB): domain Bacteria; phylum Pseudomonadota; class Gammaproteobacteria; order Burkholderiales; family Burkholderiaceae_C; genus Aquabacterium. The sequence continues at coordinate 631,630 of NZ_CAKKNB010000002.1, forward strand.
CCGAGGGCCGAGGCATCGCCACCGGTGATGACGATGCCGCGTGCGCCAAGTTGTTGCAACTGCCGGGCCATGTCGGGCACGTGGCCGGTGTCCACACCGTGGCTGGCCTGAGGCCAGGCCAGCAGGCGCGCAGCTTCCAGGCGATTGGGCGTGATCACCGTGGCACGGGGGATCAGGAACTTGCGGTAGGCGGTCAGTAGGGCCGGATCGGCGAAGGCGGCCCCGCCCGCCGAGGCGCCCAGCACGGGATCAACGACCAAGGCCAGTTGCCGGTGGGGGTCTTGGCCTGATGGCGTGGCGGCGCGCAAGTGATCGACCCAGCGTGCCACCGCTTTGATTGCAGCCACGCTGCCCAGCAGGCCGGTCTTGATGACGCGGGGTGGCAGGTCCAAGGCCAGCGCCGCGAGCTGGGCCTCGAGGGTGCTGGCATCCACCGGCACCACGGCCTGCACGCCTTGCGAGTTTTGCGCTGTCACGGCGGCGACCACCGGGCACAGGTGCACCCCGAAGGCATCGGCCGCGCGTTGGTCGGCGCTCAGGCCGGCGCCGCCGCTGCTGTCATGGCCGGCGATGCTCCAGATGATGGGCGGGTGGTCGGTCATGGGCATCACAAGAGCACGAAGGGTTGTCCGCCCACGGGCGTGGTGGCCACGGCCACATCGCTGGTGGGCATCAGGCCAGCTTCAAAGCCGGTGCGTCCGGCCTGGACCGCGTGGCGAAACGCCGTGGCCATGCGCACCGGGTCCACCGCGTGCGCCACCGCCGAGTTCAGCAGGACGGCGTCCATGCCCAGCTCCATCGCGGCCGTGGCGTGCGAGGGGGCACCCAGGCCAGCATCGACGATCAGGGTGGTGTGGGGCAGGCGTGCGCGCAAAGTCCGCAAGGCCCAGGGGTTGAGCAGGCCCAGGCCCGATCCGATCGGGGCACCCCAGGGCATCAGCACGCGGCAGCCCGCATCGACCAGGCGTTGGCAGGTGACCAGGTCATCCGTGCAGTAAGGCAGCACCTCAAAGCCATCGCTGACCAGTTGGCGCGCGGCAGCGACCAGCTCGAACGGGTCGGGCTGCAGGGTCTGCTCGTCGCCCACCACTTCCAGCTTGACCCAGTGGGTGCCCAGCAGCTCGCGCGCCATGTGCGCCAGGGTGATGGCCTCACGGGCGCTGCGGCAGCCGGCGGTGTTGGGCAAGAGGTGGGCACCTTGCTCGCGGGCCGTGGTTTTGATGATGTCGACGAAGCCGTTGTCATCGCCACCCTGCACGGCCAGGGTGCGCTTGAGGCCCAGCGTGAGCACCTGGCTGCCGCTGGCGACGATGGCTTCGCGCAAGGTTTGGGGCGACGGGTAGCCGGCGGTGCCCAGCAGGAAGCGGCTGGTGAGTGGTGTGTCGCCAATGCGCCAGGTGGCGGCAGGCAGCGAATGCAATGAGCGTGGGGGTTCCATCTCTAGCCTCCTGTGATGGCGGTGAAGCACAGCACCGCATCGCCGTCGTGCAAGGCGTGTTGCGCGCGTTCGCTGCGCGGCACGAACTCGCCGTTGACGGCGGTGGCCACAGCGTTGTCGTCCAGGCGGTGTGACTGGTGGAGGTGGGCCAGCAGGTCGGCCACGGTGCTGCCGGTGGGCAACTGCTGGGCGCCTTGGTCGGTGTGCACGGTGATGAAGCTCATGCTTGGTTCATCCTTCAATGGGTGTGGGCGTCAGCAGGCCAGTCTGGCCCAAGGCCTCGTCCACCAGGGACGGGCCCAGCAACCAGCCATGCCGGTACAGGCCGTTGATGCGGACCAGGCCAGGCTCGACATGGCACTCGGGCCGGTGGTCGGGCAGGGCGGGGCGCAGGTTGACATCCAGGCGCACGATGCGGCTTTCGGCCAGGGCGGGCAGCACGCTGTGGGCGGCGGCCATCAGTTCGACCGCGCTGCGCAAGGACATGGGCGAGCGGTCTTCGGTCTCGATCTCGCTGGCGCCCACAAGCACCACGTCGCCCGGGCGCGGCACGACATAGACGCGGTGGCGCGGGTGCAGCAGGCGCACGGGTCGCTTCAAGCCCAGGCCGGGGGCGTGCAGCCAGACCATCTCGCCGCGCACGCCACGCACTGCGCAAGTGGTCTTGGCGCCCACGCCGCGAAGGTCGAACACCCAGTCGAACGGCCGGCCGTCCAGGTGACCAGGGGTGATGTTTGACACGGCTTGCGCCCAATGCCAGGTCACGGCCGGGGCATCATCGTGCAGGCACTGCAAGGTGCGCACCGTGTCGATGTGGGCTTCGCCGGCCAGCAGCCAGGCGTGCAGGCGGCCCATGGTGCTGTGCAGCGAGGGCTCAAGTTGCACCAGGGCGGCGATGTCCAGGGCCTGGGGTTGCGCCTCGGGGCTTGAAGGCGATGTCGTCCCATCGACCAGTCGGGCCAGCACCCGGCGGGCCGCGCCCTGGTCACTGCCGTGGGCCACCAGCAAGCTGCCTTGCCGCTCAAACAACTTGGGCTGACCTGGCTGGGCTTGGCCGAGCCGATCAGTGATGGCTTGCCAGCGGTCGATGGATTGCCAACCGCGTTGGGCCAGGTCGGCATCGGCAGTCTCGCGCTCGGCCAGCGGGCTGAGCATGCCAGCCGCGGTGAAGCCGGCCGCGCCTTGGCCATCAAAGCTGGGAGCAGGGCCCGCCGCCGGGTCGAACACGCTGACCCGGTGGCCGGCATGCGCCAGCGTCCAGGCCACCAGCCGGCCCAGCAGGCCCGCGCCTGCGATGCCGATGCTCAAGCTTTGCATGGTGCGGGTGCCCTTCAGGCCTGTGGTGCCACGGACTTGATGGGGATGTACAGCTCGCCACCCACCTGCTTGAACTCAGCGGACTTGGCCTGCATGCCCTGGGTGATGGCATCGCCGTCGGCCACACCTTGTGCCGCCGCGAACTCGCGCACCTCCTGCGTGATTTTCATCGAGCAGAACTTGGGGCCGCACATCGAGCAGAAGTGCGCTACCTTGGAGGCGTCCTTGGGCAAGGTCTCGTCGTGGAAATCGCGCGCCGTTTCCGGGTCCAGGCCCAGGTTGAACTGGTCCTGCCAGCGAAAGTCGAAGCGTGCTTGCGAAAGCGCATCGTCACGGGCCCGCGAGCCCGGGTGCCCCTTGGCCACATCCGCCGCGTGGGCGGCGATCTTGTAGGCGATCAGGCCCTGCTTGACGTCGTCGCGGTTGGGCAGGCCCAGGTGCTCCTTGGGTGTCACGTAGCAGAGCATGGCCGTGCCCATCCAGCCGATCATCGCGGCACCGATGGCCGAAGCGATGTGGTCATAACCTGGCGCGATGTCGATGGTCAACGGGCCCAGCGTGTAGAAAGGCGCTTCGTGGCAGGTCTTGAGCTGCTCGTCCATGTTGGCCTGGATCAGGTGCATGGGCACGTGGCCGGGGCCTTCGATCATGGTCTGCACATCGTGCTTCCAGGCGATCTGCGTCAGCTCGCCCAGGGTGCGCAGCTCGGCGAATTGCGCTTCGTCATTGGCATCGCTCAACGAGCCCGGGCGCAGGCCATCGCCCAGCGAGAAGCTCACGTCGTAGGCCTTCATGATCTCGCAGATCTCTTCGAAGTGCGTGTACAGGAAGTTCTCTTTGTGGTGCGAGATGCACCACTTGGCCAGGATCGAGCCCCCGCGCGACACGATGCCCGTGCGCCGCCCCGCCGTCAGGTGGATGAAGGGCAAACGCACACCGGCGTGGATGGTGAAGTAGTCCACGCCTTGTTCGGCCTGCTCGATCAGCGTATCGCGGTAGATGGCCCAGGTCAGGTCCTCGGCCACGCCGCCCACCTTTTCCAATGCCTGGTAGATGGGCACGGTGCCGATGGGCACGGGGCTGTTGCGCACGATCCAGTCGCGCGTGGTGTGGATGTGCTTGCCGGTGGACAGGTCCATCACGTTGTCGGCGCCCCAGCGGATCGCCCACACCAGTTTTTCAACCTCTTCTTCAATGCTCGACGTGACCGCCGAGTTGCCGATGTTGGCGTTGATCTTGACCAGGAAGTTGCGGCCAATGGCCATCGGTTCCAGCTCGGTGTGGTTGATGTTGGCCGGGATGATGGCGCGGCCTCTAGCCACTTCCGAGCGCACGAACTCGGGCGTGATCTCGCGCGGGATCATGGCGCCCATGGGGTTGCCGCGCAGGCGCGTTTCGCGCTCGGCATCCTGGCTGTACGCGGTGCGCCAATCACCCACGCCATCGGCCATCTCCAGGCGGCGCTGGTTCTCGCGGATGGCCACGTATTCCATCTCAGGGGTGATGATGCCCTTGCGTGCATAGTGCATCTGCGTGACGTTGTGGCCGGACTTGGCGCGGCGCGGTGTGCGTTGCAAAGCGGCGGCGGCTTGGCGCAGGGCGGCCATGCGTTCGTCGTGTCGCTCATCGGGCTTGAGGCCATCGTCCACGGCCTGGATGCTGCGGCCGGGGTAAGGCTCGGTGTCGCCACGCGCCAGGATGGCGGCCTCGCGCACGGGGGGCAGGCCGCGCGTCACATCGATCTCGACGGTGGGGTCGGAGTAAGGACCGGAGCAGTCGTACAAGGTGACCGCTTCGCCATTGGTCAGCGAGACCTCGCGCATGGGCACGCGCACGCCAGGCTGGCTGCCTTCCACGTAGATCTTGCGGGACGCGGGCAGGGGTTCGCGCGTCAGGCGCGTGAGTTCGCTGAAGCTGGCCAGGGTGACAGCAGGATCGGGAGCGTTCATGGGCGGGTCCTCGGGTGGCAGTGGTGATCACATGCTCCGAGGGGTGCCTGGGCGAGACGGAATGCTTCCATCGTCGGGGACCCTGGGCCTTGGCAGGCGAGGTCCTCATCAGGTACAGCTCTTCTTTCGCCGGTATGAGCCGGATCAAGTTCAGCGGGTTCGGTCTTGGACCATCTCAGCGCAGCGCGACGAACAGAGTTTCATCGCGAGGCACACCCCGGAGCAGGGCCTAGTGTAGTGCCAAGTTGGCTTACTGGGCCAGGGCCGAGGTCGTCGTGGCCAGGTTGCCCGCTGGTTTGACCTGGGCGGGAGTGACATCCCGGTCAAAAATCAGTTGCCACACCTTCGCGGCCAGCGAGGGGCTGGCGGCGGACGAGGCGTCTGTTGTGGTCGGCCCGAGGAGGACGAACGCCAGAGCCAGTGGTGCGATGGCAAACAGGGGGCGCATAGGATTGGTAGAAAACCTGATATGAAGTTGTTGGAGCCAAGTGTATAGCCCGCTTTGTCGGGCTGTCACCCCCCATTGCAAGGTATGCACACCCCTAAGGCAGGGGGTTGCCATGCCCCGGCGGGGGTTATTGGCGGCGTCGGACGATGGTGATGCGGTGGTCTCGTTGGGGCGTGGCGCCCGCTGACCCGCATTGCTTGCACGCCCCGCCCCCCTGGCCGCAGGCGGCCTTTGTGGTGCCAGCCTTGGTTTTGAGGCCCAGCAGCGAGGCCAGGGCGGGCCACCAACGGCGCCCCAGGTAGATGGCGGCCGCCAGCACGGCGCCCAAGGCCACCAGTTCCTGCCAGAGCGGGCTGCCGTTCATGTCTCAGGCTCCCCAGGCCAGCGCCAGGCGGTAGACCACCCAGCACGCGGCGTAGGCCAGCACGAACAGGTAGGCGGTCATGGCCAGTGGCACGGCCCAGCCGTTGGTTTCACGCTTGACCACGATCATGGTGGACAAGCATTGCGGCGCGAACACATACCAGGTCATCAGCGACAGGGCTGTGGGCAGCGACCAAGCCTGACCGATCACGGTGGTCAGGGCGCCCGACAGGGCATCGCCGGTTTGCGACATGGCGTAGACCGTGCCCAGGGCGCTGACCGCCACTTCGCGCGCGGCCAGGCCTGGCACCAGCGCGATGCAGATCTGCCAGTTGAAACCGATGGGCTCAAAAATCACCTGCAGCGCGCGCCCAGCCATACCCGCCAGGCTGTATTCGATGGCGGGGCCGGTGGCGTCCAGCGGCGGGGCCGGGTAGGTGGACAGGAACCACAGGATCACCATCAGCGCCAGGATGATGGTGCCCACGCGCGATATGAAAATCTGCGCCCGCTCCCACAAACCCAAGGCCAGGTTGCGCAGGTGCGGCCAGTGGTAGTCCGGCAATTCCATCAGCAAGGGTTGCGCATGCGACTGGCGCATGAACAGCTTGAGCACCAGCGCCACGATCAAGCCGGCCAGGATGCCCGCGGCGTAAAGTGCAAACAGCACCAGGCCCTGCAGGTTGAAGATGCCGCCCACGGTCCGGCTGGGGATGAAAGCGGCGATCAGCAGCGCATACACCGGCAGTCGGGCCGAGCAGGTCATCAAGGGGGCGATCAGGATGGTGACCAGGCGGTCGCGCGGGTTGGCAATGGTGCGCGTGGCCATGATGCCGGGGATGGCGCAGGCAAAGCTGGACAGCAAGGGGATGAAGGCGCGGCCTGACAAGCCGACGCTGCCCATGACCCGGTCCAGCAGAAAGGCGGCGCGGGGCAGGTAGCCAGAGTCTTCCAGGGCCAGGATGAAGAAAAACAGGATCAGGATCTGGGGCAGGAACACCAGCACGCTGCCTGCGCCGCTGATGATGCCGTCGACCAGCAGGCCGCGCAGCATGCCTTCGCCCATGTGGGCGCCCACCCATTCACCCAGCGCACCCACGCTGGTGTCGATCAGTTCCATGGGGGTGGCGGCCCAGCTGAACACGGCCTGGAAGACCAGGAACATCAACACGGCCAGGATCACGGGGCCCAGCACCGGGTGCAAGGCATAGTGGTCCAGCCGGGCCGTGAGGCTGGGGCCGGCGGCGGGCATCACCACGCAACGCGACAGCAACTCGCTCACGCGCTGGTGGGTGGCTTCAACCGGGATGGCGGCGATGCGCTCCACCGGGCGGATGGCGGGCTGGCTGGGCAGGCGGGTCCAGTCCAGCCGGTCCAGCTGCGTCAGCAAGGCTTGCTCGCCGCCAGCCTTCACGGCCACGGCTTCGATCACGGGCACGCCCAATTCATCCTGCAGCCTGGCCACATCAATGTGGATGCCGCGTTTGCGGGCCAGGTCCATCATGTTGATGACCAGGACCATGGGCGCGTCAAGCGATTGCAGCTCCAGCACCATGCGCAGGTTCAAGCGCAGGTTGGTGGCATCGACCACGCAGACCAGGCCGACCGGGCTGGCCTCGCCCGCCCGCGTGCCGGCGATCACGTCGCGGGTGATGGCTTCGTCAGGGGTGGCAGGCAGCAGGCTGTAGGCGCCGGGCAGGTCGAGCACGCGCCAGGTCTGGCCGGCGGGCGACACGAACTGGCCTTCCTTGCGCTCCACCGTCACGCCTGCGTAGTTGCCGACCTTCTGGCGCGCACCGGTCAGCCGATTGAACAGGGCGGTCTTGCCGCAATTGGGATTGCCCACCAGGGCAATCAGCGGGGCGGTCAAGGGAGAGGTGGGGACAGGCGCAAAGGCCGCATCGGACATGACGGAACTGCCGGTTCGAAGATCAGGCCTGGACCACTTCGATCAGAGAGGATTCGAGGGTGCGCATGGCAAAGGTGCTGGTGCCCACGCGAACCGCCAGTGGGCCGCTGCCAGCGAAGACGCGTCGCAAAACCTCAACCCGCTCGCCGGGCACGAAGCCCAGTTCCATCAGGCGACGCTTGAGGGCGGCGCCATCTTTGGTGGCGGTGCGGATGTCACGGATGATGGCCACCGCACGCACAGGCAGCGTGTCCAGGGTGAGGGACGAAGAGGCAGGTGTGGCGTGAGCAGCGTTCATCTGCCCATTCTAGATTCAAATGCGAACGATTCGCAACTTCTTTTCTTGCACGGTTTGACGCAGCTCAAACATGAACTGCCATCAGGCAATCCTGTTCTTGGATGGACGGCGGTTGAATCACCTTGGCGGCGCGGGCGAATCGCGAAGCGCGCTGGCCGCAATGACATCGGTGCGCAAATGAAGCGATCCTGGTGTCATCTTCATCAATCGGCGTGTTGCAGCGTTGGCCGAGGGTGCAGGCCTCGTCCAGGTCATCGGGCCCCGGTGTGCCACCGAAAAACCACAAGTCGACACCGTCCAGGTCGTGGGGGTTCGATTGCATGGGCATCCTCCCTGTCATGGCGGCGTCACCCTGAAGCTGGTCAGGATGACGCCACGTTTCTTCAGGTTTTCAAATCAAGGACGAACAGCGATTTCGTTCTTGACCGACTTCACGCCCTTGACATCGCGGGCGATGGCGGCGGCGGAATCCTTCTCGTTCTGGCTCTTGGCGAAGCCGGACAACATCACGGTGCCGTTCAAGGTTTCGACCTTGATCGAGGCAGCGTCCACCGACTTGGCGTCCACGAACTTGGCCTTGATCTTGGTGGTGATGGCGGCGTCATCGATGTACTCGCCCATCGTGGACTGGTCGCGCGTCACGGCGCAACCGGGGATGATGATCAGGGAAGAGGCGGCCAGAGCCAGGACAGCGGCGGTGCGTTTGTTGAAAAACATGGAAATTCTCCTTTTTGGGACTGGAAACAAAATTGAATCGTCTTGGCTATTTCTTGACCGCGCCGATGCCCAGCAAGGCCAGGCCGACGACGACAATGAACAAGACGAGGAACAGCACGAACAAGAACTTGGCGATCCCGGCGGCGCTGGCGGCGATGCCGGTGAACCCGAACAGGCCGGCCACCAAGGCAATCAGTGCAAAGATCAGTGCCCACTTCAGCATGGCAATCTCCAGGAAATTGAGGTCTGTCGATGTAGAAACTTTAGGTTTCCACGATCAAGGCAGACATCAGCGTTCCGCGCATTCCCATGTAGGACGACGCCCCGTCGAACTGTCGTCGAAGGGGGTGTTCAGCTGATTTCAGCTGGTTTGGGCCAGGGGCACCGTGGCGCCGATGCGCGTGCCTTGTCCGGGCGATGACTCGAGCACCAGCTCACCGCCTTCGGCCTCGACGCGGTAGCGCATGCCCAGCAGGCCATGAGCCGAGCTGGGTTGCTGCGAAGGGTCGAACCCCACGCCGTCATCCCTGACGGTGACGCAGGCCCGGCCGTCCTGGGTGTCCAGGTCCACGGTCACTGTTTTGGCCTTGGCGTATTTGGCGATGTTGGTGAAGGCCTCTTGCACCAGGCGGTACACCGTCAGCGCGGCCGAGGGGCTCAGGCTCACGGCGTTGAGATGGCAATCGACCTGCAGGCCCGAGCGCGTGGCGAACTCGCGCGACTGGATCTCCAGGGCGGCCACCAGGCCCAGGGTGCTCAAGGATGAGGGGCACAGGTCTTCCACAATGCGGCGCTTGAGCGCGATCACTTCGTTGAGGTTGTCGTTGAGGTGTGCAATGCGCTCGGCCAACTCGGGCGTGAGCTCCGGCCCCAGACGTGACTTGATGCGGGCGGCGTCCAGCTTGGCGGCGGTCAGCAGGGCGCCCAGCTCGTCGTGCAGTTCGCGGGCCAGGCGGCCTCGCTCGTCCTCGCGGATGGTCTGCAAATAGCGGGTCAGGTCAGTCAGGTGCATGGTGCGCCGCTTGACCTCGAACTCCAGCTGGTCGCGCTCGGCCTGGATGGCCTGGCTCTGGGCCAGGCGCTGGGCATTGAGCGCGTTGGTCTGTGCCAGGAACATGGTCAGGGCCAGGAAGCTGATGGCAGTCATGGCGGCCACGCCGATGCGGTTGAGCATCAAGGTGTTGTGCACGTCTTCGCGCCCGGCGGTGACCTTGGTGGTTTCGCCTTGCAGCAAGCGCGTGGCCACGGAACGCACTGACTCCATGTCCTGCTGGCCGATGTTGGACAGCACCATGGCCCGCCAGGCCTCTTCCTTGCCTTCGTCGTGCAGGCGCAGGGTGATGGCCACCTCGCCCAGCTTGCGTTGCGTCAGGACTTGCAGCTCCTGGGCACTTTTCTGGTTGGCTGCGTCTTTGGCGTAGTACTGCACCAGCCATTTGAGGGCGGCGTTGCTGTCATCGATGGCGCCGTTCAGCGGGGTCAGGTATTCCTTGCGGCTGGTCAGCAGGTAGCCGCGCTGGCTGGTTTCTGCATCCACCAGCCGGCGCAGCAAGGTGTTGATCTGTGTGCGAGCCTGGGCCATCATGCCCATGTCGTCCATCGAGTCCGTGGCCTGCCAATATGAGGTCTCGCTGATGAACAGCATCGCCAGCGCGGCCAATGCCGCCAAGGGAAAAGCGTAGGCGCTGCGTTTGATCTGTGTCAGGCTTATCATCATGGACATCCTACTTCCAACTGATCGACCGTCGACCATGATTCGAATTGCCATCATTGACGACCACGCCATCGTTCGCGCCGGACTGCGCCAGTTCTTCTCCGATCAGGTCGACCTGAAGGTGACGGGCGAAGCCTCCACAGGCCGGGAGGCCCTGGAGCTGGTGCGCGCGGGCGACGTCGACGTGCTGGTGATGGACCTGTCCATGCCCGACCAGAGCGGCGTCGATGCGCTGGCCGCCATCCGTGCTCGCGCGCCCGACCTGCCAGTGCTGATCCTCAGTGGCTTCCCCGAAGAGCATTACGCTTTGACCCTGCTGCGGCAGGGCGCCAGTGGTTACCTCAACAAAGAGTGCGACCCCGAAGAGATCGTCAAGGCCATCCGCACCGTGTTCCGTGGCCGCAAGTACATCACCGCGGGCGTGGCCGAGATGCTGGCCGATGGCCTGGGCGGTGACCCTGAGAAATCACTGCATGAACAGCTGTCTGAACGCGAGTTCCAGGTGTTCTTGCGGCTGGCCAAGGGCGAAACCATTGGCCACATGGCCGACAGCATGTCCCTGAGCGTGAAGACCGTGAGCACTTACCGCTCGCGTGTCATGGAAAAAATGAACCTGGCCTCGAACAGCGACCTGACCTATTACGCGCTCAAGAACGGCTTGATCCAGTGATCGGTGTCAGTGAGCGTCGCGGTTGACCAAGGCCACGCAGTAGTCGATCAGGTGGTCGATCTCGTTCGATTTGTCAAAGACCTGGTCGGCGCCCAGTTCCAGGCAGCGTTGGCGCATGTCGGGCGTGGCGTAGTTGCTGAGCACCACGTGCTTGCGCGCCGAGCGCCCTGAACCGGCTTTTTGCAACACGCCCAGCCCTGATCCCCGTTTGATGAAGATGTCGACAATGACCAGGTCGCAAGCATTGTTGCCGTCGTTGAGCCAGGCCACAGCATGGGCCTCGTCTTCGGCCGTGCCCACCACTTGCAGCGACACCATCTCTTCCAGTGTCGCGATGAGGTTTTCGCGAATCACCGGGCTGTCTTCAACAATGAAGGCTTTCAGGGGCGTCATGGACTGCTCGGTCTGTGGGTGCGGTGTGTGAAGTGTCGTCTCAGCACGGGTGATGAAACTCGTGTGCACGCCACCTCGAGAGACCTTCCGTTGTTTTGAATTATCGCCCTTGCCCATGGGGCGCGCCATTGGAAGATCTCCTAGCTGTTTGTAGGAGCCCACCTACAGCTTCAAGACGAGGTCACCCAGGTCTCCGTTTGCGTAGGACAAAAACTACGCGAGCTTGCGGCACCGTCCGGTTGGGGAAATGCGGCCACTTTTGGACACTGGCGTTCAGCCTGTCGGAAACGGCGGGTCATAACTTAACTACTCGCAAGGAATTCACCATGTCTAAAACCACCACCATCCAAGCCGCTGTTCTGGCCGCCTGTCTGAGCGCTGTGTCGTATGCGAACGCAGCCGGCACGATCACCAAGGCCGACTACCGTGCTGGCAAGGACGCCGCCACCGCCACCTACAAGGCCGACAAGGAAGCCTGTGACAAGATGACCGACAACGCCAAGGACATCTGCGTGGCCGAAGCGAAGGCCAAGGAAAAGGTCACCAAGGCTGAGCTGGAATACAACTACACCGGCAAGGCCAGCGATCGCAAGCACCTGGCCGACGTGAAGGCTGAAACAGCTTACGACGTGGCCAAGGAAAAGTGCGATGACAAGACTGGCAATGACAAGGACGTCTGCGTGAAGGAAGCCAAGGCCGTTGAAACGAAGGCCAAGGCCGAAGCCAAGCTGAACAAGGAAGTGGGCGATGCTTCCAAGGATGCCGTTGAAGACAAGATGGGCGCCGATTACAAGGTGGCCAAGGAAAAGTGCGATGCCCTGTCGGGTGATGCCAAGTCCGCCTGCATGGACAACGCCAAGGCTCACTACAAGAAGTAAGTGAGGCGGCCCCTTCGGGGCCTCCCCGGCCAGGCAAAGCAAAGCGCCTGCACCGTTTGAATGGTGCAGGCGCTTTGCTTTGCTTGTTCAGGAAGAAGAGCGTTGACGGGGGGTGGACAGCTGGTGCATCCAGCTGATCACGCTGTTGGCCAGTGTGCCCACAAAGGGTTGCTTGGCCAGGCCCAACACGGATTGCGAAACCACGCCCTTGAGCAGCAGTGATTTGACCAAGCCGCGTCCTGGTCGGAACCAGACCAGCGAGCCACCGATCGCGGCAGCCACCAGCACCAAGCCCAGAGGATGTTTGGAGGCCAGGGGCTGGAGCGCTTCCTTGAACAAGCCGCCTGCCAGATGGGTGGCGGGCCGCCAGGGGTGGCTTTCCCACCAGCCATGCAAGGCGTTGAAGGTGGACGAGAAAATGGGGTGTTCGCGCAACTCGCGCATCCAGGCCTGAAGTTGTTCGGGCAGAGCACTGCCAGACGATGCCTCATCGTCGGTGTCGTCATCCTCAGGCGGCGTCAGCCACAGGCGGATGCGTTCGCGAGACTGTGCCAGGCGGATTTCGGCCGGCAAGGGTGGACGGGCTTGTTTGCTCATGAGGAGGTCGCTTGCTTGAGCATGGCCAAGTCGGCCGCGATTTGCTGGCGCAGCACCTGGAAGCCGGGTGTGCGCTCTTCTTGTTTCATGATCACGGCAATGATGGCGCAAAACGCCCCCATGCCCAATGGCACCAGCCACAGTGCCCAGGGCACTTGAAGCTGCTGCAATTGGGCATGGGGTGTGACCAGCCACAGCATGAGTGCAACGCCCCCAAGGATCAAGGTCACGGTGGCCAGCAAGGCCAGCACCGCGAACATGATCCAGTGGCGTTTGAACTGGCCCTGGAAGCTGCCCACCTCTTCGCCCAACAACTCCGCGTACGACTGCAAATGGTCGGTCAGCAGCTCTGGCTCGGTGGCCATCAGTTGAAGAATTGGACGCATCATGTGGACAACTCCTCAGGGCCTGGTTTCATGCTTTTTGCTTACACGCGGTCGCGGTTGCGGCTCACCAGTCTGGCGATGGCGAACAGCGCGGCGCCAGCGGCGGCGGCGATCAGGACCGACTTGACGGGCTCTTCCTTGATGTAGCTGACCGTGGAGTTGGCCGCGTTGGTGGCCTGCAGGCGAGCGCGCTTGGAGCCCTCGCGCACAGCGTCCACCGTTTTGCGACTCAGTGCTTCAGCTTGGGCGCTCAGACGGCCAATCAGCGGCGCAGCTTGTTCGCTGGCTTGATGCACTTTGTCAGACAGGTTGTCGAGTGCATTGTTGGCGGCGCGCTGCGTGGACTTGATGGCGTCGTCAGCAGTTTGGGTGGCGTTGTCAGCCGCTTGCGAGGCGCTTTGTTGGACGGACTTGATGGTAGTCATGGGAAGTTCCTTTCAGGGTTATCAACAGCAATGCAAGGTCAACTGACGGGGGTCAGGTTTTCTTGATCAGGCTGACGAGGAAGCTGGCCACGGCCAGCACGGCAAAAACCACGAACAGCAATTTGGCGATCCCTGCAGCGCTGGCGGCAATGCCACCAAAACCAAACAGGGCCGCGATGATTGCGATCACGAAAAAGACAACGGCGTAGTGCAGCATGAGGTGCTCCTGGTTGTGCAGCGGTGTGGGCTGCGGTCAATGAGGGATCAGGACTTCTTCTCGACCTTCAATTGGTTGTCCACGCTGACCACACCACTGACGGCGGAGGCCATGGTGGTGGCGCGGTCGCGCGCTTGGTCATCGGGTGCGGTGCCGCTCAAGCGGACGCGGCCATTGCTGGTGTCCACGTCGATCTTGATGGCGCTGAGCGCGGGGTCGGCCGCCAGCTGCGCATTCACGCGGGTGGTGATGGCAGCGTCGCTCAGGGCCTCAGAGGTGTCCTTTTTGGCTTCGGCCGCGTTCACCTTGGCGTCGGCCCTGAGCTGGTCGGTCTTCTGTTCAGTGGTGGCAATGGCGCCGTCCAGCTTCTGCCCCGCCGTTTCGGTGGTGGGCGTTTTGTTGTCGCAAGCCGCCAGGGCCAGCAGGCCGGCGGTCAGTGGGGCGATCAGGATGAGTTGGTGGTTCATGGGCGTTCCTTCCGTGTTCAATGGGTCTGAGGGTTTGACGACTGGAGGTGTCAACCGGTGATCTCAGAATAGGTGGGGGTATGGCGGGCCGGCATCAGTCAACGCCACAGCCTGTTGTCAGACAACGCCGACAGGTTGGGTATTCAAAGGGGATTAATCTGTTGTGCACCTGCTTCAACCTCACTCTTCACGGGACACTCACATGTTGCTCAAAGACAAGACAGCCTTCATCACCGGATCGGCCAGTGGCATTGGCAAAGAGATCGCCACCTTGTTTGCCAAAGAAGGCGCCAAGGTCGTGATCGCGGACCTGAACAAGGCGGCGGCCGATGCGACGGCCGCCGAGTTGGTGGCCAGTGGGGCGCAGGCCATCGGCGTGGCCGTGGACGTGACCCAGGAAGACCAGGTCAACCAGGCCGTGCAAGCCACGGTGGACCGATTCGGCGCGGTGGACATCCTCATCAGCAACGCGGGTGTGCAGATCGTGCACCCGGTCGAGGAGTTCGAGTTCGCCGATTGGAAGAAGATGCTGGCCATCCACCTGGACGGCGCCTTCCTGACCACCAAGGCGTGCCTGAAGCACATGTACGCGGCCGGCCGTGGCGGCTCGGTCATCTACATGGGTTCGGTGCATTCCAAGGAGGCTTCGATGTTGAAGGCGCCTTATGTCACGGCCAAGCATGGCCTGGTCGGCCTGGCCAAGGTCGTGGCGAAAGAGGGGGCCAAGCACCAGGTGCGTGCCAACGTGATCTGCCCCGGCTTTGTGCGCACGCCTTTGGTGGACAAGCAGATCCCCGAACAAGCCAAGACCCTGGGCATCACCGAAGAAGAGGTCATCAAGAACGTGATGCTCAAGGAGACGGTGGATGGCGAGTTCACCACCACGCAGGACGTGGCCCAGGTGGCCTTGATGTTCGCCGCTTTCCCCACCAATGCGCTGACCGGCCAGTCGCTGGTGGTCAGCCATGGCTGGTTCATGCAGTGAGCAAAAGTCGGCGTCCGCTGACACGCATATCGGCATCGTCCTACAGGGTTCTAGGGCATGCCCGACAGAGCGTGCCCGCCCTCATCGACACAATCGCTGCAAATGTCTCGGTTTTTAGTGTTGAAAGGAATTGATCATGAATCGCAAATTGATGGTGGCTGCACTGGTGGTGTGTGCCGCGTTTGGTGCAACGAACGGTGCCCGCGCACAGAGCTTGCCGTCGATCACGGTACCGCCCGCGTCCACCAATACACCTTACCTGCTCGATTCGCAGCGGATGATCGTGCGCAATTCGACGGGTGAGTGCTGGCGCACCGGTTACTGGTCGGTGGAGCTGGCCCAGAGCACGCCCGTGGAAGGCAGCGAGTTCCCCGCCGGTTGCATTTGCGACAAGCCCCTGATGCCCAAAGCAGTTTGCGAGCCCAAGCCTGTGGCGGTGGTGACGCCGCCGCCTGAGCCCGTGGCCCCGCCGCCGGCCCCTGTGCCCACCTCGCAAAAGGTGACGATCCCGGCCGATGCCTTGTTCCAGTTCGACAAGTCCGCTTTGTCGGCCTCAGGCAAGGAAAAGCTCACCGACTTTGCCGAGAAGGTGAAGACGCTGAATCTGGAAGCCGTGGTGGCCGTGGGTCACACCGACCGCATCGGTTCCGAGGCATACAACCAGAAGCTGTCGGAACGCCGTGCGCAGTCCGTCAAGGACTTCCTGGTGGGCCAGGGTGTGCCGGCTGACCGCGTCTACATCGAAGGCCGTGGTGAAAGCCAGCCCGTGACCGGCACCGATTGCCAAGGCAAGGACAACAGCAAGAACAAGAAGCTGATCGAGTGCCTGGCACCTGATCGCCGCGTGATCATCGAAGCCGTGGGTTCGCCCCGCTGATCGGCGACAAGCTTTCTGATTGAGCTTTGACTCTGACCCGGCCAGGGCAACCTGGCCGGGTCATTTTTTTTGCCGAGTCAGGTCACAATGAGAACTGGATTGAGGGAACAAGTGCCATGGGAATCACACTGACATTGACAGGCCACCAGACCGATCTGGGTGGCGGCTTCGTGGTACGCCGCATGTTGCCGGCGGCAGCGCGGCAGTCGGTCGGGCCGTTCATCTTCTTTGACCACTTTGGACCGGTGGTGCAGACACCCAGCATGAACAGCGATGTGCGGCCGCACCCACACATCGGGTTGGCCACGGTCACCTACCTGTACGAGGGCGCCATGATGCACCGCGACAGCCTGGGCACGGTGCAGCGCATCGAGCCGGGCGCCATCAACTGGATGAGCGCGGGGCGCGGCATCGTCCACTCCGAGCGCACCCCCGATGACTTGAAACACGCGGACCGCCGCACACATGGTTTGCAGTTGTGGGTGGCCCTGCCGCAAGCGCGCGAGGAATCCGCGCCCACCTTTGCCCACACCCCCGCCGCCGACATCCCCGAGGTGACGGAGCAAGGCGCGGCCATCCGCGTGCTGGTGGGGTCGGCCTGGGGCGTGACTTCGCCGGTGCAGCCTTTGTCGCCCACCCTGTACCTGGACATCAGGTTGGCGGCCGGGCAAAGCCTGACCTTGCCCAAGCTGGCCGAAGAGGCGGCGCTCTACGCCGTGGACCAGGCTTTGACCCTCGATGGCGAGGTGGTGGCGGCCCACACCATGGTGGTGCTGGATGACGGCGGTGTGCTGGCCAATGGCGCCGACACCGAAGTGCGCCTGGTGATCATTGGCGGAGCGCCTTTGGATGGCCACCGCTTCATGTGGTGGAACTTCGCGTCCAGCCAGAAAGAGCGCATCACGCAGGCCGCCCAGGATTGGGAGAACGGCCTGTTCAAGAGCGTGCCGGGCGATGACCAGGAACGCATCGAGCTGCCGGCCAAGCGCCCGTACTGAATGTCCGCCTTAACAGGCGTACGAGGTCTGGAAGTGGGGATCGGCGGGGGCCTCGCAATGCACGGCTTGGGCCGACACCGTCAGCGTCGTGCCAGATCGGAAGTTGAGCTCGGCCTGGATGTCACCATGGGCTGACCAGCCCACGGGCAGCTCGCGGCGCACCACACCGTCCACGATCACCAAGCTGTCTGACAGCGCCCCGGTGCACAGCGCAAGCTCGCCGACCCACATGGCTTGCATGAGCCGCAACTCCACGCCTTTGACATGGCCTACTTCGGCATGAAGAGCGTTGCTGCCTTGGCGCACCAGCGCGGCTGAAAAACGCAGGCACAGGTGCTCGCCCAGCACCTCGGTGAACTGCACTTCGCTGCCTTGGAGTTCGAGGGCCCAATCCATCACCAGCTCAAGGGGTTGACGCGGTAGAAGTCGCACAGCTCATGGTACAGGGTGGGGTGCTGCTCGGCCAAAGGGTGGGGGCGTTCAAAAAAGGTCTCGGAGGCCACCGCGAAAAACTCGGCGGGATTGGTGGCGCCATAGTGGTCGAACAGCGAGGCCTCGCCGCGGTCGGCCTGGTTTTGCAACTCTTCAAAGGCTTCGTGCATGACGCGCGACCAGCGCCGGTAGCGTGCGGGGCCAGGCAGGTTGGGCGCACCGTTGGCCAGGCCTGTTTCCTGATCGAGTTGATGCGCGAATTCGTGGATGACCACGTTGTTTGCATCGTCCGGGATCGCGGCGCCCTCCACCGTGTCCTGCCACGACAGGATCACCTGGCCCTGCGACCACGACTCGCCCGACAACACCTGCCGCTGGTGGTCTTGCAGCACGCCGGTCTCATCGGTGTGCACCTTGTCGACGATGAAGGCGCCGGGGTAGACCAGGATCTGGCGCAGCTCGGGGTAGTAGTCGGTGTGGGGCCGGTTGAGGATGAGCAGGCAGGCCTGCGCGGCGATGGTGATGCGGATCTCGTCGGTGATGACCAGCCCCGCGCACCCGATGAAGGCCTTTTCAGCCACGAAGACCTGGATGTGTTGCTTGAGCTGAAGCTGCAGGTCGGCTGGCAAGGCGCGCAGGTAGGGCACGCGCTTTTTCAGGATGGCGCGCCAGGCGGGCGGAAAGGGCTGGGCGCGCCATCGGCGCCGACGTTGCTCGGTCAGCCAAGGTTGTCCGATGAACCACGCAACCAGCATGAGGCCCAGGACGGTGACGATGAGCATGGGCAAGGGGGCCTCCTTCGGCCTGGCGGGTCTGGCTCAGCAGTTGGGGCCGCCGGGCGCGGTTTCAAGCGCGGGGTGGTCCAGGTCAGGGCGGCGCCAGGGGTCCACATGGGTCATCAGGTTGAGCACGCGGTGGCGTTGCAGCACCCGCTGGCGGGCTTCAACGGCGATGTCGTGGCCGGCTTCCACGGTGATCAGGGCATCGACCTCGATGTGCGCGTCCACGATGATCATGTCGCCCATCTTGCGGGTGCGCACATCGTGGACATTGCTCACGCCGGGCGTGTCCATCAGGGTCTGGCGGATGGCCTGCACTTCGGCCTCGTCCACCGAGCGGTCGACCAGGTCATGCAAGGCGTCCCAGCCGAAACCCCACCCCATGCGCGCCACCATGAAGCCGACGATGAGCGCGGCGATCGGGTCCAGGATGGGGTAGCCGGCCAGGTTGCCCACGATGCCCAGCCCCACGACCAGCGAAGAGGCCGCGTCCGAGCGGGCGTGCCAGGCATTGGCCACCAGCATGCTGGATTTGACGCGTTTGGCCACCGCCAGCATGTAGCGGAACAGCAGCTCCTTGGCGATGAGGGCTGCGCCCGCTGCCCACAGCGCCACCACGTGCACGGTCTGCACCGTCTCGGGTGACTGCAGCTTGAGGGCGGCGGACCACAGCATGCCCACGCCCACGGCCAGCAGCAAGGCTCCGAGGATCAATGAGGCGGCGGTTTCGAAACGCTGGTGGCCATAGGGGTGGTCTTCGTCGGCGTCTTTCTGGCTGTGGTGGTTGGCGAACAGCACGACGAAATCGGCCACCAGGTCGGACAGCGAATGCACGCCATCGGCGATCAGGCCCTGGGACTTGGCCAGGATGCCGACCGCGATCTGGGCCGTGGTGAGCACCAGGTTGACGCCCACGCTGACCCAGGTGCTGCGCGAGGCCGCGGCGGCGCGCTCCGCCGGGCTGTGCTGGTCGTCTTCGGAGTCGTCGGCAAGGTCATTGAAGTTCATGGGCGCATCTTAGCCATGGCTTAAGAAAGCCCTAAGACGCCGCCGGCATCATGAGTTCCAAGGAGTCACCCATGAACTTGTCCGCTGCGTTCCAGATGCCCTTCCGTGTACTGATGACCGCCTGCGCGGCCGGGGTGGCGGCGTGCCTGGTCATGAATCCGGCGCTGGCGGCCACGCCCGCCGATCAACTGGCCGGCTACACCGCCCAGGCGGGGGCACCGGCCGTGCCCAGTCGCGGGCAGGCGTTTTTCACGGCCCGCCACGGGCGTGAATGGAGTTGCGCCTCGTGCCATGGCGCCGTGCCCACCCAGGCCGCACGGCATGCCTCGACCGGCAAGGTCATCCAGCCACTGGCCCCTGCCTTCAATCCGGAACGCTTCACGGACCCGGCCAAGACCGAGAAGTGGTTTCGCCGCAATTGCAACGATGTGCTGGGCCGCGAATGCAGCGCCGCTGAAAAAGCGGATGTGCTGGGCTGGTTGATCACGCTCAAACCCTGACCAGGAGAAATCATGACGTCAATCCGAGTTCTGTGGGGGCTGCTCATCGCCCTGTGTTGCCTGCAAGCGGCCATCGCCGACGACGACGGCGAACGCATGAAGCGCGTTCCCTTGTTGCCCAAGTACCAGCAGGAATGCGCCGCTTGCCACCTGGCCTACCCGCCGGGGATGCTGCCAGCGGCGTCGTGGCGGCGCTTGATGAACGGCCTGCCCAAGCACTTCGGCACCGATGCCTCGCTGGACCCGGCCACGGTCAAGCAATTGGCCGACTGGCTCACGGCGAATGCGGGCAGCCACCGCCGCGTGCGCGAGGAGCCAGCGCAAGACCGCATCACGCGCTCGGCCTGGTTCCTGAGGGAGCACGACGAGGTGCCCGCGGCCACCTGGCGCCGCCCTGCCATCAAGAGCCCGGCCAACTGCATGGCCTGCCATGCGGGCGCCAACCGGGGCGAATTCGACGAAGACCGAATCCGCATCCCCAAGTGAGACCATCATGACCACCACGCCATTGAGTTCTTCCCGGCCCACCACCGCGCCCGCCCGTCGGCGCATGGTGGATGCCACCACCCGCGCCTTGCACTGGTTGATGGCGCTGAGCTTCACCGGCGCTTACCTCACCGCCGATGGCGAGCGTTGGCGCCTGGTGCACGTCGCGCTGGGCTACACCCTGGGCGGTCTGTTGGTGGCCCGCTTGCTGTGGGGGCTGTTCGGGCCACGCCAGGTGCGCTTGTCGGTGCTGTGGCGCAAGCTGCGCAGCCTGCCCACCTGGCTGGCCGCGCCCACCAACGCCCGTTTGGGGCAAAACGTGCTGATGGCCTTGGCGGTGGCGCTCATCCTGAGCCTGATCCTGCCTTTGACCTTGAGCGGCTATGCCGTGTGGGACGAATGGGGCGGCGAATGGCTGGAGGAGGTGCATGAGTTCTTCGGCAATGCCCTGCTGGCCGTCGTGCTGCTGCATATCGGGCTGATTGTGCTGCTGAGCCTGTGGCGTCGCCAGAACCAGGCCTTGCCCATGCTCACCGGCCGCGGGCCAGGCCCCGGCGCCGATGTGGCTCCGCGCAACCATGGTTGGCTGGCACTCGCCCTGGTCGGCGCGGTTGTGGCATTCTGGCTCTGGCAATGGAACGGGGCACCCGGTGCTTCTCCCTCCGACGCCAACCCAACCCTGTCCCACCATGAGCGCCAGGCCGACCATGACGACGATTGAAAGCCCCCTGTGCCATGCGCCTTCTGCTTGCCGAGGATGACCCCCTGCTGGGCGATGGCTTGCAGGCTGGCCTGCGGCAACTGGGCTTCCAGGTCGATTGGGTGCGAGATGGCCTGGCTGCCGAGCGCGAGCTGCGCACCCAGGCCTACGCGGTGGCCGTGCTGGACCTGGGCTTGCCCTTGAAGGACGGCTTGGCGGTGCTGGCCGCGGTTCGCCGTGATGGCATCTCGGCGCCGGTGCTGGTGCTGACCGCGCGTGACGCGGTGCCCGACCGCATCCAGGGGCTGGACGTGGGGGCCGACGACTACGTGGTCAAGCCGGTGGACCTGCAAGAGCTGGCGGCCCGCCTGCGCGCCCTGGTGCGCCGTGCCCATGGCCAGCCTCAGGAATGTCTGCAGGCCCAGGACGTGGTGCTGGACCCGGCCGCCCGCACGGTGAGGCAGGCGGGCACCTTGGTCACCTTGTCGACGCGCGAGTTCGACTTGCTGCAGGCTTTGATGCTCAACGCGGGCCGGGTGCTGTCTCGCGAGCAGATCGAGCAGCACCTCTACAGCTGGGGGCATGAGGTCGACAGCAATGCGGTCGAAGTCCACATCCACCACCTGCGCCGCAAGCTGGGCAGCAGTCTGATCCAGACCGTGCGGGGCGTGGGCTACTTGTTGCTGCGCGAAGCGCCCACCTCGCCATGATCAGCGCACCGCGTTCCATCCAGGGGCGTTTGTTGGCGTGGGTGCTGGGGATGGTCGTGGCCGTGTGGCTGAGCACCGCGGTCATCACCTGGTTTGACGCGCGTCATGAGCTGGAGGAGTTGCTCGATGGCCACCTGGCGCAGGCCGCGGCCTTGCTGGTGGTGCAGCAGCAAGGCGAGATCGAAGACGATCGCCATGACCTTGACGCACCCACCTTGCACCGCTATGCGCCCAAAGTGGCCTTCCAGGTGTTCCATGAGGGGCGCCTGGCGCTGCGTTCGGCCAACGCGCCCGCCGTGCCCCTGGCGGCGCCAGGGCAGTCCTTCCGCACGGGTTTTGACACCGTGCAGATCGATGGCCTGAGCTGGCGGGTCTTCGCCGCCGAGGGCGGTGAGCAGGATGTGCGGGTCTACGTGGGTGAGCAGATGAGCTCGCGTTTGGAGATCCTGTGGGCCGTTTTGCGCAGCACCTTGTGGCCCATGGCCGTGGCGCTGCCGCTGTTGGCGTTGGCGGTGTGGTGGGCTGTGCGTCTGGGCGTGTCGCCCATGCGCCGTTTGGGCCTGGTGCTGGCGCAGCGCGAGCCGCAGGCCCTGCATCCCGTGGCGGTGGCGGGGGCGACGCTGGAGATGTTGCCGATGATCGAAGCCTTGAACGCCTTGTTCGCGCGCATCGACCAACTGCTGGCCTCGGAACGACGCTTCACCGCGGACGCTGCCCACGAGCTGCGCACCCCGATCGCCGCGATCCGAGCCCAGGCGCAGGTGGCCTTGGCCGAGGCCGACGAGCTGGCTCGGCGTCATGCGCTGCTCAACACCGTTCAGGGTTGTGACCGGGCCACCCGCCTGGTGGATCAGTTGCTGACCTTGTCCCGCTTGGAGGCGGCCGATGCCACGGCGCTTGAGGTGGTGGAGCTGCGCGCATTGACCCAAAGCGTGTTGGCCGAACTGGCCCCCAAGGCGCTGGGCAAGCACCAGATCTTGGAGTTTGAGTCGCCCGAACCCTGCTTTCTGCCCGGCAATGAGACGCTGCTGGCGGTGTTGCTGCGCAACCTGGTCGACAACGCGGTGCGGTACAGCCCGCCGTCGGCACGCGTCGCCGTGGCCTTGCGTCAAGCGGCCGGGCGCGTGGTGCTGAGCGTGGAGGACAGTGGTCCTGGCTTGGCCGAGGCCGATCGCCAACGCCTGGGTGAACGGTTTTTCAGGGTGCCGGGCAACCAGGAAAGTGGCAGTGGACTGGGCTGGTCCATTGTTCAGCGCATTGCCCAGGCGCACCGCCTGGAGGTGCAGGTTGAGGCATCGAAGCAGTTGGGCGGCTTGGCTGTGCACGTGACAGGTGTCGCTTCGTCGCCTCCTTGACAAAGCTTTTAAACTACCTTATGGTAGGTAGTCATGAGCGCCCCCACCCTCACCGCCGAAGTCAGCACCCGCAGCCACATCCTTCAAGTGGCGCGTGAATTGATGCAGACGCGCTCCTACCTGGGCTTCAGCTTCCAGGATATCGCCGAGCGCGTGGGCATCCGCAAAGCCAGCCTGTACCACCACTTCCCCTCGAAAGAGTCGCTGGGTGTGGCGGTGCTGGTGGAGGCCACGCAAGGTTTCCGCGATTGGGCCGCGACCCGCGAAGGCCCCCCTGAGCGCCAACTGAAGTCCTACTTCAAGATGCTGCGCAATGGCCTGGGCGCGGGTTCGCGCGTCTGCCCCGCCGGTTCTGTGGTGCCCGGATGGGATTGCATGAACGAAGAGATGCGCGAGGCCGTGCGCCAGTTGCGCGCCGGGCAGGTGCAGTGGTTGACGGGCATACTGCGGCTGATGCCCCAGGTGGCCTCGCCCGATGGCATCGCAGCCCATGTCTTCGCCTTGGGACAGGGGGCCTTGATCGCCGCCCGGGCCACTGGGCAGGCCACGGATTTTGACCAAGCGGTGGCGCCCGCCTTTGCGCTGTTGGGCTTGCCGGAATAGGCCAGCCCTTTTTTTGCCCCTGAAAACTACCTACTGGATGGTAGAAGGAGATTGTCATGAAAGCCGTCATCGCTGGCTACGCCCGCTCACCCTTCCACTTCGCCAACAAGGGCGCGCTGGCCAAGGTGCGCCCCGACGACCTGGCCGCCCAGGTGGTCCAGGGGCTGCTGCAACGCACCGACCTGGACCCGGCCTTGCTGGAGGACGTGATCCTGGGTTGCGCTTATCCCGAGTCTTCGCAAGGCAACAACCTGGCGCGCATCGTGGGGCTGCTGGCCGGCTTGCCGCACGAGGTGCCGGGCATGACGGTGAACCGCTTCTGCGGCTCGTCCATGCAGGCCATCCACATCGCGGCCGCGCAGATCGAGGCAGGCATGGGCGAGGCCTTCTTGTGCGTGGGCGTGGAGTCGATGACGATGGTGCCGCAGGGGGGCTTCAACTTCTCACCCAGCCCCGAGTTGTTCGAGCATTCGGACGCCTACATCACCATGGGCGAGACGGCCGAGAACGTGGCCGAGCGCTGGAACGTGGCGCGTGCCGATCAGGAGTTGCTGGCCATGCAGTCGCACCAGAAGGCCGCCGCCGCGCGTGAAGGCGGGCGTTTGAAGGACGAGATCATCGCCATCCGCACGGCCTCGGGCGAGCTGATCGAGGCCGATGGTTGCATCCGGCCTTCAACGTCATTGGAGGCCTTGGCCGCGCTGCGTCCGGTGTTCCGCCCCACGGGCGTGGTCACGGCGGGCACCTCGTCGCCGCTGACCGATGGCGCCTCGGTGGTGCTGGTGACCAGCGATGAGTTCGCGGCTCGGCATGGCCTGAAGGCCACGGCCCGCATCAAGTCTTTTGCCTCGGTGGGCGTGGACCCGGCCGTGATGGGCATCGGTCCGGTCCCGGCCACACGCAAGGCCCTGGCCCGTGCGGGGTTGCAAGTGGCCGACCTGGACGTGGTCGAGATCAACGAGGCCTTCGGGTCGCAAGCCCTGGCCTGCATCCGCGACCTGGGCCTGAACCCCGCCACGGTGAACCTGGACGGTGGTGGCCTGGCGATTGGCCACCCGCTGGGCGCCACGGGCGCGCGCATCACCGGCAAGGCAGCGGCCTTGCTGGTGCGCGAGAACGGGCGCTATGCTTTGTCCACCCAATGCATTGGTGGCGGTCAAGGCATCGCCACCATCCTGGAACGCGTGTGATCGAAGAGAGACGACGATGAGCGAGAACCTTTTCCTGGACGACTTCACCGTGGGCCAGCGCTTCGTGAGCGGCGAGCACCTGATCGACGAGGCGCAGATCAAGGCCTTCGCGTCGCAGTTCGATCCGCAGCCGTTTCACCTGGACGATGACGCGGCCCAATCCACCTTGTTCCGCGGCCTGGCGGCCAGTGGCTGGCACACCGCGGCCATCACCATGCGGCTGATGGTGCAAGGCGGGATGCCGGTGGAAGGCGGGCTCATCGGCGCCGGCGGCGACATCAGCTGGCCCAAGCCGACCCGCCCGGGCGATGTGCTGCGCGTGGAAAGCGAGGTGGTGTCGATCACCCCCTCGCGTTCCAAACCTCAGCAGGGGATGATGACGGTGCGCGGTGAAACGCTCAACCAGCACGGCGATGCGGTGCAGGTGCTGGTGGTCAAGATGGTGGTCCCGCGTCGGGTGTGACGTTCACATGATTTTTGGCGGGCACTGGCGGCAAGCCTTTGACAAAGGCGCTCACGTCTTTGAGGGCGGGTGACAACCACCGCAAGGGTTGCGCGAAAGAGCCCACCAGGGACACGTGGCCCACGTGGTCATAGCGCTTGAACTCCACCGGCACGCCCGCGGCTTGCAGCCGCTCGGCCAGGCGCGCGCTGTTGCGTTTGGGATCGACTTCCTTGTCTTCCTTGGCCACGCCTAAAAAGGTGCGGGGCGCTTTGGCGCTGACATGCTCGATGGGTTGCGACTCCAGCGGCACGTTGGGGTGGCCGAAGGTTTCGCGCGTTTGTGGGTTGATGATGGGGATGAAGTCATAAGGCCCCGCCAGGCCCACCCAGCCGGCGAGCTCCGACACGCGGTGGCCTTGCTGGTCCAGCCAGCGTGGGTCCAGCGCGATCATCGCGGCGTTGTAGGCGCCGGCGCTGTGGCCCATGACGACCACGCGGCGTGGGTTGCCACTGAAGCGCGCGGATTCGCTCAGGGCGTAGGCCACGGCTTTGGCGCAGTCGGGCAGGAAATCGGGGTAGCTGACTTGCGGATAAAGGCGGTAGTCGGCCACCATGGCGACCATACCGTGGGCGGCCAGGGCTTCGCCCATGAAGCGGTACTGGTGGCGTTCGCCCATGTGCCAGTTGCCGCCATACAAAAACACCACCACCGGGAAGCCGCCTTCGGGCGGTTCACCCTTGGGCTGGTACACATCCAGCAACTGGCGCGCTTGCGGGCCATAGGCCACATCAGGCGTGAGCCGGTAGGTGTCACTGGGCACCAGGGCATTGATGGCACGGGTGGCCGAGCAGCCAGCCAGGGCGGCCAACAGGCCCAGCAGGGCCACAAGCTTGAACCATTGCTTCAGCATGGCTGAATCCGATCATGACTGCAGGGACAGGCCTTCAGTGTCGGAGGGCAGGGTGACGCCGTCCATCGGTGAAGCGGAAGCGCGGGCGTAGGCTGCGGCCTACAGCGCCAGCTCAAGCGGGGATGTGCTCGGTGGCGTGGCTCAGATCGGCCAGCCATTGTTTGTAGGCAGCAGCACGGGCGTCGTCCTGCGCGCGTAGCAAGGCGGAGGGGTGCAGGGTGATGAGCACCGGCAGACCATCTTCGTCGCGGCGCAGCCACTGGCCATGCATTTTGGTGACGGACACGGGCCGGCCCATCAGCTGGCGTGCGGCGGTGGCGCCCAGCGCAATGATGGCCTTGGGCTTGACCTGGGCGATCTCGGCTTGCAGCCAGGGCAGGCAGGCATCGGCCTCGGCCTGCGAGGCGGTCTTGTGCATGCGGCGTTTGCCGCGCACCTCGTACTTGAAGTGCTTGACCGCGTTGGTGACGTAGAACTGCTGCCGGTCCCAGCCGAGCTCGGCCACCGCGCGGTTGAACAACTGGCCGGCCGGGCCGACGAAAGGGTGGCCTCGCAGGTCTTCCTGGTCGCCAGGTTGTTCGCCCACCACCATCAGCGCCGCGTGCGCCGGGCCTTCGCCGAAGACGGCCTGGGTGGCGTGTTCGCCGATGGGGCAGTCGCGGCAATGCTGGCAGGCGGCGCGCAGTTGCGGCAAGCTCATCGTGGCGCGCGACTCGGCCATGTGGTGTTCAGGGCCGGGCGCGGACACCTTCAGAGGCAGGGACTTGGGCAAGCGTTTGGCCATGTCTTGGGGGCCTTGTTCGATCATGGCGCCGCTGCGTTGGTGGGCCGCCGCCACGAGCGGCGCGATCAGGGCGGCCTCGGGCAAATTGTGCCAATAGCGCCGGGGCATCTCGCGCTCCATCATCTTCACCTTGAGCCGCGCCGGGTTGAAGATGTGCTCGTAATAGGTGAGCCACAGCGGTTCGCCGGCATCGGCCGGCGGCGCGTCGTCGCGATGCGCCCCAGGCTGGAAAGTGAGCCGGGTGCCATCCCACTGCACGCAGCGGTCGGGCGTGAGGATGGCCCAGCGCATGTTGGTGAAGCGGCGCTGAAAGAACGGCGCGGTGGCTTCGACGATGTGGTGGTCAGGCTCGAACCAGGCGATGTGCAATGGCGTGGGCCCCTGCCCATCGGCCACCGGGCGAAAGCGCACGAAGGCGGTCATCTTGTGCATGTCGCGGCGCACGACGCGGGCCAGGTCTTCCAGCGCGCTACGGTCGGGGTCGAGGGTGTCGTGGCGCAACTGCGGCTGGTGCTGGAGGCGCCACAGCAGCCGGTACATCAAGGCGAAACGGCGGGGCTCGCGGTGCAGGATGGCGGTCTGGCACAAGGGCGGGAAGAAGGCAGGCACCTGGGGCGGCGGGCAGGGCGTGGTCTGAGCCGGCGCCGTGATGTCTTGCGCGAACAGGTCGCCGTCGCGGGCATAGGCCAGTGTCCAGGTCACGGCTTCGGGCGGGACTTGCGCTGCCAGCAGGTGGCGCGCGGCCTGCCTGAAACCAGCCAGGTCGGTGGGGCTGGCCAGCTCGGTGGTGCGGCTCAGCATGTCGCGGGGTTGAACAGGTCGGTTTGCAACGGGGGTTGGGTCCGCAGTTGCTGGGCCAGGTCGAGTGCATCGAGGCGGCGGCCGGGGTGGTGGTCGGCCACGATGACGAAGGGCAGCACTTTCTTGAGCGAAACGCGCAGCACCGCCAGATCGCTGCAACGCACTCGGCGTGCTCGGCGGGTCTGCAGCAGGCGCTCGATGGTCTTGACGCCCAGGCCGGGCACGCGCAGCAGCATCTCGCGCGGCGCACGGTTCAGGTCGACAGGGAAGCGTTCGCGGTGTGCCAGCGCCCAGGCCAGTTTGGGATCGAGATCGAGCGACAGCATGCCGTCGCCTGGCGGCACGATCTCGTCGTGCGCGAAGCCGTAAAAGCGCATCAGCCAGTCGGCCTGGTAAAGGCGGTGTTCGCGCATCAGGGGCGGCGCTTGCGAAGGCAGGGCACGTGGCGCGTCGGGGATGGGGCTGAAGGCCGAGTAGTACACGCGGCGCAACTGGTATGAACCGTAGAGCGTGGCGCTGGTGCCCAGGATGGCCCGGTCGCTGGTGGCGTCAGCACCCACGATCATCTGGGTGCTTTGGCCGCCGGGCGCGAAGCGCGGTGGCAAGGCCACCAGCGGTGCCGAGCGTGGCCGCGAAATGATGGGCGAGGGCGCTGAAGCCTCCTTGGCCTCGTCGATGTGCACGCGCAGGCGCGCCATGGACCGGCGGATGGCGGCGCCATCTTTCTCAGGGGCCAGGGTTTGCAGGCCTTCGACCGTGGGCAGCTCGATGTTGATGCTCAGGCGGTCGGCGAACCGGCCCGCCTGGGCCAGCAATTCGGGGCTGGCATCGGGGATGGTCTTGAGGTGGATGTAGCCGCGGAAATCGTGCTCTTCGCGCAGCACGCGGGCCACCTGCACCACCTGCTCCATCGTGTAGTCAGGGTTGCGGATGATGCCTGAGCTGAGGAACAGGCCCTCGATGCAATTGCGGCGGTAAAAATCCAGTGTGAGCCGCACCACTTCGTCGACAGTGAAGCGGGCGCGCGGCACATTGCTGGTCACGCGGTTGACGCAGTACAGGCAGTCGTACTGGCAATAGTTGGTCAGCAGGATCTTGAGCAGCGAGATGCAGCGGCCATCGGGCGCGTAGCTGTGGCAAATGCCGGCGCCTTCGGTCGAGCCGATGCCGCGCCCGCTGACCGAATCACGCTGGCTGGTGCCGCTGGACGAACACGAGGCGTCGTACTTGGCGGCGTCGGCCAGGATGGTGAGTTTTTGCTGGATAATCACTGTATAAATATACAGTCACCAAGCCGCCTCTGCAAGTTTGGGCATCAGGCCCATCGCTGTCAGGGCCTGGCAGGCTCCTGGGGCCGCTCTGGAAAGGGTGGCGGACTGATGGCCGGCCGGTTGTCCGACGAGCGTCCGAGCCTGTTCACCAGTTGGTCCAATTCGTCCGAGGTCTTGGGGGCGTCCGTGTCGGCCTCGCCCTCGTCCATGGCGGGGTTGCGCGGCTGCTCGCCGGCCGGATCGGCCGTGATCGGGTTGCCTTCCGAATCCAGCAGTGGCGCGCTTTCATCGACCTCGTCGTTGGTGGGGCTCCATTCACCGTTCCCGGTCACCGGAGGGCGCCTTGGGCTGGGGAACGAGGCCTGGACATCCATCAGTTTTTGCTTGAAAGCGGTGCGCAAGAAGTCGCCCACCAGCAGCAAGGCACTGTGCCCACCCTGGCCCCAATAACTGCCGCGCATGGTGACGTGCTGGTCGTTGAAACCCACCCAGGCGCCGGTCACCAGCTGCGGGTGCATCACCATGAACCAGCCATCGGTGTTGTTCTGCGTGGTGCCGGTCTTGCCGGCCAGATCCCCTTCGGGCACAAAGCGCGTGCGCAGCATGGTGCCGGTGCCGTAGGTGACCACGCCGCGCATCATGTCGATCAGGTTGTTGACGGTGTCCACGCTCAGGGCACGGTCCACTTTGTTGGGGCCGAAGACCGCCACCTCCTTGCCCTGCTTGTCGGTGATGCGTTCGACGAAGTAGGGCTGCTTGTGCTCGCCACCGCTGGCGATGGTGGCATACACCGTGGCCATCTCCAGCAGGGTGACGGGGCTGGTGCCCAGGGCCATCGAGGGCACGGGGTCCAACTTGCTGTCGGTGATGCCCATGGTCTTGGCCAGGGCGGTGATGCGCGGCAGGCCGGCGTCCTGCATCACCTGCGTGGTGATGGTGTTCTTGGACAAGACCAGGCCTTGCCACATGGTCATGGACTCGCCCGTGCTGCCCGACATGTCGGTGGGTCGCCAGACCTTGCCATTGCCCAGGCGAACTTCAATGGGCGTGTCCACGTAGGTGCGGGTGGGCAGGATGCCGGCCTCCAGGGCGGCCGCATACACGATGGGCTTGAAGGTGGAGCCCGGCTGGCGCGCGGCCTGGCCCACGTGGTCGAACTGCTCATCGCCAAAGTCGCGGCTGCCCACCCAGGCCTTGATCGCGCCGCTGCGCGGGTCCATGGCCACGAAGCCGGCTTCAAGGCGGGTCTTGTCGGCACGCACCTTGGCCATCAACTCGGCATCGCCCATCACGGTCTTCAAGGCCTGGGCCGGGGGCTGGCCCGATTTGACCAGCTTGCGGTAGTCGGGCGTTCGGCGCGCGGCCTCGGCCAGCAGCTTGGGGTGTTGGCGCCAGAAGTGCTCAAAGGCCTTGGCCTTGCTGGCTTGCGCGTAACTGTCCAGCGAGCGGGAGACGACCGGCATCGCTGCCGCGCTCCACTCCACGTCGGCCACATGCTGCAGGGATTCAGTTTGGCGCTCCACGGCTTTCACGGCGGCTTCCTGCAGGCGCGAATCGAGCGTGGTGTGGATGATCAGCCCTTCGCGCGACAGGTCGCGGTCGTTCTGGTCGGCCCAATCGTCCAGCCACCGGCGCACCTGGGCGGCGAAGTGCGGCGCCAGGTCCAGGTCCACCGCCTGGTGGGTGAGGCTGACTTGAAGGTCTTCCTGCCTGGCCGCGTCGTGATCTGCTTGTGACAGCACGCCCCGCTTGAGCATCTGCGCCAGCACCAGGTTGCGCCGGGCCTTGGCGCGCTGAGGGTGCAGAACCGGGTTGTAGTAGTTGGTGCCTTTCAGCATGCCGACCAGCGTGGCACTTTCGGCCGCGTCCAGCTCGATGGCGGGCTTGTCGAAATAGGTGTGGGCGGCGGCCTCGATGCCCACGGCGTTGTACAAAAAAGGCACCGTGTTGAGGTAGGCCTCCAGGATCTGGTCCTTGGTGTAGATGCGCTCGATGCGCAGCGCGGTGACGATTTCCTTGACCTTGCGGCCCAAGTTGCGCGATCGGCCAATGTCTTCCGGGAAAAGATTGCGCACCAGTTGCTGCGTGAGGGTGGAGCCGCCTTCCATGCGGCCGGTGGCCGTGCGAAAAATGGCCTTGATGCTGCGCAGCCAGTCCACGCCGTGGTGTTCGCGGAAGCGGTGGTCCTCGGTGGCGATCAGGGCTTGCGTCACATAGGGCGAGACCTGGGCCAGCGTCACGGGCTGCAGCCTTTGCTCCTGGAAGCGCCCGATGGTCTTGCCATCGGCCGACAGGATCACGCTGGGTTGCGGCACCTGGGTGGTTTTGAGTTCGGTGACGGCGGGCGCCTGCGTGACCTGGTAGCCCACGAACACGGCCGCCGCGACGGCCAGGGCCGTGGTGGCCAACATCAGCCAGATCAGGGTCTGGCGCAGTGGTGAATTCATGTCAGCGTTGGTTTCCCATGGGATGAGTGCTTCGGTGGGCAATTAGAGTGCCCGTGGTGCATTGTGGTTCAGCCGGGCCGATGCAAAGTTGACTATCATGCGTGCACACAGTTGTCACGACCCTTCCAAGCCACTTTCCATGCCCCCGGTCGACCCGGCACGCCGCGTTCCGCTTCAGCGACGCCTCTTTTTGCTGGCCCTGGGGGCCATCTTGCCCCTGGCCGTGGCTTCGGGCATCGGCTTGCAGGCGCTGGTCACCCAGCAACGTTTGCAAGCCGAGCGTGCCAGCATTGATCTGGCACGCGCCCTGAGCATTGCCGTGGGCGGTGAGTTGCGCCTCAGCATTTCAGCCCTTGAAACTTTGGCCACGACAACGGGCTTGGGCCCGCAGCTTGATGCCCCCAGCTTCGAGGCCGTGGCCCGCGAGGTTCTGAAAACTCGGCCCGAATGGCTGCAAATCATGCTGGCCCGGCCGGATGGCGCGGTGGTGGCCTTGGGCAAACCGCAGCCGTCTGCGCAGGCACTGTCCGAGCTCAAAACCGCCGAGCCGCGCAGTTTTCAATGGTTGGTGGACAACCGCCAGCCCGTCGTGGGTTACCTCACCAAGGGCTATGGGGACCGTTGGGGCGTGCCGGTGCGCGTGCCGGTCATGCGCGATGGCCAATTGCTCTTCGTGTTGACCGCCGTGTTGCAACCAGAGGCCTTGAGGGCCTTGATCGAACGCCAGCAGGTGCCTCCCAACTGGTTGGTGTCGGTGTGGGATGCCCAGAGCAAGCGCGTGGCCCGTTCACGTGCCCACGAAAAATTCCTCGGCTCGCCGCCATCGCCCACCTTGCAGGTGTTGCTCGCCAAAGGCGGCTCCGAAGGCATCGGGCCCACCCACACCCTGGAAAGCGAAGACGTCTACACCGCGTTCACGCACCAGCGCGAGTTCGGCTGGACGGTGTCGGTCGCTGTGCCCGCCAGCGAGATGGCCGTGGGCGCCACCCAATCGCTGCTGGCCTATGGCGGCGGGGTGGTTCTGTCGGTGGTGATTGGCCTGGTGGCCGCCTTGGCCATGGCCCGGCGCATCAACGAGCCGATGGGGCAATTGCGTGACGCGGCGCAGGCGCTGGGCATGGGTCAGGCGGTGCAGGTGCCTCAAGGCGACATCAGCGAGATCCAGGAGGTGGGCGATGCCTTGTTTGACGCCGCCCATCAGCGCGCCCACAGCGAGGCCGAGCGCGAACGCCTGCTCGCCGCCGAACGGGTGGCCCACGCCGAGGCCCAGTCGGCGATGCTGCAGGCGCAAACGGCCAACCAGGCCAAGGACGAGTTCCTGGCCATGCTGGGCCACGAGTTGCGCAATCCGCTGTCGCCCATCGTCACCGCGCTGCACCTGATGTCGCGCCGCGATGCGCACGCCCACGAGTTCGAAAGGCGCATCATCGAGCGCCAGGTCAAGCACATGGTCCGGCTGGTGGACGACCTGCTGGATGTCTCGCGCATCACCCAGGGCAAGATCGAGCTGCGGCGCGAGGCGGTGGATCTGAAAGCCGTGGTGGACCAGGCCGTGGAGCTCACAAAGCCATTGCTGGATTCGCGCGCGCGGCCAGTTCAATTCAACATGCCTGAGCGGCCCGTGATGGTCTGGGGGGACTGGATCCGCCTGGTGCAGGTGGTGGGTAACCTGCTCAGCAACGCCGCCAAGTTCACCCCGCCCGATGGCCTGATCGAGGTGAGCTTGTCCCAAGGCCCGGATGCCGTGGAGCTGTCGGTTCGCGACGAGGGCAATGGCATCGCACCAGAGTTGCTGCCACAGGTGTTTGACCTTTTCACGCAAGGCAAGCAGGCCATCCACCGCGGATCGGGCGGATTGGGGCTGGGCCTGGCCATCGTCAAGACCATGGTGCAGTTGCACGGTGGTCGCGTGAGCGTGGTCAGCCCGGGGCCTGGTCTGGGCAGCACCTTCACGATCAGCTTGTTGCCTCTGGATGCCATCATCGCCTGGTCGCAGGCGGACGATGTGCGTGATGCGGCCCTGCAAGGCCAGGAGCGCATCCTGGTGGTCGACGACAACCAGGATGCCGCTGAAACCGTCGCGCTCGTTTTACGCGACGTGGGCTACGAAGTTCGCACTGCGCACGATGGCCTGGCCGCCTTGGCCGTGCTGGACGAGTTTGTGCCCGAGTTGGCCATGCTCGACATCGGCTTGCCCTCGATGGATGGCTACGAGCTGGCCAGCCGCTTGCAAGCGGACGAGCGCACGCGCCACATTCCCCTGATCGCGGTGACGGGCTACGGCGCCGAGTCGGACCTGGCCCGTGCCCTGCAAGCCGGTTTCCGGGAGCGCCTGGTCAAGCCGGTGGAAACGCCGCAGTTGCTGCAAACCATTCGCCGCTTGCTGTCGGCCGTCAAATCGGCATGAGCCCCAAAAAAAAGCCCCTCCATCACGGAGGGGCCAGGGCCGACGGCTAAGTCAGCAAGAGGTCGTCAAGAGATCAATACTTCACGGGAGCAGGAGGCTTCACGGCGAACGAGTAGGTCTGGCCAGGGCCGGACATGAAGGCCGACAGGATGGCCGAGATGCCACAACCCTTGATCTGCGGGAAAGTCGTCGTGCCAGTGAAGCTCAGTCCACCATTGCCCAGCGACGAGACGGGGCCTGTGAACTTGATGGGGAAGGCCACTGGCGTGACGGTCTTGCACTCGCCGAACGAGATGCCCGACAGTGATGTCACGGTGATGTCGGCGTAGACGACGCCGTCAATGTTCAGCTGACCGTTGTTGTCCAGAGCGACAGTACCTGTGGCTTGACCCACGGGCGTGATCCGCAGACCGACGGCCGAGCCAATGCCCAGGATCTTCAGCGATTGCTTGAAGTCGGGCACGACCAGGTCACCCGTCAGGCGCTTGGCCGTGATGTCGGCGTTGGCCGAGAAGGTCGACGTCGCCGGCAAGGTCACGGTTTGTGCCAGGGTCTTCAGGCCCACGGTGGCGGTCAGTGGCCATTTGTCCAGCGTGACCACGAAGTTGCCGCCACCTGGGTTGGCGGTGGATTGTGGCTCGGCCGACAAGGTGTTGCAGGTGCTGGTGGCAGCCTTGCCCGCGAAGCGCTCGCCCAGCCAAGTCAGCACGGTCGGTGCGGCCTGGAATTGGGTCACGATGTGCTCGCTGGGGTACACGTCAAAACTGACGTTCGAGAACTTGCTGCAGTAAGCCTTCTTGAGCACGACGGCTTGGTCGATCGGGATGAACTCGTCAGCCTTGCCGTGGTACTGGTACAGCGGCACAGAGACCTTGTCGCCGCCCAGATCTTGCGCTTTCAGGGTGGCGTTGATGGCGGGGATGGCCGTCAACTGGTCCAGCGTCTGGTTGCCCGTCGTGTACTCGGACAAGTTGTCGTTCATCAGCTCGAACAGGGACTCGAACACGCACTGCGTCTTGCCCTTGGCGATCGCAGCTTGGCCCGCAGCGTTGGCCAGGGTGTCCAGCGGGATGGCGGTGGGGTACTGTTGGGCCAGGCCAATCACGCCGCCGAACAGGAAGGAAGCACCTGCGCTGCCGTCGAGGTACTTGGCCGTGCGCAGGAAGTCGGCGGGAACACCGCCGGCGGCCACGCCCACCAGGTTCACGGTGGGTGCGTAGCTGGCGTGGCGTTGGGCAGCCCAGGCGGCGCTTTGGCCACCCTGCGAGTAACCCCAAACGGCGGTTTGCGTGGTGGCGCTGATGCCGCCAAACGGGATCTGGGTGGCGGCGCGCACGATGTCCAGCACAGCATTGCCTTGCGAAGCGCCGGCCAGGTAGGTCGGCGTGCTGCCTGTCGTGTAGCCCTGGTAGTCGGACACCAGCACGGCGTAGCCGGCTTTCAAGGCGGCGGCGATGTTGGCGGCCTCGTAGTCACTGCCACCCACCATTTGCAGCGAAGGTGCGCAATTTTGGGCCAGACCGTGTGTGCCGACGGCGTAGGAGACGGTGGGGCGTGTGCCCGTGCCGCTCCAGGCGGTGGTGGGCACCAGCACAGTGCCCGTGACCACATTGGCAGCGCCCAGGGAGTCGGTCGATTTGTACATCACGGCCCAGGCCTTGGTGGCCGGGGCGTTGGCGCCCAGGTTGACCGTGGTGGTGCGGTAGGAAATCAGGTCACCATGGACGCCGCTCGTGGCGGACGACGGGGCGGTGTAGAAGGCGATGCCAGCGGGGCCCACGGTGGGCGCGGCGTGGGCGGCCGTCATGGCGATGGTCAAAGCGGCCAGCGGCAGGGTCATGGCCGATTGGCGCAAAAAGGTGTAATTCATGGTCTCTCCAGGGTCTGTCAGGGAATCGGTAGCAAAAAACGCGATCCGGTTATCAAGAATCGGTTAATGCATTCATGTAGTCTGACAAAGAGACCAAGCAGTTTTCCAAAGGGTTTTCCGCCAAAAACCGCACCTGGGGTGGGTGGCCCCCTTGATTCTGGGGGTTGGAAAACCCACGGTGTGGGTGAAACCCCGCCAGTTTTTCTGACGGGATAACTGCCCTTCGCCGGCCAAGGCGCTCAGCGCGCCTTGGCCGGCGTGAACGGCAAATAGAACTCGGTGGCCACCAGTTGCTGGCCTTTGCCAGCAGGCCCGGTGATGGTCTTGTGGTCGCCCGCCGCCAGCAGGCCCGTGCCGCCCAAGGCCTGCAAGCCGGCATCCACCCGGTCCGGTTTGGCTCCGGAGGTGCTCAGGTCCAGTCCGTGGATGTTGCGGCTGATGGGGTAATTGAGCACCGTCTCCTGGATGGAGGGGCAGGGGGTGGTGATGCACACGGTGCCGTTGTTCTTCAAGGCGTAAAACACGCCAGTTGGTTTGCTTTGGGCTTGGCCCACCCAGGCTTGGCTGAGCACCAGGGTGTCGACTTTGGTGGCGCCGCTGCTCACGGCCATCAATTTGCCGCCGGCCAGCGCCTGGCCAGGAAGGAACGATTGCTCAAAGGCGGCTCGGTCTTCGCTCGACCAGCCCAGGGCGCGGTCATCCAGGGTCGCCACATGGCAATCCTTTTGCAGGCTGCCATTGGCACAGCGCGTCAAGGCGCGGTTCACGGCCTTGACGAAATAGCCTCCGCACACCGGATAGGCGCATTTGCGCAGATCAGGGCGCGTCACGATGTAGTGACTGGAAAAGAGATTCGGGCTGATGATGGGGCCCGATTGGGCCAGGGCGGTGCCGCTCAGCACCAGGCAGGCCAAGGTGGATGAAGCGAGTTTGTTCAGCATGGCAAATTCCTCAGTGGTTGTGGAGCGGGTCCCGTTGAACGGGCCGTCGCATCTTAGAAAACATCGATTCGGCCGAACAAGCCCCAATGTGTGTCAGAACGTGGAAACCCCACCCATTCTGGGGAAATTCTTCATTCTTCACTTCCACACCCCTCTGCAAGTCCTTATTTCATAAGGACTTTTTTTCTGAGCCTTGTCTCTCAAAAGCTTCCTAAGTCTTTGATTTCATTGAAGATTTTTTCACTTCTCCCCTTGTTTCGGGGGAGGTGATCGGTTAAAGTGGGATTTAGTGCACTTTTGTGGAGTTTTGTGTGAGTCTGGTCTTTCAGGGTGCCTCAGCGTTGGCGTTGGATGCGAAGGGACGGTTGGCCGTGCCTGCGCGGCATCGTGACGTCTTGCAGGCGCTGTGTGAAGGGCAGCTCACCCTGACCAAGCACCCTGAGGGCTGCCTGATGGTGTTCCCGCGTCCTGCGTGGGAAACCTTCCGCGACAAGGTCGCCGCCTTGCCCATGTCCGCCTCCGGCTGGAAGCGCATCTTCTTGGGCAACGCCATGGACGTCGAGATCGACGGCGCTTCGCGCTTCCTGGTCTCGCCAGAACTGCGCGCCGCCGCCGGTTTGAGCAAGGAAGTGATGTTGCTGGGCATGGGCAGCCATTTTGAACTGTGGGATGCCCAGCGCTACGCCGCGCACGAGGCTGAAGTCATGGCCCAGGCCATGCCCGACGCCCTGCAAGACTTCACCTTCTGACCGCGATGCACCAGGAGCAAACACCTTGGCAGCACACCACCGTCCTGCTGACCGAGGCGGTCGATGCCTTGTGGGATCCCGAGGTGGGCCCGCATCCGCAAGGTTTGTATGTGGATGCCACCTTTGGGCGTGGTGGCCACTCTCGCCTGATTCTGTCCAGGCTGGGGCCGCAGGCCCGTTTGCTGGCGCTGGACCGCGACCCGGATGCGATCGCCCATGCCACCACCGGCCCCCAGGCCATCAGCGACCCGCGCTTTCGCATCGAGCATGCGGCCTTCTCCCGTTGGGGCGAAGTGGTCAGCGAGTTGGGGCTGGGTCCGGTGCATGGTTTGCTGATGGACATCGGCGTGTCCTCTCCGCAGATCGACAACCCGGAGCGCGGGTTCAGCTTCCGCTTCGATGCGCCGCTGGACATGCGCATGGACACCACCCAGGGCGAGAGCGTGGCCGACTACCTGGCCCACGCTTCCATTGATGAACTGGCAGAGGTGATTCAGACCTATGGAGAAGAACGGTTTGCTCGCCCGATTGCAAAGGCGCTTGTGGCTCGCCGCGAGGCAGGACAGCCCGTGCGAACCACGGCCGAGCTGTCCAACGTCGTGGCTGGTGCGGTCAAAACGCGTGAAGCCGGCCAAAACCCCGCCACGCGCACCTTTCAAGCTCTACGGATTCACGTCAACCGCGAGCTTGGGGAATTGCAGGACGCGCTGGAGGCAGCCTTGAAGATGCTGGCCCCTGGCGGTCGCCTGGCGGTGATCAGCTTCCATTCGCTGGAAGACCGCATCGTCAAGACCTTCATCGCCAAGCACAGCCGCGATGAGGTCGATCGCCGCGCGCCCTTCGCGCCGCCCAAGGCCAAGTTGCTGCATTCGCTGGGCCGCATCAAACCCTCGTACGACGAGGTCGATGGCAACCCGCGCTCGCGGTCCGCCGTGCTGCGCGTGGCTGAGCGCTCTGAGGTGCCCTGGTCGCACGAGCTGGCGCAGCCTGAAGGCGCGGCCAAGGCGCGTGGCAAGCGCGACAAGGGTGGGCGCAAGTGATGGCCCGGCTCAACCTGCTCCTCGTGGCGATGCTGCTGTTCAGCTGCGTCTGGCTGATCCGCTCCAGCTACGAGTCGCGGCATTTGTTCGTTGAGCTTGAAAAGGCCCAGAACCGTGAGCATGAATTGCAAAGCGACCGCGAGCGGCTGCTGTTGGACAAGCGTGCGCAGGCCACGCCTTTGCGCGTTGAAAAACTCGCGCGCGAAAAGCTGCGCATGTTCAGCGCCACCCCCGCCGTCACGCACTATGTGAACGAAGCGGCCTCGGCGCCGACGGGGGTCGCGCCATGAGCCGCGTGGGTGACCTGATCCGCAAGCTGCGCCGCCTGCCGCGCCGCCAAAACGCTTCGGCCATGCCCACGGTGCGCTACGCCACCAGCCCCCTGCTGGCCTCACGCACGCCACCGTGGCGCGTGAAGTTCCTGATCGGCGCCATCGGCCTGGGCTTTGCCGTGCTGGTCGGTCGCGCTGCGTGGATTCAAATCATCCACAACGATTTCTATTTGCAGCAAGGCGCCAGCCGCTACGAGCGCCGCATCGAGCTGCCAGCCAACCGCGGCCGCATCCTGGACCGCAATGGCGAATTGCTGGCGTCCAGCGTTCCCTCGCCCTCGCTGTGGGTCATCCCCAAGGACTTCGAAGCCACGCCCGCGCAGTTCAAGGCTCTGGCCAAGCTGCTGAACATGAAATCGGCCGAGCTTAAAAAACGCCTGGATGGCAACCAGAACTTTGCCTGGCTGCGCCGGCAGGTGGACGACAGCGTGGCCCAGCAAGTGGCCGCGCTCGACATCAAGGGTGTGCACGAGATCAAGGAAACCAAGCGCCAGTACCCTGAAGGTGAAGCGGCCGCGCACATCGTCGGCTTCACCAACATCGAAGATGAAGGCCAGGAAGGCATCGAGCTGGCTTACCAGAAGCAGTTGATTGGCCGCGATGGCGTGCGCCACGTCATCAAGGACCGCCTGGGCCGCGTGGTCGAATCCGTGGGTGATTTGGTCCCCGCCGATGACGGCCGCGAAATCCGCCTGTCGATCGACGCCAAGATCCAGTTCTACGCCTACCAGCGCATCCGCGATGCGGTGGCCGCGCAGAAGGCCAAGGCCGGCAGCGTGGTGGTGCTGGACGCACAGACGGGTGAGATTTTGGCCCTGGCCAACGTGCCCAGCTACACGCCCTCGGATCGGCGCAACCTGACGGGCGCGCAACTGCGCAATCGCGCCCTGACCGACACCTTCGAGCCCGGCTCGACGATGAAGCCTTTCATCATTTCGTGGGCACTGGAGACCAACCGCGTCAAGCCCGACACGGTCATCTCCACCGGCAATGGGCGCATGACCATCGACGGCGCCACCATCACCGATTCGCACCCGCATGGCGACCTGACGGTCGAGCAGGTCGTTCAAAAATCGAGCAACATCGGCACGGCCAAACTGGCGCTGCAGTTCCAGCCCAAGGAGATGTGGGAGCTGTACACGGCGGTGGGCATGGGCCAGAAGCCGCAGATCGGTTTTCCCGGCGTGGTCACGGGCCGCTTGCGTCCTTACAAAAGCTGGCGCCGCATCGAGCAGGTCACCATGAGCTATGGCTATGGCTTGTCGGCCAGCCTGCTGCAGTTGGCGCAGGCCTACACCGTGTTCGCGCGCGATGGCGAGCTGATCCCGATCACGCTGCTCAAGCGCGATGACGGCGATGAAACCGCCACGCCCAAAAAGCTTGCTCTGCGCACCGACTACAAGCCGGGCCTGGGCGCGTCGACCGACGACATGGTGCCTGTGCGTGGCACGCGCGTGTTCTCGCCCGAGACCGCGCGCGAAGTCCGCAAGATGCTGGCCATGGTCACGGCCAACGGAGGCACCGCACCCAAGGCCCAGGCCATGGGCTACAGCGTGGGCGGCAAGACCGGTACCGCGCACAAGCAAGAAGGCAAGGGCTATTCCGGCAACAAATACCGCTCGTGGTTCGTGGGCATCGCGCCCATCAGCCATCCCCGCATCGTGGTCGCGGTGATGGTGGACGAGCCGGGCAACGGGGTTTACTTTGGCGGTGATGTGGCCGCGCCCGTGTTCAGCCAGGTGGTCGAGCAAACCTTGA
Source organism: Aquabacterium sp. CECT 9606 (assembly GCF_918741295.1). GTDB lineage: Bacteria > Pseudomonadota > Gammaproteobacteria > Burkholderiales > Burkholderiaceae_C > Aquabacterium. The sequence goes on from NZ_CAKKNB010000002.1 coordinate 672,194, forward strand.
ACCGCCTGGGCGTGATGCCCGACCTGGACGTGCGTCCCGACATCACGGCCATGCAAAGCGTGGAGGAGAGCTTCTGATGGGCGCCTCATTGCTGATCCTCAATTCCGTGGATGAGGCCTTGGCGTGGCTGCGCCAGCAGGGCGTCAAGTCGCTCACCGTGAATAGCCGCGCGGTGGCCGAACAAGCCCGGCAAGGCGTGGGCTTCATTGCCTGGCCTGGTGCGGCGCGTGATGGCCGGGCTTTCGTGACACAAGCCTTGCAGGACGGCGCCCGTGCCTGCTTGGTCGAGGCCGATGGTGTTCAGGCCTTTGGCTTCGGCGATGCCCGCGTGGCCGCGTTCAAGGGTTTGAAAGCCGCCAGCGCCGAGATCGCCCATGGCTTCTTTGACGAGCCCAGCGCGCAACTGGATGTGGTGGCCGTCACGGGCACCAATGGCAAGACCTCGACCTCGTGGTGGACTGCGCAGGCCTTGAGCGCCGTGGGCCGGACCTGCGGTGTCATTGGCACCCTCGGGGTCGGTCAGCCAGGCGCGGGCGACTTCGTCCCCACCGGCTTGACCACGCCCGATCCCATCACTTTGCACGCCACCTTCCGTCGCTTTGTGGATGAAGGCTGCCAGGCCGCCGCGATCGAAGCCTCGTCCATCGGTATCGAAGAGCAACGCCTGGGAGCCACGCGCATCAACGTGGCGCAGTTCACCAACTTCACGCAGGACCACCTGGATTACCACGGCAGCATGGCCGCCTACTGGGAAGCCAAGCGGGCCCTGTTCGATTGGCCCGGTTTGCGTGCTGCGGTGGTCAACCTGGACGACCCCGTGGGCGGTTCGCTGGCCGACGGCGTGAGCGCACGCGGCCTGGACCTGTGGACCTACGGCTTGGTCCACACCGCGCGCCTGCAGGCCACGGGCCTGACGCACCACGCCGATGGCATGGGCTTCACCCTGGTCGAGCGCGATGCCGACCTGGACGCCACGCTCGACCACGTTGAAGTCAACACCCATCTGGTGGGTGACTTCAACGCATCCAACCTGCTGGCGGTGATCGGTGCCTTGCGCGCTCTGGGTGTGCCCTTGAGCCAGGCTGTGGCCGCTTGCGAGGGTCTCACGCCCGTGCCCGGCCGGATGCAGCGGGTGGCCTTGCCTCACCTGGCGCCCGAAGGCCAGCCGGTGGTGGTGGTGGACTACGCGCACACACCCGATGCCTTGAAAAAAGCGCTGTGCGCCTTGTCACCCTTGGCCAAGGCCCGTGGTGGCCAGCTATGGTGCGTGTTCGGTTGCGGCGGTAACCGCGATCCCATCAAGCGCCCACTGATGGGCGCAATCGCCGAGCAGTTCGCCGACCACCTTGTGCTGACCAGCGACAACCCGCGCGATGAAAAGCCTTGCTTCATCCTGTCGCAGATCATGGCGGGCATCGCGCGCCACGACGACGTCGACGTGCTGGACGACCGCGCCGCAGCCATCGCCGATGCGATCTCGCGCTGCGACCCCCGTGATGTGGTGCTGATCGCTGGCAAAGGCCACGAAACCACCCAGGAAGTGGCCGGCGTCAAGACGCCGTTTTCCGACACCGAGCAGGCCATTCAGGCCCTGGAGCGCCGTTTTGGCGCAGCTGTTCAAGGCAACACACCCATGATGACCCTGGGGCTGGCTCACCAGCTTTTGCCCGGCTCGACTTTGTCGGGCGATCCGGCCACGCCATTGCTGCGCGCCCACACCGACACCCGCACCTTGCAACGGGGCGACCTGTTCGTGGCCCTGCGCGGTGAGCGTTTCGATGCGCATGATTTCCTGCCGCAGGCCAAGGAATCGGGTGCCGTGGCGGCCCTGGTTCAGCGAGGCCTCGACAGCTCGGGCCTGCCTGGCCTGACCGTCAGCGACACGCGCGCGGCGCTGGGCTGGTTGGCTTCTGGCTGGCGTTCGCGGTTCAACATCCCGCTGATCGCGGTCACGGGCAGCAATGGCAAGACCACGGTCACGCAGATGATTGCCTCGATCCTGCGGGCCTGGGTGACCGAACAAGGTCTGCCCGAAGCAGCCTTGTCCACACAGGGCAATTACAACAACGAGATCGGCGTGCCGCTGACGCTGCTGCGCCTGCGCGAAGGCCAGCACCGCTGCGCCGTGGTCGAGTTGGGCATGAACCACTCCGGCGAGATCGCGCAGCTGTCCGCCATCGCGGCGCCCACCGTGGCCCTGGTCAACAACGCTCAGCGCGAACACCAGGAGTTCATGCACACGGTCGAGGCCGTGGCGCGCGAGAACGGTGCGGTGCTGCAGGCCTTGTCGCGCGGCGGCGTAGCGGTTTTCCCGGCCGACGACGAACATGCGCCCATCTGGCGCAAGCTGGCCAATGGCTGCCGCGTGATTGATTTTGCCACTGAAGGCCCCGCGGCTGTGACCGGTCAAGCCACCTGGCAGGGGCAGCCCTCGCCGCATTGGGTGATCGCGCTGAACACGCCAGCGGGCCAGGCCAGCGTCAAGCTGCCCATGGCCGGTGCCCACAACGTGCGCAACGCGCTGGCCGCCACCGCTTCCGCATTGGCGGCCGGTGTGCCGCTGACGGCGGTGGTGGCTGGCCTGCAGGCCTTCGAGCCGGTCAAAGGCCGCTCACAACTGCATGGCATCCAGCGCCAAGGCCGCGCTGTCACCTTGATCGACGACAGCTACAACGCCAACCCGGATTCGGTGCGCGCCGCCATCGACATGCTGGCCGGCCTGCCGGGCCCGCACTGGCTGGTGCTGGGCGACATGGGCGAGGTGGGCAATCAAGGCCCGGCCTTCCACGATGAGGTCGGCCATTACGCCCGTGAGCGTGGCATTGAACAGTTCTGGGCGGCAGGCACCTTGTGCGCGCACGCGGCCCAGGCCTTTGGGGCCAACGCCCGCCATTTCAACAGCGCCGCCGACATCGTGGCCGCGCTCAACACAAAGACCGGGGTGCCTGAAGCCGCCTCGGTCCTGGTCAAGGGGTCTCGCTTCATGAAGATGGAACAAGTGGTTGCCGTGCTGTTGGGAGGTGCCCATGCTGCTTAGCCTGACCGAGTGGCTGCAAGTGCTGCACCCCGAATGGGGCTTCTTGCGCGTCTTCCAGTACCTGACCTTCCGTGCCGTGATGGCGGCCATGACCGCCTTGCTGATCGGCCTGGCCCTGGGCCCGACGCTGATCCGCAAGCTCACCGAGCTCAAGATCGGCCAGCCCATCCGTGACTACGCGATGCAGAGCCACCTGACCAAGCGCGGCACCCCCACCATGGGCGGCGCCTTGATCCTGCTGGCCATCGGCGTGTCAACCCTGTTGTGGTTTGACTGGTCCAACCGCTTCGTGTGGATCGTGATGATCGTGACCACGGGCTTTGGCGCCATTGGTTGGGTGGATGACTGGCGCAAGGTGGTCCACAAAGACCCCGAAGGCATGCCCTCGCGCGAGAAGTATTTCTGGCAATCGATCATTGGCCTGATTGCGGCCTTGTACCTGGCCTTCAGCGTGTCCGAGACCAACAACCTGCGCGTGCTCGAGTTGTTTTTCCGCTGGATCGGGTCGGGCTTCTCGAACGACCTGCCGCCCAAGGCCGACCTGATCGTGCCCTTCTTCAAGACGGTGAGCTACCCGTTGGGCGTGTGGGGCTTCATCGTGCTGAGCTACATCGTGATCGTGGGCACCAGCAATGCGGTCAACCTGACCGATGGTCTGGACGGCCTGGCCATCATGCCGGTCGTGATGGTGGGCTCGGTGATGGGCATCTTCTGCTACGTCACGGGCAACGCGGTGTTCTCCAAATACCTGCTGCTGCCACACATTCCCGGGGCGGGCGAGTTGATGATCTTCTGCGCCGCGATGGCGGGGGCGGGGTTGGCCTTCCTGTGGTTCAACGCCTACCCGGCCGAGGTCTTCATGGGCGACGTCGGGGCATTGGCTTTGGGTGGCGCGTTGGGCACCATCGCCGTGATCGTGCGGCAAGAGATCGTGCTGGCCGTGATGGGTGGCGTCTTCGTGCTCGAAGCGCTGTCGGTCATGGTGCAGGTCGGCTACTTCAAATACACCAAGAAGAAATTTGGCGAGGGCCGCCGCATCCTGCTCATGGCGCCCTTGCACCACCACTTTGAAAAATCCGGCTGGAAAGAAACGCAGGTCGTGGTCCGCTTCTGGATCATCACCATGCTCTTGTGCCTGCTGGGCCTGTCCTCCTTGAAGCTGCGCTGAGCCGCGCCAATACGACCACATGCACTACCTCCGCGACATCACCGTGCTGATCCTGGGTCTGGGCGACTCCGGCCTGGCCATGGCGCGCTGGAGTGCACGCTGCGGGGCCACCGTGCGTGTGGCCGACACGCGCGAGGCGCCGCCTCAAGCCGCCACGCTGGCGAAGGATGTGCCAGGCGCAACCTTGCACGTGGGCTTGCGTCTGGACTTGCTGGACGGCGTGAACCTGGTGCTGAAGAGCCCGGGCCTGGCGCCGACCTCGTCTGACGTGGCCGCGCTGATCGACAAAGCCGATGAACTGGGCATTCCCGTGCGCGGCGAGCTGTCGTTGTTTGCCTCGGCCCTGGCCGATCTGAAGGCCGACCGGGGTTACGTGCCCAAGGTGATCGCCATCACCGGCACCAATGGCAAGACCACCACCACCTCCCTGACCGCGCAGTTGATCGAACGGGCCGGCAAACGCGTGGGGTTGGCCGGCAACATCGGCCCGACCTTGCTGGACACCTTGAGCACCGCGCTGGACCTGGAGCCCGAGCGTGTGGTCGAAGCCGAAGAGGATGTACCAGAAGCTGTGCCTGCGGACGATGTGGTCGCCGCGGACGAGGCCCTGTCGGGCGAGCTTCCTGTGGATGACGCCACCGAAGACCTTGCCCTTGAGGTCGCCCCCGAAGAGCCCGCGCCCACCGCCATCCCCGACGATGCCGACGCGCCCCTCATCGCCCTGATCCCGCCCCCACCACCCGCTCCCGTGTTCGAGGTGTTGCCCGAAGTCTGGGTGCTGGAGTTGTCCAGCTTCCAGCTGGATGGCGTGAGCAACTTCGAGCCCAGCGCGGCCGTGGTGCTGAACATCACCCAGGACCACCTTGACTGGCACGGCACGATGAAAGCTTATGCCGATGCCAAGGCCCGCATCTACGGCAAGAAGACCACCACCATGGTCATCAACCGCGATGACCCGGCCGTGCTGGCCATGGTGCCCGAGCCCGAGGTGATCAAGTCCGGTGTCCGCGGCCGCCCGGCCAAGGTCGTGCACCGCGATTTGGTGTATTTCGGCCTGGATGCACCACGGCGCCCGGGTGATTTCGGCCTGGTCACGGAAAGCGGCATGGCCTGGCTGGTGCGCGCCTTGGAGGCCGACCCCACCATCAAGCGCAAGAAGGGTGACGAGGAAGAGATCATCCTCCAGCGCTTGATGCCGGCCGATGCTTTGCGCATCCGCGGCCGCCACAACGCCTCCAACGCCCTGGCAGCCCTGGCCCTGGCCACGGCGGTCGGGTGTCCCTTGGCGCCCATGCTGCATGGCCTGCGCGAATACCGGGGCGAACCTCACCGTGTTGAGCATGTGGCCAGCGTCGGTGGCATCGACGCCATCGACGACAGCAAGGGCACCAACGTGGGTGCCACCGTGGCCGCGCTGCACGGCCTGGGCTCCGACCTGTCGCCGGGCAAGCTCGTGCTCATCCTGGGCGGCGATGGCAAGGGGCAGGACTTCGCGCCCTTGGTCGACCCTGTGGGCCACTACGCGCGCGCCGTGGCATTGATTGGCCGCGATGGTCCCGCCTTGCAAGAGGTCCTGTCCAGCGTGGGCGGTGCCAACGGCGAGCCCCTGCCTTTGCAAGGCCACGACAGCCTGGAAGCGGCCACACGTTGGGCTTTCGAGCAGGCCCGGCCTGGCGATGCCGTGCTGCTCAGCCCCGCCTGCGCCAGCCTGGACATGTTCCGCAACTACGGCCACCGCGCCCAGGTGTTCATCGACACCGTGCGCGAACTGGCCATCGAGCGGGGAGAGGTCGCATGAACGCCAGCGCCTTCAATCCGATGTCCTGGCTGGGCGGCCTGCGCGATCGCGTGTCGAACTGGCGTGGCCAAGGCGGCGATGGCCATGGCGCCTTGCCGGTGCGCGACCGCATCAACATCCTGGCTCAGCCCTCCAAGGTGATGGGCTTTGACCAGTCGCTGGTGTGGGTGGTGCTGGCGCTGCTGGCCCTGGGCCTGATCATGGTCTATTCTGCTTCGATCGCCTTGCCCGACAGCCCCAAGTTCGCCAAGTACACGCCCACCTATTTCTTCAACCGGCACCTGTTCTTCCTGATCCTGTCGATCATGGTCGGGGCCGTGGTCACGCAGATCCCGCTGTCGACCTGGGAGCGCGTGGCGCCCTGGTTGTTCGTGCTGTCGCTGCTGCTGCTGATGCTGGTACTGATCCCGCACGTGGGCAAGGGCGTCAACGGCGCGCGCCGCTGGTTGCCATTGGGCATCATGAACTTCCAGCCGTCTGAACTGGCCAAGCTGGCCATCACGCTGTACGCGGCCGACTACATGGTCCGCAAGATGGAAGTGAAAGAGCGCTTCTTCCGCGCCGTGGCGCCGATGGCGGTGGCCGTGGCTGTGGTGGGCTTGCTGCTGCTGGCCGAACCTGACATGGGCGCCTTCATGGTGATCGCCGTGATCGCCATGAGCATCCTCTTCCTGGGCGGTGTCAACGGGCGCATGTTCTTCCTGATCACGGCCGTGCTGATCGGCGCCTTCACGCTGATGGTGTCGCTCAGCCCTTGGCGCCGCGAGCGCATCTTTGCTTACCTGGACCCGTGGGACGAGAAGAATGCCCTGGGCAAGGCCTACCAGTTGACGCACTCCCTGATCGCCTTCGGACGTGGCGAGATCTTCGGCGAAGGCCTGGGTTCCAGCCTTGAAAAGCTGCACTACCTGCCCGAAGCCCACACCGATTTCCTGTTGGCCGTGATCGGCGAAGAGCTGGGCTTCGTGGGGGTGGCCATCGTCATCGGCGCCTTCTTCTGGCTGGTGCGCCGCCTGTTCCACATCGGCCGCCAAGCCATCGCGCTTGACCGGGTGTTCTCGGGCCTGGTGGCGCAGGGCGTGGGCGTGTGGATGGGTGGCCAGGCCTTCATCAACATGGGCGTGAACCTGGGTGTGTTGCCCACCAAGGGCCTGACCTTGCCGTTGATGAGCTACGGTGGTTCGGGCGTGATGCTCAATTGCATCGCGCTCGCGATCGTGCTGCGGGTGGACATCGAAAACAGGCAGTTGATGCGCGGAGGCCGCGCATGAGCCACCTCGTGATCATGGCGGCCGGCACGGGTGGGCACATCATGCCCGGCCTGGCGGTGGCCAAGGAGTTGCAGCAACGTGGCTGGACCGTCAGTTGGCTGGGCACAGAAGGCGGCATGGAAAACCGCCTGGTGCCGCCCACCGGCATCCCGCTCGACACCATCGCTTTCAACGGCTTGCGCGGCAAAGGCATGCTGCACACCATGACTGGCGGCATGCGCCTGCTCAAGGCCTTCGCCGAATGTTTCAACATCCTGGGCAAGCGCCAGGCCGATGCCGTGCTGGGCATGGGCGGCTATGTGTGCTTCCCTGGCGGCATGATGGCGTCGGCGCGCGGCTTGCCTCTGGTGCTGGTCAACGCCGACGCGGCCATGCTGATGAGCAACCGTGCCTTGCTGCCCGTGGCCGACATCGTCGCCTTCGGTTTCGATGGCCCGGCTGCCAACTCGACCAAGCTGGCGCGCGTCACCGGCAATCCCGTGCGCGCGGAGATCGAAGCCATCCCCGTGCCGGCCGAACGTTTCCGGGGCCGCGCCGGCCCGTTGCGCGTGCTGATGGTCGGCGGCAGCCTGGGTGCGGTCACGCTCAACAAGGTGCTGCCGCAAGCGCTGGCCAAGATCCCGGCCGATCAACGCCCCAAGGTCACGCACCAGACCGGCATGGCCAACTTCGACGACGTCAAGGCCGACTACGCGGCTTTGGGCATCGACACCGTGCGCGACGTCGAGGTCGTGCCCTTCATCAACAACATGGCGCAGCGGCTGGCCGAATGCGATGTGCTGGTGTGCCGCGCTGGCGCCATCACCGTGAGCGAGTTGTGCGCCGCGGGCGTGGCCAGCATCCTGGTGCCACTGGTGGTGTCGACCACCTCGCACCAACGCGACAACGCCGCCTACATGGCCGAGCATGGCGCGGCCGTGCACTTGCCGCAATCCGAGCTGACGGCCGACTCCCTGGCCCAGCACCTGCAGGCCTTGACACGCCAAGGCCTGCAGGACATGGCCACCCGGGCCCGGGCCCTGGCCCGACCGAACGCCGCTGCCGCCGTCGCCAATGAAATCGAGAAACTTGTGACCACCAGTTCGAAGAAAAGGGCGTCCGCATGAAGCACGCCGTCAAACACATCCACTTCGTTGGCGTTGGCGGGGCAGGCATGAGCGGCATTGCCGAGATCCTGCACAACCTGGGCTACACGGTGTCGGGCTCCGATCAGAGCGACAGCGCCACTTCGCGCCGTCTGGCCTCCCTCGGCATCAAGGTGTTCATCGGGCACGATGCCGAGCACGTGGTGGGCGCCGAAGCCGTGGTCACGTCGACCGCCGTGAAGGGCGACAACCCCGAAGTCATCGCCGCGCGCGCCAAACGCATCCCCGTGGTGCCGCGCGCGGTGATGCTGGCCGAGCTGATGCGCCTCAAGCGCGGCATTGCGATTGCCGGCACGCACGGCAAGACCACGACCACCTCGCTGGTCACCTGCATCCTGGCCGAGGCCGGGGTCGACCCGACCTTCGTGATCGGCGGCAAGCTGAACAGCGCCGGCGCCAACTCGGCTCTGGGCAAGGGCGACTACATCGTGGTCGAGGCCGACGAATCAGACGCCTCTTTCCTGAACCTGCTGCCCATCCTGTCGGTCGTCACCAACATCGACGCCGACCACATGGACACGTATGGCCATGACTTCGCCAAGCTGAAGCAGGCCTTCGTCGACTTCCTGCACCGCATGCCTTTCTACGGCGCGGCCATCCTGTGTGCCGATGATCCGGGTGTGCGCTCGATCATCCCGCTGATCTCTCGCCCCGTCATCAGCTATGGCTTCGGCGAAGACGCACAAGTGCGCGCGGTCGATGTCGAGGCCTTGCCTGGCGGGCAGATGCGCTTCACCGTGCAGCGCCGCAACGGCACTGTCATGCCTGATCTGCCCGTGACCTTGAACCTGCCTGGCGTGCACAACGTGCTCAACGCCCTGGCAGCCATCGCCGTGGCCACCGAGATCGAGCTGCCCGACGAGCCCATCGCCAAGGCCTTGTCCGAGTTCACCGGTGTGGGCCGCCGCTTCCAGCGCTATGGCGACTGGCGCGCTGCCGATGGTGGCCAGTTCACCTTGATCGACGACTACGGCCACCACCCGGTCGAGATGGCCGCTGTGATCAGCGCCGCGCGCGGGGCCTTCCCCGGCCAGCGCCTGGTGCTGGCTTTCCAGCCACACCGCTACACCCGCACGCGCGATTGCTTCGAAGACTTCGTCAAAGTGCTGGGCACGGCCGACGCCGTCCTGCTGACCGAGGTCTATGCCGCTGGCGAGCAACCCATCGTGGCCGCCGATGGCCGCGCCTTGACCCGCGCCGTGCGCGTGGCCGGCAAGGTCGAACCCCAGTTCATCGACGACATGGCCGAGTTGCCCGCCGCCATCGCGCAAAGCACGCGCGGCGGTGATGTGGTGATCTGCATGGGCGCGGGCTCCATGGGCGGCGTGCCGGCCAAGGTCGTTGAACTGCTGAAGGATTGAGGAAGACGACATGAGCCTGATGAGCCTGCCCACCCCCACCATCGACGTCAAGTCGCTGGGCAAGGTCGCCGTGTTGTTCGGCGGCACCTCGGCCGAGCGCGACATCTCCATCATGTCCGGCTCGGGCGTGCTCAAGGCCTTGCAATCGCAAGGTGTGGACGCGCACGCCTTTGACCCTGCCAAGCGGCCTTTGCAAGACCTGAAGGCCGAGGGCTTTGACCGTTGCTTCATCGCCCTGCACGGGCGCGGTGGTGAAGATGGCACGGTGCAGGGCGCACTTGAGTTGCTCGGCATCCCTTACACCGGCTCCGGCGTGATGGCCTCCAGCATCGCCATGGACAAGATCATGACCAAGCGCATCTGGCGCTTCGAAGGCTTGCCCACGCCCGACTGGCGCATGGTCTCCAGTGCCGAAGAATGTTCGCAAGCACTGGCCGTGCTGGGCGCGCCCATGATCGTCAAACCTTCGCGGGAAGGTTCGTCCATCGGCTTGACCAAGGTGACCGACCCTGGGCAGTGCGCTGCCGCCTACGCTGCCGCCGCTCAACACGACCCCGAAGTGCTGTGCGAGCAGTTCATCGAAGGCGAAGAAACCACCTGCCCGGTGCTGTTCGTGCAAGGCCAGGCCCAGGCGCTGCCAGTGATCCGCATCGTGGCGCCGGGTGGCAATTACGACTACCAGAACAAGTATTTCACCGACGAAGTGAAATACCTTTGCCCCAGCCAGCTTGGCGCGGACGAAGAAGTCGAGATCCGCCACCAGGTCTTGCGCGCCTTCAAGACCCTGGGTTGCCGGGGCTGGGCGCGCGCCGACGTGATGATCCGCCACACCGACCGCCAGCCCTTCCTGCTCGAGATCAACACCTCGCCCGGCATGACCAGCCACTCCCTCGTGCCGATGTCGGCCCAGGCGGCCGGCCTGAGCTACGAACAACTTTGCCTGACCCTGCTGGCCTCGGCCACGCTGGATTCCGCCCGCTGAAGACCAAGACCTGACCATGTTGGCCAACGCCGCCCTCAACCCCCACACCAGCGAGATGCCGCAAGACATCCGCTGGATGAATGCCGCGACCGCCGCGCTGGCAGGGTTGGCGCTGGCCGTGGTGCTGGCTTCCGGCCTGGTCAAGCTGTCGCGCCTGCCCTTCTTCAACATCAACCAACTGCAGATCGATGGCGAGCTGCAGCGCAATAACCTGGCCACGGTGCGCGCCAACGCCTTGCCCCACCTCAGCGGCGGCTTCTTCAACCAAGACTTGTTCAAGGCCCGCGATGCCTTTGAAGCCGTGCCCTGGGTGCGCCGTGCGGTGGTGCGCCGGGTGTGGCCCAACCAGTTGCGCGTGACCCTGGAAGAACACCGCCCTGCCGCTTATTGGCGTCACGAAGACCGCGATGATCAACTGGTCAACACCTTTGGCGAGGTCTTCGACGCCAACCTGGGCGACGTGGAGGACGAGCCCTTGCCCACCTTGTCGGCCCCGGCCCACCCCGCGCCCGACCAGGCCCGTGTGATGCTGGACATGCTGCGCCGCCTGCAACCGCTGGTGGCGCCACTGCAAGGCGAGATCGAGACCCTGCGCCTGACCGACCGCGGCTCGTGGAGCCTGGAGCTGGACAGCGGCGCCGACATCGAATTGGGCCGTGGCACCGAGGATGAAGTGGCCGAGCGCCTGGAGCGTTTCGTGCGCACGGTGCCCGAACTGCACCGCCAATACCCCGCCCCATTGCAGCAGGCCGACCTGCGTTATCCCGAAGGCTACGCCGTCAAGCTGCGCGGCGTGTCCACCCTGCAGGAGGCGGCCAGCAAGGCGGCGCTCAAGGCCAAGCTGGCGGCACAAAACGCGGCCTGGGCCGCGCGCCAACGCCAACAGCAGCAGCAACCACAACGTTAACCGAACACAGCACACACCATGCCCAAGGAATACAAGGATCTGGTTGTCGGACTCGACATCGGCACCGCCAAAGTGATGGCGGTGGTGGCCGAAGTCATGCCCGGTGGCGAGCTGCGTCTGGCCGGTCTGGGCGTGGCGCCCAGCCATGGCCTCAAGCGCGGCGTGGTCGTCAACATCGACGCCACGGTGCAGTCCATCCAGCAGGCTTTGAAAGAAGCCGAACTGATGGCCGACTGCAAGATCAGCCGCGTCTGGACCGGCATCACCGGCAGCCACATCCGTGGCCAGAACAGCACCGGCATGGTCATCGTGCGTGACAAGGAAGTGGCGCCCATCGACGTGCAGCGCGTGGTGGAAACCGCCAAAGCCATCAACATCCCTAATGATCAGCGCTTGCTGCTGGTCGAGCCGCAAGAGTTCATCATCGATGGACACGAGGTGAAAGAGCCCATCGGCATGAGCGGTGGCCGCCTGGAAGTCAAGGTCCACATCGTGACCGGTGCGCAAAGCGCGGCCGAGAACATCGTCAAGTGCGTGCGCCGCTGCGGCCTGGAAGCCGAGCAACTGGTGCTCAATCCCAGCGCGTCCAGCGCCGCCGTGCTGACCGAAGACGAAAAATCACTGGGCGTGGCCCTGATCGACATTGGCGCCGGCACCACCGACGTGTCCATCTTCACCGATGGCTCGGTGCGCCACACCGCCGTCATCCCCATCGCTGGCGACCTGATCACCAGCGACATCGCGATGGCCCTGCGCACGCCCACGAAAGACGCTGAAGACATCAAGGTCGACCACGGCGTGGCCAAGCAGATGCTGGCCGATCCGAACGAACAGGTCGAGGTGCCCGGCCTGGGCGACCGCGCCCCGCGCATGCTCTCGCGCCAGGCTTTGGCCGGCGTGATCGAGCCGCGGGTGGAGGAGATTTTCTCGCTGGTCCACCAGGTGATCCGCGAGTCTGGATACGAGGAACTGCTGTCATCGGGCATCGTGCTCACCGGCGGCTCGGCGGTCATGCCGGGCATGGTGGAGCTGGCCGAAGACATCTTCTTGAAACCCGTGCGCAAGGGCATCCCCTTGTACTCGGGTGCACTGCACGACATGGTGGCCAGCCCGCGCTCGGCCACCGTCATGGGCTTGCTCGAAGAGGCAAGACTCGCGCGAACGCGCGGGATGAAAGCGGCGCAGAAGGCAGGGTCGGTCACGACCTTGTTCGGACGCGTGCGTGATTGGTTCATTGGTAATTTCTGAAGAGCTTCACTGGCTCGACTTTTCTTATTCACTGGCAACTGCTTGAAATATTTGGAGGTACGACATGGCAATCGAAATGATTGAAAACTTCGACCTGGGAACCCAGATCAAGGTGATCGGGGTGGGTGGTGGCGGCGGCAACGCGGTCGACCACATGATCGCCCAGGGTGTTCAGGGTGTGCAGTTCATCTGCGCCAACACGGATGCACAGGCATTGAACCGCTCCAGCGCGGACATGCAGATGCAGCTGGGCAACAGTGGCCTGGGCGCCGGCTCCAAGCCGGAAGCCGGACGCGTGGCGGCTGAAGAAGCCGTGGACCAGATCCGCACTGCCCTCGATGGCGCGCACATGGTCTTCATCACCGCCGGCATGGGCGGTGGCACGGGCACGGGCGCGGCGCCTGTGATCGCGCGCGTGGCCAAGGAGATGGGCATCCTCACCGTTGGTGTGGTGACCAAGCCTTTCGAGTTCGAAGGTGGCCGCCGCATGAAGCAGGCCGACGCTGGCCTGGCCGAGCTGGAAGCCAACGTCGACTCGTTGATCGTGGTGCTGAACGAGAAGCTGCTGGAAGTCCTGGGCGATGACATCACCCAGGAAGAAGCCTTCAAGCAGGCCAACGATGTGCTGAAGAACGCCGTCGGCGGCATCAGCGACATCATCCACATTCCCGGCCTGGTCAACGTCGACTTCGAAGACGTCAAGACGGTGATGAGCGAGCCTGGCAAGGCCATGATGGGCACGGCCACCGCGTCGGGTCCGGACCGCGCCACCAAGGCGGCTGAATCGGCCGTGGCCTGCCCACTGCTGGAAGGCATCGACCTGTCGGGCGCGCGTGGCGTGCTGGTGCTGATTGCCGCGGGCAAGAGCAACTTCAAGCTGAGTGAATCGCGCAATGCCATGAACACCATCCGCCGCTATGCCGCGGAAGAGGCCCATGTCATCTACGGCACCGCCTACGACGAAAGCCTGGGCGACCAACTGCGCGTGACCGTGATCGCCACGGGCCTGAGCGCCGGCCGCCGCCAGCAGGCGCCGATGTCGGTGGTGCACAGCGCCGCGCAAGCGCATGGCCAGGTCTTTGCCCGCACGGGCACGGACAACCTGCCGGTGCTGAACCACCAGGTGCATGGTGGCTCGTCCGGCCTGGGCATGGGCGCCACCTCGGGCCACAACGACTTCAGCGGTCTGAACACGCCCAGCGTGTGGCGCTCGGGTCGCACCCAGGCGGCTGCGAAGGTGGATGCCCTGGCCAGCAATGGCATGGACGAGATCGAGATCCCCGCTTTCCTGCGCAAGCAGGCGGACTGATCTCTACGTTGCTTAGATAGTCAGTCGTACCGAAGTCCAGTGAACTCCAAGGCGCCCTGCGAATGTGCAGGGCGCCTTGAGTCCATGGCGCACCGAATCATTGGTCGTTTTCAGCCCGGGATTTCGCCCACGCGATCTCGATGGCCGTGACGCGCGCATCCTGGATCGCCTTGCCAACGGCCGGTCCCTGCTTGCCCGCCTCCATGCATTTTTTGGCCACCTTGGCCGTGTCCACGCTCAGAGCGATGTCCAGTGCCGCCTGCAGGCGCACGGCCTGAGGGTAAGGCTGCTCGTCCATCCCCAAGCGGCCGCGTGCATCGCACTCGCAGGCCAGCAACACTTGCTTGAACCGCTGGGGCTTGCGGATGGCATCGCAGCGTTCCAGCAGCCGCACGGTGGGCGCCGCTTTCAGATCCCCGCTGCGGTGGATGTTGCCGTGCTCGCGCGCCACCACGTCGGCCAGCTCGCGGCAATCCACAGGGGCACGCAGGCGTTCGCTCATGCCTTTGAGCAGCCGGGCGCTGCGCTCCTCGTGCCCGATGTGGCGTGGCAGCACGTGTTCGGGCGTGGTGCCCTTGCCCAAGTCGTGGCACAGGCAGGCGTAGCGCACAGGCAGGTCGGCGTTCAGGCGGGCGCTCATGTCCAGCACCATCATCAGGTGCACGCCGGTGTCGACCTCGGGGTGGTGGTCGGCGCGCTGCGGCACGCCCCACAGGCGCTCCACTTCAGGCAGCAAGCGGGCCAATGCGCCACAGTCACGCAGCACCTCGAACATGCGCGAAGGCTTGCTTTCCATCAGCCCGCGCGACAATTCCTGCCACACGCGCTCGGGAACAAGGTGGTCCACCTCGCCCGCCTCAGCCATGTCCCGCATCAGGGCCAGGGTTTCGGGGGCCACGGTGAAGTCGTCAAAGCGAGCGGCAAAGCGGGCCAGGCGCAGGATGCGCACCGGGTCTTCGGAAAAGGCGGGCGAGACGTGGCGCAGCACCTTGTCATTCAGATCGCGTTGACCACCGTGAGGGTCCGTCAACTGCCCGGATTCGTCCTGGGCGATGGCGTTGATGGTCAGGTCTCGCCGGGCCAAGTCTTCTTCGAGCGTGACATCCGGGGCGGCGTGGACGACGAAGCCCCGGTAGCCTGGCGCGGTCTTGCGCTCGGTGCGGGCCAGCGCGCATTCTTCTTTGGTCTCAGGGTGCAGAAACACGGGGAAATCGCGGCCCACCGGGGTGTAGCCCAGCTTGACCAATTCATCGGGGCTGGCGCCCACCACCACCCAGTCCCGGTCGCCGGCAGGCCGGCCCAGGAGACGATCGCGAACGGCACCACCCACTAAAAAGCGCTTCATGGGTGCAGTGTATCGGCGCGGACCGCACAGCTTTGGGCGAGCGCCTGAACGCAGGTGGTGCGGAGTGGGCGCCATTTGGGGAGCAGGTGTGCCATCGCAGTGCGCATCGGGCCCCTTTCAGGGCTCAAGGGCCCCCGGGCGCTTGGCACACTTCATGCCTAAGGGTTAGCACTGTAGTTTGGTCCGTCGTCTTCAAAGGGGTCTGTCATGACAACAACTCTCAAAGTTCCAGTGCGAATCCGGTCAACGGTGGTGGGCGCGATGGCGGCCCTGGCAGTGTGTTCTTCCGCCCATGCCTTCACCACTTCGATTGGTGACCTGCAAGCGCAGGTGAGTCCAGGCAGTGCGATGTTTCTGGGCCAGTTCTCGTTCAACGACACCATCGGCTTCTCACTGTCGGCGCCCACCATGGCCGCATTTGCCGTGCAGGGTCAGACGCTGAACCTGGGCTACATCATCCCGGCCGCGGGATCCTTGTCGCTGTCCATCTACAAAGGGGGCACTCTGTTGGCTGGGCCGGGCATCAGTTTCTCGGGCTTGAGCTTGGCGGCAGGCAACGACTACAGTTTCCAAGTGGCTGGCAGCGGCTCAGGCTTGTACTCTGTGAACTGGTACCTGTCGCCCGTGCCGGAGCCGCAAAGCTATGCCTTGGCGCTTGCCGGGCTGGGGGCGATTGGCACGTTGATGCGCCGTCGCCGCAGCGGTGACAACGACGAACGCTGAACACTGTCAGGCCGTTCAGGCCTGACAGTGTTTGGCCAAGGCCAGGTACTCGGCCACGGGCACCTCTTCGGCGCGGCGGGTGACGTTGAAGTCAACGTCGACGCCGCGCGTGGTCAGCCAGGCGCCCAGCGTGTGGCGCAGCAGTTTGCGCCGCTGAGAAAACGCCACGGTCACGATCTCGCCCAACAGCTTCTGGTTGATGCCTTCCGGGGGCGGCAAGGGCACCATGCGCACCACCGCTGAATCCACGCGGGGCGGCGGGTCAAAGGCGGTGGGCGGCACGTCCACCACCGATTCCATGTGGTAACGCCACTGCAGCATCACACTCAGTCGGCCGTAGTCCTTGCACCCTGGCCCGGCCACCATGCGGTCCACGACTTCCTTTTGCAGCATGAAGTGCTGGTCTTCCACGTGGTCGGCCCAGGGCAGCAGGTGGAACAGGATCGGCGTGGAGATGTTGTACGGCAGGTTGCCGATCACGCGCAGCTTTCGCGGCGCGCGTTCCAATGCCAGCGCCCCAAAATCGACCTTGAGCACGTCAGACTCGATGACGGTGAGCTCGGGGCGCTGTCGCAGGCGCTGCACCAGGTCACGGTCCAGTTCGATCACGGTGAGGTGTTCGCACTCGGCCACGACCGGGTCCGTCATGGCGCCCAGGCCGGGGCCGATTTCAACCAGGGCCTGGCCGGGCTTGGGCTTGATGGCGCGCACGATGTCTTCGATCACGCCGACATCGGCCAGGAAGTGCTGGCCAAAGCGCTTGCGCGCGAAGTGGCCCTTGTGGCTGCTCTTGCGATCAGGGGGCATCGCGCAATTCCACGTAAGCGGCCGCGCGCAGTTCCTTGGCCCACTCTTCGTAGGCGGCTTCGAACTGCTGTTCGCGCAGCACGCTGCGGGCTGCTTCCTTCTTTTGCTGTTCGCTCAACTCGACTTCCTTGCGCTCGATCAGCTGGATCAAGTGCACGCCAAAGCGGGTCACCACGGGCTCGGAGACCTGGCCGGGTTGCAGGGCCAGCAAGGCTTTCTCGAACTCGGGCACGAACTGGCCGGGCGCTGTCCAGCCCAGGTCGCCACCGCGCATGGCGCTGCCGTCTTCAGAGTACTGGCGGGCCATCTGGGCGAAGCTGGCCTGTCCGCCCACGATCTGCTTGCGGATGTCGTCCATGCGCTTGGCAGCGGCCCGGGCGTCGAGCTGCGGCGTGGTGCGGATCAGGATGTGGCGGGCCCGTTGCTGGGTGTAGGTGGCCTTGCCCGAGTTTTCACGCTCGATCAGCTTGACCACGTGGAAGCCGGCGCCTGAGCGGACCAAGGGGGCCACTTTGCCCACTGGCAGGTTTTTGACGGCATCGACGAACAGGTCGGGCAGGCGGCTGGCCGGGCGCATGCCCACGGTGCCACCTTGGTCGCGCGTGTTGGTGTCGGCCGAATTGGCCTTGACCAGTTGCGCGAAGTTCTCGCCCTTGCTGGCGCGCTGTTGCAGCTCCAGGGCCTTGGCTTGAAGGGCCTGCACCTGGGTCGGGCTGCTGCCTTCGGGCACGGCGATCAGCAGGTGAGCGATGTTGTAGGAAGTCTCGCCCAGGCCCTCGGCGCCCTTGGCGTAGAACTCGGCCACATCGGCATCGCTGACCTGGATGCGCGCGTTGACTTCGCGCTGACGCACCCGCTCCAGCAGGATCTGCTCGCGCAGGCTGTCGCGGTAACGCTGGTAATCCAGGCCGTCGGCGCGCATGCGGTCTTTCAGGTCGGCCACGGTGATCTTGTTCTGCGTGGCGATGTTTTCGATCGCCGCGTCCAGTTCGGCCTCGGGCACATCCATGCCGGAGGTTCTGGCGAACGACAACTGCACCTTCTCGTTGATGAGGGCATCCAGCACCTGTTGGCGCAGTGCCTCGCCCGATGGCAGACGGGCGCCAGCGGGGGCCGACTCCTGGATGCGGCTGACGCGTTTTTCCACTTCCAGGTGGGTGATGGGCTCCTGGTTGACCACGGCCACGATGTAGTCGGCGGTGCTTTGCACGCCAGCCAGCTTGAGCTCGGTACTCAGGCCCCGGTTGCCCAAGATGCGGGGCGACACCGAGGGGGCGTCGCTGCGCTTGAATCCCTGGGCCTGGGTTTGGGAGCCGGCCGTCAGCAGGGCCAAGGCCAGGCACAGCCCTGGAACAAGCCGGTGGCGACGGGGCTGGCGGGGGGCTGTGCGGAAGGGGTGCGTGGAGTGGTCAGTCATCAGAGGAGGTGGGCAAGGAGCTCGGGGCCGTCAGCACACTGTTGTCTTCGCGCAGCAGCCGGTAGCCAGGGATATTGTCCTTCAAGGCGCGCAGCGGGCTGGAACCCAGGCGAGACAGGCCGACCAATTCGAGTTGGAACATGAAACGGGTACTGGCCTGGTCGCGGCCCAC
Organism: Aquabacterium sp. CECT 9606; assembly: GCF_918741295.1. Taxonomy (GTDB): domain Bacteria; phylum Pseudomonadota; class Gammaproteobacteria; order Burkholderiales; family Burkholderiaceae_C; genus Aquabacterium. Next base: position 690,884 of record NZ_CAKKNB010000002.1, read on the forward strand.
CGACAGGCGTTCGGCCACGATCCGGCCGATCCAGCAGCCAGCGTCGTATTCGAAACCGTACAGGGTGTCGGCGAAACGGCTGTCACGCAAGCTGTAGTTGAGTCGGCCCACGGAATACCAGGTGCCTTTGCAGCTGGACCCGCCTGAGGTGGGCTTGTCGAAGTTGAGGGCGGTGGTCTGGGCGATGGCCTGGCGGGCCATGGAGTCGTCCATCGGTGGCTTCTTGCCAAAGATGGGCCATTGCCAGCCAATCGCGAGTTGTTCGCTGCTGTCGCGGGTGTAGCGGTAGTCGGCGCTGATGGTGCGCCAGGCACCGGGCGAATAGCGCACACCGATCACCGAGCGTTCGTTGCGGTGCCCTTGCGCGCTGAACTGCGCGGTGCCGCCCAAGGTCCAGTGGGGTGCCACGGTGGTGGAACCCAGCACCAGCAGGTCCGACAGCTTTTGCCGGACGGGGGCCTCGTCATTGGGGGTGATGCGCTGGGTGGAGAACAGCACGCCTTGCACCACGCCCAGGCGCAGGGCTTCGGCGCCAGTCAGCGGGTTCACCAGCCTGGTGGTCAGGCCCAGGTTGACCTTGTTGGCGTCGGAGATCCGGTCCACGCCTGTGAAGGCGTTCTCGTCGAAGCTGGAGTATTGGTTGAAGTCACGCGGCGCGCTGTCGAACAAGGGCAGGTCCGACTGGTTGCGGTAGGGCGTGTAGACATACTCCACCCGCGGCTCGAGGGTCTGGATCAGGTCCTGCCCGAAATAGTTGGCCTGACGCTCCAGCGTGGCGCTGCTGTCGATGCTGAAGGTGGGGATGAAGCGGGACGCTTCTTTCTGGCCCGTCGCCAAGGTGCGGTCCAGCGAATAGCTGACCGCGTGCAGCGTGAGCCGGGGCGTGATGGCGATGCCGCTGTCGCCCATGGGGCGCTCCAGCTTGGCGATGGCGTGCACGCGGTCGCCGCTGATTCGGGTGCGGTCTTCATTGGTGAAGCGGTTGAACTCGCCGGTCATGCTCCAGGCCCAGCCGGTCTCGGAGGTGCTGCGGCTGTGCACACCCAGCTGCGGTTCGCGGCGGTAGGGCGAGATCACCTGGGTGGCGGCGTCGGCGGTGGACGACAGGTCGCGCAGCGTTTGCCAGGTCTGCACATTGGCGTACAGCGAGGTCTGACTGTTGCCCAGGCCCCAGTTGCGCGTGTTGAGCTGGCGTTCGATGCTGGCGTGGCTGTCGTACAGGCGCGGGGTCAGCGAGGGCAGGTTGCGTGGGAAGTCTTTCCAGTAGTCGTCGTCCGAGACTCGGCGCCAGCGCAGTTCGTAGTTGGTCACCGTCGGGTTGCCGCTGGTGTTCAGGTCGCCCTGGTGCCTGAAATCGACCAGGCCGCGCGATCGGCCCGCCACGTCATCGTGGGGCAGCATGTAGGCGTGCAGGGTGCCCGAATCGCCGCGCAGCAGGTAGCGGTATTCGGTGTCCAGCCCCGCGCCCCGTCGCGTCGACAGGGTGGGTGTCAGGGTGGCGTCCTGGTTGGGCGCGATGTTCCAGTAGTAAGGCTCGGCCAGCTCGAAGCCGCTCTTGTTGTCCACATCGAAACTGGGCGGCAGCCAGCCGGATTTGCGCGCGTCCGACAAGGGGAAAGTGAGCACGGGCGCCCCCAGGATGGGCACGCCCAGGAAACGGATGACGGCCCCTTCGGCGCGGCCCTCGTTGGCGTCGATGTCCATCGTCACCTTGCGCGTGCTCAGCACCCAATCGGGCTCGCCCGGGCTGCCATCGGCCGTGTTCTCGGGGGTGCAGCTGCTGTAAGTGGCGTTGGTGGCGCGCAGGCGGTTGTTGCCCAGGAACTCCACCAGATCGGCGTGCCCGCCGGCGTTGGTGCGGGCGAAACGGTAGTTGGGGTTGATGAACTCGCCTTCCAACGTGTCCAGCTTGAGCGTGAGCTCGGGGCCGCTGTAGAAATCGCCGCGCCGGGTGATGCGCACATTGCCCAGCGCCTTGGCCGTGTTGTCGGCGTAGGTGTGGGTGACTTCGTCCGCGCGCACGACCAGGTCGCCTTGCTTGAGCCGCACCGAGCCGGTGGCCCGCATGCGGTCGTCGGGCTGGCCCTCCAGGTGGTCGGCTTCGAAAAACAGCGGCAGGGCGGGGTTGCCCGGGCCGGCAATGGGCACGTCCAGGTTGAAGGAAAAGCGCAGCGGATCGGGCGCCGAAGCGGGGGGCGCGTTCGCCGGTGCCGCCTGCGCATGCGCGGTGGTTGAGAAACCCAGCGGGGCAGCCACCAGGGCGGCGGCCAGGGCAATCGGGGTCCAGCGGGCGGACAGGGGGCGGGCGGTGGATCGGGTCACGGTGTGGGGCGGGCGCTGTCCTGGGTGAAAGGGGCGCCGCTTTGGCAGCGGCCTTGCCTACAATCGGGGGATTATTTCACGCGCTCACACCCATGCCTTCTTTTGACTCCATTGTCTGGCTTGAAGCCGATCGCCAAACGGCGTTTCACCAATGGTTGAACGGGCTGGTGCCCGCCCACGGCCTGTTGCCCGAGACCTTGCGTTCGGCCAGCGCCGATGCCAGCTTTCGCCGCTATTTCCGGGTTGACGCGCAGGGTGCATCAGCGTCTTTCATCGTCATGGACGCGCCACCGGCCAAGGAAGATTGCCGCCCCTTCGTGTCGATCGCGCGCCTGCTGCATGCCGGTGGCGTGAACGTGCCCGAGGTGCTGGCTTGGGACGAAGCGCAAGGCTTCATGCTGCTGACCGACCTGGGCGAGCACACCCTGCTGTCCACGCTGAACGCTGGCGTGGAAGTGGGCAACCTGGAGACCCCCGACAGCCGGGCGCGCTATGTGGCGGCCCTGGACGAGTTGCTGCTGCTGCAGGCGGTCAAGCCCGCAGAAGGCACGCCGCTTTACGACGACGCCCTGCTGCAACGCGAGATGGACCTGTTCCCCGACTGGTACCTCACGCAGTTGCGCGGCCAGAAGCTTGACGAAATCCAGCAGGCCATGCTGGCCAAGACGTTCGGCCTGATCAAGTCGCAAGTGCTGGGGCAAGCCACGGTGCTGGTCCACCGTGATTACCACAGCCGCAACCTCATGGTGAACGTTGACGACACCCAGGCCCGGCCTGGCGTCATCGATTTCCAGGACGCCGTGGTTGGCCCCCTGACCTATGACCTGGTGTCCCTGCTGCGCGACGCCTACGTGTTCTGGGATGAAGAAACCCAGCTGGACCACGCTGTGCGCTACTGGGAGCGGGCCCGCAAACAGGGCCTGCCTGTGCCCGCCGACTTCGGCGATTTCTGGCGTGATCTGGACTGGATGGGGTTGCAGCGCCACCTCAAAGTGCTGGGCATCTTTGCCCGCCTGGCCTTGCGCGACGGTAAACAGGGGTATTTGGCTGACATCCCCCGCGTCTGGACGCACGCCCACAAAGTGTGTACTCGCTATCAAGGATTGGGTCCATTGGCCAAGCTTCTGGAAGCGGCTGAGGCCAGCACCATGGGCATCCAGAGAACCGTGGGTTACACCTTCTAGCCGCTGGCTTGCGCTGGGGGTACGCAGAGGGGATAATGTTCGACTTGATGAATCAAAACACCCCCCTTGCGGCTGAGTTGCCGCCCACGCCCTCGACCGTCCCAGAGACAGTTTCCGCAGAGGCCGCTTCCATCCCCAGCGCATTGCCCGCCGAGGTGGCACCCGAAGAGCCACAACGGTTCGACACGCTGCCCCTGGACCCGAAACTGCTGCGCGCCATCGTGACGCAGGGTTACCTGTCCATGACGCCCATCCAGGCCAAGGCGATTCCCCTGGTGCTGCAAGGCCGTGACGTGATGGGCGCTGCCCAGACCGGCACCGGCAAGACGGCCGCGTTCTCGATCCCGCTGCTGCAGAAGATGCTCAAGCACGAGAACCCCAGCATGTCGCCCGCCCGCCACCCGGTGCGCGCCATCGTGCTGGCCCCCACGCGTGAGCTGGCCGTGCAGGTCGCCGCCAATGTCACCAACTACGCCAAGCAGACCAATCTGCGCGTGGCCGTGGTGTTCGGTGGCATGAACATGAAAGAACAAACGGTTGAGCTGAAAGCCGGCGTCGAGGTGCTGATCGCCACCCCGGGCCGCCTGCTGGACCACATCGAGGCCAAGAACTGCAACCTCGGTCAGGTTGAATACGTGGTGCTGGACGAAGCCGACCGCATGCTGGACATCGGCTTCCTGCCCGATCTGCAGCGCATCCTGAGCTACCTGCCCAAGCAGCGCCAGACGCTGTTGTTCTCGGCGACCTTCTCGCCCGAGATCAAGAAGCTGGCGCAAAGCTACCTGCAAGACCCGATCCTGGTCGAGACGGCCCGCCCGAACGAAACCGCGACCAATGTCGAGCAGCGCTTTTACCGCACCACCGATGACGACAAGCGCAATGTGATCCGCCAGATCCTGCGCGAACGCAACATCACGCAGAGCATCGTCTTTGTGAACTCCAAGCTGGGCGCGTCCCGCCTGGCCCGTTCGTTCGAGCGCGATGGCCTGAAGACCTCGGCCCTGCACGGCGACAAGTCGCAAGACGAACGCCTGAAAGCGCTGGCCGCCTTCAAGGCCGGTGAGATCGAACTGCTGGTGGCCACCGACGTGGCCGCGCGCGGCATCGACATCGCGGCCCTGCCGGCGGTGTTCAACTTCGACATCCCGTTTGGCGCCGAAGACTACGTGCACCGCATCGGCCGCACCGGCCGCGCAGGCGCCTCTGGCCTGGCCGTGTCACTGGTGACGTCATCCGACACACGTCTGATGGCCGACATCGAGAAGCTGATCAAGAAGAAGATCGAGGTCGAGTCGTTCGAGCTGCAAGACGATCGGCGTCCACGCCGCGAATCGCGTTACAGCGAAGACCGCGAAGAGCGTTCCGAGCCTTCTTCATCGGTCGCGTCGCCGGCATCGTCGTTTGGCGACCGTGATGTCTCGTCGCGTGACCGTGATGCGGGCCGTTCCGCCGCGCGTCCTGTGCGTCCGGCCTACCGCCGGTCCGAGCCCGTCGACCCATTCTTCAACAAGCCCTACGAGCCCGCCGCCAACGCCGATCCTGTCTGGGAAGACAAGAGCGCCACGCCGGCCGGCGGCACCAGCAGCGTGTCGCGTTTCATCAAGCCCAAGCGCAAGGTCGCGGCCTTGCTGGGCGGCCCCGGCTCACTCTGCCGCTGATGGCTCCTCGGGCGACAGGGCGCGGTTGCGCTGCTGTCGCCACACCGAGGGCGACACCCCGTATTCGCGCTTGAAGGCCTGGCTGAATGCCGCCTCCGAGGCGTAGCCCACCTGGTCGGCCACGCGGCTGATCGACAAACCGCCGTGGTTGCCCAGTTGCCGCGCGGCCAGCCGCATGCGGTGGCGTGTCAGGTAGGTCAAGGGCGGCTCGCCCAGGGCCTGGCTGAAGCGATCGGCGAAGGCTGATCGGGACAGGCAGGCATGCTGCGCCAGCTCAGGCACGGTCCAGTTGTGGCGCGGGTTCTGGTGCATCTGGGCCAGGGCCACCGACAAGGCCCGGTCCTTCAAGGCGGCCAGCCAGTTGCCCGAATCCTCGGGGATCGATTCCACGTAGTCCCGCAGGCATTCCATGAAGAGGATGTCGCCCAGGCGGTTGATGATGGCTTGTTGCGCGGGCCGGCGGGCCGACACTTCCTGCGCCAGGAACTGCAGCCCGATGCCCAGCCACAGCGGCGGTGCCTCGCCCAAGCCGCGCAGGTGCATCAAGGGGGGCAAAGCCGCGATCAAGGGGGCGGCCATGTCGATGTCAAAGCGCGCATGCCCACTGATCAGGCGGCACACGGGGCCACCGCCACCGAGCTTGAGCGCATCAAGGTCGGAGGTGCTCAGGTGGGGCAGGAGGTCTTCCGTCTGCGCCATGGTATGGGGTTTGTCCTGCACCTTGTGCGCACTGCCGGCCGGCAGCACCAGCAGATCGCCGGTTTGCATCAGCAAAGGCTCTTCACCCTCGCGGATCAGCCAGCATTGGCCAGCGCCCACCGTGTGAAAGGCCGCCAGGCCTGGGGTGTGCATGTGCAGTGACCAGGGCGCGGTCAACTCGGTGTACGCGAACACGACACCGTTGAAATGCATGTCGTCGAGGATCAGGCTGAGTGGGTCCATGGCGTCAGCATGCCATGTTCTGCAAGTGGTGATCCGCCGCCAAGTTGGTGTGATCCACCTGCCTTGGTGAGGCTCAGGGTTAACGTGGGTTCGTGGGCGGCGTATCAGTGAAGTGACGCGGCTTTCTGGCGCTTCACGCCGAGGTCGCTTCGTTTGACACTGCGCTCATCCTCACAGGAGTTCACCGTGCAACAGCCCACCACCCTTGCGACCCCCTGGGTCGATTCCAAACGCTACTTGTGGCTGCTCAGCCCGGCCGTCACCCTGATCGCGGGCGCGGGCCTGCTGGGCTTCTGGAAGTACGAGCAGACCTGGTTGCTGTGGATTGGCTTTGCGGTCTTGTATGGCCTGATCCCGGCACTGGACTGGCTCATTGGCGAAGACCGCCACAACCCACCCGCCGAGGCTTTGGCCGCACTGGAGGCTGACCGCTATTACAGCTGGGTCACCTACGCTTTCGTGCCGATGCAGATGGCCACGCTTTGCCTGGGTGGCTGGCTGGCGGTGACCCACGATCTGCCGTGGTACCACCTGCTGGGCCTGAGCCTGAGCGTGGGCATCATCAATGGCATCGGCATCAACACAGCCCATGAGCTCGGCCACAAAAAATCCAAGTTCGACCGCTGGCTGGCCCGCGTCGCGTTGGCACCCACCTTGTATGGGCACTTCTTTGTCGAGCACAACCGTGGACACCATAAGAACGTGGCCACGCCAGACGACCCCGCCAGCTCGCGCTTTGGCGAGTCGTTCTATGCCTTCCTGCCCCGCACCGTGATTGGCAGCTTCCGCTCGGCCTGGCAACTGGAGGCCGAGCGCCTGGGGCGCCTGGGCAAAAGTGTGTGGAGCTGGCAGAACGAGAACTTGCAGTCCTGGGCGATGTCGGTGGTGCTGTTCGGCGCGATGGTGGCCGTGCTGGGCTGGGCCGTGCTGCCTTTCCTGATCATCCAGGCGGTGTATGGTTTCTCATTGCTGGAGGTGGTGAACTACCTGGAGCATTACGGCCTGCTGCGCCAGAAGGGCAAGGATGGCCGCTTTGTGCGCTGCGAGCCCGAGCATTCCTGGAACAGCAACCACATCGTCACCAACCTGTTCCTGTACCACCTGCAGCGCCACTCTGATCACCATGCCAATCCCACCCGGCATTACCAGTCCCTGCGTCACTTCGACAACAGCCCGCAACTGCCTTCAGGCTATGCCGGCATGATCGTGCTGGCCTACATCCCACCCCTGTGGTTTGCGGTGATGAACAAGCGTGTGCTGGCGCATTACAAAGGCGACATGAGCCTGATGAACCTGCAGCCCTCCAAGCGCGCCGAGTTGCTGGCGCGCTACCATGAGGCTGGCCAGCAGGCCGGTGCCTGAGCAGGCGTGAGTGAAACTATGCGATACCGCTGCCCCAACTGCGACCATGTGTACGACGAAGACAAAGGCGAGCCCCACGAGGGGTTTCCGCCCGGCACAGCCTGGTCACTGATCCCGGACGACTGGTCTTGCCCTTCGTGCGCCGTGCGCGACAAGGTTGACTTCGAGGTGCTGGAAAACTGAGCCGAGCTCTGGCGTGCAGGCTTGGGCAGGGATTTACGCTTACACACAATGCCATCGATTTCTCGCAGAATGAAATGGCCTGGAAGTTGGCAGGCGCCGCATGCCGTGGGCATGCACACCGAGAGGCAGCGAGCATGTCAGCGTTCAAGAACACACTGGTGGTCCTGGCCATGGGCCTGGGTGGTTTGGCTCACGCGGGTCATCCCGCCGTCTGGAAGATCGAGGGGCACATCACCAGCATCGACGTCTCGGCGGACCCCAGTTTCGCCGATCTGTGGGAGAAGTTCGCGGTTGGACAGGACTACGTGGCCACCTTCAAGGTCGACCTGGATGCCGTGTCGGATGAGGGGTCTCAATTCGCGTACGCCCGGGACAGCAGCATCCAGTTCAAGCAGGCCGGATTGACCTACCAACTCGGCTTCATCGGCAATGGCATCACGGTCGGGCTGGGAGGGCTGGATCTGGGTTATGGCTACGGCGCCTTGCAGGGCGGCGATGCGCAAACCCCGGGCGTGGCCCATGCGTGGCATTTCGCCGGAAACATCCCCAGCTCTCCTCGCGGTGAACCGCCGCTGTGGTCCGCCAACGCCGCCATCAAGGCAGGTGCTTTGTCGTTCAGCCCTGTCCAATTCGGCTTCGTGGGCAGTGGCCTGGACAACCTGGGTACCTATATCCATGCCAGCGTGGACCGCATGACGACCAATGTGGGTGGTGGTTCGATCAGCAGTGCGGTGCCCGAGGCCAACATCCTGCTCATGGAACTGGCCGGTGGCCTGCCCTGCTTGGTGGCGGCAGCGCTGGTGCGGCGCCGAAGGTCCAGTCGCAAGGCCTGATAGGCCGAATGGGGGTTCTTCTTGAAGCGCTTGGGGGTTGACTTCGAGGTGCTGGACACCTGATCTGCTTGTAAAGTGGTGGTTTGACGCCACCCCTCGGGTTTTCAGACCTGCGCCCACCATGACTTCCGCCGCCGCAGTCCCGGATGACGACCTGCTCGATTCGGGCTACCTGAGCGTGCTGCGGCAGCAGATGGTGAAGTTCGCCCACCTGCACCTGGGCGATGCGCACCTGGCCGAAGATGCCGTGCAGGAAGCCCTGGCCGGTGCCTTGGTGGGCGCCGAGCGCTTCGCGGGCCGTGCCGCCCTCAAGACCTGGGTGTTCGCCATCCTCAAAAACAAAGTAGCCGATGTCTTGCGCCACAAGCAGCGCATGGTGGACGCCAGCAGCCTGTGCAAGGAAAACGAAGAAGACGCGACCCATGAATTGTTCGACCAGCGTGGTCACTGGTTGGCAGACAGCCGTCCCACCGCCTGGGACGATCCGCAGGCCTGCCTGGCGCAACAGCAGTTCTGGTTGGTGTTCGAGGCCTGCCTGGATGGCGTGCCGGCCCAGCATTCGCGCGTGTTCATGATGCGCGAGTTCATGGGCTTTGAAACCGACGAGATCTGCGTGACGGTGGGAATCACCTCGGCCAACCTGTTCGTGATGCTGCACCGGGCGCGCCTGCGCTTGCAAGAGTGCCTGGGCCAGCGTTGGTTCGACGCCGCCGATGCGCCAAAGAAGAAGGGACGTCGATGAATTGCGATCGAGCCACCCGACTGATCTCCGAGTCGCAGGACCGCCTGCTGACGGCCGGTGAGCGCACCGTCCTGGAGGTCCACACCTGGACCTGCGTGGGTTGCCGCAACTTCAAAAGGCAGGTGGGATTTTTGCGCCAGGCCATGGCCGCCTTCGCGCAGCGCCACGACGATGACGAGGATCCCCCGATGGGCCGAGTGTAAGAACTCGCCGGTCCGGGCGACTCATGAACAAGATCATCAGGAGCTTGCCATGACCTCTCTCATCGAACGCTGGATCGAACCAGCCGCGCAACAGGCCCAGCGGGCCGAGCCTTGGGCGCAATCCCTGGCCCTGCTGGCTGCGCGCTTGTACCTGCTGGACGTGTTTTTCAAATCGGGCCTGACCAAGCTGCAGGATTGGGACGCGACGCTCTTCCTGTTCGCCGAGGAATACCACGTGCCGGTTTTGCCACCCGAGTTGGCCGCCTGGTTGGGCACGGGGGGCGAACTGGCCTTCTCGGTGTTGCTGGCCGTGGGATTGTTCAGCCGCCCTGCTGCCTTGGGCGTGTTCTTCCTGAATGCCGTGGCGGCCTGCAGCTACCCGGACATCAGCGTCGCGGGCTTGAAGGACCACGTGCTGTGGGCCGTGCTGAGCTTGGCCTTGGTGCTGTTCGGGCCGGGCCGGCTGGCGCTGGACGCCTGGCTGATGCCGCGTTGGCTGCCATTCTTGCGGCGGCGCTGATCAGGGCAACTCGACGCCCTGCAAGCGCGCGGCGATGGTGGCGCCCCGGCCCGACACATAGGCCGAATGGGGGTTCTTCTCGAAGCGCTTGGGGGCCGGCAGCATCACCGCCAACCTGCCCGCGGGCGTGGCACTGAGCTGGCTGGCATCAACCCGGAAATAATGGCGCGCGGCCGCCTGTGCACCAAAGATGCCTTCGCCCCATTCCACATTGTTGAGGTAGATGCACAGGATGCGCTCCTTGCTCAGCAGGCCTTCCAGCATGAAGGTGATCACAAACTCCTGGCCTTTGCGCAGGAAGTTGCGCTCGCCACTCAAGAACAGGTTCTTGGCCAGTTGCTGGGTGATGGTCGAGCCGCCGATGACCTTGGGCGTGGCGCTCAGGGCACGCGCTGGCGCCTCAGGCGGTTTGCGTCCGCGTGATTGGGCCCGAGCCACCGCGCGTTCATAGCGGGCCTGGGCTTGCGCGCGGGCCTTGTCCATCTTGGCCTGGGCCTGGTTGTTGCGTTTCCAGGCGTTTTCCAGGGCATCCCATTCGACGCCGCTGTGGTCCGCGAAGTTGGCATCCTCTGAGGCGATCACGGCGCGCTTGAGGTTGTCGGAGATCTCGGCATAGGGCCGCCACTCCTGGCTCCACAGCACCTCGTGCTTGTCTCGGGCCAACCGGAACACCTCGCTGCGCTGGAAGGTGGTGGACTGCGGATCGACCACGGCCATCAGGGCGATGCGCGCCGCGAAGTAGAGTTGCAGGGACAGACCGCCCAGCACGGTCAAAACGATGATCCGCCAAAAGTGTCGCATCAGGGGGAAGGTGTGCGGTTGAGGGGTGCGTCAAGCTGAGCACGCAAGGACGCCAGCACCGGGGCCGTGTCAGGCCGGATGCCACGCCACACGGCGAAGCTTTCGGCGGCTTGCTCCACCAGCATGCCCAGGCCATCGCGGGCCAGGGCGTGGTGGTCGCGCGCCCATTGCAGGAAGGGCTGCGCGGCGGGGCCATACATCATGTCCAGGGCCAGGGTGCCGGGGCGCAGCACGCCGGGGCCCACGGGCACGCCACCGCCTGACAAGCTGGCCGCCGTGCCGTTGATGAAGACGTCGTAGGCCTGGCCGGCGTTGTCCAGCGATCGGGCGGTGAGGCGCACCTGGTGTTCTGCGGCCCAATCGGCGTGCCGGTCAACCAGGGCCTGGGCCTTGTCAAAGCTGCGGTTGGCCAGCACGATCTCTGCGGGGCGCGCCTCGATCAAGGGCCCGAGCACGCCCGCGCTGGCACCGCCGGCGCCCAGCAACAGCACGCGCTGGCCGCTCAGGGCCACGCCGGCGTTGACGGTGATGTCGCGCACCAGGCCCACGCCATCGGTGTTGTCGGCCAGCCAGCCGCCTTCCGAGGGGGCGTCAAAGCGCAGGGTGTTGGCCGCTTGCGCCAGTTCTGCCCGAGGCGTGCGGCGCGCGGCCATCTCGAAAGCTTCGAACTTGAAAGGCACGGTGACGTTGCAGCCGCGTGCGCCATGGTCGGCAAAGGCTTGCAAGGTGGCCTTGAAACCATCCAGGGGGCACAGCAGGCGCCCGTAGTCCAGGTGCTGCCCCGTCTGTTGGGCGAACTGCTGGTGGATGGTGGGTGAGCGGCTGTGCTCCACCGGGTTGCCGGCCACGGCGTAGCGGTCAATCATGGGGCGCTTTCTCCGTTGGGCATGACGGCCTGGGTCGAGGCTTCGAGGGAGGCGTCGCGGGTGAAACGGAATCGGGACGACACCAGCAGCAAATCGCGGCCCTGGCTCACTTCCAAAGGCACGGCGCCAAAGGGGCCGGCCTTCTTGACGATGGACTGTGCACGCTTGTCCAGCTGCTTGTTGCCCGAGCTTTGGGTCACGATGGCTTCGATGACCTGGCCTTTGCGGTCGATCCACACCTCCATGACCAGCTCGCCATACAGTTTCTTGCCATTGTTGCCGGTGGGGAAGTGCTCGGTGCCAGCCCGCTCGATGATGGTGCGGAAGTGGCTGTAGTACATCGCATCGCTCGACCTCAGCGTGGCGGGGCTGAGGTAGCGCTTCTTGGGCCGCGAGTTCTCGGCCCGGATGCGCTTGTCGATCTCGGCCAGCAGTTCGGTGAGCTGACGGCGGCGCTCTTCGTCGGCGCGGTTCTGGGCGCTTTCCAGCTTTTGGCGCGGTTGGGGTGGCGGCAGGCTCGACAACTCGTTCTGGATCTGGGTGAGCAGTTGCTGCTGCTCGACCTGCATCATCTCGACCATGCGCTGCGATTCGTCGAGCGCCTCGCCCACCTCGGTTTGAAAGGCGGGTGGCAGGGGCGAGGTGGCCCGGCCTTCGCCTTCGCCACCGCCTTGCAGGTTGTGCTGCGCCAGCGCCTGCGCCTTCTCAGGCCGCTGCTCGCTGCCGGCGTTGACGAGGATCACCTCCAGCGGCGTGTCCTTGAAGACGCGGTTGAAGCCTTCGGGGTCGACGAAGCGCACGGTGATCAGCACCGCGTGGACCGCCACGGAGACGATCAGCGTTTTGTGCAGCAGGGTGAGGTGGCTCAGGGCCGCGCGCAGGCGTTGCAGCATGGGGATGGGTTGAAGGAAGTGATCAGGCCTCGGGGCTGGCCGGGGGCGGCGCATCGGCATCGGTCACGTCGATGGCCAGGGTCAGCGGTCCCGCATTGTCCAGTGCTTCGTCGGCCTCATCACCCTCGGCATCACCCTGATCCGTGGCCGCGCTGGCGGTTTCATCAATGCGGGCGACGACGCTGGCGTGCACGTCCAGGGTCAGCTCATCGACGCCTGTCACGCGCACGCGCACGCGGGCGTTGCGCGGCAGGCTGTCGGCGCCGATGGCTCGGAACACCAAAGGCAGGTTGTCGGCGCGGACCAGGCCGTTGATCATCACGGCGCAATCGAGTTCGGTGATGTTCTGCTGGCCCAGGTAGCGCAGCGTCCAATAGCGTTCCAGGCTGGACTGGAAGCCGTTGTAGGTGCTGTAGGCGGCATCAAAATTGGAGATGATCGAGAACAGGTCGGCATCCTTCGGCTTGAAGGGTGCGACCAGGGCGGCCGTGCGGCCATGCTTGGCCACGGCGATGATCTGCCACTGGTTGACCAGGTCGACATAGCGGCGCAGCGGCGAGGTGGCCCAGGTGTACTGCGCCACGCCCATGCCGGCGTGCGGCAGGGCCTTGGTGCCCATGCGCACCTTGATGCCGGGTTGCAGGCTGGCCTGGCTGCGGTAGATGCCGGGCAGGCCGAAGTCGTTCAGCCAGCCGCCCCAGGTACTGTTGGCCAAAATCATGGCCTCGGCGACGATCAGGTCGAGCGGCGAGCCGCGCTGGCGTGTGCCGATGACGACCTGCTCGGTGCCGCTGGGTTCCTGGCGGTCTTCCGTGGTGTTCTCGCTGCCGTCGGGTTCGACCAGCTTGAAGGTGTAGTCGGGGCGGTTGAAGTTCTCGGGCTTGCCGCGCACGACTTCGCGCTGGGCCTTCAAATGCTTGGCCAGGCGGAAGGCGAAGGTCAGCTCGGGGCCGAAAGCGTACGTTGCTTCGGCCTCGCCATTGAGCGTGGCTTCGGTGACGATGCCGTCGAGCTTGTCGTGGCGCAGGTTGGCGGCGATGGGCACGGTTTCCAGGCGCGTCTCGCTGCCTTTGACTTCCAGCGTGGCCTCGTCGTACGTGACGTAGAGCGACACGGCGGGGCAGTGGCGGCCTTCTTGCAAGGTGTAGCGCTGCACCACCTCGTCGGGCAGCATGGTCAGCTTGTGGCCGGGCATGTAGACGGTGGACATGCGGTTGCGCGCCACCACATCGACCGGCGTGCCGGGCGCGATCGCCAGGCCCGGCGCGGCGATGTGGATGCCGTAGATGACGGTGCCGCTGCCCAGGCCTTGCACCGACAGGGCATCGTCGATCTCGGTGGTGCTGGAATCGTCGATCGAGAAGGCCTGCACGGGCGCCAGAGGCAGCTCGTCCTTGATGGGCGGCGCGTCGAGCGCAGGGAAGCCGGTGCCCTTGGGGAAGTTCTCGAACAAAAAGCGCCGCCAGTGGAACTGGTAGGGGCTGTCGATGGCGCCGGCGTCTTTCAGCAGGTCGAGCGGTGCGCGTTGCGAGCGCTTGGAGGCTTCGACCACGGCCTTGTATTCGGCACCATTTTTGTCGGGCTTGAAGAGGATCTTGTAGAGCTGTTCGCGGATGGGCGCGGGGCAGCTGCCTTTGACCAGGTCTTCGGTCCACGATTCGATCTGGGCGGCGACTTGCTTCTTGCGCTCGATGGCGAGCAAGGCTTGCTTGAGGATGTCTTCCGGCGCCTTGCGAAAGCGCCCCTTGCCACGGCGGTGGAAATAGTGCGGCGCGTCGTACAGGCGGAACAGCATGGCTGCCTGCTGGATGGCGTCGGCCTTGTCGCTGAAGTATTCCTTGGCCAGGTCTTCGAAGCCGAACTCGTCTTCCGGCGCGACCTCCCAGACCAGGTCCAGGTCGATCTCAAGCGCCTGGGCCGCGCCCTGCGTCAGCACCTCGGCCGGGTTGGGCTTGGCGAACTTGATCAGCACGTTGGCGGTTTTCGCCTTCACGCGCTTGCCCGAATCAAGCTCGATTTGCATCGAGCTGTCGGCTTCGGACATCACACGGCCAGCCTGGAATTTTCCGGCGTCGTCAAAAAGGGCAAACATCAATGAGGGTTCGGTAGGAAGAAGGGCAGCGCGTATTGTCCTACGGCTGCTGGCTCAGGCCCAGAAACCACAAAACCTGAGGCAATTGGGGCGCGAAATCAGTCAAGGCGTGGTCGCCGCCTTCCAGGAGCGTCAGCCGCGTGCCGGGGTAGTGCGCCACCATTTCGCGCCAGTCCAGCACTTCGTCGCCTTTGGCGATGACGGGCAGATAGCGTTCGGGCCGGGTGATGGGGTAGGGCGAGATGGCCTTGAATTCGTCGATGAACTCAGGGCGGAAGAAGAACTTGGCGTCCGGGTCGTGGAAATTGCTCAACTCGCCAATGTAGCGGGCCAGATCACGGGCGGGCGCCACGGCGGGGTTGATGAGCACCGCGCGGCAGCCCAACTGCTCGGCCAGCACCGTGGCGTAGAAGCCGCCGAGGGACGAGCCCATCACGGCCATGCTGTCTCGGGGCCAGTCGGCCACCTGCGTCTGGATGTCGGCCCAGGCCTGCGCCGGGGATGGTGGCAACTGAGGGCAGGCCCAGGTGACGCTCTGGCCTGGGGCGTTCAAGGCATCAACGATGGCGGCCATCTGTTGCGCCTTGGTGGAGCGCGGAGAGGAGCGAAAGCCGTGCAGGTAGAGCAGGTGCGTGGTGGTCATGGGCCTGCACTATGACAGCTGCGGCCGCGCCTGGGTGCTCAGTGGCGCCGCTGCCTTGACAGCCGGGCCATGCGCTGCCGGTTGCGCGCAGCCAGGTGGCTGACGGCGGTGATCATGGCGAAAGACATCAGTGCAATGGTCAACATGGGGCCTCCTGTTCGTGAGCACCCCAGCATGCGCCGATTCGCAACCCCGCGAATGAGGGGTTTACCTTAGTTGAATCGTCATTTCACGTGAATGAAGTTTGGGCCGGGCCGCCTTGGCGGCGGCGCATGAACACGCCGCCAGCGGCCAAGCCCAGCAGGGCAAACACCGCGGTGCTGGGCTCGGGCACGGCCGCTGTCAGCGCCACGTCGTTCACCGTCAGCAGCGAGGTCTGGTCGGCCGCGTCCAGGTCGGCCACCGCCAGCGACAGGGTCACCGTGCCGGCGCTCGTGAAGGTGTGGCTGAAGCTGTTCGATCCGGTCTGCAGCAATTGGCCGTTGCCGTTGACCGACTGAGTGGCCTGGGCCGCATCGCCCAGGGCCAGCACCTGCAGGCCATTGACTGTGTGGGTGTCGATGACCACGAAAGCGCGGTCGGCGAAATCGCGGTCGGCGCTCAGCAGGTTCCAGGTGAAGCTCAGTGTGTCGCCGGCCTGCACGGTGAAGCTCTGACGGGCGCCCGAGCCTTCCGCCAGGATGCTGGTGAAGTTGACCGGGTCCGGGTGCAGCGAGCCGATGGTCACGCCCACGAAGTCTTCCAGGCCGCCAGCGCTGCCGATGGCGCCAGCTTCCTGGCCAGACACGTTGTAGTGGCCGCTGGTCAGCGGGTAGTCGTCAAAGCCCAGGGTGGCGGTGCTCAACACCAAGGTGCTGCTGCTGATGGGCAGTGCCAGGCCGGCAGGGCTGCTGCTCAGCGCGGCCACGTCGCCGAAGGTCTGCCAGCCGGCGAGGCCGGCCGAGAAGTTGCCGTTGGCAATGTTGGCGTGGGCCAGGGAGCCCGCCATCAAGCCGGCCACCAGAACGGCGGTGCGGGCGAGGCGTGTGTAGCTTGCGTGCATGAATGGTTTCCTTGGGTACTTCGGTGAATCACAGGGCCAGGTCGCGGGCCGCCTGCAACTGGCTGGCGCTCACGCCACGCAGCACGACCAGGGCCTTGGAGGTGGTGGTGCCGGCGCTGCCATCCGTGTCGATCTGCACTTGCACGCCAGTGCCGCTGTCGACGATGCGCACGAAGCCGCCGCTGATGGCTTGAGCGGATGAGATGCCCAGCGAGGCCAGCAGGCTGCTCAGGTCGATGCGGTCGCTGCCCGGCGTGAAGTCGGTGACGGTGTCCAGGCCATCACGCAGGCTGGTGTAGACCAGCACGTCGCGGCCCGCGCCGGTGGTGATGGTGTCGCTGCCTTCGCCGCCGGTGATGACGTCGTCGCCGGCCGTGCCGGTGATGGTGTCGCGGCCCGGTGTGCCGTTGACTGATTTGAGCAGGTTCAGGCCCACGATGACCGGGTCATGGTCGGACGAGCGATAGGGCGAGGCGCTGTAGTAGTCGGGGCCGCAGGCGGCGCAGGCGGGTTGCTTGAACTCGGTGTTGTAGTCGATCACCGAAGGCTCGTCCGCATTGATGTGCCATTCGATGGCGCGGGTCACCTTGGTGGACAGCGAGGGCGTGGTGATGGCGTGGTCCAGGCGGCCGGCCGCGCCGTCGAACACGTAGGAGTAGCCGAAGGTGTTGAAGCGGCCGATCTGGTCCACGTAGCCGTGGCTGGTCAGCTCTTCGATCGGGTCTTCCTGGGCGTAGGCGTTGAAGTCGCCGATCAGGAGAGCGTCGTCGCTGCCGCTGGCGGTCTGCACGGTGGTCACGAAGCTGCGCAGACGGGCGGCTTGCTGCACGCGCGTGTCGTTCCAGCAGCCTTGCAGGTCGCCCTGGTCGGCATCAGGATCAGCAGCGCTGCTGGGGCAGCTGCCCTTGGACTTCAGGTGGTTGACCACGACCGAGAACTTCTCGCCATTGGGTGCGGCAAAGGTCTGGGCCAGCGGGGGGCGGTTGTTGATGGCGTGGGTGTCGGACAGCGCGGTGCCCGACAAGCTCAGCTTCGCAGGCTTGTAGATCAGGGCCACGCGGATCGCATCGGTGCCCGTGCCGGCTGCGGGAGCGGGCACGACGGCGTAGGTGCCGGCGCCCAGCTTGGCGTTGAGGGCGGTGACCAGGTTCTGGACGGCCGCATCGGGGTTGACGCCCGAACCACCAGGGTTGGGCACGTTGTTCTGGATCTCCATCAGGCCGACCACGTCGCCGCCGGTGCCAGCGATGGCTTCGACGATCTTGACGCGCTGGCGGTTGAACTCGGCCAGGTTGTTGGCACCCCGGCAGTTCGAAGCCGAGACCGCGCCACCCAGGGTGCAGCCTTGTCCGCTCTGGCCGGCGGCGGTGTTGCCATCCAGGAAGGTGGTGAAGAAGTTCAGCACGTTCGCGCTGGCCACCTTGATGTTGCCGCCCACGGCTTCCGGCACGGTGGTGCGTTCATTGACGCGGGTGAAGGTGACCGGTTGCGTTGGGTGGATCTTGTAGTCGGCGATGCCGGTGTTGCTGGCCGTGGCCAAGCCGTAGTCGATCACACCGGTGATGGCATCGACCGTGTCGCCTGCGCGCAGGGTGTTGTCGGCGGCGAAGTAAGGCGTGGGGCTGGGGTTCTGTACTGAGGTGCCATCGTCCAGCAAGATGCTGCGCAGTGCATTTTGCTCAGCCAGGGCCTGTGCGCCAGAGCCGGGTCGGACGCGGTTCGTGGGGATCTCAAGGCGGCCGTTGGCCGACAAGGTGACCTGGCCGTAGCGGCCCTGGAAGTAGTTCTGCGAGGCGGTGAGCTGGCTGTTGATGGTGACCAGCATGCCTTCCAGGCTTTCCAGCTCGGCATCGCTGGCCACGGGCAGGGTGATGGGCGTGGGGAGGATGCTCTGGCCGCTGCCCAGCACGGTGATGGTGGGCGCGGTGATCTCGGTCACGGTGTGGGCCACCGTCTCGGCATTGCCGGCCGCGCCCACGTTGAATTCGACGACCTTGCCACTGACTTGCACCGATTGGCCTGCGCTGACCGTGGGTGCCGTGCTGGTGAACACCAGGATGCCGTCCGAGGTCAGCGGGTTGTTGTCGCCCACCGGGTCTTGCAAGTAGAAGCCGTTGTTGATGACCTTGGTGACCACGCCGGTGGTGACCACGTCGGCATTGACCAATGGGCTGGTGTGGCCCGTGCCCTGGATGTCGTGGATCTTGACGGTGCCGCCGTTGCTGCCGCCACCTGGGTTGCCACCACCGTTGCCGTTGCAGGCGTTCAGGGTGCTGGCGGTGTTGCGGGGTGTGGGCGCGCCCGTGCTGAAGTCGGCGCTGTTGCTGTTGGTGTCGGTGCAACCGGCGTTGATGCGGATCGCCGCGGTGGCATTCGTCAGGGTGGCGGTGGGGCCGGCGCCTTCGAAGGCGCTGGCGGCGGTGCCGAAGCCCACGTAGTCGACGACGCCAGCGCTGGTGGGCGTGGCGCTGCTGCTCAAGGCGGTGTTGTTACTGACCAGCGCGACCTTGCCGGCCGTGCCGCTCAGGGCGATCCAGTTGGGGCTGACGGTCGTCACGTCAGGCGCGGGCAAGGGCGTGCTGCCGCCCGCGCCCTGGGCTTCCTGCACCAGGTAGTACTGGCCGGGGTTCAAGGTCACGTTGCCCAGGGTCGTCTTCTGCCAGGAGGTGCCGCCAGACGAGGCGTACTGCACCGACCAGCCATTGAGGCTGACCGGCGCCGAGCCGGCATTGAACAGCTCGATGAAGTCGTGCGTGTAGGTGGCACCATTGTTGCCGCCCCCGCCGTAGACCTGGCTGATCACCACGCCACTGGTGGAAGCCTGCGCCATGAGGGTGGAGGTGGCGAGCGCGACGGCGCTCAGCAGGTGCACGGCGCGCGAGGAGGCAGCAACTGACATGTGAGGGATCTCGGGTGGTTGACGACAAGCAGCAGTGTTGCGGGTGCTTGTGTCAGGCGCTGACGCGCTTCGTTCAAAGGACGTGGGTTGAACGGATCAAGGCTCAGCCGAGCTGGACACCCAACGCCACGCCGAAAAGCACTGCAGCGGGAGAACACGACGAAGACGTTGAAAGCCTTCGGGCGTTGATCCCTTCAGCGGCGTCGGCGCGACAACGACATCGCGCTCAAGCCGGCCAAGATCAGCGCGGCGCTGGCTGGCTCGGGGACGGTGGCTGCCGTGTCCACGTTCGCCAGGTTCAGGCGCCAGAACGTGCCTTTCTGGTCATTGGCGTTGATGTTGTAACTGGGCTGGTTCCATTGCGTGATCAAGGTGGGTGTGCTGCCGTCAAAGGCGAAGCCTTGGGACAACTGTGGGCCGTTGGCGTAGTTGGGTGCCGCACCCAAGGTGATCAGGTACTGGCCCGCAGTCAGGTTGGACAGCGACAAGCCGGCATCGTAAAAGCCTTGAGCTGGGTCGATGGTGTGGTCATCGTCGTTGTCGCCGACCCAGCTGTAGCTGCCGCCCTCTTTGACCCACAAGGTCAGGGTCGGGTCGAAGTTCAGTCCGTCGGTCCACGAGTCGGTCCAAAGGCGGACCTGGCTGCTGTCGGCCTGCAGGCTGAAGGCCACATGGACCACGTCGGTGTTGTAGGACAGGTCGCCAGCGAAGCTGAAGTTGGCGGCCTGGGCATGCAGGCTGCCGAAGGTCAGCGCGGCGGCGATGGTCGCAGAGCGAATGAATGGTGACAGGGCTTGCATCATCTTGTCCTTGGGTCGGTTGGGCTGGTGGCCGATGTGGGTCAAGGCGCCAGGGCCGGCGCGTTGGTGCTTGGCGTGGTCTGCGTCGATGGCGCCAGGCGGTTGCTGCCGTTCTGCACTTCGAATGCAGTGCCAAAAGTCTGCACATGGCTGATGCTGGCCACCGTGTCCACGTACCACCACTCGGCCACCACGCGGTTGGGGTTGGCGTCGATGAGCATGTAGCCTCGCTGGTTCAAGTCGATGTATTTGAAGTGCGGATTGACGCCACGCAGGAAGGCGGCCGTGCTGCCCGTGGGGTCGGGGATGCCGGGTGAGGTGATGGAGGTGCCGACGAACTCGACCGCGTGCGAGCCTTCGCCCGTCAAGGGGTTGTAGCCCCCGGCGGCCACGATGGGGTTGTTGGGGTCCTGGCTCAGGTCGGCAGCCCAGGAGCTGTGGATGTCGCCTGTGAGCACGACCACGTTATTGACGGGGGCCAGCCCGTTGGCACCCTTGAGGATGTCGTAGACGCGGTTGCGGGCGGGCTGGTAGCCATCCCATTGGTCGGCGTTCAGGAACAGGCCGCCACCCGCAGCATTGGCCGCCGCGACGCCTTTGAGCTGGGCGAACATCACGCCCTGGCCCAGGAAGCGCCAGCGGGTGGCTGCACCGCGCAGGCGCTGGGCCAGCCAGGCTTCCTGTGTGGTGCCAAGCAAAGTTCGGGCGGGGTCGGTAAAGCCGCCGGTCTGTGTGAAAAGGTTGCCCAGGCCGGGCACGGGGATCGTGGCCTGAAGTTGTTGCGAACGGGCGCTCAGGCGCTCTTCCAACATCACCAGGTCGACCAGGTCGCCGTATTGGAACGCGCGGTTGTTGCGGGTCAGGTCCGAGGTGTCCACCGGCCGCACGGGCATCCATTCGTAGTAGGCCTGCAAGGCGGCGTTGCGGCGGCCAATCCAGGTGCCCTCGGCGCCTTCGGTGTGGTTCTGCGCGCCGTCCTTGTAGGCGTCGTTGGCGGTTTCGTGGTCGTCCCAGATGATGACCCAGGGGTGCTGCCGGTGGGCTTCCTGCAGGTCGGCATCGCGCTTGTATTGGGCGTGCCGTGCACGGTAGTCGCTCAGGGTGATGATCTCGGTGGCGGGCTCGGTGGGGCGCACGTTGCCGTACTGGCCGTTGCCATATTCGTAGAGGTAGTCGCCCAGGTGCATGACCAGGTCCAGGTCGGCGCGTTCGGCGATGTGGCGGTAGGCATTGAAGTAGCCGTAGGCATGGTTGGAGCAACTGGCCACGGCCATGCGCAGACGGTGGGTAGTGCCCACGGGCAAGGTCTTGGTGCGGCCAATGGGCGAGCTGCTGCCTTCGGCGCTGAAGCGGTAGTAGTAGGTGGTGTTGGGCTTGAGCGGGCCGGCGTCGACCTTGACGGTGAAGTCGCGGGTCGGATTGGTTTTGGTGCTGCCGCGCAGCACGACCTGTGTCAAGGCCGGGTCGGTGGCCACGGTGTAGTTCACGGTGATCGCCGCGTTGCGAGGGGATGACACCCGGGTCCACAAGATCACGCGGTCGGCCAGTGGGTCACCGCTGGCCACACCATGCTGAAACAGCGGTCCGGCGTTGGTGGCAGCCAGGGCTTGGCTGATGGGCAGCGCTGGCGCCGTGGCCAGGATCATGGCGGCCGATCCGGAACGCTTGAAAAACTCGCGGCGATTGGTGCCTTGGGGGCGTGGCGTTTGGCGTTGTGGGCGGCCCATGTCGTTTCCTTCCTTGCTGGCTGACAGTGCGCCAAAGCGGGCATCGCTTTGGCGCCAGGCAAGTATGGGAACCTTGTTTGACAGGGCGGCGACAGTGGCCAGCCGGAGGGATCATGGGCCGCTGAAGCGGGCCCTCACTGAGGCTGTTCGGTGGTTAGCCACGGCGCCCGCATGCCGTCTTCGTGTCGTCGCTCTCGGGCTTCTTCGATCAGGCCAGACGATTGCAGGGTGTCCGCCATGTCCTGCGGGCCTTGCTGGAACTTGCAGACGCGGGCCAGGGCGTCCAGCGGCGTGAAGCCATTGACGAGCAGCAACAGGCGGCGGTGCTCGTCGTTCATGGTGGGCGTCACCGATGGCATGGCCGCCGCTTGCCCTTTTTGGGTGCGGCGGTAGACAACATTGGTGCGTGAAGAAGAGACTTGCAGGGTCATGTTCATTACTCCAGTGCATTGGGTGAATGAAGAAGCATGGTGGCGCATTCCCAGCAGGTGTCCGGGAACACCTGCCGGGTTAAGCAAGACGCATGCTTGCAAGTCCGCCAAGCCGCGCGTGGGTCAACACGCGGGTCGGGTCATGCCTGGCGACGGCGGCGCAGCAAGGCAGTGGTGCCCAGGCCCAGGGCTGCCAGCAGGATGCTTTCGGGTTCGGGCACGGCCTGCGTGTAGGCGAAGTTGTCTATCACCACGCCGTCACCTTGCACGGTGATGTAGGCGATGTCGGCATGGGCCAGGCGGATGCCTTGCGTCACCGAGAAGTTGGTGGAATAGATCAACTGGCTGTCATCCAGGTCCACGCCATCCAGCGAGGTCGCGAACGATCCCAGGGTGAAGGTTTCCGAGCTGCCGTCGATACCATAGGCCGTGACCGTGGTCAGGCGGTCGTCACCGGCTTCTTCGTACATGCTCCAGTCGGCCAGGAAGGCGCGGGTCTTCAAGCCATTGAAGTCGATGCGCAGGGTCATGTCGCCAATCTTGTCGAACGACAGGAAGGACTTGCCTGCACCCCAGCTGCCATTGATGCCCAGATCGGTGGCAATGCGCTGCCCGACGGTGAAGTCGCCGTCCAGCGAACTGAGCGTGACGGGCGGAAGGTTGGTGCTGTAAGACGAGCCGATGCCGATGAACAGGCCATCTTCCGCATTGAAGTCGATGATTTGCGCGGGGGCGGGCAGCTGGCTGGTCTGGTTGATGAGCGCGGCTTGGGCCTGGAAGGCCACCGAGGCCAACCCCAGGGCGGCGATGGTGAAAATATGACGCATGTGGTGGATACTCCTTGAAGGGTGCGGATCAATCAGCTGCCGACGATGCCGCCGTTGGCCTTGGTGATGACCACCACGCCTGAGCGGGGGCGGCCGCCAACCACGGTCTGGCCCGCTGAATTGGTGGCGAACTGGCTGGCGGGCCAGCTCGAGAACTGCGTGGGGTTGGCGGGGTTGGCGGCTTCTTCGCCGGGGTGTTGCAGGCCCACGAACATGCTCTTGCCGTCCGGGGTCATGGCGATTCCGGTGACTTCAGACTGCACCGGGCCGGTCAGGAAGCGCTTGATGGCGCCCGTGGCCGGATCGGCGCAGACCATGCTGTTGGCGCCGATGTTGACCCAATCGCCGGTGGCCGTGCCAACCTGGTCGGTCTGCACCCACAAGCGGCCGAACTGGTCGAACCACAGGCCATCGGGGGCGCCGAAATCGGCGGTGCCATTCGGTGTGTCGTTGATGTTACCGACGTAGCGCGTGGCCGGTGTCTTGGCCGTGGCCGTGTCGCCGCATTGCACGAACAAGTCCCACGCGAAGGTGGTGGCGGTGACGTTCTTGCCGGTTTCGCGCCAGCGGATGATGTGGCCGTAGATGTTGTCGGCGCGGGGGTTGGCAGCGTCCACGGCGGGGCGGGCGCTGGCCGCGGTGGTCGAGCCATCGGGGTTGTTGCTGCTGGGCGTGGCCGACGAACCGCGGCGGTTGTTGTTGGTCAGCGTGCAGTACACCTCGATCTCGTCGAAGCCACACACCTTGGGGCGGGCGCCGGTCCATTCGGGGCGGTCCATCATGGTGGCGCCCAGGGCGTCGGCGGCCATGCGGGTCTTGATCAGGATCTTGGCCAAGACCTCGACGTCATTGGCGCCGGCAAAGTTGGGGTTGTCGCGCAGGGCCACGCCACCCACGCCGATGGAGCCCGGCAGCAAAGGCAGCCACTGGCCCATGCCCGTGTCCAGGAACTTGGCCACGTACAGCACGCCGCTGTCCAGCAGGTTGCGGTTGGCGCCGCGGTTGGTGGGGTTGTAGCGGCCTTGGGCCACGAACTTGTAGATGTACTCGTTGCGCTCGTCGTCGCCCATGTACACGGCCAACTCGTTGTTGGGGCCCAGCACGTATTGGGCACTCTCGTGTTTGATGCGGCCAAGCGCCGTGCGTTTGACGGGCACGCTGTAGGGGTCAAAGGGATCGACCTCGACCACCCAGCCAAACAGGTTGGGTTCCAGCGGGTTGCTGGCGGCATCGAAGCGTGGGTCGACCTTGTGCCAGAAGTAGCTGAAGCCAGCGGCGACCACCCCATAGCGGTTGTGCAGCTTGCCGATCTCGGTGCTGGTGGCGGGCAAGGGGGTGTCGCTGCCAAAGTTGCCGTTCCAGTTTTCTTCGCAGGTCAGGTAGGTGCCCCAGGGCGTGTAGCCGTTGGCGCAGTTGTTGATGGTGCCGTTGGCTTCGAAGCCGTTGTTCAGGCCGATCTCGGTGGAAGCGTTGGCGGAGATGTCGAACTTCTTGGACTTGAGCAGGGCATGGCCGGCGGCTGGGCCCGAGATGCGCATGGGTGTGTTGGCGGACAGGCGGCGGCCATAGACCGAGTTGGCCACCACGGACCAGCGTCCAGAGGCTTTGCTCACTTCAACGATCGAGACGCCGTGCGCGGCCTGTGACTTGCGAGCCTTGGCGACGGTCTGGTTGCTGGCGTTCAAGCCATCGCTGTGCAGAACGGCTTCGTGCGTGTATTCATTGTTCACGCACAGCAGGCCGCGCTCGCTTGATTCGACACCACGCGAGTTGAAGCCGAAGTAGTGCATCCCGTCGTTGTGCGCGCCAAACTGCTTGAGCTGTTCTGCGGCGGTCTCGGAGGCGTCGCCACGGAACGCGTTGCCGCCGGGCATGATCGGGTCGCCCCAGGCCACCAGCAAGGCGGCCTGGTGGCCGGTGGCCACGCGCACGGCATCCACCACGGGGGCCAGGGCTGGCGAGAGGTTGTCAAAGCCGATGCCCACGGTGGTGCTGGCCACGCCGCATGTGCCCGCGGCTTGAACGGTGCCAGCCAGGCCCGACAAAGTCAGGCCACCGGCGGCGCTCAGCATGGAGGCCGAGGCAGCCCCCTTGATGAAGGTGCGGCGGCTGGCGTGGGCACGTTGGGCCACGTCCAGGATCGACTCGTTGCCTGACGGGTTGAGTGTCAGGTCATTGGTCGGGTGGTTGATGCCTTTCATGCTGCGTCTCCGGCTGTTCAGGGGATGTGAGTGGAGCGCAGGATAAGGAGGGCACGTGTCAGCATGAAGACAATCGGCTCGCTGAAAGGGCTTGTCACAAAGCTGTCAGCAATGGCCCGATAGGATCATGGCTCTCCCCGTCGCGAGGTCTGGCGGGGCATGAAGGATCCCCCCGATGAACAAGTGCCAAACGCCCCGAAGCAGGGTGTTGATCGAGCTCGTCCCCACGCATCGCCACTCGGGCTTCACCTTGCTCGAGTTGCTGGTGGTGCTGGTCATCATTGGCTTGCTGGCCGGCTACGTCGGCCCCAAGTTTTTTGCCCAGATCGGCAAGTCTGAAGTGAAGACGGCG
The DNA here is from genome assembly GCF_918741295.1 of Aquabacterium sp. CECT 9606. Classification (GTDB taxonomy): domain Bacteria; phylum Pseudomonadota; class Gammaproteobacteria; order Burkholderiales; family Burkholderiaceae_C; genus Aquabacterium. Next base: position 716,407 of record NZ_CAKKNB010000002.1, read on the forward strand.
GCTGCGCAGCTGGATGCGCTGGGCAAGGCCCTGGACCAATACCGCCTGGACACCGGCCATTACCCTGCGACCGAACAGGGCCTGGGCGCCTTGTGGGTCAAACCCGGTGACGAAACACGTTGGTGGGGGCCCTACCTGCGCAAGGCCCCGCCCAAGGATCCCTGGGGGCGTGAGTACCAATACCGAGCACCCGGCGAGCATGGCGACTACGACGTGTTCTCGCTGGGCAAGGACGGCCGCGAAGGCGGTGAGGGCGAAGACCAGGACATCACCAATTGGTGATGCAGGGCCCCCACGATGAGCCGCCTTTCACTCAATGCCTTGTTCGCCCCGCGCACGCCTGCCCTGCGGGCCAAGGACTTCCCGCGTCGTCTGTTCTGCCAGGAGCTGGCCGTGCTGCTGGATGCGGGCATCCCTTTGTTGGAATCCTTGATCACGCTGCGCGAGAAAGAGGCCGCCAAGCCGGTGGTCCAGGTGCTCAGTTCTCTCATCGAAGCCTTGTCCGAGGGCAAGACCTTGTCGCAGGCCATGCGCCTGACCCCGGTGGCGTTCAGTTCGTTGCTGATCGCCTCCATTGAAGCCAGCCAACGCACCGGCCAGACACCCGAGGCTTTGCGCCAGCACGCGGTCTACCTGGCCTGGTTGAGTGGCTTGCGCGACAAGCTGGTGGGCGCGGCCATCTACCCGGCCATTCTGATCAGTGCCAGCTTTCTGGTGATCACATTCCTGACCGTGTTCGTGGTGCCGCGCTTTGCCGACATCTACGAAGGCATGGGCGGCGAGCTGCCGTGGTTGTCGGGCGTGTTGCTCAGCACCGGAAAGGCCGTGGGTGAGCACCCCTGGTTGGTGCTGATGGGCTTGGGTGCCTTGGTGGCTACCGCGGCGGCTGCGTGGCGCGCGCCCGCAGTGCGTGCAGCGGTGGCTGATTACTTGTGGCAGGTGCCCTATGTGGGCGAGCGCCTGCGCCTGGTCGAGCTGGCCGCGCTGTACCGCACCCTGGGCTTGCTGCTGCAAGCCGGTGTGGCGGTGGTCGCGGCCCTGGAGGTCTCTGCCGAACTGGTCAGCCCCTCATTGCGCCCAGCGTTGGCCTTGGCCACGCAGCGGGTGCGCGAGGGCGCGCGTTTGTCCGACTGCCTGCACCAGCACCAACTGACCACGCCGGTGTCATTGCGCATGATGCGCGTGGGCGAGCACACCGGCGAGTTGGGGCCCATGCTGGACCGGGCCGCCACCTTCTACGACGAAGAGCTGGCCCGTTTCACCGACTGGGTTGGGCGCGTGGTCAGCCCGGTGCTGATGCTGATCATGGGTGTGTTGATTGGCGGCATCGTGGTGCTGATGTACCTGCCCATCTTCCAGGTGGCGGAGCAGATTCAATGAGTGCGGTCTTGCAGTCGGTGCCCCATCAAGCGCCTGAGCCCGTGCCTGCGCAGGATCACCAGCCGGATTGGTCCCGCTGGTCCTTGGCGCAGGCCATGCGCTTGCGCGTGGTGGTGGCCCGCGATGCGAACCAGGTCCTGTGGGCCTTGAGTCCCACGCCCGATGATGTGATGCTGCGCGATACCGTTGGCCGCCAAGTGGCCCAATCATTGCGATGGCGGCAGGTCAGCAACGAGGTCTTGTCGGGCTTGCTGGCCCTGGGTGAAGCGGGCTTCGAAGCCCGTGGCACCTTTGCCCATGTGGGCCACGATGAGCCGGGGGCGGAAGACGCCGGCCATGCGCTGTCGGTGGACACCATCAGCCGCCAGAGCAGCCCGGTGGTGCGCTTGCTAGACGCCACCTTGTTCGACGCGCTCAAGGCCCAGGCCAGCGACCTGCACCTCGAATCAACCGCCACTGGCATGGTGATCCGCCACCGCCTGGACGGCGTGATGGTGAAGGTGGGCGACGTGGGCTCGCGCGAGGTGGCCGAGCAACTGGTGTCGCGCTTGAAGGTGATGGCAGAGCTGGACATTGGCGAACGCCGTTTGCCCCAGGATGGTCGCTTCAAGCTGCGCGTGCAGCAAAGCACCGACAGCGGCTTGCGCGACGTCGACTTCCGCGTGTCCATCATGCCCTCCAGCTTTGGCGAAGACGCGGTGCTGCGCATTCTGGACCGATCGCGCCTGTCGACCGAGGCCGAGGCCTTGAGCCTGGAAGGCCTGGGCTTCGACGCCGACGACAGCGCGGTGGTGCGCCGCCTGGCGGGCAAGCCTTACGGCATGCTGCTGGTCACCGGCCCCACCGGCAGCGGCAAGACCACCACCCTGTACGCCGTGGTGCAAGAGATCAACGATGGCCGCGACAAGATCATCACCATCGAAGACCCGGTGGAATACCAACTGGGCGGTGTGGTGCAGATCCCCGTCAATGAGAAAAAAGGCTTGACCTTCGCGCGTGGCCTGCGCTCCATCTTGCGCCACGATCCGGACCGCGTCATGGTGGGCGAGATCCGCGATGCCGAGACCGCGCAGATCGCCTCGCAAGCCGCGCTGACGGGCCACCTGGTGCTGTCCACCATCCACGCCAACAATGTGTTCGATGTGGTGGGCCGCTTCATGCACATGGGGCTGGATTTGTACAACGTGGTGTCGGCCCTGAACGGCGTGGTGGCCCAGCGCCTGATGCGCAAGCTGTGCACCCATTGCGCGCGGCCGTGGCAACCGCAGGCCACTGACCTGAAGGCCGCCATGCTGCCGCTGGATACGCATGGGCACTTTCGCCAAGCCGTGGGCTGCCCGCAATGCCGGGGCACCGGCTACCGCGGCCGCAAAGCCATCTCCGAGATCCTGCTGATGGACGACACCCTGCGAGACCTGATCGTGAGCCGGGCCTCGCTCATCAAGATCAAGGCGCATGCCCGCTCCAGCGGCACACGCCTCTTGCGCGAATCGGCCCTGGCCTGTGTGCTGCGCGGCGAGTCCACGCTGGACGAACTCAACCGCGTGACCTTGGCGGAATGATGCGCTTGACGACGAGCTGGCGTCCCCACCAGGTTTTTCTACGCCCCATGAGCGCGCAAGAAGGGCATGAGGCCGCGCTGAAAGCCTGGGCGCAATGGTGCGAGCACAACACGGGCAGCCATTGTGAGCTGGCTTTGTCAGGCCACTGGTTGATCACCTGTGCCGGTGAGCCGGAGCAGGCCTTGGCGCAATGGGATCACTACCTGGGTTTGAGTGCGGCGGCGCTGGACCAGGCCTGGGTGCTGCGATCAGTGCCGGCCAAGGCTTTGCACCTCAGTTGCGCCGCGCCCCGCGCGCTGGTGGATGGCCTGCAGAAGACGGCCCGTGAGCACTCGGTGAAACTGCGGTGGGTGGGACCTTGGTGGGCACGCGATGCGCAGCGGTGGCTGGCAGCACTGGCCAAGGCGTCAGACTCGTCCGTGGATGACCAAACCCTGCAGGCCATGGAGCCGGGCTTGTGCATCTACCTCACGGCGGGGCATGACGAGCAAGGCCAGCTTTGCCTGCGCCAGGTTTGGTCCGAAGTTTCAGAGGCCAGCGGCCCCACGGATGCCAAGGTATCCACGATCGAGATTTCGGCTGAGACGTTGCTGGCCAATTGGCCCAACCCGGGTTCAAAAACCTGGCAACCCGGTTGGGCGGATGCCTTGGATTTCGTCGGGCCGCGTGTCCGCACTGCGCTGTGGTCCTGGGTGCTGTTGATCATCGGCGTGGCGGCCAGCATGGCCGTGGCCGAGCGCGCGCAGCAGGGGGTGGTGGCCCAGGCCGAGGCCCAGGCCACGCTGCACCGGCTTGAACGTGCCAGGCACCAGCTGACCATGGCGCGCGCCGCACCGCGCTCTGCCTCGGCGCCCAGCCAGCCCACAAGCCAGAAGCTGGACGAAGCATCCACGCGCCAAGCCGTCCAGGTGGCGCAATGGCTGGCCTACCCGTGGTCAGAGGTCATCGCCAAAGTGGAGCAATCGGCGCAGCAGGAGCAAGCGGTGTTGACCGGCTTCAGTCTGGACATCGGCAGCCTTGGCGCCAAGCTTGATGCGCCTCCGCCCGTCCGCTTGCAGGCCGCGCTGCGCGACGATGCCTCGGCATTGCGGTGGGTGGCCGCGCATGGTGAAGGCGCGCAGATGCTGGGACGCAGCGCCTTGAGCGCGCCCTTCGAGACCATGACGGGCCACTATGCCCTGCGTGCAGAGGCCGTCTGGCCCGCCGGGGCGGCGCCATGACCGCAAGCACTTTGTTGAAACGCCTGGGCCTGCCCGGACTGCTCGGCACCTTATTGCTGGCTGGTGCGGCCTGGTGCCAGTGGGACTGGTTGCCCCGCCAGCGCGAGCAGGCCGAGGCGCAAGCCTCGAAAGCGCGCCAGCTTCGGCACGAGCTGCTGAAGGCCGGCCAGGCGGCTGAGGGCGCAGCCAGCGCACTGACGCCTGCCCAGGCCTGGCAGACCTTGTGGCAAAGCCTGCCCGATGCGGCGCAGCGCACACCCTTGCAAGCCAGCGTGATGGCCTCGGCCCGCGAGCGTGGCTTGGTCCTGACGACGGCGCAGTTCAATGGCGCCGCACAAGGCACCACGGGCTTGTGGCGCCAGCGCTTGATCCTGCCTGTTGAGGGCCGCTACGCCGATGTGCGGTCGTGGCTGGGTCAGTTGCTGGGCGAACCCGCCTTGAGCCTGGATGCCCTGGACATCCAGCGCACCGATGTGATGAGCGACACCGTCAAAGCCAAGGTGAGTGTGTCGCTGTGGTGGCATCAGGCCCCTTTGCCTGCAAAGGCGGTGCGCTGATGCGTCCACCCATGTTGATCGGCTTGATCCTGGCCCTGGCATTGACCGCCTGGGTGGCCTTGCAAGGCGACGATGGCACTGTGGAGCCCGCGCGCCAGGGCGCCGGCCCTGATCGCCGAGGCGGTGCACCTGCCGCCAAGCGCTCCATGAAAGTGGATGATGACCAGGCGCAGAGGCTGGTGAGGAGCGTGGCGCAATGGCAGTCTCGCCAACCTCTGCCGCCCTTGACGACGGACACCGCCGGGCCGTGGGCCTCGCAACGGCCGCCGCCACCGCCGCCTGTCGACACCGTGTCGGCCGCCCCGCCTCCTCCCATGGCGCCACCATTCCCCCACGCGTGGGTTGGCCGTTTCAATGATTCGGCCAACCGGGCCATCGTCGCCGGCATGGATGCAACCTGGGTGGTGGCCGTGGGCGACGTCATCGATGGCCAGTGGCGCGTCGACCAGATCCAAGAACGACAGATGAGCCTGACATATCTGCCCCTGCAGCAGCACCAGACCGTTGCCATGAAAGCACCATGAAGTACTTCCTACCAACGCTGGCTTGCGTGGCAGCCTTGCTGCTGAGCGCCTGCGCCAACCCGGCTTTGCGCGATGCCCAGGCCTTGAGCCAGGCCGGGCAACACGAGGCAGCCCTGGCGCAGTTGCAGTCCGCCCTCAAGCTGAAGCAGGACGATCGCGAGTTGCGCATTGCCGTGCTCAAGCAGATCGACACCACCGTGGCCTACCTGATCTACCAGGCCGATGGGGCCCGCGCTGCAGGGCGCCTGGACGAGGTCGAGGCCGTGCTCAAGCGGCTGGAGGCTGCCGCGCCGGAACACCCGCGCACCGTGTGGCTGCGCAGCGAGGTGGACCGGCTCAAGCGGCACCAACGGCTCTTGAGCGAAGCCCAGCAATCCTTTGATGCGGGCGCTTACGAGCGCGCCGAGGTCGCCTTGCGAGCCATCCTGAGTGAAGACCTGGGCAACACATCCGCCCGCAGCATGCTCACACGCGTGGAAGAACTGCGGGCCAACCAGACGCGCCAGGTCAGCACGGTGCAACTGGCCACGGCGGGCAAGCCGATCACGCTGGAATTCCGCGAGGCCAGCCTGCGCACCGTTTTTGAATCATTGGCCAGGGCCGCCAACGTCAACTTCGTGTTCGACAAGGATGTGCGCGGTGATGCCAAGGTCACCCTCTTCTTGCGCAACACCACGGTGGACGAGGCCATGCGCGTGATCCTGAGCACGCAGCAACTGGGCTCCAAACTGCTCAATGACAACACCATGCTGGTGTTCCCCAACACCTCGCAAAAGCAGCGCGATCTGCTGGACACGGTCACGCGCAGTTTCTACCTGGTCAACGCTGACCCCAAGCAGGTCCAGACCCTGATCCGCTCGGTGGCCAAGTCCCGCGATGTCTATGTGGACGATCGGCTCAACCTGGTGATCGTGCGCGACACGCCCGAGGTCATCCGACTGGTCGAGCGGCTGGTGCAAAGCGTGGACCTGGCCGACCCCGAGGTCATGCTCGAGGTCGAGGTGATGGAGGTCTCCAGCAAGAAGCTCACCGAGATCGGCATCACCCCGGTCGACAAGGCCAGCTATGGCGCGCTGCCCAGCACCATCAACACGCTGACCTCGCTCAAAGGCTTGCAGTGGAGCACGACCAACCCACTGGCCATCGCGACCTTGCGGGGCACCAGCGGCAGCACCAACATGCTGGCCAACCCCAAGATCCGTGCCCGAAACCGCGAGAAGGCCAAGATCATGCTGGGCGAGAAGCTGCCGGTGTTCACCTCCAACCTGGTGGCGGGCACGGGTGGCGGCGCATCCACCACCATCACTTACCTGGACGTGGGCCTGAAGCTGGACATCGAACCCCAGGTGCAACTGGACAATGACGTCACGATCAAGATCGCGCTGGAGGTGAGCACCGTCACCGGCCGGGTCGAGGGCCCCGCTGGCTCGGGCTCGTCGGCTTACCAGGTGGGCACGCGCCAGGCCACCACCACCTTGCGACTAAAGGATGGCGAGACCCAGATCCTGGCCGGCCTGATCAACGACGATGAAACCCGCAACTCCGCCGGCATCCCAGGGCTGCACGACTTGCCCATCGCAGGGCGCCTGTTCGGCACCACCAAGGACGAGCACAACAAGACCGAGATCGTGCTGCTGGTCACGCCGCACATCGTGCGCAACCTGCCGCAGCCCGACACCGCCGGGTCGGCCATGCCGTCGGGCACCGAGGCCCAGCCGGGGGCGGCGCGCTTGCTGATCAAGGAGGGCACGGCAGGCACGGGTGCTGGCCAGGGCTCGTCGGCCGGCTCGCGCCCTGTGGTGCCGAACCGCTTTCGGCCTGGAGCGTCGGCCGCCAAGGCCCAACCCCAGCCCGAGATCACGGGGCCTGAAGAGGTCATGCCTGGTGCGAGCTTCCAGGTCACGGTGCGCAACCCCACGGACCAGGCTTTGCAGACGACCGTGCTGTTTGACGCGCAGTGGCTCGTCGGGCCCGGCGGCGCCGAGGGCGGTGTCCCGATCGAGGTCCCGCCGCAGGGCAGCCAGGTGCTCACCTTGTCGGCCAAACCTTCCCGCACCCCGGGCGAGGCATCGCTGAGCCTGGCCAGCGGCGGTGGGGCCTTGTCGCTGCGCATCCGCCCTGCTGGTGCCGAGGCCATGCCTGAAGCCGAGGCCCCGGCTGCCCCCACCCCGGACCGCTGACATGGGCACGCGGCAATCCCATCGGCAACGTGGCTTCACCCTGATCGAGATGGTCGTGGTGGTGATGATGGTGGGCATCCTGGCCAGCGCAGCCATGCCCCTGGCGGCCTTGCACAAACGCCGCACCCAGGAGGCCGAACTCCACCTGGCCCTGCGCACCGTGCGCACCGCCATTGACGATTACAAGCGCGCTTGGGACCAAGGGCGCATCGAGAAGAAAGCCGATGAAACCGGCTACCCGCCCAACCTGGAGGTGCTGGTGCAGGGCGTTCCAGATGCCACCGCCCCCAATGGTGAGCGCATTTACTTTTTGCGCCGCCTGCCCCGCGATCCATTCTCCGACGACCCCAGCCTGCCGGCAGCCGCCACATGGGGACTGCGCAGCTACGCCAGTCCGCCCGATGCGCCAGCACCCGGCAAGGACGTGTTCGATGTCTATCCCTTGCGCGACGGGACGGCCATGGATGGCACGTCCTACCGCGATTGGTGAGCGAGATGCCATGAAGCCAGCACGCGGATTCACCTTGATCGAACTGATCGTGGTGCTGGCCATCATCGCACTGTTGGCCAGCATCACGGCCCCACGCTACTTCAGGTCGGTGGAGAACGCCCGCGAGGCCAGCTTGAGAACTTCCCTCAACGTGATGCGCGATGCCATCGACAAATACCTGGGTGACCGCGGCACCTACCCCGCCTCATTGGACGACCTGGTGCAACGCGGCTACATCCGCCAGATTCCGCAAGACCCCGTCACGGGGCGGCCCGACAGCTGGCAAATGCTGCCACCACCGGTCGACAGCACCTTGCAAGGCGGCATGGCCGATGTGCGCAGCGGCGCCACGGGCAAAGGCCAGGATGGCACGCCTTACAGCGATTGGTGAGCACCATGCCCGTGCCCCGGCAAGCCCGTTCCATCGCAGGGTTCACCTACTTGATGTTGCTGTGGTGGGTGGCCGTCAGCAGCGTGTTGCTGGCGGCTTTGGGCCAGAGCTGGGCCATTGAGGCGCGTCGCCAGCGTGAAATGGAACTGGTGTTTCGCGGCGAGCAGATCAAGGCGGCCTTGTTGTCCTACCAGGAGGCCTCGCCCACGCTGCCCAAGACTTTTCCCACACGCCTGGAGGATTTGATTGAGGACCAGCGGGGCCCGGACATCAAGCGCCATTTGCGGCACCTGTGGCCCGACCCCATCACGGGTTCCACGACCTGGGGTTTGGTGCGCGAGGGCGGGTTCATCCGAGGTGTGTACAGCACATCAGACAGGCAGCCCTTGCGTGCACCTCAGGGCATCAGCAGTTACCGGGAGTGGCGATTTGAAGCAGATGAATCAACCGTCAACAAACCGTCACCGGATGTGCCTAGCATCGCCACCCCATGAGCCTCCAATCCCTTGCGCCTGAACAATCCGAATCTTTGCTGCGCCTGATCGAGGCATCGGTGCAGGTTTCGCGACGCTATCAGTTCTACTTGTGGACGCAAGGCGATCTGCAGCGCTTGATGCAGCACAAGCTGTCCAGTTGCGGTGCCTATGACATTGGCATGCGCGAACTGGCCTTTGACGTGCTCAACAGCGTGGTGCTGCCCCCCGAGCTGATCGCGGCCTTGGCCGATGGGCATTCCCCTGTCATGACCTATTTGTTGACCGAGTGGGGAAAGTCACGCCAGCAAGCATGCTGGATCGACCTGACCGACTTCGCGGCGCTGGACGCCGTGGCCGCGGGTTTGTGTGACATCGGCTACCGTTGCTTGCTGACCCACGGCGCCAGCCGGCCCGGGCGTCCCAACGACATGGAAAGCTTTTTTGTGTTTGGTCTGCCGGGTGCCAAGCCCGATGAGCAATCGGCCTACGCGCTGAACATCATGATGCCCTACCTGCACGCCACTTACCTGCGCGTGCACACCACTGAGCGTGAGATGGCCGTGCCAGGCCGGGCCGGGCGTGGGGGGTTCTCCGAACCCGGCCGTGCCCGCTCGGCGGTCTCCATCACGGAGCGCGAACGCGAGATTTTGCGTTGGGTGCGAGATGGCAAAAGCAACCAGGCCATTGCTGAAGAACTCAACATCAGCGCGCTCACGGTCAAGAACCACATTCAAAAGATCTTGCGCAAGCTCACGGCCGCCAACCGCGCGCAGGCGGTGGCCAAGGCCATGTCCATGAACTTGTTCGGGTCGGGCCAAGAGGCGGCATCTTCAACCCCCGTGGTGCAGTGGACGACGTGATCGTCAACTCCGATCGGATCAGAAAAAATTCTGGGAGGAATTGAACATGAAATCGATCGCTTTCTTGGCCACGGCCACCATCGCCATGGCCGGCACGGCATTTGCAAAAATTGGCACGCCCGTTGAAACACATGACGGCGGCGAGATGTTTTTCAGCCTGTTCAGCCAAAGTGCCGGAACCACCTACCAGTTGGACACCGGTGTTCTGGTCATGGACTTCCCCGCCCTGGCCAACAACTCGTTTGGGACTTTATGGCGATTCAGCCTTGACGCGACCAATGATGCTGCTTTCGCAGCCTTTCTGGTAGCCACGGGCCCGGCCAGTGACATCAGTTTCTCGCTGATGGGGGGCGACAACAGTGGTGTCACAGCTGCTTCGCGGTCATTGATCACCACGGTGCGACATGGCGGTGATGTTGATTCCATCACCAATGGCAACTTGGTGAATGGCATGTCGGCCATGACGACCAACTACCTGGATGGCATCAGCGGAGTGAACAGCAAGCACCCGGCGGGCATGCTTTCCAACGGGTCCAGCTTCTTCACCCAGGCCGAAGGCAATGGCCACTACTACACAGCGCAAACCGATACGCTGAGCGGCAATCTCGCCATTGGCAATGACAACCGACTTGGCACCCTGACGGCGGTTTACCAGTTCACCCGGTCCAGCACGGGTTCGTTGGGTGACGCCAATGAAGCGCTGTTGGGTTTCCTGGATGTTCGACAAGTCAGCCGCGATCAGTACGACGTTGATTTTGGCTTCCGCCCCCTCACTTCGGAGGCACCGGAGCCTTCCAGCATGGTGCTGGCCCTGATCGGCCTGGTGGCCTTTGGTGCGTTGGCGGACCGCCGACGTGCCGACTGAGTGCGATCTTGTTGTCCGCTGCTTGAAAAATAGTCCGAACGGACTACGAACCAACCCCCGAAATCGGCATGGCGTGTCACTTGCGTATCGAACAATCCGAGTTGTTGAGAAATTAACAAGAAGTTGAATTTCACGCGTTCTTTGATGAGTTTGCCCTGGCGGGCAAGCCGCCCAACGACATCACCGCACAAGACCTCACACGGGGGGGCTTCGCTTGCCAGTGGTCGCGACCAGGCGGTTGTTCACAACCTTTCCTATCCCTACCCTTTTGGAGAAACAAGCATGATGAAGATCAAGACCCTGGTGGCTGCTGCTGCCTTTGCCGTCACTGGTTCCGCCTTCGCCAGCATCGGCAGCCCCACCGCCACCACCGACGGCGGCGAAATGTCCTTGCACCTGTTCAGCCAATCCGCTGAAGTCACCTACCAGCTCGACTCTGGCGTTCTGTTCAAGGACTTCAACTTGGCCGCGCTGGCCAAGGCAGCTCCTTCCACCACGCCTTACACCTGGAACACCACACTCGACACCGCGACGGACACGGCTTTTGCCTCGTTCCTGGCTGTGGCTGGTTCTGCTTCCGACCTGAGCTTCGCCTTCTGGGGCGGCGACAACAGTGGCGTGACTGCAGCTGCTCGCAGCATGGTCTCCACCGTGCGCGCTGGTGGCGATGCTTCCGTCATCACCAATGGCAACATGGTGGACAGCATGAATCAGATGGGCAACTACATCGCCATCGTGAACGGCAAGCAAGGCCTGGTCACCAACGGTTCCAGCTACTTCACCCAGTCTGAAGGCGCCGGCCACTACTATGTGAATGACAAGCCCACGATGCTCACCAAGTTCCCCATCGGCAACGACGGTCTCGTGGGCACCAGCCTGGACGTGTACAGCTTTGTTCGTTCCAGCACTTCGCTGGGCGGTGATGCCATCGAAACCAAGATTGGCACGTTCACGGTCAGCCAGCTGAACGACACCCAGTACAGCGTTGCTTTCAGCACCCCAGCGGCTGCTGTCCCCGAGCCCACCAGCATGGCCTTGGCCCTGGTTGGTCTGGGTGGCCTGGGCCTGATCGCTCGTCGTCGCCGCGCCAAGTAATCCTGACAGGCCGTTTCAGGCCTGTTGCTCCACTCGCATCCGTGACTCAACCTCCTGGGCCTTTTTGGCTCGGGGGGTTGCTTGAACACGCCCCCTCGCTGAAATTTTCAAGGATTCCACCATGAAACTGCGCATCGTTACCCTGGCCGCTCTGGCCGTCATCGCTGGCCAAGCCCAAGCCCTGACCATTGCAGACATCGCCACCAAGCGTGCCTTGCCAACCACCAATCCTGACAAGCTGATCGAAATCGACTTCGCTGGTGCTTCGGCCCTGTCTGCCGTCATCGGTGGCCTGTTCACGCAAAACTGCGTGGCTGGCACACTCGACACCTATGTGAGCGACTTCACCGACGCAGCATTCGCTGGCGACACCGCCAACGGCCAATCCGTCAAGGCCTACAGCTGCCGCATCATCGTTGACACCGCCACAGTCAAGAATGACTTTGGTGCTGCTTTCAGCGGCAAATACGTGGTTTTCCAGAAGTCTGACCAGGGTGGTTCGGGCAATGGCGTGTTCCCCGTCGCCTACAACAAGGCACTGCCATTTTTGAACCTGACGGCCGCCAACTGCGTCGGTCTGGTTTGCAAGAGCAATGGTTTCTCCAAGGCGCCAGATGGCGGCGTGTCTGACGTGGCACCCTCGTCTTTCAACCCCGAGAAGAACCGTCCTGCCGTGCCCGTGGACTTCACGAACACCAGCCTGTTCCCCAACGTGTCCAACACCAACTTCGCCCGCGTTGATGGCGTGGTGAACACCGTGTTCGGTCTGGCTGTCAGTGCCCCTTTGTACGCCGCACTGCAAGCTGACCAAGGTCTGGCTTCTACCGTTCGTCCCACCGTGCCCAAGGCCGTCATCGCTTCGATGCTGTCCAACGCGTTTGACCCCAGCATCAGCTGGAAGGCATTGCTGCCCAACAGCCCAGCGGTCAATGTGCAGCAGATCAACATCTGCCGCCGCGTGAACGGCTCTGGTACGCAAACCTCGGCCAACGCCTTCTTCCTTGAGTATCCACGCAGCGCCTACGCCCTGATCCCCGCCACCAACGCCGACAACTCCGAGTTCCCCAACGACTTGGCCAACATCGGCTCCGCCGGCACCATCATGGTGTACGAAGGTTCGTCGTCGGGCAACGTGCGTTCCTGCCTGGACAAGGCCAACGACACCTCGTCGTTCGCCATTGGCCACATCTCGCTGGAAAATGCTGAAACCGCCAAGTGGAAGTTCGCAGCCGTTGACGGCGCCGTTCCAAGCCGGGACAACGCCAAGAAGGGCCACTACCACTACGCGTTTGAATCGACCATGCAAATCAACAATGCCGCTGCCGCCACGCAGAAGAGCTTTCTGAACGCCATGATCGATGCTTCCAAGAAGTCGGTCAACCTGAGCTCGCTGTCTGTTGCTGCACAAAATGGCGTGATGGCACTGCCCACCGCGACCGATTGCGCCGCCGCTGACTTTGGCAGCTACGCTCCTGGCTCCACCGCCGAGAAGTTCTGCTCACGCGTCAGCCGCCCTGGCGTCGACGACGTGCTGGTCATCTTCCGTTAATGACTGATTGGCCCTGTATGGGGGCCAATGCAAGCTTGAAGCCAAGCCCCGCAGTGCCTCACGGTCCTGCGGGGCTTTTTCTTGGTGCTCAGTTCTGGCTGATGTCGGTCAGCGCGCGTTGCAACTCGTCATGGCTCATCGTGCCCAGTGGCAGCTGAAGCAGTTGCAGCATGCGGTAGCCAATGGCTTGTCGTGTCAGCTCAAAGGCCAGGCGCTTGCCCTCGTCGCCACCTGGCGCATTGGATGGATCGGCGTAGCCCCAATGCACCTTGACCGGACTGCCTGGCCAGTAGGGGCAGGTTTCTGCCGCAGCGCTGTCGCACACGGTGATGACCACGTGCACCTCGGGGGCGCCATCGGCCACGAACTCGTCCCAGCTTTTGCTGCGGTAGCCGGTGGTGTCGATCCCGGCGTTGGTGAGCGCCTCTAGCGCAAAGGGATTGAGGTGGCCGCTGGGCGCGCTGCCCGCGCTGTAGGCGCGCACATCGCACCCCAGCTTTCGGGCCCAGTGGTTGAGCATGCCCTCGCTCAGCACGCTGCGGGCGGAGTTGTGGGTGCACAGGATCAGGACGTTGGTGGTCATGGTGGCCTCAGGCTTTGCCGATGGTGTTGAGGTCGCTTTGAATCGACAGTGAGTTCAAGCTCTTGTCGGGCAGCGACAGCATCAGCTCGATACGGCGCTTCAGGATGATGGCGACATCCATGAAGGCCGCGCGTTGCTTGTCCTCGGGGCCTTCCACGGCGGCGGGGTCGTAGACGCCCCAATGGGCCGTCATGGGTTGGCCGGGCCAGACGGGGCAGGCTTCTCCCGCTGCGTTGTCGCAGACCGTGAACACGAAGTCCAGCAAAGGTGCCCCAGCCAGGGCAAATTCATCCCAGTTTTTGCTTCGGTAGCCATCGGTGGGCAGCTTCCAGTGCTGCAGGGTTTGAAGTGCCAAAGGATGGACTTCACCCTTGGGGTGGCTGCCGGCCGAGTAAGCCTTGAAGCGGCCCTGCCGCATGTCGTTGAGCAGGCCTTCTGCCAGGATGGACCGGGCAGAATTGCCCGTGCAGATGAAAAGAACGTTGTATGGCTTGTCGTTCATGACGCACTCCGTGTTGGATACTATTCAATAATAATTGAATGGTTGAATGCAATCATGACATTTTCGTGACACCCATTCGCGGGGCGCCTGCCGCATTGCGACACGCATGAGCCGTACGGCTCATGTTGGCGCGTGGAAGTTTCATCGCCGTTGGTCAGACTCGCGGCCACCATGAAGTCCATTTTCCCTAACGTGCTCTTTCGTCTAAAGCCGCTTTGCGCTGCCTTGGCCTTGTGCTGTGTGCCTTTGGTTCAGGCCGCAGAGCCCGACGTTATCCAGGCCAGTCGTTTCGACATCCAGGAGTTCGAGATCGAGGGCAACAGCGTCTTGCCCGTCACCTTGGTTGAAAAGGCCGTTCAGCCATTTTTGGGGCCCGACAAAGCCCTGGCAGACATGGAAGGCGCCCGTGCTGCGCTGGAAAAGCTGTACCAGGACACCGGCTACATCTCCGTCTATGTGGAGGAGGCCAGTGGCCGCATCCCGGAAGACGGCATCGTGCGCTTGAGGGTGGTGGAAGGCACGATTGGCCGCGTCAAGGTCAGCGGATCGCGCTATCACAGCCAGGCTTACATCCGCGACAAGGTGCCTGAGATGGAGCCCGGCAAGGTGCCCAACTTCACGCTGGCCCAGGCGCAATTGGCTGATCTGAACCGCACTGAAGAGCGGCGTGTTCAACCCGTGGTCAAGCCGGGCCAGGTGCCCGAAACGGTGGACATCGAGTTGCAGGTGATCGACCAGTTGCCCATGCAGTTCAATGTGGAGTTGAACAACCGCCAAGTGCAGTTCACCGAGCCCTGGCGCTTGCAGGCCACGGCACGCTACAACAACCTGTGGCAGGCCGACCATTCGCTGTCGATCACGGCCATCACCACCCCTCAGAACCTTGACCAAAGCAAGGTGTTGGCAACGTCGTACACCATCCCTTTGCAAGGCAGCGACGCCTGGCTGGGTTACGCCGTGCTGTCCGACAGCCTGGTCGAGCCGCTGGGCTCGGCCAATGTGGTGGGCAAGGGCTTTGTGCTGGGCGTGAAACGCATCTGGGGCTTGCCGGGCAGCAGCACCTTGCAACACACACTGGCCTTCGGGGTCGATTACAAAGACTCGCAAGAGCGCATCAAGGCTGATGGCAGCGAGTTGTCCAGCCCATTGCGCTATGTGCCAATCAAGCTGGATTACAACGCCAACGTGCAAACCGAGGACACCAGCTCGACCTTGTCCTTGGGCGGGGTGTTTGCCTTGCGCGGTGTGGTGCGGCAGTCCCTGGATTGCGCCGACACGGGCGCGGTGGACCAGTTCGCCTGCAAGCGCGAAGGTGGGGATGGCAGCTTTGCGGCCATGACGATTGATGCGACCCACACTCGCCCCTTGTGGCGTGGGGCGCTGGAAGGCTGGCAGACCCGGTGGCGACTGGGTGCCCAGATCACCAGCCAGCCGCTGGTGGGTGGCGAGCAGTTCTCGATTGGTGGCACGGACTCGGTGCGCGGCTACTACGAGGCCGAGGCCATTGGCGACGTGGGGGTGCACACGGGTGTTGAGTTGCGCACGCCCAATGTGGCCAAGCGAGAGGGGTATGGGCTCAGCGACCTGGACGAGTTGCAGGGCCTGGCTTTTGTGGAAGGGGGCTTGGTGCGCACCTTCAACCCGGGGTTTGCCAGGGCGCGAACCGGCTTGGCCTCGGCCGGGGTGGGCTTCAAGTTCAGGGCCCGCAAGGTTTTCAACGCCCAGGTGGACGTGGCCTGGCCGCTGCGCGCCACCGACGCCACGCAGAAGAACGATCCCCGTGTTCATGCCCGTTTGGGCCTCGATTTCTAAGCCTCTCCGCAGTTTGCCCGTTGTTTGCCGTTGACCAGAGATTTGCCATGACCACCTCACGCCGCCTTCGCCCTGGTACCCAGCCCGCCACCTTGCCTCGCCTGCGTCCGTTGGCCTGGGCCGCAGCGGTCTTGATGGGTTCGGCGTGGGGGGCTGCGCCCGGCGCACTGGACATCCCAGTGAAGTCCGATGTCTGGATCAAGCCTGGGCAAGGTGCCGGCAGCTATGTGGTGAACCAGGGCCTCAATTCGGTGACGGCCACGGTACAGCAAACGAGCAGACGCGCCATCTACAACTGGAAGTCGTTCAACATCGGCGCCAATGCCACCGTCAACTTCGACATGCAGGGCGGGGCCGGCTCCAGCGCCTTGAACCGCATCCACGATCAGAACCCCAGCCAGATCTTCGGCAAGCTCAATGCCAATGGCGAGGTGCTGCTGATCAACCGCAACGGGATCATCTTTGGCAAGACGGCGCAGGTCAATGTGCAGGGCTTGATCGCATCGACGCTGGACATCAATGACGACGTGTTCCTGGGAGGACTGACGACCATCGACACCACCAGCCCGACCTTTGAGTGGAAGGATGCCGAGGGCGTGGCCACCTATGCGCCAGAGGACAACTTTGTGAGGGTAGAAGCGGGTGCGGAGATCACCACGGCGTCCGGGGGGCGGGTGTTCCTGATGGCGCCCAAGGTTGAGAACGAGGGAGAGATCACCACGCCGGGTGGGCAGACCGTGCTGGCGGGGGGGGAGAAGGTCTGGCTGAAGTCGCCCGACCGTGACGCCATTTACGCATCGGAGGCTAATCCCAAGTTCACGGCCACGCGCGGCTTGTTGGTGGAAGTGTCTGGCGCGGGCAGTGCCAGCAACCTGGGCAAGATCCTGGCCGAGAAAGGCAACATCACTTTGGTGGGCTATGCCGTGCGCAATGCGGGCAAGTTGCAGGCCACTACCTCGGCCACGTCCAACGGGTCGGTGTTTCTGCAAGCACGTCGGGTGACCGAAACGCCCGCGGCCAACAAGCCGGTGATGGCAAACCAGGGTGGGCAATTGACCTTGGCGGAAGGCAGCCGCATCGAGATCACCCCCGACAACAGTGAGGCCTACGACAGCAACAGCACCTTCACCAAATCGCGCGTTCACCTGTCTGGCCAGACCATCTCTCTGGAGCAAGGGAGCGCCATCGTGGCCCAGGGAGGCATCGTCGACGTGCGTGCTGAGGACAGGCCAAGCTATTCCAACAGATCCATCGCGTTCCAAGGCGCGTTGGGAGATGACGGGGCTGATCCGTTCATCGGCGCGGGGGCCGCTCCTTCAACCACCGCCCGCATCGTGTTGGGCAAGGACGTGTTGATCGACGTGTCCGGCACCAAGGGTACCACCGTGGGCGTGGACCGCAACTTCGTGACCACCGAGTTGCTCGGTGCCACGGACCTGAAGGATGCACCTCTGCAAAAGGGCGGAGCGCTCTACCCCGGACAGGCGCAAACCAAACTCACCTTCGACATTCGCGAATCGGCCGCTGTGATCGGCCACACCAAGGACGATGTCGGCAGCAGTTACCTGCTTGGTGTGAAGAAGACGGCGGGCGAACGCCTGGCGGATGCGGGCAGCGTCATCCTGGCTTCGACGGGGGCTGTGGTCACGCACCAGGACAGCTTGGTCAACGTGTCAGGTGGCCAGGTCAACTACACCAGTGCCGTGGTCAAGCCCACGCAGTTGCTGGGTGCTGATGGCAAGGTCTACACCGCCAACACGGCTTCCAAGGATGTGCTGATCACCAAGGTGCTCAGCAAGGCCGACGCCGACGATACGCGCTTTGGCACGGTCGTGGCCCCGGGCACCAGCTTGCAGGGGCGGCTTGAGGCTGGCTATGTCGAGGGTCGCGCCGGTGGTGAATTTGCCGTCTATGCGCCCACGGTCGTGGCCCTCGGGCACGTCAAGGCGGACACTGTGGCTGGTGAGCGCCAAATCCGTGGTCAGGACAAGCTGGCTACAGCATCGGCGATCAGGCTGGGCTCTCTCAAGATGGCGACCCTGGGTGTTGGCGATGCCATCTTGCGGGGCATGACCATCAGCAAGGATGCGCAGGCCTTGTCTCCTGACTTCTGGAAGGACGCGATAGAGGGCAGCATCACCGGTGGTAATCGCGTGTCGGCCTCGGCGCTCAATGCCAGTGCCGCGGGTCTCATCGAAGTGGCCTCGGAGGGGAGCATCACCGTTGCCGATGGCACCGATTTGCATCTGGCCGATGCGGCCCAGTTGACCTTGCGTTCCAGGGCGGTGGACCTCGGCGATGGCATCGTCCTGGGGGGGCACATCACGGGGCATGGTGCCAATGTTCACGTCAGCACGGCCGCCGCGGTGTCCGCGCTGGAGGGGGGCGTGATGCCCTTGGGCGGTATCACGCTCAAGGCGGGCAAAGCCATCGACGTTTCCGGCAACTTCGTCAACCGCCAGGTCGGTGGTGCGAGCCAGCAGGCCGCCTGGGCGGGCGGGAATGTCACGCTGGCCTCGTCGGGCGGTTTGAACCTCCAGGATGGCAGTGCCATCAACGTGTCGGGGGGGGCCACGGTGTCGTCCGCAGGTGCGATGACCGGCACCCGCGCGGGTGCCATCGTGCTGGAATCGCAGAATTCCGTTGGCCCGCAGCAGGGCGTGTTCAGTGATGTCCATCTTGGGGCTACCCTGCAGGGCCAGCAAATGGTCAACACGGCCAAGTCCTTGAACGATGCTGGCCGCAGCGATGCGGGCAGCGGCAAGCTGCGCATCAAGGTGGGCGACATTCGGGTGATTGCGGCCGATGGTGGTCCTGCCACCATCCGTGGAGGTGTGAGCAAGGATGGCGTGACCGTCACCACGGACCTGTTCTCGCAGGGCGGCTTCCGGAACTTCGACCTGGAAGGTGTGAAGAATCTGGATGTGGCGGGCAACGCCGTCATTGAGCCGCGGGTCAGACAGTGGACGCCCAAGGCCAGCGCCGCTTGGGCCGCCACCGGCAGCTCCATGAACAACGTGGCGAGCTCGGTGGTAGATCCACAGGGTCAAATTCCGTCCGTCAACCTCAATTTGATGTCCAGGGGCTACCTGAACAACAATGCGACCGGCATGCAGAACAATGGCAGCTTGAGGTTGAACGCTGGCAGCCAGATCAAGCTTGGGCCCAAGAGCGTGGTCATGCTGACAGGGGGCAACGAGTTGCTCGTCAATGGCAGCGTGCATTCGGCGGGTGGAAAGATCGCCTTGGATCTGGCTGGACTGCCCAATGAGACCCTCACCAGACCCGTGGAATATGTCGGGCGGTATCAGGTCGGCAGCAAAGCCAGCCTTGATGTCTCGGGTGCGACGGTGCTCAAGCCCTCCAGCAGCGGGTTGCGCCAAGGGGAGGTCCTGAACGGAGGCAGCATCGGCTTGGGCCTCACCACCGGCACGGGCAGTGTCGTGATTGTGGCCGAGGGTGCGAAGCTCAAGGCCAATGGAGCGGTAGACGGCCTGGACGTGACATTGCCTTCGATGAGCGGGGGCACTGTCACCCAGCGGCAGATTGTGGCCAGCGATGGTGGCGCCATCAGCGTGACCGCCGGCATCGGCGGAGGCGTGTTGGCTGGCGATCTGCAAGCCAAGGCGGGTGGCGCCACTGCCATGGGCGGCGCCCTGTCGGTGAGCAGCACGGAGACCGTGCGCCTTCAAACCGGTCTGGTTGATGGCCAACAGTCGCCAGATTTGGGCGTCATCGCGGTGTCGGCCGACATGGTTAGGGAGGGTGGTTTTGCCGACCTCAAGCTTCAGGCGAAGGATCACATCGAACTGAAGGGCCGCGTTGATCTGACGATGCGCCGCAACCTGGTGCTTGATGCGCCAGTGCTGATGGCCAAGGATGCCGGTCAATCCTTGTTGAAGGCGGCCTCGGTGCTGTCCTGGACCAACACCAACGTCAGTAGCGGGCAGCCAGCGGCCGGTGAAGGATCGGGGGCCCAACTGGCGTTGCAGGGCTCCCTGCTGGACTTGTCGGGTCACGTGGCGACGGATGGTGTCAGTCAGCTAATCTTGATAGGCGACGAAGAGGTCCGCTTGCGGCCATCGGGAGCTGGGTTGACGAATGGTGGACTGAGCACGGCTGCTGATGTGACGATCCTGACCCAGCAAGTGGCAGGCAGCACCGGCGTCAACTACACCTTGGATGCATCGGGCCATGACCTGACCATCGACGGTGGCCGTTCGACGGCCGCGGCGCCCTTGTCCGTGGGGGCGAGCCTGACGTTCAAGGCCGCCACCATCGATCAGAAAGGCACCATCCAGGCGCCCTTCGGCCAGATCACCTTGAGCGCCACTGAGCGTGTGACCTTGCACGAAGGCAGCGTGACCTCGGTGTCGGGCGATGGGATCACCGCACCCTACGGCAGCACCACGGGCGGCCAGGACACCTGGCAGGTCAACGGTCAGACCATTGACCGCTTGCCCGAGAAAACCATCACCGTGGAGGCGCCCGGTCAGCTGGTGGAGTTGAAGGCGGGGTCCACGCTGGACCTCTCCGCCGGCGGCAAAGTTGTCGCGTGGGAGTTCGTGGCCGGGCCCAACGGCTCCAAGGATGTCTTCACGGGCAGCTTCGACACCACCGGCACCTTTGCCGTGGTGCCGACGGTCAAGGGCTACGCCCCGGTCGACGCCCAACTGCTGAGCGACACCGCCGGGGTCAACGATTTGCTGGGCTTCAACACCGCGCGCCAGATCACTTTTGGGGCTGGTGGGCCTTTGCCGGCGGGCACTTACACCGTCCTGCCCGCTCGCTACGCCTTGCTGCCGGGGGCCTTCCTGATCAAGCCGAGCAGCAAAGCCAACCTGGCCGTGGGGCAGAGCGTGGCGCAGCCCATCGGCTCGACCTTGGTGGGCGCGACACTGAGCACCCTGGGCGTCGGGGCCTCTTCAGCCCCGGCCACCACCTACGAGGTCATGTCCCAAGCCGTGGCCAGACGTTCCAGCGAGGTGCGCGAAGCCAGTGCCGACACCTTCTTCGCGGGCAAGGCGGCGGCCGCTGACCAGGCCGCACCGCGGGGCACGGCCCAAGGCGGCACGCTCAACCTGGCAGCCACGCGCTTGAGCCTGGAGGGCCGCGCGCTCTTCAAGAGCGGTGGGGAGTTGAACATTGCCTCGGACAAGATTCGCGTGGTGAGCGATGGCGCAGCGGCCAGCGCGGCCACCGCCGATCACCCCGATGCGCTGATCCTGACTGCGGATCAACTCAATGCCACCGGTGTCGGTTCGCTGATGCTGGGCGGCACGCGCCAAGGGCAGAGCACCACGGTGGCCAGCGGCGATGCCTCGGGCGGGGCGCGCCAGACCTTGGTGTCCGCCTCGGACGTGGTCATTGACCAGAACGTGAGTTTGCATGCGGGCGCGGACATCATCCTGGCCGCCAACGGCAGGGTTTTGGTGGCGGATGGCGCCCAGATCGAAGCCAAGGGTGCTGGGACTTCGGAAGCCCTGGCCTTTGATGGCGACGGTGCCTTGGTTCGCGTCAGCGCGGACAGTTCCGCCATCAGCGCACGCACCAACACCCTCCGCGAAAAAGGCGAGGTGGTGCTGGGTGAGGGCGCCGTCCTGACAGGTGGGGCCGTGACCGTGGAGGCGACCCAACGCACAGAGGTGGCCGGTACCGCCAAGCTCGCGGGTGACAGCGTGACCTTGGGGGCCGGCCGCATGGCGGTGGGCGGTGGCGCGGCGCAGTCGCTGGCCGATGCTGGCGATACCAGCACATTGCTGTTGAACCCGACTTTGGCCGCACAGTTGGCCCAGGCCAAAGCGTTGACCTTGCGCAGCTTCGATGGCATCGACTTCATCGGGCAGGCTCAGTTGGGAAGTGCGAATCAAAGCCGTCTGACCCTGGATTCGGCCGCCTTGCGCGTGCTGGATGGCCCCAGTGGTCAGCCTTCGGTGGCACATGTCCAGGCCGGCAGTGTCAGTTGGACCAATACCAGCGGCAGCAACGCAGTCGCGGCAGATGCGGCCACCGGGGGCAGCCGCTTGACACTGTCAGCCACTGGCGCCGGTGGTGCCGATGGCCATGTGCGTTTGGGCAGCGGTACGCTGGCCATGTCGGGCGCTGAAACCAACCGCATTGAAGCGGCAGGCAGCGTCGTGCTGCAAAGCCGGCGCCAGGCGGTGACCAACGCGCAAGATCAGGTGGTCTCCACCACGCCGGTGGTCACGCAGCTCAGCAGCACGGGTAACCTCACCTTGCAGGCGAAGTCCATCACCACGCGCACGGGTGACAACGGTGAGATCGCGGCCCAGGGGGCTTTGCGGATTGAGCGACCTGGTGATGCCGCGGGCAAGCTGGCGGCCACTGCTGGCTCGGGAGGGCGACTGACCCTCAAAGGCCAAAGCATTGAGCAAGCGGGCACGGTCGAGCTGTCATCAGGGGCCTTGCGTTTGCAAGCCGGTGGCGCCGACGGCCAAGATGCCATCACCTTTGGAGCTGGATCCATCACCAACCTGGCGGGGCGCAGCAAGGTGATGGACGGCATCACGGTGGCCACGCCCGGCGGGGACTTGAGCGCCACGGCGGCCGCGGGGCACATCCGCTTGAACGAAGGCAGCGTGATCGATGTCTCTGCAGGGGGTGGTGCTGCAGGCATCAGCGCCGGCAGCGTTAACCTGAGCGCGCCCACAGGACAGGTCAGCCTGGACGGAACCATCAAGGCCTTGGCAGGGGTGGGGCAAACCGGTGGCAGCTTGTCGATTGACAGCCTGGAGGCCGTGGACCTGGCCAAACTGGCCAGTAGCATCGCGGCGCAGCAAACAGCCCAGCAGCGCAATTTCAGCCAGGCCTTGAGCGTGCGGCAGCGCGCTGGCGACATGACGGTGGGCTCGGGCACCACCCTCCAGGCGGCGGACATCAAACTGGTCAGCGATGGCGGTGCCTTGACCATCAACGGGCAATTGGACGCCAGTGGCGCCCAGGCCGGATCGATCAAGCTGGCGGCCAAGGGCGACGTGATCCTGGCCGGCAGCGAGGGCCAACTGGCTGCCATCAAGGCGAACGCCACGCAGGCTGGCGCCAAAGGTGGCCAGCTGACCATTCACAGCGATGGTGGGTCGATTGGCCTTCGTGAGGACGCCGGGGTGAACCTGAGCGGCGGTGCAGCGGGCCAGGGTGGTCAGTTGGATTTGCGGGCCGTGCGCACAGCGGGCAACGAGGTGCCCATCGAAGCCATCGCGAGCCAGATGACGGGTGTTGACCGCATCACGGTGGAAGGCGTCAAGGTCTACCAGCAAAGCACGATCAACCAGACCTTCATCGACAAGGTCAAAGCCGACAACACCTTGTTCATCGGTGCCACGGGCCAGAACGCCAGCAAGATCGTGGACCGTCTGGCTTCGGTCAACCATGACCTGGCCAGCAAGCTCGCGGTGCGATCAGGCGCCGAGGTGCGCAGCACGGGCGACATGACCGTTTCGGCCGATTGGAATCTGCTGAGCTTCAATGCCAATGGCACCGTCAAGCCCACTGGCAACGGCCAACCCATGAACCTGACCTTGCGGGCGCAGGGTGATCTGAAGGTTCAGGCCAGCTTGAGCGATGGCTTCCGCTCATCGGGCACCAGTGCCACGGCGGCGGCCAAGGTGGCCCCTTTGGGGTTGATCACCCCTGGCGATGGCGCCGACCTGACCTTGGTGGCTGGTGCGGACTTGGGTTCATCCGACGTCACCGCCACCCAGCCTGTTTTGACGGGGGACGATGCCACCAATGCCAAGGGCAACGTCATCATCGGTGCGACCAACAAGGACGTGCTGGTTCGCACCACCACCGGGGACATCGTGGTGGCCGCGAGCCAGAAGGTGCAACTGCTCAACGACCGGGCGGTGGTCTACACCACGGGCCGTGTGGCTACGGACGCCGAAGTGGGCAGCCCGGTCGCGCCGCCGGTGAGTTCGCTCAACAATGGCTTGTTCATCGGTGAAGGCTCAGGCTTCAACCTGGTGCGCCAGGGCCTGTACCTGACGGATGCCGGCAGCGTGCAGCTCACGGCGGGCAGCGATGTTGAATCGTTGGCGACGGGCGCGGCCCAATACGGCACCGAATGGTGGTGGCGCGCCGGTGGCACTGTGGACGAGAAATTCGACTTGACCTGGTTCAGCCGCTACGACAAGTTCCAGCAAGGCATCGCCAGCTTCGGCGGCGGTGATGTTCGTGTGCAGGCGGGTGGCAGTGTCAGGAACATCGGGGTGTCGTCGGCCAGCAGCGGCTACGTGAGCGCTGCAACTGGCACCACCACGCAGTTTGCAGGTGGCGCGGTGGCGATCAAGGCCGCCGACGACGTCGAAGGCGTGTTCATCCACGCCGGTGGGGCCAGCCTGAACGTGGCCGCAGGTCGGGACATCAAAGCCAGCCCGACGCGGGCGGCACCACAAATCCACTATCAGGACACCTCGGCCAGCATCTGGTCTCGTCAGATGTTGAAGCTGGGCGCGATCACCGAGGTGGGCTCCGTGAACGCGGCCAGGCAGAACAAGTCCAAGGCGAGCTCTCAAGTGGTGGGCCTGGCGCCGAATGCCAGCATGGCCGTGCTGTCTTCTGGCGGAGATGTCTTGTTGAGTGCTGAACTGCCGGCCAACGACGAGGTAATGCAGAGCACGGACCTTGGCGTGGCGCACCTGTTCCCCAAGGTCACTCAGGTGGCCGCGCCCGAGGGCGCCTTGCAAGTGGCCACGTTGAACCAGGCCAGCGGCACGGGCGCCGACTTGAGTCTGTTGGCGCAGGGGGCGCTTCAGGTAGACAAGCTGCGGGTCAAGGTCCTTGATTCTGGCGCTGCGCCGATCGTCCTCCTTGTGCGAAACGTAAAAGATGGCAATGGCCCTTCCGATCTGACCTCGGTGTTCCTGCAGAAGGCATTCGAGCTCGGGTCGAGAGAGCCGGTAAGGATCCTGTCCGAGACCGGGTCCGTGTCCTTGAACGAGGCGCTGGTGAGCAACCCGGTCCGGGTGGTGGCCGCCAAAGACATCACCGCAGGGTCGGTGGTCTTGCAGCATCAATCGGATCTGGAGCTGTCATTGATCCAGGCCGGACGTGATGTCAACCTCATCACCAGCGTGACGGGCTTGAAGACGCATGGCCCAGGTGACGTGGTCGTGGCCGCAGGCCGGAACCTGAACGTGCTCACGGTGCCGGGCATCACCGCCCTGGGCAACCGCGAGAACGATTTGCTGCCCGAAGGCAGTGCCAACCTCACCTTGCTCGCCGGGGTGGACTTGGCCTCCGCGCAGAACTACGGCAAGGCCGCGCAAGACCACTACGAATTGCTGGGCGTGGCCGGCATCGGCAAGCTGTCGGGAACGGCTGAAGAGCGGCGAACGCAGGCCTTGGCCATGGCAGCGGAGAAGGGCCTGGACGGTGCCGAACTGCGGGCCTTTGTCCAACACCGGCTGACGCTGGCAGGGGCACCGACACTGGCCGAGGCCTTGGTGGCTTTCGATGCCATGCCAGTGGAGCAGAAGCTGCTGTTCATCAACCGCAAGCTGACAACCGACGTGCGCCAAGCGGGGCGCACCGCTGCGGTGGCGGCCACGGCATCGGCCAAGGAATTGGCCTATGCGCCGGCCTACCAGGCCATCGAGGCCGTGTTCCCGGGGTTGACCGATGGCAAGGCCACGGCCAATCTGATGATGGGCGCCAGTCAGGTCAAGACCTTGCAGAACAGCACGGTCACGGTGATGACGCCCGGCGGCGGCGTCAACGTCGGGCAATTGAGCGGCAGCGACTTGAGCGCAGCGGCTGAACTGGGCATCGTCACCACCTCGGGCGGCAACATCACGACCTTGGCGCGTGACAACATCGACATCAATCAATCCCGCATCTTCACGGTGGCCAAGGGCGATTTGTTGCTGTGGTCTTCCAAGGGCAACATTGACGCGGGTCGTGGTGCCAAGACCGTGACGGGGGCACCGCCGCCGGTCTTCCGGCTGGAAGGCGGGAACTTCGTGGTGGACACCTCTGGATCGTTCTCGGGCAGTGGCATTGCCGCATTGGACAAAGACAGCGCGCTTGATCTGTTTGCACCGCGCGGTGAGATCAACGCGGGCGATGCCGGCATCAAGGCCAATGGCGCTTTGACCCTCGGCGCCATCCGCGTTGTCGGTGCCGACAACATTGCCGCAGGCGGCCCGTCCATCGGCGTGCCTGCAGCCCCTCCCGTCGGCAACGCCGCCACCAACGTTGGCTCCCTGGGTCAATCCGCCACCGCGGCTGGCAACGACGCTGGCGAAAACAGCGCCTCCAAACGACGCAACCGACGCCAGGTTCTGCTGGAGTTGTTGGGTTTCGGTGGCGAACTACCCGATCCAGCGGCCGGTTGTCGTGATGGTGTCACGCAAAAGGGCGATTGTGCTGACTCTGCGAAGTGAGCCAATCGGCTCATCGCCGACTTCTCTCCTTTTGATTTGATGATTGATTGAAATGACCATGCGCAAATTGACGATGGCCCTGGCTTGGGCGGCCCTGGCGCCAGCCTTGTTACCGCAAACTGCCCACGCCTGGTGGAACCCTGACTGGACCCAACGCACGCGCGTCACCCTCAACACCACTGCGCAGGGCGTGGAGACCAAGGAGGCCGTGACGGCCACGGTGGTGCCGGTGCGCCTGCATTCTGGCAACTTCGACTTCCTGGCGGCCAAGCCCGATGGCAGCGACCTGCGCGTGGTGGCGGGCGACGACAAGACACCTTTGAAGTTCTGGGTGGAGCGCTTCGACGGCACCAACGAGCTGGCCTTGGTCTGGGTGCAAGTGCCCTCCATCCTGCCGGGCACCGACAAGAACGAGATTCACGTCTATGCGGGCAACGAGAAAGCCGCCGCCGAATCCAGTGGTGCCGATTTGCTGGACGCATCGACCGCCCTGGCGGTGCACTTCTCTGAGAAAGATGGTCCCGCCGCTTCCGCTGACCGCGATCCCAATGGCTTGATGGCTTCGGCGGCTCGCCTGAGCGGCAAGGCCCTGCTGTGGCCCGCCTCAGACAAGACCCGCGCGCCAGCGGCCGGTCCCTGGAGCGTGAGCCTGTGGGTCAAGGCCTCCAATGCCAATGGTGTGCTGTTCCAGCAGGGCCCCGTCAAGGTGGCGCTGGCCAATGGGCAGGTGCAGGCCTCGGTCGGCAATGTGCAGGCATCCGGCGGCCAAGTGCCGGTGGACGCCTGGGCCCACATTGCCGCCACCTTGGGCGGTGGCAAGTGGACCTTGTACGTCAATGGCGCCCAGGCGGCCCAAGTTGATGCCGCAGCAAGCATGGCCGCCATCGAAGGCGATGTGGCTGTGGGCGCTGGTTTGCAGGGCTTGGTGGACGAGGTACAGGTGCACACCACCGTGCGCAGCGCTGAATGGGTCAAGCTGGCCCATGCCGCCCAAAGCGCCGATGCAAAGTTGGTCGCCACCAAAACTGAGACCGCCGAAACCGCGGAATCTGGAGAGGGTGGAGAGCCCAGCCACATGGGCATCCTGGTGAGCAACCTCACCGTCGATGCCTGGGTGGTGATTGCCATCCTGGGCATCATGATGGTGTTGGCGTTCTGGGTGATGATCAGCAAATCCATGTTGGTGGGACGCACCGACAAAGGCAACCGCGCCTTCTTGCTGAAGTTCCGCGAAGCCAAGGATGTGATGGCAGTGCACGGCGCCTACCAGCACTCGTCGCTGGCCCGCTTGTACGCTGCTGGCTTGCATGAGTTGAAGAAGCGCGATGTGGGCCAGGCCGAGGCCAAGCCCTTGTCTGGTGCCTCGATCGATGCGGTGAAGGCCGCCATCGATGCCGACCTGGTCCGCGAAAGCCAGGAGTTGAACTCGGGCATCGTGCTGCTGACCATCGCCATCGCCGGTGGGCCCTTCCTGGGTCTGCTGGGCACCGTGGTGGGCGTGATGATCACCTTCGCGGCCATCGCGGCGGCGGGCGATGTGAACGTCAACGCGATTGCCCCAGGCATCGCGTCGGCCTTGCTGGCCACCGTGGCGGGCCTGGCCGTGGCCATCCCGGCCTTGTTCGGCTACAACTACCTGGCCTCGCGCATCAAGAACATCTCATCCGACATGCAGATCTTCATCGATGAGTTCGTGACCCGCGTGGCCGAAGTGCACGGAGCGCGCTGATGTCTGCTGACATCAAGGGCGATCTGCAGGCCTACGACGACATCAACATCACACCGATGTTGGACTTGGCGTATGTGCTGTTGGTCACCTTCATCATCATGACCACGGCCTCGGTGCAAGGCGTGAAGGTGAAGTCGCCCGTCACGCAGGCCGCCAACAACCTGGCCAAGCCGCAAACACGCGGGATCACCATCACCACCGATGGGCAGGTCTACCTGGACGCGTATCCCGTGACCATGGACCAGCTGCGCAGCAGTCTGGCCCAGTACAAGGCAGCCAATCCCAACCTGCCCGTCGTGTTGAAGGCCGACGCCTCGGCCCAGTACGAGAAGGTGATGGACGTGTTGAACGTGGCCAAAAGCCTGGACATCACCGAAATCGGCTTGGTCACCAAGCGCGCGCAGTAAGGAGCGCAGGCGATGAAAGTTCAAGACGAAACCAAACCTTACGACACGATCAACGTCACGCCCATGCTGGACCTGGCGTATGTGCTGCTGGTGGTGTTCATCCTGATGACCACGGCGTCCGTGCAAGGTTTGAACGTGAGCATGCCCAAGCCCAGCAACAAGCCCGTCACTGAACAGCACGACCTGCGGATCGTGCAAGTGCTGGCGGATGGTGGCGTCACGGTCAATGGCGTGGGCGTGAGCCTGTCCGAGCTGGAAGGCCAGTTGGGCCAGGCCAAGGCGGCCGACCCCAAGATGACGGTGGCCATCAAAGGTGACGCCAAGGCGCACTACGACAAGGTGGTGGCGGTGATCGACCTGTGCAACAAGCTGGAGGTCAACATGGCGTTGGTGACCACCCGCATCGGCACGTGAGTGAGGCCAGCATGAACGAGTCCACACTCAAAAGTCCGCATTTCGAGGCGGCCGCCACGGTGTCGTCCACCCGAGACTGGCGAACCATCGTCATCGGGCTGGCAGTGCTGTTGGCCTTGGCCGCCTTGGTGTGGTGGGGCATGGGCCAGGCGGGGTCTGGCCATGGAGCCCCCAAGCGGCAGACCGCCAAAGTGGCCCTGATGCCCGACACCCCACCACCGCCCCCCAAGGAAGAGCCCAAGAAAGAGCCACCCAAAGAAGAGCCCAAGGAGACCGTGCAGCTCAACCGGCCACAGCCCACGCCCACCCCGGCGCCACCTGGGCAGCAGCTCAAGGCCGAAGGTGCGGCAGGCGAGGGCGGCAGTCCGTTCGCGGCCGGCAGTGTGAGCAAAGACTACACGGAGGGCAAACCGGGTGGCGGCGGCGCCAGCGCGCCCTCGGCACCAGTGGACCGCCAGAAGTTCCGCTTGTTTGCCGATGGCTTGACACGCCGGCTGCAGTCGGAGTTGGAGCGGCATCTGGGCGGCTCGGAGTTGCCAAGAATGAAGCTCTCCCTCCAGCTCTGGCTGGACGCTTCTGGCGAGATTTCCCGCTATGAGATGAGCGGCCTCAGCCGCCCGGAGCTTGACCGCGAGGTCCGCGAATCGCTGGACAAAGCCAAAGCCAGCTTGCGCAGCCGCCCACCGACGGGCATGCCGCAACCCATCAACTTGAGCATGACCGTGATGCCGCAAGGCGGTTGATCCAGGCCTGACTCACTTTGCACTAATCAGAGAATTTTCATGAACGTTTTCCCAATCTGCCCCCTCCCTCGGTCGTCCGTGGCAGCAATGATCGCCTTGGCTTTGACCTGCTCGATGGGCACCGCGCAAGCCCAGTCCAACACGGACGAGAGGGCGCAGCTTGAGCAGTTGCGCAATACCACTTATGGCCTGATCCAGGCCTTGATCGACGCTGGCCTGCTCACCAAGGAGAAGGCCGATGCCTTGCTGCTGGCCGCCAAGCAGCAGGCCCAGGCCGCGCCCGCCCAATCGGTGACCCCTGGGGGCACGGCTGCCGTCGCAGAGGGCGCCAAGCGCTCGGTCATCCGCGTGCCTTATGTGCCTGAATCCTTGAAGGCCGAAATGCGTGAAGAGGTCAAGCGCGAAGTGCTGGCCCAGGCTCGTACCGAGCGCTGGGGGGAGCCCGGCGCCCTGCCGTCGTGGCTGAACCGCATTGCCCTGGAGGGCGACGTGCGGGTGCGCTGGCAGTACGAAGACTGGGCCAATGACAATGCCTCGCCGTTCACCTTCTACTCGCAGGCCGATTCGCCGGCCTGGGCGCCGGATCTGGTCAACACGACCGGCAACCGCAACCGCTTGACCCTGCGCGCCCGCCTCGGCATCACCAGCGACCTCAAGTTCGGCTTCAAGACGGCTTTGCGCCTGAGCACCGGCAATGCAGGGCCTGTGTCCACATCGCAGACCCTGGGCGGCAGCGACGGCAACTTCAGCAAATACGCGGTGTGGGTAGACCGCGCCTCTTTGCAATGGGATGCCAACACGCCGGATGTGACTTTGACCGCAGGGCGCATGGCCAATCCATTCGCGGGTTCTGACCTGGCCTGGCCGGACGATCTGAACTTTGATGGTGTGTCGGCCCGTTACCAGCTCAAGCTCAATGACACCAACCGGGTCTATGCAACCGCGGGAGCCTTCCCTTTGCAGGAGTTCGAGGTGGCCAGCACCGACAAGTGGTTGTATGGCGTGCAGATGGGCGCCAACCTGGACCTGGATCCGAAGAACAAGTTCAGCCTGGGTTTGGCCTTGTATGACTTCAAAGGCGTGGAGGGCGTCTACGACGGTGCCGATCCGGCCCCGACGGGCGCAGTGGCCAAGAGCGGTGGCTACTTGAATTCGCAGTACCCCACTTCGGTCAGGCAGAAGGGCAACACCCTCATCCGATTGAACACATCGACCGGATTGCCTGCGCCTGTCTGGGGCTTGGCTTCCAAGTTCCGACCCCTGGTGTTGAACCTGGGCTACCAAACCACTGCCATGGAATCGGTGACCTTCAAGACATCTCTGGACCTGATCAAGAACACCGGCTTTGACTTGGCCGAGATCAACCGCCGAACGGCCGCCCCAATTTCCTTGGCCGAGAAAACCACGGCCCTGCAAGTGCGGGCACAGCTTGGCAGCCCCAAGCAGGAGTTGCGCGGTGACTGGATGGCATACGCCGCCTGGCGCAAGTTCGAGCGCGATGCGTGGGTGGATGCGTTCACCGACACGACCTGGCACCTCGGTGGCACCAACTACTCGGGGTGGTCCATCGGCGGAGCCTATTACGTGGGGCCCCGCACGTCGGCTGGCTTGCGCGTGACCAGCACCCGCAACCTGGAGGACGGTGCCTTGATCGGTGGCGTGCCCAATGTGAGCAGCGCCCCCTTGAAAATCGACGTGATCCAGTTGGAGTTGAACTCACGCTTTTGAGTGAACCGGCAAACCAAGGACACGACCATGAATCAGCTGTTGAACAAGAGCACCCCAGTGATGGTGGCGTTGACCCTGGCCCTCGCGGCCGCGGTCTTTCCGGCACAAGCGCAGGACAAGGCCAGCCGGGAGCGCGAGGCTTTGCGACGCGTTCAGCAAGCACTGCGCGCCGCTCAGGATGAGCAAAGCACCTTGCAGCGAGACAAGGCCAAGCTGGCCGCTGAGAAGGACAGCCTGTCTCAGGACATGGGCAGGCTGGATGGCGAGCTCAAGCGCACGGCGTCCAAGGTGAGTTCCGCCCAAGCGGAGGCCCGTGCGGCGCAGACGCGATCAGCTCAGCTGGAGTCCGAACTCGCCACCGCCAAGGCCGAGTTGGACACGCTCAAGACGCAGCACGAGGAGCAAAGTCGAAAGCTTCAGGAAAGCCAGTCACGCGTGGCGGCCGTCACGGCCCTGTTGGAGCGCAGTACCCAGGCCCAGAGGGTGTTGGAGGTGCGCAACCAGCAGCTCTACCAAGTCGGAGTGTCGGTGGTGGAGATGTACCGCAGCCGCAAGCCAGCCGATACCTTGGCGCGCCAAGTGCCCGTATTGGGCATGGGCGAGGTCACCCTGGAAAACATGGCAGAAGCCTGGTTGGACAGGCTGGAGGAAGCGCGCTTCAAAGAGTAGGGTCAGGAGTCAATGGTGATCGGATCCGGCGCCAGCAATTCATCCAGTTGCTGAATCCACTTGCCCAGAACTGACTTCTGCGCAAGGTGGTCTTCCGCAAACCTGCGTGCCAGCAGGCCCAGCTCATGGCGGGCATCCGGTTGATTGGCCAATGATTCGATGGCATCGGCCAAAGCCGGGTGGTCGTTGGGCGGCACCACGATGCCGCAGCGGGACACCACATGCGCCATCTCCGTGCCCTCGTGGCAGGTGGCCACCACGGGCCGGCCGCTGGACAGCATGCCCGACAGCTTGGAGGGCAGCACCAGGTCTTCGGCCTGGGGGCATTGCGGCAGCAAGTGGATGTCGGCCAGGCCCAGCAACTCACCAAGGCGTTCGACGGGTTGCAAAGGCAACAAGCGCACATTGTCCAAGTCCATGCAGGCGGCTTCAAGCTGTGGCTTCATCACCCCATCACCGCAGATCACGAATTCAACGTCTGTGCGGTGCGCCAGCAACCTGGCGGCTTCCGGGATCATCATCAAACCCTGCTTGCTGCCCAGCGTGCCCGAGAACAAGACCACCATGGAACTTTGGGAGATGCCCAGTTCTTCGCGGTAGGCGCTCACATGGCCCAGCGGGCGCACTTTGTCCACATCCACCCAGTTGGGGAAGTGCCGGACGCAATCGCCGTCCACGCCCTTGTTGCGCAAGCGCTCCACCATGCGCACCGAGATGGACGACACCACGTCAAAGCGTCGGAGCATGCGGCGCTCCAGCCACAGCAGGGCCTGGCGCGCCCGGCGGCCTTCCATCAGGCCCATCTTGAAGGCCACGTCGATCTCGAAGTCCTGCACATGCAACCAGGCCTGGGCGCCTGACAACCGGGCGGTCAGCCAACCCGCGGGTGCGCACACAAAGGCGGGTGCCACCGTCAACACCACGTCGGGCCGCCAGCCCACTTGCCGCAGCATCACGGGCAATGAAGAGGCCGCGAAGGTCAGCAGGTGCAAGATGCGCTTGAGCCCGCTGGGCTTGGCCGGCACCCACAGCGGGGCGCGCCAAACGCGTGCGCCTTTCCAGACCTCTTGGCGATAAGGTGGCCACACGTGGCCTTCGGCAATCTTCCAGTCTGGGTAGTAAGGTGGTGCGGCCACCACGCGAACCTCGTGCCCTTCCGACACCAGCCACTCCGCCATCTCGCCAGAGTACTTGCCAATGCCTGTGGGCTCGGGGGCGAAATTGGCGCTGTAAATGAGGATCTTCACGCGTGTTCTTTCTTCAGCGCTGGCAACTGTTCTGGTGAATCCAACAGGCGTGACAAGGCCGCCGCGTGATCCGCATGGATCACGCGATGCATCTGTCGGTGTTGGAGGTCTATTGACTCTTGGGGCTGTGTCGCTAAGCGCCCTGAGTTCTGAACGAATGGTGACGTTTCAAGTTGTCACCTTCGTGAACCGGGGGAGTGCCGAATGCCGCGCCAGGGTGTCGGTCAAGCTTGCAACTCAAGAGTCCAGTGCGAGCACCGTGCGGTAAATTGAGAGGTAGCCTTCAATGGCTTTTTGCGTGGTGAACTGCGCCGCCCAGGCCATTCGCCGTTGGCGCTGAGCGACCTGTTCGTTCGCATCGGCTTGAAGCACCGCCTCCAGCACATCAGCACCTTGCTCGGCCCACGCGCTGATGTCCTCACCCGGTTGAAGAATGGGCAGGTAGCTGGCCAGCGGTCCGGCAATCTCGTTCATGGGCGAGTCATCGGTGGTGATGACCGGGCAGCCGCAGGCCTGGGCCTCCACGATGGGCCAACCAAAGCCTTCGGCCAGGCTGGGGAACAAGAATGCCCGTGCGACTGAATACGCCGCTTCCAGCGCCACATTGTCAATGCCCTGGTAGAACAAGACGCGGCCTTGCGCGGGCACTTGCTTCAAAGCATCAACAACCTCAGGGTTGGACGGGTGGGGGCTGATCATCCAAAGTGGCAGCGGGTGCTCGTGCCGGGCGGCGTACCGTGCATACAGGTGGATGATGCCGGCGGTGTTTTTGTACCATTGGCCGCCGCCCACATGCAGGACCATGCCATCGTCATTGGCAGGCAGGCCCGCCATGCTCAGCTTCTGAAAGGCCCGGGCGCGGGGCATGGGCTTGTAGGGGTAGTTCAAGCCGTTGTAGACCACGCACGACGTCTGGGGCTGAACTTGGCCGTGCTCCACCAGATCGCTCTGGGTGCGTTTGGACACCGAGATGAAATGCCGGGCCTGCCTGAAGCCGCGCCGAATGTAGCGTTGGTAGATCCGGCCTGTGCTGGATGTCGGGTTTTGGGGGATGTGCCCGAGGGCCGAGCGCAGTGCCAGAAGGTCATGGGCGTGGACCACATGAGGCAGGTGCTTGACCAGGGGAACCCATGGGCCGAGGGCCTGGTCGCAAAACACGAACAAGGTGCCCGGTGGCTGCCTTCGCAGACGGGCTTTCACCTGCAGGGGAAAGAGCAGGTACTGGTCCACATAGCCGGCCCATTTGGCCAGCCGGGTGTTGTCGAACAAGGCATGGACCCACGCCTGCGGTGCCCAGTAAGCCACGTCGCACCCTTTGGCCTGCATGGCGCCGCCAATCATCCTGGCAAAGCGCGGCATGCTTTGCGAGCGCATGAACGAGGGGTGGCAGAAAAACACAAGCTTCATGCCGCCTGATTTTGAACAAGGCATGTGACGCCATGACGACGCGGACATCTGCGTAAGCAGGCGTAATAGCCTGGCCGGCTGTGCCTTTTCTCCTTTCCTCACCGCAGGGCCAGGCCTGATCATGGATGTTGTTCAAAAGTGGGTGCGTGGTTGTCAATGGAACTGAGCATGTGGAAGAGATGCTGCTTGTCGATCCTGGCCAGTGTGCGGAGCATGGCATTGGCGGCCGTCGCGACCTGGTCCATGGCCGCGTGTGGCGGTGGTGGCGCTTGTGACGGTTGTGTGGTGAGCGCGCCACCTGCCGAGCCTGCTCAGCAAGTCACGACCAGTGAGCTGCTGGCGCAGAGCAATGGCTTGTCGACCAGCGCTCCCATCACGCGCCAGCAGGCCACTCGGTTCCTGACGCAAGCCACCTTTGGGCCCACGCAGGCGGAGGTCGATCACCTGATGGCGGTGGGCTACCAGACCTGGCTGGACGAACAATTCGCCGTGCCCATGTCATCGACATCGCACGTGGCCGCCTGGGATGCCAGCAACGCCGCCATCATGAAGATCGACGCGGGACAACGGGCCAGCAGTGGTGAGGTGACCAGCAGCTTCTGGCGCCAGGCGGTGACCGGACCTGACCAGTTGAGGCAGCGTGTCGCCCTGGCCTTGTCGGAGATCTTCGTGGTGTCCACCGCCGACAGCTGTGGCAGCAACGCCTACAGCCGGGGCGCCGCCGGCTACCTGGACATGTTGGGACGCCAGGCGTTCGGCAGCTACCGCGAGCTGCTGGAGTCCGTGGCTTTGCATCCGGTGATGGGTTGCTACCTGTCGTACTTTCAAAACCAGAAAGAAGACCTGAGCACCGGGCGGGTGCCCGACGAGAACTTTGCACGCGAGGTCATGCAGCTGTTTTCAATTGGCCTGTATCAGCTCAACCTGGATGGCAGCGTCAAGACCGATGCCAGGCAGCAACCATTGGAAACCTACACGGCGGCCGATGTGTCCGACCTGGCCAAGGTCTTCACAGGCTGGGGCCTGAACTGCTCGACAGGGTTCACGGCCAGTTGCTTCTTCTCCAACCCCAGCATTCCGGAGCAGTTCACCGCGGACATGCGTGGCTTTGCGCTGTACCACTCCACCGCCGAGAAAAGTTTTCTGGGGACCGTGGTGCCGGCCAACCTGCTGTCGACGCCCGAGGCGGACTTGAAGGCGGCGCTCGATACCTTGTCCAGCCATCCCAATGTGGGGCCGTTCATTGGCAAGCAATTGATCCAGCGCCTGGTGACCAGCAATCCCAGCCCCGCCTACGTGGCCCGGGTGGCGTCGGCCTTCAAGGCCTCAGGGGGCAGTTTGCGCACCACGGTGTCGGCCATCTTGCTGGACACCGAGGCGCGGAACACAGCAGCGCTGAACAGCAGCACCTTTGGCAAAGTGCGCGAGCCCATTTTGCGTTTCTCGGCCCTGTTGCGCGCCATGGATGCACGCTCTGACAGCGGGCTGTACCTGATCAACTCGACGGCCGAGTCCCTGGGCCAATCGGCCTTGGCCTCTCCCTCGGTGTTCAATTTCTTTCGGCCCGGTTATGTCAAGCCCGGCTCGTCGTCTGCGGCGGCGAAGCTGGTGACGCCCGAGTTGCAGATCGCCACCGAGACCACCGCCGCCGCGTATGTCAACTTCATGACCAGCTTCATCTGGGCCGGAACCGGCCGTGCAGGCCTGGACAACAAAGGCACCCGGGGCGATGTGCAGCTTGATTTCAACGTCAACCCCAACAGCCCCTGGCTGGCCAGGGCAGATGAGCCAACGACGCTGGTGGAGGAGCTCAACCAAAGGCTGATGTACGGCACGATGCCTGCGGCGCTGAAGACAGAGATCACACAGGCCGTGATGGCGGTGGACTTCCGGGCCAAGCCCACCCCCACCGCTGACCAGATCGCGGGCACCCGCAAATACCGCTTGTGGTCGGCCTTGCTGCTGACCGTGGCCTCCCCCGAATTCCAGGTACAGAAGTGAGCGGCATCATGCGTGATCACGGCAACAACGCTTCTCGCCGTTTGTTCTTGAAACAATCCGGTGCGTTTTCGATTATGGGGGCCGCCGCGCCCCTGGCCATGAACCTGGCCGCCGCCAGCGCTTTGGCCGCACCCGCTGCCGCCGACTACCGGGCCCTGGTCTGCGTGTTCCTGTATGGCGGCAACGACGCCTTCAACACCGTGCTCGCGACCGATGATCCCTCCTGGTCCAACTACACGGCGGTGCGCAATCAGCAGCCGGAGTCGATTGCGCTGTTGCGCAACGTGGCGCCCAACCGCAGTGCCAGGGTGGGATCGCCCGAGTGGTTGGGGGGCGTGCTGCCGATCTCGGCAGCGTCCACCCAAACCGGGCGCAGCTTCGCGATGCACCCGATGCTTGGTGGGCTTCAAGGCCTGTTCAACACCAGCCGACGAATGGCGGTGGTGGCCAATGTGGGAGCGCTGACCGAGCCCTTGAGCAAGACCGACTACCTGCAGAACCTGAAGCGCAAACCCAAGAAGCTGTTTTCGCACAACGACCAGCAAAGCACCTGGATGGCCCTGGCCCCGGAAGGCACCGCCATGGGATGGGGTGGGCGACTGGCCGATGCCTTGGTCTCGGCCGACAACAGCAGCCTGTTCACTGCCATTTCGGCCAGCGGAGAGTCCGTGTGGCTCACCGGCAAAACCGTGCGGCAGTACCAAGTCAGCCCGTCCGGGCCAGTGCGCATGGGCACCGAGCCGGACTCCCTGGGCGTCAGCCGGGTGTATGGCTCCGACGTGGTCGGGGCGGCCCTTGAACGCATCGTGACCGGCTCGCGCAGTCCCCATGTCATGGCGCTGGACATGGCCGCCACGAACCAACGCAGCATCCAGGCCGAGCGCATTTTGTCCGCGGCTTTGCCGAGCGACGCCGTGGCACCGTTTGGGCCAGCCTCGGTCCTGCAATACACCACCGTGGCCGGGGCGCGCGCGCAAAACCCATTGGCTCAGCAGTTGCAAGTGGTGGCCAGGACCATCGCGGCGCAGGGCAAGCTGGGGGTCAAGCGCCAGGTGTTCTTCGTGGGCCTGGGGGGCTTCGACACCCACAACAAGCAGAACCTGGCCCACGCCGATCTCATGGCCAAGCTCAACCATGCCTTGCAGTACTTCGACTCCACCTTGTCGGCGATGGGGATGGCGCAAAACGTCACCACCTTCACCGCGTCCGACTTCGGGCGCTCGTTCACCAGCAATGGTGATGGGTCCGACCACGGCTGGGGTGGTCATCACCTGGTCATGGGGGGCGCGGTTCAGGGGGGCGATGTCCATGGTGCCTTCCCCGTGCTGGCCCGCAAGAACAGCCGAGACAACGGCTTTGATGGCAGCCCCGACCAGATCCACAACGGCATCTTGCTGCCCAGGATTTCGGTGGACCAATATGGGGCGACCTTGGGGCGTTGGTTCGGGCTGAGCCCGACGCAACTCGGGGAGGTCTTTCCCAACCTGGTCAACTTTTCGGGCCAGGCGGACCTGGGATTCATGAAGGCCTGAGAAAAGCCTGACCCCCAATTCATGGGGGTGTTCCGCTTTGCCACGCGCATGACACACGCCAGAGGTTCAATCGCCGGTGAATGAGCTCCGGAGTGTGGCCCCATGGCCTTGGTATCGATCATCACGATTGTCCGCAATGACCTGAACGGCTTGAGGAAGACGCACGCCAGTGTGCTCAGCCAGCATTGCAAAGACCACGATTGGATCATCGTGGACGGTGCCTCGACGGATGGCACCGCCGGCCACGCGCTCGCGCTGGTCGGACCCCGCACCAGCGTCGTCAGCGAGCCTGACAAAGGCATCTTTGATGCCATGAACAAGGGCCTGGGCCGGGCACAAGGAGAGTTTGTCGTGTTCCTGAACGCTGGCGACACCTTCAAGGATGAGCACACCCTCGAAACGGTGGCCAAGGCCTTGCGATCCGGCGTGGTGGACTTTCTCTATGGGGACACGCTCCAGCAATACGCCGGTGACCACTTGATCCACAAGGTCGCCCGAGGGCACCTCAAATTGGGTTACGGCATGTTCGCCTGCCACCCCTCCATGTACTACCGCCGCGCCTTGATTGGCAGCATGCGGTTCAACCCAGCGTTCAAAATTGCTGGCGACTACGAGTTCACCTCGCGCTTCCTCAGGAAGACCGCGCGCATCGTCAGGCTGGACACCGCGCTGAGCATCTTTGACCTGACGGGCACCTCGGTTCAGAACAAGGCAAGAGGCCGCACCGAGAACTGGCAGGTCCAGCGGGATGTGCTGGGCGTGCCGCTGGTCAGACGCGTGGCCACGCGCCTGACCTACTTGTTGACGTCGGTGCTCAATGACCACTTTCCGGGCGTCTACCGCTGGTTGCGCTTTCGAGTGGCCGCATGATCGACCTGGCGGCCAGCAAGACCGAATGGTCCAACAGCATCAAGCTGCGTCGGGTTCTGTGGACGTGGGGCTTGGAGCCGCTGGTTCGCTGGTTGCCCAAGCCCTGCAGTCCTGTGCGCGTGATGGCGCTGCGGCTGATGGGCGCCAGCGTCGGGCCCCATTGCCTGCTGATGCCTGGCATCAAGGTCTTGATGCCCTGGAACTTGCATTTGGAAGACCACGTGGCCATTGGGCGCGGGGTCGATATCTATAACTTCGCCCTGGTCGAAATTCGCCGTCAGACGGTGGTGTCTCAGGACACGCACCTGTGCACGGGATCGCACGATTTCAGCCAGCCCAGCATGCCCTTGGTCTACAGCCCCATCCGCATTGGCAGCGGAAGCTGGGTGGCGGCGGGCGTGTTCGTCTGCCCCGGCGTGTCGGTGGCCGATGGCGTGGTGGTGGGAGCTCGATCGGTGGTCAGCAAAAGCCTGGACATCCCGTGGTCGGTGTATGCCGGGAATCCGTGCGTCCGCATCAAAGACCGCACCATGGCGCGGAAGGACACGCCGTGATCCAGGGCAGCACGAATGTCTCCGTGCTCATCCTCACCAAGAACGAGCAACACGATCTTCCGGGCTGCCTGCACAGTGTGGGTTGGAGCGACGACGTGCATGTGCTCGATTCCGGCAGCACCGATAGCACGGTGGCATTGGCCCAGGCGCAAGGCGCGACGGTGACGGTGCGCAGCTACCCAGGCAGCGCCGCGCCCTTTGGGGGCGATGAAGCCGCGCACCGCAACTGGGGGCTGCGCAACATTGCCTTCAAGCACCAGTGGTTGCTGCTCCTGGATGCCGACGAGCGGGCCACCCCCGAGCTGGTCGCCAGCATCCAGGCCATGTTGTCGGCCCCAGGCCATTGCGCCGCCTACCGGGTTCACCGGCGTGACTACTTCCTGGGTACCTGGATCAAGCACGTGACGCCGTCACCCTTCAACATTCGCCTGATCAAGCCGGCTGCGGTGCACTATGAGCGGATCATCAACCCCATCACGGTGGTGGATGGTGCGGTGGGTGAAATGGACGCCCACTTTGACCACTTCCCGTTCAGCAAGGGCATGAGTCACTGGTTTGCCAAACACAACGACTACAGCACCTTCGAGGCCAAGCACATTGTGAGCAAGCGCTTGAGCGATCAAAAGTTCAGCTGGGCCAAAGCCTTGTTCGCCAAGGACATCAACGAGCGCCGCATGCACCAGAAGGGCATTTACTACCAGCTGCCCTTGCGCCCTTTGGTGATGTTTCTGGGCTTGTATGTGGGCAAGCGCGGCTTTCTGGATGGACGGGCTGGTTTCGTCTATGCGGTGCTGCGTGCCATTTATGAATACATGATCGTGCTGAAAGTGACCGAACAGGGCTTGCCTGCCGTCAAGAACGGCTGAGCGGGCCACCTGGCGTGCGTTTGAACACCATGTTGAGCATGAACGCCAGCGCCGCGTAGATCAGCACCTTCTGCGGCATGTCCCGCAGCAGGAAGGCCAGCTTGGAGGCCAGCGATTCGCTGCCCAGCCCGTACAACAGGATGCCCCAGGTGCCGCCGAGCATGATGGGCGACACCATGAAGATCTCGCCCCGCAGCGACAGCGAGTCAAAGCACAGGAACAAGAGCAGGAACAGGATGGCCACCAGGAAAGGGCTGAAATCCTGGCCAATGACGATGACATCGGCCCACATGGACCCGGTGGCAAAGCCCCCCAAAGGCTGCGATCCCTCGTTCTGGTACCGGTAGAAATCGCCCATGGAGTAGGCGTTGCGTTGCTTGTCCAGCTTGATCTCCAGCATGTCCAGTACCGGCTGGGGCAAGGTCATCAGCAGCTTGTCCACGTTGGTGTCGAGCACTTCACCCCGCTGCTTGGCATTGAAGCTGAACGCAAAGTTGAGCATGTTGTCGTGGAACTTGGTCTCTGAGAACCGCGCCAGAAGCGGGTTGCTGAGGTAGGCCTCGTCGTAAGTCTTCAGGCTGGCGTCCAGCGTTCCGTTCATGCGGTATTCAGCCAGCTTGTCGCGTTCACCCAGCAGCTGGTAGGTCTCTTGGGCCATTTGCCAAGGTGTCAGGGTCTCCCGCTTGTCCCGCGCCAAGGCCATGGCCACCGCCACATCGGTGAACAAGGTGATGCCCAGGAGCACCGCCACCAATCCAGCGCCGGCTTTCACGAAGGTGCTTTTGCGCACGGCGCTGGGGTCTTGCATGGCCCAGATGAAATAGACCAGGGCCGCTTGCACCGGGCCGATCAGCATGAGCTGACGGGCATTGCGCAGCAGGCCAATCCCCATCAAGACGATCGTGAAAGCGATCAGCAAAGGGATCTGCTTCTTGATGTCGCAATACCGGTGGCCATACTTCTTGTAGTACAACGGGATGGCAAAGGGCAGCCACTGCAAGAAGCTCAGGGCTTGAAAGAACTTTCCACCAGCGTCGCCAAACGCGGCGCCACCTTGCAGGGTGGACAAGGCGCCCAGCATCGCCATGGCCCACAAGGTGGCGATGGGCGGTGCGTCCAGCACCCCCAAGGGCCTGAACACGTGCATGGCCAAGCCGTCGCGCAGGCTGACGGTCGCGGCCAGGTGGCGGTATATCCAATGGACCAACACCGCGATGATCGACACGGCCGCCAGAACAGAGAAGGTGAGAACGGGCGCCCGCAGCAACTGAGACACCGGGACCCAGGACGTGGTCTGCGCCACCAGCGAAGCCAGTGACGAGGTCACGTTGAAACCGATGATGGCCAGGGACGACACCGGGTAGTCCACCGTGGCCCGGCTGCGGTCCAGGTATTGGTAGATCAACAGGGTCGACGCCACGATGAGCAGGACCGAGAGGCCGTTGTCATGGGAGCGGTCAATGACCAGTTGCAGCAGGCCGCAAACCACGCAAGCCAACTGCATGGCCCGTGCAAACAGTTGAAACCTGGTCATGGTGTGGTGCCCGATGTGGCCTGGTTCAGCACCGCCTTGAGGATGTCTTCATTGCCGTGCCGGTTGGCCTGGAAGCGGCGGTGTCCGGCGGCGGCAATGGCGGCCGCTTTGTCGGGCTGAGCGAGCAATGCGAGGCATTGGTCCGCGCACTCCTGGGCATCGCGCCAGAAAATCGCCTCGACCCCCTCCTGGTAGATGGCGCTGTGCTCTGTCGTGCGTTCGGCGCAGAACAGGCCCCCCAAGGCTGGGATCTCCAATGACCTGGTGGTGTGCAAGTCTCGGTTGCCCTTGGACAGCATGCCGATGTTGATGCTGGCGCATTGGATGGCATGGGCATAGTCGTGGCCGCCAATGGCGCCGCCTTTCCAATGAGGTTGGAGCTGGCGCCACTCGGGCGCCTTGTGCCAGTTCGCTCCACGGATCGACACCGGCACGCCGCGCTGGATCAACTCCAGCAGGAAGGGGCCTCTTTCAGGCATCCAGGTGCCCAGAAAAAGCACTTGGGATCGCCATTGCGATGCCAGGTCCGGCGTGATGGCGCGTGGCGCGTGGGCCAGCTCATCGGCAGACCGCCAAACGCGGGTCACCCGGCGAGCCCCCAGCGCCAGGCATTCGGCCACGTTCTCCTGCCTCACCACGGCCAGCAAATCGTAGTGTGGCGCGGACATGCGGTAGGCCGAAAAGCGCCTGCGGTCACGTGGTCCGGTCGGGTCATCGATGTTGTAGTTGATCACGTGCCGGCAGTGCGCCTTGAGTGCCGCGATGATGGCCGGGGTCACCCATTCGCCATTGTCGACATGGCAAAGATCGAAGTGCAGGCCGCGCAGCTCGGCTTTCATGC
Source organism: Aquabacterium sp. CECT 9606 (assembly GCF_918741295.1). GTDB lineage: Bacteria > Pseudomonadota > Gammaproteobacteria > Burkholderiales > Burkholderiaceae_C > Aquabacterium. The sequence continues at coordinate 759,398 of NZ_CAKKNB010000002.1, forward strand.
GGTGCGCCAGCCAAGGCGCAAATGCATGGCCCCCGATGCGCCACGTGACCCTGTCCACCCAGCCGGTTCGGGGCAACCACTGGCGCATGTCCCAGTGGACGACTTCATGTCCCAGGCGGCGGTAGGCATGGGCTCGGTCCAGGCAAGTTCCGCTGACCGTGCCGAGGTACAGGATGCGCAAACGGCTCACGCCATCAACTCCCGATAGATGGCCTGCGCTTTCACGCCATAGTCGCGCCAGCCGCCCGCGCTCTGCACGCGAACGACGGCACTGCGGCTCATCTCGGCCCGCAACAGGGGAGCGTCGGCGAGTTGTTGCAATCGCGCGGTGATGGCCGCAGGGTCGCGAATGGGCACGATGAAGCCTTCCTGCCCCTCATTGAACAGATCGCGCGCACCGGTGTTCTCGGTGCCGATCACGACGCAGCCGCTGGCCAGGGCTTGCGCTTGCACCAGTGCCAAGCCCTCTTGCACGCTGGCCAGCACCATGGCATGGCTGCGGCTCATCAGCGATGTGAGTTCCGTCTGTGGCACGTGGCCCATGACGCGGATGGAGTCGTCCCACAAGCCATGCCGCTTCATCTTGGCGATGAAATCCGGAGAGGGTGTGCCCGCCATGCTGAGCGATTTGCGGGGATGCTGGAAGGCGCGGTAGGCCTGCAGCAGGTAAGGGATGCCCTTGTTGAGGTTCATGCCCCCCACGTAAAGCACATCGAACCGCCCGGGCATCGGTTGGCCATGGGGCTTGAACAGATCGAGGTTGACGCCATAGGGCAGCAGGCGCATCTTCTGCCTGGGCACGCCACGTTGAACAAAGGACTCCAGGCTGAAGCTGGAAGGCACCGTGATGCAGTCTGACTCGCTGTATTCGGCCTCTTCGCGCTCGATGACGCGTGGGTCAATGCCATCGAAAGCCAGCCCCCAGCGGTCGGCTTCCTCGCGCAGCAGGCGGTCTTGCACGCGGATGTGTGACGAGCCTCGGTCGCACACATAGCGCGCGCCTCGGCGTTTGGCGGCCTGGCCACTGTGGAGCGCCGAGCCGGACATGCCCACGAACACATCGCAGTCGGGCAGGTTGTGCACCACATGCCGGTCAAAGGTGGTGCGGTCCAGGTGTTCCCAGGCGCGCACGACACTGGCCCCCAAGGCATCCTTGCGCTTGAAGGCCATGTAGGGGGTGTGGATCCACGGGAAAGTCCGAATCAGCTGGGGGGGCAGTTGCCTGGTCTTCAGCTTGAATCGCGGGTAGCCCGTGAAGATGGCGGCCAATGACTGGCTGGTGTGAAGCTCCCGAGCCAGGTCAAAAGCGTGGAACGTCCCCATGGTGGACAGCGCGATTTTCATGATGCAATGGGCTGTGGGGTGGGGTTGTGAGGCGAGGTCATTCTTTGGGCCAGAACCAGGCAGACCCCGGCAATGCCCAGCTCGGACAGCAGCATGGCCAGCGCTGCGCCTTCCAAGCCAAGCCACTGGCCCAACACCCAGGACAGACCCAAGGACCCGGTGGCGGCCAGCAAAGTCCATTGCGCCAGGCCCACGTGCTGATTGGTGGCCATGAGCAGCACCCTGGGAACATGCCACACGCCGCCTGCGGCCGCGTACACCAGCAAGATCCCGATCAGGGCGGGTTGAACGCCGATGCGGCCATGGGTCCACAGCTGCAATAGCCACGGCGCCAGCAGGTACAGAATCAGGCTCAGCCCCACGGACAGCGCTGCGCCGATCCAGGCGGAACGCCGGTAAAGCCCCGCCACCGCTTGGGCGCCACCTCGTCCATACAGCTGTGACAGCTCGGCCCACAGGGCGTGCCCAAAGGTGCCGGTGACCTGGACCGCCACGCGGGCCAGGGTGCGGTAGGTGTTGAACACCGCGACCATGGCTGGACCAAACAGGTGGCCCACCACCAGGGTGATGCCTTGAAAGCTCAAAGCATTGGCCAAGGGAAAGGCCATGAAGGAAACCGCTGGCGTGGCCATGGCGCGGACCTCGGCCGTGTGCGCTGCTCTCAGACCCCAGGAAAAGGGATGCGGGCCTTGGCCCGACCACCAGATCATCCAGAAGATGCCCGCGGCACGAACCAGCAGCGCCGCGATCGCGACGGCCGCGAAACTTCCTCCGGCAAACAAGCCGATCATCCCGCCCAGCCATTCAGCCAGCCGAAGGCCATTGGCCAGCATGGTGCCTTGCGCGTATCGGCCGGTCGATTTGAAGATGGCCTCGGCCAGTCCGCCAAACAAGGCCAGCAGCACGGTCAAGACCAGGGCGGCCAAGGCCAGGCGTTCGTCCCATCCAACCAGGCCTGGGACGGGCGCCCAAAGTACCACGGGCAATGCGATGGCCGCGAGACCACCGCAGGCCAGCAGCATGAACAACAGGGCACTTTGAAAGATGGCGTTGGCCTGCCGGGCATCACCCCGCCCGATGGCCATGGTCATGCGGTTGCCGGCGGTGGCCACCATGCCCACATCGGCCATCGACAGATAGGCTGGAATGGCGGACAACATCAGCCAGGTGCCGTAAGTGGCCACATCCCAGCGGTGCAGGAACAGTGGCAATGAGGCCAGTTGGATGACGATGTTGGTGACCTGGCCGAAAGCATTGGCTCCCAGCGCCGCCATGATCCGTTGAAGCAAGGGGCTCACACCGCGCTCTTGCTGCCAATGAGGCTGCGGCGGGCTTGCGGGCCCAGCGCATTCAAAAGATCCTGGATAAAGCGGTCTTGCAGCTCAAAGGGATCGCTTCGCCGCGTGATCTCGGAGATGCGGAACAGCATGCCGTCGACCCGATAACCCCGCAACGCCATCATCACGCGGGCCATGTTGCGGTCTCGGGATCCTCGTGCCACGCCATCGCCCACGCGGACAAAGTAGGTCAGGGGTTCGGTGCGCTTGGGCCCCAGCGTGGTCATCATCCGCACGGAATCAATGCCGCCGAACGGCGAGCTGACCGTGTGCTCGGTCCGGGCTTCGACCTTGAAACCTTGCGAGGGATAGCAGGCCTCGGGGGTGTGCAGCTGAGTGTCGTTCGACTGCTCGCGCCCATAGGCAATCGACAGCATGATCCGGCGCCCGGTGGGCCGGTGCAGATAGGAGCGTGCGAAGGTCTCGCTGTACAGGCGCATCAAGTTCTCTTCCTGCACGGGGTTGACCACCGATTTCTGCGCGTAGGGCAGTTCTTGCCAGTCACCAAAATGCGCGGGAACCAACGCGGCGTAGTGAGGTTCACCAATGACATCGGCCCAGGGTTTGCGCGGCTTGAGAAGCTCGGCCGCGACCACCGAGCCCACCATGATGGTCACCGCCAACAACAGGGTTCTGATCTTGATGTGAGGGGGGCTGAGCAACATGCGTTCACCTGGTGGAAGATGGCAGGCGGGACGCAGTCCAGCGCATCAAGCCATCGATGGAAACAATCAGGACCAAGGCCACCAGGAACAGCACCGCCCCCGCGAACCCGTGCAGGAATCCCTGGCCGACTTCGTCGCCGAAGTGGTAGGTGAGCAGGGCCAGGAAGATGACGCGGATCATGTTGGCGGTGAACGAGATCGGCAGGATCAGCAAGCCCAAGGTGATATTGCGCAGCAAGGAGGAGTGGCGCGCGACGTTGAGGTAGAAGATGCCCATGGCTTCGAGCATGAACAAGGTGCGCATGCCGGCGCAGGCGTCGGCCACCAGCAACTGGTACTGGCCGATGTTGATGACCACGCCGGTGTGGGTGATGGGGTAGCCCATGGCCCACAGCACATTGGTCACCGCGATCGAGATGTGCAGCTTGATGAACTGGCTGATCGGGTCGAGCAGGAACCCAGGGATGGGCACCATGAACAGCAGAAAGAACAGCGGGAACTTGAGCCGATTGAGCAAAGGCGTGCCACCCGCCAGCAGGACCACGCCGATCATCATGGGGATGAAGGCGAAAACCTCGAAGTAGATGATGCCCAGTGCTCGTCCTGCCACGTAGAACAGGCAGCCCGCGGCGAAGGCTGGCCAGCACCAGCCTTGGCGCGGCGGCGTGCCGGGCGGTGCGGTGTGCTCGCGCCAACGGGTGACCAACAGCCACAGCGCCATGCTGAGCATGATCGGGCCGTGGCTGTGTTCACCCTTGGCCCACAGGCCTGCTTCGTTGTCCTGCAGCAGGTCCCACAAGGTCAGGGTGAACATGGCCAGCAGGCCCAGACTCAGCACCAGCAGGTCCTGTGGCATGGACAGCGAAATGCCCGAGGTGGCATGGTGGCCGCCGGCAGGCGGGCTACTCGTGGTAGTCATAGGTTTGAAAGCCGGCTGATCTGACCAGGCTGTCCCTTCTGGCCGATTCATAATCGCTGCGCACCATCTCGCCCACCATGTCCATCAGCGTGGTTTGAGGCGTCCAGCCCAGCTTGTCCTTGGCCTTGGAGGGGTCGCCCAACAAGGTCTCGACTTCCGTGGGACGGTAGTAGCGCGGGTCCACCTTGACCACGACTTGGCCAGGTTTGCAAGAGGCCAACATGTGACCGTGAACCGGCTGCACATTGACCACCACCCCAATCTCGCGTTCACCATCACCCTCAAAAGCCAGCGTGATGCCCAGCTCCTTGGCCGAGAACTCCACAAACTGGCGCACGCTGTACTGCACGCCAGTGGCGATGACGAAGTCCTCGGCCACCTCCTGCTGCAGCATCAGCCATTGCATCTCGACATAGTCGCGCGCGTGGCCCCAATCGCGCAGCGCGCTCATGTTGCCCAGGAACAGGCACTCTTGCAGGCCCAGCGCGATGCGGCTGATGGCGCGCGTGATCTTGCGCGTCACGAACGTCTCGCCACGCACCGGGCTTTCATGGTTGAACAGCACGCCATTGCAGGCGTACATGCCATAAGCCTCGCGGTAGTTCACCGTGATCCAGTAGGCATACAACTTGGCCACCGCGTAAGGGCTGCGGGGGTAGAAAGGCGTGGTTTCCTTTTGCGGAATCTCTTGCACTAGGCCATACAGCTCGGAGGTCGAGGCCTGGTAAAAGCGCGTTTTCTTTTCCAGCCCCAGGATGCGGATGGCCTCCAGCAGGCGCAGTGCCCCGATGCCATCGGCATTGGCCGTGTACTCGGGCTCTTCAAAGCTCACGGCCACATGCGACTGCGCGGCCAGGTTGTAAACCTCGTCGGGCTGCACCTTTTGCATGATGCGCACCAGGCTGGTGGAATCGGTCAGGTCGCCGTAGTGCAGGATGAAGTTGCGGTTGTCAACATGCGGATCCTGGTACAGGTGATCGATGCGGTCGGTGTTGAACAGGCTGGAGCGGCGCTTGATGCCGTGCACCTCGTAGCCCTTCTTCAACAAGAACTCAGCCAGATAAGAACCGTCCTGGCCGGTGACGCCAGTGATCAGTGCAACGCGTTTTTTGGGGACCATGGTGCTCATCATTCAAAACTCGTTCATCAAAACGCCAGCGAGCTGCACCGATCCCTTGGTGAGCTGCTTGACCAACTTCTGCAAGTGCGGGGCGGAGCTTCGGTTCCTCCGCCCGATGACCAAAGCGGATCCACAGTGCGTGGCAATGATTCGTGCGTCAGACCCGTGCGAGGCTGCCGGGGTATCGACCAGCACGTGGTCAAACTTCTCTTGCAGATCGCAGAGCAAGAGGCTAAAGGCCGATTGTTGCAACAGTTCGACAGGGTTGGGCGCACCCACGCCTGCTGGCAGCAAGTAGAGGTTGGGCAGGTGGCCCACGGGCTTGATCACATTGGGTTCGGCACGGCCCGCCAGGATGCTGGTCAATCCAGAGCCGGACTCCACACCGAAGAGCTTGTGAAGGCGGGCTGCCCGCAAGTCGGCGTCGACCAGCAAGGTGCGCCCGGGCAGTTGGCTGAACGCGACGGCCAGGTTGGCGGCGATGAAGGACTTGCCGTCGCCCACATCGGGGCTGACCAGGGCCAGGGCGCTGCGTGCGTTCTGCCCACTCATCACCGACATCAGAAGCTGTGATCGCAAGTCTCGGAAAGACTCGACCTCTTCGCTGAACGGGTCGTTGGCCACGACCAGTTCGTCGTTGAGGGCCTGCTCCTTGGTCGGGCTGTACGGGTAGTGAAACTGCTGGGACAAGGCCCAGGCGATGTCCTCTGGTCGGGCCATGCCCAAGGCGACGACGGCATCGCCAAAGCGAATTTTGTGCTCGTGCTGATAGTCCAGTGCCCGGGTGAGCTGGCTGGTCGTGAGCCCCTTGGTCGTGCGCAGGATGTCACCCAGTGAGGCCTCAACTTTGACTTCGCGTTCAGGTGCATTCATGGTGTGGACACGTGCGGCAGGTGGAGTCGACGTGGCAAGGCCGTGGCCTTTTTTCGGCTCTTGAAGGCAGGGATCGATCCCACCGCGGGCAGGTTCGTGAGCGCCTCGATCTCGTTGAGTGTGCGCAGGCGCCTGTCCTTGCGCTCCATCAGCAGCGCGGCCGTCAAGGCCAGCAGGGCGCCCGCCAGACCGCCCAGGCCGATGTTGTTGAGGATGCGCGGGCCCGAGGGAACGGAAGGTGCCGTCGCGTATTCCAGGGCCGCCACGTTGTCCAAGAAGGCCTGGCTTTCCAGGTTGGTGGTGTTCTGGCGAAGCACCACTTGCTCGTAGACGCGTTGCGCGTTGTCCGCGTCGCGCTGCAGCATGGCGGCCTGGTCGCGCACGGCCTTCATCTGAAGCACCTTGCGGCGTTGGGCCTCCAGCGCCTGGCGGACCTGGCTCTCCCTGGACACATTCACCGAGTTGCTGATGCCAAAGCTCTTGCTGACACGCTGCACTTCCATGTCGAGCTTCTTGCGCATGTCGGCGATGCTGTTGGCCAGCTCCTTCACCTGAGGATGTTCATCGCCCAGCTTGGTGGTGAGCAACTGCAGCTGGTTCTCTTGCTGGGTCAGATTGGTCTTGAGCGCGCTGACGAGCGGGTTCATCATCACGTCCTGGGTTTTGTCACCCTGTGCGTTGACGGCGGCCTGCCGGCTGCCTGAATCGGCCACGGCGGCTTGCATCTGCACTTGCTGTGAAGACAGCTCCGTCAAGCGGGCCATTTCGACGTCCAGCCGCTCATCAGTGACCACCAGTCCCTGGTCTTGCTGGAACTTCGACAACTTGGCCTGCGCCACCTCGAAGTCTTCGCGCAGTTGCTTGCCGTTGCTGGTGAAAAATCGGGTGTACTGCTTGGCCGGCTCGGTGCGCAACTGCAAGTTCACATCCAGATAGGCCTTGATGAAGGCGTTGGTGATGGCCGCGGCAAATTGAGGGTCTGCGCCGGTGAAGGCCACATTGATCACGTTGGACCCGCGCGATGGGTGCACTTGCAATGAGTGGCGGAACATGTCGGCCAGCCAGCCTCTGAAATCGCCCACGCCTTTGGTGGACTTCATCCAGTTCTCGCGCAAAGACGAAACCTCATAGAGCTTCAGGTCGGACACCACTTTCAAGGCCACCCGCTGGCTGGTCATGACGTCGATCTGGGTCATGAGGTAGCTGGGGGATGCGGCGCCCGCCAGCACCATGCCGGCGATGGGATCGGGGGACTTGATGTCAACGATCACCGAGCCCTCGGCTGTGTAGTCCTTGGCCTTGAGCAGGGTCTTGGCGGTGACCGCGCCCAGCACCACCACGAACACGCTCAAGGCGATGATCCAGCGTGCTTTCAGGATGGCAAAGATTTGCTCAAATGTCATTGGTGGCTCCAATGATCACGAGAGAGGCGGCGTGCGGCATGGATGGCAATCAATCGAAGTGGTCGGGCGGAGTTTAGAAATCTTCTGTGACAGTTCTTCTGGTTTTGGTCGCTGAGGACGCCGGGACGGATCACCGTGTTGTCACAGTTGGCGGATAGGCTTGGTGTCCATGTCACACGGTCCCACTTCCCCATCGGTCCATCACTCATCGCGGATGGGCCAGTTGCTGCTGGTGCTGGCCGCCACGGCTTTCTGCGGGTGGGTGGATTACGTCACCGGTTACGAGGTGTCCGTGTTCGCCGTGTATGCCTTGCCGCTCATCTTGAGCACGCGGTCTTTTGGGCTCATGGGCGGGTGCCTGTCGGCGCTCTTGTGCTCGGCGGTGTGGATCGCCGCCGATGTGGTGGCCGGCCACCTCTATGGGCAGTGGTGGGTGGTTTACTGGAACGCGCTGCATCGATTCGTCTTCTTCCTGTGTGTGGCGCTGGGCTTTCACTACGCGCGCGCGGCGCTGGGTGCCGAATCCCGGCGCTGGGGGACATTGACCAGGCCCTGGCCTGTGTGCACCCAATGCCACCGAATCGCGGCCAAAGACGGTCATTGGCACAGGCTTGAAAGCTACCTCTGCGAGCACGCGGGCACGCCGCCCATGCCCAAGGTCTGTCCTGACTGTGCCCGCGAGAGTTACGCCATGGCAGGCTTCACCGATCGCACCTCCCATCGCTGACAACTGGCTTTTGCTTCATGTCGTTCCGCATCCTTCATTGCATTTCATCGGTCAACCCCGTTGGTGGCGGGCCCATTGAAGGCGTCAAGCAGTTGTCCGCCGTCAACCAGCGCCAGGGCCACACCGTGGAGGTGGTCTCGCTCGACGACCCCGACAGCCCCTGGGTCAAGAGCTGCCCCATCAAGTGCCACGCCATGGGGCCGCCAACCGTGCGCTACCGCTACACCTCCAAGCTGGTGCCCTGGTTGCGCCAGCACCGCAGCGACTACGACGTGGTCATCATCAATGGCATCTGGGAGTACCACTCCTTTGGCGCCTGGCGGGCACTGCGGGGTTCGCCCACGCCTTACTTCGTGTACACCCACGGCATGCTGGACCCCTGGTTCAAGCGCACCTACCCGCTCAAGCATTTGAAGAAGTGGCTCTATTGGCCCTGGGCCGAGTACCGCGTGCTGCGCGATGCCACTGCGGTGCTTTTCACCTGCGAAGACGAGCGGCGCCTGGCCCGCCAGTCCTTCTGGCTCTACAAGTGCGACGAGTACGTGGTGAATTACGGCACCAGCGCCCCTGTGGGTGATGCCGAGGCGCAACGCCGGGTGTTCCTCCAACGCTTTCCGCACTTGGCGGGCAAACGTTGCCTGTTATTCCTGGGACGGGTGCATGTCAAAAAGGGCCCCGACCTCCTGCTGAACGCCTTTGCCGCCTTGCTCAAACGCCTGCCTGCCGAGCAGGCCGGGAACCTGCATGTCGTCATGGCCGGCCCTGCCGATGATGCTTATGGGGCGGAGATGAAAGCCCTGGCCACCTCACTGGGCTTGCAGCGCCACATCACCTGGACAGGCATGGTGTCTGGCGACCTCAAGTGGGGCGCATTCCACAGCGCCGATGCCTTCATCCTGCCCTCGCACCAGGAGAACTTTGGCATTGCCGTGGCCGAGGCGCTGGCCTGCTCTGTGCCGGTGCTGATGTCCAACCAGGTCAACATCTGGCGTGAAGTGCAGCAGGCCGGGGCGGGTTGGGTGGATTCCGACGACCTGCCCGGCACCCAGCGGCTGCTGGACCGGTGGGTCCAGGCCGATCCGACGGTCTGGGCGCAAATGAAGCGGGACGCGTCGGCGTGCTTCAACCAGCGCTTCCTGATTGAGCGCAGCGCCGAATCTTTCATCAAGGCGATGGAGATTTATGGCTTGCGTCGGCATGTGCCCGCCAGGGTTTTTGTCGGTGGGGCGCACAATGAAGCCGGAGGTATCCCATGACATTCAAATTCAAATCCCAAGCCACGGGCGAGCTGTTGATGTTGACCGCGCACGCGCACGCCTTGCTGCACCACATCGGTAAATCGCCCGACCCCAAGGGCATCCTGACGCCGGAGGACATGCCGGCTGCGTTGGCGGCGCTTCGATCCCTGCCTGGTGATGAGCCCGTGGCGGAGGACGTGGCCGCGGCCAAAGACGACGATGACCAGCAGCCCGACGTCAATGCGGTGGACCTGCGCCGCCGCGCCTGGCCCCTCATCCAGATGATCGAAACTGCGCAGGCGGCGAAGGAGCCCATCGTCTGGGGTGTTTGAGCGGCCAACTCAGGCATCATGGGTGGCATGAGCGATCACATCACCCGCCTGCTGGTCATTCGCCATGGCGAAACGGCCTGGAACCTGGAGGCGCGCATCCAGGGCCACACCGACATTCCTTTGAACGAGCATGGCCGCTGGCAGGCCGAGCGCCTGGCTCTGGCCTTGGCTGATGAAGGGTTGGACGCGATCTACACCAGCGACCTGCAGCGTGCGCGCGACACCGCCCAGGCCGTGGCCCGCGCCACCGGCCTGACGCTGCAGCTGGACCAGGGCCTGCGTGAGCGCAACTTTGGGCGCCTGGAGGGCATGACCCAGAACCAGGTCGCTTTGCAGTGGCCCGAGGAAGGCCGTCGCTGGCGCGAGCGCGATCCCACCTATGGCCCGGAAGAGGGCGAGACCTTGCAGTCGTTCTACCAACGCTGCGTGGACACCGCCGAGCGCCTGGCCCAATTGCATCCTGGGCAGACCGTGGCCCTGGTGGCCCATGGCGGCGTGCTCGATTGTTTTTACCGCGCCGCCAACCACATTCCCTTGCAGGCGCCACGCACCTGGACCATCGGCAATGTCAGCATCAACCGGCTGCTTTACAGCCCCGAAGGTTTCAGCCTGCTGGGCTGGGCCGACACGCGGCATCTGGACGATGACGTGAGCCTGGACGAGACCAGCGATGGCGACGTGGCCTTGAGCCCGGACAAGTAAAGGTCGATGGCCTGGGCCCCGGTGCGCGTCAAGTGGAAGAGCTTGTCGTCCAGCATCCAGGTGTTGATCAGGCCGCTCACCAATGCCTGCAAACCCACCGTCATCACCCGGGCGCTGGGTTGGCTGGCCACCAGGCCCAGCTTCTGCGCACGCTTCAAGGCTTTTTCGAGGTGGGCCTGGCAGTTCAGGTGCACGCTGATGTGGCGTGCGCGCACATCGCTCAGCTCGTCCACGTACTCGACCTTGTTGACCGCGATGCCGATCACGCGGCGAGTGCGCGGCTCGGTGGCGATGCGGGTCAGGGCGTCCATCATGGCCGCGCGAACCTGGGCCAGCGGGTCGTCGCTCGCTTCTTGTCCTACTCGGCCGATGGTCTCTTCAATGGGCGAGGTGCTCCTGTCCATCATCGCGTTAAAAAGACTGGCTTTGTCCTTGAAGTGCCAGTAGATGGCGCCACGGGTCATGCCCGCCGCCTGGGCGATGTCTTGCAGGGAGGTCCGCGACACGCCTTTGTCTGAAAAGACCAGCTCGGCGGCATCCAGCAGCAGCTCTCGCGTCAACAGGGCGTCTTCTTTGGTGCGGCGCATGGAGGATGTCCGGTTTCATCAGGTCGATCGGGTCAATGTGCCTGATTGTCACCGATTTCATTTCATACATACAGGAATGTATGTATAGTTGCCAAATTGATTGACCAGACAAGTATTTTTGAAGAGGTGATCCATGGCCAGCCATGACAAGGGAATGATTTCGCGACACAGCGCATGGGCCGTGCTGGCCTTGACCGCCTCCCTGCTGGCCGCTTGCGGGCCGAAGGCCGCGGCGCCGGCTGCCGCGCCTGGCGGTGGCATGCCCCCCGCGCAAGTGGGCGTGGTCACGGTGCAGCCGCAAACGGTGCCCATCATCACCGAGCTGCCAGGTCGCCTTGAAGCGTCGCGCATCGCGCAGGTGCGCGCCCGGGTGGCGGGCATCGTGCAGCAACGCAACTTCGTGGAAGGCTCCGATGTGAAGGCCGGGCAGGTCTTGTTCCAGATCGATCCCAGCAGCTTCAAGGCAGCGCTGGACAGTGCCCTGGCGTCGCAGGCCAAGGCTGAAGCCAATCTGAACCAGGCATCCGCATTGGTCAACCGCTATCAACCTTTGCAGGCGGCCAAGGCCATCAGCCCGCAAGAGTTCTTGAACGCGCAGGTGGCGCAAAGCCAGGCGCAAGCCGATGTGGCCGCTGCCAAGGCCGCAGTGCAAACCGCGCGCATCAACCTGGGCTATGCCACGGTCACCGCGCCCATCTCTGGCCGCATCGGCCGGGCGCTGGTCACCGAAGGTGCGCTGGTGGGGCAGGGCGATGCCACGCAACTGGCGCTGATCCAGCAAACCAACCTGCTGTACGTCAACTTCACGCAGTCGGCGGCCGAGGTGCTCAAGCTCCGGCAGGCCATGGCGCAGGGCAAGCTCAAGCGCGCCGGTGGGCAGGCCGCCAGTGTGCGCGTGCTGCTGGACGATGGCACCGAGTACCCGCTGCCCGGCAAGCTGCTGTTCTCTGACCTGAGCGTGGACAGCACCTCGGGCCAGGTCTCGTTGCGCGCCGAAGTGCCCAACCCGGATGGGGCCTTGATGCCCGGACTGTATGTGCGCGTGCGCCTGGAACAAGCCCAGGTCGATGGCGGCATCTTGTTGCCTCAGCAGGCCGTGACCCGATCGACACAAGGCGACACCGTCATGGTGGTGGGCGCCGATGGGATGGTCAAGCCTCGTCCCGTCAAGCTGGGCGGTGCCAGGGGCAACCAGTGGGTGGTGCTGGGCGGCCTGAAGTCGGGCGAGCAAGTCATGGTGGATGGGTTCCAGAAGATGATGAACCCCAAGGCGCCGGTCAAGGCCGTTCCCTGGCAGCCCACGGCTGCGTCCGGGCCGGCCTCGGCCCCCGCTGCCGCGCCTGATGCAGCCGCTTCGCGCTGAAGGAGCCTGACATGCCTCGCTTCTTCATCGACCGGCCCATCTTCGCGTGGGTGATCGCCTTGTTCATCCTGGTGTTTGGTGGCGTGGCCATCACCCAGTTGCCCATTGCCCAGTACCCCACGGTGGCACCGCCGTCCATCGTGATCAGCGCCACTTACCCAGGGGCCTCGGCCAAGACGCTGGACGACAGCGTGGTCAGCGTCATCGAGCAGGAGCTCAATGGCGCGCCCGGCCTGGCCTACATGGAATCGGTCAGTCAGGCCAATGGCACGGGCTCCATCACCGTGACCTTCGAGCCCGGTACCAACATCGACCTGGCCCAGGTCGAGTTGCAAAACCGCCTGTCGCGCGCCTCGCCGCGTTTGCCCGCGGCCGTGACGCAGCAGGGTGTGAAGGTCGACAAATCGCGCAGCAATTTCTTGATGTTCGTGATGTTGTCGTCCACCAATCCGGAACTGGACCCCGTCTTCCTGGGTGACTACGCTTCGCGCAACGTGATTCCCGAGTTGCAACGCGTGCCCGGCATCGGCCAGGCGCAGCTATTCGGCACCGAGCGTGCCATGCGCATCTGGGTGGACCCGGCCAAGCTGGTGTCCTTTGGCCTGACCGCGGCCGATGTCAACAACGCCATCAGGGCGCAGAACGCCCTGGTGCCCGCGGGCGGCATTGGCGACCGGCCCAACATCGTTGAGCAAACCGTGGCGGCCACCGTGGTGGTCACCGGCCAGCTGGCCAATGTCGAGCAGTTCGGCAACATCGTGCTGCGCGCCAAGACGGATGGCTCGGTGGTGCGCATGCGCGACGTGGCCCGCATCGAGCTGGGTGCGCAAACCTATGGCACCTATGCCCGACTGAACGGCAAGCCCGCCAGCGGCATCGGCCTGCAACTCTCGCCCACCGGCAATGCCCTGCAAACCGCCGAGGCCGTTCGCAAGCGCATGGCCGAGCTCAAGCAGTATTTCCCCAAGGGCGTGGACTTCTCCATCCCTTACGACACCTCGGGCTTCGTCAAGATCTCCATCAGTCAGGTGGTTGAAACGCTGATCGAAGCCGTGGCGCTGGTGTTCGTGGTGATGTTCATCTTCTTGCAGAACCTGCGCTACACCCTGATCCCGACTTTGGTGGTGCCCGTGGCGCTGCTGGGCACCTTCGGGGTGATGTCGGTGGCGGGCTTTTCGATCAACGTGCTGACCATGTTCGGCATGGTGCTGGCCATCGGCATCCTGGTGGACGATGCCATCGTGGTGGTCGAGAACGTCGAACGCCTGATGGCGCAGGAAGGTCTGTCACCCTTGGAGGCCACGCGCAAGGCCATGGGCCAGATCAGTGGTGCCATCGTCGGCATCACCGTGGTGCTGGTGTCGGTGTTCATCCCCATGGCTTTCTTCAGTGGGTCGGTGGGCAACATCTACCGCCAGTTCTCGCTGTCGATGGTGTCGTCGATGCTGTTCTCGGCCTTCCTGGCCTTGTCGCTGACGCCGGCCTTGTGCGCCACGCTGCTCAAGCCCATCCCCGAAGGGCACCATGAAAAGCGCGGCTTCTTTGGCTGGTTCAACCGCCGCTTCACCGCCACCACGCACGGCTACGAAAGCTCGATCGCCAAGCTGGTCAAGCGTGGTGGCCGCATGCTGATCGTCTATGCGGTTCTGGTGGGTGTGGTGGGCTGGTTGTATGTGCGCATGCCCTCGTCCTTCCTGCCCAGCGAAGACCAGGGCAACCTGATCGTCAACGTGCAGTTGCCCCCGGGTGCCACCTCCAACCGCACCGAGGCCGTGATCGCGCAGGTCGAGAACTACTTCCTCAAACAACCCGAGGTGCAATCGGTGGTGGGCGTGGTGGGCTTCAGCTTCTCGGGCTCGGGCCAGAACGCCGCCCTGGCTTTCGTGACCCTGAAGGATTGGGATGAGCGCAAGGGTGCGGGGCACTCGGCGCAAGACCTGGCGGGCAAGGGGTTTGGCGCGTTGATGGGCATCCGCGACGCCTTCATCTATCCGCTCAACCCGCCTCCGATCCGCGAGTTGGGCAATGCCACCGGCTTCTCGCTGCGTCTGCAAGACCGCGCCGGCCTGGGCCCTGCCGCCTTGCTGGCCGCGCGCAACCAGATGCTGGGCATGCTGGCGCAGAACGCCAAGGTCACCGGGGCCCGCCCTGATGGCCTGGAAGACGCGCCGCAATTGCAGGTGGACATCGACCGCGACAAGGCCAATGCCCTGGGCATCAGCTTCGATGCGATCAGCGCCACCTTGTCGACGGCCCTGGGCTCCAGCTACATCAATGACTTCCCCAACCAAGGGCGTCTGCAGCGCGTGGTGGTGCAGGCCGAGGCCAAGGACCGCATGCAGGCCGACCAGATCCTGCAGCTCAACGTGACCAACAACCAAGGGCAGAGCGTGCCGCTGTCGTCGTTCGCCAGCACGCGCTGGATCACCGGCCAGATGCAGGCGGTGCGCTACAACGGCTACCCCGCCATGCGCATCTCGGGCGATGCCGGCAAGGGCTTCAGCACTGGCCAGGCCATGGAAGAGATCGAGACGTTGGCCAAGCAGTTGCCCGAAGGCATCGGCATCGAGTGGACCGGCTTGTCGCGCGAAGAGAAGCTGTCGGGCTCGCAAGCGACCCTGCTGCTGGGCTTCTCGCTGCTGGCGGTGTTCCTGTGCCTGGCCGCTTTGTACGAAAGCTGGGCCATCCCCTTGGCCGTGTTGCTGGTGGTGCCCTTGGGCCTGCTGGGCTCGTTGCTGGGCGCATCGTTCCGCGATCTGCCCAACGACGTGTACTTCAAGGTGGGCCTGATCACGATCATGGGCTTGTCGGCCAAGAACGCGATCCTGATCATCGAGTTCGCCAAGGAGTTGCACGAGAAGGGCATGGGCCTGATCGAGGCCACGCTGCAAGCCTGTCACTTGCGTTTCCGGCCCATCATCATGACCTCGCTGGCCTTCATCCTGGGCGTTCTGCCCCTGGTGCTGGCCAACGGTGCCGGGTCGGCCGCGCAGCGCGCGATTGGCACTGGCGTGATGAGTGGCATGATCGCGGCCACGTTGCTGGCGGTGTTCTTCGTGCCGGTGTTTTTCGTGGTGGTGATGAAGTGGCTTCACAAAGGCCCTGCACGCCCCCAGACCCCCAACGCCTCCGAGGCAGAGGTCGTCTCTCATGACTAAATTCACTGCTGTCAAATCCACCGTGGCCCTGGCGGCCATCCTGGCCCTGGGTGCCTGCTCGCTGACACCCAACTACCAGCGCCCTGTTGCGCCCGTGGCCACCGACTGGCCTCAGGCGCCGAGCTCGGCAGCCTCCGCGGCGTCGTCGGCCAACTCCGCCAATGCGGCGGAGTTGCCCTGGGCCACTTATTTCCCCGATGCCCGTTTGCAGGGCCTGATCCGCAAGTCGCTGGACAACAACCGGGACCTGCGCGTGGCGGTGCTCAACATCGAGCAGGTGCGGGCCCAGTACCGCGTCACGCGTGCTGACCAGTTCCCCACCGTCAATGCAGCGATCAGCGGCACGCGGGGGCCATCCAGCATCCCGCCCAACGAGGTCACCACGGTGGCACAGGGGGGCATCACGATCACGGCGTTCGAACTCGATTTGTTCGGTCGCCTTCGTGCCCTCAGCGACGCGGCCAGCGCACAACTGCTGGCCACGGAAGAGGCTCGCAAGTCCGCGCACATCAGCCTGGTGGCTGCGGTGGCCAACACCTACTACGCCATTTGGGCCGACCGCTGGCAACTGGCCTTGGCCGAGCAAACCTTGCAGGCGCGCCAGGGTTCGATGAACTTGCAGCAGCTCAAGTTCGACAACGGCGTGCTCAACGAACTCGATTTGCGTTCGACGCAATCGGTGCTGGAAGCAGCACGCATCAGCCGGGCACAGGCGCAGCGTCAGCTGGCGCAGGACACCAATGCCCTCAACCTGTTGCTGGGCGAGACCGCGCCGGCCGACCTCTTGCCGCCCGCGCCGGTGCTGCCCACCGCCAGTGCCATGCAGGATCCGCAAGCCGTGTCCGCCCTGGTGCGCGATGCCTTGTGGCCAGGCCTGAGCGAGCTGCCCGTGGGCCTGCCCTCCGAGGCTTTGCTCAAGCGGCCTGACATCGCGCAGGCCGAGCAACAGCTGATCTCTGCCAACGCCAACATTGGTGCGGCCCGGGCCAACATGTTCCCGCGCATCAGCCTGACGGCCAGCGCGGGCGTGGTCAGCGATTCGTTGTCGGGCCTGTTCAGCGATGGGCGCAGCGCCTGGAGTTTCGCGCCCCAGGTCGTCCTCCCGATTTTTGACGCTGGTCGTAACCTGGCCTTGGTCGAGAGTTCGAAGGTCAAGCGCGACATCGCCGTGGCCCAGTACGAAAAAGCGCTGCAAAGCGCTTTCCGTGAAGTGGCCGATGCCCTGGTGGCGCGCAGCAGCTTTGCAGACCAGGCACAAGCCCAGCAGAACCAGACGGATGCCGAAGCGGCACGCCTGCGACTGGCCACCTTGCGCTACAGCAGTGGTGTGGCCAGCCAGCTGGATTTGCTGGACGCGCAACGCAGCCTGTTCGCTTCACAGCAGGCCTTGATCTCGGCGCAACTGGCGCGCCAGCAGGCGCACATCACGCTGTACAAGGCGCTGGGCGGTGGCTGGACGCCACCGGAGACGACGGCGTCAGTTCGTTAACTTCCGGATCAGCCGCGCGCCCAGCTTGTTGACGTTGTTCAAGGACAGCAAGTGGGCGTGGATCCAGCCCAGTGCGCCGGTGCTGAACAACTCCTGCACAGCCTCTGGCGCCAGCTTGTGCAGCTTTTCTTCGTCGACCACCTTGAAGCCGTTCAGCGTGATGTGCTGATCCGCCAGCTTGAAGTCGATGTTGCGGTCCACCAGCAGGTCCAGCTCGACCAGGCGTTTGGCAAAGGCCGTGGTGCGCTGCATGTCGTTGTGGAAATCCAGCAAGAACTTTTGCAACTGCTGCAGGTAGGCCGTGTCCTTGCCTTCGGCATCGAACAAGGCCTCGCCGTCGCTGGCGTTCAGGCCGTCAAAGGCTTCGTCCACGCACACCGTCAACTGCGTGCTGCCCGGTTGTTCGGCCAGCACAAATGGGTAGCGCCGGATGAAGGCGGGCACATAGCAGTGCGTGTCCCAGCCACCATGGTCGTCGACCAGCAGGTTTTCCTTGTCGCGCAGGCCCACCACCGACACCAGGGTGTGCTGGTCGCCCGAGGCCACGAACACGCACGGAAAATCCAGGGCAGCCAAGGGCAGCTCGGTCGCGGCCAGCAATACCGAATTGGTTTCACGCGCAAAGTTCAGCTTCTTGTCGCTGGCCTTGACGCGCAACTGGCGGTGTTGTTCTCGGTTGACCGGCACCAGCTTGTCGTACATCAACAAAGTTTTCATGGCACATCCCTTTCCGTGGGGCCAGGATCAGCCCATGGCCGATTATGGGCAGTTTCAATGACGGCCAAGTGTCGCGATAATCCCAATCCGTGAACACCCCTGCACTGCCCCTTCACCGGTCGCGCTTGTCGCTCTACCTGGACCTGATCCGCTGGAATCGCCCCCAGGGTTGGCTGCTGCTGCTGTGGCCCACCTTGGCCGCCTTGTGGCTGGCCGCCGGCGGTTTCCCAGGCTGGCATCTGCTGCTGGTGTTCACCGCGGGCACCGTCCTGATGCGCAGCGCTGGCTGCGCCGTCAATGACGTGGCCGACAAGGATTTTGACCGCCACGTGCAACGCACCGCCCAGCGGCCGGTGACCAGCGGGCAGCTGTCGGTGAAGGAAGCGTTGGCCGTGGGCGCGGTGCTGGCGCTGGTCGCATTCGCCTTGGTGCTCACCACCAATGCACTGACCATCGCGATGTCTTTCGCGGCGCTGGCCGTCACGGTGATCTACCCCTTCACCAAGCGTTTTGTGTCGATGCCGCAGGCGGTGCTGGGCGTGGCCTTCAGCTTCGGCATCCCCATGGCTTATGCGGCTGTCAGCAACCATGTGCCGGCACAGGCCTGGTGGTTGGTGCTGGGCAACCTGGGCTGGGTGTTGGCCTACGACACCGAGTACGCCATGGTCGACCGCAATGATGACCTCAAGATCGGCATCCGCACGTCGGCCATCACGCTGGGCCGCTTTGACGTCATCGGCGTGATGGGCTTTTATGCGCTGTGCATCGCCTGCTGGGCCATGGTGGGGCATGAAGCGGGGCGCGGCGTCTGGTATTTCGCGGGCTTGGCGGCGGCGGGTATGCAGGCTCTTTGGCACAGTTGGTTGATCCGCCGGCGTGACCGCGATGGTTGCTTCAAGGCCTTCCGGCTGAACCACTGGTTGGGTTTGAGCGTGTTCTTGGGGTTGGTGCTGGACACTGCGCTGGCAGGCTGAGTTGGAGAGCTTTGGCTGGGAGCGCGAGGCGGGGATGAGCCGGTGGCTGGCAGGGCTCCTATGGTGTCGGTCCACCGCGTTGCGGCGGACTGCTCTGCGGTGCTCGCCCGGGGCGGGGATCGTCCGAAACTCGCCTTCGGCTCAAACAACGGACGATCCTTTTTCCGCCCCAGGCTGCGCTCCTCGACGCCCCCGAAGTCGCCCTGCCAGCCTCCGCCTCATCCCTGATCGCCTCGCTGGTGGCGTGCCACGAAAAAGAACCGTGCTGCGCCACCAGCGGGGCGAAACAAGGGCTGGGGCGGCATCCGGCGGGGCACCTGGCTTGGTGGTCCCGCTTGAAAAGCGGGACCACCAAGCTGAAGCCCCTATGGATGCTGACCCAGCCCTCGCCCCGCGCTGCTTCCAAAAAGTGAACGCTGTGAGCCCCCTCGGACCTCAGCGCCCGAATTCGTCGCCCAGCTCGCCTGCTCGCTTTTGCGCAGCACGCATGGCCGACACAAAGGCGGCTTTCACACCACTGGCTTCCAAGCTGCTCAACGCCGCATACGTGGTGCCCCCTTTGGACGTAACCCGCTCACGCAGCACCGATGGCGCTTCGGTCGATTGCGCCGCCAAAGTCGTGGCCCCCGCGAACGTGGCCAAGGCCAGGGCGCGACCCTGCTCGGCGTCCAGGCCCATGTCTGCCGCAGCCTGCACCATGGCCTCGATGAAATAGAACACGTAAGCCGGGCCCGAGCCCGACAGTGCGGTCACGGCATCCAGGTCGCTTTCCTGTTTCACCCACAGCCACTGTCCTGTGGTGGCCACCATGTCCTGCACGGCTTGTTTTTCCGTCTCGCTGACCTCAGGCCGGGCAAACAGCCCCGTGATGCCTTGGCCAACCAAAGCCGGGGTGTTGGGCATGGCGCGCACCACACGCGGGGTGCCCAGCAAGCGGGCCATGTCCGTGGTGCGCAGGCCGGCCATCACGCTGTAATGCAAGGCTTGGCCCGTGTGGGTGGCGCAGACCGCGGCCGCGTCCTTGAACTGCTGCGGCTTGACCGCCCAGACCACCGTGGACACGGTGGTCAACGCCGCATCGGGCGAGGGCAGGGCGGTCACGCCCAAGGTTTGCTGAAGGCGCAAGCGTTGGTCTTCGCTGGGGTCGATGACCAGGATGCTGCTGGCCGCGCGGCCTTGCCGCAACAGGCCGCCAATGATGGCGGTGGCCATGTTGCCGCCGCCAATGAATGCGATGTCAAAAGATGGGGTGCTCATGGGGCGTGATCATGCCGCATTCAGGATGCGGATCAGCTCGCTGGGGTTCAGTGGCTTGCGCAGCAGCGTGACGCCCACCCCGGCCGCGCGCGAACCCAAGTCGGCTGTGGCATCGGCGGTCAGCAAGAAGGCGGGCAGGTCTTCTCCAAACTCGTAGCGCAACTGGGCAATGGCTTCCAGCCCGGTGATGCTCAAGCCCAGGCGGTAGTCGCTGATCACGGCCACGGGCAGGTCGCCCAAAGGCATCTCGCCACTGGTCTGCAGGGCGGCCACGGCCTCCACCGCGATTTCCGGGGTGTGCCCGGTGGCCGCTTGCCAGCCATTCTGGCGCAGTACCAGCGCCATGCTGTCCAGCACCTGGGGCTCGTCGTCGATCACCACCACCACGCCACGTTGATGCGGGTCTTTGTGATCATCCTGATTGAGGGTCCCGGCGTTGGGCGATGGTGCGGCGATGGCCTCGCGCAGTGGCAGCCGCAATGAAAAGCACGAGCCGCGCCCCAGTCTGGACCTCACGGTGACCTGAACCCGGCCCAGGCGGGCCAGGCGGCGCACCACCGCCAGCCCCAACCCAAGGCCTTCGCCTGAGCGGCGTGCCGTGCTGTGCGCCTGAAAGTAGTCGTCAAAGATGCGTTCGCGGTGCTCAGGGGCCACGCCCACGCCACTGTCCCACACCTGGCAGATGACCCAACGGCCCCGTACCCGGGCGCGCAGTCGGACCTGGCCCTGGTGGGTGTAGCGCACCGCGTTGTTGAGCAAATTACGCAAGATGCGTTCGGTGATGTGCGGATCGGCCTGCACCCAGGCGTCGGTGGCATCCACCTGCCAGCTCAGGCCCTTGTTGGCGCACAGCACCGCGAATTCGTGCTCCAGGCGACGGTACAAGGTCGACAAGGCCAGCGCCTGGGGCTGATGCTCCACCCGCTCGGCGTCGATGCTGGCCACGTCGAACATGCGCTCGAACAAGGTGCTCAGCGAACGCAGCGAGGTGCTGATCTTGGACAGCAAGTCCTGCCCCTCGGCCTGGGTCACCCACGGGTTGAGCGCATTGGTCAGCAGCATCATCACGTGCAAGGGCTGACGCAGGTCGTGGCTGGCGGCGGCGAAGAACTCGCTCTTTTGCCGGTCGGCGCCTTCGGCCAGGGCCTTGGCCAGGGTGACCTGGTTGATCTCGTGGCGAAGTTGCAGCACCAAGGCGGCGTTTTCGTGGCGCAGCAAGGCGCCTTCGCGCAATCGCCGGCTGATGCCTGACGAGATGAACATGCAGGTGACCATGGACAACATCAGCACCACGGCCAGGTAGACCGAGCTGTCTTCGTTGTCGACCAGCAGGCGCGCGCTGATCAACAGCAGCAGCGGAAAACTGCCAAAGAAGCCGACGATCCAGTCATGCACCAGCACCAGCATCAGTGTGTAGCCGTAGACCACGACGGCCGCCACCAGGCTCATCTTCCAGCCAGCGGTGGCCACGCTCAGCAGCGCCACGCCCATCAAACCCCAGAACAAGCTTTGCAGCAAATGCCAGCCCACCAGGCTCGCGCGCCACGTGCGGTAGCCCGAAGCAGCGATGCCAAAGCGCTGAAAACGCCGGCTCATCAAGCCCACGGTGGCCCAAAGCAGGAGCAGGCCAATGGCCGGGGTCACCCAGTGCCAGCGTGGCAAGGGCGAATCCTTCACCATCCAGGCCAGCAGGAGCAGCGCGGGGATTTGCGGCAAAACGGAGCCGGGCGTGATGCGCCAGCTGTCTTGAAGCAATTGCAGATCGATCCGGGACTCAATGGGCGCCAGCCCCTTGAGGGAGCCGCGCCACCAACTCACGGTAGCTGCTCCTCGGCGGGCAACTGGCGTGAGCACAGCAAGACCAACTGCGTGCGGCTGTGCACCTTGTAGGCCCGGAAGATGGCGCTGACGTGCAGCTTCACGGTCTCGGGGCTGATGCCCAGCGCGGTGGCGATCACCGGGTTGGAGCAACCACGCGTGATCCAGGTCAGCACGTCCTTCTGGCGGGGTGTGAGCTTGGTGCTGGGCAGCAAGTCGGAAGAATCGGGCAGGGTGGCCGCCGGGCTGGACAACAGGTCGGCCGGGAAATGCAGGCGCCCTTCGACCAGGGCTTGCAGCGCCGTCATGAAGCCGTCCAGTTCGCCCAGCTTGGGGATGAAGCAGGAGGCGCCGTGGTGAATGCATTCCAACGCCAGCTGCGCGTCGGTGCTGCCGGTGATGATGCCGATGCGCTGGGTGGTGGCCACCTGGCGCACGTGCTTGAGCGTGTCCACGCCACTGCTGTCTGGCAGGCCCAGGTCCAGCAAGACGGCGTCGATCGGGTCGGCGGCCGAGCTGGCCAAGTGCGACAGCGCGCTGCGGCAGGTGTTGGCCTGCGAGAAGCGCGCCAGCGGTTGCAGGCTGCGGATGGCGTGCATCATCCCTTCCCGGATGAGGCTGTGATCATCAACTAACAGGTAATGCGGAGATTGGTGATCCATGGCGCCTTCTTCAGGGCGTGATCTTATCTGGGCCGTCAGCGTTGTCCAAAGATGGCGGACCCGATTCGTACCATGGTTGACCCTTGTTCCACGGCCATTTCGAGGTCGGCGCTCATGCCCATGGACAAAGTATCCAGTGTTAACCCGTGATCACGCAGATCATCAAACACTTCTCGTATTTTTTTGAGGGCCTGGTGTTGGGTGCATGCGTCGTTGCTGGGGGCGGGCAGCGCCATCACCCCCCTCAGTTGCAGGTGGGGCAGGTGGGCCACCGCCTGCGCCAAGGCCAAGGCACCCGCCGGCTCGACGCCGCTTTTGCTGTCCTCGCCGCTGGTGTTGACCTGGATGCACACCTGCAAGGGTGGCAAGTGCGCTGGCCGTTGCTCGCTCAGGCGTTGGGCAATTTTCAGGCGGTCTACCGTGTGAACCCAATCGAAGTTCTCGGCCACCACGCGGGTCTTGTTGCTCTGGAGCGGGCCAATCAAATGCCATTCGATCTGAGCGCGCAAATCGGCCAACTCGGCCATCTTGTCCACGGCCTCCTGCACGTAGTTTTCACCAAAGCGGTGCTGTCCGGCCTGAAAGGCCTCGCGCACATCGGCCGCCGGAAAGGTCTTGCTGACCGCCAGCAATGTGACACCATTGGCCGGACGGTCCACTTTTGAACACGCCTGCTCTATTCGGCTTTGCACGAGTTGTAGCTTGCTGGTGATCGTCGCCATAATGGTCTGTCAAGAAATCCCGGCCCCAATCATCCATGGATATCACCCAACTTCTCGCCTTCTCGGTCAAGAACAAAGCGTCTGACCTGCACTTGTCGGCGGGTTTGCCCCCCATGATCCGGGTTCACGGGGACGTGCGGCGCATCAACGTCGATGCACTGGACCACAAGCAGGTCCACGACATGGTGTACGACATCATGAACGACGCCCAGCGCAAGATGTACGAAGAAACGCTGGAGTGCGACTTCTCGTTCGAGATCCAGGGCCTGGCGCGTTTCCGGGTCAACGCTTTCAACCAGAACCGGGGCGCCGGCGCTGTGTTCCGGACCATTCCGTCCAAGATCCTGACGCTGGAGCAGCTCAACGCGCCCAAGATCTTCGCCGACCTGGCGCTGCGTCCGCGCGGCCTGGTGCTGGTCACCGGCCCGACCGGTTCGGGCAAGTCGACCACGCTGGCCGGCATGGTCAACCACCTGAACGAGTCCGAATACGGCCACATCCTGACGGTCGAAGACCCGATCGAATTCGTGCATGAGTCGAAAAAATGCCTGATCAACCAGCGCGAAGTCGGGCCGCACACCATGAGCTTCTCGAACGCGTTGCGCTCGGCGCTTCGTGAAGACCCGGACTGCATCCTGGTGGGCGAAATGCGCGATCTGGAAACCATCCGCCTGGCCCTGACCGCCGCTGAAACCGGCCACTTGGTCTTCGGCACCCTGCACACGTCCAGCGCCGCCAAGACCATCGACCGGGTGGTCGACGTCTTCCCGGCCGCTGAAAAAGACATGGTCCGCGCCATGTTGTCCGAATCGCTGGTGGCCGTGATCTCGCAGTCGCTGTGCAAGCTGAAAGACGGCTCGGGTCGCGTGGCCGCCCATGAAATCATGGTCGCCAATGCCGCCATCCGAAATCTGATCCGCGAAAACAAGATCGCCCAGATGTACTCCGCCATCCAGACCGGCAACAACGCCGGCATGCAGACGCTCGACCAGAACCTGTCCGACCTGGTCCGCCGCAACCTGATCTCGCCCGCTGAAGCCCGCTCCAGGGCGAAGTCGCCCGAAAACTTCCCGGGCTGACATGAGACGTTTGCTGGACCGATTCAAGATCGCAGGCCCGGGCGACAACGCCACCGAGGAGCGCGAGGCCGACGACGAGGGGTTCTTCTCCACCCAGTTCATGGAACGCCCCGAGCTGTCCCGGGCCGCTTCGGCCTGGACGTCGCGTGCGCTGGCCGTGGGCGCCCAGGGCCTTGATCCCGCGATGGGCGTTGAGTTGTTGCTCAAAGCCTGGCACGACGACACCTTCACCACCCTGCTGGGCGAGGCCGAGCACGAGAAACTGCGCACTCACCTCGAATTCGTCACGGTTCCGGCCGGAAGAGAGTTGATCGTCCAGGACGAAAAAGGCGACTATGCCTTGGTGATACTCGAAGGCCTGGTGGCGGTCGACCGCGTGCAGCCCACGGGCGAGCGTGCCCGCCTGGCCGAATTGCGCGAAGGGGATGTCTTGGGTGAAATGTCTTTGCTGGATGCCGGGGCGCGTTTTGCGTCCTGCCAGACGCTGAGCCGCTGCTCTCTCGCCATCATCACGCGCAGCGCGCTCGACGAGTTCGCCATTGAAGAGCCTCGGCTGGGCTTTGCGCTGATGGCGGGCGTGGCCCGCCGCCTGTCGCTGCGCATGCGCCAACTCAGCGCACGCCTGGGCGCCCTGCTCACGGCTGGTTGATTTACAGTCCACACACACGTTCAAAACATTCACTGGGATTCACGCCATGGAACGCGATCAGGCCTCCAAATTCATCAACGATCTGCTCAAGCTGATGATCGCGCGTGGGGGCTCCGACTTGTTCCTCACGGCCGAATTCCCGCCGGCCATCAAGGTCGATGGCAAGGTCACCAAGGTGTCGCCCCAGCCCCTGACGGCACAGCACACCATGGCCCTGGCCCGTTCGATCATGAACGACAAGCAGGCCGCCGAATTCGAGCGCACCAAGGAGTGCAACTTCGCCATCTCGCCAGGCGGGGTGGGGCGCTTCCGTGTGAACGTGTTCGTGCAGCAAAGCTTCGTGGGCATGGTGCTTCGGACCATTCCCCAGCAACTGCCCACGGTCGACGCCATGGGCCTGCCCCAGATCCTCAAAGAAGTGGCCATGAACAAGCGCGGCCTGGTCATCCTGGTGGGTGGCACGGGGTCGGGCAAATCGACGACGCTGGCGGCCATGGTCGACCACCGCAACGAGAACACCTACGGGCACATCATCACGATTGAAGACCCGGTCGAATTCGTGCACCCGCACAAGAACTGCATCGTCACGCAGCGTGAGGTCGGCATCGACACCGACGGCTGGGAAATGGCGCTGAAGAACACCTTGCGCCAAGCCCCTGATGTGATCCTGATGGGCGAAATCCGCGACCGCGAGACCATGGAACACGCCGTGGCCTTCGCCGAAACCGGCCACTTGTGCATGGCCACCTTGCACGCCAACAGCGCCAACCAGGCGCTGGACCGGATCATCAACTTCTTCCCCGAAGAGCGCCGCACGCAACTGCTGATGGACTTGTCGCTCAACCTGAAGGCGCTGGTGTCGCAACGCCTGCTGCCCCGCCAGGAAGGCAAGGGCCGCGCGGCCGCGGTAGAAATCCTGCTCAACACCCCCTTGATCTCCGACATGATCTTCAAGGGCGAGGTCGGCGAGATCAAGGAGATCATGAAGAAGTCGCGCGAGCTGGGCATGCAGACTTTCGACCAGGCCCTGTTCGACCTGTTCGAGAACAACGACATCACCTTTGAGGACGCGCTGCGCAACGCCGATTCGGTCAACGACCTGCGCCTGCAGATCAAGCTGCACAGCCAGCGCGCGCGCAGCCTTGACCTGGCCTCCGGCACCGAGCACTTCAAGATCGTCTGATGACCGTGAGCAAAACCTACGAGGCCGTGGCGCCGTGCAAAGTGGCCTTCCTGGGCTTGGGCACCATGGGCGCGCCGATGGCGGCCCACCTGCTCAAGGCCGGTCACGAGGTCACCGTCTACAACCGGACGCAGTCCAAGGCCCTGGATTGGGTGGCCGAGCATGGCGGCGCCTGGGCGGTCTCACCGCGCGAGGCGGTGCGTGAAGCCCAGATCGTGTTCACCTGCGTCGGCGATGACGAGGACCTGCGCAGCGTCACCGTGGGGCCCCAAGGCGCCTTCGGGGCCATGCCGGACGGCAGCGTGCTGGTGGACCACACCACCACCTCGGCCGAGGTTGCCCGCGAACTCGCTCAAATCGCCCGAGACCAAGGCCTGCATTTCATCGATGCGCCTGTTTCAGGCGGCAATCTGGGCGCCATCAACGGCGTGCTGACCATCATGTGCGGTGGCGACGCCGACGCGTTCAGCCGCGTTCAGCCCGTCATGCAGGCCTATGCCCGCGCGGCCACCCACTTGGGCGCCAGCGGCTCTGGCCAGTTGGCCAAAATGGTCAACCAGATCTGCGTGGCCGGGGTGTTGCAAGGCCTGTCTGAAGCCTTGGCTTTCGGCCAGACTGCGGGCCTGGACATGCAGGCCGTGCTCGGTGTCATCACGCAAGGTGCGGCCGGCAGCTGGCAAATGCAGAACCGTGGCCCCACCATGGTCAACGACCTGTTCGATTTCGGTTTCGCCGTTGACCTGATGCGCAAGGACCTGGGCCTGTGCCTGGACGAGGCCAGGCGCCTGGGCGCCCGTCTGCCTGCCACGGCCTTGATCGACCAGTTCTACGCCGATGTGCAGGGCATGGGCGGCGGCCGCTGGGACACCTCCAGCCTCATCCGCCGTCTGCGCTGACTCTGGCGCGGTCAATCCTCAAGGGTTGGAAGCCGCGGGTTCAGTTGGCTTGGGTGGCGGCAACTTGCGCGCCAACTCGTCTTCCGACATCAGTTGGAACACCTTGATCACCTTGGTCACGCCACTGACACCCGAGGCCAGCTCGGCCGCGCGGTTGGCTTCGCGTTCGGTCACCAAGCCCATCAGGTAGACGTCGCCACGCTCGACCACGATCTTGAAGGCGTTGGAAAACATGTCGCGCGCGTCCACGAAACTCGCCTTGATCTTGCCCTTGATCAGCACGTCGCTGGAGCGTGATCCCAGCGAACTGGCCCCCATCACCGCCAGTTCATTGACCACGGATTGCACGTTGTCAACGCGCGCCACGGCTTGCTCGACGGCAGTGCGGTCCGCCTCGGAGGCCACTTCGCCCGTCAGCAACACCAGACGGTTGTAGGACGTCGCGTTGACGTGGCCGCTCTCGCCCACCAAGTCGCGGATGCGCGATGAGGCCTTGATCTCGATGCCCTGGTCTTCAAGCTGCGTGCCCGAAGTGCGGCGGTCCGAAGCCATGAAGGCCCCGCCAATGGCCGAGCCCAGCACCAGCGGCGCGCAGCCGGCCGTCAGGTTCAAGGCCAGCGCGAGCGCCGTCCAGCGGCCCAAGCGTCCCAGGTTCTGCAATGTGTTGATTTTCTTTTTCAAGCCACGTCTCCTAGCAAATGGGTGTCCACGGCCTCGCACAGGCTGTGCAAGGCCAGCCAGGCCACGGCAAAAAGCCGGGCCGCCTGGTGTCCGGGCAAGGGTACCCAGACATCGGTGTCTCTCAGCAACGGGCCCAGCACCGAAGCGGCCTCGCCCGTGAAAAGCACCAAAGTCAGATCTTGTTCGCGTGCCGCCTCGGTGGCCGCCACCAGCGCGGGCTCATCGCGTTCCAGCGAAAACGCCAGCCAGATGTCGCCAGGGTGACCCAAGGCGCGCACCTGCGCGACCAGGTTGTCGTCTTTGCCCGGCAAGGCCAGGGCGGCCAGCGGTGGCCGTTCGCGGCTCACGCCCTGGACCAGCAGGGAAGCGGTCTGCTGCGCCAGCCATTCGGCCTCGGCCACACCTGCGCACAGCACCTTGCCACCAGCGGTCAGCGCGTGCGTGATGGCCTGGGCGGCGTAGTGCAGGTGCAGCGCCAGGCGATCCGCCGACTGGTACAGCACATCGGCGGTTTCCAGAAAGGGCTGCTGCGAAAAGGGCTGTTGAAATTGAGGGTCCGACATGAAGGTCGATGATAAGGGCTATGCCGAGGTGTCAAAGGCGGCCACGATCCATTCCAGCGCATCGCCATCAATCGCGACCACGTCGAAGCGGCAGGGCGGCCAGGGATTCAGTTGCAGCAGGTAATGCCTTGCGC
This sequence comes from Aquabacterium sp. CECT 9606, assembly GCF_918741295.1. Classification (GTDB taxonomy): domain Bacteria; phylum Pseudomonadota; class Gammaproteobacteria; order Burkholderiales; family Burkholderiaceae_C; genus Aquabacterium. The sequence goes on from NZ_CAKKNB010000002.1 coordinate 787,990, forward strand.
CCCGGATACAACGCTGCTGTTTGCCGCGCCCGATGCTGGCCGCCGCACCGCCATGGTCCGCACTGCTGCGCTGCCGCACTTCCACGAACACCAAAGTGCCGTCCTTGTCGCGCATGATCAGGTCCACTTCTGCGCCGCGTGCCGACGGGCCCCGTGCGACCCGATAATTGCGCTCAACCAGCTCCAGACCCTGCGCCTGCAAATAGGCCAGGGCGCGGCCCTCCGCCTCATCTCCCCGGGATTTCGTCGTGACCTTCGATGCCAATGTGCTGCTCCAGGCCGCTTCTCATGCCGCCGCCGGTCAGCAGTATCCCAAAGGGGCGCTCTACCTGGTCGCCACCCCCATCGGCAACCTGGCCGACATGACCCTGCGCGCCATCCAGGTCCTGTCCTTGGTCGACGTCGTGGCCTGCGAAGACACCCGCGTCACCGGCGGCCTGATGCGGCACCTGGGCCTGGACAAGCGCCTGATGGCTGTCCACCAGCACAACGAAGCCGCCGCGGCCCACCAGGTGATCGAAGCATTGCAGCAAGGCCAGCGCGTCGCCTACGTCAGTGACGCCGGCACGCCCGCCGTGTCCGACCCTGGCGCGCAATTGGTGTCCCGCGTTCAGGCCGCCGGCCTGCGCGCCGTGCCCATCCCCGGAGTGAGCAGCGTCACCACCGCGCTCAGCGTCGCGGGCGACACCGCCAGCACCGGCTTCCATTTCATGGGCTTTTTGCCGGCCAAAGGCGCCGCACGCGCCACGGCTTTGGACGAGGCCCTGGCCTGGCCCGGCAGCCTGGTCCTGTTCGAGGCCCCCCACCGCATCGATGACCTCGCCCGCGACCTGCAAGCCCATGCCGCGCATCGCCAGGTCACCTTGTGCCGTGAGTTGACCAAGCAATTCGAAGAAATCGCCACCTTGGGCGTGGCCCAGTTGCCGGAGTGGATCAAGGCTCAGCCGCACCGTGACCGAGGGGAGTTTGTTGTGGTCGTTCACGCCGCTGGTGCGGTGGCCGCCTCGGACGAGTTCTCGACCGAAGTGCTGGCCCTGCTCCAGGCGCTGTCTTCACACCTGCCCATCAAACAGGCGGCCGGCCTGGTGGCCGATGTCACGCGCCTGCCCCGCAAGGCGCTCTACGAGAAAGCCCTGAGCTGGCGCCAGGCTGACGAGCAGTCCTGACAGCGTTTATTCCCAGAACACTGTTTTCGCGGGGCGGGCAAACCCCGGTTTCAAGGGCTAACCCGGGCAACTTGCCAAATTTTTAACGGAATACTCGCGCCATCGTTCATATAACGATTTGCGTCATAACTTGACTGCACCGCATCACGGTGCGAGTGATTTCCAAAGGAGATTTGCATGAAATTCGGATTCACCTTGCGCGCCGTGTGCGCCGCCTTGGCCCTGACAGGTGCTGTCATGGCCCCCGCTGCCCACGCCGGCACGGCCTCCAAGACCAAATACCCCTTGGTGCTGGTCCACGGCTTCATCGGCTTCGACAACATCCTGGGCATCCAGTATTTCTACACCATCCCTGGCGCCCTGCGCGATGACGGCGCCACCGTCTACATCGCCTCGGTCAACCCTTCGCAAACCACCGAGTTCCGTGGTGAAGAACTGATCCAGCAGATGAAGCAATGGGCCGCCAAAGACGGCGTCACGAAATTCAACCTGATTGGCCACAGCCATGGCGGCCCGACCGTGCGCTACGCCGCCGGCACCGTGCCCAACATGGTGGCCAGCGTGTCCACTGTGGCTGGCACGCACTTTGGTAGCAAGGTCGCCGATGACATCCTGGCTGGCACCACCCCCGGTGGCACCTTTGACCAGACGGCCACAGCTGGCCTGAAGCTGATCTCCTGGCTGACCGGCAACAAGACCACCAGCGACACCGACTTGCTGACCGCCTTGAACGCCCTGAGCGCCCCTGGTGCCGCCGCCTTCAACGCCAAGTACCCCGCTGGCGCCCCCACCACTGTCTGCGGTCAAGGCCCCAGCAGCGCCAAGGTGGCTGGCAACAGCATCCTCTTCTACTCCTTCTCGGGCACCTCGCTCAAGACCAACTCCAGCGACATCTCCGACGCGCTGCTGGCCTACACCGGCGATTACTTCAAGGGCGAGGCCAACGACGGCCTGGTTTCGCGCTGTTCCAGCCATTGGGGCAAGGTGGTCAAAGACAACTACCCCTGGAATCACCTGGACGAAATCAACCAGGTTTTGGGTGGCATTGGCAAGGGTGCCCCGGAACCCGCGGCCTTCTACAAGCAGCACGCCAACCGCCTGAAGTGGGCATTCCTGTGATGGGTTGATACTCTGGGCTTGCGCACTTCAGCCCAGGGGTTGCACAAGGGTCGCCTCCACAAGAGGTCGACCCTTGTTGCCGTTTGGCGTCATAGGTTTCCCGGGTGCGGTGCGCACGACTTGCCCGAATAATGCGGGCAGCCGGGGAATTCCATTGGCTTTGACAGGACATGTGTGATGCAAGTGCGTGGAATGTGGGCGACGGGGCTGTTGGCCGTCGTCATTGGGGTGGGCAGCGTCGTGCTCTGGCAGCGCTCGTCCAACGACACCTCGGCGTCCGGGCAGCCGGGCGCCACGCCTGAAACCAAGGGCTGGGGCTTCATCGGCGGCGCCAAAGAGGCGCCCGCCAGCGGTGCGGCCGTCGCGGCGCAGGTGCGCACCCCCGACCAGGTGCGCGTGCGCCTGTTCAAAGAGGGCTCTTTCGCCGGGACCGAGCCGGCTGGCAACTGGTGCGTCAGCGAGCAGAAACTCAAGCCTTGTCCGGAGCTGCGCAGCCGCTTCGAGTACTACGTGCTCGGCCTTGGCGAGGTCACCATCGAGGAAATCCGCGGCCTGATCCAGGACGAAGCCAAGCGCGCCAACGGCGATGCGATGGCCGCGCAGATCATGGCCATCTGGGACAAGTACTGGCAGGTCCGCACCTACGCGTGGCGCCACAAGTTCGTCCAGGCTGACCGCAGCACCTGGATGCCCGTGTTCGAAGAGCAGCGCTCCGTGCGCCGGCAAATCCTCGGCCAGCCGTGGGCCGAAGCCTTCTTCAAGGAAGACGAGCAGCATTTCCAGGAGTACTACGCCCAACTTGAATCCGGCCAGCCGCCCCCGCCTGATCCTGGCGAGCCTGTGCCCCAAATGGCCCCAGGCAAAGATCCTGCCGCCGTTCGCGCCGAGCGCGTGGCGCGTTATGGAGAGGCCGCCGCCGACCGCCTGGACAAGGCCGATGCTGAATGGGCCGACTGGGAGCGCCGCCTGAGCGCCGCCAAAGTCGAATGGGAGCGCCTGCAAAAGGCCACCAACCTGTCCGACGCCCAGCGCAAGGCCGAGATGAGCGCCTACGTCAAGTCCAATTTCCCGGCCGATGAACAACTTCGCGTGCAGGCCCTTTTGCATCTGTGATTGCACCTGTGACCACATGGCCTCTGGCAAGACTCCTACAATGACCCCATGATTGCTGTTGACGCCACCATCGAACGCCTCCACACCGCCCGCGAACTGCTGCTCGCACCCTACGGTCTGGACGAATCCACCTTGCTCAAGGCCCTCAAGGTCATCACCGAGCACCGTGTCGACGACGCGGACCTGTACTTCCAATACACCCGCTCTGAAGGTTGGAGCCTCGAAGAAGGCATCGTCAAATCCGGCAGCTTCGGTATCGACCAGGGCGTGGGCGTGCGCGCCGTCTCAGGCGAGAAAACCGCCTTCGCCTATTCCGACGACATCTCGGAGGCCGCCTTGCTTGACGCGGCTCGCACGGTGCGCACCATCGCCGCAGCCGGGCAAAGCCGCCGCGTCAAGGTCGGAGCCCACTCCGTGGCAGGCGGTCGCAGCCTCTACCCCGCCTTCGACCCCATCGCCTCGCTCGACAGCGCCGCCAAGGTCGCCCTGCTTGAGAACATCGAAAAGCGTGCCCGCGCCAAGGACCCGCGCGTCGTGCAGGTCATGGCCGGCCTGGGCTGCGAATACGACGTCGTGATGGTGGCCCGCGCCGACGGCACCCTGGCCGCCGACGTGCGCCCACTGGTGCGCCTGTCACTCACCGTCATCGCCGAGCAAAACGGCCGCCGTGAAGTCGGCTCCTCTGGCGGTGGCGGCCGCTTCGGCCTGGCCTATTTCACCGACGACATGCTCCAACGCTACGTCGACCAAGCCGTGCACGCGGCTTCCGTCAACCTGGAAGCCCGCCCCGCCCCCGCGGGCGAAATGACCGTGGTCCTGGGCAATGGCTGGCCCGGCATCCTCCTGCACGAAGCCGTCGGCCATGGCCTCGAAGGCGATTTCAACCGCAAGGGCTCCAGCGTGTTCTCGGGCCGCATTGGCCAGCGCGTGGCCGCCAAGGGCGTCACAGTGCTCGACGATGGCACCATCCCGGACCGCCGCGGCTCCTTGAACGTGGATGACGAAGGCTGCGCCACCGAGCGCACCGTCCTCATCGAAGACGGTATCCTGCGTGGCTACATCCAAGACGCCACCAACGCGCGCCTCATGAAGACCAAGCCCACGGGCAACGGCCGCCGCGAAAGCTACGCCCACGTCCCCATGCCCCGCATGACCAACACCTACATGCTGGCTGGCGACAAAGACCCGCAAGAAATCGTCTCCTCCATCAAGCGTGGTCTGTATGCCGTCAACTTCGGCGGAGGGCAGGTCGACATCACCAGCGGCAAATTCGTTTTCTCGGCCTCTGAGGCGTATTGGGTCGAGGATGGCAAGATCCAGTACCCGGTCAAGGGCGCGACCCTGATCGGCAATGGCCCTGACGCGCTCACCCGCATCAGCATGATTGGCAATGACCTCGAGTTGGACAGCGGCGTGGGCACCTGTGGCAAAGAGGGTCAGAGCGTGCCCGTCGGCGTGGGGCAGCCCACTTTGCGCATCGATGGATTGACGGTCGGCGGCACCGCCTGATCGAGGGGGCAGCGTCCCCTGGATTTTGGATAAGCTCACTGCTTGTTCAAAAAACACAGGGAGTGGCGCATGCCTTTGAAGAAATTGTTCACCCGCCTGACCATGGCCGCCCTGGCTGCGTGCGTAGCCTTGTCTGCTTCCCTGGCTCACGCCGAGTTGCAAGGCCGGGATCTTGACGCCGCCGTCGATGGCTATGAGGCCTTCTACGACACCGTGTTGAACATCACCTGGTTGGCCGATGCCAACTTTGCCAAGACCTCTGGCCACAGTGCAAGTGGTCAGATGACTTGGGAGGATGCTTCAGCGTGGGCGGCCAATGTCACGGTTCTTGGTCTTTCGGGTTGGCGCCTGCCCAATGTGTTGCCCATCCACGGGCAGAGCTACGACTACCGTGGTGCCTACGATGGCAGCTCCGACCTGGGCTATGGCATCCGCAGCCCTCGCAACGAGATGAGCTACATGTTCTACGAGAACCTGGGTTTGCTGTCTTATTACGATGAGCAAGGTCAAGAGCAGTCGGGCTTCGGTCGTCCGCAAGGGGTGAGCGCGCTGGCACTGAACCAGGTGCCTGGTGGTTTCATCCGTAACTTGGGGCCCGTGCACGGCGAGTACTGGGCGGCGCAGGCCTTCGAGCCGGAGCCCGGCGCCCACTGGGTCTTTGATTTCGAAGACGATGGCCAATTTGCCCTGGGCCCGAACGATGGTCCACGCTGGGACGGCTCATACGCTTGGCTGGTTCGAGATGGAGATGTGGGTGCGGTGCCGGAGCCATCGACCTTCTGGTTGTTCGGGCTGGCAGGGTTGGGCCTGGTTCTGAAGAAAAAATCACGCAAAGGTTGACGTTGGTGCCAAAACAGGTGCATAATCGATTTCTTCGCTGAAACAAGGTTTGAGTTCCAGCCCAAGTCCCTCGATTGACCTGATGCAGATCGGGTTCGGTTGCTGCGGCGGGTAAATCAAGGGCTCAGGCTTTATTTCAGATCCGCCCGTTCTACGGGCCCAAGACTGACTGTTCGTTGTTGTGCAGCTTTTGCGCAGCCGAAAAGCCAAGTTGGGGTAAGTACACCATGATTCAAATGCAATCGCGACTTGACGTCGCTGACAACACGGGTGCCAAGAGCGTCATGTGCATCAAGGTGCTCGGTGGCTCCAAGCGTCGTTACGCCGGTATTGGCGACATCATCAAGGTCAGCATCAAAGAAGCTGCTCCTCGTGGTCGCGTCAAAAAAGGCGAAGTCTACAGCGCTGTGGTCGTCCGCACCGCCAAGGGTGTTCGTCGTCAAGACGGTTCGCTCATCAAGTTTGATGGCAATGCAGCTGTGCTGTTGAATGCCAAGCTGGAGCCCATCGGCACCCGCATCTTCGGCCCCGTGACGCGTGAACTGCGTACCGAGCGCTTCATGAAGATCGTGTCCCTGGCTCCTGAAGTTCTCTGAACCTCCGGCGCAACCGCAAAGGACACACAGCCCATGAACAAGATTCGCACAGGCGACCAGGTCATCGTTTTGGCCGGTCGTGACAAAGGTAAACGCGGCACCGTTTCGGTCCGCGTTGACGACAGCCATCTGGTGGTCGATGGCGTGAACGTGGTTAAAAAGCACGTTCGCCCCAACCCCATGAAGGGCACCACCGGTGGCATCGTTGACAAAACCATGCCCATTCATCAGTCCAACATTGCCATCTTCAATGCCGCCACCGGCAAGGCTGATCGCGTTGGCATCAAGCTCCTGGCAGACGGCAAGAAAGTTCGCGTCTTCAAGTCCAGCGGCGAAGAAATCAAGGCTTGAGGTTCACGATGACTCAACAAACTGCACGCCTGCAAGACTTTTACCGCGAGACGGTCGTTCCGGCTCTCGTTGAAAAGTTTGGCTACAAGTCCGTGATGGAAGTGCCCCGCCTGACCAAGATCACCCTGAACATGGGTGTCTCGGAAGCGGTGTCCGACAAGAAGGTGATGGAACACGCTGTCAGCGACCTCACCAAGATCGCCGGCCAAAAGCCCGTGGTCACCATGTCGCGCAAGGCCATCGCCGGTTTCAAGATCCGCGAAAACATGCCCATCGGCTGCATGGTCACCCTGCGTGGTGTCCGCATGTACGAGTTCCTGGACCGCTTCGTCACTGTGTCGCTGCCCCGCGTCCGTGACTTCCGCGGTATCTCGGGTCGTTCATTCGATGGCCGTGGCAACTACAACGTCGGTGTGAAAGAACAGATCATTTTCCCGGAAATCGAGTACGACAAGATCGACGCGATCCGTGGTCTGAACATCAGCATCACCACCAGCGCGAATACCGACGACGAGGCCAAGGCCCTGTTGACGGCATTCAAGTTCCCCTTCAAGAACTGAGGTAGACCGTGGCAAAACTGTCTCTGAAGCAACGCGAAGAAAAGCGCGAAAAGCTGGTGGCGCAATACGCCAAGAAGTACGCCGAACTGAAGGGCATCATCAACGATGCCAAGAAGTCCGACGAAGAGCGCTATGCCGCTCGTCTTGAGCTGCAAAAGTTGCCCCGCAATGCAAACCCGACCCGTCTGCGCAATCGTTGCGGTCTGACTGGTCGTCCACGCGGTACGTTCCGCCAATTTGGCTTGGGTCGTTCCAAGATCCGTGAATTGGCTTTCGCTGGCGACATCCCCGGTGTCACCAAGGCAAGCTGGTAATCGGCTAGGGCACGAACAGGAGTTATTCCATGAGCATGAGTGATCCCATCGCCGACATGCTGACTCGCATTCGCAACGCACAAATGGTCCAAAAGACCAGCGTCACGATGCCGTCATCAAAGTTAAAAGTCGCGATCGCCCAGGTCCTGAAGGACGAAGGTTACATCGACTCTTACGTCGTTGCAGGCGAGGCTACCAAGCCTGCGCTTGAAATTTCGCTGAAGTATTACGCCGGTCGCCCGGTCATCGAGCGCATCGAGCGAGTCAGCCGTCCCGGCCTTCGCATCTACAAGGGTCGCCACGACATCCCTCAGGTCCAAAACGGCCTGGGTGTTGCCATCGTGACGACGCCCAAGGGTGTGATGACCGATCGCAAAGCACGTGCTGCCGGTATCGGTGGCGAAGTGCTCTGCTACGTCGCCTAACCCTTAGGAGCATCGCAATGTCCCGCGTAGGAAAAATGCCGATCGCCGTCCCAAAGGGTGTGGACGTGCAGATCTCTGCAGAACAAATCACCGTCAAGGGCGCCCTGGGCACCTTGAGCCGCCCTCAGCACCGCCTGGTCGCCGTCAAGAACGACGCCGGTGTGTTGTCGGTGTCCCCGGCTGACAGCAGCACTGAAGCTGATGCCATGTCGGGTACCATTCGCGCCCTGTTGAACAACATGGTCAACGGCGTGAGCAAGGGCTTTGAGAAAAAGCTGACCCTGGTCGGTGTGGGCTTCCGTGCCCAAGCCCAAGGCCAGAAGCTGAACCTGCAAATCGGGTTCTCTCACCCAGTCGTCAAGGACATGCCCGAAGGCATCAAGGTCGAGACCCCGTCTCAGACCGAAGTGCTGATCAAGGGTGTGGATCGTCAGGTCGTCGGCCAGATCGCCGCAGAAGTGCGTGCCTTCCGTCCGCCCGAGCCCTACAAGGGCAAGGGCATTCGTTATGCCGACGAGCGCGTGGTCTTGAAAGAGACCAAGAAGAAGTAAGGAGCTGATTCATGTCTACCAACAAGAAAGAACAGCGCCTGCGTCGCTCGCGTCAAACCCGTGCACGCATCGCGCTCCAGGGCGCCGTGCGTCTCACGGTGTTCCGCACCAACCTGCACATTTACGCCAGCGTGATCTCCGGCGACGGCAACACCGTCATCGCTTCGGCCTCAACCGCCGAAAAAGAAATCCGCACTCAACTGGGCGCGACTGGCAAGGGTGGCAATGTGGACGCCGCCACGCTGATTGGCAAGCGCATCGCCGAAAAGGCGAAAGCTGCTGGCGTCGAGAAGGTGGCTTTCGACCGTGCGGGCTTCGCCTACCACGGCCGTGTCAAGGCATTGGCTGAAGCGGCTCGCGAAGCCGGTCTTCAGTTCTAAGCCGCGTCTGGCAACCGGAAGGAATTCAAATGGCTAAGTTTCAACCCAAGGTCGCTGACGAAGGTCGTGACGACGGTTTAAAAGAAAAGATGATCCAGGTGAACCGCGTGACCAAAGTGGTCAAGGGCGGTCGGATCATGGGTTTCGCCGCGTTGACCGTGGTCGGTGATGGCGACGGCAAAGTCGGCATGGGCAAAGGCAAGGCGCGTGAAGTGCCATTGGCCGTGTCCAAGGCGATGGAACAAGCTCGCCGCAACATGGTCAAGGTCAACCTGAAGAATGGTTCGGTCTACCACACGGTGTTCGGCGAACACGGCGCGGCTCGCGTCATGTTGGCTCCCGCGCCTGCTGGTACCGGCATCATCGCTGGTGGCCCCATGCGTGCTGTGTTCGAGATGATGGGTGTGACCGACATCGTGGCCAAGAGCTTCGGTTCGAGCAACCCTTACAACATGGTTCGCGCCACGTTTGACGCCTTGAACAAGTCGACCACCCCGGCCAATGTCGCTGCAAAGCGTGGCCTGTCGGTTGAAGACATCTTCAACTGATCGCCGGAGAACTGTCATGAGCGAAAAGAAAACAGTCACAGTCAAGCTGGTTCGCAGCGTCATCGGTACCCGTCAGGATCACCGTGACACCGTGCGCGGCTTGGGTCTGCGTCGCTTGAACAGCACCGCTGTTCTTGAGGACACCGCTGCCGTTCGCGGCATGATCAACAAGGTCAGCTATCTGATTCAGGTGATCTAATGGAACTCAATACCATCAAGCCCGCCTCGGGTTCGAAGCATTCCAAGCGCCGTGTCGGCCGCGGGATCGGTTCGGGTCTGGGCAAGACCGCAGGTCGCGGTCACAAAGGTCAAAAGTCGCGTTCGGGTGGCTACCACAAGGTTGGTTTCGAAGGCGGTCAAATGCCTTTGCAACGTCGCCTGCCCAAGCGCGGTTTCAAGTCGCATCTGCTGAAGTACAACGCGCAGATCACTTTGACCGATCTGGAACTGCTGAGCGTCGGCGAAGTTGACATCCTCACCCTGAAGCAAGCCGGTCTGGTGCCGCAAATTGCCAAGGTCGTGAAGGTGATCAAGACTGGCGAACTCACCAAGAAGGTGTCCCTCAAGGGCATCGGCGCGACTGCAGCTGCAAAGGTGGCCATCGAGGCTGCTGGTGGCGCGATCGCCGAGTGATGTTGGCTGACTGAACGGATTCAAGCGTGGCGACTTCTCCCAATCAACTGGCTCAAAGCGGAAAATTCGGCGACCTTCAACGTCGTCTGGTTTTCCTGCTGCTGGCGCTGGTCGTTTACCGCATCGGGGCGCACATCCCCGTGCCTGGTATCGACCCGGCCCAGTTGCAACAGTTGTTCAAGGGCCAGCAAGGCGGCATCCTGAGTCTGTTCAACATGTTTTCGGGCGGTGCGTTGTCGCGCTTCACCGTCTTTGCGCTGGGCATCATGCCCTACATCTCGGCGTCCATCATCATGCAGATGATGGGCTACGTGGTGCCCGCCCTCGAAGCCTTGAAAAAGGAAGGCGAGGCTGGTCGGCGCAAGACGACGCAGTACACACGCTACGCCACCCTTGGTTTGGCCTTGTTCCAGTCTTTCGGCATTGCCGTGGCTTTGGAAGGAACCGCTGGCCTGGTCATCAGTCCAGGCATGGGGTTCCGTTTCACCACGATGATGAGTCTGACAGCAGGCACGATGTTCCTGATGTGGCTGGGTGAGCAGATCACCGAGCGCGGTCTGGGCAACGGTATCTCGATACTGATTTTTGGCGGTATCGCTGCAGGCTTGCCTGGCGCCATCGCTGGTTTGTTCGGATTGGTTGGCAACGGTGCGATGAGCATCCCTGCGGCGATCTTCATCGTGCTGCTGATCGTCCTGGTGACTTATTTCGTGGTTTTCGTTGAACGTGGTCAACGCAAGATCCTGGTGAACTACGCCAAGCGTCAAGTCGGCAATCGCGTTTACGGTGGACAGTCGTCGCACCTGCCGTTGAAGGTCAACATGGCCGGTGTGATTCCACCGATTTTCGCTTCGTCGATCATCTTGCTGCCCACCACGGCAGTGGGTTGGTTCGCCACTGGTGAAAGCATGCGTTGGTTGAAGGACCTGGCTGGCATGTTGTCACCTGGTCAACCGATCTACGTGATTTTGTATTCTGTCGCCATCGTCTTCTTCTGCTTCTTCTACACGGCCCTGGTGTTCAACAGCCGTGAAACTGCAGACAACCTGAAGAAGAGTGGTGCATTCATTCCCGGTATCCGCCCGGGTGATCAAACGGCGCGTTACATCGACAAGATTCTTGCGCGTTTGACCCTGGTGGGTGCGGTTTACATCACGGCCGTGTGCCTGTTGCCCGAGTTCCTCGTGCTCAAGTACAACGTCCCTTTCTACTTCGGCGGGACCTCGCTCTTGATCATCGTGGTGGTCACGATGGACTTCTGGGCCCAGGTTCAGTCTTATCTGATGTCTCAGCAGTATGAATCGCTGCTGAAAAAGGCAAACTTTAAATCGAGCTGATCGCGGTGACGCAGGTCAATGCAACTTAGGAAAACATGTCGAAAGACGACGTCATCCAGATGCAGGGTGAAATTCTGGAAAATCTCCCGAATGCCACCTTTCGCGTGAAGCTTGAGAACGGGCACGTGGTTCTCGGTCACATTTCCGGCAAAATGCGCATGCACTACATCCGCATCCTGCCAGGCGATAAAGTGACCGTGGAGCTCACGCCCTATGATTTGAGTCGTGCTCGCATCGTATTCCGGGCGAAGTGAGTTGAGTTTTTGTTGACCCCGGAAACGTGGGCGAATTTCCGTTGAGTTTCAACGGTCCAGGAGAAGATCATGAAAGTTTCGGCTTCCGTCAAAGTGATGTGCCGCAATTGCAAAATCATCCGTCGCAAGGGTGTGGTTCGTGTGATTTGCACGGATCCCCGCCACAAGCAACGCCAGGGTTGATCCTGGTTTAGCGACGACACACGCCTTCAGAGGACAGTTATGGCACGTATTGCTGGCATCAACATTCCGCCGCATAAGCACACCGAAATCGGTTTGACTTCTATTTACGGCATCGGTCGCACCACTGCGCAGAAAATCTGCACGGTGAGCGGCATCCCGTTCAACAAGAAGATCAAAGACCTGACGGACGGCGATTTGGAAAAAATCCGGGACGAAGTGGCAAAGATCACCATTGAAGGTGACCTGCGTCGCGAAATCTCGATCAACATCAAGCGTTTGATGGACTTGGGCTGCTACCGCGGCTTCCGTCACCGTCGTGGCTTGCCCATGCGCGGTCAACGCACCCGCACCAATGCACGTACCCGCAAGGGCCCGCGCAAGTCGATCGCTGGTAAGAAGTGATCGTCTGGGTGTCGCCGTTCATTAAGATGAGAGAAGATAACCATGGCTAAAGCACCTGCCAACACGGCAGCACGTCGTGTGAGCAAGAAGGTCCGCAAGAACATCGCGGACGGCATCGCTCACGTGCATGCGTCGTTCAACAACACGATCATCACGATCACCGACCGCCAAGGTAATTCCCTGGCGTGGGCGTCGAGTGGTGGTCAGGGTTTCAAGGGCTCGCGCAAGTCCACTCCTTTCGCTGCCCAGGTGGCCGCTGAAGTGGCTGGTCGTGCTGCCCAAGAACAAGGCATCAAGAACCTGGACGTCGAGATCAAGGGCCCCGGTCCTGGTCGCGAATCCTCGGTCCGCGCTTTGGCCGCTCTCGGCATCCGGATCAACATGATCTCTGACGTGACGCCAGTGCCCCACAACGGCTGCCGTCCTCAGAAGCGTCGTCGTATCTGATGTGACATCGGGCCTCGTGCGTGTCCTGTTCACAGGGCGCGGCCGAGGTCTCATTGTTTGGGGCGTTCACCCCAAGCAATGTTGCAGAAAATGCTCAATGAAACTGTTCGCAGCTTCTTGAGTATTTTTTTGCAACTGTTATACTCGCGAGTTCTCTGCACCTGACTGGGTGCGCTTTGTGTTGGTGGGCCATCAAGGTCCTTGGCACGTAGGCGTGCGCAGGCAGGTTATCGAAGCCCACCGTCTGAGCGATTCGAACAATATCCGCCAGACTCGCGTCGGCCATTGATGGACTTCCGGTCCTCAAACTGACGTCAGACAGACCCCAAGGAAAAGCACGTGGCACGTTACCTCGGACCCAAGGCCAAACTGGCCCGCCGTGAAGGCACCGACCTGTTTTTGAAGAGCGCTCGTCGCCCCATCAGCGACAAGGCTAAATTCGACACCAAACCCGGCCAACACGGCCGCACGTCTGGTTCGCGCACCTCGGACTTCGGTCTGCAACTGCGCGAAAAGCAAAAAGTCAAGCGCATGTACGGCGTGCTGGAGCGTCAGTTCCGCCGCTACTTCGCCGAAGCCGATCGCCGCAAGGGCAACACGGGCTCGAACCTGTTGTTCCTGCTGGAATCGCGCCTGGACAATGTCGTTTACCGCATGGGCTTTGCCTCCACCCGCGCCGAAGCACGTCAATTGACGTCGCACAAGGGTGTGACCGTGAACGGTCAAGTGGTGAACATTCCCTCGTACAACGTGAAGACCGGCGATGTGGTGGGCGTGCGCGAAAAAGCCAAGAAGCAGGTTCGCGTTCTGGAGGCACTGAAGCTGGCCGAGTCCATCGGCATGCCAGCTTGGGTGCAAGTGGACAACACCAAGCTGGAAGGTGTTTTCAAGAAGACCCCGGACCGCGATGAATTCGGCGCCGACATCAACGAATCGTTGATCGTCGAACTGTATTCGCGTTGATTCGCACATCAGCTGCGCTTCACGGCCTTGGGTCGTGTCGCGCGGCTTTGTGCGTTTTGTTTTCAAGACCGGAGCATGTTGCTCCGGTTGGTCCAGCAGCCTTATCGGTGTAACGAGCCGAGGGTATTGACAGGAAGAGCTCATGCAAACCAATTTGCTGAAACCCAAAGCCATTCAGGTGGAGCCCTTGGGCGGCCACCGTGCCAAAGTGACCCTCGAGCCGTTCGAGCGTGGCTATGGCCATACCCTGGGCAACGCCTTGCGCCGCGTCCTGTTGTCTTCAATGGTGGGTTTTGCTCCAACAGAAGTGACCATCGCGGGCGTGCTGCACGAGTACTCGACCGTTGACGGCGTTCAAGAAGACGTCGTTCACATCATGTTGAACCTCAAGGGCGTGGTCTTCCGTCTGCACAACCGCGACGAAGTGACCCTGGTGCTGCGCAAGGACGGCGAAGGCCCTGTCACCGCTGCTGACATCCAGACCCCCCACGACGTTGAGATCGTCAACCCCAACCACGTGATCGCTCACCTGTCGCACGGCGGCAAGCTGGACATGCAGATCAAGGTGGAAAAGGGCCGTGGCTATGTGCCTGGCAACATCCGCCGCTATGGCGACGAAAGCACCAAGGCCATCGGCCGCATTGTGCTGGACGCGTCGTTCTCGCCGGTTCGCCGCGTGAGCTACACGGTCGAAAGCGCCCGTGTTGAACAGCGTACCGACCTGGACAAGCTGGTCATGGAAATCGAAACCAATGGCGCCATTTCGCCCGAGGAAGCGATCCGTGCTTCGGCCAAGATCCTGGTGGAGCAGCTCGCGGTGTTCGCGCAACTGGAAGGCAGCGAGATCGCCGCGTTCGATGCGCCCGCCAAGTCGGCTCAGAACTTCGATCCGATCCTGCTGCGCCCTGTCGACGAGCTGGAGCTGACCGTGCGTTCGGCCAACTGCCTGAAGGCCGAAAACATCTACTACATCGGCGATCTGATCCAGCGCACCGAGACCGAGCTGCTCAAGACCCCGAATCTGGGTCGCAAGTCGCTGAACGAAATCAAGGAAGTCCTGGCTTCGCGTGGTCTGGCTCTGGGTTCGCGCCTGGAAAGCTGGCCTCCCCAAGGTCTCGACAAGCGTTGATTGATTGAAGAAGAAATGGGTGGTGAGTCTGGCACCAGACCGCTGCCCGGTGCACCCGGCGGTACCTTGAACCGGCCGCCGGTTTTTATAAAGTAAGAAAGGAAAGCACCATGCGTCACGGACACGGACTCCGTAAACTGAACCGCACCTCGTCACACCGTTTGGCGATGCTGCGCAACATGGCCAACTCGCTGATCCAGCACGAGGCCATCAAGACCACCGTCCCCAAGGCCAAGGAATTGCGCCGCGTGGTCGAGCCCCTGATCACCCTGGCCAAGAACCCTACCTTGGCAAACAAGCGCCTGGCGTTTGACCGCCTGCGCGACCGCGACAATGTGGTCAAACTGTTCAACGTGCTGGGCCCTCGTTTCGCTGCGCGTCCCGGTGGTTACACCCGGATCCTGAAAATGGGCTTCCGCGTGGGCGACAACGCCCCCATGGCTTACGTTGAGCTGGTTGAGCGCACTGAAGCAGCCGATGCGGTTGCCGACGACCAAGGCAATAACGCGTAAGCATTTGCCACCAAACGCCGTTCACGCGGCGGTTGCAAACAAAGGGCCGGCATTGCTGGCCCTTTTGCATTCCGGGCGCATGACCCGTTTGGTAAGCACGCATTGCCTTCTGTCGGTGCATGTTGGAGCCAGTGGTGCACGATCTGCACAAAAAGCGTGACAAATATAAAAAGCGTGCTATAGTCTAATTCTCTGTCGCGGGGTGGAGCAGTCTGGTAGCTCGTTGGGCTCATAACCCAAAGGTCGTAGGTTCAAATCCTGCCCCCGCAACCAAAATAAGAAGCAAAAGCCGACCCAAGGGTCGGCTTTTGTCTTTGTGGCTTCATGCGCCGGGCAGGGTGCAGCCCGAGCCAAATCAAACGCCGCGCGATTACAATCGAAGGTTTTCCGGCGGTGGCACCATGCCTGGTGTCGCAGGGCTGGCTGCAAAACGAATAATTTAGACAATTCCCCGAAAGGACTTCCCATGTCGATGGACGATCGCGACGGCAAAATCTGGATGGATGGCCAGATGGTGGAGTGGCGCGATGCCAAGATCCATGTGTTGACCCACACCCTGCACTACGGCTGCGGCGTGTTCGAAGGCGTGCGTGCCTACAACACCACCCAAGGGCCGGCGATCTTCCGCATTCGGGAGCACACCGAGCGCTTGTTCAACAGCGCCAAGATCCTGCGCATGAAGATCCCCTTCAGCTTCGACGAGGTGGTCAAGGCGCAATTGGACGTGGTCCGCGAGAACAAGCTGGAGAGCTGCTACCTGCGTCCGCTGGCATGGCTGGGGTCCGAGAAGATGGGCGTGAGCCCTAAGGGTGCCAAGGTACACCTGATGGTGGCAGCCTGGCCTTGGGGTGCTTATTTGGGCGAGGATGGTCTCAAGCGCGGCATCCGCGTCAAAACTTCCAGCTACACGCGCCACCACGTCAACATCACGATGACGCAGGCCAAGGCGGTGAGCAACTACACCAACTCGATCCTGGCCAATCTGGAAGTCACCGACGAGGGCTACGACGAGGCCCTGCTGCTCGACTCGAGCGGCTTTGTCAGCGAAGGCGCCGGTGAGAACATCTTCATTGTGAAGAACGGCAAGCTGTACACGCCCGACCTGTCGGCCGGCGCGCTCAATGGCATCACCCGCAACACGATCTTCGCGATTTGCCAGGACCTGGGTCTGGAAATTCGCGAGAAGCGCATCACGCGCGACGAGGTCTACATCTGCGACGAGGCCTTCTTCACGGGCACCGCCGCCGAAGTGACGCCCATCCGCGAACTGGACCGCATCGAGATCGGTGAGGGCTCGCGTGGGCCCATCACCGAGAAAATCCAGAGCGCGTTCTTCGACATTGTCAACGGCCGCAACCCCAAGTACGCCGAGTGGCTGACCAAGGTCTGAGGAGCAACACGCCATGAGCACGACTGCACAAGCCCAAGCCTTGGTTGAGGTGACCGCGCATGAGTTGCAAGGCCCGGGGGTGGTGTTCTGCCCCAACCCCAAGATGCCTTTGTGGAGCAACCACCCCCGTGTCTACATTGATGTGGTCACGGCGGCAGCCGAAGGTGGACGGTGCCCCTATTGCGGCACGGTCTACAAGCTTAAAGCCGGTGAGAAAGTTGGCCACGGCCATTGATCGACCGCGCCAGCGCTGACTTCTGGGTTGCTCTGGCCCGCGGAGATGGTCGGCCTGTCGGAGCGCCCGTGCGCTGCTGGCTTGCGGCCCAAGGGCCCTGGATGGAGCGGGGTTGAAGTTCTGCGCTGACCGCTCACGTTGTGCAGACCTCTTGCAAAATGTCCCTGGCTTGAGGCTGTGCCTCCTGTTTGGATGCTGCATTCTGGGAATGCTTTCACCCAGACCGGTGGCCGCCCCCTACAATCCCGGCCATCATGAATATCAAGCGCGAATTCGTCCTGACCCTGTCGTGCCGCGACACGAAGGGCATCGTCCATGCCGTGGCCGGCCTGCTTTACCAGGCCGGGTGCAACATCATCGACTCGCAGCAATTTGGCGATGTGCAGAACGAAGACAGCACGGGTCTGTTCTTCATGCGCGTGCATTTCGAGGCGCCCGAGCACTTGGCGGATGAAGCCACGTTGGCCAACCTGTTTGGCCATGTGCGCGAGCAATTCGCGATGACGGCGACGATTCGCGTGCAGTCGCGCAAACCACGCGTGATGATCATGGTCAGCAAACATGGGCACTGCCTGAATGATTTGCTGTTCAGGTGGAAGTCTGGGCAGTTGCCGGTGGAGATCCCAACCATCGTGTCGAACCACCCCGACTATGCCGAGCTGGCCGCCAGCTATGGCATTGCGTTTCACCACCTGCCATTGCCCACCGGGGCGGGCCCCGAGGTGAAACGCGCCCAAGAGCAACAGGTGGAGGCGCTGGTCGAACAAGAGGGCGTTGACCTGGTGGTGCTGGCGCGCTACATGCAAATCCTGAGCCCCGAGTTCTGCGCCTTCCTCAAGGGGCGGGCCATCAACATCCACCACAGCTTTTTACCCAGCTTCAAAGGGGCCAAGCCCTACTATCAGGCGCATGATCGGGGTGTGAAGCTGATCGGGGCAACGGCGCATTACGTGACGGCGGATCTGGACGAGGGTCCGATCATCGAGCAGGATGTGGAACGTGTGGACCACACCTTGAGCCCCGAGGATTTCACCGCCGTTGGCCGAGATGTGGAATGCGTGGTGTTGGCGCGTGCCGTGAAGTGGCATGTGGAGCACCGGGTGCTGATGAATGGCCACAAGACGGTGGTGTTTCGTTGAGCCCTGAATCGTTGTGTTCAACCCTGTTTGACGCTTGACAACCATGAGTGATCCCCGTGCCCGCAAAGCTTCTCAGGCCGCGCTCATGGCGTCGGCGGACGACACGGAAGCCACCTTTTACGAGGCCTTGCAGCAAGGCGACCTGGAACGTTTGATGTCGGTGTGGTCCGACGATGACGAAATCGCTTGTGTGCACCCGGGAGGGCCCCGCGTGGTGGGCGAGGTGGCCATCCGTGGCACCTTCGAAGCCATCTTCGCGAATGGCCCTGTGCAAGTCAGCTTGCAGCAGGTGCGGCGCCTTGAAAGCGACCATTGCGAAGTCCACCACGTGCTGGAAAAAGTGCAGGCCTTGACCCCGGAGGGCTTGCAAACCGCCTTTGTTCTGGCCACGAATGTGTACATGCGGACCACGTTGGGGTGGCGCATGGTCTTGCACCATGCCAGCCCGGGTCAGGCCCACGAGCTGCAGGAGCTGGCCGAGCCGGCTGCCACCTTGCATTGACCCGGGTCAGCAACACCATGCAGTCATACAGGGCGCCGCGTTGGTTGGCAGGGCAAGGCAGTTGGGGCGGCAATGTGCAGACCATCTGGCCCGCGCTGTTTTCGCGGCCACACACCAGCCCGACACCCTCGAATGTGCCTTACCAAAGGCAGCGCTGGGACACGCCCGACGGAGACTTCATCGATGTGGACTTGCTGCCCGCGCCCAGTGTTGGCGCTGAAGCCTCGCCCTTGCTGGTGCTGTTCCATGGGCTGGAAGGCTCATCGCGCAGCCACTATGCGCTGGCGTTTGCCCATTGGGCCCGGGCGCGGGGCTGGTCATACGCGGTGCCGCATTTCAGGGGATGCTCTGGCGAGTTAAACCTGGGGCCGCGTTCTTACCATTCGGGTGATTTCGTGGAGATCGACTGGATCTTGCGGCGCCTGCTGGCCACCCATGGTGCCCCGATGGTGGCTGTGGGCATTTCGATGGGCGGCAATGCCTTGCTGCGGTGGGCCCAGGAGTCGGGCACGGAAGCCGTGAAAGTGGCCAAGGCGGTGGCGGCGGTGTCGTCCCCCCTGGACCTGGCGGCCGCGGGCGAGGCCATTGGGCGAGGTTTCAACCGGCAGGTTTACACACGCATGTTCCTCAACTCGATGAAGCCCAAAGCCATGGCCAAGCTGGCGCAGTTTCCGGGCTTGTTCGATGAGCAGGCCCTTCGGGCGTCTCGGGATCTGTTCGAGTTCGACAATGTGTTCACGGCGCCTTTGCACGGTTTCACGGGGACGCCGGACTATTGGGCACGGTGCTCTGCTCAGCCGCGTTTGAAGTTGATCACAGGCGTGCCTGCCCTGGTGCTCAATGCCCGCAATGATCCTTTCATCCCCGGCGCCAGCTTGCCGCGGCCCGATGAGGTGGGCAAATGGGTGACTTTGTGGCAGCCTCAAGAGGGAGGCCATGTGGGCTTTCCGGCTGGGCCCATGCCCGGCCACGTGACCACCTTGCCCGAGGCTGTCGGGCCCTGGCTGGCGCAGCATCTTTGACCGACCAACAGGGGATCGCATGGACGACATCGTCAAGGCCGCTTTGAAGAAATGGCCCAATGTGCCCAACTGCCACGGCTGGCTGGGTCTGGATGCCCGGGGTGACTGGTACATGCGCGATGACCAGGCCCAGGCGGCCGGGCCATTTCCGCAAGTCAAGGGCAGCCGCATCACGCATGGCAAGTTGATCGACTTCATCAACCGCAATTACGAGGCCGACGAGCACGGGGCCTGGTTCTTCCAGAATGGCCCGCAGCGGGTGTATCTGGAGCTGGAGGCCGCGCCTTGGGTGCTGGGCGTGCAGCGCGAGGGCGAGTCGTTCAAGGTGGACACGCACACTCGCCAGGTGGTCAGCGAGGTGCGCGGTGCCTGGTTGGACGAGCAGGGGCGCCTGTTCCTGGAAACGGAGCTGGGGTTGGGGGTGGTGCGCTCGATGGACATGGACGCGGCGGCCAGCGCGGTCGAGGCCGGGGTGTGGGATCCGCAGGACATCGCGTTCGCGGAGTTGCCGCAACGGTTTGCCTATTGCTTGCACCCTCGGCCGGCTGCAGCCGCTCAGGCATGAAAAAAGCCGGCTACAGGGCCGGCTTTTTGATGGGAGCCACGCTTGGCGTGCTTTTTACTTACTTGGCGTCGCTGGCTGGTGCGGATGCTTCTGAGGCCGCGGCGGCAGGTGCCGCAGGTTCCGTGAATTTGGCACCGCCGGCATTGGCCAGGTAAGCCGCGGCACGGCTGACTTCCAGGTCGCTGAATTCGCCACCCGCTTGTGGCGGCATGGCGTTCTTGCCTTTCAGGGCCGACTGGATCAAAGAAGCCAGACCGGTGGCAATGCGTGGGCCCCAGGCCGCGGCATCGCCCAGCTTGGGCGCGCCCAGGGCGCCGGAGGCGTGGCAGGTGGCGCACTGGGCCTTGAAGACCTCTTCGCCAGAGCGTGGGCCTGCATTGGCCGAGACCATCTTGACCTCGACCGAGGCCACCGGTTTGATGCGTTGGGCCGTGGCCTGCTCGGACAGGGCATCGCTGCCCGAAGAGCCGGTGCCGCCAGACGCCACGAAGGACACCAACAGGATGATGATGATGACCGGCACGACAAAGGCCAGCCCCACGGCCACGGCCAGTTGCTTGGGCGTCTTGATCGGACCTTCGTGATCGTTGTCGTGAGAATTGGGCGCTTGGCTCATGGGATCCTCAGGGGCACTGTTATCGTGGGCGCAGGCCTTGCGGCTGCTGGACATGGCAGAAAATCCTGCCACAAAGGCCGGATTATAGGGGGGCTTGCCGTTGGGCCACTGTTAGAATCTGCCCCTGCGTTGCGCCCGTAGCTCAATGGATAGAGTACTGCCCTCCGAAGGCAGGGGTTGCTGGTTCGATCCCAGCCGGGCGCACCACCCGCTTCTCTGAATGACCAGTGTGTCTGGAGGAGAACATCGGGCGATTTGACGAGGTTTCTGCCCCGGTGTTGAAATCGTTCCCCTTCAATCAAATCAAGGGGAATGTCATGAAATCGGCACATCGGTTGCGCCCGCTCGGGCTGCTCGTGTCTTCGGTGTTGGTCGTTTCTTCTGGCCTGTTGGGGGCGAACGCCAGTGCGGCCGCCCCGGGCTATCGCTTTTTTGACTTGGGCACGTTGGGCGGCACTTACAGCTCCGCCGTGGACGTCAACAACGTGGGGGAGGTGCTGGGTGTCATCACCGCGGCAGGCAATCCCAGTACGCCGGTGACGGTGTGGAGCAATGGTGGTCTTGTCAGGTTGACCACGCCCTTTGGCGATGGCACAGCCGTCAGTATCAACGATGCCGGGCAGGTCGCCGGCAATGTCGGTGGCACGGTCACCGTGTGGACCGGCGGCACCGCGACCTTCCTGTACTCGTCGGCCAGGAGCAACTTCGCCACGGGCATCAACCAGTCGGGGCAGGTGGTGGGGTATGGCGCAGGCTCGTCGAGCGGCCCTCCGCAGGCCACGGTGTGGACCGGTGGCACAGCGAGCACGCTGGGTTCGCCCGATGTGGCCAGCTACGCTCACGGCATCAATGATGCGGGGCAGGTGGTGGGGTACGTCGAAGGGGCTGCCGGACCACAGGCCACTTTGTGGAGTGGGGGCAATACCATTGATCTGGGCACCTTGGGTGGGGCCGGCAGCGAGGCCCGCAGCATCAACAACGCTGGGCACATCGTGGGGCACAGTGACGTCGCCGGGCCTTCCGGGGCCGTTCACGCCACGTTGTGGAACGGGGCGTCCCCGATCGATCTGGGGACCTTGGGCGGGGTGGACAGCCGGGCCCTCGACATCAACGGCGCTGGCCTGGTGGTGGGGTTTAGCGAACTTGACCCTGCCTCCGACGAGACCCACGCGACCTTGTGGGACGGCACCAATGTGATCGACCTGGACACCTTCGCGACGGGCACGGACTGGACCTTGCTGAGGGCCAATGCCATCAACGCGCAGGGCTGGATCGTGGGCGACTCCTTCAATGCCGCGACAAATCACGCGCATGGTTACTTGCTGATCCCGGTGCCCGAACCGGAGAGCCTGGCCTTGGCGCTGGCCGGCCTGGCGATGCTGGGTCTGTGGGGGCGCCGACGGCCCGGCGTGAAGGCGGATTCGGCCCACCCCATCTGAGGGGCCTCGATATTTCGCCAAACCATCCGATATCCCTTTCATGTGGATGAAGGTGATGTGATGTCGAGCGAAGAAACCGAACGCGTGGCTGCGCTGCGCGCCCATGAAGTGCTGGACACGGCGCCCGAGGCTGAATTCGACGCCGTGGCCCGCCTGGCGGCCCGCTTGTGTGGCACCCCGCTGGCCTGGGTGGGCTTCGTGGACACAGGCCGCGTCTGGTGCAAAGCCAGCGTGGGCCTGGAAGACGCCGAGTGGCCTCGCGACCTGGACCTGAGCGCCAGCGAGCCCGGGCTGTGCTTTCAAGCCAGTGCCCCCATCGTCGACGCGCAGGGCCATGTGCTCGGCACCGTGGCGGTGGGCGACACGCAGGTGCGTTCTTGGTCCGAGGCGCAGCAAACCGCCTTGCAAGACTTGGCCTCCTTGGCCATGGCTTTGCTGCTGGGGCGCCAACATGCGCGCCAACTCAGTCACCTGGCCAAGACGGATCACCTCACGGGCGTGGCCAACCGCGCCCAGTTCGACCTGGCGCTGGACGTGGAGATGCGCCATTCCATGCGCACGGGTGAGCCGTTCACGGTGCTGTGCATGGACCTGGACGGCTTCAAGGAAATCGTCGATGGCTTTGGCCACGCGGCGGGCGATGCGGTGCTGTGCGAGGTGTCGCGCCGTTTGGGCCAGCAAGTGCGCCTGGGCGATGTGCTGGCCCGGCTGGGCAGCGATGAATTCGGTGTGGTGATGCGCCATGGCGCCCAGGATTCGGCCGAGGTGCTGGCCAAGCGCATCGTGCGATCGGTGTGCCAGCCCATCACCTTGCCCACGGGCGACGCGGTGGGGGTGGGCATATCGGTGGGCATCGCGGCTTACAACGACTCGGTGGAGTCGGTGAGGTCTTTGCTGGCGCAGGCTGATCAGGCGCTGTATGACGCCAAGAAGCAGAACGAGCGCCGCTGGAAGATGTTCGTCGGCGGGCGCTGAAGCGCGAGCCCGCCTTGGGCACGATGCGCGCGCTCAGCGCTGCGCCTGGATGGACGCGTTGCCTGCGGCGATCGGGTCACCGGTGCGGTTGAACGTGTCCAGCCAGACCGCGTAGCCCGCCATCTGGCCGGTTTGCCAGGGGTGGAAGCCAGGTTTGAAGTAGGCCATGAAGTGGCCCAGGATGGGCATGTACAAACCGCCTGGCTTGTACAGCCACCACAGGCCCTTGGCCATCAGGCCAGCGCGCTTGAAGATGCCGAAGCCATCGGCCTTGAGCATGCGGTTGATGACCAGGAAAGTGCCGATCGGAAAACCGATGGTGGCCAGGATCAGCGCGAAGACGCGGTGCACATAGCCCACCTTGGCGACCTTCTGCATCACGTCGAAGGCCACGGCCTTGTGCTCCACCTCTTCGATCGCGTGCCAGGTGTACATGGCGCGGATGCGTGGGTCGGCTTTGGCCATGACTTTGGCGGCTTCGAAGCCGTGAGCCATCAGCGCGGTCATGTGCTCGAAAGCGGCGGTCAGTGCCAGGGTGTGCGACTTGGGCAGGTATTGCCGCAAGACCTTGAACAGCACGAACACGGTCAGCTTTTCGATCAAGTCAACGTCCACGCCTTGCGCCTTGACGCGGTTGTTGAATTGGCGGTGCACGATGCCGTGCTGGCCTTCCTGGCGCGTGAAATCCTTGACCTCGGCCAGCAGCTTGGGGTCGGTGATCTGGTCGCGGAAATCGCGCACGCAGGAGATGAAGAAGCGCTCCCCTTCGGGGAAGAATGTGGACATGGCGTCGAAGAAGCGCGACTTGAAGGGGTCGTTGTCGAGCCAGAAGCGGGGGATGTCGCCCTCGAGCCCGAAGTCGAGGTTTTCGCGCGGAACGATGGGGTGTTCGGTGGCGGTGTTCATCATCACAGGCCCAGTTGCTTGGCGATGATCTCGTTCATGATCTCGTGCGTGCCGCCGCCGATGGACAGGATGCGATTGTCGCGGTACAGGCGCTCAACCAGTGACTCGCGCATGTAGCCCATGCCGCCGAAGATTTGCACGGCTTCGTACGTGACGAAGTCGGCCGTGTCGGTGGCGAAGTTCTTGGCCATGGACACTTCGGTGATGGCCGGCTTGCCCGCCTGCATCTGCGCGGCGCAGCGGTACGCGTATTCACGGGCGACGTTGATGCGCGTGGCCATCTCGGCCAGCTTGTGGCGGATGACCTGGTGCTTGGCCAGGGGCTTGCCGAAGGTCTCGCGTGTCTTGACGTAGGCCATGCATTCTTCGAAGGCCAGTTGCGCGGTCATGTAGGCCATCACGGCCAGCGCCAAACGCTCGGCCTGGAAGTTCATCATGATGGTGAAGAAGCCGGAATTCTCGGGCCCCAGCAAGTTGCCCACGGGCACGCGGCAATCGCTGAAGAACAGCTCGGCCGTGTCGGAGGCCCACCAGCCCATCTTCTTGAGCGGCTGGCCCACGGTGAAGCCGGGCGTGTCGCGGTCGATCAGCAGCAACGAGACGCCCGCGTAGCCGGCCTCGCCGGTCCGCACGGCCACGGTGTAGTGGTCGGCGCGCGTGCCCGAGGTGATGAAGGTCTTGGCGCCGTTGACGATGTAGTGGTCGCCATCCTTGACGGCGCGGGTGCGCAGGTTGGCCACGTCGGAGCCGCCGCTGGGTTCGGTGATGGCCAGGGCGGCGATCCTGTTGCCGCTGAGCACGCTGGGCACGACGCGCTGCTGCAGTTCTTTCGACCCCACGCGCCACACAGGGGGGAGGCCGATGTCGAGCGAGCCCAGGCTGGCGACCAGGCCGCCGGAGCCGCTGCGCATCAGCTCTTCGCTGACCGCGAGCTTGAGGAAAACATCGTGCTCTCCAGCGCCACCCCAGACTTCGGGGTGCCCAATGCTCAGGATGCCCAACTCGGCCAGTTGCTTGTACAACTGGCGCGGGAAGGTGCCGGCTTCTTCCCAGTCATTGATGTGCGGCTTGATGGCCTGGTCGACGAAGCGCTTGGTGGCTTCGCGGGCCTGGCGGTGCGTGTCGTTGAAGTAATCGACGAACAGGGAAGAGTCTGCGGTCATGGTGTGATGGTCCAGGGCTGGCGGGTTTGGTTGCCAGTGAACAATGGGTGTTGTTGCGCTTCGGCCAGGGTCAGCACGGGGGTGACGCAGGCATCCACCTCGGCAAAGCGGTCGGCCCACTGTGACAAGGGTTGCGTGGCGATGAGGGCCGCGACCTGATCGCGCAGTGCGTTGGATTCGGGCGAGTTGGGCATGAGGCCGCGTTGCCAGTGCTGCATGACCCAGGCGGGTCGGCCCAGCACGTCGCAGGTGGCTTTCCAGAACTTGTGTTCCAGCGAGCCGATGGCCAGCGATCGGCCATCTTGCGTGGTGTAGAGGTTGTAGCAGGGCAGGGCGCCGTTGAGCAGGTCTTCGCGCGCGCCGGGCAGCTTGCCCAGCATGGGCGCGAGCATGGCGCCAGTGGCCTGCGGCATGACCTGGTGCGCCCACAGGCCGTGGGTCATGCTGACATCGACATGGCAGCCTGCGCCGCTTTGCCTGGCACTGAACACCGCTGCCAGCGTGGCGATGCAGGCCATGGCGCTGCCGCCAGCCAGGTCGCCCCACTGGATATTGGACAGGGTGGCTTCACCCTGTGCGCTGCGCATCTGGTCCAGCGCACCGGACATGGCCATGTAGTTCAGGTCATGGCCTGCTCGGTGGGACCACAGGCCTTGCTGGCCATAGCCCGTGATCGAGCACATCACCAGGCGGGGGTTCAATGCCTTCAGGCTGTCGAAATCCAGGCCCATGCTGGCCATGATGCCGGGGCGGAAGCCTTCGAGCAGCACGTCGGCGTTCGTCAACCAATCGCGCAACTGCGCGAGATCGGCGTCAGACTTGAAATTCAGCGTGCGGCACTCTTTGCCATCGTTCAATGATTTGAACAAGGGCCCGAGTGCGCGCGCCGGATCGCCTTCGGGCGGCTCAACCTTGATCACCTCGGCCCCCAGGTCCGCCAGCATGCGCGTGGCGAAGGGACCGGGCAGGTTGCGCGTGATGTCGATCACGCGCAAGCCTTTCAGCAGCGTGGTGCCGATCATGCGCTGGCGTCTTCGAAGCGACCGCCTTCTTGCGCCTGCTTGACCACGATGGCCGCGGGCTCGAAGCGCGGGCCATACTTCGCGGCCAACTCACGTGCGCGCTCGACGAATTGCTTGGCACCGACCGCATTGATGAACTGCAAGGCGCCACCTTGGTTGGGTGCGAAGCCCCATCCGAAGATCGAGCCGATGTTGGTGTCGGCCACCGAACGCACGACCTTCTCTTCATAACAGCGGGCCGCTTCGTTGGCTTGCGCGTACAGCATGCGGTCCACCAGCTCTTGCTGCGAAGGCTGATTGGCCACGGGCGGGTAGACCTCCAGCAGGCCCGGCCACAGCGACTTCTCCTTGCCGTTGTAGTCGTAGAAGCCTTTGCCGGCCTTCTTGCCGATGCGCTCGTGCTCGCCTCCGATCTTCTGCACCACGGCAAAGCCTGGGTGCACGGCGGGCAACGGGCCGCCTTCGGCGATCAAGTCCTTCTTCGTTGTCTCGGCGATGTAGAGCGACAGGCTCAGCGAGACCTCATCCTGCAAAGCCAGCGGCGGCATGGGCATGCCCGCCTTCATGCCGGCCACTTCGATGGAGCGTGGGTGCACGCCTTCGGCCAGCATCGCCATGCCTTCCATGATGTAGGTCGTGAACACGCGCGAGGTGTAGAAGCCGCGCTTGTCGTTGACCACGATGGGCGTCTTGCCGATCTGCAGCACGTAGTCGAAGCCGCGCGCCAGGGTTTCATCAGACGTTTCCTTGCCGACGATGATCTCGACCAAGGGCATCTTGTCCACCGGTGAGAAGAAGTGCAAGCCGATGAAGTTCTGCGGGCGGGCGCTGGCCGTGGCCAGGCCGGTGATGGGCAAGGTGGAGGTGTTGGACGCGTACACGGCGCTGGCGGGGATCACCGCCTCGGCCTTCTGTGTGCACACGGCCTTGATGGCGCGGTCTTCGAACACGGCTTCGATCACCAGGTCGCAACCGGCCAGGTCGTCATACGAGGTGGTGGGCTTGATGCGGGCCAGCAGCGCGTCGCGCTTGTCCGGCGTGCTGCGGCCACGGGCCACGGCCTTGTCCAACAGGCCTTGCGAATAGGCCTTGCCCTTGTCGGCGTTGTCTTGCGTGGTGTCCAGCAGCACGACATCGATGCCGACCTTGGCCGACACATAAGCGATGCCCGCGCCCATCATGCCGGCGCCCAGGATGCCAACCTTCTTGACCTTGGTCTCGGCCACGCCCTTGGGGCGCGATTGGCCCTTCTTGATGGCGTTGAGCTGGTGCCAAAGCGTGCCGATCATGTTCTTCGAGGTCTGCGACACAACGCAAGCGGCGAAGTAACGCGACTCGACCTGCGAGCCGGCGTCGAAGTCCAGCAGGCAGCCTTCGAACAGGCAGCTCATGATGTGCGTGATGGCGGGGTAGTTGCCATGCGCCTTGGCATTGGCCATGGACGGCGCGATGGCCAGCACCTGCACCACGGCCGGGCTCTTGCTGTCGCCGCCGGGGATGCGGAAGCCCTTGTTGTCCCAGGGCTGCGAGGCCTTTGGGTTGGCGGCGCACCAGGCACGCGCCTTGGCCAGCAGCTCGTCGCGACTGGATGCCAGTTCGGTCACCAGGCCCATCTCCTTGGCCTTGGCGGCGGTCAGCTCCTTGCCTTGCGTGATCAGCTCGAAGCTCTTCTGGATGCCGATCATGCGTGGCAGGCGTTGCGTGCCGCCACCGCCGGGCAGCAGGCCCAACTTGACTTCGGGCAGGCCCAGCTTGAGCTTGGGATCATCCAGCGCAATGCGGGCATGGCAGGCCAGGGCCAGCTCCAGGCCGCCACCCAGGGCCGTGCCATTGAGCGCAGCCACCACGGGCTTGCCGCATTTTTCCATGCGGCGCAGCATGCCCTTGAGGTCTTCGCACAGCTTGAAGGCTTCTTCAGCGCTGGTGATCTGTGTGAGCTGGTCGATGTCGGCGCCGACGATGAAGGTCGGCTTGCCCGAGGTGATGACCAGGCCTTTGAGGTTCGCATCCGTTTCCAGTTGCTGCACCAAGGCCGCGAAGGGCTCGACCAAGGTCGGGTTGAGCACATTCATCGCGCGGCCGGGCATGTCGATGGTGACCAGGCCGATGCCGTCGGCGTCGATGTCGAATGTGAAGGCTTGTGATTGAGTCATGGTGTGTGCCTCCGTGATCAGACGCGTTCGATGATGGTGGCGATGCCCATGCCGGCACCGATGCACAAGGTGGCCAGCGCGGTGGACTTGCCGGTGCGCTCCAGTTCGTCCAGGGCGGTGCCCAGGATGATGGCGCCGGTGGCGCCCAGCGGGTGGCCCAGGGCGATGGCGCCGCCGTTGACGTTCACGCGGTCCAGGGGCACGCCCAGGTCGCGGGCTGTCTTCATGGGCACGGTGGCGAAGGCCTCGTTGATTTCCCACAGGTCGATGTCACCCGCGGTCATGCCCAGCTTGTTCAGGGCTTTCACGCAGGCCGGTGTGGGGCCTGTCAGCATGATGGTGGGCTCGGAGCCGATGACCGAGCACATGCGCACCCGCGCCCGTGGCTTGAGGCCAGCTTTGATGCCCGCTTCCTTGCTGCCCAGCAGCACCAGGGCGGCGCCGTCGACGATGCCGGACGAGTTGCCGGCGTGGTGGCTGTGGATCACCTTCTCGATGGTGGTGTACTTGTCGAGCGCGGTGGCGTCGAAGCCCATGGTGCCCATCATCTCGAACGAGGGCATCAGCTTGGCCAGCGATTCCACGGAAGTGCCAGGGCGCACGGTTTCATCGCGGCCCAGCATCAGCAAACCATTCAGGTCCTTCACCGGCACGATGGACTTGTCGAAGCGGCCCTCGGCCTGCGCCAGGGCGGCACGGCGGTGCGACTCGGACGCGTAGGCGTCCAGGTCGGCGCGGCTGAAGCCTTCCAGCGTGGCGATCAGGTCGGCGCTGATGCCTTGTGGCACGAAAGCAGTGCCGCTGTTGATGCGCGGGTCCATGACCCAGGCACCGCCGTCGCTGCCCATGGGCCAGCGGCTCATGGATTCAACGCCGCCGGCCACGATCATGTCTTCCATGCCGGAGCCAATGCGTTGGGCCGCCTGGTTGACGGCTTCGAGGCCTGAGGCGCAGAAGCGCGACAGCGTCACGCCCGAGACGGACTGGGCCCAGCCGGCATCCAGCACGGCGGTGCGCGCGATGTCGGCGCCTTGTTCGCCCACGGGCGTCACGCAACCCAGCACCAGGTCATCGACCAGCGAGGTGTCCAGCTGATTGCGGCTTTGCAGCGCCTGCAGCAGGGTGCGCAGCAGCCAAACGGGCGTGGCCTGGTGCAGGCTGCCGTCTTTCTTGCCTTTGCCGCGCGGTGTGCGCACGGTGTCGAAAATGTAGGCTTCGGTCATGGGGAAGCTCCTTGAGAAAAATGAGTGAGGGTCAGAGGAAGCGCGAAGCCAGCTCTTTCATGATTTCATTGGTGCCACCGTAGATGCGTTGCACGCGCGAATCGGCCCACAGGCGGGCGATCGGGTATTCCTTCATGTAGCCATAGCCACCGAAGAGCTGCAGGCATTCGTCGACCAGCTTGCACTGGTTGTCGGTGATCCAGTACTTGATCAACGCGGCGCGGTCCACGCCCAGCTTGCCTTGCAGGTGCTCCACCATCGCGGCATCGACCAGGGCGCGGGAGGCCAGCAGCAGGGCCTGGCATTCGGCCAGCTTGAAGCGCGTGTTCTGGAACTGGAAGATCGGCTTGCCGAAGGCCTTGCGCTCCTTCGTGTACTCCAGCGTGACCTTCATGGCCAGCTCCATCGCGGCGATGCCGGCCAGGGCCACCAGCATGCGCTCTTGCGGCAGCTGTTCCATCAGCTGGAAGAAGCCCATGCCCTCGACGCCGCCGATCAGGTTGGAGGCGGGCACGATCACATCGTCGAAGAACAGCTCGGAGGTGTCCTGTGCGTCCATGCCGATCTTGTCGAGGTTGCGGCCACGGCGGAAGCCTGGCGCCTCGTCGGTTTCGACCACGAACAGCGAGATGCCTTGCGCGCCCTTGTCCTTGTCGGTCTTGGCGACCACGATCACCAGGTTGGCCAACTGGCCATTGGTGATGAAGGTCTTGCTGCCGTTGATCTTGTAGGTGTCGCCTTCTTTCAGGGCCAGGGTGCGAACGCCCTGCAGGTCGGAGCCGGTGCCGGGTTCGGTCATGGCGATGGCGCTGATGAGCTCGCCAGTGGCCAGGCGCGGCAGCCAGCGCTTCTTTTGCTCCTCGGTGCCGTAGTGGAAGATGTAAGGCGCGACGATGCCCGAGTGCAGCGAGCCGCCAAAGCCGCCGATGCAGGCCTCGCCCTGGGCCAGCACCAAGGCCGCTTCGTGGCCGAAGTCGCCACCGCCGCCGCCATACTGTTCAGGTGTCGAGGCGCACAGGAAGCCGTTGGCGCCGGCATCGCGCCAGGCCTGGTGGTCCATCACGCCGGCATGTCGCCAGGCTTCGTCCTTGGGGCCCCACTGTTCTGTCATGAAACGCTTGGCCGACTCGAACACCATTTTGTGTTCGTCGGTCATCCAGGTCGCAGGGAAGTTTTGAATCGCCATCGTGTGTGTCCTCGGTATCTCTCTTGCCAAATTGCTGCGCTGCGGCATTTGGTCAGACAAAAAGGTAATTTAAATTACCGTAGTTGGTGATGCGCGCAAAGTCGGGAGATATTGGCGGGATGGCGCTGCATTGGCAAGTAAAAGTGACTTTGCAGCCTCATTCAGGCATCATTTGGTAATATTTATTTCCATGCTGGAAACCGCCTGATCCATGAGTTCAACCGCCATTTCGCCCGCCCGCAACCCCGCTGCCGACGACCGCCAGGCGATCCTGGCCACCATGCGGCCTGACACGCTCAAGCGCATCGAGAAAGCCGTGCTCGACCTGTTTTCGCTGCAGGATTTTCACGACGTGAGCCTGCTGGATGTGGCCAAGGCCGCCAATGTGTCGCTGCAGACCATCTACAAGTACTTTGGCAGCAAGGAAACCCTGGTCTACGCCATGCTGGATGTGATGCTGGGCCGCCTGGCCGAGCGCATGATTGACCACCTGCAGGGCATCGACGACGCACGCGAGCGCCTGCGCAAGACCTGCTGGGTCACGCTGGACTACATGGACAAGCACCCGGCCGTGATGCTGTTGCTGTTCACCGCCGTGCCGGTTTCGCGGCACCGCAACATCCGCATCTACGAAAGCCCCGAGCTGATGAGCGCCTTCCTGGGGGTGTTCAAGGATGGCCAGCAGCGCGGGGTGCTCAACAATCGGGTGTCCAGCAAGATCCTGCTGGACGTGTTCATGGGCATCGTCGGCCGCGTGGTGCTGATGCACATCGTGCGGCGCGAGGATCGCTCCCTGATCGATCAGTTCGACGAGCTTTTCAACATCTTGTGGCGGGCGATGTCGCTGCCTGAGTAGGGGCCCGGCGGCGGTACTTTTCCTGGTCGAGGTGACCGTGAGCGCTGGGGACTCGTCAAGCCGGGCGTTTCATGAATAAAATGTGAGTGCTTGCCTTCGCTTTAAAGGGTCAACCCATGAGTCGCTTGCCCCATCTGGCCAATGACACCTCTGACTCAACCGAAGACACTGGTTCGGGAGCCAGTCGCCGCACCCATGCCCGCTTGGCGGTCAGGCGGCCGGTTTCGCTGACCATGAGCGACGGCCGTGTCCGTTCTGGCACCACGGTCGATGTCAGCCAGTTGGGCTTGTCGCTGACCACGGACAAGCCGATCGCCCCCGGCAGCAAATGCCAGGTGCGGGTGGAGTGGGTCACGGGTGCGGCACCCAAGTCGGTCGAGATTGCCGCCAAGGCGGTCTACTCCTCTTACAGCGGGCCCAAGTGTTTTCGCATCGGCCTGATCTTCACCGAGAAGGGCGCTGATGCCATGGCCCTGGTCCAGCACCTGCTGGGTGGCGGCGCCTGAGACTTCGGCTTCCACCATTGGCGCATGAAGGTGTTGCGCTGACATACAACACACCACTTGGGTCAATGCGCCCAAAATAAGCCCGATGCCAACCGGCGGTTTCAATACTGAGAGAGGGCTTATGCCAAACGACACCCAACACGCCCCCGTCACTGAGGTGGGCTTGCGATCACTCAAGCTGCGCCCCGGCGTGGCCTTGCAGACGCAAGGTGTCAAGCCTGGTTCGCCCAAGCTGGAGGCGCAGTTCCTGGCCGCCATTGAAGGCAAGGGCGTGATGGTGGGGCCGCATGCCGCGTCCAGTGGCAAGTCGCCCTTGAAGGCGGGCGATGAGTACACCGTGCAGGGTTTCACAGGCCAGCACGACTTCTCGTTCAAGGCCCAGGTCATCCAGACCTTCGAGGTGCCTTTCGTGTACGCGCTGCTGGTTTATCCCAAGGTGGTCCAGGCGCGCCAGGTGCGGCGCTCGTTGCGCATGAAAACATCCCTGCCGGCCAAGGTGTCCTTGCCGGGTGGCAGCAGTGCCATCGGTGCCACGTTGGTCGATGTGAGCCCCTTTGGGGCCATGGTGCACGCGCCCAGCACCGTGGGGGCGATTGGCGACCTTGTCAACCTGGCGGTGACGGTGGACTTCGAGGGGGAGCCGGTGAATCTGGAGATCCCTGCCGCCTTGTGCCACAGCCACAAGGCCGAGGCGGGCGACGGGGTCCACGTGGGCATGTCGTTCAAGACCGTGTCGCAGCGCGACAGGCTGATCCTGCATTACCTGGCCCAGTCGTCGACCGAGCCAGTGTGAGCTTGGCCGTCAGGGCGTTTGAACCGCTTCCACCTGGATGCGCAGAGTCACGTCCATCTTGAAGCCATAGGGCTTGCCGGCATCGATGCCGAATTCATCGCGGTTGATGGTCGCTGCAGCATCGGCACCGCAAAGCTCGCGCTTGAGCATGGGGTGCGGGATGCACTTGAAGCTGTTGACCTTGAGCACCACCGGCTTGGTCACGCCATGCAGCGTCAACTCGCCGACCACTTGGGTGGGCGCGCCATTGACGAAAGCATCCAGCTTGCCTTTGTAGCGGGCCTGGGGGTATTTGGCCGTGTCGAACAACTCCGCGCTCTTGGCCTTGTCATTCATGATGCCCAGGCCAAAGTCCACGCTGTCGGCATCAATGACCACATCAACCGTGCCCGCGCCCGCCGCCCTGTCCAGGGTGACCTGGCCGCTGGTCTTGTTGAACTTGCCGCGCCAGACCGAGATGCCCATGTGGTCGGCCTCGAAGCTGGGGAAAGTGTGGGTGGGGTCAATGGTGTAGTTGACCGGGGCGGCCGAGGCTGCCCCCCCGATGGCCAGGGTGCTCAGCAGCACGCCAAGAAGCTTGTTCATGCGAATCCTCTTTGTGGTGGATGACGAGCGCCAGTTTAAGCATGAAGCCCGCCTTCTTCGGGCTCGAAACAATTGCAACAAAGGCGGACCTGGGTTGAAGCGCTGTTGAAACGAGGCTTGCGCAAACTTCATTTCATCGGAACACACACCGCCCAGTTTTTTCTTCCACCTTTGATTGGACATCCCATGAAATCAGCATCACACGCCCTGCTCGGTGCAGGCGCCTTCCTCGTCAGCGGCCTGGCCGCCGCCCTCATCCCCACCAGCGCCATCGCGGCCGCCACCCTGCAAATTGTGGAAGGCAGCGGTGAGTTCCAGTTCCTGCAGAGCGCGATCACCGTGGTCAAGCCCCAGATCGTGACGCTGCAGTGGACCACTGACCAGGTGGCCACCGGCGGCACCTGGCAAGTCACCAACGCGGCCAGCCAGGTCGTGGCCAGTGGTGAGTCTGTGGCGCCCACGGCCGGGCACTTCCAGCGCTTCAGCCTGCCAGCCACGGCCTTCCTGGTCTCGCCCACGGTGGCCGCGCCCACCAAGTTCTACATCAAGATCACCCCGCACAACGCGGCCAATGCACCCTTGGGCTCGGCCTCGCCCACCGTCATGGTCACCGAGGTGCCTGATGTGAGCCAGCCGCCCATCGTCTTGGGTGATGTGGCCAAGTTTCCCAAGGTCGAGATCATCAACTACGACGAGAAGATCGGCGTGGTGCCGCTCACGCAGATCCACTATGCCGGTGCCGACGTGACCTTGCGGGTGAGCAACAAGACCAATCAAGCCACCGATCCGATGTGGTTGTCCTTGAAGGACTTCAATGTGCTGATGCGGCAGACCACGTCGAGCATCGCCATCCCCGCGCTGGCGCCGTGGACTTCGCAAACCGTCTCAGTGCACCTGGACGCGGTGTTGCCACCGGCCCAATCGCAATTGCCTCAAGACCAGCAGTACTCGTTGTGGAATCAGCAGTACCGCGCGGCCTGCGGCATCCAACTGCGCAGCGTGCTGGATTGGCGCGGCCCGGTGGCGGACACGCCGATTGGTGAGCACCTGGAATCGCTGTTGGTCAAAGAGGGCTGGAGCGACTATGCCAAGGTGCCACCCAGCGTGCCTGTCTGCAATGGCAAGGCTTGCGTCTCGGTCTGCGAGATCGACAAGAAGCTGCGTGCCCAGCTGGATGGCAAGGTCACTGGCTACTCCTTCTTCGTGGGCAACTACCCCAAGTTCGGCAGCGGGGGCCAGGCACGTGTCACGGCGGATGGTGCATTGCCTTTCACTTCGTCCACCAAGATCACGGTGGCCAGTGTCAGCAAGTTCGTGACGGCGGTGGCGGCGGTTCGCATCCTGGACCAGGCCGGTGTCAGCCTGGACGCGCCGATCGGGCCTTACCTGCCAGCAGACTGGTCATCGGCCAGCAACTATGTCAAGAACATCACCTTCTCGCAACTGCTGGGTCAACGCAGCGGCATCAAGGACTATGGCAATGTCTCGCAAGACTATGCACAACTGAAGAAGTTTTTCACGGCGAGCGTGAACCCCAAGGGCGCGACCACCTGCCAAGGTTCAGGCGTGGTCAACCCAGCCAACCCGATCAACATGACAGACATGGGCTGGTGCTACAGCAACTACAACTTCGCCATCATGCGGGTGTTGTTGCCCAAGGTGGCGGGTTACGCGGAGGACATCAACCTGCTGACACGCCCATTGACCCTGGCCAACCAGTACGTGAAGCTGGTGCAGCAGAATGTGTTTGACCGCGTGGGCCAAACGGGCGTGACCTGCAAGCCGCCCGTTTCCAACAACCATGCTTATGCTTACAAGAGCGCGGGCCTCAACGTGGCGGGCACCGACTTTGGCGATGTCTCGCTGATCTGCGGTGCCGCGGGTTGGTACCTGTCGACTGAAGACTTGGCCAAGGTGATGCTGAGCCTGAATGCCAAGGACGGCAAGATCCTGGCGGCCACGCCGACCAAGGATTTGTTCGACACGATGCGCAAGCGCGGCCTGGGCTGGGATGTGGTGTTGAACACCGAGCTGGAGAAGAACGGTGGCTGGGGTGCCAACTGCAATGGCGCCAATGTGTGCGACAACATCAGCACGTCGGTGGCCTTGTTTGGTCCGGTGGTCGGTCCTCGCTTGCCGGGTGTGCTGTTCCTGAACTCGAACATCACGGGCGGCGGCGGTGCCAAGGGCGTGCTTGAAAAGGCGTACACCGACTCGATCTACACCCTGCCTTGACCGGCGAACCAGGGCGGGCACGTGGATTGCGCTGCAAGTTCATCACAGCAATTGACGAGGTCAATCATGATGATGAAAAGCAGGATGGCCATCGCAACGCTCGCCCTGACCACGATGGCCGCGATATCGCAAAGCAACGAGTCCTTGCAAATCCGGTCACTTGACGTGATCCAGGGCGCGCCCACCAGTTCATTCACCGGTGAGGCGCGCAACGTCGCAGGCCGCGTCATCAAAGAGGCGGTGATTCAGTTCAACCTGTACGACGCGCAGGGCAATCTGGTGGGCAACGCCGAGACGCGCGCCAGCAACATCGAGCCAGATGCGGTCTGGAAATTCCAGGCGGCGCCCAAGGTCCCCTTCACCACGGTGAAGGCTTTCGATGTGAAGGCGTACTGAGCATGCCGGATCTGCATCATTTACACACGGGTTTACGGGTGGCGCTGGGGTCTTGATCCTGGGCCACCCGTCCCTATATGCTGGTGGTGCCTTCGCAAGTTGTCAGTGAACAGGAGTTGCCCGTCATGACTCAATCCTCTCCCCAGGCCGGCTCTGCCCAGCTGTCCATCATCGAAACATTGGCTTATGCCCTGGAGCGCGTCGAGCGCGGCTTCAGTTCGGTCAGCCCGCTGCAATACCGCCAATTGACGGCGCGTTTGAGCGAGGCCTTGCGCACCGTGGGGCCAGGCGTGTCTTTGCAACCCCTGCTGGACGCTTTTCCCGCCACGGCCGAGCTGTACGAGAACGTGAATTACGAGCGCGCCGGCCTGTGCCGCTCGCCTTTGCAAGCCAGCTCGGATGCCGAAGTGATGGCCCGCACCATCCTGGCCCGGGCGCGGTGCTCTGAAGGCTGCTGATCGGGATGATCAGCGCGGCTTGGTTTTTGACGAGCGCTTGCTGTCCAGCATCTGGCGGCTGCGCTCGTTGATGAGCCGCAGTTCAGCCAAGGACGTGTCGATCTGCGCACGCTTGGCTTCCAGGTCCCGGATGGCGGCATCCGTGGTCTCGATCACGTAGGTGAGTTGCTGGACGCGGCCTTCGCCCTGGTCGCCATACATGTCCAGGTAGGCCTTGACCTCAGACAATGGCATGCCCAGTGATTTGGCGCGCAGGATGCGCGACAAACGGGCCCGATCCACCTTGGAATACACCCGCGTGCCATTGAGGCGGCGCGGCGCCAGCAAGCCCTTGGTTTCGTAAAAGCGCAGTGTGCGGGGCGAAACCTCGAAGGCCGCGCACATCTCGGCGATGCCCATGAGGGCCTCGCTGTCGCCAGGGGTCTTGTCTTCCGTCATCCGCGCATTATGGATGATGCTTTCCCCATGGGTTCGAGGGATTACCCAAAGGTGTAATTGGTTGACGTTAACGTCATGTTGGCCTACAGTTTGTGTTGATCTTTCAACATCCGCTCAGGTCATGACGCCATCCGCTGAAGCCCCTTCTTCCAAGTCCTCTCATTACGACAGCGTTCTCAAGCCTGGTTTGTTCCAGGGCGAGGTGCACATCGTCACCGGGGGCGGCAGCGGCATCGGGCGCTGTGTGGCGCACGAGTTGGCGGCCTTGGGCGCCACCGTGGTCATCACGGGCCGCAGCCCTGAAAAGCTGGCCAAGGTCACGGCCGAGATCCTGGAAGACGGCGGCAAGGTCGATTCCATCGCTTTTGACATCCGTGACGACGAGGCCGTGAAGGCCGCGGTGAAAGAGATCGTGGCCAAGCATGGCCGCATCCATGGACTGGTCAACAACGCGGGCGGGCAGTTCCCTTCTCCCATGGAGGCGATCTCCAAGCGCGGCTTCGAGGCGGTGGTGGCCAACAACCTGACCGGCGGCTTTTTGATGGCGCGCGAGGTGTATCTGCAATCCATGCAGAAGCACGGTGGGGCCATCGTCAACATGACCGCCGACATGTGGAACGGCATGCCCGGCATGGCGCACTCGGGCGCGGCGCGCGCGGGCATGGTCAACCTGACCAAAACGGCGGCTTTTGAATGGGCGGGCGCGCGGGTGCGCGTCAATGCCGTGGCGCCAGGCTGGATTGCATCGAGCGGCATGGACGCGTATGGTCCGGCCATGGCGCCCGTCATCCGTGGCCTGAAAGACAACCTGCCGATGCGCCGCATGGGCCTGGAGGCCGAGGTCAGCGCGGCCATCTGTTTTTTGCTGAGCCCGGGCTCCACCTTCATCACGGGCATCACCTTGCCGATCGATGGTGGTGCGCCCTTGCACAGTGCCACCTGGCCCTCCATGGGCGGCCAGCCGGCACCGGCCTTCGATGGCTTCCACCGGTCCAGCGTGCCCAAGGTGCTGCAGGACATCGCCGCGCAAGACGCCCAAGATCAATCCAAGAACGGGAAAGCCTGACATGCCAGCTCTGCGTTCCGCCTTGAACTCCAAGTCCGAGGCCTTTCAGAACAATGTGAAGCGGATGAGCGAGCGCCTGGCCGAGGTGCAGGCGCTGGAAGCGCAGGTGCGCCGCGAATCGGCCGCCAAGCGCGACAAGTTCGACAAGCGCGGGCAGTTGCTGCCGCGTGAGCGCGTGGCGCGCTTGCTTGACCGTGATTCGCCATTCCTGGAGTTGAGCACGCTCGCCGGCCTGCGCATGCACGACGACGACGGCAAGAAGAATGTGCTGGGTGGCGGCACCATCATTGGCATTGGTGTGGTGGGCGGCAAGCGCTGTCTGGTCAGCGCCAGCGACAGCGCGCTCAAGGGCGGCACGATCTCGCCCATGGGTTTGAAGAAGGCGCTGCGCGCGCAAGAAATCGCCCGCGAGAACAAGCTGCCCATCATCTGCCTGGTGGAAAGCGGCGGTGCCAACCTGATGTACCAGAGCGAGATCTTTGTGGAAGGCGGGCGCAGTTTCGCCAACCAGGCACGTTTGTCGGCCATGGGCATCCCGCAGATCGCCGTGGTACA
This sequence comes from Aquabacterium sp. CECT 9606, assembly GCF_918741295.1. GTDB lineage: Bacteria > Pseudomonadota > Gammaproteobacteria > Burkholderiales > Burkholderiaceae_C > Aquabacterium. The sequence continues at coordinate 826,746 of NZ_CAKKNB010000002.1, forward strand.
TGGTTCTTCCACGGCGGGCGGTGCTTACCTGCCGGGCTTGTCGGACTATGTGATCCTGGTGCGTGATCGCTCCAGCATCTACCTGGCGGGGCCGCCGCTGGTGAAGGCGGCCATTGGCGAAGACACGACCGACGAGGCTTTGGGTGGCGCGCAGATGCATGCCGAGGTGACGGGCCTGGGCGAGTACCTGAGCGAGGATGATGCGCACGCGCTGGCCCTGTGCCGCGAGCTGGTCGACAAGCTGCAGTGGGACACGGTCCCTGCTGCCGTTGCGGTGCCCGCGCCCTTGTTCGACGAAGAAGAGCTGCTGGGCTGCATCCCCGCCGACGACCGCGAGCCCTTCGACACGCGCGAGGTCATCGCCCGCATCGTCGATGGCTCCGACTTCCTGGAATTCAAAGCCAATTTGGCGCCCGAGACCTTGTGCGGCCATGCCCGCATCCATGGTCACCTGGTGGGCATCCTGGGCAACAACGGCCCCATTCAACCCAATGGTTCGACCAAGGCCGCGCAGTTCATCCAGCTGTGCGACCAGAGCGGCACGCCTTTGCTCTTCTTGCAGAACACCACCGGCTACATGGTGGGCTCGGCGGCCGAGCGCGCCGGTGCCATCAAGCACGGCGCCAAGATGATCCAGGCGGTGGCCAATGCGCGCGTGGCCAAGCTGACCATCGTGCTGGGTGGCTCGTTTGGCGCGGGCAACTACGGCATGTGCGGGCGGGGCTTTGATCCGCGCTTCATCTTCTCGTGGCCATCGGCGCGCACGGCGGTGATGGGCGGCGCACAGGCCGCCAAAGTGATGGACATCCTGACGCGCAGCAAGCTGGAACGCGCCGGCCACCCGGTCAACGAAGACATGCTCAAGGGCATGTCCGATGTCCTGCGCGACCGGCTGGACGAGGAATCGGCCGCCCTGTTCGGCACGGCCCGCTTGTGGGACGACGGGATCATCGATCCACGCGATACACGCCGCGTGCTGTCGATGTGCCTGGACCTGGTCAAGGAAGCCGCGCAACGCACTTTGAACTCGAACACCTTTGGCGTGGCACGCCTTTAAAACGAAAGACCCACCATGAAATTCACCCCCGAACACATCCAGCTGGCCGACACCGTCAAACGCTTCTGCGAGCAAGAGATCAACCCCCACGTCAAAGAATGGGAGGCCGCCGAGATCTTCCCGGCGCACGAGGTCTTCAAGAAGATGGGCAAGCTGGGTCTGCTGGGCGTGAAGTACGACCCGGCCTATGGCGGCATGGGGCTGGACTTCTCATACTCGATGGTGGTGGCCGAGACCTTGGGCGAGATCCCTTGCGGGGGCGTGCCCATGGCCATTGGCGTGCAGACAGACATGTGCACCCCGGCCCTGGCCCGCTTCGGCTCTGACGAGTTGAAGAAGGAATACCTGGCCCCTGCGATTGCAGGCGACATGGTGGGCTGCATTGGCGTCAGCGAAGCCGGTGGCGGCTCCGACGTGGCGGCCCTGAAGACCACGGCCCGCAGCGATGGCGATGACTACGTCATCAATGGCAGCAAGATGTGGATCACCAACGCCATGCAGGCCGACTGGTGCTGCTTGCTGGCCAACACCTCCGAGGGCAAGGTCCACGCCAACAAGTCGCTGATCATCGTGCCGATGGACGCCAAGGGCATCGACAAGCAGAAGATCAAGAAGATCGGCATGAACTCGTCCGACACCGCGCAGATCTTCTTCGACAACGTGCGCGTGCCCAAGCGCAACCTGATCGGCGTGGAAGGCACGGGCTTCATGATGCAGATGCTGCAGTTCCAGGAGGAGCGCTTGTATGGCGCCGCCAACTCTCTGAAGATGCTGGACAAGCTGATCGACCAGACCATCGAGTACTGCAAGGAGCGCAACACCTTTGGCAAGCCCCTGATCGACAACCAGGTCATCCATTTCCGCCTGGCCGAGCTGCGCACGGAAGTTGAATGCCTGCGTTCGCTCACCTACCGCGCCGTGGACGAGTACATCGAGGGCAAGGACGTGACGCGCCTGGCCTCGATGGCCAAGCTCAAGTGCGGCCGCTTGATCCGCGAAGTGGCCGACAGCTGCCTGCAGTACTGGGGTGGCATGGGCTTCACCTGGGACAACCCGGTCTCGCAGGCTTACCGCGATGGCCGTCTGGTGTCCATCGGTGGCGGCGCCGACGAAATCATGCTGGGCATCATCGCCAAGCTTGAAGGCACCTTGCCCAAGAAGGCCAAGTAAGCCATGACGTCTTCATCCACGATGAACACCTTGCTGTTGCAGCAATCGGGCGGCGTGCTGAGCATCACGCTCAACCGGCCCGAAGTGCGCAATGCCATGTCTATGGCGATGGTGAACGAGTTGATCCAGACACTGGCCCAGGCCGAGCGTGACACTGGCGTGCGTGTGGTGGTGCTGCGCGGTGCGGGCGGCCACTTCTGCGCCGGCGGTGACCTGCAAGACATGGCCAAGGCCCGCATGGCCTTGCCTCAGCCAGGCGTGGACGCCGCTGCCGAGGTCAACGCGCAGTTCGGGCGTTTGTGCCTGGCCTATGCGCGCTCCAGCCTGCCCATCATCACTGTGCTGGAGGGTACCGTGATGGGCGGTGGCTTTGGCCTGGCTTGCGTGTCCGATGTGACCCTGGCCTTGGGCAACGCGGTGTTCCGTTTGCCCGAGACCTCGCTGGGCGTGATTCCCGCGCAGATCGCGCCTTTCCTGGTCGAGCGCATCGGCTATGCCGAGGCCAAGCGACTGTCGGTGACCGGCGGCAAGGTCGAAGCCGCTGAAGCCTTGGCGATCCGCCTGGTGCACGAGGTGCATGGCGACGCCGCCTCGCTGGACGCGGCCTTGCGCCAGGTCATCGACCGCATCATGGGTTGCGCGCCGAGTGCCATCGCGGCCACCAAGGTCTTGCTGGCCCGCACGCGTTTCGAACCCCCACAGGACCTGATCCAGGACGCTGCCGCGATGTTCTCGCGCGCCGTGCAAGGGCCCGAGGGCGTGGAAGGCACGACCGCCTTCATCCACAAACGCAAGCCCAGCTGGGTTCCGCAAGCGAGTTGAACAGGTCATCGATCGAGACACCATGCTGAATAAGATCCTCATCGCCAACCGCGGAGGCAAGGCCGCAGGCCTTGCGGCGAAGCCAAATCGAATGGGCTCGCGCAGCGAGCTGCAGGCGAATTCCCCGCGAGGACACCATGCTGAATAAGATCCTCATCGCCAACCGCGGGGAAATCGCCTGCCGCGTGATCCGCACCGCGCGCAAGCTGGGCTACCGCACCGTGGCCGTCTACAGCGATGCCGACGCGCAAGCGCCCCATGTGGACCTGGCCGACGAGGCCGTGCACATCGGGGGCTCGGCCGCCAGCGAATCCTATTTGCGCATCGATGCCATCCTGGATGCTGCAAAGAAAACCGGCGCTGATGCCATCCACCCTGGCTATGGCTTCCTGTCCGAGAACGAGGCCTTCGCACAGGCCTGCCTTGATGCGAATGTGACCTTCATCGGCCCACCGGCATCGGCCATCCACGCCATGGGCGACAAGGCGCGCGCCAAGAAGCTGATGATCGAGGCCAAAGTGCCGACCGCCCCCGGCTACCTCGGTGAGAACCAGGACGACCAGCACCTCATCAACGAAGCCGAGACGCTGGGCTACCCGCTGCTGGTCAAGGCCGTGAGCGGCGGCGGTGGCCGGGGCATGCGCCTGGTCCACGCCAAGGATGAGCTCGCGCAAGCCATCGTCAGCGCCCGCCGCGAAGCGCAAAGCGCCTTTGGCGATGGCACGCTGATGCTGGAGCGCCTGATCGAGAATGGTCGCCACATCGAGATCCAGGTGTTTGCCGATGCGCACGGCAACGCCGTCTACATCGGCGAGCGCGATTGCAGCGCGCAACGCCGCCGCCAAAAGGTGATTGAAGAGGCGCCATCGCCCATCGTGAGCCCGGCCATGCGCGCGAGCATGGGCCGCGATGCCGTGGCTGCGGCGCTGGCCATCGGCTACCGGGGCGCCGGCACCATCGAGTTCATCGTCGATGCCGACCTGAACTACTACTTCCTGGAGATGAACACGCGCTTGCAGGTCGAGCACCCGGTCACCGAAATGATCTCGGGTCTGGACCTGGTGGAATGGCAACTGCGCGTGGCCGCGGGCCACCCCTTGCCGCTCAAGCAAGAGCAGATCACACTCAGGGGTCACGCCATCGAAGCCCGCCTGTACACCGAAGACCCCTACGCCGACTTTGCGCCGCAGACCGGCCCGATCCGCTGGTGGCGGCCCGAGCGCGCTTTGCACGAAGGTGTGCGCATCGATGGCGGCATCCGCGAAGGCGGCGAAGTCACACCCTTCTACGACCCCATGGTGGCCAAGCTCATCGTGCATGGCCGAGACCGCGATGACGCCATCCGCCGCCTGATCGCCACGCTGGACGACGCGCCCCTGCTGGGCCTGCGCAACAACAGCCGCTTTCTGCGTGACCTGATTGACAGCCAAGCCTTCCGCGACGGCGCCATGACCACGGCCCTGATCGACCAATGGGGCCTGGACAAGCAGCCCATCCTGGACCGGCCTTTGGCCAGCACCGAGGCCTGGCTGATTGCCGCCGCCGCACATGCCCTGAAAGGCCGCGACGATGCCGTTGCCAGGACCCTGCGTTCAGCCAGCGTCACCGATTACGAACTGAAATTGGTCTGCGATGGCCTGCAGCATTGCCTGCACGTCCGCCCCGGTGCCCAAGGCGCCATCACGCTGAACATTGACAAGGACCCCGCCGAGCACAGCCTGCGCGTCATTGCCCACACCGATGGTGTCCTGCGCTACGAGATCGACGGCGTGCGCAAGTGTGTGCTCGCGGTGTGGGTGGACAGTGCCCTGCACCTCGTCATCCAGGCCGCGACCTTCGTGTTTGCCGAGGTGTCACCCTGGCCCAGCAAGGACTCGGCCCATGACCCCAGCCGCGCGGTCTCGCCCGTGGCCGGTGTGGTGGCCCAGGTGCTGGTCAAGCCCGGGGACACCGTCGCCGAGGGCCAGCCGCTGCTCAGCGTCGAGGCCATGAAGATGGAAATGTGGCTCAACGCCCAGGCGCCGGGCGTGGTCAAGGCCGTCCACGTTGCCGTGGGCGAGCAAGTGCAATCCCAGGCCCTGTTGATCGAGCTCGAACTCGGTGAGCTGGACCTGACCGTTACCCCTTCAAAGGAATCATGATGGACAAAGCCATCCTCACCTGCGCGCTGACCGGCGTGCTGACCGACCCCGCGCAACACCCTGTGCCCGTCACAGCCTCTGAGATGGCCGCGGCCGCTCGCGAGGCCTTCGATGCGGGTGCCTCGATCATGCACGTGCACTTGCGCCAGCAGACGCCCGGCATGGGCCGCTTCCCCTCGTGGGACCCAGAAGTGGCCGCCGAGATCGACACGGCCATCCGCGAGGCCTGCCCTGGCGTCATCATCAACCTGACCACTGGCGTGGTCGGGCAAGACATCTCCGGCCCGGTGGCCTGCATCCGCCGCGTGCGCCCCGAGATCGCGGCCTGCAACGCTGGCAGCCTGAACTACCTGAAGATCAAGGAGAACGGGCAGTGGGCCTGGCCGCCCATGCTCTTCGACAACACGGTCGACAAGGTCAAGGGCATGCTCGATGTCATGCATGAAACGCACACCCGGCCTGAGTTCGAGTGCTTCGACGTGGGCATCGTGCGGTCGGTGGGCATGTTCCGCAAGGCCGGCATGACCGACCACCTGGAGTACAACTTCGTGATGGGCGTGGCCTCGGGCATGCCGGTGGATGCCGAGCTGCTGGCCCTGCTGGTCAAGTACCGCGAGCCCGGCACCGTCTGGCAGACCACGCTGATTGGCCGCGAAGAAATCTGGGCCGTTCACCAGGCCACCGCCGACCTGGGCGGCATGCTGCGTACTGGCGTGGAAGACACCTTCTACCTGCCTGGCGGTGAGCGCACCACCGGCAATGGCCCGCTGATCGAAGCCCTGGCGGCCTGCGCCAAGCGCGCTGGCCGCGAGGTGGCGTCGCCCCAGGAAGCCCGCGCCATGCTGGGCCTGCGCGCCCAGGAACTGCACGGCGCGCACCTGACTGCCACAGCGGCGTGAGGATCCGCCGCCTTGCACTTGACGGCAAGGCGGCGCTCAGGTCAAGTCATGGGGTAGATGCGAAATAAGCCCCCGGCTGTCCGATATTTCAAGGTTTAGCGTCGGCCGCGCTGGGGTCCAATGAGGCAAATCCTCTTGAAGATTGCGCGCACCCATGTCGGCCACCCCGTCTGCCCCTGAAGTCTCTGGTGAAAATCCCGCAGTCACCCTGGACTACCTGCTGCGGCGCATGCGCCACAAAAGCGATTTCCCGACCTTGTCGGCGTCGGTGTCGCGCATCCAGTCCTTGTCCGAATCCGAAAACGAAAGCTTGGGCGGCCTGTGCGACGAGATCCTCAAGGACGTCGCGCTCACCCAGAAGCTGCTGCGCCTGATCAACACGCCGCACTACCGGCGTGGGGGTGGCGATGCCATCAGCACCGTCTCGCGCGCGGTGTCGCTGATCGGCCTGGCGGGCGTGCGCAACCTGGCGCTGTCCCTGATGCTGGTCGAGCACATGGAGGACAAGAAGCACGCGCAGCAGCTCAAGGAAGAGTTCTTGCGCACCGTGATGGCGGGTACCCTGGCCAGTGAGTTGTGCACCAGCTCGCGCGAGGCCGAGGACGCGTTCATCGGCTCACTGTTCCGCAATCTGGGCCGCTTGCTGGCCGAGTTCTACCTGCCCGACGAGGCCGTGGAGGTGCGTGAATTGGCCCGCCCGGCGCCCGATGGCACCCCCGCCGGCATGACCGAGGCCGCGGCCTCCGCCCAGGTGCTGGGCATGCCGTTCGAGGACCTGGGCCAGGCCGTGGGCCAGACCTGGGCCTTGCCCGATCGCCTGCTGAACACCATGAAGGCGCCCACGGGCACCGTGCCCAACCGATCAATGCTGGGCAAGCCCGAGCACCAGGCCTGGCTGGCCACGTTGGCCAACGCGGCGGCCGACGCCATGCTGTTCTCGCCCCCCGAAGAGCTGGGCAAGCGCCTGGCCGTGCTCAACCAGAAATACACCGCCTCGCTGGAGCTCAAGCCCGACGCCGTGCAAGAGGCAGCGGCGCGCGCCCGCAAACGCCTGACCGAGCTGACCAAGGCCCTCAAGCTGGATTTGCCCAAGAACGCCCAGGCCGAGCGCCTGCTGGACCACTTCTACGTGGACGCGCCCAACGCTGGCCAGACCGAAGGCCCCGGCCCCGAGGCCTTGGGCCTGGCCCACACGGACTCCGACGGCGAGCTGGACCGCGACCAGGTGGTGATGGCGACCAACTCTGCCGATGTGCTCACCAGTGGCATCCAGGACATCACCAACACCATGGTTGATTCCTTCAAGCTGAACGACATCCTGCGCATGATCCTGGAGACCATCTACCGCGCGCTCGATTGCCGCCGCGTGATCTTCTGCATGCGCGATGCCAAGACCATGCAGCTCATTGGCCGCATTGGCCTCGGCCACGGCGCCGATGGCATGAAGGCCGCTTTCCAGATCCCCTTGAAGCTGGCCCCTGGCGCGCAGGCCGACCTGTTCACCGCCGTCAGCCTCAAGGGCGCCGACACGCTCATCTCGGATGCCAGTGCCGAGCCCATCCTGAGCCGCCTGCCCGTTTGGTTCCGCGACCGCGTTCAGGCGCCCACGTTTTTGCTGTTGCCGATGACCATGAAACACCAGGGCAAGGACATGGTGCTGGGCCTGATCTACGCCGACAAGGCCCAGGCCGGCAGCCTCCAGATCAGCGAGAAAGACCTGTCGCTGCTGCGCACCCTGCGCAACCAGGCCGTGATGGCCTTCAAGCAAACGACCGGGGGATAATCGCGGGCATATGTTCCGCATCGTCCTCGTCGAACCTGAAATCCCGCCCAACACCGGCAACGTGATCCGCCTGGCGGCCAACACCGGCTGCGAGTTGCACCTCATCGAGCCCCTGGGTTTTTCTATGGACGACAAGCTGCTGCGCCGCGCCGGCCTGGATTACCACGAGCACGCGCCAGTGCGCCGCCATGCCAACTGGCAGGCCTTCGTCGATGCCGTGCAGCCTGATCGTTCGCGCATGTTTGCCTTCACCACGCGCGGCAGCCGCCTGTTGGGTGACTTGCAATGGCAGCCTGGCGACTGGCTGGTATTTGGCTGCGAGACGCGCGGCCTTGATCCTGCGCTGCGCGAGCAATTCCCCTCGGATCAACGCGTGCGGCTGCCCATGTTGCCGGAGCAACGCAGCCTCAACCTCAGCAATGCCGTGGCCGTGGCCGTGTTCGAAGCCTGGCGCCAGAACGGTTATTCGAACGGGGTCTGAACGCGTGCGCCGTCGATCTCGGCCTTGGCCTCGCGACTCATCAGCGCACCCACGGCCTTGGCCGGCGTGATGCGGCCTTCCAGCACGGCCACCACGGCTTCGGTGATGGGCATGGCCACGTCCAGGGCCTTGGCCCGTTGCAGCACCGTGGCTGCGCTGTACACGCCCTCGGCCACGTGGCCCAGCTCGGTCAGGATCTGCGCCAGCGGCAGCCCTTCGGCCAGCTTCAGCCCCACCGTGCGGTTGCGTGACAGGTTGCCCGTGGCGGTCAGCACCAGGTCGCCCAACCCTGACAGGCCCATGAAGGTGTCGGCTTGCGCGCCCAGGGCCACGCCCAGGCGCGTCATCTCGGCCAAGCCTCGGGTGATCAGCGCGGCGCGCGCATTCAGGCCGAGTTGCATGCCGTCGACGATGCCGGTGGCAATGGCGAGCACGTTCTTGACAGCGCCGCCCACTTCCACGCCAATCGGGTCGTTGGAGGTGTACACGCGCAAGGTGTCGCTGTGGAAGGCCGCCACCGCCTGGTCGCCCAGGGTGGTGTCGAAACTGGCCGCCACCAGCGCCGTGGGCTGATTGGCCGCGACTTCGTTGGCGAAGCTGGGGCCCGACAACACACCGCAGCGCGCATGCGGGCGCAAGGCCAGGGCGATCTCGTGACCCAGCCGACCGGTGCCTTTTTCAAAGCCCTTGCACAGCCACAGCGCGGCCACGTCTTCAGGCAGGGACTGCAGCACGCCGTCCAGGGCCGCCATGGGCGTGCCGATGATGACCAGGCCACCCTGGGTACCTTGCGCACGCGAATGCGCCACCGCCTCGTTCAGGTCGTGGGTGATGCGCAGGGCGTCGGGGAAAGGCGAATGGGGCAGGTAGCGGTCATTGCGCCGCGCGGCCTGCATGTCGCGCGCCTGGGACTCGTCGCGAGCCCAGAGCAGCACGTGGGGGTTGTGGCGGGCGGCGCTGATGGCCAGCGCCGTGCCCCAGGCGCCCGCGCCCAGAACCGTCAGGTTCATGCGGGTAAAACCGAGATCAGGAGTTCAGGGTTTGGCCAGCGCCGGCTTGCGCTTGCTGCAACTGGGCTTCGTACATGGCCTGGAAGTTGACTTCGGTCAGGTGCACGGGCGGGAAGCCGGTGCGGTTGATGATGTCGGCCACGGTGGCGCGCAGGTAGGGGTACACGATCTGCGGGCAGGCGATGGCCACGATGGGCTGCATCTGCTCTTGCGGCACGTTGCGGATCTCGAACAGGCCGGCTTGCTTGGCTTCGACCAGGAATAGCACCTTGTCGTTGACCTTGGTGGTCACGGTGGCGGTGACGGTGATCTCGAACAGGCCGTCCTTGACTTCTTCGGCGTTCAGGTTGAGCTGAACGTCAACTTGCGGCTGGCCTTGCTCCAGCAGGATGGCGGGCGCGTTGGGCTGCTCCAGCGACAGGTCCTTCAGGTAGATGCGCTGGATGTTGAAGGAGGGTTGGCCGTTGTTGGCTTGGTCGGTCATGGTGAATCCTTGGGATGAAGATGGCGGGCAGCCATTTTTGGCAGGCTGCGCCCGAGAAATGGGTATCGGGCTGGATTATGGACCAGCCGGATGACGGTTCGTATTCGAGGCGGACGCCCCTGACCAGCCGGCCACACGAGGGCAAGTCCTTTTGCGGCCTTACGCCCCGTTCAAAGCCTTCTGCGCCATCAGGTACGCCGCCGCGTTCCAGCTCTGCCCCGCCATGCCCATGGGTTTGAGTGTCTGCCCGTGGAACCACTCGGTGAAGCGCCAATCATCCAGGCTGTTGACATGTGCCAGCTTGGCCAGCTCCTGCTCGGCCTGGGCCTTCTTGCCCAGCTTGGCCAGGGCCAGGGCCCAGAAACCGCCGATGAAGGGCCAGATGCCGCCATTGTGGTACTGGTGTGGGTGGTTCTGCTGGTGGCGCCCCATGTAGGCGCGCCAGAGCTCATGGTCGACGTCGATGGGTGTGGTCACGGCGCGCACCGGGTAGGGGTTGGCCACCTCCGCCGTCTGCAGCGTCTTCATGACGTCCTTCGCCATCGAGTCGTTGGCCAAGCCATACAGCAGTGCCAGCACGTTGCCGAACACATCGCCCTCGTCGCCCACGAACGACAGGTTGACGAAACTGAGGTACAGGCCGGGGTTGCGCTGGCCGCGCCGCGCGTAGTGGCTCAGCAGGCGGCCGCGCCGGTACTCGGGCAGGTCGCGCTTGAAGGGGTGGAACAGGTGGTTGAAGTGGTAGTGCGTCTCTTCCAGGCAGGGCAGCTCGAACAGCAGCTTGACGCGGTACCACAGCGCATTGGTGTACAGCACGAAGCCTGAGCGCGGCATGATGTCGGCCCAGTCGCTGGCCTCGTTTTGCTGCAGCAGAAAGAACTTCTGGTGCTCTTGCGCCATCAGCCAGTTGATGGCCAGATCGACCTGGGGCTGCCAGCGCTCGGCCATGCCAGGCACCCGGCCGTGGCGCCGCACGTGGTCCACGGCGATCAGCCACCACAGCGTGGCATCGATGCAGCCCAGGTACCAGAAGTCGGCGTCTTGCCCTTCAGGGTCCACGTACTTGGGGATCTGGCCGTTGCGGGCTTGCAGATTGGCCAGGGAGTCGAGGCTGTCCACCGCGCCTTGTTCCAGCGCCGCGTCGCCACTGCCGGCCATGGCCAGCACGCAAATGGCGGCATCGCGGCCAAACACGCGGGTGTAGCTGCGGGCTTCTGCGGCATCGGTGCGGCTGGCCGCCAGGATGCCGCGGGGCGTCAGATTGCGGCGCAACAGTTCGAGGGATTCGGTGGTGCAGAGCTGGACCAGCGATTCTTCAACGAGGGCGGCGTGGTTGTTCATGGCGGTCTCCATCGCAACATCTGACGGCATGTTGACACCAATCGCGCCAGGCCGTTCTCCGGAACACCCGGCGATCAGGGGATCTTGTCACGCTTGCTGGTGGGCCACCATTCTTCCAGGCGCGCAGCGGCCCATTCCCGGCCCCCCAGGCCAAAAGCCAGGGCGATGGCCAGGACGATGCCACCCAAGACGATGAGGAAGGCATCGCGGATGATGGTGCCGCCCACCTCCATCTGGTCCAGCGCGATCATCACCACGAAGGCCATGATGGCGTATCGGGCCAGGCGGGACAGCGAATCGCCATCCCGGATACCGGCGTTCTCGCAATAGGTGTACACGGCATTGGCCACAAAGCGCGCGAAGTAGGCACCAAACGCCAGGATCAGCAGCGCCACGATCACCTTGGGCACGAACCACATCACGCGGCCCAGCAATTCGGTCACGTGGGTCAGGCCCAGGCCATTGAAGGCCACCACCAGCGCGATCAGGATGACCAGCCAGTAAGCCAGCAGGCCGAACAAGTCCACCGTGTCGATCAGGGTACCGCCTTTTTTCAGGAAGCTGTCCATGCCCGATCGTTTGGTGAGGATGTGGAAATTGATGGCGCGCAGACCGCGCTGGATGGCAAAACGCGCGGCCTTGGCCAGCAAGATGCCCAGCAGCATGACCACGATGGCCACGCCCAGCCGGGGCACGAAGGCCCCCAGCTCGAACAGGAAGGCCCGGACGGGTTCCAGGTACACGTCGACTCTTTCCATGGATTTGTTCTCCTAGCCTGGCATTTTGAGGATGCCGAGGATGCCCTGCAGCGGGATGCGCACCCAGTCGGGGCGATTGTTCAGCTCATAGCGCAATTCGTACAGCGCTTTTTCAAGTTCGAACAAACCTAACAATCCTTGGCCCGCCTCAAGGGCTTCATGAAGGCCCGCCCCCTGGGTGGCTTGCGCATACGCCGTCAGGAAGGCGGCTCGGGCCTGGGTCTCCCACTCGGTGGCAAAGGGGGCAAGGGTGTTCAGCTCTTCATCGTTCACGGCCGAGCCGCGCAGGGCGCTCACCCTGGCATAGCTGAAGGATCGCAGCATGCCGGCCACGTCGCGCAGGGGGGATTGCTTGACACGCCGCTCTTCGAAACCGCGGCCCGGTTCACCTTCGAAGTCGATGATGACGAAGTCGTTCTTGGTGAGCAAGACCTGCGCGAGGTGGTAGTCACCATGGAAACGCGTCTTGAGGGCATGGGGCGTGCCAGTGGTGAAGCGTTCAATGCGCTGCTGGATCTCGTGACGCGCGGCCAGCACCTGGTGCGCTTCTGCCTGCGCTTCAACGCTGTCCAACTGGCCCAGGCTGTTTTCCAGCAGCATGAGCACGGACCGCGCATCGGTGCTGACGTGCTGGCGGTAGGCCTGCAGGTCGATCGGGGTCAGAGGCTCGGGCTCGAAGGCGGGATTGCCCGTGCGCTGGGCCAGGGCCAGGTGCAGTTGGGCGGTGCGCAGGCCCAGGGTTTCAACCAGGGCCAGGTAAGCGCCGTGCACCCCTTCGGGCACCGACTCGAGGCTGGTGCGGCGCATCTCCAGGTAGCGCTGCAGGTAGCCGGTGGTGTAGGCCCAGCCATCGCCCTGGTTGGGCACATAGCCTTGCACGATCGACAAGGTCATGACCGTGCCATCGTTGGCGGCGTACTCCAGCAAACCGGCCACGGGCACGCAATGCGGGAACTTGACCACCTCGGTCAGGTGCCGGCCGATCTCGACTTCCGGGTTCAGGCCTGCCCGCACGCGGCGGTAGCCTTTGAGGAACAGACGCTCGTTCACCGTGACGATCGTGTTGCTGCTTTGCGCCTGTGGTTTGCCGATGGCCAGGGTGGCGAGCTCATCACCGACCAGGGCATGGAACACCGCCGTGGCGCGAAAGCGCAGCTGGCCCTTGTCGGTCTCCAAGGTCTTGTTGGTGGCGATGGCTTGCAGCAGGGCGCGGCAGAAAACTTCGTCCGCGAATGCATCGGCCATCAGGCCCACGCTGGCTTGCTGGCGAACCCGTGCCACGGCGGACACGGCCAGGCCGCGCATGCGTTCTTCGTCCTTGTCCTCCCAGGCCATGGCCAAGGGCAGGAAGTAGGCGGAGCCGTCCTGGCCCGCCCCGTCGATGTCCACCACGGGCAGCAACCAGCTGTGGCGGCCTTCTTCCCACACGGCCGAGTCCACGATGACCGCGCTCTTGATGGCAGCGCCTTTGGCGGCATACCAGCGTTGTGTCTCGATGTAGCGCGGCAGCATCTGGTTCTCGAACTGCGCGCGGGTCTTGACGGCCAGGCCAATGCGCCAGGGCACCACCTGGTCTCGGAACAGGCTGAGCCAGCCATCGAACAGCACCAGCACGGGCAACTCTTCGGCCGGCGTTTGCTCGCGGTGCCAACTGGGCACGCTCACATCGGTGCTCAGCTTGAACCAGTAGAAGCCGTGGGCGGGAATGGTGAGCAGGTAGGGCAACTCGCCGATGGGAGGGAAGGCGGTGCGGCCCAGCATCTCGACCGGCACACGGCCCTTGAAGCGGGACAGGTCCAGCTCGACAGGCTGGGCCGAGCGGCTGAGGTTGGCCACGCACAGGATGGCGTCGTCGCCGTGCTCGCGCAGGTAGGCCAGCACCTTGCGGTTGCCGGGCTTGAGGAAGTTGAGCTCGCCGCGGCCGAAGGCCTGGCTGGTCTGGCGCACGGCCAGCATGCGGCGCATCCAGTTGAGCAGCGACGAGGGATCGCGCATCTGCGACTCGACGTTGACGGCCTGGTAGCCATACACCGCGTCCATGATGGGCGGCAGGTAGAGGCGTTGCGGGTCGGCGCGCGAGAAGCCGGCGTTTCGGTCGGGGCTCCATTGCATGGGCGTGCGCACACCGTTTCGGTCACCGATGAAGACGTTGTCGCCCATGCCCAGCTCGTCGCCGTAATAGATGATGGGCGAGCCGCGCATCGACAGCAGCAGGCTGTTCATCAGCTTGATGGTGTCGATGTTGTTTTCCATCAGCGGCGCCAGGCGCCTGCGGATGCCCAGGTTGATGCGCGCACGCGGGTCGGCCGCGTAGGTGTTGTACATGTAGTCGCGCTCTTTGCTGGTCACCATCTCCAGCGTGAGCTCGTCGTGGTTGCGCAAGAAGATCGCCCACTGGCAGCTGTCGGGGATGTCCGGCGTCTGCTGCATGATCTCGGTCACCGGGAAGCGGTCTTCCTGGGCGATGGCCATGTAGATGCGCGGCATCAGGGGGAAGTGGTAAGCGGCGTGGCATTCGTCGCCATCGCCGAAGTACTCGCGCACGTCTTCAGGCCACTGGTTGGCTTCGGCCAGCAAGAAGCGGTTTTTGTAGCTGGCGTCGATGGCGGCGCGCAACTGCTTGATGATGTTGTGCGTCTCGGGCAGGTTCTCGTTGTTGGTGCCGTCGCGCTCGATCAGGTAGGGGATGGCGTCCAGGCGGAAGCCATCGACGCCCATGTCCAGCCAGAAGCGCATGGTCTTGAAAATGGCCTCCAGCACCAGCGGGTTGTCGAAGTTCAGATCAGGCTGGTGGCTGAAGAAACGGTGCCAGTAGTAGGCCTTGGCGATCGGGTCCCAAGTCCAGTTCGAGGTCTCGGTGTCGGTGAAGATGATGCGGGTGCCGAGGTACTTCTGGTCGGTGTCGCTCCACACGTAGAAGTCGCGCTCGGGCGAGCCAGGCGGCGCTTTGCGCGCAGCCTGGAACCAGGGGTGCAGGTCGGAGGTGTGGTTGATGACCAGCTCGGTGATGACCTTGAGGTCGCGCTTGTGGGCCTCATCGAGCATGAGCTTGAAGTCGTCCAGCGTGCCGTACTGCGGGTGCACATCGTCGTAGCCCGAGATGTCGTAGCCATCGTCGCGCAAGGGCGAGGGGTAGAAAGGCATCAGCCAGATGGTGTTGACGCCCAGGTCCTTCACGTAATCCAGCTTGGCGGCCACGCCTTTGAAGTCGCCCATGCCATCGTCATTGCTGTCAAAGAAGGCCTTGACGTTGAGCTGGTAGATGACCGCGTCTTTGTACCAAAGGGCGGCGTCGGTCACCGGGGTGGTGGCGCCTTGTTCGGCTTCTTCCAGGTGCGGTGTTCGCGGTGCGTTCATCAAGGCGCTCTCAGGCGAAGTTGTCAAAGCTTTGCTCGTTGTGCTGCCGGCGGCGCACACGGAAAACATGGGCCGGTGATTGCCGTGGATCGAGTATGACGAAGTTGCGCCAACCTTGCCAGGTGAAGCGTTGGTCGCTCAGCAGGTCGTGCACTTCGTACTGTGATTCTTGGTTGAGGCTCAAGATGCTGGCGTCCAGCGTGACCCAGCCGGATTGCGTGTTGTGCGGGTCCAGGTTGACGATGCTCAGGATGAGGTTGTCGCCATCGGCGGTTTGTTTGGCGTAGGCGATGAGCTGGTCGTTGTCGGTGCCCACGAAGCGCAGGCTGTGGTTGGACTGCAAGGCGGGGTTGTCCCGGCGGATGCCGTTGATCTTGGCGATGAACTGGGCCAGGCTGTCGGGCCGCGCCACGTCCCACTCGCCCCAATGGCGCAGTTGGTATTTCTCGGAGTTGAGGTATTCCTCGCTGCCGGGGCTGCGGGGGGCGTTGTCCAGCAGCTCGTAGGCCGGGCCATACAGGCCATAGTTGGACGACAGGGTGGCGGCCAGCACCAGGCGCAAGGCGAAGATGGGGCGGCCACCCGCATGCAGATGCTCGCTCAGGATGTCGGGCGTGTTGGGCCAGGCGTTGGGGCGGAAGTAATCCTTGCCTGGGCCTTGCGACAGCTCCGTGAAGTACTCCGTCAACTCTTGCTTGGTGTTGCGCCAGGTGAAGTAGGTGTAGGACTGCGAGTAGCCCAACTTGGCCAGTCGATGCATGACCTTCGGGCGCGTGAAGGCCTCGGCCAGGAACAGCACCTCGGGGTGCTCGCGCTTGATGGCGGTGATGGCCCATTCCCAAAAAGGGAAGGCCTTGGTGTGCGGGTTGTCGACGCGGAAAATGGTCACGCCTTGGCCGATCCAATGGTCGAACACGCTTTTGAGCTCTTGCCACAAGGCGCGCCAGTCTTCGGTCTCGAAGTTGAAGGGGTAGATGTCCTGGTACTTCTTGGGTGGGTTCTCGGCGTATTGCACCGTGCCGTCCGGGCGCCAGCGGAACCACTCCGGGTGGGCCTGGACATAAGGGTGGTCGGGCGCGCACTGGAAGGCGATGTCCATCGCGATTTCAAGGCCCAGCTCGCGGGCCTTGAGCACCAAGGCACGGAAGTCTTCGGGCGTGCCCAGCTCGGGCAGGATGTCCTTGTGGCCGCCTTCTGCCGCGCCGATGGCCCAGGGGCTGCCCACATCACCGGGCTCGGCGGTCAAGGCGTTGTTGCGGCCCTTGCGCTTGACGCGGCCGATGGGGTGGATGGGCGGAAAGTACAGCACGTCAAAGCCCATCTCGGCGATGTAGGGCAGGCGTTGCTCGACGTCCTTGAAGGTGCCGTGCTTTCCCGGCTGGTCTGAAGCCGAGCGGGGAAAGAGTTCGTACCAGGTGCTGAAGCGGGCGCGTTCGCGGTCGGCCACCAGGGGCAGTTCGGTGGCAAACGAGGTGGCCCGTTGGCGGTCGGGGTAGCGCCGGGCCAGGGCCGCCGGGACTTCGTCCAGGGCCAGGGCCTTCAGCGCGGGTGCATCACCCTGGTGCTTGCGCAACTGTTTCGCCCAGGCCGCGAGCTGGATTCGGTCAGCGGCCTTGGCGCGTTTGGCGGCGTCTTCGATCAGCTCCGCCCCCACGAGGGCGGCAATGCGGATGTCGTCGTCATCGACACGGCGCGTCAACTCGTGGCGCCAGGATTCGAAGTGGTCGACCCAGGCCACCACGGTGTAGAAGTAACGGCCAGGCACCGGGGGCGTGAAAGCCGCGGACCATTCGTCATTGCCCTCAAGGGCCATCTCCACCTCTTGCACGGCGGTGTCGCCCTCGGTCCGCCAGCGCAGCATTACGCGCAGCACGTCGTGGCCGTCAGTGAAGCAGTGGGCCTGGATGCGCATGGGCTCGCCCGCGATGGCCTTGACGGCAAAGCGGCCGCCGTCCACCACGGGCAGCACCGCATCGATCACCGCGCGTTGCAGGCCATCGACGTCAGAGGGTGTCCGTGTGGCCATGCGTTTCCAGTTTGAGGATGATGGTGGACAAGGGAGGCAGGATCAGTTGAAGGGAATGGGGCCGGCCGTGTGATTCTTCAGGCAAAGAGTCAACGCCGCCCAAATTGCCCCAGCCAGAGCCGCCAAACTCCTTGGCATCGCTGTTGAAAACCTCGCGCCAATGGCCGGCCAGGGGCACGCCGGTGCGGTAGTGCTCGCGGGGCAAAGGGGTGAGGTTGACGGCCACCAGCAGGGGCGCAGTGCCTGGTCGGCCCTTGCGCAGAAAAGCCACCACGGTGGTGCTCACGTCATTGCCTTCGATCCACTCGAACCCTGCCTCGGTGAAGTCGATCTGGTGCAAGGCCGGCTCTTCGCGGTAGATGCGGTTGAGTTCGCTGACCATGCGTTGCACGCCCAGGTGTGCCGGCTCCTGCGTCAGTCCCCAGTCCAGTTGCCCTTCGTGCGTCCATTCGCGCACCTGCGCGAACTCGCCACCCATGAACATCAGTTTCTTGCCGGGGTGTGTCCACATCAGGCCGTACATGGCGCGAAGGTTGGCAAAGCGTTGCCACTGGTCTCCTGGCATCTTGCCCAGCAGCGAGCCTTTGCCATAGACGACCTCGTCGTGCGACAAGGGCAGCACGAAGTTTTCGTTGAAGGCGTAGACGAGTGAGAAGGTCAGCTTGCCCAGGTGGTATTTGCGGTGGACCGGGTCTTCGTGCATGAAGGCCAGCGTGTCGTGCATCCAGCCCATGTTCCACTTCATGCCAAAACCCAGGCCGCCCATCGATGTGGGCCGCGAGACCATGGGCCAGGCGGTGGATTCTTCGGCAATCGTGACCACGTCAGGGTGCTCGCGGTACACGGCTTCGTTGAGCTTGCGCAGGAAGTCAACCGCCTCCAGGTTTTCCTTGCCGCCATGTTTGTTGGGAATCCACTCGCCGTGCTTGCGCGCATAGTCCAGATAAAGCATGGAGGCCACGGCATCCACGCGCAGGCCGTCAATGTGGTATTTCTCCAGCCAGAAAATGGCCGATGAGATGAGAAAGCTGCGCACCTCGCCGCGCCCGTAGTTGAAGATGCTGGAGCTCCACTCGGGGTGAAAGCCCTGGCGTGGGTCGGCGTGTTCGAACAGGTGGGTGCCGTCGAAGTACTGCAGACCGTGCTCGTCGGTCGGAAAGTGCGAGGGCACCCAATCCAGGATCACGCCAATGCCGCGCTGGTGCAGGTGGTCCACGAAATGCATGAAATCCTGGGGCGTGCCGTAGCGCGATGTGGGCGCGAAATACCCCGTGGTCTGGTAGCCCCATGAACCATAGAAGGGGTGTTCGGTGATGGGCATCAGCTCCACATGGGTGAAGCCCATCTGTACCACGTAGTCGGCCAGATCATGCGCCAGTTCCCGGTAGTTCACAGGGCCTTGGCCGCCACGCCGCCATGAGCCCACATGGAACTCGTAGATGGACATGGGGGCATCCAGCGCATTCTTGACGTGGCGTGTTTGCATCCATTCGCCGTCCTGCCATTCGTGCTCCAGCGACCAGACGCGGCTGCCTTTGGCGGGTGAGACCTCGGCATGCACGGCAAAGGGATCGGCTTTGTCGGCCACGTACAAGCCGCCGTGGCCATGCACCCGGTACTTGTAGGCGTGGCCATGACGTGCCTGCGGCACCTGCCCCTCCCAAACGCCGCTGTGGTCGTGGCGCAGTTGCATGGGGTTGGCGTGGGGATCCCAGTGGTTCCAGTCGCCGATGACCGACACGCTGATCGCATTGGGCGCCCAAACTCTGAAATGCGCGCCTTCTTGCCCGCCTGTCAGATGGCAGCCCATCTGGTCGTGCAAGCGTGCGTGGGTGCCTTCGCCAAACAGGTACAGATCTTGGTCGGTCAACACGTTGGGGTGCGCTCCATGGTTTTTTCTTGGTGTTGCACTGCAAGAGCAATCGGCGTACCCGAGGCCACATTGGCAGTTGGCTGCCGATCGGGATTTTTTTCTGAACAATGTGCCGGTGCACTGGCTTGGCTGGGAGCGCCAATTGCTCGTGGCGGGCATGACCAAAACCCACACATTGTTGTGCGGGCTGGCCTGCACGTTGGCCTTGATCCCGGCCATCGGCAGTGCAGCCGCCAGCGCAGACCCTGTTCAGCAGTTGGCCGATTCGGTGGCGCAGACACGGGACACCCAGGGCCAACCTTTTGCCATCATCGACAAGGCCCGGGCACGCCTGTTCGTGTTCCAGCCCGACGGGCGGGTGCAGGGGTCTTCGCCCGTCCTGTTGGGCAGTGCGCGGGGCGATGCCTCGGTGCCTGGCATCGGGCAGCGCAAGATCGCCGACATCCGGCCCGACGAGCGCACCACGCCAGCCGGACGGTTTGCCATTGAGCCTGGCCGCAATGCCCAAGGTGAAGACATCTTCTGGATCGACTATGACGCGGCGGTCTCGATGCACCGCGTGCGGGCCACCAACCCCAAGGAGCGCCGCCTGGAGCGGCTGGCCACGGCCACGCCTGCCGACAACCGCATCTCGTATGGCTGCATCAATGTGCCGGTGGCATTTTTTGACACGGTGGTGAAACTCACCTTCCAGGCTCGCCGCGGTGTGATGTACGTGTTGCCAGAAACGCCGTCCGGACGTGATGTGTTTTCTGCCCTGAAAACGAACAAACCGGGCTCGTGACCCGGTTTGCCGCAGTGACCACCGAGGCGGTCACTTCACTTGCTTACTCACTCAGTTGCGGTCAGCACGAGGAGGGCGGTCAGGGCTGACAGGGGCGGGTGCCGAGGTTTCATTGCCGGCGCCCGTGGCAGGCATGGTGTTCAGCCCGTCATTGGCGTTGGCGCCCGTGCCGCGTTCCAGGTTGGGGCTGGAGGTGGTGCCGGTGCTGTTGTTCTGCGTGTTCATTGGGGCCGAGCGCGTGGTGTCGGTGGTGGTGCTCATGCCCGAGGCCGGTGGCGTGCTCACGGTGCCATTGGTGGTGGCGCTGGGGTTGGCCGCGGAGCCTTGGCCCGTGGATGAAGATTGTGCGTACGCGAAGCCAATGCTGCCGGCCAAAGCAGCGCTCACGGCGGTGATGGTCAAGCCTTTGCTCAGTTTGCTCATGGTATGTTCCTCAGGTAGTTGATGGGACCCTTACGCAGTGGCAATGCGCGTTCCCACGGCTCACGCTTGAGCAATGGCCTTTGGGTAACTTTCCCATCATGGTCAGCAAATGCTGCAGCACAATCGACCGGACCCTGAATTCGCATTGACATGAATGATATTCATGTCAAAGTGAAAACTCATCGCTTGATTCAAATGCAGGCCTTGCGCAGACTGCGTGGCATTCCCACTCATTCTTCAGAGAGCTTTCATGGCCCGCATCCACATCCTTGGCTTTCCGCGCATTGGCGCCCAACGCGAACTCAAGACCGCGCAAGAGTCTTTCTGGCGCGGTGAGTTGAGCGAAGCTGCCTTGCGCCAGGTGGGCGTGCAACTTCGCCAACGCCACTGGCAGGCACAAAAAGTCGCCGGCCTGAACGCCGTGGCCGCCGGCGACTTTGCCTGGTACGACCAGATGCTGTCGACCTCCGCCTTGCTGGGCTGCCTGCCCTCGCGCTTTGGTTTTGATGCCAAGGCCCTGAGCCTCGGCCAGTACTTTGAACTCGCACGCGGCAACACAGCCCAACCCGCGATGGAGATGACCAAGTGGTTTGACACCAACTACCACTACCTGGTGCCCGAGCTTGATGCGCAAACCACCTTTGATGGTGGCGTGGATTGGCTCTTTGACGACATCGACGAAGCCTTGTCGCAAGGCCTGCCCGTCAAGCCCGTGTTGATCGGCCCGATCACTTACCTGTGGTTGGCCAAGTCGCACGTGGCGGGCTTTGACCGCTTGAGCCTGTTGCCCAAGATCGTGGCGGCCTACCAGCGCATCCTCGCTCGCCTGGCCGACCGGGGCATTGCCTGGGTGCAGATTGACGAGCCCGCGCTGTGCCTGGACCTGGACGCCCACTGGCGCGCAGCCTTCGCACCCGCCTATGCCGATCTGGCAGGGACGGGCGTCAAGCTCTTGTTGGCCACCTACTTCGACACGGCCGCCGACCACGCGGTGCTGGCGGCGCAGTTGCCGGTGCAGGGTTTCCACATTGACCTGGTGCGGGCGCCGCAGCAGCTCGATGCCTGGCGCCAGGTGCTGCCCAAGGATGCGGTGCTGTCGGTGGGCGTGGTCGATGGCCGCAACATCTGGCGCACCGACCTGCGCCGCGTGCTCGCCTTGTTGCAGCCTCTGCACGCCGAGCTGGGCGACCGCCTCTGGGTGGCCCCATCGTGTTCCTTGTTGCACACGCCGGTGTCGCTGGCCAGCGAACAGAAGCTGGATGCCGAGATCAAGTCATGGCTGGCCTTTGCCACCGAAAAGCTGCACGAGTTGACGGTGCTGGGCCGGGCCTTGAACGAAGGCGAGGCCGCCGTGGCCGCCGAGCTGGCCGCCTCGGATGCGGCGCAAGCCTCGCGCCGGCAGTCAGGGCGCGTGGTCAATGCCCTGGTGCAAAAGCGCCTGGCGGCGGTCACCACCAGCATGGCCCACCGCGCCAGCCCATTTACCCAGCGCATCGAAAAGCAACGCCAGACCTTGCAGCTGCCGCCGTTGCCCACCACCACCATCGGCTCCTTCCCGCAAACCGCGGCCATCCGCCAGACCCGCGCGGCGCACAAGCGCGGCGAGCTGAGCGCGCTGGATTACCTGCAACGCATCCGCAGTGAGATCGAGCTGGCTGTGCGCAAGCAAGAGGATCTGGGCCTGGACGTGCTGGTGCATGGCGAGGCCGAGCGCAACGACATGGTCGAGTATTTTGGCGAGCAGCTGTGGGGTTACGCCTTCACCGAGAACGGCTGGGTGCAAAGCTATGGCTCACGCTGCGTCAAGCCGCCGATCATCTATGGCGATGTGTTCCGTCCCGAACCCATGACGGTGGAGACCACGCGCTATGCCCAGTCGCTCACCGATCGCCTGATGAAGGGCATGCTCACCGGCCCCGTGACGATGCTGCAGTGGTCTTTTGTGCGCGATGACCAGCCGCGCGAGACCACCGCGCTGCAATTGGCCCTGGCCATCCGCGACGAGGTGAGCGACCTGGAGAAGGCCGGCATCAAGGTGATCCAGATCGACGAGCCCGCCATCCGCGAAGGGCTGCCCTTGCGCCAGCGCGATTGGGCCGCCTACCTGGAGTGGGCCGTGCGCGCCTTCAAGATCTCGGCCGCCAGCGTAAAAGACGAAACGCAGATCCACACCCACATGTGCTACGCCGAGTTCAATGACATCCTGCCGTCCATCGCGGCCATGGACGCCGATGTGATCACCATCGAGACCTCGCGCTCGGCCATGGAGTTGCTGGATGGCTTTGGCGCCTTCGACTACCCCAATGAGATCGGGCCGGGCGTGTACGACATCCATTCGCCGCGTGTGCCGGGGGTGGAGGCGATGCTCAAGCTGTTGGAGCGAGCCTGCGAAGTCATCCCCCCGCAACGCCTTTGGGTGAACCCCGATTGTGGTTTGAAGACCCGTGGCTGGATCGAGACCGAGGCGGCCCTGTCCAACATGGTCAAGGCGGCGAAGGCCCTGCGCCTGAAGATTGGCGAGCAGGGCGATGACGCCTGGTTGCGCCTGGCGCCGCGGACCGGGGCGGCCATCAACCCCGCCTTGTCAAACCATGTGCACAGTGCGGGTTGCAACGATTGCGGGCAAGCTGCCTGAGGGCTCAGCGCAGCACGCTTCGGTAGAACAGCTCCATCCGCTTGCGCCGTGCTGCGGTGCATTGCTCGGGCGTGCCTTCCGGTTGGCCGCGCAGCACGCGCGAGAGCTGGTCGCCCAAGACGCAGTTGATCAGGTGCACGGGCAGCTGGTCTTCGGGCAGATCATCGAGCAATTGGTCACGCACGTCCGGGCGTTTCAGGAAGCGCGCGATGGCATCGCGCGTGACGTTCGGACCCATCGCAAAGAAGGTGTCGACCAACTGGGGATTGCTGCGCGCCTCGGCGGCCAACATGCGCTGCAGGCCCACGGCCTCGGGCGAGGTCAAGAGGCTGTAAAGCCGGGTCGCCAAATCGTCGAGCACCTCGCGGATGGGGCGCTGGTCCTTGTCCAGGTCCATGTCGGCGAAAAACTGCGCACGCTTGTCCTGGAGCAGGGCGCTCAACAGGCCGTTCTTGCCGCCGAACTTGATGTAGATGGTGCGCACGGCCACGCGCGCTTCGCGGGCGATCATTTCCAGGCTCACATTGCCGTAGCCCTTGTCGAGGAAAAGCCGGCCAGCGGTCTGCTTGAGGTCGTGCAAACGCGCTTCCACCTCGGCGGCGCGCGGGCGGCCCGCGCCCTTGCTGGGCACCTTCTTGGCGGCGGAGGCGGGGCGTGGCCTGGGGGAATCGGTCATTTTGGACATGTCCCGCACTTTACCCAACAATTTAATGAAATGAAAGCGTTTCATTTCTTGACAGTGGGCAGGGCGAGGCAAATAATGCGCTGACTCCATTTCATTGCCAGAGAGTGCGCGCCATGCAAAACCCGGCCAAGACCGAACCCGTCACCCTCGTTGCCACCAACCCGGCCGGCTCCGCGGCTGTGCAGCCCGCCGAGAAGCCGCCCTCCAAGGTGCGCGTTTTTGGTGTACTGGGCGTGCTGATCCTGGCCGGCCTGGGTTTCGGTGGTCGCATGTACTGGCGCAGCCAGAACTTTGTCGAGACCGAGAACGCCTACGTGGCTGGCCACGTGCATCCCATCTCGGCGCGGATCTCGGGCGTGGTCACCAAGGTGCTGGTCGATGACAACCAGATCGTGAAAGAGGGCCAGGTGATCGCCGAACTCGACCCGGCCGACCAAGGCGTGAAGCTGGAACAGATCCGCGCACAGATCGCCTCGGTCGAGCAACAGGTGTTGCAGGCCGATGCTCAGACAGCGCAGGCACGCGCCTCGGCCAGTGCCGCGCAGGCCCAGGTGGCCCAAGCGCAAGCACTGTCCTTGCGCGCCCAGCAGGATGCCGAGCGCTATGGCCAGCTCTACAACACGCAGATGAAGGCCGTGGCCAAGTCCGAGCTGGACGCGGCCAACGCGGCCCGCACGGGTGCCCTGGCCGATGTCGCTGCCCGCAAGGACGCGGCCCTGGCCGCCCAGGCGCAGGTGGGCGCGGCCCAGGCGGCGCGCGAGGTGCTCAAGGCTCAGATCAAGGTGCTGCAGGCGCAGGCCAAGGATGCCCAACTGCAAGTGACTTACAACCGCATCGTGGCGCCCGTCAGTGGCCGCCTGGGCAAGCGCAATGTCGAAGTCGGCGCGCGCGTGCAAGCGGGCCAGCAACTGGCCGCCATCGTGGAAGACAAGGTGTGGGTCACGGCCAACTTCAAGGAAACACAACTGGCGGGCCTCAAGCCTGGTCAGGAAGTGGATGTGGTCATCGACGCCTTGCCTGGCCAGCACCTGAAGGCCAGGCTGGACAGCTTCTCGCCCGCCTCGGGCAACCAGTTCGCCCTGCTGCCGGCTGACAACGCCACTGGCAACTTCACCAAGATCGTGCAGCGTGTGCCCGTCAAGCTGACCTTGGCCGACGCGGACCTGCAGCGCCTGGCCGGCCGCTTGGCCCCCGGCATGTCGGCCCTGGCCGAAGTGGACCTGCGCCAGTCGCCTGACGCGCAACGCTGAGCTGCGCACCATGTCGCGCGCCGCATCACCCCCAGCGCCCTTCGTGCCCGCCCTGGCGGATCCGAGCCAGCGCATCGACCTGCGAACCTGGTTCGCCGTGGCGGCCGGCCTGCTCGGTGCCTTCATGGCGGTGCTGGACATCCAGATCACGAACTCATCGCTGAAGGACATCCTGGGCTCGCTGTCGGCCACGCAAGAGGAAGGTTCGTGGATCTCTACGGCCTACCTGTGCGCCGAGATCGTCGTCATCCCCTTGACCGGCTTGATGGCGCGTGTGCTGGGCCTGCGCACCTACATGGTCGGCACCACGGCGCTGTTCCTTGTTTGCTCAACCCTGTGCGGCGCGGCCTGGAACCTGCCGAGCATGATCGTGTTCCGCATGATGCAGGGGTTCACCGGGGGGGCGCTGATCCCCATGGCCCTGACCTTGGTGATGACCAAGCTGCCACCATCGAAGCGCGCCGTGGGCATGGCCATGTTCGGGCTGACCGCCACGCTCGCGCCCACGCTGGGCCCCACGCTGGGCGGCTACCTGTCGGAACTGTACGGCTGGCCATCGATCTTCTACATCAACTGGGTGCCCGGCATCTTGCTGATCTTTGGCATCCTGTGGGGCCTGGACAAGGAAGGCCGCAACTGGTCGCTGCTGGCCACCGCCGATTGGGTCGGCATCGCCTTCATGGCCGTGGGCCTGGGCAGCCTGACCATCTTTCTGGAAGAGGGCAACTCCAAGGACTGGTTCGACTCCAACTTCATCCGCACCTTCGCCACCTTGGCCATCGTGGGCCTGGTCGGTTGGGTGGCCACCAGCTTGCTGCGCGATGAGCCTTTCGTGAACCTGCGCCTTTACCTGCGCCGCAACTTCTTCGTGTCGGCCTTGTTGGCCGCGGTCACGGGCATGGCCTTGTACGGATCTTCGTTCCTGCTGCCTTTGTACCTGGGCCAGATCGCGGGCTACACGCCCATGCAGATCGGTGAAGTGATCATGTGGGCGGGCTTGCCGCAATTGTTCATCATGCCCGTGGCCGCCATCATGTCTTCTCGCGTGGACAACCGGGTGATGTGCACCATCGGTCTGGCGCTGTTCGGCACTTCGTGCCTGATGAACGGCTTCATGGATGCCTCGGTGGGCTACGACCAGTTGCTGGCCTCGCAAGTGGTGCGCGCGCTGGGCCAGCCCTTCATCATGCTGACGCTGTCGAACTTCGCGATGTCGGGCATCTCGCCCAAGGACATGCCTTCGGCCTCCAGCCTGTTCAACATGACGCGCAACCTGGGTGGCTCCATCGGCATCGCCATGCTGGCCACCATGCTCACCAACCGCCAGCACTTCCATTCGGCGGTGGTCGGCGAGTCGGTGTCCATGCTGTCCGAGGCCACGCGGTCGCGTCTGGACCAGCTGACGCAAGGCTTCATCGCCAGTGGCATCGACCCCGCGCGGGCCGCCGACCAGGCCATTGCGGTGATCGACCGCATTGTGCGCAGAGAGAGCTATGTGATGGCCTACAACGATGGCTTCCTGATGATGGCGGGCGTGCTGTTCGCCTGCATCGGCGTGCTGTGGTTCGCCGACAAGGTGAAGTCGCCTTCGAGCGGCGGCGCCGGTGCCCATTGATGATGAAAGACGCTGGAGAAAACATGTTGTTCATCAAGCCCTTGAGCCGTGGCGTGACCGCTGCCGCCGCCTTCTCTGCCGTGGCCTTGCTGAGCGCCTGCACCACGGTGGGTCCTGACTTTGCCGCGCCCAGGTTCGAGCCCGTGGCCAGCTACCGCCATGTCGATGGCAAGGGGCCCGACAGCGCGCAAATGCCGCTCGACAGCTGGACCTTGTTTGGCGACGCGACGCTGGACGCCCTGGAGCGCCGAGCCTTGCGCGACAGCCCCAATGTGCAAGCGGCCGGCCAGCGCATGCTGGAAGCGCAGGCCCTGCTGGGTGTGGCGAATGCCGATGATGGTGTGAAGGTGGGGGTGAGCACATCAACCGCGTATTCGCGCTCGTCCGAGAACACCTCGCAGGCCATCATGCTGGGCCGGCATGCCATCAAAGGCAGCAACTTCACCTTGGGCGCTTCGCTGTCCTATGAGCTGGACCTGTGGGGCCGCGTGCGCCGCGCGGTCGAGTCGGCCGATGCGCAGGCCTTGGCCGCCCGCTACGACCGCGATGGCGTGCTGCTGATGCTGACCCACCAGGTGGCCATGGGCTATTTCCAGTTGCGCGGCGCGGATGCCGAGATCGCGATCCTGGAAAGCGCGCTCAGCACACGGCGCGAGTCCGAGCAACTGATCAACGCCCGGTTTGACACCGGCCTGTCGAACGAGCTGGACTTGTCACGTGCCCGCATCGAGCGCGCCAATGCCGAGGCCGATCTGCACGAGGCCCGCCGCCAGCGCCAGACACTGGAGCACGGCCTGGCCGTGCTGGTCGGCGCCTCGCCCAGCGAGCCCCTGATCGCCAGCCTGGGCAGCGAGGCCAAGAGCGCCTTGCCCTTGCCCCCCGCCATTCCCGTGGGCCTGCCTGCCAGTTTGCTGGCCCAGCGGCCTGACCTGTCGTCCAGCGTGGCCGCCTTGCGTTCGCTCAATGCCCAGGTGGGCGTGGCAGAAAGCGCCTTCTACCCCTCGGTGAGCCTGACGGGCAACTACGGCTTCGCGTCCCAGAAGCTTCGCGAGTTGACCAACGATGGCTCGCAGCAGTTCAGCGTCGGCCCGCTGGCGCTGTCATTGCCCATCTTTGATGGTGGGCACAACCAGGCTAATCTGGCCGCCTCACAGGCCCGCTATGCGCAGGCCCTGGCCACCCATCGCGGCAAATTGCTGACGGCCTTGCGCGAGGTCGAGGATGCGCTCTCCGACTCGCAGCAGCGCCAATTGCAGGCCGATGCCCAAGCCCAAGCCCAGCAGGCCGCCGCGCGGGCCTACGAGGTGGCGCGTGCCCGCTACGAGCGGGGTGTGTCCAGCTACCTGGACGTGACCGATGCCCAGCGCAGCAGCCTGGCCGCCGACCGCGCGGCCGCGCAGATCCGCACACAGCGTTTGCTGGCGGCGGTGAACCTCGCGCGTGCGTTGGGTGGTGGGTGGTCGCCCGAGGCCTCGCTGACGATTGCCAAGACCGTGCAACCTTGATCTGTCACGCTCAACGGCCGACCAGGCTGTCGTACGGTGGCAGGTTGATCACGGTGAGGGCCGAGGTGTCATAGGCCCGCTCCAGGTCTTCGGCCGCCTCGGTCCATTCTTCCAGCAGTTGCATGTCTTCGGGTTGAGCGTCGTCACTGTCGACAGTGACGCGCAACTCTTTCACTTGCGCTGCCACGGCCTGGATGGCCACGATCATCGTGTTGATGGAGATCTCGGGCATTTTGTTCCTCACTTCACTGTTTTGGCTTGGTCGATCTGCAGCACGACAGCCGCTCGGGCCATGTTGTCAAGGTAGCCCTTGAAGGTCAGGACCGTCATCCGGGTGCGTGCCGTCAACTGATAGTGATAGCCACTCACGGTGCCCTTGGGGTTGGTCTTCTTCTTGTCATCCTTGACGATGAGGATCTCGTCGGAATATGGCGTGCCTTACGGGGAGTCGATCCATCGCAGGTCGAGCATGCCCTCATCAGGGACGCCGTCGCGGATCTTGAGCTTGGCGGCCTCGCCCAGCAATGAGCGGTACAGGGGGACGTCGGTACTGGCCATGTTTTCCTCCTCTGCTTATGGGAAGAAGATGATAGCCTTGCGTCGGCATGGGGGCAATGTGCCTCGATCAGGTGCCCGCGTTCTGGCTCAGGCGGTCCAGCCATTCGGCCACCATTTCCAGGCGCCACAGCGGGTTGTCCAGACTCATCAGCCGTTGGCGTTCGGCCACTGGCAAAGGCAGGCATTCGGCCCAGCGGTTGGACAACCAGCCGGCATCTTGCCAGCGTGGGTCGCCGGGCGGTGCGGGCAGCGTCTGCTCGCCTTCGCGGGCCGCCATGGCGGTGAACGCATCTTGCAGGCGCTGGCTGAGCACGGCCAGTTCAGCGGGTACCGCCGTGGGGGCGTCATCCGGCAGCAATTGGATGGCGCCTGTCCACAGGCCGTGGGGCAAGAGATGGGTGCTGTCGAGTTTGAAGCGCTGGGTGCCACGAGCTTGCACCAGCATCAGGCCGGGCTGGGGATGCTCGATGTGCTCAAGCCTGGCGAGGGTGCCGATGTGGGCCAGGGTCTCGGTGCCGCTGCTGGCGCCTTCAGCTTCGCCTGGGCGCGGGGCACGCCGCACTTCATGGCCGCTTTGCAGGCAGACCACGCCGAAGGGGGCACCGCTTTGCTCGCAGCGCTTCATGAGGTCAAGGTAACGAACCTCGAAGATCTGCAAGGGAAGCAGGCCACCGGGGAAGAGGACGGTGTGCAGGGGAAAGAGGGGAAGGGCGGTGAGGTCCATGGTGCGGGATGTGCGCGGTGGAGCTGGCAGTGTGCCCGTTCGGGGCCGTGGCCGTGGACGTCTCTGGCGTGATGGGTCACGGTTGCGCTTCCTCAGGGAGAGGTGCATGGGCCTTATTGAGACGACCACCGTGCCACTGCGCAGCATCAGGCCCTTGGCCTTGCCGCAAGTCGTCGATATAACTTTGACGATGAGAATCGTCACATACAACACAAATGTACTAAACGCAAGCGTGAAAACAATGCGCATGTTGAAGATGATTGTCTTCACAATAACAAAAATCAACTTTTGACTTTAAAGGGCAACCATGAAGAGCCATGTTTTTAAATTTCTGCTGGCCACTGCGTCCATCTGCTGCGGCGCCGCCAATGCCGCGTACTTCAAATGGGAATCGGTGGAATTGCCTGCTTCCTCGGGCGCCTCCTGCGGGGACGGCAGCCCCTATCGCTTCTTCGTGAACAAGACGCCATTCACCACGAATACGGTGATCTTGTTCGAGGGCGGTGGAGCGTGCTGGGCACAGGATTCCTGCCTGGGCAAAAAAGGACTTGCCAAGTCAGCCAGCAACCCAAACGGCATCGCGGCAGACTACATGACAAGACTGACACCAAGCCAACCCAATGCCGCAGACAGCCCTCTTGGTAAAATCAATCTCTCGTTTCTGGGATTGATCACGCCATTCTCGGCTCGGATACATCCGCTGCAATCCGTCGAGACACAGAGCTGGAATATCGTCTACGTCCCGTATTGCACAGGCGATGTGCATACAGGCAATTCGACACAGGTGTATGCCGACTCGAATCCCGATGCGCCCCGCGTGCAATATCACCGGGGGTACCTCAATGCCAAAGGCGTATCAGCCTGGGTGGGGGCAAACATGCCGCGTCCGGACAAATTGCTGGTCACCGGCTTCTCTGCTGGTGGCGTGGGCTCGCAAGCCGCCTATCCCACGCTGCGGGACCAGATCAAGCCCAAACAGTCGGCCTTGCTGGCCGATTCCGGGCCGCTGATGTGGGCGCCCGCCGATGGCGACCCGGCGCAATACCCTTCCGTCCCCCTGCACAACAAAATCAGAAAGGTTTGGGGTTATGACACGCCCAAAGGCATCGTCACGGAATTGATGGCGCGCTACCCGGGGAAAGGCGACGCGAACAACCTCGGCAGCTTCGTCCCGGAGATCGCCAAAATCTATCCCAATGACCGGTTCTCTCTGGTGGCATTTCAGCGCGACGCCATTTTCTCAGGCTTCTCCTACGACGACTTCCATCCAGAGTTGGGCGCCATCGCAGACGAGAAGGAACGCAAGGAGCAGTTGCTGGCGAAGTGGGATCTCGAACTCAACACCTTGGTCAACGTCGTGAAAGGAGCCGGCAACATCGGCTGGTACATGCCGTATGAGCGTGACCTCATGGGTGCGCATTGCCTGACCACCGTGACATTCGGCGGTACGGCCATCGCGGAATCCAAGCACAAGAGCGTCGGCGTCATCGTTGACAACCTGATCAACGGTTCAGGAGCGCCCATCAGGTCTTACGAAAAAGCGAAGGTGATTCAGTCCCCAACAGGCGTGTCGCTGTTCGATAACCTGCTCAATTCTTTCTTTGATTCGCTCCTGTAGGGACAAGGCCCGCGTCAAGCGGGTCTTTACCGTCCGACAGATGAGAATGTCTGGCGCGTTCGGCGACGCCCCGCAGCCAGACATCCAGGCCATGCCACACGAACAATTGGTTGTTCACTGCTTCATCGATCGGCATCTTCATGCCTTCAAGACACCAGATGGCGGCCGACGAAATGACCATTCCGAGCAGCGTCTTGATCGTGTAAATGACATCGATGCCCGATGAGTCGATGCCCGGATAGCGACGGCTCAGAACAGGCCCCAGGATCGCCAGATAAGGCTCGTCGGTGATGGCGAAATGAAGCTTGCCAGAGTAGTAATAAATTTGGGCCTCCACCAGCAGTATCCTGGCTCGGTCAGGATCCGCTTGCAAGAAGCGATAAAAGCTCTGCAAGCCATCCTGGGCCAATTGCGCGATGGGCTTGTCCGACAAATGCATCGCGGCGTAGAGATCCTTGACCAGTTCCGCAGTGACCGCTTCATACGTCGCCGCGAACAAGTTGTCCAAATCCGAAAACAACGCGTAGTAGTACCTGTCGGTGAAACCCGCCTCAGCACAAAGTTCGCGAACGGTGGCGCCGCTGACGCCCTTGCGTCCAAATACCTTGATGCCAGCCGCGATGAACCTTTCCCGCCGTTGCTTCTGACGTTCGTCGGCTGTCATGCCGTTGTACGACCGACGGTTTTTCGTTTGCATGGGTTGGTTCACGTGCGCAAGAGGGCAATGCCAGACCGACCTATTCTATCGGCCAGCATGGTGGCAGACACCGCACGAGGATGCCTTTCCATTCGACCGTTTTGCACCCGAGCGAAAGTTCGCCGCTGTCCATTTTCATGGTCCTGACGGACCTATGCTCCAGGATCGAGAATCAAACGTAATGCAAGGGGAGAAGAACGTGAATCGCAAGCCCAAGGCAGTGATGGTGCAGTGAACTTGGCAAGCCAGCACTCAGGGATTCTTCGCACTTGGCATGACGACAGGGGCTTTGGCTTCATCGCGCCCAGCCAAGGCGGCCGCGAGTTATTCGTCCACATCAGCGCGTTCCCCCGTGATGGGTCACGGCCCACCGCTGGAGAGGCCCTCTTCTACGAGGTAGGCGTGGGCAACGGTGGGAAACCACAAGCGGTGCGGGTGGTTCGACAGGCCGTGGGCATCCAAAAGGGGCTGCCCAAGCGGCCCACTCGCCCCGGCGCCGGTGGTGGCCAGGGTCTGGCAGGCAAGGCCATCGCCATGGTGCTGTTCATGGCGCTGGGCGCGTATGGCATCAAGCAGTACAAGGGCTACTCGCACCGCGCAGAGCTTGAGCGCATGCCGGCTGTTGCGGCGCCCGCACCAGACCAGCCCATGCCGCTGGGGGACAAGGAGGCCGCTGCCAGCGAGTTTCGCTGCGATGGTCGAACCCACTGCTCGCAAATGACTTCTTGCAAAGAGGCGACCTGGTTCATCAACCACTGCCAGGCGCTGAAATGGATGGCAACCACGATGGTGTGCCATGCGAACAGCAGTGGTGCACTGGCGCATTCGCCAAGTAGCCTGATCACGATCCGTTGCTTGCCGCCGCTCTTTGGGGCCGCCGCACAGCGCGCACTTTGCCGCTTGGCCCACCGCCGCAATAAAACAACCCCGCCCCATCAGACTCCAGCCCGCTGACCCCCGTGCCACTGGGCATCGCCAGCCGCTCCAGCACCGCGCCGCTCTGCGGGTTGATGCGGCGCAGCTCGCTTTCGTCACCTTCCCAGGTGCCGTGCCACAGGTCGCCGTCCACCCAGGTCACGCCGGTGACAAAGCGGTTGGACCCGATGGTGCGCAGGACCTTGCCGGTGTGCGGGTCAACCTGGTGGATCTTGCGATCGCGGTATTGCCCCACCCACAAGCTGCCTTCGGCCCAGGTCAGGCCCGAGTCACTGCCACTGCCGGGGGCGGGGATGGAGGCCACGATCTGGCCTGTGGCCGGGTCGATCTTGTCGATGCGGGTCTCGGCGATTTGATAGAGGTGTGTGCCGTCGAAGGCGGTGCCGGCATCGCAGGCGAGCTCCAGGCTGCGCGTGGGTTCGCCGCTCTCAGGATCGAAGGCGAGCAGCTTGTCGCCGGTGGCGGCCCACACGCGCTGGCCGTCGTGCGTGACGCCATGGATGCGTTCACTGGCGGCGAAAGGGCCGTACTCGCGCACGATCTGGGCTTCAGTGGCCGCGGGCTGGGTGGTCTTGGTGGTCATCTTGGGGCTCCTGGTGGTGCGCTTGAAGAAAGCAGCGCGATGGAGGCCACTCTACTCAAGCGACAGCGCGGCAGGGAGTAACAAGATTGTCGTGAATCCGGCCAGTGGCGGCGACAACCAGCGGCGTGCGCGAGCCTGCCCGATGGCCCGCGCTTGCCCGGCGGTCTCCAGCTCGGCGAGCGCGCGCTGCACGGTGCGTTGGCTGGCGCCCAAGGCCAGTGCCAGGGCAGAAGTGGACCAGGCGGCGCCGTCGGAAAGCAGTGCCACCAAAGAAGCTTGCTCGCCGTCGATGGGCGGCGCCAGGACCACAACGGGGCGCTCATCACAGGGTTGGAGGATGAAGCCCTTGGCGGTGGCCTGGATGCCTGCCAGCCCGGCCAACGAAGCGCGCAGGCGGCCCATCTCCACCCGCAGGCGGGCCCGGTGCGTCTCATCTGGGTGGCGAGTGCGAAACGCGTGGGCGATCAAGGTGGCGCGGTCAACGTCGACCGGCCAAGCCTCGGCGAGCAAGCGCGCCAGGGCGAACAGCACCGGCCGGCCTGTCAGCGGCAACCAGGCCTGGCCTGCGCGAAGCCCACGGCGGCAGGCGTCCAGGATCAGGGCATTCGAGTCGATCAAGGCCGCCACCTCGGCCAGGCGCAGCGGTTGTTCGCAATCGTGCCGCAAGCGCCGGGCGGCAGGGCGTTCCAAGGCGGTCTGGGCTTCGGCCACTTCCGCTTGCAAGGCGGGCACGCCCGCGTGCGCAGCCGCGTCCCGGGCGCGGACCAGTGCGGCTTGGGCCGGCGCGATGTCCAGTAAGCGCAGCGCCAATTCGGCCTGGGCCAAGAAAGCCACTGCGGCCAGCGCCGGCGGCATGCCCTGCGCATTGATCTGGCTCAGGGCGTCCTTGGCCTTGTCGAGTTGGCCGAGCAACAACAGCCGACGCACGGTGATCAATCGGGCTTGCAGCGCATTGGCGTGGTCGGCACGTGCCGCCAAGGTGGTGGTGGCCGCTGACAGGGCGCGCAACGCATTGGGCGGGCCGCTGAGATCACGCATGGCCAAGGCCACTTCGGCTTCGGCCACGACACAACGCGCACGTGCCAGTTCCTCCTTGGCACCAAAGCCCCGGGCGGCAAGCCGCAGCAGTTCGCGGGCGCGGCGGTGTTCGCCCAGTTGCGCCATGGCGATGCCGCGCAAGGCCAGCGCTGGCGGATCGTCGCGCAGGGCCACGCGTTTGAGGGCACCGAGCGCATCACCCGCTGCGAGGGCCCGCGCTGCCGCGGCGATCAGGGAGTCCATAGGGGCGTCATGGTTCAGTAGACTGGCATGTATTCTGGAGTTCTCATGCCATCCCGAACTTATCACCTCAGGTCAGCCATGCTGGCGCTGGCCGTCCTGTCTGGCTGCGCCTCGGGGCCTTCCACGCCCTTGAACAACGACGTGCCGGTCGAACAGCGGTTCGCGCAATGGGTGTCCAACTTCCGCGAAACCGCACGCGCGGCGGGCATTGACGAGGTTACGCTGAACAGCGCGCTGGATGGGGTGCAGCTTCGGCAGCGGGCGGTCGAAGCGGACCGCGCCCAGCCTGAGTTCACCCGCACCTTGTGGGACTACCTGGATGCCGTGGTGTCGCCGCAGCGCGTGGCCATGGGCCAGCAAAAGCTGCAGGAGTTGCGGCTGGAGACCGAGGCCGCCACCACGCGCCATGGGGTACCCGGCCCCATCCTGATGGCCGTGTGGGGCATTGAAAGCAACTATGGCACCAACTATGGTGATGTGCCGGTCATTGATGCCTTGGCCACGCTGGGCTTCGAGGGCCGGCGCGAGGCCTGGGCGCGGGGCGAGTTGCTGGCGGCACTCAAGATCCTTCAGCAAGGCGACATCGACCGGGCCCGCATGATCGGCTCATGGGCCGGGGCCATGGGGCAGACGCAGTTCATGCCTTCGTCTTACCTGGCTTACGCCGTGGATGCCGATGGCGACGGGCGCCGCGACATCTGGGGCAGCATGGCCGATGTGCTGGCGTCCACCGCCAACTACCTGGCCAAGTCGGGCTGGCGGGCTGATGAGCCATGGGGCCTGGAGGTCCAATTGCCCGCGGGGTTTGACCCCGCCCGTGCCGACCCTTCGGTGCTGCAAAGCTCGGCGCAATGGGCCGCTGAAGGCGTGAAGGCCATGGGTGATGCGCCATGGCCAACGCTGGCCGACGCCTCCATCCTCTTGCCTGCAGGCGCGCGGGGTCCGGCTTTCATCGTGGGGCGCAACTACCGCACCATCCTGCGCTACAACAACTCGACCAGCTATGCGCTCACCGTGTGCCTGCTGGCGCAACGCATCGGTGGCGGGCCGGGTGTGCAGGCCCCGTGGCCTGTGGACCTTCGCGCTTTGAGCCGGGGCGACATGATCGCCTTGCAAACGGCCTTGAACCAACGCGGCTTTGACAGCGGCGCGCCCGATGGCCAGATGGGCCCGGCCACACGCAAGGCCTTGCGGGCGTTTCAGCGCAGTGTTGGCCTGCCGGAAGATGGGTATCCCACCGCCGACCTGTTGAGGCGCCTTCAACAAGGCCAGTGATACCAAGTGGCCGTGGCCGCTCAAGCAACCTGAGTGAAGTCCGCTTGCCCCACGTGGCAATCCCAGCGCTCGACCACCGCTGACTGCCCTGGCACGCCCGGGTGCCTGATCAGGTTGACCGAGTTGGCCTGCCCGCCCCGCACCCGGGATGACAAAGCCGTGCCCGCCTGCACCACCCGGAAGGCATGCATCGCGCGGCCGCACATGGCTTGTTGAGCGACCACATAAGGCAGGTGGATGTGGCCACCCAGAATCAGGTCGACACCCGCTTGGCCCCATTGCGACAAAGCGGCTTCGTGTCCGTTCAACAGGTTCTTGCGGTCCTTGTCCAGCGTCACGCACAGCGGTTGGTGCACCACCACCACCTTGGTCTGGCCAGGCGCCGCCGAGCTCAGGCGGGTGCTCACCCGCTCGATCTGCTTGGCCGACACCGCACCATCCTTGTGGCGCCAGGGCCGCGTGGTGTTGACCCCGATCACCAGCCACTGCGAGGTTGAAATGCACGGCTCCAGTTCGTGGCCGAATGCGCGGCGGAAGTTGCCGTAAGGCGCCAGCAACCGGGCGGCCAGGTTGAACAAGGGGATGTCGTGGTTGCCAGGAATGACCAGGCGGTGAGGGGCCTTGATCTCATCGGCAAAGCGGCGCGCCGCGGCGAACTGCGAGCGCCGGGCCCGCTGGGTGATGTCGCCCGACCAGACCACGATGTCGGGCTGCTGCGCCCGGGCCAGCCTCAACAAGGCGGCCATCACGGGCGCTTGCTCAGTCCCGAAATGCGGGTCCGAGATCTGCAGCAGGACACTCACGTGGGCACCAGCAGTTGCAAGGGTTGGGGTGAAGGCCGAAAGTGCAGGGGCGCGTCCATCCAGATCACCTCGCCATCGGTGGCCACTTTCAGGCGCTTGGGGCGGTGAGGGCGCCGGGGTGACACGGTCAAACTGGTGAACGCGAAGCTGGACACCTTGTCGGCGTCACCCAGTTGGCCCAAGGCGCCGCGCAAGAGCAAACCCAGCATGGCCAGCTTGCCCACCGGCTTGACCGCAATGGCCACGAGCTGCCCCTCTTGCAGGGCGGGCGCTTCGGGGATGCCGATCTGCGCCATCTGCAGCGGGTTATTGCCCACGAACAAGGTGGGGGTGACGATGGTGTGGGTGGTGTCGTCCAAGGTCAGTTTGATGACCCAATCCCGGTGGTCTCTCAGCATGGTGGCCAGGCTCGCGAACAGGGCGACGACCCGACTGCGCCCGAAGCGCTGTTTGAACACCTCGCGGTCTTGCAGCAAAGTGGGGTACAGGCCCATGCTGGCATTGACGATGAAGGCCTGCTCGTTGATCAGGCCCACTTGCACCGGCTTGAGCTGGGCCGTCAACAAGGAGCTGGCGGCTTCTTCAATGTCTGACGACACGCCATGGTGGCGGCCAAAGTAGTTGAAGGTGCCCTGAGGCAGGATGCCCAGCGGCAGGCCCGTGGGCAGCACCTGTTGCACCACCGCATTGATGGTGCCGTCGCCACCGGCCGCGACCACGGCGCCGTGGTGCTGCTTTGCCAGCTCGATGGCCCGTGAAATGGCCTGAGGCAGTTTCTTGGGGTCGCTCACTTCCAGCAACTCGTGCCGCCGGCCCGCTGCCTGGAACACACGCTTGACGGTGTCCACACGCTCTTGGGCCTCCACGTGGCCGGAGCCACTGTTCAGCACCACGAACAAGGGTGCGGTCAGGGACCAGGGCAGGTGATCGGCTGCTGCGGCAACGGCGTTGCTGGTGGGCATGCTCGGCGCTTTCATGGACGGCTGTTGAAGCCTCCATGGTGTCGAGGGCCGGGCGCGGGCGCCACCAGCCGGTGCCCACCCACCGCGTAGGCTCAGTCCGACAAACAGATCGTCACGCGGCGGCCGGGCTCACCTTGGCCGGGTTTTCAAAGGATGCTCAGCACCGCCCCGAGCGCCGGCTGCGCGGCTGCAATTTGTCCAGTTCGGTGATCTGCTGCTTGAGCAGGATCAGCAAAGTGCGTGCGTCGTCCACGGGCAGGGACAGGCAGGTGGTGCCGGTGTGCTCGTCGCGCGCGGGCCGGGCCTGCACCAGGGCATCGACACCGATTTCGATCAGGCCGTTGTAGTGCTTCGCTGATTTCAAGCGTTGTATTTCGATGTCGTAAGTTTTCATGTGCGTTCTCTCGCATGTCGCCGTCGGGCAGTGTATCGGCTCGCCATGGCCGGCGCTGGTCTATGCTGACCGCATGAGCCAGCCCAAGTCCCTGTTGATCGTCTACCACTCGATGACCGGTGGCACGCGCCAGATGGCCGAAGCGGCGTGCTCGGGGGCGGCCGCGCAAACGGGCGTTGAGGTGCAATTGCGGCATGCCAGCGAGGCGGGGCCTGACGATGTGCTCGCGGCAGACGGCCTCATCTTTGCCACGCCCGAGAACCTCGCGGCCATGAGCGGGCAGCTCAAGGATTTCTTTGACCGCAGCTATTACGCCGTGCTGGACCACGTGGGTGGCCGGCCGTACGCCAGCCTGGTCTGTGCCGGCAGCGATGGGCACAATGCCGCCCGGCAGATCGAGCGCATCGCCACGGGTTGGCGGCTCAAGCCCATCGCCGAGCCCTTGATCGTGTGCACGCGGGCGCAAACCATGGCGGCCATCCTGGCGGCCAAGCACCTTGGCAATGAAGAGCTGGAACGCTGTCGGGTCTTGGGCGAAGCGATGGCGGCGGGGTTGGCGCTGGGCGTGTTCTAAGCCAGGCTTGCTCACCGCGCCGCAGCCTGCGGGCCCACGGCCAGCCACAGCGCGGTGGCCATCAGGATGACCGCGAACGACCACCGCATGGGCTTTTCGGGCAGGCGGTGCGCCAGCGCCACGCCGGCCGACACGGTCAGCACGCCTCCGAGCGCCAGGGGCACGCCCCAGGCCCAATCGACTTGGTGGGCGCTCGCGTAGGTGGCCAGAGCCACGACCGAGCTGGGGGCCACCAAGGCCAGGGACAGGCCCTGCGCCGTGGTCTGGCGCTGGCCCAGCCAACCAGACAGCAGGGGCCCGGCCATGAGGCCGCCGCCGATGCCGAGCGGCCCCATGCTGCAACCGCCCACCAGGCCGACCAATGGCAGCACGCGCAGGTCCAGGCGGCGCTCAGCTTGCGGGGTTTGGGGCTGCTGGGCGGTGCGCAGCAAGCGCAAGGCCAGCAGCACCATGAAGACGCTGAAGATTGCCCGCAACACCTGCGGATCCATCCGCGTGGCCATGTGGGCGATCAGCCAGGTGGTCAGCGCGGCCGACAGGGCAATGGCGGCGATGGCCCGCCAGCCCATGGGGTGACGCTGGTGGTAGCGCCACCAGCCCACCAGCAGATTGGGCGCCATCAGCACCAGGGCCGTGCCCTGCGCAATGGGCTGGTCCAGGCCAAAGCCCAGCACCAGCAAAGGCACGGCGACGATGCCCCCGCCGATGCCGAAGACGCCGCCCACGAAGCCGAGGCTGGCGCCGATCAACAAAGCCATGAGCAGGTGGGCAGGGTCCAGCATGCCTTGCATGTTATTGATGCGAAAAGATTCATACAATCGACTTGATCGCACTTCATCATTGCGGCAGACGCACGAATGAACACTGTCTCTGACCTGGCCTTTTTCGTGGCGTTGGCGCGCCAGCCCAGCCTGGCCGCGGCCGCGCAGGACATGGGCATCACGCCGCCCAACGTCAGCCGCCGGCTGGCCGCCCTTGAAAAACGCCTGGGCTTGAAGCTGCTCAACCGCACCACGCGCCGCCTCAGCCTCACTGCCGAAGGCCAGCGCTACCTGCAAGAAGGCGAGCAGATCCTGCGCGATCTGGAAGGGTTGGAAGAATCGCTCCTGGCCGACCGCCAGACCCCCAAAGGCGTGCTGCGGGTCAACGCCACCTTCGGGTTCGGGCGGCGCCACCTGGCACCAGCCATCTCGGACTTCGCCTTGCGCTGTCCGCAGGTGGAGGTGATCCTGACCTTGACGGACCACCCCCTGGACCTGACCGAGCACGCGATCGATGTGGGCATCCAGTTCGGCACGCCGCCCGATGCCCGGGTGCTGGCGCGGCGCGTGGCCAGCAACCGGCGCTGGCTGTGCGCCTCACCGCATTACCTGACCGAGTTCGGCACACCCGCCGAGCCGCAGGCGCTGGCCCAGCACCGCTGTATCGTCATCCGCGAAAACACGGCCACCTTCAACAACTGGCAACTCACCGATGGGCAGAGCAAGGTGATGGTGAAGGTGCGCGGCCCCTTGAGCACCAACCATGGCGAGGTGGCCGTGGATTGGGCGTTGGCCGGCCATGGCATCGTGCTGCGGTCCGAGTGGGACGTGGCCGCCTACCTGCGCAGTGGCCGCCTGTCTCGCATCCTGGCGCCCTGGGTGGGCGAGATGGCCGACATCCACGCCATCTATCCCCAGCGGCATCACCTGTCGGCCAAGGTGCGCGTCTTTCTGGATTTTCTGGTGGACCGTTTTGACGCGGCCTCAAACCCGGCTTGGTGAGTCCGCCCGATCCCAGGGCGCAGGCCAGCACACGGGCAGGGGTTGGCAGTCGGCCTGCAGGGCCGCCAGATCATTGGGCGTGTCCAGGTCTCGCACATGGGCTTGCTCGCTGGTGGCCACCGTTTGCACCAGCTCGGGATGCCGCGCCAGCCAGTCGCGGATGCCCAGGTGAGGGGGCGTGGCCAGCACCTGCCGCGCGGCATGGGCGGTGAGGATCAGCGGGTGGCCGCGCACGCCGTTGACGAGGGGCATTTGCGCATGGATTTGGGCGTCGCGCTGCTGCCAGGCCTTCAGCAGGGGCAGGATGTGCGTGTGGTTCAAGCAAGGCAAGTCGGCCAGCACGATCAACAGGTCGCTGCCATCGCCTTGGTCCAGGTGGGTCTGCAAGGCCAGCCGTTGTGAGTCCACCAAGGTGCTGATGGCCTGGCCTTGTTGCAGGGGCCGGGCAGCGCAGCGGTGGATGATGGGCAGCAAGGTCTCGGCGTAAGGCCCGATGACCACGCTCATGGCTTGAAGCCCTGCACCTCGCAATGCGCCCACCAGCCTTTCCAGCACGCTGGTGCCGCCCACCAGCAGCGCCGATTTGGGGCGGTGGCCAAGCCGGCTGCCCAGCCCTGCGGCCAGGATGGTGGCCGCCAGGGGCACGGCGGGTGTGCTCATCTCAGGCCAGGCAACTGGGTGCCGTCAAGGCGGCGTTGTGCAAGTGCTTGCCCACGGCCACGGGCGCGGGCACCGGGCGGTGGATGCCGTTTTTCACGGCCACCACCTCGGCCATGATCGACAGGGCGATCTCGGCCGGCGTCTTGCTGCCGATGTACAGGCCAGCGGGGCCGTGCAAGGTTTCCAGCGCCGACTCCGGCACCTCGAAATGCTCGCGCAGGCGCTCGCGGCGCAGCGTGCTGTTGCGGCGCGAGCCAATGGCGCCCACGTAGAAGGCCTCGGACTGCAGGGCATCGATCAGGGCCAGGTCGTCCAGCTTGGGGTCGTGCGTGAGCGCGACCACGGCGGTGCGCGCGTCCGGGCGCAGCCGCAGGATCAGGTCATCGGGCATCTCGTGGCTGATCTCGACGCCAGCCAGGCCCCAGTTGGCGCGGTGCTCTTCGCGCGGGTCGCACACGATCACCTCGAAGCCCAGGCTCAAGGCCATCTGGCACAAGAAGCGCGACAGGTCGCCGGCACCGATCACGATCAGGCGGTTCTGGGGGCCCAGGCAGGTGGTGAGCTGGGTGTCGGTGAGCCGGGGCACGCCATCGCGCCGGCCATCCCGTTGCACCGGGTGCAAGGTGACATGGCCCGTGCGCAGGTCGAGCACGCGCTCGGTGCCCTGGCGTTGCTGGCAGGCCTGCAGCAGCGCCTCCAGGCGGCTGTGCGCGGCCACCCGTTCCAGCACCAGCTCGACCGTGCCGCCGCAGGGCAGGCCGAAGCGGTGGGCTTCATCGGCCGAGATGCCATAGCGCAGCACGGCGGGGGCCTCGGTGGCACAGGCCGCTTGCACGCCGCCTTCGCGGATGCGGTGAATCAGGTCGTCTTCAATGCACCCCCCCGAGACGGAGCCCACGACCTCACCCCGGCCATTGATGGCCATGAGCGAGCCGGGCGGCCTGGGCGAAGAACCCCAGGTGCGCGCCACGGTGACCAGCACCACCGGCAGGTCGGCGGTGTGCCAACGGAGCGCGGTCTGCAAGACCAGGGTGTCGAGGTCTTCCATGGGTGGGCTTCCTTCAGGTGTGGATCAAGCCAGGTTGAAGGGCAATTGGCGTACCGGCTTGCCAGTGAGCTTGGCAATGGCGTTGGCGAAGGCCGGTGCCAAGGGGGGCAGGCCCGGTTCGCCCATGCCGGTGGGCGGATCGGCGCTGGGCACGGTGTGCACGGCCACCTCGGGCATGTCGGTGATGCGGGGCACCGCGAAGTCGCCAAAGTTGCTTTGCTGCACCTCGCCATCCTTCAGGGTGATGGCGGCGCCTGGCAGGCACATGGACAAGCCCATCAGCGCGGCGCCTTGCACTTGCGCTTCCACGGTGCGCGGGTTCACGACCAGATTGCAGTGCACGCCCGCTGTCACGCGGTGCAGCACAGGGGTGCCCTTCTTGGCCGAGGCCTCGACCACGTAGGCCACCACGGACTCAAAAGACTCGTGCACCGCCACGCCCCAGGCGCGGCCCGCGGGCAAGCGCTTCTTGCCATAGCCGCTCTTGTCCACGGCCAGTTGCAAGGCGGCGCGGTGGCGCGGGTGCTTGTCGCCGAAGAGCGCCAGGCGGTAGGCCACCGGGTCTTGTTTGGTGGCCCGGGCGATCTCGTCGATCAGGGTCTCCATCACGAAGGCCGTGTGCGTGGAGCCCACGCTGCGCCACCACAGCACCGGCACGTTGACCTTGGGGTGGTGAACCGTCAGGCGCATGGGCAGGGCATAGGGATCGCGCATGCCTTCAACGGCGGTGGCGTCGATGCCGTTCTTGACCATGCCGCCTTCAAAGGGCGTGCCTGCGGTGATGGACTGGCCGACCAGGACGTGGTCCCAGGCCAGCACTCGGCCGCGCGCATCGAAGCCGATGCGGGCGCGGTGCAGGTGCATGGGGCGGTAGTAGCCGCCCTTGATGTCGTCTTCGCGGCTCCAGACCATGCGCACGGGCACGTTCAACCCGGCACCACGGGCCGCCTTGGCGATCTCGCAAGCCTCTACCACGTAGTCGCTGCTGCCCACGGCGCGTCGGCCAAAGCCACCGCCGGCCATCTGCACGTGCATGCTTACT
Organism: Aquabacterium sp. CECT 9606; assembly: GCF_918741295.1. Taxonomy (GTDB): domain Bacteria; phylum Pseudomonadota; class Gammaproteobacteria; order Burkholderiales; family Burkholderiaceae_C; genus Aquabacterium. The sequence goes on from NZ_CAKKNB010000002.1 coordinate 869,763, forward strand.
TGCTCGGGCTTGAGGCCCAGCACGCGCGCCGCGGCGGCACCATCCACGCCGGGGAACTGGGTGCCAATCCACAAATCCGCTTTGCCCTCGGACAACTGCACCGTGCAGTTCAAAGGCTCCATGGGCGCGTGCGCCAGGTAGGGGAAGATGAACTCCGCATCGATGCGCTTGGGCGCGGTGGCCAAGGGCGCCATGTCCGCGTCAAACTGGCGCGGGCCGGGCTGCTTGGCCAGCTCGCGGTACTGGGCCAGCTGTTTCTCGCTGTCGACCTTTTCCAACTTGGCGCTGTCCCACTGCACCTTGAGCGCATCGCGCCCCAGCTTGGCGGGCCAATAGCCATCGGCCACCACGGCCACGCCTTCGGCGCCCCGGTCCAGCGGCACGCGCAACACGGCCTTCACGCCTTTGATGGCCCGGGCGGCGCTGTCGTCCAGCGAAGCGATGCGGGCGCCGAACACGGGCGGGTGCGCCACCACGGCCGTCAGTTGGCCAGGCAGGTGCGTGTCGATGCCAAAATCCTGGCGGCCACTGCTCTTGGCCTTGGCGTCCAGGCGGTTGGTGGGTTGGCCGATGAGGCGGAAGTCCTTGGGGTCTTTCAGCACGACCTTCTCGGGCACGGGCAGGGCCATGGCGGCCTCGGCCAACTCGCCATAGCCCAGCTTGAGCCCGCCGGGGCCGATCACGGTGCCCGATTGCGTGCGCAGGGTGGCCACGTCCACATGCCAGCGCGTGGCGGCAGCGCTGAGCAGCATGGCCCGCGCTCGCGCACCCAGCTCGCGGTATTGCGTGAAGCTGTGCTTGATGGAGTTGGAGCCACCGGTCAGGTGGATGCCCCACATCGGGTCGACATAGGCCGGGTCACTGCTGCCATGGCGGCTGCGCACCAGGCTCCAGTCGGCATCGAGTTCTTCAGCCAGGATCATGGGCAGGGCCGTTTGCACGCCTTGCCCAAACTCCAGCCGGTTGATGGTGACGGTGACCTCGCCATTGGGCGCGATCTGCACAAAGGCCGAGGGCTGTTGGGTGGGCTTGAGGGCGCTGTCTGCGCTGGCCCCTTGGGCCAAGGCCAGGTGGGGAAAAGCACCCAGCGCCAGGCCACTCACGCCCGCCAGCTTCAGGAAGCTGCGGCGCGGCATGGTGGCCGCGTGGGCGTTGGGTTGGCTGCGGGCCAGCATGTGCTGCAGGGCACGGGGCATGTCTGGGTGATCGAGGTGGTTCAACATGGCGGCAGCTCCTTCAAGCCAGGGTGCGGGCGGCGTCGGCCACCGCGGCGCGGATGCGGGCATAGGTGCCACAGCGGCAGATGTTGCCGGCCATGGCCGCATCGATCTCGGCGGGCGTGGGCTGCTTGCCAGGGGCCAAGGATTTGAGGAAGGCGGTGGCGCTCATGATCTGACCACTCTGGCAGTAGCCGCACTGCGCCACATCGTGCTTGACCCAGGCCGCGTGCACGGCCGAGCCCACGCGGTCGCGGCCATCGGTCGTGGCCTCGATGGTGATGATCTTCTTGCCCTCGGCGGCAGAGATGGGGGTGATGCACGAGCGGACCGCCTCGCCATCCAGGTGCACGGTGCAGGCGCCACACAAGGCCGCGCCACAACCGAACTTGGTGCCGGTCATGCCCAGCGTGTCGCGCAGGGCCCAGAGGATGGGGGTGCCAGGGTCGGTGTCGACCTTGTGTGTCTGGCCGTTGACGTTGAGCGTGCTCATGGGGTCCTCTCTCCTTAAGGTGGCTCAGTGTGCATGCCTGACCCGGCATGGGCTTGCCGTTTTTGGTGCTTGTGTTGCCTTTTTCAACGAGTCTTCGCCAAGGCGGGGCGCCCCCCAAGGGGGCGGCTGTACAGTGCGCTGTCAGAAAGAACCGCATAAATACAACGTTCCTGAAAGGCTGGTCATGACCGTTGAAGCCCTGGCCCATGCGCTGGGCCAGATTGCCCAAACCGATGGCAGTCACCCCACCGGCATCGCGTCGTTGTCGGTCTACCGCAGCAGTGTGAAAACCGAACCCCTGGCCTGTTTCTACGCCTTGGGTTTGGCCATCCCGGCGCAGGGCAGCAAACAAGTGGCTTTTGGCGACCAGGTGTTTGCCTACGGCCCGGGCCAGTCCTTGTTGACCACGGTGGACCTGCCCGTGGTGGCCCACGTGACCCACGCCAGCCTGGCCCAGCCTTACCTGGGCCTGTTGCTGACGCTGGATGCGAGAGCGCTGTTGCAGTTGGCCTCCGAGATGGATCTGACCCCTTTGTCCCGGGAGCCGGCACCTCGCGCGATCTCGCTGAGCACCTTGCCAGCCCCCATGCTCGAGGCCGTGACCAGGTTGGTCCAGTTGGTGAACGAGCCGCAGCACATGCCGCACCTCGCGCCGCTCATCCAGCAAGAGATCATGGTGCGCTTGCTGACTGGGCCGCATGGCCTTTACCTGCGGCACCTGTTGGCGGCGGGCTCGCCCAGTCACCAGATTGCGCGGGCCATGGCCTGGCTGAAGCAGAACTTCCGCCACGATGTGCGGATGGACGAGCTCGCGGCCACGGCCCACATGAGTCCGTCAACCTTCCGGCAGCATTTCCGCGGCCTCACAGGCATGAGCCCTTTGCAATACCAAAAGCAATTGCGCTTGCAAGAGGCCCGGCACCTGATGTTGGACCAGGCGCTGGACGCAGGCACCACCGCCGCGCGCGTGGGCTATGAAAGCGCCTCGCAGTTCAGCCGCGATTACAGCCGCCTGTTTGGCGCACCGCCGCAGCGCGACGTCAAACGCCTGCGGCACGGGGTGCCCGGTTAAGACTGCGCCTTGGCGCCGCGGCTTTCGCGCCATTCCGATGGTGTCAGGCCCGACCACCTTCTGAAGGCGCGGTGAAAACTGTGCACCGATGAAAAGCCCAAGGCTTCGGCAATCTGCTTGAGGGGCAGCTTGCCCTCGGCCAGCAGGCGTTCGGCCGTCAGGCGCTGGCACTCCTGGGAGAGATCGGCGTGGGTCGTGTCCAGCGTGCTCAGGTGCCTGCGAAAGCTGCGCTCGCTCATGCCCAGGTGCTCGGCCGTTTCCGCCACGGTGGGCTGCTTTGGAAACGCGCTCAGCAACCAGGCGCGCACCGTGTCCGCCATGTCCGAGCCCGCCTTCATAGCGGCCAGTTGCGAGTCGGCTCGTGTTCTGGCCGCCATGTAGGCGACGGGGTCGTGGGTGGGCAGCTTCGTGTCCAGCAAAGCGGCGTTGAAGGTGATCGCACATTCCTTTTGACCAAAGCTCATGCGTTGGCCAAAGGTGGCTGCATAGCGGTGTTCATGCTCGGGCGCGGGCGTGTGCGGAAAAGTGACGTGGTGGATGTCAGCGTGGCTGGCGCCCGCGAAACGCAGCATCTGAATCGAGCTGGTGGCCACCTGCTCCAAGCGGAAGTGGCCGCTCAAGCCGTTTTGAACCGCGGGCTGCACCAACAGGCGGGCAGTGGCCCCGCTTTCCGCCAACTCGATTTCAGACCGATCCAGGGCCAGCACGGCAAAGCGGCGGATGTCATCGAGTATCTGCCGCAAGCTGGGCGTGGCCAGCACCAGCGGTGTGAGCACGCCATAGCGCATCAGCGCGATACTCTTGCCCGCCACCAGGCCGAAGGCGGTGTCGCCGGTTTCCTCGATCACGGCAGCCATCAGGCGGTCAAACAGTTCCAAAGGCACCCAAGCACCTTCCTCTTGCAGATCGTCGGCTGATTCGATGCCACACCGCCGCAGGGCGGCACCGGAGTTGAAGCCTTCCACGTCGAGGACGTAGGCCAGTATTTTCAAATTGAGCGGGGAAAGTCGCATGAGGCACAGGGTGCTGGCAAGGTAGGCAGCAGTCTGGGGGTTTTCCATGCAGCAATGCACAAATCACGGTCGGTGCTTTCCCTAGAACGGGCTGCTGATGGTTAATAAGTGGCCGATTCGGACAATGCCCGCGCTGCTGGTGGACCCTAGGCTTGCTGGATCCAAACAGGAGACCTCCACCATGCAACGATCCAACCAGGGCGTGCGCGCCTTCGCACTCAGCAGTCTGGCCGCCGTACTTCTCACCGCCGGGGTCACGAGCGCCCTGGCCGCCACCACGACCACCTTGGGCACGCGTGGCAGCCTCAGCCAGCCCAACCCCGCGGTCACGGCCAACGCCGCTGGCACCTGGAAGGATTACTCGCGCGCTGAAGAGTACGCCAAGGCCGTGACCTTGCCCTTGCAATTCATCACGATGAAGAATGGCCAGAAGCTGGCCGTGCTCGTCTCGGTGCCGGCCGATGGCAATGGCGTGCCAGTGCCCGGCGCGTTCCCGGCCGTGTTGACGCAAACCGCCTACCGCATTGACGTGGGCCAACTGCTGGGCGGCTTTGCCGTGACCGGCAACACGCTGCTGGTGGGCGGCAAAGACGAGTTCATGATCAAGCGCGGCTACATCTCGGTGGCCGTGGATGTGCTGGGCTCCGGCATGTCGGACGGCCAAGGTGCCTTGCTGGGCGCGGCGGAGCAGGCCGCCTATGGCGAAGCGGTCGAGTGGGTGACCAAGCAGCCTTGGTTCAACGGCAACCTGGGCCTGGCGGGCACGTCCTACCTGGGCATCACGAGTTTGCTGACCGCCGAGCAGCAAAACCCTGCGGTGAAGGCTGTGTTTGCCCAGGTGCCCATGGGTGATGCCTACCGAGGCACGGTGGGCGTGGGCGGTCTGCTCAATGCCCAGTTCATCAGCCTGTGGCTGCCCCTGACGCAGGCGCTGAGCGTGCAGAACGACATCGCCAAGAGCCTGCACCCCACCTTCGCCACGCAGATCGAAGCCGCCAACCAGGAACACATCGCCGCCATCGACAGCTGGTACCTGCCCACGGTCAACAACTCCCTGGCTGGCCTGACCGGCTACGCCACCGACGACGGCGATTTCTGGTCGACCCGTTCGCCTTTGGAAAAGGCCGCTGCCATCAAGGTGCCCACCTTCATCGTGGGTGGCTCGAACGACATCTTCCAGCGCGACGAGCCCCTGCTGTACGAGCAACTGAAGAGCAAGGTCACCACCAAGCTGCTGATCGTGCCGGGCGCGCACCTCCAGGCGGTCATGAGTGCTCAGAACGACGAGAACAACAGCACGGCCAATGGCGCACCGGCCACCAAGTTCCTGATGCTGCAGTGGTTTGACCAATACCTGCGCGGCATGAACGTGGGTGCGGCCTCGCTGCCCAACGTCACCCAGTACGTTGAGGGCTACGGCATTCTTGGCAAGCGTTTTGCCAGCACCACCGACTGGCCGCACCCCCAGGCCACGCCGCAGCGCTACTACCTGCGCGGCAACATGAAGTTGACCACCCAGGCGCCCTTGCTGCCTGAGGCCAGCCACACCATCGCCGAGCCCCAAGGCGCCGCGATCACCTACAACGTGAGCGACACCGGCAAGACCGTGCAGGCCAAGGTGACCCTGAACGATGGCAGCGATTGCTCATCCAGCTACGTGCAATGGTCGCTGGGCATGGGTGGCTTGCTGCCCAAGCTTTGCTACACCAACAGCAACACCGTCGAAAAAGAGCAAAAGGCGCTGATCTACCAGACCGCGCCACTGACCGAAGACATGTACATCAATGGCCCCATGCAGGCGGACATCTGGATGTCGGCCACGAACACCGAAGCGGCCGTGGCGGTTCGCATCGATGACGTGGATGTGTGGGGCAATGCCACGCCCATCTCGACCGGCCTGCAGTCCGCCAGCCACCGCGCGGTCGACACCAGCCGCTCGCGCTACATCAATGGCGTGATGGTCCAGCCGTGGCACCCGTTCACCATGGCCGCCAAGCAGGCCGTGGTGCCCGGCCAGGCCATGCTGGTGCCGGTGGAGGTTTTCCCCGCCGCCGCACTGATCCGCAAGGGCCACAAGCTGCGCATCGCCATCAGCGCCAGCAACCAGGCGCAGGGCATCTGGCCCACGCCGCAGCAGCTCAAGGCCAATGGCAACGTGAGCACCATCTACAACGACCCCAGCCGGCCTTCCAGCCTGGTGTTGCCCTTGGTGCCCCGCAGCGTCTTGAAGTAAACGCTGTGTTGTGTGACTTGCTGGGGGCGTTTCAGGCGCCCAGCAAGGGCATCAAGCCGCCGCGGTGGTCCAGGGCGATCAGGTCGTCGCAGCCGCCCACATGGGTGTCGCCGATGAAGATTTGAGGCACGGTGCGCTGGCCGGTGATCTGCATCATGTGCTGGCGCTGCACCGGGTCCTGGTCAACGCGGATTTCTTCGATGTTCTCGACACCACGCTGTTTGAGCAGCATCTTGGCCCGGATGCAGTAGGGGCAGACCTGGGTGGTGTACATCTTGACGGCTTGCATGGCGCGGCTCTGTTGAAGTTCAATCCAGGAGACATTGTCCTGCGCTTGGCATGACCGTCTCCTGTGTGGGGGCACCCGGCGGGCACCCCGGTGTGGCATCAGGCCGCTTTGTCGACCGGCAGGTTGGCTTCGCGCCAGGCTTTCAGGCCGCCGGCCAACACCTGGGCTTTTTCGTAGCCCATGGTCTTGAGCTGGGCCACGGCCTTGGCGCTGCGCGCGCCCGTGGCGCACACCACCACCAAGGGGGTGGTTTTGTTGCCAGGCAGGCCTTTCACTTTGTCGGCCAGGGTGTCCAGGGGGATGTTCTTGGCGCCCACGACGTGGCCGGCGGCGAATTCGGCGGTGTCGCTCACGTCGATCACCTGCGCTTTTTCGCGGTTGATGAGCTGCACCGCATTGGCCGGGGTCAGGCCACCATTGGCACCGCCCTTGATCTGGGGCCACAACAGCAGGCCCCCGGAGGCCAAGGCTGCGACAAGCCAGTACCAGTTCTCAAGCAGATAGCTCATGGAAAATCTTTCGTGTGGATGGCAAACGTGGGATTTTATAATCTCCGACTCCCTTTACGCGACCGGACTTGAAGCCATGTACAAGCTTGTGCTGATTCGCCATGGCGAATCCACCTGGAACCTCGAAAACCGATTCACCGGCTGGACCGATGTGGACCTGACCCCCACGGGCGTCGAACAGGCCAAACAGGCCGGCCGCCTCCTCAAGGCCGAAGGCTACGAATTCGACGTGGCCTACACCTCGGTGCTCAAGCGCGCCATCCACACCCTGTGGCACACGCTGGACGAGATGGACCGTCCCTGGTTGCCCGTGGTCAACAGCTGGCGACTGAACGAGCGCCACTATGGCGGCCTGCAAGGCTTGAACAAGGCCGAGACCGCCAAGCAATATGGCGACGAACAGGTGCTGGTGTGGCGCCGCAGCTATGACACGCCGCCGCCTGCGCTGGACGCCAACGACCCGCGCGGCCAACGCCAGGATATCCGGTACAGCAAGCTCAAGCCCGAGCAAATCCCGCTGACCGAATGCCTGAAGGACACCGTGGCCCGCGTGCTGCCTTTCTGGAACGAGGCCATGGCCCCGGCCATCAAGGCGGGCAAGCGCATCGTCGTGGCGGCCCACGGCAACAGCATCCGTGCCCTGGTCAAGTACCTGGACAACATCGGCGATGACGAGATCGTGGGCCTGAACATTCCCAACGGCATCCCGCTGGTGTATGAGCTGGATGCGGATCTGAAGCCGATCAAGCATTACTACCTGGGCGATGCGGAGTCGATTGCCAAGGCGGCGGCTGCGGTGGCGAGCCAGGGCAAGGCCTGATTCAAGCGCTTTGTCGGGGAACGCGAGGCTGGGAGTCGCCAGTGGCTGGCAGGGCTCCGATGGTGGCGGTCCACCGCTACGCGGCGGACTGCTCTGCGGTGCTCGGGTCGAGGTGGTGCTGTGGAACTCACTGCGCGGACTTCGTCCGCTCCGTTCAAACAACCACAGCAAGTCAGTTTACAAAGCACGCTGCGCGTGCCCACCTCGCCCCTGTGCGTCCTCGACGCCCCCGACGTCGCCCTGCCAGCCACCGGCTCATCCCTGATCGCCTCGCTGGTAGTTTGGCGCGAGGTGGTGCGCGAACGGTGTGGCGAAACACCACGACGGTGGCATGTCACCAGGGGCCGTGCCGCACCACCAGCGGGGCGAAAAGGGGCTGGGGCGGCATCCGGCGGGGCGCCTGGGGGTGCTTGCGAAGTGCGGGGTTGGGGTGGGCGCGCGCAGCGCGCATCAATATCTGACTGGCCGTCCGCGCAGTGAGTTCCACGGCCCCACCTCAACCCTGCGCTTCGCAAGGCAGTCCCGCTCAGAGCGGGACCACCCACCTGAAGCTCCGACGGATGCCGCCCCAGACCCCGCCCCGCGCTGCCCCAACAAAGCGCGCAAACTCAAGCGCTCAACGACCAAGGCCGGTCAAGCTGTAGACCACCGGACAGTGATCCGAAAGCAAACGCCCCTGATCTTCAGTGGCAAACGGTACCCGCGCAAACTGCTTTTGCGACGCGCGCCTGGCCAGTGACTCGCTGACCAGGATGTCATCGATGTAGCGTGTGTGCCGGTCATCGGCACTGCAGGGGATGCTGTCGGCGCCCTCGGTGGCGCGCACCAGCACGGCGCCCGTGGGGTCGTTGTCGCTCAAGGCATTGAACACATTAAGCGGCTGTGACTCGTCCGGCCCGGCGGGGTAGCGCGAGTCCTTGTCCAGGTGGCGGTTGAAATCGCCCAGGATGGCGAAGGCCTTGCCTTCTCGCACCCGCTCGTCCACCCAGCGCTCCAGCACGGGCACTTGTTGGCGCAGGCGTTGGCAGGGGGCAAATTGGCGGTCCAGTTTGCCGTCGAAGCAGCCGCTTTTCAGGTGCACGGACAGCAGGCGCACTTCGCGGGTGGTGCCAGGGTAGAGCGTCACATCGGCGCCAGCCCGGGTACTGCCGTCGATGTCCAAAGCGCTCAAGTCGCCATTGCAGCGGTAGGGCGTGCCTTCGCGGATGGCAAAGCCCACTTTTTGCGGGTGGGCCCGGTCGACGAAGCAGTCCAGCTTCCAGCCTTGGCGGAAGACTTGCCGAGCCGCGGTGGCGCCGTCCACCTCTTGCAAGGCCACGGCATCGGCCCGCAGCACCTCATGCAGTTGCGTGGCGGTGCGGGCCAAGGCGTCGAAGTCGGCCGCGCTGCGCGTGGGTGGCTGGGCCTTGCCGGGAGTGCAGGGCAAGGCGCGTTCGTCACTCCGGGGTTGTTGGCGCAGGCAGCGACTGCCCAGCTCGGCGCGGTCGCCGGGCGTGAGCAGCCATTCCATGTTCCAGGTGGCCAGGCGCAGGGCGTCGGTCTGCTGGTTGGCGGCCCGGGTTGGAGAGCAGGCGCTGAGCACGCTCAAAGCCGACGCGAGCGCCGCCACCACGCTGAGGGCGCGGCGGTTTGGAAGGCAAGGCATGGTGATTCCTCTGAATGGATGAAGGGGCGCTTCATTGGCGAGCGCCCTCTTGGCAGCAAGGCGGCGGCGATGCCGCCCGGGCGGATCAGCCGGCCAGCAAGGCGGCGCGGTCGACCGTGTAGTTCTGCGGGCCCGAGACAGCGATCTTGAGCGCGCCCATGCGGTTGGCCAGGCCCACCGACTTGACCAGGTCCCAGCCATTGGACAGGCCGTACAGCAGGCCGCCACGGAAGGCATCGCCACAGCCGGTGGGGTCGACCACGGCAGCAGCCTTGACGCCCGCCACGTGGGTCTTTTCGCCCTGGATGTAGACGTTGCAGCCCTCGGCGCCCAAGGTCTCGATCAGGCCCTTGAGGTGTGACTTGGAGATGTCGGCCAGGCTTTGGCCGGTGCGGTCGGCCAGCATCTTGCCTTCGTAGTCGTTGACGGCCACCCAACTGGCCTGGCTCACGAAGCGCTTCAGGTCGTCGCCATCGAACATCGGCAGGCCCTGGCCTGGGTCGAACACGAAGGGGATCTTGGCGGCGGCCAGTTGCTCGGCGTGCTGGATCATGGCGTCGCGGCCATCGGGGCCGATGATCGCCAGTTGCACCTTGGGATCGGGCTTGATCTTCAGTTGCGCGGCGTATTGCATGGCGCCAGGGTGGAAAGCCGTGATCTGGTTGTTGTCCTTGTCGGTGATGATGATGGCCTGGGCGGTGTGGCTGTCGGTCACGGTCAGCACGTGCTCCAGGCTGATGCCCCATTGCTGCATGCGGTCGCGGTAGGGGGCGCCATCGACGCCGAGCGCGGCCATGACCAAGGGCTTGCCGCCCAACTGCTGCAGGCCATAGGCGATGTTGCCGGCCACGCCGCCGAACTCGCGCTTGAGCGTGGGCACCAGGAACGACACGTTCAGGATGTGCAGCTGGTCGGGCAGGATTTGCTGCGCGAAGCGGCCGTCGAAGGTGCTGATGGTGTCAAAGGCCAGCGAGCCGCAGATCAGAACGGACATGTTTGAAAATCCTCAGGGGTAAAAGAGCTCGGCGGTGTAGCCCGCCAGTTTCAGGTTAGGCGCCTGGAGGCGCCATTGCAAAGTGGTGCTGCGGTCAGCCGGGGCCGCCACGGGCAGGGGGCCGGCGGCCACCTCGGGATCGGCTTTGGCATCGGCGCTGTCGACCCATTGGGCATCGCGCGGTGAGAACGCCCGGCGGGCCACGATAGCGCCATTGGTGTCGGTCAAGGTCAGGTCGATATCAGGCCAGGCCAGGCCGATGGAGGCGCGGTTGTGCACCACCACCACCAGGCGGTAGGTGTCGGGCCCTTCGGAGCTGGTGCGCACCAGGGTTGCACTTTCCACCTGCAGGCTGTCGATGCCCAGGGGCGCTTCGATCTTGCAGTCCATGGCCTCGCACCACTGGGCCAGGTAAGGCCGCGCTTCGGGGTAGTGGGCGGCCAATGTGTTGCGGAACTGGTGGGCGGCCTGCAAGGCCAGCGTGGCGACCAAGGCCAGGCTGATCAGCGACAGGACGGTGCGGGTGGCGGGATGCCGCCAGAACGCGCGGCGCTGTGCACGGCGCAAGAACTCGGGGGTTTTGGCGGCCGGGTCGCGGCCGCGGGTGCCAGGGCGGCCTTTGCGCTGGCTGGGTGGCTTGAGGGCCTGTTCGGGCACGAAGTCTTCTCCCAGGCGGGAGGGCGGCGCGTCGTCTTCGCTGGGGGCACCAAGCTTTGCCGCGATGACGGCCGAAGGCGGGGCGGCCACTGGCGGTGCCACGGGGGCTGGGGCAGGCTCGTCCATGTAGGGCGTGGACGAAGGGCCGAAGTCGGAAGCCCAGTCATCCTGGATCTCGCCCAGTGCATCGGTGGGGAACTCTGCATCCGCGAAATCGGGGCCACGGCGGCGACGGCGACGCTGGGGTCGCTCTGTCTCCGAGGGCATCAGGTAGCGGGAATCGAGCGCATCCGATTCGTCGGTGACCGGCAGGTTGCTCGGCAGGAACTCAGGCGGGCTGGGCGCTTCAGCTTGCTGCGCATAGGATTCGAACGACCGGGGCGGCGGCTCGGGCTGTCCGGGCATGGCCACCGAGGTGTCCAGCTCGAAATCCGTGGCCGACAGCAGATCGTCGATCGCCGCATGCGGCGCGATGTTGTCATCCAGCGCGAAATCGTTCTGCTCGATGTGCGGCGCGGGCGAGGTGCTGGGCCAGGTCGAATCCTGCGTGTCGGGCACCGGATCAGGCGTTGATGGCGTGAACGCAGCGGGTGGCTCGGGCGGGCGCGGTGGTGCGGAGGCGGGCCGTTGGGGAGGCGGGTCGCGGTCCAGGTCGAACAGGCCGGGCAAGGCGTTGAAGACCTCGTTGCAGCGGCCGCAACGCACCCAGCCTTCGGAGACCTTCAATTGGTCTTGCACGACCTTGAAGATCGTTCCGCAGTGGGTGCATCGGGTGGCCAGGCTCATGGCGCTGGATGATGCCACGAGCCGAGGGCTGTTCCGCCCCCGGTTAGCCCTTGTGAAGGGCGCCGCGCGGTCAGAGGCCCTTCAACTTCAGGCGCGCGGCCTGCTGCACGTAGAACGCCACCGGGTCTGGCGCACCCTTGCCGATCAGGCCAAAGGTCTGGTTGACCTCATCGAGGTGGTTCCAGGGATAGTCGTCACGCAGGACCTTGCCCCAATGCGTGGCACAGACGGTGACCAGGCCATCGCTGGGCACGGTGGTCTCTTTCAGGATGCCATCCAGCGGATCCCAGGCATTGGTCTTGGCCTGGTTGCCCGTGGCCGAGTAATAGTGGATGCCGTTGCTGGCCAGCTCGGGGCCTTGGCCGCAGGGCTGCGTGGGCGCACCGGCCGGAAAGCGTGCGTTGAAGGCGGCGGTGTCCGACGCCCATGCCGCCAGGGCGGCCGGGTCTTGCGGCAGCTTGTCCGAGCCTGACAGCCAGTCGATGAGCGCGCCCGCCGAAGAGAACAAGCCCGGCTGCGTCGACAGCAATTGCATGATGCCGTCTGGCGGCAGCGACGTATCGATCACGTGCGGGCTGCCCACGGAGGTGACGCTGGCGACCAGGCCGGGCGCCACGCCGGCCGCATAGCGGGCGGTCGGGCCACCCTGGCTGTGGCCGATCAGGTTGAATTTGCTGTAGCCCTTGGCGGCCTGCCAGGACTTGAGTTGCTGCAGCAGTTGTTCGCCGCGCACATCGTTGTCGTTGACGGCCGACACCTTCGCCACCAACACGGTTGCGCCCGATTTGCGCAGTGCGTCGGTGATCTGGTACCAGTAGTCGACGCCCAGGATGCTGTCAAAGCCCATCAGGCCATGCACGAGCACGATCGGGTAGCGGGTCTGCGCCTCTTTGCTGGCCACGGTGGTGGCCGCTTGCGCGCCCATGGGGGCGGCAAGGGCGATGCTCAGGGCAGCTAAAGACAGTGCGGCAAGGCGTTGCAAACGGTGGGACATGGTGGTCTCGCTTGATTGTTGTGGAATATAACAATCATCGCGGACCAGGACAGACCACGCATCCCTGAAGACCCTAGCTTCGGAAGCTACGCTCCCCCGGATTTGCGGGTGGCCGTCATCAGGATCCAGCCATCGTCTTCATCGGCCACGCTCAGTTGCAGGCCGACGGCCGCGTACGCCTCTTTCAACTCCGCCTCTTGCCGGGCCAGGATGCCGGCCATGACGATGTGGCCTCCTGGTGCCACGTGGCCCGACAGCAGCGGCGACAGCAGTTTCAACGGCGTGGCCAGGATGTTGGCCAGCACCACGGGGTAGGCCGCCTGCGCTTCGCCCACCAGGTCGGGCAGGCCGGTGTTGAGCTTGACGTCGACGTTCTTGAGGTTGACCTCGGCATTGGCCAGGGTTGACTCCACGGCGGCGGGATCGATGTCGACCGCGTCCACCGCGGCGGCGCCATGCAATGCAGCGCCAATCGCCAAGATGCCCGAGCCGCAACCATAGTCCAGCACACGCTGGCCTTGCAGGGCCTCTGGATGGCGGGCAATCCACTTCAGGCACATGCGCGTGGTCGGATGGGTGCCGGTGCCAAAGGCCAGGCCCGGGTCCAGGCGGATCACGGTCTTGGCTTGCGCGGGCACCTCGTGCCACGTGGGTACGATCCAGAAGTCGTCGGTCACGGGCACGGGCGCGAACTGCGACTGCGTCAGGCGCACCCAGTCCTGGTCTTCCACTTCTTGAATGCCTTGCACGTGGATGTCGGTGGCCCAGTCTTGCGCCAGGATCAGGGTCACGGCTTCCAGCGCTTGCGCCTCGTTGGGGAACAGCGACTTGACGGTCGACCGCTCCCAGGCTTCGCGCTCCACCGGCATGCCGGGCTCGCCCCACAGGGCCTCTTCGCGCTCCGTGTCGGCGTCAAAGTCTTCCACTGACACCGACAGGGCTTCGAGTTCGATCAGGGCGTCGCTGAGGATGTCGACCTGGGCCTCGGCGGCCAGCAGGGTGAGTTCATGCATGGTGTGCTGCTTCTTCGCGGAACAAGGATCATCAGCGCTGCTTGCGCGCCGCCATCCAGTGTTCAAGGTAATGGATGTCGGTGCCGCCTTCAACGAACTTGGCGTCGACCATCAACTCGCGGTGCAGCGGGATGTTGGTCTGGATGCCTTCGATCACGGTCTCGGACAAGGCCGTGCGCATGCGGGCCAAGGCCTGCTCGCGGGTGTCGCCGTGCACGATGATCTTGCCGATCATCGAGTCGTAATTGGGCGGCACGAAGTAGCCCGCGTAGATGTGCGAATCGACGCGCACGCCAGGTCCGCCGGGCGGGTGCCAGGTGGTGATGCGGCCCGGTGAGGGCACGAACTTGACCGGGTCTTCGGCGTTGATGCGGCACTCGATGGCGTGGCCGCGCTGCGTGATCTGCTTTTGCGTGAAGGGCAGCTTTTCGCCGGCCGCCACACGGATCTGCATCTGCACGATGTCGATGCCGCTGACCCATTCGGTGACGGGGTGCTCGACCTGCACGCGCGTGTTCATCTCGATGAAGTAGAACTCGCCGTTCTCGTAAAGGAACTCGAAGGTGCCTGCGCCGCGGTAGCCGATCTTGCGGCAGGCGGCGGCGCAACGGTCGCCGATCTTCTCGATGGCGCGGCGGGGGATGCCCGGTGCCGGCGCCTCTTCAATGATCTTTTGATGGCGGCGTTGCATCGAGCAATCACGCTCGCCCAGCCAGACCGCAGCCTTGAACTGGTCGGCCATGATCTGGATTTCGATGTGGCGCGGGTGCTCCAGGAACTTTTCCATGTAGACCGCCGGGTTGCCAAAGGCGGCGCCCGCTTCGGCCTTGGTGGTCTGCACCGCGTGGATGAGCGCCGCCTCGGTGTGGACCACGCGCATGCCGCGGCCACCGCCACCACCCGCCGCCTTGATGATGACGGGGTAGCCGATGGCCCGCGCGATGCGGATGATTTCCTTGTTGTCGTCGGGCAGGGCGCCTTCGGAGCCGGGCACGCAAGGCACGCCTGACTTGATCATGGCCTGCTTGGCCGAGACCTTGTCGCCCATGATGCGGATGCATTCAGGCGTGGGGCCGATGAAGACGAAGCCACTTTGTTCGACGCGCTCGGCGAAATCGGCGTTCTCCGACAGAAAGCCGTAGCCGGGGTGGATGGCTTCGGCATCGGTCACCTCGGCCGCCGAGATGATCGAGGGCATGTGCAGGTAGCTCTGCGCGGAGGGGGCGGGCCCGATGCACACGGCCTCGTCGGCCAGCTTGACGTACTTGGCTTCGCGGTCGGCCTCAGAATAGACCACGACCGACTTGATGCCCATCTCGCGGCACGCACGCTGGATGCGCAGTGCGATCTCGCCACGGTTGGCGATCAGTATTTTCTTGAACATGGGAACCCGCCTTATTCGATGACGAACAAGGGTTGGCCGTATTCCACCGGCTGGCCGTTTTCAACCAGGATCTTGGTGACGGTGCCCGCGACGTCCGTCTCGATCTCGTTCATGATCTTCATGGCTTCGATGATGCAGATGGCCTGACCTTCCTTGACTTGGTCGCCCACTTCGGCAAACGCCTTGGCGCCTGGGCTGGACGAGCGGTAGAAGGTGCCCACCATGGGTGACTTGACAACGTGGCCGGTTTCTTCCGGCACTTCGGCCACGACCGGGGCGGCGGCCACGGCGGGTGCCGCGGCGACCGGCTGAGGCTGCTGTGCCTGCATGGGCTGCTGCATCATCACCACCGGGGCGGCGCCCGCTTTCACGATGCGGACTTTGCCATCAGCCTCGGTGATTTCCAGTTCAGAGACGTTGGACTCCGAGACGAGGTCGATGAGGGTTTTCAGTTTGCGCAAGTCCATGATCTGCGATCTCCAGCAAGTCGGTCGAGCAAAAGCTCAGGGATGTGGGGGTGCGGGGCTGTTGCTCAGCCGCGAGGAGGGGCGTTTGTCAGGCGTTCCAGGGCCGCGTCAACGGCCAACTGGTAGCCCAGCACGCCCAGCCCGACGATGACGCCTTCGGCGATGTCGGAAAAGTAGGAGTGTTGGCGAAAGGGCTCGCGCCGGTGCACATTGGACAGGTGCACTTCGATGAAAGGCAGGGCCACGCCGGCCAGGGCATCACGCAAGGCAATGCTGGTGTGGGTGTAGGCACCGGGGTTGATGACGATGAAGCGGGTGCCGTCCTGGCGTGCAGCGTGCACCCGGTCGATCAGCGCCCCTTCATGGTTGCTTTGAAAGGCCGACAGCGACGCCCCGCGAGCGGCGGCGTGCTGGGTCAAGCCTGTGTTGATCTGCTCCAGGGTGGTGGTCCCGTAGACCTGCGGCTCACGTGTGCCCAGCAGGTTCAGATTGGGACCATGGAGAACAAGAATCTGCATGCGTCGTTGACCTAGGGGGTGAGCCTTCGGTCAAGAAAATGAAAGTAAACGTATTTTACGCGCAATTGGCATCAAAACCCTGGATCCCCCTTGATCGGGGCGGGTTGCCTCTGCCAAAGCGTCAGGCCACGAAGGCTTTGGCCCAGGCGGCCAGTTCGTCAAAATTGGTGGCGCCCATCCTGCGCTGGCGGATGCCGCCCTGGGCGTCGATCAACACCGAGAAGGGCAGGCCGCCCGCAGTATTACCCAGTTCCTGGGCCAATTCAGTGCCCCCCAATCCGGCCAGGCCAATCTGGAATGCCACCGGTTTTTTGGCCAGGAAGCCTTTGACCGGCGTGGGGCTGTCGACCGCCAGGCCCAGCACGTTCCAGCCCTGGCCGCTGAACTCGCGGTGAAAGCGGTCAAGCTCGGGCATCTCTTTGACGCAAGGCGGACACCACGTGGCCCAGAAATTGATCAGCAAAGGGCGGCCTTGCAGGCTGGACAAGGCCAGGGCCGGGCCGCTGGGGGTGTCGAACTGGCGGGCCCAGAAATCGGCGGGCACCGGGTCGCCCGCGAGCGTTTGGCCGGCACCACCGGTGGACACGGAGGTTTGGCGCTTCAAGGCCCACCAGGTGCCACCGGCCGCCGCGGCCAGGCCGACGCCGGCCAGGAGGGCGCGGCGGGTGTTTTGTCGAGAATCAGCGGTCATGGTGAGGGCGTGTTGTCTAGCAGGGCACGCAGGGCTTGCAGGTCGCCCCGCTCCGTCTTGCCCTTGGCGTCGCTTTTGAGGGCGCCGCGCAGGTCGTCGTAATCCAGGATGGTCAGGTGCAGGCCGATGGGCTCGCCCAGTTCGGGGCAATCCACGGTCAGGCTCAGGCAGTCGACCTGGTCGCCTCGGGGGCCGGGCACGCTGCCCACATCGTAGTCCATGCCCTTGTTGAGCAAGGCAATCTCGGCGGACTTGGAATCGTCGCAGTAAAGCTGCAGGTGGATGTCGTTCAGGCGGGTGGCGGTGCCGCGCCAGATGGCGCCGCTCAGGTGGGGGCGGAACTCTTGCAGGCGTTCCATCCAGAGGGCAGCCAGGCGGCGCAGGGCGAGCAGTTCGCCCGGCTGGGTCTCGGCGCAGAACACGGCCAGGTATTCGAAGACGGCCGCCTCCATCAGGTCGTTGTCGGGCAAATCGCCCCGGCTACTCAGGCCCAGTTGCTTGGCGGCGCGGCGTTTGGCGGGACCGTAGTCCAGGCCTTCTTCCACCACCAGGCGGGCCGCGGTGGCGGCAATTTCATCGGCAGGGGTGCGGTGGCTCAGGTCCATCAGGCTGCTTTCACATGCACGCGCAGGCTGTTGAGGGCCGCGTTGCCGCTGATCTGGTCGGTCAACTGGTCGTCGGTCAGGTCGTTCAGGCTGACGCCAGCGTGCTGCGAGGCCACGCCCAGCTTGACGCCCTGGCGGCCGTGGCCCCAGCCGTGCGGCAGGCTGACCACGCCGGGCCGGATGTCCGGGGTGATGAAAACCGGGGCGTCAACCTGGCCCACGCGCGAGGTGATCTGCACGGTCTGGCCTTCGCTCAAGCCCCGTTGGGCGGCATCGTCGGTGTGCATCCACAGCACGCAGCGGGCTTTGCCGGACACCAGGCGTTCGCTGTTGTGCATCCAGGAGTTGTTGCTGCGCACATCTCGCCGGCCGATCAGGGTCAGGGCGCTGGGGTCGGCGCGATCGTTGCACATCCGGTTGGCCAGTTGGGGCAACTCGTCGGCGATCGCCTTGGGCAGCAAGGCAATGTGGCGTCCTTTTTTGGCCAGACTTTGCGACAGGCCAGGGCGCAAGGGGCCCAGGTCGATGCCTTGCGGAGCGGCGCGCAACTGCTTCATGCGCAGCGGGTAAGCGCCTTTGCGCAAGCCCAGGGTCAGCAATTGGTCGGGCCGCAGCCGGCTCATGGCCGAGCGCGTGAGCATGCCCTTCAGACGCTGCATGGTGCCGCCGCGCTCCAAGGCCCAGGCATGTTGCGCATAGCGCTTCGCCAAGCCAGCGTAGATCTCCCAATCGTGCAGGGCGCCATCGGGTTTGGGCAAGATGGCAGGGCTGTAACGGGCCACGTTGCGCACCGCGAAGTGCATGAAGATCAGGTCGTAGTGGTCGTGCTCGACAAAGCAGGTGGGTGGCAGGATGACGTCGGCGTGGCGCGTGGTCTCGTTGATGTAGAAATCAACCGAGACCATGAAATCGAGTTGCGACAGGGCCTGGTCCAGTTGCTGGCCATTGGGGGTGGACAGCACCGGGTTGCCGCAAGAAGTGACCATGGCGCGGATCTGGCCCGGCCCGGGGGTGAGGATTTCTTCGGCCAGCACCGACACAGGCAGCTCGCCGCCAAACTCCGGCGCCTTGCGCACGCGGCTGCGCCAGGCGCCCACATGGCCGGGGCCGATCAGGCCGGTCTTGACCAGGTCAATGGCCGGGTGGGTGACCAGGGTGCCGCCTTCCTTGTCCAGGTTGCCAGTCAGGATGTTGATCACCTGGATGGCCCATTGGCAGACCACCCCATTGACCTGGGTCGACACGCCCATGCGGCCATAGCAGACGCCCGATTCGGCCTGCGCCAGCTCGCGCGTGAGGCGCCGCGTGGTGTCGGCGTCGATGCCCGAGGTGGCGGCCGTGGCTTCGGGCGTGAAGGCCGCCACGGCTTGTTTCAACTCATCCAGGCCCTTGATCAAACCTTGCAGATGACGGGGCTTGGCCAGCGATTCGTTCAGCAGCACATGGACCATGGCCAGCAGGAAGGCCGCGTCGCCACTGGGTTTGATGGCCAGGTGCTCATCGGCGATGGCGGCGGTTTCGGTGCGGCGTGGGTCGATGACGACCAGCTTGCCTCCGCGGGCCTGCAAGGCCTTCAGGCGCTTGCGCACATCGGGCACGGTCATGATGCTGCCGTTGGAGGCCAGCGGGTTGCCGCCCAGCATGATCATGTACTGGGTGCGGTCGATGTCGGGTATGGGCAGCAGGAACTGGTGCCCGTACAACCAGTACGAAGTAAGGTGGTGCGGCAGTTGATCAACCGAGGTGGCCGAGAAGCGGTTGCGCGTCTTGAGTTGGCCCATGAACAAGGGTCCGTGCGTGATGTTGCCCCAGTTGTGCACGGTGGGGTTGCCCTGGTAGATGCCCACGGCGTTGTTGCCATGCTGCTGGCGCACCTCCACCAGCTTGCACGCGACCAGGTCAAAGGCCTGGTCCCACGAGATCTCGACCCATTGCGCATCGGCCCCCTGGCCCACGCGGCGCACCGGGCGGCGCAGGCGGTCGGGGTCTTCATGCACGTCTTTCAGGGCCACGGCCTTGGGGCAGATGTGGCCGCGTGAGAACGGATCGGCGTCGTTGCCTTTGATGGAGACGATGCGCTCACCCTGCACCTGGAAGGTCAGGCCGCAGATGGCCTCACAGAGGTTGCACACCCCTTGGTGTGTTTCGATGGGGCCATCGCTGGAAGCGGAAGGGCTGTGCGACATCGGTGGCATCAAGAGTGGGTGGAAAAGTGATGGTAGCGGATCGCGCCGGGCTTAGCCAATTGCTTTGGCGGCATGGGCCAAAGCCTGCGCCTCGTCCTCGGCCTGCGACAAACGGTGGGTCAGCCATGGCCCGGGGGCTGCGTTGGCGGGCGGTAGCTCGTGAACGACTTCGGGGGGGCAGGCATGGGGCGTGGTCGCTGGTGAGCCGTCGGGCGGTGCCTGCAAGCTCAGCAGTGATTCCAGCCTCTGTTCGGTGTGCCGCAAGGCCGGTTGAATCAACGCCGGGTCGAGTTCGCCTTGCCGCATGGTCAGCAAACCCTTGATGCCCGCCAGGTGGCTGATCAAGCGGTGGCTGCGGATCAGCACGGTTTCCAGCTCGACATCCCAGGCGCGCGCCCGTTTGGGCTCTTTCTTCATGCGCTCCAGGGCCTGGGCCAGCAACCACAACACGTCGTAGACCTCGCGGCGGGCGTGGCCACGCTGGTGGGATTGGGCATGGCTTTGGTGCCAGCGCAGCACATGGTGGGCGTATTTGGCCTGGGCGGTGAGCAGACGGCGCACCAGGGCGGGCAAGCGCCCTTGTTCCCACGAGGGCAGCACGTAGCTGAAGGCCCAGGCCAGGCCGGCGCCGATCAAGGTGTCGGCCAGGCGCTCGCCCGCCACGAACAACGCGGGCTGGTGGCTGGGCGTGAACAGGTGAGCCTGCAGCAGCGCCAGCAGCGCGCCGGACGCGGCGGTGACGCGGTAATTGAGCTGCACATACCCATGGGCCAGGCTGAGCGACAGCGCCAGCACGGCGAACAGCCAGGCCGCGGCCGGGTTCAACCACAGCAGCGCCGAGGCCAGCACACAGCCCACCAAGGTGCCCAGGATGCGGGCATCGCGCCGGGCCAGTGTCTGTTCAAGGTTGCCGCGCATGACCACGGCCACGGTCATCAGCAGCCAGTGCGGGTGGCTGGTCCAGGGCAGCCAATGTGCCAGCGCGTCGGCGCAACCCATGGCGATGGTGGCGCGCAGGGCATGACGCAGCACAGGCGATTGCCAGTTCAATTGAGCGCGCAAAGGGGCCAGCGTCCAGTCGGTGGGTGAAACCAAGGTCAGCAGCACGGCCGGGTTCATGGGCAGGGGCTGGCTGGTCTTGACGAGGCTGCCTGCGATGTCCTGTCCGATATGGACCATGTGCAGGGCGCGCCGACCCAGCGAGATCAGTCGCGCATCGTGTTCTGGCCAGGGCGTCTGCAAGAGGGGCTCGGGGCCGGGCAGCCGGGTGTTGTTGCGCAAGGCCAAGGCCATGGCGTCCAGGTGATCCGCTTGGTGAACGAGTGTCTGGGCCAGCACCTGCAGGCTGCGTTGCGCGTGGGCATCGGCCGGCAGGCTGTCGAGGTCGAGCTGGCAGGCCAGGACCACGTCGCGCAGGTTGACAATGTGGAACAGCGCTGAGGTGAGCCGCAAGGTGCGGCTGCCTGGTGGGGCCTTGGCGGCCTGGCTGTAGAGCAGGTCGCGTGCGCTCTGGAAGACGTCGGCGATGGCGGCTTGTTGGCGCACCATGGGCAGCAACGTGGTCTTGGGCCCGCTCGGTGCCTGTCCGAACTGGGTGGTCCAGGCGGCTTGCGTGCGCATCAGTTGCGCCAGGGCGTTCAGGCTGTCGACCAGGGCCAGTGTGCGGTAGCGGCCGGCCAGCACCATGGCACTCAGGTGTGACCACAAGGCCAGGCTGAGCGCGCCCACCGTGACCCAGGCCAGGTGCTGCCAGCTGGCCTGCGCATTCATCGGGTGGCCCGCGTAGGCTGCCATCTGGAAGACCAGGGACAGCACCATCGCGAAGGTCTGCGGGCCGCCACGCTTGCCCCAGGCGTTCCACATCACGCCGGTGAAGCTGACGAGCAGCACGCAGGCGCTCAAGGCCCAGAGGTGCGCGTGGGTCAGTGCAACGAGTGCCGCCACCAGCACGCTGCCGATCACGGCCGGCACCATCTGCGCCGTTTTGGCACGCGGGGTGGACACGGTGTCGGCCACGCTGGCTGCCGCCGCGCCCGATGAGGCCGCCACCGCCGCGGGCATGCCGCCCACGCTGGCCACCAAGGCCGTGATCACCGCCAGGCTCACCCCCACGCTCGCACCATTGAGCAGCGGCGCCGGCAAGCGCCAGGGGAAAGGGATGGCGCGTGCGGGGATCACGCCGTGTCGTGCGTCAGACTTCGCGACGCAGGGCGGGGAAGAGGATGATGTCGCGGATGTTGGCCGCGTCGGTCAGCAGCATGATCAGGCGGTCGATGCCGATGCCGCAACCGCCGGTGGGCGGCAGGCCGTGTTCCAGCGCGCGGATGTAGTCGGCGTCGAAGTACATGGCTTCCTCGTCGCCGGCATCCTTGGCGCTGGCTTGCGCGGCGAAGCGGGCGGCCTGCTCTTCGGGGTCGTTCAACTCACTGAAGCCGTTGCCGAACTCGCGGCCGGTGATGAACAGCTCGAAGCGCTCGGTGATGGCCGGGTTGGTGTCCGAGGCGCGCGCCAGGGGCGAGACCTCGACGGGGTAGTCGATGATGAAGGTGGGTTGCCAGAGCTTTTCTTCGACGAAGGCTTCGAACATGGCGAACTGCAGTTCGGCCAGGCTGCGGTGGGCCGGGGCTTCTTCGCCATGGGCCTTGAGCCTGGCGCGCAGCACTTGCGCATCATCGGCCTCTTGCGAGGTCAAGCCGGCGTGGGCCACCAGCGAATCGCGCACGCTCAAGCGGGCAAAGGGCGCCTCCAGATCAACCGGGTGGCCGCCGTAGCTCAGCTGCGTGGTCCCTGCGGCGGCGCGCGCGGCGTGGCGCAGCACCTCTTCGGTGAAGTCCATCAGGTCGCGGTGGTCCCAGTAGGCCGCGTAGAACTCCATCATCGTGAACTCGGGGTTGTGCCGCACGGACACGCCCTCGTTGCGGAAGTTGCGGTTGATCTCGAACACGCGCTCGAAACCGCCCACCACCAGGCGCTTCAAATACAGCTCAGGGGCGATGCGCAGGAACATCTCCTGATCCAGCGCGTTGTGGTGCGTGGTGAATGGCTTGGCGTTGGCACCGCCGGGGATGGGGTGCAGCATGGGCGTCTCGACCTCCAGGAAGCCCTGGTCGACCATGAACTGGCGGATGGCCGAGATGGCGTTGCTGCGGGCCTTGAAGCGGGCGCGCGATGACTCGTCCATGATCAGGTCGACGTAGCGCTGGCGGTACTTCATCTCCTGGTCGGTCATGCCGTGGAACTTGTCCGGCAGGGGACGCAGGGATTTGGTCAGCAGGCGGATGCTGCTGGCCTTGACCGACAGCTCGCCGGTCTTGGTCTTGAACAGCGTGCCTTCCACGCCCAGGATGTCGCCCAGGTCCCAGTGCTTGAAGGCGTTCAACACCTCGGCGCCGACAGCGTCGAGCGTGATGTAGGCCTGCATGCGGCCGCTGCCATCTTGCAAGGTGCCAAAACAGGCCTTGCCCATGACGCGCTTGAGCATCAGTCGGCCGGCCAGCTTGACGGCGATGCCTTGCGCTTCCAGCTCGGGGCCTTCGGTGGCGCCGTGCGCGGCGTGCAGGGGCGCGGCGTGGTGCGTGGGCTTGTAGTCGTTGGGGAAGGCGATGCCCTGAGCCCGGATGGCGGCCAGCTTTTCACGGCGCTCGGCCACCAGTTTGTTGGTGTCCACGGGGGCCTCGGCAGCTTGGGCGTGGTTGGCTTCTGGGGCGGCGGGGGCGTTGGGCGTGGTCATAGGGTCAGGGCTTGGGTGAATAGGCGATTGTATGAAACCCTGGCCGCCGGTGGGCTGGGCGACAATGCCAGCCATGTCGATTCAAGTTTTGAGGGCTTTGAAAAATGCCTGGGCCAGTGTGCCTCGGGCGGCGCTGGGCAACCTGGTGGCCAAGCTGCTGATCGTGGGCCTGGGGCTGGGCATCACCGTGTTGGTGGCCCGCCAGGGCCCTCGGGTGCAAGGCGCGTTCGCCTTGTTTGTGGCGGTCGAGTCGGCCTTGTTGACCTTGTTCTCGGGACTGGGCTTGTGGCTGGCCCGGCAGATGTCGCGCCAGCAAGCCGGGCAGGCGGTTCGCGCGCGGTCCATGTTGCGCAGCGTTTTACGGGCGGCGCTGGGTCTGGGTTTGCTGGCCTCTGGCGTGCTGCTGGCGGTGTCGTGGTGGGCCGACAAAATGCCTTATGCCCAGTTGTGGCTGCTGGCCCTGGCCGCGCCATTCCTGCTGCTGGTGCCCACGGCCACGGGCTTGTGGTTGGGGCAGGGCCGCATGTGGCCTTTGAACGCCGCGCAAGTGGCAGCCCCCGCCTCGGTGCTCAGTGGCCTGGCTGTGGCCTGGTGGTTCAGCCAGGGCGCCGAACGGCACACATCCACCGTGTTGGTGGTATTGATGGCCTGGGTCAGTGGCAAGTCATTGGTGGCGGTGTTGACGGCCATCTATGCCTTGAACGACGCCGACCGGCGCGATGAGTCCATCACCACCCACGAACCGCCCGCCGTCTGGTGGGACGACTGGCGCTTCGTGGCCACCATCGGCATCACCAATGTGATCAGCCTGTTGAATTACCGCGCCTCCTTGTTCCTGGTCGAGCGCTTTCATGGCCTCGGCGCTGTGGGCACCTATTCAGTGGCCGTCACGGTGGCCGAGCTGCTGTGGCTGCTGTCGCAATCGGTCACGGTGTCCGCGTATTCGCGCATTGGCAACCCGGACGTGCGCGTGGCCTCCAGCATGACGGTGCAGGCGGTGCGCATCAATGTGCTGGCCACGTTGTTGGCCGCACCGATCTTGCTGGTGCTGGCCACTTGGGCCTTGCCCGAGGTGATGGGGCCGGCGTACGCGGCATCGGTCGCCCCATTGGCCGCATTGCTGCCCGGGGTGGCGGCTTACGCGGCGGCGTCCAGCCTGTCGGCCTTCTACACCAACCACCTGGGGCGCCCCCATTTGTCGGGCGGCATCGCGGGGCTGTCCTTGGCGGTGAGCTTTGGCTTGGGTTGGTTCCTGGTGCCTGGCATGGGTGCACTGGGCGCGGCCGTGTCCTCCAGCACGGGCTACATCGTGGCCATCGTGGTGGCTTATGCGGTGTTTCTGCGGCAGGCCGGCTTGCCGGTCAGGGCACTTTGGGCCCCGGCTTTGACGCGGCTGTGAGCCCCCTGTCTCGGCGGTTGGCGTCTACTGGTTGTCCCTATACACTCCCGTCGCATCAAAGGGTCTGATTTTCGGATTCACGTGGGAGGCCGCCTTGCTGCAATTTAATTTGAACCGTTTCCTATGCGCTTGCGCGGTGGCGGGCGGCTTGGCAGGGCTCATGGCAGCTTGCGGCGGCGGCAGTTCCAATCCCAGCCCCAGCCCTGCGGCACAAGACCCGGCACCGGTGGCCCCTTCCGGGCGCCCTGCCCCGGATTCGGCCGAAGCTTTGGCCGTCCGCGCCTTGCCGTCCACCTCGCCCATGCTGGCCACGGCCGACTGTGTGCCCAGTGGTGTCCCCGGCGCGCGTGACTACCAGGTGGGGCCTGGCGCCGGTCAGTTCGCCACGCTGGAACAGGTGCCCTGGGAAACGCTGGGCCCGGGTGACACGGTGCGGATCTTCTACCGCAGCACGCCTTACCTGGGCAAGTTCCTCATCGCGGCATCCGGCACGGCCTCAGCGCCCGTGCGTGTGTGCGGCGTGAAAAGCTCAACCGGCCAGCGCCCCATCATCGATGGCAAGAACGCCCTGACGCGATCACGCCTGAACTATGGCGACAGCGCCTCGACCAAGTATGTGCACCAGACCCGTTCGGTCATTGTGGTGAAACGGCTGGGCACGGACGACTGGACCGATTATCCCAGCCACATCCAGGTCGATGGGCTGGAGGTGCGGGGCGCTGCGCCCGGCAACACCTTCACCGATGCGGAGGGTGTGGTTCGGCCCTATGACGAGTTCGGTGCCTGCATCTGGATCGACCGGGGACACCACATCACGATTGCCGACAACGTGATCCACGATTGCAGCCAGGGCGTGTACAGCAAGTCCACCGAGGACGGCGACTTCGCGATCACCAAGGACATCCGCCTGGCCGGCAACTATATCTATGGCAATGGCATCGTGGGCGACGTCCACATGCACAACACCTACATGGCCAGCGCAGGCATCGTTTACGAGTTCAACCGCTACGGCCCCTTGCGCGCGGGCGCGCTGGGCAATGCCATCAAAGACCGCTCGGTGGGCACCGTGGTGCGCTACAACCGCATTGAGGAAGGCGCCCATGCCATCGACTTGGTGGAGGCCGAGGATTTCCCCACTTTCGCTCTGACGCAAGACGCTTACCGGGCCACCTTGGTCTATGGCAACCAGATCGTCAAGAGCGGTGGCACGGGCAGCGCCATCCACTACGGTGGGGACCATTTCGGCTCTGATCCCGAGAAAAATTGGGGCGAGCCCAACTTCAGGCGCGGCACGCTTTACTTTTACAGCAACACGGTTCGCCTGACGGGCACCGGCGGTACTGTGCAACTCTTCCAGCTGTCGACCACGCTGGAGCGTGCCGAGGTCTGGAACAACGTGTTCATCTTTGACGCGGGCATCGCCTACAAGGCCTTGCGGGCCAATCAGGATGTGAACACCACCTACTGGACGGGCGGCGGCATTGTCAACCTGGGCAAAAACTGGATCAGTGCCGGTTGGGCCGATTCGGATCCTTGGCATCCTGTGAGCGGGCAATTGTTGGGACAGGCCAATGTGCTCAGTGGTGCCAGTATTCCGGTCGCTTTGACGACCTTGTCGCCGGTGGCGGGCAGCGCCGTGATTGACGCAGGCCAGACCGTGTTCAGCACGGCAGTGGCCGCGACCTTGAATGCCTTCCCGGTGGCCTACCAGTTGAATGCGCAGTTCCAGCCGGTGGCTCGCCCTGTGTCGGGCGCTGGCCCGGACCTGGGCGCCGTCGAGCGCTGAAAAAGCAACAGCTTGCTTGTATGCTTTTGGGGTGCGCTTGCAAAGGCGCCTTCAAATCATTCATTCAAAAACAGGCCCGGTGCCGGGCCGCTGTGCAGGGAGCATGGGCATGGGAGTCATTGTCGGAACGCCTCAGGACGAGCAACTCATTGGCACGTCCGCAGGGGATGAAATCCACGCTGGTGCCGGCAACGATCTGGTGATCGGCCAGGAAGGCGATGATGTGTTGCTGGGCGAAGCGGGCAACGATCTGCTGGACGGAGGCCCAGGGGCAGACACTTATGTTTTCAACCGTGGCGATGGCCAAGACCGCGTGGTGCCCGAGTGGAGCTCAGGCTCAATTCAGCGCGATGTGTTGCAACTGGGCGCACGCATTGGCCTGGCCGATGTGGATGTCACGGCTCAGGGCAACGACCTGCTGCTCAGCCTGAGAGGCAGCAGCGACAGCGTGACGCTGGTCAATTATTTTGGTCAGCCCACCGACAACCGCCCCCTCATCCGCTTCGCGGACGGCGCCATCTGGGATGTGCTCACCATCGATCGAAAGATCAACGCCAACATGGACCAATTGTTCGGCACGACTGGTGCCGATTTGCTGGACGGTGGCCTGGGCAACGACCTGCTGGTCGGCCAGGAAGGCAACGACACCCTGTACGGCGACGCCGGCATCGACACCCTCGACGGCGGGCCGGGCGAAGACACCTTGGTGTTTGGACGGGGTGATGGCCAGGACCGAGTGGTTTCCGACTGGGGGTCCACGCCAGGCCACCGCGACCAACTGCTGCTGGGTGCGGGCATCAGCTTGGCGGATGTGGATGTCAGCGCCTTGGGCCCTGACCTGTTGCTCAGCTTGAAGGGCAGCACCGACAGCGTGCGCATTGCCGACTACTTCGGGCTGCCGCCGGACAGCCGCCTGGTGATCCGCTTTGCCGATGGCGCCATTTGGGATGCGCAGGCCATCGACCGCAAGATCAATTTCACCCATGACCAGCTGTGGGGCACGCCCAATGGCGACGTGCTGGACGGCGGCCTGGGCGATGACTTCATCCAGGGCAACGAGGGTGACGACCTGCTGTATGGCGATGCCGGCAATGACCTGCTGGATGGCGGCCCAGGTTCTGACGTCTACCTGTTCGGCCGGGGTGACGGCCAGGACTGGGTGATGCCCAATCAAAGTTACATGCCAGGCCAGCGCGATCAGTTGGTTTTGGGCGCCGACATTGGCCTGTCCGATGTCGATGTCGGCATGTGGAACGGCGACCTGGTGCTCAGTTTGAAAGGCAGCACCGACAGCGTGCGCATCAGCAACTACTTTGCACAGCCACCTGAAAACCGTGTGTTGATCCGCTTTGCGGATGGCGCCAGCTGGGATGCGCAAACCATCGACCGCAAGCTCAATGTCAGCCATGACCAGCTGTTTGGCACGCCCAATGGCGACGTGCTGGACGGTGGGCTGGGCGATGACTTCATCCTGGGCAAGGAAGGTGATGACCTGCTGTACGGCGATGCCGGTAACGACATTCTCGACGGCGGCCTTGGCGCCGACACCTTTGTGTTCGGCCGTGGTGACGGTCAGGACCGGATCATGCCCGAGTGGGGCGGGGCGCCTGGCCAGCGCGACCAACTGGTGTTGGGCGCGGGCATTGGCTTGGCCGATGTGGATGCCATGGCCGACAACGCCGATCTGCTCTTGCAGGTCAAGGACAGCAATGACAGCGTGCGCCTGGTCAATTACTTTGGCACCGCCCCGGAAAGCCGTCCGCTGGTCCGATTTGCTTCCGGCGCCGTCTGGGATGTCATGGCCCTTGACCGCAAGCTCAGTCCCAATGATGACGTCTTGCAGGGCTCAGCCAATGCTGATTTTCTCGATGGTGGCTTGGGCAACGACCTGTTGATGGGCAACGAGGGCGACGACCTGTTGTACGGCGACGCTGGCGACGACACGCTGGATGGCGGTTGGGGTGCCGACACCTATGTGTTTGGCCGTGGCGATGGCCAAGACCGAATCATGCCCGACTGGGGCACCATCCCCGGTCAGCACGATCAGTTGCAACTGGGTACGGGCATCAGCCTCGCCGATGTCGATGTCAGTGTTGACGGCAGCGACCTCATCCTCAGCTTGCGAGGCAGCGCCGACAGTGTGCGCATTGCCAACTACCTTGGGCAGGCACCTCAGAACCGCGTGGTGATCCGCTTTGCTGACGGCGCCAGCTGGGACGCGCAGGCCATTGACCGCAAGATCAACTTCAGCCACGACCAACTGTGGGGCACCCCCGATGGCGAGGTGCTGGACGGCGGCCTGGGCGATGATTTCATCCACGGCAATGAGGGCGACGACCTGTTGTATGGCGATGCCGGCAACGACGTGCTGGATGGCGGCCCGGGCACGGACACTTATGTGTTCGGCCGTGGCGACGGACAGGACCGGGTGATGGCCGACTGGGGCAATCTGCCAGGTCAGCGAGACCAGTTGCAACTGGGATCCGGCATCAGTCTGGCCGACGTGGACGTGAGTGCGCAAAACAGCGACCTGGTCCTCAGCTTGACGGGCAGCAGCGATGCTGTTCGCATCGACGGCTACTTCGCGCAGATGCCGGAGAACCGCGTGGTGATCCGCTTTGCCAATGGCGCCATCTGGGATGCGCAGGCGATTGACCGCAAGCTCAATGTCAGCCATGACCAACTGTGGGGCACCCCCAATGGCGAGGTGCTGGACGGCGGCCTGGGTGATGACTTTATCCAGGGCAACGAAGGCGACGACCTGTTGTACGGCGATGCTGGCAACGACGTGCTGGACGGTGGCCCGGGCGCCGACACCTATGTGTTCGGCCGTGGCGACGGACAAGACCGGATCATGCCCGAGTGGAGCCCGATGCCTGGTCAGCGAGACCAGTTGCAACTGGGCGCGGGCATCGGCCTGGCTGATGTGGACGCGAGCCCCGAGGGCACAGACCTGGTCCTGCGCATCAAGGACAGCAGCGACAGCGTGCGCCTGGTCAACTACTTCAACATGGTGCCCGACAGCCGCCCCCTGATCCGGTTTGCCGAGGGCTACAGCTGGGATGCGCTGGCCATTGAGCGCAAGCTCAGCCTCAGCGATGACCTCTTGCAAGGCACCCCTGGCGCCGACATGCTCGACGGCGGCCTGGGCAACGACCAGTTGGTGGGCTTTGACGGCAACGACTACCTGTACGGCGACCTCGGCGAGGACTTGCTGGACGGCGGCCTCGGTGCGGACACGCTCGCTGGCGGCGCGGGCAATGACATGTACCTGGTGGACAACGCAATGGATGTCGTGATCGAGCGCGCTGAAGATGGCGATGGGGACGAGGTGCGCTCCTTCGTCACTTATGTTGCGCCCGAACACATCGAAGCCCTCAGTCTGGTCGGTGGGGCCGCCATCGATGGCTTCGCCCACGACTTGGGCATGTCCTTGTATGGCAACAACGCCAACAACCGCCTGATCGGCGGCAAGGGCGACGACTGGCTGCAAGGGTTCAAGGGTGACGACTCCTTGGAGGGTGGTGCCGGCCTGGATTACCTGTCTGGTGGCGTGGGCAATGACAGCCTTTATGGTGGCGAGGGCAGCGACTACCTCGTCGGCGACGAGGGCGTCGACCTCATGGACGGCGGGCAGGGCGACGACACCTACATGGTCGACAACAGCGCGGACACCGTCGTCGAGCAGCCCAATGGCGGAGACGACGACCAGGTCCGTTCCTGGGTGTCGTACACAGCCTCCAGCCAGATCGAAGCCTTGTACCTGATCGGCTCGGCCAACACCAACGCCTTCGCCCACAACGAAGGCATGTCCTTGTATGGCAACAAGGGCAACAACCGCCTGGTGGGTGGCCAGGGCGACGACTGGTTGCAGGACTTCGGGGGCACCGACACGCTGGAAGGCGGCGTGGGCTTCGACACCCTGTATGGCGGCTCGGGCAATGACACCCTGTATGGCAATGAGGGCAACGATTACCTCAATGGCGGCGAGGGCGTCGATGCCATGTTCGGGGGCAAGGACGACGACACCTACATCGTCGAGACCAGCGGCGATCAGGTCAACGAATTGGCCGGGGAAGGCACCGACACCGTGGTCATCAGCAACTTGGGCAGCTACACCCTGGGCGCCAACGTCGAGAAAGGCACTTTGTCGGTGCTGTCCACCAGTGGCGCGGCGCTGACCGGCAACGGCCTGGCCAATGTCCTGACCGGCTCGGCCTTCAACGACACCCTGGCGGGCGCAGGCGGCAACGACACCTTGATCGACGCATCCACCACCTCCAACGACGTCTACACCTGGGGCCGCAGCATGGGGGCCGACACGCTGAGCGATTCGGGCGGCGTGGACCGGCTGGACGTGTTGTCGGGCACCGCCGCCAGCCAGGTCTGGCTGCGCAAGGTCAACAGCAACCTGGAGGTCTCGGTGATCGGGACGGCGGACAGCTTCACCATCAACAATTGGTATGGCTCGGGCGCCAACCAGGTGGAAAGCATCCGCCTGGCCGATGGCAAGACCTTGACCGCCGGCCGTGTGCAGAGCCTGGTCGATGCCATGGCCGCCTTTGCGCCGCCGGCTTCCGGCCAGACCACCTTGCCCGCCGACTACCAATCGGCGCTGAACGGAGCGATCGCGGCGAACTGGGTGTGAGCGCCAGCCAGGCGTTCAAGCCACTGAACTGAGGGGGCGCGGGCGCCGCGCGGGCCAATGGTGGGAGAAACCAGCGAGAATATATGGTTTTCCCCGCGCCCTCAGCGCCAACCAGCCCTCCCATGATGCCTTTGTTCCAGCACCTCAAGCGCTTTGCGGCGCGGTGGCTTTCGGCCTTCACCGGCCCGCGCATCGTCTACGGCTGGCGCAACGCCAATGGCGTCTATTGCCCCCACACCCGCGTCAGCACCCACGCCGCCGTGGAAGAAGCCAAGGGCCTGGTGCTGGGTGACCACGTCTTCATCGGCCATTTCAACCGCATCGACGGCTCCAATGGCCTGGTGATCGAAGAAGGCTGCCAGGTCACCAATTACGTGTCCATCCTCAGCCACTCCAGCCACAAATCGGTGCGCATCATGGGACGGCGCTATGTGAACAACCCCAATCCGGCCGGGTATGTGCGCCGGCCCACGCGCATCGGGGCCTACAGCTTCATCGGCCCGCACAGCGTGATTGCGCCGGGCGCGCGCATTGGCAAGGGCGTGATCGTGCAGGCTTACTGCTTCGTGTCAGGTGAGGTGCCCGATTTCGCCATTGTGGGCGCGGGCGCGCCCGGCCGCCCGGCCGAGGTGATCGGCGACAGCCGCAAGCTTGACGGCGCCTTGCTGCAAAGGCACCCGGAATTGCAATCGATCTACGCCCAGTGGGCAGGACAGGACAACCTGCGCCGCGCCTTGGGCGGAGACCGCCCATGAGCGCGACCCACCAGCCGCCTTTGCGCATCCTGTTTTTTGCCGATGCATCGAGCGTGCACACCCGCCGTTGGGTCGCGGCCGTGGTCGAGCGGGGCGCCGAAGCCGTCGTCATCACGCGCCAGCCGGGTGAAGTGCCAGGGGCGCGCCAGGTCATCGTGATCCGGCCTGGGTCGGACAAGGCCTCGTGGTTCCGCGCTTTGCCCGAGATGCGGCGCGTGGTGCGCCAGCTTGCCAAGGACTTCAAGCCCGATCTGGTCCATGGCCACTACGTCACGTCCTATGGCCTGTGGGCAGCCGCCTGTGGGTTGAGCTGCCCCAAGGTGCTCACCGCCTGGGGGTCGGACATCCTGGTCACGCCCAAGCAAAGCCGTTTGATGCGTTGGGTGGTCGGCTGGTCACTCCGCCGCGCCGACCTCATCACGGCCGATTCCATGGACATGGTCGAAGAGATCGCCGGCTACGACCCGACCGCGCCCGTGCACCAGATCTTGTGGGGCGCCGACACCGACAAGTTCACACCGGCCGCGCCTGCGTCTGACTTCGAGGTGGTCAGTCTGCGGTCGTGGGAGCGCAACTACAACATCGACCTGGTCATCGAGGCCTTCGCCCGATTCCTGACCTTGCGACCCCACTCGCATGCCCTGCTGCATTTGCTGGGCGGTGGGCCGATGGAAGCGGGCTTGCAAGAACGCGTGGCCGCCTTGCGGCTGTTGCAGCAGGTGCGCTTTCATGGTCGGGTGGGTGACCAGGCCATGGTGGAAGCCATCCAACGCAGCCGCGTGTCGGTGTCGGTGCCTACCAGCGATGCCACCTCGGTGTCGGTGCTCGAATCCATGGCGTGCGGCCTGCCCATCATTGCCACCGACCTGCCCGCCAACCGGCAGTGGGTCACCGAGCGGGGCGGCTGGATCGTGCCCGTGCGCGATGTCGATGCCGTCGCGCAGGCACTGCTGGCGGCTTACGACCACCCCGAGCGCCTGGCCCAGATGGGCGCGCACAACCGCGAGTTGATCGAGCGCGAAGCCTCACGGCGTGGCCAGATGGACGCCATGTGGCGCCTGTACGAGAAGCTGCTCCTGCCCGCGGTCAAAGGCGCCAGACGCACCGCGGCGGACCAGTCGCGTTGAAGGCAAAGGCATGGCCATGCGCATCGTCTCGGTGATCGTGCCCTGTCGCCATGAGCGCGACCACATCGAAGCCTTTTGCCGCAGCGTGGCCGCGCAAGTCTTGCCTGAAGGGTGGGCGCTTGAAGTGCTGATCGCCGATGGCCAGAGCGAAGATGGCACACGCGAGCGCCTGGCGGCCTGGTGCCTGGGCGACCCGCGTTTCGTCATGCTCGACAACCCAGGCCGCATCGTGTCTTGCGGCTTGAACCGCTGCATCGAGCGTGCGCGTGGCGAGTTCATCGTGCGCCTGGACGTGCACACCGTCTACGCGCCCGACTACATCGCCCAATGCCTGGCCACCTGGCAGGCCACCGGCGCCGACAACGTGGGCGGACCCTGGCGTGCCGAAGGTGCCGCCGGCCCGCAAGGCACCGTGCAGCGCGCCATCGCGGCGGCTTTCCAGTCACGCTGGGTGGCGGGCGGCGCCCTCTCGCGCGATCTGGCCTACGAAGGCGAGGTCGACACCGTGTACCTGGGGTCCTGGCCGCGCCAGACTTTCGAGCGCTTCGGTGCTTTTGACGAAACCCTGGTGCGCAACCAGGACGATGAGCACAACCTGCGCATCCACAAGGGCGGCGGGCGCATCTGGCAATCGGCCCGCATCCGCTCGACTTACTTTCCGCGCGCCAGCGTGGCCGACGTGTTTCGCCAGTACCGCCAATATGGCTACTGGAAGCCTTTCGTGATGAAGAAGCATGGGCGGGCTGCGGCGCTGCGCCACTTGATCCCCGGCGTGTTCGTGGCCAGCTTCGCGGTGCTGTTGGTTTTGGCGATCGCCTTGGAGCTGGTCCTCCACTTGGGCCTGGTGGCGCATGAATCGCCCGAATGGCTCGCATTGAGTTGGGTCAAACTGGGCGTGATGGCCTTGCTGAACCTGCAGTTCATCACCTACGCTGTCGGCGTGCTCTTGATCAGCCTGGCCATCGCCCGCCTCCAGGGCAAGGAGCTGGGGCGTTACCTGCCGCGCATCATCGTGGCCTACCACGTTGGCTACGGCCTGGGCTCCATCCGGGGCTGGTTCGACGCCCTGGTGCGCGGCCGCCCCGACCCCGCTTTTGGCCGCCTCACGCGCTGAACAAACCGAACCGATGGAAGACGATTGGACACCCCATGAGCCAAGCTGATTTTTTGCCTTTTGCCCTGCCCGAGATCGGTGAAGAAGAGATCGCCGAAGTGGTCGACACCCTGCGCTCCGGCTGGGTCACCACCGGCCCCAAGGCCCGCCGTTTCGAGCAGGACTTCGTCCAGTTCCTGGGCGACGATTCGCTGCAAGCCATCGCAGTCAACTCGGCCACGGCCGGCCTGCACCTGGCACTCGAGGCCATCGGCATCGGCCCCGGCGACGAGGTCATCACCACCACCCACACCTTCACCGCCACCGCCGAGGTGGTGCGCTACATGGGTGCCGACGTGGTGCTGGTCGACATCGACCCAGCCACGCTCAACATCGACCCCAAGGCGATTGAAGCGGCCATCACGCCCAAGACCAAGGCCATCATGCCGGTGCACTACGCCGGTCTGTCGGTGGACATGGACGGGGTGATGGCGATCGCGCGCAAGCATGGCTTGAAGGTGGTCGAGGACGCCGCCCACGCGCTGCCCACCACCTTCAAGCAGCAGACCATCGGCACCTTGCAAAGCGACGTGACGGTGTTCAGCTTCTACGCCAACAAGACCATCACCACGGGTGAAGGCGGCATGCTGGTCACGCGCGACGAGGCCATTGCAGCCCGCTGCAAGGTCATGCGCCTGCATGGCATCAGCCGCGATGCATTTGACCGCTTCACCGCCAAGGTGCCCAGTTGGTATTACGAGATCGTGGCGCCGGGCTTCAAATACAACCTGACCGACATCGCGGCGGCCTTGGGCCTGCACCAGTTGAGGCGCGTGCGGGGCTTCCAGGTGCGCCGCGAGCAGATCGCCCAGCGCTACGACGAGGCCTTTGCTGACTTGCCGATCATCGCGCCGCCGCGCCCTGAAAACGCGGGCGACCTGCACGCCTGGCACCTGTACGTGGTGCGCCTGTCGGATGCCGCGCAGATCAACCGTGATCAACTGATCGACAGCCTCTTCGCCGATGGCATTGGCGTGAGCGTGCACTACATCCCCCTTCACCTGCACCCTTACTGGAAAGATCGCTATAAGCTGCAGCCCGAGCAGTTCCCGCACAGTCAGCGCGCTTACGAGCGCATGGTCAGCCTGCCGCTGTACACCAAGATGACGGACGCCGACGTCGAGCGCGTGGTCACCTCGGTGCGCAAGGCCTTCGGGGCACTGTGAGCAAAAGGTTGTTCGATTGGGGCTTGGCCTCGCTGGGCCTGCTCCTGCTGAGCCCGGCCCTGCTGCTGGTGGCGTTGGCGATCAAGCTGGATTCACCCGGCCCCGTGTTCTTCCGGCAGGAAAGGGTGGGGCGCTTTGGCCAGCCGTTCCGCATCCACAAGTTCCGCACCATGCGGCACGATCCGCAGGGGGCCGGCCCCCAGATCACCGTGGGCCTTGACCGCCGCATCACGCGCATCGGGCACGCGCTGCGTGCCAGCAAGCTCGATGAGCTGCCGCAACTGATCGACGTGTGGCTGGGCCGCATGAGTCTGGTCGGGCCGCGCCCCGAAGTGCCGCGCTATGTGGCGCACTACCCCGCCTCGGTGCGCGACAAGGTGCTGTCGGTGCGCCCCGGCATCACCGACATCGCCTCGATCGAATACCGCGACGAGAGCAATGTGCTGGCCCGCGCCAGCGATCCCGAGCATGCCTACATCCACGAGATCCTGCCCCACAAGCTGGAGCTGGCCTTGCGCTATGTGGACCAGGCCTCGGTGTGGACCGACATCCGCTTGATCGCGCGCACCCTCGTGGCCATCGTCAAAGGCTGATCCCCGCGGCCGCTCAGCATTCCACGATGTTGACCGCCAGGCCGCCGCGCGCGGTCTCTTTGTACTTCGTCATCATGTCGGCACCGGTGTCGCGCATCGTCTTGATCACCTTGTCCAGGCTGACCCGGTGCGAGCCATTGCCGTGCAGGGCCAGCCGCGCTGCGTTGATGGCCTTGACCGCTGCGATGGCGTTGCGCTCGATGCAGGGGATCTGAACCAGGCCGCCGACCGGGTCGCAGGTCAGGCCAAGGTGGTGTTCCATGCCAATTTCGGCGGCGTTCTCGACTTGCTCGGGTGTGCCACCCATCACCGCGCACAGGCCTGCGGCGGCCATGGAGCACGCCACGCCCACCTCGCCCTGGCAACCCACCTCGGCGCCCGAGATGGACGCGTTCTCTTTGTAGAGCATGCCGATGGCGGCGGCCGTGAGCAAAAAATCCTTCACGCCATCGTCGTTCGCGCCCGGAACGAAGCGCACGTAGTAATGCAGCACGGCCGGGATGATGCCCGCCGCGCCGTTGGTGGGCGCGGTCACCACCCGCCCCCCGGCGGCGTTTTCCTCGTTCACGGCCAGGGCGTAGAGGTTCACCCAGTCCATCACGGCCAGCGGGTCCTCCGAGGGCGATGCCGATGTCGACAGCTTGGTGAACAAGTCGGGTGCGCGCCGGGCCACTTTGAAGCCGCCGGGCAGCACGCCAGGCCGGTGGCAACCTCGGTCCACGCAGGCCTGCATCACCGACCACAAGTGCATCAGACCCTCCTGAGTTTCGCCGTCAGGGCGCCAGTGGTGTTCGTTGCGCCGCATCACCTCGGCCATGCTGCAGTCCAACTCGCGGGTCAGGCGCAATAAATCAGCGCCGCTGTGAAAAGGGTGAGGCAGCACCGTGGCATCCGGCGCGATGCGCTTGTGTTGGCGGCCATCGCCCGCGACCTCTTCACTCACCACGAAACCGCCGCCCACCGAGTAGTACTCGTGCGCCCAGATCACCGTGCCCTGCGCATCTAAGGCTGAAAAGCGCAGGCCGTTGGGGTGGAAAGGCAGGCTCTGCCGCTTGTGAAAGACCAGGTCCTGCTGGGCATCGAAATCCACCCGGTGCCGGCCCAGCAAAAGCAGGGCGCCTTCTTGTTGCTGCTGGCTCAACAGCCCGGGGATGGCGTCGACGTCCACCTTGTCCGGCTCCTGGCCCATCAGGCCCAGCAGCACGGCCTTGTCCGAGCCATGACCTTTGCCCGTCGCGCCCAGCGAGCCGAACAGCTCAGCTGTCAGGCGAGTAGCGCGCGCCAGCCGCCCATCGCTGCCTAACCTGGACACGAACAGGCGCGCGGCCCGCATCGGGCCCACGGTGTGCGAACTGGAGGGCCCGATGCCCACTTTGAAGAGATCAAAAACCGAGATGGCCATGGGCTCAGCATAGCCCTTTTGGTGGTTGGGCGTCCTTATACTGGTGCCACACCAAAAACGCTGTCCGGCAAACCATGGTCCTCGATGCAAGCCTGAGCCCGCCCAGCCGCCTGGTGTTTTGCAAGCTTCAAGCGTCGGCGATCGTGCTGCTGGTGCTGGCCACGCCCTGCTTCGTGGCACTGGCCATGCTGGTTGCCAGCGAAGGCCATCTCAACGTGCTGGATGCCCAGGCCGGCGAATGGGCGCAGCGCATGCGCTCACCGGCGTGGACCAGCTTCTTCCTGGCCATCACCCACCTGCATTCGGTCATGGCCATCACGGCCTACACCGCCGGCCTGTCGGTGCTCCTGGCGATGATGCGCAACCACCGCCATTGGCTGCTGCCCTTGTGGATGATCGTGCCGGGCGGTGCCTTGTTGAATTTGCTGATGAAGCGGGCTTTCGAGCGTCCGCGGCCGGTGATGGACGATGCCCTGCTGACCTTGTCCACCTTCAGCTTCCCAAGCGGGCATGCTTCGTCCACCACCCTCATGTACGGCTTCGGGGCCTTGGTGGCGCTGACCCACCTGGGCAAGGCCTCATCGCGTGCCGTCGTGGGAATGCTGGCTTTGCTGCTGATCGCCCTTGTGGGCTGGAGCCGCGTTTACCTGGGTGTTCACTATTTCACCGACGTGCTGGCTGGCGTGGCCGAAGGCCTGATGTGGCTGGCCTTGTGCGTCATCGCTTTGTCGGCACGCAGGCGCCCTGGCTGACCGGGTTTGAAACGCTGCGCGGCCGCCAAGTCCCAAGGCGGCGGCAGATGTGATGAGCACCGAAGAGCACTTCACGTGCTCAAGGCTCGTTCCGTGTGTCGGTGTGGACACAAAGTGCATATGCCGCCGACAACTGCGCCGGCAAAACTGCGCCTGTCCATCCCTCCCAACGAACACATCACAGAGCATTTGATGAAAACACGCAAGTTCTTCATGCCAGTCGCGGGCGCGGTGCTGTTGGCCCTTGGCGGCTTCCAATTGCGCGCCATCCCCACCGCTGTGGCGGCCACGGTCGCGCGGGGCAGTTACACCAGCGCGCCCACCATCGCGTCGCAGCCGGTTTCGCAGTCGGTATCGGCAGGTGCCAGCGTCAGTTTCAGTGTCACAGCCTACGGCGCCGCCACTTTGAATTTCCAGTGGCGCAAGGATGGGGCCGACATCAGCGGCGCCAACGCGTCCACGTTCAACATCGCCTCGGTGGCCGCGGGCAATGCCGGCAGCTACGACGTCGTGGTCACCAACAGCAAGGGCAGCGCGACCAGTTCGGCAGCCACGCTCTCAGTGGCCCAAACCTCGACTGGCACCATGACAGCCGACGTGGTGGCCGCCGCCCAGACCTTCTACAACGGGCTCAGCAGTTCCCAGCAGGCCACCGTTCAGAAGACCTGGAGCCTGGACACGGCCCGGACCTGGTCGAACCTGCCCGCCGCCTTGGTGGCACGCAACGGCATTGCCTGGAGCACGCTGAGCACCGCTCAAAAGACGGCCGCCCATGCCTTGATCACGGCAGCCTTGGGCTCGAAAGGTGACACCCTGTTCACCGGCATGCAGATGGCGGACAACTACCTCAACAGCATCGGCGGCGGCAGCAGCTATGGCGAGGGCCAGTACTACATCACCTTCCTGGGCGCGCCTTCCACCAGTGCCTTTTGGATGCTCCAGGTGACGGGCCACCACCTGACCTACAACCTGGCTTTCAATGGCAGCCACAAGTCCGCCACGCCCATGTTCCTGGGCGTGGAGCCCAAGGCCTCGTTCACCTATGGCGGCAGCACCTACGACCCGATGGCAGCGCAGCGCGTGGCCATGGCCAACCTGGGCACGGTGCTGACCGGCTACTCAACGGCCAAGCTGTCGGGCACCTACAGCGACCTGGTGTTCGGGGCCAACGGCGCGGGCAATATCGATGGCACTTGCCCGCGCGCGTACTCAAGCAAGTCTGGCCAAGGCATCCCTTATGCCAATTTGTCCTCGACCCACCAGGCACTCGTCCAGGAGCTCATCAAAGCGTACGTGAACACGCAGGCGGCCGACATGGCCAGCGACTTGCTCTCGGCCTACTTGAGCGACACGGCGCTGGCGTCCACCTATGTGGCGTATGCCGGCAGTGGCACCGTCACCACCAAGGGCGACTACTTCCGCATTGACGGCCCGCGCCTGTGGATCGAGTTCTCGGTGCAAAGCGGTGTGATCGTCAAAAACGACATCCACTACCACACCGTCTGGCGCGACAAGGTCGCCGAGTACGGCGGTCTGTGCGGCCAAAGCTGAGCACTGACGCCTTCGATTTCCCACATTGCATCTGGAGTCCACCATGCACATCGCAAAAGCTTCGTTGACCCTGGCCCTGGCCCTGGGTATGACCCTCGCCCAGGCCCAATTGGCTGGCGGCACGCCGCCCGACGGCAGCCCGCCTACGGATGGGGGCTCGCCTCCGGGCGATGCCACGAGCGCCACGGGCACCTTGACCGATTCGTCCGTCACCATCGGCTACTTCTACAACGACCTGACGACGGCCTTGGCCAGCAGCACCGTCACGGTGGGTGCCGCCGTGGAAGTGAGTTGCCCGGACGCATTGGAGTTGTGCGCCAGCACCAATGCCAGCGGCAATGGCCTGCTCGATGGCGAGTACATCGACGTTGGCTCGACCAGCATCTCAGGCCAGTTCCTGGCACCGTTCACTGCCGTGTCCGGTGATACCTTCAATGGCCTGGTGGTCAGCGGCCTCAACTTCGGCGAAGGCTACGTGCTCACCGGGTTCACGCTGACCACCAACATCAGTGGCCTGGACGCGAGCGCTGTCAGCTTCACCACCAGTTCGCTGTCGATGAATTGGCTCGGGCTCGACCCCTCTGTGACCACCGATGGCACGGCCGTGGGCACCTTCTCGCTGGCGCTTCAAGTGAGCGCGGTGCCGGAGCCTTCTTCCGCGCTGCTGACCTTGTTGGGGCTGTCGTTCCTGACGGCGCTTCACCTGCGCCGCAAGGGCAGTCAGCCTTGAGCGATGGCGAGCCCCACGATGCCATCCGCCGTCGATCAAGGCCATGCGTCCATGCCCAGGGTGCGGCCCCTTGGGTGGGCGGTGTTTTGGCTGGCATTGGTTCTGGCGCTGGTCGGGCGGCCGGCGCAGGCCCATCCCACGCCGGAGTCCCGGGTCTGGATCGACACGACCCATGAAGGCTTGCGGCTGACGCTGCTGATGCCATTGAACCGATTGGAGTTCGCCTTCAAGTCAGACCTCACGGTCGAGCCTGAGCAGGTGATGCGGCGCCATGGCCAGGCGCTCGCCAAGTATGTCCTGGCGCACGTGTCGGTGCGCAGCGGCGACCAACCATGGGCCCTGGAACAGCCTCGGCTTCGGGTCATCGGCCACGATGCCAGCGCCGACCTGGAAGCGGTGCTGGAGCTGAGGGCACCCAGCGGGGCCAATCCCCGCCAAGGTCTCTTGCGCTACGACGCCGTCACGCATGAGGTCATGACGCACAGCGTCAAGGTCTACTTGCGCAGCGACTGGGCGGGGGGCAGGGTGGCGCAGGTCCCACGCCCGCTGGCCGAGCTGGACTCGACCCATGTGCAGATGCCCTTCGACCTGCCGGCGTCCAGCAGTCCCATGAAGGCGCTGGCGGGCTTGGTGGAAGACGGGGTGATGCACATTGTCCAAGGCACCGACCACCTCCTGTTCTTGCTGACCTTGTTGTTGGTGAGCCCCTTGGTGGCCTCGGGCGGCCGCTGGACCGGCGCGCGCCCTGCACGTGCGACCCTGCGCCACACGGCGGCGGTGGTCACGGCCTTCACGGTTGGCCACACGGTGGCCTTGGTGCTGGGCAGCAGCGGCTGGGTTCAGCTGCCTTCTGCCCTGGTGGAACTGGCCGTTGCTGCCACCATCGCCATATCGGCACTGCACGTCCTCAAGCCCATGTTCAAGCGTGGCGATGTGGTCATGGCCCTGGTTTTCGGGCTGGTGCATGGCCAAGCCTTCTCGGCCAGCCTGAACGGCGCAGGTTTGCGCTGGCAGCAACATGCGCTGGCCCTGCTGGCCTTCAACCTGGGCATCGAACTGGTGCAGTTGGCCATGGTGCTGGTGTTGACACCGCTGCTCTGGTGGGTTCAATCCCGCCACCCGCGTGTCGGTGCCCGCTTGCGGCAGGCCATGGGCTTGCTGGTCTTCGGTGCGGCGCTGTGGTGGGCGCACGAACGTTGGCCTGGGGCTTGAGACCAGAGGCCGAGGCACAGCGGGAATCGCATTGCCTGATTCTCAATCAGCCCCTTCGGTGTTGCCTCTGCAGTGATTTCCAATCCAAGCGGCAGGGGTTTGCCCTGTCCAGCGCCGGAATGCCCTGTAGAAGGCCGGCAAGCTTGCAAAGCCAGTGGCACCCGCGACCTGCTGGACGCTGTGTTCGCCTGACGCCAGCAAGGTGCAGGCTTTGGTTTTCTGGCACTGCGCCAGTACCGTCAAGTAACTCGTCCCGAGGGCGGCCAACTGGCGGCGTAAAGTGCGGTCGGTCATGCGAAGCAGTGCGGCCATCTTTGCGCTATCGGGTGGCTGGGACAGGTTTTGCAAAAGCATGGTTTCGACCTGGCCGATCAGGCCGCGCCTTATTTTGAGTTCAGCCAGAGCCACATGCGCGCGCGCCAGCGCTTCGCTGTACTGCACCGGATCAGCCATGGGCATGGGATAGGCCATGACATGGCGGTCCAAGACAATCTCATTGAACGGTGCATCGAACTGCGGGATTCGACCAAGATACTGAGGATAGAGATGCGCATGCGGGGGTGGCGGAAATGCGAGGCGGATGCTCGCAATCCCCTGCCATTGATAGTCCGCCAACCGAATCAACTGGACAAGGCCCCGCATCAAAAAATCCACCCGACATACCATGCCCCAAGGGCTGACATGATTGGGCATGAGCCGGATCGCCAACCGGGAATCGTCAGCGTCGGTGACCGACAGCTCGCAAGTCTCCTGGCTCAACGCGGAGAAAGTCAGCAGGTTCCCAAGCGCTTGACCGAGGTTTGGTGCATGCGCGACCAACATGAGGAAAAGGCCATGGCGAGCCACTGCTGGTGACGATGCCATCAGCAAGCCCAACTCGGTCCGCCCCGTGATGTGAAGCGCGGCTTGGTACATCTCGTCGAGCAAGGTTGAGGACACCCAATCATCAGGGGCTGCGCCGAAGGTTCGTTCCTGAAGACGCGGAAGGTCCTTCAGCTGAATCCCTATGGCAGCCAGCATGGTCTCGGTCACCAACAGAGTTTGTCTTGAGATGCGAGTGACGCGCATGGTTGGGCATGGCCTGGGGTGCTGCTTGATGAGGCTCAGTTTAGAGACCCGTATAAAGGATGGCCAGAAGGTCGAAGGGGCTCAATCCCACTTGCAAGAAGCCCAGCCCTGCGTACTGGTGGTACTTCTGAATCAGCCCATGCTCCACATAAAAGGCGATGGCGTTGTGCGACTCATAGGCCTTGCCAGTGGGCCGAATTCTGTACTTGTTGGGCAATACCCAGGCGTTCATGAAAGTGCCCCTTTCGATCACCTCTACCACCACGATGTTTTCCTGCTCTGCCATCGACTGAACCTCCCAACGGAAATCAGGAAACGCCACGCCAAAGCTGGCCCACATCTGTGCCCACTTGTCCACCGGCATGGGCTCCCATTGCTTGGTCAGATTCGAGTAGCGCACAAAGTCCGGGGCGACCAATTGTCGAGCTGCATTGACATCGTTTCGGTTGTACGCCTCGATATACGCATTGACCACGGCGCGGGGGCTTTGTTGCGCGTGGGACGCCCCCATGCACATGGTCAGTATCAGAACTGCTTGGAACATGAGTCTTGAAATGGGGATCATGGAATTCCTTTCGGCGATGTCGGGTTGATTCACTGGCCTTCGAAAGTATTCGGGCGCGCAACGGTTATGTCATTACCCTCGCCGGACATTGCTTCTCGGGGCCGGCAAGTTCAAGGGTTTCCGCTCAGACATGACAAGACGAACTTTGGCGAGGCAGCGCTTCAACGCCAGTGGCCGCTGAAAAGCAAAAACTCACCGGCACTCGTGCGGTGGCCTCTTGAAACCTGGCCCCGTGTCCCTATAATAGGTTTAGCACTCGTTAGGCTTGAGTGCTAACAACCTGCAAGGTTGCCCATTCGAGCCGTTGCAATGTGAGTAATCACTCACGCTGCAGCCCAATGTCAAAAACCGTTGTCTGATCAGACTGGAGATAAGATGAAACTTCGTCCTTTGCACGATCGCGTGATCGTCAAGCGCCTGGAACAAGAAACCAAGACCAATTCCGGCATCATCATTCCTGACAACGCCGCTGAAAAGCCTGACCAAGGCGAAGTCCTGGCCGTGGGCCCTGGCAAGCGCAGCGACAAGGGCGACTTCGTCACCCTGAACGTCAAGGTCGGTGACCGCGTTCTGTTTGGCAAGTACAGCGGCCAGACCGTCAAGGTCGATGGCGACGAACTGCTCGTGATGCGCGAAGAAGACCTCTTCGCCGTGGTCGAGAAGTAATCCTTCTTCTCCCGCACATCCCCCTCATTTATCAAGTATTTCCGGAGAATTCCAAATGGCAGCTAAAGACGTCGTTTTCGGCGGTGAAGCCCGCGCCCGCATGGTCGAAGGCGTGAACATCCTGGCCAACGCGGTCAAGGTGACCCTGGGCCCCAAGGGCCGCAACGTGGTGCTTGAGCGCTCGTTCGGCGCCCCCACCGTGACCAAGGACGGTGTGTCCGTGGCCAAGGAAATCGAGCTGAAAGACAAGCTCCAGAACATGGGCGCCCAGCTCGTCAAGGAAGTGGCCTCGAAGACTTCCGACAACGCTGGTGACGGCACCACCACCGCCACCGTGCTGGCCCAAGCCATCGTGCGCGAAGGCATGAAGTACGTGGCCGCCGGCATGAACCCGATGGACCTCAAGCGCGGCATCGACAAGGCCGTGACGGCCCTGGTTGCCGAGCTGAAGAAGCAATCCAAGCCCACCACCACGTCCAAAGAGATCGCCCAGGTCGGCACCATCTCGGCCAACTCCGACGCTGACGTCGGCGAGATCATCGCCAGCGCGATGGACAAGGTCGGCAAGGAAGGCGTGATCACTGTTGAAGACGGCAAGAGCCTGGCCAACGAGCTGGACGTCGTCGAAGGCATGCAGTTCGACCGCGGCTACCTGTCGCCTTACTTCATCAACAACCCTGAGAAGCAAGCCGCCCTGTTGGACAACCCTTTCGTGCTGCTGTACGACAAGAAGATCTCCAACATCCGTGACCTGCTGCCCACGCTGGAGCAAGTCGCCAAGGCTGGCCGCCCTCTGTTGATCGTCGCTGAAGAAGTTGACGGCGAAGCACTGGCCACCCTGGTGGTCAACACCATCCGCGGCATCCTGAAGGTTGTGGCTGTGAAGGCTCCTGGCTTCGGCGACCGCCGCAAGGCCATGCTGGAAGACATCGCCATCCTGACGGGCGGCAAGGTCATCGCTGAAGAAGT
The DNA here is from genome assembly GCF_918741295.1 of Aquabacterium sp. CECT 9606. Lineage (GTDB taxonomy): Bacteria > Pseudomonadota > Gammaproteobacteria > Burkholderiales > Burkholderiaceae_C > Aquabacterium. The sequence goes on from NZ_CAKKNB010000002.1 coordinate 914,621, forward strand.
CGGCATGTCTCTGGACAAGGTCACTTTGGCCGACCTGGGCCAAGCCAAGCGCATCGAAGTGGGCAAGGAAAACACGATCATCATCGATGGCGCTGGCGAAGCTGCCGACATCGAAGCCCGTGTCAAGCAAGTGCGCATCCAGATCGAAGAAGCGACCAGCGACTACGACCGTGAAAAGCTGCAAGAGCGCGTGGCCAAGCTGGCCGGCGGTGTTGCCGTGATCAAGGTTGGCGCTGCCACCGAAGTCGAAATGAAGGAAAAGAAGGCCCGCGTTGAAGACGCCCTGCACGCCACGCGCGCTGCGGTGGAAGAAGGCATCGTGGCCGGTGGCGGCGTGGCTCTGCTGCGTGCCAAGCAAGCTGCTGGCGAGATCAAAGGCGACAACGCCGATCAAGACGCTGGCATCAAGCTGATCCTGCGTGCCATCGAAGAGCCCCTGCGCATCATCGTGACCAACGCCGGCGACGAAGCCAGCGTGGTGGTGAATGCTGTGTTGGGTGGCAAGGGCAACTACGGCTACAACGCTGCCAACGGCACCTACGGCGACATGATCGAAATGGGCATCCTGGATCCCACGAAGGTCACGCGCACGGCCCTGCAAAACGCTGCCTCCGTGGCCGCGCTGTTGCTGACGACCGAGTGCATGGTTGCCGACTCCCCCAAGGATGAAGCGCCTGCTGGCGGCGGCCACGACATGGGTGGCATGGGCGGCATGGGCATGGGCATGTAAATGCCAGCCTGAGCTGTTTGACAAGCTCACGTCAGTCAAAAAGGGCCGCAGCGATGCGGCCCTTTTTTTTCATGGGGTGGGCAATACAGTTGTTTATTCGAGCACCGTTAACCGTTTGAGACAATTCCCACCGGAACAGGCGGTTTGCCCCGGCGCCTGCTGCGGCGACACTCCCGCGGATCAGCGATGTTGCTGTTCTTCCAACGATCACACGGGATTGACCAATGAAAAAATTGATGTCTGTTGCTGCCTTTGCAGCCATGACGATGTTCGCCGGCGCCGCTTCGGCCCAAGCTTATGTGGGTGGCACGGTGGGCTTCAGCAACTTCAGCGTTGACTGCCCTGGCGGCACGAGTTGTGACACTCAAGACACCGCGCTCAAGATTTACGGTGGCTTCACCGTGGCGCCCCACGTTGCGATCGAATTGGCTTACATCAACTTTGGCAGCACGACCAGCCGCACCAACGTTGGCTCGCTCAACTGGTACACCGTAGACACCTCGGCTTTGATCGTCAATGGCGCTTATCGCTGGGATTTCTCTCCCAAGTGGGCTGGCGTTGCACGTCTGGGTCTGGCCAGCGTTAGTTCTGATTTGAGCGGTATCGCTGGCAGCGACTCCGACAGTGCCATCAACCTGTACGCTGGCATCGGCATCGAATACGCCGTGGCCAAGAACGTCAAGATCGTTGGTGCGATCGACCTGACGTCGTTTGAAGTGGGTGGCAGCGATGGTTCGCTGAACTCCGTCAGCGGCGGCGTGCAATTCTCGTTCTGAGTCTGCGCTGACCCTGGTCCGACACCCTGCACAATCGCTGCATGAAGCAGCGTTGTGCAAAACAGATACTCACAGGGTGTTGGATGCTGGCCTGGCTGGTGCCGCTGACGTGCGGTGCCCAGCCTGGCGGCCCACCTGATCATCCCACTGAAGAAACCCGCCCCCGCATTGGCCTGGTGCTGTCGGGCGGCGGTGCGCGTGGCTTGGCCCATGTGGGCGTCCTCAAGGTGCTGGAGCGCGAGCGCATCCCCGTCGATGTGATCGCGGGCACGTCCATGGGCGCCATCGTGGGCGGGCTGTATGCCAGCGGCCTGTCTGCCGAGCAGATCGAGGCCGAGGTGTTGCGCCTGGATTGGGGCAATGTGTTCGCCAGCCGGGTCGACCGGCGCGAGCTGTCGCAACGCCGCAAGGAGCAAGACTTCGAGGTCTCGCCGCTGCTTGAGGTGGGCATTGATGCCACGGGGCTCAAGGCGCCTTTGGGGCCTGTGTCAAGCCGGGGCCTGGAGTCGCACCTGCGCCGCATGACCTTGCCCTCGCGGCAGTTCACCGATTTTGACCAACTGCCCACGCCCTTCCGCGCGGTGGCCACCGACATGGAAACCGGCAAGCCCGTCATCCTGGGCAGTGGCGACCTGGCCACGGTGTTGCGCTCCAGCATGTCGGTGCCGGGCGTGTTCGCCCCCGTCGAGGTCGATGGCCGCATCCTGGGCGATGGCGGCCTGGTCAACAACACACCGGTCGATGTGGCCCGCGACATGGGCGCTCAGCGCCTCATCGTGGTCAACATCGGCACGCCCCTGTCCAAACGCGACACGCTCAACTCCTTCACGGGCGTGACGGCGCAGATGATCAACATCCTGACCGAGCAGAACGTGCAGCGCAGCCTGCAAAGCCTCAAGCCCGATGATGTGCTGATCGCGCCCACGCTGGACAACCTGAGCGCCGCCGACTTTGAGCGCGGCGCCGAGTTCGTGGCCTTGGGCCAATGGCAGGCCGAAGCGCTGGTTTTGCGCATGCAGGACCTCAAGCTCAGCGAGGCCGACTACGCGCGCTGGAAGGCCCGCCGCCAGCAAAAGATCACGCCTGCGGCACCCTTGAGCTTCGTGCGCTTTGAGGGCAGCAAGCAGACCAAGCCCGAGAGCCGTGACGACATCCTGGAAAGCCGGGCTGGTGACACCTTCGACATCGCCAAGGCCGAGCGCGATGCCACGCGGCTGGCGGCCACGGGCGACTATCTGCGGGCCGACTACCGGCTGGTGCGCACGCCAGAAGGCGCCGAAGGGCTGGTGTTTGACCTGGAAGACAAGCCCTGGGGGCCCAATTACCTGCAGATCGGCCTGGACTTCAGTGCCGACAGCCGGGGCCGAAGCCTGTTCAACCTGAAGCTGGTGCACAACCGCCATTGGCTGGACGAGCACGGCAGTGAGTGGCGCAACTTCTTGAAGGTTGGCACATCACCCGCCCTGGGCACCGAGTGGTACCGCCCCATGGACTGGAAGCTGCCCGATGGCCTGCGCGGCTTTGTGTCGGCATCCGCGTCGCTGCAAGGCCGGCGCCTGCGTCTGCACGATGACCCCGAGGGGCCACTGACGGCAGAGCTGGAACGCAGGCGGCGCAGCGTGGGCCTGGACATCGGCACCACCTGGCGCGAGCTGGGCGAATTCCGACTCGGCTGGGTGGACGAGGTCTACCGCGACGACCCCGAAATCGTCCGCAGCACCTACGCTGGCCCGACCACGCCCGTGCGTTGGACCGAGCGGGGCTGGCACCTCAGCGCCGTATTCGACCAGTTGGACCACGCTTTCTTTCCCACCCACGGCTGGCGGGTGGAGGGCAACTGGATGCAGGGTCGCAGCTTTGGCAGTGGGGCGGCTGTCAGCGGCGACGTGAGCCACTTTGAAGCGCAGGCGCAGGGCGCATGGTCATGGGGGCGGCATACCGCGAGCGTCTATGGCCGCCTGGGCCTGTCGGATGGTGCTGATCAGGCCACGCCGCGCTACGGTTTGGGGGGCTTTCAGCAACTGTCGGGCTACGAGCCCTTCCAGGTCAGCGGATCGCAAATCGGGCTTTTGCGCCTGGGTTACCAGCAGCGTGTGGCCAACCTGTACCTGACCCGTGGCCTGGTGGTAGGCACCAGTGTCGAGCTGGGCAATGCATGGGACCGCCCGGCCGATCTGGGGGCAGGGCGCCTGCGCAAGGGCATGAGCCTGTACCTGGGTGCCGACACCGCCTTCGGGCCGGTGTACAGCGCCGTGAATTACAGCCCAGGCGTTGGGCCGACCTTGATGATCTTCGTGGGTCGACCCTGAGTCCGGGCCGCGTCAGACGCGGCTGAGGGCCGGGCCGGCGGTGGCGCGCAAGTGGTCCATCAGGTGGCCCGTGATTTTATTCAAGGGCAGCACCTCTTGCACGGCACCGGCCGCGATGGCCTCGCGTGGCATGCCAAAGACCACGCAGCTGGCCTCATCCTGGGCCACGCAATACGCGCCCGCATCGCGCATCTCGCGCATGGCCGTGGCGCCATCGGCGCCCATGCCGGTCAACATGATGCCCACTGCGTTGGGCCCCACCACGCGGGCGGCCGATTTGAACAGCACTTCCACGCTGGGCTTGTGGCGGTTGACGGGATCGCCGTCCTGCACGCGGGCCAGGTAGTTGGCGCCCGAGCGTTCCACGCTCAAATGCATGCCGCCCGGTGCGATGTAGGCGTGGCCGGGCAGGATGCGTTCGCCATCCACGGCCTCTTTCACGCTGATCTTGCACAAGCCATCCAGGCGCGCGGCGTAATTGCGTGTGAAGCCCGGTGGCATGTGCTGGGTGATGACCACGGCGGGCGAATCGGCCGGCAGCGTGATCAGCACCTCTTTGGTGGCTTCGGTGCCGCCCGTGGAGGCGCCAATGAAAATGATCTTTTCGGTCGACAGGCGGCCCAGGCTGGCCGACACTGGCCGGGCCACGGCCTTGGGGTCGTGCGCTTGGGCGGTCCCTGGGGCGCCACCTGCGGCCGGCGCATGAAGGCGGTTGATGCGCGCCTTGGAGGCGATCCGGATCTTGTCGGTGATGTCGTCCTGCAATTGGCGCAAGCCATCGGCCACGCCGATTTTGGGCTTGGCCACGAAGTCGATGGCGCCCAGCTCCAAAGCCTTGAGGGTGACCTCGGCGCCGCGCTCTGTCAGCGTCGACACCATCACCACGGGCATGGGCCGCAAGCGCATCAGCTTGGCCAGGAAGTCGATGCCATCCATGCGGGGCATCTCCACATCCAGCGTGATCACATCGGGGTTGAGGTTGCGGATCATCTCGCGCGCCACCAGAGGATCTGCTGCCGCGCCGATGCACTCCATGTCGGGCTGGCGGTTGATGATCTCTGTCAACAGGCTGCGAACCAGGGCCGAGTCGTCGACCACCACCACACGTGTTTTTGGCATTGTTGTGCTCTCAGCTCAGAAAAGATCGATCGAACCACCAGCTGCTGCAGGGACAGCTGCTTTCTGGGCGGCCAGGCGTTCCTGGGCCACGATGGCATCGGGGTTGCTCGCGGCCAAGCGCTTGACCATGGCCTTGCCGCTTTGCGGAAAGAAGCAGACCTTGCGCGGGTAGATGTCCATCACGTCTTTCGAGACGATGGGGATGCGTTCGGTCTTGAGGTAGTCCATCACGAAGTTGGTGTTGCGCTCACCCACGTTCAGGCTGCTCATGCCGCTGATCACCGCGCCGCCGCCAAACACCTTGGCCTCCAGCGTCATGCGCGAGGCGCCCATTTTCAGCATCTCGTTGATCAGCAGTTCCATGGCGAAGGAGCCGTAACGCCCCGAGTCGCTGGCGCCACCGCCGTTGTCGGGCAGCATGAAGTGGTTCATGCCGCCGATGCGGGCATTGCGGTCCCACAGGCAGGTGGCGATGCACGAGCCCAGCGTGGTCATGATGATGATGTCCTCGTCGTACACGAAGTACTCGCCGGGCAGGATCTTGACGGCCTCGTTCTGGAAGTGCGCATCGTAAAAAAAGAAGGAAGCCTCGCCCAGTTTGGGGCTGCGCGCCTTGAGGGCGCTCAGGCGATCCTTGCGGACGGCGGCGGCACCCAGACCGGCCGCGAAGCCGGGAGGCGGGGTGCCGGAGCGCAGAGCGCTGGCTGGAGTCGTGCTCATCATGGTGAATCCATCAAACCTTGTCGTAGACCGTCTTGCCCCGCAAGAGGAAGAGGTCGCGCGATTCGGTGAAATTTTCCGAGTGACCCACGAACAATTTGCCTTTGGGTTTCATGACCCGGTGGATGCGCTCAAGCACCTTGCGCTGGGTCGGCGCGTCAAAATAAATCATCACATTGCGGCAGAACACGATGTCGAAGGGTTCCCCCAGCTGCCACTGTTCCTGCATCAGGTTGAAAGGCTTGAACTCGACCATGGCCGCCAGCTCCGGCTTGACGCGGATCTGGCCTGCGTTGGTCGCCTTGCCCTTCAGGAAGTGCTGGCGCAGGCGTTGCGGGCTCAGGCCGCGTGCACCAGCGTCGTAGGCGCCGCGCGAAGCGGTGGTCAGCACATTGGTGTCGATGTCGCTGGCGATGATTTTCACGGGGGCGTGCAGGCCCACCGTCTCGGCCACGGTCATGGCCAGGGAGTAGGGCTCCTCGCCGGTCGACGAGGCACAGCACCAGATGCGGGTGGGCTGCGGCCCACGGGCGCTGAGCCATTCGGCCAGCACCTGGAAATGGTGTTCTTCGCGGAAAAACGAGGTGAGGTTGGTCGTGAGGCAGTTCACGAACTCCTGCCACTCTTGCTGAGCGGACGTGCCGGAGGCACTTTCGAGCCACTGCAGGTACTGCTCGAAAGAGTTGTAGCCCGTGTCGCGCAGGCGGCGCGACAGGCGGCTGTACACCATGGCCTGCTTTCCGTCATGCAGGCTGATGCCGGCGCGCTGGTAGATCAGCGAACGCACACGGGAGAAATCTTTCGCATTGAAAGAAAACTCGCGGTCAGTGACCAAACCCATGGAATCCGACATTGAGGCACTCATTGCAAGTTACGTGAACCGTTTGGCGACCCGCAGGAGTCCCCGACTTGATATCGGCCAAGCGGACGCAGGCTTGAGGCTGGGGCCGGGTAACAACGTCCAAGCCGTGAAGTTGGGCTGGGAAACCGTGTCTCATTGGCCCATCGGCCCAAGGCGTCCTGATAGACTGCTCCATGGATCTCTTAGCAGGCATGGAGCCGCCCATCATTTCCAACTTCGCCCCTTTAGTCGCCCTGGAAGACTCGTTTTGCTCGGGCATGAGGCTGGAGCCTGCGTTGAGCCTGCTGGCCCAGGCCGGCTGGGGCCTGCCCGAAGGTCTGCCGCTGGGCTCGCAGCCTTGGCTGCAGTCGGTCATTGATGGCTTGTGCGAGATTTCCAGCCGCGATGCGCTCACGGGCCTGTCCAACCGGCGCTTGTTCGAGGCCGCCATCGGCCGCGAGGTCGACCGTGTCGCCCGCATTGGCGAACCCGCCTTGCTGCTCTTGGTCGACATCGACCATTTCAAGAAGGTGAACGACACCCACGGTCATGCGGCTGGCGATGTGGTCATCCAGTCGGTGGCCGCTTCTCTGCAAGATTGCGTGCGCCCGATGGACACCGTGGCCCGCATCGGCGGCGAAGAATTCGCCATCATCCTGCCCAATTGCCCGCCCGCTTTCGGCCAGACCGTGGCCGAGCGCGTGCGCCACAAAGTGGCCACATCGCCCGTGGTGGTGGTTGGTGGACACGAGCTGTCGATCACGATCAGCATCGGGGGCGCCTTCGCACCTCAGTGGGTGCGCTCATCGGCCACGCTGTGGTGCGAGCGTGCCGACCAGCAGCTCTACCGCGCCAAGACCGAAGGGCGCAACCGCACCTGCCTCGACATGCCACCGCTCACGGTCGTCAGCGCCGAAGAGAAAAGTTTGTTATTTGCCGGATTTGCGCAATCCGGCTTCATCGACGACTCAGGTCCCATCGACTTTGTGCCGAAACCACGGAATGACGGTCACCATGTCCAGCCCCACTTCCAACCCTGAAACGTCCAGGCCGGTCGCCACGCCGCGCCTGGCCCGCACCCTGGCGGTCACCAGCGGCAAAGGCGGCGTCGGCAAAACCTTCGTCAGCGCCAACCTGGCCGCCGCATTGGCCCGCCAAGGCTTGCGCGTGCTGGTGCTGGACGCCGACCTGGGCTTGGCCAACCTGGACGTGGTGCTGAACCTGTACCCCAAGATCACGCTGCACGATGTGTTCACCGGCAAGGCCCAACTGGAAGAAGCCATCCTGCCCGCGCCCGGCGGCTTCTCGGTGCTGCTGGCCGGCTCCGGCCTGGTTGAATACTCCCGCCTGACACCCGAAGTGCGCGACCAGTTGCAGCACATCATCGAGACGGTGTCGCCGCGCTTTGACGTGCTGATCATCGACACTGGCGCGGGCATCTCTGATGTGGTGCTGTATGCCGTGTCCCTGGCCCACGAGATCATCGTGGTCGCCACGCCCGAACCCACCTCCATGACCGATGCCTACGCCACCATCAAGGTGCTGTCGTCGCAGCAGTCGCGCGAGAATCTGCACCTGGTGGTCAACCAGGTCAGCCGTGCCGGTGAAGGCCGCGCCATCTGCACCCAATTGCAGACGGTGGTGGACCGCTTTGTGCAAGGCGCCAATGGTGTGGTGCCCAAGCTCAACTTCCTGGGCGAGGTGCCGTCCGACCCGGCTGTGCGCCAGGCCATCCAGAAGCGCCAGTTGCTGATGGAATTGATGCCCGGCAGCCCTGCCGCCCAAGGCATTGTCCAAATCGCCACCAAGCTCACACCCCGGTGACTGCTGAAGCCCCGACCCCCTACGAAGTGATGGGCGGCGATGCCAAGGTGCGCGCCCTCGTTGACCGCTTCTATGACCTGATGGACCTGGAACCAGCCTACAAAGAGCTGCGCCAGGCCCACGGCAGTACCCTGGCCGGTGCCCGCGACAAGCTGTACTGGTTTCTGAGCGGTTGGCTGGGCGGCCCCGATCTGTACGTCGAGCAGTTCGGCCACCCGCGCCTGCGTGCCCGGCACCTGCCTTTTTCCATCGGCATCCTGGAGCGCGACCAGTGGCTGGCGTGCATGTTCCAGGCCATGAAAGAGGTCGAGGTCGACCCGGTCTTGGCCGAGCGTCTGGAGAAATCCTTTTTCCAGACGGCCGATTGGATGGTAAACCGCGGTTCGCTGTGAAGAAGATCTGGTAGATCGCATTCCGTGAGGATCGTGGAAGTTCAGGCATTTGATGGATATCAAATCAGCGCCTGGTGGTCGGCCTAGCATGCGCTGACTAACCGCAACACCAGGAGGCCGCCATGACAGTGAATTCAACATCTTTTGTGCATCGGGTCTGCCTTCTGATCTGGTCCGCACTGGGTGCCATGGGTTTTCTCGCCAATGCCGCGGCAACGCCGGTCTGCAAAGCCCCAGCCAACCTGATCCCAAATCCTGGCTTTGAGCACGGTCCGGCCGCAGTTGGCGGTAACCCAGACCACTGGTATTTCGAATCCTGGTCGGGCACAGGCGTGGGCACCTGGGATAGCACCACGGCGCACCAAGGTCGGCGCAGCGTGCGCATCGATGCGGGCAACCCTGACGATGCCAACTGGCTTCAGTCTGTGATTGCACCGGTCAATACGCCGGTATTCTTGAGTGGTTGGATCCGCTCGCACCAAGTCAAGCGCGTGGATCCAAGCAGCCCCGGCGCGACCATTTCATCGCTCGGGCGTTGGGACCAACCACCACCAACACTGGGCACAACGCCATGGCATCAGGTGGGGATGACGTTCATCTCGGACACAAGCCCTTTGTTGATTGCTCCGAGATTGGGTTTTTGGGGTGGGCTGGCCACCGGCACGGCGTGGTATGACGATCTTTCGCTGGTTCCGAGATTGGCCGACACGCCTCATCCTCGCTGGAAAATCCTGGTGCTCATATACCCCCAGACGGACTTCAGCTTCACGGATGCCAAAGGCATCAATCGGCATGTGACAGGTCAGACATCGCCGGCAGAACTCGACGAGACTGAAGCCCAGGCCAAGCTATTTGTTGAAAAGGATATTCCCGCACTGAGCAGCGGCAACATGCTGCCTTCTGTCACTGTCCGTCGGGCATCGCAGCCCCTGAGGTCTTTATCGCGCGTTCTTGATGGATGGTGGCCGGCGCAAGGTGATGTGACGATGGATCTGGATCCTTCTTTCGACTCGGTCATTGTCATTTGGGAGCCGCGGGTCCGGGATCAGGCCACAGGAGAATCGCTTTGGATTGGTGCAGCTGCCGGGCTCACGCCTGATCGAGGCCTGGGGCAGACCTATGTGACCATGAGCGTCGAGTATGCCGGTGTCAACGGGCATCGCAATGTCTACAAGCACGAATGGGGGCATTCCATCCTGTCTTACTTTCAAGCATTGCAAGTCACATCCATGCCATCCGTCAACAACCATGCTGAGCCAGGCCAGTATGTGAACTGCCGCGGGAAACCGCCTTATGTTTGGGAAGACGAGACCAATGCCGCCCCCATCCCCAATTCCATCTACAGCAATTCTGCCGGGTTCACGCATGACTATTACTCTGGTTCAGTCGCGCTGGCCTCGGACCCTGATCGCTGCTTGGGGATAGGTCCGGCAGCTTGGGCCTGGGGTGGTCCGGCCACCCATTCCGGCAGCCAACCTGTGTTCACTGTTCTGAAGCGCATTGAGGCCATCGTCGACCAAGTCGATGGGTTCAAAAATGCGGGCATGCTGGACCATCGATCGGCCCGTGCTCTGAGCGGTGAGTTGTTGGCTAGCAGGGCTGCTCTGAGTTGGTGGCACTCACCCAATTTGGCTCGGACGGGTTTGAAGATCTTCATCAAACACGTCCAGGCTTTGGTCAAAGGCCGGCATATGAATGCCGAGGCAGGCGAGTTGCTGCAGGAATCGGCCAACTCCGCCCTTGCTTGTGCCAACCAGGGCCTGTCAACACCACGGGAGGAGAAGCCGTCGAGGATGTTGGCCAAGTAGAGCGCCCCGCTGTGCGCGGTGATCTGCGGAAAAGCGCTGGGTCGGCTGTTCAGGCCAAGGGGGGGAGTTCCTCGAAGGCGGCGATGGCGCTGGCTGCATACATCAAAGAGGGCCCCCCGCCCATGTAGGTGGTAACGCCCAGCGTCTCGTCGATCTCTTCTCGGGTCGCCCCCAGTTTAACCAGCGTCGGGGCACCTCGTGGGATTGCCGTTGGTGCCAAGGCGCTTGGTAAGTGCATTGGAGGAACGACTTTGCATCAGACTTTCTCGGTGAGCCCAGGCTGAGGGACTGCCCAGACCGTCCTCACGCCGGTTTGACTTGGCGCAAGCCGTCGGGATGGCGAGTCATGCACAGTGGCGTCATGGTGGTGTTGCTGCGTCTGGGCTTGACCCTGGCCGCCTATGCGCAATTGATGGTCTCTGTCGGGTGCTTCACCTCGTCCGGCCCGTGGCGCGATCCATGCAGCCAGCCTGAATGACCAGGACAGGGCTCCTTCATGAATCAGATCTGTGCAGACCAGCCGACAGGCGACAAAATCTTCGCCATCAAAGGCCTGAGCAGAACCTACGGTGAAGGGGCTGCGCAGGTCAAAGCATTGACCGATGTGGACCTCACCATATTCCGGGGTGAATTCATTGTGCTGCTTGGTCCTTCAGGCAGCGGAAAGTCGACGCTCCTCAACATACTTGGTGGACTCGACGTGCCAACGCGGGGCGAAGTCTGGTTTGGTGGCCATGACCTGAGTCGGGCGAGCGAGGATGAGCTGACGGCTTACCGCAGGCGCCACATTGGCTTTGTCTTCCAGTTCTACAACCTGATCCCGAGCCTGACGGTGCGGGAGAACGTTGCGCTGGTGACGGACATCGTGGAAGACCCCATGCCTGTTGATGAGGCGGTCGATCGTGTGGGCCTGGCCCCCAGGCGTGACCACTTTCCCTCTCAGTTGTCCGGAGGTGAGCAGCAGCGGGTCGCGATCGCACGGGCCATCGTCAAACGGCCGGATGTTCTCTTGTGCGACGAGCCCACGGGGGCGCTGGACTATCAGACAGGCAAGCTTGTTCTGGAGGTCCTGGAGCACGTCAACCGTGCATTCGGCACCACGTCCATCGTCATCACCCACAACGCGGCCATTGCCAAGATGGCCGATCGCGTGGTCTACCTGGGAGACGGGCGCGTCCAGCGAATCGAGACCAACGCGCACAAGGTCTCACCATCGGAGTTGACATGGTGAGCCATTCTCGCTTTCGCTTCACTGGGGGATCACCGTGAAGGCGCTGGACCGCAAGCTGCTGCGCGATTTGCGCCGCATGTGGGCGCAGGGCATCACGATCGCCCTGGTGGTGGCCAGCGGCATCGCGGGTTTCGTGACCAGCCTGTCGGCGGTCGATTCGCTGGCGCTGGCACGGGATCGCTTTTACGCGGAGGGGCGGTTCGCCGATGTTTTCGCCAGTGTGAAGCGTGCGCCCCGCGCGGTCGAGGAATCGCTTCGCGAGGTGCAAGGGGTTGCCGACGTTCAGACCACGCTGGAGGAAATCGTGCGGGTGGAATTGCCACTGGTGAGTGATCCGGTCATCGGTCAGATGATCGGCATAGACCTGCGCAATCCCCAGCGCATGAACCGCATCACGGTGACCCATGGCAGGGCATTAGCCCATCATGGAGCGCAGGCGCATGGCGACATCGAGGTGCTTGTGTCCCAAGGCTTCGCCCAGGCACGCCGCCTTGAGCCTGGCGACGAGTTCTTTGCCACGCTCAATGGCCGGCGAAGAAGATTGGTGGTGGTGGGCCATGCCGTGTCGCCCGAGTTCATCTTCGCAGGCCTGTGGGGGATGCCGGATGTGCGCGGCTATGGCATCTTCTGGATGGACCAGGACATCCTTTCGGGCGCCTACGGCATGGATGGGGCATTCACGCGCGTGGCGCTCAAGCTGGCACCAGGGGCGTCGTTGCCGGTGGCCACCGAGGCGGCGAGGCGGGTACTGGCGCCCTACGGTGCCCGGGAGGTCATCGGGCGGGTCAATCAGACCTCGCACGCCATGCTGGACAACGAGATCAAGGAACAGCGTGTCCTGGGCACGGTGCTGCCAATCATCTTCCTGGGCGTGGCCGCCTTTCTGTTCAATGTGGTGGTCTCGCGCCTGGTGGCCACGCAACGTGAGCAGATTGCCGCGTTGAAGGCGCTTGGCTATGGCGATGCGGCGATCGCCTTGCACTATCTCAAGCTGGTGCTGCTCATCGTTGTGGCGGGGCTCGTTCTTGGCCTGGGCGTGGGAGACCGGCTGGGCGAGGCCTTCACCCACCTTTACTCAGAGCTCTTTCATTTCGCCCGTTTCGAGCACCGACTGGCGCCGTCGCTGGTCATGATCAGCGTGGTGGTGGCCGTGGTGACCGCCGTCGCGGGGGCGATGAACGCCGTCCTGTCCATCGTCAGGCTGGCGCCGGCCGAAGCCATGCGGCCACCTGCGCCGGGTCACTACCGTCGCACCTTGATGGAGACGATCGGCCTGCGCGGGATGCCGCCATCGGTGAAGATGATCGTTCGCAACATGGAACGCCGCCCGTGGCGGACGGCACTTTCCGTGGGTGGCGTGGCGGTGGCCGTGGCCATCATCGTGATGGGAAACTTCCTGCGTGACGCGATCGCTCACGTGGTGGATGCTCAGTTCACCTTGAGCCTGCGAGGGGACGTGACGGTCTGGTCTGCCGATCCGCTGGACGACTCGGTGCGGCTTGAGCTGGCAAGGTTGCCTGGTGTCAGGTCGGTGGAATCCACCCGTTTCGTGTCGGTCAACTTCGTCAATGGACATCGTCGTGAACGCGGAATGATCCGCGGCTACGCGGCCAGGCCGGAACTCTACCGCGTCATCGACATGGACCTGCGCCAGACTCTTCTGGAGGGCCGGGGGCTGGTGCTGACGGACAGGCTGGCGGAAAAACTCGGGCTGAGGGTCGGGGACCCGGTCCAGGTGGAGGTGATCGAGGGCCGCGCCGGCACAGTGGTGCTGCCTGTCGGCGCGACGGTGCGCGAGATGATGGGCTTGAACGCCTACATGGACCGCGATGCCCTCAACCGGCTGCTGGGGGAAGGCAACATCGGCACGGGGTATGTCCTGTCGATCGAACCCGGCCGGGAGGCCGAGGTGCTGGAGGCGAGCAAGGCGCTGCCCCGCGTGGCCGGAGCCTGGAGCAAGGGCACGATGCTGCGCAACATGGAAGAGATCAGTGCCCGGAACGTGCGCATCATGAGCAGCGTTCTCACCGTCTTCGCGAGTGTGATCGCCGTGGGCGTGGTCTACAACAACGCGCGCATCGCCTTGTCCGAACGGGCCTGGGAGATGGCCAGCCTGAGGGTCCTCGGCTTCACGCGGGGCGAAGTGGCGGCCTTGCTGCTCGGCGAGCTGGCCATTGTCACGGCCCTGGCGTTGCCTCTGGGCATGGGCCTCGGGTGGGGACTCACCCAACTGGTGACACGGCTGCTGAGGTCGGACCAGTTCCAGTTTCCGGTGGTGATTTCGCCGGCGACCTACGCCTGGTCGTGTCTGTGCGTGCTGGTGGCCGGCGCGGTGAGCGCATGGGTCGTGCGGCGGCGAATCGACAGGCTGGACATGGTGTCCGCCTTGAAGACGAGGGATTGAGTCATGAAAACGAAGACCTGGGCATATGGCGCCTTGGTGGTGGCGCTGGTGGGCGGTGCATTGGTTTGGGCATTTGCGCCCAGGCCGGTCGAAGTGGAGGTCGACACGGTGAAGGTCGGGCCTTTCGAAGCCAGCATAGAAGAGGACGCCCGGACAAGGCTGCGCGACCGCTACACGGTCTCGGCCCCCGTGGCAGGTCGGCTTGCCCGCATCCCGCTGAAGGAAGGCGACCATGTCCACATCGGCGACACCTTGGCGATACTCAGCCCCGGACTGCCCGCCATGCTGGACGACCGCACCCGGGCCGAACACAGGGCAAGGCTGGATGCCGCACAAGCCCAGGTTCAGCGCGCGAAGGCTCGCATCGCGCTGGCGATCGTGTCGACCAGGAAGGCGGATGACGAAGTGCTCCGCAGCGAGCAACTTGGCATGCAAGGCTTCATACCGCCAGCCAAGTTGAACACCGACCGACTGGCCGCCCAGGCGGCGCAGGAGGACCGCAGAACGGCGGAATTGGATCTGCAGGTTGCGCAGCACGAAGCGGAACAGGCGCGCGCGGCGCTCATGAGGGTGCGGGAGGCGGAAGCGGCCGGTGGCAGCAGGCCCTTCATCGTGCGGGCACCGATTGAGGGCCGGGTTCTCAAGGTGATCCAGTCGAGTGAAGCCATGGTGTCGCTTGGCACACCGCTGCTGGAAGTGGGCGATACCCGATCACTGGAGATCGTTGCCGAATGCCTCACCACCGATGCCATCCGCCTGCGGCCTGGTGGCCTTGTCCACATTGACCGTTGGGGCGGTGAAGGTGTGCTGCAGGGCCGAGTGAGGCTGGTGGAGCCATCGGCCTTCACCAAGGTGTCGGCGCTGGGCGTGGAGGAGCAGCGCGTGCGCGTGCTGATTGATCTGAGCGGACCGGATGCTCGGTGGCAGGGCCTGGGCGACGGCTTCAGGGTGAGCGTGAGGCTGGTGACGGTGGCCTTGGACAGGGCGATCAAGGTGCCTCTGGCCGCGGTGTTTCCCATGCCCGGCGATCAGGGTGACATGGCGGTCTTCGTCAAGGATGGCGGCCGGGCGCGGCTGACGCGGGTCAAGATTGGCGACGGCAATGGCCGCGAGGCATTGGTCAAAGGCGGTTTGCCTGCAGGCGCCACCGTGATCGTCTACCCACCGGCAACGGTGCGAGATGGTGGGCGTGTGGTGGCGCGTCGGGTTTAAAGGCGCGGCGCGGGCGGGGCTTCGCCATGGCCAGCCCGCAAGTGACTTTGAGCTGACATTGATCAAGTCCGATGGCCTCTGCCCGGCAAAAAATGGCGCCTTATCAGTGACCAATGGCTTGTGCCGAACGGAACTTGAAGATGGATCTGCCCACCCAAAATCATTTGACAACCTTGCGCAGTCTCTTGACCTACCGCCTGCATGAATTGGAGTCGGATATCAATGCAGCGCAGGTTCATGACACGGCCGTCTCCGTTGAGCCAAGCGAGGTGCGGGATCGTCAAGATGAAGCCGTGCGCGCCCAGACTGGCGAAATCGACGAGGCGCAAGAGCGGCGCGACATGGAGGAGATCGGCTTGGTCAAAGCCGCCTTGCATCGCCTGGATACCGGCACGTATGGCGGTTGCCTGGACTGCGGGGCGGATATCGGGCTTCAACGTTTGCTGGTGCAACCGGCTGCTTCTCGATGCGCAGCATGCCAGGCTGCACGCGAGCAATCAAAGTAGCTTCAGACGGGCTGGAAGGAGCCGACATGTCGAGTGCAAAGATAGCCGCTGTCACGGGCGGCATGGGTGGCTTGGGAGAGGCCATCTGTCGTCGTCTGGCGGACGATGGTTTCAAAGTGGTAGCACTGCATTCACCCGCCAACGATCGTGTGACGGCATGGCTTGAACGCCAGGTGGCAGATGGTTATGGCTTTGGGTCGGTGGAAGTGGATGTGAAGCATTTCCAGTCTTGCCAGGACGCGGTGGCGAAGATCCGTGCGGATCATGGACCAGTGTCCGTGTTGGTCAACAACGCTGGCATCACGAGCGATGCGTCGTTCAGAAAGATGGGCCCTGAGGTTTGGGACACCGTCTTGCGCACCAACCTCGATTCGGTGTTCAACATGACCAAGCAGGTGATCGAAGACATGATCACGCTGGGTTGGGGTCGGGTGATCAACATCTCGTCGGTGAATGGTCAGCGAGGCGCCTTTGGTCAGGCGAACTATGCGGCGTCGAAGGCGGGAATCCATGGCTTCACAAAGACACTTGCGTTGGAGTTCGCCAAAAAGAACATCACGGTGAACACCGTGTCGCCGGGCTACTTGCGCACAAACATGGTTGCGAAAGTTCCTGAACAAGTGATGAACGAGCGCATCCTGCCCGAGATTCCAGTGGGGCGCCTGGGGCAGCCGGCCGAAGTCGCTCAGCTGGTCTCCTATCTGGCGTCCGATGGCGCGGCGTTCGTGACTGGTGCAAATCTGGCGATCAACGGCGGGCAACACATGTACTGACCTGTGGGCATGTCACGCAAACCAAGGAGCTTTGCAATGCCATGTCATCTTTCCGAACAGGCGGTGTGCAGAGATGTTCTGCTTCGCCGGTATACGCAGGCCGGAGAGTTCTGCGTGGATCATGTTCTAGGCCGGGTGGCCAGCGCACTGAGTGCGCTGGAGGCGCCTGATCAGCGCACGCGCTGGCATGACAGGTTTCTCTGGGCATTGCGCCGCGGGCTGGTGCCGGCAGGGCGAATCCTGGCGGGTGCGGGGGCAGTTCCTCATGCCATGCTCATCAACTGCTTCGTTCTGCCGATCAAGGAGCCGTCGGGCTTGGGAGCCACGATGGCCGATGCCTTGACCACCTTGCGCATGGGCGGCGGAGTCGGGTACGACTTCTCCGGGCTGGCGCCATCCGCTTCTTTGTTGAAGGCCATGCGCGAGCTGGACGACGCCTGTGGCACATTGAGCCGTGGCCGGGTTCGACCGGGGGCACAAATGGGCGTGCTGCGTTGCGATCACCCCGACATCCTGTCGTTCGTCCATGCCAAGGACGCGGCGGAATTGCCGACATTCAATCTCTCGGTGGCGGTCTCCGATGCCTTCATGCGGGCTGTTGAGGCGGATGCTTGCATCGAGTTGTTGCACGCATCAGAACCCAGGGGAGGCAGGCAGGACTTTCCAAGTGAAAGTGGCCTGTGGGCCGATCGCATTGTGCGCGCTCGTGTGTTGTGGCAGGCCATCATGGAGTCGTCCTATGACCATGGGGAACCTGGTTTGCTGTTCATTGATCGCATCAATGAAGACAACAATCTTTCTTTTTGTGAGCAGATCAGTGCCACCAACCCCTGCGCCGAACAGCCTTTGCCGCCCTATGGGGCTTGCTGCCTCGCCTCCCTTGACCTGACCCGGTTGGTGCTTGATCCGTTCCAGCCCGATGCCCGTTTCAACCAGTCTGGCATGGCGGAACTGGTCAAAGTGGCGGTTCGCTTGCTGGACAACGTCCTGGACCTGACCGACTGGCCCTTGAACGCTCAAATGGCGGAGGCACGGCTCAAGAGGCGCATCGGTCTTGGCATCACAGGGCTGGGTGATGCGCTGGTGATGCTGGGACTGCGTTACGACACCGCGCAGGCGCGCCAAGAGGTTGCTCGGTGGATGAGAACAATGAGAGACACCGCCTATACAGCATCTTCGAATCTGGCCGCCGAGCGTGGTGCCTTCCCGCTGTTTCAAGCCGACGAATTTCTGAGGGCCCCTCACTTCTCGTCCCGATTGCCAAACGACATTCAGGATGCCGTGCGTCATCACGGCCTGCGTCATTCCCATTTGCTGGCTGTGGCACCGGCTGGGTCGATCAGCCTTGCCATGTGCGACAACGTGAGCAGTGGCATTGAGCCTGTGTTTGCCTGGCAGATGCAGCGCAACGTGCGAGGTGACGATGGAAGTACGCACCTCTTGACGGTGGAGGATCATGCCTGGCGCCTTTACCGGCGGGTCAAAGGGATTGAAGCGGCGTTACCACCCGCTTTCGTGACGGCCCACGAAGTGGCGCCAGCTGACCACGTGGCCATGGTCGGTGCCATCGCGCCCTTCGTGGATGGGGGAATTTCCAAGACGGTCAATGTTCCCGAGGATCTACCCTTGTCGGAGTTTGAAAAGATCCATATGCAAGCCTGGAAATCCGGGCTGAAAAGTTTGACTGCCTACAGAACGAATTCCACTCTGCCCCCGACGTTGAGAGCCTTGCCAAATTGCCATCAAAAACTGTCATGCTGAATCAATGCAGGGAAATGTTTGAGATGGAGCTCAAACTCGCGGCTGCTGCCGTCCATAAAAACAGCCTGCTTCAGGCACTGGCATTGGACCTCGTGCCCAAGACTTCGCACCGGGCGTGCTACTTCGACACGGCGGCCAGGCAACTGGCCGCCAAGGGTTTGCTGCTGGCGTTGGTTTTCGAAGATGGCGCCTGGCGCCAGACCCTGAGCTTGTCTGATGGCTGGACGAGCAAAGCGCCCATCGATCTTGTGCTCCTTCAGGAGCACAACGGGAAGGATGTCCCCGCCGCAGACCTTGAAAGGCACCGGTCAAAGCTCGCCACTCACGCATTGAAAAGGGCCCTCCACTGGCGTGCAGGTGAGCCAGCGCCCACCTTGATCGAACAGTTTGTGGTGACGTGCGACCGCCGCATGCAAGACATGGAGGCCGGGCAGGGTCGCTTTCGGATCCTGGTGGACATGGGCATCATCCGTGCTCAGGGCACTGCATGGCCGTGGTGTGAAGTCGTCATGAAGCTGGATTCGAGCGATGGACTTGAGCACATGTTTGCGCTGGCCCGGCGCCTCGTGCATGACCACGGCATGTGCCTAGGCATGGCCGACCCGGCGATGAGAGGACTGAACCTCATCGGCTCATCAAGGTCGCCCATCGCTTCATTGGCCGACCCCGTCAGGTTGGATGTGGCTGGTGATACCCCTCAGCAGTTTCAAGCCATGGTCAGGAATGGCCTGGAGCACATCCTGCGCAACACACGCGAGTTCGCCAATCAGCAGTGTGAGGGGGAGCAGATTCACCAATTGCGAGTTGGGATCAGGCGGCTGCGGACTTTGCTGACGGAAGTCGGTTCTTCGTGCGACGGCGTGAATCCCGCTTGGCAGGTTTCTCTGGCAAGGGTCTTTCGCAAGCTTGGTGCTCAGCGGGATCAGGATCTGCTTGGCGAGCTTCAAAGGAAGATGCAGGAGGCAGGCGCGCCCGAGTGCTTGACCAGACCTGCCTTGCAGCCAACCGCATCGGTGTTGCGCGATGCCGTTCGCGCCCCGGATTTCCAAACCGTGCTGATTGACTTGCTGTTCTTCAGCGTCTGCCCATCAACCACGCCATCCGTGCAGGCCCAGCCTTTGCGCAAGTTGCTGAAGCGGCGCCTTGAAACACTGCACCGCAAGGTCTTGTCCGACGGGAAGCGCTTTGCATCGCTGCCCGAAGCTCGGCAGCATCGGGCTCGAAAGCGATTGAAGCGGTTGCGCTATCTGAGCGAGTTCGCCAGGCCGCTTTTCAAACGAGGCAAGGTCGATCGCTACCTCGAAGCCCTGCGCCCCGCACAAGATGCTCTGGGCGCATACAACGACCGCATCATGGGGTTGACCGCGTGGCGCAGGCTTGCGAAGACAGATGCGCATGCCTGGTTCGCCGTCGGCTGGCTTTCCGCCGGCCGGGATCAAGCAACGAAGGCGTGTCAGACGGCTCTCCACGAGATCGACAAGGTCCCCCGGTTCTGGTCTTGAGTTGATTCACATCAAGGCACGCGGCTGCGGATTTAAAACAATGAAAACACGGCAGCAAATCGCGTTGCCGATTGTGCAAAGCCCCAGCCGGGGTGACCAGATTTCTCATCAAGCAAAGGTTCTCACATGTCCACAAGCAAATTCGAGTATGTCGTGTCGGGGGTTGATCTGAACGACGAGCAGAAGGCCATGGTGTCTAACGCCATCGCGGCGGCTGTCAGTCATGCTTTGTTGGGTTCCACGTCTCAGGTTGGTGCGGCTCCGGGCGGTGCAACATCGGCTCCAGCGCAAGTGCTGGCGAAGGGCAAGGTGTGGGGTGCGTTCGGAGGAGGGCATGGACCGATCAATGGCGGACGGCTGATCTTCGCGGCCACGGCTGCCGAGGTGGCCGAGCTGGCCAAAGGCGTGAAGCTTGGCCATTGACTCGGAGGCACCGTGGCGCTTGCAAAGCAACTGACTTGTCCGAACGCTCCACCTGAGCCCGGCGCCGCGATCATTGGCGTGGTACAGGCTGGTGGGCAGATCGCCTACATCTCTCCCAGCATTCCTCTGACGCGGGACCTGGTGATGTCTTTCCAAGAAAAGCACATCGAGTTGGAGAACCGTTTGAGGGTGGCGGGGCCGTGCAGTGCTGCAGACTGCGTCCAGTGGGGCCAAGGCCGATGCAGCCTGGTCGACAAGGTCGTGGCTGACGCGGCACTGCCCCATACCTTGCCCTCAAATGGCTTGCCTCGCTGCGGCATCCGCCAGACCTGCCGCTGGTTTTTTCAAAACGATGTGCGGGCTTGCCACGCCTGTCCAGAGGTTGTCCGCAAGCCTGCGCAGTTGTACATGGAGAAATCATGAGTTCAATCAATGTGGTTATCTGTCAGGCAGTTCGAACCGCCATCGGGACCTTTGGCTGCACGCTCAAGGACATGCCAGCGCCTGATCTCGGCGCGCTCGTGGTCAGACGCTGCGTGGACAAGCTGGATCCGGTAGGGCGGCAAATTGACGGACTGATCATGGGCCAGGTGATTCAGGCGGGCGGCAAGATGAATCCGGCACGCCAGGCGGGCATTTCCGCAGGCCTGTCGGCAAACGTCCCGGCGATGACCGTCAACCGCGTTTGCGGGTCAGGTGCACAGGCCATCCTCAGCTCGGCCATGGAGATCTGGGCTGGGGTCGGCAAGGCCTTTGTCGCTGGTGGCATGGAGAACATGGACCGGGCGCCCTACCTGCTGCCGCAAGGGAGGTGGGGCGCGCGCATGGGTGATGCACTGTTGCTGGACAGCATGCTCCACGATGGCCTGCACGACGCCTTCAGTGGCAGGCATTCAGGATGGCATACCGAAGAGGTCGCGTCGTTGCACCACATCACCAGGGAAGAGCAGGACCAGTGGGCCTTGCGTTCACAGCAACGCTTCTCTACCGCGCAGTCGCTCGGGAAGTTCGACGCCGAGATCGTGCCTGTGCGCATCCCGGGCAAGAAAGCCGAGGTGGTGTTCCAGAAAGACGAGCACAACCGGGCCGACCTGACCTTGGAAATGCTTTCGAGGCTCAAACCGGCCTTCAAGGAGGGCGGCACCATCACGGCAGGCAACGCACCTGGTCTGAACTCTGGTGCCGCCGCCATGATCGTTGCGGAGCAAGGGTGGGCCGAGCAGGCTGGGCTCAGGCCCATGGCACGTCTGGCCGGGCATGGCGTGACAGCGCTGGAGCCAGGTTTGTTCGCTTTGGGGCCGGTGGCCGCCATCCGGCTGGCCTTGGCACGTGCTGGCTGGCGGCCGGAGGATGTGGATCGCTATGAGATCAACGAGGCCTTTGCTGCCGTCACGTTGGCCTGCATCAAGGAGCTTGAGCTTCGGGCCGAGATCGTCAATGTGGAGGGTGGTGCCATCGCGCACGGGCATCCCATTGGCGCTACTGGCGCCGTATTGGTGACCAGGCTGCTGCACGCCATGCAGCGTGAAAAGCTTCGGCGCGGCGTGGTGGCCCTGTGCATTGGTGGAGGACAAGGCATAGCGCTGGCGCTGGAGGCCATGGCCTGATCGTCGCCCGTGAAAACCATGGACCGTGCTGGGCAAACTCCTGAACATGTGCAGGGTTTGCAGCGCCTGCTGGAACGCAAGGCCGGGCATGCGGTGGAGCTGCATGAAACGCACATCTCGTGGGTGCTGGTCGACGATGACTTCGCCTACAAGCTCAGAAAAAACGTCAAACTTCCATTTGTGGATTTCAGCACGCTGGCGGCCCGCCGGGAGGACTGTCAGAAGGAGGTGACGCTGAACCGAAGGTGGGCTCCGCATTTCTACCTCGGGGTGATCGAAGTCCATGGCGACGATGTGCTTCCCGGATGGGATGGTCCCGGGGAGGTGGTCGATTGCGCCGTGCTCATGAAGCGGCTTCCGAAGGGTTCGTTGTTGAAGGATCTCCTAGCCGCGTCGCGGGTAGAAAGAGATGACATGGCATCCCTGGCGAGGACCATCGCTGATGTCCATGAGGCGGCTCCCATCGCTGACATGTTGAGCCCGGCATCGTGCGCCAAGGGCGTGGGAGCCGTCTTGTCAAGCGTTCTGGATCAGCTGCAGCGGTCTCCACTGGACGGCGCCGATGCACGGTGTTTGGAGGGCATCAGGGCCTGGGTGGACGATGAGTTGAAGCGCAGTTTGCCTTGGGTCGAGGCAAGAGCACTGGGCGGCATGGTCAGGGACTGCCACGGTGATCTCCACTTGGGTAACGTCGCCCGCACAGACGAAGGATGGCTGTTGTTCGATGGCCTGGAATTCGACGATGGATTGCGCAGAGTGGACGTCATGAGCGACTTGGCGTTCCTGACCATGGACCTGAAGGTTCACGGCTGCCAGGAGTTGGCGTTCGCCCTTCTGGATGCCTATCTGCAGCACACGGGGGACTATGAGGGCGTCAGGCTCCTTCACCTGTACGAAATTCATCGGGCGCTCGTTCGCCTCTTGGTGGTCAGAATGCGGGGGCAGAACGCTGACCTGCCGTCGGGCGATGCCTACCGGTCATTCATCGCGGCATCCATGGGCATGGGGTCCCGTGGTCAGCCTTGTCTCGTGCTCATGCATGGTCTGTCCGGGTCGGGTAAATCCAAGCTCTCGGCAGACATCGCCGTCAGCTTGCCTGCGGTGCGCGCTCGTTCAGATGTGGAGCGCAAACGCCTCTTCGGTCTTACAGAGTTCGCTGATTCAAAAGCAATCCAACTGGACATCTATTCAGCGCATGCCAACGAGCGAACCTTGAAGCGACTGGCCGATTGCGCAGAATGGGCGCTGCAAGGGGGCTGGTCTTTCATCGCCGACGCCACCTTCCTTCGACAGGCGGATCGCGATTGTTTCAGAGAGCTTGCCCAGCGGACGCACAGCGGCTTCACCATCGTGCATTGCGAGGCCGATCTGGAAAGCCTTTGCCGAAGAACACGTGAACGTGGCGCAGCGGCAATGGATGCATCGGAAGCGACGGAGTCTGTGATCTGGCACCAGATTGCATCTGCCGAACACTTGCGCCCAGACGAGCTTGGGTGCGCTTTGACAGCCTGCACCGAACGGCAGATCAGTTCAGCGGGCATCGCAGCACTCTGCCAGGGGATTCTTTCTCGGCCAGGTTTTGGTGGCCGCGGCAAATGATGAGAAAAGCCAGCGCGCCCAGGATGTCCTAACGCATGTCCATTAGGATGCAAAACCTTCGCCATGGGGTTTGGATGGAGACTGATCCCCGACTTTGGAGGGCAACTTGCGGTCCGGCGGGCGCATGGCCTTGATCGCACTGCCGAATGCTCGAATCCGCGCCTCCGCTCCGATGAAATCAAGCTCGATGGGACGAAGCCACATTCCCAGCACCGGGTACCGGCCGGTCCAATGGAACACTCTTTCGGCGCCTTGGTGGCAGATGACCTCGCTCTGGACAGTGAGCAAAATGATGTCGGCTTTGAAGTCTTGAAGGCCAGAAAGAAGACTACACATCGGGCCGCCCACGCGGTAGGTCGATGCAGGTGCGACCAGCACGATGGCGTCATGCCCATCAGCTACGGGGCCTGAGTAAGCGGGGGGCTTGAACTTGCTGGCTTTGGAGGCCATCAGGTCCCACAAACTTGCACCCAAACGGCGGGGGCGCGCCGCTGCGTGGATCTTGGCCATTGCCCACCCTTGTCGATCACAAAGCATCCTGGCCGCTTGCAGGCTGGTCTGTTCATCGGCGTAGGCCATGACAAGGATGTTTTCCTTGGAACAGCTGATTGATAAAACATTGCCTTGAGCAGGCAGCCGACTTTCAGAAACAGCGACGCCCGAATGATCCATTGAAAGCCCCCCTCCCTGTCTATCAGAATGGCTAGTGCATCAATCCACGCTCAAGCTTGGCCGCCGATAAAACCGCTTGAAAATCCAAGTCCAAGACGTCGATCGGACGCCTGTTGTCCAAGGCAGGGTTTGGCATGGCGAGCCAATTGGCGGCCTGCCAGCCGCCCAGCGTTGGTGCCAGTTCGAACCAAACCTTTTCGAATGCAGGCTTGATTTGGAAAGTGCGCGGATCGAACTGGCACATGGGTACCCACAGCGTGTCCCTCCATTCAAAAAAGAACAGCCTCCCATTGGCTATAAGGCGAGCCAGACTGATGTAGTCGCCTCGTTGCCTTTCTTGAAGCATGTCCTCCAATTCAATGGCTCTTGCAATGCCACCACTGCCGAAGAATGCGCGCAACAGTGCCAGAAATCCATCGCTGGATGGGGTGGCGTTGATCTCTGCGCGAAGGGTTGAAGCCCGTGGATTGACGTTCTTGCTGACCATGTTTGGGTCTCCGTTCTTTGCCAAGTAAGAATGTATGGATTGGCAGATCGTGGGATTTGCGCAATATCAACTCAGATCGAGTAAGGAAAACGGGTGTGCATTCATGTGCGGGCGTGTTCTCAAAAAGGCACTTGCGGCGCGCAGGTTGATCACCATCAAGCTTGCGGGCACGTCAATGTCTAGCATCTTCTTCAGGCCGGCACATTGACCGGACCCCCAATCCGAGGATGCGAAATGATGAACTCTCATATCGATGCGACTCATGTGATGAACCAAATGTCGAAGGGCCTGCGTCGCATGGTTGACGAGGCCGAAGACATGGTGAAAACGGCCGCGAATACCGGAGATGCCAAGTTGGACGCGGCACGTGAAAAGATGCAGGAGCAGTTGAGCGTCATGCGCCGCCAGTTGAAGGAGTTTGAAGATGATCTGGGTAACAATCTCAAGCAGGCCGCGCGTGCAACCGACGAGCAAGTCCATGATCATCCTTACGCGGTGGCGGGCATCCTCGGTTTGATTGGCATGGCAGCGGGCTTCATGCTGGCGCGTCGCTGACGAGCCTGAACGGCGGAAGGCGGTGAAAACCGCCTGGTGGCGAACGATGTCTTGTTTAAGCGGTCAATGAAGCCAAGGCATCTGCGTCCAGGATGTAGAGATCGCGTCGGCCCTTGCCATCAAAGCTGATCACGCCTTGCCGAACCAGGTATGAGATTGCGCGGCTGACGCTTTCCAGGGTGATGCCCAGGTAGCTGCCGATCTCTTCCCGAGAAAGGCGCAGTTTGAAGCGATCGGAACACAATCCGCGTTGCCCCAGGCTGTTGGACCAGTGAAGCAGGAATTGAGCGACTCGGGCTTGGGCGGGCAAGGTGCAGCACGACATCAGGCGATCCTGCATGCAGGTCATGTCCTGACTAAGCGCCTTGTGCAATGCTGCCAGCACGCCAGGATGTGTCTGGCTGCTTGCCAGCAGCGATGCGTACGAAAAAGACCATATGTCGGTGACATCCAGGGCCACCGCTTCGCAACTGTGTCTTTGTTGGGCGATGCCATCGAAGCCGAGCCAATCGCCTTTGAAGCGCAGGTCAACCACTTGCTGTCGGCCATCAGCCGAAAGGTTGACGAGCTTGATCAAGCCTGAGTGAACGATATTGAGGTCTGAAAATGGTTGGCCAGCCAGATAGACAAGCTCGTCAGGGTGAATAATTCGACGGCGGCAAGGAATGTACCTGGCAATGAGCTCAAGGTCTTTGCAACGCAGTGAGGTCAATCGTTCCTCAGATGGAATGAGCGGCGAGCGAAGCGAACTTGCTCCATCAAGGCCGTGGCCGAACGGTATCAAAGGCGGCGCGGTGTTATGAGATTGGGTGAGTGAGCTGGCGAATGGGATTGACATGAGGAGTCCTTGAATTGATGGCTGATGGAAAAAGTCAACGGGGACTGCACCGGTTCAGTCAAACCCCCCAGAGTGTTTCGAGCTTGATGGGGTCAAGCCAACGGATGGCCTCCTCGGAACAGGAGACCACGCCATGGCATTCAAGGCTCTTGAGTTGAGTTGAGTTAGCAGCACTTGCTCATCTGAGGCAAGCCACGTGGCCATCCTCGACACAGGCATGGTCAACGCAGGCTTGACCCTGAGTAAGGCGGCACCAGCCGTTCGCATGAACACATCGTTGATCAAAGTGTTTGATGGCGCTTGCAGGATCGCGGCCCGCTGGCTTCTGATCCGGGTGAGCTGGCATATCTCGCCCTGTGGCGAGTCGGCCGCTGTATTACTATTTTTGAACAGCGCCAGGCCGCACTGCGGCGCATCGAGGCGAGGGCGAGGGCTGCTGCTTGCAGCCGGTGGATTGGACATGGCGCATCCCTTTTTTTTGTTAGATGCGATTTGACATGTTCCGTGAAATCATGGGCAGTCGTTCACCCACGTAAGTGGTACCGCGTAGGACACCCAAGTTGCTACAACTTGGGCCTCGGCTCGGTGGGGTGGATAACATCGCAGTCTTTGGCCAGAGCGGCCAACTCCAGCACCGTGGCGGTGTTCGTCTTGAGCAAAATGCGCGATCTGTGCACCTCGACCGTCCGGTGGCTGATACCCAGAATGCGTGCGATTTCCTTGTTGGGCAGGCCGTTGACGGCCAGCTCCAGCACATCACGTTCCCTTTCG
The DNA here is from genome assembly GCF_918741295.1 of Aquabacterium sp. CECT 9606. Lineage (GTDB taxonomy): Bacteria > Pseudomonadota > Gammaproteobacteria > Burkholderiales > Burkholderiaceae_C > Aquabacterium. The sequence continues at coordinate 941,481 of NZ_CAKKNB010000002.1, forward strand.
CTCAGACGCTCAAACACCAACCGCTTGGTTCGGTGCTCTTTGTCCACCTCCATGGCTCGAGCCACCTGTTCCAGAAGTTGGCCACCCTCGATCGGTTTGGTCAGGAAGTCCAGGGCCCCGGCCTGGATGGCACGAACGGTGGTTGGGATATCGCCATGGGCGGAAAGGAAAATGACCGGGATGCGAGCGCCGCGACGTAGCAATTCGGCCTGCAGCTGGGTGCCTTGCAGGCCCGGCAGGTTGAGATCAAGTAACAAACAGCCCGGGAGCGATGGATCGAACTCGGCAAGATAGGCTTCCGCGCTGGCAAAGCTTTGGACGTGGTGACCTGCCGTTTCCAGTAACAAGCCCAGGCCATCCCTGACTGCATCGTCGTCGTCCACGATGAAAACAGTTGGCGATTTCATCCGACAAGGGGCAGAGTGAACCGAAAGGTGGCACCGTCCTCCTCGGAACTGTCGTGCCAGAGCTGGCCTCCATTGGCCTGGACCAAGGCTCGACTCACGGCCAAGCCCATCCCAAGGCCATGACTCTTGGTTGTGAAGAACGGGTCGAATGCCTTTCGTGCCGTCTTGGTATCAAGGCCAGGGCCGCTGTCATGGACTGTGATCACCGCCATGCTTTGCAGCGATGTGGTTGAAACATCAACGGTGATGGATTTGGGATCAATGCCAGCGCTTTGCATGGCCTCCACGGAGTTGGACAGAAGGTTGACGAGAACCCTCTCGATTTGCATGCGCGATGCCAAAGCGAACTTCAAGCCTGGTTCAAGCGAGGTGTTGAAGCTGATTCCGGGTTCGCTCCTTGCCTGCACATTGGCAATGGCCTCTTCCACGGCTGAATTGATGTCAAAAGGCTCAATCTGCGGTGCACCTTTGTAAAGGAACTGCATCAATTCCCGCATCACATCGCCGGCACGTTGCGCCTGTACCTCCGCGCATTCCAGCGCATGCCGCATGAGCGCCGAGTTGGGTTTTTCAGTATTGAGCATGCGCAGCGCGGCAGCGGTATAGGATGCGATTGCATTCAATGGTTGATTGAGGTCATGCGCAATCGCGGCCGCTGTTTGTGTGGCGACCTGCACGGCCATGACCTGCTCGAACTCACCGCGCAAACGGCGCAAGGCGTTTTCCGCCTGCTTGCGGTCATTGATGTTCTCCACAACAGCAATGAAGTAACCCGGCCGGCCACCCCTCTCTTGCGCCAATGAAACGGTGAGCCGAATCCACACAGGCATGCCGTCTTGGCGGATATAGCGTTTTTCCGAGGTGTAGTGGTCAATCTTCTTGTCCAGAAGAGCGCGTACTTGCACAAGATCAGACGCCCGATCCTGCGGATGGGTGATGGACTGGAATGTCGTTTCCATGAGCGCTTCCTGGCTGTAACCAACAACCTCGCAGAGCTTCTGGTTCACACGCAGCCAATGCCCGTCGAGAGCAACGTGTGCCATGCCCACGGCCGCCTGCTCGAAGGCGGCTCGGAACCGCTCTTCACTTTGGGCAATGGCATCGCGGTCTCGAACACGGTCAGAAACGTCCTCGGTGAAGATGACAATGCCACCGATGGTTCCGCTGGCTTTCATCCATGGCCGGGCTTCCCAGCGCAACCATTGAGTCACGCCATTGCCGCGGTCCAAACGATCTTCTTCCATGCGCTCTACCCGGCCCGATAGGCATCGTTGATGCATGGCTCTCCAGCGATGGCTTGTTTCAGGGAAGACTTTGTAGTGATTGAGACCAACGACGTCTCGCCCCTCCAGCCCATGGTCCATCAGCCACCGCTTGCTCACGGCCAGGTAGTTCATCTCGGAGTCAAACATGGCCAGCGCAACCGGCGAGTGATCGATGAAAATGCGAAGCTGCGTCTCGCGCTCGCGAAGAGCCTCCGCTCCCATTTTTGAAACGGTGATGTCATCTTTGATGGCGACAAAATGGGTGATCGCTCCCTCCTCATCGCGGATTGGCGAGATGATGGCACTTTCCCAGAAGAGGGAGCCATCTTTGCGCCGGTTGTGGAACTCTCCATGCCAGACTCCACCGTTGTTGATGGTCTGCCAAAGCAATTGGTACTCATCGTTCGAGGTGTGGCCGGATTTGAGAAAACCGGGGCGGTGCCCTGTCACCTCTTCTGCGCTGTAACCAGTGCATTTCTCAAAACTGGGGTTCACATACTCGATGATGCCTTGTCGGTCGGTGATCACGATGGCACTGGCGGTTTGTTCCACCACCCGCGAAAACTTGCGCAATGCCTCCCCTGTTCGCCGCCGCTCGGTGATGTCCAAGATGCACACGAGCGTGCGCTTGTCCGGGATGGGGGACAGGCTGACTTCTGCGGCAAACTCACTTCCGTCGCGACGGTAGCCCGGGGTTTCGAGCCCGGTCCCCATCAGGCGCGGCCTGGGCACGGCTTGGTATTTTGTGCGAAGGCCGAGGTGGCTGAGGCGCAGCCGCGGGGGAATCAAGTCCTCCACCCGCAGTCCGAGGAGTTCACCCTCTTCGCACCGGAAGAGACGGCCCGCAGCAGCATTGACGCTGCAAATTCCACCACTGTGGTCGATCACCATCATGGCGTCAACCACCGCCTGGATGAGGGTCTCATAGTCCGGATCGCCCATGATCACCTACCGTGTCAAAGCCAACGTGCATGCTCGATGATCGCGACCATAGCGGCCTTCGTGCCGACGGCCTTGATCTGAGTCAAGAACACTCCTCCGCGGCACCGACACCATGACCATGTGTTTTATGTCCTCCCTGTTTTGCTGGGCCATGCCGGTTCACTGAATGGGAATCAGGTGGCCGGCATCAGAGTCGCGCTTGGGCAGCGTCAACAGTAAAACGCCGTCCTTGAGCTTGGCTTCGACGCCCTTTCGGTCCACCTCATGTGCCAGCGAAAAGCTCCTCGATATGCTGCCGTGGAAAGTTTCCTTGACCAGAACCTTGTTGCCATTTCCCTCTTTCTCTTCCTGGTTCTTGTTGACCTCGGCTGAAATGGAAACGAGGTTGCCAGTGATGCTGACGCGAATGTCCTCCTTCTTGATGCCGGGCATTTCTGCCGAGACGAGGTACTGCTTGTCGTTCTCACGAACATCGATGCGAATCTCGTTTTCGGCAAACGGCGTAGCAAGTACCGGTGCCTGAAAAAGCCGACGGAACACCTCAGGAATGAAATCGTCGGTTCGATTGGAGAGGGCGAATGCAGTCATTGGATTCTCCTGGTTGCAGTGGAAAAAATTGGTGTTTCATGCGATGCGGTGAATCACACCAAGGGCAGTCTATGAATGTCTTGCAAGCACCATTTGCGCGATATCAAGCAAACCGTTGAAGCAAGACATCGGGCGCAAGCCGAGAAGTCGCTGCGGTTTGAAAAGCTTCACGGTTTGCGTCAAATCAAAGACTGCGTCACATGACCCGGCAGCATTGATTTCGATGCGCCGTCGGCGCCTCAAACCTAACTGCTTAAACAGGAGTGATTCATGAAAATCAATGCAATGCTTTTGGCCGCCGGCCTGGTGGCCTCGTCATTTACCGCGTCCGCAGATACGCTGTATGCCTATCAGATCGACAAACATCAGACGACGTTCACCAGCAGCGCCTTCCATGAGATTTATGACTTCTACCTTGACCCGACGGACTTTCCATCTGGTCAGGCCACGGTCGCGCTGGCCTTCACCGAGTTGAAGTTCAAGGACATCATCAACATCAACTTTGCCGAGTCTGGCGTGAAGATCTTTGATGATCTTGATAACCTGATTTGGTCCGGCACGCCTGCGCCGACAGGGCAAGGCCCGGCAGACGTCTTCAGTTTCGATGACTTGGGGGTCAGCACGCCCCACTTCTCCATGACCATCGATGGAATCGCCATTGGGACTGGGCCGATCAAGGGATCTTATTCCTTCGAGATCTCGGCTGCACCTGTTCCCGAGCCAGGCACTTACGGGCTGCTGGCGGCGGGCTTGGCGGTGGTTGCTGTATCGCTGAGAAAAAGGTGCTGATTTGTAAGTGAGTGTTCACGGGAAGTTCGTCTTCCCGTGGCTCGCGCACCTGGAGGTCAGCGGTGCGAGTTTCGAGGCCATGCAATGATGCGATTCACTTTTCCGTTCCGCCCGCGAGCGCTGGGACGTTCCGCATGGCAGCAAACCCGGATGCGGCCCAGATTCTGACTTTTGAGATAGCTTTCCAGCACAGATTTCGCACGTCTCAAGGCCTCGTTGACCAGAGGTCCGCCAAGTTCAGTGTTCAGTTCCAACTCATTGGAGCTGGTTTGGATCAACTGGAAATCGACCAGTTCTTCGATGGTCTCGACCACCGTGCTCAGGGCCAGTGCAGAGACGGGAGTTCGGCCAGAACGATCCCCCAGGAACAGCACGTCTCCACTGCGCCCTTGAACTTCAATCACGGGCAGCACGGAACCACATTCACATGGCATGGATGCGATGGAGACACGGTCGCCCAAATCGTAGCGGATGATCGGTTGAATGTGGTTGGCCAGGTTGGTCAACAAGGTGGTGCAGCCAGCTTGGCCGATCGGCACAGGTCGATTCATCTCATCGACCGGTTCCAGGATGGCCCAGTCACTGTTGAGATGAAGCCTTTGGTGCGCGCATTCGAAGGCCAAGGACATGAACTCAGACGCACCATAGCTGTTGATGACCTCGGCATGGAAGGCCTGGGATATCACGGTACGCATGGCACCGGTCAACGTTTCTCCACCTGTCCATATCTCTTGTGGGCTGATGTCCAGTTTCCCTTGTGCTTTCTTCTCGGCCAGCATGACAGCCACGCTTGGATAAGTGGCGATGACCCGAGGATTGAACCTCGCCAACTCCTGGGCAAGTGCGGGAGGAGGCTGGAGGAAGGAAATGCTTCTCAGCGCGCTCGATAAAAATGGGTTTAAACGCCGCAGCCGCTCTATTGACACAGTGCTGGCGAAATGGCCATTCGTGGCCCCGATGAACGCGATCCTATCGAACACACCCCATGGATCCAGCATGCGCAATGCAGGGTTCGGGACACGGCGGCGCGTCGCCTCCAACGCGTCGTAGATGGCCATCGCGGCATCATCCTGGACGAAAACGCCGGGGATGCCTTGGCTGCCCGAGCTCTCCCAAACCAGGAACTTCCCCCGAAAAGTCGATCCGATGAGACTGGGGTCTGTGACGAATTGGCGCACAGCCGCGATCTCCAGCCGAGGATCGCAAACCCAGTCATTGAAGTTGGCCATCAGGTAGGCCTTGTTCATGATTGGCAGATCCTCAAGCCGAATGGAGCTCGCGACCCGCCCGCCCAGAATATGCCGATAAAGAGGCGACTCCTGTGCCGACGCCAGAAGTGATGCCAGCCGTTCAGATTGGAGACGTTTCAGCCTCGCATGGCTGGATGCCGTTGCCGACATGGCCTCCCATGTGGCAATTCCGCTCTTCCAGGGATCGAACGCGTGCATGCCGATGCCGCCCTCAGTGGGCCATCAGCACTGGCAACGACATCTCTTCAAGTACCGTTTTTGTCGCGCCACCAAGCACCCACTCGCGCACGCGACTGTGGCCATAGCACCCCATGACCAACAGGTCTACACCCAATTCCGCTGACAAGGAAAGCAGCGATGTCCCTGGGTCCTTGGTGGCATGGGACAGGTGAAACTTGGGTGTCAGGTCATGACGTCGGAGGTAATTCTCCAGCTTGATGCTGTCGTTGGGGCCGGAGTCCGTTGGCTCACCAAAAATGGCCACATGGACTTCCGAGCCTTCAGTGAGCAGGGGCAAGGCAGCGCACAATGCCCTGGCTGATTCGCGACTGGCGTTCCAGGCAATGAGCACGGATTTCAATGGCACTTGCATGTGGGCAACGCCTGTCGGCACGATGATCGCGGGCTTGCCGCTGCCCATGATGACCGATGGTATGAAGTCATCGGGCACGTCCCGGTCTGATGGGATCCTCTGGCCGAGCACCATGAGGTCGGCATAAAGAGCGTTGTCGCCAAATTCATAGGGAGAGTTCAATTCACCCTCCACCCAGTCGACGTTGCTCATGCTTGCGGCGGCCGCCTGGAAGGACGCCTTTGCGCGCTTGCGCTTTTCGGCATCCTCATCCGACAACACCGCGCATGCAGGGCTCATGCCCTCCAGAGGGCCCGGATATAGCATGAGCCAAGGGGTGACCGCATACAGTGCCGTGATCCGGGCGGAACAACTTTTGGCGATGTCTTGGGCAAACTTCAACCTTTCCAGGCTGTGTTCCGAATTGTCGATGTGCAGCAGCAGGTTGCGAGGTGTAAGCATGGTCATCTCCAGGAAGATTGCAGGCAGCCATTGACATTAGGGGGATCCGCAATATCAGAGCTTGCGTTGAATCAAGAACTGAAGTTTTGCCTCGCTGGTTGACCTGGCTCAAGCGCATCCGGCGGCGGCGCCTTTATCTTGGCGCTGGCCAACTGGTACTTGGACATGAACTCATGATGCTTTGGCTGACACAGTGGTTCATCGGCGCACAGCGGCGAAGCCAAACGTTGCGCCATTTCAGGCGGCATGGCTCCCTGAAGACCTTGTCGTCTCGATCTCCAGATCCTCGTACCAAGGGCGATCTGCCAGCAGATCTGGCTTTGGTGGCGGCCATGGACGTGTCCGACGTGCTTCTGCACCTTGGATCGGACAGGAGGGGGCTTGATGTTTCGCAGGCCGCATCCAGGCTTGCCCGCGATGGGCCGAATGAGATCGATCATGAGAAGCCGATGTCCGGCTGCTTGCATCTCTGGCGTTGTTATAAGAATCCATTCAATCTGCTGTTGACCTCACTGGCAGCGCTTTCATACCTGGGCCGAGACGCCAGATCGACCGCCGTGATCTGCCTGATGGTGGCTTTGAGCACGGGCATCCGGTTCGTCCAGGAGCGGCGGTCCAGCAAGGCAGCGGACGCATTGAAAGAGCTGGTGAGAAACACGGCGACCGTGGTGCGTCCCGGCATGGCCGCTTCCGAGGGGGGCGCCACTGCTGGACAAATGGAGGTGCCGACACGCTCCTTGGTGCAGGGCGATGTGCTGGCCCTTTCCGCCGGAGACATGGTGCCTGCCGATTGTCGGATTCTTGACGCCAAGGAACTGTTCGTGGCTCAGTCCGCGATGACCGGAGAATCACTGCCGATCGAGAAGTTCTCGCAATCCGAGTTGCCCGGAGCCGGTCTTGACCATGGCAATCTGCTGTTCATGGGCACAAGCGTGGTATCGGGCTCGGCGAAAGCGGTGGTGGTGACCACGGGGCCCCGAACCTACTTCGGGAAGGTGGCCGCCAGAGCAACGGCGACTGAAAGCAGTCCCAGTTCATTCCAGACAGGTGTCAATGAGGTGAGCTGGCTTCTGATCAGGTTTGCCATGGTGATGGTGCCGATCGTGTTGCTCATCAACGGGCTGACCAAAGGCAATTGGCTGGAAGCGGTGCTGTTCGCGCTGTCGGTGGCGGTGGGGATGACGCCGGAAATGCTGCCCATGATCGTGACGACCACGTTGGCCAAAGGGGCGGTATTTCTGTCAAGGAAGAAGGTCATCGTCAAACGCCTGGACGCGATCCAGACCTTGGGAGCCATGGATGTGCTTTGTACTGACAAGACGGGCACCTTGACCCAAGACAGGATTGTTCTGGAACGCTGCATCGATCCCAGAGGGCAGCCCTCCGCCGATGTTCTGAACCTCGCCTTTTTGAACAGTCATTATCAAACCGGGCTGAAAAATTTGATTGACCGGGCGATCCTGTCGCACATCGAACTACAAGCAGAGTTGCAGCTGGAGCAGGAATACCAGAAAGTGGACGAGATCCCTTTCGATTTCGAGCGAAGGCGAATGTCGGTGGTGGTGGCCAAACGGGGGGGGCATCACTGGCTGATCTGCAAAGGTGCTTTGGAAGAGGTGCTGGCGGTTTGCACGGGTGTCCGTGGGCAATCTGGATCGGATGTGCCATTAGAGGCTGACCTTCTGGAGGAGGTCCAGTCTCTGACCCAAAGGCTCAATCAGGAAGGGCTGCGCGTCGTGGCTGTGGCGATGAAAGCACTCCCCCCACTCAAAAGCACCTACACCGCTCAGGACGAGTCGTCACTCGTCCTGATGGGTTTCATCACATTTCTGGACCCCCCCAAGGAGTCGGCTGCTCCTGCGCTTCTGGCGTTGGCGGCACATGGTATCGACGTCAAGGTTCTGACGGGGGACAGTCCACTGGTTGCCAAACAAGTTTGTGCCCAGGTTGGGTTGTCCTTGCGGCCAAGCCTGCTTGGCACCGCCATTGACGGCATGAGCAACGCTGACCTGGCTGCGGCTGTGAAGCAGCACCAGGTGTTTGCCAAATTGTCACCCTTGCACAAGGAGCGCATTGTCAGGGCGCTGTGCGCCAATGGTCACGTGGTGGGCTATCTGGGTGACGGCATCAATGACGCGCCAGCTCTGCACGCTGCAGACATTGGGATCTCGGTGGATTCGGCCGTGGACATTGCCAAGGAGGCTGCGGACATCATTCTTCTCGAGAAGAGCCTCATGGTGCTGGTCGAGGGGGTGAGCGAGGGCCGGAAGACCTTTTCAAACATGCTCAAGTACATACGTCTGACCGCGAGTTCGAACTTTGGCAATGTCCTGTCCGTGTTGGCGGCCAGCGCATTCTTGCCTTTCCTGCCCATGCTGCCATTGCAACTGCTGGTGCAGAACCTCTTGTATGACTTTGCGCAGACAGGTATCCCATTTGACAATGTGGACGAGGAAATGATGAGGGTGCCGCTCAGGTGGGATCCTCGCGACATCGGTCGCTTCATGTGCTTCTTCGGGCCCATCAGTTCGCTGTTCGACATCATTGCATTTGCCACCTTGTGGTGGTTCTTGGGGGCAAACAACCTGGAGAGGGCGCATCTTTTCCAGTCAGGATGGTTTGTCGTGGGCTTGCTGACTCAGACACTGGTTGTGCACATGATTCGAACGCCAAGGCTGCCATTCATTGAAAGCCGGGCAGCACCATTCCTGATGGTCACGACGCTGTCCATCATGGTCTTGGGTGTGTGGATACCAATGGGGCCATGGGCGGCCTATTTCCAGATGGAGGCCCTGCCGCCAGCCTACTTTCCTTGTCTTTTGCTCATTCTGAGCGGCTATTGCGTCGTGACGACGCTGGCCAAGCGCTTGTACCTCTCTCGATTCAGATGGCAGTGACCGGTTGGCTTCAGTACAGCAGGTAGCGCTTTCGGCGTTCGATGAAACCGCTCAGATCTTGCTGCCAGCGGAGTGCGACATCGTGGGCCGACAGGCCATTCCTCAACCCTTCCGATGTGGACCGTGATGCAAGGATGGCCTCGGTCTTCTCAATGGCAAAAGTGACCGGCCATTGCTCATGCAAAGCTTGAACGAGTGCAGCACCCAGCAACGGGGCGTCCAATTGGTCCCGATCCGTGATTGATATTTCAACGCCATGGCACCTTTGGCCTCGGTAGGGCTGCGAGCTTGGGATGAAGTCGATGGGTTTGATGGCCACACCTTTGACGTCTGTGCTTTGCAGGGATCGAGTCAAGTCCGATGCCTTGATCCATGGCGCGCCGACCAACTCAAACGGGCGGTCGGTGCCCCTGCCGACGCTGACATTTGCGCCTTCAACCCACGCTGTGCCCGGGTAGAGCAGGGCGGTGTTGGGCGTGCGGATGTTTGGAGATGGAGGAACCCAATCAAGCCCGGTTTGCTCAAACGACATGCTGCGCTCATAGCCCAACATCGCGATCACGTGCAGGTCAACCCAAAGTTGTCGTCGTTCAAGAATATCTTGCTGGTAGAGCAACGCCAATTCACCCATGGTCATGCCATGCTGGATGGGCAGGCTGGCGAACCCGGTGAACGATCTTCTGTTTTCGTCCATCACCGGCCCGGCCACCCTGTCCGCACGTATGGGGTTTGGCCTGTCGAGAACCACCACGCGCAAGTGCTGTTCCGCGGCAGCTTCCATGGCCAGCCCGAGGGTCGATTCATAGGTGAAATATCGCGTGCCAGCATCTTGAAGATCGATGACCAAAGTGTCGATGTCTTTCAATGAGTTGGCGTCGGGCCGGGTGGCCGCACCGTAGAGGCTGATGAGGGGCAGCCCACTCAATGGTTCAACCCCCGAGGGCACCTGGCCCTCGGCGTCGCCATTCAAGCCATGTTCTGGGCTGAAGACCTTGACCAGCGTCAGGTTCGGGGCCCAGCGCAGCCGGTCCAGCGTGCGCCATCCTTGAGCGTCGATGGCGGCCAGGTGCGTGATCAACCCGACTCGGCGCCCAGCCAATGCGGCGTAGCCTTGGGCGCGGAGGACGTCCATGCCGGTCGATACCCGGGGAGCTTCCTTGGTGACCAGCTTATCCGTGAACATCGGGGCCCTGAGGCTGGACAACAAGGCCAGCACCTGCCTTCTGAGGGGGCGAACGTCGCCTTTGCCATCAGGATGAACACGGTTGCTCAACAGCACGAGGAATTGGCCCTGGACCAGGTCGATCCAGATGCCGGTGCCTGTGTAACCCGTGTGGCCGATCATGCCCACGGGCGGGAGGTCGTCCCGGTTTGCAACCATGGGTGCGAACAGCTGCCATCCCAAACCGCGGCTTTCACTCGATGCGGCGGGGCTTTGAGGCGCCTGCATGGAGTCGACCGACGAAGTCTTGAGGATCGGCTCTTGTCGCAAAATAGCCTGAGCGAATCGCGCAAGGTCATCTGCCGTTCCGAAGAGGCCTGCATGGCCTGCCACGCCCCGCATGCGGCGAGCAGTGGGATCGTGAACAACCCCTTGCAGCATCTTTCCTTTGCTGGCCTCTGTCGGCGCGATCCGCCAGCGCATCCGCTTTGGCGGCCTGAACCCCGTGTCGTGCATTTGCAAAGGAGTCAGGATATGGCGCTGAACATAAATATCCAGTGGCAGCCCGGAGACCCGCTGTACCAGTTCGCCAAGGATGATGAAGTTGATGTCGCTGTAGACGGTCTGCGTGCCTGGCCGGGCTACCGGTGTCTCACGTACCACTCGACGCAGTCCTTCCGCATGGCCCTGCCAGTCTTCTTTCAGATCCATGTCGGCGCGCAATCCTGAGCGGTGTGACAACAACTGCCGGACCGTGATGGACGCCTTTCCGTTCAGCCCAAACTCCGGCCAATAAAGCATGGCGGGCGCGTCCAATTGCAGGCGACCCTGTTCTGCCAGCTGAAGAATCGACGTGGTGGTGGCCACGACCTTGGTCAAAGAGGCAAGGTCAAAAATGGTGTCTACCGTCATGGGCCTGCGTTCAGGGACGAGCGTTCGCGCGCCCCACGCATGCCGCACCCAGATGTGGCGGGCATCACCGAAGATGAGCACGGCGCCTGGCAACTGCCGGGCGGCGATCTGGGCTTTGACCTGCGCGTCCAGGGCAGTCCATTCCGGGCGATCCGCCTCGGAACCTTGGGCCAAAGATGGCCCGGCCATCGCCAGCATCAAGGACGTCAACGACGCCAGAAAAAGGCGCCGGATGGGATTTGACAGGGAAAGCTGCTTCATGGCTCCGACAGGCCGTCACTGCTGTAACGGTTACGCGCATTCCAAAGCATCCAGCCATCTGTACCCAGCGCTTCCGCCGCCTGGATCTGTTGCCTGATCTGCTCGGCACCAAAGACGCGCTTGTCGAATGCATAGTCGCGGAAGGCCTGAAGCCAGGGACGGACCCTGACCCCATCGACGCCAGTGCGTTCCAAGGCGCGGAGCAGGCTGTGGTTCACCACTTCAAAGGGAGCAGCGGCCGCGTCAGGGTGGCCTGGGATTCCCCAGGTGAAGCCAGAGGGGTACAGCATGGGTGAAAGGTAATCGACACGCGCGATGATGGCTTCCAATTGCTGGCCGATGTCGGTGTCGTTGGTGTTCCACAGCACATAGCCAAAGACATCCGCCGAGATGAACACGTTGTGGCGCTGAAGTTGCCGTCTTGCCTGATCCAGGAAAGCGTTGATTGCATTCACGCGCGCCTCGGCAGTGTTGGGCTTGGAGAACTTCAAGCCTCGGGCATCCGGGAAGCGAAGGTAGTCGAACTGGATTTCATCGAATCCCATGTCGGCAGCTTTTTCTGCCAGACCCAGGCTGTGGCTCCAGGCCGATGTCTGGAACGGATCAATCCATCCCAGTCCCTCCTTGTCCCGCCAGGTTTTGCCAGAAGGGGCTTTCACAGACCATTCAGGGTGACGTGTCGACAGAGGCTCATCTTTGAAGACGACGACCCTCCCGATCAGGTAAATGCCCTTCGCCTTCAAACCCTGGATCAGCTTTCGCATGTTGGCGTTTGCAGCCGTGTCATTCGCATCGGATGCTTGTGTTTGAAAAAGTTCCTGTCCCCGGTCACCCTTCACGTCAATGACCAGTGCATTCAATTCGGTTTGGTCGATCAGTGCCAGAGCGTCTTCCCGAAGCTCCCGACTACAGATGCCATAGGTGGAGAGGTAAATCGCCCTTGGCCGGATCGGCTTGAGTGACATGACGACCTCGTCAACTCCGGCGTGCAAATTCACTTCGGTACGCTGGTAGCCATGCGCTCGAGCGCGAAGGCGCAAGGGTTGGAAATCGGCAATGCTGAAGGTGCCCGAGGGCGTGACGGGAAGCACCAGGTCATTGGCCATCAGGACGACATCCTTCAAAGTCTTCCCCGTCGATTGGTCAATGACCATGATGTCGACGGCGACAGCTGGAAGGCTCAACATCCAAAGTATCAGAGCGGACAGCAATCTAGACTGCATGTTCACTCGGGCGCCTACCCATTGAGAATCGAGGTGAGAAGAGCCTCAAGACGTTGCTCAGAGAAGCTGTCCACCATGAGATAGCGTGGCTCGGCATAAAGCGCGTCATTGGCCGTGGTCGGCCGGTTGCCCAGGGCGTAAGCCGCTTGGTAGCCGCATTCGGCCGCTTGTCCCATCAAGTCACCATCGCAGAGGCCAAAGGGCCAAGCCAGCAGTGAAACGGGCTGACCGCACCGCTGCTGTAGCTCATCCTTTGACCAAGTCAGTTGCTTTGTCACGAACTGACGGTAGTTGGCGAGACTCATGTGGCCTTGCTCCCGGATCAGGTTCGGATGCCAGTAAGTGTGTGACCCCAACGCATATTGCCTCGATCGCGTCATTTCATGAACTTGTGCCCAAGTCATCGCATACCTGGCGTTGGATATCGCCGATGGATAGATGAACAATGTCATCTTCCAGCCATGCGAGGCCAGGATGGGCGCCATCACTTCGAATTGAGAGCGGTGCCCGTCATCGGCTGTCAAGATGACGGAGCGTTCGGGAATCGCAGTCCCCTTGCCGCATCGAAAGTCCACCCAGTCTTGCAGAGGGATGACATTGCATTTCAAACGCTCAATCAAGCGGAGGTGAGCCCTGAACAGCGAAGTCCTCACGGTCATGCTGTCCGTTGCTGTGTTGGAAAAACGGTGATAGGTCAATATCGGCAAGCGCTTGACGGCGGAATCCGCCTGTGGCGACCAAGCATGGACCATGGGCGTGAGGCCCGCAGAAGCGATGCTCAGGGCCGCGTGCCTTCGGCTGATGAATCCCTTCATCGGGGCTGGCGTCGGAAGGGGACAAGAATGCGTTGGTACATGGCATATCCGTCGAGGTGCTTGAGTGCCATCAATGAAAGCAGGAGCGCTGCCGCGCCTGTTCGCGCCATCTCACATTACAGAAGCTCGATGCCAAGACCTTGCGCTGGATCAAATGATGAGCTTCCGACTTGGCAAAGATGCTAGGTGTGAGGGGAACTCACTCAACGTTTAGCACGTCAGGAACGCAGGATGGTCATGGACTTCTACCGGGCGCTCGTCGATATGAGAAGGGCCGCACTGCAGTCCACGGATGATCAGGCACTGTATGACGAGGTGTGCCGAATCGCCGTGGTTTCGGGCCACGCGCTGATGGCCTGGATCGGCGTGGCAAGAGGCGACCGAGTTGTCCCCGTGGCATGGGCTGGCTCGGCACGGCAGTACACGCAAGGCCTGCAGATCAGCCTGGATCGCCAACTTGAGGCCCATCAGGTTTTCGGCCCAACGGCCTTTGCGATAGCCCACGGCAAGCCATATGTTTGCAATGATTTCTCCACGGACGAGCGTACACAGCCCTGGCGAGAGCACGCCGCGAGATTTGGCGTAGGGGCGTCGGTCGCTTACCCGATCAGACGAGGAGGACAAACGGTCGGCGCTCTGAATCTCTACTTTCGCACCGCCGGGTCTTGCGATGGCGCCTTGCTGGAGTTGCTGGAAATGATGGCCGCGGATCTCGATTACGCGTTGGAGCACATCGACCATCAGGTGGCCCGGGCCAAAGCCGAGGCGGCGTCCAAAGAGCACGAAATGCGTTTGGCGAACATCATTCATGTTGCACTTGAGGCTATCATCATCCTTGATTCGAAATTCAAGATCATCGTGTTCAACCGGTCCGCCGTGCAGATGTTTGGCGTGCCGGTTGAGGAAGCCATTGGTCAGCATCTGGATCAGTTCATTCCGGCAAATCATCGGGCATTGCATCGCCGTCATGTCACCGAGTTTGCTGCAACGGGCAAGACTGCCAGGCAGATGGGCAACATCCGTCGCGTGGAAGCTTTGCGCTCGGATGGCACTGTCTTTCCTATTGAGGCATCAATCTCCCGAGTGGGCGATGGGCAGCGCGCCTTCATGACGGTGATGATCAGGGATGTGAGCAAGTTGCGCGAGGCGGAAATGGCGCACATGGCTCGCGCAACGGCGGAAGCGGCCAACCGGGAGAAAACCAAGTTCCTGTCCCGCATCAGCCACGAGATACGCACGCCACTCAATGCAATCATGGGGTTTGCTCAACTCATTCAGCTTGACAAGGATGATCCCGCCACGCCGGTGCAGATGGTTCGACTGGGACATATCCTGAAGGCAGGTCAGCACCTGTGCCGCCTGATAGAAGAGACACTGGATGTCGCTCGCATTGAGCTCGGGCGTATTCCGATTGAACTGGTTGATATCGAGCTCGGGCAACTCATGGACGAAGTCCTGAACATGTGCGAAATTCAGGCCGCTCAGGCCGGAGTCCACATCGACGCGGCATACCGCTCCTCGAAAGACGTGAGCATGAGGGCCGACCCATCACGCCTGAGGCAGGTGCTTCTCAACCTGGTGTCCAACGCCATCAAGTACAACAGGCGTGGTGGATGGGTGCGTTTGGAGGTTGAAGAATGCAGTGAAGCCGTGACCATCACTGTGCGTGATAACGGCATTGGCATGACGTCAGCGCAACTGGCTGGATTGTTCGATCCGTTCAACCGACTCGGCAGAGAGGCCAGCGACATTCAAGGGAGCGGTCTCGGCTTGGTGCTGGCGCGACAGCTCGTTGAATTGATGGAGGGTGAACTTGTGATCCGCAGTGAAGCTGCCATCGGCACAATTGCCTCGGTCAAGTTGCCCCGGTGGGGTCAAGATGGTCACTCCGAATTTTGATCGAACGCAAGCGAAGAGTCGAGTGCTGGCGGCATCGTCTTGGTTTTCATGATCTACGGAGGCTTGAGATGAAACCCAACACTGCGCACCAAGGTCTGTTCGTGATCGCCAATTCTGGTGAAGCCAGGCTGTTTTCCAGACTTGGAGGGCAATGGCCCCTGCAACCTTTGGAGACCATCAAGCCTGTTGCCGAGCCGCTTCGCGGGGACCATGATCGGGGTAGTCAAACTGGGCACATGGTGCGTGATGGCCGCCCTGGCGGGACCTCGTTGTCACCGCGCATGGATCCTATGCGCAAGCGGCACATGGCGTTTGCCAGGCAAATTTCCGAGTCCATCGATCAAGCGATCAAGAACGGTTCATGCGATGAGTTGATCATTGCGGCGTCCTGTCCTTTCCTTGCGGCTCTTCAATCCTCTTTAAGTGTTCATGCCAGGAAATGCATGATCAGCGCACTTGATGTGGATCTCACATCGTTTGGGTTGACCGAGTTGGAGCGTCGACTGGAAGATCATCTGCGCCGGGCTGACCATCGCGTTTTTTGAACATGCCTGGTTTGAGATTTCGCAAATCGAGATCATGTCCGACACCTAGCATCGAACAAGGTGACATGGGCGAATACGGCGTGCGCACCGTCGCTTTTTTTCAGATCAATCCACGCCATAACTGAGGTCATAGCCATGAAAACAGATGCGCAACTGAAAAAGGACGTTGAAGCTGAATTGGAGTGGAACCCCGCCGTCAATGCCAGCAAGGTCGGCGTGGCCGTGCATGAAGGTGTCGTCACCTTGACGGGGCACCTGGACAATTACGCGGAAAAGCGCGCGGTTGAAAAGGCCGTGCAAATGGTGGCGGGTGTTCGCGGCATCGCACTGGAGTTGGACGTGAAGCTGGATCCTGGTCACCGTCGCAGCGATTCCGACATCGCCACGGCGGCAGAGCGGTCGTTTGCCTGGCATGCGCTTGTGCCGGCAGACAGGATCAAGGTGATCGTGGAGAAAGGCTGGATCACCCTCAAAGGTGAAGTCGACTGGGACTATCAACGCCGTGAAGCAGAAAAGGCTGTGCGCTCACTCACTGGGGTGGTTGGCGTGAGCAACGCGATCACCTTGAAAGCATCGGCAACCCCTGCGGATGTGTCTCGCCGCATCCATGATGCATTGACGCGTCACGCGGACAGTGAATCAAAGGGCATCACCGTGACCGTGAAGGAGGACAAGGTGACGCTGCAAGGCTTTGTTGACTCGTGGGCGGAGCGGGCGAGCATCTACGGTGCGGCATGGTCAGCGCCCGGCGTGAGGACAGTCGTCAACGAACTCAGCGTCCGTCCTTGAGTACCTTGTCAAGTCGCAGTCGGCAAAGGAGAGTCCAGTGTTGGTCATGGTGCTTCACGAGGCGGGTCAAGCGCTCAGGCTTGAGAAGCGACCAGATCCTGTTCCTGCCGCGGGCGAGATCAGGCTCAAGGTAGAAGCTTGCGCGGTATGCCGAACCGATCTCCATGTGGTGGATGGAGACATACCGGTGCCGCGGCTCCCCATCGTGCCCGGCCATGAAATCGTGGGTATCGTCGACATGGTCGGCGATGGTGTGCACGGCGTGCTGATTGGCGACCGCTTGGGGGTGCCGTGGCTGGGTGACACCTGTGGACGTTGTCGATTTTGTCTCGGCCAACAGGAAAACCTTTGTGATGCGGCAGTTTTCACCGGCCATGGCAAAGATGGTGGGTTTGCTACACATGTGGTCGCGAATGCCGCTTACTGCGTGCAGCTCGACCAGCACGCCGACCCGGTCAAGCTGGCGCCTTTGATGTGCGCGGGCCTGATTGGCTGGAGAACGCTGCGTGCTGCTGGAAGCCTGGCCAAGGAGCTCGGGATTTATGGGTTCGGGGCTGCCGCCCATTTGGTGGCGCAAGTGGCTTGCCAAGAAGGCAGTCGGGTCTATGCTTTCACTAAACCGCGTGACACGATGGCTCAGGAGTTGGCATGGAGCTTGGGCGCCTCTTGGGTTGGCGGCTCGGATGAGCAGCCACCTGTGGCGCTTGACGCGGCACTCATTTTCGCGCCCGTTGGCGAGCTTGTGCCCTTGGCACTGCAGGCTGTGCGTAAAGGCGGCAGGGTGGTTTGCGGTGGAATCCACATGAGCGACATACCCGCGTTTCCATACAAATACTTGTGGGGCGAACGCCATCTCTCCTCCGTGGCGAATCTGACCAGGGCGGATGCAGTCGATTTCTTCAAGGCCATCAGGCACATCAATTTGAAAGTTGATACCACCGTCTATCCATTGGCATGCGCCAATGACGCGCTGTCGAACCTGAGGGCCGGCCGCATTCAAGGGGCGGCGGTGCTGGTGCCTTGAGCATTGTTTGTCCAGAGGTTCGATATGAAACCTAAACGCATCCTGGTGATCCAGGGACACCCAGACCATTGTCAAACCCACTTTGGGCATGCCTTGTCGAACACTTATGCCAAGGCTGCTAGCGAGCATGGTCACGAAATCCGCAGCCTGTGCTTGGCCTCCGTAGATTTCCCGCTACTGCGCAGCCGACATGATTGGGAGGAGGGATCAATTCCTGAGTCATTGGTTTCGGCCCAGGAGGACATCTATTGGGCACAACACATTGCGCTGTTTTTTCCTTTGTGGCTGGGGGGCATGCCAGCGCTGCTCAAAGGCTTTCTGGAACAGGTGGCGAGGCCAGGATTCGCATTCAAGAACGTCAAAGACAGTGCTCTTCCTGCCAAACTGCTGGCGGGACGGTCCGCTCGGCTTGTCGTCACCATGGGGATGCCAGCCCTGGTGTATCGCTGGTACTACCGTGCCCACAGCATCAAGGCGATGGAGCGCAATATCCTGGGTTTCATCGGCATCAACCCAGTGTACGAAACATTGATTGGGACAGTTGAAGGGATGTCCGAGGATCAGCGTGAGCGCTGGCTTAGAAAGCTGGCAGCTTTAGGCGCCAAGGCGGCCTGATGACCGAGGAAGTGGCCTCGGCATCTCCAAGCCAGAGTGGCAAGAAGGATGAAATTCGCCTTACTTGGATGTTTTTGATGTCTTGGCCGGCGCAGGGCTCTTGCCCCCCGGGTTCAGCAGCACCACCAGCGCACCTGCGCCACCATCATCGCCGCGAGCCTGCACGAAGGCCAGCACGCGGTCGCTCTGCACCAACCAGCGCCGCACCTTGTCCTTGAGCACCGGGAGTTTGCCCGGCGATCCCAGGCCCTTGCCATGCACTACACGCACGCAGCGCCAGCCTTTGGTCTGGGCCTCACGCAAGAAGGCGCCCACCCGCTCGCGGGCTTCGTCGGTGCGCAGGCCATGCAAATCCAGGTGGCCCTGCACCGCCCACACGCCGCGCCGCAATTTGCGGGTCACGTCCTGGCCCACCTCCGGGCGGCGGAAGGACAGGGACTCGTCGGTTTCCAGCAGGCTTTCCACATCGAATTCGTCGGACAGCGACTCGCGCAGCACCGAGGCCTCGTCCTGCTGGCGCAGCTTGGGAACGGGGGCGGGCCGGGTGGCGCTGGAGCCCACCGCTCGCCCGTTGGGCGCCATGGCATAGACCGGCCCCACGGCCTGCTTGAACAGCTCGCGCTCCAGTTCGTGGGCGCGCTGCTCGGCCTCGCGCGCGGACCGTTCGGCCTGTTCTTGTGCGAGCTTGGCCGCCGTCTCCTTGGCGGCTTTTTTCAAAGCGCGCTTGAGGTCGGCGAAGTCGCTCAGAGGCGTGTTGGTGGAGGACTTGCGGGCTGGGCTCACAGTGCCTAGCCTACCTCAAGCCCGACGCGGTTTTTAAATCACAGCAAACCGCGCTCGGCGAACGACAGGGCGCCCCCAGCACCGACCACGAAATGGTCGAGCACGCGCACGTCCACCAAAGCCAGGCTGCTCTTGAGCGTTTGCGTCAGCAGCTCGTCGGCCCGTGAGGGCTCCAGCACGCCCGAGGGGTGGTTGTGGGCCAGGATCACGCTGGCGGCGTTCAGCGCCAGGGCGCGCTTCACGACCTCTCGCGGGTAGACCGAGGTCTGGCTGAGCGTGCCCCGGAACATCTCTTCGCAGGTGATCAGCCTTTGTTGCGAATCCAGGAACATCACCGAGAACACTTCGTGGGGCAGGGTGCCGATGTGCAGGCGCAGGTAGTCCTTGACCATTTGCGGCGAGGTGAACACCGGCTGCTCGCTCAACTCACAAGTCATGGCCCGGCGGGCCAATTCCATCACGGCGATCAATTCCGAGCGTTTGGCCGGCCCCAGCCCGCGGATGGCCGACAACTGCGCTGGCTGAGCCCGCAGCAGGCCTGACAATCCCCCCAGGTCACTCAGGACTTTTTCCGCCAGTTGCAACACGCCCAAGCCTTGCAAGCCAGTGCGCAGCAGCAGGGCCAGGAGTTCGGTGTCCGCCAGGGCTTGCGGCCCCATGGACAGCAATTTTTCGCGCGGCCGAAGGGCGGCGGGAAGATCTTTCATGGAAACGTTCCCTGATTTGGTGACTCAAACCTAAAATTGTCGTTTTTCCAAACTGAAAGCCCAATCCTCCTGAAGGGTGGGGCACGTTCCCATGACCACAGCTGTGCCCACCGTCGTCCCTGGCTCCTTCCTGACCCTGCATTACCGTCTGGCAGGCCCTGATGGCGGCGACATCGTCAACACCTTCGCCGACAAGCCGGCCACGCTGTCGCTGGGCTCGGGCGAGTTGTCGCCCGCGCTGGAGGCCCGCATGCTGGGCCTGCAAGAGGGCACCCGCACGGTGATCGAGCTGGACCCGGGCGAGGCCTTTGGCCCGCGTAACCCGGAACTGGTGCAGCGCGTGGCCTTGTCGCTGCTGCGCAAGCTGGGCGACATGAACGAAACCTGGGACGTGGGCGATGTGGTCCAGTTCCCCACACCCGATGGCCAAGGGGCTTTCGCCGGCGTGCTGCGCGAAATGGGCCCGGCCGGCGAAGATTGGGCTGTGTTTGATTTCAACCACCCGCTGGCTGGCCAGACGGTGACGTTTGAAGTGCAATTGATTGGGGTGCTGTGATGGGCAAACAGGTTGAGGACGTTTTGCTGGCTGAACCGCGCGGCTTTTGTGCCGGCGTGGACCGCGCCATCGAGATCGTCGAGCGCGCGCTGGAGCAATACGGCGCGCCCATCTACGTGCGCCATGAGATCGTGCACAACACCTATGTGGTCAACGACCTCAAGGCCAAAGGCGCCATCTTCATCGAAGACCTGGGCGACGTGCCGCCCGGCGCCACCCTGATCTTCAGCGCCCACGGCGTCAGCCAGACCGTGCGCCACGAGGCCGACGAACGCGGCTTCCAGGTGTTTGACGCCACCTGCCCGCTGGTCACCAAGGTGCACATCGAGGTGGCCAAGCTGCGCCGCGAGGGCTATGAGTTCGTGATGATCGGCCACAAGGGCCACCCCGAGGTCGAAGGCACCATGGGGCAACTCTCCGAGGGCATCTACCTGGTCGAAGACATCGACGACGTGGCCACCGTGCAGGTCACCACGCCTGACAAGCTCGCCGTGGTCACGCAGACCACGCTGTCGGTGGACGATGCCGCCGCCATCCTCGAGGCCATCAAGCAGCGCTTTCCCAACATCCGCGAGCCCAAGCGCCAGGACATCTGCTATGCCACGCAGAACCGCCAGGACGCCGTCAAGGTGCTGGCGCCCAAGGTAGACGTGGTCATCGTGGTGGGCAGCCCCACCAGCTCCAACAGCAACCGCCTGCGCGAATTGGCCGAGCGCCTGGGCACGCCCGCCTACATGGTCGATTGCCCGGAAGACCTGCAAGAAGCCTGGTTTGAAGGCCGCCCCCGAGTAGGCCTGACTGCCGGTGCCTCTGCGCCCGACGTGCTGGTGCAGCAGGTCATCGACCGCCTCAAGAGCCTGGGCGCTGTCTCAGTGCGCCGCCTGCAAGGCGTGGAAGAATCGGTGCGTTTCCCCTTGCCCAAGGGCTTGGGCGGCACCGGGCTGGACCGGCCATTGCCATCGCAGCGCACGCCCACGTGAACCTATTTCTCTCTTCTTCATTGAACCAACATGCTTGACATCACCCTGCTGCGCAAAGACCTCGATGGCGTGCTGGCGCGCCTGGCCTTGCGCAAGAACCCGCAGCCCTTCCTGGACGAAGCGCGCTTTCGCACCCTGGAGGCCGAGCGCAAGACCATCCAGTCGCGCACCGAAGAGCTGCAATCGCAGCGCAACAGCCTGTCCAAGCAGATCGGCGCGCTCAAGGGCAAGGGCGAAGACACCTCGGCCGTGATGGCGCAAGTGGGTGGCATCGGTGACGAACTCAAGGCCAGCGCTGAGCGCCTGGACGTGATCCAGGCCGAACTGCAAGACCTGCTGCTGTCCCTGCCCAACCTGCCGCACGAGAGTGTGCCTGTGGGCACCGACGAATCCGGCAACGTGGAAACCCGCCGTTGGGGTACGCCGCAGACCTACGCCTTCGAGGTCAAGGACCACGTGGATGTGGGCAGCCCGCTGGGCCTGGACTTCGAGACCGGCGCCAAGCTGTCGGGTGCCCGCTTCACGTTCTTGAAGGGCCCCATCGCCCGCCTGCACCGCGCACTCGCCCAGTTGATGCTGGACGTGCAAACGCAAGAGCATGGCTACACCGAGTGCTACACGCCCTACCTGGTGCAGGCCAAGGCGCTGCAGGGCACGGGCCAGTTGCCCAAGTTCGAACAAGACCTGTTCCACGTCACATCCGGTGATGGTGATGCGTCGGGCAGCAAGTGGTACCTGATCCCCACGTCGGAGGTCACCCTGACCAACTCCGTGGCCGACACCATCGTGCCCATGGACCAATTGCCTATCAAGCTGACCGGCCACACACCGTGCTTCCGCTCGGAAGCGGGCAGCGCTGGCCGCGACACGCGCGGCATGATCCGCCAGCACCAGTTCGACAAGGTCGAGATGGTGCAGATCGTGCACCCGGACGAAAGCTACCAGGCGCTGGATGCCATGGTCGGCCACGCCGAGGCCGTGCTGCAAAAACTGGAGCTGCCCTACCGCGTGATGTCACTGTGCACGGGCGACATGGGATTTGGCGCCACCAAGACCTTTGACCTGGAAGTGTGGCTGCCCGCGCAGAACGCCTACCGCGAGATCAGCTCGGTCTCCAACTGCGAAGCCTTCCAGGCGCGGCGCATGCAGGCGCGTTTCAAGAACGCACAAGGCAAGAACGAACTGGTTCACACGCTGAATGGCTCGGGCTTGGCCGTGGGCCGAGCGCTGGTGGCGGTGCTGGAGAACCACCAGCAAGCCGATGGCAGCGTCCGCATCCCAGCCGCGTTGCAACCCTACCTGGGCGGCCAGAAAGTGCTGAAACCTTGATGCTATAATCTGCGGCTTTCCAGCATTGGCTGGACGCTGACTAGACCCCAGCGAGCCCCGCATACAGGAGAGGTGGCAGAGTGGTCGAATGTACCTGACTCGAAATCAGGCGTACCGCAAGGTACCGTGGGTTCGAATCCCACCCTCTCCGCCAAGAAATGGTTTCGCGCGGTTTCACCAAGACCCCACTGACCACCAGAAAGCCTCGTCAACACGGGGCTTTCTGCATTTGGCGCCCCCAACAGTTGGTGACAAATTCCGGGCTAACCCTTGCGGACAAGCGCCCCACACGGTCACTAAACTCAAGGGGCCCTCAAAGGGAGGGCAGAGCGGGAGGCTCTTTTCCGAGAGCGAAGGCGGCCTCCCTTTTTTCATCATGAATTCAGTGGAGAGTAAACATGAAATTCGCATTCAAGACTGCGGTGATCGCCGCTACCTTCATCGCCGCCAGTTCGGCAAACGCCCAGAGTTGGCAGTTCCAATCGGGTTCGGGCGGCCTGACGTTTTCGGGAGACGCCTTGTCGGCCCTCAGCGCTTCGGGTTCCTCGATCGTGACCGCCGGCACCGTCCCGACCATTCCTGGCCTGGACATCAGTGGAGCGGTCAATACTGCGGCTTACACCAAGGCTACCGGCAACGTCAGCCTGACGTTCAGCGACGCCGTCACCAACGGCGACAATCTGACTTCGCTGCAAGCGGCCAATTCCTTTGTGCAGATTCGTCGCACCACCTTCAACGACGATGAAACCACCACCACGCGGTCGATTTTCATGGCCAACTTCGACGTGAACCTGTCCAACTCCACGATTTCGGCCGATCTGTACTCGCGCACGAATTCCGGCGCACTGGTGAGCTACGGCACGCGTTCCATTTTCGCGGCTGACATACCTGGTGTGGTCGGTGGCACCCAGGGGGTCATCGTGCCGGTTTTTGGCCCCGGTGGGCAGGTCACTGGCGAAGCCAGCGGCGGCCTCGCCGGCAGCTTGCGCATGAACCTGGGGACCGCCGACATCATCCTGGCCGACCTGGGCCTGAACACCTCGGCCACCGACCCGGTGGCCATCCTGGTGCGCACGGCCAACTGGGGCACGACGCAGGCCGCTGGCACCTTCGCAGTGCCCGAGCCTTCAACCTACGCCATGTTCGGCGTGGGCCTGTTGGCCGTGGGGGCCGCTGCTCGCCGCCGCAAGGCCGCCTGAGCCTGATCCCAGCCTTGGCGTTCTTCAAGGCTACCGAAACCGCCCCATACCCCGGGCGGTTTTTTTGCTTTTGGGGCGGTAAATCCGCACAAGCAGACGCGATCGCGCGCCGGATGAAATAATGTCGGTCTTTGCACACACCGTGCAAACCCCAGCACCCGCCCGGAGAGCGCATGAAAGACCACTACGCCAGCCTCGGCCTGGGCAGCGCCGCGTCCCTGGCTGACATCAAGAAGGCCTTTCGCCAGAAGGCCTCGCTTTACCACCCTGACCGCAACGCCGCCGACGACGCGGCCGAGCGTTTTCGGGCGGTGCAAGAGGCGTACGACGTCCTGTCCGACACGGCCAAACGTCAGGCCTACGACGACAACCGCCGCCGCAACCTGCTCGACAGCCCGATCGAGACCGCCCGCGACATCTGGCAAAACTATTTCAGCGCCTTGCTTTGACGAATTTCAGCCCCACATGAGCATCTCTCCCTTCTTCCACGAACTGCGCTCGGCCTACCAGGCTGAACTCGACGACCTGGCCTCTGACTCCGAAGGCAAGGATGTGCTGCGCCAGCGCCTGGCCGCCAAGCGCAAGGAGGTCGATTTCTTGCTACAGATGGTCGAGCTGTGCCCCGAGATGGTCGCGGTGGTGTTCCACCAGGGCTTTCGCTTTCCGCAGCCGGTGTTGATGGAGCAGTTGCTCAGCCTGGAACCGGACGATTTCCCCGAGTGGGACAGCCTGGAGAACGTCATCCAGCTGACCCCGTGGGCCCAGGAGCTGGCCAAGGTTTTCCTGAAAGAGGCTTCCGGAGGCCGTTTTCTGATCGTGGCCGCCGGCCTGGAATATCTGCACGGCAAGGCCGACCCGGCGCAGGCCGCCGCTGATGAAGACAACGAGGAGGACGGCGAAGACCGCGATGGTGATGGCACTTTTGAGCATGACGACAATGAAGAAGCCCGCGCACGCGAGGAAGCCGGTGCCGACTGGATGGTCGAGCAAGGCTTCGACCGCAAAGACTGATTAATTGAAGAAAGCACCTTGATGAGCAGCAACCACCTTGCCCTGATCGCCAAAACCCAAAGCCTGATCGCCGCCGGCGACATCGTGGGGGCCGAGTCCGCCCTGGTCGAGCTGGCCGACACCGAGGGCGATGGCGCGTTGATGGTCGTGCTGGACCAACTGCCCCCCAAGGACATCCTGGCCGTCATCCGCGAGTACGACAACTCCAAGGAGTCGATCATCAACCTGATGGTCACCCCGGCCCAGTTCGCCCGCGCGGTCGTGATCGAAAAGCGCTACAAGGACCTGACCCGCACCCACCTGCGCGGCATGGTCAACTCCATCATCTTCCGCGAAGACGCCAACCCGGTGGAGTTCCTCACCGCCGTGGGCGACCTGGAGGGCGGCAGCGAAGCCCTGGCCGACTATTTCGCCGACAAGTGGAGCCGGGTCGAGACCTTCGCCCGCACTGGCAACTTCGATGCCCTGGAAGACGATGGCCAGATGCTGTCCGAGACCGCGCTGTACGCCTCGGCTTATGCCAAGCCCACTGTCGATCAGGACGAGGTGGCCGACCAGGACTGGATGGAGCTGGCGTGGATCCTGCGCTACCAATGCCCGGACCTGTTCATCGAGATGCTGCTGGTGCTGCGCGCCAAATCGCGCGCCTTCGATGCTGGCGAGGAAGAGGCGGACGAAGCCGAAGAAGGCGATGGCAAGGTGGACCTGGCCGACACCGACCGCGGCAAGATCACGCCTGCCAATTTGGAATCGGAAGAAGAGTCGGCGATCTAAATGACGGGCAGTACCTCTTCCGATCCAGCTTCATCCATCGCGCTCTACGACGCACGGCCTTTCTTCGAGAAGGCCCTGCAGTATGGCGTGCAAAACGGCATCATCGACCAGGCCAAGCTCGACGCCATCTGCAACGACGCCCCCAAGGGCATGGTGCAGATCGCCAGCTATTTTGGCAGCGAGTTCCTGCAGCCCGAGCTTGAAAAAGCGAAAGACCGGCTGGTCAACCTGGTCAGCCTTTACCTTGAAGAGAGCTGCGGCGGTGACCTGCGCCAGGCCGCCGAATCCCTGCGCGACAACTCTTTCCTGTCGCGCTCCAAAGGGGGCTCGGACATGCTCAAGCGCCTGATCGCCATGCCGCAGACCAGCCACTTCGGCATGAACGAGCGCCATGGCTTCACCGACGACCACATCCCGCAGTTGGCCAAGTGGTCCCTGCGCAGCCTGGCCGATTACCGGGCCGAACTGGCCCAACGCAGCCACGCGGCGCAGGCCATGGACGCGGCCATCTGGCTGTCCGAGGCCCTGGGCTTCGAGGCCGCCGAGCTGGAAGAAGCCGGTGCCGACGCCGACGCGGTCATCCGCACCGCGCTGCTCGCCATGGCCACCAAGCGCACCGACATGCCCGACTGGGCCGCCTTCGACAAGATGGTGAGCGCCTTGCGCAAAAAGCCGCCAGCCACCTTGTCGGGGGGCATCCCGCCCAAGTTGCCGGCCCACCTCAGGCCCGTGGTTGACGAGGCCTGGGAATCGGTCCTGGCCGACCTGCCCAAGATCCTGGATGCCAGCGTGACACCGCAAAAGCTGTTCCACAAAACGGCGGCTTTCCGGGGCCGCTATTTCTGGATCGAAGATGCCCTGAGCGAGGTGGACCACCACGACCGCTCCGCCTCCGCCAGCTGGAAGAAAGTCACCGCGGGGCACAGTGACGAGGGCTCGCTGATCACCTTGTTCTTGTGCGTGGCCACCGGCACCGCCCCCAAAACCATGCTGACCGAACGCGGTGCGGCCACCCTGATCCGCAAGATCCGCAAGACCGGGCTGGACGCCGAACTGGCCATCCAGTACATCCGCGACCACGCGCCCATGCAGCACCAGGACGACTACGTGCAGTTGTGGCAATCGTTCATCGGTGAGGCGCAGGCTACCTTGAAAAGCGATGCCGATTACGCCCTGAAAGACGCCATGGCGGTGCTGCGCCGCGAGGCCAACGTCTCGCTGACTAGTTCGGCGTGATCTTCCAGAGTTCGCCGCGCTCGCGGTCGGTCACGATGTAGAGGGCGCCGTCCGGGCCCTGGCGCACATCGCGCATGCGTTGCTTGCGGTCCAGCAGGTGCTCTTCACCCACCACCCGATCGCCTTTGATCTCCAGGCGCACCAGCCACCCCTCTCTGAGGGATCCCAGGAACAGGCTGCCGCGCCAGGCCGGAAAGGCCGAGCCGGTGTAGAACTGCGCCCCTGAAGGCGCGATCACAGGGTCCCAGTAGTACACCGGTGGCTCAAACCCGGGCCGGTCGGTCAGGGCACCCTCGATGGGCTGGCCCGAGTACTCTTCGCCGAACGACACGAGTGGCCAGCCGTGGTTTTTGCCCCGGCCGATCAGGTTCAGCTCGTCGCCGCCTTGCGGCCCCATCTCGGCGGTCCACAAACGCCCCTGCGCGTCAAAGGCGGCCGATTGGACATTGCGGTGCCCCAGGCTCCAGATCTCGGGTTTCGCCCCGGGTGTGCCCACGAAGGGGTTGTCGGCAGGGGCGGTGCCATCGGGCTTCAGGCGCAAAATCTTGCCCAGGTGGCTGTCGATTCTCTGCGCGTGCGGCCGCATCTGGGTGTCCGAGCGCTCGCCCAGCGTCATGTACAGCATGCCGTCCGGGCCAAATGCCAGCCGCGAACCAAAGTGGAGCCCACCATCAAAGCCCGGCATGGACTGGAAGATCACCTTGGCCTGCTCGATGCGCAAGCGGTCTTTGGACAGCACACCGCGCGCCAGGCTGGTGCCGTTGAGGCCGCCGCCACGTGCCTCGGTGAAAGTCCAGTAGATCAGTCGGTCGGTGGCGAAAGTCGGGCTCAAGGCCACGTCCAGCAGGCCGCCCTGGCCACGCACCTCGACGGGGGGCAAGCCCGCCAAAGGCGGCCCCACCTCGCCCGTGGCCGACACGATGCGCATCGCGCCCACCTTCTCGGTGACCAACAGTGCCCCATCGGGCAGGGGCTCCACGGCCCAGGGGCGGTGCAATTCCTTGGTCAGCACCGTCAGCTTGAAGGCCACCTTGGCGGTCACGCCCGGTGCGCGGGTCTGGCCGGCAAAGGTTGGGTGTTGCGTCTCTGCGTTGGCCTGGCGGGTTTCGAGCGGGCCCTGCACGGAGGTGGCGTCCTGGCAGGCGGCGGTCAGGCCCACCAGCGCGAGCGCCACCCACAGCACGGTGCGCTTGACTTCAGCCATCGGTTGACCCGGCGCGTGTCCTCGCTTGTCGGCAAATATTGCTGCCTGTCAGCGTCAGGGTCAGGTTGCCGCCATCCCAGACCATCCAGTCCAGGTCGATGAATTCGTCAATGTCACTGGGGGGAATCAGGTCGGCGCGGCGTTGTTTCAGCAAATCGACGCAAGCAACCAGGGCGTCGCGCAGGGTGTCCAGGCGCGTGGGCAAGGCTGGTGGGGGCGTGACGGCGCCTTTGGTGCTGGCACGCGGGCGGCGTGCGCGGGGCCGGGCGGGCCCATTGAGCTCAGACATGGGGAAACTCCAAAAGCTGAGACACGTTAGCACGGCGGCGCGGCTTGTTCCTGCTGGATACTCCCGAGATGTCCCTGCATCGCAACCGAATCATCCGCCAGGTCCAGGTCCGGCCTCGCCTGTTCATCGCCGCCGGGCTGGCTGTGGCCATCATGGCACTGCTGCCCGCCAGTGTGGTGGAAAGCCTCACCACCCGGATGCTGATTGGCTGGAACAGCGGGGTGGTGCTGTACCTGCTGCTGGCCGGGGTCATGATGGCGCGTTCGTCGCGTGAAAAAATCCGCTGGCGTGCCAACCTGGAAGACGAAGGGCAACTGGTTATCCTGGCCCTGGTCATCGTGGCCGCCGTGGCCAGCCTGGCGGCCATCGTGGCTGAACTGTCTCTGGTCAAGGACATGGCCCGGGCCACCAAGTTCATGCACATCGGGTTGGCCATCATCACCATCGTGTCCTCCTGGGCGTTCACACATGTGATGTTCGCCCTGCATTACGCCCACGACTATTACCTGGATGGCGACCAGGGCGCTGTAGGAGGGCTGGATTTCCCGGGCACCGAGAACCCGGATTACGGCGATTTCGTTTACTTTTCCTTTGTCATTGGCACCTCCGCCCAAACGGCCGATGTCAGCTTCACCAACAGCGCCATGCGGCGCATCGGCCTGGTCCATTGCGTGCTGGCCTTCTTGTTCAACACCACCTTGCTGGCCCTGACCATCAACATGGCCGCCAGCATGATTTGAGGCGGTTCAGCCAGCGACCTTGAACATGCTGACGCGCTCGGCCAGTTGCTGAGCCAGTTTTTTCATCGACAAGGCCGCGGCGGCGGTTTCTTCCACCAGGGCGCTGTTCTGCTGGGTCGAGCGGTCCAGGTCCTGCACTGCCGCGCCAATGTCGGTGATGCCAGAGTTCTGCTGGCGGGCCGAGGCCGAGATCTCTTCCAGCAGGGTTTTCATGCGCTGCGCATTGCCCACCAGATCGCCCATGGTCTTGCCGGCGGACTGGGCCACTTGCGTGCTGTCATCGACCCGGCCCATGCTGTCGGTGATCAGGGATTTGATCTCGCGCGCGGCGGTGGCTGAGCGCAATGAAAGCGCTCGCACCTCGCCCGCCACCACGGCAAAGCCCTTGCCTTCGTCCCCTGCGCGCGCAGCTTCCACCGCTGCGTTCAGGGCCAGGATATTGGTTTGAAAGGCGATGCCGTCGATCACCGCGATGATGTCGCCGATCTGGCGCGAGCTGTCCTTGACCGCGTTCATGCTGGTCATGACTTGCTGGATGATGGCTTGTCCCTGGCTGGCCGCGTTGGCGTTGTCGCGCGCCAAGTCCGATGCAGCACGGCTGTGGTCGGCACTGACGTGGGCGGTCTGGGTCATGGCGCTCATGGAGGCCGCGGTTTGCTCCAGGCTGGCCGAGTTGGCCTCGGTTCGGGCCGACAGTTCCATCGAGCCCAAGCTGATCTCGCTGGCCCCGCTGAGCAGCGAGTCGGACGACTGCCGAACCTGCTGCACGAGGCCGCCCAGCGAGTCTTGCATGTCGCTCACGCAATGGATCAGTTGGGCGATCTCATCGCGGCCCCAAGCCTTGGGTTCGGTGGCGAGGTTGCCCTCGCGCATGGCGTTGAGGTGCGAGGCGATTTCGCGTAGGCCGCCGTCCAGCACCTTCTTGAAGGACAGGAACAGGTACAAAGCCGCCGCCACGCACAGCACCATCACGGCGGTGGTGATGTCGCGGGCCCGGGTCATGGCGTCGACGCGGGTTTCGATCAGCCCATCCATGTGGCTCGTGGCCCGGGCGGTCAAGCCGGCCAGTTGCTCAAGCGCCTGAAGCGCCGAGGCCTGGTGCGCACGGGCATTGCCCCGCGGTCCTTCCGGGCGCAAAAGGCTGGCTTCGGCCTGTTGCAGGAATACGCTGATTTGCCTCATCGCTTCATCGGCATTCACCTGCGAGCGCGAGTCGGTGTTGTAGGCGTACACCTTGTCCAGGCCGTCGCGAACCGCCTGCAGTTGGCCGTTGGCCAGCACCAGCAGCTCCGTCACCCGCCGAATCTGGGCCGGGGTGCCTCCTGAATTGGCCAGCATGGCCGATCCCAACTCACCCAGCTGCGCCAGGTGGTCGCTCAGCAAGGGCAGGCGGAACATCGACGCGTCCATCAGGTAGTAGCTGTCGATGTCAGGGTCCAGCGTCAGGTTCGAGCCGTCGGTCGAGGCCGCCAGCAGCGTGATCAACTGGTCGAGTTGCCGGGTGTGGGTGGCCCAGACGGTGTCGAAGCCGGCCGAGGGCGAGGCGATCTGGCGGTGGGCCTCCAGGAAATCCTGGTAGGGCTTGTCCGTGCCTAGCGTGGCACCGTCGGCCTGCTGTTCTGCGTCAAGCCGCTTCAACAGGGCCGCGACCTGTTGTTGAACCGCGGCCAGGTCGGTCGGTGGCACGTGGCTGACCGCCTCTGCCAAGGCCATGGAACGCTGGCGCTGCAAGGCGCTCACCAGCGGCATCACCTGGCGCGCATAGGTCACGCCGATGCGCTCCTTGGCCGAGAACCCGATCATGGCGGCCTTGTCGCCAAAGTACTGCCAGGACAACCAGAACAGCGGGATGGCGAACACCAGTGAAATGGTCAGGGCCTTGGTTTTGAAATCGATGCGTCGAAACAGCCTGACGCCAGGTGCCCAGGCACCGTGGTACCGGAAGAATTCCCATGAGCCACCTGCAACTGGCACCGCGTGCTTGGGGCGCGCGAGGTTTTGAGCTGATTCACTGAGCATGAGTCGACCTGGCTTGTATGTATTGCTTGTCCTATTTTCTGGCGATGGGGCGTTTTGAATAAAGGAAATAGTGCTGCCTTGGCGGCTTTTCTTTTCACAGATCTTTACGGGCCGGCCACAACGCCTTTACCCCCGGCTCGCACCATGGCGTCATGGACAGGTGGCAAGGGCCATCTCCCGCAAAGGAAACAAACATGGGCAAGATCGCAAAACTCACTCACGTTGCCGCCTGGAGGCCATTGGCCATGGGCAGTGCCTTGTTGGTCATTTCGGCCGTGTCGGCTTTCAGCATGAGCACCTTGGCGCAGGCCGAAGAACCCACTGCGGCGGCCAGCGCTCCGGCTCGCGGTGAGCATCCCCATCACCCGGGCCGCATGATGCATGGCCCCGGCCACGGCGGTCCAGGCATGATGCCGCTGGAAGGCCGCCGACTCGACCGCGTGCTGGACCAGGTCAAGGCGACCGACGCCCAGCGCACGCAGATCAAGGCATTGGCCAAATCTGCTCAGGCCGACCTGAAGCCGTTGCATGAAGCCGGGCGCAGCGTTCATGAACAAACGCTGGCCTTGTTTGCCCAACCCCAGGTGGATGCCGCCGCGGCCGAGAAGCTGCGCCAGCAAGGCCTGGCCAGCCACGACGCCATGAGCAAGCGGATGTTGCAGTTCGCGCTGGATGCCAGCAAGGTGTTGACCCCCGAGCAACGTGCTGAACTGGTCGCCAAGGTGCAAAAGCACCACGACCGGATGAAGTCGCGTGGCCAGGCCCATGCTCAGCTTGAGCATTGAGGCTGGAGGGGGCGACAATGCTGGACATGAGCGAGCACATCCTATTGATCGACGACGACCTGCGCCTGAGCGCCATGGTGGGCGACTACCTGCGCAGCCATGGCTACCAGGTCTCCAGTGCGCCCACCCTGAGCGCCGGCCGTGAACTGCTGGCGCGCCAGGCGGTCGATGCCCTGGTCCTGGACCTGATGCTGCCCGATGGCGACGGGCTGGACCTGTGCCGCGAGCTTCGTTCGGCCTCGCGCACCCGCGCCTTGCCCTTGCTGATGCTCAGCGCCCGGGGCGAGCCCACCGACCGCATCGTCGGCCTGGAGGTGGGCGCCGACGACTATCTGCCCAAACCTTTCGAGCCCCGCGAATTGCTGGCGCGCCTGCGGGCCTTGCTGCGCCGCACCAGTCCTGCCGCCCAGGATGACGACGTGTGGCGCTTTGGCCGGCTGGAGATCGATGCCGGCCTGCGCCAGGCGCGCTTGGCTGGCCAGCCCTGCGAGTTGACCTCGTACCAGTTCGATTTGCTGTCCGTGCTGGCCCAGCACCCAGGCCGCGTGCTCAGCCGCGACCACATCATGGACGCGCTCAAAGGCCACCCGCTGGAGGCCTACGACCGGTCGATCGACGTGCACATCTCGCGCATCCGTGCCGCCATCGAAGACGATCCCAAAGAGCCCAAACGCATCCTCACCGTGCGTGGTGCAGGCTACGTGTTCGCCAAGAAGCAGGACGCTGACATCGAAGCCGCATGAAGACCCTGGCGCTGCGGATCTACCTGACCGTGGTCACGGTCTTGCTGCTGTTCACGCTGGGCACCGGCTGGCTGGCGCAGCGCCACATGGAGCACGAGCGCAACGAGCTCCAGTCCCAAGCCGCCTCCAACGAGCGGGCCGCCGCCTGGGGCGAGCTCATCGAAAACAGCCTGCCGGCGGCCAACCAGCCCGAGGGTGATCAGGCGCAGGCCCTGCTGGAATGGGCGACACGGCTGCGCTTGCCCTTGGCGCTGGACAACCCCCAGGGTCGCCGCATCGCCACCTCCGACTTGATGCAGGAGCGTTTGCTGCGCCAGCGCGGATCCCTGGTCCGCCTTCAAGAGATTCGCCTCTCTGATGGCCGTGTCTTGTGGATCTTGCGCCCCTCATTGACGGGCGCACGGGGCCGAGGAGGCCCGCCTAACGGCGAGGGCGGCCCGCCGCCCGCAGGCATGGTCGGCCCGCCGCACTGGTTTGGCGGGCCTTTGGGTTGGTTGGTGCCGCCGCCCTGGTTACTCAGCGGCGCGCCGGCCTTGATCCTGTCCTTGCTGCTGCTGTTCGTGGCCGTGTCCATTGGTGCCTGGCCAGTGGCCAACCGCCTCACGCGGCGCCTGAAGGCCCTGCGGCAGGGCGTTGAAACATTTGGCTCGGGCCAATTGCAGCACCGCGTGGATGTGGAGGGGAAGGACGAAGTGGCCGACCTGGCGCAAAGCTTCAACCAGGCTGCCCAGCGCATCGAAGACCTCATTGGCGCGCACCGCAACCTGCTGGCCAATGCGAGCCATGAGCTGCGCTCACCCCTGGCCCGGCTGAAGATGGCCGTGTCCATGATGGCCGAACTGCCACCCGAGCGCAGCGACGCCCTGCGCCAGGAAATCAACCAGGACATCAAGGAGCTGGACGCCCTGGTGGAAGAGGTGCTGCTCGCCAGTCGCCTGGACGCCAAGTCCGAACTTGACCGCCAGCCAGTCGACCTGGTGGGCTTGGCCGCCGAAGAGGCGCGCCGTGTGGACGCCGTGCTGGAAGCCGATGAGGCTGCCGGCCAGGTGGTGAAGTTTGATGAGCGTCTGGTGCGACGCGCGGTGCGCAACCTGCTGGAAAACGCCAAACGCTACGGCGGTGACCGCGAACCCATCTTGCTGCACGTGGCCGCCGGGCCCTTGCTGGTTGAGATCAGCGTCAGCGACCGGGGGCCTGGTGTGCCGCCTGAAGAATGCGAGCGCATCTTCGAGCCCTTTTACCGCTTGCCCGGCCACTCGGAACACGCGGGCGGCGTGGGCCTGGGCTTGAGCCTGGTCCGCCAGATTGCCCAAAGGCATGGCGGCCAGGTGCGCTGCGAAGCCCGCGAAGGCGGGGGCAGCCGCTTTGTGATCACCCTGCCGAAGCAGCCCGCCCAATGGCCAGATAGTCCAGGCCGGAAGCCTTGACCAGGCTGGGCTCGTAGAGGTTGCGCCCGTCGAAGATGACCGGCGTTTTCAGGCTGGCCTTGATCTGGGCAAAGTCGGGGCTGCGGAATTCCTTCCACTCCGTGACGATGACCAGGGCATCGGCCTCTTGCAAGGCGCCCATGGGCGAGTCGGCGTAGCTCAGGCCGGGGTGCTTGCCGAAGATGCGCTGGGCTTCCTCCATGGCCACCGGGTCGTAGGCGGTGACCGTGGCCCCGCGCTTGAACAACTCTTCCAGCACCACGCGGCTGGTGGCTTCGCGCATATCGTCGGTGTTGGGCTTGAAGGCCAGGCCCCACACCGCGAAGCGCTTGCCCGTCAAGTCTTGCCCGAAGCGCTTGGTGACCTTGTTGACCAGCACCATCTTTTGCGCGTCGTTGGCGTCTTCCACGGCCTGCAGCACCTTGAGGTCCTGCCCTTCGCCGCTGGCCGTCTTGATCAGGGCCTTGACGTCCTTGGGGAAGCAACTGCCACCGTAGCCGCAGCCGGCGTACAAAAAGTGGAAGCCGATGCGCTGGTCGGAACCAATGCCCTGGCGCACGGATTCGATGTCAGCGCCCATTTTCTCGGCCAGCAAGGCCAGCTCGTTCATGAAGCTGATCCGGGTGGCCAGCATGGCATTGGCGGCGTACTTGGTGAGCTCGGCGCTGCGAACGTCCATCACCAGCACCTTGTCGCGGTTGCGCGAGAAGGGTGCATAAAGGGCGCGCATCAGCAGGATGGCTTGCTCGTCGTCGGCCCCGACCACGATGCGGTCGGGGCGCATGAAATCTTCAACGGCCGCGCCTTCCTTCAGAAATTCGGGGTTGGACACCACGGCGAATGGCGTGTTACTGCCCCGCTTGGACAGCTCGTCGGCGATCGCTGCGTGCACCTTGTCGGCCGTGCCCACCGGCACCGTGCTCTTGTCCACCACGACTTTGTAGTCGGTCATCAGGCGGCCGATGTTGCGGGCGGCGGCCAGCACGTATTGCAGGTCGGCCGAGCCGTCTTCATCCGGGGGGGTGCCCACGGCAATGAATTGCAAGGTGCCGTGCGCCACAGCGCGGGCGATGTCGGTGGTGAATGCCAGGCGGCCAGCCTTGACGTTGCGGGCCACCACCAGATCCAGGCCAGGTTCGTGGATGGGGATGCCACCCTCTTCCAGAATGCGAATCTTGTTTGGATCTACGTCCAGACACAGGACGTCATTGCCCATCTCTGCCAGACAGGCTCCGGTCACCAGGCCCACATAGCCGGTGCCAACAACTGATACTTTCATGGACGCTCAAAGGTTGGATTAAGACACTGACTGCATTCTGTCAGAACACCGGCCAGTGTCACCCCCTCATCTTTACGCCATGAACCCCAAGTTACGGGTTGACACGTCGAAATTCGCGATGTTGGGAGCAATGCCCACGCCGCCGCCGCTGCCGGTGAGGCTCGACTCGGGCACGTCCATCCACTTGCCCAGCGTGTAAACCACCTGATCGACAGACTGCGAGGGCAGCAGCACGCCGTTGGTCAGCAGGTGGGCGCTGAAATAGGTGCCTTGGTCGAAGGGGCTGAAGTCCGGGAAGCGGCCATACATGTCGCCACCCTTCACGCTGCCGCCGAAGACAAAGTGGTGACCGCCCCAGCCATGATCGGTGCCGTCGCCGTTGTTGTTCAGCGCGCGGCCAAAGTCCGAGGCGGTGAACGAGGTCACGTTCGAGCGCATGTCCTGGCCGCCAGGCATCTTGGAGAGCGCGTCGTAAAAATAAGCCACGCCATGGTCCAGTCGGGCCATCAGATCGTTGTGGCCGACCAGCAGGTTGTCATGGGTGTCAAAGCCGTTCAGCGTCACCATGAACACCTGGCGCTTGGCGCCAATGCCGGTCGCGCCCCTTGCGGCGATCATGCGTGCCACCACTTGCAGTTGCTGCGCCAGCGGATTGAGCGTGCTCAGGCCCGTGTTGGGGTCGGTGTATTTCAGCAAGGGATCGCTGGCGCTGGTGGCCGCGCCTGGGGTGCCCCAGGGCGCCTGCGCGGCAGAGGGCAGGGCGCTCAGCAAGGTGCTTTCCACACTCAGGGCCCGTTGAACGATTTTGGTGTAATCCTGGGCCAGCACGTCGGAGTTGGTGGGGGTGGACGCGATCTTGCGCACTGCCTGGTAAACCGCCGCGCTGCCGTAGGTGCTGCCTTCGCCGGCCATGCGGCTCAGGCCCGATGTGCTCAGTTGGTAGGGCATGACCTGCTTGCCCGACAGCCACACCGCCCCCCCATTGATCCCGATGCTCGAGAAGGTGCCCACGGTGTTGCGCGACATCAGGCTGTCCATCATCAGGCCGCCCCAGCCTGCCACGGTGCCCTCGGTCCCGAACGATTGCCACATCGATTGCTGGTCGTTGTGCGATCCCAGGTTGGAGGGCACGGGGAAACTCAGGCTGAACAGGTCGATCTTGTTGGTGGGCGTGATCAAAGGCCCCACATTGGCGATCACGGCCGCTTTGCCATCCACGTACATGTCGCGGATCCGCTTGAGTTGCGGGTGCAGGGCAAATGATTTGAAGTTGCGGTCGGCGTTGAACCCCCCCGCGTCCTTGACGGTGATAGGCAGCAGCTCGGAGCGCTTCAAGGCAATCGACAATGCGCCCGGCACCGGTGTGCCCCCATTGGCCACGATGGCCGCGTTGGAATCACGCGCCACGCTGTAGTAATACCAGGAGGCCTCGTCGGTGGGTATGACGGTGTTGTGGGCATCGTTGCCCCCGTTCAGGAAAATGCACACCAGGGCCTTGTAATCGGTGGTGGTGCTTGATTGGGCGGAGGCGACGCCCATCGAGGCCAGGTTCAATGCCCAAGGCGTGGCCAGGCCAGCGGCGCCCAGCACGCCAGCTTGTTTCAGAAATGATCGACGTTGGTTGGTGCTCATGTCGGCAACCTCATTTTTGAATCAGGAATTCCGGTGACACGGCGGTCATCAGGATGGCGGCATTGACGCGCTTGTCCAGCGCGCTGTTGATGTCTGCGGTGTTGGTGCTGGTCTCGTTCAGCGCCGGCACGGGGATGGTCGTGATCGCGGTGGTGATGTCCTTGCGCAAGGCTTGACTCATGATCCCGCCCAACAAGCGGTTCGACAAGTCGGACACCAGGTCATCCGGGGTGTTGGCCAGCGCCCGTTGATCCGTCAACACCAGGCGCACGCCGGTTTGATTGCTCACCTTGCCAATGCCGTTGTTGAGCACCGACATCACGGCATTGACATACCCTGTCACGCTGATTTCGCTGGTGATCTGCATCTCTGGCAACACCATGCCCAAGGATGCGCTCTTGCTTTGCGACAGCACGTAGCCCGGGCGGAAGAAATTGAACACCGATGGCGAATTCCAGGGCGACTGCCCGAAGGAAGAGGCTGCGTCGCCGGTGGACGTGATGCCCACGTTTTTGAGCCGCTGGCTGCCGGTTTTCAAGCCAGGCCCATCAAAGTTGAATGCCCGCAGCAGTGCGGTCAGGCGCAAAACAGGTTCACGCAGTTTGCCGTCCGAATCCAGGGCGCGGTAAGGCGATCCCAGGGCTTCCTCGTCCATGAGGATGGCTTTGACGACTTCCTTGATGTTGCCGTTCGTGGCCACGAATTTCTGCGCGACACGCGAGACATAGGCAGGACTGGGGTTGCTGGTGACCAGGCGTTGGATCAACTGCCGGCTGAAAAACGGCGCCACGTTCTTGTGGTTGGCCAAGGTGTCCAAGGCGATCTTCAAATCGGCTTGCGGATCCGAGCTGGAACGCGCAGGCAGGCTGACCTTGAGGAAGGATGTGGCCGATGTGGAATGGAAGGCCGGGTAGGGCACCATGGCGCGGTAAGCGCCCTCGGGGTCCAGGCAACTGGTCACGCCCAGGAAGCAGTCGTAGTCACTCTGGCTGGCATAGGCTGTGCCGCGGTAAAAGCCCCAGCCCGTGAAGATCTTGGCCAGGCCCTGCACGTCTTCGCTGGTGTAGCTGGGCTTGGGTTGGCCATTGCCGCCCATCACCGGCGTGCCATCCATGTTCAGCTCGTGCAGGCCAATCGAGAACAGCTGCATCACTTCCCGCGCATAGTTCTCGTCGGGGATGCGGCCGGTCGAGGGATCTTCCTTCTGATTGCCCCGGAAGGTGAGGTACATGCCCATGGCTGGGCTCTTGGTCACCGCTTCCAGCAAGGTGCGGTAGTTCCCCCAGACATTGGCATTGAGGGTGTCGATGTACCCGGCCACCAAGGTCGGGCGCGCCCTGACGTCGGTGTTGTTCAGCGAGACGACGAAGATCTCCGACAAGGCGAACACCACGCGTTGGCGCAGCTGGGAGGGGTCGGTCAGAGCCCGGGTGTAAAAGCCTTCCACCACCTGGTCGGCACGGTTGGGGTTGCCGGGTTCTTCGGCATCACGCTGCTCCATGAACGAGCGGTAGGTCGTCTCCGGGGCCATCGCGAACTGCTCGTCCAGCCACGCGGTGTAGCCGACGGTGTTCAGGTGCGCCACGTCGGCCTCGGTCGGGCCAAACGTGGCGTGGTTCAGGAAGCGCCAGGCTTCGGAACGATTATTGGGAAAATCCGCTTCAGCTTCACCGACCACGCACCCACTGCCGCTGAGCAGCAGTGTGCACATGCCAATGCAGCTCAACCACCGGCCAACCATTCCTATTTTCACTGCACGCTCCCAATGCCACGTTTAACGTGAGCAAAGCGTAACGGTGTGGATTTTCAGGACAGAGAGTGGTTGTCACTAGTTGTGACGCCTCTACACGCGGTAGCGACCAAATGGCACGTTTTCCCCCGTGAATAAGGGGGTTCGGTTTTCATGGCAAACCCGATTGGCCCAGTTTTCCGCCCTCATTTGGTGAAATAAGTCCGGTACCAATCCACGAATTTAGCGATGCCCTCCGCCAAAGAGGTCTTGGGGTGAACGCCGGTCCAGGCAGCCAGGGACTGGGTGTCAGCGTAGGTGGCCACCACATCACCTGCTGCCATGGGCTGCAGGTCCTTGATGGCCGGCTGGCCCAGGGCCTGTTCCAGCGTCTCAATGAACTGCAGCAGCGGCACAGGTTCGCTGTGCCCGATGTTGAAAATTCGGTAAGGGGCCCAGGACGCTGATGACGAGGGCTGCGCGCGATCGAAGTCGGCTTGGGCTGTGGGCGGGCGGTCCAGTGTGGCCAGTACACCCGCGACGATGTCATCGATGAAGGTGAAATCGCGCTGCATCTGCCCATGGTTGAATACGGTGATGGGCTTGCCGGCCAGGATGGCGCTGGCAAACAGCATCGGTGCCATGTCCGGGCGGCCCCACGGGCCATACACCGTGAAAAAACGCAGGCCGGTGGTGGGCAAGCCAAAGATGTGGCTGTAGCTGTGCGCCATCAATTCATTGGATTTCTTGGTGGCGGCATACAGGCTGACCGGGTGGTCCACCGGGTCGGTCTCTGCAAAGGGCATCTTGACATTGCCGCCATACACACTGGAGCTGCTGGCATACACCAGATGCTTGACCTGATGGTGCCTGCAAGCCTCCAGCATGTTCACAAAGCCCACCAGGTTGGACTGGACATAGGTCTGGGGGTGGGTCAGCGAGTAGCGCACGCCGGCTTGGGCCGCCAGATGAACCACGGCATCGAATTGCTCTGAGGCCATCAAGCCCAACAGGCCATCGTGGTCGGCAATGTCAAGCGGCAGGAAACGAAACGGCGCGCTTGGCGCTTGCCGGGCTATTTCAGCCAGGCGGTCTCGTTTCAGTTGTGGGTCGTAATAGTCATTGAGATTGTCGATGCCAACCACCGCATCGCCCCTGGCCAGCAATGCCAGGGTGGTGTGCATCCCAATGAAGCCGGCCGCACCGGTCACCAGAACTTTCATGAACGTCCATCAAGCACGCGCATCACCCCAGCGCAAAGCGGTGGACTCGTCGCCCTGGTAAGTGGTGTTGCCGTGTCGGTCGACGCTGTACAGAGGCGATGCCACGACTTCGTTGAACGTGGCACCTTCGTTCAGGCGGGTGTACTCGAACAGCACGCTGCGCACCACAGTGCTGTTCTTGCGCAAGCGGCAGCCGTGGCCAATCCAGGTCGGGCCCTGGATGGTGACGCCTGACTCGATGCACGATCCCGAACCGATGTACACCGGGCCGGTGATCTTGACGGTGTCCCAGTCGATCTTCGTGTTCAGGCCGACCCACACGCCGGGGCGCACTTCGGTGCCCGGCATGTCCATCTGGGCGATTTCGCCGCGCAGCACACGCTGGCACACCGACCAGTAGTCGCTCACCCGGCCGATGTCGATCCAGTTGAAATGCCGGCTTTGCGCAAAGAAGGGCAGGCCACGCTCGGCCAACAGCGGGAACAGCTGGCTGCCAATGTCGAACTCGACGCCTTGAGGCACCATTTCCAGAATTTGCGGCTCGAAGATGTAGATGCCGGTGCTGGCCAGGTTGGATTTGGCTTCTTCGGGGCTGGGCTTTTCCTGGAACGAGGTCACGCGGCCTTCCTTGTCCGATACCACGATGCCGTAGTTCTTGACCTGGTCCTTGGGCACTTCGAGTGCCACCACGCTGGCCATGGCCTTTTTCACCTTGTGCTCGAAAAGGGCAGCGCTGATGTCGAGGTCGATGATGGCGTCGCCGCACATCACGATGGTGGTGTCGTCAAAGAAACCGCTGAAATCCTGGATCTTGCGCATGCCACCCGCCGAACCCAGCGGACGGGGAACGATTTCGCCATGTTCGCGGGCGCCTTCGTGCGAGTAGCCAATCTCGACGCCCCAGCGATGCCCGTCTCCGAAGTAGTTTTCAATCTTCCAATGGTTGAAGGCCACGTTCACCATGATTTCCTTGATGCCATAACGCGCCAAGTGTTCAATGATGTATTCCAGAACTGGTTTGCCCAGGATGGGCACCATGGGCTTGGGTGTCTGCTTGGTCAACGGCCGCACTCGTGTGCCTTGCCCTGCTGCCAAAATCATTGCTTTTGCCATGCTGCTGCTCGTACCAATGGATCCATGTTGATGTGGGGTAGCATCATGCAACAAGTGGACCAATCTGGTGCATGTATTCGCCGACACCCCCCAGATGTAGGGCCTGCAGGTGAAGGGGGCGATGGGCATAATTCCAACAAATTGGGCCAAAACCTTTGGGTTGTTCACATGATTTTCATCACAGGCGGCGCAGGATTCATCGGTGGCAATTTTGTCCACCATTGGTTTGAGCGTCTGGCCAAACTCGGGCTCCCCCTGGAGCCCGTGCTCGTTTTTGACAAGCTCACCTACGCCGGCAATCCGCTCACGATCAAAGCGCACCTGGACGCCGGGCGCGCCACCCTTGTTCAAGCCGACATCGCCGACCGCGACGCCGTGCGCCAAGCCCTGGCGCAGCACAAACCACGGGCCATCCTGCATTTCGCGGCTGAGAGCCATGTGGATCGCTCCATCCATGGGCCCGGTGAATTCATCCACACCAACATGGTGGGCACGTTCAGCCTGCTTGAGGAAACCCGCGCCTATTGGGGCGCCATGAATGCCGCCGACAAGGCGGATTTCCGCTTTTTGCACGTGTCCACCGACGAGGTCTATGGCTCGCTCAGTGACACCGATCCCGCTTTCAACGAGACCACCGCTTACGCCCCCAACAGCCCTTATTCGGCCAGCAAGGCTGGCAGCGATCACCTGGTTCGGGCCTACCACCACACGTATGGTTTTCCGACGCTGACCACGAATTGCAGCAATAACTACGGGCCTTACCATTTTCCGGAGAAGCTCATCCCTTTGATGATCCTCAACGCTCTCGACGGAAAGCCGTTGCCTGTTTATGGGGATGGGTTGAACGTGCGTGATTGGCTGTTTGTGCGTGACCACTGCGAGGCCATCTGCCAAGTCCTGGAAAAAGGCCGCCTTGGCGAAACCTACAACGTGGGCGGCAAAAACGAAGTCAAGAACATCGACGTGGTCACCACCATCTGCCGCAAGCTGGATGCACTGCGTCCCAAAGCCACCGGCAAGTACGAGGACCAGATCACCTACGTGGCCGACCGTCCTGGCCATGACCGCCGCTACGCCATCGATCCCAGCAAGATCGAACGCGAGATCGGTTGGCAACCGGCCGAGACCTTCACCTCTGGCATCGACAAAACGGTTCAATGGTTCCTGGACAACACCGAATGGATTGACTCGGTCCGCTCCGGGGCTTACCGTGACTGGCTCAATACCAACTACCAAAGCCGCGTGGCCTGAGTACCATGAAAATCCTTTTGCTGGGCAAAGGCGGACAGGTCGGCTGGGAGTTGCAGCGCTCGCTGGCGTTGCTGGGTCAAGTCACCGCGCTTGATTTTGATTCCATGGGGCCCGAGGCCGCGCCCCACCTCAGAGCTGATTTCAGCCACCCCGAACAAGTGGCGGCGATCGTGCAGGCGGTCAAGCCCGATGTGATCGTCAACGCCGCAGCCCATACTGCGGTCGACAAGGCCGAGAGTGAGCCAGAGCTGGCACGGGCCATCAACGCCACCGCGCCTGGTTTGATCGCCATCGAGGCGGCCAAACTGGGGGCGCTGCTGGTGCACTACAGCACCGACTACGTGTTCGATGGCAGTGGCTCTGCCGCCCGCAACGAGTCCAGCCCCACCGCTCCCTTGAGCGTCTACGGTCGCACCAAGCTGGAAGGCGAACAGCTGATCCAGCAAAGCGGCTGTGCGCACTTCATCTTCCGCACCAGCTGGGTATACGCGGCGCGGGGGGGGAACTTCGCCAAGACCATGCTGCGTCTGGCGGCCGAGCGCGACCAGCTCAAAGTCATCAACGACCAGATTGGTGCACCCACCGGGGCCGATCTGCTGGCCGACGTCACCGCGCATGCCATCCGGGCTTTTCGCCAGGCCCAGCGTCCGGAGTTGATCGGTCTCTACCACCTGGTGGCCCAAGGCGAAACCAGCTGGTTCGACTACGCCCGTTTTGTCATCGAGTGGGCGCGGGCCCATGGCCAACCCATCAAGGTCGCCCCCGAGGCCATCGAATCCACAGGCACGGCGTCCTATCCAACACCGGCGCAGCGTCCGCTCAATTCGCGCCTGGACACCACCAAGCTGCAGCAAACGCTGGGCTTGACCTTGCCCCATTGGGAGCAAGGTGTTCAGCGCATGCTCACTGAAATCACTGGGAAGTAACCCGTCATCATGACTCTCTCGACACGCAAGGGCATCATCCTGGCTGGCGGCTCGGGCACGCGCCTGCATCCCGCCACGTTGGCCATCAGCAAGCAATTGCTGCCGGTCTACGACAAGCCCATGATCTATTACCCGCTCAGCACCCTGTTGCTGGCCGGTATCCGCGACATCCTCATCATCAGCACGCCGCAAGACACGCCGCGTTTTCAATCGCTGCTGGGCGATGGCAGCCAGTGGGGCGTGAACCTCAGCTATTGCGTGCAGCCCAGCCCTGATGGCCTTGCGCAGGCTTTCATCCTGGGCCGCGACTTCGTTGGCAACAACCCCAGCGCGCTGGTCCTGGGTGACAACATCTACTATGGCCACGACCTGCAGGGCCTGTTGATGGACGCGGCTGGCCAGCCCGATGGCGCCAGCGTCTTTGCCTACCATGTGCACGACCCCGAGCGCTATGGCGTGGTCGACTTCGATGCCAACAAGCGCGCTCTCAGCATCGAAGAAAAACCCAAGGCCCCCAAGAGCAATTACGCCGTCACCGGCTTGTATTTTTACGACAAGCAGGTGTGCGACATCGCTGCCGAGATCAAGCCCAGCCCGCGTGGCGAGCTGGAGATCACCGACGTCAACGCCATGTACCTCAAGCAAGGCCAGCTCAATGTGCAGATCATGGGCCGTGGCTATGCCTGGTTGGACACCGGCACCCACGACAGCCTGCTGGAAGCCAGCCAGTTCATCGCCACGCTTGAAAAGCGCCAAGGCCTGAAGGTGGCTTGTCCTGAAGAAATTGCTTTCCGTTCGGGCTGGATCAGCGCCGAACAGGTCAGAAAGCTGGCCCAGCCCATGCTCAAGAACGGCTACGGCCAGTACTTGCTCAAAGTCATCAACGAGCAGGTGTTCTGATCATGAAGCTGATCCCCACGCGCATCCCCGATGTCGTCATCGTCGAGCCCGCTGTGTTTGGCGACGACCGCGGCTGGTTCATGGAAAGCTTCAACCAGCAGCGCTTCAATGCCGAGCTGGCCAAGTTGGGTTTGCCGGCACCTCGACCCTTCGTGCAAGACAACCACTCCTGCAGCAAGAAAGGCGTGTTGCGAGGCTTGCATTACCAGT
Source organism: Aquabacterium sp. CECT 9606 (assembly GCF_918741295.1). Classification (GTDB taxonomy): domain Bacteria; phylum Pseudomonadota; class Gammaproteobacteria; order Burkholderiales; family Burkholderiaceae_C; genus Aquabacterium. The sequence goes on from NZ_CAKKNB010000002.1 coordinate 985,942, forward strand.
TGCCGCCCAGCGCTCAAGGCAAGCTGGTGCGGGTGGTGCAAGGCGCCGCATTCGACGTGGCGGTGGACATTCGCCGTGGTTCGCCCACGTTTGGCCAGTGGGCGGGCGTTGAGCTTTCTGCGCAAAACAACCGGCAGTTGTGGGTGCCCGAAGGCTTTGCCCACGGCTTTTTGGCGCTGACAGACGACACGCACTTCTTGTACAAAACCACCGATGTTTACGCCAAGGATTGCGAGCGGGCCATAGTCTGGAATGACCCAGAGATCGGCATCGATTGGCCCTTGGCCGGGTTAATACCCAGTCTGGCTGCCAAAGATGCACAGGCCCCGCGTTTGAAGGATGCGGATTATTTCTAACGCTGTATTGCGCTCGGCATAATCCCGGCATGTTGTCTTCCATGCCACGTGCCCCGGCAAGCTCTCCTTCCAGCTTCTGGCGAAATCTATTCACCTACGGGCTCATTGTTGGCTTTGCGGTGTGGTGCGTGATCGGGTTTCACCATGACCTGTCCAAGATCAGCCTGGCACCCTTGATCGCAGGCTGGCCTGCGGTTCTGGCTGCCACCGCCTTGTCCCTGCTGAACTACGCTTTGCGCGTGGTGCGGTGGAAAATGTATTTGACGCGGTTGGGGCATGCGCTGCCCTGGCGCTTTGTGTCGCTCACGTTCATGTCGGGCTTTGCCTTCACCTTGTCGCCTGGCAAATTGGGTGAGATGGTGCGGGCCCGTTATTACCAGCCCTTGGGCATCCCCGTTTCCGGCCTCATGGCCGGCTTTTTTGTGGAACGCCTGCTCGACCTGCTGGCCATGATTTTGCTGGCCGTGGCCGTGCTGGCCGAGTTGCAGGCCTACCGGCAGGCGCTGTGGGTGGCCGTCGGCCTGGTGTCCGGCTTGATGGCCATGCTGGCGTTGACGCCCTGGCCTTGGGTGGCACAGCGCATGGCCAACCACCGCTTGGCCGGTGGCAAGCTGCTCAAGGCCGCGCAATCGGTGGTGACCATGCTGGGCAGTGCGCGCCAGTTCCTCACACCGGGCATCTTGTTCATGAGCCTGTCCCTTGGTTTGTTGGCCTGGGGTGCCGAGGCCGTCGGGCTCAAACTGGTGGGCGATGTGATTTCCCCGGCGCCCTTGCCGCTGTCATCGGCGATGGGTATTTATGCCATCGCCATCATCGTCGGAGCCCTGTCCTTCCTGCCTGGTGGTCTGGGCAGCACCGAGGCCGTCATGGCCAGCTTGTTGTATGCGCATGGCTACCAGCTGCCCGATGCCATCCTTCTGACACTGGTGTGTCGTCTCTTGACACTGTGGTTGGCCGTGCTCATCGGCTGGGTTTGCGTGTGGGCTTTGCGAGGCCAAAGGTAAAAGTTTCATGTCCCCAATTCAATCGACCCCGCTGTGCGTGGACCTGGATGGCTCGCTCATTCACAGCGATTTGCTGTTCGAGTCTTTTCTGCTGCTGGTCAAGCTGAACCCATTGCTGCTGCTGTTGGTGCCATTTTGGTTGCTGGGTGGCAAGGCCAGGTTGAAGGCCGAGATCGCCAGCCGCGTGCAGATCAATGGCGCCGCTTTGCCTTACTCCGAGGCCTTTCTCGCTTGGCTCAAGGGCCAGAAAGAACAGGGGCGCGAGATCTGGTTGTGCACCGCGTCCGATCAGCGCCTGGCGCAGGCCGTGGCTCGGCATGTCGGCCTGTTCAACGGTGTGCTGGCCAGCGACGGCCACACCAATCTGTCGGGCAGCAACAAGGCCAGCCAACTGGTTCAGCGCTTCGGTGAGAAAGGCTTCGACTATTGCGGCAACGACCACGTTGATCTCAAGGTGTGGCAGCACGCGCGCGCAGCCATCGTGGTCAACGCCGGGCCACGGCTGGAAGCCAGTGCCCGCGCTTGTACCCAGGTCGAGGCCGTTTTCCAGCCGCCCAAATCGGGCATCAGGGTGGCCTTGAAGGCCTTGCGTGTTCACCAGTGGGCCAAGAACGCGCTCATCTTTGTGCCTCTGGCCGCTGCGCACCGCCTGGGCGACATGCCCACCTTGGTGGCGGGCCTGGTGGCGTTCGCGTCGTTCAGCTTGTGCGCTTCGTCGGTCTACCTGCTCAACGACATGCTGGACCTGGAGGCCGACCGTCAGCATCCCCGCAAATGCAAGCGACCTTTCGCGGCAGGCACGCTCAGCCTGCTGTTCGGCCTGTTGGCCGCGCCGGCCTTGCTGTTGATTTCACTGGCGCTGGCACTGACCTTGCCGCTCAAGTTCCTGGCGGTGCTGGGGGCATATTACCTGGTGACGCTGGCGTATTCGTTCGGCCTGAAGCGCCTGGTCATGATCGATGTCCTGACCCTGGCCGGGCTGTACACCGTGCGCATCGTGGCGGGTGCGGCCGCCACCGACATTCCACTGTCTTTCTGGCTGCTGCTGTTTGCCATCTTCATCTTCCTGAGTCTGGCCATCGTCAAGCGCTATGCCGAACTGCACGCCATGCGCAAGCAGGGCCAGCTCAAGGCCAGCGGGCGGGGCTACCAGGTTGAAGACCTGGCCTTGCTGCAAAGCCTGGGCGGCTCTTCCGGTTACATCAGCATCCTGGTGCTGGCCTTGTACGTCAACTCGCCAGACATCGCCGTCTTGTACAAGCATCCCAAAATGGTGTGGATGCTGTGTCCGATCATGCTGTATTGGGTCAGCCGGGTGTGGATGCAGACGCACCGCGGCCACATGCACGACGATCCCCTTGTCTTCGCCCTGAAAGACCGGATCAGCTTGCTCACCGGTGTGGCTGCCGCAGCGGTGTTGTGGCTAGCCGTTTGACGAACCAGGGCATGGCAACCCAGGCGGTCACCTCGTGGGGCCGGGTCATGCGCCCGGAGCAGCAGGTGCTGGGCATGCCCAGCCGCCATGCGAGCCTGCCCCTGCCTGCCGATGGCCGGTCCACGGTTTTACCGCATGGCAATGGCCGCAGCTACGGGGACAGCAACCTGAACCCGGGCGGCGCCCTGGTGTTGGGCCGCCAGCTGGACCGCTTCATCGAATTCGATCCCGCCACCGGCTTGATCACTTGCGAAGCGGGTGTTCTGTTGTCAGAGATCCTGCGCCTCATCGTGCCGCAAGGCTGGTTCTTGCCAGTCACGCCTGGCACGCAGTTCGTCACCGTGGGCGGGGCCATTGCCAATGATGTACACGGCAAAAACCACCACCTGGTTGGCTCCTTCGGCAACCACGTCACGCAGTTCGAGTTGGTGCGCTCAGATGGCACCCGACGCCTTTGCTCGCCCACTCAGGATGCTGATTGGTTTGCGGCCACCGTGGGTGGCCTGGGACTGACCGGCATGATCACCTGGGCGCAAATCCAGCTTCGGCGCATCGCCAATCCTTATCTGCAAACCGAAAGCATTCGGTTTCGCAGCCTTGAAGAGTTCTTCGAACTCAGCCAGGATTCGGAGGCGGATCACGAGTACACGGTCTCATGGATTGACTGCGCCTTTGCGGGCAAGCGCCTGGGGCGTGGCCTCTTCAACCGGGCCAACCACGCGCCTGCGGTCATGAACCCGGCCTTGGCCGAGCAACTGCCCAACCCTGTTGATGAAAGCAGTCGGCGGGTGCCCTTCACGCCGCCAATCTCCTTGATCAACAACCTGTCGCTCAAGGCCTTCAATCTGGCCTATTTCAATCGTCAGCAAGGCGATCGCGTTCAGGCTCTACAGCACTACCGCCCCTTCTTTTATCCATTGGACGCGCTGCTGGAGTGGAACCGCATCTATGGGCCCAAAGGGTTCTACCAATACCAGTGCGTGGTTCCGCCCGAACAAGCTTTGCCCGCCACCCGCCAGTTGCTGCAAACCATCGTGGACAGTGGCATGGGCTCGTTCCTGGCAGTGCTCAAGCAATTTGGCACGCCGCCATCGCGCGGCATGCTCTCGTTTCCCATGCCGGGCACCACCTTGGCCCTGGACTTTCCCAATCAAGGCGAGCGGCTGCACCGCCTGTTCGCCCAATTGGACGGCATTGTGCAAACCGCCGGTGGCCGCCTCTACCCTGCCAAGGATGGCCGCATGGGCGCGCAGATTTTCAAGGCCGGCCACCCTCGGTGGGCTGCTTTTTCCCAATTTGTCGATCCGCGATTTTCGTCAGGTTTCTGGCGGCGGGTCATGGAGTCCACATGAAGAAGATCCTGATCGTCGGGGCCACCTCGGCCATGGCCGAAGCCTGCGCCAGGCGTTGGGCCCAACAGGGCGACCACCTGTTCTTGGCCGCGCGCAACGCCCAGCAATTGCAATCCCTGGCCGCCGACCTGCAAACGCGTGGCGCGACCAAGGTGGGTTCCCGCGTTTTTGACGCCAACCAGCACGACCAGCACGCGGCCTTGCTGGCCGACGCCACCCAAACCCTGGGAGGGCTGGACACGGTGTTGATCGCCCACGGCACGCTCACCGACCAGGACCGTGCCCAGCACGATGTGGATTACGCCCTGGCTGAAATCGGCACCAATGGCTTGTCCGTCATCGCCTTGCTGACCCTGGTGGCCAACCAGTTGGAGCAACAAGGGCGTGGCGCCATCGCCGTCATCTCGTCCGTGGCGGGTGATCGGGGCCGTCAAAGCAACTACGTTTACGGCAGTGCCAAAGCCATGGTGTCGGCCTTCACCTCGGGTTTGCGCCAGCGCCTGGCCAAAAAAGGCGTGCATGTGGTCACCGTCAAACCCGGTTTTGTGGACACGCCCATGACCGCACACCTGCCCAAGGGGCCGCTGTGGGCCAAGCCGGATCAAGTGGCCAAGGACATCAGCCAAGCCATCGACAAAGGGCGCCGCATCGTCTATACCCCTGGCTTCTGGCAACTGATCATGTTCATCATCAAGACAATTCCAGAGTTTGTGTTTGTCAAACTCAAGTTGTAACTTGCAGGGGCTTGGGATGACGCGGCGAACCCCCATGAGTGAGCGTGGGTTGCGCCGACAATTGCCTACCATTTGAAGGGCTTCTGACCTATCCTTGACGAAAGTGCAATTGATGTAGTTGTTACATTATTTTGCCGTTAGTTTGGATGGAGTGTGTCCCGCATCATGAATTTCCGACGATTGACATTGTCGCTATTGGCTGCGATCTCAGTCGCTGTCGTTGTAATCCTGGCTTGGTGGTTTATCAGGCTCATGCCGGTGTCCGCCGGTCAGTACCATGTGCGTGGTCATTTTGGGCCCGTGGTCAACTGGCCGCTGATTCCATTGCAAGTATTGACCTTGCCAGACGGTCGTTTGCTGAGTTATGGCTCCGATGCCACTGGCCGGCAAAGCGGGCTCGAAATCTACGATATTTGGGATCCCAAAAAAGGCGTGGGCCCTGAATCCCACCTGACTTTGCCCAATACCACGGGCACCGACATATTCTGCAGCGGACAGCTCCTGATTCCTTCCAACCAAACTGTTTTACTGGTGGGGGGGGATCGCACCGTTGATGGGCGGCGAAATTGGTCGTCGCCGGATGTGAATGTTTTCAGTTACGCAGTCAATCAGCTGAAGTCGAGTGGGCAAACCATGGCCAATCCCCGGTGGTATCCCACTGTGGCCACGCTGGCGAATGGTGAAGTTCTGGTTTTGGGTGGGCGGCTTGACCCCACCCATTTCGTGCCCACCCCCGAGATATACACCCCTGAAAAAGGCTGGCGTGCATTGACGGGTGCCAGCAGTGATGAAGCTTTTGGTTCTAAGAACTGGGATTATCCCCGGGCCTGGCAAACCCAGCGCGGCGACCTGGTCATATTATCCGGTACTGGTGATATTTTTTCTCTGGACGTCACAGGCAAAGGCAGCGTTAAAAAACTGGGGGCCAAGTTGTCGGTTGGGCATGTCGATGTGCCCTCGCTGATGTACGCCCCGGGCAAGATCCTCTCCATGCGCAACCATGGCGAGGCATACAAGGTTGACATCAATGGGCAGGAGCCCGTGCCCACCAAGTTGGAGTGGTTCGGCATGGCCCGACACTATGCGTCCGCCACGGTGATGGCTGATGGCGGTGTTTTCATCAGCGGTGGCGGCCTGCGCAATAACAGTGACAAAGATCACATATTGGCTAATCGCGTGACCATGATTTGGAATCCGGTGACAGAAAAATTCACCATGGCCGACGTGGCTCAGAAAAACAGGCTTTACCACTCGGTGGCCTTGCTGTTGCCTGACGCCACCGTGTTCACGGGCGGCGGCGGTGCTGGTTATGCCAAGGCCGAAAACAACCTCAATGCAGAAATTTATTACCCGCCTTATTTGTACGAAAAGAATGGCAGTGGTCAATTGGCTCGCCGACCGGTGATTGGCAGTGCGCCGGATTTCATCGCCTGGGGTCACCAATTTGAATTGAAGGTGGATGCTGAGGTGTCCCGATTGACCTTGATCAAACTGGGCTCATCCACCCATGTGCAGGTTTTTGACCAACGTTTCCTGGATTTGCCTTTCACCAAGGAAGGTAACGCCGCTTACAAGGTCACGGCCCCCACGAGTGCCAATATGGCCCCGCCGGGGTATTACTTCCTGTTTGCGTTTGACAAAAATGGGGTGCCCAGCATCGCCAAAGTTGTCAAATTGGCAGCTCCTGCGGTGACAAGCTGAGAATCCGGGCATGGTCTGTGCAAGCGCAGGGCCTGCGGGAAGAAATTTTCTGAACTAAACGCCAACAGCCTGGTCAGTGTTTGGGCAGGTATCTTCGGCCCGTTGCAGCCTCGTCACAGGCGGCGGGCTGAGTTGTCCCTTTGCCTACCCCTTCAGCGAATCACTGTAGACTCAAAACTACTCTGCTCGAAGTAACTGACCAAGGTCTGTCGATGAAATTTTCTCAGTTCCTTTCAATTTTGCGAGCCCGCTGGATGATCCTGGCAGGCGTTCTGGGTGTGCTTGTGAGCATCGCGCTGATCGCAGGCTTCGCACTTCCCAAGAAGTACACGGCCACCGGGTCGGTTCTGATCGATTCGCGTTCACCAGACCCCATCAATGGCACCATGGCCGTCACGACAGGCAACTACCTGGCCACGCAGATGGACATCATCCGAAGCGAGCGTGTGGGCCTGAAAGTGGTTCGCTCACTTCGCATGGCCGAAAACGCCGACCTGCGTGCGCGCTGGCGTGAAGCCACCGACGGCCAGGGCTCGTTCGAGAACTGGATTGTCAACCTCATTTCCGACGGGCTTGATGTCAAGCCAACCCGTGACTCCAACGTCATCAACGTGAGCTACACCGGCGCTGATCCGGCTTTCTCGTCCGTCCTGGCCAATTCGTTCATCAACAACTACATCGACACCAGCCTGGAATTGCGGGTTGAGCCGGCCCGGCAGTTCGGCACGATGTTCCAAGAGCAGCTCAAGCAATCCCGCGACAAGCTGGACGAAGCCCAGCGCAAACTGTCGGCTTATCAGCAAGAAAAAGGCATTGTCGCGACCGATGAGCGGCTTGACGTTGAAACCGCCCGCCTCGGCGAGTTGTCCGCTCAGGTGGTGGGCTTGCAGGCTCAAACTGCGGATGCCCAAAGCCGTCGCGCCCAGTCAGGCATCAACAGCCCGGACAGCATGGGCAGCGGCGTCATCATGGCCCTGAAGGGTGATCTGGCTCGTCAAGAGGCGCGCCTGCAAGAGGCAAGTTCGCGGTTGGGTGAAGGCCATCCTCAGATCACCGAGCTGCGCGCAGGCATAGCCGAACTCAAGAACCGCATCAAGGCCGAATCTGGCAACGTCGGGCTGTCGTCCAATGTGATGCTGCAGATCAGTCAGCAGCGCGAAAACCAGGCTAGGGCCGCGCTGGATGCGCAGCGCACGAAGGTGCTCAAGCTCAAGGCCATCCGTGACGAGGCTCAGTTGATGGTCAAAGACGTTGAAAGTGCCCAGCGCGCATTTGATGCGATCCAGGCCCGCATCAGCCAGACCAGTCTCGAGAGCCAAAGCAACCAGACCAACATTTCGATCCTCAAGGTGGCCACGCCACCCGCCGGACACTCTTCACCCCGTCCGATCCTCTACACCTTGCAAGCCATCTTCGTGGGCTTGTTCCTGGGCATTGGCCTGGTGCTGATGGTAGAGCTCAAGCACCGCCGCATCCGTGGTGACCAGGACCTGACCGAACTGGTGGGGGCTGACCTGATCGGCCACATGCCCAGTGCAAAGGCCAAGGGGGCGCGTGCGCTGCCCATTCAGTTCGCGCCCAAGCTGCCTTCCACGGCCATGCTCCGACTGCCCGCCACTGGCAAATAACCATAGCCCAACCACCATGTCATCTACGAGCGAACAAACAGATCCCAGCATTGGCGACATCATCTCGCGCATCAACAGCCTGGACGCATCGCAGGTTGAGCAGATCGTTCAGTACCAAAAGGAAAAGGGCGTCAAGTTTGGCGAGGCGGCGGTAGCGCTGGGCTTGGCCAAGCACGAGGACGTGCTGTGGGCCTTGTCCCAACAGTTCAAATACCCTTACCAGGGCCGCACGCTCGAAAGCGTGTCCTCCGAGCTGGTGGTGGCCACCGATCCTTTTGATGCCACCGCCGAGTTCTTCCGCGATGTGCGTGCCCAGTTGCTCGGCTCGGTCTTCAACCCCAAGCGTGAGAACAAGTTGGCGCTGGCTGTCTGCAGTCCTGATGTCGGAGACGGCAAGTCTTTTTTCAGCGCCAATTTGGCGGTGGCTTTCAGCCAGCTCGCGGGGCGCACCTTGCTCATCGATGCTGACATGCGCACGCCGCGTTTGCACACGCTGTTCGGTGGCGAGGCATCCACCGCGGGGCTCAGCAATGTGCTATCAGGCCGGGCTGAAGTGAATGTCAAGAGGCCCATCGACTCCTTGCCCAACTTGTACCTGCTGCCGGTGGGCGTCATTCCGCCCAACCCCTTGGAGCTGATCCAGGGACAAGCCTTTGACCACCTGATCGAAAGCGTGCTGCCCAAGTTCGATTACGTCATTGTGGACACCCCGGCCGCCGTGCACGGGGCCGACGCGCGCGTGGTGGCCGCCAAGTGCGGCGCAGCTCTGGTGGTTGGCCGTGGTGGTGTGACGCAAGTCGCGCCCATGAAAACCTTGTGCGACAGCCTCAAGAAGACCTGCGAGCTGTTTGCCGGCGTGCTGCTCAACGACTACCGCGGCTAAGGCCGCAACTGTTGAGGCGAAACCATGATCATCGGGATGCTCGTCCGCCGCCAATTGGTGCATGTGATCATGGCATTTTTGTGTGCCTGCCTGGCACCCATTGCCCATGCGCAAAGCCTGGGTGATGGCCCATTTCGCAACACCTTCGGGCTGGTGGTGAAGTTCTCACAAGGCCAGCCCATGAGCCAGCTTCCCATGTTGGATGAGCTGGGGGTGCGCTGGGTTCGTGATGCTGTCTTGTGGCCCGACATGGAGCCCAAGGCGGGGCAGTACAACGACTTCCCGGCTGCTTTCAAGCAGCGCCTGGCCTATTACCGCGAGCACAAGATTGGCGTGGTGTTCGTGCTGGCCTTTGCCAATGGCAAGGCCTACCCGGCCACCAAGGAAAACCCCCTGGCCCCGATTGATCCTGAGGCTTATGGGCGCTACGCCGTGCACGTGTCTGGCCTGCTCAAAAAGGCCGGCGTCAAATTTGTGCTCCAGGTCTGGAACGAGCCCCACAACTTCGTCATCGGGAAAATGGTGGGTGGGCAGTGGAACGGCAAACCGCCATCGCCCTGGGTCAAGCATTACGTCTCCATGGTCCGCGAGGTCACCGAGCAGGTCAAAGCTCAAGACGCCACCGTCAAGATCATCGACAGTGAAGACGTCTGGGTGGCGCACTACTGGTTCCTGGAAGAAGGATTGCCCAAATCGTTGGATGGCCTGGGCATTCATCCTTATTCGGGCCAAAGTGCTCCTGGGCCCGAGGTGGCTGCAGCCTACGAAAAAACAGGCTGGGCGCTGCCGTTTCAACTGGTTGACCGAGATCGCTCCTTCTTGTCGGCGGTGCGCCGCCTGCGGGAGCAAGGCGTGAAGAAGCTTGGCAAGAAACTCGAGGTCTGGATCACGGAATGGGGATGGGCCATTGGAACGAAGAGCCCCAATGGTCCCGTCGACGAACACATGGTTGCCGCGTTTCTACCCCGCTCATTCATCGCCTCTGCGGCGGCGGGGGTAGAGGTGCTCTGCTGGTTCAGTGCACAAGATTCAGTGGATGGCAACTGGGGCCTGATCGCCAACAATGGCACTCGTCGCCCCGCCTACCAGGCATTCCGCACCATGTCCGCAGAGCTGGGCGACCTCGTCCTGACCAAGCAGATTGCTGGCAAGGGCCAACCAACACAGGGTGTGCAGGCCTACCTGTTCACCGGTGCCGACACCCGCAAGGTGGCCCTTTGGAGTGCAGACAACAAGCCCCGCACATTCAAGCTGGATGGCCGGTGGGCGGTTAAAAAGGCCGTTGATCTGCAGGGCAAGGAGATCGACCTCAAAAACCTGAAGAGCCTGCCGGTGGGACTGGAGCCCATCTACCTGAGCATCGGCGCCAACGACAATCCTCTTTGGTCTGACGACCTGGTTCAGTAAACATGGTCCCCTCGATATTTGGCATATTGATCCTGTTGTTGGCGCTGGTTGTGTCAACCAACGGCATGGTCTACCTGGCGATCATTGCCACCCTGTTTGGCGCCACGGCCGCCGCATATGCCACGGCCTTGGGCGGTGCCAACATCACACCCGCCGTGATGGTGCAGCTCTTCGCAGCCTGGCGTGTGCTTCGCAAGGAAGGGGTCACGGGCTTCCTCGAACCCATGTCGTTCCTGAAACCCGGCTTCTGGCTGCTGCTCCTCACGATCTGGGCCGCCATCTCCGCTGTGGTCATGCCTCGGTTCTTCCAGGGGCAGTTCATGGTGAATTCAATGGACCGTGACTCTGGGGAGTTTGGTTTGATGGTCATCGCTCCGGTGTCCATGAACATCACGCAGGCCATGTATGCCGTTTTGGGCTTGTTCGCGTTCGTGACCATGCGGGTCACCCTGCAAAGGCCCGGCGCCTACCCCGTGCTGGCCAAGGCGATGCTGTGGGTGGCTGGTTTGAACATCGTGGCGGCTTTGCTGGACCTGGCCCAGTACCACCTGGGGGCGCCGCCCATCCTCGCGTTCATCAAAAACGCCAATTACAAGTTGATGGGCGGCGAGGTGGCTGGGTTGATGAGAATTTCCGGCACCTTTGCAGAGACCTCGGCTTTCTCGCAGTTCACCTTGACCTTGCTTGCCTTCACCCACACCTTGTGGATCAACAAGGTCTACACCAGGTGGTCGGCGCCACTGTCCATCGCCAACCTTGGGCTGTTGTTGATCTCAACATCTGGCACGGCCTACGTGGGTTTGTCGATCTGTTTTGCCATGGCCTTCACCTATTCCGTTGCCTACTTCATGCAACACGGAGACATCGGCAAATACCGCCTGTACATCTGGATGGCGGTGCTGGGCGTGATTGGTGCCGTGGCGGTGATGCTGTTCGTGCCTGCGGTGCTTGAGGCTGTGACCGACTATTTCGGCGTGGTGATCGGCAAGAAGGTCACCTCTGACTCTGCCTCTGTGCGGTTCGCCATGAATGCCCGAGCCTATGACAACTTTTTCGACTCGTTCGGCCTGGGTACGGGGCTGGGCAGCAACCGTGCTTCTAGCTTTGCGCTGGTGCTTTTGTCCAACCTGGGCTGGATTGGCGTGCTGTTTTTTGGCCTGTTCTTATGGTCCGTGCTGATGGGCCGTGGCCGTGCACAGATGCCCGCATTAGACGCTGCGGTGGTGCTGGGTGCGCGTCATGCGGTCTTGGCCAGTTTGGTGGCCGCCTGTGTGTCGGCTGTGGTCTACGACCTGGGCGTTGTGTTCTACATCCTGGCCGCTGCAGCGGTTGTGCCGCATCAATCGTGGGCGATCAATGCGGCACCTGAGAAATCGTCTGGCAAGGCTGGTCAGAACCAGCCTGCGATCACTGCGTGACGGTGACCGAGTAACGAACGAACACGGGCCCGGTGGCTTCGGTCAACTTCAGTTGAGCCGTGGCCGGATTGCTGGTGGCCGTGGTCGTGACAGCGGCACCCGACCATGAGGTCACGGTGGCCGATTTCGGCACGGTCAAGGTCAGCGGCACGTCAGTCGAATCAACCCACACAGCGAACACCGAATCGGTGCTGCTGTCCCAGCGCATGGCATGCACATTGGCGGGCACGTCTTTGACGAGACCAACGTAGTTCCGTGTCTTGGTGAAGCTGTACAGCGTTTGCAGGGCATTGAAAGCGGGCTTGGGGTCTGCGGCCTTGGTGAGCAGGCCAAAGTTGTGCTCGCCATTGTTGGGATCCAGACCTGAGTCTGACAACTCGTAGATCGTCATCAAAGGCAGGTTCAAGGCGGTCTGTGTCAGCACGCTGCGCAACACCATCACGGCCTGCCGTGCTCTGGCACGGGGGTCATGCCCGTTGCCATAAACGGCGGTGTCAAACAAGCCCACCGATGCGTAACCCCATTCGGTGGCCCAAATGGATGGGTTGGTGATGCCTTGGGAGCTCAGCACGGCTTTCAGGGGCGCAACGTCTGCCGCAAAGGTTTCTGGAGCCCATGGGCGATAAGGGTGAATCGCAAAACCATCCAGGCTGTTCAACTGGCCGGTTTTGGCCAATTTGAGGATGTACGGCAGGTTGACCCAGGAGGGGCCTCCATTGATCACCTTGCGAGTGGAATCGGCACCCTTGATGGCTTGGCGAGTGACGCCGAGCAACTGTGCATAGGCTTCAGGATCGCTGCCAGCCCAGAAATTGTTGTTGTCTGGTTCGTTCCACACTTCAAACGCAATGACATTGCGGCCCCTGGCGAATAGCGCGGATTGGCGAGCGAACTCCGCAAAGGCTGCGCGGCTGGTCGAGGTCACGGGCGCGCCGCCACCATAGTCAGGGTGACCATAGGCGAGGATGACGACGGCCTTCATGCCATGCTTGGCCAACTGGTTCAGGATGTTGTCGTAGTGGCTGAAGTTGAAAGTACCACCCGACTGCACGGTCGGCCAATCGAAACCGATCCGGACCACAGAGATGCCCACGCTGGCGGCTTGGCTGAGCTCTTTGTCGGACAACTGCCAAAAGTGAGATGCGACGGCGAAGCGTCCAGCAACCGTGGGCAGCACGCCATTGGTCAGCAAGGCGGACTGCCTGGACAACGCCAGGTTGCTGGCACCGGAGTCGACCAGCCTGACATTGTCGACTTTCAGATTGCCGGCTGGCGTGGCCAGGGTGGGCGTCGTGGCCGTGACAGACATCGCCGTGATACCGCTGTGTAATTGGCCGTCATTGGCGCCTGCCCAATAAGTCGTCGATGAGCCCACTGGCACCATGACGCGAGCCCAGGTGCCACCAGCGGCTGTTTCCAGGTTGCGAGCCGTGAATTTGTATTGCAGCACTTGGCCACTGCCATCCACTACGCGCAAACCGGTGCCCAGCAGAGGCTGGCTGGTTTGCACATCCATGCTGATCATGGCGGTGTCGGGCGTCGCAGTGCTGAACAGAGAGCCGAGCTTGCGGCTCATGGCGACATACTTGCCGCAACCACTTGGTAGCGCCAATTGGTAGGTGGTCCCGCCGCAGTTGAGATCCACAGCCAAGTTGCCCGCCAAGCTGGGCGTCTTCTCGCCGGAGACCAGCGTCAGGCCGCCTCGGGCCCCTGGAAACTCGCTGCCTGGTTCATACAACCAACCTGTGACCCCGCCCCCGAGGCTGCCCGAGGTGTCAAAAGTTTCCAATTGGGTGCCGACGGTCAGGCTACTGACGCTGGACACAGCAGCCAGGTAGGTTGAACTTTCAACGTTGACCGTCGTTGGCGATGTTGGCGCGGGCGCCGTGGGGGTTGTGGTCGGAACCGTAGAGACAGGTACCGTCGTTGTGCCGCCTGTGGTGCTAGTGGCATCGCCGCCGCCGCCGCCGCAACCTTGCAAGGTGATCAACAGGGCGCCAAGCACGCCATATCCAAACAACAGCTTCATATAAAACCCAGACAAACTACGATTTCAGGAAAAAATTTGATCAAATCGATCTGAAGCCTGATCTTATGAAGTTGGCGGTCAGCGTGCGATCAAACCTGTAACCATATACATATCGTATCAGGCAAGTGGAGCGGTCTTTGCACGTGAACGATTGCACAGGTAAAAATGACACGCTTAGGGAAGATCTTGCAAAAGCACAAAAGTGGTGCCTGGCAAATTTGTATCTGCCCGTTACAATTTTTTGAGAGCGTAAATACGGTTTATATAGTGGGTAAGGCCCAATCCTAGTACTATCCCTTAATGTTTCAAGATTGTGATAATGGTCGCTACCTCACAAATTAGCGCTGCTGCGGTGTCAGTAAAACAGCCTCGTTTTCACCAGCTTGATGCCATTCGCGGAGTGGCGGCACTGGCAGTTGTGTTGTCGCACTTCTCGTCGGTCATGGCCTCCGATCCTGCTGGCAATATAGATGGCTTGAATAAAGCATTGGCTTATTTCATGCTCACCCCCTTGGGTGGCATATTGATTGGTTTGCCAGCAGTTTTGTTATTTTTTGTATTGTCCGGCTTCGCTTTGACAAAAATGCTTCAAAATAGCCGTGATGGTTATGTCGGGTACGCCGTCAAAAGAGTAGCGCGCATTTGGCCGCCGTATCTATTGGCGATTGCCCTGAGTGTTGTTTTCATTGCGACGCTCGGGTGGCCAACTGGGGAGCATGTAAGCGGATGGGTCAGCAAAATAACTGGTCATCCTTTGTCAGGCAAGGATGTGATTGATCATGTCTTGCTATTGGGAGCATTTGAGCCCCATTACAACTTTGTAGCGTGGACTCTGGTCTATGAAATGCGCATCTCCCTGCTTTTCCCATTGATCTACATGACCTTGTTGCGGTGGGGGCCGTCAAAGGCACTTAGCATCTATGGCGCTGTCAGCTTGACCTGTGTAGCTTTGCATTATTTTGCAAAGTCGCAAGGCTATTTACCTTTGGCCAATTGGGCGCTGACGGGCCACTATGTGTTGTTTTTTGTGGTGGGTGGGTTGATTGCGCTGCACCTTGCTGCGATTGCTCGTTGGTACCAAGCGCGGTCAAACATAGCCAGATTTGCTTTATTGGCTTTGATCATTGTCAGCTACACCTACCCGCCCCAAATTAGAGATCTTGGTGGAGTTTTTGCAAAATTCCCCATGATTTTGACCCACTGGATGATTTTACCAAGTGTGGCTCTGGTGGTCATCATGGCCATTACCAGCCCAAAGATTGAGGCCTTGCTGTTGCACCAGCCATTGCAGTGGCTCGGCAAGGTCTCATATAGCCTTTACCTATTTCATCCTCTCGTCTTGTTTTTCATGGTAAGGCACTTGAGCGACAATTTCCAAGTTTTAAATGCAGCGTTGCTGGGTGTCGCTATGTCATTGGTGGTTGCCGCGCTCGCGTACCGGTGGGCCGAATTGCCTTCGCAGAAAATGGGGCGTGTGCTTGCTGATATTTTGAGAAGAAGAAATGCGGTGCCTGACTGATTCAACAGCTAGCTGATGGTTGGCCGCGCAAATAGCGGGTTCGCCATCGCTGACCGGTGGGAGAACCCTAAGTTGGGGGGTGTTGCCTTGGTTGTCATATGCTAAGCTTGCTTTGCCCCAATTGGCTTAAATTCTGAGTACAGTATGAAGACGAGAAACGTGGCGCTTGATTACGCCAAGGGAATCGGCATTTTAATTGTGGTATTCGCCCATTTGTTGCGAGGACTTCAAGGCTCGGGGCTACTGAAGGGCGTGGACGAGCACGTTATACAAGCTATTAGCAGTGCTTGCACTATTATTTCAATGCCGGCTTTTTTCATGGCTTCTGGTTTGCTTTATGGCGCAAATATAAAAAAGCGCCATGGCATGAACGAGCTCGCTGGTAAATTTGATGGGATCTTTTACCCTTATCTCATATGGTCATTGATCATTGGCACATTTGAGATATTGGGAAACGGTGTGCGCAACGGAAGCACATCACCCTATGATTTGATGCACCTTCTGTGGAGCCCGAAAGGTATATTCTGGTTTTTGTATGCGCTGCTCATGGCTTTTATCTCGGTTGAGATCCTAATCAAACTGCTCGGAGTAGCTCGAGCACCAATCGCCTTAGTGGCTTTCAGTATTGGCCTGTTGCTCGCCTACCCCTACCTTCCGGCCATATTCTGCTTGCGAGAGTTCAGCATGAGTTTGGTTTATTTTGCATTAGGCGTCTTTTTGGCCGACCGCTTCCCCAAGACCCAGGTTGGGTCTTGGGGAACATTGGTAGTGGCAACCTGCGCCCTTTTTGCGCTGGAGTATTTTGCGCACATGGTCATGGGCGTCAGTACTGGCAGCACAAGATCCATCACTCCCAATGTGTTCTGGTTGGGCATCAGCTCGTTGGCATTGATGCTGGCCATTTGCTATTCCCTGCCCAGTTCCGGCCTGGATTGGCTGCTCAATTTGGGCTCAAGGTCCATGGACATCTATTTGGTTCATATACTTTTTGTGGCCACCGTTCGCATCGTTCTCGATAAATTCCTGAACGTCCAATCCGTGCCTGTTTATCTGGCGCTAGGTATGTTCTTCGGGGTTTTCGGCTCACTCGCTTTGACGAGTTTCATGAAAAAAACGCGGCTGAAATATTTATTACAACCGCCTGAGTTCCTCTCGCTGAAGGCCAGGCTTTCTCCCAAGGTGGCTTTGCAAGTGCTTTGACGGGTCGACTGAGCGTCGTCAAGGATGTTGGTTGTTGCCGCTTTCCTTGAACAGTTCCCGCTTGTACCTGTAGAAAGTGAACAAAGCGACCGATGCAATCAACTCGGCCAGCACACGCCCACCAGCGGCACCAATCGCGCCGTTGTACCAAGCCCCTGCAGCCGTCAAACAGATGCCAAAGCTGGTGGTGGCCACATTGATGGCACTGACCTGTCTTTCCAGCCGCCTTGGGAAGAAGACGTAGACAGAAATGGCGTTATTGAACGCTGCCAGCAAAAAGATCGGGGCCATGACCATCAGAATGGTGGAGGCATGCTCAAATTTTGCGCCCAGCACCAAGTTCAGAAGCGGTGGCGCAATTGTCAGTGAGGCCAGCGTGGCCATGCCTCCCGCCAAGCAAACCCATTTGACGGCTTTCAGCTGCTGACGAAACACCTCTTGGGCGTTTCCATGCTCCTGAAGCATCTTTGAGAACCACGACAGGAGCACTTGGCCGGCTGGCACCAGCAAGCTCAGCCCGGTGGTGATGACTTTTTCAGCGGTGCCAAAATAGGCCACTTGGTCTGGTGTGGAGAATGCCGCCAGCGAATACGTGCCAATGTTGGTCATCAAGGCGTAGGTGCCGCCCGTGATGAAAAGCGGTGTGGATTGCCTGATCAGGCGCCAGCCTTCTGTGACATTGGAGGGTTGAAAGCTTTGCGATTTCCCGACAATGAAATACGCGATGAAACTGGTCAATGCCGATGACGTGGCCAAGGCCACCATCACATAAATTGAATCGCTGCTGCCTCGCACCATCAGCAGTACCATGCTCAAGGTGATCACAAAGCCGGTGATTTCAATCAATACCGGGGTGGTGAAATTCAATCGCCCCTGAAAGTACCAGCCTAGATTGAAGCCTGCCACCACGCCGCAAAACACCGCCAGACTGGCAATGGCCAAGTGCTTGCTCAGCAAAGGTGATCCGGCAATGAAGGCAATGCCCACACCGATGGCCAGCGGAACGAGTAAAAAACGTCCAGTCAGATGTCGGCTGAATTCTCGATTGCGTTCTTCATCGGTTTTCAGGCCTGCAAAATTACGTGCGCCGGTGTATGAAAACCCCCATCCTTGTATCGTCCACACAATGCTTTGCACCGACATCGCGGCCAGCACAATGCCGTACGACTCCGGGCCCAGAACGCGTGCGTAAAAAGGGATGAGAACAATCAGATAAACGTATCTGAAGAAATACCCGGCATAGGCAGATATCAAATGTTTGTTGAGCGAAGCCATCGGGTTATTTTTGATTTCTACCTGGGGCTGGATTCAACACAGCGGAATAAGACCTGACACACTCTTTCCAGCCAAAGAGCCGAATGGCGGTCAAGCCTTGATCCGATTTGCTGGGAGCGATGGCTTTCAAGGCAGTGGCGCGAGCGACCAACTCCTCGTCGTCCTTGAACGGTACGGTGCTGGGCAGTTCGCTGGCTACCCAATGGATAAATGGGCTTTCGCGTGCCCAAATCGCCGGGACTTGGCCCACCGCTTCAAAGAAGGCACCACTGACCAGCATGGAGTCGTTGATGTGGGCCAAGATCAAGACGTCAAGCGAGGCCAGGCTGGCCGCGAAGTCTGCATCGCTCATGTAGCCGGACTGAAAAACCACCTGTGGCGCCAACTGTCGTCGCGTGATGATCTCTTTCAATTTCGCAGCGTAGTCATCACTGGCGCGCCCACGGATGACCAAAGGCAGGCCTGGCGGCCAGATCTCCAGGATGGCATGGATGTTCTTATAGGGCCTGACCGCCCCCAGCATGCCAAATTGGGGTGGCCTAGGCACGCTTGCCACGGGCTGGGGGGCGTGTGTTATTGCAGCCTGGCCATCATCCCAGTAAAGGGGGTGCGGCAGGTAGACAGCGCTGTACGGTTCAGCGTGGCTGGGGTCATGGACCACGCGGACATCGGCCATGGACCTGAGCAGGCGGATCAAGCGAATGGACAGCTTCTTGTGCCAGCCTGTGGTGTCGTGCACGGCATGGTTGTGCACAAAGTAAACCACCTTGGCCCGAGCGACGGCCATGAGCAGCAGGTAGAACAAGAACTCCACGCTGCCTTTCAGGGCCAAACGAGGTGAGGCGCCCTTCCAAACAAAGGGCCGTGTTTCAAGCCAATGGAACGCCATCACATTGCCAGGCTTGAAAAGCCCCCAAGCCTGACCGGTCAAGACCGATTTGATGCTCAATGGCTTGACGGCAAAACCGCAGTCGCTGAGCAGCCGTTTTTGCAGGTCGATGTAGCGGTTGGTGGTGTTGGTGAAGGGTGAGACAAACGCTGTTCTGGTCATGGAGCCGCCCCTGGGGCGGAACCTCGGCTGCCAGGATCACACACATAGCGGGCGGCTTTGGTGGCCACGCCTCGGGGCGCCAGCAGCACCACGCCGGCCCATGCAAACAGGCCGGCTTTCTTGAGCAGGCTGTAATCGTTTCGGACCGCGATGGAGCGCAGCAACCGGGGCAAGCGTGGCAAGGTCGCCTTCTTGTCTGCCCACCAACCATTGCCAGCCAAGGCTGTGATGGCATAGGCGGATTTCTCGTTCGAAAAATCAAGCAGAGTGGTGGGGGACTGGATGGTGCCCTGGCTGCGTTCGGTCATCCACCGTCCAAAGCGCTCAATGCGCGCTTGCAGCCGTTTGTCCAATGACAGGCCTTTGGCCGCATTGCCAAAGGTGAACGAGCTGTCTTTGCCGGGCATGCGGTGAATGCGGTACAGCCCCAGGATGCCCTCGCAAGCGGCCACGGTGCCAAACAGGGTGGAGCCAAAGATGCAGAAGAAATCCGCACCATGGCGATCTTGCTCGTCGGCGGGCAGCGGAAAGATACGGGTCAGCACGCTGCGGCGATAGGCGTTGCCAGAAGCCGGCGGTGAAGAGTGGGGCACGCCATGCTTGAGGAAGGCCGTGGCCACGTCACCTTGTGCCAATTCATTGGGAATGGTGGCGCCCACCTTTTCGCCATTGGGACCGATGAGTTCGAGCTTGAAATGGACCTTGGCGACCCCTGCGCCAAACTGGTGGGCGATGTTCGCCAGGGCCTCGGGCAGCAGGGCGTCATCCGAATCCAGAAAGAGCACCACATCGCCGCTGGTCTGTTCAAAGCCGGCGTTGTAGGCTGATATCTGGCCCCCATTGGCCTTGGCGATCACCTTGATGCCACGGGCTTCGTATTGGCGAATGATGTCCAGCGAGTTGTCGGTGGAGCCATCGTCTACCACGATCACTTCCAGAGGCGGATAGCTTTGCTGCAGCACCGAGTCGATGGTCTGCCTGACATAGCGCTCATAGTTGTAGTTGCACACCACCACCGAGATGCGTGGCGCCGACAAGGCTTCGAGGACAGACGGTTGAGGGCTCATGCTGGGCGACCACGCTGGCTCAGGACCGCTTGAAGCAAGTCCAGGTTGAGGGTGGCTGAACGCTGCCACGAGTACTGCGCGGCGCGCGCCCTGCCTGCTTGGGCCATGGCTGGTGCCAGCGCAGGGTCCTTGAAAAAATCGGTCAATCTTTGAGCGAGTTGCTCAGGACGGTGCGGGTCAAAATAAAGGGCGGCATCCCCACATGTTTCCTTGACCGCATCGGCGGTTGAGGCGATGACGGGGCATCCACTGGCCATGGCCTCCAAAGGTGGAATGCCAAAGCCTTCGTAGAAGGATGGGAACACGAAGCACGAGGCGTTCTGATAAAGGGCCTTGAGTTCGCCATCGCTCACGTACCCCAGCTTCACCATGTGCTCGGATGTTTCGGTGGTTTGTTGGAAGACCGCCGAGTTGGTGGCGCCGGCCACCACGCACCTGGGCGCTTTAGAGCCCAACAACGACAAGGCTTTGACGATGCTGCCGAAGTTTTTATTGGGATTGGCGCTGCTGACCGCCAGCACAAAAGGCTGCCCGCGCAATTGGTGCTTGTCGAGGATGGTGTCGTCCGCCAGGATTTTGTCCAGGTGTTGCCAGCCCTCGGTGGTCACGCCAATGCGCTCGGCCTTGGCGCCAAAGCACGCGATGGCTTCTTGTTTGCTGAACTGAGAGACGGCCACGGTCAACGGCGAGTGCTTGACGAGCGAGCGAACCATGAAGTTGTACCAAAGCCGAAACTTGGCCGTGTACGCCTCGGGCACCCTCACGACACCCGCATCGTGGACTGTGGTGACTTGCCAGCGGTGCAGCAACGGGCCGGCGAATGCGAAGGTGAAGAGCAGGCCACGGCGGGCATGCCAAGCCAGTTCGGTCTGCTCCCAGGCATGTCCTGAAAGCCGGCCCACGTGTTGAAAACGGATGTGGCGTAAGCCCGGATCGGGTGTGCCTTGGGGGGCCAGAATCGTGACTGGAGCAAAGTTGCGATAAGCCCCGCCGGGCGCCAACTGGTCATCCATGCAGGCCAGCGTTTCGCGCGCATAACGCTGGATGCCCGTGACGCCCTGGCCCAGAAATCGACCGTTGATGAACAGGGGTGGCTTGGAGTGAGCTGCCAATTTCAGTGACCCTGCCTTAAACAAATTCGAGGATGCGGCGAGGATCGCAACGGCCCCGGACCAGGTCAGTCAATGCGCGCACATTGCCCTTCAGTCGGCCGGGATAGTCGACCGTTGGGTGGCGAAGCAGACTCTTGACCGTGTTGGCCGCCAGGTGTTTGGCAATGAACTTGTAGGCCTTGCGCCGGGACATCGTGCCCTTCTTGATCAGGTACAGCGGGTTGGCAATTTGGGAATAACCAAACCGCAGGCCGGATGTGCGGCCTGACTTGCTGCCTAAGTGCACGCCGATGCAGTCGGGTGAATAGATATTGCGCCCCAGCCGCGATGCCTGGCTGGAATAATCCTGATCTTCTTGCCAGCCGTAAAGCGGCAGGGCTTCGTCGAACACGCATTGGCGAACCGCCGTATCCCGGAAAGCCATGTTGCAGCCGAACAGGCTTTCCATCGGGCGTTGGGTGGCGCCACTGGCCCAATGGGGCTCCGGTGGCTTGCGGCCACTGAGATAAACGCGGGCATCATCCGTGGTCAATGGCGTACCCTGGGCCCCATCCGCCAACACATGGCCTGTGATGCCCACCACATCAGGCTGCGCCTGGAAATTCTTTTGGGCGGCTTCAAGCCAGGTCTTGGCTGGCCTGAAATCATCGTCCATGAACACGGCAAAGCTGGGGGCCTCGCCCAGCAGGCCAAATTTTTTGGCCACATCGACGCCAACATTGCGCTGGTGAGACGACCCGGCATGCTTGGCCACGACAACCGATGCTTTGCCTGCAAGCACAGAAGGATGGGTGTCCAGATCGGTGACGTCACGGGCTTCCGAGCCCACCACCACCACATGCGTGGCTGGCAGAGTCTGGCTTTGCAGCCAGGTCAGCAGCTCGAAGGTGATGGCTGCTCTACCTTTGGTGGCGATGATGATGTAGGCATTCAAGCTGGGGGTGTCCATGTGCATTACTTTGACTAAGCCAAACCTATCTGACTGGATATTTTCAACCGATCGGCTATTTTTTTGATGACCAAGGGGCCCGCAATACCCATCACAGAGGCAAAAAACAAGATGGCGTATACATTGTCGACGTGCAGGATTTTGTGCAACGCGATGCGTGTGCCGGCAACGAACATGACATGAATGAGGTAGATGGGCAGAGCCTCCCTGCCCAAATATGCAAATAAATTGGAAATCGCTTTTCCGCTACCGCCAATCCAAAGCACAGTAGCCATGCTGCCGGTAATGGCTGTACCAAAGGTGGAAAGAGCCCACAAAGCTATACCGCGCTGGCGAATTTCATACGCAAGGTAGAGCCATATCGCAGTGAGCAAGATAGCCGCCAGGATCAATGTCAGGCGGTTGATGTTGAGTTTGACGGGGTGGAGGCCAAAAATGATGCCCAATCCATAATAAGGGGCGAACCAGCAGATGCCCCAAAACATTGGAGGCAGCTTCATCCATTGCGCCAATGAGTAGAGCAGCAGACAAGAGGCGATCATGATGCCCGCGCCCAATCTTGGCATAACCAGTGCTGACATGATGTTCATCAGCAGCAATGCATAAATGAACCAGAAATTATATTTTGGCTCCCAAAGTATCGACACATAATCGAAAACCTGGCCATTGAATGGCTTGTTTGCCAAGGAGCCTGCCAAGCTTAACATCAGCATCTGAACGGGCAGCCAAATGAGGTAAGCCTTGCCCAGCTTGATGGTTGATGACTTTGAAAAAGCCCAGGCTCCACTTGCAACTCGTTTTGCGATAAATATGCCGGACAGGAAGAAAAACAGCGGCATGTGGAATGAGTATATTAACTTTAGAACTATTGCTAATACACTGTCCGGCGAAATCAAAGCGCCATCGCGCAAGCCGACAATGGCATGCCCGACGACCACCAATATGATGCCAATGCCTTTGGCGGCATCCACCCATTCTATTCTTGGTGCTTTTTCAACGGCTCTTGGCTGAAGATTAGGGGGGGTATTAACTTCCAAAACGGTCATTTTTATAATATTTTAAATGACTGATTTAACCTTTGCGCGCTGAGCCTGCGGCGCGGCCACGGGGGGCTCCATCAATTCAAAAATGGCCTCATTGATGACTTTCATCATTGACGACCTGAATTGCGCAATGGAAAAGCGCTCTGCGTTGTCACGGCAGGCTTGAACGGTGAAGCGGTGGCTGTTTTGCTCGAAAGACCGCACCGCCGCCATGATGGCCTCAACCGATTGCTCGCCAAAGAAGACCCCGGTGGGCTGGTCAGTGTCCAGCCCCTTGACGGTCTCAAGCGCCCCGCCGCGACCAAAGGCAATGACCGGGGTGCCGCATGCTTGGGCCTCGACAGGCGTGATGCCGAAGTCTTCTTCGGCCGCGAACACAAAGCCTTTGGCGTGCTGCATGTGCTCTTTGAGCACCTTGAAGGGCTGGTACCCCAGCAAGGTGACATTGGCCGATTTGACGGCGTTGGCCTTCGCCCATTCCGGGCCATCGCCAATCACGATCAATTGTTTGTCGGGCATTTTTGAAAATGCTTCAACAATCAAAGGCACCTTTTTGTAAGGCACCAACCGCGAAGCAGTCAGGTAGAACTCTTTTTTCTGGGCCGCAGGGGTGAAAGCCTCGGTGTCCACTGGCGGAAAGACAACTTGCGAGTCGCGGCGATACGCCTTGCGGATGCGCCGGCCAATGAAGGCGGAATTGGCCACAAAAACGTCCACGCCCGATGCGGTTCGGCTGTCCCACATGCGGATGTAATGCAGGATGGACTTTGCCAAAAAGGATTTGAATCCCTTGGTCAGCTTGGACTCTTCCAGGTATTGATGTTGCATGTCCCATGCATAACGAATGGGGGAATGCACATAGCTCACGTGAATCTGGTCGGGGCCGGTGAGCACACCTTTGGCCACGGCATGGCTGCTGGACACGATGAGGTCGTATCCCGACAAGTCGAGCTGCTCAATGGCCAGCGGCATCAAGGGCAGGTAAGTGCGATAGCTTGTCTTGGCCCGGGGCAGCTTTTGAATGAAGGTGGTTTTGGGTGTGCGGCCATTCAGAAATCCGCGCTCGGACTCTGGAACAAAATCCACGACGGAAAAAAGATCCGCTTGGGGAAACATGATGAGCAATTGCTCGGCGACCCGTTCAGCCCCCGCATAGCTCACCAACCAGTCGTGGACGATGGCGATTTTCAGGGCCTTCATGTGAGCGCCCCTGGTACATCGATCTTTTCGTTATTCATTCAATGTAGGAAACAAGCCAGTTGGAAAAGTCAGCGGACCAGCAGGATTTTGCCTTCCGGCGCAGTGGCTGCGACCAATTGCGCGGCAAATTGCTCCTGGCGTTTGAAAACGTCATCACTTTCGGGTGGTTTATTGCTTCGCTGAGAAACACGCACCAGAACGCCGTCGGTCATGCGGCCCTGCAAACCTTCTTTCATGATGGCCAGCCGGGTGGTCCAGGCGCTGTCACTGTAGCTGTTGCCAATGCGGATCCAATAGCTGACCAGTTCGTACCCGGGCCCATTGCTCTGCTTGGCCACCAAGCGAAAGCCTGGAATGACCGTGCCCTGGGCGTTGGGAACCGGGAAGTTGGTGCGTTTGAGGCTGTCAACTTGCCATCCCTGGGCTGGGTAGCAAAGCTCCGGGCGGTGAATCTTGATTTCTTGGCGCTGCTGGCTGCCATAAGCCAGCGCCACCATGATCTGCTCGCCCTTGGCATTCACGTAAGTGCGTGAGACCAGGTCGTCGTACGGCTGGTCACGGTTGGTGCCTTCGGTGGTGGGAACCGAGGTGTCCACCTGGACCATGGGATTGGGCAGCTCACGCCACTCCCCGATTTGCTTGGGCACAGTCCCACCCAGCGTGGCCCGCTTGTGGCCTTCTGCAATGGTGGGGCGCAGCAAGGTGCCCAACAGGGCCGCCAGAAACAGCGCGCTGGTCACGGTGAGGGTGCGTAGGCTGATTTTCATGGAAGCTTGGATAGGTAGTCTTGGTAAGCAAATCGAATGCCATCTTCGAGGCTGGTGCTGGCGCGCCAACCCAGGCCTGTCATCCGAGAAACGTCCATCAATTTGCGGGGCGTGCCGTCTGGCTTGGTGGTGTCGAAACTGAGGTCGCCTTCAAATCCAACCACCTTGACGATGGTTTCGGCCAGTTCTCGGATGGTGACATCCGTGCCGGTGCCGATGTTGACCAAGGGGCCGTCATAGCCCAGGTTCATCAGGTAAAAGCAGGCGTCGGCCAGGTCGTCCGCGTACATGAACTCCCGCATGGGCGTGCCGGTACCCCAAACTACCAGGCATTGGTCGCCACGCTGCTTGGCCTCGTGCGCCTTGCGGATCAGGGCTGGCAGCACGTGGCTGTTGTTGAGGTCGTAGTTGTCATTGAGCCCATACAAATTCGTGGGCATGACGCTGATGTACTGGCGGCCGTATTGCTGGTTGTAGCTCTCGCACAGCTTGATGCCGGCGATCTTTGCAATGGCGTAGGGCTCGTTGGTGGGTTCGAGTTCGCCCGTCAGCAAGCTTTCTTCCTTGAGGGGTTGCGGCGCCTGTTTGGGGTAAATGCAACTGGAGCCCAGGAACATCATC
The DNA here is from genome assembly GCF_918741295.1 of Aquabacterium sp. CECT 9606. GTDB lineage: Bacteria > Pseudomonadota > Gammaproteobacteria > Burkholderiales > Burkholderiaceae_C > Aquabacterium. Next base: position 1,011,693 of record NZ_CAKKNB010000002.1, read on the forward strand.
CTTTGCACATCGGCCAGATGAGCGGCGTGGATGAGATTGGCCTCAATCATCAGGTTTTGATAGATGAAATCGGCCCGGTAGGTGTTGTTGGCCTGGATGCCGCCCACCTTGGCCGCCGCCACGAAGGTGTAGTCGGGCTTTTCAAGCTGCATGAAGGTTTGAACCGCTTGCTGATTGAGCAAGTCGAGTTCGCTGCGGCTGCGGGTGATGATGTTGGTATGGCCCGCCGCCTGCAAACGGCGGACGATGGCAGAGCCCACCATGCCGCGGTGTCCGGCTACAAAGATCTTGGCAGATTGATTCATTGGGGAGCGGCTTGCGGTAATGCGGGGGGTTCTTTGAAAAATCGGCCCAGAACGGCATCGACCCCGATGGTCAGGATGGTGGCCATCATGAACAGCAGGATGCCAGCAAATCCGTGCACGAAGCCTTGGCCTGCTTCATCGCCAAAATAGTAAGTGACCAGCACGAGAACAATCACGCGCAAGGTGTTGGAGATGAACGAAATGGGGATGATCAGCGCGGCCAGCACCACATTGCGCAGGTGATTGGTGTGCTTGGCCACGCTGAGGTAGAACACCCCGATGGCCTCAAGTGCAAAAATGGAATTGATGCCCGCGCAAGCGTCGGCCACCAGGAGTTGATACTGGCCGATGGTGAGTGTGACACCCCGGCGGCCAATGGGGTAGCCGGCAGCGTGAAGCGCCCATTCAGCCACGTAGGATACGCCTGCTTTGAGCGGTGCGGTGATGGCGTCCACGATGGAGCCTGGCATGGGAACCAGAAAAAACAGGAAGAACAAAGGAAACCACATGACCTTCAGGCCGGCGCCCCCCTTGTAAAGCAGAAAAAGGCCCGCCAACAAAGGGATTTGCGATGCCGTTTCGAAGGACAGCAGATCTTGTGAGTGACCGACCACATAAAGCATCATGCCCAGCACCAGCAAGATCGTGCCGCTGACGCTGGCGTGGCGTTTGGGCAAGGCCATGAGCGTGGGCCAGCGTTGCCAGCCCAACCACAAGGTCAGGGCGAGCATGACTGGGCCATGTCCCTGGCCAACGACGTTCCAGATGTTTTGATCCAGGGCAATGTACGTGGGTACGTACATGGTCAATAGCCCAAGGGCCAATATCACCAGCTCAAGCTTGCTGGGTGTGGTGCTGTCAATGGGGAGGGCCAATGTTTGTGTATTCATTGGTGATAAATGACCTGGTTCTGCCGGAAAGGTTCCATGGGCTCGGGCCCCGAGGGTGACCAGGTCCCAGTTTAATCCGGCAAAAAAAAGCCCCGCCGATACTGGGCGGGGCTTTTGTTAGCAACCGTAATTGCTGGCCGGATGATCAACCCTTTTGGTGCTTGGGATTTCGTCCGAACACCGAGCGGACCATGAGCTTGCCCACGAACACGCTGTTGGTTTCAATGTAACGGCGTGCCAGGCGGCGAGGCTCGCAAACAAAGCGGTAGAGCCATTCCAAGCCGCGCTGTTGCATCCATGCAGGTGCGCGGCGCAGGGTGCCGGCGTGGTAGTCAAACGCGGCACCGACGCCCACCATGACTGCCTTGATGGCGCCACGGTGTTCGGCCATCCAGATCTCTTGCTTGGGGCAGCCCAGGCCCACAAACACCACATGGGCGCCGGAGGCGTTGATCTTTTGGGTGTATTCGGCGTCTTCCTGCTCAGTCAGCTTGCGGAAAGGGGGCGAGGCCATGCCAGCGATTTTCAACTTGGGGAACTTGGCCATCAGTCGGCCACGCAGTTTGGCCAGGGTGTCGTCAACGCTGCCGTAGAAAAAGACGGACTGGCCGCGGCGCTCGGCTTCTGCCAGGTAACGCAGCATCAAATCGGGACCGCTGATGCGTTGCTGCTCGGCAAAACCTTCCTTGCGCATCATCCAGGCGACGGGGGCGCCGTCGGGCAGGGCCATGTCGGCGCCATTGATCACGTTCGCGAATTTGGCGGTTTGGCTGCCGGTGACCACCGAGTGCACATTGCACAATGTGACATAGCGAGATTGGCGCTCAGCGCCCCAATCGGCGATGCGGCTGATGGCTTCATCCCAGGATGTTGCGTCGATGAACGTGTCAAGGACGTACGCGCCGCTACGAATGATCTTCTTCTTCGCTTGTTGTTTCAAGCCGCCCAACACCTGTTCCCGCTCCAAGAACGACAGAGATGGGTAACCGAAATTTGGATCTGGATGTCTCATAAGACGCCCACCAGGGGTTGTTGTTGATGTCCGCCACTTCTTGGACACATGGCATGAATTTTAGAGGAGGGCTCATGGACGCAACTTCAGGGTTAGCGCGTGGTCTGGCCAAAAGCCGTGTCAGAAAGCGCTGGCATTTATCACTAAGTGGGTGAATGGAGTGCTTTTGATGCGGGAAGTTCCGGGGGTAGGGTCTGGGCGACAATGTGCAGGGGTTGACCCGGGCGGCAGGATGGTCGTGGATGAGAGTCTTGATGGTGCACAACGCCTACCAGCAGCGGGGTGGCGAAGACAGTGTGGTTGAGTCGGAGGTGGCTTTGCTGCGGGAGCATGGGCATGAGGTTGCCCTGCATTTGCGGCACAACGATGACGTCAACAAGGTGTCGCGCCTCAATGTGGCGGCCCAAACCTTGTGGTCAACGCAGACCACCAGGGAAATCAAGGCTCTGATCGAGAAGTTTCGGCCCGATGTCATGCATGTGCACAACACCCTGCCGCTGGTGTCGCCGTCGGTGTATTGGGCGGCCAACTCCTTGGGCGTGCCGGTGGTTCAAACGCTCCATAATTTTCGTTTGATGTGTCCTCAGGCTATTTTTCTGAGGGAGGGCAAGGTTTGCGAGGATTGTTTGGGCAAATTGCCTTGGCGCGCTGTGCAACACCGGTGCTACCGCGGATCTGTGGTGCAGTCGGGGGCGGTGGCGGTGATGCTTTCGGCTCACCGTGCCCTTGGGACCTTCCAAAACAAGGTTTCCCGCTACATCGCCTTGAATCAGTTCTGCAAGGACAAGTTTGTGGCTGGCGGGCTGCCGGCAGAGCGAATCAGCATCAAGCCCAATTTCGTGTCTTGGCCTGCTCAGCCTGAATGGGGTGGTCGATCAGGCGGGCTGTTTGTGGGGCGATTGTCTGAAGAGAAGGGCATTGCTGTGATGTTGGCTGCCATGCGCCTGATGCCGGCTCCAGGCGTCGAGATCATTGGGGGCGGTGCTTTTGAAGCGGAGGCTAAGGCGGTTGCGGGTGCCGGTTACCTTGGTTTTTTGCCCTTGCAGGACATCATGGCTCGCATGGCTTCGGCGGCATTTTTGGTGTTGCCCAGCGTTTGTTACGAAGGTTTTCCCCGAACGTTGGTGGAGGCTTATGCCAGTGGCACGCCGGTGATTGCCAGTCGATTGGGGTCCATGGCGGAGCTGGTGGCCGATGGGCGGACGGGGCTGTTGTTCAATCCGGGCGACGCGGAAGACCTGGCCGCCAAGATCGAATGGGCCCAGTCGCATCCACAAGAAATGATCCGCATGGGGCAGGCCGCTCGTCAAGAATACGAGGCGCGCTATACACCCGAGCGCAATTGTGCTGAATTGATCGAAATTTATCGGGCTGCCATGGCTCAATCAGGGTAATCCGACCGAACTTTCTGCGTGAATCGGTAACAATCACCGGTGCCGCCCTGGGTGGTGGCTTCATTGCATTTTTGACTGCGGTTCATGGCTCAATCAGCACCAACCTCCGGGGCGTTTCCCAGCACTCCATCGCCTGTCAAGTTTCCGGTGTGGTCGCTTGCCGTGATTTGCCTTGCATTCGCGGTCATGTACGTCCCCACATTCATGACGCTGGCCCAGACCACTTGGGCCACGGATGAGCAGGGGCACGGCCCTTTGATCCTGGCGGCTTGTGCCTGGCTGCTTTGGGGCATGCGCACAGACTTGTTCCGCCAGCCGGCCAAGCCGGCAGTGGTGCCAGGTTTTTTGCTCTTGGCGGTTGCGCTGCTGATGTACGTGGTGGGTCGCTCTCAGCGGGTCATTGAGTTCGAGGCAAGCTCTCTCATACTGGTGCTGGTTGCCAGCCTGCTTTTGATCCAAGGTGTGGCAGCGGTTCGACGGGCGTGGTTTCCGATTTTTTTTCTGCTGTTCATGGTGCCTCTGCCGGGCGCCTTTGTGCAGGCGTTGACTTTGCCGCTTAAAAGCGCCGTGTCCATGGTGGCCGAACAGATTCTGTACTGGGCGGGCTACCCGATTGGGCGCACTGGCGTCACTTTGATGATCGGACCTTATCAATTGCTGGTGGCCGATGCGTGCTCCGGACTGAACTCATTGTTCACGCTCGAATCCCTGGGTTTGCTGTACATGAACATCATGAACTACAAGTCCAAGACCCGGAATGTGATCCTGGCCATTGGCATCGTCCCCATCTCCTTCGTTGCCAATGTGACCCGCGTGATCATCCTTGTGCTGATCACCTATTACCTGGGCGATGAGGTGGGGCAAGGCTTTGCGCACGAATTCGCAGGCTTGGTGCTGTTCTCTGTGGCGCTGGTGTTGACCTATGGTCTGGACCGGCTGCTGGCGGCCCGTTTTGACGACTTGGGAGGTGCGCGCGATGGCCGCTGATGCGATGAGCAAGCAAGCCGAGGTGTCTCGGCGCGTGCCCTTGGCGGTTTTGCTGGCCGGGGCCTTGATGCTGGCTGGTGCTGGCGCTGCGGTCTGGCTGAAGCCCACCAGGATGATCGCCGACGAGAAGCCGGCCATCGTGCTGAACAAGGTGGTGCCAGAGTCTTTTGGTGGGTGGAAGATCGATCCCAGCATGACACCTGTGTTACCCGATCCCACAGTGCAAAACCAGTTGGACACGCTGTATTCGGAAACGCTGAACCGCACTTACGTCAATGCGCAGGGGCAACGGGTCATGCTGTCGATTGCTTATGGCCGCAACCAGAACTCGGAATCAACCGCCGCCCACCGGCCGGAGTTTTGTTATGTGGCGCAAGGGTTCACAATCAAGGGTTTTGGCAAGGAGCCGGTGGCATTGCCGGCCCATGCCTTGAATGTCGTGCGGTTGGAGGCCCAGGCTGATCGTCGCATTGAGCCCATCACTTATTGGGTGACGCTCAATGAAACCGCATCGACGCCCGGCCTTGACCGCAAGTTGCAGCAATTGCGCTACGGCCTGCAGGGCTACATTGTTGATGGGATGCTGATGCGCATTTCGTCGCTGGCCGATCCTTCTGCCGCGTTGGCGGGCAGGCCTGATTACCGTCTGCATGACCAGTTCATCGCAGATCTGGAAAAGGCCATGCCTTCGGGCTTCAGGCCTCGTTTTTTTGGTTCTTGATGGTGTCTGACATGACAAAAAAAATAGCGTTGATCACCGGGGTGACAGGGCAGGACGGTTCTTATCTGGCTGAGTTCTTGTTGAAGAAGGGCTACGAGGTGCACGGCATCAAGCGCCGCTCCAGCCTGTTCAACACCGACCGCATCGATCACCTGTACCAGGATCCGCATGTTGACAACCGCAACTTTATCCTGCACTACGGCGACCTGACCGATTCCACCAGCCTGGTGCGCATCATGCAAAAGGTGCAGCCCGACGAGGTTTACAACCTGGCCGCGCAGTCGCATGTGGCCGTGAGCTTTGAAGAGCCCGAGTACACGGCCAATGCCGATGGCATCGGGGCACTGCGCCTGCTGGAGGCCATCCGCATCCTGGGGCTGGAAAAGAAAACGCGCTTTTACCAGGCCTCGACCTCCGAGCTGTATGGCCTGGTGCAAGAGATTCCGCAAAAGGAAACCACGCCTTTCTACCCCCGCAGCCCTTACGCGGTGGCCAAGTTGTATGCCTACTGGATCACGGTGAACTACCGCGAGGCTTACGGCATGTACGCCTGCAATGGCGTGCTGTTCAACCATGAAAGCCCGGTGCGTGGCGAGACGTTCGTGACGCGCAAGATCACGCGCGCCATCAGCCGCATCGCGCTGGGCCTGCAAGAGTGCCTGTTCCTGGGCAACATGAGCGCGCTGCGCGATTGGGGCCACGCGCGCGACTATGTCGAGATGCAATGGCTGATGCTGCAGCAGGAGGTGGCCGAGGACTTCGTCATCGCCACTGGCGTGCAGTACAGCGTGCGCCAGTTTGTGGAGTTCTCGGCCAAGGAGCTGGGCATCACGCTGGCCTTTGAAGGCGATGCCGAGCAAGAGGTGGGCAAAGTGGTGGCTGTGGAGCCGGTCAACGGTGAAATGCTGGCCCAATGCAAGGTCGGTGATGTGGTGGTGCGTGTTGATCCTCGCTATTACCGTCCGACCGAAGTTGAAACCCTGCTGGGCGATCCAACCAAGGCCAAGACCAAATTGGGTTGGACGCCGGTGATCACCTTGCAGCAACTGGTGGCTGAAATGGTCTTGAGCGATTACACCGCGGCCAAGCGCGACAGTTTGGTCAAGCAAGCCGGCTACCAAGCCTATGACTATCACGAGTGATGATGGACATCGCAGGCTTCATGCTTTACGGCAATCTTTTTTCCGGTTCCTGAGAGGATATCTGGGTGGATATTCACAAGATCTATCGTTTTTTCATGTTGCGTTTCAGGCCTGCGCGCATGCAGGCCATCCGGTCCTTGTTTCCGAATCTGAACCAGCACGCGACCGTGCTGGATGTCGGTGGAACATCGAACTGGTGGAAGGACATGTCTGTGACGACAAAGGACATCACCATCGTTAACCTGGACACGGCACACCAGACCGCCGTTGTGGCGGCTGGCTACAAATTTTCTTGCGCCAATGGGTGCGAGTTGCCCTTTGCTGATCGCAGCTTCGACCTGGCTTTTTCAAACTCGGTGATCGAGCACGTTGGTGGCTGGCCAGAGCAGCAAAAGTTTGCCCGGGAGTTGCTGCGTTGTGGGCGAGACATCTACCTGCAAACGCCCAACAAGTGGTTTCCTGTAGAGCCTCATTTGATTGCGCCTTTCATCCATTGGCTGCCTTTCCGCATTCAACGCAGGCTTGTTCGTTGGCTGTCTGTCTGGGGCTGGGTGACGAAACCTGCGCAGCAGGAAATCGATGATTGCATCAAGAACATTCGCTTGTTGACGGCGTCTGAGGTGCACACCCTTTTCAAAGGCTGTGACATCAAGGCTGAGAAGTTCTTGTGGATGACAAAGTCATTTCTGGTGATTCGTCGAGGGAACAGGCCTTGAGGCTGAACGATCAGTGGGCAGCCATCGGCAACCCAGGGGCTCTGGCGACCGGTTCCCAGCGCTTTCTGGCGGTGATTTTTGTCACGTCGATTGCGATGTTCCTGTTCGCCCTTTTCATGGTGTTCAGTGGCGAGGGCATGTTTTTATTGCATGGCCCCCTCCTGTTATTGAGCACCTTGCTGGTTTTCCTGTCCGGCATTTCTTATTTGGTGAATCCGTCGCGCGCGGCAGGGCTCTTTCTGGTCGGGTTGCTTTACTTTTCATTTGACGCGACGTTTCGAGAAGGCTTGGTGGCGGGGGGGGGCGCCGATCTTCAGTCCGTGGTCAAAGGCCTGTTCTCGTTGTGCCTCTTGATTTACGGCATTTTCACCGGGGCCAAACACCTGCTTGTGCGACCGGTCGTCGTCCTTTTCTTCATGTACGCGGCTTATGGCTTGCTGTCGTCTTATTACTCAAGTGCCGTGATATTGGGCATTGGTTCGGGCGTGGCCCTGGTGGCCATCGCGTTCATGGCCGCTGACTACGCCACTCGCGAGCACGAGGATTTGTTCCGCCTTTGGCGGACCTTGTACATCGCGTCGGTGGTCATGGCCGTCGGTTCCTTGGTGGTGTTGGCCATTTCGCCTCTCCAGGCGCAGGACATGACCATGGCGGGCTCGTTCCGATTGCGTGGCCTGACTGGTTCGGCCAACAGTCTGGGGCCCGTGATGGCCATCGGCTTGATCTCCGGCATGTTGGTGTGGAAGCACCAAAGCCAGCGTGAGTGGCGGTGGATTCATGGCCTTGCATGCGCTATGCTGGGCGTCTTGCTGCTGCTGACCAACAGCCGCACCAGCATCATTGCTTTTTTGGTGAGCGTGACTTCGGTGTGGGTTGTGATGACCTACGGTTCCATGGGTGTGCTGCTGACCGCGTTTTTGGCGGCCTGCTTTGGCTTCATGATGCTCTACCCCAGCGTGATGAATGCGATCATGACCACGGCTGCTGAACTGTTTTCCCGCGGTGGCGGTGTGTCGGAGTTGTCGTCCTTGACCGGGCGAGACGAAATCTGGAAGGCCTGTGTGCGTTTGATCCACGACAGTCCTTGGATTGGCTATGGCCTGGGCAGCGTTCGGATCGAGATCCCGCGAACCTGGGAAGACATGTGGGGTAACTCTGCCGCCACGGCCCACAACGGTGTTCTGGAAAGCATGATCAGTGTTGGTCTGGTGGGCACGGTGCCGCTGTTCCTTGCTTTCTTTTACTGCCTGTACATTTTTGTGCGTTATTTCTCTGGGCGCCAAGCGGTGGTCGGTGACCAGGGACGCGACAGGGCCTTGACCATCTGCGGCATGCAGTGCCTTGGATTTTTATTGGTGCACTCGTTCGCTGAAAAATCCTTCACAGGCACGGCCGCGCCAGCCACGATGGCCTTTGGCATTTGCGTGGCCACGGCGGCCTATCTGGAGCGTGTGCGCTGGAACAAAAAGCCATTGCTGTTGAAAACTCAACGCTTCGCTGAAGGGTGATTTGTGACGCGGGTTGAGCGGTTGCAGATCACTTTGCGATCACCTGCATTTTGGTTGTTTTTTGCAGCCTTGGCTTTGCGGGGATACGGCTTCTTTGTGTCGCTGTTGTTGGCGCGCTGGAGTGGTTTGCAGTCACTGGGCAGCTATTCATTCCTGTTGATCACGGCCAGCAGCACCTCAACGCCCTTGTCGGTCGCGCTGGCCAATGCCGTGACCCAGGCAACCGCCCATGGGCGAGGCCCTGATCGATTGCGCAGCGCATGGCGGGCGGCGCGCATGCCTTTGTTGCTGTGCGTGGCCGTCAGTGGGGGTTTGGCCTTGTGGTTGGCTTTTGGCGGGGGCATGGGCAAGGATGCATCCTCCTCCTTTGGGCTGATCGCCATGGTCCCCTTGCTGCTTGCCTTGGTGGTGGGGCAGTTTCTGACGCAAACTGCTCAGGGCGTTTGCTCTGGCGATGGACGTCCCCAGTTGATGACGATCCCGACCATTGCCATGACCGCCCTCGGGTTGTTGACCACGATGGCCATCATGGCCGCGCATGGTTTTTTGGGGGCCTTGCTGGTCACGGCACTGGTGGGCATCGTGCCCGCATTGGTGGTTTGGTGGCGCACCACGAGAAAGCCCGTTCTGAGCAAACAAGCCCTGGCCGAGGCCCCCCTCTCTCCGGAGCACATTAACCTGTGGCCTTACCTTGGCAGAGCGGTGCCAGAGATTGGCGCCAATGTACTCAACAGTCTGACGAACTGGGTTTGCTTCATGTACCTCGTGATGCATGCGCATGGGCCTGTGGGCTTGGGCTTCATCACGGTTGGCCTGCAGTGGAGCGTGGTCATGCTGCTGCCGGCCAACAGCTGGGGGGGCGCGATCATGCACCGCTTGTTGCAGGCACAGTCCAAGCCCGGCGGTGACATCGATCCCGCCATCGTGCGCCAGGAGCTGCGCCGATGTCTGCGCGTCACACTGGCATGCTGTGTGGCGGTGTTGGCGGCCAGCCCCGTCTTGGCGTGGTTGTACAAACTCGAACTGGAGCGCCTGTTTTTACTCCTGCTGCTCAATGCTGCATCTGCCTTGGTGCTGTCGCACAACTTTGTGCACGAGAGAGTTTTTGTTTGCCGACAAATTCAAAACAGATGGTTGTGGATATCTGGCGGGGCCTATGCCGTGCAAATGGTGCTGACCCTGGCCTTCATTGAAACCACCATCTATGCCGTGGCGGTGGGTAATCTGGTGGCCCTCCTGGTCGTCTGGATGGCCAGCCGGTATGAACTGAGACTTGGGAATGCACACGACAAAACGCCGCATCGCCATCATCACCAATAACCCTCCTCCCTACCGAATCCCCATCTTCAATGCTGTGGCAGACGAGGATGATCTGGAGGTGGTGTTTGTGTTCAGCACCATGCGCGAGCCGGATCGGGCCTGGGACTTGAGCCAGATCCGCTTCAAGCAACACTACCTCAAGGAACGTTACATCGGCATCGGTGGCAAGTTCATCCATTTGAACTTTGACGTGATCACCTTTTTGCGCGAGTTCAAACCCGAATTGGTGATGGTCAATGGCTTCAACCCCACCTATGTGTTGGCTTGTTTGTACGCGCTGAAGCGCAAGCTTCGTTTGGCGCTGTTCATTGATGGAACGGTGTTCACGGAAGGGCGTCTGTCTTGGGCTCACCGGATGGTGCGGCGCTTTCTGTACCCCCGGATATCGATTTTCATCGGGCCAAGCAAGCAGACCATGGCCCTGTATGCCAGCTATGGCGTGTCCCCCACGCAGATGCACACATCACACCTCTGCGCCGACAACGACCTGTTCATGTCGCAGCCAGAACGCACCCGTGATGTGGACCTGATTTTCTGCGGCCGCTTTGTGCCCGAAAAACACCCGCTGTTTGCCTTGGATGTGGCGGCTGAATTGGCCCGCCGACTGAAGCGCCGGGTCTCCATGCTCATGGTGGGCTCGGGCCCGTTGGATGAGGTCCTGCGTGAACGTGCTGCCAATTTCTCCGATTTGGTGGCGGTCGAGTTCCCCGGCTTTGCCCGCCAGGCGGAGCTCCCGGGGCATTACCTCCGCGCCAAGGTCAGCTTGTTCCCCACCTCCAGTGATGCGTGGGGCGTGGTGGCCAACGAAGCCTGTGCCTCGGGCGTGCCCGTGATTGTTTCGCCCCAGGCAGGGGTCGCCCATGAGTTGGTGCGGGATAACGAAACGGGCCATGTCCTCGACATGGACGTGGCCAGCTGGGCTGTGTGTGCTGAGCGCATGCTGACAAACGAGGCGCAATGGGGCCAGATGAGCCGCCAATGCCGGGAGGCGGTCAAGCCTTATTCGTTCGAGAACGCCGCCAAAGGTTTGGTGGCGGGGATTCGCGCCGGGCTGCCTTGATCCTGATCGAGGGAGCAGCCGTTTTCGTCTGCGCTGTCATCAGTGTCTGTGGCAGGGCAGGCGTCCAGCATGTCGGGCACGCCGTCTTGGTCGGTGTCCTTGAAGTCAGTATCTTGCCGCACGAGGATGCGGAAGGTGCCTGGCGCCAGGGTGATTGGAAATGATGCCGGCTTGCCTGTAGCAGCATCGCTGAACCGAGCGCAGAGCACCTCGGAGGTGAGCGGACAACGGTAGGTTTCGCTGCTGGGGCCAGCGTTGTACAAAGTCAGCAGGGGATTTTGAACGGGCGTGGTCGAGATTTCCTGAATTCGAACCCCCGAGATCGATACCGTGCCTCCGCTTTGCAGGTCAAGGTCGAGCCGGGCGGTGCCCCGAACATCTGCCCAGGCCGTGAGCACCCAATGGAGCCTTTGCGGGCGCGTTTGAAGCACCGCGGACCCGCCTGTGGACGACTGGGCATATTGGCGCGCGTTGTCCCGCATGGTCAACCAAAGGCGGTCACCGGCTTGCGTGGAGGCGGCGTCAAAGGCCACAAGATACTGACGACCCCGCTGCAGGCTGAAATTGCGTGCCGTGTACACGATGTACGAGCGTCGACCTTCTGAGTCAACCACCGGGGCACCTTCAGCGGCATCCGCGAGCACGCGGTAGCCGAGGCCGCCTTTCATGTTCTCGTGGGTGACCTTGCCGAGGTATGAAGTCCAGGCTTTGGCATCGGGCAGAAGGCTGTCGGGGCCCATGAGCAAGTTTCTCGATGGAACCGGGCGTGCCGCACCGGAGGCCAATGAAGCCACCACAGAATCGCGCTTGCCCGTCTTGGCCAGCCAGGACTTGAGTGAGGTTTGGCGCAGTTTGGGCGAAGCTTTGCTGAACGGGCCCCTGCCTGCGGACCATGGGGTGCGGTTGAGGATGTAGCGGTTGTCGCTGAACCTGCCCATCTGATCGACATCACGGTAGTCGCTGTCCAAGTTGACAATGAAGCCACCTTGCGCGGTGGCCAGGATGTTGCCTGTGATGACATTGTTGGCCATGTACCCATCGGCTGAACAATTTTTGAGCCCAGCGCAGGGCAAGGGACTGGGCAGGCGGTCCTCTTGCAGCCACAGCGCTTGCTGGGTGCTCTCCACCACGGCGTTGTCGGCCACCACGATGTCTCGGGAATGGTGAAGCATGATGCCGAAGTCGTGGCCTTTGACCAAGTTGCGCCGCACTTCGGAGCTGCCCGCGAAGTCATCCAGGTAAATGCCTTTTGTCTGCGGGCGAGCGCCAGGTGGCAAACCATCCAGGCGGGCCATGCGGTCGTCTGGCGCGCCCACCACGATGTTGTTCTGAATGAGCAGGTTCAAGGGATGGCCTGGCAGCTGGGAGGCGATTCGTCCGATGGCATAGATGCCGCCGCAGTCGTCAAATTCCAGGCAGCTGGATTTCACGTGGTTGCCACTGATGGGCGCCCTTTCGGCGCCCGATGTATTGGCCCAGGCTTGTATGCCGATGGCAGAGGATTCGATCACCGCGTTGTTGATGGCCTGGCTGTCCAGACCCAGCAAAATGGCGCTGGGTGCAAAGTAACCTCGACCAGCCTGGCGTATCACGGAGCGCGTGACATTGATGCCACGTGTTGAGTCCCCACCAAGATAGATGCCGGCGTGAACGCTCTGAGTGATCTCCGCGTGGTCTATGGCGCCAGTGAGCTGCGTGCTGTTGGTGACCGAGATGCCCATCCAGCCTGCATTGACAATGCTCAGGTCGGACAACTGCAACGTACCGCTGACTCGATCAAGGTCAACAGCGTTGCCCAGCGTGCGTTCAATGCGCAAGCCTGTGACCATCACCTGTTTGAGTTCGCGCCCTTGGATGCCGTTGTCGAGCACGGCAGCTTCGATGTTCTGGCCGCTGGGCGAGGAGCCATCCGGCATGGCCAGGTACAGATAGCCGTATTCCGCATCGAAATACCACTCGCCTGGGCGGTCAAGCATCCACAGCTTGTTCTCAAACCAGGCACCGTGGCCAGCTGGAATTTCAGCCCCGCCTCCCAGGCAATATCTCATGCCGGCGCAAGGTCTGGTCTGCAGTTGCCGGCTGCCGGGTTCGTGCTCTGTGACCACGTACTGTCCGAGGGCCCAGGGTGCATAACGTGCGTAGGCCGTCGCACCTTTCAGATCAGCCTGGGCGGGAAGTGTTCGTTCAAGCGTGAGCCTGCTGCCACCGGCCTCCGCCACGGCGCTGGTGATGCGCAGGTACTTGTTGCTTCCTACGCCGAAATCGCCCTCGCCCACATTGGGAAAGCGAGCACGTTGCAGCTTTTGATCATGGTAGAAGACTTGTCCGATGCCATGAACCGACGCGCTGACATGCGCCCGGTATACCGCTGCCGTGCTGCCGGGTACGGTGGCATTCATGCGCTGCCAATCGAGGGATCCAATGGGAATGGCGCCGCTGATGATGGGGGGCGGCTTTGCCGGGTCTCCGCCTGCTTCATAGCGGACACCACTTTTAAGCTCCAGGGTCTCTCGCCATGTTCCCCCACGGGCAAGGCGCACGGTGTCCCCGGCTTTGGCCATGTTGTTGGCGCTGTCCAATGTCAGCGCACTGCCCGCGGCTGGTGCGTCCACCTGAATGACTTTGGCGCCTGCAATGAGCGGAACGCCCAGCAAGGCCGCGCATGTCAGCCAACGTCTCAGTTGAGAACTGTGAGGCATGCCCAGTGCGCCATGCAGTGGCGGGTCAGTACTCGTTCAGCACCGAGCCCACGATCTGGGCCGAGCCCATGCCCACGGTCCGCACCATTTGCTCAAGTGCGACCACCGAGCTTTTGTCTTTTCTGGCGATGACAAGTGCCGCGCCACAACGGGCGCTGAGCACGGCCGCGTCCGCACCGACCGAATGGGCGGGGGTATCGACAATGATGCGGTCGAACTTTGTTTTAAGTTCGCGCAACAGCATCCCGAAGGCCGGGCGTTCTAGCAACTCGAGGGGGTTGGGTGGTGTCACGCCAACTGGCAGCACGAACAGGCTGGGGCTTTCTTTGACGGACTGGATGACTTTGGACGCCGACCGGCCAGACAAGATGGAGGACAAGCCGGCGGTGATGCTGAGCTTGAACACATTGTGGATGCGGGGCGAGCGCATGTCCGCATCGATGAGCAGCGTGCGGCCAGGCAACTGTGCGAACGCCACCGCCAGATTGACGGCGAAGTAGGTTTTGCCATCGCCGGAATTCGGGCTCATGATCGCCAAGGCATGGCGGGTGGCCGCTGGATCGTTGTACATCTTCATGATGAGATGACTGCGGATGCGGCGGAATGCCTCGGCTTTTTCGGAGAAGGGATGGTTGCCGACAACCACTTCCGGGTCAAAGGCCCCGCCCGTCTGCGAGTAGGGATAGTGAAACTGTTGGGCCAAAGCCCACAGCACGTCGTCCGTGTTGGCCAGCCCCAGGGCGACCGCGGCCTCCCCGAACCGCACGCCGTTGCTGCGCTGGAATTCGAGGATGGATTCAATCTGTTCAGGCGAGAGGTTATTCGCCTGGCTGATGATCTCGCCGATGGACCGCTCCACGGGGATCTCGGTGTGGGGCGAGAAATCGGTGTTGGGACCATCCTGGTGATGGTTCGCTGAGTGGGTCGACGGATGAGTGGAAGCGGTCATGGCAATACAGCTTGGTTAATTCACAGCCAGGGCGTTGTTGCCGCCGCTAGGTGGTTTCTTGTGCCATGAGCGCAGGCGAGGCGTCGATGAGTCGGACATGGGCAAGATGCCGATCACCGGAATGTTGAGCAGTTGCGTGATGTCCTGGGCACCGCGAACACGGCGGTCCATCAGTTCGATCGTGAGCACGACAATGATGGCCAGCATGGAGCCGAGCACCACGGCGGCGATCATGTTCAGCGTCATCTTGGGAGAAGAGTGCTTGGCCGGTTCGGTCGCTGGTGTGAGAAGGGTGATGCCTGCCTGGCTTGAATTGCTTTCCAGATTGGCTTGGTTCAAGCGGACCTGAAGCGTGTCATAGATGCGCTGGGCGCTCTCGACATCACGCTCAAGCACGGCCAGTTCACTGCGCGACTCCTTGAGTTTCAAGAGGCGGGCGCGCTGTTCTTCGTAAGCCTGTTTGGCCGATTCTTCGCGGGTGCCGGCCATCGAGTTATTGATGCCCAGGCTGGCTGTCCTGCGGGAGGTTTCGAGGTTGATCTTGCTCTTGAGCGCATTGGCCGACGCCAATGCTTCAATGTAGCTGGGGTGGGCTTGGCCCAAGCGCGAAGACAACTCTTCAAGGCGCGCCTCTTGGCGTGCCAGGTCGGCCTTGAGGGAGCCGATCACGCCACTGTTCAGGACGTCTTCGATTTGCTCGGGCCGGCTGCGGGCTTGAGAGTCGCGGCTGCTGGTTTCCGAGCGCAATCCACGCAAGGCCACCACTTGGCTGGACAGGTCGTTGAGGCGGGCATTTTCGACGTCAAGGCGCTCTTCGGTCGCCAAAATGCCTTTTTCTCGCTGCGCTTTTGACAACTGCTCTTGGGCACGTTCAAGCTTCTGACGGGCCAAAGCCGCGCGTTCTTCGAAAAACTGCGTGTATTGGCGAGCGGGTGCCAAACGAACATCCACCGTGGTGTCGATGTAAGCCTTGGCAAACGTGTTGGCCACGATCGCGGCGAATGCAGGGTCCGCATCCTGGTAGATGATGTCGATGACGTTGGACTCACGCGAGGGCTTGATTTTCAAACCGCGGGAGATCAGCTCGCCCAGCCACGATTGCATGTTCCCCTTGCCATCGGTCTCCTTCTGCCAGAGCTCTCTCATGCGAGCGTTGTTCTCCATGCCGAGGGTGCGGGCGACACGTTGCGCAACCGCCGCGCTGCCAATCACATCGACCTGAGTGGCCAGGTAGCTCTGGCCGCCGCTGGCACCCAAACCAGCATTGATGGACACGGGATCGGGTTTGGCATCAATCAGCAAGCTGGCGGTGGCCTGGTATGACTTCGGATAAATCAGGCTCACCAGCAAGGTGGCCACAATGATGGATGCTGCGATGGCGAGTGCCAGTTTCCAGCGCGCCTTCAAAATCCTAAACAACTGGTCAAAAGTCATGTCTTGAACTCATAACATAGAGAATGTCCACCTGAAATCGGCGGCGCTTGAGCAGACCTTGAGGGCTTCTTGGTTAAACCTGTTTGGCGGCAGTTTCGACCATGGAAGAAGATCCTTCCTGGTTACAAATGTATGCCACCTTCGCACCTTCGCACATGTCATTTATGCGATTTTGTAGCCAATCAAGCCTGTTTCCAGCCCGATAAGAGCCGGACTGACAGTGCATTTGGCTTTGGTTGGTAAATGGCCTGGAAGAAAGCCTCCCCCAGGCCAAAACCGACATTATTTCAGGCCAGACAGCCCTTTGTTGAGGGCGGCTGGGTCAATGCCATTGGCCGACGATGCTGCGCTGGCAGGGACTGCGGGAGCCGTGGCTGTGGAAGCGGCGGCAGCGCCAGACGCTGCCCCAGAAGCCGCGCCAGCTGGTTTCTCGGCGAATTTGCCCAGGTATTCAATCTTGGCCGCGGTGCGCAAGCTCTTGGTTTCTTTCTGGATGAACTCTTGGCGGCGCGATTCGGTCAGGAAGCGCTCGATCATGGGTTTGGCCTGATCCAGGCTGATGGGCTGAGCCTTGCTGGCCGCGACCAGCACGACCTTGAGCCCACCCGTCATGCCTTGGTACATGCCTTTGCCATCCGAGAGCTTGGCGAACTGGTCCACCAGGTTCAGGGGCAAGGCCTCGGCTGGCTGGGTGACTTGGTTCACGGCGAACTTCAGGCCACTGTTTTTGAGGACTTCTACGAAGGCCTGCGAGCTGTCAGTGACTTGCAGCTTGGGCGTGATGTCCTTGATCTGCTCAGGATCGCCCTGGATGGTGAAGTCTTGCAGCATGTAGATGCGGCGTTGTGCGAACAGCGCAGGATGCTCGTCAAAGTACTTCCGGACGTCTTCGGCCGAGGGGGCGCCCACGCTGGCGGCGGCGGTCTTTTCAAGGTAGGCGCGGGCCAGCAGGTTGCGGCGGGTGGCGTCCAGCATCTGGATGATCTGGGGATCGCGGTCCAGCTTTTGTTCGGTGGCCTTTTGCAGGGCCAGTTCCTGGTCGATCAGGCTTTCGAGGATTTGACGGCTGGCGGGTTCTGCTTGCTCGGGCTTGAGACCTTGCTGGCGCTCCAGAACCATGTTGATCTGGTGAACGGTGATTTCTTCGCCGTTGATGCGGGCGGCCGTCTGGGTGGCTTTGCCTGGTTCTTTGCCGTCTTTACCGCAGCCAGCTACCAGGAGGGCGGTGGCCACCACGATGGGGACCAGGGCTGCACGTTGCAGGGCGCGATGACGAGCGAAGGTAGGCTGGTTGGTGTGCATAAGGGGCTGAACGAAAAGTTAATGATTGGTGTGGAGACTCGATCGTGCAGAGAGACCCGCCGCGAAGGCGGTAAGTTCCCTGGGGACTTCCCTGACGTCGAAAATTCAGCCAATGAGTGTACGTTCCTGGAACGCTGTCTCAAGGGCGGGATTTCGAGCAGGGGTGACTTTGGCGTAACGCCAGTGTCAAGGTGATAACCGCGCCCACCAAGGTTCCGGCCCAATGCGACATGGGTGCGACGTTCATGGCCAGCCCGGGGCGGGGCAGCAGGGCCTGCCAGCCAGGGTTTTCCAGCCAGCATTTCGCGAGCATGCCCCCCAGCAGCAGCCAGCCATAGGTGCGGGACCATTTTGGGCCATGGGCTTGGGTGATGAGGGTGGTGGCGATGATGCTCAGCCCGGCGTGAAGCACACCCGACAGGCCGTAATAGGTGCTAAGCCGAGGGTCAAGAAGCAAGGCCAGGTGCGTGAGGGGCCAGGCCAGCAGCCACGCCAGGGCGGCTTGCGGTGCCAACTTCAGGATCCAGCCCAGGCTGATGAGGAGGGTCAAACCCGCGAGATTGGCCATCAGGTGTCGCGTGTTGGCGTGCAACCAGATGCAGGTCAGGAAGTTCAAGGGGTTTTGCCGCACGCCGGCACTGGGGTGCAATGCCCAGCTGTCGGGTGGAAGCTGATGGGGCAGCAGACCCAGCAGCGCGGGCAGGCCAAGCACCAAGGCGAGGCCTGTCCAGGCCACGGGCCCGAGTGGGCGCGGCATCACGTCGAAGTGTGGGCGATGGGTGTGGTGAAGACGGCATCCCACAAGCGCAGGACCGCGTCGCGGTGCGGCCCGATCGCTTCCTTCGCCTCGCCGGACAGTTGCAGGGCGGACTCGTCCAGGCGGGCCCTGTGCTGGACCCGTCGCAGTTCGCGGTAGGCCTGGCCTGCCTGATGGCCAATGCCCGCGGGCAACAGGCCAGCCTGCTCGGCCCGCAGGAGCAGGGCGATGTTGCCGACGTTGTCCTGCAAGCCGGGGTGGGCGTGGCTGTGGGCGAGCACAAGGTACTGCACGGCAAATTCGACATCGATCATGCCGCCGGCACTGTGCTTGACGTCGAACTTGTCGGGCGGGCAGGCGTGGGCGGCGCGCAGGCGTTCACGCATGGCCAGTACCTCGTCGCTGAGGGCTTGGGTGTCACGCACCGTGGAGAGGATGGCCCGGCGGGTGGTCTCGAAACGCGGGGCGAGGGCAGGGTCGCCGGCGCACCAGCGCGCGCGGCTCAGGGCCTGGTGCTCCCAGGTCCAGGCGGTGTTGCTCCCACGCTGGCGCTGGTAGTCGTCGAAGGAGTGGAAGGAGGTGACCAGCAGGCCGGCATTGCCATTGGGTCGCAAGGCGGTGTCGATGTCGAACAGCTCGCCAGCGGAGGTGCGCAGGGTCAGCCAGTTGATGACCTTGCGTGCAAAGACCAGGTAGGCGTCGATGGGGTCGGGGGTGTCAGGGTCGGCGTCAGCGGGCGGGCGGTCCTGGCTGTCATCGAAGAGAAAGACGACATCAAGGTCGCTGCCATAGCCCAGCTCTTTGCCGCCCAATTTGCCGTAGGCGATGACGGCGAAATGCGGTTCACGCCCGACGGCGTAGCGCGCCTGTTTGGGCGGGCGTTGCTGCAGGTGGCCCCAGGCCCACTTCAAGGTGATGTCAAGCGTGGCGTCGGCCAGGGCGGAGAGGTCATCGGCGACTTGCTCGACGGTCAGCAGCTTTTCAACGTCGCGCACCAGGGTGCGGAAGATCTCGGCGTGGTGGGCGCGGCGCAAGGTGTCGAGCAGGGATTCTTCGTCGGCCTGGCCGGCGCGCTCCCAACCGCGGTGGCGGTCTTGCAGGTCTTGCTGGTAGGCGATGGGGTCGAAGCGGCCTTCCATCAGCCGCGGGTCGGCGAGCTCGTCGATCACGCCGGGGTGGAGCATGAGGTAGCGCATGGACCATTTGGCCAAGCCCAGAAGACGCAGCAGACGCTTGAGCACTTCGGGCCGTTCGGCCAGCAGGGACAGGTAGCTGTCACGGCGCAGCAAGGGGTTCAGCCAGTCGATGAAGCGCAGCACGGCGTCCTGGCCAAGGCAGTCTTGCGGGGTGGCTTCGGTGCAGTCTTCGCTGGTGTAGGCCAGCAGGGTGGCCCGGCCAATGAGTTTGGCCAAGCGCAGTTTGGCGGTGTCGCTGAGCAGGTTGACGCGCGCTTGCGCGGCAAAGGTGCGCACATGCGCCGCGATGGGCTCGGGCAGTTTGGCAATGAATTCTTCGCTGTCGACCGGCAGGGGCGGGCCCCCGCAGGATCGGCATCCACCGGGTTTGCTGCTGGGGGCATTGCCTTCGTGCAGCAAGGCGTCGAACTCGGTGGCGACCAACTCGCGCACATTGCACAGGATGTCGAGCAACTGGCAGGTGCCGCTGTTGCAGTCAGGCTTGTCTTCGCTGGGTTTGCCCAGGCCCAGGCTGGCGGCGATCCAGGCCAGGTCGGCGTCGTCGGTGGGCAGCAGGTGGGTTTGCTGGTCGTCCAGGTATTGGATGCGGTGCTCGACCTGGCGCAGGAAGGTGTAGGCCTGCGCGAGCTTGTCGGCGGTGATGTCCGAGATCAGGCCGCGTGCCGCCAGGCGCTTGAGGGCCTTGAGGGTGGATCGGGTGCGGATCTCCGGGAACTGGCCGCCGCGCACCACTTGCAGCAATTGCACGGTGAATTCGATCTCGCGGATGCCGCCGCGTGAGAGCTTGACGTCGTTGGCGCGTTCGGGGCGGCCGGCGGCGCGCCGGTTGGCCTCGTCGCGGATCTTGCGGTGCAACTGGCGCAGGCCTTCGAAGATCCCGTAGTCAAGGTAACGGCGGAAGACGAAGGGAATGACCACGTCGCGCAGAGCCAGGGAGCGGGCGTGCCGGCTGCCCTTGGGCATGGCGGCGCGGGGAGCGACGATGCGGCTTTTGAGCCAGGCAAAACGCTCCCATTCGCGACCTTGCACCAGGAAGTACTCTTCCAGCATGGCCAGGCTGACCACGGGCGGCCCGGAGTTGCCGTTGGGGCGCAAGGCCAGGTCAACGCGGAAGACGAAACCGTCTTCGGTGGTGTCGCCGATCAGGCTGAACAGGCGCTTGGCCACGTTGGCGAAGTATTCGTGAGCGCTGATCTGCCCTTGCAGGCCACCCCGGCCATCGTCGATGCCGGTGGTCTGGCCATCGTCCTCGTAGACGTAGATCAGGTCGATGTCGGACGAGACATTGAGTTCACGTCCGCCCAGCTTGCCCATCCCGATGACCCACAGGTCGATGCGCTGGCCTTGCTCGTTCAGGGGCGCGCCGTGGACGGCGTCGAATTCGGCCTGGGCGCTTTCGAGAGCACGCTCCAGCGTGACCTGGGCCAGTTCGGTCATGGCCATGGTGACATCGGCCAGGGCGCAGGATTGCTCGACATCGACGCAGGCCAGGCGCTCGAGCACGAGTTGCCGGGCCACCCGCAAGGCGGAGGGCAGGGCGCGGCCGCCCGCCAGCAAATGATCGATCAGGGCCCCGATAGTGTCTTCAGTGGGGGTGCCGGGCGCCTGCTGGGCAAACGCTTCGCGTTCAGGGGTGTAACGGCGACGGATGCGCTGCACGAACCGCGCGTGGTCGGCATGGGCCCGGGATGGCCCGGTGTTGTGGGGGTTAAAGAATGTGAAGCCCATGAGCCTAGGTGAGGGTCTGTGCTAGGGTGGCCGACTATCGGGCCCCGCAACTGGTTCCGGGATGGTAGGGCAGTTGCGTTTTACAAAATGGCGAATTTGGCCCGCCTGGACGACAGTTTTGTTTCATGCCCACGATTTCTTCTGATTCTTCTGGCAATCCCAAGGTGCGCAAAGCGCGCTCGCTGCTCCGAGCCGGGCGGTGGTGTCTGCTGACGCTGGCGGTGCTGCTGTTCATGGCCGCGGTTGCCTGGTGGGCTTTGTTGTTCCAAATTCTGCCCCGAATCGGTTCATGGCGTGAAGCCCTGGCCCAACAAGCCACAAAGTCACTGGGGGTGCCGGTGCGCATTGGTGCCTTGTCGGGCCGGGCCGAGGGCTGGTCGCCGGTTCTGTCCTTGAAGGAGGTGGCGTTGCTGGACGAGCGTGGCAGCGTGGCTTTGCGCCTGCCGGAAGTCACCGCACGCATTTCACCTGGCAGCCTATGGCCCACGGCCTTGTGGCGCCAGGAGCTTCGCTTGGACAGGCTGGTGCTGGTTCGGCCCGAGTTGCAGGTGCGCCGGGATGTGGCCGGTGATCTGCATGTGGCGGGCTTGAAGCTGGCCTCCAACGCCGCGCCCACCGGCAATGGCCAGGTGTTGGACTGGGTGCTGTCACAGCGTCTGATCCGCATTGAGCAGGGCGCCGTGCGCTGGACCGATGAGCTGCGGAAAGCCCCCACCCTGGTGTTGCAGCAGGTGGACCTGGACTTGAGCAGCCACCCGGGGTTGGGCACGCAGATGCACCATTTGTCGCTGTTGGCCACGCCTTTGCCGGAGTTCGGGCGGCGGTTCGAGGTCAAGGCCCGGATGACGCAGCCCTTGTGGGCTTTGACCGCGCAAGAGGCCGCTTCATCCCAAACTGTTGACTTGCCTTGGTGGCGGCGTTGGTTGGGCGGCGCGCCCAAGACCACCGATTTGAACAGTTGGTCGGGGAAGTTGTCGGTGAACCTGCCGCATGCGGATGTGCAGTCCTTGCGCAAGCATGTGGACTTGCCTGTCGATGTGGAAGGGGGGCGGGGCCGCATGGCTGCTGAACTCGTCCTCAAGCAGGGTCGGCCGGCCAGCCTGGCGCTTGACGTGGATGTGCAGGACGTGAGCATCCGCCTTGAAAAAGGCTTGAGGCCCCTGGCGTTTCGTGGACTGAGTGGCCGCATCACGGCCCTCAATGAACGCACCGAATCCCACGTGGCGCTGGAGAAGCTGGCCTTCACCACGGCCGAAGGCCTGGTTTGGCCGGCCAGTTCGGCCCGGCTGGCTTGGCGGCACGCGCCTCTGCAAGGACAGATCAATGCCGACGTCTGGCGCCAGACCGTGGGTGGCCAGGTGGACGCCGACCGCCTGGACCTGGGCGTGCTGGCCCGGTTGGCCGATCGCTTGCCCATCTCGACGGCCATGCGGCGGACTTTGGCAGACCTGGCTCCCGAAGGCGTGGGCCGGCGATTGACCTGGCGTTGGGAAGGCCCGGCCGATGACCCGCGCGAATACAGCGCCCGCGCACAGATCAAGGGCTTTGGTTGGGCGGCCTCGGCCCAACAAGGGCGGCCGGGGCTGGCCGAGGCCGACATCGATTTGAAGGCCGACGAGCAGGGCGGCCAGGCCTCCGTGGCCATCGAAAAAGGCTGGGTTGAGTTGCCAGGGGCTTTCGACGAGCCCCGCATCCCTTTGAAGGCGATGGCGGCCCGTGTGAACTGGCGCATCAAACCGGCCGGCCGGGCGGATTTGCCGCCGCAGTTGCAGGTCGAGGTCAGGAAGGCGACATTCGCCAACGATGACGCTGAAGGCGAGTTGCAGGCCACGTGGCGCACCGGCCCAGGCATCGGCGCGGGCGCCACAGGCCGTTTCCCGGGGCACCTGGAGCTTGATGGCAAGCTGGCTTGGGGTCAGGCCAACCGGGTCTGGCGTTACCTGCCGTCGGTCATCCCCTTCCATGCCCGCGACTACGTGCGCATGGCCGTTCGCGAGGGGCGTGGCGAGAAAGTCACCTTTGAAGTCAAGGGCGACCTGGCCGGTTTTCCTTTCAAGGACGATGAGGGTGGTCGCTTCCGGGTTCACGTGCCCGCCAAGAACGTGACCCTGGACTACGTGCCTGCGGCCCTGCTGGAGACCGGTGGCGTGCCCGCGCAGACCCGTTGGCCCGCGTTCACAGGGCTGGACGGTGATCTGATCTTCGAGGGCCTGCGCTTGCGCATTGAGGGCGCCAAAGCGCAATTGGGTGGATTGGGCTCCGGCAGTTTTGTGCTGCGTGATGTGGCGGGACGGATAGAGAACCTCGCGTCCGACGACCCGCATCTGGAGATCCGCGGACAGGGGCAAGGCCCCCTGAACGACTTGTTGCGCTACATGGCCGTGTCTCCGGTGGGGGTGTGGACAGGCAACCTGTTGCACAAGGCCGAGGGCACCGGCACCGGCAGCTTGCAACTGGCCCTGGACATTCCGCTGAACCACACGGCGAACACCGGTTTGCGCGGGCGAGTGAGTTTGGGTGAACAGGACCAGGCCGCCTTGCGCCTGCACCCCAGCGTGCCGCTGTTGCAGAAGGTGAAGGGGCATGTCGATTTCACGCAGAAGACCTTGAAGGTGTCGGCGCTGGCCAATGTGTGGGGGCAGGACATCTCGGTTGAAGGCCAGCAGGATGCCACTGGCGCGCCCAAGTTCGTCGCGCAGGGGTTGATCACGGCCGAAGGCCTGCGCACCGCCAGCGAATGGCCCGCGCTGGCCCAATTGGCCCAGCGCATGACAGGGCAGACGGCGGTGACCGTGACGGTGGCCTTGCCCAAGGCGTCGGCCGACCAGGGCGCCGCGGCTCAACCCGAACTGCAGGTGGTGTCCACCTTGCAAGGTCTGGCGGTGGACCTCCCCGCCCCCCTGAACAAGCGTGCCGAAAGCGTCTGGCCCTTGAGCATGATCCACCGGAGCGACGATCCCAGCGGGCTGAGCGACGCTTTGCTGGTGGAACTGGGCAACGCGCAATCGGCCAATCCCGCCGGTTCACCCTGGTTGCGCGCTGACTTTCGCCGCGATGTGCGCGGGGACCAGGCCAGGGTCACCCGAGGCGCCTTGAGCCTGGTGCAATCCACGGCCGGTGGCGATGCCATCGCCGTGCCAGCCTTGCCGCCCAAAGGCGTGGTCGCCCAAGTGACGGTGCCCACCCTGGACCTGGACGCCTGGCAGGGTCTGGCCCGCGTGGTGCGGTCACCGTCCAGCGACAGCACCGGGCCGGGCGAGGACTACTTGCCCGACACCTTGACCTTGCACACGGGCGTGTTGAACTACCAGCAGCGCAATCTGCGCAATGTGGACGTCACCTTGGCGCACCCCAGCCCCGGGGTGTGGCGTGCCCAGATCGAGTCCGACCAGTTGGCCGGCCAGATCGAGATGCGGCCAGAGACCTCGCCGCTGGCCAGCGGGCCGTCTGGCAGCCGTGTGGTGGCGCGCCTGTCACGCCTGTCGGTGCCGGCCGCCGAGGCTGAGGCCTTTGAGGACCAGGCGGCGCTGCAGTTGCTGACCCCTGAAACCGTGACGGTGCCGGCGCTGGACATCGTCATCGACGAACTGGATTGGCGGGGCCTGCCTTTGGGCAAGATGGAGGTGGAAGCCATCAACCGCCTGGTGCCAGTGGCCGGTGGCGGTTGGCAGCCCGAATGGCGCTTGAACAAACTGCGCATGACCAACCCCGAGGCCCAGCTCAATGCCAGCGGCAACTGGATGGCGGTGGGCCTGTTGCCGGGCAACAGCGCCAAACCCAAGCAGAAGGCGGCCTTCAACTTCACGCTGGAGCTCAACAACAGCGGCGCCTTGCTGGGCCGCCTGGGCTTGCCGCAGACCTTGAAGGGCGGCAAGGGCAAGCTTACCGGCCAGATCTCTTGGATGGGTTCACCGCTGGAGCCCAACCCCGCGACCATGTCTGGCGAGTTGTCTGTGGACATCAAGGAAGGGCAGTTCCTCAAAGTCGATCCCGGCATGGCCAAACTGCTGGGTGTGCTCAGCCTGCAATCGCTGCCTCGGCGCCTGGTGCTGGACTTCCGCGATGTCTTCCAGCAAGGCTTTGCCTTTGACGCCATCGATGGCGACGTGTCCATCAAGCAAGGCGTGGCCGACACCCGCAACCTGCGAATGCGAGGGGTTCAGGCGGTGGTGATGATGGAAGGCCAGGCCGACCTGGCACGCGAAACGCAAAACCTGCACGTGTTCGTGGTGCCCGAGGTGAACGCCGGCACGGCATCGCTGGCCTACGCGGTCATCAACCCGGCCGTGGGCCTGGGTACCTTCATTGCCCAGGTGCTGCTGCGCAAGCAGGTGGCCGAGGCCAGCACCAGGCAGTTCAGCGTGACCGGTTCGTGGGCCGATCCGCAGGTTGAACGCGTGCAGCGCTCACTGCTGGCGCCCGTGCCTGGCGCCTCGCAGCCCGCCGCTGGGGCCGGTGTCAAAGCGACGAAAAAACCTTCTTGAGGATGGCGCTGCCCGTGCCCACCGGGTCATTGCGAATGCGGCGCTCTTCTTCGCCAATCACGAAATACAAGCCGTCCAGCGCCTTGGTGGTGACGTGTTGCTGCACGGTGGCAGCTTGATCGCCTTTGATCAGTCCCATGCTGCTGGCCTTGCCAGCCAGGTCGTTGTAGCGCTTGGCCAGCGAGAGCTTCTCAACCGCCTTGTTGACCAAGGGGGCGAACTGCACGCTCAAAGGCTCGCGGGTTTTGGTGGCAAAGAAATCGGTCACCGCGTGCTCGCCACCCGACAGGATTTGGCGCGCGTCTTGCACCGACATGCCCTTGATGGCGTTGCGCAGCAGGGGCAATGCCATGCTCACCGCGTTCTCGGCGGCGTGGTTCATGGCGCTGATCAGGTCGTCCAACTGGCGGCCTCGTCCCACCGCGCGCAGCAAAGGGGCGGCTTTCTCCATCACCTCGGGCAGGGGGATGCGGATCTTGTCATTGCCCAGGAAGCCATTGGTCTGGCCCAACTGCTTGACGGCGATGTCTGCGCCTCGTTCCAGCGCTGCACGCACGGCGCCACTGGCATCGGCCTGGCTGAAGGCCGCGGCGCGCGCGGTGGACGAGGCCAGCAGGGACAATGCCATGCCACCAGCCAAGGCCTGGCAGGCAGACGACAATATGATTTGACGACGGTTCATTAAGTGATCCACTGACACAGCTCCACTGACCTACGGCCATGAATTTCAACAGACGACATCTTGCCCTGATCGCCCTGGCCGTGCCAATGTTTCTGTCCGGATGTTTTTGGGACACGCAGGCGCCATTGCCTGATCTACCTTACACCCGGATCGATGGCAGCCAGCACCGGACCTCGGATTTGAAGGGCCAGGTCACCCTGATCAACTTCTGGGCGACCAGCTGCAGCACGTGCGTCAAAGAGATGCCGCAACTGGTGGCCACGCAAAACAAGTTCAAGGCGCAAGGCCTGCAGACCCTGGCCGTGGCCATGGAATACGACCCCCCTGCTTACGTGATGCAATTTGCGCAAAGCCGGCAACTGCCCTTCCAGGTGGTGATGGACCACACGGGCGATCTGGCCAAGGCCTTTGGCCCGGTGCAGTTGACGCCGACCACATTCGTGGTCAACAAAAAAGGCGAGATCGTCAAGCGCTACATTGGCGAGCCCGATTTTGAGGCCCTGCACACCTTGCTGGGGCAACTGCTGGCCGAGCCTGCCTGAGGCCCGAGTCGCGTCACATGATGCGCGTGAGCTCGTAGACCAGGGCTGAAGGCAGCGAGGTGGCCACCGCCGCATGGCCCACCCGCGCCATGCCCGTCGGGCTGATGCTGGAAATCTCGAAAGTGTGCCCATCGTCAAGCAGCTCGATGAACACGAACTCGGGCACCTCCTGGCGGATGCTGGCAACCATCTGCATGAACCGCGGTGTTTTCAGGCTGGACTCGAACACGATGCCATGAGGCAGCCCGGCGTCACAGAACTCGACAGCATCGGCCACCGTGTTGACGAAATCGACCACCAAGCCCATGGACTTCATGGACTCGCGCACCAGCCCGCGCACATCGCGGCGTGCCGCCACCACCAGCACGTGGCAGCCGGCCAAAGGTTTGGAGTTGATCGAGTCGGCAAAGCTGGCGTCGGGCGTGTCGGCACCCGGGGCCACCGCCAGCACGTTGACCGTGCGCGGGAACTCAAGCGTCAAACGCGCTTGCGAGGACTCGATCTCGCGGTGCTGAGCCACGCCGAGCGTGCGGGCCGTTTGCTCCAGCAGGTGCCAGCTCATGCTGTCCAGTGCGGGGTTGTGAGGCGCCTCCTTGTTCTGAGGCAGGTCTGGCGACCGGTGCTGGAACTGGCAGACCAGCGAGGCGTTGTCTGACCAGCGGCCCTGGTCGATGCGGACATCCACCAAGCCCTGGGCGCAACTCAGCCACCACTCGACCACGGCGTTCAGCAGGCCATGAAGCATGGAGGCATCGACCTGCACCTCGACCTCTTGCAGTGACTGAACAATGTGGATGCCGCGCGCCTGCAGCTCACGCGCCCGGTGGGCCAGCACGCTTTGCACGGTGTTGGTGAGGTGGACGCGCTCATGCGACTGGCGCACCCGGCCTGAAGCGAGCCGCGAAATCTGCTGGCACCAGATGCCGGCCTGGCGGGCGCGGTCTACCTCGTCCAGCAAGGTGCGCAGGCCGGCGCGGTCGATGCGGCCGGTGGTGGTCAAGGTGGCGACACGCTCAAGCGCGGCGGTGAGGGGTTCGGCCAACTCGCGGCCGGCTTGGGCCAGCAACTCCTGCCAGCGCGCCAACTCGCGCTCATCGGGGCTGAGTGGCGGCGCATCCGGGTTGACGCCTCGGTGGGGCGTCGCCAACTTGGCCGGGAAGGGGACGGGCGAGTTCATGGCACATCTCGGTTCGTTCAGGGGCAGTTTCTGCGGCCCGATGTGGCTTGTCCATCCCACGGTTGGGTGAATTGCGGGGGGGGCGTGTCCATAATTGGCGCCATGGAAAAAAGTTGGTCGAACCTGGGCGCCTGGGCGCTGTCGGTCGTGGGATGCGTGGCCTTGGTGGCTTGCAGTCCGGCGTTGGATTGGCGCACCGTTCGGCCTGAACATGCCCCGGCCTTGCAGGCCTTGTTTCCGTGCAAACCAGCCCAGGTGGACCGTTCATTGAGGCTTCCAGCCTTGCCCGGCCCTCCTGTGACCATGCACCTGGTGTCGTGCAAGGTGGGCGAGTCCATCTGGGCGCTCAGCTATTTCGATGCGCAAGACATCAACCGGGTGCCGCAGGCGCTGGCGGCGGACAACCGCGCTTTGCGCGACAACCTGCAGGCGGTCAGCAACGTGGGCGCTCCAGCCGCCGAGGGCGCCGTGTCTGCCGTGGACCTGGAACCGGTCAAGATTCCGGGCATGACTCCCCACGCCCTGGCACGCCACTGGCGTCTGACGGGGCGGCGCCCGGCCGGGCATGGTGAAAGCGCGCCGGTGGAAGTGCACGCGTGGCATTTTTCCCACGGTCTGATGGTTTACCAGGCCAGCTTGTGGCGCCCCGTGCCGAGTGCAAATGCCAAGGATTCCACCGACGCGGTAGAGACATTCATTCAGGGCTTCAAATTTCTGGACTGAGCAGCCCATAATCGTTGTCATGCCCGGCCTGTTCCTCATTGCGCATGCCCCCCTGGCTTCTGCCCTGAAGCTGGCGGCGCAGCATTGTTTTCCCGAAGCTGCGCAGGCCATGCGGATCCTGGACGTGCCCTCGAACCTGCCCCCCGACGAAATCGAGGCGCAGTGCCGCATCATCCTGGAGATGCTGCAAAAGGCCGATTCGCGCGGCGAGGCCCTGATCCTGGCCGATGTATTCGGCGCCACGCCGTGCAATATCGTGCAGCGCTTGTCCGACGGTGTGCGCGTCAAGGTCATCACCGGCGTGAATGTGCCCATGCTCTGGCGAGCCCTCAATTACTCCAATGAATCCCTGGACACCCTGATCACCCGCGCGGTGGCTGGCGGCACCCAGGGCGTCATGCAAATCGCGACCAACCGGCCACAAAACCAGGCCAGTCAGCCCATCAATGATCAAGACCACCGTCAACATCAGCAATAAGCTGGGACTCCATGCGCGCGCATCGGCCAAGTTCACCAAGCTGGCCAGCAGTTTTCCCTGCGATGTCTTCATGAGCCGCAATGACCGGCGTGTGAACGCCAAAAGCATCATGGGCGTGATGATGCTGGCTGCCGGACTGGGGGCGGCAGTGGAGCTGGAGTGCGATGGCGCCCGCGAAGAAGACGCCATGAAGGCGTTGGTGGCCCTCATCAACGACAAGTTCGGCGAAGGCGAGTAAGCCCTCAATCAGGGTCGATCCCCATTGGATGGATGGAACTGGCGTGCAAAACCAACGCACTCCAGGGGATCCATGTCGCGCCATTGCGACAACTTGCGCACACATTTGGGGTCAAGCAAGGCACAGTTAGGCCGATATTGCACAGATACGTTTCGCAACGTGCATTTTTCTAACAAACCCGTTGAACGAACTCAATTCGTAGGAGCTGTCCGCATGAATAACTTTCGCCGTGATGCCTCGTCGGCCTGCGCGCTGACCCTCAAGACCGTGGCCCTGGCGGCGGCCCTCAGCGCATCTTCGGTGGCATTGGCGGCCGAGAACGGCAACCAGCGCTATTCGCCTGGCGTGGGCGGCAGTGACATGACCTCGCCTTTGGTGCCCGGCTGGTATGGGCAGGTGGCGATGGTGGCGTACCACGCCAACAAGATCAAAGGCAATGATGGCAAGCAATTGACCAGGTCTGGGAATATCACCCAAGCTCAACTGGCCGCTAACCCAGCCACGTCTGCTGCTGCTCCCGGGTTTGCAGGCGGCATTAACTACAACTCCAAAATTGGCATCAAGGCCGACACCTACGCCATTCTTCCCCGTATTACCTACCTGAGCAACGAGCAGGTATTGGGTGGCAATGTGGGATTCACGGCGATGCTGCCTTTGGTGCGCAGAAAAATCCAGCTGGCTGGCGAAACGCCCAGCTTCACACCGGGCGCTGGCAGCGCGGCTCCTGCGGTGCCAGGCAGTTTGGCCGCAGGTCTCAGCCCAACCATTTTGGGCCGCATTGCCAACGAGTCGGCCACGTACGGCATCGGTGACCTCGAAGTCTCGCCCATCTGGCACATGGAGATCGGTGATCACCAGCATGTGTCGATTGCCCCGACCATCGTGCTGCCCACCGGTGACTATGACGCCACCAGGCGCGCCAATTCCGGCTTTGGCAACTTCTTCACCTTCCGTCCATCGGTGCAATACGCCTTCGTGGGCGACGGCTGGGATGTGGGCGGTCGCCTGGTCTTGTCGTTCAACACGCGCAACAAGGAAAATGGCTACCGCACTGGCAACATCCTGAACATCGACTACCAGGCGATGAAGTTTGTTTCCGAGGACATCCGCGTGGGTCTGCAAGGCTACGTGGTGGAACAGTTCAGCAAGGACGATCAGGATTTGACCGGCTTCTCGTCGGCTCAACAAACCGCGCTGGCCACCACGGCCGACCTCAGCACCGGCAACAAGATGCGCGTTTATGCCGCAGGCCCGGCCGTGGCCTGGTTGGCCAATGGCGGTGAGTTCCTGCTGGAAGGCAAATTCCTGAAGGAATTTGGTGCGAAAAATCGCACTGAGGGCCAGGCCTTCTGGTTGACCCTGTCCAAGCCGCTGTAACCTCATCAGGGTACTGATTGATGGAGCGACCCTGGCTTTGCGGCCAGGGTGCCCGTGCCACGGGCGAGTTGATGGCTGTACCGTAGGAGTGGTCACATCATGCAAGATGACCGTATCGCTTTATCCCCGTTTGAACAAAACCGGCGCCAGCTGATGGCCAGTGCCATGGCTGCAGCACTTGTGCCGTGGGCCACGCCTGCCCAGGCGGCCAGCGTTGAGTTGGAAGGGGTTGAACTCGAAGAGTCCATCATGGCGCACGGCCAAAAGCTGGTGCTCAACGGGGCTGCGGTGCGCAAGCGAGGCTACTTCAAGGCCGATGTCACTGCGCTGTACCTGCCGGAAAAGCGCACCACGCCCGACGCGATCTTCAAGCTCAACGGCATCCGCCGAATCCAGCTCAACATCTTGCGCGAATTCACGTCGTCGACCATCTCCCGCATCTTCATCTCGGACTTCAAGCAAAACTCGACCGACGCCGAGTTCAAGCAGTTGATCAACGAGATCAGCCAGGTGGGCGCGGCCTACAGCGCGGTCAAACGCGTCAGCAAGGGCGACGTCATCAACCTGGACTGGTTGCCAGGCAAGGGCTGGGTGTGCTACATCAATGGCAAGCAGCTGCTGATCGACCCCGGTGCCACGGGTGGCGTCAGCAACAATGCCATCAACAACGAGTTGGCCTACCAGATCTACCTGCGCATGTACATCGGGCCGGCCGCACCTGAAGAGTTGCGCAATGGCCTGTTGGGCCTGACCCGACTGCCTCGCTCCAACGGTGGTGGCCGAGACAAAGACGGCGACGCCTGACGGCCTTCAATCGCGCGGGTAGTGTGAGGCCAAGGCTGGTGGCATGGGCGAGTCGATCAGCCCGGCCATCAAGCGCAGGGCGTTGGCGGTGTCGTTGGACATCAAGCCGCCGGTGCTGTGGTTCAGCGCTTCTTCAACCCAGGCCCTCAGCAACACGGGCCTGATCATCCACGACAACTCCTGAACGCCTGCCAGGGCATGCATCAGGGCGTCTGCGTCGGGGATCTTGCCATCCGGTTTCAAGTCTTGCAGGTGGGTGCAGCGTGCGATGACGCGCGCGTACCAGGCGCGGCTGGTGGCGGCCAACAGGCCTTGCATCTCCGGCTCGGGCACAAAGCGGGCAAGGTAGGCTGACAGTGCGATCACGTGGGCCAGCTCATCTTCCTGCAGATCGATCAATTCGCGGCCTTGTCCGGTCACCGGGCGCATGAAAGGCCGGCTGCTTTTCTTGTCGCTCATCTGGTGGCGAAGCGTCAGCCACCACAGGCGATCGCGGGGGCTGACGCGGCCATCGGCCTTCAGCAGATCACGGGCGGCCTCGACCAACGCTCGGCGGTCACTGATCGGGTCATTGGCGATGCTTTTGCACAGGCGCTCGAACTCGGGGACCAGGCGTTCAGGACGCAGACCCTGCACATCCTCCAGGATCTGTTGGCCGTGCGTGAGGCCCTCGGCCAATTTCAGCCACAGCTTGTGTTCATCGCAGTTGCCGGCCGACATCATCAGCGCCAGCACCGCCATGCGTTTCTCGCGGGGGCCGGCCAGGCGGCGCAATCGGCCCAAGGCATCGGCGTCCTCAGCGGGGGCTGGTGGCTTGGTGGCCTCCGCGTGCAAGCCCGAGGCCGCCGCGGCCGCCAGCATGGCGCCTGGGGCTGTGGGCGGCGGGCGGCGGGGCTCGGCTTTCTCAAGCCGCAGCAAGGGTGCTGGCATGGGCGACAGCACGGCGCCGCAGATGCGGCGGATGCGCTCGGGCAAACGTGGGTGCGTGGCCAGGCAACGCGACAAGCGCGACTGGTGCAGCAGCAGCGATGCAACCATGTCGGCCTGGGGATGGCGCATTTGACCGGCCAGCATCTGCTGGTCAAACCAGATCTTGCGCAGCACATTGCCCAAGCCATCGCGCGTGCGGGTGAATTGGATGGCGTTGGCATCGGCCAGAAACTCGCGCTGGCGTGCCACGGCGGCTTGCAGCAGCCGGCCGGCGCCCCAGCCCAGCCAGCCGACCGCACTGAACACCAGCCCGACCACCCAGCGCACCGGGTTGACGTGCCCGTTGTCGTCCGGGCTCATCAGGGTCTGGCCATAGCCATGCACCAGCGACAAGCCCCACACCAGCGCCAGCAGACGCATGGCCATGGGCAGGTCTTCCTCCTTGAGGTGGCCGAACTCGTGGGCCACCAGGCCTTGCAGCTCTGCGCGCGTGAGGCGGTCCAGGGCGCCCCGGGTCACGCACAGGGCATAGTCCTCGGGTGACCAGCCGGCCACGAAGGCGTTAATGGCGTCTTCGCGGGTGAGCACGTAGACGTGGGGCACGGTTTGCCCCGAGGCCATGGCCATTTCGTCGACCACGTTGAGCAGCCGGCGCTCCAGCGCATCATCAGGGTCCTTGACCAGGCGCCCGTGCATCCAGTGGGCAACGCGTTGACCACCACCTTCGCGCAGGCGCTGGGTTTCGATCAGGCAGCCGCCCAGCACAAACAGCAAGATGACGCCGGAGTTGGTCTCGAAGAACAAGGCTGGGTAGCCATGGCTGAGCGGCATCAGCAGCTTGTAGGCCAGCGCCAACAGCACGTTGACGGCCACCACCAGTCCGGCCAACAGCACGGCAAACCAGGCGAACAACTTGAAGGTTTGCGCCTGGGCCTGTTCCTGATGCTGTCGGAATTTCATGGTGAACGGCGAGACTGCCCGTTGGTTCAGATCTTGATCAGAAAGCCACTTTCACGCCAGCGCGTTCTGCGTCGGTGGAGGTGGACTGAAGCATGGCGGCCTCTTTGAAGCCGAAGACACCGGCCACCAGATTGGCCGGAAACTGCTGGGCCGAGTTGTTGTAGTCCAGCGTGGCATCGTTGAACAACTGCCGCGAGAACGCCACTTTATTCTCGGTGTGTGTCAGCTCTTCGCTGAGGTCGCGCAAGGACTCATCAGCCTTGAGTTCAGGGTAGGCCTCGACGGTGGCTTGAAAGCGCCCCATGGCGCTGTTGAGCACACCTTCGGCCAGGTTCAGGCTCTTGATGGGCCCTGCCTGGTTGGGCTGGCTGCGCACCAGGTCGGTGGCGGCGACCACTTGCGCCCGCGCGGCAGTCACGCGCTCCAGGGTCTCGCGTTCATGTTCCAGGTATTTGCGTGCAACCTCGACCAGGTTGGGAATGAGATCGTGCCGGCGCTTGAGCTGAACGTCGATCTGCGCGAAGGCATTGGTGATTTCGTTGCGCAGTTTGACCAGTCGGTTGTAGGCGCCCACGGCCCAAAAGACGATCAAGGCGACCACCGCGAGGGTGATGATTTGTGTGGTGTTCAAAGTCGTGGCCTCCCAAGCCGTTGCGTTCAATCAATCGTAGCAGTCCACTGCTCAAAGCCTTCGCGGCGCAATTGGCAGGCAGGGCATTGGCCGCAGCCGTATCCCCAGGCGTGGCGGTGCGTGCGGTCGCCCAGGTAGCAGGTGTGCGTGTGCTCCACGATGATGTCGTTCAGGACGGTACCACCCAACTGATCGGTCAGGGCCCAGGTTTGCGCTTTGGTCAGCCACATCAGCGGCGTTTCCACCGTCATGGGCGCGGCCAACCCCAGGCTGAGCGCCACTTGCAAGGCTTTGAGTGTGTTGTCGCGGCAATCGGGGTAGCCGGAATAGTCGGTCTCGCACATGCCGCCCACCAGCACGTTCAGGCCGCGCCGGTAGGCCACGGATGCCGCGAAAGTGAGGAACAACAGGTTGCGGCCGGGCACGAAGGTGTTGGGCAAGCCATTGGACTGCATTTCGATAGCGCGGTCTTCGGTCAGGGCGGTGTCAGAGATCTGGCCCAGCAGGGCGAGGTCCAGCACATGGTCTTGGCCGAGTCGGGCGGTCCATGCTGGAAAAGCGCTGGCCACAGCCTGGCGAACCGGTTCGCGGCAGTCCAGTTCGACGCGGTGACGCTGGCCGTAATCGAAGCCGATGGTTTCAACGCGGCTGAAGCGGCTCAGGGCCCAGGCCAGGCAGGCGGTGGAATCCTGCCCGCCCGAGAACACCACCAGGGCGGCGCGTGGGTCGGCAAAGGCGGAGGGGGGGGCGGTGGCGGCGGGCATGGCGAACAACTCGGTGGCAGGCAGGGCAGGGCGCAACGGCTCAGCATAGCGGATCAAATCCCCGGAGTTCAGGGGTGGCTGTGGCGCGTGGTTGGCAGGGGCCGCAAAGCTGGGCGACAATAGAGGGTTTTCGAGAGTCCGGCCTGCAAGCATGTGGGCCTTGCAGGAACCTGGTCATGGCCGCTTTCAACACAGAAACTGTTACCCACGTCAACCACTGGAACGACACGCTGTTCTCGTTTCGGACCACGCGCGATCCCGCCTTGCGTTTTGCCAGCGGTCATTTTGTGATGATTGGCCTGGAAGTCAACGGCAAGCCCTTGATGCGCGCCTACAGCGTGGCCAGCGCCAACTACGAAGAACACCTCGAATTCTTGAGCATCAAGGTGCAGGACGGCCCCTTGACCTCGCGCTTGCAGCACTTGAAGGTGGGCGACAAGCTGCTGGTCAGCCGTAAGGCCGTGGGCACGCTGGTGGTCGACGACCTCAAGCCCGCCATGAACCTGTACCTGTTCGGCACCGGCACCGGCCTGGCGCCTTTCATGAGCATCATCCAGGATCCATACACCTACGAGAAGTTCGACAAGGTGGTGCTGGTGCACGGCGTTCGCTACAAGAGCGAGCTGGCTTACCACGACTTCATCAAGGACGACCTGCCCGACCACGAGTTGCTGGGCGACCTGGTGCGCGACAAGCTGATTTACTACCCCTTGGTGACGCGTGAAGAGTTCCGCAACCAAGGCCGCCTGACCGACCTGATCGAGAACGGCAAAATGGCCGCCGACATCGGCCTGCCACCACTGAACCCCGCCACCGACCGCGCCATGATGTGCGGCAGCCCCTCCATGTTGACCGATCTGTGCAAGATCCTGGACGCCCGGGGCTTCCACATCTCGCCTTCGCAAGGCGAGCCGGGCGACTACGTGATCGAGCGCGCTTTCGTCGAGAAGTGAACCCAGGCTGGGACCCGGTCCCAGTATTTGTCGAAAAAGTAGTGCATCACCGTGTTGACCAGCGGTTCGACAAAGGTCACGATCCCGGCCACGCTCATGCTGCCGGTGATTGCATAGGTCACGGTGAATGAGGTGCCGATGTGCATCAATCCAAAAGTGGCGGTTTTGGCCATGATGGCGCTCCGTTGAGAATTGTTCTCATCATCGCGGTCTCGGCTTGTTTTGTATATTCAATCGATTCAATAAAATCAATAGCCTCTGTTGATGGGGTGGCTGGAGTTCGCAAGTGAGTGTGATCCCATCAAGTCGCGGGCCGCAACGTGGCCGCTTCAGTTGGCTGGCCTCTTGGGCCACCCCGGTGGCGGCCCTGGTGGCCTACCTGGCGTTCTGGCCTGTTCCGGCAGATCCGGTGGCCTGGAAAGCCCCAGCTGACCTGGGTTATGTGGGCCCTCATGCTCCCAACCAGAAGCTGGCCGGGTTGCAGCAAATCACCTTGGGAGCCGGCCAGACGGGCCCGGAACACATCGCCGCCCACCACGGCTGGTTGTACACCGGCCTGTTCAATGGCGATGTGCTCAAGTTCAGCCCGGATGGCAAAACCCGCCAGGTGCTGGCCAACACGGGCGGACGGCCCTTGGGTGTCGACGTCGACGCGCAGGGTCGTGTGCTGGTGGCCGATGGGGTCAAGGGCCTGTTGCGCATTGAAGGCAGCGGCGCCAGCGCCAAGGTCGACACCTTGCTCACCAAGGTGGATGACCCGGTGGTGGGCGACCCCCTTCGCTATCCCGATGCCGTGAAGGTGGGTGCCGATGGCACCCTGTGGCTGACCGATGCCAGCCGCCGCTTTGGCGTGGTCGAGTGGAAAAGCACCCTGGAAGCCAGCGTGCTGGACATCCTTGAGCACAGTTGCACCGGCCGGCTCATTGCCGCAGACCCGGTGTCCTTGAAGTCGCGGGTGGCCTTGTCGGGCTTGTGCTTCCCCAATGGCTTGGCGTTTTCAAAAGATGGCAAGACCATGTACTTGTCGGAGACCGGCACCTACCGCATCCTCAAGATCGACCTGGCCAAGCTGTCGTTGACGCGTGCCACCCAGGGCATGATGAACACACCGACATTGGCCAATGCCCTCACCCAGGGCGCGGCCACCGTGCTGGTGGACAACCTGCCGGGCTTCCCCGACAACTTGGTGGCCGGTGAGCAGGGCCGCCTGTGGGTGGGTTTGACCAAGCCCCGCAGCCCGGTGATCGACTTCGCGGCCGAGCACCCCATCATCCGCACCTTGACCTTGCGCCTGCCGCGCTTTTTGTGGCCGGTGCCCAAGGCCTACGGCCACATCGTGGCCTTTGATGAGTCTGGCAAGGTCGTGGATGATTTGCAGGACCCGAGTGGTGCCTACCCTGAAACCACCGCGGCCACCGAGTTGGACGGCAAGCTCTTCATCCAGAGCCTCAATGCCAAGACCGTTGGCTGGATGAACTACAGCGGCCCAGCGTCAAAGTAAAGCGCCCCAGGCATCCCACGCCGTCTTGAGGATCAAGGCGCCGACCACCACCAGGAACACCATGCGCACGAAGCCCGTGCCATGGCGCAGTGCCAGGCGGGTGCCCAGGCTGCTGCCTGCCACATTGGTCACCGCCATCGGCAAGGCCAAGGCCCAGTCCACATGCCCGTGGGGGATGAACCAGGCCAGTGCGGCCACATTGGTGGCGAAGTTCAGGCGTTTGGCGCCCGCGCTGGCGTGCAAGAAATCCCACCCCAGGCCGCGCACCAGCGCGAAGACAAAGAAGCTGCCGGTGCCAGGACCAAACAGGCCATCGTAGAACCCCACCGTGGCGCCCAGCAGGGTGGCCAGCAGGTTCTCGGTGCGGGCAGGCCAGTGCGGCGTGTGGTGGCGGCCCAAGTCTTTGCGCCACAGCGTGTAGGCCCACACCAGCGACAGCACCACAGGCAGCGCGACCCTGAACTGCGAGGCCGGCACCCGGGTGGCCAGCCAGGCGCCCAGCACCGCCCCGATGAGGGCGGCCACGATGGCGCCCAGCAGGCGCGACCACGGCAAGCTCACTTGCTTGGAAAACCGCCAGGCCGCCCACGCCGTGCCCCAGACGGACGCGGCCTTGTTGGTACCCAGCAAGGTCGCGGGCAAGGCTTGCGGGAACAAGCCGAACAAAGAGGGCACCATGATCAGACCCCCTCCACCCACGATCGCGTCCACCAGCCCGGCGGCGCCTGACGCCAGCAACATCAGGCCGACGTTGGCTGGTGTCAGATCAAGCATGCAGGGTGATCAAGAGCGCACTTCGCCCTGGCCCAACACCACGTATTTCAAGGACGTCAGGCCTTCCAGGCCCACGGGGCCGCGCGCGTGGAACTTGTCCGTGCTGATGCCGATCTCGGCGCCCAGGCCGAACTCGAAGCCGTCGGCGAAGCGCGTGGACGCGTTGATCATCACGCTGGCCGAATCCACCTGGCGGATGAAGCGCATGCCGTTGGGGTGGTTGGTGGTCAGGATGGCATCGGTGTGGTGCGAACCGTAGCGGTTGATGTGCGCGATGGCCTCGTCCAGCGAATCGACCACTTTCACCGCGATCACTGGCGCCAGGTATTCCTCGTACCAGTCCTGCTCGGTGGCGTCGACCACCTTCGCGCCGGGCACGTCGGCCAGGATGGCCTTGGCGCGGGTATCGGCGCGCATCTCCACGCCCTTGTCGGCGAAGACCTGGCCGATCAAGGGCAAGAAGGCAGTGGCCTGCTTGGCATGCACCAGCAGCGATTCGGTGGCATTGCAGGGGCTGTACTTCTGTGTCTTGGCGTTGTCGGTCACCTTCACGGCCATGGCCAGGTCGACCTCGGCATCGACATAGGTGTGGCAGTTGCCATCGAGGTGCTTGATGACGGGCACCTTGGCCTCCGCGCTGATGCGCTCGATCAGGCCCTTGCCGCCGCGCGGGATGATCACGTCCACATACTGCGGCATGGTGATGAGCTGGCCCACGGCGGCGCGGTCGGTGGTCTGCACCAATTGCACGCCCGTGGCGGGCAGGCCGGCCTCGACCAGGGCGTCTTGCACCAGCTTCCACAATGCCAGGTTGGAGTGGATGGCTTCGGAGCCGCCCCGCAGTACACAGGCGTTGCCACTCTTGATGGCCAGCGAGGCGGCCTCGATGGTCACGTTGGGGCGGCTCTCGAAAATCATGCCGAACACGCCGATGGGCACACGCATCTGGCCCACGGTGATGCCGGTGGGGCGCTGTCGCAGGTTGGTCATCTCGCCCACCGGGTCGGGCAGGGCGGCGACCTGTTCGCAGCTTTGCGCCATGGTCTCGATGACCTTGTCGGTCAGGCGCAGGCGGTCGACCATGGGCTCGCTCAGGCCATTGGCCTGGGCCTTGGACACGTCCTGGACGTTGTCCGTTTTGAGGGATGCGGCCTGTTCGCGGATCAGCCGGCCCAGCGCCAGCAGCGCGTTGTTGCGGGCGGCGGTGGACGCTGCGGCCATCAGGGTGGCGGCAGCGCGAGCAGCCTGGCCCACGGCGGTCATGTACTGGTCAACCGGCTGGTTGGCGGAGGGGGAGGTGGTCTGCGCGGTGTTCATAAGGCAAGATTGTCGCAAACCCCGGCCATTCATGCACCACCAAGTCATCCATATTCACCCAGAGGCGCCGCCCAAGCCCGCCGTGGGCGCGCCCTGCAATGGTTGCGGCGTGTGCTGCCTGGTCGAGCCGTGCCCAGTGGGCATGCTGATCAGTCGGCGCCGACACGGGGCTTGCGACGCGCTGGTCTGGTCGGACGACGCCTCGGCCTACCGCTGTGGCCTCTTGGTGGACCCCGACCGTTTTTTGGCCGGACGCTGGATGAGTTGGGGCCCTTTGCGGCGCCTCTGGCTGCGTTGGGCGCGCCGGGTGATCGCCGCCGGCCAAGGCTGCGATGCGGACTTTGAACAGGATGAACCTTGAACTACCCCCTTAAGGGGGTTTTGTTACGTCCTTGGAAGGAGAATCATCCTTCCTAAGATGAGGTCGTCCCGCTGCACGAGGGCGGCCCGCCAAATCAGAGGAGAGACCCATGCGCAAGAAGCTGCTGCAAAACACCTTGTTTGCCGCCATGACCGCCTGGGCGGTTTACGGCCTGCAGTCCAACGTGGAGGCCTCTCAGGTGAATGCGCAGTTCGCATCCACCATGGTGGCCCTGAACCGTTGATTTGATTCAGCGCAGGCCGAACATCATGGTTCGGGCCAGCCGGTGTTTCAAAGGGCCCAGCAACTGCATGGCGCCCAACCCCATGCCGCGGGCGGTTGCCAAAATGGGCGCGGGCCACGTGAAGCTGCGGGCCAAGAAATCCGTGCCAGCGATCAGGGCCCAGCGGTCGGGCTGACGGCGGCGCTGAAAGTGCCGCAGGGCGGCGGCCACATCCACGTTCCCTGCCACGCTGGCACCTTTGATCGCCGACAGCAGTTCGTGCACATCGCGCAGGCCCAGGTTCAAACCTTGCCCGGCCACCGGGTGCAGTGTTTGCGCCGCGTTGCCAATGCGCACCACCGCGCCATCGTTCACCAGCGTGCGGTGAGCGTTCAGCCCCAGCGGGAAGGCCTTCAAGGCAGACACCTGGTGAATCGTGCCCACGCGTTCATGAAAAATCGTGTTCAGCACCACCAGCCGCTGGGCATCGGTCAGGTCACGCACGGGATCGTCGTCGCGCTGCACACACCACACCAAGGCGGCACGCCGGCCGCTGGGCCCACCGGGCACCACGGCGCCATCGGTCAGGGGTAGCAAGGCGGCGGGGCCGGATGGCGTGAAACGTTCATACGCCACCCCCGCTTCGCTGTCTTCGTTCAGCAATACCTGGCCCACCCAGGCGGTCTGGACGTAGTCGCGGCTGACGCCTTGGGGCCACTGCAAGCTGGGCTGGTCGGCGAACACGCCGCCTTCAGCCACCACGGCCAGGTCGAAGGATTCAGCGATTTCGGCATCGACCTCGACGCCGCCTGGCACGGGCTTGAGCCCCTTGACCGGGGTGCCAAACCGCATCAACAGGCGATGAGGTTCGCGGCCGGTGGCCTGGGCCCAGGCGGCCTGCATGGGCGCCACCAGGGTGCCGTAGCTGACCACAGCGCCGAGTTGGGGCACGCCCTGCTCGGCCGCGCTGATGGTGACGGCCGGTTGATCGCGGCCCGGCCACAGCACGGTGGGTTGCTGTTGGGACACGTGCACGGCCCGGATGGGCGCCACTTGCTGGCAGGCCTGGATGGCAGGCCACACGCCCATGCGTTCCAGCTCCTGCACACTGCCCAGAGACAGGGCCAGGGTACGCGGATCGCCCGACACATCCTTGTCCGCAGCGCGCGCGTCGAACACGGTGATGCGGGCCTGGGGCAGGGCCTGGGCGGCCTGCAGAGCCAAGGCCAAGCCTGCCGGGCCGGC
This sequence comes from Aquabacterium sp. CECT 9606, assembly GCF_918741295.1. Taxonomy (GTDB): domain Bacteria; phylum Pseudomonadota; class Gammaproteobacteria; order Burkholderiales; family Burkholderiaceae_C; genus Aquabacterium. The sequence goes on from NZ_CAKKNB010000002.1 coordinate 1,052,977, forward strand.
GCCAATGATGGCCACCGACAGGCCAGCTCGGGGCAGCGGTGGGTTTGTCACAGCGGTGTCTTCAATGGTGGTCATCGTGGGGCTCCTGAATGGGCATTGTCGCGCTGTTGCTGCCCTGGCGAAGGGGGTTCCTATAATCACCTGATTACCGCACTCCAACCTTGTCCAGCGTGTCAGCCACTTCCACCCCCACCGTGAACTACCGCAGCCTGATGGCTCCTGACATGGCCGAGGTGGACCAGGTCATCCACCAGCGGCTGTCGTCCAAGGTGGCGCTGGTCAACCAGATCTCCAACTACATCGTGAACGCGGGTGGCAAACGCGTCCGCCCCATGTTGTTGTTGCTGATCGCGCGGGCCCTGGGCAACAACTCCTCGCAGCGCCATGAGCTGGCGGCGGTGGTGGAGTTCATCCACACGGCCACGCTGTTGCACGACGACGTGGTGGACGAGTCGAACCTGCGGCGCGGCCGCCAGACGGCCAACGCCATGTTCGGCAACGCGGCCAGCGTGCTGGTGGGTGATTTTCTGTACTCGCGCGCTTTTCAGATGATGGTCACCACCAACCGCCTGCGCGTGATGGAAGTGCTGGCCGACGCGACCAATGTGATCGCCGAGGGCGAGGTGCTGCAGTTGATGAACATGCACGACCCCGACATCTCGGTGGACGATTACCTGAAGGTGATCGAGTACAAGACGGCCAAGCTGTTCGAGGCCAGTGCCCGCCTGGGCGCAGTGATCGTGGACGCGACACCTGAGGTGGAAGAGGTCTGTGCTTCGTATGGGCGCACCTTAGGCACCGCTTTCCAGCTGATCGATGATCTGCTGGACTATGAAGGCAGCACCGCCGAATTGGGCAAGAACATCGGCGACGACCTGCGCGAAGGCAAGCCCACTTTGCCCTTGCTGGTGGCCATGCAGCGTGGCACACCTGAGCAGCGGGAGTTGATCCGCAACGCCATCATCCACGGTGAAGTGGAGCGCATGGCGCAGATCGTGGACATCGTCAAAACCACGGGGGCGCTGCAGGCTACGCGCGAGGCGGCCGAGGAGCAGGCACGTCTGGCCGAGGGCTGTCTGGTGGCTTTGCCGGGGTCGGTCTACAGGGACGCGCTGCTACAATTGTCGGCTGATTCGGTGCACCGATCGTCTTGATCGACACCGCTTTCGGGAAGTCAAATCGGGGTGTAGCTTAGTCTGGTAAAGCGCTACGTTCGGGACGTAGAGACCGGAGGTTCGAATCCTCTCACCCCGACCAGTTTTGGTTCGGCGGCCCGTGCTCACGACATGATGACCTGCAGGCTGCGTTCATAAAGCGCGGTCAGGCCTTCAAACACCTCCAGCAGCACCTCGCTGGCCCGGCTGATGGCCAGGCGGCTTTCTGAGTTGTCCAGAAAGCGCAGGCCCGACAACAACCGGGTCCATTCTTCGCGGGCGGCCTTGAGGGCCGCGCGGATCTCCGGGCTGGACAGGGGGGCCATTTCCAGCTCCAGCAAAGCGGTTTCGAACTCGGATTTCAGCTGGGCGAACCCTTCACGGCGGGCGCCGTCGTCCAGCATCTCGGCCAGCAGGGCGTCTTTGGCCAGGCGCTGCGCGAGCATGCGTTGGCGGCCGCACAGGTTGACGACCTTCAAGGCACGCCGACCCGAGGCGGTTTCAAGCTCGCTGACCAAGGCTTCGGCCTGCATCAACAACGCGTCGGCCTTGTCATCGGCTTGTTTCAGCACGGCGGCCGATTTGCGCTGCGCCAAGGTGGCTTGCAAGATGGACCAGGCGGCGTGCGTTCGGGCCACGGCTTCGGGCAAGGCTTGGCCCTGGGCCCCCAGTTGCGGCAGGGCGGACAAGAAATCCAGATTGGCTTGGGCGCGCTGCTCGGAGTCGTCCTGCAGTTTGCGGGCGCGGTGCGCGTCTACGCCCGCCAGGCGCTGTGCCGCCAATTTGACCAGGCGCTGCGACAGCATGCGCAATTGGCCGGCGCGGTTCAGGGCCTCGGCCCAGGCGGCCGCCTCGATCACTGAGCGGGACACATCACCGATCTTCAACTTGGCGTGCATGGCGGCGCCCCGGAGCAGTTTGAAGGCCTCGTCTTCGTCGAGCCCACGGGCTTGCGCCAACAAGCCTTTGGCGCGGTCCAGGTATTTGCGGTCGCTCAACTGGCCCTGCACCTGATCCAGGGCTTGCGCGAGTGTGGCGTGGCGTTGCCAGCGTTGGCCATCCAGGGCCAATCCCGTGGCCAAGCTTGCGGCAGACAGGCCGGCGTCGGGCCACCAGCCGGTCAGGCCCAGGTCAAGCAGTTGGCTCAGTTCATCCGGGCTAGGGTTGGCCGCGAGCCAGGTCACCGCGCAGGGCGGAGCGCCGTTCCAGGTGCTGAGCGATTCGGCCACGGCCACCGCTGGCCCCAAAAGCACGACCTGATTCGGTGCGTGCGCATTGAATTGGTGCACCAGATGGTGGCAATCACCGCCCTCCACCACGGTCCACGCAGGGCCAAGCGAGCCTTCTTGAAGCAGGGCATGCGTTGGCGTCGGGGCGTGACTGGGCGGTGACATCACCAACAGGGTGAGGGTCATGGGCGGCGCTTTCGCAGTGAAAACCACATGGTGGATGTTCCGTGAAGGGTCTGAAAAGTTGACATTCTGGGGTGCCACAGCACCTTGGCGCGCATATTGCATGGAATTGCCCGTGGTGCAACGAAGCACCGCAGCAAAGCTTGAAACCTGCCGCTTTGGCAGCCCACTTCAAGCATCCATCGCCCGGGCCAAATCTGGTCAGCGGGCTATTCCATTTTCTCCTGCCTTTTCAGGTGCCCTTGCGGCACCGCACCACTGCCATGTCCAATTTCAGAACATTTCTAAGAAGCGGCCACAGCCCGACCTTGTTCGCGGCCTTCCTGTACTTCTCGTTCTCGTGTTGCATCTGGGTGCTCAACGGCGCCATGGCGCCTTTCATCAGCGAGACCTTCAACCTGACGCCGGCCCAGAAGGGTCTGATGTTGTCCATCCCCATCATCGCGGGCGCGGTCATGCGCTTTCCGCTGGGGCTTTTGTCGCAGTACATCGGGCGCAAGAACGCCACGCTGGTCGAGATGGGCATGATCGCGCTGGCCATGCTGTACGGCGTGTTCATGGTGAACGAGTTCAACGACCTGTTGAAGATGGGCGTGCTGCTGGGCATCGCGGGCGCGAGCTTTGGCGTGGCCTTGTCGCTCGGCTCGGGCTCGTTCCCTCCTCAGCACAAGGGGCTGGCCATGGGCCTGGTGGGCGCTGGCAATGTGGGCACGGCGGTGTCGGTGCTGGTGGCGCCGCCCCTGGCTCAGTGGCTGGGTTGGCAGGCCGTGTATGGCGTGGCCGCGGCCGCGATCTTGGTGCCCATGATCGTGATGGTGGTGTTCGCCAAAGAGCCACCCGACGTGGACAAACACGCTGGTTTTCGCGAGCACATTGCCTGCCTGTTTGAAAAGGACGGCTGGGTCTTCAGCCTGATCTACGGCGTGACCTTTGGCGGCTTCATCGGCCTGATCACCTTCCTGCCCACTTACTACTACGACCAGTTCGGCGTCAGCAAGGTGCAAGCTGGCCAGCTGACGATGCTGGCGGCCTTCATGGGTGCCTTTGTGCGTGTTCTGGGTGGCTGGATCTCGGACCACTGGGGCGGCTTGAACACCTTGACCATTGTGTTGACAGTCGTCGCGGTCACCTTGACCTTGGTGGGGCTGTCTTCATCGTCCTTGATCATGACGACGCTGCTGCTGATCACCTGCTTTGCAGCGCTGGGCGCGGGCAATGGTGCCCTGTTCCAACTCGTGCCTTTGCGCTGGCCTTTGAGCACGGCGGTGGCCGGTTCGATGATTGGTGAGATCGGGGCCTTGGGCGGTGGCCTGGTGCCCAATGCCATGGGCCTGTCCAAGCAGTACCTGGGCACCTATCTGTGGGGCTTCGTGCTGTTCGCGGTGCTGGCGCTGATCATGCTGGTGGTGATGCGCATCATGCAGGTTCGCTGGACGCGCACCTGGGCTGAAAAGGGTGGCCGCGCCCGTGTGCATGCCCATCCGGCAGCCCCGGCATCGCCGCAGCAACAGCCGACACCTGCTGGCTTGCGCCGCGCGGACTGATCCAGGAAGCGAAGGAGCGCGTCCATGAAGAAGATGAAGTTGGTGATGGTGGGCAACGGCATGGCGGGTGTCCGCACTCTGGAAGAGCTGCTCAAGGTGGCCCCTGATCTGTACGAGATCACGGTGTTCGGCGCCGAGCCGCATCCCAACTACAACCGCATCATGTTGTCGCCTGTGTTGGCCGGCGAGCAGACAGTGGATGAGATCATCCTCAACTCGCTGGCCTGGTATGCCGAGCACGGGATCACGCTGCACCTGAACAAGAAGGTCACCAGCATCAATCGAAAGAAGCGCCTGGTGACGGCCGAAGACGGCACCGAGGCCGAGTACGACCGATTGCTGATCGCCACGGGCTCCAACCCCTTCATCCTTCCCGTGCCGGGTAACGACCTGAAGGGCGTGATTGCCTACCGCGACATTGCCGACACGAACACAATGATCGAGACGGCCGCCACGCACCAGCACGCCGTGGTGATCGGCGGCGGCCTGTTGGGCTTGGAAGCGGCCAATGGACTGATGCTGCGCGGCATGAGCGTGACGGTGGTGCACATCGCGCCTTGGCTGATGGAACGCCAGCTGGACGATGTGGCCGCCAAGCTGCTGCAGAAATCGCTGGAAGAGCGCGGCTTGAAGTTCATGATTGGCGCGCAGACGCAAGAGCTGGTGGGCAATGCCGACGGGCGCGTGCAATCGGTCAAGTTCAAGGATGGCACCGAGGTGCTGGCCGACCTGGTGGTCATGGCTGCGGGTGTTCGGCCCAATACTCAGTTGGCCGAGAAGATCGGCCTGCACTGCAACCGCGGCATCGTCGTCAACGACACCATGCAGACGGTGACCGACCCACGCGTGTACTCCGTGGGCGAGTGCGCAGCACACCGGGGCATCGCTTACGGCCTGGTCGCCCCTTTGTTTGACCAAGGCAAGGTGTGCGCCAACCACCTGGCCATGCACGGCATCGGGCGTTACCTGGGCTCGCAGGTGTCCACCAAGCTCAAGGTCACGGGCATCGATCTGTTCTCGGCGGGTGATTTCATGGGCGGGGAAGGCACGGAAGAAATCCTCTTGTCGGACCCGTTTGGCGGTGTCTATAAAAAATTGGTGCTGCGCGACAACAAGTTGATTGGCGCCTGCCTGTATGGCGACACGGCCGATGGCAGCTATTACTTCAAGCTGATCCGCGAAGGGCATTGCGTGGCGGGTGTGCGCGATTGGCTGATGTTCGGCGAGGCCCGCGTGGGCCTGCAGGAAGCCATTTCAAGCGGCGCGTGATGCTCCGCCTGAGGATTGGTTGAACTGGGTGTGGGTGGCCTTGACGAAGGCGTTCTTGCCGCTCTTGAAACGCTTCACGCAATTGGGGTTCTGCACGGTTTCCAGGAAGGCCGCGGAGAGGTGATATTCCTTCGTGTCCAGGCCCATTTCGGCGACCGCGTTCCTGAAGCCCGCTGAGCTGCCCATGGCGGTGAAGAAAACATCATCGATGTAGGTGGTGGGCCAGGTGCTGAGCGGCTCGTTCAAGGACTTCTCGCAATTGGTCTTGTCGGTCGCGTGGTAGTTGCGGCACACGGATGGGCGCACCGGGTAGATCGAGCAGCTGTTGTCGACCAGGAAAGGGCAGGCATCACGCAAGGACAGCCGCGTTTCTTCGCTCACGCCTTTGCGCTTGGCCACGTACTTGATCACCCTTTGGATTGTGTCGCGCAGCTGGTCGGGTTTGAAATGCCGGAACACGTGAGCGTGGATTTCGAAAACCTCAACGGGCAGCGCCACGACATCAAACTGCCGGCAGCAGTGGCTGCAACCCTTGTCGCAGGCCAATGCCTGAGGTGCGGCTTGGATGGCGGTGTTCACGCGGGCGTCATGCCGAGCGTAGAACCTGACCACGGCCTCTCGCACGGTGTTTGATTGGAGGTCTTGCCACGCCTGTGCGAATTCAGGTCGTGCATGCTCCAGCATCCGTTCTTCAGACATCACCAACCCTCTCATCCCTTGATTTAATGGACGAGATTTTTAACTCCGATTTTCGGAAAGGGCTTGCCTGGCTTGTTTTCTAAAAGTTAAAAAAGATCACAAATGTTAACGGGCCGCCGCGGGTTGCTGGCCCCACCAGTCGAGCACGCCTTGGCCCGCGGCTTTGCCAGTGGCCATGCTGGCCGTGAGCAGGTAGCCACCTGTGGGCGCCTCCCAGTCCAGCATCTCGCCAGCGCAGAACACGCCAGGAATGGACGGCAACATTTGCTGAGTGGTCAGTGATTCGAAGCGCACGCCGCCCGCGGTGCTGATGGCTTCGTCGATGGGGCGTGCCGCAGCCAAGGTGACTGGCAGGGCCTTGAGCAGTTGTGCCAGTTGCACCGGATCGGCCAGTTGTGCGGGTGTCAGCACTTCGTGCAGCCACGCCATCTTCACGCCCTGGATGCCCAGGCAGCTTTTCAGGTGCGTGGACAGGCTGCGCGTGCCGCGTGGGCGCTTGGTCTCGGTCAGCACTTGCTCGGGCGTGTGCGAGGGCAGCAGGTCCAGGTGGACGGTGGCCGAGCCCTGGGTTTCAATCGCATCGCGGATGCGGGCCGAGAAGGTGTAGACCAAGCTGCCTTCGATGCCGCTGAAGGTGAGCACGAACTCGCCTTGCTGGCGGTGCGTTTGGGCTTGGGCATCGGTGAAGCTCATCGCCACGGGCTTGATGGGGTGGCCGGCAAAGCGGTCGCGCAGGTGCTCGCTCCAGCCGGTGCGGCCGGGGGCGGTGGGGGCCACGTCGAAACCGCAGTTGGACGGCTTGAGCGGGGCGATCTCGGCACCGCGCGCTTGCAGCCAGGGCACCCAGGCGCCATCGGAGCCCAGCCGGGCCCAGCTGGCACCGCCCAGCGCGAGCACAGTGGCGTCGGCGCTTTGGCGCACTTCGCCTTGCGGTGAGGTGAACAGCAGCGAGCCGTCATCAGCCCAGCCTTGCCAACGGTGGCGCATGTGGAAGCGCACGCCGGCTTCACGAAGGCGGTGCAGCCAGGCGCGCAACAAGGGCGCGGCCTTCAGGTCCTTGGGGAAGACGCGGTTGGACGTGCCCACGAAGGTCTCGATGCCCAGGGCCTGGGCCCAATCGCGCAGGGCTTGCGGGTTGAAGTCGTTGATCAGCGGGGTGAGGGCTTCGCGGCGCTCGGCGTAGCGGCCCAGGAAATAGTCGAGGGGTTCGGCGTGCGTGAGGTTGAGGCCGCCTTTGCCGGCCAGCAGGAATTTGCGGCCTACCGAGGGCATGGCGTCGTACACGTCAACTTGCGCGCCCCCTGCCGCCAGGGTTTCAGCGGCCATCAGGCCAGCCGGGCCACCCCCGATGACGATGACGTGCGGGGCTTTGGCTGGGGATGGAGTGGGCGTGGACATGGCAGGCAGACGCGGGGCGGGTGCCCCTGGGATCGAAAACAACCGCGCAGTGTCGCACGCCGCCTCGATTCAGGCCATCACCACGACATCCTGCCCGGCCGTGACGCCGCCGCCTTCCCTGCAGCGCACTTGCAGCACGGTGCCATCACAAGGGGCCAGCACAGGGAACTCCATTTTCATGGATTCGACCACGGCCAGGGTCTGGCCTTCCAGCACTTTGGTGCCTTCGGCCACCAGCACCTTCCAGACGCTGCCCGGCACCGGGCTGGCCACCGCGCGCGCGCCTGGGGGCAGGGCTTGCTCGTCCGCAGACGTGTTGACATCGAGTTCGCTCAGGCTGCCATCCTGGCCGCTGGCCTTCCAGCGTTCGCGCTCGGCATCGAAGGCTGCTTGCTGCCGCGATTTGAAGGCGGTGATGCTGGGCGCCTCGTCGGCCAGGAAGCGTTGGTAGCCGGCCAGGCTGAATTGGCCATGCTCGATCTTGAGCTTGAAGCGACCGGCGGGGAAGTCGCGGCGCAATTGCAGCAGCGCTTCTTCGCCCACGGGGTAGAAGCGGATCTGGTCGAAGAAGCGCAGCAGCCATGGCTTGCCGGCTTCGAAGTCCATGGCGCCGCTGCGTTCGTCGCGCCAGCGGTTCCACATCTGGATGGTGCGGCCCACGAACTGGTAGCCGCCAGGGCCTTCCATGCCGTAGACGCACATGTAGGCGCCGCCGATGCCCACGGCGTTCTCGGGCGTCCAGGTGCGTGCGGGGTTGTACTTGGTGGTGACGAGGCGGTGGCGCGGGTCCAGCGGCGTGGCCACGGGGGCGCCCAGGTACACGTCGCCCAGGCCCATGACGAGGTAGCTGGTGTCGAAGACGATGCGCTTGACGTCGTCGATGCTGTCCAGGCCGTTGATGCGGCGGATGAACTCGATGTTGCTGGGGCACCAGGGCGCGTCTGCTCGCACCGATTGCATGTACTTCTCGATGGCGAGTTTGGTGGCGCTGTCGTCCCACGACAAGGGCAGCCAGACGGTGCGCGTTGGCACGACGATGTCATCGGTGCTGCCGAGTTGTTCGTCGGCCTGCTTCAAGGCACTGAGCAGTTCAACGCGTGGCAGCACACACGGATCGAAGTGGACCTGCAGTGATCGGATGCCGGGCGTCATGTCGATGATGCCGGGCAACTCGCCCGCGTCGCGGCGCGCTTGCAGCCAGGCCATCAGCGCGTGCACGCGGAAGCGCAGGGTGAGGTCCAGCACCAGGGGGCCGAACTCGATCAGCAGGTAGCGGTCCCCGGCCTGGCGGATGCACAGGGCGGGTTGTTCGCCCTGCGGGGTGGTTTGGGCGGCGCGTTGGTGGATGATGGGCGACAGGGTGCTGGCGACCTCATCAGGTGGCACGCCTTGGGGCAAGGCTGGCAACGGGCCGGTGCCAGCCAGCCAGGCTTCTTGCGCCTCGAGCAAAGTTTGGGCTTGCTTGGCGCTCAAGGCCTGGAAGCGGATGGTGTCGCCGGGCTTGAGCTGGCCCAGCTTCCAGCGCTCTGCGGCCACGACCACAGCCGGGCAGACGAAACCACCCAGGCTGGGGCCATCGGGGCCAAGGATGACGGGCATGTCGCCGGTGAAGTCGATGGCGCCGATGGCATAGGCGTTGTCGTGGATGTTGGAGGGGTGCAGGCCCGCCTCGCCACCATCGGTGCGCGCCCAGTGGGGTTTGGGGCCGATGAGGCGCACGCCGGTGCGGCTGGAGTTGTAGTGCACCTGCCAGTCGGTGGCGAAGAAGGTGGCGATGTCGTCCAGCGTGAAGAAGTCAGGCGCGCCGTGCGGGCCGTAGAGCACGCCGATGTCCCATTGCCGGGCCAGTGCGGGAACGGGGCCTTGGCGTGGGGTCGGGGCTTGGGCCTCGGAGGGCCAGACGTGCAGCAGATCGCCGGTGCGCAAGGTGCGGCCAGCGTGGCCGCCGAACTGGCCCAGGGTGAAGGTGCTGCGGCTGCCCAAGTACAAAGGCACGTCCAGGCCGCCTTGCACGGCCAGGTAGCTGCGGGTACCGGGCAGGCCTGGGGGCACGGCACCGAGCTTGAGCGTTTGGCCGGTCTGAACGGACATGGCCTGGTTCAAGGGCAGGGCGATGCCATCCAGCGTCGCGGTCATCGGCGCGCCGCTGAGCGCGATCACCAGGTCGTCATGAAATCGCAGCGTGGGGCCGGACAGCGTGCACTCCAAAGCGGCAGCATGGGGTTGGTTGCCGACCAGTTGATTGGCCAGGCGCAGGTGCAGGTCGTCCATCGGGCCGGAGGGCGGCACGCCCACGTCCCAATGGCCTTGGCGGCCGGGCCAGTCTTGCACGGTGGTCTGCACGCCGGGTTCCAGCACTTCAAACGCATGCGGGTGCCAGGCGAGTTGCGAGAGGGTCTTGGTGATGACCTGGCCCTGAGCGAAGACGCTGGACGCAGTGACGGCGCGCAGGTAGCGCAGGTTGGTCTCGATGCCCGCCAGGCGGGTGTTGGCCAAGGCTCGCTGCAACTTGGCGACGGCCTGCTCGCGCGTGTCGGCGGTGACGATCAGTTTGCCGATCATCGGGTCGTAGTGCGGAGGCACGTCGGTGCCGGTGTCGACCCAGGTGTCCACGCGCACATCGGTGGGGAAGACCACTTCGGTCAGCACGCCCGCGCTGGGCTGGAAGTTGCGTGAGGGGTCTTCGGCGTAAAGGCGAACCTGGATCGAGGCGCCTTTGGGTTCGGGCGCCTGCAAGTTGAGTTGATCGCCGCGCGCCAGGCCCACCATCCATTCGACCAGATCAACGCCGGTGACCTGCTCGGTCACGCCATGCTCCACTTGCAGGCGCGTGTTGACTTCGAGGAAGTAGAAGGTCCCGGTGTCGGCGTCGAGCACGTATTCCACCGTGCCGGCGGAGCGGTAGTTGACGGCCTGGCCCAGGCGCACAGCGGCTTTCAATAGCGCATCGCGCGTCGCGGGCTTCAAGTGGGGCGCGGGCGTTTCTTCAATGACTTTCTGGTTGCGGCGTTGGGCCGAGCAATCACGCTCACCCAGAGCCACCACGTGGCCGCGTCCATCCCCGAACAGCTGCACTTCGATGTGGCGTGCGTGTTCGACGAACTTCTCCAGGAACAAGCCAGCATCCTTGAAGTTGGACCGGGCCAGGCGTTCGACGGCTTCATAGGCCGCATCCAGCTCGGCCTGGTTGCGCACCAGGCGCATGCCGATGCCACCGCCGCCAGCCGTGCTCTTCAGCATCACCGGGTAGCCAATGCGCTCGGCTTGCACCCGTGCATCGGCCGCATCGTTCAGCAGATCACTGCCGGGCAACAGGGGCACATCGTGTTGCTGCGCCAGTTCGCGCGCGGTGTGCTTCAAACCAAAGGCGCGCATCTGCCCGCCGGTGGGGCCGATGAAGGCGATGCCCGCTTGCTCGCAGGCGTCGGCGAAGCCGGGGTTCTCCGACAGGAAGCCGTAGCCTGGGTGGATGGCGCCCGCGCCGGTGGCACGCGCAGCGGCGAGGATGCGGTCCACATCCAGATAGCTCTGCGCGGCAGGCGCGGGGCCGATGCACACGCTGGCATCGGCCATGGCCACGTGGCGCGCGTCGGCGTCGGCCTCGGAGTACACGGCGACGGAGCGCAAGCCCATCTTGCGCAGGGTGCGGATGATGCGGCAGGCGATGGCGCCGCGGTTGGCGATCAGGACGGTGTCGAACATGGTGTGGGTCTCAGTCCCAGATCAGGAATTGCGCGGGGGTGGGGTTGTAGGCGTTGCAGGGGTTGTTGAGCTGCGGGCAGTTGGACACCAGCATCAGGATGTCCATCTCGGCGTGCAATTCCACGTACTTGCCGGGGCCCGACACGCCGTCTTCGAACTTCAAGCCGCCATCCGGTGTCACCGGCACGTTCATGAAGAAGTTGACGTTGGGCACCAGGTCGCGTTTGCCCAGGCCGATGTCGGCGTGCTGAAGCGCGATCAGGTAGTTGTCGCGGCAGCTGTGCATGAACTTCTTCTGCAAGGCGTAGCGCACGGTGTTGCTCTCGGCCGCACAGGCACCGCCCAGCGTGTCATGGCGGCCGCAGGTGTCGGCCACGATGGTGAGCATGGGGCGCGCTTCGCTGCTCATCAGCACCGTGCCGGTGGTCAGGTAGATGCCGCCTTGCGACAGCATGGTGTCGGTGGCGCTGTAGTGCTCGGCCGGGTCTTGCGCGTTGTAGAAGATCACGTCGACGGCCTGGTTGCCTTCCAGGTCGACGATGCGCAAGGTCTGGCCTTGCTTGATCTCCAGCAGGTAAGGCTCACCCGAGGGCAGCTTGTGGTTCAGCACGGCGCGCTCGGCTTGCAAGGCGCTTTCCTGGAGGCGGATGGCGGTCATGGTGTGGCGTCCTTCAGCTCAGAGGTACAGCATGTCGGCGTTGTGGATGGCGCGGGCGCACTCGGGGCGGAAGGTGCGGCAGAAGTCGTCCTTGAAGGCGGGGCCGCTGCGCCAGGCGGCCAGGCCGATCTTCTTGGGCGCGTAGGCCTTCGATGGATCCAGCGGGTGCGGCGCGGTCGAGAAGGCGATCAAGGTGTCCATGTCAAAGCGCAGTTGCACGGCGCCGCCAGCCTTGGCGTGGCTTGGTGCGAACTGGAAGCGGCCCTCTTCATCGACGCTGACCTTGCTGAAGAAGTTGACCGGCGCGATCAGGTCGCGGCGGCTCAGGCCGTGCTTGCCGATCTCGATCAACAGGCCATCTTTGCCGCTGCGGTACATGGCGTTGCGGTGCGTGTCGAAGCTGCGCTCGCCATACTGCTGCTTCAATCGCTCGGCATCCAGCAGGCCGCCCATGGGGTCGTGCCAGCCCACGGTGTCCAGCGTGATGCTGGCCAGTGATCGCCCCATGTCGCTCATCAGCACGTGGCCGCGCGTGTAGTGCGCGGTGTGCTGCGCCTTGAGCGAATCGGGCATGTTGTAACGCTCCAATTTTTCACGGGCTGAATACAGCACCATGCTGAGGTTGGCGCCGTCTTCCAGTGCCACCATGCGCAGGCTGCTGCCGCGCGGCATCACGTAAGACCAATGGCCGCCGCCGGGCACGATCTCGGACCACATCACTTTGGATTCGTCCAGATCGGGTGCGAAGCGCTTCCACAGCGCGGGCACATCCACGGGGTCGGCCACGCTGGGATTGCGGGGGATCTCGGTGAAGCTTTCCATGCTCAAGGCTCCTTCTTCCTGAATCAACGTCTGAGTCAATGTGAGGACGCGCCCGAGGCCACGTCCTGGGCCGACTTGCACAACTGGTCCAGCAGTTCGAAGTCGGTCTTCATGCCCGAGGTCTCGCGGATGCGGTCCAGCAGCAGGCGCTTGAGCTGCAAGAACTCGGGCGACAGCTTCATGGCCTGCTCGCGGATCAAAGGCAGCGGGACCGAGTGGATCGAGTCGATGCGGCCCGGCCGCGGTGCCATCAGCACCACGCGGTGGCCCAGGTACATGGCCTCTTCCACGTCGTGTGTGACAAAGACGATGGTGGTGCGCTCGAGCTTGTGCACGTGCATGATCAGGTCGTGCATGACCTCGCGCGTTTGCGCGTCCAGAGCGCCAAAGGGTTCGTCCATCAGGATGATCGGCGGCTTGCTCATCAGCGCCCGCGCAATGGCCACGCGCTGCTGCATGCCCCCCGACAACTCGCTGGGGTAGGACTTGGCCACGTGCGTCAGGCCCATCAAGCGAAGCAGCGCATCGGCGCGGCCGGCGGCGTTCTCCACGTCATTGCTGGTGCGGCCGTCGGTGTGGGTCTTCAATTGCCGGCAGAATTTGATGTTGTCCTGCACCGTGAGCCACGGGTAGAGGCTGTAATGCTGGAAGACCATGGCGCGGTCGGGCCCCGGCCCATGGATGGGCTGGCCGCTCACGCGCACGGCGCCTTGGCTGTGCGTTTCCAGCCCGGCAATGGTGCGCAAGAGCGTGGACTTGCCGCAGCCTGACGCACCCACCAGGGTCACGAACTCGTTGGGCGTGATGTGCAGGTTGATGTCCTGCAGCGCCGGGCCCTTGGCGCCCGGGTAGGTTTTGAAAAGGCCCTGGCATTCGATGCCCACGGACAAGGGCGGCGGGAAGGTGCTCATGGTCTTAACCTCGGACGTGCAGCCACGGGAAAGCCTTGCGGTGCGCGAGGCGGAACATCTGGTCGATCAGCAGGCCGATCAAGCCGATCAGCAAGATGCCGGCAAAGATCTTGTCGGTCTGCAGAAAGCGCTGGGCCTTCAAGATGGCGTAGCCCAGGCCCGAGTTGGCGGCCACCAGTTCGGCCACCACCAGGTAGGTCCAGGCCCAGCCCATGGTGATGCGCAAGGTGTCCAGCAGTGCGGGCTTCACCGAAGGCACGATCACCTTCTCCAGAATCTCGATTCGCGTGGCGCCCATGGTCTGCGCGGCCTCGATCTGCGGCAGCGGCACGCGGCGCACGTCCTCGGCCACCATCAGCACCATCTGGAAGAAGGTGCCAATGAAGATGATGGCGATCTTGGCGCCCTCATCAATGCCCACCCACACCATCACCAGCGGCACGAAGGCCACGGCGGGCATGTAGCGCACGAAGTCCATCAAGGGCTCCAGCAAAGCCTGCACTGAGCGCCAGGTGCCGATGAACAAGCCCAGCGGGATCGCGATCAGCGCCGACAAGGCCCAGCCCACCACCACGCGCATCACGCTGATGCCCATGTCGCCCACCAGCCCATCGGCCCACCAGGCTTTGGTGCGTTCAAGCACCAGCGAAGGCCCAGGGAGGAAGACCGGGTCCAACGTGCCCATGGCGGCCAGCACGGCCCACAGCAGCAGCGGAACGATCAGGCCGACGCAGGCCAGCGCCCAGTAGATAGACGAAGGGATGGCCTGGCGGATGGCCCACAGGCTGGGCGCCGAGGTGTTGGGCAAGGGTGCTGTCAGCGCCTTGATCGCGGCGACCGCAACCAAGGCGCTGAGCACTGAACGCTTGAGTGAGGGCAAAACACGGCGCATGGTTGGCTCCAAGGCTGGGACAAAGACGTGACGAGAGAACACTTCAGCAATCGAAGCGAATCTCCCGGGCTTTTGTCCCGCCGTGGAGCCTGCGTTGGTGAATGTGCCAACTCAGGCCGATGGCTCTTGGACCAGACATTTGATTTGCACCAAACCGGAACCCTAGCCACCCTTTCGAGTCAACGACTGACGACATCGTTTCTCTGTGTGAGTGTTCATGCAATCTTGATGCCAGCGCATTCGCACCGGTTTGGGTGCCGCCTGCCGCACCTGTGGCCTTCATCATTTATGCTGGAACTTGTCATTCAACAAATCAGCTTTTTACCCAGCTCTCCTATGCTCCCGAGAACACTTGCCTTGATCGACGACGACACGGAGTACTCCGAGTTTTTATCGCAGTACCTGGAAGGTTTGGGGATCAAGGTGGACGTGTTCTCCGACAGCAACCAGTGGCTGGTGCATACCTCCCCATACGATTACGATTTCTACGTTGTGGACTTGATGCTGCCCGGCATCGCAGGTGAGGACTTGCTCAAAGTGCTCCGTTTGCGATCACAGGCGGGGGTGGTGGTGGTGTCGGGTCGATTGGCCCCTGATGTTTTCGACATCGTGATCAGTGCGGGGGCAGACATGTACTTGGTCAAACCCGTGAAGTTTGAACAAGTGGCGCTGGCCATCAAGGCGGTTCAGCGTCGTGGCGGTGTCTCTGTCATGGCGGGTCAACCTTGGCAGTTGGACCGGCGACTCAAGCAACTGGTCGCACCCGATGGGGCCAGGGTGGATCTCAGCGAAGCTGACCTGGCGGTGATGGAGTGCTTCGTGAATGCCAACGGAGAACCAGTCAACCGTGAAATCCTTCGTCAACGACTGGGTTGGACGCAGGAGGCTGACGCAGTCGATGGTTTGAATGCCACCATTTACCGATTGCGCCGACGCATCGAAAAGGCCACGCCAATGACCGTGCCCCTCCATTCGAAGTCAAGAGTCGGCTACCTGTTCAAGGCATCGCTTCAAGCGGTCTGAACAGCGGCCGCCCCGTTGGCGGCCATCGCAATGCTCCCCGGCATGTCCTGAAATGGTGGCTTTTTTGCACCCATCAAACCGGACATGCGCGAATAAATGCCCGTAAATTCATTAAATCGTATTAAAAAAATCATAAATGATTATTTGATTCGATAAATGATGGGCATGCGAACTAGCCGTTGGTTCGGTGCGATGAACAACCTGAATGAAAGCAGTTATGAATTTCAGCAATATGACGGTTCGTGCCAAGCTGAGCTGGGCGTTTGGGGGACTGGCCGCGCTGGTGCTATTGGTCACCATCTTGTCCTTGAAGGGACTCAGTGATGCTGATCATCGCTTCACGCACTATGTGAATGGCGTCAGTGCGCGGGCCAATACAGCCGCGAACTTGGCTGGGGCCATTGACCGACGCGCCATCGCCGCCAGAAACCTGGTCTTGGTCACCAAGTCCTCCGACCTTGATGCGGAGAAAATCCGGGTAAACAAGGCGCATGAGGACGCTCAGCGCGCCTTGGCTCAGTTGAACAAGATGGCCGAGATGCCAGATGTTTCTGATAAGGCTCGCAGCCTTATTTCAGAAATCAGCCGGATCGAGGGTGCCTACGGCCCCGTCGCCCTGGCCATTGTCGATCTGGCTCTCCATGGAAAAAAAGAAGATGCCATTGTCAAGATGAACGATGAATGCCGCCCTTTGCTGGCGGCATTGGTGAAGGCATCCAGTGACTACCAAGAGTACACAGAGGGCCGCGCCGCCGAGATGACGGCCTTGGCCGCGCAGGAGTACGCCACCCAACGTCACATCTTGATGGTCGCTTGCGCCGTCGCTTTCATCTCAGCCTCCTTGGCTGGCGTCGTTATCGGGCGCAGCATTACCCGAGCCTTGGGGGCGGAACCCGCCGAGTTGGGTGCCGCCGCCCAACAAGTGGCCTCGGGCGACTTGTTCGAAATCAATGGCGCTGCAAATGCTCCGGCTGGCAGCGTGTTCGTTTGCCTGGCTGCCATGCAAGGGCGCTTGTCCGAGGTGGTCAGTCAGGTGCGGCAGGCCTCCGACTCCATCGCAACGGGTGCTGCCGAAATTGCGACGGGCAATGCCGATTTGAGTCAGCGAACTGAAGAGCAAGCCAGCAATCTCCAGCAGACCGCGGCATCCATGGAACAACTGACCGCGACCGTGAAGACCAATGCGGAGACCGCCCGTCAGGCCACTGAACTGGCCGGTGCAGCCAGCGCCGCGGCGGTTCAGGGTGGACTGGTGGTCGGGAGGGTGGTCGACACGATGAACGACATCTCCGCGTCCAGCAAAAAGGTCGTGGACATCATTGGCGTGATCGATGGCATTGCCTTCCAGACCAACATCCTGGCCCTGAATGCGGCTGTCGAAGCGGCTCGGGCCGGAGAGCAAGGCCGAGGTTTCGCCGTGGTGGCCAGCGAAGTCCGAAGTCTGGCGCAGCGTTCAGCGGCTGCAGCCAAGGAAATCAAAGGCTTGATCACCGACAGCGTCGAGAAGGTGGTTGCCGGCAGCGATTTGGTGGGTGAGGCCGGCCAATCCATGAGCGAAATCGTGGAGCAGGTCAAACGCGTGAATGAACTGATTGGTGAGATGAGTGCGGCCACGCACGAGCAGTCCCAGGGCATCAACCAGGTCAGCGACGCAGTGGGGCAGCTTGACCAGGTCACGCAGCAAAATGCCGCCTTGGTGGAAGAAAGTGCTGCCGCCGCAGACAGTCTGAGCCAGCAGGCGAGTCGATTGGTCGACACCATGAGCATGTTCAAGCTCAATGAGTTGCTCATTGCTTGATCACAAGGCGCATGGTGACCCCTGTTTGGGTGTTGCGGGCCAGTTCGACATGGCCGCCATGCAGTTCCATGACCCTGCGAACAATGTACAGGCCCAGTCCCAAGCCTTGTGAGGTGCTTGAAGCGCCCCGTTGAAAAAGGAAGGGAGCCAGGTCGGGGTTGATGCCCTTGCCTGCGTCAACCACCTCGATCACCAGTGCCGGCGGTTCGTCGAGGTCCTCCACGCGGATCACCACCTCGAATTCCGGCGGACTGTGCCGCAAGGCGTTGGACAGCAGGTTGCGCAAGGCCAGCCGCATCAAGCTCATGTCCATCGAGGCCGTTCGGGTGCTGGTGTGCCGCTCGATGCGGACCCGCGTGTGCTGATCCGCGGACATGTCGGCGATGGCGACGGCCAGCACCACATCAATGTCGGTGTCCATGAGTTGAATGGGTTCGGGGCGTGCCAGCAAAGAGGCCACAGCGAGGGTGTTGTCGATGCTCGCCAGCACTTTGCCCATCACGTTTTGAGCGCGTTTCAAGCCCTTTGAGGCGAGTTCCTCACCCATCTCGGAGAGAGCCTGTGCCGCACTTTGCAGGGCGGCAGAGGCATTGTTGAGGGGTTGCCTGACTTCGTGGGCCAGTACATCCAGCATCTCACCGCGCTCCTGCAGCAGCTTGTCCAGTTCCTTCGCATGACTTTCGCTTTGGGCGCGCAAGGCCTGCTCGCGTTGTAGATCAAGGCTTTGCTGGCGGTGATTGGTGATGTCTTGAAACGCGCCGGTCAGCCGCACGGGCACGCCATCGTCGAACTCGACTTCACCGAATGTCCGCACCCATAGATGACGGCCTTTGGCGGTGATGAATGGCAACTCAAGGTCCCAGGGCTCGCCAAGCTCAATGCATCGATGCACAACCCGCTCCACCAATGGGCGCACCTCGGGCGCATAAAAGTTGATGCCGTCATTCACATTGGGTCGGTAGGCAGGCTCCACCTCGTGGATCTTTCGGGTTTGCTCTGACCAAGTCACTTCATGGTTGAGCAAATTGACCTCCCATCCGCCAACGCTGGCCAGGTGTCCGGTCCTTTCCAGAAAGGCTTCGCTGGCACGCAGGCGTTGCTCCGACAAACGCTGTTCGGTGACATCCTCGATCGCACCCACAAAGCCCGTGGTCAGCCCGGTGTCGTTTTGAATGCTTTGTGCCTGGGATCGGACCAGGCGCAAGGCCCCATCGGGCCTCAAGATGCGAAATTCGATGTCGAGTGCGCTACCGGTTTGCACCAAGGCCTGCCAAGCCTGCATCGTTCGATCGCGATCTTGCGGGTGCAATGCGTCAAGCCATCGATCGCCCAGGCAGTCAATGGACTTCAAGCCATGGATTTCCTGCCAGCGGACGTTGACGTAAGTCAATGAACCAGCGGCATTGGCGTGGTACACGCCCAGTGGCAACGATTCGGCCAAGGCACGAAATCTCCTTTCGCTGTATTGAAGAGCAGTCTGCACCTCTTTGAGGCGAGTGATCTCGGTGACTTGCACCATGAAGCCCATCACTTCACCGTCAACTTCGTCCGGCACATAATTGGCCAAGCTGTGGCGGTGGACGCCATCGGGGCCAGGTACCACGCGCTCGAACGTTTGCTCTTCACCGCGCAGCGCG
Source organism: Aquabacterium sp. CECT 9606 (assembly GCF_918741295.1). Lineage (GTDB taxonomy): Bacteria > Pseudomonadota > Gammaproteobacteria > Burkholderiales > Burkholderiaceae_C > Aquabacterium. Next base: position 1,071,896 of record NZ_CAKKNB010000002.1, read on the forward strand.
CCCTCGATGTAGGGCTGGTTCAGCAAAAACAACTGGGGGCCCAGTAAATCGCGGATCGATGTGCCCAATAAGGCTTTGGGGTCCACGCCAAACCACCGGGAGTAAGCCTGATTGGCAAAGCGGCAACGCAGGTCACGGTCCCAGTAGGCCAGCATGGATGGGAGCTTGTCCACCAGGCGGCTCATGTAGTGAGTTGAGTTGCTGAGCTGCTTGACCATCTTCGAACTTCCATGGGCGAGGGGCGGATTGATTATGCGTTGAGCCATGTGAGCGCACGTAGCTCATCTTCGGGTAGGCTGACGGGTTTCGCGCTGCCGCGCCTGGCGCCAGCTTCGGTAGATTGACAACAAGGATTCCCATGAACATCGGCTCAGCCAAGCCCCATTGGCAGAAGGCACTCGCGGTTCTCACCGCCTGCTTCTCTGTTTCCGCCTCCGCCGCGATCGCCATCGCGCCCGCGCCCACTCTGGACAACACCGCTTACGTGGTGATGGATTTCGAGTCCGGCCGCATCCTCTCGCAGGTCAATGCCGAGCAGCCTTTGCCGCCCGCCTCGCTCACCAAGATGATGACCAGCTACATCGTCGAACAAGCCTTGAAGGCCGGCCGCCTCAAACCCACCGACATGGTCAGCGTCAGCGAGAACGCCTGGTGCCGCGGCACCAGCGCCGAATCGTGCATGTACCTGCCGGTGCATGGCTCCGCCTCGGTCATGGACATCTTGCGCGGCATCATCGTGCAATCGGGCAACGACGCCTCCAAGGCCATCGCCGAACACATGGCCGGCAGCGAAGCGTCGTTCGCCGTGCTGATGAACAAGGAGGCCGAGCGCCTGGGCATGAAGAACACCCACTTCGTCAATGCCACCGGCCTGCCTGATCCCGCGCACCGTGCCTCGGCGCACGATCTGGCCATCCTGGCCCGCGCCATCATCCGAGACAGCTCCGACTATTACAAGATCTACGCCGAGAAGGAGTTCAAGTACAACGGCATCAAGCAGGGCAACCGCAATGCGCTGCTGTACACCGACTCGTCCGTCGATGGCCTGAAGACCGGCCACACGGCCGAGGCGGGTTTTTGCCTGACGGCGTCCAGCAAGCGCGGCGACATGCGCCTGATCTCGGTGATCATGGGCACCAAGAGCATGCAGGCCCGAGCCGACCAGACCCGGGCCCTGTTCAACTGGGGCTTCGGCTCGTTCGAAGACGTGCGCCCGCTGGCCGCGAACACCCCGTTGGCAACGCCCAAGGTGCGCTTCGGCAAGGCCGAGGTCGTCAAGGTGGGCCTGACGGAACCGATGGTCGCGACCATCCCGCGCGGCCAGGCTGCCAACGTCAAGTCGGACATCCAGCTGAACCCCGGCATCACCGCGCCCATCGCCAAGGGTGCCGTGCTGGGCAAGGTCGTGATCTCGCTGGATGGCCAGGGCTATGGCGAGCAGGCCCTCGTGGCGCTGGAGCCGGTGGAAGAAGCGGGCTTCTTCTCCAAACTCTGGCAGCGCATCAAAGAGTTCTTCAGCAGCAAATGATGCTCAGCGCTTCACCGTCGCGGCGTTTTGCCCGAACAGGTGCTTGCGCGATTCATCGTCCACCGTGGGTTTGCTGCCAGGGTTGACCTCCTGGGCGCGGGCGTAGGCCCGTGCGGTGGCGGGCCGGGCCTTAATGGCCTCGAACCAACGCTTGACGTTGGGGAAGTCGTTCAGGTTCTGGCCCTGCCGCTCGTGCGGCACGATCCAGGGGTAGCTGGCCATGTCGGCGATCGAATACTCGCCCGCCAGGAACTCGCGGTCGGCCAAACGCTTGTCCATCACGGCGTACAGGCGCGCCGTTTCCTTCACATAACGCTCGATGGCGTAGGGCAGTTTCTCGGGCGCGTACTGGCTGAAGTGGTGGTTCTGGCCGGCCATCGGCCCCAGCCCGCCCATCTGCCAGAACAGCCATTGCAGCGTGTCATTGCGGCCACGCAAGTCGGGCGCGATGAACTGGCCGGTCTTGTCCGCCAGGTACAGCAGGATGGCCCCCGACTCGAACAATGGCAGCGGCTCACCACCATCCTGGGGGGCATGGTCCACGATGACGGGGATGCGGTTGTTGGGCGCGATGCGCAAGAAGTCAGGCGCGAACTGCTCACCCTTGCCGATGTGGATGGGCTTGATCTGGTAGGGCACTTGCGCCTCTTCCAGAAACAGGGTGATCTTGTGGCCGTTGGGCGTGGTCCAGTAGTACAGGTCGATCATGTCGATGGTCTCGTTGGCGGTGGTCCAGTGTGCCCCGGCCCGGGATCACCCAGCTTGGCTGGGGGTACTCGCAGGCGCGCGGATTGCTGTGCTGAGCATGGGCAATCTCGCCCGGCTTGAAACCGAGGGGCCCGCCCGATGCTTGAAAAACTACCCGACGTGATTGGCCATGTGCTGCACGACCAGCGAGCAGGGCTGGACAAGCTGGCGTTCAACAAGGTCGGCTTGCGCTCGGGCATGGCGGCCATCACGGTGTCGAGCCTGGCGTTTCAAGATCACGCGCCCTTGCCCGTTTTGTACACGGCCGATGGGGCTGGCACTTCTCCGTCGCTGCAGTGGACGGGGCTGCCCGCTCAGGCCCAATCGGCCGTGTTGATGGTAGAGGACGCCGACGCGCCCACGCCCCAGCCCCTGGTGCATGCCATCGTGGTCGGTTTGCCTCCAGGCGATGGCGCCCTGAGAGAGGGCGCGCTGGACGAGCAAGAGGGGCGCGGGCCGGAATGGTCGTGCGGGCTCAACTCCTTCCTGCAGGCGCACTGGCTGCCGCCTGATCCGCCGCCTGGTCATGGGGTGCACCGCTACGCTTTCCAGCTGTTCGCCTTGTCGACAATGCCTGCGTGGTCGGCCAAACCTGGGCGGGAAGAAGTGCTGGAAGTCTTGCAAGCCCACGCTTTGGCCAGCGGCTGTTTGATCGGCACCTATGAGCGCCCGGATGGTTCGCAGAAGATCGAACAAGCCGAGCTGTCTTCGGTGACCGCTGGCCCCTTGTCCGCTTGAGCGCGGAGAGGCAGGGGCCGTGGCTTGATTCAGCGCAGCAGGCGGTCAATCACCAGCCCCGCGGCCAGGGCGATCAGCACGCTCCTCAGCGGACGCTGTTGCACGTGGAGGCGGGCGGATGCCAGCCATGCATCTTGTGTTTCGCCCAAAGCTTCTGCTTTGGCCGCAGCCCGGTCAACCGCATGGTGGGCTGCCTGCGCCAGTCGATCAACGGCCTCATTCGCCCTGAGTTGGACGGTGGCTGGGATGGTGTGCGTCATGGTGAAGTCTCCTGGTTGAAAGAGATGCCCTGCCAGGGCAAATGGCATGCCGATGCACGTCACAATCGTCCCATTGCGCATGCATCAACGGAGAATTGCCATGTCATCCGACACGCCCACCGACCTCGTCGCTTCGCGTCGCCACCAGATGTTTCCGGTGCTCAACGCGGCGGAGATCGAACGTCTGGGCCGCTTTGGCACGGTGCGCCGCTACTCGGCTGGCGAGCGTCTGTTCACCGCGGGAGAGTCGGGGCCAGGCATGTTCGTGGTGCTCGATGGCGTGGTGGCCATCACGCAGCGCAATGGCTTGGGGCAGGTGGTGCCCATTGCAAAGCAAGACCGCGGCCATTTCCTGGCCGAGGTGGGGCAGCTGTCGGGCCGTCCGGCCTTGGTGGATGGGCAGGCAGAGAGCGACGTTGAGGCCCTGCTGATCGAACCCGCGGCCCTGCGCGCTTTGTTGATCGCCGAGGCCGACCTGGGCGAGCGCATCACGCGGGCTTTGATCCTGCGCCGCGTGGCGCTCATCGAATCGGGGGCCAGTGGGGCGGTGCTGATTGCGCGCTCCGACGCACCCACGCTGGCCCGCCTGCAAAACTTTCTGCGGCGCAATGGCCAGCCTTACCACCACCTGGATCCGAACACCGACCACGATGCTCAGGTCTGGACCGAGCAATACCAGATCGGCCCCTTCGAGGTGCTGGCCGTGTGCCCCACGGGCGCCGTGCTGCGCAACCCCGCCGATCTGGAGTTGGCCCGCTGCCTGGGCATGGTGGACACGGTCGATCACACCGACCTGTACGACGTGGCCATCGTGGGCGCTGGGCCTGCCGGTCTGGCCACGGCGGTGTATGCCGCCTCGGAAGGGCTGCGCGTGATGGTGATGGATTGCAGGGCGCATGGTGGCCAGGCCGGTGCTTCGGCCCGCATCGAGAACTACCTGGGCTTCCCCACAGGCATTTCCGGGCAGGCATTGGCGGGCCGGGCTTTCGTGCAGGCGCAAAAGTTTGGCGTGGAGATGCTGATACCGGCGCAGGTGGTGTCGCTGGATTGCAGCCGGCGTGAAGCCGAGGGTGAACTGGGCGTGCTGCTGGCCGATGGGCGGCGCATCCGTGCGCGCTCGGTGGTCATGGCGACGGGCGCGCGTTACCGCCGGCTGGACGTCGACAACCTGGCCGCGTTTGAAGGCCGCGGGGTCTGGTACTGGGCCTCGCCCATCGAAGCACGCATTTGCCGGGATCAGCAGGTGGCTTTGGTGGGCGGTGGCAACTCTGCAGGCCAGGCCGCTGTATTCCTGGCCGCGCACGCCGCCAAGGTCATCATGCTGGTGCGTGGCGAAGGGCTGTCGGCCACGATGTCCAAGTACCTGATCGAGCGCATCGAGGCCACGCCCAACATCGAGCTGAAAACGCACCGGGCCGTGACGGCCTTGCACGGTGATGCCGAGGCTGGCCTGCAAAACATTACCTTGCAGCATCGCCAAACCGGCGAGCTTGAGAACCACGAGATCCGGCACCTGTTCCTTTTCGTGGGCGCCGATCCAGAAACCGAGTGCATGACCAGTTGCCACGCGGCGCTCGATCCGGCGGGCTTCGTGCTCACGGGCGACCAGGTGCGGTCGGCCAGCTGCAAAGCCCTGCGGCCCGGCGCCAGCCTGGAGTCGAGCATCCCGGGGGTGTTCGCGGTGGGCGACGTTCGGTCAGGCTCGGTCAAGCGTGTGGGCGGCGCCATTGGCGAAGGCGCGGCGGTGGTGCCGCTGCTCCACGCCTTCCTGGCGGGCCTCGGTTAGTTCTTGACGGGAATGGGCCGTGCCCGGTCCACCGCGACGGCCGTGACGCTGTTCTGCGGCGAGCCTTCAATGACGCGGTCTGAATAAGTCAGGTAGACCAAAGTGTTGCGCTTGAGATCGACCATGCGCACGATGCGCAGCTTCTTGAACACCAGCGAGATGCGTTCGCTGAAGACTTCTTCTTGAACGGGCAGCGGCCCACTGATGGTGATGGGGCCCACCTGGCGGCAGGCGATCGAGGCTTCCGATTTGTCTTCGGCCAGGCCCAGCGCGCCCTTGATGCCGCCCACCTTGGCCCGCGACACGTAGCAGGTCACGCCGGCCACCTTGGGGTCATCGTGCGCATCGACCACGATCTTGTGATCAGGCCCGATGAACTTGAACACGGTGTCCACTTCGCCAATTGATTCGGCATGGGCCAGGGCCGAGGCGGCCAGCAGCGCCAAAGCCAGGATTCGTTTTTTCATGGGGTCCCTTGAGCAACGGGTGGGCAACGGTAGGTTTTGGCCACCACGGTGGTACTGGTGTAGCCAGCATCGGGGCGGTCCCAGACCACGTGAGTGGCCCCCTGCACATCGGCCCGGCGCAGCAGTTCCTGGCGGATGTCATCGGCGCCCTTCAGCGCAAAAAAGCCTGACAGGCCAGAGCTGCCGCTGATGTCGCCCAGGTACTGACAGCGCGCCATGGCGCCGGTTTCACTGGCGACCACCGATCCGGCATAACGCGGGCTGGACATGGTGCCGCAAGCGGCCAGACCGCCGGTGGCGGCCAGAAGGAGGATGAGGCGAAGGTGTGTCATGCATCCACTGTAGCCGTTTCAGGCTTGTTCAGCCGTGGGCCAAGAGCAAGCCCACGCTGACCATGCCCGTGACCGCGCCCACCAGCGCCAGGCCGGCCAGCCATTTCACCTTCAGCCGGTTGGCCTCGATGCCCTGGATGAGCTGGGTGTTCTGCTCGGCCAGGGCCTTGATCAATTCAGACGAGGCCACGAGCTGCTCGTGCAACTGGGCGGCGTTGGCTTCCAGGGCCGTTACACGGGCGTCCAGCATGGAGGATGACGATGCCGTGGGCGCTTGCGAGGCCGTGGGGGCGTCGACCGGTTTTTTGGACACGGTGCTCCACAGCTTCTTGGCCCCTTCGGCCACCTTGGGCGCATTGATGATCACGTCCGACCACGGGACGGCTTGCAAGACCGAGAGCCAACCAATCGCCATGGGGACGTCCTTTTTTCGTGAAACTGCCAAAGCGTGTGGAGCACATTCTGGCTCCACGGGATTTTGTCCTACAAGCGATGCCTGGGGCGTCTGACGGCCTGATTTGCACTGCAGGCAGATGATGCGATCATCAACCGGTCACACCCTCGCGCAGGAGATTGACGCCATGAAACCCCTCGGACTTTATGTCTTCGTCATCTCCTTGGCTTCTTTGGCGGCCGCGGTTCAACCATCTGAACAGCCCGCCGAAGCCCATGCCGCATTGGCCATCTCGGGGCCGGCATTTGCCAGCCCGCAGCAGATCGCCAACGACGACGCGAAGTGAATCAGCCTTTGAGCTTGGTGCGTTGCTGAGCTTCTGGGGTGGAGTACCACATGTCCACCAGGCCGGAGGCCGACAAGGCCAGCACTTCTGGACGGGCAGCCAGCCACGCCAGCACCGCTGAGCGGTCTTCTTCCGTCACGCTTTGACGGCCCAGCTTGTCGATGGCGCCGCCGGTGGCCCAGCCCCCAAAACTCAGGTTGCGCGGCGCGATGGCTTCAGCCAGGAATGAATCGACCAAGGCCTCGTCGTTCGCGTCTTTGCCCAGTTCTGCTTCAAAAAGGAACCCCAGTTGCTGGAATTCGGCGACACGCAGTTTTTTACGCTGGCGGCGGTTTCTGGTCTTGGACATGCATTCTTTCTGTTGTGAGGTGATGGCGGTATTTTGGGGGCTGCGTCAGCCCTGCGCGCCTCAAGTCGACAGTTCTATCCAAACCGGTGCGTGGTCGCTGGCCTTTTCGCGCCCCCTGACTTCCTTGTAGACGCCGGCGCCCTTCAAGCGCCCCGTCAGCGAGGGGCTGACCAACAGGTGGTCGATGCGCAGGCCGGCATCCCGATCCCAACTGCGGCGCAAGTAATCCCAGAACGTGTAGATGCGCTCGTTGGGATGAAAGGCGCGCAAGGCATCGATCCAGCCTTGGTCGACCAGCTCGCGGTAAGCCTCGCGCACCTCGGGTCGGAACAGGGCATCGTCCAGCCAGCGCTCAGGCTTGTACACGTCCAGCTCGGTGGGCATCACGTTGTAGTCGCCAGCCAGCACCACCGGTAAACCGGTGTCCAGCAATTGCCGGGCGTGCGCCAACAGGCGCCCGAGCCAACGCAACTTGAAATCGAACTTGGGGCCGGGCGCAGGGTTGCCGTTGGGCAGGTACAGGCAAGCCACCAAGATGCCGTTCACTGCGGCCTCCAGGTAGCGGCTTTGTGAATCATCGGGGTCGCCGGGCAGGCCGCGCCGGTGCTCGGCCGGTTCCACGCCCCGTGCCAGGATGGCCACGCCATTCCAGCTTTTTTGCCCCTGCCAGATGGCGCCATAGCCAGCGGCCTCGATCGCGGCCAATGGAAATTTCTCTTGAGGCGCTTTCAACTCTTGCAAGCACACCACGTCAGGCTGGCGTTCGGCCAGCCACTGCAGCAAGGCGGGCAGGCGGGCGTTGATGCCGTTGACGTTGAAGGTGACGATCTGCATCGGCGTCAGAAAGAGGTCTGCTCGGCCTTGGGCTCGATTTGCGCCAGCGCGTCTTCAACCGCCTTGGGGTCGCTGGGGCGCACCAGCCGGGCCACCTCTTGTCCATTCAGCAGGAAGATCAGGGTGGGCCACAGCTTCACGCGGAAGGAGCGCCCCAAGGCCCGCCCCGGACCATCCTCGACCTTGAGGTGCGGCACGCCAGGGTGTCTGACCAAAGCCGCGGCAATGGTGGGCTGGGCTGCGCGGCAGAAACCACACCATGCCACGCCAAACTCCAGCACCACGGGGCCTTGCGAGGCGTCAAGCTGGGCTCGGGTGGGTGCGTCTTGCGTGTAATCCTGGGCGAGGGTCATCGTGCGTCTCCGGTGGTGGCCAGCGGCCGGGTTGTGGTGTGCAGCGGCAAACAACGTGCCGGGCGGTATGCCATTTGCTGGCACGGTGGGGTTTCCGTCATTTTTACCAAACCATGCCCACCGACGAACGCAGTGCCCCATTGGCCGAAGAGCATGCCGCGGGCGGCACCGCCTTGCTCATCATCGACATGTTGAGCGATTGGCAGTTTCCCAGAGGCGATCAGTTGTTGGCCCAGGCCGCAGGCATTGCCGCGCCAATCGAAGCGCTGAGCGCGCGTTGCCGGCAGGCGGGCGTGCCCGTGGTCTACATCAACGACAACCGGGGGCGCTGGCGCTCGGACTTCCGCGGCGTGGCGCAACACGCGAGCGAGCAGGCGGGGCAGGGCGGGCACATCGCGCAGCGGCTGTTTCCGCATGAAGAAGACTACTGTGTTCTCAAGCCCAAGCATTCGGGCTTTTACGCCACGCCGCTCGAGTTGCTGCTGCGGCATCTGCGCGTGGGCCAGCTCATCCTCACCGGGGTATCGACCGAACATTGCGTGACCATGACGGGCACCGACGCGCGCATGCGCGATTTCAAAGTCTGGTGCCCCGAGGATGCTGTGGCGTCGCGCGACCCTGCCATGCGCGACCGCACGTTGGCCCAATTGCGCGACACCTTGAGCGTGTGCACCCAGGCTTCCGGCACGCTGCGGCTGCCCCACCTCGATTGACTGTGCGCCGGCCGGTGCTCAAGCCGCGTCCTGGTCGGGCACCTTGCTGTCCAGCTCGGCCAGCCAGGTGGTGGCGCGCGCGTCGCTCGGGGCCCGCCAATCGCCTCGGGGCGACAGAGAGCCCCCCGAGCCCACCTTGGGCGAATTGGGCACGCACGATCGCTTGAACTGGTTGGTGAAGAAGCGCTGCAAAAACACGCGCAGGTGCTTCTTGATGTCGGCCAGGGTGTACTTGTCATGGCCCAGCCAGGCGCTGTAGGCCAGGAAGGCCACCTTGGACGGTGGAAAGCCGTAGCGCACCATCTGGAACAGGTGAAAATCTTGCAGCTCGTAAGGGCCGATGACGCTTTCGGTGCTTTGGCCTGGTTGGTCTTGATCACCTTGCCCTGGCACCAGCTCCGGGCTGATCTCGGTGTCCACGATGGCGTGCAGCACCTCACTGCCCTGTTCGCCAACCTGCCTGGTGTCGGCCACCCAGCGCACCAAGTGCTTGATCAGCGTCTTGGGCACGCTGGCGTTCACGTTGTAGTGCGACATGTGGTCGCCCACGCCATAGGTGCACCAGCCCAGCGCGAGTTCGCTCAGATCGCCGGTGCCCACCACGATGCCCTGGTGCAGATTGGCCAGCCGGAACAGGTGGCTGGTGCGCTCCCCGGCCTGCACGTTCTCAAAGGTCACGTCATACACCGGGGCCTCGGGCGCGTGCGCGTGGCCAATGTCCTTGAGCATTTGCTGGCAGCTGGGGCGGATGTCGATCTGCAGCACGCTGCAGCCCACCGCCTCCATCAGCCGCAAGGCTTGGTCGAGCGTGCGGGTGCTGGTGGCAAAGCCGGGCATGGTCACTCCCAGGATGTCGGAGCGCGGGCGCCCCAGCAGGTCCAGCGCCTTGGCGCAAACCAACAGCGCGTGCGTGGAATCCAGCCCGCCCGACACCCCGATCACCAGCTTGCCGTGGCCCGCCACCGACAAGCGCTGCACCAGCGCCTGTACCTGGATGCTGTACACCTCATGGCAGCGTTCATCGCGCCGGCGCGGGTCAGAAGGCACGTAGGGAAAGCGTTCAATGTGACGCTGCAAGGGCCGTGGCCCTGACGAGGCGAGGTGCAAACCGAAGGTCACAGTTCTGAAGCGCGACAAAGGCTCGCGGTGCAGCTCGGCCGATTGACCGAAGCTGGTCTGGCGCATGCGTTCATGCGAGAGCTTCTCCAGGTCCACGTCGGCCGTGATCAGGTGCGAATCGCTCGAGAAACGTTCGGACTCGGCCAACAGTTCGCCGTTCTCGCAGATCAGGGACTGGCCGTCCCAGGCCAGGTCGGTGGACGACTCGCCTGCGCCGGCCGACGAGTACAGGTAGGCGGCCAGACAGCGGGCCGACTGCGAGCTCACCAGCCGGTGGCGGTAGTCGGCTTTGCCCACCGTGATGTTCGAGGCCGACAGGTTGAGCAACACCGTGGCGCCGGCCAAGGCGGCGTAAGACGAGGGTGGGATCGGCACCCACACGTCCTCGCAGATCTCGACGTGGAAAACCAGTCTGGGCAGGTCCTCGCACTGGAACAGCAAGTGGCTGCCAAAAGGCACGGTCTGGCCGCCCACCTTCACCTCAGTGGGCAGGGCCGTCGAGGCCGGGTTGAACTGGCGGGCCTCGTAGAACTCGGCATAGTTGGGCAGGTAGGTCTTGGGCACCAGGCCCAACAAGCGCCCGCGTTGGACCACTGCCGCGCAGTTGAACAACCTTTGGTCCACCCGCCAAGGCAAGCCCACCACGGCCACCAGGTCCAGCGCCTTGGAGGCTTCGACCAGGTCCAGAAGGGCCGCTTCGCAGGCGTCCAGCAAGGCATGTTGGTGGAAGAGGTCGTCGCAGGTGTAGCCCGACAAACCCAGTTCAGGAAACACCATCAGCGCGGTGCCGGCCTGGGCGGCCTGGGCCATCAACCGGGCGGTCTGGGCGCCATTCCAGGCTGGGTCGGCCACACGGATGGCGGGCACGCCCACGGCCACGCGGGCAAACCCATGGTTGTACAGGTCGAAGAAATTGTCGGATTGATCCATGTTGCGGGCCTTGGTCGGCGTCCTGGTGGACTGGGGCAATTGGCGCGCCAATTTTTTGGCAAACCAATGCCAATGATGGCATCAATGCATGGGTGCCATGGGCACGTGGCTTGCCGAAAGGTGGTGAAGCCGTGGCATGTCGCTGCGGTCACAAGGAGACCATCATGGCCATCACCTATGACAAGGAACATGTGCATTCGAAGGACCCCATCACCAAGGCGCCTGATTTCCACCCCGTTGGCACAGGCGTAGGCGCCGCTGCCGGGGGTGTTGCCGCAGGGGCCGCCATTGGCACCGTGGCGGGCCCCGTGGGGACGCTGGTAGGCGCGGCCGCTGGCGCTGTGGCGGGTGGCCTGGCGGGCAAGGCGGTGGCCCACCGCATTGATTCAGACGAAGAGGATGCCTACTGGCAATCCAACTACAGCAGCCGCTCTTACATCAACCCCGGCACCACTTACGACGACTACCGCCCCGCTTACCTGTACGGTGTGCGCTCTTACAACGACTACCCAGGCCGTCCGTTCGATGAAGTGGACAGCGAGTTGGGACAAAAGTGGGACAGCGCTCGCGGCAACTCCAAGCTGTCCTGGGAACACGCCAAGCACGCGGTGCGCGACTCGTGGAACCGCCTGAGCGATCGCGTAGAACGTGCCATGCCCGGTGACTCTGACCGGGATGGGCGATAGGCAACCTTCTTGTCAGGTCGTGTGCTGAGATGCGATCCAACGGCGGTATTGCCGCGTGAGCAGGTGGGTGTGGATTTGTCCGCCAACGAAGCTGCACAGTGGCGAGGCGTGAGGGCGGGGCGGCTTGTCCTCGCTGACCAGGTCAAGCTGGAGCTTGGTCAGGCTCATCGTGGCTGCCGCCGACAGCGTCTTGTTCTTCCACCTCACGGCGGGTAAGCTGGCCTGGGCGTCCAGGCCCTGGCGCCAACGCTCAGGCAAGCCGGGATCGAGTGCCAGCGCCGTGGCCATCCCGGCCATGGCAATGCCGCTGGAAATCACTTGCTCGGCCACTGCCCGGCGACGGATGCCGCCCGTGATCATCAGCGGCATGCTGGCGGTCTTGGCAATGTGCTGGGCAAACTCCAGGAAGTAGGCCTCGCGCTTCAAGGTACTGCCGTCGCGCGTCTGGCCCTGCATGGCCGGCGCCTCGTAACTGCCACCCGACAGCTCCACCAAATCAACCCCCAAGTGATTGAGCAGGCCAACGACTTGGCCGGCATCTTCTGCGTCAAAACCGCCCCGCTGAAAATCTGCGGAGTTGAGCTTCACCCCGACGCAAAAGCCAGGCTCGACGGCTGCCCGCACCTGATTGACGACCTCGACCAGCAAGCGTGCCCGGTTGGGCAAGGATCCGCCCCATTCGTCGGTCCGCTTGTTGGTGATTGGTGAGAGAAACTGACTGAGCAGGTAACCATGCGCGGCGTGGATCTCCACCCCCGTGAAGCCGGCTTGCTGGGCCAGTTTGGCAGAGCGCACAAAGCGCTGGATCACGTCCTGGATCTCGGCCACCGTCATGGCCCTGGGCTTCGCGAACATCTTTGAGAAGCCGGGGATGTCCACGGCGACGGCGGAAGGCCCGATGGCCTGTTGCCCCATGGCGGCATACACCTGGCGACCCGGGTGGTTGAGCTGCACCCACACCTGCGTGTCAGCGCCTTTGGCACCATTGGCCCACCGGACAAACTTGTCGATCTGAGAGTCGTCTTGCAAGACAACGCCCCCAGGGCCCGTCATGGCCTTGGCATCGATCATCACATTGCCCGTGATGATGAGACCTGCCCCACCTTTGTTCCAGGCCTCGTACAAGCGCCACAGCTTGGTGCCAGGCGCGTGGTTGTGGTCGGCCATGTTCTCTTCCATGGCCGCTTTGGCCAAGCGGTTGCGAATGATGGCGCCATTGGGCAGCTTCAGGGGTTGAAACAGCGGTGAAGTCATCAGATCAATCCTTGGTGTTTTGCCATGCCATACGGCCCATGGCGGGGTACTCGATGCTGCCAAAGTAAAGCCAGTTGCCAAGCTCGCGCACGCTGGTGATGGGGGCATAAGCACCATCACTGGCATCCTGCAGATCAACCATGACCTTGCCAGCCAGGTCCAGCTTGAGCACCCGGCCGTGTTTGGCGGCTTGGGGGCGCAAGCTTTCTGGAATGCGGTGGAACACCTTGAGCACGGCCGGGTAGGGCAAGGCCGCATCCAGCATCGGGTCACGGGGCGCAAACAGCGCCAGCCAGAACCCGTCTCGCCCGTTGTAGCTGATGTTGTCGGGAAAGCCCGGCAGGTTGTCGATGAAGACTTCACTGGTGCCGGCTTTCGGGCCCTTCAGCCAGTACCGCATCACACGGTACTGGAGTGTCTCGGCCACCAGCACGAAGGCGTCATCCGGGCCCACAGCCACACCATTGGCCACGTGAAGCCCATCCATCAAGGTGCGCACGTTCTGAGTGCGCGGGTCGTAGCTCAGCAGTCGGCCGTGGTTTCCGTGCTCAAAGACATCGGCCATCATCTTGTTGATGCCGAACTTCGACGACGCATCGCTGAAATAAACCATGCCGTCGGAGGCCTGATCCACATCGTCGGTGAGCTTGAAAGGCACACCACCGGACTGGGTGGCGAGCACCTCCACCTGGCCGGCTTTCACGCGCAAGAGGCCCTTGACCGCATCGGCCACAAGAACGCTGCTGCCATCGGCCTCGGCATGGGTGCCCCAGGGGCGCCCGCCTGTGTTGCCCAACAGCTCGGGGCTGCTGCCGTCTGGCGCGAAGCGCATGACGCGGCCATCTTTGTAGCCCGCGTAGATGCGCCCCTGTTTGTCGAAAGAAACGCCCTCCGGGCCCACGCCCACGTTCAAGGCCAGCCGCTCGATGCCCTTGAGTGCGGTGTTGGTGGTGCCGCTGTCGGCCAACTTGGGTGGGGTCCACCCCGTGGGCTCGATCTCGACAGGCCAGAGTGAGAGGTAGGCGATCAAGGCAATGCTGCCCAGGATCAATCCTGATTTGATGGGTTTCATGCGTGCTCAGCTTTGCTTGGATGAACTGCTCTCGGAGTGGGCTTCGGCTTTGATGGTATTGGGGTCGCCCCAGGTCTGCTTGGCCTGGGACTCCTTGTGGCCACTGAGCTCCAACTTGACTGCAGAGACAACGTTGTTCAAGGCCGAGCCCAGCAGTTTGTGGGACTGGGCGTTTTCGGGCTGCGTGCGCGCCGCACGTTCTTGTGGATCGTGGTTGGGCAAGATGCGTGGAAACGCGGCACCTCGCAAGGGCCCACCCGCCACCGAGTCGTGCTTGAAATGGATCGGCATGCGCTTGGACGAAGGTGCAAATTGCACATCGTCACCCGTCCACCGCAGGGCCAACGCACGGCGGCGCCTGACACGAGAGCTGTTGCCGAAAGAGCCATGCAAAGTCAGTGGGTGGAACATCAGGATGTCGCCAGGCTCCATGTCCCAATGCAGCAGGTCGTATTTATCGGGATTGGCGTTGATGTCGGGGATGTCGTCCATCTTGGTGTCGATGATGGCGGCCACGTAGTCTGGCGAAATGGCCTTGAAGCGTTGCGGCCACTTGTGCGAACCCCTCACATACAGCAAGCCGCTGTTGTCCTTGTTGACCGGATCCAGCGGGATCCAGAACGAACAGATCTGCTCACCCCGGATGGGCCAGAAGCTCAAATCCTGGTGCCACGGCGTGGGTGCATCGGTGCCCGGCTCCTTGATGAACATCTGGTCGTAGAAGAAACGCACTTCCTGCGACTTCATCAAGGACTGGGCCCACCGGGCAAATGGCCCGTAATACACCAGGTCGCGCAGCACATCGATGCGCTTCCACAAGAAGATGTCCATCTTGTAGCCCTCGACCTTGCGCGACATGAACTTGCCCACCAGGGACTGGTCGTTCCGTGCCTCTTCCAGGCCCTCTTCGACCATGGCCAGCCAGTTCGGATCAACCGCGCCTTTGACCATGATCACGCCATCTTCCTCGTAGCGTTGAATCTCTTCTGCCGTCAGTGTTCGCACCGGATGTGCTGGATAGCCCATGATTTTCCTTAAAAAATGACCAATGAATCAATTATGATTAATTTATCAGTTGTGAGCAAGATTATGATTAACCCCATGACATCGTCCAAGCCCTCCGCTGAGCCACAAGAGACTGAACGGGCGCCGCGCGGGGCCCGACGCAAGCGCGACACCCGGGCACGCCTGCTCAAAGCCGCCTTGCAGTTGATGGCCCACAAGGGCGTTGACGGCGTGGCCATCAACGAGATCACCGAGGAAGCCGATGTGGGGTTCGGCACCTTCTACAACCACTTTCCGTCGAAAGAGGCGATCTACGAAGCCTTGATTGAAGAGGTCGTGGATCAATTTGCCGCAGCGCTAGACCGCCTGGGCGAGCTGGTGCCGGACCCGGCCGAGAAGGTGGCGGCCTCGGTGCGCTACACCTTGCAGCGGGGGCGGCAGGACCCCATCTGGGGGCGGTTCGTGGTGCGCACCGGCTTTGCTTCAGAGGGCATCAGCCATGGCTTGGGCAAGTACCTGCTCAGGGATTTGGGCACGGGGCTGGCCATGAAGCGGTTCAAATCCGACGACCTGCCCATGACCTTCCTGGCCGTGGGCAGCACGGTGCTGGGCGCTTTGGCGGCCGAGGTGGAAATTCAAGGCCCCACGCACGAACGACGAGAAACGCTGGCCCTGCTGCTGCAGGAGTCCGGTCAGATTTCGGAGCGCATCGCGGTGGTTTTGTTGACCATGTTGGGGCTGGATCCGGCAGAAGCCAGAGAGATCGCGAACCGGCCTTTGCCCACTGTCAGCTTGCCTGCCAACCCCTTGGCGGATGTGTGAGAGTGGTCCATGGGGTTTCTGTACGACGCCAGCTAAACAAAAACTGCTCAACGGCTCAAGTACTTTCAAAGCGGTGCCGAAAACTGTCCTTTCTGCAGTACTAGGCGCGCATCCGCAATGTCCCGAATCCTTGATAACCTGCCTTTTCGCAGAAAGTTCTTGCTCATCGCGATCGTGGCAATGACGATGGTTGCCGCTCCCATGACCTTGGTGCTCAAAGCGGCGGTGGGCAACATGAACGCCGCCCAGGCTGAGCAAAAAGGGGTGGCGCCCGCCCGCACGATCTTGAACCTCATCCGCTTGACCCAGGAGCATCGGGGCTTGTCCTCGGCGGTGCTCAATGGCGACGCCAGCAAATCGGGCCTTCGCCAAGAGCGCCAAGGCGCCATTGACGTGGCTTTTGACAAAGTGGTGGCCTCCTTGCTTGCACTGAACTCGCCGCAAATGACGGGGCAGGTGCACGAGCTTCGTGCCAAATGGACCTCGCTGGCCAATGATGTCGGCACCGGGGCGCTCGCGGCGCCTGCCAGTCTTGCACGCCACACGCAACTGGTGGATGAGCAAATGCTGCTGCTGGAAGACCTCACCTTTGTGTCTGGCCTGGAGCTGGATCCCGATGCCGACAGCTATCACCTGATCATGGCCTCCACCCGTGACCTGCCGCGCCTGACTGAACGCCTGGGCCGAGCTCGGGCCAAAGGCGTTACGATCCTGGCGGCGGGCCCGGCCGAGCAGCCGGCGGAGCGCCAGGAGTTGCTCAAGGCATTGGGCGAGATTGCCCTCTATGCGCGTGATACCGATCGCGGCTTGGGCCGCGTCAAGACCAGCGAAACAGCCCTGGGTGACACGGTGACCCAATCCATGGACGGCGCCTCCAAAGCCTTG
Source organism: Aquabacterium sp. CECT 9606 (assembly GCF_918741295.1). Taxonomy (GTDB): domain Bacteria; phylum Pseudomonadota; class Gammaproteobacteria; order Burkholderiales; family Burkholderiaceae_C; genus Aquabacterium. Next base: position 1,088,516 of record NZ_CAKKNB010000002.1, read on the forward strand.
GCCGCGGCCAAGCAGTGGATCGAGAAGGTAGGCCAAGCTGTGCCGGGTGAGATCACCACGGGAGCCTATTTCCAAGGCATGACGCAGGCCATCAATGCCCACTACGATCTGACCGAAGCTGCCTGGAATCGCCTGGACGAGTTGCTGCTTCAACGCATTCACGCGGGCCAGAGAGACTTGGCCATCACCACATTGGCTGTCTTGGCCTCCATGGCCTTTGCGGTCTGGATCATGTTGTCGATTTCTCGATCCACATCGCGGACGCTGGCGGATGCCATGAAGGTGGCCAACGGCCTGGCCAATGGCGACCTGACAAACAGATTGCAGGTGGATGCTCAGGACGAGGTAGGACAGATGGTCAACGCCTTGAGCAAATCCATGGGGCATCTGGGGATCACCCTGTCAAGCATCCGCGATGCCAGTGAATCGGTGGCATCGGCTTCAACGCAAATCGAGCAGGGCAACCACGATCTGAGCGCACGCACCGAAGCGCAAGCCTCTTCGCTTCAACAAACCGCTGCTTCGATGGAGGAGATGGCCGCATCAGTCCGCAGCAATGCCAACACGGCGGCCCAGGCCAACCAGCTGGCGTCAGAAGCGTCCAGCATCGCGGCGCACAGCAGCGAGGTGTTCAGCGAAGTGGTGGCCAAAATGGGCGCCATCAAAGAGTCGAGTAAAAAGATCGCCGACATCAATGCGGTGATCGATGGCATCGCCTTCCAGACCAACATCCTGGCCTTGAACGCGGCAGTGGAAGCGGCGCGTGCCGGTGAGCAAGGGCGTGGCTTTGCCGTGGTGGCCAGCGAAGTGCGCAGCCTGGCGCAACGCAGCGCCCAGGCGGCCCGCGAGATCAAGAGCTTGATCGCCAGCAGCGTGGAAACCGTGGACCAAGGGCACGGCTTGGCCGGCACCATGGCGGAGTCCATTGACCGCTTGGTGGGACAAGTGCAAAAAGTCAGCGGTTTGATGACCGAGATTGCGTCATCCAGCGAACAGCAAAGCCAGGGCATCGCGCAAGTCAACCAGGCGGTCAGCCAGCTTGACCAGTCGACTCAGGCCAACGCGGCGCTGGTTGAAGAATCAACCGCTGCATCGGGCAGCCTGCGCCAACAAGCACTGTTGCTGCAGCAATCGGTGGCGTCATTCAAATTAGCGTGATCCAAGCAAGAAGGGCAGCAAGCCATGTTGACCAAGACCAGCCGTTTAGCCAATCTGCTGTCGAACCTTGATCAGAAAGATGGGCGCACGATTGGCCGGCTCGGGGACTCGATCACCTTGTCCAGCCACTTCCAGCCCATCTACAGCTTGTCGCATGCGCGCGTGGTAGGCCATGAGGCGCTTCTGCGCGCTCGCCACGTTGATGGGCACGTCATCCCGCCCCCTGAGGTGTTCAAAGCTTGCCGGGATCTGTCCGAACTGAGTTGGTGTGACAGCCTCAGTCGTGTTGTGCACCTGTCCAACTATGTGGCCGACTTGCCGTCTGCGCAATGGCTGTTTTTGAACGTGCACCCAGACACTTCTCAAGCCTTGTTTGGCCGCGAGAATCCAACCTATGTTCAAGAGGTGCTCGACCACTTCCAGATCACTGGCGGCAAGGTGGTGATCGAGGTTCTTGAAAGTGCGGTGTTGGATGTCGAGGAGCTGAAGTCTTCAACCGAAGTGCTTCGGGCGCATGGCTGCCTCATTGCCATTGACGACTTTGGCGCGGGCCATTCCAATTTTGACCGCGTCTGGAATTTGAAACCCGACATCGTCAAGCTTGACCGCAGCCTGGTAGAACGCGCCGCACTTGATCCGCGCTCAAGACGGATCGTGATCCAGATGGTCTCTTTGCTGCATGAGTGCGGCGCCATGGTGCTGATGGAGGGGGTGGAAACGCTTGATGAGGCCCTGCTGGCCATGGAGGCTGACGCCGACATGGTGCAGGGCTATTACTTTGGGCGCCCCCAGCTCGCGATGATGCCGGATGGCCATGCGCCCGAATCGCTGACCAGCCTTTACACCGGCTTGAGCCAACGTCGCAAGGACGAGGCGAAGGCTCAGCGGCTGCAGCTGTCGCCCTACCTCAATGCGATTGGCAACACTGGCGTGTTGTTGAGCGCAGGAAGGCCCATTGAAGAAGCCTGCCGCGGATTCATGGAGCTCGCCTCGACCGAGCTTTGCTATGTGCTGAACTCCGAGGGTTATCAGATCAGCCGTCCCCTCTGGGCACAGGACCGCAACGGGGGCGGGCACCTGGCCTATGAGCCCATGAGCGACACCGAAGGCGGTTGCTGGGCAAGGCGCCCCTATTTTCGCCGTGCTGTTGAGGCGCCTGGGAAGGTACAGGTCACCGCGCCCTACCGAACGCTGCATGGCAAACACACTTGCGTGACGGTGTCTTATGCTTTTTATCATCAGCAGGGCGCAGAGCGTGAGCTGCGTGTTGTGTGCGGCGATCTGATCTGGGGCTGATGAATCCAGGCATTTGCCCTTCAAACTTGCCCCTGCGGACACCGAAAGACATTCCCATGGCGTCAGCGACGCTTGCGCTTTGGCTTGGCCGGCAAGGTAAGCGCGCTGGCCCACAGGTCGATCATCTGCTTGGTGCCCTCAGTCACCATTGCATTGGCCTGGCGTTTCGACTCAGCCGCGACACGGCCACGCGCTGAGCCGATGGCCGCGTTGGCACCGCTAAGCCACATGCTCATAAAGGGGTTCTTCTTGGTCCAGGGGTTCTTCATGGCAGTGCTCCGGAGACAGGTCGGGGGTGGCCTGATAAGCAGCGGGGCAATCAGCGCGCCGGGCTAGTGAGCGGAGGAAGCCCACACCAGATGCGGTAGAAATTGGCAAATAGCCGGCGTCTCTGGCTATAAGCGCCATCGACTCAAACTGTTGTGTTGCTTCCAGCGTGTCGGTAACCTCTGTGCATCAGATAGACCATTGGGCTTGCAGTCATGGGCAACTTACGTCGCATTTTTTATATCAGTCGCGCTGACGCTTCGCTCGATGGCGCCACAGTGAAAGACATCGTGCTCAGGTCTCAGCGGTCAAACCGGCAGTTGGATGTCACTGGTGTCCTTGCGCACTCGGGACAGCATTTTGCACAGGTGCTGGAAGGTACTGCGGAAAATTTGGCCGGCTTGACCAACAAGATCAGGCTGGACAAGCGTCACGGCCAAGTCACCGTGCTTTTTGACGAGCCCATTTCCAAACGGGACTATGCCGATTGGTCAATGGGGTTTTTGTACGATGCCAGCTTGACTGAAGAGATAGAAAAGGCGTTGAGCGACTCGACGCATCAACCGCAAGATCGCGACGGCACGTTAGCGCACAAGATCTTTCTTCACGTCAGCGACTTGGCCAGGCCCTGAGCATCTTTCGGGCGCGCTGTTTGCCAAATGGTGTGGACATTAACCATTAGGAGCATTGCATGAACAAGGACCAAGTGAAGGGCGCCGCCAAGGACGCCGCAGGCAAGGTGCAAGCGAAGGCTGGCGATCTGGTGGGCAGCCATAAGCAGGAAGCCAAGGGCCTGGCCAAACAAGCCGAAGGCAAGACCCAGAAGGCTGTTGGCGATGCCAAGGAAGCCATCAAGGACGCTCATAAGTAAGTCTGGCCGCAGACGTTACCTGGGCCCGCTTCGGCGGGCTTTCCCTTTTGAGTCGCGCCAAGTGCCATAGATGTCCTTGAGGCTGGTGTCGATTTACCCGGACCATTCAAGATTACTACGGACGAAAAAAGCCCTAAGTGTTTGATTTCTTAGGGCTTTCTGGATGCTTCCGGACGTTACCGGACGCTTTATTGGGCCGGGGTCACACGAAACATTGGCTGCAACCCGCATGGATGCTGGGTTTGGACTGTTCGTGTTTTTGAGTTACCCCCAAAGTTACCCCTTGGATGCGTATCTAGGCGCGGATCTACTTACCTAAGGCCTTTGCGGTCTTCGCACTTTTTCTAACGACCTTCTTAGCCGGTACTAGTTCTTTCGTGCTCGGAGGGCCTCCCACGATTAGATCCATAGAAACAATGGGAACTTGAAAAGTCCCCCACGGCCCCCTTGAGGTGCTGAACGCAACCTGTTCCCGTATAGCTCCCAGAAGTGCTGCGGCTGCTGCAAATTTTCGTAAGTACTCAGCCATTGGATGAGTCACTTCTGGCGACTCAAGCACGAAAACCGCAAAGACTTCTACGTCGATTTCGTATGCCACACCGGAGGTGGGATCCTTGTCAGCAGGTTTGGACTTAATCCGCATCCCAGCTGTTGCCTCTGCTCCATCTTTTTGAATTTCGAATCGAAAGTCAAGCTCGGCGTCCTCAAGGAAAGGGGCGAAGGTGTTGATTGGGTCGCCATCAGGCACCAGAGCCTTGATTTGGATGCGAGGAAAGAAGAGGTCTTTCAACCGCAGTGGGGCTGGCCTTACTTTCCGAGCTATTACAGGCTCATGCTGCTTGACCGAAGGCACACTCTTGCTCATCGTACGATCCATGATTTACGGGTTCCAGGGTACTCATCATTTTTTGGAACTCGATTGCGCAACCTCGAGACCGTCCAGGATGTGCGCTTTCGACTCTCTCATGAACGTCAAACCAACGGACACTTGCTCCATTGCCTGCGAGGTGAAGGTGGGCCTTGCATCCAATTGCATGGGACAGCTTAGCAATCGTTTCTGTAGACAGGTTTGAGGATCCACGAAATACCTTGGTGATGTAGGCGGGTGAGACACCCGCCCTTCTTGCGAGTTCCGAATTCGAGATCCCCTGACTCTTCATCGCTGCATTGAGTTCTGCAAGGAAGTCAACGCACAGACGCTCGGCTTGATAGCTCGATGTCTCGCGAGATTTAGCTAACAGGGCATTAAAACTTTTGATGCTCATGACAGTTCCTCCAACCATTCCGCGCCGTCTCTGTCGTACCGCTTCTTCCATGAAATGGCTTTGCTTACTTCTGATAGTGGTGTTTTCTGCGACTTCTTCAAGAACAAGTGAGTACAAACAACCACTTTCCCACTTGATGCTTGAAAAAAGAGCAGCCTCAAGTCACCTGCAACGAACTCATAGATCTTCTCCGCCTTGTCTACCAGATGGAACTGGGCTGAGTTCAAGCAGCTGATTCCATCTGTCGAGATCCGCTCCAAGTAAGCAGTCAACCGATGTCCGCTAGCCTCGTAACGAGACTCTATGTCGGACAACTGCTCCAGCAAAAGGCATTCCTGACCCCCATCGTTTTTTTCTTTAACGACAGCGCCCACTTGAATACGTCCACTGAACATCTGTAGAACCTTCAATTTTAACCTATAGGTTAAATCTTGCTGCAGCAGATGTCTACAGAAAGGGAGAAGAGAAGGTGGTCTATCCCCCAATTTTGTGGCAGACCCCCTTCATCTAGGGGGCTGTTTGCTCTGAACGACATCGGTGTTCCCTGTTGCTTATTAGGTAGTCAGTCGATTATTGCGCAATCCTCTGGGGCGTCGCATCGGGGGCTTCTATAAGTTCAGTCAGCGGCTACGCCTTCGATTCAGCTTGGCCGACGTTTGTCAGCCAGCTGGTCCTGAACCGCCCCGGGTTTTGAGGAGGCTCTAACTCTTGAGAAGATAGAGCCATGAGCAAGTCGAACAAGTTTTCCCCCGAGGTACGCGAACGCGCCGTTCGTCTGGTGCAGGAGCATCGAGGCGAATA
>NZ_CAKKNB010000003.1 GCF_918741295.1 Aquabacterium sp. CECT 9606
CGGACGCTACCGCGACTACATCGGTTGGTTGCAAGCTCAGGATGCCTCGGCCAGCCAGGCCTACTGGCGCGAACAGCTGGGGCAACTGGCCGCGCCCACGCGCCTGGTCGACGCCTTGCCCAAGAGCGAGGCAGGACAGGGCCATGGCGTGCAAAGCCGGGGCTTCGATGCCCAGGCCACGCAAGGCCTGGTGGCCTTTGCCAAGCGCGAGCGCATCACGCTCAACACCCTGGTGCAAGGCGCCTGGGCGCTGCTGCTGCAACGCTACAGCGGGCAGGAGGCCGTGGCCTTCGGAGCCACGGTGGCCGGGCGTCCCAGCGAGCTGGCCGGGGCCGAGCAGATGCTGGGCTTGTTCATCAACACCTTGCCGGTGATCTGTGCGCCCAAGGCAAGTCAGCCCGTGGGCGAGTGGCTGCGCGCGCTTCAGGCGCAGAACCTGGCCGCCCGCGAGCACGAGCACACCCCGCTGTACGAGATCCAGCGCTGGGCCGGCCTGGGCGGGCAGGGCTTGTTCGACTCCATCCTGGTATTCGAGAACTACCCCGTCGATCAGGTTCTGCGCGAGGCTTTGCCTGGTGGCTTGCACGCCACCGTGGTGGACAAGCGCGATGAGACCAGCTACCCGGTGACCTTGTCGGTGGTGCAGGACGACGCCCTTGATCTGCAACTGAGCCACGACCGTGCGCTCATCGACGACGAGGTGGCCACCCGCATCGCATCGCACTTGGTGAACCTGCTGCAAGCTTTGGTGGGGGACAGCCATGCCGCCGTCGCCTCGCTGGCTGTGCTTGATGACCATGAGCGATCGCAACTGCAATCCTGGGGCCTTAACCCCGAGCGCCATGCGGGGCTGGACCCGGTGCACCTGACGATCGCCCGCCAAGCGAGCTTGAGGCCGCAAGCCACGGCCCTGGTCTTCGAAGACCAGGTGCTGAGCCATTTCGAACTCAACCGTCGAGCCAACCGACTGGCCCACCGCCTGATCGCCCAAGGCGTGCGGCCCGAATCGCGCGTGGGCATCGCCGTGGCGCGTTCGGTGGAGATGATCGTGGGCCTGCTGGCCATCCTCAAGGCCGGCGCCACCTACGTGCCTCTGGACCCGGAGTACCCATCCGATCGCCTGGCCTACATGGTGGACGACAGCGGCTTGCAACTGGTGCTCACCCAGACCTCTTTGCTGGCCAGCCTGCCGCCCAGCGAGGTGCCCGTGCTGGCGATCGATGCACCGGCCGATGTCAGTCCCCACCACGACCACGACCCGATCGTGCCCGTGCACGGCCACCAACTGGCCTACATCATCTACACCTCCGGCTCGACCGGCCAACCCAAGGGCGTGGGCATCTCGCACCAGGCCCTGGCCGAGCACGCCCAGGTGTCCATCGGCTTCTTCGGCCTCACGCCCGAAGACCGCATGCTGCAGTTCGCCACCTTGAACTTCGACGGCTTCATCGAACAGGTCTACCCCACCTTGTGCGCCGGGGCCGCCATCGTGTTGCGCGGCCCTCAACTGTGGGACAGCGAGACCTTCTACCAAGCGCTGATCGACAAGCGCATCAGCGTGGCTGACCTGACCACCGCCTACTGGTTCCTGCTGGCCCAGGACTTCGCCCGCCAAGCCCCGCGCGACTACGGTGCCCTGCGCCAGGTGCACGCGGGCGGCGAAGCCATGCCGCCCGAAGGCCTCAAAGCCTGGCGCGACGCCGGCCTGGGCCACATCAAGCTGCTCAACACCTATGGCCCCACCGAGGCCACGGTCACCGCCACCGTGCTGGACTGCGGCCCCTATGTACGGGGCAGCTTGCCAGCGCCAGCGCAGATGCCGATTGGCAGCCCGCTGGCCGGGCGGCAGCTGCATGTGCTGGACGCCAACCTGCAGTCCGTGCCCGTGGGCGTGGCCGGCGAGCTGTGCATCGGCGGCGAACTGCTGGCGCGCGGCTACCTCAACCGACCTGGCTTGAGTGCCGAGCGCTTCGTGGCCAATCCCTTCACCGAGACGGGCGAGGAGGGCGGGCGCCTGTACCGCACCGGCGACCTGGTGCGCTGGAGCGCGCAGGGCCAGCTCGAGTACCTGGGCCGCATCGACCACCAGGTCAAGATCCGGGGCTTCCGGATCGAGCTGGGCGAGATCGAAGCGCAGTTGCTGGCCGAGCCGCAGGTGCGCGAGGCCGTCGTGGTTGCCCAAACCGCAGCCAGCGGTGCCCGCCTGCTGGCCTATGTCTCGCCGCAGGAAGGCCACAGCCTGGACAACGCCACGCTGCGCCAAAGCCTGGCCCAAGCCTTGCCCGAGTACATGGTCCCCGGTGTGATCGTGGTGCTGGAACGCTTGCCCCTGAACCCCAACGGCAAGGTCGACCGCAAGGCGCTGCCCGAGCCAGACAGGGCAGGGCACGAGGACCACTACGAGGCCCCGCAAGGCGAGGTCGAACAGGCGCTGGCCGCCATCTGGGCCGAGGTCCTGGGCATCGTCCGCGTCGGCCGGCAAGACAACTTCTTTGAGCTTGGTGGGCACTCGCTGGCGGTGCTGCAGGTTCAGGCCAAGGCCCAGGAGGCGCTGTCGACCCGGTTGCCCCTTAAAACCTATTTTGAGCAGCCTTCGCTGCAGGGCATCAGCGCGGCCCTGCACAGCCAGCGCGTCCAGGCCCAGGCCACCGAGACCGCGGACATCGACGAGATGGCGGCCCTGCTTGAATCATTGGAGTCATGAAAAAATGGACCAGAAGAAAAGACTGATTGCCGAGCGCTATGCAGCGTTGCCCAAGGCCAAGCAGAAGGATTTCCTGGAGGCGCTGCGCCGCCAGGGCGTCGATTTCGGGCTGCTGCCGATCGTCTCTGCGGGCGACCGGCAGGGCTTGCCGCTGTCGCCCGCCCAGCAACGCCAATGGTTCCTTTGGCAGCTCGATCCGCAAGGCACGGCGTACCACATTCCCGGAGCCCTGCGGCTGCAAGGCTGCCTGGACGTGGCCGCGCTTCAGGCCAGCTTCCAGGCTCTGGTGGCGCGCCACGAGTCCTTGCGGACCACCTTCCGTGCGCATGAAGATGGTTTGGCCGAGCAATGCATCGCACCCGAAAGCCAACTGAGCATTCCCTTGACCGACCTGCGCGCGGTCGCGCCCGGGCCCGCGCGGGATGCGCAGGCCCTGGCCGCCGCCATCTTAGTTAACCAGACGCCCTTCGACCTGGCGCAAGGCCCACTGCTGCGCGTGAGCCTGATCCGCCTGGCCGATGAAGAACACCTGCTGGTGGTGGTCATGCACCACATCATCTCGGACGGCTGGTCGATGCAGGTCATCGTGGACGAGTTCAGCGCCCAGTACCGGGCCCGCGTTCAGGGCCAGGTGCCGACGCTGGCGCCCCTGCCGATCCAGTATGCGGATTACGCCGTCTGGCAACGCAGTTGGCTGGAAGCCGGCGAGCAGGCCCGCCAGCTGGCTTACTGGCAAACCAAGCTGGGCAGCGAACATCCCGTGCTGCAATTGCAGACCGATCACCCTCGCCAGGCGGTGGCCAGCCACCGGGCTGCCAAGCATGGCTTCGAGTTGCCCGCGCCGCTGGTGCGTGAACTCAAGCAAACCGTGCAGGCCCAGGGTGGCACGCTGTTCATGGCCTTGCTGGCCGGCTTGCAGGCGCTGCTGCACCGCTACACCGGGCAACCCGACATCCGCGTGGGCACCTTGGTCGCCAATCGCCAGCGCCCGGAAACCGCGGGCGTCGTCGGCTTTTTCGTGAACACCCAGGTGCTCAGCACCCGTCTGCAAGCGCACCTGCCTTTGAAGGCCGTGCTCCAGCAGACCCAGGACACGGTCTTCGAAGCGCAGGCGCATCAGGACCTGCCCTTCGACACCTTGCTGGACGTGCTCAAGCCCGAGCGGGGGCTCAGCGCCAACCCCTTGTTCCAGGTGCTGATCAACCACCAGCAAGAGGACTACCAGCCCCGCCAGCAACTGCCTGGCCTCACGGCTGAAGGCTTCGATCTGGGCGCTTCCGAAACCGACTCGCGCTTCGAGCTGATGCTGGACACCATCGAGCGTCCCGACGGTGTGGTGGGTGTGCGCCTGACCTACGCCGCCGACCTGTTCGAGCCGGACACCATCAAGCGTCTGGCGGGTCACTACCAGGCCATGCTTCAGGCCCTGGCTCGGAACCCCGACGAGACCTTGGGCAATGTGCCGCTGCTCAACCAGCAAGAACAGTCGCAACTGCAAGCGTGGGGCACCAACCCCGAGCGCCATGCGGGGCTGGACCCGGTGCACCTGACGATCGCCCGCCAAGCGAGCTTGAGGCCGCAAGCCACGGCTCTGGTCTTCGAGGACCAGGTGCTCAGCCACTTCGAACTCAACCGTCGAGCCAACCGACTGGCCCACCGCCTGATCGCCCAAGGCGTGCGGCCCGAATCGCGCGTGGGCATCGCCGTGGCGCGTTCGGTGGAGATGATCGTGGGCCTGCTGGCCATCCTCAAAGCCGGTGCGACCTATGTGCCGTTGGACCCGGAGTACCCGCCCGATCGTCTGGCCTACATGGTGGACGACAGCGGCTTGCAACTGGTGCTCACCCAGACCGCTTTGCTGGCCAGCCTGCCGCCCAGCGAGGTGCCCGTGCTGGCGATCGATGCACTGGCCGATGTCAGTCCCCACCACGACCACGACCCGATCGTGCCCGTGCACGGCCACCAACTGGCCTACATCATCTACACCTCCGGCTCGACCGGCCAACCCAAGGGCGTGGGCATCTCGCACCAGGCCCTGGCCGAGCACGCCCAGGTGTCCATCGGCTTCTTCGGCCTCACGCCCGAAGACCGCATGCTGCAGTTCGCCACCTTGAACTTCGACGGCTTCATCGAACAGGTCTACCCCACCTTGTGCGCCGGGGCCGCCATCGTGTTGCGCGGCCCTCAACTGTGGGACAGCGAGACCTTCTACCAAGCGCTGATCGACAAGCGCATCAGCGTGGCCGACCTGACCACCGCCTACTGGTTCCTGCTGGCCCAGGACTTCGCCCGCCAAGCCCCGCGAGATTACGGTGCCCTGCGCCAGGTGCACGCGGGCGGCGAAGCCATGCCGCCCGAAGGCCTCAAAGCCTGGCGCGACGCCGGCCTGGGCCACATCAAGCTGCTCAACACCTATGGCCCCACCGAGGCCACGGTCACCGCCACCGTGCTGGACTGCGGCCCCTATGTACGGGGCAGCTTGCCAGCGCCAGCGCAGATGCCGATTGGCAGCCCGCTGGCCGGGCGGCAGCTGCATGTGCTGGACGCCAACCTGCAGTCCGTGCCCGTGGGCGTGGCCGGCGAGCTGTGCATCGGCGGCGAACTGCTGGCGCGCGGCTACCTCAACCGACCGGGCTTGAGTGCCGAGCGCTTCGTGGCCAACCCATTCACCGAGACGGGCGAGGAGGGCGGGCGCCTGTACCGCACCGGCGACCTGGTGCGCTGGAGCGCGCAGGGCCAGCTCGAGTACCTGGGCCGCATCGACCACCAGGTCAAGATCCGGGGCTTCCGGATCGAGCTGGGCGAGATCGAAGCGCAGTTGCTGGCCGAGCCGCAGGTGCGCGAGGCCGTCGTGGTTGCCCAAACCGCAGCCAGCGGTGCCCGCCTGCTGGCCTATGTCTCGCCTCAGGAAGGCCACAGCCTGGACAACGCCACGCTGCGCCAAAGCCTGGCCCGAGCCTTGCCCGAGTACATGGTCCCTGGTGTGATCGTGGTGCTGGAGCGCTTGCCCCTGAACCCCAACGGCAAGGTCGACCGCAAGGCGCTGCCCGAGCCGGACAGGGCAGGGTACGAGGACCACTACGAGGCCCCGCAAGGCGAGGTCGAGCAGACCCTGGCTGCCATCTGGGCCGAGGTCCTGGGCATCGCCCGCGTCGGCCGGCAAGACAACTTCTTCGAGCTTGGCGGCGACTCCATCCTCAGCCTGCAAATCGTGGCCAAAGCGCGCCGCGCCGGCTGGCAGCTCACGCCCCGGCAGATGTTCGAACGCCAGCGCATCATCGACCTGGCCCAGGTGGTGCAGCGCGAAGAGGATCAAGCGCACGCGTCAGTGGCACATCAGGCCACGCCCCGCGCCATCGGCCGCCTGAGCGACCACCTGTCTGCCGAACTCATCCAGCGACTCGCCTTGAGCGAGGCCGACATCGAAGACGCCTATCCGCTGTCGCCCACGCAAGAGGGCATGCTTTTCCACACCATCGAGTCGGCCGGTTCGGGCCTGTACGTCAACCAGCGCAGCCTGGACGTGCAAGGCCTGGACCCTCGGCGCCTGGAATCCGCTTGGCGCGCGATGGTGCAGCGCCATCCCATCCTGCGCACGGCTTTCATCTGGCAGCCCGGCATGGAGCGGGCCGTCCAGATCGTGCGCCGCAGGGCCGATGCCGCCATCACGTCCCTCACCCAACTGGACTGGCGTGGCCAGGCCGACGTGCCCGCACGCTTGGCTGCCCTGGCCGACGAAGAACTCAAGCGCGGCTTCGACCTGCTGGCCCCGCCACTGTCGCGGGTCACCCTGGTCCGCCTGGACGAAAACCGCCACCAGCTGATCTGGACTGAGCACCACATGCTGCTGGACGGCTGGGGCGAGGCCCGCCTGATGGGTGAGTGGCTGCAAAGCTATGCCGGCGAAGCCTTGCCCGACGCCGGCCCAGGCTATGGTGACTATGTTCGCTGGCTCCAGGCGCAGGACGCGTCCGCCACCGAAGCCTTCTGGCGCCACACCTTGCGCGACGCCGAAGGCGCCACGCTGCTGGCCGAGGCCGCCCGCGCCCCGCAGGGCGCCACGGGCTACGGCAAGATCTACTCGCGGCTGTCGGCCGCCCAGACCCAGGCCCTGAAAGCCTTCGCTAGACAAGCACGCGTGACCATCAACACCGTGGTTCAGGCCGCCTGGGCCTTGAGCCTGCAGCGTTTCACCGGCAAAAGCACGGTGGTGTTCGGCGCCACGGTGGCGGGCCGCCCGCCCAGCCTGAATGGCTCGCAGGACATGCTGGGCCTGTTCATCAACACCATCCCGGTGCCCGTGCGGCACCGCGCGTCGCAGCCCCTGGGCGAGCATCTGCGTGAACTGCAGACCCTCAACCTGCAGTTGCGCGAGTACGAACACACGGCCCTGGCCGACATCCAGCGCTGGCAAGGCTCGTCCGGCCGGCCGCTGTTCGACAGCATCCTCGTGTTCGAGAACCACCCCATCGCCGAAGCGCTGCTCGACACCGAACGCCTGGGCTTGCGCTTCGGCGAGGTGGCCACCCAGTCGCTGACCGGCTACGCCATGGACCTGCAGGTCATGGTGCAGGACACCCTGGAGATCGAGTACTGCTACAGCAAGCGCGAGTTGCCCGACAGCATGGCCACGGACTTGCGTGCCCAGATGGAAAGCCTGCTGGCACAGTTTGCGCACGATGGCGAGCAACGCCGCCTGGGCGAACTGGCCTGGCTGCCGCGCGAGGAACAGCAGGCCTTGCTGGCCCTGGGCTGCGATGCCCAGGCCAGACCTGCTGTGCCGTCGCCTGCCCAGCGCCTGGTCCACCAGCACATCGAACACCATGCCGCCACCCGGCCCGAGGACATCGCCTTGCGCATGGGCGAGGCGACCATGAGTTACGCCGAGCTGAACGCACGCGCCAACCACCTGGCTCACCAATTGCGCCAGCAAGGCGTGACCTGGGAGCACCGCGTCGGCGTCGCGCTCGACCGTTCCTTCGACATGATCGTGGCCCTGCTGGCCGTGCTCAAGGCCGGCGCGGCCTATGTGCCCATGGACCCCGACTACCCGGTCGATCGTCTGGCCTTCATGGTCCAGGACAGCGGACTGTCGCTGCTGATCACGCAGACCAGCGTGCTGCCCAAGCTGAAGCTGCCCGCCCACGTGCGGGTCCTGACCCTGGACACCCTGAGCCTCGCTGGCCATCCCGAGACCAATCCCGATGTGCCCGTGGGCTTGCGCAGTCTCGCCTACGTGATCTACACCTCAGGCTCCACCGGACTGCCCAAGGGTGTGGCCGTCGAACACGGCCCGCTGGCCATGCACTGCCGTGCCACGGGCGAGATCTATGGCATGGGCCCGCAGTCCTGCGAATTGCTGTTCATGTCCTTCTCCTTCGACGGTGCCCACGAACGCTGGCTCACGGCCTTGACCATGGGATCCTCGCTGGTCCTGCGCGACCCCGAGCTGTGGACCGCGGAGCAAACCTACCGCGTGCTGCAGCGCCATGGTGTCAGCCACGTCGCCTTCCCGCCGGCCTACCTGGGCCAACTGGCAGAGTGGGCCGTGGGGCGTGATGACGTGCTGCCCATCGAGGTGCTGGTCTTTGGTGGCGAAGCCATGCCCAAGGCTTCCTACGACCTGGTGCGCCAGACCTTGCGGCCGCGCTTCATGCTGAACGGCTACGGTCCCACCGAAACCGTGGTGACCCCGCTGATCTGGAAGGCCCCCGCCAGCCAGGCCATCGACTGCGCCTACGCGCCCATCGGCAGGCCGGTCGGCAGCCGCGACGCCTACGTGCTCGACGATGAACTGCGCCTGGTGCCCATCGGCACCGTGGGCGAGCTGTACATCGGCGGCCAAGGCCTGGCCCGCGGCTACTTGCACCGTCCTGGTTTGAGCGCCGAGCGCTTCGTGGCCGATCCTTTCGGCGAAGGGGGCGGGCGCCTGTACCGCACCGGCGACCTGGTGCGCTGGCTGGGCGACGGCAACGTCGAGTACGTTGGTCGCGCCGACCAGCAGGTCAAGATCCGGGGCTTTCGCATCGAACTGGGCGAGGTCATCGCCCGTGTGCGGGCCTGTCAGGGCGTGCAGGAGGCCACGGTCACGGTGCACGAGGCCGACACTGGCCGAAGCCTGGTGGCCTACGTGGTGGCAGCCCTTGGCACCGATACCGCTTTGATGCCCGGGCGCATCAAACAGGAATTGGGAGAATCCTTGCCGGCCTACATGGTGCCGTCGCACGTGCTCGTCATCGCCCAGATGCCGGTGCTGCCCAGCGGCAAGCTCGACCGAGCGGCATTGCCCGCGCCTGGTCAGACCGACCAGTTTGTCAACAGGCATGTGGCGCCGCGCAATGCCACCGAGCAACGGCTGGCCGACATCTGGGCCCAGGTGCTGCGCACCGAGCGTGTAGGCATCACTGACAACTTCTTTGAGCTGGGGGGCGATTCCATCCTCAGCCTGCAAGTGGTTTCCAAGGTTCGCAACGCTGCATTGGGCTTCGAGCTGCGCCTGCGTGATCTGATGCGCCACCAGACCATCGCGGCCCTGGTCGAAAAGCTCCAGCCGAACATCCACCTGCCGACGCAGGCCGTGTCCGCCTTGCCCGATGGGCAGTTGGTCTTGACGCCTGGCCAGGCCCGATTTTTCGCGCAGCAGCATCCTCAGCCGCACCATTTCAACCAGGGGGTGCTGCTGAAGCTCGACCGCCCAATGGACCTCCACGCGCTGGCTCAGGCGCTGGGCATGCTGTCGCGCCACCACGATGCTTTGAACTTGCGCTTCCAGCGAGGGGACGATGGCAACTGGACAGCCAGCCTGGCCGACCCGCATGGCTTCGCGGCTCCACTGTGGTCACGCCAGGCCTCCGGTCCTGCTGACATCGAGGCCCTGTGCCAGGCCGCACATGGCAGCCTGGACCTGGCACAAGGCCCGCTCTGGCGCGTGCTGCACATCACCTTGCCTGACGGCAGCGCGCGCCTGTTCATGGCGGCACACCACCTGGTCAGCGATGCCATCTCAGGCCGCATCCTGCTGGAAGACCTGCAACAAGCCTACCGGTCGCTGGGTGATGGCCGCCCAGTGGCCTTGCCGGTCGCCACGGCCAGCTTCCAGGCGTGGTCGGCGCAGTTGCTGGCCATGGCGCAATCCCCTGCCTTGATGCAAGAGATGCCCTTCTGGGAGGCGCAAACAGACGAGGCCACCGAGGTGCCCTGTGACCATCCCGCGCCAGCCAATCTGAACCGCGATGCGCACGTGGCCACACGCCTGCTCGATGCGCGATTCACAGACCGATTGCGTCAACAGGCCACTGCCGTCCACGGCACGGGTATCGACACGCTCCTGCTGTCGGCCCTTGGCCGCGCCATCCACCGCTGGACCCACCTGCCCAAGCTGGTGATTGACGTTGAGGGCCATGGCCGCGAAAGCGATGTCGCCCAACTGGACCTGAGCCGCACCGTGGGCTGGTTCACCAGCATCTACCCGGTCAAGCTTGCTGTGGGGCAAGCCGACGCCCGCGACACGGTCAGTGCGGTTCACACCCTTTTGCGGCAGGTGCCCAACCAAGGCATCGGCCATGGTGTGCTGCGCCACCTGGGCAGCCAGCAGGTGCGGGAGCGACTGGCGAGCACAACTGCCAGCGTGGCCTTCAGCTACCTGGGCCGCGCTGGCGGACAGGCCGACCTGGGGGAATTGGCGTCAGAGTTCAGCGGACAGCCCTGGAGCGATCAGGCCCCTTTGAGCCATCGTTTGCAATTCATCGTCAGCATTGATGAAGAGAGCCGGCTGTCTTGGCGCTGCCGCTTCAGCCAGGCGCTGTATGAGGTTGGAACAGTCGAACGCCTGCTTGATCAATGCCTGGATGAACTGGGGGCGATCATCGTCAGCCAGTCACGGCCTTGCGTTCAAGCTGCTGTGTGATGATGAAAAGCGCTGGCCAGCGCCTGAGCAATGTCCGCTCGCACCTGATCGGCTTCGTCCACGATGTTGCCCAGTCGGGCGAAGTCATGGACCATGCCTTCATAGACCTTGAGCTGCACGGTCACGTCTTCGTGCCGCAGCCGATCCGCGTATGCCAAGCCTTCGTCCAGCAGCGGATCATGGTCGGCCAAGGCGATGAATGCCGGTGCCACCCCACGAAGGTCGGTGGCCTGAAGGGGGGCGAAACGCCAGTCAGTGCGGTCCTCGTTGCTGCGCAAATAGTTGGCGTACATCCAGCGCAGGGTCGTCGCTTCCAGCAGGTGGCCAGTGGCGAAGCGCTGGTGTGAAGCGCTGTCCTGGTGGCCGAGGGTGCAAGGGTACAGCAGCACCTGAAGGCAAGGCTGCTCGGCCCCGGTTTCGCGCGTGGCGATGGTCAAGGCGGTGGCCAAGGTGCCACCCGCACTGTCACCACCCACCGCGATGCGCCGCGTGTCCAGGCCATGCGATGGGCCTTGGGATTGCAACCACCGCAAGGCATCCTCGGCATCGTGGAAGGCCACCGGAAAGCGGTGCTCCGGTGCCAGCCGGTAGTCCACGGCCAGCACCGCGCAGGGCGTGTTCACGGCGATCGCCGCACACAGCGAGTCGTGGGATTCAAGCCCACCGACGGTGTAGCCGCCGCCGTGGAAGTACAGCAGAACGGGCAGGGCTGCCGCGCCAACCGGTTTGGTCTTGTACAAGCGTGCCTTGATCAAGGCGCCATCACGGCAAGGCAAGGTCAGGTTCTGCACGCTGTCCGGCGCGGCGCCTGGTGCGTCCAGCGCCAGGGTTGATGCATTGTAGTCAGCTCGTGCTTGCGCGACGCCCACCTGGTTCATCGCGGGACGATCGCCCGAATTGACCAACTCCAGAAATGCTTCCAAGTCAGGGTGAAGCGCCATTGCTGCCTACTACCAGTTATAGGCCAGTGAAGCCCGCAGCACGCGGCCTTGTCCATAGAACTGAGCGCGGTTGGCCACGTAGGCCTTGTCTGTCAGGTTAGCGGCATTCAAGGCCAGGGTGATCGGGCCTGTCTTGTAGTGGATTGCCGCATCGATCACGGTGTAGGACGGGTTGTAGTACGCCACATCGCCGTCATACGCCGCCAGGACCTTGTCCACATAGCGAACGCCACCACCAATGCTCAAGCCCCCTAGCACGCTGCCCGAGAACTTGTAGTCCAACCAGACCTTGGCCGTGTTGCGAGTGGTCTGGTCCAGTTGGTGGCCCACGTCCCCATTGTTGCTGCGGCTGACCTTGGGAACCAGGTATGTGTAGCTGGCGATCAAGTCCAACTGGCGGCCCAGCGAGGTGGATCCTTCCAACTCCAGGCCTTTGACGTGAACTTCTCCGGTTTGAATCACCGCATCCGCAGTGTCGTTCGGATCATCGGTTGTGACGTTTTGCTTCTTCAGGTCAAACACCGAGGCGGTGAGAAGCAGGTCGGTGCCGCGAGGCTGGTACTTCACGCCGAGTTCGATCTGTTGACCTGATTCAGGTTTGAGGTGCTCGCCCGAGACGGTGCGGTCAAACACATTGCCGGGCTCGAACGAGGTCGAATAGCTGGCGTAGGGGGAGATCCCATTGTCCCAGGTGCGCAAAACGCCAAGGTTGTAAGTGGTCTTGGCATTCTTGTTCTCATAGACATCGCCATCGCTATAAAACGTGGCGGTGCGATCATGGCGCAGGCCCACGTTCATGGCCCAGGCCCCAAGGCGCATCTGGTCCTGCGCATACAGCCCGGCTTGACGCAGCTTGCTGGTATTCGGGTTGGTCACGATGGGGTCCACCGCGAGGCCATAGACCGGGTTGTAAACGTTCAGAATCGGCGCGTTGCCAAATCCGAGGTCTTCGATGCCTGTGAAACGTTGGGTGTCCAGGCCCAGCAGGATCTTTTGTTTAAAGATGCCCCAGTTCAGGCTCACCTCTGCCTGGTTGTCCACCGTCAGCGCGCGCCCCTTGGTGCGAGAAAGCAAGCTGCCACGCACGATGTCCGTCATGTCCGAGTTTGTCCATGAATCACCATACAAATGCTGGTAATTCAGCCTGAAATCCGAGTAGCGGACATTCTGGCGCACGGTCCACGTTTCATTGAACTTGTGCTCAATCAGGTAGCCCAATGAAGCCATGTCACGGTTGTAATGATCAAAGCCGGGCTCACCCGCAAAACGGTTGACGGGAATTTTTGGATTTGACTGAATCAGGGCCAGCGTTGGCCACCAACTTTTTGGGGTTGCCCGATCACGGGTCACGTCGGCCAGCACAGTCACCGAAGTTTGCGCCGACGGACGCCACGACAGGGACGGAGCCAGGAACACGCGGTTGTCCTGGCTGTAGTCGGTCTGCGTCTTGCTGTCGCGCACCAATCCATTGATACGGAACAACAAAGTGCCATCTTGATCAAACTTGCCGCCCAGATCGAAACTCGCCTCGTAGCGGTCGTGATTGCCCACCGACATGCCGATCTCGTTGATTTGATCAACCTGAGGGCGCTTGCTCACCTGGTTGACGATGCCGCCAGGTGCGCCCTGGCCGTAAAGCACCGATGCAGGACCCTTGAGCACTTCAACCCGCTCCAGGCCTTGAGGATCTGCCTGCCAGTCGCCAAAGCTACCAGATGCGAAGGTACGCATACCGTCACGGTATACCGTTGGTGCAAAGCCGCGAACCACCATTGACTGGTAGCGTAGGTCGTAGCCCGTGACCTCTGTCATCACGCCTGCTGTGTAGCGCAGCGCCTGCTCGGCGGTCTGTACACCCTGTGCCTTCATCTGGTTCCGGGTGACCACGGAAATCGATTGCGGTGTTTCGCTGATCAGCGAATCGGTCTTGGTGCCTGAGGCGCTGCGCTTGGCCACATAGCCATTCACCGGACCCGTAGCGGTTTCCGCATCCCTTTTGCCTGTCACGGTTACCTCTGGCAGCCTGGCATCCACCTTGTCAGACGCCTCCTGCGCGCGAACTCCGGACCCGAAAGCCAGTCCGATCAGGGTGCTTTGAACCAACAAAAAACCAAGATTCCGCCTGGGCAGGGAGGAGGAAGACAATGCCTTGAAACGACGTGAATGCAACATGATGTAAATACAAACGAGAATGATTCTTGTTAATAACTATAGCTCAGGCTTGTTGTGTCGCTTGCACGCGAAGGCCACCCTGAAGCCAACAACGCATCGCCGATCTCACCTGTCCTCGAGGCCGTCACCGACAGCAGCGTGTCGCTCAAGCCGTGGCTGGATTCGCAGGCGCCCTGCAAAAACACGGATGGCAGGAAGTTGGCATGGCTCCGCAAGCGGTACTGGCGGTCCACCTTGAAGTCGTCCAGCCATGGCGCGATGGGGGCCAGCAGGGTCTTGTGGCGATCTCGCGCATAACCTGTCGCCAACACCACGGCGTCATAAGTCACGCTGCTTTCGCGTTGGGCATTCATGTCCACCAAGGTCATGTGGATGCCTTCTTCAGAAGCGCGCGCGCTCATCACCTCGTGGCGCCGCAGGAAGCGATGGCGCTCAATGCCCGTCACCCTTTGTTGGTAGAAGACATCGAAGATCTTCTCGATCAAGGCCAGGTCAGGGGCCGCGTAATTGGTGTGCCAGAACTCGTCCAGCAAGGCGGCGCGTTCCTGGTCCGGACGGCTGTAGACGAAGTCGATGAAATCGGCATTGAAGATCTCGTTGACGAAGGGGCTGTCGTCCGAAGGCTTGATCGAGCGTGCCCGCATGATCAGGTCGACCTGGGGGCCGTTGGGCCGCCCATGCAGGTCCATGAAAATCTCCGAGGCACTTTGGCCCGCGCCCACCACGGCGATGCGTTGGGCCTTGGGGTGGCGTGCGATTTCCTGCAGATAGTTGCTGGAATGGAAGACGCGCCCGTCGTGCCTCAAGTGGGCGAAGCAGGCGGGGACATTGGGCATGCCGCCCACGCTGACCACCAGGTTGCGGGTCAGGCGTTCATGCACGACCTGGTGGCTGTCGCGCGAACGCACGCGCAGCAAGGCGACATCGTTGCCACGCCGCTCGGGCAGCACTTCGAACACATCTTCTCCGTAGGCGCAGGCACCTTCGAACTGCGCAGCTGCCCACGACAGGTAGTCGCTGAACTCCTGGCGGCTCGGGAAAAAGGTCTTCAGGTTGATGAAGTCCTGCAGGCGGCGCTTTTGGTGCAGGTAGTTCAGGAAGGTGAAGCGGCTGGCGGGGTTGCGCAGCGTGGCCAGGTCCTTGAGGAAGGAGATCTGCATGTGCGCGCCATCCAGCAGCATGTTCTTGTGCCACGCAAAGCTGGGTTGTTTCTCGATGAACAGGGCATCGACGGGCTCGCCCGCCTCGCGCTTTTCTTCTAGCGCGATGGCCAGCGCGATGTTGGACGGGCCGAAGCCAATGCCGATCAGGTCATGGATTTGCATGGTGTTGTCCTCGGTGGGTGGGCGTGGATCAGGGCTGCGGAATCCACAGTGCTTCGTTGAAAAAGCGTTCGCGCAGCAACATCCCCAACATCGCCCGCTTGTGCGGGAAGTCGAAAGCCTTCAGGTGGGCGTAACCGCAGCGCCCCAGGCTGTGGATCATTTTCTGGTTGTCGATGCGCGGCTCGATGACGATGCGCTGGGTGCGGCAATCGTCCAGAAAAAGGTGGTGCGAAATGGAGGGCATCCAGGCCGTCAGGAATGGTTTGCCACGAAAGCGGGCCTCGCCCACCAGGGCATGCCAGCCGCGGTCGAAGTCGGCCACGTCGTAGTACGGCGCGATGCGGTCTTCCTTGGCCCAGTACACCTCGAAGTAGCCGAAAGGCTCGCCATCGAAGCAGCCGATCAGCCCGGTCACCCGCGGGTCGGCCTGGATGGCTTCCAGGTAGGCGCGGTGCTTGGCCAGGTCGCCTTCTTCTTCCCAGAAACGGGAGACCTCCGGGTCGTTCATCCAGCGGTGGAAGAGCGGCAGGTCCTGCGCGATGTCGATGGTGCGCAGCGACAAGGTCTGGTCCAGCCAGGGGATGTGCCGTTGATAGACGGTCCCGCTGGGCTTGGGCGCACGGCGTGGATGGCGGCGGCCTTGCGTCAGCGTGTATTGCAGGGGGCAGGAATCGGCGCTGAGCGCGTGCCAGAGGCGGGGTATTTGCCACAGCGCCTCGCGGGCCACGCTGGCCCGGCCTTCGCCGCCAGGCACGATGGTGCCCGACCGCAACAGCGGCACAGGCCAGGGCAGGGTGGAACCCAGTTGCACATGGGCATGCCCAGGGTGGTGCATGAACGCGGCCTCCAGCGCCGCCAGCCAGTGGGTGTCGCCGGGAGGCGCCGCTTGCAAGTCCTCGGCTTCCAGCCAGAGCGCTTCGCCTTGCGCGCGCAGGGCCCATCGGCTCAGCCGGGCATCGCCGGGTGGGCCAATCAAAAGGGCTTGCCCGTCGCGCACCACTTTCAGCGCCAGTCCGTCCGGACGTGACACGAACGAACCCCAGTTGCGCAGGGGCAGGGTCGATTCGATGGGCATGGCGTTTCCTCGCGGTTTGGCTTGAAGGTGGGAAGGTGGCAGACGCCGCCCTCCGTGTGATCAAGACGAACCAGGCTTGCAAATGTTCAGTTGAATTCCTGCGCTGCCAAAACGTCTGAGTGGCAAGGGGGCAGCAGACAAACACTGGAGACTGCATGCAACGCAAGTTCGGAATGGCCTTGGCGGCCCTGGCCCTGTTGGCGTCATCCGGCCACGCAGCCGCCGCCAAGCAAGCCCTGGAGGTTCGCCGCACGACCGATGGCATCGCGCACGTGCGCGCAGGCAACTGGCGCGACCTTGGCTTTGGCGTGGGCCATGCGCAGGCACAGGATGCCCTTTGCACATTGGGGGAGGCCTTCGTGACTTTCGAAGGCCGGCGATCCCAATTTTTTGGCCCGCAGGCACGCCCCGACAGGCCGTCCACGTTTGGCCAGGCCAGGAACCTCGATCTGGACTTTTTCTTTCTGGCTTTTGCGGATGCCGCGCTGGTGGCGCGCTACCGACAAGCGCAGACGGCCGAGTTCGATGCGCTGATGGAAGGCTTTGCGCAGGGCTACAACCGCTACCTCGATGAAGTCCAGTGGCAAACCCGACCGTCCGCCGCGCGCCGGCATGTTTGCTCGCAGGCGCCCTGGCTGCGCCACATCACGGCCGACGATCTTTATCGGCGACTTTATGCAACCCATCTGGCCGCGGGCTATGCGCGCTTCATCCCCGAGATCGTGAACGCTCGCCCCCCAGTCAGCAACGACCTGCCTGCGCCACCTGCCAGTGAGGCTGGGATGGCCGATCTGCAGGCCAAGCTGGCCCGCGGTGTGGGCGATCAGGATGGCCTGGGCAGCAACATGATCGCCTTGGGCCGCCAAGCCACAGGCGAAAACGGCGCGGTGCTGCTGGGCAACCCGCACTGGTATTGGGGTGGCCCCGACCGCTACTACCAGATGCACCTCACCATCCCGGGGCAACTCAATGTGGCCGGTGTGTCCTTCCTGGGCATACCGGTGGTCATGATCGGCTTCAACGCGCAGATCGCCTGGAGCCACACGGTGTCCAGGGCCCGCCGATTTGGCCTGTTCGAGCTGAAGCTTGATCCGCAAAATCCCACGCGCTACGAGGTGGACGGCGCCTTCGAGCCCATGCGTCCAACCGTGTTGACCGTGACTTGGCAGGACGAACGTGGCGCAACCCTGTCTGCCTCGCGCACCTTGTACCGCACACGTTTCGGGCCGGTGCTGGATTTGGGCGACCGCGCACCAGCCTTCGGCTGGAGCCACGCTCGTGCACTGGCCATCCGCGACATCAATGCCGACAACTTCCGCATCTACCGCAACTTCATGGATTGGGGGCGGGCCCGTTCACTGGATGATTTCATCGCCATCCAGCGGCGCGATGCCGCCATGCCTTGGGTGAACACCGCCGCCATTGGCCGTGGCGACGGGCGTGTCTGGTACAGCGAGATCGGCGCCGTGCCCCATGTGCTTGACGCATGGCGGGCCGGCTGCGCCTCGCCATTGAGCCAAGCCTTCGGGGCGGCCGATATGTTGACGCCCGTGTTGGATGGCCGCCGCTCAAGCTGCGACTGGCCGAGCGATCCGGGCGCAACGCAAGCCGGTGCCCTGCCCGCCAGCGCCATGCCGACCTTGCTGCGTGAAGACTACGTGGCCAACATGAACGACAGCCACTGGCTCGTCAATGCACGCCAGCCCTTGGAAGGCTATCCCCTGGTGATGGGCGCGGAGCGGCAGGCCCTGAGCCTGCGCGGGCAACTGGGCCACGAGATGGCCTTGTCACTGCTGAAGCCCGATGGCGGTCCCCGGTCCGCGCAGGCCCTGGGTCGGCGGTTGATGCGGCAAGCGCTGGTCCCGCGCGCTCATTCGGCGGAACGCTTCAAGCGACCACTGCTTGAGCAGGTTTGCCAAGCGCCCACCGCGCCGAACCTGGTGGTCGCCTGCGGCACCCTGCGACGCTGGCCTGACACCGCCCAGGCCCACGACCGTGGCGCCTTGTTGTGGGATGCCTTCTGGGCCAGGCTGGAGGACAGCATCCCCGCCGATGAGTTCTACCGCAGACCCTTCTCGGCCAAGGCCCCCCTGGACACGCCGGGCTTGCCGAATGCTGGTGACCCGCGTGTGGCCCGGGCCCTGTCCGACACCGTGGCCGACTTCGCCCGCCGCGGCTGGCCCCTGGATGCGCCCGTGGTCGAGCAACGCCATGTGGATGCCCGGGGCGGCACCTTGCCGCTTTATGGTGGATGCCATGAGGCCGGCTATTTCGTGATCGCCTGCAAGGAGCCGGGCGCGCTCTCGATGGGCCCCCAAGTCCAGGCCAACAGCTATCTGCAAGTCGTGCACTTCGGGCCGCGGGGCGTTCACGCGCACACCCTGCTGGCCCATGGTCAGCAGGAGTCGGCGCTGACCCCGCAAGGCGCAGGCGCGGGGCCGGTGGCACGCTACGCGCGTCAGGCATGGCTTCGCTTTCCTTTTCGTGAAGCCGACATCGCCCGCGACCCGGCCTTCACTCGGGAGGTGCTGCGTCCTTGAGCTTGCGGTATTGCGGTGCCAAGGGGCAGGCGCCGCAATAGCCTTCATCTGGCAGCAGGTAGTACAGGCAGCATTGCTGGTGCAGGGTGATGCGTTCAGTCTGGCCTTTGTCGATGTGGATGACCTGGCGCTGCACGCCCTGCAAAGGATTGCGCGCATGGCCTGGCCAGCTCGGGCAGTGCAGCAAGTGTGCGAGGTCTTCGGCGATGTGCGGCGCCTGGCCCGTGAGGATCAGCGCCTCATCGAGGACCGATTCGATGTGGCGCGCGGCATTGCCCCACAGGATCTTGGCGGGCACCCGCGCTTGGCGGTTCAGTGCCGTCACCAATGGCAGAAGATGGGTCCAGACCAGGGGGGCAAACCGCGTGGCCGCGTCCGTGCCGGGCCAGGGGTGTCCTTCGTCCAGAATGTGAAACCGCAGGGGCTCGCCGTCTTCGTCCAGGCTCAGCCACATCCGTGCCGGATCCACGGGGAAGCCGTGTTGCAGCACGCTGGCGGCTGCCACGACCGGTGGCAGCAGTGCCCACAGGTAGCTCAGGCTCCAGGCCGAGGCCACGGCCCGCATCTCCGTGCTGCGCCAACGTCGGGCATGGCGGGCCAGGATGTCGGCGAGCAGCTCGGGCTGGGTCAGCAGGTCGGCCACCTTCACGGCACCGTCCGGTGGGCGAGGAGCGCAGTCCAGTGTCTCGCCCAGAGGGGCCCATTCACCCTGGAACAGGGGTTCGAGCAAAGCGATCATCGGCGTTTTGGCGCAGGGCTTTCATCCATGCGGTTCAAGACGATCCAGCCCGCCAGGATTTCAACCGCTGAACATCCGGCAGGCTGGATCGTCTGCCCTGAGTGCCCCATTTCTTCAGCTTCTGCCGAGGTGCTCCTTGCTGACTTACCTGATCAAGCAATCCCGCCGCTTACTGCTGGCCGCCGCGCTGGCCAGCGTGGTGACCGGCGTGTGCAGTGTCTTGCTCGTGGCCCAGATCAACGCCACGCTGACCGCCTTGCCAGCCGAGCGCAGCACTTTGGCCTGGACCTTCGCGGGCGTGGCAGTGCTGGCCATGCTCAGCCAGATGGTCTCGTCCGTGCTGTTCGAGCGCCTCAGCCAACGCGCCCATGCCGAGATGAGGCGTTTCATCTCATCACGTGTCATCGGTGCCGACTACCGCCGGCTGGAGGAGATCGGCGCGGCCAAGGTGCAATCGGCCTTGTCCGAGCACAGCACGCGCGTGGCTGAATTCTTCGTCAGCGCGCCCACCATCCTGGTCAACGCGGTCATCGTCGTCGGGTGTCTGTTCTACATGGCGTGGTTGTCGTGGCAGGTTTTCGCAGCCGCCATGGTCGTGATCGGTCTGGGTTCCATGGGTTACCACTTGGCCCACCTGCGGGCCATCACGCACCTGGACACCGCCTCGAAAGAGCAGGATCACCTGTTTGGCCATTTCCGCTCGCTGGTCGAGGGGGCCAAGGAGTTGCGCCTGAACCGTGACAAGCGGCGGATGTTCTCGGACGAGGTGTTGGGCCGGTCCATCGAGACCGTGCGGCACCAGCGCACCGTGGGCATGTCGATCTTCGTGATCTCAGGCAGTTGGGGTAATTTCCTGATCTATGCCTTCATCGGCCTGGTGCTGTTCGTGCTGGTGGGCGATGTGCCCGACCGCGTCCGCGTCATGACCGGGTTCGCGCTGGTCTTCCTCTACATGGTGACGCCGCTGGAGTCTCTTTTGCTCAACTTGCCGCGCGCCAACCTGGCCCGTGCATCGGCCGACCGCATCGACGAAATCACCAAGGACATGCCCAGCGCCGAAGCGCATGGCGCGCCCTTGCCAGAACTCGAGATGGGCAGCATCGTTCTGAAGGGGGTGCGTCACCGCTACTATCACGAGGTCAGTGACGACATGTTTTCGCTGGGGCCCATCGACCTGGCATTCGAGCCCGGGCAAATCACCTTCCTGGTCGGTGGCAACGGCAGCGGGAAGACGTCGTTGGCCAAGCTGCTGGCGGGGCTGTACGTGCCAGAGGAAGGCCACATCCTGTTCAATGGCGTGCCCGTGGTCCATGAAACCCGCGACCGCTACCGCCAGGCCTTCTCGGCTATTTTTTCCGACTTCCATCTTTTCGACCGCCTGCTCGATGCGTCCAGCCCCGAGGCCGATGCCCGCGGCAACCGCCTGATCGAGCGCCTGCACCTGCAGCACAAGGTGCAGGTGCGCGATGGTGCCTTCACCACGCAGGCCCTGTCACAAGGGCAGCGCAAGCGCCTGGCGCTGGTGGTGGCCTGCCTTGAAGACCGTCCCTTCCTGCTTTTCGACGAGTGGGCCGCCGACCAGGATCCGGTGTTCAAGGAGGTGTTTTATGGCGAGGTCTTGCCTGAACTGAAGGCCATGGGCAAGACGGTGCTGGTGATCTCGCACGATGACCGCTACTTCCACCTGGCTGATCGGTTGGTGCGCATGGAAAACGGCCAGGTCATGTCGGTCGAAAGCCCCATAGGCGCTCATTCAAACCGCCATCCCCAGGTCAAATTGGCGAGTTGAAGAGTCCCGTTTGTCGGGATGCTCATGTTCCGGGCATGGAAAAGCAGACTTGTCCGAAGATCCAGGGGGGCTCAGGCCTCAAACCTTACCTGTGCTTGTTAACATCGCGGCCATGTGGCGAATGAAGCAGTTGAAGAGCAATACGACCATGAAGTCGGTCATTGGTGGCGGCAGCTCATGCGCATAGCCGTGCTGGACGATGACCAGGACCACCGCGACCTGGTGCTGCAGATCATCGAGCGGGCCGGGCACGATGGCGTTGCCTTTCCAGAAGGCGCATCGCTGCTGCGTCAGCTCCAGCGTGATGTGTTTGATTTGTTGATCGTGGACTGGCAGATGCCGGGGATGTCTGGCGTTGAAGTGGTCCGCTGGGTGCGCGCCAACGTGCAGGACCGCCTGCCGGTGCTGTTCGTGACGCAGCGTGACGAGGAGCGGGACGTGGTCGAGGCGCTGGCCTGCGGTGCCGACGACTACATGAGCAAGCCTGTGCGGGTGCATGAACTGCTGGCCCGCGTGACTGCCTTGCTGCGTCGCAGCTACCCATCTTCCGAAGCGAAACAATTGGTGCTGGGCCGCTACCGCTTGGACCTGGCGCGGCGCGCGGCCTTCTACGGTATGCAGATGATCGACCTCAAACCGCGTGAGTTTGAGCTGGCGCACTGCCTGTTCATGCAGCCGGGACGGCTGTTGTCGCGTGACTATCTGTTGCAGACCGTGTGGGGGCTGGCCAGCCATGTGCCCTCGCGCACGCTGGACACGCACATGTCGTCCCTGCGCGCGAAGCTGGCCCTGCGAAGCGAGCGTGGCGTGCGGCTGACGGCGGTGTATGGTCTGGGGTACCGGCTGGAAGAGACCAAGGCGCTGCTGCAAGGCTGCGACGACCAGCAGGCAGCACCGGACGCGGGAGCGGCGCGATGCGCGTGAGGCACCGGCACATGTTCGCGGCCACCTTGGTGCTGTGCTGGCTGGTGCCAGCCACTGCCGAGGACATGGCCATGCACCAGGTTCAGCCAGGCGACACGCTCATTGGGATGTCAGAGCGCTTGTTGGAGAACCCCTCGCAATGGCGGGCAGTGGCGACGCTGAACGGGGTGACCAACCCCCGGCGCTTGCAGCCTGGCAAGCACTTGCGCATTCCGGTGTCGCTGCTCAAGGGACAGGTGCGTCCGGCCACCGTGCTCTACGCTCGGGGTCAAGTGGGGCGGACTTCGGGTGATCTGCCTGCGCGGCCTGTCGCAATCGGCGATGTGTTGGACGAGGGGGAGGTGATCAGCGTGGGCCCCGACAGCTACGCCAGCCTGCGCCTGCAAGACGGCTCGCAGGTGCACGTGCAGGCAGGCACGGTGGTTCGACTGGACCGCTTGCGAAAGGTGGCGGAGTCGGGCCGCTCCAGCACCTCGCTCGGTCTCCAGCGCGGGCGCGTGGACACGCAGGTGGCACCGCAGCGAGGCGGCTCGCGCTTCGATGTGCGCACGCCGCTGGCGGTGGCTGGCGTGCGCGGCACGCGCTTCGGCGTGACAGTGGATGACACCGGCATGCTGGCCTTGTCCGATGTCGTGGAAGGACGGGTGGCGGTGCAGGCCCTGGAGGCAAAAGCTCTGGCGGCCCAAGTGTCCGCCGGACAGGGTGCGGTGGTGCGGCGAGCCAGGCCGGCGCTGGCCGTGCGGTCCTTGCTGCCCCCGGCCGGGGTGTCTGCGCTGCCTGCCTTGCAGCAGCGTTTGCCTTGGCCGCTGGCCTGGCCGGTCGTGCCGGGCGCAAAGGCCTACCGCGTGCAACTGGCCGAAGACGAATCGCTGACCCGTGTCGTGCGGAGCCGCGAGGTGGCATCGCCCGCCATGCTGATCGATGGCGTGCCGGACGGGGACTATGTGCTCAGCATCCGGGCGGTCGATCCCGATGGTTTGGTGGGGCGCGAAGCGATCCACCACGTGCGCTTGAAAACCCAACCTGTGCCACCGCTGGCCCAGACGCCGGGCCCCGAAGAGGCCGTGGTCGCCGGGCCCGTGAGCCTCGTGTGCACGGATGTGCCAGGAGTCGTCGGTTACCGCTGGCAACTCCAGCGTGGCGAAGGTGCCTGGGGCAGCGACCTTGTGTCGCATGCGGTGCGAGAGCACTCCGCGCCGAGCCATTGTGCCTGGACGGTGGATGCGGCCGAGCCCGGCCTCTACCGCTGGCGCGTGGCCAGCCAGGTGCAGCGCCCGGACGGTTCACTGGACGAGGGCCCCTTCGGTGACGAAGCGCGTTTTGTGGCCGTGACCAGGCCCGAGCAGCCCGTGCCGACCGTCGAGGTGGGAGACCAGGTCCGAGTGCATTGGCAAGGCGCGCCTGGCATCCGTTTCGACGTTCAACTGTCTCCTGATCCCACTTTCAAGCAAGACGTGCAGACGCAAACGGTGACCTCGCCCGAGGTGCAGTGGCCCATGCCTTCCGGGTGCCGCCCGTCTTACCTGAGGTTGAGGGCGGTGTCGCCGGAAGGCATCGCCTCGGCCTTCTCGCCGGCCAGACTGCTCCACGGCGAAGCCGGGGTGTGCAGCGGTGACGGACAGCCCGTGATGAGCGGCCACGGCACGCGACTGCAACACGGGAGCCCCTGATTGCGGTGGCTGGCCATGCTGCTGTTGGGCATCGCGCTGCTGCTGGGCTGGACGGACGGGCGCGGTCGGCTTGAAAGCGCGGCCATCGACCAATTGGCGAGCTTGAACGGGCGGCCGGCGCCCGACGACATCCTGATCGTGGCCATCGACGAGCCCAGCTTGGCGGCGCTGGGGCGCTGGCCCTGGCGACGCACAGTGCATGCCGCCTTGCTGGACCGCTTGGCCCAGGCTGGCGTGCGCGGTGTGGGTTTGGACGTGATCCTGTCCGAGCCGGACCGCGAGCACCCCCAGGACGATGCCTTGCTCGCCGAGGCAATGCGGGCCGGTCCCCCCGTCGTGCTGCCGGTGATCATGGCCATGGGGCCCAGCGGTGCGCCTCAAGCCGCCGGGCCAGTACCGGTGCTGGCCGCCTCCGCGAAAGCCTTGGGGCACATCCACGTCGAACTGGACGCGGACGGCGTGGCGCGCAGCGTCTTCCTCAAAGAGGGAGGGCCGGGCCGTTGGTGGGACCACTTCGCGCTGGCCTTGCTGGGCGTGGCCGGCCAGTCGCCGTCCGCTGCGGATCTGCCCGGACAGCGGCGTCCGCCCAAGGCAGGCTCGGGCTGGCTGCGAGACCACTGGATGCAAATCCCTTACGCCGGGCCGCCGGGCCATTTCAGGAGCGTGTCCTATGTGGATGTGCTGGAGGGCCGTGTGCCGGCCGCCATGTTGCGCGGCCAGCTGGCGCTGGTGGGCGCAACGGCGGTGGGCCTGGGTGATGCTTATCCCACACCCATGGCCAGCCACGATGCGCTGATGCCAGGCGTCGAGGTGTCGGCCAATGTGGCTGATTCACTGAGACAAGGGCTGACACTGCGGCGGGCCGAGTCCTGGGAGAACGCCGCCGTCGCGGTGCTGATGACCGGGTTGCTGTTGCTCGGATTGCGGCGCTTGTCGCCATGGCAGGGGCTGTGTCTGGTGGTAGCGGCCATGGCCGCCACGGCCGGGCTCACTTGGCTGGCCCTGCGCCTGGCTGGGGTGCAGCTGTCGCCCCTGCCGTTGCTCGGCGCATTGGCGCTGGTCTACCCGCTGTGGAGCTGGCGGCGCCTGGAAGCGGCCCGCTTGCAAGAAGCGCTGCGGCGCGAGCAGGAAGCAGTGTGGCGCTTCATCGCCCATGACATGCGCGCGCCCCAGTCCGCCATCGTGGCCTTGGTGCGGCGTTGGCGGGCTTCGGGTGAGGCCTTGGATGGAGAACTGATGTCCCGCGTGGAAGCCCATGCCCAGCGCAGCTTGACGCTGGCGGACGACCACGTGCAGCTGGCCCGTGCCCGCCATGGTGGCGCCCAGGAGCCGCTGGATCTGCGCGATGTGGTAGCCGATGCCGTGGACCAGCAATGGCCGCTGGCCGAGGCCCAAAGTGTCCGTCTGACCTGCGAACTGCCCGATGACGAGGCGGTTGTGAGGGGCGACCGCGCCTTGCTGGTCCGCGCGCTGGTCAACCTGTTGAGCAATGCGTTGAGGTTCACGCCGGAGGGCGGCACCGTGCGTTGCGCGCTGTCACCACAGGGCCAGGACTGGGAGATGCGCGTGAGCGACGAAGGGCCCGGCGTGCCACCCGAGTTGCGGCCTCGCCTGTTCCAGCCTTTTGCCCAGGCCATGGCTGTTGCCAACGAGCCCGACCGGGCCGCGGTGCAGGCGGCGTCCGGCGCCGGCCTGGGCCTGGTGTTCGTGCGGACGGTGGCCGAACGCCATGGCGGCCGGGCCGATCTGGACAGTGGCCCACGCACCAGCGCCGATCTTGGCGCCGCGTTTTTCATCCGCCTGCCCCGCGCCTGACCGCTTTCCCCGCATCCGCGGTGGATGCTTTGTCAACGATTGTCAACTCGCTGGCGCCGCCTGCGCCTCGTCCCTAGAGTCCGCACGCGGTGAGAGGCCGGGTGCATGCACCTTTGCGCGCCATCTCGCCATCGTGATCGACAGCGTTTGACGAAGGTGGCCAGCAATGATCGGCAAGACGATGCCCGCGTGTGGGCAGAACGAGATGGGGCAGGGCGCAGCAGGGCAGGTGCGCCGCGTGGTCGGCACCGCATGGCGGTGGTTCGGGCCTGCGGCTGTGCTGATGTCCGCGCTGGCATCGTCTCCGGCCTGGTCCGCCTTGATCATCTCGGGCTTGCCCGACACGCCCGACCCGGTCTCGGCCGGCGGCGAGGTGACCTACACGGTGCGCGTGGCTGAATCGGGCGGAGCCCCGGTGAGCAATGCTTCCGTGGCCTTCGACGTGCCGGCCAATGGCCGCTATGCGGGCGCCGATGCCTTGCCTGCGGGCGTGACCTGCAGTGGCATGGCTGCGGGCCAGGCCGGTCCCGGCGTGTTGACCTGCAGCGGCCTGAACCTGGCCGCCAACGAGGTGGCCGAGTTGCCTTTGCGTGTGCGCTCGACCGTGCAGGGCAGCCTGACCGTCAGCGCCACGCCTTTGCCCTCTGGCACACCGCAATCGCAGACCACGACCGTCAACAACGGCGCTGACTTGCGCGTCGGCATCAGCGGCCCCGCCACCGCCCCTGCTGGCAGTGCGCAGGCGTGGTCCTTCACCATCACCAACGACGGTCCGGATGCCTCACCCGCCTCCACGCTGACCTACAACGTGCCGCCCAACCTGGGCATTCCGTCGCTGCCATCAGGCTGCAGCCTGGCGGGCAGCCAGCTCACCTGTGCCGTGGGCTCTCTGGCCGTGGGCGCGAGCCGCACCGTGGTCGTCAATGCTGTCATTGGGGCAGGCAATGGCTCGACCTTGGCCCACACGGTGGACATCACCGCGGGCGGCGGGGTGGGTGATGGCGTGTCGGGCAACAACGTGGCCACGCTCAACACCGTGGTGTCGGCGGGCAGCAGCCTGGCCATGGGCAAGACCAAGTCGGTCGCCGATCCGGTCGAAACAGGCCAAGCCTTCAACTTCCTGCTCAACCCCAGCTACAGCGGTGACTACCCGGCCGGTGTGCAGGTGAGCGATGCCATGCCCGGTAACTTCTGCAAGAGCGGCCCCGCCAGCTTCAACAGCGGCGCGTGGTCCTGCACCGCTTCCAGTGTGTGCCCCGCGGCGGGGCCCACCATCACCTGTACCCGCAGCGGTTCGGGCAGCGCGGGCTACAACCAGGCGCTGGGCGTGATCACCGTGCCGGTGCAGGCCTTGACGGCCGGCGTCGGTGTGAACAACACGGCCAGCGTGAGCGCGCCCGGCGTGGTGAACGCCGATGGCACCGTGGCCACCACGGTGATCGATCCGCGCTCGGACTTGCGCGCCAACAAATCCAAGAGCTGGCCGCAAAGCGCCGTGCCGGTGGGGCAGGCGTTCAACTACACCGTGTCCACCACCAACCTGGGGCCATCGGCCTTCCCGGCCTCCGGCGTGCTCACCTTGACCGACACCGTGCCGGCGGGCCTGCAGGTCAACAGCATCACGCCGCCATTGGGCTTCGTGTGCGTGTCATCGGGCGGCGCGGGCTTTCCGCAGGCAGGCCCCGTCACCATCACCTGCACCAGCAGCGGCGTGGGCTTGGCGCTCAATGCCAGCACCGCCAATGTCGTGATCAATGCGCAGGCCACGGCGGCCGGCAGCACCTTGACCAACAGCATGTGCGTGGGCAGCGCGGGCGGCCCGCCGGACGATGTGCCACCCAACAACTGCGCCTCGGTCGGCATCGACCCCCAACTGGGGCCGGACCAGGCGGACGTGTCCGCGCTCAAGCGCGTGCTGGGCCTGGGCGATGCGCCAGGCAACCGCCAGCAGGCCGGCCAGGCCGTGACATGGGAAGTCGAGATCGTCAATGCCGGCCCCTCCACCGCCACCGACGTGGCCGTGACCGACGTGTTCAACAATGTGTTCAATGCCAGCGGCGCTGACTACAGCGTGAGCACCGTGGTCGGCAACGCAACCTGGGGAGGCTGCGCGCTGTCGCCATCCGGCAGCAATGTGTCACTGAGCGGTTGCACCATCACCTCGCTGCCCGTGTGTACAGCAGGCAGCACCTGCCCCCGTGTGCAGGTGAGCGTGCGCCACTTCGGCAATGGCAGCAGTGGCTCCGATGCCTTCCAGGTGAGCAACACGGCCTTCGCGCTGGCGCAAAACCAGGGCGACCCGAATCTGCTCAACAACAACGCCAACAACAACACGCCGACCCTGGCCTATTTCCAGGCGCGCACGGACGTGGCGGTGAGCAAGGCCGACAACCCGGACCCGGTGCCTGCAGGCCAGTTGCTCACCTACACCATCACCGCGAGCAACGTGGCGGCCACCAGCGCCAGCCGGGCGTTCAACGTGGTCGTGACCGACACCTTGCCGCTGAACGTGGTCTTCCTGTCTGCGGCCCCTTCGGGCGGCGGCAACTGCACCACCGCGCCAGCCGCCGGCAGCGTTACCACGGGTGGCAACCGCACATTGGTGTGCGCCTGGCCTCAAATCGACCGCGGTGCGCAGCAGACCGTCACGGTGCGTGTGCGCCCGCTCGTGGCCACCAGCGTGGCCGGTGGCGGCTCGGGCAGCATCACCAACGATGTGGTCATCGCGACCGACACGCCCGAAGTGGCGGGTGGCGCCCCCAACAACGCGGCCACCCAGCCCACGGCCGTGACCTCGCCCAGCTACGACCTGATCATCAACAAGGTGGACGATGTCGACCC
Source organism: Aquabacterium sp. CECT 9606 (assembly GCF_918741295.1). Classification (GTDB taxonomy): domain Bacteria; phylum Pseudomonadota; class Gammaproteobacteria; order Burkholderiales; family Burkholderiaceae_C; genus Aquabacterium. Next base: position 28,442 of record NZ_CAKKNB010000003.1, read on the forward strand.
GGTCGATGTGGGTGACGATGTCACCTACACGCTGACCGTCACCAACAACCGGCCGTCCACCGCCGAGAACCTGGTGCTCACGGATACCTTGCCCGCCGGGGCCGGTGCGCCCACGTTCGTCGAGGTGGTGGCGCCGCTGCCCTCCGGCATGGCCTGCAACACCGCTGGCGTGACGCCAGGCATGGCGGGCGGCAACATCGTCTGCACGATCGCTCAACTGGGCGGCAGCGGCTCAGGCTCGACCAGCGAGGCTTCGTCGACCCAGGTGCGCGTGAAACTGCGTGGCCAGGCCAAGGGCTCGTTCAACAACGTGGCCACGGTGGCGTTCGCCAACCCGGCGCTGGATGCGCTGGACCCCCAAGGCAACAACACGGCGTCGGAGCCGACGACCTTCCGCCTGAAGGCGGACGTGCAGGTGGTGACCAAACGCGCGGTGCAAACCGGCACGGCCACGGCCCTCACGCAGGTGCCCTACAACGCGACCTTCGACTGGCTGGTGGACCTGCGCAACAACGGGCCGCTCGCGGCCGAACAGGTCGCGGTGTCCGACAACCTGCCCGCCGGAATGGTGCTGGCGGGCGCACCGGTCTTGAGTGTGACGAGTGGCACCTTCGTGCCTTCGGCACCCATCTGCACTGGTGCGGTGGGCGGCAGCAGCGTGGGCTGCGCCATCGACAGCATGCCGGCCAACGGCACGGCCACCTTGCGCGTGCCCGTGCGCTTCAGCGGCACGCCGGCCGACGGCACCGTGGTGAGCAACACGGCCAGCATCGTGACCACCGGTTCGGGAGACACCAACGGTGGTGCTGATCCCGCCGCGGGCAACAACTTCAACAGCGGCAGCATCACCGTGCAGACGGCGCTGCTGGCCGGTCACGTGTACGTGGATGGCAATGGCAACGGCGTGTTCAACGCCGGCGAGCGCGGCATCGAAGGCGTGTTGCTCACGCTGACGGGCACCGCGCAAGACGGCAGCCCCGTCAGCCGCACCGCTACCACGGATACCGACGGCCGCTACTTCTTCCCAGGCTTGCCGCCTTCCAACGCCACCGGCTACACCATCACTGAAAGCCAACCGGCCACCTATGTTGACGGCCAGGACCACACCGGCCAGGTCAATGGCGCCCCCACGGGCAACGCGGGCAACGATGTCATCACGGGCATCGTCTACGCCAACGGCACGGGCACCAACGGCGATGGCTTCGATTTCGGCGAAGGCGGTGCCAGCGTGGCAGGCCAGGTCTTCAACGATGCCAACACCAATGGCACGCACGAGCCCGGTGACCTGCCCCTGGGCGGCGTGACCATCACGCTCACGGGCACAGACGCCAGCGGCCAGGCCGTGAGCCGCAGCACCCAGACCGGGTCCGATGGCCGCTACCGCTTCAACGACCTGCCGGCGGCCGATGCCAACGGCTACCTGATCACCGAAACGCAACCCGCAGGCTACAACCAGGGCGGCCAGACCCCGGGTTCCATCGGCGGCACCAGCCCCGTGGCCAACCAGCTGCGCGTGCCCTTGACGACCCCAGGCACGCAGGCCACCGGCTACGACTTCTTCGAGCAAACGCAAACGCCTTCGTCCTTGTCTGGCCACATCTGGCGTGACCTCGACCATGACCGGACACGGGCCAGCGGCGAGTCGCTCGTCGGCGGCTGGACAGTCGAGTTGCTCGGGTGCCCCGGCGGCGCAGCCACCTGCACCTTGAGCGAGGTGAGCGTGCTGGCCACGACCACCAGCGCGGCCGATGGCAGCTACCGCTTCGACCAGCTCGTGCCGGGCGACTACCAAGTCCGCTTCCGCTCGACAGCCGGGCAGACGGTGGGTGGCGTCTGGCCCACCGACCCGGTGCAGAACGCACCGAGCGGCCCCAACCCGACCGTGCCTGGCGCGGCCACGCGTGCACTGATCCCCGTGACCGTGGGCGCTGGCGTGAGCATCGTCAACCAGGATCTGCCGCTCGACCCCAGCGGCGTGGTCTACGACAGCCTGACCGCCCAAGCCGTGCCCGGTGCCACGGTGACCCTCTCCGGCCCGGCCGGCTTCGACCCAGCCCAGCACCTGCTGGCGGGCGGCGCCTCCGTCACCACGGGCGCGGACGGCTTCTACCAGTTCTACCTGCTGCCTGGCGCCCCAGCTGGCGCCTACCGCCTGACGGTGACACCACCTGCGGGCTATGGCGTGTCCTTGACCTACCCGGCTGCCACGGGTCCCCTGGACATGCAGACCTGCACGGCGCCTTCGGGCACGGTCGATCCCGTGGCCGGAGATCCCTGCCTGGTGAGCCCCACGCCGCAGCCCACGGCGGGCAACCTGCCGCCGTACTTCATGGACTTCAGCTTCCCGGGCTCAGCCGCGCAGAACGTGGTCAACAACCACATTCCGCTCGATCCCGCAGGCGGCAACAACGCCATCGAACTGCGCAAGACCACGTCCAAGCTGACGGTGCGCAAGGGCGACCTGGTGCCTTACGTGATCACCGCGGTCAACACCCGCGCGCTGGCCTTGTCCAACATCGACGTGGTCGACACGCTGCCGCCCGGCTTCAAGTACGTGCAGGGATCCCTGACCGTGCAGGCGCTGCCTTCGGGCCCTGTGCTTAAGGCCACGCCCACCTTGCAGGGCCGCCTCCTGACCGTGCCGGCCCAGGCCTTCGCGCCCAACCAAACCTTGCGCCTGTCCATGGTGCTGGGCGTGGGCACGGGGGTGGGTGAGGGCGATTACGTCAACGTGGTGCAGGCGCAGCAAGGCCTGGGCGGCGAGCGCCTGTCCAACGTGGCCTCGGCCACCGTGCGTGTGGTGCCTGACGCCTTGTTCGATTGCACCGACGTGATCGGCAAGGTCTACGACGACCGCAACGCCAACGGCTACCAGGACGAGGGCGAGCCCGGCCTGCCCAATGTGCGCGTGGCCACGGTCAACGGCCTGCTGATCAGCACCGACGCACAAGGGCGGTACCACATCGCCTGTGCGATGGTGCCCAAGGAGGGCACGGGCAGCAACTTCGTGCTCAAGCTCGACGAGCGCACCTTGCCCTCGGGCTACCGCGTGACCACGGACAACCCCGCCAGCGAACGCATGACGCGCGGCAAGCTGGTGAAGGTGAACTTCGGCGCGTCGGTGCACCGGGTGGTGCGCCTGGCCCTGCGCGGCGCCGCCTTCCAGCCCGGCCTGACCGCGCTGCAAGCGGGTTTCGACACCCAGCTTGACGAGGCCATGCGCCAGTTGGCCGAGCGGCCGTCGATCCTCCGGTTGGCCTACGAGCGTGCGACCGACGAGGACGCCAACCTGGCCGAACGGCGCGTGGCAGCGCTCAAGGCCGAGGTGCTGCGCCGCTGGCAGGCGCTGGGCCGTGGCCACGAACCGGCGCTGTTCAACCTGGACATCGAGGTGGAGCTCAACACGGCTCCAGTGGCCCCATGAGCGCCTTTGCCCACCACCCACCCTCGCCATCCCCGACACAGCCAAGGCGCCCGAGCATGAGCATGAAGTCCCTCCATCCCACCCGCACCCTGGTTGCCCACGCGGTGGTGCTGGCCTGCCTGTCGGCCGGTGGCGCCCTGGCCCAGGGGCCCTCGCAGACGCCATCAAGGGCGCCCGACACCGAGTGTTCACGCGATGACCGCGGCCGCATGCGCGACCACTGCGCCGAAGACCGGCGGGCCGTCGAGATCACCGGCACGCAACGCCTGCCCGAGTCCGGCGAGCGCGAGCTGCCCAGGCTAACCGTGCTGCTGGGCGACGAGCGCCCCATGCCGGCCGCCCTGGCACCTTCCGCGCCATCAACACAAGCTGCGGCCGAGACGAGCAGCCCGCGCGAGCAAGAAGACCGCCACGTGCCCCGATTCGCATCCGGCGAGGACCTGCTCAAGCCGCAAGACCGTGCACGGCTGGACGCCATCTTGGCGCAAGTGAAAGGACGCCCCGGTCTGCACTTCGAGGTCGTGGGCCACACCGACGTGCAAGGCATCAGCCCCGCCTTGCGCCGTCGCTTCCCCGATAACCAGGCGCTGGGCCTGGCCCGCGCGCGCCAGGTGGCCGACTACCTGGGTGAGCGCCTGGGCCTGGCCGCCTCGGCGTTCAAAGTCCAATCTAAAGGCCCCGATGCACCCCTGGCCACGCCGGCCGAGCAGCCCGCCAACTGGCCTGCCAACCGCCGGGTCGAGGTGCGCGTGTATTGGCGCGACGAAGCTGCCGCCGTGCCCCCAGCGCCGGCCCCAGCCCCTGTGGACCCTGGTGTGTGCGATGCCTTGTCACCCCCGGCCGCCGATGACGGGCAACCCTGGCGCCTGACCGTCGATGGGCGTTTGCCCGCCAGCGCCACGCCATCAAGCCCCGGCGCCGTCGCCGCCACCAGCGCCGACCGCCAACGCTGCACCGATGTGCTGCTCGAACGGCACCAACTGCGCCTGCAGTACGACAGCCTGTCCCAGCCCCGTCGGCTGAACGGCGCGGCCTGGCCCACCACGGTGTCGCCCGGTGAGGCCGTGCGTTTCGCCGCCGACAGCAACTACCGCCTGTTCTTCAAGCACGCCGAGTTGCGCCTGTTCACGGCCAACGAGGCCATGCAGCCGCAACTGCTGGCCGTGCTGCCACTCGACGGCGACTTGCGCGCGCAATGGACCGTGCCCAAGGACATCGCCGAAGGCTCGGCGCGGCCATCGCGCCTCTACTGGCGCATACGCGTCACCGACGCCCAGGGCCGCTTCGACGAAACCTCTGACTTCACGCTGACCCTGGCCGATCCATCGCCGCGCCCCGACGCCTTGCCGCCCCCGGATGTCGAGCAGGAACTGCGCCGCGCGCTGGGCGAATCGCGCCTGTCCATCATCAACATCCCGCTGCAAGGCGGCACGGTCACCGCCAGTGGCCAGGGCATCGCGGCCACGCAGCGCGTGCGGGCCCTGGGCCTGGCCGTGCCGGTGGACGCGCAAGGCCGCTTCGTGGCACAGCAACTGGTGCCGCGCCAAGTGCACACCGGCGAGATCGCCGTGATCGAGCCCGATGGCCGGGCACAGGTCTACCGCCGCGACTTCGAGATCCCGCGCCGCGACGGCTTCTTCGTCGGCCAGGCCGACCTGACCGTGGGCCACAACCAGGTCAGCGGCCCGGCCGCCTTGCTCACCGAAGACAAGAACCGCTACAACGACGACACCTGGACCGAAGGCCGCATCGCCTTCTACGGCAAGGGACAGCTCAACGACCGCTGGACCATCACCGGCAGCCTCGACACGCAAGAACAGCCGCTGGACGACCTGCTGCACCGCCTGGACCGCAAGGACCCGACCTCGCTGCTGCGCCGCGTGGACCCGGTCGATTCGTGGGCCACCTTCGGCGACGACTCCACCGCCATCGAGGACGCGCCGACGCAAGGCAGCCTGTACCTGCGCATCGACGATGGCCGCTCGCACCTGCTGTGGGGCGACTACAAACTCACGCTCGACGGCACCGCGCTGGCCCAAGTCAGCCGCGGGCTGTACGGCCTGCATGGCCGCTATGTGGGCGACGACAGCACCAGCTTCGGCGATGCCCAGCTGCGCCTGGACGTGTTCGCCGCGCAGCCAGGCACACTGGCCGCGCGCGAGGATTTCCGCGGCACCGGCGGCTCGCTCTACTACCTGCGCCACCAGGACATCACACGCGGCGCCGAGAAGGTCTTCGTCGAGGTGCGCGACCGCGACTCCGGCCTCGTGATCTCGCGCCGCCAACTCGTGCCGTCATCCGACTACGAAGTCGATGCCCTGCAGGGCCGCGTGCTGCTCAGCGCGCCGTTGTCCAGCGTGTCCGACAACAGCAGCATCATCCGCACTGGCGGTACTGCCGGTCACCCCGTGTACCTGGTGGTCGACTACGAATACACCCCCGTGGCGGGTGACCTCGAGAGCCTGGCCACGGGCGGCCGCGTGGCCTGGTGGGCCACCGACAACCTGCGCTTGGGCCTGACCAGCTCGCAACAACAACAGACGGGGGGCGACCAGCACCTCACCGGCATCGACGCAACGTTGCGCCGCAGCGAGACCACCTACCTGAAGGTCGAGGCTGCCCGCAGCAGCGGCCCCGGCACGGGTCAGCTCGAATCGCTCGATGGCGGTTTCAATTTCACGAACAACAACCCCTTGCCAGACCAAGGCCAGGTGGATGCCGGCGCGTGGCGCGTCGAAGGGCAGGTCGATCTCAAGGAGACCGGCCTGGCCGACCACGGGCGGCTTGCCGCCTATGCACAGCAGCGTGATGCCGGTTACTCGGCACCGGGCCAGTTGGCCGCGCGCGCATCGCGCCAGGCTGGCGTGAGCGCCACCGCGCCGCTGGGCGAGCGCACCGAGCTGCGCCTGAAGGCCGACCAGCGCAATGAAGACGGCGGCGTGGACACCCAGGCCGCCGAGGCGCAGCTCGCATTCAAGCTCGCGCCCCGCTGGGCACTCACCGTCGGTGCCCGCCACGACGACAAGCAGACCGATGCCCTGATCGTCAACCCGATGGCGCCCGTGCTCAGCAACGTCGAAGGCGACCGCACGGACCTCAGCGCGCAGCTGGATTTCGACAGCCAGGCCAACTGGGGTACCTATGTGTTCCTGCAGGACACCATCCAGCGCAGCGGCACACGCCAGGACAACGACCGCGTGGGCGTGGGCGCCCGCTGGCGCGCCACCGACAAACTGGGCCTGCGTGCCGAACTGTCGGGCGGCGATGGCGGCGCGGCGGGCAAGGCGGGTGTCGACTACCAGTACGACGACCGCTCCAGCGTCTACATGACCTACGCGCTGGACACCGGCCGCACCGACGAGAACAACCTGGGCCGCGGCGGCACCTTGGTATCGGGCCTGAAATCGCGCGTGACCGATGGCCTGAACGTCTACACCGAGCACCGCCAGACGACGGGGCTGCAATCCGGCCTCACCCACGCCTATGGCGTGCAGTACGCGCCCAACACGCGCTGGACCTGGGGCGCCTCGTTCGAGAACGGCCGCATCGAGTCGGAAACTGTGCAAGAGCTTCGGCGCGAGGCCGTGGCCTTCACCGCCGGCTATGCCGACGCCGACGTGCGCTACACCGGCGGGGCCGAATACCGCTGGGACCGCTCGGCCACCGAATCGCGCCGCAGCTGGCTGCTCAAGAACGCCCTGAGCGTGAAGAACGGCAGCGATGGGCGATGGGTGGCCAAGCTCAACGTGGCCGACAGCGACAGCAGCGCTGGCGACTTGTACGCCGCCCGCTACACCGAGGCCATGGCGGGCTATGCCTGGCGCCCGGCGCTCAACGACAAGCTCAACATGCTGTTCAAGGCCACCTGGCTGCACGACCTGTCATCTCCGGGCCAGGTGGTGGCCACCGATGTGACCCAGGTCGCCGTGGTCACCCAGGGCATCGATTACCAGCAGCGCAGCCGCGTCCTGGCGGTGGACGCCACCTATGACTTGACCTCGCGCTGGACGGTGGGCGGCAAGCTGGCCTGGCGTACCGGCGAGCTGCGCGCAGCCCGCGATGACAGCGCACCCTGGTTCAGCAGCACGGCCACACTGGCCGTGGCCCGTGTGGATTGGAAGGTGGTGCGCCAGTGGGATTGGCTGCTGGAACTGCGCACCTTGCAAGCCCGCGAACTGGACGACCGCAAAAGTGGTTTCCTCACCGCGATCTACTACCACGTCAACGAGAACTTCAAGGTGGGTGTCGGCCACAACTTCACCGACTTCTCCGACAACGTGACCGACCTCAGCTACCGCAGCCGCGGCTGGTTCCTCAACATGCTGGGCAAGTTCTGACGAGCCCGGACCTCTTTCTTCCCTTTGATTTTTTAAACAGGAGTAATTCCATGAAAGCATATGGCGCCGAATTCGTCGGCACGTTCTGGTTGGTGCTGGGCGGCTGCGGCAGCGCGGTCCTCGCGGCGGCCTTTCCCGGTGTGGGCATCGGCCTGCTTGGCGTGTCGCTGGCCTTCGGCCTCACGGTGCTGACCATGGCCTATGCCCTGGGGCACATCTCGGGGGCGCACTTGAACCCCGCCGTCAGCGTGGGGCTGTGGGTGGCGGGCCGTTTGCCCACTGCCAAACTGCTGCCTTACATCGCAGCCCAGGTCGCGGGCGGCATTGCCGGTGCTGGCGTGCTGTACCTGGTCGCCTCCGGCAAGGCGGGTTTCGACGTGTCCGCGGGTTTTGCCAGCAATGGCTTCGGCGAGCACTCGCCGGGCGGCTACTCCTTGCTGGCTGCCGCGTTGATCGAAACGGTGCTCACGGCCGGTTTCCTGTTCGTCATCCTGGGCGCGACCTCGACCGCGGCGCCGCAAAACTTCGCGCCACTGGCCATCGGCCTGGCCCTCACGCTCATCCACCTCATCAGCATCCCGGTGACCAACACCTCGGTGAACCCGGCGCGCAGCACGGCCGTGGCGCTGTTCGTGGGCGACTGGGCCATGTCCCAACTGTGGTTGTTCTGGTTGGCCCCCCTGGTCGGAGCGGCGGGCGGGGCCTTTGTTTACCGCGCATTGTCAACCGAGTGAAGGGACTTCGCCGTGCAGTTGCCCGGTGTCGGGTGGCCGGTCTTCTAGCATCGTGGTCACTTCAGCCAGAACTGCCGCCGGTACCTCCAGTTCTGGAGGTTCGGGCGAATTGGCCAAATTGAAAAAGCAACTGGCGGACTTGTATCCCGAGGCCATTTGAGCGCGTGCAGGTCACGCATACCTTCAGGAAACAGAACAGGCTGCCGATAAGCATGCTGAGGCGGGGGCCTCACCCATCTGCTATCCAGGGAGTTTTCATGCGATTTTCCGCCCGACTGACGATTTGCTTCATAGCGCCTGCCACACTGTTCGTGGCGGCCACGACTGTGGGTGTTTGGGGACTCGCACGCACACAAGCCGAGTTTGATCAGTACATGGCCACCGACCAGAAGCTCTCAGATGGGCTGTCTGAGATGTACGCGCAAGGGCTTCAATCTGGTCAAGCCCTTCGCAACACGGTCCTGGACCCCAAGAACGCCCGAGCCTACGACAATCTGAAGGCTGCTCAGGAAGCCTTCCGCAAAGCCTTCAATGAAACTGAGAAGGTGGCCGCCGGCACGCCGTTTGAGAAAGATCTTCCAGTCATTGCCAGCTTGCGCGATGCACAGGAGACGGCGGTGAGCAAGGTATCTGCCTTGGTGGCAAGCGATCCTCAAGCGGCTGTGAAACTTCTGAACGCCGAAGAAACGCCAGCGTGGCGCAAACTTCGCAGCGAACTCATCAAGCAACGTGAAGCTGCGAGGAAGCTGGCTCAGGAGGCCCATGCTGCGGCGCAGAATCGAGGTCGTCAAGCCACCGCCATTGCTGGATTTTTTGCATTCGTGGCGGCTGGCGTGGCAATTGCCTTGGGATGGTTCATGCAACGCAATGTCCATCGTGAACTGGGCGGCGAGCCAGCAGATGCCCGTGATGCGCTGCGCCGGATCGCGGCGGGCGACCTTTCAGTGCCTGTCCCGCCGACGTCCCATGCGGACAGTTTGATGGCCGAACTTGCGCACATGCAGCAAGATCTCCAGAAGTTGGTCGGGCAAATTCGGCAAGCCTCCGACAGTATCCAGGTGGCCAGCGCGGAAGTGGCCACTGGCAATGTGGATCTCAGCAGCCGAACGGAAGAGGCTGCGAGCAGTTTGCAGGAAACGGCGGCCTCCATGGAGCAGCTCACAAGCACGGTGACGCAAAGCGCATCATCCGCAGCGACTGCAACCCGACTCGCTTCGACGGCCAGCGACTTTGCCCAACGAGGCGGGCAGGTGGTGGCCAAGGTGGTATCGACCATGAGTGACATCAATGCCAGCTCGAAGAAGGTGGTCGACATCATTGGCGTCATCGATGGCATCGCGTTTCAGACCAATATTCTTGCGCTCAATGCGGCGGTTGAGGCTGCACGCGCTGGCGAGGAGGGCCGCGGCTTCGCCGTTGTGGCAGGTGAAGTGCGCCAACTGGCACGCCGTTCCGCTGACGCCGCCAAGGAAATCAAAAAGCTGATCGGCGACAGTGTCACCAGTGTGGAAAACGGAGCTCAACTGGTCGAAGACGCAGGCAGAACCATGTCAGAACTCATGATCAGTGTGCAAGGGGTGAGCAGTTTGATCACAGAGATCAGCGCAGCTGCCAACGAACAAAGTCTGGGGATTGGGCAGGTCAACGTCGCGGTGGGGCAATTGGATCAAATGACGCAACAGAACGCGGCCCTGGTTGAGGAGTCGGCCGCTGCGGCCGAGAGCTTGAAGGATCAGGCCAATCGCCTGGGAGAGATGGCTTCGCGATTCAGGCTGGGCGCTGTCGCGACTTAGTTTCGGCCGGGCGTGAACCTCCCGGGTTGGAGGAGCTTCCAACCCGGGCACACAAAACAACTTGATCGATCAGCGCATTCTTTCAAGCTACTGTGGAGGTGCAAGCAGGGCATTGAAATTGACGTTGGGCATCCGTCTGCCGAACAGGAAGCCCTGTTGATAAGTGCAGCCGTGGGCCAGCAAGAATTCTGCTTGAGCTGGAGTTTCCACCCCTTCAGCCACCACACGTCAATTGAAGGCACGGCCCAATGCGATGACGGACATGGCGATCGCACCATCGCGTCCACCGCCAGTTCGACGTCAGACATCAAATCACGACCTCAAGCTTGAACTCCGTTTCGTACTTTTTCATGCAACCCTTTGAAGTTTGTCCAACTCCTGGGCAGTAGCCCGGGGTCATGACAAAGACGTGCACGACACGAGGGTCAGCGCCTCAAGCAAGAGCACTTTGACTTGCCCCCAAGTCCACCTGGGCTTGTTCGCCCGGCTCGGTCTCGAACCGTCAACAATGCCTTTGCTGGCTCATTGACCTGGCGTGCCGGTGATCGCTGCCGGTTCGGCGCGCCGGATCAAACCGAGGCGCTTGCGTCCCCACACCAGCAGGTCATCAACATAGGTAAAAACGACGGGCACGACGAGTAAGCTCAGTGCCGTTGAGGTCAAGAGCCCCCCGATCACGACGATGGCCATGGGCTGGCGGAAGCTGGGCTCCGCACCGAGGCCCAACGCATTGGGCATCATGCCGGCGCCCATCGCGATGGTCGTCATCACGATTGGGCGGGCACGCTTGTGACAAGCATCGACGATCGCGTCATACCGAGACATGCCCAGCTCACGCCGGGCCATGATCGCGTATTCGACCAGCAGGATCGAGTTCTTCGTCACGATGCCCATCAGCATCAGCATGCCGATGACCACGGGCATCGAGAACGATTGATTGGTCAGCCACAGCGAGATCAGCGCGCCACCCATGGCCAAGGGCAAGGCACTGAGGATGGTGGCGGGCTGCAGGAAGTCGTGGAACAGCAGCACCAGCACGGCATAAATGCAAAAGATGCCGATGGCCATCGCGGTGCCGAAGCTCGTGAAGAGTTCGGCCATGCGTTGCAGCTCGCCCTGGTCGACGAAATGCACGCCAGCTGGCAGCGATTTCAGCGCAGGCAAGGCCATGGCTTCGCGCTGCACCTCGCCGAGGGTGCGGCCGTTCAGCTCGACCTTCAGCGTCACGTTGCGAGAGCGATCGATGCGGTCGATCTGCGAAGGGCCACTGCCGATCGAGATGTCTGCCACCGAGGCCAGGCTGACCGTGCCCTTGTTCCCGGCCACGCGCAGTTGCCCCACGGCGGCCAGGTCTTCCCGCACGCTGGGGTCCAGGCGCACGCGGATGGCGATCTGCCGCTGCGGCAGGTTCAGCTTGGGCAGCGAGATGGCGTAGTCGCCGTAGGTGGCCAGCCGCACCGCGGTGGCGAGTGATTCCGATGTCACGCCGAGTGCGGCGGCGCGCGCGCTGTCTGGCCGCACCTGGATCTCGGGCCGCTGCAGGGCGGCGCTGGAGGTGACGTTGCCAATGCCCTTGAGGGTCCGTAGTTGGGGTTCTGCCTGCGTCGCCGCCCGGGACAGGGCATCGGGATCGTCGCTGGCCAGCGTCAGCTCCAGCGATTCACCGCTGCTGCCACCGCCCACCGAAATGCGTGTGCCGGGCAGATCGCGCAGCAAATTGCGCATCTTGGCCTCGACCCCGGATTGCTTGAGTTGGCGGTCACCGCGGTCCAGCAGGTCGACTGTCAGCGTTGCGCTGGTGAGGTCGGTGGACGAGGTGGCACCCATGCCGCTGCCCGTGGAAGCCGTGCCTGCCGAGACGAAGACGCTCTTGACTTCCGGCAGTTGCTTCAGCAGTTCGGCTGCGCGCTGCGCGGTGGCCGAGGTGGTTTCCAGCGTCGAGCCCGGCTGCATCTTGATGGTCACGCTGCTTTGTGCTTTGTCCTGCGCGGGGAGGAAGCCGGTCGGGATGAAGGGCACAACCAGCATCGCCAATACAAAGAAGACCAACGTGCCCAGGAGCGTGGTCTTGCGGCGGCGCTGGCCAGTGCGCACCCAGCCCAGGTAGCGCGTCATGATCGGGCCGTCGGTCGACGCCTCATGGTGTCCGGGCTCTTTGGGATTTTTGGGCTTGAGCAGGTAGGCCGCCATCATCGGCGTCAACAGGCGGGCCACCAGCAACGAAGCCAGCACAGCCACCGAGGCGACGATGCCGAACTGCCGGAAGAACTTGCCGGGAATGCCGCCCATGAAGGCCGTCGGCAGGAACACCGCCACCAGGGTGAAGGTGGTGGCGATCACGGCCATGCCGATCTCGTCGGCCGCCTCCATCGCGGCTTGGTAGGGTGTCTTGCCCATCAGCAGGTGGCGCTCGATGTTCTCGATCTCGACGATTGCATCGTCCACCAGCACGCCCACCACCAGCGACAGCGCCAGCAAGGTGATGGTGTTGAGCGAGTAGTCCAGTAGCCACATGGCCAGGAAGGCCGGCAGGATGGACAAGGGCAGGGCGGCGGCACAGACCAGGGTGGCCCGCCAGTCACGCAGAAACCACCACACGACGATCACGGCCAGCAACGCACCTTCGAGCAGCAGGTCCATTGAGCCTTCGTAGTTGTCCTGGATGGGCGTGACCGTGTTGGTGGCCTCATGGATCTCCATGTCCGGATGGGCCTGGCTGAAGGCCTGAATCGCCTGCCTGACGTCATTGACGACCCCGACGTCCGAGACGCCTTTCGAGCGGGTGATCTGGAACCCGATGACACGCTTGCCATCTCTGAAGGCCAGCGTCGAGCGGTCCGCAAAGTTGTCGGTGATGCGGGCGATCTGGTCGAGCCGCACGGTGCGCCCGTCGGCAAGCGGCAGCGTGATGGCGCCGATCTCGGCCGGGCTGCCGACGGTGGCGATGGTGCGCACCGATTGCCGCATGCCGCCCAACTGGCCCTGGCCGCCCGAGCTTTCCTTTTGCACCGCCTTCAGCTGGGTGGACACATCGGAGGGCGTCACGCCCAAGCCGGCCATCAGTTCCGGTTGCAGGTCCACATGCACTTCGCGGTCCACACCGCCAACGCGGGCAACCTGGGCGACGCCCTTGACGGACAACATGGCCTTGGTGACGTCGTTGTCGACGAACCAGGACAGATCCTGCTCGTCAAGTCGGCCCGATGCGATCGTGTAGGTCAGCAAGGACGACGCGGCCGCGGTGGCCTTGGACACCGTCGGCGAGTTCATGCTCGAGGGCAGCTCCGACTTGGCGCTGTCGACCGCGTTGCGCACCTCGTTGAGCGCTTGCTCGGCGTTCTTGTCGATGTCGAAGCTGACGCTGATGCTCACCGAGCCATCGGTGATGGTCGTGGTGATGTGGTCCAGCTTGGTCAGCGAGGCCAGCTTGTCTTCGATCTTGCGCGCGACCTCTGTTTCCAACTGCGACGGGGCTGCACCTTCAAGCGAGGCGGCGATCTGGATGGTGGGCAGATCCGTGTCCGGGAAATCCTGGATCTGCAGCTTGCCGAAGCCGATCAGACCCATCACGGTCAGCAGGACGAAGAGCAGGACGGACGGGACGGGGTTCCGAATGGACCAGGAGGAGACGTTCAAGGTGTGTCCTCTGCTCAGTGCGAGTTGCCGGAAGCCGCTGGGGCGGCCGACGGAGATGTGGCCACCGTCACCTTGGCCCCATCAGACAGGAAGGCGCCACCGCTGGTAACGACGCGGGCATTCGGCGCCAGGCCGCCAACGACCTCCACCCGCTGTTGCTGGCGGCGGCCCACGGTGACCACCATGCTCGTGACTTTGCTGTCTTTGTCGACGAGGTAGACGTAGTCGCGGCCATCGCGGGCGACCAGGGCGGTCTGCGGCAGCGTCACAGCGGCTTGCGCGGGCAGCTCGATCGAGCCTTTGCCGAACATGCCGACTTTGGCGGGGCTGTCAGTCGGCAGGCTCACGTAGACCAAGGCGCGGCCGGTGCTGGTGCTGAGCACCGGCCCGACGAGGCGCAGACGCCCATCAACAGCTTGGCCATCGGGCAAGGTGACCGAGACGCGCTGGCCGGCGCGGATTGCGGAGAGCTGGCGCGCATCGACCTCGCCCTGCCATTCAATGCGGCCTTGGCGCACCAGCCTGAACAGTTCCGTCCCGGCACTGACCACATTGCCCAACACACCAGTGCGCGAGGACACCAGCCCATCGTCTGGCGCAACGATGCGCGACTGCCGCAGCTTCAGCTCGGCGGCGTCAAGGTCGGCCTTCGCAGACGCCAGGCTGGCGCGCGCCGTGGCCTCGTTGATCTTGGCTTCCTCGATGCTCTGCGCCGACAGGCCGCCGGTGGTTTCAACCATGCGATAACGCCGCAGGTTCGACGTGGCCTTGTTCAGCGAAGCCTGGGCCTGAGCGAGCACCGCTTGCTGTTTGTGCAAGTCGTTCTGGAGGCTCTCATCGGCCAGGCGGGCGAGCACCTGGCCACGTTTGACGCGGCTGCCCACATCAACGAGCAGTTCCGCGATCCGCAGGCCGCCGGTTTCCGGGCTGACGATGACTTCCTGCCAGGCGGCCAGGGTGCCGTTGGCCTGGATGGTCTGCGGCCAGGGCAAGGTGGTCGGCGAGACGACCTCGACGGTGAGGACACTGGGCGTTGTCGTCTCCGCCCCCTCTTGAGCGCTGGCGGCTTTGTCGCTTGTCGCCGCTTGCTTGTCTGAGCAGGCCGCCAGGATCAGCAGCGTGATGATGGCGATCGCTGCGCTGGTGCGGAAAGGCCGGTTCAAGGTGTGGCTCATGGGGTGTTCTTTGCGGGCAGCTGTGCGGCGTTGATCGAGAGCGTGGCGGCGTTGTCGGGCGGCGCGAGGGCGGGGGCATCGGCAGTCCAGCCGCCGCCGAGGGCCTTGTACAGGGCAATCCAATGGCTGATCTGGCCCTGCTGAAGGTTGATGTCGTCGATGTCGGCGGACAGCGCGGAACGCCGGGCCTCCTCAAGGCTCAGCAGGCTGGTGGTGCCGGCGCGCCAGTTGGCTTCGGAGGCGTTGAAGTATTCGCGGTACGCCTGTGCAGCGCGGTGCGATTCATCTGATCGGTTCACGCTGCTGTCCAGGTTCACCAGCGCCTGTTCGACCTCTTTGACGGCCAAGCGCACGCCCGCCTGATAGCCGGCCAGCGCGCTTTGGTAACTAGCTTGGGCGCTGTCGACCGCGGCCCGGCGCTTGCCAGCATCGAACAGCGGCAGCGACAACTGCGGCCCGAAGGACCAGGTCGTGTAAGCGCTGCCGCTACCGGCCGTGGAGGCGCGCGCGATGGAGCCGCTCAAGGAGAAGCTGGGGTAGCGGTCGGCCTGTGCGGCGCCGATCTCCGCGCTGGCGGCGGCCAGCTCGCGTTCCAGTGAACCCAGATCGGGGCGCTGGCGCAGCACCTGCGCTGGCACCTCGCCCACGCGCAAGCCCTTGGGGCGGGGCATCGCGGGGCCAGATGCTGCCAGGGCGATGAGCAACTCGGGCTGCTCATGCCCGGTCAGGTACACGAGGGACTTGAGCAGCACCGTGCAGCTTGCGCGCTGCTTGAGCGCCGACGAGCGGCTGCTGGCCAGACCAGCGCGCGCCAGTGCGCCGTCCGATGGCGCGCTCAGCCCCGCTTCGACCATGGACGCGGTGGCCCGCTCCGTGGCAGTCTGAGACTGCAGCTCGCGGTCGTAGACATTGGCCAGCAGCTCGCAGGCGCGGTACTGCACATAGGTGTCCGCCACCTCGGCGGCCAGCGACACGCGGGCATCGTGCCAGTCGGCGATGCGTGCATCAATGCGGGCACTCGCGGCTTCGGCATTGCGGCGCAGCTTGCCGAACAGGTCGATTTCCCAGGAGGCGTCCAGGCCCGCGCTGTTGACGGTGGACAGCGTGGTCTGGTCAACGGTGAGCTGCTGGCGGCTGCGCGTCGAGCTGGCGGACCCACTCACGTTCGGGAGCGCGCCTGAGCGATCCGTGGTCAGCGTGGCGCGTGCCTTCTCGATGCTCGCCCAGGCCTGGACGAGCGAGGTGCTTTCGGCCTCGGCCCAGGCAACCAGCTGCGTCAGCGCCGGGTCATCAAACTGTGCCCACCAGTCGGCCAGACCTGCTTCACTGCCGCCGTGGGGCAAGGGCGAATACCACTGCGTCGCGACCTTTGGCGCAGGCGCTTGGTATGTCGGGCCCACGGCGCATCCTGAAAAACCCATCACCAGGGTCAGGGCCAGGACTGAAATGCATTGCCGACCCATCGTGCGAAAATGTGCTGTGCTCATTGAACTCATCTGTTCGCGCCATGCTATCAAGCGCTGCGCCTTGCACGGTGGCGCGTGGGTTAATGTGGGTAAAAGGTCTGAAAATCGCCGCGCGCCAACATTGATTCGGCTCGATACTGAGATCTTTGACATGGAAAGCTCGGATGAGCAAGGTACTTATCGTCGATGACGATGTCGATCTGACAGCCATGCTTTCGCAGTTCCTCATCCGGGAAGGATTCCAGGTGCACGTGGTGCACGATGGCGAAACTGGGGTCGAGGAAGCGACGGGAGGGGACTACAGCGTCGTCGTCATGGACATCATGATGCCCAGGATCTCCGGTATCGAAGCGCTGCGACGAATCCGTAATACGTCCAATGTTCCGGTGCTGATGCTGACTGCCCGGGGCGACAACATCGACCGCATCGTTGGCCTCGACATGGGCGCCGACGACTACGTGCCCAAGCCGTTCAACCCTGGGGAACTGGTCGCGCGCATTCGAGCCATCTTGCGGCGTGTCGATGGCCGCGATTCGGCCACCACGAACCGGGGCGCTCGGGAGCTCCAGGCGGGCGGGCTGAAGCTTTGGTTGGGCAGTCGGCGCGCTCAGTGGCACGACCAGCCGCTGGAATTGACCGGCACCGAGTACACCTTGCTGGAGGTGCTTGCGCGGCATGCAGGACAGTTGGTCAGCAGACAGGATATTTCCATGCAAGCCTTTGGTCAGCCGTTGGGGCCTTTTGACCGTCGCATAGATGTACACATCAGCAGCATTCGTCAGAAGCTGGGCATGCGAAGCGATGGGCAGTCGTGGATTCAAAGCGTCCGCGGCCAGGGCTATCAGCTGCTGGAGGACTGACCGTGGCGCGCTCAAGGCGCCTTGGCCGCCTTTTCTGGAAGTTCTTCCTGGTGCAGTGGCTGAGCATGGCGCTGACCATGACTGGCGTCGGGCTGTACTTCCACATGAGCGGCTTGAAGCCGCCGCCCGGCAACCAATTGATGTTGTTCGGGCTGGTGCCGGTGGCGCCGTTGATTGCGGTCGCTTTCACGATGATGGCGAGCAGCCTGGCACTCGCGTGGTATTTGTCGCGTCCGCTGTGGCAGCTCAGCTGGGCTTTGGGTCGCGTGTCCGCCGGGCATCTGGACACACGCGTTGCCGGCCGCACCGGGTTTCGCAGCAACGATGTCATGGACCTGGCTGATGATTTTGATCGCATGGCCCGGCAACTGCAGGTGCTGACCGAGTCCAGAAGCGTCTTGCTGCATGACATCTCCCATGAGCTGCGCTCGCCGCTGACGCGCTTGCAGGTGGCCATCGGGCTTTTGAAGCAGCAGCCCTTGCACTTGGACCAGATGCTTGAACGCATCGAGCGGGAAAGTGGCCGCCTTGACACATTGATTGAAGAGCTGCTGACTTGGCATCGCCTGGAAGCCGGCGCAGCGATTCCGCCAGCGTCCCGCGTGGATGTCATTGAACTGCTTCACGCAATCGCGGAAGACGCCCAGTTCGAGGCCCTGGCCAGCGGCAAGACGGTGGTCATCGATGCGCCCGCCGAGTTTGTGTCCGAGGTGCACGGCGAGTTGATCTACCGTGGGCTGGAGAATGTGATCCGCAACGCGGTGAAGTTCACGTATGTGGGCGGTCAGGTTGAGATCACCGCGCGCGTTTCCGACGATCAGGCGCAATGGACCTGCACCGTGAAAGACCGTGGGCCTGGGGTGCCTGTCGGCATGCTGGACACCATTTTCGAGCCTTTTGCTCGGGTGGCTGGATCCGAAGGCGTGCAGGGTGTGGGACTGGGCCTGGCCATTTGCCGACGTGCGATGGCGCTGCACGGTGGGCGCATTGATGCGCAATTGCGCCCAGGCGGCGGGCTGACATTTACCATGGTCTTGCCGAGGTCTTCATGCGTACGTGCGCCGTCTTGAGCCCCAGCGTTCGAAGACCAGCGGCCACGGGGCAGCGACCTGTCTGCAGAGCTTCAGCTGCCAGATCATCGGCTTCTTCAACGCCAAGGGCCAGAGCTCCATCGGCTCCGACCAGGACGACTTCATTCTGGTCCCCATCGCCACGCTGCAGCGCCGCGTCACGGGGAACACCGACATCGGCGCCATCCTGATCTCGGCGCGCCAGGGCTTTTCGACCGATGTCTTCTCCGACACGCTGTCCGGCACCACCCGCATCCTGACCATGCTGCTCGGCGCGGTCGCGGCGGTCAGCCTGCTGGTGGGCGGCATCGGCATCATGAACATCATGCTGGTCAGCGTGACCGAGCGCACCCGGGAAATCGGGATACGCCTGGCGGCGGCGTCGATCGGCATCGCTTTTGGCTACACCCCGGCCAGGCGGGCTGCACGACTCAACCCCATCGAGGCTTTGCGGCACGAGTAAACACCCCACCATCCACCGGCCGCCGCTGAAGTCCATGTGGTCAATAGTGAACCTGTCGATTCAAGATGGCTCGGTACTGCCCACCCGTGTGGGTGCCAATCCTCAGTTGAGCATATATGGGCTGGCGCACCGCTTCGCGTTGGGCCTGGTGCGCTACCTCGCGCTGCGGTGGTAAGCAGCACAGCAAGAGTCGCCCTTGGGTCACGCTCGCCGTGTACACTTGAACCCGTGTTATGGCGCCTACAGCGCGTCTCCGACCCTGACGAATCGCGGCATGTCTGGCAGCCCACCCACCCGCAAAAAAAGCCCCAAGGCCTCGGCCATCACGCCAACGACTTCATCGTTCAAGAGTGAATATGGCCAAGGCCGGCGCAAGCTTCTGGAGGCGGTGACGCGTCTGGCGGCCAGAGAAGGGCACACGCGCTTCAGCCTGCGCGAGTTGGCGAAAGAAGCCGGCCTGGGCCACAACTCGCTTTACCGCCATTTCAACAACGTTGACGAAATGATTCCTGAGCTGATGGAGGACTTCAGCCAGGACTTGCGGGAAGGCTTGAGGCAGGCTCGCAAGGCCGTCCCCCCCGGTGAGACGCCCGCCAAGACGGTCGTGTCCTGGTTGCTGGACTTTGCGTTGGTGCACCGCGATATCTTCCTTTTGTCGATGCGCCAACGCGTGGGCCCGCCAGGTGCCGCCAGGGTCGCCTTGGAAAAGAACTTGCAGGCGATTCGCCAGGACATGCTGTCGGAGCTGGGGGCGCTGGGCCACTTGCCAAGCAAGCTGCACCCGCGCATGGACTGGGCCTTGGAGATGGTGATCGACCAGAGCTTTCGGCTGTGCATCGAATACATCGAGCATCCTGACCAGCGCGAGGACATCCTGGTGCGGGCCCAGTTGTCCTTCGCCTGGATCATCGGCGGCGCGCTCGCGCCGAGCGCTCAGTCCAGATAGTCCGCCAGCGCGCGGCCCATGACCACGTTCTCTTCGATGTGGGCGCCAACCGTTTCGAAGTCGCCGCTGATGCGCACAATGATGGTGTTCTGCTTGGGCAGCACGTGGATGGCCTGGCCAAAGACACCCAAGGCGGAGAAGTCGTTGCGCTCGCCTTCCAGCGCCCACCAGTGGTAGCCGAATCCGTAGAGGCCCAACTTGTTGCCATTGACAGGCACGGCGTGCCAGTTGGTGGGGTCGCCGTCAAAGGTGGTGGAGCGGCGAACCCAGTCGCTTGAAACGATCTGCCGGCCATGCAAGCGCCCCCCTTGTGCATAAAGAAGGCCGAACATCGCGTAGCTGCGTGTGGTTGCATACAGGCAGCAAAAGGTGAAGGCATCGCGGCTTCGGTCCACCAGCACCTTGGCGCTGTTGGGCGTGCGCATGGGCTTCCAAAGCTTGAGCTCCAGGTAGCGTTGGTAGGGCATCCCGACGGCTTTTTCCAGTGCCATCGCGATGGCTTGGGAGTTGATGCTGGCGTATTGGTATTTGCTGCCGGGCGCATAAGCCGGCGTCAAGGCGGCATCCGTCGTTTTCTCTCGCAAGCCGTAGCCCGAGCTTCCCAGGGTGTAGTAATCGGTGATGGTGTCCAGAAAGAGTTTGAAGCGATCAGCCTCTTCGTTGTAGGCCACGCCCGATGACATTTGCAAGGCCTGCTTGAAGGTCACGCCAGCAAAGCCATTGACGGCCAGTGCTGGCTCGTAGGCGTCCATCCTGTCGTTCACCGAGCGGATGGTCCCCTCGTCAATGGCGATGCCCACCAGGGCCGAGAGCATCTGCTTGGCCATGGACCACGACTGGTGTTGCGAGGTCTTGGTGTATGGAAACTTGTTGTACTCATACACGATCTTGCCGTCTTTGATCACCAACATGGCGCGGACCTTGGCATCGTCCTGGTACTGCGCCAGGCTTTTGCTCACACCCTCGTAGTTGTAGCGCAGGCCAGAGATCGGCGCCTTGGGCGCCGCGGTGGGCAAGGTCACCGGGAAGCTGGACGTGTCCACAACCTCGCGCGGCAACACCAGCTCTGGCAGGAACAGCGAGGGTGGCAGGGTTTGAGCCTGGGCCTGGCAAGCGGCGATCAGGCCAAGCAGCAGTGTCTTCTTCATTTCATGCCTTTTTCTCATTTGCTAGAATGGGTACAAATGTACGCATTTGATTTTTGGCAGCGAAGAGGTGTTTTCCCGAGATCTGCCTGGGCCCACGAAGTGATCCTGCGATGCCTTGTCAGGGGTGAGACAAGCCTGGCGTGAGTTCTTTCGTGCTCAGGCTGTCGTGCATGCTCATCGCATGCTCGATCAGCGCTGCGGCATCCGTGCAAGGCCCGTCATGCATCACCACCTTGTCGGGTCTGACGATGGCCAGCCAGCCAACCGGCACCACTGAAGGCATCAAGCCCCCACCGAGGTCTTCCCAGAGGCTCTGCGTGGAAGTTCGCGCCATTTGCCCGCGCGGGTTGATCTGGATGAACTGGCCACCGCGTGCGGCCCAAGCCTGGGTCAAGGCAGGCGTGAGTCCGGCCGATGGGTCGATACCGAAACCCACCATGGCCAAGCCGGTGCCCAGGACGTCGTCGCTGAGAACCACCTCGCCGCCGGCCCGAGGTTTGAGCCACACCTGCGGCATTTGCGCGCCGCGGCGCAAACGGGCGCCTCGCAAGGGCTTGACGAAGCAGCCCACTCGGAAGTGGTTGGGCGGTTTGATTTCCAGGTTCTCGAACAAGCGCTTCAGCCTGGGGATGCGGGTCATCATGCTCATCAAGCCATGCGTCAGGAATGCCGTTGCATGGTTGCTGGGCATGACCAGCCGCCCCATCATCTTCGCCAGGTCGATCATGGCTTTGGCATGCGGGCGCCGCTCCTGGTCATAGGTGTCCAGCAAGCTGGGCAAAGCCCGACCATGGCAGACCCATGCCAGCTTCCAGGCCAGGTTGGCCACATCGCGCAGACCGGACACCAGGCCTTGGCCCACAAACGGCGGCGTGATGTGGGCCGCATCACCTGCCAGGAGAACGCGCCCAACTTTGAACTTCTCGGCAACCCGCGCATGGAAGCGGTAGACCGCCACCCGCTCGATCTCGATGTCCTTGCCCTGGGTCCAAGGCTGGAGCAGTCGTTTGACCGTGTCCGGGTGTTCCATCTGCTCCCGGGTCTCGCCGGCCTTCAGTTTGAACTCCCAACGTTGGCGGCCACCCGGCGCCACCATGTGTGGGGTGGGCCGGTGGGGATCACAAATGAACTCGACGTGGTCGATGGGCGTGGGCAATTGCTTGGCATCGACCACCAGCCAATCCTCTGCAAAGGTCTTGCCCTTGAATTCTTGACCCAGGATGCGGCGAACCAGAGAGTTGGCGCCATCCGCGCCAACCATGTAGCGCGCGCGGACCTGGTGCGGCTGGCCGTCCTCGGTTTGCAGTTCCGCGGTGACCTGATCGGCATCCTGAGTCAACGAGACCAGAGACACCCCCAGTGCGATGGTCACGTGGCGGCTGTCCTGCAAGCGGTCGCGCAGCACCTGCTCCAGCTGGGGTTGGAAGAAGGTGACCAGTTTGGGGTGCCCATCGACCGAGCCGGCGGTGACGGCGCGGCTGTATTGGCCAAACAGCGGCGACCGCATGCGCACCTCCGGGATGGCCACCTTGTCGAATGCATCCTCCTCCAAGCCGCACATCTGCAGCACTCGGAGGGCTTCATTGTCCAGCGCGATGGCGCGTGGGGCCATGAAGATGCTCTTGGCCTTGTCGATCACCAGAGTCTTGGTGCCGTAACGGCTCAGCAGTTGCGCCAGGGCCGCCCCAACGGGCCCCATGCCAACGATCAGGACATCAACTTCAGAAGGTAGGTAAGACATGTGTGTTCCGGTCCGCGGTCAAGCGGGTATGAGGATGGCGCGGCCTGGGCGTTGCTGCGCGACGTGCGCAAAGGCTTGAACGCCTTGGGCCAGCGGGACGGCCAGGCCAATGGGCAATTGCAGGCCGATGTTGGCGGCCAGCAGCCCGTGCAATGCGTCCAGGGCTTCAACGCTGGGTTGAAAGATGGTCCAGGCATAGCGGGTGCCCCGGCCTGCCTGCGCCGTGGCCAGACCCTTCATGGCCGACCATGCCCGGTACACCTTCCATCCGCCCTTGATCCAGCCGTGGACATCCATGGTGTCCAGCAAGGGGTGCACGGTGGTGGCGTGGCCCATGGCCCCAGGTCTGAGCCGGGCGATCAAATCCGCTTCGTCGTGCCAGGTCGCGAAGTTGAGGCTGACGTCGTAGCCCGTTCCCAATGTCGACAATGCCCGACGCGTTCTATCCACGACCACGGCGGCGCCAAGGTTCCTGCAGGTCTGGACATGCTTGGTGCTGCACACGGCCGTGACCCGCGCATCCCATCGGCTCAAAAGCTGCAATGCCAGCTGCCCCAAGCCGCCGGAAGCACCATGAACCAGCACCTGTTTGCCCTTGGCGTTGTGCTGATCAAGCCCCACGCTTTGAAGCGCCAACCAGAGTGTGGTGAAGGTGTAGGGCAGGGCGGCAAGCTCTTGTGCGGTGAGGTTGGCGGGTGCTGCGCGCAGGTGCTTGGCCTGGGCCAGGACATGGCTGGCATGGGCGCCTTGGGGCCCGGTTGGCAAGAGGCCGAACACGCGGTCTCCTGGCTTCCACGTGGTTTCGCCAGGGCCGACAGACTGAACCACCCCCGCCACGTCATTACCCAGGGCCCTTGGAAAACGCGCAGCGCCTTTGAAGGCGAGGAGGCGTCGCCCATAGCCTGTCGAGCGCTTGGCGTCGATGGGGTTGACCGAGGTGGCCTCGACACGCACCAGCACCTGCTCGCGACCTGGTGCGGGCACCTCGCCTGGCCGCACCTCAAACCGTGCTGGGTTGCCTGGTGCCAGACAAAGCAACTGCTGTGCGGTGCTCATGCAGGCACCACCACGTTGCGCTGCTGGCCCAGGTCCAAGGCCCCGTCGTCCGTGCGGATGCTCAGGGTCATCACGTCATTGGGCTGCAGGTACATGGGATTTTTGATGCCGCCCTTGATGAAGAACCGCCACTTGGTGGGCTCGGACAAGATGCGGTTGCCCACAAACATGGACAACTTGCCGGGAGCTTTGGCCGCACAGCCGGCGGGGGTGCCGGTCGCAATCAGGTCGCCCGCGTGCAGGTCTTGCAGCGCCGAGAACTCGCTCACGGTTTGGTGCGGCTTGTACAGCATGTCGCGGCAGTAGTCTTCTTGACGAACCTGGCCATTGACGCTCAACTGCATGTGCAAATCGGGCCAACGCTGCCACTCGGCTGGTTCCAGCAAAAGAAGCACGGGTCCTGCAGGCCCGAACGTCCGATAGCTCTTGCCCTTGTAAAACTGACCTTGGGGCAGCTGCACATCGCGGGCAGACACGTCGTTGACGATGGTGATGCCCGCCAGCACCTCGTGCAGCCCATCGGGCCTGACTTGAACACCTCCCGTCAGGTCGCGCCCCAGCACCAGCCCCAGTTCGATCTCATAGTCCAGCAACTTGACATGAGCCGGGCGAACCACGTCGTCGTAAGGCCCCGTTAGCGACGACGATGCCTTGGTGAAGAAGGTGTTGAAGGGCATGTCAGAGGGATCCTTGCCGGACTCGCGCACATGGCTGCCGTAATTGGCACCTTGGCAAAGAAACTGCTGGTTCGTCGTGATGGGCGACAGGATCTTGACCTCGTCGAAACTGACGGTGGCGTTGGCGGCCGTCTTGGCGCGTGCCTCGGCCTGCCCATGCGTGACAAAGTCCGCCGTGGTGGCATAGGTGCCTGCCAACGGCGCGATACGCCGTTCAAACAGAACACCCCAATGGGTTTGCTCTGGTTGGCCTGGCAATGTGAAGCGAACAACTGAAGTGGCCATGTCGGACTCGTTTGATTGAATGGGATTTGGGAGAGAAGCGGGGCGTCACAGCCACGGGCGCGCAGGTGTATCGACCACCTTGCCCATCTGCATCAGACGCTTCAATGTCACGCGGCCTGAGCGCAGCAGCTTGACCACGCGCCACAACATCGCGGGCGTCTTGGCCGGGAACATGCTGGAAGGAACGTCGTGGCCCCAGGCCCAAAGCGCGCTGGTGGTGAACGGCCCGTAGTGCGGCTCCCGGTCGGCCGTGAAGAGGTCACCATCGGTGTAATGCTCGAACGCCAGCCCATCCCCATCGCGCCAGTAGTCAAACAGCTGGCTGCCCAATAGATGCCGGCCGATGCCCCACATGTGCTCATGCCCATTGGCGCGCAGCACCTGCTGGCCTTGTCCCAGGGCATCCATGTCCGTCACTTCCCAAGCACTGTGCTCGTAGCAGGCCTCCAGCCCTCCGGCGATGACCACGGTGTGGTGGTCAGCGGGGGTGTCGCCCAGGTCCAGGCGGAAGAACGTGAGGAATGGGGCGCCGTCGTCCAGGTACTGCACGTCTGAAGGAATCAAGCCAAGGTGGCGCATATACCAGTCGGCCATGGTGTGGAAGTCCGTGGTCTGCAGCACCACGTGCCCCAGGCGGCCCACGGCGGCCGGTTCGATGTCGGTGCGCACGGTGGCGTTCACGCGAACCGATTGCCCCAAGGCGTTCATGTGGTGGTGCTTGGGCTGCCGCAGGGGCAACGGGTCCACCACGCCCCAATCGGTGATCAGCCAGACCTCGTTGCCATCGGGATCGAGCAGGCTCACGCCACGGGCGCCGCCAGGCACGGCATTGGCGGCCAATGGCTGCGCGCCGCTCTCACGCCTGAGGCGGTCGAAATCGGTGTCGGGCGGCACGGTGAAAGCAGCTCCCACGTAGCGAGGCACCTTGGCCTTGCGCGCCATCAAGACCGCGGGCGCCGAACCGGTGCCGCGCATCACCAGCATGTCTTGCGTGCGAGAGACGGTGATCAGCCCGAAGTCAGTCCAGAAGCGCTGCGCCTCGTCAAGGTTGGCCTTGTCAAAGCGGAGAAAGGCCAGCTGGGTGGCTTTATGCAAAGCCACAGGGCGCTGGAGCTTGCACACATGGGCAGGCAACTCGCTTTCGGGGTATTCGGGTGGGGTCCTCAAGACCTTGTTGTGGCTCATAGGTGTTTGTTCGGATCTGGTGGGCTTGCTGATGATCGCGATTTTGCATGATAATGACAAAAAAGTCATTATGACGATATTGTCGTTTTTACTGATCGTGATCCGCTAACCTGTCTCCATGAGCACACCCGATTTCCGCACCCGCGTTGCGGCAGAAAAACGCGAACGCATGCGCACCCGTCTGATTGAGGCCGCCATGGAGGTCTTCTCTTCAAAGGGCGTTGATGCCACCGTCATTGAAGACTTGATCGAGCAAGCGCAGGTTTCGCGCGGCACCTTCTACAACTACTTCCGTACCACCGAAGAGGTCATGGCCGCGGTGCTGCAGGTCGTGGGCAACGAGTTGTTGTCGCTGGTGGACCTGGCCATTGCCGATCGAAGCGATCCGGCTGAGCGCCTGGCCTGCGGCGTGCGCATGGTGCTTCAGATGGCAAGGCACTTCCCGCACGCGGGCCGCTTCATCTCTCGCGTGGGGGTGACCCGCAGCATGGACCACCTGCCCGCACTGGGTTACCTGCTGCGTGACCTGGTTGAGGCCACCGAGGCGGGCCGCTTTAACCTGGTCGATCCGATGCTTGGCCTGGACTTGGTGGTGGGCACCACGAGTGCCGCCTTGTTCTCGCTGAGCATGCGCACGGACCTCACGGACACCTACCCGCAAGAGATCACCTTTCACATCCTGCTGGGCCTGGGCATGACCCGCACCGCCGCTCGCAAGCTGGTGGACAAGCCGATCCAGGCCGTGCAGCTCCCGCCCGAATCCTTGCTGGTGCGAACGCTGCACAAGCCATCCATCATCACTTGAACCACTCATGAACGCTCTCGCCGCAAGCCCTATCCGCAGTCTTCAGGACATCGAAGCCATGGAGGCCAGCCTGCCTGACCTCATGGCAGGCCAGGAAAGCACTTATGCGCTGCTGTCCCAAGGGGCCAAGGTACGGCCCAATGCGGCGGCGCTGTCATTCTTCCTGCGCACCGATGATCACCATCGGCCTTACGTCTGGACGCACCGCGAGTGGCTGACCAAGATCACCCAGGCCGCCAACATGTTCAGGCAGTTGGGGGTGCAGCGTGACGATGTGGTGGCCTTCGTGTTGCCCAACTTGCCTGAGACGCACTGGACCATCTGGGGCGGTGAGGCGGCCGGCATCGTGTTCGCGATCAATCCGCTGCTGGAGCCCTCGATGATGCTGGACCTGCTCAAGGCCGCGCAGCCCAAGTGGATCGTGACCCTGGCGCCGACGCCGGGGGCTGATCTGTGGGAAAAGGTGGCGGGCATCGCCCCGCAAGTGCCTGGCCTGAAAGGGGTGCTGAGCATCAGCCCGCTGCGTTATCTGCGCCACCCGCTGGCGCCACTCTTGCGCTTGGGCAACCGGCTCAAGACCCCAAGGCGCTTGGGGACGGTGCCCGTGCTCAACTTCCACCAGGCGCTCGAGCGCCAGGATGGCTCGGCATTGGGCTTTGCGCCTCCGGGCCTGGACGACGTGGCCTCGTACTTCTGCACTGGTGGCACCACGGGGATGCCCAAGATTGCCGTGCGCACCCACCGAACCGAGGTGGCCAATGCCCTGGAGCTGGCGGCCGTAGGCGCCTCCGAACTGGACGGCCCGGACGTGACCGTGTTTTGTGGCCTGCCGCTCTTCCATGTCAATGCGCAGATCGGCACGGGGCTGTCCCTGTGGGCGCGGGGCGGCCATGTACTGCTGGGCACCCCTCAAGGCTACCGCGGCGACAACGTGGTCAAGCGGTTCTGGGAGCTGGTGGCGCATCACAAGCTGGTGTCGTTCTCTGGTGTGCCGACGGTTTACGCCGCCTTGTTGCAAGTGCCGCGCAAAGGCCATGACTTGTCCAGCTTGCGCTTCGGTGTCTGCGGCGCCGCACCCATGCCGGTGGAGATGTTCAACCGGGTCCAGAATGAGCTGGGGCTCAAGGTCCTTGAAGGCTATGGCTTGACCGAAGCTGGTTGCGTGTCCAGCCTGACGCCACTGCATGCCCCACCCAGGATCGGCTCCATCGGCTTGCGCATGCCCTGGCAAGACATGCGCGTGGCCCTCATCGGCGCCGATGGGGAGTACCTGCGCGATGCCGAGGTGGATGAAGTGGGCACCATCATCATCAAGGGGCCCAATCTGTTCAAGGGCTACCTCAACCCAGCGCACAACAAGGGCTTGTGGGTGACGCGGCCTGGCCTCCAAGGGCAGCCCGAGCGCTGGCTCAACACCGGTGACCTGGGGCGCGCGGATGGCGACGGTTATTTCTGGCTGACGGGCCGCCAGAAGGAACTGATCATCCGCGGTGGGCACAACATTGATCCCAAGATGATCGAGGAGCCCATGTGCACGCACCCTTCGGTGGCGATGGCAGCGGCGGTGGGGCGGCCCGACGCCCACGCCGGCGAAGTGCCCGTGGTCTACGTGCAGTTGCGCCCGGGTTGCCAGGCCAAGGAGGATGAGCTGATGGACCATGCCCGCTCAACCATTGCCGAACGTGCGGCACACCCCAAGATCATCCGGATCGTCGACATCCTGCCCACCACGGCGATCGGGAAGATCTTCAAGCCAACGTTGATCCAGTCGGAGGTGCAGTCCGTCTTCATGGAAGAGGCTGCCAAGCTGGGGGTGCGTGAGGCCAAGGGCGAGGCCTGCCAGGACGTGAAGCTGGGCCTGGTGTTGCGGTGGCAGGCCAGTGGCGATGTGGCAGCGCTCAAGGCGAGCCTCGACCGCTACACATTCCGGCATGAGCAGGCCTGAGCATGGACCGGAGACAGTCGCGCCGTCATGTGTTCAAGGCAGGAGCCGCGTTGCTGGGCACCTTGTCTTTGCCCAAAGGTGGCCAAGCCGCCAAGCCCTCATCAAATCATTCACCAAAGGCTATTTCCATGGCACTGCACACCGTTCGTTTTTCCCACCAGGGTCGTGTTCAATGGGGCCTGGTGTCCAAGAACCGCATCACGCCTTTGCCCGGCGAGTTCGCCACCACGGCTGATTTCATCCGCGGCCACGATCTTGCCGCCTTGTCTGAGTTCGCGGCATCCGAGGCCGGGCGCAAAACAACGCTGGCTTTGGACGAGGTTCAAATCCTGTCTCCAGTGACCAGCAATCAGCAGTTCCTGTGCCAAGGGGCCAACTACCGCCAGCACATGATCGAGTCGGGCATGGACCCCGATGCCAAGTCCTACAACATGATCTTCACCAAGGCCACGAGCTGCATCGTCCCGGCCAACAGTGACCTCGTCAAACCGGCCCGCGTGCGCTTTCTTGACTACGAGATCGAACTTGGCTTGATCCTCAAGCGCGATGTGTTGGCCAAGACCGTGGTGACCAACGCCAATCTGCATGAGTTCGTGGCCGGGCTGGCCATCGTCAACGACTACTCTGCGCGCGACATCCAGATCCCGCAGACACAGTTCTACAAAGGCAAGAGCTTTCGCACCTTTGGTCCGGTGGGACCGTTCCTCTGCTTGCTGGCGCCGCAGGACATGAAGCACCTGGACAAGCTGCAACTGACGCTCACCGTCAACGGCCAGGTGCGGCAAAAGGACACCACCGCCAACCTGGTGTTTGGCCCAGCTGAAACCTTGACCGAACTGTCGGGTGTGCACGACCTGTTCGCGGGAGACCTGTTGTCGACGGGCACGCCCGCGGGATGCGCCTTGTCCGTCCCGTCGCCGTTCAAGCAACGCATGGGCGCGCTGCTCCCCGAGGCCACCAAGTGGGCGATCTTCAACAAGGTCCAAGAAGGCCGCACGGAGTACCTCAAGGCCGGGGACATCGTTGAAGCGCGGATCCAAAGTCCAGATGGTGCCATTGACCTTGGCGTGCAACGCAACAAGGTGGTCAACGGCGGCTGATGAGCCTGGATGGATGGTGGAAACCCCATTCATGCGTTTTGGCAAGATGTGTACATTTGGACGCATCAATCAAACCAAAGCGTCTTGAATGGAGAAAACCATGGCCAACGACCAGCAACAGCCCAGCAACACTGATCGCCGTGGGCTTTTGAAAAAAGCCGCGGTGGGCCTGGGCGTGACGGCGGTGGGCGGCTTCACGCCCCTCATCGCCAGGGCGACCCCGGCGCTGTCGCGCATTGATGTGCATGCCCACCTCATCCCTGACTTTTACCGGCAGGCCATGAACGACCACGACGTGGCAGGAGATGGTGGCATCCCCATCCCATCGTGGTCGCCCAGTGCTGCAGTGAACTTCATGGACAAGTTCGGCATCCAGGCCCAGGTGGTGTCCTTGTCCGAGCCCGGCTTTGCCTTTTTGCCTGACCGCGCCTCCAGGGAGCAGATGGCCCGGCGGATCAACGACTACATTCGCGATGGCCTGATCAATGTGTCTCCGGCGTCACCTCTGTACCGCCGCTTTGGCGGTTTTGCATCGCTGCCTTTGGGCGACCCGGATGATCCCAGCGAGGTGGCCGCCGCCTGTGCGGAAGCCTCGCGGGCCATCAACCTCTTGGGCTTGGATGGCATCGGGCTTTACTCCAGCTACAAAGGCATTTACCTGGGCGACCCGCGGCTCGACCCGCTCATGCGCACCTTGAACGAGCTGCGCGCCTATGTGTTCATCCACCCCGTGGCACCGCCCGTGCGCCCCGAGTTGTCCATGCCCAATTTTGTGCTGGACTTTCCGTTCGAGACAACGCGGGCCGTGACCAACATGCTCTACAAGGGCATCTTCCTGAGGTATCCCTCCATCCGTTGGCAAGCGGCCCATGCAGGCGGCACCATTCCGTTCTTGTCGTACCGCAGTGCCTTGCTGGCGCTGAATTTGAACCCGCGAAACAGCTCCTATTCCTCGCTCTTTTATGACACGGCATTGTCGGCCGCACCGCCAGCCATGGCCGCCGTCCGCAAAGTGACCGATGTGAGCCACATCTTGCTGGGCACCGACTATCCCTACGCGGGGATCGTGTACGCCCTCAAATGGCCGGGCGATCCCAATTCGGAGTTGAACGACACCTTCAATCCCTCAGAGCGCTTGCAGGTCGACCGCGGCAACGCGCTGGCCCAACTGCCGCGCCTTTCAAAAAGGTTGGGTGTTGGCTAGACGCCAACTGCTGTACTGGCAAAGATCAGGGAAAGCGCTGCTACCCAAGCGCGTGTACCAATTGGTACATTGCGCCCATGCCCAACGCTGAAGCAAACCCGCGCGCCACCTCCGATCAAGCAAGGACCTTGCTGGACCAGGCGATCGCGCACGTCCTTGAACATGGTTACAGCGACCAGTCATTGCGGAGCATGGCGGCCAGCCTGGGCACCAGCCACCGCATGCTCAGCTATTACTTTGGCGATGTCGATGGCTTCTGGGAGGCCGTCGTCAAGCACCTGCGCAACACGGAACATCACCGGCAGGCCGGCATGGCTGAAGGCCAGGTGTTCACGGCTCCGCCCATCGAAGAGGTCTGGCAGCACTTCACCTCGCCCGGCTACCTGCCGGTCTTCCAGCTGATGTTCGAGATTTACATCAAGGCCCTGCGTGACCGGCAACGCTTTGGTGATTTTCTCGCCCATGCCGTCGATGGCTGGATTGGCCGTGTGGCCCAGTCGCTGCAAGCCCAGCATGGCCTGAGCAAGGCCAAGGCCCGCACCCGTGCCCGGCTCGAACTGGCCATCGTGCGCGGCCTGCTGCTCGACCTGCTCACCACTGGTGACAAGGCTGGCACGACCCAGGCCATCAAGCACTACGCCCAATTGATTCAACTGCCCCACCAGGAGACCACACCATGATCCGTCGCACCACCGTGAGGGCCGCATCGCTGGCCTGCCTGATCTTGCTGAGTCAGGCTGTCAGGGCCGACCTCATCGCCGACATTCCCGCGGGCACGGGCTATGCCGCGTGGGAGCTGTGCACGCGTACCCAGCAAAGCGGTGACGATTACCTGCGTGTGCGCTGGTTCTACACCGCCCCCAAAGTTCAGCCTCTGCCCGTGGTGTGGACCATCAAGTATGACCCCGGCAACAAGGTGGATGTGAGCAGCTTCATCCCTTTCATCACCAACAAGCGCACTGCCGTCTACCGCGCGGGCCTGGGTTGCACGCTCGTGCCCCCGGGTGCCACCGAAGCCGGCGTGCGCGCCCAAGCCTTCAAGCCCGCGCCTTTGCCGATGCCCTCAGTGCAGTCATGGCCCACTGGCGAAGGCCCCGCCGAAACCGCCCGGCTCACCCCGGCCCAGGCGGCCCTGCTCGCAGCCCATGGTGACCGCATTTTCACCGAGACCACCACCAAGCTCAGTCAGAAGCAGAACGCGCTGGCCTTCCTCGTGGCCCGCGATGGCCACCTGGTGTATGAGCGCTATGCCCGCGATTACCGGCGCGATCAACCCCAACTGGGGTGGTCCATGACGAAATCGCTCACGGGCTTGATCGCGGGCGTGATGGCCACCGATGGCCGGCTGGACCTGGACGCCCCCGTGGGTTTGCCGCAATGGGCGGGCAGCGCGAAGGCGGCCATCACCTGGAAGCAATTGCTCAACATGGCCCCGGGCATGGCATGGAACGAAGGCTACGAGGGTGCCAGCGATGCCACCCAGATGCTGTTCTCGCAGCCCGACCAAGGTGCTTGGGCCGCTGAGCGGCCCTTGACTTCCGCCCCGGGCACGGTCTTCAACTACTCCACCGGCTTTGCCACCGTGGCCACCTATGCCATGAAGCAGAAGCTGGGCGGCGGCCACCAGGCGCTGTACGACTACTACCAGCAACGCTTGTTTGCACCGCTCGGCATTCGCCAGGGCGTGATCGAGCCCGATGCCAGCGGCACGCCCGTGGGCGGTGCGCGCGGCGTGCTGCGCCCGGTGGATTGGTTGCGATTGGGGCAGTTGGTGGCGCAAGGCGGCCAATGGCAGGGCCAGACTTTGATCGCCCCCGAGGTGATGAACTTCCTGGTGGCCGCCTCACCGGCCAGCGCCGAATATGGCGGTTTCATCTGGCGTCAGCCTGCCACGGCGATCCCCGAGTCCGTCCGCGCGCGCCTGCCCGCCGACCTGGTCTGGTTCGCTGGCCACATGGGCCAGTTCCTGGTGATCGTGCCCAGCCAGAACCTGGTGGTGTTGCGCATGGGGGTGTCGTTTGAAAAAGACCTGGCCCGCACGCAAGTGTTCGAGGCCGTGGCTGACCTGATCGCAGCCGGTCACAACTGAACGTGACACCAGGCTTGGTGCAGCACGATAAGAAATTGTTACGCCAGTGTGCCCGGTGAGGATGCGGCATCCAGATTGCTCTTCGGTGTTCTCACGCCTTGGTGAGAATGACAGGAGCCGGTATGGACAATCCTTTGGACCTGGACGCGACCATCTCGCGACGTGATCTTTTGCTGGTGGGGGCCGCCTCGGCAGCGGCGGTCAAAATCCCCCCGGCCAATGCGGCTGTGCCTGCGCCCACGCCGGATTTGCCGACGTCGCTGGCAAAAGTTTCACTGAACGTCAATGGTCAGGCCCATGAACTGGCGCTCGACACGCGCACGACCCTGCTCGATGCCCTCCGTGAACACTTGCTCCTGACCGGCACCAAAAAAGGCTGCGATCACGGGCAGTGTGGCGCCTGCACGGTGATCGTGGATGGACGGCGCATCAATGCCTGCCTGACCTTGGCCGTGATGCACCCGGGCGCACAGGTCACCACCATCGAAGGGTTGGGCAATCCCCGCAAGCTGCACCCCATGCAGGCCGCTTTCGTCAAGCACGATGGTTACCAGTGCGGCTACTGCACGCCAGGGCAGATCTGCTCGGCGGTGGCGGTGCTGGATGAAATCAAGCGTGGCGTTCCCAGCCATGTGAGCGCCGACCTCACCGCGCGCCCGCTGTTGTCGGCCGAGGAGTTGCGTGAGCGCATGAGCGGCAACATCTGCCGGTGCGGGGCCTATTCCAACATCATTGATGCCATCACCGAAGTGGCGGGAGGTGCGGCATGAAACCCTTCACTTATGAGCGGGCGGCATCGCCCGCCGAGGCCGCCGCGGCCGTCGCCAGGCACCCCGGCGCCAAGTTCATCGCAGGTGGCACCAATCTGCTCGACCTGATGAAGCTGCAGGTCGAGACGCCCACACACCTGGTGGATGTCAATGCCCTGGCCCTGGACAAAATCGAGGCGACACCCGATGGCGGCTTGCGCATCGGCGCCCTGGTGCGCAACACCGACCTGGCCGCCGACCAGCGCGTGCGGCGAGACCACGGCGTGCTGGCGCGCGCGCTGCTGTCCGGGGCGTCGGGCCAGTTGCGCAACAAGGCCACGACCGCGGGCAACCTGCTGCAGCGCACGCGGTGCCCGTACTTTTACGACACCAACCAGCCCTGCAACAAGCGCCAGCCTGGTAGCGGCTGCAGCGCCATCGGCGGCATCACGCGCCAGCAAGCGGTGATCGGAGTCAGCAAGGCCTGCATCGCCACCCATCCCAGCGACATGGCCGTGGCCATGCGGGTGCTGGATGCCACCGTTGAGACCGTGCGGTCCGACGGTGCGCAGCGCGTCATCCCCATTGCCGATTTTCATCGACTGCCTGGCGACACACCTCACATCGAAACGGCTTTGGAGCCAGGCGAGCTGATCACCTCGGTGGTGTTGCCCAAACCCGTGGGCGGCACACACATTTACCGCAAGGTGCGTGACCGCGCCTCGTATGCCTTCGCGCTGGTGTCGGTGGCGGCCATCGTGCAACGCGATGGATCGGGCCGAGTGGCCTTGGGGGGCGTGGCGCACAAGCCCTGGCGCATTGAGGCGGCGGAAGCCGCGATGCCGCGTGGCGCATCGGCGGTGATGGCGCAACTGCTGGCCGGGGCGCAGCCCACCGAAGACAACGCATTCAAATTGCTTCTGGCCGAGCGCGCCTTGGCCGCGGCCCTGCTTCAAGCGAGGACCTGACCATGAAGTTCACCACGCCCGCCACCACCAACCCCATCGACCAACTCAAGGTCATTGGCAAACCCACGGACCGCATCGACGGCCCGCTGAAGACCTCGGGACGCGCGCCTTACGCTTATGAGCGCCATGACGTCGCGCCCAATGCCGCCTACGGCCACGTGGTGGGCGCGGGCATCGCCAAGGGGCGCATCGCCTCCATGGATCTGAGCGCTGCCCGGACGGCGCCTGGCGTGATCACCATCGTGACCGCCCGCAATGCTGGCAAGCTGGGCAAGGGAGACTTCAACACCGCCAAGCTGTTGGGTGGCCCCGAGATCCAGCATTACCACCAGGCGGTGGCCTTGGTGGTGGCCGAGACCTTCGAGCAAGCACGCGCAGCGGCGCAATTGATCCGGATCGACTATGCCCGCTCGCCTGGCAAGTTCGACCTGGCTGCAGAAAAGGCGTCGGCTCAACTGCCCAAGCCCACCGGCTTCTCGGGCCCACCCGAGTCCAAGGTCGGTGATTTCACCGGTGCCTATGCAGCGGCGCCCGTGCAGTTGGATGCCACCTACAGCACGCCCGACCAATCACACGCCATGATGGAGCCGCACGCCTCAATCGCGGCCTGGAAGGGCGACAAGCTCACCGTCTGGACCTCAAACCAGATGATCGCCTGGAGCGTGGGTGATGTGGCCAAGACGCTGGGCATCCCGAAGGCCAATGTGCGTCTGGTTTCGCCCTTCATCGGCGGAGGCTTCGGCGGCAAGCTTTTTGTGAGGGCGGATGCGCTCCTGGCGGCCTTGGGCGCGCGGGCGGCGCGGCGGCCGGTCAAGGTGGCGTTGCAGCGGCCCTTGGTGGCCAACAACACCACCCACCGGCCGGCTACCATCCAGCGCATCCGCATTGGTGCCACGCGCGCAGGCAAGATCACAGCGATTGCGCACGAGGGCTGGTCGGGTGACCTGCCTGATGGTCAAGCCGAGACCGCCGTCAACCAGACCCGCCTGCTGTACGCCGGGGCCCACCGATTGACGACCACCCGGTTGGCCGTGCTCGACCTGCCCGAGGGCAACGCGATGCGCGCGCCAGGCGAGGCGCCAGGGATGATGGCCCTGGAGATCGCGGTCGACGAAATGGCGGAAATGCTCGGCCTGGATCCCATTGACTTTCGGGTGCTGAACGACACGCAGGTCGACCCTGAAAAGCCGGGACGGCCTTTCTCGCAACGTCGCCTGGTCGAGTGTTTGCAGACCGGCGCGCAGCGCTTTGGTTGGGGCCAGCGCAAGGCCAAGCCAGCCCAGGTTCGCGATGGCCGCTGGCTGGTGGGCATGGGGGTGGCCGCCGCCTTCCGCAACAACCTGGTGACCAAGTCGGGCGCGCGCGTTCGCCTGGACAGCAAAGGCCTGGTCATCGTCGAAACCGACATGACCGACATTGGCACTGGCTCTTACACCATCATTGCCCAGACGGCCGCCGAAGTGATGGGCGTGCCCTTGAACCAGGTGGCCGTGCGGCTGGGTGACTCGGCTCACCCGGCGTCTTCCGGCTCGGGCGGGCAGTGGGGCGGCAACAGTTCCACATCGGGCGTCTACGCGGCTTGCATGAAGCTGCGCGAGGCGGTGGCCAAGAAGCTGGGCATCACTTCACCCGACGTGGTGTTCGCCGATGGCTTGGTCAAGGCAGGCGATCTCAGCATCCCGCTTGGCGAGGCGGCGGGTGCCGACGGCCTGGTGGTTGAAGATTTCATTGAGTTTGGCGATCTGGACAAGAAGTACCAGCAATCCACGTTCGGCGCGCACTTCGTGGAGGTGGGGGTTGATGCCGTCACGGGCGAGATCCGGGTGCGGCGCATGCTGGCCGTCTGTGCCGCCGGCCGCATCCTGAACCCCAAGAGCGCACGCAGCCAGGTGATCGGTGCCATGACCATGGGCGTTGGCGCGGCGTTGATGGAGGAGTTGTCCGTGGACAAACGCCACGGCTTCTTCGTCAACCATGACCTGGCGGGCTACGAGGTGCCCGTGCATGCCGACATCCCCCACCAGGACGTGCTTTTTCTGGACGAGACCGATCCCATCTCCTCGCCCATGAAGGCCAAGGGCGTGGGTGAATTGGGCATCTGCGGGCTCGCTGCCGCCGTGGCCAACGCTGTCTACAACGCGACGGGAATTCGCGTTCGCGATTACCCCATCACGCTCGACAAGTTGCTGGACCGCCTACCCGTGGTCACCTGAACACATGGAAGTGGGGCACGGCCAGCAAATCCAGGTGCCCAATGTCGAGAGACAGCAAACCACGGTGGATGTCGGTCGATCGGTCGGCCAGCCAACTGGACACGGCGGGCTTGCAGGAGGGATCCGTTTCGGCGGCCACGGCGGCCGCTTCCTGGGCCATCTTCAGGAGCATGTCGCTGTGTTTCTGGCCAATGTGCCAATCGCTCGCTTGGGTGCTGACCTGGTAGCCCGCCACGGCGAGTTTGGCCGCGAGGTAGGGTGTTGCCCGCGCGCCCAGCGATGGGCCAAAGCCCTTGTCGCTGCCTTGGTGGGACAAGAAGGCATCGGCAATGAGCTGGTCGGCAGGCCTGGCGGGAAACCATGCGCGCCGGCCATCCACGGTCAAGGAGGCCAGCAGAGGGCGTGGTGTCCGCGCGAGCAGTGCGCTCAGCCGATCCAGCCAGACGGCCGACACCAGGTCCAGAAATGCGGTGGTGACGAGGCCGTCGCATGAGGCCAGATCGATGTCTTCGAGGTCGCGCGCCAGATCGAGCTGCTGGCCGCGAACAAGCCAGCGGGCAGGGCCCGCGTGGATGGCGAGGCCACCTTCATGATCATGGCAGTGCCATCCGCGCCCGCTTGCCCACCTGGTGATCTCGGAACGCTGGGCTGCAAGTAGCAGAGGGTCATGATCGACCAAACGCCATTCCTGGTCGTTTTCCAGCAAGGGCGCCAAGGCCCGGAAGTTCGCGCCCGAACCCGAGGCCAGGTCAATGATGCGCAAGGCGGCAGGGGCCGGTGGCCTCAGCGCATCCCGGAATCCGAGCGTGAGCGATGGACTGCGCGCGGCCAGATCGAAAGGTTCGCGCTGGCGCAGCCAGTCTGCGCTGAACCCGGTGTTCTCCGCGTCAGTCATCGGCTTACCTTGTTCAGGGCTGCCACCCAAGCTTGTACAGCGCTGTCCCAGTCGGGAAGGGCGCTGGCAGCCTGCTCTGCTGCGTTTGACAGCCGAGCGCGCAGGGCGCCATCGGTCAGGGCCTGCTGAAGGGCATCTCGCAGGGCGGGCAGGTCACCTGGCGCAACGACCAAGGCGGCGTCAGCAGGCAGCGTGGCCGCGATGGCGCAGGCCGTGGTGGCAATGACGGGAAGGGCATGTGCAAGCGCCTCGGCGAAGACCATGCCGTAGCCCTCATGGTAGGACGGCAGGACGAAGATGTCGGCACGCTGGTAGGCCTCCGTCAGCCGCTGATCGGGCTGCTCTCCCAGAAGCGCGATGCGGTGGGTCAGGCCATGGGTGGCCATGCGCTCTTGAAGCGCGGCCGAGGCGGCGGGGTCTCTTGTCAGACTACCGATGCAGGTCAGTTGCCAGTCAAGGTGGCGCAGTTGGGCCAGGGCGTCGACCAGCAGCAGATGGCCTTTGCGCGGCGTGACGCTCCCAACTGCCAGCAATTGCAGCGGCCCCTCGCTTTTGGCTTGGCGGATGGTGGTGGGGCGGTGTGTACCCGGGGTGACCACGGCGACACGATCCGTTGGCAGGCCCGCTGCCCGAAGCGCTTGGGCGGTGTGTTTGCTGGGACAGATGGCACCCTTCAAACAGGGCCAAAGCGCGGCCTCAAGCTGTGCGTAGTGGCGGGCGTTCGCCGCATCCAGTCCGGTCTCCAACGACAGCGGATGATGGATGAGGCCGACCAGGTTCAGACGGCTTGCTTGGTCCCTCAAGCAGTCGGCCACGCCAGGCAGCGCCAGTCCGTCGATGATGACCGTGCTGCGGTCCGGCAATCGGGCGAGTGCGGCGGCGGCGAGTGTTCGCGTGGGCTCATCTGCCTGTGGATACCGACCGGCCAGCTCGACCACATTGACCGCCTGGCCAAGCGCGCGCAGACCTTCAATGATGTGCCGGTCGTAGAGGTAGCCACCGGTGAGCTGATCAAGCCGCCCGGGGACCAGAAAAGTCAGCGCCATCAGCGCAACGCGCCTTCGAAGCTCGCCCAGGCAACCGGCGATTCACGCAAGACGACCCGAAGTGATGCCAGCTCGCCTGCCGTGCCGGGCCCCACGGCGCCCTCGGCCACGCGGGCCTTCAGCCGGGCAAAGATCTCACCGGCGAGAAACTCGGTGGTCGTGTTGCGGCCTTTGAACTGCGGCAACTCATCCAGGTTTTTGTAATTGAATTCGCCCAGCACTTCGCGCAGCAACTGCAGCGCCAGCCCGATGTCGCACACCAGCCCATTCTGGTCCAGCGTCGGGCGGCGGAAATCAATCTCGACGTTGTAGGTGGCGCCATGGAGTTGCTGGGCCGGGCCGAAAATTTCGCCGCGGAAGCTGTGGGCGATCATGAAATGATCAGAGACGGCAAGGCTGTACATGGTGGTGTTGAGTTTTCAAGGGGAGGGGGTGATGTCGAAGTCGCATTCGATCATGGTGTCGTCACCCAGCAGGAAACGACGCGTGCGGGGGCGCAGGCTGAGCGCCAGATCATGGATTTCCGGCAGCACCAGGCTGGGGCGGCCGGAGCCGAGGATGACCGGGGCCACGGTGATCTGCAAGCGATGAAGCGCGCCTGCGGCCAGAAAGCGGGACACAGTGATGCCGCCGCCTTCCACGAACAGCCATGACAGCCCACGCAAGGCCAGGATCCGCCGGATTTCGAAAGGGTCAAGGCCATGGTGGCCGCGCGGCACGGGGATCACCTCGGCCTGGCCCCATTGCACCTCAGTGCCGGCTTTGTCGGCGGCCACCAGGATGAGGGTGGGCGCGCTGCCATCGCAAAAAACCCGCTGGCTGCCATCGAGCCGGTGCTCCGGGTCGACGATCACCCGCACGGGGTTGTCGCCTGCGCACAAGCGCA
This sequence comes from Aquabacterium sp. CECT 9606, assembly GCF_918741295.1. Lineage (GTDB taxonomy): Bacteria > Pseudomonadota > Gammaproteobacteria > Burkholderiales > Burkholderiaceae_C > Aquabacterium. The sequence goes on from NZ_CAKKNB010000003.1 coordinate 68,338, forward strand.
CCGTGAGTTGCGGGTCGTCATGCAGGATGGTGTTGGCGCCCACGAGCACTGCATCCGCGATGGCCCGCATGCGGTGGGTGTGCAGCAGGTCTTCTTCACCACTGAGCCAGCGCGACATGCCGCAGGTGGTGGCAATGCGGCCATCAAGGCTCTGCGCCAGGTGGCCCACCACGTAAGAGCCTTTTTGCCGCATGGCGCAGAGCGGGCCGTAAAGCCTGTGGACCGGCGAGTCGCCATGGATCGCGCCACTGTTGTCTTCACCCCGAAGCACGGCCTGCCAGTCGGCTTCGTCCCTTCGTGGTGAAGTCGTGGTCGTCATTTGGCGCAACGGTGAGGTGAAGGCCAGGCGTAATCGATGCGGTGGCACAAGGTGGTGTCCAGGTTGGATGCCGACAAACGCGCGAGCACCGCGGGCAAGGCGGCAAAGGGCGAGGCATCGGTGATCAAGGCATCCAGTGCAGAGTCGCTCAGCAGTGACAAGGCCAGCTCGAAGCGCCGGCGGTGACTCCAGCGAGCGCGCTGTGCGGTGGCCACTTGGCCCACTTGTGAACTTTTGAGCGTGAGCCTGCGCGAGTGAAAGGCACCGCCGAGCGGCACGTTCACCTGGCGCTGGCCATACCAGCTCAGCTCCAGCACAGTGGCCTCGAAGGCAGCCAGATCCAGCGCCGTGGCCAGGCCTGAAGATTGGCCGCTGGCATGGATCACGAGATCGGCTTCCTGGCGAGCGGCGTCGGGCAGGGCAAAGTCCACATGGAGGTGCGCAGCGACGGCGCGCCTGGCCTCTTGTGTGTCCACCAATTGGACTTGACAGCCGGGCAGTCGGGTCGCCAGCCATGCCACCAGCATGCCCACGGCGCCCCCACCGACCACGGCAATGCGGTCGCCCACACGCGGAGTGGCATCCCACAGCGCATTGACGGCCGTCTCCATGTTGGCCGCGAGCACGGCCCGCGCTGGCGGCACGTCCGGGGGCAGCACGTGCACGGCCGTGGCGGGCACCACATAGTGGGTTTGGTGCGGGTACAAGCAAAACACCGTGCGCCCCAGAAGATCATCAGGGCCTTGCTCGACCAGGCCAACGCTGTTGTAGCCGTACTTCACTGGTGCCGGGAAATCGCCTGACTGGAACGGCGCGCGCATGCGCTCAAACTCGCTGTCAGGCACCTCCCCACGAAAAACCAAGGTTTCCGTGCCTCGGCTGATGCCACTGTGCAGTGCCCTGACCAGCACTTGATCGGGCCCCGCCTCCGGCAAGGTCTCTGTGAGCAACTCGGCGTGGCCGGGTTCGGTCAGCCAGCAGGCTTGGGCAAGGGTATCGGCCATTCAGGCCACCGATCCGTGCGTCAAGATGAGTTGCCGCATCTGCGCCGTGACGCAAGCGCCGAGGGCCTTCGCATCACCTTGATCGGCTTTCATCGGCGTGCCGAATGTCACCCTGGCGACCAGGTCTCGGTAACGAGGCAAGGCCACCTGCAATGCGGCTGCCAGCTTCTCTTTGTGGTGCGCCGTGCGGCGCAACAGGGTCAGGGGATGCCGCTGGGCGGCAGGTGAGATGACGTGGCTCACCAGCGCCGGCACAAACTGCGTTTGGGGTGCCAGGCGAGCAAACAAGGCATAGCTGCTGGACCAGTTCTGCAAAGAGGCCGACGCTCGCTCTGAGCCAAAGGTGGCGGGATCAGGCTCGATCTCTCCGGCCGGGAAGGTCAGCAAGGCGCCACCTTCTTTCAGGTGTTGGGCGCCGGCACGAACCACGGCCATGCGACCGGACTCTTCCTCGGGCAAGAAGATCAATTGCCGCGCAACGTGAGGCAAGGCGCGCAGGAAGGGGCGATCCAGGGCAATCACCCGCAAGTCAGGGCGCGATGCCAGGCTGCAGAAAAGTGCCACCGTGTCGGTCATGCCAGGGTGGTTGGCCAGGATGAACACCGGGCCCCGAGCCGGGATGTTTTCCACTCCACAAGTGTGCACGCCAGCGGTCATCTGGCTCATCAACCAGGCGCTGCCTTGCGCCAGGCCGTGGTCGCCCACACAGTTGTCAAACTCATTCGCCGTCCGGGCAAAGCGGCGTGCTGCGGGGCGAAACAGCCGACGCAATGGCGTGCCTTGAAAACGCAACAAGCCGATCGAGTCCATGAAATCGACGATGTTGATTTCAGTGAGCGTATCGATTGACGGTGAGGAGGAGGCAGGCATGGCTCGGCGAAGTGTGAACCTCCACGAAGTCTAGACCACTTCATGATCGGCTCAGACTGAGCGCTGTGACAGAGCATGGGGCCAAATCGCGCAAGACCTCGCAGGCTCTTCCCGAACCTCTCTGCCCGGGATGACCAAGCGGAATGCTTAAGCGCGTTTTTTCCCGCGGCGCAATGCAAACGCCAACACGCTCAGGCCGGCGACCATCAGCTCCACCGTCGAGACTTCAGGCACCGCGAGAGCAACCTTCCAGTCCGACGTATCGGTGGAAAGCGCGCCTGATTGGAAAGCAAGTTGGCCGAAGTAGTCCTGGAAGGCACCGTTGAACAAATAGACTTGTCCGCCGTTACCAAACGAGTCCGTGTGGTTCGCCGAGTACGTCGTGCCATAGAACTCGGTCGATGTCAGGCTGCCTGATGCATTAGTGGTGAAGGCCACCCAGGAATCTAGGCTGTACCAGCCATCCACATAATTCTGTTCGTAGCTGCCTGCGGTCAGGTGGCCCGAGATGATGTCACCGATGGTCCAGGACTGCGACGCCAGCGAGCTTCCGCCGTTGTCTGCAAGCAGTTGGATGGTCAATTGATCGCCTGGGGAGACTCCGGCGATTGAGGACGACGAGATGGTCGTGGTGTAAGTGAAGTTGACCAGTTCAGCATGCGCTGAAGCCGTGGCAAAGGTCAAAACAGAAGCCGCGCAGGCCACTAAAAATCGGTTCATCAATTTCTTTCCTCCCTTGAACATGGTTGAAGCACGGTGGTATCACCGTGTATCAATTGTCATGCAGCGGTGGGCGGTTCAAGTCAATTCTGGATCCCTCAAATGCAGGGGTGCAGGCCATGTCGGACTCTGCAAAGCGATCCTCACTTGCGCGAATTTCTCTGGGATAAACTGCTCGGGCCACCAGTCCATTCCCGTACCAAGTCGCATGCCTGACCAGCTTTCCCTGATGGGCTTCGATGAGCCCCCTCGGCCGACGGACCGGCTGTTCTTCGCCGTGTTCCCGACGGAGGACGCCGCCAGGCGCATCGCCGACCTCGCCTTGCAATTGCGCAGTGAACATGGACTCAGCGGCGCCCCGCTTCAGGCCCAGCGATTCCACATCACCTTGCATCACCTGGGAGACTACGCAGGGTTGCCGCCCGATGTGCTTGCCTTGGCCCTTCAGGCCGGACAGGCGCTTGACGTGCCCCGGTTTGAGATCACCTTCGACCGCGTGGCCAGCTTTTCAGGCCATCCCAGCAAGCGGCCCTTTGTCTTGCGGGGCGGTGACGATGATTTGGCCGCGCTCACAGCCTTTCAGCAAACGCTGGGCATGGTCATGCGGAAAGTCGGCTTAGGGCGCAGGGTGGATGCGCGCTTCACACCGCATGTGACGCTGCTCTACGACTCGCGGCTGGTGGCCGAACAAGCCGTGTCACCCATTCACTGGACTGCGCATGAGTTGGTACTGGTGCACAGCCTGCTGGGGCAGACACGGTATGTGCCGTTGGCGCGCTGGCCCCTGCAAGCGTGACCGTTTGCCGTCGGCAAGCAGATAATCGCGCCATGAAGCAACGAGGGTGACCAAAATGCGAGGTTTGTTTTCATTGGTGGGGTTGCTGGCCGTGTTGGCCATCGTAGGCCTGGTGGCCAGGCAGCAGCTGACAAATGCCGCCAACCAGCGTGCATTGGCTTCAACGGCGTCAGGGGCATCCACGCCCGCCCCGCAGGTCGCCACACCTCAGCAGGGCCAGCAGTTGCAAAAGCAAGTCCAGGATGACGTCAACAAGCTGATGCAAAGCCGCCCTGCGGACATCGATCAGCAAATCGAGCCCAAACCGTGAGCAGTGAAGAAGACGTCGTTTTCACGCCCGCCGACGAAAGCGCCATGCGCATCGCGCTGGACCAGGCCCACAATGCCTGGCTGGCCGGTGAGGTGCCGGTGGGGGCGGTGATCATGCGCGAGGGCCAGGTGATCGCCACTGGCTACAACCGCCCCATCACCACGCACGACCCGACCGCGCATGCCGAGATCGTGGCTTTGCGCCACGCCGCTCAATTGCTGGAGAACTACCGACTGCCCGATTGCGAGCTGTACGTGACGCTGGAGCCCTGCGCCATGTGCGCCATGGCCCTGATGCACGCGCGTTTCAAGCGGGTGGTGTTTGCCGCACCCGATCCCAAAACCGGCGTGGCTGGTTCGGTGCTGGACTTGTTCAGCCACCGGCAGCTGAACCACCACACCCAGATCGTGGGTGGTTTGCTGGCCGAGCCGGCCTCCAAGTTGCTGAAAGCTTTTTTTGCCGAGCGCCGCGCGCAGCTCAAAGCAGAACGCGACGCGGCCAAGGCACTCGACGACGAGCCCATCCCCGTCGGGCAGGTCATTGAACTGCCCGTGGACGACGGCAACAACTGAGCTTAGAGCTTGCGCAACACCACGCTGCCGATCGAGTAGCCCGCGCCAAACGAGCAGATCACTCCGATGTCGTCACGCTTCAGATCGGCGTGGTGAACGTGGAAGGCAATCACCGACCCGGCCGATGACGTGTTCGCGAACTCGTCCAGGATCAGCGGTGCGATGTCTGCGGTGGCTTCGCCACCGATCAGTCTCTTGATCACCAACTGGTTCATGCTCAAGTTGGCCTGGTGCAGCCAGAAGCGGCGCACTTCAGAGGGCTGCGTCCCCAGGTCCTTGAGGTGGGCATCGATGTGGGCGGCGGCCATCGGCACCACTTCCTTGAACACCTTGCGGCCCTCCTGGCGGAAAGTCTTGTCGCGGGCGTTGGGGTCGGTGTCTTCGCAACGGTTCATGTAGCCGAAGTTGTTGCGGATGGCGTTGGAGAACTGCGTGGCCAGCTTGGTGCCCAGCACTTCCCATTGGTCGGTGCTGGTGGCGGTGTCCGCGCGCTCCACGATGACGGCCGTGCAGGCGTCGCCAAAAATGAAATGACAATCGCGGTCACGCCATTCCTGGTGGCCCGAGGTGATCTCGGGGTTGATCACCAGCACGCAACGGGCGGTGCCCGCACGGATCGCATTGACGGCCTGCTCGATGCCGAAAGTGGCCGATGAGCAGGCCACGTTCATGTCGAAGCCGTAACCGCCAGCGCCCAGCGCCTGCTGGATCTCCACGGCCATGGCCGGGTAGCCGCGCTGCATGTTCGAGGCTGCGCAGATCACGCCATCGATGTCCTTGCCTTCCTTGCCAGCCTGTTCCATGGCCTGGCGCGAAGCGTGGACGGCGATCTCGGCCATGAGTGACAGTTCGTCATCAGCACGTGGGGCCAGGCGCGGGTACATGCGCTTGGGGTCCAGCACGCCGCTCTTGTCCATCACATAGCGCTGCTTGATGCCCGATGCCTTTTCAATGAACTCGACGCTGGAGTGCGCCAGGGCCGGGCGTTCGCCCGCCTCGATCTCGGCGGCATGCGCGGCATTTTGCTGATCGACGTAGGCGTTGAAAGACTCGACCAGCTCAGCGTTGGTGATGGTCTGGGAAGGCTTGAACAGCCCCGTGCCGCTGATGACGACTTTGGTCATGGCGCTTCCTTACATGCCTGCATAGTTGGGACCGCCGCCGCCTTCGGGCGTGACCCAGACGATGTTCTGGGTGGGGTCCTTGATGTCGCAGGTCTTGCAGTGCACGCAGTTTTGCGCGTTGATCTGCAGGCGATCCGTGTTGTCTTCGTTCTTGACGAACTCGTACACGCCGGCCGGGCAGTAACGCGATTCAGGACCCGCGTACTTGGCCAGGTTCACATCGACCGGGATCGAATTGTTCTTCAGCGTCAAGTGGGCCGGCTGGTGCTCTTCATGGTTCGTGTTGGACACGAACACCGAGCTCAGGCGGTCGAAAGTGATCTTGCCATCGGGCTTGGGGTAGTCGATCTTGGCGCACTCGGCCGCCGGCTTGAGGAAGGTGTGGTCCGCGGCCGGGTTAGGCAAAGTCCATGGTGGCGCTTTCATGCCCAGCTTGGGCAGCAGCCAGTGTTCGACGCCGGTCATGATCGAGCCGACGTACAGGCCCTTCTTGAACCAGGTCTTGAAGTTCTTTGCACCGTTCAGTTCTTCGTGCAGCCAGCTCTTCTCGAACGCGACGGGGTAGGCGTGCAGTTCGTCGTACTGGCGGCCAGATGTGACGGCAGCAAAGGCCGCTTCAGCGCACAGCATGCCGGACTTGATGGCCGCGTGGCTGCCCTTGATGCGCGAGGCGTTCATGTAGCCCGCATCGCAGCCGATCAAGGCGCCACCGGGGAACACGGTCTTGGGCAGGCTGGGCAGGCCGCCGTTGTTGATGGCGCGCGCGCCGTAGCTGATGCGCTTGCCGCCTTCGATGTGCTTGAGGATGCTGGGGTGTTTCTTCCAGCGTTGCATTTCTTCGAACGGGCTCAACCAGGGGTTCTTGTAGTCCAGGCCGACCACCAGGCCGAGGGTGACCTTGTTGTCTTCCAGGTGGTACAAAAAGCCGCCACCAAAGGTTTGCGAGTCCATGGGCCAACCGGCGGTGTGCACCACCAGGCCAGGTTGGGCCTTGGCCGGGTCGATTTCCCACAGCTCCTTGATGCCGATGCCGAAGCTCGGGGGCGCCTTGCCTTCGTCCAGCTTGAACTTGCTGATCAGTTGCTTGCCCAGGTGGCCACGCGCGCCTTCGGCGAAGATTGTGTACTTGGCCAGCAGTTCCATGCCCAGCTGGAAGTTGTCGGTGGGCTCGCCTTGCTTGTTGATGCCCAGGTTGCCCGTGGCCACGCCCTTGACGCTGCCGTCGGCGTTGTAGAGCACTTCAGCGGCGGCAAACCCAGGGAAGATTTCCACGCCCAGGCTCTCAGCTTGCTGGCCCAGCCAACGCACCACATTGCCCAGGCTGATGACGTAGTTGCCTTCGTTGTGGAAGTTGTTGGGGATCAGCGCCTGCGGGGTCTTGAAGACGCCGGTTTCGCTGGTCATGAACAGCACTTCGTCGGCGGTGACGGGCTGGTTCAACGGCGCGCCGAGTTCCTTCCAGTTGGGGAAGAGCTCGGTGATGGCGCGGGGGTCCATCACGGCGCCCGACAGGATGTGCGCGCCGGGCTCGGAACCCTTTTCAAGCACGCAGACCGAGACTTCTTTTCCACTTGAGGCGGCCAACTGCTTCAGGCGGATGGCCGTGGCCAAACCGCCCGGGCCGGCGCCGATGACGACCACGTCGTATTCCATCGATTCGCGTGGGCCAAACTGCTCAAGGATTTCCTGGGGCGTCATCGTGCTTCCTTCTGCTGGGCGGATGAATGTTGTTGCTGTTCTGGACTAAGTCCGCGATTCTAAAACGTGATGCGTTTCCATTTTGCCGGAAAAAAGCACGATCGTTCGAAAATCTGCATTTCGAGGCCAAACGCCATGTCGCGTGCTAAGGTTCCATGCGCTGAACCCACAAAAAACCCTTGAGAGACTTGCAGAGGAATTGCCACAGCATGAGCTACAACATTGACCTGGCTGGCCGCGTGGCCCTGATCACCGGCGCCTCCAGCGGCCTGGGCACCCAATTCGCGCTGACCCTGGCACAGGCCGGTGCCGCCGTGGTGTTGGCCGGTCGCCGCATCGAGCGGCTCAAAACCTTGCGTGCCGAGATCGAAGCCGCGGGTGGCGACGCCCACGTCGTCGGTATGGACGTGACCGACATCGACAGCATCCGCGCTGCCGTGGCGCACGCTGAAACCGAAGTCGGTGCCATCGACATCCTGATCAACAACTCCGGCGTCAGCACGACCGAGCGCCTGCAGGACGTGACGGCCGACAGCTACGACTTCGTGTTCAACACCAACACGCGTGGTGCGTTTTTCACGGCCCAGGAAGTGGCCAAGCGCATGCTGGCCCGCGCCCAGGGCTCGGCACCAGGCACCTTCACGGGAGGTCGCATCGTCAACATCGCGTCGGCTGGCGGCCTGCGCACCATGCCCATGATCGGCGTGTATTGCATGAGCAAGGCAGCCGTGGTCCACATGACCAAGGTGATGGCGGCGGAGTGGGGCCGTTTCGGCATCACCACCAACGCCATTTGCCCGGGCTACATCGAGACAGAACTGAACTCGCGCCACTTCAACAGCGACGCCGGCCAGAAACTGATCAACATGCTGCCGCGCAAACGCCTCGGCCAGGCCAAAGACCTGGATGCCTTGCTGGTGACCCTGTGCGCGCCGCAAAGCGACTTCATCAATGGCGCTGTCATTTCGGCCGACGATGGCATGACGGCGGCTTGAAAAACTGGGGCCGCGGCCCCATTTGCAGCACATGCGACTCGACATTCCTGAACACAAGATCCTGGTCCACGATGTGACCTTGCCCGTTTACTGGGGCGACATGGACGCCCTCGGGCACGTCAACAACACCGTCTACTTCCGCTACATGGAGCAAGTGCGGGTGTCGTGGATCGCCTCCATGAGCGGCCCTGTCACCAGTGGCGTCGAAGGCCCTGTGATCGCCAACACCTTCTGCAACTTCTACCGCGAGTTGGAGTTCCCGGCGCAGGTGATCGCCAAGCTGTACGTGGCCAACCCAGGCCGCACCAGCTTTGACACCTACGTGACCATTGAGCGGGCTGACGAGCCGGGCGACATTTGCGCGGCCGGTGGCGCCACCTTGGTGTGGGTCAGCTCGGCTGAACGGCGGCCCATCCCGCTGCCCCCCTTCTTGCGCGCCATCGTGGGACCGGCCCCGGCCTTGCCCGGCACCGAGGCACCGCCCGCTTTACCAGGCAAGTGATTGGAGGGGTGGTTTTTCGTCCAATTCTCTGGATTTTTGCGGGTCACCCGGTGTACGCTGGCAATGTTGCGGTGCAGCGAAAACAAGGAGTGATTGGATGAACAAGGTCTATCCCGATGCGGCCAGCGCGTTGGCGGGCATCGTCAAGGACGGTCAGTTGATGGCGGTCGGTGGCTTCGGCCTGTGCGGCATCCCCGAAGCATTGATCGATGCCCTGGCGGCGTCGGGGGTCAAGGACCTGACGGTGATCTCCAACAACGCGGGCGTTGATGGATTTGGCTTGGGCAAGCTGCTCAACACCCGTCAGATCACCAAGATGATTTCCAGCTACGTGGGCGAGAACAAGGAGTTCGAGCGCCAGTACCTGAGCGGCGAGCTGCAGCTCGAGTTCACTCCCCAAGGCACGCTGGCTGAAAAGTTGCGTGCAGGTGGCGCGGGCATCCCCGCTTTCTTCACCAAGACCGGCGTGGGCACCTTGGTGGCCGAAGGCAAGGAAACACGCGAGTTCGATGGCGAAACTTATGTCATGGAGCGCGCCTTGCTGCCCCAGGTGTCCCTGGTCAAGGCCTACAAGGCCGACAAGTCGGGCAACCTGATTTTTCGCCGCACGGCGCGCAACTTCAACCCGGCGGTGGCCATGGCCGGCAAGGTCACCATCGTCGAGGTGGAAGAGCTGCTGGAGATCGGTGAGATCGACCCCGACAGCGTGCACCTGCCTGGCATCTACGTGAACCGCATCGTGGTGAACGCGCACCCTGAAAAACGCATCGAGAAACGCACCATCACCGAAAAGGCAGGAGTCTGACCATGCCCTGGACCCACGACCAAATGGCCGCCAAAGCGGCCGCCGAGCTGGAAGATGGCTTCTACGTCAATCTGGGCATCGGCCTGCCCACGCTAGTGGCCAACCATGTGTCTCCTGACATCGATGTCTGGCTGCAAAGCGAAAACGGCATGCTGGGCATCGGCCCTTTCCCGACCGAAGACCAGGTTGATGCCGATCTGATCAACGCGGGCAAGCAAACCGTGACCACCATTCCCGGCTCGTCGATCTTCGGCTCGCACGACAGCTTCGCCATGATCCGCGGCGGCAAGATCAACTTGTCGATCCTGGGCGCCATGCAGGTGTCCGACAAGGGCGACCTGGCCAACTGGATGATCCCTGGCAAGATGGTCAAGGGCATGGGCGGGGCCATGGACCTGGTGGCCGGTGTCAAGCGCGTGATCGTGCTGATGGAGCACACTGCCAAGGGCAACGAGCACAAGCTGCTCAAGGCCTGTACTTTGCCCCTGACGGGCGTGGGCGTGGTCAACCGCATCATCACCGAACTGTGCGTGCTTGACGTGACGCCAGAAGGCTTCAAGTGCGTGGAGCTGGCACCGGATGTGACCTTGGAGCAGGTGCGCGAGAAGACCGGGGCGCCTGTGTTGGCCGCCTGAGCGCCGTTGGCTTGCACTTGAACCAGGCCGCCTCCGGGCGGCCTTTGCCATGGTGCGTCTGAGACAATGCCACGATGAACTGGATCAACTGGATTTTGCTGGCTTTGGCGGTGTTGAACACCCTGGTGTTGCTGTGGCTGGCCACGCGGCGTGGTGATGACGCGCCTTTGAAACGCGCGGCTGACGAGCTCAAGCAGGAGCTGCGCAACCAGACTGATCAACTGGATCGGAACCTGCGCGACGAGGTGTCAAGAAGCGCCGTGGGCACGCGCCAGGAGTTGGGATCGACCCTGGCCAATTTTCAACAGACCTTGCTGGCCCAGCAGGGCGATGTGGTCCGCACGCAAAACGAGCAGCTGGACAGCTTCCGTGTGCAGCTGGCGCAGATGCAGCAGTCCTTGAGCGACACCTTGCGCCAGACCACGACCACCCTGGCCGAGCAGGCCCACGCCACCCGTGAGACGCAAGAGTCCGCCTTCAAGCGCTTCTCTGACACGCTCAATGAGCAACTGCGGCAGCTGTCTGACACCAACGAGCGCCGCCTGATCGAAGTGCGGAATACGGTCGACACGCGCCTTCAGGCCCTGCAGGCCGACAACGAAAAGAAGCTGGAGCAGATGCGCCAGACGGTGGACGAAAAACTCCATGCCACCTTGGAGGCCAGGCTGGGCGAAAGCTTCAAGCAAGTGGCCGATCGCCTGGAGCTGGTGCACCGTGGCCTGGGCGAAATGCAGCGCCTGGCCAGTGATGTGGGCTCGCTCAACCGCGTGCTGAACAACGTCAAGACACGCGGCATCTTTGGTGAGGTGCAGTTGGCCGGCTTGCTGGAACAGGTCTTCACGCCCGAGCAGTACGCCGTCAACGTCGAGACCGTGCCCGGCAGTGGCGCCCGGGTTGAATTTGCCATCCGCCTGCCGGGGCGCGGCGCGCCGGGCTCCGCGCCCTTGTGGTTGCCGCTGGATGCCAAGTTCCCGCGTGAAGACTATGAACGCTTGCTGGATGCCCAAGAGCGCGCCGACGTGGGCGCGGTAGAGGCCGCGGGCAAAGCGATCGAGCAACGCCTGCGCATCGAGGCCCGCACCATCGCCGAGAAGTACCTTGCCCCGCCACACACTGCCGATTTCGCCATCCTCTTCTTGCCGACCGAAGGCCTGTACGCCGAGGCCTTGCGCCGTCCCGGTTTGTTCGAGGCGCTGCAACGCGAGCACCGCGTCATGTTGGCGGGCCCCACCACTTTGTTGGCCACGCTCAACAGCCTGCAGATGGGTTTCCGCACCTTGGCTCTGGAGCAGCGCTCGTCCGAGGTGTGGCAAGTGCTGGGCGCGGTCAAGACGGAGTTCGCCAAGTTCGGCGACGTGCTGGCCAAGACCAAGAAGAAGCTGGAAGAAGCGGGTAACACGATTTCGTCCGTTGAAACGCGCACTCGCATGATGGGCCGCGCGCTCAAGAGTGTGGAGTCCATGCCCGATGCGCAAGCCCAGGCCTTGCTGCCGGTTGAGAACCCGCTGGACGCCGACGAGGGCGCGCCCGAATTACCCTGATCAAGTTTGCTGAAAAACCGCCGATAACCAGGGTTGCCTTCAACCAACAAGGTGTTCGGTGACGCGGATTTTGTGGGTGGTTTTCTTGTGGTGGTGCAGCGTGGCTCTGGCCCATGCTGCACAGCCGGGTCCTGGCATCGCCGATGTGTCGGCGCTGCAGGGGCTTGGCGAGCAAGTGCCCATTGCGATCTGGCGGCCCGCCCAGGCCGCTTCAGAAACGCAGCCTGTCCGGGTGCCGTCCGATGCCGAAAACTGGGCAAGCCAGCGCCGGGGCATCCGCCCTCTGGGTTTCCGGGGCGAAGGCGTGTGGACCTGGGCCCGCTTGTCCAACCCATCTCAAAACCCCACGTCGGCTTGGTTGGCGGTCGCCGAGCCCTTCACCGATTGGCTGGACTGCGTGGTCAGCTCGCCAAGCCGTGCACCCATCACCTACCGCCTGGGTGACCATCGACCTTATGCCGAGCGGCCTGTGCTCCATCCCCGCTTCATCCTGCCTTTGACTTGGCAAGCCGGCGAAACCCTGGACGTGCACTGCTACCTGCGCAACAAGGGCGCGAACCTGGTGGCCTTCGAGTACTGGCATCCCGACCACTTCTGGGCCATTGAGCGCACCGTGGCCATGACGAAGTTCCTGGGCTATGGCGCGGTGTTGCTGGTGGTGGTGTGCGGTGTGGTGGGCTTGCTGGTCAACCGCATCCCGGCTGCCATCCTTCTGGTGATCGAGCTGGTCCCCGTGTTGATGGGCACGTTGGCCGGTGAGGGCGATGCCTTCGAGTTCCTGTGGCCCACGCACCCTGGGTTGAACCTGCCGCCCTTCATGTGGACTTTGACCGCTTGCATCGCCGGGACGGTGGTGGTGGGCAAAATCCTGCCGCTGGCCCGCTTTGAGAAAATCCTGGTCCGACTCGTGGTGGCGACCGCATCAACACTGATGCTTTTGGCGGTGACCACCCCGATGAGCCAGCCCTTGGGCACCGCGGTCAATGTGCTGCCCTTGGTGTACCTGTTGACGCTGGTGACCTTGTGCCTGAGGCATTGGGGCGGGGGCCATCTACCGCGGATCCTGGCCGTGGGCGTGGGCGCCCAGGCCCTGGGATTGATGGGCGTGTTGGGCGGCGTGCTGGGCTGGCTGGGCCCCAGCGCGCGCCTGGCGGCCTTGTTTGCCAGCGTGGTCAAGGCACTGAGCCTGGCCGTGGCCTTGGCTTACCGGATGCGCGTGGAACGCGAGCAAAGTGTCCGCACGCAACTGGCACACACCCGTGAACTGGAGCAGCGCCTGGCCTTTGAATCAGAGCTGCGCCACGTGGCCACGCACCACCTGCGTTATGGCCTGCCCAACCAGGCTTTGCTGGACGAAGCCCTTCGGCGCGCAACGCTTTCAGCGCCGTCCTCGGTGCTGTCGCTGTGGGTGATTCGGCTCAATCGCCTGTCGTTCCTGGAATCCATCTTGCCGCGTGAGCGCCTGGCCCGGCTGGTGGAAGGCTATGCGCAGGACATTGCCCTGTGGCTCAAGGGCCGCGACGACCTCCACCTGCTGCCGGTGGAAGACGCTTTGCACGTGGCAGCGCTGGACGACGGCACGCTGGCCTTCGCGTCCGTCGGGCAGCCGCCCAAGGCGGTCACGGCCGAGCTGACGGCTTTCCTGACGCACCGCTATGAGCAAGACGGCCTGTTCATTGCCTGGGATCCGCATGTGGGGGTGTCGTGCACGCCATCCGACCAGCCCCTGGCGCACGACATGATCGACGAAGCGCGGGTGGCTTTGCAATGGAGCACCGCCCACCAGCGCGTGGTGATGTTCGATGCCGAGCGCATGAAACGTGAGCAGCTGTCGTATGGCCTGACGCTGGACCTGGAAGGCGCCATCGTGCGGGGCGAGCTGGTGCTGCACTACCAGCCCAAGGTGGACTTGCCTTCGCGCAAAACCAAATCGTTTGAAGCGTTGGTGCGCTGGCGTCATCCGGCGCGCGGCATGATCCCGCCCGGCGCCTTCATCGCCGAGGCGGAAGCCACGGGCGCCATCAACCGCCTCACCATGTGGGCCATCCGCGAGGCTGCCCGGTTCCTGCTGACCTTGCCCGATGCCTCGGTGCGCGTGTCGGTCAACATCTCGGCTTTCGACCTGGCCACTCCCCGCTTCGTGGAGCAGGTGCTGGCCGTCTTGCGCGAAGAAAACTGCCCAGCTGAACGCCTGATCCTGGAGGTGACCGAGTCGGCCGCCTTGAGCGACCGTGAGCGTGCCCTGGGCACCTTGTCGGCTCTGCGCCGTCATGGCGTGCAGATCGCGCTGGACGACTTCGGCACGGGCTATTCCTCACTGGCCATCTTGCAGGAGTTGCCGTTGGACGAGATGAAGGTGGACCGCAGCTTCGTGACCGACCTGGCCGTGTCAGAACGCAAGCAGGAGGTCCTCAAAGCCATGATCGACGTGGGCCACCGTCTGGGCTTGACCGTGACCATCGAAGGCGTTGAGCAAGAAGACAGCGTCGAATGGCTGGCCCAGCACGACTGCGACGTCATCCAGGGCTTTGTGTTCAGCCGGCCTCTGGAGGCCGCCCAGGCGAGGCAGTGGCTTCAAGACCAACAGCCCCGGATCGACCGTGCTCAGGCCGCCTTGCGCGACGTGGCCTCGGTCTGAATGACGCCTCGGTGCAGCTCGTACATCTTGCGCACCCACTGCAGGGCCGGGCGATCACGCCAAGGTGCGGTGGCGCCGGCCATGGCGCGCTGGTAGGCCGGATCGCCATACACCGGGTGCTGGCTGGGGCAGGCAATTGGCGCCAGCAGTGATGCCGCGGTGATGTCGGCCGCCGTGAACGTTTGCCCCACCAGGTAGGTGCGCCCATCGCTGAGTTGCCCCTCCAGCCAGTCGATCACCTCGGTGATGCGCTTTTGAGCCCGTGCTGCACCCTTGGGCGTGATGTTCAGCTTGCGCTTGAAACCCCAACGGATGATGGGATAGGCCGCGCGCACAAAGGCTGCCTTGATCGGCGTGGCGTCGTCGGTCCACAGTTTGACGATGTGCGCATCGCCCGATCCAAAACTGCGGGCATACAGAAAGCGCGCCACATTCTTGCCAATGGCGTCGAAGTGCCGCTCAACCGCGTGGATGTCCTGGCTTGACACTTTGGGGATCAAGGGCAGGGGCGCCCGGGATTTTTCCAGCCACAGCAAGATGCGGCTGCTGTCCTGGATGGTGACGTCGGGCGTCTTCAGGATCGGCAGGGTGGTCTGGCCACGCCTGCCCATGATCAACGCTGGCGCCATGTGGAAGACGGGCGTCATGCGCACTTCCTGGTAGTCGATGCGTGAAAAGTCCAGCGTCCAACGGATCTTCTCGCTGTAGTGCGACATGGCGAAGGTGTACAAGGTCCAGCTCATGATGGTTTCACTTCACGGATGCGGTAGCCCACTCGGGGAAAATGGATGTGCACCCGGCCAGCGCGTTCGCTGTGCTGCACCAGGGTCAGGCGCTGCGCGTTGATGCCCACCAGCTCGCCTTGCACGGCCGTGCCATGGCCCAACAACTCGGGGGCGACGCTCACGCGCTGGCCGATGGCCAGGCCACCAGCATCGGGCGAGACGCTGTCGTAGGTGAGGGCGGCCGGTTCATGCGCGGCGGCCAGGGCAATGGACTCATCGGCCGTCATGTCCGTGCGTTCGCCGTGGCCAAATGCCTTCATGCGGTCCATCCAGGCGGCGGTGGCCGGGAAGCGGCCAAAGTCGAAGCGGCCATTGCGCGCGAACCACAAGGTTGAATACAAAGTGAAATCGGCACTGCCTGGCACCGCGCCGTTGACGAAAGCCTGGGCTGCCAAACCGCTTTCAACCCAGGCCACATGGGTGGCCAGTTCTTGCTCGACCAAGGGCACTGCACGCTTGAGTGCTTCACGGTCCAGCGGCGCACCGCGCAAGGCGGCTCGGTCGGCCAGGAACTCGTCAGGCAGGTGGTCCACGTTCTTGCCAAAGGTGTAGGCCACGGCCTTGCCAAACAGGTTCAGGTCCACCCAATGTTCGACGATGTCGTTCCAGCCCGGCTCCGCCTTGGCCGAAGGTGCGGGCGCCACGCGTTCCAGCTCCCAGGCGATCAGCCGCGTGTCGCAAAACACATCGGCGCCAATCTGCAGCACCGGCACTTTGCGGTACCCGCCGGTCAGCGCCACCATGTCCGGCTTGGGGGCGATGCGCGGCACCATGACCGATCGCCAGCTCAAACCCTTGTAGCCCAACAGCGCGCGGATCTTCTCGGCATAAGGGGATTCGTTGTAGTGGTGCAGAACCAGGTCGCTCATGGGGGCCTTTCTCAAGTCGGGCCATTGTGGCCGTTGGGGGCTGCCTCTAAAATTGGCGTTTTGGACATCTTTGATGCTGATATGGTCAATGTGACGAAGCGGGTTCACTGGGTGGGCGTTTACGTGTGCCGCCACCACAGCCTGGCCAGTGTGGGCTTGGTGTTCGACACCTTCCGCATGGCGAACCAGGTCCCCGGGACCCACCGTTTCGCCCTGTCGCGCATCAGCCATGACGGTCAGCCCGTGCCGCACCCCGATGGCGCTTTGATGATGGATTGTGACCTGTCTGCCATGGCCGGCATGGATGTGGTCGTCATCCCATCCCTGTGGGCGCATGGCGATGCGGCTGTGGCCGACAACCCTTCGTTGATCCAGGCACTGCGGGCTTTGCCGCCCCAGGTGCTGGTGGCCACGATGTGCACCGGCGCCTACCTGCTGGCGGCCAGCGGGCGTTTGAACGAGCGCCAGGCCACCACCCACTGGATGCTGGCCGATGGTTTTCACGAGCGCTTTCCGAGTGTGCGCTTGACCCCATCCGAGAACCTCACTCACGATGGCAACTTCATCTGCTCAGGTGGTTCTCTGGCGGCCGTCGACGCCTGCTTGTACGTGGTGCAGTTGCTGGCAGGGCGCGACACCGCCCGAGAGCTGGCCCGGATGCTGGTGACCGATGTGCAGCGCGGGCCGCAGACCTTGTACGCACCGCCCCAAGGCTGGCGCCAGCACGCCGATGCTGATGTGCGCAAGCTGCAGGCCCACATCACCGAGCACCACGCCCAAAGCCTGACCCTGGATGAACTGGCCAGCCAGATCCACGTCAGCGTGCGCACCTTGCAGCGGCGTTTCCTGGCCGCCACAGGCATGACGCCCATCCAATACCAGCAGACCGTGCGCATCGAGCGCGGCAAGGATCTGTTGGAGGCCGACAAGCTGCCAGTGCAGGACATCGCGGCCCAGGTGGGCTACCAGGACCGCGTGGCATTTGGCCGCTTGTTCAAGAAAATCACCGGCATGACGCCTGCGGCTTACCGTCAACGTCAACGCCGGGTGTAGAGTCCGGGCTTCCTTCTTCCCTTCCTCTCTTACGCCTCGTCCTGCATTGCCCATTCGTGGCGTCGTGCCTGTTCGATCCGAACGATGGGTATCCGACGTCAGCGGCCACCATGCCGCGTCTGGAGCCTTGCATGACCGCCGTCGCCCCGCCCGACCTGGGTTACCAGGTCAAGTTCCAATCCGTGGCCATCGAGGGCGGTGATGACTTGCAGATCCGATCTCTGCTGGACCGCCAGCAGTTCTTCGACCCGGACGGCGCGGCGCAAGCGCAAGGCATCTCGGCGGCCACCTGGCCTCTGTTTGGCATGTTGTGGCCCTCGGCCCAGCGCCTGGCCGGGGCCATGCAACAGCGCAACGATCTGGCGGGCAAACGCATCCTGGAGATCGGTTGTGGCTTGGGTCTGGCCAGCCTGGTGGCCCACCGCCGCCTGGCCGATGTCACCGCCAGCGATTGCCATCCTTTGGCCGAGACCTTTCTGCAGGCCAACCTCTTGCTCAACGCCTTGCCGGTGATGAAGTACCTCACAGGGCAATGGACCACGGCCAATGCGGGCTTGGGCCAGTTCGATCTGATCATTGGCAGCGATGTGCTCTACGAGCGCAACCATCCCCAGCAATTGTCCGACTTCATTGATCGGCACTCGGCCGACGCGGTCGAGATCGTGATCGTGGATCCCAACCGCGGCCACCGTTCGCGCTTCACCCAGCACATGCAAGCACTGGGCTTTGACTACGCCATGACCAACCTGGACAGCGCCGTGTCAGCCAGCGAGCCGTACCGGGGCCGCATGCTGCATTTCAAGCGCCAACGCTCACTGCTTTGCGCCTGAGGCCTTGGCCCGTTCGCGCTGCGCGGCGAGCACTGAAGGTGAAGGTTGCGCAGCACGCTGGGTTGGCCAGCCTTGCAAATGCCGGCCCACCAACTGGCTCAATGCCCGGATCCACTCCAGGCGGTCGTTCAGGCAGGGGATGTAGTTGAACTCCTGGCCACCGCTGGTCAGGAAGGCCTCCTTGCCCTCCATCGCGATCTCTTCCAGCGTCTCGATGCAATCGCCCACGAAGCCTGGGCAGATCACATCAACGCGTTGTGTGCCGGCCTTGGCCAGTGCGCGCAGGGTGGGCTCGGTGTAGGGCTCCAGCCACTTTGCCTTGCCAAAGCGGCTTTGGAAGGTGACCACGTGTTCATCGGCTTTCAGACCCAGGCGTTCGGCCAGCAAGCGGCCTGTTTTAAGGCATTCGCAGTGGTAAGGGTCGCCCAGGTGCAAGGTGCGCTCGGGCATGCCATGGAAGCTCATCACCAGCTTGCCGGCACGGCCATGGCTGGCCCAGTGGGCTTGCACGCTGGCAGCCAAGGCATCGATGTAGCCCGCATCATCGTGAAACCGCGCAACGGTGCGCAACTCGGGCAGATGGCGCACGCGCTTGCCCCAATCAAACACATCGTCCATCACGCTGGCGGTGGTGGCACCCGAGTATTGCGGGTAAAGCGGCACGATCAGGATGCGGGTTGCGCCTTCAGCCTTGAACGCATCCATCTGGCTGGCAATGCTGGGCTGCCCATAGCGCATCGCATGCTTCACGATGAGGTCATGACCTTGCTCGCCCATGAAGCCTTGCAGCAGGGTGGTTTGCTTTTCGGTCCACACGCGCAGGGGCGAGCCTCCAGTGGTCCAGATGCTGGCGTACTTCGCGGCCGACTTGGCGGGGCGCACGCGCAGCACGATGCCGTGCAGGATGAGCCACCAGATCGCGCGCGGGATCTCCACCACGCGGGGGTCGCTCAGGAACTGGCCAAGGTAGCGGCGCAGGGCCGCGGGTGTGGGCGACTCCGGGGTGCCCAGGTTGACCAGCAACACGCCAGTCCGGGGAGCTTGCCCGTGTTGAAAACGGGGTTCAGTGGCAAAAGTCATGGGGGTGCATTGTCACCCCTGTCCGCCAGTTTGCACAAAACCGAAGTCACCTGCTGGATGTCAATGGGTTTGGTCCAATAACCTGCAAAACCGGCCGCCGTGGCGCGGGCCACATCGTCGGGCATGGCATCGGCCGAGCACATGAAGGCGGGCGTGTTTTCCAGCAAGGGCAGGGTGCGCAAGGCGCGCAACACGTCAAATCCGGACATGCCGGGCAAATGGGCGTCCAGCACCAGCACATCGGGTGCTTTGTCCCTGGCCATGGACAGGGCCATCTGACCGTCCTCGGCGATCTCCAGGCTCAGCTGTGGGTAAGGGCGCAAGGCCTCCTCGAACAGCATCGCGTTGATGCGGTTGTCTTCGACGTACAGCACGTGAAGGGGTGTCTGCTCCGCGCAGGGGCCCTCGCGGGGTGTATTGGCGATTCTTGCATCGCCATCGGGTTTGTCCATGTGCGTATTGGTTGTGTCGCCAGCATTTGACAGGAGGCCATTGGCCGCCGCTGGCATGACGATGTTGACCCGTGTCCCCGAGCCTGGTTGACTTCGAATTTCCATGCTACCCCCCATGGCTTCGATCAGCGAGCGCGTGATGATAAGTCCTAGTCCAGAACCTTCGATGGACGAGGTTTCTCGGCCCAGGCGTTCAAAGGGTTGAAACAGCTTGCCCAGTTGCTGGGGGCTCATGCCGGGCCCGGTGTCCCGGATGGCCAGGGCGATGCCGCCATCGCTGCGTGCTTCGGTGTCAAACCAGACCGAACCGCCAGCCTGGTTGTACTTGATGGCGTTCGAGCCGATGTTCATCAGGATCTGACGCAGACGTTGGCGATCGGCGTTGACCTGGTAAGTCGGATCCACATCAACCTGCAGGGAAATGCCGCGTTGCGAGGCCAGCGGGCCCAGCATGGCGGCACATTGCTGCACCTCGCCCAACAGCGTCAGGGGTTCGGGTTTGAGGGTCAGGATGCCGGCTTCCACCTTTTGCAGATCCAGCACGTCGTTGACCAGCGCCATCAGGTGTTGGCTGCCGTGCAGGATCTGGTCCACGAAACTGAGGTGTGTTGACGCAGCGGCGGTGTTGGCCAGTTGCAGCTTGAGCAATTGTGCAAAGCCGTTCACCGCGTTCAGCGGCGTGCGGATCTCGTGGCTCATGCGGGACAGGAACTCGCTCTTGGCCGCGCTGGCCGCCTCGGCCGACTGCTTTTCCCGCAAGACTTGCTCGGCCCGCTTGATGGGGGTGATGTCCGAATGCGTGCCCACCAGGCGCACGGGGTGTCCTTGCGCATCACGGCTGACGATCTTGCCGCGCGACAGGATCCACACGTCGTGGCCCAATTTATGGCGCATGCGGAACTCGGCCTGGAACAGGCCTTGATCATGTTCCATGTAGTCGCTCAGAGCAGCCACCACAGCTTGGCGATCCTCGGGGTGGATGCGGCCTGTCAGCTCGCTGACCAGGTCACCGATCTCATGGTCTTCGTAGCCCAGCATCGCTTTCCAGCGCTGCGAGTAAAAGATGCGGTCGGCGGTGGCGTCCCAATCCCACACGCCGTCTCCCGCGCCATCCAGGGCGAACTTCCAGCGCTCCTCACTCACGGCCAAGGCTTGTGCGGCCTGGCGTTCCTGGGTGATGTCCCGGAAGGTGGCCACCACGGCGAAGGGCTGCGCATGGGTGTTGACACGCAGCAGGTGGCTGCTGATCTGAACCCAGACCACCACACCATCGCGGCGGCGCAGGGGGTACACGCGGTCATCCTGGCGCTGCCCGGTCCGGATGGTGGCAATCACCGGCCACTGCTCACGCGGCAAGGTCTGCAGCAAATCATCCGTCAAGAGGTCGTAGCCCAAGGCATCGCTGGTGTTCAGGTTGAGCAGCTCATGGGATTGCACGCCCAGGATGCGGCAGCCCGCCTGGTTGATGGCCACCACGCGGCCATCCAGTTGCACCACGATCAGGCCATCGCTGATGGACGAGGCCACCGATCGGTACAGCTCTTCGCTGACCCGCAGCTTCTCGGCGGCCACCATGCGTTCGGTCATGTCCCGCGTCAGGAAGAGGGTGTGCTTGTCAGGCATGGGCGTCAGGCGCGCCTCGAAATGCCTCAAGCCACCGTCCAGCGCCAGGCTGTAGTCAAGGCGTTGCGGCAAGCCCGTTTCATGGGCCCGGGCGATGGCCTGTGCCTCGCGCTCGGCCAGCTCAGGCGGCATGGCGGCGCCAAAAGGCTTGCCCTTCAATTCACTGAACGGGCGGACCAGCAGGGCATGCTCTTCATGAGCGGCCTCGTAGCGGCCTTGATCATCAATCACAAACCAGAGATCAGGCA
This sequence comes from Aquabacterium sp. CECT 9606, assembly GCF_918741295.1. GTDB lineage: Bacteria > Pseudomonadota > Gammaproteobacteria > Burkholderiales > Burkholderiaceae_C > Aquabacterium. The sequence goes on from NZ_CAKKNB010000003.1 coordinate 89,807, forward strand.
AGGCCCTCAGCACCGAGGTCAGTCGAGCCTGGGATTCTTCAAGCGCTTTTTGTTGCACGGCCAGGGCCGCGGCATGCCGCTTGGTTTCGCTGATGCCGATCGAGAAGTGCACGATGCTGCCATCGGGCAACCGCTGCTCCTTGGACAAGACCCAACCATTGTCCAGGCGGATCTCTTGCGGCTCGGGCTGATCGACCAGGCGCATGCGCCACTCGAAGAAGTCGTCTTCGCGCCCAACGGCATCGGGGTAAAGGCCCTCGGCAATGCGTTTGCGCAGCAGATCGGCCCACAACATGCCCTCAACGGGATCCGCGCTCATGCGCCTGCGCCAACTGCTGTTGCTGAGCAGGATGCGCCCGTCTGGTCCGCGGATCATCACCCCGGCGTTGAATGACTCGATGGCTTGCCTGAGCAAAAGGTCGGCCTGGCGGCTTTGCTGCTCTTCGTTGATCTGGCGGGTGATGTTGCTGCTGGCCCCCCGGTAGCCCATGAACCGCCCTGCGTGGTTGAACACCGGCGTGCCACTGATGCTCACGGTGATCTGGCCACGCGGGGTCATGCGGTCGGCGATGGCGTTGCTGAAAGGCTCGCGCCGGGCCCGCGCAGCCAGGAAGCGATCCCAGGAGGCGCGGGTGTCGTCGTTGCGGGGGGTGTAGAGGTCTTTGGCCTTCAGGCCTACTTCGGTCGATGGGTTCAGGCCTGTGTGTTGCATCAGGCTGGCCGAGACCCATTGGATGATGCCCTGGTCATTGGTCTCCCACAGCCAATCGCTGCCGGCCAGGCTGGCCGTGCGAACACGCGCTTCCAGTTTCCGAAAGCGCTGTGTGCTCAGGCGAGCTTCAACCAGCGCGCTGGCGGTCATGCCCAGATCTCGCAGGCTCTGCAATTGCTGGGCGGACAACTCGCGGGGCTGGGTGGCCAGCACGCAAACCGTGCCCAGTGCTTGACCTTGCACCATCAAAGGAACGCCCGCGTAAAAGCGGGCGTGTGGTGGTCCGGTAACCCAATCGTTGTTGGTGAACCTCGGGTCGTTCTGCGTGTCGGGGATGACCAACACATCGGCCTGCCCAATGGTGGTGGCGCAAAAGGCGTCCAGCCGAGAGAACTGGCGTTGCTCTATCCCGATTCGGGCCATGGCCCACAGTCGATGGCTGTCGATCAGGTTGATCATGGCCACGGGGCAGTCCAATTGGGCGACCAGCAGGCGTGTCAAAGCGTCGAACGCGGGGTCGACCTCGGAGTCCAGCAGCTTGCTGGCGCTCAACAGCGCTAGTCGCGCGGATTCATCGGGTGGAACTGCATTGAGGGTCATGCGGTCGTCATGGGTGGGACGGCAACGAATCACTCTAACCCATGCGTGCTCAGATGTGTCTAAGCGTCAGCACTGAGGCAAAGTGTCAGAAAAGCTCAACACTTCGAAATGAATCTGGGTCGCGGTGGCGTCCGTGGGGGGAGACCCCATGCAGATCACGCCACTGCCATGCAAGGTGCAGGTGCCGCGGCGCAAGGTCAGGATCTGGTCATCGTGGTCGAACTTGACGTGCGTGCCGTTGTAGCTGAGATCACTCAGGTAGATGTGGCCGCTGTGTGATTCGATGCGCACATGCGAGCGCGACACGCGGGCATCGCTGACGCAGAAAGACGCCTGAGGACTGCGACCCAGGGTCAGCGGCATGCTCGCGGTCGAGAAGATGCGCTCGGTGCCCAGCCAGGTCAGGCGCACGCCGTCCGGCATGTCGGTGCTTTCGGCGCCCATCATCATGGTGGATTCGGTGTCGCCAAATTTGCGGCTTTCCATGCGCAGCACGGGCACCGGTTCTTTGCGGCCGCGCAGGTGGAGGCGGTCGATGCTGCGAAAGCGCTCTTGCTGATCCGAAGGCAGCTCGCGGATCAAGGGGCCGGTGGCCAGCGTTTCGTTGTCGCCAGCCAGGTCGATCAGTCGGGCGGCCACATTGACGGCATCGCCAAAGCAATCACTGTCCACCTCCACGATCTCGCCCCAGGCCAGGGCCACTTTCATCTTCAGGGCGGTGGCCTTGCTGGGCAGGCCGTCCCTGGGCAAGGGGGCCAGGCGTTCCAGCGAGTCCTGGGCGCTGGCGGCGGCCTCAACCGAGCGCTCGGCGTCGTCAAACACCGCCATCAGGCCATCGCCCAGGGTCTTGACGACCCGGCCGCCACCCTTGGCCACGATCTGCCCAAGCATGGCCAGGCTGTGCGTGACCACCGTGGCGGCCTCCTTGTTGCCAAGGCGCAAATACAAGGCCGTGCTGCCGCGAAGATCGGCAAACATGACGGCACATTCCTTGGTGGTTCCCATAGCTCGGTATGTTGGCTCAGGTGGTCAGCCGGTGGTGTGAAAAATCACACGGGTTTTGAGGCCTATTCGGTGGCATGCCTTGCGCTCGGCATCCGGTCAATGTAGTTGACTGGGGCGTGATCCGCCAGCAAAGCCGGGGGTGTGGTGCGCCAGGCCAACGGATTGACCAGGGCGCCTGTGCCGCGAGGGGCGCGCAGCCGCACTTCGTGGCCCACGTGCCTGAAGCCCATGAAAGCCGGCGGGACCATGGACACCAGGTCGATGTCGTCGACCACCCGGTAGATGGGCAGGTGGCGCATGGACCTGGCCAAGGCGGCGTTGCCAACGCGGGGGGCGCCAAAGTTGTAGACGGCCCGGGGTGTGCGCCTGGCCGCAGCCAGGGTGGCCAGGGCCGCGCCCAGACTGTGGCCAGTGTAGAAGATCGGACAGTCCAAGGCGGCCAGTTCAGGCTCGATGTCGGACCAGATGGAATCAAGGGCGCGCCGAAAACCCCGGTGCAGACCAGGTCGGCGCAGTCTCAGAAATTGCAAGCCCAAGGTGATGTCGGTGAGGCTGTCTCGGGGGGTGTCCGTGCCGCGAAAGGCCAGCACGGCGAACTGGGGCGGCGAGCCGGCCGTCACCAGCATGGCCTGGGTGTCGGTTTCGGCGCACAGGAAAAAACGCCGCTGTTGCAAACCGACTTTGTCCAGAAAACTACGCCGCGTGGGCCGGGGCGGCGGATTGCTTTCTTCGATGTCGTGGCGGTAGACCAGGCGGCTCAACTCGGCCAGCCACAGGGCATTGCCTTCCACGTAGTCGCTGGTGCCGGGGTCAAAGGCGGGCAGGGCCACGCGCGTGAAAAAGTCGGTCGCATCTCCGGGGCGCAGCACGTCTTGCCAGGTGGTCATCGGTGTCTTCTGTGGGTAAAAATGAAAGCGCCATGAAAAATGCCCGGGGATGCCGGGCATTTGGTCAAACTGGCTCAGCCGTGGTCCGGGTGGATCACAGGTTGTCCAGGTAAGTGCGCAGCTTGTCGGACCGGCTGGGGTGCTTGAGCTTGCGGATGGCCTTGGCCTCGATCTGGCGGATGCGCTCGCGCGTCACGTCAAATTGCTTGCCGACTTCTTCCAGCGTGTGGTCCGTGCTCATCTCGATGCCGAAACGCATGCGCAGCACCTTGGCTTCGCGCGGCGTCAGGCTGTCGAGGATGTCCTTGACCACGTCGCGCAGACCGGCCTGCATGGCTGCTTCGATGGGCGCCGTGTTGTTGGTGTCCTCGATGAAGTCGCCCAGGTGGCTGTCGTCGTCGTCCCCGATCGGCGTTTCCATGGAGATCGGCTCTTTGGCGATCTTCATGATCTTGCGGACCTTGTCCTCCGGCATTTCCATCTTGGCGGCCAGCGTGGGCGCATCGGGCTCGAAGCCGAACTCTTGCAAATGCTGGCGCGAGATGCGGTTCATCTTGTTGATCGTTTCGATCATGTGAACCGGGATGCGGATGGTGCGGGCCTGGTCGGCGATCGAGCGCGTGATGGCCTGACGGATCCACCAGGTTGCATACGTCGAGAACTTGTAGCCGCGGCGGTATTCGAACTTGTCCACCGCCTTCATCAAGCCGATGTTGCCTTCCTGGATCAGGTCCAGGAACTGCAAACCACGGTTGGTGTACTTCTTGGCGATCGAGATGACCAGGCGCAGGTTGGCCTCGATCATTTCCTTCTTGGCATCGCGCGAGGCCTTTTCGCCCTCGTTCATGCGCTTGTTGATCGTCTTCAGGTCATCGATGGGCACGACGGCCTTGGCCTGCAGGTCGATCAGCTTCTGCTGCAACTCTTGGATGGCAGGCAGGTTGCGCTGCATGATGGCGGCGTAAGGCTTGCCGGTCGCAATTTCCTTTTCGGCCCACTTCAGGTTCAGGATGTTGGGCGGGAAAGACTTGATGAAGTGCTCTTGCGGCAGGCCGCACTTGTCCACCACGATCTTGCGCAGTTCGCGCTCGTAGCGGCGCACGTCGTCGACCTGCGAGCGCAGCACGTCGCACAGGCGCTCAATGGTCTTGACCGTGAAACGGATGGTCATCAAGCCCTGGCTGATGCCTTCTTGCGCCTTGTTGTAAGGCGAAGATTTGTAGCCATCCTTCTCGAAGGCCTTGGCCATCTTTTCGAAGTTGGTGCGCAAGGTGTCGAAGCGTTCCAGGGCCTGGTTCTTCAGCTCTTCAAGCTTCTTGGTCAGGGCCTTGGAGCCGCCGTTGCCGTCGTCGTCGTCTTCTTCATCGAACTCGTCGAAGTCTTCTTCGGCGACGTAGTCGTCGGCTTCGCCCACGGACACGAAACCATCGACCACTTCGGAGATTTTCATCTCGCCGCTGCGGATCTTGTCGGACAGCGACAGGATCTCGGCGATGGTGGTGGGCGAGGCCGAGATGGCCAGCATCATGGCTTGCAGGCCACCTTCGATGCGCTTGGCAATTTCGATTTCGCCTTCGCGCGTCAGCAGCTCGACGGTGCCCATTTCGCGCATGTACATGCGGACAGGGTCGGTCGTGCGGCCAAACTCGGAATCGACTGTGGACAGCGCGGCTTCGGCTTCTTCTTCGGCTTCTTCTTCGGTCGCGGTGCTGGTGGTGGCACTGGCCAGCAACAGCGTGGCGGCGTCGGGGGCCTGCTCGTAAACGGCCACGCCCATGTCGTTCAACATGGAAATGATGGCCTCGAGGATTTCGGCCTCGATCAGCTTTTCGGGCAAGTGGTCGTTGATTTCCTGATGCGTCAGGAAACCACGGGTCTTGCCCATCTTGATCAGGGTCTTGAGTTCCTGGCGGCGCTTGGCAACTTCTTCTTCGGACAAGGCCGTCTCGTCGATGCCGAATTCGCGCATCAATGCGCGCTCTTTGGCGCGCGAGACCTTCATGCGCAAGGGCTTGGCCTTGGGCTTGTCGTCAGAGGTGCCGTCAGCGACTTCGGCCTCTACGGCCTCAGGCTCACCTTCGAGTTCGGCTTCGATGTCGCCGATGTCTTCTTCTTCAAAGGCGGCCTTCTTGGGATCCTTTTTGGCAGCGGCGGCGGGGGCTGCATCCACAGCAGCCTTGGGCTTGCGCCCACGCTTCTTGGGCTCGCTCGCGGCCGCACCCTCGGCTGCTTCGGCTTTGGGCACGCGTGTCTTGGCGACCTTCTTGTCGGTCGTCTCTAAGGCCTGCGACGCAGGGGTGACTTTCGCGGTTTCTGTCTTCGCGGTCTTCTTCGCGGTCATGCGGATCCTCGAAAGATGGGCTGGGGGCTTGTCGAACCCTCCATTATCCTTCATGCGGAGAGTTGCGTCAAAAATAGTCATGCTGGCGGTGTGCCACATGACCGGCGAAATCGACTGCTAGGAGGCAGAAGTGGGGCGCATGCGGCTGATTTCAAGCTTGAGCGTCAAGGATTGGCGGATCAACTCGATCTTTCTGGCCTCGGCCGAGTCGGAGAGCTCGCCCGACTGGGTCAACAGCTCCAGTTCGTCCTGCATCGACTGCAATTGCAGGTGCTTGATCTGCCCCAATAGTTCTTCCAGCGACTCCTGGCCGGTCAGCACGTCGTGGAAATTGGTGATGCGTTGGGCGAGGGCCGAAAAACCGGGGTCTGGCTCGGCAGAATCGCTGTGGTCGGGGTTGTCATCGTCGCCCAAGGTGGCGTGGCGCATGCGGTCAATCAACTCCTGAGCACTCATCGCGCCTTGGTCGTGCACCAGGCGGTCCAGCCACCTGAAAAAATGACCGTAGACGGCGGGTTGTTCGCAGAGCAAGTCGTGGGCCGAGGCGGGCACCTGCTCCCAGAAGTCGCTGCGGGCGATCATCAGCCAGACGATGCGGTCCAGGCGCCCGGCGGCTTGAGGCAAGGGGCGCCGGTCCACCACCGGGCTGCCTTTGCGCTGCCAGCGGCTGTTGCCATCCCAGGGCTTTTTCCAGTCGCCGCGTTTGCCACCACCTTGGCGGCGGGGTTGGGGCGCGCCGTCGTCACCGTAGCTCTGGTAGCTGTGTTCGTCGGCGGGCTCGCCGGTATAACTGTTGTCCCAGGGCGGTGACTGGTCGCCATCGCGATGCTCTTGGTGGCCTCTTTTGGGCGTTTGCTTTGGCTCGGCCTGGGCAGCCAGGCGTCGGCGGATCTCTTCGGGGGCGGTGCGCGCCATGGCGGCCAACTCATCGGCGATCTGGCCGCGCAGGGCGCCTTCGGGTAACTGGCCGATCAGGGGCAGGGCCTGGGCTTGCAGGCGCGCGCGCCCCTCCGCTGTGTTCAAGTCGCAGTCGCCTTTGGCGTGCTCCAGCAACTGGCGTGACAGGGGCACGGCCTGCTGGACGCAGGCTTCAAAAGCCTCGGGGCCGAAGGCGCGGATGTACGAGTCCGGGTCGTGCTCGGCGGGTAAGAACAGGAAGCTGATGCGGCGGGTGTCGCTGGCAAAGGGCAGGGCGGCCTCCAGCGCGCGTCCGGCCGCACGGCGTCCGGCCCCATCGCCGTCAAAGCTGAACACGACCTGTTCGGTGAAGCGAAACAGCTTTTGCACGTGTTCGGCCGAGCAGGCGGTGCCCAGGGTGGCCACGGCGTTGCCGAAACCCCATTGGGCCAGGGCCACCACGTCCATGTAGCCTTCGGTGACGAGGGCATAGCCCTTGGTGCGCAAGGCGCTGCGGCCTTCGTACAAACCGTAGAGTTCGCGGCCCTTGATGAAGACCGGGGTCTCGGGCGAGTTCAGGTATTTGGGCTCACCCTTGTCCAGGACCCGGCCGCCAAAACCAATGACCTCGCCTTGCGGATTGCGGATCGGGAACATGATCCGGTCGCGGAAGCGGTCATAGCGCTTGGCCTCGCCATCGGCCCTCGGTTCGCCATCGTCAGAGGTGATGACCAAGCCGGCTTCCACCAGCAAGGGGTCGTCGTACTTGGGATAAACGCTGGCCAGGCCGCGCCAGTTGTCGGGTGCATAGCCCATGCCGAAGCGCGCGGCGATCTCGCCGGTCAGCCCCCGCGCCTTGAGGTAGTCCACGGCCCGAGGTGTGCTTTTCAATTGCTGGCGCCAGTGCTGCGTGGCTTTGGCCATCACGTCGGTCAGCGAGGTCTGCTTTTCTTTCTGGGCCTTGGCTTTCTCGCGGTCTTCGGGCTTGCTGTCGTCGTCGGGCACGGGCATGCCCTGGATCTGGGCCAGGTCCTTCACGGCTTCCACAAAGCCCAGGCCCGCGTTCTCCATCAGGAAGCCAACGGCGTTGCCGTGCACGCCGCAGCCAAAGCAGTGGTAAGTCTGGCGGCTGGGGCTGACGATGAAGCTGGGCGATTTTTCGCCATGGAAGGGGCACAGGCCCTTGAAGTTGATCCCCGCTTTCTTCAAGGTGACGTAGCGGCCCACCACCTCGACGATGTCGGTGCGGGCCAGCAGGTCTTGGATGAATGACGGTGGGATCACGGGGCGAGGCTTCGGTCTGAAGTGACAGGAAAGACAACGGCCCCGACGCTGGGCAAGCGAGGGGGCCGTGGGTCAAGCCGGGATGGGCTGTGACGGCGTCTGGCTCAGGCCCCCAGGGCTTGCAAGGCGCGGGTGGTGATTTCATCCACCGTGCCCACGCCGCTGATCTTGGCATAACGAGGGGCGGCCTTGTCACCCGTGGCGGCCCATTGTGAATAGTAGTCCACCAGCGGGCGGGTCTGCTGGTGGTAGACCTCCAGGCGCTTGCGCACGGTTTCTTCCTTGTCGTCGTCACGCTGGATCAGGTCTTCGCCAGTGGCGTCGTCCTTGCCTTCAACCTTGGGAGGATTGAACTTGACGTGGTAGGTGCGGCCCGAAGCAGGGTGCACGCGCCGGCCACTCATGCGGTCGATGATGGACGAATCGGGCACGTCGATTTCAAGGACGATGTCCAGGTTGACACCGGCGGCCTTCATGGCGTCGGCTTGCGGGATGGTGCGCGGAAAGCCGTCGAACAGGAAACCCTTGGCGCAATCAGGCTGAGCGATGCGTTCCTTGACCAGGCCGATGATGATGTCATCACCCACCAGGCCGCCGGCGTCCATGACCTTCTTGGCGGCCAGGCCCATGTCGGTGCCCGCCTTGACAGCCGCGCGCAACATGTCGCCCGTCGAAATTTGCGGGATGCCGTACTTCTGGCACAAGAACGTGGCCTGAGTGCCTTTGCCGGCGCCAGGCGCACCCAACAGGATGAGTCTCATGGTTCTCCTCGGTATCCGATGACGCTGTCGGACGGCTGGCGCCGAACAGCTCTTGCAAGCCGCGCAGGATAGCACGCGGCGTTCATTCAACCCTCAAGTTCTACCCTCGAAGAGAGCGCGAATGCGGGCAAGATCCTCGGGGGTGTCGACGCCAGGCCCAGGGGGCTGAAGCGCGACATGCACCGCGATGCGCTCGCCGTGCCACAGCACGCGCAATTGTTCAAGCGATTCGACGGCTTCCAGCGGGCTGGGCGGCAGTTGCGGAAAGCGGCGCAAAAAGCCAGCGCGGTAGCCGTAGATACCGATGTGGCGCAGGGGCGCGCCTGCGCCCGAGGCCGCTTGGCCGGGCGTGGGTGCATCACGCCACCACGGAATCGGGGCGCGCGAGAAATACATGGCGCGGCCCAAGGCATCGGTGACCACCTTGACCACGTTGGGGTTGCCGAATTGATCGGCATCGTCGATGGCATGGGCGGCGGTGCTGACCACGCAATCGGGGCGTTGGTCCAACTGGTCGGCGCAGGCATTGATGAGCTCGGGGTCGATCAGCGGTTCATCGCCTTGCACGTTGACCACGGCATCGTTGCCATCCAGTCCCAGCAGCACGCAGGCTTCGGCCAGGCGGTCGCTGCCGGTGGGATGGTCGGCGCGGGTCAGCACGACGCGCACGCCATGGAGCTCGCAGGCGGCGGCCACTTCAGGGGAGTCCGTGGCCACCACGACCTGGCTGGCTCGGCTCTGGGCGGCGCGTTGCGCCACGCGAACGACCATCGGCAAGCCAGCGATGTCGGCCAGCGGCTTGTTGGGCAGGCGGCTCGAGGCCAGCCGCGCCGGGATCAGGACCGAAAAGCCCATGTCAGGCGGCCCCGGCGTCGTGGGCGGCGCCGGGCTTGCCGGTCAGCAGGGCGGCGTTGGGAATGGGGTCGTCGTTTTCTTCCACCGGCAAGGCTTCGTTTTCCAGCATGACGGGGATGCCGTCGCGGATGGGGTAGGCGAGTCGATCCGCCGCGCAGATCAGAGCCTGGCCCTGGGGCTTGCGGTGCAGAGGGCCTTTGCACAGAGGGCAGACCAGCAGTTCGATGAGTCGAGTGTCCATCGGGATGATTTTTCCGTTAAAGGTGAGGGCCGGGCAATCGCGCCAGCGCCGAGTCGATCGCCTGCCAGAAGCTGGTGTCAGGCCTGAAGTCTAGTGCCGCCACCCACACTTGCGTGCCGGGGCGCTCCTGGCGCGCGCGTTCGGGCTTTATTTTGACCGCGTCTTTTTCGGTCAGGATGACATGCGCGATGCCCTCGGGCCAGGGCAAGGCGGTGTAGGGATCATGGTCATCGCGTGCCACGGGGTGGGTGGTGAAGCCCAACGCGGCCAGTTGGTCAAAAAATTTGGGTGGGTGGGCGATGCCGGCCACGGCCCAAGCGCCTTCTCGGGGTGGTTGCAAGCTGGCGTTGCGGCCTTGGCCCGACCACCATTGGCTCAGCGGTTGTAGGGGCGACATGCCGCGGTGCGCCAGGTGCCCTTTCAATGGCGTGGTGGGTGCCGCGGCGTTGTACAGAACAATGGGTGGTGCCACCAGCGAGCCGCAAGCAGCAGGGGCGATGGGCTCGCGCAAGGGCCCTGCCGGCAGCAGCCACCCGTTGCCAGCGCCACGTTCGTCAAACACCACGACCTCGATCTGACGGGCCAGCTTCAAGTGCTGCAAGCCATCGTCGCAAACCAGGATGTCGATCGCTGGGCAGGCCCGGCGTAAAGCCCGCCCACCTTCGACGCGGTCGCGGCCCACCATCACGGGCACATGCGTGCGCCGCCAGATCAGCAGGGGCTCGTCACCCACCTGATCGGCGCTCAACTGGTCGGCCGATGAGGGGTCAATGAGCGCGAAGGCCGGGGCGTCTGCCGCGCGCTTGTAGCCCCGCGTCAGCACACCAGGGTGCCAGCCTTGCTGTTGCAGGTGCTGAACAATGGCGATCGTGGCCGGGGTTTTGCCCGCCCCGCCGACGATGCGGTTGCCCACCACCAGCACGGGCAGGCCTGGCGATTCGGCCTTCATGAGGCCCACACGGTAGGCGTGCCGGCGCAGGGCGACCAGGCCGAGCATCAACGCGGACACCGGCCACAGCAAGATCGGCAAAAGCCCCCGCGATGACCAACTGCGAACAATCCGCTGCGTGATCGAAGCCATCAGCAGGGTGAGGTCTTGAGCACGCCGATCAGGGCTGGGCCGCCGCGCCCATCTGGCCTTGGGTGGCGAAGGTCAGCTGCGACAAGCCGGCGCGCCGCGCCGCGTCCATCACGTTGATCACGCTCTGATGCGTTGCAGAGGCATCAGCGGTCAGCACGATGACGGTGTCACGGTTCGCCCCGGTGCTCGCGGTCAAGGCCGCGGCCAGCAATTCAACGCTGCGCCCTTCGACCTGTCGGTTGTCCACCGAATAGCGCCCATCGGCCGTGACCACCACGACCAGCTCCTTGGGCCGTGGCTTGGTGGACTGCGCGTTGGCCACGGGCAGGTTGATCTTGAGCTCGGTGAACTTGGCGTACGTGGTGGTCAGCATCACGAAGATCAGGATCACCAGCAGCACGTCAATGAACGGGATGAGGTTGATCTCGGGGTCTTCGCGGTGGCGCGTGCGGAAATTCATCGACATGGCAAGCGCTCAGCGGCGGCTGGTGGTCAGGCGCAGGATGTGCGGCACCATGCGTTCGGCCGCCTGCTCCAGGTCCAGGGTGTAGGCATCAACCCGGGCCCGAAAATGCCGGTAGAAGGCCAACGACGGGATGGCCACAATCAAGCCGAAAGCGGTGTTGTACAAGGCCACCGAGATGCCATGCGCCAGTTCCAGCGGGTTGGCGCCGGCCGTGCCGGAGGACGCGCCCGAGGCGCCAAAAATTTCGATCATGCCCACGACGGTGCCCAGCAGCCCCAGCAAGGGCGCGGCACTGGCGATGGTGCCCAGGGCGCTGAGATTGCGCTCCATGTCGTGCACGGCCTGCCGGCCCGCGGTCTCGAACGAGGCCCGCAAATTGGCGTCGGTGATGCGAGGCTCGGCCATGGCCGTGCGCAGGCCTTGGGCCAGCACCAGCCCCAGCGAGGAGTTCTCGGCCAGTTTGTTGACCGTGTCCACGGTGGGCAGGCTGGCGCGGGTCACGGCCATGACCTCATCGACCAGCCGAGCCGGGGCCACGCGAGAAGCGCGCAGGCTCAAAAACCGTTCAATGATCAGGGCCAGGGCCACGATAGAGCACAGCACGAGAGGCCAGATTGGCCAGCCAGCAGCTTGTAAGATCGACAGCAACGAGAGCTCCAAAGGTCACGCTAAGCCGCAGATTATGGCGCTGAAATTTGCGCTTTCCCGGCTCCGATTCATCTCATTGGCGACCGGGGAGTCATCCACCAAAGCTGTGGATAACTTTGTGGGTAAGCCATCCTGGCGGCCCGCCAAACCGCGAAAATTCGCGGCCCTCTACAGATTGCTACATTTTTAAGCAGCTAAAAGTCTTTGTGAATCATATGCTTATGACATTGTTAAGGCTCTGTGACAGCGTTTTAGGCCGTTTCGGCCTTGAAGTGCGCGGTTGTGGACTTCCGCAGGCGCTTGTCTGCTGGCGATGCGGCCCCTCCGCGCTGTTTGAATCGGGCGCATGGTCTTGGGGTTATCCATGACGGCTCGCGTGTGGGGCGTTTCGGCCCTGATCAATGCCATCAGCGACAGCCTAGCTGCGCGCTTCCCCCTGTGCGTGGTGCGTGGCGAGATCAGCGGCTTCACGCGCGCCGCCAGCGGCCATGGCTATTTCACGCTGAAAGACGAAAACGGCGGCGCCAGTTTGCGCTGCGCCATCTTCCGCCGGGCCTTGTCCCAGGTCGATTTCACGCCCAGCGAAGGCATGCTGGTCGAGGTGCGCGGCAACCTCTCCGTGTACGAAGCGCGCGGCGAACTGCAGATGGTGGCGGAGGGCATGCAACGGGCTGGTGCCGGGGCCCTTTACGAGCAGTTTTTGCGCTTGAAGGCCAAGCTGGAGGCCGAGGGCCTGTTCGAGCCTTCGCGCAAGCGTGAGATCAGTCATTTTCCGCGCCGCGTGGCGGTGGTCACTTCGCTGGCGGCCGCGGCTTTGCGAGACGTGTTGACGACATTGCGGAGGCGCTCGCCGCATGTCGAGGTCGTGGTGGCACCATGCTCGGTGCAGGGTGTCGAGGCGCCCGCGCAGATCGTTTCGGCCTTGGCCCAGGTGGTGTTGAACCACCATGCGGGCATGGTCATCGACACTGTCATCGTGTGCCGGGGCGGCGGTTCGCTGGAGGATCTGTGGGCTTTTAACGACGAGCGGGTGGTGCGCGCCATCGCGCAATGCCCGATTCCGGTGATCAGTGGTGTCGGCCATGAAACCGATGTCACGCTGGTCGACTTTGTGGCCGACTTGCGGGCGCCAACGCCCACGGCCGCTGCTGAACTGGTGGCCCGTGCACAAGGGCAGGCCCAAGGCGACTTGGCCGCCATCGCCACCGCGATGGGCCAGAGGATGGGGCAGCGGCTGGATGGCTTGGCTCAGCGCCTGGACCAAGCCGCGATGCGCCTGGCTCGTCCGGCCCAGGCCTTGCGTGGGCATCGGCATGACCTGGCCTTGTTGGCGCAACGCATGCGGGGCGCCAGCCACCGTCGTGTGGGATTGGCCGCACAAGCCTTGCCGGCGTGGCATGCACGTTTGGTTCGGGCGGTTTCGCAGCAGCAATCGCACGCGCAGCATCAGGTCCATGCACTGCAAAACCGCCTGCATGCTCTGGACCCGCAGCGCGTGCTGGAGCGTGGCTACGCCTGGCTCAGCGATGCGAGTGGCCATGCGGTCACCAAAGCGTCGCAGGCCGGCGTAGGGGCCACCTTGGACGTGGTCTTGGCCGATGGTCGCTTGCAGGTCCAAGTGTCCAACCGATCCATTGACGCGGCGCTTTCATCCGCAGGAGAAGCCACAGCCGCCGACTGAGTTTTGCGGGCATCCTCGCGAATGCCTGGAGCACCTGCCTACAATCAGAAATTGTTCACGTTTTTAATTCCAAGAGGATCAAGCACCATGGCTCACACGCTCCCCCCCCTGCCTTACGCCCAAGACGCATTGGCCCCTCACTTGTCGAAAGAGACTTTCGAGTACCACTACGGCAAGCACCACCAGGCCTACGTCACCAACCTGAACAACCTGATTCCCGGCACCGAGTTCGAGAACCTGTCGCTTGAGGACACGATCAAGAAGTCCAGCGGTGGCGTCTACAACAACTCGGCCCAGATCTGGAACCACACCTTCTTCTGGAGTTGCATGAAGCCCCAGGGCGGTGGTGAGCCCACAGGTGCCTTGGCCGATGCCATCAACGCCAAGTTCGGCAGCTACGCCGCCTTCAAGGAAGCCTTCACCAAGTCGGCCGTGGGCAACTTCGGTTCGGGCTGGACCTGGTTGGTCAAGAAGCCCGATGGCACGGTGGACATCGTCAACACGGGCGCTGCTGGCACCCCGCTGACCACCGCCGACAAGGCGCTGCTGACCATCGACGTGTGGGAGCATGCCTACTACATCGACTACCGCAATGCGCGCCCCAAGTTCGTCGAGACCTTCCTGAACTCGCTGGTCAACTGGGATTTCGCGGCACAGAACTTTGCTTGAGCCTTTCAGGCTTCGTGAGCATCATCAAGCCGGGCAATGCCCGGCTTTTTTGTCGACCGGTTTTTGATGAAAAGACTTCAATACCCTTTCGTCATCTTTGGTATTTAGATGCTTTTGTGCCAAATACCGCTTAGCGGCTTGAGCGGTGGTACATTCGTCCTCGGTTTTTATCAGGCCCTTCCCGTCGCCTTTCTGGATCTTCAGAAGTCAGCAAGGCGGGTCGCAATCCGCCAACCGGTCAAGCCGTGTCGCGGAAGGTTTTCAACCAGCCATAACCCAGCAAACCTGGGAGTGAGGTCAGCGAAATGATGCAGCAGTTCAGGTCGAACTCGTACCTGTTCGGGGGAAACGCCCCGTACGTCGAAGAGTTGTACGAGGCCTATCTCGACAACCCGGGCTCCGTGCCCGACAACTGGCGGTCGTACTTCGACGCCTTGTCCAACGTCCCTGCCACGGACGGCTCCGATCACCGAGATGTGGCCCACGCGCCCGTCGTCGAATCGTTTGCCCAGCGCGCCAAGGCCAATGCCTTCATGGTCAAGACCAGCAGTGCTGATCTGGCCGTAGCCCGCAAGCAAGTCCATGTGCAGTCCTTGATTGCTGCCTATCGTTTCCTCGGCTCCCGTTGGGCCGACCTCGATCCCCTCAAGCGCCAGGAGCGCCCCAAGCTGCCCGAGCTGGAGCCCGCGTTCTACGACCTGACCGAGTCCGACATGGACATCACGTTCAGCGCCACGAACACCTACTTCACCAAGGCCGAGCAGATGTCCTTGCGTGACATCCTCCAGGCCCTGCGCGAAACGTATTGCGGCTCCATCGGTGCAGAGTTCATGCACATCACCGAGCCGACTGAAAAGCGCTGGTGGCAGGAAAAGCTGGAAAGCATCCGCTCCAAGCCTTCGTTCAGCGTCGAGAAGAAAAAGAACATCCTGGAGCGCCTCACCGCGTCGGAAGGCCTTGAGCGCTTCCTGCACACCAAATACGTGGGCCAGAAGCGCTTCTCGCTCGAAGGCGGCGAAAGCTTCATCGCCTGCATGGACGAACTGATCCAGCGCGGCGGCGAAAAGGGCGTGCAAGAAATCATCATTGGCATGGCCCACCGTGGCCGCCTGAACGTGCTGGTCAACACTCTGGGCAAGCAGCCCGCCGAGTTGTTCTCGGAGTTCGACCACACCGCCCCCGAGAATCTGCCCTCCGGCGACGTGAAGTACCACCAGGGCTTTTCAAGCGACGTGAGCACCGATGGTGGCCCGGTTCACTTGTCCCTGTCCTTCAACCCCTCGCATCTTGAGATCGTTAATCCGGTGATCGAAGGCTCGGTGAAGGCCCGCCAGGATCGCCGTGGCGACACCTCCGGTGACCAGGTCCTGCCCGTGCAAGTGCACGGCGATGCCGCCTTCGCCGGCCAGGGCGTGGTGATGGAAACGCTGGCATTGGCCCAGACCCGTGGCTACTACACGGGCGGCACGGTGCACATCGTCATCAACAACCAGATCGGCTTCACGACCTCCGACCCGCGCGACAGCCGCTCGACGCTGTACTGCACCGACGTGGTCAAGATGATCGAAGCGCCGGTGCTGCACGTCAATGGCGATGATCCAGAGGCCGTGGTGCTGTGCACGCAACTGGCCCTGGATTACCGCCAGGAGTTCAACAAGGACGTGGTCGTTGACATCGTCTGCTTCCGCAAGCTGGGCCACAACGAGCAAGACACGCCGTCGATGACTCAGCCGCTGATGTACAAGAAGATTGGCCAGCATCCTGGTACGCGCAAGGTTTACGGCGACAAGCTGGTGGCCCAGGGCACGATCGCGGCCGAGGTGCCCGACCAGATGGTCAAGGACTACCGCGCCGCAATGGAAGCCGGCAAGCACACGGTCGACCCGGTCCTGACCAACTTCAAAAGCAAGTACGCCGTCGATTGGACGCCTTACCTGAACAAGAAGTGGACCGACGCCGCAGACACCGCGCTGCCGCTGGCCGAGTTCCGCCGCCTGGCCGAACGCATCACCACCATCCCCGACAACTTCAAGCCGCACCCCCTGGTGCAAAAGGTCATTGACGACCGCGCGGCCATGGGCCGTGGCGAAGTGAACGTGGACTGGGGCATGGGTGAGCACATGGCCTTTGCCTCCCTGGTGGCTTCGGGCTACCCCGTGCGCTTGTCTGGCGAAGACTGCGGCCGCGGCACCTTCACTCACCGCCACTCGGTGCTGCACGACCAGAACCGTGAAAAGTGGGACACGGGCACTTACATCCCGCTGCAACACGTGGCCGACAACCAGGCCCCGTACGTTGTCATCGACTCCATCTTGTCGGAAGAAGCGGTGCTGGGCTTTGAATATGGCTACGCCAGTGCTGACCCGAACACCCTGGTGATCTGGGAAGCGCAGTTCGGCGACTTCGCCAATGGTGCGCAAGTGGTGATCGACCAGTTCATCGCATCGGGCGAAGTGAAGTGGGGCCGCGCCAATGGCCTCACGCTGATGCTGCCGCACGGCTACGAAGGGCAAGGTCCCGAGCACAGCTCGGCCCGCCTGGAGCGCTTCATGCAGCTGGCCGCTGACAACAACATGCAGATCTGCCAGCCCACCTCGGCCAGCCAGATCTTCCACCTGTTGCGCCGCCAGATGGTGCGCATGTTCCGCAAGCCCTTGGTCATCATGACGCCCAAGTCGCTGCTGCGCATGAAGGACGCGACCTCGCCGCTGACCGAGTTCACGCGCGGTGAGTTCCGCACCGTGATTCCCGAGACGGATGCGACAGTGGACAATGCCAGCGTCAAGCGTTTGATCGCCTGCTCGGGCAAGGTCTATTACGACCTGGTCAAGAAACGCGCCGAGAAGAAGAGCCTTGATACCGCCATCATCCGCGTTGAACAGCTCTATCCTTTCCCGCACAAGGCGTTCGCTGCCGAGTTGAAGAAGTACCCCAACCTGACCGACTTGGTCTGGTGCCAGGACGAGCCGCAAAACCAGGGCTCATGGTTCTTCGTGCAGCACTACATCCACGAAAACATGTCGGAAGGTCAGCGCCTGGGTTATGCCGGCCGGCCAGCTTCCGCCTCGCCAGCCGTGGGTTATGCGCACTTGCACCAAGAGCAGCTCAAAGCACTGCTTGATCAAGCCTTCGCCAAGCTCAAGGGCTTCGTCCTCACCAAATAAGTCATCGCGGGCGCCGCGCACAGCAATGGCTGGTGCGCGAGGTCGCCCTCGCGTCTGGAGAAAAATTCATGGCACTCATTGAAGTCAAAGTCCCCCAACTCTCGGAATCCGTGGCCGAAGCCACTTTGCTGAACTGGAAGAAAAAGCCCGGTGAAGCAGTCGCCCAGGACGAAATCCTGATTGAAATCGAGACCGACAAAGTCGTGCTCGAAGTCCCCGCCCCGGCCGCCGGCGTGATGGCCCAACTGGTTCGCAACGATGGCGACACCGTGGCCAGCGAAGAGGTGATTGCCCGCATCGACACCGAAGGCTCGGAAGCCGTGAGTCCCTTGCCTGTCAAGGCGCTGCCGCCTGAGGTGGCTTCCCCGGCGCCTGCCTCCGCTGCGGCGGCCTCGGCCGCTGGTGGTGCCAAGGCCGACGTGGCCATGCCCGCCGCCGCCAAGCTGCTGGCGGACAACAACCTGACCACGGCGCAAGTGCCTGGCACTGGCAAGGATGGCCGCGTCACCAAGGGCGATGTGTTGCAAGCCGTGGCGGGTGGCGCCGCAGCGCCCGCGCCAGCGGCGGCCCCCGCAGCGCCGGCCACCAAGGCCATCCCCACGGGTGTGCCTGCCACGTCCTTGCCCGCGGTGCAGGTGCCGGGCCTGCCCAACCTGTCTGATCGCCCTGAGCAGCGCGTGCCCATGAGCCGCCTGCGCGCCCGTGTTGCCGAGCGCCTGCTGCAGTCGCAAGCCACCAACGCCATCCTGACCACCTTCAACGAGGTGAACATGGCGCCGGTGATGGAGATGCGCAAGAAGTTCCAGGAAAAGTTCGAGAAGGAACATGGCGTCAAGCTGGGCTTCATGAGCTTCTTCGTTAAGGCGGCGGTGCACGCGCTCAAGAAGTACCCGGTCATCAACGCCTCGATCGATGGCAATGACATCGTGTACCACGGTTACTTCGACATCGGCGTGGCCGTGGGTTCGCCCCGTGGTCTGGTGGTGCCGGTGCTGCGCAATGTTGATCAGATGACCTTCGCCGAGATCGAAAAGAAGATCGCCGAGTTCGGCGTCAAGGCCCGTGACGGCAAGCTGGGCCTGGAAGAATTGACCGGTGGCACTTTCTCCATCTCCAACGGTGGTGTGTTCGGCTCAATGCTGTCCACCCCCATCATCAACCCGCCACAGTCGGCCATCCTGGGCGTGCACGCCACCAAGGACCGTGCCGTGGTCGAGAACGGTCAGATCGTGATCCGACCGATCAACTACCTGGCCATGTCTTATGACCACCGCATCATTGACGGCCGCGAAGCCGTGCTGGGCCTGGTGGCCATGAAGGAAGCGCTGGAAGACCCAGCCCGCCTGCTGTTCGACATCTGACCCCATAACTTGTTTTTTGCGGCCGGGCGCGCCTCACAAGGGCGCGCTCCTGACTTGCAAACCCAGGAGCTTTTCCCATGTCCCAAGAATTCGACGTCATCGTCATCGGTGGTGGCCCCGGTGGCTACATCGCCGCCATCCGTGCGGCCCAACTCGGCTTCAAGGTCGCCTGCCTCGACGAGTGGAAGAACGCCAAGGGCGGCCCCGCACCCGGCGGCACCTGCACGAACGTGGGTTGCATCCCGTCCAAGGCGCTGCTGCAGTCGTCCGAGCACTATGAGCAAGCCGGCCACCACTTCGCCGACCACGGCATCAACGTCGAAGGCCTGAGCCTTGACCTGGCCAAGCTGCTGGGCCGCAAGGACACCGTCGTCAAGCAGAACAACGACGGCATCCTTTACCTGTTCAAGAAGAACAAGATCACCTTCTTCCATGGTCGTGGCTCGTTCACGAAGGCGGCCGATGGTGGCTATGAAATCGCGGTGGCTGGCGACAAGCCCGACACCTTGAAGGGCAAGCACATCATCCTGGCCACAGGTTCGAACGCGCGCCAGTTGCCCGGCACGCCCTTCGATGAAACGCAGATCCTGTCGAACGATGGCGCGTTGCGCATCGGCGATGTGCCTTCGAGGCTGGGCGTGGTTGGCTCGGGCGTGATCGGCCTGGAGATGGGCTCGGTCTGGCGCCGCCTGGGTGCCGAAGTCACCATCCTCGAAGCGTTGCCGGGCTTCCTGGGTGCGGTCGACGAGCAGGTGGCCAAGGAGGCCCAGAAGGCCTTCACCAAGCAAGGTTTGAAGTTCCAGTTCGGTGTGAAGATCACCGAGGTCAAGGCCGGCAAGAAGGGCGTGTCCGTGGCCTACACGGACTCTGCTGGCGCCGCGCAAAAGCTGGACGTGGACAAGCTCATCGTCTCGATCGGCCGGGTGCCCAACACCAACGGCTTGAACGCCGAGGCCGTGGGCCTGAAGCTGGATGAACGCGGTGCCATCGTGGTGGACGACGACTGCAAGACCAACCTGCCCAATGTGTGGGCGATTGGCGATGTGGTGCGTGGGCCCATGCTGGCGCACAAGGCAGAAGAAGAAGGCGTGGCGGTGGCCGAGCGCATCGCAGGCCAGCATGGCCACGTCAACTTCAACACGATTCCCTGGGTGATTTACACCAGCCCGGAGATCGCCTGGGTCGGCAAAACCGAACAGGCGTTGAAAGCGGAGGGCCGGCCCTACAAGGCCGGTTCCTTCCCCTTTGCCGCCAACGGACGCGCGCGCGCGCTGGGCGACACCACCGGTTTCGTGAAGTTCCTGGCCGACGAGAAGACCGACGAGATCCTCGGTGTGCACATCATTGGCCCGCAGGCCAGCGAATTGATCTCGGAGGCCGTGGTGGCCATGGAATTCAAGGCCAGCGCCGAGGACATCGCGCGGATCTGCCATGCGCACCCCTCATTGAGCGAAGCCACCAAGGAAGCGGCGCTCGCCGTGGACAAGCGCACCTTAAACTTCTGACCTCACGGATCAGCACAGACAAGGGGCGGCCAAGGTCGCCCCGATTTCTTTCATGGCAGCGCAGCAATCCAACATCACCGTCACCGATCTGTATTACCAGAGCTTGAAAGAGCGGGGATACCAGGCCGACGCGGCCCAGCTCAAGGGCATCGCCGCCTTGCAGCGTTGTCAGGATGAATGGTCGGTCTACAAGGCGCAGCGCTCCAATGCCTTGACCAAGATGCTGCGCTACCCAAACCTGCCCAAGGGCGTGTACCTGTACGGCGGGGTGGGGCGTGGCAAGAGCTTCATCATGGACTGTTTCTTCCAGGCCGTGCCCCTGGAGCGCAAGACCCGTCTGCACTTTCACGAGTTCATGCGCGAGGTGCACCGGCAGTTGCTGGAACTGAAAGGGCAAGCCGACCCGCTGGAGATCCTGGCCAAGCGCATGGGGCGCCGCCACCGCATCGTCTGTTTTGATGAATTCCATGTGGCCGACGTGACCGATGCGATGATCCTGCACCGCTTGCTGGACGCGATGTTCCGCAACCGCATGAGCATCATCACCACGTCCAATTTCCACCCCGACCAGCTGTACCCCAACGGCTTGCACCGTGACCGCATCCTGCCGGCCATCGAGTTGCTGAAAAACCAGTTGGAGGTGGTCAATGTGGACAACGGTACCGACTACCGTCAGCGCACGCTGGAGCTGGCCAACCTGTACCTGACCCCTTTGGGCCCCGAGGTGGATGGTCAGATGACTGAGATCTTCAATCAGTTGGCCGAATCAGCTGACGAGGATCCCACCTTGAACATCGAGCACCGCGTGTTGAAGGCCCGCAGGCGTGCTGGTGGTGTGGTGTGGTTTGACTTCCAGACTTTGTGTGGCGGCCCACGTTCGCAGAACGACTACCTGGAACTGGCCACGCGTTTTCACACGATTGTGCTCACCGAGGTGCCGCTCATGCCCGTGCGCCTGGCTGCCGAGGCGCGCCGCTTCACCTGGCTCGTGGATGTACTCTATGACCGGCGGGTCAAGTTGGTGGTGTCAGCCGCCGTGCCGCCTGAGCAGCTTTACACCGATGGCCCCTTGGCGCACGAATTTCCCCGCACGGTGTCTCGCCTGAACGAGATGCAGTCCAAGGAATACCTCAGTGAAGAAAAGCGCAACGTTGACACTTCGCTGACCTGAGGTCAGTGCGAAGCCTCAATGCGCACCAGCGCCAGCGACAGGTTGTCGCCCCCGGCACGTGCGCGGTGGCGTGCCTTGCCCACCAGCATTTCAGCCGCCTCGCGGGGCGGCAAGGTGTGAACGATGGCTCCCAGTTCTTTGGGCGTGAAGTAGTGCCACAGGCCATCACTGCAAACGAGCAATGAGTCGCCCACTTCCAGCTGGTGGATGTGGTGGAGGGTGGTGGGTGGATCTTGTTGCGTGCCCAGACACCCCGTCAGCAGGTTGGACTGAGGATGCACATTGGCTTCTTCTTCGGTGATCTGGCCTTCGTTCACCAGGCGCTGCACGAAAGAGTGGTCCATGGTCCGATGCATCATTTCCGGACCCCTGAAGTGGTACGCGCGCGAGTCGCCCGCATGCACAAACACCGCCGACAAATCGGGATTGATGATGAACGCAGCCACCGTGCTGTGAGGCTCTTCCTCAAAAGCGATGGCCGTGAGCTTGATCATGAGGTGGGATTCCTCGACCAGCTGCTGGAGGTTCTGGCCCGCCTCGTCCTTGGATGGGACATAACGGTCAAACACCTGGCGTGAGGTCATGATCACCTGATCGGCGGCCTTGCGGCCCCCGCTTTTACCGCCCATGCCATCGGCCACGACCGCCAGCAGGCAGCCGGGCGTTCGGGGGTGAGGCAAGATTTCGACCTGGTCTTGCTGGTAAGGCCGGTCGCCTTTGTGGATGCCGGTGGCGGCCACGAGGCGATAACTGGTCGGTGTCAGAGTCATTGGAAAACTATAATCCCTAAATGATGGGGTCCGAGGGGCGGCGAGCCTTCGGGTCATCCCTTGTTCAGGCGCCTGTCAGCGAGTACTGTTGCGTACCAGATGCAAGAAAACCTGCATTCCCCTCATCGCCAGTTGATCGAGTTGCGCATGGAGCATGCCGACCTCGACAACCTGATCGATCTTGCGGCCGAACAGGCCCCTGTTGACGAGTTGACCTTGCGTCGGCTCAAGAAGCGCCGCTTGTTGCTGCGGGATCGCATTGCGCGACTCGAGCGCATGTTGGACCCCAAGGAGCCTGCCTGAGGCGCTGCTGTCAGGCGTTGGACGGCGCAATGGCTTCCAGCAATTCAGTTTCGAGCTTGAGTTGTGCTCGATCCTGGCGCAGGCCAGGACCCGTGACCAAAAAAGTGTCTTCCACGCGCTCACCCAATGTGCTGACCTTGGCCAGTTGAACGTTCACCTGGTGGCGCGCCAGCACCCGGGCGATCACGTAGAGCAGGCCTGATCGGTCGCTGGCCGACACACTGAGCAGCCAGCGTTGCGCGCGTTCGTCCGGACGCAGGCTGACGCGGGGTGGCACAGGAAACGACTTCACTCGCCTGGACAGCCGACCCTTGCTGGGCTCGTGCAAGGGCAGGTCGGAGGCGCAGGCGGCAGCCAATTGGTTCTCGACCAGCGCGATCAAATCGCGGTAATGCACCCCCTCCTGCGATGAGTTGGGCGCGGACATGATCTGAAACGTGTCCAGCGCATAACCGCCGTTGGTGGTATGGATGCGGGCGTCTTGAATGGTGAAGCCAGCGCGGTCAAAGTAGCCGCAGATGCGGGCGAACAGGTCGGCCCGGTCAGGTGCATAGACCAGCACCTGCAGCCCTTCCCCGGCCGGTGACAGGCGGGCGCGCACGATGGGCTCGGGGGTGTCCACCAGTTGCCACAGGCAGCGCGTGTGCCAGGCGATGTCGGGGGCGTCGTGTCGAGCAAAGTAGCTCATGTCCAACGTTTTCCACAACGATGCCTCGATGCCTTCGGGCAGGTAGTACAGGGCCAGCGAGTGCCTGGCTTGCTGTTTGCGGGCTTCAATCTCGGCGTCCATGTGCGGACGGGCGCCGCCCAGGGCGCGCAAAGCCAGCTTGTACAGGTCTTCCAGCAGCTTGCCTTTCCAGGCGTTCCAGACCTTCGGGCTGGTGCCCCGGATGTCGGCCACGGTCAGCAGGTAAAGGCCGGTGAGGGCGCGTTCGCTGCCCATGCGTTTGGCAAAGGCCTGGATGACTTCAGGATCGCTGAGGTCTTCCTTTTGAGCCACACGGGACAAGGTCAGGTGCTCGCCCACCAGGAACTGGATCAGCTTGGTGTCCTCAGGGCTGATGCCATGGGCCTTGCAGAAGCGGTGCACTTCCTGGACGCCCAGTTCGGAATGATCACCACCGCGCCCCTTGGCCACGTCGTGGAACAGGGCGGCGATGTAGAGGATCCACGGCTTGTCCCATTCGGCGGCCAGTTGGGTACAGAAAGGGTACTCGTGCGCATGCTCGGGGATGAAGAAGCGGCGCACATTGCGCACCACCATCAAAATGTGCTGGTCCACGGTGTAGACGTGGAACAGGTCGTGCTGCATCTGGCCCACGATGCGGCGGAAGACCCACAGGTAGCGCCCCAGCACCGAGGTCTGGTTCAGCAGCCGCATCACACGGGTCAGACCATGCGGCTCCTTCAGGATCGCCATGAAGGTCTGCCGATTGACCGGGTCATTGCGGAAGTCGGCATCCATGAGGTCGCGACCGTTGTACAGCGCGCGCAATGTGCGTGCCGACAAGCCCTTCATGGTGTTGTCGTGCTGCAGCACCAGGAAGGTTTCCAGGATGGCATGGCGGTCGCGCTGGTAGAGATCGTCGCTGACCACTTCCAGAAAACCGCCTCGGTCCAGGAACTTGTCATTGATGGGACGCATGGGCGCGTCTTGTGAGCCCAGGATGCGCTCTTCAATGTTCAGCATCAGGATCTGGTTGAGCTGCGTGACGGCTTTGGCAGCCCAGTAATAGCGCCGCATCAGGGCTTCGCTGGCGCGCAGGGCGGGCGTGTTCACGTAGCCGAAGGTTTCGGCCACCCCGGCTTGCAAATCGAACACCAGGCGGTCTTCGCGGCGGCCGGCCACTTGATGAAGTCGGGCGCGGATCAGCTTGAGCAGGCCTTCATTGCGCTGCAGCTGGCGGGCTTCAAAAGCGGTCAGCAGGCCCTTGACGGCCAACTCGTGCCAGTTCTTGCCAAACCCGGCCGCGCGGGCCACCCAAAGCACCACTTGCAGGTCACGAAGCCCACCTGGGCTTTCCTTGCAATTGGGCTCCAGGGCGTATGGGGTGTCCTCGTACTTGTGGTGGCGCTGGCGCAGCTCCAAGGTCTTGGCGCGCATGAAGGTGGGCGCATCCAGGTGCTTGAGCGTCGCTTCTTTCAGCTCCTCGAAGCGGGCTTTGGATCCGCACAAAAAGCGGGCTTCCAACAAGGCGGTCTGGACCGTGACGTCTCGCTGGGCTTCTTCGCTGCACTCTTCAACGCTGCGCACACTGGAGCCAATCTCCAGGCCGATGTCCCAGCAGGCGCTGATGAAACTTTCAACGCTTTGGGTCAGGCCTTCGTCGCCCGCGGCAGAGGGGGACACGGGCAACAGCACCAGCACATCGATGTCGGAATGCGGGAACAACTCACCCCGGCCGTAGCCGCCCACGGCCACCAGAGTGGCCCCTTTGGGCATGTGGTGGGCATCCCAGAGCAGCATCAAGCTGCGGTCCACGGCCTTGGCGGTGTTGTGCAGCAGCCGCGTGGCCGAGGCCGCGATGGGCCGGGCGTTGGCGAACTGGGTCAGCAGGTCGGTTTTGGCGGTGCGCAGTTGCGTGCGCAACGCCGGGATGTCCAGGGCCATGGGTACAGCGGTCACGCTCAAGCCTGGGTGGTGATGAAGGCGGGCGGAGGCGGGCTGCCAGCCGACAGGGTCAGCACTTCGTAGCCAGTCTCGGTGACCAGCACGGTGTGCTCCCATTGCGCCGACAGTGAGTGGTCCTTGGTGACGATGGTCCAGCCGTCGGGCAGGGCCTTGATGTCGCGCTTGCCGGCGTTCACCATGGGCTCTATGGTGAAGGTCATGCCGGCCTTGAGTTCCTCAAGGGTGCCTGCGCGGCCATAGTGCAGCACTTGCGGCTCTTCGTGGAAGCGTTGGCCGATGCCGTGGCCGCAGTATTCGCGCACCACCGAGAAGCCCTGGTTTTCAACAAAGGTCTGGATCGCATTGCCGATGTCACCCAGGCGCACGCCGGGCTTGACCTTGGCGATGCCGCGCCACATGGCCTCATAAGTCAGGTTGCACAGGCGCTTGGCCGCGATGGAGCCTTCGCCGACCACGAACATGCGGCTGGTGTCGCCGTGCCAGCCGTCCTTGATGACGGTGATGTCGAGGTTGACGATGTCGCCATTCTTCAGCGCTCGGTCGTTGGGGATGCCGTGGCAGATCGTGTGGTTGACCGAGGTGCAGATCGACTTGGGGTAGGGCGAGTGGCCGCCGGGCGCGTAGTTCAGGGGCGCCGGGATGGTGCCTTGCACCTCGACCATGTAGTCATGCGCCAGTTTGTCCAACTGGTCCGTGGTCACGCCCGGTTTGACGAAGGGGGTGAGGTAGTCCAGCACCTCGGAGGCGAGGCGGCCAGCGAGGCGCATGGCGTCAATCTCGGCGCCTGTTTTGATGGTGATGCTCATGGGCCGGATTATCCCGATTTCAGGGCTCACTAGAAACGACAAGGGCATCAGAAAGCGGTTGCACATGCTCATAGCCGCTTAAAATGCCGGGTTTCCTCGCACGCCTGCCCAACGAAAGCCCTGAAAGGGGCCCCACGCCGTGACCGATCGCACCCACCACCTGATGCATTTCGAGGGCGGAAACGCCCTGGCCCCTCACCAAGTTCAGGCTTTGCTGCCCAAACTGCAGGCCATCAACCCCAAGATCATCGGCGTGCATGCCCGCCATGTGCATTGGGTGTCGGCCGATCACGGCCTGTCATCGAACGAGTCGGACACGCTGATTGGCCTGCTGACCTACGGCGATCCTTACCAAGGCTCGACCGAGGGCGACCTGATCGTGGTCATGCCCCGCCTGGGCACGGTCTCGCCTTGGGCGTCCAAGGCCACGGACATCGCGCACAACTGTGGCTTGAAGATCCGCCGGGTCGAGCGTGTCACCGAGTACCGCCTGACCTTGAAGTCTGGGTTGCTGGGAGCCATCACCGGGGGCGGCAAGCCCCTGACGCCGACCGAGTTGAGCACCGCCGCGGCGCTGCTGCACGACCGCATGACCGAAAGCGTGGCCCTGTCGCGCGACGAGGCACGACACCTGTTCGACGAAAAGCCTGGCCAGCCCATGGAGCACGTGGACGTGCTGGGCCAAGGCCGCAGCGCGCTGGAATCTGCCAACAAGACCTTCGGCCTGGCTTTGTCGGATGATGAAATCGACTACCTGGTCAACGCCTTTACCGGATTGAAGCGCAACCCGACCGACGTTGAGCTGATGATGTTCGCGCAGGCCAACAGCGAGCACTGCCGCCACAAGATTTTCAACGCCCAGTTCACCATCGATGGCCAAGCGCAAGACCTGTCGATGTTCGGCATGATCCGCAACACCGAAAAGCTCAACCCGCAACACACGGTGGTGGCCTATTCCGACAACGCCTCGGTGATGGAGGGCCACGAGATCGAGCGCTGGATGCCGGCGGGCTACACCAACGCGCCCCAGTACCAGGCCAGGCCTGAATTGGCCCACGTGCTGATGAAGGTCGAGACGCACAACCACCCCACGGCGATTTCGCCTTATCCCGGTGCATCAACGGGCGCGGGTGGCGAGATCCGTGATGAAGGCGCTACGGGCCGCGGTTCGCGTCCCAAGGCTGGCCTGACAGGCTTCTCGGTGTCCAACCTGCACCTGCCCGGCACCAACGAGCCTTGGGAGCAGAACCCGGTCGGCAAGCCCGAGCACATCGCCAGTCCGCTGCAGATCATGATCGACGGCCCCCTGGGGGGCGCCGCCTTCAACAACGAATTCGGCCGGCCCAACCTGGCGGGCTATTTCCGCGTGTACGAGCAAACCGTGGGCGAGGGTGCCGACGCCATCCGCCGTGGTTACCACAAGCCCATCATGATCGCGGGCGGCCTGGGCACGATCGCGTCCACGCAGACGCACAAAGTCCAGTTCCCGGCCGGCACCTTGCTGATCCAGCTGAGCGGCCCCGGCATGCGCATTGGCATGGGCGGCAGCGCGGCCAGTTCCATGGCCGCTGGCACCAACGCGGCCGATCTGGACTTTGACTCCGTGCAGCGTGGCAACCCCGAGATCCAGCGCCGTGCGCAAGAGGTCATCAACCACTGCTGGAACCTCGGCGCCAGCAACCCCATCCTGGCCATCCACGACGTGGGCGCGGGCGGCATCTCCAATGCCTTCCCTGAACTGGTTGATGGCGCGGGCAAGGGCGCCCGTTTCGACCTGAGCAAAGTGCCGCTGGAAGAGTCCGGCCTGGCCCCGAAAGAAATCTGGTGCAACGAAAGCCAGGAGCGTTACGTCCTGGCGATCGCGCCTGAAAGCCTGCCCATCTTCACCGCCATGTGCGAGCGCGAGCGCTGCCCCTTCGGCGTCGTGGGCGTGACCACCGAAGAATGCCAACTGGTGCTGGAAGACACGGCCCTGGCCAACCCCGATGCCGACCGCCCGATCGACATGCCGATGGACGTGCTGCTGGGCAAGCCGCCCAAGATGCACCGCGACGTCAAAAGTGTTCAACGTGACGGCGGTAAGATCGAGCTGACCAGCGTCTCGCTCGACAAGGTGGCGCTCGACGTGCTGCGCCACCCCACTGTGGCCAGCAAGCGCTTTTTGATCACCATCGGCGACCGCACCGTGGGTGGCCTGAACCACCGTGACCAGATGGTCGGCCCATGGCAAGTGCCCGTGGCCGATTGCGCCGTCACCTTGGCCGACTTCAAAGGCTTCGCAGGCGAAGCCATGAGCATGGGCGAGCGCACGCCGCTGGCCGCCGTCAACGCACCCGCGTCGGGCCGCATGGCCGTGGCTGAGGCCATCACCAACCTGCTGGCTGCGCCCATCGAACTGAACCGCGTCAAGCTGTCCGCCAACTGGATGGCCGCTTGCGGTGAGGCGGGTGAAGACGCCGCCTTGTACGAAACCGTGCGCGCGGTGGGCATGGCGCTGTGCCCGGCTTTGGGCGTCTCCATCCCGGTTGGCAAGGATTCGCTGTCGATGCGCACGCGCTGGTCTTCTGAACAAGGCGAAACGAAGCAGGTGACCGCACCTGTGTCCTTGATCGTGACCGCTTTCGCGTCCATCCCTGATGTGCGCCCCACGCTCACGCCGCAATTGATCGTTCAAGAGGCTGGCCAGTCGCTGGACACGACCCTGATCCTGGTCGACCTGGGCCAAGGGCAGGGCCGTTTAGGCGGCTCGATCCTGTCGCAAGTGTTGAACCAGTTCGGCAACGCCGTGCCCGATCTGGACAACCCAGAGTTGCTCAAGCAACTGGTGAGCGCCGTCAACGCTCTGCGCTCGCAAGGCAAGCTGCTGGCCTACCACGATCGTGCCGACGGCGGCCTGTGGGCCACGGCCTGCGAGATGGCTTTTGCCGGCCACACCGGCATCAGCCTGAACGTGGACATGCTCGTCACCGAAGGCGATGGCATCAGCGACAGCCGAGCCGACATGGGCGATTCGAAGAACTGGGCCGGCCAGGTGGGCGAACGCCGCAACGAGCTGACCTTGAAAGCGCTGTTCAACGAAGAACTGGGCGTGGTGCTGCAAGTGCGCACCGCTGAGCGCGATGCCGTGTTGCAGACCCTGCGCGAGCATGGCCTGTCCAAGCACAGCCACGTCATCGGCAAGCCCAACGCCAAGGGCATGGTCGAAGTCTGGCGCGATGCCAAGGCCGTGTTCAGCGCACCGCTGGAGCAATTGCACAAGACGTGGGACGAAGTCAGCTGGCGCATCGCGCAACTGCGCGACAACCCCGCCTGCGCCGACAGCGAGCACGCCGCCGTGGGCCTGGCCAGCGACCCTGGCCTGCACGTGCAGCTGAGCTTTGACCCCTCGGACAACGTGGCCGCGCCCTTCATCAACCAGTCGCGACCCAAGGTCGCGATCCTGCGTGAGCAGGGCGTCAACAGCCACCTGGAAATGGCCTACGCCATGCACCTGGGCGGCTTCGACACCTTCGACGTGCACATGAGCGACCTGCAGGCCGGCCGCGCCCGCCTGGACCAGTTCAAGGGCTTCATTGCCTGCGGTGGTTTCAGCTACGGCGATACCTTGGGTGCTGGCGAAGGCTGGGCCCGCTCGATCATGTTCAACGCCTTGCTGGCCGAGCAGTTCGCCGCCTTCTTTGGCCGCACGGACACCTTCGCATTGGGCATCTGCAATGGTTGCCAGATGCTGGCGGCACTCAGCCCCATCATCCCTGGCGCGCAAGACTGGCCCAAGTTCACGCACAACCAGAGCACGCGCTTCGAGGCTCGCCTGAGCCAGGTCGAGGTGTTGGAAAGCCCCTCGTTGTTCTTCGCCGGCATGGCCGGTAGCCGGATGCCCATCGCCGTGGCCCATGGCGAAGGCTTCGCCGATTTCTCGCAGCGCGGCAATGCCCAGCAGGTCAAGCAGGCGCTGCGCTTCGTGGATCACACCGGCGCGGCCACCGAGGCCTATCCCTTCAACCCGAACGGAAGCCCCGGTGGCCTGACTGCCGTGACCACGGCCGATGGCCGCTTCACGGCCATGATGCCGCACCCCGAGCGCGTGTTCCGCAATGTGCAGTTGAGCTGGACCAGTGGTGACAAAGCCGCGCACAGCCCCTGGCTGCGCCTCTTCCAGAACGCCCGCCGCTGGGTGGGCTGAGCGTTCTGATCAGGTCAGGCTGGCAACAGCTTGACCTGCCATTGACCACCCTCGGCGATCAAGTTGATCAGGCGGTCGATGTTGGGGTGTTTGCCAGGGTTGGCGCGGGCGTCCACCGTGTGTTCGGCGTAGAGGTCCAGACCGCGTGAGGCGGCTTCGGCGTTGATGATGCCAGCCGCATCAGCCAAGGCCGCGTAGACGGCCAGCGAACCAGCCTGCCCCGGCTTGTTTTCAATCGTGGCCACCACGGCGCCCGAGGCGTCGGTCAATTGCAGACCTGCCAGGTGTGAAACGGCCGGGAGTTGTTGGAGGTTGTCGCTGAAAGCCATGTTGCTCGTGGGTTAAAAGTCAGGGCGCCATTGTCTTCGACGCGGCCCGCATTCTGGTGGGCAAGGGGGGTTTTGTCGCAGGCGGCATACCGCATGCGCCTATAATGCCGCTTTACCACCGCAGCGTTTGGCGTAATGAGCCAACGCTAACGCGCAATGACCAAGTTCGTCTTCGTCACGGGCGGTGTGGTGTCCTCGCTTGGCAAGGGCATCTCAGCCGCTTCTTTGGCCGCCATTCTCGAATCGCGTGGCCTGTCCGTGACCCTCATCAAGCTCGACCCGTACATCAACGTGGACCCGGGCACCATGTCGCCGTTCCAGCATGGCGAGGTGTTCGTGACCGACGACGGGGCCGAGACCGACCTCGACCTCGGGCACTACGAGCGTTTCATCACCACCCGGATGAAGCGCAGCAACAACTTCACGACCGGCCAGATCTACAAGAGCGTCCTTGAAAAAGAACGCCGTGGCGATTACCTGGGCAAGACCGTCCAGGTCATCCCCCACATCACCAACGAGATCCAGGATTTCATCCGCCGTGGCGCCGGCTTCGGCCTGCCTGACGCGGTCGACGTGGCCATCGTTGAAATCGGTGGCACCGTGGGTGACATCGAATCGTTGCCCTTCCTGGAAGCCGTGCGCCAGATGAGCCTGAAGATGGGCCCCGGCAACACCGCTTTCGTGCACCTGACCTACGTGCCCTTCATCGCCGCTGCCGGCGAGTTGAAGACCAAGCCCACGCAGCACACCGTGCAGAAGATGCGAGAAATCGGCATCCAGCCCGATGCGCTGCTGTGCCGCGCTGACCGCGCCATCCCGCACGACGAAGCCGAGAAAATCTCGCTCTTCACCAACGTGCCCGAGTCCGGCGTGATATCGGTCTGGGATGCCGACAGCATCTACAAGGTGCCGCGCATGCTGCACGAGCAGGGTCTGGACGACCTGATCTGCGCCAAGCTGCAACTGACCACCAAGCCCGCCGACCTGTCGCGCTGGGACACACTGGTCAACGAAGTCGAGCACCCCAAGAGCGACGTCACCATCGCCATGTGCGGCAAGTACACCGACCTGTCGGACTCGTACAAGTCGCTCAACGAGGCGCTGCGCCACGCCGGCATCCACAACCATGCCCGCGTCAACATCGAATACGTTGATTCCGAAACGCTCACGCCTGAAACCGCTGGCACCCTGGCCAAATACGACGCCATACTCGTGCCTGGCGGCTTCGGCAAACGCGGCGTCGAGGGCAAGATCATCGCGGCGCAGTACGCCCGTGAGCACGGCATCCCCTACCTGGGCATCTGCCTGGGCATGCAAGTGGCCACGATCGAATACGCACGCCACAAGGCCGGCCTGGCCAACGCCAACAGCACCGAGTTCGACCCAGAAACGGCCAACCCCGTCATCGCCCTGATTGACGAGTGGCTGGACGCCGATGGCAGCATTCAAAAGCGCGACGTCAACTCCAACCTGGGCGGCACCATGCGCCTGGGCGCGCAAAGCTCGGACGTCAAGCCCGGCACCATCGCGCATGAGATCTATGGCCCTGTGGTGACCGAGCGCCACCGCCACCGCTACGAGGCCAACGAGCGTTACCTTGATCGCTTGCGCGAGGCCGGTCTGGTCATTTCTGCCATCACCCAGCGCGAGAAGCTGACCGAGATGGTCGAGCTGCCCAAGTCGGTCCACCCCTGGTACGTCGGCGTGCAGTTCCACCCCGAGTTCAAGTCGACGCCTTGGGATGGCCACCCGCTGTTCATCAGCTACATCAAAGCTGCCTTGGACCACCATCAAGCCCAGAAAGGCACAGCATGAAGCTTTGCGGATTCGACGTTGGCCTTGACAAGCCCTTCTTCCTGATTGCCGGCCCGTGCGTGGTCGAGTCCGAGCAGCTCCAGATGGACACCGCCGGCACGCTGAAAGAAGTGTGCGCCGAGTTGGGCATCCCCTTCATCTTCAAATCCAGCTACGACAAGGCCAACCGTTCATCGGGCACCTCTTTCCGTGGCCCGGGCATGGAAAAGGGCCTTGAGATCCTGGCCAAGGTCAAGCGCGAGTTGAACGTGCCCATCCTGACCGATGTGCACACCGAGGCCGAAGTGCCTTTGGTCGCTTCTGTCGTCGATGTGCTGCAGACGCCTGCGTTTTTGAGCCGCCAGACGGACTTCATCCGCGCCGTGGCCCAGAGCGGCAAGCCCGCCAACATCAAGAAGGGCCAGTTTCTGGCTCCGGGTGACATGAAGAACGTCATCGACAAAGCCCGTGCCGCTGCGCGCGAAAAAGGCTTGCCCGACGACGTCTTCATGGCCTGCGAGCGCGGTGTCAGCTTTGGCTACAACAACCTCGTGTCCGACATGCGTTCGCTGGCCATCATGCGCGAGACGAATGCACCCGTCGTGTTCGACGCGACCCACTCGGTGCAGTTGCCGGGCGGGCAGGGCACCAGCTCTGGCGGCCAACGCGAATTCGTCCCCGTGCTGGCGCGCGCGGCCGTGGCGGTGGGCATCTCCGGCCTGTTCATGGAGACCCACCCCGATCCAGCCTGTGCCCTGAGCGATGGCCCCAACGCCGTGCCGCTCAAGCACATGAAGGCGCTGCTCGCCACCCTGGTCGAGCTGGACCGCATCACCAAGAAAAACGGCTTCCTGGAAACCAATTTCAATTGACCGGGTCAGTCTCTTAAATTTTCAACATCAAACCGCTTTGAGGATCACTGGATGAGTGCCATCGTTGACATCATCGGCCGCGAAATCATCGACAGCCGAGGAAACCCCACCGTCGAATGCGACGTGCTGCTGGAAAGCGGCGTCATGGGCCGCGCCGCCGTGCCTTCGGGCGCCTCCACCGGCTCGCGCGAAGCCATCGAGCTGCGCGATGGGGACAAGTCCCGCTACCTGGGCAAGGGCGTGCTCAAGGCCGTTGAGCACATCAACACCGAGATCGCCGAAGCCGTGCTGGGCCTTGATGCCTCCGAACAAGCCTTCCTGGACCAGACCCTGATCGAGCTCGACGGCACCGACAACAAGGGCCGCCTGGGCGCCAACGCCATGCTGGCCGTCTCGATGGCCGTGGCCCGTGCCGCGGCTGAAGAATCCGGCCTGCCCCTGTACCGCTACTTCGGCGGCATGGGCGCCGTGCAACTGCCCGTGCCGATGATGAACGTCATCAACGGCGGCGCGCACGCCAACAACAACCTGGACATCCAGGAATTCATGATCCTGCCGGTGGGTGCGCCCACCTTCAAGGAAGCCATCCGCTATGGCGCTGAAGTCTTCCACGCGCTGAAGAAGATCATCCACGACAAGGGCATGAGCACGGCCGTGGGCGACGAGGGTGGTTTCGCCCCCAACGTGGCCAGCCATGAAGCCGCCATCCAGTTGATCCTGGAAGCCATCGACAAGGCCGGTTTCATCGCTGGTGAACAGATCGCCCTGGGCCTGGATTGCGCCGGCAGCGAGTTCTACAAGGACGGCAAGTACCACCTCGAAGGCGAAGGTCTGAGCCTGACCGCCGAAGAGTGGACCAGCATCCTGGCCACCTGGTGCGACAAGTACCCCATCATCAGCATTGAAGATGCCATGGCCGAAGGTGACTGGGCCGGCTGGAAGCACCTGACCGAAGTGCTGGGCAAGAAGGTGCAGCTGGTGGGCGACGACCTGTTCGTCACCAACACCAAGATCCTGAAAGAAGGCATCGACAAGCACATCGCCAACTCGATCCTGATCAAGATCAACCAGATCGGCACGCTGACCGAAACGTTCGCCGCCATCGAGATGGCCAAGCGCGCCGGCTACACCGCCGTCATCAGCCACCGCTCGGGCGAAACCGAAGACAACACCATCGCCGACATCGCCGTGGGTTTGAACGCGGGCCAGATCAAGACCGGCTCAATGAGCCGCTCCGACCGCATCAGCAAGTACAACCAGTTGCTGCGCATCGAAGAAGACCTGGGTGGCGTGGCCGTGTATCCCGGCCGCAGCGCGTTCTACAACTTGCGCTGATCGCGTCCGCCAAGTTGGCGTGATTCCAAACAAAGGGGGCTCAGGCCCCCTTTCTCATGGGCGGTCGCCATTGGCGCTCATTCGCGGGGGGCCCGGGGATTCATCTTTGGACGAGAATTCTGGCCAAACCTGTTAAATAAAACGAATTGGGGAGGCCGAGTGAAATCGTCTTCAGGGCAGTACTACATTGGGCTGGATCACTTGCGGGCATTGGCTGTGCTCATGGTCTTTTCATGGCATTTCATCCACTCGCACGACATCCTTCCTCTGGATGGTTCGGCCGCCCCCTGGTTCGCACCCCTGTCCTTGTTGACGCAGGGTTACACGGGCGTCTCCCTGTTCATGGTCTTGAGCGGCTATATTTTTGCGCGGCTGACAGATGGGCAGCAACTCCTGTACGGGCGTTTTCTGGTCAATCGGGCCCTGAGACTGCTGCCACTGTTGACGGTGGTGATGGCCTTGGCCTATGTGAAGAGCGTCGTCACGCACGACGGGCTTGACGTGCCTCATCGACTGTTATGGGGTTGGTTGGCCCCGGTATTGCCGCAGGGCGGTTGGTCGGTCACGATTGAGGTGCATTTTTATGTGATGCTTCCCGTCATCTTGTGGATTGCCGCCAAAAGCCGCGCGGGGCTTTTGACCGTTGTGTTGGCGGCCATGGCGTTTCGCTCCGTGGTGTATGCACTAGATGGCCCCTTGGAGTACTTGTCGTACTACACAATGGTTGGCCGGCTTGACCAGTTCTTGTTAGGGTGCCTGGCTTACCAGTGGCGTCACTGGATTCAAGGGCGCCACGCTTGGTGGTCATTGGCTGCCATCGTTTTTTGCGGTTTGATGTCCTATGTGGACCACCAAGGCAGCATGCTTTCCAACAACCGTGGCATGTCTTCTTGGTGGATATTCTTCAGCACCATCGAGGGCGTTTTTTATGGCCTCAGCGTGGCCTGGTACGACACCTCGTTCAAGCATTCAAAGCCCGGCCGAGCCTCTAAAATGGTGGCGATGGTGGGGCGCTATTCCTATTCGATCTACCTGCTCCATGCCTTTGTGGTTTTCAAATTGGCAGACATCATCAATCGCAAGTTGATTGACATTGAAAACACGTATCTGGCCTTGATGGCATCTGCAGTTTGCTTGGTGTTGTTTTTGCCCGTGGCCGCGCTCAGTTACCGCCTCATCGAGGCACCGTTTCTGAAATTGCGGGTCATCTACACCAAGTCCAATCCGGCAGCGCCCGCGTCCCCGGTTGCTGCGCCCGAAGATCTGCAGGTTCGCCAGGCGGCTTGATCCTGGCCATGGCCAGTCTGGTAAAGTTGAAACAATGCGCATCGCCACCATCGTCCTCCTGGCCCTTTTGGCCGTGGTGCATGCCGAGCTCTGGTTCGGCAAAGGCGGTGTGCCGCGCGTCATGTCTTTGCGCGCCCAGTTGCAGCACCAGCAAAAGCTCAACGACCAGGCCCAGGCCGTCAATGAGCAACTGGTGGCCGAGGTCCGCGACCTGCAGGAAGGCCTCGAAATGGTCGAGGAAAAAGCCCGCACTGAACTGGGCATGATCAAGCCCGATGAGATCTACGTGCAACTGACCACCACCAAGCAGCCGCCAGCATCCGCATCGGCCAATGCTGGCGAGGCCTCCGCTGCCGCGCCTTGATGCTCAACAACAAGCCCTTGTCCGATCTGTTTTCCTGGGCTGACCCGTGGCTGGCGCCGCTGTTCACCGCTTGGGGCGTGCCTGTGTCGCAGTTGGAGGTCTGGGCTTTTGCGCTGTCCGTGGCCATGGTTTTGTTCAACCTGCGCATCAATCCCTGGGGCTGGCCCCTGGCCATCATCAGCTCGCTGCTTTATGGCGTGCTGTTCGCGCGCAGCAAGCTGTATGGCGAGGCCACCTTGCAGCTGGTTTTTGTGGCCTTGTCATGCTGGGGCTGGTGGCAATGGCTGTGGGGCCGTGATGAATCCAACGCGTCCCTGAAGCCCCAAGCCTTGGGCCGCCGTGGTCGCCAATGGGCCTTGTGCGCCACCTTGTTGATGTGGCCCCTGTTGGGTTTGCTGCTGGACCACACCACCGATTCCGATGTGCCCTACCTGGACGCCTTGCCCACGGCTGCCAGCCTGTTGGGGCAGTGGTTGCTGGGCCGCAAGTACATTGAAAACTGGTCAACCTGGCTGGTCGTCAATCTGGTGAGCATGGTCCTGTTCGGCCAAAAGGGCTTGTGGCTCACGGTCATTCTCTATGGCCTGTTCGCGTTGCTGTCGGTGGCCGGATGGCAGCAATGGCGGCGCCAAGTCACGCCCCTGCCTCACCGTGGCTGATCGAGGCACGGTCATTGCCATCGTGGGCGCCGAAAGCACGGGCAAAACCACCCTGGCGGCTGGCTTGACCCAAACCTTGCTGGCCGAGGGCGTCAGCGCGGTCATGGTGCCAGAGTTCTTGCGCGAGTTTTGTGATGAGCATGGCCGCACGCCGTCCCCTCGCGAGCAGGCGGGCATAGCCCAGGAACAGACTCGGCGCATTGTTCAGTCAGCACAGGAGCACGCAGTGGTGGTAGCCGACACCACCGCCTTGATGACGGCGGTCTACAGCGACCACTTGTTCGATGATGTCAGTCTGTATGCCCAAGCCTTGAGCGACCATGCCCTGACCCAGCTGACCTTGCTGACCGCCCTGGATCTGCCTTGGCAAGCCGATGGGTTGCAGCGCGACGGTGCCCATGTCCGTGAACCCGTTGACAGCCTGATCCGCCAGCATCTGGCGAGCGCCCGGCTGCCTTTCTCGGTGGTGGCAGGGCAGGGCGCTCACCGTCTGGATCAGGCCTTGCTGACGGTCAGGCAGGCTTTGAGCGCCACGCAGCGGGCCCAAGACAACGCCTGCCGTCCTCGGTGGCGCTGGGTCTGTGAGAAATGCGATGACGGCGAGTGCGAGCAGCACTGGCTGCCCCGCGCCTGACCCTTCCCCTCATTGCAGGCTTTTGGAGCCCGGTGGGTGGTCGGTGGTTTCGGTGAACAACTCGGCGGCGTCCACAGCATCGAATCGGTAGTGCTCTCCGCAGAACTCGCAGCCCACGTCGATCTGGGCTTGCTCGGTCAGGATGCTTTCAACCTCTTCGCGGCCCAGGTTGCGCAACATGGTCCCCACGCGTTCGCGTGAGCAAGTGCAGGCAAAGTGCGGTCCTTCCAGGCCCTTCATTGGGTCGAAGCGGATGATGTCCTCTTCCCAGAACAGCCGGCGCAAGATGGTGTCGGCGTCCAGCGTCAAAAGTTCTTCGCGCGTCAAGGTGGCGGCCAGGTAGGCGATGCGGTTGTAGGCCTCGTTCAGGCCGATTTCGTCTTCGTCCGAGCGTTGTCCTCCGGCCAGATTGCCGGTGCCCTCCATGGGCAGACGTTGGATCAGCAGGCCGGCCGCGATGCTGTCATTCGCGGCAAGAATCAGCTTGGTGTCCAGTTGCTCGGATTGCAGCATGTAGTGCTCCAGCACCTCGCTCAGCTGCAGCAAAGGTTCGCGCTTGTCGCCATGCAGAGGCACCACACCCTGGTAGGGTTGTTGGCCTGGCATGCGGTTCTGCGGGTCCAGCGTGATGGCGCAGCGGCCTTCGCCGCCCACGTTGACCATCACATCCAAAGGCAGGTGCCCTGAATCGGTGGAGGGCAGCTCGCCCACCACCTTGGCCGTGGCGCGAAAGCCCAGGTCGGGCTGCACTTCGGCCACGGCCACCTTCACAGGGCCATCACCAAAGATCTGCAAGACCACCGCCCCATTGAACTGGATGTTGGATTGCATGAGCACGCCTGCTGCAGCCATTTCGCCGAGCAACTGACGCACGGGCTCTTCAAAAGTCTCGCTGGCATCGCGGCGGCGCAGCACTTCCTGCCAGGAGTCGGTCAAGCGAACCAGCATCCCTCGCACAGGCAAGCCATCGAATAAAAATTTATGCAATTCCGTCGTCATCTCATTCATTCTTTGGGGGCGTCAATGCGCACCAGATCTGTTTTGAACTCGCCCGCTTTTTGCGCATACATGGCGGTGCCGATGCTCATGCGGGCCAGTTCCACCTCAGTCAGGGGGCGCACAACCTTGGCGGGGCTGCCCAGGATGAGCATGCCTTCCGCGTCAAAAACCTTGCCTTCGGTGACCAGGGCGCCCGCGCCCACCAGGCAGTTCTTGCCAATGACCGCGCCATTGAGCACCACCGCCTGGATGCCGATCAGGGCGCCGTCGCCAATGGTGCAGCCGTGCAGCATCACCTGATGCCCAATCGTCACGTCGGTGCCAACGGTCAGCGCAAAACCGATGTCGGTGTGCAGCACCGAGGATTCCTGAACGTTCGAGCGAGCACCGATGCGGATGGGCTCATTGTCGCCCCGCAATGTGGCTTGGGACCAAACGCTGCTGCCTTCGGCCAGGTGCACCTCTCCGATCACGTCGGCTGATTCGGCCACATAAGCGGATGGGTGGGTTTGCGGACGCTTGTCCTTGATGCTGTAAAGGGCCATGGACTCAATGTGGGGACGGGGTGCCCTTATTCTAGGGCGCCCGTGCCAGCAGTCGCTTTATCATGCCCTGAGTCATGGGTTTCACGCCCGCCAACCACACCGCCATGCTGATTCTGCTGTCTCCCGCCAAAAGCCTCGATTTCGAGAGTGCACCCACCACCGACCAACACACCTTGCCGGTGTTCGCCAAAGAGGCCTCGCAGTTGATTGATGTGCTGCGCCCCTACACGCCCGCCCAAATCGCCTCCTTGATGGATTTGAGCGATGCCCTGGCCACGCTCAATGTGGCGCGCTATGGCGCCTGGCGCCCCAAATTCACCGCCAAGAACAGCAAGCAGGCGATGTTGGCATTCAACGGCGACGTCTATGGCGGGTTGGATGCTGCCAGCCTTAAGCAGGCGGACCTGGACTGGGCCCAAGAACACGTGGCCATGCTCAGTGGCCTCTACGGCGTGCTGCGGCCCCTGGATTGGATGCAGCCTTACCGCCTGGAAATGGGCACCAAACTGGCCAACCCCAGGGGCAAGGATCTGTACGCTTGGTGGGGCGACACCCTGGCCCTGCATTTGAATGAGCGCTTGGCACAGCAGCCGGACAAGCTCATCATCAACTTGGCATCGCAAGAGTATTTCAAGGCCGTCAAACGCAAGGCGCTCACGGGCCGCGTGGTGGAGTGCGTGTTCGAGGACTGGAAGTCTGGCCACTGGAAGGTCATCAGCTTTCACGCCAAGCGCGCCCGAGGGCTGATGGCCCGCCATGCCATTGTTCGGAGGGCCAAAACCCTGAAGGATTTGCGCGGTTTTGCCTCTGAAGGCTACGCTTACGCCGAAGACGCCTCCGAGCCTGACCGCCTGGTTTTCAGGCGTCGCCTGGAGTCTTGATTGGATTGATCAGAGAGGACGACATGCCAGAGCAGGTCATCACCCCCGAGTTGCAGAAATGGATCATTGACCAGGCGGCGGCCGGGCACAGCGCGGAGTCCGTGCTTGATGCCATGAAGGCCAGTGGCTGGAGCGAAGACACCGCATTAGCTGCCCTGGAAAACACGCTCAAGAACCAGGCCTTGCCCTTGATCGAGGCCAGCCGGCCCTTGCCCGAGGTGGTGGCGAGTGAGGGTGGGGCGACTGTTTGGGCGCATGACCGCGAGGTGAGCGTGTTGGCGAGCATGGCGCGCCCGCGTGTGGTGGTGCTGGGTGGCCTGCTGTCGGCCCACGAGTGCCAGGAAATGATCGAGCTGGCGCAACCAAGGCTGGCCCGCTCAGAAACCGTGATCAACGCCACCGGGGGGAGTGAGGTCAATGTGGCACGGACCAGCCAGGGCATGTTTTTCGCCAGGGCAGAGAGCGAGTTGTGCCAGCGCATTGAAGCGCGCATCGCGGCTTTGTTGAACTGGCCTGTCGAGCGCGGTGAGGGCTTGCAGATCTTGCGTTACGGCCCCGGCGCCGAGTACAAGCCGCACTATGACTACTTCGACCCTACCCAACCCGGGACCCCGGCTGTTTTGCGCCGTGGAGGGCAGCGTGTGGCCACCTTGGTGACCTACCTGAATACCCCGGCCTCGGGCGGTGCCACCATATTCCCGGATGTGGGTTTTCAGGTCAACGCGGTGGCAGGCAACGCGGTGTTTTTCAGTTACGCCTTGCCTCACCCGATGACGCAAACCCTGCATGGCGGTGCCCCGGTGCTGGCCGGCGAGAAATGGGTGGCCACCAAATGGCTGCGAGAACAGCGTTTTGAATGAGGCCCTTTCAGAAACTTTTTTAAAAATTGATGAAGCGGTTGTCAACCGGGGTATTTCAGCCCGCGTTGAGCACATACAGATTCGGGCCTCTTGAATCTGAAGACCAACCTTATTCAAATCCTTTTGGAGTTTTTCATGAAGAAACTGATCGCCGCTTTGATCGCTTCGATGTTCGCTATGGGCGCTTTCGCCGCTGATGCTGCTCCTGCTGCTTCGGCCGCTGCTCCAGAAGCTTCGGCTGCTGCTTCCAAGCCTGCCAAGAAGGTCAAGCACCACGCCAAGAAGAAGGCTGCTCACAAGGCTGAAGCCGCTTCCGCTGCTGCCTCGAAGTAAATCGCGTCGAGCCCAACAAAAAACCCGGCATTGCCGGGTTTTTTGTCGTTCAAGCCTGTGCGTTGGAGTCAGCGTGTGCGATCGCGCGCCACCGGAGCAGCGCCACGATTGCCGCCACCACCACCGCGTTTGTCGCCATTGCCGCGCGTGTCACCGCCACGTGATGCGCCGTTGCGAGGTGTCGCAGCACGGCCACCCCCGCCACCACCAGGACGGCCTCCGCCGCTGGAGCCACCACGGCCACCACCGGGTGCACCATGCAAGGTGCGACGACCCAGCTGAATGGGCTCGGCCTTGGCGGTGGGGTCGGGTTCAAAACCGGCGACCACTTCGCGCTGGATCGGCCGTTTGATCAGCTTCTCGATGTCGGCCAGGAAGCCTTCTTCATCCACACACACCAGCGAGATCGCCTCGCCTTCGGCGCCAGCACGACCGGTGCGGCCAATGCGGTGCACATAGTCTTCGGCGACGTTGGGCAGTTCGTAATTGATGACGTGGGGCAACTGGTCGATGTCGATGCCACGGGCTGCGATGTCCGTGGCCACCAGCACCTGCAAATCGCCGGATTTGAACTCGGCCAAGGCGCGTGTGCGGGCGCTCTGGCTCTTGTTGCCATGGATGGCCATGGCGGTGATGCCCTGCTTTTCCAGGTATTCAACCAGACGGTTGGCGCCGTGTTTCATGCGCGTGAACACCAGCACCTGGTGCCAGTTCTGCGACTTGATCAAGTGCGTCAGCAGCTCTTTCTTTTGATCGCGGTCGACCGGGTGGATCTTTTGCGAGATGGTCTCGGCGGTGGCATTGCGGCGCGCCACCTCAATCACCTGCGGGGCGTTGAGCAGCTTGTCCGCCAGGGTCTTGATTTCGTCAGAGAAGGTAGCCGAGAACAGCAGGCTTTGCTTCTTGGCTGGCACAATGGCCAGCACGCGGCGGATGTCATGGATGAAACCCATGTCCAGCATGCGGTCAGCCTCGTCCAGCACGAAGTATTCAACGTGGCTGAGGTCCAGCGTGCCTTGCTGATGGTGGTCGAGCAAGCGGCCAGGGGTGGCCACCAGCACGTCGATGCCACGGCGCAAGGCGTCGATCTGTGGATTCATGCCGACCCCGCCAAACATGACCATGGAGCGCAGCGGCAGATATTTGCCATAAACGCGCACGCTTTCTTCAACCTGGGCCGCCAGTTCGCGGGTGGGGGTCAGGATCAGTGCACGGATATGGCGGCGGGCGCCGGGAGGTGCCGGGTTGGCAGCCAACTTGTGCAGCAAGGGCAAAGTGAAACCGGCGGTTTTGCCCGTTCCTGTTTGCGCGCCTGCCAGCAAGTCACCACCACTGAGCACGGCGGGGATGGCCTGTGCCTGGATGGGTGTGGGGACGGTGTAACCGGCCTCGGCGATTGCTTTCAGCAACGGCTCAGCCAACCCCAATGATTCAAACAACATAAAACAGGCCCATGAAAGGTTATACGGCGACTGCACTCGCTTTTTCCGGGCCTGGAATAGACGAGTCAACCGGTGGTGCGTGGGCAACCTGACATGATGACATGTAACTAAAGGTTGCTCGAATTCACCAACGTTAAATTGTAGGGCGAAGCGTGAATATTGCATAGCCTGTCCCAAATCTTAGGGGTGCCGTCATGAGCTATTGGCATCAATTTGTATCGGGGTGGCTGCAAACTGAGTGAGTCACTTGGGAATAAGCCGGCCACCGCCCGGTAAAATCGGGCGATGAGTTCAATGGTTCTTGCCCGCAAATACCGTCCCCACAGTTTCGAGGCCATGGTTGGCCAGGGGCATGTGGTCCAGGCTTTGAGCAACGCGCTCACGCAGCAGCGCTTGCACCATGCTTATTTGTTCACCGGAACGCGGGGCGTGGGTAAGACCACGGTCTCGCGCATTTTGGCCAAATCGCTCAATTGCGTGGGCTTGGATGGCACAGGCGGCATCACGGCGCACCCTTGTGGGCAGTGCCAGCCTTGTCGCGACATCGACTCAGGCCGCTTCGTGGACTACGTCGAGCTGGACGCTGCCTCAAACCGCGGGGTGGAAGAGATCTCGCAACTGCTGGACCAGTCGGTGTACAAGCCGGTGGTCGGGCGCTTCAAGGTCTACATGATCGACGAAGTGCACATGCTGACCAACCACGCCTTCAACGCCATGTTGAAAACGCTGGAGGAGCCGCCTGACTACCTGAAGTTCGTGTTGGCCACGACCGATCCGCAAAAGGTGCCGGTGACCGTGCTGTCCCGTTGTCTGCAATTCAATTTGCGCCCGATGGCCATGCAGACCGTGCAAGACCACTTGCAGCAGGTGATGGCCTCTGAGGCGATCAGCGCTGAACCCGGTGCCTTGAGCCTGCTGGCCCGGGCTGCCCGTGGATCGATGCGTGATGCCTTGTCCCTGACCGACCAGGCCATCGCCTTTGGCGGTGGAAGCCTGCTGGAAGCCAACGTTCGGCAAATGCTGGGCGCGGTGGACCGGCAGCACATCCAGAAGATCATTGAATCGGTGTCCGCCGCAGATGGAGCTGGCCTGGTGGCGACGGTTGATGCCTTGCGCGAGCTGGGTCTGTCAGCCTCGGGCACGTTGGAAGAGCTGGCCACAGCCCTGCAGCGCATGGCCGTGATCCAGGCGGTACCGCAAGCGGCCGATGCCTCGGATCCCGACGCGGCTTTGTGGCAGTCCCTGGCGGGCATGTTGGCGCCGGATGAAACCCAGTTGTTTTACAGCCTGGCTTTGCAAGGGCGGGCGGAATTGGCCTTGGCACCCGACGAGTACAGCGGCCTGTTGATGCTGCTGTTGCGCTTGCTGGCTTTCAAACCCGCGCAGGCCGGACAACACACAGGAGACCGGGCCGCTCCCAGCCCAAAAGCTGAAAGCTCGGGTGCCGCCAGGCCGGCCCCCGAGCCAGTGCAGAGGGGGCCGGCCAAGCCAGCGCCCGAGGTGCCCCAGGGCGTTCCCCCGTGGGAGGTCTTGCCCGACCAGGCTTACGAGGCGGGCAATGCCGAGCCAGACTCGCCACCCGTTGAAGCGCCGGCCTTGGTTGGTGAATCGCCTGCGCCAGCACCTGCACCACAGCCAGTGGCTGCTGCCCTGCCAGACGATCCCTTGTCGGATCGTTGGGCGCAGCTGGTTGCCCAAATGGCGGCCCGCAACAGCATCACCGCACTGGTCCGCGAACTGGCCATGCAGGCCCAGTGCGTGGCCAGCATGGAAGAGGGCGGTGGCAGCCGTTGGCGCCTGCGCGTCGAGCGTGAAAGCCTGCGGGGCGACATGCACCGCGAGCGCCTGGCCCAGGCTTTGTCGCAGTTGTTGGAACACACAGCCGTGATCGAACTGGAAGGCGGTGCGGCGGTCAACACCCCGGCACAGCGCGACCAGGCCGCCCGGGAGCGCCGGCAGCGCGCCGCCGAAGATTTGATCCAGCGAGACCCGCTGGTGGTCTCCGCCTTGGCCCAGTATCCTGGTGCCCGCATCGTCGCGGGTTCGATCCGCCCGGTGTGAGGGCAAGCCCGTGTTCCGGGCGACAATCATGGTTTGCATTAGCGTTAGATAAGGAATCGTCATGCTCAAAGGACAACTCGCCGGCTTGATGA
Organism: Aquabacterium sp. CECT 9606; assembly: GCF_918741295.1. Lineage (GTDB taxonomy): Bacteria > Pseudomonadota > Gammaproteobacteria > Burkholderiales > Burkholderiaceae_C > Aquabacterium. The sequence continues at coordinate 134,317 of NZ_CAKKNB010000003.1, forward strand.
AGCAAGCCCAGCAAATGCAGGACAACCTGAAGAAGGCCCAGGACGAACTGGGCTTGATCGAGGTGGAAGGCCAGTCTGGCGCTGGCCTGGTCAAGGTGCTGATGACCTGCAAGAACGACGTCAAGCGCGTCACCATTGACCCCAGCCTGCTGGCCGACGACAAGGACATGCTGGAAGACCTGGTCGCTGCCGCCTTCAACGACGCGGTCCGCCGCGCTGAAGCCACGTCGCAGGAAAAGATGGGCAAGTTGACGGCCGGTATGCCCATGCCTCCTGGCATGAAGCTGCCGTTCTGATCGAACCGACATGGCCGATCCGGCTTTAGAGGTCTTGATCGACGCTCTGCGCTGCCTGCCTGGCGTTGGGCAGAAGTCGGCGCAGCGCATGGCGTTTCACCTTTTGCAGCATGACCGTGTCGGGGCCATGAAGCTGTCGCAGGCGCTGGCCGCGTCCATCGATGAGATCGGGCATTGCGAGCGTTGCCACACCTTCAGCCGCGCCCCCGTGTGCGATGTCTGCCAGGACGAGTCGCGCGACCAGAGCCTGCTGTGCGTGGTCGAAAGCCCGGCCGATCAGGCCGCTTTCGAGCGCACGGGCAGCTACCACGGCCTGTACTTCGTGCTGCTGGGGCGGCTCAGCCCGCTGGATGGCATCGGGGTGCACGACATCGGCCTGACGGCTTTGCTGCAGCGGGCGGTCGATGGGCTGGTCGCAGAGGTGATCCTGGCCACGAATTTCAATGCCGAAGGCGAGGCCACCGCCCACGTCATTGGCGAGGCACTGCGCCAGCGTGGTATGAAAGTAACGCGCCTGGCGCGAGGTGTGCCCGTTGGCAGTGAGTTGGAGTACGTGGACCTGGGTACCATTGCGCACGCGTTCATGGATCGTCGCTGATTGATCCCTGCGCGTTCGTTCTAAAACAGACATGGGTCCGAGAGACCGAGGAGATTTTTGATGACGATTGCCAAATGGACCGTCCTGGCCGCTTTCATGCTGCCTGTCCTGACCGTGGGCATGGCCAAGGCCGCCACGATCAAGCTGGGCCGCCGCAACGGTGGCTATGACAACAACAACCCGCGCGAATGGGCCGGCAAGCTGACGGGGTGGCACCAACGTGCCCATGCCGCGCAGATCAACGGCTTCGAGGCGCTGCCCTTGTTCGCCGCAGCGGTGATCTTTGCGCAAATGGCGCAGGCCGATCAGGCCCGCATCGACATGCTGGCCCTGGCCTTCATCGGCATCCGCGTGGTCTACGTGGCCATGTACCTGGCCAACCTGGGCACGCTGCGTACCTTGGTCTGGACGGCCGGCCTGGCCACCAATATCGCGCTGCTGGCGATGGCTGCCTGAACCAGGCCCTGAGGTGCGGGGAGGTCAGCGAGCGCTGGCCACCCGCACTCGGCTGGCACGACCAGGAGTTGCTCGGCCTTTGACGGCACGGTTGCCAGTGCGGGATGCGCTGGCCACCTTGATCGTGGCCTTGCTGGGCGAGCGCGCGGCGGTGCGGGTGTTTGTCTGCACGGCCTTTTTGCCTGCCGGCACATAGACCACCACGCTTTGCCCACGCTTGAACTTGGCCGAGGCCGACACGCGATTCCATTGCGCAACCTGGGCGGCTGACACGCGGTAGCGGCGTGCCAGACTGGCCACCGAGTCGTTCTTGCCTGCGCGCAAGTTCATGCGGCGCAGCGGGGGCAAATCAGGGGCCAGGGCCATCATGGCGTTGTCGGCCACGCTTTCAGACACGTCTTGCTCGCGGTGCTGGCTGCGAGGCACCAACAGGGTCGAGCCGGCCTTGACCAGCATCTTGGGCGGAATTCGGTTGATCTCGCGCAGCGTGGCTTCGCTCATGCCCACCTGCTTGGCGGCGTCTGCCGGGCGCATGGTGCGTGGCACGGTCCAGGCTGTCCAGGTGGCCAACAGGCCTTTGTGCTGGCTGAGGTTGTGCACAAACTGGCTGGCGTTGTCGTAGGGCAAGAGCACCTGGGGCGTGCCGGCCGCCAGGATCACCGGTTTGTTCATCGAGGGGTTGAGGTCTTTGAACTCATCGGTGGACAAGCCCGCCAGCTTGGCGGCCAGAGACACGTCCATGTCGCGCTGGATGGGCACGCTCACAAAGTAGGGGTGGTTCTCGATGGGCGTCAGGATCAGGCCGAAGCTGTCCGGGCGCAGCACGATGTTGCGCACGGCGTGCAGCTTGGGCACGTAGTTGCGCGTCTCGACGGGCATGTTCAGGCTGAGATAGTCGGTCGGCAGGCCGGCCTTGATGTTGCGGTTGATGGCCTTCTGCACATTGCCTTCGCCCCAGTTGTAGGCGGCCAGGGCCAGGTGCCAGTCGCCGAACTGGCGCTGCAGGCGTTGAAGGTAATCGAGTGCGGCCCGGGTGGAGGCCAGCACATCGCGGCGGTCGTCGCGGAACACGTTTTGCTTGAGCGCGAAGTCCTTGCCCGTGGCCGGCATGAACTGCCAGATCCCCGAGGCGCGGGCTGATGACATGGCCGTCGGGTTGAATGCGCTTTCGATGAAAGGCAGCAGGGCCAGTTCCGTGGGCATCTGGCGGCGCTCGATCTCTTCCAGGACGTGGAAGAGGTAACGGCTGGAGCGCTCGGTCATGCGCTGCACATAGTCGGGGCGGCTGCTGTACTAACGCTCGTGGTCACCGACCAGGGGGATGTCCAGTTCAGGCAGGCCAAAGCCACGGCGCACGCGCACCCACAGATCTTGGTTGGCGCTCACGTCGTCCAGGTTCAGGGTGGTGTCGGGGCGCAGGGGGTCGGTGGGGATGCCAACGGCTTCGCGGGTGTCGTCTTCCTGCTGGGCATCCGCGGGCGCTTGCAGGGGCTTGGCGGTGGGCGCAGCCACGGTGGCCATGGCGGAGGCCGTGGTGGCCTTGGCCAGTTTGCTGGCGCCGTCTTGATCGGCTTGGCCACCTGTGGCTTGGGTGTCCAGGCTGGAGCAGCCGGTGAACAGCAAGGCGCTGAGCAAGGCTGCGCACAGGGCGATGGGACGAAGGGTGGGCTTGGTGCTCATGCTTTGAAATTGTTCTTCCATTGGCGCAGGGCGGTGAAAACCGCCGAGCCGGAGCTGTCCTGCGCGCCATGTTGCTGGGCGCTGGCGATCACCTGAGGCTGGGCGCAGCGCATGAATGGGTTGATCGCCATCTCGGTGGCAATCGTGGTCGGCAAAGTCGGCTTGCCAAGCTGTCTCAGGTGCAGGCAGTCGAGTTCGTAGGCCACAGTGTCGGTGTTTTGCGGTTCCACAGCGCGGGCAAAACGCAGGTTATCCAGGGTGTATTCGTGGGTGCAGCACACGGTGGTGTTGCCGGGAAGGGTGCTGAATCGACTCAAGGCCTGGAACAGTTGTTCGGCCGTGCCGTCGTAAAGACGGCCGCATCCAGCGCTGAAAAGGGTGTCGCCGCAAAACAGCAAGGGCGGCTGGCCGGGTTGAGAAAGGTCGAAACGCACCACATAGGTGATGTGGTCCGCAGTGTGGCCGGGGGTGTCCCACACGTCAACCCTTGTGCCCAGAAAATCTATGTAAACGCCTTCGCCTACCTTGATGTCAACCCCAATGATGTCCGAGTTGGCGGGTCCGTAGACAGGGCCCTCCAAGTGAGGCCGCAGGGCCGCCAGGCCGCCGACATGGTCCGGGTGCCGATGGGTCACTAGAATGAGCGCCAGTTCAAGGCCCAGGCTTTGCAAGGCCTGCAGCACGGGCGCGGAGTCTCCCGGATCCACGACGAGCGCTTTTTGGCCATCGTGAAGCATCCAGATGTAGTTGTCAGTGAAGGCGGGTAGGGCAAGCAGATTCATGACTAAAGTCGCGCCAATTATAGAGTTGCACCCTTGGCTGGCCCTGCCGCCAGGCCAGGCTTTGCTGGAGTGGGAGCAATGCCAGATCGACCGTCTGGTGGCCGATGTGTTTGGTTTTCATGCCATGCAATTGGGCTTGCCCGAACTGGATGGTTTGCGCACGAACCGCATGCCTCACCGCTGGCTGGCACTGGACACAGCCTACCAGGGCTGGACGCCACCGACCGAGAAGGGGCCTGTGTCCCTGGACCAGGGTGCGCCTTTGAGTTTGCGTTGCGATTTCGAGGCCCTGCCGTTTCCAAGCAATAGCCTGGACCTGGTGGTGTTGCCGCACGCGCTGGAGCTGGCACGCGACCCGCACCACACGCTGCGCGAGGTCGAGCGTGTGCTGGTGCCCGAGGGCCGCGTGGTGATCGCCGGGTTCAATCCCGCCAGCTTCTGGGGTTTGCGGCAACGAATGGGCAGTTGGGGTGTTGACCAAGCCACTGTTCTGCCGCAAGGCGAGTTCATCGCCTACTGGCGTTTGCGGGATTGGTTGCGCCTGCTGGATCTGGAAGTGGAGGCCGGCAGTTTTGGCTGCTACCGCCCCATGATCAGCAGCGAAACATGGTGGAATCGGCTGGAGTGGATGGACCGTGCGGGCGACCGTTGGTGGCCGGTGTTGGGCGCTGTTTATTTCGTGGTGGCCGTCAAGAGGGCCAGGGGCATGCGCTTGGTGGGCAAGGTGCGCAAGGCGCGCATGCCTCACCCGGCCGCTGCGCCGGCCGCCGTGACCAGTCGGCAACAGCGACAAGCAGTTTTCAAGAAGGACAGGAATGAGTGAGACGGAACAGCCCGTGGTGGTCTACACCGATGGTGCTTGCAAGGGCAACCCGGGGCCGGGCGGTTGGGGCGTTTGGATGGTGAGCGGGCCCCATCAAAAGGAAATGTGGGGCGGCGAAAGCCTGACGACCAACAACCGCATGGAACTCATGGCCGTGATCCAGGCGCTGACGGCGCTCAAGCGGCGCTGCTCGGTCATCATCTACACCGACAGCCAATACGTGCGCAAAGGCATCACCGAGTGGATCACCGGTTGGAAGCGCAAGGGCTGGAAAACGGCCGACAACAAGCCTGTCAAGAACGCCGACCTGTGGCAACGCCTGGAACAGGCTGCGGCCGAGCACAATGTGGATTGGCGCTGGGTGAAGGGTCACGCGGGCGACCCGGGTAATGAACGCGCTGATGGCCTGGCCAACCGGGGCGCGGCTGAGGCCGTGATGTGAGCTTGGCTTACAGGATCATGACCATGGTCAGCTTGTCGAAATAGCGAACCTGTCCCGGGCCATCAATCAGCTTGATCACGTGGGGCACGACGCCGCAGGCCTGGAAGCCGGCACGTTCGTAAAGCCGGATGGCGGCTGTGCTGGAGGTGCTGACACGCAAGGTGATCTGCTCCAGGCCGATGGCCTTGCGGGCCTCGGCCAGGCAGGCGGTCATGAGCAGGTCGCCCAGGCCTTCACCCATGTGCGACGGGCTGACCATCATGCTGTTCAGTTCGGCGCTGTGCCGCAGCTTCTGCAGGGATTGGCGCTCCAGCCCAATCGTGCCCACCAGCTTGGGTCCAACCCAGGCGCCCAGCAAGAACGTACCACCCAGGGTGTCGTTCAGGCCCAGCCTGCCGATGTAGCTCTCAGGAGGGCGTGCATGTTCGCTTTCGATGTCGTTGTCGAAGGCGTCGATGTGCAGTCTCAAGCCTTCGTCCCGCAAGGATTTGTAGGCGCTCAGATCAGCCGGGCCAATGCGGGCTATTCGGACGCTGGATGGTTCAGGCTGGTCCATGCAGTGTCTCCGGGGTGTTGATGTTGATGAAAGCTGCAGGATCGTTGAAGGATACGCCGATCCAGGTGCAAGACTTGATCCATTGGCCAACACGGCGCTCGCCCTGGGCCAGCGCGGATTCCAGCGATGGACGGGTGCGGGCGTGGATCAAGGCGCAAGTCCAATGGTGGCGGGTTTCGCCGTCGGCGTCCTGGGTCACGGGCACGGCGATGTCAGCATGGTGGCTCAAGGCCTGTTGATGCAATTGGGTGACCAGCGTAGACGGCAAGGCCGGCGTGTCGCAAGCGGCCACCATCAACCATGGTGTCGCAGCTTGGCGCAGGCCGGTGAGGATGCCGGCCAGGGGCCCCAGCGATGCGTTGATGTCCACCGCATCAGGCCAGACCTGGCCCTGGGCCGAGGCCGCTTGCAGCAACTGGCCATAGCGCTCCAGGTCACGGTTGGCGTTGATGTGCAAGGTGCCGACCTGGGCTTGCAAGGCGCGGATCACCCAGCTGGCCAAAGCCTGGCCTTGGTAGAGCTGCAAGCCCTTGTTGACGCCGCCCACGCGCCGGCCTTCACCGCCTGCCAGCAGCCACCCGGTGATCTCGGACTGCGGCAGATGGTCAGCCACCGATGTAGCTCATCTCGATGCGCTGCTCGGGCGCCACGCCCTGGGCACGCAGTTGCGAATATTGGTCTTCGCGCTGGGCCCACAGCTGGCGCAGGCCAGCGGCGATGTCGCTGTCTGAATGGGCCCGGTCGGCGCGCAGCAGGGTGCGCAGATCGTGGCCGCGGCTGGCGAACAGGCAAGTGAACAGCTGGCCATCGGTGGACAGGCGCAGGCGGTTGCAATCGCCGCAAAAAGCCTGCGTGACGCTGGAGATGAAGCCCACCGAGCCTTGGCCATCGGCATAAGACCAGCGCTGGGCGGTTTCGCCCGGGCGTGGGCTGGTGGCGGGCTGCAGCGGAAACTCCGCCTGGATGCGCTGGCGCACCTGGCTTGACGGCAGCACCTGGTCCATCTGCCAGGCATTGGTGTTGCCCACGTCCATGAACTCGATGAAGCGCAACTCGATGCCGGTGCCCCGGAAGTGACGGGCCATGGGCAGGATCTGATCGTCGTTGACGCCGCGCTGAACCACCATGTTGACCTTGATGGGCCCCAGTCCGGCTGCCTGCGCAGCCTCAATGCCGCTCAGCACATCGCCCACAGGGAAGTCGGCATCGTTCATGCGCTTGAACACCGCGTCGTCCAGGGCGTCCAGGCTCACGGTGATGCGGTGCAGCCCCGCGTTTTTCAGCGCCTGTGCCTTGCGGGCCAGGATCGAGCCGTTGGTGGTCAGGGTCAGCTCGGGGGGCTGGCCATCCAGCGTGCGCAACTGCGCCAGTTGTTCCACCAGGCGCTCAAGGTGACGGCGCAACAAAGGTTCGCCGCCAGTCAGGCGCAGCTTGCGAACACCCAGACCCAGGAAGATGCGCGCCGTTCGCGTGATTTCTTCAAAGGACAGCAACTGTGGCTGCGGCAGGAACGGGTGGTCGCTGCCAAACACATCGCGCGGCATGCAATAGCCGCAGCGGAAGTTGCAGCGATCGGTCACGGAGATGCGCAGGTCGCGCAAGGGGCGGCCCAGCCTGTCGATCGGCTCGCCGTGGGCCGCGCGGGGCCCTGTCAGGGGAAGGATGGGGCTGGTTCGGGGCGACCGCAGTTGCTCGCGCAAACGTTGCAGGGGGACCAGCGTTGACTCACTCATGGCCGCCATTGTGCGGCAGCGAGGACGCCGTGCGTGCGGCCTTCACCACGTATCCCGGGGGGATGTCGGGCTTATCGGGCGGTCAAGGTGTGGCCGGGGCCGCAGCCTCGACCTTGGGCGCGCGGCGGGCGCCGTCAAAGCGCTTTTGCCAGTAGGACAAGCGCATGTCTTCTACGCGCACCTCGCCGCCAGCGCGGGGTGAGTGGATGAACTTGTTGTCGCCGATGTAGATGCCAACGTGCGAGAAGGTGTGGCGCAAGGTGTTGAAGAACACCAGGTCGCCGGGCTTGAGCTCTGCCTGCTTGACCGACACCAGATCGGGCGAATTGGCTTGTTCCGAGGCGCGGCGCGGCAGGATCAGGCCCACGCTGTTTTCAAACACATGGCGGGTGAAGCCGCTGCAGTCAAAACCGCTTTCAGACGATTGGCCGCCCCGCTTGTAGGGCACGCCCAAAAAATTCATGGCCGACAGCACCAGTTCAGACGCCACATTGGTGGCTTTGTCGCGAACCTGTTGCGCGAGGTCGGTGACCGGCTTGGTGTTGATCAGTTTTTTGTCCAGCAAAAAACGGCTGATCGGGTCGCCGCTGGTTTCGGCGGCAACAGGGGGCGTGGCGTTGGTGGTGGCCGCAGGGGCTTGGCCGGTCAGCGCCGTGATGGCGGCTACCGCATCAGGGCTGAGGGCTTGTGCCTGGTTGGCCGTTTGGGCGCTGGCCACCGAAGCCGACAAGGCCAGGCCAATGGCCCAAGCGCTGGCGGCTTTGGAAAAAGCAGAACTGCTACGGCAAAACGCAAAAGGCATGGGGCGCAAGCTTAAGTTGACTTCGCGATCGACGTCAACCCGAAAAACACGGTCAAAACATCACGTTATCACCGATTCCTCAAGAAACTTGCGCCCTTTGGTTGCCGGGTGTACCCGTTGGTTACAGCACGTTCAACGTCACGGTGATGTTGTTGCGTGTGGCGTTGGAGTAGGGGCAGACGATGTGGGCGGCGTCCACCAAAGCCTTGGCTTCGTCAGCGGGCATGCCGGGCAAGGTGATGTTCAGGGTGGCCTGGATGCCGAAACCGGTGGGGATGGGACCGATGGACACATCGCCTTGCACGGTGGTGCCGGCAGGCAGGGGCTTCTTCTGCTGGCTGGCCACGAAACCCATGGCGCCCAGGAAGCAAGCCGAATAGCCCGCGGCAAACAACTGCTCGGGGTTGGTGCCCTTGCCGTTGCCGCCCATTTCTTTGGGTAAGGCCAGCGAGACGTCAAGCAGGTTGTCGGACGACACGGCGCGGCCTTCGCGGCCCCCGGTGGCGGTGGCGTGGGCGGTGTAGACGATTTTTTCAAGCGACATGGTGAGCTCCAGGCAGTTGGTAGTGTTAAATTAAATTGTGCGCAATTGAATTTTAGGGCGCTTTGGATGGCCCCGACGCTCATGGGGGCAATGCCCGCAAGCCTTGGTCAGGCCGGCGTGGCGCGGCTCAGCATTTGCAGGCCCATGGCACGGAATGCGGGAAGGGGTGATTGCGACAGCGCCTCGCCCGCTTGGCGCAAATACCGAGGAGTAGCGGTTTCAGGCACCTTGGCCAGCCATTCCAGGGCCTCGGCCTCACGGCCTTGGGCGGCCAGCATGCCGGCGTAGCAAAATTGGCCGCGAAAATCCCCGCCCTCGGCACCTCGTTGGTAGCAAAGAAAGGCCATGGCCAAGTCTTTTTCTACCAGCAAACCGTCTTCGTGATAGCGGCCCAGCTTGGCAAACGCTTTGGCGTAGCCTTGCTCTGCGGCTTGGCGATAAAGTGCCAAAGCCTGCGCGTGGTCTTGCGTTACACCTTGGCCGCTGGCCAGCAGATTGGCCAGGTTGTAGCGCGCTTCTGGCAGCGATGTGGCTGCAGCCTTGCGGTACCAATGCGCCGCTTTGTCCGCGTCAACCGCGGTGCCCCAGCCTTGTTCGTGGCACCGGCCCGCCATGTTCATCCCCATGGGGTGGTTTTGCTGGGCGGCGTGCAAAAACCAATGCAGGGCCTGCACCGGATCGCGCTCCAGGCCACGCCCATCCAGCAGCCATTGGCCCAGCACGGCCTGCGCGCCGGCGTGCCCGAGGCGGGCGGTGGCCAGCATCCAGCGGGCGGCGTCTTGAGGGGGCACCAGCATCACCGCTTCCCACGTGGTGGGAAGGATGTGGTTCAACTCCTCGGCGGAGCTGGGTAAAGTGGGCAGGGGCGGTGAATGGGCGAAGGCAGGGGTCGACATTTATCAATTATCGATGGGCAAATGACCTTGGACACACGTTTGGAGGGGAGGACGGCGGCGGCCTAATTCGATAGGATGGAGGCCAGGATGGATGGAAACGAGCAATGTCTCTGATCGAAAAGACGATAGCCCTGTCGATTGCCGCCGCTTGCCTGGTCATGTTGGTGCGGCTGATGATTGGCAGCCGACGCCGTGATCGGCTGGACCATGCTGTGGTGGGCCGCTGGCGGCGCTACAGCACCTGGGTTGTCAAAACCTGGCGCTGGCGTGTGTCCAAGAAAAAGGCCGCCAAAGAGGCGCAGGCCGTCATCAACCGGGCCCGCACCCGGGGTGATTGGGATGGCAACGTGTTCCGCCCCAAGTCCTTTCAAAAACCGGACAACAAGCCCCGCAAGCCTGTTGACCGGGACAGCCACTAAGCCGCATACAGCTCGTTGCTGGCGGCAATCGGGTCGCCAGCCCGTGCGTAGGCCGTGCTCCAGCGCTCATAGCTGGGTGACAAAGCCACTTTGTTGGGGTGAAAGCCCGGCTTGAAATAGCTGAAAAAATGTCCGGCCAAGGCGGTGAACACGCCCTTGGGGCCATACAGCCAGGCCATCCCCTTGCCCATGATCCTGAGGCGCTGCCAGAAGCCAAAACCATCCGCCTTGAGCAGGAAGTTCACGGCCAGGTAGCTGTAGATGCTGAAGTGCAAGGTGCACTGCAGCATGGCCAGGCAGCGCACGATGTAACCCACGCGGGCGCCTTGCTGCATCACATCAAAGGCCACAGATTTGTGCTCCAGCTCCTCGATGGCATGCCAGGCGTACATGGCCCGCACGCGCGGGTCAGCGTCCTGCATCACCGGCCCGTGGTCGAAGAAGCCGTAGACCATGGTCGCGGTCAGGTGTTCCAGTGCGGCCGTGGCGGCCAGGTTGTAGGCCTTGGGAAAGTATTTCCAGTAGATGTTGAACTGGATGTAGTTCTGCACGCGCAGCACTTTGTCAATGTCGATGCCCTGGCGGCGCAGCACCTCGTTGAACTGGTTGTGGATGATGCCGTGTTGCCCTTCCTGTCGATTGAAATCCTTGATGTCTTCCTGCAGGGCCAGGTCGGTGATGGTGTGCTTGAAGGCGCGCACGGCCATCATGAACAAGCGCTCGCCATCGGGGAAGGACAAGGACATGGCGTCGAAGTAGCGCGTTTTAAAAGGGTCGCCGCCAAACCAGTGGCGGGGCAGGTCCTGGTCGTCGAGCTTGAAGTCAAGCTCGCTGCGGGGCGTGATGGTCAGGTGGTGGCTCATAAATGACTCTCGGGTCAGTAATCCGATGAGTCGTAATTTAAGAGTCACCTTCTTCGAGGGCTATGCCGCCAGATGCCAGGAGGGCAGTCCAGGTGACAAGACGAGTTAGGGGAAACCCGAAATCCTGCGGAAATGGCTGGGCGACACCTTGGCCCACCGCACAAAGGCTTGGGTGAAGCTGCGCCGGTCGGCAAAACCCAGGCGCTCGCTGATCAACTCGACCGACAGCGCGCCTTCCTTCAGCCACTCGCTGGCCAGGTGAAAGCGCACCCGGGCTTGCAGGTCGGAGTAGTTCTGGCCTGCGTCGCGCAAGCGCCGTTGCAAGGTGCGCGGATGCAGGTTCAAGGTGTCTGCCACGTCTTCCAGGCGCTGGCTTAGCAAGGTGGGGTTGGCCACCAGCGAGCGTTCGAGCAGCGCGGCCACGCTGTCTTCAGGCAAGGCCATGTCCGTGAGCTGGCGTTCCACGCGCTCGGCGGCACGCTGGTGAAGCGCGGGCAGGGCATTTTTCAAGGGGGCATCGAGCCAATGGTGGTCAAACCACACAGCGTCTTCCGCCTGGCCAAAGTGCACTGGGGCCTGGAAGTGCGCTTCGTAAACGCGTGCATCGACCAGCGGTCGCGAGCGTCGCAAGGACACCGAGCGCAAGGTGAAGTCGTTGCCCGCCAGCAGGCGCGCGGTTTTGAGCGAAGCCGACATGGTCATGTCGACGCAGTCGTGGAAGAGGCCGCTCAGCTCGGGCGGCAGGTCTTGCCATGACAAAGTGACGCCGGCCTGCCCATCGCGTTCCACGATTTTTTGGTGCAGGTGCGGGTTGATCAGCACGCGTACCCAGTCGAACACGCGCTCGGCATGGCGCAGGCTGGCACAGGTGGCCAGGAAGGTCTCGATGTCCGGCACGTACTGGAAGACGAAGTGCGTGCCCAGCACAAAGGGAAAGTGCAGATCTTTGTGGCGCTGGTGGGTCTCGACCGCACAGATGGTCATGGCGCGGGCGATGGTTTCGCAAGACACCCTGGTGGTTTGTGGCTCGATCGTGGCCAGGTCCACCCCTACCTCGGTCAGGATGGCGCCCAGGTCGATGCCGCAATGGGCCGCTGCGCTCAGCCAGTTGGGCAGCGAGAAGAATGGGATCGACGTGGAGGCCGCCGGGGGCGGTGTGTTGGTGGTCGGCATGCCCCGCAGTTTATGCCGCCCGTCCGGTTTCCGTCGCCCAGGTTTTTCAGTCCAGAAACTGCGGCGTCTGCTTGCTCATCTGCGCCATCATGGCCGCCTGCAGGTCGGTTGACATCAGCATGGCGGCGTTCCAGGTGGCGATGTAGTTCAGGCCATCGGCCACGCTGTGGTCGCGGGCGTACATGATCATCTCTTTGGTGCCCCGGATCGACAGTGGTGATTTGGCCGCAATCGTTGCCGCAATCTCGCGCACGCCACTGCGCAGGGCTTCGGGCGTGTCGAACACGCGGTTGACCAGGCCGATCTCCTTGGCCTCAGCCGCCAGCACCTTGCGGCCGGTGTAGGCCAGCTCGCGCGCCATGCCATCGCTGATCAGCTTGGGCAGGCGCTGCAAGGTGCCCACGTCGGCCGTCATGCCGATGTCGATTTCCTTGATGGTGAAGTAGGCCTCGGCACTGCAGTAGCGCATGTCGGTGCAGGTGACCAGGTCGACGCCCCCGCCCACGCAGGCGCCGTGGATGGCGGCCAGCACGGGCTTGCGGCAGCGCTCCATGCTGCTCAAGGTGTCTTGCAGGTCGAGGATCATGCGGCGCAGGTTCTCGCGGGTGCGGCCATCGCAATCGCTTTTGATCTGCGCTTGCAGGCCCATCATCATGGTCAGGTCGATGCCCGAGGTGAAGTGCTTGCCTTCGCCTTCGATGATGGCCACGCGCGCCTCGGGCGTGGTGTCGATCCACTGGAAGGCTTGGCGGATCTCGTGCCACATGGCCAGGTTCATGGCGTTGGCTTTGTCGGGCCTGTTCAAGCGCACGGTGGCGATGTGATCGGCCAGCGTGAGGGTCAGGGTTTCAAACGTGGGGGTGCTCATGATGCTTTGCTTTCTTTGTAAGCGGGCAGGTAGGCCGCCAGGCGCGCGCCCATCTCGGCGCCCAGTGCTTGCAGGCCGTTGAGGGGGCGCACCATCACCTCGAAATCGACGATCAGGCCCGCCTCGTCGAAGCGGATCATGTCGATGCCCTTGAGCGACTTGTCGCCCACCATGGCGCTGAACTCCAGCACCACGTTCAGGCCATCTTCGGCCACCAGGGTGCGGTGGTATTCAAACTGCGTGAACACCTTCATCACGGTGTTGAGGATGAGGTTGACGGCCGCCGCACTCACGTAGGGCTTGAAGGCCATGGGTGAGCGGAACACGGCGGTGTCGTTCAGGATCGTGGGCAGCCGGCCCATGTCTTGAAGGGACACCATCTCGTGCCACAAGGCGAGGGACGCGGCCGCGGCGGGCTTCAATGCGGTGCTGGTGGTCATGGTCTCAGGCTCCGATGGATGAGATCGACGGTCAGATGGCGGCGGCCAGTTCGGCACCTTGCTTGATGGCACGCTTGGCGTCCAGCTCGGCGGCCACGTCGGCGCCACCGATCAGGTGCACGGGGCGGCCAGCGGCTTGCAGCTCGGCCTGCAGTTCACGCAGCGGCTCCTGGCCTGCGCACAGGATCACTGTGTCGGCGGGGATGAGCTTGGGCTCGCCACCCACGGTGATGTGCAGGCCGGCGTCGTCCACCTTGTCATACGTGACGCCTGCGATCATGTGCACGGCGCGGTTCTTCAAACCCGTGCGGTGGATCCAGCCCGTGGTCTTGCCCAGGCCATCGCCCACCTTGCTGGTCTTGCGCTGCAACAGGTAGACCTGCCTGGGCGACTTTTCCAAGTCGGCCGGCTTGATGCCGCCACGGTCGGCGTAGGTGGTGTCGATGCCCCACTCGGCGTAGAACTTGGTGGGGTTTAGGCTGGCGCTTTCGCCAGCGTGCGTGAGGTACTCGGCCACGTCGAAGCCGATACCGCCCGCGCCGATGATGGCGACCACATTGCCCACGGGCTTGCCGTCGCGCAGCACGTCGAGGTAGCTGATGACCTTGGGGTGGTTCACGCCCTCGATGGGCGGCGTGCGCGGTGTGACGCCGGTGGCCAACACCACTTCATCGAAGCCGCCCGCGATCAGGTCTTGCGCGGTCACGCGCTGGTTGAACTGCGTCTTCACGCCCGTCAGCGCCAGTTGCTTGCGGAAATAGCGCAGGGTTTCGTAGAACTCTTCCTTGCCCGGCACCTTCTTGGCGACGTTGAACTGGCCGCCCACATCGGGGCCGGCTTCGAACAGGGTGACGTCGTGGCCGCGCTCGGCCGAATAGGTGGCGAAGCTCAAGCCCGCCGGGCCGGCGCCGACCACGGCGATGCGCTTGACTTGCGTGGTGCGCGGGAAGTTGAGCAGCGTCTCGTGGCATGCGCGCGGGTTGACCAGGCAGGAGGTGATCTTGCCGCCGAAGGTGTGGTCCAGGCAGGCCTGGTTGCAGCCGATGCAGGTGTTGATCTCATCCGCGCGGCCTTCCTTGGCCTTTTGCACGAAGAAGGCATCGGCCAGAAGCGGGCGCGCCATCGAGACCATGTCGCAGAAGCCATCGGCCAGCAGGGCCTCGGCCACTTCGGGCGTGTTGATGCGGTTGGTGGCGACCAGGGGGATGCCCACGTGGCCCTTCATCTTCTGCGTGACCCAGGCGAAGGCCGCGCGCGGCACCTTGGTGGCGATGGTGGGGATGCGCGCCTCGTGCCAGCCGATGCCGGTGTTGAGGATGGTGGCGCCGGCCGCCTCGATGGCCTGGGCCAGTTGCACCACCTCTTCAAAGGTGGAACCGCCTTCGACCAGGTCGAGCATGGACAGGCGGTAAATGATGATGAAGTTGGGGCCGACGCGTTCGCGCACGCGCTTGACGATCTCGATGGGGAAGCGGATGCGGTTGGCGTAGCTGCCGCCCCATTCGTCGTCGCGCTGGTTGGTGCGGGCGGCGATGAACTCGTTGATCAGGTAGCCCTCGGAGCCCATCACCTCGACGCCGTCGTAGCCGGCCGATTGGGCCAGGGCAGCGCAGCGGGCGTAGTCGTCGATCGTTTTGGCGACTTCATCGGACGTGAGTGCGCGCGGGGTGGCGGGGCTGATGGGCGCCTTGATGGCGCTGGGGCCGACCAGGCCGGGGTGGTAGGCGTAGCGGCCGAAGTGCAGGATCTGCAGGGCGATCTTGCCGCCTTCGCGGTGCACGGCTTCGGTCACCACCTTGTGGTGGTCGGCTTCTTCTGGCGTGGTGAGGCGCGAGCCGCCGGGGAAGGGCGCGCCTTCGTCATTGGGGGCGATGCCGCCGGTGACGATCAGGCCCACACCGCCGCGCGCCCGCTCGGCGTAGAAGGCGGCCATGCGGTTGAAGCCGTCCTTGGCTTCTTCCAGGCCCACGTGCATGGAACCCATGATGACGCGGTTGGGGAGGGTGGTGAAGCCGAGGTCGAGGGGTTGCAGGAGGTGGGGGTAGGGGGTGGGCATGTGTGGGGGCCTTGCAAGCGGAGGGGTTATGCAATCAGTTGCAGGACTGTAGGGGATGGAGGGTTTTTATGCAACTGGTTGCATAAGAGGGTGGGGAGTGAAGCTATTTGGGCGGAGCGCGAGGCTTTTTGGGGCGAGCGCAAGGATGTGGAGCCTTGCGCGCAAGGGTTTGAGGGAGGTGCGCGGGTGTTTTAGAGCGGAGCGCGGGGCTTTTGGGCTTGCGGGTTGGGGGTTTGAGGCTTGCGCGCAAGGCACCAGAGCCTTGCACGCAAGGGTTTGAGGGCGGCGCGCCGGGATTGGAGGGTTGCGCGCAAGGCTGTTGAGGCTGAACGGATGAGTCGTTTTGGGGCGTGCGCAAGGTTCAGAGTCTTGCGTGCAAGGGCATTAGGGTTGCACGCCCAGTGTTGGATGCTTGCGCGCAAGGTGTTTGAGGCTTGCGGGCGGGGCTTTTAGGGCGGTGCGCCGGGTTATTTGGGTGGTGAACGAGGATTGGAGTGCCGCGTGTGGGTGTTTTAGGGTAGCGCGCCACGGTTGCAGTGGCGCGTGCGAGGTTCGGTGCTTGGTGAATTGACCTGTAACAGGGTGTGGTCTATGCTGAACGCGCTTCGTTTGCGGCGAATTGCTCGCGGCGGTGAATAGGGAGGCCGTTGAGATGTTTTGGATCACTACGCTTGCCGGGAGGCAGGGATTGGCGTATCGAGGTCAATTTCACATATTTTATTCATCAAAGTTGATGCATATCTCCATGGTCGAAATTAACGTATACATTTTCGACGTCTAAATTATATTTAGGCATCGCAAAATAGCAGCTGTTGGACAAACGAGAGGCAATTAATGATATGGGAAACAATGCATCGACCCGAATTAAGCGGTACCAGGAATTCAAAAAGTATCTTGGCGAATCATCGCAATTATTTGAATCCCTAAAGAATAAAAACGAAAAGGCGATAAGGCTTGCAAACCTCTACCATCTATGCATCACCCCCGGAGGAAGCTTAGGAGGCTCCGACGACAGAGTATTTGAGATTTTTTATGGGCAACGCCCATTTGATACCCAGCGACCAGACCCATTTAATCGACAGAAAATAACAGTACTATCCGAATATGGAGCTAGGCTGCATTACCATCTACTAGACAATGGGCTAGTGCTGGCAGTACTGCACCCGGCAAAAACGGAGAACTTCTCGCCCACCGAAACCTCAATATTGATTTCAGGATTTATTCCCCCGGAGAAATTAATAAAAATAGTACACAGCCATTTCAAGCTACTAAACTCTTATATGCAATGCACTAGCCTTGATGGAGAGCCAAACCTGATTGATAAGAGCAGGATATTTTGGTTAAGGTTCACCAACCACCTCATCATCGACAGCAAGAAACAACCAATCAAAGCAATATCCTACGCTTCAGAGGTGCTGAAGTATGCGCTAACAGTAGGGCTTAGCGGTTTTCTGCTTGCAGCAATAACCGCACATTACACGGATACAGTCGATTACACGACCCAGGCGGATGCAATAAGCCGAAAAATATCATCAATTGATGCGCAAATTAGTAGCGAGTCAAAAAATATTGTCGACATAAAAAATGCGCTGGAAAACCTAAGCAAAAAGAAGACAAAGAAATAATTTAATGTTCTTATGCAATTGAAGCGTATTCAATATCGTGTCCTCGCTCGGATGCCTAACTTGGCGTTCAACTCGGAGAATAGTGCTTTGCAATATTTCCGGCGCTGATGATCTCTCGAAGAGGCCTGCTTTTTTGCAGCTAACATCTAACATAGGTTACTTATAATGAAGATTATTACTTTGTACAATCACAAAGGTGGAGTGTCAAAAACAACCACCACATTTAACTTGGCATCCTATTTGGCATCTACTGGCAAAAAAGTGCTAATGGTTGACGCTGATCCCCAATGCAATCTAACGGAAATTGCTTTGTCGCGCACGATTACGGCGCTGGATGAAAAGGCGTTGGCTACTACTACTACTGCAAAAATAGAGGACCTTCCCGGAACAAGCATTCTTGATGCATTAAATCAGCGTATCAAAGGTGATGCAGCATTCATTGATTTGTCAAAAGTAAAAACAAATGAAGTGGGGGAAAATTTATACTTGCTTCGCGGCTCTGTCGATCTTAGCTCCATTGAGGATGACCTCGCTGAGGCATATATACAGCGTGCTAGCATGCGAACAAACCTTATGCGAACGTACGTTTCTATCGGCGACTTTCTTGTCAGATTGGCGGAGCAGCAAAAGCTTGATTATATTTTTGTCGATGTTGGCCCCAGTTCAGGAGCACTAACTAGAGCATTCTTTTTAACCTGCGATGCATTTTTTCTTCCTGCAGCTCCAGATCGATTTAATGTTCAGGCGATAGGAACGTTATCTACAATTCTGGACCGTTGGATGTCCGAGCATTCGCAGGTGATAAAGCAGTACTCAGATTTGGGTTTGCCTATACGCCCCGGAAAGCCGGTATTCTTAGGGGCAGTTATTCAAGCATTTAAAATATATGCAGGCAAGGCCAAGCCGGGATATAAACTTTGGATGACAAGGCTGCCCAAAGAAATAGCAGCGTCCTTGAAGCCTGTTATGAAAAAACATGGATCACTTGATCAGATGTATTTGCCAACGTCCACAAAGCCAATTGCAATTGAAATTCCGGATTTTAATCAATTGGCGCCTTTGATGCAGGAGGTTGGGAAGGCCGTATTTGATATATCAAGAGCCGATACTGCACGAATCACAGATAGTGGCCTGCCGTGGACTGGCAATAATTGGACTCAAGCAGCTGATCGAATGAAGGCGTATAAAGCGCTTTTTTGCACTTTGGCCGAAAAGCTGGAGGGTATCTGAAATGCCGCAAAATGCCGACGGACTTAACCTAAAGCAGCATTTTGTTGCATTTTTAGACCTGCTGGGTTTTACCGAAATGGTGGAGGCAGATCTGCGCGGAGCGCATCAAAATAATTTGGCTAAATTATTTCGATGTCACCAAAGCGCAGGCGTGGTATTTCGAGATGATGTAAATTGTTCTATTATTCAGTTTTCCGATTCAATCGTTATATCGATGCCTTATAGTGCTGAAAAATTCGAATGGTTTGTGAGTCGTGTTGCAGACTATCAAAGACTGCTTTTGGATGAGCACCTTTTATGTCGAGGTGGCATAGCTGTTAATAAGCATTTTTCGAATGGATCATTTACATTTAGTGCAGGTCTCATTGAGGCATACAAAGTAGAGAGCAGGATTGCTAGATATCCTCGTGTGGTAGTTTCGCCTGATGTTTTGGATCTTATTTTTCCAGATAGAACAGACATTCCAAAGCATCTTGTAAAGGAAGATGATGGATTATTTTTTGTTGACTACATTGGTTTAACGAAGCGTCGAAAACCCGTGCTGTTAACGCGCACACTTGGAGCGGTGGTCTCCAATCTATCTTTGAACACGAGTCCTTCCGTGCGCGAGAAGGGATTATGGTTGGCCTCTTATTCTGATTCTGTTTTGGCGACAAACCTTAGTTCGCCTCGTTTTACCCAAGCCGGTCGCGCTGCGCCAAGACGGGCGCCCTGAGTCGTTGCGTCATGTGTAACGTGGAGGCGCAGCACGATTCGCTGTAATCATGCAATTCATGAAATCACCAGAACGCAAACAACTTCTCCAAGCCCTGAAAACCCGCTTCGATCAAAACATGCCCCGGCATGTCGGCATCGATTGGGCCGACGTGGCCGCAAAGCTCGAAGCCAACCCCGCCGCCCTCGAATCGCTGCAAGCCATGGAATCCACAGGCGGGGAACCCGACGTCATCGGCCACGACCCCAAGTCCGGCCAATTCACCTTCTGCGACTGCGCCCCAGAAAGCCCCACCGGCCGCAGAAGCACCTGCTATGACGGCGAAGCCCGAGCCGCCCGAAAAGAGAACAAGCCCGACCACAGCGCCGTCGAAATGGCCGCCGCCATGGGCATCGACCTGCTGACCGAAGCGCAATACCGCGCCCTGCAAAAGCTCGGCGACTTCGACTTGAAGACCTCCAGCTGGATCAAAACGCCACCCGAGGTCAGGGCCCTCGGCGGCGCCCTGTTCTGTGACCGGCGCTATGGCCAAGTCTTCGTTTATCACAATGGCGTGCAGTCGTACTACGCCGCCAGAGGCTTCCGGGGTTTGCTACGGGTCTAATTAAGCAAGCGCGGACTGATCAAAACCCGCCACGTGCACGCAAGGACTGCAGCTCCTTTTGCACGGCCGCCAATCCGCCGTTGGCGTACAGCACCACCAGGCGCTCTTGGCTCAAGTTGGCGAACACGGGGTTGCGGAACTTGGTGTTGTAGCGGGCGGTGTCGGCGGGGTCAAAGCCAAAGCGCGGCGCCAGTTGCGCGATCAGCAGCGCGGCATCGCCCGCAGCGGGGATCGAATAGGTGAAGTCGCCGTCCGAGAGGTTGTGCAGGGTGTATTCAGGCAGCAGGTTGGTTTGGCCGGCCCCCGCCAAGTCCACGCCATCGCCCAGCTTGCGCAGCGCTGGCAGGCGCCAGTGGCCGGCGGCATCTTTGGCCAGATAACCAGCGGCCAGCGGATCGACCTGGGCCAGGATGCTCGCGGCGCGGAGCCAGTTCACCACCTTGCCCTCATTGCCCAAGGTGGGGTTGGAATGCGCCGAGGCCTGGGCAATGACGAAGGCCGCAGGAAGCCCCCGCTTGATGGACTCTGAAATGCTGATGATGTGGTGGCCGCCGGTGGCCGTGCCGTTGGCGGCATTGCCACCGAAGTTCAGCTCTTTGAAGGTCTGCCCGTCCGCGCCCCACTGGAAGACGATGGTCTTGGCCCAGTCGTGCCAGATCGGCGCGGCGATGACCACGTCTTGGTCGATGAAGAACGGCGACTTGAACCAGGCGCGCTCATCTTGCCCATCTTCATGCCCGTGCCCGGCGTGTTCGTCGCCATAGTTGGCACGGTAACCGCTGGCCAGGCCCAGGGCCGCGCGTTCATTGTTGGCCTCGTGGATGGGCAAGCCACCGGGGTAGCCGTGGTGGCTGGTGAAGCTACTGCCGGGCGCAGCATCGAAGCTCATGGGCAAGTTGGGGCAGTCCGAGCTGTCATTCAGCACGGGGGGAAACACGCCAGTCTTGAGCCCACCGGGGAAGGTGGCATCGTCCGCCGGCTCGATCAGGCCTGCGGCCGTGAGTTCAGACAGGATCCGGGCTTTGTCCGCGCCACTGAGCCTGGCACGCGCGGTGACACAAAAGCGGCGGTTTTCAAGCAAGTCGAGTGTCGCGCGTCGCAGCGAAGCGTTCTTGATTTGCCTGGCTTGCTGCACGAGGAACTGATGCGCCTCGACCACGCGCGGTGAGCGGGCCACCAAGCGGTCCGCCTCTGTATTGCCTGCGCCAGGCAAGGTCTGGTCGGCGGCTTGCGATGCCGTTGAGAAGAGCAGTGTGCAAATTCCGGTAAGCAAGACGATGCGGCGCAAGTTCATGGTGTCGACCTCGGTGTGTTCATGGCATGAATGAATGGCCAATGTCGAGAATGACTGTGACAAAGCAATGGCAACCCTGGCTGTCTATCGGATTGGCTTGACGCCGAAGCAGGCTTGGCATCACCGGTAGATACTGGCGCACCTTGATCCCACGTGGCGCGAGCCATTGACGCAACACCATGACCACCCAGTGGCAAGCCTTTGGATGCGCACCGATCTTCTCCAGCATGGCGTCGCTGGCTGCTGCAGCACAGGCCATCAACACCCGCGCGGGCGTGGCGCCTCTGCCTGTGCGCCTGCCTGAAGCGCGGTCGCCTGAGGGCATGTCCATCAGCGCCATCCCCACCGGGTTCATTGAATCGCGTGCGGCCATGGCCTTCAGCGGTGGGCGCTTTGACGATGTGCGGCGGTTTGCGCTGAATGCCGTCCTCGTGAGGCACCCGGCGGGCGACCTGCTGTTCGACGCGGGCATTGGCCGCCAGTGGGCAACACATCGTCAGGCCTTGCCTTGGGTGATGCGCAAAACCACCAGGGTCGTTGCAGGCCGGCCAGCCGCTGAGCAGCTCTTGGCTCAGGGTTACCAGCTGGACCAGCTCTCAGGCATCGTCCTCACGCACGCCCACTGGGACCACATCAGCGGGGTTCAGGATTTTCCGGGTGCGGCGGTGTGGATCTCTGAGGCCGAGGTGCAGTTCATCGAGGGTGGGCATCGCTCCACCAAAGTGGCTCGCGGCATTGGCCCCTTGAACCTGCGGCCCTTTGGGTTTCAAGCGCGGCCCTACCTTGGCTTCTCACAATCGTGGGACGTTTGGTCAGATGGCTCGGTGGTGTTGGTGCCCGCGCCTGGGCACACCCCAGGCTCGATCATCGTGTTCATCACTTTGGCCAGCGGACGCCGGTTTGCCTTGATCGGTGACATCGTCTGGCAGATGGAGGGGCTGGAGCGGGAGGTCGAGAAGCCTTGGCTCAGCCGGATGGTGGCCGATCACAGCCCGCGTGATGTGCAGCAACTCATCACCACGCTGGCTCATTTGCAGCAGACGCATCCGAGTATCACGATGATCCCGTCGCATGACGAGCGGGGCATGGGGGCTTTGCCCGCGTGGTCGGCCGCCTAAAGGGCTGTACCAAGGCGCTTGG
The DNA here is from genome assembly GCF_918741295.1 of Aquabacterium sp. CECT 9606. Lineage (GTDB taxonomy): Bacteria > Pseudomonadota > Gammaproteobacteria > Burkholderiales > Burkholderiaceae_C > Aquabacterium. The sequence continues at coordinate 156,352 of NZ_CAKKNB010000003.1, forward strand.
TGGGCTCAGTCGGCGGGCGCCTCTTGTGCCACATCCACCCATTGCGCCTCGACCAACTGCGCCAGGCGTTCAGGTGAAATCCGCACCGCCGCATTGACGGCCCCGGCGGCGGGCAGCACCACGTCAAAGCGCCGCAGCGAAACATCAGTGAACACGCGCAGCGGATGCGGCAGGCCGAAAGGGCACACGCCGCCGACAGGGTGGCTGGTCCACTGCACCACCTCTTCGGCGTTCAGCATCTTGGCTTTGCCGCCAAAGTGCTCCTTGAAGCGCCGGTTGTCCAGGCGGCAATCACCGCCCATCACCAGCAGGATCACTTCGTCCTTTAGCCACAGCGACAAGGTCTTGGCGATTTGCGCGGGCGCCACGCCATGCACCCGGGCCGCATCCAGCACGGTGGCGGTGGGCTCTGGCGTTTGCAGGATGGCGATGTCGGGCGCCTGTTGGGCGAGGAAGGCTTGGACGGATTGCAGGCTCATCCCCGCATTTTGGCAGCGGCCCATGCCGAGCTCATCGCTGTGAGGTATTGACGGAAATAAAGCTTTGCCACAGACTGCATCGCGAAATTCATTTTCATGACCATCAGGGGGACCGCAATGAATAAATCATTCGGCTTAGGCATCGTCATTGCCCTTGCAGCTTGCTCGGCCAATGCTGCTCAAATCGTGGGCGGCACGCCTTCCTTCACCGCCGTTCGGGCGCAGATCGAGACCGCTGGCTGCCCCATTGAGCTTGATCCCTCCTGCCTGGTGCAAGCCACCTTGGGCGGCTCGCTTCAAGAGGCGGGTTCCGAGCCCCGCGCCTACAGCCAAGTGCGCGCAGGCTTTGGCGTCAATGGGGCCTACGCATCGGTCAACCAGGCGCAAGACCGCGAGGCCTATGCAGAATCAATCTGGAGCGATGCGTTTGTGGTGCATGGCGGCAGTGGCCAAGCCACTGCGCAAATAACTGTTCGCCTGGAGGGCACCCTGGATGGCCTGGGGCAACCAGGCGGGCCAGGCTCCAACTCGTTTTACACCCTGTTCGTGAGTGACAAGCCGATCTCGTGTGATTTTGATGAATTGGACTGCACCGGGAATGCCGCCATCCCCTTGACCGAATCACTCTCAGGGGTTCAGTACTTGAGTGCAAGCATTGAGTTCACCTACGACAAGCCGTTCTACCTGGCCAGTTACTTGGGCGCAGAGGTGGTTGGTGGCCAAACGGGCGTGGCTGATTTTTTCCACTCGGCCCACTTTGGAATCAGCGCACCCATTGATGCGACTTTAACCACAGACTCGGGCACGCGGTATCAGGCGGCCTCATCTGTTCCCGAGCCCCAATCGGTGGTGATGTTCGCCATGGGGATGCTGGTTGCCTGGCGCACAGGCTCCAAGCGCGCACGTCACCCTTGATTGGAGAACAGCCATGAAGATCCCTTTCCTGATTGCCGCCGTCGCGGCCATGCACTGCCTGCCCTCATGGGCCGACACATACTCTTTTGCCGCGGTCAAGGACGCTGGGGTCAGTGCCTCTGACGTGCTCCAGGCCCAATACAACTACACGGACGCCGCCTTTCTGAGCAACACCGGCTTGGCGTCGGCAAGTGGCAATGGCAATGCAGCCAAGGCACAAGCGTTGCCTGGCGTGAACCGGATCGAGGTGGCCAACACCGTCCCGGTCACGGATGAATTCATCCGCCAAACCGGCATTGGCGGGCCTTTCGCCATCGCCTTGTCGGCCTGGACCGACAACTTTCTCATCACGGGCGGAACAGGTTCGGGAACCGTGAAAATCAGCGCCAACGTCACAGGCCGTTTTGGCCAGGGCTATGGCTCAGGCGGCGGCTACGGATTGTGGTTGTCAACGCCTGACGAGTTGCGGACCGAGGTGACGGAGTTCCTGAGCACCGATCCCACGGCCTGGTTGTTGGAGACCATTGATGAGCCGGAGGATGGTGGCGAAACGCTGATGTTGTCTTACCTGGCCAACGTGCTGAAACCTGGGCACACCGACCCCGGCCTGTTAGTGGCGCCCGGCAGCCAGTTCGGCGGGGTGTTCACCACCGAGGTCCCGTTCACCTACGGAGAATCGTTTTCAATCGCGAGCGTTTTGTTTGGCTTTGCCAACGACACCGGCTCCTTGTCGGCGATGAACTCGGCCCACTTCGGCATCTCAGTGCTGAACAACGCTGGTGCAATCGTGACAACGGGTTCCGGCATGGTGTATACGGCGGCGGTGCCTGAGCCGCAAACGCAAGCCATGTTGCTGGCTGGCCTGGCGGTGCTGGCATTTACCGCCCTGCGCAGGTCTTCTAGCTGGCCAGTGCCGATGCCGGCAACCCAAAAACATGGTCAAACCCCAGATTGAACAAGAAGGTGTAGACCATGAAGAACACCATCAGGCCCAGGTCATAAATAAAGGCTTGCCACAGGCTGAGCCCCAGCAGGTGGGCAAACAGCGGCACCAGCAGCACCACCAAGCCCAACTCAAAACCCAAGGCGTGCGCGGCACGGCGCAGCAGCCCGCGGCCTTTCGTGGCTTGCCGCGCCTCCCAGTACTCAAAGGCGGAGGTATAGACCAGGTTCCACACCAAGGCGATGGCGGATGACGCCAATGCGGCCATGCCGGCATACACGAATGAGTCGCGCGTGGAAATGAGCCACAGCAGCGTGCTGCTCATGCACACGGCAATCAACTCGAAGAGGGAAACGTAAATCAGCTTGCGCTTGAGACCTTGCATGCCGTGAATGTATATCTATATTTCTGAACATAAAAGTTAGAATGTGTCAGATAAATTGACAGGTCAGGCGCGCATGAAAACTGGTTTTGACAGTGACAACGTGAAGGTGTTCCTGGCCGTGTTGGACCAGGGCTCGTTCTCGGCCGCAGCCCGCACGCTCGGCCGCGTGCCTTCGGCGGTGAGCATGGCCATCGCCCAGTTGGAGGCCGAGCTGGACTTGATCTTGTTTGACCGCACGGGCCGCGAGCCTTCGGCCACCGCGGCGGCAAAAGCGCTGGAGCCGGGGGCGCGGCAACTGGCCCACCAACTGCGCATGCTCCAGGGCCAAGCCTTGTCTTTGCACCAAGGCCTGGAGCGGCGCCTGAGCATGGCCATCGCGCCCGAGCTGCTGACCGCCGCATGGCAAGCGCCATTGACCGTGCTGGCGCGCGAGTTCCCGGCCCTGGAGGTTGAGATCCTGACCGCGCCGCAAGCCGACGCCTTGCAGATGTTGCACAGCGGCTGCGTGCAACTGGCGCTGGTTTTCGAGCGCACGGCCATTGACGAGAAGGAAGGCTTTCAAGAGTTCAGCAGCGAAACCCTCACCGCCGTGATCGCGCCGTCTTTGCTGGCCACGCTGGGGGCCAACAAGCGCCTGCGGCCAGCCGATCTGTTGAACCTGCGCCAGGTGGTGGTGGTGGGGCGCGATGAGGAGCAGGTGGACCCGCGGCTGCTGCTGTCCCGCCAGGTCTGGCGCACCGACAACCCGCAGACTGCCTTGAGCCTGGTGCAGTCGGGCCTGGGCTGGGCTTACCTGCCGCGCTCGCTCACCACGCCGCACATGGGGCCCGGCTCATTGGTGGACATCGGCTTTGCCAACATGTCGAACGAGGTGCGGCTGTGGGCCGATGTGGTGTGGATCAAGGAGCGGCCGCTGGGCCTGGGTGCGCAGCGCTACATTGAGCTGATGCGCCAAGCCCATCCACGGCCTTGATGACCGCAAAATCTGGCTAGACGTGGCTGGGCGGTGCAGGCCGCATGCACAACCACAGGCCCACCACCACAAAAGTGCCGTACACGCCCCACCGCAGCCAATCTGGGATGGGCAGAAACCACAGCATGACGGCGCTGCACGACATCATGAAACAGGCCAGCCACTTGGCTTTGCGCGGCACGGCGCCATGCTCACGCCAATGGCGGATGGGCTGGCCAAATGTGGGGTGGCTCAGCAAATGTGCTTCAAGTGCCGGCCAACCTTTGCCGGCTGCCCAGGCTGCTGCCAGCACAAATGGCACGGTGGGCATCACCGGCAGCACTGCGCCAATCACACCCAGTGCCAGGAACAGCACCGCCAGCCCTCGCCATAGCCACCGGCGCGTGTCAGCGAGCAAAGATATCTCCAGAAATGGGATGCATGGTCAAAGTCTAACCTCGTGTGCCTGGGCAGGGATTCAAAAGGGGAAATCCGCTGGTACCGCGGTATCAGCAATAGCTATACCCGCGTCGGGTGTGAGAAAGCTAAACTCAAGGCATGTCCCTGTCCCATGCCTTGTTGACCTCGCTGCTTGAAAAATCTTCGTCGGGCTATGACCTGGCCCGGCGATTTGACAAGTCGATCGGATTTTTCTGGCACGCCACGCATCAGCAGATCTACCGTGAGCTGGCCCGCATGGAAAAGGCGGGCTGGATTGCGTCAGAAGCCGCGCCGGATGGCGGCAAGACCCGCAAACGCATCTACCAGGTGCTGAGCGATGGCCAGCAGGAGCTGCAACGCTGGGCGCGCGAGCCCGCTCCGCCCATGGACATGCGCGACGAGTTGATGGTGCGCCTGCGCGCCGATGCGGCCGTGGGCCCCTTGGGTCTGGATGTTGAGCTGGAGCGTCGCTTGGCCCTGCACCAGGCCAAGTTGCAGGCCTACCGGGCCATTGAGCAGCGCGACTTTGGCGCGCACAAGCAGCCCTTGTCGCGCGAGGCGCAGATCCAGCATTTGATCCTGAAGACGGGGATCATGTACGAGCAAAGCTGGATCAATTGGTCTCGTGAGGCGATCGAGGTACTGCGGCAGGCCTGATAAACGGTTACTCATTTCCTGGGCCAAACATTGGCCAAACACGGTCCATGCCTATAAATTATCTCCATGACCATTTGAATGGCTTGGGGGGAGAAAAATGGACCGAGGGATTGATCGGGCAGTGGATGTGCTCATCGTGGGGGCGGGCCCCACGGGCATGGGCGCGAGTTGGCGCATTCAAGAGCTGCATGAACTGGGCTTGAATGCCGTGCACGACTGGTTGCTGGTGGAGCAGTGCAGTGCGCCTGGCGGCATGGCCGCATCGTTCCGCGATGCCCAAGGTTTTACCTGGGATATCGGGGTGCACGTCATCTATTCTCACTACCCGTATTTCAATGAGTTTTTGAAAGACGTGCTGGGGGAGGGCATCCTGGAGCACCCCCGCAAAGGCTGGGTCTGGCTCAAGGGAAACTACATTCCTTTCCCGCTTCAAAACAACTTGCAGCGATTGCCTGTCGATGATTTGCTGGCGTGTGTGGCCAGCTTTCCGAACGCGGCCACGGCCAACCCCATGCCTGCCAATTTCTCGCAATGGATCAACCAGCACTTTGGCACGGCCTTGGCTGAGCTGTTCTTTCTGCCTTATGCCTACAAGATGTGGGCTTACCCGGCCGAGAACCTGGCCACCACCTGGACCGAACGCAAAAGCAGCTCGAAATACCAGAACGTGCAGCGGACCAGTTTGCTGCCCTTGGTTGAAAACCTCATCCGCCGGCAAGACACCCCGGGCTGGGATGGGGCCGTTCCTTTTCCTTACCCGGCCAAAGGTGGTGCTGGGGCCTTGTGGAGCGAGGCCTTTTCGCGCCTGCCCAGGGAGCATGCCCAACTGGGCAAGGGCGTGGTGTCCATCGACACCGCCTCGCGAGTGGCCACCTTGTCCAGCGGCGAGCGGGTGCGCTATGCCAGCCTGTTGAGCAGCATGCCGCTTGATGCCTTCCTGGAGCGTCTGGATGAAGGCTTTCGCGCCCAGTTGCCCGCGCCCGTGTTGAAGCACAGCAGCAGCCACGTCATCGGCGTGGGGGTTCATGGTGAGGTGCCAGAGCATCTGCGCGATAAATTCTGGATCCAGTTTGCGCAACTCGATCTGCCTTTTTTCCGCATCTCGATCACGTCCAATTACTCGCCCGACAACGTGCCCTCGTCCGGGGCTTTCTGGTCATTGATGTGCGAGGTCAGTGAATCACCGCTCAAGCCTGTGAACCATGACACCGTGGTGCCCGATGTGATCGCAGCACTGAGGCGCGTGGGTCTGTTGAGCCCCGAGCATGAAATCGCCTCGGTTTGGCATCGGCCTATCGCTTATGGGTATCCGGTACCTTGTCTTGAGCGCGATGCTTACCTGGAAGAAGTCCAGGCGCTGCTCAAAGAGAACGGCATCTACAGCCGCGGGCGCTTCGGGGGCTGGAAATACGAGGTGTCCAACCAGGACAATGCGTTCATGCAGGGCGTAGAGGCCATTGACAACATGGTGTTGGGCACTGAAGAGTTGACCTACATGCACCCCGAGCTGGTTTGCCGAACCATCGTTGACCGACTGGCTGGCCGCTCCTTTCTGAATCGGCACAAGATGGTTCGGCCAGCATGAAACATGAGGTGCTCTACGAGGTGGCCAAGCGCATTTTTGACGTGGCCATTGTCTTGGCCTTGCTCCCGCTCGTGTTGCTCTTGGTGTTGGTTTGCGGGCTTTTGATTCGCTTGCAAAGCCCGGGGCCCTTGCTGCTGTTCCAGATCAGGGAAGGGCGCCACGGGCGGTGTTTTGAGTTGCTCAAGCTCAGAACCATGCACATGGACTCGGAAGCGCGCTTGAAGCAGCACCTTGACGCGGATCCGAGCGCCCGAGAGCAGTGGGAGCGGTATTTCTGCTTACCCCGTGACCCCCGGGTAGCGGGATCGGTTGCAGACTTTTGCCGCCGGTATTCGATCGACGAGGTGCCCCAGCTTTGGAATGTGTTGTTGGGGCACATGAGCCTGGTGGGGCCGCGCCCCATGATCCCCGCCGATGCGCGGCGGTTTTTCAGCGACGAGGTGCGTCAGTTGCGGCTGCAGGTCAAACCAGGCCTGACGGGCTTGTGGCAGGCCACGCGCGTCAGCAAGAAAGACATGCTGGACAGCATGGCGCTAAGAGACCTTGATTACCTGAAAAGACGATCGTTGGTGCTGGACCTGTGGATCTGTTTGCGCACTTTCAAATCCGTTCTATCAGGCGGTGGTCAATATTGACCAGAGGTGGTGCCGGCCATTTTGGCCGTGAGGGCCGGCAGGGTGATGCCGGGCTCGCCTTGCAAGGCCTGCTGCCATGCTTGCCAGGCTTGATCGACCAGGGCGGTGTAGCTTTGTTTGAACTGCTGCTTTGAAAAGCGCAGTGCATTTTCACGGCAGGCCTGGGGCGTGATGCTGGCCTCGTGCTGCTCAAAATCGGCAAGGGCCTGGCGGATGGCTTCAGGCGTGGCTTCTTTGAACAGCACGCCGGTGGGCGCCTGGTGCTGGCCAATGGGCCTGACGATCTCGGCCGTGCCGCCCCGCGCCAGGCCGATGACCGGTGCACCGGCGGCCTGCGCCTCTGCCACGATGATGCCGAAGTCTTCTTCGGCCGCGAACACAAACGCCCGGGCTCGACCCATGTGGTCGGCCATGACCTCGTCGCTGACCCAACCCAGGAATTCGATGTTGGCACCGGCCCTGGCTCGAAGCCGCTGCTCTTGAGGCCCATGGCCAGCCACGACCAGCCTGCGGTGGGGTGTTGTCGCAAAGGCGTCGATGACGGCATCCATGCGCTTGAACGGGTTCATGAACGACGCGCAGAAATAGAAATCTTCGCGCGTGGCCGCGGGCTGAAAGCGGTCGATGTCAACCGGCGGGTAGATCTTGAGCGCATCGCGGCGGTAGGTTTTCCAGATGCGCCGCCTGATGTAGTCCGAGTTGGCAATCATCAGGTCAACGCCATTCGCGGCACGAGCATCCCACCCACGGATGCGGTGAAACAACCAGGATGCCAGCATGCGTTTGGGGCCGGTGTTGTACCCAAAGTTGTCCAGGTAATCCAGCAGCTTGTCCCAGGCAAAGCGGGGCGGCGAATGGATGTAGGAGATGTGCAGTTGGTCGGGGCCCACCGTCACGCCTTTGGCGAAAGCATGGCTTCCGGATAAAACCAGGTCGTAGCCCCGAAGGTCATGCAGTTCAACCGCCAAGGGCATGAACGGGGCGAGCTTCCAGTAATGTTTTTTGGCCCCAGGAATGTGCTGCACAAAACTGGTGTTGATTTTTCTGCCCGCGCCCAATTGCTGGCGCTGGGTCTCTGAAAAGAAATCAACCGTGACGAACAGATCGGCCTGTGGGTAGCACTCGAGCATGTCGATCAACACCCGCTCGCCACCTCCCAGCGTGACCAACCAGTCGTAAACAATGGCGATGCGAGGCCCCGTTGAGTTGAACGCCATGGGCTTACATGAAATGCCGTGCAAGCATGAAGGCCTCGGCGTAGGGGGCGCCAATTTGCAGCCCACGCGATTTCAAGCGCACAAGCAGGTCATCGGCTTGGCGCCCAAACGCTTGCTCGGTGGGGTAGGCGTTCATGGCCGCCACTTTGCGTTGGGCGTCTTCTTCTTCCAACAGCACGAACATATTGGGGCTGAAGGAGGTGTCGTAGGCCTGATCGGTGGAGGTTGCTGTTTCAAAAAAAGCCACCGAGCGCCGGCGCCTGAAAGGCCGGGTGCCAATCTCGACGGCCCGGCTGACCGCACGGTGCGCCTGATGAACGTCGTGCGGCCAATGCGTCAAGACCATGTCGCTCCACTCGATGTGCGGTAGCAGCGCGGCGTGAATTTGTTCGACATGCTGGTCGGCCGTCAGGTCAACCAAGCCGGTGTCGAGCATGAGCGCCTCTGCGTTCAGGATCTCGCAAGCGTGCGCAAAATGCTCTGCCAATTCGGCTTGGTGGGCGAGACCCCGGACGTCACCCCTTTGCAAAGGCAGAACCACTTTGCACGTGGCGCCTTCGCGCACCCAGCGGCTGATGGTGCCTCCACAGCCAAGCGTTTCATCGTCGGGGTGAGCGATCACGACCAGGATTTTGCGGCCTTTCATTTCCATGAAGTGCCATACCGGTGGTGGATGCCATACAGGGACAGCGCCGAATCAATTTGATGAGCCGGCAAAGCTTCATACCATTTCAAGGATTCAGCCAGACCCGTGTCCCAGGGGGTGAATGACACCTCAGGCAATAGTTTTTGAAGTGGTTTGATGTCGGCCACCAACCGGGTGTTGGGGGTTTCGCCTCGGCGCATGTCGATGTGGGCAATGCCGGCACGGTTATCGAAATACTGGTTGACCGCCTCGGCCACGGCATTGACCGTGATTTCTTGCCCCGTGCCGCAGTCAAATGGCTCTGGTGTGAATGGTGCGCGCATCACATCGACCGTGATGCGGGCGGTGTCACGAGAGTAAATCATGTCGACGGTTTGCTCGCCATTGCCGTAAATTTGAATGGGCAGCCCCCTCAAAGCCTGTGCCGCAAACACGGGCAGGATTTTACGGACGGGTGCCAATTTTTGGCCCGGGCCATAAACATTCAAAAACCGCATGATCGATACCTGAACCGGATTGCGCCGGGTAAAAAGGCGCGCCATTTGTTCAGCGGCATGCTTGGTCACCGTGTAGGTATTGAGCCAGACGCTGGGTTTTGACGACAAGAATACCCGTGGCACCATGCATTTGACGGCGGCCTCCAGGACATTCAGCGCCCCCATGACGTTGACCTCCATGGAGCCGCGCAAATCGCACTCCAGCTCGGAAGTGCCCAGGCGCGCCGCAAAATGGTAAACCTCGTCAACACCCTCCAGGCAAGGAATCAACTCACCCATTTGCATGATATCGGCCTGCAAATAAGTGACCTTATTGCGCCGGTGTTGATCGAGGTAGTTTTCGGGCCAATAAATATCTATGGCCACAACCTCACACCCGCGTGTCAGTAATTCTTCTATGACCGCCTGGCCCAGAAAACCCTTAGCCCCGATGATTGCTGCACGCATGAGTGCCTCCCAATTGAATAATGAAGCGCAAATTAAAATGCGCTGGTGACTAAGATAGCACCGCCATTCAATGAAAGGCCACCCCCCGATTCAGGGGGTAATAATTTTAAATGTAATATTTATTAAAATACGTTATCTGATCTGGGAAAACGCACGCGGTTTTAAGCGAGCGCTGGCCGACGGGTGGCGCCGCGTGCAATGCGCAGGCCAACCAGGCTGGCTGAGGCGATGCCCAGCACCAGCACAAACGAGGCACCATAGAAGATGCCGTTGGGATGGCCGTGGTCCAGCAGGGCGCCGAAGATGGGCGCGGCGACGGCAAAGCCCAGGTCCAGTCCCGAATAAACCGTGCCGTAGACGCGGCCTGTTGCGCCTGGGGGCGATGCCCGCTTGATGAGCATGTCTCGCGAAGGGCCCGCCAGGCCGGTGCCAAAACCCGCCAGCGCAGCCGCGCCAGCTGCGATGTAGGGCGGCAACCACCCTGTGGCCGTAAACAACAACAGCAGCGCCGCGCCGGTCATGGCGGCGGCAATGGTGCGTTCGAGCCGCTCCACCTTGGCCACCAAAAAGCCGCCCAGCACCATGCCCGCGGCGCCACACAGCATGTAGCCGGTGACCACAAAGGCGGTGATCGACACGGGCAGGCCATACATGCGCCCAAGGGCGGGGCTGGCAAAGCTTTGGATGGCGCTGAGCGCGGCGGTGGTCCAGAAGAAAAACGAGAAGCACAGCCACACCGACGGCAGTTTCAGAAAAGCCATGGGGTGTTCGCTGGCGGCATGCTGGGCGGAGCTGGCCTTATGCTCATGGCCCCAACTGCCCTGGCGGTCGTCGATGGCGTCTCGGTTGAGCAACAGCAAGGCGAGCACGCCCAGGCCGATCAACGCCGTGCCAAGGTAGGCGGTGCGCCAATCGCCCGCCCAAGTGCTGACGCCAATCAGGAACACCGGCGCCAAGGCCCAACCCAGGTTGCCTGAAATGCCATGGATGGAAAAGGCATGGCCCAGCCGAGGTGCCGACACGCGCTTGTTCAAGATGGTGAAATCGGCCGGGTGGAAAGGCGCATTACCCAAGCCGGCCAAGGCTGACGCCAACATCAGGCCGTGGTAACTGTGGGCCGTGGCTGCGGCCAGCGAGGCCGCCACGAAGCAGCCCAAGGCCGACAGCAACACAGGGCGCGCGCCCACGCGGTCCACCAGGAAACCGGCCAAAGCCTGACCCACGCCCGAGATGACAAAAAACAGGGTGACCAGCAAGCCAAGCTGGGAGTAGTTCAGGCCAAAGTCGCGGATGAACAGGGGGAACAGTGGCGGCAGCAGCATGTGGTGGAAATGTGAGGTGCCGTGGGCCAGGCCGATGAGGCCAATGGTCCGAAAATCCTGGGTGGGGCTGGTGGTTGTCGCGCTGCTCATGCGCAATTTTACGGGCGCGGACAAAACCGGTGCACGCGCGAGGCTGCCCTGCGGCACCGGTTCCGTGAAGCATCACCCCATCAAGCGGCCACGCTCAGGTTGCCGCCTGTGTTCTGCATCGAGGCGGCATTGCTGGCCGTTTTGGCGTACTCGCCGAGCATCTCCTTGAACTGGTCGAACTCGCCGGCGCTGATCTTCTGGTCGCCATCGGTGTCGACTGCCTTCAGCAGATCCTTGATCGCGTTCTTCATCTCACCGGCAGCGCGCTCTTGTTCAGACACGGTGCCATCTTCATTGGTGTCCAGGGGGTCAATGTCGCTGCTGGATGACGAGGTGCTGCCCGATGGCGGTGGTCCGCCAGCGCCTTGCGGCCCACCCTCGGCATTGCGGGCCTGGGCGAAGGCCATGGTGGAGGAGGGCTCGGGCAGGAGGCTTTTCATGCCGGCCTCCATTTCGGACGAATCCAGGCTGCCGTCGCCGTTGCTGTCCATCTTGGTCAGCGCATCGGCCGCCGTGGTGGTGCTGCTGGTGCCGGTGTGCTTGGCGATGTCGTCGAGCATGCTTTGCAACTCGGTGGCATCCACGCCTCCGCTGCCGTCGCTGTCGACTTTGTTGAACATCTCTTGCTGCCGCGAGGCGCGAGAGGTGCTCATGGCGGACCAGGCGCTTGCGCTGCTGCTGATCCCGCTGATGCTGCTCATGGTGAATCCTTTACTGGAAGGTTGAGGTGATTGGATTCTTGGGGGCCCATGTCGTTGCAGCATTGCTGCTGTGTACCAAGCTTGGTACAAAACCCGCCCCAAGCCGATGAACAGTGGGGTATTTGCACGCTTGTTGAAATGCTTTGACAGAGGCGTTGGCCCCTAAAGTGCTTTTTGGGATCCTGCCGCCATGAACCAAACTCAACACATCCTGGTCGTTGACGACGACGAGGGCATCACCTCACTGCTGTGCGACTACCTGGCCAACTTTGGCTTCGTGGCGCATTCGGCGGGCGATGGCACGGCCATGCGGCGCCAACTGGACGCCCACCACATCGATTTGATCGTGCTGGATTTGCAGTTGCCTGGCGCGGATGGCCTCACCCTGGCCAATGAACTGCGCAGCAAGTCACGGATCCCCATCGTGATGTTGACAGCGCGCGGCAATCCCATCGACCGGGTGATCGGCCTGGAAATGGGCGCCGACGACTACATGAGCAAGCCATTCGAGCCGCGTGAACTGGTGGCCCGCATCCACACCGTGCTGCGCCGCGTGAAGGGCGGGCAAGATGAACGTGCCGCCAGCTCTAACGGTGACTTCATCCGCTTTGATGGTTGGGAGTTGCACCGCAGTGAACGGCGCTTGACCTCGCCCAAGGGTCTGGTGGTGCCGCTGTCGAATGCCGAGTTCCAGTTGCTGTCCACCTTCTTGAAGACACCCCGGCGCTTGTTCACGCGTGACCAGTTGATGGCGCAGGCGCGTGGTCGGTCGATGGATTCGGTGGAGCGCAGCATCGATTTGCTGGTCTCGCGCTTGCGGCAAAAGCTGGACGACAACCCGCGCGATCCGACCATGATCAAGACCGTGCGTGGCGAGGGCTATGTGTTCAATGTGCAGACGGTGCAGGGGCCGATGTCATGGGCCGCGCACTGAGCGCGGCCAGGCGCCTGATGCCCGCCACCCTGTTTGGCCGGCTGGCCTTGCTGTTGCTGGTGACCGCGCTGATCAGCCATGTGCTGGCCCTGACGATGATGTTTGAGCTGCGGCCCATGCCGCCCCGTCACCACCCCGGCGACATGGGCGGTCCGCCGCCGATGATGCACCTGGGCTTGCTGCTGGACATCGGTATCCGGCTGACCGCTGTGGCCCTGGCAGCCTGGGTGGGCGCCCGCTGGTTGTCACAACCCATCAAGCGTCTGGCCCATGCCGCGCTGGAGCTGGGCCACGACATTGGGCGGCCACCCTTGCAGATGCAGGGGCCCAAGGAGTGTCGCGATGCCACCTTGGTGTTCAACCAGATGCAGGCGCAGATCCAGCAACAGCTGAGCGACCGCGACCGTTTCGTGGCTGCGGTTTCGCATGATCTGCGCACGCCGTTGACCCGTTTGCGTTTGCGCGCCGAGGGCATCGACCACCCCGAGCAGCGGCGCAAATTTCAGCAAGACATTGTCGAGATGGACGAGATGATCCGCGCCACGCTGGATTACTTGCGCGGCTGCGCCGACCCGGAAGCCCGGGTGTTGCTGGACATCAACGCCCTGGTGGACAGCATCCGCGAAGACCACGCGGATTGCGGCCATGCAGTGACCGTGGTGGGCACGGCGCTGCCTTTGATGGCCCAGGCTTCCGCCTTGCGCCGCTGCGTGGTCAACCTCGTGGAAAACGCCATCCGCTATGGCGAAAGTGCCCAGATCAGGCTGATCGATGCCCCCGACAGCTTGCGCATTGAGGTGCACGACCGGGGGGCCGGTTTGCCAGAGGCCGAGCTGAACAAGGTGATGGCCCCGTTCTACCGGGTTGAAGGCTCGCGCAACCGCCAGCATGGGGGCGTGGGCCTGGGCTTGTCGACCGCGCACGACATCGCGCGGCACCACCAAGGCCAGTTGCAGCTCATCAATGCCGCGGCGGGCGGGCTGGTGGCCCGTTTGAGCTTGCCTCGGCTCCCCTTGCCCCGCTGAGCGGCCTCGCCAGGCGCGTACACTTCGCGCCTGCGACTTGATAGGCGACCAGATGCTTTATTCCGTGCGAATGTTGTTGATGTTTGTGCACTTTTTGGTGTCGGGCGTTTTGGGCATGCTGATCGGACTGTGTCGACCGTTCAACCCCGACAACAGCCGCCTCTGCGCGCGCATCTACTCTGTGCCGGCATTGCGGATCCTGGGCTTGAAGCTCGAAATGGACGCGCAAGGGTTGATGCAGCACCAGCGCTCATGCGTGATCGTGGCCAACCACCAGTCCAACTACGACCTGTTCGTGCTGGGCAGCCTGGTGCCTGAGCGCACCGTGACCATCGGCAAGAAGAGCCTGAAGTGGGTGCCGCTCTTTGGCCAGATCTACTGGCTGGCGGGCAATGTGTTGATCAACCGTGCCAATGCCGAGCAGGCCAAGCAGGCCATGCTGACCACCACGGACACCCTGCAACACAAAGACACTTCGATCTGGGTGTTTGCCGAGGGCACGCGCAACCTGGGCAAGGGCTTGTTGCCGTTCAAGAAGGGCGCGTTTCAAATGGCCATCAACGCGGGCGTGCCGATCATCCCCCTGTGCACCAGCAACTACAAGAACCACATGCACCTGAACCGTTGGCGCAGTGGCACGGTGAAGGTGCGCTCGCTGGCGCCCATTCCCACCGCCGGGCTGAGTCTGGACGACATGCCTGCACTGATTGAACGGTGCCGGCTGCAGATGCAAGAATGCATTCAGAGCATGGACCGCGAGATCGCGGCCGCTGATGATGAGAATTTGAAAGCAAGAGGCGGAGTGCGCGGCCAACATTGAGCGCGAATACTGAGGCCTTCTGACCAACGATGGAGTGTTGTCATGGAGGATGAAGCGCGTTGGGCCGCGGTGCTGGCCAAAAACAAGCAACTGGATGGCGAGTTCGTGTTCGCGGTCAAGACGACCGGCATTTACTGCCGGCCCTCGTGTCCCGCCAAGCCCGCCAAGCGGCAGAACGTCGAGTTTTTTGACACCACGGTGCTGGCTGCTGGCGCCGGCTATCGGGCCTGCAAACGCTGCAAGCCCGATGGGCCGTCGCAAGAGTGCACACGGCACGATCTGGTGCTGCAGGCATGCCAAGCCATCGAGCAAAGCGAGTCTGGCTTGTTGCTCGACGACCTTGCCGCCATGGTGGGCCTGAGCCCGCACCATTTTCACCGCATCTTCAAGGCTGGCACCGGGCTGACGCCCAAGCAGTACCACAAGGCGGTGCAGGCCAGGCGCGTCACCTTGGCCTTGCAGGGCGCCTCTTCGGTGACCGAGGCCCTGTACGACGCTGGCTTCAGCTCGTCCGGGCGGTTTTACGAAGATGCCAGCTCAAACCTGGGCATGTCACCCAGCAGCTTTCGGCAAGGCGGTGCGGGCGAGCAGATTCGCCACACGATCGAGCCTTGCTCGCTGGGGATGCTGCTGGTGGCCGCAACGCCGCGTGGCGTCTGCGCAATCGAGTTTGCTGATAGCCGGGACGTGTTGCTGGCGCGTTTGCAGGCCCGTTTTTCAAAGGCCGTGCTGCAAGCAGGGGACGATCAGTTCAAGCAATGGGTCGCCCAGATACTGCGCTACCTTGACCAGCCTACCGGCGCGCTGGATTTGCCGCTGGATGTGCAGGGCACGGTGTTTCAGCGGCGTGTGTGGAAGGCGCTGCAAGAGATTCCCACCGGGCAGACCTTGAGCTACACCGAACTGGCGCAACGGTTGGGCCAGCCAACGGCAGTGCGGGCGGTGGCCTCGGCCTGTGCCAACAACCAGATCGCCGTGGCCATCCCTTGCCACCGTGTCGTGCGAGCGGGAGGCGCCCTGGCGGGCTTTCGCTGGGGCCTGGAGCGCAAGGCCGAGTTGTTGCGCCGTGAAGGTGGCGACTCCTGATGAGTGCCGAGCTGCATGAACGCGTGGCCGCGCTGGACTGGGAGTGCATCCACATGGCGCTTGACCAGCGCGGCTTTGCCATCACGGGCCCGCTGCTGACTGCCGCCGAGTGTGGTGCGTTGGCGGGCTGCTATGACGACGAAGCCTTGTTCCGCAGCCGCGTGGTCATGGGCCGCCATGGATTTGGTCGTGGTGAGTACAAGTACTTTGATTACCCTCTGCCCGAGGTGATCGCCACCCTGCGAGAAGGCTTCTACCCGCGCTTGGTGCACGTGGCCAATCATTGGAATGAGCTGATGGGCGTGCCCGCTCGGTATCCCAAGGATTTGCCATCCATGCTGGCGCGTTGTCATGCCGCAGGCCAAATCCGGCCCACGCCTTTGTTGTTGAAGTACGAAGCCGGCGACTACAACTGCCTGCACCAGGATCTGTATGGCGAGCATGTGTTCCCATTGCAAGTGGCCTTGTTGCTGTCGCGGCCCGGCCATGACTTCGCGGGGGGCGAGTTTGTGCTGGTGGAGCAGCGCCCCCGGATGCAAAGCCGGCCGCAGGTGGTGCCGCTGGCGCAGGGCGAGGGTGTCATCTTTGCCGTGCACCACCGACCGGTGCAAGGCACGCGTGGCAGCTACCGTGTCAACCTGCGGCATGGTGTGAGTGAGCTGACGTGGGGCCGGCGCTTCACCACCGGGGTGATCTTCCATGACGCGGCTTGAGTGCATGGTCCCTTTGCCGGCCAACTACCGGCATGCCGATGTGCTGGCTTTTCATGGGCGCGATGCGCAGTCCACAGCTGAGCTCGTGCAGGGCCAGTGTTTGCGCAAAGGCCTCATGCTGCGGGGCTGCCCCGCCGTGGTCGAGATCGTGCTGGAGCAAGCCGAGGCCCGATGCACCTTGTGGGTGGACGGCCCCGCGTCTGCCGCAGCAATGGCCGAGTTTGAAGGCCTGTCCAGACGGCTGCTGGGACTTCACATGGACGTGGATGCTTTCGAGGCCCTGCATGGTGAACACCCTGAGCTGGGCGCACTGGTTTTGGCGCAAAGCGGTTTGCGCGTGCCCATGGCCGCCACGCCATTTGAGGCCTTGACCTGGGCCGTGACCGGGCAGCAGATCAATGTGGGCGTGGCCTCTCAGCTGCGTCGCCGCCTGATCTTGCTGGGTGGCCGGCAGCATTCAAGCGGCTTGTGGTGCCATCCGGATGCGGCGGGCGTGGCCGCCCTCGCCGAGACGGCATTGCGCGAGGCCAAGTTCTCGATCGCCAAGACGCAGACCATTTTGACGATCAGCCGGATGGTCAGCGAGGGGCGGCTGACCTTGGATGACTGGATGGCCATGCCGCTGGCCGTGCCCGCCATGGAGGCAGCGCTCTTGTCCATCAGGGGCGTGGGCCCCTGGACAGTCAATTACACCTTGCTGCGGGGCTTTGGCCATGCGGACGGATCACTGCATGGTGACGTGGCGGTGCGCAACGCCTTGCAGCGCGTATTGGGGCAGAGCGACAAATTGACTGCCGCGCAGACCGAGGCTTGGCTCAAGCCATTCGCGCCTTGGCGCTCTTTGGTGGCGGCGCACTTGTGGGCGTCACTTCGCTTTGCGGAAGGTTAGGTTGTGGCGGATGTCAGGCCCGCCGGATGTGGGCTTGAGCGCCTTCACGCCATGAAAGCGCAGGCGTGAGGGGCCGCCCCACACCAGAACGTCGCCATCATGAAGAGGCAGGGTGCGCAAAGGCTCCGAGCGCTTGAGACCGCCCAACTGGAAGTTCGCCGTGGCGCCAATGGACACCGACACGATCGGCTGATCCATGTCTTGCTCGTCCCTGTCCTGGTGGGCACCCAATGCGGCACCGCTGCCGTAGCGGTTGATGAGGCAGGCATCGGGCTCGAAGTGGTCAAACCCGGCGGCAGTGGCGGCTTTTTGGGCCAGGGCCATGAAGCTGTCTGGCATGGCGGGCCAAGGGCGCTGGGTCAGCGGGTCGGTCGGGCTGTACTGGTAGCCGGCGCTGGAGGAGGTCCAGCCCCAAGGGCCGCAGTTGGTCATGGCCACCGACATGCGCTTGCCGCCACCCACTTGCATGTGCCTGAAAGCCGCCTGCGCCGCGACCAGCTCGATTTGCGCCAACAGGGGTGCGGTGTCGTCGATGAACGCGGTCAGCAGGAAGAACCCCTCAACCAGCTGGATGCAGGGAGACTGGGGTTCAAACAGGGATGATGGCGGCCTCATGACCGCCCAGTTTACGGCGGGCTTGGCCTGTCACTGAAAGCCGTCAAGCGGCATGTTTTCAGTGCGGCGCTCTTTGCGCTTTTCCCACTCGTCTCGAACGCTGGGGGCCGATGGTGCGGGCGTGTCGTCCTGAGACCGGTAGCGCCACAAGGTGGTCAGTACCGACGCCGCCAACAGCAAAACCGCACTGCACATGCTGGGGCCGCTGAACCCGAAAATGGGAATCAAAGCCGCGCCGGTCAAGGCGTAGATGAAGGGCAGGAGTTTGTAAAGCGACTCAGGGATCCACATGTTCGTTGCCACGACTGGCTCATTGGTAACAATGTGTTGAGTCTCTCAGAATCGCTTGCCCACGGGTGTTGCGGGACCCCCTCATGCAAAGGGCTGGCGGCGATTTCCCAGAAATTAACGTGGGAAAGTCACGCTCCAGCAGGGTTCAGGCGCCGGCGCAAATCGCTCAAGGTGGTGCGCAAGGACATCAACTCCTGATTCGTCATGTCCACTTGGCAGCCCACGGCTTGCGGGATTGATTGAGCCTGGTTTTTCAAAGCAAGGCCTGAGGCGGTCAAGGTCACGCGAACGCGGCGCTCGTCTTGCTGATCGCGCTGGCGTTGCACCAGGCCCGCGGCTTCCAGGCGTTTGAGCAACGGTGTCAGGGTGCCTGAATCCAGCTGCAGGCGTTTGCCCAAGTCATTGACGGTGAGGTCGGCGTGCTCCCACAACACCATCATCACCAGGTACTGCGGGTAGGTCAGGCCCAGGGGTGCCAGCAGTGGTTTGTAGAGCTTGGTCATGGCCAGCGATGCCGAGTACAAGGCGAAGCAAAGCTGGCGATCCAGGCTCAACAGGTCGTCGGACGGGTTGGTGGGAAGGGCATCAGGCATGACGCTATGTTAGCGAGCCCGCCTAAGCCGCGTCGGGATTGAGCTTTTCGATGGATTCGCTCAGTTCCAGCCAACGGTGCTCCAAGACTTCAACCTGGTCACTGACGATTTTGAGGCGCTTGCCCTGGTCAGCGCGCGCGGCAGCGGACAGTTTGGCATCGCCCAGCGCCGTGGTGAGGTCATCCCGCTCGGTGGTCAGCGTGGCCATCTGTTGCTCGACCTTTTTGAGGTCGTTCTTCAAGGGTTTGGCCTGTTCCAGCAGTTTCTGGCGGGCAGCTTGGTGGGCCTTGCGTTCATCGCCCGACGACTCTTTGGCCGCAGCCTTGATCTGCTGTTGCTTGGCAGCCTGCTTGCCTTGGTCGCGCGCCTTTTTGGCGGCTTGGGCCACCTGCTTGCTCTGCTCCTGCAGCCACTTCTGGTAGTCGTCCAGGTCGCCATCAAAGGGCTGGACGCCGCCGTGGGTGACCAGCCAGAACTCGTCGCACACCTCACGCAGCAGGGCGCGGTCGTGGCTGACGAGCATGACAGTGCCTTCAAAGCCGTTGAGCGCCATGCTCAGGGCTTCACGCGTGGTCAGGTCCAAATGGTTGGTGGGTTCGTCCAGCAGCAGCAGGTTGGGGCGCTGCCACACAACCAGCGCCAGCACCAGGCGGGCTTTTTCGCCGCCGCTCATCAGGCCCACTGCCTGGTTGACCATGTCGCCAGTGAAGCGGAAGCTGCCCAGGAAGTCGCGCAGCTCTTGCTCGCGGCCTTGGGGGCCCAGGGTGCGGGCCAGGCGCACCATGTGTTCCAGCGGGCCTTCGTCCAGGCGCAGCACGTCCAGTTCTTGCTGGGCGAAGTAGCCGATGCTCAGGCCCTTGCCTTCGGTGACGGTGCCTGAGATAGGTGGCTGCATGTGCGCCAGCGTCTTGACCAGCGTTGACTTGCCCTGGCCGTTGGCACCCAGGATGCCGATGCGCTGGCCGGGCATGACCGAGCGGTTGATGTCGTGCACGATGACCGTGTCCTGGCCTTCTTCCGAGCGGTAGCCGCAGACCAGGTCAGACATGGCCAGCATGGGGTTGGGCAGGCTTTGCGGCTCGCGGAACTCGAAGTCGAAATCAGCGGCGCTGAGCACCGGTGCGATCTTTTCCATGCGCTCCAGGGCCTTGACGCGGCTTTGCGCCTGCTTGGCCTTGGAGGCCTTGGCCTTGAAGCGCGCGATGAACTTGCTCAAATGCGCAATGCGGTCCTGCTGCTTGGAGAATGCCGCGGTTTGCTGGCTCATGCGTTCGGCACGCATGAATTCGAAAGCCGTGTAGCCGCCCGTGTAGCGGGTCAGCTTGGCTTCGTCCAGGTGCAAGGTGACCTTGGTGATGGCATCGAGGAACTCGCGGTCGTGGCTGATGACGATCATCGTGCCTTCGTACTTTTGCAGCCAAGCCTCCAGCCAGACGAGGGCGTCCAAGTCCAAGTGGTTGGTGGGTTCGTCGAGCAGAAGCAGTTGCGAGGGGCACATCAGTGCGCGCGCGAGTTGCAGTCGCATGCGCCAGCCGCCCGAGAAGCTGTTGACGGGTGCTTCGAGCTGTTCGACGGCAAAACCCAGGCCCAGCAGCAGGGCTTGGGCGCGGGCGGGCGCGTCGAAGTGGCCCACTTCGGCCAGCAGCGCGTGCGCTTCGGCCATGGCGTTGCCGTCTTCGGCTTGTTCGGCACGGTCGAGTTCTTCTCGAGCCTGCATCAGGCGGGCATCGCCTTGGAGCACGTATTCGGTGGCCGGGTCGTCGGTTTCCGGCATGTTCTGGGCCACTTCGGCCAGACCGCCTGGTTTCAGCCACGACGCGGGGATTTCTACATCGCCGGCATCGGGCTGCAAGCGCCCCGCCAGCAGCGAGAACAGGGAGGATTTGCCCGCGCCGTTGCGGCCGATGAGGCCCACTTTTTCGCCTGGGTGCAAGGTGGCATTGGCCTGCTGTAAAACGACCTTGGTGCCACGCAGCAGGGTAATGTTCTTGATGACGATCATGGGAAGCGGAGACTCGGGATTCGGCCAGGGACGGCGCGGCAGTGTATCAAGGGCCGTTTTTTGGGGCTTTTGACGAGGCGTTTTTGGTGGGGTGCGCGAGGTGGGGATGAGGCGGTGGCTGGCAGGGCTCCTATGGTGGCGGTCCTCCGCTTTGCGAAGGACTGCTCTGCGGTGCTCACCCGGGGCGGGGATCGTCCGAAACTCGCCTTCGGCTCAAACAACGGACGATCCTTTTTCCGCCCCGGGCTCCGCTCCTCGACGACCCCGAAGTCGCCCTGCCAGCCACCGCCTCATCCCTGATCACCTCGCTGGTGGCGTGGCACGAAAAGAACCGTGCTGTGCCGCCAGCGGGGCGGAAAAGGGGCTGGTGCGGCCTCCGGCGGGGCGCCTGGGTGGGTGCTGAGAAGCACAGCGGCGAGGTGGGCGCGCGAAGCGCGCTTCGTCAACTGACTTGTCGCCGATGTTTGAACGCAGCGCCTGAAAGGCGCGAAGTGAGTTTCGGCGACACCACCTCGGCGCGAGCATCGCAAGACAGTCCCGCATCGCGGGACCACCCACCTGAAGCCCCGCTGGAGGCCGCACCAGCCCCCCGCCTCGCGTTACCAATAAAAGCGCATCAGTCTTTGCTGGCCACCGCAACAGCAGGCGCCCAAGACCCACCCAAGGCACGGATCAGCCCGACAGTCGAAGTAGCCCAAGCCCCCCGCAACTGCACCGCCTGCCGCTCAATGGCCAACAAGCTGCGCTGCGTGTCGATCAGCGTCAGGTAACTGTCTTCACCAGCGCGATAACGCTTGTCGGCCAGGTCGGCCGAGCGGCGAGCCGAGACCACGGCCTCGTCCAGGGCTTCGGTCTGGCTGCGCACCGCCGACAGGCTGGACAGCTTGTCTTCCACATCGCCAAAGGCCGACAGCACGGTCTGGCGGTAGCTGGCCACCGACTCTTCCAACGAGGCCTCGGCGCGCGCGATGTTGGCCTTGTTGCGGCCACCATCGAAGAGCGGCATCGACAGCACGGCGTTCACCAGCCAGGTGCGGGCGTCCCACTTGAACAAATCTGACAGCTCGTAAGAGGCATAGCCGCCATTGGCCGTCAGGCTCAGGGCCGGGAAGATGGCCGAGCGGGCCAAGCCGACACGTGAGTTGAAGGCCATCATCTGCGCTTGGGCGGCAGCCACGTCAGGACGGCGCTCCAGCAAGGCGGAGGGCAGGCCCGCTGGCACGGCTGGCACGGCAGCAGCCGCAGTCAGCGGTGCCGATGGCGCCGTGAATGCGGCGGGCGCCTTGCCCAACAACAACGCCAGCGCATGCTCAACCTGCGCGCGGTTGCCCTTCAGGCCGCGTGCTTCGGCCAGGGTGGTGTTGTACTCGGTGCGGGCTCGCGCCGTGTCGAACTCGGAGATGTCGCCGGACTTGTAGCGCTTTTCGGTCAGCTGAAGGTTCTCGTTGCGCAAGCCCAGGGTGCGGTCCAGCAATTCGACTTCGGCATCCAGTGTGCGCAGTTGGAAATACGTTTGCGCCACATCGGCCTGCAAGGCCAGCAGCACCGATTGGTAGGCCGCCTCGGTGGCCGCCGCATCAAAGGTGGCGGCGTTGATGCTGTTGGCCACGCGCTGGAACAAGTCCACTTCGTAGCTCGCCGTCAGGCCGGAACGCCAGGCCGTGGCTGGACCTGTGTTGGTGTTGGCGGGCAGGCCCAGATCGACTGCGCTGGATTTCTGGCGGCCGACGCCAAAGTTGACGCCGATCTGGGGCAAGCGGTCGGCCTGGCTGCTGTTCAGCGCAGCCCGTGCGGCCTTCACCCGAGCGGCGGCGGCCGCCAGGTTCGGGTTGGCCGCCAGGGCTTGCTCTTGCAGTTGGTTCAGGGCGGGATCGTTGAAGGCCAGCCACCATTGGCCACGCGTTTGGCCTTCAGCGGGCTCGGCGGCCTTCCACTGGCCTGCTGGGGCTGCGATGGCGGTGTCGGGCGTGCCTTCCTTGAAGCTGGCGGGCACCTCGAGCTTGGCCTGTGGTGGCGTGGGCGCGGTGGCGCATCCGGCCAACACCAGGGCGGCCAGCAAGGGCGCCAGGGCCAGGCTTCTTCGGTTCATGGTGTTTGTGTTTGGGCGATTCATGGTCAATGGGCCTCCAGGGGCAGTGCTGCCGCTGGCGCGGTCTTTGGCTTTTCAAAGCGCTGCGCGAATTTGCGCAGCAGCACGTAGAACACAGGGGTCAGGAACAGGCCGAACAGGGTCACGCCCAGCATGCCGGCGAACACGGCCACACCCATGGCATGGCGCATTTCCGAGCCCGCGCCGGTCGAGAAGACCAGGGGCACCACCCCCATGATGAAGGCGATGGACGTCATCAAAATGGGGCGAAGGCGCAGGTGGCAGGCCTCCAGCGCGGCTTCAACGATGCCCTTGCCCTGGTGTTCCAGTTCGCGTGCGAACTCGACGATCAGGATGGCGTTTTTGGACGCCAGCCCCACCAGCACAAACAGCGCGATCTGCGTGAACACATTGTTGTCTCCATGCGTGATGTAGACACCCGCCAGTGCGCACAGGATGGACATGGGCACGATCAGGATCACCGCCAGCGGCAGCGTCCAGCTTTCGTATTGCGCGGCCAGCACCAGGAAGACCAACAGCACGCACAAGGGGAACACATAGACCATGGTGTTGCCGGCCAGGATCTCCTGGTAGGTCAGGTCGGTCCATTCGATGCTCACGCCCTTGGGCAAGGTCTCCTTGGCGATCTGCTCCATGATGGCCTGCGCCTGGCCGGACGACACGCCGGGGGCGGGGCCACCGTTGATGTCGGCCGCCACGTAGGCGTTGTAGCGTTGAACGCGGTCGGGGCCGTAGGAGTCGGTCACGGTCATCAGGCTGCCCAGGGGCACCATCTGGCCGGTGTTGCTGCGCGTCTTGAGCTGCGAGATGCCTTCGGCGTTGGCCCGGAAAGGCGCGTCGGCCTGCACGACCACCTGGAAGGTGCGCCCGAACTTGTTGAAGTCGTTGACGTACAGCGAGCCCAGGTTGATCTGCATCGTGTCGAAGATGCTGCCCAGCGGCACGCCCAACTGCTTGGCCTTGGTGCGGTCCACGTCGGCGAACAATTGCGGCACGTTGATCTGGTAGCTGCTGAACACGCCGGCCAGTTGTGGCGTCTGCCAGGCCTTCATCTGCAGGGCCATCACGCCTTTGTACAGCTCGTCGTAGCCCACGTTGCCGCGGTCTTCCACGAACAGCTTGAAGCCGCCGATGGTGCCCAGGCCGTTCACCGATGGCGGCGGGAAGACCATGATGAAAGCATCTTGAATGGCACCCAGGCGCTTGTTCACTTCAGCAGCGATCTCGTTGCCCGACAGACCAGGGCCTTTGCGCTTGGCGAAGTCGTCCAGCGTGTAGAACACGATGCCGGCGTTGGGGGCGTTGGTGAAGCCATTGATCGACAGGCCTGGGAAGGCCACCGAATCGCTCACACCGGGCACGCTCTTGGCGATGTCCGACATGCGTCGGATCACGGCGTCGGTGCGGTCCAGCGAGGCGGCGTCAGGCAACTGCGCGAAGCCGACCAGGTACTGCTTGTCTTGCGCCGGCACGAAGCCCGAAGGCACGGCTTTGAAGACGAAGAAGGTGGCCACGCACAGCAGGGCGTAGACGAGCATCGTCACGGCCTTGCGATTCAGCACACCACCCACGCCTTTTGAGTAGCGGTGCGAGGCGCGGTCGAAGCCCCTGTTGAACACGCGGAAGAATCCACCCAGGGCCCAGTCCATGCCTTTGGCGAGCTTGTCCTTGGGCGCGTCGTGCGGCTTGAGCAGCGCGGCGGCCAGGGCAGGCGACAGGGTCAGCGAGTTGAAAGCCGAGATCACCGTCGAGATGGCGATGGTCAGCGCGAATTGCTTGTAGAACTGCCCCGTCAGGCCGGCCACGTAAGCGATGGGCACGAACACGGCGCACAGCACCAGCGCGATCGCGATGATGGGCCCGGACACTTCCTTCATCGCTTGGATGGTGGCGTCGTGCGGGCTCAGGCCATTGGCGATGTTGCGCTCGACGTTCTCCACAACCACGATGGAATCGTCCACCACGATGCCGATGGCCAGCACCAGGCCGAACAGCGACAGCGTGTTGATCGAGAAGCCGAAGCCCAGCAGCACCGCGAAGGTGCCCACGATGGAGACGGGCACGGCCAGCAAGGGGATCAGCGAAGCGCGCCAGGTTTGAAGGAAGACGATGACGACGATCACCACCAGCGCCACGGCTTCGATCAGGGTCTTGATCACGGCCTCGATCGAGGCGCTGACGAACTGCGTTGGGTCGTAGACGATGGTGTATTCAACGTCGGCCGGAAAGTCGCCTTTCAGCTCGTCCATGACCTTGCGCACGTCGGCCGACAACTGCAATGCATTAGCGTTGGGCGCCTCGAAAATGCCCATGCCGATGGCTGGCTTGTTGTTCAGCAGCGAGCGCAACGCGTATTGCTGCGCGCCCAGTTCGATGCGGGCCACGTCGCGCAGCTTGGTCACGCCGCCTTCACCGCCCGTCTTGACGATGATGTCGCCGAACTGCTCTTCGGTCGACAAACGGCCCGAGGCATTGACCGACAACTGGAAGGGCGAGCCGGTGTTGGGCGGTGCGCCCACCACACCCGCGGCCACCTGCACGTTCTGTTCGCGGATGGCGGCTACCACGTCGGCGGCGGTCAGGCCGCGCTGCGACACCTTTTGCGGATCAAGCCAGACGCGCATGGCGTAGTCGCCTGCACCGAAGACCTGCACATCGCCCATGCCTGGCAAGCGAGCCAGCTGGTCCTTGATGTTGAGTGTGGCGTAGTTGCGCAGGTAGACGTCGTCGTACGTGCCCTTGGGGGACAGCAAGTGCACCACCATGGTCAGGTTGGGGGAGCTCTTGACCGTGGTCACGCCGATCTGGCGCACCTCTTCGGGCAAGCGGGGCAGGGCGCGCTGCACGCGGCTCTGCACCTGGGTTTCGGCCTGCTCGACGTTGGTGCCGATCTTGAACGTGACGGTGAGCGTGAGCGCACCGTCCGTTGTGGCCTGCGAGGACATGTAGAGCATGTTCTCGACGCCGTTGATCTGCTCCTCCAGAGGCGCGGCCACCGTTTCGGCGATCACCTTGGGGTTGGCGCCGGGGAACTGCGCACGCACCACCACCGAGGGCGGCACGACTTCAGGGTATTCGGAGATCGGCAGGCGGAAGATCGCGATGACCCCCGCGATGAAGATCAGGATGGACAGCACCGCCGCGAAGATGGGGCGGTTCACGAAGAATCTTGAGAAGTTCATGGCGTGGTGTCCTTACTTCTGGGCGCCAGCCGCCGCGCCGGATGCGCCACCCGCTGGGCCATCCATCGGCACGACTTGAGGGGCCACAGGCGCGCCGGGGCGCACGCGTTGCAAGCCATCAACCACGATGCGCTCGCCCGCTTTCAGGCCAGAGCTGACCACGCGCAGGGTGCCCACTTGCGTGCCCAACTGGATGGGCCGGTACTCGGCCATGTTCTTGTCGTTGAGCACATAGACAAACTTGCGGTTCTGGTCCGTGCCAATGGCGCGTTCGGCCACCAGGGCCGATTCGGCGCCGGTGGGCGACGAGGTGCCCACCTGGACCCGTGCGAAGAGGCCAGGCGTCAACAGGCCGTCTTTGTTGTCGACCAGGCCGCGCATGCGCACGCTGCCGGCGACCGGGTCCACGCGGTTGTCCACGAACTCCAGCTTGCCCTCGTGTGGAAAGCCTTTTTCATTGGCCAAGCCGATGTGCAGTTTCATGGCCGCCGGGTTGGCGCGGGCCTGTTTGCCCAACTGCAGGTAGGTCGATTCGTCGCCATTGAAGCTCACGTACATCGGGTTGGCCGACACCACGGATGTCAGCACCGTGTTGCCATCGACCAGGTTGCCCACGGTGACTTCGGCCTTGCCGACGCGGCCATCGAAGGGCGCGCGGATGGTGGTCCATTCCACGTTCAGGCGGGCGGTTTGCAAAGCGGCCTGGTCGGCGCGCGCGGCGGCATCCAACTGGCGCACATTGGCGGTGCGTTCGTCATAGTCGCGCTGCGCAATGGCGTTGTCAGCCAACAGTTTTTTAGAGCGCTCTTGCTCGGTCTTGGCCAGTTCGGCCCTGGCTTGCGAGCCAGCCACGGCGGCTTCAGCCTGGGCCAGTGCGGCGCGGTAAGGGCGTGGGTCGATCACGAAGAGCACATCGCCCTTTTTGACCAGCATGCCGGGCTTGAGGTTGACGCTGTCGATGTAGCCTGACACGCGGGGACGCAGCTCGGCACGGTCGATGGCCTCGATCAAGCCCGAGAACTCGCGCTGCTCGGCCACGGGGCGCGACAGCACCTCGGCCACGCTCACGGGCATGGCTGGGGGGGCGCCGGCAGGGGTCGCGTGGGCATCTTGTTCCTTGCCGCAACCGCTAAGCAGCATGGTCAAAGCCGCCAGCATGGCCAGCGCGAAACCGGCTTGTGCCGGCCGTTTCAGGGAGGAGTCAAAAGTGGTCTTCATGATTGGCTCGGTTTCTTGGAAGGGTTGGAACTGGAAGAGGATGGGGTTGCACGGTGTGCTGCAAGAAATGCGCTCAGCGCTGTCACGCAGGGGTCGTCGGCCGTGATCTCGCAGCGCTCGCTGACGTTGTTCACATCGGCAGGGGGCAAGGTGACCTGGTCGACCGAAATGCCGGCGTGCACCAGCTTGTTGGCATAGGCGCGCGCCTCGTCAGACAGCGGATCGCCTTCGGTGTGCATGATCAAAGCGGGGGGCAGCCCGGTCAGGCGGCTGGCCTGCAAGGGGCTGGCATAGGGGTGCAGCCGGTCAGAAGGGTGGGGCAGGTACGTGCGGTAGCTGCGCTCCAGGGCCTGGGCGACTTCGGCGGTGTCGGGCTGGTCGGCGGCGTGGCGCATGGAGTCGCAGCGCATGCTGGCATCGAGCATGGGCATCACCAGCACCTGGCCGGCCAGCTTGGGCCCTTGGCGATCGCGGCAGACCAGGGCCGACACGGCGGCCAGATTGCCGCCAGCCTCGACGCCGCCGACAAACAGGTGCGTGCCTTTCCAGAACAGTTTGTTGCGGTGGCTGTGCGTGAGTGTCAACACGGCGTGCGCGTCTTCCACGGCGGCGGGAAAAGGGCGGTCGGGCGCGAGTGCGTAGCAGGGCGCCAGCATGTTGATGCCGCAGTTGTCGGCCAGCACTCGGAAGCAAGAATCGGTGGATTCGACATCAGAGACGACAAAACCGCCTGGGTGGAAGAACACCAGGAGCGCGTCGCTGGCCTTGCCGGGCGCACCGCGGTACAGCCGCAAATGCAGCGGCCCGCTGCTGCCTGGCCACTCGAAGATGGCGTCTGGCGCGTCTGGTTTGACGGCGGATTGGGGCATGCGGAGTCACTGCGGATGGTGAAAGAGGATGCAACTGTATTTGTTTGTGGCTTGCCGATAAACTGCCTGAATTTGAATTGACTGTTCAGGAATATGAACAATGGACAAGTTCAAGGCCATGGAAGCCTTTGTGAAGGTGGTGGATTCGGGTGGCTTCACCCGCGCGGCCGAGTTGATGCGGGCCCCCAAGGCCACGGTGTCGACACTGATTCAAGACCTTGAGACGCAATTAGGTACCCGATTGCTGCACCGCACAACGCGAAGGGTGACTGTGACGGCCGATGGGGCCTCGTACTACGAACGTTGCATTCGGATCCTGGACGATTTGCGTGAAGCGGACGAGTCACTGTCCGCGCGCCAGGGTGATCCGAATGGCCGATTGCGGGTGGACGTGTTCAGCGCCATGGCCAGCTACCTGATGAGCTCAGGCCTGCCTGATTTTTTGGCCAAGCACCCCAGGATTCGCTTGGAAATGGGTTGCAGCGACCGGCCGGTCAACATGGTCAGTGAAGGCGTGGACTGCGTGATTCGCGCGGGCGAGGTCACCGATCCTTCGCTCATCGCGCGGCGCATCGGATCGATGTGGTTCGTGCCCTGTGCCACACCCGCTTATCTGGCGCGGCATGGAGAACCGACTCATCCCCAAGACTTGTATCAGCACACGCTGATCAATTACTTCCTGCACGGTTCAGGCAAAGTCACGCCCTGGGATTTTTCAAAGGACGGCGAGCGCATCGAGTGGACGCCCGACGCGCCTTTGTCGGTGAATGACTCAAAGGTTTATGAGGACGCCTGCCTGGCGGGGCTGGGCATCGGGACGGTGCCCAGCTTTGTGTACCAGCGCTACCAGCAGCAGGGGTTGCTGCAGGGCGTTCTGACGGATTGGGTGAGCGATCCGGTGCCGGTCTATGTGGTGTATGCCTCGAAACGGCACTTGTCCACCAAGGTGCAGGCCTTTGTGGAATGGGTGGCCGAGTTTTTCGAGAACGCCCCAGGTTTGAGGCGCTCGGTCAATTGAACCAATCTGTCCGTGGTGGATGTCAGCCCGCCGCGCGGATCAAGTGATCGAAAGCGCTCAAAGCCGCCTTCGCACCATCACCCGCCGCGATCACGATCTGCTTGAACGGCACCGTGGTCGCATCACCTGCCGCGAACACGCCGGGCACCGAGGTGGCGCCGCGGTTGTCGACCACGATCTCGCCATGGCGTGACAGCTCCAGCGTGCCCTTGAGCCATTCGGTGTTGGGCACCAGGCCGATCTGCACGAATACGCCTTCCAGTGGTACCAAGTGTTCTTCGCCCGTGCTGCGGTCCTTGTAGCGCAGACCATTGACCTTACCGTCGGCCCCGGTGA
The DNA here is from genome assembly GCF_918741295.1 of Aquabacterium sp. CECT 9606. Lineage (GTDB taxonomy): Bacteria > Pseudomonadota > Gammaproteobacteria > Burkholderiales > Burkholderiaceae_C > Aquabacterium. The sequence continues at coordinate 185,965 of NZ_CAKKNB010000003.1, forward strand.
TCTCGGTGGTCTGCGCGTTGGTGTGCACCGTCACGTTGGGCAGGCTTTGGAGTTTGCGCACGAGCACGGCGTCGGCCTTGAGCTGGTCGGCGAACTCGATCACCGTGACGTGGGCCACGATGCCTGCCAGGTCAATGGCGGCCTCGATGCCCGAGTTGCCACCGCCGATCACCGCCGTGCGCTTGCCCTTGAACAAGGGACCGTCGCAGTGCGGGCAATAGGCCACGCCCTTGTTCTTGTACTCCTGCTCGCCGGGTACGTTCACGTTGCGCCAGCGCGCGCCGGTCGACAGGATCACCGTCTTGCCCTTGAGCGAGCCGCCATTGGCCAGCTTGACTTCGATCAGGCCACCGGGCTGAGCTGCGGGGATCAACTGCTCGGCACGCTGCAGGTTCATGATGTCGACATCGTAGGTGCGGGCATGCGCTTCCAGGCCCATGGCGAACTTGGGGCCGTCGGTCTCGAGCACCGAGATGTAGTTCTCGATCGCCAGGGTGTCGTTCACTTGGCCACCGAAGCGCTCGGCCGCCACACCAGTGCGGATGCCCTTGCGCGCGGCGTACACGGCCGCGGCAGCACCGGCAGGGCCACCCCCGATGATCAACACATCGTAGGGTTCCTTGGCGCTGAGCTTGGTTGCTTCCTTGGCGGCCGCGCCCGTGTCCAGCTTGGCCACGATCTCTTCCACGGTCATGCGGCCAGAACCAAACACCTGGCCGTTCATGTAAACCATGGGCACGGCCATGATCTCGCGAGCGTTCACTTCATCCTGGAAGGCGCCGCCTTCGATGACCGTGGTCTTGACCTTGGGATTGAGCACCGCCATCAGGCTGAGGGCCTGGACCACATCGGGGCAGTTGTGGCAGGTCAAGGACATGTAGACCTCGAAATTGAAGTCACCGTCCAGGCCCTTGATCTGGTCGATGATGTCTTGCTCGACCTTGGGCGAGTGGCCACCGGTCCAGAGCAGGGCCAGCACCAGTGAGGTGAATTCATGGCCCAGCGGCAGGCCCGCGAAACGCAATTGGGTTTCGCTGCCATCACGCCGCAACGTGAAGGAGGGCCGACGGGCATCCTGGCCGTCGGTCTTCAAGGTGATCTTGTCGCTGCGCAAACCGACGATGGTCTGCAGCAGTTCGAGCGTCTCGCGAGACGTCTCGGAGTCGTTCAGCGATGCCACGATCTCGAGCGGCTGGGTGACACGCTCCAGGTAAGCGTGAAGTTGGGCCTTGAGGGTGTCGTCGAGCATGGTGTGCATCCTTTAATCTTTAGTGCCCCCATCAGGCCTCGTGAGTCCGACAGGGGCGGTACAACAAATCAAACCGTCAAATCAATCAGATCTTGCCAACCAGGTCCAGTGAAGGCGTCAGGGTCTTGGCGCCTTCCTTCCACTTGGCGGGGCAGACCTGGCCAGGGTTGGCGGCGGTGAACTGGGCAGCCTTCAGCTTGCGCACGGTTTCGGACACGTCACGGGCGATTTCGTTGCTGTGGATTTCAGCGGTCTTGATCACCAGATCGGGGTTGATGATGAAGGTGCCGCGCAACGCCAGGCCTTCTTCTTCGATGTGGACGCCAAAGGCGCGGGTCAGTTTGTGGGTTGGATCGCCGACCAGGGGGAACTTGGCCTTGCCGACGGCGTCGGAGGTTTCGTGCCACACCTTGTGCGAGAAGTGGGTGTCGGTGGTGACGATGTAAACCTCGGCACCGGCCTTCTTGAACTCTTCGTAGCTGTTGGCGGCGTCTTCAATCTCGGTCGGGCAGTTGAAGGTGAAGGCAGCCGGCATGAAGATCAGGACGGACCACTTGCCCTTCAGGCTTTCGTCAGAGACGGTGATGAATTCACCCTTGCCGCCACGGTTCACGAAGGCTTCGGTCTTGAAGGGTTGGACTTGCGTATTGATCAGGCTCATGGCTTGTTTCCTAGTTGGTTGGTGGTTGTTGAAAAGAACATGAAGAATAGTAGGCCAGCTTGCGCATTGGCAAGATTGATTGATCAAATTTGAGTGATTGGCAGGGGCTATGCCCGGGGGTCCTCAAAGCCGCGAGCGGATCCACAGCCCGTAGACAACCAGGTTGAACACCACCATCAAGATGCCCAGCACCAATTGCACGGTGGGGGTGAGGCCCTCGGGGTAGAGCAGCGACACGATGTAGTGGTCGATGAATCCGCCGTCGTAGCCTTGCTGGCCAGCTTTCAGGCGGAGGCGGTTTTCAAGAGGGGTGAGCGGACAAATGCTGCTGGTGAACTCGACGTAGATGCCCCAGATCAGGGCCGGGACATGCAACCACACCAGCGCTGGCCAGCGGAACAGCAAACCTGCCCCGAAAATCACGAAGAACACGAAAGCCAGGTGAAAGACCACCAGGGAACTGGCAAGGACGGCGTAGGGCATTCAGCGATCATGCCCGAGGGCGCGCCGCGCTGCCAGGCTCAGCGTGGCAGCAAACAACATCACCAATGCCATGCCGGACGACAAGGTGTGCCATTCGGCCACCACGCCGATCAGGGGCGGGCCCGCCATCATGCCCAGATAGCCCAGGGCCGCCACCGCAGCGATGCCGTCGGCGGGCGCGACGCCTGGCACCCGAGCCGCTGCACTGAACAGCACTGGCACCACATTGGCCAAGCCCAGTCCGATCAGGGCAAACCCCAGAAGCGCCACCATCGGCTTATCGGTCATCAAGGTGAGCGCCATGCCCAAGGCCGCCAGTGCACCGCAGATCTGAACCAGCCGGACCGACGACAACTGGGCCCGCACCCAATCACCCGCAAAACGGGTGGCCGCCATGGCACCCGAAAAACTGGCATAAGCCAGGGCGGCGGTGGAGGGCGTGGCCTGCAATGACTCGTGCATGTAGAGCACGCTCCAATCGTAGATGGCGCCTTCGCACAGCAGGCCCAGCGCCGCGAGCACGCCGATCAGGCCCAGCACGCCGCGCGGCAACACCATGCCGCCGCCAGATTGCACGTCGCGCCCAGCATGCATGTGCAGGCAACCCCAGATGGTGAGCAAGCCGCACGCCACGCCAGCCGTCAACAGGTGCATGGTCGGGCTCACGCCAAGGCCTTGCATGGCGCTGCCCAGCCCGGCGCCGGCCATGCCACCCAAGCTGAACAGGCCATGAAAACCGCTCATCAATGGGCGGTTGGCCTGGCGCTCGATTTCGCTGGCGGCCACGTTAACGGCCACGTCAAACAGGCTGGCGGTGATCCCGAAGGTGAACATCAGCAGCAGCAACGCCGCGTACTGGGTGGTGGCCAAAAGCAGCGTGATGGCCAGGGCCGCAACCAGCCCTGTCATGAGGGCCACGTTGCGGGGCCCCAGGCGGCCGACGATCCGGCCTGCTTGGGTCAGGCCGGTGATCGAACCAAGGCCTGCCGCCAGCATGGCCAAGGCGAGGGTTTGCTCGCTCAAACCATGGTGCGCCTTGACCATGGGCACCTGCACGCCCCAGGTGGCGAACAGGGCGCCCGCCGCAAAGAATTGACCCCGGATGGCCCAGGCGGAATGCGTGGCGTCAGCCGGCATCGTTGTCGGTCAGCCGCTGGATCTGGCGGTCTTGAAGGCCAGAGAACAGCGCCAGGGCCGTGATCGCGCCAATGAGCGCAAAGAACATGTCCGACTGGGTGTCCCACTGATCGCCCTGGGTGCCCAGGAACTCGTCGGCCCCTTGGCCCATGGCCAGTGCCGCACCCCATTCGATGAACTCGTAAGTGGCGCTGATGGCCAGCACGATGCAGACCACGATGAACGCGAGCATCTTGCGTCCGTTCACGTGCTGGCCACGGATCAGGATTTCACGCGCCACCAGGGCAGGGACCAGGCCCTGGAAGAAGTGGCCGATCTTGTCGTAAGGGTTGCGGTGCAAGCCAAGCCAGTCTTGAATTTGAAAGCCCAGCGGCACGCGCGCGTAGGTGTAAGCCCCGCCCAGCATGAGCACCAGCGCATGCGCGAAGATGAAGGCGTAAAGCAGCGTGGTCAGCGGAAAACGCTTGTAGCTGGCCCACATGATGGGCAAGGCGATGAGCACGGGGGTGACTTCCAGCACCCAGGTGGCGAAGTCGTAGGGCCGCAGGCCCGATAGCGCGAGCAGCCCAATGAGCAGGGCCGAGGCGATCAGCAGTGGTTTGGTGCGTTGTGGTGTGGCGTGGTCAGACAATGTTGCTGCCTCCAGGTTCATGCGGCAGCAACATTGTCGTTGACTTGAGGCAGAAGCAGCGTGCCGCTGCTGGCCGTGTGGCGCTTTACGCTTGAGAGACGTTGCGTCGGCGGGCGAAGGCCGCGATGCAGACCAGGCCCATCGCCGTCAATGCAAAGCTGCCGGTTTCTGGCACGCTGGTGACCATGCCTTGGGTATGGAGGCCAAGGGCGATGGAGCCGGCGCCAGAAGGGACTTCGTTCTTGACGACCAGTGCCAGCGAATTGAACTCGCCCGCAATGGCGTCGAAGGTGAAGGTCAGGTGGGTCAGCCCCGTGCCATCGGTGCTCGACCAGGACCAGTCTCCGACATCCACGCCGTTGACCAGCACATCCCAATTCACAGGGGTGTCGGACAGGCTGTTGTAAGAGACGTTCAAGTCCAGCTCCAGAGCGGACGCATTGAACAGACCTGTCGAGGCGTAGGTGTGGCTGATTTTGTCACCACGCTCGACCGACCAGAACCAGCCCGTTTGATCACCGGAGGTGCCAACAGAAGCGACAACGGTAGAGGTGGCTGAGGGGAAGATGAAGCCGTAGCTGGCGGCTTGAGCCGCACCAGTCGTGGCCAGTGCGGTGGCGAGTAACGCCGTTCGCAGAATTGCGCTCATTGAATCTCCCTTGACACTTATATGAAAGTTAAATCATAGATGTCCGGCCTTGTTTGATAAATCCCTCAGGCAAGGGTGATTGCAGCCGGGGAGATCACGCACACCGATGAGTCACCACCACTGGTTTCCAGCCAGACCACCTCCAACTCGGGAAATGCGCGCTCGAAGTTCTCGCGCTCGTTGCCGATCTCAAGCACCAGGATCGCCTCGGGCGAGAGATACCGGCCGGGATTGGCCTTCAAGGTGGCCAGCAGGGCGCGTGTGAAATCCATCCCGTCATCGCCGGAGGCCAGGGCGAGCTCGGGCTCGGCCAGGTACTCGGCGGGCAAGGCGCGCATGGACTGCGCGTTCACATACGGCGGGTTGCACAGGATCAGATCGTAGGGGCCGCGCGCCTGGGCCAGGCCGTCGCTTTGGATCAAGGTGATGCGGTCGGCCAGGTCGTGCTTGTCCACGTTGATGCGGGCCACGGCCAAGGCATCGGTGCTGATGTCCAGACCGTCCACTGTCACATCGGGGTAGGCCAGGGCTGCGATCACGGCCAGGCTGCCATTGCCCGTGCACAGATCGAGCACGCGCAGGGTGCGCTCGCTCAGCCAATGGTCGATGCTGCCATCGGCGATCAGCTCGGCGATGAAAGAGCGCGGCACGATGGTGCGTTCGTCCACGTAGAACGGCACGCCTTGCAGCCAGGCTTCCTGGGTGAGGTAAGCCGCGGGCTTGCGGGTTTCGATGCGCTGGGTGACGAGGGCATTGACCTCGGTGTGTTGAGCCGCTTCAACGGGTTGGTCGGCCACCCCATCCAGGTCGTCCAAAGGCAAGCCCAGCTTCCACAGCACCAGCCAGGCGGCTTCGTCAAAGGCGTTGATGGTGCCGTGCCCAAACGAAACACCCGCCTGGGTGAGGCGGGCGCTGGCGGTTTCGATCAGCTCAATGACAGTGCTCACGACAGCAGTCTTTCCAGGGTTTGGCGGTAGATATTTTTCAAGGGTTCGATGGCGGACACGGCCACGTGCTCGTCAATCTTGTGGATGCTGGCGTTGACGGGCCCGAACTCCACCACTTGCGGGCAAATCTGCGCAATGAAACGGCCATCGGAGGTGCCACCCGTGGTGGACAGTTCGGTGGTCAGACCGGTGACGTCTTTGATGGCGCCAGCGATGGCTTCGATCAGGCTGCCTGAACGCGTCAGGAATGGGCGGCCGCCCAAAGTCCAATCGATCTCGAAGCTCAAGCCGTGCTTGGCCAACACGGCTTGCAGGCGTTCCTTCAAGCCATCGGGCGTGGACTCGGTGGAGAAGCGGAAGTTGAAGTCCACCACCAACTCACCCGGGATGACGTTGTTGGCGCCCGTGCCGGCGTGGATGTTGGACATCTGCCAGCTGGTGGGCGGGAAGTGGTCGTTGCCCTGGTCCCAGGTGATGCTGGCCAGTTCGGCCAAGGCGGGGGCCGCCAGGTGGATGGGGTTTTGCGCCAGGTGTGGGTAAGCGATGTGGCCCTGCACGCCCTTGACGCGCAACTTGCCCGACAGCGAGCCACGTCGGCCGTTCTTGATCATGTCGCCCACGGACTTGACTGAGGTGGGCTCGCCCACGATGCAGCAGTCCAGGCGTTCGCCGCGTTGCGTCAGCCACTCGCAAACCTTGACCGTGCCATCGACCGAGGGGCCTTCTTCATCACTGGTCAGCAAAAAGGCGATGCTGCCTTGGTGCTGTGCATGGCTGGCGACGAATTCTTCGGTGGCCACCAGCATGGCGGCCAGCGAGGTTTTCATGTCGGCGGCGCCTCGGCCATAGAGCATGCCGTCGCGGTGGGTGGGCACGAAGGGCGGGCTGGTCCATTGGTCCAGTGGGCCGGTGGGGACCACGTCCGTGTGCCCGGCAAACACCAGGGTGGGCGCGCCGTTGGCATGCCCCTGGCCGCGCTTGATGGCCCACAGGTTGGTGACTGGCGCATCGGTCGGCCCAAAGGTCAGCGTGTGGCATTCAAAGCCCAAGGCTTGCAGGCGTTCAATGAACAAGGCCTGGCAAGCGCCATCGTGAGGGGTGACGGAGGAGCGGGCAATCAGCGCCTCGGTCAGGCGCAAGGTGGCGGTCATGGCAAGGCCTGGGTATAAAGAAAGCTTAGAAGCGGGTGGTCCCGAAACCGCTGTGGCGGTCGTCGTTGTTCACATCCAGCGTGATCTCGGTGAAGGAGGGGCCTTCTTCGGAGTCTTCCACCTTGGCCGTGAGTTTGGACGAGGCCCCTTGGTCGTTCTGCAGGCGCCACATCAGGTTGGTGGGTGAGTCGGCATTGGCCAGACCTTCTTCGCGCGTGATCAGGCCTTCGCCAATCAGGCGGGCGATGTCGTGCTCAAACGCTTGCGAGCCTTCGGCCATGGACTTTTCCATGGCTTCTTTCACGCCGGTGAAGTCGCCGCGCTCGATCAACTCTGACACCAGCTTGGTGTTGAGCAAGACTTCGACTGCGGGGATGCGGCCGCCCGCTGTGGCGCGCAACAAGCGTTGCGACACGATGGCCTTCAGGCCCGAGGCCAGGTCGCTCAGTAAAGCCGGGCGCGACTCTGGTGTGTAGAACGACAGGATGCGGCCCAGCGCGTGATAGCTGTTGTTGCCGTGCAGCGTGGACAGCACCAAGTGGCCCGACAGCGCATACGAGATGGCCGCCGTCATGGTTTCACGGTCGCGGATTTCGCCGATCAGGATGCAATCCGGCGCCTGGCGCAGGGCGTTGCGCAAACCCACTTGCAGCGAGGCCGTGTCACGGCCCACTTCACGCTGGTTGACCACCGACTTCTTGTTCGAGAACAAGAATTCCATCGGGTCTTCGATCGTCAGAATGTGACCCGTCATGCGCTGGTTGCGCAACTCCAGCATCGACGCCAAGGTGGTGCTCTTGCCCGAGCCGGTGGCACCGGCCAGGATGATCAGGCCGCGCTTTTCCATCACCAACGACGACAAAATGTCGGGCAGGTTCAGGGTCTCAAGCGGTGGGATCTCGGAGGGAATGTGCCGGAATACCGCCGCGATCGAGCCACGTTGCTTGAACGCACTGAGCCGGAAAATCGCCACGCCCGGGATCGTCAAACCGACGTTCAACTCGCCCGTGTCGTCCAGCTCTTCCATCTGCGTGGGCGAGAGCATCTCGGCCAGCAACTGGCGTGGCTGCGATGGCTTGAGCGGCTGGTCGGTCAGTTGCAGGATCTGTCCGTGGAGCTTGATGAGGATGGGCGTGGCGGCCGAGAGGAAGACGTCCGAGGCCTTCTTTTCAGCCATCAAACGCAGGACTCGTTCCAGATTGCCTTCACTCATCAAGTGTCTCCTTGGGGATCGGTTTTTTATCAGGCGCGCAGCAGATCGTTGATGCTGGTCTTGGAGCGTGTTTGCGCATCAACCCGCTTGACGATGACGGCGCAGTACAGGGAGTACTTGCCATCGGCGCTGGGCAGGTTGCCGCTGACCACGACCGAACCGGCGGGGATGCGGCCGTAGGTCACTTCACCCGTGGCGCGGTCATAGATCTTGGTGCTTTGGCCAATGTACACGCCCATGGAGATCACCGAGTTCTCTTCCACGATCACGCCTTCGACCACTTCCGAGCGCGCGCCGATGAAGCAGTTGTCTTCGATGATGGTGGGGTTGGCTTGCAGGGGTTCGAGCACGCCGCCAATGCCGACGCCACCGGACAGGTGCACGTTCTTGCCGATCTGGGCGCAGGAGCCGACCGTGGCCCAGGTGTCGACCATGGCGCCTTCATCGACATAGGCGCCGATGTTGACGTAAGAGGGCATCAGGATCACGTTCTTGGCCTGGAAGCTGCCGCGGCGGGCCACGGCGGGCGGGACCACGCGCACGCCGCTGGCTCGCAGCTGTTCGTCGGTCCAGCCGGCGTACTTGGTGGGCACCTTGTCGAAGAACTGCAGGGGGCCGTCGCCCATGGGCACGTTGTCGTTCAGGCGGAAGCTCAGCAGCACGGCCTTCTTGATCCACTGGTGGGTCACCCAGTCGCCATCGATCTTCTCGGCCACGCGCAGTTTGCCGCCGTCCAGCTGGTCGATGATGTGGTTGACGGCATCGCGCACTTCGGCGGGGGCCGCGGTCGCGGACAGCGTGGTGCGCTGTTCCCAGGCGTTGTCGATGGTGGTTTGGAGTGCTTGGGTAGTCATGCTTGGAACAATCAAGAAAGTAAAAATCAGAAAGACTGGATGAAGGCGCGGATGCGTTGCGCGGCTTCAAGGCATTCGTCCACGCCAGCGACCAGGGCCATGCGGACACGGCCTGCGCCGGGGTTGATGCCATTCGATTCGCGGGCCAGGTAACTGCCTGGCAGAACGGCCACATTGTATTGAGCCAGCAGTTCTTTCGCGAACCACTCGTCGCTGCCGCCACCAATGTGCGACGGGATGCCGGCCCAGAGGTAGAAGCTGGCGTCGGGCAGGGCCACGTCCATCACCTCGGCCAGGATGGGGGTCACCTGCTCGAACTTCTGCCTGTACAGGGCGCGGTTTTCCACGACATGGGCTTCGTCGTCCCAGGCGGCCGCGCTGGCACGTTGCACGGAAGGGCTCATGGCGCTGCCGTGGTAGGTGCGGTAGAGCAAGAATGCCTTGATCAGCTCGGCGTCCCCGGCCACGAAACCCGAGCGCAGGCCGGGCACGTTGGAGCGCTTGGACAGGCTGGTCAGCGCGATCAGGTTCTTGAAATCGCCGCGGCCCAGTTTGGCGGCGGCTTCCAGCCCACCCAACGGTGCGGCGCCTGGCCCTTCGCGGAAGTAGATTTCTGAATAGCATTCGTCGGAGGCGATGACGAAGCCGAACCGGTCGCTCAGTTCAAACAGCTTGGCCCATTCGTCCAGCGGCATGACCGCGCCCGTGGGGTTGCCCGGCGAGCAAACATACAGCAGCTGGGTAGTCGCCCAAGTCGATTCGGGGATGCTGGACCAGTCGGCTGCGAAATTGCGCGCTGGATCGGAATTGGCGAACACGACACGGGCGCCGGCCAGCAGCGCCGCACCTTCGTAGATTTGGTAGAAGGGGTTGGGGCAGACCACCGTGGGGCCGCCTTCAGTGGCATGTTGACCCGGGTCGATCACGGTCTGGGCGAGCGCAAACAGCGCCTCTCGCGAGCCATTGACCGGCAGGATTTGCGTGGCTGGATCGATCGAAAGCCCATACCTACGTTGCATCCAGCGCGCGCAGGATTCGCGCAGCGCGGGCTCGCCGGCCGTGGCGGGGTAGCTGGCCAGTCCATCCAGCGCATCGGTCAGTGCCTGCTTGATGAAGGCCGGCGTGGGGTGCTTGGGCTCGCCAATGCCCAGGCTGATGGCACGCAAGGCAGGGTTGGGCTGCACGCCCGAAGTGAGTTGTCGCAGCCGCTCGAAAGGGTAGGGCTGCAGTTTGGACAGCAAAGGGTTCATGCGGGGGATTATCCCAGCCCCTGGGCCTGCCGGTGGCACGGGTTAGCGCGGAAAGGGGTCAACGCTTGGGCGGTGGTGCGATGACAACCCGGTCTCGGCCGGTCTTCTTGGCTTCGTACAGGGCTTGATCAGCACGCTCAATGGTCTGGCTCAAGGCCGTGATGCTGTCGTGAACGGCCACACCCGCTGAAAAAGTGATGCGCAGGGTTGGCACGGAGGCCGATAGGGTGCAACTGGCCATGGCGGTGCGCAGCCTTTCCAAGGCAACCAGGGTTTTTTCCTGGCTGGTATTGGGCATCAGGATCAAGAATTCTTCGCCACCCCAGCGGGCGATGGTGTCGGTGTCGCGCAGCACGGCCAATGAAGCTTTGGCAAACGAGCTCAAACTGTCGTCGCCCACCCGGTGCCCGTGGCGGTCGTTGACCTGCTTGAAGTGGTCCAGGTCGATCAACACCACGGTGAAGCGCTCGCCATAGCGGTCAAAGCGCATCACGGCATTTTCAAGCTTTTCTTGCATGTGGCGCCGGTTGTACAGGCCGGTCAGCGAATCGTGGGTAGCCAATTGCTGAACCTGTTCCAAGGCGGCTTTGAGTTCAGTGCGCTGCTTGAAGAGCCGATTGCGCCAGCTTGAAATCTTGTACGCCGTGAAGATCAAGGGTGGCATGGTGCCCAGCAACAGCTCAAAGCGGATCAACTCGAGCTTGGGTGGGTAGTAGTTGGGGTCCACATGCGACAGCACGCCCATGCAGGCGCCCAACATCAACATGGCGGCCAGGCCGACCACCACGGATTGCTTGGGGGTGTGGGTGTACATGCCAAAGACCATGACCAGGGCGATCAGCACCATGACCAGGCCCCGATCGAACGGGCCCAGTGCGGTGTAGGCGAAACCAATGGCCAGCAGCGCGAAGACATTCTGCGGGATCATCAGCGCAGGGTCTTTGAGCTGACGAGTTTTACCGCTGCGCACCAGCCCGAAAAACACGGCATAGGCCGGAAAGGTGGTGGCCATCAACAAACCCGGCGCGAAGGCCTTGATCAGGCCGATGTCCGCCACATACGAGGCCGCCCAGCAGCAAATCACATACATCAGGGCGCACAGCAAGATGGCCACCGTGCGTGAGCGCGTGACGCGGTCCGGTCCGAAGATGAAGGCCACCAGCCGGCTGACCCCATCCAGCAGCGGGTCGTCTTCCGGCAAGTGGGCTGAGCGTGGTTCGCTCATGCCAAGGTCTCGGCAGTGGGTTCGGCGCGGGCGGGGGGCGATGCGGCCAGTACACAGCGGTTGCGGCCCTGCCGTTTGGCCTCGTAGACCGCCTGATCGGCCCGGTCCACCAAGTGCTCCAGACTTTCACCAGGCTGCGCCTGGGCGATACCGACCGAGAAAGTCAGCTGCATCAGGGCATGGTCTTTGAAAACAAGGGTCTCGACCGTTTGGCGCAGGCGCTCCAGCGCGGTCAGGGCTTCGTTTTGGGTCAACTGGGGCAGCAGGAGCAGGAACTCTTCACCGCCCCAGCGCGCCAGCTTGTCGACCTGCCGCAATTGCGGGGTGGTGCATTGGGCAAAGCCCCTGAGCGCCGTGTCGCCGGCGTGGTGGCCAAACCGGTCGTTGATGTCCTTGAAATGGTCCAGGTCGATCAGGGCCACGCACATGGGTGCGCCGGTGCGTTCCATCAGTTTCAACTCGGCCTCGGCCAGATCGGTCACCACGCGGCGGTTCAGCAGGCCGGTGAGCATGTCGGTGGTGGCCATTTGCTCCACGGTGCGCACTGCGTCGCCCAGCTCCTTGGTTTGCCGCCCCAGCTTCACGCCGATGTCGGAGATCCATTTGCCCACCAGCGACAGCATGAGAAGGGCGGATCCGCCCACCGCCAGGATGGCCCAGCTCTTGGTGACGGGGTAGCGAGCCGGGTCGTACAAGGTCAAGATGATGGTGGCCATGGCCAGCATGCCGACGGTCAAGGCGCCCAGCAAGAGCACGCGAGCGGGTTTGAGCCGGAACATCGCCGCCACGATGGTCTGGCTGATGATGATGAGCACGTTGCTACGGTGGTCACCCAATTGCATGAAGGCCAGCACGCAGATGCCGTTGCTGGCCAAGGCATGTGGGAAGGCCATTACCGGGTCTTTGAGCCGCAGGCTCCAGCCTGAACGCACCAGTGTGAAAACTGCCACGAAGGTGATGGCGCCGCACAGGATCAGCCTGTTGGCCATGCGTTGATCCAGCAGGCCAAGGTGAACCGAATGCAGCAGGATGCCAATCGTGACGGCATACAACTGCAAGGTGGCCAGCACCAGCAGCACATAGCGCCGCGTGGGCTGTTGCCGCCCAAGTGCCCAGTCAAGCCATGGTGTCTGCCAAGAAGGTGGTTTCATCAAGTGGAGGGGTTGCCTCTGGGCTATCGGCAGATGACAGCCATTCTTGACATTGTGTTACACCGACGGCCCCGCAATCGGGCCATCAACGTGACTAAATCAACCCAGCATGCCGGATTCAGCCGAGTGTTGGGGCAGTTCCACCTTGGGCAAAGGCTTCCAGCCTTTTTTGCGGTGCTCAACCACCACATTGGTGTAGATGCCGCCGCGCACGTACCACTTGGCGGTGATGCGCAGGTAGCGTGGCTGGATGGCCTTGACGAAGTCGTCCAGGATGGCGTTGGTGACTTTTTCATGGAAGGCGCCGTCGTTGCGGTAGCTCCACATGTACATCTTCAGGCTCTTCAGCTCGATGCACAGCTTGTCGGCGATGCACTCAATGGTGAAGTGGGCGAAATCAGGCTGGCCCGTCAGCGGGCAAAAGCACGTGAATTCCGGGATCTGGAACTGGATGACGTAATCGCGCTGGGGGGCGGGATTGGGGAAGACATCCAGCTTGCGGGTGGCGGCCGAAGGCGGGGTGGCGGGCTTGGCGCGTTCACCCACGGTGATGGTGTCGGCGGTGGCGCTCTTGGCGGCGCGGACGGAAGGGGCTTTCTTGGCCATGGTGAGCTGCGGTAGGAGGGAAATCTGGGGAAGCGCCGATGCTATCATCCCAGACCCGAATGAATGCGCTGTTTTGCGTGTTTTTTCTTATAAATCAATGACTTAGTCGACTCAACACGCATGCGCCTGAATTCGATCAAGCTGTCTGGCTTCAAGTCATTCGCCGAGCCGACCACCTTCCAGCTGCCCGGGCAGTTGGTGGGGGTGGTGGGGCCCAATGGCTGCGGCAAGTCCAACATCATGGACGCGGTGCGCTGGGTGCTGGGCGAATCGAAAGCATCCGAGCTGCGTGGCGAGTCCATGCAGGATGTGATCTTCAATGGTTCGGGCAACCGCAAGCCGGCGAGCCGATCCAGTGTCGAACTCGTGTTCAGCAATGAAGACGCTCGGGCCGGCGGGCAGTGGAACCAGTTCACCGAGATCGCCGTCAAGCGCGTGCTGACCCGCGACGGCACCTCCAGCTACTTCATCAACAACCAGCCGGTGCGCCGCCGCGATGTGCAGGACGTGTTCCTGGGCACAGGCCTGGGGCCACGCGCCTACGCCATCATCGGGCAGGGCACCATCAGCCGGATCATCGAATCCAAGCCTGAAGAGCTCCGCCTGTTCCTGGAAGAAGCGGCTGGCGTGTCCAAGTACAAGGAACGCCGCCGCGAGACCGAGCACCGCCTGAAGGACACGCGCGAGAACCTGACCCGCGTGGACGACATCCTGCGCGAGCTGAACAACAACCTTGAGAAACTGGAACGCCAGGCCGAGGTCGCCACCCGCTACAACGGGCTGCAAGAGCAGGGCACCTTGAAGCTGCACCAGCTCTGGTTCCTCAAGCACCGCGATGCGTCAACCGAAGAGTCGCGCATCAAGCAGGACATCCTGGGTGCGACCAATGCGCTGGAAGGCCGCATGGCCGAGTTGCGCCAGGTCGAGGCCGAGCTGGAACATGTGCGCCAGGCGCACTACGAATCCAGCGACGAGCTGCACACGGCGCAAGGCGCCTTGGCCGAGGCCAACCTCGAAGTCAGCCGGCTGGAAGAGCGCATCCGCTACGTTGTAGAGGGTCGTCAAAAAGTTGAGCAACGTCTGGCCGAGTTGAAAGGCCAGAACGACCAATGGGCCGACCGCAAGGTGTCGGCCGAGGAAGAGCTGGAAACCCTGGCCGAGCGCATGGCCGCTGCCGAAGAGCAGGCCGAGATCCTGGCCGCGCAGGCTGAAGAGCTGACGGCCAATGTGCCGACCTTTGAAGACACCGTGCGCACTGCTTCGCAAAAAGCGAATGAGCAACGAGGCGTGGCTGGGCAGGTGCAGCAGCAGATCCAGTTGCTGGCCGCCGAATCACGCAACATCGACGATCAAGCGCGCCAGCTCAACCTGCGGCGCGAGCGCCTGGTTGCTGAAAAGCAGACCCTGGCCGCGCCCGACGAGTTGCGGCTGACCGAACTGACCCGCCAGTTGGAAGCGGGCCAGGAAGACCTGGCTGTGGCCGAGGCCCAACTGGGCGAGCTGACCGATTCGGTGCCCGCACTGGACGAGGCCCGCAAGGAGCGCCAGAGCGACGCCAATGCCCAGGCCAGCAAGCAATCTGAGCTGACCGCTCGCCTGGAGGCCCTGCGTGCCCTGCAAGAGAAGGTGCAGACCGAAGGCAAGCTCAAACCCTGGCTGGCCAAACATGGCCTGGATGGCTTGCCCGGCCTGTGGACCAAGATCCACATCGAACCCGGTTGGGAAAACGCGCTGGAATCGGCCCTGCGTGAGCGCCTGTCCGCGCTGGAGGTGGGCCGCGTCGAAACCGTCCGTGCCTTCGAGAACGATGCACCGCCCGCCAAGCTGGCCTTCTACAGCCCGCCCTCGGGCCAGATCGCCAACACGCACCAGACGCTGCCGCGCCTGTCCGACCTGCTGCGTTTGTCAGACGACGGCCTGAAGGCCTTGCTGAACGACTGGCTGGAAGGCGTCTACACCGCCGGCAGCCTGGAAGAAGCCCTGGCCGCGCGCGGCAAGCTGACGCACGGCGAGGTCATCATGACCAAGGCTGGCCACACGGTCAGCCAGTTCGCTGTCAGCTTCTATGCGCCCGATTCGGAACAGGCCGGCATGCTGGCCCGCGCGCAAGAGATCGAGAGCCTGGAGAAGCAGGTGCGCGCCCAGGCCATCCTGGTCGACGAATCTCGCGCCGCCTTGATCCGTGCCGAAGCGGCTTACACGGATGCCTCGCAGCGCCTGGTCAGCGCGCGCCGCGACACCAGCGAGCTGCAGCAACGCACGCACCAACTGCAGGTGGAAGTGCTGCGCCTGACGCAGCAAGCGCAACAAAGCAATGCCCGCCGCGAACAGATCGCCTCCGAAGTGGCCGAGATCGATGGCCAATTGGAAGACTTGAACGAGCGCCGCGCCACCGGCGAAGCCCGCTTCGAAGAGCTGGACCTGTCGCTGGCCGATGCGCAGGAGCGCCACGCGCAACTGGAAGAGGCCGTGATCGAGGCCGAGCGCAAGCTGAACCAGGCCCGTGAGCAATCACGCGCCTTGGAACGCCAGGCGCAAGAGGCCCAGTTCAGCGCCCGCAGCATGTCGGCCCGTCGGGGAGAGCTGCAGCGCGGGATTGAAACGGCTGTGCAGCAGATCCAGGCCAACGAGGCCAGCGCCGTCACGCTGCACGAAGAACACGCCAAATTGAGCGAAGCGGCCGCCGGCACCGGCCTGGACGAGGCCCTGGCCGTCAAGCTGGAAAAGGAAGCCGCCCTGGGCCAGACCCGCAGCCGTTACGACGAATTGTCCATCCAACTGCGCCGTGCCGACGAGCAACGCCTGGAGTTCGAACGCAGCCTGCAACCGCTGCGCGACCAGATCACCAAGCTGCAGTTGGAAGAGCAGGCCGCATCGCTGGGCGGTGCCCAGTACATGGAGCAGCTCACCGCCGCCGAGGTCGATCTGGAAGCCCTGGCCCAGAAAATCCAGGAAGGCAACGTCAAGCTGCACGGCCTGCAATCTGAGATCGACCGCATCCAGCGCGAGATCAACGCCCTGGGCGCCGTCAACCTGGCCGCGCTGGATGAATTGACCGCGGCCCGCGAGCGCAAGGGCTTCCTGGACTCGCAAATGGCCGACCTGCTCGATGCCATCAACACCCTCGAAGACGCGATCCACAAGATCGACATTGAAACCCGCGACCTGCTGGCGGGCACTTTCAACACCGTCAACGAGCACTTCGGCCGCATGTTCCCCGAGTTGTTTGGTGGTGGCACGGCCAAGCTGGTCATGACCGGCGATGAAATCCTTGACGCGGGCGTGCAGGTCATGGCCCACCCGCCCGGCAAGAAAAACAGCACCATCCATCTTTTGTCGGGTGGCGAGAAAGCACTCACGGCGATTGCCCTGGTGTTCGCCATCTTCCAGCTCAATCCCGCGCCTTTCTGCCTGCTCGACGAAGTCGATGCGCCGCTGGACGACGCCAACACCGAGCGCTACGCCAAGCTGGTCAAACAAATGTCCAGTGGCACGCAGTTCCTGTTCATCTCGCACAACAAGATCGCCATGGAAATGGCCGAGCAGTTGATCGGGGTGACGATGCAGGAGCAGGGCGTATCCCGCATCGTCGCCGTCGACATGGAGGCCGCCTTCTCGATGGCCCAGGCCGCCTGAGCGAAGCGACGCAGAACCCAACACATTCCCCATGAACAACTCACTCACCTTGTATCTGGCCCTGTTGGGCGGCCTGGTCCTCGCGGCATTCGTGGCCCATGGCGCCTGGACCGCCCGCAAGAACGCCGCGCGCCAGCCCCGGCGTGCCGCGCTCGAGCCCTTGGGCACCGGCACCATTGATCGCTCCGAGGCCGACACCATCCCCACCGAGATGGGCGACACCCTGCCTGGCGAACCCACGCTCGATGAGCGCGACGCTGGCGCGATCAACCTGCCGCCACCCGTCAAGCGCAATCAGCCCAAGCTGGACGCCCTGATCGACGCCATCGCCACCTTGACCATCGACACGCCGGTGAGCGGTGACAACGTGCTGCTGCACCTGCCGACCACGCGCCGCGCTGGCAGCAAGCCCTTCATGATCGAAGGCCTGCGCGTTGATTGCAGCGAATGGGAAGCGCCCCAGCTTGGCGTGGTCTACAGCGAGCTGCAGGCCGGCGTGCTGCTGGCCAACCGCACTGGTGGTCTCAACGAGATCGAATACTCCGAGTTCGTGCAGAAGGTGCAGGCTTGTGCCGATGCCATGGGCGCCTCGGTCGAGTTCCCCGACATGCTGGACGTGGTCGCGCGGGCCAAAGAGCTGGACAGTTTCGCCAGCGCCCACGATGCCCAACTGGCTTTGCGCCTGTATGCCCAGGGCAGCGCTTGGTCGATCGGCTATGTGCAACAACAGGCTGCGCGCCATGGCTTCATGCCGGGCGCCTTGCCGGGCCGCTTCGTGATGCCATCGGCGGAAGAGGGTGCGCCGCCCGTGCTGACCTTGCAGTTCGACGCCCAGGCCGCTTTCGCCGAAGACCAGGACCAGGCCACCTTGCGTGAGCTGATCTTGTCGTTTGACGTGCCTCAGACGGCCGCGGAGGGCGCGCCTTTCAACGCCTGGTGTGCGGCGGGGCAAGCCTTGTCGCTCGGCCTGGACGCCATGATGGCCGATGACCAGGGCCAGCCGTTTTCGCCGGCGGCGTTCGCGTCCATCGAGGGCGAGTTGCAACGCCTGTACGAGGCCCTGGCCACGCGCGATCTGGCGGCCGGCTCGGCAGCAGCGCGGCGCTTGTTCAGCTGATCGATGGGTGTGGAGAACTCGGCCATGCCGAACGATGAATCCGTGGCCGAACGCATCGCGCAGCTGCGAGAGCAACTTCGGCACCACGCGCACCAGTACTACACCCTGGATGCCCCGCAGATCCCCGATGCGGAATACGACCGTCTGTTCCAGGCGCTTGAGGCCCTGGAAGAAGCTCACCCCGAGTTGCGCACCCCTGATTCGCCCACGCAACGCGTGCTGGGTCAGGTGCTGGAGGGCTTCACGCCGGTGCGCCACGCCGTGCCCATGCTGTCCATCCGCACCGAGACCGACACCGAAGCCACGGGTGCCCTGGCCTTTGACGCGCGCGTTCGCCGCGAGCTGGGCCTGACCGAATCAGACCCGCCGGTGGAATACGGCGCCGAGTTGAAGTTCGATGGCCTGGCCATCAACCTGCGCTATGAAAATGGCTTGCTGGTGCAGGCGGCCACACGCGGCGATGGCGAGGTGGGGGAAGACGTCACCCAGAACATCCGCACGATCCGCCAGATTCCGCACCGGCTGAAAGGCACGAGAGCCGAGGTGCTGGAGGTGCGCGGCGAGGTCTACATGCGCCGCGATGACTTTGACAAGCTCAATGAGCGCCAGCGCGAGTCGGGCGGCAAGACCTTCGTGAACCCACGCAATGCGGCCGCAGGCGCGGTTCGCCAGCTGGACCCGAACATCACGGTTCAGCGGCCATTGAGTTTCTTTGCCTATGGCCTGGGGGATGTGAAGGGTTGGGCCGTGCCGCCCACGCACAGCGCCATGCTGGATGCCTTGCAGGCCATGGGCTTGCCGGTGAGCGATGAACGCATGGTGGCCCAGGGTGCCGATGGCCCAAATGGCTTGGTGGTTTTTCACCAGACCATCGGTGCCAAGCGCGACCAACTGCCTTTCGACATCGATGGCATCGTCTACAAAGTGAACCGCCGCGATCTGCAAGAGCGCCTGGGCTTTGTGAGCCGGGAGCCGCGCTGGGCCGTGGCCCACAAATACCCCGCGCAAGAGCAACTCACGCAGGTCGAAGCCATCGACATCCAGGTGGGCCGCACCGGCAAGCTCACGCCCGTGGCCCGGCTCAAGCCGGTGTTCGTGGGCGGCGTCACCGTCACCAACGCCACCTTGCACAACCTGTTCGAGTTGCGCCGCAAGCGCGTGCGGGTGGGCGACACAGTGATCGTGCGCCGCGCTGGCGATGTCATCCCCGAGGTGGTCAGTGTGGTCTCGGCCGTGCCCCGCGCCAGCTACGTGCCCAACTTCCGCATGCCAAGGCATTGCCCCATTTGCCAGAGCACGGTGGAGCGTGAGCCGGGCGAGATGAACCACCGCTGCTCGGGCGGCCTGTTCTGTGCCGCTCAGCGCAAGCAGGCACTGTTGCACTTTGCCCAACGGCGCGCCGTCGAGATCGAAGGCCTGGGTGAAAAGCTGGTCGACCAGCTGGTGGATGGCGGCCTGGTGCGCACCTTGCCTGAGCTCTACAAGATGGGCGTGGCCAAACTGGCCGCCTTGGACCGCATGGCCGACAAAAGCGCGCAGAACATCGTGAGCGCGCTGGAGAAAAGCAAGCACACCACTTTGCCGCGCTTCTTGTTCGGCCTGGGCATCCGCCATGTGGGCGAGGCCACGGCCAAGGACCTGGCCAAGCACTTCGGCAAGATCGACGCGCTGATGGACGCCACCGAAGAGCAACTCTTGGCCGTCAACGATGTCGGCCCGATCGTGGCGCACAGCATCCGCACTTTCTTTGATCAGCCTCACAACCGCGAGGTGGTCGAGCAACTGCGCGCCGTGGGCATCACCTGGCCCGAGCACGAACCCGCCCAGACGGCGCAGGAGGCCTTGCCCCAAGCCGGCCGCACCTTCGTGCTCACCGGCACCTTGCCCAGCCTGGGCCGCGAAGAGGCCAAGGCGCTGATCGAAGCCCAGGGCGGCAAAGTGGCCGGTTCCGTGTCCAAGAAAACCACCTATGTGGTGGCCGGGGCCGAAGCCGGCAGCAAGCTGGACAAGGCCCAGGAACTGGGCTTGACCATCCTTGACCAGGACGGGCTGCTGGCTTTGTTGAACATCGACCCAGGAAGCATCCAAGATGGCCGTGCGTGAGATCCTCAAGATGGGCGACCCGCGTCTTTTGCGCGTGGCCCAGCCGGTCGAGCATTTCGACACCCCCGAACTGCACGCTCTGATCGCCGACATGTTCGACACCATGGCGGCCGCCCAGGGCGCGGGCCTGGCCGCTCCCCAGATCGGGGTTGACCTGGCGGTGGTGATCTTCGGGGTGACGCGCTCCGAGCGCTACCCGGATGCACCGCCCGTGCCCCAAACCGTGCTCATCAACCCCCAGATCATCCCCTTGTCCACCAACGAGGAAGAGGGCTGGGAGGGGTGCCTGTCGGTGCCTGGCCTGCGCGGTGTCGTGCCCCGCCTGGCGCACATCCGCTACACCGGCTTCGACCAGTTCGGCCAGCCCATCGACCGAGAAGCCGAAGGCTTCCACGCGCGGGTGGTTCAGCATGAGTGCGATCACCTGATCGGCAAGCTGTATCCCATGCGCATCCGCGACTTTTCCCGTTTTGGCTACACCTCGGTGCTCTTCCCCGGCCTGGACCCCAACACGGACGACTGAGCCGGCGCACAATCGTTGGCATGAGCCACACGATCACGTCGGCGTTCATCTTGCTGCTCCTGGTGCTTGATCCCTTTGGCACTTTGCCGATCTTCATCTCGGTGATGCGCGGGGTGGCCCCGCAAAGGCGGGTCTGGGTGGCCTTGCGCGAGGCCTGCATGGCCTTTGGCGTGTTGCTGGCCTTCATGCTGGGCGGCCGCACCTTCCTGGCGCTGATGCGCCTGTCCGAGCGCTCGCTGGAAGTGGCCGGGGGCGTGATCTTGCTGCTGCTGTCCATCCGCATCATCTTTGCCTCGGGCCGCCGGTTGTTCGATGAAGAAGCCGCGCCGTCATCCACGGAGTCAGGTCGCGAGCCTTTTTTGTTCCCGATCGCCGTGCCCTTGTTGGCCGGCCCTTCGGCCATGGCCACGGTGCTGCTGCTCGCCTCGCGCCAACCCGCCCAGTTGGCCGAGTGGATCGCAGCCCTGGCCGCAGCCGTCGGCGTGTGTGCGGTCGTGCTGTTGGCCAGCCAACCCTTGCACCGCTGGCTGGGCGAGTCGGTCGTCACCGCGATTGAAAAGCTCATGGGCCTGGTGCTGTGCGCTATTGCGGTCGAGATGATCCTGGCCGGCATCAAGCACTATTTCTCTGCAGCGTGAGAAATTCCACAGTTTGCGATAAGGGTTTGCGCTAGGAAAGGGCCGAAGACGTCGA
Source organism: Aquabacterium sp. CECT 9606 (assembly GCF_918741295.1). Lineage (GTDB taxonomy): Bacteria > Pseudomonadota > Gammaproteobacteria > Burkholderiales > Burkholderiaceae_C > Aquabacterium. Next base: position 207,244 of record NZ_CAKKNB010000003.1, read on the forward strand.
TACTGGCCGGGCACTGGGAGAGTGGGCTTGTTGGGATCTGAATCGTTCATCTGGACATTGGCGGCTTTGCTTCTGCTGGTTTTGGGGGGTGCGCTCGGTCACGGACTGGCCTGGTTTGGCGTTCGCCGCCATCGCCAGCGCGGGGATGAGCAGTCAGCGGGGGTTCATGCCTTGCTGGCCCAGAGCGAGGCCAAACGGCAGTTCATATTCGAAACCGCCGATGTGAGCTTCTTCGAGGTGGATGTGCCGTCAGGCAAGGTGAGGGTGGATGGCCGCTTGCCGCAGACCTCACCGGACGCAGGCGTCGAGTCGCGCCTGTTCAGCCAACAGCAGTGGCGCGATTTGATCCACCCCGACGAGGTGGAGCAGGCTTGTGCACAGTTGAAGGACTACCTGAGTGGCACTTCGCCGCGCTACGAGTTGCGCTTTCGCTTCAAGGTGTCGGGTGATGACTGGCGCTGGGTGTTGTGCAAAGCCCGCATCGTTGCGCGTGACGCCCAGGGCCAGCCTGCCAAAGTGCATGGCAGCCTGATCGACGTTCACCAAAGCTGGCTGATGCGCCTGGCCCTGCACGAGGAGCGTGAGATGTTCGCCACGGGGCCCGTGGTCATGATCCGCGCGCAATATGCCCATGGCACCTCCAAATTCGTTTACGTGTCCACCAATGTGCGCAAGCTGTGGGGTTACGAGCCAGCGGCCTTGACCAGCCTGTCCAACACCATGTCCATCGTTCACCCGGACGACTCGCGGTTGCTGAAAGACCGCTTCGTCGAGGCCATGAACAGTGCGGATGAAATGCAGGTCGAGTTCGAAGCCCGGTTGCGCATGGCCGATGGCAGTTACCGCTGGCATCTGTACAACAGCACCATCGACCGTTCGCATTCCGAGCGACGTGGTTATTTCATCGACATCGACGCGCGCAAGCAAGCCGAGCTGGAAGCCGCCGTGCAGCGTCGGCGCCTTCATGAAATGGTGCAAGAACTGCGTGCTGCGCAGGACGAAGGCGTGGTGGTGCAAGAGGCCAGCGACATGTTGCACGCTGCCGACAACCTCGATGAGGCCTTCAGCATCATCCGCCAGGCTTGTGAGCGGCTGTTTCCGGGCTGGTCTGGGTGGCTGGCGGCCACTCAGCCTGGTGGCAACCAGTTGCAAATCGGTGCCTCTTGGGGGCGGGCGCCCTCACAGGCGGAGCAGCATTTCCTGGCCCGCGACTGCTGGGGCATGCGCCGTGGCAAGCCCCACGCCTTCAATGGGCATGACCACGGCGTGTGCTGCGTCCACCTGAAGAGCATCCCCCGTGAAGATCTTCGCCCCTATCTGTGCGTGCCCATGGTGGCCCATGGTGAAACGGTGGGCACGCTGCACCTGTTCAGCCAGCAGACCCGGGTGGCCGATGACCGCATGGCCGATGTCCAGGCTCGCGCTGTGCGGTTCGCCGAAACCCTGAAGCTGGCGCTGAGCAACCTGATGTTGCGCAATTCCTTGCACGACCAGGCCATGACCGACTCCCTGACCGGCCTGCACAACCGTCGCTTCATGGACGAATGCCTGGGCAACGAGCTGCAACGCGTGCGGCGTGACCATGGCGTGGTGTCATTGGCCATGATCGACATTGACCACTTCAAGCAGTTCAACGACAGCCGTGGCCATGATGCGGGCGATGTGGTCTTGAAGGCCGTCGCGGGTGTCCTGCTGGAATGCATCCGGGGCTATGACATTGCCTGCCGTTATGGCGGCGAGGAAATGGCCCTGGTGCTGCCAGGTTGCGAACAGGCCGATGCGGTGTTGCGCATGGAGCAAATCCGGCGGGCGATTGAGAACCTGGAAGTCCACCACGACGGGGTGCTGATGCCCAAGGTGACCATTTCGGCTGGCGTGGCGCAGGCCATTGGCGGCAACTCCGAAACGCTGATCCGTTGGGCCGACGAGGCCTTGTACCAAGCCAAACGCATGGGACGCAACCAGGTGCGGGTGTCCACCAAGACCGGGCTGGCGGTGGTGACCGACCTGGGCGAGCTGGATCCGCTGGAACAAGCCAACCGCGGCTGAATCAAAAAAAAGCGGGCTATTCGTCCAAAGGCCGGGCGGAGGCCAGGGCATGGGCGGTGAGGGCCTCCATGGGGATCACCTCCAGGGCCTGTTCATGCGTTGCCTCCAGCACCACAGGCGGCGCCATGCCGGCTTGCCAGGCCTCCAGCCAGCGGCTGGCGCACAGGCACCAACGATCGCCCGGCTTCAAGCCCGGAAAGCGCGCCTCGGGGATGGCCGTGCTCAGGTCATTGCCCTGGGCGGCCGAGAAGGCCAGGAACTCCGCCGTCACCTTGACGCAGACCACGTGCAGACCGACATCATCGCGTCGCGTGCGGCAGCAACCGTCCCGGAAAAAACCGGTCACGGGCGCGTATGAGCAGCCCCGCAGGGGGCCACCCAGAACATTGCGGGCGCTGGCGATGTCAATGGCCATGATCGATGGTCAGTTGCTGCGTTTCATCAGAGTCATCGCGGTACCGATCAAGGCGGAGACCTCGCTCATGTTGCCGGGCACGATCATCGTGTTGTTCTTCTGGGCCAACTGAGCATAAGCCTCAACGGCTTTCTCGGCCACCTTCAGGTTCACGGCGTCTTGCCCACCAGGTTGCTGGATGGCCGCAGCGATCTTGCGGATGGCGTCGGCGGTGGCATCGGCCACGGCGGTGATGGCGGCTGCTTCACCTTGCGCCTTGTTGATCTCGGCCTGCTTTTCGCCTTCAGATCTGGCAATGAAAGCTTCGCGCTCGCCTGTGGCGATGTTGATCTGCTCTTGACGGCGCCCCTCGGAGGCAGCGATCAAGGCACGCTTTTCACGCTCGGCCGTGATCTGGGCCTGCATGCTGCGCAGGATCTCGACCGGTGGTGTCAGGTCCTTGATTTCGTAGCGCAAGACCTTCACGCCCCAGTTCAAGGCGGCTTCGTCCAGCGCATTGACCACGGCGGTATTGATCACGGCGCGCTCTTCAAAGGTCTTGTCCAGCTCCATGCGGCCCACCACCGAACGCAAGGTGGTTTGCGCTAATTGGGTGATGGCCACCACGTAGTTCGAGGCGCCATAACTGGCCCGCATCGGGTCGGTCACCTGGAAGTACAAGATGCCGTCCACCTGCAACTGCGTGTTGTCCTTGGTGATGCAAACCTGGCTGGGCACGTCCAGCGCGATTTCCTTGAGCGAGTGCTTGTAGCCCACCACGTCGACGAAGGGCAGCACCACGTTCAGGCCGGGTGTGAGGGTGGCGTGGTATTTGCCCAGTCGCTCCAGCACCCAGGCATTTTGCTGGGGCACCACCTTGACCGACTTGGCCACAAAGATCACGGCCAGAACCAGGATGACGAGGGCGAATTCCATGTGCAGGGGCTTTCGGTTGGTTCAAATCTTGGCAAGGACCAGGGTGTTGCCTTCAACAGCCTGAATGCGGTGCGCGCCAGGCTGGGCGGGTGGGGTGCCCAGGTAGCGGGCGTCCCACTCGGCGCCGCGGTAGTGAACGCGGGCACGGCCGTCAGGAGACCACTGCGCCACTTCCACCGTCTGGCCCAGATCCAGGTGCAAGTCGGGGTTGGCGCGGCCTTCGCTTTGGGCTTGGTCGCGGCTGCGTTGCCGCTTGAGGTGCCAGCCCAGCGCGGCCACGCCGCCCACCGCGCCGGCCATCAGCATCTGGGTGGACAGGGGATGGCCCAGTTGGGCACTGATCGCCGCCGCCGCTGCGCCCAGGGCGAGCATCAGCAGGTAAAACGTGCCAGTCAACAACTCCAGCCCGACGATCACGCCGGCCGCAATCCACCACAGTGTTGTCTCACTCATGGGCGCAGTGTACGGCGCCTGTGGCGGTTTTCATGCGACTGTCATCCACAGTGCCCGCAGAAGTCCTACACTTCGCGCTTTCGCGTTTTTCCGGGCGCCCGCCCGACTTTGCCCACAGGGGTCTTGGCTATGCTGCGTTTCCGTTTTCCCATCGTCATCATCGACGAAGACTTCCGCTCCGAGAACACCTCGGGACTGGGCATCCGCGCCCTGGCCGACGCCATCGTGAAAGAGGGCTTCGAAGTGCTGGGCGTGACCAACTACGGTGACCTGTCGCAGTTCGCGCAGCAGCAAAGTCGGGCCAGCGCCTTCATCTTGTCGATCGACGACGAAGAGTTTGGCGCAGGCTCCAAAGGCGAGGTCGATTCGGCCCTCAAGGTTTTGCGCGCATTCGTGAGCGAGATCCGCTTCAAGAACGCCGACATCCCCATCTACCTGTATGGCGAAACGCGCACCTCGCAGCACATCCCCAACGACATCCTGCGCGAGTTGCACGGCTTCATCCACATGTTCGAGGAGACGCCCGAGTTCCTCGCGCGCCACGTGATCCGCGAGGCCAAGAGCTACCTGGACTCCCTGGCGCCGCCTTTCTTCAAGGCGCTGATGGACTATGCGCAAGATGGCTCCTACTCCTGGCACTGCCCCGGGCATTCCGGCGGCGTGGCCTTCTTGAAGAGCCCCGTGGGGCAGATGTTCCACCAGTTCTATGGCGAGAACATGCTGCGTGCCGACGTGTGCAACGCAGTCGAAGAACTTGGCCAACTGCTGGACCACACTGGCCCCGTGGCTGCGTCCGAGCGCAACGCCGCACGCATCTTCAACGCCGACCACTGCTATTTCGTCACCAACGGCACGTCCACCTCCAACAAGATGGTGTGGCACCACACGGTGGCGCCGGGCGATGTGGTGCTGGTTGACCGCAACTGCCACAAGTCCATCCTCCACGCGATCATCATGACCGGGGCCATCCCTGTGTTCCTGACGCCCACGCGCAACCACTTCGGCCTGATCGGTCCGATCCCGCAGAGCGAGTTCACCAAGGCTTCGATTGAGAAGAAGATCAAGGCCCACCCGCTGCTCAAGGGCGTGGACCCGAAGAAGGTCAAGCCGCGCATCCTGACGATCACGCAGAGCACCTACGACGGCGTGCTCTACAACACCGAGACCATCAAGGGCATGCTTGACGGCTGGATCGACAACATCCACTTCGACGAAGCCTGGTTGCCACACGCCGCCTTCCACAGCTTTTATGGCGAGTTCCATGCCATGGGCAAGGACCGCGTGCGCCCCAAGCAGGCCGTGGTCTACGCCACCCAATCCACGCACAAGCTGCTGGCCGGCATCAGCCAGGCCTCGCAAGTGCTGGTGCAGGACGCGCAGAACACCAAGCTGGACACGCACCTCTTCAATGAGGCCTACCTGATGCACACCTCCACCAGCCCGCAATACGCCATCATCGCCTCGTGCGATGTGGCCGCGGCCATGATGGAGCCGCCCGGCGGCACGGCCCTGGTCGAAGAAAGCCTGAAAGAAGCGCTGGATTTCCGCCGCGCCATGCGCAAGGTGGACAAGGAGTTCGGCAAGGACTGGTGGTTCAAGGTTTGGGGCCCCGACAAGCTCACCAAGGACGACGTGGGCTCACCCGACGACTGGATGCTCAAGGGCAATGCCAAGTGGCACGGCTTTGGCGACCTGGCCGATGGCTTCAACATGCTCGACCCCATCAAGTCGACCATCGTGAACCCGGGCCTGGACTTGTCGGGCAAATTCGCCGACACCGGCATTCCCGCCAGCATCGTCACCAAGTACCTGGCCGAGCACGGCGTGGTGGTCGAGAAGACCGGCTTGTATTCGTTCTTCATCATGTTCACCATCGGCATCACCAAGGGCCGTTGGAACACACTGTTGACTGCTTTGCAGCAGTTCAAGGACGACTACGACAAGAACCAGCCCATGTGGCGTGTGCTGCCCGAGTTCTGCGCCAAGTTCCCGATCTATGAACGCATGGGCCTGCGTGATCTTTGCCAGCGCATCCACGAGATGTACGCCAAGAGCGACATCGCGCGCCTGACCACCGAGATGTACCTGTCGGACCTGCAGCCTGCGATGAAGCCCAGCGAGGCCTTTGCCTACATCGCGCACCGCAAGACCGAGCGCGTTGAAATCGAGCAGTTGGAAGGCCGTGTCACGACCGCCTTGCTGACGCCTTACCCGCCCGGCATCCCCTTGCTGATCCCGGGTGAGCGCTTCAACAAGAAGATCGTGGACTACCTGCGCTTTGCCCGCGACTTCAACAGCATGTTCCCCGGCTTCACCACCGATGTGCATGGCCTTGTGGCGCAGGTGAACGAGTTTGGCGAGCTGTGCTACTACGTTGACTGCGTCAAGGGCGAGGCCTGAGCCTCAAGGTAGCCAAAGCTCGAAACTGGCGCCGCCTTGCGGGCGGTTGACCAGCGCGACCCGGCCTTCGCGGCCGTTGCAGCGGTGGGCTTTGGCCACGGCCTCGCACAGGGCGGTGCCCAGGCCGGTGGACTGGTCGGAGGGATCGATGGCGCCCAGGCCGGGGCCATCGTCCTCGATGCTCAGCACCAGGTAATCGTCTTGCTGGCGCGCGCTCAGCACCACATGCTGCTTGCTGAAGCGCATGGCGTTGTGCAAGGCCGCTTCCAGGGCCATGTAGACCAAGCGCCGGTCGAGGTACCAAAATGAAGGCATGGCCTGCGCATCGCCCAAGCTCACCTTGGGGGTGCCCGGCGTGATGAGGCGCTTCAGCGCGGCGATGTGTTGCAACGATTTGAGCATGTCCAGCGGTGACTCGTCTTCGCTGTGCACCTTCAGGCCATCGCCCGCGCCATACACGGTCAGGAACTGCACGAACTGCCGGCGCAGCTCGGTGCAATGCACGTAGGCACTTTGTGCCAGGCCGGGGTCCGGCTGGTCGATCAAGGCTTCCAGCTCGCTCTCGAGGGCGCCCAGCGCATTCTTCAAATCATGCGCGATGAGGGCAAAAGAAGCGGTTTCCATCGTGTTCTTGTTCAGGCTCAGTGGGCAGCCGAGGCAGGTTCCATGCTGGCCAAGGTCTCTCGGAAATAGCGTTTCATCATGGTCACGCGGTCATTGGCGGGCAGCAGCTGTTCCAGGCGGTTGAGGTACAAGCGGACACGCTCCACCATGGCCTGGTTGTATTCCTTCTTCAGCCGCAGGGCCATGCAATTGATCTGGGCCGCCTGCAGCAACACGCCAGTGTTCTCGGGGTAGTCGCGCACCGCGGTTTCAATCGCCGTCACGGCCTCGTCGATCTGGCTGTCGCGCAGCAATTTGCGGGCGTCTTGCACGCGGGTCTGCATGGCAGCCGATGCGGTGTTGATGATGCGGTCGACCTTGTCTTCGTGCCCTGTCTCGCGCAGTGCATTGCCGATCATCTGCTTGGTTTTGGGGTTCTCGTGGTCCGAGCTGACGGCGGTGGCCAGCAAGGCCAGGCCTTCTTCCTCGTGCCCGGCCATCAGCTCGGCCTTGGCCAGGGCAATGGTGGCAAAGTCGGCCTTGCCCTTGCGCAGGGTTTCGCGGGCGCGCTTGAGGGTTTTTTCAGCCTCGTCTGGCGTGCCCGCCTTGACCTGGGCCTGAACCTGGATGGCCAGGGCCACGCTGCCAAAGGCCGGCAGGTTGCGGTACAGGGTGTTGCCTTCAGCCAGCAGTTTCAAAGCTTCGGCTGATTCACCCAGATCGACCATGGCCTGGGCCAGCAACAAGGTGTCCTGAGGCTGGGCGATCACCGATCCGCGGGTGGCTTTGGCCACTTTTTGCATGCATTCCTTGGCGGTGTCCAGGTCGCCATTGCGGTAGGCGCTTTCGCCCAGCAGTCGTTGACGGCGGGCTGAGGGCACCACGGTGGCGGCATCGCGCAATACCCACATGGCGCCTTGCGCGTCGCCCTGGGCGTCCATCGATTCGGCCACCACGTCATAGGCGGCCACGTTCTTTTCCCCTTCGGGGGTCTGGATGATGTCTTGCGCCAATTGCCTGGCCTGGTCGAATTGCCCAGCCGCCTTGTGCGCCCGCGCCAGGCCCAATTGCGCCCAGGCCAGGTTGGCGCGCTTGTCCAGCGCCTGGCGGTAGGTTTGCTTGGCTTCTTCGTGCTTGCCCAGTTGCAGCAGGGTTTTGCCCTTGATCTGCAGGGCGGCCATGGTCCAGCGGTTCTCGGCCTTCAGGATCTGATCGCAAGCCTGCACCGCGCCGAGAAGGTCCTCTTTGGCAAGTTTCTGGGTGATGGGCAGCAGGGCATCGCGCTTTTCAAGCAAGGCCTTCAAGCGGTCTTCGATGTGGCTGGCGGTGATCGGCTTGAGCAGGTAGGCGTCCGGGTGGTGCTCCGTGGCGGCGGCCACCGAGGCATAGGCGCTTTCTGCGGTCACCATGAAGAACAGGCAGTCCACGGGCAGCAGGTTGCTGTCGCGCAGGTGCTCGAACAGTTGCTGGCCGTCGGTTTTCTGGTTCAGGTTGTAGTCACACAGGATGAGGTTGTAGCGGCGGCTCTTGATCAGGCGCGCGGCGTCTTCCGCGTTGGCCGCCACATCGACCCGGGTGATGCCCAGCTGGCCCAACTGACCACGCAAGGTGGTCTGTTGCACCGACATGTCATCAATGACAAGGGCCTGGAGGTTTGAAAACTGAGTTTGAGTTGCCATGAAAAATCACCCGCATCCTGTGGCTGAACCACGCTGTATTTCGCATTTCGGCATTTGAGTGGCATTACTTGAGGCTTGCGCACGCGCTGTGCACAGTTCTTGCGTAGCCAGGGCATGCCCTTTTGCCATCGTGGAGTTCTGTGAAATGACTTTGTCCAAGCTGTTCCGTCGTGTCCTCCTGCTCCAGATCGCTGGCGTGAGCCTGTGCCATGCCGCCACCCCCATCAAATTCCAACTCGATTGGCGCTTCGAGGGGCCTGCTGCCTTGTTCTTGCAGCCAGTGGCCAAGGGGTACTTCAAACAAGCAGGCCTGGACGTGAGCGTGGATGCCGGCAACGGGTCGGGCGGAACGGTCACCCGGGTGGCATCAGGCTCTTATGACCTGGGCTTTGCCGACATGGCCGCGCTGATGGAGTTCCACGCCAACAACCCGGATGCGCCGAACAAACCAGTGGCCATCATGATGGTTTACAACAACACGCCAGCCGCCGCGTTTGCCCTCAAGACATCGGGCATCAAAGCGCCGGCCGACTTGGCAGGCAAGAAACTGGGCGCCCCGGTGTTCGACGCTGGCCGCAAGGCCTGGCCCATCTTTGCCAAAGCCAACAAGGTGGGGGCGGTGACCTGGACCAGCATGGACCCGGCCTTGCGCGAAACCATGCTGGTGCGTGGCGATGTCGATGCCATCACCGGTTTTTCATTCACGTCCATGCTGAACCTGGAAGCGCGGGGCGTCAAGCCTCAGGACATCGTGGTGCTGCCCTATTCGCAATATGGGGTGAAGTTGTACGGCAACGCCATCATCGCCTCGCCGCGCATCCTGAAAGAGAACCCCGAGGCGGTGAAGGCGTTTTTGCTGGCGTTCACCAAAGGCATCAAGGACGTGCTGGCCAACCCCGACGCCAGCATCGAGGCGGTCAAGGCCCGCGACGGCATCATCAATGTCGAGGTTGAAAAGCGCCGGCTCAAGATGGCCATCGACCAGGTGGTGAACAGCCCGGATGCGCGTGCCGAGGGCTTTGGCCAGGTGAAGTTGCCGCGCCTGTCCTTGATGGCCTCTCAGGTGGCCGACGCCTACAGCACCAAATCACGTGTGAACCCCGACGCCGTCTGGACCTCCGCCTACTTGCCATCCAGCGCCGAGCTGAATGTGCTGCCTGCCAAGAAGTGAGCGAGCCATCCACGATGAGCGCCTTTGTCGATTTCAAAAACGTCTGGCTGGCTTACAACGAAGCGCTTCTGGCGCAGCAGCAATTCGCGGTGGAAGACGTCAGCCTGCGCATCCGCGAAGGCGAGTTCGTGGCCATCGTGGGCCCCTCGGGCTGTGGCAAATCCACTTTCATGAAATTGACCACTGGCCTGAAGATGCCCTCGCGCGGCAGCATCACCATCGGTGGCCAGCCCGTGACCGGCCCCTTAAAGATCACTGGCATGGCGTTTCAAGCGCCATCGCTGCTGCCTTGGCGGACCACCGTGGACAACGTGCTGTTGCCGCTGGAGATCGTCGAACCCTACCGCTCCAGCTTCCGCGCCAAGCGGACCGAGTACGAAGCCAAGGCCCGGGCCTTGCTGCAAAGCGTGGGTTTGGGCGGCTACGAAGACAAATTTCCCTGGCAGTTGTCGGGAGGCATGCAGCAGCGCGCCAGCATCTGCAGGGCCCTCATCCACGAGCCCAAGATGCTGCTGCTGGATGAGCCCTTTGGCGCCCTGGATGCGTTCACGCGCGAAGAGCTGTGGTGTGCCTTGCGCGACCTGCAAGCACAGCGTGGCTTCAATGTCATCCTGGTGACCCACGACTTGCGTGAAGCCGTGTTCCTGGCCGACACGGTGTACGTGATGAGCCGCAGCCCCGGCCGCATCCTGGCCAAGCGCGAGATCGAGTTGCCTCGCCCACGCGACCTGGAGGTGACCTACACGCCGGAGTTCACCAACACAGTGCACGAGTTGCGCGCGCACATTGGTGCCATGCGCAAGCCTGCCTCCATGGCAGCCTCACCGGAGGTTGCGCCATGACGGCCATGGTCTTGACCTCATCGCAGCGTGAGCGCTGGGCGCCCTGGGGCCTGTTGCTGATCATTTTTCTGCTGTGGCAGGCGGTCTGCTCGGCCTTCTCGGTGTCCGAGTACATTTTCCCCAGCCCCGTGCGCATTGCCCAGCAGTTGCTCGAGTTCCACGCCGAGATCCTGAAACATGCCTGGCGCACCTTCTGGGTGACGATGGTGGGGTTTGGCATCGCCATCGTGGTGGGCGTGCTGCTGGGCTTCCTGGTGGGCAGCTCGCGCCTGGCTTATTCGGCGATCTACCCGCTGATGACGGCTTTCAATGCGCTGCCCAAGGCGGCCTTCATCCCAATCCTGGTAGTGTGGTTCGGCATTGGCGTGGGGCCCGCGGTGTTGACGGCGTTCCTGATCAGTTTTTTCCCGATCATGGTCAACATCGCGACGGGCCTGGCCACGTTGGAGCCGGAGCTGGAAGACGTGTTGCGGGTGCTGGGCGCGCGCCGTTGGGATGTCCTGGTCAAGGTGGGCCTGCCACGCTCCATGCCGTACTTCTATGGCTCGCTGAAGGTGGCCATCACCTTGGCTTTCGTGGGCACCACCGTGTCCGAGATGACGGCCTCGAACGAAGGCATCGGCTACCTGTTGATCTCGGCCGGATCGTCCATGCAGATGGGTCTTGCGTTTGGCGGGCTGATGGTGGTGGGGGCGATGGCCATGGCCATGTACGAGCTATTTTCGGTGATAGAAAAGCGCACCACGGCGTGGGCGCACCGCAGCAGCCAGAACCACTGAGCCATTGAAAAAGGCACCCGAGGGTGCCTTGGTTTGCTTTGCTTCACGTCACTTGAAGATGTTCTTCACCCGATCGGTCCAGCTTTTGCTGTTGGGTGAGTGCTTCTCGCCGCCTTTTTTGAAGGACTCGTCCAGCTCCTTCAGCAGCTTGCGCTGGTGCTCGGTCAGCTTGACGGGTGTCTCGACCGCGATGTGGCAGTACAGGTCGCCCGGGTAGCTGGCCCGGATGCCCTTGATGCCCTTGCCGCGCAGGCGGAAGGTCTTGCCGTGCTGCGTGCCTTCGGGGATGTCGATCTCGGCCTTGCCGCCCAGCGTGGGCACCTCGATCGAACCGCCCAGGGCTGCAGAGGTCAGCGGGATCGGCACATTGCAGTGCAGGTCGTCGCCATCGCGCTCGAAGATCTCGTGCTGCTTGATACGGATCTCGATGTACAGGTCACCAGCCGGGCCGCCATTGGTGCCAGGCTCGCCATTGCCGGCCGAGCGGATGCGCATGCCTTCGTTGATGCCCGCCGGGATCTTGACTTCCAGCGTCTTGGTCTTCTTGACACGGCCTTGGCCGTTGCAAGTGACGCAAGGCTCGGGGATGACCTTGCCGGTGCCCTGGCAGTGCGGGCAGGTTTGCTGCACGCTGAAAAAGCCCTGGCGCATGTGCACATTGCCCGCGCCATTGCAGGTGGGGCAGGTCTTGGCGCTGGTGCCGGGTTTGGCGCCGGTGCCGCTGCAGGTGACGCAGTCTTCCCAACTGGGGATGCGGATCTGTGTGTCCTTGCCACTGGCGGCTTCCTCCAGCGTGATCTCCATCGCGTAGGACAGGTCGCTGCCGCGATAGACCTGAGGTCCGCCGCCGCGCCGTCCGCCACCTTGGCCACCCTGGCCGAAGATGTCGCCAAAGATGTCGCCGAAGGCATCGGCGAAGCCGCCAAAGCCTTCCGCGCCCGGTCCGCCACGTCCGCCACCCATGTTGGGGTCCACGCCCGCATGGCCAAACTGGTCGTAGGCCGCGCGCTTCTTGGCGTCCGAGAGCATCTCGTAGGCCTCCTTGGCCTCCTTGAACTTGTTCTCGGCGTCCTTGGTCTTGTCCCCCTGATTGCGGTCAGGGTGATATTTCATGGCCAGCTTGCGGTAGGCCTTCTTGATGTCTTCCTCGGAGGCGCCTTTGGCGAGTCCCAGAACTTCGTAGTAATCGCGTTTCGCCATGATGCTTTCAGGCTGCTGCTGTGAGTGACAAGGGGCACAGGGGTGCGAGATTGTCTCTCACACGACTGTGCCCCGGTATCGCGACGAGCGGCGTCAGTCTTTCTTGACTTCCTTGAACTCGGCGTCCACGACATTGTCGTCGGCAGGCTGGGCTTCGGAACCACCACCTTCGGCCGCGCCACCTGGCGCTGCGCCTGCGGCACCCTGGGCGGCCTGCATGTCGGCATACATCTTCTCGCCCAGCTTCTGGCTGGCGGTCATCAGGGCGTTGGTCTTGGCCTCGATGTCGTCCTTGTCGTCGCCCTTGATGGCTTCGTCAACTTCCTTGATCGCGGCTTCGATCTTTTCCTTTTCAGCGGCGTCCAGCTTGTCGCCGTACTCCGTCAGCGACTTGCGCACGCTGTGAACCATGGCATCGCCTTGGTTCTTGGCCTGCACCAGTTCGACCTTCTTCTTGTCGTCAACGGCGTTCAGCTCGGCATCCTTCACCATCTTCTGGATTTCGTCCTCGGTCAGGCCCGAGTTCGCCTTGATGGTGATCTTGTTTTCCTTGCCGGTGCCCTTGTCCTTGGCGCCCACGTGCAGGATGCCGTTGGCGTCAATGTCGAAGGACACTTCAATTTGCGGCGTGCCACGCGGTGCGGGCGGGATGCCTTCGAGGTTGAACTCGCCCAGCATCTTGTTGCCCGAAGCCAGCTCGCGCTCGCCCTGGAACACCTTGATGGTCACGGCAGGCTGGCTGTCTTCGGCGGTCGAGAAGGTTTGAGCAAACTTGGTCGGGATGGTCGTGTTCTTGGCGATCATCTTGGTCATCACGCCGCCCATGGTCTCGATGCCCAGCGACAGCGGAGTCACGTCCAGCAGCAGCACGTCGGTGCGATCACCGGCCAGCACCTGGCCTTGGATGGCAGCGCCCACGGCCACCGCTTCGTCGGGGTTCACGTCCTTGCGTGGATCCTTGCCGAAGAACTCCTTGACCTTCTCTTGCACCTTGGGCATGCGGGTCATGCCGCCGACCAGGATCACGTCATGGATGTCGGCCACGTTCACACCGGCGTCCTTGATGGCGGTGCGGCAAGGCGCGATCGTGCGTTCGATCAGCTCATCGACCAGCGACTCCAGCTTTGCGCGGGTCAGCTTGATGTTCAGGTGCTTGGGGCCGGAGGCATCTGCCGTGATGTAGGGCAGGTTGACGTCGGTCTGCGAGCTGTTCGACAACTCGATCTTGGCCTTTTCAGCGGCTTCCTTCAGGCGTTGCAGGGCCAGCACGTCCTTGGTCAGGTCGACGCCTTGTTCCTTCTTGAACTCGGCCACGATGAAGTCGATGATGCGCTGGTCGAAGTCTTCACCGCCCAGGAAGGTGTCGCCGTTGGTCGACAGCACTTCGAACTGCTTTTCGCCGTCCACGTCGGCGATTTCGATGATGGACACGTCAAACGTGCCGCCGCCCAAGTCGTACACGGCAATCTTGCGGTCACCGGTGCTGGTCTTGTCCAGGCCGAAGGCCAGGGCAGCCGCCGTGGGTTCATTGATGATGCGCTTGACGTCCAGGCCGGCGATGCGGCCGGCGTCCTTCGTGGCTTGGCGCTGTGCGTCGTTGAAATACGCGGGCACCGTGATGACGGCCTCGGTCACTTCTTCGCCGAGGTAATCTTCGGCGGTCTTCTTCATCTTGCGCAGGATGTCAGCGCTGATCTGGGGCGGGGCCATCTTCTTGCCGCGCACTTCCACCCAGGCGTCGCCGTTGTCGGCGGCCGTGATGGTGTAGGGCATCAGTTCGATGTCCTTCTGGACTTCTTTTTCAGTGAACTTGCGACCAATCAGGCGCTTGACGGCGTACAGCGTGTTGCGCGGATTGGTGACGGCCTGGCGCTTGGCGGATGCGCCAACCAGCACTTCGCCGTCTTCTTGATAAGCGATGATCGACGGCGTGGTGCGGGCACCTTCGCTGTTCTCGATCACTTTAGGGGTGTTGCCTTCCATGATGGACACGCACGAGTTCGTGGTGCCCAAGTCAATACCGATGATCTTGCCCATGTTCTAGCTCCTTGGAAACTTCAAAATTCAGTTGTTCGTCATTTGCGTCTGTTGCGGGGAATTTCAAGGCCTTTGGGCGGTTTTTTAAGCGTTTTTTCGCTTTTTCGGCCGCCAGGCACCCAGACGTTTTTACTTTGGCGCGGCCACGGTGACCAAGGCCGGGCGCAGGACGCGGTCGTTGATCAGGTAACCCTTTTGCAGCACGCCCACCACGGTATTGGCTTCCTGGTCGGCGGGCACCATGCTGATGGCTTGATGCTGATGCGGATCAAACTTGGCGCCGTTGGCGGGGTTGATCTCGATCACCTTGTTGCGCTCCAGGGCCGCACCCAACTGGCGCAAGGTGGCCTGAACGCCCTCCATCACAGTTTCGATGGGCGTGTCGGGCTTGGACAGTTGCGTGGCGATGGCGGCTTCCAGGCTGTCCTTGACGGGCAACAGGCTATCGGCGAAGGATTCCACCGCGAACTTGCGCGCCTTGGAGATCTCTTCATCAGCACGACGGCGGGTGTTCTCGGCCTCGGCCTTGGCGCGCAGGTAAGCGTCCGACACTTCGGTGTGCTTGGCGTGCAGTTCGGCCAGTTGTTGCTCGATGCTGGACTCAAGCGGCTCGGCGGTGCCGGGGGCGGCATCGACCGGATCAAGGTTTTCGGCGTTCGCAGGCGTGTCGCTCATGGTGTTTATTGGAATTAATGAGGTGAGTCAATCAAAGCCCAGCAGATCTCGGGGCGGCGGACGGGGTTTCAAGACCCTTGCAAGAAATTTTTAATCGTCGACGCCAGCGCTCCAGCGGTTCCAGTCGGCCAATTGCCGCCGGTCGCGCTTGGTGGGGCGGCCTTGGTCAATGGCCAGGGCGGGGTCGGGTTGGGTGCGGCGCTCCTCGGCGTGGCGTTCGCGCCGGGCAATGCTGTCGGGCGTTTCTTCGTACATTGTCTGGGCCACGGGCGCACCGCCGCGAACGCTGCTGAGGGTTTTGACGATGACGGTGCGCACCAATGTGCCCTGGCGCAGGTCGATCCGGTCGCCGATCTTCAGCTCGCGCGAAGGCTTGGCCACGATCTCGTTGACCTGCACCCGGCCTTTGTCAATGTCGTCAGCGGCCAGGCTGCGCGTCTTGTAAAAGCGCGCGGCCCACAGCCATTTGTCCAGACGTAATTTGTCGCTCATGTCTCAAGTATTTTTCCAGCCTGCCAGTGTACCCACCTCGGCGCGCCAGGTTTTGCGACGACAATGTTGCCCAGCGGTGCCCACAGCGGGTGCCAGAGGACCAAAATTGGCAAAACCCAACTATCAGTTTGAAAAGCGTCAGCGCGAGCTGGCCAAGAAGAAGAAAAAAGAAGAAAAGATCCAGCAACGCCGCAGTGGCACGGGTGAGGCTGGTGCCCCCGACGCCGATCAAGACGCGGCCGAAGGCGAAGCCACGCCCGACAACGCCGAATCTGGCGACGACAACGGCGCGGCGCCTCAAGCCGAAGCCTCAGCCTGAGGTTTGCGCCCTGGCTTTGGCCCGCGTCACGATGCGGGCAGGGTCGAGCGCGTCGCGCAAAGCCGCCTCGACCGGGCACGGACTGCCCGTGACCCACGAGGCCAGCAATTCACCGGCCAGAGCCGCCCAGGTGATGCCTCTGGAGCCAAATCCTGTGATGACGTAAACCCCGCCGTGCTCATTGCACAGCCGGGGTATCAGCCGTGGTTGATCCAATCGGGGTGATTTTTGCCCGGGGATTGGCTGGGCGCTGTCTGCCAGGTTCAAGGGCAGCGCGCCCACATACGGCAGGCGATCGGGCGTGACGGCACGCCAGGCCACCCGACCTTGCAGGTCAGTTGACAGGGCCTTCTTGTCCAGCATCGACAAGCAGCCCAATTGCGTGGCTTGTTCCAGGTTGTGCGCGTGGTCGGCGGCACGCAAGCTTGGGTCCAGGTCATCAAGATCGCTGGTGGCGCCAAACAGCAAACGGCCGCCATGTGAAGGCAGGACATAGCCGGCGCCCGCCACCGGAATGGCCGGTGCCAAGACACCATCCTGCAAAGGCAGGCTGCTGATCTGGCCCCGCACGGGTGACACAGGCAGGGGTGCCGCCTGGGGCAAGGCCTTCAGCAAAGTGAGCGTGTCCACGGCGCTGGCCAGCACCACCACAGGGGCCTCGGCGATGATTTCCCCTCGGGTATCCAGCGCCTGCCAGGGCTTTTGGCCATGCGTGGCTGCTTGCAGTTGGTGCACGGCCTGCCCTGCCAGAAAAACCACATTGGCATGGGCTTGGGCATCGGCCAGCAGTGCTTGTGCGTAGCCAGCAGGCTCCAACCAGCCGCCCTGGCGAAACAGCCAGCCACCACTGGGCGCTGGAATGTGGGCCGTGGTACGGGCCTGTGCCTGGTCAAGCCATTGCACGTGCTCGACTGGCAGGCCCAGCCGATGGGCCTGCGACTTCGCCTGCGCCGCATCGGTCTGGGCGTCCAGCCTGAGCAGCCCTTGGCATGCGCCCGCAAATCGGCTCTGCGCCAACATGGGCGCAGCGACGGCCACTGTGCGCATGGCGGCGGCGCGGTGGGCTCGGGCGTGGGTGCCGTCCTCACCATGGATGATGCTGTGGAACAAGCCGCCCGGGTTGCCCGAGGCCCCTCGTGCCGGGGCCGCGTGGGCATCGATCAAGGTGATGCGCCAGCCTTGCCGTGCCAAGGCCCAAGCGGCGGCACAACCTGCCAGGCCTGCGCCGATGACCATGGCGTGCCTCTGCTTTGGCCCGATTGCCGTGGGCCGAAGACCACCGGGCAAAGGTGGTGGGGTGTGACGAGGCTCGAAGCGGAAGTTCATCCGATCCGTGGCAGGCGCCGCATGGATGCCCCCGGCTTTGAAGCCAGACTGGCGCAAGCCTTCAATCACCTGCGCGGATTCGCCGCAAGCAACGGCGGTGCATCCTGGGGCGGCCAGGCGTGCCAAACGCGACAGCCAGCCCTCATCGCCGTTGGGTGCCAAGGGGGCAGGGGGCACATCCTCCAACAAGAAGGCATCCACCCGTGCCACCATTTGAGGCACCAGATCGGCGGCTTCTCCCGCGGCCAGCAGCAAAGTGACCTGGCTGGCGGGGCCTTCATCGAACACCAGCGTGTGCATGCCGGGCGTCAACACGGGCCAGCTTTGGGCCAATCTGTCGGCCAAGGATGGCGTTTCAGAGAATTTGCTCAAGGGCAACTGCCGGGGCAGTTGAGCGGCCACGGCAATGTAGAACAGGCGCTGGCACCGGTTCGGATCGGCCCGCCAGGCGGCCCAGGTGTTCAAAAAACGCTGGCCCTGGCCAAAGCCGGCTTCCAGAATGACAAAGTTGTCCCGGTGTGCCCATTGGGCGGGCAGGGCGGCGCCTGCCAGAGCGGCCATCGGGCTTATTGCGCCAACCAGCCGCCGTCCATGTTCCAGGCCACGCCGCGCACATTGTCGCCAGCCGATGAGCACAAGAACACCGCCAAATCACCCAGCTGGGCGGGCGTCACGAACTGCAGGGAGGGCTGTTTTTCACCCAGCAGGCCGCGTTGGGCGTCTTCAACACTGACACCTTCGCGCTCGGCCTTGGCCTCGATCTGTTTTTGCACCAACGGTGTCAACACCCAGCCGGGGCAAATGGCGTTGACTGTGACGCCGGTGGTGGCGGTCTCAAGCGCGACCGACTTGGTCAGACCGACCAGGCCGTGCTTGGCCGCCACGTAGGCCGATTTGCCTGCCGAGGCCACCAGGCCATGGGCCGAAGCGACGTTGATGATGCGCCCCCAGTTTTTGGCCCGCATGGCCGGCACCGCCAGGCGCATGGTGTGGAACGCCGAACTGAGGTTGATGGCGATGATGGCGTCCCATTTCTCGACCGGAAAGTCCTCGACATTGGCCACGTGCTGGATGCCGGCGTTGTTGACCAGGATGTCCACGCCACCAAACTCTGCGGTGGCGTAAGCCATCATGGCCTCGATCTCGGCTGGCTTGCTCATGTCGGCCCCGTGGTAACCCACCCGGATGCCGTGTGCTTTGCCAGCGGCCAACACTTCGGCCTTGGGCGCATCAACATCGCCAAAGCCGTTCAGAATGACGTTGGCGCCTTGGGCGGCCAGTTGATTCGCCATGCCCAAACCTATGCCGCTGGTCGATCCAGTGACGAGGGCGGTTTTTCCATTCAACATTCAGGCCTCCTGTGGCAAGAACAAACACAATGTCGTACCGAATCCAATTATCTGCCGAGGCACTGCCATGACCACCCCGGATCACAACAATCTCACCAGCCCCACTTTGAACCACGTGGTGTGCCCAGGCGCAAGCAAGACCGATGCTCAAACCCACCGCATGGCTTACTGGTCGTGGGGTGACGAAGCCAATCCCCGGATTTTGATCTGCGTGCATGGTTTAAGCCGCCAGGGCCGTGACTTCGACGCCTTGGCCCGGTCGTTGAGCGGCCACTACCGCGTGATTTGCCCCGATGTGGTCGGGCGTGGGCATTCCGACTGGTTGGCCACACCTTCCGGGTACCAGGTCTTTTCCTATGTGTCCGACATGGTGGCGTTGGTGCAGCAGTTGCGCACTTCGCTCAAGGCCCCCAGCCCCATGGACATCGACTGGGTGGGCACCTCCATGGGCGGCTTGATCGGCCTGGGCTTTTCCAGCTTGCCGCCCGAAGTGACCGGCGTGCGTGTTCGCAAGATGGTGCTCAATGACGTGGGGCCAAGGTTGCGCCACGATGCCCTGGTGCGCATTGGCGAGTACCTGGGGCAGCCCAAGCGCTTTGCCACGGAGCAAGAGGCGGCCGACTATTTGTGGACCATCTCCACCGGCTTTGGCCCGCACACGCCCGAGCAGTGGCTGGCTTTGTCGCTGCCTTTGCTTCGCCCTGCTGCCGATGGCCAGGGCTGGCAGTTGCATTACGACCCGGCCATTGCCGAGCCCTTCAAGACCATGTCGGCCGATGCCGCCACCAGTGGCGAAGCCGCCCTGTGGAGTGTCTACGATGGCCTGAAATGCGAGGTGCTGTTGCTGCGCGGCAAAAACTCCGACTTGTTGGACCATGAGACTGCCCTGAGCATGACCCAGCGCGGCCCCAAGGCACGTTTGGTTGAGTTCGAAGGCGTGGGCCACGCGCCCACCCTGATCGCCGCTGACCAGATCGCCACCATCAAGGACTTCTTGTTGGCATGAAGACAGGGATTCTTGACGCGCCTCACGCGGCCATTGTTGATTTGGTCGACCTGAGCCTGCCAGAGCAGGATGGCAGCGCCGCCCACGCCTTGGCCCGCGCCAGGGCGTTTGCCGAGCCCTTGCTGGCCGGGCAATTGTTCGACACGGGCGAGAACGCCCTGGCACATGCCGATGGCGTCTCGCAAATTCTGCTGGGCATTGGGGCGCCACCTTCACTGCGCGCGGCGGCTTACCTGGTCTACGCCAGCGAGTACCTGACCCCGCCTGATGAGGTCATTGGCCGGGCCTTTGGCCCCGATGCTGCCGCCCTGGTGGCCCACACGCGCAAGCTGGTGCAGATCCAGCGCAATGCGCGCGACTCGCTGGGGGACGACACCGATGGCCCCTTGCGCGCCGAACAGGTCGAACGCATCCGCAAGATGCTGCTGGCCTTCTCGCGTGATTTGCGCGTGGTGCTGATGCGCCTGGCATCGCGGCTTCAGACGCTGCGCCACTATGCCGAGACCAAACTACCGTGCCCCAAGGCTTTGGCACGCGAGTCCATGCAGGTGTTCGCCCCGCTGGCCAGCCGCCTGGGCATCGGCCAGATCAAATGGGAGATGGAAGACCTGTCCTTCCGGTTCCTGATGCCCGACACCTACCGCTCGATCGCGCGCTCGCTCGACGAAAAGCGGCTGGAGCGTGAGCGCGATGTGGAGCAGGTGCGCCGCACACTGGCCGAGGCCCTGGCTCAAGCCGGCCTGCAAGCCCAGGTTCAGGGTCGCCCCAAACACCTGTACAGCATCTGGAAGAAGATGCAGGGCAAAGGCTTGTCCATCGACCGCGTGTTCGATGTGCGCGCTTTGCGCGTCATCGTGGCCGACATCCCAGCCTGCTATGCGGCGCTGAGCCGGGCCCACGAGATCTGGCGCCCCATGCCCGATCACTTCTCTGACTACATCGCCCGCCCCAAGCCCAATGGCTACCAATCACTGCACACGGTGGTGCTGGGCGATGACGGCAAGCCCATCGAGATCCAGATTCGCAGTTTGGCCATGCATGAGCACGCCGACAGCGGCGTGGCGGCCCACTGGGCTTACAAAGAGGCGGGCGCCAAAGGCTACGCTGGCGTGCAGGTGGTCGGTGAATTCGAAAGCCGCGTGGCGGCGGCCCGCAAGACCGTGCTGCGCCAACTGCTGGCCTGGGAGCGCGACCTGGCCGCGGCCGACGAGACCGAAGGTGGCGGCCCAGCCGGCCACGGCTACTTCGACGACCGCATCTACGTGTTCACGCCCGACGGCAAGATCATCGACCTGGTGCATGGCGCCACGCCGGTGGACTTTGCCTACACGCTGCACACCGACCTGGGGCACCGTTGCCGGGGTGCAAAGGTTGATGGGGTCATGGTGCCCTTGAACACGGCCTTGCAAAGCGGCCAGACGATCGAGATCGTGTCGGCCAGAGAGGGTGGGCCATCGCTGGACTGGCTGAACCAGGACCTGGGCTATGTCCGCAGCCCCCGGGCGCGTGCCAAGGTGCGCGCCTGGTTCAACGCGCTGGCCCAGCAAAGCACCATTGCGAAAGGCCGTGAGCTGGTTGAGAAGTTATTGCAGCGCGAAGGCAAAACTGCGGTCAAGCTGGAAGACTTGGCCGCGGACCTGGGCTTCCGCAGTGCCGATGCCTTGTTCGATGTGGTGGGCAAAGATGAATTCTCGCTGCGCAACATCGAGCAGCTGCTGCGCCCCGCCGCGCCCGAGCAAGACCCGGATCAGGTGGTGGCCCAACGCATTGCGCGCAGTGAGGCCGAGCTGGACCGCAGCGGCAATGGTCGGGGCGTGCTGGTGGTGGGCATGGATTCACTGTTGACGCAGTTGGCCCGCTGTTGCAAACCCGCGCCGCCTGATGCGATTGGCGGCTACGTGACGCGGGGCAAGGGCGTGGCTGTGCACCGCTCTGACTGCAGCAATTTCCGGCAGATGGCGGGGCGCCATGGTGAGCGCGTCATACCCGTTGCCTGGGGCCAGCATGCGGCCGCGCAGAGCGCGCACTACGCGGTGGACGTGTTGGTGGAAGCGCACGACCGTCCAGGCCTGCTGCGGGATGTGTGTGATGCCCTGGCGCAAGGCAAGACCCATGTGGTGGCCATGAACAGCCAGACTCAGCGTGATCACACCACCATCACCCTCACGGTGCAGACCTCGGACACGGCCAGGCTGGGTCCGGTGCTCGCGCGTGTTGCACAAGTGAACGGTGTTTTGAAGGCGCGGCGAAAATAGAAAAAAGTCATGCTATAGTAGCGGTCTTGAAGGCGCGTAGCTCAGCTGGTTAGAGCACCACCTTGACATGGTGGGGGTCGTTGGTTCGAGTCCAATCGCGCCTACCAAATTGGTAGCCCCGGAAAGCCGGTAAGTTGTTGTAGCGACTTACCGGCTTTTCCGTTTCCGGGCCCATATCGGCCACAACCTGCGGAAACAGGTTCAACCCCGAAGAGGCGGCTCCGCGGTCTCTCCATCGTCGATGACCGCGGCTTGTTGCGCATGCGAGGCTTGCTTTTGCCACCGTTTTGACCACGCTTTTCTCACCGGTTCGTCAAACTGCTTGAGCATCAGCCACGACAAGACTGCGGTGATGGACAGCGCAATCACGACCAGCACAGGGCTGTGTCCATTTTGGTTCATGGTTTGCTTGATGCCCGAAGTGATGAGCAGAATCGGAAAGTGCAACACATACAAGGGGTATGACAAATCGCCCAAGAATGTGCCCGCACTGGTTTTCACTTGGCTCGGACCACTTCCAAAATATGCCAAGAGTGGAAGCAGTATGAAAATACTGACCAGGTCCCACAGCAGATTGTGCGGCATGAGAAGAATACCCGCTAAAAGTGCACACAGCATCCCGCCGGTCAACCCCGCTTTATTTTCATTGGATGTGCGAAATCTGTGTATCAGCACGCCGGTTAAAAAGCCAAACGTGACCCTTGGGAAACCTGCCAGGTAAGTTAGGGAATCCCAGCCCAGGTTGGCGTTGCCAAAGTTCATCACCGCGGCCGCGTACAAGGCCCCGCTGATAGCCGTGATGGCACACAAGATGGACGTTCTTGCCTTGACCAGGCAGGACGCCCAGATCAGGTTGATGATCACCTCAAACGAGAGGCTCCAGAGGGGCCCATTGCCAGGAAACGCCACGAACTTGGTGATGTCCGTCGTGAAGAACGATGGCAGCAGTAAGGCGTTGAGGCCACTTGACACCAGAATCGTCGGCAGTGTTTCAACTTTTCCTGGCGAAACCAGGTATTTCAAAAGCAAGACGGCAAGCCCCAGGGCAGCGCCTGACACGGCGAGCGGATAGAGCCGGATAATGCGTGCCCGCACGAAATCAAAGAACCCCATGCCTGATATCAGTCTGTGGCTGTAAGCGTGGGCGATGACAATTCCACTGAGTATAAAAAAGAGGTCAACTGCCAGATAACCATGTGGCACGAAAGTGATCGAGAGTTTGGCTGTTGCCAGGTGATATATCACGACGAATACTGCAGCAGCACCTCTCAATGCGTCCAGGTTGTGCAAACGAGTGGGAAGCCCTGATTCATTGTTCATGGTCTGCCGCGCAAAATATGAGCGCTCTCCAAGGTTTATTCGAAAAGCGGCTTGCACGGACGCAGTGACTCAGCAGATTGAATATCTGCTGCACCGCTATGAGTCATGCAAACTGCGCTTTTCCCTTGGCCGAACAATAAGCAGGTTGTGGGCCAGCGCACCCATTGAGTGGCCGACAGCGCGGAAAGGAGCGGCGGATGCTTCAGCGCCGCCGCATGGGTTGCTCAATGAGTCTTGGAGCGATCCTTGGGCACCTTGCCGCCGGCTTTCCTGGCCTCGGACAAGCCAATCGCAATCGCCTGCTTCCGGCTGGTCACCTTCTTGCCCGACGTGCCGCTTTTCAGCTTGCCAGCTTTGAGTTCGTGCATGGCCTTGCCGACCTTTTCAGATGCCTTTTCACCATACCTTGCCATGATGTTCTCCTTTGATGGAAGTGGACACAGGCAAAATCTGGCAATCAGCATGCCGGCCCAGGGCTTTCTGAATCAGTACAAAACGCGGCTGCGGATCGTGCCTGGAATGTTCTGGATTTTCTGCAGCGCCACTTCTGAATAGGCGGCGTCCACGTCCATCACCAGGTAGCCGATGGCCTCGTTGGTCATCAGGCTTTGAGCTGAGATATTGATGTTGTTTTCGGCGAATACCTTGTTCACATTGGACAGCACGCCCGGCACGTTCTCGTGGATGTGCAGCAAGCGGTGCTTGCCCGCGCCCAGCGGCATGGACACCTCTGGGAAGTTGACGGCCGACAGCGTGGTGCCGCAATCTGAATAGCGCACGAATTTTTCGGCCACTTCCAGCCCGATGTTGGCTTGGGCCTCCAGCGTGGATCCACCGATGTGCGGCGTCAGGATCACATTGTCGAACGCACGCAAGGGCGATTGAAACTCTTCATCGTTCGCCTTCGGTTCAACCGGAAAGACGTCAATGGCCGCGCCACCGAGATGCTCACTTTTCAGGCTGTCGGCCAGGGCATCAATGTCGACACAGGTGCCGCGCGCGGCGTTCATGAAGATGGCGCCACGCTTCATCTTGGCGAAGTGTTCGGCGCGCATCATGTTTTGCGTGGAGGGTAGTTCAGGCACGTGCAGGGTGACCACGTCGGCCACGCTGAGCAACTCACTCAGGCTGCCGAGTTGGCGCGCATTGCCCAGGGGCAGTTTGGTGACGGTGTCGTAATACACCACCTGCATGCCCAGCGATTCGGCCAGCACCGACAGTTGCGAACCAATGTTGCCGTAGCCCACGATGCCCAGGGTCTTGCCGCGTGCCTCCCAAGAGCCTTCGGCCGATTTGCTCCAACCGCCACGGTGCACCAGCGCGTTCTTCTGCGGGATGCCCCGCAGCAGCAAGATCAACTGGCCCAGCACCAGTTCGGCCACCGAGCGGGTGTTGGAGTAAGGCGCGTTGAAAACCGGCACCCCCTTGCGCATGGCGTGCTGCAGCGCGACCTGGTTGGTGCCGATGCAGAAACAACCGATGGACACCAGCTTGTTGGCCGCTTCCAGCACGGCGGGCGTCACCTGGGTTCGCGAACGGATGCCCAGAAAATGCACATCTCGCACCCTCTCCAGCAAGGCCGATTCGTCAAGGGCGGTCTTGAGGTATTCGATGTTGGTGTAACCGTTCTTGTGCAACACATCCAAGGCGTTCTGGTGCACACCCTCCAGCAGCAGAAAGCGAATCTTGTCCTTGTCGAGCGAAAGCTGCTGCATGCCTGAATCCTTCATGTGGTGAGTGTTGATCAGCCAGACGCTACCATGATGAGGATTTTCCACTGAAAGAATGGTCATGCCGACAGCACCCGACGACATCCTTGCCCGGCTCCATGGGATCGTGGGCGAAAGCCATGTGAAGACCGACCCCGACAGCCTCAAACACTGGGGTTGCGACTGGACCAAGGTGCGCACCCCGGCCCCTTTGGCCATCGTGTTTCCGTCGAGCATTGAAGAGGTTCAGGCCATCGTGCGCCTGGCCAACGAGTTGCAACTGGCCCTGGTGCCCTCTGGCGGGCGCACGGGTTTGTCGGCGGCAGCCGTGGCCGCTGAAGGCGAAGTGGTGGTCAGCTTTGACCGCATGAACCGCATCATCGAATTCATGCCGGAAGACCGCTTGGTGCGGCTTCAGGCGGGTGTTGTCACGGCTCAGTTGCAAGCATTTGCCGAAGAGCAGGGGCTGTACTACCCGGTGGACTTTGCCAGCGCCGGCTCGTCGCAACTGGGCGGCAACATCGGCACCAACGCGGGGGGTATCAAGGTCATCAAATACGGCATGACGCGCAACTGGGTGCTGGGCCTGAAGGTGGTCACTGGCAAGGGCGATGTGCTGGACCTGAACAAGGGCATGGTGAAGAACGCCACCGGCTACGATTTGCGCCAATTGTTCATCGGAGCGGAAGGCACGCTGGGTTTCGTGGTCGAGGCGATGATGAAGCTCGACCGGGCGCCGCGTGATTTGCGCGTGATGGTGCTGGGCACACCCGACTTCGCCGCGGTGATGAAGGTGCTGGCGGCGTTTCAGAAGCAGCTGGACCTGACGGCCTTTGAGTTCTTCTCGGAGTTGTCGGTGCAACTGGTGACCAAGCACCAGGGCGTGCCACGGCCTTTCAATGCAGCCACGCCGTTTTACGCCTTGCTGGAGTTCGAGGCATCCAGCGAGAAGGTGGTGGACGAGGCCATGGCCTTGTTCGAGTCCTGCGTGGAACAGGGCTGGGTGGTCGATGGCGTGATGAGCCAGAACCAGACGCAGGCCAAATCGCTTTGGCGTTTGCGCGAAGGCATTTCTGAAACCATCTCGCACTACACGCCGTATAAAAACGACTTGTCGGTGCTGATCCAGCATGTGCCGGCGTTCATCGCCGAGATCGATGGCATCGTGGCCGAGCAGTACCCCGACTTCCGAGTCGTCTGGTTCGGCCACATCGGCGATGGCAATGTGCACCTGAACATCCTCAAGCCTGACGACATGGCCAAGGAGGATTTCTTTGCCAGGTGCGCCACCGTGAACACGCAGATCTTCGAAACGGTGGCACGGTACGAGGGATCGGTGTCGGCCGAGCATGGCGTGGGCCTGACCAAAAAACCCTACCTGGGCTACAGCCGATCGCCGGAGGAGCTGGCCTACATGAAAGCCGTCAAGCTCGTGTTCGACCCCAACAACGTGATGAACCCGGGCAAGGTGTTTGACCTTTGAAGGGCTGGGCTGCCGATGGATGCGTGCGGCTCACTGCAGCACGCCGATCACGATCAGAACACTGTTGCCGCCCGAGATTTGGGCCGGGCCTTCGCCACCATGCGGGTCGCCCATCTGCGCGGCCCGGCCTGGGTCGATCTTGTCAGCGCCGGTGTTGACCTGGGCGCCGTAGAACACGCTGTCGATCTGCACCTTGCCCCTCACGCCATAGAGCATGGGTGACTGGTTGTTGAAGTAATCAAGCTGGCTGCCGGAGCCCGACAGTTCAATGCGGAAAGCAGGCTTGTCGGCGGTGCCGTCCTTGCCCAGGTAGGTGTACGAGATGTCGCCACGCCAGTCCGACAGGTTCACGGATTGGCCGCTGGTGGCCGTGATGCCCGCGCTGCCGCCCACCGCCAGCGAACTGCCCCCGCCCAGTTTGAAATCGAAGGATCCGAAAGGTTGCACGCGGTTGACCGAGCCGGCCGTGGGGGTGCCACTGGCATCCTTGGGGGCCAGGCTGTCTTCGGCCTTCCAGCTCATGTGGGTGACCTTGAAGCCGACCTTCTTGAGTGGCCCTTCAGCCGGCGCATAGGCCAGGCCTTCGGTGAAGAACATGGACGTGAGCTGCTTGGCCTGCGGCCCGCTGTAGTGCCCGCCAACGTCGGCCAGGATGAACATGCCCTCGCTGCCGAACAAGGCGCCAGCCCTGAAGCGCGCATCGGCCACGCGGCCTTGGTCGGCCAGCTCGGGCGTGGGCCGCAGGCGCTGGTAGTCACCCCAGACGCTGCCTTGCCAGCCCCGGTACTTGCGAGGGTCGTCCAGGTCGGCCGCGCCCAGCTTGTTCTGCTCATTGGGCGCCACCAGCTTGGCCAGGTTGACCGTGCCGCCCAGGTGCAGCAGGTCGCCGCCGTTGGGGCCCGAAGCTGCATCCACGTTCAGACCGGTGGGCAGGTTGCCGCCAAAGTAGCTGTCTTGGGCATAGTAGGGGTGGCTGGGCGTGAGCAGTGGGCCGACGTCGAAGATGCCCGGCGCCTTGAGCTTTTCCTTGAAGATAAGACCCACCATGGTCTTGGCCAGCAGCAAATCGGCGTTCCAGGTCTCATCGACCAGGCCGCCTTCATCGGGGCTCGGCGGTGCAGCGCGGTCCTTGGTGAGGATGCCAATCTGTGCCATCCAGGCCAGGAAAAGTACCGTCTGGTAGTTGTCCTTGAGGCGCTTGGTGAAGGTGTCGCTGCCCAGGTATTCGTCCACCCGTAAACCGACCATGCGGCTGACGATGTCGGTTTTGATCGAGTTGCTGGGTGTGAGGGGTTCGATGGCGTCGAGGTACTTGCCGAAGGTGGACAGGTTGCTGCCGATGCTGTCGCCATACTGCAGCCCACCGACGCCCCCATTGGGCAGGATGGCGGCGCTGAACAGGGCGCCATACGAGGCGGACTCGGTGCCTTTGAGCTTGAATTTCTGGCGCTCTTCGGCTGAGAAGTCTGTGCCATAGCGCAAGTCTTTGTAGATGTCGCTGACGAGCCCGACCACGAGCGGGTGGTCTGCCGCCTTTTTGGCAGCTTCCTCCAGCTTGGGGTCGGCCTTGGCCTCCGTTTTGGCCGGGTCTTTTCCATCGGCCGTGGGTGGCGTGGCTGCGCTGGGTTCACGTTGAATCACCGGCCCGGCCGCGCTGATGGCGGCAGGGTCGGCCATGCGCATGATCTGATCAGCGACCGCGTCAGCCTCTTGCTCCAACGCATCACCAGGCGTGCTGACGGTGGCTTTGCGTTGCACGGTGGCCTCGGTTGCCACATTCTTCTTCAAGATGTCGAGCGCGCGTTCATAAGCTTTGGTCTTGCGTTGGCCGGCCTGCTTGACGCCGTTCCAGAAGGCCAGGCGCTCGGTGGCATCGGGGTTGCCCTTGGCCTTCTCGCCCGTCCAGTGCGCGATCTTGGCGTCGAAGTTGTCGCCACCGGTTTCCCACCGGTCTTCCGGGCCGGTGCCACCAAAGTTGGCGGTTTTGCCGCTCATCTCGGTCGAGGCCTGCACCCCGCCGCTGGCGTGCATGGCCGCCGCGGAAAAGATGAAGGCGTATTGCGGATCAGCGGCGGCGGTCGGGTTGGCCTTGACGGCTGCGGAGGTGGCCCGCGCCAGGGCCGCATCATCGGTCTGGCCTTGCGAATCAAGCCGCTCGGCCTGTTCGTCCAGGTAGGCCAGGGCTTTGATGTACTGCTGCCGGAAGGTGATCTGCAAGGGCCCCCGGCCCGCGAATTGGCCCACCACGGCGGGGTCGGCCTGGGCCGTCAGCGAGCGCAGGCCGCGCGACTCGACGGCGGCGTGTGCCAGGTACAAGGCCTGCGCTTGCAGGGTGTCGATCTGCATCACCCTGAAAGCCTCGGTGAGGCGCTCGCCCGCGCCGGTGGCGGCTTGTTTGATCTGGGCCAGGTCTTTGTCCCCATAGCCGGGGTCGGTCATCACCGCTTCCACGTCGGCGTCGGTCAAGGCCTTGCTCATGTCCATGCGGGTGCCGGTTTGGCCGTTGGGGCCGACGGCTTCGCTGGCAGATTCCAGGTCCGCCTGGTGGCGTGTTTTCTGCTTCTTGTCCTGTCCGGTGAAGGTCACGTCCTCGCCAATGGTGCCCCGTTCGGCGCCATAGGCCGTGGCAGGGTTCTTGCCATAGGCCTTGTTCCACTTTTTGTTCTTGATCTCTTCCTCGGCCTGGGTCTCGGCATCCACGATGTCGTAGAACTCGCGGGCGATGTTGCTGGGCCCGGTGCGTTGGCCGTTTTGCTGAACGATGTGGGTCAACTCGTGGGCCAGCAGCCGTTTGCCACCCTCGGTGTCGGGCGCGTATTGGCCCGCGCCAAACACGATGTTTTGCCCGGTGGTGTAGGCCTTGGCCTGGATGCCTTGTGCGGCCTGCGCCGCTTTGCCATCGGTGTGGAGCCGCACCTGGCTGAAGTCCTGGCCAAAGCGTGGCTCGAAATAGGACCGCAGCTCCTGGGGCAGGGCCTGGCCGCTGCGCTGCGCGGTCTCAACAGCCGTGCGGGTGTCCAGCGGTTCACTCGTCTGGCCGGACTCTTGGCGGGCTTCTCGCTGCAAGGTGGCCGGCTGGCAACGTGGGCAAGCGCCGCCACAGGCGCAGCCTGAGGGCGAGCGCATCAGCTGGTTCAATGGCCCGGAAGAAGCCGCAGGGGCCGCGCGCCTGGCCAGCGCGGGCGTTTTGGGGGCGTGGGCAGGCGGAGATTTTTGAGATGACATCGCGGCAACTCAGGGCGTGCATTCAAGTTTGATTTTGGTGCCAGGCACCGGGTGGGCCTGGTTGTAGGTGTCGATGGTGGTGCCCACGCAATGGGTGAGCTTGTTCGATGCTTTCTCGGCACTGGCCGCGTAGGCCTTGACGGCGGCTTTGTAGGTGGCGATCTCGTCGGTGAACTTCCGGCGCGTCATGCCGCTGGTGCCGTTGAAGGTGGGCAAGGGGTTGGCCTTCAGGTAGGCGACATAGTCCAACCCATGGTTGCCTTCGTGCCAGCGCAAGGTGGTGGATGCCGGGTTGACCTTGCCGCCAGCGATGTCTTCGGCCGTGGTGCCGCGCCCATAGCCCGAGGTGGTGGAGCCGGGCATGCCTGGCGGGTAGGCGGTCTGGATGGTGGCCAGGTTGGCGGGGGCGGTGAAGGTGTCGATGGTCTCTGTCTTGCCAGAGATCAAGGTGGTGAATGGGATGTCCACCGGGATCAACAGGCGAGTGACTGGCGTGGTGATGCTGGGGTCCACCATGTCCGTCAGGATCTTCACGCTGGTGCCGCTGGATGTGCTGAAACCCACCTCGCCGCTCAAGGGGTCGACGGCTTGCCCTTGGTCAAGCGGTGTTGAAATGCCCGTTTCCTGGCGGTGCGCCGACCGCCAGGCCCACATGGGGATGCGCGCGCTGTTGATGCCATAAAGCGCATCCTCGGTGGTGCTGAGCGCGGTGGCGGCCTTGGGCATCAGGGCTCGGATGGCGCTGATGTAGGCGGCTTGCAGGTCTCGGTCCAGCAGGGTGTCGCCGCTGAGCTGGTCCTTGATGAGTTTCTGGGTGTCGGTCACCTTGGCGTACCAGCCATTGATGTCGGTCTCGAAAGAGGCGGCGTCCACCTTGCCCTGGGCGCTGCCGATCGTGGTGGCCGCGTTGGTGAAGGCGGCGATGGCGGCCTTGACAGCATCGCGGTGGTCCTTTTCGGTGGGGGCGCCGGGCTTGGGCTCGCGGGCGATCACGGGGCCGGCGGTCTGGGTGATCGGCAAGGTGGCTGGCGAGGCGGACTGGCAGCGCTGGCAGCCCCCGCCGCAGGCACAGCCTTGTCTTTGCACGGTCGGGCCGGTTGCAGGAGATGCGTCGGTCCGCGGGCCAGGCGTCTGCCGTGGTGTGGTGGGGGCGAGGATGCGGGTGGACTGGCCCTGCGGGGCCTTCAAGGCAGGCATCTGGGCTAGCCTGCCGTGTGGCCAACGCAGGATGCGGGCGCAGCTTGTCCGGACACCCGGGCCGCGAATGATTCGAAGCAGGACGAATCTGCCCGGCGCAAGGCGTTGGGCGCGTGCTGGAGCATCGAGAACCACACGTGGAAGGGTTCGTGCAGCAGGGTCAGGCCCCGCTGGTCAGGCGTGTTCCAGAACGTGGGGCATAGCACGATCAGGCGGTTGCCAGGGCAGCTGAAAGCGAAGTTGGTGCCGCAAGCGCCAGCGGTGCAGCCCACGAGCTTGAAGTTTTCGCCACCCAGGCATTGGTAGCGCAAGTAGCCGCTTTCCAGCGTGGTGCGGACACGGTTGAAACGGGTGATCTGCTGCTGGATGATGGGGAAGTGGGCGCGGTTGGTCAGCGTCAGCCCCAACTCCTCCTGCAAGATGGTGTCGAAGGCCGCGTCCACCGGATCGCCTGCGCGCGCCGAGTCCAGGTTGGTGGTCAGCTGGTCTTCTGCAGCTTGAGCCAGCGTGATCGCTTCAGCATCGGCATCCGTGATGGCCTGCACGACTTCGTCGCCGGTCAGGGCCGGGTTGGTCAAACCATCGGCTTCACAACTGACATTGGCCCGGCGCACCAGGCGGTTCACCATGGGCTCGATCGCGGCCTGCTGCTGCACCACGTGGGTCAGTTCGTGCGCCAGCAGTTGGCGGCCAGACTGGCTTTGCGGCGTGTACTCGTTGGCGCCAAACACGATGTCGGCACCTACCGTGTAGGCGCGGGCATTGATCCCTTCGGCGGATTGGGCTGCTTCGGCGCCATCGTGAACGCGGACTTCGGCGAAGTCATGCCCAAAGCGCGATTCCATGAAGTCGCGCGTGGACGAGTCCAATGGTTTGCCGGGCGATTGAAGGCCGCTGGCCACGGGGGTGCCAGCCATGGCCGCATCGGTGTCGCGGATTGGTTTGCGCCGAACAGCGGGGCGATCCTCAGATTCGCTTTGCTCGATGGGTGCGCTGGGACTGCGCATGACCTTGTCGGCGACCTGGTCCGCCTCGCGCTCCAGGGCATCGTCCGGTTCGCTCACGCGCAATGCCGAGGATGCCCCGGCCTGGCAACGCGGGCAACTGCCACCGCAGGCGCAGCTGGCCCGCTGGACCAGCGACGGCGGCCATCCCTGCGCACGCCGCACAGGCTCGCCTTTGGAGAACCTGGCCCGCGCCGGAGACCTGGCCAGCAGTTGGTGGTTCATCATGGCGAGGACTCCTCAGCGTTTGCGTTTGGCGGCGACAGGCTTGACTTCGGGTTCGTTGTCGGGCTTCTTGGCGGCTTTGGGCGTGCTTTTGCTCGGGGCTGTTCTGGGCTTGGGGGCTTCTGTCACCACGTCTGTGAAGGCCGGTCGAAGCTTGAGTTTGTCCAACTCGCCCGCCTGAAGCCGTGTTTCATGGGCCGTCATCTGCCCGGCGGTCAGTGAAAACGGCTTGCTCGCCTGCGGCACCAATTTACCGCTGTCGCTGCCAATCTGCAATGTCAGCTTTCGGTTGGCGCCGATGGCATCCACCTGCGCGGGTTGCAGGATGAAGGCGTAGTAGCCCGAGGCATCGGTGGTTGCTGGCGCCACGCCGGTCACTGGCTTGCCGGCTTCGTCGATCAGGGTGACCTGAACGTGCGCGGCGGCTTTTGAGGCCTCATCGGTGATGCGCCCTTGCAGCAAGGTCTCGGTCTTGGTGACGGGGGGCACGCGGATGTTGGCGATCTGGACCTCGACCTCCAGCGCGGCCACGCGTTGCAGCATGCTCTTACTGGCATTGGCGTAGCGCTTCACGCGCGGGTCATCGGGGTTGACGTCCGATCGAAGACGGCGAGCTTCTTCGACGATAAGCAGGCGGGACGCCAGCTGCGCGTCGAGCACCATGCCGAGCAGGTCGCTGCGCTGCACTTGCAAGGTTTCGAAAGCACCCTGCAGATCGCTTTTGTAGGTTTTTTGTCCGGTGTTGGAGATGATGGCCATGACGTCACCCGTGAGGTTTGAAGAGGATGCCGGAGGTGGTGCTGCGGCTGGCGCACAGTGCGCTGGGGTTGAGCACCTGGTTGCCGACCTTGACCTCGGCCATGGCCGGGTTCATATCGTTGGCCACGATGCAGTGGTCGCCCTGGTTGAAACTGGCATTGACGAGCCGCACGCCCAAGGCGAACAGCGACAGCAGTGTTTCGGGGCCTCGTTCGCTGAAGCGGTTGTTGGTGGCGCGCAGGGTATTGCCCATGAGCAGACCGTTGGCGAAGAGGTTGCCACTGCGCAGGCTGAAGGACTGGTTGCTTTGGTAGGACAGGTCGTCCATCGAGGCGATGAGGTGGCAGGAGAGGCTGGTGTTGCTTTGCCCGGTGCGCGATTGGTTGTCGTTGAACATCACATTGCCCGCCGGGAAGAGCCTGGCCACGGCCGCATCGCGCTGGACCGCCATGGCAGCGGGCGCGGCATGCAGGCCTGTGGCTGCGTTGGTTTCGACACCTGCTGCGTCCACCCGCGAGGCTGGCGCGGTTGTCAGGCTGCCTTCCCGTTGAAGCTCCACGCCCGCACCGGCGTTGTTCACCCCGCCCAGGTCAAAGAGGAAGACCGTGCCAGCCATGCGCTCCTGGGCGCTGAGCCCTGACAGCTCGCTGGAAAACGCGTTGTCGTTGCATTGCACCGGCCCGAATGCCACCGCGTACAAGGCCAGGCCCACGGGCTGATCGACCAGGTTCTCGTGGATGCGCGCGGCCGGGCGTTGGCTGAAGGCCTCGCCTTGCGCCATGGCTTGCCGGTCCAGCAGGTTGAAGTTGCTGACCAGCTTGATCACGATGCCGCCCCGATGGCCGGGGATCAGTGATTCGGTCGTGATGTCGGGGCTCAAGGGGCCGTTGTTGACCAGCCGGTTGTGGGTGATTTCCACGTCTTCACCATAGGCGATGAAAATGCCGCACACCGGGTTGGCGCCGGTCACGCCGTTGTCTTCGATCTGGTTGTCAACGATGGCCAGGGCCTCGCACAAGCCCAGCGAGATGCCGCCCAGGCCTTGCTTGGCGGCCGTGCTGCGCAGGGCGTTGTCGAAGAGGTTCAACAGGCAGCCGGTGATCTGGTTGCCCAGGATGCGCAAGCCCACCACGGGCGTGCCGAGTTGGCCCAAGGCCGTTGACAGGGCGCTGCTTCGCAGCTTGCTGGCCTCTTGCGTGGCCGCGGTCACGCCGATGCCGGACAGGCCCATGGCCGTCAGGGTATTGCGTTCGATGGTGATGTCAT
Organism: Aquabacterium sp. CECT 9606; assembly: GCF_918741295.1. Taxonomy (GTDB): domain Bacteria; phylum Pseudomonadota; class Gammaproteobacteria; order Burkholderiales; family Burkholderiaceae_C; genus Aquabacterium. The sequence continues at coordinate 241,397 of NZ_CAKKNB010000003.1, forward strand.
AGAGGAAGCCGCTGTCTTCTCGCGTGGGCTTCTCGTCGTCTTTCAAGGTGATGGTGAGGTCGAAGCGCTGAGCGCCGGGGATGGGCTGAAGGTCCAGCTTGTCGATGCTCAAGCCGGGCTCGCCTTCGGTCACGCGGAAGGTGGCGGGGTTGCTGCCGAAGCGGAAAGTGCCATCGGCGCCGCTCACCTCCACCCGGGTGTCGCCCGTGGCGGTGTCGGTCAAGGTGATTTGCACACCGGCACGTGGCTTGCCGTCGGGGCCCAGCACCAGGCCGATCACGCCGGACTCACGTGGCAGGGTGAAAACGTGCTCGGGCTCCGGCTCAGGGACGGGCAAGGACGCCCCCAAGGTCACGCCATTGCCCGCGCCGCCGACGACGGTGTTCTCCAGCACCCGCACGCGCTCGCTGCCACCGCCCAACTGGATGCCGCCCAGCGCGCGGTAAGGCTGTGTCAACAGGGTCAAGGGGGTCAGCAAGATCTCCCAGACGGTGTTGACGTAGCTGATGATCAGCCGGGGGTTGAAGTAGACGATGTCGAGCTTGGCGCAGGGGTCGTTCGGGTCCAGCGGATCGGGTTCGGTGGGCACGTCGATGGGCGGCATGCGCAGGGCGGGCACCAGACGGATGTCGTTGCGCTCGATCAGGCTGTCGTCACCGGCCAGGTAGATGGCCACGTCGCTGCCGCGCTTGTCCAGCATGCGGATGCGGTTGTGGTGGATGTTGGCGCCGCGCGCGTTGCGCGCGCGGATGGCATTGGTGCAGGCCAGGATGCGGTTGTGGGCCACTTCGATGTCCACCACCTCACCGGCCTTCTTGGCACTGATGACGATGGCGGTGCCGCCCAGGGTCACCATGTCCATGTGCTCCAGGCTGATGTTGACCGAGTCGCGGATGGTGAAGATGGGCAGCTTGTCGCCGTCCTTGCGCGGGATCACCTTGGTCTTGGTGTCGCAGCCCTTGATCTTGACGTTGCGCCGGCCGTCGATGACGGCATTGGTCTGGTGCAGGCCGGGCAGCAGGCAGATTTCGCCCCCGCTGGCGGGCAGGTGCTGGATGGCTTCTTCGATGGAGTCGAAATCGCCATGGCTGGTGCGGCCATCGCCCACGTTGTAGGTGCAGCAGATTTTCTGGTTGGTGAGCGGGCGGAAGATGCGGCGGCAGTCGTCGATCTGGCCGGCGGCCCAGGTGATGGTGGTGGAGGGCGCGGCGTTCCAGTTCAGGATGGCCAGGGCGACGCGGTGGTGGCGCACGCCTTGCGGCGGCGCGTTGGCGGGCCACACGGGCGGCTCGAAGGCGGCGCCCGAGGCGCGCACCGGGAAGGTCCAGTAGTCGCCGGGCTGGTAGTTGGCGTTGCTGGCGGTGGCGGCATCGAATTCAAGCCGGATGCCGTCTTTCAGCTCGGTCGGGTTGGGGCCGCCAACCGGGAAATCCGCGACCAGTTCGATGCCGTTCCACAAGCGGAAGAAGCCGGTGGCGGGTGTCACGGCGGGCCAGGGCCCTTGCACATTGGTGAGCGACAGGATGCCGTCTTGCGACAAGGTGGCATCGGCTGTGAGGGTGATGCGCCAGCTGCCCAGGCCGGCGTCGAAGGCCAGCGCCTCAAGGTAGAAGTCGGTGACGCCGCAATGGTTGATCATCTGATCATTGGCGGTGATGGTCACCGTGCCGGTGCCTGGGGCCGCTGCCGCGTACAGGCCACGGCCCACCAGGCCGCCGTTCCACTGCGACCATTTGAAGCGCGCCCGGTTGGCGGCATCGGGGTCGGCCACTTCGATGCGGTACAGGTAGTGTTCGAGGCCGGTGTAACCGCCACCGGCTTCCAGCGGGCAGTCGCCGGTGATGGTGAGCACAGGCGCGGGCGACACGGTGAGCTTGCCTTTGGCGCCGAAGTTGTCGGCCAGGCCAGCGGCGGCGCTGCAATCGTCGTTGGGGCCCAGGCGCAGCAGCTTCAGGTTGGCGAAGGTCTGGGTGCGTTCGGTGGTGTCCGGGCCGCCCAGTGCAGGTTCGATCAGGTTGAGCGGGTCCTGGAAGCCGCTGACGGTGTCTTCCCACACATCCAGCACCAGCAAGTCGCGGATGCCATCGGCGATGTTGGCGGGGGTGGCCTGCGGTGTCTGGAAGGGTGGCGCCAAGTAGGTGGCGATGAAGGTGGACGGCAGGTCCAGGGTCATCGACAGCCCATCGGCCCAGGCGCGCCCGGCATCCAGCTCGACCTTGACCAAGGTGCCATCGGTGCTGGCGCTCAGCGCCTTGAAGGCCTTGGTGTTGGACGAAGGCACGGCCAGCACGCCCGGGCCGAAGGTGTCGCGGCCCACGGCAGCTTGCCAGGTGGCGGCAATGGCCGCGGCCTCGTTCCAGTCACGGTCCAGCAGCACGCGGCCTTGCTGGTGCAGCACCCCCGAATAATGCGGCTCCGTGTCAAAAGCCAGGAATGAAAAATCGCCCTTCATGATCGTGTCCCTCAAGTGATCGGGATCAGCACGGGTCGCACGCCAACTGGCATGAACTCCCGCAGCCTTATCCCGATGTTTTTCCATTTGTGCGTGCCCCGCAGGTAGCTAAAGGCCCCCATCTCGTCGTCGTGGCTGCCGCCTTCGCGGACGCGGCGGTCGCAGTCGGGCCGCAGTTGGGCGTAGCCGGGTTGGCCAAACCATTCGGTGGTGAAGCGCAAGCGCGCGTCTGGCCCGAACACGCAGGCGAAGTGCTGCGGCAGGCGGTCGTGCTTGCCGCTGAACCAGCAGAACTTCAGACAACTGCCGCGCTGGGCCAGGCCAATGTCGACGATGTGGCTGTCCTGGTTGTCGTGCACCTCCAGGCGGTGCACGAACAGGCCGCTTTCGCCGCGCGCGGTTTGCACGCGGGTACGGCCGAAGATGGTGACGCCCTGAATGACCAGATCGGGGCCCCATTCGAGGTCGGGGTTGCCGGTGGCCGCGCCAATGGCCAGGGCGAATGGCGTGGCCGCTGCGATGCCGCTGCCCGCGTCGACGATGCTGTCGCTCAGGGTCAGCAGGTAGCCTGTGTCGATGGACAACGGGCCGGTGATGCTGCGCTGGATGGTCACCGCGGGCACTTGGTCGAAGGCGCCCAGGTCAGGTGACACCAGGCCGTAGTCATTGCCCAGGCGCATGGCCTGGCGGATGGCGGCACGTTTGCCAGTCACACTGCCATCCAGGATTTGGCCGCCGCCGGGGTCGAGGGTGCAACCCAGCACGTTCAACTGGCCGAGCGCAGCCTGCATGATCAGGGCGTCGGTCGCCGGGAAGGTGGCATCGCGGGTGAGGTACAGGCCTTCCAGCGTCACTTCCAGTTGCTCGGCGTTGATGGCGCCAGGGCCTGTGATCTGTGTGGGCCTGAACCGCAGGGGTTGGCGCAGGCGGATCACCGGGCGTTGTCCTGGCGCGCTGCGGATCCACAGCGAATGGGCCAAGCGCAGGGACAGCACGCCAGCGTCATTGCCGATGCCGTTGATGGCGTTCAGGTCCAGCACATGGGTCTGGCTGTCGGTGATCTCGATGACCAGGGGACGGTTGCGGGTGGGCAGGCCGTCCAGTGCCTTCTGCAAGGCCAAGGAGTCGTCGAACCAGTTGATGGTCTTGAGCTCGTAGGATTGTTCGGCGGGCCAGGTGGCGGGCAGGGCCGATCGCTTGATGGGTTGTGCGCCCGTGGGGCCGGCCAGGGCGTGGGTGGCAGATACCAGCAGGCCATCCTGCAAGGGGGTGGCTTGCGTGGCCGGGTTGGCATCGGGCACGCCAAAGACCAGGCGACCGCGCTCGGGATCGATGACGACCTCCCAGGCGCGCAATGGGGGCGCCAGGCCCGATTCCCAGGCGCAGAGGTTGGCGCCTCGGACCTGCCAGGCCTGGCCCAGGAAGGGCGTGGCGGGCAGGTGCAGGACCAGACCGACGGCATCCGGGCCCGGGTGGGCGTTGCGCGGATCGCTGTAGGTTTGCACGGACACGTACTGGGCCGCGCGGCCGGCTGGTGTGCCGTCGGTGAGCCGTGCGGTGGGCATGGGGCCGGGCACCTCGTCTTCGCTGCCCAGGCGGGGCGGATCTTCGTCGGCGTGGAAGCGGTGCGTGTTGAACAGCGGCCAGGGCTCGCCCTGAGCTTGCACGTCGAAGCGCACGGCGAGCGCAGCCGAGCCGGGGCTGGGTGGCACGGGCGCAATCAGCCTGAACACGGGGCGCGACAAAGGCACCTGGAAATCCTCCAGACGCCAGAGCAGCACCGCCAGGTTGGGCAGGTTCCAGCCCGACATGCCCAGCGTGGGCGGCTTGATGTCCACCACGCGGGCGAACGGATCGAAGGCGCCATTGACCAGGGACAGCAGCGCCGGGTCGCGCAGTGATGTCGTGCCGCCGCGCACGGCCGATCGCATGTCGGTACGCCGCTTGAGTGGGGGCGTGCCGCCCGCATCGGGCCGCTGGTGATTGAGGTGTTGGTTCCAGGCCAGGCGTTCGCGCATCTCGACCGCGTGGGCAGCCCATCCGGACAGCGTGAACACTTGGGACTCGACCGCGCCCAGCGTGCCTTTGCGGCGCCGGTGGAAGACGGTGCGCGCCACGTCGGCCCGCAAGGTCCACGGGTCGCCAGACAGGCGGGTGGTGCCCAGCAGATCGGCGATGTAGGCCACCACCCAGTCGTCGCAATGCTCGACGAACAGGTCGTGGTATTGCGCATCGGTGCGGGCGTGCAGCGCGGCCATCGCGTCTTCGATGACGCCCAGGAAGGCTTGCAGTTGACCTGGCGGCGTTTGCTCGGTGTCGCGGATGCGGTAGATCTCGGGGAGCCGATCGAACAGCGGCTGGCGTGGGGAGCTCATGATGGCTGGGCCTCCTTGTCCACGGCAAGTTGCAATTGCAAGGCGGTGGACGTCAATGAGAGCAATCGGTCGCCGGCGCAGGGCAGGGAGCGTTGGGTGGCCGTGGTCGCGTGCAGGGTGGAGAAGGCCAACGCTGAAAGCAGCAACTGCGGCTGGTGGGTGGACATCCTGGTCAAGCGCACCCAGGCGACGCCCGGCACGTTTTGCACCGCGCCCACCACCTGCGAGCCATGCGCGCTTTCGCCGAACTGTCGTTGCTGCCAACTGAACAGGCCTCGCGATGAATCAATGCCGTCGCCTTCTTCGCCCGTGGCACCTAGGGCTTGCAGGATGGCGGCGCGCACATCGTCGGCGCGGCGGGTGGCTTCATAACCCACGACGAGTTTCAAGGCGACCTCGGTGCGCGAGCCCTGGACCACCAGCAGTGGGCAGCGCCCCGCGCCGCGCGTGCGAACGGCCGTGCGCAAGGCGTCGGCGGCGGCCAGGGCATCGGCCTCCAGCGCGCTGTCGGTCAGGATGGTGACGCGCACCAGCGGCGAGCCGTCCACGCTGACCCAGGCGGCGCGGGCCTTGAGGACACCGGGGATGGACAGGGCTTCGGCTTCGTAGTCGGCCAGACTGACGATGCGCCCCAGGCTTTGCATGGTACCGGGCGCGGCGGTGCGGCCGCCGTCTTCGGTTTCAGCTTGGGCGCCCCCGGTGGCGGGTTCCAGCATGAAAACGGCGTCCAGCCCGGCGGGCTTCTTGTCGGCCTGAGGCTTGGCATCCAACTTCAGCGGGCCATTTGCGCCATCGCCCGTGCGGTACACGGCGACGACGTTGCCGCGGCCCGAACGCAGTCGCGCGCCCGTCTTGCCATCGCCAAACTGCACCCAGCTCTTGCCTTCGGCGTCTTCGCGCACGATGTAGACGTGCTCTTTGGGGCCACGTCCGAACAGGCTGTCGACGCGGGTCCATTCGATGCCGTTCACCCACACCTGCACCTGGGGCCAGTGCGGTTGAGACTGCGTGGTGTCCAGCAGGTAGGTCAGCGGGGTCTTGGGCAAGGCGAAGGTCTGGAATGTGGCGCGCGCATCGCCATCGCCCAAGGCCACTTGCGCCTCGGTCTTGCCTTGCGTGGCCTCGACCAGGTTGCCGTAGACCGTGACTTGGGGATCGTCGTGGCCGAACTGCGCGTAGGTGAACTCGCGGTCCAGTTGCACGCGGTGAAAGCCGGGTTGGTTGGCATCGACACCCGCCGTGTCCACCGCCAGCGCGGTGGCCTGGGTCAAGTCATCGCCTGGCCCTTTGAGCAACAGGCTCCGCTTGGCCAGGGCTGCAGCCTCCTGGGCCGTGCCGTAGAAGTGCAATTCATGGCCACTGGTCGCGAGGCTGGGGGTGAAGTCTGCATGCAAGCCGAAGGGCTCGCCCACCACTTCGTGGAAGCTGATGCCACGGATGTCGGCATGGCCCAGGGTGGTGAACAACTCGGTGATGGCCAGCGAATCGTCCAGGCTCAGCACAGTACTGGCGCCGGTCAAAGGCCCCCAGGTCAAGGATTGCCGATCCACCTGCGACACGCGCCGCTCCAGCAAGCGCTTGCGGTCGCTGCCGTTGCTGCTGGCCCGCAGGTTGGCCTCGATCAGGATCCGGGTTCCGGCCACGACGCTGCTCACCTCGCCATCCAAGGGCATTTGCGTGGCGCTCAAGCTGGGCACCGAAGGCGCGCCCGTGTTGGCGTTGAGCCGCCGCTTGTACGAGACCTCGGAGGTGACGGCACGCCCCAGGCTGTCGACCACGACCTGCTGCGCGGGCGCGTTGTGCCCGAAGTGCCGGTGCGTGCTGCCCAGCTTCCAGGCTTGCAAACGCGGCGTCGAAGTCAAAGCGGGCACGCCCAAGCCCGCGGCCAGGATGGTGGTCGAGGACAGCAAGCTGATGCTGGACGAGATGGCTGGCGCGCTCAGGCTGAAACTGAAGGTCAAAGGCAAGGCCAGCAAGCTCAGCTTTTTCAGGCTGGTGACACCGCCTTTCATTTTCACGACCGTGCTGCCGAAGGACTCCCAGGTCTTGTCCACCACCAGCACTTGCAGGTGGTCGTAGGCATCGCCGCTGCCGCGCGCCACGCCGACCATCACGCGGTCACCCGCTTTCAGGCTCACGTTCGTGCCCGCGTCCAGCACCAGCGTGAAAGTGTGGGTGCCATGGCGGATGGCGGGCACCTGGCGTGGCCGGTACAGGTGGAACTGCGAGAGGGCGGGGTGCGCGATCAGCTGGCGGCTGGTCTCGAAGACGGCTGGCTTGTCCTCGCCTTCAAGTTGGGCCTTGACGCCCAGGCCCATGGGCAGCACCACAGGCTGCGTGCCTTTGACCGCGAAGGCAAAACGCGCTTTGCCGCCCATGCCCGGGGCCAGTCGGTAGCCCAGCAGGCGCACCAGGTCGGCCACGCTGTCGCGCCATTTGGCGCTGCGCAGGTAGGCCTCGTTGGCGTACAGATCCTGGTAGAAGCTGAGGATGTCGCCAACCTCGGCGGCGGCTTCGATCAGGGCGATGCCGGGGTCGTCGGGCAGGCGGTGCGTCCACGCGGCCAACGCGGGGCTGGCGTCCAACAAGGACAGCATGTGTTCGCGCAGGTCAGCATAGCTGCCGATGCGGTAGCCGATGGTGGACAGGCCTGGTCGGTTGAAGACCACCTTGGGGAAGTCCGCCGCTTGGCGGCAGTCGTTGTCGCAGCTCATCGGCGGCCTCCGGTGATCTCGAAGGTGATGCGGCCGGTTTCCAGGTGGTCCGGGTCATTGGCGACGAGGATGATCTCGAAGGCGCCCACGTCCAGCTTCTCGGTGCGGGATTCGGGCAGCTCCGAGGGATCGATGTCGACCACGGTGATGCCGCCGCCGCTGCCAGGGTTCCAGCGCCGCATGCGCAGGCGCAGCACGCGGCCGATGCCGGTCACCTTCAGGGCTCGGCCGATCAACTGGCTGGCGTAGAGGGGCTGGCCAAAGGTCCAGGCGTCGGGGTTGAAGAAGCCGGAGCGGCCGTCGCCCGTCCAGCTGTCAGAGAACTCTTCTTCAAGCGCAGCGCGCAGGTCTTCAGGCCAGTAGGCCTGTTGGGCACACAGCGTCATCTTGATGTCCAGCGGCACGTAGCTGGCGGGTCGCACCTCCAGATCCTCGCCGATCAAGCGCACGGCTTCCAGGTGGTTGGCGATGGTCTGGCGCAAGGGTTCGGCCAGCACGGTGGTGCCCACGGGGTCGACGGCCACGCGCACGGTGCGCCAGCTGCCGGTCCAGGCGTACCTGGCTTTGGCGTGCGAGACGCCAGGCAACTCTTCCGCACGCTTGGCATAGTCCTGCAAGGTGACGGCACGCAGTTGGCGTTGGCGGTAGGCCTCGGGCACGCGGCGCACGATCTCGGCCACGGGCTCGGGGTCGCGCCCGTTGAGCACGTCAAATGGATTCCAGACAGCTTGCACTGCGCCGCTGGCATCGTCGAAGTTGACGAGGGTATCGGCTCCGACGTTGCCCTGGCTGCCTTGGCCCACGCGGTATCGGCAACGAACGAAGGCGTTGGACGGCAGGGCTGCGCCATTGGTGCCGTCGCCAAAGCGGATCGAGCTGCCACCCAGCTCATCGGTCTCGACGATGAAGTGCTCGTCGTCACCTTCACTTTCGATCAGGTCGGACTGCTCCTGCCAGGGCTGGGCAAAGCCCTGCACCGAGACCTGCGCGGTGGTGCGCGTGGGCAGGTCGCCGCCGGGCGTGGTCGCGCGGTAGGCCAGGGGCGAGGCCGGGAAGGGACACAGCATGCCGCGCAGGGGCGATTCGCTGCCTTGCTGGCGTGTGACGATCTCATAACGCGCTTCGTCGATGGCCACCAGGCTATGTTCATCCAGACTGCCCAAGGGCTGGCCGGGGGCGCGAAAGGTGGTGATGCGCGGGCGGCCTTGTGTGGCACGGACCAGGTTGGCGTGGAACAGGCTCACGTCATTGACCACCACGCCCGAGCATTCGCAGATGAAGCAGAAGTTCTGTTGCAGTGCGTCCTCAAGCAGCCAGCACACGCGCACCAGCCATTCGCCGGTGAAGGGATCTTGCAGGGTTTGGGCGCGGGGCGTGGGGCCGCCCAATGGCAAGAGGCGCAGCAACTGGCGCTGGGCGGTGCGGGCGCCATTGGGGGTGCCGGTGGCAGGGTTCAGGGCTTCCTGCACCAGCAGGTGATCCACGCCGACATCCACGTCTTCCGCGCCGGGTGCTGGCGCCTGGCTGGGGTGCGTTCCGAGGAAGAGATCGCGCAGTGATTCGGCTTGTGCCTGGGTGAGTGGAGACAGGCCGGTCAGGTCCGCTTCGGTGCTGCCTTTGGCCAAGGCGGTGACCGTGTCACCCCAGGTGTAAAGGCGCAACGTGCTGAGCTGTGCAAAGCAGCGCTGGCGCCACTTGCTGCCTTCGCGCGGCATGGCGAAGATCACCGCGCCCGCATCCTTCCAGTGCTCGCCCGTCCAGGCGCCGAACTCGTCGTTGGGCGTGGCAGGCAGGTCCACCGTGGCGCTGACATTCAATGCCAGCCAGGTGCTGGCCTGGTTGCCCTGGTGGATGTGGTAATCCATCAAGCGGGCATGGCGCGCCAGCGAGACGCGCTTGCGGGCGGTGGCGATGGAGCGTTCGTTCAAGACCCGGTCGTGGTAGTCGGCCTGCTCATCCGCATCGGCAGCGATCAGGTCGATCAGCACCTGGTCCAGATCGGCTTCGCTGGTGGGCGACCAGTTGGGCACGCGCCGCATCATGGCCGCGATCAGCACGTGGCGGAAGGAGTCGTAGTCGCGCGCCAGGTAGTCGATCTCAGGCTCGACGGGGGGCGGTTTGACGCGCTCCGACGGCATGCAGTTGAGGTTGAAGCAGCCCGGGCGGAACTTGAAGGGCAGGGCGTTGAGCAGCGGGTCCATCGCCAGCGGTAAGGCATTGCCTGGTGCGGACAAACCCATGGCGGTGGTCGACAGCAGGTAGGTCGAGTAGTCGCCCACCGGCGCGATCTTCAGCTTGAGGGTGTTGGCGGTGGCGCCCGCTTGCACCTGGACCACCTGAACGGGCCGCGCCGGGTTGCCCGCGCGGTGGCGTTCGGCGCCTTGCACGGTGAAGGCCTCTTTGGGCGGCAAGGGCGCCAGAGCATTGTCGTTCCAGAACTCGACTTCCAGCCAGGCGAACGTGGGCTTGGGCGCGGCTTCCAGCGTGACATAGGCCAGCTTGAAGGCGTTCAAGCCTTTGGCGTCAAGGTCGCGGGCGCGGTCGCTCAGGCGTTCTTCGTTGCGCAGCAGGCTCATGTCAGTGCGCTCCCTGGCGTTGCAGGCGCACGCTGATCACTTCGCCGGTGGCGATGATGCGGTAGCGCAGGTCCACGTTGAGGGTCGAGTCTTCGGCGCTCACGTCCAGCAGTTCGACCGTGATGCGTTGGCCCAACCAGCGCGACAGGTTCTGGCTGACCAGGGCCTTGGTGATGCCGGCGGTGGCGTCGTCATTGCGCTGGAACACCAGGCGGCGCAGGCCGGCCCCGAAGCTGGGCAGGAAAGGCCGTTCGCCTTGCGCGGTGAGCAGCAACTGGATGATCTCGCCCCGGATGTGGTCGGGCAGGTCGGCCGGCGTGGCTGTGCGCCCATCGGTGCCGATGCGGAATGGGAAAGCCAGGTGGCGGCCGTTGTTCGTGCTCATGGCAGCGGCGTCCGGTAGGTGTCGACCGTGAAGGCCATGGTGTGGTGGTGGTTCGTCAGGCCGCCATCGCCGCTGTTGTCGGTGGTGACCAGATCGCCCACGTGGTCACCCAGGAACTTCAGCACACCTTGGGCAATGGCCGCGAACAGGATTTTGCGGTCGTCGGCGCCCTGGCCGTCCATGGGCAGGAACTCGCCTTTGCGCGCCTGCCATTCGTTCTGCATGGCCTGGTCGATGTACGCGGCCAGGCTGGACGCGAAGTCATCGAAGGTGCCGGCTTTGAGGGGGGAGCTCATGGGATGGCCTCGGTCGATCAACCAGTGGTGACGCGGGTCGACAGCAAGGCCGGCGTCGCGGGTGGGAAGGGGGTGACCGGCACGATGGGCGTGACAGGGATGCCGATCACGGTTTCGCCCACGTGCATGTGCGCGTTGAAGATGCTGACGAGCTGGTTCAGGTACTGCAGCAGCGAATCGCCAAAGGCCACGGGGTGCGTGGCGCCCTCGGTCAGCTCGATCAGTGGTGCTTCGACGATCACCTTGGTGGCGGCCAGCAGCTTGATCTGCCCATCGTTGACGCTGATGGTCATCAGGTTGCTGCCGTTGCCGTCTGACAAGGTCAGCGTGTTGGCGTCGTCGTCGAGCGCAACCATCAGGCCTTTCTCACTGCGCAGGACCTTCAAGGGGGGCTTGGCGGCGGTGCCTTTCTCGTCGGCCGGGACATCGCTGGTGCCCCACCAGCCGCCAGTCCAGATGGGGCGGGATGGGTCACCCGCCTCGAACTCGATCCAAACGCCTGCGCCCACGGGCGGGATGGCGTGGAAGCCCACGCCCGGGCCGGCGTAGGGCGAACAAGGCGTGGCCCAGGGCGTGGACAATTCTCCAAAGACCTCGGGCACTTGGGCCTTGATGCGGCCGATGGCGGACGGGTCTTCGTTGTCGGTGACCAGGCCGCGGTACTTGCCGAAATGGCGCGTGCGCGATTGCGTCGCCAACTCGACCACCAGTTTTTCGAGCGTGCCGCTTTCCATCAGAACACCCCCGAGGCCATGCCAGAGCCGCCACCCGCGCCACCGGCCGAGCGCGCATTGCGGTGCAGAGAAAACTTTTGCCGGTAGCCGTGGTCGGTCAGCACATGGGTGACGCGGCCGATGAGGTAATCGCCCGACAGGTAGCCGCCGATGCCGCGCACGCGGACCAGGTGGTAGGGCTGCATCACCCCTTCGTAGTTGTCGGCGTCCAGCTCGCCATTGGCGGCGTAGGCCCAGGACGAGAGATCGACCGTCGCCGAAGTGGCCGCGTCCAGGTCGGTCTGCTCTTCGCGCGTGCCGGTCAGCAGCATCACGGCGGGCTGGGTCATGTCGTGCGTGGAGGCATCGCCCAGGGGCGCGATGTCGGCGGCCTCGGTGCTGCTGGAGAGCACACTGCGGTCGGCCAGGCTGATGCTGCCCGCTTGGGCCTTGATGGGCCGCAGGGCGTCGAACTCGGCCGAGAAGCTGGCCACATTGCACTTGTCGCCCACCAGCAGGATCTCGGGCAGGTCGGCCGCGTCGAACTGGGGGCGCTTGAACATGCCCACGCTCAGGCCCGGCGCCTCGCCAGGCTTCACATAGGTGAACATGCCGTAGCGTTTGGCCAGGTCGCGCAGCAACTGCATGCTGGTGCCGCGCTGCACGACCACGCGCTGAAGCGCCGCGCCCGCGTCCGGGGCGGCATCGACATCGGCGCTGAAGCCCACATCGGTGAACAGGCTGGTCACGATGTCCTGGGGCGCCATGTCTTCGAACAGCACGACTTTTTCGTCGCGGTTGAGCTGCACGCTGTCGTCTTGCACCACCAGGGTCATCACGCTCTGGTTGGGCGCCGATTTCATCTCGTAGCGGTTGCCCACGACCATGCCGTCGATCAGGGGCAGGAAGTCGGCATCGGCCACCTTGACCTCGATGCGCACGCGCACGAAGGGTTGGGCGATGTCGTCCTCGATGCCGGCCCACACACCCGCGTCGTCGGTGCCCACGGGCAGGTCCAGCTCGGCCTCGGCCGCGATGCCAATGCCTTGGTCGATGCGGATCTCGGTGAACAGCGCCAATTGCTCAGCTGACGCCGGAGCATTGTCGAAATAGACGCGGTATTCAGCCTTGGCCATGGTGCTCAGCTGTTGGGGATCTGGATGGTGCGGCCGGTGGGCGCCAGCAAGGAGGCGGCTTCCAGCTCGGTGTTGGCATCGGCCACGTGCCAGTAGCGCGTGGCATCGCCGTAGCGCTGCTCACTCATGGCGTCAAGCTGGTCGTGTGATCGCACGGTCGCCTCAACGCCGGGCGTCGGTGGCAGCGGGCGCAGCTTGACGGCGGCCACGGGGCCACCGGCCCGGTCTGGCGCGGTGACGGTGGGCAAGCCGAAGTAGCGGGAGTTCTTCAGGAACATGAGGGCTTCTCCATCCTTCATCAAAAGGGAATGATGTCCAGCGCAAACTCAACCGCCTTGGCTAGGTTCAGGGTCGCCTGGGTGTCCTTGATCATTTGCGTGTACTTGTAGGCGCCTGCGCCCACGGCGTCGTCGGTGGGGGCCTGGCTGGACACCTGCAGGCCGATCTTCACTTCGGCCTGGATGGGGTTGAGCAGCACGTCGTACTTCTGCTCGGTGATGGACATCGAGGTGATCGTCACCGGCAGCACACGCGAGGGCCCCCAGATGAACAGGATGCGCGGCAAAGGCACGCGGGGGATGGGCTGCGACGGCGGCGTGGTGCTGGGCCCGGAGATGGCTGATCCCACGGCGTCGATGGCCGCCCCGATCAGGCCGCCCGGCGTGGTAGGCGGGTAGACCATTTTTTCCAGCGCCGCGATTTGCGGGCCCACGCCGAACAGCCGGGGGATGGCCGAGACCGCGCCGCCAGCGCCCAGGTCATCCGCCGCTGAAAAACGCGCAGTGATTTCGAAGCGCTCCGAAGGTGGTGCGGCCGCCGCGTGGTTCTCGGTACGCGGCTGTGCGGCCGCGGTGCTGGGCGGCTGGGGAATGGTGATGGTGCGCGTCATCTGTTCGGGGTTGAACTGGAAGACGACGATGTTCGGGATCGGCCCGAGGATGTTGGCGCCGTATTCCACCAGCACGCCGCGCAATGGGAAGAGTGCCATCAGACCGTCTCCCCTTGCGTGGTGCCGATCCAGTCGACCAGGCGTGCGGCGATCAAGTCGGTCAGCGCGTGCGCATCCATGCCGACGTGGGCATCAATGGCCCCCAGGTCGGCTTGGGCGATGACACTGCTGGCACCACGCAGCTTCAGGTCGGACAGGCGATGGGTCAAGGCGGGGCCCAACAAGTCTTGCACCTGCCCGCCCATCTCCGTGGACACGCCTTGCAGCGTGACCGCCAGGTGATCAATGTCCAGCTTCATGCCCAGACCTCCATGAGTGCGGCATAGCGCCCGAATTGCTCTCGGCCGGCCACGCGGTTCATCTTTTCCAACTCTCGCTTGATGGCGGTGAGCACGTGGGGCATGTCAACACGTGCTGGCGACTGCGCGCCTTGCTTGGATGCGGCCAGCAAGCAGGCGTTGAACGCGGCCGAGCGGATGTGGCCACCCGCCATGTCGAATTGCTGGGCCAGCCAGCGGCAGTCCAGCTCGGTGATGTCGACCTGGGCGGGGAAGACCTGTCGCCACAGCTGCTCACGCTCAACGACGCCCGGCACCGGGAACTCCACGATGTGGCGCAGGCGGCGTGTGAATGCCTCGTCCAGATCCTTGCGGCGGTTGCTGGCCAGCACGGCCAGGCCCTTGAAGCGCTCCATGCGTTCGAGCAAATAGCTGATCTCGATGTTGGCAAAGCGGTCGTGCGCGTCTTTCACCTCCGTGCGCTTGCCGAACAAGGCGTCGGCCTCGTCGAAGAACATCAGGCAGTCGCTGGTCTCGGCGGCGTCGAAGATGCGGCGCAGGTTCTTTTCGGTCTCGCCGATGTATTTGTTGACGACCTGGGACAGGTCGATGCGGTACATGGGTAAATCCAGTTCGTGCGCCAGGGCTTCGGCGGCCATGGTCTTGCCGGTGCCCGGTGGGCCGCAGAACAGCACCGACAGGCCGCTTTCGTTCCAGGCTTGAGCCGTGCCCCAATCATGGTGAACCCGGCCCAGCACGGACATGGCCGCGACGATTTCGCGCAGTTGCTGGGCCTGTGCGGTGGGCAGCACCAGTTCGTTCAGGGCGAAGCGTGGCATCACGGCATTGGCCAGGCCGTCGAGTTCAAGCCGGGCTTCGGCGCGGCACACGGCGAACAAGTCCGAGGCGCTGGCTTCATCGCCCAAGGCGGAGGCCGCTGCTGCGGCGCGATCCAGCGGGCGCTCGGCCATGCGGAAGCGCCGCGCAGCTTCGGGGATGGCCTCGCGAACGGCGGGGGCGCAGTCAGCGAGTAATGCGTTCAGCCGCTGACCCCGGGCTGCCACGTTCAACGGCGGCAGGGTGCAGGTGGGCAGCATCAGCTTGCCTGGCAGGACTCTTGCAGCTTGGCCGCCATCGGTGGTGGGCAGGTACCAGCGCAATGGCAGGGCCGCTAATGACGAGGTCCAGTGATCTGCACCAGTGGCGCAGCAGCGTTCTTGCCAATGTTCCGGGAGCAGCACGTCCACGCCTCTCAGCCAGCAGACGGTCGCTGCGGCGGCCAAGCCGCGCTCGGGGGTGATGTCGTCGCTCAGCACGCACAGGCCTCGGCCCGCGGCGGCGCTCAGGGCCTGCGCCCAGGTGGTGAAATCGGTGCCGAGCTGCGCCTGTAAAGGCAACACCTGCATGGCGGTGGGTGGGTCAGAGCGCAAGCGTGCCAGCACGGCTTGCATCTCGCGCGGCAGTTCGCGCGTGGGGACATCACCGTTTTGCAGCAGGCCTCGGGGGCTGCTTTGAGGATCCAACAGGGCCTGCGCCACGCTGGCGGGCATGTCCAGCGCTTGATGCCAGTCCAGCACTTCCCGCCCGCTTGGCAAGTGCAGCAGGCCATGGTGGAACAAGGCATGACTGGCGTCGGCGCAGGCGGCCACGGCCATGGGGTCGTCCCACAGGCGTTGTGCCAATGCCAGCGTTGGCCAGGGGCGAGACAGGTCGTTCTGGCAGGCCGCGCACACCGCGCCGATCGAGGCATCGACACGCCCCGCCAGCGCGCAGGCCAGCACGAACTGGGCCGCTGGCGTCAAGCCGCAAGTGCGCGTCAGCCAAGCCCAATCCCCGTGGCGACTGAGGCGCAGACGAGGTGCCTCCAGCTCGGCAATGCGGTCGCTCAAGTAGCGCGCGGTCGTGTCCTCGGCAAAGAAGGCCCGCTTGTCGTCGCGAAAGCGCGCCAGGTCCAGGCTGTCTTGCACCGGGTCCGTGATGGGCGGCAAAGCACCAGGTACAGGCGCGGCGCCATGGCCCCGCTGGTGCCAGCACCAGGCGATCTCGCGCCGCAGACGCCAGGTCACCTGTGCCAGCCAATGGGCGCACACCGGGTCACCCACGCCCAGGTCGGGGTTCATGGAAACAGGCGTGGCGGCGAGTGGCGCGCTCATGTCCAGCTCAGCACGGGAGAGTCCAGGGCCTGCTCGCCATTCACGCGCAGGATCACCCGGTAGTTGGGATTGGGTGCCAGCGCTTGAACGTCGCTGACGGCAAAGGTGAGGGAGGTGGCGCTGCCGCCGGGCAATGGCTCCAGCAGCAATTGCGCTTGGCCATTGAGGTAAAGCGCCGCGTAGATGGCGGCATCAGGCCCGCCCAGTTGCGCACCATTGACCACGAACTGACCGAACAGCTTGCCTGCCACCAGGGTGAGCGGTACGGGCAGGTTCACGCTGGTGACCCTGGGCACAAGGTGCCCTGCCACCGCATTGCTGCTCAAGGTGTGCCCATCGGGCAGCGTGCGCGCCACGCAGACGGGGTAGGCGCCTGCCGTGATGGGGTCGGCCAGTGGGATGGTGGTGCTCAAACCGCCGTCTGCCGTGGGCGTGGCGGGGTAGACCGAGGCACCCACCATGATCTGATCGTAGCCCGCCAGATCAACACCCCGCAGCACGAAGTCCTGGCCAGCGCTGATGCGCTCTGGTTCGATGGCGCTGAGCCTGGGGCCCAGGCTGGGCAGGGCCGTGACGCCTTCGTACATCTGCGGCGGCGGCAGTGGCTTGCCGATGGTCTTGACGGGCAACGCATACGCCGGAGGCGTGTCCATCGGCGCCAGCATGACCGGGCGGACCTGGAAAGCGGCCGAGATGCGGTACTTCTCTTCACTGCCTTGCATGATCTTGGACAGCATCTCGACATCGGCCTCGTCGAAGGTGATGCGCAAAGGATCCGGGCTGCTCGACAAGGCGGCGTTGGTCGGGTCGGGCGGGATCACGCTCATGCTGTTCAGGGCTAGCATGCCCCGGCTTAGCAGCTTGTGCGCGGCGATGGAGTCGCTGTCTGCGCCATCGAAGGCGGTCAGCAGGTAGTACAGCACCAACCAGACTGGCGGGGCCTGGCCGGCGTCAAGAGGGCGGTTGCGCAGGTTGGCGTCAATGCCCACACGGTAGAGGAAGAGGTTGAAGCTGCCGCCCGTCGCGCCGGCATTGCTGGCATCTTCGGGTCGGCCCACGGCCACGGCATTGATGCCGGTTCGGGATGCAAGCTGGACCTTCAGCAGATCGCTGACAGCGCCGATGGCCTCACTGCTGGCGGCAAGTGACATGGCTCAGCTCCAACGCACATGGTGGCGGCGCAAGGCGAACCGCGCTGGCGCCGGGGTGGGTTCGGCCACGGGCTGAGGCTCGGGCATGATCACCGTCGCAGGGCTGGCGGCGCGCACTTCCAGGGTGATGGTGCCAATGCGGACGTGGGTCCGGGGCATGGCCTCGCCTGGGTTGGAGGGCTTGATCGTTGGGCGTGATTCGCGCTGGTGGTCAGGCTGCACTGGCCGGACCGTGAATGACGACCCCACAGAGGTGGGCTGTTCAGGGGTTTGCCGTGCCAGGCTCCGGCTTTGTTCCTGCGACTCAGGTTTTTGCCGAGGCAGGTCCACGCTGCTGGAGCTTGCCAGGGTTGATAGCGCCTCTTTGACCAACTGGGGCGCGGCTTGCGACAAGTGCATGTCGCGTGGTTGCCGAGGCGAACTCAACGTGGTGTTGGTCAGAGTCGTGGTCAGCGGCGCCAAAGCTTTGTCTGCCCAGGCTTCGCTTTGAGAATGAACCATTGGCGAGGCCAAGGCTGGCTTGCCTGGTTGGACATGGACCGGCCATGCCATCGCGTCGGGCACAGGCAAGGTGTCGGCTGGTGCTTGGGTGAGCGGTTCTGCCGGTCGCGCCATCGTTGGAGCCTCTGAGGTGGTTTGCGCCTTTTGCCTAGGCAGCGTACCCAGCAACGACGAGGTCTGGCGCTCCTCACTCAAACTCAGAGGGGGTGCGGTGGTGGCCATGGGCGCCATGACCTCGGCATGCTGCTCAAACATTGAAGGGCTCACCGTGGTGGGTGCGCCGGGCGTCACCGCAGGCGGTGCGACCTGCGCGGCCAGTCGGGCAAAGTAGCCGCTCATGCCCAGGCTCCTTCACGGTCAAGCTGCCGCAGGTAGTGCGCGCGCCGCCAGCGGGGCAGGGCCAGGATGTCAGCCTCGCGCCAATGGAAGGCGCTGGCCAGTTGCAGCACGTCATCCAGCATGCGGGCTTGCGCGCGCGAGAACCCGTCGATCAGCAGGGCTTCCAGGTCACAAACCAGGGTGTTGTCCTGCGCGCAGGCGGGGCAGGTCGTGTGCAGGCGCAGGGCGGTCAAAGGGTCGTGCGCCTCAAAGGCATCGTCCAGCATGGGCAGCAGCGTGGACAGGGCCGGCGGCTCTTCATCAGGCGCCACACCATGCACCGCTTCAATCAAAGACGCGGCCAGGGCCTCTTGCGAAGAAGGTCCTTCCAGCATCCAGCTTTGCAGATCACGGCCACGGGGCAGGCGCAATGCCAACTCGACGCCGCTGTCGCTGCGCCAATTGAAGCGCGGCGCAGCCGACTGGCCGGCCAAGGCGCGCAAATCCAGCGCGACTTCCATGGGCTCGTTGCACTGAGTGCACGCGCTTTGCAACTCGATGACGGGCTCCTGAGCGGCCAAGCGCATGGCGATCAAGGCCTGCAAGCGCTGGTTCAGCGTCCAGTCCCAGGCCTCATCCGCCTCGATCGCCTGCCCATCAGGGCCGCACACGCAAGCGGTCAGCAAAGCGGTCACCGTGCCAGGGCGGTCAGCCGCATCGAACACCAGGTCGATGTCTGCCGCCGCGCTGCCCACGGCACGCGCCCGCCAGGCCTGAGCATCCTGCCCAGCCATCATCAGCCCGCCTCGTTCGGCTCAGGCGTGTCGGCATCGCGCACCCAGCCTTCCAGTTCGATCTTGATGTGCTCGATCGCCACGGCGTTCGCATTGGCGTCCAGGTCGGGCAGGGTGACGAACTCGCTGACCCAGCAGCGGAAGAGGAAGTAGCGGATGGCCACCTGGCTCTTCTCGTTGAGCACTTCCAGGGTCAGATCCTTCTTGTAGCCCGCCAGGTCCATGGCCGAGTCGCCGGCGTAGCTGCCGACCGCATTGGCCCACTTCTCGAACTCCAGGTCGTGGGTGATGCCGCGCTCCAGCGTCACGCCTTCGTAGGTCGAGCGGCCGGGTGATTTATGGTCATAGCTGTTCTGCCCGCCGCTGCGGTGCTTGACCACCTCGGTGGTGCGCTTGAGCGAGCTGACCTTGGACACGCCGAGCACGGCCTTGCCGTCCCACAGCACGCGGAATTTGAAGTTCTTGTAGGGATCGATGCGGGTCGCGTTGACGACGAAACCGGTATTGGCCATGACGAGGTTCTCCGGTATTTATTTACAGATCACCAGCGATCTGCTGGATGCTGATGACGACAAATTCGGCGGGCTTGAGCGGGGCGAAACCGACCTGGATGTTGACGATGCCCTGGTTGCGATCGTTCTGGTTGGTGGTCTCGCCATCGCACTTGACGAAATAGGCCTCCTTCGGCGTGCCGCCCTGGAAGGCGCCCTGGCGGAACAGCGAGTTCATGTAGGCGCCCACGTTGAGGCGGATGTTGGCCCACAGCGGTTCGTCATTGGGCTCGAACACCACCCACTTGGTCCCTCGGAACAGCGACTCTTCCAGCATCAAGGCCAGGCGGCGGATGGGCACGTATTTCCACTCCGAGCCCATCTGGTCGGCGCCGACCAGGGTGCGCGCGCCCCAGGCAATGCCGCCATAAACCGGGAAGGTGCGCAGGCAGTTGATGGCCAAGGGATTGAGCACGCCGTTCTCGGCGTCGGTCAGCTTGGTGTCGAGTTGTGCCACGCCGTTCAGCACGGCTTCGACCCCGGCCGGCGCCTTCCAGACGCCACGTTGGCTGTCGGTGCGCGCGTAGATGCCGGCAACGGTGCCGCTGGCGGCCACAGAGCGCAGGCGGAACTCGTTGACCGGGTCCGGGATCTGCGTGCGCGGAAAGTACAGCGCCGCGTTCTTGTTGCGGAATTCATTGTGGTCGTCCAGCCAGTCCTTGATCTCCTGCACCTCGTTCTTGTCGGAGGGGAAGTCGATCAAGGCGAAGGCACGCTTGCGTTCGCAGAAGGCCAGCGCGGCGCTGTAGACGGCGCGCGTCTGCGAGTCGGGGAAGCCATCGGCCACCGCGCGTGGAATGCACAGGATGTTGAACAGGTCGACTTTTTCAAGTGCGTTCAGGCCTGTGAACAGCGCCGGGTTGCCGATGATGGCCGTGGCGTCGGGGGCGATGCCATCGCCACCCACCGTGGACTTCTTGAGCGCCGCCACGTCCGCCCCTGCCACCAGCCCCAAAGGGTACTGCTGCACATTGGTGTTGTTGGCGGCCACCAGCGCCAGCGTGGTGGCCGTGGTGTCGGCAGCGGCATTGGCAATGAGCACGGTCTCGACTGGATCGAAGGTGGTGCTGCCTTTGCCCGACAACACGCGCAGCCTCGTGCCCACCACGTCCACCGTGGCGCCGGTGTAAGAAGTGGAATTGACATTGGCCGCGCGAATCGCCTTCTCCAGGCGGGGCCGAAGCTGGGCCAGGGTGGTCACGGTGCCCGCGGCCCAGACGTCCAGCGTGGCATCCACAGCTGCCAGTGCCCCGATTTTGACGCTGATCTTCTTGCCGCTGAAACCATTGAAGTCGGCCAGCGCCAAAGCCGCCAGATCGCCGCTGATGGTGCCGCTGGAGGCTGGTCGATTGGTGGCGGTGGCCCCTGCGCCCTTCAGCACCTTGATCAACTTCGAGCCATCGTTGATCACCTTGACGGCGTAACGTGGCTTGCTGTCGTCCATCGTGAGGTTCAGGAAGCGCTCGCTGCCCAGGGGCTTGGCCTTGGCACTGGGACCGTCATACCGGGTCACCGTGAGGTTGAACAGCGTGGCGGCGTCGGGCTTGCTGAAGTCCACGTTGTAGTCCACGTCCACCCGAACGTTGTTGCCCCACAGGCCCTCGCTGTAGGCGCGCACGTCCAACACGGCCGCGCCACCACCCGATGCATCCGCCTTCAGTACGGCGCCGGCCAGTGACACCGGATGGGTGCCGTCCGCCGTGGCCACGCGGATCACATAGGCCGAGCCACCCCCATTGAGGAAGTACTGGGCAATGGCGTAGCTTGCCTCGCTCCGGTCATCCAGGCCACCGAAGACGCGCTGAAAATCGGCCATGCCGAAGATCTCGATTGCCTCGTTCATAGGCCCTTCCCGGAAGAAGTCGATGAAAGCAGTGATCGAGGTGCCCACGCTGGTGATGGTGTGCACGCCGCTCGACACTTCCTGGATGTAGACGCCTGGGTAACTCACTTGCACCATGTGTGCCTCCTGGAACAGTCATTCAATCGATCAAGAATTCGCGATGAAACGGTCAAGCGTTTCATCGACCTTGGCGTTCAGGCCGGTGCGCCGGTAACGCACCTGCCCGTCTGCCGCGTTGCTCGCCTCGATGACACCGGCCTGCTCCATCTGCTTGAGCGCTTGCGCCAGGTCAACCAAGGACACCTCACCTGATTTCAGCCACCACTGCGCAATGCCTTGCTGGGTGTCAGACGCAAGGGGGTTCTGCCGCAAATAGCACGACAGGACACCCACGATCTTCGCGACCGAAGCAGAAACATTCATGGCGACATGCAATCCCTTGACCTGTCTATACGCAATCTCGGTGCCATGCATCAAGCAGGCTGATCACAGAGGGGAAAGACATCTCGGGCAGTCATGTCCGCGGACAAATGTGTCCACCTTGGCCCTGCTCAAGGCCGCTTTACCTGGGGGCCATCACAGCAGGAAAGCACCTGGACAAATTTGTCCGACCAGATGCGCGGAAATGTCCTGGTCAATGCGCGGCGGCATCCTTGGGCCGAAAGCGCTCGGCGCAAATGCCGTGCTTGCGTATCAACTCGAACAGTGCCCTCCGGTTCTTCTGGGCCACCTCGGCGGCCTGCGTGATGTTGCCGCCATGGGCTGCCAGCAGGCGCTCCAGGTAACCGCGCTCGAAGGCATCGACGATGCGTGTCTTGGCGTCCTGGAAGGATTCGCCTGCGCCTGCCGTGGTGTCGATCGCTTGCAATTGAAGATCATCGGGCAGGATGCTCGAACCCTGTGCCAGCAGAACAGCCCGCTCGATCACATGCTTGAGTTCGCGCACATTGCCGGGCCAGTCGTGGGCCAGCAGCCGTTTGACGGCCTGAGGCGACAACCCGATGGGTGGTCGCCCTGATTGGGCAGAGAACTGCTGAAGGAATCGCAAGGCCAGGGTGCAGATGTCCTCGGCGCGGTCGCGCAAGGGCGGCAGCACCACGGTCAGCACGTGCAGGCGGAAGAACAGGTCGCGGCGGAAAAGGCCGCGTTCGACCAGGCCCGCCAGATCTTGATTGCAGGCAGCGATCACGCGGACATTGGCTTTCAGCACCGAATCACCACCGACCGGACGGAACTCCATGTCCTGCAGAAAGCGCAGCAGCTTGGCTTGTGCGGGCAGGGGCAACGAGTCGATCTCGTCCAGGAACAGGGTGCCGCCTTCGGCTTCGCGCACCAGGCCGCTGCGCGTGGCGTGGGCGCTGGTGAAGGCGCCGCGCACATGGCCGAACAGCTCGCTCTCCAGCAGATCGGCCGGGATGGCGCCGCAGTTCACGGCCACCATGGGTCGTGTGGCCCGCGCCGAGGTGTAGTGGATCGCCCGGGCGCAGACCTCCTTGCCGGTACCTGTCTCGCCCAGGATCAGCACCCCTGCATCGCACCCCGCGATGGTGGGGAGCATGGCCAGTTGCTTGACGAACGCCGGGCTGGCGCCCACCAGTTCACGCAAGGCAGGTGATTGAACCGGAGGGCGTTGCAAAGTTGTGGTGGCGGGCATCGCACCCACGGCGCGGCGCAAGCGGGTCAGCAAGGCAGGCTCATCCAGCGGCAGGCTCACGAAGTCGATCGCACCCGCGGACAGCAAGGCCAGCAATTGGGGCTGCGACAGCCCCATCACCACCGGGAGCACAAGGCAGTGGGGATGCTTCAAGCGCCAGGCCGCGATGGTGGCGGCCACGTCGGCCACGTTGTCCGCGTCCACCAGCGGAAGCGACAGATCGCACGGCGCGCAGGCAGGCAGGCAGGTTTGCAGCTCGACGGTGAACAGATCGGCGGCCCCGGCCAAGATGCAGTCATGCAACTCGCGGCCCAGCGCACCGTGCGGCTCACCTGCTGCCACTGAGCAGGTGAGCTGATTCATCGTGATGTCTCGATCGTCATGCGGGCTCCCTGGGAGGGTTTGTTCTTGCCCGGATTTTGCGAGACATCAACGCATTGCAGTATCCCTACCTTGTCAGGGATCAGCGGTTCGGCTGTGGTGTGAGCCTGAGGTAAGGTGTGACGGCTTTGTAACCTTTGGGGAACTTCTGCTTGATCACTTCAGGGTCTTGCAGCGAAGGCACGATTACCACGTCGTCGCCATCCTTCCAGTTGCCCGGTGTGGCCACGCTGTGGTACTCGGTCAGTTGCAGCGAGTCGATCACGCGCAGGATCTCGTCGAAGTTGCGCCCGGTGCTGGCCGGGTAGGTGATGATCAGCCGGACCTTTTTGGTCGGATCGATCACGAACAGCGAACGCACGGTCAGCGTGCTGCTGGCGTTGGGGTGGATCAGGTCGTACAACTCAGAGACCTTGCGGTCAGCATCGGCGATGATGGGGAAATCCACCACCGTGTTCTGCGTGCTGTTGATGTCGCCAATCCAGCGTTGATGAGATTCAACCGGGTCCACCGACAGGGCGATGACCTTGACGTTGCGATTGGCGAATTCGTCCTTGAGCTTGGCGGTCAGGCCCAACTCCGTGGTGCACACGGGCGTGAAATCGGCCGGGTGCGAAAACAGAACGCCCCAGCTGTCGCCCAGCCATTGGTGAAACCGGATGGGGCCTTCGGAAGAGTCTTGTTCAAAATCAGGGGCGGTGTCGCCCAGGCGCAAGCTTGGCATGGTGAGTCCTTTCAGTGGGTGAGGTCAGATCGCGTAAGTCAGTTCCATGGGATGCACGCGCTCGATGCGCCGTTGGCGCTGCTGGTCGCGGATCATCTGGTCTACATGGAAGCGAGCCAGTGGCCAGGGCCCAAAGCCCGATTCCGTGTTGATGTGGCCCACGGGGCCCAGGTTCAAAAAGTGTGCGCTCCAGTGATCGGCCCATTGCCGGGCGCTGTCCAAAGGCATCCAAGGATCATTTTCACTGCCGATCACGGTGGCCGGCAAGCCCAACCCCGGCGTTGACAGGGCATCGACCACGCCAAACTTGACCGGGTCGGCCGGCGCCACCAGCAAGGCGGCTCGGATGCCGCCCCCGGAGGGTGACAAGGTGGGGTTCAGGGCGCGCAGGTAGCGGGCCAGCGCCAGGCAACCAAAGCTGTGGGCCACGGCCACCCATGTGGTGGAGGCCGGCGCGCTTTCGATCGTGCCGCCAATCTGCGCGGCCCAGGCATCCAGCTCGGGGTGATCCCACTCCTGCTGCTTGACGCGGACCGCCCCCCGGTACTGGCTTTGCAGCCAGGTTTGCCAATGGGTGCGCCCACTGTTGTGCAACCCGGGGATGACCAGCACGCGCACTTGCGAGCCGGCGTAGCGGCGTGAGGCGTGCTGAACCGCACTGTTTTCCAATTCATGGAGGCCATTCAAGCTCATGGGCAAATCCTGCGCAATGACGCGATGGGTGAAACATTAAGGAATGAACACCATGCTGTGAAGCAACCTTTGCGCATGCCCCTCATGGCAATGCGCATAACGAGGATGCACATGTCAAATGCGTTGTTCCCTTGCGGGCGCAGGCGGCCTATCGTCCAGCATGACTTTCGCAATTGGATTCCAGGGAGAAAATTCCATGAGCAGTTCTCTGGAATTACCTCCTCCTACCGTGAACGATGGTGCCGTGTCGACCCTGGTCGGCCACAATCTGCGGCGCTTGCGCAAGCAACACCGCTGGTCGCTGGAAGAATTGGCCTTGTACAGCGGCGTGTCTCGCGCCATGCTGGGGCAGATCGAGCAGGGTAAAAGCGTGCCCAGCATCCGAACCCTGTGGCAGGCCGCCCAGGCGCTGGGCGTGTCGGTGTCGTGGTTTCTGGAGTCTCAGCACGACGCCAGCGTCTTGCTGATCAAGCCCGCCAAAGACCAGGCCACGGTTTTGGGCCCAGGCGACGGCGAGTTGCGCGCTCTGCACATGCCTACCGAGGGTCACCGTGACGAATTCTATGAACTGCGTTTGGCACCCGGGGCCCGCCTGAGCCTGACCACCCCAGCCAAGTCCCGCCGGATCAATGTGGCTGTATCCGAAGGCACCTTGGAGGTACTGGTTGACGAGGCTTCATACCAATTGGGCTTGCGCGACGCGCTTCAGTTTGAAGGCACCGACGCGCTGACCTGGCGCAACACCGGGCTGATCGAGGCCAAGGCCTTCGTGGTGATCAAGCCCTTGCTGCACCAAAATCAAAGCACCGTGCTGGCCAGGGCCTGATCCAGGTCAGCCAACAAATCATCGATGTGCTCGATGCCCACCGACAAGCGAACGGTATCTTCGGTGACACCCGCTTTGCCCAACTCTTCTGGCGACAACTGACGGTGCGTGGTCGACGCGGGGTGGGTGGCCAATGAGCGCACATCCCCGATGTTGACCAGGCGTGTGAACAGCTTCAAGCCATCCAGGAAACGCGCACCGCCTTCGCGGCCACCTTCAATGCCAAATGTCAGCAGGCCCGATGCCTGGCCCGACAAATACTTTTTGACCAGTGCGTGGTCGGGGTGGTTTTCCAGCCCGGCATAGTTGACCCATTTGACGCGAGGGTGGCTGCTCAGGTATTGCGCGGCCTTGAGCGCATTGCTGCTGATGCGGTCCATGCGCAGGGCCAGTGTCTCGATGCCTTGCAGGATCAAAAAGCTGTTGAACGGCGAGATGGCCGCGCCCGTGTTGCGCAGCGGGACCACGCGCGCCCGGCCAATGTAGGCGGCAGGGCCCAGGGCCTCGGTGTAGACCACGCCGTGGTAGCTCACATCAGGTTCGTTCAGGCGCTTGAAGCGCTCCTTGTGCTGGGCCCAAGGGAACTTGCCCGAATCGACGATTGCGCCGCCGAGGCTGTTGCCGTGGCCACCCAGGTACTTGGTCAGCGATTGCACGACGATGTCGGCACCATGCTCTATCGGGCGGCAAAGGTAAGGCGAGGGCACCGTGTTGTCCACGATCAGCGGGATGCCATGGCGGTGCGCGATCTCGGCCACCTTGGCGATGTCGGTGATGGTGCCCGAGGGGTTGCCCAGCGATTCGACAAAGATGGCCTTGGTGCGGTCGTCGATCAGGGGCTCGAAACTGTCGGGGTTGCGGTGGTCGGCAAACCGGGTGGTGATGCCGAACTGGGGCAAGGTGTGCGCCAGCAGGTTGTAGGTGCCGCCATACAGCGCCGTGCTGGACACGATGTTGTCACCCGCTTCGGCGATGGTCTGGATGGCGTAGGTCACCGCGGCCTGGCCCGAGGCCACGGCCAGCGCCCCGATGCCGCCCTCCAGCGCCGCGATGCGCTGTTCCAGCACATCCTGCGTGGGATTCATGATGCGCGTGTAGATGTTGCCAGGCACCTTCAGGTCAAACAGGTCAGCGCCATGCTGGGCGCTGTCAAACGCGTAAGCCACCGTCTGGTAGATCGGCACGGCCACCGCCTTCGTGGTCGGGTCTGGAGAATAGCCCGCGTGCACGGACCTCGTTTCGAACTTCCAATCGGGATGGGTGGCCATGTCGCTCCTTGGTGATTGAGGATTCAGAGTGCTGCGATGGAAACTTCGGTCGACTTGACCAAAGCAATGACTTCCTTGCCAACGACCAGGCCCAGCTCCTTGACCGAGCGGGTGGTGATGACCGAGGTGACGATCAATCCCGAGGGGGTTTCGACGTCGATTTCCGAAACAACGGGGCCGTCAACGATTTCTTTGACTTTGCCGCGGAACTGGTTGCGAACATTGATGGCGGTGATGGTCATGGGAGTCGATTCAAAAGTCAATGATGAAGCTTGCACCTTAGGGGGGTGCCCTGGCCTTGAGAAGTGATGAGTTGGCATGCCGGTGTGCAAGAAAATCATATGGACTGCTTAATAATCGGGTGAGCCTTACCCTTTACCAGAGCCTGACCATGAGCCAATTTCCTGACGACATCTACACCGAACCCTCCGCCGTCGCTGTCGACACCCTGGCCAACCTGGGACCATTGCGCGGCATGGCGGGCATCTGGCAGGGCACGCGCGGCCTGGACATCAAACCCAAGGCCGATGGCCCGCGCAAGCAGGCCTATGTGGAGCGCATGGAGCTGCAACCCATCGATCCGGTCACCAATGGCCCGCAGCTCCTGTATGGGCTGCGCTACCTGGTCCTGATCACCAAGCCTGACCAGGTCAAGACTTACCACGAGCAAGTGGGCTATTGGCTGTGGGAGCCGGCCACGGAAACCGTGACGCACACCCTGACGATTCCCCGCGCGCAAACGGTGATGGTGTCTGGTCAGGTCAAGGCCGATGCCACCAGCTTCGAGTTGGTGACGACCGACGGCGTGGGCATCTGCTCCAGCGCCTTCATTGATTACGCCTTCAAAACCGTGGAGTTCCGCATCAAGGTGCAGTTCAACGCGGACGGCACCTGGGCGTATGACGAAGACACGGTGATGATGATCAAGGGCCAGCCCGAGCCCTTCCACCACGTGGACACCAACCACCTGAGCCGGATTGGTGAGCCAACGCCCAATCCTTTGGCCCGAGGCCGCTGAGGCAGCGTGGTTTCTTCTTCCGCGCCTGTTTTTCGCTTTGACCGCCTGGATGCCCTGCGCGGCTTCGCGCTGGTGTGGATGGCGGTGTTCCATTTTTGCTTTGACCTGAGCCACCAGGGGCTGCTGGCCGCCAATTTTTACGAAGACCCTTTGTGGATCACGCAGCGCACCTGCATCCTGTCCTTGTTTTTGCTGTGCGCGGGCGCAGGCCAGGCGGTGGCCACCACCCAGGGCCAGTCATGGCCACGCTTTTGGCGGCGCTGGGCGCAGGTGGTGGCTTGCGCGGCGCTGGTGTCCCTGGGCAGCTGGTTCATGTTCCCCAACAGCTTCATCTACTTTGGCGTGCTGCATGGCATGGCCGTGATGCTGGTCGTGGCCCGTTTGAGCGCGCCATTGAAGGCGTGGCTTTGGCCGCTGGGCGCCATCGCCGTGGCCTTGCCCTGGTTCATTCGGCATCCATTTTTTGACAGCCGGGCCACCAACTGGCTGGGCTTGGTCACCTACAAGCCCATCACCGAAGACTATGTGCCGGTGCTACCCTGGCTGGGCGTGATGTGGTGGGGCATGGCGGCCACGCAATGGCTGCTGGCCCGGCATCCGCATTGCATGGCTTCTGGCGCCAACGGGCCTGGCAGGGGTGACAATTCAGGCTTGACCGCGACAGTTCGGGCCGCTTTGGCGGCCTTGGGCCGTTGGAGCCTGACTTTTTACATGCTGCACCAACCCGTGCTGATCGGTGCCTTGAACGCCTGGATTTTTTTGAAGTGACGACACCATGACCCAAGACGAAATGAAAACACTGGTGGGCCAAGCGGCCCTGGACTACGTGACTGCGGGCAGCGTGGTGGGCGTGGGCACGGGATCGACCGTGGACAAGTTCATCGATGCTCTGGGCGCCGCGCTCAAGACCGATCCCCAGCGGGTTGTGGGTGCCGTGTCCAGTTCCGTGCGCAGCACTGAACGGTTGCTGGCCTTGGGCGTCAAGGTGTTGCCGGCTGAGTCGGTGAGCAGCTTGGCCGTCTACATCGATGGCGCGGACGAAATCAATCACCAGGGCGACATGATCAAGGGCGGTGGCGCCGCCTTGACCCGCGAAAAAATTGTGGCCGATTTGGCTGAGCGTTTTGTGTGCATCGCCGACGAAACCAAGCTGGTGGACACCTTGGGGCGCTTTCCGCTGCCGGTGGAGGTGATCCCGATGGCGTCGGCCCAGGTCATCCGCCGCTTCACGGCCATGGGCGCGCAGGCCAAGGTGCGTGAAGGCGTGACCACCGACAACGGCAATGTCATCGTCGATGTGACTGGCCTGAGCATCACCAACCCCGCCCAGATGGAGTCGGATGTGAACCAGTGGCCGGGGGTGGTCACCGTGGGCATATTTGCCCGCAACCGCGCGTCGGTGTGCCTGTTGGGCACGCCAAACGGCGTCAGAACCCTGACTTTTTAAGCCCCGGGCCGTGCTGGTTTCTCAGAACTTGAAGCCAGGTGGCGGAGGCGGCGTGGGATTGGGCGAAGGGCTGACATTGCTGGGCGTGTCGGTCTGCAGGCGCAGTGGCTCGGGCACGGGTGCGCGCACTTCGGGCGGCACCAGCGGTGTGGCTGCGGGCTGCTTGTAAGTGTTGGGCAACGCCGATTTGGCTGGGTAGCCCGCCGCGTCCAGGTAGCCGCTCCAATCGGCTTGCGTGAAGCCCACCAACTGCTTGCTGCCCACCTTCAACACTGGCAGCTGCTGGACGCCTTCCTGCTTTTGCAAGGTCAGGATGTCCTCAGAGGTTTCCACCGTTTTCTCGGTGTAGGGGATGCCCCGTCCTTGCAGCATCTGACGCGCGCTGTCGCAGGGGGGGCACTTGGACGACGAATAAAAAGTGACCGGGTATTGGCTGGCCACGCGCTGCAATTCAAACGGCAGCCCGGTGGCCTGCACCACGGTGCCATTGGTTTTGAGCGTGGCGGCAGGCCGATCGGCCGGGGGGCGGTCGGTGTAGGTGACACGGCCATCCGGCCCCACCACCTTGTAGAGGGCCCAGGCCGGGCCTGCACTGAGCAAAGTCAGGCCCACCAGAGAGGCCAGCAAGGAAGAGGACTGCACGTAACGACTCATGTGGTTCTACCTTTGAATTCAGCTCATGCCTTGGTGGCGCAACAGGGCGTCGATGCTGGGCTCGCGGCCTCGGAACGCCTTGAAATTATCCATGGCGGTGCGGCTGCCGCCGGCTTCCAGGATCGACTCCCGATAGCGCCGGCCAACTTCAGGATTCAGCACGCCGGAAGGACCTGTGGCGGCTTCTTCAAAAGCTGCATAGGCATCCGCCGACAGCACTTCGGCCCACTTGTAACTGTAATAGCCCGCCGCGTAGCCGCCTGCAAAGATGTGTGAAAAGCTGTGTTGAAAGCGGTTGAACGCTGGCGGGATGTTGACCGCAACTTCCTTGCGCACTTCGTCCACCACGGCTTGAACCCGCTGGTCGTTGCCTGCTTCGGCGTGCAAGCGCATGTCGAACAATGAAAACTCAACCTGGCGCAGGGTGGCCATGCCGCTCTGGAAGTTCTTGGCGGCGTTCATCTTGTCGAACAGATCGCGCGGCAAGGATTGGCCGGTGTCCACGTGGCTGGTGAGTTGCTGCACCACGTCCCACTCCCAGCAGAAGTTTTCCATGAACTGGCTGGGCAGCTCGACCGCGTCCCACTCGACGCCACTGATGCCTGACACACCAATGTCGTCCACCTTGGTCAGCATGTGGTGCAGGCCGTGGCCGAATTCGTGGAAGAGGGTGGTCACGTCATCGTGAGTGAGCAGTGCAGGCTTGCCCCCCACGCCCGAGGCGAAGTTGCACACCAGGTGCGCCACGGGGGTTTGGGTCTGGTGGTTGTCGGGGCGCGTCCAACGGCCCCGCACGTCGTCCATCCAGGCGCCGGGGCGCTTGCCCGAGCGGGCGTAGAGGTCCAGGTAGAACTGGCCGACCAGGCTGCCGGCGCGCTCGATGCGGAAGAATCGCACCGACTCGTGCCACACAGGGGCGCTGTCAGGCTTGATGTTCACATCGAACAGGGTTTCGATCAGCTTGAACAGGCCGGCCAGCACCGTGGGCTCGGTGAAGTATTGCTTCACCTCCTGGTCGCTGAAGGCGTAGCGGGCTTCCTTGAGCTTCTCGCTGGCGAAGGCGATGTCCCAGGATTGCAGATCGGTCAGGCCCAGTTCGGTGCGTGCGAAGTCGCGCAGTTCGGCCATGTCCTTTTCGGCGAAGGGGCGTGCTCGGCGTGCCAGGTCGCGCAAGAAATCCATGACCTGCTGCGGGCTGGTGGCCATCTTGGGCACCAGGGACACATCGGCGAAGCTGGCATGGCCCAGCAAGGCGGCCTCTTCCTGGCGCAGGGCGATGATCTGCTGCATCAAGGGGGTATTGTCGCGCTCGGCAGGGCCAGTCTCGCTGGCGCGGGTGGCATAGGCCCGGTACAAGGTTTCGCGCAGGGGGCGGTGCGTGGCGTACTGCATCACCGGCAGGTAGCAGGGCATGTGCAGGGTCAGCTTGTGGCCATCCTTGCCCTCGGCTTGCGCGGCGGTTCGGGCAGATTCGACCACGTCGGCGGGCACACCGGCCAACTCTTCCGCCGTGGCGTAGTAGCTGTAGGCATCGGTGGCGTCCATCACGTGCTCGGAGAAGGCTTGCGACAGAGCCGCCTGCTGCTCCTGGATCTCGGCAAAACGTTTTTTGGCCTCGCCTTGCAATTCGGCGCCACCCAGCACGAAACCGCGCAGGGCGTTGTCCAGCGCGCGGTGGCGGGCCGGGCTCAGGCGTTGGCCCTCGGGTGTCAGTGACAGCGCCTTGTACTTGCCGTAAAGACGCTCGTCGGCCCCCAGGCGCGTGTAGAACTCGGTCAGGCGCGGCAGGTTTTCGTTGAAGGCCGCGCGGATTTCTGGCGTGTCGGCCACCGCGTTGAGGTGGCCCACCGCGCCCCAGGCACGGCCCAGGCGTTCGGTGGCCACGTCCAGCAGCAGCGACAAGGTGTCGTAGTCCGGCGGCACGTCGGGGCCGGTGACCTTGTCCAGCGCAGCTTCGGCCTCCTTGAGCAACACATCCATCGCCGGCGTGACATGGCCGGGTTGGATGCTTGAGAAAGCGGGCAAGCCGGAGGTGTCGAGCAGGGGATTGGCTGTGGTCATGGGCGTTGGATATTGGTTACAGGCGAGTTATAGGCGCTCGGCGGCTTCGATGGTGTTGACCAGCAGCATGGTGATGGTCATGGGGCCGACACCGCCCGGCACGGGGGTGATCCAGCCAGCCACTTCCTTGACGCCGGCAAAATCGACGTCGCCACACAGCTTGCCTTCATCATCGCGGTTCATGCCGACATCGATCACGACGGCCCCGGGCTTGACCATGTCGGCCGTGAGTACATTGCGCTTGCCCACGGCGGCCACCACCACGTCGGCTTGGCGGGTGTGGTAGGCCAGATCCGGGGTTGCACTGTGGCAGATGGTGACGGTGGCACTGGATTGCAAGAGCATCATGGCCATGGGTTTGCCGACGATGTTGCTGCGGCCAATGACCACGGCGTGCTTGCCGCGCAGGTCGTAACCGATGGACTCGATCATCTTCATGCAGCCATAAGGCGTGCAGGCCTTGAAGCCGGGCTCGCCCACCATCAGGGCACCAGCGCTGGCCACGTGGAAGCCATCGACGTCCTTCAGGGGGGAGATGGATTCGATGACTTTGTGATCGTCGATGTGCTTGGGCAGGGGCAACTGCACCAGGATGCCGTGGATGGACGGATCGTTGTTCAGCGCCTCGACGCGGGCCAGCAGTTCGGTCTCGGTCATGGTGGCGGGGTATTTCTCGAGCACCGAGTGCAGCCCGGCGTCTTCGCAGGCCTTGACCTTGTTGCGCACATAGACCTGGCTGGCGGGGTTCTCGCCGACGAGGATCACGGCCAAGCCGGGGGTGATGCCTTTTTCGGTGAGCGCGGCGGCGCGAATGGCCACCTCGGCGCGGAGTTGCTTGGACAGGGCGTTGCCGTCGATCAGTTGTGCGGTCATGGGGCGGTCTGCAATTCAGTCAAAAAGGGACGAAAGAACGAAAAAGGCCGCACTGAGGCGGCCTTGCTTGCGTGCGAGAGGGCAGACCTCTCACAGGCATTGTTGCCTCACATCAGGGCTTGGCGGGCGCGCTGGCCGGTTGGCCGCTGGCGCCCAGGGCGATCTTGAGCAGATCGGCCACGGTGTTGGCGTTGAGCTTTTCCATCACATTGGCGCGGTGGGCTTCCACCGTTTTGATGCTGATGCCCAGGTCGTCGGCGATCTGTTTGTTCAGGCGGCCGGCGACGATGCGCTCCAGCACCTGGGCTTCACGCGTGGTCAGGCGCGACAGCAGGGCTTCGCGGCTGGCGGCTTCTTGCGAGCTGGAGAAGGCGGTGCGGGCTTCGTCGAGCATGCGTTCGACCAGGGCCACCAGGGCGTCTTCCTTGAAGGGCTTCTCGATGAAGTCCATCGCACCTTTTTTCATGGTGTTCACAGCCATGGGCACGTCGCCGTGGCCGGTGATGAACACGATGGGCAGGGGCGATTTGCGCTCGAGGAGTTTGTCCTGCAGCTCCAGGCCGCTCATGCCATCCATGCGGATGTCGGCGATCAGGCAGGCCACTTCGCGGGGGTCGAATCGGGCCAGGAAGGATTCGGCCGAGTCAAAGCACCGCACCCGGTAGTCTTTGCCTTCGAGCAGCCATTGCAGCGAATCGCGCACGGCCTCGTCGTCATCGACCACATACACAGTGCCTTTTTTGGGGATCAGACTCATGGGTTATCGGCTAGCAAGTCGTTGGAGGGAGGGGTGATCGAATCGGAGAAATCCGAGGCACCACTGCTGTCGACCGGGAGGGTGAAAGTGAACTTGCACCCCATCACCGTGGGACCATTGTAGATGTTCTCGGCGCCAATGCGACCGTGGTGTGACTCGATGATGGACCGGCACAGGCTCAGGCCAATCCCCAGGCCTTCGGCCTTGGAGGAATGGAAGGCCTCGAACAGGCGGCTGCTCATCTCTTCTTTCATGCCCGGGCCGGCGTCGGTGACGGTGAATTCAACCACCTCGCCCTGGTCTTCCGTCTTGCGCAATTGCACGCGCAGATCAACGTGGCGGCGTGACTGTGGCATTTGCGCCGAATCAATGGCCTCGGCGGCGTTTTTGAGCAAGTTCAGCAAAACCTGCTCGATCAGGATGGGGTCGACCATCAGGGTGGGCAGGCGCTGGGCGATGGTGCTGTTGAGGGTGACGCGGCGGCGGCGCATCTCGAATCCGGCCAATTCCAGCACGGCTTCGATGATGTCGCGGGCGCGGGCGGGCTGGCGTTGCGGCTCGCTGCGTTTCACGAACTGGCGGATGCGGTGGATGATCTGGCCGGCGCGCTGGGCCTGGCGCGAGGTTTTTTCGAGCGCCTCGATCAGGCCCTCGTTGGCGATGCTGCCTGATTTGATCCGGCTGACCATGCCGCTGCAGTAGTTGGAGATGGCGGCCAGGGGCTGGTTCAGTTCGTGCGCCACGGTGGAGGCCATTTCGCCCATGGTGATCAGGCGGCTGGTGAACTGGGCTTTTTCGGCTTGGCGCGCGGCGGCTTCCTCGCCCTGGCGGCGGGCGGTGATGTCGGTGGCGATCAGCATTTGCGCCAGGTGGCCGTCGGTCCACTGGATGTAGCGGGCGCGCACGTCGAACCACTTCTGGGCCGATTCCATGTAGATGTCCCGGGCATCGACCCCTGCGGCGGTCAATTCCTGCGTGGGCAGGTTGCCGAAGTTGTCGACGGATTCGTCGCCATCGGCCAGGTCGGCGGGGTCGAATTCGCCGCCGGTCAGCTCCGAGTGGGCGCCAGGGTTGGCGCCAAACCACAGGCGGTAGGAACGGTTGGCGAACAATAACTCGCCGCGTTGCACGGAGACCACGGACACGGCCGCGTCCAGCCCTTCCAGCACGGTGGTGAAGCGCTCGTGCGCGGCGGTGAGCTGGTCGCGCACGCGCTTGGCTTCGGTGATGTTGGTGACGGAGGTCATCCAGCCGGTCTGGTTGCCCTGCGAGTCGATCAGGGGCGAGACGTACATGCGGGCATCGAACTGGCTCAGGTCGCGGCGCTGCATCACCACTTCGACGCCGCCAGTCGGGCTGCGGCCCAGCAGCTCTTGCTGGAACATGCGGTTGAACTCGTCCAGCCGGTCCTTGGGCCAATAAGGATAGGGCGGTACACAGCCGATCAGCTCGTCTTCGGCGAAGCCGGTCATGGCGCAGAAGGCCGGGTTCACGTAGGTGATGCGGCCTTCCAGGTCGATGGTGCGCATGCCGGTGAGCATGGAGTTTTCCATCGCCCGGCGGAAGTTGGTTTCCTGCACCAGGGTTTTCTGGATCTGGGCGCGGCGGCGCATGTGGCGCAGCGTGCCCACCAGCGTCCACACGGTCAGGGCCGACAGCGCCACCACCATCCAGAACAAGGTGTTGCCGACCAGGTTGGTGGAGGTGCGGAAACCCATGCCACGCAAGATCAGGCCATTGCCCACGGGCGTGACGATCACTTCGTGCACAAAGGTGGGTTTGGCCGATCCCTCGGCCGAGGCGCTGACCGTGTTGGTGAGCACTTCGCCGCCAAACTGGACCAGGCTCATCGCGTGTCGGCTGACGATCTCGCGGGGCACCATGTAGCGCATCAGCGCTTCGAGCGAATACTCGGCCGACAAGGTGCCGATGAAGCCCGTGCTGTCAATCAGGGGTACCTGGATCTGGATGACCCGGACGGCCAAGCCATTGATGTAAGGCTGCGAATAGACGGGCTGATTGCGCTCCTTGGCCAGCTTGAACGCGCTTTTGGGAGCTTGAACACCGCGCTGGGGGTCGTAGGACGACAGGTTGGCGTAGGGGTCCAGATTCAAGCCCTGCGGCGCGGGCAGGTACAGGTTCATGGCGGCATGCGCGGCCTTGACGGTTTCGTCGGCCTGCGTCCAGGCCACGCTGATGACCTCGGGGCGGGCCCGCACAAAATCACTGGCCTGCGACATGAACTGCTCGGAGTTCACCGCCTTGATGCTGATTTCGCGGGCCAGGCGCAGCAGTTGCTCCTGGCTTTCGATCATGCGCATGCGGATTTGTTGCTGCACGACCTCGGTGTCGCGTTTCACCGACTCTTGTTCGCGCTCGAGTTCTTCATTGCGCAGGTACCAGAAGGCCACGATGATGGCGGCCAAAAACAACAGCACCGAGACCAGCGGCCCCAGGGTGGCGTAACGGTCTTGCTGGTTGGGCGACTGCTTGCGCCACCACTGCCAGAAGAAGCGGTTGGAGTTTCCAGCCCCGGGGGTGCGTGAGGCGGCGGTGGACAAGGATGAGCGAGACGGCATCCGGTGATTATCCGTGTGGTCTCCCACAATCGACGTGCTGCTTGAGAACAGGTGCAATCCCGATTCAATTCCAGCGTTAAGGATTCACTCTAATCACCCCACTCACTCAGGGGATGGCTGATACTCATGACACTGGTACATACCAACGGAGACTTTGCTTATGTCCGCTGCCGATGCGCTGCCGTCTGCTTCCATGGATCTTGACCCGGAAGAGACACGCGAATGGCTTGACGCCTTGTCGGGCGTCATCGAAACCGAGGGTCGCGGCCGTGCCCACGACCTGCTTGAACAGCTCTTGGACCACGCCCGCCAGGCCGGTATCGACCTGCCGTTTTCGGCCAATACAGCCTATGTGAACACAATTGGGGTTCAAGACGAAGCCCAGTTCCCCGGCAACATGGAGATTGAAGAGCGCCTGCGCGCCTTCATGCGCTGGAATGCGCTGGCCATGGTGGTGCGGGCCAACCGCCACGAGCCGCCGGATGGCGGTGACCTGGGGGGACACATTTCGTCCTTCGCTTCGCTGGCGACCATGCTGGGCTGTGGTTTCAACCATTTCTGGCACGCCGAGCATGAAGGCCATGGTGGTGACCTGCTCTACATCCAGGGCCATTCGGCACCCGGCATCTACGCCAGAGCCTTCATGGAAGGCCGCATCACCGAAGAGCAGTTACTCAATTTCCGCCAGGAAGTGGGAGGCAAGGGGCTGTCGAGCTACCCGCACCCCAAGTTGATGCCCGAGTTCTGGCAGTTCCCGACCGTGTCGATGGGGCTGGGGCCGATCATGGCCATCTACCAGGCGCGCTTTTTGAAGTACCTGCATGCCCGAGGCATCGCCGACACCTCCAACCGCAAGGTCTGGGTGTTCTGCGGCGATGGTGAGATGGACGAACCCGAATCGCTGGGCGCCATCGGCCTGGCCTCGCGCGAGAAGCTCGACAACCTCATCTTCGTCGTCAACTGCAATTTGCAGCGCCTGGACGGCCCGGTGCGCGGCAACGGCAAGATCGTTCAAGAGCTGGAAGGCGAGTTCCGCGGCGCGGGCTGGAACGTGATCAAGCTGCTGTGGGGCGGCTATTGGGATCCGCTGCTGGCGCGCGACAAGGAAGGCCTGCTCCGTAAGGTCATGATGGACATGGTCGATGGCGACTACCAGGCCTGCAAGGCCAATGACGGCGCCTTCGTGCGGCAGCATTTCTTCGGGCGCAACCCCAAGGTGGCCGAGATGGTGGCCAAGATGTCCGATGACGACATCTGGCGTTTGAACCGCGGTGGTCACGATCCGCAGAAGGTGTACGCCGCCTACCACGCCGCCGCCAACCACACCGGCCAGCCAACCGTGCTGCTGATCAAGACCGTCAAGGGTTTTGGCATGGGCAAGAGCGGTGAGGGCAAGAACACCGCGCACCAGACCAAGAAGCTGACCGAGGAGGACATCAAGACCTTCCGCGATCGCTTCAACATCCCCATCACCGACGAAGACCTGCCCAAGATCCCCTTCTACAAGCCGGCCGAACACACGCCGGAGATGGAATACCTGCACGCCCGCCGCAAGGCCCTGGGCGGCTACCTGCCGCAGCGCCGCGTCAAGGCTGACGAGCAGTTGGTGGTGCCTGAATTGACGGCTTTCAAAACCGTGCTGGACGCGACCGCCGAGGGGCGTGAGATCTCGACCACGCAAGCGTTTGTGCGCTGCCTGACCCCCTTGCTGCGCGACGCCCAGTTGGGCCCACGCGTGGTGCCCATCCTGGTGGACGAAGCCCGCACCTTTGGCATGGAAGGGCTGTTCCGTCAGATCGGTATCTATGCGCCGGAAGGCCAGAAGTACACCCCGGTCGACCGCGACCAGGTGAGCTACTACCGAGAAGACAAGGCTGGCCAGATTCTGCAAGAAGGCATCAACGAGGCGGGCGGCATGAGTTCGTGGATCGCGGCGGCGACGTCGTACTCCACCAACAACCGGATCATGATCCCGTTCTACGTGTATTACTCGATGTTCGGGCTGCAGCGCGTGGGCGATCTGGCCTGGGCGGCTGGCGACATGCAGGCGCGCGGCTTCCTGCTGGGCGGTACCTCAGGCCGCACCACGCTGAACGGTGAGGGCCTGCAGCACGAAGACGGTCACAGCCAACTGGTGGCCTCAACGATCCCGAACTGCCTGAGCTACGACCCGACCTTCGCGCACGAAGTGGCGGTGATCGTGCAGCATGGCTTGAAGCGCATGGTCGAGCAGCAGGAAAACGTCTTCTATTACCTGACCTTGCTGAACGAGAACTACAGCCAGCCCGGCCTGCGTGAAGGCACCGAGGCCGAGATCATCAAGGGCATGTACCTTCTGCAGGAAGGCGCCAAGAAGACGCCGCGTGTGAACCTGCTGGGTTCAGGCTCGATCCTGCGCGAATCGGTGGCGGCGCGCGAGCTGCTGGAAGCCGACTGGGGCGTGGCCGCCAATGTGTGGAGCTGCCCGAGCTTCAACGAACTCGCTCGCGATGGCCAGGACACCGAACGCTGGAACCTGCTGCACCCGACCGAGACGCCGCGCGTGTCTTTCGTGGCGCAGCAACTGGCGCCGCACAACGGGCCGGTCATCGCCTCGACCGACTACGTCAAGACCTTTGCCGAGCAGATCCGGGCCTACATTCCCAAGGGCCGCACTTACAAGGTGCTGGGCACGGACGGCTTTGGCCGCAGTGACTTCCGCTACCGCTTGCGTGAGCACTTCGAGGTCAACCGCCACTACATCGTGGTGGCCGCGCTCAAGGCCTTGTCGGAAGAGGGCAGCGTGCCGGTGGCCAAGGTGGCCGAGGCCATCGCGCGCTACAAGATCGACGCCGACAAGATCAACCCGCTCTACGCTTGATGCACTTGAGGCAGCACTGAATGGCACTCACAGAACTGAAAGTTCCCGACATCGGTGACACGACCGATGCCGCGGTGATTGAAATCCTGGTCAAGGTGGGTGACACCGTCAAGGCCGAGCAAAGCCTGATCACCCTCGAGTCGGACAAGGCCTCGATGGAAGTCCCGGCGGCACAAGGCGGCGTGGTCAAGGAGATCAAGCTCAAGCTGGGCGACAAGGTCAGCGAAGGCGCTTTGATCGCGCTGGTGGAATCGGCGGAGGCCGCGCCAACGCCATCCCCATCGCCAGCAAACGATGCGCCGTCTGCAGCATCTGGCTCCGCCGAGCCCGAATCGGCCGCGGTGGTTCAGGCCAAGACCCAAGCAGCGGAGTTGGTCGAACCAGTGGCGGCGCCGAGTTCACGCATACCACCCACGGCCGCTTTGCCGCCCGCCGAACCACCGGCCAAAGATGGGCACGTGCCTCATGCGTCGCCTTCAGTGCGCCGTTTTGCACGCGAACTGGGCGTGGCCTTGGGCAGCGTGCAGGGCTCAGCACCCAAGGGGCGCATCACGCACGCCGATGTGCAGGCGTTTGTCAAAGCCGCTTTGGCCAAAGGCTCGGGTGCGGCGGTGGCATCCCCCGGCACGGTTGCCGAAGGTGAGGGCCTCAACTTGCTGCCCTGGCCCAAGGTGGACTTCGCCAAATACGGGCCCATCGAACGCCAGCCCTTGTCACGCATCAAGAAGCTGTCGGGTGCCAACCTGCACCGCAATTGGGTCCGCATTCCGCACGTCACCAACAACGAAGAGGCCGACATCACTGATCTGGAAGCCCTGCGCGTCAAACTCAATGAAGAGCATGCCAAGACGGGCCCCAAGTTCACGATGCTGGCTTTTCTGATCAAGGCTTGCGCGGTGGCGCTCAAGAAGTTTCCGCAGTTCAATGCCTCGTTGGATGGCGATGACCTGGTGCTCAAGCAGTATGTGCACATCGGGTTTGCGGCCGACACGCCCAATGGCCTGGTTGTGCCCGTGATCCGCGATGCCGACACCAAGGGCCTGTCGCAGTTGGCAGCTGAGACAGCCGCATTGGCGGCCAAGGCGCGAGAAGGCAAACTGTCGCCTGCCGACATGCAGGGCGGTACCTTTTCGATTTCGTCACTGGGCGGCTTCGGTGGCACCACCTTCACGCCCATCATCAATGCGCCCGAGGTGGCCATTCTGGGCGTGTGCCGCGCGGCCATGAAGCCGGTGTGGAACGGTTCAGGGTTTGATCCGCGGTTGATCATCCCGCTGAGCCTGAGCTACGACCACCGCGTGATCGACGGGGCCTCCGCGGCCCGCTTCAACGCGTTCCTGGCCACCTTGCTGGCCGATTTCCGCCGCGCAATTCTTTGAACTGACACCATGGCCTTGATCGACATCCCTGTGCCCGACATTGGCGACATCGCCGATGCGGCGGTCATTGAAATCCTGGTCAAGGCGGGTGACACCGTCAAGGCCGAGCAGAGCTTGATCACGCTGGAGTCCGACAAGGCCTCCATGGAGGTACCGGCGCCGCAGGCTGGCGTGGTTGGCGAAGTCAAGGTGAAGCCGGGCGACAAGGTGAACCAGGGCACAGTGATCCTGACGCTGGAGACGGGGCAAGCGGCGGTTGCGGCCCCCCCGTCCCGGGCAGCGGCCGTGACGGTGGCACCAATCACTGCCGCGCCTGTGCCTGCGCCAGCCGCCCCAGCTCCCGTTGTTGCGTCAACGACGTCCAGCAAAGAGCCCGACAACGCCGACTGCGATGTGCTGGTTCTGGGCGGTGGCCCCGGTGGCTACAGCGCCGCCTTTCGTGCCGCCGATCTGGGCCTGAAGGTCATCCTGGTGGAGCGCTATGCCGAGCTGGGCGGCGTTTGCCTGAACGTGGGCTGCATCCCTTCCAAGGCCTTGCTCCACGTGGCCAGTGTGATGGAAGAGGTCAAGCACTTCGATGCGCTGGGCGTCAGCTTTGGCGAACCCAAGCTCGACCTGGACAAGCTGCGGTCCCACAAGTCCAAGGTCACTGGCAAGCTCACCACTGGGCTGGTCGGCATGGCCAAGGCCCGCAAGGTTACGGTGGTGCGAGGCTACGGCAGCTTTGTGGACGATCGACACATCAAGGTCGAGGTGACCACCGGCCCCGGCCAGGACAAATCGGGCGAGACCCAAACGCTCAGCTTCAAGCGCTGCATCATCGCCGCGGGCTCGCAATCGGTTCGCCTGCCTTTCATGCCGAACGACGATCGCGTGGTCGACTCCACCGGCGCGTTGGGACTGCCATCCGTGCCCGGCAAGATGTTGGTGATCGGCGGCGGCATCATCGGCCTGGAAATGGGCACGGTCTACTCCACCCTGGGCACCCGCATCGATGTGGTCGAGATGAGCGACACCCTGATGCCCGGCGCTGACCGCGATCTGGTCAAGGTCTGGGAAAAACACAACGCCAAGCGTTTCGACCGCATCATGCTGGGCACCAAAACCGTGGCGGCCGAAGCGACGGCCGAGGGCATCCGCGTGAGTTTCGAGTCGGCCAAGCCTGGGGCCGAAGCGCCTGCGGCACAAATGTATGACCTGGTTTTGCAGGCCGTGGGCCGCAGCCCCAATGGCCGCAAGATCGGTGCTGAGCTGGCGGGCGTGGCCGTCAATGAGCGCGGCTTCATCCCGGTGGACCCGCAGCAGCGCACCAATGTGCCGCACATTTTTGCCATTGGCGACATCGTCGGGCAGCCCATGCTGGCGCACAAAGCCACGCACGAAGGGCACGTTGCCGCCGAGGTGGCGGCTGGTGAATTGACAAGCGACACCGCTTTGTCCCGCGCCGCTTTTGATGCGCGCGTCATCCCCAGCGTGGCCTACACCGACCCTGAGATTGCCTGGGTGGGCCTGACCGAAGACCAGGCCAAGGCACAGGGCAAAGCCATCAAGAAGGGCTTGTTCCCATGGGCCGCCTCGGGCAGGGCGCTGGCCAATGGCCGCTCGGAAGGCTTCACCAAATTGCTGTTCGATGCCGAGACCAAGCAGATCCTGGGCGGTGGCATCGTGGGCACGAACGCCGGTGACCTGATCAGCGAGGTGGCTTTGGCCATCGAGATGGGCGCCGACGAGGTCGACATTGGCAAGACCATCCACCCGCACCCCACCTTGGGCGAAAGCATTGGCCTGGCCGCAGAAGCCGCCCATGGGACTTGCACGGATTTGATGCCTCCTCGGCAACGGCCTTAGCCTCAGGGCAACGCTGGCCGGTTACCATGAGAGCTTGCCCCTCAGGGGTTCATCCATCGAGGAGTCAAACATGGCCAAAGGTCAGCAACGCAGCGGCAAGGAAGTGAAGAAACCCAAGCAGGACAAGACGCCTGCCAAGCCGATTTCTCCGGGCGCTGTCATGCCCAGCATCACCACGGTGGTGCCCGTTC
This sequence comes from Aquabacterium sp. CECT 9606, assembly GCF_918741295.1. Lineage (GTDB taxonomy): Bacteria > Pseudomonadota > Gammaproteobacteria > Burkholderiales > Burkholderiaceae_C > Aquabacterium. The sequence continues at coordinate 283,795 of NZ_CAKKNB010000003.1, forward strand.
GTGGCAAATTGAAGAAAGCAGGCTGAAAACCTGACGCAAGCACCTTGGTTCGAATCTGGACTTTTATTTTAGAAATGTCTAGAATTGAACCATGAGTGCTGCATTGCATCTTTCCCGGTCGGCCAATGTGCCACCAACTCCGTCAGCCCAGCAAATGGGCGCTGCGGGTTTGCGCGCCTTTGTCCGCATCGCCGAAGCCTGGGGCTTGAACACCGACGAGCAGCTGCGCCTGTTGGGCGAGCCTGCCCGGTCCACCTTCTTTGCCTGGCGCAAATCGCCCGACACCGCCCGCGTGCCCCGCGACACGCTGGAGCGCCTGTCCAACCTTTTGGGCATCTACAAGTCCTTGCAGATCCTGCTGCCTGATCCGCAGGCGGCAGATGCCTGGGTGCGCCAGCCCAACACCGCTGAATTATTCGGTGGCCGCTCGGCCCTGGACCGCATGCTGGCGGGCAACGTCAGCGATTTGAACCTGGTTCGCCGTTACCTGGACTCGGTGCGCAGTGGCGGCTGGGCATGACCCAGCTGGTTCCTGACATCCGGCGTGTGCGCTGGCAGCCCGCCTACCGCATCGTGCCCACGCGTTATCCGTCGGTTTATTTGTTCGACCGGGTGGCCGAGTTGGAAGATTTCGACGCCTTGTACGCTCTCGAATCATTGACCAACGAACGCGTGCGCGATGAAGTCGGCCAGGTGGATTTGGTGGCACCACAAGACCGCATGGTTGGCCCAGGGTCTGGCCCGGTCATGGCGGCCTTCACCCACCTCAATCCGGAAGGCAGCCGGTTTTCAGACGGCAGCTATGGCGTGTTCTACGCGGCGCACGACAAGGACACCGCCGTGGCCGAGACCCAATACCACCATGCCAGGTTTCTGGCCGCCACCCGGCAGCCGGCCCTGCAATTGCCGATGCGCCTGTATGCCGTGAAGATCAGCGCCCAATTGCACGACCTGCGCCCATTGGACCCTGACGGTGCGGGCGTGCATGCCAAGGACAACTATGCCGCCTCGCAAGCCTTGGGCAAACAACTGCGCCAACAAGGATCGGCCGGGGTGATTTACCGCAGCGTGCGCCACCTTGGTGGGGAGTGCGTGGGGCTGTTCAAGCCCAAAGGGGCCAGCCAGTGCCTGCACGCCGCGCATTTGCTCTACGTGTGGAATGGCCAGGCCTTTGCGGATGTCTATGAAAAGCTGGGGCCTTCTTGATTCAATGAAAGTTACGGCTTTCAGTGACGAGCCGGCCCAGCAAGGGCGTCAAGTCACGCAAGTGGTGGGCGATCAGATGGCTGACATGGCCTTCGCGCTGCCAGATGCCGTAGACGGCCAGCAGCCGTGAGTGCAGCAGCTCCTGGCGTTGGCGATCGCGCAGGTGCTTCCAGATGACGACGTTGACGGTGCCGGTTTCATCTTCCAGCGTCACGAAGACCACACCGCCCGCGGTGGGTGGTTGCTGCCTGACCGTGACGATGCCGCAAGCGCGGGCCAGCTTGCCGTGGCTGAGTTCGCGCAAGGTTTGCGCCGACATCAGGCGCTGTTGATCAAGCCTGCTGCGCAGCAAGGCCAGGGGGTGCCGGCGCAAGGTCAGGCCCAGTGAGGCGTAGTCAAAAACTATTTCTTCGCCTTCGGGTGCGCAGGGCAGGGTGAGCAGGTCTTCGTGGACAGGTGCCTCGCGCAGCAAGGCCGGCGCACGGTGCAAGGCCGCGGCCTCCCAGACCTGCTGGCGGCGGTGGCCGGCCAGGCTGATCAAGGCATCGGCCGCGGCCAGGTGGCGCATGTCGGCCTGGTCAAGCTGCGCTCGGCGCGACAACTCCTCGACGCTCTTGAAGGGGCCTGCGCGCCGCGCTTCTTGGGTGATGCGCTTGGCGGCATCGGATGACAGCCCGCTGATCATGGACAAGCCCAATCGCACCGAAGGCTGCCGACTTTGATCAGTTAGACCGACCAGCGTGCATTCCAGCTCGCTGTGCACGACATCGGGCTGAAGCACCGTCACGCCATGGCGCATGGCGTCTTGCACCAGTTGGCTGGGCGAGTAAAAGCCCAGGGGCTGTGCGTTGAGCAAGGCGGCCAGGAAGATGGCGGGCTCGTGGCACTTGATCCAGGCGCTGACATAGACCAGCAGGGCAAAGCTGGCCGAGTGCGATTCCGGGAAACCGTAGGCGCCAAAGCCTTGGATCTGCTGGTAGATGCTTTCGGCGAACTGGAGGGAATAGCCATTGCGTGCCATGCCGTCCATGATGGGTTGGTGGAACTTGTCGACGCTGCCATGGCGTTTCCAGGAAGCCATGGATCGGCGCAGCTCATCGGCTTTGCCGGGCGTGAACCCCGCCGCGATCATCACGACCTGCATCACCTGTTCCTGGAAAATGGGGATGCCCAAGGTGCGGCCCAGTGCTTCTTCCAGCTGTGGGGGGCATTCGTATTTTTTGGGCCGCTCCTTGCGGCGCTCCAGGTAGGGCTGGACCATGCCGCCCTGGATGGGGCCGGGCCTGACCAGCGCCACTTCCACCACCAGGTCATAGAACGTGCGCGGCTGCAGTTGCGGCAGCATGTTCATCTGGGCGCGGCTTTCGATCTGGAACACGCCGATGGTGTCCGCCTGGCAAATCATGTCGAAAGTGGCCGTGTCCTTGGGCGGGATGTCTTGCAAGGCAAAGGTGTGGCCCCGCCGCAGGCTGATGAAATCCAGCGCGCGCCGCAAAGCCGACAACATGCCCAGGGCCAGCACATCCACTTTGAGCATTTTCAAGGCGTCCAGGTCATCCTTGTCCCACTGGATCACCGAGCGGTCGGGCATGGTGGCGTTCTCGATGGGCACCAGTTGGCTCAGCGCTTTGCGGGCGATCACGAAGCCGCCCGTGTGTTGGCTGAGGTGGCGGGGAAAGCCCACCAGGATGCAGGTCAGCTCCTGCCATTGCTGAACGCGGCGCTCGGTGGGGTCCATGCCCAGCTCCAGCAAACGCTGGGGGTCGATGCCCCGGCCATCCCACCACTGGTGGTTCTCGGCCACGCGTTCGATCAACTCGGCGCGGATCCCCAAGGCCTTGCCCACGTCGCGCAAGGCGCTGCGGGTGCGGTAGGTGATCACCGTGGCGGTGAGGGCGGTGCGGTCGCGGCCGTATTTGCCGTAGAGGTACTGGATGACTTCTTCACGGCGCTGGTGCTCGAAATCGACGTCGATGTCGGGTGGCTCGTTGCGCTCGCGCGAGATGAAACGCTCGAACAGCAGCGTGGTGCGCGCGGGATCGATTTCAGTGATGCCCAGGCAATAGCACACGGTGGAGTTGGCCGCGCTGCCGCGTCCCTGGCACAGGATGTTTTGGGACCGGGCAAACCGAACGATGTCGTGGACGGTGAGGAAGTATTTTTCAAAACCGAGTTCACTGATCAGGGCCAGCTCTTTCTCGATCTGGTCTTTCACGTCAGCGGGGGTGCCCTTGGGGAAGCGGTCGAGGCATCCTTGCAACGTCAACTGGCGCAAGTGCGATGCGGCAGTTTCGCCCGGCGGCACGATCTCTTCGGGGTAGTCGTAGCTCAGCTCGTCCAGGCTGAAGTGGCATTGCGCCACCACGTCTTGCGTGGCGGTCAGCAGGTCGGCCGGATAGCGCCGGGCCAGCCTCAAGCGGCTGCGCAAGTGCTGTTCAGCGTGGACTTGCAACCCCAGGCCGCAGTCTGGCAAGGGCTTGCCCAGGCGCGTGGCGGTCAGCACGTCTTGCAGGGGCTTGCGTGAGCGCACATGCATGTGGACATCGCCACTGGCCACCAGGGGCACGCCGCTGTGTTGGCTGAGCTGGCGCAAGCGCTGCAGCCACCAAGCGTCGTCCAGGGTATTGAGCAACTCGGCCGCGAGCCAACATCGGCCCTGGAAGTGGGCCTGCAGCCAATGAGCCTGTTCTTGCAGTTGAGGCCATGGCGTGCGGCGGTGGGGCACCATCAGCACCAGGCAATCATCCAGGCTTGAGGGTGGGATGTCTTGCAGCCTGAGCGGATCGGGGCCCTTGCCTGGTGTGGCACGCCTAAGCCGGGTGATGAACTCGCAAAGCCGGCCATAGCCACCGATGTTGCAAGCCAGGACCACGAGCTTGAAGTCGGGCTCGGCTTGCACGGTGAATTCGCTGCCGATGATCAACTTGAAATCGGGCGATGGCTCGCCTTGCTCTTCGGCTTGTTCACGCGCCGTGCGCAAAGCCAGATGAGCACGCACCACGCCGGCGACTGAGCACTCATCGGTCAGGGCCAAGGCCGTGTAGCCCAGGGCCAAGGCGCGGTCCACCAGCTCGCCCGGGTGCGCCGCACCACGCAGGAAAGAAAAGTTGGACACGCAATGCAGCTCGGCGTAAGGAGGCAGGGCTGCGCGGCTAGGCCGGCCCGTCGTCATGAAAAGATGCCGTGCAGGAACAGAGGGCTGGACTGGTTTTCCTGCACATGCCGCTCGCGGAAAACCCACAACAGCCCGGCTTGGTCGTTGTGCGCCAGGTAGTAGTCGCGGGCCACGTTTTGCCCATCCCACCAACCGGCTTCCACGCGGTGGGGCCCAGCCAGCAATTGCAGGGGATTCAGCGTCAGGGCTTGGGGCTCGGGCAGCAGCCAGCCGGGTTGAGGGTGATCGGCAATGGGTTTTTGGGCCGAGGTACTGCCAGTGTGGGCCTTGTTGGTCGATGTGAACGCGTCCACGGCCGGAATCCAGCGCTGGGTGCGCTCGATCCGGTGGTCTGCCTGCACCACGGCTTGCTGAACATGCTCTTTGCCCAGTCGGGCCGAGAGCCGGTCCAGCAAGGTGGACAAGGCCTCGCGCTGTTGGCGCTGTGCGGCGGGCGAGGCGAGGGCATCCGGCCCTGCACCCAGGCCCAAGGTGCTGTGCTCCTGGAAAAGGCAATCGCTGTCGATGGACAAGGGTTCGATCTCGTCCACATGAAGGCTCAGGTCACCCACTGGCCCCCCCAGCGTGGTGCGGCTCAGGTGCTCTGCCAACAGGCGGTGCAGGCGGCCCAGATCACGTGAGGCTTCGGACAGGCGCATGACCAGCTCACCTTGTGGCGCGACATCCCGGCGGTGGAAATCAAGCTGCCAGCGCAAGGTCAGCACCCTGACGCCACTGTGGCGGCCTGCCAGCCAGGCGCACAAGGGCTGCAAAAGACGCCGGGCCGCGAACACCAGCGAGGCGGCGTTGTCCACCCGGCCTGGCAATTCAAGCCGCAAATCAAAGCGTTCCGGCACCTGCACCCATTCAAAGGCCTCGGGCTTGGTGCCGTGTGCCTGGTCCAGGGCCAAGAGCAAAGCGGCGCCAAAGCGGCGGCTCATGCCATGCCGGGGCAGGCGTCGGACATCGCCCAGGGTTTTGCAGCCCAGCCTGGACAAGGTGGCCTCGTGGGCTTGCACGGCGCTGATGGTGGACAAAGGCAGCTCGTCAAGGCGGTTGCTTTTGCCTCTGATGGGACGCCCGTGCCGTGCCCGCGCCAGCGTGGCCAAGGCGGTGGGCCCGCAAGCCCAACGTCCCCATCCCAAATGCGCAGCGCCTTGCACGACCAAACGCATCAGGTTTTGCGAGCCCCCAAAAAGACGCCGGCTGGCATGCACTTCCATGACCACACCTTCGTCCAGCAAGGCCACCCGCGGTGTGAATTGCGAAGCCCACCAGGCCAGCGACAAGGCATCAAGGGCTTCCTGGTCAGGCGATGAGGAGGCCTCTGCGGGCAACAAAGCGATCCAGAGCAGCATGGCGCATCACCACAGGCCGCAGCCCTGAAGTGGCACGGCCCGCTGGATCAAGGGTTCCAAGCCGGCAGGCCAATGGGGCAGCTCAATGAGGCGGTCCAGCAAGGGGCCGCGCCGTTTCAGGATGTTGACCCGAAGCGGCGGGGGCAGTTTGGGCGGATGCCCGCTCACGCTCACTTCTAGCCTGAGGGGCGCGGCAGAGGCTTCAGTGCGCGAGGCTTGGTGCCGGAAGATGAAAGCCAGCGCGGGATGGTGCATGGCGCAAGCCTGCAATCGCCGCAGTTGATCGGACCGGGCCTGGGGCAACCAGGCCAGCACGGCGCTGACGCTGCGTGATTTCAGGGCCTGCTCGGTGGCCCACAGGGATTCGGTGGGTGTGCGGGTCTGGATCCACACCAGGTGGTCTTCGCGCAGACCTTCGCGGCGCAGGGCCGGCAAGTGGGGGCTGTGCGGTGGGTTGACCAGCAGCACGGTGCCGCCTTGCCCCACAAGCTGCGCCAGTGCGGGTGACAACAGGCGCCATTCGGCGTGCACCCCGGGCGCCTGCAGCACCTCGGTCAGGGCCTGGCAGGGCCAGCCGCCTCCGGGCAATTCAGCGTCGAGGGCCGGGTGGCCGGTGGACAAGACAGGGGTGGCCCGCCCGCCCAATGCATTGCCGCGCCACACCGTCTGGGCGATGTGGTCGGGCAAAACGGGGGACCGATGGGCAAGCAGCATGGAAGGCACGATACTGTTTATTTGTACAGTATCGTACCGCAGCCCGGCCGGGCCGTGTTGAGAAAAATGAAGTCAGCGGGGTTTTCTGAAATCGTCCTCGATCCAGGCCGTGGCCGAGGCCATGTTCAACTTGAAGCTGGCCGACACACGCACCTGGACCGCCTCGCCACCCTCTGCATCGTGCGCGGTCAGCAGCGCATGCGGTTCGTACTCGTCGGCCACGATGTCCAGCGTCACTCGCCATGGTTGCGTGGCCACGGTCACCACCACCTCCTTGTGCAAGGTGGCGTGCAGCTGTTGCTCATGCCGGCGAATCACCTCCGAGGCCGTCTTGACCAAGGTGTTGAAGGCCGACACGTCCAGCGGCTTGGGGTTCTTCTTGTCCCGGCCCATGGTCCAGGGGCCGACAAGGGCGGGCTCGGGTTGGCCGTCCTTCAGCATCTCCACGGCCCAGCCATCGTCATCGTTGTTCTTGATGACGCGGGCCGTCCAGCCGTTGTCGGACCACAGGCGGGCTTCTTTCACAGGTGTCGTTTCAGTCATCCGCCGATCTTACGTCTCATGCCTTGTTCAGCCGGTTGACCGCCTGCACCAGGGCTTGCAAGGACGCGGTGACCAGGTTGGGATGCCAGCCCGCGCCATGCACACCGCCTGCCACGCCGGCTCCGCCCAGTTCAACCCAGGCCAAGGCCGACGCATCCGAGCCTTGTCCGGTGGCATGCTCCTCGTAGCCGTGCAATTGCATGCCGGGCGCCAGGTCCAAAGCCTGCAAGGCATGCCAGGCCGCGTCCAGCGGGCCATTGCCTTGCCCCGCCAAGTGCCGTGTTTGCCCATGGATTTTCACGGCCAGGCTCACATGCGTCACCGTGCCTTGCTCTTCCAACTGGTGGCTCACCAACTCCAGCGGTGCCGTGCGTTCCAGGTACTCAGCGCGGAACAAATCCCACAGCACGCCAGAGGTCAGCTCGCGCCCCGAGTCGTCCGCCACACGCTGCACGATGCCGCTGAATTCGATCTGCGCGCGGCGCGGCAAGACCAGCCCATAGGCCGACTCCAGCAAATACGTGATGCCGCCTTTGCCCGACTGGCTGTTGACGCGCACGACCGCTTCGTAATTCCCGCCCACATCGGCCGGATCGATCGGCAAGTAAGGAACAGCCCACAAGGTTTGCCCAGCCTGGGCCGTCATGCCTTTGCGGATGGCATCCTGGTGCGACCCCGAGAACGCCGTGAACACCAGATCGCCCGCATAGGGATGGCGTGGGTGCACTGGCAGCGAAATGCATTGCTCCACCTCGCGGGCCAAGGCGTGCAGGTTCGAGAAATCAAGCCCTGGGCTGACACCCTGGCTGTACAAGTTGAGCGCCAAGGTCACCAGATCGACATTGCCGGTGCGCTCGCCATTGCCAAACAGGCAGCCTTCAACGCGTTGCGCGCCCGCCATCAAGGCCAGTTCGGCCGCGGCCACGGCGGTGCCCCGGTCGTTGTGTGGGTGCACGCTCAACACGATGGCATCGCGCCGGGCCAGGTGCCGGTGCATCCACTCGATCTGATCGGCATAGACATTGGGGGTGGCGGCCTCGACCGTGGCGGGCAAGTTGATGATGGCGGGGTTCTCGGGCGTAGGCTGCCAGACCTCGGTCACGGCATTGCAAACCTCCAGCGCGAAATCCAGCTCGGTCGTGCTGAAGGTTTCCGGGCTGTACTGAAGCGTCCAACGCGTTTGCGGGTGCTCGTCAGCCAGCTGCTTGATCAGGCGCGCGCTGTTGACCGCCAATTGCCGAACCTCGGTTTGGCTCATGTTGAACACCCATTGGCGCCAGGCCGGTGCGGTGGCGTTGTAGAGGTGGACGATGGCACGCGGTGCGCCGCGCAATGCTTCAAAGGTGCGGCGGATCAGGTCTTCACGGGCCTGGGTAATGACCTCGATGGTGACATCATCGGGGATGTGCCCATCATCAATGAGCGTGCGCACCAGGTCAAAATCAGTCTGCGAAGCTGCGGGAAATGCCACCTCGATTTCCTTGAATCCAAGCTTGACCAGCGTCTTGAACAGGCGCAGCTTGGTGGCGCCATCCATGGGTTCGAACAGCGCCTGGTTGCCATCACGCAGGTCGGTGCTCATCCACACGGGCGCCTGGGTCAGACGCTGTTGGGGCCAGGTGCGGTCCGGCAAATCAACCGTGGGGGCCGGGCGGTACTTTTGAGAGGGGTCTTTCAACATGATCAAAATGCTCCAGAAATGAAAAAGCCAGCTCGAAAGCTGGCTGGAGGGGTGTCGGAAGTTGGTGTGGCTGAAAGGTCAACCAGACTCAACGCACGCGCTCGCACCCACGCCAGCCAAATTGGCTAGCGATAGCAGGGCGAAGGTGGTCATCGACAAGTTCATGGCGAACAGTGTAGGCGAATCATTCAGATTGAGCAAACCCTGTTGCGGCCTTGGTGTTTGGCGTCATACAGAGCGCGGTCAGCCCTGGAGATCAGGCTGTCCGGCGTGGCGCCTGGCATGGCCGCGTTGCAGCAGGCGACCCCCAGGCTGACGGTGACCACGGGCAAGGTGGGCGATGCCCCATGCGCCATCGCCATGCTTTCTACGGCATTGCGAAGCCTCTCGGCCGCCTGCAACGCCAGTGCCAAAGAAGTGTCGGGCAGCACGGCGATGAACTCCTCGCCGCCATAGCGGGCCACCATGTCGCCGGGTTTGCGCAAGCTGTTCTGCATCACGCTGGCCACCTGGCGCAGGCATTCGTCGCCCGCTGGGTGGCCGTAGTGGTCGTTGTAAGGCTTGAAATAATCCACATCCATCATGATGATGGCCACTTCGGTGCCGCCATGTTTGGCGCGCTGCCAAAGGTCTTGAAGGTACTCCTGGAAATGGCGGCGATTGAACAGGCCGGTCAGCACATCAACCCGGGACAATTGCTGCAACTTCAGGTTCACCTCGCTGAGAGCCTTGACCAACTCACGCTCGCGTTCGCTGAGCAGGTAGCGGCGGCGCTTGTCGCGCTCCATCACATAGTTGGCGCACAGCGAGAAAGCCACCGTGGCCGCGGTCAGTGAACAGATGGGCCACACCAGGCGTGGGTTGAAGTTGGGCAGCACCCATATGCCCACAACCTGGATGGCCAACACGGCCAGCGAAAAACCAAGCGCCGACCAGAAGCGCAGCCGCTGGACAAGGTTGCCGTACATCACCACCACCGCAAAACCGGCGTGGTAGAAATCGCTCAAAGGGCTGCGGGTGATGGACAGGGCATAAGCCAGGGTCGCCGCGGCGAACAAGCCACTGATCACCACGGCCGAATCAAGCAAGACCGGATGTTGGGTCAAAGGCTTGTCGCCCTTCAGCCAGAGCACCAGCAAGGCCAGCAGGGCCACGGGCGTGAAAATCAACAGCCGCAATTGGACGGCGATGCTGAACACGTCGGGGATCAGCAGGTAGTCCGCCACCAGAAAACCGTCGTACACCACCAGCGAAATCAAGCCGCTGATGATGAAATGCCGCAAACGCTGCTGAGGGTCCTGGCTGAGGAACTCATTCTCCAGCGCCGCAGGAAACTTCATCCACCTGAAACCAAGGTTCAGCAAGTCTTGCACCTGGTTCATGCGCAAGCGGTCGAGTTCGATGGAGGCGGAGGCCGTGCTCATGAGGTGCGTCCAGAATCAGGGTCTGGCCAGACACGATTGCGTCCGCTGTTCTTGGCGCGGTACAGGGCTTCGTCGACCTGGATCAACAGGGTTTTCTGGCTGGCCCCACGGTCAATGGGGCGCATGGACGCCACCCCCACGCTGACCGTCACGAACGAGCTGGTTGGCGAGCCCACGTGAGGCACGCGCAGGCGTTCGATGGCGACCTTGATGCGGTCGGCGGCCTGCAAGGCAATGGGCAAGGTCGTGCCCGTCAGGACAGCAATGAACTCTTCGCCGCCAAAGCGTGCCACCAGGTCACCGGGGCGCCGCAGCCGGCGTTTGAGCGTGCCGGCCACCTGGCGCAGGCATTCGTCGCCAGCGGGATGGCCATAGTGGTCGTTGTAGGCCTTGAAGTGGTCCACGTCGATCATGATCAAAGACACCTCGCTGCCGTCCACTTCGGCACGCTCCCAGACTTGCGTCAGGAACTCGTCGAAATGCCGGCGGTTGGCCACCTGGGTGAGCAGGTCAGACCGGGAGATCTTGTCCAGCCGTTCATTGGCGGTCTTCAGGGCGGCCAGCAGATTGGTTTCGCGGATCCGCAGCAGCCAGTTCTGACGCTCGTCGCGCTCCAGGCTGTAGCAGCCGAACAGGGTGAAGGTCATGGTCGAGATCAGTACCAGCGCCGAGGGGATCATGACCTCGATCGGCGCTGGCGGTATGAAGTGCAAGGCCACCACCGTGCCCATGGCGATGAAGATGTCCAGGATCAGTGCCATCCAAAAGCGCATTTGCGCCACCGAGTGGCTGAACATCACCACCACGGCCAGCCCGACCAGGTAGGGGCCGGCCAAGGGGTCCTTGCTGATGCTGGACAAATACAACACGATGCAGGTGGCCAGCATGGCGGCCAGCAGTACCAGGGTTTCCCTGAAAAAGGGGTGGGGCGTTTTGATCAGCACGTACAGGCCGATCAGGCTCACCGGTGTGAACAAACCCGTGCGCAGCGCCACGGCCTCGGCAAACACATCGGGGATCATCAACAGGTCAGTCAGCAGGTAGCCGTTGAACAAAATGGTGACCAACGCGGCCGTGATGATGATGACTCTCAGGCGGTCTGCGGCCGTATCGTGCTGAAAACGCCTTTCAAGCTTGGTGGGAAAACGCAGTGTCGGAAAGCCGTTTGTCAGCAGCTGGTCAATTTGCTCGGCGGAATCCCCGGAGACCGGGCCGTAGTCAACCGGGGCGAGGTCGATTGCCCCAAAGCCGGTCGTGGGGATGAAGTCGCGCGCGGTAGGGTGGATGGACACCGAAGCAGATCCAGGCGTTTGCTGTTTCAAACCTTCAAACATAAAACATGGTCACGATGGCGCAGGAGGTGCCTGGGCACGCCATCATCAATCAATTCGCCATGGTTTGAAGCCGGATTTTCCCCCTTGATGTTCGGGATACAGGGATGAATTCACGTGCGAATGTGCCGCAAATTGCATCAATTCGCGTTGGTCTTTACTCGGCGTCCGGTTTGCCGAAGAGGTGTACAAACAAATCGTCGTCGGTGATCTCCCGTACCGACAAGCCATTCACAGGCTCGCGGAATGGCATGTCCGGTTGCTCAAGCGGCAGTTCAGCCGGCATGGTTTCCGCAAAATTAACCACGGGGCCACCTTCGCCAGCCCTTTGCAAGCGCCATGACATGGAATCGGCCAAAGAGGGGGGTGTCATCCCACGGTATAAATCCAGTGGATGCGGTGGGGGCGTTTTCATGTGGCCAGCCTACCCAGGTTGGTTACATGTAAACACACGATAAAAGCACTTTTGGACGACCAGTTAACGATGAGTACACCCGCGGGCCTTTTCTCAGACACACCCGGCTTCATGCGCTGCAAGTGGTGCCAGGCCACGCCGGCTTATCAGCGCTACCACGACCACGAGTGGGGCTTTCCGGAAACCGATGACCGCCAGCTGTTCGAAAAGCTTTGCCTCGAGGGCTTTCAGGCCGGGCTGAGCTGGCTCACCATCCTCAACAAGCGGGAGGGGTTTCGGCAGGCATTCGCCAATTTCGATGTAGACCAGGTGGCCCGGTTTGGCGACAGTGACATTGAGCGGCTGGTCATGGACGCGGCCATTGTGCGGCACCGGGGCAAGATCGTCTCGACCATCAACAATGCACGGCGGGCGATTGAGTTGCGCGAAGAGTTCGGCTCGCTGTCGGCCTACATCTGGCGCTTTGAGCCGGCCGCCAACGCCCGCCCCAAGCGCGCGACCTTGGAGGCGCTCAAGGCCCTGCCCATCGCGCCAGAGGCCGTGGCCCTGTCCAAGGACCTGAAGAAACGCGGCTGGACGTTCGTGGGCCCCACCACCTTGTACGCTTTCATGCAGGCCATGGGCATGGTCAATGACCACATCGAAGGCTGTGGCGTGCGTCAAGCGGCATTGGCCGCCCGTGCCAGCCTGAAGCTGCTCAAACAGCCAGCTTCCTGACCCAGGCCACGTAGCGGTCGACCCAGGCCTGCAGGAATTTGCGGCTGTCCTCGTTGGCGATGCTGCCATCGGGGCCAAACAGGCCGTCCTTGGCTTGCACAAAAGCTTCGGGTTGGCCCAGCGTGGGCACATCCAGGTAAGCCAGGACGTTGCGCAGGTGCTGCTGGGCCAGGGCCGTGCCAATGGCACCGATCGAGACCCCAATCACCCCCGCCGGCTTGCCACCCCACACGCTTTGCCCGTAGGGCCGCGAAGCGTGGTCAATGGCGTTTTTCAGCACACCAGGGAAGGAGCGGTTGTATTCCGGGGTCACGAACAGCAGGCCCTGGGCGGATTTGACGGCCGCCTTCAACCGCTTGACGGATTCCGCCGGGTTGGCATCGTCATCCTGGTTGTACAAAGGCAGATCGTCGATTTGGATGTGCTCAAACGCAAAGTCAGACGGTGCCAGCTTGGCCAGCGCGACGGCCAACTGGTGGTTGAAAGACGCTTTGCGCAAGCTGCCCACCACCACGGCGATTTTGATTTGACTCATGAAAGTTCCTTCGACTCTGGATTGCGTGACTCGGCCTTGATTAAAGCCTCATTGCGTGCAATTTGCTCAGCTTGGTGGTGAACCCTGTGCAGCGTCAGGTTTTACGATCTGCCAAAGCCTGCGCTTTCAGGAATTTTTAAGTGGGGGCTCAGGAGCGCAGCCTCTGCGGGCTGAACATACATGTCAGCAGTTGTATCGGGGTTCTCATGGGACAGACGGTTTTGGTCGTGGACGACAACGCCTTGAATCGTGAGTTGTTGCGATTGGTGTTGGAGCAGCAGGGATATGCGGTTCTCGAGGCCACAACGGCCGAAGAAGCGTTGGGCATGATCCGCGAAAATCACCCGTCTCTGGTGCTGATGGACTGCCATCTGCCAGGCATGGACGGCCTGACGGCCACGCGTGAAATCAAAGGCACCGACGCCACCTGTGGCATCCCTGTGGTGGCCGTGACGGCCCATGCCATGCCCGGTGACCGCGAACGCGCCCTGGCGGCAGGTTGCAACGAGTACATCTCCAAGCCGGTGGATTTTTCCCGCCTCATGACCATCGTGAGCACGCTGGTGCCCTCGGTCTGATAGGCTGGGTAACGCTAAAGGCGCGCCAGCGCCTCGCGGATGCGCTCAATCGTGTGGGCCATTGCTGCCTTGCTGGACACCTCCAGCCCCAACTGGCGCGCAATGTGGTTGACCTTGGCCGGGTTGAGCGGCAGGCCGCCGTTGTCCACCGCCTTGATCAGGTCCTGCGCCTGCCGGATTTCCGCCGAGCAGGCCGAACGAGGCGAGAAAAAACGGGTCAATTGTTTGACGAGCTGCATGGTGACCCGTTGATCTTCAGCGAAACACACCCACTGCATCGGCCAAGCTGGCCATTTGCTGTTTGACGCTTTCAGATGCCGCCGTGCCTTGCTCAACCAGGGCTGCGTTTTGCTGGGTGATCTGGTCAAGGTGGCTAATGGCTTGGCCGACCTGGGCAATGCCCGCATTTTGCTCGTGCGTGGCCGAGCTGATCTCTGCGATCAAGTCCGACACCCGCTGAACCTGCGTGACGATGTCGCCCATGGTTTGCCCGGCGTCATTGACCTGCCGGGAGCCGGCCTCCACCTTGTTCACGCTCTCATTGATGAGGGCTTTGATTTCTTTGGCAGCGCCCGCACTGCGGTGCGCCAGACTTCTCACTTCACTGGCCACCACCGCGAAACCACGGCCTTGCTCGCCGGCGCGAGCGGCTTCAACTGCGGCATTCAATGCCAGGATGTTGGTCTGGAAGGCGATGCTGTCAATCACGCCAATGATGTCGGCGATCTTTTTGGAACTGTGCGTGATGTCATTCATCGTGGCCACCACGTCTGACACGGCGCGTCCACCCTTGGCGGCCGCTTCACTGGCCGAGCCCGAGAGTTGGTTGGCCTGGCTGGCGGTGTCCGCATTGTTCTTCACGGTCACGGTCATCTGCTCCATGGACGAGGCGGTTTCCTCGACGCTGGCTGCGGCCTGTTCCGTGCGAGAGCTCAGGTCATTGTTGCCCTGCGCGATTTCATTGGTGGCCGTCTGCACATTCAAGACCTGCCCACTAACATCGTCGATGACCCAGCGGAACATCAGGCCAAGCTGGCCGATGGTTCGCATGGTCATGCCGATTTCATCGACGCGGTCCATGTGCAAGGCCTTGTGCTTGTCGCCCGAGGCCACCCGCAGGGCTTGATCGCGCATTTGCTCCAGCGGCCTGGCAATCTGGCTTTCAAGCGACCAGTTGGCCAGCAAAGACAGCACTGCAACGGCCCCCGAAAAGCCAAGAAGCGCCATGCCGTTCGCCAGACCCAAGGCCCATGCCGCGCCAACCAATGCGGGCACCAGCAACAGCAGGGTCGATCGGATGCGCCAGCGCACAGGCATGGTCTGCAACATTGACATCCAGGCAGCCGCGCCCGTGCGGATGATCAAACCCTTGTGGAAGCGGCGGTTGCCGGCCTTGCCTTCGCGGAAATCGCGGTACAGGCTTTCTGCCGCGGCAATCTCTTCATTGGAGGCCTTCGTGCGAACCGACATGTAGCCGGTCTGCTTGCCTTGGCGCACCATCGGCGTGGCATTGGCGCGAACCCAGTAGTGGTCGCCATTTTTTCGGCGGTTTTTGACCAGGGCCGTCCAGGGTTGGCCCGCCTTGAGGGTGGCCCACATGTCGGCAAAGGCCTCGGTGGGCATGTCCGGATGGCGCACCAGGTTGTGCGGTTGCCCCTGGATTTCCTCGCGGCTGTAGCCACTCACGGAGACAAAAGCATCGTTGGCGTAGGTGATATGGCTTTGAGTGTCCGTGGTGGACATCAGGGTGGCATCGTCGGGAAATTCAAAGGCTCGTTGAGTGACGGGTTGATTGTTGCGCATGTGGCCGCTCTAGGATTGAGTTTGGAAACCCGGCCACTGCAATTGGATCCGCCGGTCAGATCACTTCTGATCTTTCCATATCGGAACAGGATCGTTCTTCTTTAGAACATTCGGTTCAACGGGCATCTTTGGGTTTCAGGGAGGCTGTTCTCCATTCGGATTCAAGAGGGCATCGCGGCGCTCGGCCATTTCGCGGCGCATGGCATCAATGTCTTGCGAACTCAGCTTGGCTTTGGCGTGGGGATAGACCGCACGCTCTTCTTCCTCGATGTGCTGCCGGCACAGCGCAGTGAACCGCAGGGCCAGTTCCCGGATCTCACCGAGGTAAGGGTGGCTGTAACCACGCGCGATCATGTCCAAATGGGGCACCAGGCGCAGCCATTGGGCTTCAATCTCGACATGGTCTTGCCGAAGGTGCTCAATCGTGCGGACCATGTCCAGATCACCGCTTTGCACCAGGGTCGGAAAAACGTGCTGTTCTTCGTCCAGGTGGTGCTGCAGGCCGGTGGTGGTGAAGAATAGATGAATGCTCCGCGACAGCGTCCTCGCCGTGGCATCGACCCCTTGGGCGCTCACATGCTCGATCAGGGTGTGCAGATCGTCCAGCATCGACAGGATCTCTTGATGGCAACTGTCCAGGACATCAAAGGGCATGGGCGCATAGAAGGCGGCTTGTGCGTGAGACAAGGGCCGGTCGGACGAGTGGGTCATGTGGGCCTCGCATTCAGTGCGCCATCAACACTGGCAAAGACATGTCATTCAACACGGTCCGGGTTGCTCCGCCCAGCACCATCTCCCTGGCCCTGCTGTGGCCATAGCAGCCCATCACCAGCAAGTTGGCCTGGATATCTTGCGCCAGGGACAGCAAGGCCGTGCCCGCATTGGAAGGCGAGGCAAGGCGTCGCACGTGCCAGATCGGTTCGATGTCGTGCAGACCCAGATAGCGTGTCAGATGAGCCCGACTGGCAGCGTCGTCATTGACGGGGTCGCCCAGCATGGCCACATGAACGGCTTGAGCCTGGGCCAGGAATGGCCATGCGGCGCTCAAGGCCCGAGCGCACTCCCGGCTCCCGTTCCACGCGATCAGCGCGGTCTTGAACGGCTGATCGGGCAGGGCGCCCAGCGCCGGAACGACCAGCGCGGGTTTGCCGCTGTGCTCGAGGATGGTGTGCACGAAGTCTCCAGGCACTTCGTGGTAGCCCACGGAGGCGTGTGCAGGTTGACCCAGCACCAGCAAATCAGCGCAAAGCGCATGCTGTGCAAAGTCATACGGTGATGGCGTTCGCACTTCATCCCAGTTCACGTCAGACAAACCTTGGATCGCCGATTGGAATGCAGCATGGGCCCTGGCCCGCTTCTCGGTGTCCAACCGGGACAGGGTGGCCACGGCCGCGTGGTCGGCATCTTGATGCCCAGGGTAAAGCTGTAACCAAGGCGTGACGGCATAAAGTGCCGTGATCCGGGCTGGCAATGATGCCGCCACAAGTTGGGCAAATCTCAAACGATCAAGTGCCCTTTCAGAGCCATCGACATGCACGAGCACGTGGCGCAATGGGTTCATAATCATTTCCGTCCAAGCTGCCATCAGACTCTCGAAAATAGTCTATTGCCCTTGAATTCCTTTGCGCGAGATCAAGAAATCAACGTGTCAAGCCCAATTCACATTGCCGTTGTCGATGACGAGCCCGAGATCACCTTGTTGCTCAGCAACTACCTCTCAGGTCATGGGTTCAGGGTGAGTGCGCTTCATTCCGGTGCGGCCTTGATGGCGATGATGGCGCTGGATGCGCCTCAAGTGGTGCTGCTCGACCTGGGGCTGCCCGGCGAAGACGGCTTGAGCATCGCCCGCCAGCTTCGCGAAAAATGGCGTTGCGGCCTGCTGATCGTGACTGGCCGAGGCGATCCAGTAGACAGGGTGGTTGGCCTTGAATTGGGTGCGGATGACTACGTGACCAAGCCCTTTGACCTGCGCGAGTTGCTCGCCCGCACCAAGGCGGTTTTGCGCAGAATCATGCCGCCTGCCGACGGGCCCGGCGCGAGGGCCACGCAGCAGACTCAAGACGTTTGGCGTTTCCTGAACTGGACCTTTGACCTGGCCGCTCGCCGCTTGCTGACCACCCAAGGCGACGAGGTGCCCCTGACCAGCGGAGAGTTTGATTTGCTCGCTGTGTTCTTGCAGCATCCGGGCAGGGTGCTGTCCCGTGATTTTCTGTTGGAGCACACGCGCGGGCGTGAGGCCGGCCCCTTCGACCGAACCATCGATGTCCAGATTGGCCGCCTTCGCAAAAAGCTGGAAGAAGACTCTCAAGATCCCAAGATCATCAAATCGGTGCGCGGAGCGGGGTACGTCTTCGTGCCACTTGTGCAGGCAGCACCATGAACCACGAGATATTCCAGTCCATCTTCAAAGCGTATCCGGACGCACTGTTGCTGGTGGATGGCAGCGGCATGATCGTGATGGCCAATCCTGCCGCCGCCGAGTTGCTGGGCTATGAACTGGACGAATTGGTGGGATTGGCGGTCGAGGCCCTGGTGCCCGATGCCATCCGCCCTCGGCACGCGCAGTACCGCAATGCCTACGGCCGCAATCCCCATGCCCGCCCCATGGGCACCAACATGGATTTGGTGGCCAAGCGCCGAGACGGCTCGCAGGTGATGGTCGAGATCGCGCTCAGCCCGCTCAAAGATCTGGGTTTTCCTTATGTGGTCACGGCCATCCGGGGCATTGGCGCCTATCCCCGGGTCAAGCAGGCCTTGCAACGCGCTCGTTACAGCGATTATGTTGCCCGTTTGGGCAGGCTGGCGGTGGACATGCGTGACCCGCAAGAGCTCATGCAAGAGGTGCCCTTGGTGGCCACCGATGCCTTGCAGGTGGAGTACAGCGCGGTGTACTTGCTGGATCCCAGTCGCCTGGAGTTCACCTTGGCCAGTGGTGTGGGGTTGGTGGCCGATGAACCGCTGCATGCACGGATCCCGAGCACGCCTGACCGCATGCCGGGCTATGTGCTGGCCAACCATGCGCCGCTGCTGGTGCAAGATGGCCGCACCGAAACGCGTTTCGTTGTCTTGCCCGCCTACCTGGCGGCCGGGCTCGTCAGTGGCTTGGCGGTGCCCCTGTCTGACCGGGGCAGAACCGTGGGCGTGCTGGTGGTCAGGTCCAAGCAGGTGGCCCGTTTTGACGAAGACGAGACCCGCTTCCTGGAATCGGTCGGCAATCTGTTGGCCAGCACCTTGCAACGCTCACAAACCGAAGAGGCCCTGCGACACTCCCAGCGGCTGGAAAGCGTGGGGCAGCTCACCGGCGGCATTGCGCACGATTTCAATAACTTGCTGACCGTCATCCAGGGCAATCTTCAGGTTTTGCAAGAGTTGCCCTCCATCACCGCCGATCCGCATGCACAGCAGTTGCTGGGATCCGCCTTGCGCGCGGGCAAGCGAAGCGCCGAGTTGACCAGCAAGCTCCTGGCTTTCTCGCGCCGGCAAGTGCTGCAACCTGGCCGCGTTGATGTCGTTGCGCAGCTGCACTCGCTGGCCGACATGTTGCGCCGCACCCTCGATCAGCGGATTCAGATCAAGCTGGACGTGGACGAGGCCTGCCCGCCATGCCTGGCCGATCCGGGCCAACTCGAGGCGGCGCTGCTCAACCTTGCCATCAATGCGCGCGACGCGATGCCCGATGGCGGCACGCTCACCATTGCCTGCAAGGCCTGCGGCGTTTTGCCGGGGGATCTTCAAGCTGAATTGGTGGGCGGGGAAGGGCAGTCGGCCCCACAACCGTTTGTTCAGATTTCGTTGGCGGACACGGGCACCGGCATGTCTGAAGAGGTCAAGAAGCGGGCCTTCGAGCCCTTCTTCACGACCAAGGAAGCGGGCCGAGGAACGGGCCTGGGCTTGAGCACGGTCTATGGCTTTGCCAGGCAATCCCGTGGCGCCGTGGCCCTGGATAGCACCATCGGGGTGGGCACCAAGCTCACCTTGTACATCCCGGTGCCGCCGCCGGAAAATGAGCCCGAGCTGGCGCAGGCCGCTTTCACCCACATCGTGCCCATGGGCCTTCGGGTGATGCTGGTTGAAGACGATCCTGAGGTCAGGGCGATTGTTCAGCGCTTTCTTGAAACCCTGGGTTGCCAGGTCACCCCTTTTGCCAGCGCTGAAGAGGCAGTGAGTGCCTTCCATGTGAATGACGAGGTTCAACTCTTGCTGACCGACATTGCCCTGGGGCCTGGCATGCGCGGCATGGAACTGGCCAAGATTGCGCAGGCCCGGTGGCCCGCCTTGGCCATCATCCTGATGTCGGGGTTCTCATCCGAATTGCTGGACGCCAATCGCGATGCGCCCGAGCACTGGGAGCTGCTTCAAAAGCCCTACGGCCGTGATGAACTGGCCAACGCGATCGCCAAAGTCACCTCGGCATTACCTCATTGAAGCGTGGTGTTGCGGGCAGCAGGCAGGCTGCTTTCAATGAAAGCCGCCAGCTGATTCACATCCGGAATGAGGATGTCGCGTCGGCCTTTGGCAGTGAAGCCGATCAGGTTCTTGCTGGCCAATCGCGTCAAGGCGCGGCTCACGGTTTCCAGCGTCATGCCCAGGTAGTTACCGATCTCGGCGCGGGTCATGCGCAGGGTGATCTGGTCGGTGCGCAGGCCACGTTGGGCCAGTGACTCGGCCCAATACCGCAGAAAATCAGCCACGCGTGCGTCGGCCGACAGGGTGCACAGTGACAGCAGCGAATCACGGTCACGCGTGATCTCACGGCTCATGGACTCGTGAAGCAAGGCGAGCAATGCTGGTTGCGTTGCTGCGGCCTGGCACAGCGACTCGTAGCTCAGGCACCAGACTTCTGCCGTGTCCATCGCGACGGCGTCGCAGCCATAGCGGCCTCGGGCAATGCCATCGAAGCCCAGCCAGTCGCCCTTGAAGTGCAGTCCCACCACCTGTTCGCGGCCGTCTTGCGAGGCGTTGATGGTTTTGAAAATGCCGGAATTGAGCACGTACAGGTACTTGAATGGCTGCCCGGCTTCATAGATTTTGTCACCCGCGTGCACCAGACGACGCTGGATGGTCACCGCTTGCTGCAGCAAGCGCAGGCTGCCCGCGATTCGCTCGCTGACGACGTTGGCTTCATTGGTTCTCCAGCCCAGATCGGCCAAAGCCGGGACAACGAAAGGCGCGCGGTTAGTCAGGGCAGAGGCGGAGGTGAGGGTGGAGGTGGTCATCTGAGACTTTCTCTGAACAGTGCGTTGGTAGATGTCTTTCACTGATGCTCAGTCTAGAAATGCCGGATCAATGAGGTACCAACGCTCTGTCGCACTGCGCAACGTTGTGTAAACGGTATGTATCAGGGCGGCATCGCTTGACCTGCATCAAGCGCCTTCCTGCGCTTGTCCCTTAGCCTGCGACCACAGCGGATCATCATCCCGATGCGCGCCCCATGGCCGTTCAATGTGAGCATTTACCTAGACTACAAAGCGCTGAATGCCCCCGACGGGCTGAACGAAGATCAGCTCGCGGCTCTGCGCTGCGTTGCGGACAGCCTGACCGTGACGGGTGCTGGTGGCACATCGCAAATGCTGCTGCGCGACAAGAACATCGCCGTGGTCTGTGGTCAATCGGATCTGCAAGATGCCAGCCTTTTTGAGCGTGCTGCC
Source organism: Aquabacterium sp. CECT 9606 (assembly GCF_918741295.1). GTDB lineage: Bacteria > Pseudomonadota > Gammaproteobacteria > Burkholderiales > Burkholderiaceae_C > Aquabacterium. The sequence goes on from NZ_CAKKNB010000003.1 coordinate 304,902, forward strand.
ACCAGCCTGGGCGCGCGCGTGGCCCGGATCCGATCCAGCGATGCGGGCTTGGCACCTGGGGCCGACCTCATCGCCACGGCCAAGATGCTGGGGCGACTGTACGAGGCGATCGAGTGCCAGGGCGTGGCCCCTGAAGTGATTGCCCAACTGGAGCAGCACGCCGGTATCGTGGTGTTCAACGCCCTGGGTTCACCCCGACATCAGGCGTTCATCCAGTTCGATCGAACACGGCATGACGCCTTGGCCCGAGACCATGCACCGAACAGTGATGAAGCTGGCCGCGAAGCCTTCATCCAGGCGGTGCTGCTGAGCACGCTGCGTTGATCCCATGAACACCTGGGCCGATCTCCAAACCACGCCTGACGCTCAGATGGCCGTGCTGGACGACGACGTGGAGGCCGCTCGGTTCACCCGGTGGAAGGCCGGGGCCGATGGCCGGCGGCTGGGCGAGTCGTCCTTGCGCATTGGCGGCATGCACTGCGTGGCTTGCGCCTCAACCATTGAGCACGCGCTTGAAGGGGTGGTGGGCGTGACTGCGGTTCGCGTCAGTGCCGCAGGGCAGTGCGCCACCGTATCCTGGGATGTTGAGTTGACCCGCCCCTCGGCGCTGGTGCAGGCCATTGAGCAAGCTGGCTACAGTGCAACGCCAGACACCGTGGCCGGTGCGCGGGCCTTGCGCTTGAAGGAATCACGCGACGCGCTTTGGCGCTTGTTCGTGGCATCTTTTTGCGCCATGCAGGTGATGATGCTGGCCACCCCCTCCTACGTGAGTACATCGGGCGAATTGGCACCAGACCTGAAACAGTTGCTGGATTGGGGCGCATGGTTGCTCACGCTGCCCGTGATGATTTTTTCCGCGGCACCTTTTCTCACGGGCGCCTGGCGTTCAATGAAGCACCGCCGGATCGGGATGGATGTACCCGCCGCCTTGGGCATGCTGGTGGCCTTCATCGCCAGCAGCGGGGCCACCTTTGACCCTGGTGGGGTGTTCGGCCACGAGGTCTACTTTGACTCATTGACCATGTTCATCAGCTTTCTGCTGGGCGGCCGATACCTGGAAATGCGTGCCCGTCACCATGCCGAGCGCTCCCTGGAAGACACCGTTGGGCGGATGCCCGAAGTGGCGCTGCGCGAGAACCTGGATGGCAGCGTGGCCTCGGTCAGCGTGCTGCGCCTGCAACGTGGTGACATCGTACGGGTGCCCGTGGGCGGGGCGTTCTGCGCAGATGGCGTGTTGACCCAAGGCCAGACTCGCGCGGATGAATCACTGTTGACGGGCGAGTCGGCCCCTGTGGAGAAGACGGTGGGCGACGAGGTGGTGGCCGGAAGCCTGAACTTGGCCGCCCCTGTGGCCATGCGGGTTGAACATCTGGGGGCCGACACGCGTTATGAGGCGATCGTGGCCATGATGCGCGACGCCCGCACGCAACGCCCCATGTCGGTCAACGAGAGCGACCGCTGGGCGGCACCATTCTTGTGGGCCATCCTGGTGCTGGCCGCAGTGGCGGCGGCGGTGTGGAGCGTGATTGATCCCTCCCGGGCCGTGTGGGTGGCCGTCTCTGTGCTGATCGTGACATGTCCATGCGCCTTGTCCTTGGCCGCACCATCGGCCATGTTGTCGGCGGCCATGGCAATGGCCAAGCACGGCCTGCTGTTGCGCCGCATCGAGGCCATTGAGGGCTTGGCTGGCATGCAAACCTTGTTCGTCGACAAAACCGGCACGTTGACCGAGGCCCGCACCCAGCGCGCCACCATGATCCGCACGGGCCATGACGACCGTTGGACTGACGATGCGGTGCGCAGGCAAGCGGCTTCGCTGGCCGCATGGTCCACGCACCCGCTGGCCAAGGTCCTGGCGCAAGAGCCCGCCCGGGCCGGCATGGCGTGGCATCGGCTGATCGAGACACCGGGCCAAGGCATTGAGGGCCATGCCAGCGATGGATCGATCTGGCGGCTGGGCCGGGCATCGCCGAGCGTGCCGGTGGCGGCCAACGATGGTGACGACGCCGAGACCTGGTTGATCCACAACGGCCGGCCGGTGGCGTGCTTCCGCTTTACCGAAACCCTGCGCCCAGGCGCGGTCGAGGCCGTCCGGACCCTTGGGCAAGATGGTGTGAAGGTCGTGCTGCTGTCGGGTGACAGCGCCGAGCGGGTCAGCCGTGTGAGCCGGTTGTTGGGCCTGGCGGACGGCCAAGGGGGCATGGCGCCCCAAGACAAGCTGGCCGCAGTCAAGGCGGCCCAGTCGCGTGGCGAGCACGTGGCCATGCTCGGCGATGGCATCAATGACGCGCCCGTTCTGGCGCAGGCTGACACCTCGATCGCCATGGGGGAGGGCGCGCAGATCGCCCGGTCACAAGCCGATGGGGTGCTGGTCACCAACGATTTGCAGGACGTGGTTCGCGCACGCGCCCTGGCGCGGAGAACGTTGCGAGTCGTGCGGCAGAACTTCATTTGGGCCGCGTCTTACAACGCGGCTTGTGTGCCTTTGGCCCTGATGGGTTGGTTGCCCCCGTGGGCCGCCGGCCTGGGCATGGCCACCAGTTCACTGCTGGTCGTTCTTAACTCACTGCGCCTCGCGCGCTGACCAGCATGGACATCCTCTACCTTTTGATTCCACTGTCGTCTGTGCTGGTGCTGTGCATCCTGGCCGTTTTTGCCTGGGCGCTGAATTCCGGGCAGTTTGACGATGTCGAGCAGCATGGCGAACAGATTCTGGATGCCGCGCAAGAGCCGCTTGATCTGAGTCAAGGTGATCAGGCCAGCTTCATCCAACAATCACCTCTGAGCAAGAAAGCAGAGGCGATTGATGGCTGACAACACACGAAAAATCATGGGGCCGCCCACGGCGCCATGGTGGCGCATCAAGATGGTGTGGCTGGTGATTGGCGGACCTGCGGCGGTCGTGGTTGCTGGCTTCATCACGCTGGCACTGGCCATTGATGGTGGTGACCAGCCCGTGCCCAATCCAGGATCCGCTGCCGTGGTGTTTCGTCGCTGACGCCTGACCCCATGCAGTGGCCTTTGATCCTTGCTGGTATGGCCATGGGCTTGGCCGCCACGCCCCATTGCGCCGTCATGTGCGCGGCCCCTTGCGCAGCGCTGACGCGTGGTGACAAGCACAGCACGACCAGTTTTCAAGTGGGCCGCCTGAGCAGCTACATGCTCGTGGGCGCGCTCGCTGCCTACAGTGTTTCCACCTTGGGCGTGTGGAGCGAGTCGGTGCCCGCGTTGCGGCCGCTGTGGACGTTGCTGCACCTGGCCTTCCTGGGATTGGGCCTGTGGTGGTTGTTCAAGGGTGAGCAGCCCGCCTGGATGCAACGCGACGACACCGTGTCCATCGTGCGCATGCCGGGCCGCCGCCAATCACCGGTTCTGCGTGCTGGCCTGGCAGGTCTGGCATGGGCTGCCTGGCCCTGCGCGGCCCTGCAAGGCGCTTTGGTGCTGGCTGCGCTGGCAAACACCCCTTTGGCTGGCGCCCTGGTGATGGGCGCGTTCTCAGTGGCTTCCATGCCGGGCTTGCTGTTGGCGCCCTGGGCTTGGAAGCGTTGGCAGGCCCACCATGGCACGGCCATTTCCCCCGGGCAGCTCACGCTCCACGGGTTCCGCATCGCCGGGGTCGGACTGGTGCTTGCCTCCGGGTGGGCCCTGACGCACGACCTTTGGGAGCGTTTTGCTATCTGGTGCACAACATGATGATCCGAATCATTGCCTTCGTCCTTGCCACCTTGGGCGCCACCGGCGTGCTGGTGGCAGCAGGGCTGAATGAACACAAGGAGCGCGCTGCCGCTCTGAGCCTTGATCAGGGTCAAGGGCCAAACGGTGCCTCTGACCAACAATCTCGGTAGACCTTCAATCTCAAGCACGAAACAACGAAAGGACGCGCCGAATGGCCGCTCTAAAATCTGCCGTGGTCAGCTATGACGACTGGCCTGTTCGACAGTTCGCACTGGCGGCGGTGTTGTGGGGCGTGGTCGGCATGTCCGTCGGCGTCCTGATCGCAGCTCAACTGGCTTGGCCCGACCTCACGGCGAACATTCCCTGGCTCAGCTATGGGCGCCTCAGGCCCTTGCATACCAACGCGGTGATCTTCGCGTTTGGCGGCTGTGCCTTGTTTGCCACCTCTTACCACGTGGCCCAGCGCACGGGCCAAACCCGCCTGTTTGCACCGGCCTTGGCCAGGTTCACCTTCTGGGGATGGCAGGCCGTCATTGTGGCGGCCGCGATCACACTGCCGATGGGGTACACCCAAGGCAAGGAATACGCCGAGCTGGAATGGCCCATCGACCTCCTGATCACGGTGGTGTGGGTGTCTTACGCGATCGTGTTCTTTGGCACCATCGCCAAACGGCAGGTTCGGCACATCTACGTGGCCAACTGGTTCTTCGGCGCCTTCATTTTGGCCGTGGCCTTGCTGCACGTGGTCAACAGTGCGGTCATGCCTGTGAGCCTGTGGAAGAGCTACTCGGCTTACGCGGGTGTGCAGGATGCGATGGTGCAATGGTGGTATGGCCACAATGCAGTCGGCTTTTTCCTGACGGCAGGCTTCCTGGGCATGATGTATTACTACATCCCCAAGCAGGCTGAGCGTCCGGTTTATTCCTACCGCTTGTCGATCGTGCACTTCTGGGCGCTGATTTTCACCTACATGTGGGCAGGCCCGCACCACTTGCATTACACCGCCTTGCCCGACTGGGCTCAGTCGGTGGGCATGGTGTTCTCATTGGTGCTGCTGGCACCCAGCTGGGGCGGCATGATCAATGGCGTGATGACTTTGTCGGGCGCCTGGTACAAGCTGCGTGACGATCCCATCCTCAAGTTCCTGATCGTGGCGTTGTCTTTCTACGGCATGTCCACCTTCGAAGGCCCGATGATGTCCATCAAGACGGTCAATGCGCTGTCGCATTACACCGATTGGACAATTGGCCACGTTCACTCAGGTGCCTTGGGCTGGGTTGGATTCATCACCATGGGTTCGCTGTACTACCTGATCCCCCGCATGTTCGGACGGACCAGCATGTTCAGCGTGCGGGCGATTGAAATTCATTTTTGGATTGCGACCCTGGGTGTGGTGCTGTACATCGCGGCCATGTGGATTGCTGGCGTGATGCAGGGCCTGATGTGGCGTGCGGTCAATCCGGATGGCACCTTGGTGTACAGCTTCATCGAAAGCGTGAAAGCCACCTTCCCGTTCTACGTGGTTCGCCTGGCAGGTGGCTTGCTGTACCTCAGCGGCATGCTATTGATGGCCTGGAACGTGGTCATGACGGTGCGTGCTGGCAAGCCCGCGGTTGCGCAAGTGCCTGCCGCCAAGCACGAAGGCCATGTCAACCCGGCCAAGGGCCACGAACGGATCGAGACCAACAATGGCTTGATGATCGTCCTGATCCTGTTGGTGGTTGCCGTGGGTGGTCTGGTTGAGATCGTGCCCTTGTTCTTCCAGCGCTCCACCACCGAAGCAGTGGCGGGCGTCAAGCCCTACACCGCCTTGCAATTGGCCGGCCGCGATGTCTACCTGCGCGAGGGTTGCTACAACTGCCATTCGCAGATGATCCGTGCCCTGCAGTCAGAGACCCTTCGGTACGGCCACTACTCCCTGGCAGGAGAGTTTGTTTATGACCGGCCTTTCCAATGGGGTAGCAAGCGCACGGGCCCAGACCTGGCGCGTGTTGGTGGCAAGTACAGCGATGAATGGCATCGCATCCACCTGACGAGTCCGCGCGATCTGGTGCCCGAATCCAACATGGCAGCCTACCCCTGGTTGGCCACCCGGCAGGTTGATCCCGCGAGCATGCCACCGCGTTTGACGGCCATGAGGCGGCTTGGCGTGCCTTACACCCAGACCGAGGTTGATGGTTCGCCCGAGGCCGTGCAGGGCAAGAGTGAGCTGGATGCCCTCATCGCCTATCTGCAGGTGTTGGGCACCCAAGTTAAGTAGCAAGGAGACTCCCATGGACCTCAATGAGTTACGAGTCCTGGTCACCCTGGCCAGCTTCGTCTGCTTTGGCGGCATCGCCATCTGGGCTTGCTGGCCTGGCCACCGCGCCGATTTTGACGCCGCAGCACATCTTCCCTTCAGTGACGAGGAGCCCGTCCGTGAGTGATTTCATCAGCAATGGATGGTCCGTCTACGTTGCGGCGGCCACCATCATCGGGCTTGTGGCCTGCCTGGCCTTGTTGGTCATCGCAGCCCGCCGCAAGGTCATTCCGGGCGACGACACCACCGGCCACGTCTGGGACGAAGACCTGCGCGAATTGAACAACCCCTTGCCGCGCTGGTGGATGGGCCTGTTCGTGGGCACGGTGATCTTTGCCTTTGCCTACCTGGCCCTGTATCCAGGCCTGGGCAGCACGCGGGGCTACTTTGACTGGAGCACCAACAGCCAGCACGCCGCCGAGCAAGAAGCCGCCCGCGCTTTGAGCGCACCCTTGTACGCCAAGTTCGCCGGCCTGCCGGTGGCCAGCCTGGCCAAGGACGCCCAAGCCATGGGCATTGGCGAACGCCTGTTCGTCAACAACTGCGCTACTTGCCACGGCTCTGACGCGCGAGGCAGCAAGGGCTTCCCGGATCTGACAGACAACGACTGGATCCATGGCGGTTCTGTCGAGAAAATCGAGGAAACCATCACCAAGGGCCGCATTGGCATGATGCCGCCCATGGCCGCTGCCGTGGGCACCGAGGCCGACGTGCGCAACCTGGCCCACTATGTGTTGAGCCTGTCTGGTGGCGCCCACAACAACATCGCAGCTCAGCTGGGACGGTCGTCATTCTCGGCCTGCGCGGCCTGTCATGGTGTTGATGGCAAGGGCAACCAGGCCATCGGCGCACCCAATCTGGCCGACAAGGTCTGGCTGCATGGTTGGGGTGAAGAGGCAGTCGTGAGCATGATCAAGAATGGCAAGACCAACCAGATGCCCGCCCATGGCAGCCGACTGAGTGCCGAACAGATCCACGTGCTGGCCGCGTATGTGTGGCAACTGTCACAACCCAAGGTGGAGAGCGTTGCCCTGCAACGGTAAAAGCACACCATGGCTGGTACGGAAAAGAAATCGTCGGGGCGCGTCATTCCCATCATGCCGGTGGCCGGTGGCGCGGCGGGTGGCGACGTAGCGCAACTCGTGTCGTTGTATGAGAAGCAGCCCAAGATCCACCCACGCGCTGTGCATGGCTGGTTCGCCGCCTGGCGCTGGGCGCTGGTGTGGCTGACCCAGGCTTTGTTCTATGGCCTGGCCTGGTTGCCATGGAATGGCCGTCAAGCCTTGCTGTTTGACCTGACCGCCAAGCGCTTTTTCATCTTTGATCTGGTGCTGTACCCGCAAGATTTCATCTACCTGACGGGCCTGCTGATCATCTGCGCCTTTGCGCTTTTCCTGTTCACCGCCGTGGCGGGACGCCTGTGGTGCGGCTATGCCTGCCCGCAAACGGTTTACACCGAGATCTTCTTGTGGGCCGAACGCCTGTTCGAAGGCGACCGCAACCAGCGCCTCAAGCTGGACGCAGGTCCCTGGGGCTGGCAAAAGACCTGGCGCAAGTTTGGCAAACACTTCACGTGGGGTGCCATTGCCCTGTGGACAGGCTTCACCTTCGTGGGTTACTTCACGCCCATCAGGACCCTGGCCGCCGAGGTGACGCAGTTCAGCCTGGGGCCGTGGGAGACATTCTGGGTGCTGTTCTATGGGCTGGCCACTTACGGCAATGCCGGCTACCTGCGCGAACAGGTTTGCAAATACATGTGCCCCTACGCGCGTTTCCAGAGCGCCATGTTTGACCACGACACCCTGGTCATCAGCTACGACCAAGAACGCGGTGACCCCCGTGGAACCCGTGCGCGCAGCGCTGATCTGAAGCAACTGGGCCTGGGCGATTGCATTGATTGCGGGCTGTGCGTGCAGGTGTGTCCTACCGGTATCGACATCCGAAATGGCCTGCAATACGAGTGCATTGGCTGTGCCGCCTGCATTGACGTTTGCGACAGCGTGATGGACAAGATGCGCTACCCGCGCGGCCTGATCAAGTACGCCACCCAGAATGGCATGGCGAATAAGCTCACATCCCGCCAGATGATGGGCCGCATGCTGAGACCCCGCATCCTCATCTACAGCGGCATTCTGGCCGTGATATCGCTGGGACTGGTGGCCAGCCTGGCCATGAAGAGTCCCTTCAAGGTCGATGTGGTCCGGGACCGCGGTTCACTGGCCCGCATCGCTGGCGAGGGCAATGTGGAGAATGTCTACCGACTGCAATTGATGAATGCCACCGAGCAAACCCAGCGCTTGCGGGTGCAGGTCAGTGGTTTACCGGGCGCCAAGGTCACGGGCATGGCCGAGATCCAGGTTGAGGCCACCGAGGCGCGCTGGTTCCCCGTTGTGGTTCAGATTCCGCACGAATCAGCAAGGCAGTTGAGCAGCGGCGTGCACCCTATCCAGTTCCAGATCGAGCGCCTGGCTGACGATGGTCAAGGCCGCAACGCCCGCGTGGTGGAAAAGTCCACCTTCGTCATTCCCCGTTGAAAGCCTGAAAGTCGTTCATGAACACGTCGTCGTCTGTGGGGCTGGACTCACGCTTGCTCCAACGTCTGGACAAGAGTGGCCCGCGCTACACCTCTTACCCCACGGCAGACCGCTTCAATGAACGCTTCAATCCGCAGGACTACGAACTGGCGCTGAAGACCCGCGCTGAAGGGTTGGCAGCTGGCTCGGCCATCGCACCCTTGTCGATGTATGTGCATGTGCCATTTTGCGAATCGGTGTGCTACTACTGCGCCTGCAACAAGATCGTCACCCGTGACCACACGAGGGCCGCGAAATACCTGGATGCGCTTGAGTTGGAGGTCGATCTGCATTTGCGCGCCTGGGGCCAGCCGCAACAGGCCTCGCAGCTTCACTTGGGCGGTGGAACGCCCACCTTCATGAGCGACCTGGAAATCAGCCGTCTGATGGCCATCCTGCGCCGCGCAGTCGAGTTCTCGTCCAATGCTGAGATGTCTGTGGAGGTGGATCCGCGAACCGTGACGCCACAACGCCTGGCCAACTTGGCCGAGATGGGTTTCAACCGCATCAGCTTTGGCGTGCAGGACTTTGACGAGCAGGTTCAGGCCGCCGTTCACCGCCTGCAACCTTTTGAGTCTGTTCAAGGGCTGATGGAGAGTGCCCGTTCATTGGGCTATGGCTCGATCAACATGGACTTGATTTACGGCTTGCCCAAGCAAACGCCCGATTCATTTGCCAAAACATTGGGGCAAGTGGCACAGCTGCGCCCAGACCGCATCGCCCTGTATGGCTACGCCCACATGCCAGAGCGCTTCAAGCCGCAGCGCCGGATCTTGACGCCAGACTTGCCCACGTCCGTGCAACGCATCAGCATGCTGGAACAAGCGATCAATCGCTTCAGGGCCGAGGGCTATGACTACATCGGCATGGACCACTTTGCCTTGCCCGACGACTCCTTGGCGGTGGCCAAGCGCCAAGGCAAGCTTCAGCGAAACTTTCAAGGCTACAGCACCCAACCCGATTGCGACATCGTGGCGCTGGGCGTGTCCGCCATTGGTCGTGTGGGCAACAGCTATTCGCAGAATGCCAAAACTTTGGACCAATACCTGGCCGCGCTCCGGCAAGGGCGTTTTCCGACCGAAAAAGGCCTTTGGTTGTCCAGCGATGACCTCATTCGCCGCACGGTGGTCATGGCCTTGATGTGCCAAGGCCGGCTGGATTTTGAGCTAATTGAGAAAACCTGCGGCATCACGGTGACCAGCTACTTCAAGCCAGAATTGGCCCGGTTGCAGGCCATGCAAGAGGAGGGCATGCTGGTCATTGAGCCTCGCGCAGTGCAGTTGACCCCTCTGGGCTGGCATTTTGTGCGAAGTATTGCCATGGTGTTTGACCGCTATCTTCATTGAAAACAGTGGCGCCCAAGCCACCCATTGACAGCGGCTCGTGAAACGACTGATCATGGCCTTCTCACGGAGGGTCGATCAGTGGATGAAGTCGTTTCGTTTCTGGGGCGAAATGGTTACCTGCCCCACGGCTACTGCTTCACGTGGAGACCCGAGCTGTTGTGGTCCATGGTGGGCGCCGACCTGGTCATCGCGGGTGCTTATTTCTCGATTCCCCTGGCGATGCTGAGTTTTGTCCGCCAGCGTGGCGAATCGGCCATGAACTGGCTGATCTGGCTGTTTTGCGCTTTCATCTTTGCCTGCGGCATCACGCACGTGATCGATGTGGTCACCATCTGGCAGCCTTTTTATGGCCTGCAGGCCATCGGCAAGGTGGTCACAGCCATCGTTTCACTGATCACCGCCATTGCACTGTGGCCACTGATCCCCAAAGCGCTCAAGATCCCCTCGGTTGATCAGCTGCAGACCAGCATCCAATCGCTGCAGGCTGAAGTCAAGCAACGCCGGGCCGCTGAAGCCAACTTGGCAGACACCCAAGAGGCACTGGTCATCGCCTTGGCCAGCATTGGCGCGGGCTTCCTGGCCACTGACCGCGAAGGGCGCGTCACTCGCATGAATGGCGTGGCCGAACAGGTCACGGGTTGGAGCCAGGCCCAGGCCTTGGGTCAGCCGCTGTGGGACGTGTTCCAGCATGAAGACCGGCCTGAGTCGTACCTGGGCCGCAACCCGGTGGACGTCATGATCGAGAACGGCGTCACCATCGACACGGTGCACCAGGTGGTGGCCATCCACCGTGACCAATCACGCACGGCGGTGGAGTTGAAGGCCTCGCTCACCCATTCGCAGGATGGCGAGGTGAGGGGGCTGGCCATGGTCTTCAGGGACATGACCGAGCTGAACCAGGCCGAGATGAAGGCCGGACAGCTGGCCGCCATTGTCGAATCCTCGCACGACGCCATCATAGGCAAGACCCTGGAAGGTCGCATCACGCACTGGAACAACGGCGCACAAAGGCTGTTCGGCTACACCGCCCAAGAAGCCATCGGACAACAGATCCAGATGTTGCTGCCCCCTGAGCGCGTTGCAGAAGAGATGGCCATCCTGGCCGAGCTGTCGGCTGGCGCCATGGTCACGGCTTTCGACACGGTTCGCCGGGCCAAGGATGGCACCCTGGTCGATGTCTCGGTCACGATTTCGCTCATTCGAAATGCTCAGGGCCAGATAGTAGGCGCCTCCAAGATCGCACGGGACATCACGCAGCAAAAGCGCGTTGAGCAAATGCGCGTGGATGCTGAAAAGCTGGAGGCCGAGAACCGCCAGGTTCACGCTGCCAATCGGCTCAAGAGCGAGTTCCTGGCCAACATGTCGCATGAGCTGAGGACACCGCTCAACGCCATCATTGGCTTTGCCGGTCTGTTGCACGGCGGCGCAGTCCCGCCCGAGTCGCCCAAACACCGCGATTTTCTGGGCCACATCGAAACCAGCGGCCAACACCTGCTGCAGCTCATCAACGATGTGCTCGATCTGTCCAAGGTCGAGGCCGGCAAGCTGGAGTTCTTCCCTGAATCCGTTGATCTGGCGCTGCTGGTCAGCGAGGTCACGACGATTCTCCAGACATCGGCAAGCCGCCAAGGGGTGACCCTGTACGCCGAGATCGACGAGCGTGTTGCCCAACTGCACATCGATCCGTCGCGGCTCAAGCAGGTGCTTTACAACTACTTGTCCAACGCCATCAAGTTCACCAGGGCGGGCGGGCAAGTCACCGTGCGGGCCATGCCGGAAGGCGCCGATCATTTCCGCATCGAGGTCGAGGACACTGGCGTCGGCATCGCCGCCGCAGACTTGTCGAAGCTCTTCATCGAGTTCCAGCAGCTTGACAGTAGCTACACCAAGCGCCATCAGGGCACGGGGCTGGGCCTGGCACTGACACGCAGGCTGGTTCAGGCGCAGGGCGGGCACATCGGGGTGCGAAGCACCTTGGGGGTTGGCAGTGTTTTTCACCTGGTCCTGCCGCGCAGCCATGCCTCCACCGATGCCGTGCCCAGCCCCGCTTTGTCAAGCAGCGGCCCTCGGTTTTTGGTGATCAAGGATGACCACCATGAGCAAAGCCGCATGGCCGACGCGCTGTTGGCGGTGGGTGTTCAGGTCGACCATGCCAAGACGGGCGATCAGGCGGTGGCGCAAGCGCACAGCCATCCCTACGACGCCATCACGCTCGATTTGATCTTGTCCGATTGCAGGGGCCTGGAGGCCCTGTCGGCCATTCGCAGCAAGGGGCCCAGCCGTGAGGCGCCGGTGGTGGCCGTGTCCATGCGAACAGCCTCGTCGTCGGCCGCCAGCTTCCCGGTGGCTGATGTGCTGAGCAAGCCCCTGGAAACCCGGCAGCTCAGCATGGCGCTGGGCAGCTTGGGCTTGACCCAGCGTGTTGGCGCGCGCGTCATGGTCGTTGACGATGATCAGCTTGCGCGGGATTTGATGGAAGCCACCTTGGGCAAGCTGGGCATCGACTTCATCGGCTTGTCGGATGGGCGGCAGGCGCTTGAGGAGATGGCACTGCACCGACCCGACGCGGTCATCCTCGACCTGATGATGCCCGGCATGGACGGCTTTGAAGTACTGGACGCGCTGCGCCGGCAAGCCGAATGGCGGGACATGCCCGTCTTTATCTGGACCAGCATGCTGTTGACCGCCGACGAATACGCGCACTTGTCGCGATCGGCCTTGGCGATCTTGACCAAGGGCGGTGCGAGCCTGGAGGATTTGCTGGACAACTTGAGGCGTTGGAAGGGGCCCCTGGCCGCGGATGCAAAGCAGCAGGCCACCGAAGACAAGGAGTCGTGATGCCGGGCCACCGAGTCATGATCATCGATGACAACCACATGAACCTGGAGTTGGTGTCCTACATGCTGGAGGCTGCCAATTTCGCCGTGAAGGTGGAAGTCGATGCCGTCACTGCATTGAAAAGCATTCCGGATTTCAAGCCCCAACTCATCTTGATGGACATCCAGCTGCCCGGGATGGACGGCTTGGAACTCACCCGCCTGCTGAAAGGCGATCCGCTCACCAACCACATCGCGATCGTGGCATTCACGGCCTATGCCATGAAAGGGGACGAGGCCAAGATGCTCGGCGCGGGGTGCGATGGCTACATCTCCAAGCCGATCAATGTGTCGACCTTCATTTCTCAGATCAGGGCTTACCTGGTCGACTGAGAGTCCTTGGTGGCGCCGAAGGTCTGGCACGCGCTTTCAAGAGTCCACATCGTTCTTCTTGGCTCCGCGTAAATTCATGATCGCCAGGCCCACTTGCAAGGCGATCAAGGCGTAAGCGTGGACCTGCCAGCCCCACACCAACCACAACACATTGCTCAAGAGGAACGCCCAGAAACCCCATGCACGTTTGCGTGCTGATCGGGAGGCCACCAGCCAGGAGGCTAGCAAGGTCACGGCCATGGCCGGCCATTGAAGGAGGTCGAGGTCGGGCATGAATGCGGTCGAAGAGTGAAAGACAACTCGGTTGCAATTGGTGTGCCGGCTTCACGCGATTGCTCAAGTGGTTCGCCTTTGCCACCGATAAACCAGAACACGAAACAGCAAATGCGGAGGACGCGGCATGGCAGCAGGAGGCAACTCGGGTGCAGCAGGGGGGAACGCAGGGCGGGCTGGTGGCCCGGTCGGTGATGTAAGGAAGCTGAACGTCGTTCAGTCAAAGGGAAAAGAAAACGACTGGAAAATTGAAAAGGCCATTGCAGATGGTCTGATCGGGCGCGACTTTCCTGAAAGCCTCGACCTGCGTGAAGACTGGTGGGACATTGCCGATCAGGGCGAAACCTCTTCTTGTGTTGGCTGGGCTTCGACCGACGGTGTGCTGAGATGGCACTTGGTAAAAGCCAATCGCATCCAAGCCACTGACAAGCTGTCAGTCCGCTTTACCTGGATGGCCGCCAAAGAGACGGACAAGAATGTCGAATTCGCTGAAACGTTCATTGAAGGCTCCGGAACGCCGCTGAAGCCGGCCCTGGATGTGATGCGCAAGTTCGGCAGCGTGCCGGAGGGCATCTTTCCGTTCAGCGATGGATTCGTGCATCGTGACTACAGCAGCACGGAAAAGTTTTACGCGCTGGCGAACCAACTCAAGATCAAATCCTATTACTGCCTTCAATACGACGAGATTGCCGACATCGACCGATTCAAAATCTGGCTGTTCCACTGCGGGCCCATTTTGGCGATGGTGGATGTCGATGCCAACTTCTCAAAGCCCAAGGTGGACAAAAAGATGGTTTTGGACGACTACGATGAGAAAAGTGCCGATGGCGGCCATGCGGTTGTCATCGCCGGTTACACGAAAGACCACTTCATCATTCGGAATAGCTGGGGCACTGAGTATGGCGACCAAGGCTATACCTACGCCACTAACGCCTATGTGCGTGCGGCCATTTGTGAGGCGTATGGGATAGCGCTCTGATGGCGCGCGATTTTCATGGTCACTGAAGCGCTCCCGGACGCGCGGTATGGCCGTCGCCGAGGAGGGCAAGGCCTTGTCTGAAGGCAAATATGCCTCGTCTGGCAACGTCCCAGCCCTTGTCGAGCAAGTGCATGCGCACCATCGCGTGTATCAATTGGACCTGCACACAAGCGGCCCACATGGCCCTTCCGGGCGTCAGGTCATCGCTGTTGCACACGCCAAAGAACAGGGTACCGCAGCGGCTGCGATCTGTGCGAGCAAACACGACCTAATAGAAATCCACCCAGTACCAAGGTGACGGAATATCCAACTTTGCCCAAAGACACTCTTAGAGCGGGAGCCGGGGTTTGCAAAACCACTAATTGGATTTTTGTAGCCCCGACGACGTCCCCCTATGATCCAACTTTTCTATCAGAGAACACAAAAATCTAACTTTTCTACACTAGCCATCCATGTGAAAGAAGTGGGCCAGGTGGCGCAATAGGAATGATTTGGCAGCTAACTGCCAGGAGCCGTCATTGACAATGTGGCTGGGATTTGTGCGCCCTCAACACGGCGATTTGTATCTGCGGGGATGCAATGATCCCGACTCACTAGGAATCTGTTACGACAAGGGAAACACTGACTTATGTCTGCAGCACTGCTAGCAGTTCCTCGTTTTCCTTACCGCCGACTTTCCTCGCCAGCGCGGTGGCGGCCTCGACCCGAACTGTCATCGGTAGCGATGAGTGCAGCGCAATCATGCGCAGTTCGGACTTCACGAGGGCGGTGGACCTGCATCGCGTGAGCAACAGCGAAAGTGTGACGCAATCATTGTTGGTGGGGTCGAAGACGGAGCCTTGCTTGAGCGGTATGTGCGCGACCTTTGCTGCGCCGAACGTATCGCCAGTGCGCTCAAGCGCGAGCGCGTAAGACACCATGGTCTTTGGTCCAGTACATCGTCCATGGCTTTTTGAAATGCTTTGTTAGTTTACATAATATACAGAGTGCGATTCTGTCAACCCCTGGGATAGGGGTGTCGCATTTGCGCTTTCAGAGTGAAAAGACGCTGAAATTGTGATAGCGCAAACGCCTGCAAAGAATGCTTTTTTGAGCACTTCTGCTCTGCTTGAGTTTTTTGGGTTTTCGATGATCGACAGGGCTAGCCACTCCCGCGATTCCTCCGGCGACATGCTCATTGCTGTGCATAGCAGCGCGACCGTTTCGGGAGAGATTGTCCTTTGGCCGTGGCGCATGTTGCTGATGTGCTGAACCGGAATCCCGCTCATCTTGCTTAGATTTGCGTCGCCTTCGCATGCAAGTGATGCTTTGTCAATAAGGGTTATCAGCTTCATTTTCATAACCAATCCTGGTTAGAGTTGCGTCCATCGGTAACCAGTATTGATTACTGGAACCAAAGTTGATTAGCGGCCACTGTACCGCACAGAACAACCCAGGGGCAACGAATGAAGCAATTTGGACCACGCGAGACCCATCAGCGCACAGTGCTCTTGTGGGCCTTTCTAGGCGGTGTGCCTCCTGTCGTGGTCAAAGCTGCAAACGCCTACACCGACCTGATCGCCCGTCCTCGCGGTCATTGGATGGCCGCCTGTGAAGGCATGCCGACCGGCGCCCGTTTCCCGCTGCAATGCCTGCTTACCTCCATGGAGCGGCAAGCGTGAGTGATCGCGTTTTCAACTTTCATATTGGCCTGCTTATCGGTGCCGCAGTTGCGATGTTTGGCTCAACCTGCTTCATCCAGTATGAGTTTTTGCCTGTTCTTGAGCAGGCCGTCTCTGTGCGCCTTGAGGCATGCGAGGGCGAGGCCCGGGACGCCGCAGGCGGCACGGGAGGCGACCGCGCCCACCCCGATGGTAATCACGGGGATAACCTTGGCGAGGTGCAACGATGACCCGCCCCGCTAAGTCGTCGTTGGTGTTGGATGGTCGTGCCATCAAAGCTCGGTTGGAGGCTGAGCGGCTTGAAACCAGTTCCATGGTTCATGTTGACTGGGTTCGCTTCACGGTTCGCCTGCGCCATGCCGTGACCTTGCGCCTTGTGCATGTGCCGGCTTCAACGTCGAATGCCTATGTCGATATTGCGCAGCAAGGCGACTACCGGATTCAAGAGTTGCGTCACATGATTGGGCAGTTGCCCGAGGTCGTTCAAGATGCTGCTGGTCAGGCTGCAACATTGGCTGACCGTGTTGCCGGCATGTTGGGGGAGGGCTTCGCTCGTGCTTCGATGATGGGCAAGGGGCACGATTTTTATAAGCATCGCTGGCCCATTTTGCGTAATGACGTTGAGTGCGGTTGGGTCGGCTTTGGTGCTTCGTCTGATAGCCCCAGGCAAGCCGCTCAGGCTTCAACGATCCATGTCAATTTGTTCGGTGCAGCGTGTACGTTTGCCGCTGATGGTTGGCGCGAAAAGATTGCCGCTCTCGTTGATGAGCTTGAAGCGGACATCACTCGCTGTGACCTTGCCGTTGATTTTTTTGATGGCTTCAAGGGCGGTATTGAGCGCGTTGTTGATCAGTACAAGCAAGGCCTGTGTGATTCCATGGGTCGCAAGCTCAAGGTCAAAGACATTAATTTTGTTCGTGGGTCTGAGCGGTCCTTGTACATAGGCTCCAAAGAAGCGGGCAAAGAAACAAACATTTATGAGAAGGGCGACATGCTCTTCGGCGAAGAAGCCGGTTCGGATTGGTTGCGCTTTGAGCTTCGCTATGGCAACAAGCTGCGCGTAATTTCGTCCGACATTCTTCGTAGACCTGCTGACTTTTTTGCTGGCGCCAGTGAATGGCATGCCTCGGTACTTGCTGAAGCTGGTGAGGTTGCTGAGCCTGAGCGCGTCAAGTGCCGTGGTCGGTTGCCCTTGCTGAATGTTGAGGCTGAAGCATTCCAAAACCTCAAGTGGGCATTCAACACAGCAGGCGCAACCATCGCGACTGTCTGGCGTTTGCTCTCCGATGAAGACCTGTTTCGCTTGGTCGATTCAAGCAAGGTCCCGCGCCGTTTGCAGCGCTTCACACCATCCGAACTCAAGATCGCCTTTGCAGCGGCCATGAGCCGATCAGTGGTCTCAGAGCCTTGCCCGGCTCTGGCTTGACCTTAACCAGGGCAACAGGAAAACATCATGCGTTTTGAATCCGAAGTCATCGTCCATGCCGTCAAGGAATCGGCTGGTGAATATGAGGGCCGCGCCTTCAGTTCTTGCACGTTCCACTGCGAAGTGGATCTGAAGGAAAACAACGCTGGCCGCTCCATCGGTCGTGTCACTCGTCCCTTCAAGTTGGGCGATGCCAAAGAGTTTGACAAGTGGGCTCACTTGGGTGCCTCGCTGCCCATCAAGGCGAAGGCTGTCTTCGACATGGAAGCTACCAAGGATGACGGTGCCAAGCTGGTCTTGGTGGACATCAAGCCTGTCGCCCAGGCCAGCAAGGCGGCCTAACCATGCGGCTCATCGTTCAAAGCCGCACAACAGGCAAGTTCCTGTGCCCAAGCCTGGATGACGGTCAACCCACATGGGTTCGGTCGTTGGCTGAGGCTGGCGGCGGCGTGGTCACTGATCCCGAAATGGCTACACAGCTTTTGGAGGATTGGGCTGACTTTGACGATGAGCCGGTGATTGTTGATCTGGATGTTCTCGGCACCGCAGATGAAGGGCTTGGGCTATGAGCATTGAACAACCTGGCTTTGATGAATCAGAGCCCGATGAGTTGCCGGTGCTCACTCCATTGCAGTTCGCGCTTTGCGTGGTTTGGTTCTTCATGCCATTCATTGCTCTTTGCTTTGATGCGCTGGTGAGTCGGCATGGCTGATCTTGCGCCTTCCGCAACGTGCGTGAGCATCTCTTACGACGCTGGCTCAAACCAGCGTGTCTATGTCGTTGAAGGTGCTTGGAGCTCTGGCTCGTGCTACGGGCAGGTACTGGTCATCGCCGGTGAATACGGCGATCTCGTTGCCGCGGCTGGTGGTGTTTCTGCACCCAGCACGCCAACAGCCCAGTTCACCGAAGAAGAAGTCACGTCTCTCAAATATCAGGCGTCGAATCCGTCGCCTTTCAATCTGTCCATCCCGGACGGAACCCTCGTTTCAGGTGCCATTGCTGGAACGTGGGCGCTCGCATGGGTGATCAAGCAACTCGTGCGGGCACTCAACACTGATGGTGAAAAGGAAAGTACATGAATCAAAAAATCAAGCGTGGTTTGGCCCTGGCCCTGGTCGTTGGCGGCTCTGCTGCTCAAGCAGCTGTTGACGTGACTGCGGCTACGACCGAAATCACCGATTCGAAGACTGCTGTGCTGGCCATCGGCTTGGCAGTGTTCGGCGTCTCGGTGGGCGTCAAGCTGTACAAGTGGCTCACCCGCGCACTGTGATCGGCCCGGCCCCTTCGGGGGCCTTTTTCTATTGAGGGGTAGTGCATGGGTATCTATGTGGTGATTGCATTCTCGGGGGCTGCATGGATCTTGTTGCGCGCTTGATTGTTTCGTTGTGCCTGCTGCTTCCATCCTTGGCGCGTGCTGATTACACGTGGACAGAGCCAATTTGGCAGAACCCATTCACGGGCGTTACTGGTACTCCGGCTGTTGCTTGTGCTTCTTCAAGCGGCCCAAGCAATGGGACTTATTGCACTGCTACATCGGTCGGTTATGACGCTGATGGCCGTGCTGCATGTAGGTCTACCTGCGATGGCGGCTATGTCGGCAACTTCTCTCTTGGGCCTTCTTGTCCAACTGGTGCGCTTTTGCTTAATGCTCAGACCGGGCGGATGGCCTGCCGTCATGACGCGCCTCAAAATGATTGCCCCGTTTCTGGCACTCAGCTAAAGGATTCGAGTTATCAGGCCAAGGCAGGTACTGGTGCTGGTGTCTCAATTTGCCTCGGCGGCTGTCTTGCAAAGGGCGCTTTTTCTGCTAAATATGGTGGGGTCAACTATGTCACCGGCCCGATCGTTTCCACTGGTGAAACCTGCTCCGGCGATGGCTCTGGTGGAGCTCCTCCTGCTGAGCCTGTCCCTACTCCGTGCGGTGCTGGAAAGTGCCCAGGCACGGTAACGATCAATGGCACAGCCACAACTGCGTGTTATGCCTGCGACTCGGTCACAACCACGAAGACGACCACTAGTTCAGCTAGTGCTGCTTCTGCCGCTTCTGGCGCTGCTCCTTCGGCTAGTTCTGCTGAGTCGGGTTCAAGTTCGAGCACGACAACATGCACTGGTAACGCGTGTACGACTACGCGCACCACTACGAAAAACAATCCTGACGGGTCTTCAAGTTCATCTGAGGAAACAGAGACCAAAGACAAAGCCTCCTATTGCGCTGAGAACTCTAAAGACCCTGCATGCAAAGGCGAAGATGAGAGCCAGTGGGGCGGGGCTTGTGCTGGTGGTTTTACATGCAAGGGTGACGCCGTGCAGTGCGCGCAAGCTCAAGCGGCGTATGACCTTTCATGTTCAGTGAAGACTGACCCGGCTAGTACGGTTGTTTCGGCTGGTGTTGCTGCCGTGGGCGCTGGCGATAGGCCTGCTGGTCATCCTGGCCTTGATCCCCAGACTCTTGATGTGCAAAGCACTCTTGATGCAACCAATCCATTCAGTGCGTCTTGTCCGTCTGACATTCAGATCAACGTCATAGGCACAACCGTGGCAATTCCTCTTTCCAGCGCTTGTGATGTGCTTCGAGTGCTTGGCTTTGTAGCTGTTGCGTTTTCTTTGTTTGGTGCTGGTCGTTTTGTTGTGGGGGCCGTCTAAATGCCGTTGCTTGTCTCTGCGCTTATTGGCGCTTTAAGTACTGCTGCTGGCACTCTGGTGATGAGGGTGCTTTTGTCGCTCGGCATGTCTTACGTTGCGTACCGTGGCATGGATGTATTGCTGGGTTGGGTCAAGGTGCAGGCGTTTAACTACCTCGGCCAAGCTGCTGGTGTGTCGTCGGTGATCACTCAGATCATGGGTGTCTTGCAGATCGGCACTTGCCTCAATATTTGGTTTTCAGCTCTGGGCATTTACCTTGGTTTGCGCTTGTCTGGTGGCGTCGTCAAGAAGCTGGTGACTAGATGACCATTGAACTCCAAACCGGCTTGCCTGGGGCCTGTAAGACCCTGTACACCCTTGATCGTGTCGAGGCATTGCGCAAGAAAACTGGGCGGCCAGTGTTCTTTCACGGCATAGCGATCTTTCCCGAGAAGCTGCCCGACTGGCAAAAGCTCGATGATCCAAAGGATTGGCACAAGTGCCCGCCTGAATCTATCGTGATCATTGATGAGGCGCAACAGTTGTTCAGGCCGCGCCCCAACGGCTCACAAGTGCCTGAGTACGAAAGCAAGCTTGAAACTCACCGGCACGGTGGCATTGACCTCATCTTGCTAACTCAACGCCCGCGCCTTGTGTCCGTCAACGTGCGTGAGCTGGTCGGTCGGCACTTGCATGCACATCGCACCTTCGGCATGCAGCGCTCCATGATCTACCAATGGTCAGAGTGCAAGATGAACACTCAGAGTCGCCAGGATGCCGATTCAAAGACCATGTATCGCTTCAACAAAGAAGTGTTCACTTGGTACAAATCATCCGAAGCGCACACGATGAAGGCCTCAATCCCTCCTAAGGTGTGGATGCTGCTTGGTCTGCTGGTGATGATTCCTGCGCTCGTTGGCTATGTGTGGTGGCACCTCCAAAAGAAATCTGAAGGCATTGAGCCTTCCACCATGGTCGATAAGGTCTCAAGCGTGGGGCAGGGCACTCAACAAAATCAGCAGGTAGGCGAAGCCCGCAAGGTTCTGACGACTGTGGAATACGTGGCCCAGTTTCAGCCTCGCGTCAACGGTTTGGCCTATACCGCGCCCGTTTACGATGAGGTCACAAAGCCCGTGAGGGCGCCTTACCCTGCGGCCTGTGTGCAAGGCAAAAGCCGCTGCCAGTGCTACACCCAACAGGGCACGAAATTGGAGACCGACAAGGCTTTGTGCGAGGGCATCGTGGCCGGTGGCTTCTTCATGGCCTGGGATGAAAAACGCGGTGAGCGCATAGAGGTCAACAAACCGCCCGCGTTGGCACCTGTTGCCACGCGTGAGCCGTCGTCAGGCTTGATCAACGCTACACCCGGTTGGACCCCATCCAGCGCCCGCCCATTGGCCGAACAGATCGCGGACGGTCAAAACCTTCGGCATGGTAAAAACAACCGTATACCGGGTTGAATATGAAGTTCATTGTTGCTTTGTTGGTGCTCCTGATCGTTGTTCTTTTGGGCTTTGTCTATTATCAGGATCAGCAGTGGGAAGCCTTCAAGCGTGCTCATGAGTGCAAGGTCGTTGCGCGTGTCAGCGGTGATGTTGTCAACACCACGGGCTTCGTCGGTGGCCGGGTTGTGGTCGGTATTGGCTCAACACCAGACAAGACTGGCTGGCTCTGTTCTGATGGGGTGGTTTACTACCGTTGATTCTGCCTGGTGTATTAACGCGATGCGTTATGTCCTGCAGTGGATTTAGAAGCCGGCCAGATCCATGTTTTCGAGGTTGGCCAGGGCAAATGCAAGCTGGAACATGGTCTGAAACTCAGGCGCTCTGCGGGGCGCCTTTTTCATGCGTGGACGGTACAGCACCCGGATCTTCAATGCGGCCGCACGGATGATCCTGCGGGCCGCTCTGGCTGCGCGTCCGGCCCTGGTGGTGGGCCTTGCCTGCTTGAGCATGCGCAAGCGGCCAAAGGGTAGTGGCAACTGAAGTGCAAATGCTTCGGCAAACTTCCTGAGGTTCTTGGCAATCATGGCAGTTCCTTAAATTTCAACCCGCGCAGATTGCTTCCTCGTTCCCCCAGCGGGGGCGGAGGGGGAGATGGCGCCAGGACGTAAGAAACCGGGTCGGCTTTGCAGCTAGACCCGGAAATAAAACAACCCTCTTGACGCCCCTCACAAAGTGCGGGGATCAAGAGGGTTGTTTCCGGGTCGTGCATGCAAAGCCGACACGGTTTCGAGATGCTAGGTCAGCCCAATAGCGCGGGGCGTGACACAAAGCGAAGCGACTGGCGCGACTTGAGCGGGCTGACCGGGTTTGACGCGTGGCGGTGGCATGCCTGTATTCAGCGGGTCGTTTGCCGCGCCAAACTGGCCGATGCGCTGCAGTTGGTCGATCACTCCATGCAGGCGTTTGATTTCAAGGCGCTGTGCAACCGTCAGGTTGTAGTGCATGTCACTGAGGTCCAGCACCTCGGCGTTGGTCTCTGACATTCCCCAGCGGGTGATCCAGAACAATGACAGTAGGACTGGGCGTGGCGCTCCCTTTATTCGCCACGTCTTGATCGTCCTTGTTGTGACACCCAGCGCCTTGGCTATGGCTTGGTCGCTGGGGCTCCCTATGTCCTCAAGCAATGCTTGAAAGGACGGCGTACTCTTTGGTAGTCGATTCAGCATGGATAGGAAATCGGCGCTGTGCTTGTTTGCTTGAGTCTGAAAGGCGCTTCCATAGGGAGATCAAAGCCTTCTTGGCTCGCTTCCACAAGTTGACATAATATACATCGTGGAAAGTTAATTGCATTGCTGCATGGTTGAAGGGATTGGCCATGGCGTTCCTCGCTCCGACCTTTCCAAAGCGCTGGGTCGCGGGCTTAACACGTCTCGCCTAGGCCAACCGCCCCCGTTGGGGTGATTGCTTGGGTCTCTTGCAGTGCCGACACTGCTAGCGCTTACCTAATCGACCAAGCAGTCTGCAGCGTCTTCAGGCGGCGCCCAATATCCAAACGACACATCAGGGAACATGAACTACGTCAAGATCGCCACAGCGCTTAGCGCACTGACCCTTTGCTCTTGCGCCTCAATTGTGGCCACAACCCAAGGCCCTTCGAAGAATGGCAGTCTCGTCTTCGCCGGCACCAGGCTCAATGCCAGTTTGATTGGAAAGAAGTCCTGCGAAAAGCCCTCCCCAGACAACCACGGTTGCGCATACGACAATACGCTGGCGCCATTCAGTCTCCTTGATTTCATCCCCAGCCTGGCCATGGACACTTTACTGCTTCCGTTCACAGCGCTGCATGCGGTTCTTCATCCGGTACATTCTTCGACCAGTCAAGAGCCCAGCCGCGAATCGGCCAGTGACAAATAAGCAGGGCGCGGATGCAAAAAACTCTGCTTATCGGCGCGGTACTGCTCACGACGTGTGCTGTGGCCGGCGCAGAATCGCTGTGCCAGCCGAGAGAGGAAATTGTCTTTTCGTGCAGCACATCCAGGACAAAAGTGATATCTGTGTGCTCCGCGCTGAGACCGGCCGGCGCTGCACGACCCTACATAGCCTATCGGTTCGGCACGGGCCAAAACGTTGAACTGGATATCACGGTCAAAGAACCTGGCAAGCGCAGCAGCGCGGCCTTGTTTCATTACTTTCGTCCCGGAGTTGACCGGACATCGTTGTCCTTTAAGCGACAGAGCACCACGTACACGGTCTTTTCAGAAGTTGACGAGGCGTTGATGCCCACCCACAAGGCCGGTGTTACGGCCTCTGTTCTGGGAAGACGTCCTGTTAACGTGCCCTGCATTGGCAACCCCACAGAGAACTGGTTCAAGCTGGACGGTCAGGTCGCTTGTGAAGACGAGGATTGGAACTCTTGCCAGGAACCCTAACCGGCGCCTAAGCGCCGCTCAACCCATTGCCGCTCAGCTATCATCGCCCCATGCACCGGCTGCTTGTCCTCATCATGATCGTGTTGCTTCCCTTGCGAGGCTGGGCTGGCGATCTCATGAGTTTTCAGATGGCCGCAAGCAGCGCCGTTGCCCATGTCGCAGATGCCATGCCAACAGCATGCCCGATGCACGCGCAGGCCGACCAAGCTCAGACAAACCAGACGCAGCCCGACATGAAAAACTGCGCCTCCTGTGGCTTGTGCATTCCTTTCGCCGATCTGGCTTTCAGCCGATTTGATGTGGTCACGGCTGCCAAAGATACCCAGCCCTTGTTTGGCGCCGCCAACTTCGCAAGTGCCCTGGTGGCCCCCACCGCCAAGCCGCCCATTTTTTGATCTCCAAGCCCAAAGTGCGTCCGCAGTTTCTGCGGTGACATGAACCGTGGCTCATCCCAGAGCCACCGCTGGAGATGCAATGAATCAACAACCATTCAAGGCCAGGCCATGAGGTGGCTGTTTGCCCTTGCGGCAGGGATCGCCGTCAGCAGCGCGGCGCAGTCGGCGCCCATGGGCTTCAAGGACAGCGCGATGGCCATGGGCGATTTCAGCCCCAACTGGCGGGAGTCCTGGGTCAACTACGCTCTGACAGCGCGCGATGCGGTGGGGGCCGGTGGCTTGTACATGCGCTCTGATGACAAGTCGAAGACGCGCACGCTCGCCGAAGTCAACTACACCCGCCTGGTGACACGTTGGAATCTGCCTCATGCCCAGGCGAACGTCTGGTTTTTCGCCGGTGCCGGCGCCATCCAGGGCAATGACTTCTCGGGTTCCAAACTGGCCTGGGCGCCCGGCCTGCAAGTGGACTACGAGACCACCCGCGTCTACGTGGCCGCGACGGGCCGCCTGTACCGCGCAAGCGGCTTGAACCACGACTTTGCCTCGGTCCGCGCGGGCTTCTCGTTCTACGAGGTGGACTACGACGAGATCCAACCCTGGTTCATCGTCGAGGCCCGCCGGATGAGGGGCCTGTCAGACAAAACAGAGGTCACGCCCATGCTGCGCCTCATCCACAACCGCTATTTCGTCGAGCTGGGAGTCAACAACTCCAAACAAGCTCGGGCGAATTTCATGTACATCTTTTGAAGGAACAAAACCATGACACACCCATCACGCATTCTGGTCACCGTGGCATTGATCGCCGGCTTCACTGCCCCAGCCTGGGCCACCACCAGCATCAAGGCCACGGTCAATGGCATGGTCTGCGCGTTCTGCGCGCAAGGCATTGAAAAGCGCTTGTCCAAGTTGCCCGCCACGCAGGCGGTCTATGTTGACCTGAAGCAAAAAGTGGTGGCCGTGGAAGCCAAGGCCGGCCAAACCCTGGACGGCAAAACGATCACGGCTGAGATCAAGGACGCCGGGTACGACGTGATCAGCCTGGAGACGGTTGAAAAGTCAGTCGCCGAGATCAAGGCCGACATGAAGGCCCCCAAGTGAGTGCCGACGGCATCATCGAGTCCAGGGCCAGCCTGTGGACTTCCGTGCTCAGCTTGTTCGCCAGCTCCAGCACCTTGGTGTGCTGCGCCCTGCCCGCCCTGCTGGTGGCGCTGGGCGCGGGTGCGGCGCTTTCATCGCTGGTCTCGGTTTTCCCGCAGGTGGTGTGGCTGAGTGAGCACAAGGCTGGCCTGTTTGTGTTCGCAGCGGTGGCCATGGTGGGTAGCGGCTTGCTTCAATGGCGAAACAAATCCGCGCCCTGCCCGGCCGACCCTGCATTGCGAATGGCCTGCTTGAAGACACGCAAGACCTCATGGCGCCTGTATCTGTTCAGCCTGGCCGTCTATTTGGTTGGCGGCTGGTTTGCCTTTGTGCAGCCATGGCTGATGAGGGCTGATTAAGCGGCAACCCTGCCACCGCTGCGCCGGTACACCCCCGGTGAGCAGCCCGTCCAGCGCTTGAACGCACGGTAAAAGGTGGTTGGGTCTTCAAAGCCGATCTGCACGCCGATCTCTTCGGGCGGCCAATGCGTCTGCATCAGCAAGCGGATGGCGACGTCGCGCCGCAGCTCGTCCTTGAGCAACTGAAAACTCGTGCCTTCTTGCTCAAGCCGCCGCGCCAAGGTCCGTGTGGACATCAACAGGCTTTTGGCCACATCTTCAATTCGGGTCAACTCACGCAACGTGCTTTCAAGCTGCTCGCGCACACGGTGGCTCACGAATCGCTCGGCAAAAGAAACGAACATCCAGTCGGCGGGCGCACGCAGCAGGAAGTCGCCAATGGCATCGGCACGCTGTCTCACGGGCCCTTGCAGCAACTGCCGGTCGAAGTGGATGGCCGTCACCGCCTGGTTGAAGCTGGCCTGGCCGGGGTAAAGGTAAACATAGTCAGAGGCGTAAGCAGGCGGCTTGTAGGCCAGGTCAACACGCGTGATCGGGATCTTGCGGCCTGCCAGCCACGAAGCCATGCCATGCACGAGTTTGAGCATCACCTCTTGCGCGAACCGATGCTGGCGCACGGCTTCGGTCTGCGGGCGAAGGATGACGCTGACCTGCTCTGGCGACGACACGAGCTCAAAGTGAAGGTCGTCCAGGACCAATTGAAAAAACTGGGTGAACCGGTGCAAGGCGGTGATCAGGCTGGAGGCCTGCACCACGCTCAGGGCCAGGAACTTGAGCGTGCCTGGCTTCAGTGGGCGCGAGAACATGCCCGGGCTTTCATCGCCAGTGTGGGTGGCAACCAGGCGGTAAAGCGCAGCGAATTGGTCCGTGGTCACACGCGCTTGGGGTGACGCCAGCAACTCAGTTGGAATGCCCGTTTGCTGAAGGATCGACAAGCGGATGGCGCTGGACAAGGCGGGCCCGTCGAGCAACTGTTGAGCAAAGTCGATGGGAACTGTGGTGGCAGACGGGTGACTCATTTTTGGCTGATTATGCAAGTAAATCGGCGGGTGCGGCAAGCGCTTGCAGGGTTCTCATTCCTACAATCGCCATCACCCAAAGCAACCAAATTGGCTTGATCGGCCAGTGAGATTTCATGCACTTCCAGCTGACCGACGAACAAAAGATGATCCAGGAGCTGGCCCGCACCTTCGCGGACCGCGAGATCATTCCACTGGCCGCCAAGGCGGATCGCGACGAGCAATTTCCTATCGCCGTTCAAGCCAAAGCGCTGGAACTGGGCCTGTTGAACCTGGCCTTGCCAACCGAATATGGCGGCGGGGGGCTTGGTGCAATGGAAGTGGCCCTCGTGACCGAGCAGTTGTGCAGAGGCTGCTTGGGCATCGGCGCGGCCTTGTCCATCAGCGCGCTGGCCAGCGAGCCGATCCTGATTGCCGGCACGCCAGCGCAACAACAGGCTTATTTCTCCAGGCTGGCCGCCGGTCAGTTCGCCAGTTTTGCCTTGACCGAACCTGCGGCCGGGTCCGACGTGGCCGCGTTGCGAACGCAAGCCAAACGCGTGGACGGTGGCTACAAGTTGACAGGCAGCAAGATCTGGATCTCCAATGCTTCATTGGCCAGCTTCATGGTGGTTTTCGCCAAGACCGACATGGACGCGGGCCACAAGGGCATCAGCGCATTTGTGGTTGAGCGTGAAGCGCCCGGCTTGTCAGTGGGCGAACCATTGGGCAAGCTTGGCCAGCGCGCGGCGCCCGTCTGCGAGGTGTTCTTTGACGAGGTTCACGTGCCCGAGTCCAGCCGGCTTGGCCAGGAAGGTGAAGGTTTCTCGATCGCCATGCGCACCTTCGATCGATCGCGCCCGATGGCCGCAGCCTTCGCACTGGGCGTGATGCAGCGTTGCCTGGACGAGGCCCTGGCCTATGCCAAAGAGCGGCGCTCCATGGGCAAGGCCATCCTGGAGCACCAGGCGGTGGGCCACAAGCTGGCCGAGATGAGCATGAAACTGGAGGCCGCGCGCTTGCTGACCTACCAGGCCGCCTGGCGCGCCGACCAGGGCCAGCCCAACACCGCGGAGTGCGCCATGGCCAAGGCCTTTGCCTGCGATGCGGCCATGTGGGCCGCCACGGAGGCGATCCAGGTGTACGGCGGCATGGGCTACAGCACCGAATTCCCGGTTGAAAAGCTGTTCCGCGATGCCAAAGTGCTGCAAATTTACGAAGGCACCAGCGA
This sequence comes from Aquabacterium sp. CECT 9606, assembly GCF_918741295.1. Classification (GTDB taxonomy): domain Bacteria; phylum Pseudomonadota; class Gammaproteobacteria; order Burkholderiales; family Burkholderiaceae_C; genus Aquabacterium. The sequence continues at coordinate 332,959 of NZ_CAKKNB010000003.1, forward strand.
GATTCAGCGCAACATCATCCTGCGTGAACTGACGCGAGCCTGAGGTGACGAACATGAATCAGACCGATCCCATCGTGATTGCTGCCGTGGCCAGAACCCCATTGGGCGGCTTTCAAGGAAGCCTTTCCCACATCCCGGCGCCCTCGTTGGGTGCGCATGCCATCAAGGCCGCCATGGCGCGCGCTGGCGTGGCGCCAGACTTGGTCGACGAGGTGTACATGGGCTGCGTCTTGTCGGCGGGCCTTGGGCAAGCGCCTGCGCGCCAGGCAGCGCTGCAAGCGGGCCTACCGCACGCCACCGCCTGCACCACGGTCAGCAAGGTTTGCGGCTCGGGCATGAAGGCGGTGATGCTGGCCCACGACACACTGCTGGCGGGGCAAGCCCAGGTCATCGTGGCCGGTGGCATGGAGTCCATGAGCAACGCACCATACCTGCTGCCCAAGGCACGTTCGGGCCAGCGGCTCGGCCATGGCCAGGTGCTGGACCACATGTTCCTCGATGGGCTGGAAGACGCCTATGCACCCGACACCAAAGGCCAGTTGATGGGGCATTTTGCCGAGCTGTGCGCCAGCGAATACGGCTTCACCAGGCAGGACCAGGACGCGTTCGCCATCGAGTCGACCACCCGTGCCCACTGGGCCATCCAGCAAGGTGCTTTCGCGTGGGAGGTGGAGCCCGTGCGCGACGTGGTGCGCGGCCGCGAATCTGTGGTCGAGCATGACGAGCAACCGCTCAAGGCACAGCTGGACAAGATCCCCCAGTTGAAGCCGGCCTTTGGCAAGGATGGCACGGTGACGGCGGCCAACGCCAGTTCCATCTCCGACGGCGCCGCGTCCCTGCTCATGATGCGCGCATCGACCGCGGCCGCTTTGGGCGTGCAGCCCATCGCGCGCATCGCCGGGTATGCCAGCCATGCCCAGGAACCGCGTTGGTTCACCACCGCCCCCGCAGGCGCTGTGCGCAAGCTGCTCGCCAGAACAGGATGGCAAACCACCGATGTCGACCTCTGGGAGATCAACGAGGCGTTTGCCGTGGTGACGATGGCCGCCATGCGCGATCTGGATTTGCCACATGACCAGGTCAATGTGCATGGGGGCGCCTGCGCGCTGGGGCACCCCATCGGCGCCACCGGTGCGAGGCTGTTGGTCACTTTGCTGGGCGCCTTGCGCCGTCGCCAATTGAGCAAGGGCATCGCTACCTTGTGCATTGGCGGCGGTGAGGCCACCGCCGTGGCGGTGGAGCTGCTTTAAAAAACTTTGACTCAAGGAGACATCATTCATGGACATCTCGAACAGCGTTGTGTTGATCACCGGCGGCAGCTCCGGCCTTGGCGCCGCCACGGCGCGCATGGCTTTGCACGCCGGCGCCCGCGTTGTCATCGCCGACTTGGCCGAGCCCAAGCCCGATGCCCTGCCGGCCAGTGACAAACTGGTTTATGTGCGCACCGACGTGGCCGACGAAGCCAGTGCCGCTGAAGCCGTGAACACTGCCTTGAAGCGCTTTGGCCGTTTGGACGTGTTGGTCAGCGCTGCAGGCATCGGCCCAGCTGAGAGAATCCACGGCAAAAATGGCCCGCACAGCCTGGACAACTTCTCCCGGGTGATCCGGGTCAACCTGATCGGCACCTTCAACATGATGCGGCTGGCCGTGCCCGCCATGCTGTCATCGGGCGTGCCAGGCCATGACCAGGACGCTTCATCCTCACAAGGCGTGATCATCAACACCGCCTCGGTGGCGGCTTTTGATGGGCAGATTGGCCAGACGGCTTACGCGGCCTCCAAGGGCGGTGTGGTGGCCATGACCTTGCCCGCCGCACGCGATCTGGCGCGGGACCGGATACGTGTGCTGACCATCGCACCAGGCATCTTCGAAACCCCGATGCTGATGGGCTTGCCGCAAGAAGTTCAAGCGTCGCTCAGCCAGACGGTTCCCCACCCTGCCCGCCTTGGTCGGCCGGCCGAGTACGCGGCGCTGGCACGCAGCATCATCGAGAACGAATACCTGAACGGCGAGGTCATCCGGCTGGACGGTGCGTTGCGGATGGCCGCTCGCTGAGGGCCTGCTGCTTGGTCAACATGCGGCGCCCGTCGGTCGAGCCGGACACCATCTCGATCCATTTCGTCCAGCAAGCCTTGCACGCTGGGGTGCGCAGCCGCGTGCCGCTTGACCAGGTTCTTGAACAGGCCGCCATCCCGAGGCATTTCCTGGACGAGCCCTTGTCGCGGGTATCGCCCCGGCAGTTCGGCGAGCTTTGGCGCCAGATAGCACTGCACCTGGGCGACGAGTTTTTTGCATTGGGCCCGCGGCCTGCCAAGCCGGGCACCTATGCCCTGCTCTGCCAGGCCCTGTTGAGCAGCGAGAGCCTGCATGTGGCCTTGAAGAGGCTGTGCAGGTACACAGGCCTCGTCTTCGAGGGCCAGCATGCCAGCCTGGAAGTGAATGAACACACGGCCACGCTGCGTCTGCAAGATGACCAGGCGCGCACCACACCGTTCGCGCACGCCACCTATTTCATGATGGCGTATGGCCTGGCCTGCTGGCTGATCGCGCGTCGCATACCGATCCTGAGCTGTGGCCTGGGCGGCCATGCGCCTGGTTTCGAGGCCGAATACAAGGTCATGTTTTGCGAGCAACTGGCCTTTGGTGCACAGGATGGCACCCTGGTCATGCCCGCGTCCATGTTGACGCAGCCGGTTTTGCAAAGCGCTGAATCTCTGCGCCTGTACCTGCAACGGGCACCCGATGTGTTTCTGGTGAAGTACCGCAACACGGACAGCATTGCTGGCCAGGTCCGTACCCGCTTGCGTCACATTCGGCCGGTCGATTGGCCAGATCTGCACGCCATGTCAGCCTCCCTCAACATGGCGCAAGCCACCTTTCGCCGCCGCCTGGATTCAGAGGGCACCACCTTCCAAGCCATCAAGGATCACCTGCGCCGGGACATGGCCATCACGGCATTGCGGGAGGACCGGGCGTCCATCGAACAAATCGCGCACGACATCGGCTTTGCCGAAGCCCCGGCGTTTCACCGCGCGTTCAAAAAGTGGACGGGCATGCGCCCATCCGACTACCGGCGGGGCACACTCGAGAAATCACAGCGTGACGGACCTTGAACGTTCATCCGCCAGGCGGATGGCATGCTCGATCACCGATGGCGTCAGATCCTCGATGCGCGGAACTGTCCAGTTGGGCTTGCGGTCCTTGTCGACCAACAAGGCCCTGACCCCTTCGGTGAACTCACCGCAAGACAAAGCCTGCTGGATGAAGCCGAACTCCATCTTGAAGCAGTCCTTCAAGGGCAGATGCCGCCCGCGCTTCAAAGATTCGCAGGTCAGGGCCAGCATCAAGGGGGAATGGCTGCGCAAGCTTTCCAATGTGGCCAGCGCCCAGGGGCTGCCGTCCGTCGTGAGTCTGTGCACCAGCTCGGTCAACGAGGCCCAAGGCTGGAAATGCTCAAAAATCGTGGGCCATTGCTTTGCCAGCATGGCCGATTCGATCTTCGTTGCTGGATCATCCATGCTCAAGGCGGCCCGCAACTGATCTGCATCGCTCACGTTGATGCCCGAAGACCAATCGATCGCCTCCAGCAATGCGGGCAATGCCTCCGGATCGTCGACCTTGCTGCGCGCATCGGCCAGCTGGGCATAGATGGCGTCTTGGGCGCCAATCGTTGTCGCCGTGAGCGCCAGGTAGCGGGCAAGCGGCTCTGGTAACTTTGAAAAGAAGTACGAGGCGCCAACGTCGGGGATCAAACCAATGCGTGTTTCTGGCATGGCGATGCGCACATTGCTGGCCACCAGGCGCAGGCTCGCGCCCTGGGCCAGCCCCATGCCGCCCCCCATGACGATGCCATGCATGAAGGCCACCACTGGTTTGGAGAAGGTGTGGATGCACAGGTCAAGGCGGTATTCGTCGATGAAGAAGTCCCGGTGCAATGCGCTGCCATCTTTCACGCTCTGGGCAATGGCGATCACGTCTCCGCCGGCACAAAAGGCCTTGGCCCCGCTGCCGCGCAGCACCACGGCTCGGATCGCTGGGGCGGCCTGCACTTCTTGCAGCATCGCGTACAACTGCAGCACCATGCCGTGCGACAGCGCATTGAGTGCCTGTGGCCTGTTCAGCGTGATCAGGGCAACCTTGTTGACGATCTGCAGTTGCACTTCGCTCATTGCCATGCCACCGGACGCTTGTCCAAAAAGGCGTTGACCCCTTCGCGCTGATTGGGGCCATTGAACAAGTCCATGAAAGACTCACGCTCAAGGGCGAGTGCGGCACGCCGCGGCACGCCTTCACGGGCGGCATGGATCAATTGCTTGCAGGCGCGCACGCTGTCGGGGCTTTGCCGGGAGACGCGCTCCGCCAGCGCCAAGGCTTTGGCCAGCGCCTGGCCGGTGGGCACCACTTCCGTCACGAGGCCGATGCGCAGGGCGGTGGCCGCATCCAACCTTTCGCCCAGCAGAATCATGCGCTTGGCCCAGCTCTCGCCCACCAGCCAGGGCAAGGCCTGGGTGCCGGCAGCACAAGGCAGGAGGCCCACCGCGGCCTCTGGCAAAGCCAACTGCGCGTGCGCTTCAGCGATGCGGATGTCCGTGGCCAGGGCGCATTCGAGCCCACCGCCCATCGCATAGCCGTTGATGGCCGCGATGGTCACCAGGCGCGAATCGGCCAGCACTTCGAACGCGGCCCCAAACGCTTGGGCCATCGCCAGGGCCATGGCCTTGTCGCCATCGGCGAAGGTGTTGAGGTCAGCCCCCGCGCTGAAGAACTTGGGCCCCTGGCCGGTGATGACGAGTGCACGCACCGCCGGGTCGGCGTCGAGCTGGAGGACGGTGGCGCGCAGTTGCTGCAGCCCTTCCAGGCTGAAAGCGTTGGCGGGCGGGCGGGCCAGCGTGATCAGGGCCGTGCTGTCTTGAAGTTGGAGTTCGATCATGGCGATGATGGCAAGGTGGCGAGCAGCTTGATGATGGAGGAGAAGTCGAGGGCACCTTGGCCCTGGCTGCTCCATTGCTGGTAAAGATCCTGAGCCAGGGCGCCCATGGGCAAAGGCTGGTGTTTTTCATGCGCCGCATCCATCGCCAGCCCCAAGTCTTTGAGCATGAGGTCGACCCCGAAGCCGCCGGTGTACCCCCGTGAGGCGGGCGCACCATCAATGACACCCGGGAAGGGGTTGTAGGTGTCGGAGCTCCAGCACCGGCCGGTCGATGTGTTGATGATCCCGGCCAGCACCTTGGCGTCCATGCCCTGGCTGGTGCCCAGTGACATGGCCTCGGACACGCCCACCATGGTCACGCCCAGCAGCAGGTTGTTGCACAGTTTGGCCACTTGCCCATTGCCCACCGCTCCGCAGTGGACGATGTTGCGACCCATGCATTGCAGCACCGGCTTGATGCGCTCGAACAGGGCTTCATCACCGCCAACCATGAACGTGAGCGTGCCGGCTGCGGCGCCACCAGTGCCGCCAGAGACGGGCGCGTCGGCAAACGCGTTGCCGTGGGCTTGGGCGCTGGCCGACAGTTGGCGTGCGGTGGCGGGGCCGATGGTGCTGCAATCCACGATGGGCACGCCTGGCTGGACGTAGCCTAGAACACCGCCTTCACCGTTGATCACCTTGTCCACATGGCGGGCCGCCGGCAACATGGTGATCACCATTTCTGCGCCATCCACGGTGTCGGCCAATGACGCGCCTGGCCGGGCCCCCTGCGTCGCCAGGCGATCCAAGGCCGCAGCATCGAGGTCATAGACCGCGAGTTCATGCCCAGCCTTGAGCAGGTTGCCGGCCATGGGTGCGCCCATGTTGCCCAATCCAATGAAAGCGATCTTCATGCCCTCTCCTTCCTGCCGCTTGTTCAGCGAAGATTGATGGTGGTGTTGACGCCGGACGACACGGTCGCATCGTCAAACCACCGGGCGGTGACCGTTTTGGTCTGCGTGTAGAACTGCACCACCTGTTTGCCGTAGGGCCCCAGATCACCCAGCTTGGAGCCGCGTGAACCCGTGAAGCTGAAGAATGGCACCGGCACTGGAATCGGTACGTTGATGCCCACCTGGCCCACGTCGATCTCGCTTTGAAAGCGCCTTGCCGCGGCGCCACTCTGGGTGAACAAGGCCACGCCATTGCCAAAGGGGTTGGCATTGACCAGCGCGATGGCGTCGGTCAGCGTATCCGCCTCCAGGCACACCAGCACCGGGCCGAAGATCTCCTCGGTGTAGATGCGCATCTTGGTGTTGACCCCAGCGAAAACCGTGGGCCCCACGAAATTCCCGGCCTCATAGCCCGGCACGCGCACACCTCGCCCATCCAGCAACAGCCTGGCACCTTCATCGGCCCCGGTGGCAATGAGCTCCTCAATGCGCCGCTGTGCCGCCTTGGAAATCACCGGCCCGATGTCCGTGCCATCTTCGGCGCCCGCGTTGACTTTCAAGCTTTTGGCGCGCTCTACCAGTTCAGGCAACCAATCTTTGGAGTCCCCGACAAAGACCGCCACGGAGGCCGCCATGCAACGCTGACCCGCTGCCCCAAAGGCGGCGCCGGCCAGGGCATTGAGCGTTTGAGTCTTGTTGGCATCGGGCAGTACCACGGCGTGGTTCTTGGCGCCCATCATGCTCTGCACGCGCTTGCCATGTTGCGAGCCCAGGTTGTAGACGTGCGTGCCCACCGCCGTTGAACCCACAAAGGAAATGGCCGCCACATCGGGATGTGTGCACAGGGCATCCACCACGCTCCTGCCACCATGCACGACGTTCAGCACACCGGGCGGCACGCCTGCTTCGAGGGCCAATTGAACCAGCTCCATCGTGCTCATCGGGTCTTGCTCTGAAGGCTTGAGCACGAAGGTGTTGCCGCAGGCGATGGCCATGGGGAACATCCACAAAGGGATCATGGCCGGGAAGTTGAACGGCGTGATGCCGACACAGACCCCGATGGGCTGGCGCAGCGTGTATGTATCCACCCCGCCGGCCACGTTCTCCGCAAACTCACCCATCTGCAAGGTGCCGATCGAGCAGGCATGCTCGACCACTTCCAGGCCACGGATGATGTCGCCTTCAGCGTCGGCCAGGGTCTTGCCTTGCTCGGCCGTGAGGATGCTGGCGATGCGTGGCAGGTTGTGGCGAATCAGGGTCTGCAAGCGCAGCATGATGCGCATGCGCACGGCGATCGGCGTGTTCCGCCATGACTGGAAAGCCGCCTTGGCGGCCGCCACCGCGGCATCGACCTCGGCCGCCGTGGCGCACGGCGCATAGGCCAGCACCTCTTGCGTCGCGGGATTGGTGATGGGATGCCGCTCGGTGGCGTTGGAAGCGACGAATTCGCCATTGATCAGCAGGCGAACGGCCTGGTGGGCGTCGTACAAGGAGGAGGTGGTGCTCATGGCCGGCTTGGTGTGTTCTGAAGAAGTTGACGGGCGATCACGAGCTTCTGGATCTCGCTCGTGCCTTCATAGATCTGGGTGATGCGGGCATCGCGGTAGTGGCGCTCAACGGGATAGTCCTCCAGGTAGCCGTAACCCCCGTGGATCTGGATGGCCTTGGAGCAGACCCACTCGGCGGTCTCTGAGGCAAAGAGCTTGGCTTGCGAGGCCTCGGAAATGCAAGGCACGCCCGCCGTGCGCAACCGCGCCGCATGGTGGACCAGCAAGCGCGCGGCATTCAGACGCGTGTGCATGTCGGCGAGCAGGTGGCCGATGGCTTGGTGCTCTGCGATGGGTTTGTCAAACTGCACGCGTTCGCTGGCGTAGAGGCTCGCCGCCTCCAGCGCCGCACGTGCGATGCCCACCGACTGGGCCGCGATGCCGATGCGCCCGCCTTCCAGGTTGGACAGCGCAATCTTCAAGCCTTCGCCCTCCTGGCCCAGCAGGCTGGCTGCCGGCACACGGCAGGCCTCCAACACGATCGGGCAGGTATCCGAGGCGCGGATGCCCAGCTTTTTTTCAGGGCGCCCCACCTTGAAGCCGGCCGTGCCGGCGGGCACCAGAAAGGCCGACAGCCCCTTCTTGCCAGCGGCAGGATCGGTCACGGCGAACACCAGGGCCACGCCAGCGCGCGAGGCATTGGTGATGAACTGTTTGGCCCCGTCGAGCACCCAGGCGTTGCCATCGCGCACCGCACGCGTCTTCAAGGCATCGGCTTGGGAGCCGGCTTGCGGCTCCGTGAGGCAGAACGCGCCGATTACTTCGCCGCTGGCCATGCGGGGCAACCAACGCCGCTTCTGCTCGTCGGTGCCAAATTTGAGGATGGGTACGCAGCCCACGGAGTTGTGCACACTCATGAGCGTGGCCGACGAAGCGCAGCCAGCGGCCACTTCTTCGATGCACAAGGCATAGGCCAGGTCGTCCGTCTTGACGCCGCCCCATTCGTCAGGCACCAGCAGCCCGAGCAAACCCAGCTCACCCATCATGCGCACGGTGCCATCGGGCAGGCGCCCTTCACGGTCCCACTGGCCGGCATGGGGCGCCAGCTCGCTTTGCGCGAAGGCCCTGGCCGCGTCGCGGATTGCGCGCTGGTCTTCCGTCAACAATGTGTCAAGACTGCTCACTTTCAATCCCGGTATCCCGTCAAACAGGACACCATCGTAGGAAGTGGCAAGGGCACTGTCCATGACCGATCCGCTGCTGCGTGTGAGCAAATCGGCCAGTCGGCCTCAAGGCCAAGTCATCTCCGCATGTCGTTCAGAAAGCACAGTCCCCCGATCACCAGGCAAACCAGCGCCACCAGGTCGATCCACACCACCCCGCGCAATGTGAGCGTTGTACCACCGGCTGAAGCCGTCGTTCGTGGAGAGACAATCCATAAAGCTCGATCGATGGCATCACCAGAGCTCACCTTGCTTCCAGCAAGCCATGATGATGGGCTTTCGCTTCTGCCCGCTTTTGAGCTTGCGACGGGCGGTGTCTTTGAGTTCTCCCAAAGTGTCGGGGCAGAATTTGGCCAGCGCATGGCGCTTGAGCCATGCGTGCTCGGATCCCCGCTTGGCTGGTTCGCGTGCAGATAGAACCAAGGTGCCGGATGGGCACATGCTGCCCGATCTCACAATCCACGTTGCCGCGAGGAGGTGGCCCTCAACTTTCGCAGCCGCCGCCACCCCACCACCGTGCCACTGATAGCGACGACCAAACCGGCGAGACACAGCGTGGCGATCACCAGGTCCCAAGCCGGGCGGTGTTGAATCAACCACGGCAGGTCCAGGCTGTGAGGTGCATTGAAGAGCCAGCGTTCAAGCCGGCTGTTGCGCGTGCTGCTGCCCAACAACTGGCCGTTGGCCGGATCGATGTGCAGCCAGGTGCCTGCGTCGTCGGCCAGCACCAGGCGCCACACGGGCAATGTCACGGTGCCATGGTGGCCATACCAGTACCGATCCTCCTGCGTCAACAGCACGCTGCGCTTGATCTGCACACCCGGCCAGGCGTGGCCGATGGCTTGTTCGATATCGAGCTGCGTGGTCACGGCGCGTCGCCCGTCTGCCGCAACAACCACGGTTGCAAGGCCTTTGGCATCGTGCCATTGCAGCAGTGGACGCCCGGCCAGCCACAGCACCTGCAACTCGCGCGCATCGGGTAGCGCCGCTGGTGGCCAAGGCAAGGTCATCGATGGCTCGGCACCTCGATACCGCACCATGGCCGCCGGGTCGATACCGCCGCGCCCGAACCAGCCGGTGGGATTCATCGACAGCCAGCCGCTGGCGATCCAGGTCAACACGAAGATGCCGCCGACCATGCCCGCCAAGTGATGACAGGCCATCCAGCCGCGATAGGGCGTGACGGCGCCGTGGCGGTAGCGCCGCCGCAGCCGCACGCGCAACACGCCCAGCACCAGCCCGGTGACGGCAGACACGATGCAGCAGCCAGAGATCCACACGACCACCTCGTGCCACAAGGGCGGGTTGGCGCGCAGCGGTGTGAAGTACAGCCAGTGCGGCACCGCGCCCAGCCAGTTCCAGAAGCGCTCGTGGCGCGAGGTGTCGCGCACCACCTCGCCCGTGCGGGCCGACACGTACAGCTCGGTCCCAGCAGCGTCGCCGATCTCGATGCGGTGCAAGGGGCGCAACGCATCGAGGCCGCCAGGCACCGTCCACTGGTCGCGCTCCAGCGTCTCGGCCCAGCGTGTCTGCGGCTGGCCCGCAAACGCCCTAGCGATCATCTCGGCCTGGTGCGCATTGAACGGACCCATCGGATGCCCATCGCGGGCCGACAACACCTGCTGTCTGCCCTGCTGATCGACAATGCGCCACACCGGCTCGGCACGTGGGCCGGCATGCAGCATCTCCAATCGCATGCGCTCGGGTGTCTCGGTGACCGAGCCTGCCACCAGCGCAGCGGTTGGCGGCAAGACGGCCTCGGCCATCCGCAGCGGTGGCAGCCCGCCCAGGCGCTCGGCCTGCGTCAGCGCCGGAAAGCCCACGTACATCATCACCAGCCCAGAGGCGAACCACATGGCAAACAACAGGCAGCCGACGATGCCAAGCCAGCGATGGGTGAGGTACAGCGCACGACGGCAAGGCCGCCATGCACGGCGCAAGGCACCGAAGATGTTCATGCGGCTTAGAACGCGAATTCAGCAACCAGCTCGGCCCGGCGCGGCTCGCCAAACAGCGCTTGCGTGTCGCCGTAAGTTGAAATCGCGTATGCCTTGTCGGCGGCGTTGCGCAGCAGGGCCCGCACGGTCGTCATGCTGTTGACGTTCCAACTGAGGCTGGCGTCAAACACCGTGTAGGACGGCAGCGTCGCGGTGTTGGCCGTGCTGGTGTAGCGTCGGCCAACGTAGCGTGCGCCGACCGAGGCTTGCCAGTTGCCGAAGCGGTGGTGCGTCCAGAGATTGGCCACCAACTCCGGCACGTCGTTGGGGCGTTTGCCATCCAGGGTGACGCTGTTCTGCACCAGGTGGTCGTAGCGCGCACTCAGCACTGCGAGGTTGCCTTCGAGGCGCCACTGCCGCGTCGGACGCAGGTTGCCGCTCAACTCGACCCCTTGTGAATGTTGGCTGCCGCCCTGGACATTGGTGGTCGGGCTCGTGCTGGTGTCCTGCGTGACGATGTTGCTCTTCTTGATCTGGTAGACCGCCGCAGTCCAGTCGCCCAGGCCGTCGGCCAGGCTCTGCTTGATGCCCGCCTCCACTTGCCGGCCGGTTGTGAGGCTGAAATCCTTGTTGGCCAGGTTCAGTGTCACCAGGCTGGTCACCGGGTCGTGGCCGCTGCTGAACTGCACATAGACGTTGGTGCGTGGCGCCAGCGTATAGGTCAGGCCGAGTCGGGCGGATGTGCCTGACAGCGTCTGGTCCAGGCCATCGCCGCCCAACAGCTGCGTGCGCGTCACTTCGACCCGGTCGTGGCGCAGGCCACTCAGCAGCACGAGCTTGTCGGTCGCATGCCAAGCGTCTTCCACATAAAAGCCCTGCGCGACCGTGTCGGTCTTGAACTTCGGTGCGGTCGCGTCCGGGCTGGACCAATTGCCATGGGCCACGTTGTGCAAGCTCACGCTGGAGCTGCCGCCGGCGGCGCCATTGTTGGTGTGCTGGAAATCGATGGTGCTGTACTCCCAACCGGCCACGACGCTGTGGCCCGAGGGCTTCCAGGCGACCTCGGCCCGGTTGCCGCGTTGGGTCTGGTTGTGCAGGATTTCGAGGTAGACGTCGCGGTCAACCAGGTTGGTCCCAGAGTTGTAGATGTATTCCTCGATGTTGCGCCACTGTCGGTTAGCCTCGAGGTAGAACACCTCGTCATTGACACTCAAGGTTGGCGAGATCTGCCAGCTGGCCCGTCCGCGCAAACGCTTGTCTTCGTAACGCACGATGCTGTCCGCGGCGTTGTAGTTCTCCTTGCGCAGCGAATCATCCAGACGGCTGTTGACGAAGGGGGTGCCGAAGTAGCGCTCGGGTTTTTGCAGGCTGTAGTCGGCCATCAACTCGAAGCGCAGGTCCCCGCGCGGGTCGATGCGAAGCGTGGACATCAGCTTGCCGCCGCTGGCCTGCCCGAGGTCGCGCACGCCGTCAGACCTCAGGCCGTAGGCATCCACGCGGTAGCTGGCCACCTCGTTGATGGGGCCGGTGGCGCCAACGCCGACCCGCGCGCTGCCGTGGTCGCCCGCAGCAAACAAGGTCTCAATGGCCGACGCGCGTTGCGGCGGCTTGCGCACCGCGTTGATGGTCGCGCCAACGGTGCCCGAGCCGAACACCACCGATGCCGGGCCACGCAAGATCTCGATGCGCTCGTAGCCCCAGGTGTCGATTGGGTAGGTCTGCGTGCCCGAGGCCACGGCCAGGCGCAGGCCGTCTTCGGCCAGGCCGATGGAATTGGTGCCGGTGAAGCCACGGGCCGAGAACGACAGGCCGCCATCACCAGGGCTGGCGATGTCGGTCAAGCCCGCGGTGCGGGTGATGGCCTCGCGCATCGCGTAGTCGCCGCGCTCCAACACCTGCGCGCCGCTCACCGCCTCCACGCTGGCTGGCAGTTCACGCACCGTCAGGCCAGTGCGCGATCCTGTGGGCGATGGCTGGTCCAGGTGCAACCCCGAACCGCTGGTGCGGCCGGTCACGGTCACCTCGGGCAAGGGGGCCGGTTCGGCAGCGCAGGTGGCGCTGCTGGCCCAGGCCGTGAGCGTCAGCGCGATGCAGGGAGCAGTCCAACTGCGATGTCGCGACGGACCGGGCATGCGAAGGGAAGCCACGGAAACCGGGGTGCGGAAAAATACGGAAGACAACATGAGAGGGAACTCGACAAAGAAGGAAAGCGTCGCGCGCACCCGCGATCCTTCCGCCTAACCGAAGGTAAGCCTGTGCAGAGGGATTGACGAACACGACAACGCTGAACCGTCCACCCGCCGTGAACGGAACACTTGAACGCACGCTGGCCCTTGAGGGCACGGCGCGGCACGCAGGTCGGTCTCCGGACTCGCAAGTCATGTCCCGTCGCCTTCCCAGCGCTTGCGCGCCAGTGGCACGGATGACGGAACCACACTCACCTACCGTTGCGGGGGCAGTCGCGGCTTGAGGCACCTGTTGGCGCCGCACCGCGTTCCCGTTTCACCATCGAGGAAGAATTTCCTCGACGGCTCCTGCGTGGCTTGGAAGATACCAGATTGAACACGCCAGCAGGCGCAGCCCCCAACCACCAGGCAAACCAAGGCCAACAAATCAAACCACACCACCCGCGTGATCTGCGCGTTGTAGCCGCCAGTTGACACCGCCAGCCACAGAAACGACACCACGCTGATGCCCCCCACGGGCAAGGCCATGGCTTGCCACGGCGGCCGGAAAGCAGCCGCCATGAAGAAAGTACCCAGCAAACCGAACAGCACTGCGCGATGGCGCATGAGGATGGCCAGGTTGGGCTCGTGGAATGACAACCCATACAGGGTGGCCAGGCGCTCCGCGCTCAACACGCCGGACAGCGGCAGCAGGTGGATCAGCCCCACGATGATCAGCATCACTGAAGCTACATGGCGCATGACTTGCCCTGCGGCTGTTCTTTCAACACGCTTTCCAGTTGAAAGCGCCTGATGTTGTCGGCCACCTGCCCCGCATGCTCCAGGCTCAGGAAGACACCGGAGCTGTCGATCCATTGCAGCTTGGCATTGGGTAATTCGCGCTGAAAACGCTCTGCCAAACGCTTTGGAAAATGCTGGCAACGGGTGGACCACAGCAGCAACACGGGCCGGTTGAATCCCTGCATTGCAAAACCAGATTCTTGCGTGAAACGGGTGGAGACGCTGCGCAGGAACTGTCGTACATCTCGGCGCACGCCGGCATCCGTGCGCAGGGGCTTGAGCCAATGCTCGATCAGGTCGTCGGCCAAGGGCGCTTCGGTCAGGTCGCCGAAGGCAATGGGCAGCCGCCTCAGCAAGGGCACATGGTGCAGCAACTGCGCAGACACCCAGGCCAGGCCCGGAACGTGCCCCCACCATTTGAGCGTGGCAAATGCTGGCGGCGGGAAAACGTCGTAGGCATCGCAGGTGGTCAACACCGCACGGCCAATGCGCTCGGGGTGTCGTGCGCACACCATCTGCACCAAGGCCCCACCGCTGTCGTTGCCCACCAAGGTCACGTCCCTCAAATCGAGCGCCTCGATGAAATCTGCAATGAGCCGGGCCACACCGGGCACCGATAGATCCGCGTCGGGCTTCATGGCCATGGCATGAGCGCCGAGCGGCCAGTTGGGCACAATGCAGCGCGCACCTTGGCCCAGCTCTGGCAGAAGCGGCACCCAAAGCTGGTGGTCGGCCATCAGCCCATGCACAAAGACCATGGGCTGCCCCCTGCCCTGGTCCAGGTATTGAAGCGGGCCTTGCCGCAGGTGGATGGTTTTGAGTGAACTCATGGTGCTCTCCGGTGTGTTGGCAAAGTGCGCTTGCATGTTCCGCTCACCCATCACATCGGGCAATTACCTCGGAGGTCATTGAAACGGCCCACCGGGGAAGGGATACTGCGGCCCATGACGAACGCCGAACCTTTGCGCCAGAGCCCCCATGAGCCGCCACCGTTTGGCAAGCTGCTGCGGCAATGGCGTGACTTGCGCAAACGCTCGCAGCTGGACCTGGCACTGGAGGCCAGCGTCTCGCAACGTCACTTGAGTTTTCTGGAATCAGGCCGTGCGCAACCCAGCCGTGAGATGGTGCTGCAGTTGGCCGAGGTGCTGGGCGTGCCTCTGCGTGAGCGCAACCTGCTGATGACTGCGGCTGGGTTTGCGCCGATTTTTCAGCAACGGGGACTGCAGAACGACGAGATGAAAGCGGTGCGCGAAGCCCTGGAGTTGATGCTCCGGCATCACGAGCCCTACCCTGCCCTGGTGGTCAACCGACAGTGGGACATGGTGATGAGCAATGGGCCTGCTCAACGCTTCACGGCGATGTTGGGCGAGCCGGATGCGCTCTGGCGCCTCGTTGATCCCAGTGGTGGGCGCAATGTGATGCGCATGACTTTTCACCCGCACGGCATGCAGCCGCGTTTGCGAAACTGGGCGCAGGTGGCACCGCTGTTGTTGTCGCGGCTTCAGCGTGAGGTGGCGGCAGACCCCACACACGTGGCATTGCGGCAGTTGCTGACCGATGTATGCCGCTTTCCGGGCGTGCCAGAGCACTGGCAGCAGCAGGGCTGGGTGCTGCCCATGCCCCCTCCCATCTTTCCATTGGAATACGACCTGGGCGAGCACACCATCAAGGTGTTCTCGATGGTGTCCACCTTTGGCACAGCGCTGGACATCACGGCAGAAGAACTTCGGGTTGAGACCTTCTTCCCCGCAGATGACTTTTCACGGGAATTTTTCCGCATGCTGTCGCCTTGATCAGGCTCAAGCCTACTTCCTCAACAGCACATTCATCCCCGGCAGAACATCCGCCTCATCAACATACCCGATGGCGCCGGGTGTCTTGCTCACGAACTCGATCATCTCGTTCGTCTGCTTGACCTCTTGGGGGGGCGTGCCCTTGCCCACGTAACGGCGAACCGTCCAATAGGCCACGTACTGGTCCTCGTCGGTTTGCAGGTACTGGCTCAGAAAGCGCTGGCGTGCCACCAGGGTGGGGGCGCCGTTGGCGGGCCGCACCCGCACCCCCTCCACTTCAATGGTCTTGCCCATGTATATGCGCTGAACCGTGGTCAGGTCGATCTTGTGGACGTTGGGGTGGCCAATGACCACGATGCGGTCGGCGGCATGGCTCAGCGGCCCCAAGGCCAGCAGCAACGATGCGAAGGTGAATTTAAGGCGTGTCATGGGCACTCCTTAATACGCAAAGTTGTAGCTGATGGACAGCACGTCAATGCCTTTGTCCGCCACAGCCGGGCCCCCGCTGGGCGAGTCGATCATGGACGAGCCCTTGCGCACCCAGGTGTGCAGCCATTCGGCCTTCAGCTTGCTGTGCGGTGTGAGCGCATAGGAGGCACCGATGGCCAATGAATGCTGGTCATAAAAGGGGATGCTATCGGCAAAACGGCGCTGGCTGGCATTGATCACATCGGTCACACCCGGCGCCACGTCTGGCACCGACGACTGGCTCAAAGCATCGTGGGCGCGGTTCGGGGCACCCACGGTCTTCAACACCGAAGCCGACACATAGGGCGTCCACTTGTCCATGGTTTTCAAGATGGCGATGTAGCCGCCTGCAGTGTTGGCGCCCAGGTCGGTGTCGTGCTGGATATTGCGCTCGGCCTCGAACATGATCCGCCAATTGCCAGACAGTTTCTGGTCAATGCCCACGGTGATGATGTCGTTCCTGATTTGCGGCGCGGTGCCGTCGGGCGCATAGATCGGGCCAAAAAAAGTCGGCACGGATTGGATGCTGACGGGATTGAGGGGGCCACCATCGGGCCGGGTAACGGCATGGTGAGCGCCAAACCGCAACATGGTGTCTTCCGCGCGCCAGGTCAACACAGCCCCACTGACCCGGGTGTCGTACTTGTTGAACGCGGTGCCGGTGTCGCGGGTGTTCATGCGAACCCAGACCTTGGCTTCACCGCTGTAGACATCCAGGCCAAGCTCGGAGTTGGCCATGGCCCAGTTCCGGGTGATGTACACCCCGGTCACGTCGGTCGTGGGGGCGATGGAGTACATCTCGGTGGGCAGTCGGGCGAAGTCATAGCTTTGGCCCACGTCCAGGTTCTCGGATGACAAGTACAAGGGGATGCGCAGCTTGCCCACGCGCAACAGCCAGTCGTTGTTCGGCCGCCATGAGGCGAATGCCCAGCTGGCGGTCAGGTCCCAGTCGTCATCATTGCGGGCCGATGGCGCCAGCTTGCCCTGCACCGTGGCCGAGAACTCCGGGGTGAACTGAACATCGAGCTGCGCGCCCAAAACGGTGTCGCGCATGAGGGTGCCATCAGAATCGACGAAGCGCTGGTAGCGGTAGTCCTGGTTGGAGATGGCCGCGCCTATGGTGCCAAAGCCTGAGTACGAAAAGTCTTGCGCCTGGGCCACCGTGGCCGCCAGCACCGTCAGCGCCAAGGCCGAGGCTTTCCGCAAAAGAGCTTCTTTTTCTTTCATGTCAGTCTTTCCACTGGCTGGCGATGTCGATGAACATCGCTTGTGTTGCATGCAGGGCGTCCACGATGTCGCCGTCAAAATGTTTGTCGCGGCCTTCGTCGATGAACTTCATGGCCACCTCGTGGCTGAAGGGTTCCTTGTAGGGGCGACGGCTGATCAGTGCGTCATACACATCGGCCACGGCCATCAACCGTGCCGACAAGGGAATGGCTTGGCCGCGCAGGCCGTCCGGGTAGCCAGAGCCATCCCACTTCTCATGGTGCGAACGGGCAATTTCCATGGCGTAGGCCAGGAAGTCGGTTTCTTCGCCCATGCGCAAGGCAGCGCGGTTGAGCATGTCCCAACCGTGTAGTGGGTGGCCCTTCATGACCTCGAACTCTTCCGTGGTCAACTTGCCCGGCTTGAGCAGGATGCTGTCAGGAATGGCGACCTTGCCAATGTCGTGCAGCGGCGCCGACTTGGCGATCAATTGGATGCTGTCGGGATTGAGCACTTTGTGGTGCAAGCCCTGTTCCCACAGGTGCGTGGCCAGCACCCGTACGTATTCCTGCGTGCGCTTGACGTGGTTGCCGGTGTCTTCGTCTCTGAACTCGGCGAACGAGATCATGATGAAGAGCGTTGAATCGCGCAGACGATCCAGCTGCGCCATCTGGATTTCCAACTGGGTTTGAAGTTTGGCGTTGCGGTTGTTCAGGTAGTCGTGAAAAGCCTTGTTCTGCAAGTGCGTCTTGACGCGGGCTTTCACAACAGATGGGCTGATGGGCTTGTGGATGTAGTCGGCCGCGCCAACTTCAAAGCCCCGGGTTTCGTCTTCCGGCTCCTGCATGGCCGTCAAGAAAATCACTGGAACATGGCTGGTGCGCGGATCTTGCTTGAGGCGTTGGCACACCTCGTAGCCGTCCATGCCGGGCATCATCAAATCCAGCAAGACCAGATCAGGCGGCGAGCGTTTGGCCAATTCAAGCGCCTTGGGGCCAGACGAGGCCAGCTTGACGCGGTAGGTTTTGTCCAGCAGGCCGGCCAGAAGCGTGAGGTTGGTGGGCGCGTCATCCACCACCAGGATGGTCGGGGTATGGGCCTGCGCTTCACTGGATGACATCGTCGAGCCTTTCTTGAAGCAAAGCCAGGGCCGCGTCGAAATCGCAGCCCTCGATGGCGGTGTCCAGCCGGCTGAACATCACGGGATCGAATGCGTTCATGAACACCTTGCGTTGGCTGCGCCACAGGCTGATCGCCGCGCTGTCGCTGTCATGGACCAGGCGTTCGAGCGCCTTGGTTTGTACCTGGATGACTTTGGCATCCATGTCGGCATGCGGTGCGGCCGTGGGCGCCGCAGCACCTTGCAATTGCGGGATCAGCGCCAACAGCAAGGCCTCTGTGGCCTCCTTCAAGGCGCCCACCAGGGAGTCGGCTCGCTCGGCCGACTGCTGCTTGACCGCCCTTTCCAGCTCGGCACAAAGGCGGGCCATGTCATTCGCACCGATGGTGGCGCACAAGCCGCGCAGGGTGTGCGCTTCACGCGCCAGGCTGGCCCAGTCTTGCGCTTGCGCGGCGGTGGCCAGCGCCGTGCCGCCGGTCATCACATGGTCGACGAAACCGTTCAACACGCGCACATACAGGCCCAGGTTGCCCTCCAGCCTGGCCAATGCCTGGCGCGAGTCCAGGCCTGGGGCCTGAGGCAGCTTGCCGGCAGAGGCGCTCGACCTGACAGCTTGTTCAACAAGTGCCGAGGGGACCTTGTTCAGGGGGTGGTAACGGGCCAGCGTGGCATACAGCTTTCTGGGTTCCAGCGGCTTGCTGATGTGGTCCTGCATGCCAATGGCCAGGCAGTGGTCCCGCTCTTCGTCCAGTGCATGGGCCGTCATTGCCAGGATGGGCAAGGCCCGGAAGCGCTCATCGGCGCGGATCTGGCGGGTGGCTTCGTGGCCATCCATCACCGGCATGTGCAGGTCCATCAGCACGACGTCGTAGGCGGTGGGGCCGCTCATGCGCAGGTGTTCCACGGCCTCGCAACCGTTGTCCACGGATGTGACGATGGCGCCGCGGCGGCTCAGCAACTCGGTGGCCAGTTGCTGATTCAAGGCGTTGTCCTCCACCAGGAAAACGCGCAGGCCGTCCAGACGAATGACTGCATCTGGCGACTGCTCGACGTGGGCCGCTGAGGTGTCGATGCCTGTCAACTTGCCGAACAGGCCGCGCAGGGCATCGGGCAGGATGGGCTTGGGCAAGAAGGCGTCGGCCCCAGCTTGGGTGGCATTGGCCTGCAGGCTGTCCCAGCCATAGGCTGAGATGACCACCACGTCCAAGCCCGGGTGCAGCTGGCGCAATCGGCTGGTGACCTCGGCACCGCCCATGTCCGGCAAGACCCAGTCCAACAGCACCATGTCGAATGGGTGCCCCGCCTCGTCGGCGTCGGTGACCATGGCCAGGGCCTGGGCGCCGTTTTCCGCGGTGGCAACCAATCCTCCACGCTCGCTGTCGGCATGTTTTCCCACGCCCATCATGGTCAGCAGGCCCGCCATCGAGGTTCGGGTGTCACTTTGGTCATCCACGATCAGCACGCGCAGCGCTTCGATTGGGATGGGCGGGAGCGATGTTGGCAGCAATGCGGGGTCGAGCACCAGGCTGACGGGCAAAGTCACGGTGAAGACCGAGCCGGCGCCGTGTTGGCTGGACACCGAGATGTGCCCGCCCATGAGTGTGGTCAGGCGTTGGCAGATGCTCAAGCCCAGGCCGGTTCCGCCGTAGCGTCGCGTGGTGCTGTCGTCGGCCTGCGTGAACTCCTGGAACAGACGGCTTTGCTGCTCGCTGTTCATCCCGATGCCCGTGTCGCAGACCTCGAAGCGCAAGGTGGCTTGGGCACCATCACGGTCGTCCAGGCCTACCCTCACCTTCACGTGCCCACTGTGCGTGAACTTGACTGCGTTGGACAGCAAGTTGGTCAGGATCTGGCCCACACGCAGCATGTCGCCCTGCACCACGCCGGCATCGCTCAGCAAGGCCGGATCGGTGAACTCGCACAGAAGCTCGATTTCACGCTCCTGGGCTTTCTGGCGCACCAGCATCAGGGCGTTGCCCACCACCTCTTCCACCCGGTAAGGCGCGCGCTCCAGAGACAAGCGCCCGGCTTCGATCTTCGAGAAATCCAGGATGTCGTTGATCACGCCCAGCAGGATCTGAGATGCCGACAGCACCTTGTCCAGGTAGTCCTTCTGCTGGTCGGTCAGCGGTGTTTGAAGCGCCAGGTGCGTCATGCCGATGATGGCGTTCATCGGTGTGCGGATTTCGTGGCTCATGTTGGCCAGGAAAAGCGATTTGGCCTTGGTGGCCGATTCGGCCTGGTCGCGCGCGGCCTGCAAATCGGCCTGGACCTGCGCCCGCGCTGCCAGATCTTCCTGGATGGATTGCGCCATGGTGTCCATGGTGACGCCCAGCGCGAACACTTCCTTGACCGCATGCGATTTGGGATTCCCGCGGGAGGAATAATCACCCTGGGCAAAGGCGCGAGCCTGGGCGCTCAGCGCATTGATGGGCTGAAGCACGCGCCGGCGCATCACCAACAGCGCTGCGCCCATGACCGGCAAGAGCAAAAGATCGACGGCCACGGCCAGTGCGATGAAACGCGATACCCGGGTGGACGCCCGCGTCACGGCATCCTCGGTGCGGGCGTTGGCCAAGCGTGTCAGGTCAGCGATGGCGCGGGTCAGGTCCGCACCATCTTGTTCATAGGATTTGGCGTAGACCAGCTTGGTCGCGTAGGCCAGGTTGGGCTCACCCTCCGAGACGAACACCTGGTGCTGCGCGTCGTACAAGCCCTGCGTGGCGGCAAATGCCACCTGCTCGGTTTTTTTAAGGTGCTCGGTGGCGGCCATCACGCGCTGCAAGCAGGCCAGCTCGGCCGGGCTCAGGTTCAGGGCCTTCATGCGGTCCATCAAGGAAGCCCGTGTGCCCGTTTCAGACAAGGCGTGTGGCTTGCGCTTGGCGATCACATCTTCCCAATAAACACTGACGTCGTCCGTGCCGGGGCCCGCTTTCTCGCCCTGGCGAATGGCGTAGATGTCGTAATAGGTCAGCAGGTAGTTGACATCGCCCGTGGCGGTGTAGGCGCGCACCAATCGTCGCAGCAAATCGGTTTCTGCCCGCAGTTGCTCCAAAGCGCGCGTGGTCTTCTCACGCTGCAAGGCGACTTGCGGGCTGGTTTCAAAAGCCGACCGAATCAGCACCAGGAACGCAAAATTGGCCATCAAGGCCAGGATGACGCCCAGAAACATGCTGTGCGAAACGGTTCTCAGTTTCACCCGTGCGCTCCCCGCCGCGGTTTGTTGGCCAAAGCAAATCCAGTGACGCAAAAATGAGCCATGGGGGGCTATCGGTCACGCTGCGCACGGCTAAAGCCCCAGCGGCCTCAATCCCCACTTGCACGCTCAACTTTGATGGATATTCGTGACGGAATCGTCACAGGCCTATTCGAAGCTCTGACCACGCCGTCAGCTTGGCACAATGGGCAACCACCAATGCGACGGACGGCTATCCCATGACCCAGGCTCACCGCGGCTTCACCCTGATCGAACTGATGGTCGTGATTGCGATCATGGCCATTCTGGCCCTGATCGCCATGCCAAGCTACCAGGGCAAGATCATCAAGGATCAGATCGCCGAAGGCGTCGCGCTGGCAGCCATCGCCAAACCACCGGTCGCCGCCTCGTGGTCGATGACCAAGGTGCTGCCAGCGGACAACACCGCGGCAGGCTTGCCCAGCGCTGACAAGATCGTCAACAACGTGGTCAGCAGCGTTGCCATTGCCGATGGCGCCATCCACATCACCTTTGGCAACCGGGTGAACGGGGCGATCAAAGGCAAGATCCTGACTTTGCGCCCTGCGGTGATCGAAGATGCGCAGATCGTTCCCGTCACCTGGGTTTGCGGTCACGCCGAGGCTCCTGAGAAGATGACCCTCAAGGGCGCGGACAAGACCGACATCGCCCCGGCTTTTTTGCCGATCAACTGCAAGGCCAAGTGAATTAAGCTGGATGCGTTTTCAGGTGGATAACTTTGCAGGGAGTGCCAGTAGATGGCAAGGTCAAACCGCAGCTTCTCGGTGCCGGATGCCGCTCGCGCGCTGGCCGTGATCTTTTTTGCCGCGCACGCCGGACTGGCGGCTGGTGCCGGCATGTACCGCTGCTATAACGGCGGTTCGATGTACGTTTCCGACAAGCCCTGCCGCGCCGACAAACGCGAAGAGAAGTTCACCGCGATGGGGCCGTCCGGCAACCCCATGCCCATGCGGGGTCAGAGCTTCAACCCGCCTTCGGTTGACAAGGCGCCCGAACACTTGCGCTACCTGAGCACAGCTTGTGCCCAGCTCAACGACGCGATCCGAACCGCGCCATCAAGGGGCCTGCGTTCAGACGTCATTTACCAGCTCCGGTCAGAATACCAAAGCAAGTGCAGCGAAGATGAAAGCGACGCTTACCGAGCCTTGCGCAAGGAGCGCGACCAGGAGCGGCAAGACCGGCGAGCCGAACAGCAGGCTCATCAGGCCCAAAAAGAATTCACCCAAAGGGAGCGCGAGCGTTGCAACGAGATGCTGCGCATCCTCCACGGCAAGCGCAGCCAGTTCGACACCATGACCGAAGGCCAGAAAAACGACTTCGTGAATTTCCAGTCGAACTACAGCGCACGTTGCAAGAACGACTGATCTGCGGGGCCAAGGTTCCTCACGTATCCTTGGCGCATGCGCTGGATGACATGGAACCGCTTTGGCCGGGCCGCAGGCACGACCGCCTTGCTGGCACTTTTGAGCACGCCTGCCTGGTCGGGCGCGACGCTGGACGCCATCCGTGAGCGTGGCCAGGTCAAGTGTGGGGTGAGCACCGGTGTGGCCGGCTTCTCGGCGCCTGACAGCAAAGGGCGATGGACTGGTCTGGACGTGGACGTGTGCCGGGCGCTGGCGGCCGCTGTGCTGGGCGATAGCAACAAGGTCAACTTCGTGCCGCTCAACTCGCAGCAGCGATTCACCTCGCTTCAGTCGGGCCAGGTGGACCTGCTCTCGCGCAACACCTCCTGGACCTTGACCCGTGACGCCTCGCTGGGCTTTCATTTCACGGCGGTCACTTACTACGATGGCCAAGGCTTTCTTGTGCCCAAGAAGCTCAAAGTGAGCAGTGCCAAGCAATTGCGCAATGCGCAGGTGTGCATCCAATCAGGCACCACCACCGAGAAAAACCTGTCGGACTTTTCTCGCTCGCAAGGCGTGCCTTTCAAGCCCGTGGTCTATGACTCGTTCGAGGCGGCCTTCAAGGCCTTTTTCTCAGGGCGCTGCCAGGCTTACACCACCGACGCATCGGGCCTGGCCATTGTGCGCAACAAGGAAGCGCCTCACCCCGAGGACTACGTGATCCTGCCCGAGCTGATCTCCAAGGAGCCCTTGGGCCCCTTGGTGCGGCGGGGTGACGACGAGTGGTTCGCCATCGTCAAGTGGACGGTGTTTGCCATGATCGAAGCCGAAGAGCTGGGTTTGACGCAAGCCAACATCGACAGCTTTCGCGCCAGCCCCTCGCCATCGATCCAGCGGTTGGTGGGCACGGGCGAGGACATGGGCAAACTCTTGGGCCTGGACAAGACCTGGTCCTACCGCATCGTCAAAGCCGTGGGCAACTATGGCGAGGTGTACGAGCGCAACGTGGGCGCAGGCTCAATGCTGAAGCTGCCGCGTGGGCCCAATCGTTTGTGGAGCCAAGGCGGTTTGATGTACGCACCACCCGTCCGTTGACCATGCTTGATTTTTTGAACCAGCCAGCCGGCTTCGGCATCGGCGAGACCGGGCTGCTGGTTTATGACGCCAGCCAACCCCTTTGGCGGGCAATGGCCGTGGGCTTGGGCAACACCTTGCGCGTGTCCTTGCCCGCCTTGGTGTTCGCCACTGCGCTGGGCACCTTGGTGGCCTTGTCAAGGCGAGCCGCGCACCCGGGCTTGAGGACCGCCGGCCAGGTCTACATCGATGTGGTGCGCAACGTGCCTTTGCTGGTGCAACTGCTGATGTGGTACTTCCTGCTGCTGGATTGGTTGCCGGACACCACCTTGGCGTTGGGCTGGTTGCCCGGCGTCACGCTGAGCAAAGGCGGGCTGAGCTTCCCCTGGCTGGCCGCAGATCACAGTGGCTGGCTCTGGAGCCTGCCTGCGCAGGATGGCCTCAGCGTCACGGGCGGGGCCACGGTCACGCCTGAGTACCTCGCCGTCTTCATGGCCCTGGTCACGTACACGGCGGCTTTCGTGGCCGAGGTGGTTCGGGCCGGGCTGGAGTCGGTGCCCAAGTCGCTGAGCGAGGCGGCCCTAACCTTGGGGGCCTTGCCCCACCAGGTGATGCTGCGCGTGGTGCTGCCCCAGGCCCTGCGCACCATGGTGCCGGCCATGACCAACCAGTACCTGAACCTCGTCAAGAACTCTTCGCTGGCCGTGGCCGTGGGTTACCCCGACCTGGTGTCGGTGGGCAACACCGCCCTGAACCAGACCGGCCGCGCGGTGGAATGCATCCTGGTGATGATGTCGGTCTACCTCACGCTCTCGCTGCTGACCGCGGCCTTGATGAACTGGTTCAACACGCGGTATGCACTCAGGGGCAGTGCATGAAGAAGACGAGCGCCACCTCCATGGCCATGTCGACTTTCTTCTGGCTGGCCTTGGCCTATGCAGGCTGGCGCTTGCTGGATTGGGGCGTGCTGAACGCCGTGTTCAGGCCCGACGAGGCCGCCTGCCATGCCTTGGAGCGCACAGGCGCGTGCTGGGGCGTCATCACCGAAAAGATCCGTCCGCTGCTGTTGGGCCGCTATCCCCACGAAGAGCAATGGCGCCCTTCGCTGGCACTGCTGTTGATGCTGATGGGGGCCGGGGCCCTGCTCTGGCGCCCTTGGGCCCTGTCTCTGCGAGGTCTGGTGTGGGGCACTGCCTTGGTGTCGCTGGCTGTGGGCTTGTTGATGCACGGCGGTCCGCTGGGCCTGCCGGTGGTGCCTTCCGATCAATGGGGCGGACTGCCCTTGACCCTGATCCTGGCGGGCCTGACCATGGCGCTGTCTTTGCCGCTGGGCATCGCCTTGGCCTTGGGCCGCAGGGCACGTTGGCCCTGGGTGCGCTGGGCCTGCAGCGGGTTCATCGAAGTCACGCGGGGCGTGCCTTTGGTGATGGTCTTGTTCATGGCCGCCTTCATGCTGCCGGCTATCATTCCCGCCCGCTTCGAGGTCAGCCTGCTGTGGCGCGTGTTGATCGCCTTGACCTTGTTCTCGGCCGCCTACCTGGCCGAGATCGTCCGAGGTGGCCTGCAAACCGTGGGGTCTGACCAGTTCGACGCCGCGAAGGTGATGGGCTTGTCAAGCTGGCAGACCCAAAGGCTGGTGGTGTTGCCCCAGGCGCTGCGGGCGGTGTTGCCGGCTTTGGTCAACCATGCCATCGGCCTGCTCAAGGACACCTCGCTGGTCATGGTGGTGAGCCTGCATGAATTGACCGGGGCCTTGTCCTTGAGCCTGGGCGGAGACCCGCAGTGGCGTCCCTATTACCTTGAGGGTTATCTGTTCGTGGCGGCCATCTATGCCGCCTTGTGCCTGAGCCTGTCGCGGGCTGGCCGCCGGGTTGAGCAACGTTGGCTGGTCAGCGGTGGGCAGGCCTGAGGAATCTCAGTCTGCGCCCAGGATGTCGTTCTCGACGTCGGGAGCGCTGTCCACTTCCTGGTCAAAGGCATTGGTGTCGCCATTGATGTGCGGGATCAGGGGCTTGTCCAGCGGGCGGCAGATGCGGCTTTGCAGGTGGTTCAAACGCTCCGATCGCTCCATGGCTTCGATCACAGCTTGGGGATCCATCATGAGGGCGAAGGGATTGGCGTAAAGACCTGTGTTTTGCATACTAGCTCCGTGAAGAAGTGCCGTTTCGATGGATGAACTTTAGGCTTCACGGTCGGAGGCGAATAGTCGCCGCAAATCCAAACCGTCTGTCAGAAATTGTCTGACAAGGGTTTGAACACAGGGTCAGTTCACGGAGGCGGTATTGGGCGGGATTGCGAACAATTGCTCGAAATTGGTCGTCGTCACCCGGCCTAAGACCTCGGGTTCAACCCCCTTAAGTTCGGCCAGGAAACGGCCGACCAGGGCCACGTAGGCGGGCGAGTTGGTTTTACCCCGGTGAGGCATGGGCGCCAGGTAAGGGCTGTCGGTTTCGATCAGGCAGCGGTCAAGGGGCACGAACTTGGCCACCTCGCGCAGGTCGGCCGCATTCTTGAAGGTCAGGATGCCCGAGAACGAGATGTAGAACCCCAAGTCAAGCGCGGCCCGCGCCACGGCCTGGCTTTCGGTGAAGCAATGGAACACGCCCCTGGAGCGGCCCTGCCCTGACTCCCGCAGGATGCCAATGGTGTCGTCGCTGGCCTGACGTGTGTGGATGACCAGCGGCAGCTGGGTGTCCAACCCCGCCTGGATGTGGACCCGAAAGCGCTCGCGCTGCCAGTGCATGTCGGCCACGGAGCGCTCGCCCAGGCGGTAGTAATCCAGGCCGGTCTCGCCAATGCCCACCACGCGTGGCAATGCCGCGCGCTCGACCAGGTCGGCCAGGGTGGGTTCCCGCACGTCTTCGTTGTCGGGGTGGACGCCCACCGTGGCCCAGAAATTATCGAAGCGCGTGGCCAGGGCGTGCACTTGCGGAAATTCTTCCAACGTGGTGCTGATGCACAAGGCTCGCTCGACCTGGGCTTGCGCCATGTCGGCGCGCACCTGGTCCAGCGCATCGGCGTAATCGGGGAAATTGAGGTGGCAGTGCGAATCAACAAACATGAGGCGAATCTTGCCTCAAAGTGTCTGGGTCGGCTTGTTCGATGACAGGGACGTGCCCAGAATTTGCTCGATCTTGATGCGCAACAGGCGGGTCTTCTCGTCAGACGGGAAGCGCACGCCCACACCTTGGGTGCGGCCACCGGAGGCGTTGGCCGGGGTGATCCAGGATATCTTGCCCGCCACGGGGTAGCGCTGGGCTTCGTCAGGCAAAGACAGGAGCAGGTAGATGTCGTCACCCAGCTTGTAATCGCGGGTGGTGGGCACGAACAGGCCGCCATCGGCAAAAGCCGGAATGTAGGCCGCGTACAGCGCGCCTTTTTCGCGGAACACCAGCTGGATGACACTGGGGCGAGCCACGCCAGCGCTGGGCACCGCACCCGCAACGCCACCACCCATCGGGGTCGTGCTGGTCTTGCCTGGCCCGGAGTTGGCAAAGGCAGACGGCAAGGCTGTGGTGTGGAATTCGCTCATTGTGGTGAAAGTGTAACGTCGGCCGCTGGCCACAAACGTGAATTTAAGCGCAGGAGAAGCCTCTTTACTTGTTGAAACGCAGTGCCAGACGTGCTTGCTGCAATAACGATTCCACCCTCAAATTCAGGCTCCAGGGGTGCTCTGCCGTGCGGCTGGCCTTGCGCAGCTCGCCTGACCAGGCCGTGAGCCGGGCCAGATCACCATCACGATGCAGGCTGCCTTCCGGAAAGTAACGGGGGGCGGCACCGGTGGCCATGCAAGCCAGGTCGTGACACAGTTTTTGAAGGGTCTCGATGACCAGCGGCAAGGGCCAGCCCACCATCGCGCCGCTTTGTCCCTGCGCCACATCGCGCGGGATTTGCGGCCAACGCACGGCATCCAAGCCCATGGCGTGGCGGTCACGGGCGGTCAGGGGTTGGCCTCCCGAGGCTTGCAACAGGATGGCCGCATCCGCTTCGGTCAGGCCCTTGATCTGCTCACACAGCCAGGTGATGGACGCAGCCTTGTCAGGCAATGGCAGGCGCCAGGCCTGGCAGCGGCTGCGCACGGTGGGCAGCAACTCGTCCAGAGAGCCAGCGCTGACCACAAAGCGCACCATGCCGGGCGGCTCTTCCAGGGTCTTGAGCAAGGTGTTGCTCGACACGGTGTTCATGCGCTCGGCCGGGTGCACCACCACCACTTTGGCGCGCCCTCGAGATGCGCTCTGCTGCGAGAACTGCACCACCGCGCGGATGGCATCGACCTTGATGTCCTGGCTGAGCTTCTTGGTTTTGCCTGATTTTTCAGACGCGCCTTCGTCGTCATCGCCTGAACCGGTCCAGCCCAAAGCGGCTTGCAGGGCCTCAGGCACCACCACCACCAAGTCGGGGTGTGAGCGTGCCGAGATCAGGTGGCAACTGCCACAAGCGCCGCAAGCTGGCTTGAACGGGCTGCCCGGGGCCTGCGCCTCGCACAGCCAGGACTGCGCCAAGGCCATCGAGAACTCAAATTGCCCCACGCCTTGGGGGCCATGAACCAGCGTGGCGTGGCCGTGGGCCTGCGCCAAGGCTTGGGCAAGGGGGGCGTGAAGCCAGGGCAGCAAATCGCTCAAAGCCAACCTCTGGATTGAAGCGCAGCATCGACCTGGCGTGCCACCTCGGCCTGGTTGGCGCTGGCATCGATGAGCGCGAAGCGTTGGGCATCGGCCCGCAGGCGCGCCTGGTAGCCGGCTCGCACGCGCTCAAAGAAGGCGGTGTCCTGGGCTTCGAAGCGGTCAGGCTGGCGAGCGGCCGACAAACGCGCGGCGGCCACTTCTGGCGGCAAGTCGAACAGAAAGGTCAGGTCGGGCTGGCGCTGGCCTTGCACCCACTTTTCCAAGGTGCTGAGCACCGACAGGTCAAAGCCGCGGCCCGCGCCCTGGTAGGCAAAAGTGGCATCGGTGAATCGGTCGGACAGCACCCAGGCGCCACGGGCCAAGGCCGGCTCGATCACTTGCACCAGGTGATCGCGGCGTGCGGCGAACACCAACAAGGATTCGGTCAGCGCGTCCATGGCATCGTGCAAAACGCTTTCGCGCAGCTTCTCCGCCAAAGGCGTGCCGCCGGGCTCGCGGGTTCTCACCACATCGTGCCCTGCCTGGCGCAATTGGCTTTCCAGGGCATCAAGGTGGCTGGTCTTGCCTGCACCATCAATGCCCTCAAACGAAATGAACCGGCTCATGGACGCTTTCTCTGGTACTGGTTGACCGCGCGATTATGCTCAGCCAGGGTGCTGCTGAACACGCTGCTGCCATCGCCGCGCGAGACAAAATACAAGGCGTTGGTCTCGGCCGGGTGCACGGCGGCCAGCAAAGCCGCTTTGCCAGGCATGGCGATCGGCGATGGCGGCAGGCCGGTGCGCATGTAGGTGTTGTAAGGCGTGTCGGTCTGCAAATGGCTGCGCTTGAGGTTGCCATCGAACTCATCGCCCATGCCGTAGATCACCGTGGGATCGGTCTGCAATGGCATGCGCACGCGCAGACGGTTGCAAAAAACGCCCGCGATCATCGGCCGGTCGGCTTTCAGGCCGGTTTCTTTTTCCACGATCGAGGCCAGGATCAGCATCTCTTGCGGCGAATTCAAGGGGCAACTGTTGCTGGCACCGCGCAAGGTCCAGGCATCGCTCAGGTGCTTCTGCATGGCCCGGTGGGCGCGTTGCAGGACTGCCAGGTCGGTGCTGCCCTTGGAGTAGGAATAGGTGTCCGGGAAGAACTGCCCTTCTGGCGACAAATCAGGCTTGCCCAATTGGGCCATCACCTGCGCATCGCTCAGTTTGGCGGTGGTAGGTTCCAGGCCTTCTGCCTGGGCCAGTTCAGCCCTGAAACGCTTGAAAGTCCAGCCATCGATCAGTTTGACCACGGCCAGGCGTTCATCGCCCATCACCATCATGCGCAGCAGTGACAGAGGGGTTGCACCGCGCTCCAGCATGTAGCTGCCAGCGCGGATCTGGCGCGCCTGCCCCGACCAGCGAAACCATTGGTAAAGCATCACGGGCGAGGCGTCTACACCGGCGTCCACCCAGCCCCGAGCGATCTCGCGGGGCGTGGTGCCCGACTCGATGGCCAGCTCGATGTCATCGCCATGCATTCGCAAAGGCTGGTGCACCCACCAGAACACGGCCCCCGCGAAAGCCAATGTAGCCAGCATCAACAGTCCGAGCAAGACGCCCATGACGCCGCCTTGCTGCTGCCTGGCTTTGGGGTGGTTTGAAAACAGGTTAGTCGGGATCATCCGTGGACCAATGATGGATTTGACGACCGTGATGATAATGACCCCCATGCAAGACATTCATTTTCCAGACGTCAAGGCGCTCAATGGCGCAACCGCCTTGTCCCATTTGGGCATCATTTCAGCCGAGGGAGCCGAGGTGGCCAGCTTCCTTCATGGACAGTTGAGCCAGGATGTGACAGGCCAGTCGCCCGATCAAGCCCGCTTGGCTGCATTTTGCTCGGCCAAAGGCCGGATGTTGGCCAGTTTCATCGTCATCAAGCCCCAGCCAGAGGCTTTTTGCCTGATCACGGACGCGCAAGTGCTGCCAGCGGCCCTCAAGCGGCTGTCCATGTTCGTGCTGCGCGCCAAGGCCAAATTGACTGACGCTGCGGGCAAGCTGTCTGCCGTGGGTTTGATGGGCCAAGCCGCCAGGGATTGGCTGGGCGAGGTGGCGACAATCGAGCCATGGCAGTCCAGCCCACACGCGCCCAGCGGCGGCCAGGTGGTGCGCTTGCCCGACGTGCTGGGCGCGGCCCGCTGGCTGTGGATCGGGCCTGTTGAAGCGGCCCAAGCCATCACCCAAACCTTGCCCGCCCTGCCTTTGCCCGCGTGGCAGTGGCTTGAAGTGATGAGCGGTGTCGTGCGGATCGAGCCGGCCACCGCAGATCAATTCGTGCCCCAGATGGTCAACTATGAGTTGGTGGGTGGCGTGCATTTCCAGAAGGGTTGTTATCCCGGCCAGGAGATCGTGGCGCGCAGCCAATACCGGGGCACGCTCAAACGGCGCACCTTCTTGCTGCATGGTCAGGCGCCCATGCAGGCCGGGCAAGAGGTTTTTTCGGCGGCCGACCCCACCCAGCCCGCAGGCATGGTGGCCAACGCCGCCGCCATCCCGACTCAGGATGGGCAAGTCGGCGCGGCGTTCAGCGCCCTGGTCGAATTGAAATGGCAAGCTCTGGAAACCGGATGGCACCTTGGATCAGCTGATGGGCCCGCCCTTGAGCTGGGCACCATGCCCTACGAGGTGCCTTTGGGCACGTCAGACGTCTGATTTGACAATTTCTTAACGGCAATCGACCTCGGTTTGGGCGCATGCCCTTGGCACGCTGCTTCAAGGGTGCAGTCCGCGGGTTAACCTCCATCACACTTGACCGCTTTGGGAACTCATGGCCATGGCAGACGCAGCCCCGGCAAAGGCTCTGTTCATCTACTACAAGGTGGACCCGGGCCATGCCGCGGCGTTTGAAACCGCGGTTCGGCACATGCAGGCCGCACTGCGCCGATCCCACGAGGACCTGACGGCCAGGTTATGGATTCGCGCCGACGCGCCAACGTCAGCGCAAACCTGGATGGAAACCTATGAACATCCCGAGGGCGTCGGCGTTTTGCTGGCCACCCTCATCGAGTTGGCCGCGCAGGATTTGCCCCTTGGGCTGATTGGCGGCCGTCACGTCGAGATGTTCTGCAACATTGACTGAGAAGGACACAGCCCGATGTGTTTGGTGGCCGTGGCGCTGGATCAAAGCAGCCGTTTTCCCTTTGTGATGGCGGGCAACCGCGAAGAGTTCTTCGAGCGCCCCGCCAATCGGCTGGCCTGGTGGGAACCCGGGCAGGAGGCGCCTTCGATCCTGGGTGGGCGCGACCTGCAAGCTGGAGGCACCTGGCTGGGCCTGACGGCCCAGGGCCGACTGGGCGTGGTCACCAATGTGCGCGACCCTTCGCAAATGGATGAGGCTGCACCTTCACGCGGTGAGATCGTGCCCTTGTGGTTGCAGGGTGACACCCCGATGAACCGACTGTGGCCACGCCTGGCCATGTCTGGGTACAACGGCTTCAACCTGCTGACGGTGGACTTCGCCGAGGGCGAGGCCTATTGGGTGAACAACACCAAGCTGTACCCGCAGCGCCTGGAGCGTGGGCTGTATGGCGTGTCCAACGCTGGCTTGAACACGCCTTGGCCTAAAGTCCAGACCTTGAAGACCCGGATGAAGGCCGCCTTGAACAGCGCGACCGACCTCGATGGTTTGGTGGTGAGGCTGTTCGAAGCCTTGACCGACCCCACCATTGCCCCGGATGACAAACTGCCCTTCACCGGTGTGCCCTTGGAATGGGAGCGTCTGCTGTCGGCCGCTTTCGTGCGGTCTCCCGATGGCAAGTACGGCACCCGGTGCTCCACCTTGGTCATCACAGAGCGGGTAAACAAGCGCCTGGTCACCCATG
The DNA here is from genome assembly GCF_918741295.1 of Aquabacterium sp. CECT 9606. GTDB lineage: Bacteria > Pseudomonadota > Gammaproteobacteria > Burkholderiales > Burkholderiaceae_C > Aquabacterium. Next base: position 365,151 of record NZ_CAKKNB010000003.1, read on the forward strand.
TGCTGGAGCGCACATACTCAAATCAATCCAGCATGGCTTTGTTGCGCCGGGTGAGCTTGAAGAACTGGCCACCGCGCCACACCGACGCAGCATCGGAGTTGGCGCGCCTGGAGGTCGCCTTACCGCCGCCCGGCGTGCACCACGAAGACACGTTTGAAAGCAGCGACGTGTCGGAGCACGACAACCACGCCCTGTCGCCTCCACCTGCCGCTCGGAAAACACGTGCGCGCAGCCTGATCAAATCGGCGGCGAGCCGGCCAGTCAAAGCTTGAGTGTCATGACGATGTGGGGAATGCCCACCTCGTCAAACTCTGCGCCCTCTGTGATGAAGCCTGCGCGGCGGTAAAAGTCCTGGGCGCTGGTTTGAGCGTGCAGTGTCAGTCGTTGAACAGACCGCTGCCTTGCGGCGTCAATCAGCGCCTGCAAGACCTGTTGTCCCAGCCCCAGCGCCCTGCTGCCATTCAACACAGCCATGCGCCCGATCTTGGCCTCACCGGCTGGCAAGCTCGCCGTGATCAAGCGCCCGGTGGCCACGGGCAGGCCCGCCAGATTGGTGACCACCACATGCCAAGCCTTCGCATCGTCATCGTCCCATTCTTCTGACTCGGCAATGCCTTGCTCTTCGATGAACACCGCCATGCGCACCGCGCGGGCCATGGGTGCCAGCGTGGTCCAGTCACCGCCGTGCAACTCGTGCACGGGCGTCCCCAGCTTCTGCTGCTCCAACTGCAGGCGCATGGCCTGCGGCACCGGCGTCGGCCGGTTGGTGTCCAGGCTGACATAGACATACACCGTCTCGCCGGTGACCAGCAGGCGCCCGCTGGTGCGGATCTCCCATGCAAAAACCAGGGACGAGTTGCCCATGCGGTCGCAACGCACCCCGATGGACAGCCAGTCGCCAAAGCGGGCCGGCGCGTGGTACTGCAGCGAGTTGCTGCGCGCGAAAACGTCGCCCCCCAGGTGGGTGAAGGCCTCAGGGTAAGGCAGGCCCGAGGCCCGCCAATACTCGGACATGGCCGTGTCCAGGAAGTTCAGGTAGTGGCCGTTGAAGACCACCTTCTGGGCATCGACCTCGGACCAACGCACACGCAGATGGTGGTGAAACGAAAAATCAGTCGTCATGAAAAAAGCCCGCATGGGTGAGCATGCGGGCCATTGTCTGGCACAAGTGCCTAGGGTGTTTGAGTGGGCCTACTTCTTGTCGCGCAATTCGCGGCGCAGGATCTTGCCCACGGGCGACTTGGGCAGCTCTTCGGTGCGGAACTCGACGATGCGGGGGATCTTGTAGCCGGTGAGGTTCTTGCGGCAGTGCTCGATCACCGATTCCTTGGTCAGGCCCGGATTGCGCGGCACGATGATGACCTTGACGCGTTCGCCGGCCACGTCGTCCGGCACGCCGATGGCGGCCACTTCCTTGACGTCGGGGTGCATGGCGACCACGTCTTCGATCTCATTGGGGTACACGTTGAAGCCGGAGACCAGGATCATGTCCTTCTTGCGGTCCACGATCTTGCAGAAGCCCTTGTCATCGATGATGCCGATGTCACCGGTGGCCAGCCAGCCGTCCTTGTCCAGGACTTCGGCAGTGGCTTCGGGACGGTTCCAGTAGCCCTTCATGACCTGAGGGCCGCGCACACACAACTCGCCGGGCTCGCCGATGTCGGCCCAGGTGCCGTCTTCACGGCGCATGCGCACTTCGGTGGAAGGCACGGGCACACCGATCGAGCCGGTGAATGTGGGGCCTGGCTTGGAAATGTCGACCGGGGCTTGCGTCACGATGGGTGAGCACTCGGTCAGGCCGTAGCCTTCGACCACGGCATTGCCGGTGACTTCCTTCCAGCGTTCGGCCACATTGCGCTGCAGGGCCATGCCACCCGCGATGGACAGCTTCAGCTTCGAGAAATCCAGCTTGCGGAAAGCCGGGTCTTCCAGGAAAGAAGCGAACAAGGTGTTCACGCCGGTGATGCCCGAGAACTTCTCGTTCTTCAGGATCATCATCACGCGCTTGGTGTCGCGGGGGTTGGCGATCAGGATGTTGCGGCCACCCAGTGCCATGAAGATCAGACCGTTCACCGTCAGCGAGAAGATGTGGTACATCGGGATCAGGGTGACCACGGTTTCCGTCTCGCCCGTCAACTGGCCTTCGGCAAAGGCCAAGGCCTGCTGGCAGTTGGTGAGCACATTGCGGTGGGTGAGCATGGCGCCCTTGGCCACGCCGGTAGTGCCGCCGGTGTATTGCAAAAAGGCCAGGTCGTCAGGCTTGACGGCGACGGGCTTGACCTTGACCTTCGCGCCTTGCTTGAGCGCCTCACGCATCCAGGTGGCCGTGGGCAGGCTGTAGGCCGGCACCATCTTCTGCACCTTGCGCAGGATGAAATTCAGAGCCCAGCCCTTGGGGTTGAAGAAGCCCTCGGCCAGCAAGTCGCCGATCTGCGTCAGCACGATGTTCTTGACCTTGGTGCCGGCTTGCGCGTCTTGCAAGGTCTTGGCGAAGGTTTCCATCACGATGATGGTTTCGGCGCCTGAATCCTTGAGCTGGTGGTTCAATTCGCGCGCCGTGTACAGCGGGTTCACGTTGACCACAACCGCGCCGATGCGCAGCACGGCGAACAGCACGATCGGGTACTGGAAGATGTTGGGCAGCATGATCGCCACGCGATCGCCTTGCTTGACGCCCTTGCTCTGCAGGTAGCCCGCAAACTCCTTGACCAGGCGGTCAAGGCGGTCGTTGCTCATCTCGGTGCCAATGCTGACAAAGCCGGGGCGGTCGCGGAACTTGTTGATGCACTCGTCGAAATACTCGGTGAGTGACTGGTACTTGTTGATGTCGATGTCGTGGGCCACACCCTTGACATACGAGGACAACCAGATGCGGTTGGTGGTGCCGTCGGGGTTGACAATGGATTGCCCAGGCGTGTGTGCCGAGGCCGTGGCTGCTGCGGATGTGGTCATCGATGTCTCCTCGTATGCCTGCAATCGCTCATGGCGCTGCAGGAGGGGCTTTCCCGAGGCAAGGGTTGCCTCGAGTTGCCTGTTTAAGCGGACAAGTGTATCAACCTGTGAGGGGGGTTTGAAAGTCCCCCCTCGCAAATTTCATCAAGTTTTACCGCTCCAGGATGGCGACCACGCCCTGGCCACCTGCGGCACAAATCGAGATCAAGCCGCGGCCCGACCCCTTTTGGGCCAGCATCTTCGCCAGCGTGGCGACGATGCGACCGCCCGTGGCGGCGAATGGGTGGCCTGCGGCCAATGAGCTGCCGTTGATGTTGAGCTTGCTCATGTCGATCGAGCCCAAGGGCTGATCGCGACCCAGACGCTCCTTGCAGTACTTGGCATCTTCCCAAGCCTTCAGCGTGCACAACACTTGCGCGGCAAAGGCTTCGTGGATTTCATAGAAATCAAAGTCTTGCAGCTTGATGCCGGCGCGGTCGAGCATGCGGGGCACGGCATAGGCCGGGGCCATCAGCAAGCCTTCCTTCTTGTTGAAGAAATCAACCGCAGCCACTTCGCTGAAGGTGATGTAGGCCAGCACCGGCAGGTTGTGGGCCTTGGCCCATTCCTCGCTGCCCAAAAGCACGGCCGAGGCACCGTCGGTCAAGGGCGTGGAGTTGCCGGGTGTCAACGTGCCTTGGCCGGGCGCGACCTTCTTGTCAAAGCAAGGCTTCAGCGAACGCAGCTTTTCGATGGTCAGGTCAGCGCGCAGGTTATTGTCTTTGGTGACCCCCTTGAACGGGGTCATCAGGTCGGCAAAGAAGCCGTCGCTGTAGGCGCGGGCCAGGTTCTTGTGGCTCTTGAAGGTCAGTTGGTCCTGGTCTTCGCGGGCGATGCCCCATTCGCGCGACATCAGTTCGGCGTGCTCGCCCATCGAGAAACCAGTGCGGGGTTCGCCGTTGCGCGGAATGGCAGGCTTGAGCAGCATGCTGGGGCGGATTTTCGAGATGATCTTGAGCTGCGCCATCGTGCCCTTGGCGCGGTTGGCTTCCATCAGGATCTTGCGCATCTTCTCGTTGATGCCGATGGGCGCGTCAGAGGTGGTGTCCACACCGCCGCCGATGCCGCACTCGATGTGGCCGAGGGCGATCTTGTTGGCCACCAGCATGATGGCTTCCAGGCCGGTGCCGCAAGCTTGCTGCAGGTCGTAGGCTGGGGTTTCGGGGGCCAGCGTGGTCGACAGCACAGACTCTCGGACCAGGTTGAAGTCCTTCGAGTGCTTCATCACGGCGCCAGCGGCAACGTCACCCAGGCGTTCGCCATGCAGGTTGAAACGGTCGACCAGGCCTTGCAGCGTGGCGGTCAGCATGTCCTGGTTGGACACGTGCGAGTAAACGGTGTTGGAGCGGGCAAACGGGATGCGGTTGCCACCGATGATGGCGACGCGACGAATGGTGTTCATGGATGAATCCCCAGAGGTGAGATGCAAAAAAATGGATGAGTCAGATCAGGCGGCGGCAGTGATCAGTAAGTGACCCGGCCGCGCAGGTGGGGCTTGTCGCCCTTGGCATTGCGAACTTCGAACAGGGCACCGTCTTCCTGGCGGGCCGACCACAGCGAAGCGCGGGCGGGCAGGAACAAGGGCGTCTTGAACTCGACCACCGCCTCGGCCTGCTCGACCGGCTCGCGCGGCATCAGGGTGGCCAGGGCGCGGGCCTTGGTCCACATCCCGTGGGCGATGGCCTTGCGAAAGCCGAACATCTTGGCCGTGATGCCAGACAAGTGGATGGGGTTGATGTCGCCAGACACCCGGCCGTAGCGGCGGCCAATGCCACCCGCGGCGAAAAAATCCGCCTGATGCGACAACGGTGTCGGGTCAATCAAAGCCGAGGCGAAGGCCTGGCCCTTGGGCTGGCGGATGCCAAGGCGCAACAGGTACTGCGTGCCTTCCCAGACCAACTGACCATCACGGATGGCGCGCTGATCCAGCGTGAAGATCTGCCCTTTCTCATGGGCAATTAGCGGGCCGGTGCTGACCTCGATCCGCAACTCGTCGCCCACATTGATGCGTTGGAGTTGCTTGACGCTGTTGGCCAAGTGCACCGTGCCCATGGCCGGCCAGGGGTAGTACTTGGAGCCAAAGAACGCCATGGTCAGCGGAAACGCCAGCATTTGCGGAAAGGTGATGGGCACCCCATGCGCGCGGCTGAAACCACACACCCGCGAGTAGCTGGCGACGTTGGCCTCATCCACACGGACGCGCGGGCGCGCATAGGTCACCTCGGGCAAGGATTCGATCACCCCCGGCCGTTTGGTGCTGGACTGCATCGCCCGCACGTACATGGTGACGGGGTTGACCAGCTTGTTGACTTCAATGAGCTTCATGGCAGATCTCAGGCGCCAATCAGGCTTTGGCCGCACACGCGGATCACGTTCGAGGTGACGCCGCTGGAGGCCGGGCTGGCGTACCAGGCAATGGCTTCGGCCACGTCTTCAGGTTGGCCGCCCTGGCTCATGGAGTTCATGCGGCGGCCGGCTTCGCGGATGGCAAAGGGGATGGCGGCGGTCATCTGCGTTTCGATGAAACCAGGGGCCACGGCGTTGATGGTGATGCCGCGCTCGGCGAAGATCGGGGCGGTGCCCTGCACCATGCCCACGACACCGGCCTTGGAAACCGCGTAGTTGGTCTGGCCCATGTTGCCCGCCAGGCCCGAGATCGACGACACGCAAATGATGCGGCCACCGCTCTTGATCGCGCCGGATTCAACCAGCGCGTCGTTGATGCGCTCTTGCGTCGACAGGTTCACGTTGACCACCAGCTGCCAGAGGTGTTCCTTCATGTTGGCGATGGTCTTGTCGCGGGTGATGCCGGCGTTGTGCACGACGATGTCCCAACCGCCCTGGGCCTTGGCGGCCTCGACCAGCTTTTGCGGGGCGTCGGCCGCGCCAATGTCCAGCGCAATGGCGGTGCCGTTCAGCTTCTTGGCCACTTCATCCAGGCCGGCCTGGGCTTGGGGCACGTCCAGGCAGATCACTTCGGCGCCGTCACGGGCCATGATCTCGGCGATGGCCGCACCAATGCCGCGCGATGCGCCAGTGACCAGCGCCTTCTTGCCGGCCAGGGGCTTGTTCCAGTCAGCAGGAATGGCTTGTGGACCCACGATCCCGCCGATGCGGATGACCTGGGCCGAGACGTAGGCTGATTTGGGCGACAGCAGGAAGCGCAGGGTCGATTCGACATTGCCCTCGGCGCCTTCGGCAACGTAGACCAACTGGGCATTGATGCCCTTCTTCAGTTCCTTGCCCAGCGAGCGCGTCAGGCCTTCCAGCGAGCGCTGTACAGCGGCCTTGCGTGGGCTCTTGCACGACTCGGGCGGACGGCCGATCACGACCACGCGGCCACAAGGCAGCACCGAGCGAGCGGCATCGTGGAAGAACCAGTACAGCGCGTCGGACTGCGTGCTGTCGTCCAGGCCGGTGGCGTCGAACACCAGCGCCTTGACCTTCTCACCTGGCTTGCCATCGGTGCCCCAGCGGCCGGTGGTCAGGCCCACCTTGTTGGCCACCGCCACCCATTGGGGCAACTTGGCATGGGCCAGGGTCTGGGCCGAGATGGATTTGAAGAAACTGGCCAGCGAATCCAGCATCGGGGTTTCGCCCGCGCCACCGATCAGAACGGTGCCTTGAACAACGGGCTGGCCTTCTTTGTAGCGCTCCAGCGGCAATGGCTTGGGCAGGCCCAAGGCATTGATGAGCTTGGCGCCCATGGGCGAATTGGCAAAATCAAGGTAACCGTCTTTCATACTGATCGCTTCGAGAAAAACAGCCGGACGGCGTGCACAGCCGCCACGGCCTGGTTGGGATCAAGAGGCGGCAACCACGCCGCCCCACCGTTGGCCGGTGCATCCATCGCGCACCGCACCCTCACCAGCCCGTTCAGGCTGAGGAGCTCGCAGCTTCAATGGGCTGCGTGTCTGAGGAAATGGGAAACAAGCCCTGGCTGGGAAAACCAGGGATCTTCAAGATGTGTCCAAACAAGGTGTCGTGCTCGGCGTCTGGCAAGGGGGCCTTCAAGGCCGCGACCATCAGCGATGCCAAGCGCGACAGGATCAGGGATTCGTCATCGCCCTCACCCCGTGTGAAGTCACGGATCAGGCGCTGGGTGTTGCCACCGGCCAGGATGCCCGACAAGGCACCCATGGCGAAATGCAGCCTGAAACCCAGCTCACTGCGGTTCAGATCGGGCAAAGTGCGCTGGAAGGCCAGGAAAAACCGGCCCAGCGTCTCGATGTAATGGTTGTTGATGAAGTCGCGCACCACGGGCGACGGGTCGGTGTAGGCCCGCCCCAGGAAGTGCAGGTAGCGCTCGGCCGCCGGAGTGCCGCTGCGGAAAATCCGCACAGCCGGCAAGAACATGGCGACGAGCACGTGCTCACAGGTCAAATCACCGTGCAGGGTGTTCTCAAACCACTCGAGCATGGCCACGCGCTGGGCATTGAGCTGGTCAAGTTGGCGTGCCAGCACGGCGTGGATCAGCGCATCCTTGCTGCCAAAGTGGTAGTTCACCGCTGCCAGGTTGACGCCGGCCGCCGTGGTGATCTGACGCATGGACATCGACTCGAAGCCGCCGGAGACGAACAAAACCTCAGCCGCATCCAGGATGCGGGACTTGGTGTCCGTGGGTGACAAGCGGGGAGCGGCCGTTGGCATGGTCAGATTGATCTCCGGGATACGAACGTTTCAAACGCCCGTTTCATCTCATTGGGTGCGTATGGTATTGCACCTTTGGGCTGCTGGTGCAACTGTTTTCGAACAAAAATCCGGTCTCCCCCTCACTGCGGGGGCTTTCTTGGTGCACCGATGTAAAGTGCGCCCTACCCGCGTTTGACACCGTCTTCTGTACAAAAGCCATGTCCACGATCCTCTACCTCACCCAGATCCAATTTGAGTTTGGTGCCATACAACTGCTGGCCTCGGAGTGCGAGCGGGTTGGCATCAAGCGGCCTTTGATCGTCACCGACGCGGGCGTGCGCGCGGCGGGCGTGCTGCAAAAGGCGCTGGACGCCCTGAAGGATTGGCCAGTCACGATTTTTGACCAGACCCCGCCCAACCCGACCGAGGCCTCGGTGCGTGCTGCGCATGAGGTGTGGACACAGGCCAAGTGCGACGGCCTGATCGCCGTGGGCGGTGGCTCCAGCATCGACCTGGCCAAGGGCCTGGCCATCATGGCCACCCACCCCGGACCTTTGAAAACCTACGCCACCATCGAGGGCGGCTCACCCAAGATCACCGGGCAGGCGGCGCCCTTGATCGCGGTGCCGACCACGGCCGGCACCGGCAGCGAAGTGGCACGCGGCGCGATCGTGATCGTTGACGACGGCCGCAAGCTGGGCTTCCACTCCTGGAACCTGATGCCCAAGGCGGCCATTTGCGACCCTGAGCTGACCCTGGGCCTGCCCCCTGCCCTGACGGCGGCCACCGGCATGGACGCCATCGCCCACTGCATGGAAACCTTCATGGCGCCTGCCTTCAACCCACCGGCCGACGGCATCGCGCTGGACGGCCTGGAACGCGCGTGGCACCACATCGAGCGCGCCACCAAAGACGGCAGCGACCGCGAGGCCCGCCTGAACATGATGAGCGCCTCGATGCAAGGCGCCATGGCGTTTCAAAAAGGCCTGGGCGCTGTGCACAGCCTGAGCCACAGCCTGGGCGGTGTGAACCCCAAGCTGCACCACGGCACCTTGAACGCGATGTTCCTGCCCGCCGTGATCCAGTTCAACTCGCAGGCCGAATCAATCAAGAAAGAGCGCCGCCTGGAGCGCATGGCCCACGCCATGGGTTTGGCCAGCGCGGGCGACATCCCCCAAGCCATCCGCGATCTGAACGCGCGTCTGGGTTTGGCCAAGGGCCTGGGCGAATTGGGCGTTCAGCGCGACTGGTTCGACAAGGTGGTTGATGGCGCGATGAAAGACCATTGCCACAAGACCAACCCTCGCATCGCCACCGCAGAGGATTACGTCGAGCTGCTGTCAGCGTCGATGTGATAGGTGGCCGGGGTCGCAAGCTCCCTGGTCACCATCACCTGGTCGATCTTGTAGCTGTCGACGTCCATGACCTCGAAGCGAAAGCCCCCCCAGACCACCACATCGGTGCGTTTGGGGATGCGGCGCAGCATGACCATCATGAAGCCGGCCAGGGTTTCATAGTCTTCCTGCAAGGGCAGATCGTCAAGCTCCAGCGCTTGCATCACGTCCGGGATGGGCGTCATGCCGTCGATCAGCCAGGAATTGGCGTCGCGCTGCACGATCTGCTCCTCGTCCATCGAGATCACCAGGCCGCCCATCACCGTGCTCATCACATCGTTGATGGTGATGATGCCCACCACCAGGCTGTATTCGTTGACGATGACGGCAAAGTCATCTTGCGCTTGGCGAAACTGCGTCAGCAATTCGGACAAGGTCAGGCGATCGGGAACGATCAGCACCTTGTTGATCAGGCCATCGGCTTCGAGTGAGATGGGCAGCGAGTTCAGCACCCGGCTCAGCAGGTGCTTTGAATCGACATAACCCACCACGTGGTCGATGCTGCCCTTGCAGACCAGGTAGGTGGAGTGCGGGTATTGGTCGATGCGGGCGCGGATCAGCAACTCGCTGTCGTCCAGCAGGAAGTGCACGATGCGCTCGCGGCCGGTCATGGCGCTGGTCACCGTGCGGGTTTCCAGCTCGAACACGTTTTCAATGACCTGGTGCTCGCGGGCGGCCAGCACACCGGCTTCGGCGCCGGCATGGGCCATGGCGCGGATGTCATCGGAGGTGATGCTGTCGTCACGCCGGGTGGGCAGGCCCAGGAGCTTGAACAAGGCGTCCGTCAGGTGGCTGAAGAACCACACCACAGGCCTGAAGACCGCGAGGAAGATCCGCATCGGGCCGACCACGCTGACCGCCACCTTCTCGGGCGCGACCATGCCCAGGCGCTTGGGGAACAGGTCGGACAGCAAGATGAACAGGCTGGTGACAATGACGAAAGACAGCAACAGCCCTGCAGTTTCAGCCCGCTCGGGCGAGACCTGGAAAGTGCGCAAGATCATCTGGATGAAGGGGGAAAATGCGCCCTCGCCCACGATGCCGCCGAGAATGGCCACGCTGTTCTGGCCGATCTGGATGACGGTGAAGTAATCCCCGGGTTGGTCTTGCACGTGCATGACCTGCTGGGCGCGCACGTCGCCTTGCTCCAGCATCTGGCGCAGGCGAACGCGGCGCGAGGCGGCCACGGCCAGTTCGGCGGTTGAGAAAAAAGCGCTGACCGCGATGAGCGCGGCAATCAGCATCAGGCTGACGGTGGAGTCCATGAAACCAGTGTAGCGATCACAGGGCCCGGACTTCCGAGATGGGGCAGCCTCGGTGCAACCAATCGCCCCACTCCTGCGCCAGGCGTTCACTTTCCGCCACGGCCCCGCCCCAGTGGCGCACGCGTTGAGAAAAATCCAGCGCGGTGAAATCCTGGCGGTCAGGCAATTTGCCGCCTGGCAATTGCGCAATCCACTCGGGATTGGGCGCCAGCAAAACCATGTTGCTCAGACCCGGCGTGGGCAGGTGGCGGCGCTTGAATGACTTGTCCAGCCAGCCCGGCACGATTGATTGCTGGAAATGGGGATAGAGCACCAGACCGCTGTCCATGGAGGTGAAGTTCCAGTGGAAATGGTAGTCGACCAGGCCCCCGTCCCAGTGCGCGCCACGGGTGGCCCCGGGGATGTCGCGCACGGCATCCAGCAAGAAAGGGATGCTGCATGAAGCCTGCAACGCGGGCTTGAAATTCTCGGCGGTCAGTGCCCAACGCGCGGTGGGCAGGTCGCTCAAAGCCACGGGCAAGGCCTCACCAGCCGAAGAAAAGACATTGCGCTCCAGGAATGCGCCCACGCTGCGGCGCGACATGGCGTTGCCCAGGGCCAGGCCCGCGAAACCCAAGGGCGTGCGCATGGGTGTTCCGGGGCGCAGAAGCTGCCGCCCGCGGGCCGTGACCACATGCAGGCGCCAGCGAGGATGGGACAGCATGCCCTCTGTGTCCGCGCCAAAGAAAGTGTCCAGCACCTGGCCGAAGCTGGCGCTGACGCGCTGGGGCGACGGCATCTTCTGCCCGGCGTCAGGCTCGTAGTGCTGGTGAACGTAATCGTGCGCCAGGCGCTGGAAGGCTTTGGCGGGCGAAGGCATGGTGGCGGCGGCCATTCGCCAGGCGCCGATGGAGGCGCCAACCAGATGCAGGGTGTGTTGGGTCGGGGCCAGCCACTCCCCAAACAACTGGCGATCCAGGTGGGTCAGGATCAAACCTTTGGGGCCACCCGCCGCCGCCGGGATCAAACGGACGTCGCCCGGGTTCAGCCCATGCTGTTCAATGTGGCGGCGAGCAACGGGGCCTGCGTAGATATGCAAGGCTTTCATGGTGGTCTTCGTCAAGCGACAGCTTGAACCTCCAGGCCGGCTTGGCCTGTGCGATGGGCCTTGTATACGCGCCGCACCCATTCAACGCAAGGCCGGTTGGCCAGCCAGGTGGGCGAATGGCCCGCCCCCTGGCGGAACTGCGCAGTGCCATAGATGGGGTGCTGGTCTGGACACGCCAGCGGCGCCAGGATCGAGGCTGCGGTGATGTCGGCCACTGAAAACTGGTGCCCCACCAGGTATTGGCGCCCATCACTCAAGCGGCCATCCAGCCAGGCCAGTGCTTGCTGTATGCGCAAGGCCGATTGCGCAGCGTCCTCGGCATTGATTCGCAAGCGCCGTTTGAAGATCCACTTCGTCAGAGGGAAGAACAACCTGACCAGGCGCGCCTGGTGCCGATTGGCGTGCTGGGTCCACATCGCCAGAACCCGCGCGTCGTCGTCCAAGGCCGCGTGGTACAGGTACCGGGCAACGTCATTGCCAATGGCATCGAAACGCTCTTCAATGCCCATGATGTCTTCGCTCAGCCCCGGATGGCGTGGCATCACGGCCAATGGGCCTCGGTGCTCGTCCAGCCATTGCAGGATCTGGGTGCTGTCCTGAATGTGCTCAAGCTCGCCATTGGCCTGGCGAACCTCCAGGATGGGCAAGGTGGTTTCGCCCTGTCCGCCCATGCGCAAGGCGGGCACCACGTGCAAGGTGGGCGTCATCACCACCTCGGTGAAGCTCAGGCCTGAAGCGTCCAATGTCCAGCGGATTTTTTCGCTGAAATGCGACATGGCGAAGGTGTAAAGGGTCAGGCTTTCGGTGAACATCGCTGCCAGGATACTCCAGCGCCCAAGCGCGCGCTGGGGGCCGCCACCCACTTGGGTGTTGACGCCCGCCTGGGCCCGCGAGAGATAATCCCAAGAGTTTTTTTCACCATCCAATCAGGGAGATTGACTTCATGTCGTTGAACAAATTCGTGTGCGCTGGCTTGCTGACGGCAGGGTTGTCATGCCTCACCCCCGCGATGGCCGCTCCTGTGTCGTACACCTTTTCAACGGGCGCCGCGATTGGCGGCCCTGCTGAACTGACCCACTTGCTGAGCGGACTGACGGTGTCGGGTTCGTTCGTCTACGACCAAACCGTGCCCTTGCTGGGTTCGTCTGGCGATCTCGGTTTTGAGCCTGGCTACAGCATCTATGCCACACCTGGATCGCCGGATCAGGCCTTTCGCACCCTCACCGGCTCCGTGGGCGCCTACCAATTTTCCGACATCGCCGGCTCTGCCAGTATCCGTAATGCCAACACCGGTGTGCCCAGCGCCACTATGTTGGACATCATTTCCCTGACGTCCGATCCCACCGTGAAGGCCGGCACGAACACCACGCCCGCCGACTACGACCGCCAGCTGCAAGGCTTCACGCTGGGCAACTACACCCTGCACAACGTTCGCCTGTACTGGATCGGTGGTGTGGGTGGCGGCGCTTTCAACTTCCTGAGCGACAGCGCCCTGCCCGCCGAGCTGCCAACTTTTCAAGGTCGCCTGGCGTTTGATTTCGTTCGCACGGACGATCCCACCAACCTGGCCAACATTCCCTACTATTCGAACACCGTGACGTTTGGCGGGTTGACCGTTCAGGCCGCCGCGGTGCCCGAGACCGACACTTACCTGATGGCCCTGGTGGGCTTGGGGCTGGTGGGCGTGGCGGTGCGTCGTCGCCAACAGCGGTCGCTGAAGGCTTGATCGAAAAAGGGAGCCTCGGCTCCCTTTTTTGCATCCCAAGCGCTTTTTGCCCGACTCAGCGCTTGGCCTGCAACTTTGCAAACGCCGCCGCCATGGCCGATTGCTCCTGAGGTTGAGCATTCGATGACCCGCCACGCGGCGCATTGAAGCGTTCATTGCGCGCCGCCGGCCGGTAGTTGTTGTCACCCTTGCCCGCCGCGCCCTTGGCTGGCATGGCCGTGTCCAGCTTCATGGTCAGCGAAATGCGTTTGCGGGCCAAGTCCACCTCCAGCACCTTCACCTTCACGATGTCGCCAGTCTTGACCACTTCGCGCGCGTCGTTCACGAACTTGTTGGCCAACTGGCTGACGTGGATCAGGCCGTCCTGGTGCACGCCCAGATCGACAAAAGCGCCGAACTGCGCCACGTTGCTGACCGTGCCTTCCAGGACCATGCCCTCTTGCAGATCCTTGATGTCGTCCACGCCATCATTGAAACGCGCCACCTTGAAGTCGGGACGTGGATCGCGGCCTGGCTTTTCCAGCTCGGTCAGGATGTCCTTGACGGTGACGATGCCGAACTTCTCGTCGGCAAACGCCTCGGGCCGCAGCGTGCGGATCACGTCAGAGCGGCCCACCAGCTCGCCAATGGGCTTGCCTGAAGCCGCGATCATCTTCTCGATGACGGGATAGGTTTCGGGGTGCACGCCCGACATGTCCAGCGGGTTGTCGCCATCGCGGATGCGCAAAAAGCCCGCGGCCTGCTCGAACGTTTTGGCGCCCAGGCCAGCCACGTCCATCAGTTGCTTGCGGTTCTTGAAGGCGCCGTTCGCATCGCGCCAACGCACGATGCTGTTGGCCACCGTGGTGCTCAGGCCCGACACGCGCGACAGCAGCGGCGCCGAGGCGGTGTTCAGGTCCACGCCCACGGAGTTCACGCAGTCTTCGACCACGGCGCTCAGGGTGCGGGCCATCTCGCTCTGGTTGACGTCGTGCTGGTACTGGCCCACGCCAATGCTCTTGGGGTCGATCTTGACCAGTTCGGCCAGCGGGTCCTGCAGGCGGCGGGCGATGGACACGGCGCCGCGCAGGCTCACGTCCAGGTCGGGCAACTCCTTGCTGGCGAACTCGGAGGCCGAGTAAACCGAAGCGCCGGCCTCGGACACCACGACCTTCTCAATCATGGTGCCGGGTGCCAATTGCTGGATGCGCTTGATGAGGTCGGCGGCCAGCTTGTCGGTCTCGCGGCTGGCGGTGCCGTTGCCAATGGCGATCAGGTTCACGCCGTGCGTGGCGCACAAGCGGCCCAGGGTGTGGATCGAGCCTTCCCAGTCCTTGCGCGGCTCGTGCGGGTAGACGGTGCTGGTGTCGAGCACCTTGCCGGTGTCGCTGACCACGGCCACCTTCACGCCCGTGCGAATGCCGGGGTCCAGGCCCATGACCACGCGCTTGCCGGCGGGCGCGGCCAGGAGCAGATCGCGCAGGTTTTCTGCAAAAACCTTGATGGCGGTTTTTTCAGCGTCTTCGCGCAGCCGTGAGAACAAGTCGCGCTCCAGGCTCAGGCTCAGCTTGACCTTCCAGGTCCAGCCGATGGTCTTGCGAATGAGGTCGTCCGACGCGCGCTTGCTGTGGCTCCAGCCCAGGTGACGGGCGATGCGGCCTTCGGCCATCGTGGGTTGGCCGGGCACGATCTCTTCGTCGAGCACCAGCTTGGCATCCAGAAATTCAAGGGTGCGGCCACGGAACACGGCCAGGGCGCGGTGCGAGGGCACCGTGCGGATGGGCTCATCGTAGTCAAAATAGTCGCGGAACTTGGACACATCCGGGTTTTGCTCGTCCTTGCCGTCCATCAGCTTGGACTTGAACAGGCCCTCTTCCCACAACCAGTCGCGCATCTTGCCGATCAGGGTGGCGTCTTCGGCCCAGCGCTCGGAGAGGATGTCGCGCACGCCATCGAGCACGGCGAAGGTGTCGGCAAAGCCGCCGTCGGCGTTGATGAAAGCTGCGGCTTCAGCTTGCGGATCCAACGATGGATCGGCGAACAGCTTGTCGGCCAGCGGCTCGATGCCGGCTTCGCGGGCGATCATGGCTTTGGTACGGCGCTTCTGCTTGTATGGCAGGTACAGGTCTTCCAGCTCTTGCTTGGTGGGGGCGGCCTCGATGGCGGCGCGCAGCTCGGGCGTGAGCTTGCCTTGCTCGTCAATGCTCTTGATGACGGCCTCGCGGCGGTCTTCCAGCTCGCGCAGGTAGGTCAGGCGCGCTTCCAGGTCGCGCAACTGCGTGTCGTCCAGGCCATCGGTGGCTTCCTTGCGGTAACGGGCGATGAAGGGCACGGTGGCGCCGCCATCCAGCAGCTCGACGGCGGCGTTGACTTGGGCAGGCCGAACCTTCAGTTCGGCCGCGATTTGCATCAGGATCTTGTTCAAGCGGGTGCCCTAGGGAGAAACCAGAAAAAATGCGATCGCATCGCATCGATCAGGGGGCGCAGTTTGCCATAGGCGCCGCGCCGATTTCCGCCCCGCCAATCTGGGACAATGCACGACCTGCGCCCTGGCGTGCCCCTTCGCTTTTGTTTGTCCATGCCCCTGATTCCCTACGCCCTGTCCCGCGCCGTCCTGTTCAATCTGGACCCGGAAGTTGCCCACGAACTGACCATGGGCGCCCTGGCACGGTTTCAAAACACGCCGCTGGACTGCGCCTGGGGCGCCAGCCGGGTCAGCGATCCGGTCGAGATCGCTGGGCTGAAGTTCCCCAACCGCATCGGCATGGCCGCTGGACTGGATAAAAACGGTCGGTGCATCGACGGCCTGGGCGCCATGGGCTTTGGCTTCGTCGAGGTGGGCACGGTCACCCCCAAGCCGCAGCCCGGCAATCCCAAGCCCCGCATGTTCCGGCTGCCGCAGGCCAATGCGCTGATCAACCGCCTGGGTTTCAACAACGATGGCCTGGATGCCTTCGTGAACAATGTGCGGCGCGCGCGTTTCCGCACGCAGGGCGGCATCCTGGGCTTGAACATCGGCAAGAATGCCAGTACCCCCATCGAGAACGCGGTAGACGACTACCTGATCGGCCTGGAGGGCGTCTACCCCTGGGCCGATTACGTGACAGTGAACATCTCGTCGCCCAACACGCAGAACCTGCGCAGCCTGCAAAGCGACGAGGCGCTTGACCGCCTGTTGGGCGCATTGCAAACCCGCCGCCAAGCCTTGATGGCACGCGACAAGCGCCACGTGCCCATGTTCGTGAAGATCGCGCCTGATCTGGACGAGACCCAGGTGGGTGTGATCGCGGCCACCTTGCAGAACAACGGCATCGATGGCGTGATCGCCACCAACACCACGATCAGCCGCGAGGCCGTCAAAGGCATGGCGCATGCAGAAGAAGCTGGCGGCCTGAGTGGCGCGCCCGTGTTCGAGGCCAGCAACCAGGTCATCCGCCAGTTGCGCGCCGCCTTGGGCCCGCGCTTTCCCATCATCGGCGTGGGCGGGGTCATGAGCGGGGCCGACGCGCGTGCCAAACGCGACGCGGGGGCCGACCTGGTTCAGGTCTACACAGGCTTGATCTACCAGGGGCCGGCACTGGTGACCGACTGCGCACTGGCGCTCAAGAATTAACCCGCTTATTGACCGGTTTTGGCAGACGCCACGGGCGCGTCCACCAGGCGCACCGAAGTCTCGAGCGCTTCCTGGCAATCCTTGAAGCTCAAGCCCAGGGCGCGGGCGTAGCGCGTGAAGCAATGGTTCAACTGGGCTTGCGCGCGTGCTGGTTCGGCACCCACGGCCGTGGTGAGCTCATTGGCCAGGCTGGCCACCGCGCGCAGCGTCTCTTCCCGGTCATCGGGTCGGCGCACGGGCGATGACTTGTTCAAGGGACGCGCTGCCTGCTGCAACTTGTCGTCCATGCCCCAATAACGCATCACGGCGATCGACAACTCCTCCATGTCGACACCCAGCACGGCACCAGCGGCGGCTTCCATGTTCATCCCAGGCGTGGGGGGGCTGGTTGCATCGGGTGGTGGCCCGGGTTGCATGAGCCGGTCAATCTGGGCAGCCTCGTCGGGAAAGTGATAGCGCACCAGCAAATGCCCCAGGCGCTGCGAGATGGCGGCGACCAGGGCTTCTTCGTCGCTGATGGAGAACGGGGCCAGCAGGCGGGCGATGTGCCCCGCGATGCAAGTGCGGCGCAGCTCGTTTTCAAGGGCGGTCTGGGCCGCAGGTGTGGGTGCATCAGGCCCGGCTTTTGACTCGGCCACCGCCAACGCGCCCGGCCAAGGACGCAACACCGAAGACACATTGCGCAAACCGAGTTGACCCATCAGCACCACGGATCGGGTGATGGTGGTCACGTGGTCATCGCTGATCCCTGTTTGAAAACGCGCCGTGTTCACGCTGCGCAGCAACTCCCACACCAGGCCGGGGTCCTTGGCGATGACATCAACAATGTCGTCCACGCGCAGGTTGTCCTTGCCCAGCGACTGGTTGAATGCACGGCCCATGCGCGGTCGGCTGGGTAAACTGCCCACCGTGTTCAGTCGGTCGATCAACAAGGCCAAGGGGCCGCCCGACTCCTGCTCATTGGTCTTGATCCAGCCTTGCAAGGCGGCCAGCAGGGTGCGCGCGTTCAGATAGCGCTGGCGCTGCTGGCGGTCGGTGGATCGGTTCACGATGGCCCGCAGGGTATCGGGCACCGGCTGGGTTGCCGACCAGGGCAGGCGCACGATCTCGCGCCCAACGCGTTGAGCGGCGCTGCAAAGATCGGGATCGTCCAGCGCGGGCCCGCCGGCCAACAAGCGGTACATCAGCAAGCCCGCCATCAGCACATCGTGTTCTGCGTCGGCCCGCTGCTGCTGCAAGCCGGCCACGGCCCGGGGTTTGCCGGGCACTTCCGCCATGAAACCCACGCCCAGGCCGACCAAGCTGGCCCGTCCTTGGTTGTCGATCAACACGTTGTGCAGGCCCAGATCACGGTGGGCCACGCCGGCCTCGTGCGCATAAGCCAGGCCTTCCAGCACGTCCACCATCCAGCCCACCATCTCCACCAAGGTGGGCTGTGGCCCTGAGGCCAGGCGTTCAAGCAGCGAGACACCGCTCCCACGGTGAGCGCTGACGAAGGGCCAGCCATCCTGGATGCTGATTTCCAGCACATCGGCCAGCCGCGGGTGCTTCAGGCGGGCAGCGGCTTGAACATCCTGGTGCCATGCCTCCAACTCCTTGGGCGGACGAGGCTGCGCACGTGGCACGCACAGCACCACTTCGTGCTGCAACCTCGGATCCATCGCCCGCCACGTGGTCGCCGACAGCGTACGGCTGAGCAATTGGCGCAACTCAAAGCGGCCAAAATGCGGAACCGGCGGTGACGAAGGTGGCGTGATGACGGCCATGGGCGATGACAAGTGCTTTTTTCATGGGGTGACACATCTCCCCGGTATGACCGATTGAACCGCAGTTGCGCAAGGGTGAAACTGTTTCAAAAGGCGGGAAGACGGTCTTTTTTAAACCATTTCGACCAGCCGCCCGTCCCCGGTGATGAAAGCCGCGCGCACGGTATCTCCGGGCTGCAAAGCCGACACCGCTTCCACGTACTGGCGCAATTGGGCTTGATAAGCCGGCAGTTCCTGCGGCCGATGTTGGAGCTTGTAGTCCAGCACCCACCACTCCCTTCCAGCGGCAGAATCCCGCGCCACCAGGCGATCGATCCGCAAGTTCTGGCCGCTGTGCACCAGCCCCACCTCGTTGCCGGCCCAGGCCAGCTGGCCGGGGTCCAACCAGGCGGCCAACTCTTCACTGGCCAAAATCCTGGCCACCAAGGGCTCAGCACGATCCGTCAATGCCGAGGGCGCGGACAGCGTTTGACCCGCCGCCTGGATCGCTTGCCGCACGCGAGGCGCAGTCCGGTTGCCGCTGGCCAACAGGGTCAGCCATTCCAAGGCCTTGTGAACGATCTGGCCCAACATGGCGCTCTCTTCCAACACGGCTGGCGGCGTGAATGAATCAGCGCCGGGGGGGCGGGCCGTCAAGGCAGGCAACATAGCCAGACGAGCATCAGGTGGCGTTGGCAGGCCAGTGTTCGTTGGGCCGAGAGCGGCCTCCACGGGCGCTTGGGGCGTCCAGACATGCGCCTCGCCCACGGCTTGCGAATCCATCAGGCGTTGCCACCAACTGCCGTGCTTGTTGCTGGTGCGAGGCTCCGTGCGGCTGAAGACCAGTTGTTCCCGGGCCCGCGTCAAGGCCACGTACAGGGCATTGAGCTCTTCGCGCCGTTGGGCCGCGCGCTCCTGGTCCATGGACAGGCTCAGGCTGGGTGGAGGGTTGGCCTCAGAGCGGATGAAGGCGCAACTCACCGGGCGCGCCTCGCTTTCAGGCCAATCGACCATCACGGTGTGGTTGTTCGGGCGCCCTTCTTGCGCATCGGCGTCCACGATGAACACCGCCCGCGCCTCCAGGCCCTTGGCCCCGTGGATGGTCAACAACTGAACCGCGCCTGGGTGCACACGGGCAGGCAAAGCCTGCGGCAAGCGCTTGAGCGCCCTGACCCACCGGTATGGCGTGGCATCCCGGCCGCCGTCCATGTCCAGGCTTTGGGCCAGCAAGGCATTGATGTGAGCCATGGCCTGCCCCCGCATCGCAGCCGGCACAGCCGCCACCCAGCGCTCGCGGACGCCGCCTTCGGTCAGCATGGCTTCCAGCAGATCGTGTGGCGGCGCTTGCCGGGCCAGTGCCTGCCAACGCGCCAACAAACGGGCCGAATGCACCACCGACTCGCTGGCATCAGGCCAGGTCATCAGCGCGTTCCACCAAGTGCCACCCAGCACCCGGGCACGGGCCGCCAATGCCATCACCTCGTCATCCGACCAGCCAAACACCGGGCTGCGCAAGGCGTGCGCCAAAGCCAGGTCATTTTGGGGCGACACCAGGGCTTCAACCAAGGCCACCAAGTCGCGCACTTCAGGCGTCTCGATGAGCTTGGTGTCTTCAGGCGCCACATAGGGCACGCCCTGGGCTTGAAGCGCCAGGCCCACCCAGGCCAGCGTGGCACGTTTGCGGCTGAGCACGAAAATGTCTTCGGGTTGCAGACCTTGCACGCGGATCAACTCGCCAATGGCCTGCGCCACGTGCTCGGCTTCCAGCTGCTTGAGCGATGAATCGGGCTCTTCGCGGGGCTCGACCAAGGTGTCACGCCAGGCCATGTCAACGGCCTGAGCACGCGGCTCGCTGGGTGGGCGAACAACGTCCGGCAGCACCGACACCCTGGCCACCTCTTGCGACTCGGTGGTGTGCGGCCGAAAGCCGCTGAAAGCGCCTTGTTCCACGGCGCTGCCCATCACCTTGTTCAGAACCTCGATGACACCCGGTGCATTGCGGCGGGTGTGGTCACACGACAGCAGATCGCCCTGCAGGCCATCCAGCACAAAATGCTTGGCGGCCTCAAACACACGTGGGTCCGCCCGCCTGAAACGGTAGATGCTTTGCTTGGGGTCACCCACCAGGAACACCTGCATCGATTGTCGGCCGCTCGCGCCTCCGCCCGCCCCCGCATAACCGCCCAGCCACGACTTCATCGTCTGCCATTGCAGGGGGCTGGTGTCCTGGAATTCGTCCATCAACAGCTGCCGCACTTGCGTGTCCAGGCGTTCCTGAATCCAGCCGGCCACCGAGGAGTCGCTCAACAGGTGCGACGCGGCCAGCTCCAGGTCAACCATGTCCACCAGCCCCTGCTGCACTTTCAGGCTGGCGTATTCCTCGAAGAGCGCGCGCGCCAAAAGGCACATGCGCTGGTGCAGCGAATGGGCCTGGGCTTGCTCAACCGCCAGGGCCAGGTCCGACAACCAGGCCACGGCCCAGGCCAGCTCGTCAAACTCGCCCAGTTGCTTGCGCGGACCTTTGTCGGTGAACAAGGCATGGCGCAAACCTTCGTATTGGGCAGCCACATCCGCTTGCCCCAAGGCTTGCTCCATGTGGAACCCGGCTGCCTGAGCCTTCGCGCCTTTGGCCTGGCACAACAACTTGGCCAAAGCCCACAACTGATCCTTGACAGAGGCCTTCAACAATGCCTCGCGTGGATCAACCACGCCCGACCATTGCGCCGACCACTCCTCCACCGATTTGACACTGCCTTGCAGATGCCCAGCCTGGTCGGCCAAGGTGATTTCCAGCCGGTTGGACAGGGCCGATTGCAGCCACGACTCGAGGTTGAACCGGCCCACATCGCGCACCAGGGACACGAAAGCATCCAGCTCCGGCGCCGACTGCTGGGTGTCCATGCGCCGAAGGAGTCGCCCCCACAACTCAGGCCACAGCTCCCCCGTGTCTTCGATCAGGTTCAATTCAGGGGGCAAACCCAGTTCGGCCAGCGCATCCAAAGGCGCCGCGCGCACCAGGCGCGAAAACCAGCCGTGGATGGTGTGGATCTCCACGCCCCGGCCATCTTCCAACCACTGTCGGTACAAATCAGCCAAGGCGGGCGAGGCCTGCTGGGCTTGCTCGGGCAACATGCCACGCATCACCAGTTGCTTGCAGCGTTCGGCATCATCGGCCTGGGCAAACTCGCGCAGCCATTCGTGCAGCCGCTCGCGCATCTCGCCAGCCGCCTTGCGTGTGAAGGTGATGGCCAGGATCTGCGAAGGCGCCACACCGTCCAGCAAGGCACGCAAGATGCGCGAGACCAACATCCAGGTCTTGCCAGCCCCGGCACAGGCCTCGACCACCACACTGCGCCGTGGGTCGCAGGCCACCTGGTAAAAGCGCTCGCGCGGTACAGGCTGGTCGTTGATTCGGTAAGCGGCCAAGTTCATCGCGAGGACTCCGTCAAGGACCAGTGGTCACGCCGACACAGGCCGCGCATCTCACAATAGTCACAAGCCACGCCTTCGCCCAGCGCAGGCATGGCCGCGCCGTCCAGCAAGCGCGTCAGGTCAGTGCGCAGCCCTTCCACCAAGGCTTGCGCCGACTCGATCACCTGGGGATGCTCGACTGGATGAACGCCTTTTTCGTCCATCTGGAGGTACAGGCCGTCAATGGCCGAGGTCACGCGCATGGGGTCGCCCAAGTCTGCCGTGGCCGATGCGTGCTGGGCCAAGGCGGCATAGAAGGCCAATTGCGTGTCTTCCAGCGGCTGCTTCACCTTTTGCTTGAGGGCATCAAGCGAACCTGTCTTGTAGTCGATCACGGTCCAAGCCGTGTCCTCACCACCACGCTCCAGCCGGTCCAGCCGGTCCAGTTGGCCGTGCAGCGTCACGGCCACGTCCTCACCCAATTCGCTGCGCAGGGCCATGGGCCACTGCACCACCTCCTCGGCCTTTGCAAAACGCCAACCTTGGGCTTCATGGCCCTTCAGCCAGGCCACGTAGTTTTCAGCCAGCCGCCCCAGAGTCGCGGCAAAAGGCAGAAAAAATGGACGCCGACCGTCCCGGTCCAGGCCCTGTGCCCGCGTCACCTCCTGCGCGACCGAAATCCACAGTGCCACGTCGTCATGCTTGGCCGAAGTGGCCTGATCACGGCGGGTGTGAAAGCCCTGCAGCACGGCATGCAGCCAAACCCCGAAGTCAGATCGGTCCACCCCTTCCTCCAGCTCATCCAGTTGCCGAAGGTTCAACACATGCCTGGCAAAGAAGCGGTAGGGACATTGCCGCAGCGACTCGTAAGAGGTGGCGGTGATCTGGCCAGGCAAAGGCAGCTTCAAATTGCGCGGGACCTCACCTGGCCGCGCCGCGGACCTGAGTGTTGGACGTGGCATGAACACTGGCGAAGCCGGCACTGTTTGTGGCAGTCGCATGTCCTTCTCATCGCGCAAGGCCAGGCCGGTGCGCAATGACCACCGCTCGAACCACGGGCTGGGTTCCAGGGGCTCGCGCCCATTGGCCTCGCGGCACAGGCATGACACCTCAGGCTGCGCCATCAACAGTGCAAACGAAGCCCACTGCGCATCGCGGCTGGTGGTTTTGCTTGGCAGACCCATTTGCTCGGCCAAGGCGCCATGCACCCAACCTGGCACCCTATTCGACGCCCCCAGTTGCCCTTCGTCCGTCCCCGGCATCACCACGGCGCTGAAGGGACGCAGCACAGCGCGCGTCAAAGGCGTCACCACCACGTCCACCTTGGCATCGCCTGCCGCCGCTGACTCCAGCCTGAAGCTGGACTCCTCCAAGACCTGGTCCACCCAGCGGCTCAGACCGTGGCCATCCATGCGCAAATCTTTGGCCACCATGGGCCAGGCCGGGACGGCAGCGCCATTCTCGACGCTCAAACGCAAAGCCTCCAACACCGAGGCGCCGGCCACGTCGTCCAACAAGGCCTGCCATGCGCCGCAATCCTTCAAAGCCTCCGCCAGTTGCGCCAACAAGGTCGACAACGGAGCCCGGCCTTGGGTCCACAAAGGCGCCAGGAGTTGCGCTGTCTGCTGGGCCCTGGCCCACAGCTTTTGGGCAGGCGCGGGCATGGCCTGGCGCCCTTGCGGCAGCAGGTCTGTGGTGGCGCCCGGGCCTTGCTCCGACAGCCCCCAGGCAGCCAGAAGACCATGGCGGCGGCACCAGCTTTCCAGGGCGGCCACGGCCTCGTCCATTTCAAAATCTGATTCAAACTCGGCCCACTTTACCCACCCCGACTTGAGCCAATCGAGCAAGTCGTCGGTGGACGCGCGCGGTTGCGATGCTGCCAGCATGCGGGTCACCGCCGCGCCGGCGCGCGTGGTGGACAACTTCCAACCGGTCTCATCCGACAGGGTGGCACCCGCGCCCTCCAGCAAGGCGCGCACACGCCTGATCAAGCTGCGGTCCAAGGCAATCAAGGCCACCGGATCACCCGCCGAGGCTCGCGCGTCTTGAACCGCCGTCAGCACCAAGGCTGCGGTTTGCTGGGCCTCGTCTTCAAAGTCACTGCAACGGGCCAACGCCGGGACGATCACGTCCCCGCTCGGTGTCGCCACCGCTTCGGCGTTCATCCACAAGGCGGGCACACCGGACAGCGCGGCCTGCTTGAGCACCGCCAACATCACTGACGACTCACTGCCGGGCACCACGGTCTCGCCGGCCGTCACGCCAACCCAGGCGGCCGCGTGATGGCCGAACAATGCATCCGTGGCCCACAGGCCATCGTCGCTGCTGGCGGCCCACTCCAATGCCCAGGCCATCAACAGCCGCTCGCGCGCGCCTGGACCTGTGTTGGCCGCTTGGGCCAAGTTCAGTGCATCTCGGCACTTGGCCCAATAGGCAGGCCGCTGTGGCGGCGGACAGGCTTGCGCCACGCGCACCCATGAGTGGGCACAGTCCACCACCTGCGACACCGCGTGCTCAAAAGCTCGCCGATCGCGCTGTGCCCACTGCCGGCCCCAGGCCTGAGCGCCCAAAGCCTGGGTCACCAACAGGCGGTCCAGGACGACGTCCAGCGTGGGTGGGGGGCCCAACTCCGCGTTCATTGGTGACGAGGCCTGAGGCTCTTGCGCCCAGGCCAACGATTGGGCCAAGGTCGGCACCGTTTCGATCTGCGGCAGCCATCCTCCCACTGCCCGCGCCCAGGCATGCCGAGCCACCGGCAGCAAAGCCCCCACCGGCAACAGCACCACCACGTCACGTGCGCTCAAAGCGTTGTCAGCGCACCACCGTGCCACCGTGATGGCCCAGTCATCCCAGCATTTCCGTGCCGCAGATCCCTGCGCCCAGGGCCATGTCGTGGGCGACAAAACTTCATTTTCGATACTGGCTATGACGGTCATAGGGTGATGGTCTCTTGTGGCCTGCTGCAGCGGCCACATCTTCTGTGTCAGAATCTTCTCAACCATTCTGGTGGTTATTTTGCAGTTCACGCACCGCCGGAGTCACCAAGGATAGTTCCATGAGCAGCGACCTGATCAAACACATTTCTGACGCATCTTTCGATTCAGACGTCCTTCAATCGGCCCAACCCGTGCTGGTTGACTACTGGGCTGAATGGTGCGGTCCTTGCAAGATGATCGCCCCCATCCTGGACGAACTGGCCACCGATTACAGCGGTCGCCTCAACGTCGCCAAGATGAACGTGGACCAGAACCGTGACGTGCCTGCCAAGTTCGGCATCCGCGGCATCCCCACGCTGATGATCTTCAAGGGCGGCCAACTGGCGGCCACCAAGGTCGGCGCGCTGTCGAAGGCCCAGCTCACCGCTTTCGTCGACGCCAATCTTTAATTTATTGGCGTTTCCTTCCTATAATGCGTCAACCAGCTGATATTCTTGCAGCTGGTTCTCGTCAAGCCGGGTAGTCAACGACCGCCCGGCGGGTGCCACAGGCCCCGCACTGTGTGCCCCTGACAAAAGCGTCTGGTCCTCGTTGACCATTTTGTCTACCCCCACGAATTCACCCACGATCTGATCCTCAGGTTTCGCAGTTCGCCATCGAGCGCGGCAACTTGAAGGTTTTCGCACAGGGTCCCAATCCATGCATCTTTCAGAACTGAAGGCTTTGCACATCACCGAATTGACGGCGATGGCAGAAGCCCTTGAGCTCGAGAACATCTCCCGCATGCGCAAGCAGGAGTTGATGTTCGCCATCATGAAAAAGCGCGCCAAGGCGGGCGAGCAAGTCTTCGGGGACGGCGTCCTCGAAGTGCTGCCCGACGGCTTCGGCTTCCTGCGCGCCCTCGACATGAGCTTCCTGGCCAGCACGGACGACATCTACCTGTCGCCCAGCCAGGTGCGGCGCTTCAACCTGCACACCGGCGACATGGTCGAAGGCGAAGTGCGGGTGCCCAAGGATGGCGAGCGCTACTTCGCGTTGGTGAAGGTCGACCGGGTCAATGGCCTGTCGCCCGACGTCAACAAGAACAAGATCATGTTCGAGAACTTGACGCCACTGTTCCCCGATGAGCAGTTCAAGCTCGAACGTGAAATCAAGACCGAAGAAAACATCACCAGCCGCATCGTCGACCTGATCGCGCCCCTGGGCAAAGGCCAGCGCGCCCTGCTCGTCGCCCCGCCCAAGAGCGGCAAGACGGTGATGATGAAGAATTTGGCGCACGCGCTGACCAACAACTACCCTGACGTCCACGTCATCGTGCTGTTGGTCGACGAACGCCCTGAAGAAGTGACCGAAATGCAGCGCACCGTGCGCGGCGAAGTCATCAGCTCCACGTTCGACGAGCCCGCTCAGCGCCACGTTCAAGTCGCCGAAATGGTGATCGAACGCGCCAAACGCCTGGTCGAGCTGAAAAAGGACGTGATCATCCTGCTGGACTCGATCACCCGCCTGGCCCGCGCCTACAACAACGTCTTGCCGTCCTCCGGCAAGGTGCTGTCCGGCGGTGTCGATTCCAACGCCCTGCAGCGTCCCAAGCGCTTCTTCGGCGCGGCGCGCAACATCGAAGAAGGTGGCTCGCTCACCATCATCGGCACCGCCCTGGTCGACACCGGCAGCCGCATGGACGAAGTGATCTACGAAGAATTCAAGGGCACCGGCAACTGCGAAATCCACCTGGATCGCCGCATGTCCGAAAAGCGCGTTTACCCCTCGATCTTGCTGAACAAGTCGGGCACGCGCCGCGAAGAACTGCTGCTCAAGCCCGATATCCTGCAAAAAAGCTGGATTCTGCGCAAATTGCTCTACCCGATGGACGAAATCGAAGCGATGGAATTCATCCTCGACAAAATGAAGTCCACCAAAAATAACCACGAATTCTTCGATTTGATGCGTCGTGGTGGTTGATATATAATCTCGGGTTTTCCGGCTGAGAGGAAAGTGCGCGTGCATGGTGCCGCGTGGCTTCCGATTCTCAACAGCACATGAAGGTTAGAAGATGAAAGACGGCATTCACCCCAACTACCGCGACGTTTGCTTCGTGGACCAGTCCAACGGCTTCAAGTTCGTGACTCGTTCATGCTCGCCTGCCCGCGAAACCATCAAGATGGAAGACGGCCGCGAACTGCCGCTGTTCAAGCTGGAAACCTCGAGCGAATCGCACGCTTTCTACACCGGCACCCAAAAGAGCATCGACTCCCTGGGCGGCCGTGTCGAGAAGTTCCGCAACAAGTTTGCGCACCTCAAGAAGTAATTGTTCTGTCAGGATGTGCCTCCGGATTCGGAATAGCACGCCTGCTGATTCAATCACTGATCAAAGGGCGGCTTCGGCTGCCCTTTTTATTTGCGCTGATTTTGCGCTGATGCGCTGACACACCACCGAATGAGCACCTCATCCCAGGCTGTCACCCCCGCGCTGGTGACCCAGAAAGCCGTGAAGCGGTTGCCCCGCTGGGCACTGCTGCTGTTCTGCGTCGCCTACGTGCTGCCCGGCCTGTTTGGCCGCGACCCCTGGAAAGGCATCGACATCGCGTCGTTCGGCCACATGTGGAGCATGGCCGAGGGTCAGGCTTCCTGGCTGCATCCCAATGTGGGCGGCGTCCTGCCCACTGGCGGCGGCATCCTCCCCTATTGGCTGGGTGGCGCATTCATCGCCTTGCTTGACCCATGGCTGGACCCGGCCCTTGCCGCGCGCATCCCATTTGCATTGCTGCTGGCGTCGGTGCTGAGCCTCACCTGGTACGCCACCTACCACCTGGCACGCACCAAGGCCGCCCAACCTTTGCCTTTGGCTTTTGGGGGCGAGGCGCTCCCGCAGGACTACGCGCGTGCCGTGGCCGATGGCTCTGTGCTGGCGCTGATTGCCAGCTTGGGCTTGCTGCAGCTTGGCCATGAAACCACCCCTGAACTGTTGCAACTGGCTGGCAGTGCCTTGTTCATGTACGGCTTGGCCGCGGCGGCTTTCCGGCCCTGGCAGAGCCGTTTGGCCACCCTGGTTTGCCTGCCCGTGATGGCGGCCAGCGGCAGCCCCACCGTTGCTGTTGAACTGGCCGCGGCTGGCATGCTGATCTGTTCCTTGTCTGACGATGTGGTCATGCGTTCGCACATGCGTTGGGTGGCGGCCAGCGGACTGCTGGCGGCGGCTTTGGCCAGTGCCTTGAGTTCCGCCGGCCTGCCAGGATGGGCCCTGCGCATCGACACGTGGTCTGGCATTGGCAGAACACTGCGCCTGTTCACCTGGTTCACCTGGCCGGTGTTGCCACTGGCCGCCCTGACGGTCTGGCACTGGCGGCGCCAGGTGGCGCGTAGGCACATTGCCGTGCCACTGTTCTCAGCGCTGGTGGGCTTTGCCGCATGCATCGTCATGGACGCCAATGACCGAGCCCTGTTGCAGGCGCTGCCGGCTTTGGCCGTGCTGGCTGCTTTCGCCTTGCCCATCTTGCAGCGCAGCCTGGGTTCGGCCATCGATTGGTTTTCGGTGTTCTTCTTCACCACGGCGGCACTGTTGATCTGGCTGCACTACGGCGCCATGTACACCGGTGTGCCGGCCAAGATGGCTGGCAACGTCGCCAAACTGGTGCCCGGCTATGCCACTGATTTTTCCTGGCCTTTGCTCATCTTGGGCGCCATGGCCACGGCCGCGTGGCTGGCGCTGGTGCGCTGGCGCACCGCCCGCCAGTCTCACGCCCTCTGGAAGAGCCTGGTGCTGCCAGCCGGGGGTGTCGCCCTGTGCTGGCTGCTGGCCATGACCTTGCTACTGCCACCGCTGGACCAATCACTCAGCTACCGCTTGCTGGTCAACCGCATCAAGCGCCACGTGCCTGTGGGTACCTGCATCGCTGCGCCCAACGCCTCAACCGGCTTGCTGACCGGGCTTGAATACTTCGGGCGTTATCGGGTCGATGGCCTCACGCCTCCCGCTTCTGTGCCCAGGAGCTGTCCGGTGCTGATCTATAGCTTGCCGGCCAAACAGACCGCACCCAGCTTCCCGGGTTGGCGCCGTGTTGCCCGCGAGAACCAGCGGACACAGAACTCCGAGTCAGTGGCAATTTATCGCCGGGCGCCCTGATCTGATCAGACCAGACGCACGCGCGCCGTGGGCACCGACAAAGTGAAGGTCGAGCCCTTGCCCGCTTCGCTGGTGATGCGCAATTCGCCGCCATGGCGTTGCGCCACGTGCTTGACGATGGACAGGCCCAGGCCGGTCCCTCCGGTTTCGCGAGAACGGCTGCCGTCCACGCGGTAAAAGCGCTCGGTCAGGCGAGGGATGTGCTCCGGATCGATGCCGATGCCGCTGTCCTGCACGCTGAATTCGCCACCACCTTCAGGCAGGGTAACCCACCGCACGTGGATGGCACCGCCATCCGGGGTATAGCGCACGGCATTGGAAACCAGGTTGCCCATGGCACTGAGCCATTCGCTTTCCACGCCAGCGATGTCGGCCTGCTGGCCCGGTTCATCCAATGAAAACGACAAGGCATGGCGCCCTCGTGACAGGCCAAGCGCGTCGTTTTCAAGCCGCTGCATCAGGCCCGCCACCTTGATCCAGCGGTCAGACGAAGGCCTGGGACTGCCTTCGATCTGAGCCAGCGTGAGCAGGTCGGCCACCAGGCTCTGCATCCGATCGGCCTGCTGGGCCATCAAGGCAATCACACGGGCTCGCTCCACCTCGGTCAAGGGCAAGGACCCCATCGTTTCAATGAAGCCATTGAGCACCGTCAACGGCGTTCTGATCTCGTGGGACACATTGGCCACGAAGTCACGGCGCATGGCGTCGGAGCGCTCCCGCTCGGTGATGTCCTGCGACAGGATCAGCTTGAGGCCGTCGCCATACTGCCTGACCTGCAGGGACAGGTAATCCAGCCCACCGCGCGGCATGAGGCATTTCACGGGCTCGCGGTAGTCGCCCGCCTGCAAATACTGGACAAAGGTGGGTTGCCGAACCAGGTTCGTCACGCGCTGGTGCAAGTCGCGGACAGGATCCAGCCCGAAATGGTCGGCCGCGACGGTGCTGATCCAGGTGATGTGCTCGGTCTCGTCCAGCAGGATCACACCGTTGGGCGAAGCCTGAATGCCCGAGAGGAACTGCTCCAGGCGACGCCGTTCTTCGGCGATGAGCTGGTCGCGTTGCCGGATAACACGTTGCACCCGATGCGCGATCTCTCCCCACAAACCCGGCATTTCAGGGGCATTGGCTTCCGGCGTGCGCAGCCAGTCCAGGATCTGGTAGCCCTTCAGCGTGTCAAGCACCGAGAGGGCCAGCACGGCGGACGCGGCGCACAGCAGGGCCAGCATCGTTGGGTGCCCCACCCGCTCGCCAAACCACCAGCCCAAGACACCACCTGCGGCAGCCGTCAGCACCCGGGCACTCACCCGGGAAAGCAGCCAGGAATTGGTTTTCTCAACCCTTGAAGAAAGCATCACGCGGCGTTGGCCACTTGCTGAGTCAAGCGATAGCCTGCACCCCGGACCGTCTCGATCAACTGGGAACGGTCCACCGGCGACAGCGCCTCTCGCAAGCGCTTGACGTGGACGTCCACCGTACGCTCTTCAATGAACACGTGGTCGCCCCAGACACGGTCAAGCAACTGGGCACGGCTGTGCACACGCTCAGGGTGCGTCATGAAGAAATGCAGCAGCTTGAACTCGGTCGGGCCGATCTTGACCTCCTGGTCGGCGCGCGAGACGCGGCGTGTGGCCGGATCCAGTCGCAAACCGGCCACCTCCACCGCGGAATCCAGCGCCTGTGGCGCCTTGCGACGCAAAACCGCACGCACCCGGGCCATCAACTCATGCGTCGAAAACGGCTTGGTCAGGTAGTCATCTGCACCAGCGTCCAGTCCGGCCACCTTGTCCACTTCTTCGGCGCGGGCGGTGAGCATGATAATAGGCAACTCACGCGTGCGCGCTTCAGAGCGCCAGCGCTTGGCCAACGACAAGCCGCTTTGGCCGGGCAACATCCAATCCAGCAACACCAGATTGGGCAACACACGATCGATTTCCGACTGGGCGGCGTCCGCGGTCGGGGCCACCACCACTTCGAAACCTGAATGCCTCAGATTCAATGCGATCAGCTCGGCGATCGCTGGCTCGTCTTCAACCACCAGCACTCGGCTCATGGGGACTCCTGACTGACTGCGTTACTTGATGATGGACTCAACGGCATCGGGCGTGTTGTGACGCACGTCGGTGCCCTTGACGATGTAGATGACCTGTTCAGCCAAGTTCTTGGCATGGTCGCCCACGCGCTCGATGGCCTTGGCCACGAACACCAGGTCGATCGATGCGGAGATGGTGCGCGGGTCTTCCATCATGTAGGTGATGAGCTTGCGCATCAGGCCATCGAACTCGGCATCGATCACATTGTCATCCTTGATGACTTCCAGGGCGGTCTGCGTGTCCAGGCGCGCAAAGGCGTCCAGGGCTTTGCGCAATGACGCTGTGGCCAGATCGGCCTCGAACGACAAGTCATTCACCGGCAGGCGCAGCCGGCTCGAAACACCGGTGTTGATCAGGCGCTGCACCGTGCGTGCAATGCGCGCGGCTTCGTCGCCCACACGCTCCAGGTTACCGATGGTCTTGCTGATGGCGATCAGCAAACGCAGGTCACGTGCGGTGGGCTGGCGGCGCGCGATGATGGTCGACAGGTCGGCGTCGATGTCCATCTCCATCTGGTTGACGCGCTCTTCGCTGATCAGCACCTGGCTGGCCACTTCGCCATTGAAGTGCGTCAGGGCATAGATCGCCTGCCCGACCTGGGACTCCACCAGACCGCCCATTTCAAGCACGCGGGTCGAGATGCCGCCAAGCTCCATGTCGAACTGGCTGGACAAATGTTTTTCAGACATGAATTCTTCTCCGTCAGGAATGATCAGTGCGGGTGCCGTGGCGATCAGCCGAAGCGACCAGTGATGTAGTCTTCGGTCTCTTTCTTCTTGGGCTTCATGAAGATGTCCGAAGTCGGGCCGTGCTCGATCACTTCACCCAGGTACATGTAGGCGGTGTTGTCGGAGCAACGGGCGGCCTGCTGCATGTTGTGGGTCACGATCAGCACCGTGTAGTCGTCCTTCAATTCGTGGATCAGCTCTTCGATCTTGCCGGTCGAAATGGGATCCAGTGCCGAACAAGGCTCGTCCAATAGCAGCACCTCGGGCTTGATCGCGATGCCACGGGCAATGCACAAACGCTGTTGCTGGCCACCTGACAGTCCCGAACCGCTCTGGTTCAGCTTGTCCTTGACCTCGTTCCACAAAGCCGCTTTTTTGAGCGCCCATTCAACGCGCTCGTCCATCTCCACGCGTGACAGGCTCTCGAACAAACGCACACCAAAGGCGATGTTGTCGTAGATGGACATCGGGAAAGGCGTGGGCTTCTGAAACACCATGCCCACCTTGGCACGGATCAGGGACACGTCCTCTTTGCTGGTCAGGATGTTCTGCCCGTCCAGCAGAATCTCGCCCTTGGCATGCTGCTCCGGATAGAGCTCGAACATGCGGTTAAAGGTGCGCAACAAGGTGGATTTACCGCAACCCGAAGGACCAATGAAGGCAGTGACCTTCTTCTCGGGCAGCTCCAGATTGATGTTCTTGAGCGCGTGAAACTTGCCGTAATAGAAGTTCAGGTTGCGCACGGCCAGCTTGGACTTCAACGGGGTTTGGTTTTGAACCTTGGCATCCATGTAGGAATCTCCGGAATACTTGTCAGGTCACCGAACGCATCAGCGCTGGCGGAACAGGGTGCGCGCCACGATGTTGAGCGCCAACACACCAACGGTGATGATGAACACGCCGGCCCAGGCCAGCTTCTGCCAGTTCTCATAGGGGCTCATCGCGAACTTGAAGATCGTGACGGGCAGGCTGGACATGGGTTGCCCCAGATCAGCCGACCAGAACTGGTTGGACAAGGCCGTGAACAACAGCGGCGCCGTCTCACCAGAAATGCGCGCCACCGCCAGCAAGATGCCGGTCACCACGCCCGCGCGGGCCGACTGCAAGGTGATCGAGGTGATCACGCGCCACTTGGGAGTTCCCAAAGCATAGGCCGCTTCACGCAAGGCGCTGGGCACCAGCGACAGCATGTTCTCGGTGGTCCGGATCACCACCGGCACCACGATCAGGGCCAGCGCCAGCACACCGGCCCAACCCGAGAACGTCTTGACGCGGGCCACCACGGTGGAATAGATGAACAAGCCCACCACGATCGACGGCGCCGACAACAAGATGTCATTGATGAACCGCGTGACGCTGCCCAGCCACCCCTTCTGGCCATACTCGGCCAGGTAGATGCCGGCCATGATGCCGACAGGCGTGCCAATCAACGTTGCGAGGCCCACCATCATCAGCGAGCCCATGATCGCGTTGGCCAGACCGCCCTCCTCCATCGGAGGTGGCGTCATCTCTGTGAAGGTGGCCAGCGCCAGCCCACCCATGCCGAGGCGAACCGTTTCGAACAAGATCCACACCAGCCAGACCAGGCCGAAAGCCATGGCTCCCAGTGACAAGGTCAAGGCCAGAGCGTTGACACGCTTGCGGCTGGCATGCCGCTTGCGCCGCATGGCATAGAGTTCAGCCGTGCTCATGAACGTGCTCCTTCAGATTTCTTCATGCGGGCCAGCAAGACCTTGGAGAACGCCAGCACCACGAAGGTGATGAAGAACAAAACCAGGCCCAGGTAAATCAGGGAGGCCTGGTGCAGGCCTTCTCCGGCTTCCGCGAATTCGTTGGCCAGGGCCGACGTGATGCTGTTGGCAGCCTCGAACACCGACAAGGAGTTGAGCTGGTTCATGTTGCCGATCACGAAGGTCACGGCCATGGTCTCGCCCAGTGCTCGCCCCAGCCCCAACATGATGGCGCCCACCACGCCGGTCTTGGTGTAGGGCAGCACCACCTTGGAAACAACCTCCCAGGTGGTCGACCCCAATCCATAGGCCGACTCCTTCAACATCGGCGGCGTTACATCGAACACGTCACGCATCACCGAAGCGATGAAGGGAATGATCATGATCGCCAGGATGATCCCCGCCGACAAGATGCCGATGCCCACGGGGGCCCCGGAAAAGAACGCCCCGAGGTAAGGGATGCCGACAGTCAACGCCTGCAAAGGCTGTTGCACATAGGTGGCCAGGATCGGCCCAAACACCAGCAGGCCCCACATGCCGTACACGATGGACGGCACGGCGGCAAGCAACTCGACGGCGATGCCAAGTGGGCGCTTGAGCCAACTGGGCGACAGCTCGGTCAAAAACAAGGCGATGCCAAAGCTCACGGGCACCGCGATCAGCAAGGCGATGATGGACGTGGCCAAGGTGCCATAGATCATCACCAGGCCACCATAGCTGTCCTGCACTGGATCCCATTCCGTGCGCCAGAGAAAGCTGAAGCCATACTCGCGGATGGCAGGCCAGGCGCCCACGATCAGGGAGCCAATGATGGCCAGCAGCAGAGACAAGGTGAGCAAGGCGGCGCCACGGGCCACCATCGCGAACACCCAATCGGCCCACGGAAGGGTCACGCGCCGGGGGTTGGGATTTTTCATGAAAGATGTTCGTCCTTGGGGTGCCCCGCTGGCACCGTCAAAATCGGCGGGCAATATGGCAGTCATGGCGTGCGTGCCTCCATCCAAGGGTACTGCGTTCTTTGGTCGTTCAACAACAAACCGGGCACCATACGGCGCCCGGTTTGCCTCACAAAAGTCTCTCGATCACTTGTAAGCCAGGGGCTTGCCAGCGGCGTCCGTCACGGAGGCCCACTGCTTGCGAACCAGGTCTTTCACGCTGGCTGGCAGGGGCACGTATTCCAGGTCTGCAGCCGTCTTGTCACCACCTTCATAGGCCCAATTGAAGAACTTCAAGGTGCTGATGCCTTGAGCAGGCTTGTCCTGGCTCTTGTGGATCAGGATGAAGGTTGCGCCACTCAGGGGCCAGGCATCTTTACCTGCCTGGTTGGTCAGCACTTGGTAGAAGCTCTTGTCCCAATCAGCGCTGGCCGCAGCGGCCTTGAAGGTCAGGTCATCAGGCTGCACAAAATTGCCGGCGGCGTTCTTCAAGGACACGTGTGCCATCTTGCTTTGCTTGGCATACGCGTACTCGACATAACCAATCGAGTTCGGCAGGCGTTGCACGAAGGCAGAAACGCCCTCATTGCCCTTGCCACCAGAACCGGTTGGCCACTTGACAGCGGTGCCCTCACCCACCGTGGACTTCCATTCGGCGTTCACCTTCGACAGGTAATTGGTGAAAATGAAGCTGGTGCCCGAGCCATCAGCGCGGCTGACCACAGCGATTGGAGCGTCAGGCAGGGCCAGGCCTGGATTCAGCGCCGTCAATGCAGGGTCGTTCCACTTGGTGACCTTGCCCAGATAGATGTTGCCCAGCACTTCGCCCGTCATCTTGAGCTGGCCAGGCTGGATGCCCTTGATGTTCACCACCAAGACAACACCACCGATCACGGTGGGGAACTGAACCAAGCCGTCCTTGGCCAGGTCTTCGTCTTTCAAGGGCATGTCGGAAGCACCAAAATCCACCGTCTTGGCCTTGATCTGCTTGATGCCCGCGCCCGAACCCACCGATTGGTAGTTGATGCGCACGCCAGTGGCCTTGTTGAAGGAGTCAGCCCATTTGGCGTAGACCGGCGCGGGGAAAGTGGCGCCCGCACCAGTAACGTCTTGCGCCAGCGCCAGACCGGCCGACAAGGACAACGTGACAGCCACCGCGGCTTGGATCATCTTGAATTTCATGTGTTCGCCTTTTAAAACCTGTGACAGACAAATTTCTCAAGGTGGACTGTAGGCGGGCATTGTGACGAGTCTATGACAGGCAAAAAGACTTTGTCATAAATCTGCCGCCGCCTCAATGAGGCCAGTCAAGCCGCTTGAGCGTCACACACAGGTCACGCGAATGTCACATGGGGCTTTCAAGGTGCGGGGGATCAAAAGTGCTTTGATCAGGACTGCACGGCCTCGGCCAATTGCTCCGCGCAGCGGTTGGCCAGGTTTCCGTCCTGGGCTTCGACCATCACCCGCAGCAGTGGTTCGGTGCCAGAGGGACGGATCAACACGCGCCCACGCCCATCCAACTGACGCAAGACGGCTTCCTGGGCCGCTGCCAGCAAGGCGCTGTTCTTCCAGTCTTGCCCGGCCTTCAAACGCACATTGATGAGCCGCTGCGGAAACAATGTGACGCCTTCAAGCCAGTTGGACAAGCTGCGACCACTTCGGGCCACTGCCTGCAAGATCTGCAACGCACTGACAATGCCATCGCCCGTGGTGTGGCGGTCCAGGGCGATCAGGTGGCCAGAGCCTTCTCCGCCCAATTGCCAACCCCGGCTGAGCAACTCTTCCAGCACGTAACGGTCGCCCACTTTGGCGCGCACAAACCCGACGCCACGCTCTTGCAGGGCCAGTTCAACGGCCATGTTGGTCATCAAAGTGCCGACCGCGCCAGGCACGTTCTGTCCCTGCGCCAGGCGATCGGCCACCATGACGTACAGCAACTCGTCTCCATTGAACAAACGCCCATCGGCGTCGACCAACTGCAAACGGTCGGCATCGCCGTCCAGCGCAATGCCATAGTCGGCATGGTGATCCTTGACCGCCTGCACCAGCGCCTGGGGATGCGTGGCCCCCACCCCGTCATTGATGTTGACACCATTGGGCGAACAGCCGATGGAGATGACTTCGGCGCCCAGTTCGTGGAACACCTCCGGAGCGACCTGGTAGGCCGCGCCATGAGCGGCATCGATCACCAGCTTGAGCCCCTTGAGCGACATGGCCGAGGCGAACGTGCTCTTGCAAAACTCGATGTAGCGGCCCCGCGCATCTTCCAGGCGCCGCGCCTTGCCCAGGTTGGGTGATTCCACCCATGCCGGCGCCACGTCCAGCGCGCCTTCGACATCCTTCTCCCATTGGTCAGACAGCTTTTCACCCTGGGCCGAAAAGAACTTGATGCCGTTGTCGGCAAAAGGATTGTGCGAAGCGCTGATGACCGCGCCCAGGCTCAAGCGCAGGGCCCGCGTCAAGTAAGCCACGCCCGGGGTCGGCAAAGGCCCTGTCAGCAGCACATCGACCCCGGCGGACGCGAAACCTGCCTCGAGAGCCGACTCCAGCATGTAGCCGGAGATCCGCGTGTCCTTGCCGATCAACACCGTGGGACGCGCTTCCGAGCGCCTCAAGACTTGCCCGACGGCATGTCCCAACCGCAATACGAAATCAGGCGTGATGGGCGTTTGACCAACCGTGCCACGGATGCCATCGGTTCCAAAATATTGTCTGCTCATAGGCTGTGCGGAGTGAGGGGGGTGTTGGATTGTGGCGCGGAATGACTGGCGCTTGTCCAAGAAATTGGGGGGATTTCGGATGCGGCCCACAACTTCAGGGCATCGACGGTGGCGGCCACGTCGTGAACGCGCACCACTTTGGCGCCCTGGTGAACGCTGGCCAGTGCAGCGGCCAGACTGGCCGCCAGACGGTCGCCCACAGGCTTGCCGGTGACATGGCCAAGCGTGGATTTTCGGGACCACCCCACCAATAGCGGCAAACCAGAATCCAGGAGCTCGTTTTGCCGACGCAACAAATCCAGGTTGTGTTGTGGCGTTTTGCCAAAACCGATGCCAGGGTCCAGGCACAAACGGTCTCGCGACACACCTTGGACCACCAAGGCCTGCACTCTCTCGTGCAAAAAGGTGCGCACCTCACCCAGCACGTCGCTGTATTGAGGGCGCGACTGCATGGTGGCGGGATCACCTTGCATGTGCATGAGGCAAACGCCGCATTGGCCATGCTCCACGATTGCCAACTCCGCGCCGGGCACTTGCAAAGCGCGTATGTCATTGATGATGTCCACGCCCAGGTCCAGGGCCTGCCGCATCACACGAGGCTTGCAGGTGTCCAGCGAAATGGGCACACCCAATGTGAGCGCCCCTTTCAAAACCTCCTCCACCCGCGCCCATTCATCCTCAGCACTCAATGTGGGCGCGCCGGGGCGGCTCGACTCACCGCCGATGTCGAGGATGCCAGCACCCTCCTTCAACAGTTGTTCGCAATGTGCCAATGCAGATTTCGCATCGGCATGGCTCCCGCCATCTGAAAATGAATCCGGCGTCACATTGACGATGCCCATCACCGTCGGAGATGACAAATCAATGCGAAATCGGGTGGTGTGCCAAAGCATGAAGGCCAAACATTGGGTGAAATGACAACGGGGCCGAAGCCCCGTTGATTTGAAATCACGCCTTGATCGTCAAAGGCGGAACTGCTGTGTTCAGGCGGCAGCCGGTGCGCCGTCGGTGCTCACCGGGGGCTTGGTGCCACCGCCAGGAGGCGTGCTACGGGGAATCCAGTCCTTGGGAGGGCGGGGTTCGCGGCCACTCATGATGTCCTCGATCTGCTCCGCATCAATGGTTTCCCATTCGAGCAAGGCCTTGGCCATCGCGTGCATCTTGTCCTTGTTGTCCTCGATGAGCTTGCGGGCCACGCCGTATTGCTCGTCGATGATCCGGCGGATCACGTGGTCGACCGTCTGCATGGTCTGCTCGGACATGTTGGTCGTCTTGGTGACCGAACGGCCCAGGAAGACTTCACCTTCGTTGTCGGCGTAGACCATGGGGCCCAGCTCGTCGGTCATGCCGTAGCGCATCACCATGTCGCGGGCGATGCCGGTGGCACGCTCGAAGTCGTTGCTGGCGCCGGTGGTCATCTGGTTCATGAACACTTCTTCGGCGATGCGGCCACCAAACAACACCGAGATGGTGTCGAGCATGCGTTCCTTGTCCATGCTGTAGCGGTCGCCTTCAGGCAACTGCATGGTCAGGCCCAGTGCACGGCCACGCGGGATGATCGTGACCTTGTGGACCGGGTCGGTCTTGGGCAGCATGCGGGCGACCAGGGCATGGCCAGCCTCGTGGTAGGCCGTGTTGCGGCGCTCTTCCTCGGGCATGATCAGCGACTTGCGCTCCGGGCCCATCATGATCTTGTCCTTGGCCTTCTCGAAGTCCTGCATTTCCACCACGCGGCCATTGCGGCGTGCGGCGAACAAGGCAGCTTCGTTGACCAGGTTGGCCAGATCGGCCCCCGAGAAACCAGGCGTGCCACGGGCCAGGATGTCCGAGCGCACGTCTTGGCCCACGGGCACCTTGCGCACGTGCACATTCAGGATCTGTTCGCGGCCGCGCACGTCAGGCAAGGTCACGTAGACCTGGCGGTCGAAACGACCAGGACGCAGCAGGGCTGGATCCAGGATGTCGGGGCGGTTGGTCGCGGCGATCACGATCACGCC
The DNA here is from genome assembly GCF_918741295.1 of Aquabacterium sp. CECT 9606. Classification (GTDB taxonomy): domain Bacteria; phylum Pseudomonadota; class Gammaproteobacteria; order Burkholderiales; family Burkholderiaceae_C; genus Aquabacterium. The sequence continues at coordinate 404,253 of NZ_CAKKNB010000003.1, forward strand.
CAAGTTGGTTTCAAAACCGTCCATCTCGACCAGCATCTGGTTGAGGGTCTGCTCGCGCTCGTCATTGCCACCACCCAGGCCAGCACCACGGTGGCGACCGACCGCATCGATTTCGTCGACGAAGATGATGCAAGGCGCGTTTTTCTTGGCCTGTTCGAACATGTCGCGGACACGGGCGGCGCCCACGCCAACGAACATTTCAACGAAGTCAGAGCCAGAAATCGTGAAGAACGGGACCTTGGCTTCGCCAGCGATCGACTTGGCCAGCAGCGTTTTACCGGTGCCAGGGGGGCCGACCATCAGCACGCCGCGGGGAATGCGGCCGCCAAGCTTCTGGAACTTCTGCGGATCGCGCAGGAAATCGACCAGCTCCTTGACCTCTTCCTTGGCCTCGTCGCAACCAGCGACGTCGGCGAAAGTGACGTTGTTGTTGGTGTCGTCCAGCATGCGCGCGCGGCTCTTGCCAAAGCTGAATGCCCCGCCTTTGCCGCCACCTTGCATCTGTCGCATGAAATAGATCCACACGCCGATCAGCAGCAGCATCGGGCCCCAGGACACCAGCAGGCTCATGATGAGCGAGGGCTCTTCGCGGGGCTTGACGTCGAACTTGACGCCGTTGTTGATCAGGTCGCCGACCAGACCGCGGTCAAGCATCGTCGCCGTGCTGCGCAAGCGCTTGTCATCACTGGTGACCGCAATGATCTCAGTGCCGCCACCGCCACTGTCTTGCAGCGTGACGCTCTTGATGCGCTTGGCGCGGACTTCTTCGAGGAAGTCTGAGTAGCCAATTTGGTTACCGGCCGTTGTGGCGCGATCAAACTGCTTGAACACGGTGAACAGCACCAACGCCACCACCAGCCAAACAGCAATTTTCGAGAACCATTGATTGTTCACCGCGGCTCCTTATTCCATTCACCCTCTGTGTCGGCCGGCGCAGGATGCAATCCGATAACCGAAACAGATTCAAAAAACCCCGCATCCAAGCCACTGAACACGCAGTCTTCGCGGTACATGGGGACGATTCTATGCGAGTCAAGCCCCTGCTTGCATGGACCAATCCCCCGACAACCTGAGGATTTACGTCTCATCACCAACTCGACCCGCATATTTCATCGATTTTTGGGTCCTATGCCCACCAAAAATGTCTCGGACGATTTGTCGCGCGATGCTTTTGGTTTGATGGGTTTGACCACACGAAATGACTTTTTAAACAGTTCCACCAATTGGCTGTAGCCACTGCCGTGAAAGACCTTGCAGACCAATGCCCCTTCAGCTTTCAGGTGCGCCATGGAAAACTCCACCGCCAGTTCAACCAGATGTTCAATTCTGGCGGCATCCGAGGACTCGATCCCGCTGAGGTTGGGCGCCATGTCGGACACCACCACATCCACCGGACGGCCGCCAACCATGGCGTCGAGTTGCGCCAAAACAGCATCTTCGCGGAAATCGCCCTGGATGAATTGCACGCCCTCGATCGGGTCGAACTCCAGGATGTCCAACGCGATGATGGCGCCATTGAGTTCGCCCACCGCGGCCCCCCCCACGCCAGCGTCCTTCGGGGCAAATTTGCGGCGAACGTACTGGCTCCACGCCCCCGGGACGGCGCCCAGGTCGATCACCAGTTGCCCCGGCTTGATCAAATTCAGGCTTTCGTCGATCTCTTTGAGCTTGTAGGCCGCCCGGGCCCGAAAGCCATCTTTTTTGGCCATTCGGACGTAAGGATCGGTCAGATGGTCGTTCAACCAGGCCTTATTGACCTTTTTGCTTTTCGTTTTGACTTTCATGGCTCGATAATAGAGGGATGCCTGCTATTGAATTGACTACTGCCGAGCGCCGTGCCCTGAGGGCCGACGCACACCACCTTGATCCCGTCGTCATGATCGGGAACGAAGGCCTGACCACCAACGTCGTCAAAGAGACCGACCACGCCTTGAAAGCCCATGGGCTGATCAAGATCCGGGTGTTGGGAGACGACCGCGCCGCGCGCAACGAGATGTTCGCCGCTTTGTGCGATCAATTGGGTGCCGCGCCGATCCAACATATCGGCAAATTGCTGATTTTGTGGCGCCCCATTCCTGAAAAGGAAGCCGAAGAGTCCGCCAGCACAGGGAACGGGTCGCGCATCGTCAAGATCCTGAAGTTCTCCAAGAGCGGCACCCGTCGCCCTGAAGTCAAGAAAGTCACCGTGATGGGCAACCAGCGCGTGACTGCTGGTGGTTTGATCAAACGCGCCAAGAAACGCGTCCCCAGCACCAAGAAACCCGGCTGATCCGGGCAGTTCAGCGGCGGCCAGTGAGCCGCCACGCCAGGGCCAACACCAGCACCCCCTTGAACAGGAACAAGCTGGACGACATGGCGTGCAGGGTGCCGAAGGACAAGCTGCCACCCTGCCCCGCCTTCGCCGCCACGATCATCGGGCTCAGGGCGAAATGGCCCAGCACAGTGGCGAATAAAGCCCCCATCACCAACATCAACTCCGCCGACATGAGCGACTGGCCAGCCTGCAGGGCCGCCTGGCGAGTGCGTTGGCGCTCAAAGAAAAACAAGGCCATGGCCATCACCAAGCTGATGTAGGCCTCCATGGCGAAAATGCGCCCAGCGGCCTGGCCGGCCAGAGAACGCTCCAGCACGGCGAACAGGCTGGGGGCAGCCACCCCACCCACCGCCAACAACATACCGGCCCACATGGCGGCCAACAATTGCTGTAAACGCGACGAAAAACTCATCAAAAGTGCCTATTGGTATCGAACTTCGATGACCTCATAGTGGCGCACGCCACCAGGTGCTTGAACTGCAGCCACATCGCCGGCCTCCTTGCCGATCAAGGCGCGCGCAATGGGCGAACTGATGGACACCAGGCCCAATTTCAAATCAGCCTCGTCGTCACCCACGATCTGATAAGTCACCGAAGCACCAGACTCTTCGTCCTCCAGATCCACCGTTGAGCCAAAAACCACGCGGCCGCCAGCATCAAGCGACGCGGGATCAATGATCTGGGCCGCCGACAGCTTTCCTTCGATTTCCTGGATCCGCCCTTCGATGAAACCTTGCTTGTCCTTGGCCGCATCGTATTCGGCGTTTTCCGACAAGTCGCCCTGTGCACGGGCTTCGGCGATGGCCAGGACCACGGCGGGGCGCTCAACATGCTTGAGGCGCTGCAGCTCTTGCTTGAGTTTTTCTGCACCAATTTTGGTGATTGGAATGGTGGACATGATGCGTCGTCTCTCGAAATGAATGGAGCCGCGCCCGTGAGCCATCTGACGATGGATTCCGGGCGCGGCCCTCATGGTGATCTGGAGCCGGAGCGCTGTGCCTGCGCTCCGGGCAATGCCAGTTTAGTGCAGTTTGGCGTGCAGTTCCTGCAGTGAATACACCACCAGATCGTCTTGGTGCTTGAGCGCCTCGACGGCGGCCTCGCAACCGGCCATGGTCGTGTAATACGTGACCCGGTTGGCCAGAGCGGCCGTGCGGATGCTGCGGGAATCGGCGATCGCCGTGCGTGTTTCATCCACCGTGGTGAACACCAACTGGATCTCGCCACCCTTGATCATGTCACTGATGTTGGGACGGCCGTCCTTGACCTTGTTCACGGCCTTGACAGGGATGCCGGCCTCGGCGATGGCCGCGGCAGTGCCCTTGGTGGCCACGAGCGTGAAGCCCAAGGCGACCAGGTCGCGGGCGATGGCCACGGCACGGGCCTTGTCGTTGTTCTTGACCGAGATGCACACGGTGCCCTTGGCAGGCAGCCGCGAACCGGCGCCCAACTGGCTCTTGAGCATGGCTTCGCCAAACGTGACACCCACGCCCATGACTTCGCCAGTAGAGCGCATTTCCGGGCCAAGCACCGGGTCGACGCCCGGGAACTTGTTGAACGGGAACACGGCTTCCTTGACGCTGAAATAAGGCGGGATGACTTCGCGCGGGGGCTTGCCGTCGGCGCTGGTCTGGTCCTTGAGCTTCTGACCGGCCATGCATCGCGCGGCGATCTTGGCCAGGGCCTGGCCGGTGGCCTTGGACACGTAAGGCACGGTGCGCGAAGCGCGCGGGTTCACTTCCAGCACGTAGACGGTGGCCTTGTCGAGGCTGCCGGTCACGTCGCCCTGGATGGCGAACTGCACGTTCATCAGGCCGACAACCTTGAGCGCCTTGGCCATCAAGGCGGTCTGGCGACGCAACTCTTCTTGCAAAGGCTGGCTCAGCGTGTACGGGGGCAGCGAGCAGGCCGAGTCGCCCGAGTGGACGCCCGCTTGCTCGATGTGCTCCATGATGCCGCCGATCATGACGTCGGTGCCATCGCTGATGCAGTCCACATCGACCTCGACGGCGTCATCCAGGAAGCGGTCCAGCAGCACGGGTGACTTATCGGAGACGCGGACGGCTTCGCGCATGTAGCGCTCCAGGTCCTTGTCGCCGTGCACGATTTCCATGGCGCGGCCGCCCAGCACGTAGCTGGGGCGCACCACCAGCGGGTAACCAATCTCTTGCGCCAGCGACAGGGCCGCTTCTTCAGTGCGGGCCGTGCGGTTGGGTGGCTGCTTCAGGTCCAGCGTGTGCAGCAGGGCCTGGAAGCGCTCGCGATCTTCGGCGATGTCGATGCTATCGGGGGTGGTGCCAATGATGGGCACACCATTGGCCTCGAGGTCGAGCGCCAGCTTCAAGGGCGTCTGGCCGCCGTACTGAACGATCACGCCTACGGGCTTTTCCTTGTCGACGATTTCGAGCACGTCTTCCAGCGTCACCGGTTCGAAGTACAGGCGGTCAGAGGTGTCGTAGTCAGTAGACACCGTTTCTGGGTTGCAGTTGACCATGATGGTCTCGTAGCCGTCTTCGCGCATGGCGAGGGCGGCGTGGACGCAGCAGTAGTCGAACTCGATGCCCTGGCCGATGCGGTTGGGGCCACCGCCCAGCACCATGATCTTCTTCTTGGCGGTGGGTTCGGCTTCGCACTCGGCGCCTTCAACCTCGTAGGTCGAGTACATGTAAGCCGTTTGCGTGGAGAACTCGGCGGCGCAGGTGTCCACACGCTTGTAGACTGGGCGCACACCATGGGCCACGCGGGCGCGGCGCACGTCGTGCTGGTTGGTGCCCATCAGCTTGGCCAAGCGGCGGTCCGAGAAGCCTTTTTGCTTCAGGTAACGCACTTCGGCCTTGCTCAAGCTTTCCAGCTTGCGGGCCTTGACCTCCGCTTCAGTCTTGACGATGTCTTCGATCTGGGCAAGGAACCAGGGGTCGATGTTGGTTTCTTCAAAGACCTCGTCCAGGCTCATGCCCAGACGGAAAGCGTCGCCCAGGAAGCGGATGCGCTCGGGGCCGGGCTCACCGATCTCTTGGATGATTTCTTCGCGGTCGGTGCTGATCTCGGTCAAACCATCGATGCCGGTTTCCAGACCGCGCAGGGCTTTCTGAAAGGATTCCTGGAAGGTCCGGCCCATGGCCATCACTTCACCCACGGACTTCATCTGCGTGGTCAGGCGCGAGTCGGCAGCGGGGAACTTCTCGAAGGCGAAACGCGGGATCTTGGTGACCACGTAGTCGATCGATGGCTCGAACGAAGCCGGCGTGGCGCCACCAGTGATGTCGTTCTTCAGCTCGTCGAGCGTGTAGCCCACGGCCAACTTGGCCGCGATCTTGGCGATCGGAAAGCCGGTGGCCTTGGAGGCCAGCGCGCTGGAACGCGACACGCGGGGATTCATCTCGATCACAACCATGCGGCCGTTCTTCGGGTTGATGGAGAACTGCACATTGGAGCCGCCGGTCTCGACGCCGATTTCGCGCAGGATGGCGATCGAGGCGTTGCGCAGCAACTGGTATTCGCGGTCGGTGAGCGTCTGGGCGGGGGCCACGGTGATGGAGTCACCGGTGTGCACGCCCATCGGGTCGAGGTTCTCGATCGAGCAGACGATGATGCAGTTGTCCGCCTTGTCGCGAACCACTTCCATCTCGAACTCTTTCCAGCCGATGAGCGATTCTTCGATCAGCAACTCGTTGGTTGGGGACAGGTCCAGACCGCGCTTGCAGATCTCTTCGAACTCTTCGGGGTTGTAGGCGATGCCACCGCCCGTGCCACCCAGCGTGAAGCTGGGGCGGATCACGGTGGGGAAGCCGGGTCCACCGGTGAGCGTGGCGATGTGCTTTTGCACCGCCCAGGCTTCTTCCAGCGTGTGGGCGATGCCCGACTTGGCCGAGTCCAGGCCGATGCTGGTCATCGCGTCCTTGAACTTCAGGCGGTCTTCGGCTTTCTCGATGGCCTTTTCGTTGGCCCCGATCATCTCGACCTTGTACTTGTCGAGCACGCCGTGCTTGTGCAGGTCCAAAGCGCAGTTCAGCGCGGTCTGGCCGCCCATGGTGGGCAGGATTGCGTCGGGGCGCTCCTTGGCGATGATGCGCTCGACCACCTGCCAGGTGATGGGCTCGATGTAGGTGACGTCGGCCGTGTTCGGGTCGGTCATGATGGTCGCAGGATTGCTGTTGACCAAAACGACTTTGTAGCCCTCTTCGCGCAGGGCCTTGCAGGCCTGGGCGCCCGAGTAGTCGAACTCGCAAGCCTGACCGATGATGATCGGGCCGGCGCCGATGATGAGGATGGTTTTGATGTCTGTGCGCTTAGGCATTGTTCTTCTCCATCAATGCCACAAAGCGTTCGAACAGGTAGCTGATGTCATGCGGTCCGGGCGAGGCTTCCGGGTGACCCTGGAAGCAGAAAGCGGGTTTGTCGGTGCGGGCCAGGCCTTGCAAGGTGCCGTCAAACAAGGACACGTGCGTGGGGCGCAGGTAGGCGGGCAGCGATTTCTCATCGACCGCGAAACCGTGGTTCTGGCTGGTGATGCTGACGCGGCCGGTGTCGAGGTCTTTGACCGGGTGGTTGGCGCCGTGGTGGCCGAACTTCATCTTGAAGGTCTTGGCACCAGAAGCGAGTGCCATGATCTGGTGGCCGAGGCAGATCCCAAAGGTGGGAATGCCGGTTTCGATCAGTTCTTTGGCGGCGGCGATGGCGTAGTCGCAAGGCTCCGGATCGCCAGGGCCGTTGGACAGGAAGATGCCGTCAGGTTTGTACTTGAGAACCTCAGCCGCAGGCGTTTTGGCGGGCACCACCGTGACCTTGCAGCCACGTTGCGCCAGCATGCGCAGGATGTTGCGCTTGACGCCGAAATCGTAGGCGACCACGTGGAACTTGGGCGCGGTTTGCTGGCCGAAGCCTTCGCCCAGGGCCCATTCGGTTTCGGTCCAGACCGATGTTTCAGTGGCGGACACCACCTTGGCCAGATCCTGGCCGGCCATGTTGGGCGCGGCCTTGGCTTTGGCTATGGCGTCAGCCTTCACGGCTTCGGTGATTTCCTGACCGGCAGGCAAACCGACGATGCAACCGTTTTGCGCCCCCTTGGTACGCAAAATGCGTGTCAGTTGGCGGGTGTCGATCCCAGCGATGGCCACGATGCCTTGGGCTTGCAGGTACTCGGACAGAGACTGCGTCTGGCGGAAGTTGGAAACCCGGATGGGCAGGTCTTTGATGATCAGACCAGAGGCATGGACTTTCGACGCTTCGACATCCTCGGGGTTGACGCCGTAGTTGCCGATGTGCGGATACGTCAGGGTGACGATCTGCTGGCAATAGCTGGGGTCGGTGAGGATTTCTTGATAGCCGGTGAGAGAGGTGTTGAACACCACTTCACCAACTGTGTGACCGGCAGAGCCGATCGAAGTGCCAGAAAAGACCGTGCCGTCTGCGAGGGCCAGAAGAGCTTGGGGCAGTACGGGCAGCACGGGGTTATTCTCCGTTGTTGTGCGCGCCCAGCTCTGCTCTTGAAGAGCCGATTCCGGTGAAGGTGAAACGATGCAAGTTTCGCTAGGCGGAGGTGGTTTCGGGTAAACCTGTAGAGTATAACCCATCGTGCTGTCGCAAAGCATTTCACATCCCACGGAGGCCCCATGAAAGGCGACATGAAAGTCATCGAACACCTGAACGCTCAACTCAAAAACGAGCTGACAGCCACCAACCAGTACTTCCTGCACTACCGCATGCTCAAGCACTGGGGTTTTGACAAGCTGGCCAAGAAAGAATACGAAGAATCCATTGGCGAAATGAAGCATGCCGACAAGCTCATGGAGCGCATCTTCACGCTGGATGGCCTGCCCAATTTGCAGGATCTGGGCAAGCTGCTGATCGGCGAAGATGTGCCCGAGTTGCTGAACTGCGATCTGCAATTGGAAAGCGGCGCCCAGCAGACCATCAAGGATGGCATCGCCTACTGTGAAACAGTGCGTGACTACGTGTCCCGCGACCTGCTTCAAGACATCCTGGACGACACCGAAGAACACATCGATTTTCTGGAGACGCAGATCGATTTGATTGGCAAGGTGGGCCTGCAAAACTACCTGCAATCGCAGATCAGCTGATGGCCCAGCGGGCCGCTCACAAAAGCGGCCGTGACAAATCCCCGAAAACCTTGGGGACTCCACATTCAGGGGGTTGACTGCGAATTGTTCTTATTTAGAATAGCGTCATCAACTCAGGTTCTTGACGCCATGATTGTCTGTGTTTGCAACCGTATTTCTGACCGCGACATCGTGCGCCATGCGCAGCAAGGATGTTCGTCTTTCGACGATCTGCAGTTCGAACTGGGTGTCTCCACCTGCTGCGGCAGTTGCGAACAGTGCGCACGCGAGGTATTCCACCACGCCAAGAAGGCTTCGGCCAGTGTCACCGAAGCCCCGATTTCATTCGGTTTGCCAGCCTTCGCCTGATCCCGCTCGACCAAAACGCGCGTCATTTCGCACAATCAGCCCCGGCCTTTTCCCTTAACTTTGCCGCTGCCCGACCGATACCTCCTTAGGACCAGTCGGTTTGGCTTGCAGCAGAGGGAATCATGGCTTCATCTTTCTTCGTTGACGACAAAGCAAGTGCACGCCTCTCAGGCGTGAAAACCCGGCCAACCTTGGTGCAATTGCATCAAATTCAGCAGCCAGTTCACCCCGCACTGTCCGTTGACGACTCCAACTTCTCGACACCGTCTTCATTGCGCCGGGCTCAGGTGTGCCCGCCCTCCTTGTTCAATCGCTCGGGCCCGCAGTGGAAGCGCTGGGTCACGGGCTTTTGGTCCTGGCTTTGGGATCTGGACGAATACCCCGATGCCATGCCAGTGCTGACCGGCTTGACCAAGGTCAAGTCCGAGTTCATTGCCGCGATGTGGGATCTACAGTCGGTCCGGGCCAACCAGGTTCGCGACGCCATCGAACATGCCCGCTCCCTGCGCGAACTTTGGCATTTGCGCGCCGATGTGTTCCGGGCGATTTCCACCCATCGTGGACAGACCGAAGCCACCGTGCGCATCGAGGCCCTCAACAACCATTTCCCGGTGCGCATGTCGCGACCCACCACCGAGATCCGGACAGGCCGCACGACTACTTGGTGATCAGTTGTCACAAAGGCCTATGAAGACGCTGCCGCCATAGCACAATGGAGGGCTGAAACCTCGCAGCCCCATGAACATCATCATCCTGGACGACTACCAAGACGCCGTCCGCAAGCTCAAATGCTCATCCAAGCTGGATGGGCTTTCCGCCAAGGTCTTCACCAACACCGTCAAGGGTAATGGGCAATTGGCCGTGCGTTTGCGCGATGCCGAGGCCCTTGTGCTGATTCGCGAACGCACGCATTTCCCCAAAGCGCTGCTCGAAAAGCTGCCCAAGCTTCGCTTGATTTGCCAGACCGGGCCAGTGGGCCCCCACATCGACGTGGAAGCCTGCACCAGGCTGGGCATCGCCGTGGCCGAAGGCGTGGGCTCGCCCGTGGCGCCTGCCGAACTGACCTGGGCACTGGTGATGGCGGCCATGCGGCGCCTGCCCCAATACATCGGCAACCTCAAGCACGGTGCGTGGCAGCAGTCGGGCCTGAAAGCCTCTTCCATGCCCACCAATTTTGGCGTGGGCATGGTGCTCAAGGGCAAAACCCTGGGCATCTGGGGTTACGGCCGCATTGGCCAACTGGTGGCCGGTTTCGGCAAGGCCTTCGGCATGCACGTCACCGTATGGGGCAGCGAAGAATCGCGAGCCCGCGCCAAGGCTGATGGGCACATTCCCGCCCCCAGCCGCGATGCTTTTTTCGAAGCCTGCGATGTGCTCAGTCTGCATTTGCGCCTGAATGACGACACGCGGGGCATCATCAAGCTGGAAGACCTGAGCAGGATGAAACCCACGGCCTTGCTGGTCAACACATCGCGTGCCGAGCTGATCCACGAGAACGCGCTGGTCACCTCCTTGAACCGGGGCCGCCCAGGCATGGCGGCCGTTGACGTCTTCGAGAGCGAACCCATCATGCAAGGCCACCCTTTGCTGCGCCTGGAAAATGCGGTGTGCACGCCGCACATCGGCTACGTTGAGCAAGACAACTACGAGCAGTACTTCAACGCGGCCTTTGACAACTTGCTGAACTTCGTCAAGGGCGAGCCGACCAACATTGTCAACCCGCAAGTCTTACACTCACGGCCGTTGATTTGAGGCCCCGGTTTGGAAGCTGAGCGCGCCCTGCCCCGCCAAGACATGGCCGAGGCCCGCTGGGCCTTGTTGCTGGGCAATTTCGTCATCGGTTGTGGCGTGATGGTGGTGGGCGGAACGCTCAACGACATCACGCATTCGCTGGACATCAGCGTGCAGCAAGGCGGACACATGATCGCCATTGCCGCCCTGATGATGGGGCTGGGCGCGCCCATTCTGGCGGGCCTGGTTGGCAGTGGCGATCGCCGCCGTTTGCTCACGGCTGCCATGCTCTGGTATGCGCTGGGGCATGCCCTGTGCGCCTTGGCCCCCAACTACACCTGGCTGTGGCCCTTGCGCGCCCTCACCGTCCTGTCGGCGGCGGTATTCACCCCGCAGGCCGCCGCCGTGGTGGGCTACATGAGCACACCGGCGCACCGCGGCCGGGCCATCACCTTCGTGTTCATGGGCTGGTCCATCGCCTCGGTGGCCGGCTTGCCACTGGCGGCCTGGGTGGGCGAGCGAATGGGCTGGCGAGTGGCCATGGGCGCCATTGCCGTGGGGTCGCTGGTTGCTGCCTGGGCCGTGCACCGATCGGTGCCCACCGGTATTCGCCCGCCAGCTTTGTCGATGCGTTCCTGGCGCAAGGTTTTCTCCTCCCCTTTGATGATGGGACTGGTGGCCGTCACAGCCCTGCAGAGCACTGGTCAGTTCACGGTGTTGGCTTATGCCGCGCCTTATTACAAGATCGGTTTTGGCGCCAGTCCGGAGCAGATCAGCTTTTTGTTCGCCTGGTTTGGCGCGCTGGCCCTGGCCGGCAACCTGTTGCTGAACAAGTATGTGGACCGAGTGGGCGCCGCACGGGCCGTGACGTCAACCTTGGGCCTGATGGCGCTGAGCTTGTTGATCTGGCCATTGGCGCACGACGTCGCCACACTGGCCTTGGTTTTGTTACCCTGGGCCCTGAGCGGGTTCGCGGCCAACTCTGGTCAGCAGGCCAGGCTGGGCGGTCTGTCCCCTCGCCTCACGCCCGCCTTGATGTCGCTGAACACGTCGGCCATTTACCTGGGGCATGCCTTGGGCGCTTCTGGTGGCGGCCTGGTGCTGTCGCATGCCGGGTATGGCCAGCTTCACTGGCTGGGCCTGTTCTGGATGCTGCTGGCGTGGGCTGTGAGCTGGTGGGCTTGGCGTGCGCAGCAGGCCCAGGAAAAGCGGCGGGATGAACTGCTGTCCGTCAGCCCGCCCGCCAACGCCTGACATGAGCGGCCGAGGCCAACCCGTCAGTTGCTGAGACCACGCTGGCGCCGGGCTTCGTAGAGACACACGCCGCTGGCCACCGAGACATTGAGGCTTTCAACCCCGCCCAGCATCGGAATGCTGACCAACTCATCGCAGTTCTTGCGGGTGAGCTGGCGCATGCCACTGCCTTCAGCACCCAGCACCAAGGCGGTGGCCTGGGCCATGTTGGCGGCGTAAAGATCGCGCGGGGCGTCATCGGAAGTGCCGACCACCCAGATGTCACGCTCCTTGAGCTCGCCCAGCGTGCGCGACAGGTTGGTCACCATGAAATAAGGAACGGTCTCGGCCGCGCCGCTGGCCACCTTGGCCACCGTGGCATTGACACCCACGGCGTGGTCCTTGGGGGCGATGACGGCATGCGCGCCAGCACCATCGGCCACGCGCAGGCAAGCGCCGAGATTGTGCGGGTCGGTGATGCCGTCGAGCACCAGCAGCAAGGGGGGCTCGGACAAGGCATCGAGCAGATCATCCAGCGACTTGGCCTGGGGAATGTGCTCTACCTTGGCCACCACGCCTTGATGGCGGTGGGTGCCAGACATTTTTTGCAGGCGATCGTCGTCGCTTTCGACCACATGCAGGCCTGCTTCTTCGGCCTTGGCCAGGAACTGGCGCATGCGCTGATCGCGCCGGGTGGCGTCAACGTGCAGCTCGCGGATGGTTTTGGGGGCGACCTTCAGGCGCACGGACACGGCATGGAAGCCAAATAGCAGTTTCAGACTCATGGGCGGCATCCTACCCTGTGGCTTGGCACCGGATCATGGCTGCGGCACCAGGCGGCCAGCATCAATGTGCAGGATGCGGGCACAACGGCTGGCGATCTGCGGATCGTGGGTGACCAGGATCAGCGTGGTGCCGGCCTCGCGGTTCAGCTCGAACATCAGATTCATCACCGACTGGCCAGTGGCGTGATCCAGGCTGCCCGTGGGCTCGTCGGCCATCAGCACCTTGGGTTGCACCACAAAGGCACGCGCCAGGGCCACGCGCTGTTGTTCACCACCCGACAAGGTGACGGGCTTGTGCGACAGGCGCTTGCCCAGGCCCACGCGCTCAAGCATGGCTGCGGCCTGGGTTCGCGCATCGCGCACGCCACGCAGTTCCAGCGGCAGCATGACGTTTTCGATGGCACTGAGGTGCGACAACAACTGAAAGCTTTGAAAGACAAAGCCCAGGTTGGCGGCGCGATGGGCAGCACGGTCGTCTTCGCTCAAAGCGAAAAGATCGCGACCACACAATTGCACGCTGCCATGGGTGGGCACATCCAGGCCAGCCAGCAAGGACAGCAAGGTGCTTTTGCCTGAGCCGGAAGCCCCCACGATGGCCACGGTTTCACCGGCCTGCAGGGTGAAGTCGATTTTGTGCAGAATGTCCAGGGTACCCGACGAGTCTTCCACCGATTTGCCCAGGCCTTGCACCTGCACGACCATGGTTGACGGGACTGATACAACGGGGTTTTGGCTCATGTGGATGACAGACTGGAAATGTTGATGCCCATTGACTTTACGCGACGTGTGCGGATGGCCCTGGCTGGCCTGGTTTTCAGCCTGTTGACTTCAGTGGGTAATGCGGCGACCACGGTAGCGACAACATCGACCGTCCTGGTGATGGGCGACAGCTTGTCAGCGGAATATGGTCTCGCACGCGGCACAGGCTGGGTGGCTTTGCTTGAAAAACGCTTGCAGGCCGAGAAAATCAATGCCCAGGTGGTCAATGCCAGCATCAGTGGCGAGACCACCGCCGGCGGTGTCACCCGCTTGCCGGCCTTGCTGGCCCAGCATCACCCCAATGTGGTGGTCATTGAATTGGGCGCCAACGACGCCTTGCGTGGCTTTGCCTTGTCAGGCACTCAAAGCAATCTGACGACGATGGTGAAGGCCAGCAAGGCGGTGGGGGCCAAGGTTGTGATGGTGGGCATGCAGGTGCCACCCAATTTTGGCAAGCGCTACACCGAAGACTTCGCGGGCTTGTTCCCCAAATTGGCCAAGTCGGAATCCGTCGCTTTGGTGCCCTTCTTCCTGAAGGGCGTGGCAGACAGGGCTGACGCGCGGGACTGGTTTCAAGCCGACGGCATGCACCCGAATGCCAAAGCGCACCCCGTCATCCTGGAAAACATGTGGCCGGCGTTGAAGCCCTTACTTCTTGGGTGTCAGCGTTGATGCCAGGCCGGTGCCAAAGTTGCCCAGCAGCGTTTCTGCCTGCTTGCTCATCTGTTCCTGCATCTGCGTGAACATCTGGCGTGACTGCTCCATGTAGCCGCCCATGAAGTTTTGCATCAGCGGCGCCTGCATCAAGGGAGCTTGCAGGTTCACCACGGAGCTGTCGGTCAGGCGGGCCTGCAGGTCGATGAAGGATTGAATGTTCTTTTCCAGGTAGTTGCCCATCAAGCCTTGCATGGTGTTGCCATAAAAGCGAATGATCTGGGCCAGGGCCTGGCTGGAAAACATCGGCACGCCACCGGTTTCTTCTTCCAGAATGATCTGCAAGAGGATGCTGCGGGTCAGGTCGTCGCCAGACTTGGCGTCCAGGACCACGAAGTTTTCACAGGCCAGCACCATGTCCTTGACATCGACCAAGGTGATGTAGCTGCTGGTCTGGGTGTCGTACAGGCGGCGGTTGGGGTATTTTTTGATCGCTCGAACGCCTGCGGGGGCCGCAGCAGGAGTATCGGCATCAGCGTCCACGTTTTCATCGGTGGCTTTGCTTTTGGTGCCTGAGGCAGCTGACTGACGACGTGAGGTACTCATGCTGGTTCTGGTTCTCCGAAGCGGTGGATCATTTTAGGCACACTCCTCCACGAATGGCAAAGACTTACAGGCCAGCCCAGACAAACGACTTTTAGAATGCACCAGGTCGTTGTTTGCGCGTTCTGAGCAGGTGAGGGAGCAGTTGTGGTGGTGGAAAGCAAATCGAGTGCGGGCGAGCATTACGTTACGCCCGGCCAATTGTGCGTGGGCCTGTATGTTCACCTTGATTTGACGTGGGTGAACCACCCTTTCACCTTTTCCAGCTTCAAGATCAAAACCCCGGAGCAAATCGCGACGATACAGACTTTGGGGCTGACCCGGATTCGCTATTCGCCGGCCAAAAGTGACGAAAAACCAGGCCCCGACACGGCACCTGCCGCGGTTGTGGTGCCAAAGCCCTCGCCCGAAAGCGATCTGGCCTACCAGGCCAAACGTGAGCGCCTTGAGAAGTTGGCGTTGCAGCAAAGCAAGATGGCCTCGTGCGAGCGGGAATTTTTCTCGACCACACGCATCATCAAGTCGATCAACCAGAACTTGTTTTCACGGCCTGAAGAAGTTCGGACCCAGGCCAACGCCTTGGTGTCGGGCATTGCCGACTCCATGATGGTAGAAGCTGACATCGCCATTCAATTGATGGCCGACAAAGTGGGTGGTGAAGATGTGTACCTGCACTCGCTGAACGTCACGCTGTTGTCGATGATGTTGGCCAAGGAAATGAAAGCGCCCATGGAGGCCATCAAGACCCTGGGCATGGGCGCGCTTTTCCATGACGCGGGTGACGCCGAGATCCCCGACCGGATCATCCGAAAGACAGAAGCCCTGACCAAAAACGAGTTGGCCGTGCTGCAGCAGCATTGCGCGCATGGGGTCGACATCGGCAAGAAGCTAGGGCTGCCCCCTGAAGCCTTGCTGGTCATTGCCCAACACCATGAGCGCGTTGATGGGTCTGGGTATCCGCTCAAGATGCAGGCGCCGCAGCTGTCCTTGCTGTCGCGGATCGTGGCGGTGGTGAATGCCTACGACGAGTTGTGCAACCCCGTGAATCCGGCCAAGGCGATGACGCCTCACGAGGCGCTGTCGACCATGTACGCGCAGCAGCGGGCACAGTTCGACCCACTGGCCATGACCACCTTCGTGCGCTGCATGGGGGTGTACCCCCCGGGAACGATCGTGGTGCTGTCCAACGGCTCGCTGGGCATGGTGGCCTCGGTGAACAGCACGCGGCCCCTCAAGCCGACCATCCTGGTCTACGACCCCGCCGTGCCCAAGGACGAAGCCATCCTTGTGGACCTGGAACAAGAGCCGGACGTGGTGGTGAGCCGGGCCATCAGGCCGCAGCAACTTCCGGAGGCCGCCCACGACTACCTGTCACCACGCAAACGGATGGCGTACCACTTCCATGCCGAAGGCGCCAAGCCGCAGACATGAAAAAGCCGCCTTGTGGGCGGCTTTCCGGTGATTGGTGGACGCAAGTGGGCCCGGACCTGTCCGGATAAGGGCGAATCCTTGGTGGGCCCCTCGCGCCTTGCCGCGCAGTGTACCCGCACCCATCGGGCGACAGGGTCAAGCCGCAACCCCATTCATTTGGCGCACAAGCTTAGGTAGATTCGTCGCTTCTCTGAAAAGCGAGCCCTGCCTACCATGCGACCAACTCAACCGGAGGTATTCATGCCCGACAACACGACCCTCAGCAAGGCCAGTGATTTCGCCCCCGAAGTGCTCAAGCTGTTTGACCAATACGTGCACGGCATCATCGACCGGCGCGGCTTCCTGGATGGCGCGGCGCGTCACGCCAAGGCAGGCGTCACTGCGCTCGGCTTGCTGGCCGCGCTCAGCCCTCGCTTTGCGCAGGCGCAAAAGGTGGCCCCCACCGATCCTCGCATCAAGGCCGAATGGGTTGAGCTGCCATCGCCCCAAGGCAACGGCAAGCTGCGCGGCTACCTGGTGCGCCCGGCCAATGCATCGCCAGGCAAACTGCCCACCGTGTTGGTGGTGCATGAAAACCGGGGCTTGAATCCGCACATTGAAGACATCGCCCGGCGCGTGGCGCTGGAGAACTTCATCGCTTTCGCGCCAGACGCCTTGTTCACGCTGGGCGGTTATCCTGGTGATGAAGACAAGGCGCGGGAGCTTTTCAGCAAGTTGGATCAAGGCAAGACCCGCGAGGACTTCGTGGTGGCGGCCAACTACCTGAAGGCCCTGCCGGCCGGCAATGGCAAGTTGGGCGTGGTGGGCTTTTGCTACGGTGGTGGTATTGCCAACTTCTTGGCGACGCGGCTACCCACACTGGATGCGGCCGTGCCTTTTTATGGCGGTGCGCCCACGCTGGATCGGGTGCCCGACATCAAAGCCGAGTTGCTGCTGCAGTTTGCCGGTGACGATGAACGCATCAACGCCGCCTGGCCTGCGTATGAGGCTGCACTGAAGGCTGCGAAGGTGCGCTATGAAGCGCATGTCTACAAGGGTACGCAGCATGGCTTCAACAACGACACCACGCCGCGCTATGACGAGGCGTCTGCCAAGCTGGCCTGGCAGCGCACCGTCGATTTCCTCAAGCGCACCTTGAAGGCCTGAAGCCTCAGCTGGCGTACTTCACAGAGCAGCCATAAGGCTGTGTGCTGGGGTGCGCCACCTTCTTGCCCGAGGCCAGGGCGGCCAGCGCGCTGCTCACGTAGTTGTCGGCCTTGGCGATGTCGGCCGGGTTGGTGGAAGGGATGCTGTCGATGCCGCCCTTGTAAACCAGCTTGCCTTCAGGATTGATGATGAACAGGTGGGGCGTGGTCTTGGCGCCATAGAGCTTGCCGATGGTGCCGTCGGCATCCAGCACGGTGCCCGCCGGCTTTGAATCACGGTAGCCATTGATCTTGATGGCCGTGGGTCCGTCCACCTGGCCCTGCTCACCGGGCGCGGATGAAATCACCTGCAACCACACCACGCCTTTGGCTGCAGCGTCTTTTTGCAGTTGGGGGATGTTGCCGCTTTCGTAATGCTTCTTCACGAACGGGCAATCGTGGTTCGTCCACTCCAGCACCACCGTCTTGCCTTTGTAATCACCAAGGCTGATGGTGCGACCATCGGCACCCTTGCCAGTGAATGCAGGGGCCGCCTGATCGATGGTGGCGACCGCCTGTGCGGCGAATGGCACCAGGGCCAAGGTCAGGCTGGCCAGGGCCAGTTTTGAAAAAATACGACGTGACATCATCAGCTCCTTCGTGGTTTAAGTTCAGGGAACGGCCGCTGCCTTGAGGGCAGCGAGAACGACTTCCGGGGTCAGCAATTGGGGCAGCACCACTGGCGCCGCCTCAACGCCCTTGGGATAGAAGGCATACAAGGGCACGCCACTGCGGCCGAATTGAGCCAGCATCTTGGTGATCTGCGGATCCCGGTTGGTCCAGTCGCCTTTGAGGTAGGTGATACCCGCGTCCTTGAAGGCGCTCGTGACCGAGGGTTCGCTCAAAGCCACGCGCTCATTGACCAGGCAGGTGATGCACCAGGCGGCGGTCAGATTGACAAACACCGGGTCGCCTTTGGTGCGAAGGTCTTGCAGGCGCTGGGCGGTGTAGGGCTCCCAGTGCTTGGCGGCATCGCCAGCCTGTTGGGCGGACGATGCCGTGCTGGCGGAGCTGGCGTTGATGCCGACGTAGCCACCCGTCACGGCCACCAGCAAGGCCAGGCTGGCGACGCCCATGCCGGCCAACCTGGGCAAGCCTTCCCCGTGCCGGAATGATTCGTAAAGCCACGCGGCAAAGGCGATGGCCACCATGCCGGCCAATGCGATGGCCACCGAGTTGATGCCTGCTTGCTGGGCCAACACCCAAACCAGCCAGGCGGCGGTGGCATACATGGGAAAGGCAAAACCTTGCTTGACCCGTTCCATCCACAGGCCTGGCCTTGGCAAGGCGCGTTGCAGCGCGGGCCAGGTGCTCAAGGCCAGGTAGGGCAAAGCCAAGCCCAGCCCCAAGCTCAGGAACACGGCCAGCAGCACGCCCGCCGGTTGGGCCAGGGCATAGCCCACCGCCCCACCCATGAATGGCGCCGTGCAAGGCGTGGCCACGATGGTGGCCAGCACACCCGTGAAGAAGGAGCCCGAATACCCTGAGCGCGCGGCCAGCGACGACCCCACGCCCGCCACCGAAGCACCAACTGAAAACACCCCCGACAAGCTCAGGCCCACTGCGAACATCAGGTAGGCCACGGCCAGCACGAACAGCGGAGACTGGAACTGGAAACCCCAGCCAACTTGAGCACCGCCGGCCTTCAGCAAAATGAGCAAGCCTGCCAGCAAGGCAAAACTGGCCAGGACACCGAGGGTGTAGACCAAGCCATGCAGGCGCCGTTGTGAGGGTGTTTGCTCGGCGTGGCTCAGCAAGGCGAGCGCCTTGATGGACAGCACTGGAAACACGCAGGGCATGAGGTTGAGGATCAAACCGCCCAGCAGCGCCAAACCCAGTGCAGCCGCCAGTCCGATGCTGACAGGTGTAGACGCGGGGGTGGCCACACCGCCCGTCTTCAAAGTGGCTTCCACGTTGAAGCCCTTGACCACCGCGCCATTGGCACCGCCCTCGGTCACGACGAGCACGCCGCTCAAGGTGCCACCTGGGGGCACGGGGTCTTCGCCAGGCTGCAAATCGAGCACCAGGGCTTCGCCTTCTTGGCGAAGAGCCTGCTCGGCGCTGTGGACCACTTGGCCCCACTTGGCTGGATAGAACCAGATGTCTTTGACTTTGGCCGAGTGCAACTCGGGACTGGTGATGGTCAGGGCCAGTTTCTCAGCCCGTTGTTCTACCTGAACGGGCCACGGGCTCTTCACCGGCAAACGGGCTTTCGCCTGATCGATCAAAGGGTTGCCCGAGCCAAGCGCCGTACCTTTCTCCAGGATGGGCAACACCAGATCCAACTGCACCTCTTGCGGTATGCAGATCTCCTGGCACACCAGCCAGTTGACCTTGGCCTGGATGGGAAAGGTGCCGCCGGCCTTGGCGTCGTCGGGCACGCTCACCGAGGACAACAGCGTGACCTCTTTCTCGTAGCCCAGGTTGGTGATGGGGCCGAGCTTGAAGCGGCTGGGCACGGGCCATTGGATGTCACCTGCCGAGGCGCCCGCTGGCAAGCTCCAGGCGATGGTGGTGGCAATGCCGGAGTCCCCCGGGTTGCGCCAGTAGGTGTGCCAATGCGGAATGATGCGTTGCTGCACGCCCAGCACAATCTGATCGCCGGGCCGAACGGCATTGGCCGAGGCCACCAACTGGGCTTGAACCTGTTCGGTGGCGGCCTGTGAAGAGAGTGCTTGCGCGGCTGGGCTGAAGCAGGCCAACCACGTCGACAAAAGGACTGTGGCCGGCAGAGGGTTTGAACGATGCATGAGGACCTCGGTAGGCAGGATTCGTTCCAGGCATAGCGGCCTTGCATGGGCCCTGGGTTGCTGCCTTTGCAGCACAGCCTAACCGCCATTGCTGCAACAGCAACAGCACCCTGTCAGAAAGCCAGCGCATTGGTGTGGGCACAGGCTGTCACACACCCATTTGCTGTCCCTTTTCCTGGCCCGGAACCTGCGAACGTCAGGCCGCAGTTCATCACCGTTCAAAAAAGTAGTCGTCCAATGTGGATCGTCAATATTGCGCTGCGTCGTCCCTACACTTTCATCGTGGCGGCCCTGCTGATCCTGCTTGCCTCACCGTTCGTTCTGCGCAAGGCGCCCATCGATGTCTTCCCTGAAATCGACATCCCCGTGGTGGGGATCTTGCTGTCGTACAACGGCCTGACGGCGGCTGAGATGGCCAATCGGATCACCACACCGATGGAGCGCAACCTCGCCAATGCGGTCAGCGACATGGAGCATGTGGAATCCCAGTCGATGGCGGGCCTGGCGGTCATCAAGGTCTTCTTCCAGCCGAACACCGACATGGCCACGGCCATCTCCCAGCTGGTGGCCAGCACCCAATCGTCATTGCGCTCGCTGCCACCGGGGGCCACACCCCCTACCATCGTCAAGTACTCGGCCTCGAACCTGCCGATCTTGCAGTTGGGTTTGAGCAGCCCATCATTGTCGGACCAGGAGCTCAACGACCAGGTCTTCAATGGCTTGAGGCCGAAGATCGTGACCATCCCCGGCGTGGCGGTCACCTTCCCTTATGGCGGCAAGAGCCGGCAAGTGTCGGTGGACCTGGACGGCCCGGCCCTGACCGCGCGGGGTCTCACGCCCGTGGACGTGGTCAATGCCTTGAGCCTGCAGAACCTGACCTTGCCCACGGGCACGGCCAAGATCGGTGCCTCTGAGCTGAATGTGGCCATGA
This sequence comes from Aquabacterium sp. CECT 9606, assembly GCF_918741295.1. Lineage (GTDB taxonomy): Bacteria > Pseudomonadota > Gammaproteobacteria > Burkholderiales > Burkholderiaceae_C > Aquabacterium. Next base: position 425,056 of record NZ_CAKKNB010000003.1, read on the forward strand.
ACGGCTCGCCCGCGACCCTGGCTGCGCTGGGCGACATCCCCATCCGGACAGTCAACGGCAGCACGGTCTACATCCGCGACGTTGCCAATGTGCGCGACGGCTACCAGCCCCAGACCAACATCGTGCGCCGCGATGGCGAACGCGGCCTGCTGATGACCGTGCTGAAGAACGGCGGCGCCTCGACCCTGGACATCCTCAAGACGGTGGCGGAGGTGCTGCCCAAGGCGGCCTTGACCATGCCGCCCGACATCAAGATCACGCCACTGGCCGATCAATCGGTGTTCGTGCAGTCGGCCATCACAGGGGTGGTGCACGAGGCCATCATCGCGGCCACGCTCACGGCCGCGCTGATCCTGCTGTTCCTGGGCAATTGGCGCAGCACGGCCATCATCGCCATCTCCATCCCGCTGTCGATCCTCAGTTCGATCATCGCGATGCACCTGATCGGCCAGACGATCAACATCATGACGCTGGGCGGCCTGGCCTTGGCGGTCGGCATCCTGGTGGACGACGCCACGGTGACCATCGAGAACATCGAGCGGCACCTGCACATGGGCAAGAACCCGCACCAGGCCATTCTGGATGGCGCGGCCGAGATCGCGGTGCCGGCCTTGGTGTCCACCTTGTGCATCTGCATCGTGTTCGTGCCGATGTTCTTGCTGACCGGTGTGGCGCGCCACTTGTTCGTGCCGCTGGCCGAGGCCGTGGTGTTCGCCATGCTGGCGTCTTATGTACTGTCGCGCACCTTGGTGCCCACGCTGGCCATGTACCTGATGCGCCAGCAAGCCCGCAGTGGCACGGCCAAAGGCGAGCCCGGTCGCTTGCGCCGCATCCACCTGGCTTTTGACCAAGGCTTTGAGCGCTTCAGGGCTCAATACACACTGGTGCTGGCCGCCTTGTTGAACCGCAAGAAATCGTTTGCCTCGGGCTTCCTGCTCTTTTGCCTGGCCTCTGGCGGACTGTTTGCCCTGATTGGCCAGGACTTCTTCCCAGCGGTGGACGCCGGGCAGCTGCGCTTGCATGTTCGAGCGCCGGTGGGCACACGGCTGGAGGAAATGCCGCAATTGGCCGACCAGATTCAAGCCGCCATCCGCAAGGTGATCCCCAAGGACGAACTGGCCAACATCGTGGACATCGTGGGCGGGCCTTACACGCCCTACAACACGATCTACAACAACAACGGCACCTTTGACAGCAGCGACACCGAGATCATGATCTCGCTGAACAAAGGCCACGAGCCCAGCGCCAACTACATCCGCGCACTGCGGGCCGAGTTGCCGAGGCAGTTTCCAGGCGTCGAGTTCTACTTCCAGTCGGCCGACATGGTCAGCCAGACCTTGAACTTTGGGCTGCCCGCGCACATCGACATCCAGTTCAGCGGCAACAACGTGGACCAGAACCTGGTGCTGGCCAGCGAGTTGCTCAACGATATCCGCAAGGTGAGTGGCGCGGTGGATTCATACATCTACCAGCGCTTCAACAAGCACACCATCTCACTGGAGATGGACCGCTCACGTCTGCTGCAGACCAGCCTGGTGGCCCGTGACGTGGCGCAGAACGCCTTGATCTCGCTGAGCTCAAGCTTTCAGACCGCGCCCACCTACTGGCTCAATCCCACGAATGGCAACGTGTACAACGTGGCCGTTCAAATGCGGCAATCCGACATCGACAGCATGAGCGCCCTGCTCAGCATCCCGATCAATTCGTCGCCCACCGGCAACCAAGTCAAGGAGCCGCAACTGCTGGGCGACGTGGTGCAGGTGAAGGCCAGCAGCCAGCAGGGCATCGTCTCGCACTTCAACAATTCGAACGTGATCGACGTTTACGCGGCGGTTGACGGGCGAGACCTGGGCGGCACCTTTGCCGACATCGAGCCCTTGATTGAGAAGGTCAGGGCCAAGCTGCCACGGGGGTCGGATATCACGGTGCGTGGGCAAGTGCAAACCATGCGCGATTCGTTCACCGGTCTTGGCTTGGGTCTGGCCGTGGCCATCGTCTTGGTCTACCTGCTGATCGTCGTCAATTTCCAGTCATGGCTGGATGCACTGATCATCATCACCGCCCTGCCCGCCGCGCTGGCCGGCATCCTGTGGATGCTTTTCCTGACCGGCACATCGTTGTCGGTGCCAGCGCTGACCGGGGCGATCATGACCGTGGGGGTGGCCACGGCGAATAGCATCCTGGTGGTGTCATTTGCACGCCAGCGGCTCAGCGAAGGTGTACCCGCCACCATGGCAGCACTGGAGGCGGGCGGCACTCGATTGCGCCCGGTGCTGATGACGGCTTTGGCCATGATCATCGGCATGGTGCCCATGGCCATCGGCGTGGGTGAAGGCGGTGAGCAGAACGCCCCGCTGGGCCGGGCCGTGATCGGCGGCCTGATGCTGGCCACCGTGTCCACGCTGATTTTTGTTCCCCTGGTGTTTGCTGGACTGCACCGGCGCCATCTGGCGCCCGTCTCCAAAGCCAGCCTTCTCTCCAACGACTTGCAAGCGGCATGAGCATGACTTCTTCCACCCACATACCCGATGCCCCCCAGAAAAGCCAAAGCCTGCGGCGCGCCACCCGCATCGCCGTTGCGGCCGCATTGCTGCTGATCGGCGGCGCAGCCGTGCGGGTCTACACCACCAGCGTCCAGGCCAAGGCGCTGGATGAGACCACAACGAAAAACGCAGCCCGCAGCGTCTTGACTGTCAATGCCCGGCCCGGTGACAGCAAGCGGAACCTGGCCTTGCCGGGCACCCTTCGCGGACAGACCGAAGCGGCCATTTATGCGCGCACCACGGGCTACCTGCAGCGCTGGACCAAGGACATTGGCGACCATGTGCGCCAAGGTGAACTGCTGGCCGTGATTGACACGCCGGAGGCCGATCAGGAACTGGCTCAGGCTCACGCCACGCGCGAGCAGATCAAGGCCAGGCTGACACTGGCACAGTCATCGTTGACACGTTGGGAGGGCCTGCGGCAAAGAGACGCCGTGTCGCAGCAAGAGCTGGACGAACGCAGCGCCACGCACCTGCAGGCCAAGGCCGACCTGGCCGCGGCCGACGCGAACGTGAAGCGGCTGGAGCAGCTTCAATCGTTCCGCCGCATCACCGCCCCTTTTGACGGCGTGGTGGTGCGTCGCAATGTGGAGGTTGGCGCTTTGATCGGTGCTGGCAGCACCAGCAACAACCGCGAGCTTTTCTACCTGGCCCAGTCCGACACCTTGCGCGTGACAGTGGCCGTGCCGCAGATTTACGCCGACACCGTCAAGCCTGGCCAGGAAGTCACGGTCAGGTTGATCGAAAAACCCAGCCTGACGTTCAAGGGATCGGTGGCCCGCACGGCAGGTGCCATCGACTCGGCCACGCGCTCGATGCAGGTTGAGATCACCTTGCCCAACAAGGAGGGCAAGCTGATCCCGGGCTCCTACGTGGAGGTGAATCTGCCATTGCAAGTTGGATCGCGCACCTTGGTGTTGACCGTGAACGCCCTTCAGTTTCGCCAGGACGGGCCGCGCGTGGCCGTGGTCAATGGCGACCGCATCAGCTTGCGCAGCATCAAGCTGGGACGGGACCTGGGCCGGGTGGTCGAGGTCACTTCTGGATTGGGGCCCAAGGACGCTGTGGTCCTGAACCCGCACGATTCGGTGGAGGAAGGCGAGCGTGTGATTGCTAATGCAGCCCCACCAGAGAAAGCGCCCGTGCGCTGAAGGCATTCGCTAACCGCATAAGCAAGACTCCTCATCGTGTTGTTTTGTTTTGTACAGACAGTTGATATCCCAGCACCGAAGGTGTTTTCATAACGACAAAACAGCGTGCAAGGCCTTGAATTTAATGAAGAAAACGGCATAAACCGCTGGCACAGCTTGTGCGATAGAGGGGTAACGCAACAACTTACCTCTAGGAGCCAACGCGGTGCATTCTTTCAAAACAACAGTGCTGACCAGCGCCGTGCTGCTTGCCTTGTCGGGCGGTGTGGCACACGCTCAATCAGCATCCGACCTCAAGCGGGAGATCGAGGAACTCCGCAAGCAGGTTGAAGAGTTGAAGGCCTTGGTCAAGCCTGCCGCGCCTGCCGTTGCGGCTGCTGCCGATGACAACATCGACGAGGCCACGCGGGACTCGTTGACGCCCGCCACGCAAGCCGACATCAAGGGCGTGCGCGCCGACCTTGAGAACTACAAGTACGACCAGCAACGCAGCCGCGAGACAAAGACCGCCTTGACCAACCGCGGCACCACCATCACCGGCACCTTGACCGCCCGCGTTTCACAGCAGCAGCCTTCCGTGGCGCCAGTGGGCACCACGCCCAGCAACCCGACCAGCGCCACTGACACCAAGCGCTCATGGGGCTTTGATTCACCGGGTGCCACCCTCGCATTTGCCGGCAGCCTGTTCAAGGACTACACCGAGGGCAAGAACCTGACCTACGCGTTCAGTGCGAATGCCGTTTCTGGCGCCTTGAACGTGCTCAACGCCAATCTGGCTTATAGCTTCTTCTCGACCAACTCTGGGCAAGAAGAGCCCAAGCTGACGCTGACGCTGGGCCAGCAGCAATTGCCTTTCGGCCTGGAAGCCCAGACCACCGAAGAAATCCGGCCGGTCATCACTTCTGCCCAGTTCCTGTCACGCGGTGCGTCCGCCACCCAAACGCCTTACAACGGCGGCGCCGGCTTTACCAACCTGAATGCGCGTCAAACGGGCCTGATCCTGCGGGGCGATGCCTTCGTCAATGTGGACTACACCTCGAACTACCGCTCCTCGCTGATCGAATACGCGCTGGGCGTGGTCAACGGCACGGGCGTGAATGCTGGCGACAACAACACCGCCAAGGACTGGATCGGCCGAGTGGCCTTCACGGTGCCCGCCGACTACAACAGCTGGCTTCGGGAGTTGAAGCTGGGCTTGTCGTACTACACCGGCAAGGCCAACATCGCCAACACGCCCGCCATCGGGGCCGTCGTTTTGAAAAACGGCGACCTGTCGCGCACCGGCTTTGACATCAACTACACGCGCTTCCCTTACTCGGTGGCCTACGAGTACGCCGAAGGTCGTGACGAGGTGGTCCGCAACCCCGCCACCGCCACCCGCGCCAGCTTCGCCACGGACGTCAAAAAGGCACGCGGCCAGTACGTGACTTTCGCCTACACCTGGGGCGAACAGTTCTTGAACAGCTCCAAGCAACTGGGCAAGTTCGACGACTACTGGCCCCAGTCTTACCAGGCCTTTGTGCGCTTTGACACCTTCGATTCAGACACCGCGAACAACGCGTCGGTGCGCACCACCAGCCTGGGCGACAAAAGCAAGATCACCACGCTGGGCTTGAACGCCTTCTTCGCCGAAACCACCAAGTTCCAACTGAACTACCTGATCGCCTCCAACGACCAGCCGGTCTCGGGCTACACCTTGCAGCGACCCCGCAAGACCCGCGGCCTGGTCGCGCAGTTCCAGTACGGCTTCTGACTACCCCAAGGACAAAACATGAATCGTCGAATTTTTGCCGCAGCGCTTGGCGCACTCACCCTCTTCAGCGCCACTGTGACGGTTGTTCATGCCGAAGACAAACCCAAGATCATCCGCATTGGCTTCCCCCAAGCTGGCACCGGCGGCCGCCCCTTGCCTTCAGGCAGCTACCCAGCCACGGCAGAACTGCAAGGCGTGATCGAGGAGGAGTTCAAGGCCGATGGCATCAAGATCGTCTGGAACCACTACGTGGGCGCTGGCCCCGCCTTGAACGAGGCGTATGCCAACGGCCTGATCGACTTCGCTTTTGGCCATGGCGACCTGCCCCTGATCGTGGGCTGGTCCACCGGGCTCAAGCGCAAGGTCATCATGTCCTCCAGCCGCTTTGGCAACAGCTACTTCGTGGTGCCTGCCTCGTCAAGCGCCAAGAGCCTGGCCGACCTCAAGGGCAAGAAGCTGGCCACCTTCAAGGGCACGGCTGGCCAGCTGACCCTGTACCGCTGGCTTGAGAAGTTCGGCTTTGGCGACAAGGATTTCCGGGTCATCAGCCTGAACAACGATGACACCAAAGCGGCCCTGGCCACCGGCGACATCGACGGCACCGTGGTGACGCCCTTCGACCTCGAAGCACGTGGCGTGGCCAAGCACATCCATGAGATCAACGACGATCCAGACCTGAGCAGCCCAGGCTCGGTGTGGGTGGGCGACGAGTTCGAGAAGAAGTACCCGCAGATCGTTCAGCGCGTGGTGAACCGCCTTCTGAAGAGCGCGGTCTGGAGTTCGACCGAAGCCAACCGCGAGAAGCTCTTCCAGTACTGGGCACAAGCAGGCAGCACGCCCTACATTGACTACAAGAAGAGCTGGAGCAATGTCACGGACCTGCGCACCCGCGTGAACCCCTTGCTGGACGAGTACTACGTGGCCAGCTTGACGCGCTCGATCTCAGAGGCGAAGAAGTTCAAGCTCATCCGCCGGGACGTGAACATCAACGACTGGCTTGAGCCCAAGTACCTCAACCAGGCGCTGAAGGAGCAAGGCCTGGAAGACTATTGGCCCCAGTACGACGCGAGCGGCAAAGTCAAAGTGACGGCCCGCAAGTTGGCCAGCAAGTGAACCGGAGTTGAATGATGAGTGCTTCAACCGACGACCCGCATGTGTTCCCCGTGGTGCCCTCGACCTGGTCTACCAGCATCTTCTCGGTGGTGACACAAGTGGTTCAGCGCTTGGGCATCATCGCCGCCGGGTTGATGCTGCCAGCGCTGATCTTCTGGCTCTGGTCGGTGGCCACAGAACGCCGGTGGCTACCCGAGCAGATCCTGCCAGAGCCCGCGCTGGTGTGGCAGTCCTTCAAGGAGCTCTGGGAGACCGGCGAGCTGCAAGGCCACGTGGCCATCAGCGCTTCGCGCGTGGGTTGGAGCTTGCTCATCGGCGGCTCGGCCGGCCTGGCCTTGGGTTTTGCCATGGGCCTGTCGAAAACCGTGCGGGCGTATGTCTTCCCCACTTTCGATGTCGTCTCGCAGTTCCCGGTGCTGGGCTGGATTCCTTTGCTCATCATCTTCGCGGGCATTGACGAGCCTTTGAAGATCTCGGCAATTTCGATCTCGGTCGTCATCCCGGTGGCCATCAACACCCTGAAGGGCATCGAGAACATTCCCCGTTCATTGTTCGAAGTGTCGCGGGTCTACAAGTTCACCTTGTGGCAAGTCATCCAGCGTGTGGTGTTGCCTTGTGCCGCCCCCAGCTTGTTCAATGGCCTGCGCCAAGGTGTCATGCAGGCCTGGCTGTCGTTGGTCTTCGTGGAGCTGCTGGTGTCCAGCGAGGGCATTGGCTACCTGATGGTGTGGGGGCGCCAGTTGGCCCAGATCGACCTGTGCATCGTGGCCATGCTGGTGATCGGCGCGGTGGGCATGGCGCTTGAGCTGGTGCTGCGCTGGATCGAAACCCGCCTGCAAGGCTGGCGCCGCGCGGCCTTCTGAACCAAGACTGGAGATTCCAACATGAGCAATGCAATCACCAAGCGTGACTGGCGCGGTCTGGTCTTGCCCGTGGGCTTACTGGCCGTGTGGTGGTTGATCACGGCGCAAGGCTGGGTCAACACCAAGCTCATCGTGCCGCCGGCAGGTGTGTTCCAAACGGCCATCACCACGCTGAGCGGCGTCGAATTCTATGAAGGCGTGGCGCTGAGCCTGGGGCGCGACCTGTCCGGCTTCTTCCTGGGCGCGTTGGGCGGGGTGGCCTTGGGCACCTTGCTGGCGGTATCACGCTGGGCTGACCGCCTGATCGGCCCCACCTTCCACACGGTGCGACAGATCTCGCTGTTTGCCTGGCTGCCCATGCTGACCAGCTGGCTGGGTTATGGTGACATGTCCAAGGTGGTGTTCATCGCCTTGTCGGCCTTCTACCCGGTGGCGCTGGGCACCTTTGAAGGCGTGCGCGGCGTGACGCAAGGGCATGCGGAAGTGGCCAAGGTGTATGGCTTCACCCGCACGCAGGTGCTGTTCAAGCTGATCCTGCCTGCGGCTTCGCCGCAAATCCTGACCGGCCTGAACCTCGGCCTGGTCTATGCGTGGCTGGCCACCATCGGCTCGGAGTTCCTGCTGGCCAATTGGGGCAATGGCCTGGGCAACATCGTCTTCAAGGGCCGGGCCGCCTTCAATGTCGAACTGATCATCGTCGGCATGCTGGCCATCGGCTTGGTCGGCACCGTCTTCAACCGGCTGGCTATGCGCCTTGAACAGTACTCGCTGCGCTGGCGCGGCCCACAGGCCTGATTCAAACCAATCGTTCAAGTCAAGAAATAGGAGCCCACCATGGCACATGCAGGCACGCTGGAAATCCGCGACCTCAACAAGCAATACGAAGTGAAGGGCAAGCCCCTGAAGGTTCTGGAAGACATCACGCTGTCGGTCAAGCCGGGCGAGTTCGTCAGCATCGTGGGCTCCAGCGGCTGTGGCAAGTCCACCCTGCTGCGCCTGCTGATCGGCCTGGAGGGCGACTACAAAGGCGAGATCAGGCTGGACGGCCACAAGATCGTGGGCACCAGCCTGGACCGGGGCATCGTGTTCCAGGAGCACCGCCTGTTTCCCTGGCTGACCGTGGCGCAGAACGTGGGCCTGGGCTTGCTCAATGCGCCTGGCGGCCAGGCGGCCAAAGACAAGAGCATTCAGGAGCACATCTCGCTGGTGGGGCTCAAGGGGTTTGAAAAAGCCTACCCCTATCAGTTGTCGGGTGGCATGTCGCAGCGCGTGGCCATTGCACGCGCGCTGGTCAACCGCCCTGAGGTCCTGCTGCTGGACGAGCCATTTGGTGCGCTCGACGCACTGACGCGCGCGCACCTGCAGCAAGAGCTGCAACGCATCTGGCAAGCCGAAGGCATCACCGCCATCCTCGTGACCCACGATGTCGAGGAAGCTGTTTACCTGGGTGACCGCGTGGTCGTGATGCAGCCCCGGCCCGGCCGGATCAAGCGCATCGTCGATGTGGACCTGGCCCGCCCTCGCGATCGTGGCAGCTACGCCTTCAGCGCGATCAAGAACGACGTGCTGAGCGAGTTCGGCGAAGCACCTCGCGAAGAGGCGCCGGATTCAAGGCCGTGGGTGGATCCTCAAAGCGAGTGGCGCTACGCATGGTGATGCAGGTGACCTGGCCACTCAGGCCAGGTCGGGCATCTCGGTCGGCTCATGGGCCGGGATCGGCTCGTCATCCTGAACACCGAGCAGGCCATGGCGTTTGAGGTGCGTGCGCAACATGTTGCGCGTGATGCCCAATACCCGCGCGGTGCGAACCTGGTTCTGGTGGCAAAAATCGTAGGCCGCATGGATCAAGGCCGATTCGGTCTTGTCGAACAGATCGGTCTGCCCGCTGGCCAGCAGCTCTCGCCAGGCACTGACCAATGAATCCATTGGCGTTGACTTGACGGTGCCTTGGTGATCAGGCGCGGTGCCTGCATCAATCGACGGCTCGCCAGCGGTGGCTTCTGAAAGAGCCGTGGGCGCTGTTGGCGCCACCGGTTGAACAGGGGATGAACTGCTGCGGGACAGCGGCACCAGCTTGAGGTCTTCGACTTCGATGACTTCATCGCGGCAGACGATGAGCGCGAAGTGAATGACGTTTTCAAGCTCGCGGATGTTGCCTGGCCACGAGTAGCTCAACAAGGCCGCTTGAGACGCCGGGCTCAACTGCACTTGCTCCATGCCCAGCCGGCTTTGGTAACCCAAGATGAAGTGGCGGGCCAGTGGCAGGATGTCGGCGGGACGCTCGCGCAGCGGTGGCAGGCGCACGCCCGCCACGCTCAAACGGTAGTACAGGTCGGCGCGAAAGTGCTGCGCCTCCACAGCGCGGGCCAGGTCGATGTTGGTGGCGGCCACGAGCCGAACATCGAGCGCAATGCCACGCCTGGAGCCCAGCCTCACCACCTGCCGTTCCTGCAAAACCCGCAGCAGCTTCACTTGCAAGGCCAAGGGCAAATCCCCGATTTCGTCCAGGAACAAGGTGCCGCCATTGGCCGCTTCGAACCAGCCTGCACGGGCTTGCGACGCGCCGGTGAAGGCACCAGATTCATGACCGAACAACTCGGCGTCGATCAGGGTCTCGCTGAAGGCGCCGCAATTCACTGCCACGAAGGGCCCCCTGCGGCCACTGGTGGTATGGATGTGGCGGGCAATCAGTTCCTTGCCTGTCCCGGTTTCGCCGATGACCAGCACCGTGGCATCACTGCGGGCAATGCGCTCGACATGGCTGAGCAATGCCAGGGAACCTGGGTCGTGAAACACGAGTGCCTTGGCCCGGATGGACAAGGGAGCGGCGTGCGAATCAGGCAAGGTGAGAACTTTTTCCACGGGGGCATCAAATGTCAGTGAGAGGCCGACACCGTAAATCCTCCAAGCCCAACCGTGAACTTCTATTTTTGACAGCGCTTATGAACGCATCACATATGGACTCACCAACCAGCATTGGCGTTGGTGGGCGCCACCGGTAGCGGCGCGGGCTTCTTGAAAGGCTGGCCACTGGCCACATACACGGCCGCCAGTGCGATGACCAGGGACAGCATCAAAGCCACCGGCCCGCCCTTGCTGGCCGATTGGCCCGCGGGCACGTCTTTCCACCCGGTCACCATGGGCTTGACCAGATTGTCTTTTTTAAACCGCACGTAAAAGAAGATGGCCACGATGTGCAGCGCCAGCAGTATCAGCAGCCCATTGGCCAACTGGCGGTGCAAGCCGGTCAACCTGGCCGCCAGGGTTTCATCGATCAGCACATTGAGCGGCCCGGTGAAGGCGATATCGTCGTTGGTGAACAGGCCGGTGGAGGCCTGCACGGCCAACAGGCCCAGCAAGGCCAGCACCGAGAACGCGCCCAATGGGTTGTGCCCCACGCCTTGCCACCGGCCTTTCAGGTAAGCCACGATCTTTGAGGGCGTGGGCACAAAGCTCAGGAAGCGCGCGTGGGTGGACCCCACGAAGCCCCAGACGATCCGGAAGGTGACCAGGCCCACGATGGTCAAGCCCGCCTTGCCATGAATTTCCATCCAGGCGCCACCCAGCTTGCCGGTGATGACGGCCACGCAGACCGCCGCCACCAAGGACCAATGGAAGATCCGCGTGGGCAGATCCCAAAGGCGGATGCGCGTCAATACCGGGCCTGTCTCAAAACCGACCTGGGCTTCATCGTTGTGGGCAACTTCAATGGCTTCTTGGAAATTCATGGCTTGGCCTCGTCTTGCTTGAACGTCCAGCGGATCAGGGTGCCGATGCGGCAGCGGCCACCTTGGGCGGCGGCGTGATCCGCGCCACCGTGCCACCCTGCTCTTCGTAATCCAGACTGCCGGTGGCACCCGCCACCTTGAAGCCCTTGGTGCTCAGGATGTCGCCCACGGCGCCAGCACGATGGGCCCGGTTGGACACCAGGATGATCTGGCGGTCCTTGGGGATGAAGCCCAGGTTGCTTTCAACATCTTTGACCTGCACGCTCAGGAACACCGGAAAGCTGCCCTTGCTGATGAGTTCATCGGGACGGCGCACATCAATGACCACCACCTTCTTGGGCTGAGCCAGCAAGGCATCGACCTGGGCGCGGTTCAGCTGCTTGGTCTTGTAGGTCCATGGCGGCGCGACATAGGCGCCGGCCGGTGCGACGGGTGCGGTTTGCTGGGCCAGCGCGACAGAAGAAGCAGCCGCCAGTGCAAATGCCAGGATATTCGTTGAAAACCTCATGAGCTCATTACCTTTTGATTGATTTTGGGTGATTGGTTATTCGAATATTGCAGCAATCGTGCCAATTATGGATGCCACGACGGCTTCATGCCGAGGATAACAATCGGTTGATTTATCACCATCTTGTGATGAATATCGAACAAACCTTGCCTAAGGCGCAACAGTGTTCAAAAGCAAACAATGCCTGTGCTGCAGAGGCAAACGCGGGGGTGCTGAGAAATGATCAAGTGGAATTCAAATATGCATATTAATCAATTTAATAAGCATGCAAATCAATGACTTAGGCCATTTAGCAAGGCTTTCAAGTCCAATTTAAATACTGGCGCGGTAGTTGCTAACGGATGGCTTACTTTTAAAAATTCTTTGTTTCCTGGAGCCAAGTCAGTGAAGAAGACTTTATACCTCGCCATATTGCTGGGCGTTTCAGCCCTTGCAGCCAACGCGGCCGACGATGACAAATCAAAACCTGCGAAAGCGTGGTCGGCCTACCAGCCGGTGAAAGATCCCGCCATCCCTGCGGTCAAGCAAAAGGCCTGGGTTCGCAACCCCATCGATGCCTTCGTGCTGGCGCCCATCGAGGCCAAAGGGCTGAAGCCCTCGCCCGAGGCTGATCGTGCCACCTTCATCCGCCGCGCCACGCTGGATGCCTGGGGCCTGCTGCCCACTCCGGAAGAGATCAAGGCCTTTGTCAACGACAAGTCCTCCAATGCCCACGAGAAGCTGGTTGACCGTCTGTTGGCCTCTCACCATTTTGGCGAGCGCCAGGCGCGCCGCTGGCTGGACTTGGCGCGCTACGCCGACAGCTCTGGCTTCCAGAACGACAACACACGCCCCAACAATTGGCGCTACCGCGACTACGTCATCAACGCCTTCAACAGCGACAAGCCCTTCAACCGCTTCATCCAGGAGCAGGTCGCGGGTGATGAGTTGTGGCCCGACAACCAGGAGGCGCGCATCGCCACCGGCTACCTGGCCGGCTACCCCGACAACGCCAACTCGCGCGACCTGGTGCAGCGCAAGTACCAGATCGAAACCGACATGACCGACCTGGTGGGCGAGACCTTCCTGTCGGCCACCATCGGCTGCGCACGCTGCCACAACCACAAGCAGGACCGCGTCAGCCAGAAGGAATACTTCCAGCTGCAGGCTTTCTTCGCCAACACGGCCTTCAACGAGAAGACACCATTGGCCAAGGGCACGGAGACCGAGTTCGACAAGGAATACCAGCGCCAGCAGGCCATCTACCAAGACGCCACCAAGGACATCCGCGCCAAGCAGAAAGCCATACTGGACACGGTGCGTGAAGCCGGCCGCCAGTACTACAACGAGCGTTATCTCACCGACAGCCGCGATGCCATCTTCAAGCCCGAAGCCGAGTGGACAGCGCTGGACAAGTGGGTGAACTGGCGCAAGCAAGCCGTCGCCTCCGACAACGAAATCGTCAGCTACCTCAAGAACACGGCCGAGGAGAAAGAACGCGCCGACCACAACCCCGACAACGTCGAAAAGTGGAAGCAGTACCAGGCCTTAACCGAACAGCTCAAGCAGTTCGACAAGCTCAAGCCTGCCAAGGGCTCGGCACAGTTGACCGCTGCGTTCGAGCTGACAAACACGGACGTGCCGCCCACCCATGTGCGATTCGGTGGCATCCACGAACGCCCGCTTGAGGCTGTCGAGCCTGGCATCCCCGCGCTGTGGGGTGGCAAGGACGCCAAGCTGACCATCACGCCGACCGACAAATCATCCGGCCGCCGCACGGCCTTGGCCAAATGGCTGAGCAGTGACAGCAACCCACTGACAGCCCGCGTGTACGCCAACCGCGTCTGGTCGCAGTATTTTGACAAGGGCATCATCAGCACCGTGGCGGACTTCGGCCGTGCCGGCCAAAAGCCCACCAACCCCGAGTTGCTGGACCACCTGGCCAGCGATTTTGTGGCCGATGGCTGGAGCGTCAAGAAGCTGCACCGCGAGATCATGTTGTCGTCAACGTACCGCCAGGCTTCGAACGAACGCGCGGATGTGTTGAAGGTGGACCCAGAGAACAAGCTGCTGGCCGTCTATCCGCGCAAGCGCATGGAAGCCGAGGTGATCCGCGACTCGCTGCTGTATGCATCGGGCCTGTTGGTCGACAAGGTGGGGGGCCCTTCGGTGTTCCCGCCGATCCTCCACAGTGGCGATGGGGTGGGCAAATCCCGCGACTTTGCCGGCAACCGTGCCTGGGCCGTGTCGGAGAACAAGGAAGACTGGTACCGCCGCAGCATCTACGTGTTCACGCGCCGCAGCTTCCCCTATCCGATCACGCAGAACTTCGACCCCGCGAACCCGAACAACCCGCACCACAAGCGTGACGTGACCACCACGCCGCTGCAGGCGCTGACCTTGTTCAACAGCGAGATCGTCTTCGATTGGAGCCAGGCCCTGGCCGGCCGGGTGATCAACGAGGCGGGCCAGAACGAAGACGCCCAGCTGAACCGCGTCTACCAGATCCTGTTCGCCCGCCTGCCCAACCCCACGGAACGCACTGTGCTGAAGACCTTCCTGGCCGAGCAGCAGATCGCGATCCGCAACAAGGCGGCGAGCGGCAAGTTCGAGGTGGCGGTGCCTGCCGGCATCAAGGACACCAAGGGCTTTGACCCGGTGCGCTCAGCGGCTTTCGTCGACCTGGTGCACGCCGTGGCGAACTCCAACGACTTCGCTTACCGCTTCTAAAAACAACCATTCACACACAAAGCAACAAGGATTCAACATGAGCAACGATCAACGCCGCGCCTTCCTTCGCAACGCCGGATTGGGCCTGGGTGGCGCCGCACTGGGCGGCTTCCTGCCTGGCATCGGCCACCTCAACGCGGCCTCTGCCGCTGAACTCATCGACCCGCTGGCCCCCAAGGGGACGCACTTTCCCGCCAAGATCAAGTCCGTGATCTGGCTGCATCAGAACGGCGCCCCTTCCACGCTGGACTTGTACGACTACAAGCCCACGCTGCAAAAGCTGGCCGGCCAGCCCGTGCCAGAGTCCTTCCTCAAAGGCATCAAGACCAGCACACAAGGGGGCGTGGGCAAGCTGTACGTGTCCAACCAGCGCACCTGGAAGCAATATGGGGAAAGCGGCGCCTGGTTCTCGAACCTGCTGCCCAACCTGGCGCAGCATGCCGACAAGCTGACCTTCATCAAATCGAGCACGACCGTGGGCGCCACCCACGACATTTCGATCCTGAAGCTCAACACCGGCGACCTGAACCCAGGCCGCCCTTCCCTGGGCGCCTGGATCAACTACGCGCTGGGCTCGGCCAACCCCGACCTGCCCTCTTACGTGGTGCTCTACAACGGCGACCGCGAACCCCAGGCCGGCTCGGTGAACTGGGCCGCGGGCTTCCTGCCCGCGGTGTACCAGGGCACGGCGTTCCGCCCTGGCGATTCTCCGATCCTGTACCTCAACCGTCCTGAAGTGCGCAGCGCATTGCAGCAACGAACCTCGCTGGACTTGCTCAAGCGGCTGAACCTGATCGGCGCAGAGCACTACCCGCACGACACCGAACTGCGCGCCCGCCTGCAATCGTATGAACTGGCCGACCGCATGCAGGCTGCCGCCCCCGTGGCCGTGGACATCAGCAAGGAAACCGCCGCCACCAAAGAGCTGTACGGCTTGAACGACAAGATCAGCCAGAGCTACGGCGAAGTGCTGCTGCGTTCGCGCCGCCTGGTCGAGCGCGGCGTTCGATTCATCCAGGTGGTCTCCGGCTTCCCTGACGGCGTCGAATCCGATCGCCAAAGCTGGGACGCCCACAGCGAGCTGGACGAGAACCACGGCCTGATGGCCAAGATGGTGGACAAACCCATCGCCGGCCTGCTGCACGACCTGAAGGAACGGGGTCTGCTGGACACCACCCTGGTCGTGTGGACCTCGGAGTTCTCACGCACCTCATGGGGCGAAAGCGGCACGGGCCGCGACCACAACCCCTGGGGCTACACCCAATGGCTGGCGGGCGGTGGGCTCAAGGCGGGCTTGACCTATGGCGAGACCGACGACATCGGCCTGCAAGTGGCCGACAAAGACAAATCGGTGGACACCTACGACCTGCACGCCACCGTGCTGCACCTGCTGGGCCTGGATCACCTGAAGACCACCTTCATCAACAACGGCCGCTCCGAGCGCCCGACGGTGGTGTACGGCAAGGTCATCAAGGACATCCTCGCCTGACCTGCCAGCACAGCGCCCACTTTAGCCCGGAAGCACCAAGCCTTCCGGGCCTTTCCGCCAATCCTTCATCCCTCGTCACCGAATTCGTCAAGCAGCATGCGCAAGGTTTCACTGATTATTCTGGGATTTCTTCTGGTGCTGACCACCAGCGTCAAATCGGCCCAGGCCGAGTTGGACATGGACCTGATGCAAGCCATTGAGGACACCAACAAGAGCCTGTCTTCCAACATCGCCATCAAGGATCAGAAAGCCAGCACCAGCGACGCCAAGGAGTTGGAACAGATGTTCTCCAAGGTGGAGACCTATTTTGTGGAGAAAGGCGATGCGCCAGACGCGGTGGACCTGGCCAAGAAGAGCAAGGAGCTGAGCTTGGAGATCGTCAAGTCCGTCACCGCGCAGGACTTTGACTCGGCCACCAATGCCGCCACCACCATTTCCCGCAATTGCAGGACTTGCCACACCTTCTACAAGAAGTCTTGACGAATGCTGAACTCCAGGACAAGGCCCCTCATCGTGGCCACCAGCGCGCTGGCGTTCGTGGTGGTGGCCATGGCGGCTGAAGCGCGGCACGACAGCGCCGAGGCGATCGCCGATCGAAGTGGCGATGGCAACCCCGTGGCCGGCAAGGCGAAGTCCGAAGCAGGACGCTGCCAAAGCTGCCACGGCGTGACCGGCCATGGCGCGGCACCCGAGTACCCCAAGCTGGCAGGCCAGTACGCCGACTACATCCTGAGCCAGGTGCGCAACTTTCAATCCGGGCAGCGCAAGCACCCCGTCATCCAGGCGTCATCACCGGCCTTCAGCGAAAGCGATCTGGCTGACGTCGCGGCCTACTTTGCCAGCCAGAGCTCCATGACCGGCGGCGGCCAGCATGCGGCTGAATCACCCGTGACCAGCCTGTATGCCCGAGGCGACCTGAAACGAGACGTGCTGGCCTGTGCCAGCTGCCACGGCGAGAACGGCAAGAGCACCTTCAATGGTGCCGACAGCTATCCCGTGATCGGTGGGCAACAAGCAGCTTATGTGAAAGCACAGCTGCTGAGCATGCGGGCCGGCGCGCGCAAGAGTGGCTTGGGCGGCGTCATGAACATCGTGGCCAAGTCGCTGAAGGACGAGGAAATCGAAGCCCTGTCGAACTACATCGCCGGCATGTGATGCCTGCTTGCCGAACCTTCCAACCGCAATAGGAATGCACCCATGAAAAAAATCATCCTGGCCACCCTTCTGACCGGCGCCGTTGCCTTGCCTGCCATGGCCGCGCTCAAGGAAGGCGACACCGCCCCCGACTTCAAGGCCCAGGCCTCGCTGGCGGGCAAGGCCTTCAATTACTCGCTGAAAGACAGCTTGAAGAAAGGTCCGGTGGTGGTCTACTTTTACCCCGCTGCCTACACCGGCGGCTGCAACATCCAGGCCCACACCTTTGCCGTCCACCATGACAAATTCACCGCCGCTGGCGCAAGCGTCATCGGTGTCTCGCTGGACGACATTGCGCGGCTGAATGAGTTCTCGGCTGATCCCGACTATTGCGCCGGCAAAGTGGCCGTGGCCTCGGACGCCGACGGCAAGATCGCCAAATCCTTTGACCTGAATGTGCGGGATGCCGCCCCTGGCAAGAAGGACAGCCGAGGCAAGGACATCGACCATGGCTTTGCAGAACGCACGACCTACATCGTGACCCCCGATGGCCGCATCGCCGCCACCTTGGGTGGCCTGGCCCCCGAAGCCAATGTGAACCAGGCCCTTGAAACCGTGCAGAAGCTGGCCGCCGCCAAGCCTTCCGCCAAGAAGCTGTGATCGGAGACCACGCCATGCTGAAACCCACACGCATCCTCCTGGCCATCCTGGGCGCCTGGGCCTTGGCAACCTCGGCGCAAGCCCAAGAGGTCACCCCCGCCATTGCCGGCGTCGTGAATGCCGGCACCAAGGTCGAGCTGATCAAGGAAGGCTTCAACGGCACCGAAGGCCCAGTGGCCTTGCCCGATGGCACCTTCGCCTTCACCGAGACCACTGCCAACCGGATCACCCGCATTGCCGCCGATGGCAGCACATCGACTTTCCTGGACAACAGCAACGGCTCGAATGGCCTGGGCTTCACGGCCAATGGCGATTTGTACGCCGTGCAGGTGCTCAAGCCACGCGTGGGCATCGTCTACCCGCCCGACAAAGCCAAGGTGCTGGTCGAGCAGTTCGAGGGCAAGGCCTTTGGCAGGCCCAATGACCTGGTGGTGACGCCGCAAGGCACCGTCTACTTCACCGACTCAGGCGCGGCGCCCAACGCCCAACCCAAGCCAGACCCCGCCACGGTGAACAAGCCCGCGGTCTACCAGATCACACCCACCGGAGAGGTCAGGCGGCTGGCCAATGACATCGAGCGCCCCAATGGCATCCAGTTGAGCCCTGACAACAAGGTGCTGTACGTGGCCAACACCGCGGGCGAGCACGTGCTGGCCTTCGACATCGCGGCCGATGGCTCCGTCGGCCCACGCAGAAACTTCGCCAAGCTCGAAGGCTGGCGCAAGACCGATACAGGCACCAGCAGTGGAGCCGACGGCCTGGCCGTAGATGCCAAAGGCAGGGTGTACGTGGCCTCCTCTGCCGGTATCCAGGTCTTCTCTAACCAGGGAGAAGCGCTGGGCACCATCCCCTTGCCCAAGGCGCCGCAGAACCTGGCTTTCGCGGGCCCGGACAAGAAGACCTTGTACGTCGTCGGGCGTGGCTCGGCCTACAAGATCGCTGTGCTCACCCCCGGTGTGGCGGGTCGGGCGAAATAACCACTCAGAGACAAAAAAGGAAACTGATGAACAAGCGCATCAAACACATCGCGGCGTCGGCCGTGGCGGCATCCCTGCTGGCGGCATCTGCCCTTGCCTTGGCCCAACAGGCCCCCAAGCCTGAGACACTGATCAAGTGGCGTCAATCCGCCTTCCAGGTCGTGGCCTGGAACTCGGGGCGGATCAAGGCCAGCATCGACGGCCAATACAACAAGGAAGAAGTGATCAAGGCGGCCAACACCATCGCCGCGATCTCAGGCTCGGGCCTGGGCTCCTTGTTCGCGCCGGGCACCGAGCAAGGCAAGGGCTGGCATGAGACCACAGCCAAGCCTGAGTTGTTCAAGAACAGCGCGCGCTTTGCAGAGCTGGGCGGCAACTTCAACAAGGAAGCCGTGGAGCTGACCAAGGTGGCCGCCACTGGCGATGTGGCCTCCGTGAAAGAACAGTTCGGCAAGCTCAGCCGCACCTGCAAAGCCTGCCACGACGACTTCAAGTCCAAGGACTGAGGGAGCCATGCCCACCATGAACAATCGCTTCACGAAGCTGTTCGCCAGGCTGCTGTCCACCGGGGCCCAGCTACCGCTTTCGCCAACTGGCCATCGCGCTGGGCGCTGAGGCGGCCGAGCTGGCCAAGGTGGCTGATGGCGGCGGCGACCTGCCCGCGGTGAAAGTCCAGTACGCCAAGGTCACACGCACGTGCAAGGCCTGCCACGACGACTACCGCGCCAAGAACTGAGCGCCCTTCCCTTCAGACAAAAAACCTGTTCGAGAACCCAAATGCATTCTTCCAAAAAAATTCAGGCCGCCACCTGGTTGTGCGCCGCCATGGCCACCTTGTCATGCGCACAGCACGCTTCGGCGCAAGCCGTCACAACACCGGCAACAACGGCCCCCAAGCCACCGTTGAGCTTTTTCATCACCAGTGAAGGCCTGGGCAAAGGCGCCGACCTGGGCGGACTGGCCGGTGCCGACGCACACTGCCAGAAGCTCGCCACGGCGGCCGGCGCTGGTGGCAAAACCTGGCGCGCCTACCTGAGCACCCAAGCCACGAAGGACCAACCCGCCGTCAATGCCCGTGACCGCATTGGCACGGGCCCATGGCACAACACCCGGGGCGCTGTCGTGGCCAAAGACCTGGCCCACCTGCATGGCGACACCCTGGACGCCGCGCGCCTTGGCAACAACCTGAGCTGGGCCACCGCCTTCACCGAGAAGAACGAGCCCGTCAAGCGCGCAGGCGACAAGCCCAACGAGCATGACATCCTCACAGGTTCATTGCCGGATGGCCGGGCCTTCGACGACGCCGCCGACCACACCTGCAAAAACTTCACCAGCAGCGCGGCCGATGGCTCGGCCCAGGTCGGCCACTTTGACCGCACGGGCGGTGGCAACACCTCCTGGAACTCGACCCACGCCAGCAAGGGTTGCGGCCAGGAGAACCTGGTGAGCACCGGTGGCGCAGGCTTGTTCTACTGCTTCGCCAGCAACTGATTTCTCAAGTCTCTCCGGTTGAAGATGCAGCGAGCCCACAGCTGGCTGCATGTGGTTACAAGGACTTCTGGCAGGTCCTTAAGATCGCCGCTCACTTCAATAGGAGAACGCATGAGAATCAATGGAGTTTTGAACAAAGCAGCCTGGGCACTGGTCATGACCGCGGGTGCCGCGAGCACCCAGGCTGCACAGAAGGTCTGCGTGTTCGACATCCTGGGCGCCAGCGGCGACGCCTTCAACATGGCCAAGGACTACGGCCTGGCCATGCAAAAGCAAGGCGTGACGCTGGAGCTCAAGGCCTACACCAATGAAGGCGTGGCCACGGAAGATTTCCGGGCAGGCCAATGCGATGCCCTGCTGGCCAGTGCTTTTCGCACACGCCAGTTCAACACCGTCTCGGGTGCGATCGACACGCTCGGATCGACCACCATGATCAAGAACGGCAAGATCGACATGGCGGCCAGCTATGACGTCGTCCGCAAAGTCATCCAGACTTACGCTTCGCCCCAGGCCGCCAAGCTGATGGTCCAGGGCAACTACGAAATCGGAGGCATCTTTCCCTTCGGCGCGGCCTACCCCGTCATCAACGACCGCAGCATCACCACGGTCGAAGCACTGGCAGGCAAGAAGATCGCCGCGTTTGATCATGACAAGGCCCAGGCCCTGATGATTCAACGCGTGGGTGGCCAGCCCGTCTCTGCCGACATCAGCAACTTTGCCGCCAAGTTCAACAACGGCAGCGTTGACATGATTGCCGCGCCCAGCCTGGCCTACAAGCCGCTGGAGCTGCAAAAAGGCATTGGCGCCAAGGGTGGCATCGCCCGCTTCCCGATCATGATCCTGACCTACCAGTTGGTGCTCAACCAAGCCAAGTTCCCGGCAGGCTTTGGTGAGAAGTCGCGCAACCACTGGCTCGGCGAGTTCGACCGCGCCATGAGCATGATCAAGAACGCAGACGCCGGCATCCCGGCCGCCGCCTGGATCGACCTGCCCCCTGAGAATGCCCAGAAGTACAACCTGATGCTGCGCGAATCACGCCTGGACATCGCCTCCAAGGGCATTTACGACGCCCAGGGCTTGAAGGTCATCAAGAAGGTGCGCTGCTCAATGAACGCCGCTGACGCGGAGTGCACCACCAAGTCGGAAGAAGGCTGATCCAGTGATGGCCGCCTCAACGGGCTGCCGCTTTTGGGGCTGCCTGCTGGCCAGCCGACAGGGCTTCGGCCTTGTCGATGCTGGCGGCGATTGAGCGTGCCATGTCTGAATCCGGAGGCGCCAGCGCCAGGATCTTGCGCCAGGGCGTGACCGCCTTGGCGTAGTCATGGCGCTCAAAGGCAGCACTGCCCGCCAGCGCCAAGGCCTGCAGATTGCCCGGATCGATCTCCAGGGCGCGGTTGATGATCCGCTCTGGCTCGCCAGACAGGCTTTGCCCGGAGCTCATGGCCAGGGTCACGGCGTAGTCCACCATCGCCGCTGAATCGTTGGGCATCAGTTTCAGCAGGTGTTGATACGCATCCACAGCCTGGTCAAAGCGCCGCAGTGTTTCGTAAGACTTGGCCAACATGCGCCAGCCGTTGGCATCGTCCGGCTTGGCCTTGAGCTTCTCAGCAAGGCGGGCCACCATGGCTTCGATCTGTTCTGCCGTGACCTGGCCACCTGCGGCCGCATCCCCCATGGGCTGGTTGCTCGTTGCAGAATGCGCCGCGCTGGCCACGTTCAAGCCCTGCGGTGTGCCCACTGCCCGATAGGCCGACACGGCCACCAATGACACGAGGACCACCACCGCCAATGCGGACCAGTGCTGCCGAAGATTGGCCTGCAGCCTCGCAGGCGCCGCGTGAACATCCTGAGCAACACGGAGTTCCAACTCATGCCGGGCACTTTGGTGAGCCTGCGCGTCAATGGTGCCGGCTTGCAAGTCGGCATCCAGTTCTCGCAGTTGGTCACGCAGAACCTGCAGGTTCAATGCGCCGCTTGACACATCACTGCCTGATGACACGCCGGTGCGCAGCAAGGGCGGCAGCACGAACAGCAAAGCCATGGCGAGCATGGCTGCCGCTGAAGCATAGAAGGCCATCATGGATGTTCTTTCCCCGCAGGACTACCGGCCAGCAAGGCCGCGGCCCGAGCCAGTTCGGTGTGGCTCAAAGGCTCTGCCGGCGTTGGCTTCTCACGTAACTTGAGCAACAAAAATGCAAGTCCGGACAACAGCAGCAGGAATGGCCCGAACCAAAGCGCCCAGGTGATGCCCTTGACCGGCGGGCGGTACAACACGAAGTCGCCATAACGTTCCACCATGTAATCCAACACCTCCTGGTCCGACTGGCCTTGCGCAAGCTTTTCCCGAACCTGGTTTTTCAGGTCGACGGCCAGGTCGGCGTGCGAATCGGCCAAGGTCTGGTTCTGGCAGACCAGGCAGCGCAGCTCTTCCGTCAGGTGTGTGACGCGCTGCTCAAACGCGGCGTCATCTTGGTCTGCCGCTTGCGCGACGCCCAATGCCAGCGCCAGGATCAGGCAGGCGGCGGGTCCGCGAAGGCGGTTAAGCATGGCTCAACTCCTTGATCAAGGGCAGCAGCTTGCTGCGGATGACCTCTTCCGTGATCGGTCCGGTGTGCTTGAGGCGAACCACGCCATGCTTGTCGATCACAAAGGTCTCTGGCACACCGTACACGCCATAGTCAATGCCGACGCGCCCGTCCAAATCAAACGCCGACACCTGGTAGGGGTTGCCAAACCGGCTCAGCCATTGCTGGCCATCGTGGCGCCCATCCTTGTAGTTCAAGCCCACGATCGGCACACCGGCCTGTTTGGAAAACGCGAGCAGCACCGGGTGTTCTTCGCGGCATGAGGTGCACCACGATGCCCACACGTTCAACAGCCAGACCTGGCCTTGCATGTCGCGGGGGCTGAAGCTTTTCTGGGGCGACTCCAACTGCGTGAGCGTGAAGGCGGGCGCGGCTTTGCCAATGAAGGGTGACGGAATCTCTTGCGGATCGCGCTGAAGGCCAACACCCAGGAACACCAGGAGGATCAGAAAAATGCCCAGCGGCCAAAGAAAACGCTTGCTCATGCAGACCTCATGCTTTTCTGGCGCGAGGCCAGGCGGTAGCGCTTGTCAGAGGCGGCCAGGAAACCGCCCAGGGCCATGATCAGCGCCCCGGCCCAGATCCCGCTGACGAAGGGCTTGTGCTGCACCCTCACCTGCCAGGCCCCACCCTTGGTCGAATCACCGATGGACACGTACAGGTCGCGGGTCAGGCTGCGGTCAATGGCCGCCTCGGTCATGGGCATTTGCTGCGCGGTGTAGATGCGTTTTTCGGGGTGCATGGCCGCCACGATCTGGCCGTGCTGGCTCACCTCGAACGTGCCCCGTGCCGCGATGTAGTTGGGCCCATCGATTTGCTTCAACCCCGTGAAGACTAAGGTGTAGGCGCCAGCATTGACGCTGTCGCCCGGGCGCAAACTGGCGTCTTGCGAGGTCTCGAGCCCTTTGACCAAAGTGACCCCCACGACGAACACGCCAATGCCCGCATGCGCAACGATCATCCCCCAATAGCTGCGAGGCTGGCGCCTGATGCGTTGGATGAGCGAAGTGCCTTGCGAGGCATGGCGCAAACGTTGAATCAGGTGCGATGCCGTGCTCAGCACCACCCAGAAGGCCAAGGTGATGCCCAGAACCACCATGGGCGAGAACTTCAAGACCAAGGCTGCCACGGCCGCGACCACCAGCACACCCAGCGCCAGCCAGCGCAAGCGCACCAGCAATTGTTTGACAGAGGCGTTCTTCCAGGACACGAACGGCCCCACGGCGATCAGCACCAGCACCGGGATCATCAAAGGCACGAACACGGCCTCGAAATAAGGCGGGCCCACGGAGATCTTGCCCAGCTGCAAGGCGTCGATGATCAACGGGTACAGGGTGCCCAACAGCACGGTGCCGGCAGCCACCAACAACAACACATTGTTCACCAGGAGCATCGACTCGCGCGAGAACAAACCGAACTTACCCCCCAGCCCCACCTTGGGCGCACGCCAGGCGAACAGCGCCAGGGAGCCCCCGATCACGATGGCCAGGAAGATCAGGATGAACAGGCCGCGCCGCGGGTCGGTCGCAAAAGCATGCACCGAGGTCAACACGCCCGAGCGAACAAGGAAAGTGCCCAGCAAAGACAAGGAGAACGCCAGGATCGCCAGCAACACCGTCCAGTTCTTGAAGCTGCCGCGCTTTTCAGTCACCGCCAGCGAATGGATCAAGGCGGTGCCCACCAGCCAAGGCATGAAGGAGGCGTTCTCAACCGCGTCCCAGAACCACCAACCGCCCCAGCCCAGCTCGTAATAGGCCCAGAAGCTGCCCATGAAGATGCCCAAGGTCAGGAACATCCAGGCGACCAAGGTCCAGGGCCGTGACCACCGCGCCCAGGCGGCATCGAGTTGCCCACCCAGCAAAGCTGCCACTGCAAAGCCGAAGGCCACGGAGAAGCCAACATAGCCCATGTACAGCAAGGGCGGGTGCACGATCATGCCCAGATCCTGAAGCAAGGGGTTCAGGTCACGGCCCTCGGCCAGCGCAGGCAACGTGCGGTCGAAGGGGTTGGATGTGAAGAGCATGAAGCACAGGAAGCCAACGCTGATCAGGCCCATCACGCCCAGCACGCGGGCCAGCGTTTCAGCGGGCAACTGGCGGCTGAACAGCGCCACGGCCAAGGTCCACAAGGACAGGATCAGCACCCACAGCAGCAATGAGCCCTCATGCCCGCCCCAGCTGGCCGCGATGCGGAAATGCACCGGCAGCAGCGAATTGGAATTGTTCGCCACGTAAGTCACCGAGAAATCGTTGCCCACGAAAGCGCAGACCAACGCGCCAAACGCCAGTGACACGAACAGGCATTGCCCCACCGCCGCTGGACGCGCGACGGCCATCCAGCGGGCGTTCTTCTTGAAAGCCCCGGCCAATGGCAGCAGGCCTTGAACCAGCGCCAGGCCCAAAGCCAGCATGAGGGCAAAGTTGCCCAGTTCGGGGATCATCGTCCGTCCTTTGCTTGCAGGGTGCTTGTTTGCTCGGCCTTCTTCAAGGCATAGGCCGCCTCAGGTGGCATGTAGTTCTCATCGTGCTTGGCCAGCACCTCATCGGCCACGAACACCTTGCCTTCAGACAGCTTGCCCTGGGCCACCACGCCTTTGCCTTCTTTGAACAGATCGGGCAGCATGCCCCGGTAATGGACGGTCACACGCTGTGCGGTGTCTGTCACCATGAAGCTGACGGTGACGCCATCGGTCTGTCGTTGCAGGCTGCCCTTCTCCACCATCCCACCCACCCGGAAGCTGTGGCCTTGCGGCGCCTCGCCCGCCAGGATTTGCGTCGGGGTGAAGAAGAACACCAGGTTCTTCTGAAATGCCGAGAGCACCAGCCAGGCCGCCAGGCTCAGCAGCAGCAGGCCCACGGCCACCAGCAGGAATCGCTTGTTGCGCGACTTCATTGGGCCAGCGTTCGATCAGCTTGCTTGCGCACTGCCTGGGCCAGCAGCAACTCGGCCTTGATGGCCTTGCTGCGCCAGGCCAGCTCGCTCACTTCGGCCAAGAGCACGGCGAACACCACGATCACCGAACCCCACACATACAGGCCATAGCCGCCCATCGAGAAGAAGTCGCTCCAGTTGTGCCAGATCATGGATTGACCTCCAGATTGGCCACCCAGGCGGTGTGGCGTTCACGCTCCAGGACGATGCGGCGCAAGCGCGCCAATGCCACCGCGATGGAGTAGGACCACAGGCCCAGGGCCGTGATGAGCATGGCCACCAGCATGGTCGTGGCCATCGTGCTTTCGCTGCGGAAGTTGATGGACGAACCTTGGTGCAGCGTGTTCCACCACTGCACCGAGAAATAAATCACCGGCACGTTGACCACGCCCACCAGGGCCAGCACGGCACCGGCCTTGTCACCGCGCCGAGGGTCGTCAATGGCCGCCTGCAAGGCCATGAAGCCGATGTAGAGGAACAGCAGGATCACTTCAGAGGTGAGCCGGGCATCCCACACCCACCAGGTGCCCCAGGTGGGCCGGCCCCACAGCGCGCCGGTCCACAAGGCCAGGAAGGTGAACAAGGCACCGGTAGGCGCCAAGGCGCGGGCCATCATCGACGACAGGCGCGTGTTCAGAATCAGCCCCAGCGCGGCCCAGAAGGTCATCACCACGTAGATGAACATCGATAGCCACGCGGCCGGCACGTGCAGGAAGATGATCCGGTAGGCATCACCTTGCTGGGCATCGGTGGGTGCCCGGAAGAAGCCGATGTACAAGCCCAGCGCCGTCAACACGGCGGCGATGGCGGCAAACCAAGGCATCAGCTTCCCGGCAAGGGCGTAAAAATGCTGGGGCGAGGCATACCGCCACCAGATAGAGGGCGTTGAGGCGCTGGCCCCCAGCGGTTTGTTCAAGGTAGACACGTTCGCAATCCTCATCAATGGCTTCTCATTCCAGCGCGATGCGCAGGGCGGCGGCGGTGGCCCAAGGGGTCAACACTGCGGCACTGGCCAGCACACCGCCCAGCAGTTGCAGATGAGCGCTGCTGCCCAAGCCGCTGGCCTGGGCGCTTACCGCGCCAGACCCAAAAATCAACACCGGCACGCACAGCGGCAGCACCAGCAAGGACACCAGCACCCCGCCTCCCCGCACGCCCAGGGTCAGGGCCGCGCCCACGGCGCCGAACAGGCTCAGCACCGGGGTGCCCATGAGCAAGCTCGCCGACAGCACCGAGATCGAATCGCCCGCCAGGCCAAACTGCACTGCCAGCAGGGGCGACAAGATCACCAGGGGCAGACCGGACACCAGCCAGTGCGCCACCACCTTGCCCACGACGATGACGGCCAAGGGTTCGGCCGACAGGGCCAACTGCTCCAAGGTGCCATCGGCAAAATCCAGCGCAAACAGCCGGCCCAGGGACAACATCGATGCCAACAAGGCGGCCACCCAGACGATGCCAGGCGCCATGGCCCGCAACAGTTCGGGCTCGGGCCCCACACCAAGCGGAAACAAGGTCGTGACAATGGCAAAGAAGAACACCGTGGTCAGCACGTCTGACCGACGCCTGAACGCCAGCACCAGATCGCGCTGGATGACACCCCCCAACACTTTCAGCATGATGGCGAGACCTGGTTCAGATCGAGTTGGTGCAGGCGCGATGGACTCAGGCTTTGCGGCTGGTGCGTGGTGTAGACGAGCATGCCGCCCGAGGCCAGGTGCCCGTTCAAGGTGGCACTCAAGCGGCGGATGGATTCCTGGTCAAGCGCATTGAAGGGCTCGTCCAGCACCATCAACTTCGGCGCTGGCCTGAGGCCCAACCTGGCCAGGGCCACACGCTTGCGCTGCCCTTGAGACAAAGACCGGGCAGGCAAGCTTGTCTCGTTCAACAGGCCCACCTGGTCCAGCGCGACCAGCGCATCGGCCTGGCTGCAGGGCTTGCCAGACAAGCGGCTGCCCAAGGCCAGGTTCTCCCAGGCTGTCAGGTCGTCCTTGATGCCGGCGGTGTGCCCCACATAGAGCAGGTCGCGGTGAAAGTCTTCTCGCAGAGACCGGATGTTGCGCCCAGCCCAGCGCACGGACCCCTCCTCTGGCTGCGCCAAGCCGCAGAGCAGGCGCAGCAGGCTGGTCTTGCCCGCGCCATTGCTGCCGCTGACCCACAGCGCTTCGCCCGCCTTGATCTCGAAGTTCAAACCATTGAACAGCTGCCGATCACCGCGCGCGCAAGCCAGTTGATGGGCCTGCAACGTCATTTTTGCCCGCCCGGAATGCGCCGGCGGCTTTGCTTCAATACAGTCATGACTTCAAGGGGCTTATTGTTTTATGAACTTTATCGGGCAGCCCCCATGAGGCAAACGAATGAATCCGCACATGCATATGCACTGTTGGCTCGGGGGTGGTTTCCTTTTCCTATCTTTACCGGCTGCTCACGAGGCGGCCACCCGCATGCGGCAAACTCCAGGCAAAACAACGATTGAGCCCGCCTTGTCATGACGCCTGAAGCCACCCAGCCCCGCCTCACAAAACAGACCGGCAAAGTCGCCACCTGGTTGATCGGCGCCATGCTTGCCGCGGGCGCGTTGGGGGGCTGGTGGTACTGGCAGCACCGCAGCCAGGCCGCCCAGGACGGCGCCAGCCAAGCCAGCAACGCGCCAAACGACAAGAAGGCCGGGCGTTTTGGTGGGGCCAGCAAAGTCCAGCCCGTGTCGGTGGGGGTGGTCAAACGGCAGGACATCCGGGTCAGCGTCACGGCGATCGGCACCATCGCCGCGGCCAACACCGCCGTGGTCAAAGCCAAGATCGACGGTGAGCTCAAGGCCATCCACTTCCAGGAGGGCCAGGTGGTGAAGGCCGGCGCCCTGTTGGCCGAGATCGACCCCCGCCCCTTCCAGATCGCCCTGGCACAGGCCCAAGGCCAGTTGGCCCGAGACCAGGCGCAATTGCAGAACGCCAAACTGGACGCCGAGCGCTTCCGCGATCTGCTCGCCAAGGATGGCATCGCCAAGCAGCAGGTGGACACGCAAGACGCCCTGGTGCGCCAACTGCAGGGCACCGTTCAATCCGACCAGGCCCAGGTTGACAGTGCCAAATTACAGCTGTCGTACACCCGCATCACGGCCCCCATTTCCGGGCGGCTTGGGCTCAAGCAGGCCGACCTGGGCAACGTCTTGCACGCCAGTGACGCCAACGGTTTGATTTCCATCGCGCAAACGCAACCCGTGAATGTGGTGTTCGCGGTGCCCGACACGCAATTGCCGCAGATCACCCGCCAGTTCAAGGCTGGGCAGGCGTTGCCGGTCGAGGCCTGGGACCGTGAACAAAAGGTCAAGCTGGCCGATGGCAAGGTGGCCACTACCGACAACGCCATTGACGCGACCACCGGCACGATCAAGCTCAAGGCGCAGTTTCCCAACCTCGATGGCGGCCTGTTCCCCAACCAGTCGGTGAATGTGCGCCTGCAGCTCAATGTGTTGGAAGACAGCTTGGCCGTGCCGGGCGCCGCGGTACTGCGTGGCGCCAAGGGCACCTATGTTTACGTGGTCAACGCCGACAAGACGGTCAGCGCCAAGGTCGTCCGCGCCGGTGCCAACGATGGCGACTGGGTGAGTGTGCAAGGCGATTTGCAGCCCGGGCAGCAAGTGGTGGTTGATGGCACCGACCGCCTGCGCGAAGGGGCTCAGATCGACATCATCACGCCCGGTGCGGCGGCGTCGGCCTCATCCCCCAAGCGTCGCCACGGTGCGCCCTCGCACTGATCCAGGCGTGGCATGAATCCTTCCAAGATATTCATTGAACGCCCAGTGGCCACGGCGCTGCTCATGCTCGCCATCCTGCTGGCGGGCCTGTTGGCGTTTCGCCTGCTGCCGCTGTCCGCACTGCCCGAGGTGGACTACCCTACGATCCAGGTGTCCACCCTGTACCCCGGTGCCAGCCCTGACGTGATCGCTTCGTCGGTCACGGCCCCACTGGAGCGGCAGTTCGGCCAGATGCCCGGCCTGAATCAGATGTCGTCAACCAGCTCGGGTGGCGCATCGGTGATCACGCTTCGGTTCACGCTGGATGTGTCGCTGGACGTGGCCGAGCAGCAAGTGCAGGCGGCCATCAACGCGGGCACCAGCTTGCTGCCCAGCGATTTGCCGATGCCGCCAACCTACAGCAAGATCAACCCGGCGGACGCGCCCATCCTCACCATCGCCATCACCTCGCCCTCGCTCCCGGTGATCAAGGTGCACGATCTGGTCGAAAGCCGGCTGGCGCAAAAGATCTCGCAAGCGCCGGGCGTGGGCCTGGTCAGCATCGCGGGCGGGCGGCGTCCCGCCGTGCGCATCCAGGCCAACCCGACGGCCCTGGCCACCGTGGGCATCTCGCTCGATGATCTGCGCACCATCATCGGCAACGCCAATGTCAACCAGGCCAAGGGCAGCTTCGATGGCGCTGCGCGCGCTTCCACCATCGATGCCAATGACCAGCTCAAGGCGGCCAGCGACTACGCCAACCTGATCATCGCCTACAAGGCCGGCAACGCCATTCGCCTGAAAGATGTGGCCAAACTGGTGGACGACGCCGAGAACCTGCGCTTGGGCGCCTGGGCCAACACCACCGCAGGCGTGATCCTGAACGTGCAGCGCCAACCAGGCGCCAACGTGATTGAAACGGTTGACCGCGTCAAGGCCTTGCTGCCGCAACTGCAGGCCACCCTGCCCGCGTCCATCGATGTGAAGGTGCTGAGCGACCGCACCGTCACCATCCGCGCCTCGGTTGAAGACGTTGAGTTCGAGCTGGTGCTGGCGATTGTGCTGGTGGTGATGGTGATCTTCGTGTTCTTGCGCAGCGCCTCGGCCACGCTGATCCCAGCCGTGGCGGTGCCTTTGTCACTGGTGGGCACCTTCGGCGTGATGTACCTGGCGGGGTTTTCGATCAACAACCTGACCTTGATGGCGCTCACCATTTCCACCGGCTTTGTGGTGGACGACGCCATCGTGATGATCGAGAACATCGCGCGCTACGTGGAGGCGGGCGATAGTCCCATGGACGCGGCCTTGAAAGGCTCCAAGCAGATCGCCTTCACCATCATCTCGCTGACGATCTCGCTGATCGCCGTGCTGATCCCTTTGCTCTTCATGGGCGACGTGGTGGGGCGCCTGTTCCACGAGTTCGCGATCACCTTGGCCGTGTCCATCCTGATTTCGGCAGTGGTGTCGCTCACCCTCACCCCCATGATGTCGGCGCGCCTGCTCAAGCACACCCCCGAGGAAAGCCATGGCAAGCTGTACCAGGCCGTGGGCCGTGGCTTTGACCGGGCCATCGCCGGCTATGGCCGCATGCTCAACTGGGTGCTGGACCGCCAGGCCCTGACCCTGCTGGGCTTTGGCCTGACCTTGGTGATCACGGTGCTGCTTTACATGGTGGTGCCCAAAGGCTTCTTCCCGCTGCAGGACACGGGTGCCATCCAGGCCATCACGCAGGCGTCTCAATCCATCTCGTATGGGGCCATGGCCGAACAGCAGCAACGCCTGGCCGAGGTCATCCTCAAAGATCCGGCGGTAGAGAGCCTGTCCTCCTTCATTGGAGTGGATGGCGCCAACGCCACGCTCAACACCGGGCGCATGCTGATCACGCTCAAGCCCAAGGATGAGCGGGGCTTGTCGGCCAGCGAGGTCATCACGCGGCTGTCGCAGTCGGCCCGGGATCTGCCGGGCATTTCCCTGTACATGCAGCCCGTGCAGGACCTGACGATCGAGGACCGGGTGGCCAAGACCCAATACCAGGTCACCTTGAGCTCGCCCGACGCCAAGGACTTGTCAGCCGCCACCGCCCTCATGCTGACCCGCATGCGAACCCTGGCCCAACTGAGCGACGTGGCCACCGACCTGCAGGACGAGGGCCTGCAAGCGTTTGTCGACATTGACCGCGATGCCGCCGGCCGCTTGGGCGTGAGCGTGGCCGCCATCGACTCGGCGCTGTACAACGCCTTTGGGCAACGCATCATCTCCACGATCTTCACGCAGTCCATGCAGTACCGCGTGATCCTGGAGGTGGAACCCAGCTACCGGCTGGGGCCACAATCGCTGAACAGCCTGTATGTCTCGGGCACCGATGGCGTGCAGGTGCCCTTGTCGTCCGTGGCCCGCATCAGCGAAAAAGCGGCGCCGCTGGTGATCAACCACGTGGCCCAGTTCCCGGCGGCCACGTTGTCCTTCAATTTGGCACCGGGCGTGGCCCTGGGCGATGCGGTCGAAGCCATCAAGGCCGAGCAAGCCAAGATGGACCTGCCCGTCAGCGTCGAGACCGATTTCCAGGGCGCGGCCCGGGCGTTCGAATCATCCTTGAGCAACACCTTGCTGCTCGTGGTCGCGGCCGTGGTCACGATGTACATCGTGCTGGGCGTGCTCTATGAAAGCTACATCCACCCGCTGACCATCCTGTCCACGCTGCCCTCGGCCGCCGTGGGCGCCTTGTTGGCGCTGCTGGCCTTCCGGCTCGACCTGGGCATCATCGCCGTCATTGGCATCGTGCTGCTCATCGGCATCGTCAAGAAGAACGCCATCATGATGATCGACTTCGCGCTGGAGGCCGAACGTGACCAGGGCCTGAACCCGCGCGAAGCCATCTACCAGGCCTGCCTGCTGCGCTTTCGGCCTATCCTGATGACAACGATGGCGGCCCTGCTGGGCGCCCTGCCCATGATGCTGGGCACTGGCGTGGGCAGCGAGTTGCGCCACCCCTTGGGCGTGACCATGGTGGGCGGGCTGATCGTCAGCCAGTTGCTCACGCTGTTCACCACGCCGGTGATTTACCTGGGCTTCTCGGCACTGGTGCGGCGGTTCAAGCGATGAACATCTCGGCCCCGTTCATCACCCGGCCTGTGGCCACCACGCTGCTGACCATCGGCATGGCGCTGGTAGGGGTGCTGGCCTTCTTCCTGTTGCCCATCGCGCCCTTGCCGCAGATTGACTACCCGACGATTTCAGTGTCTGCGTCCCTGCCCGGCGCCAGCGCAGAAACCATGGCGGCCACCGTGGCCACACCGTTGGAGCGCGCCTTGGGCAGCATCGCCGGGGTCAACGAGATCACGTCCAACTCCTCACTGGGCAGCACGCGGGTGACCTTGCAGTTCAACCTCGACCGGGACATCGACGGTGCCGCGCGCAACGTGCAGGCCGCCATCAATGCCGCCCGGGCCTTGTTGCCCACCGGTCTGCCCAGCAACCCGACCTACCGCAAGGTCAACCCGTCCGATCCGCCCATCATGATCCTGTCTCTGACGTCCAGCACGCTCAGCACGGCCCAGATGTACGACGCGGCGTCCACGGTGCTGGCACAACGCCTGGCACAGGTCGATGGGGTGGGCGACGTGTCGATTGGCGGCGGATCGCTGCCCGCCGTGCGCGTGGACCTGAACCCCAATCAACTGGTGGCCAACGGCATTTCGCTGGACCAGGTGCGCATGGCTTTGGTCAACACCAATGCCAACCGGCCCAAAGGCACGGTGGAAGACGGCCAACGGCAATGGCAGATCGGGGCCAACGACCAATCCCGCACCGCCGCCGAATACGCGCCCATCATCCTGAGCTACCGCAACGGGTCGGCGGTGCGCCTGAAAGACGTGGCCGCAGTGAATGACTCAGTGCAGGACGTGCGCGCCTATGGCCTGGCCAATGGCAAGCCCGCCATCCTTTTGCTGCTCAACAAGGCGCCCAGCGCCAACATCATCGAGGCCGTTGACCGTGTCAACGCCATGCTGCCCCAGCTGCGCTCGTCCATCCCGGCCGGCATCGACCTGGACGTGGTGATGGACCGCACCCACACCATTCGGGCGTCACTGCGCGAGGTCGAGAAGACCCTGGCCATCTCGATCGGCCTGGTCGTGGTGGTGGTCTACGCCTTCCTGCGCAATGCCCGCGCCGTGCTGATTCCGTCGGTGGCCGTGCCGGTGTCGCTGGCCGGCACCTTGGGCGTGATGTACCTGCTGGGCTACAGCCTGGACAACCTGTCGCTGATGGCGATGACGGTGGCCACCGGCTTCGTGGTGGACGATGCCATCGTCGTGCTCGAGAACATCACGCGCCACATGGAGCGAGGCAAGACCGCCTTGCAAGCCGCCCTGGATGGGGCGCGTGAGATCGGTTTTACCGTGCTGTCCATCAGCCTGTCCCTGATCGCCGCCTTCATCCCCATCCTTTTCATGGGCGGCATTGTGGGCAGGTTGTTCCGCGAGTTCGCCGTGGTGCTGTCGGTGGCCATCCTGATCTCCATGGTCGTCTCGCTGACCACCACGCCCATGATGGCGGCCGCCTTGCTGCGCCCACGCCAGGCCGTGCGCCAGGCCCCGGGCTGGATCGCCCGGAAACTGGCCGCGTTTCAATCATCGGTGCAGCGGGGCTACCGCCGTTCGCTGGGCTGGACGCTGCGGCACCAGCCCCTGGCCTTGCTCGCCTTGGTCGCGGTGGTGGGCTTGAACGTCCACCTGTACCGCATCATCGACAAGGGCTTTTTCCCAACACAGGACACCGGCCGCATCATCGCCAATGTGCAGGCCGACCAAGGCAGCTCGTTCCAGTCGATGAAGACCAAGCTGGACAGCTTCATGGACATTGTTCGCAAGGACCCAGCCGTGGCCAACGTCACCGGCTTCACCGGCGGCGGGCAGCGCAACTCCGCCAACATGTTCATCGCGCTCAAGCCCTTGAGCGAACGCGATGCCTCGGCCGACCAGGTGATCGACCGCCTGCGGCCCAAACTGACCCAGGTGCCAGGGGCCAGCTTGTTCATGCGCTCGGGGCAGGACATCCGCATTGGCGGGCGCCAATCCAATTCCGAGTTTCAATACACCTTGCAGGCCGACGAACTGCAGGATCTGCGCACCTGGGAGCCCAAGATCCGCCAGGCCTTGAGCAAGTTGCCCCAACTGGAAGACCTGAGCAGCGACCAGGAGGACCGTGGCCAGCAGACCTCCCTGGTGATTGACCGCGATGCTGCCGCGCGCCTGGGTTTGACCATGCGCAACATTGACAACACCTTGAACAATGCCTTTGGCCAGCGGCAGGTGGGCGTCATCTTCAACCCGCTGAACCAATACCGTGTGGTGATGGGGCTGGCCCCCGAATACCTTCAAAGCCCGGATGCGCTCAAGAGCTTCTACATCACCTCGGACAGTGGCGAGCAGGTGCCACTGAGTGCAATTGCCCGCGTCGAGCCCACCTTGGCGCCCCTGTCGGTCAGCCATGACAAGGGCACTCCGGCCTCCACCATCAGCTTCAACCTGCCGTCGGGCGGCTCGCTGTCGCAGGCCACCGATGCGATCAACAACGCGGTGGCAGAGTTGGGTGTGCCGGTCTCCATCCGTGGCACCTTTGAGGGCACGGCCAATGCTTTCCAGGCTTCGCTCAAGAGCCAGCCGCTGCTCATCCTGGCCGCAGTGATCACGATCTACCTGGTGCTGGGCATCCTGTACGAAAGCCTGATCCACCCGATCACCATCTTGTCCACCCTGCCCTCCGCAGGCGTGGGCGCCCTGCTCGCCTTGATGCTGTTCAAGACGGAGTTCTCCATCATTGCCTTGATCGGTGTGGTGCTGCTGATCGGCATCGTCAAGAAGAACGCCATCATGATGATCGACTTCGCGCTTGAGCAACAAAGGCAGGCGACGGTGCGCGGCCAGGTGCTCAGCGCGGCCCAGGCCATCCACAAGGCAGCGCAGCTTCGTCTGCGACCCATCCTGATGACGACGTTGGCCGCCCTGTTTGGCGCCATTCCCTTGGCACTGGGCACTGGCGACGGCGCCGAGCTTCGCCAACCTTTGGGAATCGCCATCGTCGGCGGCCTGGTGCTCAGCCAGTTGCTGACGCTGTACACCACGCCTGTCGTCTTTGTGTGCATGGACCGCCTGAGCCGTCGACGCCAAAAGCGAGACCTGGTCCCGCATGCCCAGCCTTCCGCCGCCTGAGATCCCCCATGCCAGCCTCCTGCATCCGCCGCCTTTCACGCCTTGCCACACCTTGGACCTTTGCGCTGCTGCTGGGCGGCTGCGCGGTGACCCGGGTTGAACCACCTGTGCCGCCCCCTGCGCCCGCTCACTTCAAGGAGACCTCGCTGTGGCAACGCGCGCCCACCAACCCGGCGAGCCATGTGCCCGACGAGTGGTGGACGCTGTTCAACGACCCCGTTCTGAACGAGCTGCAGGGCCAGTTGCTCATCGGCAACGAGAACCTCAAGTCCGCCGTGGCACAAGTGGCCAGCGCCCGCGCTGAACTGGGGGCCAGCCGGGCCGCGCAAATGCCATCGTTGTCGGCAGGCTTGTCGGGATCGCGCAGCGACAGCGGCAACCAGACCAGCACCTCATCCACCTCCGGCCAGCGGGGGCCGCAGAACAGCATCTCACTGTCGGCCACCGCCGCCTGGGAGCTGGACCTGTGGGGGCGCTTGTCGCAAGCCACCCGTGGCAGCGAGGCCCGCTACCAGGCCAGCTTGGCCGACCTGGAGGCGGCCCGGCTGTCCGCCCGGGCCACCTTGGCACAAACCTACCTGTCGATGCGCACGGCTGAAGCCCAGCAAGCCCTGATCGAGCGCAGCATCGCGGGCTATCAGCGTTCGCTGGACCTCACGCAAGCCCGCTATCAATCGGGCGTGGCCGCACAGACCGATGTGCTGCAAGCGCAAACCCAACTCAAGACCGCACAAGTGCAGGGCCTGGAAGCCGCCACGCAGCGGGCCCAGCTGGAACATGCGCTGGCCGTGTTGCTGGGTCAGCCGCCATCGGCTTTCAGCATCGCGGTCAACCCTGCTCTGCCCAAGCCGCCCGAAGTGCCCACCACCTTGCCCGCCACACTGCTGGAGCGGCGGCCAGACATCGCCGCCGCGCAGCAACGTGTGAACGCCGCTTATGCCCAGATCGGTGTGGCGGATGCGGCCTTCTTCCCAGCGCTCACGCTGTCGGCCACGGCGGGTTACCGCAACTCCACGCTGAGCAACCTGCTGAGTGCGCCCAACCTGTTCTGGTCCATCGGACCAGCGCTGGCGCAAACCTTGTTCGATGGTGGCGCGCGGCGTTCTGCCAGCGAGCAGGCGCGGGCCAACGCGGATCTGGCCACGTCAACCTACCGACAAGCGGTGCTGACAGCCTTGCAGGAAGTCGAGGACAACTTGGTGTTGGCCAGCCAACTGCGGGCAGAAGCCCAGATGCAGCAAGAGGCGCTTGAATACGCCCAGCGCAATCTGGCCATCACCAACGAGCAATACCGCGTGGGCACGGTCAGCTACCTGAATGTGGTGACCGCGCAGACCTCGGCGTT
This sequence comes from Aquabacterium sp. CECT 9606, assembly GCF_918741295.1. Taxonomy (GTDB): domain Bacteria; phylum Pseudomonadota; class Gammaproteobacteria; order Burkholderiales; family Burkholderiaceae_C; genus Aquabacterium. The sequence continues at coordinate 461,981 of NZ_CAKKNB010000003.1, forward strand.
GAGCAGCGAGCGCACGCTGCTGGACGTGCGCAACCGCCAACTGGCGGCCGTCAATCAATTGCTGAAGAACATCGCTGGGCGCTGGCAAGGTGCCCAGGCCCGGTGACTGACTGACGACATCAGTCGTTTAGACCTGGTCGTCGATCAGCTCTTCGCCATTGGTGCTGCGCATGGCCTGCTCCACCACCGCGCGCGTCAAGGTCGGCGCAAAGGTCTCGATCAAGGCAAAAATATAGGCACGCAAGAAAGCGCCACGGCGGAACGCGATGCGCGTCATGTTGACGGCGAACAAGTGCCCCGCATCAATGGCGCGCAGGTTGCGGTCACGCTCTTCGTCATAAGCGATCGAGGCCACCACCCCCACACCCATGCCCAGCTCAACGTAAGTCTTGATCACGTCAGCATCCATCGCGCTCAGCACGATGCGGGGTTGGATGCCTTCCTTGGCAAAAGCCTCGTCGATGTGCGAGCGGCCGGTGTAGCCCGAGTCGTAGGTCACCATCGGGAAGCGTGCCAGGCGCTGCAGGGTCAGGGGCTGGCCATCCAGCAAAGGATGATCGAGCGGCACCACGACGCTGTGCGTCCAGCGGTAGCACGGCAAGGTCACCAGTTGCTCGTACTGGTCCAGCGCCTCGGTGGCCACACCAATGTCGGCCTCGCCGCTCAGCAGCATTTCGGCCACCTGGCGGGGCGAGCCCTGGTGCAGACTCAAGGTCACCTGCGGGTACAGCTCGCGGAAGTCGCGCACCACCGAAGGCAGGGCGTAGCGCGCTTGCGAGTGGGTGGCCGCGATCGACAGCGGGCCGGCATCCTGCTGTGAGAAATCGCGCGAGGCGTTGCGCAGGTTCTCGGAGTCGGCCAGCAGGCGTTCGATGATGGGCAGCACCTCGGCGCCGGGCACCGTCAGGCCCGTCAGCCGCTTGCCAGCACGCACGAACAGCTCGATGCCCAGCTCGTCTTCCAGTTCGCGGATCTGGCGGCTCACGCCTGGCTGTGATGTGTGCAATGCATTGGCCACCTCGGTCAGGTTGAAGCCCCGGCGCACCGCCTCTCGCACTGATCTCAATTGTTGGAAATTCATAAGCGTTCAACCATCAGGAAGTGGTATCGGCAAAGCGGCGCACACGGCGCGGCTTGAGATGAACCGTGGCGCCCGTCACCAGGATGCCGCTATCGCGCAGGGCCGCGAACTCGCCACGGGGCAGTTCCACATCCACCTCGCCCTGGCCATCGGCCCGGCGAAACTCCAGGCGGGTGTTCGGGCCCACGGTCAACACATGCGCCAGGGTGACGGCGAGGCTGCCCTCCTCTGGATGGGCCAGCACCTGGATCTCGTGCGGACGCACATAGCTCACATCGTCAGAAGCACCCGTGCCCGCAGATTCAGCCACCGCGCCCGGTGCATGGTCACGGCCATGGAACAGGTTCACATCGCCCAAAAACTTGAGCACGAAAGGCGTGGCCGGGTGGTCGTAGACCTCATCGGGCGCACCGTCCTGCTCGATGCGGCCCTGGTTCATCACCACGATGCGGTCGGCCACTTCCATGGCTTCTTCCTGGTCGTGGGTCACGAACACGCTGGTGATGTGCACTTCATCGTGCAGGCGGCGCAACCAGCGGCGCAGTTCCTTGCGCACCTTGGCATCCAGGGCCCCAAAGGGCTCGTCCAGCAGCAGCACCTTGGGCTCCACCGCCAACGCGCGCGCCAGGGCGATCCGTTGACGCTGTCCGCCCGACAACTGGTGCGGGTAGCGGTCGGCGATCCAATCCAGCTGAACCAGCTTGAGCAGCTCGGTCACCTTCTTGCGGATCGTGGCTTCGTCGGGGCGTGTTTCACGGGGGCGCACACGCAGGCCAAAGGCCACGTTCTCGAAAATGCTCATGTGGCCGAACAGCGCATAGTGCTGGAACACGAAGCCGACCTGGCGATCGCGCACCGACACATGGGTGGCATCGGCGCCATGGAACAACACCGAGCCGCTGTCGGGCTGCTCCAGGCCGGCAATGATGCGCAGCAGCGAGGTCTTGCCCGAGCCCGAGGGGCCCAGCAGCGCCACCAGCTCACCCGACGGGATTTCGATGTTCAGGTTGTCACAGACCGTGACCGACCCGAATCGTTTGACGAGGTTCTTGACTTCAATGCTCATGCGGGAACTCCAACATCCTTGACTTGGGCCAGCTCTTGCCTGACCTGCCGCTCAACGATGAATTTCAAAACCAGGGTGACCAGTGCCAGGCTGGCCAGGATGGACGCCACCGCGAAAGAGGCGGCGAACTGGTACTCGTTGTACAAAATCTCGATGTGCAAGGGCAAGGTGTTGGTTTGACCGCGGATGTGGCCAGACACCACCGACACCGCCCCGAACTCACCCATGGCCCGAGCGTTGCACAAGATCACGCCATAGAGCAAGGCCCACTTCACATTGGGCAGCGTGACCTTGAAGAAGGTCTGCCAACCCGAAGCACCCAGCACCCGGGCAGCCTCTTCCTGCTCCTGGCCTTGGGCCTGCATCAGCGGGATCAACTCGCGCGCCACGAAGGGAAAGGTCACGAAGATGGTGGCCAGCACGATGCCGGGCACCGCGAAGATCACCTTCAGGTCATGGTCGCGCAACCATTCGCCCCACCAGCCTTGCAGGCCGAAGAGCAGCACGTAGATCAAACCGGCGATCACGGGCGAGACCGAGAATGGCAAGTCGATCAAGGTGAGCAAAATGCTCTTGCCCCGGAAATCGAACTTGGCAATCGCCCAGGCGGCCGACACGCCGAACACCAGGTTCAAAGGCACGGCGATGACGGCGGCGGTCAGCGTCAACCAGATGGCCGACACAGCATCAGGCTCGGTGATGGAGGCCACATAGACCTCCCAGCCCTTCTTGAAGGCCTCGAAGAACACCGACACCAGGGGCAAGAACAGGAACAGCGCCAGGAAGGCCAGCGCCACGCCGATCAGCAGGCGGCGCACCCAGGCGGGCTCAGTGCGGCTGTTGGAGATATTGGGAGGTGATTGCGACATGTCATTTGCCTTGACGTTTGCGGGTCCACGCTTGCAGGGCATTGATGGCCAGCAGCATGACGAAGGACATCAACAGCATGACCACGGCGATGGCGGTGGCGCCCTGGTAGTCGTATTGCTCCAACTTGGTGATGATGAGCAGCGGCGTGATCTCGGACACCATGGGCATGTTGCCCGCGATGAAGATGATCGAGCCGTATTCGCCCAACGCACGGGCAAAAGCCAGGGCGAAACCGGTCAGCAGGGCTGGCGTCAGGATGGGCAGGATCACCTTGGTGAAGGTTTGCAGGCGCGTGGCGCCCAGGGTGGCCGAGGCCTCTTCCAGCTCGCTGGCCAGGTCTTCCAGGACGGGCTGCACCGTGCGGACCACGAAGGGCAAACCGATGAAGGTCATGGCCACGAACACGCCGATGGGCGTGAAGGCCACCTTCAAGCCGAGGGGTTCAAGGTAGCGCCCAACCCAACCATTGCCGGCATACAAACCCGTCAAGGTGATGCCGGCCACGGCCGTGGGCAAAGCAAAGGGCAAGTCCACCAGGGCATCGATCAAGCGCTTGCCAAAGAACTCGTACCGCACCAGCACCCAGGCCACCAGCAGGCCAAACACGGCATTGACGATCGCCGCGGCCAGCGAGGCGCCAAAGGTCAGCTTGTAGGAGGCCACCACGCGGGGCGAGGCCACGGCCTCCCAGAAGGCCGGCCAGGTCATCGTGAAGGTTTTCAGAAAGGTGGCTGACAAGGGCAGCAACACGATCAGGGCCAGGTAGAGCAGCGTCAGGCCCAGCGCCAGGTCGAAGCCCGGCAGCACGCTGGGCTTGCGCAGTAAAGTTTTAGAGAAAATCATGAGTCAGCCGTTTGATACTGCCACGGTCACTTCTTGCCCACACCCAGGATCTGGTCGTAAGCGGCGCCATCGTTGAAGTGGTCCTTCTGCGCCTTTTGCCAGCCGCCAAACACCTCGTCCACGGTGAAGGTCTTCACCTTGGGGAACTCCTTGGCGAACAGGGCCTGGGCTTTGTCGGTTCGGGGGCGCAGGTGGTTCTTGGCCGCAATCGACTGGCCTTCGTCAGACCACAGGTACTTCAGGTAGGCCTCGGCCTGCTTGCGCGTCTTCTTGCGGTCAACCACCTTGTCGACCACGCTGACGGGGTTCTCGGCCAGCACCGTCCACTTGGGATAGACCACTTCGAAGTCGCCGCCGAACTCGTTCAGGATCAAGGGCACTTCGCTCTCGAAAGTGACCAGGGCATCGCCGATGTTGCGCTGGGCAAACGTGGTGGTGGCCGCCCGGCCGCCACCATCGAACACCGGCACGTGGGCAAAGATCTTGTGCACCAGGGCCTTGGCCTTGGCCGTGTCTCCGCCAGTCTTGATCACCGAGCCCCAGGCCGCCAGGTAGGTGTAGCGGCCATTGCCCGAGGTCTTGGGGTTGGGGATCACGACCGAGATGCCAGGACGGGCCAGGTCATCCCAATCCTTGATGTTCTTGGGATTGCCCTTGTGCACCAGGATGACCGTCACCGATGCGGTGGGCGCGCTGTTGTTGGGAAAGCGTTTGGCCCAATCGGCCGGGATCAATTGACCGCGCTCGGCCAACAGGTCGATGTCGTTGGCCTGGTTCATTGTGATGACGTCGGCCTCCAGGCCGTCGACCACGCTGCGCGCCTGCTTGCTGGAGCCGCCGTGCGATTGGTTGATGGTCAAGGTTTCACCCGTGGACTGCTTCCAGTACTTGGCGAAGGCGACGTTGTAGTTCTTGTAGAACTCGCGCGTCACGTCATAACTGACGTTGAGCAAAGTGGTGTCAGCGAAGGCAGCGCCAGCCAAAGCCGACATCGACAGAGCACCCACCGCAAAGTGGGCAATTTGTTTCTTCCAAGAAAAACGCATGACAAGACCTTTGTTGATGCAGCAAACGAATGTTAGAGACCAAACATGTGCAGAAGAAGCGCGCATTTGTCAATTACATATGCGATTAACGACTATGCAGAACAAAAATAGGCGGCTCTGACTGAATCAGAGCCGCCCGAATTGATGCCTTTTGGCTTCCGTTCAGGACGCCGCAGGCACCACCCCACTCGCTAGAAAACTGATCTTTGAGATTTATTTCTTGGTGTAGATCTGGTCGAACACGCCCCCATCGGCAAAGTGCGTCTTTTGCGCCTTGGCCCAGCCACCGAACACGTCATCGATCTTGATCAACTCGATCTTCGGGAATTGCTTGGCGTACTTGGCCAAGGCTTTGGCATCCGTGGGACGGTAGAAGTTCTTGCCCGCGATGTCCTGGCCTTCGGCCGAGTACAGGTATTCCAAGTAAGCCGTGGCCACCTCACGGGTGCCCTTCTTGTCGACCACCTTGTCAACCACGGCCACGGGTGGCTCGGCGTAGATGCTGAAAGGCGGATAGACGATGTCGAACTTGTCGGCGCCAAACTCCTGCAGGGCCAGGTGGGCTTCGTTTTCCCAAGTCAGCAAGACATCGCCCTGGCCACGCTCAGCAAACGTCACCGTTGAGCCGCGGGCTCCCGAATCCAGCACAGGCACGTTTTCCAGCAGCTTGCCCACGAAGGCCTTGGCCTTGTCATCGGAGCCATTGGTGCGCTTGAGCTCGAAGCCATACGCGGCCAGGTAGTTCCAGCGTGCGCCGCCCGAGGTCTTGGGGTTGGGTGTGATCACCGAGGTGCCGGGCTTGACCAGATCGTCCCAGTTCTTGATCTTTTTGGGGTTGCCTTTGCGAACCAGGAACACGATGGTGGAGGTGTAAGGCGAGCTGTTGCCCTTGAGCTTCTTTTGCCAGCCCTTGTCCAGCAAGCCGACGTTGGCGATGGCGTCGATGTCGTAGGCCAGGGCCAGGGTGACCACGTCAGCCTCCAGACCGTCGATCACGCTTCGGCCTTGCTTGCCCGAACCGCCGTGGGAGGCTTTGACCAACACGGTGTCACCAGTCTTGGCCTTCCAGTACTTGGCGAAAGCCTCGTTGTATTCCTTGTAAAGCTCGCGGGTGGGATCGTAAGAAACGTTCAGCAGGGTGACGTCTTTGGCCTGGGCGACCGCAGGAACCAAAGAAGCCACCCCCGCCACGGCGGTCAAAGCCGCGAGCGCAAGAACGTTGAAGGTGCGGCGAGTGCGAGAAGAGACTGCTTGCATGGTTTGAATCGTGGGTTGTGGTGGATCAATGGATGAATCCTAAAAGCCAGCCCATCGAAGCGGAACGAATAAAAATAGCTTTGCATATTCAATTAACAAACTAAAGCACGCAACTATCTGTTTTAGCGGAATAGTTCGAACATTGCAGCGGAATTAATCCTTTGATGTGCGCTGGCGCTGCAGCAGCCGCTGGACTGAAATACATATTTAATTTAATAATTATCAAATACGTAAAACAAATATGAGCGGGTTGTTGAGTAAAGCGTCGCTTGACCACGCATATCTCCTCAGGCACGGTCTTGTCACTTTTCACCATAGTCCCACAGCCGCTGCCTGCTCCATGACACATGCCCCCAAACACCCCATTGAAACGGCCCACACCGATTGGAATCTGGCCTCAGTGGTCTCTGGTTTGCGCCATTCACGCGAAACCACCCACAATATTCGCCACAAGGGGCGAATCAGAGAATTGCCCTCGCGCGAAGCGCTGGGCCAGATACTCCAGGGATTGCTGGCGGTGCTATTTCCCACACATTTGGGGCGGCCCGACCTCAATGACGAAAGCATTGATTATTTCGTGGGCAACACCTTGAACAGCACCCTGGTGGTGTTGGCCGAGCAAGTGAGGCGCGGCCTGCTGTTCGTGACCGACGCCGACGTTGAGAACGACGCCGCGCTGAGCGCCAAGGCCACCGAGATCACCCGCGAATTTGCCGCCCAGTTGCCGCAAATCCGAGCCCTGCTGGTCAGCGACTTGCTCGCGGCATTCCATGGCGATCCGGCCGCCAGCAGCCCTTCTGAAGTCTTGCTGTGCTACCCCGGCATGACGGCCATCATGTACCACCGCCTGGCCCACGCCTTGTATGAATTGGGCGCGCCCGTGCTGGCCCGGGTCATCTCCGACATTGCGCATGCCAGCACGGGCATCGACATCCATCCCGGCGCCAAGATCGGTGGCAGCTTCTTCATCGACCACGGCACGGGCGTCGTGATCGGCCAGACCACCATCATCGGCCAGGGCGTGCGCTTGTACCAGGCCGTGACCCTGGGCGCCAAGCGCTTCCCGGCCGACGACAACGGCGTGCTGATCAAAGGCAACGCCCGCCACCCCATCGTGGAAGACGACGTGGTGATCTACGCCGGCGCCACGGTGCTGGGCCGCATCACGATCGGCAAGGGCTCGACCATCGGCGGCAATGTGTGGCTGACACAAAGCGTGCCACCGGGCAGCCATGTGACCCAGGCGCAGTCCCAGTCCAAATAGTTTTTCCTCACCTTCCTGAATCAACGGAGTATCGAATGTCTGACATCCAAGAACAAAGCACGGCCCTGGGCGACGTCGCCGCCCGGCAGTTGGCCATCGCGACACGCACCGTGCCGCAAATGGCAACGATCACGCCTCGTTGGCTGACGCTGCTGCTGCAATGGGTGCCTGTCGAAGCCGGCATCTACCGCGTGAACCGCGTAAAGGATGCGTCCGCAGTGACCGTGGAATGCTCTGGCCGCGATGAACGCACCCTGCCCCAGACCTTCGTCGACTACATCGAAAACCCGCGCGAGTACATGCTGTCGGCCGTGAACACGGTGCTGGACGTGCACACCCGCGTGTCCGACCTGTACAGCAAGCCCTACAACCAGATCTCTGAACAACTGCGCTTGACGATCGAGACGATCAAGGAACGCCAAGAGAGCGAGCTGATCAACAACCCCGAGTACGGCCTGCTGGCCAGCATCGCCCCGGCCCAGCGCATCAAGCCGCGCACCGGCGCGCCCACGCCCGATGACATGGACGAGCTGCTGGCCAAGGTTTGGAAAGAACCCGGCTTCTTCCTCGCCCACCCGCTGACCATCGCCGCCTTCGGCCGCGAGTGCACCCGCCGTGGCGTGCCCCCACCCACCGTGTCGCTGTTCGGTTCGCAGTTCATCACCTGGCGCGGCATCCCGCTGATCCCGTCCGACAAGCTGCAGATCGAAGACGGCAAGTCCAGCATCATCCTGATCCGCACGGGCGAGAGCCGCCAGGGCGTCGTGGGCCTGTACCAGCCCGACCTGCCCGGCCAGCAAAGCCCCGGCCTGTCGGTGCGCTTCATGGGCATCAACCACAAGGCGATCGCCTCTTACCTGGTGTCGCTGTACTGCTCGCTGGCCGTGCTGACCGATGACTCGATCGCCGTGCTGGAAGACGTCGAGATCGGCAAGTACCATGAGTACAAGTGACTCCATCGCCGGCTTGAGTCTGCCGGATGTGGACACGCTGTCGAAGTTGGCGAACCAGTTCTTCTCGGCGCTGCCCAGCGGCGTGCCGGGGACCAACGGTCTGCCCTCCGGCTTGTCGCATCTGAGTGCGGCACAAGCCCACCAACCCAAGGTGCCGGGCATCCCGGCAGACGGTTCCGTGCCCACGGGCTCACCGGACTTCGGCTTTTCGCCGGGGTTGGTGCCGAGCGCGACCTCGGCCCTGCCCAGCGCGGCGGCGGCCACGGTCGGCACCCCTTTGCCTGAGACACCTGCGATTTCGCCATCGGTCCCGCGTTCGCTGCCGGTGACTCCTGCGCCGACCGTGCCGCCGCATCTGACGGGTGATGTGCCCTTGGGTGCATCCGCCCATGGTGTAGGCCAACCGAGCGCGCAGGGCGTGCCGGCGTCGCCAAGCTTGATCAACCCGCTGGCCAGCTCGCATGGCAACATCTACAGCCTGCCCGTGGCCAACCCGACGGACTTCGGTCTGCCGACGGACGCGGAGTTGAAGGCCTTGCTGTTACCGCGTTCGCCGGCTGCGGCCCTGTCGGCTCCCCCCTCGTCAGGTGGCCCTGCGTACTACTTCCTGGAGCACGCAGGCTTCCGTCAACCGGTGGGCCTCAATGTGCCCGGACTCAGCCCCGAGCCGGTGGCAGCTCAGCCTTTGGTCTTGTCCAACGCTTTTGACGTGAACCTGGTGCGTCGGGACTTCCCCATCTTCAAGGAGCGCGTCAATGGCCGGCCTTTGATCTGGCTGGACAACGCCGCGACCACGCAGAAGCCGCAGTCGGTGATCGACCGGATCTCGTACTTCTACGAGCACGAGAACTCGAACATCCACCGCGCGGCGCACGAGCTGGCGGCCCGCGCCACCGACGCCTACGAAGGCGCCCGCGAGACCACGCGCCAGTTCCTGAACGCCCGTTCGGTGAACGAAATCGTGTTCGTGCGGGGCACCACCGAAGCCATCAACCTGGTGGCCAAGAGCTGGGGCCGGGCCAACGTCAAGCAGGGCGACGAGATCATCGTCAGCCACCTGGAACACCACGCCAACATCGTGCCGTGGCAGCAACTGTGCGCCTTCACGGGGGCCAAGCTGCGCGTGATCCCGGTGGACGACGATGGCCAGATCCTGCTCGACGAATACGCCAAGCTGCTGAACCCGCGGACCAAGCTGGTGTCGTTCACGCAAGTGTCCAACGCCCTGGGCACGGTGACGCCGGCCAAGCAGATGGTGGCGATGGCGCACAGCGCGGGTGCCAAGGTGCTGGTGGACGGCGCGCAATCGGTGTCGCACATGCGTTCCGACGTCATCGACCTGGACTGCGACTGGTTCGTGTTCTCGGGCCACAAGATCTTCGGACCCACGGGCATTGGCGCCCTGTACGGCAAGGAGGCCTTGCTGAACGAGACACCCCCTTGGCAAGGCGGCGGCAACATGATCAAGGACGTGACCTTCGAGCACACCGAATACCACGATGCCCCCGGCCGCTTCGAAGCGGGCACGGGCAACATCGCGGATGCGGTGGGCCTGGGTGCGGCGCTGGAGTACGTGATGCGGCTGGGCATCGACGCGATCGGCGCTCACGAGCACCAGTTGCTGGTCTATGCCACGCGCCTGCTGAAGGACGTGCCGGGCCTGCGCCTGATCGGCACGGCGGCGGACAAGGCCTCGGTGATGTCATTCACCTTGCAGGGCTACAAGACCGAAGAGGTCGGTGCGGCCTTGAACAAGGAAGGCATTGCCGTGCGCTCGGGCCACCATTGCGCGCAGCCCATCCTGCGCCGCTTTGGCCTGGAAGCCACGGTGCGGCCGTCACTGGCGTTCTACAACACCACGGGTGAAGTCGATACGCTGGTCAACACCTTGCACCGCCTGTCAGGGGCGCACCGCAGGGTTTGAAAAAAAGCCAGCCCGTCGCAAAACGTGGCTGGCTTTTTGGTTGGGCCTCAGCTGGCTTCACCCCGGCGCATGGATCTTGGTCAGCGGGTTCATCGCCTGGAGCTGCGACGACGAACTCGTGTGGGTTGACAGGTCGGGTTGATCGCCCGTCCAGCTGGGGTCGGGGATCGAATCGAACACCTGCCGCAAACGCTGGCCCCAAGAACTGCGGATCATGCGGAAGTAAGCATTGGTGTCATCGATGTTGATGATTTTGTCGACCTTCAAGGCGTCGGCCTCGTAGACCATCAAATCCAGCGGCAAACCCACCGACAGGTTGGACTTCAGGGTCGAGTCCATGGAGATCAAGGCGCACTTGGCGGCCTCTTGCAAAGGCGTGTTGGGCGTGACGACCCGGTCGATCACGGGCTTGCCGTACTTGGATTCGCCGATCTGGAAGTAGCAGACGCCATCGATGCCCGCTTCGACAAAATTGCCGGCCGCGTAGACGTTGAACAGGCGCATGGTCTCGCCCTTGATCTGCCCACCCACGATGAGGTTGCAATTGAAATCGATGCCGTGGTGCTGCAAGGCATCGGCGTCGCGCGCGTAGACCTTGCGGATGGCGCTGCCCACGATGCGGGCCACGTCGAACATGCTCTTGGCGTTCCACAGAGTCACGGCCTTGCCGTCAGGGCCTTCGATCTGCTCGGTGCCCAGCAACTGCTTGACGGCCTGCGTGATGGCCAGGTTGCCGGCCGACAGCATCACGATGACCCGGTCATCGGCCTTTTCGTAGACCGTCATTTTTCGGAAGGTGCTGATCTGGTCCAACCCCGCGTTGGTGCGCGAGTCAGAGAGAAAAACCAGCCCGGCATTCAGCCGCATGGCAACGCAATAAGTCATGTTGAACTCACGGATTTGAGTCGGTACAAGGCGTCAAGCGCCTCGCGTGGGGTCAGGGTATCAGGATCGATGCTGGCGAGCATGGTCAAAGTCTCGGCTTCCGCAGGGGTCAAACCCTCTCCAACTGCCGGCGCCAGCGCCAATCCATCGTGCGCATCCAGGATCGGGTCCGATGCTACCGAGACCGCGAACAAGTCAATCTGGTCATCAGCATGGCGTTGCTGGGCTTCCAATGCCTCCAGCGTGGCGCGTGCCTGTCGGATAAGAGCATGCGGCATGCCAGCCAGGCGGGCCACTTGCACGCCGTAACTGCGGCTGGCGGGGCCCGGCTGCAACTCATGCAAAAAGACGATGTCGTCGCCCGACTCGGCCACGCCCACGTGCACGTTCATGGCGCGCGGGTGCTTCTCGGGCAGGGCCGTCAATTCGAAATAGTGGGTGGCGAACAGGGTGAAGGCCTTGTTCTTGTCGTGCAACTGGCTGGCGATGGCACCAGCCAGGGCCAGACCGTCGAAGGTGGAGGTGCCGCGGCCGATCTCATCCATCAGCACCAGCGAATGCTCGGTGGCGCCGTGCACGATGGCGGCCGCCTCGGTCATCTCCATCATGAAGGTGGATTGGGCGTTGGCCAGGTCGTCGGCCGCACCGATGCGGGTGTGGATGGCGTCGATCGGGCCCAGGCGGCAATTGGACGCCGGCACATAAGAGCCCATGGCGGCCAACAAGGCGATCAGCGCGATCTGGCGCATGAAGGTGGATTTACCGCCCATGTTGGGGCCGGTGATGACCAGCATGCGGTGGTTCGCGTCCAGGCGGCAGTCGTTGGGGATGAAGGTGACGCCGCTGGTTTCCATCAAGCGAGCTTCGACGACCGGGTGACGGCCTTTTTCGATCTCGATGCAGGGATGGGTGACGAACTCGGGGCGCGTCCAGCCCAGGGTGCCGGCACGTTCGGCCAGCGCAGCCAGGGCATCGAGCGAGGCCAAGGCGCGGGCCAAGGCACTCAAGGCGCCAAGGTGCGGCTGCAGGGCGTCCAGCAACTGGTCGTAAAGCCACTTTTCTCTGGCCAGGGATCGGTCTTGCGCGGACAAGGCCTTGTCTTCGAAGGCTTTCAGCTCCGGCGTGATGAAGCGCTCGGCGTTCTTCAAAGTCTGGCGGCGTTGGTAATCCAGCGGCACCTTGTCGACCTGGCCCTGCGTGACTTCGATGTAGAAGCCATGCACCTTGTTGTATTGCACGCGCAGGTTGCCGATGCCGGTGCGGGCGCGCTCACGGGCTTCCAGGTCGAGCAGGAAGGCATCGCAGTTCTGCGAGATGGCGCGCAGCTCGTCCAGATCCGGGTCAACGCCCGTGGCGATGACGCCGCCGTCGCGCAGCAGCACGGCAGGGGTTTCGGCCAAGGTGCGTTGCAGCATTTCGGCGATGCCCGGGTCGGGTTGCAATGCGGCGTGAAGTTTCTTCAGCAGCGCAGAACAGGCGCCCTCGCCTTCCAGGATGCCGGGCACGCGCAGGCGAAGTTCAGGCAGCACCAGCAAAGTGTCGCGCAGGCCGGCGAGTTCGCGCGGGCGCACCTGGCGCAAGGCCACCCGGGCGGTGATGCGCTCCACATCGCTCAGGCTGCGCAGGGATTCACGCAAAGGCTCAAAGCCTTGCTCTGCCGACAAAGGCTGCAGCAGGCAGGCCATGGCATCGTGGCGTTCGCGGGCGATGGTGCGGTCACGCGGCGGGTGCGTCAGCCAATGGCGAAGAGTGCGGCTGCCCATGCCGGTGCGGCAGGTGTCCAGCAGTGAGAGCAGCGTGGGCGAGTCTTCGCCGCGCAGGGTCTGGGTCAGCTCCAGGTTGCGCAGCGTGGCGGGCGGCAGCTCAAGCAGGTCGCTGGCGCGGGCCACGTCCAGGCTGGCGACGTGGGCCAAGGCCCTGCCCTGAGTGTGCTCGGCATAGCTGAGCAAGGCAGCGGCGGCCGAGTGGGCCAAGGTCAAGTCTTGCGCGTTGAAGGCCTGCAGGCTGGCCACCCGCAGTTGCTCACACAGTTTGCGTTGGCCCAAGGCGCTGTCGAACTGCCAGGTGGGCCGCGAAGTCAAGGCCGAGCGTGTTTGGTTCAGGTGCGCTTGCAGGCCAGCAGGGATGCGGTCGCGGTCATACAACAACTCGGCGGGCTGCAGGCGCGCCAACCAGCCCGGCAACTCGCGCTCGGCGCATTCGCTCAGGCCCAGGTTGCCGCTGGACAGCCCCAGCCAGGCCAGGCCACAGCGCGCCGGGCCATTGGCGCGGCCACGCTTTTCAAGCACCACCGCGACCAGCAAGGCATCGGCGCGCTCGTTCAGCAATTCGGTGTCGGTGAGCGTGCCGGGCGTGACCACACGCACCACCTTGCGCTCGACCGGGCCCTTGTTGGCCCCAACTTCACCCACCTGCTCGGCGATGGCCACCGATTCGCCCAGCTTGATGAGCTTGGCCAGGTAGGTATCGAGCGCGCTCACGGGCACGCCCGCCATGACCACAGGCTCGCCGCCAGATTGGCCACGCGTGGTCAGCGTGATGTCGATCAGGCGGTTCGCCTTGCGGGCGTCGTCAAAGAACAGCTCGTAGAAATCGCCCATGCGATAGAAGAGCAGCGTTTCGGGCTGCTCAGCTTTCAGGCGAAAGTACTGGGCCATCATCGGCGTGTGGCCGCTGAAATCCTTGTGATCACTCATTCTGGTCGCCCCACCCCGCAAACCTCACCCTACCTTGGTAGCGCCTTTCAGCGACGACCAGAACCACCATCTTCGCGCAGGCGGTCAAACGTCCGCGGGGTGGCCTTGATGCGCGTGCGGGTGGGCGCTTCGCCTGCGGTGGGCGCAGCAGCAGCTTGCTTCAAGGCCTCCAGTGCGGCATTGCCTTCGGCCTCGTCTCCGCCGGCCAGCGTGGCCGCTTCCTTGGCCAATTGCTCAGGAATGGTGCTGTAAGGCGACAAAATCTTGACCAGCTGGCCATAGATGCGCGGGCTGCCTGCCAACACTTCGCGGCGGTACAAGAAGTCGGACTCGCCGGTGAAGTTGCCGATCAGTCCACCGGCCTCGGTGACGATCAGCGCGCCAGCGGCGGCATCCCAGGGGCTCAGGCCGGTTTCAAAGAAACCGTCATACCAGCCCGCGGCCACGTAGCACAGGTCCAGCGACGCAGCACCCGGGCGGCGCACGCCAGCGCAGGCGGCCATCACCTCTTCGAACATCTTCAGATAGCGCTGGAAGTTGTCGCCCTTGCGGAAAGGAAAGCCGGTGCCAATCAGGCAGTCGAGCAAGCGGGTGCGTTTGGACACGCGCAGGCGGCGGTCGTTCAGGAAGGCGCCCCGGCCCTTGGAGGCGTAGAACATGTCGTTGCGGCTGGGGTCGTACACCACGGCCTGCTGGATCTGGCCACGGAAACTCAGCGCGATCGACACGGCGTACATGGGCAGGCCGTGGATGAAGTTGGTGGTGCCGTCAAGCGGATCGATGATCCAGACATAGTCGCTGTCCTTGGCGCCGAACTCGCTGCCCGATTCTTCGGCCAGGATGCCGTGGCCGGGATACGCTTCAAGAAGCGTAGAGATGATCGCGTGCTCTGCGGCCTGGTCCACCTCGGTGACGAAGTCGTTGTGCGACTTGGACGTGACCGTGAGGCGCTCCACGTCGAGCGATGCCCGGTTGATGATCGCCCCGGCTGCACGGGCAGCTTTGATGGCGATGTTGAGCATGGGATGCAGGGCTTGGGACATGGACAGACCTTGGGGAACTGTACAAAACCGTACAGAAAAGATGAAAGCCACCTGACCAGAAAAACCGGAGAGGCCAACGGCAGAGACGCGCAGCTATGATCAAAGAACGAGGACAATCTTCCATTGTAACGATCCCTCCTGCTTTTTGCACCCCCTCTTCAAGCGAAATCCTCATTGAATGAAGGACTTGGTGCATGTTCTTGAAGCCATGAATTCAATCCCCAACCGCTCCGACCCTACCCGATTCATCCTGATCGGCACCAGCCACCCCGGCAATGTGGGTGCCACGGCGCGGGCCATGAAGGTCATGGGCTTTTCCGACCTGGTGTTGGTGCGCCCGCGTTTTGCCGATGTGCTCATCCAGGAAGAAACCGTGGCGCTGGCCAGCGGTGCGGCCGACATCCTGGTCAGGGCGCGTGTTGTCGAGACCTTGGAACAAGCGCTGGACGGGGTCACTTACGCCATCGGCACGGCCATGACGCCGCGCGACTTCGGCCCTCCCACCTTGACGCCCCGCGAGGGCTTCGCGGCCTTGGCGGCGCAAACGCCGGCGCACCGCCTGGGCCTGGTCTTTGGCAGCGAACGCCATGGCTTGTCCAACGAGGACGCCTACCGTTGCCACGCCGTGATGAGCATCCCGACCAACCCCCACTATGGCTCGCTCAACCTGGCCCAGGCGGTCCAACTGCTCTCTTATGAATGGCGGCAGGCGTTGGGTGGTTTCGGGGTCAACGCACGCACGCCCGATCCCGAGCTGGCCGATGGGGCCGCCGTGCAGGGCCTGCTTTCGCATTGGGAAAAAGCCTTGGTCCACCTGGGATTCCTGGATCCCGCTGCGCCCAAGAAGCTGATGCCCCGGCTCAACCAGTTGTTCAACCGTGCCCAGCTTCGGCAAGAAGAGATCCACATTCTGCGGGGCGTGGCCAAGGCGATGCTGGACGCCGCACCGCCTGAGCACACCCTCCTTGCCTCGCGCCACCCCGGGTCTTTGCCTGAAGGCTAAACTGACAAGCTTCATCGGATAAGTCATAACAAATACACCCCATGCTCTTTTCCCGCCTGCGAGAAGACATCGCCTGCATCCTTGAACGCGATCCCGCCGCTCGCACGGCCTGGGAGGTGCTGACCTGCTACCCCGGCCTGCACGCACTGGCCATGCACCGTGGGGCCCACTGGTGCTGGACGCATGGGCTGAAGTGGTTGGGGCGTTTCTTGTCCAACTACAACCGCTTTCTCACGGGCATCGAGATCCACCCGGGTGCCACCATCGGCCGGCGGGTGTTCATCGATCACGGCATGGGGGTGGTCGTGGGCGAGACCGCCGAGATCGGTGACGACTGCACCATCTACCAGGGCGTGACCCTGGGCGGCACCTCGCTCAGCAAGGGTGCCAAGCGCCACCCCACCTTGGGCAAAGGCGTGATCATTGGTGCCAACGCCCAGGTTCTGGGCGGCTTCACCGTGGGCGATGGGGCCCGCGTGGGCTCCAATGCCGTGGTGACCAAACCAGTGCCGCCCGGTGCCACGGCCGTGGGCAACCCGGCCCGCATCATCGTGGCCAAGGTGGCGGTGCTGGATGCCAAGCAAGCCGAACGCGAAGCCCTGGCCGCCCGCCTGGGCTTCTCGGCTTATGGCGTGACCGAAGGCGACGACCCGCTCTCCCAGGCCATGCGAGGCCTGATCGACCACGCCTCGGGGCACGAGCATCAGATCACATTGATCTGGCGCGCCATCGAAAAACTGGCCCATGAAGCCAAGACCGAGGCGGGCCGCGACTGCCTGCCTTGCGATGCGCAGACCACCGAGCAGTTCAACGCCGAAGAGCTCAATCGCCTTGTGAAGTGAGTTGAACGCCGCAAACGCAGCGGCGCTCAATTTCCGGCCCAGCCCGCCGATATACCGCACGACCCGGAGAAATAATCCGGGCTGGCATGGGCTTCGCTTCAATGCGCACAGGCAAGCCCGCCGATCACAAACATCAAGGGCCAGATCCGTGAGCGCATGCCGCACCATCCGCCAGAAGTTCCTCGGGCCTGACGTCGCCCTGCGGGATATCCACGACTGGCGCGATCGGCTGTTGACCGCCATCTTGATGGTTGCGCTGGTGATGGGTTCGCTCACGGCCGTGCCCAGCGTGATTCAAGCCTGGCGGGAAGGCCAGACCGCCATCGCCGCTGTGGATGCACTGGCACTGGCCTGGGTCGTGTTCATGTGGCGCAAACGCGGGCTGAGTTTTCATTTCCGAGCCTGGAGCCTGCTGCTGGTGCTTTACGCCGTGGGCCTGGTGTTGCTGCTCACCATAGGCCCGGTCAGCCAGATCTACCTGATGGCCTTTCCGGTGATGGCGGCCTTGCTGCTGGGCTTGCGCGGCGCCTTGTTCGCCTTGGCCCTCGACGGGTTGACCTTGCTTCTGGTGGGCTACCTGGCCAATGCCGATTTCCAGCTCCCCGGGTTTCAAGGCCAGTCCCTGGGCAGATGGGCCGTCATCGCGGCGAACTTCATGTTCGTCGCCTCCCTGATCGCCCTCTCGTGCGCAACGCTGCTTCAGGGGCTGGAAAAATCGCTTGACCGGGTGAAGAAAGATGCCGCTGCACGCGAGGTGTCCGAGGCCGCCCTGCGTGCCAGCGACGCCCGCTGGAAGCTCGCGCTGGAAAGCACTGGCGATGGCGTCTGGGACTGCGATCTCCAGCACCGCAAGATCACCTTCTCGGACCGGTTCATTGAGATGTGCGGTTATGCGCCTGGTGAGTTGCCGCAAGACATTGACGCGCTGGACCACCTCATCCATCCCGAAGACCTGCCCCGCCTGAGGGAAGACCGGCTGGCCCACCTGGAAGGGCTCACACCCACCCATACCAATGAACACCGGGTTCGCTGCAAGGATGGCAGCTGGAAATGGCTCTTGACGCGGGGCCTGGTGATCGGCCGTGATGCAGATGGCCGCCCGCAACGCATGATCGGCACGCAAACCGACATCACGAGCCGCAAGCAATCCGAGGCCTTGATCTGGCAACAGGCCAACTACGACGGCCTGACCGGCCTGCCCAACCGGCAGATGCTGCGCGACCGTCTGGAACAGGACATCAAGAAATGCAAACGCGACGGGCAATCCGTGGCCGTGATGTTCATTGACCTGGATCACTTCAAGGAGGTGAATGACACGCTGGGGCATGACCATGGTGACATGTTGCTGATGGAAGCCGCACACCGAATCCGCCATTGCGTGCGCGACTCGGACACCGTCGCCCGGCTCGGTGGTGACGAGTTCACCGTTGTTTTGCCCGAGCTGGACAAGCTGCCCCGGGTTGAGCAAATCGCGCAGGACATCATCGCCGTCCTGGGCGAGGTCTTCCAACTGGGCAACGAGCGCGCTTACGTGTCGGCCAGCATCGGCATCACCTTCTACCCGGACGATGCCACTGAGATCGAGGACTTGTTCAAGCAGGCCGACCAGGCCATGTACGTGGCCAAGGACAACGGCCGCAGCCGCTTCAGCTACTTCACGCCATCACTGCAGGAAGCAGCGCAAACGCGCGTGCGCCTGACCAACGACATGCGCATGGCCTTGACGGAGCAGCAGTTCAGGGTGTTTTACCAACCCATCGTCGACCTGCAAACCGGCCGGGTCCGCAAGGCCGAAGCCTTGATCCGCTGGCAGCACCCCACGCGCGGCATGGTCAGCCCGGCCATCTTCATCCCCATTGCCGAGTCGAGTGGCTTGATCAACGAGATCGGGGATTGGGTGTTCCGCGAGTCCGCGGCCCAGGTCAAGCGCTGGCGGGCGCAATACCAGCCAGACTTCCAGATCAGCGTGAACAAATCGCCGGTCCAGTTCCGCCACGAAGACAACACCCTGCAAGACTGGTTTGCGCACCTGGACAAGCTGGAGCTGCCCGGTCAGGCCATGGTGGTGGAGATCACAGAAGGGCTGCTGCTGGAGGCCAACGCCGACGTGAGCGGCCAACTGCAGGCGCTGCGTCAGGCAGGCATCGGCGTGTCGCTGGATGACTTTGGTACCGGCTACTCCTCGCTGTCCTACCTGCAGAAGTTCGACATCGACTACCTGAAGATCGACCAGACCTTTGTGCGCGGACTGGCGCCCGCCTCCAAGAACCTGGCGCTGTGCAAAGCCATCATCGTGATGGCGCATGAACTGGGCATGCTGGTCGTGGCCGAAGGTGTGGAAACCGCCGAGCAACGCGCCTTGCTGACCGAGGCCGGCTGCGATTTCGGCCAGGGTTACCACTTCGCCAAACCCATGCCGGCCGATGACTTTGAAACCTGGTATCACACCAATTTGCCCGCGCTGACCGCCTGATAAGATCTTGCCATCAAGCCATGCTCGGGAGGGAGCAAGTTGGTGATTCAAGCCTGATGTCGCTCGACACGCTCTACACCGCCGAAACGCCTGAGGGCATCGCCTTGTCCCTGCGGCCCGCTGGCGTGATGTCCCGCTCCCTGGCCTACCTGGTCGATGCCGGCATTCGCCTGGTCATCTTCTTCTTCGCGGCCCTCATCGCCCGCCCCATGGGTGGCGTGGGGACGGCCTTCCTGATGATCCTGTACTTCGCGCTCGAGTGGTTTTACCCGGTCGTCTTCGAACTGACCAAATCGGGGGCCACGCCGGGCAAACGCATGTTGGGCTTGCACGTGGTGATGGATTCGGGCCTGCCCATCACCCCGGCGGCCTCGGTCACGCGCAACCTGTTGCGCGCGGCCGATTTCCTGCCCCTGGGCTATGCGGCTGGCATGCTGTCCATGATCACCCGACACGATTTCAAGCGCTTGGGCGATCTGGCTGCGGGCACTTTGGTGGTCTACCACCAGACCGTGCAACTGCATGGCGTGCCACCACCCGCACCGGCCACGCCGCCCGCCCGAAAACTGTCGCCCAGCGAGCAAGCCGCCATCATCTCCTGGGCCGGGCGCTCGGGGCGATTGACTGCAGCCAGGCTGGATGAACTGGCGGTGCTGGCCAACTCGGTGACCCGCCAGGAAACCGGTCTGCACGCGAAAGGCGAGCACGATGCCACGCGGCGGCTGCAAGGCGTGGCGCAATGGCTGCTCGGCCACCGCCAGGGAGGCGGCTCGCCATGACGCCATTGCAGTTCGAGAAGAACCACTCCGCCATCTGGGCCGAGCTTGAGGCCGCGCTGGACCGCCTGGAAGGCCTGAAGAACATCAAGAAGCCCAAACGCGGCGAACCGCCCCTGCCCGCCGTGGACGGCGCCCGCGTGGCCGCGCTGTACCGGCGCAGTTGCGAGCACCTGGCCTTGGCACAGGCACGCGCCTACCCCATCCACGTGACTCAGCGCCTTGAGACGCTGACCCAGCGCGGACACCGCCTCATCTACCGTCAGCATGACTACGGCGTGGCGCGCCTGAAGCAACTCGTGCTGGTCGGTTTTCCGCAAAGTGTGCGCGGCCACCGCTGGTACCTGCTGGTGGCCACCTTGTTGTTCGTGGTTCCCATGGTGGCGATCGGCTGGACCACTTACCTGGACCCTGGCTTCGTGCTGCACCTGATGGACGCCAATGAAGTCCAGAACTTCGACAGCATGTATGGCGACAGCAACCGGTCCATCGGCCAACAACGGCGCGCCTCGACCGACTGGCAGATGTTCGGCTACTACATCCAGCACAACATCGGCATCGGCTTTCAATGCTTTGCCAGCGGGCTGTTCTGGGGCCTGGGCAGTTTGTTCTACCTGGTCTTCAACGGGCAGTCCATCGGCGCGGTGGCCGGCTACCTCACCGCGCGTGGCTACTCCGAAACCTTCTACTCCTTCGTGGTCACCCACTCGGCGTTCGAGCTCACCGCCATCGTGCTGTCGGGGGCGGCGGGCTTGCGCTTGGGGCATGCGTTGTTGTCGCCTGGGCGCCTCACGCGGCTTGAATCACTCAAGCATGCTGCCAAGGATGCCATCACCGTGGTCTATGGCGTGATGGGCCTGCTGTTGATCGCAGCCGCCGTCGAGGCCTTCTGGTCGTCAGCCCGCTGGGTGGCGCCGGGCGTCAAGTATGGCGTGGGGGCCACTTGCTGGGTGCTGGTGATCGCTTATCTGGGCTGGCAAGGGCGCCCGGCCAGGAGCCCCCATGCGGATTGATGCGCTGACGGTTGAGCTGCGCCCGCGCAGCATGTACGAGGCCTCGGACCTGGGCGTGCTGCTGGTGCAGACCCACGCCCGCTCGGTCTGGCGCACCTGCGGTCCGGTCTTTGGGGTGGTCATGCTGCTGGCCCTGTCCACGGTTGAGATCGCCCCGTGGCTGCCCGGCCTGCTCATCTTCTGGCTCAAGCCCTGGCTGGACCGCAGTGTGCTGTTCGTGCTCTCGCGCGCCCTGTTCGGGCAGCCAACCACCTTCGCCGATTTGTGGCATGCCCGCTCCAGCGTCTGGTGGCAGCAATTGCCCCGCACCCTGACCTTTCGCCGGCTGTCACCCTGGCGGTCTTTCACACAGCCCATCTACCAACTGGAGGGCCAATCCGGCCGCGCCTTGCGTCAGCGAAGCTCGCAACTGCTGTCGGGCCAGCGCTGGGAGGCCAGCCTGATGCACACCGTCTTTGCCACCGCTGAGATGGTGCTCAACATCGGCCTGGTCGGCGTGCTGATCTGGCTGGCCCCCAATGGCGGCGGACTGGGTTTTTTCCAGTGGCTCACCAGCTCCGACCACGTGCTGACGTCGCTGCTGGGCACCCTGGCGTATGCCGTGGTGGTATTAGTGCTGGAGCCGTTCTACGTGGCGGCCGGCTTTGCCATGTACCTCAACCGCCGTGTCGAGCTTGAGGCCTGGGATGTCGAGCAGGAGTTCCGGCGTGCATTCAGTGCTTGATCCGATGAAGGCGTGCCGCACCACCCTCCTGCTGCTGGCCCTGTGCGCCGGTCATGGTCTGAGCTGCGGCCAGACGGTGCCACCGCCATCGCGCGAGCAGGTGCAATCGGCCCGCGACCAGGTCCGCAAGGACCCCAACCTGGGCGGCACCCGTCAGGAGCAAACCTTGCGCCTCAAGGACATGGACGCCTGGAAATCCAAGCCGGCCAAGAGTGAACCGCCCCCCATGTGGTTGGTCGGCATGGCGCGCTGGATCGCGGACGCGGGCCGGCTGCTCATCTGGGCCCTTGGGGCAGTGGCCGTGGCCTTGTTCCTGGTGGGATTGCGCCATTGGATTCGGGTGCGCGCCGACGTGGTGAACATCAAGACGCTGAAGTTGCCCAGCCACGTTCGCGAGCTGGACATCCGGCCGGAAAGCCTGCCCGACCAGATCGGGGCCACCGCGCGCGGCCTGTGGCTGCGCGGCGAGCACCATGCGGCACTGTCGCTGTTGTACCGGGGCGCCCTGTCCCGGCTGGTGCACGATCACGCTGTGCCGATCCGCGCGGCCAGCACCGAAGGTGAATGCGTGCAACTGGCCGCGCTCAGCCTGAGCCCCGAGCGGAGCGCCTTCGTGTCGCAACTGGTGAGCGCCTGGCAACTCACGGTGTATGGCGCGCGCACGCCCGATTCAGTCAGCGTGCTGGCCCTGTGCACCAACTTTGATGTCCACCTAAGCCCCATCGCGCCCCAGCCGGAGACCAAGCGGTGAAGCTCGATCTCTTGCTGAAAGCATTGCTGATGGCTTTGTTGCTGGCCGTGGGCGCATGGATCGCCACCCGCACCGAGTGGGTCACGGAAGAAGTGGCCACACCGCCCAAAGGCGAGGCACTGACCAACGAGCTGTACGCCACCCAGCAACTGCTGCGCCATCTGGGCGCCAAGGTGGTCCACCCCAAAGAGTTTTCCACCATGCCGCCGCGCCAGGCAACGCTGTTGCTGAACTCCTGGCACTGGGATTTGTTTCCCGAACGCGAACGCCTGCTGCGCGCCTGGGTGCACGGCGGCGGCCACCTCGTCATCAGCGCCGACATGCTCTACAACCAGCGCCTTCAAGCCTGGCTGCCCATCCAGTTGATGGATGACGAAAATGAAGATGAGGATGAAGAGGAGGCAAAGGATCCCGTGCCCGCCCCGGCATCAGCACCCTCGGTGCTTCAAAAGCCCAAGGTACCTGACTGCGACAAAGTCATCGAGCCCGATGGCGTGAGGCCGGCTTACGGTGAACGGCGCGAGTACAGCCTCTGCGGCGGACACGGCTATCCCCGGATCAAGGCGCCAACACCAGTTCAGTGGGCCATTGAGGGTGATCGGGGCCACGATGTGGTGCGCATTTCCGTCGGGCAAGGCAGCGTCACCGTGGTCACCAGCGAACGGCTGTTCCTCAACGACCAGGTCTTGTTGGGTGACAACGCCCTGCTGGCCATGGCCACCTTGCAAGTGCGCAAAGGCACGGAAATCTGGTTTGTGTCTGAAGAGGCGCGTCCGCCCTTGCTCACGTGGCTTTGGACACAAGGCTGGGTCGCCGTGGTGCTGGGTTTGCTGGCTGTGGCCGCCGCATTGTGGCGCGGTGCCATCCGCTTTGGCCCGCTGTCGGCCAAGCCGGTGCATGGCCGCCGCTCCATCGCAGAGCAAGTCAAAGGCACCGCCCAATTCCTCAGCCACCACGGGGCCCACGCCTTGCACGCGGCCCAGGTTCGCGCCCTGAATGAGGCCGCGCAAAACCACCTGCCCAATTACGCCACGCTGGAGCGCGGCGCACGCGCCAAAGCCCTGGCCCAAGCCACGGGTCTGGACGCCGATGCCCTCGCGCGCGCACTCGACAGCAAAGTCAAACGCTCCGACCGCGAACTGGCGCCCACGCTCGAATTGCTGGAGACAGCCCGCCGGCGCCTCAAGCCCTCCACACCATCCAGCCGATGAGAACACCCGATGCAAATCAAACCTGAAGACCTCACGCGCGCCGCCGAGCTGCTCAATGGCCTGCGCACGGAATTGTCCAAGGCCGTGGTCGGCCAGCGCGAAGCCGTGGACCAGACCCTGGTCGCCCTGGTCGCCTCCGGCCACGTGCTGATCGAAGGCGTGCCGGGCCTGGGCAAGACTTTGCTGGCGCGCACCTTGGCCAAGGCCATGACCTTGAAGTACGCGCGGGTGCAGTTCACCCCCGACCTGATGCCCTCCGACATCACTGGCCATTCGGTGTTCGACGCCACCGCGCGGGGTGAATCTGCCAACGGCATGGGCGCCTTGCGCGTTCACCGCGGCCCGGTGTTCACCAACCTGCTGCTGGCCGATGAGATCAACCGCGCGCCCGCCAAGACGCAAAGTGCCTTGCTTGAAGTCATGCAGGAATACCAGGTCACCCTGGAAGGCCAGACGCTCAAGCTGCCCCGGCCTTTCATGGTCATGGCCACGCAAAACCCCATCGACACCGAAGGCACCTACCCGCTGCCCGAAGCCCAGCTCGACCGCTTCCTGTTCAAGATCGACATCGGCTACCCCACCCACGACGAGGAGACCGCGATCATCCGGCGTGCCACCGAACGCCAGATCGGCGATCAACTCTCGCTGGATGGCATCGAGCCACGGCTGGACGAACGCCTGGTGCTGGCCTTGCAAGAGATGGCCTCCCTGGTTCGCACCGACGAGCGCGTGGCCGACTACGCGGTGCGGATCATGCGCGCCACCCGCCAGTGGCCCGGCCTGTCTTCGGGCGCCGGCCCACGGGGCGCGATTGCCCTGGTGCGGGCAGCCCGGGCCTCGGCCCTGCTGCAAGCGCGCGATTTCGTCACCCCAGACGACATCAAGGGCCATGTGCTGCCAGCCCTGCGCCACCGCGTCATGCTTGCGCCAGACGCCCAGCTGGAAGGCCGCCGTGTTGACGAGTTGCTCCGCGATGCGCTCGACAGCGTCGAGGCCCCGCGCCTTTGACTTGGCACGCCCGATGAGCCTGACCTTGATCCCCAGCCGCCGCGCGGTCACCGCGCTGACGGTACTCGCCCTGGCCAGCGCCTGCGCCTTGGTGGCGGGCGCGCCCTTGGCCGCAGTGGGATTGGTTTCAGGCTTGGTGCTGCTGGCGGGTATCGCTTGGGCGGGACTGGATCTTTGGCGCAGCGAGCAAGCCTGGCGCCAATCGCCCTTGCGCATCGAGCGCACCGTGCCCCACGCGTTGGCCCTGGGGGTTCAGCGGGTGCTCAGCCTCACGGTGATCAACGAAGGCAGCCGGACATGGCAAGTGGCCTTGTTCGATGAAGTTGACCCCAAGTTGGAGTTCCAAGGCCTGCCGCAGAACGTGAGCATCCCCGCGGGCAGCCGGGTTGACGTGCGCTACACCGTCACGCCACGCCAGCGCGGCATCGTGCATTTTGGCGCCACCCAGGTGCGCATGCAGACCCTGGGCAGCAGCTTCGAAACCCTGCGCCCACTGGGGCAGGCGCAAAGCCTGCACGTTTACCCCAACTTCGCGGCCGTGGCGGGCTATGCCTGGCTGGCTGGCGACCGCCGTCTGGCGCAAATCGGCATCAAGAGCTACGCCCAGCGCGGCATGGGCACCGATTTCAAGCAATTGACCGACTACAAGATGGGCGACCCCATCCGCCACATCGACTGGAAAGCCACCATGCGCCATGGTCGCCCCATCGTGCGCGAGTTCCAGGATGAGCGCGATCAATGCGTGATCTTCCTGCTGGATTGCGGGCGCCGCATGCGGGCCGACGAAGGCGTGGTCAGCGCCGATGGCAGCCATTTTGACCAAGCCCTGAACGCCCTGATGCTGATGAGCTATGTGGCGCTGAAAGACGGCGACGAGGTCGGGGCCATGACCTTTGGCACGGCCCCCGGCCAGCAACGGCACTTTGCACCTCGCAAGGGGTCGTCCACCCTCAATGCCCTGATGGCCCGCCTGCACGACATCGAACCCGACGCCACCCATTCCGACTACCTGATGGCCGCCCAGGACCTGCTGCGCGTGCAGCACAAACGCGCGCTGGTCGTGTTGTTGACCAACTTCAGGGACGAGGACTCGGCCGAGCTGCAGCCCGCGCTGAAGCTGCTGCGCGCACGCCACCTGGTGCTGGTGGCCAGCCTGCGCGAACGGGTGCTGCGTGAAGTGGCCGAGCAAGCCATCGAGCAACCCCGCCAGGCCATCGAGGTGGCCGGCGCCCACTTGTTCGAGCAGGCCCGGCGCGATGCGTTTCGCCGGGTCGTCGGCCTCGATGCCCTCTCGGTGGACGTGGAGCCTGGCCAGTTGGCCGTCGCCCTGGTCAACCGTTACCACGCCGTCAAGCGCTCAGGTTTGCTTTGATTTGATTTTCAACCCCAAGGAGGACGATGATGAGTGTTGCCAATCCCTACCAACCACCCCGCGCCGATGTGGCCGATGTTCGAAGCTCGTCGACAAGCTACCAGCCTGTGAAGTTCTGGTCTCGGCAGGGCCGAGTCAGCCGCCTGCAGTACCTGGGATATTTGATGGGCGGCTACCTGCTGACGATTGCCGCCGCGGCCCTCCTGGGCGGCATTGCCGGCGCGCTGGGCTTTGCAAAGGTGGCGCCCTTTGTGGGCTTTGTCGCACTGGTGCCCTATTTCGTGTTCTCGATCATCATGTTGATCCAGCGCACGCATGACATGGGATGGTCAGGCTGGGCGGCTTTGCTCGCACTCATCCCCTTTGCAGCGCTGGTGTGGATGTTCAAGGCGGGCACGCCTGGCGAAAACCGCTTTGGCGCACCGCCCCCACCCAACACCACCAGCGTGAAATTGCTGGCGTGCACGCCCGTGCTGATCGGGATATTGGCGGCAATCGCACTCCCCGCTTATCAAGACTATGTGCAGCGCGCCAAAGCCGCACAACTCCAGCAGCAATCAGCGCCCTGAGGGAGCTCAATGACTCAGGTCGTCAGCACGGTCCGCTGTGCTGACTTGGGCCGGAAAGCCGCGCACACCTGGGCATCGGTCTCAATGTAGGGGCCGCCAATCAGGTCAATGCAGTACGGCACCGCCGCGAAAATGCCGGGGACCACCGAGCGGCCCTCGACATCACGCAGCCCTTCCAGCGTTTCAGCGATGGACTTGGGCTGCCCCGGCAGGTTCAGGATCAAAGCCTGCTTGCGGATCACCGCCGTTTGCCGCGACAAGATCGCGGTGGGCACAAAGCGCAGGCTGATCTGGCGCATCTGCTCGCCAAACCCCGGCATTTCCTTGTCGGCCACGTCCAGCGTGGCCTCGGGGGTCACATCACGTGGCGCAGGCCCGGTGCCACCCGTGGTCAGCACCAGGTGGCAACCCTGCACGTCCACCAGATCGCGCAGAGCGGCAGCAATGCCCTCGCGCTCATCGGGGATCAGGCGGGGCACCCAGGTGATCGGGTTGCGCACGGCGCGCCCCAGCCAATCCTGCAAGGCCGGCAAGCCCTTGTCTGTGTAAACGCCCGAACTGGCCCGATCAGAGATCGACACCACCCCGATGCGAACCTCGTCCAGTTGGGTGCAAGTCAAATCGCTCACGCGTCAATCCTCGCCTTCGCCCTCGTCCAGCAAGTCGTCGCCATCGCCCTCGGTGCGGCCTGCGCCTTCCAGGGTCTGCTTGATGTGCTGGAACAACTCGCGGAAACCACGCCCGCTGCGGTTTTCAGGCGCAGCAGCAAAGTCCTTGCGGGCATTGCGGATCAGGGCGCGCATCTTCTGCACGTCAGATTGCGGGTACTCGGCCACCCAGCGCGTCAAGGTGTTGTCATCGGCCACCAGTTCGGCACGCCAGCGTTCGGCGTCATGCAGGGCCAACGCATTGCGCGCATGGCCCAACTGGAACGAGGCCACGGCCTCCTTGATGGGCTCCGGATCGACACCGCGCAGCAGCTTGCCGATGTATTGCATCTGCCGGCGCTTGCCCTCGAAGGACTTGGTGCGCTTGTAGTCATCGACCGCATCGCTCAGGGATTCGGGCAGGTCAATGTCTGCCAGGCGGTCTTTCGGCATGGTCACCAGGGCTTCGCCCAGGGCCTGCAGGTCGTGACTGTCCCGTTTGCGCTGCGATTTGCTCGGCCGACGGTAGCCGTTTTCGTCGACTTCGTCGTCGTCTGAGGGGGGAAACTGATCTTGATTCATGTGGTCGCTATGATACGAGGTCACACCCCTCACCGTCGCGAACCGCATACATGGCCGCCAACAAATCCTCCAAGTCCTCTTCTTCCAACGCCAAGCAGCCCGACTTGTCCGGCTTTGCTTACTCGCGCGATCAGTTTCAGCAATTGATCGAAGACGCCTTGAACCTGGCCCAGAAGCTGGGGGCGTCCGACGCCGCCGCCGAGGTCTCCGAAGGCATGGGGCTGTCGGTGTCGGTGCGCAAGGGAAAGCTTGAAAACGTCGAGCGCAACCGTGACAAATCCATCGGCATCTCGGTGTACCTGGGCCAGCGCCGGGGCAACGCCAGCACTTCCGATTTCTCACCCGCCGCGCTCGAACAAACCGTTCGCGCCGCCTACGACATCGCCCGCTTCACCGCCGAAGACCCGGCCGCCGGCCTGCCCGACGCCGAAGACCTGGCCACAGGGCGCGCCGCCAAGCGCGACCTGGACCTCTTCCACCCCTGGTCCATCGACGCCGCTCAGGCGGCCGAACTGGCGCGCCGCTGCGAAGACGCCGCCTTGACGGTCGACCCGCGCATCACCAACTCCGAAGGCGGCGGCGTGTCGGCCCAGCAATCGCACTTCCTGGCCGGCAACACGCGCGGTTTCCGGGGTGGTTACGCCAGCTCGCGCCACTCGCTGTCGGTCTCGCCCATCGCCGGCCGCGGCAACGACATGCAGCGCGACTTCTGGTATTCGTCCGAGCGCGATGCGCGCGATTTGGCCAAACCCGAGGTCATCGGCCGCTATGCCGCCGAGCGCGCGCTTGCCCGCCTCAAATCCCGCAAGATCGCCACCTGTGAAGTGCCGGTGCTGTTCGAATCACCCCTGGCCGCCGGTCTCCTGGGTGCCTATGTGCAAGCCACCAGTGGTGGCGCGCTGTACCGCAAGTCCACCTTTTTGCTCGACAGCCTGGGCACGCAAGTGCTGCCCAAGCACATCAACATCCTGGAGGATCCGCACATCCTCAAAGGCAAAGGCAGTGCCCCCTTCGACGACGAAGGCGTGCTGACCCGCAAACACCACGTGCTCAAGAACGGCGTCGTGCAAAGCTATTTCCTGTCGAGCTACTCGGCGCGCAAGCTGGGCATGAAGACCACCGGCCACGCTGGCGGCTCGCAAAATCTGATCCTGCAAAGCAAGCTGACCGACCCGAAGGACAACCTCAAGGCCATGCTCAAGAAGCTGCACCGCGGCCTCTTCGTGACTGAACTCATGGGCCAGGGCGTGAACTACGTGACGGGCGACTATTCGCGCGGTGCGGCCGGCTACTGGGTCGAGAACGGCAAGATCGCTTTCCCGGTCGAAGAGATCACCATCGCGGGCCACCTGGGCGAGATGTTCAAGCAGATCGTGGCCGTGGGCGCCGACGAGTACACCTACGGCAGCAAGACCGTGGGCTCCATCCTCATCGAGAAGATGAAGATCGCCGGGCATTGAACCCGGCAAATTGACGCAGGCGGGCAACACGGGAAAGCCCGCGCTTGCCCCGGTGCCGCCAACGCACCCAGCGCTTCTAGAATGTTCGAACCAAGCCCCGCTTGAGCTTCAGACCATTCCCAGGAGACCCGCCATGCAACGTCGTTCCTTCATCAACCGCGCTGGCCTGGCCGGTGTTCTGGCAGCCGGTGCCGCTCCCGCCATCGTCCGCGCCGAGCCCAATGTGCGCTGGCGCCTGGCCTCCAGCTTTCCCAAATCCCTGGACACCATCTTCGGCGCCGCCGAGGTTTTCACCAAGAAGATCAGCGAGATGTCGGGCGGCAAGTTCGTCATCTCGGTGCACGCCGGTGGCGAGCTGATGCCGGCCTTTGGCGTGGTCGATGGCGTTCAGAACGCCACGGTCGAGATGGCCCACACCGCGCCCTACTATTTCGTGGGCAAGGACGAAACCTTCGCCATTGGCAGCGCCATCCCCTTCGGCCTGAACTCGCGCCAGATGAGCGCCTGGATGTACGAAGGCAACGGCCTCAAGCTCATGCGAGAGTTCTACGCGCAGTACAACATCATCAACTTCCCCGGTGGCAACACGGGCGCGCAAATGGGCGGCTGGTACCGCAAGCCCATCAAGTCGCTGGAAGACATGAAGGGCCTGAAGATGCGCATTGGCGGCTTTGCCGGCAAGGTCATCGAACGCCTGGGTGCCATTCCGCAGAACCTGCCCGGCGGCGAGATCTACCAGGCCCTTGAAAAGGGCACCATCGACGCTGCCGAGTGGGTCGGCCCTTATGACGACCAGAAGCTGGGCTTCCAGAAGGTGGCGCCTTTCTACCACTACCCCGGCTGGTGGGAAGGTGGCCCACAGCTGGACTTCTTCATCAACAACAAGGCCTTCAACGCCTTGCCGTCTGAATACAAGGCCATGATCGAAGCAGCTGCCTCGCATGCCCACGTCGAGATGCAGGCCAGATACGACGCCGCCAACCCGCTGGCGCTCAAGCAACTGGTGGCCGCCAAGGCGCAACTGGTGCAGATGCCCAAGTCGGTCATGGACGGGGCCTTCAAGGCCTCGATGGAGATCTACAGCGAGCTGAACACCAAGAACAAAAACTGGGCCAAGGTCTATGCCGACTACGCCAAGTTCCGTGCCGATCAGAACCTGTGGTTCCGCTTCACCGAAGCCACATTCGACCGGTACATGCAGGCCGCCAAGCTGTGACCTGAGGCCCAAGCCAGGCCGGCCCAGGCCCTTTTGATCAAGGGGCCTCGGGCACGGGCAGGCCGCCGTCAGATGCCGCTGATGCCGCGTCGTCCACAGGACCTGACAGGTCGGCCGGCATCTCAATCTGGACGTTGTCCACATCGACCGCGGTTTCTTTGTCCAGCCAGTAGGTGACCGACTGGGGCCAGAAGATCACCACCGCCACCAGCATCAACTGCATCACCACCCAGGGAATGGCACCCAGGTAGATGTCGCGCGACAGGATGGGTTTGCTGATCGCGCCGCTTTTGAAGATTTGGTCGGCAATGCCCCGCAGGTAGAACAGCGCGAAGCCAAACGGCGGGTGCATGAAGCTGGTCTGCATGTTCACGCACAACAACACACCGAACCACACCAGGTCGATGCCCAGCTTCTGGGCCACGGGGGCCAGCAGCGGGATGATGATGAAGGCGATCTCGAAGAAGTCGAGGAAGAACGCCAGGAAGAACACGAAGATGTTCACCGCGATCAGAAAGCCCAACTGGCCGCCCGGCAGGTGCGACAACATGTGCTCGACCCAGCGGTTGCCATCCAGGCCCTGAAAAACCAGCGAGAACACGCTGGAGCCCACCAGGATGAAGATGACCATGGCCGTGACGCGCATGGTGCTGTCCATGGCCTGCCACAACAAGCTCACCGTCAGGCGCTTGTGGATGGCGGCCAGCACGATGGCACCCAGCGCGCCCAAAGCACCAGCCTCGGTCGGCGTGGCCAGCCCCATGAAGATGGTGCCCAGCACCATGAAGATCAGCACGACCGAGGGCACCATGCCCCAAAGCACTTTCTTCCACAGGCCCCAGCCCCGTTGCAAGCGGGCCTCTGGCGGCAACGGTGGCACCAATTTCGGGTAGAAGATCGCAATCAGCGCGGTGTAGGCCAGGAACATGCCTGTCTGCATCAGCGAGGGGCCAATGGCCCCCTTGTACATGTCGCCCACGGAACGGCCCAACTGGTCGGCCAACACCACCAGCACCAGCGAGGGTGGGATCAACTGGGTGATGGTGCCCGAGGCGGCGATCACGCCGGTGGCATAGCGCATGCTGTAGCCGTACCGCACCATGATCGGCAAGGAGATCACGCCCATGGCGATGACGCTGGCGGCCACCGTGCCCGTGATGGCGCCCAGGATGGCCCCCACGATGATCACGGCAAAGCCAAGCCCTCCAGGCCGGCGGCCGAACAATTGCCCCGTGCCCTCCAGCAGGTCTTCTGCCAGGCCACAGCGCTCAAGCACCGCGCCCATGAAGGTGAAAAACGGGATGGACAGCAACAGCTCGTTGGACACGATGCCAAACAAGCGAAGCGGCAGGTTGCCCATGAACTCGATCGGCAGGATGCCCAAGGCCACAGCGCCGTAGCCAAAAGCCAGACCCAGGCCGGCCAGCGAAAACGCCACCGGAAAACCAAAGAGCATGACCAGCACCAGCGCGCCAAACATCAATGGCGCCATGTGTTCCAGAGTGATCACTGCAACGGTCTTTCGTAGTGGGTGTCCATGTTGTAGGTGCCGCGCAAATAACCCACGCGTTTGATGATCTCGGACACCGCCTGCAAGGCCAGCAGCGCAAAACCCATGGGAATCATCGCCTTGATCGGCCAGCGCAACAGGCCGCCCGCGCTGGGCGACACTTCTTGCTGCACATACGAATCGTGGACCATGTGGACGCACAGCCAGCCGGTGATCAGGCACACCGGCAATAACACCAGAAGCAGCCCCAGCAGGTCGATCCAGGCCCGAGTGCGGGGGGCGCGCGAACCGTAAATCACGTCAACCCGAACGTGCTCATTCAGCTTGAGCAGCGCTGGCGCGCCCAGGAACACGGCCGCGCCAAACAGGTACCACTGCGCCTCCAGCCAGGCATTGGAGCCCAGGTTGAAGGTGTAGCGGATCAGGGCGTTGCCCGCGCTGAGGGCACACGCCAGCGCCAGCATCCACGCGGCCAGGTGGCCCAGGCGCACCGACAGGGCATCGACCCCTCGAACGAAGAGATGGCTCACCTGACCCATGGCCTGGCGCGCCTCAGCCCAATGCCACAGCTTGGCTGAACAGGCGCGAAGAGCGGGCCCCGCTGCGGCAGAACATCAATGTGGGGCGCGGCAAGGTCTTGAGCAACTCAGCGGCCTGGGCGATCTCTTCGGGCGACTGGTAACCGCCCTGCACTGGCAGGTAGGCGTAGGCCAAGCCAGCGGCCTTGGCAGCGGCTTCGATGGCGCTGGTGGTGGGTTGGTCGGGGCCACCTTCAAAATCGGGGCGGTTGTTGACGACGCTCTTGAAACCAGCGGCGGCCACGGCGGCCATGGCTTCGGGCGTCAACTGAGGTGCCACGCAAACGTCTTCGCTCACGGCTTGGATCGGCAGGTTCTCGGACATCATCTTCCCCTTAGGTTGAAACGTTCAGCCGGCCAAAGCGGCCTTGACCGCGGCGGAGACCAGGCCCATGTCGGCCTTGCCAGCCAGGCGCTGCTTGACCGCACCCATGACTTTACCCATGTCGCCAGGACCAGAGGCACCCAGCTCTGCGACGATGGCCTTGACTTCGGCATTCACCTCGTCGGCCGACAGGCGCTGAGGCAGGTAGGCCTCCAGCACACCGATCTCGAAGGCTTCCTTCTCGGCCAAGTCAACCCGGCCGGCGGCCTGGAATTGCTGGTGCGAATCCTTGCGCTGCTTCAGGAGCTTGTCCACGATGGCCACCGTGGCGGCGTCGTCCAGCGTGATGCGCTCGTCAACTTCCTTTTGCTTCATGGCGGCCAGCAACATGCGGATGGCGCCCAGGCGCTCAGCCTCTTTGGCGCGCATGGCGTTCTTCATGTCTTCGGTGATCCGGTCTTTCAAGCTCATGGTTGGCTCCTATTCTTGTTCAGAAACAACAAAGCCCGCATGGGCGTCCCCGCGCGGGCTTGTTCAGTCAGCGACCGTGGGAAGCGTTAGCCACCGCAAGCAGTCGGACAGGGAAACTGTGCTTAGTACAGCTTTTTGGGCAGCTGCATGCTGCGCACGCGCTTGTAGTGGCGCTTGACGGCGGCTGCCTTCTTGCGCTTACGCTCAGCGGTGGGCTTTTCGTAGAACTCGCGGGCGCGCAGTTCGGTCAGCAAGCCGAGCTTTTCAATGGTGCGCTTGAAGCGGCGCAGAGCCACGTCGAACGGCTCGTTTTCCTTGACACGGATGGTCGTCATTGATCAATCACTTTCAGTATGAATGCATTCACAGGGTCAACGTGCGCCATTGAAAGCACCACAAAGGCAAACCACCCGGGCCAGGGCCCGTTCCCAGTTTCCGCGGAGGAAACGGGCATGCCCCACGGGGATTGCCATTGTCGAGCTTTGTCAAGCCGCCTGCTTGTTTTTGTCAACAATCAAGCGTTTATTTTGACCCACCAACAAAGCCAGAGATTCTACTGCGAATTTCTGGGTTATTCCAGCGAAATCCCCTGGGAGGCTGCCAATTTGGCCCTTTCAGGGCCTGGCAAGGGTATCGGATCGGTGGATTTGGGTGGTAATTGACCCAACAACTGGGCCAAGGGTTCTTGCACAAAAGCCCGCTCGGTCATCCTGGGATGGGGCAGGATCAAGGCTGCGGAGTGGCGCATCGCGCCCTCCATCCACAGCAAATCCAGATCCAGGGTGCGGGGTGCGAGCGGTTCGGGGCGCTCCCGTCCCAAGGTCAATTCGATGGCCAGCAAGGCATTCAGCAACTCGTGCGGCGCCAAGGATGTGCTCACGGCGGCCACCGCGTTGAGGTAATCAGGGCCCTCCGTGCCGACCGGCTTCGTCACGTAAAACGAAGACACGCCCTCCAGGCTGGTCCAGGGCAAGGCCTGGAGTTGCACCAACGCCTCTTGCAGATTCTGGCGGGCCGGGCCCAGGTTGGCGCCCAGGCCCACAAAGGCCCGAAAGCGGGGCAGGCCTTCAATCACCCTAGCCTCCGTCGTTGGATGGCGCGCTGTCAACCGCACTGCCACCCTCGCCTTCACTGGGCTTGCGACGACGCCGGCGGCGCTTCTTGGCGGCTGGGCCGGGGCCGGCGTCGGACGCGAAGCCTTCGTCGCTGGCCGCCGAACTGGCATGGGCATTGGCGCTTGAACGGTTGCCCGTCCGAGGGCCTTGGGCAGCGCGCTTGGCCGACTCTTGCTGGCGCGCCACGTCCATCAGTTCGCGGCGTTCGTCGTTGTCGGCCAGCGAGAAGTCTTCCCACCAGGTGGCCAGTTCCTGGTCGGCTTCGCCTGATTGGGCGCGCAGACGCAGGAAATCAAAGCCTGCGCGGAAGCGCGGCTGCTCGACCAGGGTGAGCGGCCCGCTGCCCACGCGCTTGTCAAAGCGCGGTTGCATCGTCCAGATCTCGCGCATGTCGGACGCCAGCTTGCCGCGCCCGGAAATGTCGCCAATGCGGGCGTCGAACACCGCATCGGTCGCGGCTTGCAGGGCTGGGAAGGCGGGCTCGCCCTTGGCCAGATTGCGTTTCCAGTGGTCCAGCACGTCATGCCACAACAGGCAGGCGAGCAGGAAGCTGGGCGCCACAGGCTTGCCTTCAGAGACGCGGCGGTCGGTGTCGTTCAAGGCCAGCTTGACGAATTGCTCGCGGCCAGGATGGCGGCGAGCCTCATCAAACACGGCGTCCAGGATGGGGAACACACCACGATCCAGTCCCAGCTTGCGCAATTGATCCAGCGACGCCTGGGCGTGCCCTGTCTGCAACAGCTTGATCATCTCGTCAAACAGGCGCGATTGCGGCACATTGGCCAGCAGCTCGGACATGGCCAACAAGGGCTCGCGCGTTTTGGCTTCGATCTCGAAGTTCAGCTTGGCGGCGAAACGCACCACGCGGATGATGCGCACCGGGTCTTCCCGGTAGCGCACATCGGGCACGCCGATCATGCGCAGCACCTTCTTCTTGATGTCCTTGATGCCGCCGTGGTAGTCCACCACCACGCCCGTGCTGGGGTCGTAGTACATGGCGTTGACGGTGAAGTCGCGCCGCGCCGAGTCCTGGTCCTGCGGGCCCCAGACGTTGTCACGCAGCACACGGCCGCTGCCATCGACCACATGGGACTTGCCGGCCAGCTCGGATCGCGAGGTCTTTTCGTTGCCGGCCACCTGTTCGGCCGCGTCGGCGTCCAGGTAGGCACGGAAGGTGGAAACCTCGATCACCTCGTTGTCGCGGCCGCGGCCAAACACCACGTGGACGATGCGAAAACGGCGCCCGATGATGAAAGCGCGCCGGAACAGGCCCTTGACCTGCTCAGGCGTGGCGTTGGTGGCCACATCGAAATCCTTGGGCCGCAGTCCAACCAACAAATCGCGCACGGCACCGCCCACGATGTAAGCCTCGAAACCGGCTTCTTGCAAAGTGGTGCAGACCTTGACCGCGCGGTCGTCCACCAGGCTGGGGTCAATGCCATGCTCGGAGGCCGGCACTTCCACCCGTTTGCCAGTGGGAATGCGAGGCTTGCGCCCGGCTGCCGTCGCCCGAGGTGGTTTGCTGGGGTCTTTGCCCAGGATCTTGTCTATCAATCTCTTGATCATGAAAACAGTCGAAGAATGCGCCAGCCGCGCTCACGGGCCACGGCCTCGAGGGCCGGACTGGGATTGGTGGCAACGGGATCGCTGGCCAGGTACAGCAAAGGCAGGTCGTTGGGCGAGTCGCTGTAGAAGCTGACCCGCTCGAAATCAGCCAGGGCGTGGCCGCGTTCCGCCAGCCATTGTTCCACACGTGTGATTTTGCCCTCCCGGAAGGACGGAACGCCGTGGATTTCCCCGGTCACGCGCCCTTGGGAATCGCGTGCCAGGCCCACCGCCAACAGATCGGGCACGCCGAACGCATCGGCGATGGGCCGGGTCACGAACTCATTGGTGGCGGTGACGATAGCCAGCAGATCGCCTTGGGCCTCGTGCTCGCGCACCAGTTGCAAGGCTTGCGGCTGGATGGCTGGCAGCACCACCTCGGCCATGAAGCGTCGCTGCAAATCGGCTTGAGCTTCCAGGCTCAACTCGCGCCACACGCTGGTGCTGAAGCGTATGTACTCGGGCAACTGCAAAGTGCCTGCCACGTACTGCTGGTAGAAGCCATCGTTGCGGCGCCGGTATTCAAGCGGATCGGCCAGGCCGATGCGGATGAGAAACTCGCCAAACTCGTGGTCCGAATCGAGCGGCAACAGGGTGTGGTCAAGGTCAAACAGGCACAGGTTCATTCGGTCTCCAGGACCAGCATCCGCTTGAGCAGGGGCACGGTCACGGTTCGGTGTTCGGCCAGGGCGAACCGATCCAGTCGGTCAAGCAGCCCCATCAAAAAGCCCAGATCGCGGCTGTAGCGCACCAGCAGGTAGGACACGACGCCCTCGTCCAGCTCGATGCCGCGTCGGCTTGCTTCGCCCTGCAGCGCTTGGCGCACGCCAGTTTCGCTCAAGGGCGACAAAGCGAAGACCAAACCCCAGCCCAGGCGGGTGCGCAGGTCATCACGCACTGGCAGGTCCACGGGCGGAACGCTGCCGGCCGCCATGATTGACAAGGGACCAGCCACCTCGGAGGCGCTGGCCGACTCGATGAAGAGGTTGAAGGCCAGGTGTTGGAGGTGGGTGTCCAGCCGCTCACAGTCATCGATCAGGGCCAAGGTGGGTGCCTCGGGCAACTCGGCGTCCCACATCTGGCAACCCTGGGCGCTGACCCACATCACGTGGTGGCCGTGCGCCAAGGCCACTGGCACCATGGCACGCAGCAAGTGCGTCTTGCCACTGCCGGATGGCCCCCAGAAATAGGCCGCAGGCACCTTGGTCTGGTGCCCCGAAGGCCAGGCCTGCAACCAGCGCAAGGCCTGCAGCGCCCCTTCTTCGGCGATGAAGTCGTCCAGCCCCGGCATGGAAGCCGGTCCCAGGTCGAGCGGAATCTGCCGCATGGGCAGGCCAGACAGGGTCAACACATCACCCCTGCTCTGGATCGGGCGAGCCCAGGAACACCGGGCTTTGCCGATAGCGGGTCAAGGCACGACGCGCCAGCACCAACAGCAATGCGCTCACGGGCAAAGCGATCAAGACGCCCACGAAACCCAAGGCCTGACCAAACAACAGCAAGGCAAAGATGACCGCCAAGGGGTGCAAACCAATGCGACCGCCCACCAGGCGGGGCGTGAGGAAAAAGCTTTCAAGGACTTGCCCACCGCCATACACCACGGCCACCACGATCAACGGGTAGGCCATGCCCGAGGTGGTGGGGCTGAATTGCAGGACTCCCGACAACAAGGCCAACACCAAGCCCACGCCAAACCCCAGGTAGGGAATGCACATGGCCAGACCGGTGAACACGCCAATGGGCAAAGCCAGGCGGAAGCCGCCCAGGGCCAGCGCCACGCTGTAGAACACCGCCATGATCAGCATGACCAGCACCTGCCCACGCAAGAACTGCCCCAACACTTCGTCACAGTCGGTCAACACGTCCTTGACGGATGGACGCCAGCGCGGTGGCAGCAAACGCCAAGTCCGGTCCGCGATGTCATCCCAATCCATCAGCCAATAAAAGGCCAGCATGGGCACCATCAGCAAAAAACCCAGCAGGGTCATCAAGCCGCCGCCGCCAATCAGCACGGAGCTCAGGATGGTCCCGGCCCATTGCGATGCGTGGGAGTTGATCCAATCCACCAGCATCGCCTTGCCTTCTTCAAGGCTGGGCAACTCCAGCCCCAACTGCGACAGCCAGGGTTGCATGCTGATCCAAAGGTTGGAGAACAGATCGGGGACCTGCGTCTTCAGCATGGGCACCACTTGCGACACGATGGGCACCAGCAACACCAGCAAGGTCAGTACCATCAGCACGGCCAGCAGCACGCACAAGGCCACCGCCAGCGCGCGGGGCGCACCTCGCCTGACCATGCCGTCTACCGCTGGCTTGAGCCCGTAGGCCAGCACCAGGCTGAGCACGAAAGGCGCCAGCGCGGCGGCAAACTTCCAAACAAACAGCACCAGGACCGCCGTCAGCAGGCCCCAGACCAGTTTGGACTTGTAGGAATCATTCAACGATGTCATGTGAGGAGGATTCTATAGACCTCCTCGGCCCCAACCATGGCGCCATCATTGTTTGGCGTTGCCGTAGACAGCGCGCCGCGCTGCCTCCAGATCGCGCTCAAGTGCAGCCTGGTCACGCTTGCCTTCGGGCTGGGCCTGCCAGGAAGCGACAATGGCAGACTGGCGCCGCTTGAACTCCGTCAGGCGCTCCGCCTCGCGGGCAGCCTGCTCCGCATCGGGCTGGGGCGCCAGGCCCTCCAGCCGCGTGCGCATCGCGCCGAGGCGTTGCTCTCGCAGACGCTCATCGGACTCCAGATCGGTGAGCAAGGCGGTGCTCAGCAGCAAGGCCTCGCCCATGGTGACTTCGCCCTTGGCCAGGCGATCGGGCACCTGGGTCAGGAGGTTTTCGGCCAATTGATGACGCTGTTTCACGTCGCTGGATTCCGCCAGTGCTTGCCATTGCTCGAAACTGCGCTGAAAACGCAGGTAGGTCACGACGCGCTCCATCTCGGCTTTGCCATTGGGCTGACTGCTCATGGCGGCCTTCAAGGCGGCCCAATCCTCAGGTGTGAAATCCGAAGGCCGACCGTCGGCCAGCACCGTGGGCACGGACGCTGGACCGGTGACCAGCTCGGCAAAGACCGGTCTTTGAGCAGCCGATGCGGGCGAGGACGCCGACGATGAGACCTCGCTGGCATCCATGGCCTCCTGGTGCGCTTGCCACCACCAGACACCACCGCCCACAGCGAGCCCACCGATCAGCGCGGCGAACCATGATCGCTGCCAGAACTTGGTACTTTCTTGATATGTGATCATGAGGGCGGATTGTCCGGTTCAGCGTGAAATGCGGCTGCGCTCTTCCAGGGCCTGCTGCACCTTGGCCGGATCCGGGTTGGGTCCTTCCGTGAGAAGCCCGGGCAGGATGCGCATGTCTTCCACCCGCTTTTGCTCTGCCTGGACTTGGGCGTCGTCCGTGGGCTGCGGCGCGGCCAAGGCCATTTTCTTGCCCCACTCCTCGACTTGCTGTTCGCGCTTTTTCTCGTCGGGCTCCAGGTCTGACAGCAGCACCGTGGTCATCATCAGCGCCTCGCTCATCGAAAACTCGCCCTTGGCCAGGCGATCAGGCATCTGGTTCAGCAGGCTTTGCGCCAATTGGTGGCGTTGCTGCGCGTCGCGCGCGTCTTCCAGGGCTTGCCATTGCTCGAAGCTGCGCTGAAAGCGCATGTAGCTCAGCACTTTGTCGACTTCGGGTTTGAGTTGAGGCTTGGCGGTCATGGCCTTGTCCAGGGCGGCCCAGACGCCAGGCGCGAAATCGGAAGGGCGGCCACCGGCCAAGATGGTTGGGTCTGTGGCGCCCGGCAACACCGGGGCCGTCGTCGTGACCGCGCCACTGCTGGCCATCATGGGCTCGGAGGCCGTTGTGCTGACCGGCGTGGTCGCGTCCGGCCCGGAGTGCCCGGCGAACCACCACACACCAGCGCCAAGCACCGCACTGCCCGCCAGCACGATCAACAAAGGACGCTGCCAGGAATTTTTGGATTGATAAGTAATCATGATGTCCACAACCGATGTCAGAGAAACGCGCAGATTGTCGCCAATTTGCCCCGTCTTCAAGCATGGCATAAACCCACAAGCCGTGTAAACGCAACCACTACACTGGCGACCTGTTTTCAATGCCGCACAGAACTCATGGATTCGCTTGTTACCGATCCCAGGCTGGTCATCACAGTCTCCGTCGTGTTGTCCTACTTGGTGGGCTCCCTCTCATTCGCCGTGATCGTCAGCCGCCTGTTTGGCTTGAATGATCCGCGCACTTACGGATCGGGCAATCCCGGTGCCACCAACGTGCTGCGGTCTGGCCACAAAGGCGCCGCCGTGTTGACGCTGTTGTTCGATGCGCTCAAAGGCTATGTGCCGGTGGCCATTGCCCACCACATGGGCATGGCGCAAACAGCTGTGACCTTGATTGGATTGGCGGCCTTCATCGGGCATTTGTGGCCAATCTTCTTTCGCTTCGAAGGCGGCAAGGGTGTGGCCACCGCGGCGGGCGTCTTGCTGGCCTTCAATGCAACCCTGGGTGGCCTGGTGCTGGCCCTGTGGTTGGTGATGGCGGTGGTGTTCCGCTACTCGTCGCTGGCAGCGCTGACCGCGTCCCTGGCCGCGCCGGTCATTCAATGGCAACTCATGGGTGCCGGCCCGATGACCATCGGGGTGGCCATCATGAGCGCGCTGCTGATCTGGCGGCACGCCGCCAACATCCAGAAATTGCTGGCCGGACAGGAAAGCAAACTGGGGCAGAAGGCCGCCCCCACCCCACCGCAGCCATGAACGACATGGCCCGCCGACCTCATCAATGGTGGGTGCTGGCCGGCATCATGCTGGTGTTCGTGGGGGGCAGCAAAGGCTGGTCCTGGTGGGCCCAAGAGCGCGCGGCCTCCACCATCAGGCAGTTCGTTCAACCGGGCGACATCACGATGTATTCCACCGTGAGCTGTATCTATTGCGCCAAGGCCCGCGACTGGCTGGATAGCCACCAGGTGCCCTGGCAGGAATGCGATGTCGAATTGAACGCCGTCTGCCGCCAGACCTATGAGGCGCATGGGGCGCCAGGCACGCCGCTGATGTCCGTCAAAGGCCGATGGCACCTGGGCTTTGACCCGGCCTGGATGAGCGAGGCCATGCGTTTGCCGCCGCTCAACTCAAACCGGCCAGGCCCAACCTAGACAGATCGCCGCCGCCCTGGCGAACCACCACGGCATCGCCCGAACTGAGATCGATCACGGTCGTGGGCTCCAGAGGACAAGCGCCTGCATCGATCACGGCCTGAATCTGTTTTTGCAAGCGCTCGCGGATGTCGTTGGCATCGTTGAGCGCCACTTCATCGCCCGGCATGATCAACGTGGTGCCCAGCAAGGGCTGGCCCAGAATTTCAAGCAGCGCCTGGGCCACGGTGTGATCGGGCACGCGCAGACCCACAGTGCGGCGCGAGGGATGCGAAACACGGCGTGGCACTTCCTTGGTTGCCTCAAGGATGTAGGTGTAGGGGCCCGGCGTGCCCATCTTGAGCAGTCGGTATTGGCGGTTGTCCACCCGAGCATAGTTGGCCAACTCGGACAGGTCGCGGCACAGCAAGGTCAGGTGATGGCGCTCGTCCACGCCCCGGATGCGCCGCAGTGCCGTCACGGCATCCTTGTCGTCAAGGCGGCACACGAGCGCGTAGCTGGAATCGGTGGGCAAGGCCACCACCCCACCCTTTTGAAGGATGTCGGCGGCTTGCTTCAGCAAACGCGTTTGCGGATGCTGCGGGTGCACTTCAAAGTATTGAGCCATGGAGCCCTTTCAGGGCCGAAAGATGCGGTGCTCCAGGGCCTGCCACACAGGCTTCAAACGGCCAGGCAAATCGGGCAAGGTGCCCAGGTCGGTGTGACTTTCAGCAGGGTCGTGGAAATCGGAACCCCGCGAGGCCAGGAGGTCGAATTCGATCGCCATGTCGGCGTACTTGGCGTATTCGGGCACGGTGTGGCTGCCAGTGACCACCTCCACGCCACGCCCACCATGTGCCTTGAACTCGGTGAACAGCGCGTACTCTTCGTTGGGGGTGAAGCCATAACGGCCAGGGTGGGCAATCACGGCCTCGCCACCAGCGGCGGTGATCCAGTGGATGGCGTCAGACAGTTTGGCCCAACGATGCTCCACATAACCGGGCTTGCCCTCGGTCAGGTAACGCTTGAAGACCTCATGGGATTCGGAACAAATGCCCAGCTCGACCAGGTAGCGGGCAAAGTGGGTGCGCGAGATCAGATCGGGGTTGCCCACATAGCGCAGCGCGCCTTCGAAGGCGTCAGGGATGCCCACCTTGGCCAGGCCTTCGGCCATGTCGCGGGCACGGCGCTCGCGGCCACCTCGCGTGTCGACCAGGCCCTGCTGCAAACT
This sequence comes from Aquabacterium sp. CECT 9606, assembly GCF_918741295.1. Taxonomy (GTDB): domain Bacteria; phylum Pseudomonadota; class Gammaproteobacteria; order Burkholderiales; family Burkholderiaceae_C; genus Aquabacterium. The sequence continues at coordinate 504,522 of NZ_CAKKNB010000003.1, forward strand.
GGGGTGGTCAGGGTCAAAGCCCAGACCGACGATGTGCACGGTCTTGCCCGCAAAGGTGACTGAGATTTCGGAGCCGGTCAGGTAGGCAATGCCTTGCGCATGCGCCGCAGCCCTGGCCCGGTGTTGGCCGCCGACCTCGTCGTGGTCGGTCAGTGCCCACAGTTCCACCCCGTTGCGCTTGGCCCGTTCGGCCAGGGCTTCCGGGGTCAATGTGCCATCGGATACATTGGAATGACAGTGAAGATCAGCGTTGAGCAGGTGCATGGATGTCCGTCGTGTGAAAGACATTTTACAAACCCGTCATGGCCAAGGCCATCGGGGATTGCAATAACCACACCAGCTAGCGGCCCCAGGCTCGCAAACAGGCTTGGGTCAGCTCTTTCACGAGTTGACCGTTGACCGGGATGCGGTAGCGCGTCTTGATGTGGCGCATGCCGCGGCCGGCACCTTCAAGCTCGGGAAACTCGCCCATCAACAGCACGCCATTGAACACCTGCAAGTGCGCATTGGCCTTGTGCAACACGATGGCCATCACATTGTCACGGTCGTTGACGAAGCACAAATTGCCCCACTTCACTTCCTGGCGCAGATGGGGCGCGGCATCCAGGATGGCCTGCTGCATGGCTTGCGCGGTGTCCCGCTGCTCAGGACGAAGACTGTCAAAAAATGCGCTGATTAACGCGGGAGACTGAAGCGGACGGCGCATGGGGGTGAAGGCCCGAAAAATAGATACAACATGGGGCATTGACGCACATCCACCCCCTCTCGAAAGTCAACAGTGACTTCGCGTGGATGTAAAGCACGAACACCTCTACCGGTGCTCTGAGGTGCGTGAAGCGCACTCAAAGCCGACTGATCAAATGTAACGGATCGTAATCACTCGTTGAATCCTCCAAATGAGGGTCATGAATGAATGTCGGCAATAGTTCTTCAAGTTTTAGGAAGGGTTACCCCGGTTTGGCCTTGGTATTTGCCACCCCGGTCACGGTAACTGGTTTCGCATACTTCATCGCTCTCGAAAAACAGCACTTGTGCACAACCTTCGCCGGCGTAAATCTTGGCGGGCAATGGCGTGGTATTGCTGAATTCCAGGGTGACGTAGCCCTCCCATTCAGGCTCGAAGGGCGTGACGTTCACAATGATGCCGCAGCGGGCGTAGGTGCTCTTGCCCAGGCAAATGGTCAACACACTGCGTGGAATCCGGAAATATTCAACAGTGCGCGCCAATGCAAAGCTGTTCGGCGGAATGATGCAGTAATCACCTTTGACATCCACAAAACTGCGTTCATCGAAATTCTTCGGGTCGACGACCGTGGAATGAATGTTCGTGAAGATTTTGAATTCATTGGCGCAGCGGATGTCGTAGCCATAACTGCTGGTGCCATAACTGACGATGCGCTGGCCGTCCGCCGATGCCCTGACCTGGTTGGGCTCGAAGGGTTCGATCATGCCGTGCTCTTGGGCCATCTGGCGGATCCAGCGGTCTGACTTGATGCTCATGGGGGTCTTTCTCTCCTACTCGACAGCCGCGATTGTCACTGATTGCGAGGCGGTCTCAGGTGCGGGGCAGGAAGGCCAGCCAGTAAATCAGCAGCAGATTGAACAAGATGGACATGCCCAGGGCGATTTGCCACAGAACCACCGGGTCGCGCGCCATCAAGGGCGTGGCGTGGGGCGCCAACAAAGGTCGGGAGGCCCCTCGCTCCAGCGCCAGGAGCAACTCCTCGGCCGTTTCGAAGCGCGTTTTCTTGTCGCGTGCCACGGCCTTCAGCACGATGTGGTCCAGCCAGATGGGCACGTCCGGACGGATGCGCGACGGCGCCACCGGGTCACGCCGATAGCGGCCGGTCTGGTAGGGCTCGATGTCGCCGTAGGGCAATCGGTCTGTGAGCCACTGGTAGAGCGTCACCCCAAGCGCGAACAAATCGCTTTGGGCATCGGCCATCGACTCGGTGGGCACCGCGCTCCATTGCTCGGGGTTCATGTAGCTGGGTGTGCCCGCGTGCAGCTCGCGCAGCGCCTGCGGCTCCTTGCCGGACAGGGCGACGCCCAGGTCGAGCACCCGCCACAGGCCATCGTTGCCCAACTGGATGTTGTCGGGCTTGATGTCACGGTGGATGACGCCGTGCTGGTGCAAACGCCCCAAGGACCGGGCCACTGTGGTGGCGCCCTCAATGATGTCGGGAACGCTGAAACGCTGTTTGTTGGCCAGCATGGCGCCCAAGGTGCGGCCCGCATGCCACTCGAAGAGGGTGTAGAACGCCGTGGGCTGGTAAGGCTCGAACACCTTGACCCAGCCACGCGCATCGCGCTCGGTGACGCGGGCCCCCAGCCACGCTTCGTGCGCCAGCATGGCGCGCTCTTCGGGATCGTTGGCGCGCGCTTCGTGCAAAGTCTTCAGGGCCATGACTTGGCCGGTGCGCTCGTCCAGCACGCGGTACAAGCGGTGCACGCCGTTGTTGAACACGTCGGCTTGCACGCGCAGGCCATCCAGCACATCGCCTTCCTTCAAGCGCGGCGGCACCGGCAGCAAACGCCCTCGCCTTTCAGCGTCTTCCAGCAAGGAGGCGGCCAGCCCTTTGATGCGGATGACCAGCGCCGTGGCGTTGTCGCGGCCGCCGCCGTTGACCGCTTTGGACACCAGCGCATCGCTGGCTTCCTGGGCGGTGCCTTGCTCGGCCAGGGCGCGAAGCTGCTTGGCCTTCAGCACACCATGCACCCCATCCGTGGTCAGCACGAAGGTGTCGCCGATCTGCAGGTCGCCTTCGATGTAATCCACGCGCACGCCGTCGTCCAGGCCCACCGCGCGCGTCAATCCATTTTGAAACTCCAGGGGGCCCAGGGCGTGGTCTTGCGTCAGTTGGGTGCACTCGCCGGCCCGGATCAGGTAGGCGCGGCTGTCACCCACATGGCCCAGGGTGAAGCCATGGCCGCGCAAGACCAAGGCGGTCAAGGTGGTCATGGCAGCCATGCCCCCGCCCGTTTCAGACTTCAAACCTTGGCGGCGGCGGTTGTGGTCGGCCAGCCAGGCATTTTGGGCGGCGATGACGCGGTCGAGGGCAACTGTGGTGTCCCAGGTGGCAGGTGTGGCGTAGTAGTCGGACACCAGCCCGAGCACGGAAGTTTGGGCGGCCTCCAGTCCCAGTCCACCGCTGGACACACCATCAGCAATCGCGGCGATCACACCCCATGCCTCTTCATGGGGCGCGGGACGGGCAGCGGCCGCGAAATCCTCCAATCCCTCACGCGGCCCACGGTGGCTGGCTTGGCCCACCTCAATGTCAAAGCTCATTTTTGAATCTCTTTTTCACATGACAAGGGCCAGAGCGCACCAACTTGATACATGCCCAGCCATTTTCAAAGCCTGAATGCAAGATTCTTGCCCACACGCGGTGCGTGATTGGGTTTCTCAAAATCGAACCACAGTGGTGCGCACCAAAAAGATCTGGCCTTGATATTGCTTCCAATCGCGGACAACGATCGGGATGTCCTGCTGGGGGTTGGTGAATCATGAAAAAGATGAAGCTGGTGATGGTGGGCAACGGCATGGCCGGTGTCCGCACACTGGAAGAGCTGCTGAAGGTCGCGCCGGATCTGTACGAGATCACGGTGTTCGGCGCCGAGCCACATCCCAACTACAACCGCATCTTGCTGTCGCCGGTTCTGGCCGGTGAGCAAACCGTGGACGAGATCATCCTCAATCCGCTGGCCTGGTATGCCGAGCAGGGCATCACGCTGCACCTGAACAAGAAAGTCACCAGCATCGACCGCAAGAAGCGCCTGGTGACGGCCGAAGACGGCACCGAAGCAGAATACGACCGCTTGCTGATCGCCACGGGCTCCAATCCCTTCATCCTGCCCGTGCCGGGCAAGGATCTGAAAGGTGTGATCGCCTACCGCGACATCGCCGACACGAACACGATGATCGAGACGGCCGCCACGCACCAGCACGCCGTGGTGATCGGCGGCGGCCTGCTGGGCCTGGAAGCGGCCAACGGCCTGATGCTGCGCGGCATGAGCGTGACGGTGGTGCACATCGCGCCTTGGCTGATGGAACGCCAGCTGGACGATGTGGCCGCCAAGCTGCTGCAGAAATCGCTGGAAGAGCGCGGCTTGAAGTTCATGATTGGCGCGCAGACGCAAGAGCTGGTGGGCAATGCCGACGGGCGCGTGCAATCGGTCAAGTTCAAGGATGGCACTGAAGTTCCAACCGACCTGGTGGTCATGGCGGCCGGTATCCGCCCCAACACCGAACTGGCCGAGAAGATCGGCCTCCATTGCAACCGCGGCATCGTCGTCAACGACACCATGCAGACGGTGACCGACCCACGCGTGTACTCCGTGGGCGAGTGCGCAGCACACCGGGGCATCGCTTACGGCCTGGTCGCCCCTTTGTTTGAACAAGGCAAGGTCTGCGCGAATCACCTGGCCATGTTCGGCATTGGTCGCTACACGGGCTCGCAGGTGTCCACCAAGCTCAAGGTCACGGGCATTGATCTGTTCTCTGCAGGTGATTTCATGGGCGGAGAAGGGACGGAAGAGGTGGTGCTGTCAGACCCGTTTGGCGGTGTCTATAAAAAACTGGTGCTGCGTGACAACAAGCTCATCGGCGCCTGCCTGTACGGCGACACGGTGGATGGCAGCTATTACTTCAAGCTGATCCGCGAGGGCCGCAGCATCAACGAAGTGCGCGACAAGCTGATGTTTGGCGAGTCCAACATCGGCGACACAGGACACCAGGGCCACAGCAAGGCGGCCGCCATGTTGGACACTGACGAGGTCTGCGGTTGCAATGGGGTCAACAAAGGTGCGGTGTGCAAGGCCATCAAGGAAAAAGGTCTGTTCACCCTGGACGAGGTTCGCAAGCACACCAAGGCCAGCGCCTCGTGCGGCTCGTGCACGGGCCTGGTCGAGCAACTGATCATGTTCACGGCCGGAGGCGACTACTCGTCCACGCCCAAGAAAAAAGCCCTGTGCGGCTGCACCGACCAGAGCCATCAGGATGTGCGCGAAGCCATCGTCGAGCAAAAGCTGCTCAGCATCAACGGCGTGTACAAGGCCTTGGCGTGGCGCACGCCCAATGGCTGCGCCACGTGCCGCCCTGCCATCAACTACTACCTGCTCAGCAGCTGGCCCAAGCAGGCCCAAGATGATCCGCAAAGCCGTTTCATCAACGAACGCAGCCACGCCAACATCCAGAAGGACGGCACCTACTCGGTCATCCCGCGCATGTTCGGTGGCGAGACCACGGCGGCCGACCTGCGCCGCATCGCCGACGTGGCCGACAAATACCAGGTGCCCACCATCAAGGTCACCGGCGGCCAACGCATCGATTTGCTGGGCGTGAAGAAGGAAGACCTGGTCAATGTGTGGAAGGACCTGGACATGCCTTGCGGCCATGCCTACGCCAAGGCGCTGCGCACAGTGAAGACCTGCGTGGGCAGCGAGTGGTGCCGCTTTGGCACACAGAACAGCAGCCAGTTGGGCATCGACCTTGAGAAGGCACTGTGGAAGATGTACGCACCACACAAGGTCAAGATTGCCGTATCAGGTTGCCCGCGCAATTGTGCCGAGTCGGGCATCAAGGACGTGGGCATCATCGGGGTCGATTCCGGTTGGGAAATCTATGTGGGCGGCAACGGGGGCATCAAGACCGAGGTGGCGCACTTCTTCACCAAGCTGAAGACCGCCGAAGAGGTGATGGAGTACAGCGGTGCTTTCCTGCAGCTGTACCGCGAAGAAGGCTGGTACCTGGAGCGCACGGTGCACTGGATCCACCGCGTGGGCCTGGACCACGTCAAAAAGAAGATCCTGGTAGACCATGAAGGCCGACAGGCGCTGTGGGCCAGGTTGCAGTTCTCGCTGGAAGGCGAACCCGATCCTTGGTTTGACTTCAAAGAGGCCAAGGTCGACACCCGCCAGTTCGAGCCCTTGGCCATTTGAGTTTGGCACCGGTTTTGTTGTCGTTGTTCATGTTGTTGTCAGGAAGTTCGAAGTATGTTGTGGCAGTCCCCCTTGTGTCGTCGTGCCTGGATGAAAAGCAGTTTGAAAGGCGGCTTGGCCTTGGCCACATTGACGGCACTGCCCGCCCAGGCCGAGATCAACAGCCTGAATGAAGCCATCAACAAGGCAGGACGGCAGCGCATGTTGTCCCAACGCATGGCCAAGGCCTGGCTGGCTGTGGGACAGGAGATCGATGCCGAACGTGCAGAGAAAATTCTGCTGGAGTCGATGGCCTTGTTCGACCGGCAGTTTGTGGAACTCAAGGCCTACGCCCCGTCATCGGAAATACGGCGCACCTACCTTGCCATGGAGCCTTTGTGGAGCGATTACAAAAGTGCCTTGATTGGCAGCACGCCCGAACGCAACTCGGCGCTCAACTTGTTGGCGCTGGATGCACAGGTCTTGAAGCTGTCCCACCAAGGTACCGAACAGCTGGAGCAGTACTCAGGCCGCGCCGTGGGAAAATTGGTCAACCTGGCGGGGCGGCAACGCATGCTGTCCCAACGCACGGCCAAGTTTTACCTGAGCCAGAACTGGGGTGCCCCCGTGCCCAATGCCCTGAAGGAGCTCAACAAGGCACGCACCGAATTCGTCACCGCCTTGCAAACACTGATGAACGCGCCGCAAGCCACCGAGGCCATCCGGCAGCAGTTGGGCCTGGCCGAGCAGCAATGGGTGTTTTTCGACCAGGCCTTGTCACGCTTGGGCGAAGGCAGCGGCGGCGTGCGCCGTGCTCGCGATGTGTTTTCGACCAGTGAACAGATTTTGCAGATCATGGACAAGGTCACCGGGCTGTACAGCCGCCTGGCCTGATCCGATAAAAAGCGCCGCCCTTGCACGCAAGAGGTGGCCTCCCGCTGAGATATTTTTGAGAGATGAACAACCATGAGCCAATGGAAACCCATTTGCAGCGTTGACGACATCCCCGTGCTGGGCGCACGCCGGGTGACGCGCGCCCAAGGCGCCGAAGTCGCCGTGTTCCGCACCGCGGATGACCAGATCTTTGCTCTGCTGGATCGTTGCCCGCACAAAGGCGGGCCTTTGTCGCAAGGCATCGTCTTTGGCCACAGCGTGGCTTGCCCCCTTCACAACTGGACCATCGGCCTGGAAGGCGGTTGCGCCCAGGCCCCCGATGAAGGCTGCACGCCCAAGTTCAGCGTCAAGGTCGACTCGGGCCAGGTCCACCTGGATCTGGACGAACTCAACAGCATCGCGCTGGATGATCCCAAGGCGCTTGCATGAACGCTTCTTCGAACGGCGCCACCCAGACGCGCGCCACCTGCCCTTACTGCGGAACGGGCTGTGGCGTCTTGATCGAATCGGTCAAAGGCAAGATCATCAATGTGCAGGGCGACCCCACGCACCCAGCCAACTTCGGCCGGCTGTGCACCAAGGGCAGCACCCTGCACCTGACCGCCGCCACTTCAGTCCAACAGCAAACTCGTTTGCTGACGCCCATGCGGCGTGCCGCCCGCGGCACTGCGCCTACCACGGTCGCTTGGGATGATGCGATGAACGACGCCGCCGACCGGTTTGCGGCCATCATCCGCGAGCATGGTCCCGAGGCGGTCGGCTTTTACGGCTCGGGCCAGTTGCTCACCGAAGACTATTACGTCATGAACAAGCTGGTCAAAGGCTTGATCGGGACCAACAACGTCGACACCAACTCGCGCCTGTGCATGAGCAGCGCGGTGGCCGGCTACAAGGCCACGCTGGGCTCGGATGCCCCGCCGTCTTGCTACGACGACTTCCAGCACGCGCAGACGATCTTCATCGTGGGGGCCAACACGGCCTACGCGCACCCCATCCTGTTCCGCCGCATCGAAGACGCCAAGCGCGCCAACCCGGCGATGCGCATAATCGTGGCCGATCCGCGCAAGACCGAGACGGCCGAAATGGCCGACCTCTTCCTGCCCATCCTGCCCGGCACCGACGTGGCCTTGTTCCACGGCATGCTGCACATCATGCTGAACGAAGGCCTGGTGGACATGGGCTATGTGGAGCGCCACACCCAGGGCTTTGAAGCCCTGCAGGCCATCGTGGGCGATTTCACGCCCGAGGCCGTGGCCAGCGCCTGCGGCATCAGCCAGGACGACCTGTTCAAAGCGGCACGCTGGTTTGGCGATTCCACCGCCACCCTGTCGCTGTACTGCCAGGGCCTGAACCAGAGCAGTAGCGGCACTGACAAGAACGCCGCCCTAATCAATCTGCACCTGGCCACTGGCCAGATCGGCAAAGCCGGCGCAGGACCCTTCTCGCTGACCGGCCAACCCAACGCCATGGGCGGCCGCGAAGTGGGCGGCATGGCCAACCTGCTCAGTGCCCACCGCGACCTGGGCAACGCGGATCACCGCGCCGAAGTGGCCCATCTGTGGGGCGTGCGTGATGTGCCCGCCAAGCCCGGCAAAACCGCGGTCGAGATGTTCGAAGCCGCCGCCAGGGGCGAGATCAAAGCTCTGTGGATTGCCTGCACCAACCCTGCCCAATCGCTGCCCGACCAGGCCACGGTGCGCAAAGCCCTGGAGACCGTCGAGTTCGTGGTGGTGCAGGAAGCCTTTGCCACCACCGCCACCTGCGCTTACGCCGACTTGCTCTTACCTGCCACCACCTGGGGCGAGAAAGATGGCACGGTCACCAACAGCGAACGCCGCATCAGCCGCGTGCGCGCCGCCATCCCGGCCGCGGGCGAGGCTCGCCACGACTGGGCCATCTTCACCGACTTCGGGCGCCGTCTGGAAGAGCGCCTGCCGGAACGCAGCGGCGCATATCGCCGTGACGTGACCACCCTCTTCCCTTACGACAAGCCCGAATCCATCTGGAACGAGCACCGCGAATCAACGCGCGGACGCGACCTGGACATCACGGGCCTGAGCTACCAGATCCTGGAGACCAACGGCCCGCAGCAATGGCCCATGCCCGATGGCCAAGCCACCGGCAAGGTGCGCTTGTATGAAGACGGCGTGTACCCCACCGCCACCGGGCGCGCCAGCTTCTCGGCCATCCGCTATGAGCCCGTGGCCGAGAGCCGCGATGCGCGCTTCCAGTATTCGCTGAACACGGGCCGCTTGCGCGACCAATGGCATGGCATGAGCCGAACCGGCACGCTGGGCCGCTTGTTTGGCCATGTCAGCGAACCGCTCATCGACATGAACCCCCAGGACATGGCCCGCCTGGGCCTGGCCGATGGCGATCTGGTGCAAGTGACGTCCCGCCGTGGCACCGTCGTCATCCCCGCGCAGGGCAGCGAAGCCATCGCGTCCATGCAATCCTTCATCGCCATGCATTGGGGCGAGGAATACCTCAGCGGCATTGATGCCGAGGGCAAGCCGATGACGGGCGTCAACGCGCTCACCGTGCCCACGTTTTGCCCCAAGTCCAAACAACCCGAACTCAAGCACGCGGCGGTCAAGATCAGCAAAGCCCAATACTCCTGGCGCCTGCTGGCCGTGGCCTGGATGCCGCAAGACCAGGCCCTGACGGTGCGTGAAGCGCTCAAGCCTTTGATGTCGGCGTTCGCCTTCACCAGTTGCGTGCCCTTTGGCCGCGAAGGGCAATCCGAGGGCGGCCCGGGCAAGGTTGGCGTGCTGTTCCGCGCCGCCGCACTAGAGCCTGCCAGCGATGCCCTGGTAGAGCGCATCGAACTGCTGCTAGGCATCGGCGGTGGCGATGTGCTGCGCTACCAAGACCGCAAGCGCGGCCAACGCCGGGCCATGCGCATGTCGCGCACCGACGATGGCCTGAAGCTGCAAGCCTTTGTGCTGGCGGGCGACATCAGCGCCGAGGCCTGGATCCGGCCCTTGCTGCAAGACGAGCTGGCCGCGGATGCCTACGGCCGGGCCTTGCTGTCGCCGGGCAGCACGCCACCGGTCGCCATCCAGAGCAAAGGCCGCCAGGTCTGCACCTGCTTCAACGTGACCGAGCCCGCCATCGTGGAAGCCCTGGGCCATTGCCCAGGCAATACCGATGAGCGCCTGGCCAGCCTGCAAGGGCAGCTCAAATGCGGCACCAATTGCGGTTCATGCATCCCCGAGCTGCGCAAGCTGATCAAGCTGCATCCCATGCCCGTGACCACGCCTTCCTGAGCCCACGATAATCAAGGTTTCAAGGAGACGCCGTTCGCGGCCAGCAGCATGAGCATCAGCGCGTACATCAAGGTCATCGGCCGGGGCAAGGACGGCGCCCGGCCCCTGACGGCCGAGCAGGCGCATGACCTGATGAGCCAGGTGCTGGCCGGTCAGGTGACTGACCTGGAGGTGGGTGCCTTTTGCCTGGCCATGCGCATCAAGGGTGAAGAGCTGAACGAGCTGGATGGCTTTGTGCGGGCCACGCTGGCCCATTGCCTGCCGATTCCCTCGGCGCCCTCTGGCGTGGTGCTGCTGCCCTCATACAACGGGGCGCGCAAATTGCCCAACCTGACCCCCTTGTTGGCCCTGCAACTGGCCAGGCAAGGGGTGGCCGTGCTGGTGCATGGACCAAGGCACGACCCCACACGCGTGACCACCGCGCAGGTGTTTGACGCGCTGGGCTTGCCCACGGCGGCCAGCACACAAGATGTGCAAGACGCCTGGCAAGCGGGCCGCCCGGCCTTCATGGACATCGCCACACTGTGCCCGCCATTGGCCAGGCTGCTTGATGTGCGCTGGACCATTGGCCTTCGCAACCCAGGCCACACCGTCGCCAAGCTGCTCGATCCCATCGTGGCCGAAGCAGGATCACGCACCATGCGCGTGGTCAACCACACCCATCCCGAATACGCCATTTCGCTGAATGCCTACCTCAAGCATGCCCAGGCCAATGCCCTGTTGATGCGTGGCACCGAAGGCGAACCCGTGGCAGATCCGCGCCGCCAGCCGCGCTTCGATGTGTTCATCAAAGGCTTGCGTGACGAAGGCCTCTCACGCGCCCCGGTCGACGGTGTGCTGACCGAGTTGCCCGAGCTGCCCAATGGCTTCGCCGCCGACACCACCGCCCGCTACATCCATGAGCTGATGTCGGGCCAGCAGCCACTGCCGTCGGCCATTTCTGCCCAGGTCAACTGCCTGGTGCAGGCCTTGAAGCAAGCCTGAGCGCCGCCCCCCGAGGCAGGGGCCAAATGCAACCTTATGTATATCGGACAGCCAAAGGGGCTTTGCTGTCATCAATAATGGGGCGCTATTCGCGAGTTTGTTCGGTAAAGCCCTCATGGGGGCCGTGCGCAGATTCGATTCAATCAGAAGCTTTCCAAGTTGTAATCGCACCCGGATGACGCCCGACGCTCCCAAACCAAGGTATTTGACGCTCCTCGTCGCCGCCGCACTCCTCAATGTCTACCCAGCATGGGGCGTGGCTCACGCGCAAGTCAAAAGCGAAGCCGATGCGTTGGCCAACTTGTCGCTGGAAGAGTTGATGCGGGTTGAAATCGTCTCCGCCAGCCGCCGCACCCAGGCCCTGGCCGATGTGCCCGACGCCGTGCACGTCATCACCCGCGACGACATCCTGCGCTCAGGTGTGCGCTCCCTGCCCGAAGCCCTGCGCATGGCCCCCGGTGTGGACGTGGCGCAAATGTCGCCCTCCGGGTGGGCCGTGGGCGTGCGCGGCGAGGCGGGCCGCTTTTCCAACAAGCTGCAAGTGCTCATCGATGGTCGCAGCGTGTTCTCACCCTTGTACAGCGGCGTCCTCTGGGAGGCCGAGCGCGTGCCGCTGGAGGACATCGAGCGCATCGAGGTCATCCGCGGCCCCGCGGGCGCCATCTGGGGCACCAACGCCGTCAATGGCGTGATCAACATCATCACCCGTGATGCCCGGAACACGCAGGGCAGCCTGGCGGTGGCCAGCGTGGGCAGCGACGGATCGGACCGCCTGCTGCTGCGCCATGGCACCGCCCTGGGCCAGGATGGCTGGCTCCGGTTCTATGGGCAGGCCGATCGCCAAGCCGATTCTGTCGATTCATCGGGCGCGCGTGAAAACAACAGCGCCCATGCCGAGACCGTCGGACTGCGCTACGACCAGGTCCTGCGCAACGGCTCACGGCTGTCCGTGCAAGGCCAGGCGCTGCGGTCCACCAAGAATGGCGAACTGCCCTTGCCCGATTTCACTGATTTGGCGCTGGCACCGACGGTTCAAAGCACCGAGAAAGCCATCATCAGCGCCTCGTTCGACACGCCACTGAGCGCGGCGTCCGAGTTGCATGTCCAAACCACCTTGCAGAGCCAGCGCAACGAGCAAAGTGGTTACGCTGTACAGCGTTCTGAATCGGCCGATCTGGACGTTCAACACCGATGGCACCCTGAGGCTTCACGCCATGACGTGCTGTGGGGCCTGGGCGTGACCTGGTACCAGGACAGGATCGACAGCGTGCCGCTGTTCACGGTCGACCCTGCAGCGCAGACTTTGGTGCATGGGCGGGTGTTTGCGCAAGATGAGTACGCGTTGCTGCCCGATCAACTCCTGTTGACCTACGGTGCGCGCGTCGACCACGATCCCTACTCCGGCGCGCAGGCCTCTCCCAACGCCCGGTTGCTCTGGAAAATGAGCGAGCGCTCGTCCAGTTGGATCGCGGCATCGCGTGCGGTTCGTGCGCCAGCCCGTGGGGAGGCAGATGGTGGCATCAACATCGAATTCCAAGGCACCGGTACCCCCCTCACCGCGAGGCTCGGGTTCAATCCGGGCGCCCGCATCGTCGAGAAAGTGACCGCGCTGGAGGCCGGCTGGCGCAGCCAGTTGCGCCAGAACCTGTCGGTCGACATGGCGGCCTTTGTTCAACGCTACAACCCTTTGCTGGGTGTTTCGCCCGATTTCATCAACGACTTCGTCATCGTCAGCGACACCACCATCAATGGCCGCCAAGTCGTCACCGCCGCCCTGACCTCTGGCACGCGCGCCACCACACGTGGCATCGAGCTGGCGGCCGACTGGCGCATCGCCAAATTCTGGCGCCAGCAACTGGCCTACAGCTACATGGAGACCCGTTTCTCCACGCCCGCGCTCATCACCACCCTGGGCGGCACGCCGCGCTCGCTCGTCTCACTGCGCGAGTCGTTCGATTTGAGCAAGCGCTGGATGCTGGACGTCTGGCTGCGCTACACCTCGTCTCGCAAAGACCCCTTGGTGCCTTGGCTCGACGTGCCATCCCGCACGGCACTGGACCTGAATTTGCGCTGGATGATGACCCCGGAGGTGACTTTGTCGGTGGGCGGGCACAACCTGGGCCGCCAGCGCACGCAAGAAATCAACCCGCGCATTTCGTCGCCGGTCGAGCGTGCTGGCTACGCCAAGGTAGAGGCATCGTTCTGACCATGCAGCGCCCAGCCACGACCACCCCGCAAGCCCTGTTGAAGGCAGCGCTTGGCCGTTGGCGTGAATCGCTGCTGGTGCTGGCCTGCCTGGGCACCGCGGCGTTTCCAGAGGCAAGCCAGGCCGCGGAATCAGAAGCCAGCGAAGCCGCGATCCAGGCGGCTTACCTGTTCAACTTTGCCCGGTTCACCGAGTGGCCCGCCAGTGCTTTCGTGACCAAGACCGCGCCGCTCAATTCATGCCTGCTGGGCCGCAGAGAGGCTTTGGCCAACGCCATGATCAGCCTCAATGACCGGCCCGTTCAGGGCCACCCGCTGCGCTTCTTCCAGCCTGAACGGCCCGAGGAACTCAAGTTATGCCACCTGGTTTTCATCGCCGAGACCGACAGCCGGCGGCGCGCCCAATATCTGCAGATGCTGGCCACGCAACCCACGCTGACGGTCAGCGACATCGAAGGCTTTGCGCAGGATGGCGGCATGATCCGGATCATGCGGGTGGGCACCCGCTTGCGCTTCGAGATCAACCGCAACCAGACCCAGAAAAGCGGCTTGAAGCTGGCCGCCGACCTGCTCAACCTGGCCACCAACATCGTGGAACCTGAGAGCGGGGCCAGCCGATGAACCCCTGGATCCACCCCCGTCAATGGAGCTTCAGGCGCAAGCTTTCCATGGTGCTGGCCGCCTCGACCATGTTGGCGGCGATCGTGCTGTTCGTGGCCACCACCATCCTGGACCTGCGCTCCGAGCGCAACCGGCTGTACACCAACACCTCCAGCGTCACGCAGATCCTGGCCTTGAACGCCCGCGCTGCTTTGGCCTTTGGCGACTCGGACGCGGCCCGCGCCGTGCTCAACAGCCTGAATGCCTTGCCCGAGGTCAGCCAGGCCATTCTGCTGGACCCCGCTGGCCGAAAGCTGGCCATGTTCGCCCGTGCCGAGATGTACGTGGAAGACACGCCGGGCGCGAGCGACGAATTGATCAAACAAGCCATCCATGTTCAGCAAGAACAGTCATTGCGATACGACTGGACCGCCTTGAGCCTGGCCCAGCCCGTGGTGCTGGACGGCGCGCGCGTGGGCACCTTGCTGGTCGAGGTCGATCCCCGCCACATGCTGCAAGGCATCTACTGGCGCGCCGGCCTGTTGCTGAGCCTGAGCCTGCTGGCCTCTCTGGCCGCCATGACGGTATTGCTGCCCCTGCAAAAAAGCGTGATCCAGCCAATCGTCAAGCTGGCCGACAGCATGCAAAAGGTCTCGCAAGACCACCAGTACGACCTGCGGGTCAAGACCCACCACCGCGACGAGATTGGCTCGCTCTACCAGGGCTTCAACGGCATGCTGGAAGAGATCCAGGCACGCGACTCGACCCTGGCCGCTTACAACGCCTCGCTGGAAGACACCGTGACCATGCGCACGGTCGAGTTGCGCCAGGCCAAGGACGCCGCCGAAGAGGCCAACCGGTCCAAGTCGCAGTTTCTGGCCAACATGAGCCACGAGATCCGCACACCCATGAACGGCGTGCTGGGCGTGCTCGACCTGCTCAACGACAGCCTGCTCAATGACCGCCAACGGCATTTCGTGGGCCTGGCGCGCTCGTCTGCCGAATCCTTGCTGGCCATCCTCAATGACATCCTGGACCTGTCCAAGATCGAGGCGCAAAGCATGCGCCTGGAGTCCATCCCCTTTGACCTGGGCGAGTTGGCCGAGGAAGTGGCCGGCCTGTTCGCCCAAGAGGCGCAGTCCAAAGGGCTTGAGCTGATCTGCGAAGTGACCCCCGAGGTACCACCGTTGCTGGTTGGCGACCCGGTGCGTGTTCGTCAGATCCTGGCCAACCTGATGTCCAACGCCATCAAGTTCACCACCGTGGGCGAGGTCATCACGCTGGTCAAGATGACCCCGGCGGGTGACGTGGAGCTGACGGTCCGCGACACGGGCATCGGCATCCCGGTGCCCGTCCAGCAAAAAATCTTTGAGGCCTTCGCGCAGGCCGACGAATCCACCACGCGCCGCTTTGGTGGCACGGGCTTGGGCTTGAGCATCACGCGCTACCTGTGCGAACTCATGGGTGGCCGCATCAGCCTGAGCAGCATCCCCACGCTGGGTTCGACCTTCGTGGTCAGGCTGCCCTTGCCTTCCTTGGCACGCCCCGCCTTGACTGCACCCGAATCGGTTGAAGCACCCGAGCCTTCGTCGCCCCTCGCAGGGCAGCGCGTCCTGGTGGTTGAACCTCACCCGGCCACGGCCGCCCTGCTGGTCCGCTACTTGAAAGCCATGGGGATGGTGACCACCTCGTGCCCGAGCGACCACGAAGCCGCCAAGCTGATGGCCGAAGCCAGTGCGGCGTTTGACCTGGCCGTGCGCTGCAACAGCGCCGGCTCCAGCGCACCGGCTTTGCTCAGGCAGGTGCCCACGGTGTTGTTGACCTCGCTGGAGGGCGACTTCTCGTCCGACCCGGAAGCCAACCGCCCCGCGCCACTCGTGTGGCTGAGCAAACCCATCCGGCGCCGCAGTTTGCAAGAAGCCTTGCACAACGTATTCCAACGGCAACGGGCGACCGACCCGCAGTGGAGCCGCGCGCCCTCACCCGTCAAGCCCGCGGCCAGCGTGCGTGTGCTGCTGGCCGAAGACCACCCCGTCAACATCATCGTGGCCGAAGAGCAGTTGCGCCAACTGGGCTGCGATGTCGTCATCGCCAACGATGGCGCTGAAGCCACGCAACTGTGGTCCACCGCCCAGCAGTCACAAACCCCGTTCGACCTGGTGCTGATGGATTGGCACATGCCCGTGCTGGATGGCCTGGGCGCCACCGAGGCCATCCGCTTGTACGAGGCACAACGTGAGCTCAAGCCCACGCCGATCATCGCGCTGACCGCCAATGCGATGAGTGAAGACCGCGAACGCTGCCTGCAAGTCGGCATGGACGACCACCTGGCCAAACCGTTCGGGCGCGCTCAGTTGGCGGCACTGCTGGCGCGCTGGGCGCCGGGCTGGCGCGAGCCTCGGCGATCACGCCGCGGGCCCAATGCCCCCTCGGTTGCGCTGCCCTGA
Organism: Aquabacterium sp. CECT 9606; assembly: GCF_918741295.1. Taxonomy (GTDB): domain Bacteria; phylum Pseudomonadota; class Gammaproteobacteria; order Burkholderiales; family Burkholderiaceae_C; genus Aquabacterium. The sequence goes on from NZ_CAKKNB010000003.1 coordinate 520,843, forward strand.
TCGGATCGCGCTACATTGACCAGGTTGCACTGCCTTCCCCAGGAACCTGATCATGGCCAGCCCCCGCCTTCCCACCTATTTCATTTCGCACGGCGGCGGGCCCTGGCCCTGGATGACGGCGCAAATGAACGGGGCTTATGACCAATTGGAAGCCTCGCTGAAGGCTGTGCCCGGCCAATTGGGCCAGACGCCCAAAGCGGTGTTGGTCATCTCCGGCCACTGGGAAGAGCCCGAGTTCACGGTGATGGCCGCGCCCCAGCCCCCCATGATCTACGACTACTCGGGCTTCCCGCAGCACACTTATGCCATCACCTACCCCGCGCCGGGCTCACCGGCATTGGCCGAGCGCGTGCAAACGCTAATCAAGGCAGCGGGTTTGCCAGCGCGCTTGGACGCGCAGCGAGGCTTTGACCATGGCACGTTCGTGCCGCTGTTCTCCATCTACCCAGAGGCGCAAGTGCCCGTGCTTCAACTGTCCATGAAAAGCAGCTATGACCCGGCCGAGCACCTGGCCCTGGGCCGAATCCTCGCGCCTTTGCGAGACGAAGGCGTGCTCATCATTGGCAGCGGCTTGAGTTACCACAACCTCCGCGCCTTCGGGCCTGGCGGCCAGGCAGCGTCCAAGGCCTTTGACCAATGGCTACAAAGCGCCTTGGTCGATTCAAGCCCGGCCGAACGGTCCCGGCGCTTGCTCGATTGGGCTTCGGCACCCGCCGCTCGCACGGCGCATCCGCGTGAAGATCACCTTGTGCCGCTGATGGTGGCAGTGGGCGCCGCCGAAGGCGAAAGCGCCCAATGCGTTTACCACGAAGACAACCTCTTCGGCGGCATCACGGTGTCCAGCTTCATGTTCGGCGAAGGTCATGCCCCATCCTGAACAGGACGTGGCCCAGCATGGCTTGGGCCAATTCGTGTTCACCGATGAAGATCTTGCCCACTTCGTCTTGCTCCAGCAAACGGCCTTCGGCCTCGTTGTGGGTGCGCACCACCACCTCAATGGCGGGGTTCAGGGTGCGGGCGATCTCCACCATCTTGCGCACATTGAACGAGTCGGGCGTGGCAATGACCAGCATGCCGGCCCGCGCCACGTGGGCCTGGATCAGCACGGACGGGTCAGATGCATTGCCCCAGACGGCCGGGATGTTGTTGGCGCGCAGTTGCTCCACCACTTCGCGGTTTTCCTCAGCCACCACAAAAGGCAGGTTGCGGTCGATCAGGGCCTGGGCAATGCGGCTGCCCACCCGGCCGTGGCCCACCAGAACCACCTGCCCCGTGAGCACCGATTGGGGCACGGACATGGGCAACTCGGCAAGAGGGTCGTCGCGCAGTTCCAGGCTGCGCGCCAGCGCCGAGCGGGACCTGATCCAGTTCTGCGCCGGCTCAATGGCCGCGAACAGCAATGAATTCAACGCGATGGAAATCAGGGCACCGGCCAGGATGAGGCTGTAGCCTTCGGGCGTCAGCAATTTGAGTGTCACGCCCAGCCCTGCCAGGATGAACGAGAACTCGCCGATTTGAGCCAGGCTGGCACTGACCGTCAATGCACTGTTGAGCGGATAGCGGAAGGCCAGGACCAGCGCCATGGCAGCGAGCGTCTTGCCAACCATGATGATCGCCACCACGACCAGCACCCTGAGTGGCTCTTGCAACAGCACGCTGGGGTCGAACAACATGCCCACCGACACAAAAAACAGCACCGAGAAGGCATCGCGCAGCGGCAGGGATTCTTCGGCCGCGCGGTGGCTGAACTCCGACTCGCGCATCATCATGCCGGCGAAGAAAGCGCCCAACGCGAAGGACACGTCAAACAGCTTGGCCGAACCATAGGCCACGCCCACTGCCGTGGCCACGACGCACAGCGTGAACAACTCGCGGGAACCGGTCTTGGCCACCAGCCACAGCACCTTTGGGAACACACGCCGCCCCACCACCAGCATCAGCGCGATGAAGGTGGCCACCTTGCCCAAGGTCAGGCCCAGGGTGAGCCAGAGGCCTTGGCCGGAGGCAGCAGCATGCGGGTCGACCGTGCCGCCCAACATGGGTGCCAGCGCTGGCAGCAGCACCAGCACCAGCACCATGACCAGGTCTTCCACCACCAGCCAACCCACGGCGATGCGGCCGTTGACCGATTCCAACACGTTGCGCGCCTCCAGCGCCTTGAGCAGCACCACCGTGCTGGCCACCGACAAGGACAGGCCAAACACCAGCGCGCCACCCAGGCTCCAGCCCCACAACATGGCCGTGCCCATGCCCATGGCGGTGGCCACCGTGATCTGAAGAATGGCCCCTGGGATGGCAATGCGCTTGACGGCCAGAAGATCGGCCAGCGAGAAATGCAGGCCCACGCCCAACATCAACAGCATCACCCCGATTTCGGACAACTGCCCCGCCAAGTCCATGTCTGCAACGAAACCGGGGGTGGCAGGGCCGATCACGATGCCGGCCAGCAGATAGCCCACCAAAGGCGGCACTTTCATGCGCGAGGCGATGAAGCCAAAAATGAGGGCAAGCCCAAAGCCTGTGGCAATGGTAGAGATCAAGCTGACGTTATGGGGCATGCAGAAGAAGCTCCTGTGAATGGGTGTTCAAAGGTGCAGTCTATCGGCAGTGCGCCAATGCGGGGCTCAGGGTTCGATGCGGGGCTGGCCGTTGAGTTGATGGCGCATCTTGGAGATCTCGACGTAGACATCCTTGCGCACACGCGAGATGCCACCCAGTGGGCGGTGTTCGGCAATCGAATGCCAAGGCGTGAAGGAGCGGATTTCGCAAGCTTCACCCTGCTCAGGCACCTGGGCGCTGATCTGGATCTTGGCCACCGGGATGAAAGGTGAATCTTTTTCTTTCCACTCGATGGTGGGGTCTTCAATTGGCATGGTGCTGGGCTTGACCCGCGTCTGAACCATGAAATCGAAGCAAGCGCCACCCGTGGCCAGTTGCGAGGTCAAGTTGTCGCCCAGGCGATCCTTGGTGTCGGACGTGGTGTTGAACGTGCTGCCCGCGCAGGGCTTGGCCGAGAACTTCATCTGCTGGGGGCCCAGCTTGGAGGGCGTGGTGCTCCAGTATTGCGAGGCCAAGGGGTTGACCACCTTGCGGCCCTGGATGGCCAGCAGGATGGCGGTTTCGTGGAACAGGTGCGTCGCCAGCCAGCCGGCCGCGGTGAACCCATTAGTGGACATGGCTTTTTGGAACACCACGTAGTCGTCTGCGTCGCGGATGAAGAACACCGGGCTGTTCATCATCAGGAAGTCCTGCGTGCTGGCCGACTGCTCATCGCTCAGCAATTTCTGGCCGCCCACCCCCATGACCTTGACCGCCATGCCGCGGGCGTCGCCAGTGTGGTCGTCCTGGCTTTGGCCGGACCCGTTTGAAAAACGGACCACCGCGTTGTAGGAACGGGGCGTGGCGAACAGGCCCTGCGCCAATGCTGGTGGCAGTTGACCCAGCACGGTGAACGTGGATTGCACACAGCCATGCGCCTTGCGATGGGCATCGCGGAAGGCGTGGCCGTTCTCATCAAAGCCCTTTTGAACCATGGCGCGGATGCCCGTGACCATGGCGGCCGTGGCCTCCGCCTCGCCAGCGGGGATCAGCTCGCCATCGGCTGACGGGGTGGCTGCGGCCCAAACTTGGGGGGCCGTGGCCAGCAAGCAGGCATACAGCACTGTTGACAGAACGCGGGGGGTGGACATGGATGAACCTCCGATTTGTTTTAGATCGTTAAATGAGAAACGATCAGATCTCAGGAGGATAAGCGGTGCCGCTCATTTAACCCATAAGGGAAAGTATCCCAATCCGGCTTGAACCGTGTCGTCATGGGCGGGCACCACCACCAGCGCAGGGTCTTGCTTGAGCAGTTCGCGCATTTGCTCGATGGTGTGCTGGGTTTGCCCGCGGTCCTTGTCCACGATCAGGCTGGCGGGCCAGAACTTGGGCCTGCCATCCTTCAAGGCGTCGGCCCGCCAGACCGCATCGCCGCAGAAAAAGAAGCGTTTGCCGGAATCCACGGTGACAAACATGCCAATGGACCCCGGCGTGTGGCCGAACATGGGCACCAACACCACCGTGCCATCGGCAAACACATCAATGCTGCGATCAAAGCCTTTGTAGGGCTGCGGCTTGAAGTCGAGCGCCTGCCAGCGGATGGACTTCAAAGACACCTGCGAAGGCCAACTGCCGCCCAGGCCCGGCGCGGCGTGTTCCACCACGTGCAGCTCCTCAGGCGCGGCCCAGACCACGGCCTCGGGGAAATCACCCAGCCCGCTGGCATGGTCCCAGTGCGCATGGCTGAGGAAGATGCGCTCGATCGGCGGGATGCCGGCCTGGTCCAGCTGTTGGCGGGCAGGCACCACCGGGTCTTCGTACTTGAAGAAGGCCCGGGCCCACCAGGGCATGTCTTGCTGATACTGCTGGGCGACTTTGCTGCCCAGGCCCGAATCGAAGAGGAAGTGGGTCTGGCCATGCTTGACGAGGATGGCTGAGAAATTGCCGTCGACCTTGGTGGTGAAGCCACCGCCCGACACCATCATGCCTTTGAGCGTGGTGGTCTTGCCGGTTTTGACGATGGCAAATTCGACGCCAGCTTTGGCTTGCGCGTGAACCGACCAACTGGCCAAAGCGATGATGAGGGACAACAAGTACTTGAACATCAGGATGCTCCCTTGGCGGAATGGATGAGGATGGGCAGGTGGGTTTTGAGGCGGCGCAAAGGGTCGCAGTTGTGCTGGGCGCGGGCGAGCAGCAGGGCGCCTTCGATCAGCATCAACAGGTTCTCGGCCAGGAAGGACGCCTGGGCGATGCCATGCCCGCTGAAGTAGGCCTGCAGGCCGTCCTGCCATAGGCGATAGGCGCGCGCACAGGCCTCGCGGATTTCGGGCGTGAGAGAAGCCTGCTCCAGCGTGGTGGTGGCCACGGGGCAGCCTTTGGTGAAGTTGGAGGATTCCAACTCCGCGATGAAGAAGTCGATGACCGCCACCATGGCCGACTCCGGATGGGCGTGTGGCAAACACAGCGCCGTCAAGGCTTGGGCCAGCTGACTGGCCGACTGGTCCAGCGCGGCCACGGCCAGTGCCACCTTGCCCCCCGGGAAGTAGTGGTACAGCGAACCCTTGGGCGCGCCACTTTCGGCCACGATCTGGTTCAAGCCAGTGTTGTGGTATCCGGCGGTTTGCAGCAGACGCGCGGTGGTGTCGATCAAACGTTGTCGGGCATTCATGGCGTAATTATAACGACTGGTCTATATACAAAGCAAGGCCGCGCGGCTGCAAGGTTGATGGCGGCATGACACCATGCCCCTCACGAAGATTTGCGCAGGTCTGGAGAACTCATGAAATACCGCGAACTGGGCCGCACTGGCTTGAAAGTCAGCCTGATCGCTTTGGGCACGATGACCTGGGGCGAGCAGAACACCGAGGCCGAGGCCCACGAGCAGTTGGATGTGGCGCTGGATTCGGGCATCAACCTGATCGACACCGCCGAGATGTACCCCGTGCCGCCCAAGCCCCAGACCCAGGGCTTGACCGAGCAATACATCGGCACCTGGCTGAAAAAGACTGGCCGCCGCAACGACATCGTGCTGGCCACCAAGGCCGCCGGCCCCTCGCACCAGGCCGCGCGCCCCTCGCACATCCGCGGCGGGCGCCTGAATTTCAACCGTCAAAACCTGTTCGAAGCGGTGAATGACAGCCTGAAGCGCCTGCAGACCGAGCACATCGACCTGTACCAATTGCACTGGCCCGACCGCCCCACCAACATCTTTGGCCAGCGCAATTACGAACACATCAAAGATGTGGTGACCGTGCCGATCCTGGAGACGCTGGAGGCGCTGCAAGACCTGGTCAAGGCCGGCAAGATCCGCCACTTCGGCGTGTCCAATGAATCGCCCTGGGGGCTGGGCAAGTTCGTTCACCACGCCGAGACCCGCGATCTGCCGCGCGTGGCCAGCATCCAGAACGCCTACAGCCTGGTCAACCGCAGTTTCGAGACCGGCCTGTCGGAGATGTCATTGCGTGAAGACGTGGGCCTGCTGGCTTACTCGCCGCTGGCCTTTGGCGTGCTCAGCGGCAAGTACCTCAATGGCCAGCGCCCAGCCGGCGCCCGGTTGACTTTGTTCGACCGCTTCACGCGATACCACGGCGAGAACACCGGGCTGGCCACGCAGGCTTATGTGGATCTGTTCAGGCAGCACGGCATCGACCCCGCGCAAGGCGCCCTCGCCTTCGTGAACAGCCGCGACTTCGTCGCCAGCAACATCATTGGCGCGACCACCTTGGTGCAATTGCGCAGCAATATTGCCAGCGTGGATGTGACTTTGCCGCAGGCGGTGCTGGACGGCATCAACGCCATCCACGACCGCTACCCGAACCCGGCGCCTTGAACAATCAATCAATCAGGCTTGCGTGGGCCGATAGCTCCAGCGCGGGATCAACAGCAAAGCCGCGAACGAGGCCACCGCAATCACGATGGTGATCCACACCATCACGGGGTTGTTGGCCATGCGTTCGGGGTAGATGCGAAGCATGGCACCAATGCCGATGGCATTGCCACTGGCCACCAGCACCGCCGCAGCGTAGTCGTGAAAGCGCCGTGCTCGGTTGGCGCCATGGGCCCACTTGGGGTCGGTGTTGTAGCTGGGCAGTTCACTGCCTTCATTGCCCAGGCGCTCCAGCGTGGACATGAAATGGCGCAGATTGGTGATGGCCCGCTCGGCCTTGTAGTTCAGAAAAGCCAGGCAGGTGGAGGCCACTGGAAAGCCCAGCACCAGCCATTCGATGGGCAACTCGTGCGAGCCCGCCCCCGGTTTGAGCGCCACCAGCGCCGCCAGCAGTCCAACCACCAGCGACACGTACAGCGACAAGGATTGCTGCCGCTGGCTGATGCGCGCATTGACCTCTTGCGAGGCTGCGATGAAGCGGTAGTTGGCGTCGACCAGGTGCTGTTTTTGGCTCATTGCGCTGGATCTTAAGGCTTGATTGCCTCGGCCAGGCGTTCGGCGGCCCAGGGCGCGGATCAGCCGCATCCCGTCCTCGTGCCTGATGTCGTCGTGTTGCCGGGGCCAAGTCGGGCTTGGTCCACACAAAGCCTTGCTGAAACTGCAGCAAGCGCACTGCCTTTAAATGCTGGCTTTGCGGCATCGGCGACACGCAAATCACCAGCATTGATCGATGTTTGCACGCAAGAGACGCCCTCTTCATCAGATATACGTGGAAATGAGCTAGAGCTTTGGCACAATCACGCTGCCCGCTTTCGGGTGCAACGGATAAAAGCGTCACATGAACAAAACCGAACTGATCCAGCATTTGGCCACCAAGCATGACCTGACCAAGGCCGATGCTGGTCGCGTCCTGGAAACCTTGCTGGACGTGATTGTCTCCACCGTCAAGAAAGGCGACTCCTTGACGATCCCTGGATTCGGCTCCTTCAAGCAACACGCCCGCGCTGCCCGCAGCGGCGTCAACCCCAGCACTGGCGCCAAGATCAAGATCGCCGCCGCCAAGCTGCCCAAGTTCACGCCTGGCGCCACCTTCAAGGCCGCCGTCGACCCGAAGGCCGCCGCCCGCAAGGCTGCCAAGGCACCTGCCCCCAAGGCTGCTGCTAAAAAGGCCCCTGCCAAGAAGGCCGCTGCCGCCAAGAAAGCCAAGAAGGCTTGATTGACCTGAGGTGCGGGGCTCAACGCGGGCCCTGCACTCTTGCACGCTTCCCAAGCATGCATATGCCAATCGCTTCGTTGTGAACACCTGGCCTGGGTGGATACCCTCAGTCCATCACACAGCAACAACGAAGCCGCCCCATGACCATTTCCGCCATCAATGTCCGCAATCAGTTTCGCGGCAAAGTGCGAGCCATCATCGAAGGTCCAGTGGTTTCAGAAATCGAGGTCGAAACCCCTTCCGGCCTGATCGTCTCGTCAGTCATCACCACCCGGTCTGTCAGGCAACTCGGCCTGGTCGAAGGCTCCGATGTGATCGCCCTCGTCAAATCAACCGAGGTGTCGATCGCCACCCTGTGATGCAAGGCGCTCTGCCAATGCGGCACACCGCGCGCATATGCAGACCTGGCCACGCTGATCCTCGGGCACCCGCGCCAACAGCGCCGCACTGAACGTGGCCTGGTGGCACCAGCACGAGCCCGCATCTGCTCCCGCCGCCACCGCGCAAGCGTTGGGGCCGCCGCAAAGGGGGCAATCGGTTTGGAGCAAAGTCATGCATGCACTTTATCTGATGCCGGTCGCCGCGTATCTTTAAGCAACAGGTGTGTGAGAGTCGCGCGCTGCCGAGGGCCGCAGCGCCCACTTCGATGCATCAACTTACAGATCAAGCTGGGTCGACGTTATGGTCGCCACCTTGCTTTAATGGAGGTTGGACATGGAACAAATGATGCAAGCTTATGCAGGGCGCGATGCGGTGATCGTGCGCGTGCCAGTGGGCGGTCGTGGCGTGCGCGTGCTGGTGTCCAGAGAAGCCCTGGAAGAACGGTTCGCCGCAGGCCCCGCGCCACAAGACTGGGTGTATGCCTACCAGTCACACGCCGAAGTGATCGATGCAGTGGTGCGTGCCAAAGTGGCCAAGGCCAGCCCCGAACCGGTGGTCATCTCCAAGCATGATTTTCCGCTGGTGCAGTGAGCGTCATTTCAAGTTCGTGATCGCCAACATGATGATCACGAACAAGGCGACACCCGCATCCACCCACCAATCGCCAAGCAGGCGATCCAGGACGGATTTCTCTGATTTGCGTCTCATGGTGTGAACCCCTTTCACTCGCATGGCATGACTCAGAATTGATGCATCAGCGCCATGGTGCTGGTGCTTCGCGGAAAGCGATTGTTCATCCGAACTGGGCCACTTGCAAACCACTTTCGACGCGAGAAGGGCCTTTCAAAAACCCATGCAATTGGCGTAGTAAGTGACCGTGCCAGGCCAGTCGGAAAACACCCCCTCGACACCCACTTTGCGGGCCAGTACATCCAGTGCCTTGAGCATGTCGCTGTCCTTCTTGATGGCTTTGCCTTCGGGGTCGAACTGGTAGTAACTGCCCTGCCCAGCCGCACCTTTGGTCAGGTTCACGCGCTCGAACGACCAGGTGATGATCCGGAAGCCCGCGGCCTTGATGTCAATCGCATAGCTTGAGGGCACGACCTCGTTGGCATCGTTCACGGCCAGCAGGGCCCACATGGGTGGCGCGATGATCTGGACGCCCGCTTTTTTCAGCTCGCGCAAACGTTCCTTGCTCATGCGCTCGATCTTGAGCGAAGGCTCGATCGGGTCCAGGTAAACCGCTTGCTTGCCAAACGCCGGCTCCTGCTTGATCCAGTACAGCACGTCGTTGATGTTGAAGGACTGCGCGTACACCTTGCGAGGATCAACACCCGCGTCCTTGTAGGTGTCGATCAGTTTTTGAGCGTACTGTGCCTGGCCGCCAAAGATCGACTGGATGCGAGCAGCATCGCCGTCCTTCAACTCAGGCGTTTGTGACACGCCCCATTGCTTGACCAAGGCGATGTGCTCTTTCAAAGTCACGACATTGCCAGCTGGGCGGCCGGTGTACAGATCAGTGCGCCAATTGGCCGTGCCCCCCAGGTAGCCAGCAGCCGTGGTGGCGGCCGGATTGCTGGCGTCCATCTTGGCCCTCAAGGATCTGAACTCGCTCAAACTGATGTCGCTGGTGCAACACTTGGGGGCCGGGCCACCGGGTGTCCAAGGCACCGTGCACGAGGCATTCAAGGGGGTGTTCACGATGTTGGTGGTGGTGTGCAGATCGCACTCCGAATGGCGGCACACCAGTTCGCCATCCTTGGTGAAGCTCACATCGCATTCGATGATGCCCGCGCCCATCCGGTTCGCGGCCTCGTAAGACTCGCGCGAGTGCTCAGGAAACTCCAGCGGGGCACCACGGTGGCTGATCGAGAACTGGCTGCGGTAGAACGGCCCGGTCTCGCATTGCTGCAATCGGCTTTTGAGCTTGCCATCGTCCAGACCATCCACCAGGTAGAAGGGGCGCACGCCCACCTGCACGTTGGTTTTCTCGCCATGGCGATGAGGCCTGTCATCGTCAGGCCGGTCGCCGGCCCAGGCCGCGCCGCTGGCCCATGCCGACGCTGCCAGGATCGTTGCGCAGATCAAACGTTGGAGCTTGGCGTTCATGGTGGCTTGTCCTGATTTGATGGTTGGTGATGCCAGCGAATTCTTGACGCGGCTGCCCGACAACCATGTGACAGGGCCTGATCATTTCGGCGCCAAATTCACGGTTGACACAGCCCTGATTTATTGTATAAATCGTTTATATCAATTCATCAAACTGTCATCATGAGCAATACCGATACCGAGAACGTCAAAACCAAGCCTGAAGCCAAGGCAGCCAAGCCTGCCGCAGCACCCGCCAAAAAAGTGGCTACCAAGAAGCCCCCGAAGGCGAAGGCTGCTGCCCCGGCCCCTGCTGCCAAGAAAGCCGCACCGCGCGCCGCTACCGCCAAGCCCACCGTGGTGGCCACCACACCCGTCAAGATCAACAGCCCGGCCAAGGTCAAGCAAAAGCTGGTGCGCGACAGCTTCACCATGCCCCGTGCCGACTTCAGCCTGATCAACTCGCTCAAGGAGCGTGCCCTGACCTTTCGCCGCCCCACCAAGAAAAGCGAGTTGTTGCGCGCCGGGCTTCACGCCTTGTCATCACTGCCTGACGCCAAACTGAAGCTGGTGCTGGAAGGCCTGGTTCCGCTGAAAACCGGCCGACCCAAGAAGGGCGAATGAGCCATTCGGCTCATGCCTGAACCTGCGCCAACACCATGGCCAAGCTCTTTCGCCTCGACAAACGCAGCTTTGTTCCGTCTCAAACGCCCCAGCGTTTGACGGGCCATGACGCGCCCGAGGCCCTGATCGAGCTGAGCGATCTTCAGCGCATCCTCGACGAAGCCGGCTCACAGGTCGAGGTCACACAGTTGTGCGAGGTGCAAGCCGGCCCCCACCGTTTTCCGGTGCAGGCCATCGCTTTGGGCAACCCCAGCAAGCAAGTTCCTGCGGTGGGCTTCTTCGGTGGGGTGCATGGCCTGGAGCGCATTGGTTCGCGCGTGGTCATGGCTTACCTGCGCAGCCTGGTCATGCGCTTGAAATGGGACCACCAACTGCACCGCCAGCTGGAATCCATCCGCCTGGTGTTCATGCCCATCGTCAACCCGGGCGGCTTGTGGGCCGGCACGCGCGCCAACCCCCATGGCGTCGACCTCATGCGCAACGCGCCCGTGAACGCCAGCGAGGCCGTGCCCTTCATGCTCGGTGGGCAGCGGCTCAGCCCCGCCCTGCCCTGGTACCGAGGGCCCGCTGGCAAACCCATGGAGCTGGAAAGCGAAGCACTCTGCCGGGTCGTCGAGCAAGAGCTGCTCAGCCGCCGATTCAGCATGTCCATCGATTGCCATTCCGGCTTTGGCATGGCTGACCGCATCTGGTTTCCACATGCCCACACCACCCGGCCCATCAGGCACCTTCCGGAGATGCTGGCACTCAGCCAGATCTTCGACCAGGCCTACCCTCATCACCGCTACGTGTTCGAGCCGCAAAGCCGGCAGTACCTCACCCACGGTGATCTCTGGGACCATCTGTACCTGCGAGCTTGCGCCCAAGAAGATAGAACCCTATTGCCTCTGACCTTGGAGATGGGCTCCTGGCTCTGGATCAAGAAAAATCCACGGCAGATCTTTTCCAAACAAGGCATCTTCAACCCCATGGCCGAGCACCGGCAGCAGCGCGTGTTGCGCCGCCACATGGCCTGGCTGGACTTCATCACCCACGCTGCGGCCAGCCACGCCAGCTGGGTGCCCGAAGGCCCAGCCCGGCACGCCCACCGTCAAGCCGCCCACGAACGCTGGTACGGATGACTGGCCCAACCCACGTGCCCGAAACCTGGATCTTGCTGCGCGGACTGACCCGCGAACAAAGGCACTGGGGTGACTTTCCTGGTTTACTGGCCGCCGAGCTGCCAGGCGCCCGCATCGTGCCGCTGGACTTGGCGGGTAACGGCCGCTTGTGCGCGCTGCCCAGCCCAGCCACCGTGCCCGACATGGCTGAGCAATGTCGAGCCGAACTTGCTCGCCAAGGCATTGCGCCGCCATACCACGTGCTGGCCATGTCGCTGGGCGCCATGGTGACCACAGCCTGGGCGCTGGCCCATCCGCACGAAATACAAGGCTGCGTGCTCATCAACACCAGCATGCGCCCTTTCAGCCCGTTCTACCGGCGCCTGCGGCCTCGCAATTACCCATTGATGCTCAAGCTGGCTTTGCTCGGCGGCATGGCCAGGCAATGGGAAGAAGCCATCATGGCCATCACCACGCACCACCCACCCCAGCGCGAGCAACGTTTGCGGGACTGGATCGCCTACCGCGACGAGTGCCCCGTCTCGCGCGCCAATGCACTGCGCCAGCTGTGGGCTGCCGCACGCTACACCGCGCCCATGGAAGGGCCCTCAGTCCGCACCTTGATCTTGAGCAGTACGCAGGATGGCCTGGTCGCGCCCCAATGCTCACGGCAACTGGCCGCCTGCTGGAACACCGACTTCGCCGATCACCCCAGCGCGGGCCACGACCTGCCGCTGGACGATGGCCTCTGGGTGGCCTCGCAGGTCAAGAAATGGCACGACGCCGGGTCAAGTCACTGAAGAAACGTCCAGGCGTTTGGCGCCAGGCACCTCGATCACCACATCAGACAAGGGATAGGCCACGCATGGCAGGATGTAGCCGTCGCGCTTTTCTTCCTCGCTCAAGCCGGGCCACTCGATGCGGTACGCCACTTGGCCGTTGACCAAGCGGCAAAGGCAAGTCCGGCAGGTACCGTTGCGACAGGAGCGCGGCAACTCAATGCTGGCGGCCAACGCGCTCGCCAGCAAAGTTTGGTCGGCCGACACCGGCAGGTGCATGCCCATGGGCTCAATGATCAACTCATGCAGGCCTGCACCACTGACTTCGCTCATCCATCGCTCCAAACACGGGCACGCCGTTTGCCAGCCGAAGCAGGTAATGCCCTGGAAACCAACGTGAACGATACCCTGCAATCCACCTCTTCCCCAAGCACCACGGCGTATGAACCCGTGTCTTCCCGGGCCTACCGTTGTCGCTGTGGGCGTCCCGTGTTCTTTCGCAACTCCGTGTGCCTGGCCTGCAAAACACCCTTGGGCTACGAGCCCACCCAGGCGCGCGTCATCCCCCTGGACCCTGCCGAGGAAGCCAACGTCTTCGTGCGAGCAAGCCCGCTCCAAGGCCAAGATCAGGATCTGGACCAGAACCAAGGCGAAAAATACGTCCGCTGCGCCAACTTCGCCAGCGCGGCCGAGTGCAACTGGCTGCTCCCCCAGTCACAGGCCGCCCAGGGCGTCACCCTGTGCCAGGCCTGCCGCCTGAACCGCACCATTCCCGACTTGTCCGACCCTGAGAACCAGGAGCTGTGGCGCCGTACCGAGACGGCCAAAAGGCGGCTGGTGTCTCAACTGATCGCCTTGAAGCTGCCCGTGGCCTCCAAGGTTGGAGAGGATCCTGAACGCGGTCTGGCCTACGACTTCCTGCGCTCACAGCCCACCGAACCCAGGGTGATGACTGGCCACGACAGCGGACTGATCACCATCAACCTGGAAGAAGCCGACGATCCCACGCGCGAGCGAACACGAAAAAGCATGGGCGAACCCTACCGAACGCTGCTCGGTCACTTCCGCCATGAGGTCGGTCACTATTACTGGGATCGCCTGGTGGACCACACTGATTGGCTCGAACCCTACCGAGCCCTCTTTGGCGATGAACGCCAGGACTACGACGAAGCCGTCAAAGTTCATTATCAAACAGGCGCCCCGCTGGACTGGGGCGTGCATTTCGTCAGCGCCTACGCCTCTGCCCACCCTTGGGAAGATTGGGCCGAAACCTGGGCCCATTACCTGCACATGGTGGACACCGCCGACACCGCCGCCAGCTTTGGCATTGACCTCACGCGAATCGGCCTGGAAACCGAACCCTTTGACACCGAAGTGCTTTGGAACAAGGACACAGGTGCTGAAGGAGACGCTTTCCTGGCCCTGGTGAACGATTGGGTGGGCCTAACGGCCGTGATGAACGAGATGTCGCGCAGCATGGGGCAGCCCGACTTCTACCCCTTCGTACTGTCGCGTGAGGTGGTCACCAAGCTGCACTTCATCCACTGCGTGATTCACGCTGGCTGGCAGTAGGCTGCGTCTACCCGTTGGGTGCGCCTTGCTGCTCGCCCCATGTGCCCACCTCAATCTCAGCCCACTCTTCGGGTGGGACATGGCCGCGCACGTCTTGCCACAACTCCACCGCCACCAAGGTGGCCAAGCTGGGGCGCAACTGGGGGCGCAGCTCAGCAATGCGCTGCGCGCAACGCTGGATCCAGGTGGTTTTGGGATGCGCATTCATACTGTTATTTTATACAGTATTTCATCCAAACTACCCTACCCACATCACGATCAAGGTTCCTGCCAAGGCCAATGCCGCGCTGATGTCGACCACCCAATCGCCCAGCAGACGTGAGAACAAGGACTTGGATGAGGTGGGCTTCATGCTGGGCTCCATATCTGGTGGTTGGTCAACACAAGGGATCTCCAGATTGGCTTGCTCGTGTGACACGGGGAAGACAGACCATGCTCACCATGGCCTAACCGGGGCACACCCTGTCTGGTTTGGGCGCTGGTTGCCACTACCATGGCCTCACCATCTTCCCGGAACAGAGCCATGACCATTGAAGAACGCATCGACAAGCTGGAAGAGGACATCGCGCAGCTCACCGTGCAGAACAGCGAGCTCGTTGCACTGCTGCAAAATTTGGGAGGCCACCAGCGGATGTACCACGCGGCCATCGAATCGATCATCATTTCCCATCCTTATCCCCAAGCGCTGCGGCCCGTGCTTGAAACGCTGCTGGCGGCGGTCGATGCGGCCATCGTGGCCCGCGCCGAGTCCGACGACCACCTGGAAGGCGCGCAAGCCAGCCAGGAATGCTTGATGGCCGCCCTGGAGGAAGCCGAGCGCTTGAGTGAGCTTGAAGACGGTGAAGCCTGACACGGCTTGCCCACATTGCTGCGTGCTGACTACCAGGGCCACGTCAAAATTCCCACCACGGTGCACAGCATCAAGCCGAAGTCCAGGCACCAATCCAAATCAATGCGCCCTGCCTGGGCCCTTCTGGCGCCCCCGCTCCGCTCCTGTGGAGCCCGCAGAACCTCGGCTCTCGGGCGGTATCCCCAGGACACCACCTCGAGGTAGGCGCGACGCTCAGCGGGAATGATTCCTTGCTCGTCCTCCCAGAGGTCTTTGGCCGCCAGGGCGGCAACGCGAGGGCGCAACACGGGCTGAAGCTCCATCAGGCGCTTAGCGCATTGCTCAATCCATTGGTCTTTAAGTGACGCTTTCATACTGTATATTTGTACAGTATTTTGGCTTGCTTGTGAAGCGCTTATGGAGTTTCCACAATGCTGCCCGAACTACTTGACTTCAGCTTTCCAGGCACACCCAAACAAAGGAGCCAGCCCCATCAGGGCAAAGGTTCCAGGTTCAGGCACCGCCGGAACTCGATAGCCCACCCCTTACGGACGTCCAGAGTGTTCTAGGTGTTGCCAGGACTGAAGCCACGCTTGACACTCATCGCATCTTCAAACCTAGCCCACCCAGAGGTCCTTATGCTGCGATGTCTGCTTCTATTCGTTGCCTTCATCGGCCTGTCCCCTGTGGCGTTCGCACAGGTCTGCTGTCCTGGCGGGTGCGTTCAAGATGGGGCCCGTTGTATTCGGACAGGTCCGACTCCTTCGACTTGCCCAGTTCAGGCATGCCCACAGTCAAGGCAATCCACGAGAACTCCGGCCATTACCGGTAGCGGTGGAAGCGTTCGGTTTCCGACCAGAGAAGGCCAGCATCTGTGCTGTGACCCGACACGCGCCCCAGGTGGGAGCTATACCAAGACTTGCCGCGACTTGGAGATGCGATGCGTGAATGCCAATGAACTCCTGGCGACATGCGGAAGCGGCCACGGATGGGTCAGGAGCACGTTGCCCAATGTCAACTCCTGCCTAAAAATCGAGAACATCAACGGAGAGTTGAAGTGCAAGAAGCGCACGAAGAGGCCTCGCACGGAATGCTAGTTTGCATGTAGAGGGGCCTGCAATCCAGCGCTCAAAACAAAATCCCCCTAGGAGAACTATGCCTCATAGGGGGATTTGAATTTGTGGGGTGGCTGATGGGAATTGAACAATTCAATGAAGACCTGATGCAGCCTGGGTTTTCAAAGTCAAAACCACCGCTGTTCCCCTACCTGTTCCCCTACAGCGCAGGCCCTCTTGCGAGACTCTGACAGTGGGCCCAACATGTTGCACGCGCAATCCGCCAAGAAAACGAACCGTGCTTTCGAAGTCGCGCTAACGCACGATATCTTCCAACGAGAGCAACTCAGCATTACTACTTTTTACGCCGACGAGAACTTCCTCATCGCGATCAATATGCCGCCTGCGGGCGAGTCGTCTGGCAACGCCGCCCCTCAATGAATCAAAGTCTCCAAGGCTCACCCTTTGGCCGGACACTGTCACGGTAAACGTCAGCTGTGTCAGCCGCTCAACTTCGGCGATC
Source organism: Aquabacterium sp. CECT 9606 (assembly GCF_918741295.1). GTDB lineage: Bacteria > Pseudomonadota > Gammaproteobacteria > Burkholderiales > Burkholderiaceae_C > Aquabacterium. Next base: position 537,440 of record NZ_CAKKNB010000003.1, read on the forward strand.
GACACCTGGAACGTCATGTATGGTGATGACAGCTGATCAACGGTGCCTTAGCGCGAGAGACATCTGCGCGCAGCCGGACCGCCTCCAACTGAGCGAGCAGGGTCTGCGTGGCCACAGTCCAATCAAAGCGACCACCAGGGCGCCCAGAGCGAACGCCGACCAGAAGATCGCTGTCATGACAATGACTCGCTCATGGGCGGCCGCGGGTTCAAACAAGGACGGCCACGACAGGCCGACGCATGGACAGTGGCATCGCCGGCCCGCGGCCGAAGCGCACCACCAGATCCGGCCGTTGGCTGCCCAGGCCGAGCGCCCGTGCGAACTGAGGCCGGATCGACCCGACCTCGACGGGCTGATTCAGGAAGGCGTTGCGCAGGCCCAGGGCGCTGGCCTGCAAGGCAAAGCGCTCGTAGCAGCGGCCCGCTTCGATCCAGTGCGCTTTGTCGCTGGCGTCGGAGGCAAACACGGCGATACCAGCCGAGTTGCGGATCTGCCGCGCGTAACGATCATTCTCGGACTTCGGCGTGTAGAACAGGCCCATGGCGCGGCTAGCCAGCCAGCGCGGCATGGTCGGATTGCCGGTCGTGGCCGCAAACAGGCCGTCACCTGTGCTTTCAGCCTCGCCAGCGCTGAACCGGATCCATTCCTTCAATTCGGCAACGAATGCGGGATTGTCCATCTGTGCGGTATTGCCCGCGACCACGTACGCCAGCACCTTTTCCATGGCTGCGCGTCCGGTCAATAGCATCACGCGCACACCGTTGCCAGTACCTGCCCGCTCCAGAAGCCGAAGCTCGTCGTTTGAAATGGGCTTGCCGTCGTAGTCCCCACGGGTGCATTGACGCTTGGGGATGACCTGGAACAAGGGCGTGACCGAGGCCCGAGTGGCTTCCAAGTGCACGGTGATGGCGCCCTGACCCCCAGGATCAAAGCGGGCGTTGGCCTGCATGCCAGCGGCCAGCGCCGCGTGCGCCAGGTTCTCTGTGGCGCAGCCCAATGAAACGTAGAGGTGGTGGTCGTCGGGATCGACAGCAGGGCAACGCCGAGACAGGTCGGGGGCGATCACAATGGCCTGGTCCTGCAGGTGAAAGGTCCAGCATTGGGTGTTGTGGCTTGATGGCGCCAGCGTCGCGAACCTCACCAGTTCACGCATCAGAAACGCGCGGTCGCCGTCGGCGCCTGCAAGCGGGCGGCGCAGTGCGCGAGCCGCGTCTTGCTCGTTCGAACTTGATGAACACGCCACCAGCGCTGGCGAAAGTACGCCGCAGGCAGCGGCACCGAGGACGACTTGTCTGCGCATCAACATTGTGACTTTCGTTGGTGGTTCAATGGGGGGTGCATCAACCTGCCTCAGGAGCAAGCAAATCTGGCCCTAGTGCCTGCCATGCCTGCTCTCTAAGATCTGCAGGAACTTGGTGTCATGCGCACCTCACCCAAGCACCACCCGCTCGTGCCCGTGCACAAGCGCTGTGTCGGACCGGCAAATGGCGCTGTGCAATGAGTAAGGCATGGATCTGTTTCTGGCTGGGCTGCTTTTCAGCTTGGGCGAGCACGGTGGATTTCTCACATGGCCTTTGACTCGGACACCGTAGCACGCGAGGGCCTCAATCAGCGTGCGCTAGGGCGCATAGGGGCTGAAGGGCGAGGTTCGAAGGCCATTCGCCCCCGAGACGAGGCTGCGCGGCCGGGGAAGGCACTGACCTTGCGCCCTCTGGTGGCGTGTCTGGCTGCGTCATGGACGGGCTCATCGGTGGCAGCAGTCGCGTTAGACCGGTCATGGCCGGGTCTCAAAAAATTGCGAGCTTGACGGACTGTCCAATGGGCCAGTAACCTCACCACAGAAAACTGCATGCCCAATTTGGGATATACATGCCATCAAGCCCCACTTACTGCTTGCACCGCAAACACTTGGTGAGTGGGCCGCATCCAGGTGATGCGTCATCCTTGACGCATATCCGTTCACGGCATCACCTTCGGTGAGGCCTAAATTGAAGTGGGCCTTGCCCCCTCAGCTGTCCCTCTACTAAGGAGTAGTTCCATGTTCGATCACATTGGCTTTGGCGTTACCGACTATGCGGCGAGCAAAGAATTTTTTCTCAAGGCGCTCCAGCCACTGGGAATCAGCATCGTCATGGAAGGAGAACATGGTATTGGCATGGGGTCGAACGGGAAGCCCTCCCTGTGGCTGTACCAAACCTCCGAGAAACCAGCGCCAATGCATCTGGCGTTCACAGCCGAGAATCGCAAGCAAGTCCAAGACTTCCATCGCGCCGCCCTTGAAGCTGGCGGCCAAGAAAACGGGGGCCCTGGCCTGCGTCCGCACTATCACCCAAACTACTATGGTGCGTTCGTCATTGGGCCCGATGGTCACAACGTTGAGGCAGTCTGCCATCGCCCCGAGGCCTAGCTCGCTGCCGAAATGCCAGTCGATTCAATCCAAGCCGATGTGGCGTGGCGCAGCGCAACCAGGTGGCAAACGGCGACGCCACGGCTAAGGCACTGGACTACAGCCTCAAACGCTGGGAGGCGCTCATGCGCTACATCGACGATGGCAGGCTACCCATCGACAACAACTGGATCGAGAACCAACTGATGCGGCCTATATCAGTCGGGCGCAAAAATGGGCGTTTTGCAGGATCACATTCTGGCAAGCCAGCGCGCCGCTGCGTTCATGAGTCTGGTTCAGTCGGCCAAGCTCAATGGAGTGGATCCGCACGCCTACCTGCGCGGTGTGCTGCCAGGAGCGCCAAATACCTCGCATAAAACTCAAGGCGTATCTACTATCTACTATCTAGTTGAAGTTTCTTGAGAGTGCAATGTATCGAGTGGGCTCAGCACCCCTGCCCCAACCAAGATCACGTGCCGTGTAGATCATGGTGGTGCTGACATCACTGTGCCCCAGCAGTTCTTGCACGGTACGGATGTCGTACCGTGCTTGCAAGAGGTGCGTGGCGAAGGAATGGCGCAGTGTGTGGGGCGTGGCCAGCTAGACCAACTTGACCGCCACCACGGCTTTCTTGAACGCCCGTTGAAAGGCCTGATCCTGAACATGATGCCGCCGCATGAGGCCGGTCTGGGGATCTAGCGCAAGGTCGGACATCGGAAAGACCCACTGCCACGCCCATGTCTTGCCCGCATCCCTGAATTTATGATCCAGCGCATGGGGAAGCCACACGCCCTGGACACCACTGGCCCGTGAGCGTCTGGCCGTCCCATCTTGCACTCGGCGGATGACGTACTGACCATGGTGTCCACCTATTTTTGGTGGACACCTATGAATCCCAATCGCTCTAGTTGCTCCAATCGCCGCACCCACAGTGCCGAGTTCAAGGCCCAGGTTCTTAGCGAATGCCAGAAGCCAGGTGCGTCCGTGGCGGCCGTCGCCGTGGCCCACGGCCTGAACCCCAACGTCGTTCGCAAGTGGCTCGCTGGGCAGAACCTCAAGCGCATGGGTGCGTCGATGCCTGCGACTGCGCCGCGCGTGCCGCCCTTGCAGTTCGTGGCGGTCGAGTTGGCCAAGCCCGAACACCATCTGGCCAACCTGCCTGCCTCGCAGCCCGACATCCGCATCGAGCTCGAACGCGGCGGCTTGCAGCTGAAGTTGCAATGTTCCGCCAGTGCGGGGCCAGCGTATGCGGCCCTGCTGCGTGCGCTGGCAGACACGATGGCTGTTGCCTGAGGATGGCCGCCATGATCCGCATCGACACGCTATGGCTGTGTACCCAGCCGCAGGACATGCGCGCCGGAGCCGAGCGGTTGCTCAACGTCGTTGTCAACACGGTCGGCCAGGCCCGAGCCCACCACGGCTACCTCTTTGCCAATGCGCGAGCCACGCGCATCAAGCTGCTGGTGCACGACGGCTTCGGGGTGTGGTGCGCCACCCGCCGGCTGCACGCCGGTCGCTTCGTCTGGCTTGAGCGCGACTCGGCTGTCGGTTGCGCAGTGCCAGCACTGCAACTGACCGCGCAGCAATTCGACGCCCTGGCACTCGGACTGCCCTGGCAGCGCTTGGGTGAGTTCAACGTCATCAGCCGCTCCTGAGTGCGGCGGCCCACCGCAATCGGTTGACATCGCATCTGCTGATGTGCAGCCGGCCTTGGCTGGTGCAACATGCCGACCATGCTCGGCGAAGTCGCTACCCCCCGCATCGACATCACGCAACTGCCTCCTGAGGCAGCTGCGCTGATCGCACGCCTGCAGCAGCAGATTCAGGCCCAAGCCCGAGAGATCGCCTGGCGTGATGCCAAGCTGGAGAAGGTCAACTTCGAGCTCGCACGCCTCAAGCGCTGGAAGTTCGGCGCCAAGACCGAGGCCATGACGGCCCAGCAACGCGCCCTGTTCCAAGACACGATGGCCGAGGACGAGGCCAGCCTGCGCGCACGCCTTGCCGCGCTGCAAGCCGACCTGCCACAAGCACCCAAGACGCCCAAGGCAGCGCCGCGCAAGCCACGCCGTCAGAAGCTGCCCGAGCACCTGGAGCGCGTCGAGCACCGCCACGAGCCCGAGGACACCAACTGCCCGAACGCCGAATGCGGCCGGCCCATGAAGCGCATCGGCGAGGACGTCAGCGAGAAGCTGGACATCATCCCGGCCAAGTTCTTCGTGCACCGGCACATCTACGGCAAGTGGGTCTGCAAATGCTGCCAACTCATGCGCCAGGAGCCGGCCGAGCCGGACGTGGTCGATGGCGGCATCCCGGCCAGCGGCCTGGTGGCGCACACGATGATCAGCCGCTTCGTGGACCACCTGCCGTATTACCGGCAAGAGCCCATCAACGCCCGCTCGGGCGTGCACACCCCGCGCTCGACGCTGGCCACCTGGGGTGGCGCCGGAGGCGCCAAGCTCGAGCCTTTGTTCGAACTGCAACGCCGCTTCGTCCTGAGCTGCCGGGTGCTGCATGCTGATGAGACACCGGTGCCGCTACTGGAGCCAGGCGCGGGCAAGACCAGGAAGGCCTATGTCTGGGCCTGGGCACGCAGCCATCACGACCCGCATCCGGGCGTCATTTACGAGTTCTGCCTGGGCCGAGGCGCCCAGTACCCGCTGGCCTTCCTCGGCGGCAATGGGCCGCCATGCCCTGAGCCGGGGTGGAGTGGCACCCTGATCACGGACCAGTACGCTGGCTACAACGCCGTGCTGGACGCCAAGGTCTACCCGCAGCGCCGCTCAGCGCTGTGCGCCGCGCATGCTAGGCGGTACTTCGAGGAACTCAGCCGCGGAGGCAGCAGCGCCAGTGCAGTGGCCAGCGAGGCCATGCACCGCTGGGCGAGGATCTACCATGCTGAAGGCGCCTTCGCCGAGATGGACCACGACGACCGCCGACGGGCCAGGCAGCAGCTGAGCAAGCCACTGTGGGACGAGTTCGAGGTGTGGCTCAAGCTGCAGCGAGCGCAGGTCCTCGATGGCAGCAAGATCGCCCAGGCGATCGACTACAGCCTGGGCGCCTGGAAGGCACTGACACTGCACCTGGATGACGGCGCGGTGGCCATCGACAACAACCACATCGAGCGGCAGATCAAGCCGTGGAAGCTGGGCGCCAAGAACTGGCTGTTCGTGGGCAGCGAGTTGGCTGGTCGGCGCGCGGCGGTGGTGATGAGCCTGGTGCAATCGGCCAAGCTCAACGGGCTGGACCCGTGGGCCTATTTGCGCGACGTGCTGGCACGCATCCACTCGCATCCCAGCCACCGGCTCGGTGAACTGCTGCCGCACCGCTGGCGGCCGGAGTAACGATGATGGGCGTGATCACGCAGGCTGTGATGGTTCAGGCGGACATCGACGTCAGGGGCATGGGCCCTGCACAGAAGGTTCACCTGGCCGACGAAATCTTCGCGCAGCAGCCCAACTTGCTGGCCTCGATCCTGGTGCTGCCCAACATGGGCGTAGACATGCTGACGCTGGAGGTGCCGCTGCACATCCTGTTGGTGGCATTCAAGGCGATGAAGCTCAGCGGCCATACATGGCCGCTCATCTCGGAGGACGTGCAGGAAAGGTGCCTGCAGCGCTTGACGGCCCGCGTACGCTTCAACGAAGGATTGCCCGAGCATCTGGCCGACCAGATGGTCCAGCAGTTCTGCGACGAGCATCGCGAGCGCTACCTGCTCGCGTTCGTCTACGGATACCTCGGCGACCACGATCTGATGCAGGTGCGCACCGATGCCGAGAAGTACCTGATGCTGGCCGCCCTCAACCTCGTGGAGTGCCTCGCCGACGTGGGGGCCACGACTTCGTCGTGACGATCACGGGCTCGCGCTCGGGTCAAGGTGGGATGGCTGGACGCTCACACTGGCCCGATCGGCCTCCCACATGGCGCGTGATGCTCTCAACTGAATTCGCAGTGGGTCGGCCAACTTGGCTGGCAGCATCACCACCCGGTCCTTTGCGCCCTTGCCTTCTCGAACAACGATGGTCTGGTGTGCGAAATCAACGTCCTTGACCCGAAGCCGCAGACCTTCCATCAAGCGCAGTCCGGTCCCGTACAGAGTTTGGCCGATCAGCCGATGGCTGGGATCGATAGCCTGCAGAACCGCGGCCACCTCTTCGGGGCTGAGCACCACGGGCAGGCGTCTGGTGGCCTTGGGGCGCCCTATTTCCGCCAGCCAAGGAAAATCCATGCGCAACACTTGCCGGTACAGGAATAACAAGGCCGACAGCGCCTGCTTGTGGGTGGAGGCCGAAACCTGGCGTTCATTCGCCAACCAGGCGAGGTAGGCCTCCAGCTCAGCTTGCCCCATGTCCTTGGGGTGCCGAAGCGCGTGAAACCTGATGTACCCCTTGATCCAGTAGAGGTAGGCTTCTTCCGTGCGTATGCTGTAATGCATTGAACGAATGCGGTCGCGAACATCGTCCAGCAGTCGCGGCGCCTTGGCTGTTGTTGATTGCGGTTCGAGCATTGAGGCCTAACTTTGAGAATAACCTGGGAGGGCAACTGTATGGATATACAGATCATTGGCGAAAGGTGCTGTCACCACAAGCCCTCTGGAGGCGGTGATGCGACGCATAACCTGCCAGGTTATTCATCAATGCCAAGGCCTAACTTGCCAGGTTATGTGGCGTGTTGAGTCATACATTGCGTTAGGCTTTTATGCGTAATTTCGAGACTGACAATCCATCGCTCTTCGAACGCTGCTTTGCAGCCGCTTTCTCTGGCCTGGCAGCGGGAGCGACGTATGCAACCTGGCTGTTCTTTCACACTGGCACATGGGGCCCCGAGCAAGTAGAAGCATTCAAAGACATCGGGAAGTGGGTTGTCCTTGCTGGAGCCGTCGTCGGTTTTCTGGGCGGAATCTCTTTAGTCGCGTGGCTTTGGGGCGAAATCTGGGATACATCAAGCCAGCCGCTCTTCTCACTTCGTACTGCGGTTGTTCTGCTGGTATTGGCCGCAATAGCTTATGGCATCTTCAAGCATATCCCCCAATGAATCCCCATAACAAAGCCACCCTGCCTACGCGCACCAGCCTAACTTTTTGGTCAAGCCGACACCCACAAGCTCCGCTTGTGGGTACCCTCCGCACTTCGTGCTCCGGTGCGGCTTACCGCGGGCGTTAGGCCTCTCAGTCTGACCATGCGCAAAGTCTTTTATATAGTGCTGGTGAACCTCCTAGCGGCCCTGGCGTTCTGGGTCCCTGAAGGCAATTGGGTTGCATCTACCTATTCATCTCAGGTCATTGGTAGACCGCACGTGAAATCATCACGCGGCAGCTACTACTTAATGATCGGAAAAAATGTAATGGCATGTCGCGAAGGAGCCATTGGGATCACTCCAGAGTGCCCGTCACTACCTCAGCTTCTAAAGCAATCTTCTGCATCTTGCATCGCAAGCCTTGCCACCATCCGCACAAAGTTTGGCCTCAATCGCGAGGTCCTGGTTGCGCTCGAGTGTGGCGGCCACTATGTCTATGGTTTCTCCGCTGAGTCGCTTCAAGCCTTCCGCGTGCGTACTCGCGATTTCGATCTTCGCTACTTTTTCTGGCCGGCTCAAACGCTCTTGTTGGCGTACTCGCTAACAAAGTTATATCCTGCGAGTCATCGGCCATGAGTTCACAGAAAGATTCAACAACGTGCCTACGCGCAGCGGCCTAACTTTTCGGTCAAGCCGACACCTACAAGCTTCGCTTGTAGGTTCCCTGCGTGCTGCGCACTCCGGTGCGGCTTACCTGTAGCGTTAGGCTTTTGGTTGCCTTCAATCAGCAAAGTGGCAGAAGCCTCTGGCCATTGATGCTTCCACCGTTTGATCGTTTCTCGGCGTTGCTTTCTTTGGCACTCATGCACTGCGCATTCTGGCCAGGTCCGGCGCCCAGAAGCACCGGGGTTCGCAACGCGGTGGCGCAGCAGGTCTCCATCTGGCTGTCTGCCCTTTGGCAGCCTGCTCACCGCAATGCGGCACCAAAGTGCCACATGCCGCCGCTTGCTGGCTTCCTGTCCTTCGGCAGTCAGCACAAGGTCATCAGTTGGCCAAGGCTGCCCAGGCCATCACCAAGTCGCAGTCAGGCACTTGCGGTGGTTCACGGCTTGGCGTTTTCCAAAGCTGGGAGCGAACTTGGGGCGCGGCAGGAATCAAGTGTCAAACGAAGCAGGCTGATCGCCTGCTGTTTGCGTTCTGGCCAGGCGCAAGCGCATAAGGCAAAATCTCTGCACGCACACAAAGGGAGTCCGGGCATGCCACCGTCAAGCATCCAGCAGCAAAGCAAAGCTTGCGTGCGCTCATCGGCTGTTCCTTCTCGCCCCAGCCTAACGTGTCGGTCAAGCCGACACCTACAAGCTCCGCTTGTAGGTTCCCTGCGCGCTTCGCGCTCCGGTGCGGCTTACCTGTGGCGTTAGGCTCTTTGCGCAGTAGGAAACGACGGATGCCAACTTGCCGTATTTGCCAGCACGCCTTCAATTCTCTGAAATTCCAGACTGAGAACATCAGTATCTGCACACGTTGCGTCAACACTCTCAACGAATCCCCAGAGCCCGCACGGAGTTCAGAGGCGCGCTTATCCGAAAAGCTGGCTCGCGGTATGCAACGGAATGCCGAAGGTGACTTGCATGCCGATGAAGAATGGAAGCGGCAAAAAGCCAAGAGAACCTTGGCGGACATAGATGCCGCTGTAGCAGCAGGCCTACACAACTGGATCACAAGACTGCTGGCGAAGCCAGAAAACAATACGCGAGACTTCAAGCTCATGCGAGCCCATCGACGGGGGCTACTACGCGCAGAGGGATTCGCCGATTACCCCAAAGAATGGGCGGATGTCGCCCATCGAATTCGACGCCGGGATGGCTACAAATGCACATCCTGCGATGCCACCGACACCACGCTGGACGTGCATCACATCATCTATTTGTCTAACCATGGCACTAATCAGCAAAGCAACTTAATCACGTTGTGCAGGAAGTGTCACGAAGCCGAGCACAAGCGGATATTCGATTGGCCAGAAGCGAAAGACCCAGAATCACCAAACCCAATTCGACCATCCCCAGAGGTCCAAACATCTACACCACTTACCACACCGCAAGAACAGCCTTCAGTCATGCCAACAACTGGACCGGCACTAACCATGTTGGCCGATATAGTTGCGCCGCCATCACCTAGAACTGAACTGTGCTGCCCAAACTGCCTCACGGAGCTGACCATCCCATCGAATTTGGCGTTACCTGGAAAGATAGTTCGCTGCCCCAAATGCATCGTCACATTCGATTTCGAAATGTCAAGGTCCAGGGCAGCACCGGCACAAGTAGTACGGACATCCAACCAGTCTGTAGTTCAATCCCCATCCCGGCCTACTGACTTTTCGCGTGATACCACCCGAAGCCCAGATGTGATCCTTACATCAAAGTCGCGTAAGCCAGTCAGTATGGGTACGATTGACCTGCTGGTCGTCTTGGCCGCAGCATTAGCATTTATTTTCCTCATTTCCTCTTCATCTTTTTGAGCAGAAAATCCATCCCGTGATTTCACATGTCAAATGCAACACCGTGCCTTCGTCCACCGGCCTAACTAGTTGTTCAACAGGACGTCTACCAGCTCCGCTGGCAACCGCCTGTTAACGCGGGCGTTAGGCTTTCAGCTTCCTTCAATCAGCAATTCGGCATGGCCCTGGCCCTGGCCATTGATTCTTCTGCCGTTTTATCGTTTCACGGCGTTGCATTCTTTGGCACTCATGCACTGTGCATTCTGGCCAGGTCCAGCACTAACAAGCGCAGCAGTTCGCAACCGGGTGGCGCAGCAAGTCTCAACCTTGCTGTCTGCCCTTCGGCAGCCTGCTTGCCACCGTGCAGCGCCAAAGTGCCACACGCTATCGCCGCTTGGCTTCCTGTCCTTCGGCAGTCAGCACAACTCCCATCAGTTCACCAAGGCTGCTCATGCCATCGCCAATTGGCCTGCATCCACATGCGGTGGTTCACAGTTCGTATTCAAATATCAAGGTCGGTGGCATTTCCACGGCTCACACTCCACCGGCGTATTCCCAGCTTGCGGCGCGTCAGGCACAATTCCATCTAGTCACACAAGGGAGTTTTGGCGTGCAAAGGTCAAATGCTAGTCAGCAAAACACGGCGCGTTTTGGCTCATCCGCCGTTCCTTCTCGCCCCAGCCTAACGTGTCGGTCAAGCCGACACCCACAAGTTTCACTTGTGGGTTCCCTGCGCGCTTCGCGCTCCGGTGCTGCTTACCTGTGGCGTTAGGCTTTGAGAATCGCACGTATGAAGGCAGCAACTTTAATCGTAGCTTTGGTTGCTGCTCTAGCAGTTCCGACACTCCTATTTATCGGGAATGTTGGTGCCAGCAAGGTCCAATCAGAGTTGTCTGTGGTGTCGGGGGAGTTGAAATTCAATGCGGGCAAGAGAGGAGACTCTCCCAGCATCGAAGTCAGCACCTCGACAAGGAAGCTGAAGTTTGTATGCCCAAGAAGTGTGCGAACATTCCCTTGCAATGAACCACAGGAAGCGTTTCGTCTTGTTGCTGGTGGTGCAGGAACAATCCGTTACTACAAGTACGAAGTTGCACCTGCCGATGCTGGGCAGGGCATCATCCAATCAGTACAGTTGGGCAATCGCTTGTATTCATTCCAATAGTCGGAAGTCCTGCATGTACTCAACGCCCTCTCCTACGCGCACCAGCCTAACATATTGGTCAAGGGGACAATTATGCTTCGCATAATCGCCCCTTACCGCGGGCGTTAGGCCTCTCGACATGGGAAAGAAATTGAGTCCGCAAGAGCTTGCTATTTATCGTGCAGTCGATGAAGTGCTGCACTACGTCTGGGACCCGATTGGCGTTTCCACCGTGCCGTACGCCCGCGACGAATACCATGGATATCTGCCAAAGGTTTTTGATCTTCTTATTGCAGGCAGCGCCGCCGAAGCAATCGCGGCACATCTATCGCAAATAGTCACAGAACGGATGGGGCTATCCGAAAATCTCGGCCACGACCTAGCGATTGCCAAAATCCTTTTGGAGTGGAAGGAAGTCATTGGTGAAAAGCATAAATAGAAGCAATTCGCAAAATCAGCCCTTCGGCATTTCCATGCAAACCGTGCCTTCGCGCAGCGGCCTAACTGGTTGGTCAAGCCGACACCAACAAGCTTCGCTTGTTGGTTCCCTCCGTGCTACGCACTCCGGTGCGGCTTACCGCGGGCGTTAGGCTTTTAGTTACATGGGTCTCGTTATCCTTCCTATCGCTTTCGCCATTGGGCTTACTTGGCTTGCAGGCACATTTTTTCTTGCATACAGCGTGTGGCTGCTTCTAAAAAAATTTCCTTCTGGTCGCACATTGGGCATATTCTCCGCTTGCATTATCTGCTCGCTTAGCTGGTACTTTCCTAACAGAGAAAGCATTGCAAAGCGCCAGGAATTTAACCGCCTTACCACCGATTGTGGCTGGACAGTAATTCACACAACTCAAGAAGTAGATGGCATATACCTTGAATCCAAAGATGCCTCGACAAACGTGGAACAATTCAGCTCTTTGCTTAAAAATTACAAAATAATAGAGTATGCCGAAGAAGGAGGGAGAGTCGCGCAACAAACCCAGTCATCAACGGGCCCTTCTGTAATAAAATTTAACAGTTCGCGTACACAGCGGTACGGCCTCAGCTTCCAAAGCTCAAAATTCAAATATTTTCGCCGCGATGAAGCAGTGATTTTTGATTATCAAACAGGGCAGAAGCTTGCCGTAGATATCCAGTATTGGCCTAACGAAACGCCAGATACTTGGGCCGACTATGCTTTACGCTTACTCTTAGCCGGCCCAAAACCTGACTATTGCCAATCGACTCCGGTTGCCCTCAACGAAAGGGTCAGCAGCGTATTAGTTCCATTGGGCATGAAATGAGGCCTGCATATAACAAATGCAACGCCATGCCTTCGCTCACCAGCCTAACTTTTCGGTCAAGCCGACACCAACAAGCTCCGCTTGTTGGTTCCCTCCGTGCTGCGCACTCCGGTGCGGCTTACCTCGGGCGTTAGGCCTTTTTGAGGTGCACAGCAAACATGGAGCCCAAAGATGGCCAAAAATGATGAAACTTATCGCGTTGTTGTCGTCGAGAGTTTTGCCCCTAAATCCACATCGGGGTTACATGGCGAGGTTCATGTCCGACCTATCGATGGTCAGGGTCTCCCCACGACATTGCACGTAGAGTGCTCGAAGAAGCTATGCAGAGACTATCCAGTGGGCACGCGATTTCGCATTCGAGCAAAGCTCACAGATCGCGAAGGCAGTGGAGACTTCCTCTACAGCTACCACGCATGGCCAGTAGAAGTTCTGACCTAGGGGCGCTTGCATGACTTTTGTGAGCACTCGAACCCAACGCAGCTGAGCGAACATGCCGAATTCTGGCTTCGCGCCCCAGCCTAACATTGCGTTGCAGCTGACGCCAACAGCTTCGCTGTTGGTACCCTTCGCTGCGCTCCGGCGCCGCTGAACTTGGCGTTAGGCTTTTGGTTGCATGAAGTCATGCAATGTGGCGAAGTCTGGCCATTGATGCTTCAACCGGCTTCGCGTATGTCGGCGCCGCTTCCTTTGTTGGCCAGGCATTCCGCGTTTTGCAAAGCACAGATTTAACAGGCTTCGCGGGTCACAACTTGGCGGCCAGGCCAAGTCTCAATCTGGCTGTCTGCCCTGCGGCAGCCTGCTCACCACCGCTGTTCGCCAATGCGCCTCACGCCATCGCCTCATCGCGGGCCGTCCTACGGCGGCCCAGGTTCACCACTCGCTCACTGCAAGCCAACGCACAAACCATCACGGCATATTGCTTGGCCAAAGTCACGTTGAACATTCAAGCCACTGCAGGCCATTGCCTGCAGCAAAGTGGCGGCACAATGGCCAAGCAACTCCAGGGGGCAGCTATGCGGTTCGCAATCAAATTCACGGCACGGGTAAGCGGGCTCAACCCCTCTTCCACTTCGCGCCCCAGCCTAACTGTTCGGTCAATCCGACACCCACAAGCTCCGCTTGTGGGTACCCTCCGTGCTTCGCACTCCGGTGCGGCTTACCTCGGGCGTTAGGCTTTTGGCTGCCTTGAACGTCAGCTATATGTGGCATCTCTGGCCATTGATGATTCCACGGCTTGTTCGTTTTGTCGGCACTGCATCCTTTGGAACTCGCGCGCTGCTCGTTTCTCAAGGCACAGATTTGTCAGGCTTCGCGGGTCACAACTTGGTGGCAAGGCGAAGTCTCAATCTGGCTGTCTGCCCTGCGGCAGCCTGCTCACCAACGCTGTTCGCCAACATGCAGCACGCCATCGCCTCATCGCGGGCCGTCCTTCGGCGGCCCAGGTTCACCGTCGTCTCTTGGCAAGCCACCGCCCAAACCATCACGGCATATTGCTTGGCCAAAGTCACGTTGAACATTCACGCCTCCGCAGGCTCTTGCATGGCCGCAAAGTCGCGGCACAATGTTCAGCAGCAAATCCAAGGGGCGGCTATGCGGTTCGCAATCAAATTCACGGCACGGGCAAGCGGGCTCAAACCCTCTTCCACTTCGCGTGCCAGCCTAACTGGTCGTTCAACAGGACGTCTACCAGCTTCGCTGGTAGCCGCCTGTTAACTCGGGCGTTAGGCCTTCACTAGCGACAGAACATGCAGCTCATCAAACAAAGCGAAATACAGGTGTTGCGCAACTCCGGAGTGGAATCGGAGCAGTTAGTTTTTCCAGAATCATCACCGGATGCAAAAGCAACCGTCACCCGCGTCACAGTGCCGTCAGGCACAACCAACCAACGCCACGTGCACGAAACGTCTGAACAAATCTGGGTGGTGCTTTCTGGAGGTGGCACGCTTCTACTCGAAGGCACGTCTGAAGTACAAATCCAAGAGGGTGACGTAGTACGCTTCGCCCCAGGCGACGTTCATGGCTTCTTCAACAGCAGCAGCAGCCCGTTTGTTTACTTATCCGTGACAACACCACCCCTGAACTTTAGAAGCGCATACGCTAAAGGCTGGGGCGAGAATTTGAAGCTGTAGCTACTTATGGCCATCGCCATGCAAGGCCGCATCATCATTATCCATAGGCAGTTCAGCGTGGTCTCATCTGTCTTTGCATCTGTCACCCGCCTAACTCGGCGTTCAACTGGACATCAACGTGCTGCGCACGTTGCTGCCAGTTAACTGGGGCGTTAGGCCTCCAGAAGCACCATCTATGACGATCAAGCAAAAGCCACCAAAGGGCGACAATCGCTACCGGGTACATCGCTCTGTCAAGCTTTACGTAGCGAAGCTTGAATGCGGCACCGTCAGTTGCACTTGGTATATCAATGAGTCCATCGAGCGCGTCGTATATGTCGGATTGAACGGAACTGAGAAGGTGCTCTACAAAACGGACTTCTATGAGCTTCAGTCACCAGAACGGCTAAAGAGCTTGGTGAAGAGCCAACTAAAAAGTGGCGGCGGCCTTCATATTGGCGGCAAGTCGGTCAGTGCTGTTGATGGAGAAAGAACCTATCAAGCGTATCCTTTCATCGACATCTCAAACCAAGCGGACAGAAAGCAGCATGACATATACCGTAGGGTTCAAGGGCAGCAGAGAAGCGAGCAAAAATCAAAGTAGGGGAATCGCAGTGAAATTTACAACCAAATCCACGGCCAAGCCAAGTCAGCCTCACCCAACTTCCTCTTCGCGCCCCAGTCTAACTCGGCGTTCAACTGGACATCAACGTGCTGCGCACGTTGCTGCCAGTTAACTGGGGCTACAAGGGCTTCCCCATCTGTCAAGCAAAACGAATCCCTGACCAATCGCGCAAGCGATTGATCTGACGAATACAAACCACCAATCTTCAGGGAGAACAAGCGGGGACATCGAGCAGGGATAAGGACGGCGACACTACAAACGGCCTTTGTTGCAGCTCATCGCTGCGGGCCCTGATGAAAGACGCGCGCGGGGGCTCCATTCGTTAGCCAAGGTCGCCAGATGGCACCTTCCAAAGTTAACCGAGCATTCCCCGCGCAGGTCCAACCTGGCTCATCAACGCTTTCGTCACACCATGAAGATTCGGTTCATCAATCGTGCCGCTTCATCAAGCCAAGGGCTTGAACGCTTCGCCTTTGCTGAGCATCGCCCAGGCCATGCGCGCATTCTTGGCCGCAATGGCCACCACCGCTTTCCAGTAGCCTCGCCGCTCGGCCACGCTTTGCGCCCAGCGACTCAATCTGTCCGTCTTGTTCTTACTGCTGACCAGCACCGCTCGGGCGCCCAGGATGAACAAGCATCTCAAGTACGAGTCGCCCGTTTTGGTGATGCGCCCCAGCCGCTGCTTGCCACCCGAGCTGTACTGCCCGGGCACCAGACCCAGCCAGGCCGACACCTGCCGACCGCACTTGAAGTCGTGCCCATTGCCGATGCTGGCCAGCAAGGCGCTGGCCGTGGTTGGGCCAATGCCGGGCATGGCCATCAACTGGCGGCCTCGCTCGTCCGATTGCGCCATCACTTTGATGTGCTGGTCGTACTCGGCGATGCGCCCGTCCAGGTGGTGCAATTCGCTCAGGCTGTCACCGATGGCCGTATTGGCCCAACCGGGCAAATCTTCCAGGTGCAGGCCCGCTTCGCGGCGCACCACTTCGGCCTTGAGCGGCAGCACGATGCCAAACTCCGACAGCAGGCCTCGGATGCGGTTGATCGTGGCCGTGCGTTGCTCAACGAACCCTTGCCGCACTCGGTGGATGCTCAACCGCCCTTGGGCGTCTTCGCTCTTGATCGGCACGAAGCGCATGTGCGGGCGCTGCACGGCTTCGCAGATGGCCTGCGCGTCGGCCGCGTCGTTCTTGCCTTTGCGCCCCGACAGCCGATACGGCGCCACGAACTTGGGCGCCATCAAGCGCACCGTGTGGCCAAAGGCCTGGAACTGGCGCGCCCAGTGGTGCGCACCGGAGCACGCTTCCATGCCGATCAGGCACGGCGGCAACTTGGCGATCATCGGCAGCAGCGCGTCTCGCTTGACTGCCGGCTTGATCAACACCGCTTTGCCCGCTTCGTCGATGCCGTGAACTGCAAAAACGTTCTTGGCCAAATCAAGGCCGATTGCAATAATGCTCATGACTTCCCCTTCCGAATGAACCGTTGATGGAGACTTCGCACTTCCCATCTTGGTCCTTCAAGACCATTGCCGCCAATATCCGGCGGATAGTTCGGGACGGGGAAGTCCCTTTCATTCGTTAGGCTTTTGGTTGCATGAAGTCAGCAATGTGGCGAGGTCTGGCCATTGATGCTTCAGCCGTTTGCACGTATGTCGGCGCCGCTTCCTTGGTTGGCCGGGCATTGCGCGTTTTGCAAGGCACAGATTTAACAGGCTTCGCGGGCCACAACTTGGTGGCATGGCCAAGTCCAATCTGGCTGTCTGCCCTTCGGCAGCCTGCTCACCACCGCTGTTGGCCAACGTGCCGCACGCCATCGCCTCATCGCGGCCCGTCCTGCGGCGGCCCAGGTTCACCAGGGTCTCACGGCAAGCCACCGCACAAACCATCGGCATATTGCTTGTGCAAAGTCACGTTGAACATTCAAGCCACTGCAGGCCAATGCCTGCAGCAAAGTCGCGGCACAATGGTCAGCAGCAAATCCAGGGGGCGGCTATGCGGTTCGCAATCAAATTCACGGCACGGGCAAGCGGTCTCAAACCCTCTTCCACTTCGCGCCACAGCCTAACTGTTCGGTCAATCCGACACCCACAAGCTCCGCTTGTGGGTACCCTGCGCGCTTCGCGCTCCGGTGCGGCTTACCTCGGGCGTTAGGCTTTTGGGTGCCTTCAATCAGCAATGCGGCAGAAGCCATTGGCCATTGATGCTTCCACCGTTTGATCGCTTCTCGGCGCTGCTTCCTTTGGCACTCACGCGCTGGTCATCTTTCCAGGCACAGCGCTAATGGTCATCGCGCTTTGCCGCGTGGCGGCCCGGCAAAACTCAAGCTGGCTGTCTGCCCTTCGGCAGCCTGCTGACCGCAATGCAGCGCCAAAGTGCCACGCGCAGTCGTCTGCTGGCTTCCTGTCCTTCGGCAGTCAGCGCAAGGTGATCAGTTGGTCAAGGCTGCCCAGGCCATCGCCAAGTCGCAGTCAGGCACTTGCGGTGGTTCACGGCTTGACGTTTTCCAACGGGTGGCGGCGAACTGGGACCTCTGCAAAAATCAAGTGTCACACGGGCAGTCCGCCTGTCGTCGGCCTGCAGGCACATGTGCATCAGGCAGAATATCGGCACATCACGCAAAGGGAGTTCAGCATGCCAAGGTCAAGCATCCAGCAGCCAAGCAAGGCTTGCTTTTGCTCATCGGCTGTTTCTTCTCTCACCAGCCTAACTTTGCGGTCAAGCCGACACCTACAAGCTCCGCTTGTAGGTTCCCTGCGCGCTTCGCGCTCCGGTGCGGCTTACCTGTAGCTACAAGGGCTTCCCCATCTGTCAAGCAAAACGAATCCCTGACCAATCGCGCAAGCGATTGATCTGACGAATACAAACCACCAATCTTCAGGGAGAACAAGCGGGGACATCGAGCAGGGATAAGGACGGCGACACTACAAACGGCCTTTGTTGCAGCTCATCGCTGCGGGCCCTGATGAAAGACGCGCGCGGGGGCTCCATTCGTTAGCCAAGGTCGCCAGATGGCACCTTCCAAAGTTAACCGAGCATTCCCCGCGCAGGTCCAACCTGGCTCATCAACGCTTTCGTCACACCATGAAGATTCGGTTCATCAATCGTGCCGCTTCATCAAGCCAAGGGCTTGAACGCTTCGCCTTTGCTGAGCATCGCCCAGGCCATGCGCGCATTCTTGGCCGCAATGGCCACCACCGCTTTCCAGTAGCCTCGCCGCTCGGCCACGCTTTGCGCCCAGCGACTCAATCTGTCCGTCTTGTTCTTACTGCTGACCAGCACCGCTCGGGCGCCCAGGATGAACAAGCATCTCAAGTACGAGTCGCCCGTTTTGGTGATGCGCCCCAGCCGCTGCTTGCCACCCGAGCTGTACTGCCCGGGCACCAGACCCAGCCAGGCCGACACCTGCCGACCGCACTTGAAGTCGTGCCCATTGCCGATGCTGGCCAGCAAGGCGCTGGCCGTGGTTGGGCCAATGCCGGGCATGGCCATCAACTGGCGGCCTCGCTCGTCCGATTGCGCCATCACTTTGATGTGCTGGTCGTACTCGGCGATGCGCCCGTCCAGGTGGTGCAATTCGCTCAGGCTGTCACCGATGGCCGTATTGGCCCAACCGGGCAAATCTTCCAGGTGCAGGCCCGCTTCGCGGCGCACCACTTCGGCCTTGAGCGGCAGCACGATGCCAAACTCCGACAGCAGGCCTCGGATGCGGTTGATCGTGGCCGTGCGTTGCTCAACGAACCCTTGCCGCACTCGGTGGATGCTCAACCGCCCTTGGGCGTCTTCGCTCTTGATCGGCACGAAGCGCATGTGCGGGCGCTGCACGGCTTCGCAGATGGCCTGCGCGTCGGCCGCGTCGTTCTTGCCTTTGCGCCCCGACAGCCGATACGGCGCCACGAACTTGGGCGCCATCAAGCGCACCGTGTGGCCAAAGGCCTGGAACTGGCGCGCCCAGTGGTGCGCACCGGAGCACGCTTCCATGCCGATCAGGCACGGCGGCAACTTGGCGATCATCGGCAGCAGCGCGTCTCGCTTGACTGCCGGCTTGATCAACACCGCTTTGCCCGCTTCGTCGATGCCGTGAACTGCAAAAACGTTCTTGGCCAAATCAAGGCCGATTGCAATAATGCTCATGACTTCCCCTTCCGAATGAACCGTTGATGGAGACTTCGCACTTCCCATCTTGGTCCTTCAAGACCATTGCCGCCAATATCCGGCGGATAGTTCGGGACGGGGAAGTCCCTTTCATTCGTTAGGCCACTCGAACCCGCCATGCCCACATCTTCGCCACCAGAGTACCGCGACAAGTTTGTAGCCTTCATTGACGTACTTGGCTTCAAGCAGATGGTGGAGCAGTCGACTCGTGGCGACGGCGAGACTCTCTCTGAAGTCTTAGCTATGCTAGAAGCGTTCGGTACGCAAAACGAGCGTTCGCTGTTCCAGCAGTATGGCCCCATGGTATGTCCTTGCTCTCGGGTAATTGAACGAAGCATCCTGCCAGAGTGCGTCATCCGAAGGCGTCTCACTGACGCGCCCTCTCCAAATCGCTCCGACTTAATCGCTCAGCAGAGGCGTTTGGCGGTGATTCGACTGGATGAAGAAGCGCCCACACAGAGGGTCAAGCCCATCAATTTCTCGAGCAGTCTGCAAATCTCGCGCCATACATGTGATGCCGAATTTTATCTGCCGCCCCCCCCCTAAGTGAGGGGTGAAGGGCGGGTGATTTCCATGGTAATTTTATAAAACATGAATTGAGTCGGATTTCGCCTCAATTCAAATCTGAAAAAACAGGGGTGGGAATGATCATCAAGTCAGTTATTGATGGAATGTCATGGCGACGTGATCGTCGCCAAGTCAACTGCGTTGACCCAACCCCTTCATTTAATTTAGTGCCCTGCAATTAGGCCGCACTTGGGTTCGGCTACCCTTTTCACATGCAATCATGTTAAGAAGAAATTTTCTACAAAAATTGTGTACCGGAATTGCAGGGTGTACACCTGCATTCCACGTTATCGCATCAAATGCTGTCGGATCTGAAAATCCAAATTGGCCATATATTGTTGGTTCTTGGCAAATTAAAAATAAAAAATTTATCGGCGCTTGGTCTGGAACGCTATTAAAGCAAATTGAAATACCCTTTCGCCCACATGAATTACTGTTTGATCCAAGTGACCAAACAAAGGTAATTGCAATTGGGCGAAGACCAGGTCGCTTCATTGCCAAAATTGACCTTAAGAATGATTGCGTTCTTTTTAAAAAACACATTGAATCCGCCCGTCGATTTAACGGGCATGCAGCTTTTTCAAATGATGGACAATTTTTATATACAAGCGAAAATGGGGAAGGCTCAGGGCCAGGCTTTATTGTCACACGAAGAGCTGACACGTTAGAGAAAGTTAGGGAGTATTCATCCTATGGCGTCGGACCACATAGCATCATTTTAGACGACGCCACCCCTAACACAATTATTGTGGCTAATGGAGGCCTTTTAGCCATTCCTGACACATACGATTTTCGAGAGCCAATCGACTTTGATTCATCGCTTGTTCGAATTAATTTAATTGATGGGTCGTTGATTGGCCAATGGCGACTAGAGGATCAAGATCTAAGTATTCGACATTTAAATCGCTCTCGCAAAGGAGTATTGGGGGTAGCCTTGCAAGCGGCGCATTCCGATATTTCAAAGCGACTTCGCGCCCCCGTACTTGCAATTTTTAACGGCGAAGATCTTCAAATTGCAGAGTCGAGTAATGATATACCTCTAAACGGCTATGGTGGAGACATAACCTCTAGCAGCATTGCTGGCCAGGAGTATTTTCATGTTGGTTGCATGCACGCAAATTTGCTCGCATGCTGGGACTCAAGTGGAAAATGGAATGGAGCTTTGCCCCTTAATACAGCGTGTGCGGTCAAATCAGTTGGCGGGGTGATTTACTCGCCAACGGAAGGTGGGACGATTACCTCGACTGTCCTGAACAAGAAAATAAAAGACATTGAATCGGGACTGTCTTGGGATAATCATATAACCATACCAAGCCATCCGCCAATATGAAAAAACATCAATTTTAATTTAAAATGGCATGAATAGAAATTTAATCTTTAAAGTACTTGTTTGCTCTTTTATCTTGACAGCAAACAATGCCGAGGCAGGTGACGGATGCGGCAATGTTGATGGGTGCGATTATGATGTGCCTATTGATTTTGATTACATTGAAGCGCAGATGGCAATGCTGCCTGATACAATAATTTCAAATTCATTTTCGAATGAGAATTCGGCATTCTCGTTTTCAATCTACTCCACTTCATATAATACCGGCCCAAACATCCAGGGGGCATTGCCGACAACAACGGTAAGCGGGTCGGCTAGTAATTTTAATTTTTCACTTCCAATGCCCACATTATTTCCAAATGCGAATATTGGCACGCCGGGTGGAGGAGGTGGCGGGGGTGAACCAGGAGTTGAGGTTTCAAGTGCTCCGGTGAATGACGAGTGTAAAACAGCTCGTCCCGTAGTAATTAGAACGGGAACTAAGATTCGTACTGATGTTGATTTCAAAGGCTCGCATAGCTCTGCTTTATACCTAAAGCGAACTTATGGCTCAAAGATTGCGCCCATCTCTATTTCTCGCCCGGGTGTATTTGGACTCGGTTGGGTGTCAAATCTGGATTTGCGGCTACTACTTTTATTTCGTGATGGAAACGTGTGCAACACCCCACAACTCCCGTATTGCGACTTTGAAAATCCTGAGGACGTGTATGCATTAATGCGAGTAACTCCAAATGGGACCTATGCCTACACAAGAGATGGGACAGGCACCATGAGAAGAGTAGATTCCATATATGCCTATGAAACCATTAATTACGACACTGTGAATTTTCTATGGAGCATAGAATACAAAGATGGGACCATCGAAAAATATGCGCGAGAAGGGCACCTTGTTAGCATAACAGACAGGCATGGGAATGTAATAAACTACGATTATGTATATGGCACTCCAGCGCGGATAACATCCGTGACACACTCGAACGGATCCAAGATTAGTCTCGGCTGGACAGGAGATAGAGTGACGTCGGCGACGGACATGAATGGGAATGTGGTGAACTATGGGTATACCAACGGTATATTGACGACTGTAACCTATCCAGGTCCCACTCCCACAGCTTCCGCCTACACGTATCACTACGATACGACGGTCGATAAGTTTGTAGGTGTGTCTATTGGTGGAGCCCGCTATACGATCAATGACTATTATCCGGATGGCAAGGCCTATCACAGTGGCCTGGTCGGAGGTTTAGAGAAGGATACTTTCTCGTACGGCACTAATACGGATGGCAGCTATTTTACGCAGGTCACGGATGTGAACAACCTAACGGCAAAATATACCTTTAAAAATATCGGAGGTGCTGAACGTTTGATCAAGGTGGACAGGGGCGCTGGTGTCGGATGTAGCGCGGCGGGCAGCAGTCAAGCTTATGACCCATCCGGCTTGTTGGTCAGTCGAGATGATTTTAATAATCATAAAACTTGCTACAAACTTGATGCCTATGAGAACGAACTTGCTCGGGTTGAGGGACTGCCTAACACAGCGGTTTGCTCATCCGTTTTAGCAGATGGCGCGACGCTTCCAGCAGGGGCTCGTAAAATATCGACCAAGCTGCATCCAGACTGGTTCTATAAAATAGATCAATTTGAACCTTATAGAAGGACGACTTGGGTTTATAACGGACAACCCGATCCAACTAACAATAACGCGTTAGCCAGTTGTGCTCCTGAGAACGCCGTTCTGCCTGATGGCAAAAAGATTGCTGTTCTGTGCAAGAAAATCGAGCGGGCCACATTAGATGCTAATGGAAGCGCTGGCCTGGGTGCCTCAATGAACAATGTGGCGCTTGTGCGCGTCAACAATTACACTTATAACGAAACTGGGCAGGTTTTGACTTATACAGACACCAATGGGAATAAAACTGGTTTTGTATATCACTCAGATGTCCTATTCACCGGGATTGCACCCAATATGGCGGGGCACTCAAAAGGAGATTTAAAAGAAATTACTGATGCCAAAGGTTTTTTAACGCAATTCACATCCTACGATAAATCTGGTCGACTTTTGGGAATGACAGATGTGAATGGTGTTAATTCCACATATAGCTATAACGCCAGGGGACAGGTTCAAACCATGAATCAGGCCGGTCAGCAAATCAGCTTTGAATACTGGCCAACAGGTCTGTTGAAAAAGGCTATCCAAGCTGATGGTAGCTCACTCAGCTATACCTACGATGCCGCCCTTCGTTTGACCGACGTCAAGGATAATTTGGGCAATTCTGTCCATTACACCTTAGACGATGCAGGAAATCGTTTGTCTGAGGATGTGAAGGACAACAGCGCGACGCCCGTTCTTACTCGGAATATTACCCGAACATATGACGCCTTAAATCGCGTGCGTACGCTTATCGGAGCTGGGCAATGATTCGTGATGTTGAACCGTTAAAAGGAAATTCGATGCTGCCACCTATCAGCTGTAAGGCAATCGTAGTGATATTGGTAGGGTTGGCGCTTTTGCCGCCTGCAGCATTTGCACAGCAGGCAAGCTCAAGTCAATTTGAGTACGACTCGCAAAGCAATTTAATAAAGTTCACCGATCCCAATGGAAAGGTGACGGACTTGGTGCCAGACAACTTGGACCGATTGCAAAAGCAAACTTTGCCAAAGCCGACAGCCGCCGCTGCACGTCCTGAAATTAGCTACACCTATGATGCACTTAACCGGCTGACGAGCATCAAGGATGCGAAAGGGGCAATCACTACATATACGCCAAGCGGATTAGATGACCTTACTCAGCAGAGTCCAGACACGAACTCCTTGGTACGAAACTACAACAAAACAGGTCAGCTCAATCTCCAAACAAACCATAAGGATCAGCAAAGCGAGATTCAATACGATCCGCTTAATCGACCAAAATATATTTGGTATTACGACGAGGCGGGTCAATACTTAGGTCAGACATTGTTTGGCTATGATGCCTATAATACAACCTCTGGTTCAGAGAACTATGGTCGGGGGCGCCTGACTACGGTGGCCGAATTCGACGCCAATGGTTTAAGCCTCACTTCGACAGCGTTTCGTTATGATCAACTGGGGCGTATAACAAGGCGCTGTCAGTTCATCAGTGGTGCGGACACGGCCACAGCGTGCACGGAAACCGATGCCCTTTACTACCGTTGGGGAGCTATTAGTAGCGTTAATGCAGGTCGACTGGTTGGATTGACTTATCCCTCTGGACGCAAAGTGGATTACCAGTTTGATGCCTTGGGCCACATCACAGGAATCACCACAACCCACCCCAATGGGAGTTCCGCGATCACGGTGTTGTCTAACATTGTGTACACACCGTTAGCGATGGCTTCCAACGGTTATGCAATTAAAAGTTGGAACTTTGGAGCCACTCCAAGCACACCGCAGCAGTCCTACAGGCGTGGCTACGACACATCTGGGCGACCATCTTACTTTACCTTGGGCAGAGGCGCCTTTGGCGTCACCAACTCGATTAATCAATTGTATTTGGATGACGCCGGGCGGGTCATGACCATCAACAGTTACACCGACACTGGTAGTTTGCAATATCAGACTTATGGCTATGATGATTTGAATCGTTTGCGCAGTGCCAATTTGAATGGAACGACCTATAGTTACGACTACGATGCTAATGGGAATCGCACACTGAAAACGACCTCTGTGGTCAGCACAGCTTATACGTACTCGGGTATAAGTGGTCGGCTTGCCACGGTCAAGGTGGGTGCTGCGGCTAGTCAAGCAATCACGACTGATAGTGTTGGCAACATCACACAGGACCCAGTTGCCCCGGCAGGTAACGTCAAGTACATCTACGACAACCGTAATCTGGACCCTTATGGACGATTAATCAAGACGCAGGGGCCGGGAGCTCAGTACAGCTATTTGAACAACAATTTTGGGCAACGCCTCAGAAAAACGGGAGCAATATATACTCCCGCAGGTGGGTCGGCCATCAATCCCGTGGCCTACATTGGAAGCACCGACACTGTGTTCCAGTACGACCTGCAAGGGCACTTAATCGCAGAGCAGGATGCCAGTACAAAGCAGATCAAACGGGAGTACATCTGGCTAGGTGACACGCCCGTCGCGGTGATTGCCGGCAGTACGCCAACCAGCATGGTCACTGCAAGCAATATTGCAACTGTCTATTATGTCCACACTGACTACCTGAGCACGCCAAGATTGGTAACAGACACAGCGGGCAAAAAGCGCTGGAATTGGTCGATGGTGACAAACGAGCCCTTTGGTGCCAGTGCCGCCAATGAAGCCCCGGAAAGTCAGGTTGCAGCTCAACAGTTCACTCTGAATCTACGCTTCCCAGGGCAGTACTTAGACAAGGAAACCGGCACTTTCTACAATTACCATCGCACTTATAATCCAGCAACAGGTCGTTATGTCCAATCCGATCCCATCGGGTTGGATGGTGGGCTCAATACATACGGCTATGTTGGCGGGAATCCGCTCAGTGCTGTCGATCCAGCGGGGCTTGAGATGCTCATCATGCTCAATGCCAGCGACGTGAATTACTCTGCCGCCATCTCAACTCCCGACACGCCGGGTCTGTTGACCATAATCTCCCATGGCAGTCAGCACTCCGTCAGCCAGATGAATGCAGGACAACTCGCCAATTACATAAAAAATAGCGGGAAATGGGAAAATGGCATGCCCATTAAGCTGGACGCTTGTAACACCGGGCGAGGGGCGGACAACATTGCAAAAAATTTAAGTAGCCTGCTTAGTGTCCCAGTTACTGCCCCTAATGCAAAGTCACTTACTTTTGGTTCTTACAACATGGGGGCATGGAACACCCTAAACATTCCCTTCACAAATCTTGGTATTGCCATTACTCCGGGTATGTGGATAACATACGACATGGGAGGGCAATGAAATGTCGAGAACTAGTAAGTTCGCTGCTTGGGGATTGGCTGCGGCGATTTTAATGGTACTTGCTCTTGTACTTGTTCACGAGACAGATTGTTGTGAAAAATCGGATCCACAAGTCAAATCCCTCTTGGCATTAGCTGAGCAGGGCGACCTATTAGCCATCCGAGAACTGTATGTAAAAGCAAGTTCAGATGGAGTTACTCCTATGGTTGAGCATTGGGCGCTGGAAGGCGCCATTCGCGGAGACCCGAAGTTGCGAGAAGACTTTATTCTTCTTTTTGGGCGGATGGACGTCGGTCGCAAAGGGCAACTTCTCAGTGTTCTACGGCGCCGAACTGATCAGCCGGGCACAGCTTGCCTCCTTACTTTACTTGAAAGCCCCGGCGCGCCGATGGGTGATCACTGCTTGGAAAACACGACACAGAAAAGAGTTGGAAACGGTAAAATATAACTCGAACTTTCTGTAAAAATTTCCACAAAACACGTGGGTTACATGCCCGCAAATTTGCTCGCTTGCTGGGACGCAAGTGGAAAATGGAATGGGGCCTTGCCCCTTAATACAGCGTGTGCAGTCAAATCAGTTGGCGGGGTAATATACTCGCCAACGGAAGGTGAGACGATTACCTCGACTGTCCTGAATAAGAAAATAAGAGACATTGAATCGGGATTGTCTTGGGATAATCATATAACCATATCAAGTCATCGGCTAATATGAAAAAAACAGTCCTTTTTTAAAAATCGCATCATTTTTAATTAAACCCAGCATGAACAGAAATTCGATCCTTAAAGCACTTGCTTGCTCCGTTATTTTAATAGCCAACAATGCCGAGGCAGGTGATGGATGCGGCAATATTGATGGATGTGATTATGATGTGCCTATTGATTTTGATTACATTGAAGCGCAGATGGCAATGTTGCCTGATACAATAATTTCAAATTCATTTTCGAATGAGAATTCGGCATTCTCAATCTACTCTACTTCATATAATACCGGCCCAAACATCCAGGGGGCATTGCCGACAATAACGGTAAGCGGGTCGGCTAGTAATTTTAATTTTTCACTTCCAATGCCCACATTATTTCCAAATGCGAATATTGGCACGCCGGGTGGAGGGGGTGGCGGGGGTGAACCAGGAGTTGAGGTTTCAAGTGCTCCTGTAAATGACGAGTGTAAAACAGCTCGCCCCGTAGTGATTAGAACGGGAACTAAGGTTCGTACTGATGTTGATGTCAAAGGTGCGCATCGCTCTGCTTTATACGTAAAGCGAACTTTTAACTCAAAGGTGGCATCTACACTCTCTTCTTTTATAGGGATATTTGGTCCTGGGTGGGTCTCAAATTTGGATCTGAGATTGATTCCTATATTTCGTGACGGATCCACATGCAACACTATGCCAGGATCTTATTATTGTGAGTATGAAAATATTGAAGATGTACATGCATTTATGCGAATATCTTCAAATGGAATTTATGCCTACGCCAGAGATGGCGGCGCAATGAGAAGGGTAGATTCAACGTTTGCATACGAAACTATAAATTTCGACGACAATAATAGCATGTGGTGGATTAAATATCAAGATGGAACAATTGAAAAATATGCAATGGACGGAAGGCTTATTTCTATAACAGATAGATACCGCAATACAATAATTTATGATTATGCATATGTTAACAAGTTAACATCAGTCACCCATTCGAATGGATCCCAAATTAGCCTTGGTTGGACCGGCGATCGAGTGACGTCGGCGACGGACATGAATGGGAATGTGGTGAACTATGGGTATACCAACGGTATATTGACGACTGTAACCTATCCAGGTCCCACTCCCACAGCTTCCGCCTACACGTATCACTACGATACGACGGTCGATAAGTTTGTAGGTGTGTCTATTGGTGGAGCCCGCTATACGATCAATGACTATTATCCGGATGGCAAGGCCTATCACAGTGGCCTGGTCGGAGGTTTAGAGAAGGATACTTTCTCGTACGGCACTAATACGGATGGCAGCTATTTTACGCAGGTCACGGATGTGAACAACCTAACGGCAAAATATACCTTTAAAAATATCGGAGGTGCTGAACGTTTGATCAAGGTGGACAGGGGCGCTGGTGTCGGATGTAGCGCGGCGGGCAGCAGTCAAGCTTATGACCCATCCGGCTTGTTGGTCAGTCGAGATGATTTTAATAATCATAAAACTTGCTACAAACTTGATGCCTATGAGAACGAACTTGCTCGGGTTGAGGGACTGCCTAACACAGCGGTTTGCTCATCCGTTTTAGCAGATGGCGCGACGCTTCCAGCAGGGGCTCGTAAAATATCGACCAAGCTGCATCCAGACTGGTTCTATAAAATAGATCAATTTGAACCTTATAGAAGGACGACTTGGGTTTATAACGGACAACCCGATCCAACTAACAATAACGCGTTAGCCAGTTGTGCTCCTGAGAACGCCGTTCTGCCTGATGGCAAAAAGATTGCTGTTCTGTGCAAGAAAATCGAGCGGGCCACATTAGATGCTAATGGAAGCGCTGGCCTGGGTGCCTCAATGAACAATGTGGCGCTTGTGCGCGTCAACAATTACACTTATAACGAAACTGGGCAGGTTTTGACTTATACAGACACCAATGGGAATAAAACTGGTTTTGTATATCACTCAGATGTCCTATTCACCGGGATTGCACCCAATATGGCGGGGCACTCAAAAGGAGATTTAAAAGAAATTACTGATGCCAAAGGTTTTTTAACGCAATTCACATCCTACGATAAATCTGGTCGACTTTTGGGAATGACAGATGTGAATGGTGTTAATTCCACATATAGCTATAACGCCAGGGGACAGGTTCAAACCATGAATCAGGCCGGTCAGCAAATCAGCTTTGAATACTGGCCAACAGGTCTGTTGAAAAAGGCTATCCAAGCTGATGGTAGCTCACTCAGCTATACCTACGATGCCGCCCTTCGTTTGACCGACGTCAAGGATAATTTGGGCAATTCTGTCCATTACACCTTAGACGATGCAGGAAATCGTTTGTCTGAGGATGTGAAGGACAACAGCGCGACGCCCGTTCTTACTCGGAATATTACCCGAACATATGACGCCTTAAATCGCGTGCGTACGCTTATCGGAGCTGGGCAATGATTCGTGATGTTGAACCGTTAAAAGGAAATTCGATGCTGCCACCTATCAGCTGTAAGGCAATCGTAGTGATATTGGTAGGGTTGGCGCTTTTGCCGCCTGCAGCATTTGCACAGCAGGCAAGCTCAAGTCAATTTGAGTACGACTCGCAAAGCAATTTAATAAAGTTCACCGATCCCAATGGAAAGGTGACGGACTTGGTGCCAGACAACTTGGACCGATTGCAAAAGCAAACTTTGCCAAAGCCGACAGCCGCCGCTGCACGTCCTGAAATTAGCTACACCTATGATGCACTTAACCGGCTGACGAGCATCAAGGATGCGAAAGGGGCAATCACTACATATACGCCAAGCGGATTAGATGACCTTACTCAGCAGAGTCCAGACACGAACTCCTTGGTACGAAACTACAACAAAACAGGTCAGCTCAATCTCCAAACAAACCATAAGGATCAGCAAAGCGAGATTCAATACGATCCGCTTAATCGACCAAAATATATTTGGTATTACGACGAGGCGGGTCAATACTTAGGTCAGACATTGTTTGGCTATGATGCCTATAATACAACCTCTGGTTCAGAGAACTATGGTCGGGGGCGCCTGACTACGGTGGCCGAATTCGACGCCAATGGTTTAAGCCTCACTTCGACAGCGTTTCGTTATGATCAACTGGGGCGTATAACAAGGCGCTGTCAGTTCATCAGTGGTGCGGACACGGCCACAGCGTGCACGGAAACCGATGCCCTTTACTACCGTTGGGGAGCTATTAGTAGCGTTAATGCAGGTCGACTGGTTGGATTGACTTATCCCTCTGGACGCAAAGTGGATTACCAGTTTGATGCCTTGGGCCACATCACAGGAATCACCACAACCCACCCCAATGGGAGTTCCGCGATCACGGTGTTGTCTAACATTGTGTACACACCGTTAGCGATGGCTTCCAACGGTTATGCAATTAAAAGTTGGAACTTTGGAGCCACTCCAAGCACACCGCAGCAGTCCTACAGGCGTGGCTACGACACATCTGGGCGACCATCTTACTTTACCTTGGGCAGAGGCGCCTTTGGCGTCACCAAC
Organism: Aquabacterium sp. CECT 9606; assembly: GCF_918741295.1. Taxonomy (GTDB): domain Bacteria; phylum Pseudomonadota; class Gammaproteobacteria; order Burkholderiales; family Burkholderiaceae_C; genus Aquabacterium. The sequence goes on from NZ_CAKKNB010000003.1 coordinate 567,656, forward strand.
TCGATTAATCAATTGTATTTGGATGACGCCGGGCGGGTCATGACCATCAACAGTTACACCGACACTGGTAGTTTGCAATATCAGACTTATGGCTATGATGATTTGAATCGTTTGCGCAGTGCCAATTTGAATGGAACGACCTATAGTTACGACTACGATGCCAATGGGAATCGCACACTGAAAACGACCTCTGTGGTCAGCACAGCTTATACGTACTCGGGTATAAGTGGTCGGCTTGCCACGGTCAAGGTGGGTGCTGCGGCTAGTCAAGCAATCACGACTGATAGTGTTGGCAACATCACACAGGACCCAGTTGCCCCGGCAGGTAACGTCAAGTACATCTACGACAACCGTAATCTGGACCCTTATGGACGATTAATCAAGACGCAGGGGCCGGGAGCTCAGTACAGCTATTTGAACAACAATTTTGGGCAACGCCTCAGAAAAACGGGAGCAATATATACTCCCGCAGGTGGGTCGGCCATCAATCCCGTGGCCTACATTGGAAGCACCGACACTGTGTTCCAGTACGACCTGCAAGGGCACTTAATCGCAGAGCAGGATGCCAGTACAAAGCAGATCAAACGGGAGTACATCTGGCTAGGTGACACGCCCGTCGCGGTGATTGCCGGCAGTACGCCAACCAGCATGGTCACTGCAAGCAATATTGCAACTGTCTATTATGTCCACACTGACTACCTGAGCACGCCAAGATTGGTAACAGACACAGCGGGCAAAAAGCGCTGGAATTGGTCGATGGTGACAAACGAGCCCTTTGGTGCCAGTGCCGCCAATGAAGCCCCGGAAAGTCAGGTTGCAGCTCAACAGTTCACTCTGAATCTACGCTTCCCAGGGCAGTACTTAGACAAGGAAACCGGCACTTTCTACAATTACCATCGCACTTATAATCCAGCAACAGGTCGTTATGTCCAATCCGATCCCATCGGGTTGGATGGTGGACTTAACACATATGGCTATGCAAATGGAAATAGTCTTAGCAATATCGATCCATATGGCCTATGGACAGTGGAAGTAGGCGGGTATTTGGGCGGCGGAGGGGCCCTTACTTTTGGGCGCGATCCCTCAAGCGGCACTGGTTTCATGGCATTAAAACTTGGAAAGGGTCTTGGATTTGGTGCAGCCTATGACCCCCTTGGTGGCCGCGCGGGGGGCGATGCCACTCAATGCGGCAAAGGAGGCGTAGGTGTCGGATTCTTTGCCCAGGGAGGCGGAAATTTGGGTCCCTTGTCAGCCAATGTTGAGGCCAATGTAGGAAAAAACTATTTTGGTTGGTTTAGTTCGTCAAGCTCTTACGGAGGAGTTTCGCCAAAGGCTTCTTTAGACACCAAATGGGGGATCGGCGCCGGGGCAGCTGCGGGTGTCGAATTTACGGTGTTTGGTCAGCCATGAAGACTTCATCTCGACTACGAAATGGAATGGGGACGGCATTGTTGATCCTTGCTGCGCTGATCTTTCTACCTCCCTTGGTTGTGGACAAACTTGACGCATGGCACGAGGCACCATCTCTTTTGGCAGAAAATTCTCGTCTGATTGAGCAATGCGGACTTGGGGTTCGCGTTGACTTAAGTAGATGGTTTTACACCTATCGATTCTCTGGCAGCAACGCATATGCTAAATTTCGTGCCACGGCTATAAGCTCTGTATGTAACAAATCATTAATTGTGGAATTGAAGAAGCAGGGAAACGTTTGGCAGTTAGTAGAATGGAAGGATTACTGAATTGTCGTGGCCTTGCGTGCGGTAGGGCCACGTATTGGCAGCCTTGATCGTGAACTCCATGGCAATATATACGATGCGGTTTTACATGCCAATGTTATCTGGATTGAATCAATGCATTGGGGGTGATTGAATGCGTCAGCTGCTTTCATTGCCTTTTCTGAATACAATCCTCGGTGACACGTCCGACTTTTAAGTTGGTTGTAGTTTATACTTGCGGCATGGTGCATAGTTGTTATTAAGAAACCAATGCGCATATTTAGACTTTAATCACCCAAAGGGTTCGAGGCAGTACTCGTATTAAAATTAAGGTGTTTGGAATTAACGTGCTTTATATTCGACTCATCCGGAACCGCGGCTTTACGTTGTTAGAATTGCTGGTTGTCATGGTGATCATTGGCCTGCTGGCCAGCTACGTCGGCCCACGCTTTTTCGAACAAGTTGGCAAGAGCGAAATCAAGGCCACCCGCGCCCAGATCGATGCCTTCAGCAAGGCACTGGACACCTACCGACTGGACATCGGCCACTACCCCACCACCGAACAAGGCCTCAAAGCCTTGATTGATCGGCCCGCCAACGAGGCCAAGTGGGGTGGCCCTTATTTGCAGAAGGACGTTCCGGCCGATCCCTGGGGACAGCTATACCAGTACAAAGCACCGGGCGACAACAAGCGCGACTACGACATCGTCTCATTTGGCAAAGACGGCCAGCGCGGTGGCGATGGTGACGCTGCCGACATCGCCTCCTGGCAAACCGGCCGTTGAGCTGATACCCATGCGCTTCCATCTGGATGTGGTTCAGGGCCGAAGCGCCCCTCAAACATTGGTGATGGACGCCATCAGCCTGGACGATGCCAAGGCGCGCTTGCAGCAACAAGGCTACATCGTCCTGTCCGGTCGCGAAGAAAGCGGCGCGTTCAAATCCAAAGCTGTCGGCCAATCCAGCGCCAGATCCAATCGGCGTGATCTGGTGCTCTTCATTGAGCAGCTGCACGCCTTGCTGCAAGCCGGGCTCAGCCTCATTGAAGCGCTGGAGACCTTGCGCAAGGGGGCGAGCGGCCGATGGGCAGAGATCATCGGCCAAGTTGACACACACCTGCGACAAGGGCAGACCTTGTCCAAGGCCATGGAACATCAGCCCCTGTTCCCACCCCTTCTGATCGCCATGGTTCGGTCGGCTGAGGTGACCTCCGATCTACCGCAAGCATTGACTCGTTATCTTGAGCACGAGCGCCGCTCGGAACAAGTCCGGCACCAGATCACCTCAGTGGCGCTGTACCCGGTTCTGCTGATGGGCGTGGGCGGCAGCGTCATGCTGTTCTTGATGCTCTACGTCATGCCTCGCTTTGCGAGGGTGTTTGAAAGCATGAACAACCTGCCCTGGTCCGCCAAGGCCATGGTGGCTTGGTCTCACCTTCTCAAAGCCCACGGCCTTGACCTGTTGCTGGGGGCGGCCGTGATCGCAGCTGCATTGGTGAGCGTTTTGGCGGTGCCCACCTACCGCGCCAAGCTGCTGAACCGCATCCTGGATATCGGGCCGCTGGCCAAGCATTTGCGCATTTATTTTCTGGCCCGCTGGTACCGGACCATTGGCATGTTGGTGGAGGGTGGCATGCCCCTGCCTGAATCGCTGGCTCTGGCCAACCAGGTGCTGCCCCTGGGCCTCAGGTCAAGTGGCTTGGCCGTCGAACAAGCCATGCGCCAAGGACTGGCCCCATCGAATGCCTTCATGCTGGTTGGCATGGCCACGCCCGTGGCCGAGCAGCTTCTGCGGGCGGGTGAACGCTCAGGCGATGTGGGGGTCATGCTCGGGCGTGCCGCCGAGTTCCACGAAAACGAGGTGGCCAAGTCGCTGGACAAGACCATGCGGATCATTGAACCGGTCGTGATGACCGTGATCGGCCTGGGTGTGGGCGTGGTGGTGGTGTTGATGTACCTGCCCATTTTTGAGTTGGCCTCGGCCATCCAGTGAAAGCCATCGCAGCACCCATGACGCCAGTTTCCTTTTTGTCTCAAAAATTGCCCGATGCCATTCGCGCGGTGTCCTCCGGGGGCCAGCCAGCAGACTTGCTGGTCAGCCTGCAGGCGGGGTTCGAGACCAATGGTGCGCTGGTCAGTTGGCTGGCCCATGAACTGGACATGCCCGTCGTTCAGATGGCCGATCTGGGCAAGTGGACGCCCCGGTTTGACTTGCTGTCGTTCGTGGACAGTTCGCGCATGCGCTGCGCCTTGGCTCAGGATGGCGATGGCGGCTTGCAACTCGTGGTCACCGACCCCTTCGATCAAGACCGGCTTGCGTGGGCGCACACGGTTCTTGGCCCACACACCGTGAGTTTGGCCAGCAAAGAGACACTCGAAGCTTGGCTGTCTCACTGCGAGGCCCACATGAGCGCCTTGGGCACGATGACGGTGGCAAGCTCCAGCGGCGGCGCTGTCAGCGCTGCAAAAGCAGAACAATTGAGTTTGCTGCAAATCGGCGCCGACGAGAGCCCGGCTGTGCGCTTCGTCAACTCGACCTTGTTCGATGCACTGCGCACGGGCGCCTCCGACATCCACCTGGAATGCGACCCCAACGGCTTGAGCGTCAAGTTTCGGATCGATGGTGTGCTCAGCCTGCAGCGCCACATGGACAGCATCGAACTGGCCACCCAGGCCATCAGCCGCATCAAGGTGATGGCGCAACTGGACATTGCCGAAAGGCGCATCCCCCAGGACGGCCGCTTGCAGATCAATTTTGAGGGACGCAGCATCGACATCCGCGTCTCCATCATGCCCAGCATCCATGGCGAAGACGCCGTGCTGCGCGTGCTGGACCGCCAGCACCTGGCCCAAAGCCTGGAGGGGCTGACTCTGTCCAAGCTGGGCTTCAATCCCGAGGCCATCACCGCCCTGCAACATTGGAGTTGCAAATCGCACGGCATGATGCTGGTTACCGGGCCGACTGGATCTGGCAAGACCACTACTTTGTACGCGGCCATTGCAGAAACCCACAACCCGCGGGACAAGATCATCACCATTGAAGACCCGGTGGAGTACCAACTCCCCGGCGTTCTGCAGATCCCGGTGAACGAACGCAAGGGCTTGACGTTTGCACGCGGGCTGCGCTCCATCCTTCGCCACGATCCGGACAAGATCCTCGTCGGAGAAATCCGCGATGCAGAGACCGCCCAGATTGCCATCCAGTCGGCCTTGACAGGGCATTTGGTGTTCACCACGGTGCACGCCAACAATGTGTTCGATGTGGTGGGCCGCTTCACGCAATTTGACATTGACGTCTACACATTCGCATCGGCCATCAACGGGATCGTGGCTCAACGGCTGTTGCGCAAGGTTTGCCCACACTGCGCCATCAAGGCCACACAACCGTCCGACCTGCCCTCGGCGCAGGATCAAGCGCATCTGGTGACATCTTCCAGTAGCCACCAATGGCTGCAAGCCCAAGGTTGTGAGCACTGCAGAGGTTCGGGCTATTCGGGGCGCTTTGCGCTGGGAGAGATCCTGGAAATGACGCCCACCATGAAGGGGCTGATTGCCGCTCGGGCGCCTTTGGATCAATTGCAAATTGAAGCGCAAAAGAATGGCTGGGTGGGTTTGCGGGGTTTGGCTTTGAACGCCGCCGCGCAGGGGAAGACGACGATTGAGGAGGTCAATCGTGTGGCTTCCTGACGCGTGGCGCTCGCCACCCTACATGCTGCGACTGGGGCAGGCCTTCATTCAACTGTGGCAGTTCAATGGCCGCGACTGGGCGCAGATTGAAAGCCAGGCGGTGCATCACCTGGCCCACGATCAGTACACGGAACTTTCAGAACTGCTGCCAGGCATCACCCAGGCCCTGCCTCACGGGGCTCGCGTGCAGGTGGTGGCCGATTCCAAATGGATGCCGGTCAGCCTGATTCTCACAGGAAGCAAGCCTTTGTCGAGAGCCCAAATCGATGTTCTGGCCAAGCACCGCTTCTCGCAGATCTTTGGCGAGCACGCCAAGGTCTGGAACATCCAAAGCAGCTATGTGGCAGGTGATCCCCAAACCATGGCGTTTGCCTGCCCCAGTGGACTGCTGACCGGCTTGCGTCAAGGCATCGAGACCCAGCAGCCGGGTGGGCATGTCCGGCACCGGCTGGTTGGGCTTGCGCCCACCTTGTCCTGGACATGGGAGCAAATCTGGCGCTCAGGCGCAGGGCAAGCTGCTACTTGGCTTGTCCTGGCAGAGCAAGACCGCAGCATTTTGGTCAGGGCCCCCAAAGGGCAGGCCCTGGGACTGCAACCTGCTGGACCGATTCTGCAAAGCCCTGCTCATCTGGACAAAGTGCTCCGCACCGAAGCCCTGCGCTTTGGCGTGTTTGAGGAGTCCACCTCCGTGGCGGGCTTCTCGTTCGAGGCCATTCCAGAGATGGCGACCCGCCCTTCATCGGATGCATTTCATTGGCAAGTGCTTGGAACCCAGGGGTCCACTACGTGAGGGCCCTGCGCATTGACTTCGTGAGGTCGCCAAGCCAGCCCATGCTTGGTTGGCTGGTACTGGCCCTTGCCTTGGCGATGCTGGGCTTGGCGGGCTGGCAATACCTGGCGCTCAAGCATCGGCAAGAGGCCTTGGCCAAAGCGCATCAACAGCAAACTCAATTGCAAGCTGAAAGCGAACGCCAGCGTCTGGTCGCCCTACCCCCGCCCATGCCGGCGTATGTGGACGACAAACGATGGCACCGCGCCGCCCACGAACTGGCCCTGCCTTGGATCAACACCTTGCGGGCCTTGGAGCAGGCGACCAAGCCGCCCATCTTTTTAGTGGGATTCAAATCTGATCCGGCCACTGGACGACTGCAATTGGACGCGGAGGCACCCAGCCTGGATGCTGCACTGGATTTCGTGACTGCGCTTCAAGCCGCGCCTGCTCTGTCTCAAACTCAGATCTTGTCTCACGACGAGTCCTCTGATCCGCAGGGCCGACCCTTGACCCGCTTTTCTCTGCAAACCAGGTGGGTGCTGGCACCATGAACACGCAGCTTGTCCGCATCGCTGCTGCGCGTCTGTTCTTGCTGCTCGGCTGGCCTGGTTGCGCCGGAGTCGCCGGCATGGCAATCGCCTTGGCACTGTTGGCGTGGGTCCATCAAACCCATCAGGCGGCACGGCCATTTTCAGCGGCCACGCCAAGCACGCTCACCGCGCCTGCTCAGGCCGCATCGGCGCCATTGAATCCCATATTGCCCCATGCCACTGAAGCCATTGCGATCCTTCGGATTTTGGAGAGTGAGGCCAAGGCCAACGGCCTGGCTTGGCCGCAAGCCGAATACCGCATCACCCCCTTGAGTGATGAAGCCTTGTCCGCCCTGGAGATCCGAACGACGCTCAAAGGCCCCTACCCCCAATTGCGGCAACTCATCACCACCTTGCTGGACAAGCAGCCCGCCATGGCCTTGCGCGAATTGGCCTTGTCCCGCCCCAATGGGGATGCCATCGAGGTGGAGGCCAAGCTTCACTGGACGGTGTTCCTGGCAGATGGCTGGCCGCCAGCCACCCAAGAGGACAAGCCATGAGCCGTCAGCGGCTTGTGTTGTGGCTGGGTTTGTTGGCGCTGGTGCTCGTCATTCGGTGGTGGGACCCCATGGGGCGCCCCAAAGCCATCGAAGCCGCCTCAGGCGCTGTGGAGCGGGTGAGCCAGGCTGTGGCCCCCAATCCATCGCCTGCGGCAGAAGCTGCTTCTGGCGAGGGGCCCTCTTGGCCGGTACGCCCAAGCACACACGATGAAGACGCGGGCAATGCTTTCCTGGCCCGTGGGCAAGTGCCACCTCCAACTCCGCTCAAACCTACCCCTGTTGCAGCGCCTGCACCCACGGTCTATGTGCCGCCTCCACCACCACCTCCAACGCCCCCACCTTTGCAGATCATCGGCACCTGGGGCGATGAAACCAATCTTGCCGTCTTTGTGGGCGGCCCGCAAGGCACCGTCCTGGCACGACAGGGTGAAGTCATTTTCTCTGACTACCGCGTGCAAAGCATCACCACACAGCAACTGACATTGCTTCAGAACAGCAACCAGCGCACATGGAATTTGCCCATACCTGCAGCGCCCTCGACTTTGCAAACGTGGCCTGGCCGATGAAGCGCTTTGTACTTCATTGCTCTCTGAACATTTCCACACCGCGACGTTGCAACGGCGCAGGACACCCATGAGTACGCATTCATTCCTCAGGCTTGCTCAATCTGTTTTGGCAGTGCTGTGCCTGACCAGTTGCGCTGGCTACCAAACTTACCGAGAAGGTCAAACGGCCATTGCCGAAGGCCGTGTGGTGGATGGCTTGGACAAGATCAAGCAAGCCTCTGAGCTTGCTCCTGGCAACTCGGACTACCGACGCGCCTACCTGAATCAGCGCGATGCGATCGTCAACAGCCTGATCCGCCAAGCCGAACTGAGCGTTGCCAACAACAACTTCGGTCAAGCCAAGAACACCTACAACCAGGTGCTGCTCATGCAGGTGGACAACACCCGAGCACGCGCAGGGCTGAACAATGTGGAAGCAGCGCAAAGACACGCCAAGTTGCTGGATGCCGCTGTGGCCATGGCGGAAGCCGGTGACTTGGACGCTGCCATCGTCAAAGTCCGGCAGATCCTGTCTGAAAGCTCCACGCATCGGCGTGCCATGGCCACCCTGAAACGCCTGATGCGTCAGCAAGCAGAAGCCACGGGCAAGGAATTGGGCATCTATCCCCAATTGAAGGCCACCTACCGCACACCCGTGTCGATGAGCTTCACCAACGCCAGTCTGCGGCAGGTCTTTGAGGCCTTGAAGCTGGCCTCCGGATTGAACTACCTGTTCGACAAAGACATGGCCCAAGACAGCCGGGTGACCATGTCGTTCAAGGACAAACCCGTTGAAGACGTCTTACGCCTGGTCCTGGCCACCAACCAACTGGCGTACCGGATCTTGGACAGCGACACCTTGCTGGTCTACCCCAACACGGCCGGCAAATCGGCGGACTACCGCGAGATGGTGGTCAGGTCCTTTTACCTGAGCAATGCCGACGTCAACAAAACGGCCGCCATGATCAAAGGCATTGCCAAGGCCAAAGACGTGTTCGTGGATGAACGCCTGAATCTCATCGTGATCAGGGATTCCGCCGAGATTGTGCGCTTGTCAGAAAAGCTCATCGCCGCGGCCGACATCGTGGAACCTGAAGTCATGCTGGAACTGGAAGTGATGGAGGTCAATGTCAACCGTCTTCAGGAGATCGGAATCCAATGGCCAGATGCCATTTCCGCCTCGATCACTGGGGCCAGCGGCGTGGTCGGCCAACTCACACTTGATGAACTGCGCCATGGCGGTGGCCTGGTCAACGTCAACGTTGGCAATCCACTGGTATCGGCCCAACTGCGAAGCCAGAAGGGGGACTCCAACGTTCTGGCCAATCCCCGGGTTCGCGTTCGCAACCGACAGAGCGCCAAGATCATGATTGGGGACAAGGTGCCGGTGATCACGGTGACCAACACGGCCAACGTGGGTACGTCAGAGTCCGTCAGTTACCTGGATGTCGGACTGAAGCTGGAAATCGAACCCACGATTTCATTGGATGACGATGTGTCCATGAAGCTGAGCCTGGAGGTCTCCAACATCGTCGACACCATCACGCGCACCAGTGGTACTCAGACGTATCGGCTGGGAACGCGCAACACCTCGACCGTGTTGCGGGTGCATGATGGGGAAACCAATGTGTTGGCCGGCCTGATTCAAAAGGAAGATCGAAGATCCAACACCGGGATTCCGTATCTGAACGAGTTGCCCGTGCTGAGCAAACTGTTTGGACGCTCTTCAGACCACGACTCCAAAACGGAACTTGTTTTGTTGATCACGCCACGCATCATTCGCAATCTCGACGTTCCTGGTGTTGGCCTGCAAGAGTTCACATCAGGCACCGAAAACGCCATCGGCGCTGCCCCGATTCAACTGGGTATCGGCAAAACCCAGACCGAGCCAAAGCCGGGTACAAGCACTGTGGCGCCTTCCCCAGTGGCAGCGCCAACCTTGGGACCAGCTTCCATGGCCCAACCACCCTCAGACAACGGCTCACCGCAATCGATCGCCCCGACAACGGCTATTGCACCTGCGGCAGCACCCTCTCCCGCCCCGCCAGCGATGCAACCTGAGGCTGAACCCGACATTCCTTTTGCGCCCCCGCCTCGTCGTCGCACCCCCAACACCCTGCCGCCTCCGGCTGCTGTCTCGCCCAAGCCTTGACTGAGGCCACCACGATGCAGCCTTGCAACCATTCAAGACAGCCACCAAACGGGTTCAGCCTCATTGAACTGCTGGTGGTTGTGGCGATGGTGTCGATATTGGCCTCCATTGGCTTACCTTTGGCTGAACTCGCACACAGGCGCACGCAAGAAGAAGAGCTGCGCCAGTCTTTGCGTCAGATTCGCTCCGCCCTGGATGCCCACAAGAAGGCCACCGATGCGGGCCAGATCGTCAGACAGGTGAACGCCAGCGGCTATCCGCCCAGCCTGGATGTTTTGGTCACCGGGGTGGTTGATGCGCAATCACCGAGGGGCAGCAAGTTGTTCTTTCTTCGCCGACTGCCCAGGGACCCCTTCGCGCCTGAAGAAATCGGCGACGCGGCCCAGACATGGGGCTTGCGCAGCTACGAAAGCACGGCAGAAGACCCAAAACCAGGTAAGGACGTCTTCGACATCTATTCCAAATCCGAGGGGGCCGGCATGAATGGCGTACCCTACAGAAAATGGTGAGCATGCCCCAGGGTGAGCGTCATTCACACAATCGTGGGTTCACCTTGATTGAACTACTCGTGGTGCTGGCCATCATGGCGACGCTGCTGTCCATCGTGGCGCCCCGGTACTCGGAGTCGGTTGACCGTGCGAAAGAAGCCACCTTGAAGACGAACTTGCGGATCTTGCGCGAGTCCATTGACAAGTACCGCGCGGACACCGGCAAGCTGCCCGAGGCACTGGACAGGTTGGTGGCGGCCAGGTACATCCAGGCCGTGCCTGTCGATCCCATCACCGACCAGGACAACACGTGGCTGCTGGTGCCGCATCCAGATGGAATCACCCCAGGTATCTACGACGTTCACAGCGCTGCAGAAGGCGTCGGGCGTGACGGCAAACCGTTCAACCAGTGGTGAGCAAGGGATGACGGCCCCCGCACAGCACCGCCAAAACGGATTCACATACATTGGTGTGCTGATGGCCATCGCCTTCATGGGGATCGGTTTACTGGCGATCTCGGAAGTATGGACAACAACTGCGGAGCGCCAGAAAATGGCACAGCTTGATTGGGTGGGTGAACAGTATGTACAAGCCATTCAAAGCTACTACTACGCCAACACCGGGTCGCTTCATATCTATCCGAGCAAGCTGGAAGACCTTCTGGAAGACAAGCGGCACCTGAGCATCAAAAGACACATCAGGACCTTGTATGCCAACCCGTTCACCAACGGCGACTCCTGGCAAACACTTCCAGCGCCCGGAGGTGGAATCCAGGGCATTGAATACCAACGGCGCGACTCAGATTATCCGGTCACGAAGCAGTTCGTTTTTGTCCCTGCAGTGAGCGGCAGCAGATGACGAAATGCTGCTGGCCAGCCGGACTTCCCCGCTGCCGAATGACCCAGATGATGACCCGCAACTCACTTCGCAATGGGACAGAGCGCTGAAGGTTGTAACCATAGGGGAACAAGCTCCACATTGGCCGGCACAAGCCTGACTGTTCCCCAATATGTTCCCCTCATTTTAGCGGGATACAATGACACGGCATGAGCCGTCAAGGCATAAAAAAACCCCTAAGTCATTGATTTACTTAGGGGTTTTGGGCCTTTGTGGGCCGTCATCAATTGTTTCAATGGGGTGGCTGATGGGGATTGAACACTTCAATGAAGCCCTGATGTGGCCTGGGTTATCAAAGTCAAAAACATCGCTGTTCCCCTACCTGTTCCCCTAAAGCACAGACCCGTTTGGTGGTGCCGTCATCGGGTGGGTGCGTCCATCCCATTGCTTACTCTGAGCCACCTCTTTTTTTAGGTGGTCAGTTTTCGGTCGGCGAGGTCCTCCTCCAGTGACAAGTCGGCCAAAGCGCTCGAATCGAATATGCTCCATGCGACAACATTGCCTGAGCCATGCTAACAATCCTTCGAGCCGCTTGCCTCGTTCTCCTGGCCCTCGCGATCTTTGCGGTGGCAGCTTGGCTTCACTTCTTGGGTACCGGCTGGTGGTCTGCGGCAATTGGCGCAATCCTTGGATACGCCGCACTGCTGTCGGGCTTCTATCTCGGCAAGGGTGACGCTTGGCATCAACAAAGCTTTCGTCTTGTTCACGACTTTGCCCTCGCTACCGAACGACGCGCAACCGAGTCGCTGGCTGTTCTGGCTTTCGTCGTGGTCGGGCTCGGCTACGGCGCATACGGGGCCAGGCCAGCACCCACAAACTATTTCGAGGTGCGCGTCTATGATCGGGTCGACTTACCTGGGAAGCACCTTGTTGGCACGGCTATCCTCGTCCACACGCGAACGGACGGATTGACCCATCGCGAGGTCGTGGGTGACGATGGAGGTGCTGTTTTCCGCTCTGTGACGGCACCGACGACACTCGTCTATCAGGTCGACATTGCGAGCGCTACACCCCCCTTCGTCACTGGCGGCAATTACACACTGGACCGCTTGCCTGCCCAACTGGCGATCGATGTCGCTCAGATCCCCGCCGAGCGACGCATCGCATTGTCGCGCGGCGGCGGATCCGTACCGATCACCCAGATTCAGAGCTCCTACCTGGCCGGTGTCGACGAAAGGGGAGATCGATCACTGCAGGCTGCCAATGCTCCGTGGGGGGTGCCGGAAGCTGCCATCGTCGTCAATCGTTTCAGTTATGTGCTCGGGTTCGACCCGGTCAAGCGCCTGCCGCGATGGGTTGCTTACTCTATCGGCTCAACTCAATCGCGGGTTCTCCGAGATAAGCAATTCATCAGGGATCCGGCTATTGCGCCGGACGTCCAAGCGCGACCGAGCGACTACACGAGAACCGGGTACGACCGAGGCCACCTCATCTCTCCAGCTGATCTGTTCTTCAAGGGGCCAGTCGCAGTGGCGGAGGCTTTCTACATGTCAACGGTAGCGCCGCAAACCCCGTGGCTCAATCGAACTGCTTGGGCGACCCTCGAACAACGCGTCCGTTCCCAGGTGCTTGCGCGTGGCGAACGCGCCTTCGTGATTGCGGGTCCCCTTTACTTGAGCGATGCAGGTTCTCCTGGATTGCCCAATACGATCAACAACGGAATCCCCGTGCCTTCACACTTCTTCCGCATCGTTGCAGTGGCTAGGGGCCACGAGTCGCCCGACGTCTTTGCTGTGATCTTACCCAATCTAGAGAACGGCCAGGCATCGATCCAGCTCGACGACTACGCCGTTTCCATATCGAACTTAGAAGTCCAGAGCGGTTTGACATTCTTCCCGTTGCTCGAACCGGCAGTTGCCAGACGAATCAAGGATCGGGTCGTCGTCCCATGGCGGTGACATCGGGGAGTGAGCTTCGGATCCATGATTCAGATTCCCACTTGTGGCTGACCCCTCGGGAAACCCTCAAATCACAACGTCAAAGGTGACGATCAACCATGGATCGTCAACGGACTCGGCTACGTTCCTGGGAATCGCCACAGTAGGCGCACCGTTTCCTTCCTTGACGATCACCTCCTCAAACTTCGAGAGTCTCCACTGGCCCTCCTGGTCGAGCTCCATCCAAGCGAACGTGGCTACCCGTCCCACATTCAGCCGTGATCGAAACATGAACGGGAACAGTTCGTCTCTGAGTTGGAGTGTCACCGGCGCTTGCGGCTGACGTTTTGCCTGCTGCCACTCCGCCGCAAAATCCTGCCGAACTGAAATCAGATTGACTAGACCGCTCTTGCCGTCGCCGCGCACGAGTGCGTTGAGCTGAGCCGAAAGCGATTGGGTCGCCAGTTTCGCCAATGGCTCTCCTCCGTCACGCGAGGTGTATCGAACGTGCACCACAAGATCCGAAATCGTTGAGTAGTCGAATGCGCGAAACTCCTTTGGCAATGCAAACGTCCAGTCCGAGATCACTCCACCACCCTCGAATGGAAGAAACCGCTCATCTCGAAAATTCAGCTCGAACAGGCCACTGTCGTTTTGGCTCGAACTGGTTGCGATCGGCTGCAGGGCCAAGTAAGCGGCCGAAAAGTTGGATTCGTCCGCGTATGTCCCCTGCACTTGCTTCGATCGGCGTAGCCAGGACTTCGTCAAGCTCAGCGTGCCACTGACGCTGGTGTAGGGACCCACCACGCACGGCATAGAGATACTGACGCTCTTGATCCGGCGCATGAAGTGCCCTGGGAAGTCCAGATCGAACAGCACCTCTGGCAACTTGAAAGAACACTCACCCGTAGCTCGCAAGACCATCAGTGCCTCGCCGTCAAGTTGACGCAGCGAGACGTGCTTTGTAATCTCGAGTTCCCTTTCATTCTTCTCCAGAAAAGCTGCTTCCATGCGCCGGATGTCGAGCGCCAATGCCTCTCCGGCCATCAGGCCCTTCTTGAGGTTGTCCCAATAGCCTACCTGAATGAAGTTCGAGTCTTTGTCTTCGAGGCCAAGCTCAAAGCGAAAGGCCTTTTCGGCCCGCCGTGCCGCCGCAAGCGCCATCTGGAAGGCACGAAAGTGCAGCCCTGCCGCCTGACCGCTCATCCAGCGAAAGAGCTGCTGGTTGCTGAACTTGTCGCGCATCAGAGTGTCAATTACGTCGGCATTCTCGATCTGCTTTCGATGATTCTTCTCTTCCAGTTCAGCGATCGCTGCGCGCAGTTCTGCCGCGGCGATCTGCATGTCGACCTGCGCCAATTCTTTGGCCGCCAAGTTAGACTGGAAAGCCCACTCGTCAACACGGCGCTTGTGGCCGCCGATAGTTGCGCTGCGGTTGCCTTGGAAACTCGCGGTGCTAGCGCCGACTCCCTCAGCACTGCCAATTGCGCCGAGTGAATACCCGATATTTGAACCACCGAACGTGGTCTTATACGGGTCTGAACCAATTGTAAAGTTGGGGAATGCGTGCGCAATCCCAGCAGCCGTCTGCCAGTGTCCACTGGCAATGGTGTGGTCGTTGGCCACGTTGAGCCAGCGCAAGTGCTCGTTCTCACTCGTCGTTAGTGCCAAACCACCTGTGTCACCGCCGGCTGCCTGCGCGGCGGCAGTGGCTCGTTCGGGTGTACTTTCGAGATGCGCGATCACGCCTTCAGCCGGTATGGTGGCGGATGATTTTCCAAGCAAGCGTTGATACTGAATATATCGAGTAGCAATAAGCTCCCGAGTCTTGCACAACGAAGCGGCGTTCAGTAACGCCTCATCCACTTGGCTTTGTCTTACCGATCTGATCAACTTCAGCATTGCGACTTCATGCGTTGATCGCGTCAATGCCAGCATCTCGCCATCCTGTCGCTCGATCGACGACAAGAGGCTGGACCCGAGTGCCTTGACTTCATTGGCGAGTTCTAGCGCTTTCTGGATCAACATGTTGAACCGGTGGAAGGGCATCGGTCCCTGCAAGTCGCTGATGACAGAAGCGATATCGACGCCAGCCGCAGTCGCCCGAACAAGGATTGCGGGATCGATAGGGGGCTCATACAGAGGCAATTGTCGCGCGGTACCTTCGATGTTCAACGAGTTGCGCACTTTGAATAGGCGGTCCTCGACCGTAGCCCAATAGCTCGAAAGCTCATGGTTGGCTGGAATGCCGAAATACAGGCCCCAGAAGCTAGATGACGCACTGGCCACATTGTTGCCAACATTGACTCCACTGGCTGCTGGAATCATAGATTCCAATTCGACGAGCACATTGGAGAAGTCATCGATACCCTGGAGTTCTCGATAGGTCCTGACGTCCGCCATCGTGCCGACCGAAACGCGCGAGGGTCGTCGCCCGAGGATTCGGGAGGCCAACAAGTAAAGCTGGGTCGCCTCGTTGATACTTTCGATGGTGTCGGTTAGGAACAGCCTGTCAGCCCACGCGATGAGATTATCCAGGTACTTCATCACCACGAAGAACTCGTAGGCCCTCGGGCGCGCGCGCGCAATTGCGTGCGGTTGGAAAGGGACCTCTCGCCATGCAGCTATCTGATCCTGCAACTTGGTGCTGCCTGCAGCCAGATGAAGCAATTCCTGTTCAATCGACATGCCCGAGGCGCCGAGCCTCTGGAAAGGCGCAAAGCGCCAGAATCGTCGTGCATCATCGCCTTCTCTGTCCGACATCGGATCGAACACGAGATGGAACCAGCGCTGCGCTTCTTCGTAGCGCTGATTCCCGGTGAGCTGTGTCGCCACCATGATCGGAACGTGAAAGAACGTCTCCCAGTTGTAGACGCTCCACGGCAAATCGGCATCAAAGCCGATGCTGATGGACGAATAGCTCTTCTCGGCATCAATGGCAGTGCCATTCATAATCTGGATGGCCGCAAATGACTGCTGCAACTCCATTGCATGGATCAGCTTGCCATTGCCAAGGGCGCGGCGCAGTTGGGTTCCCCAAAGGCAAGAGGAAGGCACAACGTTGAACAAGGGATTGCCGTCAGGCACTGGGGCGCGACGGCGCAAGATCAAGTCATAGCTAGCGTCACTGTAGGCTGAAACGAATGCCGGATGGCTGCTCGACAACAACGGTGGCGTAGCTACGAATCTTCCCGCAGTGGCCTTTTGCAGCTCAAGGCCCGAATCAAGTTCTGCTGGGCTTTCTATCCCGGCGACTTCGCGATACATCGACAAATAGTCATCGGTATTTCTATAAGGTATCGCCACGGCCTCTTCGGAAACTTGCACTTCGCTCATTGCTATCAAAGCAAGGTCTGTCAGAACAAAGCTTCCGACAATCGCGGTGACCGGTAGTGGTCGGTCAGGCGAGACGAGTGCTTTTTGTACCTCGCTCATCTTATCCGGACGGACGATCTCGAATACTGCATCGCCGATCAAGGAGAAGCTGTCTATCGACGATACGTTGAAGCTCTCGCGCGTGCTCAGGGCTTCGTACTGGCCATTGGAATCGGCCCTGCCAACGCCGAATCTGAGAGAAGCCACACGCCTGGCGTCATCAGGCGGGTCCCCGGGTAAAGCCGATTCCTCAGTGACGAGATGCTCCAGCAGGGGACGATCACTTCCGAATTTGAGTTCGCCCTGTTCGCCTTCTCCTGTTCCAAACGCAACTCCCCTGGGTGATAGCGTTGCGTCCAGCGTGACATCGAGATCCGTCGCTACCCAGTGGTAGATTCTGCCAAACGTGTCGCGGTATCGGGCCAGGTTGCGGACATGAACCGAGGCGACTTGAGGCCTACCGGCAGTATTCTCAGGGCGCTTGTAAGGCACGATCTGCAGAGCGAAGGGTCTTGGAGTGACCGCAGTCGTCCACTCCACCGCTCCTCGGCAAATGATTCGCAACTCATCCGAGCCGTGCTGAACCAGCCGAAACGCCAACCCGCGGGCTTGGTCAATGTTTGGCGGCGAGGCCCACCACAACTGCCCTTGTCCGCGCTTCGGTGCTGTCCAACCTGTTCGCTTATGGCGTACGAAATTCATGGTGATCTTCATCGCCTTCTGGTCACCCTCGGCTACTACTGTGGGCCAAGCGACGTGAATTGCGCCTGCGAACTTGAAGATCAACACGTGCTCGCTGTCAATTCCCGCCACCACCTCCTCCCACGGCGTCCAGTATCCCGCGTCTGAATGGGGTGGAATCCGCCACTGGCGGTAGTAGTGTCGATGCGGCGAGCTTCCGTCACGACCCAGCAAATGCACGATACGCAGACCATCATCGGCCGATTCGTCGCACATGCTGACGACCGTCAATCGAGCAATGTCGCCGAGCCTCTCCGCGTAAGCCTTGAAGGCTTCCAGGCCTGCCTCGTGGTTAACATCGCTCTGCAGCAGGTCACTTTCAAGCTGACGAAACACCTCGGACTTGTCATCCCGCAGTTCCGGCTCGATCCAATTTTCGGGAAAGAGAAAGACCTTGCGGTTTGCCTCCCAGACGCGGTAGTTCTTCATCCACACCCACTGCTCGGCGTCGATGGCCTCGGGCGGCACATCAGGCTCCAGATTCAAGAGGCAGCGCTGAACGAACGATTGCACCGACGCGCAGGCCTGCTTGATGCGCGATGTCTGCGCCGCAGGGCGCATTTCGACATCAATGAGGTACCGGTCGTACAAATCGATGCTGTCGCGCAATTGATCGCGGCCTGACAGATACGCCACCAGGGCAGCGCGCTGCCTCTCACGAAGCGTGTCCCGCAAGGGCTTCGACACTGCGGCCCAGCCGCTCTCCGTATGGCGGGATCGCGCCAGGCGGCGAATGTCCGCCGCGGCAGTGAGGTTGACGTCAGCCAGGGACCAGGCTAGACACTGCTGCGCAGTCGCGCCGATGCGGCGCATCACCGCAAAGCATTCGACGAGGCGCTTCAGCACGTACTCGGACTGCATGGCGGCCTTGAGTGCATCGGCATCAGGGAAGTTGAAGCCACGCGGGCCGAGCAGGGCGGCAAGGTCCTCGAGGTTCCACTCGGTTGCCAGATGCACCTGCTCAAGCACTTGTTCGCGACTCGCGGCGCCATCTGCGGCGACGGCAAAGATGCGGGCCAGCGAGGCCTCTCCATCGGGCATGGCATCCCGCAGTCGAAAGAGATTGACGGCGCGCAGCAGAGGGCTAAACGACTCCGGCGACTCGTCGGACGCGGCCGGCAAACGGTTCGGGTTGAGCCATCCAAGCGGGCCCGCAGACGATCCAAAGAGCCATGACAGCGACACGTCAGTCAGCTTGAATTTCATCACAAGCGCGGCCACCTTGGCCAGGCGGGCACAAGTTCGAAACAGCTGAGGGAAGCACTCGGACGTCACGGGATCTGACGGATCGCTCAACACGAAGTCGGCATTGAGAAAGTCATTGATTGCAAAGCCCAACGAGTCATTTGCCGACGAAACGAGCCACTCGCTGAGCAGCTTTCCGATGGTGCTTGACGCCATGCCGAAAGCCGCCTGCAGGCGATTTCGTACGAGTGTGGTCCTTTGCTGCTCGATCTGTTCGGACTCTGGCTGGGACGACGCAGTTCCAGTGACGGCGGCGAGTTCCAGGCGCAATTCACCAAGGAGACGCGAAGTAGACTTCTCTTCCTCGCCCGCTTCAGCGAGCGACTGCTTGTGCGATAGCAGGCGCAATGCTTCGCGCGGTGTAAAGCCAGCAGCTTCAATATTCTCGACGATCAGTACTCTGGAAGAGATAACCCCGTGCACCACGAAGCCGACGTCGCGGAAGTAGTTCGTACTGTTCTGTGAGTTCGTCGGGAATCTGCCCGCCTCGCCAATCACACCGTTCTGGCCGTCGCCAACAACGGTAAGGTAGCCGTCCTGGGCCCGCGCCACGCCGTTCTCAGTGAACGCGTACGATGTATTCGCATTAACCGAGACGATGTACACCGTGCGAGCCTCAATGCGCACCGAATGAGGCAGGCGCTGCTCCTGCCAGCCGGAAGAGGACTCGTGGCGGAAGTGGACCTCAGCCAACTGCTTGCCCGCCACGTTCCAGAGCCGACCGACGTGAACGCCGGTTTCACCTTGGGGCTTCCAAAAGCGGATTGTGTTGACCTCGCCGGGAGTGCTGGTTTCAAATTTCAGACCAAGTTCGACGGCTTGTTGGATCGCTACGTTGCCCTCCGGATCCTTCCACACTGACGCCATGCTGTCGGCCATCCTCAGGCTGAGAACATCAAGCAGGGCCTGAACCTCTATTTGTTTGGTCCGCACAATCAAGCCGGACCAGAACATTGAGGACAAAAGGACGAGATTCAGCTTGGGATCCTCGCCATGCCAATCGAGAAGCAAGGACGTGTCTTGAAGCGAAAGCCCACACGCTGCCGCGATGTGGGGGAGGTGATCACGGGCGTTCGCTTGCGGGTCAACAAGTTCGTTTCGCGCAGCGTTCAAGCCGAAAGCCGGGTCCGGCGGATTGGCGATCGATTTGTTGAGGAACAACCTCTCGTACAGGCACTCGAGCAGTGGCTCGCCGGTCGCGGTGCGGTCACGGTATCGATGTGTGGCGAACAGGCTGAGTGCATGCTCGGAACGACCATAGTGATCGCGATTCAACAATTCGAAGCGGTCAATCACCGCGATCACGTCGCTGGCAATCTTAGGCCAGAGGGCTCCGCCTGGACGCGATGCGAAGGCCAGCGCTTGATCCAGGTCGCGCATCGGCCAGCCGATCTTTCGCCACAGCCTGACGAAAATGTGCATGCGGTTGAGCACTGCCACGACATCGGCCTCTTCTCTCGATGTCACCAGCCTGGCGCGGTTCAGGTCGCTGCTGCGCACTTGGCGGTTAGTGTCCTCAAGCTGGACCGTGCCCAGTTCGACATGCAGGACCCATTCTTCATCCTCGATTAGCCCCGCGCGGATGGTCGACAACTCACTCCATGCTGGCTCGGTGGGGTCAGCGCCTTCGAGATCACCGTCTGTCAGGATGGTCGGCGTGGCGACTCGGCTTCTATCGTCAGATGTATTGACAAAGCGCATCTCCAACAACTCGCGCAATTCATCGTAAGTAAGGCCAGACTGTTGCAGGAAGACGCCCACGCCGCACTGCACTGTGCCAGTCTCATCAATCCAGCCCATCAGGACGTTGACCCAATGCCCCCGCTCAATGCGTTTGGTGCTGTCACGGGGATCGGGGATCGAATTGCTGGGCGACAGTTCAGCCGCCTTGAAGCCCCAGAAGTTCCAAAGCCCCGAGTCCGGGTCACCTGCGGTGCCCGTGCCTTGTTGCTCGCCTGAGATGATCCGCATCTCGGCGGAAGTGAACCCCCGTCTTTCAACCGCCGAGCGAGCGTTCGCGCTCGTTAGCGGGGCATTTTCCGGGGCCTGAAAGCGAGTGCTGCGGTCGAACGTCTCCATGAGAAGGGCCCGCGAGACGCCAAGATGCGAGAGAAAGATGCGAGACTGCTCGCAGGGCAGATCGAAGGGCATTGTCCAGGGATAGCCGGCGCTGCTCAATCTTTCGTACGCCTGTCCGATTGCGTGCTCTGGCTCACTTGCGATCTGCTCGGCGCCATCAGAAGTCTGAGGCACAAACCAGTCAAGGACGAGCGTCGTGCTTTCGCCCCGGGAGATTGCAATGCGGTATCCCTTGCCTGTGAGCTGCCATTGCGAACTCGCCTTCAACACATCAACGCGGTCAAGTTCAGTTGACTTAACACCAACGGCCCTTTGCAGTGCTGCTTGAAGCTGCGTGGGTATGCGCTGGGTATCAAGCGCTGTGACGATGCCGGGAACTTCAGCGGCCTCAATCTTCAGATTGATCGGAAGTCCTCCGACGGCAGCACTTTCAAGCGTCTCAAGCACCAAGTCCACATAAGGAATCACCGTTTGACCATTGGCGCACGACAGCTCGATGTCAATGAGGTCGGGGCGCCGCTGCAAGAGCGCTCGAAGCGCGGACCGCTGGTTATCAGCGATAGGTTCCGAGTGCGCTAAGAGAGCGTCCGGTACTTCATCTGGCGGCACACTCGCAGGCCATGTTATGGTGAAGTTACACGTTGCGTTGGCCACGTCGGGATGGCGCGCGTTGAATAGCTTGGCCGCGAACGAAACGTCGCGGATAAAATCCTGCGGGTTGGCGGGCTGTTCGTACCGGAGCGTTCCTGTGAAGGTGCGGTTAGCCAGATCGAGAGTCGCATTTTTGGTTACTCCGTCTGACGAGTCGAGTTGTATTTGAAAATCAGATGTTCCGGATATTGAAAAGTTGCCGCCAACGTCCACATCGCGGTCCTGGCCCCGCTGCCCTCTGATCGGCGGAACTCGCTTTGGGTCAGTAATCTCTATTGAGCCTGAGACTGGCGCCTTGCTCAGAAATATCGTTCTCGTGACGGTATCCAAAACACGCTCGACTCTATCAACGACCGTTTTCAGTTCAACCCGATAGGTCCACCCTGTGTCAACGAATGCGATTCTGGTTGCTGCAAGAAACCTGTTTGCGGTGCCAAATTCAGCGCCTGTCGCCTCATTGACATTGTTTGTCACCGTTATTGAGAACCTGCTCACCCCTGAGACTTCGTAGTCTCCGTCCACAGTGAAGCGATACTCTTCCTCGTTGTCTTGAATCGTGATCTTCGAATCCGAAGGTACAACATTGAAGAGTCGCCCAGCGGGATCCCTTCTTGAGACATTGAAGGAGTGCGTGGCTTCGGCAAGGACCTTGGCGTCCGGGGTTGATCCCTTCAGCAACTGGACCACGATGGTCTGCTGCCCTGCGGGCATCTTGAACAATCGAGAGTACTGGGACGCAGCGGCTATCAACACAGGTTCTTGAGACGATGTGATTTTTATCCATGTATCGGTCACGCCCCCGGTGTCGCACTCACCGACTACCTCGACGGCAGCGTAGTCTTCGTCAGCGTTGAAGGAGAAAGTCGAGTTAGGTGTGGGAGATAAAATGCTGATGGACGGCAGCCTCACCCGCTGGAGGAACTGAAGCAGGTCCACGTAATAGGCCGAGGGGCTGAGCACCGACAGGCAAGGGTCGCTGGACGAGCCGTCAAGCGATCCAAAAAGCGTTTGCAGGTCGGGCAGAACCCTGCCACTTGCCAACAAGTCAGAATCTCTGGGGATTGCTCTTGCGACGGACGACGCCATCACCGCAGGGTCGTTGCCAGTCGCCCGATACTTCAAAGCAAGATGCAGTGCAGTCGAAGCGATCTGTTGCGCAGTGCCATAAATCTCCTTCGCCTTTTCTTCACCGATGGCCGGATGGCCGCCGAGCTGACGGATAAACGCGCGCCTGCTTTGACCGGCGATGGCTAGTGCGGAAGTGAAGCCCTTTGCCAGCAGAACACCCTGTTGCCGGTAACCGTCAGTGAGCTTGACGGTCCGCTCCAACTTCAACAAATCGCGCCTCAAGGCATGGTTGTCTCGAATGCCAGCGCGCTCTGCAGTGGCTCGCTGAGACAGCACGGCATCAACGTAGCGCTTGCCGAACTCGAAATCTGGGTTGGTGTTGAAGAAGTTGATCAGATCGGCCGTGGCGACACCTGGCCATGTGAGAACGTTCTGCTTGATGCGTGCAGCAATCACTGCGGTGCGGCAAGAACGTTCCACACCCCGCTCCAGCTCGGCTGCATAGGACGCGTGTGCCTCACCGGCGCCGGCTGGGTCGCGATTGGCGGACGCCCCAGGCGTGTCGAACCGCTGCACCAGACTGCGCCAGTCTTCGGCCAGCAACGGTGCGAGGTAAGCCAGCGAGCCATATGGCCGGTTCACATCAATCACTTCACGGTGGTGCAGTTCATGCACCAGAGGCAGATGATCCTTCGTCAACGCAGCCAAGGCCAGCAGGCGCAGCGTCAGGGCAATCTCGACCGGTTCGAACCCGTTTTCTGCCAGTCCGTCTGGATCGATCATTCTTTCGGTCTCGGCGTCCGCAAGCAGCTCTGCCACGACGTGCAGCTTCTCCTCAGACAGGAGAGCTGCCACAGCAGTCGCTGCGGTCCCTTCGGATTGCGTCGGCGCACGAAAGAGATCAGCGGCTGAGAGAGCCTGACCTTTCACTGTAGCGCTCAGTTCACGAGCCACTCGACGCTTCCAGATCAGGTTTGCGGCCGCATCTGTCCAGGAATCGCCCACGTCAGTGCGCGTTCGCGGCATTGTGTTTCGTCGTTCCGCATCCGCGCCCGATGCCCGCAATCGGTCGACCTCTGCCGGCTGCGGCGCCGCCACGATGTTGGCCGACTGAGCACGCTCAAGCGCTTGCCTAAGTCGGGTGAGCGGCTGCATGACCAATTCCGGTACGGCAGTGGGCAAGCCTTGACTGAGCCATGCGTAGAGTACTGATTCAGGCAATTGACCGTCACTACCATGCGCCGGGAAGTCGCGCGCTAAGCGCGCGCTGGCGGCTAGTCGTTCGATGTGCTTTGCATGTTGGCCGGTAACTGCTGCGAGGAAGGTTACCTGGTCAGCGGTGAGATCATTTAAAGCAGTGCCGCGTAGCCTCGGCTCAATCGCCGCCTTCAGCCGTTCATATTCTGATTGGATAACAGCAGTACGTTCTATCAGCAAATCAACAACTGCGGCTGAACCAGCTCCTGGGATGAGCGGCGAGATTGCCAGCAGCTCGCCCTCTGCGCCCATAGCTTTCACAATCAGGTCAGCAACTGTTTTGTTTCTCTTGCTGAGTAGCTCTGGGGAATAAGTCATTAAATAGACGCCCATCGCGTCGGCTGAACCCTCTCCTAGCTTGAGTGGCTCGCCGACCAAGTCGCAGTCAAATGCTACTAGGTCGCAATGTGCGGCGGGTGTGCCGTCCGAATACGTAACTGACCCGGATATGCGGTACAGGCCTGCATCTATTTGAGTGATTATATGAGTCAAAACGCTGCTCCTCAAACAAAGGAATTCGATTTTGATTGGCGGCAGCCTAATGATTTAGGTAGGCAGCATTTGTTAACAGTCAGGGCTTAATTTGTTGGGGGCCGGTTTTGTACAGCAGCGATTCAGCAGGTCAACCAAATTACCGGAGCCCAGGGCGGTCTGCAAACGGCCGAATGTCAGATGACCCTTGTCGCCTGCGATCACAGTCACGATGCCCCAGTCACCCAGGACGACACCGGTTTCGACCAGGTTGACGATGGATGGCGCGATTTGCATTTGTGTGGGTGCCAAAATGTAAGGGCCTCGTAAATTATGTCAAACGGAAGGTTAAGGTTTCAAAGCCCATTGCTTCACTGAATGCTGTGTAGGGCTCATTCCGTTTGACGAGTAGCTTTGATCAATAATCACGAATCCACCTTGATCAGCTAAGCCTGTGATCAATGCCCTCTCCACTGCAATAGAGTTATCCAACCATCCGGCCCCTAAGGTAAGAGCGAACACTCCCGCCTTTTTCATGCCTGGTGACTCGTCAGGATCAAATACATCTCTTGAAGTTGTAGCGTTCCCGTATTGATCAGCTGCGGCGATAGCACCTGGAAGTGCGGACAACACTCCTACGGTTCTTGCTACAGTGATAAGTGTCTTTGCCCCGGAATTTGCAAGGCCTAGAGCCTTGGTCAAAAATCGAGACAAAGGCGACGGTGCGCTTGCAGTCGCAGTCGCGGTCGCGGTCGCTACGCCTTCTGCTTTCAATCGGTTAAAGGCATCTGCCACTCTTGGTGATAAATTGGCCGGGGGCTGTGTCTTACCCTTTAATGCATCGTCCCACATTAGCGCGCGGTTGGACGGCTTCATGTCGATTGAACGCTCTCCGGTTTTAGGATCAATTACTATATTTGCTTCTGCATAAACTTCTTTTAATAGGCTCATTTCAGGACTTTTATCGGTTAAATGCAGCTTGTTAAATTTAGTTGCAGCGGTGTCGTAACCAACCTTTCCTCCACCTGATTTAGAAGTTGATGCTTTATCCCAAATTGCTTTTAGCTCATTTGTGTCTCCATGAGAAGCTTGCAGCATTTTTTGTCCAGCTTTAGAAAAGGCCTGTTTACCGTTTAATTTCGCGTTTTTCAGGCTAATCGGTTCGACTGGCGGTCTTGGACTTACAGATTTGACACCTTTAAAACTATTTTCTCTTGCCGTATATGTGGTTAAATTAAATGGATTGACTGCTTCGTTTGGAAATTTACTCTTAGGTAAAGTATGCTCATTCGTCAAAACTAAATCTGACCGAGTTAATATTGGGTCATCTGGGGCCATGCCATATTTGTCTGTTTTACAGATAGGGGTGCTGGCACAAAATGTATATGGACTCACGGGCAAGTTGCCGATATCTGGATCAAATGATACCCACCTACCCAACCATGGTGAGTAATACCTTGCCGTGTGATAGCTCAACCCACTCTCCTCATCCCGCCCCATCCCAGTATACCGATAGCGCTTCGGCGGCGCCTCTTTTGCCCTATCCATCAACCGATACGCACTAGTCCCATACGAATGAAATTCCTCATAAGAAATGATCTGACCCTCAGTATCCAACTCCAGCCCCACCGTGCCCAAATGGTTGCTATACTGGTAACGGAACAACGTCTTCGCACTAATTGATAAACCATCTGGGCGTGAGTTGTCAGCGGAGATCACGTCATCCACCAGCAGCACCTGCTGCTCGCCTTCAAATAAATGCAGTGACTCAATTTCTTCCACCACAACGTTTTGCGCATTGCGGCGGCGGTACAACTCATAGCCACCAAGGTAGATGCGATCTTCCTTTAGCGTGCCGCCGTTTTGCGGGTTGCGGGTGATGTGTTTGCGTGTGCGCTGCTTGTCGATGCCATAGTGATAGCGGGCCAAGCCCCCGCCGCCCATGTCGAAGCCACGAATCATGTCGCGCCAGTCCCACTGAATTTGTCGGCCCCACCTTTCGTCCTCTCTGATCGGCGGTGGCGCGTCTGTGTCCCGCCGGTTCAGGTTGAGCATGCTGCCGCGGGAGTCGTGTTGGAGGGTGAGAGCATCTTCTGTGTTGTTGCCCAGCCAGGTCTGGTGCAGTCTATTGTTGTCCGCCTGGGTCCTGTAGTGGCGCGTCCAACTGCCGGCACCGGCTTCATGCGCCATCTCGACGAAATTGCTCACCGGGTCGTAAAGGTAGCGTTGGGTGTAGTTGCGCAACTGGTCGCCCGACGGGAAGTTGCCTGGGCGCCAGGGGCCCTCGCGCAGTGGCGGGGGCTCCTGCTCATCATGCTCGCGTCCGGTGGCCTCGGTCAGGCGGTAGAGCGCATCGTAGGTGTAGTCGTTGCTGGGTTCGACGAACTGGCCCTTGAAGAACACCGCATCCTGCGCGTCGTCCTGGATGTGGGTAATGTTGCCCACGGGGTCGTAGCAGTAGCAAAGGTTCTGCACACCGCAGGGGCGCTGCGGGCGCGGTTGTGAGGCGGTATTGCTGATGCAATCGTCTGGAAACTTAGCTGCCGATCGCCGCGTGTAGAGATGGGTCAGGCGAAAGTTCCTTTCGTCGTAGCTGTAGCGCGTTTGGGCACCGTTGCCCAAATTCAGGCTTAGCTTCTGTCCCTTTGCGTTGTATTCGATGTGCTCGATGGCCTGGGCGCTTCGGGTCGGGTCAGGTTCGAAGGTGACTGCACCATCGGCGCGGGTGGTCTTGCTGGCCCGTACGTGCAGCCACTCGCTTTGCAGCGCGCCACGTTCGTTGTAGTTGGGCTCATAGACCGCCACCCTGTTGGTCTGCCCGGGAGTGTCTTGAAACGTGCCGTCGGGCGCGAAGGTGATGTCGCGGTGCCAGTTGTACAAGCGCGTCATGCGGCCCAGCGCATCGAACTCTGTGATGTGGCGAAAGGTCTCCTGCTCCAGCAGCTCGTTGCGTGCGGCGGTGTGCCAGTTCAGCAGCCCGTCGTCACCGTCTGAATGCGGCAGGATCAGCCGGCGGGTCACGTGGGTGGGCTGGCCCAACAGGCTGACGCGCTCAACCGTGGCCAACCCGCTGGGGTCGAAGTGGCTGACGGACTGGCCGATGAGGTTGCGCTGCTGCGCATCCGCCAGGCTGATTGGGCCGGCTGCATCGCGTGGTGAGGCGGCATCGCAATAGTCGAACGCTTCCACCATAGCCGGCGCATCTGCATCGATCTTGAGCCACTGCGCGGTGGGCCGATGCAGCGGGTCGTAGTCGGTGCGGTACAGGCGTGCCTGGATCGCCGTGTCGGGGCCACGGTCGTTGAAGTCCCAGGCCAACATTGGCTTGCCGGCAGCGTCCATCAACATCCAACGGTCACCGGCGTCCATGCTGTGCTGATAGAGCAGGTTGCCAGCCATGTCGTAGGTGGGTGCGCTGTAGACAGTGGCCCCGCCTACCGGGCGAGACGGGATGTCCTCGTTGTCTTGATCTGCCAGCCGAGTCGGCTTGTTGGGAAGGATGTACTGCATCACGAGGTTGTCGCGCGCATCGCGAATCCACAGCGGCTTGCCTTCCGCGTCTAGCTTGGTGTACGTGAGGTAGTAGTCGTCCGTCCACTGCTTGCCGCCGAATTTGTGAGGCCCTGTTTCATCTTCGACGCGGTTGTGCGCCACGGCGATGACGTCCCGCCCCAGGCTGTCCAGCAAAGTCAGCGACGGCGTCTCAGCATGGCGCGCGGTGAGCCAGCAAGCCCGCTGTTCGTGGTCAACAGGGGAAAGGCCTGGAAGTGGAACGGGCAAAGGTGATGCAGGATCGAATTGATTGCGGGCCTTGTACCAGGCCGATTCCAGAACCGTGTCGTTCTGGTCCCAGGTCTTCGCATGCCATGGAGAAAACTCGACGCGGCTCAGCGTGCCGTCAGGGAACTCGGTGCGGACGACGCGCCCGGCGGCGTCGTAGTACATGACCGGTGAGACGCCGGTTTCGACAGGCTCTTCGAACCAATGAGAGTCGGTAAAGTAGGGCTCGTACTGTTTGACCGGCTTGCCCTTGTTGTTGAGGATGGTCTTTCCGTTGACCACCCACCGCGGTAGCGAGACGGCTGAGATGGCACCAATCCCAAACCCTTCTCCGCCGTCGCCGACGTAGCCACCGCTCTGGGTAACGATGTATATGCCACTTAGAAGTGAGAAGTCTGCCGGCCTAGTGGGGTCTGCAATCTTCGTGCGGAAGCTGTCAAAGCTGAAGTCGACATCAAAAGGATCCGCATGCGGCCCGATGTTCAAACTGAGTTGGGCATAGTTGTTGGCCTGACCTCGAAAGTACAGCAACACATTGAAGTTGAG
Source organism: Aquabacterium sp. CECT 9606 (assembly GCF_918741295.1). Classification (GTDB taxonomy): domain Bacteria; phylum Pseudomonadota; class Gammaproteobacteria; order Burkholderiales; family Burkholderiaceae_C; genus Aquabacterium. The sequence continues at coordinate 596,091 of NZ_CAKKNB010000003.1, forward strand.
TCCGCGTGGCGCGCTGAGAAAGCGAAAACGCAAGGCGTTGTAGTTGCCAAGGTCCAGCGAGATCGGTGTGTATCGGATGTAGGTTGTGCCGTAAGACCAGTCGAACCGGTGATACGCGCCGACGTCGCTGGAAAAAGCGAAGGCGTTGGAGGCACTTGCGATATCCAATGATGCGGCCTTTCCTGCATCGCCCCACAAGGACATTCCCAAAAAGCGCTCGCCGCCGACCATCGAGCCAGCCTGGGATTGAACAACATCAATGCGTCCGCCGCGAAGCAGTTTGTCTGAATCGACTTCTCCCAGCAGGTTGGCAATGCGCCCTGGCTCGCCAACAAGCTCACTTGTCGTGGCTGACACACCTTCCATCTGTATCCCTGTGAGAACTTCACTGCTGGTCGCGCCCGCCCTATCTGAGGCGTTGACAGGTAAATCAGAGCTTGAGATCAAGTAGCTGGAAGCGAACGGACCCGTCGAGAAGTCGTCAATCACCTGCTCGGCTGGTTGTGGGTCTGTTGAGCTTGTGGGCCTGGCCTCCGCACGCACCTTTTTCAGGAGCAGATTGCCACTGCCATCTGAATACTCGAATGCGATTTGGAGTGGGCTTTTCTGCCCCCGCTCGAGGCTCGCAACGTGCTTCTCGCGTTGGATGGTTGCAGCGCACGGAGGATGTTGACCGTAACGGACCGACCCATCGGGCGCCAGCGTCTCGCCGAAATGGTGGACGTGCCGAATGCTTGCGTCTTGCAGCAAGCCACGGGCAACCGGCATGCTGAAGTCTTGCGTGAAGAAGGCGATGCGCTCGGCGAGGCTCGGCTCGAGGTGCTCATCAAGCGAAGCAAGGTTGTCGCCCTCGTCTCCTTTGCCTTTGACCGCCGCAGCTGCAGGCAGGCCCAGAACGTTGAACGCTACTTCGGACAGGTTGCCGTTGACGTCCTGTACCTCGCGAGGTGCCAGCACCCGGTAGTCGAACCCTACGACCTTCGACGTGTTGCCGAGTGCGTCGGCCGATGCGGCAACGAACAAGTCGAGCGGGTCGTACTGCAGCGTGGTTTCATTTTTGAACGGATCGGTGTAGCTCTCCGGCAAGTAAAAGTGCCGGTGCGCATCGCTGGCGAATCCGGCAGTGCCAGAGCGCATCCAGTATTCGCTGGAATGCATGCCGATTTCAGAGCCCGGCCAATACCCGCTAACCGTGATGTCATCGAGCAAGTCCAGCGCCGTGCGAGCGGGGCGGTTGCCTTCTGCAGGCAGCGCCTCCCAGGCCAGCTTGTCGCTAAGCGGACCCGCAGCATCTGCTTGGCGAAAGACAGCGCTCAGCAGGTCGGCTGTGAGTGCAAGCTTGTAGTCTTCAAACTTCAGCCCCCGGGGGCCGTGCTTGCCGAAGGGCAAGGGCTTCTTGTTGTCGAGCGGTTTCTCATCACTTGCGTCATCGAAGTACGCGCTGCGCGCATGCTCGACGATGCGTCGTTGTGGTACGGCACCATCAGCCACCTCATGGTATTGCTTGAAGGCGACAGCAATCGGTGGTGGCAAATGGCTGGGTTGCGGGCCGTACACATCGCTCAGATGCAACTTGCGAAAATCCGCAAGGCTGAAGTAGTCGGCATCGGACCTGGCAATGCCGTTGAGTTCATAGCCCAGCACCTCAAACGGCAGCCTCAGCCGGTGGTGGCGGATCGGGCTCGCATCGCCCGCCCGTGCGGGCGTGACGATGTCTTGTGTGTAGTGCGACTCGGAATACGCGACGTGAAGCTCAGCCTGCAACTGGGCAATGAGTTCCGCGCGCGGCAGACCCGGGTAGATAACTGGCTGGACGCGACCATAGCCAACTGCAATGCTTTGCTGCGGGTTACCCAAATCGTCGTGGCTCAGATTCAAGGTGTGGGCGACCCGCGGATCAGGCTTGAGTGCAGATTGATCCTTGGGAAGTGGCAGCTCATAGTGATAAGTCAGCGCTTCGCTTTCCGTGACCAGGAACACGGAATGAAGGTTGGTGCCCCGTGCTTGCAAGCGCTGGATGTGGCAGTTGTGCGTGGCACTGGAGTAGAGGCGAACCGGAGTGTGCTTGGATGGCATGGCGACCAGATCGCCCAGGTCCAACTCGTATGCCTCCAGCCGCAGCACCATGCCTTTGCAGGCACGGAGGGCCTCGCGCCACTCGTCCGCGCTGAGGTCACTGGATAACTCCGGCTCAGGCAGCCGCTTCTCGCGGAAGGCGCCAGGTCCTTGAGGCAGGCGCGCTGCAAAGCGCTGCGGAAAATACTCGTGCTCGAACTGACTCAGGATGCGCTGCCGCTCGAGCGCCGCGCCGGTGTGGTACCAGGTGATCGTCTTCACCGGTGGCTGGTAAAGCGTCTGGTCCTTGGTGATCCACGGGCTGCCCACATTGCCTGCCGCGAAGGTGCCAAAGTCTTCCACATCCAGCTGCTCCACACGGCCGAACCCTCGAAATTCGCGCTCGGTGCCGTCGAAGTAGCCATGGTGGTAGCTGTAGGTGCTGCTAAATGCTGTGCCGCGCCACTTGTCGCGTGCCGTCACCTTGCTGACGCAATGCACCGGAAAGGGTAGCCGGGTGATCCAAGGTTGACCGGCCTGCTGATCTTGCAGATAGAAGCGGGTGGACGGTGTGTATTCGATGTCAGTGGTGGCGCCGAGGTTGTTGTCGACCTTGATCAGCAGGTGCGGCTTTTCGTGCTGGCGATGGCGTTCGATGGACTCCAACATGCCGCCCATTAGATCGATGTAGCAAACGGGGTGGCTGGCGTCGGCCGGCAAGTGCGAGTTCCACACCAGGCATGCCGTGCCGTTGCCAAACAGATCGACGACCTGCACGGCGCCGAGGTTTTCGGTGGCAACCGGCAGATTGACGGTGAGTGGATTGCTCAGGCTGTTGCCGGATCGGTTGAAGTAAAGCTTCGCACCCTCGCGGCCAAGGTAGATGATGTCGATGGGGCCACTGCCGTCGATGTCTGTCAGGCGGATTCGTCTAGGGTCGAACAGGTCAACATGGTCGAAGCGAGGCGAGTTGCCGAGGGTTACCTTGCGGCCGAATCGGCCATACCCCAGGTTGGGCCAATAGCACACCTCGCCGTTGCGGATGCGCACGAGGTCGGTCAGGCCGTCGCCGCACATATCGGCCAGGAAGATGGTCTGGGTGCCATCAGCAAAAACGATGCTCGCCCCCGCGTTTTCATCCGGCGCCAGGCGGGTTTGCTGAGCGGCGCTGAAACCCCGTTCGTCGAGCGAGGGATACCAGGTGAATACCTCTTGCTCTGTGATCAGCGCGTCGGCGTGGCCATCGCCAGTCAGGTCCACGAAACGCAAGTTGGGATCTTGCCAATCTATGTTTGGAAGGTTGGCAAAGGGAACATGTCGCTTCCAGCCGTCGTCGCGGTCGCGCTCATGGAAGCCAGGCGTCGCGCCGTCGAATTCAACGAGGTCGATCTGCCCGTTCCCGGATAGGTCCATGAACTGTGTTCGACTGCCGTCAGCCACGGCCATCGCAGGGGTGCGCGCCACTTGGCGCATGGCGCCGAACTGGCCATCACCAAGGTTAGCTTTGTAGAACCACCCGCCGGCTTGTTCGGCGAGAACGCCAGAGAGTCCTTCCCCATCCAGATCAATCCACCGGTAGCCGGGACCTTGAACGCCTACCGGCAGATTTTCAAGCTGAACCGGATCGATGATATGCACAACTTGGCTGACGACAGGCTGGCTGTAGTCGAACTGCACAGGCGGCAGCTCTCTCCATTTGTACTTGGGCATAGCCGCCGGAACCACCTTCTTGTAGCTGCGCTGGCGAACGCGCCGCAGCGTGGCGTACCCAGTGTGTAAGGCATCGAGCAGTGCGTCTGGCTTGTCGTACTCAAAGTCCGTCGAACGAACGAGGCAGCCTTGGCCGACTTCCTGCGCCTTAGGGAAGTTGTGGAACATCAGCACGCGCTGACAAAGGCGGTAGGTCCGAACTTCGAAGCCGGCGCGGTGACTGGAGAATGCATCGTCTCGCGAAGCCCAGTCGGTGTCGGGCTGCGGGGTAGGGAACCTTCCGTCCTCGGCGCGTCCTTGGTGATCGCCATAGTCGAATACAGCTTCGAACATCCAGGTCTGTGGCAGCGCGTCAACGGCCAAGGAGTCCAGCTTGGGCAAGTAGGGCTCGACATTGCCGTACAAGATCCGCTTCAGATAGCGGTTCGATTGTCGCGCCGCATCCTGGCGATTGGTTTCCCACACCGTCCTCGTGTCAACATTGCGAGCATCCTCCAGAATGTATTGGTAGACCGCGACGTTGCCCTTGTCGTCATGCGTCTGGCAGATCAGCCATTGATAGACCCGGCTCGGATCGGCAGGGTCGACGACTTGGCTGCCATCGTCCTTGCCATACCAAGTGGTGATGTTGTCGCGGCTGATCGTGCGCCAGAACGAGGTCTTGCTCTCCCCGTCGACCACCCACCGCTCGATGCGAGCAAAGAGCCCTTCGATGCGAGGTCGGTATCGATGGATTCGGTACCATTGCCCCGCGAGTTGAACTGCGGCATCAACAACGCGATTGCCAGCGTCGTCAAGAAGAGGTACCAAGTCTTCGGCGCCAGACAAGAGGAACACGTCAGACTCATCCGCATCCAGGTAGCGCGGGAGGCCCTTCTCGGTCTTTCGGCTAATGCTCGGCAAAGCAAGCGACCAACCTAGCCCGAACGTGCCCTGGCCGGAGCCAGAGTCATAGCTCAGTGCCAGTTGGGGTCCAAACCCGCCCCGTCCTGGCGACAGCGTAACCGGGACAGACATGGAGCCGGTACCAGTAATTGGATTGGCCGAGAACTTCTCTCCGATGCCGCGCATTGCACCGCCACCTTTGGGCAGTGACACCGCCGGTGGTGACACCAAGAAGTTGCTGGCGGCATCGGACCGTGGAGAAGGCGACGCTCGAAACGCAGCAGCGCTACCGCCATGGTGGCGGCTTTGCTCCGACCTTGGCACCCCAACAGTGTCCTCTTGCATCGCGGCAGGTCCCTGTAGATTCGTCGCGGATTCGATTCGCCCAGGACCAGACCCCTCCTGCACGGCCCATTCTGGAAGGAGACGAAACGCAGCAGACACGAACTGTTTGGCGTTGTCGCTGGCTCCTTTTTTTTGAATGCTAGCTGCTCTTTGATCGGCTGCCAATGCCTTGAGCGGCTTTCTATGGGGCTTCGTGTTGGCGCCGAGCCAGAAATGAGCCAATGTGCCGACAGGTCTTTGAGCCAGTCCAATATGGGCAAACGCGCATGAACGCTCATGAACGCTCATGAACGCTCATGAACGCTCATGGTGTCTCGAAATGGTGGCTCACAGCTTCGTCGGAACGGCCCCCTGATCTGGCTCACTTTCGCGTCGGCCGCAACACTATTCCTATCCGTAAGATAAGCGATAGTCCGTGTCCGGTGAATCAGGGGGCCGTTTCACTCTTCCGTATCGACGTCGTAAAGCAGGAACTGGTTAAGCTCGTCGAACTCTTCCTCGGATAGCGGGGCAAATGGATTGGCCATCGATTGAATGCGGGATACGGCAACGACCGTGATTCTCGCTCGCCCATCACGGGTGCGACGTGCCCATCACGATGGGTATGGGCCGCAAGGGGGGTGGTCTATTGACCGCTTACGTTTATTCCGTGAAAGCGAACCTTTGTCCTAGGCCTCGCTCCTCCGCGGCTTTGACCACCCATGAAGCCACGGCGAGGTCCAGAACCCCTAATCCAAAGGGGCTGAACACCCGCAAGGTCGGTGTCGGAAAGACTGGTTGTTCGAGCCGGCCCTCGATTAACTCTGCCAGCGTACCGGCAATGAAATGGTGATGGCCAGCTTCAATCGCCGCCTTGTGCAGAGAGGTGCTCTCTCGGCAAACATGGTCCACATCGTCGACCAGGTTCCAACATTTATGAATCGCCTCAGCCGTAAAGTCTCGTAGAGAGACGTGGAGCACCACCGCACCCGGCTTGAAGCTCGCCGCATCGTCGAGGTAAGGACGCGAGGCGGTCGTTGCAATAGATACCAGGTCGGCGTGTGCAATGGCTTCGGGTAGCCGGGAGGCTATGGTGACTTCGCATCGCGGCATGATCTGGCCGACTTCATTCGCTAAGCTATGCGCGGCCAAGCCGTCTGGATCAAAGAGGACTATAGACTCGATACTGGGCATCAGCGCGCCAACGAACCCGGCTATCTCTTGGTTGATCCGGCCACCGCCTAGAAATGCCATTGTTCTTGGCGGACTGGATTCGCAGAGCCAGCCAGCTGCGAGGACAGCGCTGGCCGCCGTCCGTTTTGCGCTAATGAGGGCGCCTTCCAGCATGGCTATCGGAACGCCGGTTCGCATGTCGTTCAACACGATGACTGCAGAGGCACGCGGTAGCCCGTTTCGCACATTGCCGGGAAATGACGAAATCCACTTGACACCTGCGACGTTGAACTCCTCTCCAAGGTAGGCTGGCAAGGCGATAATACGGTTGACATCACTGTGCGGAAACCGGAGGAAGACGGAATGGGGCAGGCTAGTGTGCTTGCGCGAATGCGCAAGGTAGGCAAACTTGACAACTTCTACCAGTTCACGCTCACGGGATGCGAGCAAAGCAGCAATCTCGCGCGAGCTGAGGATGATCACGGTGTTGCCACGGCACTGCGTTCACCGTCCTCTTGTAGTAGGCCATTGCGCCGCGCCCACTCATCTGAAAAGATGGTGTCAAGGTAGCGTTCACCACGGTCGGGAAACAACAGTACGCAGGTGAGTCGGCCTGACAGTGATTGGCCGCGCTCCATGTATGCCGCCGTCACTGCCCCGGATGAACCGCCGACTAGCAGCGCTTCTTTCAAGAGCACTGTCCGACAGCCAGCAACGCACTGTGCATCACTGACTCGAACGAGGTCGTAGCGGTTAGGCTCTTTCATCAACGGCGGGATCACGGCTGCACCCATGCCAGGCAGCAGTCGCGTGCCCGATGGTTTGGCGAAGATAGAACTGGCGACCGAGTCGACAGCGATAATTCGAGTGGGGAGGCCCTGCTCGTCAATATAACGAGCGCAGCCGACCAGCGTGCCACAAGTGCTGACAGAGCAAATGATCAGGTCGGGAGGGTAAGTAAGCGCCTGCACAATCTCATGCATGGTGATTTCGTGTGCCGCTGGGTTGTCGGCATTGGCGTACTGGTTCGGCCAGTAGCTGTTGGGGACAATTCGCAGCAATTCCTGGACGCGTCTTAGTCGCTGCTCAAGGAGACTGCGGGCTGAGTTCCCGCCCAACGTCACGACCTCAACTTCGGCGCCCTGCAGTTGCATCAGCCGTAGATGGGTAGAAGTTGCGCGCTCATCGGTCACACAGATGAAGTGCAGGCCTAATCGGGAACATATTTGGGCCAAGCCGACACCCATGTTGCCTGAGCTAGATTCGACAACCGTGCCGCCAACTGCTAGTTCACCGCGTTGCATAGCTCCGGCGATCATGGCCATCGCCGAGCGATCCTTAGAACTGCCACCAGGGTTGAAGCCCTCGACCTTGGCATACAACTCGTGCAGGGGAGTTAGCGCCAACCGATCCAGACGTACTAGAGGCGTATTGCCGATTGTGGCCAGAACGCCAGGCAGTGGCGCAGTCACAGGATGACTTGTACCCATATTTCGCTCCCCTTCCTTGTTCAAACGCTTTCGAAATAGCGCTCCAATTCCCAATCTGTAACAGATGAATTGAACTCCGCAACCTCGAACCTCGCATGCTCCGAGTAGTGATGAACAACTTGCTCGCCGAAACAATTGCGTGTGAAGTCGCTTTGTTCAAAATGACGGATGGCATGCTCCAACGCGGTCGGCAGGACTTCCTCTTGAGCCTGAGCATAGGCATCACCTTCGCATCGCGGTCCAGGATCCAGTCGTCGCCGCAGGCCCTCCTCAGTCGCAGCCAGTACGGCAGCCAGTAGTAGATGCGGGTTGGCATCGGCGCCAGGAACACGGAACTCGAAACGCCGAGCGTCCGTGCCGTCACCGCAGACGCGGCAGGTGGTGGTGCGGTTGTCTATGCCCCAGGTTCTCCCATTGCCCGCGAATTGTTTGCTGGCCGTGCGGCGATATGAATTGATGGTGGGCGCATACCAAAGCATCAGGTCAGGAAGATGAGTAAGAACACCACCGATGGCGTGGCGCAATAGAGGGTTGGTGTCAACCGAGCCTTCGCGCAGCAGGTTGAGTCCGTTTGCATCGTGTAGCGAGCAATGCACGTGGCAGGAAGACCCGACGTCGGCCGCAGAGGGCCGAGCCATGAAACTTGCGCTAAGGCCAAAGGCATGCGCGATGTCTTTGCAGGCCATCTTCAAAAGGCATTGGCGGTCCGCCATCTCCATCGGATTGTGATGATGGATGTTGATTTCCCATTGCCCACGGCCCCACTCGGAACGTGAGAAGGCGACTTCAATCCCGCTTTCGATCAGGCTGCTGCGCAATTGCCTGAAAAACGGCTCGAGCGAATTGGTGGCACGGTTGATCAGGTCTTGGGACCGAACACCGGGCGTTGGCTTCAGTTCACGCCAGGATCGGCTCCGGCTGGACTCATAGTCGCCCTCGAACAGGAAGAACTCTAACTCCGTCCCGACCTGGGCAAAGCGGCCGGCACTCGCAAGCGCTGCCTGCTGACGCCTGAGGATGGTCCGCGGCGCGATTGATATCTCGTTCTTACCGCCTATCTCAAACAGATCTCCGAATGCAAAGGCCGTACCGTCAAGCCACGCCAGCCGGCGTAGAGTCGCAAGGTCGGGCACGAGCCGAATGTCGTGCCAACCGGTGTGATAGCCGGTGAAGGAGACCTGCATGCCGACAGACTGCGAGAAATCCCATCCCAGCGCGCATGAAGACACGTTGGTACCGACCTCCAGAACACGAAGGAATTCCTGTGACGACAGCCGCTTGCCGAACGGCCGCCCTTGCAGGTCGATGCTCGCAACAATAACTGTATGGATGTGGCCTGAGTCGAGCAACTCCCGGGCTTGATTCTCGCCGTTTCCCATGGGCGAGTTACCGCCAGAGCGAAAGCTTTGAGGTCATAGGGTTGACTAACACCTTCTCTCCGAACACGATAACGGCCAGTGGGTCGCCCGCAGAATCCTTATGCACTCTCATGAGAAGACTAGATTCAACGGCACTGTCCTGCAGCCTGTTCAGTTCGCCGACCTTGGCTTTCATCACAATCAGCGAAAGCGCGGAGATATTGGCATGGCACCATCCGCTTGCGTCTTCGAATTCGAGCAGGTGCATGTGCACGACATCTTCGGCTTTCGCGCTCCCGCCTAACGCCAACGCTGCGTTAGCAGCTGCCTCTAAGAGAAGCTGCTCATCTGAATTCTTGCGCAGCGCGAGGGTAAACTTGTGCGTCGTAGCTTCGCCACTCATAACGTTACGCCTTCGGCTGACAAGTTTGACGTGGGAGCCAGCGCCGCCACCTGTTCAGCTTGACCAGCGACCAAAACGGCGTAGTACTCGAGTTCTTCCGAAGCACTGGCCTTGGTGCGTTGCAGTTGCTCGACATAGGTGTCGCCGGTCATGGTCTGTGTGAAGTCGACAAGCATCAGCCCCTGTGAACGGGCACTCTCACGCGAGTCGCGCAACTGCTGCTGCGAGCATCTAACGACGCGCAGCGGCGTGTTGCTCTGCTTCAGCTGGGCTCCCATGCCGACGCAGGCATGTGCCAAACCGTTGACGACTACACCGAATGGCTTGTCGCCATCGACCATTGCAAGTATCGAGTACATAGTGCCCCTATCGTCAAGCAACCTTTTTACACACAAAGAAATACGCCTCGTGTTCGTGCACTGTCGGCCGAAATGGAATATGCGGCGGGTCGGTCCACCGGCGTTTGACGCTGTCGATCACGCGCAGTCCTTTCGGCAACAGTCGCTCGACGTCGCCGTGTTCGAAAAAGCGGAACAGCGTATTGTTGAAGAGATACGCATTCTCCCCTACCCTCTCGCCCTCACCAAAGGCCGCGTCGCCTGGGGTAAAGACATTGAAGCCATAGAGCCCGCCAAGCCGGAGGATGCGCCTCGCTTCAGCCATGCCCTCCGCTGGGTCGACGATCTGGGGCAAGGCGTCATAGCACTGCACCACATCGAATTGATCGCTGCTCAGCGGCGTACAGCTCATGTCGCTCTTCAGTAAAGTGGGCAGGGAAATGTTCTCATCCTGACAGCGCTTGGCAATGCGCTGCAGTGCCGTGGCGGACATGTCAATGCAAGCAACCGTGCACGGGCGCATGAGCCAAGGCCAGAGGTTCCGGCCATCGCCGCAACCCATGTCAGCCACATGAGGCGAATTAATTGAACCTACCCTTCGCTGTAGGTCGAGCACCGCCGCATCCGGCTCGTCCTTCCAGGCTGCAGCACTAGCATTAACGTAATAGGATTCCCAGCCTGAATAGACATCCATTACCGCCTCTCCCGAATTCATTTATGACAGTACTATGACGCTGCCGAATCATCCTGGACGACGCGGAGGCCGCAATGCTCGAACCTATCAGCAGGATCGTCGGCCGCTCGCAAGAAGGTCGCCGGGGCGCCCACATCATGGTACCAACCGCCTCCCCTGTCAACACGCCTCAAGCCCTGCTCACCAGTGAACTCTGGGAATCGGCCGCCTCGCCTCGCAACGATTTCTAGGTCTGCAATATCGATAAAGCAATTGGCACACCACTCCCACACGTTGCCCGCCATATCAAGTGCGCCACAGGGCGAAGCGCCACCTGGGTACATGCCGACCGGTGTTGTCATGCCAGGTCCAGACTCCCAGCTGTTCAACAGCGAAGGGTTCCAGTCGTCGCCCCAAGGGTAACGATACTTGCGGTCGCTGGAGGCATCCCAACTGGCCGCTTTTTCCCACTCCAACTCAGTTGGCAGACGAATGCCAGGAAAGCGTTGCGATGCCCACCGGCAGAAGATGTCCGCCTCGAACCAGCTGATGCCGACGGCTGGATGCTCGGCCAGCGACGCCCCGTCTGCCGCTTCAACAAACAAGGCTGGCGCCTGCAATGCTGGGTCGAAGTGACTATAGATGCGGTTAGTAATGGCGACCCGGCCGATGCGGAACTTAGGTAGGTCCGCACGCAAGCTGACGCAAACCCAGGGTGGCTTCAGCGGGTCGTCCGCTGCAGCCCCGAGTTCGAATGGGCCGGCCGGCACCTCGCACCAATACGGCAGCCTATCCGAACCGAGATCAATCGGATCGAACAAGTCGTCTGGCGGCGGAGGGATGTGCTTGAATAGATCGGCCAACAAAGTGCTGACTCGACTGCCGCCCGAGCGCAAGCATGCTTGTCGAATGAAGTGGAGGTCACCTCTCGGGATAGCGCTTCCCATCGCCTCGTGGTAGGTACGCAGCACGCCAATGAGTTCATTGGGTGCAAGCAGGCTCTCCAACTGCTCAAACAGTGTCTGACGCTGGTGCATGTCGGTGGTGTCGGGCAGTTGCAGGATCTGCAACGCGGTGACCGAATCAACATGACTGACTTCGGCCAGTGCCCGCAAAGCGAGTCCTGGCGGGCCGCGGAGCAGTTCAAGAACGTATCGCGAAGGTAGCGCTGACATCCCTGCGTAGAAGACGAGCACCTCGGCCCATTGCGGATCGTCCACACGATCACGAACAAACTCTTCGATTTCTACCAACGAAAGGCTGCTCAGCGCCCGAGCGCAGAGATATTCTCTAAAACCGCGATGTAGGTAGCGAAAGGCACGCCTTAATGCGTCGACCGGTAGCAGCAGGCCCGTGTTGGAAGTGAGCTCCGCTAGATAGTCGCGCGCGCCTTGCCAACCTGCTTGTCGCAAGGCAGGGCCGGAGGATGACACTAGTAGCGATTCGATCTGCCGCCCCGTATAGACCTCAGATGGTGCCCGCGAATCGGCTGCATGCAGGTCATAGCTGAGCTGCGCCAGGATGCCTTCTGCAGCTTCTGGATTGCGCATACCGCGACCGCCCCTATGTCGTCCTTCGAGAAGCATCTGCACGGCGGTCTCGAACAGGGCTGAGCGCTTGTCCAGGGTCACGCCCAATTCGCCCTCCTCCTCATTGGCCAGAAGCCCAAGCAGCGACAACGTAAGCGGCATGCCGGCTAGGTCACGCAGGTCGGGATTTCCAGCGATGCTGCGCAGCAAGAAAGCGCAGCGGACCGGGCCACAAATCGGCAGGAGCAGGCTTCTTTGCTGGTCGTGCCGGAAGGGGGCAATTTCCCAGACCGAGAACTCCGGCGCAGCTCGAAAACCGACCTTGCGTGATGCGACGATGGCGACGTTCCCTTCATGACGAGCCAACTGGCTCAATAGGCGGAGCAGCAATTCGTCACGGCGAAACTCTGTAACCTCGTCAAATCCGTCGAGCAGTAGGACGAGCCGGCCTTCGTCCAGATACCGGGAGACCACGCTCCACATGCCCTGAATAGACAGTCCTTTGCCGAGTGCTTCTACCGCGTCCTCCAAAGACCAGGAGACATCACGGATGTGACTAGCCTCGAACTCCGCGAGCGACAGCAGAACCGGAAGCTCGCCCGAGCCTTCACGTGCTAAAGCACCCAGCCTCGCAGCTTCCATCTGTAGCATGGTCGTCTTACCACTTCCCGGATCGCCAAGCACGAAAGCGCGGCGCGTGCGGCGCTTGCGGATCAAATCGGCCAAAGTTAGCTTCTCTCTGAGCGCGAGCGGGGACAGGTCGCGCTGGTATCCGGAGCTAAGTCGGGGTAACGCGCCAGCGGTATCGCGAATGCAAATGTCAACGGCGACCGAAGGTAGCGCGACACCGACCGGGAGAATTGGTGAGGTCTTGCTTTGCCATGCGTCGACAAGACTGCCGGCAAAGGTGCGAACCATCTTTGCTGCTTGGTCGAGTGGCGCTGGCCGAGGGCGCAGCTCACTAGTGCCTTGCAGGGGCCTGCCCGACTCGCGAGTAAAGGCTAACGTCAGCCCAATGCGGTGGCACAGCCGCGCCATCCGCTCCAGCGGCGTGCCATAAAATCTGCCGCTGGCGCTTCGGCGATCACCTACTTCGCGCGTGAGGCCAACGACAAAAAGGCCGGCCTCCTCCTGCTCGTGTGAAAAAATACAAACGGGTGCACCGGAGATACCACGGAGTTGCTCGTGCGTGAAGACCTCCGCTGCCAATTCCAGCATGTCGATGCGATCGGCAGCTGCATCATCCGAGCGCAGTGATTCCACACCGGCCACCCGCCCCCAAAGATTTGAGAACTGCGTCCGCATTCCGCTGGCACATCCGCGAACCAAGAAAGTGGCGCGCGACAACTCTTCCAAGTCCCACATTGCGCAGGGCAAAGGTTCGAGCAAAGGATCCTCTGATAACTCAAGGATAGCGATATCGCCACCGGTCAAGTAGGAGTCAACACCAACCACACACCTAACCCCGACCGTGCGATGGTCAAAGCGCAGTCGCATGTCGGCGTCCTGGCCTAGCGCATGTGCTTCGGCCACACAATGATGGGCGGTGATCGCGAACTTTCGCTCGGCGTCCGAGGGATCGCGCAAGTCGATGAGAAAAGCCGTGCCCAAGCTAGCTAGGACTTCTTCTGCGACCGACGATGGGCCCAGCATCTCCGCACTTGCGGCCCGCAGTCGCTGTAGGTCGGTCAGCTCAGACATGGCCAGGCGAACCAGTCAGACCAGCACCTGGAAGCCGCCAGCCGGCCGCAGCTGGATCAAGGCAATCTGCTTATCGCCCCACAAGGGCCTTTTACGTTGCAGCGCACCGAGGGCTGCCTGCACGTCACTTTCCGCAGTAGCTTGGTTCCCTGAACCTTGGCGAACGTAGGCCAACGTTTCAACTGCAGTCGGAAAGCGCGCAGGCGATTCCTCATTGGCAGCCTTCAGCCAGAGCAGCACCTGCCACTCTAGTCGATCCTCAACGAGGCAGCCTGAGGACAACGTTGCCCCAAGGATCCGGAACGCGAATGTCAGCGCTGCGATATAGCCAGCCACGGGTAACACGTTTGCTCCAACTGCTGCCTGTAATGCAATCGGAATAACAGAGACAACTAATGAATTGATGTCTCGGGGCGCGTCTTCGACAATGGCCAGGCGAAAGGGTCCGATCTGGCGTGTCGATACACCAGTGGACGTACTCTGCGCCAGTCCGAAGTCTGCCAGGATGTTACATAGGCGCCAGGTAGAGGGTGCTTCCAGGATAGGCACTTCTGATGTGTCTGGGTGCGTTTCCTTCAAATACCCATTGACTGAGTCCGCAATCGATTGATCCAGTGACCGAAACATGAATTTCTCCCTATTGGTCAATTTGAAGCACTTTGCCATATCCGCCAATATGGTAGAAAGTGTCTGAGCAATCCTACGCGCTCGTCAATAGATTTAAGTTTTCTTCTAGGGAAGGTCTGCACAAATGAGTGCTGACTGCACGAGAGGTGCCTGAAGTGGCGATTGCGGCGGCAAACCGGCCTTTTTTGCGGATGGTTGGTCAGCAATCGCCCCATCCCGGTCCATTTGGACGCACTCATGCCAGGGCTATCAACAACTGCCAACGCGCCGTCCACAGGTTGGACAGCGCAAACAACGTATGGAACTGAGCCGTGTTTTTTGCCAAGCCGCGATAGCGGACTTCACGCGCCCGAACTGACGCTTATTGAGATTTCCGTAAATCATGACAACCGCTGAGCCATTCGTGCGTTGTAGCAATACTTGGCAAGTATTGGGTGCATGGCATGGTGACAAAGCGATTGGATGAAACGGTAAAGCGGCGCGTGCGTGCAGGGCGAATGCTGCTGACGAGCAAGACGCCAGCGCAGGTGGCACTCGCTGTAGGCGTGGCACGGCAGACCGTGTACACGTGGAAAGCGTTGCTCGATGAGGGTGGCATTGATGCCTTGCGAGCGATGCCTACGCGAGGCCGACCGGCACGCCTGGATGACGCCCAACTACAGGCACTGGCGCGCGCGTTGTTGGACAAGCCCACCGAGTACGGCTTTGGCACCGAACTGTGGACGCTCAAGCGCGTAGGCGTACTCATAGACGCCTGTACGGCGTCAAGTTTGGCCAGACGCAAATCTGGCGCATCCTGGGCGGCCTGGGGTTCTCCGTGCAAAAGCCTGAGCGCCGAGCCATCGAGCGAGACGAAGATGCTGTGCAGACCTGGAAGAGCAAGACATGGCCTGCGCTCAAAAAAAAGCCAAGCGTGAAGGCCGACTGATCGTCTTCATCGACGAGTCTGGCCTGAGCGAGAGGCCCACGCGGGTGCGCACCTGGGCGCCCAAGGGGCAGACGCCAGTCATCCAGTTCCACTTCAATTGGAACCACATCTCCGTCATCGCTGGGCTCAGTCGAACGAACTGCCTGTTTCGCCTGCACGAGGGCTCGATCAAGAAGGAACAGCACGTCGAGTTCCTCAAGGCGCTGCGTGCTCATTTGAAGCAACCACTGCTGATCATCTGGGACGAACTGAAGGCCCATCGCAGCAAGCTTGTGCGCGAGTACCTGGACTCCACCGACGGGGCCGTGCAGATGGCATTCCTGCCGCCGTACTCGCCGGACTTGAATCCTGTCGAGTTCCTGTGGGCCTGGCTCAAGCGCCATGCCTTGGCCAACTTCTGCCCAGCCAACCTTGACGAACTCAACGTCACCGCCCGCAACAAACTCAAGAGTGCGCAACAACGCCCCTCCATCATTGCGGCGTGCTGGGTTCAAGCAGGGCTCTGGTGATGTCGCCATTTAGGGAAAGCTCAATAATCACGCGGAACGGGTGCTCGACCTTGGCCCGGATCTGTGCCTTGACGCGCTCGATCTGATCGACCAGTTTGCCCTGCGGGCTGTCCTTGTCGAGTGCCCGCAAGCCTGGACGCATGGCAATTTGCCATTGCACTTCTGGCTTGGCGTCTGGCCGTTTGGCGCCCCCCTGGTAGCCCGCATCGCCGAAGGCGTTGACTTCGTCGGCCTTGCAAAACCACCACACCCCCGATGAATACAGGGCGAGTCGTGCAATCGGGGATGGTCAGAACTCTGGATTTTCGGTTCAATGGCACTCAGTTTCTGGGCGTTTTGAGAATCTGAACAGATGAGCACGCCCGACTTCTTTCGCGCCCGGCTGGACACCATGATCGACCTGCGCCACCCGCTGGCCGTGCTGGCCACACGGATGCCGTGGACCGAGATCGAGAAGTCCCGGGCGCCGTCGTTTGCACGCAAGGCGCGCACGGGCAGCATGAAGCTGGAAGCCGATATGTTCGGCCCCACCGCCGTCGTGGTTGCCGCGGTGGCCTTAGCGCTGCTGGACGCCCGCGTCTGCCCATCCGCCTGATGGTGGCGCTGCTGTACCTCAAGCACGCTTTCAACGAGAGCGATGAGTCGGTGGTCGAGCGCTGGAGCGAGAACTGCGTTTGGCTTCTTCAGCGGCCAGCAGTACTACGAGCCTCGCATACCCTGTGACCCCAGCCAGATCGGGCGCTTCAGACGTGTGCTCGGTAAGGCCGGGGTCGAGCAATTGCTCAAGACCACCATCGAGACGGCGGTGCGCATCCAGGCTGTCAAGAAGAGCGAGTTCGAGCGCGTCATCGTCGACACCACAGTGCAGGAGAAGGCCATCGCCCATCCGACGGACAGCCGCTTGCTGGAGGTCGCACGCGGACAACTGGCCGAGATGGCCAAGAAGCTGGGGCTGTTGCCCAAACAGACCTTTGAGCGAGAAGGCCAGACGCTGCGGCGCAGGGCTGGGGGCTACGCTCACGCTCGCCAGTTCAAGCGCCTGCGCACCCGCACGCGCTGTGACAATGGCTCAGGCACCTGCATTTGTGCCGATCAATCTGGCACCTGCAGCCGAGCCCATGGACCGTTCTACCCTCGCATCAGCCTCCGGTATTTGCATTGAGGTTCTGGCCACTCAATGGCGACGCTGCCTGCGCGCAGTGTTTGCGCGATTGGCTTAAGTGATCCGAATCGATGCAGCCTTGCTGGCCGTCGAACCATTGGACATGCGAGCAGGCACTGATACGGCACTGACCCGGGTGATAAAGGTCTTCGGCGCCGCTCACCCGGCCGACACCAAGCCCGAACTGCTGGCTGTGGCACCCAACCAGGTTTGGTCCTGGGACATCACCAAACTCAAAGGGCCAGCCAGTGGACGTGCTTCCACCTCTACGTGATCCTGAACACCTTCAGCCGCTTTGTCGTGTGCTGGATGTTGGCGCCGCGCGCGAGCGCCGAGCTGGCCCAGCAACTCATTGCCGAGACGGTCTCACGCCATGACGTGGCGCCTGGCACGCCGATCGAGGCGCCGCCATGCGCTCCAAACCGGTGGCGAGCTTGCTGATCGATCTGGATGTTGCCAAGAGCCATAGCCGACCTCACGTATCGGACGACAGGCTTCCATGAAATTACCGGCAACGTTCAGCACCATCGTGCCAGCCAACGCGACAAGTGAACGTCTCCTGTTGGAGAATACGCGGCAGCAACTTCCTTCGCGCAATGTCCCAGCGCCGATGGCCATCTCCGCACCGGCGCCTGCAGCACTGACCAAATCTTCCGGGACCCAGCAGCATGGTCATGATCCGCTTGCCAAAAGCAAAGGGGACAAGCACAGGCGAAAACGTTGAGTTCAGTCGGCGAAGCTGACTTACAAACACCCCGGCTTCGGGCTCGGTCAAGTGCGCTTTTTCGCCCAGATTAATCTGCTGCTTTTAGCGAATCTCAGTCGGCAGCTTCAGCAGTCCTGAAGCAGGCCCGCAAACCCGCATCGAATCACGCCACGCGAGTTGGAAATAGCTGCTTCAACGATGCGTAAAAATTTCCTGCGTGAACGTCGTAGCCGCCCGAAGAAGGGTGGAGTTCGTTGTGCCACCAGCTTGCGAGGTTGGGCAGCAAACCTTGCCCGTTCACGAAGGTGACATGCGGATGAGCGCCGGCGAGTGCCTGTATTTCCATCGCAAAGGTGGCAAGCATCACCCTTACAACTGCTGCGCGGGCCTCTTGCGAAGGAAAGCCACGCAAGTCAAATGCGGGCTTCATCCATGGCCCTAAAGCGTTAAAGCACACGCCCCTCCCGTCTGGTATTGCAAAGTCGTAGCCGTGGAACACCAGGCTGGTGGTGGGGCTCAACCGGTCACGCATCGCGATCAAGTCCTCGTAGCCCGCACGCACGAGCGAAAGCGCAGCAGCGAAACGAAGTGTGTGGAGGTGCGACTCTGGCGGCTGGGTGGCATCCCAGTCCTTGATCCATAGTGCCATCGGATTATCGACGATGTCGTTGCCACCTCCAGAAAACAGCAGCACATCCCACGCGCCCCCGGCAGGGCAACCATTTTGCAGATGCTCTGCAAGCAGCTTGTACTGCTCAACGCCCAGCATGAATCGCACCTCGTCGCCCGCCTTGGCGAGGTTGAGAATCGGCACGCCAAGGCGCCGTTCCAGGCGGGGTACCAAGCCGCCCTTGATCGCAAACGGCGGGTAGTCGAACCACGAATCTCCTTCTGCCAAGATTTGCAGTGGCACGAACCCAGCTGGTGCCGTCGCAGGCGACCTAGGGGCACGACCCGCGACTGCTGGAACAGGCGCCCGAAGAGAACTGCGCACGCCGCGCTGTTTCAGGATTGTCATCGTCGCTTCGTACTCGCGCACGCGGCGGACGATTTCCGCATCTTGTGCCTTACGCAAGCTTTCGCGCTCGGCAGCGACGCTGCGAGGCGTTGCCAACACTGGCTCCATGAGTGCAGCCACTGGCCGCGCCATGGCCTTGGGCCGCTTGGCCGCCGTCAACGCCTTGGCTTCGGCCAGGGTCAATGGCCCGGTCGAAGGAACCTTCTTTTCGAGGCCAGCCGTTAGTGCCGTGGCGTTATGTGCTCGCTGGCTTTGCGCCTTCGCAGTTTTAACCGGTGCTGTTATCGCCGTCTTTGCTACATTTAGTGCAGCTTTTTTGGGCAATTTTTTTGTACTGGCTTTGATACTCTTCGCTGGCGCTGTCTTTTTCGTTGAGACCATAAGGAACCTCCCTTGAGTTGCTGCTAGTTCGCACCGCGTAATCCTCAGGGAAATACTCGGGCCTTGACAACCCCCAAGACGGCTCTGTCCCCATCACGATACATTTTTCGAAGTCAACCCCTGCCAAGTTAGGGGGCTGCACGCCATGGGAAGCGCGCTTACCATCTCGATGAATTCTTTGACGACGCACGTGCCGATGGCGCGCGCTATATGTTGATCATGGAGGTAAAGATGTCGAACGCCAACGCAAGACAATGGATCTGCGCAACGCGGCAAAAGCGCCCGCCGGGTGTTGAAACCAGAGGCCTGGCAGACAAGAATCTGCTATGGCAGCCCGGTCAGGAACTACTCATCGGCTTCTTACAGGGCTCGACGAAGTTGCAAAACCGAGTCTTCGAAACCGCCCTGCACTGGACCTCACCCGACGAGGGCGGCGCTAACCTCGTCTTCAAACGCGCAGACAAGCCCGAATCAGCCCAAATCCGCATCAGTTTTGACGAAGCAGGTGGTTCATGGTCGATGGTGGGCAAGGACGCTCTGGCCGAGAAAAAAACCCAACCTACGATGAACCTGGGTTGGGCCACCGAGACCACCAACGACCAGGACTTCTCCAGCGTCGTGCTGCACGAGTTCGGACATTCTCTAGGCCTTCTGCACGAGCACAACCACCCTGAGTTGACGCTGCGCTGGAAGAAGGACGTGGTCTATGGCGACCTAGGGTCACATCCCAACAATTGGTCGAAGGACGATGTGGACTACAACGTCTTCGAGCAGTACTCAGATGAACGTGTGGTGATGTCCGACAAGCCCGACCTAGTGTCCATCATGATCTACACGATTCCCGCTCGTTGGCTCGATGGGCAACAAGCCATCACGCCGTCGGATCATCTCTCCAAGGGAGACATCCAGTTCATCCGAGAGATTTACCCCTGACGGGCTCGTCCCTTAGTACGACATGCCAACCGATGCCGTGATTGTCAGTGTGGCCGACTATCCAAGCGGCAACCGGTTGCTGCGCGCACTGCCCGGAGCAGCACGCGACAGCCAGCGCATGCAGAAATGGCTGCAGGCGAACACCGAAGGAGTATCAATCAGGGATTTCACTTGGCCCCCACCGCCGCCCGCGCTCCCAGGTGCCGATGCATTGCCATGGAATCGGCTGAGCATCGAGGCCACAATGCAACAGTTGCTCGTGAGCGGGTTGCATAAGACACGGGACCGATTGTTCTTCTACGCCTCGGCGCACGGCATGTCGGTGCCCACCAACCCGGCGATGCCTGCGGTCTTTTGCGCGTCTCATTGGCCGACTACCGCGCCAGATTTGTTCTTGTCAAGCGGGTGGGTGCCGCAGTTCACGGGGGCACCCGTCTACGACGAGTACCTGTGCTTCTTCGACTGCTGCAATGAGTGGCAACCCGGCACATTGCCGGTCTTCCAACCACTGAACCTGCCAGCGCGCCCGGTGCCCCCGCGTGTTTTAGTCGTAGCGGCGTGCAAACCGGGACAGCAGGCGCTGGACACCCCCACTGGCGGTGTGTTCACCGACGTGCTGCTCGAAGCGCTGAGCGGCTCGGCTGGCAAGCCGGGCACAGCCCAGGTGACTGCTGCCGATGTCGTCGCGTACCTTAAGGAGAACGTTGTCATCCGCGCTGCGCAAGTCAAGCCTGGTCACGTGCAGACGCCAGTTGAATGGATGGACCCCAACGCGCACGCCGACCTGAACGCGTTCTTGCTCTTCGACCGACTCCCCGTCAATGCCGCTGACGTGACCTCCTTGCTGGACGGGCGAGATCCCTCCAACGTCGAGGTGCTTGACGCAGAACTTGAGCCGAGCGGCACGGTGCTGGCGGCGCCCGATGGCGTCGCGATGCTGCCAAATCTCTTCGCCGGCAAATACGTGTTGCGCTGCGCAACCGACGGTTGGAAGAAGACCATTCGACTCAAGACCACGGTCGCCGATGATGGCAGCGTCGTGTCTCGAGTAGAGGCTTTGCCGTGAGCCGCGCCGTTTACCACCTTCACATCGCCGGCCCGGCCGGCGCCGTGTTCCGCGTGACGGATGGCGCGGCACGCTGCGTCGGCACTGGAATGCACCTGCTTGACATCGATCTGCCACAAGGCATTTACACAGTCAGCGCCTCGATGGGTCGCTCGGTCGAGACGCGTGAGGTGCTTCTCGACGAATCGCAGAGCATCGAACTTAGTTCAACGATGCCCAGCTTCGGCGAACAGGCGTTCGCCATCGCGCCTGAGGTCCTCGTCGCACTCGGATCACATCCCCTCCAGCCAGGAGGGCAGCTGATCGCGCTGCGGGGCCCCTGGCGTGACGAGCAGACCGCTGCCGACCGCGTGTCACTCGATTGTGACGGCCGCGCCGTGGCAGCGCTCCGTGAAGGTCTGGTGCCCGACCCGAGTGGAGTGGGTGTGTGGAGCTGGCAACTGTTCAACCTTGACACGGCGTCCAGACCTGCGGTTTTCAACGTTACTCGGTCAGTGTGCACCAAGTCTAGCGCTCAAACCCGACCGTCGGCCGATGTGGCTACCACGGGATCCAAAGACTCGGCACCGCAAAAGGTTAGTCATGTGCTGCCGCACTGGGGCGACTGGATGGTGTGGGCCGCCTACCCGGCTACGGCCTGCGGAGCACCTGCAGGCGTGGATCTGCCGATGCCCTACTACCTGCGCCTGCGCCTCACACGTGTCGGCGCCGCGCCCGCCGCGTTCTTGCAAAGTCTGTCGGACCAGGTTTTCACAGCACTGGCCGCGCGCAGCGGCCTGCCTTTAACCAAGCCTGTGCTCGATTTGCTGCTTTTGCCCGACGATATCGATCCGCTACTGGTGCTTGCCGCTGCGCACCTCGCCTCAATCACGCTGGCTTCGCTCGGACGGCTGCCTCAACTACCTCACGATGCGTCAGCTTCGACTTCGCAGCCCAATGGCTCATCGAGCGCCACGCAAAACGAGGCGCTGATGATCGACACAGAAGCCCTGCACCAGCGCTTCCACGCTTGGCTAGCGAAGCACGAAAACGGGCCGCTGGCCAATGCACCCGACTTGGTGGCCGCGCGCTTTCTCTTCGCACTCAGCACAAGCGCGCACTTGCGTGTTCCGCCTGTGCTGCTGCGTTCGCTCGACAGTTTGATCTACGTCATGGAATCGCCAATGTCCCGCACGGCAGGCGCCATCTTCGACGAGACCGTCTGGGGCCCTAGGCTGCAGATTTCCGACTCGTTCGCCTTCCTGCAATGGCTGCCAGATTCTGACTATGCGCAAGAACTGCTGAACAACGTGAAACGTTCACTCGAAAATGCTCAAGCAATGCAATCCATCGCTGGGATCATCGAGCAAGCCAGCGCCAAGATCGCTCGGAAATACGTGATGGCCTCGGCGTCACGGAGCAAACAGCCCGAGCTGCCAGCCTCCATGCCGGCAATGCGACACTTGCCGCCCGGCTCGGACTTTGACACGACTTTCGAACAGCCGCGTGAGCCGCAAGGGCTCGACGTCGAGGCATTCATCCAGAGCAACGTCATGAGCTTGCGCATTCCCGCCTCAGCGATGGAGCGCCTCGGCACAGTTCTCGGCAGCTTGTCGATCGATCAGGACAGTGTAGGGCGTGCAATGCAGCAATTGGCCGTACGAATCAAGAATGACTGAGAAGGACGCACGTGTGGTCGGTTGCAGGAATCAAGGTTTCATTCCATCGCATTGGATTGACCGACTGGACGCCCAGCGGGGTGTTGCGCAGTTGGGCGGAGGCGCACTGGCAGCCAACCCCTGGTGGCGTGGCGATAGCCTGCTTGCCGACCGAGGCACTCTGGCTCGGCTTCTCCGACAATCCCCGGCCAGCCATGGTCGTCCTGACCTGCACAGACACCGCCGAGACCGCCCGTCTGCAAGTGCCATTGCAGTGGCAGCTTGGCTTCTTGGTTGGGGCAGATGCACAGAATCGCCCCATCACCCTGCGCAATGCAGCGTCATCCAACTTTCGACTCGACGTTCAACAGCGAGAACCCACAAGCCGCGATTCGTTCGAACTGGTACTGATGTCGCCCCTAGCCTGGAAAACACGTTTCGGACCGATCGACATCGCGGCAGCCGAGCCCCCTGCGGTTGTACCAGCGTACTCGCGCATCGTGCGGCCCAAGACCGGTCCACCGCGTTGACAGAACTGACGCACTCCGACTACCCATCCCATTTAACTGACACCCACCGACGGAGTTCCGAACCATGGCACGTTGCCCTTTCTCCCTTTGGAGCCCCATCACCGGTTCATCAGGGCCACATCTCGGCGGACCATTCAAGATCATTCATCACACCACAGAAGGCAGTAACGCGCAGGGCGCGTTCAGCGCCTTCCAGCGCAATCGCTCGGATCCGCACTTCACCGTCGATGCGACGACGATTTACCAGCACATCGACACTGCGGAGGGTGCCCGGGCGCTTCGCAACGAGGTAGGCGGGGTGCAGACCAACCGTGACTCTGCCGTGCAAATCGAATTGGTGGGCTTTGCGCACCTCCCCAAGGACCGAAAGGCGCTGATCAACCTGGCGCGCCTGTGTCGCTGGATCGAGCAGACCCATGGCGTACCCAACATCTGGCCCGCAGGCCTGCCTAAGCCAGCCAAGAACGGCCGTGACCCAGGCCAGCACAACCGGAGCGTCAACACCTGGGACAGCCAAAGTGGTCATTACGGCCACTGCCATGTGCCAGAAAATTCGCATTGGGACCCGGGCTACACAGAAGACGAGGCCAGCTTCCTGATGGAGGCCAGCTTCGACGCAGCCGGCAAGCTGATAAGCCCGCCCCCTCCAGCAGTGCCAACACGTGCGCCGCTCAAGCGCGCAGCCGGGCTGGTACCGAACAGCCATGCCCCACAACAGACCACATCAACCATGCCAGACCACGGCGTCGTGCCTACGGGCCTGCAGGCTTACGTGCGCGACTTGGCACTGTGGCCACCCTCCCCGCCACTACCAGGCACGCTCCCAAGCGCCGCCAAGAAGACGATCCGCCGTGCCGCAAATGCCCAGGTGACCAAGGATTCAGCCGGCATCAATATGGGTGGCGTGCTCTCTTTTGTCGAAGGAGTGAGCGAGGAGGATAAGAACGACGTGCTCTACTCTGTGCAGCTTGCGCAGCGCGCGGCCAGCGGCATGTTCGACCGATTCACTCAGACTCAGTTTTGGTATCAGAAGTACACCGAGGTTCTGCAGGCCCTGGGATGGGCCAGCGAGCAATTCAGTTTTTCTCTCTTCAAGCAGGACGAAGGTGAGTTCCGCATGGACCAGGCCGCACTGGGCATCATCACTGCCGTGGCCACGCAAAACCAACTCGCAGTACTGAAGCAGGCAGTCGATGCGTTGTCAGAACTGGCCGAAGACGACGGTCCGATCGTGCTGTTTGACTTCCATTCGTCAGTGCAGTCCAGTGGCAACTTCCAACTGGGAGCGGTGCAGCGTACCGAGAATGGCGCTGTGTCGATGGCCCTCGGCAGTTTCTACTTTCATGCCGTGGACGGCCGTCGACGCTTTCTCTTCCTCGGATGGGGTGCGCGCAAAGTCCAGTTCTGGTCCGCCGCGCAGCGCATGACTCTGAACAAGGACTTCTACGCCCGCCGGCGTGCCGACGTCATTGCCAAACTCGACGCGGATGCCAAGAACTACATTGCAGACTTGAAGATCACCAAACGCTGATGCAGCATATATGGCCTATTGGGCAGAAGCGTACATCGCGGCCACGAAATCAGGCAACGCATGGAACCGCAATACCGCCAATCACTTCTGCTGCACTGACTTCTTTTGCTCATTGCAGACTCATGACCACATTTGTCAGACACCCGTGCCGCATCTCTAGGTACTCTGCGATTCAGCATCATCTTAGCGCCGATATTTCATGAGGCATCTAGATCTCGTCCCGCGAGAAGTCGTAGCCGTTTGCGTAGCCCTTTTGATCGTCGCGTGCGTCTTGTTAGGCTCTCACTTTCTGCGTGCCGTGAATCGGATCAAAACAACGCGTCAAGGGGCCACGGACTTCCTTTCATACACGGCAGAATGGACCAAGTGGATGGCAGGCATCCAGACAGCAGCGCTTGGAGTGCTGGCCCTTGCCGTGCTGGACAAAGACTATCTGCATGGTCGAAGTCTCTCCGGAATGCAGTCGGCACTTGCCGTCTGCGCATTTGTATTGCTTGGATGCGCGCTTTTGGCCAGTGCATGGGTGCTCTCCTCGATACCATCTCAGGCAATTCGGCTTCATGCCGTTCTCGCCAAACAAACCGAACTGAACGCAGCCTTTGATATCTACGAACAGCCCGTTTACGGCTGGTTGGTCAAAGCTGATGGTGACCAAACGAAGAGAGATTCCAGGTGGGCAACGAAAGTGTTCACGTTCGGATACCTCCTAACTGTTAAGCACACATTCTGGGTCCTCGGACTTCTATGTCTCGGGGGGTTAGCGGCGACCATCTTTCTCACTCCGCCTCCGGCAAAGGCTGAGTGCCCTTCAGCCTCCCCCACGGTACGCACTACGCCAGCTGAATCGAATCAAGGACCGTGATCGACGTTGGTCTGGCGTGCCGTGGCGCAGGCATAGGTTTAGTTCGACGCCACCAGCGTGGCTACGAAGATCTCCGCGGCGCTGATCTCACCGGTAAGGGGGTCGATGACGGGCACAGTCTGCCCTGCCTGGGCCGCAAACAGCTTCTCACCGCCCACATGGGCTTGGCCCATCGAGCCGACAACTCTTGAGCGCACGGACAACCTCGGTGTAACTGAGATTGGCGTGGAGGTGCAGGCGCAATGCTTCTCGGACCTGGCGCGTCGTGAGTCTGTTGGTTGGCATCGGCTCGGACCGAATAAAGCGGCGAACGTGAAGCCGGGTCAAACGATGTGAAATGGCCCCCTGATTCACCGGGCACGGACTATTGCTAATCTTACGGTCATCACTACCAATCAGTGCCGCAGGCGCTGATCCATCGAAGAGAAGTCGGCCCTCATGCGCCCCACTTACGAGGCTGGCCAGGCCGTTGATACGTCGACTTGCAGATCCTGTGAGGGTTTGGCGCGTTCAAGCCTGCTACCTGAGTCTGTCGAGCGCACCGATGCCCTCCTTGCAAACCAAACTGCCTTTGTTGCTCGACATAGGTTTGACCTTGCCCCCGTTTGTAAAGCTCCCCCAACGCCAGCAATGAACCCGTCAGCGTCGCGCAACCGAGAAACGGCATCAACAGCTTGTTCATTGAGGCGAACTCGACGGCTGCCCTGTTGTCTTCGAGGACGAGTTCGACTTTGTGCCACCCTTGCCGCTGATGCGCGACACCATGGCCATGACCGACGATAGCTGCGCACCCTCGCGTGTCTGGAACGAGCCCAAAGTCAAGGCCGCCTTGCCCTTTTCCGCGTAGCCCCAGAAGTCCCAGCATCCCTTTGGGTTGAAGCCCGCGCTGAACAAGTTTCCATTCGAATGCAAGGCTTGCGGGTAGAGGATGACCGTGCTGCTGGCGTCAGCCCATTCGTTGAACCCCGCTTGAAGTACAAAAGGCGGCGCTCGCTCACCGACTCGCTGTGGCAGATAGCCTTGCCCCAATTCGCATCCATGAAAAACGACGTGCAGCTTACAAACCCCTGCCACCCTCTTGCACTGCGGCGGGATGTACAGCCAGCCCGTGCTGTCGAGCCCCAGCGCAGTGGCAGGGCGTGACCAGAACTCCTGCTGATCAAATCGGACGAATTCTCCGCTTGCAGTGCGCCGCTGCGGCGGAGGTACGTTCTTGCCCTCGCCTTGGAGCCATTGCAGGATGGCCCCGGCCGCATCGAACTTACAATTACCCAAGCCGATTTGCAGGGAAGATTCGCAGGGCCCGCCCTGATTCAACGTGGGCATCACCCGACCGGCCTTTTCAGTGGTGAGCACTTTGACAAGGGTGCTGTTGCCTTGAACGGAGCGGTACTGCTCCTCGATTTGTTTCGAATGAAAGGGCCGCACCAAGGCGTTCTTGCCTTCCGCGATGATCATGACACGCTGTCGATCCAGGTTCTTAGAGGGGTCAATGAGAGCAGCCGACTCTAGTCGATGGAGGTCGTTTTTGAACAGCGCCACCAGTGTCTCGGAGGGAAGGACCGTGCATTGGCTATTGGCATCCACCGTCGGGAGACATGCGCACTTGAAAACGGCGCCACTTATGGACCCACGGCTGCAGTTGTACGGCGCGCCTCCGATGGTTCCTATACCTGCGATGGACGCGGAATGCGCAACGGCCAGTTGAACAGCCATATTGGCGCCAGAATCAAACCCCGACACGGAAATTCCAGACGGATCAATCGATAAGCGAGGCAAGAGTTGAGCTCTTACCCGGCCCAGCGCGCTGACTTCGTCCCGCAGGGCGATAGACTGTTTTCGCACAGTCGGTTCTACCTCGCGTCCGACCTGCCTGGCATCCAGCTGATCGGCCTGGGCGGTGAGCAAGGCCTCTCCTGGTCGGCTGTCTCCCTTCTTCAGCGCTTCCAGCGCGGCTTTCTGTTCAACGGTGGCATTGGGCTGGGCCGCCTGCTCTGCGAGCCGTGCGGCGGCAGCCAGGCGCAGACTGTAGTTCTCGTCCATCAACTTTATGTTGCGCTCCTGCAATTGGTTGTTTTGCTTCTGCAGCGCGCGAAGGAGGGCAGGGTCGCCTTGGATGATGGTTTGTAGCCGTTGGTTGATCGACACCTTCGAGTTGCTGACGTTGCCCAATTGCACATCCTGTTGCCCCTTTGTCGTGCCGACGCGAGGAAGCAAGGCGCACAGACCTGCGGAGAGCAGAAGAAGAGGAAACCGTGTCAACCAAAACTTCAAAATGAAGCTCACTGGATTTGGTTGAATTTAACTTCAGAGTCCTTCACATCACTCGCTTTCCCAATTTGCTTCAAGGGCTTGCTCGCACCTGATATCGCCGATTGGTTAAAGGTAACTTTGGATTGCTCAATTCTGCCCAACTCCGCTGTTTGCGTCCCTGTGGGTTCTGAAGCGGCGGGGACAGGCAAGGGTATGGACGAGGCGACTGCCTCCGATGGACGGGAGGCAGCCTGATCACTCCCAGGGTTCATTTGCCACGCGAGCAGGAACCCTCCCAAGACGACCAGGAACGCCAGGCTGTAGCAAGCAACAGGCCACCACGTCGGTACACTTTGACCATTTCTCCGCGCTCCGAAGGCGAACACCGCGGCCAAGGCGACGCTGATCAATGCGATGGGATGGGTGACGACATCTGGGATGGCTGACATGGATGCGCCTCTGTCTAAGAACTAGTGGAGGCTCGACGTCAGACACGTCTACCCAGTCTTGCAAGGCTACGGCTGTCAAGCTTGGCTGACCCTCCCTAGCCTTAGGGATCGACGGGGGACGTCTGAAACGCCCACATGTTGCCGAATTGATCCCTTCATCTCCGCCCCGTCTCAGCCAGGAGGGGACGTTTGCCAGGGGTGGCTGAATGGGCAATCGCGCGCTTAGGAAATGGTTTTCGGACGCGGTGGCGACACGACGGGTGCAATCGAAGGCCGCGTGCTCTCGCCTGACTTGCCGAACACGAAGGTCATCGCACTCGCGCCCATGAGCACCGCCCACCCGGCGTCAATCCGCGCAACAGTCCCCAATTGGATCAGGTCTCGCCAGACGATGTACAGGACAAGCAGATTGAAGAACACGACTTGAACGCGGTGAAGCGCAAGACCGTCTGCATCATCGAAGAAATCCTCCCAAAATCTGGTCTCGACTGGGTTCGTTGGCTTGCGAATCAGATCAATCAGCGCGCTGAAGCCGGTGGTTGCACCGCTGATGGCCAGCATGAACACAAATCCGCTTTCCGTCGCCGACGGCATTGCGCCGATGCGCAGCACCATAAGCAGCACCGCCGATATCGTCGTCAAAACCCAGAGGCTGAGAAGCAGGCGTGACACGGAATAGCTCATGTAGCCATCGCGCCGATCCTGCAGCAGCTTGGACCACCGCCATAACGAGGCCAGCAGGAGAATTGAGCCGAACAGTGCACCCCAGGCCCAGCGCGGACCTCCTATGCCGAGGGTCAACTTCAACTTCTCTTTGGCAACCCCAACCTGCGTGCTACCGAGGCCTACGCCGACAGTTACAGTGCGGATTCCGTCGGTTGCCCACAGCTTGGCAAGCAACTCGGTCCATCCGGGACTGCTTGTGACAGGGCGATTCACACGAAACGCGAGGGTCACCATGCCTCTGTGATCACGAATACGCTCCACCGGCGTGAGCCCGGTTAGCGGATAGTGGTCGAGGAACAGGGTCAAGTCGCTCTCGAGGCACTTGGCGACGAGAGATTCGACTGGGTCGAATGTCACTTCGATACGGCTACCCCACTCCGCAGTCGCTCCTTTCATCAGTTTAGGCTGAGGGATCTTGAAAGTTTCGGGTGTGACAGCTTTTGCGGTGGCCTTAGCAGCCAGTTCGGTAGAGGCCTGTGTAGCTCCGGCGGCCATTGCGGCTTTAACTGCAGCGGCTGCCGCTGCTACAACAACCACGTCCTGCGATACCGTCTGAGGATCGGGTGCCAGCACAGTGAGCGCAGGGCACTGCACCGCGTTGATCAAGGAAGTTGGCGATGCCGTGGCCTGAGCTAGCGCAAACTCCGACAGGAGCAATGCCGATACTGTCACCCAAAGATACACGCTCGTTTGACGGAAGCACATTTCGGACACCCCGGGACTTGAGCGGATCATCCGCCCTGAATCTGATTGATAACTCCTGCGACTTGGCCCAGTCCGACCATGATGGACTCAACGGTTTCGTCCCGGGCGATCATCACTGCCAGTTGAGCGGTTAGGTCCTTTACCAGCTGTACCTGGGCAGCGTCTGGTGGGTTGATTGCGAGAGCGCTCGCCTGAAAAGCGAGCATCCTCGCATCTTGGACCTTCATTCGCGACTCGGTTCCGAGAACCAGGCTCTGGAGATGCAACACTACTGCGTGGTCGACCCCTGCAGGATCACGCGACGCGTCGATGATGGCGAACTCTGCTTCTTGCCGCTTCGTGATGAGCGTGTTGTATTCGTCGTTGTAGACGATGAAGTAGTTCGATAGCTCGCGACCTGCGGCAGCCGCGTCCTCCAGATTTACTCCGGTCATCCGCTCTTGAAGTTGTGCAAGGTTTGGCATAGAGGATCCTCTCTTGACTATTTGCTGATTGCAGCGGCAACCGAGGTCGCTGCGGCCGCTGAAGTCGCGTCAAGCTTCGCCTCTGCTTCGTCCCGTGCTTTCTTGCTGTCGTCCAACAATTTTTTGGTCTCGGTACGGGTGTCCTTGAAAAACTGTATGAGGAAAGCCGCTCGCTCCTCAGAAGTTTGCTGTTTGGCAAGCCCGGCCAACGTCAGTGCAGCCTTGTCTAGTTTTTCAGTCGAGATTGACAGAGGCGAGAAGGCTGCGCCTAACTCGGCCTTGGAGGCCGCTTCTGCGGCCTCAGCCTGAGAGGACGCAAGTGCTGCTTTATCACCGTGCGCGACAAGTGCTTCGAACATCTTGATGATGTCTGTGCCATCGGTCTCCCTCAAGATCGCGATTTCCCGCTCAGTTTCTGTTTGACCGTTGTATGCCAAGGTCCGCACAGAGTTGATATGGGCAACCCTGACTGATGCGGTTGCGTTAAGCCCCTTCTCGAAGGCTGCCAGTGCAGCAGAGGCGATGGCAACATGCTTTGCAGCCAGTTCCGCCGAGGCGGCTGCGGCGTCAGGCGCCGCTACAGCCCGCCCGGCGACCAACGCCAGCATGAAAAGGAGTGCATTGCCTATGTGGTTCAAGATTGGCTCCTACTTGATGTTGACTGCGATGCCCACCGCAGCTAAGGCCTGGACGATCTGCGCAGTGAGCGACGCTGCCTCTATGGTTGTCACACCGTCCAAATGATAGGCTTGGAGTTGATTGATAGGCACAGACAGCAGCGTGTTCCAACTCGCGAGCGCCGCCTCCGATTTCACCAGCGCCTCCCGGTACTGGGTGTCGATCAGGCGAAGTTCCGCCGTTCTTTGCTGGTCGCGAGCGACGCTGTAGCTCTCAGACAGTAGGGCCAGTGCACGATAGGCTCGGCGGCTACCGCTTTCTCCAGCGCCATCAGGCGCTCGCCCGAGCGACTTATCCTCTTGGAACTGCCTCAACGAGGCGCAAAGCACAGTGGGCTTTTGCGGGCAATCAACGCGCGGCTTGGGTGGCTGGCCTAGTGCTCCAAGCTCTGCCTTGGCCCTCACAAGGAGCGAGACTTCCGACTGCGTTGCATCGAGGTACTCCCGCGCATGGTGAACCCGTGCCTTGGCGAGTTGCACGCCCGCCTGGGCCGCCGCAAGTTGGGCCGCAGTCAACTGTTTGTCTATCAGAAGCGGCTCCAGTGCAGGCAGCTTGCCCACTTGTTGGTATTGTTTCAAGGCCTGTGCAAACCGTGACGTGGTGCTGATGATCGCTAGCCCGGTCTCCAGGTCTGGATCACTTGAAGTCGCCTCGGCGCCACCCAAGGCCCCGAGAATGGCATTTAGCTGATCTAGGCGCTCCTCGTTGATGGCTTTGACGCCAAAGTCGCCGAGCTTCCGCAGTTTGCCGATGACCTTGCACAACTCATTCTCACTCGGGTCTGCAGCCGGATCTACGGCTTTGTCGCCACCCGCGGGGGCACTTGCTGCTGCAGCTGGCGCGGCGGCGTCCTTTTGGGTCTTGCACGTCAGATCGACAGGAATGCTTGCGTCTTTACCAGCTTTCTGAGCTGCTGCGAGAGCTGCGGCTGCGGTCTTGAGCTTGCCCCCCTCTTCTTTCGCCTGCTGGTCCTGTGCCTTGAGTTCGCCCTCAAGTCTTTCTAATTCGGCAGTTGCGAACCTCAGTTGGCCGCCAGTATCCTTCGCTGTTTTCGCCAATTGCGCCCGTGCGGTGAGAACCTCACTGCACCGCTTGCCCACGGTCTTGATCGGCTCTACGAAAATCTGAGCGATAGGCGAGCTTTTGAGCTTAGGGTCAGCGTTCTTTAACAGGTCAATGGCCTTTGACGCGTCGGTGCTGAGCTCCAGCGCACTTACCTCCGAATTGCAAGCAGGCAGGGACGAGAAGGCTGGCTGAAGCGCCGTCAGGTGATTTCGTGCCAGCTTCTCTCTCAGCTCTGCGTCCCGCACCGCAATCTTGCCCTTATCGTGCGCCTTTGAACCCGCGACTGGGTTCTCATTCACACCGGTGAGCTCTGCCAGTCGGGCATCCGCCAACTTGTGAAAGCGCGCAACGATCCCATCATCGGTCGTTCGCTGCTTCGACGTCCCGGCCTCGCTGACCAGCGCCAGAAGTTTCAGGTTGCGCTCGGCATGATTGGTGACGCGAAAGGCCTCAACCTCCTTGGTGTCCAATGCGTCAAGGATCGCTCGAGCCGCCTTGATCGACTCCGTGATCTTGCTGGCGTCGTAGTCCTCTTTGGCGCTCGTGGCGGCCGTGTCGGCCGCTTTGTTGTAGAGATGCAATGAGCCGCAGCCCATAAGCGTGCAAGCCAGGCCGACTGCGGCCGCCAATCGTGTCAGCTTTTGCATAGCATCCTCCAGCGTGGAATCTTATGAATCCGGGGCAAGAAGCGCCATCCCAAAGGGTAAGGATGGCGTTTGTCCGCATTCTGTGGTTAGAGTGTCTGCGCCGATTCAAATCTGAGCCACCGGGGGGGCGGCGGAAATTTTGGACTGGTTAAGCAGCAAGCCCCAGGCTGACTCGGTACTCGGCAGGACTCCGAGCGCCCAGGGAAATCTTGATCCGTTCTTCGTCGTACCAGCAGATGTATGAGCCCAGGGTCCCGAGTCGAGATCATCTGACGCGGCACGCCGTTTTAAAGTCTCACGATTTCAACCCGACAGCATCTCGTCCCCACCGCTCGCCGACGATCGGAGCAGCAAACGGATCTGAGCGGCAAAGTTATTGACATCGATGGGCTTGGAGATGTAGCCATCGCACCCGGCAGCACGCATTTTTTCCTCGTCGCCCTGCATTGCAAAAGCGGTGAAGGCCACAATCACGATGCAACCTCACTTCCTGAAGATCCCAATGCGTCAGCTCCGTGGGATGTCAAATCCTTTCACACGATGTCGCCATGGTGATCGCTGGAACCTCAGCCTGCACAGGCTTGTTCTTCCGCCACGGCATCACGCCCACGACCACCACGCTGCAGCATTTCTGCGATTGGCAATGCCGCGACTCCCCTCATTCACTGAGCGATGGCGTAAACAGGTCGTTCGTGAGGGTGCCACCAGCTTCGCGCTGCATATGACTACTCGGACCATGCGCCCCTGCCGCGACAAGCTGACCGCCCTGAACCAGCAAGCCATCGTAGGCCAACACTCTCAAGCGATTGATCCGCTTCGTCCCCTTCGGGAATCGGATCAGGTCATCGTAAAGCCTGGGGTGATCAGCCCGGGTCAGCTCAAACACCATGCGGATCGGCTCACACGGCGGTTTGGCATCGCCGCTCATTCAGCACCCCCGGACTCGGCCTCACCTGGGCCTGAACGCGATGCCTGCATGATGCTGCGGGCATAGTTCTGCCCTGCGAGCTGAAACCCCCGCACATTGGCGAACATCGGCTCCTTCACTTCATGGATCTTGTGCAGCGGGAACGCCGCCTTGACCGCTTTACGGAACAGGAACGCCCCGCCCCCAACCAGGATGATGTTCTGCAGGCTCTGCGGTGATTCGATCCACTCCCTCATGGTCGACACCGCCTGCGCCGCAACCGATTCAGCCATGGGCAAGTGGCGACTCATGTCGTAGGCCTTCTGATAGATCACCGGCGACTTGCCGGTACGCAGAGCCCGGTCAATGACGTCGTAGTCGTTGTATGGCGTGCCAATGCTGTTCGTGATGTCACGGGCAAGCAGTCGAAACACATCCGACATGCCTCGGTTGAGGGAGTGGCTTTGCTTTTGCACCATGCGCATCCCCCTGGCTACGATCCAGTCGAAAGTTCGCGAACCCGGATCGATGATCAGGCTTTGCTCGTTGCCAATGGTGGTCATTCTCTTGTGCTCGGCGGCGTAGTGAACCAAGGCGCCCTGGGGCTGCGCTACGGCGAGCGCCTTGCCAACCGTCACCGTTCGTCCACCGCCCACATCGTGGCTGCCCACCATGAGCTTTTCCAATGCGGTCTTCTTGGCCGCGAAGTGTGAAACGGGCAAGCCAACGACGAGCAGATCGATGTGACGCAGCTTCATCATGCTCAACGCCCCACGCAGCAGTGCCAGGTACTCCGGCGACTCGGTGTATGCGTCATGCAGTTGTCTGGCCCGGAAGGTATCTGCTGCAAGGCCAACATCAGGGCCGACCTCGTAGAACAGAGGCCCGACGGGGATGCACACCGTTTGGCGGCGCTCGCTTGCGGGCAACGCTGGCAAAGCATCGCTGCTGGGGTAGGCGACGGACTGGAAGCCGGCGCAGCGGATGTCTGTGCCCGTTGCGGCCGTGACGAACTTGGTGTTGCCTGATCCGACATCCACCGCTCTGACGATCAATTCCATGATGAGACTCCAAAACAAGGTTTCAGGGGTGACCAGCATCGACATGCCGATGCGATCTCGCCACGCAAAATCCCCGCTCAAATGACTCGGTTTCGTCATCAGGCCAACACGGTGTCAGCCAACTTGCGCTGCACTGACATTGAATTGGCGCTGGAGGTCGCCGGGATGAGCTTGGGGCCTTGCGTGTGTCACCACGTTCTCATTCGAATGACACCCGTCAACCCCTGGCACCAGGCCGCCCTGCCCTCAATGCCCCACTCCAATTCGCTTTCGCAATTGACCGGATGGGAACCAGAGGCAAGCCGATCTGCTGTCAAGCCCGCATGCAGCCTGGCTCTGCGGCCCTATCGGTAAATAAGCACGGCTCAAGGGTGCGTCCCGACACCCACATTCGCCACCCGCATGGCCCCACGATCCGGGGCGATTGCGGCGGCCTGCCTTGACCTGGTTTGGCCATCGGCGTCAACTACAGATTCCCGAGGGCCGTCCTGGCCCTGCTCCTGATGGAGCAAAAGGCGTCGCAGTCGTTACCTGCCCTTCAAGCTCCGGCCTTTTGAGCCGGATCTGTCATCGCCCCTTGAGGTGATGGCCGTGAGGATTGTTTCGCAGTGCATGCACCAGTGGCCTGGCCAGCGTTCGCGCTGGGCGTTCCTGAAACGCGCCATGGTCTTCGAGCACGCAGTCGGCACCCGATGCCGAACCGCTGTTCCCGTCATCCCTTTGAGCACGCGCCTCAGCGCACCGCACGGTTGTGTTGGCATTTTTAGGCTCCCCGTGCGACCTCGCTCATGAACTCGACACCGCCCTGGACTTTCGGTCAGGGGTGGACCCATGCGAGTGGATGGCGCTCCGAATCCAGAACTGATCCACCACAGACGCGTGAGGCCAGACCTTCGCGCCGATGCCATCCATGCCCCCGAGGCACCTTGGCATCACCAACCCCAGG
Organism: Aquabacterium sp. CECT 9606; assembly: GCF_918741295.1. GTDB lineage: Bacteria > Pseudomonadota > Gammaproteobacteria > Burkholderiales > Burkholderiaceae_C > Aquabacterium. Next base: position 631,521 of record NZ_CAKKNB010000003.1, read on the forward strand.
GCTGCAGAAATGCACGACTGGGCCGGATCAACCATTTCGTTTTTAAGACAGACCGAGCGGGCCGGTGTCGATGCATCACAGCAGGCACACCGACCGGCAAACCTTTGGGTAGGCGCAGCACTCGTCGTGGTCGGGTGGCGCGCTGAATCTTTGACCACGAACCGATGGGGCGACGGAATCCGTGCCATCGGCGATCTCAATGGGATTCCACCTTCACGCACACCATCGTGCGCACCGTCGTACAACCCCAACTCGCTGTTCGGGCAGCGGGCACCTGACCATGGAATTCACATCATGTCTGAGCCATCCACCCCTCGACCCTCCAGGCGCCGGATTCAGGAACCCTCCAGCCCCGGGCGCTCAAGCCAGCATCAGCCCACGCGACGGCAAAGCTGGGCAGGCAAGACGCCGCAGGAGATCCTGGCTCGCCACCCCGCAGGCCAGACACCGCCCTTGAAGGTGCTGGAGGTGTTGATCGAACTGTTCAACACCCTGCACACCTCGCTGGCCAAAACCGTCTCGCACAAGACGCGTCAGGAGCGTGCCCAGTTCTTGCGGCGCTTCTTTCGTGAGCTGAAGGCCAAGGCCGGGTTCAAGACCGTGCCCGACCCGCGCAACCTGGGGCAAAAGCACATCCAGGCCATGGTGCAGGTCTGGCAGCAAGAGCACCTGGCACCGGCCACGATCCAGACCTACCTGAGTTTTCTGCGCGGGCTGGCCATGTGGATGGGCAAGCATGGCTTCGTGCGAGCGCCAAGCCACTATGGCTTGAGCCTGGACGAATACCAGCGGCATGAATACGCCAGCCGGGACAAGAGTTGGTCGGCGCAAGGGGTGGACATCGACGCACTGATCGATCAGGTGTGCCAGCACGACCGCTATGTGGGTGCATCGCTTCGGCTGATCCACGCGATGGGGCTGCGGCGCAAGGAATCGGTGCTGTTCAGGCCGTTCGACAGCATCGTGCCCTTTGAGGCCACCGGCCTGCCGCCCGATGAGCAGGAGGCGGATCGGTATGCGTGGGTCAAGGGCAAAGGGGGACGGGTGCGCTACATCCCGCTGGACCGCCCAAGCAGGGTCCTGGCGGTTGAGTTTGCGCAGGGCGTGGTGTGCAGCCAGGATGCGCACATGGGCGATCCAGCCCATGACCTGCGCAAGAACCTGAGGCGCTTTGACTACGTGGTGGCGAAGTTCGGCATCACGGTTCGCGAGTTGGGGGTCACCGCGCACGGGCTGCGGCACGAAGTGCTGATCGGGCACTATCAGGCCCTGGCCGGTGGCCCGCCCCCGGTTCGCGGTGAGGGCACGGTGGCACCCGAGCTTGATCGGGCTGCGCGGCAGGCCGTGGCCCACCTCGCTGGCCATGCCAGGCCCCGCGCGGCTGGTGCTTATTTAGGGGCCGCCCGCCCTCGGAAAGACCCGCCCGACCTTGACGGCCATGCGGATTGCGAGCCTTCCCACCCATAGGGCCGGAAGGGCTGAAACACATGACAGCGGTGGTGCAAGATCATGACACTGAGCCACCTTGCAGGCTGTTTCAGGAAATGCCCTGGCTCACACCGCCAGTTCACCCACCGCATCAGCATCGGATGCCCCGACATGGACGGCGCCACCGCCATCGCCAAGCGGCTTCGATGAGGTACCCGTGCGCAGGCACATCGGCAACCATGCCGCACCGGCCATCGCCTGCTCGGCCCCGCTCACGGCTGCGTCCTTCTTGAGCGCCGCCAGTGGCGCTGCGGCATTAATGTCCACCGCCTCGGTCACCACCTCCAGGATGCGCCCCTTGGACACATGGTCCAGGTACGAAGGGCCACTGGCTGTCCACCAACGGCGCATGTCCAGGCCAAGCGCCAGCGCCAGGGCATCCGTCCTTTGGGTCGCAGGCTCCACACCGTAGATGCCCGTGACCGTCGAGGCAACGGCAAAGGTCAGCAGTTGCAGCACCGTGGCCTGGTCTTGCGCCAACAGCCAGGGGAACATGGCATCCAGGTCTTGCGGGAGCTTGTCAGCCCAGGTGCGGCGCTCGGCATCCATCCGCAGCCACGCCGGACTGGTTTCGATGTCATCGGCGGCAGCTCGCAGATCAGACTGGCTGTCCGTGGCCGTGATGGCCAGGACCGGGTCCTGCTGGTGACAGCGGTAGCCGTGATTCAGAAAGAGCTTTTGCGCCAGTTGGGCCGTGATCGCCACCAGCGCCACATCCGGGCGGGCAATCAATTCGGCCTGCACGGCGGCCACCCGGTGGGCGGTCAGGCGGCGCATCAGCTTGTCGGAGTGAACAGGGCGGGTCTTGGGTGATGGCAGAGACACCATGCCCGCTTGCACCCCGCCCTCGCCTGCTTGCCGTGCCGCTTGCGCCATGTCGCTGCGGTCATCGGGGCGAATCAGGCCGCGCTTGACTGTCGGCGTGCCGTTCTGGTCCACATGCACCACACAGCCCGCCTGCTTCATCAATTCGACAGGCCATGTGCTCAGGTCGGCCTCGATGGCCTTGCCCTGCACCTGCAGTGCCGCGACCTCACGCTCCAGCTCATCGGCTTGATCTTCATCGCCTTCATCCAAGGCATCCATCTGATCCTGCAAAGCGGCCATCCTGGCTTGCAGCGCATCCAGACTGGCCGCTTCCTGCTCGGTGGGGGCACGCCGGGTCTTGTGAAGCTCACCATGGCTCAGGTAGTCGTCACGGACCCAACGCGCCTGCACGTCCACCCACTTCCAACCTTCGGCGGCCACCTGCCTGGCCTTCTTGCGCAGCTTGTCCGTCGCGAGTTGATGCAGCAGGGGCACATCCAGCAGGTAGGCCTTCTTGTCATCGTCGCTGAACAGGTCGCGCCGCAGGGCACCACCGGCCTTCTCGTAGGCCTTAAGCGTCACGTACCTGGCCACCGGATCCCGGTCGGACTCGACTTCATCCTGGGTGAGCAACTGGCGCAGGCATTCAGGGCGGCGGTTCCATGGCTGCAGGCCCGCCCAGGCTTGCTCCTGCTTGTCATGGTCATCGACCAGGGCCAGCGCCATCAGGCAATCCAGGCCGATCTCATCTGCCCGAAACTGCGCCATCAGCTTGGGCGACACGCTGGCCAGCTTCATCCGGCGTTTGACCACCAGGGGCGTGACACCAAAGGCTGCGGCCACGTCCTCCACGGATTTGCCCTCACCCAGCAATTTGGCAAAGGCCAGGTACTCGTCGGCCGGGTGCATGGGCACATGAAAAACGTTCTCGGCCAAGCTGGCCAGCAACGCCTTGTCAGCGGGCACGATCAGCACGGGCACCGGGTAGTTGTCAGGGATCTCGCCGCTGCTCGCCAGCAGGCTCAAGGATTCCAGGCGGCGGCCTCCGGCGCACACGTCGAACTGGCCCTGCACACCTTTGACGACGATCAGGTTCTGCAACACGCCACTGTCCTTGATGGAGGAAGCCAACTCGGCAATGCTCAGTTTTGAAGTGCTGCCGCCCGGGCGCACCTGGTAGTCCACCGACAACACCAGCTTGTTCAAGGGCACCGTGGTGCGAGGGGATGCCGCGATCACGGCATCGATTTCTGCTTTGGTGAATTTCATGAGGGCTCCTGCACGGTTGAGGGGCAGGCGATGCGCCTGTCCATGCATTCAGAATCTCATCGGGCGCGCTGAATTCAAGTCCGCACACGGCAAGCAAAATAGCCATCGCCCAGGTCTTGAACAGACCCGCCAGAAACCCTTTCCCCATCGATCCACAGACCTGCGTTGGTCACGATCAGGTGACGAAGCGCGGTACCATTTCGACTACTCCGGTAGGGCTGATGATTCCTGCCAAACCATTCACCCCTGATCGGTCAGAACACGCAGTCAGTACGCGCCGATACATCCTGACGAGGTCCATCGTTGAACGCATCGGCCACCACTGCGCTTTCTGTCCTCAGCTTCTGGCGTGACCTGGAAGTCTTCAACATCCCGACCGCGCCATCGGCCAAGGACGGCTCGGACCAAGTCAAGATCGTCACGCCCCCACGCGGCAGCAAACTACCCTGGCAGAGCGCTGAGTTCAGACCAACCGAGACTCACGGCTACATCCACGTCGTCTATGTCGGCGTGGCCGACACCGAAGACCTCTCGCGCCTGACGCTGCAAGCGGTGTTCCCTGACCAGGACCTGAGTGAGCGCGAGCGGCAGCAGCGTACCCCCGGCAACGGTTGGCTCGCCGCCTTTGTCGCCAACGAACACGGTGTCCCCAAGCTGGACAGCTACCTGCCCGCCAGCTTTGCCCATGGCGTCGATGCGCTTTGGCATTCGCAATCCCTGGACAAGATCAATGCCAGGCTGGTGCGTGCCCGCGACGAGTTCGGCCAGCGACGCCACCGGATGTCGCAGGTGTCAGCCACCCCCGACCACAACCCCGATCCCAATCTCGATACCAAGGCCATCGCCAATGGGGAGGCCAACACCGACCAGCCCCTGCCAGGCCCCTTGACCTGGGCCGACCTGGATGAAGAGGTGGCCACCGTGCTCAAGCTGCTCGGCTCGGGTGCCGATGCGCCGGACATGGTCTGGCGCGTGGTCGTGCGGGTCACTCGCGTCAAGCGGCGCTTCCTGGATGCCAACCTGGATGCGGCCACCGACTACCTGAACTCGTTCTACCTGGACGACCTGGATCGCCTGATCACGCAGGCGCGCAAGAACAAGCCCTTTGGCAAGGCCCTGGGCAGCTACCTGGGTGCGCCCCTGGATGACAGCCAGCGCATCGACATCCTGGAGCAGCACACGGCCATGGGTGAGCTGCTCAGCGTCGCGCGCCTGCCCAGTGCACGTTGGCCCGCTTCGGCCAAAGCACCGCTGGCACTCGCTCAGCAAGCGGCTGTGGCGCAAGTGCTGCATGCCTTGGGCCGCGATGGCGGCACCCTGGGTGTCAATGGCCCACCGGGTACTGGCAAAACCACCTTGCTGTGCGACGTGATCGCCGAGGTCGTCACGGAGCGGGCACGCAAGATCGCAGCGCTCAGCCGCCCGGTCGAGCTGTTTGACGACAGCGTGAAGGTGGCAGGCAAGAACTTCTTCCCGCTCAAGGCCAAGGTGGTCGGGGGCAGCTCCATCGTGGTGACCAGCACGAACAACAACGCGGTCAAAAACATCACGCAGGAATTGCCTGCACGACAGAAGGTGGCCGAGGAATTCGGGCCGGTGGCGTATTTCGATGAGGTGATCCGCGAGGTCTTTGCCGCACAAAAGGTGGTGAACGACGACAAGCAGCCCATCGACTGCTGGGGGCTGGTGGCCGCTGCACTGGGCAACGCGGGCAACCGCCGCGCGTTCGCCAAGGGCTTCTTCAGGGCGGACTACACCGGGTCCCGTCGGGCTACGACAAGCGTGTCCGACTCGGTCCAGGCCGATGGCGTTGATCCCGACGCAGCAGGTGACAGTGCCCCCAGCCTGCCAGTGAAGGAGCTGCCCCCGTCCATGAAGCAATTGCTGGAAGCGGCCGACAAGGACTACGCCCGCTACCAGGCTGAATGGCACGCGGCCAAGAAGGTGTTTCTGGGCCTGCTGGATGATTTCGAGGCGCGCCGCGCCGTCCTGCTCCTGGCAGAAAAAGCAGCCCTGCGCATCGACGATTGCCGCGACCGCCTCGATGCACAGCGCGCCGCCGTGCACTCGCTGTCAGGCCGCATCGACCTGGCCAGCAAAGACCTGGTCAATCGCCGCGACAAGCTGTCCATCCTACGGGCGCTGGTCGAATCCCGGCAAGCCACGGTCGTGCAGCTTCGCTCGCACGGCTTGCCCAACCTGTGGGACAAGCTCTGCGCCTTGTTCGGGCGCGAGAGCGCCCGCATGGCCACCCAGCGCCAGGCCTTGAGCGAGCCCACGTCGGCCCTGGCCCAAGCCGCCGAAGCCTTGGCCGAGCTGGCGCGCGAGGCTGCGGTGGCCGAGGCGCTGCTCGACAAACAGCAGGCACAGCACCACACCCTGGTGTTGGAACAGCAAGCTGTGGCCCGTGAGTTGGCCAGCCACCAACGCGCCTTGCAAGCGGGGCACGACACCGGGGCCCAGCACTTCCCGGATGCCCGGCTCTGGGCCTTGCCCCCCGGCGAGCGCCATCGCGCCTCGGTCGCGGTCAGCCCGGCGCTGGACACCCTGCGCGCGCGCATCTTCCTGCAGGCGATGGAGTTGCACCGCCTGACCGTGATGGCCAATGCAGGCAAGTTCATCGGCAACCTGAAAGGCGTCGATGGCATGCTGACCGGCGCCCTGAAAGAGCAGTTGCCGCTGGAACAGCGCCCCTTGCTGTGGGATGCATTTTTCTTCATCGTGCCGGTCGTCTCGACCACCCTAGCCTCCTTTGACCGCCTGTTCATGGGCATGGGGCAGGACAGCCTGGGCTGGCTGCTGATCGACGAGGCGGGCCAGGCCACGCCGCAATCGGCGGCGGGGGCCATCTGGCGCAGCCAGCGTGCTGTGCTGGTAGGCGATCCGCTGCAGATCGAGCCGGTGTTCACGGTGCCGCTGGGCCTGGTGGAGGAGTTGCGCCAGCGCCATGGCGTGCCCGCCCTATGGTCACCCAAGGACGAGTCCGTGCAGACGCTGGCAGACCGTGTCACGCGCCATGGCTCGTGGGTGGCGGCTTCGGTCGGCACCAAAACAGGAGACGACAACAGCGCGCAGCGCCTGTGGACGGGCATGCCGCTTCGCACCCACCGGCGCTGTGACGAGCCGATGTTCACCGTGGCCAACCGCATCGCCTATGCCGGGCAGATGGTGCATGGGCGGGTGGATGAGCAGGGGCACCCAAAGATGGTGGCGTTTTCATGCGTGCTGGGCGAGAGTGCCTGGCTGGATGTGCAAGCCACCCGCAGCCAGCACCCGGTGGTTCAGGATGAGCTTGATGTGCTGGAGGACTGCCTGCGTGCGCTTCAAGGGCAACCGGCCTTCACCCCGGCAGGCAAACCAGGCGGCACTGCCAAGGCGGCGAAGATCTTTGTGATCTCGCCGTTCCGCAAGGTCAAAGCTGCCTGCGACTCGCGGATCAAGGCCGCTGGCATCCAAGGGGTTGACTGCGGCACCGTGCACACCTTCCAGGGCAAGGAGGCTGAGATTGCCTTCCTGGTGCTGGGCACGGCGCCGGGGCAAGCCGGATCGGGCGCCCGGGCCTGGGCCTCGGGCAAGCCCAACCTGCTGAACGTCGCCATCACGCGGGCCAAGTACCGCCTGTACGTGATTGGTGATGCCGCCCAATGGGGAACACTCAAACACTTCAGCGAGTTGCACAGATCCTTGCCAGCGGTCAAACCCACGCCAGCAAATGAGCCCGACCTCGTTGCAAACATGCGCTGATGCAGCGACTCATGGGCCCCCGCGCTGTTCGCAAACCAGCCTCGCATTGCCGAAGTGACCGCACCGACTAACCACATGTAGTTATCCACAAAAACTGGGGATAACTACATGTGGGTTTTAGATCTTCCCCAAGTGACACAAGGGCGTTCTCGGCCCGCCTAATTTTCAGGCAATGCCATACATGGCAGTGGACCAAACGTGGGCACAAACGATGGTGCAGCCTACTAGGAACGCGAACCCCACATACGATGGTCGTCACAATGACAAACCACCAGACCGGTGACGGCATTTGCCCGACACGCCTCAGGCAGCCCTGCGAAGCTTGACAAGGAGCAAAAGCCAACGCACCATGCCGACAACTGAGCCACGCTCGTCGCAAAACGCAAGTCAATGAATTCGCCGTCCATGCGCCAACTGCAAAAATTGTTCTGGGCCTCAGCAACCTTTTCAAAACGAGCCGCAGGGTCGATCCGAACCGGATGTTCTCGGGGGCCTCTTTGCCGTATAGGAAGACGCCCACCTTGGTCTTGATCTCGCCTTCAGGGTCGGTCACGAAGTCCTGGGACTCGGTCTGAATGCCACCGCCGCCGCAAGCTGGGTCGTAAATAGTCAGGGGGTTGGGGAGTTGATCCTTGACGGGGATGAGCACCAAGTTGGTCATCAACTTGATGACCTCACGCGGCGTGAAGTGTTCACTGCTTGGAATGGTGCGAGCACCATATTCGCCTGCTTCGGGAGCAGCTTGAGGCCCACGAAGTGTTTGGCGATCGACTCCTGGGCGCTTGCCTTCACCCCGTGATGGTCCCCTCAATCAACTACACAACGGGTGAACCGGTTGACTTCGGTACAGAAACCAGGACTTTTTGCATCGTTTCCCGAACACTTTGGCCATCCGGCCCCGGGCAAACGCTGTCCTTTTGGGGCTTCTTCGACGACCAGAAACGTAGATAGCATTCAATAATGCGACAAACGTGCCGAAAGCTTGTCTGTCGGTGGTCCATCCCATATCGAGCAGCAAAGAGATGAGGCTCGATCCATGTATGCCGCATTGTGTGGGATGCCCAGTCGACAAACAACTAGCCGGATAGCCCATGAAACTCAACCACCTGAAGATCAGCCAACGTCTAGCCCTCGCATTTGGCTTGATCACGGTTCTGCTTGTGGCTTCATCCGGCCTTGCGTTGCACGAGTTGGGCTCGGTCGAGCAAAGCCTCGATAGCATCGCCACCGGCAGCAACGTCAAGGTGAAACAGAACAACGAGATGGCCGAGTCGGTACATGTCGTTTCACGCGTGATACGTACAATGGTACTGCTTCACGAAAAGGACGAGGTCCGCGCCGAAGAAATCAAACTCAAGCAAGCACGCGCGCACTACGACAAGATCTGGGACACGCAGCAAAAGCTCCCGGCCAGTGAGGCCGACAAGGCAATCCGAAGCAAGATTGCCCGCGCAGCTGAAGCCGCGCGCGGTTTGAACAACAGTGTGATTGAGTTGGCTCATGCCGGCAAGGACGAGCAGGCCATCGCCGTATTGCTCAAGGAGGCCGGGCCGGCGACCCAGAAGTGGCAAGATGCGCTAGACGAGTACATCGCCCCCAGGAAGGCGAAACCAAACGGCAACTGGAGGTGGCCACCATGGGCTACGACCAAGCGCGTGCAGTTTTGATTGGCACCGACATCCTGGCTGTGACGCTGGCCGTACTGCTGGGCTGGCTAACCAGCCGCTCAATTACCGGACCGATGGAGCAAGCCAAAGCGGCTGCAGAGCGTATTGAAAATGGCGACCTGACGGTTGAGATCACGGCCGAAGGCAAAGACGAGACCGCACAGCTGTTAGGAGCCCTGTCAAACATGAAGGACAACCTGACCCACATCGTCAGAGGTGTGCGCGAAAACGCTGAGAGTGTGGCCACGGCCACGGCCGAGATTGCCCAGGGCAACAACGACTTGTCAAGCCGTACCGAACAACAGGCCAGTGCCTTGCAGGAAACGGCTGCGTCGATGGAAGAGTTGAATTCCACAGTGAAGCAAAACGCCGACAACGCCAAACAGGCCAATCAACTGGCATTGGGTGCCTCAACGATCGCGGTCAAAGGAGGCGACATGGTCTCGCAGGTGGTCGATACGATGAAGGGCATCAACGACAGTTCCAAGAGGATCGCTGACATCATCGGTGTGATCGACGGCATTGCCTTTCAAACCAACATCCTGGCCCTGAACGCGGCTGTGGAGGCAGCGCGCGCCGGCGAACAGGGGCGCGGCTTCGCGGTGGTGGCCGCCGAGGTGCGTAGCCTGGCCGGGCGTAGCGCCGATGCCGCGAAGGAGATCAAGGGGCTGATTGCCACCAGCGTCACACGCGTTGAACAGGGCACGGCGCTGGTCGATCAAGCTGGCGCGACGATGACCGAAATCGTCGTCGCAATCCGCCGCGTGACCGACATCATGGGGGAGATCAGCTCAGCCTCGACCGAGCAGAGCACAGGCGTGGCGCAGGTTGGGGAGGCCGTGAGCCAAATGGATCAGGCCACGCAGCAGAACGCGGCGCTGGTTGAGGAGAGCGCCGCCGCCGCGGAGAGCCTGAAACACCAAGCATTGCAACTGGTGCGGGCTGTGGCGGTGTTCAAGCTCAGCGCAGGCATGCCGGACTCATGCGAAGTATCCGATCAGGACCCGCCCTCCATGAGGCCCATTCTCAACAACCGCGATACCGCTGAGCAAGCCACCGAATTTCGACGGCGGATGCGGCCTGATTCAAAATGACGCAAGCCATGAACTCGTCTCCGGCGCTGCTCCATGCCGATCCTTTGGCGCCCGTCGCCTTGGGTGACAACAACGCGGCACTCTTTCGCAAACTGCTGCTGGGGGTGTCTGTCATGGCCGGCCTCACGCACCTTTGCTTCCTGCTGCTGTTCTACAACAGTGGGGTGACGCAGCTGGCCATCATCAATGTGGGCAGCATCCTTTGCTACGCTTTGACCTTCTCATTGCTGTGGCACCACCATGTGATTCAGGCCTGGATGCTGATCATCCTGGAGGTGGTGGGGCACGCGGTTCTGGCCGTCTATTTCGTGGGCTGGGAGAGTGGGTTCCACCTCTACATCATGTTGGCACCGCCGGTGATGATGTTCAGTTCGCTGGGCAACTGGCGCGGCAAGGCGCCTCTGGTGCTGGGGCTGGCAGCCTTGTACGTGGGCTTGGACTTCTTCTTGCGCCCGGCCACGCCGATCTCGGCGCTGGCGCCTTCGGTGCTCAATGGCTTGTACTACTTCAACCTGATCACCGTGCTAGGGATGCAGATTTTCCTGGCGGGCATGTACTACCGCCTGGTGGTCCAAAGTGAACAGCAGCTGCGTGAGATGGCCACCACCGATCCGCTGACCCGCCTGCGCAATCGCCGCAGCGTGCTGGACACCTCAACCTGCGAGGCCGCCAAGCAGCGTCGCGATGGCCGGCCCTTGTCCTTCATCCTGTGTGATGTGGACCACTTCAAGACGGTGAATGACACCCACGGCCACGAGGCCGGTGACGAGGTCCTGAAGGCGGTGGCCAAGATCTTGCGCTCAGGGGTGCGGGAAGTGGATCACGCCGCCCGTTGGGGCGGCGAAGAATTCCTGCTGCTTTTGCCCGAAACCGCCTCGCCCGGTGCCGAGATGGTGGCCAACCGCCTGCGTGAAGCCATCGCCGAGCTTCGGGTGCCCGGGAAGGACGGTCCTTTGACAGTGACCATGACCTTCGGCATCAGCAGCCTGCACCTCAACGAGCCCATCGACCAGGCCATTGCCCGTGCAGACAAGGCCCTGTACCAAGGCAAGCACGGTGGCCGCAACCGGGTTGAATTGGCCACCGAGGATGTGTTGCTGCAGGCCTGACCCGGGTCAGCTCGGCAAGGCCACGGTGGACAACACGAAGACCCGAACGTCGCTGGCGGGAGAAGTCCAATGTTCCATGAGCACACGGAAGACTTTCAGTCGATCTCGAACATGCACATGCGCAACCCAATCACCCCCTGCCCCAAACCATCATTTGGCGATCAATAGCTGGTCCGCTCCAGGGCGGCACTGACAGCCCCCGTCAGCAACAGTCGCCACGGTTCACCTAGTGTCCTGTCCCGCTGATACGTGAACAAAGTCTGTGTAGCTTTTCCAGGATCGAATCAGCAGTGGACTAAACCGCTCGGGCGGTAGGCGCTTCGACCCGATCGGCGGTGGTGCGTTGAGCCTGCGGCTCTGCGATGTTGGTGATCGAGGCAATCCGCCTCGTTCATCGACTGGAGCCCACCATGGAGATCACCACTCGCCCAGGCACGCCGCTGCGCCACCGCATGCTCGACGACATGCGCATGCGCAAGTTTGCCGAGCACACGCAGGACGGCTACATCCGCGCCGTTCGCAAGCTGGCTGCATTCCTGGGCCGATCGCCCGACACCGCCACCACCGAAGATCTTCGACGATTCCAACTGCACCTGGTGGACGCCGGCACCGGCCCGGTGACGATCAACGCCACCATCACGGGGCTGAAGTTCTTCTTCGACATCACGCTGGGCCGACCTGAGGTGATGGCCAAGATGCAGCACGTGAACGTGCCGCGCAAGCTGCCCGTCATCCTCAGTCCCGAGGTGTAGGCCGCCTGATCGCCGCGGCGCCGAACCTGAAGCACCAGGCTGCCATGTCGGTGGCCTACGGCGCCGGCCTTCGCGTCAGCGAGGTCGTCGCATTGAAGGTCAGCGACATCGACGGCCAACGCATGACCCTGCGCGTGGAACAGGGCAAGGGCCGCAAGGATCGCTACGCCATGCTCAGCCCGGTGCTCTTGGAGCGGCTGCGGGCCTGGTGGCGCTTGGGCCATGCCCAGGGCAGGATCCTGCCTGGCGGCTGGCTGTTCCCGGGCATGGATCCAACCGATCACGTGACGGCACGGCAACTCAACCGGGCCGTCCACCTGGCCGCAGCCAAGGCCGCTCTGGACAAGCGGGTGACGCCGCATGTCCTGCGCCACAGCTTCGCCACCCATCTGCTGGAGCAGAAGGTCGACATCCGCGTGATCCAGGTGTTGCTGGGCCACAAGAGGTTGGAGACCACGGCCCTGTACGCCGCGGTGGCCACCGACCTGCTGCGCAGCGTGATCAGCCCGCTGGATCAGACATCGGACAAGCCTCGGCCCGAGTAGGCCGCCGCAGTGGTGATGCAAGGACGGCCTGCCCTGGAGGTCGCCGACATCTTCCGCACCCACGGACCCGCCTGGCGTGAGACCCAGCGCGGTCACCTGAGCCTGGCTCAGCTCAAGGTGATGTCGGCCATCACCCAGTGTCGCACGGCGGCACTGGGTGGCCATGTCCTGCGCTGCGACGGGTGCGGGGTCGAGCAGGTCTCGTACAACTCGTGCCGTAACCGGCACTGCCCGAAGTGCCAGAGCAGCGCGGCCAAGCGGTGGCTGGATGCGCGCCAGGCCGATCTGCTGCCGGTGGAGTATTACCACGTGGTCTTCACGCTGCCGGCGCCGATCGCCGACATCGCGTACCAGAACAAGGCGGCCCTGTACGGCCTGCTGTTCGACATCGCCGCCGAGACGCTGCTCAGGATCGCAGCCGATCCCAAGCACCTGGGCGCCAGCATCGGGGCCACGCTGGTGCTGCACACCTGGGGCTCGGCGCTGACCCACCATCCGCACGTGCACGGCATCGTGCCCGGCGGCGGGCTGGCACCGGACGGCCAAAGCTGGATCGCCTGTCGGCCCGGCTTCTTCCTGCCCGTGCGCGTGTTGTCGCGGCTGTTCAGGCGCCGCTTCCTTGAAGAACTGCAGCGGCTGTACGACCAGGGACAGTTGAAGTTCTTCGGCGAGCACCAAGCGCTGGCCAACACCCAGGCCTTCGCCGCCTGGATGGCTCCGCTGCGCACGTGCGAGTGGGTGGTCTACGCCAAGCGGCCGTTCGCAGGGCCGCAGGCGGTGCTGGCCTATCTGTCGCGCTACACGCACCGCGTGGCCATCTCCAACAGCCGCCTGCTCGCGATGGACGAGCATGGTGTGACCTTCCGCTGGAAGGACTACCGAGCCAAGGGCAAGACACGCCACAAGGCGATGACGCTGAGTCCGCAGGAGTTCATGCGCCGGTTCCTGCTGCATGTCCTGCCGGGTGGCTTCCACCGGATTCGCCACTACGGTCTGCTGGCCAACGGCAACCGAAGGGCCAACCTGGCGCTGGCGCGCGAGTTGTTGCACGTCGCGCCGCCGTTGCCTGACGAGCCGGCTGACGAACCGTCGGCCGCGCCGGTGCCGACCTTCGTGTGCGGGCACTGCGGCCACGCCATGGTGGTGTTGCAGGTCTTCTTGCGTGACAACTCGATCCGGGCGCCGCCAGCACCATGACCGAGCTCCATCAACGCCGAACAACTCGACGCCGAACACGGCGTCCGGTGGATGGCTGCGTGCGTTGTTGGATCACCGCTCCTGGACGACCCGCCAATGGCCGCTGCTGCATCGAAGTGGCGCGCCGCAGGCCGCCCTCGTTCGTCAGTGCCATCTCGATGAGGCGTCGCGGGCTAAGGGCTCACGATGCACGCGCAGACCAATCGCCATAGCCGCTGCGCCCAACGACCACCGTGACGTTCGCCGCGGTTTCCTCCCTCGAGGCTTATGCAACACCTGCCCGGACGCATCGTCGGCAAGCGATCACCTGCGCGCGAGGGCAGGTGTCGCACAAGCCTTAACTGTAGCAGTCCATTTGAACGGTTGGCAACTCGCGTTGTGCGCGGCCACGAAGTGATCAATACGCTGCACGAGTTGTTTGACGCTGGTGAACGAACCTCGCCGAATGGCCTTGTCGGTGATCAGCGCGAAGAACCGCTCGACCTGATTGAGCCACGAACTGTACGTCGGGATGAAGTGCATGTGCCAGCGCGGTCTGGCCGTTAGCCAAGCCTTGACCTTCGGGTGGCTGTGCGTTGCATAGTTGTCGACGATGCAGTGGACATCAAGCTCGGCCGGCACAGCCTTATCAATCTCGCGCAGGAAGTCGAGAAATTCCTGATGCCGGTGGCGTGGCTTGCAACTGGCCAGCACCGCGCCATTGAGTACGTTGAGGGCGGCAAACAGCGTGGTTGTGCCGTGACGCTTGTAGTCATGAGTGACGACTTCGATATAGCCAAAGCCCATCGGCAGCATGGGCTGGGTGCGTTCCAGTGCTTGGCACTGGCTCTTCTCGTCCACACAGATGACCAACGCGTTGTCCGGCGGACTCAGGTAAAGACCCACAACGTCGCGCAGCTTCTCGATGAAGAACGGATCGTTCGACAGCTTGAAGCCCTCGCTGCGATGAGGCTGCAGACCAAAGAGTTGGAAGTAGCGCTGCACGCTGGTTTTGGAGATGCCGGTCTCGGCAGCGACGGTTCGCACGCTCCAGTGCGTCGAACCGTTGGCAGGCTTGGTATGCAACGTCGTCTTGATGAGTTCGGCCACGCGCTCGTCGTCAATGGTGCGGGGCTTGCCTGGGCGCATATCGTCGTACAGTCCGGCGATACGTCGTTCGATGAAGCGACAGTGCCACTTGCCCACTGTCGCTTTGCTCAACTCCATGCGCTCGGCGATCGAATTGTTGGGCTCACCGTCAGCGCTACTCAGAACAATGCGAGCCCTGGCGCTCAACGCCGCCGGCAGCGATCGGCTACGTGCAAAGGCTTGAAGCTGCGAACGCTCATCGTCCGTCAGCAGCAGATCAGTCTTTGGTCGGCCTGTTCTCATCGCGGTATCTCCGTTCCCAAGATACCGCACGGCATACAAGATTAATGCCAGTTATTTGCGGGACAGGACACTAGCGGGCCCATTGCGCCATTTGCTCAATCGTCAGCGGTCCCGTATGGCCAGTGTTGGTGACGAAGCGTTCAAAGGTGGACAAGGCGCGAGCAGTTGAACACAGCTTGAACCCAAGTCGACGTCGCTCATCCAGGTATTGCCGCACCCTGGAGGCCAAGTCGCTGCTGGGGACGCCCGGGGCGCTCATGCTGCACTCCCTGGCCAAGGCAGGGCAACCTCGGCAAGCGCTTGCAAGTCGAGTTTGGCGTAGATCAACGAGGTGTTCATAGATCAATGCCGAAGTACGTCGGCGACCTCCTTGATCGAGCTGCCTTTGTTGACCAAGCGGCATGCCAGCGTGTGACGTAAAGCGTGGCTGCTAGGAGCGATGCCAGCGTGTCGCAGAGCACGACCGATGGCGCTGCCGACGGGGCCGTCGTGCGGTGCCACCCGCGTCAGTTCGGTTGCAATGAAGCCGCGAACGTCTTCTGGCTGCAACTCACCGATGGCGATGGCTTTGCCGGCGAATTTACACAGGAGTAGCCTGCCTACGATCGCCAGTCGCCCCGCGCGCGTGCCGACCCCCAGGCCGCGGGCGTCGCGCATGTGCACGTTGTAGCGGTGCAGTTCCTCCGCAATGGGGCCGCTGGGACCGGAGAGTTCCAAGATAACGTGCTGTTCACGAAGCACGGCCAACAGGTGCGCAAGACTGGCCCGCAGATCGTCATGGGTGCGCAATGCGGTGGCATGGTAGTCGCATCGCGGCAAGTGCGAATCCAGGAACTGCCGGACCAGGGCCTCGTCAATCTGATCGACAGTCAGCCGACATCGTGTCATCCAATGGGCAAAGTGCGCCAATGCGCGTAGGTCGGTCGCCACGGTACCTTCCGCGTACCGACCACGTTCAATACGGCTTACTGCGACCGACCTAAACCGGTCAGCCAGATGTACAACGATTGCCACTGGCGCATGCCTTTTATACAGAATCTTCGAGCGAACCAATGAGCGCGGCAACGAGAACGCCTCCTGGGATACGGACTTCGACAGAGTGGTCTTCGGTGTACGCATCAAGACTGCTGCATCAACTGAGCGATGCCACTGTGCTGATTGGCCTGCTGAGCCAACTCACGTTCTGCCGCTGTTGCGTAGTCGCGGTCCCAAGCCTGCACCTTGGGCGTCATCAGCTTGTGCCATAGCGGCGGGATCATGGCTGCCACGATGGTCGTGAGGTAGCCACCCACCATCATCGGGGCTTCAGGAAAAGGCTTGAGATCCTGGTAGGGGACTTCACCCTGTGCGTGGTGGTGCGAATGTCGCGTCAGGTTGAACATGGTCCACGAGCTAATGCGCTTGTTGGTGTTCCAGGAGTGGCGCGGCTGAACCGGGGTAGCGGGGTCACGCACCATGCCGTAGTGCTCCATGTAGTTGACGATCTCCAACAAGGCCTTGCCCCACAGTGCGCATGCCAGGAAGTAGGCGGCCGCTTGCGCCCCCCCCATGAACCAGGCGCCGACCATCAGCAGCACACTCATCAGGTGTCCACGGATGACAGCATTGAAAGGGCTAAAAACACCGTGCCCTTCGCGTTTGAGGCGTTTGCACTCGATTTGCCAAGCGCTGACGTTGCCCTTGAGGGTTGATGCGATCACATGGAAGTACACATTTCGACCGCGTGGCGCCGTGGCAGGGTCTTCCGTTGTCGAGACGTAGCGGTGGTGCCCATAGACGTGCTCGATCGAGAACACGGTATCGAAACTGAACGCCAGCAGCCAACGACCAATGAGCATCGAGATCGGGTCCCAGGTGCGGTGGGTCAACTCATGCCCCGGTATGGTGCCCATCATGCCGATCATCAGCCCCGTGAGCAGGACACCGGAAACATGGTGCCCCCAATGCGAAGCGTCTCTGCTCGCCAGGGCATCGAAGCCTGTGAGCCGCTGCACCCAGTCCCCAAAGCCAAGCGGATCACCTGCGCTGAACGACCACACCGAAGCAAAGACGATGAGCGCCAGCAGAGGCAAGGCCATCCAAAGCTGGAAGGTGAGGATGCCAGGGTGGCCAAAGCGGGGCGTTGTGGTGTCGTCGCCGCAGATGGCGTCACCAACCAAGTAGGTCAGCAGCACGGCCACGAGGCCCGCTGTGGTCCAGGGCCCACCGACCACCAAGACAGCCAGCGAGAGCAGGCCGACCACGTGGAACAGAAAATACTTGAGATAGTGGAATAGCATCATGTGTCGTCCTCGGTGTTGTTGTCGAAAGGAGATCAGGCAGCAGCCGACACGTCGTGCTGGGTCGTGAACCGGTCCGCGTGGATGTGGGCACGGTCCACGCCGTGCTGAAGCAACAGGGCGGTGACAGCGTCGATCATGGCGGGGGGGCCGCACAAGTAGGCGTGACACCCCGGCCGCAAGCGTTCGGGGATCAGGTCAGTGACCAAGCCAAGACGTCCAGTCCAACTGGACGGCTCCGGCTCTTGCGACAGAATGGGCAGGAACGTGAACGCCTCGGGCCAACGTCGGCTGATTTCCCCAATATCCTCCAGGGCATACAGGTCGGCCTGGGTCCGGGCACCGAAGATCAGGGTGGCCGGTCGTTTGACGCCTTCATGCAACGCCTCCTGCAGCAAGGCAAGGATGGGAGCCAGACCGCTGCCGCCCGCGATCAGCAGCAGGGGGGCTGAGGCCGGCCGCAGCCAGAAGTTGCCGCCAGGCCCTTCCACAGACACCCTGCTGCTGACCAGCGACTGAGCATGCACATGTGATGTGAACACCCCATCGGGCACCTTGCGCACGAAAAAACTCACCTGTGAGTTGGGCTGCACACGGGTGGCAAACGAGAAGCTGCGCGCCACGCCGGGCAGATCCTGCACACTCAGTTGGGCGAACTGACCAGCCTTGTACGGCAGAGACTCGTCCAACTGAATGCGCAGGTGAACAATGTCATGGGTCAGGCGCTCCTGCCCTACGACCCGGCCACTCACCTTGCGATGCGCCTCAATGTGGCTGGTATCGACCTTGATGCGCACATTGGTGCTCGGCACGCTCTGGCAGGCAAGAATGAAGCCCCGGTCAAGCTCGTCATCTGAGAGGATGTAGCCTGCCTGGGTCAACTCCTTGACCTTGCCTTCCACCAACTGGCATTTGCAGGTGGCGCACCCACCCACGCGACAGCTATGAGGAAAATCGATGCCCTCGCGCAACGCAGCCTGCAGTAGCGTTTCTTTGGGACGAACCGTGATGACCACATCGTTGATGAGCGCCGTGACCGCCCTGGGCTTGGTGAAGAAGCTGAACAAATGGATTCCTGGTGGGCAGCAAGAGAGATGTGCTCATTGTGGGAATTGACGACACATCAAGGGAGGGCTGAGATTGACAGGTGCGGGTCATTTATTGACAATTTGAGGTTCACCATGAGCACCAGGCCAGCCACCGACTTTTTCTTGCCCACCCAGTACATTCACCAGATCGCCGATCAGGTGACGCGTATGGGAGCCCGCCTGCCCGACTGGTTCCTTCAGTTGCTGCACCCTGGAGCTAACGGCGAGCTCGATGTCCAGCACTTGTCTTTCGAGGCATTTCAGCGCCTGGTGCGCGAGGCCATGGCCCTCACCTCGGAGCCTGCATTCGGCTTGCTTGTAGGCGAGAGCCTGCTGGTCAATAGCCACGGCATCCTGGGTTATGCGGCTGCGAACAGTCAGACCCTGCGACAGGCACTCGGTGTCATTGAGCGATACCTGCTGCTACGCACGTCCTTGCTGGCGATCCAGCAAGAGGCATCGGGGAAGCAGTTGCGCTTGGTTTTCGTTGAACCCCATCCGCTGGGAGACGTTCGCGCAGCCGTGCTGGAGGCAGTTGTGCTGACGGTCAAGAAGCTGATCGACTACGTCACCATGGGGACCTGTCAGGTGTCCTGCGTGGTCTTCCCGTTCGAGCAGCCGGCTCACGCGGCGCTGGCACACGAGTTGTTCGACTGTGCAGTGCGATACGACGCCAGTTGGTGTGGGCTGGAGTTGCCGGCGGCACAACTGGACCAGCCCTTGCAAACGGGCAATCCGCAGGCCTGGCTGGACGCGGTGCAGAGGTGCCAGGAAGAAATGTCAAGGCTGCAGAGGCAGCAAGCCCTGTCGATCCGTGTACGCCAACTGATGTTGTCCAAACCAGGGGGGTTCCCTTCCCTGCAGGTGACAGCGCGCCTTCTCAACCTGACGCCCCGCACCCTGCACCGCAGACTGCAGGACGAAGGGTCATCCTACCGCGATCTCCTGGAGGACACCCGCCACCGACTGGCCATCGATCACCTCAAGGCAGGGCGCCTCACCATGCAGGAAATAGCCTTCATGCTGGGCTACGACGACCTCGCCAAT
The DNA here is from genome assembly GCF_918741295.1 of Aquabacterium sp. CECT 9606. Classification (GTDB taxonomy): domain Bacteria; phylum Pseudomonadota; class Gammaproteobacteria; order Burkholderiales; family Burkholderiaceae_C; genus Aquabacterium. The sequence continues at coordinate 650,978 of NZ_CAKKNB010000003.1, forward strand.
TTCCGGCGCGCTTTTAAGCGGTGGGAGGGCGTGGCGCCAACGACGTTTCGCAATCGCGTCACGAGCCAGCCTCGAAATCGTCCTGTGGTTCAGAAATGAACGACACGTGAGACACTTGATGAAGGTCAGCCGTACCATCTAGATGCGCGTGAAGGCCCGCATTGCGTCGTCGTTATCGAAGCGAACGCCCAGTCGACAATCCTCTCGATGCAAGATGTAGCTCATTTCCCGTTGTTTAGACGGCGCAGAAATATCCGGCCAGTGATAAGTGCAAGATGCAGCCGGAACGCGCTGTGCTCCCCACCCGAAAGCCCCGGATGCGATCCGTCGGTGTGCAGCATCTTGAACAGCCCATTGATGTAATTTTTTGCCATCAGTAGTCCACTCGTTACGGTCCTTGGCGGGCTCAGAAGTGAAGTGCAACACCTTAGTCGGCCTTGCAAAATTCATTTTTCGACCCAATGCGGGTGCGCAAAGCCGAGTTGTGAGGTCTTGCGGGCATGTCGGCTGAGTCAGGCCCGCACACCGAAGTGGTTGCCTGCAGCTTTGAACGTGCCAAATAGCATGACGACCATGGACAGCAGAAAAAATAAAGGCGCAAAAAAGCCTTTGAGGCCTTTGCGGGCGATGGCCCGCAGCAGCCACCGCAGGTTGAATCCAGCCGCACACAGCACCGCGTGCAAGGCATCGCCTTGCTCCCCCTTGAGCCAGCATCGCTGCATCCCGTGGTCTTGCTTGACGTGGCCGATGACGGGCTCGATGGCCTGGCGGCGCTTGAGCCAGCGCCGCTGTTGCCCGGTGAGTCGTTTGGACTTGCCACGGTGGATCAGTTCCACGGGCGCGATCTCGGCATCGACACCGCGGTAGCCAAGATCGACGATGGCCGTCCTGGGCAGGACATCCAGGTCTTGCAGCAGGGTGCTCGTCTGTTCCAGTTGTGCGGCCAGGGTGTGGCCGTCATAGGGGTTGCCGGGGAAGCTGCGCGCGCCGACGATCAAGCCTTTGGCATGGGTGATGGCCAGGCTGACCTTGACACCGAACTCATAGGGCTTGCGGGCCTTGCCCTTGCTGATGCACTCTGCCTCCGGCGCGTGCAAGGCGTAGAGCTTGCCCCTGCCACTGGAGTTGCCTTTGGCTGCCGTCTGAGCGTGGATGCGTTGGGCCTTGTCCAGCATGAGCTGCAACTGCTTGCGGGCCTCTTGGGCCAGCGTGTCCATCTTGCGCTGCACATCGCGCATGAGCACGCCCAGGATGGTGCGCTGACGCCGCAGCACACTGCGCAACCGCTTGAACTGGCGGGCGTGGGCGTAGCCGCCCGCCTTGCGGCGCAACTGCTTGGCTTCGCGCTCGAAGGTCTGCTTGGGCGTCATGCCCAGCTTCTTGGCCAACTCGGCTAGTTGGTCGCGCGCGACATCGAGCAAGCGGCTGTCCGTGGGGTGGGCAATCGACTTCTCCTGCACTGTCGAGTCGACGATCAACTTTTGCAGCTCGGTCTTCTTGATGGCTTGCAGGCGCACGGCCGTCTCGATCGTTGACTTGAGCAACTGCTCAACCCCGGCCTCACCCAGCACCCGGCGGAATCGCCCAATTTGGCTGGGGTCGCATGGCAGGCGATGCTCGTAGTACTCCTGGCCGCTGAAATACTGGAACAGCACATCCTGGGCCCAACGCTCGACAAGCGACTCATCGCTCTCGTTGAAAGCGTGCTTGAGGTACAGCAGGGCCACCATCAAACGAATGGGCAGCCTGGGTCGTCCTGCTGCACTGACGCCACCGGCCACAACCACGGCCATGGGGCCGAACATGTCGGCGTCTTCACGCTGCCTGCCCATGCGCGCCTTGCGCGCAAACAGCGGCGCCAGCGACTTCTCGATCTCGACCCAGGGCATGCGCCGACCCAACACTGCCAATGGATGGTTCAGGTCAATCATGCCGTCCAGCCGGGCGCGGAAGAAGTCGGGCGTACTCATCAGTTTGCATCCTCAAAACTCTCAGGAACTGAACGCTATTGCACCCAAATCTGAGAGTTCTGACTACCCCCAATCACACGGTTCGCCCAGTGTTCATCAGGGGTGTCGCTATTTTGCAAGGCCGACACCTTAGCCTACCTTGACACGCGCCGGAACCCATCGTACCTTGCACGTCAAAGTGAATCTCATCTCAGCGTTATAAACAAGAAATTCGGCGCAACAAGACAAACAAGATTCATACCCGCAGCCAATTTTGAACGTTTCAAAGCATAGGTTAACTGGCGTGGTTCTTTACGTCTTACACTCAGAGCGCTTCGCACTGGCTCCGATGCAAAATTTGGAAAAGTTCGGCCTTTAGCATCTTAAGTTAAGGAACCGCTGATCAATGACCGCTTCGCGTGCACCCATCGACTGTGATGGGTTTGAATGTCGCGACAGCGGTCAAATTCAGCTGGAATTCATGGTTTTTAGCCTTCTCAAAGTGATTTCAGACCCCTTTCGAGGCTCACTGGAGCCATCAAGACGCACCTCGCGGGCATCAAGCGCCAACAGCTTGGAGCGAGTGATCACCAAATTGACCAAACCATTTTCATTATGACGAAACCTTACCACCCAGCAGGCAGCTCCCTTGAAAAAACATGCAAAGCTGAACCGAATTCCGCCATTCACGCGGCGAGGCAATTCTCCAACGCCGTGCCTCACAACTTCGACCTGGGCATGATTGTGGAATCCATGAGCAGCACAGCGGCAGTAATGCGACTACCCTACCGCAACATACTCATGGGCGACTCGGAAAAAGACTGGCTCTACAGCAGCACCCTTTACAGCCTAGCGGACGCTGCGTCCGGCATGGCTGTATTTTGCGCATTGAATGAGCTGACATCCATCGCCACGCTGGACATGCGAATTGACTACTTGCGCCCCACGCCTATTGGCCGCGATCTGTTGGCCAATGCGACTTGCTACCGCTTGACCCGCCAAGTCGCTTTCACGCGCTGCTCCATTTACTTGGCCGATGATGACGAGATATGCGCTATCGCCACAGGCACATTTTATTGTGGAAAGCGATCTGCCACGCACACCATCAAAGCCAAGAGAGACTCGATATGACCCAACGCATGAACGCTGTCCTAGAGGCCCTTGCCTCTAACCGCTATCAAGACCTACTTGACGCCATTCCTTATGTTCGCCATTTGGGCATTCGTGTAGAAGGCGAGCAGGATGCCCGAAAAAGCACTCTTCTCTTCCATCTGCCATTTCGCAATGAGATCATTGGGAACCCTATGCTGCCAGCGCTGCATGGCGGCGTGGTTGGCGCACTACTGGAAACAGCCTCGATGATCCAAGTCATTGCCTCTGAGAGGCAGTCACGCATGCCCCGGCTGATTGATTTCTCAGTAGATTACTTGCGCTCAGCGCGCACGAAAGATTGCTGGGCAGAGTGCAACGTTGTTCGCATGGGCAGCAGCATTGCTGCAGTCAGCGTGCGCTGCTGGCAAGACGATGAGACCGCCCCTATCGCCACAGCACGGGCTCATTTGTTACTGGTCGAGCCGATGCCACAGCAACACGGCGGATTGCCGATGAAACCCCAACCATTTGATATATAAATCAATAAGCAGGAGCATATCATGCAAATCATTGATATCCCAGATCGCCCCTGGGTGAACTTTCATCAATCACAGCCTGACTTCAATCAAAAAATATTGGGATTGGCCGACTTTATCGAGCAGCATGCGAGCGAACGCCAAAAAAAGGCGGCGGCCGAATACCTCGGCGCAACCATAAGCTACGCCGAACTGAATTTTTTGGCAAATAAGCTGGCCAATGCGCTACGAGACCGTGGCGTGCAGCGCTCGGAGACCATCGGACTGCACCTACCGAATACACCAGAGTATCTTATTGCCCTTGTCGCAGCCTCTAAGTTGGGCTGCCCAGTAACTGGTGTTTCACCTCTGTTGACCACACCAGAAATTGAACACCAACTTCAGGATGCGGGCGCCCGATTTCTGATTTCAATGGAACAAGTTTATACCACGTCCGTGGCACCTGCTGATGGGCGGCTCTCTTTGTTGCGGGGCGTGTTTGTCACCAGTCCCATTGGCATTTTGCCAAAGTGGAAGCAGCACGCGGCTTATTTTTCTGGAAAGCTGCCGCGCCCAAGTTGGAAACCAATGATCCACACTGCGACCGAAGCGTTCATGCCGGCGGTGCAAAACGCTTCGGATGCCCACGCCTACGCTTCGGTTGCCGAGGATGAAACTGTATTTATCCAGTATACAGGCGGCACCACCGGAAAGCCCAAGGGGGCAGAGCTCACCAAGCGGAATATGTTTGCCAACGGCTTGCAGGCCATGTCCTTCATCGGGGGTGACAGCGGGGATACTTTTGCGTCTGCGTTCCCGTTGTTCCATCAGGCTGGCCTGGCGATTTCATTGATGGCGTTGCGCGCAGGAGCGCGGCAGTTACTGATTCCGAATCCGCGTGACATTGATTTTTTCATTACTCAGATGAAAAAATTCCCTCCAACCATGCTCGGCAACGTTCCTTCTCTCTACCAGATGCTGTTGGAGAAACCAGCATTTCGTGAGATTGATTTTTCGCGGCTACGTGTCGCCTTTTCAGGGGCTGCACCGTTTGCACCAGAAGGCATCCGTCAGCTTGAGGTCGTTGTCGGTGCCGGCAAACTTTGCGAAGTCTATGGCATGACTGAAACCAGCCCACTCATCACTATCAACCCACCTGGTCGGACCAAACCCGGCACCGTGGGGATACCACTACCAGGCAGCGATGTGAAAATCATGGACGCGGAAACCGGCAACGTTGAGATGCCGGCTGGAGAAGTCGGCGAAATCACGACCTGCGGCCCCAATGTTATGAAGGGTTATCGAGGGCACAGCGAAGCCACTGCCCAGTCAGTGCGTGAAATCAACGGTAAGCGCTGGATGTACACTGGCGATATCGGGTTTTTTGATGCCGAAGGTTACTTGACCATTTGTGATCGAGCCAAGGATATGCTCATTGTTGGTGGGTACAAGGTCTTTTCCGTCGAAGTTGAAAGCAAACTCAAGGAGTTGCCATGCATTGAGCTTTGTGCTTTGGTTGGCCTACCCGATCCCAACCGCCCCGGCAACGATATCGTCAAGTTGTATGTGCAGCTTTCGGCCGATTCGAGTTCAGTCAACCGGGATGTTTTGATGGTGCAGATTCTTGACTTCTGTCGGCAGAACATGGCTCCTTACAAGGTGCCCAAGCACATCGAGTTCATGGCAACGCTGCCACTGACACCTATTGGCAAGCTGGATAAAAAGGCCTTGCGCAATTGACGAACCAGCGAAGGTGCCCGTACCCAAACACCTGCGTGGTGCGGGTGGCCTTGCTGATTGAAATATGGACCGGAGAAAACCCAATGAATGAACACCCGAACTTGGGCACGCTAGCCCCGACGCCACTGATTGACAGCGACCATCCCGATGTGCTCGCTTTCGCAGAACGTCACGCCAAAGGTGCTAACGACCGTGAGCGAGCTATCGCTCTGTACTATGCGGTACGCGACGGTTTCAAGTACGATCCTTACCGAATTGATCTGTCATCCGACGGGATGAGGGCCAGCCGGGTGATCAAGCTGGGTGTCGGCTGGTGTGTGACAAAAGCGACGCTGCTGGCTGCTGCGTCGCGCGCGGCTAGGATCCCGGCGCGTTTGGGCTATTCTGACGTGCGCAACCACCTGTCGACCGAGCGCATGCGGCAGACGATGAAAACCGACTTGTTTGTATGGCACGGCTATGCCGAAATTTGGCTAGAAGGTGCTTGGGTCAAAACCACCCCGGCGTTCAACATAGAGCTTTGTGAGCGATTCGGTCTGCTACCGCTCGATTGGGACGGTCACGCCGATTCGCTCTACCACCCGTTTGATCGAGAGGGCAACCGTCACATGGAGTATGTACGTCAGCATGGCAGCTTTGACGATGTCCCGTTGGCGGAGATCTCAGCCGCCATTACTAGCACTTACCCTGATTTGCATGCACTGTCGGTACCAGAAACGAGCTTTGAAGCTGACGTTCTGCGCGAACAATCTCGATGAGTGCGTAAAGCCCGCACAGGATGATTTCGACGACGGGCCGGAGGCAAATTAGTAGCTCAAGAGAGTCAACGTTCTGCTCTTGAGCCGGGGGCGATCACTCCACAGTCAACAGGACCTTCACCGAAGGGTCCACTGCGCTTTTTTCGATGTAGCCAACTGCATCTGGATTGGAAGCCAAGAGCTTTTTCACTTCGGCGCTGTTAGCAAGCTCCTTGGGCGGCAGCGCCTTACCCGAAAAGACCAGACGCGACCATATTGCCTTCACTTGTGCGGCCGACTTTCCGGCTACTTTAGTGTAGAACTGTTCCCGGATAGTGGTTGATTCGGATTGATCTACCAACACCGCGCTGCCAGCACCAGGGAGTTGAGCATTTTTGCCAAGAAAGAGGCCAGCGGTTTGTTCGGCATTGAGTGCGGTAGCCGGGCTCTTGGCCCCAACCACGATGGCGACTTGAGCGTGCGCGGCATGAACAGAGCAAACCACTCCAGCTGCGAGCAGCCAATGATTGATTGATTTCATGATAGACCTCAGCTCAGAAGACGAAGTCCACAGCTAAGCTGTAGACATTGACAGGATTGGCACCAAACCCGGGTTTGACATCGGTGAACAGGCCGACGCCACCGGTGTCAACCTTGATTCGATCGAATTGCGCTTTTACAGCAAGATTTTTGCGAGCATCCCAGCGTAAACCGACGGCAGCGGTCTTTTGACCAACAGACGCCAGTAAAGTGTTCACACCCCCAGCAAGTTGGTCAAGTCCGGGGTCGATACCTGTGGGGATGACTGACGACGAGATCGGGCTATCCTGAGAGAGTCGAGAGATCGTGACATAAGGCGTCCATACACCATACCGACGCCCAAGCGTCACGTACCAGCCCGTGGTGTCAGCAAAGAAGGCATCGACTCGGCGCTTGGTGTATTCCGCAGTGCCCACGAAGTCATTCCAGTCAATCGCGAGGCCTATTCCGGAGAAGGATGCGGCCTTGTCACTGGTGTCCAACTCTTCCGCCAAAGGGACAAGGGCCTCCAAACCCGGGCTTTGGCCTGCTTGACGCAGCCCGGCAAACAAGCCGTCCAAGCCTGAATTGCCACTCAAGTTGAGCTTGCCTTGCATATGTCCCAACCGCAGCGTCACGGGCCCATATTCGGCTGAGGCGTTGAAACCTACCCCACTCTTTAGCTTAGCCTCACCCCCGAACATCTTGCCGGAGGTGCTACCCGTAAATACTTGAGCATTCACGTTAGTATCGCCAATGCTGCCTTGATAGGAAACATCCACACCATCGAGATGGCTAAACGGAATCTGACCGTAAACATCAACGGGGGGGCGAAGCCAGGTGTTGGCATAACCGACGTCACGGAAATCGCTGACGAGGAAGTAAGGCGTGCCTGTCCGGCCCACTCGCGCGCTGAAGCCCTTTCCGAGTTTTATCTTGGCAAAACCCCACTCGAGTTCCGGGTTCCAGTTACCCTCACCGTTGCGTTTGGTGAGTATCTGAGCGGTTAGCGAAAACACGCTGTTCGGGGTGGCTGAGACTTGCAAACCAAGCTTGGAGTCAACACCGTAATCGACTTTCTTTCTTGCCCCCCCCTCCTGAGGAAAGATGCCATAGGCTCCAAGATCTGTGTTGGTCTTGACGGCTCCCACGGTGCCAAAACCGGAGAAGCTGACCATGGATGGTTCAGTGGTTTCTTCGGCATGAACACCACTTGCATGGACGGCAAAGACCGCAAGTACTAGGGCACTGGACATAATTCGCATGAGTGATTCCTTCTAAAAGAGGTAGCGCATGGGATTAACGAACTACTTCGCCACGCAACGAAATTTACTATCGGCCAATCGACTGCTATCTTCAGAACAATCTGTGATAAAGACCCTTCAAAATTGTTTCACACTGCGACAAACTCACGCGATTGCTCGCTCCCACCGCTAGAGACTCAAGGCTGGACACCATCCTCCACCATCACGCTGACTTTCTGGAGGGTGGATACGATAGGTCTGTGTGCCCCATCCGACCAATAAACCTTCAGCGTATGAGGGCCTATATTGACAGGCAAGTCGAAGACGAAAAGGTACCGATGGTGCCCGAGCCGTATAAGCTGCTCATTCGATGGCATCAAAGACTTGCTGTCTACTTCGACATGCAGGTGCGTCCTAACGGCCTGCGAACTCATCGTCAACCGCCGCATGTCGCCAGATGTTTCAAATATCATGGCGAGTTGTTTGCCGACCCTGGCACCATCCGAAGGCATGAGAATGCGTAGCGGCGGAACCACCATCCCTGCGCTGCCAGTCGCCTGACCTTGACCTAGACGTTCCTTGGTAGGGTGGCTGTGGTCATGCACATGCAGTTGGTCGGCAGCACCGCCATGCACAAGGGGAGGGGCCAGCATCAGGGCACCAAGCACGACTGCAAACTGGAAGGTCTTCATATGGATTGAGTCCTTGAACGGCGAGCTGAAATTGAGTCAATGAACATGATCGTCAGGGGAAGGTTTGAGCTGAGGTTCAGCATTAAGCTGAACCAGTTCCGGGAATAATCGATCCAAGTCATCCCAGCCAGACCGATCTTCTTCTGGGATCCAACGTGCCCGGACATAGCCGAAACGGTCAATCAAGAACTCCGCCCTTGCCCAGTCCATTCCCAGGCGGTCAGGAGCTCCGCGATTGGAAGCGGTGCGCGACAAAAGTTCGTACGCGTCCCAGATTTCCTTGCTTGAACTGCCAAGAACAGGGAACGGCAGATCTGATGGGGGTGTTACGCCCACCATTGGCACCACCAATAGAACGGCCGTGCGCAGGCTTTGCAAGCGCGGATAACCCGCCACGAGCCTGCGAATCCGCTCAGCCGACCGCTCATCTCTGTCAAGGAATACCAACAAGACATTGCTGCCCCCCCGGTAGTTCTTGAGTTCGCTGATTTCCGCACTGCCTTCAATGTAGAAGTTTGGCGCACCTAACCAAGCTTGACCGGAAACAACGCGTGAACTGAGTAACCGCCCTTCAAAGCCCTGAGAAAACGCGCGCAAAAAATTGATCAAGTCCCATCGTTCCGAGGTCGACAGCACCTTGCCAAAGCCAGGCATCCCGCTCTCTTGAATACCGTGCGTCAGCCACCAATACACATCGCCTACAGTGTGCAGCGCCGTGTGCGGTTGGGTGAGGTTTGCCGGAATTTTGGGAAGCGAAGAGGCTAACGGTCCATCACCGAGACCGCCGCCACCGTGGCAGTGGATACAATGCGCCTGAAAAAGCGCTCGTCCCTCCGCAATAGATGCAGTGAGATAAGGAGATTCCGAGCGCCTGTAACTGTCCGGGTAGGCCTTGACGGCCAGTATCCATGCGAGTGCTACAGCGCTGGTCACGAAGACAAACAAACCTGATTGGCGCAAGGTACGATGGCGACCAAATGTCGTTGTCAACAGACCTACAGCAAGACAGGCTGCTGCGGTGAGTATCCAAGGGCGTTGCGTAGTCACGATCCATGCCGCATCCAGAGCCCAACGAAATGGCAACCACCAGAACGACGCATCATGCAGCGCTGGCGTTGTCTGACCAAGCCACGCCGCGCACCCAAGCACCCCAATTGCAGCAACGAATTCCATCGCAACATGACGTGCAGCCAAACGCGAAGCCATGGCCAAATTACCGGCCACGCGCAACTGCGGGAGAAAGCCCCTGCGAACACCATTGGCCAGCAATAAAACAACCGCCAAGATGCAAAATTTGGCGACCAGCAAGCCACCATATAGCGTACCAAGCAGGTCTCCGGCATTGTTAATGTAAGTGTCGGCTAGTAACGCACCACTCAATACGATGGTGCACATGGCACCTATTGCCAGCCAAGAAAAGCGTGTCAGCGCATCCTCAAGCTGGGAGCAAGAAAGACCAGATTGTCCATTTGCAAATGCGCGCACGGTCAGCACCCACAACGGTAAGGCGCCCATCCAAATGGCCACAGCCAAGACGTGAGCAATATTCAGAACCAGTGTCCAAGACAGTGCTCCGGCTCCGGCTGCGTGCCCCCCCAGTGGACCAAGAACCAAGTAAAGGGCAGCAAAGCCCGCACTGATTCGCAAAAAAGATCCATGTAATTGTTCGCGCCGTATTATGAGTATTGACGCCAGCAGCAGACAGGAAATAATAGCCCGATAAACCCAAACACGACCAACATGTGTATCGCTCAAAAGCTGATACCAAGCGTTCGTGTTGCCAACAAAACCCCCTAAAATAGAGATTTGCGCTGTCAGCTTACCAAGATGCGCAAAGACCAATAGAAAGCCGGGCAGCACATACAACAAGACATCGACTCTCTTAAATCGAGAGTTAGGCAGGCACGTTGCGCTGGGCAAGCATATGTGACGGAAAACTGTCGTGCCGACGACAACTGAGCCAGCCGCCAAGGTCAACCATTGACACAAGGCGGAGATGAAGCTAATCAACGGCCTTCTCGTGGGCGTTCAAACGAAATCCATACCCATATTCCACTACATGCCCATCCACAGAAAGGACACGATATTTAACCGTGTATGCACCATTACTCAACAAAGGCAGCGGAACATAGATACAACTGGGCTTTTTGGGATCCTTTGCCGGGACTGACAATGGCACCAGCTTGCCCTTCGCGTCTTCAATCGTGACCGTCGAGAAACTAGCCTCTACGTCTTCGTTAAAACACAAACGGATTTCTTTGGGCACCATCGTCAGCACCGCACGGCGCCCCGGTTCGGAGCTAATCATTCCCGCATGAGCCATGGCAATAGAGGGACAAAGTGCAACGCTCAGCACTGTCAGCCCCACTGACGAACGGACTATTTGCCGGATGAAAACAATCATAAATTACCGCCCGAGGCTTGCTTGCCCGACGCTCGGTATTTACGCGAAGTCAGGTAATAGGCCAAGCCTGCCAATCCAAAGGAAAACAGAAAGGCGATGACATAACGACCGTACTGAAGGACGCCGACTTTGAAGGGAAAAACAGAGTGATGTACAACACCGGTTTTCAGGTCTGTAGCCGTCAACATGCCGATATACCACCCCGGCTGGACAAATTGGTGATCGAAGGTGACGGTTCCACGAGGATAGACTGATGGCGCCATTTTGACAACTGTTGCCGCATCAATTTCCTGCTGGGTACCCAAGTCCTCATAACGTCCAGCAGCCTCCCGATTTTTGACATCCCTCAGAACCCGAACCTCGACATTCATTTGACGTAATTCAGACGAAATATAGTCAATCACAATGATTGCGCGCCCGAGCTCTGGGATGTCCTCACAGAACTGCTGTGTGGCACGCACCTCTGGCTGATAGCCGGTAAAGTGCGCCGTCATGTTGGATACCTTCATGATGCACTTATCGTCCTCAATAGACACTCCGCCGTGCGCAAAGACCAGCGAAGGCGACAAGGTAACGAGCAACATGGCAAGTAGCTTTTTCATTACTCACCATTCAACGAAATACTGGGATCATTGGGCCGCCAAATTCAGCCAGATAACGCTGACCACGGTCAGTGTAGAAGAACAGCATGCCGGCCACCACCGCATCGGGTGATGCGATCATCGTGGTCATCCTTTCGGTTTCCCACATGGCATCATCAGCGTAGAGCACCACGCGCTTGGTTTCACCTGCTGCCACTGGGCCACCTTCAACGCGTAGAGCATCAGGTGCGACCAGATCACTCTCGTCGAGAGGCTTGACCTTGCGCACAGCCGAGTTGATGAAACGCAGACTCCCAGCATCAAACTCGCCAATGGAGACGGGTTCATTGCCACGATTGGTGACTTCAATTTCCAGACGAAAACTTCGTCCAGGAATGCGATAACGGGCCTCGATCAGCTTGATCGACACTGGGTTTGGCTCCCGCTCAAGCGAAGGAACCTCCACCCGGCCAGTCTGCAGGGGCGTCGTGATCGGATATTGGTCTTGGGCGTGGAGATAACTGCCTCCGATCAGACTCAAGGTCAGAAGCAGAAACACGGCGGCCATGACGCGATCTATTGGCGTAATCATCTTGTCCGCATCTGCACCCAGCTCCTGCGCACGCTTGAAGCGCGGCACGATGATCGGGCACTTCGTGAGCCAGTAAGCGAACCAAGCTAGACCAACGGCAAACCACAAAATAGACCAGAACTTGACATTATCAAACCCATAGGTCTCCATATCAATGACCTTACCCAGCAGCGTGGTCGCGTTATTCTCGAAATCTGCTGCATTACCGGTAACCTCAACCCAGATTCCGGGGCCGATTATAGGACCCGTGCCCTCAACGTTGATGACTGGGTGGACGTGATAGCGACCAGGTTTACGGGCTTTCAGCTTGACTTCGAAATCATATAGCTCACCCTTGTTGAAGGACGTCGATCGAATCATCGGCGTGCCGTTGACACGAGAGTCGAGTCGAACAAATGAAGGGCCTGGAACACCAATATTAAGAAATGCCGTCCCCTCAATTGAATTCACGTGGTGCGGCCAATATTCAGATGGCATGAACTGCCCCTTGACCATGACCAACTCATTCACCGCCAACTTCGTTGTCGACACCTGCACGTCCATCCAGTGCACGGTTCTCATGCGCAATTGGGGCATCTGTGCGCGTTCGCCATGCGCAAAAGCGGACGAAGAAATGAAGGCACCCATCAGCGCAAACAGCGCAATGCACATTGCAATGATTCTTTTCATATTACCTCCTCAAACAATTTTCCGGATCCAGATCGCCTTCGACCCCAAGTAACCAATCCATATCCAGAACCACAAATTAAGGATATTTAGAAAGCCTGCAAAAACTGCCGTCAACGGCGTCACCGCCTCACCAAAGGTACGAAGCGTTGACTGCTCAATGATGCGCACATATTCAGGAATTGCCGTGCGGATGTATTCATAACCAATTAAATCAGCCACAGTGAGCATCGTGCCATGCAGATTCACTGGCACCATGAAAGGCGCGAGCAAAGCCCAATTGAGTGGATAAATCAGCACACCAAAAGCGAATCCACCAAATAGGCCCGTCCAAAAAAAACTACCCGTCAACAGTAACAAACAGTCCAGTATCAAGCCTAGCCCTATATAGGTTGAAGGCCAGACAAAATTCATCGGAAAATCCGCGAACAGATGAAAATTGAGGTAGCGACTGATCCAAGCGGCGAAGGTCAGGCACAAGATAGACAAGGTTCCACCAAGTGGCAGCCGCAGCTTTGCCCAAAATACATAGGAGAAGACACCTGGCAGAACAGTCAGTGCCAGAGGGGTTACCAGAGGCCACCAACGACGATCACGCCAATCGACCCAATAATCCCAATCACCAACCAGCAAGGCAAAGTGAAAGCTGAAGATACCCGCAAACAGCAAGACAACCAGCGGGATGACAAACAAATCCACCTGGATATATGCCCGTTTTTGCTCCTCGGGTGAAATCATACCCGATTGGGCCAATACCGTATCCGAATCGCTTGTCATTTGTTATTTCCTTAAAACACCGAATGCTCATCAGCTGGTGATTTTGGCAGTTTGGAAAAAAACATCCCGAGCACCAGCCAAATCATTTTATTTTGTAATGTAAACAGCAAAGCGCTTCACTCGGCTTCAGCACTTGCTCAAAGAAAACTAGTGTGCTCAGCTTGCAGAAAACGGCATGCGCATCTCGCGCATGCCGTTTTTAGGTAGAAAGGCCAGAGCCGTCAAATCACATTCAATTGACTGTTTGCAATTTCTTGGCAGTATCGTCATCGCCATGACCGATAACTCTAGTCAACTCGACGATGCGGGTCAACATTTGCACCAGCAAACCTCCAGCCGCGAACGCGGACCACCCAAGCAACACGAATCCCCAGTGGATAGGCGCCGCGAACAACTCTTCAGCATAAAAAAAAGTGTGCCCCCATTCATTCAATCCGAGATTGGGCATGATCATGATCGGGCCAGCCACCAACAATCCAAATGGCAGTGAAATTCGGTTGGCAAACTGCGGCAGTCTTGTGCGCGCATAGATGAAGGCCGAGACGCCAGCGATGATGAACATCGGAATGCCAAAGTAAAATAGCACTATGTGTGTCGGCGTGAAATCGGTATCGCGCACCGTCACCTGGTGCCAAGCGGCATCAGCTTCCGTGAACACCGAAGCCACGAGGTAAGCGATGACAGAGAACAGCAAAATCTGGGCCAGCAGTACAAAATAGCGTCTCAACTCATCCACCGGCTTTAACTGGTCAAGTCGGCGGTCACGCGTCATCAAAAGCCACACACCAATGCTGCACCCCACAAGAGCAAGTACTGGTAGTTGGATATAGAGCAGCCTCATCCAATATTGCTGGAACTCAGGCGAGAAATAGTCTAGCCCGACAGTGAATGCAGTTGCATGCTGGTAAATGCGATAACTGCCAAAAACAACAGCAACCACTAAAAGTCCCAAGAAGAATTTAGCCCAAGGGGCCTTCGGTGATTTGTAGGCTGATGAATTCATTGCGCAACTCCTTTTGAACGAAAGTGCCCGCCTGCACCAGAGCAAACCATGGCGACAGATGCTTTCGTATGTTGCAGAACCCACGTCATCGTTGCTATTAGTAAAATCACTTATGTACTTACCCAGCATTGACGACATCATCGTTACGCCCGAACCTTAAAAGTTACGCGTCACCGCTCTTTTTTTATTGGGTTCAAATCGTGTATCGCAGATGCATCTATCTTTCATGCTCAACAGCACACCTGGCGACGTTCAGCGTTCCTGAACGTCCTCATCAGGCCTACGCCGTCTATGGCGACTCGACTTGCGGGCAACGCGCGCGCTATCCCGTCGGGATGAGCGGCATCCCGGTCACCAATGCCTACGACAACTGCTCAACAGGCTCTACAGCGCTGTTTTTGGCGCGTCAAGCAGTTGAAGGCGATGCTGCGGATTGTGTACAGGCACTAGGCTTCGAACAAATGAAGCCTAGCGCGCTCGGCAGCTACTACAACGACAACCCCCTACCTACCCCCGTCGCGCCGTTTGAAAGCGCCCGTGCGGCGCTAGTGGGCTAGCCTGATGTGTGTGTGCCCCTATATGGTCATCTCTTTTGGCGGCGCTGGCATCGCTCACATGGAGAAATACGGCACCAAGGCCATTCGCCATGCTGCAAATAGTCCCGTGGCACTGTTTCGGAAGGAGGTAACCATGGAAGAAGTCATGAGTTCACCCGCTTTGATTGGGCCTCTGGCCCGTCTGATGGTCTGCCCCCCCACCGGCTGCGGCGCCGCAGTCATCGTTTGCTCGGAAGAATTCGCCAGGGCCAACGGACTAGCCCATCGGGTGAAGATCGTCGCCCGGTTCATGACCACCGACACACCCAGCACCTTTGAAGCGCGGAGCATGATCCAGTTGGTTGGCGGCTATATGACAAGCGCGGCCGCCACCCAGGTTTACACGGTGGCAGGCATTGGCCCAAAAGATGTGAATGTGGTAGAGCTGCACGACTGCTTTGCCACTAATGAGCCACTGACCTACGAGGCATTTGAACTTGAAATAGCACCAGAGGGTGGCGGCGAAAAAATGGTAGCAGATTGTGACAACACTTACGGCTGCCGCGTGGTCACCGATCCTCAAGTGGCTTGTTGTCAAAAGGACACCTTCTTTGAGCCACTGGTCTGGCTCAATGCGCCGAGCTGGTTCAGCAACTCCGGGGAGAAGCAGGCGCTCGCCAAGTGCATGGCGCCAGGGTGGCCTCACAACACAACCTGGGGCTGGGCGGGGCCGGCGTTGTCACGCTCGACCAAGCCTGAGGTGCGCACCAATGATTGATCCCAAACATATTGGTAGGCAATTGCCGCCTGTGGTCTTTGAAGTGGAAAAAGGCCGATTGCGTTTCTTCGCCAAAGCCACGGGAGAAACCCGACCGGAATATCTCGACGAAACGGCAGCGCGAGTTGCGGGCCACTCTAGCCTGCCTGCCCCCCCTACATTTGTCTTCAGTGCCGAGCTTGATGCCGGCAGCATGTTCTCACTGCTCGAAGAATTGCAGGTTCCTTTAACCCAGATCCTTCACGGCGAGCAGGAGTTCACCTACCACGCCCCCATCCACGCAGGAGATCTGCTAACCGTGCAATCGTCCATTGCTGACATCTATGCCAAAAAGGGCGGCGAACTCGAATTCATCGTCAAGGACTCCACGGTTAGCAACCAGCACGGCGGCAAGGTGGTCTCGACCCGTAGCGTCATCGTCGTCCGTCATCCCAGGAAGAAAACGACATGAACGCTGCACGACTTGATACTGTGAAGGTTGGAGATGACCTACCTCCGCTGACACTACCTGCCATCACGCGCACGACATTGGCATTGTTCGCTGGGGCCTCAGGTGACCACAACCCCATCCACATTGACTTCGATTATGCCAAAGCCTTCGGCATGCCCGATGTGTTTGCGCAAGGCATGTTGCCCATGGCCTATCTTGGTCGCCTTCTCACTATCTGGTCACCGCAGTCGCAACTGCGCCAGTTCAAGGTGCGTTTCTCCGCGATGACGCCCGTGGGCGCAAGGCTGACCTGCTTCGGCAAAGTGGTAGAGAAACTGGAGCTCGACAGCGAAGTGCTCGCCAGATTGGAGATTGCCGTAAGCGATGAGCACGGCGTCACCAAACTTGTCGGTGAGGCGCTGGTCGCTCTAGCATGAAACCTTCAATAAAGAACACAGGACACACCAAAATGAAACTTGCTGGCAAACGACGAACGCCACCAGATTGAACCCTGGTGGCGTTTTTGTTCAGGCCATTGAGGGCCGTATTGGTGGCCAGATTTGACCATCACCAAACCTGATCATCAGTCCATCGAATTGGCTGCTCACACTCATTAACCCTGACCTGATGAAAATGATGGAAGCCACCGTGCCGCTGGGTCGCGCCGGCACCCCCACCGAGGCAGCAGGCGCAGTCTATCTGATGTGCATACCCGAATCCGACTACGTCAGCGGCCAGGTACTGGTCTGCGGCGGCGGCTTTTCGATGTAGGACCGCGCCCAATGATCTCCAAAGGCCTGCACTGCGCCCGCCACCAAACCAGCAACTGGCACGAACACCGCTTTACCGGTGAGGGCGGCATCAGCCTCGCTTACGATGAAGCAGGCGATCCCACTGCCTCACCAGTCATTCTGCTACACGGCGGTGGACAAACACGCCACTCTTGGCATCAGACCATGGTGCGTCTTGCCGACGCAGGCTATCATGCCTTAGCTTATGACGCCCGTGGACATGGTGACAGCGACTGGTCAAGTACCGGTGATTACAGCCCGGACGCGTTTGTTGCCGACCTGCGGCAGATCATTGCCAGGCTACCTCAACAACCAGCGCTGGTTGGCGCCTCAATGGGCGGACTAACCTCTTTGGTGGCAATCGGTGAATCTGCAACACCCATCGCCGCAGCCTTGGTTCTGGTGGACATTGCAACCCGGCTGGAGTCCTCTGGCGTGGGGCGGGTGCTGGACTTCATGCACTCGCATACCGATGGCTTTGCGGCACTGGAAGATGCAGCAGTTGCCATTGCCGCCTACAACCCTCAACGCCCCCCACCAAGCGACCTAGAGGGCCTCAAAAGAAATCTTCGCCAGCGAGCCAATGGTCGCTGGTATTGGCATTGGGATCCCCGCCTGCTTGACCACGCGCCACGCAACACCGATGGCGAGGCTTTGCTACTTCAAAATCGCCGCGAAGCTGCTGCCCGTCGAGTCCGCACACCCTCCCTGCTTGTGCGTGGCATGCAAAGCGATGTGGTCAGCGTCGAAGGGGTGCTCGCTTTGCAGGCTCTGATTCCGCAGGCTGAACTGGTACATGTGCCTCGGGCTGGTCACATGGTGGCCGGTGACCGCAACGATGTTTTCGCAGAAGCTGTCATCGCCTTTCTTTGCCGACATTGCCCAACCCTCAGTGCTTCGTGACGTGCCCTACCTCAAGTATTCATTGTATTCCGCGCCCGCATCGGTGCGCGTGAGCGCCATCAAGAAGCGGGAAGGGTCATCGAGCACATCGCAACCTATCCCGGAGCCATTCTTCTCAACCCGCCATCAATACAAAGTGATCGGTCAATTTTGACCGCGCCGACTGGAGACCACCAATGAAGAACGATATAGCGCCCGAGCAACTGATCAATGTCAACGCCGAACACGCCGAAATCGAACGTGTGTTCGAACGTCAATTGGCTTCGGCGTTGCGACTGCGCTCTTCCACTGCGCATGATCGCTTGGTCAAGATAGAGCAACTCAAGCGTGCTGTGTTGCGACGGCGCGAAGAAATCCAGCACGCTGGCGCGCTGGATTTTGGCAAACCTGCGGCAGAAGTCGATCTGACCGAAATTTTGCCGGTGGTAGCCGAGGCGAATGACGCACGCCGCCATCTCCGCAAGTGGATGCGCCCTCACCGGGTATTGCCCACTTTGCTGATGTTTGGCACCAGCAGCCATGTGCGGTATGAGCCCAAGGGGCGCTGTCTGATCATCTCGCCCTGGAATTATCCAGTCAACCTGACTTTGGGGCCGCTAGTGTCAGCCATCGCGGCGGGCAACACAGCGATCATCAAGCCTTCGGAAATGACGCCGCACCTCTCCGCAGTGATCGTGGAGATTGTGCGGGAAGTGTTCTCTGAGGATGAGGTCGCCATCTTCGAGGGCGATGCCTCGGTGTCGCAGGTTCTGCTCGATCTCCCCTTCGACCACATTTTCTTCACCGGTTCTCCAGCGATCGGAAAGGTGGTGATGGCGGCTGCAGCCAGACATCTCACCAGCGTCACATTGGAACTTGGTGGCAAAAGCCCAACCGTGATCGACGAAACAGCTAACCTTGACGCAGCCGCATCGAACCTGATGTGGTCCAAGTTCGTCAATAACGGACAGACCTGCATTGCGCCAGACCACGTGTACGTGCATGACTCGGTGAAAGACAAGTTCGTGCAGAGTTGCAAGAAGGCTCTAGAAAAAGCCTTTGGCGACGCGACGGGCCCGAACTCGGCCCATCGGGCATGCATCGTCAATCAGCGCCATACCGAGCGCATCGTGCGGTTGCTTGATGACGCCAAGGCGCGTGGCGCGCGCACCCTTGTTGGTGGTGCCTATAACCTGGCTGAACGCTACATTGCGCCAACCCTGCTAGACAACCTGCCTTCCGACGCTGCGATCATGGAGGAGGAGATATTCGGGCCAGTACTTCCGATCTTTGGCTATCGCGATCTCGACGCAGTGATCGCCGCCATCAATGCTGGCCCGAAACCATTGGCGCTCTACCTTTGGAGCCATGACAACGCCAGCATCAACAAGGTGTTGCGCGAAACATCATCCGGTGGCGTGTGCATCAACCACAGCGTCGTGCAGGCCCTGCATGGGCGGCTACCTTTCGGCGGGGTCAACAACTCCGGCATTGGCAATTCACACGGCGCGTATGGCTTCAAGGCTTTCAGCCACGAGCGAGCTGTCGTGAGAGCACGGCTGATGCTAGCTTCCGTTTTCTATCCACCTTACAGCAAACTGTCACGCAGGTTGATCTCAATGGCGTTTCACATAGTGTAGAGAGCGGCTCAGCTCGCTTGAGTGGGTAAATTCGTGTCTACGCGAACGCAATAGCGGGGCGCCAAATGCCGGACTTGAAATCAGTACGGAAAGACTCTTTTCACATTCAATTTTTCAGGAGAAAAATCCATGGAATTTGACTACGTTATCGTAGGGGCCGGTTCGGCTGGTTGCGTGTTAGCAAATCGACTTAGTGCAGACCCCGGTGTGCGGGTCTGCCTGCTCGAAGCGGGCCCATCAGACAACTCGGCGCTGATTCGCACACCGATGGGCGTTTTGGGACTGCTGACCACGCGCTGGTACAACTGGTACTTTAATACTGAACCCGATGCGCAACTCAATGGTCGCCGCCTGTACTGGCCGCGCGGCAAGACGCTGGGCGGCAGTAGCTCCATCAACGCAATGGTGTACATGCGCGGTAACCCCGCAGACTATGACGCATGGGCTGCACAGGGCAACACGGGCTGGAGTTACCAGGATCTGCTGCCACTGTTCAAGGAGCACGAGAACAATGAGCGCGGCGGCTCGGCCTTCCACGGCACAGGCGGGCCGCTGAACGTGGCAGAAGTGCGCTCGCGCAACCCGCTGTCTACGATGTTTATTGAAGCCGCTCACCAGTGCGGGATTCCCAAAAACACCGATTTCAACGGAGCGATTCAAGAAGGCGTGGGTTTTCATCAGGTCACACAGAAGAACGGCGAACGCTGGAGCAGTGCGCGAGCATTCCTTCACCCTGTCATGCAACGCCCCAATCTCAAGGTATTCACAGATGCCCGCGCGACACGCCTGCTATTCGATGACAAGTGCATCAAGGGTATTGAGTACGTACGGGATGGTCGCACCGAACGCCTTGAGATCACGAAGGAAGTGATCCTGTCTGGTGGAGCCATTAACTCGCCACATTTGCTGCTGCTCTCAGGCGTGGGCCCCGAGGCCGAACTGAGCAAGCACGGTATTCCGCAGGTTCACGAGTTGCCTGGCGTTGGGAAAAATCTGCAGGATCATCTGGACATCACCGTCATGATCCGGGATCGCAAAAAGCTCGGTATTGGCGTGGCGCTCTCCTTCCTGCCACGTGCGGTGTCCGGTGTTTGGCAATACCTGCGGCGGCGCGAAGGCCTTCTAGCCAGCAATGTGGCGGAGGTTGGCGGCTTCGCCAAACTGGCACCAGACTCGACGCTGCCCGAAATCCAGTTCCACTTCCTGCCGACGTATCTACGCAACCATGGCCGGGATCTCGCCCCAGGCTACGGGGCCACCCTGCACGTATGTCAACTGCGCCCTAAAAGCCGCGGGTTCATCGGGCTCAAAAGTGCCGACCCAGTGGCTGACCCACTGATCCAGTCAAACTACCTGACTCACCCTGAAGACTGGAGCGAAATGATCGCTGGGCTCAAGTTAGCCAGGAAGATCTTGGCCGCGCCCGCATTTCGAGACATCAACGATGGCGAAGTGGCACCCGGGTCCGAAGCACAAAGCGATGAGTCATTACGCGCCTACATTCGCGACAAGGCCGAAACCATTTATCACCCAGTTGGCACCTGCAAGATGGGTAACGACGCACTTGCCGTTGTCGATGCGCAACTGCGTGTTCATGGTTTGATCGGTGTTCGCGTTGCGGATGCATCGATCATGCCCAGCTTGATTGGAGGCAACACGAACGCGCCGACCATGGTCATCGGCGAGAAGTGCGCTCGGGCGATTCTCTCTTCAGTTTCCGTATTAGGCCTCGCGCAGGACCTCAACGCAACTGCACGGGGTATTTAGCACTGATCGAGGGGGCCCTCCAAATGCTGGAACAAGCAATGACAGCTAGGCTCATCCCGAAGAAACAATTGAGGCAGTTTTCGTGATAATTCATCCAACCACTCTGTCAAGCTCATCCATAAACTGCCGAAGAACATTCATAGCTGAGCAATGGCATCAGTTTTGTTCAGTGATCCGCCCACAAACATGAAACAAGGAGTTTCCATGCGCCCTAAACTGCATTGCCTGCCACTTGTGTCAAGGCCCTCTACCTTAACGAGACGTGGGAGCATGTGCTTTGCCCGTCTAGGCAGCTCGCTCGCCATTGTCATCAGTGTGGCTCGCATTGCCAATGCGACAGAGAACTTCGATGTTCGGTATGCTCCAGGCCTTGGCGGCGCAGACATGTCGGCCCCGGTCGATCCTGGTTGGTATTTTCAGGCGCCATCGTATGCGTACGATGGCAAAATATCGCTGTCCTTGACAGATGATGTCGATCTCACGGATTTCGGGGCCCCCGGGGCCATCGCCACCGTGCCCACGCAGAGCCAAGTTCGTGTCAAGGTGGGTGGTATCGCTCCGCGCCTGACCTTCATGAGCACAACCCAGTGGCTGGGGGCCACACTTGGTGCGACCGCGCAATTGCCGCTGGTCGAGAAGAAGGCGGGAGTTTCTGTTTTGGTCGGGTCAGCGACCTTCAATACACCATTGGGCCAAGCGGCCGAGGACCAAATCGCCAGCGGAATCGGTGCTTCGATTCGGCAGCAGGCTGCCGCACTAACCAGCTCCAGGTTCGGTGTTGGTGATCTCGAAATCGCGCCGATCCTGCGTTGGGCCCGTGACCCTGAACAAATCTTGCTTGCAATGTTCTTATCACTGCCTACTGGCGAATACAACAAGAATCGCACGGCCAATCCAGGTGCGGGCAATTTCTACACGGTACGTCCCTTAGGGATGGTCTGAATAACTGGTTTGCGAAGCACTTGGTGGCGTGATGACATCGGCGAATGCACCGACCGCATCGAGAACGAGCTCAATGGGGCTCCAAAGCGACTTCAAGCGGTGCTCTGGCCCTGCAAAAGTCACCGCAGCCTAGGTTTTGGGCGCACTCATGCCCCACCAGCCATCAGTTTGCCCCGCACCATCCATAGGTTGCTGAGCATGAACAGGGTCTTGAGTTGTGCGGTGTTTTTCTCCAGCCCACGGTAGCGAACCTTCACATGGCCGAACTGCTTCTTGATGACCCGAAACGGATGTTCGACCTTGGCGCGGATGCTCGCCTTGACGCGCTCAATCTTGTCGGTGATGGCTTGCGCCGGGTCATTCAAATCCAGCGCCTTGCGCTTGCCCGGCCGCATGGCCACATGCCAGCTCACATCCCCCTTGGCCTCTGGGCGTTTGTGTGCGCCCTGGTAGCCCGCGTCAGCAAAGGCATCGACTTCTTTGCCGTGCAGCAGCTTGTGCGCCTGGGTCACGTCATTGACGTTGGCAGCCGTGCCCTCAACGCTGTGCACCAGACCAGAATCGGCATCCACGCCAATGTGCGCCTTCATGCCGAAGTACCACTGGTTGCCCTTCTTGGTTTGATGCATCTGCGGATCACGCTTGCCTTCGGCATTCTTGGTCGAGCTTGGCGCCGAGATCAACGTGGCGTCCACCGCCGTGCCCGACTTCAGCAGCAGCCCCTTGTAGGCCAGCAGGTCGTTGACGATGCGCAGCATGTCGGTGGCCAGGTCATGCTTCTCCAGCAAATGCCGAAACCGCAGGATCGTGCTCTCATCTGGCAAACGATCGAGCACGCCATCGAGCTTGGCAAATTCGCGGTACACCGGCATGTCATGCAGCGCTTCTTCCATCGCCGGATCACTCAGGCCAAACCACTGCTGCAGGTAATGAATGCGCAGCATCGTCTCAATGGCAAAAGGTGGGCGGCCGGTCTTGGACTTGGGCCAGTGGGGCTCAACCACGCCGACCAACACATCCCACGGCACGACCTTGTTCATCTGTTCCAGGAACTCACGCTTGCGCGTCTTCTTGGTCGACAGGTTCAATCCCAGGCTGACTTGCTTCATGTTCGTGCGCCACGCATCAACTTGACGAAATCATCATGCAAGACCCGCGCCCTGCGACGGAGTTTTGCAGACCTTCCTTAGTACAGTACAGTTATATAGGAGACGGGTGGGACGTAGCCGGGCGTGCAGCGTACTCAATGAATTCGCGCAACAAGGACACCAAATACCGTTCCGGCAACTACCTCAACGTCGATGTATCTTTGATGAAATCGCTGTCAGACTCGCTGCGCGTGGGTGCTGCTGGATACGCGCTAGTTCAGACGACGGAAGACACAGCCGAGGGTACGCCGACCCTCGCACAACGGCTGACAGTCGGCAAGAAAGGCCAGGTTTTCGGCATCGGTCCATCCCTTGCTTGGATCAAGGGGGCCGGCGATTGGCTCGTTGATGCTCGCTTACTCAAGGAGTTTTCGGCGCAGGACCGGCCGGAAGGCGCGAGTTTTTGGCTCAACTGGACGCTGCCGATTCGCTAAGGTATGGCGGTTTCAAGCTTGAAACCATCGGCGCGAAAATTAGTGCCGCAGGCGTGCGGCTGTTATGGTTTTGATGGAGATTGAAATGCATCGAATATTGCTCGGAATATGGTGTTTTGCCTTCATGTCATCGATTGCCCAGGCTGTGGCTATCGAAGTGGAAGGTGTTCCCTTGAGCGCCACAGCAATGGTCGCAGGTCAGCAACTCGTCCTCAATGGCGCTGGTTTTCACAAGCGGGGCTATTTCAAGGCTAATGCCACCGCCTTGTACCTTCCCGAAAAACGCACATCGCTGGATGCCATCAACAAACTGAGCGGCCCGAAACGCATCGCCATCCATGTACTCAGGGAGATTCCAGGCTCGACGATCTCACGCTATTTTTTGAATGACTTCAAGTTAGTGGCAACCGACGCCGAGTTTCGTAATTTGATCAACGAGGTTGCGTCAGTGGGTGCCATATACAGTGCCTTGCCGCGGGTACGCAAGGGTGACGTGGTCTTGATAGACTGGGTGCCTGGCAAGGGGCTGATCGTTACTTACAACGGCAATCCCATGGAGCAAGGCTTGTTCACACCCTACCTAACCACCCCGAATAGCGAGTTGTTGTACCAGATATTTCTGCGCATCTATGCTGGCGCAGCTATCCCCGAGGAGTTGCAGCGTAATCTGCTTGGTCAGTCGGTAAGCATGACCAACCAAACCGAGCACTGATGAGTATTCGGCGCCAACAATATGAAATTCGACTTGAAAATGCGATGCGCGCCGGTCTGAATGGTGCTCTACGGAATGACCACCAACAAACTTCAGCCACCACGCAAAAGCGCCCAACTTCATCGTCAATTCGCCATGGCGTCTGCGAAAGTGCAGCCACGCCCCCCTTGAGCACCGCTGCCCACCCTGGCCATACTGCGATGGCTACCTGTGGACATCGCGTCCACGAAGCCTTCAATGGAGATTTCGGTCTCCCTGAAGTCCAGCATCGCTGGCGTCGCAGTCGTGACCTGCCTTGTAGACGCGGAACTCCGGTTCAGCCTGGCCATTTCGGTGGCCATGTGTTTTGTTCTGCCCTCGGGCTGAACCTTCTGCTGTCGGCACACCTTGCGGTGTTGCCACCGAGCCGCTTCATCCATCAAGACTGAAGCATCCCAAGCTGGGGAACCATGTTCCCCACTGGGAAGGTGCGTTCCCCTTCACTTCCAGAAGGAGAACGCCATGTTCGCATCTCAAGCGACGATGGATGCGCGCGCCATCAGCGTGCTGATGGGAGGCTCCGGGCGTGCCCGCGAGCCTGTGATCCGCCAAGCAGTGCTACCCGCACTGTTGATGCCTCGACCTCCGATTTTACCACCGGCTGAACGGGCATTTGAGTACATCGCAGCGGCAGCGTGACCTCCATGGCTCACGCCACCCTGCTGCATCAGCATTTCAACCCCTGGGGAGTCCACCATCTTCCCACCGGGACAGGTGTGCCCTCCGTTTTCTGGAGATCACACCATGTCCTATGAGAAATCGCGTGTTCGCCCCAAGCGGACCTGCATCGAGATCGAAGAAGCACGCGCCTGGGTTGGCTTTTACCGACGTGTCAGCAGCGACCCCGCTGTTGCCACCGAAGTGATGGCCCAACTTGAGGCCGTGCCCGAGATGAAGCGCGCCCACCTGGCCCTGTACCTGTGTTGCAAGGAATCCTTGCGCACGCACAAGGCCACGCAAGCTCGCAACAAGCGGATCGGCCAGTTCGTGCGCTGGCTGGCCCATGGTTTGGTGATCGTGCCTGCGCAAAGCATGCTCAGGGCGCTCCACCAGGGCAGAGAGATGGCTGTCGAATGCCTGCCCATGATCGACACCAAAGCAGGCAAAGAGCCTGGCGTGCCTCAGGTTCGCCGCCTGAGGCAAGAGGCTGAGTTCGCCCAGGCCCAGGCATCGTTTGATGCGCAAGCCGGGGCCCCATCCAGCGAGCCCGCATCCACACCCGCTGTGAACAAGGCTTCGCCCCAGCCCAAGGCTGCGCCCACCGCAGCTTGAGCTTGCAGCACGTCATGGACTTGCTGTCCTGACGGTGGCTCACCGACACCACCCCTGGTGAGCCCAGATCGTCGAACGCGCATGCCCACCCCAGCGGTGGTGCATGCCGCGTTCGCCCCCTCCCAACGTCGCCCGCCTCGATTTGCCATTGGCAGATCGGCGCCCCCTTATGAAAGGACTCCCCATGGCCACCGTTGCCGAAACCCTGCATGCCATTGAGGTGCGTGCCGATCGCGCCATCGTCCAGGAACTGCGCTTGCTGATCAAGGAAGTGCAGGCGCTCCAGCCCTCACTGCTGGGGGACGACCGCGCGCATGCCCATGCGCTGTTGCTTAAGCTCGATCACCTGCGCCAAAGCCAGGTGGTGGACAGCATCGGCGATCAAGCATTTTTCTTGTTGTCAGCCCAAGGCTGATACCCATTCATCACGCCTGCGGGGCCCACGGCCCTGGCGGCGGTGCGTCCCCAGGTTTCCACCGAAGGAACCCTCATGGACAAGGTCACACTCAACCCTGAGCAAAAGCTCTACGTCATCGCGGCTGAATCAGGCTACAGCTGCTTTGGCTTTGACAACGCCCGCGATCATGCCAACCAGATCGCGCGACAACTTGGCAGAAGCGATCTGGCCTTCACGGCAGACGACTACGCCGCGCTGGCGGGCTATCAGAAATACCTGGATGCAACAGCCGAATGGGGATGCTCGCCACTGAGCCAAGGCACCTACTTTGCGCCCAGGACGGACCCCAAAGCGGCCAAGGTGCTGGAGGCCTATCGCCGAAGTGGCCAGACGATCCGCTTGATATTGGGTGACCTCACCACAGGCGAATCCTGGCTTGATGAGCACGGTGTGGTCGGCCGCATCGGTCGTTCTGGCGGCTGGCTCAAAGTCCCATTGCTGGTCGAGCCTGGTGAGTCGGGTGGTGGTGCCATCCTGACCAATTGCATCCTGTGCCTGGTTGACTGGCACACAGGCAAAACACCGTATCGACATCCAGCTTACCGCGAAGCCAACCTGAGCCTATCGCCCAACGAAGAACACACCCTGCCATGGGCGGTGAAGCGTGGGGATGAGGCCATCGCCTGCTTCAAGGACATCGGCAAGGCTGCGGCCTACCTGGCCTTCATGCGTGGCGCCACCATCGAGCCGAGCGTCTTTGCCTGAAGACCTGCGCGCCTGTTGGTCGTTGAGGCTCTAAGCCGCCTCACGGCACCGCTGGTACTCGCGGTCAATCAGCCAGTGCAAGAACTGCGTCTCCTTGGAGACGCCCCAGTAATGGGCCTTGCACAGCGCAATGTAGGCCGCCAGGTCGCTGAGTGATCGAATGCCGACGGGCTCCAGGTCGGTGATCTTCTTGAAGCGTTCGATCTCTCGCCGTGTCAGTCGAATGTGTTGGCCAAAACGAATCATGGTCGTGCTCGCTGCATCGATTCAATGAGCACATCTTGTTCAAATCTCCGCCCCTTGTCACTGGTTTTGGCCAGAGATGGATGAAGATTTTTCCATTGCAAATTCAGTGACAGTCCGTTGTCACAGCACTGTGCCGCACGCAATCCCCCGGGTCGCCGGGCTGTTGGCGGTGGCATCGCCCGGCCAGCGCTTGAACACCCCGGGCAGGCCGACCACACTGCGCCATGCCTCCCGCATTCCATCGCGGAATGCCCTCCCGACCTTGCGTCGGCGTCGCAGTCGTCACCTGCCTCATCAACCGTGCTGGCCTCGCGTCAGCACCTCCTGAGCGGGAACCTCCTTCCCCTCGGGGTTGGACGTTCCCGCTTTTCCTTTTTGTGAAGGAGAAATCCGTGAATGTCACTCATATGTCCAACACCGAACTGGTCAGCGAACTGCTCGCTGCACCTACTCGCCTTGAATCCCCCCATGCGCCCTGTGCCTGCAACCCAGCAGCCGCCTACCGGGCCGTTGATCAGGATCTGCCCGAACTGGCTCACAAGCTCAGCGTCGCGCGTGAACTGCTGTTGCGCAAGCTGCGCGCCAAGATGCTGGAGGGGCCCATCATGGCTTCACCCAGTGCCGTTAAAGACTGGTTGTGCCTGTACTGCGCCGGATTGCAGCACGAGGTTTTCCTTGTGATGTACCTGGACTCGCAGCAGGTCCTGATTGAGGCCGAAGAGCTCTTTCGGGGCACGCTGACCCAGACCTCGGTCTACCCACGCGAAGTGGTCAAAGGCGCGCTGGCACGCAATGCAGCAGCTGTGCTGTTGGCACACAACCACCCGAGCGGCCAAGTAGACCCCAGCCCGGCAGACGAGCTCTTGACCCAGACTCTGAAATCATCTTTGATGCTGGTTGACGTGCGCGTGCTCGACCACTTCATCGTGGGCGGTGACCGGGTCACGTCATTTGCAGAAAGGGGCTTGCTGTGATCAGTCCGTCCACCCTGGCCTGCATGGCACCGCCCTCATTCTTGCCAAGAGGAGTCCGCCTTGGATAACATCATCGTGACCAGGTTGTTGGAACTGGTCGAGCCTCTGGCCGCCTTGTCGATCTGCCACCTGACGGCCACCACGCGCCAGAAGCTGGCCAATGACGACCTGTCGGTCAACGTGTACCCGAACGACTATGGTGGTTTCGTCTATGTGGGCTCGCCGCCCTACACGGTGCCCGCTGAAAGCGACATGGCCATGATCTTCGAATTGGCCAGATTGGCAGGCATCGTCTGGCTCAAGTTCGACAGCGATGCGGCCATCTTGGAAGGCCTGCCCGTCTTTGACGACCTCGACCAGGGCCATTGACACACCGACAGATACCAACAGTCCATACGCCCTCACAGAGCGCCGCACCTCATGGTCGGCGCTCTTTCTTTGGCTGCTGCATCTTTATCGTTGACCCGGTGAAGATCGTCCGTCTTCCTTGTTAACCTCGGGCCGCCAATTCTGGCCAAAAAATGAAAGTACAAATCCCCATGAAGTTGCGAATCAAAGAAATCAAGGCAGACATCGAACTCAAGAACAACGGGATGGAAATTGAAGTCCGCGAAGAAAAGGAAGACGGCGCCAGACTGGGTGACATCATCATTGCCCGCGCTGGCATCACCTGGTGCAAGGGCAAGGTCGGCGCGGCCAACGGCATCAAGCTGAGCTGGAAAGAATTCATCGCCGCAGTCGAAGCCATCCAGCTGAGCCGCGCGCCAGCCGGCAAGAAGGCCAAGGTCGCCAAGAAGGCACCCGCTGTGAAGAAGGCCGCCAAGCCAGAAAAGACAGCCGCCAAGCCGCTGGTCTCGGTTGAGCCGGAAGCGACAACCAAAACGCCGAAGCGTCAGGCCAAGGCCAAGCCCAAGGCTGCGTAATGTGATCGTCCGAGGAAGGGTTGGTTGCCCCACCCCTTCCTTTGCCAGCAGGACGCACCACAAGCCATGCTCATGCCTCTTGGTGCGCCCAGGCTACGCTGCGGCCTGTCTCGCAGTGGCACCCTCTGATCTGGCGCCATGCTCAATGATTGAGCCATCAGAGACCATCGCATCCAGATCGATCACCACATCGGCCATGGCGGTCAACTCCGGGGTCTGCGACACGTAGAACTCGCGCCGGTAGCCACCCAGGCGCAAGACCTCGCGCTTCATGGCCATGAACATCCGCTTGCGCTCAGGATCGAGCGCGCCATCGGCCTCGTCAGAGAACAAGGTGTCGTAGCACCGGCCCGAATGCTGCGCCAGGTAGAGCGCCACAGCACGGGTCAGGCACTCGTTGACCCAGACCCGTTCGCCGCCACTCATCAGCCCGACGCTCTTGCTGTCGCCCGACTCGCCGTCATGCACCAGGATGTCGAAGCCTTCGCGCTGCTCTCCCTTGCCGGTCTCCACCAGTGTGAGGATGGACACCGTGAAGCGCGGGCCGTAGCAGGCCAGCAGCAGGTCATTGGCCAGGCCCGACAAGGCCGGTCCCGCATCATCAATGGCCAGGGCGATCAGGCCATCGTTGCTCATGCAGCGTGCGAACAGGTTCCAGGCGCCCAGGCTGTCCTCGACGCGGGACATGCGCGCCTCGATTAGCGCCCGCCGGGCCACCAGTGCTTGGGCCTGCTCCGTCAAGCCGACCAGCGTCTGGGCGTCTCGCTCAGCGACCAGATGGGACTGCTCCGCAGCCGTCACGGCCAGGCCGGAGCGGGTCAGTATCTGGGCGGCCGCTTCCAACTGAGGCGAGTCAAAGGGCGCGGGCAATGCCGCCAGCACACCATCGAGGCGATTCAGCGCGTCCCGGAAATGCTGTGCCTGCTGGGCCAACTGTTCGGTGATGTGCTGCCGTCCCGACATAATCTGCTGGCGTTCCGACTGTTCGTCGGCCGTCTCCGACCTATGGGTGCCCTCAGGATCTGGTCCGAGGGCCGCCAGTTCCGCTTCAATCGCCAGCAAGGACGAAAGCGCTTGGTCGATCTGAACGGACTTGGCCGCCAGTATCGCAAACCGAGACGCCCGAGTCCGGGCCGCCGCCACGCGGTGCTCGGCCCAGATCAGGGCCTGCGGTGCCGATGACAACGCATCGCGCTGCTTGCGGATCGCATCAAGCTCTTGCAGCACGATGGCCTTGTCAGCCGCCAAGCCCGCAATCTGAGCCCTCGCGCTGGGAATCAGCGCCCGGGCTTCCCGGGCATCGCCCAGCAGTTTGCACTGGCCTTGCAGATCGGTGCCGACGCAAGGCACCTCGCCCACCAGGCCGAAGCGATGGGCCAACTCCTGCGCCCTGAGCACCGCCCTGCCCGCTTCCTGCTCGATGTTCGCCAGCTTTTGCATCAACAGCCGCTCAGCCCCCTGACAATGGGTCAGTTGCGCCACGCGCTGGCGACAAGCGGCGATCCTCGCGTCACGCAAGGCCAGCATCTGCTCGGCCAGTGGCAGACGGACGCCTGCCCGCCGCACGGCATCCCTCACGGCGAGCGTCGCCAGGCAGTCGCGGCGTGATGCGGCCAGAACGGCACGCCGGTTGCGCTCTTGCGCCAACCGTGTCGTCACGCGTTGGTCAAGCCGATCAAGCCGCTGCACCTCGCCTTGCTCCTGCGTCTTGAGCGCGTTGATGGTTTGTGTGCCCGTGTCGATCAGGGCCTTGCGCTCGGTCAGCAACTGCGCGCGTCGCGCATCGGTGGACTGGGCCTGGCCCCGCTCTGCCACCAGGCGGGCGTGGTGAGACCGGTCGGCATCCAGCGCCACCTGTGCCGATTGGCGGTCGGCCAGCGCCTGCCGCACGCGGGCCGAGGCGCCATGCAAGCGCTGCTGCCCTGCAGCAATGCGTGCTTGCTCGGCGTCCAGCCCGGCCAGTTCCTGCCGGATCACCAGCAGCCCGGCCTTGAGCAGCTTGGCCGTCTCGCTGGCCTTCTGGCCCAGGGCCCGGATCTCGTCCTGGCCCAGCAGGTCGGACAACAGCGTTTTGATCTCGGCGTTGCGGTAGGTGCTGAGTTGACGCTTGCCTTGCGCCGAGAAGACCGAGGTGAAAAAGGTGTCGGCGCTGCCGCAAATGGCTTCAACGCAACGGTCGTAGGTCTCGACCTTGCCGTCGGACACCAGGCCATCATCCAGGCGAACGGGCGACCATCGGCCCGCGTCATCGAGCACATGGAGGTAAGCCTCCGTCTTGCGCCGACCGTTGAGGCGGATCACCACCTGGGAGCGATAGCAGCGGCTGCCATGTGCCCAGGTCAGGTGCTTTTCGTTCTCCGGCAGGCAGACATGGTCGTAGTAGGAAAAGCCACCAGGGCCGCCCAAGGCCGCGCGTGATGGCATCGTGAGGTAGGGATGCATGTTGTCCATCACGGTGGTTTTGCCACGCCCGTTGGCACCCGCGATGGCGATCAGTTCAGCGTCGTCGGCCAAGCGTTCAAAGTCCAGCGAGAGGACATCCCGCCCGAGGCCATTGCGGATGCCGCGAAAGCCCTTGAGGGTCAGCGATAGTGGTTGCATGGTGATGCTCCAGCGAGAGATTGATACCAGTCTCCGGCACGACCGGGCCCTGTCAAGCCAGGACCTCATCGGTCTGTCGAGACAGGTCCTCATCCAGCGGTGCCGACACCACCGGACAAAGCACCCGGTCGGCAATCTCAACGGGCTGAGCACTGCTCAGGTCGGCCAGACACGCCAACAAGGGCTCGCAATGAGCCTGCGTCACGTGCGCCCAAGCGGTGACCTTCTGCGCCAGACTGGTCAACTGTGAAATGCCCGCCGCACGCGTTCGCATGACAGGCACGATGCGCCCCTCCAGCTTGATGTCCACCGCATCGGCCAGCGCTTGCTGGATGGCCTCGCGGTTGACCCCATGCCGATCCTCGTCCGCCACGGTCCACCGCACCCGCACATGCGCCCCGGCAATGCTCTGCTCGACGATGGCCTTGCGCAGCGCGTCTAGGTCGGGCTTGCCTTCGAAGAAGATGTCCACCGTTCGGCGAGCAGGCGTTGCATGCAGGGTGCTGAGTGCCGACGCGGCATCCACCTCCCACAGCAGGAAGCCCTTCTCTCCATCCTCCCCATGGTGGAAGCGACCAATGGAGCCCGCGTAGGCAATGCGCTGTCGCCCTGCTCGGCTTTCACCATCCCAGACCTGATTCCGATGGATGTGCCCCAACAGGAAGGCCTGGGCCTCTGCGCCGAACAACGCACCCGTCGTGAACTCATGATCGAACCCAGCCATTGGCACGCCATGCTCGCTGAGGCAGCCAAACACCGTGCCATGCGACACACCGATGGACGGCACACCCAGCGCCTTGGCCCTTCGATGGTTGGGCGCCAAGCCTGCGAGCAAGGCCGACAGTTGCTCGCCCACGGCCTCGGCCGCAGCGCAGGCCCCGACCGTGACCGCCACAGCCGCCTTATTCACCGTGGGAATGCAACTGAACAAGGCCAGCATGCCCTGGGGTAATCCGTCGAACGCCCAACCGCTGGATGCCTGCCACCGGCCCTGCGGCATCAAGCCGACCTGCCCGATCCGGTCTGCGACATGCACGGGATAGCGGCCACCCAGCAGCTTGAAGATGGATAAGGTGCCGGGCGGCTCATGCGAGAACGTGCCTTGCAACATCAGCACGGGGCAGTGATCGGCCAGCCGCCGTACCTGCGCGACCAAGCGTTCAGCAGCGGGCGAGTGCAGGTCCAGCGCGTGGTCGGTTGAGTCGCCCGACAGCACGGCGGCCTGCACGCCCAGTGCGATGGCCTGGTCGATGGCCGCACCGAAGCAGCGGTCGGCCTCGGCCAGGTTCTTGGGTCCGTAGTGCAGGTCGGAGAAATGGGCGATGCGGATCATGGCCGTTCTCCTGCTCGGGTCAGGTGCAGTTCGCTCTCGATCTTGTCGAGGTAGCCCTGCGGGTCATTGCAGTAACGCTCCAGTTCATCCCATGCCCGGCGTCGGCCATGGGGGTTGATCTTCCAGCCCAGGCCCCAGCGTTGATCGGCGTATGCCAGGTACTGGTCGGGCGCGATCTCATAGTCCTGCGCCCTGGCCAGCAACTTGTCCAGGTTGGGCTCGCCCTCCTTCATGCGCACTTCAACCGGCGCCACCTGCGTGGCAGGTTGATCCGGGCCGCTGCCCGCATCCAGGCTCGCGCGGGGCAAACCTTCCAGCACCTGACTGGCCAGTTGGGCATGAACGATGGTGGTGTCCTCGTCCTCCCTGTCACGCAGGAGCGCGGTCACATCGACCGGGGCTTCCAGTTCGATGATCCACTGGGAGACGCGGGTCGGCTGGCCGTTTTCGTCGATGTGCGCCACGTCCATCAAGCGTTTGGTCAAGTAGAACGGCGTGCGCTCTCGGTCCAGGAAGCCGGAGATGCGGCCACCTCGCAAAAAGCCGATGGTTTCGAACCGCTGGATCGCCGCGTTCATGGCGTAGAAGCTGGTGGTCGGCAACTCGAAGGCGCTGATCGAACGGATACCGGGGATGAAGAACAGGAAACGCCCGGTCAGGTTGCAGCGCCGCTGCTGGTAGTCGATGCAGGCCTCTGGCTCGCAGATGCCGCCGTTGTCTTCGCGCAGCACCGTCTTGCGGCCCCCGAAGATGCGGATCGAACGCCGCCCGGTGCTGTCCATGGGCACCGGCGCGTGGCACACGCAATGCCGCACGCGGCCATCGGCGGAATACTGCGACCAGTAGCGCTTGTCCTGGGCGCCCCAGGCGGCCAGTTCATGCGGCATCACGGTTTGCCAGTGGTCGGACGGGAAGACGATGGGGAAGCGGTAGAGGTGAAGGCCTTCACCACGGTCATCGCCATAGGTCTGCAGGATCTGCTTGGGAGTCTCGGGATTGGGGAAGTCTTGTGCCCGTACGGTGAACCAGGGCACGTTGCGCGGGATCAGCGGTGACTTGAGCTGCGGCAGCGCACTCACGATGGCGCGCTCGATCTGGTCAAAGGACTGCCCGGCCTCAACACCCTCGTCGTAGAGGCGTTGGGCCTGGGGTTGCTCCGCCGCCTTGCGGGTGAGCACCTTGATGCCTGCGCGGATCTTGCCGCCTGTGGGGATGCGGGCGGGGCCTTGCCCGAGCAAGGTCGGCAGCCCTGCTGTCCCACCTTGGACGGTGATGGTTGCTTTGACCATGGTGTCGCTCCTTCATGAACATGCGATGGTTCATGCTCTCGCGCCTTCATGGCGCGTCAAGCCCTGTTTCGGCCTGGACCCCGGTGCGACGAGTGTGACCTGGTGACGTGGTGACGTGGTGACGTGGTCGCTGCGCTGCACACGTCGGATGCCAACGCGTATCAAGCTAATTCTCTGATAAGTCTGGGTTTCTACATTGAACCCACGCCAACCTTTGGCGGACCTCAATTGGAGAATCCCATGCTGACCACACACAAGTTCGCCTTGCTCGGAATCACCGTCATCACAGGTCTGGCTGCGACAGCGGCCTATGCAGCCGGTCACATCGAAGCAGTCATTCAGGCAATCACCCAGGCCAAGCTGACCCTCGGCCAAGCCATCGCTGCCGCAGAGCAATCCACGCCAGGCAGCAAGGCGACCCATGCAGATTTTGAGCGTGATCGTCAAGGGCACTGGGTGTTCACGGTCGAGGTGGCCAAGGCAGGCGAAGCACTGGACGTCATGGTCGATCCAGCCAACGGCAAGGTGCTTTCGGTCACGCGTGACCTTGAGGATCGCGAAGACAACGAAGACGAGCGCGAGTGATCCCAAGCCAAGTCGGAGCGCCTGTGGAATCCCTCAACAACATGCTGTTTCTGACGCTCAACGCTCAGACTGACTCGCCAGCTTGGGTGACGGGGCTCGCCCTGTTGCTCGGCGAACACGCGATCTGGCTGGTGCCAGGCACGCTCGTGCTTGGCTGGATGCGCGGCAAGCCACCCTTGCGAAGGCTCATGCTTGAAGCAAGCATTGCTGGATTGGCTGGCTTGCTGCTCAACCAGTTGATTGGCCTGACATGGACGCATCCCCGGCCTTTTGTTTTGGGGCTTGGACACACGCTGATCAGCCATGTGCCAGACAGCTCTTTTCCCAGTGACCACCTCACGTTGTGGTGGTCTGTCGCGTTCAGCTTCATGTTGAATGAAGGCACACGCCGCCTCGGGATGCTGGCTGGACTGATCGGTATACCCATGGCGTGGGCCCGCATCTACCTTGGTGTTCACTTTCCCCTGGACATGCTGGGCGCCGTGTGTGTCTCGTCATTGGCGGCATGGCTGACTCACCACAAAGCAGGCGCCTTGATCACAACAGCCTTGGAGAGGCTGATGCCCATCCACCGCCGTTTGCTGGGCCCCCTCATTCGAAAGGGTTGGCTTGAGCCTTGAGAGCTGCACGGATGTACAGGTGCTAAGTCAACGCTAAGTCTGGCACCACAAGATCACACCCAATGACGCCCCGGCGTATACCTCTGCACGAACAAATCATGCATTCAGCCTCACACACACCGACTCTGCGTCACTTGAACAAGGTCCCCATGGTGACGGCCATTTTCTGGCTCATCAAGATGATGTCCACCACCGTTGGGGAAACGGCAGCCGATTTCCTCTCAACCGACCTGAGCTTCGGGCTGGAAGGTACCGCAACGGTCACCGGCGCCTTGCTCGCAGCGGCCCTGTTTGCCCAAATCCGTGCGCCGCGCCACATCCCGTGGCTGTACTGGGTCTCGGTGGCCTTGTTCAGCGTATTTGGCACCCTGGTCACAGACATCATGACCGACACACTGGGCATCCCCCTGTCCGCATCCACACTCGGGTTCGGGCTGGCTTTGCTGTGCACCTTTGCCATCTGGTATCGACAGGAACGCACGCTGTCCATCCATGCCATCGACAGCGTCAAACGCGAACTCTTTTACTGGGCAGCCATCTTCGTGACCTTCGCCATGGGCACGGCATCAGGCGACTGGCTTGCCGAAGGTTTGAGCCTCGGCTATCGGAATGCCACATTGCTGTTCGCAGCAGCCATTGCCGTCACGGCACTGGCCAGGTGGGTGCTCAAGGCCAATGCCATCGCCTGCTTTTGGGTGGCCTATGTCCTGACCAGGCCCTTGGGTGCCGCCTGTGGTGACCTCCTTTCACAACCCCTGGCCAATGGTGGACTGGGGCTGGGCACGGTCACCACCAGCGTCGTCTTTGCCATCGCCATCACCGGCGCCATCGCCTACCTCTCGATGAGGTCACAACAGCCCAATGGGCAGGCCTGAAGACATCACACACGCCGCGCTCAGCGTTCGAGCATCAGGCCGATGCGCACCACTGCCCCCGACCCAACATCGTCACGCCATGAACAAAGTTGCCCAAGTTACCCTTTCCTTCTGGATCATGAAGATCTGCGCCACCACGCTGGGTGAGACAGCCGGTGATCTGCTCTCGATGACATTGCATGTCGGCTACGCCATCAGCTCGGTCTTGCTCATGGCCTGCTTTCTCGTCTCCCTGCTGTTCCAGATCAAGACGGACAGGTTTCACCCCCTGCTGTACTGGACGGTGATCCTGACCACCAGCACGGCGGGCACAACCATGTCGGACTTCATGGACCGCTCGCTGGGCTTGGGCTATGCGAAGGGCTCCCTACTGCTGATGTCAGGCTTGGTCCTGATATTGACCGCCTGGCGCCTGATTGAAAAATCATTGGCGGTTGACAACATCCAAACCAAACGCGCCGAGTTGCTTTACTGGGCGGCCATCCTGGTGTCCAACACCCTGGGCACGGCGCTGGGCGACTTCCTCGCCGATGACTCGGGCCTGGGCTTCATGGGTGGAGCGCTGTTGATAGGCGGCTTGATCTCTGCCGTGGCCGCAGCGAACCATTTCACGAAGGTGAACAAGGTTGCGCTTTTCTGGATCGCCTTCGTGCTGACACGTCCATTCGGCGCGACCTTCGGCGACCTCTTGACCAAACCTCTGGACAAGGGGGGACTGAATTTTGGAACCGTTGGCTCGTCCCTGGTGCTGGCCGCCTTGCTGGGTGCCTGCTTTGCGATCTCTCATGGCCACATCGGCAAGTGGCGCGCTCGCCGACTTTGAGCCCCATGCCCCGCGGCCCCACTTTCAACCGGGCCCGACATGCACTGGCCAGGACATTGCGCCTCATTCAACTGTTCTCAAACGGCTCCAGCGTGAGCGATCTCGACATACAAACATGGCAGTACCACACCCACACCGCACCCCATTTGCGTTCAGAAATTCCTTGGTCGCATTGACGTTGGCTCAATCGGCGCTTGGGTACGCCGCTGACGGCCAGACCACCACCTTGATCACAGCCATCAAGCTGGCAGAGGCCCGAGAAGCTGGCACCGCTTCCAGAGCTGAATTGTCGTGTGCTGAACAGCCGTGCGTGTATGACATCGCCATCGAAAGGAGCGATCACACCGTCGTTCAAGTGCGCATCCCAGTCAACAGCAAAATGCTCCTTGCTGAGTCAGCGCCAGGAACTGAAAAGCTTGGCGCCCCCGCACCGGCACCCTCAGCCATCACCCCAGCAGATACCGGGTTCACCAACCGAAAGGTTGAGCTCAAATTGGGGGCCGGCCAAATTGCAGGCATGGGCAATGCCATCCTTCACCCGGTCTTGACGCTGGGCATGGGGGGAGACTTCCACCTGAGAGATTTCCCACAGGTGGACACAGACTTCAATGCGTCGCTCATCGTGGGGAAAACAGAATCAACCCAAAACACAAGCAGGCCGGGGCTGCAGGAGATCCGAGGGAGCGCTCACTCCATCTACAACTTTTACAACGATCGCGGCATCTCGAAGGCCGGCGTGGGCTTGTACGTTGATTTTGCCCAGGCGCTGCGTCATCATCGCGGTATGTGCCACAGGACACCAGCAGCATCTACGCCGCTGAAGAAAACGAGTCCATCCAGCATCAACTCGACATGGGACTTGACTTTCGAATTTCCATCCACAACGACAGGGTGGCATCCAATCTGCACAATGTCATCTTCTTGTCCGGAAACCGAGTCGGTCCCAATTTGTTGACCTATCAACCTTTGTTGGGGTTCATGTGGAGCAACAAATTCCACTTCATTGGCAGTGAAACGGAGCCTGGTTTGAGCTTCCTGACAGACTTGAACTTCTACTTCGCGAAGAAGAACGGCGTCAAAGTATTCAACTCTCACGATGGCTTGGGCGGAACCAAGCGCGAGATCTACCTGAGCTATGGACTTCAATACACCACGGAATCCAAAACGGCCTACACGATCCG
This sequence comes from Aquabacterium sp. CECT 9606, assembly GCF_918741295.1. Lineage (GTDB taxonomy): Bacteria > Pseudomonadota > Gammaproteobacteria > Burkholderiales > Burkholderiaceae_C > Aquabacterium. Next base: position 689,472 of record NZ_CAKKNB010000003.1, read on the forward strand.
AACCTACGGATTCAACAACTTGAACCGTGGGGCAAGCACAATGGCGCCGTCTGGGTTCAAGGATGGACTGTCCATCGGCATCGTCAAACCTTTTTGATAGCAGCGCACGCCATGCCATCCCATCACGCCATCGATCCCCAACCCGTGGATTCTGCAAGTCTCGATCTACAAACATCAGCGAAGCGGCGACATCCTCTGGCTGAGCCATCGTGCATCGCTGCTATCAACTGGAAGGCCTGAATATGCGCGTGCTGCTGGTCGAGGACGATCCGATGATCGGGCAAGCCGTGGCGTTGGCGCTCAAGGACGCAGCCTACGCGGTGGATTGGGTTCGTGACGGCGTGACCGCAATGAGCACCATCAGCACCCAGAGCTACGACCTGATGCTGCTGGACCTGGGCTTGCCCCGCAAGGATGGCATCGAAGTCCTCAAGCACACCCGCCTCAACGGATTGGGCTTGCCTGTGCTGATCTTGACTGCCCGCGATGCGGTCAGTGACCGCGTGCAAGGCCTTGACGCTGGCGCTGACGACTACCTGGTCAAACCTTTTGAGATCAGCGAATTGCTGGCACGCATGCGGGCCTTGGGTCGCCGGCAAGCCGGTGCAGCGAGCACCGTGCTCACCAACGGCACCTTGTCATTGGACTTGTCAACGCGCGTGGCCGTGTACGCGCAAAACGAGGCCCGATTGAGTGCACGTGAATTCGCACTGCTGCAAGCACTGATCATGCGACCGGGCGCCATTTTGTCCCGCAGCGAACTGGAGGATCGCATCTACGGCTGGAACGAAGAAGTCGAGAGCAATGCAGCTGAGGTGCTGATTCATGGCATCAGGAAGAAGCTTGGCGCGGCCGTGATCAAAAACATCAGAGGCCTGGGTTGGATGGTCGACAAATGCCAATGAACCCATCCCTGCAGGGCCGTCTGGCTCGATACATCACGATCCTGGTGACCCTGGGTGGCCTGGCGGCCGCCAGCATGGCCTATGTTCAGTCATACGGGGATGCCCATGAGTTGCAGGACGCCCAACTCCAGCAAGTGGCCTATCTGGTGGCCCGCAATGCCCCACCCTCTGGTCCCGTGGCTACTCCCAATGAACCTGTGGTTGATCCAGAAGACCAAACCATTGTTGAAGTGTCCGGGCCATTTACAAAAGCGGTCGACCTGAAGGCATCGAATTCCCACGGGCTCAGCACCATCTTCTTCGATGGCAATGAATGGCGCGCGGCATTGCAGGTGCTGCCCGATGGCCGCAAGGTGGTCGCCAGACAACTCACGGAGGTGAGGGACGAAATTGCCAGGCACAGCGCACTGCAAACCTTGTTGCCATTGCTGACGTTGATCCCCGTGCTGATTGGTCTGCTGACCATCGTGATCCGACGCACGCTTGCGCCTGTTCGCCAGATGGGGGAGATGCTGGACCAAGCGGATTCGCTCAACCCCATCAAGCTGCCTGTCCAGGGGGTACCCGTCGAAATCCTGCCATTTGTGGCGTCTGTCAACGCCATGATGCAACGCTTGAGAGAAACGCAACAGCAGCAGCGGCGTTTCATCGCCGATGCGGCACACGAGTTGCGCACGCCGATTGCGGCCTTGTCCATCCAGGCGGAGAACCTGTCAACCATCATCGCGCAGGGCGAGGCAAACGAGCGGATGCAGGCCCTCCAGAGTGGACTCAAGCGGACCAAAGGCTTGTTGGAGCAACTGCTGTCACTGTCCAGGATTCAAGATCAGGTTGACGCCCCTCCAGTTCAACCTTGTGATGTGATGGCAGTCGTGCGCGAAGTGGTCGCTGATTTGCTCCCACTGACGATCGCAAAAAACATCGATATCGGGTTGACACAAGCTCAGCCTTGCCAGGTCTTGTGCAGCCCTTTCGAGATGCGGACCTTGCTGACCAACGTGCTATCCAACGCCATTCGACACGTGGCAGATGGTGGTCAGATCGACATCGCCGTGACGTCCAGCAACGGCCACATGGCCTTGCTTGTTGACGACAACGGCGCGGGCGTACCGCGCGACGATTTGCCCCATGTATTCGCCCCCTTCTACAGGGCCGCAGACAGTGACCAAGAAGGAACTGGGTTGGGCTTGGCCATCGTCAAGGCCATTGCTGACCGCATGGGAGGCACGGTCGATCTGGGGCCAGGGCCTTTGGGGGTCAGCGGATGTCGATTCACGCTTTGCTGCAGGCTGGCACGCATTGAGGCCTAACGACGGTGGATATGCCCCAGCATGAAGGCCTGGGCTTCAGCTGCAAACAATGCGCCGGTGGTGAACTCGTGGTTGACTCCGCCATGGGCACACCATGCTCGCTCAAGCAGCCAAAGACAGCGCCATGCGACACACCGGTGGACGGCACCCCCAAGGCCTGATCCCCTCGGTGCCTTTCGGCAAACCCAGCCAGCATGTGACCAGGTGTTCACCTACGGCCTCCGCTGCAGCCCCCGCACCCACCATGGCCGCCACAGCAGCCTTGTTCACAGTCGGCACGCAACTGAACAGGGCCATGAGCCCAGCGGGAAGCCCATCAAAGCGCCACCCTGAAACCTGCCAACCGCCATTCGGCATGAGTGCCGCCTGCCCGATCCGGTATGCCACATGAACGGGATAGTGCCCGCCCAGCGACTTGAAAACCGACAAGGTGCCAGGCGGTTCATGCGAGTACGTGCCTTTTGCAGCATCAGCACCGGACAATGGTCGGCCAGGCGCCTCACGTCTCGTCGATGTGGGCGACCTCCATCAAACACTTGTTCAGGTAGAACGGGGTGCGTTGGCGATCCAGGAAGCCGGAGATGCGGCCACCTCGCAGAAAGCCGATGGTTTCGAACCGCTGGATCGCCCCGTTCATGGCGTAGAAGCTGGTGGTTGGCAACTCAAACGCACTGATAGACCGGATGCACGGGATGAAGAACAGGGCACGCCCGGTCAGGTTGCAGCGCCGCTACTGATAGTCGATGCAGGCTTCAGCATCGCAGATGCCACCATTTTTTTCGCGCAGTACCGTCTTGCGGCCCCCGAAGATGCGGCTCGAGCGCCGCCCGGTGCTGTCCATGGGCACCGGCGCGTGGAAAATGCAATGCCGCACGCGACCATCGGCGGAATACAGCGACCAGTAGCGCTTGTCCTGGGCGCCCCAGGCAGCCAGTTCATACGGCATCACGGTCTGCCATTGGTCAGCCGGAAAGACAATGGGGAAGCGATAGAGGTGATGTCCGTCACCCCGGTCTTCGCCGTAGGCCTGCAGGATCTGCCGAGCAATCTCGTCGCTGGGAAAGTCCTGCGCCCGCACCGTGAACCACGGCACGTTGCAGGGAATCAAGGGCGTCTTGAGCTGCGGCAAAGCGCCCACGATGGCTCGCTCGATCTGGTCGAAAGAGTCGCCCGCCTCCGCACCCTGGTCGTAGATCCCCTGGGCCTGCGGTTGCTCGGCCGCTTTGCGGGCGAGGACCTTGATTCCGGCGCGGATTTTGCCGCCGATGGGGATTAGGGCGGGGCCCTGGCCGAGCAAGGTCGGCATGCCTTGGACAGCGACGATGGATTCGGAATGTTGCGCTCCTTCATGAACAGTCGATGCTTCATGCTCTCGCGCCTCGCCACGTCGTCAACCCGCCTTCGCGCGCCCCGGTCGCCCGAGCCACTTGCATGCCTTCATCCTGGTCAAGGATCAAACGCCTGCATTTATTGACCGAAGTGCTGTGGGGCCTCCCTGCAGATCGCCAACCAAAGGAATACGATGGATAAAAGGGGTTTCGGACCGCCCATCCAAGAGCCGACTTGACTGCCCTGTAACGCGATCTGAATTCACACGCAATTTCACTTCATCGGAGAAATCGATCATGGCCCAGGCAAACCGTTCGAGCTTGTCGGGATCGCCCCGGACTTCCAGAAGACCATCACGTTTGGTTTGGCTGATCCCGATGCTTTGGGGACCGCTGACTTGCATGGCGTCGGAGACTTCGGTAGATGGTGAAGTGGTCCCGCCCACCGAACCGGCCGACATTGCCGCCGTGGTCGACCTGATCAAGTCGTCAGTCCAGGCGGATTTCGACCAGACCGGCCATGCCGTCAGGGACGCGCACCGCAAGGCGCATGGCTGTGTTCAAGCCACCTTCACCGTGCTGGACACCCTTCCCCCAAAACTCTCTCAGGGCCTGTTTGCCACCCCGCGCAGCTACCCGGCGGTGGTTCGTTTCTCCAACGGATCGGGCCAGAGCCAGGACGATCGCACCGGTGACGCACGGGGCATGGCCGTCAAGTTGATGGGGGTGCCCGGCAAGAAGCTTCTGGAAGACGAAGCATCGGCCCAGACCCAGGATTTCATCATGATCAACCATCCCGTCTTCTTCGTGCGCAACGCCTCGGACTATGTCGGTTTCCAACGGGCGATCGATGGCGGCACGCTGCGCTCGGTAGGATGGTTCATCGGGCACCTGTTCCACGAAACCAGGATCGCCCTGGCGATTCGAAACAAGGAGGTGAGCAACCCGCTCAATGCCCGTTACTGGAGCATGACCCCTTCCAAACTGGGCACCGAGCAGATGAAGTTCTCCGCCATGCCCTGCGTGGGCAGCACGTTCGTGGAAGCATCCGCCTCACGAGATCGGCTGAGAGACAACGTCCAGGGCCAACTGGCCTCCAAGGCGGCCTGCTTCGATTTCATGGTTCAAACCCGGGACCGCCCGGGCGAGATGCCCATCGAGGACCCCACGGTCGAATGGGATGAGAAGTCGGCACCCTTCACCAAGGTCGCCCGGATCGACATCACGCCGCAAACGGCAGAACAAGGTGAAGCCTGCGAGGTGCGTTCCTTCAGCCCATGGCATGCCGTCGAGGCGCACCGGCCGCTGGGAGGCATCTCGCGCGTTCGCAAGAATGTCTACCAAACCATCTCTACCCTGCGCCATCGGCTCAATGGACAACCACGGGTCGAGCCGGGCGCAAAGGTGGAGTGACGCGAACCGGGCTTCAAATGTTCAATGGGTGTGGTGCTTGGAATGATCATGTCCGGGCATCGCATCACTGCCATGGTCCGACAACTGTGCATCGAACCACCTGTGCAGGGCCACCACCAGTTTCGCATCCTTGGTCGCGTAAGTGACCTGCGCGCCCGCAGGCACATCGGCGTACTGGATCGCGATGTCGGACCGACCAGCCTTTTGAAGGTCGGCCAGTCCGGGCATGTCCGCCCCATGAATGTGAGACGGCCCGGAGAAGTCGCCTTTGGCGAACTGGTCCGCGATGTCCTTGAGGTGTTCCCGCGTCAACCTCACCTGCACTGTGTCGTCGGGATTCTTGGCGATCACTTTTTGCACGCCGCCCGTCTCCGTTTTGGTGAAAACATGGGTCGTGGCCTTCAAGCTGAAGGGCATCACGTCGGCGCCGCGCTCGGCGACGACCTCTTGCCGTGTGGGGATCTGCGCGACAGCGGCCCCCATGGCCGCCGTCCACAGCGCCACGCCCATTGAGATGATGCCGAGTTGTTTCATGTGTTCCTGCCTTGTGTGAATGGCTGATCCCGCCGCCGAGTTCTGGCTCCGTATGACATGCCGTTCGCAGCGAAGTTCCGCTTCTGGCGTGTTCCGCACCCGCTTTCGTTGACAAGGAGGCACGCCCACCACTAAAGTTACAAACGGTATGATGGCTCGCAGCTGTCTGCCCCTCAATGCCCCACTCGACCACACGCCCATGACCCGCGACTTCAAACAAATGATCTGCCGACTGATGGTCGGGATCATGCTGTTCGCGCAAATGAGCATCGCGGCCTACGCCTGCCCCGGTGCCTCGGCCCAGGGCGCCGCGCAGGCCAGCGCCATGCAAGGCATGGTCAACTGCGAACAGATGTCAGGCTACCCTGACAAGACCTTCGCCAACCTCTGTGCCGAGCATTGCCACCAGGGTCAGCAGAGCGACCACACGCAGTTGCCCAGCTTGCCCGCCGTGCTGCTGGTCAGCCTGTACCAGGTCGACCAGACAGCTGGCGCTTCAGAGCCCTCATGGCGGGCGCTGACGACGGGCCTGCGCCCCGACCCGGCGCCTCCGCCCCTGTCGATACTCCACTGCTGCTTCCGAATTTGATCTTCCAAACGACGCGGCGTTGAGGACCTTACTGGTCACTCGGACGCCACGGTCGCGCTGCCGCGTGCCTGAACCCTGTTCGCACGCCCGTCAGCAGGCGCGCCTTTGCGCTTCGATTTGGAGACCTCATGTTCACCGATTTTTTGCCCCTAGCCCTGCGGGGCGCGATCCTTCTGCTGGCAGGCAGCGCCTGGGCCTTCAACGCCCACGCCGAGCCTCCTTTGGACTTCGGCCAGGCGCTTGCCCTGTCGCAAGCTCGGTCCCGCCAGTTGGTCGCACAGGACCATGCGGTTGCCGCGGCCCGGGACATGGCCGTTGCAGCAGGCCAGCGGCCCGATCCCACCTTGACGCTGGGCATCAACAACCTGCCCATCGATGGGCCCGAACGCTTCAGCGTGACGCGCGACTTCATGACCATGCGGTCGGTGGGCGTCATGCAGGAGTTCACCCGCGAGGACAAACGTCTGGCACGGTCCAGGCGTTTTGAGCGGGAAGCCCAGGCCAGCGAGGCCAGCCGTGCCTTGGCCCTGTCCCAACTTCAACGCGACACCGCCTTGGCCTGGCTGGACCGGTATTTCCAGGAGCGCATGCTGGCCTTGGTCAAGGCGCAGCGCGATGAAGTTCGACTTCAGATCGAGGCTGCCGAGGCCGCCTACCGAGGTGGACGAGGATCGCAAGCCGATGTGTTCTCCGCACGCGCTGAGCTCGCCCAAATCGATGACCGCATCGTCCAAACCACACGCGAGGTGGCCATCGCCAAGACCGCACTGGCCCGGTGGACAGGTGGAGCCTCAGACACGCCACTGGGCGATGCGCCCGACACAGACCACATTCACCTGCACCAGGCTGAACTGGAAACCGAACTCGCCGCTCACCCCGACATCACCGTCATGGTCAAGCAGGAAGAAATGGCCCAGGCCGATGCAGACGTGGCGCGGGCCAACAAACAAGCCGATTGGAGCGTCGAGTTGATGCTCAGCCAACGTGGTCCGGGCTATTCGAACATGGCCTCGTTCAACGTCTCGGTCCCCTTGCAATGGGATCAGAGGAACCGCCAGGACCACGAGTTGGCCGCCAAGCTGGCCACGGTAGAGCAGATGCGAGCCCAACGCGAAGAAGCGACGCGGGAACACCTCGCTCAGGTCACGGCCATGCTGCAAAGCTGGCAAAGCGGCCGTGATCGACTGAGCCGCTACGACAGCAACCTGATCCCGCTGGCGGCCGAGCGCACGCGCGCCACCTTGTCTGCATACCGAGGCGGCAGTGGCACGCTGGCCTCCGTGCTGGAGGCTCGCCGCATGGAGCTGGACGCCCGGATGGACCGGCTGCGACTCGACATGGAAACCGCCCGCATCTGGGCCCAGCTCAACTACCTGATTCCGGCAGAGCACGACGTGGCCGCGCCCCGTCCTTGATCGCCGCGATGGAGACCCACATGAAATTCAAAACACTGGTGATCGCCCTGATCGCCGCCTCCACGCTGAGCGCAGCCGCTTACGGCCTGTATGCCCTGGGCATTAAAAACGGCATGGGCATGAGCGCGGCCTCTGCGCAGCACCCAGCCCAGCCCTCCACCGAGACCAATGCCACGCAAGCCCTGCCACAAAGCATTGCCGAAGGCGAGGACGCGACCCGGCGACACATCGCCAACGGCATCAAGGCTGGCGACACGGACCCGGCCACCGGCAAGAAGGTCTTGTACTACCACGACCCCATGGTGCCGGGCAACAAGTTCGACAAGCCCGCCAAGTCGCCCTTCATGGACATGATGCTGGTGCCGGTCTATGCAGACAGCGACGGCGACCAGGGCAAGGTCATCGTCAGCTCTCGCATCCAGCAGAACCTGGGCTTGCGCACCGCAGAGGTCACCGAAGGCGTGTTGTCACCCCAGGTCTCGGCCGGGGGCAGCATCGCCTACAACGAACGCGACCAGGTCGTGGTGCAAGCGCGGGCCACCGGCTATGTCGAGCGACTGTACGTGCGTGCCACGCTGGATCCGGTCAAACAGGGGCAGCCCCTGGCCGATCTCTATGTGCCCGACTGGGTGGCCGCGCAAGAAGAGTTCCTGTCCGTGCGCGGTATGCAGGGCGCCGACATGGGCAGCCTGGTCGATGGCGCCCGCCAGCGCATGCGCCAGGTCGGCATGAGCGACGAGCAGATCAAAGGCGTTGAGCGAACGGGCAAGACCCAAGCGCGGATCACCCTGGTGGCACCGATCAGCGGTGTGGTCAGCGAACTAATGGCGCGCGAGGGCATGTCCATGATGCCTGGGGGCACTTTGCTGCGCATCAACGGCGTGTCCACGGTCTGGGCCAATGCCGAAGTGCCGGAGAGCCAGGTGGCACAACTGCGCCCTGGCACCAAGGTCCAGGCCCGCAGCCCGGCTGTGCCCGGGACCACTTTTGAGGGCACGGTGCAGGCCCTGGTACCCGAGGTCAACCCTGGCACGCGCACCCTCAAGGCACGCGTGCAGTTGAGCAACCCTGGCGCCCATCTGGTGCCCGGCATGAGCGTGACCATGCAGTTCATGGACATGCGCGCCGAGAAGGCCTTGTTGATCCCCACCGAGGCTGTGATCCAGACCGGCAAACGCACGGTGGTGATGCTGGCCGAGGACAAGGGGAGATTCCGTGCGGTCGAGGTCCAGACCGGCATCGAGAGCAATGGTCAAACAGAGGTCAAGCGTGGCCTGGATGCGGGCCAGCGTGTGGTGGTGTCCTCACAGTTCCTGATCGACTCGGAAGCCAGCCTCAAGGGCGTGGAAGCGCGCTTGAACAATGCACCGGTGCCCACAGTGGCCAACACCGCGCCGCGGCATCAGGGGGAAGGCAAGGTCGAGGCCATCGGCCGCGATGCCATCACGCTGTCGCATGGTCCGATTGCCTCGCTCAAGTGGGGTGCCATGACGATGGACTTCAAGGTGCCGCTCAAAGGCGGCTTGCCTCGCAACCTGGAAGCGGGCGACCGGGTGACCTTCGAGTTCTACATGGACGCCGATGGCATGCCTCAGTTGACCAGCCTGTCGCCCATGGCGCCTGAGCCATCAACCGCATCCAAAGCCAACAACACGGGCAAAGCGGGGAGCCAACCATGATCGCCCGACTGATCAGGTGGTCCATCACCAACCGCTTCCTCGTGCTGCTGGCCACGCTGATGCTCAGCGCCTGGGGTGTGTATTCGGTGTTGAGAACGCCATTGGATGCCCTGCCTGATCTGTCAGATGTGCAAGTCATCATCCGCACCACCTACCCGGGTCAAGCACCACGCATCGTTGAGAACCAGGTGACTTATCCGCTGACCACGACGATGTTGTCCGTACCGGGCGCCAAGACGGTGCGGGGCTACTCGTTCTTTGGCGACTCCTTCGTCTATGTGCTCTTTGAAGATGGCACCGATCTGTACTGGGCCCGCTCACGCGTGTTGGAGTATCTCAATCAGGTGCAGTCTCGCCTGCCCGCCAGCGCCAAGGCCTCGCTCGGGCCGGACGCCACTGGTGTGGGCTGGATCTACCAGTACGCGTTGGTGGACCATGGCGGCACGCAGGACGCGGGCCAGTTGCGTGCCTTGCAGGACTGGTTTCTCAAGTACGAATTGAAGACTGTGCCCAATGTGGCCGAGGTCGCATCAGTCGGCGGCATGGTGCGCCAGTACCAGGTCGTGCTCGACCCGGACAAGCTCGCCGCCTACAACATCCCGCACACCAAGGTCGTCGAGGCCATCCAGAAAGCAAACCAGGAAGCGGGCGGCTCGGTGCTGGAATTGGGCGAGGCCGAGTACATGGTGCGTGCCTCGGGTTATTTGCAATCGCTGGATGATTTTCGGCAAGTGCCTTTGACGACCACGGATGCAGGCGTGTCGGTGCGCCTGGGTGATGTGGCCCGCATCCAGATCGGGCCTGAGATGCGCCGGGGCATCGGCGAGTTGGATGGCGAAGGTGAAGCCGCGGGCGGCGTCATAGTGATGCGCTCAGGCAAGAACGCGCTGGAGACGATTGCGGCGGTGAAGGCCAAGCTCAAGACGCTGCAAGCCAGCCTGCCCAAGGGTGTGGAGATCGTACCGGTCTACGACCGCTCCAGCCTGATCGAGCGTGCGGTAGACAACCTCTCGCACAAGCTGCTCGAAGAGTTCGCTGTGGTGGCCGTGGTGTGCTTCGTCTTTTTATTCCACCTGCGCTCAGCTTTGGTGGCGATCATCTCGCTGCCACTGGGCATTTTGGCCGCCTTCATCGTCATGCACTACCAGGGAGTGAACGCCAACATCATGTCGCTGGGCGGCATTGCCATAGCCATCGGCGCGATGGTGGATGCGGCCGTGGTGATGATCGAGAACGCACACAAGCACCTGGAGCATTGGGCGCATGCGCATCCCGATCAAACCCTGGAAGGCGCCGAGCGTTGGAAAGTCATTGGCGATTCGGCCGCCGAGGTCGGGCCCGCCTTGTTCTTCTCGCTGCTGATCATCACCTTGTCCTTTGTGCCTGTGTTCACGTTGGAGGCGCAAGAGGGGCGCCTGTTCTCGCCCCTGGCTTTCACCAAGACCTACGCCATGGCGGCCGCCGCAGGCTTGTCCATCACATTGATCCCCGTGCTGATGGGCTACCTGATACGTGGGCGTATCCCCAGTGAGCAGAGCAATCCGCTCAATCGCTTTCTGATCGCACTCTACCGACCACTTCTGAACGCCGTCTTGCGCAGCCCCAAGCTCACACTGGTCGTGGCCGCCGTGCTGCTGGTGCTCAGCTTGTGGCCCTTGCAGCACATCGGTGGCGAGTTCATGCCACGGCTGGATGAAGGTGATCTGCTCTACATGCCCTCGGCCTTGCCGGGCTTGTCCGCTGGCAAGGCAGGCGAGTTGCTTCAACAGACCGACCGCTTGATCAAGACCGTACCCGAAGTGGCCAGCGTGTATGGCAAGGCAGGCCGTGCCGAAACCGCGACCGACCCCGCCCCCATGGAGATGTTCGAGACCACCATCCAGTTCAAGCCCAAGGACCAATGGCGCCCTGGCATAACGCAAGACAAGCTGATTGATGAGCTGGACCGCATCGTCAAGGTGCCGGGCCTGGCCAACATCTGGGTGCCGCCGATCCGCAACCGCATCGACATGCTGGCCACCGGCATCAAGAGCCCGGTGGGCGTCAAGGTGGCGGGCACCGACCTGGCCACCATCGACCGACTCACGGGCGAGATCGAGCGTGCGCTCAAGGACGTACCGGGCGTCAGCAGCGCCCTGGCCGAACGCCTGACGGGTGGGCGCTATGTGGATGTCAACATCCGTCGCGATGCGGCAGCACGATTTGGCATGAACATCGCCGACGTGCAGTCCGTCATCAGTTCGGCCGTGGGCGGCGAGAACATCGGCGAGACGGTGGAAGGCCTGCAGCGCTTCCCCATCAATCTGCGCTATCCGAGGGAAACGCGCGATTCGTTGGAGAAGCTGCGCACCCTGCCCATCGTCAACGAACGTGGCCAGCGACTGGTCTTGTCCGATGTGGCCGACATCCGCATCACCGATGGCCCGCCCATGCTGCGCAGCGAGAACGCCCGCCTGTCGGGCTGGGTCTATGTGGACATCCGGGGGCGTGATCTGCGCTCAGCCGTGCAGGACATGCAAAAGGCTGTGGCAGCCAAGGTCAAACTGCCGCCCGGCTACTCCGTCTCCTGGTCAGGCCAGTTCGAGTTTCTGGAGCGGGCCACGGCCAAGCTCAAGATCGTGGTGCCCTTCACCTTGCTGATCATCTTCGTGCTGCTGTACCTGACCTTCGGGGCCTTCGACGAGGCGGCGCTCATCATGGCCACCCTGCCCTTTGCCCTGGTCGGCGGCATTTGGCTGCTCTACCTGCTGGGCTACAACCTGTCGGTGGCCGGAGCCGTGGGCTTCATCGCCTTGGCGGGCGTGTCCGCCGAGTTCGGCGTGATCATGCTGCTGTACCTCAAGAGCGCCTGGAACGAGCGCATTGAACGCGGCGAGGTGACGACCGAGGACCTGCTGGATGCCGTCCGCGAAGGGGCCGTCCTGCGCGTGCGGCCCAAGGCCATGACCGTGGCGGTGATCCTGGCTGGCCTGTTCCCGATCATGTGGGGAACGGGTACGGGCTCAGAGGTCATGCAGCGCATCGCCGCGCCCATGGTGGGCGGCATGATCACGGCGCCCTTGCTGTCCATGTTCGTGATACCGGCCGTTTACCTGCTGATGAGACGTCGGCGAAAACCCTCCACCCTAAGACCTCCAAGCGAATGACGAGCTTCGGGCTGCCCAGTCGGTATCCCATGGTGAAAGCAATGTCATATCCTCCCCTGGGGGATACAATGCCATCATGAAGGACCACGCTCACCCTCCCCATCAGTCTCATCCGGCCATCGTCAAACGACTGCGCCGTGCCACCGGGCACCTGCAAAAGGTGATCCAGATGATTGAAGAAGGGCGGCCTTGTCTCGATCTGGCGCAGCAACTCCACGCCGTCGAGAGCGCTGTGCATCAAGCCAAAAAGGCGCTCATTCACGACCACCTGGATCACTGCCTCGACGCCGCTGTCGGCGCCAGCGGCAAAGAAGCGCGTGCGCCCATCGACGCGTTCAAAGCCATCACCCGCTATTTGTAGGAACAGCCCTTGCAAGACTTCGCTCAACTCCTCCAGTCCGGCAATGCCTGGATCTTCATCCCCTCTGCCATCTTGCTGGGTGCCTTGCACGGCCTTGAACCGGGGCATTCCAAAACGATGATGGCGGCCTTCATCGTGGCCGTTCGTGGCACCGTTGGGCAGGCCGTGTTGCTGGGGCTGGCGGCAACCATCTCGCACACCGCCGTTGTTTGGCTGGTCGCCATGGGCGGTCTGTACCTCGGGCAGGGTTGGAACGCAGAAGCGACCGAACCTTATTTTCAAGTCGCCTCGTCCGCCTTGATCATCGCCATCGCGTTGTGGATGCTGTGGCGAACCCACCGAGAGCAGCAGCTTGAGCGCATCGAGAGCGCGGGCCACCATCACGGACATGGCGAAGAAAAGCGCCGCATCGACACCGGACACGGCATCGTCGACCTGGAGGTCTTTGAAGATGGGGTGCCCCCGCGGTTTCGCGTCCGGTTCGATGGCAAGGCCACCGTGCCGCCAGGCCAGCGCGTCAGCATTGAAACGGAACGAGGCAACGGACAGCGTCAGGCATTTTCTCTTGTCAGCCACGGGGCTTATCTTGAGTCTGTGGATGAGATTGCCGAGCCTCATGAATTCATGGTCAGGCTTTCGATCTCACACGGGGATCACGCCCATCACTACGACGTGGAATTCACCGAGCATGGGCACGACCACGTGCACGCGGAGGATCACGGCCTTGATGTGTCCGCTCCCGGCTACCAGGACGCGCACGAACGCGCCCATGCCAATGACATCAAGCGCCGGTTCTCCGGCGGTAAGGTGACCACCAGCCAGATCATCGGCTTTGGTTTGACAGGCGGGCTGATCCCTTGTCCCGCCGCCATCACCGTTTTGCTGTTGTGCCTGCAACTCAAACGCTTCACACTCGGCGCATCGCTTGTGCTTTGTTTCAGCATCGGATTGGCCATCACCATGGTGGCTGCCGGTACCGTGGCCGCATTGGGTGTGCGACATGCCTCCAGCCGCTGGTCCGGTTTCAGCACATTTGCACGCCGCGCCCCTTATGCCTCAAGCGCGCTGATCATCCTGGTCGGGCTGTATGTCGGTTACCAGGGCTTGCATGCACTCCACTTGGCGGGTGTCATCTAGTTCCCATCGCTTGCCCCTTACCTGGAACATCGACATGGATACGCCCACCCCGAACGACCTCGCGAGCCGCTTAGGCCCGGGCATCATCACCGGGGCCGCAGACGATGACCCCAGTGGCATTGCCACCTACTCACAGGCGGGCTCCCAGTTCCGCTTCGGCTTGGTCTGGACACTGCTGCTGACCACGCCCTTGATGATCGGCATCCAGATGCTGTCGGCACGCATTGGATGGGTGACTGGCGAGGGACTTGGCGCCAACATCGCCAAGATGTGCCCACGCTGGCTGACGCTCGGCTTGGTAGCGCTCTTGGTGGTGGCCAACACCATCAACATCGCAGCCGACATCGGCGCCATGGGCGAAGCGGTGCGCCTGCTCGCAGGCGGGCATGCCGCGCCGTACATCGTGGGATTTGGCCTGCTGTCGATCTTCAGCCAGGTGTATTTCTCATACGAGAGAACCGTGCGGATCCTCAAGTGGCTCACGTTCGCCCTGTTCGCTTATGTCGCCGTGATCCTGTCGGTGTCGGTGCCCTGGCGGCAGGTCATCAAGGAAGGCCTGGCACCCTGGGCCTATTTCCCGAAGGGTGTTTCGCCCAATGAATACGCTTCCATGGTGGTCGCTGTGCTGGGCACCACCATCAGCCCCTACCTTTTTTTCTGGCAGGCCTCGCAAGAGGCCGAGGACAACCGCCGCCGCCCGGGAGCCGCCAAGTTGCGTGCACATCCTGAATATGCGGCAGAACATCTTTGGCGCATCAAACAGGACACCTACATCGGGATGATCTTCTCCAACGTCATCGCCTTGTGCATTGTGGTCTCGACCGCGGTGACCTTGAACATGCACGGCATCACCGACATTCAGACCTCCTCGCAGGCCGCCGAGGCGCTGCGACCCGTGGCTGGCGAATTTGCATTCGCGGTGTTCGCGCTTGGCATCATCGGCACCGGGCTGCTGGCCGTGCCCGTGCTGGCCGGTTCAGCGGCTTACGCGGTCAGTGAGGTGTTCGGCTGGAAGGCGGGGCTCTCACGTGGCTTTCGCGAAGCCCGCGGTTTCTACCTCATCATCATCGCTGCCACCATGATCGGCACGCTGATGAGCATGTTCGAGATAGACCCCATCAAGGCCCTGGTCTGGAGCGCCATCGTCAATGGCGTGATTTCGGTACCCATCATGGTGGTCATGATGTGGATCGGCCAATCCCACCGCATCATGGGCGCGCTGACCATCAGTCCACGGCATCGCTTTTTCGGGTGGGCCGCCACCATCGTGATGGGCTTGGCCGTCGGCTTCATGCTTTTTACCAGCTTTTAGCTGACCTGCGCTGACATCTTGGCCAACATGGCGATCAAAGCACCACAGCCGCATTGGGCAACTCATTCCTGCTGGGCCCTTGAGCAGGGAAATGCGCTGCCAGATGTTGCGTCACCGCTTGCACCCCAGCCAGCACGCCACTTTCAAAGTCTGATTGCTTGAAGGCCACTTCCATCCGATGGCAGATGGTTCCCCACTCATGCGGGCCGACCTTCGCGTGGATGCCTCGGTCCGCCACAATCTCAACGGCACGGTCGGCCATCAGCAGGTAGATCAACAGGCCGTTGTTGTGTTCGGTGTCCCAGATGCCCAATTGCGAAAACACGTCCATCGCACGCTCTCTGGCCGACTGCCCTTTGAAGAGTGGCAAACCATCCAGCGCGGCCTCCACGACGAAGCGGATTTCGCCCTGGTGCAAGTTTTCGCTGGCCTTGATCGCATGCTCAATGTTTTTCAAGGCGCTGGCCGGAAACGAGCGTCTGACTTGCGCGTGCGTCATCAGCACATGCCTTGCGATGCGTTTGATCTTCATGGTTACCACCTCCCCGAGGCGCCGCCGCCGCCAAATCCACCACCGCCGCCGCTGAACCCGCCGCCACCAGAAGAACCACCCCTGCCTCCACCGTAGTAGCCGCCCATTCCCCCCATCCCGCCGCGCATGCCCATCATCCCACCACCGAGCAAGGTGACGAACAAGGCCATCAGGCCCGCGCCCAAAGCAATGGACAGTGCGCTGGAGACAAACCAGGCCACCGCTGCCACGGCCCCGCCCGTGACCAAGGCCCCAGGCACCTTGCCCAGCCAGGCGCGCAGCACACCCCCGATGGCCAGGGCCGCAATGAAGATGAGCGGGGTGTATTGCCGAACATCGCCCATGCCCGCATCGGGCCTTTGCGTCGGCTCAGGCAAAGGCTCACCATTGACAACGCTGATGATTTGCCCGACGCCTTCGGTGATGCCACCGTAGAAATCCTGCTGCTTGAACCGCGGCAAGAGGGTCTCGCTGATGATCCGTTTGCTGGTGGCATCGGTGAGCGCGCCCTCCAGACCGTATCCCACCTCGATGCGCACGGCGTGGTCGTTTTTGGCGACCACGAGAATGGCCCCGTCATCAACCTTCTTTCGTCCCAGCTTCCACTGCTCGGCCACACGCAAGGCGTACTGCTCGATTTCTTCAGGGGCTGTCGATGGCACCATCAACACAGCCAGTTGACTGCCCTTCTTCGCTTCCAACGTGGCCAATGTCTGCTCCAAGGCAGCCTTTTGCTCAGCGGTGAGCGTACCGGTCTGATCGGTGACATGCCCCGTCAAGGCCGGAACCGGCACCTGCGCCGCCGCGACAAACGACCAGGCGAGCGCGCAGGCCAGCAGCGCCGTTCTGACCGGCCTCATCGAGCGTGCCTTGGCGCTCATCTTGATGCGCCCGATGCACCGCCTTGAGCAGCCGTCGGCGAGGTGTCGAAACCAACACTGGGCGGCTTGGCGATCTGCGCTTCATTCTCGACCGCGAAGTTGGCCTTTTCCTTGTAGCCCATGACCATGGCGGTCAGATTGGACGGGAACGATCGCACCGTCACGTTGTAGTTCTGGACGGACGCGATGTACCGGTTGCGCGCCACAGTGATGCGGTTCTCGGTACCCTCCAACTGCGCCTGCAGGTCTCGAAAGCCCTGGTTCGCGCGCAAGCTTGGGTACTGCTCTGACACCACCATCAGCCTTGACAAGGCGCCCGTCAGTTCGCCCTGTGCCTGTTGGAACTTCTGAAAGGCCGCAGGGTTGTTGACCAGCTCTGGCGTGGCTTGGATCGAGGTCGCCCTGGAACGTGCCTCAATCACCTTTGTCAGGGTGTCTTGCTCGAATTTCGCCTCGCCCTTGACGGTATTGACGAGATTGGGCACCAGGTCCGCACGTCGCTGGTATTGGTTGATGACCTCGGACCAGCTCGCCTTGACCTGCTCGTCGTTGGTTTGAAAGGCGTTGTAGCCACAGCCGGTGAGGCTCAAGGCCGATGTGACCGCCAGGATCATCAATGGTTTGCGCATGCGTTCTCTCCAAAAAATTCAAATGTCACTTGATATACGGGCGACTGGATCCACGCTGTCCTTGCGGATCTTCTGGCTGGCCTCATGGTCTGTTGATCAGGCGCCATCGGGGCGCGCCTTGGCCACGAACCCCAACTTGGTGATCGCCGATTCGATCTGCTCAGGTCTCACACGGTCAGGATCCGCCGACACCGTGGCCATGCCGGGGCTCAAGGTGACTTCGGCTCGGCTGACGCCGTCGAGCCCGCTCAAAGTACGCTCGACCTTGCCGGTGCAACCACCGCAGGTCATACCGCTGACGTCAAAGCTGAATGTTTTCATGGTGGGTTCTCCTGAAATTGGAAGATGGGTTGTCATGCAAAGGGCCTTTGACATCAATGGCGGCCGAGGCGGCTCACACCTCTCAAGCGAAGCGCGTTGGAGATGACGGACACCGAACTCAAGCTCATGGCCAGCGCGGCGATCATGGGAGAGAGCAGCCATCCCGTGAACGGGTAGAGCACACCCGCCGCCAGGGGAACGCCCAGCGCGTTGTAGACAAAGGCAAAGCCCAGGTTCTGCTTCATGTTGGCAATGGTTTCCTGCGAGATGGCACGGGCCTGGGCGATGCCCCGCAAATCGCCCTTGACCAGCGTCACCTGAGCGCTGTTCATCGCCACGTCGGTCCCGGTGCCCATCGCCACGCCGACATTGGCCTTGGCCAAAGCAGGGGCGTCGTTGATGCCATCTCCGGCCATGGCCACGATTCGGCCTTCGCGCTGCAGCTTGTCCACCAGCGCCAGCTTGTCGGCAGGTTTGACTTCGCCATGCACCTCGTCGATGCCCAGCCTGGCCGCCACCGCCTTGGCCGTCGTCAGGCCATCACCTGTGGCCATGATCACCCGCATGCCCGAGGCCTTCAGCGCCGTCAATGCCTCTGCCGTGTTGGCTTTGATGGGATCGGACACGGCCAGCAAACCAGCTGGCTGCCCGCCTACCGCCAGGTACATCACACTGGCACCCTCGGCCCGCAAGGCCTCGGCTTGCGCCTTCAGCGCGTCAAGCGGCACCCCAAGCTGATCCATCAAGGCCGTATTGCCCAGGGCCAATGCCTTGCCGCCCACACCGCCGCGAACGCCGATGCCTGTGCTGGACTCAAAACCATCGGCCTTCTCCAGCACCAGCCCACGCTCGCGGGCCGCTGCGACGATGGCAGCTGCCAGAGGGTGCTCGCTTCCTTGATCGAGGCTTGCCGCCAGGCGGAGCACCTCGTCGTCGGTATAGCCCTGCGCCGCCACGCTACGGTCAAATCGCGGCTTGCCTTCAGTGAGCGTGCCCGTCTTGTCCACGATCAGCGTGTCGACCTTGCGGAAGTTCTCGATCGCGGCCGCATCTCGGAACAGCACACCTTGCGTGGCGGCCTTGCCCGTGGCGACCATGATCGACATGGGTGTGGCCAGACCCAGCGCGCACGGGCAGGCAATGATGAGCACTGCCACGGCGTTGATCAATCCATACACCCAGCTCGGGTCAGGCCCGAACAAGCCCCAGACAACGAATGTCAGCAAGGCCACGCTCACCACGGTGACGACGAAATAGCCAGCCACCTGATCCGCCATGCGCTGCATGGGCGCCTTCGAGCGCTGCGCCTGCACCACCATCTGCACGATGCTGGCCAGCACAGTCTGAGAGCCCACATGCACGGACCGCATCACCAGCGCCCCCGTGGTGTTCAGCGTGGCACCGATCAGCTTGTCCCCGATGTGCTTGGTCACGGGCACCGGCTCGCCGGTGAGCATTGATTCGTCCACCGAGCTGCCCCCGTCCGTCACCACGCCATCGACCGGCACCTTCTCTCCAGGCCGCACGCGCAGACTGTCTCCGATGTGGACATGGGTCAGCGGGACGTCCTCTTCCGTGCCATCAGCATTGATGCGGCGTGCCGTCTTGGGTGCCAGGCCCAGCAATGACTTGATCGCGGCCGAGGTCTGCGAGCGCGCCTTCAACTCAAGCATTTGGCCCAGCAAGGTCAGAGAGATGATCACCGCGGCCGCTTCAAAATACACAGACACGCGCCCCATGGACATGAACGACGCTGGGAACGCCCCCGGCGCCACCGTGGCAACCACGCTGTAGACAAAGGCGGCCGAGGTACCCAGTCCGATCAGCGTCCACATGTTTGGGCTGCGGTGGACAAGGGACTGCACCGCGCGTTCAAAGAAAGGCCAGCCTGCCCACAGGACGACGGGCAGCGTGAGCGCGAGTTCGATCCAGCTTTGGACGGCCATGTCAAACCATTGCAGGCGGTGTCCCGCCATTGCCAGCGCGGTGACGACCACGGTCAGTGGCAAGGTCCAGATGAAGCGACGCCGGAAATCTGTCAACTCCGCGCTATCCCCCTCTTCGAGCGTCGGCATCTCGGGCTCCAGCGCCATGCCGCATTTGGGGCACGCGCCAGGGTGATCCTGTCGGACTTCCGGGTGCATGGGGCAGGTGTAGACGCTGGCCGCGGCATCCACATTGACGGCAGTGCCCTTCTCGGCCATGGCTGGCGTTTGTGCCTTGACACCAGCATGCGCCAGCGGGTACTTGCCCGGATCGGCCACGAACTTGGCCCGGCAGCCTGCACTGCAGAAGTAAACCGGCTGGCCTTCGTGTTGCACGACATGGGGGGATTGAGCCGTCACCGCCATGCCGCACACAGGATCTTTCAATGATGATTCAGCAACATCTGGGGTTGCAGCTTGCTGATGCGAGGCACAACACGAATGCGTGCCCATGCTGGACGGACTGTCCGATGGCACAGACTGACCAGATTGAGCGGAAACGCTTGGGGTAGTGGTATTCATCGTGCGAGCCTCCTGTAGACAAGGGTTGAGCACAGCTTAAACTCCGTAGTCAACCCCAGAGTCAAGGACATTCTTTCATGACCACCCAATCCGATTCGATGACCATCGGCCGACTCGCGCGTGCTTGCGGAGTCGGTGTGGAAACCGTCCGCTACTACCAGTTGCGAGGCCTCTTGCCCGTGCCCGCCTCCGAGGGCACATACCGCCAATACCCGGTGGCCTTGATCGCGCGAATCCGCTTCATCAAGCGCGCTCAAGACCTGGGCTTCACCCTGGACGAGATCAGCGACCTTCTTCGCCTGGAAGACGGGAGCAACCGTGCATCCATCCGCCACATCGCCTCTGACAGGCTGCAACAGATCGAACAAAAAGTGGCGGACCTCAAACGCATGCAGAAGGTTTTGAAGCACCTGCTTGTTCAATGCGAACACACCCGTGCCGACATGCCCTGCCCGATCATTGCCAGCTTGACGCAGGAGCCTGCTCAGCGGTCTTAGACCCACTGCGCAGGCCACTGCGACACGGCATGATCAAGGCTCATTTCTGCTTGGAAAGCCACTGATCGAACTGTGTGATTTCCTTGTTCTGCGCCGCGATGATCTTCTTGGCCATGGCCTTCATGGCCGGTGACTTGCCTTGCGACAACTCCATCTTCGCCATCTTCACGCCTTGCTGATGGTGCATCTTCATCATCATCGCGAAGTCTTTGTCGGTGTCGCCAGTCATGGGCATTGTGTTCATGCCCTCCATCCCGCTCATCATGGAATGCTTCATGCCTTCGGAGCCGGGCGAAGTGTGCTGCATGGCCCCTTGCGACATGTTCGACATGGGGGCGGATGATGCTGCTGGCATCGGGGCCTGCGCCTGAACAGCCGACATCATGCAAAGCCCTGACAGAGGGACCAGACAAGCAGCCCGGATTGATTTGAGGATGCCGTGCTTCATTGATTTTTCCTGACCTGATGGCAGTGGGGACGAGACTTCTTGCTTACATGCGAAGGGATGTCTGCCACTTGCATCTTGAGCACCTGCATGACGTCTCACCGTGCGACAGCGCACATTGCTGAGGGTTTGCATCGTGTCGGTCATGTTCGCCATGCCCAGTTTTTCATCTTTGCTGGAAGTGATGGTTTGAAGCGTCATGGGGAAGCCTTTCGGTATGAGATGGGGTGTCGGCTGTGTGCCCGCACGGAGTGATGGTTGCAATCGAGGGTCCACCATCTCTAAGGTCATATGCCCCATTTTTTGAATGGCATCCACCCTGCCCAGCGTGATTGAACGAGGCATGCCATCGGCTTCGGAAATATTTTCAAACCATTGAATGGTTTACTTTGATTTGGGCCAGGTTGTTTCCTTGGAATCAGTCGGCCCACGGGCCTGGACATGATGGTTTGGCGGCGCTGCCATGGGCTCCATGAAACGAGTCCATGGCAGAGAACTTCATTGCGCAGGCTGGATGTCGGTGACCACGATCGAGCCACCCTGCTTTTCAGCGTGGAACTTGATCGCATCACCCACCTTGGCCTTGTCCAGCAGGGACTCGTCCTTGACCTGGAAAACCATGGTCATGCCCGGCATCTCCAGGTTCTTGATCTCGCCATGCTTGATCGTGATCTTCTTGAGAGACTTGTCGATCTTTCGTATCACGCCATCGGTCATGTCGGCTGCGGCCATCGGCGAAGCTACTGAAGCCGATGCCATCGGTTCCTTGGGACTCATCTTGTCCATGTGATCGGCCCCGAAGGCCGACAAGGGCAGCGTTGCGGCGCCAGCCAAAGCCAGCAGCGAAAGAGAGCGGTTCATCAGGTTGTTGAACGTGGTCATGGTCATTCCTTTGTCAGGTTGGTTCGTGAAGTGGCGTGCGGCCTGAGATGCTCAATGCTTGTGTTCAGCATGGGACTTCGTCAGTGACTTGCGCGCACTGGCCACCGTCACCTGGCCCTTCATGCCCGCGTCGTAGTGACCAGGCTGCAGGCAAGCGAAGTTCACCTTGCCCGCCTTGGTGAACTGCCAGACCATCTCACCTGTCTGGCCGGGCAGGACGGTCACCATGTTCGGATCGGCGTGTTCCATTTCAGGGTTCTTCTTCATCACCTCGGCATGCGCCTTGAGTGCGTCCTCGGTGCCCAGCACCATCTCGTGCTTGAGCTGGCCCGCGTTCTTGACCACGAAGCGGATGGTTTCACCCTTCTTGACCTGGATGTTGGCCGGGGTGAACCTCATGGCATCGCTCATCTTGACCGTGATGGTCTGGCTGACCTCGGCCAACTCGCCTGCCTGGCCGATGGCCTCGGTGTCATGATCGTGGCCATGACCGTCTTCATGCTCATGGGCCAAGCTGAGCCCTGAGGCCAATGTGATGGCCAGGGCCAAAAGGGTGTGCGGCAGTTTCGTGTTCATATCGTGTCCTTGATAAGTTGAATGAAGGCAATGGGAAGGTCAGTGGATCAATGGCCTGCATGACCACTGGGTTTGCGAACAGACAGTTCGACGTTGGGCGGCGGGCTCTTGTCCATGCTCCGGGTGGGCTCGACCAATGGGCCTGCCCACTCGTAAGCCACCGTGCCCGCTGGCGGCTTGAACCAGCCCGGGTCCTTGTAGTCGCCAGGCTTTTGGTCTTTGCGTACCTTGACCATCGAGAACATGCCGCCCATCTCGACGGATCCATAAGGTCCCTGCCCGGTCATCATGGCCACCGTGTTGTCGGGCAAGGGCATCTCCATCTCGGACATGTCGGCCATGCCGCGCTCGCCCATCACCATGTAGTCAGGGATCAGCTTGGTGATGCGGCGGGACACATCCTTGTGGTCCACCCCGATCATCGTCGGCACGTTGTGGCCCATGGCGTTCATGGTGTGGTGGCTCTTGTGGCAATGGAAGGCCCAGTCGCCCTCTTCATCGGCCACGAACTCGATCTGCCGCATCTGGCCCACTGCCACATCTGCGGTCACTTCGTACCAACGGGTGGATTTGGGCGTGGGGCCGCCATCGGTGCCCGTGATCAGGAACTCATGCCCATGCAGATGAATGGGATGGTTGGTCATGGTCAGGTTGCCGATGCGGATGCGCACCTTGTCGTTCTGCCGGGCCACCAGCGGGTCGATGCCGGGGAACATGCGGCTGTTCCAGGTCCACAGGTTCTGGTCCAGCATCGTCATGATCTTGGGCGTGTAGCTGCCCGGATCGATGTCGTATGAATTCAGCAAGAAGCAATAGTCTCGCTGGACCTCGTCGATCAGCGGGTGCCTGGCCTTCGGGTGGGTCACCCAAAAACCCATCATGCCCATGGCCATCTGCGTCATCTCGTCCGCATGCGGGTGGTACATGAAGGTGCCCGGACGGCGTGCGATGAACTCGTAGACGTAGGTCTTGCCCGGCTGGATCGGTGCTTGCGTCAATCCACCGACGCCGTCCATGCCGTTGGGCAGTCGCTGCCCATGCCAATGCATGGTCGTGTGCTCGGGCAGCTTGTTGGTCACGAAGATGCGGACGCGGTCGCCCTCCACCACCTCGATCGTCGGCCCGGGCGACTGGCCGTTGTAGCCCCACAGGTGGGCCTTCATACCGGGCGCCATCTCACGCACCACGGGCTCGGCCACCAGGTGGAACTCTTTGACGCCATTGTTCATGCGCCAGGGCAAGGTCCAGCCGTTGAGCGTGACCACGGGGTTGTAGGGCCGCCCACTGTGGGGCATCAAGGGGGCCATCGTGTCGGGCGAGGTCTGGAAAACGGGCTCGGGCAAGGCCGCCATGGCCACACGGCTGACCGTGGCAGCAGCGACGGCGCCACCAGTGAGGCCCAGGCTTTGGAGGAAACTTCTTCTGGAACGCATTGGGTGTCTTTCGGTCAATGGGTGGCAGAGGATTCGGACGTGCCAGCGGTGCTGGCCATGCCGGACATCGGCGTCACCGCCGGTTTGCCGATCAAGGCCATTTGCAGATCGCTTTGAGCCAGCCAGAAATCGCGCAGGGACTCGATGTAGCCGTTGACCGCCGTGATCTGGGCGCGGGCATCGGCCAGCAGGTCGAACACACTGATGAACATGCCGTTGTAGCGAAGCTGGTTCTCATCGGAGATGCGCTTGCGCAGCGGCACGATCTCGTCGCGGTAGTGGCGGACGATGTCATGGCTGGTGCGGTAGCCCTGGTAGGCCTCGCGCACTTCGGATCGCGCCTCGATGGCCGCCTGGGCCAGTTGGTTGACCGACTGCATGTAGATGGCCTCGGCTTTGGCCACCCGCGCACCGCCCCAATCGAACAAAGGGATCTCAAGGCTGATGTCATAGCCGTGTTCGCTCGTGGGCGCGTCGCGGTAGGAGTTGCGCGCCACACCAACCTCCAGCACATTGACCACGCGGGTCACCTTGCTGAGGCCCAGGTTCTTGGCCAGGCCTTGGGTCTGGGCACGCAGGGCTTGCAAGTCCAGGCGCTGGCCCACCGCCTGCTGTTCGATATCGGGGAACTGGTCAGGCGACTTGGGCAGCTCAGGCAGGCGCTCAGGCAGCACAAACTGGGTCTGCGTGCCCCACAGTCCCAGCAAGCGGGTCAGGCGTTCGCGCGCTGTGGTTCGGGCCTGTGTGGCCCTGGCCACGTTGAGTGCGGCATCGGCATAGAAGCCTTGCTCCCGTGCATGCTCCAGTCGACTCCAGTTGCCTGCCTGGGCCAGCTTGGCCGCCAGTTCCTCACCGGCATCCGCCGATTTGAGCACCTCCTGCATGTAGCTCAAGGACTCATCGGCAGCCACAGCCATGAACCAGGCCTTGCGGGTCTCTGAAGCCACCGAGAGCGTGTTGAGTGCGGCCAGGCGGCGGCTTTGCTCGAACCTGCGGGTCTCGATGCCGGATACCAGTGGCGCAACCAGCAAGCGCGCCAGATCGAAATGAACACCTCGATCGATTTCCGTATCCCCGCCACGCTTGAGACGTCCGAACGACAAGCCCGGATTGGGCACCCGGGAGGCCTGAACCAGATCGGCTTCAGAGATGCCCAGCTCGCCATACGAGGCCTGTAAGCCCCGGTTGTTGAGCAACGCCACCTGGACCGCGTCGTCCACCGACAAAGGCTTGGCCAGGCTGTCAGCCACGCGCTGTTGGGCTTCGCTTGTTTCGGCCTCGGTCTTGTTCCAGCGCGCATCCAAGCCCGTGTGCGCCTTGGTGAGTTGCTGCACTTCGCCAAACCCGCCGTCGGGGGAGAAGCTGGCACACCCGCTCAGACCAAGAGAGGACACCACCAGAACGACCCAGGCCGATCGCTTGTGATTTGTTGACAGAGTCATGGCCGCCTCAATTTTCCGAATGCCCGGCATGCGGGGCAGACGAAGGCGACGCGCTGGTCGGCGACGAAGCAGATGGCTCGGGCTTCTGAGCCTCCTGCGCATAGTGGCGCCACCCACCACGGGTCAATACGACCTCATTGGTTTTGCGCCAGTCGCCCACCTCGGCGTCGTTCAATTTGCGGACGCGCGCAAAGGGGGACTGGTAGCCCAAGGTTGGCACGGCGGCGTGAGGGTCGGCGGGATCCATCGGGTCGGGCGTGGGGCTCGATGGCGCGCCGGGCAGCGCGCCAGGCACGGCGGCATGGACAGGCGCGAGCATGCCTGCGGCGGCGGCCATGCCGGTCAGGGCAGCCGCCATCCTCCAGGCAAACGCCTGGGATGAAATAGACATGAGTAAACCTCGCTGAGCGGGATTGGGACACCCACGGCAAATGCGGTCGGTGTGTCAATCCAATGGGATCTGCGCGGAAGCCGAGGTGCGCCGCATCAGTGCTGGTTGCACAGACACAGGCCCTCAAACGCCGCGCACGGCGTCAGGTCAAGCGAGGGAGAGTCGAGGAGGTCGCTCCAAGCCTTCGGGCAGGAAGGAGGGCAAAAGCGAAGTGAACGTGGCCATCAGCGAGGCGTGTTCCTGAACCGGAACGCGCCACTGCGGGAAAGTGGCCACCATGCCGACACCGGTGCAGCAAGAGGCACAGGCGCTGCATTTGTCGGCGCCATGGTGGTGGGATCCAGGCTGACCCGCGTCATGGTGGTGATCGCCATCCGTTGCATCGCCCTGCGCGGCAAGGTGCTCGTGCATGACATGGTCTTCATCTACGTTGTGATGATGCCCAACATCCACAGGGGCTTCACTCAAGACCTGGGACATCAACTCGTGGCGATGCCCCGACCCGCAAGACAGCATGGTCGCTGCCGCCACACCCTGGATCGGGAGCGACAACACGCACAGCCAGACGAGAAGGGTCTTGAGCAATTTGGACATTCGAGGGCGATTATCGCAGTGGTTGACATGCGGTGCAACAGACCACCAAAAGCTCGGGTTCATTGCAATTATTTTATATTTCAACTATTATGGAATAATGGAAGAACAAGACGTCATCAAATCACTCGCCGCACTGGCCCAGGAAGTCCGCCTGCGTGTGTTCAGGGCGCTGGTCGTGGCGGGTCCCGCCGGCCTCACCCCTGGGGCGATTGCATCGGCCTTGGGTGTGCCGCCCACCAGCCTGTCCTTCCACCTGAAGGAGTTGGCCCATGCCGGCCTGGTCTCGCAGGAGCGAGACGGGCGCCACCTGATCTACCGCGCGTCCTTCGATCAGATGAACGCGCTGCTGGGCTACCTCACAGCCCATTGCTGCCAGGGCGAGGCTTGCCTCGACGTGACCACCACCTGCTGTCCCACCTCTCGATAAGGAGATCCGACATGAAGCGATTCCACATCCACCTGCACGTCCAGGAACTGAGCCAGAACGTCGCCTTCTACGCCAAGCTCTTTGGCGCGGAGCCCACCCGGGTGGAAAGCGACTACGCCAAATGGATGCTGACCGATCCACCCGTCAACTTCGCCATCTCCACGCGAGGCCATGGCGACGTGGGCCTGGACCACCTGGGCATCCAGGTGGACAGCGCCGAGGATCTGGCCGAGATGAAGGCGCGTGCGCTCAGTGCCGATCTGGCGCCTCGTGATGTCGGCGAGTCCACCTGCTGCTATGCCCGCAGTGAGAAGCACTGGATCACCGATCCGCAAGGGATCGCCTGGGAGCATTTCCAAACCCTGGGCAGCATCCCCGTTTTCAGGGAAGAGCCTTTGGCAGCAACGACAGACGCCGCATCCGCATGTTGCGGTCCGGCGGTCGCATCCGCGCCAGTGATACGAGGCATGCCCGTGGGCATTCCCGTCAAGCCCGCATCCTCTTGCTGCTGAAGGGCACTGTCATGCACACCCTGCTGACTCACCATCTCTACCCGCTGAGCGTTGGCGGTAGCCTGGCCGCATTCTTGACCGGCCGGGCACTTGGCTGGCCGCTTGAACTGATCGTCGTGGCTTGCAGCCTGATGGTGCTCGCCTCGGGCGCGCTACTGGAGCGCGTGATGCCTTTTGAGGCGCGCTGGCGGACTCCTCATGGCGATGGCCGCACCGATGCGGTCAGCGCGGTGACCCTGATCGGGCTGGTCGATCCGGCCATCAAAGCGGCGCTGCCGGTCCTGGCCGTGGCACTGCTGCCTGACAGTGGTGCCCTGCCCTTGTTTCCAACCGGCGTACCTTTCCTGTTGCAGGTGCTGCTGGCCGTCGCCTGGATCGAATTCGCCAAATACTGGTCGCACCGGGCGCACCACACCGTGACAGCGCTGTGGTGGCTGCACGCCTTGCACCACAGCAGCCAACGGCTGTACTGGCTGAACAACTTCCGCTTCCACCCGCTCAACCATTTGCTCAACGCCTTGGCGAGCATGCTGCCCCTGTGGCTCATCGGTGCGCCCACCGATGTATTGCTGGGTGCGGCGGCGGTGACCCAGCCGATCTTGATGCTCCAGCACGCCAACCTCGATCTGCGCAGCGGCTACCTCAACAGGATCTTCAGCACCAATGAAGTCCACCGCTGGCACCACTCGACCCGCCCCGACGAGGCAAATGCGAATTTCGGCAGCGTCTTCGTGCTGTGGGATCGCGTGTTCGGCACCTACCGGTACTCGAACCGTTCCAACGCCCCGGCCGGGGTCGGGCTCTTCGGCGACGGCGGAGGCTATCCCTCCGGTCAGTCCTACGCCCGGCAGTTGTCCTCCATGTTCACACCGGCTTGCTGCCACGTCTGAACTGCGCTGGCCACAGCCTCCTTCTCATTGAACTGATCTGTCTGACCAACCATGGCCACCAACGTCCTCATCCTGTGCACGCACAACTCCGCACGCAGCGTGCTCAGCGAAGGCATGCTCAACCACCTGGCTCGCCAAACAGGTCGAGACGTGAAGGCCTACAGCGCTGGCAGCGCGCCCAGCGGCAAGCTCAACCCCTTGGCCCTGGATACCTTGCGCGGCGCTGGCGTTGACGTGAGCACCTACCGCAGCAAGAGCTGGGACGAGTTCATTGCCGAAGGCGCCCCGCAGATGCGCATCGTGATCACCGTCTGCGACAGCGCGGCCGCTGAAACCTGTCCGTATTGGCCCGGCAGTCCCGTCAAAGTGCACTGGGGTTATGCCGATCCCTCCAACGCGCAAGGCGGCGACGAAGGCAAGCGCCTGGCCTTCGAGCTGACCCGCCAGGCCATCGGCTACCGCATGCTGCAACTGCTGCAGTTGCCCTTGGCGTCGATGAGCGACAAGGCCTTGCAAAAGGCGCTGCTCGACATCTCCGCCAGTTGAGGGCGCCATGACGCGACTTTCTCACCGGCTGATGGCCGAGGGTCTGGGCACGATGCTGCTCTTGAGCATCGTGATTGGCAGCGGCGTCATGGCCGAGCGGTTGGCGGGGGGCAATCTCGCCATCGCCTTGCTGGCCAACACCCTGGCCACCGTGTGGGGCCTCTATGTGCTGATCCACACCCTGGGGCCCACCAGCGGTGCGCACTTCAATCCGGCGGTCAGCCTGGTCATGGCGATTCGCCGCGATTTGCCATGGCCAAACCTTGCCCCTTATGTGCTTGCGCAGTCGATCGGCGCGGCCTGCGGCGCCTGGCTGGCGCACGCCATGTTCGACCTGCCGATACTTCAATGGTCCGCCAAGGTCCGAACGGGTCCGGCGCAATGGCTGGCCGAAGGGGTCGCCACCGCAGGCCTGCTGCTAGTCATTTTGCGGGCCCCCGAAGGGCGCGCGCCATCCCTGGTGGCGTCCTACATCGGGGCGGCCTATTGGTTCACCGCGTCCACCTCGTTCGCCAATCCGGCAGCGGCGTTCGGCCGGATGTTCAGCGACACCTTCGCCGGCATCGCACCCAGCGGCGTGCCTGCGTTCATGGCTTCGCAGATTGTCGGGGCGATGGTCGGCCTGGGTCTGCATCAAATGCTGAGCAGGCCTTAGCGTTCCTCCGCGATCTGACCCGACACCCTTGTTGCACCCAAATCATGGCGTAGTAATATCTACAAGATGAAATGGTTACTACTCATCCTTTCGCTGCCCACCGAGAATGCCACGGCCCGCATGCGCTCTTGGCGCGCCCTGAAAGCCTGTGGCGCCGCCGTGTTGCGCGATGGGGTGTACCTGCTGCCTGAGCAAGGCACCCATGCCGACACGCTGGAGGCCATTGCCGAAGACTTGCGACGCAGCGATGGAATGGCCCACTTGCTGCGCACCGACAGCAACGAACCAGAGTTCCCGCGCTTGTTCGATCGCGGCGCCGAGTTCGGCGCCCTGCTGGCCGAAATCACCGCCAGCCGCGCCCAGTTGAGCGAGGCCAACGCGCTGGACACGCTCAAACAAAGCCGCAAGCTGCGCAAAAGCTTCGAGCAATTGGCGGCCATCGACTTCTTCGCCGGTGAAGCGCAAAAACAGACCGGGGCCGCCCTGCAAGCCCTGGAGAGCGATGCCAACCGCGAGCTGTCGCCCGACGAGCCGCAGCCAAAGCAGCAGGCGGCCATCACCCGCCTCGACGCACGGCAATACCGCGGTCGGCTTTGGGCCACTCGACGGCGCCCCTGGGTGGACCGGCTTGCCAGCGCTTGGCTGATCCGCCGTTTCATCGACCCCGAGGCGCGCTTCCTTTGGTTGAAGTCGCCCGCCGACTGCCCCAAGAAGGCGCTGGGCTTCGATTTCGATGACGCCGCCTTCACGCACGTCGGCGCGCGGGTCACCTTCGAGACGCTGCTGGCCAGCTTCGACCTGGAGACGCCGCCCCTGGTGCGCCTGGGCCTGCTTGTCCACAGCCTGGACGCAGGCGGAGTTCAACCGCCCGAAGCCATCGGGGTCGAGCGCGTGCTGGCCGGCATGCGCGAAGCCATCACCGATGACGATCAACTGATGCAGGTGAGTGCCGGCGTCTTCGAAGGTCTGCTGACCGCATTCAACACAGAGGCTGCCGCGTGAACAACGCTCCTACCCCCATGGCTACGTCCAAACCTGAACCCGTCAGCTTCTGGGAGGCCTTCCGCTTCTGGCTCAAGCTGGGCTTCATCAGCTTTGGCGGCCCTGCCGGCCAGATCGCGATCATGCACACCGAATTGGTCGAGCGGCGCCGCTGGATCAGCGAGAAGCGATTCCTGCATGCGCTGAATTACTGCATGCTCCTGCCGGGGCCGGAGGCCCAGCAACTGGCCACCTACATCGGCTGGCTGATGCACAGAACCTGGGGTGGTATCGCGGCGGGCGCCTTGTTCGTGCTGCCCTCCCTGTTCATCCTGGTGGCCCTGTCTTGGGTCTACGTGGCGTTCGGGCAGATGCCCCTGGTGGCTGGCATCTTCTATGGCATCAAACCGGCGGTGACCGCCCTGGTGGTCCATGCGGCCCACCGGATCGGCACCCGGGCATTGAAAAATGGCTGGCTCTGGGGCATCGCCGCCGCCTCCTTCCTGGCGATCTCCGTGTTGGACGCGCCCTTCCCATTGATCGTAATGCTCGCGGCCTTGATCGGCCACCTCGGGGGCCGCCTGGCGCCACAGATCTTCGCGGTTGGCGGCGGACACGGCGCCGCTCAGCAAGGCTACGGCCCCGCCTTGATCGACGACGACACGCCCACCCCCGCCCATGCCTTGTTCACCCGGGGCCGCCTGGCCAAGGTGCTGGCCGTCGGGCTGGGCCTGTGGGTGGTCGCGATGGGATTGCTGCTGCTCGTCAACGGCGTGGACGGCACGCTGACGCAGATGGGCTGGTTCTTCACCAAGGCGGCCCTGCTGACCTTCGGCGGGGCTTATGCCGTGCTGCCCTAC
This sequence comes from Aquabacterium sp. CECT 9606, assembly GCF_918741295.1. Lineage (GTDB taxonomy): Bacteria > Pseudomonadota > Gammaproteobacteria > Burkholderiales > Burkholderiaceae_C > Aquabacterium. The sequence goes on from NZ_CAKKNB010000003.1 coordinate 720,602, forward strand.
GTCTACCAGGGCGCGGTCGAGCACCACCACTGGCTCACCGGCCCGCAGATGATCGATGGCCTAGCCCTGGGCGAGACCACGCCGGGCCCGCTGATCATGGTCGTGGCCTTCGTCGGCTTTGTGGGCGGCTGGGCCAAACAGGTGTTCGGCCCGGATGCGCTGTTCCTGGCCGGCGCGGCGGTGGCCGCCGTGGTGACCCTCTTCACCTTCCTGCCTTCGTTCGTGTTCATCCTGGCCGGGGGACCCGTGATCGAAACCACCCACGGCAACCTCAAATTCACCGCGCCGCTGACGGCCATCACAGCGGCGGTGGTGGGCGTGATCCTGAATCTGGCGCTGTTCTTCGCGTACCACGTGCTGTGGCCTAAGGGGTTGGCAGGCCCGTTCGATGTGGTCTCCGCCCTGATCGCGTTGGGGGCGGGCCTGGCCCTGTTCCGACTCAAAATGGGGGTGATCCAGTTGCTGGGCATCTGCGCCGTCATCGGGGCGATCAGCACTTGGCTGTTTCCTCACGGATTGGCCCTCGCCATCTGACCCATCACACCTCCCGCCACAGACAAGAAGTCAACGCCATGCTGCGCACCACCCTGCTGTTCGTTCTCACGGCCCTGGCCGAAATACTGGGCTGCTACCTGCCCTGGCTGGCCCTCAACCAAGGCAAGTCCATGTGGCTCTTGCTGCCCGCTGCGGCGGCGCTGGGTTTGTTCTCCTGGCTGCTGACGCTGCATCCCACGGCGGCCGGGCGCACCTACGCGGCCTATGGCGGCGTGTACATCGCCGTCGCCCTGGCATGGCTGTGGCAGGTGGACGGCATCACACCCACCCGCTGGGACCTGGTGGGGGCCTGTGTCGCGCTGGCGGGGATGGCCATCATCGCGTTGCAGCCTGCTTCAACGTGATCCAAACGCGTCAACCACAGCATGCTTTCTTCAGCGAGGGCCTGGGTGCCGCCTCCTGGAGGTCGTTGAAAACCGTGCAGCAGGCGAGCCAACCCATATTGGCTCGGACACAATCTCGAAAGAGATGAAGGCCGCCCCTCAGGGCAGGCCTGTTCAACGCGCTACTGCCTCACTTCCCCGTGAAGTTGGCAGCAATGAAATTACCGGGCAAGGTGAAGAACATGTAGAGCGTTTCCTTGCTCTTATCGGTCACGGCCGGATTCTTGAAAGTCACCTTCCATTCCTTGCCTTTCTTGCCATCAATGGTCTCGCTCTTGTCCTGCTGAACGGCTTGCCAGGATGCGTCCAACTTGCCGGTCTTGATCAAGGATGCCTTGCGCTGGCTGGCGCAGCCAGCCACGGTGGCTTCGGTGGCCGACTTGGATCCGTGGAAGTGGCAACTCCCCCCTTCGGAGGCGCGAGCTGGTGTCGCGATGGCGAATGCGGCAAGCGTAGCGATGATGGATGTGGCTGCAATCAATGTTTTCATGGTGATGTCCTTGATGGATGAGAAACGAATCAGAGGGTGTTGCGGGTGGAATCAGTGGTGTTCTGAATGTTCATGTCTTCGTGGAGGTGCTGGTGCTCCTCGACCGGAAAGCGGAAGCTGTTCGGTGCCACGTCATGCTGGTAGCCGTGCAACTGCATGAACAAGAGATAGGCCCCCGCATACATCAGCCCCAGGTTGGCTGCATGGCTGAAGCGCTTGAACGAAGGCCGATGGCGCCAGGCGGCCAGCAGCGTGACCATGGCTGCCAGAGCGGCAATCTGCCCCAACTCCACGCCCACGTTGAAGCTCAGGATGCGCCATAGCATCGCCACCGGGTCATCACCCAGGGGCAGTTGCTGCAACCGTGTGGACAGACCGAATCCATGGAGCAAGCCGAAGATGAAGACAGCGCCCAACAGGTTGGGGGATTTCATGTCGAGATGTTTCTGGAAGCCCCCGTTGTTGTCAAAACCTTTGTAAATCACGCTCACGGCAATGATGGCGTCGACCAAGTAGTAGTTCCAGGTGATCTTGAAGTAGGTGGCGAGGATCAGCGTGATGCAGTGCCCCAGGGTGAACACGGTCACAAACTTGGCGACATCCTTGAATGACGTGAGGAAAAACACCACGCCAAACAGGAACAGAAGGTGGTCGTAGCCCGTCAGCATGTGGCTGGCGCCCAGACCGACGTACTGAAGGTAACTGCCATCGAGCATCCGCTGACGGTCCTCCTCGGAAATGCCGTGAGCGAATGCCACGAGCGGGGTCAGGGCCAGCAGCAGCAAAGCTGCCGGTCGCTTGAACAGGAGATGTTTCATTGGAGATACTGGACTGACTGAATGAAGAACCCGAAGCCCCGATCGCAAAGCCAACATGAAGCCCTGGCATCGGAACTGAAGCATTGCAAACGCAGGCGTCTCTCGACGCGGAGCCCTTGCTTTCAACGTTCAGGCAAGCATCTGGGGTGGCCGTAAGAGGCCATCAAGAAAGACGGTCTGCACGTCATGCGCACTCACACCGATGTGCGATTCAGGCTCACCATCGAGCAAGGCCATCGTGATCACGGACAACAAACCCGATGGTTGAACGCCATCGTGCGTGTGATGGTGAGGCGACTCATTGGCCACCCCATCTTCATCAGCATGAAGCGACTGGTCTTCATGGTGGTGATGATCCAAGGCCTTCGCGTGCTCGACCGCGTGGCCCAACGATTGCGCCTGCTGGCGGAGCTGGAACGGCGTCAAAAACGACAAGGTCTGCCAAGCCATGACAATCAGCAGGAACAAGGCACGAGCGGTTCTCGACATGCGGCGTAGTCTATCCGGTTCGCTCTGAAATCGTCAGGCGAGGATGCTCCGCATGACGAAGCGAACACAGGCAACAGCCAAGGTTGCTTGGTCGTCTTGCCGTCCATCATGGCAACAGGGCTTCTATATTTCCATTGACTCTGTAGCCACTACAGGGATTTAAATCAAGACCAAAGGAACACGTCATGCCATCAAGTGAAGCCAAGGTCGACAGCAAGAACCCTGTTGAGAGCGCCTGCCAAGGAACAGCCTGCGGAGGGTGTGCGGACACCGCCGATACAGCCGCAACAGACTCCCCTGAGGCAACCACCCGCTCAGGCAGCACCTCATTTCGGATCGCCACGATGGATTGCGCCACGGAGGAGTCGGAAATCCGGCGCGCCCTGGAGCCCATCGAAGGCATCCACACGCTGCGCTTCCAGTTGAGCGAGCGCACCTTGAGCATGACTGGCACGCCATCGGCGATCGAACTGGCCCAAGCGGCCATCCGCCGGGCGGGCTTCGACCCTCAACTGATACAGCCAGATGCAGCAGGGACTGCCCTCACGGCAGAGGCCTCCGGATTTTTCCGGGGTGGGGTGAAACGGCTGATCGCCGCGTTGATCCTCGCCACCATGGCAGAAGCAATCGGTTTCATCGAGGTGCAATCGCTGGTCGCGCAAGGCCTGGAGATCGCGTTGGCGATGGCGGCCATCGGCTTGGCTGGGCTGGACACCTACAAAAAGGGCCTGATGGCCCTGCGCCATGCCAAGCTCAACATCAACGCCTTGATGACCGTGGCGGTCACGGGCGCCTTTCTGATTGGGCAATGGCCCGAGGCCGCCATGGTCATGGCCCTCTATGCCATCGCCGAGTTGATCGAGGCACGCTCGGTCGATCGGGCGCGCAATGCCATCAAGGGCTTGATGGCGCTGGCGCCCGAAGAGGCCGATGTTCAACAAGCCGATGGCACATGGCGCACCCTGAAGGCCAGCGAGGTGCCCCTGGCCGCCATTGTTCGCATTCGCCCTGGCGCGCGTGTGCCGCTCGATGGCGTCGTGACGGCGGGCAACAGCGCCGTCAACCAGGCCCCAGTGACCGGCGAGAGCATCCCCGTCGACAAAGCCATGGGCGACACCGTGTTCGCAGGTACCATCAACGAGACGGGCGAGTTGCAGTTTCGTGTGACCGCTGAGGCCACCAACACCACCCTCGCTCGCATCATCCACGCGGTCGAAGAAGCGCAGGGCACGCGGGCTCCGACCCAGCGCTTTGTGGACAAATTCGCGGCCATCTACACCCCGACCGTGTTCGTGATGGCGCTGGGTGTGGCCCTTCTCACGCCTTGGCTGATGGACTGGACCTGGACCCAGTCGCTGTACAAGGCGCTGGTCCTGCTGGTCATCGCCTGCCCTTGCGCGCTGGTGATCTCCACCCCCGTCACCGTGGTCAGTGCACTGGCCAGCGCGGCGCGCCGGGGCATCCTGATCAAAGGCGGCACCTACCTGGAAGAAGCGCGCAAGCTCAAGGCCATCGCCCTGGACAAAACCGGCACCATCACCCTGGGCAAGCCCAAGCTCGTCGAATGGGTGGCACTTCAAGGTGACCGCGCGCCGCTCATCACAATGGCCCTGGGGCTGGCGAACCGCTCCGACCATCCCGTCTCCAAGGCCATTGCCCAAGGCCTCAGCAGCATTGAGCACGGGAGCACCGTTGCCCAGGGTGTTGACGTGGCTGATTTCAAGGCACTGGCTGGACGAGGGGTCAGCGCGAGCCACAACGGCACGCTTTACGTGCTGGGTAATCATCGCCTGATGCAGGAGCGCGGCCAGTCCACACCCGCCCTGGAGAGCACCCTCAAAACACACGAGGAAGCGGGCAGGACGGTCACCCTGCTGGCCAACGACCAGGGCGTGCTGGCCCTGTTCGCGGTGGCCGACACCATCAAGGATACGTCGCGTCAGGCGATTGCCGAACTCAAAGCGCTTGGCGTGACCTCCATCATGCTGACCGGTGACAACGCCGCCACGGCCAAAACCATCGCGGCACAAGCTGGCATCGACGAAGCCCGAGGTAACCTCTTGCCCGAGCACAAGCTCGACGCTATCAAAGACCTGCAAAGACTGCATGGCCTGACCGCCATGACGGGCGATGGCATCAACGATGCCCCCGCGCTGGCGCAATCAGACATTGGTTTTGCCATGGGTGGTGCTGGCACGGACACGGCCATGGAAGCGGCCGATGTCGTGGTGATGAACGATGACCTCAGGCGCATCCCGGAGACCATCCGCCTGTCCAAGCTGACGCACGCCATCCTTTGGCAGAACATCTCGCTGGCGCTGGGCATCAAGGCCGTCTTTTTTGTGCTGGCGGTGTTTGGCGGCGCCACCATGTGGATGGCGGTGTTTGCCGACATGGGTGCCAGCTTGCTGGTGGTGGCCAACGGTTTGCGCTTGCTCAAGGTGGATGTGAGCCAAAAAACAGGCTGATGCTGATACCCGCATCCATTGGCTCCGATAAATAGCGCTTTTAAGCTGTTCAGCGACCCAGTCAACCATCTATACTGCTCTCCGTATGCGCCGCCTGCTGTGTGTTTTTTTGCTGATATGGTTTCCGCTCCAGATGTCCTGGGCAGCGGTGGCCAGCTATTGCCAGCATGAAACAAGCCCGCAAGCCAGCCACCTTGGGCATCATCAGCATGCCCACCAGGACTCGATCGATGGCAAGGGCCAAAACGGCTCAAGCAAGAACGACCAGGGCAGCACCAAGCAATCCAGCATCGATACCGATTGCGCGACCTGCCACTTCAGCGCCGCACCACCGATCTGTGAAACACACGAACCCGTGTTGAAGTCACACAAGACATGGGTGAGCCTCGCACAACGAGGCCATGCCTCGCACATTCCCAAAGGGCTCGAACGCCCTGACATACGTCTCGCCGCTTAATTCGGCGAGACGGCTGCTGCTTCAGCATCATTTCTATCCATAGATAGCCAGGCCACACCACGGCCATTTCTCGCCGAATTCCCCCTTTGTTGTTTCCCACAACCCGGAGAATTCGATGCACAGGCTCATGGCGCCATTGGCAACGCTCGCAGCGTTGACCACGGCCACGCTCTTTCCTTCCACGTCCTTTTCGCAAGTCGCGCAGGCATCGCCCGCCCAGGTGCCGCTCAGCGCTGCCTCCCCGCCGGCCCCCACAGTTCAGCCGCTGACGCTGGCTGAAGCCATCAGGCTCGCACTGCAGTTCAGCCCCCAGATCGTGGCCAACCAGCAAGAGTTGGCGGCCAGCGACGGCACGGTCATTCAGGCTGGCGCCCGACCCAACCCAGAGATTCAGGCCTTGATCGAGGACACCCGGCGGGAAAGCCGGACCACCACGGTCCAATTCAGTCAGCCCATCGAGCTGGGCGGTAAACGGTCAGCCCGGGTCTCGGTCGCCGAGCTTGGGCGGGCTCAAACCGCCGTGGACGTCGAAGGACGCCGTGCGCAAATCCGGGCCGACGTGTCCGATGCCTTCTTCGGTGCGGTCATCGCCCAGGAGCGCGTCCAATTGGCGCAGGCCTCTGCCGAACTGTCGGGCCGTGCTGCGGATGCGGCATCCAAGCGCGTCCAGGCCGGCAAGGTCTCCCCCGTCGATGAGACACGCGCCAAGGTGGCTCATGCTGGCGTGCGCGTAGAGCTACGCCAAGCTCAAGGCGAGTTGCGATCCGCCCGCCAACGCCTGTCGGCCCTGCTCGGCCCCGCCGCGCCCCGGGCTCAGGTGCTGGCTTGGCAGTCCAATGCGCTGCCCGCCTTGCTCAGCCCAGACACGTCGCTGACGGATGTACCCGCGCTTCGCCAAGCCAGGCTGGAGGTTGATCGACGACAAGCCATGGTCGAGCTCGAACGCGCACGCCGCATTCCCGATGTGACCTTGACCTTGGGGGCCAAGCGTGATCAACAAGTCGGACGCAACCAGACGGTCATCGGCCTGTCCATGCCAATTCCGGTGCTGGACACCAACCGAGGCAATCTCCTTCAGGCCCTGCGACTGCACGACAAGGCCGAGGCCGACCTGCAAGCCACCCAGATCCGGATCGACACGGAATGGACCCAACTGAGCGAGCGCCAGCGCTCCGCGCAAGCCGAGGTCCAGGCCCTGAAAGAAGAGGTGTTGCCCGGCGCTGAAAGCGCCTGGCAGGCCGCCACCACAGGCTTCGAGCTGGGCAAGTTCAGTTTCCTGGACGCGCTGGATGCCCAACGCACCTTGTTCCAGGCCCGCGCCCAATACCTGCGCGCATTGAACGAGCTGTACCGCACCACCGCCGACATCGACCGCCTGTTGGGCACCAACACCGACGAGTCATCGACGGCCAAGCCATGAGAAAGCACTGCATGAACCACACCAAACCACAACGCCAGGCTGGGCGCATCAGCCGCCCCCAACTCATCGCCATCATTGCCATCGTCCTGATCGGGTTGGGGGCCAGCGCCTGGTTGCTCAAAAGTGCTCCCAGCGCACCAGCGGGCGAAGCCGCCGAGGAAGGCCATGGTCACGGGCATGACGAAGCCAAAGGCCACGATGATGGCGAGCACCACGATGAGAAGAAAGCCGATGCCGGTCACGATGAGGCAAAGGGGCACGACGACAAGGAACACCACGAAAAACCCGGCGCGCACGCAGAACACGACACGCTGGAGGGCGAAGGGGGCGAGGGCAAAGGCGCATCCAGCCCCGCCGGGGCCGACAAGCATGTCGAGGGTGAAGAAGAGCCGGTCCAGTTGAACGCTCAGCAGATCGCAGCGGGCGGCATCAAGGTCGAGGCGGTCGGCCCAGCCAGCATCCGCACCACGATGCAGTTGTCCGGGGAGATCAAGTTCAACGAGGACCGCACGGCCCACGTCGTGCCTCGTGTGGCAGGCGTGGTCGAAGCCGTCTCGGCCAGCCTGGGGCAACAGGTCAAGAAAGGCCAGGTGCTGGCCACCATTTCCAGCGTGCTGTTGTCAGAGCAGCGCAGCGAGTTGCAGGCGGCCCAAAAGCGTCTGACGCTGGCGCAAACCACGCATGCCCGTGAGAAGAAACTCTTTGAGGACAAGATCTCCGCGCAGATGGACTACCAGCAGGCGGTGCAAGCGCTGCGGGAAGCCGAGATCGCCGTGAACAACGCCAGCCAGAAGCTCAAGGCCTTGGGCGCCGCGCCCACGGCCAACGACTTGAACCGCTACGAACTGCGGGCACCGTTTGACGGCATCGTCGTGGAAAAGCACATCGCGCTGGGCGAGTCCGTCAAGGAGGACGCCAACGTGTTCACCCTGTCCGACCTGTCCACCGTGTGGGCCAACATCAATGTGCCAGCCAAGGACCTCAAGTTCGTTCGGGTCGGCGAGAAGGTCACCGTGAGCTCCACCTCGTTCGACGATGTGGCCACCGGCATGGTGACCTATGTCGGCGCCCTGATCGGGGAGCAGACGCGTGCAGCCAGTGCCCGGATCGTGCTGACCAATCCCGGCCTGGCCTGGCGCCCGGGTCTGTTCGTCAATGTGGCGGTGACCTCGGGCGAAACCGCGGCGGCCGTGACCGTGGCGGCTGGCGCAGTGCAGGCGATGGAAGGCCGTCAAGTCGTCTTCGTCGAAGTGCCTGGCGGCTTTGAAGCCAAAACCGTGGAAGTGGGACGCAGTGATGGCGTGCGCACCGAGATTGTCAAAGGCCTGAGTGCCGGGGCGCGCTATGCCTCGACGAACAGCTTCGTCATCAAGGCCGAAATCGGCAAGGCTTCGGCCGAGCACTCGCATTGAGCCCAAGGACCACCCATCATGTTTGAACGCATCATCCGATTTGCCATCGAGCAGCGCTGGCTTGTGCTGCTGGCCGTCTTCGGCATGGCCGCATTGGGCATTTTCAGCTACCAGAAGCTACCCATCGACGCCGTGCCCGACATCACCAATGTCCAGGTCCAGATCAACACGCAGACCCCCGGCTACTCGCCGCTGGAAACAGAGCAACGCGTCACCTACCCGCTGGAGACCGTGATGGCCGGCTTGCCGGGCCTTGAGCAAACCCGCTCCCTGTCGCGCTACGGCTTGTCGCAGATCACCGTGATCTTCAAGGATGGCACCGACCTGTACTTCGCGCGCCAGATGGTGAACGAGCGAATCCAGGAGGCCAAGGAGCGGCTGCCCCAGGGCGTCACCCCGGCCATGGGCCCGATCTCGACCGGCCTGGGTGAGATCTACATGTGGACCGTCGAAGCCAAGGACGGTGCCAAGAAGGCCGATGGCAGCGCCTACACGCCGACTGATCTGCGCGAGATCCAGGACTGGATCATCAAACCGCAATTGCGCAATGTGCCGGGCGTGACGGAGATCAACTCCATCGGCGGCTATGCCAAGGAATACCAGGTCGCCCCACGACCCGAGAAACTCATGGCGCACGGCCTGACCCTGGTAGACGTGGTCAATGCGCTGGAACGCAACAACGGCAACGTGGGCGCAGGCTACATCGAGCGCGAAGGCGAGCAGTACCTGATCCGGGCTCCCGGGCAGGTTCGGGACATGAAGGATGTGGGCGGCATCATCGTCAAGCATGTCGACGACGTGCCCATCCTCATCCGCGACATCGCCGACGTGAGCATCGGCAAGGAACTGCGCACCGGCGCGGCCACCGACAACGGCCGCGAGGTGGTGCTGGGTACCGTGTTCATGCTGATCGGCGAGAACAGCCGCAAGGTCTCTCAAGCGGTAGACAAGCAGATGGCCGAGATCAACAAGACGCTGCCCGCCGGGATTCACGCGGTGACCGTGTACGACCGAACCATCCTGGTCGACAAGGCGATTGCCACGGTCAAGAAGAACCTATTGGAAGGCGCCGTGCTCGTCGTCGCCATCCTCTTCATGTTCCTGGGCAACATGCGCGCCGCGTTGATCACCGCCATGGTGATCCCCCTGTCGATGTTGTTCACCTTCAGTGGCATGGTCAGTCAGAAAGTCAGTGCCAACCTGATGAGCCTGGGCGCGCTGGACTTCGGGATCATCGTGGATGGCGCAGTCGTGATCGTGGAGAACTGCGTGCGGCGCCTGGCACATGCGCAAGCCCACCACGGTCGGCCGCTCACCTTGCAGGAACGATTCCACGAGGTCTTCGCTGCATCGCAGGAAGCACGGCGCCCGTTGCTGTTCGGGCAACTGATCATCATGATCGTCTACCTGCCCATCTTTGCGCTGGCCGGTGTGGAAGGCAAGATGTTCCATCCCATGGCCTTCACCGTGGTGACGGCGCTGCTGGGTGCGATGATCCTGTCGATCACCTTCATCCCCGCCGCAGTGGCCTTGTTCATCGGCAAGAAAGTGGCCGAGACGGAGAACGTGGTGATCCGCACCGCCAAGCGCGTGTACGAGCCCTTGCTGAACACCGTCATGGGTGCCAAACCCGTGGTGCTGACCGCAGCGGCGATGATCGTCGTGTTGTCCGGCGTGGTGGCCTCGCGCATGGGCAGTGAGTTCGTGCCCAGCCTGAACGAAGGCGACTTCGCGATTCAGGCGCTTCGCATACCCGGCACCAGCCTGACCCAATCGGTGGCCATGCAGGCCCAACTGGAGGCCCACCTGAAGGCCAAGTTCCCGGAAATCGAGCGCGTTTTTGCACGCACTGGCACGGCGGAGATCGCTGCCGACCCCATGCCGCCCAACATCTCGGATGGCTACGTGATGCTCAAGCCGCTGGACAAGTGGCCCGAGCCCCGCAAGACGCGCGACGAAGTGCTGGCCGCCGTGCAGGCGGAAGTGGCCAAGCTGCCGGGCCAGAACTACGAGTTCTCCCAGCCCATCCAGTTGCGCTTCAACGAGTTGATCTCGGGCGTGCGAAGCGATGTCGCGGTCAAGCTCTTCGGTGACGACATGGACGTGCTCAACAGCACGGCCAATCAGATCGCCAAGGTGCTGCAGGCCATTCCGGGCGCGGCCGAGGTCAAGGTCGAGCAGACCACCGGCTTGCCGATGCTGACCATCAACATCGACCGTGACAAGGCCACACGGTATGGCCTGAACGTCGGCGACATCCAGGACACCTTGTCCACCGCCATTGGCGGCCAGGAGGCCGGGACCATGTTCGAAGGTGACCGCCGTTTTGACATCGTGGTCCGACTGCCCGAGACCGTGCGCACCGACCTGCAAGCGATTCGCCGTCTGCCCATCGCCCTCAAGGGTGCCGAGGGCGATGCCACTCGCTTCATCCCCTTGTCAGAAGTGGCCGCCATCGACTTGGCCCCTGGTCCCAACCAGGTCAGTCGGGAAAATGGCAAACGCCGCATCGTGATCAGCGCCAATGTGCGAGGGCGCGACCTGGGCACCTTCGTCGCCGAAGCCGAAAAATCTTTGCAGAGCGTGAAGATTCCGACGGGTTACTGGACCGTCTGGGGCGGCCAGTTCGAGAACCTGCAATCGGCCACTCAGCGCCTGCAGATCGTGGTGCCGGTCTCGCTGCTGCTGGTCTTCGTGCTGTTGTTTGCCATGTTCGGCAACATCAAGGATGGCTTGCTGGTCTTCACGGGCATCCCCTTCGCGCTCACGGGCGGCATCCTCGCCTTGTGGCTGAGGGACATCCCGCTGTCGATCTCTGCGGCGGTCGGTTTCATCGCCCTGTCCGGAGTCGCCGTGCTCAACGGGTTGGTGATGATTTCCTTCATCCGCAACCTTCGTGACAATGGGCTGGGCCTGGACAAAGCCATCCATGAGGGCGCCCTGACACGTTTGCGGCCGGTCTTGATGACGGCCCTGGTGGCCTCGCTGGGCTTCGTGCCCATGGCCTTGGCCACCGGAACGGGTGCGGAGGTGCAAAGACCCTTGGCCACCGTCGTCATCGGGGGCATCTTGTCATCCACCGTGCTGACCTTGCTGGTCTTACCCGTGCTCTACCGCCTGGTGCACCGCAAGGATGAAGATGAACCGCCCGAAGAGGACGCCATCGGCTTGATGCCACCCGCGAGCCCCGCTCCTGACGGAGGCATCGCATGAGCGCTGGCCATGACCACGCCCTGCCCTCCAGCACCAACGAGCGCAATCTGCGTTGGGCGCTGGGGCTCACCTTCACCTTTCTGATGGCCGAGGTGGTAGGTGGCGTGATCACGGGCAGCCTGGCGCTGATCTCGGACGCGGCGCACATGTTCACCGATGCGGCAGCGCTGGCCATCGCGCTGGCCGCCATCCGCATCGCCAGGCGCCCCGCCAATGCCCGGCTCACGTTTGGCTATCACCGCTTCGAGATCCTGGCGGCGGCCTTCAATGCCCTGATGCTCTTTGCCGTCGCGCTGTACATCCTCTACGAGGCTTGGCAGCGCTTTGGCACGCCGCAGGATGTTCAGTCGGGCCCCATGCTGGTGATCGCCACACTTGGGTTGGTCATCAACTTGGTGAGCATGAGGCTGCTGAACGCCGGCAAGGATGCCAGCCTCAATGTCAAAGGCGCGTACCTTGAGGTGTGGAGCGATCTGCTGGGATCCTTGGGGGTGATCGTTGGCGCACTGGTCATCCGGTTCACGGGCTGGACCTGGATCGATTCGGTGATCGCCGTGGCGATCGGCCTGTGGGTGCTGCCACGCACATGGGTGCTGTTGCGCTCGACCGTCAACATCTTGCTGGAAGGCATACCCGAGGGCATGAACCTGAGCGAGATCGATCTGGCGCTGAGAGCGGTCCCGAGTGTCGTGGACGTGCACGATCTGCACGTCTGGTCCTTGACCAGCAACCGACCCAGCCTGAGCGCTCACATTGTTCACGACCCGTCAATGTCCGAGCCAGCCAGCCTCCTGTCCGCATTGCACCGCGTGCTGGCCGAACGAGACATCCACCACTCGACACTGCAGTGCGAGACCCAGGCTTGCGATCAGGCCAGCCCATTCTGCGACCTGGGAGACAAGCACGCCAGCGCTCATCGTGCTGAGGCTGGCATGGATCCGAACGCCAGGCCACCGCCTTGAACCGGAAGGAACGAGCATGACCGTGAGAGAACATGTGATGCCCTACGTGCTGGTCCTGGGCGGAGCGGCACTGTGCGTCGTGATTCCTTATGGGCTCTACCTGGAGTGGCGGGACAGAGCAAAGCGACGCATCCGTCGGCAGGATCGCCAGCAAAAGCGCCGGGCGCTGCGAAGCAAGGGAGGCCGCTGACGCGGCGCTGCCCACCTGTGCTCACCTCAGATGGAGACCCAAGCATGAAAGGCCATCAATGCCGCCTCGCCCCTACCGCACTGGCCCTCGTTTTTCTTGGCGGCGCCTTCACGAGCATGGCCGACGAGCGGATTCTCTACAAGTCAATCCTGCCCAATGGGCAGGTGGTCTACGGGGACGAACCAGAACCTCAGGCCAAGCGTTCAAGCGCCATTTCGGTCGAGCGACACCCACCCAACCCACAGGAGGCCGAGGCAGCCCAACGTGCGCTCGCCATGACGCGAGCGCAATTGTTGCGCGACGCAGCGGCCCGGGCCGTTCGGCTCAAGCAGCTGGACAACCAGATTGGCGATGTCTATGACGAGCTCCAGAACCTTCGCTCGAAACAGCAAGCTGGGCGTGAAGTGGGAGAAGGTGACCGGCAAGGTCGGCGCTTTTCTCATCAGTACGCTCAACGTCAGCGCGCCCTGCTGCTCGCCGCCGCACAAGCGCAACGACGTCTCGACAACTTGGTCACCGAACGCACTGCGCTGGGATATTGAGAGCGTGACAAGGCCACCGTCGTTCAAGCAGGCAACCTCCAAAAGGAACACGACATGCTGAAACCCATCCTGAGTCCTCAGCACGTGCCTGTGCCAGCCGCACCGTTGACATCGACGCCTCGATTGACGCCGCCCGTCGTTCCGCCATCGAACCCTTCTGGTGATCAGGAGGAAGACGATTTCAAAGAGCACGCGATCCTGCTGCGGGCCAAGCGACAGGAGGTATTGGCCTCCAACATCGCCAACGTCGATACACCGAACTACCAGGCCGTCGATCTTGACTTTCGTGCCAGTCTGCAAAGGGCCGTATCTCGCCAGAAGTCGGGCGATATCCCGCCCAGCGACCTTCGCAAAACCGCCAGTGCGCACCTGCCGGGACTGCCCGGCAGTCCATTCACCAGCACCGTGGCGCTTTCCTACCGAGTGCCAACCCAGAATGCGCTGGACAACAACAGCGTGGACATGGACATTGAGCGTGGACAGTTCGCCGACAACGCCATACGCTTTCAGTTAGCCCTGAAAGCGTATGAAGACGAATACACGGAGTTCAAAGCCGCATCAAGCAGCAACCGCTGAAGCCGGCGCGATTCGCCTGCATGAAGAGCGGCAAGTCATGTGAACGGTGCCTCTCTTCCGACATCGTCATTTCCATTCAGGAGTCAGCCAGATGGCTGCTAGCAACGCGAAACTGGTACCTCAAGGTCAGTCTGATCCCTTCAGATTCTGGCAAAACCCCGGATTCATTTGGGGAGTTGCTTCACTGTGCCTGGCCGTGTTTTCCGGCCTGTCGTCCTTTGATCTGAACGTATCCCAGCAGCTCTTCACACCGGGTGTGGGGTTCACCTATGCTGAAACAGCCTGGGTGATGGCTTCTTATGAGTGGACGCCGCTGGTAGGCCGAACCATTTTGGGATTGCTGCTGTTGTTGGTGCTGCTGCGCCCATGGGCAGCTTTCCTCGTCAGGAGGTATGACCTGGGTCCGGCAGCCCAAGACCGCCAACAACGTTGCCATCACATGGCGGTGATCGCCTTGCTTTGCGCCTTGCTGGGTCCGGGCCTGGTGATCGAAGCTTGGTTCAAACAGGCACTGTGCCGTCCCCGCCCCGTTCAGGTAGCAGTCTTTGGTGGCGACAGTCCGTTTCAGGCCGCACCACAGCGTCGCACGCATCCTGAAGCGCACCGTAGTTTTGTCAGCAGCCACGCCGCTGCGGGGTTCTGGCTGATGAGCCTGGGGCTGACAGCCGGTCCCACATGGCGCCGCCGATGGTTTGTGATTGGCATCGTGACTGGTGCGGCGATTGGACTCGGCCGCATCTTGCAGGGCGGCCACTTTTTGACCGACATCATTTTTGCGTTCTACGCGGTGTGGATACCTTGTGAGATCGTGGCGGCCCTGGATCGCCGATGGCAGCGGCGATAAGTTTCTCAAACAGCGCATCGTGCCACGAAAGCTCAAATAAGAAAGTCCGGTTGCAGGGGGCAAGGTCACTGCCCGGCACGCCAAACAAGCACGATCAGCAATGCCCCCCGGCCCGCCAAAGCTTGGGGCACACCCACCAAAGCATCACGATCAACACTGCGACGGCGGCGGCGGCGATATTTCCGATCGTGTGCCCCAGAACGGAGGAAAGCACCAGTTGAGTGGCGAGAACCAGGGCGAAGGTCAAGGTCGCCGCCCCGAGCACGATCTGCAGTGTGGCCAGATGCTTGAAGCGCGCACGGTTAATGAGAGGTCTGATCAATCGATGCTGCACCGCCGGGCCACTCAATAGCACGAGGCTTGCGATCGAGAACAGAAAGGTCGCGAGGAACACGCGTTTTTCTGAAGCGATGATCGCCCCGAAGCCAGCGGTGAATGGAACGGTGATCAAAAAGGCTGATAGCAACTGTGCGGTGGGCAACAACACGCGCAATTCGCCCAGCATGTCAGTCAAGTCACCATCCTCCTGCGTGTGACCAGCAGCATCGGTGGTGAGCGTTGTCGACGCATCCGCTTCGTCGCAGTTGGAGTGATCTGTTTGTTTCACAAGAGAATCCATCAGTCGAACAACTTTCTTTGTAACCCAGATGCGGCCCATGCTGTCGAGGGCCAAGCTTGCGGCAAGAATTACACGCCGAAGCGAATGGCGCTTCCAGCGATGACCATGCCGTCACGAGGTCAAACAGCTGCAAATCGTACGGCACGTCACTTGCCGATAGAAGGACTTCCCCCACTCACGAGATCGACCATGAATAGAGACGAATTGAAAGACAGATCGTGACACGGCACAGGCTGGCAAGCTTCGACTGGACATTCCCCTTCTGCTTCCACGCTTGCCTCAAGCCAAAGATCGCTGCGTGTGAAAAGCTTGATCGAAGCCCTGGAGGGCCGTGATGGCATAGTCAACGCTCATGTGGCCGATGCGCTTAAGGGGCGAGCCACCGGAGTTGTGCATCCATTACGACACGAACGTGATTTCGCTCGGCAAGGTGCGAGTGGTGGCAGGCGCCGTTGGTGCGGTACTCACGGATCGGATCGGCTATCTGTTACTTGGAACGGATGCGATGCACGCCCGTACGGCCAGGAGCTTGAAGTCCAAGCTGGAGCACATACTTGGCGTTGTTGAAGCGGAGGTCAACGCAGGCGGAACGATCCGACTGGAATTTGATCAGGTTCTGGTGCATGAAGACGCATTGCGCTCGACGCTGTCGAGTCTGGGTAATGGCGCCCACATCGTCGTCAATCCCGAGGCAGAAGCAACGTCACACGTCGGCTTGACTTCCATCGTCCACGGCGACACGACTTGTGAATGCGGAGAATGCCATGTTCATGCTCAAGGACACGACCACATCGTCTGTTGCCTTTCCAACGCGCCAACCCACTCGTATACTGCTTCCCCATGCGACGCTTCCTGTTTGTCTTTCTGCTGATTTGGTTTCCGCTCCAGATGTCCTGGGCTGCGGTGGTCGGCTATTGCCAGCACGAGACAGGCTCGGGTGCCAACCATGTCGGGCACCATCAGCGCAGCCATGACGTGTCCAAAGATGGCGGCAAAGAAGGTGGTGCCGCAGCGCAGGACCATCAAGGCGGCGACACGAAGAAAGTCGGCATCGACGGCGATTGCGCGACCTGCCACTTGAGCCCGTTGCCGCCGCTGACCAGCCAGGCGGCTCAGCCCGCGGTCGAGTCCAGCGAAACCTGGGTGAGCCGTTCGAATCGCGGACACCCCTCGCACATACCCCAGGGCCTTGAGCGACCGGACAGACGTCACAACGCCTGATTCGGCGAGACGGCTGCTGCTTTTCCCTCTTCCTATCCTTCGATAGCCAGACCACGGCCCGCCACTCGCCGTATTCCCGTTTCGTTGTTGTCACAACCCGGAGAATTCGATGCACAGGCTCATCGTGCCGTTGGCGACGCTCGCAGCGTTGATCACGGCGACCCTCTTTCTTTCCACGTCCTTTTCACAGGCTTCACCAGTTCCCGCACCATCGCGTGCTGAGCCGCGTCCCGCCTCGTCCACGGCGCCGCTGACGCTGGCCGAGGCCGTCGAATCGGCATCTGGTGCTGCCGCGCACCTGGATCTTCCTGCGCGCCAGCATGAACATCCTGTTGGAGGGTGTGCCCGAAGGGGGGTGGAGTTCGAAGCGGTCAAACAGGCGCTGGCGCAGACGGCGGCCAAGACGGACATGCATGACCTGCACGTCTGGGCCATCTCCAGCCGCAAGGTCAGCATGATTGCGCACATCGTGGTCGATGCCAGCGCGTCCGATCCCTTCGCACTGATGGCGCAACTCAGGGGCATGCTGGCCGAGCGCGCCCTCACGAGCACTGAGCCCGGTTCACCACCGCTGATCGGAAGAACGGCATGAAATACGTGGTCCAAAGCGCTCAGACCCCTGCTGGCCAGATCGTGGTCATCGAGCCCCTGGTGGCCGCGAACGACGACGCCGCTGCCGCTTCAGGTGCCCTTGCGTCTTCACCTCGTCATGGTGGCGTCGTGGTCGCGCTGCGGCGGCTGCGCTGCGAGTTGGTGGTCCACGAGGACGACCTGCGTCTCTACCTGGATGGGTTGGACCAGCCCGCCGATCATCTGGAAGGCGCGAGCGCGGTGCTGTCGTGGGACGGCCTGCACGGCAGGCAGCGCGTGCCCCTGGCGCCGCAGGGTGATCACCTTCACCTCGCGGGCGCCTTCCACTTCGAGGCGGCCACCACCATCACTGCGCTGATCACCCTTGCAAGCCGCCAACTGCTGATCGTCGAGTTTGACCTGTCCTCCCACCAGGGCGCGGCCCTGACCTAGTTTTTGTCGCCTTTCATCAACCTGTTTTTTCACCCTAGGAGACCTCCCCATGAAACACGCAGCCACGCTGCTTCGAACGACGTTGGCGATTGCCGCCCTGACAGCCTTCATCGCGCCCACCCGCGCCGCCGACGCCGCACACAGCGCCCACGGCAAAGGCAAGGAATACGCACACGACCATGCGCACGACCATGGACCCGGACACAAGGAAGCGGGCGATGAGGCCCGGTATGGCGGTGTCGTTGCCGAGGTGCGTGGCGTCACGCTGGAGTTGCTCGCCGCGCCCGCCTCTTTGACCCTTTACGTGAGCGACCACGGCAAACCCTTGTCCACCCATGGTGGCCGCGCGCACCTCGCCTGGAAGACAGCGGACGGGCAACGTCACAAGGTCGAGCTGAAACCGGGCGACGGTCAGTTCAACGCCCAGGGACAGTTCTCCGTACCTCCCGGCACAGCGGTGAGCGCCTTGGTGGTGCTGGAGGGGAAACCGAGTTTCACGTCCCAATTCAAGGCCGCCGCCATCGCGGCTGGCAAGAAATGAGCGCGAAGGGCTGCCATCGGGTGCTTCGTGACCCCACGAAGTGCGATGCGTCGCCGCGTGAAGATCAAGGCGCCCGCCCACAGGACGGCTGGAGTGCGTGCTGCCACTGCGCATCGCCAGCATTCAAACGTTCTGTGGGTTGGCCTTGAACGGCTGGGCACTGGCCGGGCGCAAGGGTGCATGGTTCCTTGTGAAGCCTTGCGCCGAACAGTGTCATTGATGAGTCCGGCCATTCGCCTGATTCCTCGTTCTAGCCCGTGGGCGGCAGTTGGGCCAACGGTTTTCGCAACCTTGAGTCGGCATTCAGTGGCGGCAAGGACTGCCTGAGACGCCCCTGCCGGCTCGAAACTGGAGAAACACCATGAAGGATCAAGACACCTTGGAAAGCTTTGATGTTTGCATCGAAGCGTGTGAGGAGGCGCTGCATGCCTGCCAGGAATGTGTGGGGGCGGACCTGCGGGAAGGCGATCCGGCGATGGCCACCTGTTCGCTGTTGAACCTGGACTGTGCCGACATCTGCGCGGCAACGATCAACGCCTTGGCTCGGCGTTCCGTCCACCACGGCGACTTCTGCGCGCTGTGCGAGCATCTTTGCCTTGCGTGTGCGGCGGAGTGCGCAAAGCATGAACATGAGCACTGCCTGCGTTGCAAAGAAGCGTGCGAACGATGCGCACAGGCATGTGACCAGCATGCGTCTCACCGCCATCCGATGTGACACGCACCGCATGAGGGACGCGAGAATGGCGGACGCCGCCGTCCCGCTCCCTCGTGCGAGCGCGCACGCCGCACTCGACACCAAGTCTGGGACAGGCACTTTGGCCACGACGCCAGCATGATTGAGGCGGCGATTCAGCGACTGCGTGCCAAGATCGGCGAAGAGCCGGAGATGAACCCCATCCGCGCCGTGCGCGGCATGGGGTATGTCCTTGAAGCACCAGCAAGCACCCCGGCCCAAGGGCCGTAGTCCTGCTACTGCAGCACCCACCCATGTCCACCAACCGCGATCAGATCTTGGCCTACATCCTTGGCGCGGGGGTGTGGGGCCGTGCTTTGGCTTCAGCTACTGGCTGTACCTGGAATGGCGAGACGGAGACCACCGGCGTCAGCGCAACGAGCAACAGCGGCTCAAGCGCAGCGAACTGCGAAGAATGGGTGGGCGTTGACGCCTTGGGCCGACAGCGCGCTGCGGCGACACAATGCCAACACGGACCATTGGCGAGGTCCTTCCATACGATTTCGCGTAAGCTTGCAAGTCATAACACGAGGCACCGGAGTTCACGTGAAAATCGGGTAGCTGGCCAGCAAGACCGGCACGTCGGTGGAGACCATCCGCTTCTACGAAAGGGAAGCAGGCTAACGCCAGCGCTGTGGCGTTCTGCGTCAGCTTGAGCTGGCCCTGGACCAGTACAACCGTGTTGACGATGACCATCGCGCTAGCCGAGGCGGCCACCAGATTCACGGCGAGTAGACCTCGCAAACGCGGCGTAGCGAGGTAGATGCGCATGCCACGGGTGGTGCGATCGTAAACGCCGCGCTTTGGTGGCAGCTTCGCTTTCGGCAGGACAGCAGACACCACCAGTGCTGCAGAAGCCAAGAAGCCGACAACGGTGCCGATGAACAGGCTTTGGAAAGTCACCACTGTCAACAGTGCAGCCGCCAATGCCGGGCTGATGAGGTTTTCGAGGTCATAGGCCAAGCGCGACAGAGACAAAGCCTTGGTGTAGTCGGCCTCCTTGGGTAGCACATCGGGAATCGCGGCTTGGAACGCCGGGGTGAATCCGGCTGAAGCCGATTGCAATACAAAGATCAGCATGTACACCTGCCAGATCTCGGTGACGAAGGGCAGCAGCAAAGCAACTGCGGCACGAATAAGGTCCAACGTGACCAACATCTCTCGCCTTGGCAATCGTTCGGCGAATGCCGAGGCGATGGGCGCTACGCCGATATAGGCCAGCATCTTGATTGCCAGCGCCGTGCCAAGTACCGCGCCGGCGTTCTCTCCTGCCAAGTCATATGCAAGCAGGCCAAGCGCTACCGTGGCCAAGCCTGTGCCCAACAACGCAATCACCTGAGCGGAGAACAGATGTCGGTAAGTGCGATCGCAAAGAATGTCAAACATCGCATCGTGCCTCAAAAAATGGAACGGGGATGGAGCAGCCCACTGGCATTCGACGCAGTTGCCTACGCCAGTGGATTTACTGTAAACCCAGTTGCCTTGCAGCGTCTTGATGCTCTGTCAGGCTTGGCCCGGAATTGGCCTAGCTGCATCAGGGTTTGGCTGCGGCAGTTCGTCATCTCGACGATGTGTCAGGCGATACAGCAGCGGCAACACGAACAGGGTCAAAACGGTCGATGACAAGATGCCGCCGATCACCACCGTGGCCAGGGGCCTCTGAACTTCAGCACCCGTTCCGATGGCCACGGCCATGGGCACAAAGCCCAGACTGGCCACCAAGGCGGTCATGAGCACAGGCCTCAGGCGTGTCAAGGCCCCTTCTCTGATCGCTGGCTCCAGGGCCATGCCACCTTCGCGCAGACTTCGGATGTAGGCAATCATCACCAGGCCATTGAGCACCGCCACACCCGACAGCGCGATGAAACCCACCCCCGCCGAGATCGACAAGGGAATGTCCCGCAGCCACAGCGCTGCCACACCGCCCGTCAGCGCAAAGGGCACGCCGGTGAACACCAGCAAACCATCCTTGACGTTGCCGAACATGGCAAAGAGCCACAGGAAGACCAGCAGCAAGGCCACCGGAACCACGATGGCCAGACGGCGCGAGGCCGATTGCAGTTGCTCGAACGTGCCGCCCCAGGTGGTCCAGTAACCGGCGGGCACCTTGACGCCAGCGTCGATCTTGGCTTGCGCCTCGCCCACGAAGCTGCCGATGTCTCGCCCGCGCACATTGGCGGTGACCACCACACGGCGTTTGCCTTCTTCGCGGCTGATCTGGTTGGGGCCAGGGGTCAGGTCCATCGTGGCCACATCGCCCAGGCGGGCAAAGCCCGCGTGTTCACCCGTCGCGTTGACGGGCTAGCGGATGGGCAACTGCCCCAAGGCCTCGAGGTCGCTGCGCAAGGTTTCGGGCAAACGCACCAGGATGTCGAATCGGCGGTCACCCTCGAACACCGCCCCTGCCTCACGCCCACCCAGTGCCGTGGCCAGTGTGTCCTGGATGCCGCCCACGTTCAAGCCCAGGCGCGCGGCCTTCTCACGGTCGATCTTCACGGACAGCATGGGCAGGCCGGTGGTTTGCTCCACCTTGACATCCTCGGCCCCAGGCACGGCCTCCAGCACCTTGGAGATCTGCTCCGCAGTTTCGTTGAGCGTGTCCATGTCATCGCCAAACACCTTGACAGCCACGTCACAGCGCACCCCCGAGATCAACTCGTTGAAGCGCATCTGGATGGGCTGGGTGAACTCGTAGTTGTTGCCAGGCACCTTCATCACGGCCACCTGCAAGGCCTTGACCAGGTCGTCCTTGCGCCGCTTGGGATCGGGCCATTGCTCACGTGGCTTGAGCATCACGAAGGTGTCAGCCACGCTGGGCGGCATCGGGTCGGTGGCAATTTCAGCCGTGCCCAGCTTGGCGAACACTGCATCGACCTCGGGGAAGGCCTTGATGGTGCGCTCCAGTTGCGCCTGCATCTCGATGGCCTGGCTCAGGCTGGTGCCCGGGATACGCAGCGCATGCAAGGCGATGTCGTGTTCGTCCAGGCTGGGGATGAACTCGCTGCCCATGCGGGTGGCCATCAACACGGCCAAGGCCACCGACACGCCCGTGATGGTCAGCACCAGTGGCTGGCGGGACATGGCCTTGTCCAGCAGCGGCTCATAGCCGCGCTTGGCCCAGCCCATCAGGCGGTTTTCCTTCTCACTGACCGAGCCGGTCAGGAACAGCGCAACGGCTGCAGGCACGAAGGTCATCGACAAGATCATGGCGCCCAACAAGGCCGCCACCACCGTGAAGGCCATGGGGTGGAACATCTTGCCCTCGACACCCGTCAAGGCAAAGATGGGCAGGTAGACCACCATGATGATGAGTTGTCCGAACAACAGGGGGCGGCGTGATTCCTGCGCAGCGGCAAACACCTCATGGAAGCGCTCGCTTCGGGTCAGTGGTCGCCCGTGATGCGCTTGCGCATGGTCCAGGCGCCGCACGCAGTTCTCCACGATCACCACGGCGCCGTCGATGATGATGCCGAAGTCCAACGCACCCAGGCTCATGAGGTTGGCGCTGACTTGCTGGGTTACCATGCCCGTGAAGGTGAACAGCATCGCCAGCGGGATCACCATGGCCGTGATCAAGGCCGCTCGGAAGTTGCCCAGGAAGGCAAACAGGATCACGACGACCAGCACAGCCCCTTCGAACAGGTTCTTCTTGACCGTGGCAATCGCCTTGTCCACCAGCACGGTACGGTCATAAACCGTCTTGGCGATCACGCCTGCAGGCAAGGACTTGTTGACCTGCTGTAGGCGCACGTCGACCGCTTTGGAAACCTCGCGGCTGTTCTCGCCAATCAGCATGAACACGGTGCCCAGCACCACCTCTCGGCCGTCTTCGGTGGCCGCACCGGTGCGCAACTCCTTGCCCAGCACCACCTCGGCCACATCACGGATGCGAACACTGACGCCCTGCGCCTGCTTGACGACGATACTGCCAATGTCTGCCATGCCTTGCACCTGGCCGGGCGCCCGGATCAGGTATTGCTCGCCACGCCGCTCGATGTAGCCTGCGCCCACGTTGGCGTTGTTGCGCTCCAGGGCCGTGACCAGGTCGTCCAGGCTCAGGCCATGGGCCACCAACTTGGCTGGATCAGGGGCCACCTGAAATTCCTTGGCATAGCCCCCAATGGTGTTGATCTCGGTCACACCGGGCACATTGCGCAACTGAGGCTTGATGATCCAGTCCTGGATCTCGCGCAGATCCATGGGGGTGTAGGGCTGGCCGTCGGCCTTGAGGGTACCGGGCTTGGCTTCTACCGTCCACATGTAGATCTCGCCCAGGCCGGTCGCGATGGGTCCTAATGATGGAGCCAAGCCCGCAGGCAGCTTGCCGCGCGCCTCCTGGATGCGCTCGGTGACCAGTTGGCGGGCAAAGTAGATGTCGGTGACCACCGTGATCAGGCGCACGCTTGCGCCTGTTCGCCAGATGGGCGCGATACTGGACCAAGCGGATTCGCCCGACCCCGTCAAGCGTCCTGTCCAGGGGGTGCCCGCCGAAATCCTGCCATTTGTGGCGTCTGTCAACGCCATGATGCAACGCTTGAAAGAGACGCAGCAGCAGCAGCGGCGCTTCATCGCTGATGCAGCACACGAGTTGCGCACCCCGATTGCGGCCCTTTCCAGGCGGAGAACCTGTCAACCATCATCGCGCAGGGCGAGGCAAACGAGCGCATGCAGGCACTCAAGAGTGGGCTCAAGCGAACCAAAGGCTTGTTGGAGCAACTGCTGTCACTGTCCAGGATACAAGACCGGGTTGACGCCCCTCCAGTTCAACCGTGTGATGTGATGGCAGTCGTGCGCGAAGTGGTCGCTGATTTGCTCCCATTGACGATCGCTATAAACATCGACATCGGGTTGACGCAAGCTCAGCCTTGCCAGGTCTTGTGCAGCCCTTTCGAGATGCGGACCTTGCTGACCAATGTGCTGTCCAACGCCATTCGACACGTGGCAGACGATGGTCAGATCGACATCGCCGTGACGTCCAGCAACGGCCACATGGCCTTGCTTGTTGACGACAACGGCATGGGCGTACCGCGCGACGATTTTCCCCATGTATTCGCCCCTTTCTACAGAGCCGCAGGCAGTGACCAAGAAGGAACTGGATTGGGCTTGGCCATCGTCAAGGCCATTGCTGACCGCATGGGAGGAACGGTCGCACTTGGGCCAAGGCCTTCAGGTGTCAGCGGGTGTCGATTCACGCTTTGCTGCATGCTTGCACGCATTGAGTAACAGGGTGAGCAAATTTTCAGAGCGGCCGCCAAGTCCAAAGCCGTGCAAAGAGGGGCCTTCACATGATGATCCAATTGGGCCCTTGGCCTTGACGGTGCTGGGTGTCTTCGCGTGGAGTCTCATGGCGATACTGGGCGACCTGTTGGACCCAGAAAACCGTGACGCAGGCGTGGCCGTGTTCGATGCATGGTTCTCGCGAAGCGACACTTCGCCTGAACAATAGGGCGCCTTGGCCTGGCGCCTGCACGAGACGTGGTGGCACTTGCTCCTCTTCGCTCCCCTGATCGCGCAGGTGCTGAAAACAGGATTCGGTCAAACTTGGCGCTTGCACCACAGCCGTCCCGTGCTGCAAGGGGCGGTGATCTTTTCGGCGATCGCAGGTTTGACGATGCTGGTCGAGGGATTTGGAATGCCATCGACCATGGCGCTCAATTGGATCTCCTGCGGTCTGCTCACGGAGGTGATCTCAAGGACAGGCATCAAGATCAGTGCTGCCAACTGACGCATCAAAGCTTGCGCCACCTTGAACGGTACTGACCTACAAGCTGACTTGTTTGTTCAACTCCTTGCTTGCCCAACCACCAATTGGCTGTTTGATGAGCTCATCAACTTGCTCGCGGGCTGCACAATGCAGAGATCCATGAACTGAGCCGCACGACATGAGCAGCCCAATCCAGCACAAGCCACACGGAAAACCAGCCGAAACCATTTTGCGAGACGATGGGCTGCGGTATCAAAGCAAGGCACCTGGCTCCCCTTTTGCAAACGGTTTTGCCGGTGGGATAGGTTCAATGTCATGCTTTTTTTGCGGTGCACATCGCGGTGCCAGCTTACGCGTCATGCAAAAGGTCCTGGGGCGCAGCCAACCTGTGTGTCAACCACCTTGTGGCAAGAACCCACGTCACGGCCGTGACCAACAAGACAGCTAGCCCAACGCCACTACGAGTCAAAAAAGCGAGGTACCGCATGTTGCGATTGGCCGTCCTTTTCGCCCTGACTGCAATTGCAGAAATCACAGGGTGCTATCTGCCATGGCTGGTTCTGAGGCAAGGCAAGTCTCTCTGGCTCCTCGCTCCGGCTGCTGCATCGCTCGCTCTGTTCGCATGGCTGTTGACTTTGCACCCCAACGCGGCTGGTCGCACCTATGCTGCCTATGGAGGCATGTACATCGCCGTCGCATTGCTCTGGCTGTGGCTGGTTGATGGCATCACGCCAACACCATGGGATATCGCGGGCGCTGGCATCGCCTTGGTCGGCATGGCCGTCATCGCGTTGCAGCCCGCCACAAGTTGAAAAAATTCCACATCAACTGCAGCAACAGCCAGCCGTCGATAGCGCGACCGGTTGACTGGTGAGGTCACTGAAAATCGTACACCCGGAAGGGGGCCCACCCATGCATCTGTCCGAGCAAGATTGCACCAGCGCGGCCAGCCCGGACTCCAATGCTCGCAACTCTGCCATCTTGAGGCGCACCGCCTCCAGGTGAGACCGAGCCAGGTCCCGGGCCTCCACGCAATCACGGCCTCCATCCCCTCCCAGATCGATGAGCTGGCGAATCTGCTCGATCGAGAACCCGAAGTCCCGGCTACGCCGAATGAAAGTCAATCGCTCCCGGTGCACGTTCGAATAGGTCCGATGACCATTGGAACGCAAAATGCTGGATGACCATCCTCTTGATCTCTACAAAAGAATAGCAACTCTCAGGCAGCAAGCATGAGCAGAGATACATGACCATATCGACACACGATCAATTGCTGTCTTATGTACTGACCAGCGGCGGGGTGGCCATTTGCCTTGCCATTTCCTACGGGCTTTAACTTGAATGGCGCGACCGGGCGAACCGCCGCCTCCGTCGGCAACGACGTCAGCAAAAGCGTAAGGAGTCGCGGAAAAGAGGCAGCCACTGAATGTGGCGCCTCACCCGCTATCACGCACTTCCCCACGCAGACGAAACATGCCGAACCCAAGCAAGAAACACGCTGGCGAATCCCACCTGAATGCCATCGCTAGGCACGATCGACATGCCGCTGCAATCGCTTTGGCAAGGCACTCTGTACAGCCCAAACACTTGGCGCAATCACAACGTGCGCATATTGTCGTAAAAATGCTTGACTCTGAACCCACTAGAGGGTTTCAAATACACACCTGTGTTGCACAGAAATCGGTGCGTTTGCATGGCCGCTTCGCTGCTTGACATCCTCTTTGCTCCTCCCCCTATACTGCCCACCATGCGTCGCTGGCTGACTTTGTTTCTGGTGCTTGTCCTACCGCTCCAATTCAGTTGGGCAGCGGCAGGCATCGCTTGCGCGCATGAAACCGGCTCAGCGGCCCATCACTTTGGGCACCACGTTCACCAACACAAGGCAGACACCAAGCCTGCCAAAGAAAAAGGCAAGGCTGAGGTCAGCAAGAGCATGGCCGACACCGACTGCCCTTACTGCCATGTGAGCGTACCAACGCCCGTCGCCGACATCCCTTTCTTCGAAGCACCCCAAGCCGATTCGGCCAGCCTGCCAGAACCTCTGTCGTTGCGTGCGCTGCTCCTCGAAGAAGCGCCCGAACGGCCCAACTGGCGCCAGCCAGCTTGATCCGGCGAGGCGGCCTTTTCTCATTTCTCACTGACGTGAACCGCTAGTTTTACCGCACCGCCGGATCCACCCGTTCTGATTTCGATCAACTGGAGGATTCGATGCGACATTTGACGTTGGCGCTGGCCGTTGCGCTGTGCTGGCCGCCCACACAAGCTGCGGCGCAAGGCGCTCCGGTGCCTTCGGGCACCCCCACCCAGACCATGGCCCAGACCGCGAGTTCAACCGCACTGAGCCTGGCAGAAGCCTTGAGCCTGGCCGAGACGGCCAATCCAGCCTTGAGGGCCAAGCAAGCCCAGCTGGCCGCCGCCGAGGGCGCTGCCAGCGATGCTGCGGCGCTGCTGGCCAACAACCCTCAGTTGGCGCTTGAGCGCACCCGCCGTGATGTCCCCGATGCCTCGGGCACAGAGCGCCGCAAGGAGTGGAACGCTGGCGTGTCACAGGCCTTCGAAATCGCCGGGCAACCTCGATACCGCCGCCAGGCGACTGCCGCCGCCCTGCAGGCCCTGCGCCTGGAAATTGACGACCTGCGGCGCCAGCAGCAGGCCGA
Source organism: Aquabacterium sp. CECT 9606 (assembly GCF_918741295.1). Classification (GTDB taxonomy): domain Bacteria; phylum Pseudomonadota; class Gammaproteobacteria; order Burkholderiales; family Burkholderiaceae_C; genus Aquabacterium. The sequence continues at coordinate 747,919 of NZ_CAKKNB010000003.1, forward strand.
GGTAGCACAGCGCTTCTACCGGGTGCTGGCGTTACAACAACGCATGGAGCTGGAGACCCAGGCGGTCAAGCTGTTCGACAACACCGCCCAGGCCATCGAGCGCCGCCGTGGTGCTGGCGAGGACACGCGCCTGGACGCCAACGTGGCCTTGGTGGAAGCCGAGCGGGCCCGCAATCAACTGGCCTCCGTGCAGGAGCAACTCATCGAAGCACGCGCCGCCTTGGCCACGCCTTTGCAACTGCCGTTCTCGCAACTCCCTCAGGTCAGCGGAGACCTGAGCATCCAGGCCCCGCCCTATTCCGAGGCCCAGTTGCTGGAGCGTACACCGGCCCTGCCCCGCCTGCAGGCGCTCACGGCCCGGGCCAGCAGCGCGCAGGCCAGGCTTCAGTTGGAGCAGGCCGCCCGCTACCCCGATGTGACCCTGGGGTTGAACATCGGCCTGGAGGGGACCTCCCAGGCGCGCGAGCGTTTGACCACCTTGACATTCGCTGTGCCCCTGCCTTTGTTCAAACACAACGGGGCCGCCATCGGGGCCGCAAGCAGCGAGGCCGCCCAGGCTGCCGTCGAACGTCAGGCTGCGGAGCGGGACGCGCCCGCCCAGATCCACGCGCTGTGGGCGCGGCTGGATAGCCTGCGCCAGCGCATCGACCGCTTGCAGCGGTCGGTGTTGCCCGCCCTGGCAAAAAACGAGGAGCTGTCCGTCAAGTCCCTGCGGGCAGGCCAGATCGGCCTGCTGGAGCTGATCGTCACCAACCGGCAATCGCTCGATGCGCGCCGCGACCTGGTGGACGCACAGATCGACTACCAAACCACACGGCTCGCTCTTGAAGCGGCCGCTGGCTGGACCAACCAGCCATGAGGAATAGAACATGAACCACACACCCCATCCCCAGCTGCACGCCAGCATCGTCGCGTTGACCGTCGCCCTGCTGTGCACGGGCTTGGTCGCCTGCGGCGCCTCCAACAAGGAAGCCGACGGCAAAGCCGCCTCAACTCAAGGCACATCCGCCACGCCAGAGACCAGCGCGGAGGCCAAGCACGAAGAAGGCGACGGTCTGAGATTGAGCGACGATGAAGCCAAGCGTGCAGGCTTGCAAGTCCAGACTCTGCAGCCCAGCTCGCAGGCTGATGTGGTGACCGTGACTGCCACGATCAAAGCCAATCAGGACCGGATCGCACAAGTGGCCCCGCGCGTCGAGGGACGCATCACACAAGTCAGCGCCAATCTTGGCGACAACGTGCGTGCCGGCCAGGTGCTGGCAACGCTGGACAGCGTCGCGCTCGGCGAGGCGCAATCGGCCTTGCAGCAAGCACAGTCTGCCCACCGCGTCGCGCAAGCGGACTTCCAGCGAGCCCAGACCCTGAGCGCTGAAGAGATCATTCCCCAGAGGGAACTGCTGCGCGCCAAGGCTGAGTTTGAAAAGGCGTCGAGCGAGTTGCGTGCCACCGAGGACAAACTGCGCCTGCTGGGTGCTTCGCCGCAACGAGGCGGCCGGGCCGAATCGAATTTCCTGCTGACCGCGCCCTTGGCAGGCACGGTGATTCAGAAGAAAGCGGCCGTGGGGGAACTGGCCAGTGCCAGCGAGCCGGTCTTTACGGTGGCCGACCTGTCCATTGTGTGGATCGAGGCCAGCCTCACCGAAGACCTGCTGGCCAAGGTCAGGAAAGGCGCGTCGGCCACCGTGACGGTGTCCGCCTACCCAGGACAGACCTTCGCGGGCAAGGTGACGTACATCGCCGGTGTGCTGGACAAGGACAGCCGGACCATCCCGGCGCGAATCGAGGTTGACAACAAGGACGGGCGTCTCAAACCGGAGATGTTCGCCTCGGCGATCATTGAGACCGGCCAGGCCCAAGCCGACGTACTGAGCGTGCCAGAAGCCGCCGTCGTGCTGCTGCAGGGCCAGCCCACGGTGTTCGTGTCAGAGCATGGCGGCTATGAGGCACGACCAGTGGAACTGGGCGACAAGGTCGGTGGGCGAACCACCATTCGCGCGGGCCTGCTGGCTGGCGACAAGGTTGTCACGGTAGGCGCTTACGCGCTCAAAGCCCGTCTGCTGAAGTCGCAGATCAGCGCAGAGTAGTCACCAGAGGCACCCCACCATGCTCAATGCCATCGTTGACGCCTCGCTGCGTTACAAAGTTCTCGTAATCGTCGCCTTCGTGGTGCTCACCGGCCTGGGCGTGCGCGCCTTCCAACAGGTGCCGGTCGATGCCTTCCCGGACGTGACGCCGGTCCAGGTCAACATCTATACGGAGTCTCCCGGCCTGGCCGCCGAAGACGTGGAGAAATTGCTCACTGCGCCGATCGAAGGCTCCATGGCAGGACTTGCCGGTGTCGAGGAAGTGCGCTCGGTTTCCTTGTTCGGCCTGTCCTACGTTGGCGTTTATTTCAAGGACGATGTGGACATCTACTTTGCACGCCGACTCGTCGGGGAGAAGCTCCAGGAGGCCAAGGAGCGCCTGCCCAAAGGCTACGGAGAGCCTGTACTGGGGCCCAACAGTTCCGGTCTGGGCCAGGTTTTTTGGTACACCGTCGAGTCGGCGGACAAGAAGCTGAGCACCATGGACTTGCGCACGATGCACGACTGGACCGTGCGCTTGATCCTGCGTACCGCGCCTGGCGTCGATGACGTCGTCTCATGGGGCGGCGAGGAAAAGCAGTACCAGGTCCAGATCGACCCGCGCAAGCTGATCAAGTACGGCCTGTCGTTCAAGCAGGTGATGGAGGCCCTGGCCGCCAACAACAAGCAAGTGGGCGGTCAGTACATCAACATGGGGGCGGAGCAATACCTGGTTCGTGGCCTTGGCCTGGTCGCCAACACCACGGACATCGGCAGCATCGTCGTGGCCGAGCGCAACGGTTCGCCCATCTATGTGCGCGATGTCTCAGAGATCAAACAAGCCCCGGCATTGCGCTTCGGCGCCGTGACCCGCGATGGCAAGGAGGCTGTCTTGGGCATGGCCTTATCGCGTGTGAACGAAAACGCACAGAAGGTGGTCGATGCCGTGAAGGGCAAATTGGCCACCGCCCAGGCGGCCTTGCCCAAGGGGGTCGAGCTCAAGGCCATTTACGACCGCACGGAACTGGTCCAGAAAGCGCTCAAGACGGCGGAGAGCGCGCTGGTAGAGGGCTCGATCCTGGTCGCCGTGATCCTCTTTCTGTTCCTGGGTGAGATCCGCTCGGCCATCGTGGTGATTGTCACACTGCCCCTGGCCATGCTGATCGCCTTCCTGCTGATGAACCAATTTGGTCTGTCGGCCAACCTGATGTCGCTGGCCGGTCTGGCCATCGGCACGGGGATGATGGTGGACGGAGCGGTCGTGATGGTCGAGAACGCTTTCCGCCTGCTGGCGCATGCGCGTGAATCGGGCAAGCCCATCAAGCAGACCCACCTGATCCTCGAAGCGGCGCGCGAGGTCGTCAACCCGATCGCCTTCGCGATCATGATCATCATCGTCGTCTTCCTTCCCCTGTTCTCGCTGACTGGCCTTGAGGGCAAGCTCTTCAAGCCCATGGCTCTGACCATCACGTTCGCGATGGCCGGCTCGCTGCTGCTGTCCTTGACATTGGTGCCGGTGCTCGCGGCGCTGATCCTCAAACCCAAAGAAGAAAAGGACACTTTCCTGGTTCGCAAGGCCAAGCAGGCCTACCTGCCACTGCTGGACTGGGCACTGGAGCGCAAGAAGCGTGTGGTCGGCACGGCCATCGCCTTGCTGATTGGCTCGCTGGCACTCTTTCCTTTTCTGGGCACGGAGTTCATGCCCCAATTGCAGGAGGGCACGATCCAGTTCCGCGTCACCGGCATCCCTTCGACCTCGCTGGAGGAGTCGATCCGCGTCTCCAATGTGGTCAGCGCTGAACTCCACAAGCGCTTTCCTCAGGTGCGCTCGGTCCTGTCCACCATCGGCCGCGCCGAAATGGGCGAGACCTCGGATGTGAACTACATGGAGGTCAACCTCGACACCAAACCGCAGACCGAGTGGCCGGAGAAGATCTCGTACAGCAAGTTGGCCTCCGACATGCAGGAGGCGCTAGAAAAGGCCGTGCCGACCGCAGTGTTCGGCGCCACGCAACCGATTCAATCGCGGGTTGAGGAGCTGATCTCAGGGGTGCGAGCCACTTTGGCGCTCAAGCTGTACGGCGAGGACCTGGAGACGCTGGATCGCTTGACCAACCAACTCAAGGGCGTGCTGGGCAAGGTCAACGGCGCGGCCGACCTCTCGGCCGAGGCCAACAAGGGAAAGCCGCAGATCATCATCAAGGTGAACCGGGCCGCCGCCGCGCGACTTGGGATCAACGCCGACGAGATCCTGGAGGTCGTGCAATCGGGCATCGGCGGCAGCACCGTCTCCACGCTGATCGACGGCACCAAGCGCTTTGACATCACCGTGCGCCTGGCCGACCAATACCGGGTGGACCCGAGCACCATCGGCGCCATCCCGATCCGCACGGGCGAAGGCGCGCTGGTGCCATTTTCACAAGTGGCCACGATAGAACTCGACGAAGGCTACTCCTTCGTGCGCCGCGAAGCGCTGCACCGCTACTCGGTGCTGCAGATGGATGTGAAAGGGCGCGACGTCGATGGCTTCGTCAAGGAGGCGGACACGCTGATCAAGCAACAGGTCAAACTACCGCCCGGATACTGGATCGAATGGGGTGGCGCCTTTGAAAACCAGCAACGCGCGATGGCCCGCCTGGCGCTGATCGTGCCCTTGACCATTGGGCTGATCTTCATCCTACTCTACACAGCGTTCAATTCGCTTCGGCACGCAACGCTGATCATCGCCAACGTGCCGTTCGCCATCATCGGTGGCATCGTGGGACTGTTCGCCAGCGGGCAGTACCTGTCGGTCCCATCGGCCATTGGCTTCATCGCCGTGTTCGGCGTGGCCATGCTCAACGGCATCGTCATGGTGTCCTTCCTCAATGGCCTGCGTCAGCAGGGCCTGCCGGTGAGGCAAGCCGTGCGACAAGGCGCAGCCATGCGCCTGCGGCCCGTGCTGATGACCGCCTCGGTGGCGATTCTGGGGCTCGTGCCAATGCTGATCTCCACCGGCGTTGGCGCCGAGACGCAGCGGCCATTGGCGACTGTGGTGGTAGGCGGACTGTTCACATCCACCATGCTCACCCTGCTATTGCTTCCCCTCATGTACGAATGGGCCGAGTTGCGCGCCGAACGGCGTGCCGCGGCCAGTGATGTGTCCACCAACGGAGAACGAGCATGAAAGAAATCAAGGCCTATGTGCACCGTAATCGGGTGGCTGACGTGATTGCCGCACTCAAGAACTCACCCGCCTGGAACAGTCACCCCTCGCCTCAGCACAACCTGACTTTGTACATCGTGCAGGGCTCGCTCGTGCCACTCGATGATGCTGAAAGGCGTTATTCAATCGACCTGGGTGACGAGGTCGTCAGCGAGTACAAGCTGGAGCTGCATTGCGACGATGCGCACGCCGACGAATTCGTCAAGGTCATTGCGGACTCGGCGCGCACCGGCCAGACCATCGCGGGCTGGATCTATATCATGGATGTGCAACAGACACAGGTCATCCAATGAGCACCCTGCACATCACTGGTTCAAGCTCGAGGCCGTCTCAGCCCACCCACGCGACGCCCGGTTCCGAGTGCGCTTTACCCCGGGCATCGGTACCTGCCGCAGCCCTGTTCATCAACATAACGTTGAAAGTTTCATCATGATCAAATCATTGACATGGGTAACCCTTGGCTTGGGGTTGCTGACCACGGGCTGTGCCACCATGGACACAGAAGACTATGGCTACAAGGACGGCTGGAGAAAGGCTCGCGTGGTGGAGGTCGGCGATGCCGCATCACCGATGAAGGCATCCCAGAAAGACTGTCGCGCGGAGATGGGCCCGAACGCACCGTACAAGCGCTTTGCAGTCGTCTCTTACAGCTTTGGCGGCAACCCCAAGTTCAAAGCCAAGCAGATTTCGGCGGTGCCAGACAAGCTGGATCTGAAGGCAGACGACTTCGTGTACGTCAACCTACGGGACTGCCAGGCGCCGTTACGCAAGCGGGAGTTGCCCTTCAAAAATTCCTGACCCCGCAGGACGCCCATGAGCGCCGCCATCTTGCAAGTCTTCTTGTTCACCTTGCCCGCCTTCGGCATTGCGACGGTGGGCGCGGTCATCGCCGCCCTGCGCCCGCCCACCGACAAGGTCACCAGCCTGATTCAGCATTTCGCGGCGGGCATAGTCTTCGCGGCCACCGCGCTGGAGCTGCTGCCCAAGGAGAGGACGCAATCCCCCCTGCCCGTGGTGATCGGTTTTGCCCTGGGGCTGGCGCTGATGCTGCTAGTGCGGCAGGTGGCTGGCACCATCGAAAAGCGCGAGCAGGCCAGCCGCTACCCTTACGGCTTGCTGCTGGTCACGGCCATCGACCTCGTCATTGACGGGCTGGTGCTCGGCATGGCGTTCTCCAGTGGCGAGAAAACCGGGATCCTCATTGCAGCCGCCCTGACGCTTGAGGTCCTGTTCCTGGCCCTGGCCATCAGCGGCGCGATGTCCAAGGCAGGCATCGGCCGAGCCCAGACCATGATGGTGCCGCCCGCCTTGGCCCTGTTGCTGACCGTCTCGGCGATGGCCGGTCGGATGCTCTTTGCAGGCCTGGGTACTTTTCCCTTCACGGTGTTCCTGGGCATCGGGACCGTCGCGCTGCTCTACCTTGTGACCGAAGAACTGCTCGTCGAAGCCCACGAAGTAGAAGAGACGTCATGGGCGGTGAGCGCCTTTTTCGCCGGTTTTTTGTTGTTCCTGGTCATTGAAATGCTGGTGGAGGCCTGAGGTCAGCAATGTCGCCGGACCAATGACCCACCACCCACGCAATGGCGATCGGCATGTCGTTTGCCGCCCGAGACCAAACACTCAACACTAGAAAGGTCGAGATCATGGCCCAGCCCCAAAAGCTTCGACTGGAAATACCCCTCCTGCTCCCCGCCTTGCCGCAAATCAAAGATCACTGCGTGACCCGGTTGATAGATTCACTTGAGGCCCGTGATGGCATCGCCACCGCTCATGTGGCCGACGCCGTGTCCGGCGCGCCGCCAGAGTTGTGCATCCACTACGACCCGAGCATCATCTCGCTGGGCAAAGTCCAGGACATCGCGCGCGCCGCAGGTGCGGAACTCACGGACCGCTTCGGCCACCTGCTGTTGCGCATGGAAGCGATGCATGTCCGCGCCGCCAGAAGCCTGACGGCCAAGTTGCAGGCCCTGCAAGGCGTCGTCGAGGCCGAGGCCAATGCCACCGGCACGATCCGCCTCGAATTCGATCGCCGGCAAGTCCAGGAAGGCGCACTGCGCTCGACGCTATCGGCCATGGGCATCGCGGCCGAAACGCGCCCGGCGAAGGCGATGGTGCCTACTGGCCAGCCTTTGGCAACGCCAACGGGACAGCGTCCCGATCACGCCAAGCCCAATGCGGATGGCCCATCCGACCACGCTGCTCATGAGCAGGGTTGCGACCACGGCCACGACCATAGCGATGAGGCGCATGGGAAAGATGCGCACGGCGAGCATGCAGGCCACGAACATGCGCATACCGGCGGCGTCTTCGGAGAAAAGTCCGAACTGATTTTCGCACTGCTGGCCGGGGCGCTGCTGTTGGCCGGTTGGTTGTTGCAGTGGCAGAAGCTGGCCAGCGGGGCCGTGAGCACGGCCTGCTTTGTGCTGGCCTACGCCTTCGGTGGCTACTTCACGCTGCGCGAGGCCATCGACAACATGAAGGCCAAACGCTTCGAGATCGACACGCTGATGCTGGTGGCCGCAGTCGGCGCGGCGGCCCTGGGCCAGTGGCTCGAAGGTGCTTTGCTGCTCTTCCTCTTCAGCCTGGGTCACTCGCTGGAGCACTACGCCATGGGCCGAGCCCGGCGGGCGATCGAGGCCTTGGCCAAACTCGCGCCAGAGACCGCCTTGGTCCGACGCGATGGCAAAACAGAAGAAGTGCCCGTGGCCCAACTACAGGTGGGCGACACAGTCATCGTCCGCCCCAACGAGCGCCTGCCCGCCGATGGGTTCGTGGTGGTGGGTCAAAGCAGCGTCAACCAGGCCCCTGTGACTGGGGAGAGCGTGCCCGTGGACAAACGGGCCGTGGAGGACGCACAAGCAGCCCTGCAAGGCTTCGACAAGCTGCCGCCTCAGCACCGTGTCTTTGCCGGCACGATCAACGGCCCTGGCGTCCTCGAAGTGATGGTCGCTCGGCAAGCCAGCGAATCGACCATGGCACGGGTCGTCAAGCTGGTGACCGAAGCGGAGACTCAACGCTCGCCTACGCAGAACTTCACCGAGAAATTCGAGCGAATCTTTGTTCCTCTGGTACTTCTCCTCGTGGGCGTCTTGCTGTTCGCATGGGTCGTCGTAGATGAGCCGTTCTCGGCGAGCTTTTACCGCGCGATGGCCGTGCTGGTGGCCGCCAGCCCCTGCGCCCTGGCCATCTCTGTGCCGAGCGCTGTCTTGAGCGGTGTGGCGCGCGCAGGCCGGGGCGGTGTCCTGATCAAAGGGGGTGGACCACTGGAAAACCTAGGCACGCTCACGGCCATCGCGTTTGACAAGACCGGCACGCTCACGGAAGGCAAGCCGAAATTGACCGATGTGATCGTGGCCCAGGGCATCGACGAGAAAGAACTGCTGGCGGTGGCGCTCGGCGTCGAAGAACACAGCGATCACCCTCTGGCGGCCGCCGTGGTGAACGGTGCCAAGGAGCGGCTGGGCGACGCACACCAGGCGCTCGACGTCCAAGGACTGGAGAGCATCACGGGCCGGGGGGTCAAGGCCCGCATTGGCGCCGATGAGGTCTACATCGGCAAGCCAATCCTGTTTGACGAACTCAAAGGCGAGGCAGTTCCGGCCGACGTGCAGGCGGCCAACGAACGGCTGGTGGCCGACGGCCGGACCACCATGATCGTTCGCCATGGCGCACGTTACCTGGGCGTGCTGGGCATGATGGACACGCCACGGCCCGTGGCCGCTCAGGTGATGCGCGAGTTGCAGAAGTTGGGCATCAAGCGCCTGGTGATGATCTCGGGCGACAACCAGAAGGTGGCCGAGTCGGTCGCCAAGAGCGTCGGCCTGACGGAGGCGCGTGGCGACCTGATGCCCGAGGACAAGGTCACCACCATCAAGGAATTGCGCGCGAGCGCCGGTAAGGTCGCGATGGTGGGCGACGGCGTCAACGACGCTCCGGCCATGGCCAACGCCACCGTCGGCATCGCCATGGGCGCGGCCGGATCGGATGTCGCGCTGGAAACCGCCGATGTCGCACTCATGTCCGACGATCTGGCTCAACTGCCCTTTGCCGTGGGTTTGTCGCGCCAGACCAGCCGCATCATCCGCCAGAACCTGTGGGTCAGCCTGGGCGTGGTCGCCGTGCTGATCCCGGCGACGATCCTCGGCCTTAAAATGGGGGCGGCGGTGCTGTTCCACGAAGGCTCGACACTGCTCGTCGTCGTCAATGCCCTGCGTCTGCTCGCATTCAAACGACCAGAATCGCTGGAGCCGACCCCAGCCAAATCGTCGGCGCCTAAGCTGTGACATTCCACCTCCACAGGAGTTCACGTGAAGATCGGTGATCTTGCCCACCAGACCCACACCCAGGTAGAGACGATCCGCTTTTACGAGCGCGAAGGTCTGCTGCCCGAGCCCGCGCGCACCGCCACCAACTACCGCATCTACGACGCCCAGCATGTGGCGCGGCTTGCCTTCATCCGGCATTGCCGCTCGCTAGACATGGCCCTGGGTGAAATCAGGGTGCTGCTCAAATTGCAAGACGCGCCCGCACAGAGTTGTGACGAGGTCAACCGTGTGCTGGATGAACACATCGGCCACGTGGCCCAGCGGATCGACGAGTTGAAGTCCCTGAAGGCGCAACTGACGGCACTGCGATCCCAATGTGGGCAAGCACAAGATACCGCCCGTTGTGGGATCCTGAAGGGGCTCAGCCAAGGAGGCTCGACCTCCGCGCCCCATGCTCACCAGCATCTGGCGTCAACGCACGGCCGCCTTCAAACCAAGGCGCGCAGCCCTTGATACCCAACATACAGTCCCACCAGCACGATCAAGGCGCTTGAAAAGTAAGGCGCCTTTCGGGCGAAGTCACCAAAACCGCTCCAGCGCTTTGACACATGCTTCACGCTCAAGGCGGCCACGATGCCGGAGAAGACCATCGTCAACGCCAAGCCAATACTGAAGCACAGCACCAGCGTTGCGCCAAGGGCGATCTTTTTCAGTTGCAGGCACAGCAGCAGCACCGTGATGGAAGCGGGACAGGGAATCAAGCCTCCTGTCAAGCCGAACATGATGATCTGGCCGGTGCTTACTTCACGGCCAGCAAAGCGGTTGCGGACATCGTTGGCATGGGCCAGTTCGTGTGGGTCCTGGTAGCCTACTGTGGCCACGTCCAGCCCCTCGCCGCCCCGTGCGGGCTCATGATGATGATGCGCATGTTCGGCAAACCTCACGTCATAGTCGTGGCTGTGGTGCCCATGCCCCAGCTTCAGCCGGGCGACAAACTCATGGGGCTCGGGAATCTCCTGCACCGACTCCACGAAACCGCCTCGCTGCTCGAAGGTGAAAGTCTGGCTGCTACCGTCCGGACGCAACGTTTCGATGTGAACCTGATCAGCGGCCCAGGCGTGGCCCTGCTGCCCCTCGCGGTAGAGGCGAAAGCGTGGTGGAACGCCAGCCTCGAAGACCTCCAAGCGGACCACCCCATGCCCCGTTTCGATGTGCTTGACCTCGTCATGAGGGTGATCGTGTTCATGGGCCTGGGCGGCCTGCTGGTTTTGCCAGGTTCGCCAGACCATCCACGCGGCCACGCCAATGATGAGGACGGCCGACGCCACCTGGAAATAGGGCTCGGTGGCTTGTGCATCCAAGTTGCGCCCGAAATACATGCCAGCAAGGGCCACCACCCACACGACAGCCGTGTGCGAAAGGGTCGCCGACAAACCCAACAGCACGGCTTGCGTGACGGTTCCGCGAATGGCCACGACGAAAGCGGCCATCATCGTCTTGGAGTGGCCCGGTTCAAGGCCATGCAAAGCGCCCAACAAGATGGCACTGGGGACAAACAGCCAGGCGTTGCCTTGCTGCAAGAGCGTGGAAAATTCGGTCATGGGAAAGCGCTCGTTTACAGGTACTTGGTGATGGCCTTGAACTCACGGATCGTGTCAGTCGCGTTTCGCGTGCCATCGCGCACGGCATGCTCAAGGCAATGGTCGATATGGTCGTGCACCAAGGCCTTCTTGGCGTTGCCGACAGCGCTCTCGACGGCTTGGAGTTGCTGGGCGATGTCCAGGCAGGCGCGCCCATCTTCGATCATGGCGATGATGCTTTTAAGGTGCCCCTCGGCACGCTTGAGTCGCTTGATGATGTCCGGGTGCGAGGCATGGGTCGTCATGATTTATATCCTATCCAGTAGGATATGATCGTACCTGCAAATTCGCAAAGTCAGAAACTTGACGTCTCCCCCAAGGCGCTGATGCACACAAGCTTGCGTAAGCAGCACGAACACCGGTCAAATTCAACTCAGCACCAGGCCTGTCTGGCATACACTGGCCCGTCTCCGACCAAGCGATTCGACATCAACAGCTAAGCTAACTCGCTCATGTCTCACGCCTCACACCGTCTTGCCATTTCACGCCGCCGCACCGGCGGAGTGGGCAGCGCATGGTGGTTTGCGCGCTGGCTGCTGGTGCTGGTACTGATGCTGGATCACGTGAGTGCGCCTTTTCACCACCACCAACATGATGGCGGCGGCGGGCAGTTTGAAGCCGTCGCGGCGCATGAGGCGCTGGACGAGGGCGATGTGCACGCAGAGGAACACGACCATCTGCCATCGCATTCCGCGATGGCCATCCGGGTCGATCCGGCTCGGCTGGGCCAGCTTCCGGCGGTCGACCTTGCCGGGGCATGGGTCACCGTCAATGCAACGGTCCAATTGCTGGCAATACTCGCTGAACCGCAGCCTGAGCACTGGCTTGCTGATCGATCAAGACCCGATTTCCGCTCCCACCGAAGTCTGCCGCCTGCCGGCCGGGCTCCGCCACTCCACGCCTGAGATGCCCTCTTAGCGCCCCCTTGCGCTTGTCTCAGTCCTGCCCCGCATCGGGTGCGGGCATTCGTGGAGCTCTTTTATGCATCGCCTTTTGTCTCGGCGCGCGCCTGGTCGCGTCGCCCCTGCGCTCGTTCTTTGCGCATTCTTCGCCATGATCGCGCCAGTCCAGGCTGCCGATGAATTTGCGGTCACCCCCGCACAGATGCAGGGCTTAGGCATCACATTGCAACGCCTCGAACAGCCAAGCGACATACGGGGTCAGGCTTATCCCGCCCGCGTCGTGCTGCCACCATCCCAAGAGCAAGTGGTCAGCGCGCCACTGGCCGGGCTGGTGGATCGCGTCCTGGTCGGCGAGAACGACGCTGTCAAGAGCGGCCAGCCCCTGCTGCGCCTGATCAGCCCAGAACTGGGCGAGTTGCAACTCAAGCTGATGGAAGCGGCAAGCAAGAGCCGTCTGTCGCAGAAAACCATGCAGCGCGAGCGGACCTTGTTCGCCGACGGCATCATCCCGGAGCGGCGCGTACAAGAGGCCGAGGGGGCCGCAGAGGAAGACCGGGCGCGCCTGCAGCAAGCCGAGGCCGCGCTGAGGCTGGCGGGCCTGGACTCCGGCAGCATCCGCAAGATCGCTGCGGGCGGAACGCTGCAGGACGGCCTGACTGTGTACGCCAAGGCGGCCGGCACGGTGCTGTCGCTGGCCGTGAAATCGGGCCAGCGCGTGGCACAGGCCGACGCCCTTCTACGCGTCGCCGACCCCCGGCTATTGTGGCTCGACATCCAGGTCCCCGCTGACCGCCGAACGCAGGTCGACATCAAGGGCGGACAGATCACCGTGGTCGATCGAGATGCCACGGCTACCCCGCTGAGTGTGGGCACCATGGTCAGCGAAAACCAGACTGTCATTCTGCGCGCCCAGGTCAACAAGGGCGCCACTCTGCTGCATCCCGGTGAATACGTCCAGGCGCAGGTGCCCTTCGCCAAGGCCTCGGGCACAGACATGCCCAGCTGGCCGGTGCCGGTTCAATCGGTGGTGCGCCAGGGCGACAAGGCCTACGTCTTCGTTCGCACCGCCAAGGGCTTTCTGGCGCAGCAAGTCACGGTTTTGAACAGCGCTGGCACCTCAGTGCAGGTGCAGGGGCCCCTCAAACCGGGACAGGATCTCGCCGTGACTTCGGTCATCGCGCTCAAGGCCGCCTGGCTTGGCAAAAGCGGGAGCAACTAATGCTGACCCGCCTGGTTCAATTCGCGCTGTCCCAGCGCCTGTTCGTCATGCTCGCCGCCGCCTTGCTGGCCGGAGCCGGTTGGTATGCCTTCCGCAACCTGCCTATCGACGCCTTTCCCGACGTGTCGAGCACACAAGTCAAGGTCATCATGAAAGCGCCGGGCATGACGCCCGAGGAGATCGAGAGCCGCATCGCCATTCCAATCGAGGTCGAGATGCTCGGCATCCCCCAGCAGCGCATCCTGCGCTCCGTCTCCAAATACGGGCTGGTCGATGTCACCGTTGATTTCAATGATGGCACCGACATCTACTGGGCCCGCCAACAGGTGGCCGAGCGATTGTCGAACATCATCGCCGACTTGCCCGGCGGCATCAGCGGTGGCATGGCGCCCATCACGACCCCACTGGGTGAGATGTTCATGTTCACCGTGGAAGCCGAAGGCATGTCGTTGGAGGAAAAGCGCAACTTGCTCGACTGGGTAATCCGCCCGGCCTTGCGTGGCGTGGCGGGCGTGGCTGATGTGAATGCGCTGGGCGGCAAGGTCCACAGTTTCGAGGTCGTGCCTGATGCAGCCAAACTGGCGGCTGTGGGATTGTCCACCGCCAAGCTCAAGGCGGCGATCGAGTCGAACAACCGCAACGACGGCGCTGGCCGCCTGGGCGAAGGCGACGAGGTGCTGCTGGTTCGCAGCGAAGGCAGCGTGAAAACGAAGGACGATCTGCGCGCCATCATCGTCAACAGCAAGGACGGGCACACGGTCCGCCTGGCCGATGTCGCCACGGTGCGCGATGGGTCGGTGACGCGCTACGGCGTGGTCACTCAAGACGGACGCGGTGAAGCCGTGGAAGGGTTGGTGCTCGGCTTGGCCGGGGCCAACGCGCAGAAGGTCGTCGATGGGGTCACGCGCAAACTCGACGAGATCAAACCGGCCCTGCCCAAGGGGGTCGAACTCAAGGTGTTCTACAACCGCGCGGGGTTGGTTGAAAAAGCCGTCGGCACGGTCTCGAAGGCCCTGATGGAAGCCACATTGATCGTGCTGGTGCTGCTGGGCGCTTTTCTGGGCAATGTGCGCGCCGCCGTGGCCGTGGCCGTCGTGCTGCCCCTCGCGGCGCTGGGCACCTTCATCATGATGCAGCTGGCGGGCATGTCGGCCAACCTGATGAGCCTGGGAGGACTGGCGATTGCGCTGGGCATGCTGGTGGACGCTGCTGTCGTGGTGGTCGAAAACATCGTGCAACACGTCAGCCATGACAACAGCAAGGCCAGGTTGCCTCTTTTGCATGTGGTGTTCCGCGCGGTGCGTGAGGTGACGGTGCCGGTTGCCGCGGGCATTCTGATCATCATCACGGTATTTCTGCCTTTGCTGACACTGCAGGGCCTGGAGGGCAAGTTCTTCGTGCCTGTGGCAATGACCATCGTCTTCGCCCTGATCAGCTCGCTGGTGCTTTCTCTCACCGTCATTCCGGTCCTGTCCTCCTTCCTGCTCAAGAAGGTCTCGCACGAAGAGCCCTGGCTGCCACGCAAGCTGTTGAAAGCCTACGAGCCAACACTCGACTGGGCACTGCGCCACCAGACAGTCGTCTTCATCGTGGCGGGCGTGATGCTCGCTGCCGCCGCAGTGGTCTACACCTTCGTCGGCAAGACCTTCCTGCCTGAAATGGACGAAGGCGACATCATCGTGGGCATCGAGAAGCTGCCTTCTGTGAGCCTGGAGCAGACCGCCGCGCTCGACCTGAAGATCCATCAGGCCTTGATGAAAAACATCCCGGAGATCACCGGGGTGGTGGCGCGTGCCGGGTCCGACGAAATCGGCCTCGACCCGATGGGGCTGAACCAGACCGACACCTTCCTGGTGCTAAAGCCGCGCGCTGAATGGAAGCTGGCCAACAAGGAAGCCTTGATCGCCAAGATCCGCACCGTGCTGGACGAAATGCCAGGCATCAGCTACAGCTTCACCCAGCCGATCGACATGCGGGTGTCAGAGATGATCATCGGCGTGCGCGGCGATGTGGCGATCAAGATTTTCGGGCCCGACCTTAAAACCTTGAATGAGTTGTCCAGCCAAGTCGAAGCGGTGATGAAGAAGGTGCCCGGCAGCCAGGATGTGTACACCGTAGAAAACGACGGAGTACAGTACTTGCGGGTGGTCGTCGACCGGCTCGTGGCGGGCCGCTACGGGCTCTCGGTAGAAGACGTGCAGGACGCCCTGAGGGTGCAGATCGAAGGCCAGCGAGCCGGCACGGTGATCGATGGCAACCGGCGCATCCCCATCGTGCTACGCGGCGCTGACGCGGTGAAGGTCTCGCCTGCCGAGTTTGCCTCGTTGAGCATCATGTCGGCGGACGGCCAGAGCGTGCCGCTGCAGACGCTGGCCAAACTGGAGCGCGAAACCGGCCCGGTCAAGATCGACCGCGAGATGGGCAGTCGCTATGGCGTGGTCATCGCCAACGTCACCGGCCGGGACCTGGTCGGCTTCGTCGGTGATGCAAAGGCCAGTGTGGCGGCGGCGGTGAAGCTGCCAATCGGCTACACGATCACCTGGGGCGGGCAATTCGAGAACCAGCAACGCGCGGCGGCACGCCTGGCCCTCGTTGTACCACTGGCCATCGGCTTCATCTTCCTGATCCTGTTTTCCACTTTCGGCTCGGTACGCCAGGCCTTGCTGGTGCTCAGCAACATCCCTTTCGCGCTCGTCGGCGGCATCGTGGCGCTGTGGGTCACAGGCGAGTATCTGTCGGTGCCAGCCTCGGTCGGGTTCATCGCGCTGCTGGGCATTGCGGTGCTCAACGGCGTCGTGCTGGTCAGCTACTTCAACCAGTTGCATGCCGAAGGCCTGTCGCCGGCGGACTGCGTGACCGAAGGGGCCAAGCGGCGACTGCGGCCCGTGCTGATGACAGCATCGATCACGGCTTTCGGGCTGATCCCGCTTCTGTTCGCCACGGGACCGGGCTCGGAGATCCAACGGCCCCTGGCAATCGTCGTGATCGGCGGGCTCATCAGCGCCACTGCGCTAACGCTGATCCTGCTGCCCATCCTCTACCTGCGCTTCGCGCATGCGAAGGCCCAAACCGACCCCAGCGCGCAAAACGCGACGGAGCTGAACCATGTCTAAATTCTGTTTGACGGTGATCTGCGCCCGCGAGATCGAAGAAAAACTGCTGGACACCCTGCTGACGAACGTCGAAGGCGAGGTCTTCACCAGCACGCCCACATTCAGCCACGGCACGGCGCATGGGCGCCTGTCCAGCGTCGAGAAGGTCATGGGCCGAAGCCGGTCCGTGCAGGTGCAAATCATCACCGGCGACGAAGCGCTCAAAGACCTGATCGAACTGCTCAAACAGCGTTTCAAGGGCACCGGCCTGCGCTATTGGGCTTCGGCACTTTCCATCGAAGGAGAAGTCGCATGATGCGCTGGAAAACCATCGCCACGGGAATGTCCGTCGTTGGCTTGGTGCTCTGCCCGTTAGCCATGCGCACCGCATGGGCCGGTGAGCGAGCGGCACCAACTGATCTGCCTTCGGCCGAACTCGCCCGTCAGAGCATCGACCAAGACCCGGCCGTCATCGACGCTCGCCGCGCGCTCAGCGCCGCAGGCCATGGTGCCGCCGCCTTACGCGCCGGGCCGAACGAATGGACGACCAGGCTCTCGGCCCAGCGCCGCCGGTACGACCAAGGTGGCCATTCCAGCGAGTGGAATGCCGCCCTGGAGCGAACGATCCGGATCGGAGACAAAGCGGCCATTGACGCTCAGACCGGTGACAGCGACCTCGCGATCAGTCAGGCTCAACTCGATGATGCCCGGCATGAAGCGGCGCGCGCACTGGCCGACCTGTGGATCGATGCGCTGGCGACCAGCCGCCAGCGAGTGCTTTGGGCAGAACAACTGAGCTTTGCACAGACCAGCGAGCAGGCTGTCGAGAAGCGGCGCAAGGCGGGTGACGCCTCGTCACTCGACCTCAATGTCGCCCACGCCGACCTCATTGAGGTACAGCGGCAACTCAGCGCCGCCACCACGGCCGAAGCCAAGGCCAAGGCCAAGCTCTCTGTTCGATTCCCGGTCCTGAAGTACGAGACAAAGCCTCTGGCCGAACCCACCGCGCTCGACATGGGCCTGCCTCAATGGCGGGAACGCATCCTTGCCGAGAGCCATCCTCTCAAAATTGCCGAAGGCCTGCTCAAGAAGGCGGAACTGACAGCATCCAGGGCAAAGGCCGACCGCGTTCCCGATCCGACCGTTGGCGTGTACACCGCATCCGAGGCGTCCCGAACCGAACGCATCATAGGCCTGAGCCTGAGCATCCCGCTGTCGGGCAGCTACCGCAGCGAGCGAATGCAACAGGCCCTGGCAGAGGCTGAAGCGGCACGAGCCAAGGTGGAAACCCAACGGCGTGAACAGGACGCAGAAGTGGTAGACGCTTATATGGAAGCCACTGGGGGCTTGGAGCGCTGGCGCCTGGCATCGCAAGGCTTGAGCACCACGTTTGAGAGTGCCCGGCTGATGCAGCGTGCCTACGCCTTGGGTGAGGCCGACCTGCAGACCTTGCTGCTGACCCGACGGCAGGCCCTCGATGCGTCAACGGCAGCAGAACAGTCTCGCGTGGAAGCGCTGCGCTGGCACTACCGCCTGCTCATCGATGCGCACCTCCTGTGGGCACCGCAGGAGGACTGAACTACAGGCCCCCGGCGGCCCACCAGCCTCTGGTTCGGTCACTCAACGCCAGCTTCACCAGCGCATATCACCCCAATTCACGAGGTCACGTCATGAACTCACAACAGGTTCTCACCATTGGCCAACAAGCCTTCCACGTCTTGCTGACCGTGTCGGCACCAATACTGCTCGTGGTGTTGGTGGTCGGCATGCTGGTCAGCATCGTGCAGGCGGCCACTCAGATCAATGAATCCACATTGTCGTTCGTGCCAAAAATTCTGGCGGCCGCAGCCGTGCTGGCCATCGTTGGCCCGTGGATGATCACCATGCTCGTCGAATATCTGCAAAGCGTGTTGACCTCGATTCCAGCCGTGGTGACTTAAAAAAGCCGATCATTGGCATTCCCGAGCAATGACAATCACTTGCGACGCCGCATCGGAGCCCGCACACTGCTCCCGCAGCAGACAAATTTCGGGTGTACAGGCTGAGCACGTCGAGCAGCTTCACTTCATCAACAAGTGCAGAGCACTGGAGATGAGCAGCGATAAAATTTACCATTATTGGTGCGATCGGACCAAAGTGAGTATGAATGCGACACTGTAAAGACAGCCGTAGATCAGCACATCTCCCAGGTCGATGAGCGCATACGGGATCGCAACCACCTCAAGCTGCAATTGGCCACCTTCAGCCAGCGATGTCGAAGCGAGCATGCCGTCCAGTCGTGCGGCATCTTGCAAGGGCTTGCGGCCATGGAGGCCGAACCAAAAACTGAGCAACACACCCATTTGGGCTGGACACACCAAAGCGCAAAACATGCAAAACAAAGATCACTGGGAAAAGGTGTATGCCACCAAGGCGCCCGACAGCGTGAGCTGGTTTCAGCCGCATGCCGACATGTCAATGCGGCTGATCCGCTCAAGTGGCCTGGGCCGTGATGCGGCCATCATCGACGTGGGCGGTGGTGCCTCAACCTTGGTCGATGACCTGCTGAACGACGACTACACCCATGTGACCGTGCTCGATTTGTCCGCTGCCGCCTTGGCAGAAAGCCGCCGTCGCGTGGGCGTGCATGGGGCATCCGTGACATGGGTTGAGGCAGACATCACCCGCGCAACCTTCGAGCCTCAAAGCATTGACCTCTGGCATGACCGCGCCGTTTTCCATTTCCTCACCACCGCAGAAGACCGAGCGACATACGTCCGACAGGTTTTGCGCGCACTCAAACCTGGTGGTCATGTGATCATGGCCACTTTTGGCAGCAACGGCCCGACACAATGCAGCGGCCTGCCCGTCATGCGCTACGCACCGGATCAACTGCATGCTGAGTTCGGTGAGTCCTTCACCATGCTGGCCCACGAAGAGCAGGTGCATCACACACCCTTTGGCACCGAACAACAGTTCATCTACTGCATGTGCCGAAAGCAACCCACATGAGTGCCCTGCATCGGGCCGCCTGGCCAGCATTGGGGGCTGCCATCCTGTTCGGGGCCAGCACGCCATTTGCCAAGCAACTCTTGGGTGCCAATACCGCCACCTCGTCGCCATTTTTGCTGGCTGGACTTCTTTACCTGGGCAGCGGCTTGGGTTTGACATTGGTCCGCCTGCTGAGAGACAAAGGCTGGACACGGCCCGACCTGCCCAATCAGGAGTGGCCATGGCTCCTGGCTGCCATCGCGTTTGGCGGGGTACTGGGCCCGCTGCTGCTGATGGTGGGACTGTCTCACACGGCAGCCTCCACCGCTTCCCTCTTCTTGAACCTGGAGTCGGTCTTGACCGCCGTGTTGGCCTGGCTGGTTTTTCGGGAAAGCACAGACCGCCGCATTGTGTTGGGCATGGTGATGATCGTGGCGGGGGGAGCGGTGCTGGCCTGGCCGACAGGCGATTCGTCCACCTCCGGCATCGGACCGATGGCATTGGCGGGTGCGTGCCTGGCCTGGGCCATCGACAACAACCTCACACGCAAAATCTCCGCATCCGACGCACTGTTCATCGCTGGCAGCAAAGGCATGGTCGCCGGATGCGTCAACACAGGTCTTGGCTTGGCGCTTGGCGCAACCTGGCCATCCGCGGGTTTGTTGTCATCCGCCATGCTGATTGGATTTTTAGGCTATGGACTGAGTTTGGTGCTGTTCGTGCTGGCATTGCGTGGCTTGGGTACCGCGCGCACCGGGGCATACTTCTCTACCGCTCCGTTCGTGGGGGCTGCCATCTCGATCATCGTGTTTGGTGAACCGACCAGCACTCTTTTCTGGTCGGCCACCGTGTTGATGGCCGTCGGCGTCTGGCTGCACCTCACGGAGCATCATGCGCATGAACACGAACATGCAGTGCTGACTCATGAGCACAGCCACCGTCACGATGACCACCACCAACACGCGCATGCGTTCGATTGGGACGGCGAAGAACCGCACAGTCATGCTCATGAACATGCGAAGTTGGCGCATCGTCACGCGCATTTTCCTGACATCCACCACCGGCACGCTCATTCATGAGCCTGTGTGCGTTAAACCCTGCTGCACCGTTGAACCGATCAATCGGTCTACGGCACCGATCGCTCCGGCAGACCGGGCATGGCCTCGCTGCTCAACCACAGCCATGATGACAGGCCGGACTTCCGCGCCGCACGCTCCTTCTCTACTCGATCCTTGGGTGGCATGAAATCACTGAGGACGTACAAAGGCACGGGGACCGGCCCCACGTCCAACAGCAAGGCATTGGGAAACGGGCCTGCGCTCTTGGCGTCGTAGCGCAGAGGTTTGACAAAGCGGCGCTGTTGCGCCACCAAGGCATGCACCAGAGGCAGTTCGTGGACACCCTCAATCGGGATCCAGTGCTCGCTGGTCAACATCAAACTGGCGGCATCAATCTCATAGGTGTGCTCCCGTCGCGCACGAATCAGCGCGGCCAAGACCAGACGCACGGTGTAGCCGTTGTCCGCATCACGTGCCTCGAACATGGGGGCGAACACGCGCTCAATCCGCTCCCAGGTTTTCGTGGCCACCAACAAAGGTGCATCGGGCATGTGCTTGATCCACAAGCGCCGACCGAGCGCGGTCGCCTCGCTGGTCTTGAATTCACCAATGACCACGGCCAACGGGCTTTGGCCTTCATGGGGCCGCAACACGGCCAGCTTGTCCCTGCGACGCTGCGCTGCCTGTGCCTTGGTGGCTTCGTTGAAGGCTTCGGGCACATAGAGGCGCTCGCTCAGCGCCACCCCTTTGACCATGACATCCTCGGCAGCGCCAAGCAGGTACTTGTGCAGCACGCCCTGGTTGCGTTTGCCTTCCATCGCAGGGCTCCATCGGTTGAAGCCCGCCCGTTCGAACAAGAAGTGCATCAAGGCACGCAAGCTCATCCGCCGCTTGGGCGCCTCTACCTCCGCCGCTTCTTGGGGTTCACCTCGGGGCACGCTGGGCCCCACGGTCCTTGTCCATGGAAAGTCCACGCGCAACTGGATCTGGCCCGGCACCAGTTCCAGCACCGCTTCGCCTACCAGTTCGCCCAGGCCCGACTGCTGTGGCTCTGGCTCGAACGAAGGGCAGGACGGATGGTGATTGCTGCCGGTGCCGGGCATGCGCTTGACCACGAACTGCCGGTGCCGTGCCACATACATCTCGACACCCCCAGGCACGCACAGGCAGCGTGGACGTTCGGGGGTGTCGTACACCTCTGTTAAATGCGTCTGGAGCGTCGGCGCACTGTCATTGACCACGCGTCCTTTGATCGAAAACCGTTGCGGGGTGGCCTCCGACCCGGGTGATGCTGCCATGATGTCAGACCAGATCACTGAGTAGCTGCTCTGCTGTAGGCTTGGGGCGGGCCAGCAACTCGCGCACGGCACTGCGCTCGCTGATACCCAGAATGAGCCCCACAGCATCCTCATCAGCACCGCGCTCGTAAAGGCGTGCGACTACCGACCTCCGAACGGCAAGCGCTGTCACGCCCCGTAGATCGCCATATCGAAACAGCTTCCTGTAAGTCTCGAGAATCGGCCGACACAGGAAGCGACGCTGGTCAGCATTTCCGTAGCGTGTGATCTTGAATCCGTCGCCAGTGACAGACATGAATAGTCGGCTTGCCGGGTCCAGACCGCGATAGGCCTTCGCATCGCCGATGCCAAACCTGTCTTTCAGGCGTTCGTCCAGATAGAAACCCAAGGCTTCATCCAGCCGTGTGCTGACAAAATAAAGGGGTCTCGCCTTCCCCGTGATGGCTACCTCTGCACGCATCTCAGAGGCACGACGCACACTTCCATCCGGATTCAGGTAGTCCCGAACCTCCAGCCTGGCGATTTCCAGGGGACGGGCGCCGGTGGCAAAAATCAGGTAGAACAGGGCAAGGTCATGCCACGGTCGCCCACTTCGTGCCTTGATGCGCCTACCAGCCAGAGCGATTTCTTCGAGCGATACGATGCGAAGAACCTGCGACCCGGCAATGCGCCTGGGATCGAAGTGGGCTAGCGCCAGCATGATGGCATCACGATGTAAACGCAGTCGCCGCACGAATGCCGCGCCGTCTTCATTCAAGCCATCAATGTCCGCAACTTGACTTAGCTTCACTGCAATCGCTTTGATCCGTCGTTCGACTGCCGTCCGGGAGATCGAGAAGCGTTCGGCAACGGCTTCGTAGGTTTCGCCGTTGACCACTGCTTTGAACATTTGAATCGACTGTGAAACGGTGTCTCTATCCGCCTCTGAATTTTCTTCGCATGACATGGCACTCTTCCACTTTGCCTGTCCCCGTCCATTGCTCTTATCGTTGATTTCATGCTCTGCCGCTCCCCATTTTTACCCCCAAGCGCCGCCCCCAAAACGGGGCTTTCCGCATAGGATGAATGGGTGCAGCGACTACCCAACATCACAGCATGACGGACGCCTCGCATCCTTTGAAGCACTCATTTGAGGGGGCAGCAGTGCGTCAACTGCTGCCCTGTTGGTCGATCCACAGTTTGATGTCCTCCACCCGCCAAACTGTCACACGATCAGATAATTTCAGCGGCTTTGGAAAAGTCCCTTCTTTTACGCGCCGCCACAGCGTCGATTTAGAGAAGGGGACCAGTTTCAGTACTTGAACTTGCCTATGAAACCCGGTTGTTGGCATGTCCAGAGAATTGGGAAAGGGAATAGCGGTCACAGCCAGCTTGGCGGTGTGATTGACTTGTCGCATGATCTCGCCTTGTCTCGGTGTTCGCCGAAAAAGGACATGACCTGCTCTGTAACGGTCGCGCTAGGTCAGGTTTGCGCCAGCCGCGAGGAACGCTTGACTCCGTCTTGCACGGCCGACGTTCCGGGCGAACCGTGTTTGAATGTTCATCTAGAAAAACAAGGCGTTCGTCACTGGACGCCAAACATCCTCATTGGCAGGTAACGACTGCGACGCCGCCACAAGCTGGCGGATTTCCCCGTTCAAAGTTGGCGTTTCAGCGCTCAGGGCACGGGACTGTTGACACCATATTGGAGCGCATGGTGAGCAGCAAGGATGTCAGGAAAAGTTCCACGTCAAACGACGGCAATGTCGGTCCGTTGTGCGTGGCGTCTGCTGTGCCATTCCCTCATCTCGTGCGCACCGATCATTCCTCATCGGCAGGCTCGACGGACACAAGCTGAATCTCGGGTATCGCCAGTTCACCAATGTCCTGCTCCAAGTGGCGGTCACTCAGTGCCACATCGTCTGCCTGCTTGCCGCCGTCTGTGTTGCCCGCCCCAGGACCACGCCCCTCCAAGACGTTCATGCGACGCCGCAAGCCACTTGCCAAATTGCGCGCGCCATTGGCCACGTCTCGCACCTGGCGCTTGAGGGCCGCGCGCTCAACGTCCACCGCCTGGGCCGTGATGACCTCGTGAATCTCCAATGTCTGCAGCAGCGGCATCAGTTGGTCCAACTTGCCCAGCACCTCCAGGTAGCGGCGGCCAAAGGACGACAGCACGCCCACTTCGACCGCCAAGGGCACGGTGTCGTAAGTGGCCACGCTGGTGATGCCATGCGCCTTGAACAGCGCCTCAGCCGCGTCGATGGCGTCATTGAGCTTGTCGTTGACGGCGTCCAACTGCCCCCGGATGGTGGCCTCGACCTTGGCGATGTCATCGTGGTCCAGCCGTGTGCGCGCGATCACCGAGATGAAATGGGTGTTGAGCTGCAGCGTGTTGAACAGACGAACGAAGAAGCGCTTGCCCTCCGCGCTGGTGAAGCGTGTGGGCATCTTCACACTGGCCGCCTCGATGCGGCGGAAATCGGCCTTGGTTTCCTTGGCCAGGATGCGGGCGTTGACGCCGCCTTGGTCCATCTTGACGATCTGTGTGTCGGGCATGTCGCGCTCCCCTGGATGGCTGGGTCACCACCATCTTGCAAACCGCGCCATGGCATCACCACCGGGAATGACCAGCATTTTTGGCCCCTTTCGACGCCAGCCCCTGTTTTGCCGCCGATGCCTCTTGACCACGCCTGGCACTGGAACTACCTTGGCCACATGCAGCAGCTGGCCCTGCATTCAAACCAGGCAAGCCCAGGAGTTGATGAGATCCCAGACGGCGAAAACCGTCTTGATGCCGTCGAAGCGGCTTCCGAGGTGAGGGCACGGCGCGGTCAAGAAAACCTCTTTGCGCCCTCCCCCCGAAAGCTTTCTTCGATCGGTTGCTGGCACACCGATCCCGGACGGTTAAACCGTCCGCTCAAGCCAGCCCTGGAGTCATCTCATCACCGTCGGTTCACCACCGACCGTTCATCACCCAGTGGGGGCCTCGCCCTCCTCTGTGGTGC
Source organism: Aquabacterium sp. CECT 9606 (assembly GCF_918741295.1). Lineage (GTDB taxonomy): Bacteria > Pseudomonadota > Gammaproteobacteria > Burkholderiales > Burkholderiaceae_C > Aquabacterium. Next base: position 772,618 of record NZ_CAKKNB010000003.1, read on the forward strand.
ACCGCGCCTCCACCATCCATTGGAGACCACGATGCCACACAAGAGCACATCCCTCATCAACACCCTGGTCGCATCGACCGGGTTGTTGCCCGACAGCCCGGCTGCCAACGCCTGGTTCGACGACGAATCCGAGCACATCGACTGGAGTGAGGAAGACATCGTCTTCCTGCATTGGCGGCTTCTGCAAGAGATCACCCAACTGGCCGATCCGGCCACGCCGCTGGAAGACAAGTTCGACACGCTGCGCTGGGTCTTCACCGAGCGCGAGAAGGACCATCAGCCCTTCTCGTTCGTGAGCTGCCTGCGCGTGGTCGGTTGTAGCCCGCTCTCTCCGATCGCCTATTGCGGCCTCGTGGACGCGCAAGACATCCGCGACCACATCCGCAACAGCCTGAAGCCCTGGCTGGCCGCGTCGCTGGCACGCTATCCGCATTGGGTGCGCGAGGCCATCAGCCGCAATCCGCAGTGGGTCGAGGCCCGCCTGGCCAAGAACCCGCAATGGATCAACGAGCAGCTCAAGCAGATGGCCGACCAAGGCGACCTGTTCATCTGACTCAGTAGGCCCCAAGGGTCGATCCGCCGCACTGCCTCAATGAAAGGAGCATCCCATGCACCAAGCAGCATTTATCCAAAGGCAAGCCGTCCCCATGCTGCCCGTCCACGAACCCAGGGACATCGAGTTCCTAGTCAAGGAAAGCGAAATCCTCACCGGCCAGGCTGGCCGCATCTTCGTCATCGCTGGCGCTGACTGGCTGACCTACCGGGTGCAATGGCATCCGATGGGCATCAAGGTTGAACGCTTGGGTGACCAGGGGCAAGTCTTGTGCTCACAGCATCAACTGCCCCATGAGTTCCTCGACCACAGCGTGGTCGAAGCCCTGCGCGCGGGGCAACTTTTCACACCCTCGGTCCGCCATCCCGGCTGACCTCCTCTTCACCCTTTGGCGGGCCTGCCCCGCTGGGGCCAGGGTCCGCCTGCATTCATGGAGAAACATCATGCACATCCAAGTTCAAATCAATGAAGAAGGCGCCCTGCGCAACCAGCGCTATGCCTTCACCGATCGCTTCACGCTCGTCTCCGAGCTGCTGCAAAACGCGCGCCGCGCTGGCGCGACCTGCATCGAGATCAACTACCACCCGGCCGTTCAGGTCTTGTGCGTCAACGACAACGGCTGCGGCATCGACGATTTCCAAAAGCTCCTGAGCTTTCACGAGTCTGGCTGGGATACAGCCACCGGCACAAGCGAGCATCCCTTCGGTATCGGTTTCTCCAAGTGCCTCTACGCGGCTTCGCGTTGTGTCATCGCATCGGGCAACCAGCGCGTAGACATCGACACGGCCGCCGCCTTGGCTCGGGCCTCATTCAATGTCGTTCAGACGGAGGCAGACGACGCCGTCATCGGCACGCAGGTCGAGTTGCACGGTGTGGATCTGCCCGACCTGGCGTCGCGCATCGAGACCCTGTGCCTGGGCTTCCCGATCCCCGTCCTGTTCAACGGTGATCCTTTGCAGCGGCGCTTGGCCGAAGACCATCTGGAGATGACAGACAGCCCGATGGGCAAGGTCTACCTCACCGGTACGCACGATGGCCTGCACAACCACCACACGGTGGTGTTCCTGCAGGGTTTTTGCGTGATGAAGCCGATTCACATTGCGGTGGATCAGGTCAATGTGGTCCATCTGGATTCAACGCAGTTCATGGCCCGCTTGCCGGACCGAGACAAGCTGATCGACGAGGACGTGCAGCGCAAGCGCATCGATGCCGAGCTGAAGGCCGACTGGCGCCGCGTCCTGGAAACCGCCAAGGTGCGGATTGCGCCTGAACGATTCGCCGACATGTTCTATGCGGCGATGCGTTCATGGGGCCACCTGGACCTGCTCAACGACTTGGATGTCTTGCCGTGCGAGCTGTGCAGCCTGATCTCGGCCTACCCCATTCAATGCCACAGCGGTGCGATCGACTATGTGCAACGCCTGGAGGTCCCGATCAAGCGCCAAGACGTGGAAAGCGGCCTTGTCACCCTGGTCATCCTCGATTGGCTGAATGAAGAAAATACAGCGCGCTGGATGCTGGCACAAGCCCAGAGCCATGTGCTGATCGATTCGTTCGGGCTTGACGCGGGCCATTGGGCACAACGCCACCTGCGCCTCCTGGAAGACGAGCCACTGGATGTCCAGGTGGTGGCCGAGCAGCACCGCACACAAATGGAAGGCCGGTGGATCTGGCCGACCGTGGTCCTCTGCGAGGCGATCAAGATCCAGGTGGGCGACGAGTGCGTCGTCATCACGGACGATGGCCTATTCCACGAAGACTGCCTCTACATCCCTCGGGGTGAGCACAGTGGTGAAGCGGTGCGCCAGGCCTCGGACTTTATGAACGAGTACGAGCAGTTCATGGAGAGCGACCTCGAAGCTGACCGCGAAAACTTGGCCGATCTGATCCGCCATTTGCGCTCGGTCGATCCGGTGCAGACGCTCTACTCGATGTTGCAGGAGTTGCGGCTGGGCAAGTACCCCTTGCTGCACGGCAAGTGTTTCCAACTGACGGTGGGGACCGGCACGGCGCCTGGTCACTCGCTTGAATTGATTGACTGACCCATGAGCTGGCCCGCCAGCCATCGGTCACCGCGCGGGATGGGGCCTCATCACAAAGAGGGGCCTGTCCCGCCTGTTCGCCCACGGCAGACACATCGAGCCCGCTCCATGGGTTGGGCCTGTCGCCAGGTGGGTTCATCCATCACGGAGATCTTCATGCAAAACCATGAATACGCGGCCCGCATCGAGGACATCAAGCGCCGTGCCCACGGCCGCTGGACAGAGATCCTCGGCAGCCTGGGCGTCGGCGAGCACATCCTGAAAAAGCGCAACCAGCCCTGCCCTTTGTGCGGCGGCACGGACCGCTTCCAGTACACCGACAGGTTCGGCGAGGGCAATTACCACTGCCGAGGCTGTGGCGCGGGCGGCGGCTTCAAGCTGCTGCAGGCCGTCAAGGGTCTGGATTTCAACAGCGCCCTGGTCGAAGTGGAGCGTTGCGTGGGCAGCGTGCCCGCCGAGCGGCACACCGCCGCGCAGGAGCCATCGGCATCCAGCATGAAGGCCTTGGCCAAGCGAATTTGGGATGAAGCCAGGCCCATCACAGCGGGCGACGAGGTGGAAAGCTATCTGGCCCAGCGTGGCCTGGCCCTGCCCAGCTACCCCAAGGTACTGCGCATGCATCCTGCTCTGGGCTACTACGAGAAGGACGGCAGCGGCAAGCCCCGCAAGGTGGCCGAGTACGCCGCCATGCTGGCCTGCATTCAGGGACCGGACGGGCATGCCGTCACCTTGCACCGCACCTACCTTCAGGACGGGCACAAGGCCGGGATGAAGGACGCCAAGAAGGTGCTGTCCTCTGGCATCAACGGTGCCGCGGTGCGCCTGTTCGATGCAAGCGAAGAGTTGGCCATCGCAGAAGGCATCGAGACGGCCATCGCCGTGCACCTAGCCACCGGCAAGCCGGTGTGGGCAGGACTGAGCGCGGGCAACCTGGAAAAGCTCTGGTTGCCCGACTCGGTGCGCAGCATCTGCATCTACGCCGACAACGACGCGGATGCCGACTTCGATGGTCAGGCCTTCGCGTTCGCGCTCGCACGCCGGTTGAAGAAGCAGCAACGCCAGACCGGGCCACGTCTGGTACGGGTGTTCATGCCCAAGACGGCCGGCACCGATTGGGCCGATGTGTGGCTGGCGCGCGCCAAGGAAGCATCCGAAGCGCGATAGCCGTTATCGACGGGGCGCGGCTGAGAAGCCGCCCCCGCCTTTTCAGCGCCACTGCCGGTCTAAAACCGTGACGGTGGCGGCGAAAAGGTTTCCCAACTGGTTGCTGTCACACCAGGCCCTGCGTCATGCAGGGCAAAGACAGCCCTGGAGTTTCAAGCGCAAGTCATCGCGCCCTGTGTGGATCGGCTTAGGCCCGATCCGTCATCAACCCTGGCGGGGATGTGCATCCCCGCCAGTGGGTCATGCCGTCCCCGCTTTTCTTTTCAGAGTAGGAGCTTGATATGAGAAGCGGACGTTCCCTTGCAGACCTGGCCCGTGAACTGGAGCGCCAGTTGCACTCGAAGAAGGACCTCGTGGTCCCCTCGTCGCTGCTGCGTCACGACACCGATGACCGAGGCGAGACCCGGCTCGTCATTGATGAGAGCGGAAAGCCAATGCCTTACGGCGTCATGCCGCTGGCACGCCGCCAGTTGGCCGACAAGCTGAAGATCCCCTATGCGTATTTCGAGCGCATGCGGGCCGAGCAACCGGTCCTGCTGGACCGCAATGTGAACACATGGCTGCAAAGCGAGGACGACCGGCGCATGATCCGCACGCTGGACGGTAACGTCCGTGCCGTGCTGTCGGACCGCTATCGAAGGCTGGACAACTTCGACCTGGCCGAAAGCGTGCTGCCCATCCTGCAGCAGTTGCCAGAGGTGCGCTTCGAATCGGTGGAACTGACCGAGACGCGGATGTACCTCAAGTGCGTCACGCCGCGATTGAAGGTCGAGATGGCGCCCGGCGATGTGGTGCAGGCCGGTGTGGTGATCTCCAACTCGGAGGTCGGGCAAGGCACCTTGTCCGTTCAGCCGCTGCTTTTCCGGCTGGTGTGCCGCAACGGCCTGATTGCCTCGGACCGCGCCTTGCGCAAGACCCATGTCGGACGGGCGCTGGGCTCGGACGAGAATATCACCGTGTTCAAGGACGACACCTTGCAGGCTGACGACAAGGCCTTCTTCTTGAAGGTGCGTGACGTGGTGCAGGCAGCAGTGTCTGAGGCGACCTTCCTTCAGGCCGCGCAGAAGATGCAAAAGACCTTGCAGATCCCACTGGTGGGCAACCCCGTCAAAACGGTCGAGGTACTGGCGCAGCGCTTCACGCTCAACGACACGGAGCGCGCGGGCGTCTTGCGTCACCTGATCTCTGAGGGGGACCTGTCGGGATACGGCCTGGTCAACGCGGTCACGCACTTTTCAAAAGAGGTCGAGGACTATGACCGCGCCACCGAGTTCGAAGCACTGGGCGGCAAACTGATCGAGTTGCCCACCAAGGAGTGGACAGAACTGGCGCAAGCCGCATAAGGCGGCCTTCACAACCACCGGTGCCTCAAGGCCCGGTGGTTTTTTCATGGGCTGGACGAACGCCCTCGCATGGCTTCTGCCATCTGCGCCAGTTCGTTGAACAACTTCTGAACCATGGCTGTTGAATACGGCAGACATGCCGGGGTGTTGCGGATGGCAAGCAGGTAGATCTCAGGCGCAGCGCTTGATTCAGATGGGACTTGATGGGTAAGCTGAAACTGCCCTTACCCACATCAAGAATGAACCATATGCCCAGCCAAAAGACAGCCATTCACCCGCATTGCCACCATGCCCCATTCGGGTCAACCCACAGGACCGACCATGAGCGCCACTAAATTCACCGACGTGCAACTGACCAATCTGTACATTCTTCAAGCCATCAGACTGGGTATCGCGCAAGACCGGGTATCAACCTGCCTCAAGTTCGCGCTTGATGCGGCCCAAGCCGATCACCTCTGCGCCCTGAACCACGATGAGTTGTGGTCTCTCGTGATCCGCATCGGACAGAGCACCCTGTTCCCTCCGCGTCAAGATTTCCTCACGTTGCTCAAGGCACCGGCGGCGCTGGCGGCTCCTCTTGCGGCGGTTCATCCGCCAAGACCGTTGCCCGCCTCACCCGCTCTGGCACTCACCCATCACTGCTGATCCACGGATCCGCGATGCCAACGCGCGCCGACCGGCAGCTCAGCGCCATCAAATTGGGCCAGGACTGCGCCGTGTTGGGCGCACGGGTTCGCACGATCCACCACATCACCGGCCTGAACCCGAGGGACGTTCAGCGTCTCTTCTTCAACGACCCGCAAGCAATACCGCGCGGCCGACCGCCCAACTCCCTGGAGTGGTACCACGGTGCCAACCTGATCGCCAGGGCCGAGGCCTCCATCTTTATCGCCATCTACCACCGCTTGCGCAACACCGGATTCAGCGCGGGCGAGTCCATGATCAGCGCCTACCGCGGCTACCAGGCCATTTGCCAGGGTCCGCACCGAATCAGCTTCGACCGGGCTTTCGACCTGGCCTCGCACACCGACGGGATCTGGCTGACGCCCACACCCGTTTTCGACATTCTCAGTTGCCCGGTGTGCAGCAGCAGGTTCATGACCGCCATTGGTACCCTGGCCCCTGCCAGCGACGAATGCCCTTTCTGTAAACTGATTCAGCGCTACGACACCGATCCCCGCTTGCAAGCATCATTTCCCCGTCACGCCGCCTGATCGCGCGATAGTCAGGCGGAAATCGCGCGCGGAACATGCCAACTGGTCTACGTCCGACACACCACTGGGCCGGATTGGGGGCATGAGGAGATGGCAACCGACGTTGCTGTCGCCCAACGCCCCCTCGGGGCTGGATTCCTCGCAATTGCCCCCTTTTGCTTTTAGACTTCGCAGCGACAGGGTTACGTTGGCAGCAAATACTTACAGGGGAAGCATCGGCCAAGAGGCAGGTGCGGATGTCGGCCAAGCCATGCTTGCGTGGCGCGATGGTCGGCCAGATGCCGTGTCGTAGCCCATCGACAGTGCGATTGCGGTCTGATCGCACGACAACCTAGTCAATTCGTCGTCAGACAATTTCTGCGATCGTCAGCAAAGGACCTCCCATGCGCCTCTCCCACTGCTTTGCCGCCATCCTCATTGCATTCGGCTCGATCGGGGCCTCTGCCGCCGATTGGCAGAGTTCAGGAGAGACCAACGGTGTCCAGCTCTACTCAAAGAGCGAACCTGGTGAATCCCTCAAGTATTTCAAAGGCGTGACGCGCATCAAGGCGCCCATGAAGAACGTGCTGGCAGTCATCCTGGTGCGCGAGACCTTCCCCGAGTGGTTCTACAACATGCTCGAAGACTCGACCTTACCAACAGACAACCCCGACAGTTCGTACTGCTACATCTGGATCAAAGGGGTCTGGCCCACCGACGACCGTGACACCGTCGCCCGAGTCACCGTCAACCAAGATCCCCAGACCCTGGCAGTGGCCATCACGGCCAAAAGTGCCGAGCAGCACCGCGTTCCGACCAAGAAGGATCGCGTTCGCATCCAAACCCTGTATTCAGGCTTCACGGTCAAACCCATCTCGGCCGACGAGACCGAGGTTCAACTGGAAGGCATGGCCGATCCAGCCGGGAACATTCCGGCCTTCGTGACCAACATGGTTGCATCCGATTTGCCGGCCAAGACATTGGTCAATCTGCGCACACGGCTGGAGACACCGGGCAAGGTTGATCTGAGCGTGCTGGACAAAGTCCCGTTCGCACAGTTGTCCATGCAAAAGATCAAACTGCCGCAGTGAGCAACCCTGCGGTGAGTTGGAAACCACTCACCGTTCGGTCAGTGGAAAGGTCACCTCAAAAGCCGACCCCGTTACGGGTTCGCTTTTGACTGCAATGGCCCCACCGATGCTCCTCATCAACTCCTGACATATCGACAACCCCAGGCCGCTTCCACCGAATCGGCGCGAGTAAGACGAATCGACCTGGTAGAACGGCTGGAAGATGTTCTTGAGTTCCGCCGCCGGAATGCCGATGCCTGTATCGGTCACTGAGATCGTCACCTGGTATCGCTTCGGCGCTAGCTCATGAGAGGCCACCGCAAGCCTGATTTCACCGTGGTCAGTGAACTTGATGGCGTTGACCAGAAGGTTGAGAATCACCCTTTTGAGCTTGTGTGGCTGGCCAGCAAAGATCTTGCCCGCGATCTGCTCGACATCAATGGCGAGCTTCAGGCCCTTCTCCTGCCGCGAATGATCGACGATCTGAGCGCATTCGACTAGAAGCACATCGAGTTTGAACTCCGAATCGCCGTCATCCCGAGACGTGCCCCCTAGCATGGCGTAGTGCAATAGATCATCCAGCGTGGCCAGGAGCTGATCGCACGCCTGTTCGACCTGTTGAAAAGTCTTCAGCCTCTTTTCGCTCAATTGACCCTCGAAGTCTTTCTGCATGACCGACATCAATCTGGTGACGGTATGCATGGGCGTGCGTATCTCGTGACTGAGCATGGCCATGAACGTGGTCTTCGTTCGGTTAGCTGCTGTCTCCGCCTCGATGAGGCGCTGCTTCAACGCAGCGACATTCTTCAGCCTCTTGGTCTGCAGGAAGATGCGGCGCTCGCGCATGTCGAACATGCGTCGTATCCAGAAGCCCACCGCATTCGACACGCTGATGTACGTCAGCATCCGGCCGACCACGGTGGCATTGAACACGCCGGACACGTAAACGGTGCCAATCGTGAGCGCGGCCAGCAGCAAAGACAGCAGGATGGCGATCGAAATGGGCAAGCGCATGAAGTAGTAACACGCGATGGTCAACAGGATGCACGTCGAATTGACGGACAAATAGAAGAACTCGGGATGCCCATACAACTGGGTTCGATACTCGAAGAACAAGATGCCAGACACATACACCACCATCAGCGCAGGCGCGACGATGTGGAAGTTCTTCTCGTACTTTTCGGTGTGGACTTTTGCGTGCCACCCGATGGCAAAGAACAACAGGATAAGCGCGGCCCGCACCACCTGGACGGTGTCGGTCATCGGGCGCTTAAAGGCAAAGTACTCCACACAGGAGAACACCACAAACGACAGCGCCGCCATCAAAGAGAAGACGTATCCCGTTCGCACCCCGGACAGGTGATAGGCGGCCCCGAACTCCTGTTCAAGCCGGGTGTTCCTGAACGGCCTTCCGCGCATCTGGCGCATGAAGCTGTGGCGTATCGATTTCCTCATTTCTCGAGCAGCTTCAGTTCGGCTTGATTCCGAGAAGACGGGCTTGCCGCCGACGCCGCACAGCAGGGTACAGCCCCGGCATATGCCCCAGGAAAACGCGGCATTGACCATGCCCTGACACCCTGCAGATGAAAGTACCTCACCCCACGCTTCTTCAGTGCCACGATGGATTCAGGTGAGCATTCCGGATAGACCTCATTGAGCACCACCGAGCCGTCCCAGAGTTCGCCGATATAGCGCTCCATCACATGATGCCGCGAGATGTTGACGATGAGCGCAGGCCTTCCTCCAAGGCTTTGCAAGGTCGCCCCGTCACGGCAAGTGTCGTCAGGGTGTTCGGGGTCGATCTCGAAGACGGTGAGATCCGGTCGGTCATGGAGAAGCTGTATCACCCGACGTCCCAGGAACCCGGCCGATCCCAAAATGACCACCGGGCAATGCGCTGGAAGCGAAGCCTCAATCATTACTTCATCAATGGCCTGAATGATCCACCAGGCTGTGCGGGCGAGTTCGATGGGCTCTCGCTCGACCCCACTCTTTGCCAGCACGCTGGGCAACACGCCCGAATAGGCAATGGCATCAATGCCGGTGAGCTTGGCCACGGCATCCATTCGCTGATGGACCGCCAGCAATTTTTGCCGGTTCTCAGCGTCTGCGAACTCGTGCTCGAAGGCCCCCATGGCGAAGATCAACCCACCGCCATCCGGCGTCATGAAGAAGCCACCGAACGTGGGCCGCCACTTCACCCTGCGTGCATACCAAGCAAAGGTCACGCTCTCCATGTAGCGCCGGTTGGCGGGATAGAAAAGCACGATCGTCGACAGGCGTTTGCCAAATAGGAACCGCCCGATCCAGCCGACAGCCACGAGACAGACCTTCAGGGTCAGCACCTCGGAGAGCATTATCTGGATTGACGCGCGAACCAACTTTTTCATATCACTCCACACAGCGGTCCTGGTTCATGTTTCGTCCCACAATGTGACGCAGTCAGCGAGATGCCCATACACGTATTCGCCCTTGCATGCCGCAGTGGACCTCCTTCTACCCCATGCGACTTTAAGACCTGTGGGGATGCATCCTTGGCGGCCGAAAGGCATTGGTCGTTGCCTCACGCCAACAACACGATGACAGAATGGCAACCAAACAGAGGCCGCTTAGCGTGTTTACCCAAACATGCGCGCATTTCAATCCAGAGCCATTTCGTCAGTGATCAAACAGGCTTCCTGGTGACATCACTTGCCGAGCGAGGATTTTCCTCGGTTGCATCCTGCAACCCGATTCTGTATAAATGCGCGCCAGTGCCGTGAAGTATCCAGGGAAGTGTTTGTGAGTGCCGGTATTGCCTTTGCAACGTTCAGGGGAAATAACAATGGATTTGTTTCGCAGGCGCTCGATTGGGCCTTCTGACCTGAAGAGGCCGGCACCAGCGTTGATCCCCCAACCTGCACCTGCTCCTGCACCTGCACCTGCAAAAGCTACCCGGGCCACGCCGCTCACACATTCGTCCCTCGCTAGGACCTGCGACAAGGACATTGCCCTCGCAGCCTTGAATGGACTGCGGATCTTGCTCGCGGAAGACCACGAGGTGAACGCGCATCTGCTGATCGAAGAGCTTGAGCACTATGGCGCCAGCGTCAACCACGTGCTGGAAGGCGAATCCGCATGTGCGCTTGCTTTGGCCATGCCGCGCCCGCAGGTGGTTTTGATGGACTGCCAAATGCCCGGGGTTGATGGCTTTGAGGCCGCCAGGCGCATCAGGCAGGAGGAGGCTCAACGAGGGCTGGTGCCTGTACCCATCGTCGCACTCACTGGGCTGTCCCGCGAATTCGAGCAGGAACATTCGTTTTCAGCAGGCATGGATGCCTATCTTGTCAAGCCCTTTTCCTCGAGGCAGCTTGCGCAAACGATCTTCGAAGTGGCAGGCATCACCCTGGAAGAGAAGCAGCTCAGGGACTCGGCTTGAGATGCAGCGGAAGGCTGAGTGAAATCCTGGTGCCCTCTCCAGGCCGACTCTCCAGGCGCAGTTCGCCTTTCAGCATGTCCACCAGGAGCCTGACCACCGTCAAGCCCAGTCCGCTGCCTTCAGCCAAGGCCACGCTCGGATCGGACGACAGCCGCACATAAGGCTTCCAGATTTCAGGAACCTTCGTCTCATCGATGCCAATGCCCGTGTCTTGCACGATCAGTTCGACACCCGAGGCCACCTTGCGAACGGCAATATCGATCTGCCCCTTCTTGGTGTACTTCACGGCGTTGTTAAGCAGGTTGTTCATGATCTGCTGCACCCGCATCGAATCACCGACCACCGCCTGGCATGCCTCTGGAATATCAAGGACGATGTCCGTCGAACGATCCCGCGCGGCGCCACGGTAGTTCTCCACCAGCCCCATCAGCAACCAGTCCAATCGAAACGATTCTTCGATCGCAGGCGCAAGCCCGACGGCCTGCTTGGTGATGACGATCAAGTCTGCCAAATGCGAATTGAGCTGAGCGGACGACGATCGAATGCGGAGGATATTCTGAAGCTCAGAGGCAGGCAGGTTCAATTCGTTGAATCGCCGCTGCAGAGAGTCGAGCGCGGCGACGATGGTTTGGAGAGGAGATCTCAACTCATGCGAGATCATGCCAAGGACCATCAACTTGGAAGCTGTGGCAGCTTGCTGCGCGTCGATGTTATGTCGCCGTTGCATGTCGATCCAGAACAGGATGGCCAGATACAAGGGCTGAATGACGATCAGCGTCACCACCGTTAAAGTGGTCTGGGGTCCGATGTGGCTGCGAAAGAAGATCAGCACAACGGCACACTGGAGCGCCGTGAGGATGGCCTGGACCAGGGGAAGTACATGCGATCTGCGCAGCAGCAGGGCAAACGACGCCAGATACAACAGCGGCGTGGCCAGACCGATTCGACTGATGGCCGAATCATCTTCCAACGGGGGGTGGCAAAAGAAGGCGACGAAAAGCGACGACTGAAAGTAGGCCAGCAGCACGATCAGCACCAATGCCCTGCTGCGCATGATCAGCGCTGGACGGGCCCAGGTTGCCACGCCCATGAGGGCCAGAAACAAGATCAGCACTGGCAGGCCCACGGCATCGAACTGAGACAGTTGGCCCAGCGCCTTGCCTGTGGCCCAAACGATGAGCGCCGCCAGCGCGCCACCAACTTCAATGAGCCCGACAACCAAGGCGCTTTCTTGTGCACGGGCGCCAGCTTCGTTGCCCGTTCGCTTGGCCAACTTGAAGCCCGACCAACTCATTGGGGATGACTGCTTCGCTTGCTCTGCCACCGGTGGATGACGGACTCCAAGATCATCAACTGAGCAGGCTTCTCGTGGATCTCCACATCGAAGGTGCTCACGAGATTGGCGATCTCGGCGCGCAGCGTCTCCCTGGCTTGTCCCGTCAGCAAGAGAATCGGGGCTGATGGTTTCTTCGCTCGGATGCCCTTGACGAGGGCGGAAGCGGTTTCCTTCCCTGGGCCCAGGAGAAAGTCGATGATGTAAACATCGAAATCATCCAACTCTGGCGCCAGTTCGGCCTCGGATGAAAACGCCTTGGCCGTGAAGCCTCCGGCGTTCAAGGCGTCCCGTACGGCGCTCGCCACCGACACGTCATCGTCCAGGACAGCCACGTAGACGTTCTCGCTGGGCTTGGGAAGGACCGTCAGATCGGCAACTTCGAAGAACTCTTCGCTGGGCGAATGAGCGCCTGCTGTGTAAGGGATGATTTTCCAACGCGGCGCACCACGCAGCGCCACCAATTGGCCAACTTTGGGCCGCTCGACCAGCTTGCGAATGACCGCCCTGGCGCCGTACCACGTGTCGCCAATGCGCATCTCACAGGCTGTATTTGCCGATGGCGTCTTCGCCAGTGGGGTTGCGCCGAAGAATGTGCTGATCGAGTCTTCGAAGTGCTGAACGATCAAGATGATCTCTTCGATCAGCCAACCGGGCCCCTCACCCAACCTTCTGCGGGCTTGAGCCATGGACAAGCCGGTGACTTCCGACACAAACGAAGCCTGCTTTCGCTCAGGTACGCCTCGACCTTCCAGGTAGGCAGCCATTTGGCGCGTGATGTCTCGGTGAAGCGCAGTTCCGCTATGGAGGTCATCCATGTTGTCTGGGTTGCTCATGGCTCATTTTAGTTGTTCATACGAGGCGGCTCGCCGCTGCGCACCATCGACGCCCTTCGCAACAAACGACGCAGATTGTTGCAACAAATCAAAGAACCTTAAAAGATTCTTTTACGCAAGATGTTGACAAGAAACAGATCTTAAAAGATACTTTTCTCGTGAACATTGCACAAAACGATCTTATAAGATTGGATTTATGGGGTCAGCCAATGGTGTTTTTCCAATCTTTTAAGAACAAAACACCTACGAGGCAAGCATCAACGAGCGATCCGTTCCTCTGGAACAAAGGTCGTAAGTAGCGCCACCAGTGTAGGTGAACGCCATGGAAGGATCAGGGAGTGATGCAGCGCTCCCACACGGTAGAGGCAAATCAGGACGTGTGAATGGCCCTTCAGTTAGGGCAATTGTTGAGGGTGAGTGGATGGTGTGTTGATGCCCTTGCACGGCGCGTCCCAGATAAGTTTTCACGAACCGCATGGCTCTGCTTGTTTCTTGATTGCATTGAGTTTTTCAGTCCCCCGCCGGACCCAACCCATTCGGGGTTTCTGCTATAGGGCCGCTGCTTTCTGTCTTTTCCCCGGCAGTCAGTGTGATTTGCTCCGAATAGGTGGGGGGCTGATTTTTATTCGGTGAGCACTTGAACGCTTCCCGCGTGATGCCGTCCGCCATACCTTGAGAACAACAGATGATCAAAGACATCAGCCCCGTCGAATGGAACACCTTGTCGCGTGACTGGGGAGATGCCCGCCCCGGCTCACATGGTTGCAGCCATGTCCAAACCGAACCCCCGCAAATGCAAGCGATGCTCGCATTGCTTCAATGCCAACAGCGTGCTGCTGATGAATTGAAAGAACGAGGCCTGTTGAAACCATGCCGAGAGTTCACCGCCCAATTCAGGGCCACAACATGGCAGAGGCCTCCCGACGACATCAGCGTGATCCGAATCGCCGAGGGGATCGAGTACTTCTACACCGCCAATGGGCGGAGGTGTTTCAATGGAAAGTTGATCAGCATTTGGGACCACGATCACAGTGACGCCAAGATCGGCAACTTCATCAAACTGGACAGGTCACTCATTCACCACAAACTTGATCAATTCAAAAACGCGTTTCCGGAGATCACCTATTTCTGGATCGTTCTCTCCTCCGTGGTCATCGCTCATTTTTTCTCGCATGAACGCAAAGGCGGTGAGCCAACCGCATGCGGACAGGGCCTGGCTTTGCTCAGCCAGAAGGTTCAGTACGACCAGTCGGCCATTGAATCGGTCTTTCACAAACCCGCCGACGTTTGCGATGTGGCCTATTCCATTCGCCATCTGAAAGTGGGCAAGTACGGCACGTTCACGCTGTCGGTACTTGCCGAAGAGGTCGTCTTGATGCGGATCGAACTGGGACTGCTCCAAAAGGTGGCTCGCACGGCCGATATCGGCATCCTGATCGACTGAGGCCAACGATGGTCAGCCGCGAACAATTTGCCAGCTTCATGCGCTCTGTCATCCTGTCTGAAGCAACCCCTCTCTCTTGTCTTTTGGGCGACCTGCATGACGGCGCAGTACACGAACTCGTGGAGCATGCGTCATCGAACGCAAGTCACGTGGCCGGGCCTTCGCCTGCCATCGCCATCTGGATCGGGGCGGTTGCGAACAAAACGCTGATCTGCGGGAACCATCCATGACCTTCACCGACTTGTCAGCGGTTCAGCGCCTGCGCTTTTTCACAAACATCGAGTTCCCCGTCATCGGCAAGCGGCTCGAACGCATCTTCTGGCTGCATGGCACAAGAAAGTCCCGAGAAGTCGATCTGCCGATCGGTCAGGACACCATGCTGCTCGTTTCGCAGTTGTTGAAAAAGTCTCACCAGCATCCGCTGGAGTTGGAGACTGCCTTGCCCTGGAACATGGGCGTGGACCGCGAGATGCTGCCCAAACGGCTCGACCAGCTGTGGCTGTATGGAACCACGTTCTTCGAAGCGCTCTCCAGTGACGAGCGGCTGGAGACCGCTTGGCTGGAGACAGCCCGCGACATCTCATTGCTCATTCAATTGAAGCGAACCGTACCCTCGTTGTTTGTGGGCTATTTGAACAAATTCAGCAACAGCCTGCCTTCGTCCGTACACGACTACTTGCTGGTGCACGCGCTGGAGGAGATCACTCAAACATTGATCTTCAGACGCTTCACCCAAATCGCGAACCTGCCCTACTTCCAAAGACTGCCGGCTTACACACAAACATCCGCGCTCTTTCCCGAGATGCATCCTTGCGTGGGGCTTCTAGGCACCTTGATCATCGGTTGGATGGTGGATTCGGGGGCGATGTACGCCACGCAGGCTTCAGGCATTGACCCGCTCACAAGGGAAATTTTCAAACAGCATCACTCGGTCAAGATCCGTCACATCGAGTTTTCACGACGAATCATTGAGGACTACTTGGGCAACGCAAGCATCCGAGAGCGCCACAAGTTCCGGGAGATCTTCAGGCATGTGATCCCAGAAATCCTGAAATCCCTCCGATTCGACCCCGAGATTGCCCAACACACCAGTTTTCCATTTCCGGTAAGCGGCAACCACGCGGCATCGATCGAGGCGGTCAGGACGTCCGTCCACAGCCAGTTGCTCGACGAAGAGCGGTTCAAGAGCATGATGAACTGGCTCTGGAAAATGGAACTCATCTGATAAGCCATTTGAAGTACCGAAGAGACATCACACCGTCTGTCGCCTTGCGCCGAGCCACCCCAGCAAAGAGGGTAGCAGTGCATCCTTCGCCGCAGACCTGAAATCGAAAGGCCCGAACCCAAGCCAAACTCGAAAGCACCACCAAATACCTGGCATTGCCCGGTGACCGCGTCCCCGTCCTTGCTAAAAATGGCCCAGGCATTTCTGAAAGCATGCGATGGCAGGCCAACTCGGCGTCAGCAGTCCCTATGCATCGTCCGACCCGGGCTTCCCTGCCCTGCCCGTCGACGAACTGCTGCTTCAGCAAGCAGCGCTGCTGGCACGCATCAAGCTTTGCCATGGCTCGGACCGGGAAGACTTCGAAGCCACGGTGGTGTCGCTGATCAGGCGCTATGCCGATCTAGTCCACCTGCTGCCTGCCACAGCCGACAACTATTTCAGCAAGCCCGGTGGCCTGCTGCATCTGGGGATGGAGGTCGGGTTCTTCGCCTTGCAGGGCACCGACGCGCACATCTTTTCCGGGCGCTCGACTATCTCAGCCAGACGCCATCTGGAACCGCGCTGGCGCCTGGCCACATTCATCGCGGGGCTGTGCAGCGAAGCCCATCGCGTGCTCACTCACGTCATCGTGACCGATGGCACCGGCGCGGTGTGGCCCGGCTACCTCTTCCCTCTGTCCGACTGGCTGACCGCCCAACATGCGGACCGCTACTTCCTGCGCTGGCGCCCCCATGCCATCGAGGCGCGTGGTTTGGGCTTGTTCGCGCTGGCACATGTGGTGCCGCCCGCCGTCATGCAGTACCTGGCCGAGGACAACTCGGTCATCGTGCCACACCTGATGGCCAGCATCAGCGGCATCTCGGTCTACCGCGAACGCAACGTGCTGGACGAACTTGTGCGCCGGTCCTTGGCGCTGGTGATCGATCGCAACCTTGTCGCCAATGCCGATCGCCATGGCTCACCCCAATATGGATCGCATCTTGAGCGCTACCTGGTCAATGCTCTGAGGCATCTGGCCAGCACCCACTCGGCATGGCAGGCCAACCGCGAAAAGTCCCGCGTGTGGTTGGCTGTGGATGGCCTGTTTCTGGTCTGGCCTCATGCCGCCGAAGACATTCAAAAGCTGCTGGATGCCGAGCAACTGCAAGGCATTCCCAAAGCACCGGCCACGATCATGGATTTGCTCCTGTCTGCGGGGGTGTTTGAGCCCACCGCATCGGAGCAGCCGACCTGGACCATCCAACCTCCAGGCTCGAAGATCAAGATTGAGGCCGTCAAGCTGACATCAGCCGCCATCCTGTTTGCAGGCATAGACCCACAAACCGCCCCGCTCGCAGAGAAATTGACGCGCATGGCGAGCGTGGCCACCCCTGTCGCGCCCGCAAAGGCACCCACCACGCAAGAGCCACCCACCACCACGGAGCCAGACGCTCAGATACCGCTCATTCCTATAGAAGACACACCGCCTGACGAACAAGACTCAGCAACCCAAGCACCGACACAAGCCGCTGCCGAGTTGGTGAACGAACCCGAGCCCACGCCGCCAGCTTCATTCCGCCTGCAAGCACCCATGCGGCTCAACCCCATCGTGCGCGATGTGCTCGTTGAGGTGATCCACACCTTGAACACCGGCGCAGGCCCGGCAAAGTGCTGCACCGTGGCCCATGGCTTGTTTGTTCCCGTGAGCGAGTTCGAGCGCCGAGGGCTACAGCCATCACTGGTCTTGCGCGCACTGACGGAGGTGCGCATGCTGGCCCGCATCAGCGCCAAGGCCCCGCCCACGTCATCAAGAGATTTCAACGGCGTACCCACCGTCGGTTTGACAATCGACCCGCGCTTCGTTGGCGGGCTGGAACTGGCGGGCTTTGCCCTGCCCGCCGACCAGGAGCCATGACATGTTCATCCGCCGCTACGAGATGCCATGGCGACATGCCTACGAGGTCTACGCTGGCCTGGTCTGGGGCCTGGCGCTGGTCTTCTTCATGGTGGTGGGCGTCATTGGCCAGGTGCCGCGCGCCTTCGCCCTGCCCTTGTCGCTCACCTGCTTTGCCATGGCCGTCCTGCGGGTGTCGCAGGCGCTGCGTATTCTGATCCTGCGCGCCTCCCTCGCCGGGCATGGCATCCAGGTGATGGGCACCCAGGTGCAGGCACAGTGGTGCACCAACCCGAATGCCGTCTTCCTGGGCTTTGGCTTTGAGTGGCGGCCGGTGCATTCGCAGCGCCTGTACGAACTGGCCAAGATCGACTACCGCGATTTCGCGGTCTCCCCACGCCTCCTGAATTTACTGGGCTATGACAGCCTGCCGCAGCCTGATGCCGAAATCGGGCTGGCCTACATCCATGGCGTGGAACCCCGCGAGGTGCCCCTGCACCGCCCCTTGCAGAACTTCGAGGGCGGCACGCTGCTGGTGGGCACCACCCAATCGGGCAAAGGTGTGGCGCTGGCCAACCTCATCACCCAGGCGGTGCGCCGCAACGATGTCGTCATCGTCATCGATCCCAAGAACAGCCGCCGCCTCAAGCGCGTGGTCGAGCGGGCATGCCAGGACTGGCGTGAGCCTGACACGTTCATGGAATTTCACCCGGCCTTTCCCGAGGTGGGGGTGCGGCTGGATTTCACTTTCAACTGGCAAAAGCCGACCGAGATCGCCTCGCGCATCCAATCCATCATGCCGCCCGACACGGCGGGTGCCTTCTCGGCCTTTGGCTGGGATGCCGTGAACGTGGTGGTGCAAGGCCTGGTCGAGCTGGAAGAGCGCCCGAACCTAGCCAAGCTGACGCGCTACATCGAAGGGGGCATCGAGCCGGTGCTGGAAGGCTCCCTGCGGCGCTTCTATGCCGAAACGATGGGGCCCAACTGGCGTGAGCAGCCCGAGATGAAAAAGCTCATCCAGGAGGCCCAGCGCGGGAACATGAAGAGGCCCTCAGAAGCCGCCAGCCATGAGCTAATGGCCTTCGTCGCCTACTACGAGCACCATGTGGCCCAGCCACAGCGCAGCAAGGTGGTTGATGCGCAGGTGCGCACGTTCAGGCACAACCGCGAGCACTACCAAAAGATCACCGCGAACCTGCTGCCGGTGCTGTCCATGCTGACGTCCGGTGATCTGGGGCGCACCTTGTCGCCAGACCCGTTTGATGCGGATGACACCCGCCCGATCATGAACTTCGAGAAAATCGAGCGGGGCGGACATGTGCTGTACATGTGCCTGGACTCGCTGCCCGATCCCTCTGTGGCCTCGGCCATCGGCGCGCTGGCGCTGGCCGACCTGGCCGCACGGGCCGGCATGCGCTACAACCTGGGCGGCTACCGGCGCATCGCCTTGTTTGTCGATGAGGTGGCCAACGTCATCAACCAGCCCTTGATCGAAATCCTCAACAAGGGCGCTGAGGGCGGCATCTACACCACCTGCGCGATGCAGACCTTGGCCGACCTGGCCAAGCGCCTGGGCAGTGAGGCGGCCGCACGCATGGCCCTGGGCAACTTGAACAACCTGATTGCCATGCGCTCCAAGGACAGGCCGACACAGGACTTCATCGTCGAGACCTTTGGCAAAACCGCCATCCATTCCATGCGGGTGGGACTGGGGCATGGCGCTGATACCCACGTCGGTGATTTCTCCAGCAGCTATTCAACCCAACTGTCCGAGAGCTTCGAAGAAATGGTGCCCGCCGATGTGCTGGGCAAGCTGCCGAACCTGCAGTACTTCGCCTCGGTCTCGGGTGGCCGGATCATCAAGGGGCGCTTTCCGATTCTGAATCCGGATGCGCCGGGTGCCAAGCAGCGCAGTGGGGGCCCGCCATGATCAGGGCGATTGCCGTGGTGTCGCTGCTCGCCCTGTTGGTGCTGGTGCTCTACGTGCCCTCAGCGCACCCGCCCGAGCGCTTCGTTGCGCAGCTTCGCGCGGAGTACGGCATGGCTGCTGGGTTCTGGGGTGAGGAAGCCGCCACACGGATGCTGTCACGCGCCATCGGCTTGCAGGATTCAGCGCGGCGATCAACGCCGATCCCCTCGTCGAAAGACAGCGCGCCCGTGAACAACATGAACGCAGCCGTCGGGCGCGAGATGGCCTCGGTCAACCAGCGCTTGTTCAACAACCCCTACTTCAGGTCGATTGATGCCTTGTTGCTGCTCGCCAGCTTCCGGCTGGCCTTGTTGCTGGAGTGGTTGCCCTGGCTGCTGGTCTTTGCAGCGGCCGGCATGGTTGACGGTTACTTTGTGCGGCTGGTCAAGGCCAAAGAGTTCTTGCACCACAACCCCGAGATGTTTGCGCTGTATGTCTGCTTGGCCATCCTGGCCAGTTGCGCGACGATGCTGGCTTTTGTGCTGCCGATCACATTGCACCCGCTGATGGTGCCATGCGTGCCTTTGGTGATCGGCTCACTCATGGGGCTGGCGATCAAGGATTTTCATCGACGGGGTTGAGCGCTGGGCTTGACCGCGCTCTGTAGAGAGTCCGAAACCCGCCATGCGCCAAGGGCTCGTCAAACAAATCGAAGAGGCCAGATGCCGCAGCGAGCTTCTTCAAAGTGGCGTACCCATGGCGCTCCTTCATGTGTGTGACGGCATCAGTTTCTTGAAGCCAGGCAACGCGACCGGCATCAGCAATGTATGCCCAACCATCGCCACGACTCTTCTGAGCTGCTACCTCCTGCAGCATCAACACCAATGGACTGTGCTGCAACAAGAGCAGTTCGAACTGGTGCTGAATTTCCTCTGATGCAAAAAATTCCGCCGTGGATTGCCTCGCGTCCCGCATCGACATGCAGACGGTGCGAAGGTGCTCGAATATGGGCAGTACCCGGGCTCGCTGTTCGTCCAGGTAGGTGGCGGCCTCAACCATGCGCTCGCTTGACTCAGGCTCCCACCGGGGTAGGAAGTGATGAATGAGATCATTGCGCTCGTCCACCATGCGCTTCATGTCGGCACGCTGGGTTTCGTAGAAAGCACTGTCACCAGAAGTTGTGAACGTGAATGACATCCAAACTTCGGTCACGTCTTCTGGCTCTGGGGATGGCTCACCGGCATCGGAAAGAATCCCGTCTGAAAACTGCTCGATCAACTGCCCCATGGTCTGCTTGTGCGCTTTCTCAACGCGGTGCTGGCGCCGCTCCTCCAAGGTCGAAGTGCTGCCATCTACTTTGTGATTGGCCACCAAGAATTTCAGAAGGCCCTCGATTTGCTGAAACAGCACCACATTGCGGCCGATCTTTCTGAGCACCGCGTCACTACTGACCTGGTCATGATTGGTGTTGCCGCGGCCGTCCATGATTTCTGCCCCACATAGCTATTGATGACATGCTGGAGGCCCATGGGCCAACACGGCACGATTCGGAATTATCAAGCTTGGCTGGATTTACCGTTGTGGCGTCCTGCAGCACGCACATCACCCGTCAGTCCACCACCCCATGACGACACTGGGAATCTGCGACGGAGAAAGCCAGGGCATGAGACTTCATGTGCCCCAGCAAGCATTGCCAGTACTTCTTTGGCATCACCGTATCGGCACATCGGCGAGACAACTGGAAGACCTTAGCCGACACGCCTGTTTGACCGCTGTCTGAGCGAGCCAATTCTGCGCTATAGAGGCTTGTCACCTGAAGGCACATGCCTGCCGCAGAGTCCCTGTTCCAGACACACTGCCGTGCAGAACAAGTGGAATCAGATTGCGCCCCTGGGCAGCCCGTCTTCACGACCTGGCATGTGGATTCAACTGGGCAGGCATCGACAACACAGTCGGCTGCGAAACTAGTTGAGCACATACCCGTCGCCCAAACAGCGCAGACAAAATATTGAACTACGCGCACTGCAATCCTCCTTCATTGCCCTGACCTGTACGCATCAACGATCAGACGCCAAGCAGCCACGACATCGGAGCCATGCGCATTCACGGAAGAGCAGTTGTGCACGGTGTCCGGGCCGCAGGGCGATCAGGTCCAATCATGTTGACACTCGCTGACCTGATTCGCTCGTCCATATTGACAACATTTCGCTCTCCTTTCACGATCGCCACGTTCGGCACAGTGCCCTGAAGCGATCGCGAAAGCCCATATACAAAGCCTGCAATCGCCCTAGATCCAAAAGCACCCGACGCCTAACGCCGGACGAAATCATCAATGCAGATACCATCTGACAGCCATTTTCCGGAGCAGTATGACAGCCCGTTGGCCCATGCGAAGGCCGATGACCTGCGTCTGAGCGGTTGACAATCTCCGCTCAAAAGCCAACCTGCTGACATACATCGCAAGGGGACTTCGCAGGCTAGGCAAGGCCGATCTTGCGTCGATGCTTGCTGATATGCTTTCGGTCGTAGAGCCGACGCTGTTTTTGATCGGGTGTCTGCGTATCCCCACTCCCGTACTCAGGACAAGCGAGTAACCATGGCCAAGACAGTTCCCATAACGCTGCCCAACGGCCGAAGCTGGTCGAAAAAGGGCGACGCCATTGAACATTTCAAAGCCATGCTGGGGCGCTACGCCGACGGGAGCCGCGTGCTAGACGCTTCAGACATAGCGGACCTAGAAGCGCTGCTCGCAGTCTATGACTCTGTAGTTCCTGAAGGGCAATCAACCAAGACCGGCCTCGGAGTTGCACACTTCGAGCGGCGCTTGAACCGCGATCATCCAGGTCACACGTCGTGCTTCTTCGTGGTTCGAACCGACGGGTCTAGCATTGATTTCAGTACCCGGCGCGCTCTGGACGTTGCCAGCGCTCAAACTCGTTGAAGCAGTAGCGCCCTCTAGCCGATGCCGTGACTGGCAGTCAGCCGCTGAAAGCCTACTAGAGGCGCTGGATGACTTTACCTTCCCATCGGATGAGTTTGAAGTTAAGGCCGGCAGTCGCTTCAAGGAACACCGATTCATTTTCGTCAAACGAGGCGGCAACGATTGACTGCAAGCGGGATGCTCCACTCAGCAGTTGCAGCAGCGCGTGTTGGCTGCTGGAGCGCATTGAGTGCTGGCCAGGTTCATCCATAAGAAGGAACCCGGGGTGGTTCCCTTCAAACCCTCGCGTCGCCGACGTCTGGTAAAGCGCGAGCAGGTAGCTCCAGATTAGGCGCACGAAATCGCTGGCGCTCGAATCCGCTGTTAGGCTGGTTTGGACCTTGGACCTGATTTCCCGTAGCTCAAGCTCAGAGAGGATGGGGGTCAGCGTGTCCAGGCTAATGCGGATGTCTTTAATCTCAGCACTTTCATAGCCGAACGAGCTCGCATTGCCGCGAAAGTTCTTCTCGAAGAGACCAATTCTGGAAAGGTCTTCCGGGCCGTACGCATCTTTGGGAAGATCTCTTCGAGCGGACTGGTTGGCTGCAAGCCGCTTGGCGACCTCACCAAAAATTTCAAGTAGAAGCGCAGCCTGGGCTTCGAATGCCTGAAGACTAGACAGTTCCAGCTCGATCTGAATTTGGCGCCGCACGATGGCACGTGACTCTGCCGCGCCAGTGCTCACGTCGCCCCGCAACGAATTGCGATAGTCATGCTTCGCCGCGAGGCGACCGGCTACGTCTGCGACTGCAATCTCTGATTGACGAATCTCTTCCTGCGCGCCGTTAACTTGACGCTGCAGCATGCGACGTTGGCTCTCGAGATACTCAACGTTGGTGGTCAGGTCCATCTGCGGACCCGAAACGATGCCGAACAACAATGTGTCGTCGACGGACTGATGGCACGTCGGACAATGGTCTGACGCCACCTCAACTTCCATTTGCGCGCCGAGGACACGCAGCTTGAGCGCAGTTTTGTTGCGATCCAAGTCCTCGTTTGTTTCTGCCAGCAGGTTACGCAATTCGTCCAGCGACGCCTTCTGCAGTGTGAGGTTGGCGGTAGCTCGCTCATGCAACACACTCAGTCGCTGAAGCTCGGCTGTTGCCGACTCGAGTTCTTTGAGGGCTTCTGCGCCAGACGCTTTTCCATAGGCTTCGGCCTTCCCACCGAGTCCTGCATGCTCCGCCCGAGCTTGACTGACATGCTCGGCAAGGGACGTCTGCGTCCTACCGTTCGACTTCACGAACTGGACAGTCGCGGCATCAAGCAGGGCGGTCGGCGTCCCGGATAGACCTTCGATGACCAAGCCGTTGGTCGTAGCCGCTTGGCGCAAGGTGTCGTACGCTCGACGCCAATCCGAGTCGATTGCCATTGATTCCGCATCCAGCTCTGAGCGCTTGGCCTGACGCTCGAACACGCTGAGCCCAAGCAAGAATTCTGTGACTCGAATTCGCGCATCGCGTATCCCAAAGAAAGGGATGTTGGCGATGTAGTCGGTCCAACCCCGCTTCTGCTCTACAGCCAGCGCCGCGAAGACTGTCTGCAGATAGAGCTTGGCCATCCCGCCGGACGTCGTAGCAACCTGTGGAAGGTGGTAGCCCATGAAGTGCTCAAGGAACTGATGGAACCCTTCCTGCTTCTGCGCACTCCCTGAGTCGAAAAGGTACGTTGGCTTTGGGGTGCCAAGCGCAGTCCCAGCGGTCAAGTGAGCGCCGTCGAAAACTTCGACAAGCTTTTGGCTTCGGACGGTGTCGCGGATCGCTCTCCTCAGGGTGACACGTTTCCCTGAGGAACTCTCGAGCTCGACGAACACCTCGGACGCAACTACCTCGGCGCGCTCGTCGCCTTGGAGGAAATAGTCCTTGACAGCATACGGCAGAACCTTTTCGCCTCTGCCGCCAACGAGTTCTTCCATCCCCAGGCCGTACATGAGGCAGTTGAACAGGGTGCTCTTGCCGCTTGAGTTATTTGCGCGAATGACTGTCAATCCGCGACTGAATTCGAATTGGAACCCGAAGTCTCCGTTTTCGGTCGCTAACCTTAGCTTGATGGCTAGGATGTTCATGCCGATTCCCATCCCTTTGCAACTGTTTCGACCATGTTTTCAGTGATGTCCTTGCCAATTTCCTTCAGGAGAGCTCGCTCACTAGAGAACGCGACCGGGTCCTTGAGTACCTCAGCAATGAAGGACAGGCCATTTTCGGTAATTTGGTAGCCGGTGGACGTTGCTTGAAGTAGATCTTCGGCTACGGCGTAGCGGATTGCGATAGCAACGACAGGGTCGAAGCCCCATGCGGTGATGTGCAGCACCTTCGCCTTTGCTGCATCTACCAACTTCTGGATTCGGTCGGTGCGCTTTAGCGCCCAGTTGAACAAATGCAGCCGCGGCAGCGTGGACTTACCACCTCGTGACGATAGGTGGAGCACGAGTAGGAGTTGGCAAATCTTGTACAGAGGACGATGCTCGACCAGAACCGGCGAAGGGCGGCGTTCAAAACGAAGGTGACCTCGTCCGCCGATGAGCTCAACCATAGTCGAGCTCGCACACAGCAATCCATCTTGCAACCATGAGTCGCGCAATATGGGCTGCCTCTGTCTCGTCGACGTGCGGCGCGAGCTCCTTCGTAATGCGCTCGGCCAGGCCTTCTCGAATCTTTTCAGTGAGCTGCTGAGGCGTGCCCTCCCACGTCTCACAAGTCTCTACAACGTGGGCTTCGAATCCGTTGATAAGCCTTACCAGGCGCGAGTGGACAATTGGAGCCTGCTCATTGATACGTCGGAAGTGCGCATCATGGTCAAGGAACTCTCGCAACGTGCGCTGATGCAGCATGGCAACCTTCGCGGCGAGCTTTGCCGCATCCACGCGACCTTCTAGCCTTGCCTTGGTCTTCCGTAAGACGTTTTCTTCGTACACCTCTGGGCCACTGCCGAGCGAAGGCAGGACGGTCGGAAGACCGCCAAAGTCTATGGCTTGACCCAAGGCCAATTGAAGGTCTTGAATTTCCTCAGCGTAGTGGTCGCCATCGTGCACGAGCACCTCGAAATCTGGCGCCAGGATCGAGAGCCCCCACTGCCTTACCTCTGCCTCCTTGGTCCTTGCGTGCGCAAGCAGGTCGTTTTTCGCGACGGTCGGAGTCACGAAGCACCATCGACGCAATTTCGTTGAACCTAGAAAGCCCTTCAACTCTGTTTCGTAGGTTTTCAGCTTTTTTAGATCACGCGTAATCTTGTCGCGCTGCTTGTCGTGGAGGTCCTTGACCGGGTGGAGTTTGTCAGGGCAGTAACACTGAAAACCACAGCCTGTGATCGTTGTGAACCCTTCAAGGCCGAAGTCGCCGGGTGTAGCAATGATGTGCTGGTATCCGTCGGCCGCAAACTTCTTCTTGAATACCTGCTGGCAGAGACGCTCCCAGCTGTTGCCATCGAAGGGGCCGTAGGGAGTGTTGTACACGGCGTCGTCGAAGTCGCGCGTTACCGTGCGATCAGAAGGAAGGAAGCCAACGTCACCCGCTCCTTGCGAACCGGCGGTTGTGTCTTTTGTCGAGTGCCGTTATAGGCGTGCGGCCCAAAGCGCATGCGTTGCTCCCGTTTTGTCACCGCTCCAAGTGCTGCGTCTTGAGGCCTTGCGGTGTTTGCTATCGGAATACCGATCGATGCATATATTAACTTGTAAAAGCGATGCTCCCATCTTGAGCGAACTGCCAACCGAGCCTTGGACAATGTCCGCATGTGCCGCAGGAGAGCCGCGAGAACACTGGCTCGTTCAGGGCGCGGGCCATGCACAGTCACTTGTCCACGCTGCCGACTCTTACGCCTACGCATTGGGCAGGATGCCCCGCCAAATGATGAGGTTCTTTGTCCACGATGGAAAGCACTGATTGGCGCCCGTTTCCAGATAATTTTCTTGAGCTTGTCAGAGACTGATTTGGGTCGGTAAGCCAGTGCATCGCGTTCGCAAATGAATCTCGCATTGATTCGACCTGAAAATCGTGGCGGCGAGCGAGAAGCGCCAAAGACATCCTGCGGCTCGCCGTACTCCGAGCCAAACTCGAAACCCCCACCACAAAGCCCGCATTCGCCCGAGAC
This sequence comes from Aquabacterium sp. CECT 9606, assembly GCF_918741295.1. Classification (GTDB taxonomy): domain Bacteria; phylum Pseudomonadota; class Gammaproteobacteria; order Burkholderiales; family Burkholderiaceae_C; genus Aquabacterium. The sequence goes on from NZ_CAKKNB010000003.1 coordinate 799,087, forward strand.
TCAAAGGCACCCCGCGCCTAACCTTCAGTCATGCGCTCACCAAAGTTGATGCCGCATCCGACCTGAGGGATCCGCCATGTTCACTTCCCCACTGATCGATTCAGCCGACATGACCCTGGCTGAGCCGTACGCCCAAGCCCCCCCCCAAAGCCTAGATCGGCCTCCGCCGATCTCACCCAAATCGCACTGCCTTGCTTGACGCAAAGCAGGCACACCGGGCATCCATTGGGAGTGCGCCATGCAACAGCTTTGTTTGCTGGGGTTGGTCTGGCTGCTGAGTCTGCCAGTCCATACCTTGGCCTGTTGGGATGAGGCTGCGCAGCGTTATGGCATCTCGCCGCAGCTGCTGTATGCCATAGCCCAAGTTGAATCAGGCCTCAACCCACAGGCCGTCAATCTCACGCATCAACAGCGCACAGGCAGCTATGACATCGGCCTGATGCAGATCAACAGCTCGAACCTGCCAGCGCTGGCGCGGCACGGCATCACCGAGAAGGATCTGTACAACCCCTGCACCAGCATCCATGTGGGCGCCTGGTTGCTGGCGCAGACCTTCGCCAAGCATGGCCTGAGTTGGGAAGGCGTGGGTGCCTACAACGCGGCCTGCACGCAACTCAAAGGACAAGACTGCCAACGGGCTCGCAGCCGCTATGCCTGGCAGGTCTACCGGCGACTGCCCACATCCAAAGATCGCATGCAGGCAGAGCCTGTGACACCGAGCAGCACAGCTGAGCCAACAGGCGCCTCCCGTTTCATCCTCACAGCACGGGTGTCGCCATGAACCAAGCACATCAGATGGCCATGGCCTGCGCCTCAGCGCTCACGATCCTCTTCAGCTTGTCGTCTTGCAGCTTGCCTGCGCCGCAACAGGCTGACACCAGGGCCAAATCAGGATCAATGGCCACGCCACCGGTCTCGCATATCGCGCAGCTCGACCATGGCCCGGGTGCCCATTTCGCACAATGCATTGAGCCTGCCTGCCCGGTGAAGACGCTAAAGACTCTGGCCGTGGCAGCCAACGATGACATGCCCGTCTTGCATTCATCGCCCCGCCCGGTTCCGCCATCGGCGCCCCCTCAAGCCGCTCAAAAATCTTCAGTTGAAGCGCCTCGCAAACCACAGGTCATCGTGTTTCAGTTCGCCACCGACAGCGCGGTGCTGACGCCCGCACACAAGGCCCTGCTGTCCAGCCATGCTCATGCCCTTGGCTTCGCCGAACGCATCGTGATTCTGGGCAGGACCGACGACGTGGGCGCAGCCCACCCCAATCAGGCCATTGCGCTGGCCCGCGCTGCTGCCGTTCGTGATCACCTCAAACGGCTTGTCCCGGTACTTCCCACCGACACACGGATCGATGCAAGAGGCCTGTGCTGCTACGCGGCATCCAACGACACCGAAGAAGGCCGCGCACAGAACCGCCGTGTCGAGTTGGTGTTCACCATGCCTGCCGAGCTCAAGCCATGACCAGCAGCAACTCACATTGCGCCCCACGGCGCCCAGCGCATCTTGTCCAGATCGATGCCCTGAAGCGTGCCCTCGCGCGCCCAGGCCCGTGTCCCCGCCTGCGTCAGGCCTTGACGTGCTCACCGCTCCAGGAGATTGCCATGCGCACAGCCATCATTCACCCCTTCACGCGAACTCGCCAGCCCGCACCCATTGAAGAGGGCAAGCCCAAGGTCAACCGAACACCAAGCAAGGCCGCATGGCGGATCACCTCGGCACTGGCCGCGCTCACCCTCGGTTTGGGCCTCGCCATGCCCGGCTTTGCCCTGGACCTGGTGGCCTTCACCGGCATCACCGGGCCGATGACGTCGGCGCTCGCCCAGATCTCCGCACTGGGCCCCAGCGTCAAGGCCCTGGTCGGCTTCGTGGGCTTTGTGGTCGCACTGATCTCGCTGTCAGCCTTGCGCAACTTTGGACCCGTCCTGTTCTACGTGGGGTTGGCCATCTTTGGCGCTGTGGGGCTGGTGATCGCGGGCGCCATCATGGGCGCGGTCGTCTGACAGCAGCTCAAGCCAGCAGGAGCCTGACATGCAAGCAGACACCTACATCCCGCGCCGCCTGGATGACCCCTGGAAGATTGGCTTCTGGGACATCGATGTCGCAGCACCTGTGATCTTTTGCTTCTTTGTCGGCTACCTGTCTGGCACCAAGTTGTCGTTTGCGGCCTGCGCGGCGGTGGGGATTTTTCTGTCCCGCTGGATTGCGCGCATCAAGGCGGACAAGCACCAGGCCTTTGCGGTGCATTGGCTGTACTGGCACCTGCCGCCCAGCCCCATGACCACGCTGCGAGCCACCCCGCCCTCCCACATCCGCCGCATGGTCGGCTGAGCCAGGAGCATTCCCATGGATTTCGAACGGCTCAACAGCGACATCAAGGAGATGCGCCGACGCAATCGCAGCCTGGGGCTGGCGGTCGGCTTGCTCGCCAGCGGTCATGTCGTGGCGCTGATCGTGATCCTCAACCTGATCGGCACGGTGCGTACGGTGGTCGTTCCGCCCTCCATCGACAAGTCGTTTTGGGTTAGCCGCGACAAGGCCAGTGCCGAGTACCTGGAGCAGATGGGCAGCTTTGTTGCCTGGCTGGTGCTCGATGTCACGCCCTCGTCCATTGACTGGAAGAAGGGCGTGCTGCTGGGCTATGTGGAGCCCGAGCAGTACGGCGCGCTCAAGACCCGCCAGGAGGTCGAGGGCGAGCGGCTCAAACGCATCAACGCAAGCACCTTGTTCATGCCCCAGCAGTTGGTGGCCAGCGAGGACAAGCAAAGCGTGGTGGTGCGGGGTCGGCTGCGCACGCTGGTCAATGGTTTTGAGACGGGCAATGACCTCAAGGCCTACCTGATCGAGTTCAGCTTCAACGGCGCGCGCGTGCACCTCAAGACCTTCAAGGAGGTTCCCAATGCGACCTGATCCAATGCAAGGGCGATGCGGTCAGTGGCTTGCCACAAGCGCCCTGGCGCTCACCGTGGCCATGTTCACGACCCGCACGGCCTGCGCCCTACAGTTGCTGGACGCACGCGATGGTGTGTCGGTCGAGGCCATGGTCGCGATCAAGGAAGCCACGCGCATCCGCATCGAGGGCGCGCCCATCACCGATGTGTTCGGCAACATTTATTCGAGCACCTGCGCCACGGCCGCTGCGCCAGCGCCCCTGGCGACAGGCATGTCTCCCGCAGCACCAGCCAGCCCGGTCATCAACCCCGCAGGCGAATTAATCGTCGAATGTGATCGGGACAAGGGCGAGGTGTACATCCGCCCCGTGGGCCGCGCCACCAAGCCGGTCAACCTGTTCATTTCCACCGCGCAGGCCACGTACACCTTGCTGCTGCACCGCTCGGACACGCCCGCCGACACCATCGTGATTCGCGATACCAGCGCCAGGCCATTCAAACCTGAGACGCCGACGCAAGGCCCGGCTGGCACCTCGGCCAACCATGTGCGTGCGATGAAGGCCCTGCTGGTGGCGATGGCCTCGGATCGGGTACCGGCTGATGTGCGTGTTGAAGAGGTCAACCGCCCTGTCCCCTTGTGGGTCGAGGCCAGCTTTTTACTGATGCGGCGCTATGAGGGGCGCGGCTTGCTCGGTGAGAAGTACCTGCTGCGCAACACCAGCGCGGCCTTGATGGTGCTGGCCGAGCAGGAGTTCGACCGCGATGGCGCACAGGTCATGGGCGTGGCCATCGAGAACCATAACCTGCAACCGGGTGAGAGCACCAATGTGTTCGTGATCCGGCAGGAGAACGCGCGATGAACACGCCCTTCTCCTCGAATGGGCCCGGCGCCACAGCGGGTGCGGGTGCGGTCAGTCGGCTCAAAACCGCGCTGAGCGGCTCATTGGGCCGCGTGTTGCAGGGCATGTCGCCACGCCAGCGCCAGTACGCCACCCTGGGCGCGATCCTGGTCGTGGGCGTCGGGTTGCTGTGGCTGATCTTTGCGCTCACCGACACACGCTCACCCACGACTGGTGCGCCAAGTAACGGCAGCGGACTACCAGCCTCCGTCACCAACATCGGTGTGATGACTCCGGGGCAGCAGGTCAACCCGGTGGACCAATGGGTGGGCACCGCTGGGCGCAAGCTGGCGCAGTACGAGAACGAGCGCGACGAGCAGTCCCGCCTCAACAAGGACCGCCAAGCCTTCGAGGCCCACACCATGCAGCGCTTTGCCGAGATCGAGCAAAAGCTCACCTCGGCCAGCCAGGCGGCCAGCATGCCTGTGGCGCCCAGCCCGATGGCGCCTCCCACCACGCCTGTGCCTCAAACACCCACCATGCCACCGGCATCAAGCCTGCCTGCGGCGCCTCCCCCACCCAAAGCGTCACCGGTGGGCACCTTGCCCCTGGGGGATCCGGGCATGGCGATGCAAGACATGGCCCCGGTGTTGACGCGCATCACCCTGGTGGACCGCAGCCAGACCCGGGCCAGCGCTGTCGCAGCCACGGACACTCCCGCGCAGATTGCCCCCATGACGACGCCCGCCACCGGAGAAGCCCCCAGCATTTCCACCTTCTTGCCCGTCAGCTTCACCCGTGGCACCTTGCTAGGTGGCCTGGATGCCCCCACGGGCGGGCAGTCGCAGTCCAACCCGCACCCGGTGCTGATCCGACTGTCGGACAACACCGTCTTGCCCAACCGCTTTCGGGGCGAATACCGGGATTGCTTCGTGATCGCCGCAGGCTATGGCGACATCAGCGCCGAGCGCGCCTACCTGCGAACCGAGAACCTGTCCTGCGTGCGCCCGGATGGCGCCACGCTGGAAGTCAAGATCCAGGGCACGGTCTATGGCGAAGACGGCAAGGTGGGCATGCGCGGTCGGCTGGTCACCAAGCAGGGGCAAATGCTGGCCAACGCCCTGCTCGCTGGCGTGGTCAGCGGCATCGGCCAGGGCCTGGCCACCTCATCGACCACCTACAGCACCTCGGCGCTGGGCACGATCGCCAGCAGTGGCGGTGGTGGCAATGGTGCAGATGCCTACCGATCAGGCCTGGGCACGGGTGTCGGCAAGGCCCTGGACCGGCTGGCCCAGTACTACATCAAGCTGGCAGAAAACACCTTCCCCGTCATCGAGGTCGATGCAGGTCGGGAGATCGATGTGGTGATCACCAAGGGCGTGCGCATTGACGTGCCGATGTCGGCCAACACGGGTCGCGCGCCTGGCCGCGCCATGCCATCGACTGGCGCCGAAAACCAAGACCGCTACTCAAAGGCCTCCAATGATGACAACTACTGATGTGCGCCCCGCTTGCCGCCCAAGCTTGCGCAGCCGGGTGTTGATCTCCGCCCTGGTCACGTCCTTGGTCAGCAGCGTGGTCAGGGCCGATGCCCCCACGGCGGACGAAGCTCGCCTGTTGACCACGCTCAGGAAGGCCAACCCCAACACGCACTTCACCCAGGTTGTGCGCTCACCCATTGCGGGCCTGTACGAGGTCTGGATGAACGGCAATGTGGCCTACGTCTCGGCGCAACAGCCGCGCTACTTTGTGTTCGGGCATGTGTTCGATACGAAGACCATGACGGACCTCACGGGGCCCAAACTGGCGCTCGCTGCCAAAGGCAACGCCCCGGCACCAACGGCGGTCGCCTCCCCGGCACCCATCACCCTGGACAAGCTGCCGCTGGCAGACGCCATCAAGACCGTGCGCGGCAACGGGCAAGGTCAGGTGGTGGTGTTCAGCGACCCTGGTTGCGGCTATTGCAAGCAGCTTGAGGCGGAGCTGGCGCAAATCGAGAACGTCACGGTCTACACCTTCTTGCTGCCATTCCAGGGCGAGGCCAGGCCCATTGCGATCTGGTGCGCCACGGACCGCGTCAAAGCCTGGCAACGCTACATGTTGCAGGGCGATGCCACCGCACTCAACACCGCTGCGAGTTGCGATCACCCCGTGGGTCGCAATCTGGCCTTGGCACAGCGACTGGGCGTTCAAGCCACGCCCACGCTGGTCTGGGCAGACAGCAGCCGCACCGAAGGCTACGTCGATCACCAGGTCATCCAGGCCCGCTTGAAGCAGGCACTGCAGGAGGCACGACCATGAACACACCTTCGACCGTTGGCACCCTCAGCCGCTATTCCCCCGGCTTTAAGCCGCTGGTCTGGCTCCCTTGCAGCTTGTGCTGCCTGCTCACTGGCTGCATGAACCTGTCAGGCCTGGGCGGCAGCGCGGACTACGCCTGCAAGGCCCCCGAAGGCGTGACCTGCGATTCGGTCTTGGGCACCTACGCCAACGCCATCCAGGACAACCTGCCCAGCCAACGCGGCAAACGGCGGGGCAAGGGCAAACCGAATGAGGGCGCTGGCGAACTCAAAGACAGCCCCGCACGAAGCGCTTATACGCAAGCAGCCACGCCCACCAGCGTGCCCACCCCAGCCGCGATGGCCGCCCTAGCCTCGCCCCTGCGGTCCTCATCGCACATCCTGCGCTTATGGTTCAAGCCTTGGGAGGATACCGACCGTGATCTGTACGACCAGGGCTATGTCTACGTTCAGATCGATGCGGGCCAGTGGTTGATCGACCACGCACAGCGGCAGATCCGCGATGCCTACGCGCCCATCCGGCCTCCGGTCAAGCGTGTGCAATCAGGTGTCACGCCGCCCGCAGCAACAGCCATCGAGCCAAACGCCACGCCACCCCGCCCTTCAGCCTTTCAGCGCCTCACCCCCGACACCGGCCCGCTGCTGCCGCCTGGCGATTCGCCCCTCGACGCCAATGACTGAAAGGCCCGGCCATGTCTGCTGCATCTACCTCCACCCCGACGCCCTCCGGCACCCAGGCTGCAAGCCCTGCGCGCAGGCCGCACCGCCCTGGCCTCTTTGAGTCCATGGGCCTGGGGGCGCCGCCTGACACCCCGGCCGAACAGTTCGCCGCCTGGCTGCCTTACTCGGCCTATCTCGCCGAAGAAAAGCTCTTCGTCAACCGCGATGGCCTGGGCTTCATGCTGGAGGTGATGCCGCAATCGGGTGCGGACGAGCGCATGGCCGAGGTGCTGATCTCGCTCTATGCCAACTGCCCTGCAGGGGCGGGCATCCAGTTCCACCTCTTCGCCTCACCCCATGTTCGAGGTCAGTTGCGCCGCTATGCCAATTTACGCGTCGAAGACGAAGACCAGGCCGACCAGGCCAAGCACTGGGGCCGCCCTGCCCGCAACCAGAACCTGTTCCACACCCTGGCCCGCCAACGCGTGGGCCACCTGCTGCAAGGGGCGCAATCCTCCCTGACAGGTGGTTTTCACTACACGATCCGGGACTTCCGCCTGATGACGAGCGTGAGCCTGCCCGGAGATGCGCAGGACCTGAACAAGCGCGATGAGGTGATGGCCTTGCGTGAGTCCATGGCCTCCACGCTTCGCTCGGCTTCGCTTCCGAACCAGGTGTGCGATGCCGCCGATTTGATCAACTGGTGCGCCCTGTTCACCAACCCCGACCGCATCTCGCAGACCGACGCCCCGGACCTGCACTACGACGACGGGCGCGAGTTGCGCGACCAGATCATCGACTTCGACACCATCCAGGACCCCACCCCCAGCGGCCTGCGCCTGTGGAAGGAAACCGGCTCGGACGAGTTGGAGGCGCGTTTTTACTCCATCAAGTCCTTCCCCGAACGCTTCGCCCTTTGGCAGATGGGCTCACTGATCGGCGACCTGATGCAACCGGCCTTGCAGTACAGCGCGCCCTTCCTGCTGACCATGGGGGTGCATGTGCTGGACCCGAACGCCACCAAGGCCACGGTGACGGCCAACCATGTGCGCGCCACGCAGAACGCCAAGAGCAAGATGGCCGACGTGATGCCCGATGTGGGCAAGAAACTGCAGGATTGGACCGCCGCAGCGCAAGCCATCGACACGGGCGGCAGCCTGGTCAGCCTGTACCACCAGTTGGCGATCTTCTCGCCACCCCACAAGGCGGTGGCCGCGCACGAGACGGCCAACGCGATCTGGCGCGGCCGGGGCTTTCAGCTCAACGCCGACGTGTACATGCACCGCCAGGCGCTGCTGGCCAGCCTGCCGATGACCTTGAGCGAGCGCTTTCACCGGGATCTCGCCAAGATGCGCCGCGTCTCGCGCAAGACCATGGCCAACGCCATCCACCTGGCACCCCTGATCGCCGAGTGGCGCGGCACGCGCACCCCCGCCCTGGTGTTTGGTGGCAGGCGTGGGCAGTTGATGACCCTGGACATCTTTGACAACGACCTGGGCAACTACAACTTCGCCATCATCGGCGCGCCTGGCTCGGGCAAGTCGGTGCTGATGAACGAGATGGCCTGGTCCTACCGCGCCATCGGCGCCAAGGTCTGGATGCTCGACCTGGGCCGCTCTTTCGAAAAACTGTGCCGCAAGGCCAAGGGCGCCTACATCGAGTTCCGCCCCGATGTGGACATCTGCCTGAATCCCTTCACCAACATCCTCGACATCCATGAAGACATCGACATGCTGGTGCCCGCCATCTCCAAGATGTGCTCCATGCAGCACACGCTGGACGAAGTCCAGTACAAGGCGATTTCTGCCATGGTGCTCAGGCTGTTTGCCGAGCATGGCAATGACCTGACCATCACGGCTTTGCGCGATGCCTTCAAGACCGGCAGCATCGAAGCGCTGGGCCTCATCAACGACCAGCGCATCAAGGACCTGGCCGTGATGCTCAACCCCTACACGCGGGGCGGCCAGTACGAGCGCTTCTTCGAGGGGCGCAGCAACGTCGATTTCAGCAACGACTTCATCGTCATCGAAAACGAGGAACTCAAGCGCCGACCTGACCTGCATGCGGTGGTCAACATCCTGCTGCTGCACCAGATCACCGGCGAGATGTACCTGACGCGCAACCGGCGCAAGGTGCTGTTCATCGACGAGCTCAAGCAGCAGCTGGGCGATATCGGCGCCGATGACCCCGTCAAGGCCGCCGTGATCGAAGAGGCCGCACGGCGCGCCCGCAAATACGGCGGCGCCTTGGGCACGGCCACGCAAAGCGCCGATGACTACTACGGCTCGGCCCAGATGGAGGCGGCCTTCAACTGCTCGGACTGGGTGTTCCTGCTGCGACAGAAACCCGAGTCCATCGAGATGCTGGACCGCAAAGGGCGCCTGACCATGGACGAGCCCAAGAAACGCCTGCTGAACTCGCTGCGGACCGAGGCGGGCGTGTACTCCGAGCTGTACATCTCGTCCCCCGTGGGCGAGGGCGTGGCGCGCAACATCCTCGATCCGGCCACGCACCTGCTGTTTTCCAACAAGCTGGAAGACAACGCGCCCATTGACGAGTTGCGTGCGCAGGGCCTGAGCATCGATGCGGCCATCACCGAACTGCTGCGGCGCCGGGGGCACACCATATGAAAGCACCCGGCCTCATCGCCGCCATGGCCCAGTTGCTGCTCACCCTGTTCGTGGTGGCCGCTGCCCTGCTGCTCTACGACCGGCAAGTGCTTCGCCCCGCCCTGCGCATCGGCACGGTCGATGTGGCCGAGGTGTATAGGCAAAAGGAGGCCGAATTCACGCAACTGCTCACCAAGGCAGGATCGGATGAGGACCGGCAGCACGCCATGCTCATGGCCCGGGCCTTTGCCCAACGCCTGCCCACCGCGCTGGAAGAGTTGCCCCGCGATTGCGGCTGCCTGGTCGTGCTCAAAGGCGCCGTGGCAGGCGTCACGCCGCACACCGTGGACTTGACCGCGCAACTGCGCCAGAAAGTAGGTTCGCCATGACGCTCAGGATCGTTCGCCCGCCTCCGCCCGAGCCCCGCCTGTGGCAGGTGCTGTGGTCTCGGTCTGCCCAACGTTTGCTGGCAAGGTACGTGGCTGACCAGGTGGCCCAGAACCTCACCCACCTGCGCCGCCGCTGGTACCTCTACGCCCCGGTGTTGGCCATCTGGGCCCTGGCCTACACCCGGCTGTTCATCGACCCCACGCCGCGCTTGCCCCTGGTCTTCAACTGGACACCCAGCCTGCCTTACCGGGTCGCCTGGTTGCGCCCGGCACCACCCACCTTGCACCGAGGTGATTTCATCGTCTTTGCCTTCGCGGGCGAGGCGCAGACGCACTACCCCGGTCTGCGCGGGCAACCCTTCTTCAAGATCGTGCGAGGCCTGCCGGGCGACACCGTCACGGTCACAGACCGCGTGGTGGCCATCAATGGCACTGCTGTGGGGCGTGCCAAGACCCAGACCTGCGACCACCGGCCATTGGATCCCATCCAACCCACCGTCATCCCGCCACGCAGTTACTACGTGCAGGGCAGCAGCCCCGACAGCTTCGACTCCCGCTACCGCAGCAGCGGCCTGGTTCGCGCCGAGCAAGTCATCGGCCTGGTTCAGCCCTTGTTCTGAAAGCAGCCCCATGCGCCACGCCAACATCCTCGCCTCCTGGACTGCCCTGATGGTCAGCGCAGCAAGTGCCGGTTTGCAGGCGCAGCCAAACACCACGGCCAGCACGAGCATTGCCACACCTGCACCGGACGACATCTCCGTGGAAGACTACCTTGGCCTGCTCGCGCAGATATCCCCTGCCGCACGCGATGGCGCTCAAGCCTATTTGCAAGCCTTCCAGCAGCGCTGCGGCCGCACGCTCACCACAATGGCGCTGCGCGCCGCAATCTCGCAAGGCCATGGCGATCCGATCCTCATGGGCATGGTGCGCGCCAGCCACCCCAGCCAACAGGCCCAGCGCGATGCCACCTTGAAGCAACTCGCGCAGCGCATTCGCTGTGATGGGCGGAGCGCGCCATGAAGCGCGCCCTCATCCGCATTCGGCCGGCTGCTTCAATGCTCGGCAGCGCCTGCGTGCTGGGTCTGGTCAGCCTGATCATCCCGCAAGCCCACGCCGCAGAGCTGGGCACCATCGGCCCAACCTATCCGATCAGCGAGCCCAACCTGCTGGCCTTCATCGCCCAGCGCTTGCAAGACAAGGCGCGCAGTGGCGAGATGGCGCGTCTGCAAGCCCAGGCCCGCGAGCGTGGCATCCAGGCCGTGCGCCAACCGCTGCCTGTGGCCAGACTGCGCACGACACAGCGCCCCCGCACCTTCTACTTCGACCCCAGTTTCACCCTGGACCGCAACATCCTGGACGCGCAAGGCCACATCCTGTTCACGGCCGGGACACGCCACAACCCGCTGGACATCGTCTCGCTGTCCAAACACCTGCTGTTCTTCGACGCACGAGATCGCCGCCAGGTGACCCGCGCCCGCGATTTGATCGCCACCTACCAGGGTCGCGTCAAACCGATCCTCACCGCCGGGTCGTACCTGGACCTGATGAAGGCGTGGCGAACACCGGTTTACTACGACCAGCAAGGCGCACTCACCCACCGCTTCGGCATCACCCAGGTGCCAGCCCTGGTCTCGCAGGACGGCCTGCGCTTGCGCATTGACGAGTTGGAGGTGCCCAAATGACGCTGCGCCACAAACAGCCCCTGCCCACCCTCATCGCGCTCCTCGCCCGTTTGCTCGCCCGGACGATGCGGATGGTTCTGCCACTCCTATGCGCACTCATGGGCCTGCCGAGTCAGGCCGCAGGCATCGCCACCTGCACCGGCAAGTTCCCCAACCCCGTCACCGACATCTGCTGGAGCTGCATCCTGCCCATCAGCATCGGCGCCGCACGCATTGCCAACTTTGGTGACCAGGAAGACACCGACAACCCGGGCAGCCCCGTTTGCAGTTGTGGCGTGAACCCGGTCATCGGTTTGTCGATCGGCTTTTGGGAACCGGCGCGCCATGTCGAGGTCGTGCGCAAACCCTTTTGCCTGACCTCTCTGGGCGGCATCGACCTGGACCCCGGTATCCCCGCCCCCGAAGCCGCCCGCTTCACTCACCCGGAAGGCGACGGCGATGGCGGCAGCTTCTACCAGGCTCATTTCTACGTGAACCCGATGCTGTACTGGCTCGAAGTCGTCACCGATTTCCCCTGCCTGGAGAAAGGCTCCTTCGATCTGGCCTACCTCACCGAGGTCGACCCGCTGTGGAACGACGACGAGCTGACCCTGATCCTCAACCCCGATGCGGTGCTGTTTGCGAACCCGGTGGCCATTGCCGCATGTGCAGCTGACTGCGTGGCCGCCTCGCTGGGCTTTGGCATCAAGGAGTTGTTCTGGTGTGCAGGCTGCCAGGGCGGCATCTACCCGCTCGATGGCCAGGTGCCCTACCACCTGGGTGGCGTGCGCACTGCCGCCCTGCTGGCCCAGCGCCTGACTGCCAAGATGCACCGCGAGCTGATCGCCTGGGGATGGCACGGCACGCCGGGCCTGTGTGGCCCCTACTTTGAGCCCGTCATGGACAAGACGGCCTACAAGACCCAGCTCACCTACCCTATCCCCAACACCGAAAAAGATGGTGGCAGGTGCTGCCAGCCCTTTGGCCGCAGCACCGTCATCTGGGGCGCGGGCAAGGAGTACCCGGTGCGCGGCGAAGACTTCGCCTTCATGTTGTTTCGCAAAAGGAACTGCTGTGTGGGCTACTGACCTTCCCCTTCTTCGGTATGAGGTGCTTCATGTACCGCATTCACAGCATGCACGGCGGATGCTGATTGGGGCATGCCTGGTCGCACCCAGCATGGTAGTGCTGGCTCAGCGCGCACCCACAGTAACGGATGCGGACATGGCGCAGGCCCGACGCTCGCAACCCACGGTCACCGCGCAAGACATCGACCAGGCCCGGCGCACCCACCCCATGCCCAGCGAGACCGAACTGGCCCGCGTGCCGATCTCGGCGAGCCCCAGGATCGAGGCCCTTCCACAACCCAGGTCAACAGCACCCATCGACCTGGAAGCCCTGGCCAAAGGCTACGCCGCCCATGTGGACCCCACCACCCACATGCCGAGGCTGGGCTCGGACCCCATCCTGATGGTCTTCATCAGCCTGTCGATGCCGCAAGCCACCCTGCAACGCCTGGTCGATCAGGCTTCCCGCGCCAAGGCATCGATCCTGATCCGTGGATTGACCAAGGGCTCCTTGCGGGACACCGTCGCGCAGGTCCAAAGCCTCATCGGCCAACGGAAAGTGGCCATCCAGATCGATCCCCAGGCCTTTGAGCGCTATACCGTGGTGCAGGTACCCAGCTTCGTCATCGTTCGCAGCGGTGCGCGCCTTGCAAGCACGCCAGCCTGCGCGTACGGAAGTTGTGCATCACCGGAAGACTTTGTCCGCTTGGCCGGAGACGTGAGCCTGGACTACGCGCTGTCCCACATCCAGCGTCACGCGCCACGCTTCGGCAAGGAAGCCGCACCCTTCCTCCAGCGGATCAAGGGATAGGAAAGGCACCGCCATGCTGCGCCGACTCCTCATCTGGTTCACGCTCTGGTGCTTCGTCACGACCCAGACGGCGGCCTTGGCCGGACCTCACGAAGAAGGCACCGTTGCAGGGCACGCGGCCAACCCGGTGATCCGCAGCACAGTCAATACGCCCACCGCATCGACCAACGTCCCGGGCTACACCAGCACGCCCCCCGAGACGGCTTACCATGGCCGTCCCAGCCTGTCAGGCCACGCTCAGGCAAGGCTGGCCGCCTGCGCCACCACACCGAATGACCCGGTTTGCCAGGCCCAACAGGGAGCACTCAACTCGGCGAACACACCCCGTCCAGCCATCTCCCCCTACGACCCCGCCGTGGCGGCCGCACGCGACATCGCGCGCAACCCTTCGCTGGAGTTGGGCAGCCTCGCATCGTTCTACAGCGGCTGCACGACAACCGAGGTGGCCCAGCCCGCAGGCAACATCACCAAGCAGTGTCAGCGCTTCAATGGGCTTGGCCACTACGCCACCCACCTAGACCTGACGGTGCAGGTCGAACTGATCCCCACTTGCAACGCTGGCGATTGGTTCGCACATGCTCAAGTGAACCGCAATGGCTGGGACTACATGGTGGCTGAGGCCGAGTGCCGAATCCGCACGGACCAGCGCCAGCGATTTCGCTTCTACGCGGCAGGCGCCAACGGTGCATGCATGGGCTGGCAGACGCTCGAGCTGCCCATCACACCGTCGGCTCAAGCGTCGTTCGTGGCCGACCTGGCTCCGCACTGGAATGGGCACTGTCGGCGGCCCTTCAAGGTCGTGATGATGCCTGGCTCAGGTTGCACCGCAGGCACCTGCAACTACACCTTCCAGTTCGGCACGCCGATGTACACCTGTCCGACTGGCACCGTCCGGGGCGACTCGCTGCAAGCTCACTGGTCAAGTCGCATCTTGTCCACCGGACCTGCCGACCGCTGCTACACCCTCACCACGGCGGTGCCCCGCGCCGGATGTGGCTTCGGTGGCACCGCCCTCTTTGGCCGCGCTGGCCTGCAATGCGTCAAAGCCTCGGGTGCCGCCGTCCTGGTCGGCGCCTCGGGTTGGAGCGTCCCAATGGCCTTCCAGCAGCCAACCATGAACCACACCGAAACCGATGTGTGGGACGACAAGAGTGCGCCTGTCAAGGCCGGTGGCCGCTGTACCGTGACCACCGCCGAACGCTGCGTTGATGGCCCATCGACCAAGGTAATCGATGGCCGCGCCATCACCCGGGCCTGCTGGTCATACGAACGCACGCTGTCCTGCGCATCGGGCGCGGCAGCAGACGAATGCGCCCCTCTCGTGGCCCAAGGCTGCAAGCTGGGCACCAGCACGTGCAAGCAGACGAACGCCACGACGGGTGCGTGCGAGATCTACCAGGACAGCTACGCCTGCGCCACGGTTGCCCAGAGCATCACCACGGCATCGAACTGCCCATCCAACGTGTTCTGCCTGGGCAGCAGTTGCTTCAACACCAGCTACACCAACGATGCCGACTTCGCCCGCTCGATGTCGATGCTGGAGGCGGCTCGGGAAGCGGGCGTCTACCTCGACACCAGCAGCATGCGGGTTTTCAGCGGCGAGGCCAACCACTGCCGAGACCGGCTGCTGAAGGACTGCTGCGATTCAGACCGCTCAGGCGCAGGGATGAGCAACCAGAGCGTCTTCGGCACCGGCTCGCGTCTGGTTTACGACACGCTGATGAACTCGGAGAACCGCGAATTCGTCTACCAGGGCATGTCGGCCCTGCTGACCGGCGGCGGCTTCAGCGGATCCTTCAGCAGCTATGGCGTGACCGTGGCGGTCAACGGCACCGCCCTGCCCACCGGGTCGTCCGTGCTGTATGCAGGTGACAGCCTGGTCGTCGCCTTCGATCCCTGGTCACTGGCGATCGCCGTGGTGATCTACATCGTCATGTCGATGATGTCCTGCAACGAGGCCGAAGGAAAACTGGCCATGAAGGAAGGCGCGGGCTTGTGCCACAGCTCGGGAAGCTGGTGCTCCTCCTGCCTGCGCATCCTGGGCAAATGCGTCTCCTGCCTGGAGCGCACCACCGGCAAGTGCTGTTTCAACAGCATGCTCGCCAGGATCGTGAACGAACAGGGCCGCAGGCAGCTCGGCATGGGCTGGGGCAACGGAAAGACCCCCGACTGCTCGGGCTTCACCATCCCTCAACTGCAAAGCCTGGACTTCGCGGCGATGGACCTCAGCGAGTTCTACGCCTCCATCGTGCCCAATCATCCGGACCTCGGGACGATCCAGGGTGGCAGCAGCGCCAAGGTGCCCAACTGTTACTACGGACAGGGGCGCTGCCAATGAAAACAAACCTCGCGCTCATGCTGCTGGCCTGTCCGCTGGGGTGTCTCGCTCACACACCGGAACGCACACCGGTGACGGATCCCAAGGCACTGATGGTGAGCGCGCTGATGGCCTCAGACGGACAGGCCCAAGGCATGCTGACCGGAGAGCTAGCCGACGCCATCGGCCTGCACTTCAAAGCCACCACCCCCATCTTCATCGACGTCACGACGGACAAACACTACCGCCAGGCCGGTTGCAGCCGCTTGAAGGTGAGCTTCTGGCAAGACGGGGTCTTGCTGCCAGGTGCCAAAGCCCCACGCAAACAAACCATCGAGTTCGGCATCAATTACTGCCTCGATGGCCTGCCCCCCAAATCACTGCAATAGGGGATGCCGACATGCCAAGTTCATTCAAGTTCCGATGGTCGGCCACATGCCTGGCCGTGGGCTTGTTGCTTGCCTTGCCCATCACCCAAGCACAAGAGCGTCCTCGCCAGGACGACGCATCCATGCACGTCTCTCCCTATTGGACTGACACCTGGCGCGGCTGGCACTTCTATGAGGAGCCAGAACCTGATCCACCAGAGGCACCTGCTTCAGCCCCGAAGCTGCCCGCCAATCCGCCCACACTGGCTCAGGCCAAGCTGCCGACCAAAGCGCCTGAACTGATCGAGTTCGAACGCCTGAAAAAGGCGGTCGAGTCCTACCGCAACATCGCCATCATGCGGCCCACCGAGGCCAATGTGCGCCGCTACATGGCGCTCGAAGCCAAGGTGGTGGCCCGCGCCTCCTATTTCGCGGATGTCGCCCAACATGTCGCCTGGTCCACGCCAGAGCTGGACCCCACGCAGCAAGGCCGCCCGGTCAATGCCAAGGCGCTGGAGGTCTTTGACCGGGACCAATTGGCCGAGCGATCACAAACCATCGCCACCCTGGGCAAAGACCATGTGCTGTTCTTTTTCTTCCGCAGCGACTGCTCGTACTGCCATGCCCTGGCGCCCACTTTGGCCGCCTTCGAAGCACGCCACGGCATGAAGGTCGTGGCCATCAGCGTCGATGGTGGCCCCATGCCTGGTTTTGCCGATGCCAGAACCAACAATGGCATCGCCAATACCTTGAGGGTCACCAAAGTCCCGGCCGTGTTCCTCGCCCAGCCCTTCACCGGAAAGATCACCCCCATCGGCTTTGGCGTGCTGTCCGAGGCCGAGCTGCTGGAGCGCATCACCACGGTGAGCACACCCGCCGCTCAGGCCATGTTGCCCGGCGTGAACCGACATGTCGTTCTTCAATAGGAGCACCCCATGGGAACCTCATTGTTCAGCCGCATCACCATCACCATGATGGCGCTCGCCCTCGCCACCTCGCCTTTGACCTTGCGTGCAGGTGATCTGAACGCCGAGGTGAACAACATGTTCAACAACCTGGGCGCCATCGGCAACTACACCGCACCTGGGGCCTTCAGGGGCCAGACCTTCAACACCTACACCGGCGGCAGCTTCTTCAGGCGCTCGCCCAACAAGGTGTACCAGCTCGCGGCCATCCAATTCCCCAGCGCCAAAGCCGGTTGCGGTGGCATCGACGTGTTCGGTGGCTCGTTCTCGCACATCTCGGCCACCGAGTTCAAGAACATGCTCAGGAACATCACCGCCGCCCTGCCCGGCATCGCCTTTCAGTTGGCACTTGAAGCGGTTTCACCGCTGTTGGGTGGTTTGAGCAAATGGGCCAAGGGCCTGGAGACCTGGATCAACAACGCCCGCATCAACTCCTGCGAAACTGCCAAAGCCATCGTCAGCACGGCGGCGGAGGCCACCGGCTACAGCTCACAAGAAACCTGCGCCGACCTGGCCATCGAGATGGGGCTAGAGAGCGACCGCGACGCGGCGCGCAGGCGCTGCGCCACCGACCGCCCTGGCATCCTGGCTTCAGCTCGAACCTCCGGCGACCTCAACGTGCGCAACAAGGCCCCCTTCGTCGGCAACCTGACCTGGAAGGCCTTGAAACACACCGGTGGCGCCCTGGACGATGCAGAGCGCGAACTGATCATGAGCATGGTCGGCACCATCATCTACCACCCCGAAGAAGCTGCGCGCGACCCCGAACCCATCGCCCCCACCCTCACCTCAATCAGCCAGTTGCTCTACGGCCAGACGCCTGCGCCCGGCATGAACGTGATGCAGCACCTGCTCAAGTGCAACGACTTCGTCAACTGCGATGTCGTGACGCTCAACACCACCTACACGCACACTCCCTTCACGGCCAAGGTCGAAACCCTGATGCGCTCCATCGCAGACAAGATCGCGGCCCGCACCCCGATCCCCAACAACTCCGCCGAAGTCGGCTTTGTCAACCAGACCACCGAGCCGGTCTACAAGATGCTCTCCGTGGGCGCCACGATCCCGGGCTCCGGCCTGGCAGACAGCCTGATCGCGCAGTACCGCGACGTGATCGCCGCCGACTACGCTTACGTCTTCCTGGAGCGCAACATGCGCCTGGGGCTGGCCGCGCTCGACAAGGACTACCAGCTCCAGCAGACCCAGCGCGAGCAAGCACAGCAGATCAAGCTGCGCGCCCAAGCCATGCTGCAGCAGATCTCGCAGGAGAAGAACCTGCTGTACCAAAAGGTCGGCTCCTACCGCGCGGTGTCCAGTCACCTTGAACAACTCGAACGCCAGTTGCGATCCAGCATGCCCCAGCACGTGATGGACATGCTCGGGCAACAAGCGGCTTACATGACCCATTGAGCTAAAGCCAAAGCCACCACCCCACGGATCCCAGCCCTGCACCGGAGCAACAACCATGTGGGAGATCTACGCCTATCAAAACGCGGACAGCCTGTTCGGCATCTTCAATGCGACAGCTGCCATCCACGCCTCCGGCGACTACATGTCGGCGATCGCCGCCGTGGCCTTTTGCGGCTTTGTGGCCGCCCTGATCGGCTACGGCTTCGCCCCCGAAAAGCTCCAGGGCTGGAAATGGCTAGGCACCGTGCTGCTCGTGTTCTCCATCCTCATTCTGCCCAGGGTCACCGTGGGCATTGTGGACAAGACGGGTGGCGCCCCGGTCAAGGTGGTGAGCAACGTCCCCTTCGGCATGGTCATGCTCGGCAGCACCACCAGCACCATCGGCCACACGCTGACCGGCCTGTTCGAAACCGCCTTCCAGACCATCCCCGGCCCAGGTGCCCTGCCCAGCGAGCTGAGCTACGAAAAGAACGGCCTGATGTTTGGCAACCGGCTGATCAAGGAGACCGGCAAGGTCGTGTTCCAGGACCCGAACTTCCGTACCGATCTCATCAACTTCATCAACAACTGCACGATGTACGACCTGATCGATGGCGCGATCAGCCCGGCCACCTTTGCCAGCGCCAGCGATGTCTGGCCGCTCATGGCCACACCGAACCCGGCGCGCTTCACCACCATCACCACCCTCGGCGCCGTCAACGTGGACACCTGCCCGAACGTCTACGCCAACCTCAACGGGCGGCTTCCGGCGCAGATTACCCAGATCCAGGGCCGCCTGGCGTTTCAGTTGAACCCCACCTTGCCCGCCGCTGCGGCCACCGCCGTGATCGCCAGCCAGATCCAGCAGGCTTACATCAAGAACAACATCGCCAATGCCTCGGCCACCGCCGCCGATCTGATCCGCCAAAGCGCCATGCTCAACGCGATCAACGACACCAGCACGATCATCGGCCAGAAGGTCAACGACCCGTCTGCCATGGTGCTCGCGGTCGGCCGGGCCCAAGCCGTGGCTCAACAAAATGCAGCATGGCTCAACAACGGCAAGGTGGCAGAACAGGCCCTACCCGTGTTCCGCAACGTGATCGAGGCCCTGACTTACGCACTGTTTCCGCTGATGGTTTTGCTGCTCTTGCTGACCAGCGGGCGCGAGACGATGCTGGCCTTCAAAGGCTACGCCACCATCCTGATCTGGATCCAGCTGTGGCCACCGCTGTATGCGGTGTTGAACTACATGGCCTCCATCTACGCGGCCTACGACCTGGCGGCGGCAGCCGACATCGGATCGGGCACCAAGGCACTGTCCCTGCAGACCGCCTCGGTGATCTACTCAGGGGCGATCTCGGGTGAAGCGGTGGTTGGCTACCTGGCGATCAGCATCCCCTTCATCGCCTGGGCTGCGTTGAAACGCATGGAAAGCTTTGGCACTGCGCTGATCGGTGGACTATCAGGTCTTCAAGGTGTGTTGTCCGCGAACACGGGCGCTGCCGCCACCGGCAATGTGAACATGGGCAACGTCGCCATGGACCAGGCACAACTGGCGCCGAACCGCACATCCGCCTTCATGAGCAGCCTGCAAAACGACCTCAGCGGGAACACGTTCTCGTCGAACGCCTTGAGCGGACGCACGGCAGTCAGCCTGCTGCGCAACCAGGGGTTTGCCTCTCGGGTCGTGTCGATGCGAGTGTCGGAGCAGGACGTCACCGACGCGAGTCGCCAAGCCACTGTGGCGCGCAGCGAAGCCCTGGCGGCCAGTTCGGATCGCTCAGCAGCCCTTTCTGAGGCATTTAGCCGCGGACTAAGCACATTGCGTTCATCACGCAGCAGCAGCGGGTCCACCACCAGCAGCTTCGAACAAATGGGCGAGACACTGAACAAACTTGATCAGATCACCAGAAGCGTTGCTGACAGCACTGGCCTGACACAAGCGCAAGTAGCCAGCATTGCATTTGGAGCATCCGGGCACGTCGGCTTGAACACAGGTGCGGTTGGTGGCAGGTTGAGCGCGCGAGCAGACAAGAGCTATCTTTCCGGACTATCGGCACAGGAACAAAAAGTCCTGGGCAGCATGAGCACCGAGCAACTGGCGGAATTCAAGCAATTTGGCGACCGAGTGTCACGAGACGCCAGCTTCAGCAGCCTGCTGTCCAGCGACTCCAGACAGGCCAAAGACATGTCATCACGGCTTGCCTCCACGGCGTCACGCTCAGAAAAAGCTGAAGCCAGCCTCGCAGAACGGACAGCTCTCGCTGAGAGAGTTTCTGCGGCTTATGAAAGGGGCGAGACGATATCCATCGACATGGCGCAGGACCCCCATAACCTGGAAATGTTCACTCGCTATGCTGAGCAGTACGGCGGCAACAGCGTCGCAGCCCACACTTTGATGGAGGCTGAATTGGCGAGGCAGTCTCTGCGTCCAAATCGAGTCTTTTCGGATGGCACCGCGCTGCCTGCTTCATTTGCTGAGCTGCATCGCCAGTACACCCAAGAGCGCAGTGGCACTGCGCTGAATCCCGACATCGACGCCCGGCATCAGGATAATGAACGGCAAGTTTTCAGAGCAACAACCGGCCTGCCAAAAGGTCAGCAGACGACGTCACCATCAGTCACACGCGAGGAAGTACGGGCACATGGCGCTGACATCAGATCCCGTGTCGAAACAAGCCGTGCAGCTTTCGACGCCAAATCAGAGACTGTCACAACCGATGATGGAACCCTGGCGTCAAAGCGATCTCTTTTCAATCGATCCGAAAAACAAGTGGCCCAAGATGCCAGCGCATCCGCAGACAATGTCAAAGATGCAGTGAAGGATCTGCTGAAGAAATAGTCACCCGAACTTGTCTGGATCGAACATGTGTACGTCCGGCTCAGCATTGGCGGGCTTCATGAACGGCGGATGTCCTTTGTCACGCCAATAGTTCGCGCTCAGGTCCTTGGGTGACGTGCTCGTTCCAGACAGGTCCGAATGGTTCCCGTCTGTCTTCGCTCGAAGCCGCTTCCTCCCAATGCTACCTATCGCCGCGCCGAGTGGTGCACCAAAGAGCGCACCCACGCCCATGGCGACGATGCGTGTTGCCCAGTCGTCATGCATGGACAACAACAAGGCAAGCAAGGCCCCAAGGACGACAAAGCCGATGAAAATGAGTGTCCGCATATGACCACCTCTCGGGCATGAACGTACAACGCAGCGCCTTCACTTGCAAGGCCATATGCAAATCTTGTTCATGTCGCCACCGGATACTTCAGCAACGACGAAATCCACGCCGCCAAGCCACAGAACAAGGTGCGCTATGGTTTGACCGTGATCCTCAATACATCCAGATAGTCAGCCCAAATGATCATCATTTCCCGGCGCTGCTGCATGAACTCGGCCCTGTCGTAGGCCGAACCCAGTGGGCCGCTTTTGCCATGCGCCAATTGCGCCTCAATGACGTCCGGGTGGACACTTGTTCGCTCGACCATCAAGGTACGCGCCATCGCGCGAAACCCGTGAGGCGTCATCGTTTCGTTGTCGTAACCCATGCGACGCAAGGCCACGCGCACTGTGTTCTCACTCATTGGCCGGGCACCGCTGATCAATGACGGAAACACGTATCGTCCTTGCCCCGTCAACGGCTGTAAGTCTTTCAGGATGCCCATGGCCTGCGGGGCAAGTGGCACAAAATGAGGTCGTCCATTGATTTTGTCCAGTTTGGTACGTTTCATCTTGCCCGCAGGAATCGTCCACATCGCCGACTCAAAATCGATCTCCGCCCACTCCATTTGCCTGATGTTGCCGGGTCTCTGAAACAGAAGCGCCGAAAGTTGTAGTGCGCCACGGGTCGTCGGCTGGCCTTGATAGGCAAAGATCGATTTCATCAGGTCTGCCGCTTGTGATGGATCAAGCACAGCGGCCATGTGTTTGGTCAGCACTGGCTTCAAGGCGCCACGCAGGTGTGCGGCAGCATTGCGCTCACAGCGCCCAGTGGCAATGCCATAACGGAAGACTTGACTACAAGCCTCAAGCAGCGAGTGCTGCAACTCCTTGACCCCCCGGTCTTCAACGCGTCGCAGTATCTGAAGTACCTGAGGGGCGCTGATCGCAGCCAAGGTGAGTTTACCCAGCCAAGGGAAAACATCTTTTTCCAGTCGTTCCAGCCATCGTTTGGCGTAGTGATCACTCCAGCCAGGAGCCTTTGTTGCGTGAAACTCACGGGCGACCGCCTCAAACGTCGCATTGGCATCGAATTTAGAGGTCAGCTTGTCGGCTTGTCGCTGGAAAACGGGATCCACCCCCTTTTGTTGGAGCTTGCGGGCGTCGTCTCGTGCGACGCGAGCCTCCTTCAAGCCGACTTCCGGGTAGCTCCCAAGCGCCAGGCGCTTTTCCTTTTCACCGAAGTAGTACTTCCAAAACCAGCGCTTTGTACCGGAGGGCGAAATCTCAAGGTAGAGACCTGCCGAATCCGTCAGACGAAGTCGCATTTTTCCTAAGGGGCAAGTCGCATTCTTGCATTCCGTGTTGGTCAACATAGGGGAACAAAGCTCCACATTGCCGGGACACCACCCGTTGTTCCCCGATATGTTCCCCTCTTTTTAGCGGGATGCAATGACACTGCATGAGCCGTCAAGGCATAAAAAAACCCCTAAGTCGTTGATTTACTTAGGGGTTTTGGGCCTTTGTGGGCCGGTATGAATTGTTTCGATGGGGTGGCTGATGGGGCTCGAACCCACGACAACAGGAATCACAATCCTGGACTCTACCAACTGAGCTACAGCCACCACTGGAAAGAACGAGATTATAGCGTCAAAAAACGCGAATCAGAGCGCCGACGCAGTTTTTTGCGCTTCACCGGGTTTGGCGCTTTCTTCCATCAACTTCTTGCCGTCATTCAAGTACTCCACCTTGTACTTCTTCTTCAAAGAGTTGAAATAGGCATCGGCTTCGGCCTTGCCCCAGTACCCGGCGAACTGCGCCTCGGTCTCTTGCACTTCTTGGGGCGTGATCTGCAGGGGCAGCACTTTATTCACCTTCAGCAACGCAGAGCCTTCGTGACCGATGTCGACCACCACCCAGGCAGGCAATTGCTTCTCGGGCACGCGCAGTGCGGCGTCAAGCACGGCTGGCGGTTGAGAGAACACCAGGCGACGCGACATTTGCACAGGCGCAGGCAGTTGGGCCTTGTCTGGTGCTTGCTTCCACATCGCCATCTTCTGGTCAGCGTCCTGACGGGCCGCCTTGACGGACTCGGCCGCAATCCAGCGCTCGCGGACCTGAGTTTGCATTTGCTCGAACGGAGGCTTGCTGGCGGGGGTGTACTTCACGATGCGCGCCGACACCAGCTTGTTGGGCCCCACTTCAATGGCTTCGGTGTTGCGGTTCTTGGCACGGTTGCTGGCGTCAAACAGGGCCTCCAGCAAGCGAGCATTGCCCAACAGGCCTTGGTCCTTGGTGCCCGGGCTGCGCAAGACATCGGCCGCCTTCTGCACAGTCAGCTTCAGGTCATCGGCCACGGGTTTGAGGCTGTCAGGTTGTTCGTAGACCTTGTTCGTGAAGCTCTCAGCGGCCTCGGCATACTGGCGCTGGGCCAGTTGCTTGCGGGCGTCGTCTTCGATCTGGGCCCGCACGGCTTCAAAAGGCTGGGGCTGACCGCCACGCAGGCCAGTCACCGTGATGATGTGGTAGCCGTAGTCGGTTTCAACCACGCCGCTGATGTCACCCTGCTTGAGGCTGAAAGCCGCGTCTTCGAAAGGCTTGGCCATGGCGCCGCGGCCAAAGAAGTCAAGGTCGCCACCGTTGACGGCGGAACCTGGGTCGTCAGAGTTCTTCTTGGCCAATTCAGCAAACTGCGCAGGATCTTTCTTGAGCTGGGCCAGCAACTGCTCGGCCTTGGCTTGAGCGGCCTGCTTCTGGGCTGCGGGCGCGCTCTTCTCGGCCTTGATCAGGATGTGGCTGGCGCGGCGCTCTTCGGGCTGGGTGTAGCGGGTGATGTTTTCCTGGTAAGAGCGGCGCAGCTCTTCTTCAGGAACCGAGACGCCTTTTTTCAGCACGTCCAGGTCCAGCACCACATACTCAACGTCGGCCTTTTCAGGGACCATGAAATCCTTGGTGTTGGCTGGGCTGTTGTAAAACGCCTTGAGCTGGTCTACCGTGGGATTGAGTTGAGCGACGTAATTCTTGGGCTCGAACTTCATCCACTGCACTTCGCGAACCTGGAACAAAGCCTCCACCGCCTCGCGGTTGGACACCGTGGAGGTGAGGCCCGTGCCGGCCACGCCACCCAGCACCTGGTTCACCGACATGTCCAGGCGCAAGCGCTCGGCGAACTGGGCCGCGGTCATGCCTTGGGCCTGAAGCAGCTCTTTGTTCAGCGAGCCGTCGGGGTTGCGCAAGAAAGCGTATTGCTGGTCGGTGGCGAACATGCGTACCAGGCGAGCGTCTGCTGCTCGCAAGTTCAAGTCGCGGGCAGCCACGCTCAGCACGTATTCACGCACCAGAGATTCGAGCACCTGCTTCTTGAACTCGGGCTTGTCGAAGGTGCTGGGATCGACGTCAGGCTGCTGGGAGCGAACACGCTCAACCATGCGGCGATGGGCCTGATCCCATTCGGTCTGCGTGATGTCCTTGCCGGCCACCTTGGCCACAATGCCATCGTCGTCCATGAACTTTGAATAGCTCTGTACGCCGACGAGAACAAAGGAAGGCACGATCAGCAACACCAGAAGGCCTTGCATGACACGTGTGTGCTTGCGAACAAAATCAAACATGAGCGGGCTACGGCCGGGGCCGGGTCACAGGGTTCAGGAAAACCGGATTTCAAACGAGACAAAGGCGAACCGTGGTCCGCCTTTGCATCATCGCTATCGGTGGTGGGTGCTGACGGGGTCGAACCGCCGACCTACGCCGTGTAAAGGCGCCGCTCTGCCAACTGAGCTAAGCACCCAATGGATTCATAAAACGATATTTTAGTTCACTGCGTCTTTGAGGGCTTTGCCCGGACGGAACTTGGGCACTTTGGCCTTCTTGATCTTGATGGCGTCGCCGGTGCGTGGATTGCGGCCCGTGCGTGCCGCGCGCGTGGAGACCGCGAACGTACCAAACCCAACCAGCGAGACTGTCCCGCCCTTTTTCAGCGTGGTACGCACACCGCCAATCAAGGCGTCCAGCGCACGACCAGCAGCGGCTTTGGAAATGTCAGCTTGCTTGGCAATGTGTTCAATCAACTCGGACTTGTTCACAAAAAATCCCTTCTTGAAGGCGTCACAAAACGAGTTCCACAAAACGAACGTACTAACAGCGCTGGGGCGATGTGTGCAGCACCGAAATACCTGCTGCGGATAAAACAGAGAAATCATTCTATGCCCAATCCTCACCGGCACTATCGCCCTGGAGGGCGTGTATGCACGCTTGACACGCAGCCCTGATTTCGGCTTGTCAGCCCGCCTTGGCTCGGATGGCTGGCAGGGATTTCTGCAGGTAGTACACCATCGACCAGATGGTCAGGCCGCAGGCGACGTAGATCAGCCAGGTGCCCCAGACGCGCGTGTGGATCAGCCCGAAAATTTCGCCGTCGAACAGCAGCAAGACGATCGCGGCCATCTGCGCTGCGGTCTTGAACTTGCCCAGCATGTGGACGGCCACGCTGCGGGAGGCGCCAATCTGCGCCATCCATTCGCGCAGCGCCGAAATGGCGATCTCCCGGCCAATGATGATGAGCGCCACCAAGGCGTTGACCCGCCCCAGTTCAAGCAGGATCAACAAGGACGCGCACACCAGGAACTTGTCGGCCACCGGATCCAGGAAAGCCCCGAAGGCCGAAGTCTGGTTCAAGCGGCGGGCCAGCCAGCCGTCAGCCCAGTCCGTTAAAGCCACAACGATGAACAGCACACACGACAGCAGATTGATCTGCGCCATGGGCAAGGGCAGGTAAAAGCATCCCACGATCAGCGGAATCGCAACGATCCGCGCCCAGGTGAGCAAGGTGGGCAAAGTTAAAAACATGACGCGATTGTGCCGTGAAGACGGGGATCAAAGTTGATCCAAAGTCATGGGTTTGAACTTGTGCTGGTTGTTGAACAGAAAGGTCTCGTTGAAACGCCAGGGTTTGGGCAGGTGGGAGACGTCGCCAAAGGGCGCCGCCCTGCGCATGGAATCGATCGCGATGTTGACGGTTTCACGGTCCTGGCTGGGATAGCGCATGACTTCCACGCGGCGGATGCTGCCATCTGCGTTGAGTTCGAAGGTCAGCACGGGGATGGCCCGAAGCAAGTCGGGCGGCTTGCCCATGTAGGTGATGTCGGGATTGGCGGCCACCAGGCGACGCGCGGCTTGCAGGCGGACTTCTTTCCAGTTACGGGATTTGCTGGGTGCCGGCAGGGCCACACGCCCTCCGGGTTTGACTGTGCCACCGAATGCAGCCGGCTCTGGCGCGGACTTGGCGGGGGTTGAAGTGGTGCCAGGCGATTGGGCGGTACCCTGGTTCTCGGAGGCGCAACCGGCCAGCCAGGCGGTGGTGCCCATGACGGCCATGAGGCAGCCTGTGAACATCAATCTTTTCATGCTGTCAGTGCAGGGCACGGTAAATCTCCTCGGCCAATTCTCGGGATATGCCTTCGACGGTGGCCAGCTCTTCCATGCTGGCCGAGGTGACGCCGCGAACGCCGCCGAACCGCTGCAGTAGTTTGGCACGCCGCTTGGGCCCCACGCCGGGGATGTCTTCCAGGCGGCTGCCGCCAGTGCGCACACTGGCACGCTTGGCACGCATTCCGGTGATGGCAAAGCGGTGCGCCTCGTCGCGAATCTGCGCCACCAGCATCAGCGCGGCCGAGGTAGGCGCCAGTTGCAGCTTGGGCCGGCCATCGGCAAAGACCAGTTCTTCCAGGCCCACTTTGCGGCCCTCGCCTTTTTCAACGCCCACGATGATGGACAGGTCCAGACCCAGGGTCTCGAACACCTCACGGGCCATGGACACCTGCCCTTTGCCACCGTCGATCAGCACGACGTGGGGGATGTGCTCAGGTTTGGCCGAACCATAGCGGCGCTCCAGCACCTGCTTCATGGCGGCGTAGTCATCGCCCCCCGTGATGTCCTTGATGTTGTAGCGCCGGTATTGCGAGGACTGCATGCGGTGCTGTTCATAGACCACGCACGAGGCCTGCGTGGCCTCCCCCGCCGTGTGACTGATGTCAAAGCACTCGATGCGCAGTTTGGCCAGGGGGTCGCTGCTTTCACCGGCGCCGTCACCGGGGTCCAGCGCCAGGTCCAGGGCCTCGACCAGTGCGCGGGTGCGGGCTTGTTGCGAGCCCTCTTCGCTGAGCAGGCGGGCCAGGGCGAGATCGGCCCCGGTGATGGCCATGTCGAGCCAGGCCCGGCGCTCTTCGCGGGGCTGGATCAACACCTGGACCTTGCGCTCGCTTTGTTCACCGAGCGCCGCGATGAGGGCCGGATCCACCGGGTGGCTGAGCACCAGCATGGATGGCACCACGCCACCCAGGTAGTGCTGTGCCAGGAAGGCTTCGAGCACCCGCACCTCGGTGGCCTGGGCCAGGTTCGAGGAGGTGGACTCCATCTCTTCTTCGGCCAGCACCTGCTCTTGCACGTGCACCGGGAAATGAGCCCGATCGCCCAGGTGGCGCCCGCCCCGCACCATGGCCAGGTTCACGCAGGCGCGGCCGCCCTGCACTTTCACGGCCAGCACATCCACATCCTTGTCGACCGCGGTATCCACCGACTGCTGGTGCAGCACCTTGGACAAGGCGCCGATCTGGTTGCGGATTTCGGCGGCCTGCTCGTACTCCATGCGCTCGGCGTAATCCATCATCTGAGCTTGCAGGCTTTGCATGACCGTTTCCTGCTCGCCCAGCAAGAACTGCTCGGCTTGCATGACGCTGCGCTGGTAGTCATCGCCGCTGATGAGGTCCACGCAAGGGCCGCTGCAGCGCTTGATCTGGTAGAGCAGGCATGGGCGCGTGCGGTGCTTGAAAAATGAGTCTTCGCAGGTGCGCAACAAGAACACTTTCTGCAGCAACTGGATGGACTCTTTCACCGCCCAGGCGTTCGGGTAAGGGCCGAAATAGCGGTGCTTGCGATCGACCGAGCCACGGTAATAGGCCAGGCGCGGAAACTCATGCGAAGCGATCTTCAGATAGGGGTAGCTCTTGTCGTCGCGGAACAGGATGTTGAAGCGCGGGTTGAGCGTTTTGATCAGGTTGTTTTCCAGCAGCAAGGCTTCGGCCTCGCTGCGGACCACGGTGGTTTCCATGCGCGCGATGCGCGACACCATCTGCCCGATGCGCGTGCCACCATGGGTTTTCTGGAAGTAGCTGGAGACGCGTTTCTTGAGGTCACGAGCCTTGCCCACGTAGAGCACGTCGCCCTTGGCATCGAAGTAGCGGTAAACGCCGGGCAGGCCCGGCAGCGCGGACACTTCCACCAACAGACGGGCCCACACCTTGGCGCGATCGACCTGCGCGGGCTCGGGTAAAGGTTCTGGCTCAGTCATGGGCGGCATTGTCGCGGATCACTTCAAGGGGGGCGGGGGCTGCACCGTGCTGATGATCTGATCGATCAATTCGTCGGCCTTGTCGCCGTGGTGGTCCAGCTGTCCATCCAGAATCAGGTGGCTGAGGCCGTGCACCAGGCTCCAGGCGACCATGGCGATGACCGTGGTCTGTTGCGTCTCAACCGGCACGCCGGTCAAGGCCGACACCGCCGTCTGCAAGGTCTGGAACGACGCCTGGCTGGCCTCGGACAACTCTTCCGTGGGGTTGCCCGATGTTAGCCGGCCAAACATCAATCGGAACAAGGCAGGATTGTCCTGGGCGAACCTGACGTAGGCGCGGCCCGACTCCCGAAAACCCTTCAACAGGTCAGGCGTTGCCAGGGCTGCGCCCACCTGTGCAGCATTGAGGCGGCGAAACCCTTCGGCGGCCAGCGCGGCCAGCAGGGCCTCTTTGTTGGCGAAGTGCCGGTAAGCCGCATTGGCCGACACACCAACTCGGCGGGCAAGCTCGCGCAGGCTGAGCTCGCCCTGCTGGCTGCTCTCGAGCAACACCAAGCCCTGTTCAACCAGGGTTGAGCGCAGATTGCCATGGTGGTAAGAACCGGAAGGATTGAGAGGTGAATCAGCCATCGCCAGATTTTCACCGAATTCATGTTGACATTGCACACATTAGCTTGCACAGTGTTCACACCGCACACATCAAGTCAATCGGCAAAGGAAAACGCCATGTCTTCACTCTCTTTGAAAGAGCGCGCGGTCGCCTGGTTGAGCGCCCGATTGCAAAGTCGCGTGCCGTATTCGGATTCCAACCTGTACCTGGAAGGCATCTACGCGCCAGTCGCCCAAGAGCGCACCGAGACCAGGCTGGCCGTCACGGGCGAGTTGCCTCGCGAGTTGAACGGCGTGTACGCCCGCATCGGGCCCAATCCCATGCATGTGTCCAACCCCGGCGCCTACCATTGGTTCACGGGCGACGGCATGGTCCACGGCTTGCGCCTGGAGAACGGCCAGGCCGCCTGGTACCGCAACCGTTGGATCGGGACCGATTCGGTGCGAAGCAAGCAAAACCGCGGCAAAGCGCCTGGGCCGAGGCGTGGCGTGGTGGACGTGGTCAATACGAATGTCTTTGGGCATGGCGGGCGCATCTGGGCGTCGGTCGAGGCAGGCGCCCTGCCCGTCGAACTCAATGGAGAAATGGACACCATCAAGCATGGGCTGTTTGACAGCACGGTTTTGCGCGCGTTCACGGCCCATCCCCGCGTCGACCCGGCAACGGGCGAAGCCCATGCAATCTGCTATGACGCCTTGAAGCCCAACCGCGTCAGCCATGTGGTGGTCGATGCCCGATGCCAAGTCACCAAGGTGGTTGAAGTGCCCGTCAAGCACGGCCCCATGATCCACGATTGCGCCATCACGCGCAGCCAGATCGTCATCCTGGATTTGCCGGTGACGTTCTCGGTCAAGCACGTGTTCCAGGGCGCAAGGCTGCCCTATGGTTGGAACGACCGGCATCCGGCGCGCGTGGGCCTGTTGCCAAGAAATGGCACGGCCAAGGACGTTCGCTGGGTTCCGGTCGATCCTTGCTACGTTTTCCACACTTGCAATGCCTACGATCTGGACGATGGTGGTGTGATGCTGGATGTGGTGGTGCACGACCGCATGTTTGACCGGTCACGCATCGGGCCGGAAGCCGATGGCACACGCATCACTTTCGAGCGCTGGCACATCGACCCGGCCCGCGGGATGGTGAAACGCACGGTGGTGTCGGAGCAGAACCAGGAGTTCCCGCGCTGCAATGAAACGCTGAACACCCGGCCTTACCGGTATGCCTACACGGTGGGCTTCAGCAACGCGGAGCAGGCGCGCGGTCTGTTCCGCCACGACCTGCACACAGGCAGCACCTTGACCCACGACCATGGCGCCGGAAGATCGACCGGCGAGGCGGTGTTCGTGCCACGCCATGGCGGCACCGCCGAGGACGACGGCTGGCTGATGTCCTACGTGCACGACGCCAACACGCAGCGCAGCGACCTGGTCATCGTCAACGCGCAAGACCTGACCGGCCCACCGCAGGCCGTGGTGCATTTGCCGGCGCGGGTGCCCGCCGGCTTCCACGGCAACTGGATCCCTGACAGCCACTGAGCCGATCATTAAAATGGGCGCGTTCGTCACCCTCGGGAACCGCCCATCATGTCGCTTGAATTGATCGAAATTGAAACGGGCGACCAGCCCACGGCCAGCATCATCGTGCTGCACGGCCTGGGCGCGGACGGCAATGACTTCGTGCCCGTGGCTGAAGAGCTGAACCTGGATGCCGTGGGGCCTGTGCGCTTCGTGTTTCCCCACGCCCCAACGCGTCCGGTCACCATCAATGGTGGCCACGTGATGCGGGCCTGGTACGACATCATGGGCACCGAACTGACGCGCCGCGAAGACGAGCAAGGCCTGCGCGAATCACAGGCCACGGTCGAGGCGTTGATTGCCCGAGAAAAGTCGCGCGGCGTGCCCGCCTCGCGCATTGTGGTGATGGGCTTTTCGCAAGGCTGCGCCATGGCATTGCAGACGGGTTTGCGGCATGAAGAGCGCCTGGCCGGCATTGTCGGCCTGTCGGGCTACCTGCCACTGGCCGCGCAAACCGCCACCGAGCGCCACACCGTCAACCACGAGGTGCCCATATTCATGGCCCATGGCACCCACGACCCGGTCGTGCCCTTCGCCCGCGCCACCGCATCACGCGATCTGCTGCAGTCGCTGGGGTACCAGATCGAATGGCACGAATACGCCATGCCGCATTCTGTTTGCGCCCCGGAAATCGCCGACCTGAACCGCTGGTTGCTGCGCGTGCTGACCAAACCTGCCTGAGCGCGCCATGCTGTGGGATGTGTTTTGCCGCGTCGTTGACAACTTCGGCGACATCGGCGTTTGTTGGCGATTGAGCGCCGACCTGGCTGAGCGTGGCCATGCCGTCCGCTTGTGGGTGGACGACCCCAGTGCCCTGCGATGGATGGCCCCTGAGCCACTGCGCCCAGCCAATATCCAGGTTCTTCATTGGGATGCCCAGGTGCAGGAGCCCGGCGACGTCGTCATCGAGGCCTTTGGCTGCAACCCACCCGATGCCTTCGTGGCACGCATGCAGCGCCCCGTGCCACCCGTTTGGATCAACCTGGAGTACCTGAGTGCTGAACCTTGGGTGGAGCGCTGCCACGGCCTGCGCTCGCCCGTGATGAGCGGCCCGGGCAAGGGCTTGTCCAAGTGGTTTTTCTACCCTGGCTTCACCGCGGCCACAGGTGGGCTACTGCGCGAAACCGGTTTGATGGCAGCACGCCAAGCCTGGCAGGCCAACCACCGACAGCATCGGGCGCAATGGGCGGCGTCATTGGGCATCAAGCCGCCCTCGCCCGATACCCTGTGGCTGTCCCTGTTTTGTTATGAACCTGCGCCCGTGGGGGCCTTGCTGGACGGTCTGGCGGCCAGTGGTGCCGCCATCCAGGTGCTGGTCACCCCGGGCTTTGCCACGGACTTGGCCCGGCAATGGCAGGCCGCGCACCCGCCGGTCAGCACCCTGAGCCTGCACGAGCTGCCGCCCATCAGCCAAGCCGAGTTCGACCACCTGCTGTGGGCCTGCGACCTCAATTTTGTGCGCGGCGAGGACTCCGCCGTGCGTGCGCTGTGGGCCGGCCAGCCTCATGTCTGGCACATCTACCCGCAGGACGACGGTGTGCACGCCGGCAAGCTCGATGCCTTCATGGACCGCTGGATGGCCGGCTGGCCGGATGACCTGGCCCACGAGGTGCGTGGCTTGTGGCTCAGCTGGAACGGCCTGCGGCCCGCTGAAGCGGGCAATTTCGCTGCCCTGCCCTCCTTGCTGAACGACCCCCGATGGGCCGCGAGCCAAGGCAGCGCCCGCCAAAGATTGGCTGAAATTCCGGATCTCGTGACGCAGCTTTGCGGTTTTGTCTCAGATAGGCGTTAAAATCCAAGGCTTTGCTCAAACACGACCCCCTCGGGAATCCACCATGAAAACCGCACAAGAAATCCGCGCTGGCAACGTGATCATGCAGGGCAAGGACCCGATGGTCGTCCTCAGGACCGAATACAGCCGCGGTGGCCGCGGCGCCGCCACGGTCCGCATCAAGATGAAGAGCCTGCTGAACGGCTTCGGTCAAGAAACCGTGTTCAAGGCCGACGACAAGATGGACCAGGTCATCCTCGACAAGAAGGAATGCACCTACTCCTACTTCGCCGACCCCATGTACGCCTTCATGGATGCCGAGTACAACCAGTTCGAGATCGAAGCCGAGAACATGGGCGACGCGATCAACTACCTGCAAGATGGCATGGCCGCTGAAGTCGTGTTCTACGACGGCAAGGCCATCTCGGTCGAGTTGCCCACCACCATCGTGCGCGAAATCGAAACCGAACCCGCCGTCAAGGGCGACACCTCCGGCAAGGTCATGAAGCCTGCCCGCGTGGTTGGAACCGGCTTCGAGATCCCTGTGCCCCTGTTCGTTGATTCGGGCGACAAGATCGAAATCGACACCCGCACGCACGAGTACAAGAAGCGCGTTTAAACCGCTCGCTTCACTTCATAAAAGGGACACCATTTTGGTGTCCTTTTTTTATGCGCTTGTGCACATGATTCGCCTTCATTTTGAATGGGTAAAACTCAAATGCCGACGTCAATACCCGTTTCGGGGGTAAATTCAAACTGGCAGGAGTTGTCCATTTAAAGCAAAACCATCGAGGGCAACATGGTGAATAAGAACTCGGCATGCCAAGGCGCAAGGTTTTCCGCGACGGCTTTGCTTTGCGCCGCATCCACCATCACCTCAGCTAAAGCCATTCAACTGGCGGACTTGACGCTGGAAGAATTGAGCAATCTTCCGATCACCTCAGTCTCCAAGCGACCCGAGCGCTTGTCTGACGCCCCGGCTTCTGTGTTTGTCATCACTTCGGAAGACATTCGCCGCTCGGGGGCCGCCAGTTTGCCCGAGGTATTGCGGTTGGCCCCAAATCTTCACGTCGGACAACGCAGCGCCAGCCAATATTCCATCGGGGCACGCGGCCACAACAACACCGATGGCAACAAGATGCTGGTGTTGATCGATGGTCGCACTGTTTACTCACCATTGTTTTCCGGCGTGTTCTGGGACGCACAAGACGTCATGCTGGAAGACGTTGAGCGCATTGAGATCATCAGTGGCCCAGGGGGCACCTTGTGGGGTGTCAACGCGGTCAATGGCGTCATCAACATCATCACGCGCGCTGCAAAAGACACCCAGGGCTCGCTGCTGGTGGCTGGAGTTGGCAGCACCGAATCCAGTACCGGGGTACGCCATGGCAGCACCTTGGGCGAAAACGGCCATTTCCGGGTGTACGGCAAGTACTTTGATGGCCGACATTCTCGCCGGGAAGATGACCTCCCCATCAACGACGCCTGGAACAGAACCCAAGCTGGCTTCAGGGCAGATTGGACCCATACAGACAACCGCCTGACCGTGCAGGGTGATGTCTACGAAGGCCGCGAGGGACAAGCGCCCCCCGGCACCATCACGCTGGGCACCTTCCGCCCGCTCAACACCATCAGCATTTCAGGCTTCAACCTGCTTTCTCGCCTGGACCATCAATTGGACGGAGGTTCGCGGCTCAAGGTACAGGCGTATTACGACCACACGGAGCGTACGGTGCCAGGCACGTTCGACGATCGGCTGGACGTGATCGACCTGCAGTTTGAACATGCGCTGCCAGCCACCGACACCCATACCTTCATCTGGGGTGCCGAGTACCGTTACGGCACGGACGAGGTCACCAGCAGTGACTTCATCGCCTTTTTGCCATCGAAGGCCGACCAGACCTGGGGCAGCCTGTTTGCACAAGACAAGATCAGCCTGCTGGACAACTTGCAACTGACCCTGGGAGCCAGGTGGGAAACCAACGGCTACACCCACCCTGAGTTGTTGCCCAGCGTTCGGCTGGCCTGGAAGTTACACCCCAATCACCTTCTTTGGACGGCCGCGTCGCGGACCGTGCGCGCGCCCTCCCGGATTGACCGCGACTTTTACTACCCCACCACAGCCCCTTACGTGATCGGAGGCGGGCCCGAGTTCCGATCAGAGGTGGCGAAAGTTTTCGAACTTGGCTACCGTGGCCAGCCTTCGCCAGCCACTTCGCTGTCCATCACGGCATTCCACACCATCTATGACCACCTGCGCACCTTGGAGGCGACGGACCCTGGCGTGTTTCCGCTGTTTTTTGCCAACCGGATGGAAGGCCACACCACGGGCGTCGAGGCCTGGGGCTCTTATCAACCCACAGAAACCTGGCGCTTGAGCGCAGGTGTGACCACGCTGCACAATCGCCTTCAGCTCCATGACAACAGTTTTGGATTGAACGGAGGTATCAGCGCAGAAGGCAACGATCCCGAATTGAGCTGGAATCTGCGCTCCACGTTCAACCTCTCAGAACAATGGGAACTTGATGGCACTGTCCGACATGTTTCGTCATTGCCGGAGCCCGCAGTGCCCGCCTACACAGTGATCGATTTGAGGGTGGCCTGGAAAGCCAATCCCAACCTGGAGGTGTCGGTTGCTGGCAGGAATCTATTCGGCTCCCCTCATGCAGAGTTTCACTCTGCGCCAACACGCAGTGCTTTGGGCCCGGGGGTTTACTTCAAGGTGTTGGCACGCTTTTGATGAACATGCCCTCCACCCCATCCACACCGAAGCAGCGAAAAGGCGCAGGTGGCAGGCTGCGCAGCTGGGCCGTTCGGCTGCTGCTCTGTGTGTTTGCAATCCATGCAACGGCCAGTCAGCCCGAGGTCGTCGAGTACCAGATCAAGGCCGCATTCCTGTACAAGTTTGGCGCCTACATCGAGTGGCCTGAACAGACTTTTTCACAAGCCAGCAGCCCGGTGATCATTGGCGTCATGGGTTCTGATGCTGTGGCGGATGAGCTCGCACAGATGTCGTCGGGTCGAAACATCAATGGACGACCGGTGAGCGTGAAAAAGCTGAATCACGGCGATCCCATCAAGGGCTTGCACATCCTCTTCATCGCCCGAACGGACCCATCCCGAATGGCCGCCACGTTGACAGCGGCCAGAGGGCTGCCCCTGTTGGTGGTGACCGAAACCGATCCCACATCGATGCCAGGTGGCGTGATCAACTTTGTCATCGATGGAGAAAAAGTACGTTTTGACGTGGCCTTGCGCTCGGCCGAAGTCAACAACATCAAGCTCAGCGCCCGGCTTCTGACGGTAGCGCGCAAAGTGATCGGAGCACCGTCATGATGAGCGCCTTCAAAAGCTCGTTGCAGCGAAAGCTGCTGGCTGTGATGCTGCTGACCACCTTGGCAGCGCTGATCGTGGCCTTGGGGGCCATGATCGTTCATGACCTTCGCGCCTATCACAGCACCTGGGTCAATGACATGACGGCACAGGCCGAATTGCTGGCGCGCACCACAGCGCCAGCGCTGACTTTTGATGACAAAAAGGTGGCCCACGAGAACCTGAGCATCCTGCGCTATCAGCCCAAGGTGCATGCTGCCGCCATCTACAAACCCGATGGCTCACTGTTTGCCACCCACACTGCCACCGGAGAGAAACCTGTCTTCCCAGAACGCCCCTTGGGAGACAAGGTGGAGGTGAGCAAGACCAGCCTGGTCATTTTCAAAAACATCATGGATGACACCGAAGTCATCGGCACGGTTTATCTCAAGGCAGACTACGAACTCTTTGACCGGGTGGTGAATTACTCGGGGATCGCCGTGATCGTCATGGCCATGTCCATGCTCGTGGCGCTGTTGGTGTCCACGTGGCTGCAAAAGATCGTGACTCACCCCATTCTGGAGATTGGCAAGGCTGCGCGCGAGGTGGTCAATCAACGCGATTACTCACGCAGGGTGAACAAGACCAGCGAGGACGAGGTCGGCGAACTGGTCGACTCCTTCAACAACATGCTGATTGAAATCGAACGGCGGACCCAGGCCATGGAGACGTCCAACCGAGAAAAGGTGCGTGAAGTGGACGAACGCCGCAACGCTCAGCATGAAATCATGAGGCTGAACCAGGAGCTGGAGCAGCGCGTGCAAGAACGTACCAGGCAGCTTGAAGCCTCGAACCAAGAACTGGCCCTGGCCACGCAAGCCGCTGAAAGCGCCAACCAGGCCAAGTCCGAGTTCCTGTCCAGCATGAGCCATGAATTGCGCACGCCTTTGAACGCCATCATCGGTTTCGGGCAGTTGCTCACCTCGGACGCCATGTCGCCCACGGCCGAGCAGAAAAAGACCTTCACCGAGCACATCCTCAGAGCAGGCCGGCATTTGCTTGAATTGATCAACGAGATCCTTAACTTGGCTCAGATCGAGTCGGGCCACTTGTCCTTGTCTCTGGAGCCGGTGTCATTGCAGGAAATTTTGCAGGATTGCCACACCATGATCGAGCCGCTGGGGGATCAGCGTGGCATCCGCACCCTGTTTCCAAAAACCTGCGACTTGAGTGTCATGGCCGACCGCACGCGCTTGAAGCAGGTGCTGTTGAACCTGCTGTCCAACGCCATCAAATACAACCGCGACATGGGCGCCGTGGTGCTGGACTGCACAGCCAATGGCAACGACCGCATCCGCATCTCAGTGCAAGACACAGGCATGGGTTTGAGCGATGAACAGTTGAAGATGCTGTTTCAGCCCTTCAACCGGCTTGGGCAAGAAGCTGGCGCGCAAGAAGGCACCGGCATTGGGCTGGTGGTCACCAAACACCTGGTTGAATCCATGGGCGGCTCGATCGGCGTCACCAGCACCGTGGGCATGGGGAGCATTTTCTGGATTGAGCTCAGGGCCACTGAACCGGTGCCAGCGATCAGCCCTCGAGATGTACTCACCGCCATGGCGCCAGCGGCAATCGCGCCCAAACCGCACCAAACCTACACCGTGCTCTATGTGGAAGACAACCCTGAAAGCTTGAAACTGGTGGAGCAGATTTTGAGCACTCGCCCAGATATCCGACTATTGTCAGCGCCCGACGGGCGGTTAGGTGTCGAACTGGCGAGGGTGCACCTGCCCGACGTCATCCTGATGGACAACAACCTGCCCAACCTGGACGGCGCCTCGGCACAGGCCATCTTGCGCAACGATCCCAAAACCCGGCACATTCCCGTCATCGCCTTGACGGCCAACGCCATGCCGAGGTCCATCCACCAAGGGCTCGCCGCAGGATTTTTCAGGTACATCACCAAGCCCATCAATATCAAGGAGTTGCTGGAGGCCATCAATTCCGGATTGGAGGCCGCTGTGGCCGAAAAATCAGAGCACTGAATGCTTTTGCCCATCCTGTATTCCTTCCGCCGCTGCCCTTACGCCATCCGCGCGCGCCTTGCCTTGACATGCGCCCGGGTGCCACTGGAAATTCGCGAAGTGGTGCTGCGCGCAAAGCCACCGGCGATGCTGGCGATCTCCCCCAAAGGCACAGTGCCCGTGCTGCAACTGCCCGATGGCCAGGTCATTGATGAGAGTCTGGACATCATGAGCTGGGCACTGCAGCAATCCGATCCCGACGGGTGGCTGCAGCAAGGCGACGCCCCCACAAGCCACGCATTGATCGCCCGCAATGACGGACCCTTCAAAGCGCTGCTGGACCGCTACAAATACCCCGAACGGCACCCGGGGCACACCGCGATCGACCACCGGGAGCAGGCCATCGAGCTGTGCATCCAGGATCTGAACCGCCGCTTGACCGACTCGCCCTGCTTGCTGGGCGACCAGCCCGGTTTGGCCGACATGGCCATCGCGCCCTTCATCCGCCAGTTCGCCCAGGTCGACGCTGACTGGTTTGCCAGCGCGCCGTTTCCCGCATTGCGGATTTGGTTGAACCGATTCATCGACTCGCCCTTGTTTCTATCGGTGATGGCCAAATATCCGGCGTGGCAAGCCGGCGATGCCCCCGTCCATCTCATTGACGGCCCTGGGGTCTATGCCGGGCGGTGCTAGTCGCCAGCGCCTCAAGCGGCAGACTCTGCACCATGATTCCTTTTTCGATCCTTGACCTGTCTCCCATCGTGGAAGGGGGCGACGCTGCCCAGTCGTTCCGCAACACGGTGGACCTGGCCCAGCACGGTGAACGCTGGGGCTACCAACGCTTTTGGTTGGCCGAGCACCACGGCATGCCCGGCATCGCCAGCGCCGCCACCGCCGTGTTGATCGGGCACGTGGCGGGCGCCACGTCCACCATCCGGGTCGGCGCTGGCGGCATCATGTTGCCCAACCATTCGCCGCTGATCATCGCCGAGCAGTTTGGTACCCTGGCCTCGCTGTACCCGGGGCGCATTGACCTGGGCCTGGGCCGTGCACCCGGCTCCGACCAGGCCACGGCCCGCGCCCTGCGCCGCAACCTCGGCTCCGACGCCGACGAGTTTCCGCAGGACGTGGTGGAGCTGATGGACTATTTTTCTTCGGCACCCAAGCAACCGGTCCGCGCCGTTCCGGGCACGGGGCTCGCGGTGCCTGTGTGGATCCTGGGCTCCAGCCTGTTTGGTGCGCAGCTGGCGGCGGTGCTGGGGCTGCCTTATGCGTTTGCATCGCACTTCGCGCCAGCGCAGATGCTGCAGGCTGTGGCCATGTACCGCGCCAACTTCAAGCCCTCGGCCCAGTTGAGCAAGCCGCACGTCATGCTGGGCTTCAACGTGTTCGCCGCCGACACCGACGAGGAAGGCGCTTTCCTGGCCACCTCGATGCAGCAAGCTTTTGTCAACTTGCGCAGCGGCCACCCATCGCGCTTGCAGCCCCCGATGGCCGGATACGCGGACCGGCTTGACCCGACTGCCCGAGCCATGCTGGACCAGGTCCTCTCTTGTAGCGCCATTGGCTCGCCAGCCACGGTGCGCGCCGCGATCAACAGCTTCATTGAGCGCACGGGCGCCGACGAATTGATGATCACCTCACAGATGTACGACCACACCGCCCGGCTGCGGTCGTACGAAATCGTGGCCGAGGTCCGGGGCGTGAAGGCCGTTTGAACTTATCCACGCAAATCCCCAGCATTTCCCCTGGCTGTCCCCAGACTTGTCCACAGGCAGATGACGGCGCCACCCGTATCATCTCCCCCCATGTCTGCTGTATTCCCCATTCCGTTTTCCGCCTCGGGCGTCTCTGCTTCGCTGAGCTCCGACGAAGTCTCCCGCCTGCGGGTGCCGCCCCACTCCATCGAGGCCGAGCAAAGCGTGCTGGGGGGCTTGCTGCTGGACAACAGCGCCTGGGACCGCGCGGCCGACCTGCTGTCCGAAGACGACTTCTACCGCCATGAACATCAGCTGATCTTCAAGGCCATCCACCAGATGATCAACGCGTCGAAACCAGCCGACGTGATCACGGTGTACGAGAATTTGCAGACACTGGGCAAGTCCACCGACATCGGCGGCATCGCCTACCTCAACGCTCTGGCGCAAAGCGTGCCCAGCGCCGCGAACATGCGCCGCTACGCTGAGATCGTGCGAGAGCGCGCCGTGCTGCGCAAGCTGGTCACCGCCAGCGACGAGATCGCCAGTGCGGCCTTCAGCCCGCAGGGCAAGGCCGTGTCGGCCATCCTTGACGAAGCCGAATCCAAGATCTTGAAGATTGGCGAAGAAGGCAACCGCAACAAGCAGGGCTTCCACTCGATGGACAACCTGGTGGTCAGCCTGCTGGACCGCGTGCAAGA
The DNA here is from genome assembly GCF_918741295.1 of Aquabacterium sp. CECT 9606. Lineage (GTDB taxonomy): Bacteria > Pseudomonadota > Gammaproteobacteria > Burkholderiales > Burkholderiaceae_C > Aquabacterium. The sequence continues at coordinate 839,535 of NZ_CAKKNB010000003.1, forward strand.
ACTGGCCGACAACGGCGCCGAAGACGTGACCGGCGTGCGCACCGGTTACTTCGAAATGGACAGCATGACCGCTGGCCTGCAAAAGGGCGATCTGATCGTCCTGGCGGCGCGGCCCTCCATGGGTAAAACGGCCTTTGCCCTGAACATCGGTGAGAACGTCGCGGTCAATGAAGGCTTGCCCGTGGCCGTGTTCTCCATGGAAATGGGCGCCTCGCAACTGGCATTGCGGATGGTGGGCTCGATCGGCCGCATCAACCAGCAAAACCTGCGCACCGGCCGCTTGAGTGACGACGAATGGGGCCGCCTGAGCGAAACCGTCGACAAGCTCAAATCTGCCAATGTGTTCATCGACGAGACCGCCGCCTTGAGCCCCAGCGAATTGCGCTCACGTGCGCGCCGGCTGGCACGCCAGTTCGGCGGCACCCTTGGCCTGATCATCGTCGACTACCTGCAACTGATGAGCGGCTCGGGCGGCAACGAAGAAAACCGCGCCACCGTGATCGGTGAAATCTCGCGGGGCTTGAAGGCCCTGGCCAAGGAACTGCAATGCCCGGTGATTGCCTTGTCGCAGCTGAACCGAAGCGTTGAAACCCGCCCTGACAAGCGCCCCATGATGTCCGACTTGCGCGAATCCGGCGCCATTGAGCAAGATGCCGACGTCATCATGTTCATTTACCGCGACGAGTACTACAACAAGGAATCCAAAGAGCCGGGCGTCGCCGAGATCATCATCGGCAAGCAGCGTAACGGGCCCGTGGGCACCGTCAAGCTGGCCTTCGTCAAATCCAACACCCGCTTCGAAAATCTGGCGCCGGGCAGCTACAGCAACAGCAGCGAGTACTGATCCGCCTTCAACGGAACAAGCCCTTGAGCTGATCCTTCAGCTGCTTCTCAAGTGACCCGGCTGGCTTGGCAGGTGCGCTCGCCCCTGAGGCCGCAGCCGCGCCACCCAGCCCCAACCTGGCCTTGAGCTCGTCTTCCAACCTGGACTTGACGGTGTTCTGCAAGGCCCCGACGGCAACCTGCGACCAGGCGATCTGCCAATCGGGCGCATCGAACGGCCCCCTCAGCTTGACTGGCACCGTCACCCCCTTCAAAGCGTCGGCGCCACCCTGCCCCTTGATCGTGCCCGTGACCGTGGCGCTGACCGTGTAGTCCAACTGGCGCGCCACCAGGTTGATGTCACCACGGCCACCCACGCGCAGAAACGGGCTTTTGGCCGACAGGTCATCGTTGTGGGCCACGCCATTTGTGATCTTGAAGGTGCCTGTCATCTCGGTGAAATCCGTTTTCTCGGATTGCGATGCTTTCTGGACCGCGTCGCTTTGCCCGGACAACTGCGCCTTGAATTCACGCAGTGATTTGGCCAGGTTGATGCCGCGCACGGCACCGTCCTGCAGTTGCATGGCCGCCGTGCCATTGAGCCCCGCCGTCAGCTGCGACACCTTGTTGCCCGCCGTTCTCACATCAAGCTTGACCTGGCCAGTGCCTTCCAACACATCCTTCTGCGCCACGTCTTTGAGCATGGCCAGCACGTTGATGCCGTCCGCCTGCGCTTGAAGGGCCATGCGTTGAGGCGAGGCATCCGCCGAGCCACTGGCGACCACGCGGCCACCCCAGGCTTTGGCCGACAATCGGGACAGGTTCAGGTGCCCCTTGTCCAGGGTAGCGTTCAACTCGGCATCGGCCAGCTTGTATTGCCGGTACACCAGGGTGCCCGCACTGAACTTGAACTGCCCATCGACGGACTTCAAAGCGCCCAGGTCCACCGGCGCATCGGCCGTGGCCCCGGCCGATGCAGCCGGGGCTGAAGCCGCCCCACCGGCTGGCACGGGCAAGAGCCGGTTCAAGTCCAATGCTGTGAAACGGGCATTGGCCTGCACCTGCGGCACGCCGGCCCCCAGCTTGGCAGTGCCGTCCGACGAAAAGGGGTTGTCATTGACCAGGCCCTTCAAGGCCCATTGCGCGGCACCGCCAGGTGCCAAGGCCGCCCGGCCATCCATTTGAATCACCAAGGGCTGCAGGGACGGCTCCTGGACGCGGGCCTGCAGGCGCAAGGCCTCCAAGGCACCGGCCGCCTGTGCCGGTTGCGCCGACACATTGGCGGAGAGTTGTCCGGTCACTTCGCGTTGGCCGCCCTGCCCGGCCATGCTCACCTTGAAATCGGTTTTCAGGCCCGGCACCCTGATCGCCGAGAAACCGCCCGTGGGCGATTGGCTGGCGAACTGAGCCTCCACCGCCATGGGCCCGGCCAGTTTGAACTGCCCTTGCAGCGGGCTGCCTTTGAGCTGGTCACCCTTGACGTCCAGCTCGGGCCAGTCCAGCTTGAAACTCATGGCATGGCCGCTCTGCTGGCCTGTCAAGGCCACGGCCAGCTTGCTCACGGCCATCAATTGCTGGGCAGGATCGTAGGCAAAGGCATCAACGCTGACACGGCTCTTGTCCAGCACCAAGGCTGGCTTGCCTGGCTGCCCACCCACCTGCCCCGACACCTCTGCCACCAGCGAACGGGCCTTCAGCGAGGCATGCTCACCATCCCACGCCACGGCACCTTCCAACCCCGCTTGCAAGGCACGCACACCCGGCAAGTCACCCTGCAGGGCCAGCTTGATCTGATCGACATCGGCTGAACCGGTGGCCAGCCGGGGTGTGATGCGGAAAGCGCCCGTCAAAGCGCCCTTGGCCGCCTGCGGCCTGCTCAAATCAAACGCGACATCCAACTTGATGTCAGAAGGCACCCCGTCGGCCAGGCGGCCGCTGCTCAGGCTGTTCACGGTCAAGGCACCGGTCATTCCGGTTTTGGCATCCTGCACCTTGGCCAGCGCCTTCTCCAACTGGACACCCGCCACATCAAACTGCAGGGGATCGGAGGGCGCACCGGGCGGCGGCGGCTCATCATCCTTCTTCAGCAAGTCGTCGATGTTGGCGCGGCCTTGGGCATCGCGCCAATAGCTCAGCCGCACGCCGCGGGCCACCACCTGGTCGATCACCAGTTGCCGCCTGAGCAAAGGCATCACATTGACCGACAACTCCACTTCGTCCACCGCCAAAAATTCGTCGGGTCGCTGGTGTTCGCTCAAACTGACTTTGGCCAGCTTGAGCCGCAGTTTGGGAAAGACCTTCAAGGCCATCGGCGCCCCGATCACCAGCGTGCGCTGCTTGTGCGTCTGCACCCAGTTGGTCAACAGGCCTTGGTAGCGATTGGGGTCGAAGGTGGCCAGCAAGTAGACCGCCACGCCCCCCAAGACCAAGACCAACACGCCCAATGCCAGGGCCAGACGACGCATCCAAAGCTTCATGGTCGGTTCTTCATTCGAGTAAGTTCAATCAACGACAAAGGCCCCGCAGGGCCTTGTCGAATGGAGCGCTTGTTCAAGGCGCGGTGAGTGCGCACCAGGGGATCAGTCGTTGTCGCCGCCCACGAAGCCAAGGATGCTGAGCAGCGACTGGAACACGTTGTACACGTCCAGGTAGATCGCCAGGGTGGCCGAGACGTAGTTGGTCTCGCCGCCATCGATGATGCGTTTGAGGTCGTACAGCATGAAGGCGGAGAAGATCACCACCGACAACACGGCCACGGTCAGCATCAGCGCAGGCAACTGCAGCCAGATGTTGGCCACACCCGCCAGCAACAGCACGATCACGCCCATGAACAGCCATTTGCCCATGTTGGAGATGTCGCGCTTCATGGTGCTGGCCAGGGTGGCCATGCCCACGAACACCAGGCCCGTGCCCCCAAAGGCCAGCGAGATCAGCTGTACACCATTGGAAAAGCCTAGCACCGCGCCAATCAGGCGCGACAGCATCAAGCCCATGAAAAACGTGAATCCCAGCAGCAGCAAAACGCCCACGCCCGAGTGCTTGAATTTTTCGATGCCATAAAAGAAGCCAAAGGCAATGGCCATGAACGCGACAAAGCCGATCATGGGGTTGCCCGCAAACAGGCTGAAACTCGTGGCCACACCCAGCCAGGCGCCCAGCACCGTGGGGATCATCGACAGGGCCAGCAAGGCGTAGGTGTTGCGCAGCACGCGCTGCCGCTCGGCGTCGAAGGCACCGCTGTAGGCCACGTCCAGGGGTTTGAGTGATTGGTCCATGCGTCCTCCAGAAATCATGGCTTGATTCTAGATCCCCGCTGGCGAATCGGTCCAGCCCGGATAACCCAACCGTGATCAAGGTCAAATGCCGGCGGAGCGGCGTCGCAAGGATTCGTACAGGCAGATGGCGGCGGCAGCGGCCACATTGAGGGATTCCTCACCGCCTGGCTGGGGAATCGACACCGTCTGGCTGCACATGGCCATCACCTCGGCGCCGACGCCCTGCCCTTCATGCCCCAACACCCAGGCACAAGGCTCGGGCAAGGGCGCGCGGGGCAGTTCATGGTCTGCGTGGGAGCTGGTGGCCACCATCGGCACCTGCAGAGCGGCCAAGTGCTCGGGCAATGCCTGCTCCACCAGGTGCAAAGCGAAGTGGGCGCCCATGCCGGCCCTCAAAACCTTGGGGGACCACAAGGCGGCCGTGCCCTTCATGGCGATCACCTGGGCCACGCCCAAGGCCGAGGCGCTGCGCAAGACACTGCCCACATTGCCGGCATCCTGCACCCGGTCAAGCACCACGGTGGGCACGCCCGCACGCACGCCTGATGAGGTTTGGCCTTCACCATCGCGCAGCAGCGGCATCTGCACCAGGAAACCCAAGCGGGCGGGCGACTCCAGCCCGGTGAAAATCTTCCAGATCGCTTCAGGCAGCACCACGACTTTGTCGGCTTGGCGCGCCAGCGCGGTCAGCTTGTAGACCACGGGGTCGCCCCCATTGCCCACGCCATGTTCGCCCAGCCAGGCGGTGTCGGCCACCACGGCCACCGCCGCCTTCTTGCCCCGGGCGAGGTAGGCCGAGCACAGGTGATCGCCCTCCAGCCAAACCTCGCCCAGCTTGCGGTAGGCGGCGGGATCCTGCGCCAGCCTGCGCAAACGCTGCACCAAGGGGTTGTCGCGCGACGTGACGAGCTGCGCGTTGGGGGGCATCACCATGGCTCTAGACCGGCGGCCAAATCAAGTGCCGCCCTGACCGGGGCGAAGCTGCGGCGATGCGCCACAATGGCGCCATGCTCACGCAAGGCGGCCAGGTGCTCGGCCGTGGGATAGCCCTTGTGCTGGTCAAAGCCGTAATGCGGATAGGCCTCGTGCAGCTCCAGACACAGGCGGTCTCGGTGCACCTTGGCCAGGATGGATGCCGCCGAAATGGCCTGCACCTTGTCGTCGCCCTTGACGATGGCCTCGGCCGGCACCTTGAGCACCGGGATGCGGTTGCCATCCACCAGCACCAGTCCGGGCTTGAGGCGCAAGCCTTCCACCGCCCGTTTCATGGCCAGCATGGTGGCGTGCAGGATGTTGAGCTGGTCGATCTCTTCGACGCTGGCCTGCGCAATGCAGCAGCACAACGCCTTGGCCCGGATCTCGTCAAACAAGCGCTCTCGCTGACGCGCCGTGAGCTTTTTGGAATCGGCCAGGCCTTTGATCGGATTCTGATCGTCCAGGATGACCGCGGCCGCCACGACAGGGCCGGCCAAGGGGCCACGCCCCGCCTCGTCCACGCCCGCCATCAGCGCCGGAACCTGCCACTGCAGGCCCAATTGTTGCGGCTCAGTGGGCTGCCTGGATTTAGCCACGGCGACCTTCCTCCAGAATTTGCGCGATGGCGTCGCTGGCGCACCGGGCGGTGTCCCGCCGCAAGGTATGGTGGAGCTCAATGAAGCGCTGGCGCACCTCCAGAACCTTGGCCGGATGGTCCAGCCAGTCCAGCACGTCGGAGGCCAATTGCTGCGGAGTCGCCGCGTCTTGCAGGCGCTCGGGCACCACAAAGTCCTTCAACAAGATATTGGGCAAACCCACCCAGGGTAAGTAACCCAGACGCTTCATGAGTTGCCAGCTCAGGCCACTGACACGGTAGGCGATGACCATGGGGCGTTTGAACAGCGCGGCTTCCAGGGTGGCGGTGCCGCTGGCAATCAAGGTCACATCGCAGGCCGCCAGGGCCTCGTGCGATCGGCCTTCCAGCAACTGGATGTTGGCATGGGGCGCGTACTGGGCCACCAAAGGCAGCACCATCTCCCGCAAGCTGGGCACCACCGGCATCACGAAACGCATGTCGGGCCGCTGATGGCTCAACTCGGTCACGGCCTGCAAAAACGCAGGCGCAATGTGCTGGATCTCGGAACGGCGGCTGCCGGGCAGCACGGCCAGCACGGGTGCATCGAGAGGCAAACCCAGGCTCTGGCGGCTGGCCTCGCATGGCGGCTCCATGGGTATCGCATCGGCCAAGGGATGGCCCACGTAAGTGGCCGGGATGTTCTTGGCCTCGTACAACTCGGGCTCGAACGGGAACATGCACAACATGTGGTCGGTGGACCTGGCAATCTTGTTGATGCGCTTGCCGCGCCAAGCCCAGATTGAAGGGCTGACGAAATGAACCGTCTTGATGCCCTGGGCCTTCAAGCGAGCTTCCAGCCCAAAATTGAAGTCGGGCGCATCGACACCGATGAACACGTCCGGGCGCTGCTCCAACAGGCGATCGCCCAATTGATGACGGATGCCGGACAGCTCGCGGTAATGGCGCAGCGCATCAACAAATCCGAACACCGCCAGTTTTTCGCAAGGCCACCAGGCCTCGAAGCCCTGAGCCACCATGCGGGGGCCACCGATGCCCATGGCACTCAGCTCAGGCCAGCGCGCCTTGAGCCCGCCCATCAGCAAGCCGGCCAGCAAGTCGCCCGAGACCTCGCCCGCCACCATGGCCACCTTGGGCGCCGATGCACTCATCAAAAGGCTCCGGGGCGCTCAGCGCACGATGCCGCGGGTGGACGCCTGCAAGAAATTGATCATCAGATCAACGTCCTGTTGCGCTTCGGGATGGGAGCCCGCCAACTCGGCGATGCGGCCCTTGGCTTCTTCCAACGTCAGGTCCTGGCGGTACAGAGCCCGGTGCATTTCCTTGACCGCCTTGAGGCGCTCCGGGCTGAAGCCACGACGGCGCAATCCTTCCAGATTGATGCCGCGCGCCTCGGCCATGTTGCCCTGGGCCATCACGAAAGGTGGCAAATCCTGGCCCAAGGCCGTCGCCATGCTGGTCATAGCGTGGGCGCCAATCTTGACGAACTGGTGCACGCAGGTGAAGCCACCCAGGATGACCCAATCGCCCACATGAACATGGCCAGCGATGTGCGCGTTGTTGGCAAAGATGGTGTTGTTGCCGACCTGGCAGTCGTGCGCCAGGTGGGTGTAAGCCATCATCCAGTTGTCATGACCCAGGCGCGTGATGCCTTCGTCCTGGGCCGTACCCACATTGAAGGTGCTGAACTCGCGGATGGTGTTGCGGTCACCAATCACCAGCTGGGTAGGCTCGCTCGCGTACTTCTTGTCTTGCGGGCTGCCACCCAAAGAAGCAAACTGGAAAATCCGGTTGTCACGGCCAATCGTGGTGTGGCCTTCGATCACGCAATGCGGGCCCACGGTGGTGCCTTCGTCAATGCGAACGTGGGGACCGATGACCGTGTAAGGTCCGACGCTGACGGTGTCGCCCAGTTGCGCCTGGGGATCGACCACCGCGGTGGGATGAATGCTCGCCATGTTGCTGCGCCCTTGCCTCAACCCACCGTGCGCTGCGTGCACATCAGCTGCGCCTCGACGGCCAGTTCGTCACCCACCCAGCCCTTGGCGCTGAACTTGTAGATGCCCGCGCGATGGCGGTCGATCGTCACGTCCAGGATCAACTGGTCGCCAGGCTCCACCGGCCGCTTGAAGCGGGCGTTGTCGATGCCAACGAAGTAATACACCGACTTTTCGTCGGCATTGATGCCAATGCCTTCAAACGCCAAGATGCCGGCCGCTTGGGCCAGCGCTTCCAGCATCATCACGCCAGGCATGACGGGACGCCCGGGGAAATGGCCTTGGAAGAATGGCTCATTGAAAGTCACGTTCTTCACTGCACGAATGCGCACGTTCTTTTCAATCTCCAGCACACGGTCCACCAACAGCATCGGGTAGCGGTGCGGGAGCTTTTCAAGAATCTTGTGGATGTCCATCATCATGGTTGTTCTGTTGTTTCTCTAAAGCGCGAACGCGTTCGCGCAGGGCATGCAGATTGCGCAATGTCGCGGCGTTCTTCTCCCACGATGCATTGTCATCGAAGGGGAACACGCCACTGTACAACCCAGGTTTGTGAATGGACCGTGAGACCAGTGTGGCGGCCGAGACATTCACCCCTTCCGCCAGCGTCAGGTGGCCCAGCACCATGCCGCCACCGCCCACGGTGCAATGCGCGCCAATGACGGCGCTGCCGGCCACGCCTGCGCAGCCGGCCATGGCCACGTGGTCGCCGATCTGGACGTTGTGCCCGATCTGAACCAGGTTGTCGAGCTTGACCCCATTGCCAAGGACGGTGTCGCCCAGGGCACCGCGGTCTACGCAGGAGTTGGCGCCAATCTCGACGTCATCCCCAATGCGCACGGCGCCCAGTTGTTCGATTTTTTCCCAGCGCCCCTGCGTGGGCGCAAAGCCGAAACCATCGGCCCCGATCACCACACCGCTGTGGAAGAGGCAGCGCTCGCCAATGCTGCAGTCAAAGCCGATGTTGACGCTGGCGGAAAGGCGCGTGCCCACGCCAATGCGGGCACCGCGCCCGATCACGCAATGGGGGCCGATCACCGCACCCGCACCGATGACCGCCCCCGCTTCCACCACCGCGAAGGGGCCAATGCTGACGCCCTCGCCCAAGGTGGCGCTGGGGTCGATCACTGCACTGGCATGAACGCTGGCTGGCGCCTGAGGGCGCGCTCGGCTGGCCCACCATTGCGTCAGCCTGGCAAAGTACAGGTAAGGGTCGTCCGTGACGATGGTCGCACCACGGGCCGCGGCTTCAGCCTTCAGCGCGCTGGAGACGATCACGCAGCCGGCCGACGTGCTGACCAATTGGGCTCGGTACTTGGGGTGGGCCAGGAAGGTGATCGCGTCAGCCTGTGCCTGCTCGATTGGCGCGATGCGGGCAATCGGCAACTCTGCGGTGCCCAGCAACTCGCCACCCAGTGCCGCGACGATCTGACCAAGCTGCACCATGGACGTCGAGCCGGTCGAGTTGACCGACCCGCTCACTTGCCGAGGGCGGTGTTGAGGGACTTGATCACCTTGTCCGTGATGTCCACACGCGGGCTGGCAAAGACGGCTTCCTGAACGATCAGGTCGTATTTTTCCTGGTCAAAAATCTGCTTGACCACGCGATTGGCACGGTCGAGCACCGAAGCCAGTTCTTCATTCTTGCGCTGGTTCAGGTCTTCCTGGAACTCACGGCGCTTGCGCTGAAACTCGCGGTCTTGCTCGACCAGGTCGCGTTGGCGGCGGCCGCGCTCGCCTTCCAGCAGGGTGGGCGCGTCTTTCTCGAACTTGTCCGAGGCCGACTTGATGCGCTGGGCCGTTTCGGTCAGCTCTTTCTCGCGGCGGCTGAATTCAACTTCCAGCTTGGCTTGCGCGGCCTTGGCAGGCGTCGCGTCGCGCAGAACACGGTCAAGATTGACATACCCAATCTTGAATTCCTGGGCGGAGGCCGTGGCCGCGGCCACCAGCAAACCGGTGACCATCAGGGTCTTGAGGACGGATTTCATGGTCAGAATGCGGTACCGATCTGGAACTGGAGTTTCTGGATTTTATCCACATCGAACTTGCGGACAGGTTGGCCGTAGCTGAGTTTAAGCGGCCCCACGGGAGAGACCCAGCTGACACCCACGCCCATGGAAAGGCGGAAATCGTCCAGCTTGATCGGCTCGTCGTTGCCCCAGACATTACCAGCGTCCAGGTATCCGAACAAGCGCAAGGTGCGGTCATTGCCGGCACCAGGGAAAGGCACATACAACTCATTGTTGATGTTGATGCGCTTGCTGCCCCCGATATAGGCGCCATTGTTGTCGATCGGGCCCAGCGAGTTCTGCTCGAAACCCCGCACCGTGCCCAGGCCGCCGCCATAGAAGTTCTTGAAGAATGGGTACTCTTTGCCCGACAGGCCCACGCCATAACCAATCTGGGCATTGAAGCCAAAGGTGAAACGATTGGTCAGCGGCAGGTATTGCTGGAACTGGTAATCACCGCGCAAGTAGCGCGTGTCACCGGCCACACCCCACTCCATGTTCACGCGCTGATAACGCCCCTGATTGGGCGCGATCGTACTGTCGCGCGAGTCACGCGCCCAGCCCACCGTCAGTGGAATCGACAAACTGGTTTCGCCGAAATTGCGCCGGTACAACTTGTAGTTGTCAGGCAGGCCCAAGTCGCCCTTGATGGTGGTCTGCTCGGCGCCCAGGCCGAAGAACACCGTGTCGAACTCGGTGAACGGCACGCCAAACCGGATGGTGGCGCCCGGGGTCACAATTTCATAGTCGCCGCCCTGGGTGCTCAGCGGACGCGAGGTGCGGTAGAACACGTCCACCGCGCGCGAAATGCCGCCATCGGTGAAGTACGGATCCACGGTGCTGACCACCAGCGTGCGGTTGTACTTGCTGGTGTTGACTTCAATGCCGAGGTAGTTGCCCGTGCCAAAGATGTTGTCTTGCTTGATCGAGGCGGTCAGCGACAACTTCTCCGCGCTGGAGAAACCCGCGCCTAGCATCAGGTTGCCCGTGGGCTTTTCTTCCACGGTGATGGTCAGGTCAACCTGGTCTTGCGTGCCAGGCACCTCGGCCGTGTCAATGCCGACTTGCTTGAAATAGCCCAGGCGGTCCACCCGGTCGCGCGACAGCTTGATCTTCTGGCCGTCGTACCAGGCCGATTCAAACTGGCGGAACTCGCGGCGGATCACTTCGTCACGGGTGCGGGAGTTGCCCGCCACATTCACGCGGCGCACGTACACGCGGCGTTGCGGCTGGGAACTGAACACGGCCACCACGGTGCCTTTTTCGCGGTTCAGTTCGGGCCGGAAATCCACACGGGCAAAGGCATAACCAAAGGCCGCAAACCGGTCGGTGAAGGCTTTGGTGGTCGATGCGATGTCTTCCGCACGGTAAGAATCGCCAGGCTTGACGGCCACCAGCGAGCGAAACACTTCATCCTTGCCCAGGTAGTCGCCTTCCAGCTTCACGCCGGTGACGGTGTAGCGAGGGCCTTCCGTCACATTGATGGCGATGGAGATGTCTTGCTTGTCCGGCGAGATGGCCACTTGCGTAGACTCGACCCGGAACTCCAGGTAGCCACGGTTCAGGTAGTAAGCCTTGATCGTTTCCAGGTCTGCGTTCAGCTTGGCCCGCGCGTACTGGTCGGATTTGGTGTACCAGGTCAGCCAGCCGCCCGTGGTCAGGTCCATCTGCGACAGCAAGGTGCTTTCAGAGAAAGCCTTGGCGCCGGTGATCCGGATGCTCTTGATCTTGGCTGTTTCGCCTTCGGTCACGCTGAAGGTCACGTTGACGCGGTTGCGGTCAACCGGGGTGATGGTGGTGACCACCTCGATGCCGTACAGGCTGCGCGACAGATATTGGCGCTTCAACTCGGTTTCGGCACGGTCGGCCAAAGCACGGTCAAAAGGCTGGCCCTCGCCGATGCCGATGTCCTTGAGCGCCTTGACCAGGTTGTCCTTGTCGAACTCCTTGGTGCCCACAAACTCGACCTTGGAAATGACCGGGCGCTCTTCAACGACCACCACGACCACGCTGCCGTCGATCTGGATGCGAACGTCCTTGAACAGGCCGGTGGCAAACAGGGAACGCAGGCCAGCCGAGCCTTTGTCGTCGGTGTAGGTGTCGCCAACCCGGAAAGGCAAAGAAGCGAACACCGTACCCGCGTCGGCCCGCTGCAGGCCCTCGACACGGATGTCTTTGAGCACGAAAGGTTCCACCGCGAAGGCGGCGGTGTGGAACATGGACACGGCAACGAGCGCGGCGGCCAGGGTCGGTTTGAACCGATGGACAGTCTTGGAAGGGAATTGCATGCAAAGATCAGTGCGAGCCCAGCATTCGGGCCAAATCGTTGTAGAGGGCAAGTGACATCATGGTGAGCATGATGGCCACGCCACCGCGTTGCAACCGCTCCATCCATACTTCTGAGATGGGCCGGCCGGTGAGTCCTTCAAAAAGATAATACATGAGGTGTCCGCCATCCAGGACTGGCAGCGGCAGCAGATTGAGCACGCCCAGGCTGACACTGACCAAGGCCAGAAAACCCAGGTAATGTACCCAACCCATTTCGGCAGAACGCCCCGCGTAATCCGCAATGGTCAATGGCCCGCTGAGATTTTTCAGTGAAGCCTGCCCCACCACCATCTTGCCCAGCATTTCCAGGCTCATGCGAGAGACGTCCCAGGTGCGGTTGAGCGCGAGCGTCAACCCTTCCAGCGGGCCATAGCTCACCTCGACCATCGCAGGCGGCGAGCCGATGCCCGCCTCGATGCGTGCCAACTGCTTGCCGTCCACTTCTTTCATCGCCGGGGTCACCGTGATGTCGAGGCTCTGCCCAGCCCGAAGCACCTTCAACTGGATGGGCTTGACCTGACCCTGGTCGTGGCTGGCCCCGATCAGCTGCCGCAATTGCGCGGCATCGGTGGGCACTTGGCCATTGATCTGCACAATTCGATCACCGGCCTTCAACCCGGCCCGTTCGGCAGGACCACCTGCCATGGTCTGGGCAATGATCGGCTCGACATACGGCCCCATCAGTCCAATGCGGTCCAGCAACTTGGCGTCCACCTCGGCTGCGGGGATGCGGCTGAGAGGCAAGGTCAGGGTTCGGCTGCCACGCTGCTGTGGATCGACCGCGCCAGAAGCATTGTGGCTGACCTGCAGTCGCAAATCGCGCCCCGCCAAGGCGGCTTGGGTGAATTGCCACTGCAAGTCGCTCATCGAGCGGATGGCCTGCCAGCCCTCATCATCAGCGGCATCGGCGCCCACTTGCGCCACCGACAGGATTTCATCCCGCGCCTGCAGGCCCGCCTGATCGGCCAGGCTCTCGGCCTCGGGCTGAGCCATCCAGGGGCGCAACTCTTGCACGCCGGCCCAATTGACACAGGCGTACAGCAAGACCGCCAGCACCAGATTGGCGGCCGGCCCCGCCGCCACGATGAAGGCCCGTTGCTTGAGCGATTTGCGGTTGAACGCGCGGCTCAATTCTGAAGGCGGCACGACGCCTTCGCGTTCATCCAGCATCTTCACATAGCCGCCCAAGGGCAGCGCCGACACCACGAACTCGGTTTCGCCGTGCATGCGGCGCCAAAGCACGCGCCCAAAGCCCACGGAAAACCGCAGCACCTTGACATCACATGCCACGGCCGCACGGTAGTGCCCGTACTCGTGGATGATGACCAGCACACCAATGGTCACTAAAAATGCCAACACCGTCGACAACATGGCAAGGCTCCGGGGTTTTAGATCAGCGGCTCAAGCCAGACGAGATCACCTGGGCGACGCGCCTGGCCTTGGCGTCCAGCGCCAGCAGACCCTCGACGCTGTCGCAGCAGCCGGACTCTACCGCGCAATCGACCAGACTTTGGGCGTTGACGGCATGAATCTGGTCAAAGCGGATGCGCCCGGTCAAGAAAGCGTCCACCGCCACCTCGTTGGCCGCATTGAGCACGCAAGTGCTGCCCGCAGGGCCATTGAGGGTGTCCCAGGCCAATTGCAAACCGGGGTAGCGATGCGAATCGGCCTCCTCGAAGGTCAAGGCGGACAGGCGCGTAAAGTCAAGTAAATCCGCCCCCGACTCGATCCGATTGGGCCACGACAGCCCATAAGCGATGGGCACGCGCATGTCGGGCGTGCCGAGTTGCGCGAGCACCGAGCGGTCCCGGCACACCACCATCGAGTGGATGATGCTTTGGGGGTGCAAGACCACCTTGATGCGGTCGGGCGTGAGGCCAAACAACCAACGCGCTTCGATCACTTCCAGCGCCTTGTTCATCATCGTGGCCGAATCCACCGAGATCTTGCGGCCCATGACCCAATTGGGGTGGGCGCAGGCCTGATCGGGCGTGACATCGCGCAAGGTGGCCGGGTCGCGCTGGCGGAATGGCCCACCCGAAGCGGTCAACACGATGTGGTCGATGCGCTCAGCCCAGGTTCCAACGTCTTCCGGCAGGCACTGGAAAATGGCCGAATGCTCGCTGTCGATGGGCAGCAAGGTCGCGCCACCCTCAGCCACGGCCCCCATGAACAAGGCACCCCCGACGACCAGGGCTTCCTTGTTGGCCAACAGCAAACGCTTGCCCGAACGAGCCGCCGCCAAGCATGGGGCCAAGCCAGCCGCGCCCACAATCGCGGCCATCACGACGTCCACCTCGGAGTGAGACGCGATGTCGCACAAGGCCTGCTCACCGCTGAGCACTTCGGTCGACAAGCCCGCTTGCGCAATACCTTCACGCAGCCGGCGCGAAGCGTCTTCATCCGACATCACGGCAAACCGGGGGCGCCACTGCACGCATTGCGCCAACAACTCCTCCACACGTCGGCCACCACTGAGGGCAAACACATTGAAGCGATCCGGGTGCCTTGCCACCACGTCCAGCGTGTTGGTCCCGATCGAGCCTGTGGACCCGAGTACGCACAAACGCTGGCGGTATCCCGCGGACATCACAGCCTCAACCATGGCACAAGGACATCAAAGCAAGCACCAAAGGCAGAACTGGCAGCAAGGCATCGATGCGGTCAAGCACGCCGCCATGCCCTGGCAGCAACTGGCTGCTGTCCTTGGCACCGGCCTGGCGCTTGATGAGCGATTCAAACAAATCACCCACCACGCTCATGCCAACCAGAAAAACAATGCTCAGCACCAGGCCCACAGGCCCGAGGCCCGACAGCAGGTGGCTGTACATGCTGGGTGAATCAACCGACCAGTGGCGGTCAACCGCAATCCAGGCCACCGCCAAAAGGAGCACGGACAACATCCCTGACCAGACGCCTTCCCAGCTCTTGCCCGGGCTGATGCTGATGGCCAACTTGCGGCGTCCGAACGCGCGACCACCAAAGTAGGCGCCAATGTCGGCCGCCCACACCAGGCAGAAGATCGACAAGAGGAAATTGAGCCCTTGAGCCTTGCTCTCGGTCAAGGCGAGCCACGCCACCACCAAGATGCCCAGCCCCAGCAGAGCGCGCAAAACCGTGGGCGACTGCTTCCAGTACCGCGTGCCCCAACGCAAAGCCAAGGCACCGCCCAGCGCCCACAAGGCACCACTGACCCACCACACGGCCGCAGGCACGACAAAGCCGGCCAATGCCTGACCTGGCACGTGAACGTGGGCCGCTGCCGCGCTCTCGGCGTGCGGTGCCGAAGACAGGCCCCAAGGGTCGAGATGAACCGCCTCGGCCACCACATAGCCCAGCACGGCCACTCCCGCCCCCAAGGCCACGGCGCGAAGCCCTGGCCACCCATTCAAGCGCGCCCACTCCCAGCCAGCGGCACTGACGAACAGCAAACCCAAGGCGGCAAAGGGCCACAGGGCTTGCGCTGCCAACGATGGCAACAGGATGGCCATCAGGATCAGCGCCGTGATCACGCGTTGCTTGAGCATGTTCAGAATCTCTCTGACGTGGATTCGTCGTTGTCTACCGCGCCACCCACGGCGCCTTCGCCTTGCCCCGACGCCCCGACGTCGCCAAACCGCCGTTCGCGAACTGCAAATGCCGTCAAGGCCTTGTCGATCTCAGACGCGCCGAAGTCTGGCCAAAGGCAATCAGTGAAGTACAACTCGGCATAAGCGCTTTGCCACAACAGGAAGTTGGACAGCCTCACTTCACCACCTGTTCGGATGAACAAATCAGGGTCGGGCGCATAGCTCATGGCCATGAAACGCGACAATTCTGCTTCGGTCAGAGTTTCTGCCGACAAGCCAGCCGCCATGGCCTTCTGGCAAGCCTGGACAATGTCCCAACGCCCGCCGTAGTTGAAGGCCACCGTCAAGGTCAAACGGCTGTTGTCACGGGTTCGGGCTTCCGCATCCAGCAAGGCATTGCGGATTTTCTCGGCCACGGTGCTCAAGTCACCCGCGATGCGGATGCGAACCCCATCGGCCTTGAGCTTGGCGATGTGCTTGGACAAGGCGACCAGCAACAGGCTCATCAAGCCCGAGACTTCTTCCTCGGGGCGCTTCCAGTTCTCTGACGAGAACGCGAACACCGTGAGGTAGTCGATGTCGCGGTCAGCGCAGGCCTGCACCACCGAAATCAAGGCGTCAACGCCAGCTTTGTGACCCACGCCACGGGGCATGAGGCGTTTGCGGGCCCAACGGCCATTGCCATCCATGACGATGGCAACGTGGCGGGGGCCCGATGATGGACTGGAAGGACTGCGCTTGGCCATGCTGGCTCCAAAACAGATTGAGGCGGTCAAACCGCCTCAGCCTGCATCGAGATCAATGAAAGGCCGATCAAACCGCCAGGATCTCGGCTTCTTTGGCCTGAACCAACTTGTCGATTTCGACAATCGTGCGGTCGGTCAGTTTCTGGACATCATCCTGCGAACGGCGGTCTTCGTCTTCGGTGATTTCCTTGTCCTTGAGCAGGCGCTTGGCTTGCTCGTTGGCATCACGACGCAGATTGCGCACGGCCACCTTGGCATCCTCGCCCGCGCCCTTGACGATCTTCGTCAGGTCCTTGCGGCGCTCTTCGGTCAAGGCGGGCATCGGCACGCGGATCAGATCGCCTTGCGAGGCGGGATTGAGCCCCAGGTCGGATTCGCGGATGGCTTTCTCGATCTTGGCGCCCATGCCTTTTTCCCAAGGCTGCACGCTGATGTTGCGCGCGTCGATCAGGGTCACATTGGCAACCTGGCTGATCGGCACCATCGACCCATAGTAGTCCACCTGCACCTGGTCAAGGATGCCCGGGTGGGCACGGCCCGTGCGGATCTTGCTCAACTCGCTCTTGAAGGAGTCAACAGTTTTGAGCATCTTCTGCTCAAGGGATTTTTTAATGTCGGCAATGCTCATGAAATGCTCCGGATCACACGTGGACCAGGGTGCCTTCGTCCTCGCCCATCACCACACGCTTGAGGGCGCCGGGCTTGAAGATGGAAAACACCTTGAGGGGCAGATTCTGGTCGCGGCACAGCGCAAACGCTGTCGCGTCCAGCACTTGTAGATTCTTGATCAAGGCTTCATCGAAGGTGATGGTGCTGTAACGCGTGGCCAGCGGATCCTTCTTGGGATCGGCTGAGTAGACGCCATCCACCTTGGTGGCCTTGAGCATGATCTCGGCACCGATCTCGGCACCGCGCAAGGCGGCGGCGGTGTCGGTGGTGAAGAAGGGGTTGCCCGTGCCAGCGGCAAAGATGACGACCTTGCCTTCTTCGAGGTACTGCAGGGCCTTGGGACGCACGTAGGGCTCCACGACCTGCTCGATGTTGATGGCGGACATGACGCGGGCGGTCATGCCTTCCTGGCGCATGGTATCGGCCAGTGCCAGCGAATTCATGACGGTGGCCAGCATGCCCATGTAGTCAGCCGTGGCACGGTCCATACCGACCGAACCACCCGCCACGCCGCGGAAAATATTGCCACCACCAATGACGACCGCGACCTCGCACCCCAGCTTCGTCACCTCCTGGATCTCTTGCACCATGCGAACGATGGTGGCGCGGTTGATGCCAAAAGCATCGTCGCCCATCAGGGCCTCACCAGAGAGTTTCAGAAGGATGCGCTTGTAGGCGGCCATGCAGACGTCCTTTGCTAGTTGTTGTCATCAGAGTCACGGCGGGCTGCTTAAGTTTCCTTGAAAACTCAAGTTAGCAGCCCGCGGTCGGGTCAGAAATTACTGACCCTTGGCAGCAGCCATGGTGGCGGCCACTTCAGCAGCGAAGTCGTCCTGCTTCTTCTCGATGCCTTCACCGACGATGTACATCGAGAACCCCTTGACAGTCGTGTTGGCCGACTTCAGGTACTGCTCGACGGTTTGCTTGCCATCGGCGGCCTTCACGAAGACCTGGTTGAACAGCGAGACTTCCTTCAGGTACTTCTGGACGGCGCCTTCGATCATCTTGGTGGCGATGTCGGCGGGCTTGCCCGACTCGGCGGCCTTGGCCGTGGCAACGCTGCGCTCGGTTTCGATCAAGGCAGCTGGCACGTCAGACGAGGACAGTGACACGGGCTTCATGGCGGCCACGTGCATGGCCACATCCTTGGCAGCCGTTTCGTCACCCGTGTACTCAACGACCACGCCGATGCGGGCACCGTGCAGGTAGCTGACCAGCTTTTGGTCGCCGCTGAAGCGCTTGAAACGACGGATGGTGATGTTTTCACCGATCTTGCCGATCAGGGCAGCGCGGGTGGCTTCCACCGTTTGACCGGCGATCTCCAGGTTCGACAGGGCCGCCACGTCAGCAGGGTTCTGCTTGGCGATCAACTCGGCCACGGCCTTGCTGAAGCCCAGGAAGTCGTCGTTCTTCGACACGAAGTCGGTTTCGCAGTTGATCTCAACCAGTGCGCCGGTCGTGCCTTCGATGAAGGACATGACCACGCCATCGGCGGTCACGCGCGAGGCGGCCTTGGAGGCCTTGCTGCCCAGCTTGACGCGCAGGATTTCTTCGGCCTTGACCGAGTCGCCCTCGGCTTCAGTCAGGGCTTTCTTGCACTCCATCATGGGAGCGTCGGTCTTGGCGCGCAGTTCGGCGACCATGCTGGCGGTGATGGCAGACATATGCTTTCTCCGTAAATCTGAATCTGTTGTGAAAAAGGGGCTGAATCAGCCCCTGTGGTGCCAAGTCAGCAGCGATCAGGCAGCTTCGTTGACTTCCACGAATTCGTCGCCATCGGCAGCCACGGCTTGCACGACTTCATTGACGGCGTTGGCACGGCCTTCCAGCACGGCATCGGCCACGGCCTTGGCGTACATCGCCACAGCCTTGGAAGAGTCGTCGTTGCCAGGAATGACGTAGTCAATGCCTTCGGGCGAGTGGTTGGTGTCAACCACGCCAATCACGGGGATGCCCAGCTTCTTGGCTTCCAAAATGGCGATCTTGTGGTAACCGACGTCGATCACGAACAGCGCGTCAGGCAGAGCGTTCATGTCCTGAATGCCGCCGATGTCTTTTTCGAGCTTGGCCAGGTCGCGTTGGAACAGCAGGCCTTCCTTCTTGCTCAGTTGCTCCAGGCCACCGGTCTCGATTTGAGCCTGCATGTCCTTCAGCTTCTTCAAGGAACCCTTGACGGTCTTGAAATTGGTGAGCATGCCGCCCAACCAGCGTTGGTCCACGAAAGGAACGCCAGCGCGTTGAGCTTCGGAAGACACGGCCTCACGGGCTTGGCGCTTGGTGCCGATCATCATGATCGTGCCGCGGCGAGCCGACAGCTGACGGATGAACTTCAAGGCATCCTCGAACGCGGGCAGCGTCTTTTCGAGATTGATGATGTGGATCTTGTTGCGATGACCGAAGATGTACGGAGCCATCTTGGGGTTCCAGAAGCGGGTTTGGTGACCAAAGTGGACACCGGCTTCCAGCATTTCGCGCATGGACACTGCCATAAGTAACTCCAGAGGTTGGGTCTAGAAGCCATCAAAAATCACAACGATGCATCAGTAGCACCAGTTGCAACACCTGAGGTTTGTTGGCTTCGGGATTTTGAGGTTTTGGATGTTTTATCCGAACTATTTCGGAAAAACCCGAAGATTATAGCACGGCGATGGGGGTTTTGACACCCCACCTCCTGCCACCCCCGTTGGCGGCTCAGCGCTTTCGAGAGGTCTTGCGGCCCACCGGGCCTTTGGGCGCGGCCTTGCCGCCCTTCCCTGATGCGGCGCCTGCGGGCTTGCCCGCGGCAGACGCCCGCTTGGCGGACCGCTTGGTTTCCCGGTCTGCGAGTTGCACTTCTGCCAATTCGTCCTGGGCTGAAACCTGCGGAGCGCGCCCCGGGGCGTCCCCACCGCGATGTCTACGGCGCCCGCCCCCGCTGGCCGGCTGATCCTCGCCTTCACGAACCAGACGGAAATCAATCTTGCGACTGTCCAGATCGACGCGGCTGACCTGTACGCGCACGCGGGCACCCGAGGCATAGCGCAAACCGCTGCGCTCACCACGCAATTCCTGGCGGGCCTCGTCGAAGCGGAAATACTCGCCACCCAGCTCGGTGATGTGCACCAGGCCTTCGACGTACAGACCATCCAGGTGGACGAACAAGCCAAAGCTGGTCACCGTGCTGACGGTCCCACCGTATTCCTCACCCAAGCGCTCGCGCATGAACATGCACTTCAGCCAGGCCTCCACGTCTCGCGAGGCCTCGTCGGCACGCCGCTCGTTCGAGCTGCAATGGATGCCTGCGGTTTCCCAGGCAGCAGCCTCCTCCGGCGGAAGCTTGATGCGGGCGGCCACCTTGACGGGCACCTTGGGCAGCCCCTTGGCAGATTGGCCCGCCCCACCCTTGGCGCCTGGGCGCCCCTTGAAATAACTCGGCGATGACTGCACCGGGGGCAATTTCAGGATGTAGCGGTCACTGCCCATCAGCGCCTTGATCACGCGGTGAACCAGCAAATCAGGGTAACGGCGGATCGGGCTGGTGAAATGCGTGTAAGCCTCGTACGCCAAGCCGAAGTGACCGCTGTTGGTTGGCGTGTAAATGGCTTGCTGCATGGAACGCAGCAGCATCGTGTGAATCTGCTGCGCATCCGGGCGGTCCTTGCTGGCTTGTGCCAGCGCCTGGAACTCACCTGGCGTAGGCTCATCGCTGATGCTCAAACCCAGCCCCAAGGCCTTGAGGTAGTTCTTGAGCAAGGTCCGCTTTTCAGGCGTCGGCCCCTCGTGCACTCGGTACAGCGACGGTTGCTTGGCCCGCGAAATGAAATCGGCCGAGCAGACATTGGCCGCCAGCATGGCCTCTTCGATCAGCTTGTGCGCCTCGGTGCGCACTCGCGGCACGATCTTGGCGATGCGACCGTTGTCATCGCACACGATCTGCGTTTCGGTGGTCTCGAAATCAACCGCACCCCGCACCGCACGCGACTTCAACAGCGCCCGGTAAACCTCGTGCAAATCCAGCAGGTTCGGCACCAATTCGGCACGGCGCTGGGCCTCCGGGCCACGCGTGTTGCCCAGAATGGCCGCCACTTCGGTGTAGGTGAAGCGTGCATGCGAACAGATCACTGCAGGGTAGAACTGGTAAGCGTGGACCTCGCCTTCAGCCGTGACCAGCATGTCGCACACCATGGACAGGCGCTCGACTTCGGGGTTGAGTGAGCACAGGCCGTTGGACAACTTCTCGGGCAGCATGGGGATCACGCGGCGCGGAAAATACACCGACGTAGCGCGCTCGTAAGCATCACGGTCCAGCGGATCACCCGGCTTGACGTAATGACTCACGTCGGCAATGGCCACCAGCAAGCGCCAGCCGTTCGGCCCTTTGCTGCGACCAATCTTGGCCGGCTCGCAATACACCGCATCATCGAAGTCGCGTGCATCTTCGCCATCGATGGTGACCAGGGGCACGTCGGTCAGGTCGATGCGGTTTTTACGGTCGGCCGGGCGCAGTTTTTCAGGAAGCTTTGCCGCCTGGGCCAACACATCATCATTGAAGCGATGCGGTACTTCGTACTTGCGCACCGCGATCTCGATCTCCATGCCGGGATCGTCAATGCCACCAAGCACCTCGACAACGCGGCCCACCGGCTGGGCATGCAATGAAGGCAATTCGGTGAGCTCGACCGACACCACCTGGCCTGGCTCTGCATTCGCAATGCCTTTGGCAGGAATCAGGATGTCTTGACCGAAACGGCGATCCTCCGGCGCGACCACCCAGGCCCCACCTTCATGCAGCAGACGGCCAATGATGGGGGTCTTGCGGCGCTCCAGGATTTCAAGCACCTGGCCTTCGGGGCGGCCTTTGCGGTCAAAGCGCAACACACGCACCTTGACCCGGTCCCGGTGCATGACGCTGCGCATCTCTTGCGGCGGGATGTAGATGGTGGACTCGCCGTCGTCCGTGCTCACGAAACCGTGGCCATCGCGGTGGCCATGCACAGTGCCGACGATTTCACTCATCAGGTTCACTAAATGTTGTGGTTGAGTTGTCATATGTCTTATTTTGATGCTAGAATTGCGCTCTTCGCAGCTGACGCCGGAAACATATTTTCCGGATGTTGAAAGCGAAGAAACTGCAGAGTTCTGGCCCAGGTGGCGGAATTGGTAGACGCACTAGTTTCAGGTACTAGCGGGTAACTCCGTGGAGGTTCGAGTCCTCTCCTGGGCACCAGATGCTGCGGTTGATGCTGAGAAATCGGTTGCAAAACCATCGGTTGCAAAACCGGTCGAAAAATTCGAAGAGATTGAACACCTGCCCAGGTGGCGGAATTGGTAGACGCACTAGTTTCAGGTACTAGCGGGTAACTCCGTGGAGGTTCGAGTCCTCTCCTGGGCACCAGAATCAAAAAAAGCCGCATGAATAACATCATGCGGCTTTTTTTATCGTCCCTGAAGCTCAGATAAACCAGGGCGCAAGAAAAAAGGCAACAGACCCACAGCCTGTTGCCTTTCGTGAACACCGCTATCAACGCGGCGTCAAACCTGAAAGCGCTTGAGCAAAGCCTCGGGCCGCAAGGTGTCGTAGTCCTCGAAGGGCTGATGGATCCAGGGACTGGTGGGCAAGGTTTCAACGTAGAAATCTGGCGTGTAACTGGACACACCCTTGACCCACAACACGGCCGACTTCAACTCGGTGATGGCCGGCATGCTGCGCAAGCGGTCCACCACGGCACGCAGCGTCACGCCCGAATCGGCCAGATCATCCACCAGCAACACCCGCCCGGCCAACTCACCCTTGGGCATGGTGATGTACTGGGCCATGTCAAGACGGCCTTGCAGGGTGCCACCGTCATCGCGGTAGGAACTGGTCGCCATGATGCCCAAAGGGCGGTCAAAAATGCGAGACAGCACGTCGCCGGGGCGCAAGCCCCCACGCGCCAAACACAGGATCTGGTCGAACTCCCAGCCCGATTGATGCACCTGCAGCGCCAGGCGCTCGGTCAGATGGTGGTACTCCTCCCAAGACACATACAAGTGCTTGCCGTCATCGGTGAGCATGGGGTCTCCTATCTCGTGATCTCTGATGCTGTGACTGAGCGCCATGGCCGAATTGGGCTTCAAAGCGCGTCAGCTTTGTAGGGATGGCGAAGCAAGATGGTGTGGTCACGGTCGGGGCCGGTGGACACCATGTCGATCGGCGCGCCGATGAACCCTTGCACACGCTCCAGGTACGCACGGGCGTTGGCGGGCAGCTTGTCCCACTCGGTGATGCCGAAGGTCGTGCCTTCCCAACCTGGGAAGCTTTCATAGATGGGCTCACAGGCGATGATTTCATCGGCGTCCAGGGGCAGGATGTCCACGCGCTGGCCATTGAGCTGGTAGCCGGTGCAGACCTTGATTTCATCGAGCCCATCCAGCACATCCAACTTGGTGATGCACAAACCGGAGATGCCGTTGATCAGCACGGAGCGCTTGAGGGCCGCCGCATCGAGCCAGCCACAGCGGCGGGCACGGCCTGTGACGGTGCCACGCTCCTGGCCCACAGTGGACAGGTGGTAGCCGACGGTGCCTTCTTTTTCCCACTCGAGCTCGGTTGGGAAGGGGCCACTGCCAACGCGGGTGGTGTAGGCCTTGGTGATGCCCAGGATGTAGTGCAGCTTGTCGGGACCAACGCCCGAGCCAGCCGCAGCATTGCCCGCCACGCAGTTGCTGGAGGTGACGTAGGGATAGGTGCCGTGGTCGATGTCGAGCAAGGTGCCTTGAGCCCCTTCGAACAGGATGCTGCCGCCCTTGACGTTGGTCTCGTGGAGGCGCACACCCACGTCAGCCAACATCGGCACGATCTGCTGGGCCGCCTTCATGGCGTTGTCATAGATGGGCTGGAATTCGAGCGCGGTGCCGTTGAGGTAGCCGGTCAAGGCGAAATTGTGCAGATCCAGCAATTCGCGCAGCTTCTTGGCAAAGCGCTCGGGGTGCTTGAGGTCCTGCACACGCAGTGCGCGGCGAGCCACCTTGTCTTCGTAAGCGGGGCCAATGCCTTTGCCGGTGGTACCGATCTTGCCGTTGCCGCTGGACTCGCGCAGCAACTCGCGGGCTTTGTCCACTTCAACGTGGAATGGCAGGATCAAGGGGCAGGATTCGCTGATGAACAAACGCGAACGCACGTTGAGCCCAGCAGCTTCCAGTCGCTCGATTTCGAGCAGCAAGTGGGCAGGATCCACCACCACGCCATTGCCGATGTAGCAAGCCACACCATCGCGCATGATGCCCGACGGAATCAGCTGCAGCGCCGTCTTCTTGCCATTGATGACCAGCGTGTGGCCGGCATTGTGCCCGCCTTGAAAACGCACCACGCCCGAGGCGTGGTCGGTGAGCCAGTCGACGACCTTGCCCTTGCCTTCGTCACCCCATTGGGTGCCGACGACGACGACGTTGCGGCCGGTTGATGCAGTGCGGGGGCGAGCCGACGCGGTTGAGCTTTGCATGACTGAATCCTGTAATTCCAAAAAAAGCCGGAGGTATCGAGGCTTGCTGATTGATTGATCAGCGCGAACGCACCGACCACTGTCCATTGAGCAGCGCCAATTCACGGTCGCAGTCAAACTCTTGGACTTCGTGTTCATGACCAGGCAGCACACACACCACGGTGTGCCCCTCCAAACGCAATTGACGCACAGCTTGGCGCAACGCGGGATCCTCACCCCATGGCGCGCGAATCGCCGAACGAACCGCCGAGCCATCACGGCCGGACAACAGATCCCCGACGATCTTGAGGTCGAGACTGAAGCCCACCGCTGGACGGCGGCGTCCGAAGATGGCGCCAACTTCATCGTAGCGACCACCCCGCAACAACGCGTCGGCATGGCCTTCGCCGTAGACGGCAAAGCGCGAGCCACTGTAGTAAGCGTAACCGCTGAGATCGGCCAGGTCGAAGCCGATGCGCACGTCGGGGTGCGAGCGGCGCAAATGCGAAGCCAGCCATTGCAGGTCATCCAGGGCAGCGCGCACCAAGGGATGATCAGGCAACACACGCCTTGCTTCGACCAGGATTTCTTCGTCACCGTACAGGTGTGTCAAGGCCACCAAGGCCTGGACAGCCTGCGGTGACCATGGGCCCGCCAGTTCGCGCAGCGTGGCGGCATCCTTGGCCGCCAGCGCGGCCAGCAATGCATCTTGAGTGGCATCGTCCAGGCGGTCGGCCACGCTCAGGCCCTGCAGCACGCCTTGAACCAGGCGCACGTCGGCCAGATCCAAGACCAGGCCTTTGAGGCCAATGGCCTGCAAGCCCTCGAGGGCCAACTCTTGAACCTCCAGGTCGGCTTCCAGGCCTGCATGGCCAAATATCTCGGCGCCAAACTGCAGGGGCTCGCGGCTGGCGTGTGGGCTGGCCGGACGCGTGTGCAACACCGGGCCGCAATAGCAAAGCCGGGTCAGGCTGTCGCGGTTGAGCAGGTGAGCATCAATGCGGGCCACCTGGGGCGTGCTGTCGGCGCGAACACCCAGCGTGCGACCGCTGAGCTGGTCCACCAACTTGAAGGTCTTGAGGTCGAGCGCATGACCGGTGCCTGACAGCAGGGATTCGATGTGCTCCAACAAGGGAGGCATCACCAACTCGTAGCCGCAACCACGCGCTGCGTCCAACCATGTTCGGCGCAACTCTTCCAGGCGTCGAGCCTGAGCAGGCAAGACATCAGCAATGTGCTCTGGCAGCAGCCAAGCAGACGACATAAGAAATTGGGAGGGGATTAAAAACAGGATTTTACCGGGGTCTGGCGTCAATTTGACGGCCAAATTTTTCCCCGGCGCGAATCTGCACCTGAACCAATGGAATCCTTGTTCAAAAAGTCCAGGTTCAGGTGACTGCTGCAGCACTCAGGGGATACACCCCTGGGCTTTTACTTGCGGGCAGGCGCGGGCGCAGCGCCGCTGTTGCCACGCATGGCTTTGAAGAACTCGCTGTTGGGGTCCAGCACCATCACGTCCGTCTTGCTGCGGAAAGTGGCCCGGTAAGCCTCCAGGCTGCGGTAGAACTGTGCGAACTGGGGATCCTTGCCGAAAGCCTCTGCATAGATGGTCGATGCCTTGGCATCGCCCTCGCCTTTGACCTTCTGGGCATCGCGGTAGGCTTCCGCCACGATGATTTCGCGTTGACGATCCGCATCAGCGCGGATTTTTTCGCTTTCGGCAAAACCGGTGGAACGCAGCTCATTGGCCACGCGCTTGCGCTCGGATTCCATGCGGCGGTAGACAGACTCGGTGATGTTGGCCGAGAAGTCCACTCGCTTGATGCGCACATCGATGATGACGATGCCGAACGCCTTGGCATCATCGGCCAGGCGCTGAACCACGCCTTGCATGACCTTCTCGCGCTCGGTGGACAGCACCGCACCAACCGTGCGCTTGGTCACCTCTTCATTGAGCGCCGCCTGAACGATGGGGCTCAGGCGGTTCTCGATGTTGCGGATGTCCGTGCCATTGTTGCGAATGAACTGGCGCGGATCGGTGATTCGCCACTTGACCAACCAATCGATCACCAGGCTTTTCTTCTCGGCCGTGAAAATGGGGCGCGCTTCCACGCTGTCAAGCGTCTGAATGCGGCGATCCAGAAAGACCACATTTTGAAGCGGCGCTGGCAGCTTGAATTTGAGGCCCGGCTCGCTCTTGACGTCCTTGATCTCGCCCAAGGCGTAGACCACGGCGAACTGGCGTTGATCGACCACGAACAAGGTCGAGGCCAGGATGATGATGACCAGCAGAGCGCCGGCCACGAAGATTCCAATGCGGTTCATGTCAGGTTCCTTGCCTTTGACATTCAACGACTGTCACGTTCACGGCCGCGCAAGCCGTCACGCGATCGAGGGTCTGCGGCGGCGGTGGGTGTTCCACCTGCCACCGCAGCGCTGCCGGTGTCGGCCACTGCCGCACTGCCGGGAGCAACCGGCGTGCTGGTCGACGCGGTGCTGGTCGCGTTACCCGATGCGGCACTCATTTGAACAATCTTGTCCAATGGCAAGTAAAGCAGGTTGGAACCCGAGCGGGAATCCACCATGACCTTGGTCACGTTGCTGTACACCTGCTGCATGGCATCGATGTAGAGGCGATCACGCGTCACACCGGGCGCCTTCTGGTACTCGGTCAACACCGATTTGAAGCGTTGCGCGTCACCCTCAGCATGGGCCACCACGTTGGCGGAATACGCGGCCGCTTCTTCACGAAGACGGGCAGCCGTGCCTTGCGCTTTGGGGATCACGTCATTGGCGTAGGCCTGGCCTTCGTTCTTGGCACGCTCGCGGTCGGCACCGGCCTTGAAGGCGTCATCGAACGCGGCTTGCACTGGCTCGGGCGCCTGCACGCTCTGCACATTGACGTTGGCGATGATCACGCCAGCGTTGACCTTGTTGACCTGCGCCTGAATGGACTTGACCAGCTCAGCGGCAATCGCATCGCGCTGCTCGTACAACACCGAGTCCATGGTGCTGTTGCCCACGATCTCACGCACCGCTGATTCAGCGGCTTGCGCCACGGCTTCATCAGAGCTGCGGTTCTCGAACAGGTACTGGCGAGCATCGCTCAGGCGGTATTGGACCGTGAAGCGGATGTCAACGATGTTCTCGTCGCGGGTCAGCATGGAGGACTCGCGCGAACCGGTCGCCTGCATGACTGAATTGGTGCCCACATCGATCGACCGCAGTTGGGTCAGGTTGACGATTTCATGGCTTTGGAAAGGGTACGGCGCACGCCACTGGAAACCGGCTTCGGCCGTGTGGCTGAAGCGGCCGAAGGACATCACCACGGCCTGCTGGCCTTCCTGGACGATGAAGAAGCCACTGCCCAGCCAGATCAAGGCCACGAGGCCCGCGATCAAACCAACGCCAATGCCGGCATTGTTGCCATCGGGTGACAAACCACCACCGGGGCTGTTGTTGTTGTCACCACCGCCCTTGCCTGCGAACAGGCCGCTGAGCTTGCGGTTGAAGTCGCGCCACAACTCGTCAAGGTCAGGCGGGCCATCATTGCGGCCGTTGTTGTAGACCACTTGCGGCCCGGCGGACTGCGGCAAAGCGAGCTTGAGCGTCCGACGGCCCAGCCAGCCCAGACGCCGAGCAGTGCCGGCGACCAGTTGAGCTGCGGCAGCCAGCACACTCAAGGCTGGCTGGCGAGGGCTTTCAGGCACTTGGCCTGGCTCCAGGGATTGCATGTTCATGATTGGACAGTCGTCGAAGGAGTTTCCAGGGGCCCGGCGCCGGGCTCCTGTTGAGATTTGTCGGGATTGTGCATTGTGAATGGGCTTTGCAAACCGGGAAACGCGCCAGGGTCATCGCCCAAGCCATTCAAAGCGGCTTCGGCAATGACTTGCCGCAACACATCGAGCCCCTGCCCCCGCAAGGCACTGACAAAAACGCGCAGGCAGCGGCGCCCGGATGGCAGCTCGAACACGTCAAGGCTGTGCCGAGGCTGCTGGTGCTCGGGCAGGCAATCACACTTGTTGAAGACCAGGACCTGGGGGATGTCGGCCGCGCCGATGTCGCCCAGCACACGGATCACCTCGCTGAGTTGCTCCATCAGCACAGGGCTGGCAGCGTCAACCACGTGCAGCAGCACATCGGCCTCGGCCGCCTCTTGCAAGGTTGCCTCGAAAGACTCCACCAGGGTGTGCGGCAGATCGCGGATGAAACCCACGGTGTCGGACAAGGTCACGCTGCGCTGCGCCTGCGCCAGGTAGAACTGCCGCGTGGTGGTGTCCAACGTGGCAAACAACTGATCGGCCGCGTAAGTGCCCGCCTTGGTGAAGGCGTTGAACAAGGTCGATTTGCCGGCGTTGGTGTAGCCCACCAGCGACACGCGGAATGTGCCCGTGCGTTCACGCGAGCGGCGCTGGGTGTTGCGCTGGCGCTTGACCTTGACCAGTTGTTCTTTGAGCGACTTGATGCGCTGGTCGATCATGCGGCGGTCCAGCTCGATCTGCGTTTCCCCAGGGCCGCCACGCATGCCGGCGCCGCCACGTTGGCGCTCCAAGTGAGACCAACGGCGAACCAGGCGAGTGGACAGGTATTTCAGCCGGGCCAGCTCGACTTGCAGCTTGCCTTCATGGCTTCGGGCGCGCGCGCCGAAGATCTCAAGGATCAACCCGGTGCGGTCCAAGACCTCAACACCCAGGTGACGTTCAAGATTGCGTTGTTGAGCGGGAGAAAGTGCCTGATCAAAGATCACGGCCTGGGCCTGGTGCAGGGTGACCAGCTCTTTGATCTCGTTGGCCTTGCCCGAGCCGACAAAAAAAGCGGGGTCGGGGGCTTTGCGCTTGGCAGTGACTTTTTCAACAGGCTGGTCGCCTGCGGATTCAGCCAGCAAGGCAAGCTCGTCAAGGGTGGGATCGAATGACGATCCCGGCCCAAAATCGACGCCTACCAGCACAACCCGAGGTGCATCGGACGGTTTTTGCACAGACTGCGATGAGGATGTCAAGGCGTCAGTGCGTCAGTGCAACACGGATCGGTGCTGGATAAGCGTGAAGACATGGCTGACAAAATCAGGCCGCGTCTTCGGTCGAGTCGTTGGCGTGGAAATTCACCGCACGGCCGGGCACGACGGTCGAAATCGCGTGCTTGTAGACCATTTGGGTGACCGTGTTGCGAAGCAGCACCACGTATTGGTCGAACGACTCGATGTGTCCCTGGAGTTTGATGCCGTTGACCAAATAGATGGACACCGGCACATGTTCTCTGCGCAAAAGGTTCAGGAAGGGGTCTTGTAGGAGTTGCCCTTTGTTGCTCACGATATGCTCCGTGTTGAAAAGTTTCGGACTTGACACCTTAACACAGCGCCTAAGCTGCGTTCGATGAAGGGATTGTGAAGCGGGGGTAAAGCGCCGCTATTTATCGACGAACGGATTGCTGGACGATTTGGTCTGGATGCGCAATGGCGTGCCGGTGAGCTTGAAATGCGCCCTGAACCGCGTTTCCAGGTAGCGCTTGTAGGAATCCGTGAGGTGTTCCAGAGAATTGCCGTGAATGACGATGATGGGCGGATTTTGTCCACCTTGGTGCGCGTAACGCAATTTTGGCCGAGAAACACCACCACGCTTGGGCTGCTGAAACTCAACCGCCTCCAGCAGCAAACGCGTCAGGATTGGTGTCGGCATCTTACGCGTGGCGGAGGCCCAGGCGTCGGCGATCGATTTCCATACGGGCCCCAAACCTTGGCGTTTGATGGCTGAAATGTGCAGGATAGGCGCGAACTTCAAGAACGCAAGGCGGGTC
The DNA here is from genome assembly GCF_918741295.1 of Aquabacterium sp. CECT 9606. GTDB lineage: Bacteria > Pseudomonadota > Gammaproteobacteria > Burkholderiales > Burkholderiaceae_C > Aquabacterium. Next base: position 869,752 of record NZ_CAKKNB010000003.1, read on the forward strand.
TCGATGGAACGGGCCAACAGTTCGCGCTGGTAGCTGTCAACCGCGTCCCACTTGTTGATGGCCAGCACCACTGCACGGCCTGATTCCAGAATGAACCCGGCAATGTGGGCATCCTGGTCGGTGACGCCTTGTGTGGCGTCCAGCAACAGCAGGACCACATTGGCGTCAGAGATGGCTTGCAAGGTTTTGACGACCGAGAACTTCTCGATGGCCTCGAACACCTTGCCCTTGCGACGCAGGCCGGCGGTGTCGATCAACTCGAAGCGCTGACCCTCGCGCTCGAAAGGCACGCTTATGGCATCACGGGTGGTGCCGGGCATGTCGAAGGCGACCAGGCGCTCTTCGCCAAGCCAGGTGTTGATGAGGGTGGATTTGCCCACATTGGGGCGCCCTGCCACGGCCAGCTTGATGGGCGCATTGGCATCAACCTCGGCTGACTCGTCCTCGTCTTCCTCACCCTGGAAGAAATCGTCCAGCGCCATGTCGAGCAGGCTGCGAATGCCCTGCCCGTGCGAGGCGGAGATCGGAATGGGATCGCCAATGCCCAGCTCGAAGAATTCGGCCAGTTGCACGCCTTCCTGCATGCCCTCAGCTTTGTTGGCGGCCAGCAGTACCTTTTTGTTGGCGGTGCGCAAGTAACGGGCGATGTCGTGGTCTTGTGCGGACAGGCCGCCGCGGGCATCCACCACGAAGACCACGGCATCGGCCTCGGCCACGGCTTGGCGGGTTTGCTTGGCCATCTCCTTGAAGATGCCCTCGGTGCAATCGGGTTCGAAACCGCCAGTGTCGATGACCAGGAACTCGCGCGAGCCCATGCGGCCTTCACCATAGTGGCGGTCGCGGGTCAACCCGGCGAAGTCGGCCACGATCGCATCGCGGCTCTTGGTCAGGCGGTTAAACAACGTCGATTTGCCGACGTTGGGTCGTCCGACCAACGCAATGACAGGTTTCATGAAACTCCAGGAGAACTTTTAATTGGCACGCAAAGCGTAAAGCGTGCCGGAACGGGTGGCAACCAAAAGCAAGCCGTCGGACACCACCGGAGCAGCGCTCAAGGCGCCATCCAGGGAAAGGCGGGCCACGGTACGGCCGTCGTCCGAGGCGAGGATGTGCAGTTGCCCATCGTAGTCAGCCACAGCGATGAACTTGCCCCACACAGCAGGCGCGCTCAGCTTGCGGTGGGTGAAGCGGTCGACGCGCCAGCGGATTTCACCGTTTTCAGTGCGCCAGGCGCTGAGGCGATCAGCACTGTCCGCCCCCACCACCGTGGTGTCGTCGGCAGCCACGGCTTGTGTGCCGGATTGAGGACGCGACCAGCGCAAGCTGCCGCGGTTCATCTCGATGCAGGCCACCGACAACTGGAAGGCGCGAACACAAATCTCGTCGTCCGCACGTGCACCAGGGCCCACGAGGTCGGCCAGGCGCTCGACTTCATTGGTGCCCCGAGGCGTGCCCACGCTGAAATCAAACCGAGGTGTGCCCTTCAAGGGATCCAGCCCCACAAAACGAGCCCCCTGCCCCACCACCAAGGTGTCGCGGAAGGCGGACAGCAAGCCGGGCGTGGACAGGGAAAGCGGGTCACCACCGGGGCGCTGGTAGTTCCAGAGCCAGCGGCCATCCAGGATGTCATAGGCGCGCACGCTGCGGTCCACGCTTTGCACGAAAACGCGCTCGCCAGCCACCAGTGGCGCGGTGATGACACGGCCCGGCAGGCGCTCACGCCACAAGACCTTGCCTTGATCGAACGTGATCAACTCGTTGTCGGTGGTGACCACGGCCGCGTAGCGGCCATCGCTGCCCACCGCCGCACTGAGCTTGGCGTTGGCTTCAGCACGCCAGCGCTCTTGCCCGGTTTTGATATCCGCCGACAAGACTTGCCCGTCGCTGGCGGCCCAGGTCACCGAATCTTTGGTCACGGCCAGCGAGGTGGTGCCCTCCACCGATCCCAGGCGCTTGCTCCAGACCGTGCTGATGCCCTGGGTGGCGGTGAAGGACTCGAGCGGTGCGGGCTTGGGCTTGGTCGAGCCACAGGCTGACAAAAGTGCAACGGCGGCGGCCAAAGCCGTGGCGCCAAGAGCGCGTCGGAAAGGAGTCATGGTCAGAAGGTGGTCCATGGACAGAGGTTCGGGTGTGGGGTCAGTTGGTGGGGGCCAGTCCGGGCGGCATGCCGGCAGGTGCGGCCACATCGGTGGCTGGCACAGCCGGAGCCTCAGGCGCCTGGCCCGCTGCGGTCAGCTTGCCTTCGACAAAACGGCGGTATTCCACGGTGGCCGGCAAGGCCTTCCAGGCTTCTTTGTAAGCCTTGACCGCCTCGTCTTTCTTGCCCTGCGCGAACAGGATGTCACCCCGGCGGTCAGCGACCAAGGCCGCGTAGGCGGGGGGCGTCTCGGCGCTCAACACCTTCAAAGCTTCGTCATGTTGCTTGATGTCAAGCAGCAGGCCAGCCAGGCGCAAACGGCCAATGGCCACCAGGTCTTTGTTCTTGCCGTTGTCCACCAACCATTTCAGGCTGGCCCGCGCCAGCTCGGGCTTTTGACGGCCAGCTTCGACCTTGGCGACCAAGAGGGCACCTTGCTCGGCAAACGTGGTGCCGGCATAGCTGTCTTTCAGATCGGCAAAAACCTTCGCCGCTTTGTCGACTTCACCTGCGCTGGCGGCACGGTCCAGCTCTTCGTACAGGCTGCCGGCGCCCACAGACAGCTTTTGCTGCCAGTAGAGGTACCCGGTCCAGGCGGCGTAACCGCCCAGGGCCAGCACCAGCACCCAGGTGACCAGGTTGCCGTACTGTTTCCAGAGGTGCTTGACCTGATCAAGCTGTTCTTGTTGTTCAAGGTCGTAAGTGGCCATGACGTTTTTATAGGTGTAGGTGGAAGCGTTGGATTATGACTGGCGATGGGCTCGCAATGATTCCGCCCATGCCGCAGGCTGCGCGAGGGGCTGAGCGAGCTGTTCGCCACCGTCGCGCAATGGCTTGACGGCGACCTGCCCTTGGGCGACCTCATCGGGCCCGAAAATCAGGGCGAAACGCGCGCCGCTGGCATCGGCTTTCTTGAACTGCGCCTTCGGGCTGGCGGGACCATCTCTACCTGCGGGGTTGAGCAAGACGCGGACACCTGCCTGGCGCAAGGCCTCGATCGTGCTCATCACCGTGGACAGCGGCGTACCTGCAAAGACCAGTGCCACGGCGTCTGGCGCGTTGGACGGCGACTCGATGCCCAGTTCTTGCAACAGCAGCAGCAAGCGCTCCATGCCCAGGCCCCAGCCCACGGCTGGCGCAGGTTTGCCGCCCAATTGTTCGATCAGACCATCGTAGCGCCCACCGCCACAGATGGTGCCCTGGGCACCCAATCGATCGGTGACCCACTCGAACACGGTGAGGTTGTAGTAGTCCATGCCGCGCACCAGGCGCGGGTTGACCTTGTAGACGACCCCTGCGGCGTCGAGCACTTGCTTGACGGCATTGAAGTGGGCCAAGGAAGCCTCACCCAGGAAGTCCATGAGCTTGGGGGCCGCCTCGACCACGGGCTGCATCGCCGGGTTCTTGGTGTCCAGGATGCGCAAGGGATTGCTGTGCAGGCGGCGTTTGCCATCTTCGTCCAGCTTGTCTGCGTGCAACTCGAAGTGCTTGATCAGGGCTTCGCGGTGGGCGCGGCGCTCGTCGGGCTGGCCCAGACTGTTGAGTTCCAGGCGAACATCGGTGCCGACGCTCAAACCCAGGTCGCGCCACAGGGCCACCGTCATCAGGATCAGTTCGGCATCGACATCGGGGCCTGCGAAACCCAGCGCTTCGGCGCCAACCTGGTGGAACTGGCGATAGCGCCCTTTTTGGGGGCGCTCGTGGCGGAACATGGGGCCGATGTAGAACAGGCGCTTGCCGCCTTCGTACAAGAAGCTGTGCTCGTTCATGGCACGCACCACGCCAGCCGTGCCTTCGGGGCGCAGGGTCAGCCGGTCGCCGTTGAGGCTGTCGGCAAAGGAGTACATCTCCTTTTCGACGATGTCGGTGACTTCACCCAGGCCGCGCACGAACAGGGCCGTGGGCTCAACGATGGGCGTGCGGATGTTGCTGTAACCGTAGCGGCGCATGAGGGCGCGCACGGTCTCTTCGAGCCATTCCCAGCGCGCCGAGTCGGGCGGCAGGATGTCGTTCATGCCTTTGATGGCTTGGAGAATGTCGGCCATGAAATGAAATTGGAGACGGTGTCTGTGAGAGCGGCGCAAAGCCTGCGCCGGGAAGGAAAATCAAGCCTGTACGGCCGCGCCAAAACGCCGATCGATGTAGTCCTGCACCAGCTTCTGGAAATCATCGGCGATGCGGTCGCCACGCAGGGTCAGGGCCTTCTCGCCATCGATGAACACAGGCGCCGCAGGTGCCTCGCCTGTGCCAGGCAGGCTGATGCCGATGTCGGCATGCTTGCTTTCGCCCGGGCCGTTGACGATGCAGCCCATGACGGCCACCTTCATGTTTTCCACGCCCGGGTACTTGACCCGCCAGACCGGCATCTGGGCCCGCAGAAAATCGTCGATCTGTTTGGCCAGTTCCTGGAAGGTGGTGCTGGTGGTTCGGCCGCAGCCTGGGCAGGCGGTCACGCTGGGCACGAAGGTGCGCAAGCCCAAGGCCTGCAAGATCTCAAGCGCGACCACGACCTCCTGGGTGCGTGACTCGCCCGGCTGAGGTGTGAGCGAGACGCGGATGGTGTCGCCGATGCCCTCTTGCATCAGCACGGACAGCGCCGCGGCAGAGGCCACCGTGCCCTTGGTGCCCATGCCAGCCTCGGTCAAGCCCAGGTGCAGCGGGTAGTCGCAGCGCTGCGCCAAGCCTCGGTACACGCTGATCAAATCCTGAACGCCGCTGACTTTGCAAGACAGGATGATTTGCTCGGGCGCCATGCCCAACTCACGGGCAGCCTGGGCTGATTCGAGCGCCGAATTGATCAGGGCCTGATACATCACCTGCTGGGTGGTCCAAGGTTGGGCTCGCCGGGCATTGTCGTCCATCAGCGAGGCCATCAACTCCTGATCCAGGCTGCCCCAATTGACGCCGATGCGCACAACCTTGTCGTACTTGAGGGCCGCTTCAATCATCTGCGCGAACTGCTTGTCGCGCTTGTCGCCCTTGCCCACATTGCCAGGGTTGATGCGGTACTTGGACAGGGTCTTGGCGCACTCGGGGTAGTCGGTGAGCAAGCGGTGACCGTTGTAGTGGAAATCGCCCACCAAGGGCACATCAATGCCCATGCGATCAAGCTGTTCACGGATGTGGGGCACAGCCTCGGCGGCTTCCGGTGTGTTGACCGTGATGCGCACCATCTCTGAGCCAGCTATGGCCAGCTCCTTGACCTGGATGGCCGTGCCAATGACATCGACCGTGTCGGTGTTGGTCATGGACTGCACGCACACGGGTGCGTCGCCTCCAATCTTCACGACACGCTGCCCCCAGACGACGCGGGCCTGCCGCGATCGCCGTGGCGCCGGCCTGGCTACTTCGATCGGGTTGACCAAGGAGGAAGAAAAGTCGTTCATTTCAGTTCAAGCCGCGCCACATTGTTGCGCGTGTGAGAGGCCAGATCAACCGGCTGACCTTGGTAGATCACATCCAGGGCCGAAGAGTTTCCAAGGTGCAGTTTGAAAGGCGGCGTTCCGCTCAACTCTACAGTTTCACCCTCTTTGAGGTGGCGTGACAACAAGATGCCCTTGCCATCACGGATCTCGACCCAGGCAGGCCGGCTGCTCTTGAGCACCAAAGGCCCTTCGCTCGCGCTGCTGGGCGACGAGGCGGCCTGCATGGGCAAGCCACTCTCTGTCTGCGAGGCAACTGGCTCGGGCATGGCGGATGAGGCTGTCACCTCGACCTGAGACGGAACCACCTCGGGCGAGTTGACCGCCGAATGTGCGGAAACCTGAGGCGCAGAGGCGGTTGCCGCCACCGTCGCGGGAGCCGTTTGGGCATTTGGCAGTGCCCACCGGGGCCACTGCACTGAATCGGGCATGAAATAGACCACCAGCGAAGCCAGCAGCAACACGATTGGCGCCAGCCACTGCGGCTTGAGCACAGCTTTCCAGTCAAACGACTCGCCTGAATCAAACGACAAATTGGCGCCGCGCGATTCCTTGAATGGTTGGTTCAAAGCAGGCTTTTGCGGCGACAGCGGGATGGCTTGGGCCGCCGGCAAAGCGGCCAGAACGGGTGCCGGATCGATTTTCAGGCTACGGCACACCGTCATGGCCAGCGCACGCGTGAAATTGGCATCGGGCAATTGGTCATGGCGACCGCTTTCAAGCGCCTCCAGCTTGGCCGGAGACACTTTGATCATCGAGGCCAGGCCATCGATTTCCAGGCCCTGCGCTTCACGGGCCTCGCGCAGTAAATCGCCCGCTTTGGAGCCCATCGGAGGCTGCGCGGTGAACGCGTTTGGGTCACTCATCAAAACGCCCTAACTCCAACGCCGTGGCCTCGCGAGAATTGGGGAAGCGACTGCGCAAAATACCGGCCAGTTCATCGCGGCCGCCCACATTGCCCATGCGATTTTCGACACGGGCGCCCAGCCAGATGGACTCGGGCGTGATTTGCTCAGGAATGTTGTTCACCCGGCGAATGTAAAAGCGCGCGCGCTCGTAGTCGCCTCGGCGGTACAGCACGGCGGCCAGGTTGTAGGCGGTGGCCGGGTTGGTCACGTCCAGCTCGTAGGAACGCGCCAAGGACTTCTCGGCCTCCGGCAACAGGCCAGCGCGCACCTGGCAAACACCGCGCGCCATCAAGGTCTTGCTGGTGGCAATGCTCTGCGGCAAATTGGCGGCGCGCTCGAACAGCGCATCGGCTTCCGGGTAGCGCTGCCTGTTGCACAACCACCAGGCGTAATTGTGGATGGCGCTGCCATTGCGCTCGTCCAGCTGGATGGCACGCTTGAAACTTTCGTCCGCCAGGCCAGGCTCGTTCATGGCGCTGTAGATCAGGCCGCGCAACTCGTGCGCCTCGGACATTCGGGCGTCAAGGGCCAGCACATGCTTGAGCTCGTCCAGGGCCGTGGTGAGTTGGCCTTGCGCGAAATACGCAGTTGCCAGTTCGAGTCGGATGCGCGCCCGTTTGCGCACCTCGCTCTCATCCGAGGCCGTGACCACGTCATCGGACACGGAAGCGGCAGCCGACCTGGCCATGGTCGTGCTGGGGGAAACACGGTCAGCCTGGGGTCCGTTGACACAGCCCGCCAGGGAACCAAGACTCAGGGCCACAACAACGCCCAGGCAAGCCAGGGGCGTACAACGGGAAATGGTCATGCGGTCGGTCTCCTGCGCCGGGAACGGGCCGCTGGCGCTCAATTCGATGGAGGGGTACCGCGGCCAGCGGCCCCCGGGATCAGGGTGACAACAACGGGTTGACGGGTCATGCGGCCCTTGGCATTGGTGCGATCTTGCACCTCACCAGCCAGTTGACCACAAGCGGCATCGATGTCATCGCCACGGGTTTTGCGCACAGTGGTGATCAAGCCTGCATCCGCCAGAATCCGGGCAAAGGCCTGCACGCGGGCGTTGTCTGAGCGATGCAAGCCAGACGCGGGGAATGGATTGAATGGAATCAGGTTGAATTTGCACGAAATGCGGCCGCGCACCAAGTCAATCAATTGATGCGCATGTTCATCAGTATCGTTCACGCCATCGAGCATGCAGTACTCAAAGGTGATGAAATCACGCGGTGCAGCGGACAGGTAATCTGAGCAGGCCGACAACAACTCGTCAATCGGGTATTTGCGGTTGATGGGCACCAGCTCATCGCGCAACAAATCGTTGGGGGCGTGCAATGACACGGCCAGGGCCACCGGGCAGTCATTCTTGAGACGCTCGATCATGGGCACGACACCCGAGGTGGACACCGTGACCCGACGACGCGACAAGCCATAGCCATGGTCGTCGAGCATCATGCGCAAGGCCGGCATCACGGCCGAATAATTTTGCAAAGGCTCACCCATGCCCATCATCACCACATTGCTGATAACGCGCTCGGTTTGCCCCAGGCGCTTGCGCAGCGAATGCTCGGCATACCAGAGCTGGGCGATGATTTCGCCGGTGGTCAGGTTGCGGCTGAAGCCTTGATGGCCGGTCGAGCAGAAGCGACACCCCACGGCACAGCCGGCTTGGGACGAGATGCACAAGGTGGCTCGATCGTCCTCGGGGATGTAGACGCTTTCGACGGCGTTGCCGGCACCCACATCAAACAACCATTTGATGGTGCCATCGGCAGAAACATGTTCGCTGATGATGGGCAGAGGCTTGAGGGTGGCGACACCTTGAAGCTTGCCACGCAGCGACTTGGCCAAATCCGACATCTGTTCGAAGTCAGAAGCGCCTTTCTGATGAATCCAGCGGAACAGCTGGGTGGCGCGAAAACGCTTTTCACCCAGTTGTTCACAGAACGCGGCCAAGCCATCCAGGTCGAAATCAAGAAGGTTGGCAGCGCTCATGGGCAATCGACTCAGCGGCTGTAAACGTTCAGGCCGGGGAAGAAGAAAGCGATTTCTTGAGCAGCGGTTTCAGCAGCGTCAGAGCCGTGGACAGCGTTGGCATCAATGCTGTCGGCGAAGTCGGCGCGGATGGTGCCCTTTTCGGCCTTTTTCGGGTCGGTGGCGCCCATCAGGTCGCGGTTCTTGGCGATGGCGCCTTCGCCTTCGAGCACTTGCACGAACACGGGGCCGGAGACCATGAAATCGACCAGGTCCTTGAAGAAGCCACGCTCTTTGTGAACACCGTAGAAGGTTTCGGCTTCTTGACGCGACAGTTGCACCAGCTTGGCAGCGGCGATCTTCAGGCCAGCGCCTTCAAAGCGGGCCACGATTTGGCCGATCACGTTCTTGGCAACAGCATCAGGCTTGATGATCGACAGGGTGCGTTCGATAGTCATTATTCAGTTCTCCTAAGTCTAGATTTGACAAAACCCAGCATTGTATCGCCGGGACATGACGGTCAGGTCAGCGGCGTCCGCGGCCACCACCACCGCCGCCGTGATTGCCACCACCACCGCCCTGGCCGCCACCGCCTCGGCCGGAGCGCCCGCCCACCTTGTTGAAGTAGGCATCGGCGCCGATGTAGCCAACCGAAGTTTGCAGAGGATCAGGCTGGCGAGGTCCGCCCTTTTTATCGGAAGGGGAATGCCCCGCGTCGTGGTCCGGACGGCCAAAGCCCTGGGTGATGCGCTTGGAGCCTTTGACAAAACGCTTGTCAAAGGTCTGCTCCAGAGGATTGGGAATGGGGCCGATGTGGTCGAAATCGTCGTTGTGGTCGCCTTGCGGGCCTTGCTGAGCCTGCACACCGCCTTGCGGGCGATCCATGGGCGGGCGGCCAGAACGATTCTGGTTTTGATTGTTGCGACCCTGGTTGCCGCCTTGCGGACCATAGCCGCCTGGCCCCTGGGGACCACGGCCATTGCCTTGCTGGCCATTGCCCGCCTGCTGGCCACGGCCTTGGCCTTGGCCACCTTGACGGCCCTTGAAGTTGTCTTGGCCTTGCAGTGCTGGCTGCTGGCCGCCACCTTGGGGCTTGCCATTGCGTCCACCCTCCTGGCGACCACCCTTCTGGAAGTTGTCAGGGCGGTCAAAGCCGGCCAGCGACTTCACGGCGCGAACGTCGGATTCGCCCAGTTCGACCCACACACCGCGCTTCAGGCCACGCGGCAGCACGATGGCGCCATAACGCACGCGGATCAGGCGGCTGACGGCCAGGCCCACGGTCTCGAACAGCTTGCGCACTTCGCGGTTGCGGCCTTCGGTGATGACCACGCGGTACCAGTGGTTCACACCTTCGCCACCGCCATTTTCGATGGACTTGAAGGAAGCCATCTGGCCTTCGATGCTGACACCTTCCAGCAGCTTGTTCTTGGAGGATTCAGGCAGCGTGCCCAGCACGCGCACAGCGTATTCGCGTTCCACGCCAAAACGTGGGTGCATCAGCTGATTGGCCAGCTCGCCCGATGTGGTGAACAACAGCAGGCCTTCGGTGTTCAAGTCCAGGCGGCCCACCGACATCCACTTGCCGTTTTGCAGGCGTGGCAGGCGGCGGAACACCGTTGGACGGCCTTGCGGATCGTCATGGGTGACCACTTCGCCCACGGGCTTGTGATAGGCGAGGATGCGTGCCGGCTGAGGCGCGATGCGGATCCGGATGGGCTTGCCGCCGATCTTGACCTGGTCGCCATAAGACACGCGCTGACCGATGTGGGCGGCGTGCCCGTTGACGGTGATGCGACCGTCCTCGATCATCTGCTCGATATCGCGGCGCGAGCCCACGCCCGATTGGGCCAGGACCTTTTGCAGCTTGGGCGCATCGGGCTCGGGGCGCAAAACGCGCTTTTGCGGATCAGCCTCGGCACCCTCGGCCTCGTCTGCAGTGGCTTCGTCACGCACCGTGTCGAAATCACCCGACAGCAGCTCGGCAAACACCTCATTGGCCTGCTCGGCGGCGATCGCTGCTCGACGCGATGGCAATTGATCCGGATCGCGGGCTTCATCGCCCTCGCCTTCCAGGGACTCACCACCGGCTTCAGCACTTTGCTCGCCAGCCTGATCGGGGGCATTGCGCGCAGGGCGCTCACCTCGCTGACCACGAGGGCCGCGATCTCGCCGACCACGCTCACCGCGCTCTTCGAAGCGCGGCTCGGCATCGGCTGGCACGGCTTGCTCACCGCCTTGCGACACTTGTACCGAATCGGGCGCCGGCTCGCTCATGTCGGGGCCCAGTTGCAAGAAGCCGTCACCGGCAGGCTCACGGACCACGGGCACCTCTTCACCAGCCACCTCGGCCTGCGCTGGCGCTGCGGCTTCAACCTCAGCGGCCGGCTTCTTGCGCGGCGCGCGCTTGGGCTTGGCTTCAACAGCTTCTTCAACCACGGGCTCGACCACCGCTGGCGGCACATCCTCAGCCGCCGCGGCCGCCTTGCGCCGACGCGGAGCAGGCTTGGCAACCTCTTCCGCCACAGCCTCAGCTTCCGGCTCGACCTGGCTTTCGGCGGCCTTGGTGCGGCGCGCCCGCTTGGGCTTGGGCGCATCTTCGGACGCATTGAGCGCGGACGGGTCCAGCTCAGGTGAGGATTCGTTGGGGTCTTGCATAGGCGCGTTGTCTGAAGTCATGGAACGGGAGAGGATTCGGCGGGATCGGCTGGGTCAGCCGCATCGGCATCGGGGGTAGAAGGATGTTCGGACTCGAGCAATTCGGCTTGCGCCTCCAACAGCGTGCCCTGCCCTTGTTCGTCGTGTTCTTGTTGTGTGGCGCTGGCGGCTTGAGCCGCTGCGTCAGGGTCATTGTCCAGACCAGGCAGCATGCCCTGGGCGCCCAACATGCCATCCAGCGCCGGCAGTTGGTCGAGCGATTTCAAGCCCATGTCGTCCAGGAAATGACGCGTGGTGGCGTACAGGCCGGGCCGGCCGGGAGCGTCACGGTGGCCGATCACCTCGATCCAGCCACGGTCTTCAAGCTGCTTGACCATCTGGGTGCTGACGGTCACGCCACGAATGTCTTCAATGTCGCCCCGGGTGACGGGCTGCTTGTAAGCAATGATCGCCAGGGTTTCCATCGTCGCCCGCGAGTACTTGGGCGGCTTTTCAGGGTTGAGCCGATCCAGGTACTCCTGCACGTCGGCGGTAGTTTGAAAGCGCCAGCCCGAAGCCGACTCCCGCAACTCCACACCCCGACCCTCCCACTGCTGGGAAATCTCGGCCAACAAAGCACGCACCCCGTCTGCCGACAAGGTGTCTTCGAAGAGGGCACGCATTTCGCGCACCGTCATGGGCTGATGTGCGCATAAAAGCGCCGCTTCTAGTACGCGTTGAGCGTCCTGAGGATTGAGGACTTCCATCTCTTCAATCGGTAAACACACGCCACCCGTTCAGGGTGGAGGTTCAAACGCCGCGCGCCCTGGCTGTCGGGCTGCGCGGCACGGACCCAAGTGGCATCGGCCGGCAAATGAATGCACACGCCTGATGACCGAGTTTGACCGCCTGGTTGGGCTGGTTGGACGCCTTGGGTTTGATCTTGTGCCCCATCGAAGGGCATCCGCTTATGGGCAAAGCCGTCAGATCAAACGTTCTTTGCCGGATGGTTGGCGCGCCTTGGCGAACCACCAGATTTGCGGGCCATTATGCACCAGTTACAGGTTTTTGGTTGGCCATTTGCAGACGGCCCCAAGCCTGGGCCAAGTCGTCTGGCAAAGGCGATTCAAATTGAAGGGCTTGCCCGGTGATGGGATGCTCAAACCCAAGCCGATACGCGTGCAGGGCCTGGCGAGTCAGACCCAAGGCCGGGGCGCCAGCGTAAACCGCGTCGGCCACCAAGGGGTGCTTGCGGCTGGCCATGTGAACGCGGATCTGGTGGGTGCGCCCGGTGTGCAAGGTGCACTCCACGGCGCTGAAAGTGCGCCGGATCGGCCCTTGCGGGTGGTCCTCGTCGAGCACGGCACGCCCCAGACAACGCACATCGGTTCGCGCCGGCTTGCCCGAGGCCAGCACCGCCATCTTCACGCGCGAAGCCGGATCGCGGCCGATGGGTGCCTCAACCGTGAAAGCGTCGGCCACCGCACCGTGGACCAAGGCCACGTATTGGCGCTTGACCAATCGATCGGCAATGGCCCGCGACAAAGCGGTGACCGCCTCCAGCGTCTTGCCCACCACCATCAAACCACTGGTGTCCTTGTCCAGGCGGTGAACAATGCCGGCCCTGGGCAGGTTGACCGCGCCCGCATGGTGGGCCAACAGGCCGTTCATCAGGGTGCCACTCCAATGACCAGCCGCCGGGTGCACGACCAGGCCCGCCGCTTTGTCAATGACCAACAGGTGCTGGTCTTCGAACACGATGGGCAGCACCATGGGCTCGGCCACGAAAGCCTGGCTTTGCGCGGTGGGCCGCAGCTCGATCCACACACGCTGGCCACCGCTGACTTTACGCGAGGGTGAATCGGCCAATTTGCCATCAACGCGCACGCAACCCGCCTCGATCAAGCTTTTAAGATGGCTGCGCGAGAACTCGCCCGCCAGGCCGACCAGCCAGGCGTCCAGGCGCGCCCCGTGCTGAGCCGCCGTGACCACGCCCTCGCGGGTCACCACGGGCAAAGGCTGACTGACCGGCGCCGTGGCCTCGGCGCCCCAATCTTCGTCCAAAGCGTCAATGTCCAAAAGCGGCGAAGGTGAAACAGGAGATCGGGACATGAAAGCTTTGCAGACAGGTGGATGAAAGGGGCGGTGCCATGCTTCTATACTGCCGGGTAATGCGCACCTCGTGCGAAACTCTACGCGGTTCCAACCTCCGCCTTATACACACGTGAAACTGCTGAAAAACACCTTGTGGGGCCGGTCATCTGGCGTGAAAAACGGACTGGCCACCAGCTTGGCCGCCGTGCTGATGGCGCTCAGCCTGAGCGGCTGCGGATCAACGCCTGAAGACGAGTTTGGCGGCATGGCACCTGACAAATTGTACGCAGACGCGAAAGAAGAAGCGGCTGACGGCAATTACGAGAACGCCATCAAGCGCCTGGAGAAAGTGGAAGCCCGCGCTTCGGGCACGATGCTGGCCCAGCAGGCCCAACTCGACCTGGCCTACGCCTATTACAAGACCGGCGAAAAGGCTCAAGCACTGGCCAAGCTGGAGCGCTTCATCAGACTGCACCCCACCAGTCCCGCCGTGGATTACGCCATGTACCTTCAAGGCCTGGTGAACTTCAATGACGACCTGGGCTTGTTTGGCCGTGTGGCCCGCCAGGATCTGGCCGAGCGTGACCAGCAGGCGGCACGCGATGCGTATGAATCGTTCAAGCAACTGTCGACGCGTTTTCCAACATCCAAGTACACCGCCGACGCCAAGCTGCGCATGAACTACATCGTCAATTCGCTGGCCTCTGGCGAAGTGCACGTGGCACGCTACTACCTGCGCCGTGGCGCCTACCTGGCGGCCGCCAACCGGGCGCAACAGGCGCTGACCGACTACCGCAGCTCACCCGCCATCGAAGAGGCCCTGTACATCATGGTGCGCGCCTACGACAAGCTCGGCTTGACTCCGTTGCGGGATGACGCCGAGCGCGTGCTGAAGCAAAGCTTTCCCAACAGCCCTTACCTGGCTGGCGGCGTCAAAGCCGCCGACAAGCCCTGGTGGCAACTGTGGTGAGTTAGTTGGCCGAACTGCCCCCGGCGGTGAATCCGGTCAAGCGCCCCTGGTCATGAACCGCCGGCCCCTCGGCGGGCACATCCACGGGCTCTTCCACCGGCGTGGTCTCTGAAGAAGATTCAGAGTCCGCCGATGCCAAATGGAGCTTGTGCACAAAGCGGCGCCCACGGTCGTAGGGGAACACGTCGTGCACATAGCCGGCTTTGATGCGCTCCTTGTGTTGCTGCCAGAAATCAGCTTCCAGCAACTCGGCGTGGTGCTTCATGAAGATGGCCCGCACCCGCGGGTCGCCCAACAGGAAGGGCCCGAAGGTCTCTGGGAAAACGTCATGGGGGCCGACTGAGTACCAGACCTCGCCAGACATTTCTTCTTCCTCGTTGCGCGGCAAGGGCACCGTGCGGAAGTTGCAATCGGTGATGTATTCGATCTCGTCGTAGTCGTAGAACACGACCTTGCCGTTGCGGGTGACGCCAAAGTTTTTCCAGAGCATGTCGCCCGGGAAAATGTTGGCGGCCACCAGGTCCTTCAATGCATTGCCATACTCGATCACCGCGTGCTCCAGCTGCTCGCCATCGGCCTCCTGGATGTAGATATTGAGCGGCACCATGCGCCGTTCGATGTACAGGTGCTTGAGGATGAGCACATCGCCCTCCTCTTCCATCACGCTGGGCGAAAAATGCTTGAGTTCGGCGATCAGTTCGTCATCGAAGCGGTCGCGCGGGAAGGCCACGTTCGTGAATTCGAGCGAGTCGGCCATGCGGCCCACCCGGTCGTGCTGCTTCACCAACACGTACTTGGACATGATCAGATCCCGCGTGGTCTCTTTCTGCGGTGGGAAGAAGTCCTTGATCACCTTGAACACGAAGGGGTAGGACGGTAGATCGAACACCAGCATGACCATGCCCTTGATGCCCGGAGCAATGCGGAATTTGTCGCTGGAATGGCGAAGGTGGAATAAAAAGTCGCGGTAGAACAGGTTCTTGCCGTGCTTCTGCAGGCCCAGGGCGCTGTAGATCTCGGCGCGCGGCTTGCGTGGCATCAGCGTGCGCAGGAACTGCACGTAGGCCGAAGGCACCTCCATGTCGACCATGAAATAGGCGCGGGCAAAGCTGAACAGCGCCAGCAGATCGTCCTCGCCAAACAGAGCCGCGTCGATGTAAAGGCGCTTCTTGGAGTTGTGCAGGATGGGGATGGCAAACGGCAGGCTGCGGAAACCGTTGATCACCTTGCCGACGATGTAGGCGCCCTTGTTGCGGAAGAACAGCGACGACAGCACCTGGATCTGGAAATTGGTGCGCAGGCGCACATTGCCGACCTGCTCTTGCAGCGCTTCGAACACAAAACCGACATCACGGTTCAAGTCTTCAAACGGCTCGTCCAGCTCGTAGCTCTGGATCACCGTCTTGAGCATCGCACGCAGGTTCTCACGCGTGGGGTAGTAGGCGCGGAAAGTGGGCTTGGCCTTGGGGTCCTCGTCCTCGATGTACTCGGTGGACACCGCCGGCCGCACAAAGATGAAATCGTTGCGGAAATAGCGCCGGTGCAGCATCCGGATTGTGACCGAGTTGAAAAAGGTCTCGGCCAGTTCGGGCTGCTTGTGGTTGGTGAGCAAGCCAATGTAGAACAGCTTGATCTGGTGCCAGACCTCCATGGGCAGTTCGCTGGCCAGATAATCGTTTTCCAGCCGGGCAACGGCCTCGTTCACGCGCAGGTCATAAAACTCGATGCGCACCCGCTGCGCCAGTTGCTGGCCATGCCAGTCGGCCTGCTCAAAACGCACCTTGGCGTCGGCGCTGGTCTCGCGGAAGATCTTGTAGTGGCGGTCAAACCCATCGAGCATGGCCTTGGCGATTTCAAAGGCGCGCGAATCGGTCAATTGCGTTGGAAGCATGGGGCTGCCTGGATTTAAACCGCTGAGTCGGCGGCGGGTTGCGGGGTGTGGCGTTTCTTCAGTTCGGACAAGGCTTTGGCATAAGCCACCGCGAGCGCCTCTGGGTGCTCCACGGTCATGCGCATGTCCTTGATGTGGCCATCATGCAAGCCGTAGACCCAGCCATGCACGACAACCTCCTGGCCGCGCTCCCAGGCGTCTTGCACCACGGTGGTCTGGCAAACGTTCAAACTTTGTTCCAGCACGTTGAGCTCGCACAGGGCGTCCAGCCTGGCGGGGCCGTCTGGCAACTGGAAAAGCCAGTCACGGTGCTGGTTGCGCACATCCTGCACGTGGCGCAACCAGTTGTCGGCAATGCCGATACGCTGGTTGTTCATCGCCGCTTTGACGCCGCTGCAACCGTAGTGCCCGACCACGATGATGTGCCGGACCTTGAGCGAATCGATCGCGAATTGCATCACCGAGAGACAGTTCAGGTCGGAGTGCACCACCACGTTCGCCACATTTCGGTGCACAAACAACTCACCTGGCAGCAGGCCCACGATTTCATTGGCCGGAACGCGGCTGTCGCTGCAACCGATCCACAGATACTGCGGCGACTGCTGTTGCTGCAGACGGGTGAAGAAACCGGGCGTGCGGTTTTCAATGTCGCGGGCCCAGGCCCGGTTTTTTTCGAACAGGGATTCAAGTGTCATGGGTGAGAGTGTAGTCAGGCTTGATTGGGTCACAATGGGCCGATGCAAGAGACTTCACCCAAGGCCACGCTCGACTACCCCATGGGCGACACCCTGCCCGCCATTGGCCAGGCTTTGGCCGTGGCGCCTGGTGTGCGCTGGGTCCGCATGCAGTTGCCCTTTGCGCTGGACCACATCAACTTGTGGTTATTGCGCGATGAACTGGATGGCCGCCCTGGCTGGACGATCGTTGACTGTGGCATTGCCAACCAAGCCACCCAGGAAGCTTGGTCACAGGTCTTTGCGACGCAGTTGGAAGGCATGCCGGTTCTGCGCGTCATCGTGACCCACATGCACCCTGATCACGTGGGCAACGCACATTGGCTGACCGAGCGCTGGAGCATCCTGGACTGGCCCTGCCGCCTGTGGATGAGCGCCACCGATTTCCACGCCGCCCAACTGGCCTGCCAGCACACCACCCATGGCGGTGAGCGCGCCGCTTCGTTTTTTGCCAGCCATGGCCTGACGGACCCGGAATCAGTGGCCAAGATCAGGGCACGCACCAACTACTTTGGCTCGATGGTGCCGCAGATGCCCGCCACCTTTCATCGCTTGCTGGATGGATTGAGCGTGCAGATTGGCGGGCACCGCTGGGTTTGCCATGTGGGCCACGGCCATGCACCGGAGCACATGGCCCTGCACTGCCCCGAGCTGAACGTGCTGATATCGGGCGACATGGTGCTGCCGCGCATTTCAACCAATGTCAGTGTGTACGACACGGAGCCCGAGGCCAACTCGCTGACCCTGTTCCTGCAATCGCTGGACAGGATGCGTAGTTTGCCCAAAGACACGTTGGTGCTGCCATCGCACGGCAAGCCATTCACTGGTCTGCACACACGCATTGACCAGTTGCACGAACACCACCGCGATCGCCTGGCCGAGGTGGTCGCGGCCTGCCGGCAGCAGCCCACCACGGCGGCAGACCTCCTGCCGGTGCTGTTCAAGCGCCAGCTCGACTTGCACCAGACCACCTTCGCGATGGGCGAGGCGGTGGCCCACCTCCATGCGCTATGGCACCAGGGCACGCTCACGCGGGCCCTGGGCACTGACGGCGTTTACAGGTTCAGCTGCTCACGGGCTGCTGAATGGATTTGATCAGGCGGCGACGGCGAACCACGCCCAGAACGGCCAGACCAGCGAGGGCACTGGCCCAGGCTTCCGCCTCGGGCACCATGAGCACCAACTTGCCATTGATCCCCATCAGGTAAAGGCGGCCAAGGCCATCTTCGCCAAAGGAGGTCGGCCCGCTCAAGCCCGTGCCCGCGAGCAAGGAGGCGGTATCTTCACGCAAGTCGATCGGTTTGCCATCAGCGCCCAACAGGAACGAAAACACCCGGCTGGACACAAAATCGCTGAAGAAATACCGACCGTCGGCACCATCAATGCCGGGCCCTCGGTAGACATACCCACCAGTGATCGAATTACCCAATCCACCCGGTGCATCCAGATGCGCATAATCGAACAAGGGGTCGGTCAGGCCTGAGGCATCCCCGCCCACGATCGGCGTTTCAACCGAGCCCTCGCGCAGGCGCCAACCGTAGTTGTGGCCACCCGGGTCGCTCGCTTTTTCAAGATTGATTTCCTCTCGGACATCCTGGCCAACGTCGCCAATCCAAAAGTCACCGGTTTGCCGGTCAAAGCTGTTGCGCCACGGATTGCGAAGGCCCAGGGCCCAAATCTCCGGCCGCGTGTCCACCTGGTTCACCAGCGGATTGTCAACAGGCACGGTGTAGCCCGTCCCTGCCCCGCTCACATCGATCCGGAGCACCTTGCCCAGCAAACTGTTTCGATTTTGCCCGTTGTTATGCGGGTCATTCGCGTCGCCGCCATCACCGGTCGCGATGTAGAGGTTCTTGCTGTCTCCGGGCCTGAACGCCAGCCAACCCGCCTTGTGGTTGGCATAGGGCTCCTGAGGAATGCTGATGACGTTTTGCGCCGAAGCCGGATTGGCCACATTGCTGGACGGATTGGCCACGGTGTAGCGCTCAACCACCGTGTTGAGGGTCGTTTTGTCGATGTAGTTGACGTAGAACCTGCCATTGCTGGCATAGCCAGGGTCAAATGCCAAACCCAAGAGACCGCGTTCGCCTGCGGTATCGACTTTGGTCGACAGGTCCAGAAACGGGGTTGCCAAGGTTTGCCCATTGGCAATGATTCGAACCGTTCCGCCTTTTTCAAGAACGAAAAGGCGATTGTCTCCGGTAGGGGCGGTCAGGTAGACAGGCTGGCTCAAATCACTGGCGACAACCTGGCCACTCAGCGCGTGGGCCCCTGACATTGCCACGGCCAAGGCCATGGCTGCGCCCAACTTTGCCAAAACAAAGCGTCCTCTCATGCTTTTTCTCCTTGTGGCCTATGCTGGCCGGTGGCGGAGATTAAGCATGGATGGCAGGGCTTGGCAAGACTAGGGCTTTTCAGGCCCAGTCGGGAATCATGGCGTGGCGGAGTTGGTCCCGCGCTTTTTCATAGTCGGGCATGACGGACATGACGACCTCCCAAAAGCGTGGGCTGTGGTTCATTTCGCGCAAGTGGGCCAACTCGTGCACCACCACATAGTCGATCACGTGATCAGCGAAATGCATCAGCCGCCAATGCAAGCGGATGGAGCCATCCACACTCGCACTGCCCCAACGCGTGCGAGCCGACGACAGGCTGATCCGGCTGACGCTCACACCCATCAAAGGCGCAAAGTGCTTCACCCGCGCATCAAAGCGCAGTTTGGCCTGCTTCTTCAGCCATGACTGGAAAAGCTCACCGATCTGCTCGGAGGCTGCATCCGGGCTCAGCCCCATCAACAAGGCCCGCCCGCCTTCGCTCAAGTTGACGCCTTTCGTGAGGGGATCCAGCACCAGGGTCAGCGGCTCGCCAAGGTAAGGCAATTCGGCACCATGCTGCCAATCGATGCGGGTAGCCTTCTGCTTCAATGCGCGCTCGCGCTGCTCGACCAGCTTGTTGCAGATCCAACGGGATTTGGCATGCAGGGCGGTTTCGATGTCGCCGGACGACACCCACCGCGGCGCGCGCACGCTCAGCCCTTCGGAACTGACCACCATGCCGATGCTGCGGCGGCGAACACGCTGGAATTCATAGGCCACGATCACATCGCCCAGGCGCACTTCGCGCTCGGCCTGGGGATGGCGAAATACGGGGATGTCGGGCTGGGCCGGAACGGGCATCGCGGGCGACTGGACCAGGGCCGCGGATTGCGGCTCCTTGCCAGTGGCACCATCCACCCAGGGCAGGCCCATCTGCTCACCCGACGACACTGGTGTCACTGTCTCAGGCGTTCGGTCACTCATCACTCAAACTTGTCTTTCATGTCAGCTCGCCCATGTGTGTGGCCACGGGGCTGTCTTCGCCATGTGCACGCCGATCCCGCAGGATCAGGAAGTCGGCAAAGGACGACAGATCGGGATGGATCGTCAGATCGGAAACCTGCTGACGCAGGTCGATCAATTCTGTTTCGCTCATGGAGGCGGCCTGCCCGGTGCGGACCAGGTGAGGCTCGCAGCCCACCGACTGCGCCGCCAGAACGTCGCGCGGAAGGTCACCCACCATGGGCACGCCCGCCAGGGACACGCCGAAGCGTTGCCCGATCATCTTGAACAGACCAGGCAGCGGTTTGCGGCAGGTGCACTGGTCTTCGGGCGTGTGGGGGCAGAAGAAAACGGCCTCGACCCGGCCACCATGGCGGGCCAACAATTGGTTCATCCGCGCATGCATGGCGTTCAGGGCCACCATGTCGAACAAACCGCGGCCAATGCCAGACTGGTTGGTCGCCACGACCACATGCCAGCCGGCGTGGTTGAGCCGGGCGATTGCTTCCAGCGCACCGGGCAAAGGCACCCACTCGTCCGCCGACTTGATGTAGTCGTCCCGCTCGTGATTGATGGTTCCGTCGCGGTCTAGGATGACGAGTTTCATGCCCACTCCGAAAGGGGTCATGCAGCCAACCTGGACAGGTCGGCCACGCGGTTCATGGCCTGGTGCAAGGATGCCAGCAAACCGAGGCGATTGGTGCGCAATGCGGCATCTTCCGCGTTGACCATGACGCCATCAAAAAATGCATCCACGGGCGTCTTCAGAACCGCAAGGGCCTGCAGGGAAGCGGTGTAGTCCCCTTGCTCGAAGGCGGAGACCGCCTTGGCCCCCGCGGTGGTGAGCGACTCGTACAAGGCGGCTTCGGCCGGTTCTTTCAGCAAGGAGGCATCAACCTTGGCCTCGACTGCGTCCTCGACTTTCTTGAGAATGTTGCCCACGCGCTTGTTGGCCGCGGCCAAGGAGGCGGCCTCGGGCAAGGCAGCGAAGGCACGCACCGCCGCCAGGCGCTGGCCGATGTCGGCCAGGCGCTGTGGGCGCAAGGCCAACACGGCGTCGACTTCCTGGGCGCTGTAGCCCTGTTCGCGCAGGCTGCCCGCCAGGCGGTCGTAGATGAAGTCGGTCAGGGCTGGCGTGGCATCGGTGATCTTGTCGCCGAACGAAGCGGCGGCCTGGCGCAAAGTGGGCTCCACGGCCAAAGGCAGATCGCGCTCGATCAGCATGCGGATCACGCCCAGCGCGTGGCGGCGCAATGCGAAGGGGTCTTTGTCGCCAGTGGGCAATTGGCCGATGCCGAACAGGCCCACCAAGGTCTCCAGCTTGTCGGCCAAAGCGACGACCACACCGACCAGATCGCGGGGCAACTCATCCCCAGCGAAACGTGGCTTGTAGTGGTCTTCAATGGCTTGCGCCACCTGGTCGCCCAGGCCATCGTGGCGGGCGTAGTAGCCACCCATGATGCCCTGCAGCTCAGGGAACTCGCCCACCATGTCGGTCAAGAGATCCACCTTGGCCAGGCGCGCCGCGGTGTCGACGCTGGCGGCCAGCGATGCCTGACCCAATGATTCGACCAAGCCTCTGGCGATGGCGCGCACGCGCTCCACGCGCTCGCCTTGCGTGCCCAGCTTGCCGTGGTACACCACCTTGGACAGGCCTGCCGCGCGGGACTCCAAGGTCTTCTTGCGGTCCTGGTCGAAGAAGAATTTGGCGTCGGCCAAACGTGGGCGCACCACGCGTTCGTTGCCGCCCACCACCGCACTGGCATCGTCGGGGCTGATGTTGCTGACGATCAGGAACTGGTTGGTCAATTTGCCGGAAGCGTCCAACAAGGGGAAGTACTTCTGGTTGGCCTTCATGGTGAGGATCAGGCACTCTTGCGGCACTTCCAGGAAGGCGTCCTCGAAGCGGCCGGTCAGCACGTTGGGGCGCTCGACCAGGGCAGTCACCTCGTCCAGCAATGCATCGTCGTCGATGGGATGCAGGTTGGTGCCGGCCTTGCTGGCGGCCAATTTGAGCAGGCGCACGATCTCACCGCGGCGAGCCTCGAAACTGGCGATCACAGCGCCTTCCTGCGCCAACTGATCAGCGTAGGTGTCTGCGTTCTGAAGCACCACCGGGTTGACCTTCGCCTCGAAGCGATGGCCTTGGGTACTGCGGCCCGACACCAAGCCAAGGGCGCTGACGGACACCGCCTGGTCGCCATGCAAGGCCACCAGGCCATGCGCGGGACGCACAAAGTTGACACTGGTCCATCCTGGCTGGAAATCAGCGCCCGGGCCTTGCTCCAACTGGTAGTTCATCACCTTGGGGATGGGCAGCTTGGCCAGGGTCTCATCCAGGGCTTTTTGCAGGCCTTCGCTCAAGGTCGCGCCAGCCTTCACGCTGTCAAAGAACAAGGCTTCGGCCTTGCCATCGGGCAGGCGCTTCAAGCTGGCAACGGCCTCAGGGCCCGCGCCCAGCGCCGAAAGACGCTTTAGCAGGGCCGGCGTGGCCTGGCCTTCGGCGTTCAAGCCAACGCTCACCGGCATCAGCTTTTGCTGCACGGCTTGGTCGGCGGCCTTGGCCAGCACTTTGGTCACATGCACGGCCAGGCGGCGAGGCGACGCGAATGCCGTGACCACCGAATCGCCACCTGCCAAGCCTTGCGATTTCAGGCTTTCGGCCAGCACCTGGGCAAAGGATTCGCCCAACTTTTTGAGCGCTTTGGGAGGCAACTCTTCAACGAACAACTCAACGAGCAAATTGGAAGCGCTCATGCTCAGGCGGCTTTCTTTTCTAATTGTGCAAGGACCTCTTGCGCCCAGGCTTTGGGGGCCATGGGAAAGCCCAGACGGGCACGGCTGTCGAGGTAGGCCTGGGCCACGCTGCGGGCCAGGTTGCGGATGCGGCCGATGTAGGCAGCACGCTCGGTCACGGAAATGGCGCCACGTGCGTCCAGCAGGTTGAAGCTGTGCGCTGCCTTGAGCACCTGCTCATAGGCGGGCAAGGCCAAATGTTGTTCGATCAGGTACTTGGCCTGCGTTTCATAGTTGGTGAAGGCACCCAGCAGGAACTCGACGTTGCTGTGCTCGAAGTTGTAGGTGGATTGCTCGACCTCGTTCTGGTGGAACACATCACCGTACTTCAGCGTGCGCTGCACTTTCACGCCATCGGGGCCCACTTCTTCCCAACTGGTCCAGACCAGGTCATAGACGTTTTCAACGCCTTGCAGGTACATGGCCAGGCGCTCCAGGCCGTAAGTGATCTCGCCTGTCAAAGGCTTGCAATCGATGCCGCCCACTTGCTGGAAATAGGTGAATTGCGTCACCTCCATGCCATTGAGCCAGACTTCCCAGCCCAGGCCCCATGCGCCCAAGGTCGGGTTCTCCCAGTCGTCTTCAACAAAGCGGACGTCGTTCTTCTTCAAGTCAAAACCCACGGCCTCCAAAGAGCCGAGGTACAGCTCCAGGATGTTGGAAGGCGCCGGCTTGAGCACGACCTGGAACTGGTAGTAATGCTGCAGGCGGTTGGGGTTCTCGCCAAAGCGTCCATCCTTGGGGCGGCGGCTGGGCTGCACATAGGCCGCGCGCCAAGGCTCCGGACCCAGTGCGCGCAAGAAAGTGGCGGTGTGGCTGGTGCCGGCGCCCACTTCCATGTCATAGGGTTGCAGCAAAGCGCAGCCCTGGGCATCCCAGTAGCTTTGAAGGCGCAAGATCAATTGCTGGAAGGTCAGCATGGTATTTTTCAGGTCAGAGGGGGAGCATCAACAAGTGACGCGAATGCCCGATTCTAAAGACTCGCGGCGGCACCCCGCGAACGGCGCCTCAAGGCCAGCACGGCCAGGCTCGCCAAAGCCACCATCGGCCACAAACCGAAACGCCCTGCCCACTCGGCATAAGGCGTGTTGCCTGCACGTCCCTGGACCGATGCCGCCAAGGCACCGCGGGTGTTGGTAGGCAAGGCGGCGGTCACCTTGGCAGTGTGGTCAATCACGACCGTGGCGCCGGTATTGGTGGCCCGGATGGTGGGCAATTGGAACTCCAGCGACCGCATGCGGGCGATCTGCAAATGCTGGTAAATGGCCACGGTGTCACCGAACCAAGCGAGGTTGCTCACATTGGCAAACAGCGTTGGGGCGGGCTGCTCAGGCGCCACGAAGCGCTGGGCCAACTCTTCGCCAAACAAATCTTCGTAGCAGATGGTAGGCGCGATCCATTGGCCTTTGACGCCGAACGACGGCGCAGCACGGGGGCCCCGGGTGAAATCGCCCAAAGGCATGTTCATCATCTGCACGAACCAGTGGAAGCCCAGTGGAATGAACTCGCCAAAAGGCACCAGATGATGCTTGTTGTAGCGGTAAAAGCCATCAGGCAAGGCCTTGGTGGCCGACGACAAGCCCACCACGGAGTTGGTGTAACCCTTCTCGAAACTG
The DNA here is from genome assembly GCF_918741295.1 of Aquabacterium sp. CECT 9606. Lineage (GTDB taxonomy): Bacteria > Pseudomonadota > Gammaproteobacteria > Burkholderiales > Burkholderiaceae_C > Aquabacterium. The sequence continues at coordinate 894,242 of NZ_CAKKNB010000003.1, forward strand.
CCCAGCGGAACCCCGATCAAAGCGGCCCGATCGCCTTCATGGAATGCGCCGGCCAGCTCAGCCCAATAGCCATCGGGCATCTGGTCAGGCAGCAAAGGAATCGCCGTCTCGGGCGCCACCACCAGGTCGCCACGCGCCGCCAACAATTGCTGCGCGTGCCAGACCAGTTGGTCAATCAGATGCGATTGCGCGAACTTCTCGTCTTGAGGAATGTTGCCTTGCAACAAGGTCACCGACAAAGGGGCACCATGAACGCGAGTGAAGGCATTCGCTGGCCGCCCATCGACAAAATGCAAGCCGCCCAAGACGAGCACCAAGACCGACGAACTGGCCAACAATGACCGCAGCCTGGGCGCGGACAGCACCACCCAGGACAACATCAACACCCACGCCGCCCCCATGGCATAGACGCCAACCCAGGGCGCCAGGACGGCCAATGGAGAGTCCACCAAGGCGTAACCGCTGGCGGCCCACGGAAAACCGGTGAATATGCACCCCCTGATCCACTCGGCCAGCCACCAAAGTGCCGCCAGCAAGACACCATCCGAGAGCCAGGCGCCACGCCGCCAACCCACCCAGGCTGCGGCCATCAACGCCATGAAGCTCGACAAGGCGGCACAAAGGGCCAACACCGCCAAGCCCGCGATCCAGGCCGGCAAGCCCCCAAATTTGTTCAGGCTCACGAACATCCACCCGGTGCCACTGACCAGCCAGACCGTGCCAAACAAGGCGCCACATTGGGTAGCCAGCGCGACCGACGTCAAACCCCGAAGAACAGCGACAAAAGCGGCCACCGCCAGCGACAGCAACAGGGTCGGCCAAGCCGCCCCCCAAACCGCAAGCCAAGGAGAAAAAGCCCCCGCCACACAGGCCCCGGCCAGCATGGATGAGCACAACGCCCAGCCCGCACGCAATCCGCCCGGAACGGCCCGGGCACCTGAAACCAGCGTTGTCACAGTCAGGATCCGCTCATTTCAGCGGCATCGGGTGCGCGCGTGACCTTGAACCAGCGCACCGCACCACCCCTGGCCAACATGACCGAAAATCTAAGTCCAGCCACCTCGACAGCCTCCCCTCGGCGCGGCACCCGGCCCAGTTCGTGGGCCACGAAACCACCGATCGTGTCGAAATCGTCCATCGGCAAATGAATCCCGAAAGCCTGGTTCACAGCCTCGATCTCAGCGTCGCCAGCCACCCGTTGGCTGCCATCGGCCAACGTGAAGATGCCGCTGTCGCTCTCGCCCACGTCAAATTCGTCCTCGATCTCGCCGACGATTTCTTCCAGCACATCCTCGATGGTGATCAGGCCGGCGGTTTTGCCGAATTCGTCGATCACGATGGCCATGTGACTGCGGTTGGCGCGAAAGTCGCGGAGCAACTCGTTCAACCCCTTGGATTCGGGCACGAACACCGGGGGCCGCAACAAAGTGCGCAGGTTCAACTCCGGGGCCCGCTGCAGCTTGAGCAAATCCTTGGTCATGAGCACGCCGATGATGTTTTCACGGCTGCCTTCAAACACCGGAAAACGCGAGTGCCCGGCATCAATCACCTGGTTGAGCAGATCTTCGTAGGGGGCGTTGATGTCGAGCAAATCCATGCGCTTGACGGCGACCATCACATCGCCGGCGCTCATCCCGGCCATGCGGATCACCCCTTCCAGCATCACGCGGGATTCAGGTTCGATCAACTCCCGCTGTTCGGCGGTGGCGAGCGATTCAATCAGCTCATCGGTGGAATCCGGACCAGGCGAGATGAATTCAACCAGCCGCTCAAAAAGACTGCGACGGTCTTTTTCACGGTCATGTTGTTGCAGGAAGGCGGTTCTGTCGGCTTTGGTGGGCCGACTCTGGGAAGGTTCGGACACGGCAGGGGTGTCTTGGTGGCGATGTTGCAAGAATACCCGATCAAGATCGCGATTGTGCAACCCCACCGCTTCAAAGCCTTGGCAGCCGGGGCTACACTCTCAGGATGAGCTTGATACCTGTCACCATCCTTACCGGTTTCTTGGGCAGTGGAAAAACCACTTTGCTCAAGCGCATCCTGACCGAAGCACACGGTCAGAAGATCGCCGTCATCGAAAACGAATTCGGTGAAGAAAACATCGACAACGACATCCTGGTGGCCGACACCAAGGAGCAGATCATCCAGATGAACAATGGCTGTATCTGTTGCACCATCCGGGAAGATCTGCGCGCCACCCTGACCGACCTGGCCGCCAAGAAACGCGACGGCAGCCTGAAGTTCGACCGGGTCGTCATCGAGACCACCGGCCTGGCCGATCCCGGCCCCGTGGCGCAGACCTTCTTCATGGACGACGAGATCGCGGAGATCTACCTGCTGGACGCCATCGTCACCCTGGTCGATGCCAAGCACGGCCAGACCCAGCTTGACCAGCGCCAGGAAGCCCAGCGCCAGGCCGGTTTCGCCGACCAGATCTTCATCAGCAAGACCGACCTGGTCACCACGGCCGAAGCCGACGACCTGTCACACCGTCTCAAGCACATCAACCCACGCGCGCCTCAGCAACGGGTGCATTTTGGCGAAGTACCCCTGGGCAATGTGTTCGATTTGCGCGGCTTCAACCTCAATGCCAAGCTGGAAATCGATCCCAGCTTCCTGACAGACGACGCGCATGACCACGGTCACCACGACCACGGCCATGATCACGTGCACGACGAGCACTGCGATCACCCGCACCACCACAAGCACGACGACGATGTGAAATCCTTCGTCTACAAATCCACTCGCCCTTTCAACCCCAGCAAGCTTGAAGACTTTCTCGGGTCGATGGTGCAGATCTATGGCCCGCGCATGCTGCGCTATAAAGGCGTCTTGAACGTCGTTGGCATGGACCGCAAGGTGATTTTCCAGGGTGTTCACCAGTTGATGGGCAGCGATGTAGGCCCCAAATGGTCACCCGGCGAAGACAAAACCAGCAAAATGGTCTTCATCGGCATCGATTTGCCCCAAGACCTGTTCCGCACAGGCCTTGAACAGTGCCTGGCTTGAGGGGCAGATGGGGCCGAGGGATAGTCTGGTGAAGTTGAGCTAGGAGCCTCGCTACAATCCGCGCGCCTTCATTCATGCCCTGATTGCCAAAAAGCAGCACAACCAAGGCGATGGAGCCATTAGCTGGCCATGCGTCTCTTAGGAGGATCCTGTGACGAAAGCATCTGACAAGCCCTCGACCAAATCGAGCGCCACCGCCCCCGCCAAAACGGCCAAGGCGGTCAAGGACACGCCGGTCAAAGCCGCTGCCAGCAAGCCCGTCGCCAAGGCCCCTCCTCAACATGCTTCGCCGACTTCCGCCAAAAAAGAGACTCCCGCCACCAAGAAAACCAGCACGGTGACCACAGCCAAACCGGCTCCATCCCCTGCTCCCGCTCAAGCTTCCCCTAAAACGGTCGAAGCTGCCGTAGTGGCCAAACCCGTGGCCCCGGCACGTTCACCGTCCAAAATCAGTACCCCAGATCACATGTCTACTACCGCAACCAAGGTTGACAGCAAGCTCGCCAACGCGTGGAAAACCAAAGCCGGCCGGGACCTCACCGAGCCCGAGCTGATGGCCATGCCAGACTCCGAGTACATGAATGAAAAGCAATTGGACTTTTTCCGTGGTCGCCTGACCGTGCTGAAAGACGACCTGCTGTCCAACGCCGGCGAAACCACCGAACACCTGCGTGAAGACACCTCCATCGTCCCCGATCCGGCCGACCGCGCCACCATCGAGGAAGAGCATGCCCTGGAACTGCGCACCCGCGATCGCGAACGCAAGCTCCTCAAGAAAATCTCCCAAGCGCTGACTCGCCTGGATTCTGGCGAATATGGTTACTGCGACGAAACTGGTGAGCCCATCGGCCTGGGCCGCCTGATCGCCCGCCCAACCGCCACCTTGTCGCTGGAAGCCCAACAGCGCCGCGAGCTCAAGCAAAAGATGTTCGGTGACTGATCTGCTGCTGCGCACCCTCACTTCTATGCCCTATTTCGGCCTGCGATCATGAGCAAGGACTCCGGCGGATTTTTGCGCAAGGTGGCGCGCTTCGTCGCCAATCCCACCACGGATTGGACGCAGCTGGACGCGCCTACGGGCGGATCCCCCGAAAGCGAGTACGCCAAGACCGAAATCAAGGCCATGATCGAGCGCAAGCGTCGCAACGATTTCGTGCGCAAGCGCGAACTCGACATGCTGCGCAAGATCCGCCGCGAGGGCCTGAGCCAGGACAACGCCCTGGCTTTGTCCGGTGCCTCCAACCTCGACTCTGAGTCACGCCCCCACAGCGGCCCTCGTTCCGACATCGCGGTCAAGGCCAAAATCGATGCCATCGAGCAGCAGATGGTCGGCGATCAAAGCGCGTCGCGACAAGCAGCAGCGCCGGTGGCCCACAGGCCCCCTCCTTTGCCCTTGAACGCCGCCGCGGCCTATGCGCCCACTGCCCCCAATGAGCTGGGTTCACCCGAGAAGTTCAAGGCTCGGTCCGAATTGAGCCCCCTGGAATTCGATCCCCCCGAGATTTCGCAGGCCGTGTTCGATTCGGCGCGCGCCAATCAGCCTCGCATGAGTGGCTCCTCATCGCCACCGCCCATGCTCAACGATCACCTCTCATCGGCAGGTTTTGCAGACGGCGCCGGCGTCGACGTGACCGAAATGGAGCACGATCCCGAGCTGGATGAAGCCGTGATTGCCTTCGCGAATGCCGATTTTGACGAATGTGAACGGGCTTTGCTGGCCCTGATCGCCCCAGGTGGCTCGCGGCACCATCAGTCGGAAACCTGGATGGCGGTCTTCGACCTTTACCGAGCCCTTGACCTGCCGCAGAAATTCGACCACTTGGCCGTCTCGTTCGCACACCAGTTCGGGCTGTCCGCGCCACATTGGTATTCGCTGCCTCAGCGGGTGCAGGCCTTCGTGGCCATCAGCGAGCGGCAAGCTGCAGCAGCCGCCAAGGAAAACCAGGACGACCAAGAAGGCCCGATCACGGAGCCCGGCGAAGGCACGCCTCCAGAGGCTCGGGGCGTCGAGGGCTGGTTGTCACCGGCCGTGATCGACTCCGAGGCCGTTGCTCAACTGCGTTACGAAATCCTGCAGTTGCCCCGTCCATGGACCATGGACTGGAGCAGCGTCCAGAAAGTCGCCCCCGAGGGTGCCGCCCAACTGAGCCAGTTGATGAAAGCCTGGGCCAAAGAGCCCATCGGCATGGCCTGGATTGGCGCCGACCAGTTGCTGTCCGTGCTGGCCGAAAGCTCACCCTCCGGCGTGAGGGACACCGACCCCGCTTACTGGATGCTCCGCCTGGACACCTTGCGCCTGTGCAACCGGCCTGACCAGTTCGACGAAGTGGCCATCGAGTACTGCGTGACCTATGAGCTGTCGCCGCCCTCCTGGGAGGCTTCGGCATGCCAGGTGCGCCACATGCGCGATGGCGTCACGCCCCAGACGATGATGCTGTCTCACGTCAGCGACGTGACGACCAGCTTTGTCGAATCCCAACTGCACGACGACATCGAGTTCGTGCAGGTCGCCGCCTTGAACCTGTCAGGCCAGTTGATTGGCGACATTAGCGAGACCTTGCGCAAGCTGGACAACCAGCTGGGTGCCAGCATCACGCTGGACATCGATTGCGAGCACCTGCTTCGCGTCGATTTCATCGCTGCCGGAGACTTGCTGAACTGGGTCCTGGCACGCCGCGCCGAGGACCGCGAAGTCACCTTTGTCAAGCCGCATCGGCTGGTGGCGCTGTTCTTTGGTGCCATGGGAATCAACGAGCACGCCAAGGTCAAGCTGCAACTGATCTAATGCCTCAGCCCGATCACCGGGCCAGGCACTCACTTGAAAAACCCCATGGATTCTTATCACGGCACCACCATTGTCAGCGTGCGCCGTCAAACACCGACCGGCTGGCAAGTGGCCATCGGTGGCGACGGACAGGTCACGCTGGGGCACATCATCGTCAAGGCCACCGCCCGCAAGGTGCGCAAGCTTTACCGCGACCAGGTGCTGGCCGGGTTCGCGGGCGCCACGGCCGATGCCTTCACCTTGTTCGAGCGCTTTGAATCCAAGCTGGAAAAGCACCAGGGCCACCTGGCACGCGCCGCCGTCGAGTTGACACGCGACTGGCGCACCGACCGTGTTCTGCGCCGTCTGGAGGCCATGCTGGCCGTGGCCGACCGCGAGACCTCGTTGATCATCACCGGTAATGGCGATGTGCTGGAACCCGAACACGGCATCATCGCCATCGGCTCAGGTGGGGCCTATGCCCAGGCAGCTGCGCGCGCCCTGGTCAGCCACACCACCCTGGACGCCGCAGATGTGGTCAAGAAGTCGCTTGAAATTGCTGGCGACATCTGCATCTACACCAACCAAAGCCACACCATTGAAACCCTTGGATGACGCCATGAGCGGCATGACACCTCAAGACATCGTCGACGAACTCGACCGCCACATCATTGGTCAACGGGAAGCCAAGCGCGCCGTGGCCATCGCCTTGCGCAACCGCTGGCGCCGTCAGCAGGTTGAAGGCAGCATGCGCGGCGAGATCACGCCCAAGAACATCCTGATGATTGGCCCGACCGGCGTGGGCAAGACCGAAATCGCCCGCCGCCTGGCCAAGCTGGCCGACGCGCCTTTCATCAAGGTCGAGGCCACCAAGTTCACCGAGGTGGGCTATGTGGGCAAGGACGTCGACACCATCATCCGCGACTTGGTGGAGTACGCCGTCAAGCAAGAGCGTGCCGTGCAGATCCAGACCCAGCGCGTGCGCGCCGAAGACGCCGCCGAGGAACGCCTGCTGGATGTGCTGGTGCCCCCACCGCGCTCCGAGTTCGGGATCTCGTCACCGCTGCCCGACAACACTGCCCGGCAAGTCATGCGCAAGCGTTTGCGCGAAGGTTCGCTGGACGACCGCGAGATCGACATCGAACTGGCCGACAACAAGACGCCGGCCCTGGAAATCATGGGGCCGGCCGGCATGGAAGAAATGGCCGAGCAATTGCGCGGCCTGTTCGCCCAGGCCAGCGGTCAGCGCCGCAAATCGCGCAAGGTGACCGTGGCCGAAGCACGAGTGCAACTGATCGAGGAAGAAGCCGCCAAACTGGTGAACGACGACGACATCAAGACGCGGGCGCTGGAGCGCGCCGAGCAAAACGGCATTGTCTTCATCGACGAGATCGACAAGGTGGCCAGCCGTGTGGAGGGCCAGGGGGCGGAGGTTTCGAGGCAAGGCGTGCAGCGCGACTTGCTGCCCTTGGTTGAAGGCACCACGGTGAACACCAAATACGGCATGGTCAAGACCGACCACATCCTGTTCATTGCCTCAGGCGCCTTTCACCTGTGCAAGCCCAGCGACTTGATTCCCGAGTTGCAAGGCCGTTTTCCGATCCGCGTGGAGTTGTCTTCCCTGTCGGTCGGCGACTTCGAGGCCATCCTCACGCAACCCAGCGCCAGCCTGATCAGGCAGTACCAGGCCTTGCTGGCCGCCGAAGGCGTCACCCTGGAGTTCACGCCCGACAGCATCCGCCGGCTGGCGCAGATCGCCTACGACGTGAACGAGCGCACGGAAAACATTGGGGCGCGCCGTCTGGCCACCGTGATGGAGCGCTTGCTAGACGAGATTTCGTTCAATGCACCCAACTTGGCAGGCCAGACCAAGACGATCGACGCTGAACAGGTGGATGCTCGCCTGGGCGAGTTGTCGCGCAACGAGGATCTGTCGCGCTTCATCCTTTGAATCAAGCCTCGGAGGCCAGGGTCAGCAGGCCCTCGAAGATGAGGTTTTCGACCACGCGCACCGGCAGCTCGGTCACATGGGCCAGGCGAGACACCGCGCCACCCGACATCACCAGCAGGGGCTCGCGCCCCGTGTGCTGCTGAAGCCGGCGCAGGCTGCGCTCGATCGCCCCAGCGATGGCGTCCGTGCCGCCGCTCATCAGGGCATCGCTGGTGTTGGTGGGAAAGTCATGCACCTCGCCGGTGGGCACTTTCAGGCCCGCAGTGCCACTTTCAAGTGCGCGGTACATCAGGCCAAAGCCCGGCATGATCAGGCCGCCCAGGAAACGCCCTTGCACATCGACAGCGTCCACCGTGACCGCGGTGCCGACCATCACGGCCAGCACGGGCGGTGGCGCATCCGCAGACACCTGCAGGGCACGTTGCCGGGCACCGATGATGGCGGCCCAGCGGTCGGCGCCCAGGCGTGCGGGGTGCTCATAGCCGTTCACCACCCCCGACGCGCGCGCCGAAGACACCACCCAACGAGGCTTCACGCCCCAGTTGGCCAGTTGCTCTTCAACGCGCCGCTTGATGGCATCGCCAGCGACCACGCAACCCAGCATGGCATCCGGAGCCGCCAATGCTTGCCACTCCTGGGTCCAGAGGTGGTCAATGTCTTCCAGGACCACGGCCGCATGTGCCAGCAATGTGGCGCCGGGCAGGCCCTGCGAATACAAACCCCATTTGAGCCGGGTGTTGCCAATATCGATGACTAAAAACGACATGCATCTTTCTCGCGAACAAAGCACCCGAACGATAAGGTGAAACCCGATTTTGCCTGCAAGACCAGGTGTCCATCGTTGTGGCAACGCAGCATGTCGCAACAAGCACCTGTGTGTCGTCATGGACAAGGCATAGTATCGACCCGCCGTCTGGGCAAATGCATGGCTGGGCACGAAAACTGCCCGCATCCAAACAATGAACATCACAATGACATCAATCGCGCGCGCGCTGCTTCTCTCGATCGCCATGCTGGCCCAGCCAGTCCTGGCGAACACCGAGGTCAAGGGCATTAAATTCACCGATACATTGCAGCTCGCCTCGCAACCACTCCAGCTCAACGGCGCGGGATTGCGGGTCAAGGTGATCATCGACCTCTACGCGGCCGGCCTGTATGTGCCCAAACCAGACACCAACGCGGCCAACGTCATCAGCCAGCCCGGCCCCAAGGTCATGAAGATCGTGCTGCTGCGCGATCTGACGGGAGAGGACTTTGCCGACGCCACCGTCAAGGGCTTCAAAGCCAACAACAGCGAGTCCGACCTGGCCAAATTCCACGCCAAGCTGGATGAAATCAGGGCCATGATGCTGGACTTTGGCCCGGTCAAGAAAGGCACGGTCATCCAGATCGATTTCGTGCCGGGTGAAGGCACACACGTGCTGCTGGATGGCAAACGGCGTGGCCCCGAGGTCACAGGTGATGATTTTCAGCAAGCCGTGCTGCGCATCTGGCTGGGGCCCAAACCGGTGGATGCTGACTTGAAGCAATCGCTGTTAGGCGGCAAATAACGCACAAAACACCCAACTGTGATCAATGTCATGGCCGAAACGACTTGAAACAAGTTCGTTTATTGTCGATAAGGTGATCATCTGCATTGATTTTGCAGGCCCCTCATGATTGATCAAGCATTGCCCACCCTCCAGGACTGGATCACGGTTTTCACCCGTGCAGTCATTCCCGTCCTGCCCGCCTCAGTCGCCGAGCTGGCGGAATTGCGGGCCATGGAGGACGTCAAGGGCAATGTCGATGCGCACATGCTGTCGCACAACCTGGGCGGCGATCCTTTGATGACGCTGAAGGTGTTGATGCAGGTGTCGCGAGATTGCCACCGCCGTCACGTCAACTCGCCCGAGACCCTGACTGCGGCCATCCTGATGCAAGGCATTGGGCCGTTTTTCAGCTCCAACGAGAACGTGCCCTCGGTGATTGACTGGCTGTCAGAGTACCCTGAGGCCTTGAGTGGATTGCTCAAGGTCATCAAGCGGTCCCGCAGGGCGGCGCACCTGGCCGTCACTTTTGCCAGCCACCGTCAAGATGAAGATGCCGACATGATTCAAGAGGCGGCTCTGCTCCATGACTTTGCAGAGATGCTGCTTTGGTGCCATGCCCCTGTCTTGGCCCTGACCATGGCGCAACGTCAGAAAGCCGACCACACACTTCGTTCAGCAGATGTGCAGAAAGAAGTGCTGGGCATCGAATTACCAGACTTGGCGCACTCCCTGATGGAGGCTTGGCACCTGCCGGAACTTCTGATCAAGAACACCGACGACCGGCATGCGGACCACCCTCGGGTGCAAACCGTGCTGCTGGCCGTTCGCATTGCCCGCCACACGCAGTATGGCTGGGACGACCCCCATGCCCAAGCCGCCCTGCCTGATGACATCGCCGATGTGGCGCGGTTGCTGACGCTGTCCGACGAGTCGGCCAAACGCAAGATCATGGAAATCGACGGTTGATCAAACCCCGCCCCAGATCAGCGAATCGACACTGAACTGCGCATGGCGTGCACCACGCCACTGCCCAAAGCCGCGCCAAAGCGCTTGGCCAGGCGTTCAGCCAGGTTTTCCTTGAGCGTGTAATCGATGATGTCTTCGGCCTTGATGACATCGCGCGCCAGGATGTCCAGGCTGCCCAGGTGATCGGCAAGCCCCAGCTTCACCGCCTCCTGGCCATTCCAGAACAGGCCAGAGAACGTGTCGGGTGATTCTTGCAGGCGCTTGCCACGGCCCTGGCGAACCACGGCGATGAATTGCTGGTGGATCTGGTCCAACATGGCCTGCGCAAAAAGCTCGTGCTGCGGATTGCGCGGCGAATACGGATCGAGCATGCCTTTGTTGGTACCTGCCGTCAGCAAGCGGCGCTCCACACCTGCCTTGTCCATGATGCCGACAAAGCCAAAGCCGTCCATCAACACGCCGATGGAACCCACCATGGAAGCTTTGTCCACGTAGATTTCATCGGCACCCACGGCAATGTAATAGGCGGCCGAGGCGCACATCTCCTCGCACACGGCATAGACCTTCTTCTTGTGCAAGGCCTTCAGGCGGCGAATCTCGTCATTGACCAGGCCTGCCTGGACAGGGCTCCCCCCCGGAGAGTTCAAGCGGATGACCACGGCCTGGGCGCCGGTATCTTCGAATGCGCTGCGCAAGGCGGTGGTCAGGTTGTCGGCATTGGCTTCGGTGTCGCCACCAATCTCGCCGCGCACCTCGACCAGGGCGGTGTGTGGCGCCGAAGGTGCCGTCGACGCGGGCATGTTCTCCAGCGCCGCCCAGACTATGCTGGCCGCGATCAGGAGCCACACGATGCGCCAAAGCCAGCGCCAGCGCTGCTCTCGGCGCTGCTGCAGCAAATAGGCCCGGGCAAATTCCTCCAACATGCCCTGCTGGGCGGCAGCGACAGGGGAGGACGACGGATCAACTGCGCTCATGGACAAGACACTCTCTTAGAAAATAGGCTGAATTCGGTCGGTAGGATACCAATACACCTGCTTGTCACGCTCTTGCACGGTCATCTTGACCAGGCGCTTGCCCACGCAAGGGCCGCCCACACACTGGCCATTGGGCGGGTCGTACAAGGCGCCGTGGACCGAGCAGATGATGAAGCGCTTGTCCTGGTCCCAGAACTGGCCGGGCTGCCAGTCCATCTGGGTGGGCACGTGGGCGCACTGGTTCAGGTAGGCGACCACCTCGTTGTCGTAACGCAAGGCAAAGGCCGACACACTCTGGCCCCATTCCAGCACATCAAAGACCACCGCCTCGCCGCATTCTTCCAATGCAGACGACTCGCACAAGAACTGGGGCTCTTTGTTCAATTCAGGCATGTTGCATCAGCCAACGCTGCAGTTCGGCCACCGAATGGGCCACATAGCGGGTCGGGTAGTCGGCAAAGGCGGCGGGCTCGTGGGCACCGTAGCTCACTGCCACCGAATGTGATCCCGCGTTGACCGCCAGTTGCAGATCGTGTGTGGTGTCGCCAATCATCAAGGTGCGGTCAGGGCTGATGCTGAACTCGGCCATCAGTTCCTGCAGCATCAGCGGGTGCGGCTTGGATTGGGTCTCGTCGGCGGTGCGGGTGGCATCGAACACGCCGCGCAAGGCCACGTGCTCCAGGGCTTCGTTCAGGCCAGAACGGGTTTTGCCCGTGGCCACGGCCAACCAGTGGTGGCGAGATTTGAGTTCGGCCAGCAGCTCCAGCGAGCCCTCGAACAGGCTGAGCTCATGTTGACGCTGGAAATAATGGTGCCGGTAACGCAAGCCCAGCTCGGGCACGCGCTCTTTGGGCAAGGTGGGGGCCACGTGCGCCAAGGCATCGTGCAAGCCCAGGCCGATCACGTAAGACGCCGCCGTGCGCGAAGGAATGGGCAGTTGCAAGTCACCGCAGGCCGCCTGGATGCATCGAACGATCAGCGCGGTTGAGTCGTACAGCGTGCCGTCCCAATCAAAAACGATCAGATCGAACTGGCGCGGGCGAAGTGGAGAAGAGGGTTGCATGTGGGCACTTTACTTGGGCACTGCCGCCAGCGCGGTCAACAAGGACTCGCAATCGTCGGGCAAAGGGGCTTGAAATGTCATGTCTTCGCCGGTGAGGGGATGCGGCAGGCGCAAATAGCGGGCGTGCAGGAACATGCGTTCGAAACGCACGCCAGCAACCGCACTGCCCCGGGCCATGGCCTTGTTCAGGGCGAAATCACCATATTTGTCATCGCCCACGATGGGGTGGCCCTCGCTGAGCAGGTGGACGCGGATCTGGTGCGTGCGGCCGGTCTTGATGGTCACGTCCAACAGGCTGAATCCGGCGTAGCGATTCATCACCTTGACCAGGGAAATGGATCGGCGTCCATCGTCGTTGTCATCTGCCACGGCTTTGACACGGCGTTCGCCATCGGCCGTCAGGAACTTGTGCAAAGCCACGTCAATGACCTTTTTATGGCCAGGCCAGGCGCCGATGACCAGGGCCGCGTAGGTCTTCTGAACCTTGCGCTCGCGAAAATGGTCTTGCAGTGTGGTCAAAGCGCTGCGTTTTTTGGCCACCAGCAATATGCCGGAGGTTTCTTTGTCCAGTCGGTGGACCAATTCCAGAAACTTGGCTTGGGGACGCGCGCGGCGCAATTGCTCGATCACGCCGAAACTCACGCCACTGCCCCCATGCACCGCCACGCCAGCGGGTTTGTTGATGGCGAGCACGTGCTCGTCTTCAAACAATATCGGGAACTCCTTGGCCGGTACCGTGCTTTCGGATTCGGTGGGTTTGTCCGTGAGACGCAGGGGCGGCACGCGCACTTCATCTCCCAGGTTCAGGCGCGTGTCGGCCGAGGCGCGGCCTTTGTTGACCCTCACCTCGCCACTGCGGATGATTCTGTAAACCAAAGTTTTAGGCGCCCCCTTGAGCACCTTGATCAGGTAATTATCAAGACGCTGCCCAGCGCCGCCTTCGTCGATGGTCAAGCGCTGCACTGCAGCAGGCGTCGAAGTGCTTGAATTCACTGGCTTTTTTGGACTGTGAGATGCGGTTTTCGCACCTATAATGGGCTGAGCCACGTGATGAAGTGTTGTGATTGTTAAATTGCAGTCGCAATCTTTGGCGAAGCCAAGCGAGAGTTTACCTTTTGAGACCGCTTGGCATCGCCCAGACGTGGCCCGGCGGGGAGTCCCGCCAAATTGATGGTGATGCAACTCGTGCTGCGTTCCGGAGAAAACCACCCAAGGTGTGGTCTTGCCAGGTCGCCGCGTGTGTCAGAGCCAATGTCGAACGAACCACGACTCAAGGTTTTCATGGCGCCAGAGATTCATTTCGCTGGTGTCCGCGTCGAGTGACCGCACTAATGTCCCGGCCTATCCTGCACGTTTCCATTGCCGCCCCACACCTCGCCATGCTCCGCACAACGGAACGTGGCGCTGAGGTGCGCGCGAGCCACTGGACAATACGGCCCGATTCGCCCTCCCCCTGCCCGATGCCCTGGTTTGACGAGGACTTGCTGTACAGCGGTCCCGACATTCCGTGGTGGTCGCCAGGGGTTTGTGCCATGTCACCCGCGCACGCGCCCCTGCTGCACTGACCCTTCGGGGTCACCAGCCACGGCAATTCCTTCTCGGTTCTTTCTGCGTTGACTCGTGCATGAAGGTTGCCACTGACTCCGGTCGGTGGTGAATCGAGGTCTGCCTGGTGCCATCCAGGGCCGGCCTCGCATGGACTGGAGTTCACATGAAACGCATGCTGATCAATGCCACGCAGCCTGAAGAGCGCCGCCTGGCCATCGTCGACGGACAAAAGCTCCTCGACTTCGAGACCGAAATCGAGGGTCGCGAACAGCGCAAGGGCAATATTTATAAAGCCGTTGTGACCCGCGTCGAGCCTTCGCTCGAGGCCTGCTTCGTCGACTACGGCGAAGAGCGCCACGGTTTCCTGCCCTTCAAGGAAATCTCGCGCCAATACTTCCGCGAGGGCGTTGACGTCCGTTCGGCCCGCATTCAAGACGCGATCAAAGAGGGGCAGGAACTGCTCGTCCAGGTCGAAAAAGAAGAGCGTGGCAACAAGGGCGCAGCCCTGACCACCTTCGTGTCGCTGGCCGGCCGCTATTTGGTCCTGATGCCCAACAACCCCCGTGGTGGTGGCGTCAGCCGCCGCATCGAGGGCGATGACCGCGAAGAGCTCAAAGAAGCGATGGATCAGCTCGAGTACCCCAAGGGTATGAGCCTGATCGCCCGCACTGCCGGCATCGGCCGCACCGCTGCCGAGCTGCAGTGGGACCTGAACTACATGCTCAAGCTGTGGACGGCCATCGACGAGGCCTCCGGCACGGGCAAGGGCGCCTTCCTGATTTACCAGGAATCGTCACTGGTGATCCGCGCCATCCGCGATTACTTCACCTCCGACATCGGCGAAATCCTGATCGACACGGACGACATCTACGAGCAGGCCAAGCAGTTCATGCTGCACGTCATGCCCGACACGGCCAACCGCGTGAAGCGATACCGTGACGATGCCCCCCTGTTCTCGCGTTTCCAGATCGAACACCAGATCGAAACGGCCTTCAGCCGCACGGTGAACCTGCCTTCCGGCGGCGCCATCGTGATCGACCACACCGAAGCGCTGGTGTCGGTGGACGTGAACTCGGCGCGCGCCACCCGTGGCAGCGACATCGAGGAAACCGCCACCCGCACCAACCTGGAGGCGGCCGACGAAATCGCCCGCCAGATGCGCTTGCGCGACCTGGGCGGCCTGATCGTGGTCGACTTCATCGACATGGAAGAGTCGAAGAACCGCCGCGAGGTCGAAACCCGGCTGCGCGATGCCCTTCGCTTTGACCGTGCCCGCGTGCAACTGGCCGCCATCAGCAAGTTCGGCCTGCTGGAAATGTCGCGCCAACGCCTGCGCCCTGCGCTGAGCGAAGGTTCGCACATCACCTGCCCGCGCTGCAACGGCACCGGCCACATCCGCGACACCGAATCGTCGGCGCTGCAGATCCTGCGCATCATTCAAGAAGAATCGATGAAGGACGGCACGTCCGCCGTGCACGTGCAAGTGCCGGTCGAGGTAACCTCGTTCCTGCTGAACGAGAAGCGCACCGAGATCACCAAGATTGAACTGAAGCAACGCGTGACCGTGCTGTTGATCCCCAATAAGCACATCGAAACGCCGAACTACAAGCTTGAACGCCTGCGCCACGATGATCCGCGCCTGGAAAACATCCAGACCAGCTACTCGATGATCGAGGAGCCCGAGGAAGACGTCGGCATCACGCGCCGCGAAAAGAGCAAGCCCAAGCAAGAGCCGATCATCAAGGGTGTCTTGCCCGATCAGCCCGCGCCCACGGCCGCCCCCAAGCACGAGCCCGCGCTGGAATCGGCCGTCACGCCTGTCGCCATCGTGCCCAAAGCTGTGGCAGCGCCCGCCCCCTCGACGGGTGGATTCTTCGGCTGGATCAAGAGCCTGTTCTCCAGCACGCCAGCATTCACGCCCGCACCTGAAGTCAAGCCCGTGGAAGAGGCACCGAAGGACACCGCCAAGGATGATGGCAAGGGTGGCCGAGGTGGAAACAAGGGCCGTGGCCGTCGCGATGGTCAAGGCCGTGGCGGCGAACGCAACGGCAATGGCGAACGCGCCGAGCGTGGCGGTGAACGTGGTAGCCGTGGCGAACGCAGCGAGCGCCCCGCCGCCGAAGGCCGTGAGCCCCGTGAAGGTGGCCGTGGTGGCCGTGGACGTGGCCCGCGTGAAGACCGCGTCGCCGCAACCGAGATCACCAATGAGCTGAATGCCCGCGGTGAAGCGGCTGCACCACGCCAGGCCGACGAGCCCCGCCCCGAAGGCGGCCGTGGACGCGGTGGACGTGGCCGTGGCGACCGTCAGGATCGTACCCCCCGTGACAACGTCACGGTGGATACGCCTGAAAACGCCTTCGTCGACACCATTCCTGCAGGCACCGACGCGCAAGCCGAAGGCACGGCAGAACGCGAGGGAGCACGCCGCCGTCGCCGTGGTGGACGTGGTCGTGGCGAGCGTGACGATGCCAACCTGAACGCCGAAGGTCAAACCGGTGATCAGTCGATCGAGTCTGGTGACGCCTCACCGCGCCAACAAGACGAGGCCGCTGCAAGGACCGAAGGCAACGACGACTTCAATGAAGGCGAACGCCCCGAAGGTGATGGCGAGAACGCCGATGGCCGCCGCCGTGGCCGCGGACGTGACCGCAATCGCCGGGGTGACCGCCGTGACCGCCCTGCGGCCACGGACGAGAACCAGTCCGCCATCGAACCGGCGCCACAGCCGGATTTGAGCCTGACCTTGCCGTCACCATCCGCTGATGTGGGTCCGTTCAGCCTGGCGCCGAGCGCCCCTCCTGCCGCCGCCGAGGCTTCGTCCTTTGAGCCGGAGGAAGAAACGCCTCCGGTGGCCCTGGCCGTGGCCCCAGTGGAAGCGATCCACGTGCCAGCACCGGCGCCAGCAGTCCCCGTGGCCGCTGGACCCGTGGTGGCCTCCGCTGCGCCCGTGGCCCCTCAGGTCGAGGCCTTTGTCTTGCCCCTGAATGACCTCAATGCGATTGCGCAAAGCGCAGGCCTGCAATGGGTGAACTCTGACTCGGACAAGGTCAACGCCATCCGCGAAGCCATCGCCCGCGAACCCAAGCCGGTGCACGTGCCACGCGAGCGTCCGCCCGTGGTGATTGCTGATGAAGGCCCTCTGGTCTTAGTCGAGACCCGCAAGGACCTCAACCAGATCAAGCTGCCTTTCGAGTCGGCCACCAACTGATCGACGCCCAATGAAAAGCGCCATCCCCATGCCGGGGATGGCGCTTTTTTCATGGGCCTGCGATTGATCAGCCCGGCAGGCGGGCCAGGGCCTGGTGGTAAGGCGCGTGGTGCATCAACTCATCCCACGTGAGCGGGGCGGTTTGCGGCAACAGGTCCAGGCGGCGCGCCTCACTGTCAGCGCTGGGCTGCCACTGGCCGCGCGCATGGGCCATTTGCAGCCCGTCCAGCAAGTCGTCCACCGCCCTGCCGCCCTGCAAAGACTGGTTGCACAGCAACACCAGGTCGCAACCCGCGTTGAGGGCCGCCACGGCGCCTTGGGTGTGGTCACCCGCCACGCTGGCGCCTTCCATGCTCAGGTCATCGCTGAAGATGGCGCCAGTGAAGCCCATCTGCTCACGCAGGATGTCCTGCAGCCAGCGTTGTGAAAACCCGGCCGGCATGTCGTCCACCTTGGGGTAGATGACGTGCGCAGGCATCACGCTGGTCAGCGAGGTGCTCATCCATTCATAGGGCTTGGCGTCGTCGCCCAGTATGGCCTTGAGACTGCGGCGGTCCACCGGCACATCCACGTGCGAGTCCGCCTTGACAAAACCGTGCCCCGGAAAATGCTTGCCGCAATTGGCCATGCCGGCCAGCAGCAGGCCATGCATCACGCTCTTGGCCAGCAAGGTCACCACCCGGGGGTCGCGGTGAAAGGCGCGGTCGCCAATCACGCTGCTTTCACCAAAGTCCAGGTCCAGCACCGGCGTGAACGTGAGGTCAACGCCGCAGGCGCGCAACTCACTGGCCAGCACATAGCCGCACGCCGTGGCGGCATCGCTGGCGGCCATGGCACCACTGCCCTCGCCCGCCTTGCCATCCTTCATCCACATCTCGCCCAAGCGACGCATGGGCGGCACGTGCGTGAAACCGTCGGTCTTGAAGCGCTGCACGCGCCCACCCTCGTGGTCCACGCAGATCAGCATGTCGGGGCGCAACTCCTTGATCTCAGCGCACAAAGCCGTGAGCTGCACGCGGCTGGCCCAGTTGCGGGCGAACAAGATCAGTCCGCCGGTGAGCGGGTGCTGCAATCGGCGCCGGTCATCGGCATTGAGGCTCAAGCCTTCGATGTCCAGCACCACGGGGGCGTGGATGATGTCGGAATCGGCATTGGCCTGGACGGAATGGGGCGATGGGCTCATGGGTGGTCGGTTTGGGTTTCGATGACAACGAAGGCCAAGGCATGGTCCACCTCATCGGTGACCGTGACATGGGCCTGCCACTTCTTTTGGGCGAACCAGTCGGCCAGTTCGCCATTCAACACGATGCGCGGGCGTCCGCTGGATTCGTTCAGGATTTCGCAAGAGCGCCAGGTCATGGGCCAGTGGATGCCCAAGCCGATCGCCTTGGAAAAAGCCTCCTTGGCGGCAAAGCGCGTGGCCAGGTAACGCAATCCGCGAACGGCCACACGTGCCTGGCGTTGCCGGTAGACCAGCAACTCCTGGGGGCCCAGCACTTTCTCGGCAAAGCGCTCGCCCCGCCGCTGCAAGGCCTCCTGGATGCGGCGGATGTCGCACAGGTCGGTGCCAATGCCCACGATCATGCCGGCACCGCCCGGCGCGCTCGCACGATTTCGGCTTTGTAGTCTGCAATGGCCTGCTTGAGCCCGACGAAAAGCGCATGGCCGATCAAGGCGTGGCCAATGTGCAGCTCCGTGATCGCGGGCAAGGCGGCCACCAAGGCCGTGCTGCTGGCCGTGGGTGGCGCCACCCCAGGCGTGGCCGACCAGCTTTCGTTCAAAGACAGGCCGTGCCCTGCATGCGTGCGAAGGCCCAGGCTTTGTGCCAGCTTCAGCCCGGCCTGCAGACGTTGCAGCTCGGCTTGCACGCCCGTGGCATCACCCGCCCACCAGGCATTGGCCAGGGCGCCAGTGTGCAGTTCAACGCAGGGCGCGCCGGCTTGGGCGACCGCTTCAATCTGGGCCGGATCAGCCCCGATGAACAGCGACACGCGCGCCCCCACGGCGGCCAGACGCGCGCAAGCGTCCGTCACACGGGGCAGTTGGCCCACCACATCCAAACCACCTTCGGTGGTGATCTCCTGGCGGCGCTCGGGCACCAAGCACACATGCTCGGGGCGCGTGCGCTCGATGATGTCCAGCATCTCGTCGGTCACAGCCGCCTCGAAATTCAAAGGCGTCGCGATGCTGGCCTTCAGGCGCACCACATCGTCGTCGCGGATGTGGCGGCGGTCTTCGCGCAGGTGGAAGGTGATGATGTCGGCACCGGCCTCGGCCGCCAGGATCGCAGCCGCCACCGGATCCGGGAAACGGCCGCCTCGGGCATTGCGCACAGTAGCAACGTGGTCGATGTTCACGCCCAGCAAGGGCGCGTCGTGCGTGGTCAGGTGCGTGGCAGAAAAAGTCATGCCTGTTGAAGCTCCATCATGAGCTGGCGGGTGCGCAGCGTGTGGGATCCGAGATGATAGTGAAGCAAAGCGCGCAGCACCGTTTTGAGCTCACTCAAGGCGGGCATGCAGGCCGCCATCAGTGGTGGCATCGCGGGCACCAGTATCGTACGCCCGCCCTCGCCTTCGGTTGACAAGGCGGCCTCCAATTGGCGCAAAACGGCGCCGTCCAGTACGGCCCCCTCCTCGTGCCGGTGGGCATGCGAAATGCCCAGCTCCGGGTGCAGTTCGTAACCTTGACCCGGCTCCACCGCCTGGCCATCGATGGTCAGCTGCGACAGATCGGGCAGGTGGCCCAACTGGCGCAGCAATACCATTTCAAAGGCCCGCAAGGCGGCTTGCAACAAACTGGGATCGGCCAAGGCAGGCAAGGTCTGCGCATAGGCGTCAAACAAGCCGGGGTGCGGGTCGTGGCGCGCCAGCAGGCGCATCAGCAGTTCGTTCAGGTAGAAGCCGGGCAGCAAGGCGGCACCACCAGGCCACGCGGGACCGCCGGCCCACTCGGCCTGGCGCAGCAACCAGACTTCGGCTTCATCAGAGCGCTTGACGCCAAAGCCCACCTGCAGACGCTGAAAAGGCATCAACACGGGCCGCAACTGTGAGTAGGGGCGCTTGGCGCCCTTGGCCACGGCCACCACGCGCCCTTGGTCGCGGGTGAACAGGTCAAGGATCAGGCTCGACTCGCTCCAGTCATGGCTGTGCAACACAAAGGCTGCACTGGAAGGTCGGGACGCCGCACGGGCCACTCAAAACGCCTTTGAGCTGCGTTACTCGTAGCCGTAAGTGCGCAGGCGAGCGTCGTCGTCGGCCCAGCCCGAGCGCACCTTGACCCAGATCTCCAGGAAGACCTTGCGGCCCCACAGATGCTCCAGCTCGGTTCGCGCTTCCATGCCGATGCGCTTGAGGCGCTCGCCTTTGTCGCCAATGACGATGCCCTTGTGCGTTTCGCGCTCCACCACGATGGTGGCGGCGATCCTGATGATGCCGGTGGCCCGCGGGTGATTGGCCAGCGGAGGCTCGTCCGTGTAGGTGTCGATCACCACGGTCGAGGTGTAGGGCAGCTCATCCCCGGTCAGGCGAAAGAGCTTTTCACGCACGATCTCGCTGGCCAGGAAGCGGTCGGTGCGGTCGGTCAGTGCATCCTGGTCATACCACCAGCCTTGCTGCGGCAGGTAAGGCCGCACGATGTCCAGCAGGCGGCGAACGTCGTCCGCGCTCTGGGCCGACAAGGGCACGAACTCCGCGAAGGGGTGGCGCTCCTGCATGGTCTGCAGCCAAGGCAGGACATCGGCACGGCGGTGCACCAGGTCCAGCTTGTTGGCAACCAGGAAAACGGGCTTGTCTTTTGGACACAAGGCCAGCACCTTGGCGTCGTCCAGGCCAAAACGCCCGGCTTCGACCAGGAACAGCACCACATCCACGTCGGCCAAGGTGGCCTGCACGGTTTTGTTGAGGTTGCGGTTGAGCGCAGCCGTGCCCTTGACCGTGTGCCGGGTCTGGAAGCCTGGTGTGTCCACGAACACGAACTGGGTGGTGTCGTCAGTGTGGATACCGGTGATGCGGTGACGGGTGGTTTGCGCCTTGCGCGAGGTGATGGACACCTTCTGACCCACCAGGGCATTGAGCAGGGTCGACTTGCCCACATTGGGCCGGCCGACGATGGCGATGAGACCGCAGCGTTGGTTCGACACGTCCACGCCAGGCTTGGCGCCGCCCGTCTTGGCCATGGCCAATCCAGCCAGCATGTCGTCCAGTGACGGGTTCAACGCATCAACCACGGGGGGGGCGGTGGGGGCCTGGGCAGGCGCCGCGGGCGAAGTGTCATCTGGTGACAAGGGAGTATCGGGCATGGTTGGCAGAGTCAAGAGGAACGTTTGGCGCCCATCGCGCGCTTCTTCGATGGGCTTTTTGACAGAGTGACGCCAGCACCTGGCTGGTCAGGGAGCTTGAGCGACGGGGAAGGCAGTTGCTGCACCTGCAGCAGGGCGAGTTGAGCAGCCACCTGTTCGGCAGCGCGCTTGGACAGCCCCTCGCCCAGCACGGAAATTCCAAAATCTGGCAAATCGCACGCGACCACGAACACCTGCTCATGTGCCTTGCCCCGCGTGGAATCGACCCGGTAGACAGGCACGGCCATCTTGCGACCTTGAAGCCATTCCTGCAAGGCCGTTTTGGCATCCTTGCTCCAGACTTCCAGGGTGGTTTCGGCCATCACAGGCTCGAACAGCCTCAGCACCCAGTCGCGAGCGGTGTCAAAACCAGCGTCCAGGTAGACCGCACCGATGATGGCCTCCAGGGCATCCGCCAGGATAGAAGGGCGCTGGGCGCCCCCGCCACGAGATTCACCTTCGCTCATCTTCATGACCGCGGGCAGATCCAGGCTCAAGGCCAGCTTGTGCAGCATGTCCTGGCGCACCAGGTGAGCGCGCACACGGGTCAGATCGCCTTCGTCGCTTCGGTCAAACCGCGCATACAGCATGCTGGACACGGCCAGGTTCAGGACGGCATCGCCCAAAAACTCCAGCCGCTCGTAATGGTCCTGTCCGAAGCTTTTGTGGGTCAGCGCGCGCGCCAACAGCGCGGGTTCCTTGAACTCATGGCCCAGCCGCTGCTGCAAGGCCTTCAACGGCGAAACCGCCGCCGACACCATCGTGGATCGGGACATCAGGATCCCAGGCGATCAAACCCGACCGCCATCACTTGGATTGACCGTGGAACTTGATCAAGAGGTAGACCGGCTCGATCAACTCGATTTCCTTGTCGTAGGCGAACTTGACCACCACCTTGTCGTTTTCCTTGGTGACTTCCAGGTCACGCGAGCTGATGGCCTCGACGTTGTACTGCACCGATTTGTCGCGGTCAAAGGCGGCCCGGATTTCCGGCACGGTGCTGCCTGCGCCCGCGGCACTGGTCACCATCTTCTGGATGGTCTGAAATTCCATGACGGCAGGCACCACCTTCATGATGACCAAGGCGAAACTGCAAAGAATCACCGCCCAAAACATCAAGCCGATCAGTGTGATGCCCGACTGCGAACGTTTCATGTTGTCCCCCACACGAATCATTGGAAAAAGCCGATGCGCTTCAGGCTGCTGAAATTCATCCACACGACGAAGGCCTTGCCGACGATGTTTTCGTCAGGCACGAAGCCCCAGAAGCGCGAATCTTGTGAATTATCGCGGTTGTCGCCCATCATGAAGTAATGGCCTGGCGGCACCTTGCAGACCACACCTTCTACACTGTAGCTGCAGTTTTCCTTGAACGGATATTCTTCAATGGCCTGGGCTGGAATATCAGGCTGGCGAGCCTTGTCAACCAGGATTCGGTGGCTGACGCCACTCAGGTTCTCGGCGAATTGCAGGAAATAGCGCAGGCTGTCTTCGTCGTAAAACTCGGCCAGCGGCGTTTGCTCGATGGGCGTGCCATTGATGGTCAGCCGCTTGTTGATGTAGGCCACGGTGTCACCCGGCAAACCCACCACCCGCTTGATGTAGTCAAGACGAGGGTTGACGGGGTAGCGGAACACCATCACATCGCCACGCTTGGGATCATGGTTGGCAATGATCTTTTTATTGATCACTGGCAGGCGGATGCCGTAATGGAATTTGTTGACCAGGATGAGGTCACCCACCAGCAAGGTCGGCACCATGGACCCCGACGGGATCTTGAAAGGCTCGAACAGGAACGAGCGCATCAGGAACACCACCACGATCACCGGGAACAAGCCGGCAGTCCAATCCAGCCACCAAGGCTGCATCAGCAAGCGCTCTTTGGCCTCGGTCACGTTGCCGTCGACCTGGGCAATGCCCTGGCGGCTCAACTCGGAGCGCCGGGCCTGGTCTTGCGCTACCAGATTGGCGGCAGCCGCTTCACGCTCGGGTTGGAACTTGTAGCGCTCGGCCAGCCAATACAGCATGGTCACGACGGACATGACGAACAGCAGGAACGAGAAGTTGCCTTGCCATTGGCCCACATACCAGCCGCCCAGGTAAATTGCCAGGGCGCCGTAGAAAATACCGGTGAGGAAACTCATCAATCGTCCACTTGAAGGATGGCCAGGAATGCTTCTTGGGGCACCTCGACGGACCCAATCTGCTTCATCCGCTTCTTCCCGGCCTTTTGTTTTTCGAGCAGCTTGCGCTTGCGGCTGATGTCGCCGCCATAGCATTTTGCCAGCACGTTCTTGCGCAGTGCCTTGATGTTCTCCCGCGCAATGATATTGGCGCCGATGGCCGCCTGGATGGCCACGTCGTACATCTGGCGCGGGATCTGCTCGCGCATCTTGGCAGCCACACCGCGTCCGCGGAACTGGCTTTGCGCGCGGTGCACGATGATCGACAAGGCATCGACCCGGTCACCGTTGATCAGGATATCGACCTTGACGACATCGGAAGCGCGGTACTCCTTGAAGTCGTAGTCCATCGAGGCATAGCCGCGCGACACGCTCTTGAGCTTGTCGAAGAAATCGAGCACGATCTCGGCCAGCGGCATCTCGTACGTGAGCATGACCTGGCGGCCGTGGTAGGCCATGTTGAGCTGCACACCGCGCTTCTGATTGGCCAGCGTCATCACCACGCCGACATAGTCTTGCGGCATGTACAGGTGCATGGTGACGATGGGCTCGCGGATCTCCTTGATCCGGCCCAGCTCGGGCATCTTGGAGGGGTTCTCCACTTCGACGATCGTGCCGTCGTTCAGCTCCACCTCATAGACCACGCTGGGCGCGGTGGTGATCAGGTCCTGGTCAAACTCGCGCTCCAGGCGCTCTTGCACGATTTCCATGTGCAACAGGCCCAGGAAGCCGCAGCGGAAGCCGAAGCCCAGCGCTTGCGACACCTCGGGCTCGTAGCGCAGCGACGAGTCGTTGAGCTTGAGCTTTTCGAGCGCATCGCGCAACTGGTCGTATTCGCTGGCCTCGGTCGGGTAGAGCCCTGCGAACACTTGCGGCTGGATTTCCTTGAAACCTGGCAAGGCTTCAGTGGCCGGGCCCGCATTGTTGGGCAGCTTCTTTTCCACCGTGATGGTGTCGCCGACCTTGGCGTTCTGCAGCTCTTTGATACCGCAGATCACGAAGCCCACCTCACCGGCTTTGAGCGAAGCGCGGTCAACGGACTTGGGTGTGAAGACGCCCAGGTGCTCAGCGGGATACACGGCGTTGGCCGCCATCAGGCGAATGCGTTCGTTCTTGCGCAATTCGCCATCGACCACGCGCACCAGCATGACCACGCCCACGTAGTTGTCGAACCACGAATCAACGATCATGGCGCGCAGGGGGCCATCGGGATTGCCTTGCGGTGGCGGCATGCGCGCCACGACCGCTTCGAGGATGTCTTCAACGCCCATGCCGGTCTTGGCTGAACAGGGGATCGAGTCGGTGGCATCGATGCCGATGACGTCTTCGATCTCTTCCTTGGCGCGATCGGGATCAGACTGCGGCAAGTCCATCTTGTTCAACACCGGGATGACGGTCACGCCCAGGTCCAGCGCGGTGTAGCAATTGGCCACTGTTTGCGCTTCAACACCTTGGCTGGCATCGACCACCAACAGCGCACCTTCGCAAGCTGACAGCGAGCGGCTGACTTCATAAGAGAAGTCAACGTGTCCGGGTGTGTCGATCAGGTTGAGGTTGTAAACCTTGCCATCGCGCGCCTTGTACGACAGCGCGGCTGTCTGGGCCTTGATGGTGATACCGCGCTCTTTCTCGATGTCCATCGAGTCGAGCACCTGGGCTTCCATCTCTCGGTCGCTCAGGCCCCCACACAGCTGAATGATGCGATCGGCCAGGGTGGATTTGCCATGGTCGATGTGGGCAATGATGGAGAAATTACGGATGTGATTCATAAAAAAAAGGCACGTCGAAATGGATGACGCGCCTTCCAACAAAAACGTATGGCAACTGCTTGTTGGGACTTCATTGTAGCCAAAACGACCCCATCCAAAGCCGCATCCCGGCCGGGCAAAGGGTCGTTGCAGGCCGCCAACAAAGACATTGTCAACAGGTTATCCACAGACGCTTGTTGACAAGTTCGGCGATTCGGGGACCCGTTCGGTCATTCGGAGATGACCTCTCATATCCCGATCAGCAATGGCGCGCTCAACCGGTGGATTGTAGCCAGATTCCAACGCGATCGACCTAAGTTATCAACAGCATTTGCGCAAGAAAAAGACTTGCAAGATGTGCCACAAGTCTGTGTATTTTTTGCAATAAGAAATCCCGCAAGACCTTTTGGCGCTTGCGGGACGGGGTTCAAGGCAATTTCGGGTGATCAGCCGGGCTCGTCATTTGCTGGGGCGGATGAGCACGTATTGGGCACCATCGCCACGCCGCACCAGCACATTCACTGGGCGCCCCTTCTCTGACTTGGCCAAAGCCGACTCGAACTGACGCACGTTGGCCACCAGGGTATTGCCCACGCTCAGGATGACATCACCAGGGCGCAGGCCTGCACGCGCAGCGGGTCCGCCCACCTCTTCAACCAACACGCCGCCGTTGACCTTGAGTTCGGCCTTTTGAGCCGATGTCAAATCGGTCAAACCCAGGCCGAGCGAGGCCACAGCCGTGGCCTTGGACCCGGCGGGCGAATCGTCGCCAGCCGCCGCCTTGGCTGCCTTCTCGAGGTCAAGCTCAACCACCGTGATGCCCAAGTCTTTGTAGGCACCGCGGCGGAACACTTGCAAGACAGACTTGGTGCCAGGCTTGGTGGCCCCGACCAACCGCGGCAAATCACCCGCGCTTTCAACGGCAACGCCATTGAACTTGGTGATGATGTCGCCGGCCTCCAATCCCGCTTTGGCCGCTGGACCACCAGGCTCGACCATGCGGACAACGGCCCCCTGTGCCTTGCCCAAGCCCAATGATTCTGCGACCTCCTTGGTGACGGGTTCAATCTGGACACCAATGCGGCCACGCACCACCTTGCCACCGGCACGCAGCTGATCAGCCACCTTCACGGCATCGTCAATGGGGATGGACAGGGAGATGCCCATGAAGCCACCAGAGCGGCTCAGGATCTGCGAGTTGATGCCCACCACCTCGCCCCGCATGTTGATCAGCGGGCCGCCAGAGTTACCGGGGTTCACCGCGACATCGGTCTGGATGAAGCGGACTTCTTCGCCGGTGTCACGTGCCTTGGCACTGACGATGCCCGCAGTGACGGTGTTCTCCAGGCCGAACGGCGTACCGATGGCCATGACCCACTCACCAACCTTCAGGCGGCTCACATCACCAATGCGCACCGCAGGCAAGTTCTTGGCATCGATCTTGAGCACGGCCACATCGGTGCGCTTGTCGGCGCCCACCACCTTGGCCTTGAACTCGCGCTTGTCGGTCAAGGTGACGTAAACATCATCCGCGCCATCAATGACGTGCGCATTGGTCATGACCAAGCCATCGGCACTCAAGATGAAGCCCGAACCCAGGCCGCGGGGACGCTCTTGTCCTTCGCCACTGCCTTTGGGCGGGTTCTTTCGCTGGCCCTGCCCTGGCATGGGTGTGCCGAAAAAGCGGCGGAAAAATTCGCGCATCTGGGCATCGGCATCGTCCCCGGCCTCGTCATCGGAATCGTCGACTCGCTGGGTGGTGCGCACACTGGCCACCGACGGCCCGACACGTTCGACCAACTGGGTGAAATCAGGCAAGCCCTGCACCAGCAAGGGAGGCTGGGGGGTGGATGGCGGAGGAACAACTGCGGGCGTGGCGGCCGCCAAAATAGTTGCAGGTTGCTGCGCCTGCGAAGCGTGGGGCAACAAGCTGGAGCTCAATAACAGACCCACTGCCATCACGACGCCACCCACAACCAAAGTGCGACGCACGACAGAGCCGGCGGAAGTTCCTGACTGGAAAGAAGATGTCATTGCTGAAAACCTCACAAATGCATAACAAGTAACTATTGGATCAACGTTGGAGCCCATCACGCGGATGACAGTTCATCCTTGGAGAGTTTCTGTTGGTAAAGCCACACCATTCGCACACAACGCCACAAGTGGCAACGCCGCCTGGGCAAACCACAGCGGCGTCAGATCGGAGGATGGTGGATTTCAAACAACTTGGTGATCAGGGAGTCTCATAGAGCACATTGCGAGCCAAGCTCTCGCGCGCAGCAAATGATGACTCGCCATGGCCTTGAACACGGCGCGCTGAAAGGGCTTGCTCAAGCTGTGGATCACGCCAGACCGAGGCCCCGGCTGCTGCCGGATCACTGCCCATCGCCGACGGGAATGCCGCCCCTTGGGCCAGGGACGCGGCAGTCACGCCGTTTCCAGCGGGCCACGACGTGGCAGCAACTGCGGAGGGCGCAAAGGCCTGGGCATGATCAGGCGCGGGAAATGCCCCCTGAGCCAGGCTATTGGCAGGCAGAGACGAACCAGACGGCGCACCGCCCTGGTTGGTCACCAAGGCACCCACCACCATCACGAAGCAGGCGGCAACGGCCATCGGGCCTGCCCACACGCGCCGGCGCAGAGGCTCGGCAGGGGGCACTGCGGCCACGCCCATGTCCACCACGGAAGGATGATGGCGCGCCACCAAACCGGCTGGCGCCAACACCACCGGCTCTTGAACCAATCGCTCACGGAAGGATTTGAGGAAGTGCGAACTGCCGGAGGCATTGGCCAGTTCATCGGAGCGCATGACGTCGCCGATGAGGTGGTAGTCGCTCCAGCGAGCGCGCACCTTGGCATCATCACGCCATGAGGCACAAGCTCGCGCGACCTCGGCCACGTCAGCCTCGCCATCGGCCAGGGCCGACAGGGCTTCCAGGGGCAAATCATCATCCATGCGACGGTCAGACATAGGCGGGCTCCGTGTCGACATTTGAAACAGGCCAAAGAAAATTGGCCTTCCTGGCCATTCAGAGGCGCGAGTTCACAAAAAGTTCACTCAACTTCACCAACGATCGCCGTCCTTGGTGTCCAACAGGGGCCGCAGACGCTGCGCAATGGCGTCGCGGGCCCTGAAAATGCGCGATCGGACGGTGCCAATCGGGCAGCCCATCACTTCGGCGATCTCTTCGTAACTGAGGCCTTCGATTTCCCGCAGGGTGATGGCCTGACGCAGATCCTCGGACAAAGCCTCGATGGCGGCATTGACCGTGTTGGCGATCTGGCGGCTGGCCATCAGTGACTCAGGGGTTTCCCCCGTGGTCAGCTCGTTCTCGACACGAGAGGTGTCCGCATCATCGTCATCGCCAGAACCTGAGCGCGATGACTCGGTGACCAAGGGGTCGCGGCGCAAACCGATGAGTGCCTTCTTGGCCGTGTTGACCGCAATGCGGTAGAGCCAGGTGTAAAACGCGCTCTCGCCCCGAAAGTTGGGCAAAGCCCGGTAAGCGCGGATGAAGGTTTCCTGGGCGATGTCTTCAACCAGATCAACGTCGCGCACCATGCGGGCGATCAGCCGCTGTATGCGGCGCTCATACTTGACCACCAACATTTCGAAGGCCCGCTGGTCGCCGCGTTGCACGCGCTCGACCAACAAGGCGTCCACGTCGACGATGGGCGTGACAGGGCCTGTTTCCTGGCCCTCGATGCCGACGGCTTCCAACGGATCAAAGGCCTTTGCCGACACGGGTTGGTCGGGCATCACGGGCGGCTCGGAGGGCATGCGCGGCGGAGTCATGCACGGCCACTCTGCTGAACAAACGGATCAGGCCGAACCAGGACCACCGTGTCGGCGAAGTCACTGCCAGCCGCGGCCATGCCTTGAACGCTCGCTCCTTTTCGAACAACGCCCTTGTTGCCGGCCACCGGGCCGCTGGTTTTGAATGTTGAAAGCAAGTTGGACCACTGAATTTGATGATTTGCGGATGATGCCACCACTTGCTCGGCGCCGACTTGATTGGCGCGCGCGCTGTACAGCAATGCCCTTAAATGGTGACCAGCGCGACCTTTGAAACAAATCCTTGCATCCAGCCAGGACCATGTGTCGGCTTGACCACCCTTGCCGCACGCCACCATTTTCACCAATACCCACCAGCCCAGGTCAAAAACCACGTGCGCAGCGACGGCATGGGCGGGTGTTTGAGCTGCGTCTTTGAGCGACCAACCAGGCGGAATGCCTGCCGCAGGGCTGATCGCGCGGAAAGGCGGCAGGCCGCCCCACTGCAAGATCACCACGCGATTGACTTTCAGGCTTTGCCAAGAGCGCCAAGCCATCAACAGCCAGGGCACACCAATGACCAGTGCCAAGGCGGTGGTAAACCAGGAGCCTTGGCCGGACATTGCCTGTGACATGAGGGCCCACGCCCATGCCAGCAACAAGGCCGTGGCCAAGAGAAGCAAGGCCTGCCCAAACCGGCGAATCCAGGGCGTTTGCGTGACGCCAACCGGCACGCACCATTGCGCCACGGAACCCAGCAAGCCCTGATCCAGCGAGTGCGCGTCCCCTGCCCCTGCGATGTCATCGGCGAAAGGCATGGAACGGGCGCTCAAAGGACGGCTGTCAGACGCGCTTGAACACCAGCGAACCGTTGGTGCCACCAAAGCCGAAGTTGTTCTTCAAGGCCGCATCGATCTTCATTTCGCGCGCGGTGTTGGCGCAGTAGTCCAGATCGCACTCGGGATCCTGGTTGAAGATGTTGATGGTGGGGGGCGAGATTTGATGGTGGATCGCCAGCACCGTGAACACGGACTCGATGCCGCCCGCCCCGCCCAGCAAGTGGCCGGTCATGGACTTGGTCGAGTTGACCACCAGGCTCTTGGCATGGCCGCCAAACGCGCGCTTGATCGCGTTGGTTTCATTGGAATCGCCCAACGGGGTCGAGGTGCCATGTGCATTGAGGTACTGCACCTGGTCCGGGTTCAATCCGGCGTTGCGCAGCGCGGCCATCATGGAGCGCGTGGGACCGTCCACATCAGGGGCGGTCATGTGGTACGCATCGGCACTCATGCCAAAGCCGCAGATCTCGGCGTAGATCTTGGCGCCGCGTGCCTTGGCGTGCTCGTATTCTTCAACGACCATGACCCCAGCGCCCTCGCCCAGGACAAAACCGTCGCGGTCCTTGTCCCAGGGGCGTGATGCTGTTTGGGGGTCATCGTTGCGCGTCGACAAAGCGCGGGCCGCGGCAAAGCCGCCAATGCCCAAGGGCGAAACCGTGGCTTCGGAGCCGCCAGCGACCATCACATCGGCATCGCCGTATTCGATCATGCGCGCGGCCTGGCCGATGCTGTGCAGGCCGGTGGTGCAAGCCGTGACGATGGCCAGATTGGGGCCCTTGAAGCCGCAGTGGATGGACACATGCCCCGAGATCATGTTGATGATCGAAGCCGGGACGAAAAATGGGGAGATGCGGCGGGGCCCGCGGTCTGCGTATTCCTGGTGTGTGGCCTCGATCAAAGGCAGGCCACCAATGCCTGAGCCCACGATGCAGCCAATGCGCTCGGCCACTTCGGGTGCCAGGGCCTCGCCCAGGGGCAGGCCCGAATCCTTCACCGCCTGGATGCTGGCAGCCAGCCCATAGTGGATGAAGGTGTCCATGTGGCGGGCTTCTTTGGCGGGGATGTAATCCTCGATGTTGAAGCCTTTGACCTCACCTGCGAAACGGCAGGCGAAAGCCGACGCGTCGAACTTGGTGATGGTGTCAATGCCGGACTTGCCAGCAATCAGATTCGACCAGGATTCATCGACCGTGTTTCCAACGGGGGTGACGAGGCCTAGGCCGGTGACAACGACGCGACGACGGGTCATGCTGGGGTGTGGCAAAAAAAATTGATGGTCAGAGACAACCAAGGCCCCGAAGGGCCTCAGTGATCAACAAGTCGTTATTTTAGGCCTTGGCGTGGCCCTTGGCATAGTCGATGGCCAGCTGAACGGTGGTGATCTTTTCAGCTTCTTCATCGGGGATTTCGATGCCGAACTCGTCTTCGAGCGCCATCACCAATTCAACGGTGTCCAGCGAATCAGCGCCCAGATCGGCCACGAAGGCTTTTTCAGGGGTGACTTCGGATTCGGCTACACCGAGTTGTTCGGCAATGATTTTCTTGACGCGTGCTTCGATATCGCTCATGACTCCTCCAGGAGGGGGTGCAAATAAACCGGGGATTTTACCGGGTTAGCGGCGCAAACCGCCAAACCCGAAAAACGAATTTGAGAACCCCGTAAAAACTCAATTCATCAACATGCCACCGTTGACGTGCAATTCCGTCCCGGTGATGTAAGCGGCTTGGGGCGAAGCCAGGAAGGCCACGGCCCCGGCGATGTCTTCAGGTTGGCCCAGGCGCCCCAATGGGATCTGGGCCTTCAATGTAGCTTGCTGCTCGTCGGTGAGCGCGCGGGTCATGTCGGTGTCGATGAAACCAGGTGCAACGCAGTTCACCGTGATGTTGCGGCTGCCCAACTCGCGTGCCAGTGCACGGGTCATGCCGGCGACACCCGCCTTGGCGGCCGCGTAATTGGCCTGCCCCCCGTTGCCCATCGCGCCCACCACCGATGTGATGTTGATGATGCGGCCATGGCGTTGCTTCATCATGGGGCGCATGACGGCACGGCTCATGCGGAAAACGGCTTTGAGGTTGGTGTCCAGCACCGCGTCCCAATCGTCATCCTTCATGCGCATGGCCAAGGTGTCACGCGTGATACCAGCATTGTTGACCAGCACATGCAGCGCGCCATGTTCTTTCAGGATGGCATCGATCGTGGCATCTACCGCAGCGGCGTCGGTCACGTCGAGGACCAGGCCTTTGCTGTCTTCAAAACCGCTCAGCGCCTCGCTGATGGCATTGGCGCCGGATTCGGTCGTCGCCGTGCCCATGACCTTGTAGCCTTGCTGGGCCAATGTCACGGCGATGGCGCGCCCGATGCCTCGGCTGGCGCCAGTGACCAGGGCCACCTGGGTTGTTGATTCGGCGCTCATGCCAGCAAGCCTTTCGCTTCCAGCAGAGATGCCGGATCAAAGATGGTAGCGCTGATCAGATCGCCGTCAATGCGCTTGACCATGCCGGACAACACCTTGCCAGGACCACATTCAATGACATGGGTCAAACCGCGGGCTTTCAATGCCTGGATGGTTTCTACCCAGCGAACGGGCCCGAAAGCCTGCCGATACAGGGCATCGCGCAGTTCATCACCCTGGATGACGGAGGCCACATCGATGTTGTTGATGACAGGGATGGTGGGCACCGAGAAGGTCGTGGCGGCCAGTTTTGCCTTGAGCCGTTCAGCGGCGGGTTTCATCAGGCTGGAGTGGAACGGCGCGGACACCGACAGCAGCAGCGCGCGCTTGGCGCCCGCGGCCTTGAGCACCACGCAGGCTTGGTCCACCGCCGCCTTGGTACCGGCGATCACGGTTTGCTTGGGATCATTGAAATTCACGGCCTCAACCGCTTCGCCACTGGCCTGGGCGGCCTCAAGGCATCCGGCCTTCACCGCATCGGCGTCCAGACCAAGGATGGCGGCCATGCTACCCATGCCCACGGGCACGGCGTCTTGCATGGCCTGGGCGCGAAAACGCACCAAGGGCAAGGCATCGGCCAAGGTCAAGGCGCCTGCGGCCACCAGGGCCGTGTACTCGCCCAGAGAATGACCAGCCACGGCAGCAGGCGTCAACCCGGTTTCGGCCAGCCAGGCGCGCCAACAGGCCACACCGGCGACCAACATCACGGGCTGCGTGTTGGTGGTCAAGTCCAAAGCTTCTTTCGGGCCCTCGGCGATCAGCCGGCCCACGTCTTCGCCCAGGGCCTCGGAGGCCTCGGCCAGGGTGTCGCGCACGGCGGCGTGATCGGCCCAGCCATTGAGCATGCCCACGGACTGCGAGCCTTGCCCCGGAAACACGAATGCAAATGCGGTCATCTTGTTTGTGTCCTCAGTACCCATGAATCAGTAATCCACCAACACGGCGCCCCAGGTGAAGCCACCGCCCACGCCCTCAAGCAGCACGGTCTGGCCCCGCTGGATCCGGCCATCGCGCACCGCCTGGTCGAATGCCAAGGGAACGGACGCGGCCGAGGTGTTGCCATGCTCATCGAGCGTGACGATCATCCTATCGTCTGGCACCTGCAGCTTGCGCGCCGTGCTTTGCATGATGCGCAAGTTGGCTTGGTGGGGCACCAACCAGTCGATGCATGAGGCATCGCGACCAGCGGCCTGCAGCACCTCGTTGGCGACTTGCTCCAGCGCGGTCACCGCCAGCTTGAACACACCAGGGCCGTCCATTTTGACAGTGGGATCGCCCAATATGGCGCCACCAGACACGGTGCCCGGCGCGCAAAGCATGCCGGCTTGCTGCCCATCGGCGTGCAGGCGGGACGCAACGATGCCGGCCTGCTGAGATGCTTCAAGCACCATGGCGCCAGCCCCGTCGCCAAACAACACGCAGGTGGTGCGGTCGCTGAAATCAAGCAGGCGGGAAAACACCTCGGCGCCAATGACCAACGCGCGCCGCGCCGAACCCGTGCGGATCATCGCATCGGCCACCGTCAGGGCGTAAACAAAGCCCGAGCACACCGCCTGCACGTCAAATGCGGCGCAACCCCGGATGCCCAGCTTCTGCTGGATAAGGCAGGCGGTTGAGGGAAACACCATGTCAGGCGTGGACGTGGCGCAGATGATCAGGTCGATGTCGGTGGCCTGCAGCCCCGCGGCTTCGAGGGCCCTTTGCGCCGCCAGCAAACCCAGGTCGCTGGACCCCACATGCGGCTCGGCAAAGTGGCGCGCGCGAATGCCCGTGCGAGACACGATCCATTCGTCGGAAGTTTCGATGCCCTGACTGGCCAGCTGATGGGCCAAGTCCTGGTTGGTAAGTCGTCTTGGCGGCAGGTAAGCGCCAGTACCGGCTATGCGTGAGTGCTTGATGGGCATTTCAGGGGGGCAACGCGGTGCTGGTTAGAACACCTCGACGCCCTTTGGGCACGGCTCGAAGGATCAGGCAGCGCGGTCAACCGCACCCGCAGATCCAACAGCCGCCGACGTGCCTTCTGGATTGACCAAACCCGCTGCATCAGCAACTGGCAGGCCATCGAGCGATGCCGCAATGCGGTCATGCACACGCTCCAAAAGGCTGTGACGAGCCGCATCATAGGCCCTGTTGATGGCCAACTCGAATGCAAAGGCATCGGCGGAGCCATGGCTTTTGAACACCAGGCCGCGCAAACCCAGCAAAGCCGCGCCGTTGTAACGGCGGTGGTCAGCCCTCTTTTTGAACTGGTTGAGCACCGGCATGGCGACCAAAGCCACCAGTTTGGTCAGCAGGTTGCGTGAGAATTCTTGCTTGATGAAATTGGCCAGCATGGATGCCAGCCCTTCAGCGGATTTGAGCGCCACATTGCCGACGAATCCATCGCACACGACGATGTCGGTCGTGCCCTTGAAGATGTCATTGCCTTCGACATTGCCCTGGAAATTGATCAGGCCTTTATCGCCAGCGTCGCGCAGCAATTCGCCAGCGCGCTTGATCACTTCACTGCCTTTGATGACTTCCTCGCCGATGTTGAGCAAGCCCACCGTGGGGGATTCCTTGCCATCGACGGCCGACACGAGCGCGCTGCCCATGACCGCGAATTGCAACAGGTGCTCGGCGGTGCAGTCCACATTGGCACCGAGATCGAGCACCGTGGTGGAGCCATCCAGCTGATTGGGCAGACCAAAGGCGATGGCCGGGCGGTCAATGCCTTCAACGGTTTTGAGCACATACCGGGCCACGGCCATCAAGGCCCCGGTGTTGCCCGCGGACACGCAGGCGTGCGCATTGGCAGGCGCATCGGCCGAGGCTTTGACCTGAGACACGGCCACGCGCAACGACGAGTCTTTTTTGCGGCGCAAGGCCACTTCGACCGGGTCGTCCATGGAGACGACCTCGCTGGCGGGAACCAGGGTGACACGCTCCCAACTCTTGGCCGGCGCCAAGGCTTCGGGCAACCCCACCAACACCAGCTCTGCTTCGGGGTGCTTGGCCAGAAAGGCCTTGCAAGCGGGCAAAGTGACCGAAGGGCCATGATCGCCCCCCATGCAGTCGACCGAGATGCGGACACGGCCTTGGCGATCTGGAATGGCAGCACGGCCAGACGGCGCGTTGGAAATGGTCGAAACAGTCATCGGGTGGGTCTTGGGTGGGGTATTGCTCAGCGAGCCCAAAACAACAATGGGCCGGAGGACTGACCAGCGTCAGCCTATCCAGCCCTTTGCTTCTTGACGAATTTTGAAAGAACCCAGCATTGGCCAGGTTCGATCAAGAATTAAGCGTCAGCCTTGGTCTTGAGCACCTTGCGGCCACGGTAGAAGCCGGTGGGGCTGATGTGGTGACGCAGGTGGATTTCGCCGGTGGTGCTTTCGACGGCGGTGCCCGGGGTGTTCAGCGCGTTGTGCGAACGGTGCATGCCGCGCTTGGAAGGGGACTTTTTGTTTTGCTGAACGGCCATGGATGACTCCAGAAACCGAGCCTCACGGCCCGTTGAGTGCAAGCTCTCACCAACTTTTCAAGCGCTGATACCAATGACTTGATACCTGCCGCGCCAGTTGTTTTGTAGCCTGCGAAGTGTTGACAAATTGTATAAATCCCGGGGCCTTTCCCGGAAAACCATAGATTCTAGCACGAGTGCGCCAGACAATTCAAATCAAGAGCTGCCCTTTTCCTTTTTCAAGGCGGCCAATACCGCGAAAGGATTGGGTTTATCCGAAACCGATTCTTCATCGGTAGTTTCAAGCACTGGGGTGCCATCGGGCGCCACCAGGCCAGATTGCATCAGGGATTGCACGTCCGTGGGACATTCGTCATGCCGGGGCACGATGGGCTGCGCCATGATCAATTCATCTTCAATCAGGGCCAGCAGATCGAACTGGCGGCTGATCGCCAGCACGTCGTCGTCCGAATCCGCGTCCAGTTCGGCCGCCGTGGCCTCATCTGCCACAAAGCGAACCGTGTGGTCCACGGTGACCGGGATGAACACAGGCTGCAGGCAGCGCTGGCATTCCCACGGCAGATTGCCCTCGGCGTGCAAGTCCAACCACAGCTGGGGGCCACCCACGCGTTGCGGCTCCAGCCGGCCTTCGGCCCACCAGGTCAGGGGCTCAAGCGGCGCCAGATCCAGGTCTTGCGCCAGGCCGGAGGCCAAACGCGTCAGCGCGACCACGGGCAACTGCCCTTCCAGGCGCGACTCTTCGTTGATGAAGGCCCCCAAGTCAAGCTTGTGGGGCAAAAACGTGCGTGCATTCATGCCGGGTAGTGTAGAGGCTGGACAATAGGGGGATGACCTCCACCGCTTTCCCTCGCCTGATCCTGGGCTCGACCTCTCGCTACCGGCAGGAACTGCTGCAAAGGCTGGGCTTGCCCTTTGACGTGCAGGCGCCCGATGTGGACGAAAGCCCCTTACCCGGCGAAGCCCCTGCTGAGATGGCGATGCGCCTGGCCCTGGCCAAGGCACGGGCAGTTGCCGCGTTGAACCAGGACGATGTGGTGGTGATTGGATCAGACCAGGTGGCCGACCTGGCGGGAATGCCTTTGGGCAAGCCTGGCACCCACGACCAGGCCGTGAAGCAGCTGACAGCCATGCGCGGTAAAGCGGTGCTTTTTCACACCGCGGTGGCCGTTGTGCGGCCCAGCACCCATTTTTCGCAAACCCAAATGAGCACCACCCGGGTTCAGATGGGCCACTACAGCGACCAGGAGATTGAAACCTACCTTCGCTGCGAGCAACCTTACGACTGCGCCGGTAGTGCCAAATCCGAAGGATTGGGCATCGTGCTGCTGGAGCGTATCGAGTCGGACGACCCCACGGCCCTGATTGGCCTGCCGCTGATCCCCACCACCCAGATGATTCGACAAGCGGGGCTGGATCCCCTGGCCTGGCGCGCCCTGCATCACCCAACACCATGACTTCAAAATCAAAAAACGCCCCCGCCCCGAGCCCCAAAGGCCGCTTGCTGCTCATCCCCAACACCCTTGACTTTGGTTGCCTGGCAGAAGGGCCCGACGCGGTGCTGCCCGACCTGCGCGAGGTGCTGCCCCTGGGCGCCTTGACTGCAGCAGCGCGTTTGCAGCACTGGGTGTGCGAGAACGCCAAGACCACGCGTGCATTTTTGAAGCGCGTGGACGCCATCGTGCCGCTGGCCGCACCTTTGCAAACACTGGACATCCAGGCCTTGCCACGGCCCAACAAAGGCGGCGAGAAAAGCGCCAACAAGACCCACAAGAAGCCTGACGGCAAGCCAGCGCCCAACCCAGACGCCGAAATCGATGCCCTGCTGGCCCCCGCCCTGGCAGGGCAAGACATCGGCTTGATGTCAGAGGCCGGCTTGCCGGGCGTGGCCGATCCAGGCGCCGCCCTGGTCCTGGCAGCTCACCGCCTGGGCGTGACGGTGGTGCCGATTTCTGGCCCCAGTTCGCTGGTGCTGGCCCTGGCCGCCAGCG
Source organism: Aquabacterium sp. CECT 9606 (assembly GCF_918741295.1). Lineage (GTDB taxonomy): Bacteria > Pseudomonadota > Gammaproteobacteria > Burkholderiales > Burkholderiaceae_C > Aquabacterium. The sequence continues at coordinate 932,039 of NZ_CAKKNB010000003.1, forward strand.
GCCTGAATGGCCAGAGTTTTGCCTTCGTGGGTTACCTGCCGGTTGATGCGGTTCAACGTGGCGACCGCATCCGCGAACTGGACCAACTGTCCCGCCGAGCGCGCCAGACGCAACTGGTGATCGAAACGCCCTACCGAAACACCGCGCTGTGGTCGGCCTTGACCAAGCACCTGCAGCCCGACACCTGGCTGAGCGTGAGCTGTGGCTTGACCCTGGATAAAGGCTGGAGCCGCACCCAGCGCGTGAGCCATTGGCAAAAGCATGCCCTGACGTTGCCGGACGACATCCCGACGGTCTTTGCCTGGCTGTCCGCCTGAACCCCGCCCCGGACACCGCACTTCTTGCCACAATGCCGAGCACCTGCCCTCAGCCATGAACACACCCACTTCCTCATCAACGATCCCATCGGCCTATCCCGGTTTGGCCGAGCCCAACGAACTGGCCCGCAAGCTGGGACATGCCGGACTGATCCCATTCGTGGGCGGTGCGCTGTTTGTGTGGCTGTTGGTGGGCCGCATCGATCCACAGCCATTTGCATTCGTCGTCAGCGCCTTCACCAGCTACGCGGCCCTGGTCGTGTCCTTCCTGGGCGGCCTGCCCTGGGGATTGAGCATGCTGAGCCAGCGTTATGACCAGCCCGCTTTGCCCACGCATAAACTCGGTTTGATCTGGGGCGTGGTTTATTCATTGGCGGCTTGGCTTGCTTTGATGATGCCGCCTCACGCAGGCTTGGCCGCACTGGGCGGCCTGCTGATCGGGTGCTACCTGGTGGACCGCAAGTGCTACCCCGAACTGGGCGCGGCCGGCTGGCTCAAGCTGCGCTTCAGGCTCACCGTGGTGGCCAGCCTGAGCTGCTTCCTGGCCGCCGCCCAACTTTGAGAACTGCTCCATGATCGACTACCGCATTGAGGTGGGCAGCGCCCACGCCCATCGTTTTGTGGTCACTTTGCGCATCCCGCAGCCGCAGGCCCAGCAGCGTTTGAGCCTGCCCGTGTGGATACCCGGCAGTTACCTGGTGCGGGAGTTCGCGCGGCACTTGTCCCCGCTGACGGCGCAACAAGGCCAACACACACTTGAAGTTCAACAAGTAGACAAATCCAGTTGGGTGGTCGATTGCACGGGCAGGGGCGCGTTGACGGTCACTTGCGAGGTGTATGCGTTTGACACCTCGGTGCGGGCGGCATTTCTGGATTCACGCCGCGGTTTTTTCAACGGCACGAGCGTGTTCCTGAAAGCCGAGGGGTTTGAGGACCAGCCCCACCGCCTGAAAATTGCCGGACTGCCCAAAGGTTGGGGCGTGGCCACTGGCCTGCCGCCCGTGAAGGTCAATGCGCTTGGATTGGGCGACTACCAGGCGCCCGACTACGACAGCCTGGTGGACCACCCTGTCGAGCTGGGCACGTTCTGGCGCGGGAGCTTCACCGCCAAGGGCGTGGTCCACGAGTTCGTCGTGTCAGGGGCCAGTACAGACCTTGACGGCCCACGGCTGCTGGCCGACACGCAACGCATTTGCGAGGCCCAGATCGCCTTCTGGCATGGCCGCCGCAAGCCCGCCTTTGGGCGCTATGTGTTCTTGCTCAATGCCGTGGACGAAGGCTATGGCGGCCTGGAGCATCGCAACAGCACCGCCCTGATCTGCAACCGCCGCGACCTGCCCCGCACAGGCCGGCCTGTCAACACCGACGCCTACCAGACGCTGCTGGGCCTGATCAGCCACGAGTACTTCCACACCTGGAACGTCAAGCGGCTCAAGCCCGCCGAGTTCGCGCCCTACGACTACACGCAAGAGAACTACACGCAGATGCTGTGGTTCTTTGAAGGCTTCACCTCTTATTACGACGACCAGTTTCTGCTGCGCACAGGCCTGATCGACGCCAAAACCTATTTGAGGCTGCTGGCCAAGACCATCAACCAGGTGCAGGCCACGCCAGGCCGGCACAGCTACAGCGTGGCCCAGGCCAGCTTCGACGCCTGGACGCGCTACTACCGCCCTGATGAGAACACCGCCAACGCCACGGTGAGCTATTACACCAAGGGATCGCTGGTGGGTTTGTGCCTGGACCTGAGCCTGCGCCAATGTCCGGTGGACGGCAAGCGCCAGCCATCACTGGACGGTGTGATGCAGCGCCTGTGGCAGTTGCAACGGCCGATTCAAGAGGCCGACATCGCCCAGGCATTGCAGGACGAGGCCACTGGCGGACCGCCCGCCTCAGCCGGCGCCCGCTCATGGGCCGATCTTTTGCACAACTGGGTCCATGGCACCGACGAGCTGCCGCTGAAAGCCTTGTTGAGCGCCGCGGGCGTGACCTGGGTGAGCAAACCCGCGGCCTTGGCGCAAAGGTTGGGCGTGCGGCTCAGCGATGCGGGCGGCGGACTCAAGGTTCAGGCCGTGATGCGCCACAGCGTGGCTGAAAGCGCCGGCCTGAGTGCCTCGGATGAACTGATCGCGCTGGACGGATGGCGCTTGCGCAAAAGCGATGACCTGGCCTTGTGGCACAACGAGCAAAAAGCCCAGGCACTGCTGATCTGCCGCGATCAGTCCATGCTGACACTCGATTTGCCTGCGTTGGCGTCCGCCAGTTCCCGGCCCAAAGGCGCCAGCGGTGACATCATCGCCCTGGCATTGACCGAGAACACCGACGCCATCACTGCACAACGACGGCATCAGTGGCTTAAGAGCTGAGCATGGTGGAGTCGAGGTCACGTCACTGGTGGTTGCTGTTGTTCATCATCCTCGCGGTGATGGGCCTGCACGCCTGGCTGACCTTGTCCATGGCCACGCTTCTCAACGACATGCAGGCCAGCGACACCTCCGGCATCAAGCGGATGGAAGCCACGATGATGAGCGAACTCAAACTCAGCGATCCGCCCGTGGCCGCGCCCCCTCCCCCCAAGCCACGGGCCTCGCGCAAAGCCTCTGGCCAACGCCCACCCAAATCGCCAAGCCCCAGCGCTTCGGCCCCTGAGCCAGCACTGGCGCGGCCCGAAGAAAGCGCCAGCGCACCTGAGCAAGCCGAGTCGAGCATCACCGTGGCGGCCTCCAGCAGCGAGCCCGAATCATCAGCTTCTGAGCCTATCCCACTGGCACTGTCGGCCAGTGAACCCAGCTCGGCGAAGGGGCCGCCATTTGTCTGGCCTTTGGCCACCCGGGTCAGCTACAAGGTTCGCGGTTATTTCCGTGGTGACGTGCATGGTCAGGCCCGGGTGGAATGGGTGCGACAAGACATGGATTACCAGGTTCGGGTCGACACCACCATCGGGCCCAGCTTCGCGCCCATCGGATCCTGGAATCTGATCAGCGCCGGCACCATCACCCCCGAAGGCTTGTCGCCCAAGCGCTTCGAGCAGGTCAACCGCCTGCTGATCAAGACATCGCCCCCCCGCACCGTGGTCTTCGACCCGCAGAACGTGGTGCTGGACTCAGGCGAGAAGTTGCAGCGCACGCCGGGCATGCAAGACGCGGCGAGCCAGTTCATCCAGCTGGCCTACCAGTTCATCATGCAGCCGGACCTGCTTCGCCCGGGCAACACCATCCACATTCCTCTGGCCTTGCCCAAACGCGTGGAGACCATTGCTTACGATGTGATTGACGAGCAGATGCTCGACACGCCCATTGGCACCATCCCCACCTTCCACGTCAAACCGCGCAAGATGTCGGCCGAAGGCGGCGTGTTGCCCGTGGAGATCTGGTTCGCCCCTGGCCTGCAGTACCTCCCCGTGCGCATCCTGGTGCGGGCGAACGAGAAAACCTACATGGATCTGCAGATGGAGCGGGCCCCTGAGCAGGCGCCCGCTGACGCGGCCTCCGCATCAGCATCGGCGCCGCCCCTGCCCTGAAGTTCAATCAGGATGCGCTGCCCACCTTGGCAGCGGCCTTGGTCAAGCGCTGCTCGATGACATTGACGGGCGCGGCCGATGGCAGGCGGGTGCCGTCTTCAAAGAACATGGAAGGGGTGCCGTTCACGCGCAGTTTCTGAGCCAGCGCATTGTTGCGTTGTGTGGGCGTGGCGCACATGCCGAAAGCCTTGGCGGGCTCGGCCCCTGTCAGCATCCAGTCGCGCCAGGCCTGCGTGCGGTCTTTCAGGCACCAGATGTTGTTGGCCTTGACCTTGGAGTCATCACCCAGGATGGCCACCACGAAGGTGTAGACGGTCACGTCCTTGACCTGTTGCAGGTCTTTTTCAAGGCGCTTGCAATAGCCACAGTTGGGGTCGGCGAAGATCACCATGCGGCGTTTGCCATTCCCGTTTTTCCAGACCACGGCATCTTTGAGCGGCAGGCTGGCGAAATCAATCTGGTTGATTTCGTCCATGCGCTCCTCGGTCAGATTGCGTTGGGTTTTGGTCTCCAGCAGGTTGCCCTGGATGACGAACTCGCCTTTGGGGTCGGTGTAGATGATGTTGTTGCCGGAGCGCAGCTCGATCAGGCCAGGCATGGGCGTGGTTTGCGCCGAGTCGATGGGCGGAAAATCAGGCAGGTTCTGGGTCAGCTTCTGCTTGAGCTGCGCCAACTGAGCGGGCGACAACTCGCCGGCCCAGCTGGCCGAGGCCACCAGCACCAGACCAGCACTCAAGAGGGCCCGCAAAGGGGAGTGAAAAATAGAGAGGCGATTCATGGTGGCAACCTTATTGGGTTTCAAGCATCAAGTGCGCGGCTGACCAGCCAGCGTTTGACAGGAGACATTTGGTCTAACAGAGCCATGCCGGTGTTGCGAAGTTCCCTGAATGGTGCACGATCATCCGCAAACAGGTGCAACAGGCCATCGGTGACCCCGGCCATGGCGCGGGTTGGCAACTCGCGCCGGCGAGCGTAACGCCGCAGCAAACGCTCGTCACCCGCGGTGCGCCAAGGCTCCAGCTCACGGGCCTCGGTCAAGGTATTCACGAGGGTATCGACATCGGCCAGGCCCAAATTGAGCCCCTGCCCCGCCAAAGGATGAACCTGGTGCGCGGCATCGCCCAGCAGCACCCAACCCGGGCCGCTCCACCTTTCAGCTTGCGCCAGGGCCAAGGGCCACGACGCCACGCGGGACGTCAAGGACAAAGGGCCCAAGACAGCCGACGCGCCCGGGTCGACCTCGTCAAGCGCCTGGCGCAAGGCGGCTTCGAAATCAGCTGGCGCCATGGCCATGACTTCTTTCGCCCTCGACTGGGGCAAAGACCAGACCAAGCCGTAGGACGCGCCCGGTTCAGGGTCGTGAAAAGGCAGCAAGGCCAGCACATCAGGCGAGCGGAACCATTGGCGGGCCACACCGTGGTGGGGTTGGCCACTGCGCAACCGGGCGGCAACGCCCCAATGGCCGTAGTCCGCCCTGCTGAAATCCACGCCCAAAGCCGCCCGGGTGGCCGAGTGCTTGCCCTCGCAGATGGCCAGCAGATCGGCATCCACCGGCGGCACACCATCGGCCAAAGGCGGCACCACAGTGACGTGCGGGGCGAACTTCAAGGCCTCGCCCAGCAATTGTTCCAGCGCGGCTGCATCCACGATCCATGCCAGCTCGGACACACATTGCTGCCAGGCCGAAAACGCCAGGTGCCCCCGACCATCCCCGCGGATCTGCATGTCATGCACCGGCGTTGACGCCAATTGCAACCTGGGCCAGATGCGCAGCCGCTCCAATAAAGCGACAGAGCGGGAATTCAGGGCGTAGGTTCGAATATCCTCCGCCATGGCTTGACCGCCTTGTTCAGCGCAGGCCCAAGCCACGCGCCAACCATTGCTGGACAGTGCCAGGGCCAGGCTTCGGGCCACCGCGCCCGAGCCGCTCACACACACGTCGAATTTTTTTGTCGTCATCTAGGGATTCTAGGTAATCCGTTGACCGAAAGACCAGTCACCATAAAGTGTCGGGTAAGTGACATTCAATGATCAATGAACAGGGACACGCATTGGATCAAATGAAACGGCCTGAGCCGCCCGGCGAACTGCGCCGCGATCGGTTTTTGTCGCTGATCGAAAGGAAAACCGCGCTGGGGTTCTACCTCATCGCGGCGGTCGCCTGCCTGCTGGTCTGGGGCAGTGAATTGATCGCCGGCATCAGCACGCCCCACGACCGTTGGGCCCAGCCCGTGCTCGCCTTGTTGCTGCTGTGGATGTGGGCCATGCTGCGGCGCAACCCGCAATCGCTGATGCTCACGCAGCGCGTGGTGGTGGCGGGTGTGTGCCTGTATTTCGTGATCGGCTCGCTCAGCGTCCTGATCTTCAACCAGCAACCCGCATCGCCTTACTGGATCGCCACCAATTTCCAGTGGATGCCGGTGGTGGCCCTGCTGATGCACATTGCCTGGCCATGGCGCTGGGCGGTCAGCCTGTCGATCGCGCTGCTGGCACTGGTGGCCATCCCCGCTTGGTTGCTGGAGGTCGGGGCGCACGACAGGGTCTGGTCGGGCGTGGTCCGCTCGCTGGTGGTCAACGGCGTGTTGATGCAGATCACTTTTCTGGTCAGCTTGCTCAGCGTGACGCGGCTCAAGCATGGTGTCAGCCTGGTGGTGGCGGGTGATCCGCACGGCCCCACCGACGCCCGCGATGCCCTGAATGCCTGGGTGCAAGAGCGCACCTCCGAGCTGGCGCAAGCCAGGGACACCGCGGAGACGGCCTCCTTGGCCAAGAGCCGCTTCCTGGCGGTCATGAGCCATGAACTTCGCACGCCCCTGCACGCCATGCTTGTTTCGGCCGATCTGCTGGCAGATCACCCCGAGCGCGCGCGCGATCCACGCGATGCGCTGCTGATCAAGACCATCCACAGCAGTGGTCAACACCTGCTGACCTTGATCGACCAAGTGCTCGAGCTGTCGCGCATCGAGTCTGGCAAGGTGGACCCTGTGCTGGCACCGCTGGACCTGTCGGCGATCGCGGACAAGGCGTTGGCGGCGGTGTCGCCCCAGGCCACCGTCAAAGGCCTGGAATTGCGCCGCCATGTCAGCCCCAGCCTGGCCTTGAGCCGCATGGGCGACGAATTGCGGCTCACCCAGGTGCTGATCAACCTGCTGGCCAATGCGATCAAGTTCACCGACCGTGGACACGTGTCGCTCAGCATGGGCCCCAGCCCGACCAAAGCCGTGGATGGCGTGGCGGGCGTGCGGCTGTCGGTCAGCGACACGGGGCAAGGCATGTCGCAGTCAGAGCAATCACGCGTGTTCGAGGCCTTCTTCCAGGCGGACACCAACAGCACCCGCACCAATGGCGGCGTGGGCCTGGGCTTGACCATCACGCAAGAGCTGGTGGGCCTGATGCACGGCACCATCAACGTGAACAGCCGTGAGCGCCAAGGCACCAGGATTGACATCGATCTGCCTCTGCCAGTGCTGGCCGAAGACGCGCGGGTGCCCGTGCGCCGGGTGCTGGGCAGCCCTGACTTGAAAGGCACCGAGGTGCTGGTGGTAGACGACGACCCCGTCAACAGCATGCTGGCCGCCGAGGTGCTGCGCGCGGCGGGGGCCACCGTGTTCACCGCCGACACAGGGCCGGCCGCACTGGCTTTCCTGCGCCAGCACACCCCCAATGTTGTGCTGATGGACTGGCGCATGCCCGGCATGGACGGCCTGGAAGCCACCCGCCGGGTCCGCCAGGGCGAGGCCGGCACCAAGTCGCTGGACGTGCCCGTGCTGGGCCTGACGGCCAATGCCTTCTCGGAAGACCGCAGCGCCTGCCTGAACGCCGGCATGAACCATGTCCTGACCAAACCCGTGGACCGCCAACAACTGCTGGAAGAAGTGGGATATTGGGCGACTCAATCGGCCTGAACCCGCACACCCGCGATCGCCGGTAAAATAGGGGGTTATCCACCCTCCAGTCCAGGAACGTCCATGAGCCTCAAATGCGGCATCGTGGGTCTGCCAAACGTCGGCAAGTCCACCCTTTTCAACGCGCTGACCAAGGCCGGCATCGCCGCCGAGAACTACCCGTTCTGCACCATCGAGCCCAATGTGGGCATCGTTGAACTGCCCGACCCGCGCCTGGGCGCCCTGTCGGAGATCGTCAAGCCCGAGCGCATCGTGCCAGCCATTGTTGAATTCGTCGACATCGCCGGCCTGGTGGCGGGCGCCTCGCAAGGCGAAGGCCTGGGCAACAAGTTCCTCTCGCACATCCGCGAAACCGACGCCATCATCAACGTGGTGCGCTGTTTTGAAGACGACAACGTGATCCACGTGGCCGGCAAGGTCGATCCGATCTCCGACATCGAGGTCATCCAGACCGAGTTGTGCCTGGCCGACCTGGGCACGGTTGAAAAAAGCCTGCACCGCTACAACAAGACCGCCCGCTCCGGCGACAAGGAAGCGGCCGCCTTGGTCAAGGTGCTGGAGAAGTGCCAGGCCGCGCTGGACCAGGCCCAACCTGTGCGCTCGATCGACTTCAGCAAGGAAGAACTGGTGCTGGTCAAGCCGCTGTGCCTGATCACCGCCAAGCCAGCGATGTTCGTGGGCAATGTGGACGAGAGCGGTTTCGAGAACAACCCCTTCCTGGACCGACTGAAGGACTACGCCGCCAAGCAGAACGCGCCTGTCGTGGCCATCTGTGCCAAGACCGAAGCCGAGCTGTCGGAGATGAGCGACGAAGACCGCGCCATGTTCCTGGCCGAAATGGGCCAGGATGAGCCCGGCCTGAACCGTTTGATCCGCGCCGCTTTCAAGCTGCTGGGCCTGCAGACGTATTTCACGGCAGGCGTCAAGGAAGTGCGCGCCTGGACCATCCACATTGGCGACACGGCGCCTCAGGCAGCCGGCGTGATCCACACGGATTTTGAGCGGGGGTTCATCCGCGCCCAAACCATCGCCTTTGACGACTTCATCACCTTCAAGGGTGAGCAAGGCGCGAAGGACGCGGGCAAGATGCGCGCGGAAGGCAAGGAGTACGTCGTCAAGGATGGCGATGTGTTGAATTTCTTGTTCAACGTCTGAACGAGAAAGGCGATTTCAAAAAGCTGTTCAGGCCCATTGAAATCGCCAGATCAATGCTGCACAACGGGTTGATCAGCGGCGGCGGCGCCTCAGGGCGATGCCAGCCACGCCCAGGCCTGCCGCCAGCAAGGCATACGATTCGGGTTCCGGCACGGCCGACGGGCTGTACCACAGCGAGGTGTCAGCACCCGAGATGCCCACGCCTTGGATGTGCACCGCAAAGCTCAGCGTATCGAGGCTTTGGTTGGCGCCGACCCACGTCCAGCTCACCGACTCGTTGTCGATCAGCCGGGCTTGCTTGGGCCCCGTCAGGTCAAAGCGGAAGTCGAACACGCCACCGGGGCCGCCACCATTGGCGAGGGCCACAGGTGAGTCGCCCACAACGGACGAGATCGAACCCGTCTTCAGGCCATCTACCGCGATGGCGCCCAGGAATGAACTGGTGCCCAGCAGGTCAAGGCCGGTGGCGGACAGCGAGAAATTGAGGTCATTGCCGCTTTCGGTCACGGTCAGGGTGGCCAAGTTGAGCTCTTGCGGGCCATTGCCGGCCAACAGGGCGCCAAAGGTGTAGGTGGCGGCCTGGCTGCTCATGGCCACCAGTGAAACCGATGTCGCGACGAGCGCGGCGCGGGCTGCTTGCTTGATGTTCATTGCTGTCCTCTGGGATTTGGTCGTTTGAATTTGATGCGCGCACGAGACACGTTTCCATCAAGGTATACGAAGACCGTTGAACGATGTGTTAGGAAGCGTTCACAAGCACCCCTTGTTCAGGGGGACTGAAGCTTGGCAAACCCAGCTTGCCCATCAAGGAGGTCGCGTCGAAAGGGGCCCTGACCTTGATGTCGTTGTCGAAGTAGCAATGGACGTCACGGTGCGCGCGCTTGGGCGGCGCGTGGTCCGGATCAACAAGGTGGGCATCCTTTGGCTGATCACCATTTGACCAGGCGGCAATGCGCGTGGCCCAGCGGTCCAAAGCCTTGTCGGTGTACCCGCTGGCGTACAACTCGGCATCGCCGTGCAAGCGCAGGTACATGAAGTCGGCGGTCACGTCCTCCAGGTATGGCCATTTGCCTGCCGTGTCGGCCACGACCAAAGCCACGCGGTGGTGGCGCAGCATCTTGATGAAAGCGGGGTCCGCGAAACTCTCGTGGCGGATTTCGATGGCGTGCCGGAGGGGCCGGTTGGCATCGATCTCCAGACTCTCGCGCTTGGCCATGAAAACATCGCGCTGTTTGGCCAGCTTCTGGGCGGCCTCGGTGTCGTGAGGCAGTTCGCTGAGAAAGGTTTCCATCAGATCGGCATTGAAGTGAAAGCTCGGCGGAAACTGCCACAGCACCGGCCCCAGCTTTTGACGCAAACGCAATACACCCGAGGCGAAGAAATTGGCCAGAGGTTGGTGCACATCCTGCAATCGGCGGATATGGGTGATGTAACGGGGTGCCTTGACGCTGAAGACAAAATCATCTGGCGTTTGCTCAAACCATTGCGCGAAGCTGTCCGGCTTTTGCATGGCGTAGAAAGTGCCGTTGATTTCAATGCTGGGCAAGGCGCGCGAGGCGTACTCCAGCTCGCGACGCTGCACCAACTTCTTGGGATAGAACACACCACGCCAGGGCTCGTAGCGCCAGCCAGAAATGCCGATGCGGATGATGCTGTGGGGAGACGGGTTGACATTCATGCTGGTGACGCGCTCCTTCGTCGCGATTTGGCGGGTTGCACACAAGTGGCCAAGAAGCAGCGGGTGTCGCCCGAGGGGAAGGCCACGGTGATGGTTTCGGCATCGGCGGCGGTGACGGTGCCTTGGCCATAGCGGGCCACACGCACCAGGTCGTTCTCAGCAAAAACCGCATGCGGGGACGCGGGCTTGGCGGCCGTTGGCTCCTCGATGGGCGCCGTGGCTTGTTGTCGCTGCAAGGCGCTCAAGCGAAGGCAGTTGTCGCAGGTTTCGCAACGCTCAAAGTCCGCGCCTTCGCCAAAGTGCTCCTGAAGGACTTTCCAACGGCACAGGCCGGTCTGCCCATAGAACACCATTTTCTCGAGCAAGGCCTTGTCGTGCTCACGTTTGCCGCGGTAGGCCTCGAGCAACTGGTCCATGGCGGCATCGCTCAAGCCGCGGCGCAGCAAACGCAATTCGCCCACACGGTTTTGCGCCACGATCTTGTGGTGGCGAAGCAGCCGCAAGGCCACTTGCAGCTTGTTGGCCGGACGCTTCAAGGTTTGCTGCAGCAGCGCCAGCGTCCAGCGTTGGCCTGCGGGCGGGTCTTCAATCAAAGCGCGGTACAAGGCATCGATGTCCTGCAGGTCGGGGTAGCGCCCTCCCATGAAAAAGCGCTGCACAGCTCGATCCCGGTGAAGGTAAAGCAAGCAACAGGTGGCGGCTTGACCGTCGCGCCCCGCCCTGCCCGACTCCTGGTAATAAGCATCCAGGCCCGAGGGCATCTGGTAGTGCAAGACGAAACGCGTGTCGGGTTTGTCGATGCCCAGGCCGAAGGCGTTGGTGGCCACCATCACCCGCGCTTCGTTGCGCATGAAGGCTTCCTGGTTGGCGTGGCGCTCGGCCTTGGGAAGGCGGCCGTGGTACAGGGTGACCGATTCGCCCGCGTCTTTCAAAGCCTGGTGCACCTGCTCCACGGTCTTGACGGTGGCACCGTAGATCACGCCCGACCCCGCGGTCGATTGCAAGAATGACAAGGCGGCTGTCATTTTTTCTGACTCACTCACCACCTGCTTGACCTCGTAGTGCAGATTGGCGCGGTAAATGCCGGTGTTGACCACGCCCAGTCCCGAGGCGTCGAGTTGCCGGGCAATGTCTTCAATGACGTCTAGCGTGGCGGTGGCAGTGAGCGCGAGCAGCGTGGGTTGCCCCAGCAACGAACGGGCGGCCGAGATTTCCAGAAAGGCGGGACGGAAATCGTGTCCCCATTGAGAGACGCAGTGCGCCTCGTCCACCACCAGCAGACTGGTGGGGCGGTGCTTCAGCAAGGCCAGGAACTCGGGCGCCGCCAACCTTTCCGGGGTGGTGAAAACAATGCGGGCTTCACCGGACCCCACGGCGGCCTCGGCCTCGGCCACCTCGGGCGCGGCCATGGCGCTGTGCAATTGCACGGCGTGCACGCCCATGGCCTGCAAGGCGTCGCATTGGTCCTTCATCAGGGCGATCAAGGGCGAGACCACCACGGTGCGGCCGGGCAGCAACAAGGCCGGAAGCTGATAACAAAGGGATTTTCCTGCGCCGGTGGGCATGACGGCCAGGGTGGGCTGCCCCAGCATGACCCGGCGGATCACGGCATCCTGCCCTTCTCTGAGGGCCTGGATGCCGAAGGTTTTTTTCATCAGGCGATGCAGGCCAGATTGCCAGGCCTCGTCACCAGGGCCGTGCAGGGCGTGGTCGATCTCGGTAGTGGGGGAACTCATCAAACTGCATGAGCAACTGGCAGGCCCGCAAGCAGCCTCAAGTTTCCCGGCCAACAACCGACATCCCTGGGGAGACCATTTCTATCGATTCGAGGACGTGTATGGAAGCCCTTCAAGTAGCTGCCCCCAAGCCAGCATCCGCGGTACGGCCCGGCGCACCCGGCAGTTTATCCAGCCGGGGCAATCCAGCCCGTCAAATTCAGCATGCGGTATCCGGTCGTGAATTCCTCACGTTCCGCCTGGGCACCGAGGAATACGGCATCGACATCCTGAAGGTTCAGGAAATCCGCTCTTACGAGCCGCCCACCAAGATCGCCAACGCCCCGTCTTACTTGAAAGGCGTGGTGAACCTGCGCGGCGTGATCGTGCCCATCGTTGACCTGCGCGTGAAGTTCAATTGCTTGAACGAAAATGGCGAGAGCGACGTCAACGACTTCACGGTGGTGATCGTGCTGAACGTGCGCGGCCGCGTGGTGGGCGCCGTGGTTGATTCCGTCAGCGACGTGATCCAGCTGGCCGAGCAGATGATCAAGCCCGCGCCCGAGATGAGCGCCTCGATGGTGGACACGACCTACATCACCGGCATTGCCAACATCAACGAGCGCCTCTTGATCTTGATGGACATCGAGTCGCTGATGAGCAGCTCCGAGATGGGCCTGATCGGCAACCTGACGCCCTGATGCAGTTCACTGGGCCGCCCGTCGCAAGGTATTGACGACGGGTTGCTCCAGCACCCCCCGCAGGCTCCACCAGCCTGCCAGAGCGGCCAACACAGCCCCCACCGCCGCGCCCATCAAGGGCCACCACAGCGGCGCGTTCCAATCGAACTCGAACACCCAGCGGGCCAAAGCCCAGCCGACGCACAGCGCCGCGCTGGAGGCCAAGGCCCCTGCCAGCGCACCCACGCCCAACAACTCCACGCGCTGCACCTTGGCCAGCATGTGCTGAGAGGCGCCCAGGGCCTTGAGCACGGCCCAATCCTTGGCGCGGCGTTCACGCGAGGTCAGCAGACCCGCCATCAGCACGATCAGGCCCGCGGCCAAGGTGAAGGCGAACAGGAATTCGACCGCCGCGATGACCTGGTCCATGATCCGGTTGATCTGGGCCAGCGTGGCCGACACGTCGACCACAGTGACGTTGGGGAAGGACTGCACCAGGATGCGGTCCAGCTTGCCATCAGGTGGCGCGCGGAACGAGGTGATGAAGGTGGCCGGCCACTCGGGCATCGATGCCATGGGCGCCATCACGAAGAAATTGACGCGCATGGAAGCCCAGTCCACTTTGCGCAGGCTGGTGATGCGGGCCTGGTGCTGAACACCTCCGATGTCGAACGTGAGCTGGTCGTTCAGGTGCAGCCCCAAGGTTTTGGCCAAGCCTTCTTCCACGCTCAAGGCGCCCTTTTCGTTCGCCTGGTAACGGCCAGCCACCACCGGGTTGTAGGCAGGCTGTTGGGCCGCGTAGCTGAGGTTGAATTCCCGGTCGGCCAGACGCTGGGCCCGGTCGTCGGCGTAGTCCTCGGGCTTGACGGTCTTGCCGTTGATGCCCACCAGGCGACCACGGATCATGGGATACCAGTCGAATTGCTTGACGCCGGCTTTCTGCAATTGCGCCTTGAAAGCCTCGGTCTGGTCGGGCTGGATGTTGATGACGAAACGGTTGGGCGCATCGACCGGCGTGGCCGCCCGCCAACTGGCGATCAGGTCGGTGCGCAGCAAAACCAGCAGCACCAAGGCCAGCAAGCCGATGGCCAGCGCGCAGACCTGCACCACGGTCTGGCCTGGTTGGGCGGTGAGTTGCCGGGTGGCCAGCACCAACCAGGGCGGGGCCACGCCACTGAGCTTGTTGAGCAGACGCTGAAGGATGAACACAGCCAGGGCGCCGAGGGCTGCAAAAGCAAGCACGGCCACGGCGACACCACCCAGGGCGATCGCGCCCAGCTTGACGTCACGCGCCACCATCATCAGCAAGGCCAGCAACGCCACACCACCCAGGCCCACGGCCAGCACCGACGCCCCCTTGAGTTCGCCCACATCACGGCGCAGCACGCGCAGTGGCGGCACGCGGGCCAATTGAAGCACCGGGGGCAGCCCAAAGCCCAAGGTGAGCACCACACCCACGCCCAGGCCCAGCACCACGGGCCAGATGCTGGGCGCGGGCAAGGCGACCGGCACCAGCTCGGACAGCAGTGCCACGAACACCTGGTGGAAGCCCCAACCCAAAGCCAGACCCAAGCCGCTGGCCACCAGGCCCACGATGAGGAACTGGAGCCCGTAAGTCAGCGCCATCTGGTTCTGCGGCACGCCCAGCACGCGCAACATGGCGCAATCATCCAGGCGCCGCTGAGCAAAGTCACGAGAGACCAAGGCAACCGCCACCGCGGACAGCAAAGCCGCCAGCAGCGCCACCAGGCGCAGGAACAGACCGGCCCGATCAAGGGTGGCACGCATTTCGGGGCGGCCCTGGTCCAGCGTCTCCACGCGCAACCCGCGTGTGGTTTTGGATTGCGCTTGCGCCGCCGCAACGAAGGTTTGAACGGCCTTGGCGGAGGCATCATTCGCGCCCTGCTGGCCCGCATTGGGCGCCACACCCGCGTCGCCCGCACGCGCCGGGCCGGCCACCAACAAGCGGTAAGTGACGCGGCTGGCGGGTTGCACCAATTGAGTGGCGGCCAGATCGGATTGGCGGATCATCACGCGAGGTGAAAAGCTCATGAAGCCGGCGCCCCGGTCGGCCTCGATGGCAATGACCGAAGCGATGAGGAAAGACACATCGCCCAACCAAAGCCGGTCACCCACCCGCAGGTTCAGCACGGGCAGCAAGGAGGCGTCCACCCAGGCTTGGCCGGCGGGCGGGCCGCCCAGAGGGGCTTTGTCCGAAGGCACCACGGAGCCATCGGCCAGCACGCGGCCCAGGGTGATCTGACCGCGCAAGGGGTAAGCCTCGCTGACGGCCTTCAGCGCCACGAGCTTGCTGTCACCACCGCGCTCGTCGGGCGCACGGGCCATGCTGGGAAAGGCCGCGGTGCTGGCTTGCCTCAAACCCAGCTTTTGCGCTTCGGCCGACAGCGCGGCCGGCATCGGTTGGTCGGCCACCACCAGGGCGTCGGCGGCCAGCAATTGGGCGGCATCGCGCACCAGGCCTTGCTCAATGCGGTCGGCGAAAAATCCCACGGCAGACAAGGCCGTGACGGCCAATACCACCGCCACCAGCAACAATCTGAGGCTGCCAGAGCGCATGTCGCGCCACGTCTGCTTGAGGGCCCAGCGCCAGGCCGGCACCGACGAGACCGCTGAATTGATCGCCATGACACTCCGTTTTTCTCAAAAACTGAAGGATCATTAGAACCTAATCAGAATGCCCCGCCCCCTGTCATGCCGATCAAGTATTTGCAAGGCCTCACCGCGCCGGAACGCACGCCGCAAAGCAACCTTCACCTGGGGGTTTCTTTGGCCTTCGTGGCAGGCGCCATCAACGCCGGGGGGTTTCTGGCCGTCGGGCAATACACCTCGCACATGACCGGCGTGGTCTCGGGCATGGCCGATCACCTGGCATTGGGCCAGTTGGACCTCGTCATCGCGGGCCTGGAGGCGCTGGTGTCCTTTCTGCTGGGCGCGGCCACTTCGGCCATCCTCATCAATTGGTCGCGCAGGCGGGGTAGCCGCAGTGAATACGCCCTGCCCTTGATGATCGAGGCGGGCCTGTTGCTGGTCTTTGGCTTGATGGGCGAACGGCTCAATGTGTCCATGACGCTGGAGGTGTCCTTGACCATCGCCCTGCTGTGCTTTGTGATGGGGCTGCAGAACGCCATGGTGACCAAGGTGTCGAACGCCGAGATCCGCACCACGCACGTCACGGGCCTGGTCACCGACATCGGGATCGAGCTGGGCAAGCTGCTTTACTGGAACAGCGCGGCGCCCCACCACGCGCTGGGCAAGGTGCAGGTCAATGCGAGAAAGCTGCGCATCCTGCTGGCCTTGACCGGAGCATTCATGGTGGGCAGTGTGGTGGGCGCGCTAGGCTTCAAGCATGTGGGCTATGTCTCCACCGTGCCCTTGGCGCTGGTGCTGGCACTGTTGTCATCGGTGCAGCTCATGCCTCCGCGGCCAAGCAAACTCACACTTTGATTGAAGGCTCAGGCGGCGAAACGCTCGAAGGTCTTGTCGAGCTTGGCGATCCAACCGGCTTTGTCTTCGTTGGAGGCAAAACTGGCCTCGAAACTGTTGCGCGCCAGGGTGTAGGCGGCGGTGGCATCCAGGCTCAGGGCCGCAAAGGTTTCCAGGTAGTTCTGGTTCAGGTAGCCACCAAAATAGGCTGGGTCGTCTGAATTGATGGTCACCTTCAGGCCCATCTCCAGCATCGATTTCAGGTTGTGCTGGTCAAGGGTACTGAAAACGCACAGCTTGACGTTGGAAAGCGGGCACACGGTCAGCGGCATGGCCTCTTTGACCAGCCGTTGCACCAGTGCAGTGTCTTCCACGCAGCGCACGCCATGGTCGATGCGCTCGACTTTCAACACGTCCAATGCACTGATGATGTAGGCCGGTGGGCCTTCCTCGCCCGCGTGGGCCACCACATGCAAGCCCAGCTCACGGCAACGCGCGAACACCTGGGCGAACTTCTCAGGTGGATGGCCACGCTCACTGGAATCCAGGCCGACGCCGACGATCAGGTCGCGCCAGGGCAAGGCCTCCTCCAGCGTCTTGAGGGCGGCTTCTTCAGACAGGTGCCGCAGGAAGCACATGATGAGCGTGGCGCTGACGCCCAACTCGGCCTTGGCCCGCCGGCAAGCGCGGTCCAGGCCCTTGATGACGACCTCGAAAGGCACGCCACGGTCAGTGTGCGTTTGCGGATCGAAAAACAACTCGGTGTGCAGCACGTTCTCAGCGGCGGCCTTGGTCAGGTAGGCCCAGGCCATGTCGTGGAAATCTTCCTCCTTGAGCAAGACCGAGGCACCCGCGTAATAGATGTCCAAGAAGGTTTGCAGATCGGTGAAAGCGTAGGCGGCGCGCAGGGCCTCGACGCTGGGGTAAGACAGCGCCACGCCATTGCGTTGCGCCAGGGCGAAGATCAACTCGGGCTCGAGTGAGCCCTCGATGTGGATGTGCAACTCCGCCTTGGGCATCGCTTGCAGCAGCTCAGGCAAGCGGTGGGGTGCAATGGTCATGGCGCTCACCTCACTTGCTGGACGGAATTGCACCGTCCACGCCCTTGACGTAGAAGTTGATGCCGCCCAAGAACTTGTCATCGGCCACGGCGTCCTTGGCCAGCACGTCCTTGCCATCCTGGCCCACGATCGGGCCCTTCCAGATGACGAAGCTGCCGTCCTTCAAACCGGCCTTGACCGTGTCCACCTTGGCCTTCAAGTCAGCGGGCACCTTGTCGGAGATGGACACCAGGTCAATGGCGCCTTCCTTCACACCCCACCACACGCCACCGGTTGACCAGGTGCCTTCCAGCGCGTCCTTGGTGGCCTTGATGTAGTACGGTGCCCAGTTGATGACGGCCGAGGCCAGGTGCGATTTGGGGCCGAACTTGCTCATGTCCGAATCCCAGCCAAAGGCGTACTTGCCGGCTTTCTCGGCCGTTTGCAGCACCGCACTCGAGTCGGTGTTCTGGAACAGCACGTCGGCACCCTGGTTGATCAGGCTCTGCGCGCCTTCGGTTTCCTTCGGGGGGTCGAACCAGTTGTTGATCCAGACGACCTTGGTCTTGACCTTGGGGTTCACGCTTTGCGCGCCGAGGGTGAAGGCGTTGATGTTGCGGATCACTTCGGGGATGGGGATGGAGCCAACCACGCCCAGGGTGTTGGACTTGGTCATGCCGCCCGCGATCACGCCGGCCATGTAGGCGCCTTCGTAGGTGCGCGAGTCGTAAGTGCGCATGTTGTCGGCCGTCTTGTAGCCGGTGGCGTGCTCGAACTTGACATCCTTGTTGTCGGCGGCGACCTTGAGCATGGGCTCCATGTAGCCAAAGGTGGTGCCGAAGATCAGCTTGTTGCCCTGGCCGACCATGTCGCGGATCACGCGCTCTGCATCGGGGCCTTCGGGCACTTTTTCGACGAAGGTGGTCTTGACCTTGTCGCCAAATTCTTTTTCGACCGCCAGGCGGCCTTGGTCGTGGGCGTAGGTCCAGCCGGCGTCGCCCACCGGGCCCACATAGGCGAAGGCGATGTTCAGGGGGCCGGCAGGCGCGGCGGCGGCCACCGATGCGGTTGACTCCGGGATTGAAGCGGCAGAAGCAGCATCGGGCGCTGCTTCATCTTTTTTGCCGCAACCCACCAGGGCCGCGGTGGCGGCAACGCCGGCCCAGCCAGCCATCTTCAACAAAGAACGTTTGGTCAATGGTCGAGTCATGTCATCTCCAGGGTGGAAAAAATCAAAACAAAGATGGAACCTGCAGCCAGGGGCGATGATGCCTCGTCAGCTGCCAGGATGGAAGGGCTTGCCCAGTGACGCCGGCATGTTGACGCGAATCCACGTCGGATTGCGAGAGATCAGGACCAGCACCACGATGGTGGCCAGGTAAGGCAGCATGGTCAGCCATTGGCTGGGAATCTGGATGCCCTGCCCTTGCAGTTGGAACTGCAACATGGTCACGCCGCCGAACAAGTAAGCCCCCAGCAAAACGCGGGCCGGACGCCAAGTGGCGAAGGTGGTCAGCGCCAGGGCGATCCAGCCCTTGCCCGCCACCATGCCTTCAACCCACAGCGGGGTGTAGACCACCGACAGGTAAGCCCCCGCCAAGCCGCACAGCGCACCGCCGCCCATCACCGCCATCAGGCGGATGCGGCGAACGGGGTAGCCCAAGGCGTGTGCCGACTCGGGCGACTCGCCCACGGCACGCAAGATCAAGCCTGCCCTTGAACGATAAAGGAACCAGGCCAGGCCCGCCGTGAAGGCGATGGCCAGGTACACCAAAGGGTGCTGTTTGAACAAGGCCGGGCCGATGAAGGGAATGTCTGACAGATAAGGGATGGCGAAGTTGGGCCGCTCGGGCAGTTTCTCTTGCGTGTAGCGGATGCCGGCAAACGCTGACAGGCCCGCCCCGAACAGGCTGAGCGCCAATCCGGTGGCGTACTGGTTGGTGTTGAGCCAGATCACCAGCACGCCGAACACGGCGGCCAGCAAGGCCCCGGCCGCGGCACCCGCCAAGAAGGCCAGGGTGTCGCTGCCGGTGTTCACACCGGTGGCAAAGCCAGCAATGGCGGCCACCAGCATCAGGCCTTCGGCCCCGAGGTTGACCACGCCGGAGCGTTCATTGATCAACAAACCCATGGCGGCCAGCCCCAGCACGGTGCCCGCGTTCAGCGTGGCGGCCAGCAGCAAGGCCAGCGAATCGGCGGTGAAGACGCTCATTTGGAAACCCAGCGCAAGCGTTGATGGATGAAGGTGTCGCAGGCCAGCAGGCAAAACAGCAAGAGGCCCTGGAAGACACCGGTGAGCGCTTTGGGCAAGCCCAGGCGCGATTGGGCCAGTTCACCGCCGATGTAGAACATGCTCATCAGCAAGGCCGAAAACACGATGCCGACCGGATTGAGCCGACCCACGAAGGCCACGATGATCGCTGCGAAACCGTAGCCCATGGGCACGAAGGGCGTGAGCTGCCCTTGTGGGCCGGCCGCCTCCAGCGCCCCCGCCAAGCCGGCCATGCCGCCCGACATCAACAAGCCAGTCCACAGCGCCCTGCGCGACGAGAAGCCCGCGTAGCGCGCGGCCGCCGGAGCCAGGCCACCCACTTGCAACTGGAAGCCCGCGTAGGTGCGCGCCAGAAAGATGGTGAACGCCGCCACCGCCGCCAAGGCGATGTAGACGCCAATGTTCATGCGAAAACCGCTGACGATCTTGGGGATGCGCGCCGGGTCGAGGAAGGTGATGGTCTGCGGAAAGTTGTAGCCCTGCGGGTCTTTCCAAGGGCCGTAGACCAGGTAGCTCAACAGCATCTCGGCCACGTAGACCAGCATCAGGCTGACCAGGATCTCGCTGGCGTTGAACCGGTCGCGCAGCAAAGCCACGATCGCGGCCCACGCCATGCCGCCCAACAGACCAGCCAGCAGCACCCCGACCACGATCCAGCGGCCGGTGTCGGGTGTGGCCTGCATGGCCACCCACCCACCGCAGATGGCACCCAGCACGAACTGGCCTTCAGCGCCGATGTTCCACAAGTTGGCGCGAAAGCACACGGCCAGGCCCAGGGCGATCAGCACCAGCGGCGTGGCCTTGATGGTCAGCTCGGTGAGCGAATAAACGTTTTTGACCGGCTCGTAAAAAAACATCCGCAAGCCGTCCACCGGGTTCTTGCCCAGGACCACGAACAGGAGCGAGCCCACCAGCACGGTGATCAGCAAAGCGATGACGGGCGAACCCACCATCAGTAGCCTGGACGGTTCGGCGCGCGCTTCAAGCTTGAACATGGGCGCCCTCCCACAGTCCGCTCATCCAGATGCCGATCTGTTCGACCGTGGCCTCACCGGCATCAATGCTGGGCGACAGGCGCCCTTGTGCCATCACCATCAGTCGGTCACTCACTTCAAACAATTCGTCCAACTCCTCGCTGACCACGAGCACGGCGCACCCGGCATCGCGCAGTTTCAACAACTCACCCCGGATCTGCGCGGCGGCGCCCACGTCCACGCCCCAGGTTGGTTGGGACACCAACAACAACTTGGGTGAGGCGTCGATCTCGCGGCCCATGATGAACTTCTGCAGGTTGCCGCCCGACAGGCTCTTGGCCATCGCGCCCGAACCACCGGCCTTGACCTTGAAACGTTCGATCAGGTCAGACGCCATGCCGTGCGTGCCTTGAACCCGCAACCACCCCGCTCGGCCCACCGCATTGGTGCGAGTCAACAAGGTGTTCTGGGCCAGCGACATGACGGGCACGGCGCCCCGGCCCAGGCGCTCTTCGGGCACGCTGTGCAGGCCCAGCTGACGACGTTCGCGCGGCGACGCGCGGCTGATGTCCTGGCCAAACAGGGTGACCATGCCGGGCGTGGTACGCGGGTCTTCGCCGCTCAGGGCAGCCATCAGGGCTTGCTGGCCATTGCCCGACACGCCCGCGATGCCAACAATCTCGCCAGCTTGCACCTGCAGGCAAATGCCTTGCAGACTCACACCAAACGGATCTTGCTTGGCCAGGTTCAGGTTCTTGACCACCAAGGCGGTGGCCCCCAGCACAGGCGCCACACGCTTGAGCTGCGGCGGTTCGGAGCCAATCATCAGGCGGGACAAGCTGGCATTGGTCTCCTGACGCGGATCGACCTCGCCGGTGACCTTGCCACCACGCAACACGGTGCAGCGGTGGCACAGTGCGCGGATCTCGTCCAGCTTGTGACTGATGTAAAGGATGGAGCAACCACGCTCGGCCAACTGCCGCAAGGTCACGAAGAGTTTCTCGACGGCCTGTGGTGTCAGCACCGACGTCGGCTCATCCAGGATCAGCAGTTGGGGGTTCGTGAGCAAGGCGCGCACGATCTCGACCCGTTGGCGCTCGCCCACGCTCAGTGTGTGCACCGGGCGCCAGGGGTCGACTTCCAGCCCGTAATCGGCTGACACCGCCTGGATGCGCTCAACGACCTCGGGCAAGGTCCATTTTTTATCAAGGCCCAGCCACACGTTTTCGGCGGCGGTGAGCGTGTCGAACAGCGAAAAATGCTGGAACACCATGCTGATGCCCAGGGCCCGGGCCTCTTGCGGCGAACGCACCTGCACCAATGCGCCATTGAAATAGATCTCGCCGGCATCGGGTTTCACTGCGCCGAAGATGATCTTCATCAAGGTGGATTTGCCCGCGCCGTTTTCGCCCAGCACGGCATGGATCTCGCCGGGGAGCACATGCAGGCTGACTTGGTCATTGGCCCGCACCGCAGGGTACTGCTTGGTGATGTTCTTGAGTTCTAGGCGGTACGACATAAAAAGCGCCTGGGCGCGTTATTGAACTGTGGCCTGGGCGACTGACTGGGCGTGGTGAACGCATTGGCCCGCCACATAGGTGCTCACCAGATTGCGCTCATCGCCCATGGTCACCCACGCGAAGACACGTTCGTGCAGATTCGCGTGCAAAACGCGGGCCAGGTTTTGCTGGGCAATGCGGTCCCGGTGTTCGGGCACGGGCCCATGCGCCACATTCCAGACCACCACATCGGCCATGCAGCCGGGCTCCAGGCGCCCGATTTCATCGGCCAGGCCCAGGTGGCTGGCAGCGCCAAGCGTGCAGGTGTAAAGCGCCTTCCAGGCCGACAGGCGCACGCCTTGCAAGGCCTGGATCTTGTAGGCATCGGCGATGTTGCGCAGCATGGACAGGCTGGTACCACCGCCCACGTCGCTGGCCAGGCTCACGTGCACGCCTTCGCGTTCGGCTTCCAGCCAGTTGAACAAGCCGCTGCCCAGGAACAGGTTGGACGAGGGGCTGTGAGCGATCTGCGCGCCATGCGCCTTCAGTACCGCGCGGTCATTGGCGTCCAGCCAGATGCCGTGGGCCAGTACCGCGCGCGGACCGATCAGGCCTTCGCGATCGTACACATCCAGGTAGCTGCGGGCGGTGGGGAAAAGGCTGGCCACCCACTTCACCTCGTCGCGGTTCTCGGCCACGTGCGTCTGCATGTAGGTGCCGGCATAGGCCTGGCACAGCCGGCCGGCCATGGTCAACTGTTCAGGCGTGCTGGTGGGGGCAAAGCGCACGGTCACGGCAAAGGCCAGCCGGTCCTGGCCATGGAAGCGGTCGATCAGGTCAACGCAGTCTTTCTCTGCCTGGTCCACATCATCGAGCAGGCCCTCGGGCGCATGGCGGTCCATCAGGACTTTGCCGGTGATGAGGCGCATGTGGTGGGCTTTGGCCTGGTCAAACAGGGCCTCGGCGCTGACCTTGTGGACGGTGGGAAACACGACCGCGCTGGTG
The DNA here is from genome assembly GCF_918741295.1 of Aquabacterium sp. CECT 9606. Lineage (GTDB taxonomy): Bacteria > Pseudomonadota > Gammaproteobacteria > Burkholderiales > Burkholderiaceae_C > Aquabacterium. The sequence continues at coordinate 955,243 of NZ_CAKKNB010000003.1, forward strand.
GTGCCATGGGCCCACAAGGCGTGCAGGAAGCGCTCGGCGCCTTCGTGGGCCACGGCCGGGTCGATGTAGCGCCGCTCGGCCGGGAAGGTGTAGGTGTTGAGCCAATCCAGCAGTTCGGCGCCATAGCTGGCGATCACGTCCAACTGCGGACAGTGAACATGGGTGTCGATGAAGCCCGGCATGATCAGTTGGCCGCGGTGATCCGTCACCGGCACATCGGCCCACTCCAGCGGCAGGGACTCAGTGGCCGGCTGAATCGCCGCGATCCGCTCGCCCTCGATCAAGAGAACATGGTCCGGACGCCAGCGAACACCAGGTGACTCGGCCGGCAATGCAAAGCCGGGATCGGCCGTGAAGTCCAGCAAATCACCGCGCAGCACGCGTCGGGGCTGGGCAGTCTGGCCACTGGCGGAATCCAATCGGGAATCAGGCATGAAAACTCACTGTTTGGCCGATGAGCCCAGCACAGGCAGGGTTTCGGCGCGCAAAGGAGGTCGAACCTGGTGCAGGCCACGCACCACATCGCGCACTTGCTCTCGCAACCAGCGGCTGGCCGCTGAATGGTGCGTGAGATCGTGCCACAACTGATAGTAATTCATGGCCGGGAACGCCACCGGGCAGCGGATGATCTTGACGCGCAACTGCTGCGCATAGCGTTCACAAAACCGGCGCCCAGTGGTCAATACCAGCAAGGAGCCTGCCACCATGTAAGGCAGTTGCGCGAAGTGTGGATTGCGCACGACGATGTTGCGGCGCAAGCCCTGCATGGCCAGGCGCTCGTCGATCACGCCCACGGCGCCCGGGTGCAAGGCCGGGGGCGACACATGCTCGGCGGCCAGGTATTGCTCAATGGACCAGGCACGTTTGCCCTCCTTGGGCAGGCGCGCCGCCGGGTGGTCTTCAGACACCAGGCAGACCACCTCGTCGGTCAGCAGGCGGCCGAGGTGGAGTTCGTCAGAGGGCTCCAGCCAGTTGCCGATCACCAGGTCGACCTCGCCGCGCGCCAGGCTGCGGCGGTGGTCCAGCTCGGCCGTCAATTGCACCACCTCGACCTTGATGTTGGGCGCCAGGCGGCGCAGCCTCAAGGTCAGCTCCGGCAGGAAGAAGGGATCGAGGTAATCGGTGGCCGCGATGCGAAAGGTGAGCATGGTGTTGGCCGGGTCGAAGTCGCGCACCGAGTTCTTGTGGCCGAACATGCTCTGGGCATGTTGCAGGATGGCCGAGGCCGGCTCCAGCAAGCTCAGCGCCACATCGGTGGGGGCCATGGCCTGGCCACAGCGCACCAGCAGCGGGTCGCCCGTGATCTCGCGCAGCCGCTTCAGCTGGGTGCTGACGGCGGGCTGACTGGATTGAAGGCGAAGGGCCGCCTTGGAGACGCTGCACTCGGTGATCACGGTGTGTAAGACCCGGATGAGGGAAAGGTCGATCTTGTCGAAAACAGCGTCCTTGCTCATGTGCAACGGCAGATAGTTATTATTATCATGATGGTATAGCGGCAAACCCCAATCGCAGTACCCTCTGACGCGGGATCCCCATTCAGTGGGGAGTGCCATTCAATGCTTTCGCTGTTCCAGGAGCCTGACCATGAGCGACCCGACATCCCGTCCGATTCGCTTCTTCCACCAAGGACAGCTTCATTCGGTAGAGGGCTTGCCGCCCACCACCACCGTGCTGCAATGGCTGCGTGAACAAGCCCATTGCACAGGCACCAAAGAGGGTTGCGCCGAAGGCGATTGCGGGGCCTGCACCGTGGTGGTCGGCGAGGTGGATGAATCAGGCCAGACGCTCACCAAGACCACCGTCAACGCCTGCATTCAGTTCCTGCCCACCCTGCATGGCCGAGCCTTGTTCACCGTTGAAGATTTGCAAGGCCTGAACGATGGCGCGCTGCACCCCTGCCAGCAAGCCATGGTGGATTGCCACGGCTCCCAATGCGGTTTTTGCACCCCTGGTTTCGTGATGTCGCTGTGGCAGGTCTACGAGGACCAGGTTCAGCCGCTGCCTCGCCAGGATCTGGCCGATGCCTTGTCGGGCAACCTGTGCCGCTGCACGGGCTACCGCCCCATTCTGGACGCAGGCCACAAGATGTTTGATGCACCCCGCGTGGCCTTCGATCCCACGCCAGCGTTGACGGCTTTGAAGTCGCTGGATCGGCCCGAAGAGACTTTTGTGCATGTGGCGCCGGAGGCCACCGACCCCATGCAAAGCACCCGCTTCGTGGCCCCAGCCACCTTGAGCGAGCTGGCCCGTTGGCGTGAGCAAATGCCCCAGGCGCGTTTGCTGGCCGGCAGCACCGACGTGGGCCTGTGGGTCACCAAGCAGATGAAGCCACTGGGCGACATCATCTACCTGGGCCGCGTCAAAGAGCTGAAAGCCATCAAGGCCTGCGGCACTGGGCTGACCATCGGCGCGGCCGTCTCGCTGGAAGACGCCTGGGCTGCCATCGTGCAGCATGTGCCTGCGCTGCGAGAGATCTGGTTGCGCTTTGCCTCGCCGCCGGTGCGCCACGCGGGCACCTTGGGGGGCAACATCGCCAACGGCTCACCGATCGGTGACAGCGCGCCCATGCTGCTGGCCCTGAACGCTGAGGTCACCCTGCGCAAAGGTGACTGGCAGCGCACCCTGCCCTTGTCGGCCTTTTACCTGGACTACATGAAGAACGCCCTGGAGCCTGGCGAGTTCTTGCAATCCATGCACATCCCATTGCCCAAGGTTGACGAAATCGTGCGCGGCTACAAGATCTCCAAGCGGCGAGACAGCGACATTTCGGCCGTGTGTGCGGGCTTGATGATCCGCATGGACGGCGACGTGATCACCGAGGTGCGCCTGGGTTGGGGCGGCATGGCGGCCACGGCCAAGCGCGCAACCTTGACCGAGGCTGCGATAGCTGGCCAAGCCTGGACCGAAGCCACCTTGCGCCGGGCCCAGGCCGCGTTGGCGCAAGACTTCAAACCCATGACCGACCTGCGCGCCAGCGACCGCTACCGAACCCGCGTCGCCGCCAATCTGCTGGAACGTTTCTGGCTTGAAACCCGGCCAGAAAACGCACTCGCCGTTGAAAAGGTGCAGGTATGGACCGCCTGATGATCAACGCCGCCACGGCCGCTGGCCAATCGCTGCCTCATGAGTCCGCACACCTGCACGTGGCGGGCGCCGCGCCCTACATCGATGACTTGCCCGAACTGGCGGGCACGCTCCACTGCGCCTTGGGCCTGTCACCCGTGGCCCACGGTCGTTTGATCACTGTTGACCTCGATGCCCTGAAGGCCATGCCTGGCGTGGTGGCGGTGCTGACCGCGCAAGATGTGCCCGGCCAGAACGATTGCGGCGCCATCATCCACGACGAGCCCATCCTGGCTGATGGCGAGGTGCACTTCCTGGGCCACCCGGTGTTTGCCGTCATCGCCACTGACCGCGAATCAGCCCGCCGTGCTGCCGCCCGCGCCAAGGAGGTCATCCAGGTCGAGGCCCTGCCTTCGCTGCTGACCATCGAAGCGGCCCACGCCGCCGAATCCTACGTGGTGCCGCCCATGCACTTGAAACGCGGCGATGCGGCCAGCGCCATGGCCCGGGCGCCTCACCGCTTGAAGGATCGCTTCTATTTGGGTGGCCAGGAACAGTTCTACCTGGAAGGCCAGATCTCTTACGCCATCCCGCGCGAGAACAATGGGATGCTGGTGCACTGCTCAACCCAGCACCCCAGCGAGATGCAGCACCACATCGCCCAGGCTTTGAAGCTGAGCTCGCACCACATCCAGGTTGAGTGCCGGCGCATGGGCGGAGGCTTTGGCGGCAAGGAATCGCAGTCGGCCGTGTTCGCCTGCGTCGCGGCCATCGCCGCCCACCAACTCAAGCGCCCGGTCAAGTTGCGGGTGGACCGCGATGACGACTTCATGATCACGGGCCGGCGCCATTGCTTCATCCACGACTACGAGATTGGCCATGACGACGAGGGGCGCATTCTGGCCGCCCAGGTGGACATGGTCTCGCGCGCGGGCTGGTCGGCTGACCTGTCGCCCCCGGTGATGACACGCGCTCTGTGCCACTTTGACAATGCCTACTGGCTGCCGAACGTGGACATGCACGGCTACTGCGCGCGCACCAACACGCAAAGCAACACCGCCTTCCGTGGCTTTGGCGGGCCGCAAGGCGCGCTGGCGGTGGAAGTGGCGCTGGACAGCATCGCCCGCAAGCTCAAGCTCGATGCGCTGGACGTGCGCCTGGCCAACCTCTATGGCTTGCAAGAGAACAACGTCACGCCTTATGGGCAGACCGTTGAAGACAATGTGCTGCGCCCATTGATCGGCGAGTTGGTGGCCAGCAGCGACTACCGCGCGCGCCGCCAGTCGATTGAAGCCTTCAACGCCAGCAGCCCCGTCTTGAAGAAAGGCCTGGCCTTGACGCCGCTGAAGTTCGGCATCTCCTTCAACGTCGTGCACCTGAACCAGGCCGGCGCCCTGGTGCACATCTACACCGACGGCAGCGTGCTGGTGAATCATGGCGGCACCGAGATGGGCCAGGGCCTGAACACCAAGGTGGCGCAGATGGTGGCGCACACCTTGGGGGTCAGCATGGGCCGGGTGCGCGTCACGGCCACCGACACGGCCAAGGTGGTCAACACCTCGGCCACGGCCGCATCGACAGGCTCTGATCTGAATGGCAAGGCGGCTGCCGATGCAGCCCGGCAGATCGTCGCGCGGCTGACGCAATTTCTGGCCGACCGCGACAAGGTGCCGCTTGACGCCGTGCGCTTCGTGGATGACCACGTGCAGATCGGCGATCAGACGCTGCCTTTCGAGCAGGTCATCAGCCAGGCTTACTTTGCCCGCGTGCAACTGTGGTCTGACGGCTTCTACACCACGCCCAAGCTGCACTGGGACCGGGCCACCATGCAAGGCCGGCCCTTCTTCTACTTTGCCTACGGCGCGGCCGTGAGCGAGGTGCTGGTCGACACACTGACCGGCGAATGGAAGCTGCTGCGCGCCGATGTGCTGCACGACGTGGGCCAGTCCATCAACCCCGCCGTGGACATTGGCCAGATCGAGGGTGGCTTCATCCAGGGCATGGGCTGGTTGACGAGCGAAGAGTTGTACTGGCACCCGCAGACCGGCCGGCTGATGACGCACGCGCCCTCCACCTACAAGATCCCCACCGCCAGCGACTGCCCGGCCGATTTCCGCGTCAAGCTGTTCGACAACATCAACGCGGAAGACACGATCCACCGCTCCAAGGCCGTGGGCGAGCCGCCCTTGCTGCTGCCCTTCTCGGTGTTCCTGGCAATCCGCGATGCGGTGTCCAGCGTGGGCCAGCACGCCATCGATCCGCCTCTGCGCGCGCCCGCCACGCCCGAGGCCATCCTTGACGCCGTCGACGCCGTCAAGGCCGCGCTGGCCTGATCAGCATGAGCAGCTTGAGCGTCCGGGGTTTGCGACGCACGGCAGAGCAATGGCTGGCGAATGGGCGCCATGCCTTGGTCATCTCGGTCGACGAGATCAAAGGCTCGACGCCGCGCGGCATTGGCACGCGCATGCTGGTCTCGAACGCCGATGTGGACGGCACCATTGGCGGCGGGCACCTGGAATGGCAGGCCATTGACCTGGCGCGCCATGCCTTGTACGAGAACGCACCGCCCACGACCTCGTGGACGCGCACCTTTCCGCTGGGCCCCACCCTGGGCCAATGCTGCGGTGGCGTGGTGACCTTGCGCTTTGCCCCCCTGAACGAAGCCGCGCTGACCGACTGGACCATGCCCCCGCCCCGCTTCCACCTGGAGCTGCACGGAGCCGGCCATGTGGGCCAGGCCATCGTACGCCTGCTGGTGGACCTGGATTGCACCGTGCGCTGGATTGACGAGCGCGCGGAAGACCCCACGCTGACCCGTGCCGAACAACCCGGCCTGCCCAGCCCTGAGATGCTGTCCACGCTGCCACCGCACATCCAGTGGCTGGACACCGATGCCGCCGAGCAGGAGGTGCCGGACGCGCCCGCCAACGCCTGCCACCTGGTGTTGACGCACCGCCACGACCTGGACCTGCGCATCATCACCGCGGTGCTGCGCCGGGGCGATTTCAGCTTCGCCGGCTTGATCGGATCGCAAACCAAGCGCGCGAAGTTTTTGCACCGCCTGCGCGAGCAAGGCATTGCGCCCGCCACATTGGAACGCCTGGTCTGCCCCATCGGCTTGCCCGGGCTGGAAGGCAAGGAGCCCGCCGTGATCGCCATCGCGGTGGTGGCGCAACTGCTGCAACACAGCTCAAACCCCTTGCCAACAAGCCGCTGAACCGCCCGGCTGGCTCACGCAGCCGGAGCATCCTGGTCATACCTCGGCGCCTGGGCATCGCCTTGGCACGTCCACCAATTGGCCTTGGATGCATCGTGAATGTGAAAACCGATCTTGGCTTTGACATGCCCTTGCAGCGTGCCCACCCGCAGGCGCAACACCCCCGGCAACGACGTGCGCTGGCTGAACAAGGGCGAGCCGCAGGTCTTGCAAAAGCACCGGTATTTGCCGGGCGACGACTCGTAGCGTTGGATCAGGCTGATGCCCGAATGCCAATCCACTTGCGATTCGTCCAGCGGGATGTTGGTCACGAAAGGCGTGCCCTGCGCACGGCGGCACTGGCCGCAATGGCAGACCTGGATGGGCGGCAAGTCGCCCGACACGGTGAAGGTGACGCCTCCGCAGAGGCAACTGCCACGGTGCATGTCCATCCTCCTGAATTCCGATGCCACGAGTTTAGACGCGACCTATGTCGAAAGCTCAGGCGACTGCTGCTGCGCCCGCCGCCAGGTTCCTGGCGGCAGGCCGGTGGCACGCTTGAAAGCGCGTGAAAACGCGGCCTCCGAGTCGTAGCCCACCTCCAGTGCAATCGCCGCGACCCCTGAGCGACCCTCGCGCAGCAGCCTGGCGCCGCATTGCATTCTCCAGTTGGCCAGATACTGCATCGGCGCCATGCCCGTGAGGGCCACGAAACGTTCGTGCAAGGCCGAGCGCGACAGTCCCACATGGCGGCCCAACGCCTCCAAGGTCCATGGTTCATCGGGTGCGCCGTGCATCAGTGTGATCGCGCGGCCGATTTGTCGATCGCGTAGCGCGCCGAGCCAGCCTTGCGCCTGCGGCGGCAGAGGGTCCAGATAGCGCCGTGCGCCGTCGACGAACACCATCTCACTGACCCGCTGCAACAGCGCCGCCCCACCGGCGCGCCGCTCAACGGATTCCGAGGCCGCTTGTTCGAGCATCGGCGCCACCCAGGCCCCGACCCCTTCGGCGGGCAGGTGCAGCAGCCTTGGCAAGGCGTTGATCAGCGGGTTGAACGGCCGCAGATCGCACGCGATGAAACCACAGACAATGATGGCGCTGGCGTCCTCGGGCGGCAACAGCGAGCCGGGCTCGAACATGTGCCCTCGGTAAGTCACCGGAATCGGCTTGGGATTGTCGCGCACACGGAAAAGCCATTCGCCATCGCTGTCTGTCGGCGGCAGGCCTGGCGCGCTGGAAAGTACATGCGCATCGCCATGCGGCAGCATCACGATGTCGCCCTCGCCCAAATGCAACGGCGGCTCGCCCTCCACGCTCAACCAGCCCTGGCCCTTGACAAACAGGTGGTACTCGATGACGTGCTCGGCGCCAGGCATCACGGCCGGAGCCATCTCGCTTGAGTGCGGCGCCTTGGCCGACCACTGATCGCGACAGCTCACGTGGAAGAACACCGACCCACGCAGCCGCACGCTTCGCAGCACATCGGACAAGGGGTCGAGAACCGCCGTCATGGCACGGTGCCCATCGGATTGGAAGACGCGCGAGCAAGTCCGCGCGACATCCGGCCAAGCGCCTTGGCTCGCATCGAGGAATCATGGACGCACCGACCCATGCAGCGTCGGACAACAAGCAACTTAGAGGAATTCATCATGACATCCACCGTCTCCACGCCATCCCCAGATTTTGGCGCGATCAAGCAACGCCAGCAGGCCACCTGGGCCAGCGGCGACTACGCCACCGTCGGCACCACCCTGCAGATTGTCGGGGAAATGCTCGCCGAAGCGGTCGATATCCGCGCTGACGAACGCGTGCTTGACATCGCTGCCGGAAACGGCAACGTGACCCTGGCCGCCGCGCGCCGATTCGCCCAGGTAACGTCCACCGACTATGTGCAAGCGCTACTGGACAAAGGGCGCCAACGTGCCGAGGCTGAAGGCTTGAAGGTGCGTTTTGAGGTGGCCGATGCCGAGGCCCTGCCATATGTAGACGCCAGCTTCGACGCCGCGCTGTCCACCTTTGGCGTGATGTTCGCGCCCGACCACGCCACCGCCGCAAGCGAGATGCTGCGCGTGGTGCGTCCGGGCGGACGCATCGGGATGGCCAACTGGACGCCAGAAGGTTTCATTGGCCAGCTGTTCAAACTCATTGGCACGCACGTGGCGCCGCCAGCCGGCGTGCGCTCACCTTCACTGTGGGGCACTGAGGCTCACTTGAAGGACTTGTTCGGCCCGCGCCTGCGTGACCTGCGCATCGAGCGCAAGCATTTTCACTTTCGCTATCGCTCCGCCGAGCACTTCGTGCAGGTGTTCCGCGATTTCTACGGCCCCACGCACAAGGCCTTCGCCGCACTGGATGCGGCGGGGCAAGACGCCCTGGCGCGGGACATCACGACACTGTTGAATGAGCTCGACACCGGCCGCGGGCGGGGCCTGGTGGTGCCGAGTCAATACGCTGAAATCGTGATCACCGTGGACTGATTACTTGCAGGTGTTGGGCGCCACCTTGCCGTCGAAGCGGTCGAGCAAGTAGTTCAAACCGCCGCTCAATCCCAAGGCACCCAAGACGTGGTCGGTCCCCGACACCGGCTTGTATTGCACGGTGGACTGGTTAGCGCAGTAATAGGCGACCAGGTTGTTGACGTCGGCGATGGGCATCAGTTGATCACCGATGCTTTCAAAGATGTGCAACGGGATCTTGGGTGCGTACTGGCCCATGGTGTTTTCGCGGTTGATGGCCTGCATCAGGGGCAGGTTCAGGAAGTTGGGGTCCTTCAAGAGGTCAGAGCCCTTCTTGTAGGCGTAGGCCGTCAGCAGATTGGGCGAACCCGTCAAGCAACGGGTGCCGATGTCCTTGATGGCTTCCACGCCCGCCGGTGTGGCGTAGTCCTCCACCTTGATCTCGGGGTAGCCACGCGACAGGCCCACCACGGCACCCAGGTAGGCGCCGGCCCAGAACGTGCCGTCGACCTTCTTGGCCACGTTGATGGGGTTGACCGGCAGGCCACCTTGGGCTGCGCCAACGATCTTCAACTCGGGGGCATAAACGCCTGCCAGCTCGGCGGCCCAAGCCGTGGCAAAACCGCCACCGGAATAGCCCAGCATGCCGACCGGCGTCGTCGCATTCAGCCCGCTCTTGCTGAACCTTTGCGTGGCGCGGATGCCGTCAAGCACGCCCTGCCCGCTGTTCTTGGCCACGATCCACTGAGATTGGAGGCCTTCATAGTCGGCCATGGTCACGACGTAGCCCTTGTTCAGCGCCGATTGGAAGAATGTCTTTTCCAAAAGGCTGTTGGACGTGGCCTGTCCGGAGGGTGAGCAGTCCAGCGTGAGGCTGTCGTAGAAGGACTGGTATGACAGCAGTTTGCGGCCGGTGGCGGGCGCCGCCTTGGGGATCAAGACCGTGGTCACCATGGCCACGGGCTCGTTCTTGGTGTTCGTTGAGCGGTACATCAACTGCCAGCCTTCCTTCAGGCTGGTGCCCAGAGAACTGGCCGGCAGTGCACGGTAGCGCAGCACATTGCCCGGCACTTCAGCGGCCAACTCGGCGCTGGTGGGCGAGGTGTAGAAGGCGTCGGCGGTGGGTTTGAGCTTGGAGTCGACCGTGGGATAGACCTGTTGGGCCTGGGCCAGGTTCGTCATGGACAGGGCGCCCACGCAGGCCAGGCCGGCAATGGTGCTCAAGCGTTTCATGGTTTGCTTCATGCTGTTTCCTTCAGTGTGTTTTGGTGGATTGGATGAGATGGATCGGTTCAAACTCATGTCGTTTTCCCGCTGAGCCGAGGGGAAACGCGCCCACTGGACCAGGGGGCTGCTTTAGAAAACTTCAGGCGCGGCGCACATGGGCAAAATGGAAGTTGCCCGGATGCTAGGACCCCGAAGCCCTCGCGGTATGGGCCGACGCGGCCAATCATTGGCTTTGCCGCCTGGGACTTACCCGGTGACGCAGCATTTAACGACCGACAGAATGAACGCTGATGCATTGCAAGACCCCGCGCTGCTGCGCCGCCTGTTGCGGGCAAAAGACCGCATGGACGCGGCTTCGCACGAGGCCTGGCCTGTGGAGCGGCTGGCTGAGGTCAGTGGTGTCTCGCCAGCGCATTTCGCGCGGTCATTCAAGCAAGCCTTTGGCATCCCGCCACACCGCTATTTGTTGACCCGCCGCATCGAACAGGCGATCACGCTGTTGCGCGACACCGAACTGAACATCACCGAGGTTGCGTTTGCCACCGGCTGGGAAAGCCTGGGCACCTTCGGGCGCACATTCCGCGACATCACGGGCACGAACCCGAGCGCCGTGCGTGTGCGGGCCAGGGCATCGGCCCAGCAGATCGACCTGGTGCCCGCCTGCGTGCTGAAGGCCGCGCAACGGCCCAACCTCAACACAGCAGTTTCGGAGAAGCGCAGGCAAGTGGCCCAAGGTACAAATCGGTCATCTATCAAGGAGATGTGATGATGAACCAAGGTATCAATGTGGTGGGCTTGTACGTGGATGACCAGGACGAGGCACTCGCGTTCTATGTCGACAAACTCGGATTCCGTGTCCACACAGATGTGCGCAATGGTGCGTACCGGTGGCTGACGGTGCAGCACCCTGAGCAGCCGTCGTTCCAGCTGGGCCTGTTCACACCCGGACCGCCAACCCACGATGAAGCCACGGCCCAAATGCTGCGGGCCCTGGTGGCCAAGGGCGCCATGCCGCCGCTGGTGCTGAACGTGGCCGATTGCCGGGCCACCTTCGAGGAACTGCGTGCCTGCGGCGTGGAGTTCATGCAGGAACCGGTGGAGCGCTACGGCCATGTCGATGCCGGCTTCCGTGATCCTTCGGGCAATGGCTGGAAGATGATCCAGGCGGCCGAGCTACCTGGCAACAGCGCCCAGCGTCCGTGACGGCGAGCGGCCGAACATCCGCTTGTAGTCGCCGGCAAAGGCGCCCATGTGCCAGAAGCCCCAGCGCGAGGCGACCTCTTGAACGGTCATTCCCGCGCCGGGTGGGTGGGCCAGATCGTGGTGCGCACAGTTGAGCCGCATGAGCCGAAGGTACCGCGCTGGTGGCATGCCCAGCACATCGCGGAAGCAGTACTCCAGCTTGCGCGGGCTGGCGCCCAACACCTTGCACAGTTCCAGCATGGTGGGCAGTTGATCGGGCAAGCTGCCGCGCACATGTCGGCAGGCACGCTCGACGAGTTCACGTCGGTGCGCCAGTCCCGGCGCTGCCACGTTTTGTGCCGCGGCGCCATGCCCGGCCAGTGCGTCCTGCCAAGCCAGCACCAGCGCATCCTGCATCTGGCGCACCGCGGCGTGGTCTGGATTCCAGCCCGGGTGCTCGGTCAGCAGTTGCAGCAGCCCTTGCATGAGTCGGCGAAGGTGGCCGGCTTTTTCAGGCGCCAGGCGCCAAGTCATGGGCCCGCTCAAGGATTGTTCGGCCGCGCCAGGGTGCCATTGCGCCATCAGGCCCAAGAAGGATGCGCGTGGCATCAAGGTGGCCAAGAGGTGGCAATCGTCGGGCATGGTCAGGTCCAACTCCTGACCCAGCCCCACCATCACCACATCGCTCCCGGCCTTTTGCCCGTGGAAGCGGCAAGGTCCGCCCGGTGAATAGGCCAAAGCCAGGCCGATGTCCTCCTTGAACAAGCTGCCTTGCTGGCGGATGGCCTTGCTGGAGGTCTCTTGCGTGATGTGCAAGCCGGGCAGCGCGGCGTGCGCGATGCGGCCTTGGTAGCCGCCCGCAGACAGCTGCTGGTAGTTCAGCCGCCATTGCGGCTGCATCGCGACCATGTCGGCGATGTCCGTGGCCTGCCCGATCGTGATTGCTGTGGCTGATGCTCCGCTCATGCTGCTCATGAGCTTCGGGGCGGCCCAGGCGTTTGTCCATCCAGACTTGTCCTGTGACGGTTTTGCGCTTTTCTGATAGCGCCAGGGACCGCTCAAGCGCTAGGCTTGCGCGTCCGAATCCACCAGACCACACCCATGGGAACCCGCATGCACACTGACAGCCTGTCCGCACTCAAACCGCTGCTGCGCAATGTCACCTTCGTGGCCGCCAGCCTCTGCATGGGCTGGTCAGCGCAGGCGCAAACAAGCGCCGGCTCCTCACTGGAAGACCTGATCAAGTCCATCCCCGCCGGGACCGGCTACGCGGCCTGGGACATGTGCTCGCGCGGCATCGCCGTGGGCGACGACGTGGATCGGGTCAAGGTGCAGTACACCGCACCCAAGGTGCAACCCTTGCCCAGCTTCTGGTTCATCAACGACACCGCCACCAAGGTGGACGTGTCAGCGGTTTTTCTCTATCCACGCCGGGCGATTTTCCGCAAGGGCTCGGGTTGCACGCTCATCACCTCGCACTCGTTGGCGAGAGAGACGGCAGTGCGCGCGCAACCGTTCAAGGCCGTCACGCCACCTTTGGCGAATCCGCTGCAACCCTGGCCTCTGGGCGAAGGTGCGGCGCAATCCAGCGCATTGAGTCCTGCGCGTCGAGCCATACTCGCCAACGCTGCCACCACGATGTTCACGGAGACGACCACCGACACCAGCAAGAAGGTCAACACCAACGCCTTGCTGGTGGCCCAGGAGGGACAGCTGGTCTACGAACAGTATTCGTCGAACTTCAACCGCGAACGCCCGCAACTGGGCTGGTCCATGACCAAGACGCTGACTGGCCTGGTGGCAGGCGTGATGGAGCGCGACGGACTGGTTGCCCTGGATGCGCCAGTGGGCCTGTCTCAATGGAAAGGCACGGACAAAGCCACCATCAAGTGGCGCCAACTGTTGAACATGGCGCCCGGGCTGCAATGGGTCGAGGGTGGTTACGGCATTGGCGATGACGACACCACGAAGATGCTGTTTTCGCAGGAAGACCAGTGCAGTTGGGTGGCCGGCAAGGCGCTGGTGGCCAAGCCTGGCACGGTTTTCAACTATTCCACTGGATTTGCCAACCTGGCGATGTGCCGCCTGAAGGAGCTGGCCGGCGGCACGCACCAGAACATCTACGACTACTACCAGCGGCGGCTCTTCTCGCCCCTGGGCATTCGTGGCGGCTACATCGAGCCTGATGCGGCCGGCGCGCCGGTGGGTGGGGCCAGGGGCATGTTGCGGCCTGTGGACTGGCTGCGTTTGGGCCAACTGGTGGCCAATGGCGGGCGCTGGAATGGCCAGGCGATCTTGAATCCCGGTTACGTGCAGTTCATGGTGTCGCCGTCCCCTGCCTACGACGGCTATGGCGGTACGATGTGGCGCAAGACGACGGAGCATGTGCCGGCGGATCTGCAGGCCAAGCTGCCCGACGACCTGGTGTTCTTCGCGGGCTTCCAGGAGCAACACGTCGTGGTGGTGCCCAGCCGCCAACTAGTGCTGGTACGCCAAGGCGTGGCCTATGACAGCGATGCGGCCCTGCGGCAGGTCTACCAACTGGTGGCAGACTTGCTGGCGAATCCTTAAATCAGGGGTTCTTGCGCTGGTTGGCCAAGCATGTTGGTTCTCTGCCAATATTGCAAACTCAATCCACAACAAAACCGCGAGAAAGACCCGATGAACGCTCCAGCTCCCATCCTTGCCCAGCCCCGCTCCCTTGCCCGCCGCCAGCTTGGCCAACTTGCCATGGCGGTGTCACTGGCCCTGGGCGGTCTGTCACTGGCCAGCCTGCCCGTTGTGGCCCACGCGGCCGCGCCACAGATCAAGGCCCAGGCCCCTGGCTGGTACCGCGCGATGGTTGGCAACGTCGAAGTCACAGCGCTCAGTGACGGCACGGTAGAGCTGCCGGTCGACAAACTGTTGCACACCTCGCAGGCGCGCATTGCCCTGGGCCTAAAGCAGAACTTTCAGAAAGCCCCGCTCGAAACCTCGGTCAATGCCTTCCTGATCAACACAGGTGAGCGCCTGGTGCTGGTGGACGCGGGCGCGGGCAGCCTGTTCGGCCCCACCCTGGGCAAGCTGGTATCGCAGATCCGCGCGGCGGGCTACCAGCCCGAGCAGGTGGACGACATCCTGATCACGCACATGCACCCGGACCACGTGGGTGGCCTGGCGGCCGATGAACAGCGCGTGTTCCCGAACGCCACAGTGCATGCGGACAAGCAAGACTCCGATTTCTGGCTCTCGGAGGCCAAGCTGAACGCCGCGCCTGCAGAGCAAAAGGGATTCTTCCTAGGTGCCATTACGTCGCTGACGCCCTATGTGAAGGCCGACCGCTTCAAGCCTTTCGACAAGGATGGCGAAGTGGTGCCCGGCATCCGCAGCCTGGCCACCCACGGCCACACTGCCGGCCATACCGCCTACGTTGTCGAAAGCCAGGGCCAGCGCCTGGTGCTGATCGGTGACCTGATCCACGTGGCTTCGGTTCAATTGGCCTCGCCCGAGGTCACCATCAAGTTCGATTCAGACCAGCCCAAGGCCGCCGCGGCGCGGGCCCGCACGTTTGCTCAGTTGGCCAAAGATGGCAGCCTGGTGGCGGTCAGCCACTTCAGCTTCCCGGGCTTGGGCCACCTGCGCAAAGTCGGCAAGGGCTGGGTGTGGGTGCCGCTCAACTACAGCAGCCAGGTTCGCTGAGGCGGCGCCCCGCTTCGGCATCGCCGGGGCGCGCCCTGCGCCCTCAGGCGATGTCGAACCGGTCCAGGTTCATCACCTTGACCCAGGCTGCCACGAAGTCATCGGCGAACTTCTTCTTCGCGTCTGAGCTGCCATAGACCTCGGCGATGGCGCGCAGTTGCGCGTTCGAGCCAAAGACCAGGTCCACGCGGGTGGCCGTCCACGTCAACTGGCCCGTCTTGCGGTCACGCCCTTCGAACAACTCTTTGGTTGCCTTCCATTCCGTGCCCATGTCGAGCAAATTGACGAAGTAGTCGTTGCTCAGCGTGCCGGGCTTGTGGGTGAAGACACCATGCTGGCTCTGCCCGACATTGGCGCCCAGCACGCGCAGGCCACCGACCAGCACGGCCATCTCAGGTGCTGTCAGGGTCAACAGTTGTGCCTTGTCGATGAGCAGGGCCTCGGCGGGCACGGCATAACGCGCCTTCTGGAAGTTGCGAAAGCCATCGGCCGCTGGTTCGAGCGGCACGAAGGACGGCACATCGGTCTGGTCTTGCGAGGCATCCGAACGGCCCGGGGTGAAGGGCACGGTCACCGCCTGGCCCGCATCGCTGGCGGCTTTCTCGATACCCGCGCTGCCCGCCAACACAATCAAGTCGGCCAGCGAGATTTTCTTGCCGCCCGTTTGCGCAGCATTGAAATCCTTCTGAATGCCTTCAAGCACCGACAGCACCTTGGCCAACTGGTCCGGCTGGTTGACGGCCCAGTCCTTTTGAGGCGCCAGGCGGATCCGCGCCCCGTTGGCACCGCCGCGCTTGTCCGAACCGCGGAAGGTGGAAGCGGACGCCCAGGCGGTCGACACCAGTTGCGACACCGTCAGACCAGAGTCCAGCACCTTCTGCTTGAGCAAGGCGACATCCTGCTCATCGACCAGCACATGGTCGACCGCGGGGATGGGGTCTTGCCAGATCAGTTCTTCGGCCGGCACCTCGGGCCCCAGGTAGCGGGCACGCGGCCCCATGTCGCGGTGGGTGAGCTTGAACCAGGCACGCGCGAAAGCGTCGGCGAACTGGTCGGGGTTGGCAAGAAAGCGCCGAGCGATCTTCTCGTAAGCGGGGTCCAGCCGCAGCGCAAGGTCGGTGGTCAACATGGTGGGCGCGTGGCGCCTGGAGGCGTCGTGCGCATCGGGGATGGTGCCGGCACCAGCACCGCCCTTGGCCACCCATTGGTGGGCACCGGCCGGGCTTTTGGTCAGCTCCCATTCGAAGCCGAACAGGTTCTCGAAGAAATTGTTGCTCCACCGGGTGGGCGTGGTGGTCCAGGTGACCTCCAGGCCGCTGGTGATGGTGTGGCCGCCCTTGCCGGTGCCAAAACTATTCTTCCAGCCAAAGCCTTGCTCCTCAAGGCTCGCTGCTTCGGGCTCTTCCGCCACATGGGACGAAGGGCCTGCGCCATGGGTCTTGCCAAAGGTGTGGCCGCCCGCGATGAGCGCCACCGTTTCTTCGTCATCCATGGCCATGCGGCTGAAGGTGTCGCGGATGTCAAAGGCCGCGGCAATGGGATCAGGGTTGCCGTCCGGGCCTTCCGGGTTCACGTAGATCAGGCCCATCTGCACGGCGGCCAAGGGGTTTTCAAGCCGGCGGGAGTGTTCGTCACCATCGGCATCGTCATCGGCCGCCAGCACCCCGCCATTCTTGTCGACGCCTTCGGAGCCATGGGCGTAGCGCAGATCGCCACCCAACCAGGTCGTTTCGCGGCCCCAATACACATCCTGATCGGGTTCCCACACGTCTTCTCGGCCACCCGCAAAACCAAAGGTCTTGAAGCCCATGGTCTCGAGGGCCACATTGCCGGTGAGGATCAGCAGGTCGGCCCACGAGATGGCCTGGCCATACTTCTGTTTGATCGGCCAGATCAAGCGGCGAGCCTTGTCCAGGCTCACGTTGTCAGGCCAGCTGTTCAAGGGTGCGAAGCGTTGCTGGCCGCGCCCAGCACCTCCACGTCCATCGCCAATGCGGTAGGTGCCCGCGCTGTGCCAGGCCATGCGGATGAACAGCGGGCCGTAGTGCCCAAAGTCAGCGGGCCACCAATCCTGTGAATCGGTCATCAGGGCGGCCAAGTCCTTCTTGACGGCGGCCAGGTCAAGGCTCTTGAAGGCTTCGGCGTAGTCGAAGTTCTGACCCAGCGGATTGGACTTGGCCGAATGCTGATGGAGCAGATCCACACGCAGTTGCTGGGGCCACCAATTCTGGTTGCTTGTGCCAGCGCCAGTGGTGTGGCTGAATGGGCACTTGGCCTCGGTCTTGTCGCTGCCCATGTGACGGCTCCTCGTTCGGGGGTGAAAGGAAGCCAAATTCTGTGGCAAAACCCCGGCCGGCCACCACAAATATCCTTATCGGCCCGATAGCAGATGTCGGACAAGGCCCCTCAATGCGCAGCCTTGAACCACTGAGCCACCACGCCGCGCTCTTCTTCGGTGATCCGCGTGGCGTTGTTCATGGGCATGGCGCGCAGCATGACCACTTGCTGGTAGATCTGCTGCTGGTGCTTCGTGATGAGCTCGGGCGTGTGCAACATCACGCCCTTGTTGGCCAGATCGGCGTTGTGGCACATCACGCAGCGCTGCTGGACAATGCCATTGACCTGTGACAACAGGGGCCCCATCGGGGCAGTGGCCATCGGGGCTGACGATGCATCTGCGGGCTTGGCCACGGCGGCAGGCCGAGGTGCGGGCGCCAGCCAGATCACCACGCCAAGCAACACCGCGCAGCCGGCCCCCGCCCAGTGCCAGGGTGCCGCGGTGCCCGCCACCTCGGTCTTGTGGCGGGCCACAAAGAAATGGCGGATCAACGCGCCCGCCAGCATCAGCAGCACCAGTGCCAGCCAATTGTGCTCGTGGGTGTAGACCCAGCTGTAGTGGTTGCTGAGCATGGCGATCAACACCGGCATCGTGAAATAGGTGTTGTGCACGCTGCGCTGCTTGCCGCGTTGGCCGTGTACCGGATCGACCGGCTGACCGGCCTTGATGGCCTCAACCACCGTGCGCTGCCCGGGGATGATCCAGAAGAACACGTTGGCGCTCATGGTGGTGGCCATCATGGCGCCCACCAGCAAAAAGGCGGCGCGGCCGGCGAACAGCTGCGATGCAAGCCAGGCGGCCACCACCACCACGCCAAACACCAAGGCACCCACCAGGGCATTGCCCTCTGGCTTGCGGCCAACGGTGCGGCAGATCACATCGTAAATGGCCCAAAAGCCCACCAGGAAGAGCAAGGCCGTGGTCACGGCGGCCATCGGCGTCCAGTTGAAGACCGACTTGTCAATCAGGTAGGTACCTGCATTGAATAGGTACAGCACCGTGAACAGGGCAAAGCCGGTCAGCCAGGTTGAATAGCTCTCCCAATAGAACCAATGCAGGTGCGCCGGCACCCTCTTGGGCGCGCCGAGGTACTTTTGCGGGTTGTAGAACCCGCCCCCGTGCACCGCCCACAGCTCGCCCCCCACGCCTTTTTCTCTCAACGCGGGATCCGGTGGTGAGGTCAGGCTGTTGTCCAGCCACACAAAATAAAACGAAGAGCCAATCCAGGCGATGGCCACGACCACGTGGGCCCACCGCAGCAAAAGGTTGGCCCAATCCAGGGCGTAGTTCAGCCAGGGTGCCGCGTCTGCAAACATCGATCAACTGCCTCGGTAAGTGGAGTAGGCCCAAGGGCTGACCAACAGCGGGACATGGTAATGCGCCGTGCCATCGGCGATGCCGAAGTCCAGCGGCACCTGGCCCAGAAAGGCGGGCTTGGGCAGATCGACACCCATCTGGCGGAAATAAGCCTCGACATCGAACACCAATCGGTAGCGGCCCGGCACCAGGTCATGACCAGACAGCAGTGGTGCGTCCAGGCGGCCATCGGCATTGGTGCGGGCCTGCTTGATCAAGGCCCATTCACCATGCATCACATACAGGGCCACCGACATGCCCGCGGCAGGGTGGCCGTGCACAGTGTCCAGCACATGGGTGGTAAGACGCCCGGTTGGCGCGGCGGTAACAGGGGGATTGGGGTCGGTCATTGGAGCTGGGTGTCCTGGCACGGCATGTGCCTTCGTGAAAGGGCATTGCAAGTCGCGGGCCGCCCTTGACAGATCAGCGTGGGCTTGCAGGCAACGCTTAAAACTGTATACACTTTAACCACGATGAGCGCTTCACGCAAGAACCTCCGTCTGACCAAGGTCGATGCCGACACCCTGACGGCCGTGGACCAAGCGTCCATGCCCGAGGGCGAGTCGTCGAGCACCGAGCTCATCGTTGCGGCCGTGACGCGTGCCATCGTGGAACACCGGCTGCAGCCAGGCGCCAAGCTGGTTGAGCAAACCATTGGCGACCGCTTTGGCGTCTCGCGCACCATCGTGAGGCAGGCGCTGATCCGCCTGTCGCAACTCAAGCTGGTGCGGCTGGAGCCGGCGCGTGGGGCCTTCGTGGCCAAGCCATCCATTGATGAAGCGCGAGAGGTCTTCGCGGTGCGCCGCATGGTCGAAAGCCAGATGCTGCGCGAGCTGGTTGAGCAAGCCCGCCCGATCGACATCAAACGGCTGAAGGCGCATCTGAAAGCCGAGCGCGAGGCCGTCAGCCGCATTGACGTGGCCACGCGCACCAAGCTGCTGTTCGATTTCCACGTGCGCCTGTCCGAGGTGCTGGGCAACCAAGTGCTGACCGAGCTGATCCAGGAGCTGGTATCGCGTTGCTCTTTGATCACCCTGATGTACCAATCGTCCGACGATGCGGGCGTTTCCAATGCCGAGCACGTGAGCATCCTGCGGGCCATCGAGGCGCGCGATGCTGACGAGGCCATCCGCTTGATGGAAGCGCACCTGAGCACCGTAGAACACCAATTGACCGAACACCCCCGCGTCCCCCAGTTCACGCTGGCCGATGCCCTTCAAACATGACCGCCAAGCCCACAAACTCCCCCTACCCCCGCGACCTGATCGGACATGGCCGCACACCTCCGCACGCTCAGTGGCCCGGTGGCGCGCGTATCGCCGTGCAGTTCGTGCTGAACTATGAGGAAGGCGGCGAGAACAGCGTGCTGCATGGCGACCAGGGCAGCGAACAGTTCCTCAGCGAAATGTTCAACCCGCCCGCGTTTCCAGATCGACACCTGAGCATGGAGTCGATTTACGAATACGGCTCGCGCGTGGGCGTGTGGCGCCTGCTGCGCGAATTCGAGCAACGCCAGTTGCCGCTCACGGTGTTTGGCGTGGGCATGGCCTTGCAACGCCACCCTGAATTGACCAAGGCCTTGGTCGATCTGGGCCACGAGATCGCCTGCCATGGCTGGCGCTGGATCAGCTACCAGAACATCGACGAGGCCACCGAGCGCGAGCACATGGCCCTGGGCATGCAGGCCATCGAACAACTCACGGGCCAGCGCCCCCTGGGTTGGTACACCGGACGCGACAGCCCCAACACGCACCGCCTTGTGGCCGACTATGGCGGCTTCGAGTACGACAGCGACTATTACGGTGACGACCTGCCCTTCTGGATGCCTGTCACCAAGACCAGTGGCGAGACCGTGCAACAACTGATCGTGCCCTACACGCTGGACGTGAACGACATGCGCTTTTGCCTGCCGCAAGGCTACTCGCAAGCCGATGACTTCTTCACCTACCTGCGCGACACCTTCGACGTGCTGTATGCCGAAGGCGATCCCCATGGTCTCAATGAACCAAAGATGATGAGCGTGGGCATGCACTGCCGCCTGCTGGGCCGCCCTGGCCGCATCCGCGCCTTGCAACGATTTTTGGACCACATTGAAGCGCGCGACAAGGTCTGGGTTTGCAGGCGACTGGACATCGCCCGCCATTGGAAAGCGGTGCACCCGACATGAGCCTCACCCTTGACCAACTCAACAATGCCGATCAGGCGGGCTTCACCGCCTTGCTGAACGGCGTGTATGAACACTCGCCATGGATCGCCGAGCAGGCTTGGGCGCAGCGGCCTTTCAAAACCTTGGCCCACTTGAAATACGCCCTGGCCCAGGTGGTGCGCCAAGCACCTCAAACTGCGCAACTGGGCCTGATCCGCGCCCACCCCGAATTGGCGGGCAAGGCCGCCGTGGCCGGCCAGCTCACGGCCGAATCCACCAACGAGCAAAGCAAGGCAGGCCTCACGCATTGCACCGCCGAAGAGTTCGACCTGCTGCAACAACTCAACCAGGACTACAACGCGCGCTTTGGCTGGCCCTTCATCATGGCCGTGCGCGGCCCGCGTGGCCAGGGCCTGAGCCGCTCGGCCATCATCGCCATCTTCCAGCGCCGCCTGGACAACCACCCAGATTTCGAGCTGGCCGAGTGCCTGCGCAACATCCACCGCATCGCCGAGATCCGCCTGAACGACAAGTTCGCCATCCGCAACCTCGAAGGCGAACTGGTGTGGGATTGGTGCGAAGCACTGGCCCAGCACACCGAAGGCATCGGCGACACGGCCGGCCATTTGACGGTGACCTACCTGACCCCCGCCCACCAGGCCTGCGCCAAGAACCTGCAAACCTGGATGCACGACTGCGGCTTTGACGAGGTCAGCCAGGACGCCGTGGGCAATGTGGTGGGCCGATACCAAGGCACCGACCCCAATGAGCCTTGGCTGCTGACCGGCTCGCACTTCGACACGGTGCGCAACGGCGGCAAGTACGACGGCCGGCTCGGCATCTTCGTGCCCATGGCTTGCGTGCGCCAGTTGCATCGACGCGGCCAGCGCCTGCCCTTTGGCATCGAGGTCGTGGGCTTCGCCGAAGAAGAAGGCCAGCGCTACAAGGCCACCTTTTTGGGATCCAGCGCCTTGACCGGCGATTTCAATCCCGCCTGGCTGGACCTGATTGACGCCGACGGCATCACCGTGCGACAGGCCATGGTGGACGCCGGCCTGCCCGGCAAGCTCGATGCCATCCTGGCCCTCAAGCGCGACCCGTGCCGATACAAGGCCTTCGTGGAAGTGCACATTGAGCAAGGCCCCGTGTTGGACGAGATCGACATGCCGTTGGGCGTGGTCACGTCCATCAACGGCAGCGCGCGCTACAGCGGCGAAGTGATCGGCATGGCCAGCCACGCCGGCACCACGCCCATGGACCGGCGCAAGGACGCTGCCGCCGCAGTGGCCAAGCTGCTGCTGTACGTGGAGCGCCGCGCGGGCCTGGATCTGCAAAGCCCTCATGGCCCCTCCGTGGGCACTGTGGGTGTGCTCAACGTGCCGCAGGGCTCGATCAACGTGGTGCCTGGTCGCTGCCTGTTCACTGTCGACCTGCGTGCCCCCAACAATGAGCAGCGCGATGCCCTGGCTGCGGACATGGAAGGCGCCTTGAAAAGCATTTGCGAACGGCGTGGCGTGCATTACAAGCTGGAGCGCACCATGACCGCCACCGCCGCCCCCAGCGACCCGGCCTGGCAGGCGCGCTGGGCCCTGGCGGTTCAAGCCACCGGCTTGCCCGCCTACACCTTGCCCAGCGGCGCCGGCCACGATGCCATGAAGCTGCACCAGGTCATGCCGCAGGCCATGCTCTTCGTGCGCGGCGGCAACGCCGGCATCAGCCACAACCCGCTCGAAACGATCACCAGCGACGACGCCCAACTGTGCGTGGACGCCTTCATGCACCTGCTGGAAAACCTATGACGATTTCATCCAACTACCAGGCCCTGGACACCTGGATCGACGCCCATTTCGACGAAGAAGTGCGCTTTCTGCAAGCCCTGGTGCAGGTGCCCACCGACACCCCGCCCGGTAACAATGCACCCCACGCCGAACGCACGGCCGAGCTGCTGCAAGGCTTCGGCTGGGAGGCGGAACGGCATGTTGTGCCCGAAGCCGAAGTGCGCCAATACGGCCTCACCAGCCTGACCAACCTCATCGTGCGCCGCCATTTTTCCGAAGGCGGCCTCACCGTCGCCCTCAACGCCCACGGCGATGTGGTGCCCCCTGGCGAGGGCTGGACCCACGATCCCTACGGCGGTGACGTGATTGACGGCAAGCTTTACGGTCGCGCCAGCGCTGTCAGCAAAAGCGACTTTGCCACCTTCAGCTTTGCCCTGCGCGCGCTGGAAGCCCTCGCCGCGCAAGCCGGTGCGCCCGCGCTGAAAGGCGGCGTCGAACTGCACTTCACCTACGACGAGGAATTCGGTGGCGAACTGGGCCCGGGCTGGTTGCTCCAGCAAGGCCTGACCAAACCCGACCTGTTGATTGCCGCCGGCTTCAGCTACGAGGTGGTCACCGCCCACAACGGTTGTCTGCAGATGGAGGTGACGGTGCATGGTTTGATGGCCCACGCCGCCATCCCGCACACGGGCATCGATGCCCTGCAAGGCGCCACGGTGATCCTCAATGCCTTGTACGCGCAAAACGCCATCTACAAGGGCACCACGTCCAAGGTACCCGGCATCACGCACCCCTACCTGAACGTGGGCCGCATTGAAGGCGGCACCAACACCAATGTGGTCCCGGGCAAGGTGGTGTTGAAGCTTGACCGCCGCATGATCCCGGAAGAAGACCCGGTCCTGGTTGAAGCTGACATCCGCTGCGTGATCGCCGAGGCCGCCGCCACATTCCCTGGCATCACGGTGGATGTCAAGCGCCTGTTGCTGGCCAAATCTTTGCAGCCGCTGCCGGGCAACGCACCCTTGGTGAACGCCATCCAGAAACACGGCCATGCGGTGTTTGGCCAGCCGATTCCCACCATGGGCACGCCCCTGTACACCGATGTGCGCCTGTACTGCGCGCAAGGCATACCGGCCGTGATCTATGGCGCCGGTCCGCGCACCGTGTTCGAGTCCAATGCCAAGCGCGCCGACGAACACCTGGTGCTGGAAGACCTGCGCAAGGCCACCAAAGTGGTGGCCAGGACTTTGCTGGATCTGCTGACCGAGAATGCGGTTTTTGACCAGCCCAAGGAAGCTTGATGTTCAGCGAGTTGAAACCAACTGCCGTGTGGGCGCACTTCGCCACACTGTGCCGCATTCCCCGCCAATCCAAACAAGAAGCCGCCTTGCGCGACCACCTGCGCGACTGGGCGGCCGCCTGCGGCCTGCCCACCCAGGTGGATGACGCTGGCAACCTCATCATCCGCAAACCGGCCAGTCCCGGTCTAGAGCGTGTGCCAGGCATGGTGCTGCAAGGCCACCTGGACATGGTCTGCCAGAAGAACAGCGACTCGCCGCACGATTTTTCGCGGGATCCGATCAAGCCGGTGCTGCGTGATGGCGACCTGGTCGCCGAAGACACCACCCTGGGTGCGGACAACGGCATCGGCGTCGCCATGATCCTGGCGGTGCTTGAGGACACCAGCTTGACCCATGGCCCGATCGAAGCCTTGTTCACCGTGGACGAGGAAGCGGGCATGGGCGGTGCGCAAGGCCTGGCCCCAGGTGTGTTGCAAGGCAGCGTGATGCTGAACCTGGACACCGAAGAATGGGGTGAGTTTTACCTGGGCTGCGCGGGCGGCATGGATGTGAACGTGTCACGACCAGCGCAGGCCCGGCCATTGCCAGCGGGCCATGAAGCATGGCGGCTATCTCTGCGCGGCTTGCGAGGCGGCCACTCGGGCGTCAACATCCACGAGGAGCGCGGCAACGCCATCAAATTGCTGGTGCGCGTTCTGCATGGCCTGGCTGGCCGCTACCCCATGCTGTTGTCCGAGTTGCGTGGTGGCACGGCCCGCAATGCCCTGCCCCGCGAAGCTTTTGCCACCGTGGCCCTGCCCGCTGGACACGGCACCGAGCTGGCCGACGACATGGCGCATTGGCAAAGTCTGTTGAGCCACGAGCTGGCGGGTGTGGAATCGGGTTTGCAGCTGAGCGCCCAAGCCACCCAGGCCACCCATGTGCTGTCGCCCCAGGACCAAACCATCTGGCTGAACAGCCTGCACGCCAGCCCTCACGGCGTGCGGCGCATGAGCCAGCGCGTGCCGGGTGTGGTCGAGACGTCGAACAACCTGGGCATGGTGGATTTGAAGCCTGATGGCGGCAGCTGCAATTTCATGGTCCGCTCTCTGCTGGACAGCGGCAGCCAGGCCTTGGCCGATGAGATCGTCAGCCTGTGGGCCCTTTCAGGCACCGCGGCCGAATCAAACGGACAGTACCCTGGCTGGACGCCCAATCCCGACTCGGCGCTGTTGAAGCTGTGCCAACAGGTTTACCGCAGCGAGTTCAAAGCCGAATCGAGCGTGCAAGTGATCCACGCTGGACTGGAGTGCGGGATCATCGCGGCCAAGTACCCGGGCCTGGACATCGTCTCTTTTGGCCCCACCATCCGGGGCGCGCATGCCCCCGGCGAATCAGTGGACGTGGCCTCGGTGACGCGCACCTGGCAATTGCTGACGGCGATCCTGGCGGCCCACGCGTGAAGTCCGGGCGGCTGGCGTGCTCCCGGTGCCTGCGCCCTGACAGCACCTGCATCTGCCGCTGGGTCACACCCACTTTGACAGACACCGATGTACTGATCCTTCAGCATCCGCTGGAAGTGACCCAGGCCAAAGGCAGCGCGCGCTTGCTGCACCTGAGCTTGCCAGGCAGCCGCCTGGTCACCGGTGAATTGTTTGACCCGCCAAAGCTGCAGGCATTGTTGCAATCAGACCAGCGCGTCAACGTGCTGCTGTACCCAGGTGATGATGAGCAACAGGCCCACTCTGCCCCCATGCCCGCCGACCCGCGCCAGATCCGACTGGTGGTGCTGGACGGCACGTGGCGGAAAAGCCGCAAGATGCTGCACCTGAACCCCGCTTTGCACGAGCTGCCGCGCCTGGCACTGCACGCACCGCCACCCTCGCAATACCTGATCCGCAAGGCGCATCACCCAGACCAGCTCTCCACGCTGGAGGCCACCTGCCTGGCACTGCAGCAGCTGCAACCCGAACCCGCCGACCGATTTGCCCCATTGTTGGCGGCCTTTGCCGGTTTCGTGGCCAGCCAGACGCGCTGAATCCGGCCATCCCGGTGCAAGCTTGTGGTCTACTGGCCGGGTGGACAGTTGTGTTGTGTTGTAGTTGTGCCCGTTGCTGCCCCGTCCACTGGCAGCCTGTGTTCAAGACATCCATGCATCTGGATTCACGCCATGATCAACTTCGTGCAACGAAGTGCCAGTCCTCGCAAAACCTGGACTTTCAAGCGCGGCGCCGGCTCATCCCATCAGACTGCCACCTGGAGCATCCGCAGCAGCCTCGCCCTGCTGGTCATGGCCTGCATCCTGCCTGCCGCCTTGATGTCCACTTACTTCATCGTCTCGGACTACCAGCAGCAAAAAGCGCGGGCCGTTCAAAATGCCATCGCCACTGCGCGCGCGGCCACAGCCAACCTGGACCGCGACATCGCCAGCATCGAATCAGGGCTTCGTGTGCTGGCCACGTCGGCCGCGCTCAACGCCGATGACCTGCCCGCTTTCTACCGACAGGCCAAGCAGGCCCAGCCCTTCCAAAACATCACCAACTATGTACTGACCGATGCCAACGGGCGGCAGCAAATTAACACCATCTTGCCGGTTAACGCCCCACTGCCCCAGGGCGTGACGCCTCAACTGCACAAGGTCTTCACCCAGGGCGCCACGGTGTTGACCGACATGTTCATCGGGCCCGCCACGGGCAAGCCCATCCTGGCCATTGGCGTGCCCGTCAGGCGCAACGGGCAGATCATCTACGGCCTGAATGCCGGCATCTTTCCTGAACGCGTGGCCAACATCTTGCTGGCCCAGCGCCTGCCACCCAACTGGATAGGCGTGGTGCTGGACAGCCAGGGCAAGGTGATCACCCGCACTCACGAGTTGGCCCGCTTTCAAGGCAAATCCGCAGTGCCGGATCTGGTCCGCATGGTGCGAGAACAGCGTGAGGGCGTGCTGGAGACAACCACCCTGGATGGCATCCCCGTGATCACGGCTTTCAGCCGTTCCAGCATTTCAGACTGGAGCGTGGCCGTTGGCGTGCCCAAAGCCAGTCTGGATGCAGGTTTGAAGGAGTCCTTGATCAAGCTGCTGATCGTGAACACGCTGTTGTCGGTGGCCGCGATGTGGCTGGCGTGGCGGCTGGCCCTGGCCAAGGTGGTGTACCCCGCCCACCGCCTGCTGGCGCGCATGGGCAACCTGTCGCGCGGCGTGGACCCAGGCCCCCCTTCCAATGCCGTGACCAGCCGCGAGTTCGTGGCACTCGAGCAAGGCTTTTCGGAGATGGGCGAGCGCCTGCGCTTGCAAGAGCGAGAGCGCCGCGCCAAGGTGGCCGCCGAGGCTGCCAATCAGGCCAAAACCGATTTCCTATCACGCATGAGCCACGAGTTGCGCACGCCCTTGAACGCTGTGCTGGGCTTTGCCCAGGTGCTGAAAATGAACACGGCCGATCCGCTCAGTGCACGGCAACTGAGCATGGTCAACCAGATCGAATCATCCGGCCTGCACTTGCTGGAGATGATTTCCGACGTGCTGGATGTCTCGAAAATCGAGAGCGACTCGATCGACATTTTCATTGAAGACGTGGATGTTCGCGCATTGACACGTGACTGCCAGCAGATGCTGACCACGCAGGCAAGCTCGGCCGGCGTTCACCTGGACACCATCACGCAGGACGGCGTGTCGCAGGTGCGCGCTGACCGCGTCCGCCTCAAGCAGGTACTCCTGAACCTGCTCAGTAACGCCGTGAAGTACAACCGGCCGGGTGGCCACGTCACCTTGATCCTGCAGGAGCACGAAGGCCAGTTGACTTTTCGGGTCAGGGACACCGGTCTGGGCATGACGCGGCAACAGGTCGAACACTTGTTCGAGCCCTTCAACCGGCTGGGCCGAGAGAACACCTCCACCCTCGGCACGGGCATCGGCCTGGTGATCTGCAAACGGCTGCTGGAATTGATGGGCGGCAGTTTGAGCGTGCGCGCGATCGAGAACGAAGGCAGCGAGTTCCTCTTCACCTTGCCGACCAAGGCGTCCACACTGGTACCGCCCACCGCGCTTGATGCACCTGCCCCGGGCGCCCACTCCACTGAATGAACCAGGCGGGGCCGAAACCGCAGCCTGTGCCGTAGGCTGCCTTCACAAGCTCCTGGGCTTGATGTTCATACTGGAAATGCTGGCGTTCTGCAACGTCTTGATGCCCGCTGGTGCGCCATACTTGCGCATGGCCCCGCCCACTTTGCAACACACGATGGACGCCCCCATGAACAAGCGATTTCAGCGCACAAGCCTGGCCCTGGTGGCCTCGTCGGCCTTGATGTGCACCCCCTTGAGCCACGCCGCGGAAAAATTCGTCTACGTCACAAATTGGTATGCCCAGGCCGAACACGGCGGTTTCTACCAAGCCCAGGCCACAGGCCTGTATGCCAAAGCCGGCCTGGACGTCACATTGAAGATGGGCGGGCCGCAGGTCAACATCATGCAATTGATGCTGGCTGGCCAGGCCGATTGTGTGATGGGCTATGACGTCCAGACCATCCAGTCGTGGGAGCAAGGCATCAAGGCCGTGACCGTGGCCGCCGCTTTCCAGAAAGACCCGGTGGTGTTGATCGCCCACCCCGATGTCAAGCAGTTGCCCGAGCTGAAAAACCGCACCTTGCTGATTGGCAGCGCGGGCATGGTGACCTACTGGCCCTGGCTCAAAGCCAAGTTCGGCTTCACCGACAGCCAGATGCGGCCTTACACCTTCAACATCCAGCCCTTTCTGGCCGACAAGAACATCGCGCAACAAGGGTACCTGGCGTCCGAGCCCTTTGCCATCCTGAAAGAAGGCAAGCTCAAGCCCAGCGTTTTCATGCTGGCCGATGAAGGCTGGCCGCCCTATGCCACCGCCGTGGTCTGCATGGACAAGACTTTGAAAGAGCGCCCCAAGGCGGTGGCGGCTTTCGTCAAGGCCTCCATGGAGGGCTGGAAAAGCTACCTGACGGGGGACCCTTCGCCCGCCAACACGCTGATCAAAAAAGACAACCCCAACATGACCGACGAGCAACTGGCCTACGGCATTGCCACCCTGAAAGACACCGGCACGGTGATGGGCGGCGACGCGGCCAAGCTGGGCATCGGCATCATCACCGACGAGCGCATGAAGCAGACCTACGACATGCTGGTCAAGCACAAGCTGGTGGACCCAACCAAGGTGCCGCTCAAACAAATCTACCGGACAGATTTCATCGCCCCGGCCAAGGTCATGCCCTGAGCAACAAAGCCCCAACGGTTTGAGCATGCATTCAGCGATCGAAGTACAGGGGGCCACGCAGATCTACCCCAATGGCACCCAGGCCTTGCTGCCCGTGAGCCTGTCGGTGGCGGAGGGCGAATTCGTCACCCTGCTCGGCCCCTCGGGCTGCGGCAAGAGCACCTTGCTGCGCATGGTGGCAGGTTTGCTGCTGCCCACGCACGGAGGCGTGGTCGTGCAAGGCAAACGCTTGTCGTTCGTTTTCCAGGAAGCCACCTTGATGCCCTGGGCCAGCGTGCAGGCCAATGTGCGCTTGCCCCTTGACCTGGCGCACGTGCCCCGACCGCAAGCCGATGCGCGTGTGGCGCGTGCGCTTTCACAGGTGGGGCTGCAAGGTTCTGCCGGGCAAAGGCCGCGCGAACTGTCGGGCGGCATGCAGATGCGCGTGTCCATTGCACGAAGCCTGGTGACCGAACCGCAGATTTTGCTGATGGACGAGCCGTTTGGTGCCCTGGACGAGATCACGCGCCAAGGGTTGGATGATGAGCTGTTGAAGCTTTGGCACGCCCAGGGATTGAGCGTGGTGTTCGTGACGCACTCGATCAGTGAAGCGGTGTACCTGTCGCAGCGCGTGGTCGTCATGGCGGCGCACCCCGGCCGGATAGTGGACGAGATCAGCATTGGCGCGCCTTACCCCCGCGGTGACGATTGGCGCGCCAGCCCAGCCTTCCACACGCTGGAGCGGCACCTTCGCCAATGCCTGAGCGACGCATCCAAGGCTGCCGCATGAGTTCCGTCTCACCTCGCCGCGAACCCATCCTGCGCCTGGCCCTGCCCCTGCTCGCGGCCGCATGCCTGCTGGGCGTGTGGCAAGCCTGGGTCACGTACTTTGAAGTACCGGCCTACCTGGTGCCCTCGCCTTGGTTGATCGCCCAGACGCTGGTGGCCGACTGGGCCCTGTTGGGCCCCGCCTTGCTGGTGACCTTGAAAATCACCGTGCTGGCATTCGGTGCCTCGATCTTGATCGGCACCCTGATCGCCTTCGTGTTTGTACAAAGCCGCTGGATTGAGGCCGCGTTTTTTCCGTATGCGGTGCTGCTGCAAGTCACGCCCATCGTGGCCATCGCCCCACTCATCATCATCTGGGTGAAGGACCCGACCTGGTCGATGGTGGTGTGCGCCACGCTGGTGGCCTTGTTCCCCATCATTGCCAACACCACCACCGGCCTGCGCAGCATCAACCCGGGGCTGGCCGATTACTTCAGGCTGCAAGGGGCCAGCCGCTGGCAATGGTTGGTGCGCCTGCGCATCCCCAGCGCCCTGCCCTTTTTCATGGCGGGGCTGCGCATCTCGGGCGGCCTGTCCTTGATTGGCGCGGTGGTGGCTGAGTTCGTGGCAGGCACTGGGGGCACGGGCACTGGGCTGGCCTACCAGATCCTGCAATCGGGCTACCAGCTCAACATCCCGCGCATGTTTGCCGCGCTGGTGCTGATCACCTTGACGGGCATTGGACTGTTCGCCGCGCTGGCCGCCCTGACACGGGGGGTGCTGGGTGGCTGGCACGAGTCTGCCCGGCCACTACACTGAGCGCCTTGCACTGAACTTTGTAGTTGTTGCCCATGAGCTGGCTTGGCCACCTGACCCTGGATTACCGCCTTGATGGCCAGCGCACCATCGCCCACGACCTGCACCACGGTCCACTGCGCGTGTTGCAGCGCCTTTACCCGGAAGGCGATGCCGTTTGCCACCACGTCCTGGTGCATCCCCCGGGCGGCATTGCCGGCGGTGACGTGCTGGAGATCAACGCCAACCTGGCCTCGGGCAGCCATGCCCTGATCACCACGCCGGGGGCCACCCGTTTTTACCGCAGTGCTGGCGAGCTGGCTCAGCAATCATTGATCGCCAAGGTGGCCGGTGGCGCGCGGCTGGAATGGCTGCCTTTGGAAACCATCGCCTACCGGGGTTGCCGCGCCGAAAACCGCATGCGGTTCGAGCTGGCTCCTGGCGCCGAGATGATGGGATGGGATGTGCTGGCCCTGGGCTTGCCAGCGGCGGGCGAGCTGTTCGACGACCCGGCCCATGCCGACGGCCACTACACCCAGGCCATTGACCTGCCAGGCGTGTGGCTGGAGCGGGGCACCATCCGCGCGAACGATCACCGCTTGCTGGACAGCCCCTTGGGCTGGGCGGGTCACCGCGTGATGGCAACGCTGTGGTTTGCCACCGGCCAGGCCATGTCCGGTGCACGCCGTGATGCCTTGCTGGACAGCGCCCGTGCCTTGATCGATGCCCATGCCTTGAACGCGCAAGCCGGTTGCACCAGCCCGCACGACGAAGTGGTGGTGGTGCGGGTGCTGGCGGACCGCGTGGAACCCATCATGCAGTTGCTGAGCTCGGTGAGGGGCGGCTGGCGTGATGTGGCTTGGCAAATGGAAGCCTGCCCGCCACGGGTCTGGCGGACCTGAACACTGGCGTTCAGCCAATGCGATCCAAGTCACGGGCCATCATGCTGGGCGCCTGCGCGCCGAAAAGACCCGCCGCTTTTTCGTCCATTTGATGTTCGCCGTGCGGGGCCAAGGGGTCGTCGGCCTCTTCGTCATCGCCATCAGGCCCATTGCTGAGGCCCATCACGGGCAGAGGATCGATGGAACGCCAGGCAGGCGTGCTGATCATCAAGCTGGCCAACAACCCTGACATGCGGGCCGCCCACCACACAGCGCCCACCGAGACCACGGCCCCCGATGTTTGCACGGCCACCTTCTGCACCTTGACCAATTGGTCGTCTGGCGTTTCTGTGAAGTTCAACAACGAGGCGTGAGAGCCACCTTGCTCGGAGCTGGCGTTCAAAGACAGATTCAAGCCAAGACCGCCTGATGCCTCCTCCACGGGTTTCACGCCGTTGATCGAGGCCATGAAGGCGCGGCCCGCGTTGAAGCCCAGGTCAAGCCCACCAAGATCCAGACGGAAGGTAAAGTCCTGGCCCTGGTAGCCGGCATTGAAGGACGCGGTGCTCGGGTAGCGGGCCAGTGCACTTGCCGACCCCGAGTTGGCGGCGCCAGACGCGCCGGTGGGGGGCAAGTCATTCAAGTTGCCTTGGTCAACGGCTGGGTTGCCACCGCTGCCCTGGTCCTTGCCTGGTGCCGCCACAACCGGGTCGGGAATGGGATCGATCGTTGGTGGGGTGACGGGGGTCGACGCGTCAGGCTCAGAGCCAGTATCAATCGGGGTTGACGGCTTGGTCGGTGTGCTGATGCCCGTGCCCGGATTGACGATGATCACCTCATCCACCGGCGGGCTGGTCACCGAAATCACCACGGTTCGCACACTGCTTTGCAATTGGCCGTCAAACGCCACGTAGGTGAACTGGTCCATGCCAGAGAATCCCGATGCAGCTTCATAGCGCAGGCTGCCATCGCTCAAGACGGTGAGTTGACCGTGCGTCACCGTGCTCATGACTTGCACGCTCAAGGTGTCGCCGTCCTGGTCAGTGGCGGTGCTCAGCAAGGTGCCTGCGTCCACGGTAACGGAAGGACTGGCCGACATGAGCATGCTGCCTGAGCTCAAGGTTGGCGCGTCGTTGACATTGGCCACGCTGGCACTGGAAGCGCTGGACACGGTCTCTGGCGTTCCGTGTTGATCTGTGTAGGTGGCCAAGACGCGGATCTGGGCGCCCACATCGGCCTGCGAGAGGGTGTAGGTGCTGCCGGTGAGGCCCGTGTCCACGCCATTGCTCAGCCAGTGGTAGGTGATGGCACCCAAACCATCGGCATCGGCGATGGTGTCACTGGCGGTCAGGGTCTGGCCCTGGGCGGGCGTGCCGGTGATGATTACCGAGCCTGTTGGAGCGTCGTTGGCATTGGCAGTGGCCGCGGTGCCGCTGCTGTCCACACCCTCGTTGGTGCCATGGCCATCGGTGTAGGTCGCTTTAACCGACATGGCCGAGCCCACGTCCGCTTCGGTCAGAACGTAGGTGCTGCCGGTGACGCCGGTGTCCACACCGCCGCGGTACCAGTGGTAGGTGATCGTGCCCATGCCATCGATGTCGGCGATGTTGTTGCTGGCCGTCAAGGTTTGACCTTGGGTGACTGTGCCGCTGATGGTCACCGTGCCAGTGGGCGCATCGTTGACATTGGCCACGGCGGCGGTGGCCGCGCTGGTCACTGATTCGGCGGTGCCATGCGCATCTGTGTACGTGGCCACCGCCGTCATCACGGCGCCGACGTCCGACTCACTCAACACATAGGTCGTGCCAGTCGATCCGGTATCCACACCGCCGCGGTACCAGTGATAGGTGATCGTGCCCAGGCCATCGATGTCGGCAATATTATTGCTGGCCGTCAGCGTTTGGCCCTGCGTGGCAGTTCCACTGATGCTCACTGTGCCGGTAGGCGCATCGTTGATGTTCGCCACCGCCG
>NZ_CAKKNB010000004.1 GCF_918741295.1 Aquabacterium sp. CECT 9606
GCTTGAGCCCATCGGCTACATCCCACCAGCCGAGGCTGAGGCAAACTACTACCGGCAACTCGCCAATCAGGTCAAGACCATTGCCTGACTTAAACCAACCGGCCTCCACAAAACCCGGGGCGGTTCAGTCCACCGGTCGATCCTTTGCTAGCGTGGTTCGCCTTAGGGTTTTGTCTTGAGCCCACAGGAGCGGATGCGCGTGTCTATTGTGGAGGGCCGCATAGAGTTCCATCAGCGCATGACTCTGATTGATGCAGGCTTCAGCAAGCGGTCGGTCAATCAGGCCTTGAGAACCTTCGTGCATGAACGCATTGCGGCGTTTGGCCGCAAGGTGGACATGTCGATCTAGTGCCAAGTAGTCCAGGCTTGCCTCGGCAGATTCGTCTGCCAACATCTCTGCCCACTTCTTCCCTGTAAGCATCGGCAGTAGCTTGGTTAACCGTTGCATGTAGGTTGCGTTGTCCTTAAGCATCCGGTCAATGTCAGGAGCCGGATGCCGTTGAGCACGCGCAACACGCTCAATGAAATAGTTGAGCAAGACTTCGCGAAGAGTGCAGAAGAAGAGAACAACCGAGACTTCGCGCTGCTGGTGATCTTGCCAACTGTTAGGAGGCAACTCCGCGTGAAATGACGACTGCATCATGTCGAGCAAGGTGGTAACGCTCCATGGATAGAACAGTCGGCAGCCATCTCCTGAAACTTTGCAAGTCGAGCAGACGTGCCCATGGGTCATCCGGTCGGTGTCCCGATCGATGATGCGGCAGGACTTGCACTCCATATAAGCGCCCACAAGGGTGCTTATAGGTTGTCCTTCAATTTCTGAAAGCTGAACGCCCATATCTTCTACTTCTGGTGAGCGGCTTGGTCTAAATCTGATGTTGGGCAGGTGCTTGATCGGCGGAAAACCAGTGGCTCGTACTCTCCAGTTTTGAACTCGCCCCTTGATTGCAGCAACAGGCACTTGCCCTTGCGGCCGTAGTTGAATGAGCAGAAGTTCTGACCAGTGCCGGAACATTCCTCAACTTCAATGATGCCGGCGCGGTAAATCTCGCCAGCATTGCCTTGCTGATTCCAGCGGCGACCATCAGCGTCAACGCCGAATGTCTCGACTGGCTTCCATCCTTTTGCTAATAGCTCTGCGCGAGCAACCGATAGTGGGACGGACTTCTCTTCGGCATGAACTAAGCCGGCGAGGCTCAGTAGTAAAGCTAGGCCGGCTGTAGCGGGGATGAGTTTTGGCATTGGAACTAGGCCGCAGGGACCGGGTCTTCGTTAGGCGTTTGCGCCGGTGCAGGCAGTGCTTCAATCTTTGCTTTGACGCGTCGCGCAACAAGCACGTCCCTGGCATCGCGGCCCACAAACCAGGCGAAGAACAGGTAGACGCAGAACAGCAATAGGGCTGATGCGTAAGTGGCAAGCGAAAGAACATAGAGCAATGGAACCAGCACCGTTGAAACGTATATCCCCATGAGCACTACGATGAAAAAACTGCCCCAGAACACAACAGCCGCCCCCACGCCGAGGTGAATCCAGATGCGACCATCCTGGACCTTCAAATAGATATGCGCGGCTCTCAGCTCAGTCAGAGAGAATTTATCTGTGCTCCAAAGCTGACTGACGACTTTAATGAACTCAGGAGAAGCGGTTCGACCAATGATGGCTCGAAAGACTTCTTCCTCGCGTGCGCCAGCTATCAAGCCTTGCAGAGCCTCGTTCCCTTTGGCTTCGTCTGCAAGGAAGGCTAGCTTCTTGAGGCTACGTCTTTGCAAGTGCCCATCGTGGAACTCAAAAATTCCTTTGATAGTCTTGAACAATGCGGCAAGAGCGCCCGCAATGGTCACGTAGAGGGCAGGCCCGGACTTAAGCGCTTCGAAGAGTTCCATGGTGTTAAATGAAGATATCAAACTGGCCCACCATCATTGAATGATGCGCTTGACCACGTTGCTCAGCATGGGCAACTTCAAGAACTCAACAACCACGTTGAGCACCAAGGCACCTGCGGCAACCCACAAGCCAACCCGCGTATAAAGATTCGAGCGCTTTAGTTGCTCGTTCTCAGATTGCCGCCTCTGAAGCTCTTTTGCTGCCTGGTACAACATGCCCGAATGATTGGGGAAGTGAAAACATTGACGCCGACGCTCCGTTTGAAGAATGACCTTTTGCCTATCGATGGCGGCGCCAGATACCGCTTCATCCCAGACGCCCATATGGCAGCAAATCGTGTAGTGAGCAAACGATCGGGAGGGCTCATCTTTGATGGCTAGACGATCCGATTCAGACAAGACAAATGAAACTGGGTGGTCGCCTGGACCACGGTACTCTTTGCTTAGGAAGTGACATGAAAGACAGTTGTCACGTGGCATTGCTCGGTCCCATTCTGATGGAGGATCTTCCTTCGAGGACTCGCCTTTTGGCCGGCTACTGGGCTGCAGTCCACCGCTCAAGAGGACACTTCTTGTTGTACGGAACCATGGTGTTCTCATTCAGGACGAAGGTTCTATAGCTGCTGCCCTTCGCCATAGCGGCGACGATCATTTGGTAGTTAGTGCCAGTCATCCCAGCGAGATCGATTCGCAGCACCACGGAGCCCTCGGCGCCGAACTTGGCCTGCTCGCGCCAAGGGGCCCCAAGAACTTGAACACCTCGGAAACGAGCGGTGTGGTGATAGCAGTTCAGCGCCTCAATCGCAAAGTCCGCAAGACTTGCTTGGAGCTGTGATGCCTCTACATGTCCTGGTGCGTTGTAGCTGTCAATTGCTGCTGCAGCTGCCTGTGGGTTTTGCAGCATGAAGGCAAGGATCATTGAAGCCGGTTCCATGTCTCATCCCTGAAATTGTTTACGCCGAGTTCAGCGGTGGCAGTGGTAGTCGCCGGTCTTGCGGTTGTGATGACAGCCGTCTTTGTCCAGGCCACCGCCATGTGCCATTGCTGATCCAACTGCAAACAGCACGGTCAATGCCGCGAATAGCTTCTTCATGTACTTCTCCCCGCTCGGCTCCCACCGTAGGCTTCGGCAGCGGATGCCGAGGGCGCTAGCCTCGGGGATCTGTTACCAAACGTCAACCCCGTGTTTATGCCGGGCATCATTCGCTTGGCAAAACTACTTTGGTTGCGAGTACAGGATATGCAAACCAGAGACGGCTCTCCACAGGGCGGGAGTACCTTTGCCAAGTGGCTTGCGGGTTTGGGCGCGTCAATGGCAGGCCAGCCTGAAGCAGGTCCCCAGAGGGGCAGGCGCATCAAAAGTCTCTGGGATGGCTTGCGGGGTCAGGATTTGAACCTAGGTGGTCGCAGTGTTGAAGGCATTGGCGGAGGGCCTTGAGCGCAGCGTCCTGAGCCTGGAGCAAATCAGCTCTGCCGGCGCCGCCAGGCCAACCCTGCCAGCGCCAGTCCACCAATGCCCATCATCCAAACCGACGATAGCTCGGGCACAGGCGTCAGCACCACCACCTGCCGATACCTGGTTTGCGCCAAGATCTGCCCCTGCTCATTGATCGCCACTGCGCTACCTAGTTGCAGCCTCAGACTTGGGTCAATGAGGCTGTTGAGGTCAATCGCCTCGCCGTCGCGCCAAAGCATGGCTCTGCCGGTTTCTGGCTGGTAGCCATCGGCAATGCCCACAGCCAGGCCGGCGTCGTTGATCCCAAGGGCAATGCTGCTATTGCCGGTTTCACGCTGGTCCAGCAAAGTGGCCTGCCCCTGCTGGTCCCACACGGTGGCTCTAGCGTCCCAGCCGACTCGCGAATATCCGATGGCCGAGCCAAGGTTGTTCAAGGCCATTGCGCGGCCCGACAGCAGCGTCACTTGGGTGCCGGATAGCACGAAGCTCTGCTGGTCAACCGTTGTGTCACCAACGACATCTCCGCGTTCGTTGATGTCATAGGCGGCCGTGCCGTGGGCGCCATTGGTCAGCGCTGAGATGTCGGCAAACGAGCCATCGTGGTGCCAGACCACCGCGTTGTTCGTCTTGCCGCCATCAGTGGAATACCAGCCGGCGATATCACCCGCATTGTTGATGGCGTTGGCGACGCTCTGCACGTTGCGCACAGGCTCGCTGGAAGAGATCACGACCGGCAATGCCTGCGTCTGGCCGTTGCGCCACACGTAGGCCTGCTGGGTCCACAGATAGGCGCCTTGCGAGCCTACGATCTCGCCCTGATCGTTGATGTCGCCGGCGAAGCTGTTGATCCAGTCGTTGTTCGGGCCGATGTAATCGCGACCCGATGGGCCAAACTTCACCGCGATGAAGTCCCCCGTGCTCTGGCGGCTCACTTCGCCGACGGCTTGACCTAGGTTATTCAAGCCCCCTGCATTGATTGCAAGCCCGCTGCCACCGACAATTTGCACGGTGTAGCCGATGTCGGACCAAGCGGGGCTGGCAAGGGCCAGGCTGAACGCGATGGCAAAGAATTCGCGCTGAAAACGCATGTTTGGCTTCTCCCTGGTGTGTAAGCGGCATCAATGCAGATCATACCCAGCCACGTAGTTAGATAGTCGCTCGTCCAGTCCCCTGCTCGGGGGGCGCTGTAGGCAGACATACTACGAACTGATCGACTGATCAGCCTTCGCGATCGCTTCGGCCTCCAGCTTCTTGACCTCAGTCGATGTAGCAGTTCAATTGACCCACTTTCGGCCCTTGCTGCCTGGGTAAGATCAGGTCTTTGATCTCCGCAAGGAGTAGGCCGTGGAAGACCTCTTTACAGACTACCTGCTGTTCAAGCTGCTTGTGGTGGTGGTCATTGCCGCAGTGGTTGGCGCCTATGAAGGCTGGACCGGGAAAAGCGTCTTCCCGCGAGAAGAAGCGCCAACCCCCCAACAGAAGCCCGCCAAGGAAATGGGCTACGTCGAAGAGGTGGCGCCTCAAAGGCAGATCCCCTCAGACAAGGCGTGATGCCTTGCCGATGGCTTTACTGCGCAAGTACCCCCGGTGCACTTCTGAAGGCCAAAGGCAAAGCGCGTTCGCCTTGCTGCTGAATCCGAGCCAGGAATTCAGCGGCCATGCCCGGCTTGGACAGTTGGGGGTAGGCAGCCTCAAGCAGCGCCAGCCCCTCAGACGGATCGAGCAGACCTTGGGTAAGGCGCTCTTGCAATCGTTGGTTGGCTGAGCTGTAGAGGGCATCAGCACCTTTGCTCAGCAAGCCCCCGATCATGGTGGTGCCGGGGATCTTGCCAAGCAATCCACCCACGGGGGCGCCTGGCATCCTGTTGGCGGTGGCCAACTTCTGAACAGTATCGGAGCCAACGCCACGGCCAGCGTTCTGGGTGAAGTCCAGCCCCTCTAGCGCGCTGCGCACTGACCCTAGCCGTTGGTACTGCCCTGGCTCCAGCACGTCCGCCATGGTCGCCTTGGGATTGCGTATCGCCGCCTGTGCCGTCTTGTCGCCGCTGGCGCGGTTGTAGGCGTTCAGCGTGAGGGTGCGCTTTGGACTGATCGCCTTTTGCGCGACTTGCTCAAGCACATCGAATTGATTGACGGGCTTGCTCATGGCTGCGTACTCGGCCCTGGCTGCAGCGTAGTCGGGGCTCAGCTTGTCCAGCACCTTCAGAAGATCGCCTTGCAGGCCAGAAAGAATCCGCTTCTGGTTCGGAGTTGCAGCGTCCCGAATCATTGCGTCAAGTTCTGTCTTGGCGTAGTGCAAGCCGCGCAGCGAGCCAGCTTGCCCACTGATGTCAAGGCCTTCATTCTTTGCAAGCGTTCTGGCCCGGTTGATAGCCTCCTGCATGGCAGGCTTCTGCACGAGGCTGTCAATCTGCTTTTGCACGGGCTTGGTGATCAATGCCGGATCGATTGGGTTGCTGTACGCCTGCTGATAGAGCTTGTTGGCCGTGGTGTCCCGTGACGCCTCGGTGAACATGCGTTGACCATCTCGGCCCGCCAAGTCTTCCAACTCGCTCACCAGCAAGTCCTGATTGCGTGCGGCCGTGTTGCTGTAGCCATTCATCGCAAGGGGATCGACCGCTGTAGCTGTGCGCTGCATCGCTGCAAGGCTTGGCACCCTGGCCACCTCGGCCGTGGTCGGCTGATAGCCCGCAACGGCTGGGCCGGTCTGCTTGTACTTGCGCAGCGCATCTACTGCGCCGTCTAGCTCGGGGCCAACTTGCTGGCTCATGAATTTGCCAAGTATGCGTTGGTCGTTCTTAGGGTTCAGTGGCGCAATGGCATCCGAGACCTTCCGAACACCGCTG
Organism: Aquabacterium sp. CECT 9606; assembly: GCF_918741295.1. Taxonomy (GTDB): domain Bacteria; phylum Pseudomonadota; class Gammaproteobacteria; order Burkholderiales; family Burkholderiaceae_C; genus Aquabacterium. The sequence goes on from NZ_CAKKNB010000004.1 coordinate 6,186, forward strand.
GCTGTTGATCGGGCGAGCGTGCTGACGCCCTTAGCGGCGAGAGGGAGCGCGCCACCGATCATTGCGCCAGTCCCGGCCGATTCGGGGTCGATGGCGCCAGCTGACAGCCCGCCGTTGACAGCGCCACCACCCGCGCGGATTGCCATATTGCCCGCCTTGCCTGCCAGCGTTGTGGCGGCGGGTGCTCCAGTGCGAAGCCCACCCGTCGCAACGGAGGTGCCCAGCTTTTCCAGCATCGGCAGGCCAGCGCGCGTGCCGACTGCCTTGAGGCCAGCACCGGCCACGCCGCCAATGGGCGCGGTCATGACGATGTCACCCACAAGGCGCCCGGCGCCATAAGAGATCGGATTGCTGGCGTTCTCCTGATCCATCCATCTCATGGCCTCGGGGATACGGTCCAGGTATTCAGCCACGCCATCGGCGCCGACAAGCTTGGCGCCTGCCTTGACGGGAGACAGCAAGGTGTCGCCAATGCCGGCCGCGCTGCGCCACAGGCCTTCAGCGCCGGATCGCGCCAGGCTGCGGCCTTCCTCCTGTGGCTGCGATTGCTTGGAATTGCCTTGCATGTGCCCAACAATCTCGGCGTCGTTGTACCCGGCCTTGCGAGCCCCGGCAACGTCAAAGCCGGATTGCTTGGACAGGTGTTCGACAATTTCCTGGTCGGAATAACCGGCGCGTTTGGCGCCTTCAATATCAAAATCCATGATCACTTCCTTTCAAAGTTCGACAGGGACGGGCGCTGCCCCTTGGTTCCATTGAACTGTTCCAATGGCGGGCGATTGGCTTTCTGTGGCGCTGGGTTGGACCGGTAGCCCTGGTCCCGGCTGTACATGTCCTGCATGGCTTGCTGCTCTTGTTCGTACAGTTGCTTGAACCGCGTGAGCTTCTTCTTGGCCGTCGCCGCATCGTCCGTTGCCAAAGGGATGAATGGCAACAGGCGCGGGCTTTCCGAAGCCGTCACGGCTGCGCCGCTGCGGTCGTGCAACACCAAGGAGCCAATGTCGGAAATCATCGCTCTGGCGTCGGTGCCCTGTGGGTCGGCACGATTGAGCACCGATTGAGGCAAGTAGCCTTTCCAGCCGGTTGCGCTCTTGTCGCCCTTAAGCGCGCCAACATCTTTCCCGTCCAGAAGTTCAATGGCCTGATTAATCTTGGCCAGGTTCTGGGAGTTGGCAAGCATGGCCGTGTTTGCCGCGCCAGGGATTGCCGCAAGCGGGCGAGACACGGGGTTTCCATCTGGCCCAGTGATAGGCGAGCCAGCCCCCGAGCGTGGATCAACCAACATCGGGCCTTGGTCGGTTTGCACAACGACCCCACGGGGTTGATCGCGGTCAAGCGCAATCCGCTGGCCGGCACGCCGATCTGATGCGACTTCGCCAGGCGTCATCGTCTTGGGCAGACTTTTGACCTCCCGCAGTGTCACGGGGTCCAGTGCGATTTCTTGCCCGCCCGTGTCGCGCCAAACGGGCTCCTTCCAAGGCTTCACACCTGTGTTGATGGGCTTGCCGTATTCATCCAGCCCAACCATTTCAATGCCGCCGCTTGCTGAGGGGGCTTCGACATATCGGGAAACCTTGGGGGCGCCCCAGGTGTTCATATCGGCGAGCGCGCGGGCCTCTTCGATGCTGTAGCCGTGGCGCAAGGCATCCAAAGGGTTGATGCGGGGCTGGCCAGCTTGGGGAGCGTTGGCCGCTTGAGTTTGCGGCGCCGTGGCTGGGGCGGGGCCAGCGTTCTCGCCGCCTGGAGTGGAGGGCAGGCCGCTCAGGTAGTTGACCTTGCGCTGCTTCTGGTCGAGTTCGAGCCTGTCGGCATCGTTTTGGGTTTGGATGCCTTGGTGCTGCGCGCCCAAGAGCTTGACGCGTTGGCCGTCCAGTGCTTCTTGTTGCTGCGCCTGTTGTGCGCCCTCATAGCCTTGGAGCCCTGCCAGGCCTGCTGCGCCCGCGTTGTTCCATGGGCCGACGCCTTTGCGTCCCGCGTTGGCGGCGTAGGTTAGGCCGCTGCTGAGCAGGCCTTGTCCGACCGGTGAGCCAATGAATTTACCCATGGTGGCAAATAGCCCTTGCTCGGGCTGCGGCGCCGCTTCCTTGGGCATTGGCTGCGGCTGAGCTTGAGGAGGCACTGGGGGCTGTGTCATGGGTGCCGGAAGTTGGGGCAAGGATGCCTCTGCGCTAGTTCCGCCGTTGTTCACGCTGGCGGGCTGAGTTGCGGGCACGCTGGGTGCCTGGCCTCCTTGGTTGTTCCAGAAGTTAACCTGCTGCTGCTTGCGAAACAGGTCAAGCGCCGCTGACTGGTTGTGGGTGGTCAGGTTTTGAACCTGCGCGTCACCGAGTTTCTGCCGCAACTTGCTTTGCGCGTCCTCGCTCTCCTGGTTCACTGCGCCGGTGTACCCATTCAGTCCGGACAAACCGGCTGCACCCAGGGTGTTCCACTTGCCCATTCCCTTGCGGCCAGCATTGGCCGCATAAGACAGGCCAGTACTCAGCAGGCCCTGCCCAACTGGCGAGCCGAAGAACTTGCCGGCAGTGGACAACAGGCCCTGAACAGATGAAAGAAGTCCGCCTTGGGGGGCAGGCTGCGGTTGGTTGTAAATGTCATCGTAGATCGCCATTTGATTCACCTTTCATTGACGTTCGTCGTCGTGGTTGTCATCCAGGCGGGCGGCATCCGCCTTTGCCTGGCTCTGGTCGTCGCACGGAATGGCACCGGCAAACGCAAGTTCTTGGAACCATGAGGCGCCTGGCGTGGCTGGCATCAGCACCGCCGCAGTCAGTCCCGCATGGATCGCGCGAGCAGCTAGGGCGTGGCCTGCCGCTTCGGTTTGGTCTGTCGCATACACGTCGATATGCAGGGTGTCGCCGGGCCAGTCGAACGCCTCCAGCCCCTCACAGCCTTGTACGGCGCACACCGTCAGACATTCATTGATGCGCAACACCGCGACTGCATCGGTGATGCCCACCGTGACGCCCACGACGCCTGGGGTCTCGTCGCTCAGTTGAAAGAACGTGCCTTCACTGATCGACTCACTGAACCAGTGTGTTTGCCAAGGCTCCAGCACTGGTGCGAGCCCGGTGGCTCCCAGATACAGGATCTCGATAGCTGCTATCTCGCCGTCGCCCCTGCTCAGCGGGAACACCACGGCTGGGTGATGGCCCAACACCTCATTTGTGCCAAGAGTGAAAGGAAGGCGAGGGTGCAGCCGCACAGTTGGCGGCAACCCAATTGGGAAGCCGCAAGCGTGCATCACGGCTTCAATGGGATCACCGGCTTCAAGTGGCCTTGTTTCGGCAAGGATGGCGCGCGCCGCGTGGCCATAGTCGATTGGTGGGCGGATGGCCTTTGACATGTGTTGATGCCTACTCATGGTCTTGACTGAAATCGTTGATGAAGTGACGTTGCTTGCGAAGGGATGTCCGCAGTTCTTTGAGCAGTTCCCGTTCAAGCTGGCGCTGATTGCCCTTGAACGCGTTTTGAGAGGCGCTTGCCTTGCCTTGGGGCGTCTTGGGGCCGGTGGACTTCTCCCATGGCCGCCATGAGCGGATCAGCTCCGCCTGCCTTTGCTTTCGCTCCGAGGTCCAGCCGTTCGCCATGTGATTCCTCCAAAAGTTGGTTTTGCGTGGTTTCTGGTTTTGCCGTGGGCGTGGTGGGTTGCGCTGGAGCCCCGTTGTTCACGACTTGCTGGTGCCCATTGGCAAAGTTCGCTTGCTTGGCATAGACCACGGGCGGGTTTTGAACCGCTGCCAAGCTCTCCAGCGTCATGCGGCACTGGTTCTGCGCCTTCATGGCCAGCTTCATGTGTGCTTCGTACTGCAGCAACGCGTCCTGCTTGATGCCTCGTCGGGACAACTCCACAAAGATGGTCTGCAGTGCCATGGCCTGGCCGTAGAGCATGGCCAGGCTTTGCTCCTTGTAGGCGTCCGGCTTCATTGATTCGTGCAGCTTGGTTACCAACGCGTCGCTATTGATGTCCGGCATTGCTGGCTTGGAAAACGGGGCGATGACACTGGCCGCAGCAGTGGCTGGGTCCAACCAGAAAGCGGCGTTTGCTTGGTCGCTGTCGTTAGCGAGCGGGCTGAAATTGACGACCGTCACTTTCCTCATGCCAGGAGGGATGACCTCCGGGAGGTCGTTCTTGGTGGCAGCCGCCAGGGTGCTTGATTTCTTGGTCATGAGGCCACCTCACATGGGGATGCAGATCTGGCCGCCAGCGTTCTCGGCGCCGGGTGCAACCTCGATGTCTGGGGACTGGATCAAGTCCATGTCGCTCACCAGGTCGGCCAGTGACTGGGCAATGAACTCTGTTGCCGTCAATTCAAGCCCGACGCCTTCGCCTGCATCGATGGCCCCACCCAGCATCTTTTCAAGATCGCGCGCCTGCTTGGCTACTGTCTTGAGCCGGTCGGCCAGGCGGTTCAACAGCTTGGTGGTTTTGTTCGGCATGGTGAAGCCCACCATTGCAGCTAGGGTCTGAACCTGAACCGGGTGCAGGTCCACCACCATGCTGCCGTCGATGCTGGATTCATCTTCAAGACGGAATAGGCCGCTAGGTAGGGCTTCGATGGACAGAGAGGGGAATGTTTGTGTGGTGTGCATGTTTGTGTTCCTTTGCTTGCGTGCTCACGCTGCAAGCGCCTTAGATGGCATCTCTAGATGGTGTCCGTGTGGCGGTACAGAGGAGGGGGTGAAAAGGTGAGCAATAGGACCGTGGGGCGGTACAGTGGGCGATGGCCCTGTACCGTGGGGCGGACCTATTTGCGGCCCTCCTGTACCGTGGGGCGGGATAAGGACTGCGTTTTTGGGCTGGTCCCATTTGCGATAAAGCTGGTCCCGCGTCGGCTTGGGTTTAGATGGCACGGTCAGGCTCGGCTGATAGGCCCCCTTGCGGAAGGCCTCAAACGCTCCAGGATCGAATCCGGGATGGCGGTCGAGGAGTTGCCATGTGATCGCGTACCAAGACGCCTTATGGGGCCGATGGCCTTTGACGGTTTCGAAGATGAATCCGCCGTCCAGCAATTCGCGCTTGGCCTTGGTCAGCATGTCTGCCGACTTCCAGCCACGATCAGCCATGAAGGCGCGCGACAGCAGCAACCGCCCGTTGTTGTCCCGGACGTACTGCCGCGCGACCTCAAGCAAAAGCGCGCGAGCGTGCATGGACAGGCTTTGGTAGGCCTGGCAGTCCATGACAGACCAAGGCAGCGCAATGAAGCCACCAGCGTCACGGCCCGAGTCCTTGCGCTGCTTTGGTTTGCTCATCAGCCCCCCAGCATCCGCAGCAGTGACGCGGCGGCGCGGTTGTCGGGGCAGGGCGAGAGCAGGCCACGAGCAGCGCAGGAGGCCACCGCCGAGCCGTCACCCAGGGCATACAAGTGCCACCCCAATCGGCCGAATCCATCCCTTAGCCGGTCGAAGGCCTGAAGTTGATCATTTGGCTCTGTGCATTTGATCGGGTTGCCCTGGGCCGTTGGCGTGGTATCCAGCGCAATTGCTTTTGGGCCTGACAAAACTTGGGCGCAGCTCATGCCGTCACCTCCTCGGCGGCATCGCGGGCCAGGAAATAGCTGCCAACACGGTGAAGCACGCCAGCCTCTGTTTCCGTTCGAGCCCATGCCAGTTGAATGGGATGGCCTTCACGGACTAACTCAAGCTTTCGGGGGCGCGGGTCGGCGATGTCCAGGCAGCGCTGCGCCTCGAACACGGTAACGCTGCCAAGCGTTTGGATTGCTGTCAGCAAGCGAGTTCGCTGACATGCGCTTGCGGTGCCCGGAATTGAGTCGCGAATCGCGTGCAGCGCCGCGATCTTTTCGGGCGAGGCCGCGTAGACCTTCAGGCCGATTCGTGCACTGCGGGACTTCGCAATGACCTCCGTGCGGGAGTCCTTCACCGTCTTGCGTTTATGCGCTAGATCGGTATGATTCAGGTGTTCGCTGTTTTGATTGAGGCCCGACACCGTTGGCGCGGTGGTTCGGGTCTCGCTATTTTCGGCAATGGCTTCGCCTGCCTTGGCGGCATTTGTTGGGGTATGCATGTTGACCCCCAATCAAGCAGCGACCATCGATTGACTAGCTTTCGCTGCAATGTATGCATCGAGTTGCTGTTCAATGAAGACGGGCGATTTGGGGCCGAGGTAAACGGGCTTGGGAAACTCAGGGTCGTTCTTGACCTTGTCCCACAGCCAGGTGTTGCCTTTGTCGAATTTGGCGCGGGCCTTGGCGGGGGCCAAGCAGCGTGCACCGGCAGGAATACTTGCGAAAGACATGTAGCTCTCCTGCGAGTGCGACATGAATCCGTTCTAGGCCGCACCCGCACGATTGAGATTCATCGAACGGATGCGCAAATATGATTGGGCCGCCCCATTTCTTGGGTGCCAGAACTGGCCCTAAATTGGCCTCGCTATGAGCATGTTCAAAGAGGCCGCAATCCGGGCCGGTTCTCACACTGTGGCGGCCTTTTCCTTTTTGTACTCGCTGATCTGTTTTGTGACGGCTGTCTTATCTGGATTCTTTACCTTTAGCGCTGAGAGCTGATAGATCAGGGCTGGCGGAATATCTCCAAATAGACGAGCGGCCTCTTCAGATAACAGACGGATGAACTTGCGGTCATTTGTGTATGAGTCCACGCGTTCGCGCCGCTCAATGCTGGTGATGGCTTCTAGGGCTGCAAGTCCTTGCAGGAACTTTGTTGATTCGGGGTAGTTGATTCCAGCCTCATTCAGCAACGTGGTTGTCGAAGCTATGTTCCTGAGTCGCTTCGCCGCTGCTATAGCTTGGGCCCTTTCATCAGCATTGGGTGGGCTACGAAAATCCGAATCCATGAAGGTGGCAGCACAGGCCGCCAATTGCCAAAAACGAAAAATGGCTATGTCATCGGCAAAGGCTTTCTCGGTTTTTCTTCGTTTTCTTATCGCGTCAAAGGATTTCAAAGCACTTTGAATGGCAGGTTGCATTTGTAGCCAGGAGAAAGCAACAAAATTCTGCAACCACGCTTCCAATTGCGCCACGCGGTCTTCCCGCCGTTCCCCAAGGCGCTTCCCATCATCTGGGATCTCTGGCCCTATTGAAGTCAGCATGTCTGCTAACTTCTCTGGATAGAGCGGCGCGCCTAGCAATGTCATGGCTGTCGGCCCCGGCGACTTTGGCTTAGGTGGCGTGAATAGACCGAGGAGGCCTAGATTGCTGCCCATATCAGCCTTGGAAATCTCAAGAATCGGTGGCGGGGTTGCTGCTGATTGGCAGCTTTCAAGATAGCCTCTTAGCTGGAACAGCTCATTAAAATTCGGTCTTTTGGCCAACATGCACCCCCGTGCGCACCCCGGATAAGGAGCCCCAGCAGTACACGTCGGGGGCCGTGTCATTCAGCAAGGTTTGCGGCCTTGCCTAGCTGGGGCGTAAACATTATGCAGACCCTGTGCCGCATTGCCCTAGGGGAGCGGCCGGGCGAGCTTGTCATCAAGCTCTCGCAAGATTCCTCGGGTCAGCACCCGCTGCCGATTGACCTCGCCGCAAGTGTGGGAGACATAGCGCTGCTGTTTCATCAGGGCGGCAAAGGCAAGGCCAATGATCTTGCCTTCCTTGGCCTCTTTCAGCAGGCGCTCAAGACATTCAATGGTGTCAATGTCGATAGAAGACATAACCTCGCGCAGGGGCACTAAATTGGCTGGATCACCAGTGCGGCGTGTCGATTTGTCGGTGTGTTTATTCACGCCGAATGGAATCATGTTTTTGCTCATGCCGATCTCCCAATGGCAAGGAATTCGAGGGCGGTGCTGTCGCCTTTGGCGAGGTTGCAAGGCACGCAGGCAGCCACAAGGTTGATGAGCTCATCAGGCCCCATCAATGCCCGTGGCATTTGGTGTTCGATGTGCCATTTGCCATCCAGGCTCAGCACCTTGCCGCAATAGAAGCATTTGCCTTCAGACTTGTCGAAGACTTCCCGCCGTCTGCGTGGCACAGCCTTGGGCCTCGCGGTGGCTCCTGGCACAGGCTCTGGCAGTTCATGCTCTGCCCACAGCGCGCCTTGGGCGAAAACGTCGTCATTGGCGCTCGTGAGTTGGGCCGCAGCCTTGAGGACGCGGCGAGCCTGGGCCAGCGCTTCTGACTTATCGTTGGCCACGGACAGAACGCCGCCAGACTTCGGGTGCAGCACCATGTAGCGAATGGAATGAAGGCCGCGCTCCACGCAAGCCATTGTGCTCATGATGTACTCGCCGGACTTGCCGAAGATGCCGCCATAGATTGGCCGGTAGCGAATTGCTGGAGCGCTTCCCCCCTTGGATGCGCTCATGATGTTGGCCGCCCTTGAGCACCCGTCTTCAGTCGATGCCGAGTGAACGCCAACTCAGTGGTGGCAATCGGGTCCCACTCGTTATGCATTGGGATTGAGCAGCCATCGCATGTGACGCTTAGAAAATCAGTCAGTGCGCGTAAGTACCCCTCTCGATGGCTTGCCTGACCATTGATCAAGTTGGCCTGGATGCTGGTTACAATGACATCAGCCATGGCGGCATAGTCGCGGCTGTCAACGTCTTCGCCAAGTTGGCAGCACGTGTCGTTGGACAGTTCCGTGATGGCTTGGAGCGTTTCTTTCAGAGCATCGGCACCGGCACGCAAAGAGTGATCGGCGCCCACGTGTTCCACGGGCTGACCAAAGGTTTCGGCGGTGCTCATGCGTCTTCTCCTGGCCAACGACCGGTCACAATTTCTTCAAGCTCAAGCATCTCGACGGGGTGCTCAACACCCACAAGAGACAGCACAACGTTGTTGAGATCCTTGAGGCGAATCAGGGCACTGGTGCCAACTTCTTCAATTGCATGGCCACGGCAAGCGTGTGAGATCTCTCTCCGGAGCATGTAGATCAGCGAATCGATTTGGTACGTAGCGCGACAGGCCAGCTCCAAACGTTCTTGTAGTGCCTGATCAAGGTCTGGTCGAGTAGGCGCGGCAGAGCCGCTAACATCTACGGTAGCTGTCATTTCGATCTCCTATGGATCAAGTGATGGTCAGACCCGGGGCAAAGCTACTACCTTTCGCCTTGGGTCGCTATTGCCTCAGTGCCGCTGAGGCGCCGGGCTTTATGTCAGTGAGACCATTCTCTAAATTGCTCGTGGTTGCAGCCGGCAACGGCCACGCGGGCTGAGACGCTCTCCATGATTTCCGCCATTCCCCGCAGGCGCTCTGCAGTTTCCTGCATTGCACCAATGGCTGGAACTAGAGCGCTAGCCTTCGATGCATCGGTCGATAGCTCTTGATAGAAGATGCCATCTTTGGCGGCCAGCCAAGCGGCCATCCTCCAAGCCCGGATAACGAGCTCCTTGGAAAGCACCAAGTCGGCGATTTGATCGACCTCATCCTCTTTGATAAGTGCATTGCATTTCATCACTTGCTCATAGAGCTCAAGAACGTCGGGACCTTCTTCATTGCCATTAGTATTTGCGTCAGCCATTTCAAGCTCCTTCGTAGCTCGGGTTGGTCAGGGCCTGCTTGGTGTTCCACCACCTTGCAGGCCCACTATTGCCTGACACCGTCAGGCGGCGGTACTACTCTTCCTCGGGCTCCGGCTCCTTAGCCTTGTCGATGCGATCACGCACCCACTGAGCCCCGCCCAACCGGGCAAGCTTTTCCTTTTGATCGGCCGTCATGCGAAGGGGCACGATCACGCTTTCCTGGCCTTCCTTCAAGGGCTTGCGGCCCTGGCCTCGACCAGGTCCACCACGCCCCGTAGGCTTGTTTTCCATGATGTTAATGTATTACTGAATTAAAACGAACGCAAGCGAATTAAGTATTACCATTTCAATTCTTCATGCCCGCCTTGATCGGCACCACGTCGGCACCCTTGCGCAGCCCATCCAAGTGGTCCGCCCAGGTCTGCAACATGCTTCGGCGCTGCTCCACGAACTCGGTACGGTTGTAGGCGCGGCCTAGGCTGTCCTTCACGCTGTGGGCAAGCTGGGCCTCGATCACGGCCTCATCAATGCCCAGGCGCTCGGCCAGCATGGTGCGCGCCATGGCCCGAAAGCCGTGGCCGGTCATTTCCTCTTTGGGGTAGCCCATGCGGCGCAGGGCGGACAGCACGGCGTTGTCGCTCATGGGGCGCTCACCGGTTCGCAGGCTGGGGAACACGTAGCGACCATGGCCGGTGAGGGGCTGCAGCTCGCGCAGGATCTCAACCGCCTGGCGGGACAGGGGCACCAGGTGGGGCGTGCCCATGGCCTTTTGCGCCTTGCTGCGCTTCATCCGGTCGCTTGGGATGCGCCACACAGCGCCGTCCAGGTCGAACTCCGCCCATTCGGCTTTGCGCAGCTCGCCAGGGCGCACGAATACCAGCGGCGCCAGCTGGAGGGCGGCCCGTGTCACCGGCATCCCTTCATAGGCCTCGATGGAGCGCAGCAGCTCGCCCACCCGCTTGGGGTCGGTGATGGCCGGCATGTGCTTGACGATGACCGGCTGCAGGGCGCCCTGGATGTCGGCTGCTGGGTTGCGCTCGGCCCGGCCAGTGGCAATGGCGTAGCGGAATACTTGGCCGCAGGCTTGGAGGGCGCGGTGTGCGGTCTCGATGGCGCCACGGGCCTCGATGCGCCGCATGGCCTCCAGCAGCTTGGGCGGGGTGATGGTGGCGACGGGGAGGGCGCCCAGCCAGGGGAAAACGTCATGCTCCAGCCGAACCAGGGTGCGAGCGGCATGGGCCTCGGTCACTTTGGGGATGTGGATGGTGATGTGCCATTCACGGGCCACGGCTTCGAAAGAGTTGGTGGCCAGTTCCGCCTTGGTGCTCTTTTCAGCCTTGCGCTTGCTGCTGGGGTCGATGCCCTTGGCAATGTCCTGGCGGGCCTTGTCGCGGCGCTCCCGGGCGTCTTTGAGGCCAATGTCCGGGTACACGCCCAGGGACAGCATCTTCTCCTTGCCGTCGAAACGGTAGCGCAGCCGCCACCACTTCGACCCGCTGGGCTGCACCTCCAACCCGAGCCCGCCGCCGTCCGACAGGTTGTAGGGCTTGTCTTGAGGCGCCGCCTTCTTGATGGCGATGTCGTTCAGCTTGTTGAGGACGTTCTTCGCAGGCATGGGTAAGTGTAGTGCGGGTAACAGGTTGGCACAGTGCCCCGTTACCCACGAACCTTACCCACAAGAAAGCCCGGATTCAGCCGGACATGTCCGGATTGCTACGGACGAAAAAAAGCCCTAAGTGTTTGATTTCTTAGGGCTTTCTGGATGCTTCCGGACGTTGCCGGACGCTTTATTGGTGGAGCCGGGGGGAATTGAACCCCCGTCCGCAAACCATCACCGAGCAGTTCTACATGTGTAGCCGTCTGATTTGGATCTCACGGACTCTGTCGCGCAGCGGCACGCTACAGAATCCGCCAGTCACTTAATCTCGTTCTCTACCGAGTGACCCGGCAGAGAACCAGCCAATGTGTATGACCTCACAGTCCTTGTCTTACGACTCAGACCCAGCCCATCGGCCAACTGTTGTGAGGCTCACCGGTGTTAAGCGGCGAGTGCGAACGTTTGATCGTTTGCAGTTACTTTGTTTCCAGCCAGATTTACGAGCAAACTGGAGCTCGACATGCCCTACTTCGGATCCGCATCCACGTCGAAACCTGGTCGGCCCCTTGAAAGGTTTCCCATTGTAGGCTCAATCCCCAAAACCCGCTTGGGTCTTGGGACTATGGCTCAGCTGCGGTAATCGGCGTTGATCGTCACGTAGTCGTGTGACAGATCGCAGGTCCACACGGTGGCTTGCGCCGCACCTCGGGCCAGGCCCACGCGCACGGTGATCTCGCTTTGCTTCATCACGCGCTGGCCGTCTTCTTCGCGGTAGGCGGGGTGGCGTCCGCCTTTGGTCACCACGTGCACGTCATCCAGGTGCAGCTCGATCAGGGTCTGGTCCAGATCGCCAATGCCGGCGTAGCCCACGGCGGCCAGGATGCGGCCCAGGTTGGGGTCGCTGGCAAAGAAGGCGGTTTTGACCAAGGGTGAGTGGGCAATGGCGTAGGCGGCCAGCTTGCATTCGTCTTCCGTGCGGCCGCCTTCCACCGTGATGGTGATGAACTTGGTGGCGCCTTCGCCGTCGCGCACGATGGCCTGGGCCAGCTGCTGCGACACGGCGATCACGGCGGCGCGCAAGGCCAGGCCCTCGGGGCTGTCCAGGCTGGTGATCTCGGGGTGCGCAGCCTGGTTGGTGGCCATCAGCACGAAAGAGTCGTTGGTCGAGGTGTCGCCATCGATGGTGATGCGGTTGAAGGACGCGTCGGCCGCTTCGGTCACCAGGGCTTGCAGCAGGCCGGGGGCGATCTTGGCGTCGGTGGCCAGAAAGCCCAGCATCGTCGCCATGTTGGGGCGGATCATGCCGGCGCCCTTGCTGATGCCGGTGATGCTGACCGTGGCGCCACCAATGCTGATCTGGCGCGAGGCGGCCTTGGGCAGGGTGTCGGTGGTCATGATGCCTTCGGCGGCGACGCCCCATTGGTCGGCCTTCAAATCTGCCAATGCGGCGGGCAGGCCGGCCTGGATGCGGTCGGTGGGCAAGGTTTCCATGATCACGCCGGTGGAAAACGGCAAGACCTGTTCCGGGGCGATGTTCAGGTGGCGGGCCAGGGCCACGCAGGTGGCGTGGGCGCGCACCAGGCCGTCTTCGCCGGTGCCGGCGTTGGCGTTGCCGGTGTTGATCAACAGGGCACGGATGTCGCTGTTGGCGGCCAGGTGCTTCTGGCACAGCTGCACGGGGGCGGCGCAGAAGCGGTTTTTGGTGAACACGCCAGCCACGGCACTGCCCGGCTCCAGGGTGATGACCGTCAGATCACGCCGGTTGGCCTTGCGGACGCCCGCCATGGTGATGCCCAGCTTGACGCCGGGAACGGGGTGCAGGTCTTGGTGATTGGGGGCGGACAGGTTGACGGGCATGTGAGTGGGCTCCAGCGAAGGCTGTGATTTTCACATGGCCTTGAACTGGTAGGCGTACATCCGGCTGACTTCCAGAGTTTCGGCCCGGCCGCGCAGGTGCACGCGCATGCGGCCGTTGGTGCGGCTGACGCGCTCGATGGCCTTGAGGTTGACGACGGCGCTGCGGTGCACTTGCCAGAAATGCAGCGGGTTCAGGCGGGGAACCAGTTCGCGCAGGGGCGTGCGGATCAGCACTTCAGCGCCGGCCGGGCTGGTGCTTGAGGTGATCACGCGCACATATTTGTCGGCGGCTTCGAAATATTGCACGTCTTCGATCGGAATCATGAGCAAGCCCGAGCCCATGGCCGCCTGGATCACGGTCAGGGGCGTGGTTGGGGCGGCGTCGGCCTGGCGTTCCAGGCTGGCGCTGCGCAAGGCTTCCAGGGTGCCGGCCAGGGCGCCGTCGTCCGTGGCATGGGCGCGCAGCTTGAGCTGGTCTTTCAGGCGCTGGCACGTGGCGGCCATGCGGGTGGTCTGCACGGGTTTGAGCACGTAGTCGACCGCCGCGCGTTCGAAGGCCGCCAGCGCGTACTGGTCATAGGCGGTGACGAACACGATCAGCGGCAGGGGCTGCTCCGCCGGCCAGGCCTCGACGATGGCTTCGGCGGCATCCAGGCCGTCGCGGTCGGGCATGTGGATGTCCAGAAAGAGAATGTCGGGCTGTTCGGCCACGGCGCGCTGCAGGGCTTCACCACCGTCTTGCGCGGGGGGCAGCAGGGTCAGCTCGGGCCACAAGCGGGTCAGCATGCTGGCCAGGGCCTGGGCCAGCACGGGTTCGTCTTCGGCGATCAGGGCGGTGGCGTTCATGGCAGGGCGGGGGTTTCTTCGATGAGCTCAGGCTTGGGCAAGGACACGGGCAGGCGCAGTGACACGTGCGTGCCGGCGCCAGCGGGCTTGGCGGTGAGGCTGAGGCTGGCGGTGCCACCGTAGAGCGATTGCAGGCGGTCACGCACGCAACTCAGGCCGAAGCCGTCGGTGCTGCGCCGCACGAGTTGGGCGGCTTGCAGGCCCCGGCCGGTGTCATCCACGCTGAGGATCAGGTGCTCGCCGTCGTGCTGTGCGCGCACGGTCAGCTGCCCACCTTGTCGGCTGGGTTCCAGGCCATGCTGGATGGCGTTTTCCACCAGGGGCTGCAGCAGCATGGGGGGCACGGGCAGGCTGGCCAGGTCATCGGGCAAATCCAGCGCGATCTGCAGCCAGGGCCCCATGCGGATCTGCATCAGGGCCAGGTAGTCGGCCACGCGCCTGAATTCCTCCGACAACGGGTGGGCCGCGATGCGGGTGGCGCTCAGGGTGGAGCGCAAAAAGGCGATCAGGTGGGCCAGCATGTCTTGTGCACGCGAGGGGTCGCTGGCGATGAGTGCGTGCAGGTTGGCCAGGGTGTTGAATAACATGTGCGGCTCGAGCTGGGCTTGCAGCAATTGCAGCTGAGCCTCGACGGTCTGGCGTTGGGCGGCCGCGGCGCGCACCTCGCTGGCGGCCAGGCGCACGCGCAGGTAGTCCACCGTGAAGGTGACCAAAGCTGAGCTGTAGCACAGCACCATCGACACGCCGATGGGTGGGCGCCGATCGGGCACCGACCATGGCCACGGCAGGTGCAGCGCGGCCTGGGCCATGGCCACGCCCATCACGCAGGCCACCGGGATGCCAAAGAGAACGCACAGCACGATCGCGGGCCAACCCACCAGGCCATACACGCCGCTGCGGTCAAAGCGCTGGCGGGCGTCAGGCAGTTGCTTCCAGCGGCGGCGGGCCTCGCTCAGCCACACGATGCCCAGCAAGGTCCAGCACCAATAGCCCAGGCACAAGGCGTAGGTCATGTTGATGAAGAAGCCGTAGCGGTGGGGCGAGTCGCGGCCCAGCGCCCATTCCATGGCCCACATCACCAGCGCGATGGACACGCTCCACAGCAGGTTGAAGCGCCCGGTCCGAGGGATGGAGCCGTGGACGATCAGATCGCTGGGGTATTCGCTGTCGGACATGGAGTGCGTTCTACCTCAAAAACCGCAGCCACTCCACCTGCTGCACGATCAGCGGTCCGAAGCCCACGATCGCCAGGCTGACGGACATGACCGCGATGGGCAGCAGCCAGCGCTCGTAGCGTTGCAGGAAGCCGGCGTTCTCGACCTCGTGGTCTGACGCGTCGATCTGGTCTTCGCCCACGACCTGCCGTGTCAGCAACTGGTTGAGCGCCACGGGCGGCAGCAGGTAGCCCAGCTCGAAGGCCACCAGCACCATCATCCAGAAGTGCACCGGATCAATGCCATTGCGGTAAGCGATGGGGGCCAGCGTGCCCGACACCAGGAAGATGGCACCAATGGGTTCCATGAACATGCCCAGCACGACCTTGGCGATCATCAGGAAGGCCATGGCGGCCCAGACGTTGGCGAAGTGATGCGGCGCCAGGTCGATGATCTCGGACCGTTCCACCACGCCGCCCACGGTCTGCGACAGCATCATCAGGCCGATGTACGCGCCGATGTGCGAGACGGTCTCGGTGGTGGCCACGCGGATGGAGGATTCGACCCCTGCCTGACGATGCGCCGCGTAGCTGGGTTGATCGGACGTGGGCTTGCTCTGGCTTCGCGAGGCCAGGATCTTGTCCAGGGTCAGCACCACAATCATCATCACAGGGATGATGGTGGGGGCCGAGATTTCATTCAGGGGCGTCTCCAGCGCGAGGCTGTAGAAGCCAATCACGGCAACCATCGCGGCCACGTGCGGCAGCAAGGGCACCATCTGGCGCAACATTTCGGGCACGGCAATGCGGGCGGGGGTGATGTTCACGCGCTGCGTGCGCCGCATCTGCGAGGCGATGAAGAACATCGTCGAGGTCAACACGAACACGTAGCCGCCCCAGTGGAAGAGCTGGTCCGACGTCACCTCCTTGTTGAGCATGGTGATGCCCACCACCAGCAGGCTGGGCCGCAGCACCACGCCCAGCGAGCCCGACATGGCCGTGGCCGCCAGCGCGTACTGGCTGCTGCCGCCCACGGCGCGCACCTCGTGGTAAATGATGGCGCCCGCCGCGATCACGAACACGCCCGAGGCGCCGGAGTAGGCGGTGGGCAGTGCGGCCGCCAGCAGGATCAGGTAGGTCAGCAGCTCTGGCGAGAACTTCCAGGGCCGCAGGATGTTCATGAACAGATCGACCAGACGGCTTTGCTTTAGCAGCATGCCGGCCCAGATGTACAGCGCCAGCTGCAAGGGCAGGTTGGGGATGTCCATCAACTTGCTGACGTAGATGGCCAGGCCTGAGGGGTGGTCGTGCAGCAAGAAGTAAACGCCAGCGATGAGCCCCATGCTGGCGAACAAGGGAATGGACTGCAAGGATTCACCCCAGGTGCCCAAGCCTTTGGTGCCTTCGGTGACGGGCCTGACAACGCGGTAGGCGCTGATCACCAGCAGCACGCCGAACAGCAGCATCCACAGGTAATACAGGACGGGCGCTTCCAGCGGCACGCCCGCGTCAACCGAGACCTGGTGGTAGCGGATGGCCGACACGAAAAGCAGGGCCGACGCCATCGTCATCGTGATGGCCTGCATGCGGAAATCGCGCTCGAACTTGGGTGGGCGCAAACAGATGTGGTGAAAGCCCAGCGTGGTCGCGATGGACGTGACCGTGAGCAGCAACAGCAGGAGCAGCGGGCGGTTCTCGCTGCCAAAGTGGAAGAGGCCAAAGAAGCTGGTTTCCACCGTGCGGTAGGCCACCACGGCGGGCGTGATGTGCTTGACCACTTGCTCGTACAGCGCGTGCCGGGCCTGGCACTGCGCCACCGTGGACTCGACCGACTGGCGCAGCAAGGTTGGGTCCATCAACTGCTCGGTGAAGAGGCCATCGATGTCGTCGTCGGCCGTGCTTTTGCGCGATCGTTCAGTCTGCAGGCGCGCGACCTCGGCATCGACGTTTGGCTGCGGATTGCAGGTGGGACGAACCGGGTCGGCCCGCATCATGAAGTACTGAACGTGGCCCCGCTCATCGTGGAAGAAGACCTCGCCAAATTTCAGCAACTGGCCATGGATCATCTCGCCGGTGCCGATGAGCAGGATCAGCAGCAAGAGTGTGATGGTGGGCAGGCTGAACAGCCATTCAGGGGCGGTCCGGCCGAGCAGCCGCCGTGGCATGGCCATCGAGCCAGTGGTTGTCGTCGTCATCTTGTCTCCTGGCGGCGCATCGAGGCGCCGTTTGTGGTGTGCTTTTGCCAGGGCAATATAGGGACGGGCCAGCGCTTGTTCCAGCGCCTTGTGATGAACCACCACCGCGGTGGCGCGAACGGCAGTGGCGCGGCGCGAACGGAGCAAGCGGCCATGAAAAAGGGCCCCGAAGGGCCCTTGGGTTCGGCAAGCGCCGAGTGCTCAGGTGTGCGGGTTTACGCGAGCTTGCCGTGGCAGGCCTTGTACTTCAGGCCGCTGCCGCAAGGGCAGGGGTCGTTGCGGCCCACGCGTGGCACGGCGTCGGCCAGGTTGCGGCCCTCTTCGGTTTCGGTGGCCACGCTGCCGTCCTCGTTGGGATGGGTGTAGGTGACGTTAGAGATGGACTCGCCACGGCTCTCGATGGCTTGCGCCGCCAAGGCTGCTTCTTCCTGGCTCTGGATGCGCACGGTCATCAACTGGCGCGTCACGTTCATCTTGATCACGTCCAGCAACTGGCCGAACAGCTCGAAAGCTTCGCGTTTGTACTCTTGCTTGGGGTTTTTCTGGGCGTAGCCACGCAGGTGGATGCCTTGGCGCAGGTAGTCCAGCGCCGACAGGTGTTCACGCCAGTGGCTGTCGATGGCCTGCAGCAGCACCATGCGCTCGAACGTACCAAACTGCTCCTTGCCGACCTGGGCGACCTTGGTGGTGTAGGCCTCGTCACCCGCCTTGAGCACTTGCTGCAGCACATCGTCGTCATCGGCGGCGCTGGCGGCTTCAACCCACTTCTTCAGTTCAATCTCGATCTGCCATTCGTCTTTCAAGACTTTTTCCAGGCCCGTCAGATCCCATTGCTCTTCCAGGCTTTCAGCCGGCACGAAGGTGCGCACCACATCGGTCAGGGCGCCCTTGCGCAGGCTGCTGATCGACTCGGCCACTTCAGTGGATTCGAGAATCTCGTTGCGCTGCTGGTAGATCACCTTGCGCTGGTCATTCGACACGTCGTCGTATTCCAGCAGTTGTTTGCGCATGTCGAAGTTGTGGCCTTCAACCTTGCGCTGCGCGCTTTCAATGCTGCGGCTCACGATGCCGGCTTCGATCGCCTCGCCCTCGGGCATCTTCAGGCGGTCCATGATGGCGCGCACGCGGTCGCCCGCGAAGATGCGCATCAACTGGTCGTCCAGCGACAGGTAGAAGCGGGTGGAGCCCGGGTCGCCCTGGCGGCCGGCACGGCCACGCAACTGATTGTCGATGCGGCGTGATTCGTGGCGCTCGGTGGCGATGATGCGCAAGCCGCCCAGGTCCTTGACCTTCTGGTTCAGCTCGATCTGTTCGGCCTTCAAGGCCGCGATGCGTTGCTGCTTGGTGGCCTCGTCGAGGGACTCGTCCTGCTCGATGTTCTGCACCAGCTTTTCAACGTTGCCGCCCAGCACGATGTCGGTGCCGCGGCCCGCCATGTTGGTGGCGATGGTGATCATGCCGGGGCGGCCTGCCTGGGCCACGATCTCGGCCTCACGCGCATGCTGCTTGGCGTTGAGCACCTGGTGCGGCAGCTTCATCTTGTTCAGCATGTCGGCCAGCAGCTCGGAGTTCTCGATGCTGGTGGTGCCGACCAAGGTGGGCTGCCCACGCTCGTAACATTCTTTGATGTCGTCGGCGATGGCCTTGTACTTTTCCGCCGAGGTCTTGTAGACCAGGTCCAGCTGGTCCTTGCGCAGCATGACCCGGTTGGGCGGGATCACGATGGTTTCCAGGCCGTAGATTTCCTGGAATTCGTAGGCTTCGGTGTCGGCCGTGCCGGTCATGCCCGACAGCTTGCCGTACATGCGGAAGTAGTTCTGGAAGGTGATCGAGGCCAGGGTCTGGTTCTCGGCCTGGATGTCCACGCCTTCCTTGGCTTCAACCGCCTGGTGCAGACCATCCGACCAGCGACGGCCCGACATCAGGCGCCCGGTGAACTCGTCCACGATCACGACCTCACCTTGCTGCACCACGTAATGCTGGTCCTTGTGGAACAGGTGGTGCGCACGCAGGGCGGCGTACAGGTGGTGCATCAGGGTGATGTTGGCGGCGTCGTACAGGCTGGCACCTTCGGCCAGCAGGCCGGCTTCGCCCAGCAGGCGCTCGGCGTTCTCGTGGCCTTCTTCGGTCAGGTACACCTGGCGCGATTTTTCGTCGGCGGTGAAGTCACCGGCTTCGATCACGCCTTCGCCGGTGCGCGGGTCGGCTTCACCGATCTGGCGCTTCAGATGGGGCACCACCGCGTTGATGCTGATGTACATCGCGGTGTGGTCTTCGGCCTGGCCGCTGATGATCAGTGGTGTGCGGGCCTCGTCGATCAGGATGGAATCGACTTCGTCCACGATGGCGTAGTTCAGGCCACGCTGCACGCGGTCGGCCAGCTCGTAGACCATGTTGTCGCGCAGGTAGTCGAAGCCGTATTCGTTGTTGGTGCCGTAGGTGATGTCGGAACCGTAGGCGGCCTGCTTCTCTTCGCGGCTCATCTGGGGCAGGTTGATGCCCACGCTCAGCCCCAGGAAGTTGTAGAGCTTGCCCATCCACTCGGCATCGCGGCGTGCCAAGTAGTCGTTGACGGTGACCAAGTGCACGCCTTTGCCGGTCAGCGCATTGAGGTAGACGGGCAGGGTGGCGGTCAGCGTCTTGCCTTCACCGGTGCGCATTTCGGCGATCTTGCCGTTGTGCAAGGCCATGCCGCCCAGCATCTGCACATCAAAGTGGCGCATTTTGAAGACGCGCTTGGAGCCTTCGCGGACCACGGCAAAGGCTTCGGGCAGCAGGTCGTCCAGCGTCTCACCCTTGGCCACGCGCTGTTTGAACTCCTCCGTCTTGGCCCGCAACTGCTCATCAGTCAGCGGCTCAAACGTGGGCTCCAGGGCGTTGATTTTCTCGACCACGCGCCGGTACTGCTTGAGCAGTCGTTCATTGCGGCTACCGAAAATCGAAGTGAGAAGCTTGGGCAACATGGAGCGGTGTATGAGAGAGAACCAGAGCCAAAAAGTGTAGCACCTGGGGCATGTCAAGATTCTGTCAAGGGTTGACCCCTACAATGGTCCGCGATGAATCCACCCCGCTTCAACGGCTTTGCCGCCTCGTCCAGAAGCACCGCCCAGGCGCTCCTGCTGGCGGTAGCGCTGCTGTTGGCGCAATGGGTGGGGATGCTGCACCGGATCGACCACGCCAGTGGCCAAGTCGATCTGCAAGCCCATGGTCAATCTGACGGTTCTCCGGCCAACCAATCTTCGCTGTCGCACTCTTGCGTGGTGTTCGATGGCGCTTACCTGGCCGATTTGCTGCCCACCGCCCTGGTGGGGTTCACGCCAGCCCCCACGCGCCATGCACGGCCATCCGCCACTGATTTCGCGTCATGGCACGGCCTGTTCTCTGGCCATTTCCAGCCGCGCGCCCCGCCGGCTGCCTGAAGTCTCTCTCGTCTCACAGCCCGACCGTGCCCGCCTCGGTCGATGACTTGTCTGTTCAGGAATTTCTTCATGCAGCTCCAACGCACTTTGTTGGCCAGCGCGGTTTTGTCCGCCCTGGCTTCGATCTCCTTTGCCCAAACGGCCGAACCCCAGCAAGCCGCCTTGCCCACCGTGACGGTCACGGCCACCCCTTTTGGCGCCAGCGAAGGCGCCCAGATCCTCGCGCCCGCCAAGGTCTTGTCTGGCGATGAACTCAACCGAAAGATGGGCGCCTCGTTGGGCGACACGCTCTCTCACGAGTTGGGCGTGTCGGCCTCGGCTTTTGGCGCGGGCGCCTCGCGGCCCATCATCCGCGGCCTGGAGGGCTCTCGCGTCAAGATCCTGCAAAACGGCATGGACGTGTCGGATGTGTCCGGTTTGTCCAATGACCATGGCGTAACGATCGATGGCCCCACCGCGCGCCAGATCGAGATCCTGCGCGGCCCGGCGGCGCTGCTGTACGGCTCGGGCGCCATCGGCGGCCTGGTCAATGTGGTGAACGACCGCATCCCCACGGTGCTGGAACCCGAGCCCACCGGCGAAGCCGAATTGCGTTACGGCACGGTCGACAAAAGCGGCACGGCCTCGGTCTCGGCCACCGGTTCCACAGGCGCCATCGGCCTGCATGTGGATGGCAGCGCGCGCGGCGCCAGCGACTACAACATCCCTGACGACCAGCGCCTGCCTTGGTCCTATGCGCGACAGCACAGCCTGGGTGTGGGTGCCTCCTACATCCAGGATTGGGGGCACGTGGGTGCGTCAGTGGGGCAAGTGGAGAGCCGCTACGGCATCCCCACGCAGGAAGGTGCGCAGATCGACCAAAAGCAAACGCGCTACGACCTGGACACGCTGGTCAAGAACCCGTTCGCGTCTTTCGAGACCTTCAAGTTCAAGCTGGGCTACACAGATTACAAGCATGCCGAGCTGGACTTGGCGAGCGTGCCCGAAACCTACTTTGCGAACCGGGGGCTGGAGTCCCGCTGGGAGCTGACCCATGCGCCCGTGGCCGGATGGCATGGCACCTTTGGTGTGCAAACCGAAGAGAACCAGTTCTCGGCCCTCAGTGCTGATGGCGGCGCCCCCGATACCGTGCCCGTCACCAAGTCCACCTCGGCCGCGGGCTTCCTGGTGGAAGAGCGCGACCTGGGCCCGGTGCGCATGAATGCCGGCTTGCGGTACGAAAACGTCAAGCGTCGGCCCGTGACGGGCGAAGATCGTTCGTTCGGCCTCACCTCGTATTCGGTGGGCGGCTTGTGGCCCTTCACGCCGGGCTACGGCCTGGGCCTCACCGCCTCGGTGGCCGAGCGAGCCCCTGCGACCGAAGAGCTTTACTCGAATGGCCCGCACGATGCCACCGGCACCTTTGACATCGGCAACGCCTCGTTCAAAAAAGAGACCTCGCACAACTTCGAGCTGTCACTGCAAAAGACGCATGGGCTGGTCCGCTGGAAGGCCAATCTCTTTGAAAACCACGTCAAGGATTTCATCTACGGCCAGATCACTGGCAACACGGTGGACGAAGACGGCCTGCCCGGTGGCAACCTGCGAGAACGCGTGTTCGGCCAGGCTGACGCCGTGATCCGCGGTGCCGAGGCCGAGGTGAGCTACAACCAGCGCGGCTCAGGCTTGTCTTGGCGCGGTTTTGCCGACACCTCAAGCGGTTCGCTGAAGGATGGCGGCAGCTTGCCTTTGCAACCGGCCACCCGTTTCGGGGCTGACATCGGCTACAGGCAAGGGCCATGGCGCACGGGTGCATCGGTGATCCACGCCCAGTCGCAAGACCGCCTGGCCGCGTCTGAGACACCTACGCCGTCTTACACGCAGCTGGATGCCAACCTGGCTTATGTGCAACGCGTGGGCAACAACGAGGTGACCTGGTTCCTGCTGGCCAAAAACCTGCTGAACGAAGACATTCGGCTGTCGACCTCGGTGCTCAAGGACGTGGCCCCTTTGCCGGGCCGCAACTTCATCGTGGGAGTGCGGACGCAGTTTTGACTGGTGCCTTGCCTTGCCCGGCCAGGAACTTGGCCGGGTTTTGCTGCACGCCCTCCACCAACACCTCGAAATGCAGGTGGGGACCCGTTGACCGGCCCGTCGTGCCCACTTCGGCGATGGGCTGGCCGCGTTTGACCAGGTCGCCCTGGTGCACCAGCATCTTGGAGGTGTGCGCGTATCGCGTTACCAAGCCATTGCCATGGTCCAGCTCCACCAGCAAGCCATATTGGGGATGCGGGCCGGCCGACAACACCACGCCACCGGCGGCCGCGTTGATCACCGTGCCCACGTCGGCCGGGAAATCCAGACCCGTGTGCAGGGCGGGCGCGCGCGTGAAGGGGTCGCGGCGGAAACCAAAGCCCGAGCCCACCGGGCCGTCGATCGGTGCGCTGCTGGGCACCATCAAGGCCTCCAGCCGCTTTTCAAAGAGGCGCGATTCGATCAAGGTGAGGACGTCGGCATTGCGGTCGCTCAAGGTGCCCATCTGCGCCATCTGGCTGTTCAGCGTTTCCAGTGTTGTGCTGGATGGCGTGGGCGGCTGGCGCAAGGGCACCAGCGGACCACCACTGGCACCAGAGGGCAGCCCTTCAATGTGTTTCAGCTCTTCGGGTTTGATGCCCGCCAGGCCGGCCACGCGCTCATTGACGGCTTCCAGGCGCAACAGGCGCGCCTGCATTTCGCCCACGCGCTCGGCCATCGCGTCCAGGTTCTCGCGCATGAAGCGGTCGCGCTGGGCCAGCTCCTTGCGCTCCACGTAACGCACCGCTTCAGAGATGATGGGCCAATGCTCGTGCGCCGCTTTGAGCACAATGGCGTGGTAAAAGCCCAAAGACGCCAGCATCAGCGGCACCAGCAAGGCCAGCACGGCCAAACCCAGTGACCACGGGGTGAACTGCAAAACCCGGGTGCGAGCCAGGGGACTGGTGGTGATCAGAATTTGCATGCAAACGAACCTTTCGCCGACCTGATTTTCATGAGCCGCCCATGAGCCGCAAGACCACCTTCAACTTCAAGCCCAGCGTGCCCGATGTGCCCGGGCTGACGGCGGCCTTGTCGCGTGCCACACCGTTGGTGGGCTTGTTGCAGCGGCTGGAGGCCTCCAAGCAATGCCTGGAAGCTGTGCGTGCGGTCCTGCCAGCCGGGCTGGCTGCCCATGTGCGCCCAGGGCCCCTGGACGATGAGGGCTGGACTTTGCTGGCCGCCAACTCGGCTGTTTCGGCCAAGTTGCGGCAGTTGCAGCCGCATCTCATGGAGGCGCTGCGTCAAAAGGGGCTCAAGGTTAACGCAATCCGGGTTCGCGTACAAACCCAGTGAATTTCAGATCCACAAAGGCGGGATCAAGGCGGCCAAAGCCTGGCGCTGGCTCACGGCCTTGCCTTGCAGGGCGAAACCCAGCAGTTGGTCCGGCTGACCTGGCGCCGTGAAGCGGGCGTCCAAAGCATCGTCCGTGGTCGTCACGGTCCATTCGCCGGCCGCGTCCAGCGGGGGCGGGCACACCACGGTGGGGCACGCCGGTGTTTTCACGATCACTGGCATGGCGGGGTAGGCCACAGGCGTTTTCTGCCCTGCCAGGCCTGCCGCCAAGGCGCGGGCCTGCTGCATCAGCGGCAGCACATAAGGCAGGGTGTGGCCGTCCACTTCTGCGCAATCGCCCACGGCGTAGACGTGCTCGGCGCTGGTGGCCAGGTGGCGGTCTGTCACGATGCCGCGGTTGATCTGCAGGCCAGCGCTGGCCGCCAAAGCCGTGCGGGGCTTCAGGCCAATGGCCGACAGCACCAGGTCGGTCTTGAAGGTCGAGCCATCGGTCAAGGTGACTTGCAGGCCCGGGCCATCGCTGGCCAGGTCGACCGACTGCACGGCCACGCCAAAACGGAAGCGCGCGCCCGCAGCCTGCAGCTTGGTTTGCAAATTCAGGCTCGCGGCTTCGGGCAGCAAGCGGCCCAAGGCGCGGTCGGCCAAATCCAGCACCGTGGGCTCGATGCCCCGGTGCAGAAGGTCGTTGGCGAACTCGCAACCGATCAGGCCGGCGCCCAGGATGGTCACGTGCTTGACGCCATCGGGGTGGTCCAGCGCTTCGGCGAACTTGGCGAAATCGTCCAGGTCGTTCACCGACAACACGCTGTCGGCGGCATTGCCTTTCAGCGGCAAGCGGATGGGATCAGCGCCCATGGCCAGGACCAGGTCGCGGTAGGGCAGCACTTCACCGTTGCCCAGCAGGATGGTGCGGGCCTGGGTGTCCAGCCGCTCCACCGTGCTGTGCGGCACCACACGCGCGTTGATCTCGGCGCCAATCTTGTCAGCGGCCTTCATCACCAGCGTGGCGGCGGTCTTCTTGCCGGCCAGCGCGTTGGACAGCATGGGCTTGGAATAAAAGCCCGCGTGGTCGCGGCTGACCACCACGATGGGCACTTGCGCGTCCAGCTTGCGCAACTCGCGGGCCACGTTGTAGCCCGCCAGGCCAGAACCAATGATGACGACCGAATCAGACGACATGGGGTGATTTCTCTTTCAGATCTCGATCATCTCGAAGTCGGACTTGCCGACGCCGCAATCGGGGCAGGTCCAGGTGTCAGGCACGTCGGCCCACAGGGTGCCGGCGGCGATGCCTTCGCTGGGGATACCAGCGGCTTCGTCATACACAAAACCGCAAACGACGCATTGGAAGGTCTTCATTTCTCAAACTTTCAAAAACAGGGGATGGATTCTGGGGCATGGCGCACGCCCAGCCGGGGCGGGCGAACGTCAAAAAGGCGGTCTGGGTGCCAAAAGGCAGGATTTTCAGGCCGAAATCCTGTCCAGCACAGCTTGGTAGGCGTTGGCGTGGCGTTCTTCCACCTTGGTGAGGGCGGCGAAACGCTTGGCGGCTTTCTCCAGCACGGCCTTGAACTGCGCTGCGTGCTCCTTCGACTCGGCGATCTGCTCGTCGATCTCTTTCACAGCCGCATCGTGCCCTTCGGCCACCGCGGCGTTGCGGAAGCCGGGGTACATGGTGGTGTACTCGTAGGTCTCGCCCTCGATGGCGAACTGCAAGGCCTTGGCTGGGCTCATGTTGGCCTTGGGGAACAGCAAATCCAGGTGGCCGAAGGCGTGCATCACCTCCTGGTTGGCGGTTTCTTCGAAATGCTTGGCGGTTTCCTCATCGCCCATCTCGCGGCACAGCTTGGCGAAGTAGCGGTATTTGATGTGCGCCATCGATTCGCCGGCAAAAGCGGCCTCCAGGTTGTGGATGGTGACCGAGTTGGGATCGTGGAAGGGGCTGGCCATGGGGTGGTCCTTTCTTGTGCGGATGGGGCTTTCTGGAGCCGATGAAGTGACTGTAGGTGTTCGCGTTGAATATTGAAAGACAATCGATTAAATAAAATTAATCGTTTTTAACTATGGTTGTTTGATGACCATGACTTGGCAAAGCGACCCCCCGAGTGAGGGAGAAAGCCCCCCTACAATCCTTTGACGATTTCACATGGAAGAAGTGGGCTCATGACTCAACGCAGGTCGCATCCGTTCCGCCAGATCATTGCTTTATTGACTTCGTTTTCGGTGCTGTTGGCGCCTTTGGCGCACGGGCAGGGGCTGGGTGGTTTTGGTACCAGCGGGGTAACTTCAAACCAAGGGAATGACGATCCTTACAGCGCCCCATCAAACCAGGCCGGTTTCGGCTCGTCCATGGGCGGTGCGGGCCGACAGGGCAGTGGTGGCGTGGGCCGGATGGACAGCACCGCGGGCAGCCCCCAGATCCGGCAAGTGCCTTCTGACAACCTGAATGGCTACCCGGGCCAGGGTATGCAGGCGCCTGGGGGCCAAGGGCGCTATGGCGCCAACACCCAGATATTCAACGGCGATCAGAACCTGCGCCCACTGCCGCCCAACGATTTCCAAAAGTTCGTGCTGGAAAGCACCGGCCAGTCCTTGCCCTTGTACGGGGCCACCTTTTTCTCGCAAGCTGGCAGCAGTTATCAGCCCCTGGCCAACACCCCCGTTTCGCCCGACTACACATTAGGCCCTGGCGACGAAGTCCTGATCAGAGGCTGGGGCGCGGTCGATGTCGACGTCAAGGCGGTGGTTGACCGCAATGGCCTCATTCACATTCCGCGTGTGGGTGCAGTCTCGCTGGGCGGCGTGAAATCGTCGCAGGCCGAAGGCGTGATCCATGCCGCCGTGGGCCGCTACTACCGCGATTTTCAGCTCAGCGTGACCCTGGGCCAACTGCGCGGCGTGACCGTGTATGTGGTCGGGCAAGCCCGCAAGCCTGGCGCTTACACGCTGGCCAGCACCTCCACCTTGGTCTCAGCCCTGTTCGCCAGCGGCGGCCCCGGCGCCAATGGCAGCTTGCGCCACGTGCAGGTCAAGCGTGCTGACCGCGTGGTGGCCGAGCTGGACCTTTACGCCTTCTTGTCCAAAGGCGACAAAAGCGCGGACATCAAGCTGCAGGATGGCGACACGATCGTGATCCCCGCCGCGCGCGGCTACGTGGCCCTGACGGGCAAGGTCAACACACCCGGTGTGTATGAACTGGCTGGCAAGAACGACAGCATTGACAGCGTGCTGGCCTTGGCCGGTGGCTTGCCCGTGGTGGCCGACCCCAAGCGGGCCTACCTGGAGCGCGTTGATCCGTCGCGCAAACCATCGCGCAGCGTTGAAAGCTTCGCGCTGGATGGTGAGGGCCTGAAACGAAATCTTAAGAGCGGCGACTTGCTGACCGTCCAATCGCTCACGGCCGAATTTGGCAATGCCATCACCTTGCGCGGCAATGTGGACCAGCCCGTGCGTGTGCCTTGGCACCAGGGCATGAAGATTCGGGATCTGATCCCCAACAAGGCATTTTTGATGTCGCGTGCGTCTGTGAAACGGCAAAACGAGGTGCTGCTGACCGAGGATGAGAAGAAACGGATCGACCGCACTGCCCTGCGCCGCAGCCGCATGGACAACAGCGATCAACAGGAGTCGTCGGACAGCAACAATTCTTTCGCTCGGGAAGGGCGAGAGGCTGCTTCTGACAGCACAGGCCAACGTGAGGTGCGTGATACCGCTGACACGCTGGCCCAACGCATTGGCAACCTCGTGGATGAGGTGAACCTGGACTACGCCGTGATCGAACGGGTGGACAGCAACGATGTGTCCGTCAAGCTGGTGCCTTTCAACCTTGGCAAAGTGTTGGAAGACGCGTCGAGCCCAGAGAATTTGGCCCTGCAACCTGGCGACGTCGTGACGGTGTTTTCCGTCAACGATGTGCGGGTACCCCAGGCCAAGCGGCAGGTGTTTGTTAGGGTTGAGGGCGAAGTGCAGCGGCCTGGCATCTATCAGATGAAGCCGGGTGACAGCCTGCCTCAACTGGTGGCGATGGCGGGTGGCTTGACGCCAGATGCCTACCTGTTCGGATCGAGCTTCTATCGCGAAGAAGTGCGCCGGACGCAGGCGGAGAACCTGGAGCGGCTGGTGCGACGGTTGGAGGCGCAAAGCCAGACCAAGCTCAGTTCGTCGGCCGCCAGCTTGTCGAATGTGAGCGGAGATGCCGTGGCGCGGTTACGAGTTGAAGCCGAGGCGCAGGCACAAAAGCAGGCTTTGGATCGTTTGCGCAACTTGAAGCCAACTGGGCGGATCATGCTGGGTTTGGCCGACGATCAATCCAGCGTTGATGCTTTGCCCACGTTGAAGTTGGAGAACCAGGATCGACTGGTGGTTCCTGCCCGGCCTGACTTTGTTCATGTGCTGGGGTCGGTGAACACGGAGTCGTCGTTGATCTGGCAGCCGGGGCGGACGGTTCAGAACTATCTGGATTTGGCGGGGCTGACCAGTGGGGCCGACAAGGATGAGTTGTTCATCATCCGGGCCGATGGCAGCGTGTTGTCTGATGCTGATCATTGGTTCAATCGGATCACGAGCACGAAGGTGCTAGCGGGGGACCTGATCGTGTTGCCTGAGAAGACAGATCATGAAAGTGGCTGGAGTACCTTCACACGCAATGCCAAGGACATCACGCAGATCATCTATCAGTTCAGCCTCGGCGCCGCCGCCATAAAGACTTTGCGCGAATAATTTCACTGGAGAGCAAATTTGGTAAGCCCGTCTAGCAAGGAGTTTCTTGCCGATTCATCGTCCGGTGACATCAATATTCTGGACATTCTTGACATCCTCGGCGGCTATAGAACCTGGCTGTTGCTGGTACCCGTCTGTGCCGCGACGATCACCCTGGTTTTCACAACGTTCTTCGTGCGTCCCAGCTTCACGGCGGCCACCCAGTTGCTGGTACCACAGCAAGGTCAAAATAGCGCCGCAGCCCTCTTGTCTTCCTCTGTCGGGGGGCTGGCCGCGGTTGCTGGCGGCGGGGGACTCGCGGCCGCCTTGAAGAACCCTGCCGATCAGTGGGTGGGGCTTTTACGCAGCCAGACGGTGGCGGACGCGCTGATCCAGCAGTTTCATTTGCGGGATATCTACAAAACCCAATATCAGTTCGAAGCCCGAGAGCAGCTGGCAAGGAACACCAAGGTCGTCGCAGGCAAAGATGGTTTCATCAGGGTGGAGGTGGAGGACCATGTCCCCGAAAGGGCCGCGGACATCGCCAATGCCTATGTGGCCCAATTGCAATCTTTGACCAAGAATTTAGCCTTCACCGAGGCCGCGCAGCGCCGGATCTATTTTGAGAAGTTAATGAAGGAGTCCAGCGGCAATCTTACCAAGGCGGAAATCGCCTTGCGGGGCGTAGGGGTTGGAGAGAGCTTGCTTAAAACCAAGCCCGAGGCGGTGGCGGGCTTGATGGCCCAGACGCGTGCCCAGATATCCGCCTTGGAAATACGCATCGCCAGCCTCAAGACCTACGCGACGGATAAATCGCCTGACATGATCCATGCGTATGCAGAACTGGCGGCCCTTCGTCGCCAATTGACCGACGCGGGAAAAAGTACGCCCCTTGGCAATGGGGTAGAGGGCAACAGCTACATCAGCCTGTACCGCGATTTCAAGTACTACGAAAAGCTGTTTGAACTCATGGCCAGCCAATATGAAATGGCCCGAGCGGATGAGGCGCGACAAGGCGCACTGATCCAGGTGGTGGATGTCGCGCTGGTGCCCGAATACAAGTCCAAGCCGCAACGTGCGTTTGCTGCGGTGATCGCCGCTTTCGCCAGCCTGTTGCTTGCCATGACTGCGATCTTGGTCCGGCGTGCTCTGCGGCGAGCGCAGGCGGAAAAAAAATCAAGAGCGGCTTGAAAAACTTGGAGCGGGTTGGATGAACATCCATCCATCAATCTTTTCAAGATTGTTTCAGCTGGTTCGTCATGTGCGTCTGACGCCTTACGACGTCTCGACGCCCGCCGGACGTGTGAGCGAGCGGTACCGGAAGCTGGCTTGGGCGACCATTACTTCCGGGCTGTCCAAGGGTGCGTCGTTGCTGCTGGTGTTCCTGACCGTCAGTTCTGGCACGGAGCAGTTGGGCGCGGAGCGATTCGGCTTGTGGATGACCATCATGTCCATCATCACGCTCCTCAGCTTTGCAGATCTTGGCGTGAGCAATGGTTTGATCAGCGCCGTGAGCGAAGCGTCAGGCCACGACGACTGGCCCAGGATCCGGCAATTCGTGTCCAGTGGATTAGCCATGATGACGGCCATATCCCTGGTCATCCTCGGGGTCTTTTTCTGTGCCTACCCCTTCATCGACTGGGGGCGGCTGATCAATGTCGTTGAAGCCCGTTCCGTGACCGAGGCGGGGCCTTCCGTTGCCATCTACGTGTCAATCTTCCTGATGTCGATGCCCTTGTCTGTGGTGCAGAAAGTCCAAGTGGCGCTTCAAGATGGCTGGGTTGCAAATATTTGGCAATTCGTTGGGCAAATCGGAGCCATCTCGGGATTCCTGCTCGTGCTGAAGTCAGATGGGGGCGTTCCGTCTCTGGTGATCGCGGTGGCCGGGATCCCGATGATCGCCATGACCCTCAATTTCCTCATTTACTTTTTCCTGAAGAAAAAGGCGATCAAGCCCGGTTGGCATTTGGTGGATCTTGCCCGGGCAAGGCAATTGGGGGCGGTTGGCCTCCTCTTTTTGACGCTTCAATTCATGGCGGTGATCGGCAACGCCTCCGATAACATCATCATTGCTCATATATTAGGAGCGGACCATGTGTCCTCGTTCTCGGTAACCCAGCGGCTGGCAATGACTCTAGGCATCGCCCAATTGTTCATCTCACCGCTTTGGCCCATTTTTGGCGAGGCCTTGTCCAGAAGAGAATATGCGTGGGCCAGGGGGATATTGACGAAGGCCTTGCTGCTTTCCGTGGGGCTTGGCCTCATGGCTGCCTGCTTCCTGCTCATGCAGGGTGAACAAGTCATCGTCTGGTGGGCGGGAGCTGAATTCGCGCCTAGCAAAAGGCTGATAGCCGGATTTGCTGTGTTTTCGATGTTGCTAGGTGTTGGCGGCGTGCTGTCGGTGTTTCTGAATAATGCAACCTATTTGCGCAGCCAAGCCGGCATCTATGTCGCGGCGTCCTTGGTGTCCATGGTTTTGAAGGTGATTTTGATCACGCACTGGCAGGACGCTTCGGGAGCGATATGGGGAACCGTCATCGGTTACTCATTGATATTTGTGGTGCCTGCGCTATTCATTGCTTATTCTGATAGATTTCTGCCCAAATCAATTTAAATATCATGTCCAATAAAAAATTCATTGTCATCACTTCCATCAATGAACCTACTGAGGCGGTTCGGCATTTTTCGAAGTGGGAGGGCTGGACCACCGTGGTCGTGGGTGATAGAAAGTCTCCTGAAAACTGGGCATGCGATGGAGTGGTTTATTTATCGCTGGATGATCAAAAGCAGCAGTTTCCGGAGTTTTCGAATTTTTTGCCGGAGAACACCTATCTGCGTAAAATGATTGGGTATTTGTATGCATTCAAACATGGCGCAGAAGCCATTTTCGAAAGCGATGATGATAATATTCCTTATGCTGATGCTTTGAGCAGCGTTGATGCCGCTTTGAAGTGGGATTAGAAAACCGGGGCCGTCTTGGCGTCGGCCCATGGTTGGGTGAATGTCTATGCCCAATTCGGCGCATCCGACTGCTGGCCTCGTGGCTTCCCGCTCGAACACATCAAAAATAACCATTCAGAGCGCAAGGCCGTGGCGGGCCTACCTTGGGGGGTTGTACAGTTCTTGGCGGATGAAGATCCCGATGTCGATGCCATATACAGAATGACGCACCATGATCCAGTTTTTTTCGCGCGCGAACAGATTTTTCGCCTGGATGAGAATGCATATTGCCCATTTAATTCACAAGCCACGCTTTGGACACCCCAGACATTCCCATTGATGTTCCTGCCCATCGGGAAGACGGACCGGGTGACCGATATTTTGCGTGGTTACATGAGTTTGGCGTCGCTTTGGAAATCAGGGCATACGCTGGCATATGCCAGTCCGGTGGTTTTCCAGAAAAGAAACGTTCACAATCTGCACCGTGATTTTGTGCAAGAAATTGATTTGTACAAATTCAGCGACCAATGGAGCCGGGAATTGCTATCCATTGATCTTGGGTCTCCAGAAGAAGCTTTCTCTTCTGCCTTGAATCTGATGATTGACGCCGGAGTGCTGCCAGAAGTAAACCGGGTCGCTTACGGTCTGTTTTCCAATCATTTAAATGTCGGTTGAGTTATGAGTAACGTTTTTAATTACATTGTTCCTATCTTCAACAAGGAAGATGTTTTGCCCATGACCTTGAATGGCATCGATGTCTGTGCTTCAAGGGAGGCAAGAATCTACACAGTGATTGATGGCTGCACGGATGGCTCCGAGCGAGTGGTAGATGAATTCATGAATCGAACTGGTCGCCATGTCATCAAGATCCATATGCCGGATGTGCACATGCTGCGGTCCGTCAATTCAGCATTGAAAATGATCAAGGATGGTTTTTCCGTCGTCATGCAAGATGACATCATCTTGAAAGATCGGGATTTCGAGCAAAAAATTCTTGATTTATATAGCAACATGGGTGATCGCCTGGGCGTGATCTCCCTGAGACTTGCCGCGAATATTGAATTGACGCCGGTCTTGAAACGACTGTCCATGCGCAGTCTTCATCCGATGATCCGGGAAACCGGGTACATCATGAGTGAGGATGACAACCAGTCATACAGCACAGGACAATACGAGAAGTTTTACCCCAGAATGGGTGCCATTAATGGCCCCAATATCATTCCATGGCGCGTGCTCGAAAAGGTTGGTATTTTGGATGAAGCCTTGGCACCTTATGGATACGACGATGCAGACTATGGTCTGAGGGCAATGAAAGCGGGTTTCATCAATGGCATGTTTCCTTTGAAGTTTCAATCGGATCTGGCGTGGGGTGGGACCCGCCGAAGCAAGAAATTCATGCGCGAGGTCCGTCGTATCCACGCCAGGAACAGAAAATATATTTGGGGTAAGCATGCCGACTACATCCAATGGCTGTGGAAAACGGGCCGTGTCATGCAAGAGAATAATTCAGTGAACAGCTTGGCGGCCATCCCGAATTGCCAGTTGCCATGATGGCAGTTTGACCTTCTTCTACTCAAGGCTCATTGATAATGTTAAAGGCACTCAAGAAGGAGTTTTTTCAGCATTTGTCTGCGGCCCAGGCGTTTTGGTATGCCCGGTCCCAGGCTGAATACATGAAAGCCTGTTCCTTTACCGAAGCCTGGGATGAATATAAAACAAGGAATGAGATGCATCTGTACATGCATCACTATTTTTTCCATTCTTTGGATGATGAAATAAAATCCCATAGGATTTACTATAAGCAGGATCAACGGGGTTTCGGTGAGGATGCATTTCATGCCATGTGGTTCACCTTGCTGAATGAATTTCGGCCCACGAAGTGCCTGGAAATTGGTGTTTACCGAGGGCAGGTGATATCTTTGTGGTCTTTGATAAACAAGAGGTTGGGTGTTGAATCCGACATCCATGGGGTGGCGCCATTCACTCCGAGCGGAGACCAAGTCAGTGTTTATTTGCGTAACATTGATTATCATGCCGATGTGTTGAGTCACCATCGTCATTTTGGATTGAAAGTGCCTTTTCTCCTCAAGGCATTTTCAACGGACGATATTGCCATTAATCACATAAAATCCAATCGTTGGGATTTAATCTACATTGATGGGAGCCATGATTACGAGGTGGCGTTGGCCGATTACCAGATTTGCAAAGAGCAGCTAGCTCAAGGAGGATTGCTGGTCATGGATGATTCAAGCCTCTACTCGGACTATAAGGCGCCGATGTTCTCCTTTGCGGGCCACCCCGGACCTTCCCGCGTGGTTCAGGAGTTCGCAATGAAGGAGCTTCTATTCATTGGCGCAGTGGGGCACAACAATGTTTTCATGAAAACCTGACATGCGAGTCAGAATTGTGCCCCTGCAACCCCATTGTTTTGCATTTGGTGGATTTGAAGTCCAGATGCTGGATGCCTTGGATGCCGTTCAGGCGGTGGGGGTGCGTGCGGAAAAACTAAATCCGTGGAGCCTTGATTCAGATTTCGACATCTTGCATGTGTGGGGTATGGAGCCGGATCACCTGAGCGCGGTTCATTGGGCCAGAAAATCCGGCAAGAAAATCGTTATGACCGCACTGCTGCCTTATGTCGGTCCACGGGCTCTGGCGGGAAGGGTCAAGGCCTTGTTTAATGGCCGAGCCCTCATGCAGCGGGAGTTGCTCAGCCAGATCGACATACTGGTTGTGGTGAATGCCGCTCAGCGGCAATCTGCGCATTGGCTGTATGGTTTTGACCTGGAACGAGTCAAAGTGATACCCAACATCATCGCGCCGATTTTTTTTCGACTCGACAAGCGCGGGGAACATAAAGGGATGGGGTATGTGCTTTCGGTCGGAAATGTTTGCGCAAGGAAAAATCAATTGATGCTGGCCAAGGCCTGTGCGGGCGCAGGGCTGGATTTGGTGCTTGTGGGGAATGTTCTGCCTGGAGAAGAAGCGTATGCCGCAGACCTCCAGACGGTGATCGACCGCACCCACCATGTACGATGGATCAAAGGCTTGCCTGCGGCCTCGAAGGCGTTGGCCGATCTATATGCCGATGCACGTTGTTTTGCTTTGATAAGTCACCATGAAACGCAGCCAATCAGCCTGCTGGAGGCAGCCGCTTCAAGATCAGGCTTGCTGATCGCCGATCAGCGATATGCACGGCAGGAGTTTTACCAAAACGCGAAACTCGTGAACGAACGGTCCATTTCCGCCATCATCGAGGGTTTGAATGCCGTCACACAAACACCCTCCATGTATTTGCCCCCGGATGACGTCGTAAATTCTTGCCAGAAAGATGCGGTGGGGCGGGCGTACGCACACACCTACCAAGATGCGATGTGCTTGTGATGGCGAATACCCAAGAACTGCCCAAAGTCAGTATCGTCACTGTCGTTCATAACGGGGTGGCCACTTTAGAACAATGCATTTGCAGTGTGCGCGCCCAGACCTATGCAAATATCGAGCACATCGTCATTGATGGCGGTTCCTTGGATGGCACGGTGGACTTGATCAAGAAGTTCAGTGACAGCATTGCTTTTTGGGTGAGCGAAAACGACGGCGGTATTTATGAGGCGATGAACAAGGGCATGAACCGGGCGACGGGCGAATTCATCGGCATCTTAAATGCGGACGATTGGCTTGAAAGCCATGCTATTGAGGCTGTCGTCCAGTCCCTGCAAAACGGCGGTGATTTTTCCTATGCGGACGCTTTCGTCGCGGACGCTTCTGGATCGGTTATTGGAAAGAAACGGGCCGAAGAGTCTGTGGAAAAGGCGCTTCCCTACCGCATGCCATTTGCTCATCAAACCTTTTATGCAAGGCGGCGAGTCATTCAGGTCATTGGTGGGTATGACGTCTCCTACCGCCTGTCGGCCGATCTGGAGTACATCTGCCGCGTGGTTGAACGTGGATTCAAAGGCGTGAAAGTGGTTGAGCCCTTTTCAAATTTCAGGCTGGGCGGCGCCAGCGGCGGCGTCAAAACCTTCCTTGAAACCCGCCGCATCGCTCGCAGGCACGGCATGGGGCGGATCACCTCTTGGCTTCGATTTTGTGAATCGCTGACCAAGATGGGGGTGGTGTCCCTGCTTCCTCGGAGCGTGTCCGATGCCATCAGGTCGAAGTTGGGCTCCAGTTACGAGCCGTCTGGTCCAAAAGGAATGGGCGAGTGAATCTGCTAGCCTATGCATATGGTTTCGCCCTGCCTTTCACCAGCGTGTTGGCGGTGTCCGGTTGGTTGAATCTGCCCTCCATGATCGGCATGTTGGTCTTTTTGGTGTTGCTTTTCAAGGGCATGCATCGGTTCAGCATATTCGACCTTACCGTATTTTTGACTTTTGTTGTTCCAGCCCTGTTGTCCGCGGTGGTGAATGCTCATTTCCTGCTGGAAGAAAAGTTCATCACGCATTCGATCACTTATTTCTTTGTTTTCTTCGTTTTTTATCTGATTCCCAAAGAGTTGCTGCTTAATGATGCCCGGCCTGTGTTCAAGGGCTTGGTGGCGGGCCTTGTGTTTTCCATGCTATTCACCTATGTCGAGTTTTCAATAGGCATGGTTTATGGGTACGAGCCCTTGTCTTTTATCCCCAGATTTTCCACGGCAGATTACGACGCCACCTATGGCGGTATAGTGTTGCGAGCTCGGTCGCTGGCGGAAGAGTCCGGGCACTACGCGCTTTACCTTGGCACCATGACGCCCCTTGCGCTAGCATTCATGCACGGAAAATGGTCGAATCTTTATCCCAAGATTCTTGTCGGGATGGCTTGCTTAGCTATGTTGTTCACCTTCAGCACCAGCGGCATCATATTTTCGATTGTGTCCGCGCTCACAGCTTCTTTTTTCATGAAAGGGCAGTTCGACAAGGCACTGGTCAGGCTCTTTTGGATTGTCATGTTATGCGTGCTGGTGTATGCGCTGTTTCTACTGGTATTCGACATAGATCTGACGACGCTGGTGACGAACAAGACCGAGGATTTCAATGGAAGATTGCCTCAGTTCGAAGCTTCGCTTGCATACTTCAAGCAATCCGATTTGCCTCAAATCGTATTTGGCCTGGGACCGGGGTATTTCACATATCGGGGATTGCCGTCGGTGATTTCACTGGCAGCCCTGGCGCTTTTTCAAAATGGCCTTTTTGGATTGCTGTGTTATACGGTGATGTGTCTGTCGGGTTTCTGGCGGATAGCGGTCTTTGATCATGAGCATAAACCTTTTCTCATTTTCTCCCTTCTTTTTGCCATTTTGGTCTATGGAGGCATCTCCAACTATTGGTATCCCTGGCTGTGGTTCTTGTTTGGCATCTTGTCGGCCGGCCCAGCTATATTCCGATCCAGATCCTTGGATGCGGGGGGGCTTGGGTCATGAAGATCCTCCTCGTGATCACAGGACTGGGCATGGGGGGGGCGGAGCGACAGGTGGTTGATCTGGCGGATCGTTTTGTAGATGAGGGTCATGAAGTTCTCATCTTGGTCCTGACTGGGCAGTCCGTGATTCAGCCCAGCCGACCGCAGGTTGGCCTCCACCTTTTGGGCATGCGGAAATCGCCCGTCGATGTAGTGAAAAGCATCGCCAGAGCGCGGGCCTTGTTGCAGGCGTTCAAACCAGACGTCGTCCACAGCCACATGAGGCATGCGAACCTCTTTGCACGCCTTTTGCGGTTGGTCACCCCGATGTCACGTTTGATCTCGACATCGCATACTTCGAACGATGGTGGCCGGCTGTGGATGTGGGCCTACCGCTGGACCGATCGGTTCTCAGACTTGACCACCAATGTGAGCGAAGCCGCTGCCGAGGCCTTTAGAAGCCGTCGAGCGGCACCCCCGGACAAGCTGGCCGTGGTCTACAACGGGATCGACACCGAACATTTTCAATTTAATCTTCAAGCGCGCGAGGCCCTCAGAAGCGACCTGTTGCAAGCGCCTTCGACCACTGTATTTCTGGCGATCGGACGCCTGACTGAAGCGAAAGACTATCCCACGCTCCTGAGTGCTTTTGCGCGGGTGCAGGCTACCCGCGAGGCGGTTTTGTGGATCGTTGGCAGTGGGCCGTTGGAGGCGATGCTCAGGCGGATGGCGCTTGACTTGGCCGTGTCGCACAAAGTCGTTTTCTTAGGCACACGGTCGGACGTTCCACAACTGCTTAGCGCCGCCGATGTTTTCGTGTTGTCATCTCGCTGGGAAGGGTTCGGCCTGGTGATTGCGGAAGCAATGGCTTGCAAGCGACCCGTGGTTGCCACGGCTGCCTACGGTGTCACGGAGGTGCTGGGAAATGAAGGCTGGTTGGTCCAGCCAGGGAACGTGACTGCATTGGGTGACGCGATGATGGACGCAGCCAACACGGATGCCCAGTGTCTGGCTCGGCAGGGAGAATCCGCGAAAGAACGGGTCCGGGAAAATTTCTCCCTTTCCATTATCGTGCAGCATTGGCTCAAAATTTATGCCATGACTGGGGTTGGCAGCGATGCCTGTGATACAAAAATCAAAGTATCAATAAAGGGCAAAAGATAATGTGTGGGCTTTCCGGCTTCATGGGGGGGTTGGTAGCCGGTGATTCGGTCGCGTCCGAAGCCGTGCTTCAAAAAATGGGTGCAACGCTTTTCCATCGGGGTCCCGACAGTGGGGGATATTGGTACCGCATCGAACACCAAATCGGTTTGGCGCACCGGCGGCTGTCCATTCTGGATCGTTCCCCAGAAGGGCATCAACCCATGATATCCACTAGTGGGCGATTCGTTCTGGTGTTCAATGGTGAAATTTATAACCATTTGGAGCTTCGACAGGAACTCCTCGCCACTGGAAATACCATCTCCTTCAAAGGACATTCTGATACGGAAACCCTATTGGCTTGTTTCGAGGCTTGGGGTTTTAAGAATACCTTGGTGCGTGCTGTGGGCATGTTTGCCATTGCCATGTGGGATCAACTTGATCAACAGTTAATGCTGGCCAGAGACCGCCTCGGTGAGAAGCCTTTGTACTATGGCTGGCAAGGTCAGGGAGACCAGCGGTCCTTTTTATTCGCTTCAGAGCTCAAGGCCCTGCGTGCGCACCCTAATTTTCAGGGAACCATCGATCGCAATGCTCTTTGCCTTCAATTGAGGCACAGTTGCATTCCGGCGCCTTATTCCATTTATGAAGGGCTGTTCAAGCTGGAGCCCGGCAGCATACTGACGGTATCGCTGAATGACCGGCAGGTGCGCATCGAGGCTTACTGGTCGGCCGCCCACGCCGCCTTCAAAGCAGCACAGCGCCCTTTTCAAGGCGGCTTACATGAGGGCATGCATGAATTGGATGTCTTGCTTAGACACGCGATCTCCCAGCAGATGGTGGCCGATGTGCCCTTGGGCGCATTCCTGTCGGGGGGCGTCGATTCTTCTTCCATCGTAGCGCTCATGCAGGCGCAATCTGCCACACGGGTCAAGACATTTACGATCGGTTTTCACGAGCAATCCTACAACGAAGCCATTGCGGCCAAGGAGGTCGCCAATCATCTAGGTACGGACCACACCGAGCTTTATATTTCCGCGAAAGAGGCATTGTCCGTCATTCCGCTGATGCCGGATATTTACGATGAGCCGTTTTCGGATGCCTCCCAGATTCCTACCTTCCTTGTGTCAAGACTGGCGCGCCAGCATGTCACGGTGGCCTTGTCGGGAGACGGTGGCGATGAAGTGTTTGCTGGTTATAACCGGTACCAGATCACATCCCAGTTATGGCGTGATTTGGAGCGTGTTCCCCGACCATTGAGGCAGGTGCTTGCCAAATGCCTGACCACCATTTCGCCAGGTGGCTGGAACAGCTTTTTCTCAAACCTCGGGCTTGCCCGGGGCGGGTTGGCAGGCGTGGCTAATTTGGGCGATAAGCTCCACAAAGGTGCTGCTGTGCTGAGCAGTTCTTCGGTGGACGAATTATATCGGGGCCTGGTATCCCATTGGAAAGACCCTGCTTCGGTGGTCATCGGCGGTCGCGAACCTGCCACGCTGCTGACCGATGGATTGGCGGCATTGCATGGTGTCAATGGTGTCTCCCGCATGATGGCCTTGGATGCGTTGACCTATTTGCCGGACGACGTTCTATTCAAGGTGGACAGAGCCGCGATGAGCGTTTCTCTGGAAACCCGGATTCCTTTCCTGGACCACCGTGTCTTGGAGTTTGCATGGTGTTTTCCGATGGAAATGAAGCTGGGACACGGCCAAACCAAATTGATTCTGCGTAAGTTGCTTGAGCAATACATACCCAAGGACTTGATCGTGCGTCCCAAGATGGGGTTCAGCGTTCCGATTGATTCATGGTTGAGGGGGCCGTTGCGGGAATGGGCTGAGTCCTTGCTGGACCCGGTTCGCTTGAAAAATGAAGGGTATTTCCATCCCGCACCCATCCGGGAAAAATGGACTCAGCATCTTTCCGGCGCGCGCAATTGGGCGGAGCACCTATGGGACGTCTTAATGTTCCAGGCTTGGTTGGAGCGGACCCGGCGATGAAGGTTTTGTTTTTCGCCAATACGGATTGGTATCTCTTCAATTTCAGGCTGGGATTAGCTTCTTACCTGCGCGAGCAGGGCATCGACGTGGTGATGGTTTCTCCGCCAGGACCCCATGTGGAGAAAATCATTGCAGCGGGTTTCAGGCATGTTCCATTAACCATGGACAGGCGCAGTCTGAACCCTCTGCGAGAAGTGGCAGTGATCCTGCGTTTGGCGCGGATCTACAAGCGCGAGCAACCCGATCTGCTGCATCACTTCACGATCAAATCAGTCGTTCATGGGTCCATCGCGGCAAGGTTGGCCGGGATTGATTCGGTCGTGAACGCGATCGCGGGGTTGGGCTATGTGTTTTCTTCCAATACGCTTTTTGCTCGCATCATCCGACCCTCGGTGGCCTTTTCGATCAAAAAGGCATTGGGTGGGCGACAAACCCGTGTCATTTTCCAGAATGAGGCCGACCGCCATCTACTGTGTTCAGGACATCTGGTGGACAAGGATCGCACCCGATTGATTGTGGGCTCGGGGGTGGATACGGAGCGGTTTCGTCCACCTCTCAGGCGCGATTTTTCTCGGATCAAGGTACTACTTGCTTCAAGGTTGTTGTGGGACAAGGGGATTGGCGAATACGTCGAAGCGGCTCGCCGCATGGCGTCCGCTTGGCCTGAGCTGGAATTTCTGTTGGCGGGGGATGTCGATGCAGGCAGCCCCGCGTCGATCTCCCGGCCGCAACTGGATCAATGGCGTCGGGAAGGGGCAGTGCGCGTCCTGGGTCAGGTCGCCGACATGGCGTTGCTGCTTAAGCAGGTGCACGTGGTGGTCTTGCCCACAGTCTATGGAGAGGGCGTGCCTCGGATCCTGCTGGAGGCCGCAGCGTGTGGCGTGCCCATCATCGCGACGGATGCGCCTGGGTGCACTGAGGTGGTGGCACATGGGGTCAATGGCTTGCTGGTGCCGCCCAAGGATGTCAACGCATTAGTGCGGGCGCTGACCGAACTCCTAGATGCTGGCAAGCGCCTGAACATGGGGGTTGCCGGTCGAGCGAAGGTGCTTGAAAAGTTTGACGAACAGATCGTGTTCACTCAAACATTCGCGGTCTACAGGGAGTTATCGCAAGTTTGAACGCTCATCTCATATCTTGGCGATGTTGATCGATTCAGTCTCATGGTCGGCGTTTGAGTTCAAAGATTGGTAGATCCAACAATAAATGCCCGCGAAAGCCGCGACACCACAGGCCAGCAAGGCGGAGTTGTCGGCCAAACCCAAAGCTGGGATTTGGCATGCCACCACCATGATCCAGATGGCCATGCTGACCAAGCCATGGCTTTTCCAACTGGGGCGCGTGTCTGCACCACGTATCCGATGGGTTCTCAGCCATGTAAGCAGGACATGGTGCAGGTGCACCTGATCGGGTTCGCCACTGCTGGCGCGCGAGATCACTTGACGCCGAAACATCGAGAATACCGTCTCCCAGACAGGGTACACGCATGCAAGCAGCACGGCCCAAGTTGACACCGCTGGATTCCTGGCCAACAGCAATACGGCGCATTCGGCAAGCCAGAATCCCGATAGGTAGGCGCCGCCATCTCCCAGAAAAATCCTGCCCGATGGGAAGTTGAGCAGCATGAAGCCCGACAACGCGGCCATGCCTAGCAGGCACAAATCAAGGACCAATAGGTCCTGATGCATCCAGGCCATGGCACCCAGTCCGGCGAGTATCAGCACCACGCTCCCCGCCGCCAGACCATTGATGCCATCGATGATGTTGATCGCATTGGTCAGGCCGCCGACGGCGAAGCAGGTGAACAGCACGGACAAAGGCGCCAGGGCGACAAGGCTGTTCAAGCCTGGCGTGTCCAGATGGGTAAGGCTGGCGTTCAGCAGCCAGATAGCCAATGCTGCCGAGGCAAAAGACGCATACAGCCGCGTCCGCACGCCGACTTTCTTGGTGAGGTCTTCGATTAATCCGGCCAGGAAGGCCGGAATGCCGCATGCTAGCACGGTCAAAATCTGATTTGTTCTTGGGTTGTCGGTCAGCCAGCAGGCCCCCCCCCCGAGTAGCAACGCGATGAACAGCGCCACGCCACCAATGCGAGGCACCGGGCGACGATGGATTTTCTGGATGCCTTCCAAGTCATGGTCGAGCGTCAACTTGCCGTGCCAACGCTGGGTGGCAATTAGGCCCAAACACACCAATAAGGCTGTGGCAAAAACCGCTAACAGTACCAATACCCCCGGATGCCACATTTTTTATGTCCTGTTCTGAGCGCTCTCTGGACTGCAAGAGTAGGGGAATTCTAGTAAGGGTAAATGACAGGCCTACAACTTAACAACTTAATTTACAGGCCGTCGTTATCCAACAGGTCTTCCGTGGTGGGCTTCACCTCAACCCGAAACTGCTCACTCGCCCAAGCCCCCAGATCAATCGCCTTGCACCCCTTGCTGCAAAACGGCCGATACGGATTGTCGGTCCGGTACGGCACCGTCTCACCGCACGACGGGCATCGCACCATCACCTGTTTCTTGGCCACACCGGGCTGGGTTTCACTCATGTCTCAAAACTCAAGCGCAAAGGGTCAATTCAAAAGCCGCGTCAATGTCAGAGGCGAGTTTCAGCTTACCCTCGATGTCCTGCCGCATCAAGCGAATGGCCACCATGAGCCTGTTGCCACTGATCTCGGGCACCAAACCCAGGCTGGGGTCAATGCGCAAGCGCAACAGCAAAAACGGCTTGTTCTCTTTCAAGCTTTGCTGATAGGAGCCCGCGGGCGCGGCCACCATGTGCGGGTGGCCGGTGTCGCGCAACAGGCTGAGCATCAGTTTGAGCGCCTCGGCCAGTGGCGTGAGCGTGGCGGCCCACTGGTGCAAATCTGCTTGACGACGCTGGGCAGGTTCTTGTTGCCAAGCGTAGTAAGACGGCAAGTCAAATTCACAAGTGCCGCCCGGGATGCTGATGCGGCTGCGGATGCTCATCAACCAATCGTTGCTGGCCAGGGTTTGGCCAGCTTTGCCAGGCACTTGCTGCAAGGTGTGGTGGGTTTGCTCAATGCGCCCAAGCACCTGATCCAACACGGCCTCCTGAATGGCGGGGTTGCCGCGCCAGCCCATGAACTGGGATTTGAAGCGGTCCAGCTCCTTGAGCAGGTCGGCCTTGAGGTCGGCCCGCGAGGCCACGTCCATGATCTCGAAGATGGTGGCCAGGGCGTAGTGGTGGTCGGTCGGGTGCTCGCGCCACATCAGCAAAATCAGGCGGTTGAACAGATGTTCAAGCCGCAACATGGTGCGGATGCTTTCGTTGAAGGGATATTCGTACAGAATCAACGCGCCACCTAAGCTAAGTTGGGACACCAGCAGTCAAGCGTGATTGTTCCACAGGCGCCAGACCTTCTGGACTTCTTGCCTTAATTCATCCAGGCTCAATCCTTCATTGAAGATCACCTGATCGGCCACGGCCAGGCGTTGGTCGCGCGTGGCCTGTTGGGCGATGACTTTTTCAACCGCCTCGCGCGTCCAGCCCGAACGGGCCATCACCCGGGCAATTTGCGTCTCGACCGGGCAGTCGACCACCAGCACGCTGTCGACCTTTTGTTTCCAGCGGGTGCCCGATTCGGCCAGCAAAGG
This sequence comes from Aquabacterium sp. CECT 9606, assembly GCF_918741295.1. Taxonomy (GTDB): domain Bacteria; phylum Pseudomonadota; class Gammaproteobacteria; order Burkholderiales; family Burkholderiaceae_C; genus Aquabacterium. Next base: position 49,805 of record NZ_CAKKNB010000004.1, read on the forward strand.
CACGTCGTAGACGACGATCTGGTCGGGTTGGGCTTGGTCGGCGTGCTGGTCGGCATGTTGGCCAATCAAGGGGTGCAGGATGCCTTCCAGCTGGATCAAGGCGCCGGGATCCGTGAACGCCAGTTCACGCATGCGCGCGCGGTTCATGGCGCCGTGGGCGTCAATGAAGTCTGCGCCAAATTGCTGCTGGATGTGGGCGATGGCTGCGCCACCTGGCGCGGTGAGTGTGCGTGAAATGGCGTCCAGGTCAACCAGGTGGGCGCCCAGGTCCACCAGCATTTGCGCGACGGTGGATTTGCCGCTGCCTATGCCGCCGGTCAGCCCGATTTTTCTCAAGCCCAGCCCAGCCATCCCAGCACCCGTTGCGGCCCTGCCAGCATGACCACCAGGCCCGCCCCACCCAGGAATGGGCCGTAAGGCACGTAATGCCCTTCGCGCAAGCGGCTGGACAGCTTCATGCCAATGCCCACGATCGCGCCAATGACCGATGAGGCCAGCACCACGGGCAGCACCATTTGCCATCCCAGCCAGGCGCCCAGGGCCGCCAGCAGCTTGAAGTCGCCAAAGCCCATGCCTTCTTTGCCGGTGGTGAGTTTGAACAGCCAGTACACCGACCAAAGCGAGAGGTAACCCGCCACGGCGCCCCACACCGCTTCGGTCAGCGGCAAGGTCCAGCCCATGGCGGCAGCGATCAGGCCGGCCCACAGCAAGGGCAGGGTCAGGTCGTCGGGCAGCAAGGTGGTGTCCCAGTCAATGGCCGATGCGGCCACCAGCACCGCGACAAAACCGCACCACAGCAAGGTGGTGGGCTGGGCGCCAAAACGCCAGCCGCAAGCCGCGAACAGCAGGGCTGTGAGCAGTTCGATCAAGGGGTAGCGCACGGAGATGCGGGCGCTGCAGGCCGAGCACTTGCCACGCAAAACCAGCCAACTGACCAAGGGGATGTTCTCGTACCAGCGGATGGCGTGGCCACAAGAGGGGCAGCGCGATGCAGGCTTGGACAGCGTCAGCGGTTTGGCGGTGTCATCTTCCTTGACGGGCAATTCCAGCATGGCCGCGCTGTCGGCGCGCCACTGGCGCTCCAGCATCAGTGGCATGCGGTGGATGACGACGTTCAGGAAGCTGCCAACGCACAGGCCCAGCAAGGCCAATCCCCACGGCGTGGTGAAGATAGCCAACAGTTCATGAAACTGCATGGGCCTTTAGACCACCTGGCCGAGTTTGAAGATGGGCAGGTACATGGAGACCACGATGCCGCCAATGATGCCGCCCAGGATCACGATGATGAAAGGCTCCATCAGGCTGGACAGGGCTTTGACGGCTTCGTCAACCTCTTCTTCGTAGAAGTCGGCGGCTTTGCCCAGCATGTGGTCCAGCGAGCCGGATTCTTCACCGATCGAGGCCATTTGCAGCACCATGACTGGGAACAGGTTGGCCGTCTGCATGGATGTGGTCAAGCTGGTGCCCGTGGAGACATCGCGCTGGATTTGCTCGGTGGCCTCGGCAAACACGGCATTGCCGGCGGCACCGCCCACGGAGTCCAGCGCCTCAACCAGCGGCACACCGGCCGCGAACATGGTGGACAGGGTGCGCGTCCAGCGGGCCACGGCAGACTTGAACATCAGGTCGCCAAACACCGGCATCTTGAGCAGCAGGCGGTCCATGGTTTTCTGCATCTTTTCAGAGCGGCGCCACGTTTGCAGGAAGAAGTAAACGCTGCCACCAATGGCGCCAAAAATGGCCCACCAGTACTTGACGAAGATCTCCGACATGGCCATCACGAACAAGGTGGGCGCGGGCAGTTCGGCCCCGAAGGAGGTGAACACTTCCTTGAAGGCCGGGATCACGAAAATCATGATCACGGCCACCACCACGAACGCCACCACCAGCACAGCGATGGGGTAGGTCAGCGCTGATTTGATCTTTTGCTTGATCGCGATGGTTTTTTCCTGGTAGGTGGCCAGGCGCTCCAGCAGCGTTTCCAGGATACCGGCGGCTTCGCCAGCTTCCACCAGGTTGCAGTACAAAGCATCAAAGTACAAAGGATGCTTGCGGAACGAGGCGGACAAGCTGGTGCCGGTTTCCACATCGGTGCGGATGTCGTTGAGCAACTTGGTGACGCGGGGGTTGGTGCTGCCGCGGCCCACGATGTCGAACGATTGCAGCAGTGGCACGCCCGCGCGCATCATGGTGGCCAGCTGGCGCGTGAAAATCGCGATGTCCTTGGGCTTGACCGAGCCACCACCCTTGGTGCGGCGCTTCTTGACCTTCTGCACCAGGATGCCTTGGCGGCGCAAGGTGGCGCTGACCACGGCCTCACCGGCCGAACGCATCTCGCCGCGCACCACCTTGCCGTTGCGGTCTTTGCCTTCCCATTCGAAGACAAATTCTTGTGCTTTAGTAGAGGCGGTTGCCGTGGCCATGTGGGGAACTCCGAGGCGCGTCGCGCAGATCTGATTTAGTTGACTATTCGTTGGTGACCGAGATCACCTCTTCCAAAGAAGTCATGCCGGCTTTGACCTTGACCAAGCCGGCTTCGCGCAAGTCTCGCACGCCTTCGCGCTTGGCTTGCTCCGCAATATCCATGGCTGTGCCCAGCCGGAGGATGATGCGTTGTATTTCTTCACTGATGGGCATGACTTGGTAAAGGCCAACCCGTCCTTTGTAACCGTTGTTGCAACTCGAGCAGCCCACGGCTTTGTAGGGGCGCCATGAGCCATCCAAATCGGCCTCTTTGAAGCCGGCCCGCAGCAGTGCTTCTTTAGGATACTCCGCTGGTGCTTTGCACACCTCGCAAAGTTTGCGCGCCAAGCGTTGCGCCGTGATTAAGATCACGGCCGAGGCGATGTTGAACGGCGGGATGCCCATGTTCAACAGCCGCGTCAGGGTGGTGGGGGCGTCGTTGGTGTGCAGGGTGGACATCACCATGTGGCCCGTCTGGGCCGCTTTGATGGCGATGTCGCCTGTTTCCTGGTCACGGATTTCGCCCACCATGATGACGTCGGGATCCTGCCGCAGGAAGGCCTTGAGCGAGGCAGAGAAGGTCAGGCCCGCCCGGTCGTTCACGTTGACCTGGTTGATGCCCGGCAAATTGATTTCGGCAGGGTCTTCGACCGTGCAGATGTTGACGCCCGGCTGGTTCAGGATGTTCAGGCAGGAGTACAGCGACACGGTTTTGCCCGAGCCGGTGGGCCCCGTGACCAGCACCATGCCATATGGGCGGCTGATGGCGTTCATCAGGCGCTCTTTTTCAATGGGCTCGTAGCCCAGGGCCTCGATGCCCATCTTGGCGGACGACGAATCCAGGATCCGGATCACGATCTTTTCGCCAAACAGGGTGGGCAGGCTGCTGACCCGGAAGTCGATCGACTTGTTGCCGAACTTGAGCTTCATGCGGCCGTCTTGCGGCACGCGTTTTTCAGCGATGTCCAGCCGCGAGATGACCTTGATGCGCGAGGCCAGCTTGTCCTTGATGGCGATCGGTGGCTGGGTGACTTCGCGCAACTCGCCATCCACCCGAAAACGCACGCGGTAGTTGAACTCGTAGGGCTCGAAGTGCAAGTCGGAGGCGCGGGCGTTGATCGCGTCGACCAGCATTTTCTGCAGAAACTTGACGACCGGGGCGTCTTCGACTTCGGTGGACAAGTCCGCGGCTTCAGGCTGGGCCGGGTTGTTCAGGTCATCGGTGATGTCGAATTCGAAATCACCGGAGGTCAGGGCGTTGAGCTGCTCTTCGGCCGAGGCGGTTTGGCCTTCCAGCAGGCGCGACAGCTTGTCGTGCTCGACGATGACCCATTCTGGCGTCAGCTGGGTGGCGAACTTGATGCGTTCGATCGCCTCTTGGTCAGTCGGGTCAGCGCCGGCCACGAACAGGCGGTTGCCGCGCTTGGACAGCACGACCACCTGGTACTGGGTCGACAGCTTGTTGTCGATCACGCCTTTGGGCAGGCGCTGCAAATCCACCGCGGCCAAATCGAGCACGGGCACGGCCAGGGAGGTGGACAAGGTTTGGGCCAGATCGCTGGCCGAGATGGCGCCGCTGGACATCAGCGCACTGATGAAACTGCGCTTCTGGTCTTTGGCCGAGCGGGTGAGGTCGCCGGCGGATTTGACGTCGAGTTTGCCGGCGTTGACCAATACACGGGCCACGCCAGTCAACGATCCGGATCCGGGAGCTTCTACCAGGGTGTTATCGACCATTTAATAAATCATCCCCGATTCAATACCGTCTGTAAACCACAAAAGACCGCTAATCCCCTTGGATTATCGCGGTTCCAGGTTCAATCGGCTGTCTGGATTTTCACCATGCCGGCGTAAAGACCTTGCCGGGCGATGAGTTCGGTGTGGGTGCCTTGCTCGACCACTTTGCCTTCGGACATGACATAGATGCAGTCGGCGTTGCGGATGGTGCTGAGGCGGTGGGCGATCAGGATCAGCGTTTTGCTACCGCGCAAGTCTTCGATGGAACGCTGGACGACGGCCTCGGATTCGGAATCCAGGGCAGACGTGGCTTCGTCGAAAATCCAGACGGCGGCGTCGCGGTACAGGGCCCGGGCGATGGCCAGGCGCTGGCGCTGGCCACCGGAGAGGCGGCTGCCATTGGTGCCGACGGCGGCGTCCATGCCTTCTGGCAAGGTCAGGACGTGGTTCCAGAGGTTGGCGGCTTTCAGGCAGTTTTCGACTTTGGCGCGGTCCAGGCCATGGGGGCTGGCGTACGCCACGTTCTGGGCGATGGAGCCTTCGAAGAGGACGATGTCTTGCGAGACCACGGCGAAATGGCGTCGCAGGCTGGCCAGCTTGAGGGTGTCGATGGGCGTGTCGTCCAGCAGGATCTGGCCGCTGGTCGGGTAGGCAAAACGCAGCAAGGTGTTGACGACCGTGGATTTGCCGGCGCCCGATGAGCCGACCAGGGCAATGGTTTGCCCGGCTTTCATGCTCAAGTTCAGCCCGGCCAGGGCGGGGTTGGAAGCGCCTTCATAGTGAAGGTAAACGTTGTTGAAATCGATCTTGCCGTGGCAGACCGGCATCTCGGCGGTCCCCAGGTCAGGCTCTGGTGGCGCATTGATCAGCTCGAACGCGCCACGGGCTGTGATCAAGGCACCCGTGATGGGCTGGAACACATCGGTCAGGTGACGCATGGGGGACATGGTCATCAACAGCGCGGTGATGAAGGAAACGAACTCGCCGACGGTGGAGGCACCGTTCTGGGCTTGGTACAGCGCCAGTGTCAGGATGATGGACACACCGATGGCCGCGACGATCTGCGTGATCGGCGTGACCATTGAACTGGCCGCCACCTGCTTCATGGTCATGCGGCGGTGGTGGATGGCTTGCTGCTCGAAGCGGCGCAACTCGAACTCGGTGGCGTCGAAGGTGCGCACTACGCGCCAGGCTCGGGCGTTGTCGTCCACCGTGCCCACCAGGCTTTGCTGCGCCAGGTAAGCGGCTTCGCCCACCTTGGCCAGGCGCTTGCGCACCAGCTTGACGCTGATGCCCAGCAAGGGCATGGAGATGAATGAGATCAGCGTTAGTTCGGGATTGAGGTAGATCAGGTAGGCGACCAGGAAGAGCAGCGTCGAGGCATCCCGGACGATGGACACGATGGCGCCCCCCATGGCGGTGGACGCATGCTGCGGATCGTTGATGATCTTGCTGACCGCCAGGCCTGGGCTGATCGTGGTGAACAGGTGCGCATCGGCCTTGAGCAGGGCGCGCATCAAGTCGCGCCGCAGGTTCAGCACCATGGTCGACGTGGCGGAGTTCATCACGTAGGCCCCGCCGAAATTGAAGACGCCGCGGATGATGAACAGGCCAATCACCACGACGGGCACGGCCCAAAGCGGGTAGTCCATGCCTTCCTTGAAGCCTGAGTCGATGAGCTTCTTGAACATCGCGGGCAGGATGGGTTCGACCGCTGAGCCCAGGATGAAAAACAGCAGGGCGGTGGACAGCATGCGCCACTGGGGGCGTGCGTAACTGAGCAGTCTTTGGGAGGCGTCTTTGTAATCCATGATCAGGGGGCGACAGCCATTGCGTTGAGCACGGCTTGGATGGACGGTACCTGGCCTTTGCCGCCCAGGCTTTGAACATGCCCGGGGCCGGTGACGCCGGCCAGGCCAGGTTCGTGGTCGCAATAGATGCCAATGGTAGTGCGTCCGCTGGCGGCAGCCAGGTGGGTCAGGCCAGTGTCCAGGCCGACGACGATTTGGGCGTGGGCCAGGCAATTGGCGGCTTCGGCCACTGTGAGGAAGGGCGGCACGATGGCCCCCGTGGCTTGTGCGATTTCCTGGGCGCGTTGTTGTTCTTGCGGACTGCCCCACATCACCGCGATGGCCAGCCCCTGGCTGGTAAGGTGGCGCCCTACTGCGATCCAGTCGGCTTGAGGCCAAAGCTTTTCAGGGCGGCTGGCGCAGGGGATGAGCACGGCATATGGGCCTTCAGCGGGGCGCCAGAACCGGTCCGCTTGGCGCATGCCAAAGTCGGGTGGTGTGCTTGGCAATGGGTAACCAAGTACCTGCGCGGCCAGTTGCCGGCAACGGTCTACTGCGTGCAGTTGGCGTGAAACATGGGCGCGCCTTTGGTAGAACAGGCTGGCCAGTGGTTCGCGGATGCTGTGCCAGTCGTAGCCTGCGCGTGGTCCCTGGGCGAAGCACGCAAAGCCGGCGCTTTTGAGCAGACCTTGCATGTCGATGATCAGGTCGTAGGGTTGCTGCTTCATCTCGGCGCGCCATTGGCTTAGCGCGGCCTTGGTCTCGGCAGATCGCAGTGATTTGCGCCACTTGCGCCATTGGAGGGTGATCACCCGCTGCACCGCGTGGTGCTGGGCGGGGATGGCCGAGAAGTTTTTTTCGACCAGCCAGTCAACTTGCAGTCCAGGGATGGCCCGGGCCATGTCACTGACGGCGGGCAGGGCATGAACCACGTCGCCCATGGAGCTGGTCTTGACGATCAGGACCCTCACGCCTGGCCTTGGCTTGCGGCGCGTTCGGCCACCAGAGCGGGGTTGAAGCGGGGGTCGTTGTACATCTTGAACTGGCGGTAGACCTTGAAATAGGCTTTGCCCGCTTGTGTATCGGCGATCAGGGCATCCAGGCACGCGCCCAGGTCGGAGCGCTGCTGGAGCAACTTGTCCAACTTGACGGCGCTGGATTGGCGGTGGGAGTCGTCGACATCGGTGCGTTGCGTCTGAGCGCGCATGGCGTGGATCTTCAAGGCCATGATGGACATGCGGTCGATGATGCTGCCGGCGGTTTCACTGTTGAGGCGGGCATTGGGGGGCACTTTGGCCACGGGCGAGTCGGTTTGCGCGGAGGCTGCGTCAACCAGGCCGAGTTCGGTCAGAAGGATTTCGTCAACGCGCTCTGTGGCATCGTTGCGTGCCTGGTTGTACTTGTCGATGGCGCGTTTGTTCTTGGCGATCTCGGTGTCGCTGACGGTGGTGCGGCGAGCGAGGTCTTCTTCGGCCCACAGGCTGCTGTTGAAAAAGTGGTTGGTGGCGATCCAATGCCAAAGTAGTGCGGCGCGATCATTGCCCGGTGCAGCGCCGACCGTGGCGACTGGTGGGCCGCCTGCGGCGATCAGGGTCGCGTCGTGCAGGTGGCTGGTCTGTCTGCTCAAATCGGTCAACATGCTCATCGGTCACGGGGCTCTCGGTTCGGTGGGTGATTATCGACCATGCCGCCGAGTCTGCTTGCCGTGGGTGATGGCATGATGGCAACCCTGATTATGGCCATGATCCAACTGTTTACACGATTTGCCGACATGGTTCGGGATGCCAACGCGCGGCGATTGCGCCGCCGCAGGGCACCCGCTCGCCTGGCTTACCAGCAATGGGTGCGTGAAAACGACGCGCCCACCTCCGAGCGTCTGATGGGCTTCGCCGAGCGATACCGGCGTCTGGTGCCCCGGCCCTTGATCTCGGTGATCATGCCGGTCTATAACGCGAACCTGAACTGGCTGGACCAGGCGATCGAGTCCATCCGTGGCCAGGTCTACCAGGAATGGGAGTTGTGCATCGCTGATGACTGCTCACCAAGGCGCGAGGTACGCGAGGCGCTGTCCGCCTGGTCTCTGAAAGATGCTCGCATCAAGGTGGCTTTCCGGTCTGAGAACGGCCATATTTCTGCCGCCTCGAATTCGGCCATCGAGTTGGCGAGTGGCCCCTTCCTGGCGTTGATGGACCAAGATGACCTCATTACGCCCAACGCCTTGCTGGAAATGGCCGAGGCCATCGGCCAGCACCCGAAGGCGGGCTTGCTTTACTCGGACGAGGACAAGATCGACGCCGAGAATCTGCGCGAAAGTCCGACAAAAAAAGGTGGCTGGGATCCGGACAGGTTGCAAATCCACAATTACATCTCCCACCTGGGGGTTTACCGCACCGAATTGGTCCGCGCGTTGGGCGGCTTCCGCGTCGGTTACGAGGGCGCGCAAGATCACGATCTGGTACTTCGGTGCTCGGAGCGGCTGGATGCTCAGCAGATTATCTATATTCCCCAGATTCTGTACCACTGGAGAATGCATGAGCACAGTACCGCGTCGTCCAGGCGGGCTAAGCCCTACGCAGTCGCCGCCCGAGAAAAATGCATCGCCGATCACAAAATTCGCATGTCGAGCAAAGCTTAGGGCATCGCGATGCAAGTGTTCCCCTTGACGTTGCCAGGTGGAAACTGGGCGAGTTTTTTCCGGCTGGAACTGAAATGGCGCAAGCAGGTGCTCGCGGAAGTGGCCAGACGGGAAACTCCTCCCGCGGTCAGCGCCAAAAAATCAAGGTCGATCGTGACCAAAGGTTTGCTGGCCTCTTTTTTCCCAAGCCACTGGAGGCGCGCAGGAGGTAATTATGTGTTCGTGTCCTTTGGTAAGAATCAGATTGTCCAGCAGACTCGGACGCACACCGACGTGCCCATTGTGTGTCCCAGCAGCAAGGCGCGCAATTTGGTCCGTGGCGATTCCTTGGCCGAACTGGATGCCATTTACCAACTGATTCACTTTCCAGGTTTGTACCCGGACGTCTTGCGCAAGATGTTTTTGCGGGTTTTGCTTCGCTGGATTTCCAGGAACGTGCGCGCCCTGGCTGATCAGGTATTCATCACCAATCATGATTATTATGGTCAGAATTCAATTTTGGTCACCTTGTCGCAGTTGACGGACCTGAATATCGTGGGTTTGCAGCATGGCCTGCTGCGGCATGACTATCTGTCGTCATCGATCTACCCGGGTTACCGCAACCATTTGGAAGCGGTGTACAGCCAGGCTTACCAGGAAGTTCTCACGGCGGCAAAACGGCCAGGCGCTCGGCTGCCCATATTGGGCGCCCCCTTCGATGTGGGCAATGCCGTGGACGGCCTGGTATCTCAAAACAAGCCTGCCTTGTATTTCATCAGCAGCGATGATTTACGTTTCAAGGATAAGAGAGCCGCCATTGATGCGATTTTCAAATCGTGCCAGGAGCTGGGTGTGGATTTCTACCTGAGGCCTCATCCGCAGGAGCTTTCGAATTTGGATGGGCTGCCTTTTGCTCTGGCGTTGGGTCGCAAGGATGAGGTATTCAAGCTGGACACGTCCCAAACCTTGTTCGTGGGGCATTACTCCACATTTTTATACGAGGCCGCGCTGCGGGGCTACCGAACCATTTGGATCACGCCGCCCGCCGACCAGCACAAAGCGGATGCATTTCCTGAGATTCGGGGGGTGCCTAATACCTTCGTCCAATCTGGGGCAACATTCAATGCTGAGTGGTTGAAAAAAATCTTTTCAGAACGGGCTGTGCCCATTGCCTCTGATCCTGTGGGCCCGAGAATGGCCCGCTTATTGGAGCAGATCTCACTGAGTGAGGTGACTTCGGCGGGTTGCAACAAGAGGTAAAGCAGCTTGTGGTGGTCTTGATGGGCAGGCGGTTTGCTAAACCGATCCCATCGGGGCTCGCGCACCGCAGGGTGGCCATGGGTGAGCCTGAGGAGGTCGGCGCTACAATAGCGCGCTGTGCACAGGGGGCATCAGCCGGGCCATGGCGCACTTGGTCTGAAGTCCTGAATACTAATTACCATGCTAAATAATTCATCCATTCTCATTACTGGCGGGACCGGCTCATTTGGGCACACATTCGTGCCCATGACCCTGAAGAAATACAACCCTCGCCGGTTGGTTATTTTCTCCCGGGATGAAATGAAGCAATGGGAGATGGCCAAGCTGTACAAGGATGATGAGCGGGTGCGCTTCTTCATTGGCGATGTGCGCGACAAGGATCGGCTGGCGCGTGCCTTGAAAGGAGTCGACTTCGTGGTGCACGCGGCCGCCACCAAGATCGTGCCCACGGCTGAGTACAACCCCTTCGAGTGCGTGAAGACCAACATCATTGGGGCCATGAACCTGATTGATGCTTGCATCGACCAAGGCGTCAAGCGTGTGGTCGCTCTGTCCACGGACAAGGCCAGCAGCCCGGCCAATCTTTACGGGGCCACCAAGCTGGCCTCCGACAAACTGTTCATCGCGGGCAACTCGTACAGCGGTACGCAGGACTCGCGCTTTGCGGTGGTGCGTTATGGCAACGTCATGGGGTCGCGTGGATCGGTGATCCCATTTTTCCTGACACAGGCGAGCAAAGGGTCCTTACCCATCACCGACGAGCGCATGACCCGCTTCATGATCACGCTGGAAGAAGGGGTCGACCTGGTTTGGCACGCTTTCGACGACATGAGAGGCGGTGAGATCTACGTCAAGAAGATCCCTTCCATGAAGGTGACGGACATCGCCCTGGCCGTGGCACCTGGGGCGGCGCATGAGGTGGTGGGCATCCGCCCTGGTGAGAAACTGCACGAGCAGATGATCGGTGCCGAAGACGCACCCCATACTTACGAGTACGACTCGTACTACAAGATTTTGCCTGCCATCCACAACTGGAGTCAGGACGCGGCGCGGATCAACGGGGGCAAGCTGGTGGCGCCCGATTTCACTTATTCGTCCGATACCAATCCCGAGTGGATGAGTGTGGAAGGGCTCAGTACTTGGATCGAGCAGAACCGCGACACGATCGGGAAGATCTGAACTCATGATTCCTTACGGTCGCCAAGAAATCACACAGGCTGACATCGATGCGGTTGTCGACGTTTTGCGCTCGGACTTCCTCACTCAGGGGCCGGCCGTCCCGATGTTCGAGCAAGCGGTGGCCACCTATTGCGGTGCTCGCCATGCGGTGGCAGTTAACAGCGCCACATCGGCCCTGCACATTGCCTGCCTGGCCCTCGGGCTGGGGCCCGGTGACCGCCTGTGGACCACACCGGTGACCTTTGTCGCCAGCGCGAACTGCGGTTTGTATTGCGGGGCCGAGGTCGATTTCGTGGACATCGACCCGCTCACCTACAACATGAGCGTGGAGCGCTTAGCTGAGAAACTGGCTCAGGCTGACAAGCTCGGGGTCTTGCCCAAGATCGTGGTGCCCGTGCACTTGTGCGGCCAACCCTGCGACATGGAGGGCATCCGCGCACTGAGTAGACAGTACGGCTTCAAGGTCATTGAAGACGCCTCCCACGCGATCGGTGGGCGCTACCAGGACGAACCCATTGGGGCTTGCCGCTACAGCGACATCACCATCTTCAGCTTTCACCCGGTCAAGATCGTGACCACCGCCGAAGGCGGCATGGCGGTGACCAATGACGCTGACCTGGCGCACCAGATGGCCTTGTTGCGCAGCCATGGCATCACGCGTGATCCGACCCACATGACGCACGAGGCCGATGGCCCCTGGTATTACCAGCAGATCGACCTGGGCTTCAACTACAGGATGACCGAGCTGCAAGGCGCGTTGGGTGTGAGCCAGATGACCCGCCTGGATGCCTATGTGGCCGGTCGGCATGCCATCGCCGACCGGTACGATGCCTTGCTGGAAGGCTTGCCGGTGATGTGCCCCTGGCGGCGCCCTGACAGCTATTCCGGCCTGCACCTGTACGTCGTTCTCGTGCAGTTGGAGAGGATCCGCCAAACCCACCGCCAAGTGTTCGACGCCCTGAGGGCGCAGGGCATTGGCGTGAACCTGCATTACATCCCCGTTCATACCCAGCCTTACTACCGGGGACTGGGCTTCAAGCCCGGCGACTTCCCACAGGCCGAGCATTACTATGCGCGGGCCATCAGTCTGCCCATGTACCCCCAACTAACGCCAGCGCAGCAGGACGAGGTGGTCAGCGCATTGAGCGAGGCGCTGGCCCCATGACCGCACCGCTGATCGCGCTGGGCACGGCCCAGTTCGGCATGAACTATGGCATTGCGAACCAGTCGGGTCAGGTGTCGCTGGACGAAGTCGGACGCATCCTCGCGCTGGCGCGGGAGCAAGGCATCGACACCTTGGACACCGCCATGGACTATGGCGACAGCGAAGCCTGCCTGGGGGAATGCGGCGTGTCGGATTTCCGGATCGTCACGAAGTTGTCGGCCCTGCCTGACGAAGTCACCGATGTCGACGAATGGGTGCAGGGCAAGGTGCGGGCGTGCCTGCGACGCTTGCGGGTGCCTTCCGTTCGCAGTTTGCTGCTGCACCGCCCGCATCAACTTTCAGGCCCCCGAGGCCCTGAGCTGGCGCGGGCCCTCCAGCGTTTGAAGGCAAAAGGCCTGGTCGAGAAGCTGGGCGTGTCCATCTATTCGCCCGCGGAGTTGGACAGCGTGTTTCAAGCCTGTCCGGTGGACCTGGTGCAGGCGCCTTTCAGCCTGGTCGACCGGCGTTTGCAGACCAGCGGCTGGCTGCAGAAACTGCACGAGACCGGCGTGGAAGTGCATGTGCGCTCCGCTTTTCTGCAGGGCCTGCTGTTGATGCCCCGAGACGGCATTCCCGGCAAGTTCTCTCCCTGGGCGCCAACCTGGGATGCCTGGCATGCCTGGCTGGCCGCCAGTGGCTGTCCCGCCGTACAGGCTTGCCTTGGATTCGTGCGCACCTTTGCGCAGATCGACAGAATCGTGGTCGGCGTGGACAGCCTGGACCAGTTCAGGCAACTGGCTGGGGCGGCCCATGCCGCTGTCCCAGCCAAATGGCCGGCCATCGGGGTCGATGACGAAAGCCTGGTCAACCCCTCGAAATGGAACACGCTATGAACGTTGTCGCCATCATCCAAGCACGGATGAGCTCGACCCGCTTGCCTGGCAAGGTGCTCATGCCGCTGGCGGGCCAGCCAGTGCTTGAGCATGTCGTCAGCCGCATCGAGCATTGCCAGACCATCCAGAAGATTGTGGTGGCGACCTCGCATGATGCCAGCGATGACGCCATTGAGCAGTGGTGCCTTGAGCGGGGTGTTGCCTGCTATCGAGGCAGCCTGCACGATGTGCTGGACCGTTATTACCAGGCGGCCAGGCTCCATGCCGCCGATGCCATCGTGCGCATCACCGCGGATTGCCCTGCCATCGACCCGACCATCGTCGATGAGGTGGTGCAGGGCTACCTGGCTGGTGGTTTCGAATTTTTCGGCCTGGCGGGCGAGTTCCCTGATGGACTGGACTGCACGGTGTTCGCCTTTTCCGCCATTGAGCGTGCGTGGAAGGAGGCGACCTTGCCTTCCGAACGTGAACACGTTGGGCCCTTCATCGAAAAGCAGCCCGGGCTGTTCAAGAGCGGCGGCCTGACCAAGTTCACAGGCCTGTCGCACCACCGCTGGACGCTGGACGAGCCGCGTGACCTTGAATTCTTGCAGGCCGTCTTCACGCGCCTGTACCGCGACAAGGCGCCGCCATTCATGGCCAGCGAGGTATTGACCCTGCTGGACGCCGAGCCTGAACTGGCCGGCATCAACAGCGACATCGTTCGCAATGCAGGCTACCTCAAGTCACTCCAAACAGACAAGGAACGTCATGTACAGCCTTGAAGAACTCAAGAAGAGCCAGGGCGTGGCCCTTTACAACCATGCCAAGACACTCATCCCTGGCGGGACACAATTGCTGTCCAAGCGGCCAGAGATGTTCGCGCCCGAAGTCTGGCCGGCGTATTACGAAAAGGCCAAGGGTTGTCGCGTGTGGGACCTGGACGGCCGGGAGTTCATCGACATGTCCATCATGGCGGTGGGTGCCTGCATTCTTGGTTATGCCGACGACGAGGTGGATGACGCGGTAGTCGCCGCCTTGCGCAACGGCGTCAACAGCTCTCTCAATTGCCCGGAAGAGGTTCAACTGGCGGAAGCCTTGATGGCCTTGCACCCGTGGTTCGGCATGGTTCGTTATGCGCGCAGCGGCGGCGAGGCCATGGGTCTGGCCGTGCGCATAGCTCGCGCGCACACCAGGCGCGACACCGTGCTGTTCAGTGGCTATCATGGTTGGAACGACTGGTACCTGGCGGCCAACCTGGCCGACGGCAAGGGCCTGGATGGGCAACTCATGCCTGGCCTAGAGCCCAATGGCGTGCCAAGAGGACTTGCCGGCACGGCCATTCCTTTCGACGCCAACAGCATCGAGTCCCTGCGGGACAAGGTCAAGGGCCAGGAAAACAAGATCGCCGCCATCATCATCGAGCCGGCGCGGGGCGAAGATGCTCCCGCAGGTTACCTGAAAGACCTGCGTGAATTGGCTTCGGAGATCGGGGCGGTCTTGCTGTTCGACGAAATCACCAGCGGCTTTCGCATGTGTGCGGGGGGCATCCACCGCAACTACGGTGTGCACCCGGACATCGCCGTGTTCGCCAAGAGCATGGCCAATGGCTACGCCATGTCGGCCGTCCTGGGCACGGAGAAGGTCATGCAGGCGGCGCAGACCACCTTCATTTCAAGTACGAACTGGACGGACCGCGTCGGGCCCGCCGCGGCATTGGCCACCTTGAAGAAGTACCAGCGCGAGTCGGTCGATCAGCACCTCATCGCCACCGGCAACCGAGTGAAAGACATCTGGCGGCGGGCCGCGGCAGCCAGCGGCCTGGAGGTGGGCGTCACGGGCTTGCCATCGTTGGCTGCCTTCGCCTTCAAGGCGCGGCACCCCATGGGCATGAACACTCGCTTCACCATCGAGATGCTCCAGGAAGGCTTCCTGGGTTTCCGGCAATTCAAGCCATCGTTCGCCCACGGGGCGGCGGAACTCGACCAGTATGAAACAGCCGTGACCAAGGTGTTCGCCGAGTTGGCCTCGGACCTCGAGTGCACTGTGCTCGACACGCCAAAACACCACGCGGGTTTTCAGCGGCTGACCAAGGAATAAGACATGTCTGGCGAAAGCAGCAAGGGCCACCACAAGCAGTGGCACGACCATGGCGGCACTGTCCTGTCGTCCGTCAACGGGTTCGACGTCATTGACTGTGCCGAATGCAAGTTCAAGCACGTGATTCCCATCCCGACCGAAGAAGAGTTGGAGAAGGCATACCGGCACGAGTACTACACCCAGGAAAAGCCGCTGTACCTCGAACGTTACCGTCAGGACCTGGAATGGTGGAACACTGTCTATACCCGGCGTTACGAGCTTCTGGAGCAGAACCTGTCTGACGGAGCGCGCAGCATCCTGGACATCGGGTCCGGACCAGGCTTCTTCCTGCTGAATGGCCAGCAGCGCGGTTGGCGAGTGAAGGGCATCGAGCCGTCCATCGAGGCGGCCACTCACAGCCAGAAGCTGGGTCTGGACGTGGAGAACATCTTCTTTTCTGAAGAGACCGCACCCACGCTGGGCACGTTCGATGTGATCAACATGGGCGAGGTGCTCGAACACATCCCCGCGCCTGCGGATTTGCTCAAGCTGGCGCATTCGAAGCTGAACGTCAATGGCTTGATTTGTATCATCGTGCCGAACGATTTCAACCCTTTCCAGGAAGCCCTGGAAGGCCACCTGGGGTTCAGCCCCTGGTGGGTCGCACCGCCCCACCACATCAATTATTTTGATTTCCCGACCCTGGCAGGTCTGTTGGCGCACTGTGGCTTTGAAGTCCTGCACCAGGAGTCCACTTTCCCCATCGACCTGTTTTTGTTGATGGGCGACAACTATGTGGGCAACGATGCCCTGGGGCGGGCATGCCACACCAGGCGGATGAACTTCGAGAAGGCCATGGTCCAATCTGGCCGTGGCGATGTCCTGACGAAGCTGTACACGGGCTTTGCCAACCAGAACATCGGTCGGGAAGTGGTCATGTTTGCGAGGGCGGTCAAATGAAGAAACCCCAAGCCATCTGGTTGTTCGCGGGCGGACCCATGCAGGAGTCGGCGGCCAAAAGCATCGTGGCGCTCGGGCACCGTTTGATCGTGACGGACCTGAATCCACAATGCGTGTGCGCCCGATACGCCGACGAGTTCCTGGCGTTCGACACCTTCGATGTGGACAGCAACCTCGCGGCTGCCCGCGATCTGACCGAGAAATACGAAATCCGCGCGGTCGTGACCCTGGCGGCCGATTGCCATCACACCGTGGCCGTCATTAGCCAGCATTTAGGCCTGCATGGCATCTCCCCGGACATCTCGCGGGCCTGTCGCCAGAAGAACCTGACTCGGGAAATCCTGACGGCCGCCGGTATACCTCAGCCCAGGTTCAAATGCGTCAGGACACTGGCCGAAGCGCAAGCCTTCCTCGCCGAACTGGGTGGCCATGGCGTGATCAAGGCCACGGACAACTCCGCCAGCCGGGGGTTCGCCAAGCTCAACGCGGTGAGCGAGCTGACCGATGAAGTCTTCCAAGCGGCGGTGGCGGCGGGCACGACGGGTGTCGCGCTGGTCGAGGAGGCCCTGGTGCCTCGGCATGATTGCATTTCCGAGCTCTCGGTCGAGACCGTGTGGTTCGAGGGCGAGATGTACTGGCTCAATTGGGTCGATCGCCTGTTCGCGCCCGATCTCAAATTCTTTCCCACGCTGGCACGCTACCAGGATGAGAAGATCAACTGGGGCGTCGAGGTGGGCCACATCAACCCCGCCCAGCACCCCTTGGCGGTGAAGGAGCAGGTCCATGCCCTGGTCAAGGCCGCGGGCCTGGCGCTGGGCATGGGTAAGGAAGCTGGCGGCCATGTGCTGAAAGCTGACATCATGCTGACCGACGCTGGTCCCATGATCATCGAAATGACCCCGCGCCTGTCTGGTGGTTGGGACAGCTCGGCCACGACGCCTGCGCGAGGCGCAGATTTCCAAGGCGGCATCATCCAGCTGGCATTGGGCGAGCCCCTGGACCTGGGTCTGTGGCACCGCCATTTCGAGTTTAAGAATCCCAATCTGTACGCCGCCATCCTGGCCAATATTTCGCCCGATGCGAAGGATTGCGTGGGGCGGCAATTCGCGCTGGGCACCGATTTCGGCCGAGAGCGTTCACTCCAACTTTCACTGTCTAACCTGAAGGAAAACAAGCATGTCTTATAAATGGTCGAACGAGGTCAAGCTGGACGTACTCAAAGTCGAAGGCGGTGACTCGAAGCTGGTCTTCACCACCGACAAGGAAGTGGCCGAGATCTACCTGGATGGCCAGGACATCAGCCGCGTCGTCCACCGTAGCGGTGGTGTCGAGACCGTCATCCAGAACGCCGAGGCCCACCACATCGTGGTGGGCGAAGGCAATGCCCAACGCGACGTTTACCACTACCTCAAGCCCAAGGGGCCGGCGCCCGAACTGCGCATCGGCATCACCAAGCATCGTGGCATCGGCACTTGGTCCAGCCTGCCGCACGATTTCGAATTGAACCTGGAACCAGGGTTCGAAGAGGTCTTCTTTTACCTGATCTCGGGCGCCAAGAAGCGCGCCATCCAGGTGGGTGAAGGTGTCTGGCATGACAACTCGCCGGTCAAAGAAGCCTGGTTTGTCGAAGACCACACTTTCGGTACCATCCCGATGGGTTATCACCCCGTGGTGGCCGAACCTGGCTCGACCGTTCATTACGTTTGGGCCTATGTCTGCAAGAAGCAGGCTTGGGAGAAGATCTAAGTGTTTGACCTGACCGGGCGGACGGCCGTCATCACGGGTGGCGGCGGCGCGCTGGGGCTGGCAGCCGCCAAAGCATTGCACGATCAAGGGGCAGCGGTGGTTCTGCTGGGCCGCTCGCTGGAGAAGCTGCAAGCAGCCCTGGCCCAGATCGAACCCGCCAGCGGGCGTGCCAGCGTCCAGGTTTGCGATGTCGCCGATGAGGCCTCGCTGACGCAAGCGGCTGCGGACATCCTGTCCAGACACGCCAAAGTCGACATCCTGGTGACCTGCGCAGCGGCTTCGGCGGCATCTGGCAAGTTCGAAGCGACGACGGTGGCGGACTGGCGTTCGTTGCTGTCCACCGACCTGGACGGTGTCTTCCTGGCCTGTCGCATCTTTGGTCAATCGATGCTGAAGAACAAGCATGGCCGCATCGTCAATCTGACCAGCTTCCACAATGTCGCCACCTATCCCTACCGGACCCTGTACAACACGGCCAAGTCTGGTGTGGAGGGCTTGTCCCGCGCGCTGGCCGTGGAGTGGGGCCACCATGGCATCACGGTCAACACGGTGGCGCCTGGCCCGATCATGACGCCGCGCACCCAGTGGTTCCTGAGTCAGGACGAAAGCAACAAGGCGGGCATGCTGGCCCGCACGCCAACGGTACAGATCGGCGAGTTGCAGGACGTCAGTTCGACCATCGCCTTCTTGGCATCCGACGAGGCCAAGCATATCAATGGGCAGCAGATCGTGATAGATGGCGGCTGGACCAAAAACGCCTGGTGGGGCGACCACACCGAACTGGAATGAACCGTGGCTGACCTGTTCTCCCTGTCGGGCAAGGTGGCCATCGTGACCGGTGGCGCTGGCGACCTGGGCCTGGCCATTGCCAGGGCCTACCTGGATGCCGGGGCAACGGTGGTGCTGGTGGGACGGCGCCTGGCCAGCCTCGATGCCGCAGTGGCAAGCTTGGGTGTGCCTGAACGCCTCACTTCGATCTCGGCGGACGTGTCCGACGATGTGCAGATCGACGCCATGGTGGACGCCGTGATGAAGCAGCACGGCCGCATCGACATTCTTGTGACCGCCGCGGGCATCCAGCACCGCAGCCCCGTTCTCGATTTCGACCATGGCCATTGGAACGACGTCATCAAGGTCAACCTGACCGGTGCCTTCTATTGTGCGCAGGCCGTGGCCCGGCACATGGTGGGGCGCCAAGCCGGGCGGATCATCATGATCACCTCCTTGACTTCGGAGATCGGTATCCCCAACATCTCGGCCTATGCCGCGAGCCGGGGCGGCATACGGCAATTGGCCAAGACATTGGCGGTCGAACTGGCGCCCCATGGCGTGACCGTGAATTGCATCGGCCCCGGCCGCTTCCTCACCGCGATGACGGCGGACGTGTTCAAGGACGAAGCCAAGGCCAAGCGTTTCCTGGACGTCATCCCCATGCGCCGCGCTGGTCAGCCTGAAGACCTGGCGGGCATCTCCGTGCTCTTGGCGTCAGACGCCTCGTCGTACATCACCGGGCAATCGTTTTATGTCGATGGCGGCTGGCTGGCCGGTGGCGGCAACATCTTAGGTTGAATGTCCATGATTCAATTCATTTCTGAAGTCTCCAGTAACCACGCCCGCGATCTGAACCGCTGTCTGGAGTTCATCCAGCGATCGGCTGACGCAGGTTGCTCCGCAGTCAAGTTCCAGCTTTTTCGGGTTGACGAGTTGTTCGCCAAAGGAGCTCTGCCCGATAGCGAAGTGGCTCGCCGCAAGAACTGGGAGCTGCCGCTGGAGTTCCTGCCACCGCTGGCGCAACGTTGTCGTGAGCTGAACATCCAGTTCTCGTGCACGCCTTTCTATCTGGCGGCTGTCGCCGAACTCGATCCTTACGTCGATTTCTATAAGATTGCCTCCTATGAACTGCTGTGGGACGACCTGCTGGCCGCTTGCGCCAGAACGGGTAAGCCCATCGTTATCTCGACGGGCATGGCAACCATGCCGGAGATCCTGCACGCGGTGGAGACGCTGAAGCGCCATGGTTGCGCGGCGCCGGTATTGCTGCACTGCACGTCGGCCTATCCCACGCCGCACGAAGAAGCCAACCTGGCCGCCATCGAGACCATCCGCCAGTCCACGGGTTGCGAGGTGGGCTGGTCCGATCACACGGTGGAGCCTGCGGTTATGTACCGCGCCATCCATCGTTGGGGGGCCAAGGTGATCGAGTTCCACCTCGATTTGGATGGCCAGGGCGAGGAGTATTCGGCAGGCCACTGCTGGCTGCCCGACCAGATCGGCTCGGTCATCCGCGATGTTTCGAAAGGCTTCGAGGCCGATGGCAATGGCGTCAAGGAACCCGTGCCTTCCGAACTGTCCGACCGCGCCTGGCGCGCCGACCCCTCCGATGGCTTGCGGCCCTTGAAAGAAACCCGGGTCGCGCGGAAGTTGGCGGAATAGGCAGATGGCTTGTCGATGAACATCTTGCTGGTGTGCCATGCGGGGACGGGTGTGGGCCTGGGGCACCTGACCCGGTGCCTGGTGGCGGCCAGGGCGTTGAAGCGCGAGTTGGGTGCGGAGGTCTGCTTGTTGATCCAAGGCGACGAGGTGCAGTGGGCGGAGCTCTCAGCATTTCCGCACCGGTTCGTGGCCCCTGAAGAGGCGCTGTCAGCTGGCATCAGGGACACGCTGGCCCAGGGACATCGTGATGTCCTGGTGTTCGACATGCCCTCCAGGAAAGTGCCCGGGGACTTCGGGCCTTTGCTGGACGAGCTGCGGGACACAGCGTGCAAATTGGTGGCCGTGGACGGCCTGCTTCAATACCGGCCGCAGCTCGACTTGATCTTCACCCCTTCGTTCCACTTTGCCCCTCCGCCCGATATGCTCGAGGGCGCGCCCATCGTTCTGGGCTGGGATTGCTTCCTGCTCAATGTGCACGAGACACCCCATGAATGGCGGCCTGGCCGGCGGCGCGTTCTGGCCCTGACGGGTGGCAGCGACGCCACGGGCTTGGGCCAGACCTGGCCCCGGTTGCTGGACGCCAGCTTGCCGCCAAGTACCGAGCTGCATTGGGTCACGGGCCCGTTCGCCGCGCGGCCGAGTTTTCCCGCATCGCCTCGCATCAGCATCCATGAGCACATTGCACCGGCGGGCCTGGGGCCTCTGATGCAGGCGTCCGACTACGCGGTGACGGTGTTTGGCGTCAGCTTTTTCGAGTTGATGTACCTGGGCATTCCTACAGTAGTTTTTTCGCCGTACAACGGCAAGGACGACAGCGAACTGGCGGGCATTGCCGAATCCGGTGCCGCGCTGGTGGCAGGTGACGAAGCCGAGGCCGGCAGCCTACTGCTTGGATTGATGAATGACGACGCGCTGGCCAGCCAACTGTCCAACCGCTCGCGGGCCTTGCTGAGCACGCCGGGGGCAACCCGCCTGTGCGCTGAAATTGTGAACCTGATGACATGAACCTACAGTTGTTTTCCTTCTTCCACCTTAACCTGGCCTACTCGGCCATCGGGGTGGAGCAGCGCGCCACCGTGATCGAGCGGTGCTATTGGCCACTGCTGCGCCTGGCACGCGCGCGTAGGTTGCCCTTCGGCATCGAAGCCTCGGCCTGGACGCTGGAGACCATCGCCCAGATCGATCCGGCCTGGGTGGAAGAACTGCGTGATCTGGTCACTCAGGGCCCTTGCGAGTTCATCGGCTGTGGCTATGCCCAGGTCATCGGCCCCCTCGTGCCTGCGGCCGTCAATGAAGCGAATTTCCGCCTGGGCATGCAGCGCTACGAAACCTTGCTGGGATTGCGTCCCAAAATGGCCTTGGTCAATGAGCAAGCCTATGCGGCTGGGCTTGTGCCGCTTTACCGCGAGGCGGGCTATGAATCACTCATCATGGAGTGGAACAATCCGGCGCGGGTGCACCCCGAGTGGGATGCCGAGTGGCGCTACCTGCCGCAATATGCCTGCGGCACGGGCGACCAGGCCTTGCCTTTGGTCTGGAACAAGTCGATCTCTTTTCAGAAATTCCAGCGCTACGTGCATGGCGAGATCGAGCTGGATGAGTATCTGGGCTACGTGCGTTCGCATGCCAGCGAGAGCTCCCGCGTGTTCCCGGTGTATGGCAATGACGTCGAAGTCTTTGACTTCCGCCCAGGCCGGTACATGACGGAGGCACCCTTGCACGCCACGGGTGAATGGCAACGCATTGATGCCTTGTACGCCGCCCTGGCGCAGTCAGTCGACCTGGACATGATCGCGCCCAGCCGCGTGCTGGACCTGATGGGCCATCCCGGTGCCGGCAATCGCCTGCGTCTGGAGACCGCAGCCCAGCCGGTGCCTGTCAAGAAGCAGGACAAGTACAACCTTTTGCGCTGGGCGGTCACCGGGCGTGACGACCTGGCGATCAACACGCGCTGCTGGCAGATCTGCGAGGCCATGCAGGCCGATGGCCAAGCGTCGGATGAGGACTGGACCGAGCTGTGCTACCTGTGGAGCAGCGATTTCCGCACGCACATCACGCAGGCGCGCTGGCAGGAATTCCAAGCGCGCCTGGCTGCCGTCCACACGCGGTGGGTGGGCATGGCGCAGCCCCAGCCTATTCACGACGCGCCGTTGCCATCGGGTGCCGGATCCGCCTATGGCACGCAGACCGTGGTCAGGGCAGGGCGGATGATGGAGGTCCGTGGGCAGCGCTTCGTGGTGCGCCTGAACTGCCTTCGCGGCCTGGCCTTGGATTCCCTGGTGGATACCTCGGTGAGCGAGCAATCGCTGTGCGGGACCATCCCCCATGGCTACTTCGACGATATCCAATGGGGCGCCGACTACTACAGTGGTCACCTGGTGTTTGAGTCGCCTGGCCGACCCAAGGTCACCGACCTGAACGCAGTGGAGCCCACAGTCGAATGGGTGACCGGCGGCGTGTGCATCAAGGGCACGGTGCCGACCATCCTGGGCCCCGTGGAAAAGTGCTGGTCCATTGACGAGGCGGGTGGGCGTGTCAGCCTGAGCTACCGCTTTCATTGGAAAGACATGGGGCTGGGTTCTTTGCGGCTGGGCCACATCACATTGAATCCGGAAGCGTTTGACCCTGGCTCACTCGCCTATCGCACCCACAATGGTGGGCGAGACGTTGAGCGGTTCTCGCTGAGCGGTGTGGATTTCGACCACGGGACCGCGGTGTCCTTCCTGATCTCTGCCAACCACGCCGTGGGCTTGACGGATGGCGAAATCGAACTGGGCGATGCTCAGCACAGTGTGCAGGTTGGTATCGACAAATCACAGGCCTCGGCCGTTGCCCTGGTGACTCACCGTGTGATTCGCGACAAGTACCTGTGTCGGGTGGCGTTTTCGGCCAAGGAGCTGGACGACACTTCGCGGTCGGGTGACATGGCACCCGTCGAGCTGAGCCTGTCCATCATTTGCCGCTGAGCCGGGGAGCACTGCTCAACAGGAAGTCCGGCTTCTCGTGGCTCAGGTTGACGTTGTACTGAGGGTCATGCTGAAGCTGCACGGCCCAGCGTTCTTGCATGTATGCCAACTCTGGTAAGAAGCGCGCGACATTCTTGCTGGAAGCATCTCGCCCACGGCTGACGGACTCATGGTGGTACAGCAGCGCATGCGGCGTCCACACATGGCGCAGGCCGAGTTCACCCACCCGCAAGCAGAAGTCCACGTCGTTGTAAGTGACGGCGAGGTGTTGGCTGTCGAGCCCGCCGACCTGGAGGAAAGTCGCTTTGCGGATGACCAGGCACGCTGCGGTCACGGCGGTGAGCTGGTGAGTGACGATGGCGCGATTCGCATAGCCCGGCGCCTCGCGCGGAATGCCGCGCAGGTAGTGCGCCGCGATGGCGCCAGGTGCATCGTGGCCGGCACCGACCAGCACGCCGGCATGCTGAACGGTCTCATCCGGGTACAACAACTTGGCCCCCACGCAACCGACATCCGGGCGCAGCGCGTGGCCCACCATCTCGGTCAACCAGTCGCCATCGATGACTTCGATGTCGTTGTTGAGCAGTGCCACCAAGTCACCCTGCGCATGCGCCACGGCCATGTTGTTCAGGGCCGCGTAGTTGAATGGGCTGTCGTCCCGGATGACGCGCACGCGCGGATCTTGCCGAGGCAGGCGCTCGAGGTAGGCCAGGGTCCGGGCTTCATCGGAGCCGTTGTCGACGACGATGATGTCGTAGTGGGGATAGTGGGTTCGGCGGGTGATCGATTCAATGCAGGTGTGCAGCAGCGTGTACTGGTTGCGCGTGCAGATGACGATCGAGACCAATGGGGCCGGGTTGGGAACGGGATAGCGAACCTGAAGCAACCCTCTCGTGCCGCTGTTCGCCAGAGGCCGGGCCTGTGACCCTGGCGCTGTGCGATCGAGGTGGGGCTGCAGGGCCTGGACAGCAGTCTCATCCAGTGGGCGCGGGCCCGAGGCAGGCTGGTGCCACAACACCTCGGTGACATGGACGATCTGTTGTGGTTGCAGTCCCTCCACGCACCGCAGCAAGGCTTCAAAGGTGTAGGCGGAGCCCTCCTGGTGCCGGTAACCCCCCGCCGCAATCAGGTGTTCGCGCGAGATCAGGCAGGCATGCCCGATGTAGTTGGCCGACAGCAGGAAGTCAAGGTTCCAGTCTGGCTTGAAGTGGTGTGTGCTTCGGCGGCCTTGTGCATCGATCCGATCTTCATCTGGGTAGATGATCTTGGCATCGGGGTGGGCCTGCGCCGCCTGGAGCAGCCGCAACAGCGAATGCTCGCGCCATTGATCGCCGACCTGGAGTTGGCCCACCCAGTCTCCACTGGCTTGCAGGAGTGCATCCTGGGCACGCTGTGCTGGCGTGGCTTCGTCCTGGCTTGCGGTGATCACCTTGATGCGCGGTTCGTCCTTGCCCAGCAAGGACAGGCGCGGCACCATGGTGCCTTGGGCATGCCTCGGCACGGTGAGCAACAACTGCCAGTGCGGGCAAGCCTGCTGGCGCACACTGGCGATGCTGCGCTCCAGCGCGTCAAGGTTGCCTTGAGTGTCCATGTGAAGGATCAGACTGACCGTGGGGACCTTGGCCGAGGAACGCAGCCAAGTTGCCCACGAGGCGCGGTCCTGCTCGGTGGGAGTGTCGTTGCTGGCAATCCAGCTGGCGTAGTCCACGCCTTTTTTCATGCGGCGCTTGTACAAGCGATGGCGATTGGCCGCACGCACGCTCTGCTTGAGCGCCTGCAAGCCATCGTGCCAAGCTCCGAGCACCTGGGTGAATGGATTCAAAGTTGGACCTGTCGTGATTGCATGTCAGCGGGGTAGCGCCAAGCACCGGCCACCCGCCCGAACACCCGCGTGGCCCGAACCAAATCCAGCACCAGAACGCGGGCCAGCATTTCAATTGCAGCCGTCACGCAATACCGCCAGCGCCGCGCCGCGGACACCTGCACACCCAAGTGCTTGAGGTTGAACAAAAACTTGGACTGGATGTGGTGATAGCCGCGCATGTACTCGGCCTTGAATCGGCCTCTGCCGCCACTGGATCCTCGCGACAAATGGGTGACCTTGGCCTGCGGTTCAACGATCAACTCACCGAACTGCTGGGCCAGTCGCAGGCACAGGTCAGTGTCTTCGTAGTACAAAAAGAAGCCTTCGTCAAAACCCTTGATGCGCAGCATGGCTTCGCGGCGGATCAGCATGCAGGCGCCCGAGATGAAGCCCACGCACGCTGGCGCTTCGGCCCCAGGCCCCTTGGCCGCCCACGTGTTGGGCGCCCAGGTGTAGCTGATGTCAGGTTGACCGGAGCGCCCCAGCAATTGCGGGCCGATCAGCGCTGCAGTGGGGTTGGCATCCGCGCAGCGAATCATCTGGCTGACCGCCTCCGCATCCACCACACAGTCGGGGTTCAGCAGCAGCACGAACTCCGTGCTGGCGGCCCACACACCGCGGTTGTTGGCCGCGCCAAAGCCGAGGTTGCGTTCGTTGGGCAGCAAGGTGGCGTGAGGCAAGTGGCGGCGGAACTGCGCCAGCGTGTCATCGGTGCTGGCGTTGTCGACCAGGGTAACGTGCGGAAAGCTCGCCAATGCCCGGCCCAGTTCGGGCGCGCAATGCCCGCTGTGGAAGGTCACCAGCACCACGGTGACGCGAGCAAGCTCGGCCGCGACCGATGCGGCGGGGGGGGGCATCATCGCGGTGCTTGACATGGCGCCATTTTGCCAGCGAAGCATGCTCGGGTCAGTCGCTGCCAAGGGCAATGCTGAACTGAGTTTTGTCCAGCCGCACGTACCGGCGTTCTGCCTTGTGCAGCACACTCGCGATGCGCAAGCCAATGCGCAGTTGGGACACCAGGCGGCGGTAGACGAACAGGGCTTTGGATTGTTTCTCGACCGTGGGGCGGCCGACGATGCCTATGGAGGACGAGCCCCCAGCCGCCGGCCTCAATCCATAGTGTTCGCACATGTCCAGTTGGACAATGGCGGCGGGTTCGACCTGAAGGGCGCGCAAGGCATAGTGGCTGGTGATGAAAGCATCGGAGGGGCCGGCCAGCCCCCGATTTGCCTTGTCCAGCAGCTTTTGAGCGCCCGATGGCCACAGCACATAGCCTGCCGAGCCGGTGCGGTCCTGGAACAAGTCCAGCACGCCAAAGTCAGCGGTGATGCGGGCAGCGTGCTTGCCCATGATCTTCTTGCGCCCCCTGATCTCCAACACCACCAAGTCGATGTTCTTGAGCGTTGACAGTTTAGCCAGAAGCTCAGGCGTGTGGTTGGCCAAGACCGCGTCGTCTTCAAGGATCAGAGCGGGTTGGCCGCTGTTCACCACAGCTTGCCAGGCATTGCGGTGGCTCAGGAAGCAACAGACCTCGGCCTTCCTCAAAGGCCTTTCCCAGGTGTTGGCCAGGCTGTCGTAGGTGGCATCGGGCAAGGTGGCGGCATCAACGGCATGGGCCAACTGGAAGGACAATGCCAGCTTGTCCATCTGTGCTTTCTGAAACGCCAGGCGATCACTGTGTCTTGGCAAATTGATGATCAAGATCTGCATGTCGTGCGCTTTCTGCGATCAAGCCCTGGATCGAAAAAGCCCCGCTAGCAGTGATGCTGGCGGGGCTTTTGAATTTTGGTGGCCAAGGGCGGAATCGAACCACCGACACGCGGATTTTCAATCCGCTGCTCTACCGACTGAGCTACTTGGCCTCTTTCGCTTCATCAGCGAAGACCAAAAGTATACATCAGTTTGCTGCCGCTTTTTTGTTGCGGCTCAAGTCAACGCCCAATTGCTTGAGCTTGCGGTACAGGTGGGTGCGCTCCAGGCCGGTTTTCTCGGCCACGCGGGTCATGCTGCCGCCTTCGCGGGCCAGGTGGAACTCGAAGTAGGCGCGCTCGAAATCATCACGGGCTTCGCGCAAGGGGCGGTCCAGCTCGAAGCTCTGTTCGTGGGACAGGGCTTGTTGGTGCGCGGCAAAGCCGTGGTTGGCCGGCGCATGGTGGTGGCCGTTGTCAACCGGGTGGTGTGTTTCGATGCGCACGGCCGCCAGGCTGGGCATCATGCTGCTGTACGACGGTGCTGCGGTGATGGGCGTGACGGTGGCCAGGTGCACCGGGGCTGCTGAAGCGGCCGTGGCGCGCGGTGCGGGCTTGGTGAGGCCTTGCTCAACGGCGCGCAGCAGCTTTTGCATGGTCACTGGTTTTTCAAGGAAGGCCTGGGCGCCGAACTTGGTGGCCTCGACCGCCGTGTCGATGGTGCCGTGGCCGGACATCATGATCACGGGCATCGTGAGCTGGCCGTTGGCAGACCATTCCTTGAGGAGCGTGACGCCGTCTACATCGGGCATCCAGATGTCGAGCAAGACCAGGTCTGGCTTGCAGGACTCCCGCATGGTGCGGGCTTGCGCCGCGTTTTCAGCGACTTCGACGGAATGACCTTCGTCGGTGAGAATTTCTGAGAGCAGGGCACGGATGCCCAGTTCGTCGTCAACTACAAGAATGGTGGCCATGAATTTAATGTCCTCGGTAGTCGGAACACGACTAGTGTGTACCAGCCAGAGGTAATGTGGATGACAGCTTTGAAAATGATAACGAAACTTGCGCCCCGCTCCAAACGACTTCTTCCGGGGACTTGCCTGGGGGTGTGGTCATTGTGATGGGGTTTTCAAGGTTTCGGATGCGCACCAGGGCATGGTGTTCATCGGCGATTTTCTTGACGACGGCCAAGCCGAGGCCTGTTCCTTTTGCTTTGGTGGTGACGTAGGGCTCGAAAGCCCGCTTGAGTATTTTGTCTGAAAAGCCTGGCCCATTGTCGCGCACCGCCAGCCTCACCGCGCGAACGCTGCCATCGGGGTGGCGTGGCACATCGGTGCGCACCATGACCTGGGCCGGTTGATGCGTGGGTGGGTGCTCGTTGACGACGTCCAAGGCGTTCTGCACCAAGTTGTGTACCACCTGCCTCAGCAAGGTGGCATCGCCCAAGATGGTGGGCAGCTCCGGGGACAGTTCAGTGACCAGCAGGCCCTTGTCGATGGCGTGCCCGTACAGCGCCAGCACATCGGTGATCAGGGCGTTCAAGTCCAGAGGCACGAGCTTGGCGGTGGGCAGGCGCGCGTAGTCGCGGAACTCGTTGATCAGCGTCTTGAGCGCCTGCACTTGCGTCACGATGGTGTTGACCGAACGGTTGAGCAGCGAGCGCCCCGCTTCGTCGAGCTTGTCTTCCAGCTTGAGCTGAAGGCGTTCGGCCGACAACTGGATGGGTGTGAGCGGGTTCTTGATTTCGTGGGCCACGCGCCGCGCGACTTCGGCCCAGGCTTCGGCGCGCTGAGCCGAGACCACCTCGGTGATGTCGTCGAACACGATGAGGTTGGCGTCGGGCGGCAGATCGGCGCCACGCACCAGCAGGGTCTGTGGTTCTTGCTGCGGGTTCAGTTGCAATTCATACGATTCTTGCCATTGCTGACGTTCTCCCGGGGTGGGGTCGCTGGCGTACAACTCGAAGCGTTCGTTCAGGCTGGCCGCGAAGGTCTCCAGCCCGGGGACGTCGGACAGCGGCCGGCCCCGGTAGGCCGACAAAGGCAACCGCAGGATGCGTGTAGCGCCCGGGTTCACGGTGTCGATGTGGCCGTGCTCATCGAACACGATGACGCCAGCGGTGAGGTTGTCCAGGATGGTCTGCAAGTGGCCGCGGGCACTGTCGAGTTCGGCCACGCTGCGCTGGGCCAGGATGCGGGCATCGGACAGCTGCTGGGTCATGGCGGCAAAGGATCGCGTCAGCCCGCCGAGTTCATCGTGGCTGGCGAAGATGGCTTTGGGACTGAGGTCGCCCTTGGCCACCTTGTCCACGCCTTCGGCCAGCAGCAGCAGTGGGTGCGCCAGTTGCTGCCCCAGGATCGCCGCGAGCAAGAAGGCGCCGAACACGGCCAGGATGAGGGCCAGTGTCAGGGTCCCGATGTACATGCGCCGCAGGCCTTCGCGGCCCAGCGAGCGTTGTTGGTATTCGCGGTAGGCGTTCTGCACATCCAGGGCGTTCTTGACCAGATCGGCGCGCAGTTTTTGCGTGACCAGCAGGTAGTGGCCTTTGCTTTGCAGGCTGAAACTGCGGTCGGGCATCCAGGCCAGCGCGACGATGCGGGCCTCGTTGTTCACGCTGTTGGTGGGCGACGAGCTGCCTGTGTCGCCTTTTTCTTCCAGGCCTTCGATGAGGCTGACCACGCCTTTGTTGCGGGCGTCTTGCCGCATGCTCAAGGGCACGCGTTCGGCCGACATGAGGGGCAAGGTCTCACTGCCGGCGCCGATCTGCAATTGACCGGTCTCGCTGATCAGGGCCACGGACTGCGCGCCCAGTTGTTCGCGCACGCGCTCGAGGTCAAGCACGCCGGGTGGGGGCGCGGTCTCGGTGGTGCTGGTGCTGGTGGGCGAGGAACTGAGGCGTTCGGCCGCCAGGCGTGTTTTGTTGCCGAGGTCCAGGCCCAGGGTGTCGATGGTGTTGCGCCCCAGGTTGAGCCCGGCTTCCAGTGCGCTTTCCACGCGCACATCGAACCAGGTCTCGATGCTGCGCGAGACGAACTGGTAGGACACGGTGTAGATCAGCAGGCCAGGCAACACACCCACCACGGCGAAGATGCCAGCCAGCTTGAGCAGCAGGCGGCTGCCGAACTTGCGCCGCCGCAACCGCACCGCCAATCGGAGCAAGGCCAGCAGGATCACCAGCACCAACAGCGAGGCGATGGCGATGTTGGCGATGAAGAGCCATTCGAAATGGCGTTCGTAGCGTTCGCCGTTTTGCGTGGCGAACACGAGCATGAAGGCCAGGACCAGCCCGACCCCGATCATGGCCAAGGCGGAGACGATCCACGCCCATCGGTTGGCTTTGATCGAGCTCATGGTGGTGTCAGCGTCCCTGGCTGACGGTGATGCGGCGCTGCACGGCCAGGTTCCAGTCGTTCTGGCCGCCCAGTCCGATCTGCATGGGGCGGGGCAGCTCGTCGGTGTCCAGGCGGAAGCTGAAGATGACGTAGTGGTCGTCTTCGCCCGAGACGTTGTCCGAGATGCGCCATTGCGAAGCTCGGCGCATGACGCCCAGTGCTTCGTTCAGGGAGTTGTAAGAGCGGCTGAGGCCATCAAAGCTCAAACGCCAATGGCGGGTGAGCGGTTGGTAGGCCAGGCGCCATCGCCGGACAATCCGCACCTTGGGCTTGTCGTACCAGTACCAGCGGCTCTTGAACAGCTCGGCTTCAGCGACGAAAACCACGGCCACGCCTTTGTAGAGCGCTTCTTCGACGTCTTTGGAGAGTTCGAGGCGGACGGTGTAGCTGAGCAGCAGGCCCTCGTCGCCACGCTCTGTCGTCAGTTGCGTCAGTTCAATGCCCGGGTGGCCGCCAGTTTGGGCGAGCGAGGGCAGCCCTGTCATCGTCAGAGCGGCAGTCAGCAGTGCAGAGGCACTGCGTTGCAGCAGGTCTCGGCGGCGCAACAGGGGCATCGAGCACCTAGGGGGTTTTGATCAGCAGGGCGTAGAAGAAGCCGTCGCCCATGTCCTGCAGCAGGGCCGGGTTGGCCAAGGCAGGGTCGTCGGGATATTCGACCACAGGGAGCAGGTGGCCGGGGGACGGCATGGCGCGGGCGCTGGGCGTTCGTTGCAAAAATGCGTCGATCCGGGCCTGGCCTTCTTGTTTGAAGACGGAGCAGGTGCAATAGACCAGGCGGCCGCCCGCTTTGAGCTTGGGCCACAGGGCGGTGAGCATGGCATCCTGCGTGCGGGCGAGGTTGGCGATGTCGCTGTCGCGGCGCAGCCAACGCACGTCGGGGTGGCGGCGCACGATGCCCGACGCGCTGCAGGGCGCGTCCAGCAAGATGGCGTCGAAGAACTCGCCGTCCCACCATTTGTCAGGCTGGCTGGCGTCGGCAGCGATGGTGGTGGCGTGCAGGCCCAGGCGGTTCAAGGTGTCGGTGACGCGTTTGAGGCGTTCGGGGTCGGCGTCCACCGCGGTGACGTTGAGGTCGGCTTGTTCCAGCAGGTGGGCGGTCTTGCCGCCGGGGGCGGCGCAGGCGTCGAGCACGCGTGCGCCGCTGGGCAGGGTCTGGCCATCGATGGGGGCCAACAGCAGCGTGGCGGCCAATTGGGCGCTGGCATCTTGCACGGATACGTCGCCTTGCTCGAACCCTGGCAGTCGACTCACCGGGACGGCCGCGCCCAGCACGATGGCGTCGGGCGCGTGGGCGGCATCGGGCAGCAGGTGGCCGTGAATGCCGGCGTCTTGCAGGCGCTGCAGGTAGGCGCCGGCGGTGGTCTTGCGGGCGTTGACACGCAAGGTCATCGGGGGCTGGGCCTGGTTGACGTTGAGCAAGGCTTCCCAATGGTCGGGCCAGTCCTTGCGCAGGCGGGTGATCCACCATTCGGGGTGGTTGTAGCGGGCCATCAGGTCGCGATCGGTCTGGGCCATCAGGGCATCGCGTTCGCGCAGGAAGCGGCGCAACACCGCATTGACCAGGCCCGAGGCACGCTCGGCCTTGCGCTTGGCAGCGGTCACGGCCTGGTCAACCAGGGTGTGTTCGTCGTACTCGGTGCCGCAGGCCAGGGCCAGGGCGGAAATGATCAGGCTGTCGACCCAGGGGGCGGGCTTCTTGGGGACCAGGGCCTGGCGCAGGGCCTGGGCGCGGCCGATGCGGCGCAGCACGGTGAAGGACAAAGCCTGGACGCCTGGTCGTTCTGCAGGGCGGCAGGCGGTGAGGGCTTCGGTCAGGGATTGGCCGTTGCTCACAGCGGTGACGGCGTCAGCGCAGCCCGCCAGCAATTGCCACAAAGGCAGGCTGAGCGGGGTGGCGGGAGAGGGGGAAGGCGAGGTCATGGCGCGCAGTCTATGCGCGTTTGCCCCAGGATCCGGGCCTCAGTCTCCCAGGAAGTGGCGGCGGTAGCGGCTGGGCAGGTCGCCAATGCGCATCAGCATGGGCAGGTCGGCGGTGTTGAAGTCCGGATCCCAGGCGGGGGCGCCCAGCACTTTGGCGCCGCAGCGCAGGTAGCCTTTGATCAGCGCGGGGGCTTCGACGTTGAGGTGGTGGTCCAGCTCTTCAACCGGCAGGGGCAGGCGCGGGCGCACTTGCAGCTCGATCGGGGCCAGGTGGGTGTGGCGCAGCTTGTTCCACAGGCTGGCGGCCAGGTGGCCACCGTCGCGCATGCTGATGCTGGCGCAGCCGATCATGGTGTCCAGGTCATTGCGCACCATGAATTCGGCCAGGGCGCCCCACAACGCCAGGATGGCGCCGCCGTTTCGGTGGTCGGGGTGCACGCAGGAGCGGCCCAGTTCCACCATTTTGGCGCGCAGGGGGCGCAGGCGGATCAGGTCGAACTCGGTTTCGCTGTAGAGGCCACCCACGCGTTTGGCCGAGTCAGGGGTGAGCACCCGGTAGGTGCCAATCACCATGCCGGCGTCCGGGCCGGGGCCCGCCAGGCGCACCAGCAGATGCTCGCAATAGGGGTCGAACAGGTCGATGTCGTGGCCTGCAGGGCTGCCGGCGGGCACGCGCAATTTCGCGCCCATCTCCTCGGCAAAGACCTGGAACCTCAGGCGCTGCGCCGCGAGAACATCTTCTTCAGTGCGTGCCCAAACGACTTCAAGTGCGTGTGAGCTTGGGTGAAGTGACCTCCGGGCGGCGCGCGATTCGGCCGAAAAGTTGGGACGCAAGTCGGCAATGGGCAGCGTGGGCAGCGGCAAATCCCTCATGGTCGGCTCCTTCAGTGGGTTCAATGAACGTGTGACGGGGCCGAGTGTTGGCGGGTGGCGTGACGCTGGCGTGAATCTCGCATGACAGAACGGTGACGGGCGGGCGGATCCTTGTAAATCCTCACGCTGTGCCCCGTTCAGCGCTGTTAGCATCGAAGACCATGAGCATCCAGATATTCGGTTTGCCTGTCTCAAGGGGCGTGGCCATCGGCCGGGCGGTTCTTGTCGCCTCCAGCCGGGTGGACGTGCCCCACCATTTCGTCGACCCCGATCTGGTCAACGAGGAGATTTCGCGCCTGCTGGATGCCCGCGACGTGGTCGCGCACGAATTCGAGGTGCTCAAGCGCGATCTGCCGCCCGATGCACCTTCCGAACTGGCTGCGCTGCTGGATGTTCACCAGATGCTGCTGCAGGACGAGGCGCTGATCGGCGCCACGGCCGACTGGATCACTTCGCGCCACTACAACGCCGAATGGGCTTTGTCGGCCCAGCTGGAAGTGCTGGCGCGGCAGTTCGACGAGATGGAAGATGCCTACCTGCGCGAGCGCAAGGCCGACTTGGAGCAGGTGGTCGAGCGCATCTTGCGCACCCTGGGGCGTGGCGCGCCCTCGGTGGTGACCAGCGCCAAGGATTTTGGCGGCGACGAGCCCCTGGTGCTGGTGGCCAGCGACATCGCCCCGGCCGACATGCTCAGCTTCAAGCGCAGCGTGTTCAAAGGCTTCGTGACCGATGTGGGTGGCAAAACCTCGCACACGGCCATCGTGGCCCGCAGCATGGACATCCCGGCCGTGGTGGGCGCCCGCCAGGCCAGCCACCTGATCCGGCAAGACGATTGCATCATCATTGACGGCGATGCCGGGTTGGTGATCGTGGACCCCTCGCCCATCGTGCTGGAAGAGTATCGCTTCCGGCAGCGCCAGAGCGAGCTGGAGCGCGGCCGCCTGGCCCGCTTGCGCCACACGCCGGCGGTCACCCTGGACGGCGAGCGCATCGAGTTGCTGGCCAACATCGAGATGCCCGAAGACGGCGCGGCGGCGTTGGAGGCCGGTGCCGTGGGCGTGGGCTTGTTCCGCAGCGAATTCCTGTTCATGAACCGCGGCATCGACAACCTGCCCGACGAAGAAGAACAGTACATGGCCTACCGCGCGGCGGTCGATGCCATGAAGGGCCTGCCGGTGACGATCCGCACGGTGGACATCGGCGCCGACAAGCCGCTGGACGGCCTGTCGCCCAACGAGCTGCGGCATGAGTCGGTGCTGAACCCGGCGCTGGGTTTGCGGGCGATCCGCTGGAGCCTGTCCGAACCCAGCATGTTCCGGCGCCAATTGCGTGCGCTGCTGCGGGCGGCGTACCACGGGCCGGTCAAGGTGCTGATCCCCATGCTGGCCAGCCTGCACGAGATCCGCCAGACGCTGGAGAACATCGCGCACGTGCAGCGCCAGTTGACGGAATCGGGCAAGCCTTTCGGCACGGTCGAGCTGGGCGCCATGATCGAGGTACCGGCGGCCGCGCTGACCTTGCCGGTGTTCCTGCGGCATTTTGATTTCGTGTCGATCGGCACCAACGATTTGATCCAGTACACCCTGGCCATCGACCGGGCCGACGAGGCTGTGGCGCATTTGTACGACCCGTGGCACCCGGCGGTGTTGCAACTGGTGTCGACCACCATCAAGCAGGCTCGCGCGGCAGGACGCGGCGTGAGCGTGTGCGGCGAAATGGCGGGCGACCCGGTCTTCACCGAGTTGCTGCTGGCCATGGGGCTGCGCAGTTTCTCGATGCACCCTTCGCAGATCGCATCGGTCAAGCAACGGGTGCTGCGCGCGGACACGCGCCGCCTGGCGGCCTTGCTCGAACCCGTCTTGCAAAGCGACGATCCAGAAGAGACCTGCACGCACCTGTTCCCGGCCGTGGCCACACCGGGCCTGGCGGGCAAGACTTTGTTGTCGGTGGCGGCCTGAGCCAACAACCTGGCGTTCAAAGACAGGCGGTGAAAGCGGCTCGCTTTTAAAGTCGTGCGGTTTGTCACAGTTGGGCTGCTGGCCCGCGAACCGATCATGTCTTCGAACCCAGATATCAGCCGCCAATCGCCTCACGAGCGGGCCGAATACGTCAAGCGCGTGGTGACGCAAGAGGGCGCCCAGTTGCGCCAGCGCTTTCCCATCCTGAAGCAGCAGAACGCCATCGGTGTGGCCATCCTGGTGCTGTCGTGGGTGGGCATGCTGGCGTCAGCCCTTGGCTATGTGCAAGGTGCCTTGCCGGCCTGGGCCACGATCCTGCTGGTGGCGTTTTTCGCCTCGTTCACGCACGAGCTGGAACACGATCTCATCCACTGGATGTACTTCCGGCAGAAGCCGTGGGCGCACCATTTGATGATGGCGCTGGTGTGGCTGGCCCGGCCCAGCACCATCAACCCCTGGCTGCGCCGCGAGATCCACTTCAACCACCACAAGCACTCGGGCACCGAGCGCGACATTGAAGAGCGTGCCATCACCAATGGCGAACGCTGGGGTTTGCGCCGCTTCTTGATGACGAGCGACAACATGCTGTCGGTGTTGCTGCGACTGCACCGCGCGCCCAACCGCAAGTTGCGTGTTCGCATGTTGACCCGCACGATGGCGGCCTACTTTCCTCTGGGCCTGCTGCACTGGGCGCTTTGGTATGTGTTCCTGGCCGTGCATGCGCTGGCCTTGGCCGGGCACCCGGTCAATGCGGCGTGGGTGTCGGGGCTGGACACGCTGGTGGTGGTGTGGATCGCGCCCAATGTGTGGCGCACCTTCTGCCTGCACTTCGTCAGCAGCAACATGCATTACTACGGTGACATCGAGGATGGCAATGTGCTGCAGCAATGCCAGGTGCTGACGCCCGTGTGGATGTGGCCCTTCCAGCTGTTTTGCTGCAACTTTGGGTCGACCCACGCTATCCACCACTTCGTGGTCAAGGAACCGTTCTATGTGCGGCAGATGACCGCGCCGGTGGCCCACCGCGTGATGCGCGAAGTGGGGGTGCGCTTCAATGACATCGGAACGTTCAGCCGGGCGAACCGTTGGCGCGCCGATGCTCGGTCGGCGACTGTCCCGTCCAGCGCCGGAAAGCCCGCGTGAAGTTGCTGGTGTCGGCAAAGCCCAGCAGGTAGGCCACTTCGCTGATCGAGCAGGCTGGGTCGGCCAGGTGCGACAAGGCCAATTCGTGGCGGGTGCGGTCCAGCAGGTCGGTGAAGCTGGTTTGCTGGTCTGATAAACGGCGCTGCAAGGTGCGCACGCTGCAGTTCAGTTGTTGCGCCACCTGAGCTTGTGAAGGCTCGCCTCGGGGCAGCAGATCGGCCAGGCAGGCGCGCACCTGGGCCACGGTGTTGTCCTTGTGGATGCCGGCCAGGTAGGTGGTGAGCAAGGCCTCGCTGTGGCGGGCCAATTCCGGGTTGGCGCCTTCCAGCCGGGCTTCGGTCAAGGCTCGGGGCCACACGATGAGGTTCTGAGCGGCACCAAAGCTGACCGGGCACCTGAAGGTGCGTGCGAAGGTGTCCATGGCCAAAGGCGGTGTGCGTTGCAGCTCGACCCGCGATGGGGCCACGCTGCGGTCACCCAGCAGTGAGCGCGCCGTGTACACCACCAGGGCTGCGGCCGCATCGATGGCCTCGGGCTCAGGGGCGATGCCCGAGGCCGGAGCCAGCAAACGCACGATGTGTTCGTCGCCTTCGGGTGTGAACTCCAGGCTCCAGGCGTCGGTCACCACATGGAAGTGCCGCGCCACGCGCTCGAACGCATCTTTCAAAGTCAGGCTGGCCGACTGGGCCTGCCACAGGGCATGGAAAGACGTGGGGACGACGTGGCGTGCGACCTTCAGACCAAAGGCCTCGTCTCCGGTGGCGCTTGCCGCAAGCCGCCACAGCCGTGCCATGGCTTGGGCCGGGCAGCGGCCATTGGGGTCGTCGAGCATGGCATGGCTCAGGCCAGCGTCCAGCAGCAACTGGGCGCTGTCACAGCCACAGGCGTCGAGCGTGCGGCGGATGACGCGGGCCCAGCTGGCCAGAACGGTGTGACCTACAACCATGGCTCAGGTCCGCGCTTGCTTCACGGCTGGCCCAGCTTCTCCCAGCGGTCCAGCAGGGTCAACAGCTCTTCGTCGATGGCGGTGATGCGTTCCTGCATGGTGGGCAGACCTTGGGGGTTCTTCTTGTAGATGTCCGGGTCGGCCAGTTGGGCGTTCAGGGACGCCTGCTCAGTCTCCAGATCGGCAATGCGCTTGGGCAACTCGTCCAGCTCGCGTTGCTCCTTGTAGCTGAGCTTGCGGGGCTTGGCCGTGGGCGTGGCTGGGGCGGCGGGCGCTGGTGCCGGAGCAGGTGCTGCGGCGGCCGGTGGTGTGTTGCCCGACGACTTGGCATTGGCGTTGGCCAATGCCTCGGCGCGGCGCGACTGGATCAGCCAGTCCTGCACGCCGCCTTCGTATTCACGCCAGCTGCCGCCGCCTTCGGACACCACGGTGCTGGTGACCACGTTGTCCAAGAAGCGCCGGTCGTGGCTGACCAAAAAGACCGTGCCAGGGTAGTCGGCCAGCAGGTCTTCCAGCAGGTCGAGGGTGTCGATGTCCAGGTCGTTGGTGGGCTCGTCCAGCACCAGCACGTTGGAGGGACGCGCGAACAGGCGCGCCAGCAGCAGGCGGTTGCGCTCGCCGCCGCTCAAGGTGCGCACGGGCGAATTGGCGCGCGCGGGCGAGAACAAAAAGTCCTGCAGATAGCCCATCACGTGCTTGCGCGAACCGTTGATCTCGATCCACTCGCTGCCGGGGCTGATGAAGTCGGCCAGGGTGGCGTTCAGGTCGAGGTTGTCGCGCATCTGGTCAAAATAGGCGACATTGATGTTGGCGCCGATCTTGACCTTGCCGCTGTCGGGCGCCAGCTCGCCCAGGATGATCTTGAGCAGCGTGGTTTTGCCGGCGCCGTTGGAGCCGACCAGGCCGACCTTGTCACCGCGCAAAAACGTGCCGGTGAAGTTCTTGACGATGTCTCGGTCG
Organism: Aquabacterium sp. CECT 9606; assembly: GCF_918741295.1. GTDB lineage: Bacteria > Pseudomonadota > Gammaproteobacteria > Burkholderiales > Burkholderiaceae_C > Aquabacterium. Next base: position 87,792 of record NZ_CAKKNB010000004.1, read on the forward strand.
CCATAGCGTTTGTTGACGTTTTCCAGCTCGGCCACGATCTTGCCGCCACGGTCGCCCTGCGAGACTTCCAGCTTGACGCGGCCGATGGTGTCGCGGCGGGCAGCGCGCGCGCCACGCAGGTCTTCCAAGCGCTTGATGCGCGCGGTGCTGCGCGTGCGGCGGGCTTCGACGCCCTTGCGGATCCAGACTTCCTCCTGGGCCAGCAGCTTGTCGAAGCGGGCGTTGGCCAGGGCTTCGTCGGCCAGCTGGCCCGCTTTCAGGCCTTCATAGGCCGCGAAGTTGCCAGGGTAGGAGCGCAGGATGCCACGGTCGAGTTCGATGATTCGGGTGCAGACGTTGTCCAGGAAGGCGCGGTCGTGGCTGATCAGCAGGACGCTGCCCTTGAAGGCCACCAGCAGCTCTTCCAGCCAGGTGATGGCGTTCAGATCCAGGTGGTTGGTGGGCTCGTCCAGCAGCAGCACATCGGGCGAGGCCACCAAGGCCTGGGCCAACGCCACGCGCTTTTTCATGCCGCCTGACAGGTCGCTGATCATCAGATCGTGCGGCAAGTCCAGGTGCTGCAGCGTTTGCTCGACGCGCTGTTCCCAGTTCCAGCCGTCGCGGGCTTCGATCTGTGTCATCAGGGCATCGAGGTCGTCGCCTTCCTGGTGGGCTTCGAAGCGGTCGCGCAGTTCGCGGATGTCGCCCAGTCCCAGGCTGACCGCGTCGAACACATTGATGCCATCGGCGAACTGCGGCTCCTGGGCCACGTAGGCCAGGCGCACGCCATTCTGGAATTGCACCACCCCGTCGTCGAGCTTTTCCATGCCGGCGATGATTTTGAGCAGCGAGGATTTACCGGTGCCGTTGCGCCCGATCAGGCCGACGCGTTCACTGCTTTCGAGCGCGAAAGCGGTGTGGTCCAGCAGGGCCACGTGGCCGAAAGCCAGACAGGCGTCATTCAAGGTCAGGAGGGCCATTCGTTTGGGTGCTTGAGGGTTCGTGAAGTCGGCATTGTCAGGCCTGCGCCCGCACAATGTGCGGCCATGCCGCCTTTTCTCCTGGATCCCCGCTACCGTGCCCGCCTGTTTTCGGCCCTTTGGGGGCTGGCGGGCGCCTTGGTGCTGGCGGCTGGTTGGTGGTTGTGGCACTTTCCGGTCGAGCACGGCGGGCCTCCATCCCATGTGATGGAATTGACCGACGCCGAGGCGCTGGCCTCACAGCGTGCCACGCCGCCCAATGACATGGACAACGGGGTGAGCGTGCGGCTGCCGCACCGCTGGTCGCAAACGCACCGCGAGCTGACTGGCAGCTTGTGGTACCGGCTGAATGTGCCCTTGTCGACCTTGCCTCCGCAGACCTGGGCCGTTTATCTGCCCAAGGTGAGCATGAACGCCGAGGTGTGGGTCAATGGTGTGTCGCTGGGTGTGGTGGGTTCCATGGATCCCCCGCTCACCGCCAACTGGTACACGCCCTTGATGTTCACCGTGCCGCCCAGCTTGTGGAAGGTGGGCGACAACGCGCTTGAAGTGCGGGTCAGCGGCGACAGCGTCAGCCGATCGGGGCTGGCCCCGGTGTGGGTCGGGTCGGCGCGCACCATCTCCGAGATGTACGCCCGCCGCTGGTGGGTGCAGGTCATGGGCGTGCACGCTGCCAATGTCGGCCTGGTGATGATGGGCTTGTTTTTGGTGGTGCTGTGGATGAGAGACCGCAGCCAAAGCGCGTTTGGCTACATTGGCCAGGCGGCCATCCTGTGGGGATTGGGCTCGTCGGCCAACATCGTGCCCGATCCATTTTTGCCCATGGCGGTGTGGGATTCGCTCAGCTTTCTGTGCATCGTGTGGGCCCAGTTGTCCATGTGCCTGTTCTTTCTGCGGTTCTCAGAACGCAAATGGGTGTGGGCTGAACGGCTCATCGCCGGCTTCGCCGTGCTCGATCCCATCGCGGTGGTCCTGGTTCCCTCGCAGATGTTGGTGGGCCTGACTTACCTCACCATCTACCTGGTCGCCCTGGTGGGCTTTGCCCTGGCCTTGTGGCATGCCTACCGCACCCGGCGCCCTGACCGCAACCTGTTTGCCTTTGGTTCCCTGGTCTCCATTCCCGCGGCGGCCCATGACGTGGCGCTGCAGTTGAACCAGTTGTCCCTGGAGTCGGTGTACATGTTGCCGTACGGCGGGCCGGTGATGGTGGGTTGCATGGCCTTCATCGTGGCGGGCGACCATGCCCGCTCCAGGCGGGCGCTGGCCCATTTGAACAACGACCTGGTGGCCAGCATCCAGCGCCGTGAAGCGGAGTTGCGCGACAGCTTTCAGCGTGTGTCGGCCCTGGAGCAGGCACAGGCGGTGTCGGCCGAGCGCTCGCGCATCCTGCGTGACATGCACGATGGCGTGGGCGCGCACTTGACCACGGCTTTGCGCCAGCTCAACCCCCCCACGCCGCAGACGGTGGACCTGCGCATGGTGACGCGGATCCTGCGCGAGGCACTGGACCAGTTGAAGCTGTCCATCGACGCGATGTCCATGCCGCCCGGTGATGTGGTGGGTCTGCTGGCCAGCCTGCGCTTTCGCATGACGCCCCGCTTCAAGGCGGCGGGTGTGTCCTTGCGCTGGGAGGTCGATGAATTGCCCGAATGGCCCGGGGGCACGCAGGCGGCCTTGCGCCAGTTGCAATACATCCTGTTCGAAGCCATGTCCAATGTGCTGCAGCATGCTGGCGCGCAAGAGATCACGCTGCGTGCTCAGCGCCAGGGCGATCAATTGTTGTTGGTGCTGCATGATGACGGCCGGGGCTTGTCCGGCTCAGGTTCCAGGCCCGAAGGCCATGGCTCGCAGACGATGCGCAGCCGCGCTGGCACCATCGGTGCGGGCATCGAGTTCGTGAGCCCGCCACAAGGTGGCCATGAAGTGCGTTTGAGTTTGCCCATGAGGAGTCCAGATGAGTCAGGACAGTGAGAACGGATTGACGGTGGTCGTGGTTGAAGACAATCCGTTGACCTGCGAGTTCCTGGTGTCGTGCATCAACGCGCACCCGCAGTTGACGGTGGCCGCCTCCTTCGCCACGCTGGCATCGGCCCGGCAGTGGTTCGCTCGGCACCAATCCGACCTGCTGCTGGTCGACCTGGGCTTGCCCGATGGCAGTGGCCTGACCCTGATGCGCGAAGTGCATGCGCGCTGGCCCCAATGCGACATGCTGGTGGTGTCCATGTTCGGTGACGAGGTCAATGTGGTGGCCAGCATCGAGGCCGGTGCGGTGGGCTATGTTCACAAGGACGACGAGGCGGCCGACATCGCCGAGACCTTGCTCGCAGTCAAGCGCGGTGCCTCGCCCATCTCACCCATGATCGCGCGGCACCTGCTGCTGCGCATGCGGCCCACCACACCCGAACCCCAGCCTGCCGCCGTGAGCCTGTCACCGCGTGAGCAAGAGGTGCTGCAGCACATCGCGCGCGGGCTGGCCTATGCCGAAATCGCGCGTTTGCAGGGCGTGACCGTGCACACCGTGCAGACGCACATCAAGAAGCTCTACGGCAAGCTGGCCGTGCACTCGCGCAGCGAAGCCGTGTTCCAGGCCAACCGATTGGGCCTGCTCAACGAGACGCTCAAACGCTGATTCAGGCGCTGGTTTTTGACATCAACGCATCCATGAAGCGCGCGGCCACGTCAAAGCCGGCCTGCTGCGTGATCTCCTGAAAGCAGGTCGGGCTGGTCACGTTGATCTCGGTGAGCTTGTCGCCGATGATGTCCAGGCCCACCAGCAGCAGCCCGCGCGCCGCCAGGATCGGGCCCAGCGTGCGGGCGATGTGCCAGTCGCTCTCGCTCAATGGTTGGGCCACGCCCTTGCCCCCGGCTGCCAGGTTGCCACGCACTTCGCCGCCTTGCGGGATGCGGGCCAGCGCGAAAGGCACGGGCTCACCATCGATCACCAGCACGCGCTTGTCGCCCTGCGCGATGGCTGGCAAAAAGGCCTGCACCATGATCGTTTGCGTGCCGTCGCGGGTCAGGGTTTCGGCGATGCTGCCCAGGTTCAGGCCATCGGCCGGCACGCGGAAGATGCCCGCGCCGCCCATGCCATCCAGCGGCTTGAGGATGATGTCTTGGTGAGCCGCGTGGAAGGCGCGCACGGCACTGATGTTGCGCGTGACCAGCGTCGGCGCGGTGAACTGGGGAAACTCCAGGATCGCCAGCTTCTCGGGGTGCTCGCGCAGGGCCTGCGGGCTGTTGAACACGCGAGCGCCTTCGCGTTCAGCCTGTGTCAGCAGGTGCGTGGTGTACAGGTATTCCGCGTCAAAGGGCGGGTCCTTGCGCATCACCACCGCGTCCATGTCGGCCAGGCTCACCACACTTTCCTGCAGCACCTTGAACCAGTCATCAGCGTCACCGGTCAGCGAGATCTGGCGGGACATTGCCTGCACTTGACCGCCATGCTGCCAGACCAGGTCGTCCTGCTCGCAGGCCCACACCTGGTGGCCTCGGCGCGCGGCTTCGCGCATCATGGCGAAGGTGCTGTCCTTGTAGGTTTTAAAGCTGTTCAGCGGGTCGGCGAGAAAGAGGATGTTCATGGCGAGTCTGCGATGTCGGGGGCGGCGGCCCGCCAGTGTTGCACCAATAAGGCAATGATGCCGGCGACCAAGCCCCAGAAGGCCGAACTGACGCCCAACAGGCTCATGCCCGACAGGGTGACCAGGTAGGTGATCAAGGCGGGTTCGCGGTGGCGGTCGTCGCGCAAGGCGGTGGCCAGTCCGCCGCCAATGGTGCCCAGCAAGGCCAGGCCTGCCACGCCCATGACCAGGGCTGGCGGGAACGCGGCCAGCACGCCCGCCACGGCGCCACCCAGCAAGCCCATGGCGATGTAGAACAACCCGGACATGATCGCGGCCGTGTAGCGCTTGCCGGCATTGCTGTGCGCGTGGGGGCTCAGCACGATGGCCGCCGTGATCGCCGCCAGGTTGAAGGCATAGCCGCCAAAGGGCGCCAGCAATACCGTGGTTACTCCAGACCACGTCATCAACGACGACACCCTGGGTTGGTAGCCCGCCGCTTTGATCGCCGACACGCCTGGCACGGCTTGCGAGGCCATGGTCACGATGAACAAGGGCAGGCCCATGCTCATGATGGCGTGCCAGGACCACTGCGGCACCACTGGCACCGGCGCGGCCAGTTGCCAGCGCAGCTCGCTGGTGTTGAGCTGGCCTTGCAGCGCCGCCACGCCCATGCCCGCCACCAGCACGCCCAGCACCGCGTAGCGCGGCCACACACGGCGGCCCACCACATAGGCGGCGAACATGGTCAGCACCAGGGCGGGTTGCAAGGTGGTGTGCGCGAACGCCAATAGCGCGAACTTGGCCAGGATGCCCGCCAGCAATGCCGATGCCAGTGACACGGGGATGCGCCCCATCATGCGTTCGAAGATCTTGGTCACGCCCGACAGCCACATCAACATGCCGCACACCAGGAAGGCGCCCACGGCCTCGGGCAGGCTGACACCGCTGGCCGACGCCGCAATCACCGCCGCGCCGGGCGTGGACCAGGTGATGAGGACTGGTGTGCGGGACCACAGCGACAAGCCCAGCGTGCTGAGGCCCATGCCCATCCCCAACGCCCACACCCAAGAGCTGATCTGCGCCGGAGAGGCGCCCAGCGATTGCGCCGCATGGAAGATCAGTGCAATGGTGCTGGTGAAGCCCACCAGCGTGGCCACGAACCCTGCCGAGACTGCCGCCAGCGAGGTGTCCTGGCGGATGCGGTTCAGCGATGACAGCAGGGTGTTCAGATCTCGACCTTGGAGCCCATCTCGATCACGCGATTGGTGGGCAGGCTCAGGAAGTCCGCCGCGCCCGAGGCGTTGCGGTGCATGCTGGCGAACAGCTTCTCGCGCCAAGGCGCCATGCCGCTGCCAATGGTCGGGATGACGATGTCGCGCGAGAGGAAATAGCTGGTCTCCATGTCGTCCAGGTTGACACCGTAGCGCTTGAGCAGGCCGAGGGCCTTGGGCACGTCAGGTTCGTTCTTGAAGCCGAAGTGCAGCATCACCTGCCAGCAATCGTGGCCCAGGGTCTCGATCTGGATGCGTTTATCCAGGCCGATCCAGGGCACCTCGTGCGCCTTCACTGTGACGAACAGGTTCTGCTCGTGCAGCACCTTGTTGTGCTTGAGGTTGTGCAGCAGCGCGTTGGGCGTGGTGCCCGCGTCGGCATTGAGGAACACCGCCGTGCCCTGCACGCGCGTGGGCGGGCTGGAGAACACCGCGTCCAGGAAGGGCTCCAGGTCGATCGAATCACTGCGCAGGCGTTCGCTGAGCAGAGCGCGGCCTTGTTTCCACGTCATCATCAGCATGAACATGACGCCGCCAATCAGCAGGGGGAACCAGCCCCCGTCGATCACCTTGATGACGTTGGCGCTGAAGAACAGCACATCGATCACGAAGAAGAAGGTGGTGGCCGCGATGCACAAGGGCAGGGCCAGCTTCCAGGCGAAGCGGATCACGAAGAAGGTCATCACCGTGGTGATGAGCATGTCGATGGTCACGGTGATGCCGTAGGCTGCCGCCAGTTTGCTGCTGGAGCCAAAGAAGACCACGGCCATGACGATACAACCGTACAGCGTCCAGTTCACAAAGGGGATGTAGATCTGCCCGGTTGATTCGACCGAGGTGTGCATGATGCGCAGGCGCGGCAGATACCCCAGCTGGATGACCTGTTTGGTGACCGAGAACGCCGCCGAGATCAAGGCCTGCGAGGCGATCACCGTGGCAAACGTGGCCAGAATCACCAAGGGGTAAAGCGCCCAGTGGGGGGCCATTTCAAAGAAGGGGTTGTTGGCGTTCTCGGGGTGCTCCAACAGCATGGCGCCTTGGCCAAAGTAGTTCAGGACCAGGGCAGGCATGGCCAACAAGAACCAGGCCAGGCGGATGGGTTTTTTGCCGAAGTGACCCATGTCGGCGTAGAGCGCCTCGGCCCCGGTGGCGCACAAGACCACGGCGCCCAAGGCCACAAAAGCCATTTTTGGGTGCTCGTAGATGAAGATCAAGGCGTGGTGCGGGCTCATGGCCTGCAGGATCGAGGGGTTGTCGATGATGTGGATCAAACCCAGCACGGCCAGCACCAGGAACCACACCGCCGTGATCGGCCCGAAGAACTTGCCAATGCCGCCCGTGCCGTGCTTTTGAACCATGAACAACAAGGTCAGCACCACCAGCGTCACGGGCACCACGAAGCGTTCCAGCCCCGGTGCCGCCACCTCCATGCCCTCGACGGCGGACAGCACCGAGATGGCCGGCGTGATCACCCCGTCACCAAAGAAAATGGCCGTGCCGAAAATGCCCAGCCCCAGCAGCAGTTGCCGCAGTTTGGGGTGTTGCTTGACCGCCGTGGAGGCCAAGGCCAGCATGGCGATTAGCCCGCCTTCGCCATTGTTGTCAGCCCGCAGGATCAGCGTCACGTACTTGAGCGAGACGATGACCGTCAGCGTCCAGAACATGATCGACAAAATGCCGTAGATGCTGGTTTCGTTCAGCGGAAGGTGCCCGTGGGCGAACACTTCCTTGAGCGCGTACAGGGGGCTGGTGCCGATGTCGCCGTAGACGACACCGATGGCCCCCAAGGTCAGCGCTGCCAGTTGCGAGCGGCTGAGGGGGGCGTTGGAGCTTGTTTGCACGAGTGGTGGACGCGAATCGACGAGGGGCCCATTCTGCCCGCTTATTGCCTGCTTATTCGTAGACTTCCGCGTTGGGGTCTGTTGCTTCCAGCTCATAACTGGCCGCCAGCATGGCCAAACGGCCGATCACCCCGTACATGTAGAAGCGGTTGGGCGCGCTGGCCCCTGGTTTGGCGCCCAGTTTGGGCATCTGTGTGGGTTCGGCAAAGGCCAGGGGCACGAAGCTGGAGCCGGGCGCGTTCAGGTTTTCATCGATGCCGCGGTCCGAGTGGACGCGGTAGAAACCGCCCACGACATAGCGGTCGATCATGTAGACCACCGGCTCGGCCACCGAGTTGTTCATCTGCTCGTAGGTGGGCACGCCCTCCTGGATGATCACGCGGCTGACTTCCTGGCCGTCTTTCACCACCGACATTTTGTTGCGTGTGCGGCGGTTCAGGTCGGTCAGTTCCTTGGCATCGCGCACGGTCATGATGCCCATGCCATAGGTGCCGTTGTCGGCCTTCACGATGACGAAAGGCTTCTCGTTGATCCCGTATTCCTTGTACTTGCGGCGGATCTTGTTCAGCAGCGCGTCCACCTGGGTTTGCAGGCACTCACCCCCGGAGCCCTCCTGGAAGTCGACCTCGTCGCACACCGAGTACATCGGGTTGATCAGCCACGGGTCCATGCCCAGCAACTTGGAGAATTTCTTGGCCACTTCCTCGTAAGCCTCGAAATGCTGGCTCTTGCGGCGCACGGCCCAGCCCGCATGCAAGGGGGGCAGCAGGTATTGCTCGTGCAGGTCCGTCAGGATGTCCGGAATCCCTGCTGACAAATCATTGTTGAGCAAGATGGTGCAGGGGTCGAAATGCTTGAGGCCCAGGCGGCGCTTGGTGCGGATCAGGGGTTCCAGGGTCAGGGAGCCGCCGTCTTGCAGGGGCACCTCGACCGGCTCGGTGATGGATTCATCCAGGGTGCCCAGGCGCACGTTCAGCCCGGCCAGGCTGAAGATCTGCACCAGGCGTTCCACATTGGCCAGGTAGTACTGGTTGCGAGTGTGCCGCTCTGGGATCAGCAGCAGGTTCTTGGCCTCGGGGCAGATCTTCTCGATCGCAGCCATGGCGGCCTGCACGGCCAGGGGCATCATCTCCTGGGTCAGGTTGTTGAAGCCGCCAGGGTAGAGGTTGGTGTCCACCGGGGCCAGCTTGAAGCCCGAATTGCGCAAATCCACCGAGGTGTAGAAGGGCGGCGTGTGCTCCATCCACTCCAGCCGGAACCAGCGTTCGATCGCCGGCATGGATTCGAGCATGCGCTGCTCCAGCTCATTGATGGGACCGGTGAGCGCGGTGATCAGGTGTGGAACCATGGGGCTTGTGTTGTCTTGGCGATGGGGAAGACCCCCATTCTAGAAACATGCGGACACGTTCTGCGCGCCCAAATGCAAAAAGGGCGGCTTGAGAGCCGCCCCCTTGACTATCACGGTGATTGAATCAAATCACCGCTCAGTCAATCACTTGTGATACGCCGTTTCGCCGTGGGCCGAGATGTCCAGGCCTTCGCGCTCTTCTTCTTCCGAGACGCGCAGACCGATCACCAGGTCAACGATCTTGAAGGCGATGAGCGACACCACAGCCGACCACACGACGGTCAGGCCGACAGCCTTGGCCTGGATGATGACCTGGTTGACGATGGAGTAGTCGGCCGGAGCCACCATGCCCACGGTCACCCAGTCAGCGACGGCGCTGGGGCCACCCAGGTTGGGCGAGTTGAACACGCCGGTCAGCAGGGCACCCAGGATGCCGCCCACGCCGTGGACGCCGAAGACATCCAGCGAGTCGTCCGCGCCCAGCAGCTTCTTCAAGCCGGTCACGCCCCACAGGCAGATCAGGCCAGCCAGCACGCCGATGATCAGCGCGCCGCCGATGCCGACGTTGCCAGCAGCAGGCGTGATGGCGACCAGGCCTGCCACGGCACCAGAAGCCGCACCCAGCATCGAAGCCTTGCCCTTGAGCAGCGACTCACCCAGGATCCAGCCGATCACCGCAGCAGCCGTGGCAGCCAGGGTGTTGATGAAGGCCAGGGCGGCGAAGCCGTTGGCTTCCAGGGCGGAGCCGGCGTTGAAGCCGAACCAGCCCACCCACAGCAGGGCGGAACCCACCATGGTCAGCGTCAGGGAGTGAGGCGTGAATGCTTCCTTGCCGTAGCCAATGCGCTTGCCGATCATGTAGGCGCCCACCAAGCCGGCAACAGCGGCGTTGATGTGCACCACGGTACCGCCCGCGAAGTCCAGGGCGCCCCACTGCCAGAGCAGGCCGGCCTTGCCGGTCATTTCTGCCGCGACATCGGCGCTGGCGTAGGCATCAGGGCCCATCCAGAACCAGACCATGTGGGCCATGGGGGCGTAGCTGAAGGTGAACCACAGCACCATGAACAGCAGCACGGCCGAGAACTTGGCGCGCTCTGCGAACGCACCCACGATCAGGGCACAGGTGATGCCCGCGAACGTGGCCTGGAAGGCGGCGAACACGATTTCAGGGATGTAGACGCCCTTGCTGAACGTGGCCGCGTTGGCGAAGGTGCCTGCGGCATTGTCCCAGACGCCCTTCATCATCAGGCGGTCAAGACCACCGATGAAGGCATTGCCCTCGGTGAACGCCAGGCTGTAGCCGTAGATGAACCACAGGACGACGATGACGGAGAACGTCACCATGACCTGCATCAGCACGGACAGCATGTTCTTGCTGCGCACCAGGCCACCATAGAACAGGGCCAAGCCGGGGATGGTCATCAGGATGACCAAAATGGTGCTGACCATCATCCAGGCGGTATCGCCCTTGTTGGGCACGGGCGCGGGTGCGGCGGCTGCCGACGCCGCTTCAGCGGGCGCCGGGGCGGCGTCAGATGCCGCAGGGGCTGCAGCCGAGGGAGCTTCCGCCACGGCGGTGGCGGCGACGGGTTCGGAGGCCGCGGTGTCTTGGGCGTGGGAGACGCCAAATACACCTAAAGCCGCGAGCCCCAGTGCGAGCGACGCAAGGAGTTTTCTCATGAAATGCCTCTTGGAAAATCAAAAATAGGCCACGGAGACGCGCCTCAAGGCGCCCCCCAGGGGTGTCGTCAGAAAGAGGGGACGCGAGCCCCCGGCCTCAAAGGGCGTCGGTGCCGGTCTCGCCGGTGCGGATGCGGATGACCTGCTCAAGCGAGGTCACGAAGATCTTGCCGTCACCGATCTTGCCGGTGCGGGCCGAAGCCTCGATGGCTTCGATCACGCGGTCGAGGATGGATTCGTCCACCGCGGCTTCGATCTTGACCTTGGGTAAAAAATCGACCACATATTCCGCGCCGCGATACAGCTCGGTGTGACCTTTCTGGCGTCCGAAGCCTTTGACTTCGGTCACGGTGATACCTTGCACGCCTATGGCGGACAAGGCCTCCCGCACTTCATCAAGCTTGAAGGGCTTGACGATGGCTGTCACCATTTTCATGGGTGGTTCTCCGGTAAAGGTTGTCTGGTGAAAGGATTCTGCAACCATGTCTGCATGATCTGTGCCAGCGCGCCAAAACAGGGAGCCAGACGCCTGCTCATCACCTGCACGCACCAGTTTGAGTTCTTGTTTGGCTTTTTGCACCGAATAAGTGCTTGTTTTGTGGCTTCGGCACCTCATGAATTGCCGCGCACTTTTATTGTGCATTTGACCGTGGCGTCCAATGCACAGCGCTCCATTGGGGGAGGGCTTTCCAAAAGCTTGCTCGGCACAATCAGCGCGCACCGTTCGGTCCAGTGGGTCCACTCGGACCCCGAGTCGGTGCGCCTTAGCCGTTAGCTTTTGCGAGTGCCATGTCCCTAGCCATTGTTCACAGCCGTGCCCTTGATGGGCTCAACGCCCCCGAGGTCACCGTCGAGGTCCACCTGGCCAATGGGCTGCCTTGCTTCACCCTGGTGGGCTTGGCTGACACCGAGGTCAAGGAAGCCCGGGAGCGGGTCCGGGCGGCGCTCAGCAACAGCGGCCTGGAGTTCCCCTTCAACAAGCGGATCACGGTGAACCTGGCTCCGGCCGATCTGCCCAAGGAGTCGGGTCGTTTCGACTTGCCGATCGCGGTCGGCATCCTGGCGGCGATGGGGCACATCGATGGACGGCATCTGGCCGACCTGGAATTCGCCGGAGAGCTCTCGCTGGGTGGGGAGTTGCGCCCCGTGCGCGGCGCGCTGCCCATGGCGTTGGCCCTGCGGCGGCGGGTGCAGGGCGGTTTGCTCAAGCGAGGCCTGGTGCTGCCGCAGGCCAGCGCCCGCGAGGCGGCCCTGGTGTCGGGCGTGTCTCTGTTTGAGGCGAGCCACCTGATGGAGGTGGTGCAGTCCCTGATGGCCGATGAGGCTGTCCGGGTACCGTTGGAGGTGGCCCAGGCCGAAGCCATGGCTGGCTCGCCAGAGCGTGTCCATGATTTGCGCGATGTGAAGGGGCAATCTGCGGCCAAGCGCGCCTTGGAGGTGGCCGCGGCCGGCAACCACAGCTTGTTGATGGTGGGGCCGCCCGGCACCGGCAAGTCCATGCTGGCTCAGCGCTTTGCAGGCTTGCTGCCGCCCTTGACCCAGGACGAGGCCCTGGAGTCGGCCGCCGTGTTGAGCCTGGCGGGTCGTTTCGAGGCCAGTGCTTGGCGCAGGCGCGTTTTCAGAAGCCCGCACCACACAGCCTCGTCGGTGGCCCTGGTGGGCGGAGGTTCACCGCCCAAGCCTGGCGAGATTTCTTTGTCGCATCATGGCGTGCTCTTTTTGGACGAATTGCCCGAGTTTCCCCGCGCCGCCTTGGAAGCCTTGCGCGAGCCGCTTGAAACCGGCCACATCACCATCTCGCGTGCTGCCCGTCGGCATGACTTCCCTGCCCGTTTCCAACTGGTGGCTGCCATGAACCCATGCCCGTGCGGGCATCTGGGCAATCCGCTCAAGGCCTGCCGCTGCACGCCTGATCAAGTCGCGCGTTACCAGGGCAAACTCAGCGGCCCTTTGCTGGACCGGGTGGATGTGCAAGTGGAAGTGCCCGCGGTGTCACCCGACATCCTGGCGCAAGCCCCTGACGGTGAAGCATCGGAGCAGGTGGCCGAGCGCGTGGCCCGCGCGCGGCAGCGTCAGTTGACCCGCCAAGGTTGTGTCAACGCCGTGCTGGACGGTGCAGGCTTGGACAGCCTGGCCATGCCCGAGCCGGCGGCCATGGCTTTTTTGCAAAACGCCAGTGCGCGCCTGGGGTGGTCAGGACGGGGCTTTCACCGAGTCTTGCGGCTGGCCCGCACCATCGCCGACCTGGCCGAGTCCGACACCATCCAGGTGGCGCATGTGGCTGAAGCGATCCAATACAGGCGGGTGGTGCAGGCACCGTGATCCAGCGCGCCGGTTTTGGAGGATCATATGGCGCTTGATGACTTGGTTCCAAGGACACTCCCATGAAAACGGCGTTGATCACTGGCGGCAACAGCGGCATTGGCAAGGAAGCGGCGCGTGCGCTGGTGGGCTTGGGGTGGCGGGTCTTGATCGCCGCACGCGATGCCGCCAAAAGCCGTGCGCTCGTGGAGTCGATCCGCGCCACCAATCCCCAGGCCCAGATCGACTGGTTGTCGGTTGACCTGTCCGACTTCAATGGCATCGAGGCCTTCGCTGAAGAGGTGTCGCGCCGCATGCCGGTGATCGACGCGCTGCTGTTGAACGCCGGTTTGTACACGCGCCAACTGACGACCAACCATGCGGGCATCGAGCTGATGTTCGCCACTACCCACCTGGGGCACTTCTTGCTGACCCACCACCTGCTGCCCAATGTGCGCGCTTCCAGCGATGGGCGCATCGTCGTGAGCAGCTCGCTGGCGCAGTGGATGGGTGGGCGGATGAACCTGGACACCATGCGCCGGCCATCGTCAAGCCAGTTCCTGCAATTGGCACCGTTCATGGCCTATGGCCGCTCCAAGCTGGCCAACATGCTGTTCGTGCGTGAGTTGGCCAGGCGCCTGCAAGGCACGTCGATCAAGGTCAATGGCTTTCATCCAGGCGGCATCAAAAGCGATTTTTGGCGTGACACGCCGGGCTGGGTCACTGCCATGGTTGATCCTTTCCTCGTGTCGGAAGCCAAGGGTGCCAAGACCCAGGTCTACCTGGCTTCGCATGAGGGGCTGAGCACTTCTGGCGAATACTGGGCGGGGTGCCGCGTTCGCCAGGGCAGTCCCGCCAACCGTGATCCAGCCTTGGGCCGCCAACTTTGGCAGTACAGCGAAGAGGTGTTCGGGATCACCAATTTTGGGCAACCCGCCACCTTGACCACTCAAATGAAAGCCGGATGAGCATGATGACCAGCAAACAATCTTTGGCCGCGCTGATGTTGGCGATGGTGTGTTCGATCAGCATGGCAAAAGAGCCATTGGTCGAGGTCACCGATGCCTGGGTTCGGCAAGCGGTCAAGGGCCAAAGCGGCACGGGTGGCTTCATGGTGCTGACCAGCCGCGTGCCGCTCACCTTGGTGGGCTTTCGATCGCCGGTGTCCACGTCGGCAGAGCTTCATGAAATGAACATGCAGGGCGATGTGATGCGCATGCGCGCCATCGATGCCTTGCCCTTGCCTGCCGGGCAGCCGGTAGCCTTGCAGCCTGGTGGCCATCACCTGATGCTGATGGGCCTGAAACGGCCCCTGTCGGTGGGGGATCACCTGCTGTTGACCTTGAAGCTGCGCGACGAGAAAGGCCGCTTGGTCCAGCAAAGAATCCGGGTGCCTGTGTTGGCCACTGCGCCTGCTGGGGCGGCCAGCCAGCCGCATCGCTGACTCACTGGTCTTCCAGGCGACGAGGTGGGTAGGTGTCCCAGCCGTGGCAGCCGGGGCATTGCCAGAAGTAGTGCTGGCTTTCAAAACCGCAAGCCGCACAGCGATAACGTTGCAAGGGCTTGGCGGCCGTGGCCAAGGCATCCTGCAGGCGTTCAATCTCAGGCACGGTCAAGGGCACGCCCGTGCTCAGGCTTTCTCGGATCACGCCTTGCGCGGCCGACAGCGAAGGCTGATTGCTCAGGTGGTTGATCAGGCGCTGGCGGCGCCGGGCCGGCTCATCTTGTAAACGATTGAGCGCCGACAGCAGGTCCACCGAGGGAGCCTGCTTGTACAAGGACTCCAGCCTGGCCAGTGCTTCGGGCACGCCATCACTGGCTTGCGCGCTCGTCGCGTAGTCTTGTGCCACCAATGAGAACGCTTGCGGTTGCAGCGCCATCAATTCATCCCACACCTTCAAGGCGGCGGCATGTTGTCCCTGGCGCACCAAGCGGTGCCCTTGCATGACCAGCGGGCGCGCTGCTTGGGGCGCGGCTTCCCGGGCGCGTACCAGGGCTTGTTCGGCTTCATCATGGCGGCCCCGGGCGTCGGCTTCATGTGCCACTTCGCACCAATGGTGGGCCATGCGCTGGGCGAATGAACCCGTGCCGGCGGCCTCCAACTGGCGGGCCACCTCGATGGCCGGGTGCCAATTGCGTGAACGCTCGTGCAAGGTCAGCAAGGCCAGCCGGGAGTCGGTGCTGAAGGCAGTGCCTTCCAGCGCCTTGAAAGCGGCCTCGGCGCGGTCAAACAAGCCGGCTTTCAGGAAGTCCTGGGCCAGGGCATGTTGGGCGCGCTCGCGGTCATCGCGTCGCAGATCACCGCGTGCCAGCAGGTGCTCGTGAACGCGGATGGCGCGCTCGTATTCGCCACGGCGT
Organism: Aquabacterium sp. CECT 9606; assembly: GCF_918741295.1. Taxonomy (GTDB): domain Bacteria; phylum Pseudomonadota; class Gammaproteobacteria; order Burkholderiales; family Burkholderiaceae_C; genus Aquabacterium. The sequence goes on from NZ_CAKKNB010000004.1 coordinate 103,110, forward strand.
CGGAACAGGTTGCCCAGCGCGAAGTGCAGATCGGACGTGTTCGGATCTTGCTGAACTGCTTCGATGAACGCATCGATGGCCTTGTCCTGCTGCTCGTTGAGCAAGAGGTTCAGACCCTTGAAATAGGCTTGGGGCGAGGCGCTGTCTTCGCGCTTGAGCTGGCGCAGGTCCAGCCGCGAGGCCACCCAGCCCAGCAAAAAAACGCCAGGCAGGGCCAGCAGCAGCCATTGCAGGTCAAATTCCATGAGGGTGCGTGCGGCTCTGGGGGGTCACTTGCCGGGCTTGCGGGGGGCAGGCATGTCGGGTGGGTGGGGCAACTCGGCCGGCAAAGTGGAGTGGCCGCCAGAACGGCTGTGGGCATGTGTGGCCACCGGTGCCTGAACCACGGTTTTCTCGGGCAGCAAGTGTAGGCGCTGGCGGGCGTCGCGGCGATGCCGCCACCAACTGGGCACCATGGCCAGCACGCCCACGGCGCACCCCAGGCCAAACACCGCCAGCACGATGAAGACCATCGGGGCTTGTGAGCGGTAGCCCCAGAACCATTGCAACTCCACGGGGTGCATGTTGTTCAGGGCAAAGGCAAACAGGACGAAGAACACCACGCCACGCAACAACCAAGTCAATAAACGCATGGGTTTGCCTCAGGCTTTCCGAACGAGGGCCGATTGGGTGGTGTCTGCAATGGGCGCTTCGCCCCGAGCATCGACTGCTTCGCGCAGGGCCTTGCCGGGCTTGAAGTGAGGCACCAGTTTTTCAGGGATCAGCACCTGCTCGCCCGAGCGGGGGTTGCGGCCCATGCGGGGTGGGCGGCGGTTGATCGAGAAGCTGCCAAAGCCCCGGATCTCGATGCGGTGGCCATGGGCCAGCGCCTCGGACATCGCGTCCAGGATGGTCTTGACGGCGAACTCGGCGTCGCGCTGAGTCAGCTGGCCAAAGCGCTCGGCCAAGCGGGCCACTAGATCGGAACGGGTCATGAGGGTGTCACGTCAAGAGATCGGGGGCTGTGATGAAAACACGCGGGTCGGAAATGACAGCAGGGTGTGCTCATCACAACCCCCGCCGGGGCCTTTTCGAGAAAAGACTCGGCGGGGTGGATGGTCTCAGAAAAACGGGATCAACCGTTGTTCTGGTCCAACTTGGCCTTGAGCAAAGCGCCCAGGCTGGTGGTGCCGGAGCCTTCCTTGGCATCGGCGACGTTCAGACGTTGCAGAGCTTCTTGTTGCTCGGCGCTGTCCTTGGCCTTGACCGACAGTTGCAAGGAACGGGTCTTGCGGTCGACGTTGATGATGACGGCGGTGACTTCGTCGCCTTCCTTCAGCACGTTGCGGGCATCTTCCACACGCTCGCGGGCGATTTCGGAAGCACGCAGGTAGCCGGTGACGCCTTCGGTCAGTTCGATCTCGGCGCCCTTGGCGTCGACGGTCTTGACCTTGCCGGTCACGGTCATGCCACGGTCATTGACCGAGGTGTAGTTCGTGAACGGATCGGAATCCATCTGCTTGATGCCCAGGGAGATGCGCTCGCGCTCGACGTCGATGGCCAACACGATGGCTTCGACTTCCTGGCCCTTCTTGTAGTTGCGCACGGCGGCTTCGCCGGGCTCGTCCCAAGACAGGTCGGACAGGTGCACCAGGCCATCGATGCCAGCGGCCAAGCCAACGAACACGCCGAAGTCGGTGATCGACTTGACGGGGCCCTTGACCTTGTCGCCGCGCTTGAAGTTGACGGCGAAGTCGTCCCATGGGTTCGGCTTGCACTGCTTCATGCCCAGGGAGATGCGACGCTTGTCTTCGTCGATTTCCAGGACCATGACTTCCACTTCGTCGCCCATGTTGACGATCTTGTTGGGGGCCACGTTCTTGTTGGTCCAGTCCATTTCGGACACGTGGACCAGGCCTTCGATGCCGGGTTCGATCTCGACGAATGCGCCGTAGTCAGCGATGTTGGTGACTTTGCCGAACAGGCGGGTCGACGCGGGGTAGCGACGCGAAACGCCGACCCAAGGATCGTCGCCCATTTGCTTCAGGCCCAGCGAGACGCGGTTCTTCTCGGCGTCGAACTTCAGGACCTTGGCGGTCAGTTCCTGACCCACCGTCACGACCTCGGAGGGGTGACGGACACGGCGCCAGGCCATGTCGGTGATGTGCAGCAGGCCATCGATGCCGCCCAGGTCCACGAACGCACCGTATTCGGTGATGTTCTTGACCACGCCATTGATGATCGCGCCTTCGCGCAGCGTTTCCATCAGCTTGGCGCGTTCTTCGCCCATCGAGGCTTCGACCACGGCACGGCGCGACAGCACGACGTTGTTGCGCTTGCGGTCCAGCTTGATGACCTTGAATTCCATGGTCTTGCCTTCGTAAGGACTCATGTCCTTGACGGGGCGGGTGTCCAGCAGCGAGCCGGGCAGGAAGGCGCGGATGCCATTGACCAGAACGGTCAGGCCGCCCTTGACCTTGCCATTGACGGTGCCGATGACGAATTCGCCGGAGTCCAGTGCGGTTTCCAGCGACATCCACGAGGCCAGGCGCTTGGCCTTGTCGCGCGACAGGATGGTGTCGCCATAGCCGTTTTCGACGGCGTCCACGGCCACGGAGACGAAGTCGCCCACTTGGACTTCGAGCTCGCCTTGGTCGTTCTTGAACTCTTCGATTGGCACGTAGGCTTCTGACTTCAGGCCTGCGTTGACCACGACGAAGCTGTGTTCGATGCGCACCACTTCAGCAGTGATGACTTCGCCCGTGCGCATGTTGGAGCCCTTCAGGGACTCCTCGAACATGGCGGCGAAAGAATCTGCGCCCGAATAGGCGGCGGTTTGTGCTTGAGACATTGAGGATTTCCTGTGCCGGCTTGGGGCCAGCGGTGACGGCTTCATCGACAGGAACGACGAAGCACGGTTGGGTTGAGAACATGACACCCTGATCTGCACAAAACGGCGGCAAACCCTGGCAAAAACCAAACCTTCACCGGGCGGTGAAGGCTGAGTGTCACAGCCTTAAATTGGCTTCACGTCATTGACCACATTGGCTTTGACATGAGGCCACCCGTCGACCCACCACTTCAACACTGTCTCGGCCGATTGGTCGCTGGTCAGTGTGGAATTGTCGAGTTTTCGGGCATCTGGTGCAGGGACAAGAGGCGACACGGCGCGGGTGCGATCCCGCAAGTCGCGCGCTTCCAAGTCCGCGCATATCTCATCAAGGTTAGCAGAAAACCCCTTTGAAATCAATTGGTTATACCGGCGCTCGGCACGTTCTTTGACGCTGGCCGTCAAAAATACCTTGAGCGCTGCATCGGGAAAGATCACGGTGCCCATGTCGCGGCCATCGGCCACCAAGCCGGGCAGACCCCTGAAACTGAGCTGCAGGTCAACCAGCGCCTGACGCACACCTGGGATGGCTGAGATGCGCGAAGCCATTTGCCCAGCGGCCTCCTGGCGTAAGTCCTCACTCACTTCCTTGCCATTCAGCCACACCTGATGCTCCTCGAAATGCAGGGGCAAGTGGGTGCCGATCTGGCGGGCGATCTTGGTAACGGCCTCGTGGTCGTCCGGGTCGATCCCCTTTTCAACGACCACCAAGCCGGTGATGCGGTAGAGCGATCCGGAATCCAGGAACTGGTAGCCAAGGCGGGTGGCCAGGTTGCTGGCCAGCGTGCCTTTGCCGGAGGCCGAGGGGCCATCGACAGTGATGACAGGGATCAAGGCGGGGTGCGTGTCCGCCACCTGGAACAGCGTCTCGAAATAATCCGGGAAGGTCTTGCCCACGCAGCGCGGGTCTTCGATGCGCACGGCAATCGGTCGGCCTGGCGTGGCAGTGGGGGCCAATGGGTTGAGCGCCGCCAGCGAGAAGCACATCGCCATGCGGTGGTCGTCGTAGGTGTGGATGCTGGCGTGCTGCCAGATGGCCGGGGGCGTCACTTCGATGAAGTCTTCGCCCTCGACCACGGTGGCGCCCAGCTTGCGCAGCTCGGTGGCCATGGCGGCGATGCGGTCGGTTTCCTTGACGCGCCAGCTGGCGATGTTGCGCAGGCGGGTTGTGCCGTGGGCGTACAGGGCCATCACGGCCAGGGTCATCGCCGCGTCGGGGATGTGGTTACAGTCCAGGTCGATGGCTTTGAGTGGCCAGGCACCCCGGCTCACTTCCAGCCAGTTGGGGCCGCTGGTGATCTGGGCGCCCATGGCCTGTGCGGCTTCGACAAAGCGGATGTCACCCTGGATGGAGTCCGCGCCAACGCCGTCGATGCGCAAGGGCTCTTCGATCGCCGCCAGCGCCCCGGCTGCGATGAAGTAAGAAGCCGACGAAGCATCGGCCTCGACATGGATCTCACCGGGCGACTGGTAGCGGCTGCCTTGCGGGATCGTGAAACGTTCCCAGCCTTGTCGCTGAATCTGGATGCCGAAACGCGCCAGCAGGTTCAGCGTGATCTCGATGTAGGGTTTGGAAATGAGTTCGCCCTCGACCTCGACGGTCAGGGCTTGCTGTTGCGACACCAGCGGCAGTGCCAACAGGAGGGCTGTGAGGAACTGGCTCGACACATCGCCCCGCACACGGATGGCCTGGCCCAGGTTCAAACGGCCGCCCGCCACGCGCAGGGGTGGGTAGCCTTCCTGGCCCAGGCATTCGATCTGGCATCCCAAGGGCCGCAGCGCATTCACGAGGTCGCCAATGGGGCGCTCGTGCATGCGGGGCACGCCGCTGAGCGTGTAGATGCCGCCATGGCTGGCCGACAGCAGGGCCAGGACCGCGGTGAGCGGACGGATGGCGGTACCGGCGTTGCCCATGAACAGGTCAGCGTTCAGCACTGGCAGTCGTCCGGCCACGCCAGTGATGCGCACCGTGTCGCCTGACTGCTCGACATCGCAGCCCAACACGCGCAATGCGTCCAGCATGACGCGGGTGTCGTCCGAGGCCAGGAGGTCGTGGACGACGGTGGTGCCTTCGCTCAGGCCCGACAGCAACAAGACGCGGTTGGAAATGCTCTTGGAGCCCGGCAGGCGCACGGCGCCGCTGATGCCCAGCAAAGGGGGAAGGTCGAGGAATTCGGTCGTGTACATGGAAGGGGAAAAGTCAGCGAGCGCTCAATCAACGCTGCGTCTGCGGGCCGCTTCGGCCGGGCGCGCTTTGCAAGGTCCACTGACTGCGGGCGTCGGAGGCCGATTGGATCTGGCTTTCCAGTGCGGAGCCGTTCCAGTTGCGCATCTCGTGTTCCATCGCATCCAGTGCGGCCCGGAACGCCATCGATTGCCGCAGGACCTCTTCGCGGTTGGACAGCAGGATGTCGCGCCAGATGGTGGGATCGCTGGCCGCGATGCGGGTGAAGTCGCGAAAGCCTGGTCCGGCCAGTGACAGGAACTCGCGGCCCGAGGGTTGCTCGGCCATGGCGTTCAGGTAGGCGAAGGCCAGCAGGTGCGGCAGGTGGCTGACGGCGGCAAACGCGGCGTCATGGTTCTCGGGCGTCATCTTGAGCACCTGGCAGCCAATGGCCGACCACACGTCGGTGGCCTTTTGCAGCAGGACGGGGTCGGTCTGCTGCAGGGGTGTCAGGATGACCTTGCGGCCCTGGTACAGCGCCGCATCGGAGTGTTCGATCCCGGCCACTTCGCGGCCGGCGATGGGGTGTGCGGGCACGAACGAGGGCAGGCGTTCCTTCAGCACACGGCGGGCCGCGTCGACCACATCGCGCTTGGTGCTGCCCACGTCCATGAACAGCACGCCCGGATCGACCAGGTGGCGGATGGCCTTGAAGGTGCTCTCGCTGGCCGCCACGGGCACGGCGATCAGCACGATGTCGGAGCCGGCCACAGCCAGCAGGGCCGATTCGGCCGCGACATCGATCACACCCAGGCGACGGGCCTTCTCCACCGTGGAGGGCGATTTGCTGTAGCCCACCACGCGTTTGACCAGGCCTGCCTTTTTCAAGGCGAGCGCGAACGAACCGCCCATCAGGCCGCATCCGATCAGTCCCAGTTGATTGAACATCGTCAATGGTCTCAGTGCACGTCGAGCGGGTAGGTGCCCAGCACCTTGAAGAACGAGCATTGCGCACGCAACTCGCTCATCGCCGCAGCGACATTGTCTTGGGCCGGGTGGCCAGCCAAGTCCATGTAGAAAACATACTCCCATTGCCCGGAGCGGGCCGGGCGGGATTCGAAGCGGGTCATCGACACGCCGTGGTGCTTCAGAGGCACCAGCATGTCATGCACGGCGCCCGGGCGGTTGTCCACCGACACGATCAGGCTGGTGCAGTCATGGCCCGTGGGAGCGCTGGCGGGCAGCGCTTCGGGCTGCGAGATGATGACGAAGCGGGTGCGGTTGTGGGCGTCGTCTTGCACACCGGCTTGCAGCACATGCAGGCCATAGCGCGAGGCGGCGCGCGTGCTGGCCAGCGCGGCAATGCTGGCGTCTTTACCGGCCAGGCGCGCGCCTTCGGCGTTGCTGGACACCGGGCGGCGCTCGGCATCCGGCAGGTTCTGGCTGAGCCAGCCTTGGCATTGGGCCAAGGCCTGTGGGTGGGCGCAAACCACCTTGATGCCCGCGCGCAAAGGCTCTTTGCGCAGCAGGTTGTGGCTGACCAGCAGACTGGTCTCGCCAATGATGGTCACTGGTGATTGCAGCAACAGGTCCAGCGAGCGGGCCACCACACCTTCGGTGGAATTCTCAACCGGCACCACGCCAAAGTCAGCTGACCCGGCCACGGTGGCGCGGAACACTTCATCAATGGAGGGGCAGGGCAGCGCATCGATGGACGAACCGAAGTAGTCCAGGGCCGCCTGTTCGCTGAAGGTGCCGATGGGGCCCAGGAAGGCCACTTTCAACTTGGCTTCCAGTGAGCGGCAGGCCGACATGATCTCGCGCCAGATGGGGGCGATGCTGTCGGCCTGGATGGGCCCGGGGTTCAGGTTCTTGAGTTTGTCGATGACCTGGGCTTCGCGGTCCGGGCGGAACACGGGCGAGCTGTCGATCTTCTTGACCTCGCCCACGGCCTGGGCCAATTGCGCGCGCTGATTCAGCAACTGCAGCAACTGCTGATCGACCGCGTCGATGCGCGTGCGCAACTCGCCCAATTGCTCTTCGACGGGGCGTTGATCGGGGCTTGGGTGATCAGCCATGGCGCTGCGCGAACTCTTTCAGGTAAGCCACCAAGGCATCGACACCTGCCAAAGGCAGGGCGTTGTAGATCGAAGCGCGCAGGCCGCCAACGCTCTTGTGGCCTTTCAGTTGCAGCAAGCCCTGGGCCTTGGCGCCAACCAGGAAGGGTTCGTACAGCGCATCGGCAGGCAGGAAAAACGGGGCGTTCATGCGCGACCGCGCATTGGCCGCCACGTGCGTGCTGTAAAAACCCGAGGCATCCAGGTAGCCATACAGTCGATCGGCCTTGGCGATGTTGCGCGCCTCAATGGCGGCCAGGCCTTGCAGCTCACCCTGCGTGGTGGCTTCACGCTGGCGCTTGATCCACTGGAACACCAGCCCAGCCAGGTAGATGGCGTAGGTGGGCGGGGTGTTGTACATCGACTCGTGGTCGGCCACGATCTTGTAGTCAAAGGCCGAGGGGGTGATCGGCAGGGCGTGGCCCAGCAGGTCTTCACGAACGATGACCAGGGTCAGGCCGGCAGGGCCGATGTTCTTTTGCGCCCCGGCGTAAGCCAGGCCCACGCGAGACCAGTCAATCGGGCGCGAAGCGATGTGCGATGAGCAGTCGATCACCAGCGGTGCATCGCAGCCCAACGCTTTCAAATCAGGCAGCTCGTGCAGTTCGATGCCGTTGATGGTTTCGTTGCTGCACACGTGCACGTAAGCGGCGTTGCGGCTGAACGTCCACGTGGCGGGATCGGGCACGGTGGTGTGGCCGTCCGCTTCGTTGCTGGCGATCACGTTCACCTGGCCATACTTGCGGGCCTCCTTTTGCGACTTGAGCGACCACGAACCGGTCACCACATAGTCCATGTGCCCGCCGCGCGATGACAGGTTCATCGGCACGATGGCGTTCTCGGCGATGGCGCCACCCTGCATGAACAGCACTTTGTAGTGAGCAGGGATGGCCAGGATCTCGCGCAAGTCGCTTTCGGCCTGCTGGGCAATGGAGATGAACTCTTTGCCGCGGTGGCTCATCTCCATCACGCTCATGCCCGACCCATGCCAGTCCAGCATCTCGCTCGCGGCCTGTTGCAACACTTCTTCAGGCAGCGCCGCCGGACCGGCGGAAAAATTGAAAGGTCGGGTCATCTCGGTCAACGCCTGGGCGGCGTCCTTCTCACTTACTTGCTGGCGGCTGGCTTGGGAGCAGGCTTGGCGGCCTTGGCTGGCGCCGGTGCGGGCGCTGGAGCCTGACCACTGAGCTTGCCACCCGACGCCGTGTCCAGGATGGCGCGCAGGTTGTTCTGCACGGTTTGCAGCTTGGGATCCAGCTGTGGTCGAACGTCAAGCACCACTTTTTCCAGGAAGCTGCTGCCGATCAGGTCGGGCAGGGCGGCCTGGTACTTCTTCAGCACGGCCGAATCCAGGATGGTGATAAGTTGCTTCAGCTCGTCTTCGCTGAACTTCTCTTCCAGGGCCGGGGCCACGGAGGCGGCGCTCAGCTTGTTGGCGCTGGCCTTGAACAGCGGCACGGCGCCGTCCAGGTACTTCTTGATTTCGGCATCGACTTGCTTGGCCGTGGCTTCGCGCTTTTCAGGCGGAACGGCTTGCGACAAGACCTGCTTGGCACCACCGACCAGTTGGCGGGCTGGTTGTTCTGCCAGGTTTTGCGCGGCGTTGTCGATCAAAGGCTGTTGCGTGACCATCAGCTTTTGAACCAGTTCCTTCTTGCTTTGCGCAGAAGCCGACAGCGGCATGGCCAGCAAAGAGCCTGTCAGTGCGGTCGCCAGAGCCAGTTGGGTGAATTTCATCGTTGTACCTTTGATGTCGGTGCAGTCAAGCTGCGGGATCATTGGGCAGACCCGTCGCCTTCGGGGGCGGCGGTGTCCGGAGTTTCATCTTCACCGCCTTCGACCACTTCGGCCTGGGCGTCATTCTCGACAATGCGTTGCAAGCCGATCAGCTTGGCGCCTTCGTCCAGTGCGATCAGGGTCACGCCTTGTGTGGCGCGGCCCAGTTCGCGGATTTCCGACACGCGGGTGCGCACCAGAACACCCTTGTCCGTGATCAGCATGATCTCGTCTTCCGGGCGCACCAGCGTGGCCGCGACCACCTTGCCATTGCGCTCGGTCTGCTGGATGGCGATCATGCCCTTCGTGCCGCGACCATGGCGGGTGTATTCGACGATGCTAGTGCGTTTGCCATAACCGTTCTCGGACGCGGTCAATACGCTTTGCGTCTCGTCCTCTGCCACCAGCATGGCAATCACGCTCTGGCCTTCTTCGAGCATCATGCCGCGCACGCCGCGGGCATTGCGGCCCATCGGGCGCACATCGTCTTCGTCGAAGCGCACAGCCTTGCCGCCATCGCTGAACAGCATCACGTCGTGTTTGCCGTCGGTCAGGGCAGCGCCCACCAGGATATCGCCTTCGTCCAGATCAACAGAAATGATGCCGGCCTTGCGCGGGTTGCTGAACTCGGTCAGCGCTGTCTTTTTGACCGTGCCCAGCTTGGTCGACATGAACACGAAGTGGTCTTCAGGGAAGCTGCGGAACTCGCCGGTCAGCGGCAACACCACGTTGATCTTCTCTTCAGGTTGCAGGGGGAACATGTTGACGATGGGGCGGCCGCGCGAGTTGCGCGAACCGCTCGGCACTTCCCAGACCTTCAGCCAGTAAACACGCCCACGGTTGCTGAAGCACAGCATGTAGTCGTGCGTGTTGGCGATGAAGAGTTGGTCGATCCAGTCGTCTTCCTTCGTGGCCGTGGCCTGCTTGCCGCGCCCGCCGCGCTTCTGCGCACGGTACTCGGCCAGCGGCTGGCTCTTGATGTAGCCGGTGTGCGAGAGCGTCACCACCATGTCGGTGGGCGTGATCAGGTCTTCGGTGCCCAGCTCTTGGGCGTTGTGCTCGATCACGCTGCGGCGCGCGCCAATCTTGGTCTGACCAAACTCTTGGCGCACCACGGTCAGCTCTTCCGAGATGATGAAGGTCACACGCTCGGGCTTGGCGAGGATGTCCAGCAGGTCGGCAATTTGCGCCATGACCTCTTTGTACTCGCCGATGATCTTGTCTTGCTCCAGGCCGGTCAGGCGTTGCAGGCGCATCTGCAAAATTTCGCCAGCCTGGTCGTCGGACAGGCGGTACAGGCCATCAGGCTGCATACCGTACTGGGCCAGCAGACCTTCTGGGCGGTAAGCCGCCGGATCGCCTTCGGCGCGCGCCAGCATCTCGCGCACCATCGATGAATCCCAGCTCTTGCTCATCAGGGCGGCCTTGGCCACGGGGGGCGTCGGCGAGGTCTTGATGGTTTCGATGAATTCGTCGATGTTGGCCAGCGCCACGGCCAGGCCTTCGAGCACGTGGCCGCGTTCGCGCGCTTTGCGCAGCTCGAACACCGTGCGGCGTGTGACGACTTCGCGGCGGTGCTCCAGGAAGATCGCCAGCAGGTCCTTGAGGTTGCACAGCTTGGGTTGCCCATCGATCAGGGCGACCATGTTGATGCCGAAGGTGTCCTGCAGCTGTGTCTGCTTGTACAGGTTGTTCAGCACCACTTCAGGCACTTCGCCGCGCTTCAGGTCGATCACCACCCGCATGCCCGATTTGTCGGACTCGTCCTGGATGTGGCTGATGCCTTCGATCTTCTTCTCGTTGACCAGCTCGGCGATGCGTTCCAGCAGGCTCTTCTTGTTGACCTGGTAAGGGATCTCGTCAACGATGATCGACTGGCGGTTGCCCTTGTCGATGTCTTCGAAGTGGACCTTGGCGCGCATCACCACGCGGCCACGGCCGGTGCGGTAACCATCGCGCACGCCGGAGAGGCCATAGATGATGCCGGCGGTCGGGAAGTCGGGCGCCGGGATGATCTCCATCAACTCGTCGATGGTGGCGGACGGGTTCTTCAGCAAGTGAAGGCAGGCGTCCACGACCTCGTTGAGGTTGTGCGGCGGGATGTTGGTGGCCATGCCCACGGCGATGCCCGACGAGCCGTTGACCAGCAGGTTGGGCACGCGGGTGGGCATCACCAGCGGTTCTTTTTCCGAGCCGTCGTAGTTGGGCCCGAAGTCGACCGTTTCCTTGTCCAGGTCGGCCAGCAGTTCGTGCGCGATCTTGGCCAGGCGGATTTCGGTGTACCGCATGGCGGCGGCGTTGTCGCCGTCGACCGAGCCGAAGTTGCCCTGGCCATCGACCAGCATGTGGCGCAGCGAGAAGTCTTGCGCCATGCGCACGATGGTGTCGTACACCGCCGAGTCGCCGTGCGGGTGGTACTTGCCGATCACGTCACCAACGATGCGGGCCGACTTTTTGTAAGGTCGGTTCCAGTCGTTGTTGAGCTCGTGCATCGCGAACAACACGCGACGGTGCACGGGTTTCAATCCATCTCGCGCGTCGGGCAGGGCGCGGCCCACGATCACGCTCATCGCGTAATCGAGGTACGAACGCCGCATCTCCTCTTCGAGGCTGATGGGCAGGGTTTCCTTGGCGAATTGGGTCATGCGAGGCGTTTATCCAGGCGGAGGGGAACTTCGGGATTGTAATTGGCCGCTCTTGTCGTCCCCGAGCAACATCTCGCAACGTCTTTTGATGTCTTTGAGCGGATGTCTTGAGCGAAATATTGGCTATGGCACAATCGAAAGCGTTTTCTCACCCTAGGGACATCCCTTGGTTATTTGTCAAGTCATTGACCACCAAGGCCCTGGTAAGAGTTCAGTTATTTCTGCCCAAGTGGGCCTTCCGCGGCGTTGCGCTGCGTCTATTTTTTGAGGATCTGCATGAACAAACTCAATAACGTTGCGGCTCTGTTTGCCGTGGTCGCCATGTCGGCCTCAATGGGCGCCTCTGCTCAAAATGTCAACAACTGGGTTTCGTCCGACGGCAAGCCCGTCAAGAACGGCACCAACGAACTGTGCTGGCGCGACAACTTCTGGACGCCTGAAACCGGCATCCAAGGTTGCGACGGCGTGCCTCCTCCTCCTGCCGCTCCCGTGGCTGCTCCTGCTCCCGCACCTGCGGCAGCGCCCGCACCGGCTGTTGTGCCCGTGCCCGCTCCTCAGACCGAAAAGGTCAGCTTTGCTGCTGATGCCTTCTTCGACTTCGACAAGGCTGTGCTCAAGCCCGAAGGCAAGGCCAAGCTGGACGACCTGACCGAAAAGGTCAAGGGTCTGAACCTGGAAGTCATCATTGCCGTGGGTCACACCGACTCCAAGGGCAGCGACGCTTACAACCAGAAGCTGTCGGTTCGCCGCGCTGATGCCGTCAAGGCATACCTGACGACCAAGGGCTTTGAAGCCAGCCGCGTCTACACCGAAGGCAAGGGCGAAGCCCAGCCTGTGGCCGACAACAAGACCGATGCTGGGCGCGCTAAGAACCGCCGCGTTGAAATCGAAGTTGTGGGCACCCGCACCAAGTAATTGGTCTGGTCCTGACACTGGTTGTCATGCTGAAAACCCCGCTCCGGCGGGGTTTTTTCATGCTGGGGCGATTCACAATACACCCCATCAGGGGAGCCCATCAGTGTGATTGCCTCATTGGGTGAAACGCCTCAAACTGCCCGGCACAGGGAGTGTCATTGAATGGAGTGGTTCCCATGGATCACGTTCACGTCGACCCCGTTTCCTCCACCTTGTCCCGGCGTGCCACCGTTGCTTTGATGGTGGCCATGGCCTTGGCTGCCATGGTGGGCCTGGTGGCGTGGGGGCCGGTGGGTTTGGTGCCGCACATGCACCACTTTGTGGATGAAGGCACCTGGATGGGCGTGCCCAATGGCATCAATGTCCTGAGCCATGTGCCGCTGATTCCGATCGGACTTTGGGGCATCTGGCGTGTCAGCCGTTTGCCATCGTACGAGCCCCTTCGCTGGATCTGGGGCTGGTTCTTCTTGTGCCAGATGCTGGCCACCCTGGGCGGCATGTTCTACCACCTGGCGCCCAGCGATTCAGCCTTCATCTGGGATCAGGTGCCCAAGTCGGCCGCCTGTTCCCTGTTTGCATTTGCCTTCCTGGCCGAACGCATTGACCGCCGCTGCGGCGAGTCCCCGGCCATCGCCACCGCCCTGATCGCTTCCTTGTTGGGCGGCATCTGGTGGCTGTACAGCCTTCACCACGATGGTGTGGGCGATCTGCGCCCCCTGATCTGGCTGGAAATGCTGCCAGTGTTGTTGGTGGCCACCGGTGCCTGGACACTCAGCGGACATTTGCTGTCAAGACAGGATTGGATGCGTTCGCAGATCAGCTTCGTGGTGGCGCAAACGGTCGACTGGACCGATGGCGCTGTGTTCGACCTGACGCACCACGCCATTGGCGGCCATTCTGTGCGCCATCTGGCGCTGGCTGCGTGCGTGGGCTGGGTGGCTTACCGGTTGGGCCAGGAAACGGTGCGCACCCATAAAACGACCGCCTTGAAGGCGGTCGTTGAGCCCAGCACGCTGGAAGCCGCCTGATCACACGAGCGTGACATCCTTGCCGCTGAGCCGCTTGGCCAATTGAGTGGCCATGCGGTTCACGATGCCGTAGATCGACAGTTGGGGATTGGCGCCGATGCTGGTCGGAAAAACCGAGCCGTCGTGCACCGACAGGTTCTTGATCTGCCAATGCACGCCATCTGGCTTGACCACGCCTTGCTGTTCTGTGCCGCCCATGCGGCACCCACCCATGATGTGGGCACTGCCCGCGCCGGTCAGCTGCGACTTCATGTCCAATTTTTCGATCCCGGCCTTTGCCTCGGCCCAGCTGGCGTAAGCGGTGGCTTGCTCGTGCATGGGCAAGACCGTTTTGGCACCGGCCGCAAACTGGATTTCCGCCATGGACAGGAAGGCACGCCGGAAGCCATCGAGCACGTAGTCAGTCAATGGATAGTGCAGAACCGGTGAGCCGTCAAGCTTCAAGAATACTTCGCCGCCGGAGGCGTCGGCGTGGAAGCCGTCGCGGACCAGGGCCAGCATCATCTGGGTGTTGGGGTAGTGCTTGAAGCGCTCGGCCAAGGTGGCACCAATGCCGCCCAACAGCTTGGAGGTCAGCCCGGGGTGCATGGGCGTGGCTTCGAGCTTGTAGCCGATCGGGCCGTCGATGGCCTGCGTGTACAGGAAATGGTCGGAGTAGATGGACTGGGGTGCACCCGCCCAACCTTCGATCTTCTGATCGAACACCGCCGATGAAAACGCCACCGGGTGCACGAAGGTGCGCTTGCCCAGCAAGCCGTGGGGGTCGGGGGCCTTGGATCGCTTGAGCAGGGCCGGTGAGTTGATGGCGCCGCCCGACACCACGTAGTGCTTGGCGGTGATGTGCATGACCTTGTCATTGACGCGATTACCATTGATGGTCACGCCGACGCACTGCAGGGATTTGACCTCGCCATTGTCGATCTCGAACTTCTCGGCGCGCGTTTGGTGGAACAGGCGTGCGCCCGCTTCAAGCGCGCTCGGGATGGTGGTCACCAGCATGGATTGCTTGGCGTTGGTGGGGCAGCCCATGCCACAGGAGCCCAGGTTCCAGCATCCCTTGACGTTGCGGGGGATGACGTGCGCGGGAATCCCCAGCTTGGTGGCGCCGGTGCGCAGGATCTCGTTGTTGGCGTTGGGCGCGGCTTCCCAGGCGGTCATGTTCAGCCTCTGTTCGGCCTGCGTGAACCAGGGCGCCAGGGCATCGACGTTGAAGTCCTTCAGGCCGAAGTGTTCCTGCCAGTACTTGAGGGTGGTGGGCGGAGTGCGGAAAGAGCTGGTCCAGTTGACGACGGTGGTGCCGCCAACGCAACGGCCTTGCAGCAAGGTCAGCCCCTTGTCCAGCGTGGCGCGGGTGCCGCCTTCCTGGTAGAGGTCGGCGTAAGCCTCGGACTCTTTCTGGTTGAAGTCGGAGCTGGTCTTGAGCGGGCCTTCTTCGATCAGCACGACGTCCAGGCCAGCCTTGGTCAGCAGCTCGGCGGTGATGCCGGCGCCAGCGCCAGTGCCCACAATGACGACGTCACAGTTGATTTTTTCAGGCAGGCCCAAAGCGCCATCGGTGGTCTTCCAGCCGCGCTCGATGCCGGCGCGGAAAGGGTCAGGCAATTTGCTCATATCTCTAGAGGGCCGGGGTAGCCGGTCAGTGCCCAGTTGTCGGGGTTCGTGAAAAAGGCGATGCAGGTGAGGTCACGCACGGCGTGGTAGCTCAGCATCGTGGTGGGCAGCTTGTGGATCCGCATGCTTTCCAGGGCTTCCGAGATTTCCTCGGTACTGGCCTTGGCCCAGGAACTGCTCAAGCCTGTCACCATCAGACGGGTGGGCGCATTGACGAGCAGGCCGAGCAAGGCCGCCAGTTCACCTTGTGAGCTGGCGGGCATGGTCTGGATGACCTGGTTCAGCCGGACCATTTGGCCTTCAAGCTTGGCTTCGCGGGCGGCAGGGTCGGTGGGCAGCATGTCGGCCAGGACCGCGCGGGCAATGCCTTTGAGCACGTCTTTGCCAGCGTCGGTCAGGGTGCCATTGGAAACGCCGCGGTTCCAGAACACAGCGCCGCCCAGGGCAGCACCAACGGCGCCCAGGACGAGGGCGGATTTGAGTAGCCAGCGGCGCTTGGGCGAGCTGGGTGGGGTGGTGTCTTTCGAGGTCATCCGAATATTGTGCCCTGCGGACTTGCCTGCTTTATCTTGCGGATCGCCGCCGGACCTCAGCATTGCGCCGAAACTGACAGGAGCTGTGTGCAAAGTTGCCGCGCCTCAAGGGAATACCCTGAGCTGACTATGTTGCAAAATGAATGCAGTGTTTCAAGCTTGCGTCTTGAGTGATGTCAAGCCGATGAAATGTCCTGTTTATCAAGTGAGAGGCTCACAAATGGCAATGTCCAAACCATGGTTGGCGCAGTACGAAGCTGGTGTTCCTGCAGAGATCAATCCAGGTGAGTACAACTCACTGATCGATTTGCTGGACCAGGCTTTCCGGGAACATGCGCGCCGCGACATCGCCGCCTTCATGGAGGTGCGGTGGACGTTTGCGCAGGTTGACGAGATGTCGCGCGCCTTGGCCGCCTGGCTGCAGGCGCAGGGCCTGTCGAAGGGTGCGCGCGTGGCGTTGATGATGCCCAACGTGCCGCAGTACGTGGTGGCGATTGCCGCCGTGTTGCGCGCCGGCTATGTGGTGGTCAACGTCAATCCGCTGTACACCCCGCGCGAGTTGGAACACCAGTTGAAGGATTCGGGCGCCGAGGCGATCGTCATCCTGGAAAACTTTGCGGTGACCTTGCAGGACGTGATCTCGCGCACGCCGGTCAAGCACGTGGTGCTGGCCGCGATGGGCGACATGCTGCCTGGCCTGAAAGGCCCGCTGGTCAATTTCGTGGTGCGCCATGTCAAGAAAATGGTGCCGGCGTTCAGCCTGCCCAATGGCGGCCCGATCAAAGTCACGCAGTTCAAGAAGGCGCTGTCGCAAGGCGCTTCCAGCAAGTACACCCGCCCGGCCTTGGTGCCTGACGATGTGGCTTTCTTGCAGTACACGGGCGGCACCACAGGTGTCTCCAAAGGTGCAACTTTGCTGCACCGGAACATCGTGGCCAACATCCTGCAATGCGAGGCCTGGTTCAAGCCCCAACTGGCCAAGCTGGGCAGCCAACCGATCGTGACGGTGTGTGCCCTGCCGCTGTACCACATCTTCTCGTTGACGGTTTGCTACTTCATGGGCGCGCGCCTGGGCGGGATGAACATCCTGATCCCCAATCCGCGCGATATTCCTGGCTTCATCAAGACGTTGACGAACTACAAGGTGAACCAGTTCCCGGCGGTCAACACGCTTTACAACGGCCTGGCCAACCATCCTGATTTCGCCAAGCTTGATTTCTCGGGTTTGAAGATTTCGAACGGTGGCGGCATGGCGGTGCAGCAGGCCACGGCCGAGAAGTGGAAGAAACTCACGGGCTGCCCGATCGTGGAGGGTTATGGCTTGTCCGAGACCTCGCCGGTGGCCACAGTCAACCGCCTGGACATCGTCGAGTTCACGGGTTCGATCGGCTACCCGGTGCCTTCCACCGAAGTGGCGATCCTGGATGACGACGGTAACCACTTGCCCTTTGGCGAGCCGGGCGAGATCTGTGTGCGCGGCCCGCAGGTGATGGCCGGTTACTGGCAGCGCCCGGATGAAACCGCGAAGGTGATGACGGCCGATGGCTTCTTCCGCACGGGCGACATCGGCATCATGGACGAAACGGGCCAGACCAAAATCGTGGACCGCAAGAAGGACATGATTCTGGTGTCAGGCTTCAACGTGTATCCGACCGAAGTGGAGCAGGTGGTGAGCTTGCACCCGGGCGTGCTGGAGTGTGCCGCCATTGGCGTGCCGGACGACAAGGCAGGCGAAGCGGTGAAGGTGTTCGTGGTGCGCAAGGACCCGACCCTGACCGAGGCTTCGGTAGCCGAGTTCTGCAAGGAACAACTCACCGGCTACAAGCGGCCCAAGTACATCGAGTTCCGCAATGACCTGCCCAAGACCAATGTGGGCAAGATCCTGCGCCGCGAGTTGCGTGACGAGAAAAAGGCGGCTTGATGCGGATCACTCTTCCTGGAGGAAGAGTGCCTGCAGGTCGCTCAGGAAGTCGAAGCCCTTGTCAGTGGGCCAGGCGCGCTGAAGGTCACGCGCCAGCAGTCCTTTGGCCTCGGCCTCCTGCATCGCCTGCTGGATCGATGTGATCGGCAGGCCGGTGCGCTCGGTGAAGCGCGCCAGCTCGAATCCTTCCTTCAGGCGCAAGGCGTTGAGCATGTACTCGAAGGGGCGCGCCTTCAGGCTGATGTCGTGCTCGTTTGAACAGGCCTTACCTTGCAGGGCCTGCGTCATGTAGGCCTGCGGCTCTCGCCAGCGCACTTGCCGGACGATGCGGTCAGGGAAGCTGATTTTGGAATGCGCGCCAGCGCCGATGCCCAGGTAGTCGCCAAACTGCCAGTAGTTCAGGTTGTGCAGGGCGCGGTGGCCTTTGCGCGCATAGGCCGAGATCTCGTAGCGCTCCAAACCTGCCCGCCCGGTGGCCTCGATGAGGCTGTCCAGCATGTCGAAGGCGGTGTCTTCGTCGGGCAGGTCTTTCGGGGGTTGCGTGGCGAAGCGCGTGTTGGGCTCCATCGTCAGGTGGTAGAGCGACAAGTGCGGTGGCGTGAAGGCCAGCGCCTGTTGCAGGTCGGCGTCCAGGTCGGCCTGGTTTTGGCCGGGCAGGGCGTACATCAGGTCGAGGTTGAAGGTGTCGAAGCAGGCTTGCGCTTCTTCAACCGCGGCGATGGCTTGCGCGCGGTTGTGCACGCGGCCCAGGGCCTTGAGCTTGGCATCGTCAAAGCTTTGCACGCCGATGGACAGGCGGTTCACGCCGGCCTGGCGGAAGGCCTTGAAGCGGTCTTTCTCGAAGGTGCCGGGGTTGGCTTCCAGCGTGACTTCGCAGTCGGGGTCGTAGGTCAGGCGGGCGCGGATGTCGGCCAGCAGGCGGTCGATGCCTTCGGGCGAGAACAGGCTGGGCGTGCCACCACCGATGAAGATGCTGTGGATGCGGCGGCCCCAGATCTGCGGCAGGGCGGATTCCAGGTCGGCGCGCAGTGCGTCGAGATACTGGGCCTCAAGGGCTGGAGACAGGCCGGGTTTGGTACTTGGTTGCAAGGGCACCAGGGGAATGGCGGGCCCAGCGACCTCGTGCGAGTTGAAGTCGCAGTAAGGGCACTTCTTCAAGCACCAGGGCAGGTGCACATACAAAGACAGCGGCGGCAAAGCTTGCAGCGCACCGGGGCGTTGGAGTGTGATCACTTCAGGGTCCAGCGGGCGGTCATCAACTCGCGCAAGCGGGCACAGGCCAGCGCACGGTGGCTGACGGCGTTCTTGACCTCAGGCGCCAGTTGTGCGGCGGATTGCCGGTGTTCGGGTAGCCACAACAGCGGGTCGTAACCAAAACCATGCTCGCCCTGCGGCACTTCCAGCAAGGTGCCTTCCCAATGGCCCTCGGCGATCAAGGGCTCGGGGTCTTCGGCGTGGCGCACGGCCACCAGCAGGCAAGTGAAATGCGCGCGGCGGTCAAGCTGGCCTTGCATTTTCTGGAGCAACCAGGCGTTGTTGGCCGAGTCGATCAATTCGCGTCCGGCCGTCTCTTCGATCTGGCCATGGTCGACGGCATAGCGGGCTGATCGCACGCCGGGGGCGCCTTGCAGCACGCGTACGCACAAGCCTGAATCGTCAGCGATGGCCGGGCCCTGGCCCAACTGCGCTGCATGGCGCGCCTTGGCCAGCGCGTTCTCGACAAAAGTCACATGTGGCTCTTCAGCCTCGGGGATGCCCAGACTGCCTTGCGTCACCAGCTCAAGCCCCAGTGGACCGATCAAAGCCTGCAGTTCGCGCAGCTTCTTGCCGTTGTTGGAGGCCAGGATCAGTTTCATGGCTTGGCGAGGGCTTCGGCTTGCAAGGTCACCAGGCCTTGGATGCCTTGGTCGGCCAGGGCCAGCAAGTGGTCCATCTCGGCGCGTGTGAAGGCCGCGCCTTCGGCTGTGCCCTGCACTTCAATGAAGTGCCCTGCGCCGGTCATGACGACGTTCATGTCGGTGTCGCAGTCCACGTCTTCCACGTATTCCAGATCGAGCAGGGGCGTGCCTTGCACAATGCCGACGCTGATGGCGGCCACGGGCTCGCGGATGGGCGTGGTGGTGATCTTGCCTTGCGCCAGCAGCCATGTGACGGCGTCGTGTGCGGCCACGTAGGCGCCGGTGATGGCGGCGGTGCGCGTGCCGCCGTCGGCCTGGATGACGTCGCAATCGAGGTGGATGGTGCGCTCGCCCAGCAGCTTGAGGTCGAACACGGCACGCAGCGAGCGGCCGATCAGTCGCTGGATCTCTTGCGTGCGGCCATTTTGCTTTCCACGTGCGGCTTCGCGGTCGCTGCGGGTGTGGGTGGCGCGGGGCAGCATGCCGTATTCCGCGGTGACCCAGCCTTCGCCGCTGCCGCGTTTGTGGGGCGGCACGCGTTCTTCAACAGAGGCGGTGCACAGCACATGCGTGTCGCCGAAGGCGATCAGGACGGAGCCTTCGGCGTGCTTGGTGTAGCTGCGGGTGATGGTGACGGGACGCAAGGCGTCCGCCGCACGGTCTTGCGTGCGTTGATAAGCCATGGCGGGCTCCTGGGAAACTGGCGCGGAAAAAAAAGCGCGGGATTAAGGCTTGTGGCTGCCCCGGGCCGAGCGCTTGATCGCCTCGTTGATCTCGCGGATCGAACGTTCGATTTCAGCCTCGTCCAGGTCATCGGCATCGACATTGTCGCCCGGACCCATGCCGCTGCCCACGCTCGCCTGGATGGTGGACGCGAAAACCTGGTCACCCAGGTTGTCGGTCGAGGTGGAGGTGCCGCCAGCGACCTCATCGTTGCTGGCCGATTCCCACTCCATGGCGATGATGGTGACGTTGTCACACTTGGGGCCGCCATTGCGCAGCGCTTCTTCGACCAGCTCGGGCACGGCATCAGAGATGGCGCGCGTGGTGAGGTGGCGGGTGATGACTTCGTCGTCCACCGTGCCCCACAGGCCATCGGAGCACAGCAGGATGCGGTCGCCTTCTTGCAGCAGCAGCGGGCCGGCGGTGTCGACCACCGGTTTGCCAGGGCTGCCCAGGCAGGTGAACAGCACGTTGCGGTTGTAGCGGTCGTTCAGCGGGACCACTGTGTTCAGCGTTTGCTGCAACTCGGAATAGGAGTGGTCGCGGGTGCGGGCGATGAGTTTGTCGCCGCGCACAAAGTACAGGCGTGAATCACCACAGTGGGCCCAGTAGGCCGCGTTGCCTTGCATGATGCAGGCAACGATGGTGGTGCGAGGCGTGTCGATCAGGCCTTTTTCGCTGGCGTAGCGCAGCAACTGGTGGTGGCCGGCCATGACTGCGTCCTGCAAAAAGCGCAGGGGGTCGGCCAGAGTGGGGCGGGCATCGCGCTGGTAAAGCGCTGCCATGGTCTGCAGAGCCAGTTGCGAGGCGACTTCGCCTTCGGGATGGCCGCCCATGCCGTCTGCCAGGGCGAACAGGCCGGAATCCCGCGTGTAGCAATAGCCCATGCGGTCTTCATTTTTCTCGCGGCCGCCCTTGCGGCTGATCTGGTAGACAGAGAATCTCATGCTGGCCTCATGCCTTCGCACCTGATTTGAGGTTTTCAAGCTGGAGCTTGACCCGCTCGGAGAACGTCAGCTTGGAATAGCGGCGTTCGGTTTCACGGGCAAGCTCTTTCTGGAGCGCGAACACGCTTTGCGGGCGTGCCAGCGGGTCGAGTGACATGCACCACTCGGTCACTTCCAGGAGGTTATCTGAATACACGTTCCGCAGTCTGGACAGGGACAGGTTCAAACGGTCTTTTTCGAGGCGTTGGGGCGCATCGTTGGGGGGGTACCCCTGCATGCAGGCGTAAATGCACGCGCCGATGGCGTAGATGTCGGTCCAGGGACCCAATGAGCCATCCCGGCGGTACATCTCGGGCGCGGCAAAGCCGGGTGTGTACATGGGGCGGATGAAGTTGCCTTCCTTGGAGAGCACCTCGCGCGCGGCCCCGAAATCGAGCAACACCGCCTTGTTTTCATTGGTGACAAAGACATTGGCCGGCTTGATGTCCAGGTGCAGCATCTTGTGCTGATGGACGATGCGCAGACCGCGCAGCATTTCGTCAAAAAGCGAGCGAATGGTGGATTCGCGGAAAACTTTGTCGCGCTTCAAATCGCGCGCGGTGACGATGAAATCCTGCAAGGTATCTCCTTGCAAGTAATTCATCACCATGTAAACGGTTTCGTTTTCGCGGAAGAAATTCAACACCGACACCACACTCGGGTGCGAAATCTGCGCGAGCGAACGGCCTTCTTCGAAAAAGCTTTTCAGGCCCAGGCGGTACAACGGCTGCTTGTCAGGTTTGACGCGCGGGATCAACTCTCCCAGGGCACGTTCTGCCAGAGAAGAGGGGAGGTATTCCTTGAGCGCCACGAGTCGGTGTTCGGGGTCTTCAGCGAGGTAAACCACACCGAAACCACCGGCAGCCAGTTTCTTGACGACCTGGTAACCCCCCACGACGGTGCCTGAAGGCAGCGGAGCGGGTTTTGGCTTTGACATAATCGGGTTTTGTGTCTGGTGTCAAGTATCTATGTCAGTCTACTCCATGACCGGCTTTGCCAGCGCGGTCGCGTCGGTTCCGGAACACAGCGGCGACGCCTCTGATGATGCGGATTCGTCCAGCGCGACACGCTCGGCGGCGAACACGGCAACCAAGTCTCCAACCGGTGGGGTCGGGGCCGAGTTGCGCTCGGTCAACAGCCGATTCCTGGATCTGAGCTTCAAGCTGTCTGACGAGTTTCGGGCCCTGGAGCCCGCCTTGCGTGATTTGCTGACAGCTTCATTTCGGCGCGGCAAGATCGAACTGAAGATGCAACCGCAAAGACCGGTCGAAACGGCCTGGCCGCAACCGCAGGCTGACCAGTTGCACAGCCTGGCGCGTCTGGAGGGCATGGTGCAGAACTGGCTGCCCAAGGCCACGCCGTTGTCGGTCAACGAGATCATGAACTGGTGCCGCACCGCCGGCCCGATCGCCAAATTGGAAGAGGTGGCCCTGGATGCCGCCCGCCAGAGCATCGAAGGCTTGTTGGAGGCCCGCCAGCGCGAGGGCAAGCGCCTGGTGGCCATCTTGGTGGACAAGCTCAATGGCCTGAAAGCCCTGGCCGAGCAGGCGATGCCGCTGGTGCCCCAGGCCGTGCTGCGCCAGCAGGAACGTTTCGTGCAGCGCTACAAAGAGGCACTGGAGGCTGTGGGCGGCAGCATCACCGAAGAGGCGGCCCAGGAGCGCGCCTTGAGCGAGGCGGCGGCCTACGCCTTGCGCATCGATGTCGATGAAGAGCTGACACGCCTGAAGGCGCACCTGGACGAGATCGCGCGCCTGCTTAAAAAGGGCGGTGAAGTGGGCAAGCGCCTGGACTTCCTGATTCAGGAACTGCACCGCGAGGCCAACACGCTGGGCTCCAAGGCCGCGGCACTGGAGCTGACCCAGATCTCGGTCGAGATGAAGGTGCTGATCGAGCAAATGCGTGAACAGGTTCAGAACATCGAATGAGCGCCGATAACCTGTCGAATGAAGCGGCATTTGCCGGAGGTGACGAAATGGACTACCCGGGCAATCTTTTCGTGGTCTCGGCCCCCAGCGGGACGGGCAAATCCAGCCTGGTCAAGGCCCTGCTGGAGCTGGATTCGCGCTTGCTGGTGTCGATCTCGCACACCACCCGGCCTCCGCGAGGCCAGGAGCAACACGGCCGCGAATACCTGTTCATCGAGGAAACCGAGTTTCGCGGAATGATTGCGCATGGCGATTTCTTCGAATGGGCCGAGGTGCACGGCAACCTGTATGGCACCTCGCGCCACGCGATCGAGGAGCGGATCAAGGGCGGCGAAGACGTGGTACTGGAGATCGATTGGCAGGGCGCCCTGCAGATCAAGAAAATCTTCCCGAATGCCGTGCTGATTTTCATTCTGCCGCCCAGCTACGAGGAGTTGCTGCAGCGTTTGCACCGCCGTGGCGAGGACACCTCGGACGTGATCGAAATCCGCATGAGCAACGCCAAGGTCGAGGTCGAGCAGGCGCAATTCTTCGATTACGTGGTGGTCAACAGCCTGTTTGAGACCGCTTTGTTCGATTTAAAAGCCATTGTTCACGCGCAGCGGTTAAAATACGCAGCTCAGCGTCGCAACAAATCTGCCGTGTTCCGCGCGCTTAACCTGGTCTGAGCCCTGTTCAGTCCCATTTTCAAGAGGTTCCACCATGGCCCGCATCACCGTTGAAGACTGCCTGACCAAGATCCCCAACCGCTTCCAGTTGGTGCTGGCCGCGACCTACCGCGCGCGCATGCTGAGCCAGGGCCACACGCCCAAGATCGAATCGCGCAACAAGCCCGGTGTGACCGCTCTGCGCGAAATCGCCGCCGGCCAAGTCGGCATCGAGATGCTGCGCAAGGTCCCAACCTGATCGGATTTGCGCGCTGGCACTGCCAGCTGCTTGCTCAAAAGCAAGTCAACGGCCCGCCTTGGTGGGCCGTTTTCTATTTCGGTGATTGACACGCTTGGTGTCTGGCCCTCTCGTTCCGCGCTAAAGTAGTTCGCATGACCCAGGCCACTTCCGACGCCGCCGCGGCTTCCTTCGCGGCGCTGACCCACAAACTCGACTATCTGGACGAGGCGGATGCGCGCCGCGTGCGCGACGCCTACCGCTTCGCCGACGAAGCCCACCTGGGGCAATTCCGCGCCAGCGGCGAGCCCTACATCACCCACCCGATCGCGGTCGCCGGCCTGTGCGCCGACTGGAAGCTCGATGCCCAGGCCATCATGGCCGCGTTGATGCACGACGCCATGGAAGACTGCGGCGTCACCAAGATCGAGTTGATCGAGCGCTTTGGCGCGCCCACCGCCGAGCTGGTCGATGGCCTGACCAAGCTGGACAAACTGCAGTTCTCGACCAAGGAAGAATCGCAGGCCGAGTCTTTCCGCAAGATGCTGCTGGCCATGGCGCGCGATGTGCGCGTCATCCTGATCAAGCTGGCCGACCGCCTGCACAACATGCGCACCATGGCCGCGATGGTGGCGCACAAGCGCACGCGCATCGCCAAGGAAACGCTGGACATCTACGTGCCGATCGCGCACCGGCTGGGCCTGAACCAGACCTACCGCGAGTTGCAGGAGCTGTCCTTCCAGTACATCAACCCCTGGCGTTATGGCGTGCTGTCGAAGGCGGTGAAAAAAACGCGCGGTAACCGCCGCGACCTGGTGGACCGCATCCAGCGTGAAGTGGAGCTGGCCTTTGGCGCGGCCGACATGGTGGTCGAGGTCTATGGCCGCGAGAAAACCATCTTCTCGATCTATCACAAGATGATCGAGAAGAACCTGACCTTCGCCCAGGTCAGCGACATCTTCGGCTTCCGCATCGTCACGCGCGAGTTGCTGGACTGTTACCGCGCCCTGGGCGTGTTGCACCAGCTGTACAAGCCGCTGCCGGGCCGCTTCAAAGACTACATCGCCATCCCCAAGGCCAATGGCTACCAGTCACTCCACACGACCTTGGTGAACCCGGTGGGCACGGCGGTGGAGTTCCAGCTGCGTTCGCAGGCCATGCACGCGGTGGCCGAGAAGGGCATCGCCGCGCACTGGATGTACAAGACGCAAGAAGGGGCAGGCGCAGAGGCCTCGCCTCAACAGGCGGCCGTGTGGCTGCAGTCGCTGATCGACATCCAGCACGAGACACGCGATTCGGCCGAGTTCCTGGAGCACTTGAAGATCGACTTGTTCCCCGAGTCGGTCTACGTGTTCACGCCCAAATCGCGCATCCTGGCGCTGCCACGTGGCGCCACCTCAGTGGACTTCGCCTATGCGATTCACAGCGACGTGGGCGATCACTGCGTGGCGGTCAAGATCAATGGCGAGGCCGCGGCCTTGCGCACTGAGCTGCGCAGCGGTGATGTGGTTGAGATCATCACGGCGCCGAGTGCGCGGCCCAACCCGGGCTGGCTGAACTTCGTGAGCACGGGCCGGGCCCGCTCCAAGATCCGCCATTACCTGAAGAACATGGAGACGGAAGAGTCGCTGGAGCTGGGCGAGAAGCTGCTGACGCAAGCGCTGCGCGCCGAGGGCCTGGCCATGCCGCCGGGCGACGAAACCAGCGAAGGTGCCAGCGGTGCCACCTGGCAGGCCCTGATCCGCTGGGGTGGCAACCGCAGCAAGGATGATTTGTGCGTGGACATCGGCCTGGGCCGCAAGATCAGCAACATGGTGGCCAAGCGCCTGGCGCAGCTCATGGCCGAGTCGGGCGAGCGGCCTGATGCCCTGACCCTGACCCTGGGTCGCTTTGCCGATTCCGAATCGCCGTCGCACGGCGGTGTGGTGATCGATGGCAGCGAAGGCGCCACGATGCAATTGGCGCCGTGCTGCAAGCCCATCCCAGGCGATCCGATCGCGGGCTACCTGGGCCGTGGTGAAGGCCTGGTGGTGCACACGCAGATGTGCGGCGTCGGCAGGCGCTTGTTCGAGCGCGACAGCGAGCGCTGGATCGACGTGAGCTGGGCCGACGAGCCCACACGGCCTTTCGAGACAGCCATCCAGGTGCTGGTGGCCAATGGCAAGGGCGTGCTGGCGCAGGTGGCCGCGTCCATCAGCAGCGCCGAGACCGACATCACCCACATCGAGATGGGCGACGAACGCCTGGGCGAAACCGCCGAGCTGAAGTTGACGCTGGCCGTGCGCGATGTGGAGCACCTGAACGACGTACTGCGCACGCTCAAGCGTTGCCCGGTGGTGCTCAAGGCCGGCCGCGTCAATCCCTGACTAGTCTTTGCCGACAGGCGCGGGGTAGCTGACCGACAGCACCTCGACGTGCTCCAGACCACCCGGCGTCATCAACTGGATCTCGTCACCCACGCGTGACTTGAGCAAGGCGCGGGCAATGGGGGAGACCCAACTGACTTCACCTTTCAGATTGTCGACCTCGTCAATGCCCTTGATGGTGACGGTGCGCTCCACATCGTCCTGATTCACGTAGGTGACCGTGGCGCCGAAGAAGACTTGGTCGTGACCATGGTGCACCGACGGGTCGGCCACTTCGGCGATGTCCAGTCGCTTGGTAAGAAATCGGATGCGGCGGTCGATTTCGCGCAGGCGCTTCTTGCCGTAGATGTAGTCGCCGTTCTCTGAGCGGTCGCCATTGGAGGCGGCCCAATGCACGATCTCGACGATCTTGGGCCGCTCGACATCGATCAGCGTGAGCAACTCGTCGCGCAGGCGCTGGTAGCCCTGTGGCGTGAGGTAGTTCTTGGTGCCGGCGGGGATGGGCGACGGGGAGAGATCGTCCTCGTCGTCCTGGTCGGTTTCCTTGGTGAAGGCCTTGTTCATGGTGGCTGATTGTGCCCAATGCTTCACGCCGGCCTGTGGTTTGCAGCCGATGGGCCTACCGCGGCAGGGTGGATCCCGCAAAAATGAAACCATGTCGCAAGTCATCCATCTGGGGCCCGGTGCCCGCATGCTCACCACCCGCGAGGCGGCGAGCCGCTTGGGTGTCTCTTTGCGCACCGTGCAGCTGTGGGTCGAGGCCGACATCTTGCCGGCGGCGCGCACCCCTGGCGGCCACCGGCGCATTCCTTACAACGCGGTCGAGGCCCTGGCCTTGAGCACGGGGCTGGGGGGCGATCCGCTGGCGGACCAGGCGCGTCGCCAGGGCAACCCAGCCGCGGTGTTGCCCAAGCCCAGCGCCTTGGCCAAGGTGCGCCGGGAGGCGCGCCACCACGACATCCTGCTGGTGGCCGACGACCCCTTGTGGCAGGCGCAATGCGCGTCGGCCCTGGAGGTGTTTGAGTCGGCGCTGAGCTTGCGTTTTGCCGAAACCGGCTACTTGGCCCTGCTGCAGATGGGGCAGCGGCCCCCCGATTTGTTGATCACCAATCTGGAGCTGCCGGGCATGGATGGTTTTGCCATGCTGCGCACGCTAGAGCGCTGCGAGACGGTCACGGGCATGGCCGTGTTGGCCTTGACCTCATTGAAGCCCGAGGCCATCGCCGCGCGGGGTGGGTTGCCGAGCTGGGTGGAGTTGTTCTCGTGGCCGGTGTCGCCCGAAGCCCTGGCGGTGAGGGTGGGCCGCTGGATGCTCACACAGCGGCCACTGCCTGGCATTCACCCCGATTTGTGATGCCCCCCGAAGCAAGGGGACGGTGACAAATACGCAGGAAATCACCTGCGTCGGCCGCCCTTGAATGGCCTCAAGATGCACGAGTTTTCCGTTGGATGGAATGTGGGCAGTGCAATGAGGTGTGTGTCATGAGTGCGGGCGGTTCATCAAAGGTGTCGGGCAGCAAGCTGGTGCGCCGCCTTGTGGTGGCGGTGTACTTGGGTTTGTTCGCGGCCGTGGCGTTGGTGTGGCGGAGCCCATCAATGAGCCATTGGCTGGACCCGGCCGTGTTGAGCCAATTGGGGCGCGACTTGTTGGCTTCGCCCTTGGGGCCTTTGGCCGTGCTGGGGGGGTATGTGCTGGCCGTGGTGTTGGCCATGCCCATCCTGCTGATGATTTCGGTGGGCACGCTGGTGTTCGGGCCTTGGGTCGGCATGGTGTATTCGCTGGCGGGCATGCTGAGCGGCGCGGTGGTCACGTATGGCGTGGGGCGTTTGAGCGGAGCCTATCTGCTGGACCGCTTTGGCGATCCGCAGGTGCAGCATCTGGCGCGCAGCTTGAAGAACCGCAGCTTGCTGGCGATCGTTTTCTTGCGCGCGTTTCCGGTGGCACCCTTCCTGGTCATCAACGTGACGGCGGGCGCATTGCGGGTGCGTTTTCGTGACTATGTGCTTGGCACGGTGCTGGGCGTGCTGCCCGGCACGATCATGCTGTCCCTGTTCATGGACCGCCTCGTTGCCGCTTGGCGCAACCCTGGGGTGGGCACTTATGTGGGTGTGGCCTTGTTCCTGGTGGCGCTGGTGACAGCGGCCAGGGCCTTGCGCAAGCGTTTGGTGCTGGCGATGGCGGCTGAGCCCAAAGCTGGCTGAGGCGCTGGCCGGGCAGGGCTGGCACCACCCTCAGGACTGGGGCAATGCTTGTGCTTCGATGGGCGTGTTGTCGAACACGACTTCCACCCGGATCAGTGACTTGACCTGTTGGCCTTGCACTTCACCGGGTTGAAAGTGGGCCTGCAGGAAGGTGTCGCGGGCGGCGTCTTCCATGGGCTTGGGCAAAGAGGGGCCGTCGATGCGCACGCGGCGCACGATGCCGTTTTCATCGATGAAGAGGGCCAGGATGGTGGTGTAGCGGCCTTGGGTGGTGATCTCCTTGGGGAACGGAACCACCACCGGTACTGAAGGCCTGGGTGCCGTACTCAACTGAGGGCGGGGGATGTATTCGCTGCCCGAGGCTTGCGCACCTGGTCCAGGTTCGAGGTCCAGGCCAGCCAGGATGCTGTCGACCAAGAGTGGCGCTAGGGGCGCCACATCGGCCGGCGCTGTGGGTGTTGCCTCGGAGATGTTCGCCATGGGAGTGCCCATCGTGCTTTGAGCCGGCGAGGTAGGCAGCGTTGCCTGGGCCAAACGCATTTGAACGACTTGAGCCCCCAACCGGCCTGTGCTCCCTTTCGCCGAAGCGGGCTGGTATTGGTTCAACAGCACCAGCCCCGCAGCGTGGACCAAGGCCACGTTGAAGATGAGGGCGCCAATGGATGCGCGCCGAGGGGCGCCGGTGACGTTCATCAGAGGCTCAGTCCACCAATTCCCGCCAAGACGTGCGGGTCGCGGAATAAGGCGTGCCTGATGGTGAGGTCTCGGTACTGGGAAGGTCTACCGGAACGGGCTCGTCGGTGACCTTGGCATTGCTGCCTGGGATGATGAGCCGGGACCTTCCATCGGTCAACTTGATCCAAGTCAAACCCACGCCCAGGTAATTGCCCAGTTTGTTGCCGGCGATGCCCCCGGCCGAGGTCAACGAGCCCCCCGTGGCGATGTTGAAGGTGTACAGCCAGGATGAGCCGCCGGAAGGGCTGCAAACGCTGCTGCCAGGGATCGCCGAGACCAAGGCCAAGGTGGTGTATTGCAGTTGCATGTCAACCGAAACGCGCTCGCCTTCCGTGGGCAGATCAACTCGCCAACCATTCTTGGTGGACCAGTCCACCGCATTGTTGGTTGAGGTGCGGGTCAGCCCCGCGGCGTCGGTCAGGGTTTGCTTGACGATGTCCGTGCGCGTGTAGCTCAGGTCGCCCAGGCCAGTGCCAGTCAAGGCATCCTTGACGGCGTAGACGGACTGCACTTGCCTGTTGGCAATGTCACTCAAGCCCAGATATTGGCCCGTGGCAACGAGCACGGCCGCGATCTCGCCGTTCACCACGGCTGTTTCAGGCTTGATGGTGATGGGCTGAGGATTCCCGGATGGGTCCTTGAAACTGGCCAGCAGCAGGGCCTTGCCATGGGGAGCCACCTGGCTGTCGATGTCAAAACGCCAGAGGTTGCCCAGGAGGTCGCCGCCATAAAAGCGCAAGGACGTGTTGTTGGTGGTGTCTTCGATCCAGGCGTTGATCTTGGCCAGGCCGTTGGGCGCGGCCCGGGTGCCCGCAGGGGTGGTCACTCCCGTCATGGTGGCGATGCCATTGGGGAAGTCAGAGACAGGTTGGCCAGTGTTCGCGTTGAGCACAAACAGGCGGCCATTGCCGTCGCCATCGGTGTTGTTGTAGCCCGATGTCACCACAACCACCCAGTCACCATTGGCGCGCTTGGTGACGACGGGGTTGCCGTAGGTCAAGCCCAGGTTGGGGTTTGTCGAGGCGTTATACGAGAATTCCCACAACACTTTGGGGTCGGTCGGGTTGGTGATGTCGAGCGCGTAGTAGGACTTGCCACCGGCGTTAAGACCGCCCACCAAGATGGTCTTCCAGGCAGTGCCATCGTGGATATCGGCCACAGTAGGTGTGCCGTCCACGAAGAAATGGTGATTGGTCTCGTAGTTGGTATCGGCCAAGCGGTACAGGTCAGGCATCACGGCCGAGGGAACATAGGCCCACAGCTCGGTGCCTGCGGGTGTGGTGCCAATGGCTTCCGCTGCGAAGGCATGCAACATGCCGTCGTTCGCGGCAGACATCACGACTGGGGAACGGTTGGCCTGCGCGCTCTTGAAAGCAGCGTAGCCAGCGTCGGTGTACTCAAACTCGGGCGTGCTCACGTAAACCGGAGAGGCGTTGATGATGTCGCCGAGGATCGACTCCCGCGAGCGGTACACCGTCACCGTTTCCGTGGACGTGCTGGCAGGCGGCCCCACGATGCTCTTGGTGTAGCTGTAGCTGCTCAGGCTGCCATCGCCCCGCAAATAGTTGACCAGGTTGGTGCCATTTTCTGCTGCGGCCTTGGGGTCGGTTTCAAGGCTTGCGCATTGCCCGGGAACAAGCGGCTTGGTGCAGAAATTGGTGAAGTTGCCGCCCAGGCCATCGGCACTCAGGTTGGCGTAGTTGAACTCCCGCCGAGTGGGTGTGGTGACGTTGGGCTGGCTGTAGTAAATGCGGCGTGCGGAAGGTGTGGTGCTGCCCATGCGGGCCGCGGCGCTCCAGACTTCGGTGGTGGTGTCGATCTCGCCGGTGGTGCCATCCAGGGTGTAGGACACCAGGTCGCCAGTCCAGACCTTGGTGGTGTACTTGGCCACGAACACCTGGTTGTTCCTGCCCTCGACAGGTTGCAGTGAACTGGTGGCGGCCGACGACGAGGAACCAATGGTGCGCGTCACATTGGACAGGGCGGCGCTGATGGCCCGTGCCACGGCGCTTGGATCGGAAGCTGACCAGTATTGGCCACGTCCGTTGACTGCGGCGTGCCACAGGTCATCGACGTGGGTGATGCCTGAAGAGTTGCTCTCAGAGATCGGCCAAGTCTTGGTGCCGTTCTTGATGTCGTAGTAACTGCCGCTGGTCAGGTTGGGATTGAGGTAGTCCTCGTTGTAGGGCAGGATGCCGTTCATGCCCAGGCCCAGCGTGAAGGTGGTCATGTGCTGGTGCTCGGCCCGGTCTAGGCTGCTGATGGGAACCTCGTTGTTGCACACGTCGGTGTTCAGGGCGCCGGTGCAGTTGCCCAAGGCGCTGGTGCGCAAGTCGGTGGCGTAGTAGTACTGGGACACGTCGGCCAGGCTGTTGCTGGAGCCCCCAGAGCTGCTGATGACAGGGGTGCCTGGCGTGCCAGCCACAGCGGCATCGGTGGACACCGTGCTCAGGGTGGGAGCGGTGTCGGACACCGTGGCGCTTGCAGGTGCCACGGGGGTGCTGGGAGAGGGGGTGGGGATGGCCACCGTTCCCGTATTAACGCAAGTGCCCGAAAGGGTGGCGGTGCCCGAATCGGTCCAGGTGGTGGCGCCCGTGGGTGCGCCGCTGTCCACGTTTGAGATCAGTGCGGAACTTGTGGAGGTGATGGTGGGTGCGCCCCAGGCGGTGCTGCTATTGGTGTCAGAGGTGAGTGTGCCGTTGGTGGTGACTCGCGTCCGCGTGTAGGTGCCGACGACATCCTGAAGGGTTGTGATCTTTTCTTTTTTGGTCGATTGGGTGTAAGTCTGCGGCTGGGTGCTGAGTCGTCTCTTTCCGAATCCGCAGCCGCTTGATGTCTCGCTGTACCTGTTGCGTGTCCAAACCTGTGTGGTGGTGCGTGTGGCGATCACCACTTTTTCGTGCTTGACAACCGTGTAAGGCGTTTGTGTGGTCGATACCATGGCGGCGCCATCCCACATTGGGCGGGCTTCCAGGCCGTCTTGCTGTCCAACGTTGGTGCTGCCGTCCAGCTTCAAGGGGCCAAAAGTGCCGCTTTCAGGAACTGTGTTGCTGCCGGTGTTCCAGTAACCATCGGTTGACAGGATGCTGTAGTTGCGCTGGCAGGCGTACTCCATTGGGTCATGGACTTGGCCCGGTGCCTTGTTGGCAAAGTAACGCCCGATCTTCGACAGGGCGCCGCGCAATGGGGTGGAATTGTCGACGTCAGCGCTGTAGAGGTCTGAGTAAAAAGTCACCTTTTGATTGTTGTCAAAAGGGGCCACTTCCAGGAACTTGTCGCCGGGCGCTGCGCTGGGATTGTTGATGGTGGTGAACCCCACCCGGTACTTTGAATCGATGGGGGTGAAGGCTCGGCCCACCGCACTGCGCATCATCAAATAACGCTTGCGGTAGTAAGCGTACCAATTGGCGTAGTTTTGCTGCTCTGTGGCCGTTCTGGTGTTGACCGTGATTTTGTCGAACACTGACGAAGTATTGGCGGCAGCAGCCAGGCACTCGTTGGCGAATCCGCCGTCGGTCGTGGTGTCCACCGAGCCGTCATTCTTGTACTTCCAGGCTGCACGCGGTTTGCTGCCCTTGTACTTGTGATAGACCGAATTGCCCAAACTGACGCCGACCGGTGGGCCCACCTTCCAAGCGGCTGAGGCGCTGGCATTGCCGACCACGTCCGTGATGGTCACCACCAAATTGGGCCTGTTCCAGCTTTTGACGGTGCCCAGCATCCAGTTGGGGCTGGGCGGGTTGGCATCGTTTGGAGTGGGGATGACGTTGGCGATGCCTACCCTTGCACCGACAACGAAAGTGCCCGAGCTGGCACCCGATACCTGGAAGGTCCTGTCCCCGGTTCCCATGGCAATGGGTGTGAGAAGGTCGTAAGAAGTCGACAGGTCCATCTGGAAACCGTCCGTCGGCGCCGAACTCAACAGCGCGTTGGGGTACAGGCTTCCGTCGGGTTTGACAGGCCGGTTGGTGGTGTAGTCATAGGCGGGGTCAAAGGCCACGCCATTGCATTGGATCGACTTGTAGCCCCAGGAGTCTCTGGCCGTTTGGTTGTCGCCCATGTTGTCCGGCAGGTATTCCCAGCCCATGCTGCCCGAATCGTCAAGGATGAACATGACGTTGGGCTTGGCGGTGATGTCCGAGGTGGTCGCCAGTGGCGTGTTGGAAATATCCGTGGCGGCAAGCACAGCAGGGTTGAGCGCCACCAGCCCGATCAGTGCCGCCAGCAAAATCCGTTGGACTGGGTTCTGCACGGTGAAGTTGTAAAGGGATTTCATGGTGACTTCCTTCTGTGCCGCAAGGCAAGGGCACATTACTGGTGCACGATGGTTTCAACGAAGCTGGTGGTGTTCCGCGCGCCAATCACGCGAACCACGATGCGGTAGTACACGCCTTGGTAGGCCCCGCCGGGAACTGTGCCGGGGGAGATAAGCCGCTTTCCGCTTCCGGTCTTGATTTCGCCGCGCTTGGGGGCGGCCGCCGGGCCCGTGTCTGTTCCCTCTGAGCCTCCTTCCACGGTTTTCGGTCGAGCGCAAACGTTGCCAGCGTTGCCTGGTGCGCCCGTTGCAGAGCACAGCCGAAACACCACATAGCGCATCTTGTTGCCGTTGAACTCAATCTCGTCCGATGGGCGGACCAGGCAGGTGGCCATGGCGGTGTTGGTGGCGTAGGCGCAGCTGTTCAGGTCCCAGTTGATCAACTCGCGGCTCGCTTCCGAGGTTCGTTGGCCAGTCGCATCGATGCTTTCGTGGGCAATGGCGTAGTAGCCCACTGCCTCGTTGTTGACGTTGCGGTCAATAGCGGAGGCGGGGCCGAAAACCGTGGCGATCGCCGCTTGGGTGGCTTTGTCCGCGGCAGCGGTGGCATCTTGCTTGAAGCCCAGGTTGCCCATCACCAAGGCGCTGGTGTCCACCGAGCGCACCAGCGCTACACCGGCCAGTGATAGAGCCACCAGGGCCAGAAGGGCGAACAGCAGCGAAACGCCTCGTTCCCGCGTGGAATGGCCACGGCATGAAGGCCAGTGATTGATCATGGAAAGCTCCTTCACGATGCCGCCTTCCAGAGCATGTTGCGCAATGGGATGACGGTGTCGTACAGCTTGTAGCGGTACCTGCGGTAGTCGTCTCCCAAGGGGCTGAGGTCGATCGCGACGCACCGGCGGTTGGTGTGGCAAACGGTCGAGCCTGCGACGGTGTCGTCTTCAGTGCCGACATCCCACTCCAAGAATTGGGGTGTGGGGTCTGCCTCTTCCCGTCTCGCGGGCTGGGCACTTCGTGCCACGATCAGCACACGGACGGACAGCACCTCACGCCAACCTGCGTTCGTGGTGGGCGTGGTGGCGTCGTAGGTGTCGACCGCCCGGATGCCATCGGCGGGAGCGGTGTCCTTGCCATACAGAGCCCGAAGCATCACCACCTGCGGTTGCACATCTTGCGCATCGCCCCACGTGCCGCCGTTCGTCAATTGCCTGACCTGCAAGGATCGGGTGAGGTTGTTGACCGAGAACTCCTGCATCGACAGGCCGCCCACGTTGAGAAGGTAGCTGTCTATGGGGTAGGTGCCGGCCGACGCACTGCCGGCATTCCAAGGGGATGTCGAGGCGACCGCGTGCGGGATCTTGTTGTTCACCGGGGTGCTGGAGGCCTGGAAGACTCGGCAGTCGGTGGTGGTGATGTCGGTGGGCATGGCAACCACCAGGTCGCCCGCCGCGGCACCAAAGGAGGACTCGACTGAGAATTCTGTATTGGCGGAGGTGTGGGCGACGTTGACCAGCATTGGCACTGAGAAGGAAGTCTTGGTGCCGCGCAAGACGGTGATGGTGTCAGAGCCGTCCGTGCCCGCGCTGATGATCACCGGGGCCAGCGTGAAGCTGGCGGCAGGCATCGAGTCGAACTGGTAGTTGACCCTGCACCCCAATGAGTCCGGGATCGCGCTGAAGCCATAACCGGACATGCCCAGTTCCCGTTGCAGGGAGAACAGACCCAGGGCGCCGCTGATCTGCGCGTCTGCGCCACCCGTGATGGTGCGCTTGCTGCCCTCCGACATCACCATCACTTGCGCGATGGCCACGATGGCCAGCATGCCCAGCACCACGCCCACCATCAATTCGATGAGGGTGAAGCCCTGCTGGGGGGGGCGAGAGGTGCGAGTGCGCTTGCTCATGTCAACCCTGGATGGTGGTTTCGGAGACGTATTTGTGGGCTGTGCCATCCGGGGGCGTCCAGTTGATCTGGATCGTCACCTCGCGGTCGGTGTTCACTGTGACGTTGGCGGCGCCTCCCGGCAGCGACGCGGCCACCTTGTCTTTCCAGGCCTGGCACCGCTTGTAGGCCCCGCAAGCGGTGTCCGTGTAGTCACCGAGGTGGTCTGCGTCCGACCACATCAGTCCTGTCAGTTCGTTGGCCAGGTAGGCTGCATCGGTGCGCACCTTGGACGCGCCTTGCGCCTGGTTCATGTTGGCTTGCAAGCCCACCAGCGCCAGCACGCCAACGCTGAACAGCAAGACGCTCACCAGCACCTCGATCAGCATGAAGCCTCGCGCTGAATGCTTTTGGGGAAGTGGTTGGCTGCGCATGGTTCAGCTCCCTGGGCAGTAGCGTGGATCGGTGGTGCTGGCCACGGCCTCATCACAGACCAGGCTGCGGCCACCCGTTGAAATCAAAATTTTGTAGCGGCGGTGGTCGTTGCCATCGGTGCCGTCGTTGATCCGGATTTGGCCAATCGGGCCGGCATTGGCCACCTGGCCAAACGCATTGAAGGTGATGCTGGTGGCATCGGTCGTGGTATCGCGCTGTTTGGCCGAAACCGTCACGCCATCGCCACCATCACCAATGGGCCGGGCCGCCACCGTTTGAGGCGCGGTCGTATCGGAAGGAGCCACCGAGCACTTGCTGGTCGGGTCGGTCAGGCTAACCACCCATGAACCGCCGGTGGCGCTGGTGGTGCAGTCGTCGCTCAGCACCTTGGGATCACTGGTCGTGACCATCCAGAAGGTGACGCTTTGGTTGCGGCGAACTGCTTCGGCCCGCGCCTTTTGCAGGCCTTCTTGAATGGATTCGGCCGTGTTGCGGATGCGCGCGTTCACCATCCAGGCGCCCACGCTGGGCATGGCCGACGCCATCAGGATGCCGAGCACGGCCAGGGTGACAGCCACCTCGACCATGGAGAAACCGCGTTGACCTCGACTGGTTTGCCTGAGACTGCACGAAACCATTTTTCAAACCCCTTGAACACACGAATGGACCATTCACGTGGCCGATTCTAGGAAGGGGCTTTCTGAGGCGTGCGGCAATAATTGGCAGTAAAAAGACCCAGTTCGACGGACGGTCGGTGGGTCCGACAGACGGTTTCTCAGCGTGGGCTGGACACCATTCTGAGCACGTCCACGTAGGAAGGTGAGGGGGGAACAACGCCCCTTTCGCGCAACACCTGGTGCAATGCAGGCAAGCGGAAATAGGGCACCGAGGCCATGAAATGGTGCTCGATGTGGAAGTTGACCCGGATCGGCGCCACCGTCATGCGAGCTAGGAAACCGGCGCGCGTGCTGCGGGTGTTGCGCAGCATGTTGCCACTGCGCTCGGTGCACGCGTGCTCGGCCATGGACCGCAGGCGCATGAACACGCCGAAGGTGGTGAGATAAGCAACCCACCAGGCCGAGTAGACCCACAAGTGGCCCATCAGTGCCAGTGTCGTTGCCAGCAATGCATGCAGCACGATGAAGCCGCTCATGTGGCGCAGGCCTTCAGCCGCGTAGTGATGCCAGCGTCGGCCATCGCGCGGCAGCTTGACGATGTCGGCGGCCACGGTCCACTTCAGCACGCCGATGTCCATCAGCACCTGGCCCACCACGCGGCGCAGGCCGCTCAGCCCGCTGATGTCGCGCAGGAACTTGCGGCGCACCGACGACCGCGATGCTGGAAAAGGTTGGACCAGGCTCAGGTCGGGATCGCCCTCCTGGTTGGTGTGCGCATGGTGCTTGAGGTGGTGTTCGCGGTATCGAGCCACATCGACCCAGATCCAGCGCCCCGCCAACCAGTCGGCAGCGTGGTTGTTCAGCCAGCGCGTCTTGAACAAGGTGCCGTGCGCGCCCTCATGCAGCAAGATGGCCAAGGCCAGTTGGCGGCCACCCAGCACCACCACCACTGCGAGGTAGGTCAACGGGTTCGGAAACCAGACCAAGGCGGCAAAGCACAAGGCGATCACGCCCCACGTGAAGGCCAACGCCGACCAACCGGCCAGGTCGGATCGTGCGGTGAAGCGTGCGATTTCTTCGCGGCTGAGGACGTCGGACGGACGCATGCGTTGTGGCTTGGCGGTGCTCATGGTGACAGGGCCTGGTTGGATGATCAATGAGGCAATGAAGATGAGGCGGACTTGCCGGCGATGGGTGTCGGGGCATCGACCTTGGCATGGAACTGGCGCCAGATGCCATGCCCCAACTGGTCGAAGTCCTGCACCGCCTGCATGAAGCGATCGCGGCTCTGGATGTCCACCAGGGGCGCGGGCAACAGAGGATCGAACACCACTTGTCGGATCGCCTTGCGGCCCAGCAGGTAGGACTCGCGCGCGGCGTCTTCAATGGGCAGTTGCTTGGCGCGCGCTGTCCATTGCGACAGCTGCGATTGGATGTGCGTGTAAGCCTCATTCAGCTCTTGGCTGTGCCACAGCTGGGGGATGCGCGCCTCGCGCTCCTGGTCAAACTCCGTGGCGATGAACACACAGGCTTCGCGCTCCAGACCGAGTGTGTGCAGCCGCTTGCGCACGGTGTCGATGCCGCCTTGCAGGTTGTCGGGGCGCACGAACAAGCCGCGCTCCAGCTCGCGCAGGCCCACCATCTGCAGTGCACGGTCGCGGTGCCGCAGGGCGACCCGATCGCTGCGGCCCAGGGCCCCGCAATGCACGGCGATGTGACCACCTTGCCAGGGTCTGACGCGCTGGCTGGCGCTGCGCCAGGTGGCCACGTCGGCCGCCAAGTGGCTGGCGCTGGCGCTGAGCTGGTAGACGCCGCGGCCCACTGATTCAATCATGTCGTCTGCCGACAGGCGGGCCAATGCCACGCGAAGGTTGTTGGCCGGGATGCCGAACAGGGCGGCGGCGGCCAGCAGGTGCCGAACAGGCAGGTGATCGCTGCCGGCGGCCAGCAGCAGATCAAGGATGAGGTTTTTGGCGGTGACGCTCATGAATATTACAAGCAATCATTATTTATGATTTTTCCTGTAATGTATTGAGGGGCGGGCGTGGCGTCAAGGGGATTTTTGAGCGTTGTATGGGCAGCGCGGGGTGGCGCAGCACGAATGCGGCCGTGGCAGGCCACCAGCGGGGCGAAACAAGGGCTGGGGCGGCTTCCGGCGGCGCCCCAGCCCGCGCCCCGCGCTGCAACCAACAGCCAGCTACATCAACGCGACTCGCTCGCCGTCGCCCCGTGCGCCACCGCCAGCGCTGTCATGTTGACAATGCGGCGCACCGTGGCCGATGGCGTCAGGATGTGAACCGGCGCCGCCGCGCCCAGCAGGATCGGGCCCACGGTCACGCCTTGGCCGCCTGTCATCTTCAGCACATTGAACAAGATGTTTGCCGCGTCAAGATTGGGCAGGATCAGGATGTTGGCCGAACCGTGCAGCGTGGTCTCGGGCAGCAGCTTGGTGCGCACGCTTTCGCTCAGCGCGGCATCGCCCTGCATCTCGCCATCGGCCGGGATGTGCGGCATGCGGGCCACGAACAAGTCACGCGCCAGGCGCATCTTGCGGGCCGAAGGCCGCGTGCTGGAGCCGAACATCGAGTGCGACAGAAAGGCCACGCGCGGTGGCAGGCCAAAGCGCTGCACTTCTTCCACCGCCAGCACGGCGATGTCGGCCAGCTGCTCGGCCGTGGGTTCTTCGTTGACGAAGGTGTCGGCGATGAACAGCGAATGGTTCTCCAGGATCAGCGCGTTCAGCGCGGCCAGACCATGGGCCCCGGGCTTCTGGCCGATCACTTCCTGGATGTGGTTGAGGTGCAGGTCGTAGCGGCCAATGACGCCGCAGATCATGCCGTCGGCATCGCCCAGCTTGACCATCATCGTGGCGATCAGCGAGTTGGAACGGCGCACGGCCACCTTGGCCAGTTCGGGCGTGATGCCATCGCGGGCGCGCAGGGCGTGGTAAGCCTCGTAATACTGGCGGAAGCGGTCGTCCTTGCCGGGGTTGACCACCTCGCAGTTGACGCCAGCTTTGAGGCGCAAGCCCGCGCGCAGCACGCGCTCTTCGATCACCTCGGGGCGGCCCACCAGGATGGGGTGGGCAATGCCTTCGTCGATGGCCACCTGGGCGGCGCGCAGCACGCGCTCGTCTTCACCTTCCGAGAAGGCGATGCGCTTGGGCGCGGCCTTGGCACCCATGAACACCGGGCGCATGAACAGGCCCGTGTTGCTCACGAACTGCGACAGCGAATCGCGGTAAGCCACGATGTCGGTGATGGGCCGCGTGGCCACGCCCGATGCCGCCGCTGCTTCGGCCACTGCCGGTGCAATGCGCAGAATCAAGCGTGAATCGAACGGCGTGGGGATCAGGTAATCAGGGCCGAAGCGCATCTCGCGGCCAGGGTAGGCCGCGGCCACTTCATCGCTGGTCTCGGCCTTGGCCAGATCGGCGATCTGCCGCACACAGGCCAGCTTCATCGCATCGGTGATCTTGGTGGCGCCGCAGTCCAGCGCACCCCGGAAGATGTACGGAAAGCACAGGACGTTGTTGACCTGGTTGGGGTAGTCCGAACGGCCCGTGGCGATGATGCAGTCGGGCCGCGCCGCCTTGGCGATCTCGGGCCGGATCTCGGGCTCAGGGTTGGCCAGGGCCAGGATGATGGGCTGGCGCGCCATGCTTTTGACCATCTCGGCCGTGACCAC
The DNA here is from genome assembly GCF_918741295.1 of Aquabacterium sp. CECT 9606. Taxonomy (GTDB): domain Bacteria; phylum Pseudomonadota; class Gammaproteobacteria; order Burkholderiales; family Burkholderiaceae_C; genus Aquabacterium. Next base: position 143,290 of record NZ_CAKKNB010000004.1, read on the forward strand.
GCCTGCTGCCGAGCAACCCAGGAACACGTCGGCGCCGTTCATGACGTCGGCCAGGGTGCGGGCATTGGTGGGCTGCGCATAGCGGCGCTTGGACTCGTCGAGCTTGTCGCCGCGCTCAGTGTGGATCACGCCCTTGGAATCGCACACGAACACATTGGCGCGGTTCACGCCCAGGCCCACCATCAGGTCCAGGCAAGCAATGGCCGCCGCGCCCGCGCCCGAAACCGCGATCTTCACTTCGCCAATCTGCTTGCCGACCAGTTCAAGGCCGTTCAACAAAGCGGCGCTCGAGATGATGGCCGTGCCGTGCTGGTCATCGTGGAAGATGGGGATGTTCAGGCGCTCTTTGAGCTTTTGCTCGATGTAGAAGCACTCGGGCGCCTTGATGTCTTCCAGGTTGATGCCGCCCAGCGTGGGCTCCAGCGCCGCGATGATGTCCACCAGCTTGTCCGGGTCGCGCTCGGCCAGTTCGATGTCGAACACGTCGATGCCGGCGAACTTCTTGAACAGGCAGCCCTTGCCCTCCATCACCGGTTTGCTGGCCAGCGGGCCGATGTCGCCCAAGCCCAGCACGGCGGTGCCGTTGGTGATCACACCGACCAGGTTGCCGCGCGAGGTGTAGTCAAAAGCCAGCCCGGGGTCTTTTTCAATGGCCAGGCAGGGGTAGGCCACGCCGGGCGAATAAGCCAGCGACAAGTCGCGCTGGTTCGTCAACGGCTTGGTGGGGGTGACGGCAATCTTGCCCCGCGTGGGCAGGCGGTGGTATTCCAGAGCGGCATCGCTCAAGGATTGTTCGGCGTCGGACAAAGGGGACTTCGAGTCGCTCATGGCAGGCAATTCAGGGCTCAGCAAGGGCGGCCATGGTAAGCCAATTGCCTTGCCTGTTGATGCCGTCCGTCGTGAGGCATTCCCCTTCCTGGGGCGAACCCTGCCTGAAATCACCCCCAATTGCCCTGGCGCGCTTAAGTTAGGTGCCCAAAAGCCGATGTCCCCTTGGATGTTGCCCATGACCTGTCCATGACCGAACTCTCTGTCCCTTTGAAAGCCGCCACGCCGCTCCCAACCGGTTGGCGGCAGCGCTTGACGCCTTTGTGGCGTGAAGTGTCGGCCACCGAGCATGTTGACGGCTTCAACGCCCGCCATTTCCGGGCTCGGCAGATCCTGGCCGTGGTGGGTCTGCTGCCCATGGTTTTCACGGGCAACCTCATTGGCACGGTGACGATCGCCGCCACCTTCTGGGGGCAAATGCCTTCGTGGGCACTGAGCTTGTGGGTGATCCTGGCGGTGTTGAGCCTGGTCGCTTTGGACAGGGGCTTGCGCCTATTGGTGAAAATGGTGGGCGCCAAGCCAGTGGCCGAGCCATCGAGCCTGCATGTGGTGTGCCTCAGTGTCGCGGCATTCGCCGGCATCTGGGCCGTCATCCCTGCCTTGATGTTCCCCATCACCGATCACCTGGGCCAGTTGCTGATCGCTTCAGTGTTGGTCGGCATGATGTGCGGCGGCGGCCTGATCCTCAGCTCCGTGCCCATCGCGGCCTGCGCCTATGTCATGGTGATTTGCGCGGCAACAGCATTGGCCCTGCAACGCTCGGCCTACGTCAACAACGTGTCTTTGCTGGGTTTGCTGGGCATCTGGTCCGTGACCGTCATGGGCGTGACCATGGCCAATGCGCGCATGTTCTTTGCGCGTTTGCGGGCCGAGGCCGAGTCCGATCGGCAGCGCCAGTTGATTGACCTTTTGCTGCGTGATTTTGAAGAGCACGCCAGCGACTGGCTGTGGGAGGTCTCGCGCACCGGTCACTTCCGGCATGTCTCTGCCCGACTGGCCCAATCGTTCGGGCTGCCTTCGCGGCAACTGGTGACGCACTCTTTCTCCGAATTGGTAGAGAGCATGCTGCCCCGCGAAGTGCCCGAAGCCGTGGCGGCGTTTGAGCAGCTGCAAACCCATTTGAGCCTGGGTCGCCCATTCCGCGATCTGGAATTGCCGGTGCGGGTCGACGGCCAATTGCGTTGGTGGTCATTGATGGCCAAGCCGCTGTTTGACGACCGAGGCCGTGCCGCGGGCTGGCGTGGCGTGGGAGCCGATGTCACGCAGGGGCGCATCGCCCGTGATGAAATGGCGCGCCTGGCCAATGTCGATGCCTTGACGGGCCTGGCCAATCGTCATTGTTTCAGCCTGGAACTGGCACGCGTTTGCGCCAGCGTCGAGACATCGCAGCGTGGCTGTGCCTTGCTGTTCGTGGACTTGGACAACTTCAAGGGCATCAACGATTCGCTGGGGCATGCCGTGGGCGACCAGTTGCTGCGCAGTGTGGCAGCGCGCATCCAGGCTTGCGTGGCGCCGGGCGATCTGCTGGCGCGACTGGGTGGTGACGAGTTCGCTTTGCTGAGTTGGCAGGCCGGCGATGAGGCCTCTGCGGTGCAATTGGGCGACCGCGTCCTGGCCGCCTTGGCCACTCCTTGCCAGTTGGAAGACGTGCGCGTGGAAGTTCGCGCCAGCATCGGCATGGCGCTGGCGCCGCGCGATGGCACCAGCCCTCAGACCTTGCTGCAAAGCGCCGACCTGGCCCTGTACGCGGCCAAGGCCGGTGGCCGCAACACCCACCGCTTCTTCTTGCCCTTCATGGGCGAGAGCGCACGGGCGCGTGCCCGGCTGCAGCAGGAGTTGGGCGTGGCCCTGGCCGACGAGCAATTTGCCGTGCATTACCAACCACAAGTCAGCACCCTGACCGGGCAAGTGGTGGGCTTCGAGGCCTTGGTGCGCTGGCAGCACCAGGAGCGCGGCCTGATCGGCCCCAACGAGTTCATCCCCGTGGCCGAAGAAACCGGCCAGATCGTGCCCTTGGGCACCTGGGTGCTGCGGCAGGCTTGCAAGGTGGCCATGCAGTGGCCGGGCGAGATCCGCGTGGCGGTGAATCTGTCGGCGGTGCAGTTCCGCAGCCACTCGGTGGTGGATTTGGTGGAGCAGGCGCTGGCCGACAGCGGCTTGCCCGCCGAGCGCCTGGAGCTGGAGATCACCGAATCGGCCCTGATCGATGACCACGAAGGCGCGCAGGCCACCTTGGCCGCCTTGCGCAGCCGGGGCATCCGCGTGGCCCTGGACGACTTTGGCACGGGCTATTCATCGCTGGCCTATCTGCGCCGTTTTCCGATGGACCAGCTCAAGATCGATGGCATGTTCGTGCGATCGTTGGACAGCGACCCCGATGCCCAGGCCGTGGTGACCGCCATCATCAGCCTGGCCAAGGCCCTGCGGCTGGAGACCACCGCCGAAGGCGTGGAGCTGCCAGAGCAGATGGTGATGTTGCGCGCGCTGGGCTGCGATGTGGTGCAAGGCTTCTGGATGGCGCGCCCCATGCCCGCCACCGACATCCCTGCATTTCTGGCCCGCATGGAACCAGTCCGCGAAAACTGACTCTACCGTGCTGTTATGCCAGGCCATTTGGGATGCTCTTGGGGTTACCCAGTAGCGTCAGGCCAGGTGATACATTGACACGTTCTGCGGGGCGCCAGCCAAGGTTGCCTGCTCCTACATTTATCTCACCAGAGGATCTTTCAACATGAAGTGGATGCGACTCATCGCTCAATGGCTGCTGTCGGTGACCTTGATGGCCGCAGGGCATGCCCATGCGGCATCGCAAGGCGACTACGTGCTGGGCCCCGGAGACATCCTCCGCATCACGGTGTTCCAGAACGCGGACTTGACGTTGGACGCCCGAGTGTCTGAAGCGGGCACGATTTCTTACCCGCTGCTGGGCACGGTCAAGATCGGTGGTTTGTCGGTGTCCGAGGCCGAGAAGAAAATCGCCGATGGCTTGAAGAACGGCAACTTCCTCAAGCAACCCCAGGTTTCGATCCTGTTGACCTCGGTCAAGAGCAACCAGGTGTCGGTGCTGGGCTTGGTGAACCGCCCGGGGCGTTACCCACTCGAGGCGGGCTCCAACCGCCTGAGCGACCTGCTGGCCCAAGCCGGCGGCATCGTGCCTATCCAGGGATCTGACACCGTGGTGGTGTCGGGCAAGCGCAATGGCAAGGCTTTCCGCAAGGAAATCGACTTTCCCCTGGTGTTTGCCGCCTCGGGCACGACGGAAGACTTCCCGCTGGAGAACAACGATGCCATCTGGGTCGACCGCGCTCCCACCATCTACATTTATGGTGAAGTGCTGCGTGGCGGATCCATGCGTCTGGAGCGTGACATGACCTTGCTGCAGGCCCTGGCCTCGGTGGGGGGTCTCACGCAACGTGGCACCGCCAAGGGTATCAAGGTGCACCGCCGCGATGCCAATGGCACCGTGCAAATCCTGGAGCCTGGCATGAATGACAAGCTCCTGGCCAATGACGTCATCTACGTCAAGGAAAGCCTGTTCTGATCAGGCTTGCGGGGTGCCAGCCTCGCAAAGCTTGAACATCAGGCCTTCTTTTCCCACGCCGCGGCGAAGAAGCCGTCGGTGTGGTGACGGTGGGGCCACAACCTGAGGTGGCCCGCCGGGGTTGTCAGCGATTCGGCCTGCACAACCCCACCTTGCTCCAGCACCTGCCGTGCGTCGAGCTGCACAAACTCCGGATGTTCCGCCGTGAAGGCATCGGCCACGACTTCGTTCTCGCCGGGCATCAGGCTGCACGTGGCGTAAACAAGGCGGCCGCCCGGCTTCAGCAAGCGCGCGGCACTGTGCAAGATGGCCTTTTGCTTGGCCTGCATCTCTTCCACGCCCTTGGGGCTTTGACGCCACTTCAAATCGGGGTTGCGGCGCAGCGTGCCCAAGCCAGTGCAGGGTGCATCGACCAGCACGCGGTCAATTTTGCCGGTCAGGCGCTTGATGCGGTCATCGCGTTCGTGCGCGATCTGCGTGGGGTACACATTGGACAGGCCACTGCGCGCCAATCGCGGCTTCAGCGCTTCCAGCCGGTGGCCTGAGATGTCAAAAGCGTACAGCCGGCCGGTGTTGCGCATCATGGCGCCCAGGGCCAGCGTCTTGCCGCCCGCGCCCGCGCAAAAGTCCACGATCATCTCGCCACGCTTCGCGCCGGTCATCAAGGCCAGCAACTGGCTGCCTTCGTCCTGCACCTCGACATGTCCGCCGGTGTACAAATCCATTTTTTGCAGAGCAGGCTTGCCCTCAATGCGGATGCCCCAAGGTGAAAATGGCGTTTCGATGGCGGGAATTTCGGCGGCGGTCAGGGCTTCCAACACGGCTTCGCGCTTGGACTTCAAGGGGTTGACGCGCAAATCCAGCGGCGCGCCACCTGACATCGCCTCGACAAAAGCCCAGAACTCTTCCGGGCTGAGCTGCTCGCGCAGGCGGTTGGCCAGCCAGTCGGGCAGGTTGTGGCGCAGCTTGTCGGGCAGGGTGGTGCGGTCGATTTTCTTGATGCGGTCCAGCCAGGCGGCTTCGTCGGGGTTGATGCCCAGTTTCAGCACGTGTTCCTGGCCTTGCCACGCCAGCAAGGTCAGGCGGCGGTCCATGGGCCCAAAGCCCGACTGGGCCAGGTGCTGCCACATCAGCTTCTGGCGCAGCACGGCGTAGGCCGTCTCAGCCAGGGCGTGGCGTTCGCGCTGGCCCAGGTTTTTGTTCTTGCGGAAAAACAGCGAAACCAGGGTGTCGGCCGGGGCGTCGAGCTTGAGAATGTCACGCAGCAGGGCGCCGGTGAGGTCGAGGAGGGCTTGGGGATGCATGGGGGGATTATCCCGCGAGTGCGCCTTGCCTGGCTGACTGGCCCACCAAAGCGGTGATTTGTCACCCCCATGTTGGAAAACACTGAGTTGCCAGGGCCCCATTGCGGTCCAGGCTTCGCACCATGAAGCGAGATGCACTGCCCATGTTGCCGCCAGCACCTTCCGAAGTCGTGTCCGATGGCGCGCCACTGTCCGGCCGCTATGCGGGCCGCATCGATTACATCGATTGGCAAGCCTTGCAAGGGCCGCATGCGCGCTCCTGGCTATGGCGGCGCCTGCACCACAAGCGTTGGCAGTATGTTGGTCTCGGCAATGAGGAGGTGTTCGTGGGCGTGGCCATCGTGGATCTGGGCTGGATGTGCACCGCGTTCGCGTATGCGTTTGACCGCGTGCGCGGCGAGCTGGTGGCCAACTGGCGGCAAGATGGCTTGGCAGGCTGGCAAGGCCGTGTGTCCGACGAACCAGTGCAGGGCGCGCATGCGTGGTTCAGAGGGCCTTTTGCGCGCTTGAGGCTGCAGCATGGCGCCTCTGACGAGGACGGCGAGGCTGAGGGCAGTGACATCCTGGAGCTGAGCGTGCGCACGCGGGCCATGAAAGTGCAGGTGGACTTGTCCCTGGCCCATGCCGCGCCATTCTTACTGGGGGTGGGCCCGGTGGAGGGGGGCGTGGCGCATGCCACGCAAAAGTCATCGGCCCTGCCCGTGAGCGGTTGGCTGAATGTGCGCGGGCGGCGTTTTGACCTGTCCGACGCCGTGGCCTGTCTGGACAGCTCCAACGGCCTGCTGGCGCGCGATACCGAGTGGCGCTGGGCCAGCGCGCACAGTGCCGAAGTGGGGTTCAACCTGCAGCAAGGCTATTTCGGCGTGAACGAAAACGCCCTGTGGCTGGATGGACAGTTGATCCCTCTGGGGGCCGCGAACTTCGAGTTCAACCCCAAGCGGCCGATGGCCCCGTGGCGGGTCAGCACCGATGACGGTTTGCTGGACCTGATGTTCACCCCCGAAGGGGCCCGCCAGGAAGACCGCGATGTCTGGATGGCATCCAGCCACTACGTGCAACCGGTGGGCACCTTCAGCGGCACCGTCAGGGCCTCGCGGGCTGCCGCGCCCCGGGCCATCGACGGTCTCCTCGGGGTGACCGAGGATCACCGTTCAAAGTGGTGATGGCGGCCTCAGGTTCGGCGCTCCAGGGCGCGCTTGAGCAGGTAGCCACCGGCCACCAGGCCGCCCGCCGTCACCAGCATGGTGCTGGTGGGCATGGCGCGGACCATGTTGGCAGCGATGTTGCCTGCCTTGGGGGCCGCCAAGGCCAGTCGGCGCCTGGTCATCTGCGCCCCAAGCTCGCTCAACTGGTCGGCCAGCAACAGCTCGGCCTCAGGCAAGAGCACGGTTTCTTCGTCAGCCACATGGTGGATGACGTGGCGCATCAGGCTCATGAAGGTGCTGTCGTAGTGCGTGGCCGTGGGCTTCATGTCGCGCAACTGGCCGATCAGGCTGCGCATCTCGTTGTGCTCGGGTTCGCTCTTGGCCAGCACCGCCTCATTGGTGGTGACGGCACGCAGGGCGGGGTAGAAAATCTCTTCTTCCAGCTGGGCGTGGATCTCCAACGCGAGGCTCACGGTATTCACCAGGGCCTGCTTGGTGTCGGGCGCGGTATCGGCCTTGTACTTGTGGAAAGTGCTCAGCACATGGGTGTGGTCCAGGCGGATCATGTTGGTGATCGTGGGCGAGAAATGGCTCATCAATGTGCTCATGGGGGGCTCCGGGTGTTGGAAAGCATGTCCATGAGGGGCAATCAGCATTCCTAGCATTTGACAATACCCATTGCCAGATCGTAAACTGCTCACATTCGTTTTCACATAGAGTCGCGGAGACTTTCGATGGTTGAACATTTTGATGTCCTGATCGTGGGTGCCGGCTTGTCCGGTATTGGCGCGGCGCGCCACCTGCAGGCCCATTGCCCCGACAAGCGCTACGCCATCCTGGAAGGCCGGGACACCACCGGCGGCACGTGGGATCTGTTCCGCTATCCGGGCATCCGCTCCGATTCGGACATGTACACCCTGGGCTACAACTTCAAGCCCTGGACGGAGCCGCAAGTCATCGCCGATGGCGACCGCATCCGCAACTACATCCGTGAAACGGCCCGTGAGAACAACATCGAAGGCAAGATCCGCTGCGGTCACAAAGTGGTCTCGGCCGATTGGCGCAGTGACACTGCCACCTGGACCCTCACGGTGCAAAAGAGTTCGGGTGAGACGGTGCAGATGAGCTGCGGCTGGCTGATGATGTGCTCGGGCTACTACAACTACGAAGAAGGCTTCACGCCCGAGTTCAAGGGCCGCGACGATTTCAAGGGCCAGATCATCCACCCGCAGTTCTGGCCCGAGAAGCTGGACTACAGCGGCAAGCGCGTGGTCGTGATCGGCTCTGGCGCCACGGCCATCACCCTGATCCCATCGATGACGGACAAGGCCAAGCACGTGACCATGCTGCAGCGCACGCCCAGCTATGTGATCTCGGTGCCGCAGTTCGACCCGATGGTGCGCTTCCTGCTGAAGTTCTTGCCCGAGATGACGGTCTACCGCATGAGCCGTGCGCGCAACAACTTCATCACCCAATCGATCTTCAAGCTGTCACGCAAGTACCCCAACTTCATGCGCAAGCTGCTGCTCAAGCAGGTGAAGGCGCAGGTGGGCAAGGACTTCGACATGAAGCACTTCACGCCGCCTTACAACCCCTGGGACCAGCGCCTGTGCGCCGTGCCCAATGGCGACATGTTCAAGGTACTGCGCAAGGGCAAGGCCTCGGTGGTCACCGACCACATCGATCGTTTTGTCGACAACGGCATCTTGCTGAAATCGGGCCAGGTGCTCGAGGCCGACATCATCGTCACGGCCACGGGCCTGAACATGCGCCTGTTTGGCGGCATGCAGATGAGCGTGGACGGCAATGCCATCGAGATGAACCAGCACATCTCTTACAAGGGCCTGATGTTCAGCGACATCCCCAACCTGTCCAACACCTTTGGCTACACCAATGCCTCGTGGACACTGAAGGCCGACCTGATCGCCGAGTACGTGTGCCGCCTGCTCAAGCACATGGACAAAACGGGCACACGCATCGCGGTGCCCGAGCGCAAGGACCCGAACGTCAAGGCCGGCCCGCTGCTGGACATGAGCTCGAACTACGTGGCCCGTGCCGAGCATTATTTGCCCAAGGGCGCCGACCGCGCACCGTGGAAGCTGTACCAGAACTACAAGCTGGACACAGAACAGCTGCACAACGGTGCGCTGGAGGACGGCGTGATGGCTTTCCGCAAGCCACATGTGGCGGGTGCGACACCGACGGCGCCGCGCAAGGCTGCCTGATCACTCAGCAACCCTTGTCCAGCAGGCAGTCGATGAACGCCCGCAACGCCGGTGGCTGGTGCCGTCGGCTGGGGTAATACAGGAACAGCCCTGGACGAGAGATAGACCAGTCGGCGAGCACCTGCACCAAGCTTCCCTCGGCGAGGTGTTCATCCAGTCGCTCACGGTCGAAGGCATAGGCGATGCCCAGCCCTTGTAGCGCTGCGGCAATGCCGATGTCCGACTGGTTGGTGATCAGCGGTCCTTCCACCGCCACCTCAAGCTGCTTGCCTCTTTTCTGAAACTCCCAGCGGTAAGCCCGGCCATCGGCTTGGAGCCGCCAGTTGATGCAGGCGTGGTTGCGCAGTTCGTCGGGCGAGCGTGGCGTGCCGCGATGCTTCAGATAGTCCGGCGATGCCACTGCCACCATCTTCACGTCTGGCGTCAGGCGCACCGCGATCATGTCCTTCTCCAGCCGAGCGCCCACGCGGATGCCGGCATCAAAGCGGCCTGTGACGATGTCGCTCAATCCGTCGTCCACCACGAGGTCAAGCTTCACATTGGGGTGCGCGTCATGAAACCGACGCAGACGCGGGGCGATGATCTGCCGGGCCGCCATCCCCAAGGTGTTGATGCGCAGCGTGCCGCTGGTCTGCCCGGCGGTGGCACTGGCTTGGGCAACTGCCTCGGCCATGTCCCTGAACAGCGGCGCGATGCGCCCGTACAGCTGTTCGCCGGTGGCGGTGGGGGCCACGCTGCGCGTGGTGCGGTTCAGGAGCCGCGTTCCAAGCCGCTCTTCAAGCTGGCGGATGGTCTGGCTCAGCGCCGAAGCCGACAGCCCCAGGTGATCCGCCGCGCGTGCAAAGCTCGCCCGCTCCACCACCGCGGCAAAGGCCTTCAGCTCGGCAAACTCCGATCCGCGCATTCTGTATCGCTTTCTACATAGACCATCAAGATTCTAGAGGATTCACTAATCTCTACGTGGCGCGCACTCTGTTGACATCATCAACACGGAGTCGTCCCCATGAACAAGCTGATCCTTCCCGAACCGATGGCCGCCTACTTTGCGGCTGACCGACAGAACCCCGAAGCTATTGCCCGGTGCTTCACCCCACAAGCCATCGTGAAGGACGAAGGCCGCACGCACCGCGGCCTCGAAGCCATCAAGGCATGGAAGGCAGCGGCATCGGCCCAATACACGTACACGAGCGAACCGTTTGCCATGGAGAAGACGGAAGAAGGCGCCCTCGTCGTCCGCAGCCGGGTGAGCGGCAACTTCCCTGGTAGCCCCGTCGATCTTCAGTACCGCTTTCGGCTCGAGCGCGGGCTGATCGCCTCGTTGGAGATCGGGGTGTATTAATAGAATGGCCGTGCCGGGAACGCCGTTTGCTCGGAAGGGCGATTCACCTCCGCCAGCCTGAGCCTTAGATGCCCATTCAGCAATCCACCAAACGAACCACCGGAATCATCCTTTTGACGATGCTCGCCACCTTGGCAGTGGCGCTCATCGCTTTCAATTTCAAAGGCAACGAAGCCAACGTCGAGCGTCGCATCGACCGCATTCATGCGTTGGGCGATGCCGGCTTCATGAAGGAGCTGGGCGTGATGCTGGGGCCGCCTTTCGTGGGTGGCAACCGAGCGCAGGCCTTGGTCAATGGCGATGACATCTTTCCCGCCATGCTGGCCGACATCCGGTCTGCCAAGTCGTCTATCACCTTTGAGACCTACATCTACTGGTCTGGTGCCATCGGCCAGCAGTTCGCGGATGCACTGGCCGAGCGAGCCAAGCATGGCGTGAAGGTTCATGTGCTGCTGGACTGGGTGGGCAGCGCCAAAATGGAAGATGAGCTTCTCGATGAGATGCTGCGTGCTGGTGTGCAGATCCGCCGCTTCCACCCGCCCCATTGGACGCACCTTGGCCGCATGAACAACCGAACCCACCGCAAGCTCCTGGTGGTGGATGGCCGTGTTGGATTCACCGGTGGTGTCGGCATTGCGCCGCCATGGACTGGCCATGGGCAAGATCCCGATCACTGGCGCGACACCCACTTCCGCATTGAAGGGCCGGTGGTTGCGCAGATGCAGTCCGTGTTCCTCGACAACTGGATCAAAGTCAGCGGAGAGGTATTGCATGGGCCGCTGTATTTCCCTGACATCCCGGCGCGGGGAGATGTGTGGGCACAGATGTTCAGCAGCTCGCCCTCTGGCGGCAGCGAGAACATGCAGCTGATGTACCTCTTGTCGATTGCCGCGGCATCGCGCTCCATCGATCTGTCTGCCGCTTATTTCGTGCCGGACGAGTTGACCTTGAATGCGCTCGTGGCCGCGTTGAAGCGGGGCGTGAAGCTGCGCATCATCGTGCCAGGCGAACACATTGACAGCGACGCCGTGCGCCATGCTTCGCGTGCCAAATGGGGGCCGCTGTTGGCGGCCGGCGCGGTCATCGCCGAATACCAACCCACCATGTACCACTGCAAGGTGATGATCGTGGATCGCCGCATGGTGTCGGTGGGCTCAACCAATTTTGACAACCGCTCTTTCAGCCTGAATGACGAGGCCACCCTCAACATCATGGATGCGGGCTTCGCAGCTCAGCAAACCGAGGTCTTTGAACAAGACCTCGCGCAAGCTCGCCAGATCACGCTCGCGCAATGGCAGCAAAGGCCTTGGTATGAGCGCTTGAACGAACACGCTGCCTCGTTGATGGGCTCGCAACTGTAGCCAACGTCATCGGCGCAGAAACTTCAACTGGTGCGCCAGCACTTCCGGAAACAGCGGATCAAAGTACGGATCGAAGTGATTCGCGTCGATCTGGATCACCTGCACATTCGGGTTGCCCACACGGCGAACCTTCTCAGACACGAAGGGCGCCACCGTGTCGCCCGTGGCACCGATCATCAGCATGGGGATCTTCACGTCCTTTAAGCGCAGCCAAGGCCGGTACAAGGGCATGGTGAGCACGGATCTGGCGGCAACACGGTTGTCATAGGCGCGGTCCTTCCAGGCGGCCAGCGCGATGTCCATGGCGTCCCAGGCACCATCGCGGTCCATGGTGCCGAACTCACCTTCGCGGGCCAAGGTCGGCACGTAGATCGGGGCGCCAGGCTTGATGTGATCCAGCAGGCCCAGCGTGGTCAGCTTGATGAGGCGCAGGGGCGGCGTGGCCAAGGTGGCGGCCAGGCCGTCCAGCATCGGCACCTGGATGATGGCGCCCTTCAGTTCAGGATGCTGTGAGGCCAGATCAACCACATGCCCGCCGCCAAAGGAGGTACCCCACAGCGTGATCTGGTGGGCGGCCACCATGGGCTGTGATTTCAGGTGCGCCAGCGCGGTGTCGGCCACGCGCGTTCGGCGCCATGGGTTGATGCCCTGGCGGGGAAAGCCGCCGCTGTCTCCCCAACCCGGGTAGTCAAACTCCATCACCGCAAAGCCTGCCTCGACAAAGCTGTGCGTGAACGATGAGGTCATGGCCCGCTGAATGCTGCCCCACCCGCCGAGCATGAGGATGGCGGGCAGTTCTTGATCGGGGCTGGCGTCTTCAGGCACATAAAGCGTGGCGCCACAAAGGGCGCCTTCAGCCATGAAGGTCGATTTGATGGCCCGCAGGCGCACATGCGAGGTATCAGGGTAACGGCGAGACATCATTTTTTAGCATGCAGGGTGTAAGCGTTGAGCGATGAATACCGTGTAAGCCAGCGGTATCCGAAGGTGAAGCCCGGCCAGTTCGTGCTGTTGTGGCCGTTCGCGTCCACATACCAGCTCTTGCAGCCTTGCCACACCGTCTTGGCCAAGCGCGCTTGCACATCGCGATTGAAGCTGGCGTAGCGCGCCCTGTCCACTTCAACCGCGCTGGCCCCGGCCCGGTGAGCGGCTTTCATGCACCGCAAGGCATGCGCGATCTGGCTTTCGAGCATGAAGATGATGGAGCTGTGGCCCAGGTTGGTGTTGGGGCCATAGAGCATGAAGAAGTTGGGAAAGCCCGGCACCGCCAGGCCCAGGTAGGCTTGCGCGCCTTTGCGCCAGGCCTCGTTCAGGTTGAGACCATCCCGCCCGGTAATGGTCATGGGCGCGAGGAACTCGGTGGCCGCGAACCCCGTGCCGTAGACGATCGCGTCCACCGCGTGGTGCTGCCCATCCGCCGTCTCGATGCCATCGGCCGTGATGCGGCGTATGCCCTGCGTGATCAGCTTCACATGGGGCTTGGCCATGGTCGCCAGGTAATCGTTGGACAGCAGGATGCGCTTGCAGCCGATGGGGTAATCCGGCGTCAGCCGGGCGCGCAGAGCGGGGTCCCGCACCTGCCGATGCAGCAGTGCTTTGAAAGGAACGCCTACCGCCAAATCCATCATCGCTTTGACGCGCGTGAAACCCACCGCACGGCTTTCGTACTGCGAATAGATGCGGGCCCGGTGCAGCTTCATGGTCCAAGGGGCGATCCTGAACAAGGCTTTGCGCCAGCCCGCATACGCGCCATCAGGGCGAGGCAGGATGTACGCCGCTGAGCGCTGGAACACCGTCAACTCGCGCACCTGGCCCGCGATGGCAGGCACGAACTGGATGGCCGAAGCCCCGGTGCCAATCACTGCAACACGCTTGCCCTTCATGTCATAACTGTGGTCCCAGTGGGCAGAGTGGCACACCTGCCCCTTGAAGCTTTCCATGCCTTGCAGTTTGGGATACACGGGGCGGCTGAGCTGGCCTGTGGCCGTGACGAGGAACCGGGCTTGCAGGACCTGGCCGTTGGTCAAAGTCACGCGCCAGAGCGCGAGCCCTTCGTCGTAAGCGGCTTGGGCCACCTCACAGCCAAAGCGGATGAAGGGCAGCAGCCCATATTTGTGGGCGCAGTGCTGCAGGTATGCGTGGATCTCGGCTTGGGGCGCAAACACCCGAGACCAATTCGGGTTGGGCTCGAATGAAAACGAATACAAGTGCGAGGGCACGTCACACGCGGCACCCGGGTAGGTGTTGTCCCGCCAGACTCCGCCGACATCGTGCTGCTTTTCAAGGATGAGGAAGTTGCCCAGGCCCGCCTTCTTCAAGGCCACCGCCATGCCGATGCCCGCAAAGCCGGATCCGATGATGATGGTGTGAAGAGCAGTGTTGGTGGACAAGCCGATGCTTTGCATGCGCTGAAACCTGAAAGTGCGGCGAAAGGCGCGACGTGGGAGCGGATCATGCAAGAAACCACCGCCCATGAGAATGTTGCTCGGGGACAAAGTCTTTATGATTTGGGCCAATTCAATGCCGGTCCACCTTTCATGAGCTTTTGGGATTTCAGGCGCAGTGCCGCCAGCGTTCGGCTTTTGGTCGAGTTTGGCCAAGAGCATGGGGTGGACACTTCAAAGATCCTGGCCCGCTCGCGGCTGAAGGAAGCCGATCTGGCCGACCCGGCCATTGAACTCGATGCCAGCCAGGAACTGTGCGTGGTGAACAACCTCATCCGCACGTTCAAGCAGCCGGGGCTGGGGCTCGAAGTGGGCCTGCGCTACAACTTCGCTTCATACGGCTTGTGGGGCCTGGGCCTGGTCAGCAGCGCCACAGCGGCCGACGCCTTGGCGCTGGCCTTGCGTTTCATCCCCCTCACGTTTGCCTTCTGCCGGATTTCTGGCGGCGTGGATGGTGAGATGTACACCGTCACGTTCGAGGCACCGGAGGTGGAGCCCGCCCTCCAGCGCTTCCTGGTGGAGCGCGATGTGGCGGCGGCTTCGCGGCTGATGAAGGAGACGCTGGGACCAGAGTTCACCTTGTCTCGGTTCACCCTCAAGCACACCTTGCCGCCCGGTGTGGCCGGGCTGGCCAACCATTCGCATTCGCGCATGGGCGGTGTCCGCCCTGAGTTTGGGGGCGCCAGCAACAGCTTGTCATTCGACAGCAAGCTACTGCACATGCGACTGCCCCAAGCCAATCCGGTCACCGTGGCCATGTGCGAAAGAGCCTGTGAGGAGTTGATGGAACGCCGCCGTGCCCGCTTGGGTGCGGCCGAATGCGTGCGCCAGTACCTTGATTCCGTGCCGCTCAACACGGCCCCGGATCTGCTCCAGGCCGCGCGCACGCTGGGCCTCAGCGACCGGACTTTGAAACGGCGGCTGCAGGATGAAGGCGTGTCGTACAGGATGCTGCTGGCCGAAGTGCGCGGCCGGCAGGCCAATGGCTTGTTGGCGGATGACACGCTGTCGCTCACGCAGATCGCTGAGCGGATGGGCTTCAGCGATTTGTCCAGCTTCTCGCAGGCATACAAGCGGTGGTTTGGGTTTGCGCCGAGCGTGGGGCGAAAGAACGTTCAGGACCATCCACGAGGAAATCGCCATCGGTGACGAAGGCACCGTCAGGCAAGAGGGGGCACCGGCAAGCGGATGATGAATGAACTGCCCAGCCCCAGCCCTTCGCTGGTGACCGCCACCGTGCCGCCGTGCAAGGCCACCAACTGACGCACCATGGTCAAACCAATGCCGAAGCCTTGAGCATGTGGCGCTGACGCTCCGGCCTCTTGGCCCTGGTCGAACAAGTCGAAACTGGAATCCATGGCGTTGTCTGACATGCCGATGCCGTTGTCTGACACCGTGATGGACAACTCGTCACCCTCTTGGTAGGCGGCGAGTTCGATCCGCCCTGACGCTGGCGTGAACTTGGCGGCATTGATCAGCAGGTTGCTGAGCACCTGCACCATGCGCAGCGCGTCCACGTGCAGCCAGACCGTGGGCGACGGCAGTTGAACAACGAGTTGGTGTCCGGCCTTGTCGATCAAAGGCTGGCTGACTGCCACGGCCTCGCTGACCACCTGGTCAAGCGACACGCGGGTTCGCACCAGCTGGAATGTCCCAGCCCTGATCTGAGAGATGTTCAACAGGTCCGAGGTGAGGCGCGACATGTAGTCCACCTGACGCAGCAAGGCGTCCAGGGTCCGGTCAACCGCATCGGTGTGTTGAATGGAAAATGTCAGAACCCCCAGGCCCGTCTTGAGTGGTGTCAGCAGATTGCGCAGTTCGTGCACCACCATCGCGAGGGCTTCGTTCTCTCTTGGCCGGGCGCCCAAGGACTCACTTTGAGTTGCCGTGGTGGCGAGGTCTCCATCGGGCGGCAACAGCTCTTCGAGCTGAGTCAGGCCATCCAATATCACCAGGGTCGAATCCTCGATCATGCGAAGCCATTTTGAGCGGGTGTCGTCGGAGGGTTTGCGCCTGATCAGTTCGGCCAAACCAAGGATGCGGCTCAGCGATGTGCGGGAGCGAGCGCTGACTTTCGACACGAGCAACACGCGGCTGTCGCGCTCTCGTTGGCCAAGGTGGCGCTCGGTGATGACTTGCGCCAGCCCCTGCAGGCCCACCACGGTGCCTTCTTCGTCCCGGATGGCTTCGCCACGACAATCCAGCCAGCCCCTGGCCCCATTCACAGGGATGTACTGCACTTCCAATTGGTATGGCGTGCCGGTGGACAGTGCCAGCTCGATCGCAGCTTTCAGCTGGGCCCAACTTTCCTCCGTGAACAGCACCGATTGCTCCTGGTAGTTTGGAGGAAGCCTGGCAGGGTCGAAGCCGAAGATGCGGTACAGCTCAGCCGACCAGGTGACGATCCCGGTGCCGGCCTCCAGCTCCCAACTGCCGAGTTGGCCGAGATGTTGGGCCCTTTGAAGCGCCGTTTCGCTTTTGAGCAAAAGTTCGATGGCTCTCTCGCGGGCGGCGATTTCCGCCCTCAACGCCATTTCGGTGTTCTTGAGCTTGGTGACTTCCGTCACCTCGACCATGAAGCCTTTGACCTCGCCATCCACCACGTCTGGGATGTAATTGGCCAGGCTGTGACGTTGAACGCCATCATGACCGGGAACCAGGCGCTCGAAGGTTTGCGGCTGGCCCGCCAACACCGCATCGATGTGAACCTTGTTGAGTGCGAACAGCGTGGGGCCCAGCAGGTCTTTGATCGAGGTGCCGATCAGGGCATCGGCGTCCACCCCGAACCAGCGCTCGTAGGCGCGGTTTGCAAAGCGGCACCGCAGGTCTCTGTCCCAGTAGGCCAGCATGGACGGGATGCGGTCTGCCAATCGAACAAGCGCATCGACTTGCGATGATTTGGTGAACATGTTCGGTATCCCACTCCGGGTTGATGTCTGTTGCCAGCCGCAGATCGTAAGCAGGGATTGCTCCAAAGTCGAGAAAAGAATTTCAGGCCGTGATCTTTGGTAAAACCCCAATGTCAGTGAGGCTCAAGATGGCTTGTGCAAGCCATCGCCATGCCATTTTTAACTCGCGGTTTTGTCGATCCAGATGCTGCCCAATCGTCGTATTGACGGAATCAACCAGCGAACGGAGCTAACCATGACCAACAAGACCCTCTTCATCAGCCTCCCGGTGACCGACCTCGGCGCCTCAACCGCCTTCTACAAAGCCCTGGGCTTTAGCCAGAACCCGCAACTGAGCAGTGAGGATGGCGCCGCCATGGTCTGGAGCGAGGCGATCCACGTCATGCTGGTCACGCACGCCAAGTGGCGGAGCTTCACACAGCGACCCTTCCCGCCGGCCGGCTCGTGCGGGATGATGCTCTCGCTGGCCCTGGAAAGCCGCGCCGCCGTCGACGCGATGAACGAGGCCGCCGCGGCCCATGGCGGGCAGGCCGATGTGAACCCGATGGAGGACCACGGCTTCATGGTCACCCGCGACCTGGCCGACCCCGACGGCCACATGTGGGCGGCGCTCTGGATGGACACGGCGGCGATGCCCGCAGCCGCTGGTTGAACAGGGCACCTCGCTGGCGACCTGCGCACGGGCGTGCAGAAGCTCAAGGACGCGACCCCACACGGCGCGCTCCTCGGCCACATCTTCCTCCGTCAAATCCGCCTCAACTTTCGTCATAAGTTGCCGAAAACTGGCTCAGGATCCTGAGATCAGTCACTTTTGCGCGCGGGCAGGGAGGGCCCAGATTGACCGCGAGCAACAAGTGAAGGTGAACGAATGTTCAAGAATCTGACTGTCGCCAAACGCCTGGCTCTGGGCTTTGGCATCGTGGTGATCCTCGGTGTCGCCGTCGCGAGCTATGCGGCCACGGCCATGAACGGCCTGAGTGTGGGCGTCAAGGAATTGGCCACCGACCGCATGACCAAAATGGCCCAACTCGCGACGCTCAGGGACAACATCCAGACCATCGGGCGCAGTGCCAGAAACATCGTCATCATCGACAACGATGCCGCGCAATACGCCCTTGAACAAGAGCGGATCAAGACGCTTCGGGCCGCGGACGGCGCCTTGCTTGACAAGCTCGACAAGACCATGGTCTTGCCCCGGGGCCGCGCCATCCTCAAGGTTATGATCGACACCGAGGCGGCGTACAACGAGGCCATGGGCCGTGTCGTGCAGCACGGCCTGAAGAACGAGAACTCCCAGGCTGCGGCCATTCTTTTCAATGAGGTACGGCCTCTCCAGACGGTGCTGTTCAAGGCGGTCGACGAATCTGTGCAAATGCAGCAGGAGTTGGCCGACAAGCTAGGCCACGACGCCATCGCGACAGCATCCTTTGGTGGGACGTTGATGGCCAGCCTGGCCCTGCTGATGGCCTTGATCGGCACGACCGTGGGATGGCTGCTGACGCGCAGCCTGCGCAACGCGCTCGGGGCCGAGCCCGGTGATCTGAGCATCGCGGTCGCCCGGGTGGCAGATGGCGACCTGAGCCAGGCGCTCGTAGTGGCAACGGGTGACACGGCCAGCGTGCTTGCGAGTGTGGCGCGCATGCAATCCAGCCTGTCTGGCGTCATCTCCAGCGTTCGCGCCAACTCCGAAAGCGTGGCCACGGCCAGCGCGCAGATCGCACAGGGCAATCAGGACTTGAGCCAACGCACCGAAGAACAAGCCAGCGCGCTGCAGCAGACCGCGGCGACGATGGAGCAACTGGGCACCACCGTGCGCCACAACACTGACAGCGCCAAGCAGGCGAACCAACTGGCGCAAGGGGCATCGACCGTCGCGGCTCAGGGCGGTGAGGTGGTCGGCAAGGTGGTCAACACCATGCAGGGCATCAGCGACAGCAGCCGCAAGATCGGCGACATCATCGGCGTCATCGACGGCATCGCCTTTCAGACCAACATCCTGGCCTTGAACGCCGCGGTGGAAGCGGCGCGGGCCGGCGAACAAGGCCGCGGCTTTGCAGTCGTGGCCAGCGAAGTGCGCAGCCTGGCCCAGCGCAGCGCTGAAGCAGCCAAGGAGATCAAGGCCCTGATCAGCCGCAGTGTCGAGCAGGTCGAGCAAGGCACGGTGCTGGTGGACCAGGCAGGCAAGACGATGGGCGAGATCGTCGGCTCGATCCGGCGCGTGAGTGACATCGTTGCCGAGATCACGTCGGCCAGCGTCGAGCAGAGCTTGGGCATCTCACAGGTTGGCGAAGCCATCGGCCAGATGGACACAGCGACGCAGCAGAACGCGGCGCTGGTGGAGGAGAGTGCCGCCGCCGCGGAGAGCCTGAAGGGGCAGGCACGGCAACTTGTGCAGGCGGTGGCCGTGTTCAAGATGGCTTAAGAAGCGACTGCCGGATCGACATGCTTTGCAGCGGCTTCGGCCAGCGCGGTCGCTGTCGAACGGCGCGGCCCGCCTTCTGAACCCCGGCCGCAAGGCACTTCGGCCTTGCGCTTTTCCCATCTGAGGCCCAATCGCCGGGCTTTCCGTGGCGCGCGTCTTGCGCGTGAAGCGGACGGGACATGTCTTGGCTCAGGGCGTTCAGTGGAGGGTGGTGGGTAAACCCTCGTGGTGAGGTCGCCTAAAACTCACCCGGGGAGAAAATGGCGACGCTGATTTGTCAAAAATCCCCCGCAGAATCAAAAATGCCGTCGATGTGACGGCGCATTTTTATTCACAGGGGGGCTTTCATGAAGCCGTATTTGGTCAAGTCAGCCATTGCCATGGCTGTCACTTTGCAGATGTTTGCCACGGCCGCCTCGGCCCAGCAATTGCTGAACAACACCGGTTTTGAAATCGGCTCGTCGGGTGTGTCATGTTCATCGGGCACGCTCACCGTGTCTGGCCAGATTGGCGCCTATTGGGCTGACAACTCTTGCTGGATAGCCAGCACTTCCACATTGACCTACGCGCTTGAAGGCGCCAATGCTGCAACCGGCTTTGCCCCGCATTCAGGCGCGCTCAGCCAATCGGTCGATTCCTCCGCTGGCGTCGGTCAGTTCTACATCAATGTTCCGTTGGATGGTGGCAAGAAGTACACCTCATCCATTTGGTTGAAGGCTGACCGCGCCCTGGATGTGGTGCTCCAGCTTCGTCTCAACGGTGGCCCTTACACCGCCTACGGCAGCCGTGTTGCCAAGGTGACCACGACTTGGCAGCAATTCACCTTCGACGGGTATTCACCGGCCTCCAGCACACAGCTGAACGGTGGTCTTTATGTCGTGCTGCAGAACACGGGCAAGGTCTGGCTGGACGATGCCAGCGTCACCGCGGTGGCCGACGCCAACATCGACACAGTGCGCAGCGATGTGGTGGTGCCCAAGAGCTATTTCGGACTTCACGTGCACCGTGACCCCAATTGGCCAACGGTGGGTTCGACGATTGGCTCCGAGCGGCTATGGGATGCCGATGGCACGCAATGGGCCGACATCTTCCCGACGGATCCCGCACTGGGCGGCACGCCCAACTGGACCAAGTTCGATGCACGGGTGCAGCGCGCGCTCGACAACGGCGCGGAACCGGTGGTGGTGCTCGGCGGCAACATTCCCCAATGGGCCAGTTCGGACCCCACCGGGTCGCAGACAGGCTCCAGCTTTTACGGCCCGGGCAGCAGTGCTCCTCCCGTGAGCGAGGCGGTCTGGACTGCCTGGGTCACGGCCGTTGCCCAACATGCCCAAGGCAAGGTCAAGCTCTGGGAAATCTGGAACGAGCCCTACCAGAACGGCACGTTCAAGGCCGACATTCCGCGCTTGGCAAGGTTGGCCCAGCTGGCCTATCCCATCCTGAAGAATGCCAGCTCGACCAACAAGGTCCTGAGCCCCAGTTTTGATGTTTACGACAACAACTTCCTGGAGCGCTTTCTGCAGGCCGGCGGGGGTTCTTACATGGACATCGTTTCCGTGCACGCCTATGACTTCTTTGGCGGAAACCTGCTGGATGCCACCGTCTCGGCCGGCAGCCGGACAGGCGATCCAGCAGCTCCCGAAGCGATGTACTACAAGGAACACTTGATCAAGAACACCAAGTCGATCCTGGCCAGGTATGGTTTCCAGTCCCTGCCGGTCTGGAACACCGAAGGCGGTTATGGCGGCGCCAAGTTCGCCAATGGCACCTCCAACGATGCGGCTGGTGCGCCTTGGGTGGCGCGTAACCTGATCCTGGGTTGGGCATTGGGCGGTCTTGATCGCAACTTCTACTACGCGTGGGATCAGCGTGATGTCGGTTGGGTTGCCGGTGCGCGCGAACCAGCAAGCCCTCCCAACTCCAACAACTACATCAAGACTGCGGCAGGCACGGCCTACCAGCAGGTGGCCACGTGGTTGACCGGCAAGAAGGTGGTGAGCAAGACGGTGGATGCCAATGGCACCTGGACCATCGTGCTGAACCCGGGCATTTTCGCGGCCAAGCAATTCATCGTCTGGAACCCTGCCGGCACCTTCGGCTATACCGTGCCAAGTGGCATCGACTACGTGAGCTATGTCACCAACCTGGCGGGCGTGAAGACGAGCATCCCGGCTCCGTTCTCGGTGAACCAAAGCCCTGCGCTGCTGACCCGCAATTGATCACCTGAGGTGATTTTGCAAGGGCTGTCCGTCCATGACGGGCAGCCCTTTTTCCATTCAAGCTCAGAACGACGTCCAGTCGTCGGCGCCCGTCAACGCGGCAGCACTGGCCGTCGAAGAAGCCTGTGGTGATTTGCTTGGCCTGGCTGCGGGTTTGGCGCGCTCCGGTCCCCTGCGCTCGACAACCTGCGCATTGGCGGCAGGCGAGCTCAGGTAGCTGGGTTGCCCAGCCCGGTCGCTGGGAAGCTTGAACACCGCCACGGACTGCACCAACTGTTGCGCCTGGCCCTTCAGGCTCTCGGCGGCGGCGGCGCTTTCCTCGACCAGGGCCGCGTTCTGTTGCGTCACCTGGTCCATCTGCCCAACTGCATTGCCCACTTGCGTGATGCCATCGCTCTGTTCCTGACTGGCCGAGGAGATCTCAGCCACGATGTCGCTCACGCGGCGGATCGAGCCGACGATCTCCCCCATGGTCTTGCCGGCCTGGTCGACCAGCACCGTGCCTTGCTCGACTTGTTCGACGCTGCGCCCGATCAAGGTCTTGATCTCCTTGGCCGCCTCGGCGCTGCGCTGCGCCAGCGTGCGCACTTCGCTCGCCACCACCGCGAAGCCACGACCCTGTTCGCCAGCGCGGGCTGCCTCCACGGCGGCGTTCAGCGCCAGGATGTTGGTCTGGAAGGCGATGCCGTCGATGACGCCAATGATGTCGCCGATCTTGCGGCTGCTGTCGCTGATGCCTTGCATCGTGGTGACGACCTGTCCGACCACCTCACCGCCCTGGGCGGCGATCTCGGAAGCGCCTTGCGCCAGTTGGTTGGCCTGCTTGGCGTTGTCGGCGTTGTTGCGCACGGTGGTGTTCAACTGTTCCATCGTGGCGGCCGTCTGCTGCAGGGCGCTGGCCTGTTCCTCGGTGCGTTGGCTCAGGTCCTGATTGCCCTGGGCGATCTGGGCGCTCGCGGTGGACACGCTCTCCGAATTGGCGCGCACGCCGGAAACCACGTTCGTCAGGTTGACCTGCATGCGTGCCAGGGCCTTGAGCACCTGGGCGGCTTCATCATCGCCGTCGGCCTGGATGGCCTGCGTGAAGTCGCCCGCTGCCGCGCGATCCGCAGCGGTAACTGCGTTGGCCAGCGGCCGTGCGATGGAACGAACCAACCACCAGCCCGCGACGACCGCGATGCCCAGCGCAGCGACCACGCCCACCAACAACGACGTGCGGGCCTGGGCATAGGCACGGTCGGCCGTGACGCTCTCATCGGCGCCGCCCTTGTTGTTCAGTTCGACCAGCTTCAGCAGTGTTGCGCTGAAGCGGTCATAAACCGGCAGGGTTTCCTTGTTGAGGATGACGCGCGCGCGCTCCGTCTCATTCTTCCGCGATGCGGCGATCAACTGCTCGTGCATCGCAAGGTAAGACTTCCAGTCCGCAGCAAAGCTTTCATAGAGCTTGCGCTCTTCATCGCTGCTGATCAGCTTGATGTAAGCGTCGTGGTTCTTGTCGAAGCCGGCCTTGACCACTGCGATGTCCTTCTCGATCTGCGCCATTTCGGCATCGTCCGTGCTCAGAACGTGCCGAACCTCTCCCAAACGGAAGTCCGAGGTGTTGGTGTTCATGGCGTTGACCAGGCTCACACTGGGCAGCCAGTTGGACGTGATCTCGTAGGTCGAGGTGCGCATCTTGCCCATCTGCCAGAGTGCCAAGCCTGACAGGCCAACGATGATGGACACGAGCAGCGCCAGGGTGGCTGTCAAACGGGTCGTGATCTTGAGATTTTTGAACATGGATTGGTCTTCAGCTTCCATGCAAAAGAAATGCTTGCCCCCCGCATGGAAAAAGGGACCGCCTGTGTACCGAGTGTTCATCGGCAAAAAAGCGCTGAAACTGGAGCCGATTGAGGCGGACTATTTCGCGGTATTGGCCCCGGGTGCCAAGGGCCTCAGGTTTCAGTCGGAAGTGTCGACAGAGCGGTTGAACAGCAGTGCGCCTGGAAGGCGTTTACCAGTGTCTTCGGTGCAGGCGGCACCGTTGGCCACTGCCGCGAGACGCGGGCACTGCGCCAGCAGCGCGGCGAGTGGGCCGCGTTCGCGCACCCGCGTGTGGTGCACGCACAGGGCGCCTCCCGGTCCCCATGCGGCCTCCAAGGGCATGGTGGCCGGCGTCTCGGCCTGTTGGATCCCATGCACGTCGAACAGATCGATCGCCATGCCTTTTCGCGTCCAGCCAATGCCGTCGCCGCAGTAGTCGGCGCGGAACATGCGGGTGCAGGTCTGGAACATCGCCACACCCGAGCCGGGCCCGTGCGCGTCGTCCCAGGGAAAATATCCGGCGCGCAAACACTTGCCTTGCACGCCAGCGGTACAGGTCAGCGACAGCTGTCCGGGCACACGCACCTGGCTGCCATCGGGAAGGTCGTGGCCTTCGATGAACAGCACGAGCTTGCGGTTGTCCCGATCGGCATCGCAGATGTTGGTCCATTGCCCGGTCGATGCGTCCAGCGCTTCGATCTCGTGCAGTAACACGCCGCGCGTGCCATCCGACAGCACTGTCAGTACACGCAGGTGCGGTGCATCAGGGCCATCGCCCAGCGTCAGTTCGGTGCCGGCCAGCGCCTGTCCAGCGCGACGCACACCTTCGCCGTCGACGACTTCGATCGAAGTTCCCACCACCCGCAATACCCGCCCCGGGGCGGACCCCGACGCGTGGGCGGTGGCGGCCAGCAGCATCAAGGCGACCGCGGTCAATTGGGCCGCGGTGCCAACCATTCGCTTGAACATCATCATCTCAGTGTGCAGGGTGCGTCGCGGAGCGCCTTAGCGCGCGGCCGTCGCGGGCGAAGTCAGTTGGATGGTCGACAGGTCCCAGCTTCTGGCGGGCGTGTAGCTGCCCGCAGGCAGTGGCGTGCTGGCGGGCTGCTTGGCAACCGCGTTGAGGCCGTTGGCTCCGATGGCGTTGTTGTGGAGCGCGTTGTTGTGGAGGGCATTGTTGTGCAGTGCGTTGTTGTGCAGCGCGTTGTTGTGCAGTGCATTGTTGCTCAAGCAGGCATGGGACGAGGCCATGACGACTGCGGCAGCGACGAGGACAGCGGATTGGCGGATGGTGGAAATAAAGCGGTTCATGGATCTCTCCGTTGATTGTTCGCCTGGTTCGGAATGAACTTCGATGCGACAGACCGAAGTGTGAGAGACGCCCGTTTCAAAGACGTTGCAACACAAGCGCGCGATTGTTTCAATTGTTCACGCCTCTCTCCGCCCCGGTTACCACGCCATCCCCAACGGGCTGCCGTGGCGCAACAAATGAAACACACAGGCGTTTGCAATGAAACCGAATTGAAACGCCCGCTGCTGACACTGAACCCCAACGCAGCACGGTGCTGCGGCAACAAACTTTCACAGGACTACTCATCATGAACTTCACCCGCACCCTCATCGCCGCAGCCCTCATCGCCAGCGGCAGCGCTGCCTTCGCACAGGCCGCCATCACACAGAACATGGCCGTGGCCGGCGGCGTCACGCCCGGCGACACGGCGGGCTTCCCCGTCACCATCAGCCAGCCTGGCAGCTACAAGCTCACCAGCAACCTGTTCGTGCCCGAGGGCTCGATTGGCGTCAGTATCACAGCTGCGAATGTCACGCTGGACCTGAATGGTTTCAGCATCATCGGGCCGAGCACCTGCACCCGCGTCTACAACACCAAAGCCGTGACCTGCGTTTACACCGGCTCGTTCGCCGGTGTGGCGGTCGGCTCCAACGCTGCAGGCGCCAAGGTGCGCGGGGGCACTGTCAAGGGCTTCCAGTCAGGTGTTTCCTCGTACGCATCAGCCAGTGTTGAAGACATCACGGCCACCTTCAACATGCAAGGGGTCTCCTTCAGCGTAAGTGCTGGCACGTCGTTCCGCCTGTCAGGCATCAACGCCAGCTACAACTCGGGCAATGGCATCGACACTGGCTCTGCCGTCGGCACGATCGAGCGCTCACAGTCCAACCACAACGGCGGCAAAGGCATCAACGCGCAGAGCGGTGTCACCCTGTTCAATGTGGAGGCCATTGAAAACTTCGGCCACGGTGTTGATGGGGCCGCCGGGCATGCCGTCTATGCCACGGGCAACGGCAACGGCACCAACCCCGCCCAGAACTTCTACGGGTTTCGCTCGATGGGCAACAACCTGAACGGCACCACCCAGTTCTGACATGAAAACCACCTATGTGCTGGCATGGCTCTTGGCGGCCTCGGGCGTGCAGGCTTTGGTGCAAGCAGGCTCAACCGCCGCCAGCCCTGCGGCGCACGATGCGCCGGTGGCGGTGGTGGTGCAGGCCACGCGGCCGACCACGAAGCTGGGCACGCCTGCAGCACCGCCTGCAGCACCGCCTGCAAAACTGCCTGCACACGCGACCGCACAGGCGCCATTGGTGCAACGCGTGGGCGATGCCTTGCAGGTGGACGCCCAGCGTGCCTCGCGTCGTGCCGTGGTGGAACAACTGGCCGCCGCCACCGGCACCCAACTGATTGGGTCCACCAGCGCGCTGGACGACACGCCAACGGTCAGCCGGCATTGGCAGGGGCGCAACGCCATGCCTTTGCTGGCCCAGTTGCTGGATGGGCACATTGACTTTGCAGCCCTGTGCAATGCGCAAGGCTGCAAGGTTTGGCTGCAGGCCCCTTCATCCGATGGGCAGGCCACGCCTGCGCCGCCGCCTGCCAGCCAATACAGCCAGTACAGCCCACCAGGCCCTCCGCAAGCTGATCCGCCCGGCTTGTTCCCATCTGAATGAGGATAAAGAGATCCACAGGCACGATAAGGAACCACTCTTGGCCATGGACATGGCGGTCTACCGGGAGGCGGGCCGCCAGCTAAGTTAGGGATGCCACAGGGAGCGTGAGCACCGCACACTTGGATCAGATTCCAACCAGGAGCCCACGATGATTTCCATGCCCATCGCGATTCTTCGGTTCAAGTGGAGCGACCAGGCCCAGGCGCCGGCTGCTTGGAGTGACAGTGCCTATGCATCCATCTTTCTGCCCGGCGGCCCATGGTGGGGGGTGGCGCGCTACTGGGAGGACTGCTCGTTCAATTTGATCGAGCTGGGCGGTAGTGCCGTGCTGCCTTGGCGCACGCACGCATTCACCTTCATGCGCTTCAATCCCGAGAAAGGTGTGACCGAGCAGAACGACCGCGGCAAGGTGATCCAGGCCGCCGTCGACCAGGTGTTGGCAGAGGGCGTGTCCCTTGCCGGTTATGCCGCGGTGGTCGTTGTGTTTCCGGCCGTCCCTGGCGCGGATGCGGGCGCTTCGTCCGCCATCAACATCGGCGGCGGCAAGTTGGTGGGTGGCGCCTTGCTCAATGAGGGCTTGACGCAGGACGTGATCGCGCATGAGATCGGGCACACGCTCGGCCTGGCGGACGCCTTCGGCAACCGTCCAGACCCCACCATCTACTGGGATCCCTATTGCGTCATGAGCGCACGCTTCTACGCTAGCAGCCAGTCGGCTTTTGCGTTGCCGGCTGACCCGTCTGTGCCAAGCGTGGGCGGCACCTACTTCTCAGGGATGGCGCCGCGCCCCTCTGGCGCCATGCTTTACCACTCGATCAATGCCTTCCAGACATCCAGCCTGGTACAGACGCTCCCCGCCGATTTCCGGCTGGCGGGCGTGAACGTGCGACTGCACGCGACGGACGGCGGCTGGGCCGGCCAGCCCATCGTCGTCGTGGCGGCGACCGACCCGGCGGCGGGCGCGGCCGAGAAGTCTTTCGTCTTGGAGTACCGCCGCTCGCAGGGGTGGGACCGCGCCTTCAAAGCTGGCGAACGCAGCGGCCTCGGCTTTGTCTCGCCTGGCATCGTCATCCATTCGATTCGCGACGGCGTCGATCCGCTGCGCGCCACACGCCAGCTTGCTGTCTACGAAGGCGTCATCCCGATTCCGCTCACTGGCGACGCGGACTTCCGGCTCGGGGGTGGGCGCGATCTCGGCCTGGTCGTGCGGGGCGTGGCCCCGGATGGCAGCTACGTAGACCTGACGATCGGTGGGGCGGCTCTGGTGGAACGCAAAGGCGTGGTGGCCAGCATTCCCGAGTGGCAAGGCGGTGATAGCGAACTGGTGGAGTCTGGTATCGCAGACGTCTTTATCCCGCCCAATTGCGGCACCGGTCGCTTCCATTACCAGATCACGCGTCAGGAGTCCAAGTTCGTCTTGTCGGCGCGGGCCTCTGGCTACACGCTGCCGGCCTTCGGGTGGGCCATCAACGGTGTGGCCTTGCCCGAGGTTGCGCCGGGCACGCCGCGCAAATCGGGGTCCGTGCAAGTGCCAGTCAATGCCGAGTTCCCGCAGCCGAACCAGGTGCTCAAGCAGAACCTGATGGCAACGCTGAACTTTGAGCTCGTTGACAACACACTGACCTTGGGGGCGCGAAGCAGCGACGGCAACTTCGACCTTTGGGTTCAGGTGACCTCCAGCGAGGACGCGCCCGGCGCCCTCAAGACGCCGGCCGACGATCGGTCCGCCGCCGGCAACCTGCGCGTCGATGGCGTGCTGCTCGCCTATGGCCAGGATTGGCACGATGCTGTGGCTCGGTGCTGGGCACGCTATCTGCGTACCTTGCCCTCGGCGTCGATTTTTCGCAGTCTTCCCAAATTGGACTTTGACCCGACGCAATTCGGCCCCGCCAACTTCTTCGGCTCCCGCATGGATGAGCTGGGGCGCCTGGACCCACGTGACGAGTTGGCAGCGCGGGACTTGATTGCCACCTACCGCGCAACCCTGCCCGCTGTTGCGGGGCAATTGCAGGCTGCATTCGACGCCATGTCGTCGAGGCGACTGGACTTTCGCACGCCGTCGGACCTGGCCCCCTAGCACGGCGTAATCCCATGTCTTGCGTGCTGCAGGGTGCCAAGCATCTGAACCCGGGCCGCCAGGCAAAAAGCCTTGCGTCGGGCTTTCCGTGGCGCGCGCCTTGCGCATGAAGCGGACGGACATGTCTTTGCGCAGGGCATCCAGGCCAGAACCCTTGCCCAGCACCTTCAACAGGGCGCAGAGATGGCCTGTTCAGGCGCCAGCCAGAGACACGCAAAGTCAATCGAGAGAGCTGCCGGTGGTGCCGGATGGACAGCAAATACACCGTCAACCGCAGCGAAGCCCTTGAATTTGTAGTGCTAATGCAATACATTGAGGCCATGAAAACCGCTGTCATCCCCCAAGTCCGTGTCGAACCAGAGTTGCGCGCCGATCTTGATTCGGTACTCCTGCCCGGCGAAACGCTGACTGAATTTGTCGAGGCATCGGTGCGCCGCGCCGTTGAATTTCGTCGCGTACAAACAGACTTCGCCGCGCGGTGCGATGCCTCATTGGCAGCGTACGAGCGCACCGGGGCTTCCATCCCGTCGGACGTTGTTTTGTCGAAGCTTGAGGCGAAGGTCGCAGCACGGGTGAAGCAGCTTCGCAAATGACGTTCAGAGTCGAGTTCACGCCTGAGGCCGATGCCGACCTGGATCGCCTGTTCGACTTCCTACTGGAGCGCGCCGAGACTGTCGAAGAAGCCATGCGTGCCTACGAAGCTGTCGAGGCCATTCGCACCGCTGCCAACAGTCATCTCGCGATCACGCCCTACAGCTATCGCAAGGTCGGTCAACGCCCAACATTGCGTGAACTCATTGTCCCGTTCGGCTCCACCGGGTATGTGCTCCGCTTCGATATACGCACCCCTGAGTTGGTCCTCGTCATCGGCGCACGCCACCAGCGCGAAGAGGATTTCCACTGACCCAACGGGCTGGACCGGAAGGTCACGGTGCGTCTGGCGCAGCGGCAGGGCCATGAGACGGCTCATCGAGTGTGACGTTGATGTATTCGGATGGCGTGGATGAATACCAGCGTCGAAAGGCGCGGCTGAAGTTTGCCACGCTGGCGTAACCCAGTTCTTCGGCGATGCTGGACACCGTCTGCCTTCGAGCTCGCAAAAGCTGCGCTGCCTTCTCACACCGCACTTGCTCGCCGATGTCGGAGAAGTTGCTGCCTTCTGAGGCCAACTGGCGCTGCAAGGTTCTGGCTGAAACCTTCAGCTTCTTCGCGACCTGTTCTATGCTGGGCTGCCCTTCGGCTGTGTGCATCACCAGCTGACGTATCGTTTGGCTGAGGCTTTCGATGGGCAGATTCCTGGCGATGATGAAACGCTTGCATTGCGCCCCAACCAGACGGGCGGCGATGGGGTCTGCATGGGGCAGCGGCCATCCAAGACATGCTGTCGAGAATACCCACTGGTTGGACGGCGCACTGAAGCGAAAGAGCCGACGAAGGAAGCCATGCGTGTAGTTTGGCTTCACAACGGTCATCTCTGCGCGTGCCGGACATGGGCGCCCGGCCAGTGATGTCGCCACCTTTCCCAAACCCACCATCAGGAACATCAAAGCAGCCTCTCCCACTTGATGAGAAGCAAGCGGTTGCTCAAGGCGAAGTGTTGACTTGTCTTGACCTTCATGAAGGGTAAAGCGTATGCCGCGACATTGGTGCTGCAGCAGGTCGCACCCTAGCTGGATAGCCGATCTCAGGTCAGGCGAAACGAGCATCGCAAAGCCCAGCGGGCCATGGCAGGTGACCGTCATCTTCAGCCCCAGTTGCACCGGCAGATCTGGCTCACCGGTGAGATGGATGGCGCGATGAAGCAGGGCGTCGAAGCAAGCGAAATCCACATACCAGTAAGGCCTATCCAGTTTCTCGACCGAGACGCCGCTTCCGGAAAGCAAAAGCCGCGTTGGCACGCCTTTCTGCGACACCAATTCGGTGAGCAGGTTGACGTAAGCACCCGGCAACTGCGGCGCTGTAGGAAGAAGTGGATGGCTCATGACCAATGACCCAGGGGGCTGGCGTGAAATGAATGCATTCTGGCATTGGCTGAACTAGGCATCGACCAGCCTGCCGAGAACAATGAGCGCTCCACTATCTGAGGTTGTGCTTGATGGCAAATTTGAAGCTCACCCGCGTTGACAAAGTCCAAGTGCTGACATGGAGCGACGGCGGCAAAGGCAATGTATTCAACGGCGACGCTGTCGATGAATGGTCGGCTGTCCTGGATGAGCTGGAGAACACGCCAGGGAAAGCAGGTTTGGTGATCACCAGCGATGACCCGAAGTTCTTCAGCTCTGGACTGGATGTGCCCTGGGTGATGCAGCAAGCTGACGTGAAGCCCTTCGTCAGCCAACTGGAAGACTTCTTCATCCGACTCAGCTTGCTCAACATGCCCGTCGTTGCCGCGATCAATGGGCATGCCTATGCAGGTGGCGCGGTATTGGCGTGTGCCGCTGATTTTCGCTACATGCGAGCCGACCGCGGACGGTTTTGCTTCTCTGAAGTCAAGCTGGGCCTTCCGTTCACAGCCCCCTTGCTCGAAGTGATTCGATTGCTGCCTGCGCCAGACGCCCTGTATGAGCTGGCCCTGACAGGCGACGCTTGGGGTGGTGACGAGTGTGCTGCGCGAGGGGTGGTTTCAGCAGCACTTCAGGAGAACGACGTGTTGTCTGCGGCCATGGCAAGGGCTGAGCAGCTGGCCGAGTTCGACCGGCGAACCTACACGGCGATCAAGCGCGGGCTTCGCCGTCAATTGGAATTGGTGACCAAACCATGAAAACCCGCATCACTGAACTCTTCGGCATCCGCCATCCCATCATGCAAGGCGGCATGCACCATGTCGGCTACGCCGAACTGGCGTCAGCCGTGTCGAACGCCGGAGGCCTGGGCACCATCACGGCACTGACCCAGCGCACGCCGGAAGACCTCCTCAAGGAGATTCGGCGCTGCCAGGAGATGACCGATCAGCCATTTGCGGTGAATCTCACCTTCTTGCCGGCCTTTGCCGTGCCGCCCTATGCCGAGTACATCAGTGCCATCCGAGAAGGTGGCGTGCGGATCGTGGAGACGGCTGGACGCAGCCCCGAAGAATTCATGCCGCTGCTCAAAGGCGCGGGCATCAAGGTCATTCACAAGTGCACGTCCATACGCCATGCCATCAAAGCGCAAACGATCGGCTGCGACGCGGTCAGCGTGGATGGCTTTGAATGCGGGGGGCACCCAGGGGAGGATGACATTCCCAACATGATCCTGTTGCCGTTGGCGGCCTCTCAGTTGAGCGTGCCCATTGTGGCCTCCGGCGGCGTGGCGGATGCCAGAGGCATGGTCGCGTGTTTCGCATTGGGCGCTGAGGGCGTGAACATGGGTACGCGATTTGTGGCAACCCGTGAGGCGCCGGTGCACCAACGTGTGAAGGATGCACTGGTTGCCGCGACAGAGCGCGATACCAGGTTGATCATGCGGCCGCTTCGGAATACCGAACGCGTTCTGCACAACGACAGCGTTGATCGGCTGTTGCAGGTCGAGCATGAAAAAGGGGGTGATCTCCAGATCGCAGACATCATCGCGATGGTGGCGGGCGTGTACCCCCGGGTGATGCAGCAAGGCGAGGTTGATGCCGGGGCGTGGAGCTGCGGTCTGACTGTGGGTTTGATCGACGATATTCCTACCGTCAAGGAGCTGATTGATCGAATGATGGCTGAAGCATCGGACATGGTGAAAGGCCGCTTGTCTGCCTATTTCATCTGAGGCCCAAGCGCCGGGCTTCAAGCAGCTTGTGCCGGGCTTTCCGTGGCGCGCGTCTTGGGCATGAAGCGGACGGACATGTCTTTGCGCAGGGAATCCAGGCCAGAACCCTTGCCCAGCACCTTCAACAGGGCGTAGCCCTCCAAGGCGGTGACCATGACGTCGCTGCCCAAGGCCATCTCGGAGTCTTCAGCGCGGCCCAGCAGCTTGGTCAGCCTGGCGATGTGCGGGCGCAGCGCGTCGAGCTGGGCCAGGTCGCGCTGCGCTTCGGCCACGTCCACGTCGGCCGGGATCAAACCGGCGTTGTCGCTCATCGCGACCAGCGTGCGGCGGCAGAAGGTTTCAGACTTCTCGCCCATCTTGTTCAGGCTGCGGCGCTCGTCGGTGCTCAGCGAGATCAGGCCGGACAGCTTGCTTTCGAGCGTGGACAGCGCGTCGGCGATGGCGGCGTGGTCGGCTTCGGTCATCCACCAGCATCAAGGCATACCTGCACGAAGGTTTCGTGCTGGATTCTGAGCGCCTGAAGAACCGGATGGTCCCCCCGCTCAATTTGCTCAATTTGGCTCTACGGAGAACTTGTACACATTGCCAGGCTCCACAAACGTGGAGGACCTAAGGCTTCCCAACGCAACGAACTTGTTGCCTTGTATGGCGTACCCCTTGAACATGACCCCTTGCGGTTCATCTTGCCCATCAAGGTAGCGATACGTCACTTTGTCAAACTGCACTTGGCCTTTCTGCATTCGAATGGCCGTGCAAGACGCAAACAGGCTGGGCAGCTTCCAACCCTGCTGTTGCTTGCCGGATTGCTTGATCAGGTAAACGGCCTTGTGCCTGACGGCCGTACCCGACGCTGAAGCGGGCGTGTTCTCGACACAAACCCATCCCTTTGAGAAATAGACCGTCGTGCCAAGGCCCAGGTCTGAGTTGCTCACGACCTCATCGGGAAACGCCTTGACCCGTTTCGGGCTCAACACCCGGCCGTTGATTTTCAGTTGACCGTCGCGCACGTCAATTCGTTGTTGACGGCCGGCGGCCATGCCGTGCCATTCATGGCGAGCGACATCGTCGCCTTCCAAGCTATAAGGTTGCAACTCTGTGCCCTTGTCCCGAAACAAGCGGTTCGGCAGGGCCTCGTAGTAGGCCTCATAGCCATCAAATACCGTGGCAGCCTGGCCCAATGCAGGAAGCAGTATCAATGCAGCAAGGAACTTCATCGGTAGGCCTTTCCGCCGGTCGCAGTCAGATAGTCCGCATCGTGTTTCCAGAAGATGCTTCGGCCATACGCCGCCGTGGACTCCCAGACATACTTCTTTGCCTGATTTTTTGTCCCGCACCTTGACTGCCCATGACGCATCGGCGAGCAGCAAAGCCGCGCCCAATGTGAGCAGAACCTTGTTCATTTGCATGGCTTGCATTTGGTCAGAACAGATGGTTCAACCGCTGATGGCCCTCATCGCAAACTGCATCGTCTGAACGTGCAAGGCGTATGAGATGGCGCTTGAGCACACGGCCGTGAGAAACAGCCACCGTGTGCGTCGGCCCGGCGGCGCCGCGTACCCAATGATGGCCCAGGCCAG
Organism: Aquabacterium sp. CECT 9606; assembly: GCF_918741295.1. Taxonomy (GTDB): domain Bacteria; phylum Pseudomonadota; class Gammaproteobacteria; order Burkholderiales; family Burkholderiaceae_C; genus Aquabacterium. Next base: position 177,180 of record NZ_CAKKNB010000004.1, read on the forward strand.
GGGAAACAGCAGTTGCCCCATCACCAGCCCGGCAAACCAATCTGGGCATGTGCCGTTGCACGCCACCGTGGAAAACCTGTCCAGCAGCACGACAAACACAATGCCCGCCAGAAAGAAAAGGCCGGCCGGTTTGATGCGGGATCTCACTTGACTTCCCAAAACAGTATTTCCTTTGCTTTGCCCAGGTCAGAAAAACCCAAGATGCTGCTGGCGTTCAAGCCAAGAGTGAATCGCATGAAGCTGGCAAAGCCAGGTGTCAGGCGATCCTTGTTCCAAAGGTCCACATGATCACCTGACGCATGGCTGACCTCGCCGTCCCGGGACCAGTAGTCTTTGAAGAAGATGATGCCCGTCTTGCCTTTGATTTTCTGCTGCCAGTCGGGCCCTGTGATGTTGTGTGGCTTGCTGGGCAGACCACAAAAGGGTTGCAGCTTCAGCCATGTGGCGAATTCCTCGGCCCGGATGGCGGCGCGCTGGCCATCAAGCTGCACCGCAGCACCTTTGAATGACTTCATCGTGACGCCGACATGGTGAAGGGCCGAACTCACCCTGATGGCGCATTGGTTGTCAAAGCCTGCTGGCACCTTGCCCTTCGCGTCCCGGTATGGATCGCGCTCCTTGGGATAGGCTGCCCACAGGTTTGCGAATTGGATGGGGGTGACCTGGATGGCGCAGACGGATTGAGGCGTGGTGTTGGTGCGAACCTTCGCTTGTTGCTTGAGCGTGGTGGCCATCTCAGTGGCCCTCCATCAGCAACAGGGCATCTTCACCCCAGAACACTTCGTACTCTTCTTCTGAGTCCGTCACGATGCGGGGCAATTCGCCGCTTTGGTCCAAGCGTCCGGAGCGGGTCTGGCCGGACAGGGTTTTGACGACCCAGGGTAGGCCTACCAGCACCGCCGTGTCGCCGATGACCTCAAGCCTCGTTTGCTCGTCATAGGTGATGCGCACATCGGGCTTGACGGCAGCGTAGCCTGCGGCGGCAGCTTTGCCCGTTTGGTCGGCACTGGCCGCTGCGGGGTTGGAAGCTCCGCCTTCCGAAGTCGTGGACAAGAACTGGCCGGCAATCAGGGTTGCGCCGCAGGCGCACTTGTCGCCGTGCCGGGCGGCCGGCTGGCCGTCAATGATCATGGTGGCATCGCCCGTCACGATCACCGTGGTGCCATGTCCCTTCTTCGGGCACGTTACCTGGTCGCCCACGCGGGCGATGCGTTTGCCGTGGGTATCTGTCGTGCCCGCGGCGCCAACCACCACGCCACCGTGGTCAGTGCTGTCGCCAAGGACGATGAATGGGCGCCCCATGTTCACTCTCCTGGATTCATGTGTTTGGGCGCACTGTAGCAGGGGGGCTACTGACTGTTTTGTTTCCCTTCGTGCCGCCTTCTGAACCCGGGCCGCAAGGCAAAAAGCCTTGCGCGCAAGGATGGAGAGCCCCAAACGCAAGGCACTTGAGCCTTGCACTTTGCCCATCTGAACCCGAAGCGCCGGGCTTTGAGCCTTGCGCGCAAGGCCCTGCATCCCCAACGTCGGGGTGTTGAGCCTTGCGGCGCAAGCCTCTGAGCCCCAAGCGCCGGGTACCAGAGCCTTGGCCGCAAGGAGAAAAGCCTTGCGCGCAAGGCCTTCCAACCCGAAGGCCCATGAAAAAAGCCCCGCGAGCGGGGCTTTGATGCTGGCGGGCCGGGCTTTAAGCGGCTTCGGCCGTGCTTTCCGTGGCGCGCGTCTTGCGCATGAAGCGGACGGACATGTCTTTGCGCAGGGCGTCCAGGCCAGAACCCTTGCCCAGCACCTTCAACAGGGCGTAGCCCTCCAAGGCGGTGACCATGACGTCGCTGCCCAAGGCCATCTCGGAGTCTTCAGCGCGGCCCAGCAGCTTGGTCAGCCTGGCGATGTGCGGGCGCAGCGCGTCGAGCTGGGCCAGGTCGCGCTGCGCTTCTGCCACGTCCACGTCGGTCGGGATCAAACCGGCGTTGTCGCTCATCGCGACCAGCGTGCGGCGGCAGAAGGTTTCAGACTTCTCGCCCATCTTGTTCAGGCTGCGGCGCTCGTCGGTGCTCAGCGAGATCAGGCCGGACAGCTTGCTTTCGAGCGTGGACAGCGCGTCGGCGATGGCGACGTGGTCGGCGGCGGTCAGGGTGAGGGAAATGAGGTTTTGAGGCATGGCTTCCTGGCGTTCGTTTTGTTGATGAGGCCGCGACTTTAGGGATTCGGACAAGGCTAGGAAATCACCATCAAGGGGGTGTTTGGACCTGGCTTTGCCAAGCGTTACCGATACAGCTGGAGGCAGCGTATGGCCAGAAGGTGGCGCTCTTCTCAGTTACGGCTTGGCGTTGGCTCCAATTTAAGACTCGATTTTTTGTCGTAGCATTCCGTAACAGTTAACGCGTCATGCGATGACGAGATCAGGGAGGAATGCTATGGATGCACTAGTTGCATTGCTACTGTTAGTTTGTTTGGGCGTCCTGTTGTATGCCCTCTTCAAAGTTCGCGGGGAACTGGCAAAGGCTAAGGCTCATGCCGTGCAAGTACAGACGGAACTGGACGCGGTTGGTCGTGAGTCAGAACTTCGCCGCAGGGAAATCGAGTCGTTGACGCCCTTTGCCCAGGTGCGCGATGCAGCCTTGGAAGCCTCTGGCCTCTTGGAAGAGGCGAAGCGCCAGGCATCAGCGTTGCGCTCCGCAGGGGAGGTAGACAAGTCCCTCGCCAATTTGGAAGCCGATCAACTCAGGCAAGCGGTTGGTGATGAAGTGCGAGCCAAGCGCCAAGCCGCAGACTTGATGCTCGAACAAGCCGGCTCACAGGCCGCCGGCATTGTCGATGAAGCTCGAAAAAATGCCGAAGCCATCGGCGGCGATGCTTACCGCGCACTAGAGGACGCCAAGAACATTGCAGCCACCGTCCAGGCGATGAAGAACGTCATTGATGGGTATGGCAATCGCTACATGATCCCAACCCACAGCCTGCTCGATGACCTTGCAGAAGCGTATTCGCATGAAGAAGCCGGGCGTGAACTGAAGCAAGCACGTGAACGCACCAAGCGCATGGTGGTGCAAGGCATTGCGGCCGATTGCGACTACGTCGAAAAAGTTCGCAAGGAGACGGCCATCAGATTCGTGACGGATGCGTTCAATGGCAAGGCCGACTCCATCCTGTCGCGGGCGAAGATCGACAACTTCGGGACTTTGCAACAAGAGCTGAGGGATGCTGTTGCCATCGTCAATGCCAATGGAACGGCGTTCAAGTCCGCGCGCATCAAACCAGAGTACGTGGAAAGTCGAATCCAGGAGCTTCAATGGGCCGTGCGGGTGAACGAACTGCGTGAGCGGGAGCGTGAAGAGCAACGCCGCATCCGGGAGCAGATTCGTGAAGAAGAAAAAGCTCGTCGCGAATACGAACGCGCGATAAAGGAAGCAGCCAAAGAAGAAGACACCATCCGCAAAGCGATGGAGAAAGCCCAAGCCCAGGTTGCCAAGGCTTCGGATGAACAGCGTGCCAAGTACGAGGCCTTGTTGGCTGAACTTCAAGGCAAGTTGCTGGATGCGGAAAGTAAGAACCAGCGGGCCTTGTCGATGGCTCAGCAAACCAAAGCTGGCCATGTCTATGTGATCTCGAATGTTGGCTCATTCGGAGAGCACGTCTACAAGGTGGGCATGACTCGCCGCATGGAGCCGCTGGATCGCATTCGTGAATTGGGCGATGCCAGTGTGCCGTTCGGGTTCGATGTTCACGCCATGATCTGGTCGGACAACGCGCCGCAGTTGGAGACCAAGTTGCACCGGATGTTTGTGCAGGCGCAGGTGAACAAGCTCAATCCCAGAAAAGAGTTTTTCAGGGTGGGCATCACAGACTTGAGGGTGGCGATGGAGAACATGGGACTCAATGTGAGTTGGACCATGGCTGCTGAGGCGCGCGAGTACAGGGAAACGCTAGCGATAGAGAAGCAGATCGAAGAGAGCGAACTGGCTCGTCAAGTATGGGTGAGTCAGCAGTTGGTTTATGAAGCCAGCATGGCTGCGGAGGATCCGGACGATGAGGGCGGGGCTGCCCAGATTGCGGGGCCGAATCTTGCGACACCGGGACAGTTAGCAGTAACACCTAATTCCCAAGAAGCACATATCTCCAATTTGGCTGCTTGAAATTGCCAGGGCTACGCCGTCAGGTTCAACTCGCCATTAGCTTCAAAAATTCATATGCGCGCACCTGTATTCGATTTCGCATTGTCAGTAGATAGCCAGATTGAAGCGCTATCGAGACAGGAGTACATCCTCAGAACTGGGAGGGCTAAGCACTTGCTGGAGGAACTGTACCCTTTGAGCCGATTTGCCATTAGTCTCAAGTTTCCAGGCTCTCATGTAGAAGTCGAAGCTTTCGAGAACAATGAGCCCGTTGATGGAGTAATTCATTTCTTAGGTCAATATTCTCAAGAGCTCAATGTCGAAGTGACCTATGTACACTCATATGAAGATGCGTTGAGGCGAGAACTTATGTGGAGAACGGGATCAACTCCAACGGCGGGAAGGATCTATCGAGACAAAATCACAGGCGAGATTGTTGCCGTCAGCGAAATAGAACCATATAAAGTCGGTATTGAAAATTTAGCCGAAAGCATTGCGTACCTGCACGAGAAGAAGGCGAAAAAGCAATATCCAAGAGGAACCAATCTTTTAGTAGGTTTTGATGACCCGACTTTTTTTGGTCAGGATCGATGGCGGGCACTGTTTACAGAGCTCAGGAAGATAACCGATTTATCTGGGGGTTGTTTCTCGGACACTCATATCATCAACTGCGGGACGAATGAGTTAATGTCAAATGCAAATTTCTGATTTTATTCCAGTCGGCAACTCGCCGTAGCGTTGTGGCTTCTCATGAATGCATGTTAACTCACTATCAAATAAAAGTATTTTTTGGCGCCTAAATGACGCACGGTTCGCAGTTCCATCGCGAAATCGAACGCTCGGTCAGTAGGGGCGCTGCGCGCCGTAGGTGTTTTCAGAGTCTGTTAAGCGTTGGGTTCGGCCGTGTTGCCGAATTTCATGGGCGCAACTGCCGCTCATTTCGCATGAAAGCTAGGATTCATTTGCCCGTCTCGGGTTGCATTAAGGGAGGAAAATATGTCGAGCGAAACGAAAGAGCGTGTTCTTCAATGGCTTACAGGCTCAGATACCTGCTTTCTCATTGGCGCCGGTTGCAGTCGCTGCGCAGGAAAACCGCTCATTGGCGAATTGACAACGAATGTGTTGGCTAAGGTCGATGCGTCCATTAAGACAGAATTCGATGGACTGAAAGCAGCTGGAACGCGGCCAACGACGATCGAAGACCTCATAAATTATTTGGTGCGTTACCAAAATATTCTGCAAACGCTTAGAGATGCAGATAAACATGCGGTCAAGCCAGCATGGATTGGCGACGCGTTGCATTCCATTAAGAAAGAAATCGTCGAGAACATTGCCGATTCATGGCTGGATAGCACGGTACATGCGCGTTTTCTGCAGCGGATCGCTAATAGATCAACAAAGGCAGGTCGCGATATTTTTACTCTTAACTATGACACGCTGATTGAGGCGACACTTGATAAATTGCGTTATCAGTATGTTGATGGTTTTCGAGGTTCACGTCTGGGGTGGTTTGACCCGACGATATTTGAAGAGGCGCCAACCTGCATGCCGAATTTTCGAATTTACAAACTGCACGGCTCTATTAACTGGTTACGAGAAAAAACTGGGCATGTACGTCGCTCGGTCGTCAGTTCAGCCGCCGACATCACAGAAACAGTCCTTGTTTATCCCTCGGAACAAAAATATCTCCAAACCCAGTTTGGCGTGTATGAGACACTTTTCGGTAAATTCAGAGCGCGCTTGCGCGCGCCCAATGTGAACAACTGCCTTGTGACGCTGGGCTACAGCTTCAATGACGAACATATTAATGAAGCAATCATTGATGCTGTTAACGCCACCGGCAGCAATCTGACCGTGATAGCGTTCATTGGGCCCGACGTGAAAGCGATTGAGCAGCAAACACAACTAAAAGAAATTGAAAAACGCTGCAATAGCCGATTTAATGCTTATGTCGGTAATTCATTTCATGTTGGCGATGCGCTTGATGCGACCGAAGCAAAGATTCTTCTTGAGGCGGAGCTTTGGAAATTTGAAGGCTTAGTGGATTACATCGCAGGGGTGGCAGCATGAGCGCAGAAATTCTACGGGTTGGCCGGGTTATCGAGATTTCTGGCTCTAAAGTTGTCGGTGAATTGGAGTCTTCTGTCGAAGACCTATATCGGACCTATAAAAGCCGCCGCTACACAGTGGGACAGATCGGCTCAATTGTTCGAATCGAGGCTGGCGACAAGTTAGTGTTCGGCCTCGTGACAGCGTTGAGAATGGCTGAAGTCGCCATAGCAGAAAAATCCAAAGATAAGAAAGTAGTGGAACGCAGCAGTGATGCCAAATGGCTCGAAATCGAGCTTTTCGGCGAAGGGCTGCGTAGCGGTCTTGGTGAAAACGATTTCACATTTCAACGTGGCGTTGTCACCTACCCTCTGCCTGGTCAGCCCATATTTGTCGCGACTGTGGGTGAGTTGAGTCAAATTTATAATCGGCCTGACAGCCCCTCTATTCATATTGGCTCGCTGTCGCAGGCATCGGCATTGCCAATTTACCTAATGACGAATGAGTTGCTTGGCAAGCATTTCGCTGTGCTTGGGACAACTGGGTCTGGAAAGTCCTGCTCTGTTACTGTCTTACTCCAAGCAATATTGGATGCGGCGCCCAGCGGACACATCATTCTTCTAGATCCGCACAACGAATATAGTAGGGCCTTTGGTACAAGGGCCGAAGTCATTGACCCAGCAACACTGAACTTGCCTCACTGGCTACTAAATTTTGAGGAATGTAGTGAGATTTTTGTTGGGAAGTCCGAATTCGCCGCAACTAGTCAAACCAATATACTTAAGGAAGCAATATTGTCGGCTCGTCGTAGCTTTGGGATCGCCGATATTGCGGCAGACGATATAACTGTAGATACACCCATACCCTACAAACTTGGCGCGGTATTGGCGGCTGTTGAGCTACAGGCCAAGGACCTGTCACCATCAAAACGAGAGTCTCATGACAAGATCATCAACAAGATCAAGTCGATGCAAGCTGACAAACGGTTCTCTTTCTTGGTTCGTCCTGATACGGAAGTGACTGATGGCCTTGTTGACATCATCAAGCAATACCTGAGAATTCCAGTCGACGACAAGCCAATATCAATCATTGACCTTTCTGGCATTCCTTCGGATGTGGTTGATGTGGTGGTGTCTGTCCTGTGTCGCATGGTCTTCGACTTCGCAGTTTGGAGTCCGCGTCCGGTCAAAGTACCGATCCTTCTAGTCTGCGAAGAGGCTCACCGCTATGCGCCACGCAGTGACGCGGCGGCCTTTCAGCCTACAAAGCAAGCCTTGGCGCGAATTGCCAAGGAGGGCCGCAAGTACGGCGTATCGCTAGGACTTATCTCCCAACGCCCCTCAGAACTTGCGGAAACCATCCTCTCGCAGTGCAATACCTTGATCGCCTTACGCATGAGCAACGAACAGGATCAGCACTTTGTGCAAAGGGCGTTACCAGATGCCGTGCGAAGCCTGATTGACTCGTTGCCAACGCTTCGTTCTCAGGAGGCACTCATTGTCGGCGAGGGAACTGCCGTGCCTGTTCGAGTGCGATTCAGTGACCTTGCTGAAGACCGCCGCCCCCACAGTGCAGACGTTCCTTTCGCGGCTTTGTGGTGTACGGACACCGCAGATGCTGCCTACGTTACCGACATTGTTCGCAGGTGGCGACAGCAGGAAAGGCCAACCATAGGCACTTAACAGTCTCAGTACTGAATTTCCGATCGGGGATGGAACTGATTGAAAAGACCGCACAAGGTGTCGATTAAAGCTTTAAACCGACCGTGCAGGGGGCCTGCAGTCGGCCAACCTGCACGAAAGCTGGGACGAAAGCGTCAGTCCTGAAGAAGTGGTACTTCCTAATGTTGCTCGTCCCCGACCGCTTCCAACCACTTCACCTTCTTGCCAAGAATCACTCCAATGATGGCCAATGCGCCATTACTCTCAATGACTAATCATCCAAGGCCTCTTCGACGGAAACGCCTTGTTCCCATTCGCCGCCGTCACCGTCGCACTCCGGATCCCCTTGGAGGCCGTCGAGCAGCACCCGCACCCCGACGGGTGGCTCAACCTCCCATAGCTCCCATCCTTTGAAGAACGCGGCTCATGCCGCGCCTTCTCATTGCGGTCCATGGCCGTGCGCGTGTCACTGCTCACGCAGGCCAGCCGCGGTGCCGTCGCGAACACGCGGCCCGCCGCGCTCCCGCATTCCGGGCAGGCGCACGGCTCGTTGCGTTGCGAGACGCTGCGGATGGCATCGAAGCCACCGCAGTCCGGGCAGTCGTATTCATAGGTCGGCATGTGGTGGCTCCTGCTTCGATCGATCAATCAGAGGTCTTGCGAGATCGGCATGTCGATGCTGCCGTCCAGCATCTTGATGGGCCCGGCCGCGGTCGGGTTGATGTCGAACTCGAAGATCTCGGTCGGCAACCACAAGGTGGCGCACGCGTTCGGGATGTCGACCACGCCGCTGATGTGGCCCTGCACGGGGGCGGTGCCCAGGATCGAATAAGCCTGTGCCTTGCTGTAGCCGAACTTGGTCAGGTACTCGATGGCGTTCAGGCAGGCCTGGCGGTAGGCCACGTGCACGTCCAGGTAGTGCTGCTTGCCGTATTCGTCGACCGAGATGCCTTCAAAGATCAGGTAGTCCTTGTAGTTGGGCGTGATCGGGCTGGGCTTGAAGATGGGGTTCTTGATGCCGTACTTGGCCATGCCGCCCTTGATGACCGACACGCGCATGTGCACCCAGCCGGCCATCTCGATGGCGCCGCAGAAGGTGATCTCGCCATCGCCCTGGCTGAAGTGCAGGTCGCCCACGCTCAGGCCCGCGCCTTCCACGTACACGGGGAAGAAGACCTTGGAGCCGCGCGACAAGTCCTTGATGTCGCAGTTGCCGCCGTGTTCACGCGGGGGCACCGTGCGGGCGCCTTCGGCCGCGATCTTTTCCTTGGCCGCGCCCGTGGCCTTGCCGGCGTGGGTGGTGGCCCCGAAGGGCGGGTTGGCCAAGGGGGGCACGCGGTCGGGCTGGGTGGCGATGAAGTCCACTTCGCGCTCGTTCCAGGTGGCCAGCATCTTGGGGTCGGGCAGGCAGCCAATCAGGCCGGGGTGGATCAGGCCGGCAAACTCCACACCAGGGATGTGGCGGCTCTTGGTGAACATGCCATTGAAGTCCCAGATCGACTTCTGCGCCAGCGGGAAGTGCTCGGTCAAGAAACCGCCGCCGTTTTTCTTGCTGAAGAAGCCGTTGAAGCCCCACAGGCTGTCTTGCTTGGCACCGATGTCCAGCAGCTCCACCACCAGCAGGTCGCCCGGCTCGGCACCCTTCACGCCCACGGGGCCCGACAAAAAGTGCACCGTGGTCAGGTCCACGTCGCGCACGTCGTCGGCGCTGTCGTTGTTCTTGATGTAGCCGCCGGTCCAGTCGTAGGTTTCCAGCACGAAGTCGTCGCCGGGGTTCACCCAGCAGGCCATGGGGATGTCCGGGTGCCAGCGGTTGTGGATGTTCTCGTTGCTGTAGGGCGATTCGTTGAGGTCGACTTTGATGAGGGTTTCAGGCATGGCTTGGCTCCTTTGACTTACACAGAGAGGTATTGCTTGATGCGCGCGACGTCGGTGTCGGCGCGGTCGGTTTCATGGACCAGGCGGCCGCCTTCGATCACGAAGAGGCGGTCGGCCACGTCCAGCGCGAAGGACAGCACTTGCTCGGACACGATGATCGTGATGTCGCGCATCTTGCGGATCTCGTTCAGGGCCTTGGCGATGTCCTTGATGATGGAAGGCTGGATGCCCTCGGTGGGCTCGTCGAGCAGCAGCACCTTGGGGTTGGTGACCAGCGCGCGGGCGATGGCCAGTTGCTGCTGTTGCCCGCCCGACAGGTTGCCGCCCTTGCGCGCGCGCATGTCGAACAGCACGGGGAAGAGCGCGTAGATCTCATCGGGGATGCGCTTGTGCTTGGCGTTTTCCAGGCCGGTCTGGATGTTCTCTTCCACCGTCAGGGTGGGGAAGATCATGCGGCCCTGCGGCACATAGGCGATGCCCTTGGCCACGCGGCGGTAGCTCTCGTCCTTGGTGACATCAAGCCCGCCCACTTCGACCTTGCCCGACTTGGTGGGCAGCACGCCCATCAGGCTCTTGAACAGCGTGGTCTTGCCCATGCCGTTGCGGCCCATGATGGCCACGGTTTCCTTGGATTTGGCCTCGAACGAGATGCCGTGCAGCGCCTCGCTCTGACCGTATGCGACAAACAGATCGTTGACTGCCAACATGGTGTTGCTTTCCTTGGCTTGAAGGCTCAGTGGCCCAGATACACGTCGATGACCTTGGGATCGTTCTGGACCTTGTCCATCGACCCTTCCGCCAGGATCTTTCCCTGGTGCATCACGGTCACCTTGTCGGCGATGCGCTTGACGAAATCCATGTCGTGCTCGATCACGATGAGCGAGCGGTTCTTGGCGATGCGTTGCAGCAGCTCGGCGGTGAGCTCGCGCTCGCGCACGCTCATGCCGGCGATGGGCTCGTCCAGCATCAGCAGCTCGGGGTCTTGCATCAGCAACATGCCGATCTCCAGCCACTGCTTCTGGCCGTGGCTGAGCAGGCCGGATTCGGTGTGCAGCTGGTCGGCCAGGCCGATCTCTTCAGCCACCGATTGGATGCGGGCCTTGACCTCGTCGGTGCAGCTGAAAGACAGGGCGCCGAACACGCTGCGGCCTCGGGGAAACGACACCTCCAGGTTCTTGAAGACGCTGAGGTTTTCGTAGATGGAGGGCGTCTGGAACTTGCGGCCGATGCCAGCGCGCACGATCTTGTGCTCCTGCATCTTGGTCATCTCTTTGTTCTTGAACTTGATGCTGCCGGTGCTGGCCTTGGTCTTGCCGCAGATCAAATCAAGCAAGGTGGTCTTGCCGGCGCCGTTGGGGCCGATGATGACGCGCAGCTCACCGCGGTCCACGTACAAGGTCAGGGCATCGATGGCCTTGAATCCATCGAAGGACACGGTGAGGTCTTCAACCGCGAGGACGAAGTCAGTGTTGCTCATGATTCAGTCGTTCCTTGTGGCGGTCAGGCTTGCTGGTTGCTCATGCCGTTGGGCATCTGCGGTGTGGGCGGTGTGGGCGTGGTGGACTGGGGCACGGCTGCCACGGGCTTGGCATCGTCCGCATCGCGGGCCTTGCGGCGTGCCTTCTCTGCTGCCAGATCAACACGGCGCTTGGCGGCCCAGGGCTTGATCTTTTCTTCGTACAAACCAGCCAAGCCGTTGGGGAAGGCCATCACCACACCGATGAACAGCGCGGCCATCAGGAACAGCCACAGGTCAGGCGCCGTCTCCGAAAAGTACGTCTTGCCCGCGTTGACCAGCAAGGTGCCGTACACCGCGCCGACCAGGCTCATGCGCCCACCCACCGCGGCAAAGATCACCATCTCGATCGAGGGCACGATGCCCACGAAGGACGGCGACATGAAGCCCACTTGCAAGGCGAACATCGCGCCACCAATGCCCGAGATGCCGGCCGCCAGGCAGAAGGTGAAGACCTTGAACATCGACACGTCGTAGCCCGAGAAGCGAACGCGGTCTTCCTTGTCACGCATGGCCAGCAGCAGGGTGCCCAGTTTGCTGGTCTGCACCCATTTGCACAGCAGGATGCAGCCCAGCAGCAAGCCCGCGTTCACGAAGTACAAGATCAGCTTGGCGTGGTCGGTGCGGGTGTCCCAACCCAGCACGGTCTTCAGGTCGGTCATGCCGTTCACGCCACCGGTGTAGCCCTGCTGGCCAATGATCAGCACGGTCAGGATCAGTGCCACCGCCTGCGTGATGATGGCGAAGTACACGCCCCCCACGCGGCGCTTGAACATGGCGTAGCTGATGATGAAGGCCAGCAAGGTGGGCACCAGGATCACCGCGATCAAGGTGAGGGGCAGGCTTTGAAACGGCTTCCAGAACAGCGGCAGGGCCGTGATCTGGTTCCAGTCCATGAAGTCAGGGATGCCGGGGGTGGACTGGATCTTGGTGGTCACCGGGTCAGAGGCTTCCAGCTTCAGGAACATGGCCATGCAGTAACCACCCAGGCCGAAGAACACGCCCTGGCCCAGGCTCAAGGTGCCGCTCCAGCCCCACAGCATCACCAGGCCGATGGCCACGAAGCCGTAGGTCAGGTACTTGCCCACCAGGTTCAGGCGGAAGATGTCCATCGACAGCGGGAACACCACCAGGATCACCAGGGCCAGCAACAAGATGCTGCCCAGACTCGACGTTTTCAACCAGTTCAAAAGACTCTTCATGAGTAGCTACTCCGTGTATCAGTCAAGTCGGGATTCAGCGGCGCACCTTGGAGGCGAACAGGCCTTGCGGACGGATCATCAAGATCACCACGATCAGCGACAGCGTCAGCACCTTGGCCATGGAGCCAGTGATGAAGAACTCAGCGATGGACTGCGTTTGCGCGATGCCGAAGGCCGAGGCCACGGTGCCCAGCAAGCTGGCCGCGCCACCGAAGGTCACCACCAGGAAGGCGTCGACGATATAGAGCGAACCCGAGGTGGGGCCGGTGGAGCCAATGGTGGTGAAGGCCGCGCCCGCGATCCCGGCGATGCCGCAACCAATGGCGAAGGTGAGGCGGTCAGTGCGGCTGGTGTTGATGCCGATGGCGTTGGCCATCATGCGGTTGGAGACCGAGGCGCGAACACGCAGGCCCCAGCGTGATTTGTACAGCGCGAGCATCACGCCGGCGGTCACCAAAGCCGTCAGGCCCATCACGAACATGCCGTTGATGGGGATGTCCAGGCCTTCTTTGGGGGCCCATGAACCCATCAGCCATTCGGGCAGGGTGGGGCTCACTTCCTTGGGGCCGATGAAGGTGCGAAAGCATTGCTGCATGCCCAGGCTCAAGCCCCAGGTGGCGAGCAGGGTGTCCAGCGGGCGCTTGTACAGGTGGCGGATCAACGCCCACTCGGCCAGGTAGCCGACCACGAACGCGAAGATGAAGGCCAGGACGATGGCGCAGGGAAAGTAATAGGGAAGGAAGTTGGGGTACTTCGCTTCAACGTAGCTGGACACCATGTAGATGGTGTAAGCGCCGATGGTCATGAACTCGCCGTGCGCGAGGTTGATCACGCCCATCTGGCCAAAGATGATGGCCAGGCCCAGGCCCATGAGCAGCAGCACCGAGAACAGGCTCAAGCCTGCAAACCCCTGCATCACGCTGATGTTGAGTATTTCTGAAAGAGTCATGAGGTCCTCGCGCGCCAAAGTCACTGATCAAGCAAACACCGCGGATCCGGCTATGCCGGTCCGCTGGTGTTGCCCCCTTGAGGGGGCGGCCGAAGGCCGCAGGGGGTGGGCCTTCCTTTACTGGTAACCCTTGGGGAAAGGATTCGGTTCGATCAGGTCTTTGGACTCGGCCACCACCTTGAAGGTGCCGTCAGGCTGGCCTTGGGCGATGCGGGCCTTGCTCCACAAGTGATGGTTCTCGTGCAGCTTCACGTAGCCTTCAGGCGCGATCTTCAACTCGATGCCTGGCGAGGCGGCCACCACCTTGTCCACGTCGAAGCTGCCGGCCTTTTCAACCGCGGCTTTCCACAACCATGGGCCCAGGTAACCGGCTTGCGTCACGTCGCCGATCACCGATTTGGGGCCGTACTTGCCCTTGAACGCGGCAACGAACTTCTTGTTGTTGTCGTTGTCCAGGCTTTGGAAGTACTTCATCGACGAGTAGAAGCCGGCGAAGTTTTCGCCACCCACGCCGAGCATTTCGTCCTCGGTCACCGACAAGGTCAGCAGGAACTGCTTGGCGCCCGTGATGCCGGCGGCCTTGAGCTGCTTGTAGAAGGCCACGTTGGAGCCACCCACCACGGCCGCGAAGATGCAATCGGGCTTGGCCACCTTGATCTTGTTGATCAGGGAGTTGAAGTTGGTGTTGCCCAGTGGGTAGTACTCTTCACCCACGACCTTGCCCAGCTTGCCCACCGATTCGATGTGCTTGCGCGCGATCTTCATCGAGGTGCGGGGCCAGATGTAGTCAGAGCCCACCAGGAAGAAGGTTTTGGCCTTCTTCTCTTTCGAGGCCCAGTCCAGGCCCCAGATGATTTGCTGCGTGGCTTCCTGGCCGGTGTAGATCACGTTCTTGGACTGCTCCAGGCCTTCGTAGAAGGTGGGGTAGTACAGCAGGCCGTTTTCCTTTTCAAAGACGGGCAGCACGGCCTTGCGCGAGGCCGATGTCCAGCAGCCGAACACGGCAGCGACGTGGTCGTTGACCAGCAGCTTTTTGGACTTCTCGGCAAACGTGGGCCAGTCGGAGGCGCCGTCTTCCTTGATGACCTTGATCTTGCGGCCCAGGATGCCGCCCATGGCGTTGATCTGGTCGATGGCCAACTGCTCGGCCTGGATCGAGCCGGTTTCCGAAATGGCCATGGTGCCGGTGGCGGAGTGCAACTGGCCCACGGTGACTTCGGTGTCGGTCACGGCCAGCTTGGTCGTGTTGACGGCGGCGGTGGCGGGGGCGGCTCCGTAGCTCAGCCCCGTCATGCCCACGAGGGGAAGGGCACCGATGCCTTGCAACAGGCGGCGGCGGTTTTGCTGATTGGAATCGTCACGGTCATTCGACATGGAAAAGCTCCTTGCACACAAAAAGGGACTACAGATGCCACGCCTTGGTGCATGCATGATTTCGTGCATGCACTGTTGGTGTGACCATGTCCATCACAGTAAGCAAGAGCCAGGCTTCCTTGAATACGTCATTCAACGTAGGTGAGGCGGTGGATCGCTTCTTGCAATTGCCATAGAGTCTTCATTCCACGGAGCCAGTCTGTGTCCGTTGCCCGGCAGAAGATCTTTCGCATCCGTCGTGACTACAACTCCTGGGTGGCCAACGAAACCCTGGAGGACTACGCGCTTCGCTACACGCCACGCACCTTCCGCAAGTGGTCGGAGTTCCGCGTGGCCAACACGGCGTTCGGCGCGGTGTCCTTTTTGGCGCTGGAGGCCATTGGCGGCGCCATTGCGCTGAACTACGGCTTCTCGAACATGCTGTGGGCCACGCTGGTGGTGGGCTTGATCATCTTCATGACAGGCCTGCCCATCAGCTACTACGCGGCCAAGTACGGGGTTGACCTGGACTTGCTCACGCGCGGCGCGGGCTTTGGCTACCTGGGCTCCACGCTCACCTCGCTGATCTACGCCAGCTTCACTTTCATCTTCTTTGCGCTGGAGGCGGCCATCATGGCGCTCGCCTTGCAGATGGTGTTCGACTGGTCATTGCCGGTGTGCTACCTGGCGTCGTCGCTGGTGATCGTGCCGCTGGTCACGCACGGCATCACGCTCATCTCGCGCCTACAGTTGTGGACGCAGCCCTTGTGGGCACTGATGTTCGTGTGCCCCTTCGTGTTCGTGGCCATCAAGCGGCCCGAGGCCTATGTCGAGTTCACCGGCATGGTGGGGCGCAGCTCGGGCAGCAGCGATTTCAACCTGATGGCCTTTGGCATGGCGGCCACGGTGGTGTTCTCGCTGATCGTGCAGGTGGGTGAGCAGGTCGACTTTCTGCGCTTCTTGCCTGAGAAAACCAAAGAGAACCGCGTGCGCTGGTGGACGGCGGTGTTGGTGGCGGGGCCGGGCTGGATCGTGCCGGGCATGCTCAAGATGGTGGGCGGGGGCTTTCTTGCCTTTCTGGCCCTGCAGCACAACGTTCCAGCCGACAAGGCCATGGAGCCCACGCAGATGTACCTGGCCGGGTTCGGCGAGGTCTTCACCTCGCCCACCTGGGCACTGGGCACGATGGTGTTGTTCGTCATCGTCTCGCAGGTCAAGATCAACGTCACCAATGCCTATGCGGGTTCGCTGGCCTGGTCCAACTTCTTCGCGCGGCTCACGCACAGCCACCCCGGGCGCGTGGTGTGGCTGGTGTTCAATGTGTTGATCGCCGTCATGCTGATGACGCTGGGCGTGTTCGGCGCACTGGAGCGTGTGCTGGGCTTGTATGGCAACGTGGCCATTGGCTGGGTGGGCGCGCTGGTGGCTGATCTGGTCATCAACAAGCCGCTGGGCTGGAGCCCAAAACACATCGAGTTCAAGCGCGCCTATTTGTATGACCTGAACCCCGTGGGTTTGGGGGCCACTTTGCTGGCCACGGTGATGGCCTTCGCGGCGCACGCGGGCATGTTCGGCGCGCTGGCGCAGGCGGGCTCGCCTTTCATCGCCTTGACCACCGCGCTGATCGCCTCGCCTTTGCTGGCCTGGACCACCCAGGGCCGCTATTACCTGGCGCGGCCCAACAAGACGCCTTGGGCACCGGGCCAGATGGTGGCCTGCTCGGTGTGCGAGAACCAGTTCGAGTCAGAAGACATGGCGACGTGCCCGGCTTACGACGCGCCCATCTGCTCCTTGTGCTGCACCCTGGAGTCACGCTGCCATGACCGCTGCAAGAGCCGGTCGCGCGCGGCCGAGCAGGTGTCTGATGCACTCACCGCGGTGCTGCCACTGCAACTGTCCAGCCGCATCAATTTCCGGGTGGGGCACTACCTGGTCGTCTTCTTGTCACTGGCCGCCGTGTTGGCGATGGTGCTGGGCGTGGTCTATTACCAGGAGGGCGTGGTCAACCACGTGGTGGATGCCGTGAACGGCCCGGCCGTGGCCATGCTCGAAGGCCCTTTCATCAAGGCCTATGCCTTGCTGCTGCTGGCGGCCGCCGTGTGTTCATGGTGGGTGGTGCTGGCCTCGGAAAGCCGGCGCCTGGCGCAAGACGAAAGCAACCGTCACAACCAGTTGCTGCAGCTGGAGATCGACGCCCACCGCCGCACCGATGCCGCCTTGCAAGCCGCCAAGGACCTGGCCGAGGCCGCCAACCAGGCCAAGACGCGCTACGTGGCCGGCATGACGCACGAGTTGCGCACGCCGCTCAACAGCATCATGGGTTACGCGCAGATATTGCTGAAGGATGAGCCGCGACAGGGCTCGGGCCGCGAAGCCCTCAACACCATCCAGCGCAGTGGCGAACACCTGATGGGCCTGATCGACGGGCTGCTGGACCTGGCCCGCATCGAGGCCGGCCGTTTGCGGCTGGACCCGGTGCCCCTGCCCCTGCGCGAGTTCCTGGACGATGTGGTGCGCATGGTGCAGACGCAGACCCAGGCCAAGGGCCTGGACTTCGCGCTGGAGACCCGTGGCCGCGTGCCTGCATGGGTGTATGCCGATGCCAAGCGCCTGCGCCAGATCTTGCTGAACCTGTTGAGCAACGCCGCGCGCTTCACCTACAAAGGCCGCATCACGCTGCTGGTGGACGCGCGCCGCGAGGTGCTGCGCTTTGAAGTGATCGACACCGGCATTGGCATCGCGCCCCAAGACCTGGACCGCATCTTCCTGCCGTTTGAGCGTGGCAGTGCGGGCCGCCGCAGCAGCGAGCCGGGCACGGGCCTGGGCCTGACCATCACCCACCTGCTGACCGAGCTGATGGGGGGCGAGTTGAGTGTGAAGAGCGAGCTGGGGCAGGGCAGCACCTTCACCGTGCGCATGTACCTGCGCGAGATTGCCGAGCCCGCCATGCCGCCGCAATCGGCCCTGGCCGCCAGGCCACGCCATTTGCCGATCACGGCCTACGACGGCGCGCGCCGCACCTTGCTGGTGGTGGACGATCAACCCATCCAGCGGCAGATGCTGGCGGGCATGCTGCTGCCCTTGGGCTTCATTTTGCGCGAGGCGGCCAGCGGCCTGGAGTGCCTTGAAAGCGTGCGGGAAGCTTGCCCCGACGCGGTGTTGCTGGACATCACCATGGACGATGTCGATGGCTGGCAAGTGGCCCGCCAGATCCGCGCGGCTGGCTTCACCGAGGTGCCCATCATCATGGTGTCGGCCAATGTGTTCGAGAACCGGCCCGAGAACCTGCAAGCCGCGCAATGCCAGGCCTTTGTGGCCAAGCCGGTGATTGAGTCTGAACTGCTGGACACCTTGGGCGAGCATCTCCACATCGAGTGGAGTGCCGAGCCGGCCGCTTTGCCCTTGCACCTGCTGGGCCAGCGCCACAACGAGGCCGAGGCCATTGGTGCCCCGCGCCTGACGGCCAGCGACCTGCCCCTGGAGGTGGTGGAAGAGCTGTGCCGCCTGGCCCGCATTGGCCACCTGCGCGCGCTTCGTGAAAAGCTGACGCAGTTGGCCGAGCGCTATCCGCAATGGCAAAGCGAGTGGGTCAACCTGTCCCACCTGGCCGACCAATTCGAGTTCGACACCTTGATCGAGCGTTTGAACCCCGTGATCTCTGAGGATGCTTTGGATGAGCCCCAAGCCTGAACCCCACCTGGGCACCGTGCTGGTGGTGGACGATGCCGTCGACACCTTGCGCATGCTGTGCGATGCGCTGGCCAACGAGGGCTACACCGTGCTGGTGGCCCGCGATGGCCAGCAGGCGCTGGACCGCCTGTCGCTGATCCTGCCCGATGCCATCCTGCTGGACGCGGTGATGCCGGGCCTGTCGGGCTTTGACACTTGCCGTCGGATCAAGGCCCACGAGGTCTGGTGCAAGATCCCGGTGATCTTCATGACCGGCCTGTCTGAGACCGCCGACGTGGTGGCGGGGTTTGACGCCGGTGGCGTGGACTACGTGGTCAAGCCTGTGCGCATCGAAGAGGTGTTGGCCCGCCTGGCCACGCACCTGCGCAACGCCTGGGGCACGCGCCCGCGACTGGACCTGGCCGCGCTAACCCCGCGCGAAACCGAGGTGTTGTCCTGGCTGGCCAAGGGCAAGACCAACCGCGACATCGCCGAGATCCTGGGCCTGAGCCACCGCACGGTGAACAAGCACCTGGAGCACATCTTTGAAAAGCTGGGGGTGGAGACGCGCGCGGCCGCGGCGGCCTTGGCCAGCCGCGCGGTGCTGGCCTGATCCACGCGCCCATCCACCATCACCAGATCACCAGGTTGTTGGTGAGGAAGCGCTGCAGCCAATTGCGTGAGCCGGCATCCGACACGTCACCCTGGCCGCCCACCTCGAAGCGCGCGTTCAGCACGTCTTCGGAGGCGACGATGTTGCCCGCCTTGACGGTTTTGGGGTTGACCACGCCATGGAAGCGCAGGTTGCTGGTGCCGCCATTGAGGGTGATGCTGCGCTCGCCTGCCACCAACAGGTGCCCGTTGGGCAGCACGTTGATGACCGATGCCGTGAGCAGTGCATTGAAGGTGCCGGCGTTGTCGGTCGTGCCCTTGCCCTTGTAGGCGTCGCTGCCGGCCGCGCTGGCGTCCACGTTCAACACCCGGTCGATGAAGCCGCCATTGGGGTTCGCGGTGCCGGGCCCCTTGGTGCTGACCTTGTTCTCGCGGCTGGTGCTGGTGTTGACCTTGCTCGTCGCTGCGAATTTTTCAGCGATGTCGATTTTCAAGGTGTCGCCGACGTACCGGGGTTTTCGGTCGCCCGAGAAGAGCGATGTGGCGTCCATGCCCGCCTGGAACAAAGATCCGGTATTGATCTTCTCGATGTAGGCAGGTGTTTCCTGGGGCGCTGTCGACATGGGCAAGTTGGCAAATGGCGACGTCGAACTGCAGCCGAGCAAGGTATTCAGACAGGGCAGGGCCACGGCGCAGACGGTGATCCGGCGCCGAATCGACATTTGGGAGGTATTGAATTTCATATTCATGGTGTTATTCCTTGATATTCTCGTCGCCCGTGATCAGGGCCTGCACCACCGGGGCCAGTTTGGCGCGGGTGCTGGCCCATTTTCCAATCCCGAATGGGCCGCCGGGGTCATAATGGCTGCTGGCCAATATCTGTTCGCTGCCATTCCACAAGGTCAGGGTGGCTTGCTGGATATAAGGTTTGTAATCGCCCCCCAAGGGTGGAATATCCAAACCCGTGTAGGCGCTGTACCGAAGCCAGAATTTGCACAGGCCGGTGGCCGACCGTGTCTCATATACCCGGCTTTCCACGCGCTGGGCTTTGAGTTCAATCTGCAGCGCCGGCAAGATGTCGGGCACCTGGGTGTTGGGGTTGAACTCGATGCACACGCTGCGCACTGGCGGGTGCAGGTGGTAGACCGTGTTGATGGCCTTGCCAGGCGCCGCCGTGCTCACAGCAGCGGTGACCGTGGCGCCCGAAGCCTTGGCCAGCTCCCACAGCGGATGGGGGCTGAACACCGAGCAGGCCGTGAGCAGCGGCGACGACAGCGTCAAGGCTGCCAGGATGGACAAGGGGCGGGCGTACATGTTCGGCGCCTCAGACGATCTTGTTGAAGGCCGTGACGCCGGCGATGACGGCGTGCCCCACGTAGCTCTCGGCCGAGTCAATGGCGCTGCTCACGGCGTCCGCCACGGTGGAGGCGCCTTCCGAGATGGCTTCGCCCGCCTCTGACAACTCTTTGCCGATGTAGCGCGCGGCGGCCTTGACCTCATTGACGCCGTCCTGCGCGGCGTCTTCCACCGTGTCGATGGCTTTGCTCACGAAGGAGGTGGTGGCGTGCAGGGCGGAGTCGGCCGCGTGGTAGGCATCGCGGGACACCTTGGCCAGTTCCGAGAGCCCTTCCTGGCTGATGGCGCACACGGCGCTGGCGGTCGGTGCGCTGGCCGCTGCGGCTGCCGACAGGGCACTGGACATCATCGGACCAAACGAGCTTGAATCACCGGTTTTGCTGGCGGCGTTGACCGTGGAGGCGGCGCTGGGGCGCACCGAATAATTGCTGATGCCATTCATTTCAAAACTCCGATAGGTGGATGAGGTGAATGAATGCTAGGTGCCGAAATAATCCCCGTTCTTTCAATCTGGCCTCGGAAACGGCGGTATTTGGCCGCCGCCTTACCGTGGTGCTACACCCATATCACAAACCACTCATAAATAGAGGCCAACCTCATGCGCGCCTCACCTCGCGTCACAATGTGATGATTTTGTGTTGAAGTTGAAATGTGGGTTCAGATCAATTTTGTGAAGTTGGGTTCGCTTTCGAAAAGTTATGTTAAATCGGGTAAGCGGCCGGTGCGCTCATTCAATATGGGTAAACTGTGTTTTTCCCTGGCGTGAAAATGTCATGAACCACATTGGCCAATAAAGACCTCCCGCCATGACCTTATGGGCAGATCAAGGCGCCGACCCCATCTCTAGGATGCGGTTTCCTTCCCAACGCAGTACCACGATGGACAACGATCGGCCTTATCACTTGTACCTTGTGGAAGACGATCTGGCGCTGCAGGACATGCTGTCCAGTTACCTGGGCAAGCAAGGTTTCGCCGTCACAACCATGACGAAGGCCGAAGAAATGCTGCAGCGCGTGTCCGAGACGCGCCCCGACCTGATCCTGATGGACATCGGCCTGCCAGGCCTGGACGGGCTGGACGCTTGCCGACGCCTGCGGGCCGGTGGTCACGACATGCCCGTGATGTTGGTCACCGCGCGCAATGATGAAATCGACCGCGTGCTGGGCCTGGAAATGGGCGCCGACGACTACCTCAGCAAACCTTTTTCGACCCGCGAGTTGCTGGCCCGCGTGCGCGCCCTGTTGCGCCGGACAGCCCGGCAGGGGCCCGTGAACGGGGGCTCCACCATCGATCCCGATGCCACCGTGCGCATTGGCGAACACAGCTTTGTGGCCGCCTCACGCAGCCTGCAGCGCCATGGCGAGATGCGCATCCTCAGCACTGTCGAGTACGCCATCCTGGCCGAATTGGTGCTCAATCCCCACGCCGCCATCACCCGTGAACGCCTGCTGCAGGTGTCGCATCCGAAGACAGGCGACGTGACCTTGCGTTCGGTTGACGCGTCCATCGTGCGTTTGCGCAAAACGCTGGAGCCCGAGCCTTCGCGCCCGCGCTACATCCAGACGGTCAGGGGCCACGGCTATGTCTTCGTCCCTTAAGGCCGACATGCCCGCTGGCATCAAGCTGCTGGCCGGCATCGCCCACGACCTGCGCACGCCGCTGGCGCGCCTGCGCCTGCGTGCCGAGCTGGACTGCCCCGAAGAAGTCTCTCGCGCCATGGAGGAGGACTTCCAGACGGTCACGCACCTCATCGACCAGATTCTGGGCTACGCGCAGGGCTGCATCGCGCCATCGTCCCAGGGCTTCGGTTCCTTGCATGAACTGGTGCGCCGTGGGGTGTCGTCGTACCGACAGGTTCAGTCCGATGTCGGCCTGGGGCCTTTGGAAGCCCGTGATGTGGTCGTGCCCTGCTTGCCCCTGCAGCGGGTGCTGGCCAATCTGGTTGACAACGCGCTGGCCCACGGCGCGGCGCCGGTTTGGGTCGAAGTGCAGGCTGATGCGGCAGGCGTGGCGCTGCTGGTTTTCGACCATGGGCCGGGTCTTTCGCATGAACAACTGCTCAAGGCCACTCAGCCTTTCGTTCAGCTTGGCATGCAGGCCTCACCCACGCAGACGCTCAGGCGATGTGGGCTGGGCTTGGCCATCGTGGCCCAGATCGCCCAACAGCTGGGGGGCAGCGTGGTTCTCAAGCCGTTCAACGGCACCCGCTCGGGCATCGGGGTTCACATCCCGGGGTGAACCTGGCCCATCTTCAGCAACTCATGCACGTCATGCGTCATCACGGCCAGGAACACCAGCAGGCCCAGGTAGGCCGTGCCATAGACCCAGCGCGTCTGCGGTGAGGCGCGGTAGTAGTCGGCGTGGACGGGGTCTTCAGCCTTGAACTTCCAGGCCTTGAACACTTGCGGTGCCGCCAGCAAGGCCACGATCAGCAGCACCGGGTTGGGGTTCAGCCAGAACAGGCCGACCAGGATGGGCGCGCCCAGCAACCACAGCTTGGGCGACAACACAGCCGTGATGCGCCCACCATCCAGCGGCGACAGCGGGATCAGGTTGAACAGGTTCAAGAAGAAGCCCGCGTAGGACACCGCCAGCAGCCACATCAACGCCGGCCCACCATCGCGTGCCACGGCATAGCAGGCCAGGGCGCCCAGGCTGCCGATCAAGGGGCCGCCCAGGCCCACATACGCCTCGGTCTCGGCGTTGTGTGGCATGTCTTTCATCTCGATCCACGCGCCCAGAAAAGGGATGAAGGTGGGCGCGCCGACCTTCAAGCCGCGTTGGCGCGCAGCGATGAAATGACCCATCTCGTGTACGAACAGCAGGCCCACAAAGCCGACGGCATAGCGCCAGCCGTAGATCCAGGCGTACACCCCCACCGACAGCAGCATGGTGCCGCCCGTGATCAACAGCTTGCTGAACTTCAGCGCGCCGAACAGCAGCAGCAACCACTTGATCATGGCGAGGTGGTTGTCGCGGCAGCCACCACCAGTTGCGCTTCGCCCTCGGTCTGCACCACCTGGTGGCCATCGACCTTCAAGCGGCCTTCCACGAACCAGCGCACGGCGCGTGGGTAGACCGCGTGCTCCTGCTTGAGCACCCGCGCCGACAAGCTCTCGGGCGTGTCGCCAACCAGCACGGGCACCGCAGCTTGCGCCACGATGGGGCCGTGGTCCAGCTCCGGCGTCACGAAATGCACCGTGGCACCGGCCAGCTTGCAGCCCGCCTCAATGGCGCGCTGGTGCGTGTGCAAGCCCGGAAACGCTGGCAACAGCGAGGGGTGGATGTTCAGCATGCGCCCCTCGAAGTGCCGCACAAAGCCCTCGGTCAGGATGCGCATGAAACCGGCCAGCACCACCAGGTCGGGTGCGAAGCCATCGATGGTGCGTGCCAGCTCGGCGTCAAAGGCCTCGCGGGTGTCGAACTGGCGGTGGTCCACCGACGCCGTGGCAATGCCCCGGTCGGCCGCGAAGCGCAGGCCCGTGGCCTCGGCTTTGTTGCTGATCACGGCGGCAATGCGCGCCGACCAGTGCTCCGAGGCACAGGCCTCGACGATGGCTTCCATGTTGGAGCCGCGTCCGGAAATCAGGATGACGATGTTTTTCATGCGGCGTAGAGTGTAGCGGGGGCGCTTGGAAGAGGGGCCTTCTACAATGCGCCTCTTTCCTGCCACCACGCAACCGCCCACCCGAGCCAGCCATGACCGAACGCGTTCTCACCGGCATCACGACCACCGGCACCCCGCACCTTGGCAACTACGTCGGGGCCATCCGACCGGCCATTGCGGCCAGCCGTGAGGCCGGCGTTGAAAGCTTTTTCTTCCTGGCCGATTACCACGCGCTGATCAAGTGCGACGACCCGGCCCGCATCGAGCGCTCGCGCATCGAAATCGCGGCCAGCTGGCTGGCGGCCGGCCTGGACCCGGAGCGCGTTACCTTTTACCGCCAGAGCGACATCCCCGAAACGACTGAACTGACCTGGCTGCTGACCTGCGTGACCGCCAAGGGCCAGATGAACCGCGCCCACGCCTACAAGGCATCGGTCGATGCCAACGAAGCCGCGGGCGAGGAGCCCGATGCCGGCATCACCATGGGCCTGTTCAGCTACCCCATCCTGATGGCGGCCGACATCTTGCTGTTCAACGCCCACCGCGTGCCCGTGGGCCGCGACCAGGTGCAGCACATCGAGATGGCCCGCGACGTGGCCCAGCGTTTCAACCATGTCTTTGGGGCCGGCAAGGACTTGTTCGTGCTGCCGCAAGCCGAGATCGAAGAGACCGTGGCCACCTTGCCTGGCCTGGATGGCCGCAAGATGTCCAAGAGCTACGACAACACCGTGCCCTTGTTCCAGGGTGGTCCCAAGGCTTTGAAGGACGCGGTTGCGCGCATCGTCACCGATTCCCGATTGCCTGGCGAGCCGAAAGACCCCGAGGGTGCGCACCTGGTGACCATCCACGATGCCTTCGCCAATGATGCACAACGTGCCAGCTTCCACGCCGACCTGCGCGCTGGCCTGGCTTGGGGCGAGGCCAAGCAGCGCGTGGTCGATCTGATCGAAGCCCATGTGGGCCCCATGCGCGAGAAGTACGAGCACTTGATGGCTCACCCCGAGCAGATCGAAGAGATTTTGTTGCTGGGTGCCCGCAAGGCCCGCGCCGTGGCCACACCCTTCCTCGCCGAGTTGCGCAATGCGGTGGGCCTGCGCAAGATGGTGGCCGTGGCGGCCCCCAAAGCCCAGGCCGCCCAGGCCAGCAAAGCGGCCGTGCCGGTGTTCAAGCAATACCGCGAGGCCGATGGCCAGTTCTACTTCAAGCTCACCACGGCCGATGGCGGCGTGCTGCTGCAAAGCCAGGCCTTTGCCGAGGGGCGCGAAGCAGGCACTTGGGTCAAGCGCTTCAAGCAGGAGGGCGTGCAGGCCTTGGCTGGCGCACCGGTGGCCCTGGCCGCTGGCGTGGCCCAGGCCGACGTTGAAGCCGCCTTGGCCGCACTGCTCGCGGCGCAGGAGTAAACGCCACCATGGCTGGCATCCACATCACGGACATCGAATCGGCGATCAACTGGTGGCGCGAGCGCAGCCCGTCCGTGGACGGCATCCAGTCATGTCCGCAAGTGGGTGCGCTGGCCGAGGTATACGCCTTGATGGTGTATTACCGCGAACCCTCGTGCGACGAAGCGACCATGCCCCCCAAGGCCAAGCAGGCCTGGCTGGCATGGTACGAAACCACGCCCGACACGCCCTGCATCGCCATCTGCTCGACCAGCCAGGGCGATGACATCTGCAAAGGCTGTGGCCGCACCTTTGACGAGGTGCAGTTGTGGCCCGAGATGACCCCCGGTGAAAAACGCGGCACCTGGCGCCGCATCACCATGGAATCCAGCGCCTGGCGTTTCAACCGCTATTCAGAGCGGGCCCGCGAAGGGGTGGCGGTCTCGCCCGCACCAGCTGAAGATGGCAGTGGTCAGACGACCTGATTGACGCCGGCCCTGGCGCCTGCTTTCTTGGCCGGTTTGAAAACGGCCTTCCACAAGAAGGGCCAGATCGCCCACAAAAACATGCCCAGGTCGGCGCGGCCAATGCACGGCAGCTCGGTGCCGCGCTGCCAGTTCGGGTTGAGCTGTTCAAAGAAAGCCACGTCGGGCTCGCGCGCCCTCAGCGCGTCATCGATGCCGGCCACATCCTGCTTCAGGCAATTGGCGTTGTCGCCAAAATCCAGCGTCATCAACTCGCGGTCCAGCTTGCCGGGGAAGAGCGCATCGCAGTAGTTGATCACCAGCGCCTTCAGCCGTGGGTTGTCTTGCCCGCGCTTGGGGTAATGCTCTGGAAAGTTCTTGGACAGCAGCAGATAGGTCTTGTAGCCCTTGGAGATCAGCAGCCAGTATTGGCGCGAGAAAGGGCGCTTGAGGGCCTCGGTGAACAGTTTGAGCGCGAACGCGGTCTGCAGGCTGCGCGAGCCCCAGTAGGCCTTCTCGATGATGGTGTCACCGCTGAACAGGCCGCGCACGGTGCGCCCCTGGTGCTGGAACTCGTGGATGCCCAGCGTTGAAAAGCCCACGATCTCGTCGGTGGATTTCTTGCGGACCAGGAACACACCGTCCTTGCGGCTCAGGTCGCTCATGAAGGTGTCCATGGGTCCATTGGCGTAGTTGGCCGAGAAGATGGCGTGCATCCGCATGATGTCGAACACGCTGAGGGACCGTACTTTTTGGTAATGGGTGCTGAGCATTGAGGCCGATCTCGGGCAGCTTTGTGTGATGTTTTTCGCGCCCCGGCCATTGTGAGAAGCACCGTTTGCATCGCCTGCGAGGGCGAACCCTTGATTGGCCAAGCTACCCCCTTGCTTGAGGGGTGATCGTTTGAAACAAGCATCAATTCTCTCTAAGTGTTTGCGATGGCGATGTTTGAAATTGGTGTTTTGGCACTGCGACTAAAATCCGCCGCACAAGTTACCCAGGGCCCCAATGAACAAGAACGACGTTTCCATCGATGCATTTTTCAATCCCCAGGTGCCGGGCATTGACTACGGCGTGCTGGACTCCCTGGTGGGCTACGGGGTTCGCCGCGCGCAACTGGCCCTGAACGACCTGTTCATCCAGTCCCTCGCCCCGTGGAACATCACCCCGCCTCGGTTCTCGGCGCTGATCATCATTTCGCGCAACCCGGGCCTCAAGCTAACCCAGCTGGCCAAAGTGATGGGCATCGCCCGCTCCGGCGCGGTGATGTTGGTGGATGCCCTGGAGGATCTGGGCTATGTGGAGCGCCTGGATGTCCCCGAAGACCGCCGCGCCTTTGGCCTGGCCTTGACCGCGAAAGGGCAGACCGACCTGGTGGCGATCACCCAGGCCGTGGTGCAGCAAGACCAGTTGGCCGCGCGGCCACTGGGGGCGGCCGGCACCGGGCAGTTGCTGGCCATGCTGCAGCAACTGGCCAACCCGAACCGGTGAATGAATAGAATCGGGGGATGAACGCTCCCCTTGATGATTCGACCCCCCACAAACCCAGCAACTTCCTGCGCGGCATCATTGACCGCGACCTGGAGCAGGGCACGTATGCCAGCCGCCGATGGGCCGGCACACCCGGTGACGCCCAACACCAACTGAGCGGGCAACCCGATCCGGCCAAGGTCCGCACCCGTTTCCCGCCCGAGCCCAACGGCTACCTGCATGTGGGCCATGCCAAGAGCATCTGCCTGAATTTTGGCCTGGCACGCGATTACGGCGGCGTCTGCCACATGCGCTTCGACGACACCAACCCTGAAAAAGAAGAACAGGAATACGTCGACAGCATCCTGGACTCGGTCAAGTGGCTGGGCTTCGGCTGGCAATCGAACTTCAATGGCCAGCAGCAGGACCACCTCTACTACGCCAGCAATTACTTCGATTTCATGTACCGCGCGGCCGAAGCCCTGATCGGTGCTGGCCTGGCCTATGTGGACGAGCAGACCCCCGAAGAAATGCGCGCCAACCGCGGTGACTTCACCACGCCCGGCAAGGACAGCCCTTTCCGCTCGCGCACGCCCGAGCAGAACCTGGCCCGTTTCCGCGAAATGCGCGATGGCCAGCATGCCGACGGCAGCATGGTGCTGCGCGCCAAGATCGACATGGCCGCGCCGAACATCAACTTGCGCGACCCGGCCATCTACCGCATCCGCCGCGCCACCCACCACAACACGGGCGACAAGTGGTGCATCTACCCGATGTACACCTTCGCGCACCCGATCGAAGACGCCCTGGAGCAGATCACGCATTCGATCTGCACGTTGGAGTTTGAGGACCAGCGCCCCTTCTATGACTGGCTGCTCGACCGACTGGCCGAACTGGGCCTGCTGCAACAACCCACGCCCAAGCAGTACGAATTCGCGCGTCTGAACCTCACCTACGTCATCACCAGCAAGCGCAAGCTCAAGCAACTGGTGGACGAAGGCACGGTTGAAGGTTGGGACGACCCGCGCATGCCTACCATCGTTGGCCTGCGCCGCCGTGGCTACACGCCCGAGGCCATCCAGCTGTTCTGCGAACGCATTGGCGTGACCAAGGCCGACAGCTGGATCGACTACAGCACGCTGGACATCGCCTTGCGTGACGACCTGGAGAACAAGGCCCACCGTGGCATGGCCGTGCTCGATCCGGTCAAGCTGGTGCTGAACAACTGGGACGAGGTTTTTTCAAACGGCCACCTGGAGCCCTGCGCGCTGCCCGCCCTGCCGCACCCGCCCGAAGGCACTGAATCGCCAGTGCGCCACTTCACGCTGGGCAAGGAAGTGTGGATCGAGCGCGAGGACTTCGAGGAAGTGCCGCCCAAGGGCTACAAGCGCCTCTTCCCCGGCAACAAGGTGCGCCTGAAGGGCGGCTACGTGATCGAGTGCACCGGCTGCGCCAAAGACGCCGATGGCCGCGTGATCGAGGTTCACGCCACCGTGGTGCCCGACACCAAGAGTGGCACACCCGGCGCCGACAGCGTCAAGGTCAAGGCCGCCATCACCTGGGTTGGCGTGGCCGATGGCGTGGCCGCCGAGGTGCGCCTGTACGACCGCCTGTTCACCGATGCGCAACCGGATGCCGGTGGCAAGGACTTCCTGGCCAGCCTGAACCCCGACAGCAAGAAGGTCGTCACGGCCTTTGTGGAGCCTTCACTGGCCCAGGCCGCGCCTGACCAGAAGTTCCAGTTCGAGCGGCACGGCTATTTCGTGGCCGACCGCAAGGACCATGTGGCCGGCAAGCCCGTGTTCAACCGGGTGACGGGCTTGAAGGACAGCTGGGGCAAGTGAATAGTGGTTTGCGACGCGAGAGGACGCCCAGCAAACCCAGCCCCACCAGCGCGATGACGTAGGACTCGGGCTCGGGCACCGGCATGGCCGACAGCACGATCAGCTGCGACTGCGGATTGGCCGGGCCGAAACCGTCCTGGATCTGCTCGGCCACCAGGTAGATGGTGCCTTTCTCGTCCACGGTCACGCCTTCGATGCCGTTGTGGGGCAGCACGTTGGACAGGTCGAAGAAGCTCAGGACCTGGCCCTGGCGGTTCACCTCGACCAGCTTGCGCGAACCCAGGCTCAGCACCAGCAGATTGTCGGCTGCGGCGGTGCCGGCCAACGCGTCCACGGGCGACAGCGTCTGCACATCGGACAAGGTCGACAGGCCCATCAGCGTGGGATCGAACAAGGTCGTCGTGTTGGCCACGCCGCCCAGGTTGTTGCCGAAGGTCAATGTTCCGCTGCGGATGTCCTCGGGCACGTCCTGCTTGACCATCACGAAGCTGCCGTTGCGTGGGTCGTGGCTGATGCCTTCGAGGCCATCGTTGCCCACGTTGGCATTGCTGATGGACACGGACGCGTTGGCCAGGTTGGCGGTGCCATTGGCGGCGTAGGTGAAGCGGTAGGCGTCGTACAGGCGCTCTTCGCTCACCACCAGCACGCCGTTGCCCAGGTAGGTCAGGCCCTCGGTGTCGTGCTTGCTGCTGCCGGTGTTGGACCAGTTGAAGGCCATGGTGCCGAGCGTCTGGCCCGTGAGCGAGACCTCGACCACACCCGTGCCTTCGTCACCGACGTAGAACAGGGTGCCGCGGTCGCGCGCGTAGGTGACGGCCGAGGCTTCCAGGCCCGACACACCCGTGCTGGTGTTGCCCAGGATGTCGAGCCCATAGGTGCCCGTGACCTGGTAGTTGCCAAGGTTGATGGAACTGGCCGCATGCGCGCCCAGGCTGGCCAGCGCGGCCACGAGGGCCATCGTCAAGTGTTTGATCTTCATGGTGTGCGTGCCTTCGCCGAGTGATCAGCGCTGTTGGCGCTTGCGAGCCATCACACCGAACAGGCCGAGGGCGGCCAGCGCGAGCACGTAGCTTTCGGGTTCGGGCACGGCGGCGATGCTGCCGGGCGAGCCGATCTCGATGGCATGGTTGGCCGCCGCGAAGGCGCCGTTGACACCGACCACGCTCAACTGTGTGATGGTGGTGTTGTTCAGCCCGATGGCGTTGTCGAAGGTCTGGTAAGGCGAGGTGGCGTCAGAAGCGCCGAACACCACATTGGCCTGCAGCACGTTGCTGGCGTTGTAGATGTTGACCGCGTCACCCGACTGGCTCAGGCCCACGCCGCTGCCGGTGTAGGTGCCGATCTGCAAGCCGGCGGGTGCGTTCGCACCGAACCAGGTGCTCAGGAAGCTGGCCGAGGCGGCGGTCTCGGTGAAGATCACTGACTCACCGGCCTTGATGGTGGAGATGCCGACCAGCGACACCTTGGCGCTGCCATTGGAGCTGTCGTCCATCTTCCAGCCGCTGATGCTGATATCGCTGCTGCCGAAGTTGGTCAACTCGAACCAGTCGGTGGCATAGGGGATGGCCGGGTTGCTGGCGCTGCTGCCCCAGGGGGCAACTTCGGTGACGCGGATCTGGGCCTGGGCCGTGGCGGCGGTGTCCAAGCTCAAGGCCAGGACGGTCGCGGCCAGCAAGGCCTTCTTCTGAACTGCTTTCATCGACAACTCCAATTGAACGCATGACAAAGGGTGAAGCCCGGCAGCTTGTCGTTCGCGTGTGTCGGCGTGATGACTGCAGGACTGGTCAGTCGTTCACGGGCAGCCAGATCTCGGTGTGCAGTTTTTCAGGCGGCGTGGTCTGCGGGGTGTTGATGCACAGCTCCATGGGCGGCACGTCACGCAGGGTGAGGTTTGAAGACGGCAGCCAGTCGGCGTAGATGGCGTCCCAGGCTTGGTACAACGTGGTGTAAGGCCCGATGTGCGTGAACACGGCGTAGCGGCCCGGCTCCAGGGTCTGCCAGGCCAGTGTGCCGCTCAAGGGCAGGTCGGGTTGCTGGCTGGTGCCCTGGCCGCTGGCCATCTCGTGGCCAAACACGATGCCGGCCACGTAGCGGCAATGCGGGTCATCGGGGCCCTGGTGCTCGTCGGGCACGATGCTGATGAAGCTGCGCGCCTGCGCCATCAGGCCAGTGGGCACCACGGCGGCCATCAATTCGCCAAAGGCGCTTTGGGCGGCGCGGGTCATGGTGTTGGCGACCATGCCGCGCGCGGTGGCGGTGAGGGCCTGGATGCCCGGGGGCAGGGTGGTGAAGCGGGTGACTTGCATGGTGGGGGTTCCTGTTTGGTGAATGGAGGGAATGAGGTGCTGCAGCCGATCGGGCGTCAGCAGGCTGGTCCAGGGCGCGCTGTCGCCCCGGCGCACGGCGGTGGGCGTGGTGTCCAGTTCGCGCCGCATGGCCTTGGCCAAGGCCTGGGCCGATTCGTAGCCTGCCGCCAGCGCGATTTCCAGCACCGGCTCGGGGCCGCTGACCAGCAGCGCGCAGGCACGTTGCAGACGGCGCCACGTGACGTAGCTGGCGACGCTGCAGCCTACTTGCGCCTGGAACATGCGGTGGAAGTGGTGGCGCGACATCGCGGCCTGGTCGGCCAGGGTGTGGGCATCGAGCACCTGGTCGAGGTGCGCGTCCACGTAGGCCAGGGAGCGCGAGATCAGGGCGGCGGTGCGTTGGGGTGGGGCGGCGGGTGGGCGCCGTTTGCTGCTTCGTGACATGGGAGGGGATTCTGTCCGCGCCTGGCCAATGCCGTGTGTCCGCATGTGCGCGAAAATAGCCGCCATGAGCACCGATTCCGCCATCCCCGACACCGACCCGATGCCTTTGCCGCCCGAGCAGCCTGACCTCGACGCCTGCTGCGGCAATGGCTGCGAGCCCTGTATCTTCGACCTCCACGACATGGCCATGGACGACTACCGGCAGGCCTTGCGGGCCTGGCAGGCGCGCCACAATGGCGCTTGAGCGCACCATGCGGCACTTCGCTCAACCCCGCGTGATCAGAAGCCCTCGACGGTGAAACGGCTGAACTCGCCCTGGTTGATGCCGCCCTTCACCATCGGGTCGTAACGCATGTCCTCGTCCAGGAAGCGCTTGAGCCAGGCCACGGCCGATTTGCCCATGGTGTTCAGGTTGGCCTCGCTGGTCAGGAAGGTGGCGCACAGGTGGCCGGTGTCCTTGACCTCGATTTCAGCCCGGGGCAGATTGCCGGGCAAGCTGGCGTAGAAAGCGTCGGAGTGCGCCTTGTTGGGCGCAATGCCGTCGGTCTGGCAGGCCACGACCAAGGTCGGTGTCTTGACCCCTGGAAAGCTTTTGACGGTGTGCCAGGGCTGAAGGGCCACCGCGGCCTTCAGGCTTGGGTCAACGAGCATGGCTGACAAGGCGGCGCCACCGCCCATGGAGTTGCCCATGATGGCGCGGCGCGAAGGATCGGCCACCGAGGCGTAAGGCACTTGGCCACCCCGGGCGAGTTGGGCCACGTGCGCCAGGCCCACCGCCAACTGTGCCGCGCGTGCTTCGGGAAAGTCGGCCCGGCCCACGCTGTCAAGGCTGGCCACGATGAAGCCATGCGATGCGATCTTCTGGACCAGCTTGGCGTACACGGCCTGGAAGGCCAGGAAGCCGGGCATCATCGCCACGATGCCGAAGGTTTCGCCTGAAGAGGCCTTGGGGTAGTAGACGGTGCCGCCGCCGTAGCCCTTGGCTTCTGCGTCGGCATTGGGGATTGAGTAGTCGCTGACCTCGTAGGGGCCGGCTTCATTGAGCTTGGCTGCAATGGGCGCTGGGCCGTGTTGGGCGGCGGTGGCGGGAAGTGATGTCAACAAGGCTGTTGCGGAGGCGATGGCTGCCAGCAGTTTGCGGGGTAGGGGTTTCATCGTGGGGCTGATTGTGTGGTTGGGTCAACAGCCTTCAGTCACTTGTAAAACGCTTCGACCTTGCCCTTCAAGGTGAGCAGCAGGGGCTTGCCTTTGCGGTCGACCTTTTTGCCGGCGGGCACCTTGATCCAGCCCTCGCTGACACAGTATTCTTCGACGTCGAAGCGCTCTTTTTCATTGAAGCGGATGCCGATGTCACGCTCGAACACAGCGGCGTTGTAATGCGCGCTGCGCGGGTCGATGGACAGGCGGTCGGGCAGGCTGGGGGTGTGTAGAGAAGCTTCGTTCATGGGGCCTCATGGTGGGTTGCGGGCAATGGTCGCCATTTTCGCGGATTTCCACGGGCAGGCCATTTACAAAGGGAAGCAGTCTTCAGCTTGATGAACTCGCCAGCCCCTGTACGATGCTTTTTGTCATTAAAAACTTCAGGGTGAATCCACATGTCGACCACATTGCTAAGCCGCAACATGGGCCTGCGCCGAAAATTACTGGCCTTCGTGGCTGCCACAGGTTTGGCGGCCAGCGCTCAAGCCGCCACTTCCCCGCCTTACCGATTCGTGGAGCTGGGCGTGGAGGGCGGGGAATATGCCTCGGGCTGGGTGGCGGGCATCAACAACGTTGGACAAGCAGTTGGCGGGTCCTGGGTCGCGGACGTCACCTCGACCATGGTCTGGACTGAAACCTCCGCCATGCAGGTGAGCAGTTACAGCGGGGGCTTGGCCATCAATGACCTGGGTGCAGGCGTTGGTTATAACTCCAGCAGACGTGGAAACCAGGCGAGCTATTGGGACAACTCTGTTGTTCAGCAATTGCGGTCACCCGGCGATATCAACGATGAAAGCCAGGCGGAAAGCAT
Source organism: Aquabacterium sp. CECT 9606 (assembly GCF_918741295.1). Classification (GTDB taxonomy): domain Bacteria; phylum Pseudomonadota; class Gammaproteobacteria; order Burkholderiales; family Burkholderiaceae_C; genus Aquabacterium. The sequence goes on from NZ_CAKKNB010000004.1 coordinate 211,062, forward strand.
CAACCTTTCTGGCCAGATTGTGGGCACGGGCAGTGTCAGTGGCACCGCGCATGCGCTGGTTTGGCAATCGCACAGTGCCCAAGCCGCCATCCTGCCGTCCGTGGGCGGGGCGCACCTTGGCAGCAGCGCGTCCGCCATCAATGACGCCGGGCTGGTGGTGGGACGCAGCGAGATGGATTTCTCCCAGGGTCGAGCCACGCTGTGGACAAGTGGCGTGCCGACAGACCTGGGCGTGCTCCATGAAGGCGATGGCAGTGCGGCGTTCGACATCAACAATGCCGGTCAGATCATCGGGGATAGCGGTGGCCACGCCGTGCGCTGGGACAACGGCAACATCACGGAACTTGGTTTGCTCGCCGGGTCTGTCTCCGGTGCTGCCGGGGACATCAACAACCTGGGCCAGATCGTCGGAAGCAGCTACAAAGGCGGGCAAGCCGTCGCGACGTTGTGGGACGGTCAGAGCGTCATCGACCTCAACCAATATGCAGAAGGGTCGGAGTGGGTGCTCGTCAATGCCGTGGGCATCAATGACCAGGGGTGGGTCGTTGGCAACGCGCAGCATGTTGTTTCAGGGGTGTCCAGACCTTATATGCTGATCCCAAGCTCGGTGCCTGAGCCCAATGCGGTCGTTCTGTCTTTGTTGGGGGGTGGGGCGCTGGCGCTTGCATGGCGCCGAAAGAAGAAAACCCCGGTCTGATTGTTTTTGCAGATCGGGGTTGGGCAACCTTCCTCAGGCTACTTTCACGGCCTTCACCTGCGGCGCCACGGTACCGACGGTCCAGGCCAGGCGTCGATAGGCATCACCACCGACGTCATGGTGGATCAGGTCCACGCGATCGCGCTGCAGGGCGTCAAGCACCCAGCTGACGTTGGCATCGCCCACCGGGCGCCGGTGCGACAGGGTGGGGAACATGTTGCCGCCGCCATAGACGTAGGCCTTGCACAGCTGGGGGGCAAAGCCCTCGGTCTTGAGCAACTGGTACATGGTGGCCAGGGCCGTGCTGGCGTGGGAGGTGGTGAGCCGCGCTTTGGCGTTGGCCGAATGCGCGTGCACGATGTGGCACATCGCGCCCACCGTGCGGTGTGGGTCGGTCAGGATGATGGCCACACACGAGCCCAACAGGGTTTCGATCCGGTCACCACGGTGGGCGCACACAACATCGCCGGGGTGCAAAAAGGTGTGGAAGCACTGTTCCGCCATCACCCGGCCACCTTGCGGAAGACGCCTGTGGCGATGGATTTCAAGGGCGTGTCGCAGGCCACGCGACCTTCGGCCGAGCCGATGAAAAACAGGCCGCCGGGCTTCAGTTGGGTCAGCACGCGGTCCACCACCTCGCGCTTGGTGGGCGCGTCAAAGTAGATCAGCACATTGCGCAGAAAGATGATGTCGAACGGCCCCAGGTCTTCGATGGGCTGGCACAGGTTGAGCTGGCCAAAACGCACGTGCTCGCGCAGCTTGGGCTGGATCTGGACCAGGCCTTCGGCATCGCCATCGCCGCGCAGGCAGTACTGCTTCAGGCGCCGGGGCGCAACGTGGCGCAGGCGCTCTTCAGGGTAGATGGCCTGGCTGGCGCTGCGCAGCACCCTGTCACTGATGTCGGTGCCCAGGATGGACCATCTCGAACTGATGCGGCCCTTTTGCTGCAGGTCGGCCAGCAGCATGGCGATGCTGAAGGCTTCGTCGCCAAACGAGCTGGCGGCGCTCCAGATCGAAGGCGCTTTCAGGCGCTGGGCATCGATCTCTTTTTCGAGCAAGGCGAAGTGCTCGGGCTCGCGGAAGAAGTAGGTCTCGTTGGTGGTCAGCAGGTCTACCGCGACCTGGAATTCACCCTCGTCGTGATCGCTGGAAATCAAGGCCAGGTAATCATCAAAACCCTCCATGCCCAACCTTTGGATGCGAGGCCCCAGGCGCGATGACACCAAGGGCTTCTTGGCGTCGCCCAGCGACAGCCCCATGGTTTGGTACATCAGGCCTGTGATCTGGCGGTACGTGTCGTCACGCAGCTCAACCATGATCAGCTCCTCGCTCAGTAAGGCCGGAAGTTGCCGCTGATGGCCCTTGGGGCGCCTGGCTTGGACGATGATGCCACGGCGCGCATGACCGAGGGTGCGCCATTGGCGCGGCGCTTGCCCTGGTCGGCATCGGGTTTGGCCTTCTTGGCCGGGGCGGCTTCTTCGCCCAGGTGGAAGAAGGCCACCGATTGTTGCAACTGTTCGGCCTGGCCCGACAACTCTTCGGACGTGGCGGCCAGTTCTTCAGAGGCCGAGGCGTTTTGCTGCGTGGCCTTGCTCAGCTGCGACATGGCGCTGCTGATCTGTGACACCGACTGGCTTTGCTCGGATGAGGCCGCGGCGATTTCTTGCACCAAGCCGCTGGTTTTCTGGATGGAGGGCACGATCTCGCCCAGCAACTTGCCCGCTCGCTCTGCGGTGGACACGCTGTGGCTGGCCAGGTCGCCAATCTCCTTGGCGGCTTCCTGGCTGCGTTCGGCCAGCTTGCGCACTTCGGCGGCCACCACGGCAAAGCCCTTGCCATGCTCGCCCGCGCGCGCCGCTTCAATGGCGGCGTTCAGGGCCAGCAGGTTGGTCTGGTAGGCGATGTCGTCCACGATGCTGATCTTTTGCGCGATCTGTTTCATGGCGTGCACGGTTTGCGTGACGGCCTCGCCGCCTTCACCGGCTTCGGTGCTGGCCTTGGTGGCCATGCCATCAGTGACGTTGGCGTTGTCGCTGTTCTGCGTGATGGAGATCGACATCATGTCGATGGAGGCGGTGGTTTCTTCCACGGAAGAAGCCTGCTCGCTGGCCGCTTGCGACAGCGATTGCGCGGTGGCGCTGACCTGGCTGGCCGCGCCCGACAAGGCATCGGCCGCACCGCGCACTTCGTCGATGATGCTGGCCAGCTTCTCGCAGGTGGTGTTGGCGTCGTTCTTGACTTGCTCGAACGTGCCTTCGGCATCGCGCGTGATGCGCTGGCCCAGGTCGCCCGAGGCCATGGCGCCGAGCACGCGGCCCACGTCGTCGATGATGCTGGACAGCTTCTCGCTGGTGGCGTTGGCGTCTTCCTTGACTTGGCCGAAGACACCGCTGTAATCACGGGTGATGCGCTGGCTCAGGTCACCGGCCGACAAGGCGCTCAGGGCACGGCCCACATCGTCGAAGATGACGCTGGTGGTTTCCAGCAGGGCATTGACGCCGGCGCAAAGAACTTCGATCGGGCCGGTCTTGCCGGCCATGGGGATGCGCTGGCTCAGGTCACCGCCTTGGGCAGCCGAGGTCACGCTTTGAGCCTGTTCCACAGCCTGCGCCAACATTCGGGCCGCGTTGACTTGGGCCGTGGTGTCGGTGGCGTACTTCACCACCTTGAAGGGCTTGCCGTTCATGTCCATGATGGGGTTGTAAGAAGCCTGGATCCAGACCTCTTTGCCACCCTTGCCAATGCGCTTGTATTGGCCGGCATCAAACTCGCCACGGCCGAGTTTTTCCCAGAACAGTCGGTATTCCAGGCTGGCACGGTGGTCCGGGTCGACGAACATGCCGTGGTGCTGGCCCTGGATCTCGGCCAGCGAATAGCCCAGCGTCCTCAGGAAGTTCTCGTTGGCGTTGACGATCTTGCCATCCAGCGTGAATTCGATCACCGCCTGGGCCTTGTTGATCGCGGACAGCTGGCCCGAGAAATCGGCGGCCTGCAGCTTGGCGGTGGTGATGTCGCTGGCGTACTTCACCACTTTGAAGGGCTTGCCATGGGCGTCCATGATGGGGTTGTAGGTGGCCTGGATCCAGACCTCCTTGCCGCCCTTGCCGATGCGCTTGTATTCGCCTGCATCGAACTCACCGCGGCCCAGCTTTTCCCAGAACAGACGGTACTCCACGGTGGCGCGGTAGGCCGGGTCCACGAACAGGCCATGGTGTTGGCCCTGGATCTCGGCCAGCGAGTAGCCCAGCGTGTTCAGGAAGTTGTCGTTGGCGGTGAGGACCTTGCCATCCAGCGAGAACTCGATCACGGCCTGGGCCTTTCTGATGGCGCTGAGTTGACCCTTCATGTCGGCCAACGCAATCTCAGCATCCAGCCTGGCTTGCTCGGCCTCGGCCAGTTGCCGGCGGTACCTGGCGTTGTCAAAAAGGCGGGTGATCCACGAATGCGTAGCTTGGCTCATGCTGAATGTCCTTCACTGATTGAGTGTGGAGTGACGGCCAGCAGCGCCAGGGATCCATTTTTTGTCAGAGTTGAATTCAAGCTCGACGAGTCGGTCAGACCGACCGACTCGTGCTGGTCAAGCAGGAAACTGCTCCGATGGCCCGTGGAAGAACCCTCTGCTTTGTGAATGCGGCATGAGCCCAGCATGAGGTTCCTCCATGTTTATCGGATCAAGCCCTGTATATCGGCTTGACACCCTCAAGCATGCAGACAACCCTGGGTATGCGCGTGTGAAATGTTGCACGCTTGGGCGCTATTTCGCCCAGCATGCAACGCGTTTCATGCGGGGTTGTCGTCAGCGGCTTTGCGCGGCCGCCGCGCGCGGGGCGCAGCCTTGCGGGCCGCGGGTGCGTCGCCTGCGGTGGCTGGCGCCGTTGCTGCCTTGCTGGCCGCGCTCTTGCGGGCAGGGGATTTCTTGGCGGCAGCACGCGGCGTTTTCTTGGCGGCGGGGGGGAGGGCCAGGTCGCCCTGCGCCGGGCTGGGGCTGGCGTTGGGCGGGTTCACCGGTGCGTTCACGGGCTCGGGCGGGCTGGCGTGTTCCTGTCCGGCGGGCTGGCGATCGCCCTGCGGTGCCGCGCGTCCGTCGCGCCCACGGCCTGCGTCGGCCTCATGCTGTGGGCGGCGAGTTTCGCTGCGTTCGCCTTGCTGCTGCCCACGGCCTGAGGCCGAACGACCACCGCGCCCACGGCGGCGGCCACCCTCGCCGCGCTCTTCACGGACCGAAGGCTCGGCGTTGGATGGCTGCGCCTCACCTTCGCCATGGGCTGTCTGGGCACGGGCCTGATCCGACGTGGCCTCGGCGGCGCTGTTGTCTTCGGCGCGCGGTGGCACACCGCTGCTGCGGTACACATAGGCGCTGGATTTTTCATCGCGGCCAAACTCCAGCAAGCCACGGGCACGCGCTTCTTCCAGCAGGTTGCCGAAGGTGCGAAAGCCGTAGTAGTTCTCGTTGAAGCCCGGGTTGCGGCGCTTGATGGCTTCCTTGAGCACCGAGGCCCAGATGCGGCCACCTTCGTCGCGGTCCGTGACCATGGCCTCGTAGGTTTCGGCGGCCATCTCCACGGCCTTGGTGCGGTGGGCGTGCAGCTCTTCGCGTCGGCGCGCTTCTTCTTCGGGCGTGCGGCGGTTTTGCTGGGGCTCGCGGTTGTCGCGCGTGTCGCGCCGCGCGGCCTGGCGTTGGCTTTCGCGCACCAGGTCGTCGTAGAAGATGAATTCGTCGCAATTGGCGATCAAGAGGTCCGAGGTCGATTGCTTGACGCCCACGCCGATCACGTACTTGGCGTTCTCGCGCAGCTTGGACACCAGCGGCGAAAAATCGGAATCGCCCGAGATGATGACGAAGGTGTTGACGTGCGACTTGGTGTAGCAAAGGTCGAGCGCATCGACCACCAGGCGGATGTCGGCTGAATTCTTGCCGGATTGGCGCACGTGCGGGATCTCGATCAGCTCGAAATTGGCCTCATGCATGGTGGCTTTGAAGCCCTTGTAGCGCTCCCAGTCGCAATAGGCTTTCTTGACGACGATGCTGCCTTTGAGCAGCAGGCGCTCCAGCACGCGCTTGATGTCGAACTTGTCGTACTGCGCATCGCGCACGCCGAGGGCGACGTTTTCGAAGTCGCAGAACAGCGCCATGCTGATGTGGTCTTGGGGTGTGGCCATGTCGTTCTCATTGGTCTCAGTGGCCCGAATCATCACATGGCCTGGGCTCAAAACCCATAGCTGCTGTTTTCAGGGTCGAAATCCGCGTCGGTGAAGGTGGCGGGAAGCACCTTGTCGAAGCTGACGCGTTCGTTCATCTCGCCATGTTCGTCCCAGGACTCGATCATGCGGATCCAGGGCTGGGCCAGGTTCACGTAGACCTTGGATTTGGCGGCGTAGCTGCCGGTCATGCCAGGGGGCGTGACCCAGGTCAGGGCCGCAGTGCGCTCACCATTGATCCTGGCGATCTCGATCTGATTGGGCGCGGTGGGCAGGCCTTCCTTGAGGCGCCGGCGGTTGCTGTCCACCAGGATGCCCACCACCGACTGCATGCCCAGATCGCGCACGGTGTGGTTGGAGTTGCCCTTGGCCATGGCGCCGTCGATGGAGGTCCACATCGAGGTCACGTTGAAGAAACCCCCGAGGTGGCCATAGCTGGCGTCCTTGCGCTTGGTTTCGTCGTAGATGATTTCCTGGCCAGCCTTGGGGCTGTCCTTGAGCCACTGAACGTAGACCTGACGAGGCTGGTGGCGATATTTGATGTAGGTGACGAAGGGTTGCCTCGTCCAGCCACTGGACAAGCGCTCCTGGCGCTTCATCCAGATCTCGCACTCGTCGAGCGACTTCAGGCCCAGTTCCAGGTAGCTGGGAATGGCCTGGGGGTCCAGCTGGCTGAATGTCTTGAGCACTTGCTCGTCACTCATCGCGAGCAGCGCGCCGGACTTGATCTTCTGGACCAGGGCCTCGGCCTCGGCGGAGGCGCTGATGACCTGGGCACCTGCAGGCGCGGACAGCAACATGGCCCCTGCCATGACCAGGTTGCTGAGGAAGCGAGGGAACAAAGGGCTGCGTTTCATGAAGGCTCCTTCGAGGGGCAAAAAGGCTTTCCTCGTGGGGTCATTTTCCAGGCAGGGCGTACCGGGCGGCAGAGCGCAACTGCCTGATGGCTGACGGGGATCAAATCAGCCCGGCGTCGACGAGGTATTTGCTGGGCTTGCCGACGTCGTACAGGATGGTGAGCCGGTGCTTGGCGCGGGTCATGCCCACATACAGCAGGTTGCGGTTGTCGGCGGTGTTGCCGCCCACAGCGAATTCGCCTTTGTTCAGGCCCGGCATGATGACGTGCTCGAACTCCAGGCCCTTGGCGGCTTCGATGCTGGACAGCACCACGCAGTGCTTGCTGCGCATGGATTTTTGACGCACTTCGCGCGCGTTCATGGCCCGAAAGAACGATTCGACGTTGTCAAAGGTGGCGGCCGACTGGATCAGGCCCTGGATGTTGGCGCTCACCTGCGCAATGTCATCGGTGCGCACCATCACGCGGGCGGCCAGTTGCTGGGGCGCCAGGGCCTGGATGAAGCGTTCCATCAGCACATCGGTGGCGTTGGCTCGGATCACGTCCAGCGCGGCGTAGATCAGTCCCCGGATGTGGGGTGGGGCGTTGCGCAGCACTTGGTTCTGCACGAAGTGGGGCACCAGCACGGGCTGCGCGGCCACTTCCTTGATGGCCAATTGCTCGGCCTGTTGCTGCTGGCCGTGGTCGTCGGTGTCGGCCTCGACAAAAGAGCCGCAAAACAGCAGCAGCGATTGGAGGATGCGCACGCGCGTGGCCACGTCTTCGATGGCCGCGAACTCCTCGCGCGCATGGGCGATCAGCCCGCGCACGAACAGCACCTCGGGTCGCATCAGGTAGGGGTCGAAGCCTGCGGTGCGGTAGTCCACGCCTTTGTCCAGCAGGTGGTTCTCCAGCTCGACAGACTGGTGAGGCTGCCGCAGCAGCACCGCAATTTCCGACAAATGCGATTGGGGCCCCAGGCCTTCGCGCTCGGCGATGACTTTGGCGATGTGCCAGTGCGCTTCCTTGAGGTGCTCGTAGCGCACCATGTTGACGGGGGTGTCGTGGAGGCTCTGGGACAGGTAGTCCTTCACCGCCAGTCGGCCCACATGGTGCGCCAAGGTCCGGCCAAAGCGGTAGGAGCTGGTCAGGGGCAGGCGCCGCGCCGGGCCGATCTCGCGGTCAAAGCCACTGCCCATGAAGCTGGCGTCGGCGCCCGCCGTGGCGTGGATCACCTGGTCGCGGTCACCAAAGCCGATGAAGGCGGCTGGGTTCTGAGCCATCAGGTGCTGCAGCACCGTGAACATGGCGCGGTTGGTGTCGTGCATCTCGTCCAGCAGGACCAGGTGCAGGCCCAGCGCGAGGGGGTGCTCGCCTTCCAGCAAAGCGTCTTCGGTCAGTAGCAGCTTGGCCAGGTCGTGCGTGGCGTCGTCGGGCGCCCGGAAGGCGTGGCGATCAGGGTGGCCGCCACGGCGCAGGTGCTCATAAGCCCAAAAGGTGCGCAGGGTCAGGTAGTCGTGGCCCAGTTCATCGGCAAGGGCCGGTGTCAAAGGGCGGTCCGCCGCCTCCAGGGTCAGTTGCATCGTGCCTTTCAGGCGGGCGAAGGAGGCCAGCAGGCCTTCCACCGCGCCTTCGCCCGAACCTTCGATGGCGAATTCGTCGCGGTGGCGCTCGTCCTCGTTGGACAAGACGCGGTCGATCGCCTGCAGCACATGAGGCTTGAGCTGCTCGGGCGCGTTGTAGCGTGTCACGCCAGGCCCTTCGACGCTGGCCAGGCGTTCGGCGCAGAACTGGTCGAAGGTCTGGATGCGGAGCTTGTTGCGCACGGCAGCCGGGATGCCGATGCGGTCCAGCGCCAGGCGCAGCGAGGCCACGGCGGCGTCCGTGTAGGTCAATGTCTGGATGTGGGTCAGGTTGGCGCCGCGCTCCAAGGCCTGGGCCAGGCGCAAGGCCAGGGTGGTGGTCTTGGCCGCGCCAGCATTGGCCTCGACGACGACGTGCCGGTGGCGCTCCAGCTGGATTGCGCGCTGCTCAGCGGTCGGCGTGATGCCTTTGGGCTGGAAAACGGCGCCCGTCATTCATCGCCCGAATCGACGTTTTGGGCGGCTTCAGCATCGGCCTCGCGGGTGCCTTTCTTGCTCTTGTTTTTCTTCTTGGCTTTCTCGGCTTCGATCGCCATGCCGGCCGCCCACCAGGCCTGGAACTCGTCCACCGTTTCCAAGGTGATGCGGCCCATGGTGGCGGCCCTGAAATCGGTGAGCACGATTTCGCCAGCCTTTTGCAGGTTGATGCGCCCGCCGCCCAGCACCGCACCGCGCTTGCGGCCGATCTCGGTCAGCAGTTCTTCGTCTTGCAGGCCGGCCGTGTTGTCCAGCTTGAAGCGCGCCTCAACCAAAGGCGCGTAGTGCTGCCGCAGGTAGTTCAACAGTTCCAGCGCCACTTCTTCTTCGTCATACGCGTTGCGGCCCACCGCGCCACTGGCCGCCAGGTTGTAGCCGCTCTTGTCCACGATGATCTTGGGCCAGAGCATGCCAGGTGTGTCGAACAGGTAGAAGTCGTTGGCCAGCGCGATGCGCTGCTCCATCTTCGTGATGCCGGCCTCGTCGCCCGTCTTGGTGGCCTTCTTGCCGGTCAGGGTGTTGATCAGCGTGGACTTGCCCACGTTGGGGATGCCGCAGATCAGCACGCGCATGGGTTTGGCCATGCCGCCACGCAAGGGTGCCAGGGCCCGGCAGGCCTGGATGAGGCGCTGCGCCGGGGCAGTCACCGAGGCATCAAGCCCCAGGGCGCGGGTGTCGGGTTGGCTGTTGTAGTAGGCCAGCCATTCCTCGGTGCGCACCGGGTCGGCCAGGTCCTGCTTGTTCAGCAGTTTCAGCTTGGGCTTGTGGCCCGTCAGTTGGTGCAGGAGGGGATTGGCGCTGGAGCCCGGCAAGCGGGCGTCCAGCAGCTCGATCACGACGTCAATTTCCTTGATGCGCTCGCCGATGGCTTTTTTGGTCAGGTGCATGTGACCGGGAAACCATTGGATGGGCATCGTGCTGACTTTCAGGGCTAGGGTGAACGGGGCCCCGCCATTGTCCCACTCCCACAGCGCATCAGTTCACCTGAATGGGGATGCGCCGTGGCTGGGCATGCGCCTGCTTGGGAATGCGCAGGTTCAGCACGCCGTTCTTCAGGTTGGCCTCGATGCGCGATGAGTCCAGCTCGCGGCTCAGCGTGAAGGCGCGCCGGTACAAGGGCAGCCGCACTTCGGCGTAGGTGGGCTCCAGGCCTTCCTGGGTCAGTGTGCCCACACTGCCCTCGATCAGCAGCGTGTCGCCATCCACTTTCAGCTCAAGCTGCTCCTTGGCCACGCCCGGCAGGTCGGCCAGCAAGGTGATGCCGGTCTGGTCTTCCAGCACGTCCACGCGGGGCACCATGGCCCGGGTGGGGCGTGACGAGTTGTCGGTCTGCTGCAGTTGTTGGTTGTTCATGGTCTCAACTCCTATGTGCGTTTCGGTCATTCATTGAATGGTGATGCGCTTGGGCTGGGCGGCTTCGCGCCGGCCAATGCTGATGTGCAGCACACCGTCCCTGTAGCTGGCTTGCACGCGGTCCGGGTCCACGTCGTCGGGCAGGCTCACGGCGCGCTTGAAGCGGCCACTGAGGCGTTCGCGGCCGTACACGCTGACCTTCTCGTTGCCCTCGGGCACGGCGGATGGGCGCTCACCGGCCAGGGTCAGCACGCCACGGTCGAGCGTGACTTCAACCTGGTCCGGATCAATGCCGGGGGCGAAGGCGTAGATCTCGACGCTGGCAGGGGTGTGTCCCACGTTGAGGGCCGGGAAGGCGCCGGGTCCGGCGGACCGGATGCTGGTGGGCGCGGTGCCCAGGCCGAAGACATCGTCCAGTTCGCGGCGCAGACGTTCAAAGTCGCCGAACACGCCGCTGGCATGGCTTTGCAGTGAAGGGTACATGGCAGTTCTCCTGTCGCAATGAAGGGCGACGCACCGTGCGTCTGCTGCAGGAGATAGTGGCCGGCTGCGGGATTTCAAGAGGGGCCTTGTTCGTGCAGGTTTTTCGCGCTTGGGGTGTAATGCGGCTCCCCACCCCCTCAGAAAGCACACCATGTCCCTCTCCATGTACTCGGCCAGCGTGCCCGTGGCCACCCGCATCCTGAACAACCTGTCGACCATCCTGGGCAAGGCCGCCGCGCATTGCGAGGCCCGCAAGATCGATGAAAGCGCGCTGCTCAACTCGCGCATCTTTCCCGACATGTTCCCTTTGACCCGCCAGGTGCAGATCGCCTGCGACATGATCAAGGGCGGCGCCTCGCGCCTCGCGGGCGTGGAGATCCCTCGCTTTGAAGACACTGAAACCAGCTTCGCCGAGCTGCAGGCCCGCATCGCCAAGACAGTGGATTACCTGGCTACCCTGCAGCCCGAGCAGATCGATGGCAGCGAAGAGCGCGACATCTCGATCAAGATGCGCGATCGTGTGGTCGAGTCAAAAGGCCAGCAGTACTTGACGGAAGCCGTGTTGCCCAACTTCTTTTTCCACGTCACGACGGCCTACAACCTGCTGCGCCACGGCGGGGTCGAGATCGGCAAGCGCGATTACCTGGGCAACTGACCTTTCGGGGCTGCTCAAGCCATGGAGGCCATGGCGCCAGCGTCGTGCAAGACCGCCTGGTTGCGGCCGGAGCGTTTGGCCACGTACAGCGCTTCGTCGGCGCCCTTGAGCATCTCGGTCAGGTCTTCGACCTTCATGTCCAGTTGTGACACACCAGCGCTGATGGTGACCTTGCCGGCCACCGGCGCCTGGCGCGAGGCCACGACCTTGACCAGTTCATCGGCCAGGATCTGGGCGCCCTTGGCGTCGGTGTCCGGCAGCATCACGATGAATTCTTCGCCGCCCATGCGGGCCACGATGTCTGAGTCGCGCACGCGTTGGCGCAGGGTGTCCGACAGGTGCCGGATCACCTGGTCACCCACATCATGTCCGTGCGTGTCATTGACCTGCTTGAAGTGGTCCAGATCGACCATGATGACGCTGATCGGGCTGCTGCGGCGCTTGGCCGATGACAAGGCGATCTTCAGTTGGGCCTCAAAGCCACGGCGGTTCAGCACGCCAGTGAGGTGATCGCTGCGCGATTGCCGATCCAGCTCGCGGTTGGCCGCTTCCAGCTCTTGCGTGCGCAACTTGACCTTGTCTTCCATCTGCTCATTGAGCGTGATCAGGCGCCGGGTCATGTTGTGGAGCGCGGTCGACAGGGCGTGCACCTCTGCACTGCTGTCCAGCAAGGCGATGGAGGCGCCGGGCAAGCCCAGTTCCACATCGCGGGCCGAGCGGGCCATGGTGGTCAGGTGTTCACTCACTCGGCCTGCCGCCATCCAGGCGATCACGCCGGTCACGAAGGCAATCGCCAGTCCGACGATGAGGCTGCGCAGCATGGCATCGTGGCTGCTGGCAAAGGCGATGCCCACGGGCTCGCGCACCACCACGTACCAGCCCATGTCGCTGGCCACGCTGCGGGCTTTCATGCGCACGACGGCGGTCAGGTACTCCTGGCCGTCCTGCCACTTCATCACCGAGGCGGGTTGATCTTCGCCGTCGCGGCCGGGTGCGATGGACAGGCTCACGGGCAGGCGCATGCCCGCTTCGGCGTACTCGGCGGTTTTGCCGTTGGGCGCATAGATGACGGCGCCTGATCGGTCAAAGATGAAGGCCGACAATTCGCGTGCCTTGGCGTTCGCGGGGTACAGCGACTCCACCACGTCGCGCGCCCAATCCCAGCTGCCATGGACACCCAGCACGCCGACCACCTTGCCGCCGACCTTGATGGGGGCGGCGAAGTCCACGAAGCGCAAAGGCTCGCTGGTCGCGGGGCGGGGAATCAGCGAGGCCAGCAGTTTGGCGGGGTGCACATCGCCCACGAAGTTGCGTTGGATGCCGGCGGCGAACCAGGGCCGTTCCTTGACGTTCTTGCCCAGCAGCAGGCCACCAGTGGCCGACTTGACCACGCCTTCGGTGTCGGCCACGCCAATCCAGAGGCTGTTGGGCCGCATGGCCTGGCTGCGGGCCAGGTTGTGTGCCACCTCGGGGCCGTCCAGGCCGCCGCTCCAGATGGCGGGGGATTCGGTCAGCACTTGAACCTCGCGGCTGCGGTCGTACAGGCCGTCGGCCAGCATCTGCGAGGCATTCTTGGCGATCACGCTGAGGGCGCCGCCAGAGTCACGCTGGATCTGGGTTTTCAGCATCTGGCCCAGGGCGAAGGTGAGGGCCGCGGCCACGACGATGACCAGCCCACCGAAAACAATCGCGATGTGCGTTCTGAAACTCAGAAGCGGAAGGAGTTTGGACCTCATGTGCACCGTCTGCATGACTTGATGCAACGTTATCGGCACAGGGTGGCGGCACTTGAATGCGGCCGAAAATGACAAAAGGGTCAGCAAGTTAACTTGCTGACCCTCGTCATTTCTGGTGCGGCTGGCAGGATTCGAACCCACGACCCCTTGGTTCGTAGCCAAGTACTCTATCCAACTGAGCTACAGCCGCCAAGACCAATAATGTAGCATTGATTTAAGCGTCTTGTAAAGCCGGGCGCAAAATATTTGAAATCAAGAGGCATCAGCCAAGGCCGCCAGACGGTAGAACCGCGCGGCTTCATCGGCACGGTGCTCTTGTTCGGCCAACTGGGCCAGGCGGGTCCAGGCGCGGCGGCGGCGGTGGCTGTCCAGTTGCAGGTCATTGGCGGCCGACAACAGCAGGCTTCGGGCCTTGCCCCAGAGCTGCCGTTCGGCGAGCGCCAAGCCCACGGCCAGGGCCAGGCCTGCGCTGCGCAAGGCCGATGGCGTGGCGGCGTCCAGGCGCGGCAGCCATTCGGCCTCCAGGCCCAGCAGGCTGTTCGACAAGGCCCGGGCCAGGGCTTCACTGGCTTCTGGCGTTTGCCGGCTGATCTGATCCCACAAAGGAGCCAGCCATTGGCGGGCTTCCTTGGGGGCGCCCAGCTCGGACATGCGCGTGGCGCCACGGGCCACCACGATGGGGTCGCGTCGATCGGCGGGATCGAGTTGCTGCCAGATCTTGCGCAGTTGCTCGGCATCGCGCGCGGTTTCCAGCGTTTCGGTGGCCAGGGTGCGCAACAGGCCTTCGGCGGCGCCTTCGGTGAAGCCCTGGTGCTTGGCCAGCAGGCGCGCGGTCTTGAGCGCTTCCAGGGGCTGTCGTGCCAGGCGGGCGGCTTGCAGCTTCAAGCGCAGTGCCTGCGTGCGGCGGGCCACGCCCGGCGCCAGTTCACCCAGGTCGCGCAGTGCGCGGGTGGCGTCGCGGTCGTCGATGGCGCACTCGGCGGCCAACAGGCGGGCGCCTTCTTCGGTGGCGCGGGGGCGGCGCGTCAGCAGAGACAGGTCAAGCGCACGCTGCAGGTGTTCGTCGCGCTGCTTGCGGTCTTGCAGGCGGTGCAGGCTGCCGGCGGACAACAGGTGCGACAAGGCGGTGAACTCGGCATCAAGGGCCAGATCGGGCGTGTCGGCCTGGATGGCGATGGCGCGCTGGGCTTCGCGGTGGGCACGCGTGTAGCGGGCGGCCAGGTAGAGGGCCAGGGCTTCGCGCAGGGCTGTCTGGGCGGCGCGGTCGCGTTGCATCAGGCGCCAGCGCTTGGCACGCTGGGGCAGGCCGATCAGGGAGTCCAGCCCACGGATCGTGGAGTAGATGGCCAGGAACAGCAGCACCATCCCGATCACGAACAGGTTGAAGGACAGGTCGGTGCGCCAGCCCAGCCAGTAAATGCTGACCAGGCCGTCGTTGCCGCCCAGGCCAGAGGCGGCGACAACCGCCACGACCGCGAGCAACAGGAGCCAGACGATGGTGCGCATGGAAGGCGGTGTCTTTCAGGGGCGGCTCAGCGCCCGCCGGCGATGGCGGCCAGGGTGGCCAGCGTGTCATCGGGGCGGGGCACCAGGGTCTGCGAACTTTGCGTGGCCACGTCGGTCAGCAGGTTTTGCAGCAACTGGGTCTTGCGCGATTGGGTGTCAAAGTACTTGGCCAGGGCTGCTTGTGCCACGTTCACGTCGGCCACGGCCGAGGCCGATTGCCGGCTCAACAGGGCCAGTCGCGCGTTCAGCAGTCGCAGCTTGAGGTTCTCGCGCAGGAAGAACGATTGCTCGGGCGTGATCAGGATGGCTTCAGGCTGGCGGATGCGGGTGATGCGCACCAGGGCCTGGGCTTCCTGCCAGGCGGTCCGCGCGGTGCTTTGGCCCCAACGCATCAATTGATCGCCCAGCGGGGCGTCTGATGCGGCCGATTCGACAGTGGAGGCACTGCTGGCAGCTTGTTTGGCGCGTTGCGCGGCCTTGCCCTTGGGCGGTGGGGCAGTAGGGCGGGCCAACGCTCGGCCAGACTCGTCAACGGGCTGGCTGATCAGTGGCAACTCATCAACCAGGCGAATGGCCTCGTCCAGGCGAATCGTGAGGGACGAGAGATCGGCCACGCGGGTGGCTTTGATGCGGTCCAGGTCTTTGGCCAGCGAGCGGCGCACGCCGTCCAGCCGAGGTTGCCGGGCGCGGCTCAGGCGGTCTTCCGCCGATTTCATGGCGGTGATCAGGGGTTCGGCGCTGCCGGTCAGGGCCGATTGCTGCACGGCCACGCGCAGCGCGGCTTCGACGTCCACCACCAGGTTTTCGTCGCGCGACAGGGACATCGATTTGATGAGGTCTTCGACCTGGCTGCGTTGCAAGGTGACTTCGGCCAACCGGGTTTCGAGCAAGGTGGTGCGGGCGGCGGCCTCGCGAGAGATGTCCTGGGCCTGCTTGGCCAGCAGGCGCGCTTCGGCAGCTTGGCTTTGGCTGTCTTGCTGGCGGCGCACCAACTCCTGTTCCAGGGTGTCGACCTTTTTCTGGGTGGTCCAGGCCAGCCAGGCGCCACCCACGCAAACCGCGGTGAGGACGAGGACGGCCCAGCGCATCCAGTCCGAGGTGGCCACGGGTTGGTAGTCGGGTTCAGGCTGAAGGATGACGTCGGTTTCGCTCACGATGGATTCATTGTATCGACGTGGGCGCGGCCCGATTCCGCGGGTCGTAGTGCGGCCACCACTGCCTCGGGTGTGGGGCGTGTCGCAATTACTCGGCCAAATCCGGCCAGCCTGGCGCGCTCGCCGATGCGTGGATGGGTGGCCAGTGCGGTGGCCTCGTGCCAGGATTGGTCGGGCATCAGCGTGTCGGTGAGGTGGTCAATGGCTTCAGAGCTGCTGAACAGCCAGCGGTGATCGGAGGGCTGCTGTGCGGCGGCCTGGGCCATTGTTTGCTGATCGGGCGACCATGACGCGGCACGGCGCTGGTAGGTCAGCAGCGGGGTGACGGTGGCGCCACGCGAGCGCAATTGCTCGCTCAGCCAGGCCCGGCCCTTGGCATCCTGGCGATCACCGCCGCTGATGGTCCAGACGGCCTGGCCTTGCCAATCGAGCGTTTGCAGCAGTGGCCACAGGGTTTCGGAGTCGAACTGGGCGGCGTCCTCACTGGGGCAGATGATGGGGGGCAGGCTCACCTTGGCGTCCTGCGCGGTCTGCGTCAAGGCCCGGGCCGTGCCGGGGCCAGGGGCCGCGGCCAAGGTCTGCTCTGGCCAAAGGCAGCCTGGCGGGCGCAGGCGGAAGAACCATTCGACCGCGCTGGGGCTGACGAACATCAGCAGGCGGGCCTGGTGCAATTGGCGCCACAGGGCTTGAACGGGCGCCGGGTCGGTGGGTGCCTGGATGTCGATCAATGGCAGGGCCTGGGCATCCACGCCCAAGGACCGCAGTTGCTCAACCCAGGCGCTGGCTTGGGGTTCGGGCCGGGTGACCAGCAGCCTCATGCCAGCTCAGGCCACCAGCGCGGCCAGCCACTCGGGGCCGGCTTGGGCCTGAAGCTGCTGCGCCACTTGCTGGCCCAGGGCTTCGGCCTCGGCCGGCGTGGTGGGTGAGCCTTGCAGCTGGGCGCGCACCAGTTGGTTCTGGGCGGGGTGGCCCAACAGCGCGCGCAACGTCATGGTGCCTGGCGTGGCGGCATCGCTGCCTGACCACTGCGCGTGAGCGGCCAGGGGCATGGAGCAACTGCCACCCAGGGCGCGCGAGACAGCGCGTTCGGCCAGCGTGGCCAGCCAGGTGGGCGTGTGCGTGAGCGTGGCCAGCCGTGTCACCAGGTCTGGGTGATCCAGGCGAACTTCGATGCCCAGGGCACCCTGCCCGGCGGCGGGCAACATGACGTTGGTGTCGATGACCTGGCGGATGCGCTCGGCCAGGCCCAGGCGTTTGAGGCCGGCTGTGGCCAGGATGATGGCGGCATAGTGGCCGTCGTCCAGCTTGCGCAGTCGGGTGTCCAGGTTGCCACGCAAGGGTTCGATCTTCAAATCGGGGCGCAATGCGCGCAGTTGCGTCAGGCGGCGCAGGCTGGAGGTGCCCACCACTGCACCCTGGGGCAGGGCGTCCAGGGTGGCGAAATCGTTGGACACAAAGGCATCGCGGGGGTCTTCACGCTCCAGAACGCAGGCCAGCACGAAGCCATCGGGCAGTTCCATGGGCACGTCTTTGAGCGAGTGCACGGCCAGATCGGCCCGGCCTTCCTCCAGGGCCACTTCAAGCTCTTTGACGAACAGGCCTTTGCCGCCCACCTTGGACAGCGAGCGGTCGAGGATCTGATCGCCTCGGGTGGTCATGCCCAGCAGGGAGACGGGGTGGCTGAAACGGGTTTGAAGCAGGTCGCGAACATGTTCAGCCTGCCACAGGGCCAGGCGGCTTTCGCGGGTGGCGATCACCCACGCCGAGGGGGTCTTGTCATGAGCGGTCATGCGGCGATGCTATCAGCGCTCGGGGCGCTGCGTGCCAGCCGTGGGCTCAGTCCTGGCTCATGGCCAATGCCAGGCGCCTTTTTTCGGTCTGGTTGACGTACTGCTGCAGGGCGCGTTCGGTGGCGCCGTTCACGTTGATCAATTCGCACCCCAGGCGGGCGCCTTGGGATTCGGGGTTGATCACGCTGACGTGGTGGATGATCAGGCCGATCTCCAGGCGCGTGTCAGAGTCCAGGTCCAGAAAACACTGGCCAATCTTGACGCCGGGGGACACCATGGGCACGTTGTGCGGCAAGAACAGCGCCACACCGCCCAGGCTGATGTCCAGCACGCGCAGATCCAGTTTCATGTCGGGCAGGGCGGGGTGGCGCATGTGCGCCACCGGGGTGCTGCTGACCAGCGGCTTGACGCGGAAGCTGGAGCGCCGTTGAAAGCGGTAAAGCGTGCGCGGGTATTGCGCGTTGAGGGCCACGGTGCCATTGCCATGCACCTGCACCACGCCTTCCAGGTCGAACTGGAGCTTGATGCTGTCCAGATAGCCCACGGCCACCACCTCTTCGGTTTCCAGCAGCGCTTGCAAACGGGTGTCACCCGTCTCGGCGCTGAAGCACACGATGCCACGCGTTGAATCGACCGCCCACAGCATGGTGGTGTAGCTGGTCCCGCCAGGACCGCTCAGCGTCATCAAGGCATTGGCATTGAGCAATCGCTTGAGGAAGTCGTCGACTTCAACAGGCGAGGTGATTCGGTAGTCGTCCATGGGCCGCTGTGGTCAATGCATCTGGGAAGGATCCGACTTGCTGCCCATCATCTTGCTCAGGTCATTGATCCAGGGTTCGGCCAAGTGGCGAATCTCGGCGTCGTTGACCAGGATGCGCTGCATGATGCGGCTCTTGAGCGCGCGTTCATCGGCGCCCAGCGGGTATTGGTCGGCCGCGTGCTTGAGCTGAGAGATCAGCACGGCGCAGGCGCCTTCAAGGCGGACCACGGTGTCCCAATCGCCCGTGCGGGCAGCTTCCAGCATGTCGTGGCTGGCGGTTTCGATGGCTTCGTAGTAACTCAAAAGGCTTCCTGCTTGGATGTCTTCGTCAGGGGCGGTGATCAGTTCTGGGGCGTTCATGGGCGAACCCCTTCAAGGTAGGTTGTGCGCGCTTGTTCCACGTTGCCGGAGCCAATGCTGCTCCAGGCATCGCGCAAAGGGCCAAGGAGGTTGGCGCATTCCTCCAGGATTTCGTCATCCGAATGCAGATTGGCCTGCGTCAGACGGGTGGTCACGTAGGCGTACAAGTCATTCAGGTTGGCGGCCAGTTCGCCGCCGGTTTTCAGGTCAAGGCTGGCCTTCAGGCCCTCGTCGACGATGCTCACGGCCTTGCTGATGGCCTTGCACTTGGTTTCGACCTGCTTGGCTTTGATGGCGCCCCGTGCCTGGGCAATGGCTTCGAGCGCGCCATTGAGCAGCATGCCGATCAGCTGATGCGGCGACGCACCGCTGACGCCGGTTTCGAGACCGACCTGGCGGTACATGTTGCCCGAGGTCCGGGGACCAAAGACGTTGGCAGAGGAGGCTGTGATGGTGGCGTACATCTGAAATGACTCTCGGAAGATGCTGCAATCAGCGTTGAGCTATTTATCGACACTTCCCTGATCAGCTTGAACCTCAAACGCCATCCTGATTGCGCGAAATGGAGGGGGTTTGGGCCTCTGTTTTCCAACACGAAAAATCAATGTGCAGCGGTCTCGCTGGACTCGAGCGACTTGTACTGGTCCAGCAGCTTCTGTGCATAGGAGGTCGCAGCTTGTTGCGAGCTGCGCGCTGGCGATGGCACCTGGGCTTTGGCGGCGGATGCCAGTTCTGCGGCTTCGGCAAACACATCCCGGACCTTTTCAGGCTGTCTGACAAGTGCCTTGTCCAGCCTGGCGCTGTCCACCTTCAGGTCGCCGCTGGCGTCCTGATCAATGCCGATGTCGACCAGGCGCTGGTTTGGCGCGGTGGGGGGCTGCCCCAGCGCGTTCAATTCGTTGTATGCCTGGGTGAACTGGTCGATCGATTTCTTCAAGGCATCTTGGTCCTGGCCGATCGACACGTTGACCGGTCCATCGGTGACCTTGCCCAGCTTGAAACTCACGCCCTGCACGGCGTTCGAGATGGTGTTGGTGGGCGATTGAAAATCCACGCCATTGACCTTGGCTTTGGAATCGCTCGCGGCTTGCGTCTGCACGGTGCTTTGCTGAGTTTGCATGGGGTCGAAGCCCAGGGCCGCCAGATCGGGGCTGGGGGGCTTGCCGCCCTCACCTGAGGCCGAGACCTTGAAACCGTTGTCTGCGCCGGTGTTGGTCGATCGCAGCACCAGGCGTGAGCCGGTGGCATCGCTGATGACCGAGGCCACCACCCCCACGCCCGCTGCGTTGATCTTGTCGCGGATCTTTTCCAGCGAGTTGTCGTGCGGGCCCAGGCGCACGTCCGATTTGGGCCAATTGGGGTTGGTTGAAAACGCCGTTTGTGAGCTGTTCAAGCCACCCAGCTCGATGTGCAGGGTGCCCAGGCCGATGACGGTGCCCACACCAGAGAAGGACGCGGACGAGGTGGCCTGTGCCGTGGCCAGGGAGTTCACTTCAATGCTGTAGTTGCCCGCCGCCGCGGCGGTGCCGTCACTGGAGGCCGAGACGGCCGATGGCTGGCTGGACTGTGTGGCGGTGTTGGCCCAGCTCATCTCATTGGCCAGGTATTGGGCGGCGCTCGCGTAGTTGGATTGCGCGCTTTGCAATTTTCCCTGGGGGGATAAGTGGGTCTGGACAGGTTCAGCCGGGATGGCTCGCGATGACTCAGCTGACGGTTTGTCAACCGTCAGTGGTGGCTGTGTGACGAACGAACTGACATCAATGCCACTGCCCGTCCCCGATACGGAGATTGAAGCCATGATATTGCTCCCGGTACTGCTGAAAACCTGCACAAAAAACCCATTCACCATGGGTTTCGGCAGGCTTGGCTCAGTCTTGAGAAGCAATCGGCAATAACTCGTGAAATCCTGCCGTGGCAGGGCTTGATCAACTGCTGCTGTTGTTGAGCGAGTTGATCATCTGTGTCACGTAGTTGCCCTGGCTGGTGAGGCCCGCCATGATGGTGTCAAGTGCCGTGTACTGCGCCTTCAGGCGCTTTTCATACAAGTCCACACGGGCTTGCAAACTCTCTTGCCGCTTGCCGTTGTCGGTGATGGTTTGCTTGAGCCCGGCCGTGCGCGAGGTCAGGATGCCTTCGCTGCCCATCAGGTTGTCGCTCAGCACCCGCAAGCGGGTCATGATGCCATCCTTGTTGGAGTCGACCGAATCCGAGTTCATGAACAGCTTTTTGACTTCGCCCAGGTTGCCCAGCGAGCTGGTCAGCTTGGTGCTGTTGACCTTGACCGTGCCATCGGTCTGGATTTCAAGCCCGATGGACGACAGGGTGCCAAAGGTGCTCGACGCATCGGAGCTGCTGCCCAGGAGGGCCCGGAACTGGTTCTGCACGCTCAGGGCACCGCTGTCGCCTTGCAAGGTGCCGGCGGTCTTGGTGCTCTCGTCGTACTTCGTGTTGCTCTTCAACAGGCTGGCCATGGCCGAATACGCCGTGGCGAAGTCCGTGACGGCCTTGGTGATGGTGGCCGTGTCCTGGCTGACCGTGATGCTGATCGGGCCGGTGGTGATGGTGGGGCTGCTGGTGACCTTGCTCAAGGTGATGGTCAAGCCGGACACCACTTCGCTCAGGGTATTGGTGGCTGACTTGATGGGGACGTTGTTGATCGTTGCTTCCGCGTCCGTGGCGGCCTGGCTCAAATTCGTGCCGGCGGTGGCGTTGCCAGGGTCGTAGGCCAGGGCAGACAGTCCGGCATCATCAGCGTTGTTGCCGTCGCCCGCGTCGGCGGCTGTGATGCGAAAGCCATTGGCCTCGCCGGTGGTGGCTGATTGCATGACCAGGCGCGACCCTGACGAGTCCGTGATGATCGAAGCCTTGACGCCTGAATTGCTGCTGTTGATCTTGTCGCGGATGTTGGCCAGCGTATCGGTGGCCGCCACATTGATTGTCACGGGTGTGGTGCCCGATTTGGCAGCAAAGCTGTTGCCGGTCCAGGTGCCCAGGTCGATGGTCAAAGTGCCCGAGCCCAAGGTGCTTGCGCCTGAGGCCAGTGAAGTCTTGGTCACCACCGATTGAGTTTTGGCCAGAACCGTCACGTCGACGGCGTAGGTGCCCACCTGGGCGCCTGCCGAAGTGGTGGCGTTCACGGCGGTGGCATCCGCTGAGGCGGCGGCGGTAGCGCCCCACAAGTCGGCCGAAGTCAGTTTTCGGGCGGCATCACGCACGCTCGACACTGCGGACTGGACCTGCCCGTAGGCCGAGATCTTCGTCTGCAGCTTGTCTGAAGCGGCTTGCAGGTTGACGATAGGCTGGCTTTCCACCGAAACCAGCTTGGCCACAATGTCGTTTGCCTGCAGACCGCTGCCGATGCCCAGGGAACTGATGCTACTGGTGGTGGCCATGTGTTGCTCCTTCAGCCCACGAAACGTCTCGGCCCGTTACACAACGTGGCTCGACACAAGGTGTATCGGCACCACCAGCCGGAAACTTAAGCCCTCAAAGATCAGCCTTGCAGCAGCTTGAGCACTTGCTGGGGCAGGGAGTTCGCCTGGGCGACCATGGCATTGCCAGCTTGTTGCAGGATCTGAGCGCGCGACATGGCGGCCGTTTCCGCGGCAAAGTCGGCGTCCATGATCCGACTGCGGGCAGCGGTCTGGTTCTCGGCAGAAACCTGCAAATTCGAGATGATCGCGTCAAAACGACTCTGCGTGGCACCGTAGACAGCGCGTTCGCTGTTGATGCGGTCCAGGGCGCCATCGATGGCATTGATCACGTCACCCAGGGTGGTGGTGGTCGATGTGCTGTCGATCACGGTCAGGGCATCCGTCACGGCCGTGATGCTGGGATCAGCCGTCATGTCCGTGGTGGTGATGGTGATGATGTCGTTGGCCGTGGTGTTGGCCCCGATCTGGAAATCTTGTGCAGCGCCAGTGGCGAGGATGGGCTTGCCGTTGAAGGTGGTGCCAGCGGTCACGCGGATGATTTCTGCGGACAACTGCTGGAATTCCTTGTTCAGCGAGTCGCGGTCGCTGTCGCTGTTCGATGCATTGCGCGCTTGAACCGTCAGTTCCCGCATGCGTTGCAGGGCATCACTGACCTTGCCAAGGGCGCCTTCAGCCGTTTGCGCCAAGGAAATGCCGTCGTTCGCATTGCGCGCTGCGACGTTCATCCCCTTGATCTGGGAGTTCATCCGCTCGGCGATGGCCAGGCCGGCGGCATCGTCCTTGGCGGAGTTGACGCGCAAGCCCGAAGACAAACGCTGCATCGACACAGACAGGGAAGTCTGCGACATGTTCAGATTCCGCTGAGCGTTCAGCGAATTCAGATTGGTGTTGATCGTTTGGGCCATGGGGCACTCCTGAGAAATCCTGTGACTTCCGGCGCGCACGCCGGCCTGCTAGAAAGCTGGCCAAAGATGCTGGTTGAAAAGCTTTGACCTGTGACTCGATTGTTCGAGAGTTCTTTAGCCGGCAATCGTCGGATGTGAGGAGTGAAAACCGCTTTAATCCAAACCAATGAAAAAGCCACCCGAAGGTGGCTTGGAGGCGGTCCGGGCTGCTGGAGCCCGGGAGTTGCCAGGAAGATCAGCGCAGCAGCGACAGGACTTGCTGGGGCAACTGGTTGGCCTGGGCGATCATCGCGTTGCCAGCCTGTTGCAGGATCTGGGCACGAGACAGGTTGGCCGTTTCCGAGGCGAAGTCGGCATCCATGATCCGGCTGCGGGCGGCGGTCTGGTTTTCAACCGACACTTGCAGGTTCGAGATCACCGAGTCGAAGCGGTTTTGCGTGGCACCGTAGACGGCGCGTTCGTTGTTGATGCGGTCGATGGCGCCGTCGATGTCGTCGATCACGGTTGCCAATGCGGTGGCGTCCGTCGTGCTGTCGATCACGACCGTTGTGTCCGTGACAGCGGTGATGCTGGCGTCGGTGGTCATGTCGGTGGTCGTGATCGAGATGATGTCGTTGTCGGTGGTGTTGGCACCAACTTGGAACGTCAAGGTGTCTGCGTCGCTACCGATGATGGCCTTGCCGTTGAAGGTGGTGCCACCCAGAACGCGCTTGATTTCGGCCGACAGTTGTTGGAATTCCTTGTCCAGCGAATCCTTGTCGCCGTCGCTGTTGGTGGCATTACGGGCTTGGACAGCCAGTTCACGCATGCGTTGCAGCGATTCGCCAACTTTGCCCAAGGCGCCTTCAGCCGTTTGAGCCAGCGAGATGCCGTCATTGGCATTGCGCACTGCGACGTTCATGCCCTTGACTTGAGCGGACATGCGTTCGGCGATGGCCAGACCGGCGGCGTCGTCCTTGGCGGAGTTGACCCGCAGACCTGACGACAAACGCTGCATGGAGGTGGCCAGCGACATTTGCGAGGCCGACGTGTTGCGCTGAGCGTTCAGCGAGTTCAAGTTTGTGCTGATGATGGAAGCCATGGTGTACTCCTAATGGTAAAAAAAACGGCGGAAAGCGCCTAAACAAGATTGGTGCAGCGATACAGCTACTGCAGCTCGCCTGCCCGACGCTAGTCAACCGCGTTGCCCAAGTGGCTTGGCCACCAGAACCATCGGCCGGCTAACCGGACCACGTGCCTACTTACTTAATTGATGTGAAGGCCGTTGGTTTAGTTATCGGAACGTGCTTGCAGGGACTTGAGTTTTTTTTTGAAAGGGTCTAGGAACTTTTAGATCCGGTGAAAAAAGCGGCTTGCGGCTGCCAACTTCAAATCTGGGCTCCAGACATTCTTTCTAGACTGCGGTTCATGGCTATTCACCAGAAACCCGCTAAAACTCCGAACAAGACTCATAACGGCGCGAAAAGCCAAGTCTTGAGGCTGGCCCAACAGAATTGGGAGGCGGGTGTGAAATACGCCAAGTCCGGCGACTGGCCCAAGGCGCAGGCTGCGTTTGATCAGGCCGTGAGAGGGCAACCGCGCGATGCGCTGTACTTGCTGAACCTGGCGCGGGCCCAGATGAAGAACGGTGATATCAAGGATGCCCACCTCACAGCCATGAAGGTGGTCTCCCAAGAGCCCGACAATGTCATTGCCCTGGAGATCGCTTGTGAGTGCCTGAACCAGCAGAATCGCCACGCCGAAAGCGTGGTGTTGATGCAGCAACTGCCCGAGCACGTGGCGCGTTCAACCCGGTACTACCAGCTCCTGGGTGAGTCGCTGTTCAACTCCAATCAACACGAGAAGGCCATCAGTGCCTTGTTCGAGGCCTTGGGGCGGGACATCGACCACGTCCTGTCTCACTACCGGCTTGGCCTGTCATTCAATGCGCTCGGGCTCAAGCCAGAAGCCATCGAATGCTTTCGCACGGCGCTGGCCTTGGGCATGGGGCCTGGTGACTTGGCCGCGCAAGGCCTGTTGACTTTCATCGAAAGAGAGATCTGCTCCTGGCAGCATGCCAAGACCGACCTCGTGGTTTTGCGCGGACTGGCTGCCAGGTTGCCTGCCGACTCAAAGGCTTGGGCATCCGTGTTCGCGCATGTCACGGTCA
Organism: Aquabacterium sp. CECT 9606; assembly: GCF_918741295.1. Lineage (GTDB taxonomy): Bacteria > Pseudomonadota > Gammaproteobacteria > Burkholderiales > Burkholderiaceae_C > Aquabacterium. The sequence continues at coordinate 236,198 of NZ_CAKKNB010000004.1, forward strand.
CCGACGATGCGCAAGAACATCTGCGCGTGGCCCGCTCATGCGCGCGCTTCCAGGCCCGTTTGGCCGAGCCGCTCCCGCCATTGGCGTCCCGGGCACTGGGCGAGCGCCTGCGCGTCGGTTTTGTGTCCGCCGATTTCCACCAGCACGCCACAGCCATCCTGATGGCCGAAGTGTTCGAGCATCTGAACGCCGATCCGCGCTTTGAAGTCGTCATGTACTCGCATGGCCCGGAAGATGGCAGTCCCATGCGAGATCGGCTCAAGCTGGCCTGCGCCAAGTTTGTCGCCGTCGAGGCCTTGAGCGACCTGCAGGTGGCCCAGATGGTCCGAGAAGACGGCATCGAAGTGTTGGTGGACCTGAAAGGCCACACGCGCAGCGGCCGCCTGGGCATCTTCGGCCACCGGCCTGCGCCGGTTCAAGTCAGCTTCCTGGGCTTTCCCGGCACGACGGGTGCCGAGTACATGGACTACTTCATTGGCGATGCCATCGTGTCGCCACTGGAGCATGCGGACAACTACAGCGAGAAGCTGGCCTTGATGCCACGTTGCTACCAGCCCAACGATCGCCAGCGCGCCAAGCCTCAGCCTTGCACCCGCGAAGAAGTGGGATTGCCACGGGATGCCTTGGTGCTGTGCGGCTTCAACCAGCCATTCAAGCTGTCTCCGGAAGTGTTTGACGTCTGGTGCCGCATGTTGCGCCAGCTGCCCGGCTCGGTGCTGTGGCTGCTGCAGTGGAACGACCAGTCACCCCCGCAGCTGCGTGCCGAAGCCGAAGCCCGGGGTGTGGACGCCAGCCGCCTGATCTTTGCACCCAGGGTCGGACCCAAAGAACACATGAGCCGCCTTGCTTTGGCTGACTTGTTCATCGACACCTGGCCTTGCAATGGGCACACCACCGCCAGCGATGCCTTGTGGGCTGGTGTGCCGATGGTCACTTACGCTGGCAACACCTTTGCATCGCGCGTGGCCGCCAGCTTGTTGACCGACGTGGGCCTGCCTGAACTGGTCACCACCAACCTGATCGACTACGAGGCCAAGGTGATGCAACTGGCCACCGACTTGGTTCAGCGCCAGACGATTCGCGACCAACTGGTCCACGCCCGAGAGACCGCGCCATTGTTCGACAGCCACAGCTACACGCGCGACTTCGGCCAGTTGTTGTGGGCCATGGCCGAGCGTTGGTCACAAGGCTTGCCCTTTGATCACATCTCACTCATTGACGGAACCGCCCCATGACCCAGCTCCCCCAAGTCCACCTGTGCATCGTGCAGCCGAGCGGGTACGTGCACTCGCTGGGCTTCCTGGACCAGGCACGGTATTTCCGTCACCAGTTCCGCCGCATGGGTGCGCAGGTGAGCCTGGCCAAGAACCGGTTGAGGCATGACGCGGTCAACTTCATCTTTGGTGCGCACCTGGGCTTCGACGCCTCGCTGCGCCAGCGCCACAGCTGCATCTTCGTGAATCTGGAGCAGTTGGGCCAAGGTGGCGCAGCCGTCGCGCGCGACTACCTCCAATTGTTGGCCAGTTCAGCCGTGGTGGATTACGACGCCGACAATGTGTCCGCCTATTCATCGCATGCCGACGACGTGCCTCTGGTGCCGTTCCTGTATGCGCCCTACCTGTCGCAGGTCGAGTTCCTGCCGCTGGAAGATCGGCCGATCGACCTGCTGTTCATCGGCAGCATGAACGAACGACGCCGCAGCATGATCGAACGCATCGAAGCGCAGGGCGTGAAGGTCAGCCTGTTTGAAAGTCCCTTGTACGGCCCCGAGCGCGACCAGTTCATCGTGCAATCCAAGGCCGTGTTCAACGCGCACTTTTACCCCAGCAGCCGCTTTGAGCAGGCCCGTGTGTCGCATTGCCTGTCTTTGGGAACGCCCGTCATCTCGGAGCGTTCGCCCCTGGCCAAGCCTCACGCAGCCTTTGAGAACAGCGTGCTGTGGGTCGAGGAAGCCCAGCTGGAAGGCTTCTTTGCGCAGCAGTTTGGCACGCCTGCGTTCTACGAGCAGGCCATCAATGGCCTGGTGAATTTTCAAGAGGCTGACCCTGTCGAAGCCTATGCCGATCTACTGGCTTTTGCCGCAGGCTATGGCCGCACTCACCAGCAGGCCAGGCCACAAGAGGCTTGGCAACCGACCCGCATCAACCTGGGGTCGGGCAAGGACTACAAGCCAGGGTGGCTGAACATCGATGTGCTGGACCGCGCACAGCCCGATCTGGTGCTGGACCTGGGACGATCCGTGACCTGGCCAGTTCGGGCGCAAACGCCCTACGCCGGCCCGGTGTGCCTGGAAGCCGGCAGCGTGGACTTGGTCTATGCCAACAACGTGCTGGAGCATGTGCCCGATCTGCCCGAGTTGATGGGCAATTGCCTGAAGTTGCTCAAGTTGGGTGGCAAGTTCTTGCTGGAGGTGCCTTACGAGCACGCAGCCACCGCTTGGCAAGACCCGACTCACCTGCGCGCTTTGAATGAAAAATCCTGGCTGTACTACACCGACTGGTTCTGGTACCTGGGCTGGTTCGAACACCGTTTCACGGTCGAGCAGTTCGGTTATCTGGACGACAAGCTGGTGGAGTGCGGCCGAGAAAAAGCCGCCTTCATGAAGGTGGTGCTCACCAAGATCGAGACGACCTTGAAAGAGCGCACCACCGCGCGTGTCATGCGCCCTGATTTCTGCCTGCCCGACGACAACTGACCCTGGCGCTTGCTCAGAACAGCCGCTGTCCCGTGAGCCGTTCGTGCTCGCGGATGGCGAAGCGGTCGGTCATGCCTGCGATGTAGTCGGCCACTGCGCGGTGCTTGTCTTCGCGCTGCGCATGCTCCGGTGGCATGTCACCGGGCTTGTCGACATAAGCCGCGAACAACTCCGCGATCACTTGTTTGGCCCGGACGGTGGTGTCGTTGACCTGCGGATGTCGGTATAACTCCTTGAACAAGAAGCGCTTGAGCTGCGTGCTGGCCTCCCGCATCGGGTGGCTGAAACGCACCAGTGACGGGCAAAGCCGCGCCGCATCGGCAGAACTGGGTGCGTGCTCGGTGATGGCATCGCGCGTGGCATCGATCACGTCGTACACCTGCTGCGACAACATGCGGCGGATGGTGTCAAACAACAAGCGCCGTCCCTTGACGTCCGGGAATTCCGACAAGGTCTCGTCCCGAAAGCGCGTGAACAGGGGCACGTCTTCCAGTTGCTCCATGGTGATCAGGCCTGAGCGCACCCCATCGTCGATGTCATGGGCGTTGTAGGCGATCTCGTCGGCCAGGTTGCACAGCTGGGCTTCCAGGCTGGGCTGCGTGCCTTGCAGAAACCGGTGTCCCACGCCATGGGGCTCGCGCGCTTCCATCAGTTCGGCATTGCGCCGTGAGCAATGCTTGAGCACGCCTTCGCGGGTTTCAAAGCTCAGGTTCAGTCCGTTGAAGGCGGGGTAGCGCTCTTCCAGTTCATCGATCACGCGCAGGGACTGCAGGTTGTGCTCAAAGCCGCCATAGGTGCTCATGCACTCGTTGAGCGTGTCCTGGCCGGCGTGGCCAAAGGGGGTATGGCCCAAGTCATGCGCCAGGGCGATGGCCTCGACCAGGTCTTCGTTCAGGCCTAATGCCCGCGCGATGGAACGGCCCAGTTGCGCCACTTCCAGCGAATGCGTCAGCCGCGTGCGGAACAGGTCGCCTTCGTGGTTCAGGAATACCTGCGTTTTGTAGACCAGGCGGCGAAACGCCGTGCTGTGCACGATGCGGTCTCGGTCGCGCTGGAAGTCGTTGCGCGTGGGCGCAGGTGGCTCGGCGTGCAGACGGCCCCTGGTGTGGGCCGGGTCACTGGCGTAAGGGGCGAGCCACATGGCGCAGCGTCAGGCGGTGTGCGCCGCGATGACTTCGCGCACGATGGCATCGGGGGCAGGCCGCATGCTGGCCTTGCCCAGCTGGTCGATCACCACGAAACGGATCTCGCCGTCTTCGGCCTTCTTGTCCACGCTCATCAGCTCCAGGTAGCGCTCGGCCCCCAGAGCGGGGCCGACGATGGGCAAGCCCGCGCGTTCGATCAGGGCCTTGATGCGCAATGAGGTGGCTTGGTCGATCAAGCCCAGGCGCGCCGACAAATCGGCTGCCATCACCATGCCGCAGCCCACGGCTTCACCGTGCAGCCATTCGCCATAGCCCAGGCCGGCTTCAATGGCGTGGCCAAAGGTGTGGCCAAAGTTGAGGATGGCGCGCAGGCCGGCTTCTTTTTCGTCCTGGCCCACCACCCAGGCCTTGATCTCGCATGAGCGGCGGATGGCGTGGCGCAAGGCCGTGCGGTCACGGGCCAGCAGGGCGTCGAGGTTGGCTTCCAGCCAGCTCAAGAATTCGGCGTCGGCGATGGGGCCGTACTTGATGACCTCGGCCAGGCCGGCCAGCAACTCGCTTTGCGCCAGTGTGTCGAGCGTGTCGATGTCGCAGATCACGCGCTGGGGCTGGTAAAACGCCCCGATCATGTTCTTGCCCACCGGGTGGTTGATGGCGGTTTTTCCGCCCACGCTGGAGTCAACCTGGGCCAGCAGGGTGGTGGGCACCTGCACGAAGGGCACGCCGCGCATGTAGCAGGCGGCCGCAAAACCCGTCATGTCACCGACCACACCGCCGCCCAGGGCGTACAGCACCGTCTTGCGGTCACAAGCCGACTCCAGCAGTGTGGTGAAGACCTGGTTCAGCGAGGGCCAGTCCTTGAACTCTTCGCCATCGGGCAGCTCGACCGACAGCACGCGCTTGTGGTGGGCCTGCAGGGCTTGCGTCAGCTTGGCCGTGTACAGCGGCCCCACGGTGGTGTTGGTGACGATCAGGGCCGTGGCCGATTTGGGCAAGCCAGCGTAGGTGCCGGGCTGGCCGAGCAGGCCTTCGCCGATCAGGATGTCGTAGCTGCGGTCACCCAGGTCGATGGCGACGGTGGTGGTGGAAGGCGAGCTGGAAGAGGTCGATGCCATGAGCGCTTGGGGTCCCAACAAGGGCCCCAAGCCCGCGCAAGAGTGGGTGGAGTTCCCAGCGGTTATGGCCGCGACGCAGGGGGCATCAATCAAAAGAATAGGGTGACGAGCCTTACCCCGGCACTGGAGGCAAACGGTTAGGGCTGCTTCGTTCCCAATCTGACCCGGTTGGCCGCGCCCCCATGCGGGGAGGCCCGTCACTGACCATTGTAAACGAGGTCTCAGAACAGGGTGCGGCAGACCTCTGGCGAGTGGGGCAGCCCTGACGTCAGGTCATCCTGGACAAAGCTCACTTGTGCTTGCCAGCGTCCCTGCTGGCATTGGAAGCCCAGCACGGCAAAACCATCGCCAGCGCGTGGATACCAGGTGTCGACGTGGCAAACCAGGTTGGTGCCTGCCAGCGGCGTGCACAGGGGGAACGACTCGCGCGGCACGAAGTCTTCGCGCCGCGAGTTGGCGAAGGGGAAAGGCGCATACAGGGCCGGGCAATGCACGGACCAGGCGGTGACGTCCCGCTCGGGCGCCTCAGGGCAACTGATGGTGATCTGGCACACGCAGCCCAGGTGTTCGTCGCCCGACACGAATACCACGTGCCTGGCCTGGTGATGCCACAGCCGGGCCAGCAGGCCGTGCAGGGCGGCAGGGTAGCCGTCCCAGGCGTCGGATTGGAGGGCGCCGGCCTCGTCGGCCAGGCTGGTGTGCCTGCGGGGCAGGACCATGGAAGGGCCCGCCATCACCTTGGGTGCCCAGGTGCTGGCGTGGGTCGCCAGCCAGTCCTCCAGGGCCTGCCTTTGGGCGCTGGACATGATGCGGGCCTGGCCCAGGGTGCGCGCCTGCCGGCGTTCGCGTTCGGTGCGCGTGTCCATCATGAAGCAGGCGATGGGGCCTTGCTGGAAGTGGTACCAGACTGGCGGCGCGGCCCGGTCGGCGGTGTGGCCCCTCAAATGGGCAAAGTAGGCGGCCAGTCCGTTTTGCCGGGCATGGTTGTTGTCGCCGAACCGGGCATGCAGGGCCCCGATGGGTGACCAGTTGTCATGGAACTCGTGGTCGTCCGGGAGGGTGTGCACCATGGGGCCCGCCAGCGCCTGGCGCACCACCGAGCGGGACAACCAGTGCCGGTAGGGACCGTGGTAGCGGTCATCCACCGCGGTGGGGTCGAACAGGCCCGCTGTGGCGTCGCTGTAGACCTGGTCGCCGACCAGCAGGATGGCGTCCAGAGGGCTGTGCTTTTGCCATTGGCCCAGGCGGTGGTAGGACAGGTCGGCAGGCCCGGGCACCCACTGGCCGCCACGTGGTTGGCCATCGATCATGCCGCTGGCGTATTGGCAACTGGCCACCGCGATGTGGATGCCGTGCTCCTCGGGATCAGGGCCACAGTCCGGCCAGCGCGTGTGGCGGGCCGCCAGCAGGTTCAGTTGTGCCAGGACTTGAAAGCGCCCGTTTTCCAGGTGGCGGTGAATCTCTTCGGCGATGCTGGGGTGATCCAGCCCGGGCACGCAGTCCGGTGTGCTGGATGAATCGGTCAGCAGCAGCGCGGCACAGCGGTCATGGGCTTGCAGCCAGCCGTCGGGGATGTCGAAAAAATGCACGGTGGCATGGTCGCTTGGCCAGCGCCAGGCATGGGTGTGCCAACGGTCCGAACCGGGCTGCGCTGGGGCCACCAGCACCGCAAAAGTGGGGCTGCATTCGCCCGGTGACGCCCCCATGCCCACACGCACGACAGCGTCCGCACCCTGGTGCAGCACCATGAATGGACCATGGCCCGGCGATGTGCAGCCAAGCCTCCCTGAACCCCGAGGGGCATCTTTTTGCATACCAACATCACAACGACAACAACTTGGTGAGCTTGCTCATTGCAAGAATCGTGTGATGTGTGGAAAAACGTCGTGATGCGCCCGCTTTCCGATCAGACAGTCCTGGTGTCCGTAGCCGGGGATGGGTGCGCAGACCAGCCGTTCGGCAAATTCGGGCCCCAGGCTGGCCACAAAATCCCGGAACAGGTGCATGCCAGTGATGTCGGACAGGCCGTTTTCCTCGCCATGCACGTACAGGCAGGGAAAAGTGAACGCGGCGGCCATGCGGGCGGGCGTCACGTAGACGGGGCTGCCCTGCTGGTCGGTCAGGCAACGCCAGCGGGCGAAGTGGATAGCCTGGCTGACCGAGGCCAGGTTCATGGGGCCGAAGTGGTCGTCAATGGCGTCCAGCATGCCAGCCGACAGGTTCAGGGCATTGAAGTCCCGGCCATACAGCGCGTCCATGCGGTGCCGCGTGCCGATCCAGCTGGCTTGACGCCAGGGCGGCCAGAACGGGTTCTCCATGCTGTATTCCGCGTCAGGGTAGGCCTGCGAGGCCAGCAGGCGGTCCAGCAAGGTGTCGGCCAGGGTGGGGTGCTCGGGGCGGAATTCGAAGCGCCCCAAGGGCATGAACTGGCGCAGGTAGCGGGCCAGGTAGGCCCGCATGACGTTGGCGGGGCTGAAAGCCACCTTGGGAGCGACCTGCGAGATGACCAGGCGGCGGATGCGGCCCTTGAGCGCGGCCCGCAAGGCGGGCCGCGCATCGGTGGGCGTGGCGTGCGCGGGCAGGTCACCGAGCAAGGCCATCCACAGCATCGCCGAGCCCATGCAGTGGGCCACGATGTCGACCTGGGTGTGGCCGGTGACGCGTGTGATGTGGTCCACGGCTTCGGGGATGTCGTTGTAGGCCACGTCCTCGAAGGTCCAGGGCTGGCTCGACGTGGGCATGCCGGGGCTGGTGCGCATGTCCAGGATCCACACGTCATGCCCTTGCTTCCACAGGGTTTCGGCCAGGTTGGGGCGAACGGCCGGGTGGGCAAAGGTGGTGCCGCTGGCGCTGTAGCCATGGATCATCAGCACCGGGCGGCCTTGGTGCCTGGCGTAACGCGTGAGCCGGATGCGCACCGCAGGTGGGCCCATGTCCAGTTCGATGATTTCAGGTGCTGGCAGGTCGGGGATGGGGCCTGGCAGCCGGTGGACCGGGCGCGATGGTGGCGTGTCGGGCTTGCGGAAAGTCCACACATGGGTGTGCAGCAGCACGCGCGAGACCCAGGCCGCCAGGCTGCCCAGGTCAGCCAGGGCATCGGGCATGGTGTCAAAGCGCAGCAATCGCAGCAAGGGCACGCCTTGCTCTGCGAAGTACGACAGGTTCACCTGCATGGGGATGTCGGCGTTGGACCAGGCGGGGCGCCCCGGGTACCGGGTCAGGCGCATGCTCATCAACTGTGCCCAGGGGTTGCCGCGCCGCGAATAGGTCAGGCGTTTGTGGCCGGCCAGATCTTGGCCTTGCCAGGCTTGCTGGAGCTGCAGAACCCATGGGTCCTGGCTTTGCGCTGTGGCTTCGAGTGTGCGCAAGCTGTAGTCAAAGCGGCGCACCTCGCCGGCTCGGGTGGCCAGTTGCAGCAGCCCACGGAGCCGGTCGACTTTGCTCAACTGGACGGATGATGAAGAAGTCGAATCCCGGCCCAGCAAGTGAAGCACGGTGTCCCGCAGGCCGCGGTTGATGAGCCAGGCCCAACCCGCGCGCGCCGTGCGTTGCCAGGCCGCCGAGGCCTCGCGGTGCATGAAGCGCAACTGGCCCGACAGGGGGGCCGTCAACACCACCTTGCCCCATTCAAACGCCGATGCCACGCGCGACTCCTGGCCCCTGACCAGGGCAAATTCCAGACGGCTGTGCTGCGGGTCCAGGCACAGGGTGCGGGCGTCGGGGTGCGGCTTGAGCAGGGACAGGGCCTCCACCGGCTCAAAGCGCAAGGTGAGCCTCAAGGCCAGGCGGTGGCCTTCGGGCCAGGGGTCGTGTGTCCAGTCCTCGGGGTTCACCCAACCGTGCAGTTGCTCGGTGACTTCAATGGTCGTGGGGGTTCGTTGGCGCGCGGCGCTGGCGTAAAGGGTCGATGGCTGACGGTAGACACGCGGCGCGGTCACGGGGGGTGGTGGCGTGGGGTCTGCTTCGGTGACTTGCCAGAGAACGCGCAGTCGATCGATGGCCCGTTGTGCGACGGTGGCGATGGTCAAGGCGGGGTTGATGCCCAGGGAGGTGGGGATGATCGAGCCGTCCAGCACGACGAGGTCCGGGTGCACTTCGGTGCCTTGCCCCTGAAAGACCTGGCCAAGATGGTTGACCACGCCATGGGTGCCCGAGTCCCCCATGGCGCAGCCGCCCAGCGGATGAGTGCTCACGGCTGGGCCTTTTTGATCTCCGGTCAACGCGCGCATGGCGGCGGGCAGGGGTTGCCACAATGGCATGGGGAGCACCTGGCCGGGCCGGTCAGAGGCCTCGCACCATTGGCGCAGTGCCGCCAGTTGCTGGTCGGGCCGCTGGTCTTCCTGCAGCTCGGGCCAGGACACGGTGAGCAGCCCTTCGCCACGGCTCGGATCATCCCAGTCGATGAGGTCGGGCAGGCGCAGGTGGCCGTTGGCACTGTCGTGGCCCATGATGGCGAGCACCTGGGTGTGCCTGAGTTGCTGATCCAGCAAGACCAGGGGGTCGTTGTCATCCGGCTGGTGGCGGGTCAGGTCGAAACGGTCGAGGTCGTGCAGGGCCTTGGCGGTGGTGAACAGCTCTGCGAACAGCCGCTTGAGCGGTCCCGGGATGGCCAGCTCCTGAACCACGTGGCCCAGACCCGGCGCCGTGGGTTGCTCTGCATGGGTGGCCTGGCGCAGATCGACCATCGCGGTGATGGTGGGTCCCACCTCGCGTTCGCCGGGGGCTTGGTGCTCGTCGGCCACGGCATTGACCGGCGAAGCCTGCCCGTACACGGCGGCAAGCACATCGCCATTGCTTGAAAAGTGCTCGCCCAGGCGGCCTGAGGTTGGCAGGCCATGGGCCCGTGAGCGCATGAGGATTTCAGTGGAGCCGAACGTGCCTGCGGCCAGCACCACCCGCCTGGCCCGAATGGTGAACGCCTGGTCGGTTTGGGCCGCGAACAAGGGGTTGGTGTGTTCGACCCAGACCCGCCACCCACCACTCGACAGTGCCTCCAGGCGCTGCACGCTGGCGCCAGTGACCAAGGTCGCGCCCCGCCGACGCGCCGAGGCCAGCAGGGTCTTGTCCAGCGATCGTTTGGCGTTGTGGTTGCAGCCGGTGGCGCAATCACCGCAGCGTTGGCAGTTTGACCAGTCCACGGTGATGGGCACCGATTTGAACGTGCCACCATGCCCGGGCAATGCATTGGCCAGTTCTTCGAGCGCGGCGTGCTTGGCCAGCCTGGGCTGGTCAGTGGGGCAGGCTTGCGCGCCCAGCCGTGTGGACAAGCCTTGCGCCAATTCACGCAGCAAGGCGGTGTCTTGGCGCAAGGCATGCGGCCAGGCAGCCTGCTCGAACACCTGGGGCTCAGGCATGACCATCACCCCGGCATTGATCAGCGAGCCGCCACCCAGGCCGTTGGCCACCACGGCGCACACATCTGGGCCTACGCGCACGTCGAACAGGCCGGTACGCACTCCTTGGGCCGTGGTGCTGTCGGGTGTGGTGAATCGAACGTGGCCAGGCAGTTCGGCCAGCCGAGCTGGAAAACTGCCTTGCGCGTAGGGCTGGCCACGCTCCAGCACCCACACCCGGCAGGCTTGACCAGTGTGGCCGTCGAGCGCGCCTGCCAGGGCATCGGCGGTCACGGCAGCGCCATAGCCACTGCCAGCGATCAGCACATCGCAATCAAATCGTTCCGCCGAGGATTTGGTCCGTTCATGCTTGGTGCCCTCCTGCCTGGCCATCAGTGATTCCAATCCCATGGAAAGCAAATGTTCGGCAGTGTCTGTGGACATGGTCAGTCTTCCTCCTCAAGCGCCAGTCGGATGGCCTGAAGCAAGGTGTCCGCAGACACGGGTTTGTGCAGCAAAAGCAAGCCTTCTTCCTGGGCTTCCCTCAAGCGGTCGGGTGCGGTGTCACCACTCACCAGCAAGGCGGGCAGGCTGGGCTGCAATTGCCTGAGCTTGCGGATGGCCTTGATGCCGTTTTCTTCAGCACGCAGCCGGAAGTCCACCAGAGCGATGTCCGGCGGGTCGTCGGCGGCCAGGCGGATGGCCTCGTCCGTGCTGGCGGCCAGGGTGACGCGGCAACCCCGCGAGGTCAGCAAGGCTTTCATGGCGGCCCTGACTTCCGTTTCGTCGTCAATGACCAGCATGTGGCACATGGGCATGGACGCTTCCGGCTCGTCATGCGCTGGTGTTTGCGGCAACATCGATGTGGCTGCGCCCATGTTCAAGGTCACCTGGGTGCCCACGCCTATTTCCGATTCCAGCGAGATCCGGATGTCCAGCAGTTGAGACAGCCTTTGCACGATCGACAGGCCCAGGCCCAGGCCTTTGGTGCGGTCGCGCTCGGGGTTGTCCAACTGGAAGAATTCTTCGAACACCTGGCGGTGGTGTTCGGATGGAATGCCTCGGCCGGTGTCGCGCACCTTGATGAGCACCCGGTCGGGCAGCCCATCCTGCCCGGGCAGGGCCTCGGCGCCCAGCCAGACCGTGCCGGCATCGCAGTACTTGATGGCGTTGTCCAGCAGATTGCGCACCACCCGGCTGAGGTGCACGCCGTCAGAGTGAACGCCCAGCGATTCGGGGCAGGTCAGCACCAGGCGCAGGCCCTTGCTGTGGGCCAGGGGCGTGAACTCGTGGTGAAGTTGCCTGAGCAAGGGCGCCAGGTGCATGGCGCAGGCCTGGGTCTGGATGATGCCGGCGTCCAGCTTCGACAGGTCGAGCAAGCCTGACAGTTGTTCGCCCAGCGCGCGGATGGCGGTGTTCATGTGGCCCACGATGTCCTGGGCTCGATCCGACAGGTTCTCCGTGTTCAGGGCGGCACTGAACAGCGTCAGGGTGTGCAGGGGTTGGCGCAAGTCATGGCTGGCCGAGGCCAGGAAGCGCGTCTTGGCGATGTTGGCATGCTCGGCCGCATCCAGGGCTTGGCGCAATTCTCGGTTGAGCTGGAAGGCCTTCTGGCGCAGGCCCACGGCCCGTTGCAGGGATTGGTAGTTGCCGCGTGCCAGTGACATCAGGACCAGCAGGTACATCACGATCAGCACCGACATTGAGGTGCCGAGCCAGCCCTGTTGTGCGTTCGAGGGCACCACGAGCCACGCCAACGCCAGCCCGCCCATGACCGGCACGGCATAGGCCGAGTAGATCGCAGGGTGCCCGGACGTGCTGCCCACCGCGCCACTGGACAAGCCTGCCAGCAGCATGGTCAGTACCGACCTTTCCAACTCGGTCATGAGTGGAAAGAAGAACACGCACATTGCATGCGTGACGCCATTGACGCCACTCAGAACGATGGCTTTGCGCAGCGCAGGGGCCAAGGCTTCATCGTCGGCGTCGTCGGTGGGAAACGTCAACAGCCGCCAGCGCAGGGTCAGCACGCCCCCGACCATCAGCAGCCAACCGATCACCAGCCAGCCTGGGTAGCTGCGCATGGCAATGGACGCGATCAGGGCCGCGACCAGGAACACGGGCCACGGTATCAAACCCACTTGGCGGGCCACCAGGCTGAGCACCTCGTGCACCGCCGAGTGCGGTGGGCTCAACGGCGCGTTGCTGGGGACTGGCACGCCCGCGTTCATCACCACTCGCGCTTTTTGCGGGGGGCGGGGCGTTGCAAGGTGTCCAATTGCCGCAAGAGGCCCAACTCATGGGCCTTGTACATGGCCTGAGCACGGCTGCTCACGCCCAGCGTTTGGTAGACGGCCCACAGGTGGGCCTTGACTGTGCCTTCGGCGATGCCGATGTCGCGGGCGATGACCTTGTTGGACTTGCCTTGCAGCAGGCTGCGCAGCACAGCCAGTTGCCGGTCACTGAAGGTAACCGTGGGGAGGGGCTTGGTGGCGCCCGGCTCCGAGCTTGTGTCGCGACTGGGGGGCGGCGAGGTCACGGCTTTGGGCGGCAGGTAGATGCCTTGCGCCAGCACGATGCGCAGTGCCTCGATGGTCACGTCCGAATCGGTGTCTTTGGGGATGAAGCCGGAGGCCCCCGCCTGGATGCAGGCGTGGATGGTGTCCAGTTCGTCGTCGGCGGAGATGATGACCACCGAGGCTGATTCGAACCATTGGCGGACTTCGCGCAAGGCGTCCAGCCTGCTCTGGCCCGGCAGGTTCAGGTCCAGCAAGATGAGGTCGAATCCATCGGTGGGATGTTTGCAAGCATCTGCCACCCTCGCTGCCTGGACCACGTGGTTGTGGGCATCCAGCGAGAGCAGCAGACTCTGCAAACCCTCTCGGAAGAGAGGATGGTCGTCAATGATCAATACACGCACGGCTGCAACTTCTCCAACCGGCTAGCGGAGATCCATGACGTTCCCTGAGCAAATGCCTTTTTTGTCGTGAACGGACAGCGTTTTGAACAATCCGTTGAACAAATGGTAACGAGGTCCATCGCTCAAAACCGGGGCCTAAACCTCAGTTTAGCCAGAGGTGTGATCAACGCAATTGCAGCTCGTCCGCCCCGTAAACCACGTTCAAAGGTTCGATCACCACTTGCTTGGGCCCTTCTTCGACCCGGCCAGCGATGATGGCGTCAATGCCCAGGCTCTTAGAGATGTCCACCACGCGTTGCGCATCGCCCGCCGCCACGTACAGCGCAAAGCCGGCGCCCATGTTCAGGGTGCCGTAAGCCTCCTGGTCGTCCAGTTGGCATTCGCGCTGCATGAAGGCCAGCACGGGCGTGACGGTAGGCACCTGCGTGATGCGGTAGGTGAGTTGCTTGGGGTGGCGCAAAAGCTTGCGCCAGCCATGGCCGGTGACGTTGGCGCAGTAGTGCGGGTTGATGCCGGCGGCGGCCAGGGCCTCGGTCACGGGCGAGTACAGCACCGTGGGGGCCAGCAGGGCCTCGCCATAGCTTTCACCGTTGCCGATGTCGGTCAGGTAACCCTGAGGCAGGCGTTCGGCCAGCTTGCGCGCCAGCGACAGGCCGTTGGCGTGGATACCGCTGGAGGCCAGCAGCACGATTGCATCGCCCGGGCCCATCTTGTCACCCACCGACAGGCGGGTCTTGGGGCTGATGATGCCGGTGCAGGACGCGGCCAGGTCGACCCGGCCATCGGCCACGATGCCGGCCAGCGCGGGGGTTTCGCCACCGCCCCAGGCCACATTGCAGACGTCGCACGCTTTCTTCCAGCCGGCCACCAGGGCATTGGCGCGCACCTTGTCGCCAAACCAGTCGGAGCCGCCAGCGGCCCAGTAGGCCTGCACCACCAGGGGCGTGGCGCCCACCGTGATCAGGTCGTTCACCGCCATGGCGATGGTGTCCTGCGCGATGCCGTCGTAATAGCTTTTGCCAGTCAGCTTGGCCATGTCGTCGGCCACCAGCGTCTTGGTGCCCAGGCATTCGACGATGCTGGCCAGGTACATCGGGCCCACATCGACCACGTAGGCCGATTCGCCGCGCGAGGCGCCCACTTCGCTGAAACCATGGCTGGCCAGGTGCGCACCCGTCTGGGCGGCGGCCCGTTGTGCGGCCACCTTCAAGGGGTCGATCAGGTCGTAGTTGACGCCGGCCTGGTCGTAGGTGAGGGGGGTGGACGGGTTTTCAGCAGTCATGGCGCAGCGAGGGAAGGGCAAAAGCGCGATTATCCGGCACTTGCCTGAGTTGCGGCAGGAAGTCGCCCAGTTACTTCATGCTGAACAGCAGCGCGTAGCCCATCGCGGCAGCCACCAACAGTGCAGGGATGGCGTACATGTGAAAGCTCAGCCAAGCCCTGCGGTCGCCTGAAAGACGCAGCGCTATCAGGTTGGCGAGCGAGCCAACCATGAACCCGAAGCCTCCAACACTCACGCCGTACGCGATCACGCGCCAGTTGTTGGCGTACTCCGCCAGCGCAATGGCCGCTGGCACGTTGCTCACGACCTGGGAGGTGACGATTCCGGTGAAATACAGGTGCACTGGCTGATCGAGGCCGAGGCTTTGCATCGCATCGCGCACCACTGCCAGGCCAGCGATCAGGCGCAGGTCAATGAACATCAGGACGAAGACCAGCAACAGGCGCCAATCGAGTTGCGCCAGCACCCGCGGGCGCAACATCAGGAACACGGCCAGCACGGCGGCGACTGCTGCACCGGCGTGGTGCATATCGGTCGCGATCAGGAACGGGACGTACAGCGTCAGCGACATGCCGAGCAGCGTGTGGTCGAGTGGCGCCGCGGTAGCGTCGTCGCGAACCTGAATTCGCTCGCTGCCAAACGCACACGCGGTCAGCACAAGCAACGCCGCCATCATCAGGGTGACCAGCGGCAGCATGTGCCACACGAACTCGCCGAACGAGACTTTCGAGAGTTGCCACAAGAACAGGTTCTGCGGGTTCCCGATCGGTGTCAAGGCTGAGCCAGCGTTGACGGCCAGTGCTTCGAACACGACCAGCTTGGTCGATGGCATTTTCGTGAGGCGGCACATGCCGATCGTCAGGGGCACCACGATGAACAGTGCGACATCATTCGTCAGCAAGGTGGACAGCAGCGCGGCGGCCGTCACCAGGCACAGCGCAGCCTGGCGCTCGGTCAAGATCCTGCGGATGAGCGCGTGGCCGAGACGGTGCAGTGTGCCGCTGACCTCCAGGCCTTTGGTGAGCAACAGGAGGCCGGTGAGTGCCGCGATCGTCGGCCAGTCCACCAGCGATGGATAAGTGGCGATGCGGCCGGGCGCGAGCGCGCTGAGCACGACTAGCCCGGCGAGGAGAATCATCAAGAACGTGTCTTCCCGCAGACTGAGCAGCATCTTGCCCAGGCGGTGGTGCAAACTCAAACGCGTCATGGCAACAAGGTGCGGATCATTGGCTGATCTTCAGGGCCTCGTCGACCTGGTACTCAAAATAACGCTGGCCCGAGAACGCGATGGTGGCCATCAGCACGGTGGCGCCCAGCAGCAGGGCCAGCACCACACCGATCACGGCGGCCCAGCCGCTGGCAGGAGCGTTGGGGTCGGCGCGCAGGGCTGGATTGAAGCGTGCGTGCCATTTCTCATCGGCCATCAGCCCGTAGGCGATGGCTTGCAGCATGGTGTAGGCCACCATGAAGCCCAGAACCGGGATGAGCAGCCAGGCCAATTTGTCGTCCTGCCCCAGTTCTTCAACGCGCTGGATGCCCAGCACACCCAACAAGGTCGGAATTGGGTGCAACCAGCCCCACAAATCGCCAAAGCCGTAGAGGTAAAACCGGTGCAATCCCAACGGCCCGCCGATCAGCGCGAGCCAGGTGGCCAGGGTCTTGGACTTGTAATTTTGGGCGTTGGCGGTGGTGTTGCTCATGGGGCGGCGCCATTGAATGCGCACAAAACGAATTGCTCGGACTATAATGCGCGGTTTTCCAGCATGTGTTTTGCCCGGCGGTTTGCTGCCAGGCAGGGCGCGTATCTAAATGTGCTGGAACGATCAGGTGTCGGCCCAAGGCAAAAAGCCCCAAGCCGGCCGACAGGTCGCCGGACCCCGAGTGTCTCCCGGGAAAGGCAGCCGCCCAATTCATTTGAAGGACACATCATGGTCGTGATTCGACTTGCTCGCGGTGGCTCCAAGAAGCGCCCCTTTTTCAACATCGTTGCCGCTGAAAAGCGCAACCGCCGTGACGGCCGCTTCCTGGAGCGCGTGGGTTTCTACAACCCCGTGGCTTCTGGTCAAGCCGAGTCGCTGCGCGTTGCTTTTGACCGCGTGGAACACTGGGTGAGCCACGGCGCACAAGTGTCGCCCACCGTGGAACGCCTGTTCCGCGAAGCCAAGACCAAGGCCGTTGCGGCTGCTTGAGTCTTGATGGCATGAACGATCGCGTGGCTGCGCCCTCTTTGGGGCTGGACGATGACATCGCCTGGCCTGAGGATGCGGTGGAAGTCGCGCGCATCGGCGAGGCCTGGGGCATCCAGGGCGGATTCAAAGTCCAGCCTTTTTCGGGTGACCCCCAGGCCCTGTTCTGCACCAAGCGCTGGTTTTTGCGCCCTGCTGAAGTTCAGCCGGGCGCTGCAGTGCGCCCTGTTGCGAAGTCTGCCGCCCCGGCTGTGGCCCGCCTGAGCGCACCCCGCACCCTGAAGATCAAGAACGCCCGCGAGCAAGGCGACACCATCGTCGCCACGGCCGATGGCATCACGGACCGCAATGGCGCCGAGGCATTGCGCGGGGCCCGCGTATTTGTTTCGCGCTCTGCCTTCCCTACGCCTGATTCCGACGAGTTCTACTGGATCGACCTCATGGGGTTGACCGTGGTGAACCGCCAGGACGAAGTCCTGGGCACCGTGGCCGACCTCATCGACACCGGCGCGCACAGCGTGCTGCGTTGCGTCGACGAGGCCAACACCGAGCGCCTGATCCCATTCGTGTCGGCCTACATCGACAGCGTCAGCCTGGCTGACAAGCGCATCGTGGCCGATTGGGGCCTCGACTACTGAACAAGGCGGCACGCTCGTGCGCTTTGACGTCATCACCCTGTTTCCCGAATTGTTCGCGCCCTTTCAGTCGGTGGGCGTGACACGCCGTGCGTTTGAAAACAAGTCGGTCGATGTGCGCCTGTGGCCGCTGCGCGATTTCGCGGAAGACACCTACCGGCGTGTTGATGACCGGGCCTATGGCGGCGGCCCCGGCATGGTCATGCTGGTGGAGCCCCTGACCAAGGCTTTGGGCGCCATCCAGGCAGACCAGGCCTTGCAAGGCCTGCCGGCGCCATTGCCCGTGATTTTGTTCAGTCCCGCTGGCAAGCCCCTGACCCAGGCGCGCGTGCAGTCGCTGGCGCAAAGCCCTGGTGCCGTGCTGCTGTGCGGCCGCTACGAAGGCATCGATCAGCGTTTCATCGATGCCCATGTGGACGAAGAAATCAGCCTGGGCGACTACGTGCTGTCGGGGGGCGAATTGCCCGCCCTGACCTTGATCGACGCCGTGGCGCGTTTGCAGCCTGGCGTGCTGAACGATGCCGCTTCGCACCAGCAAGACAGTTTTTCGGACGGTTTGCTGGATTGTCCGCACTACAGCCGACCCGAGGTTCTGACAGTGGATGGCGTTGAAATGGCCGTGCCGCCCTTGCTGATGTCGGGTCACCACGCTCACATCGCCAAATGGCGGCGTGAGCAACAATTGACGATCACGGCCCGCCGAAGGCCAGAATTGATCGAGATTGCCCGCCAGTCCGGCGCCCTCAGCAAAGAAGACGAGCGCTTTCTTAAAACTTTACTGCTATAATCGCGGTCTTTTCCGATCCTCTATCTGGCCCGCCACAATGGCGTTAAGTGCGCAGACACGATCACTTAGGAGTTATCCATGGATCTGATCCAGCAGCTTGAGCAAGAAGAAATTGCTCGCCTGAACAAGACCATCCCCGTGTTCGCCCCTGGCGACACCGTGGTGGTAAACGTGAACGTCGTTGAAGGCACCCGCAAGCGTGTGCAAGCTTACGAAGGCGTCGTGATTGCCAAGCGCAACCGTGGCCTGAACAGCAGCTTCATCGTGCGCAAGATCTCCAGCGGCGAAGGCGTGGAACGCACGTTCCAGCTGTACAGCCCCCTGATCGCCACGATCGAAGTCAAACGCCGCGGCGATGTCCGCCGTGCCAAGCTGTACTACCTGCGTCAACGCAGCGGCAAGTCGGCTCGGATCAAGGAAAAGCTCGCTTAATCGCAGCAACTCCATCAACCGCCTGTTGCTCACGCCCAGGCGGTTTTTTGCTTTTGAACCCACCCGTCATGGCCCTGCCGTTCGACCCTCAAGCCACCGAAGTGCTCGGATACGACCAGCATCTGCCGGCCGTGGGCGCCGCGAGCTTGACTGCGCATGCCTTGCGTCAGCGTTTCAAGCACCCGCCCGAGTGGACGCCTGATGTCGAGATCGAGCGCTGGTTCAATGCCACCAGCCCTCGGCCTGCGGCGGTGTTGATCCCTTTGGTGATGCGCCCCGAGCCCACCGTGCTGCTGACCCAGCGGTCTCTGCACCTGAAGGCTCATGGCGGCCAGATCAGCTTTCCGGGTGGCCGCCATGAGCCTGCCGACATCACGCCGGTGAACACCGCCTTGCGCGAAGCCCACGAAGAAGTCGGCCTGCACCCTGAGCGGGTGGAGGTGCTGGGCAGCCTGCCCACCTACACCACCAATTCGGGCTTTGTGGTGACGCCCGTGGTGGGCCTGCTGCAACCCTGGGATCTGGACGACGAACTGCTCAAGCTGGAGCGCCAGCCTGGCGAGGTGGACGACATCTTCGAAGTGCCGCTGGCCTTTTTGATGAACCCTGCACACCACCAACGCCGCATGCTCATCGTGGCCGGCGCGCCGGTTGAGTTCCTGGCCATGCCCTGGTCCTCGACCCTGGCCGAAGAACCGTATTTCATCTGGGGCGCCACCGCCGCGATGTTGCGAAATCTGTACCGATTCCTGGCTGCGTGATGCCGTGCCTGGCTTTTTTGCATTGGTGCACGGGCGCACCGCTATGATCGACGCATGAGTTTCTTCGCCGTGCTGTTCGCCTTGTTGATCGAACAGCTCAAGCCCTTGCCGACCCGCAATCCCATTCACCACAGCCTGACGCGCTGGGTGCTCTGGACTGGGCGCAATTTTGACGCGGGCGCGCCTTCGCACTCCAAGGTGGTCTGGGCGATCACGGTGCTGGGCCCGGCCCTGGCGCTGGGCCTGGTGTATGTGCTGCTCAACCGCTACAGCACGGTGCTGGCGCTGGTGTGGGATGTGGCTGTGCTGTACACGACCTTGGGTTTTCGCCAGTTCAGCCACCATTTCACGGCCATCCGTGATGCGCTGGACAATGGCCGGGAGGACCGCGCGCGCGAGTTGCTGGCCGAATGGCGCCACGTGGATGCCAGCGAGTTGCCCCGTGCCGAGTTGCTGCGCCATGTGATCGAGCATTCGCTGCTGGCGGCGCACCGCCATGTGTTCGGCGTGTTTTTCTGGTTCGTGGCCTTGTCCACGCTCGGCCTGGGGCCGATGGGGGCCGTGCTGTACCGCATGGCCGAGTTCACCAGCCGTTACTGGGCCTACAAGAGCCATGTCACAGGGGCGCCTACCCATGATGGGCTGATGAACCTGTCGCAAAAGTTGTTTGCCTGGCTGGACCATGTGCCCGCCCGCCTGACGGCTTTCGGCTTTGCGGTGGTTGGCAACTTCGAAGAGGCGGTCGAGGCCTGGCGGCGTCATGCCCGGTTGTGGATCAGCAGCAATGAAGGCACGATCCTGGCAGCGGCCTCTGGCGCCGTGGGCGTGCGCCTGGGCGGCAAGGCGCCACCCGCTGCGTCGGCCACCTTGGACGTGAGCCGCACGCTCAGCAGTGGCGATGACCCCGATGCGACGTCCTCCGCGGGCAGCACGTCCGGGGCGCCACCCCAGATGGCCCATTTGCGCAGCGTCGTGGCCCTGATCTGGCGCTCGGTGGTGCTGTGGATGCTGTTGCTGGCTTTGCTGTCCCTGGCCAACCTGATTGGCTAACCAGGGCGTTGAGCCGGGTCTTGGTCTTCAGCCCACCTTGGCGATCGTGCCTTGCGCGGTGGCGCACAGTTTTTCGGTGCCATCGTCCAGCACGCTGAAAACATCGCAGCGGCAGGTGGCCGAGGTTTTTCCGGCATAGATCACGGTGGCCCGCGCCACCAGGGCGGTGCCCACCCCCGGGCGCAGGTAGTTGATCTTGTACTCGGCGGTCAGCACCGCAGGCCCCAGGCTGGAACCTCCGGCAAACGTCAGCGCGTTGTCGGCCAGATAGCTGATCACGCCGCCATGCGCGAAGCCGTTTTGCTGGCCCAGATCATCGCGCAGGGGCAGGCGCATCTCTACCCCCTCGGGGCCGTAGCCAATCAGCTCCGTGCCCAGCAAGCGGCTGAAACCCTGCATGGCCAGCACCTGGCGACCCATGGCAAGCATGTCAATCATGGCCGGCCTCAGTCGATCTTGATGTTCATGGTGATGCGGGCGTGGAACACCTTGGTGCCCTGCGTGTCGAAGATGTCGACCGGGACTTCGTGGTCACCAGGCTGCGTCCAGGCCACCTGGCTGCCATCGGCCACGGCACGCACGTCGGTCTTGGCCTTGGCCAGGTACTGCACCGTCATGCCTTTGGGAATCCAGCGGGCGCCAGCGGGGATGGAGGCGTCGGTCATGGTGCCGGCCACCAGTTCGGCCGCGTTGCACAGGGCGATCGCATGCACGGTGCCCAGGTGGTTGGTGATCTCGCGGCGAAAGGGCACCGTGGCCTCGGCGCGGTTGGGCTGCAGATCGGTGAACTGCGGGGAGATGGTGCTGAAGTAAGGCGCGAACTGGCAGACGGCGGCGGTGAACTGATCGGCGCCAGCGCTTTTGTAAAGGTTGAGAAGTTGGCTCATGGTGGTCTCCAGGTAAAAAAGCTGTGATGCAAGTTATTTGCAGAATAATATTCTGGAATATTATTCGGTGTCAAATGCACTTTTGATGAAAGCCCCGCGAGCCCGCTGATGCCTGCCCTTGTGAACCCCGCCTTGAGCGTGCTGGAGCGCGCTTATCCCGGTGCCCGTGCCCAGTTGAAGCGCCGCATCCTCCTGGGTGCGTTGGCCTGCTTCAATGAGCACGGCATCGAGCCCACCACCATCGACATGCTCAAGGAGCGTTGCGATGCCAGCGTGGGCAACCTGTACCACCATTTCGGCAGCAAGGAGGGGCTGGTGGCGGCCTTGTTCTTCTGTGCCCTGGAGGCGCAAGCGGCCCTGTCAGACGAAGGCTTTGCGCAAGCTCAAACCCTGCGCGAGGGCGTGGCGGCCTTGGTCCATGGCTATGTGGATTGGGTGACGGCGCAGCCAGAGTTGGCGCGTTTCATGTTCCAGGCGCGCGCCAGCGTGGCCAAGGGCCCGCATGGACAGGAGCTGCGCCAGCGCAATCGCCTGCGTGGCAAGGCATTGATGGCCTGGTTTGCCCAGCCCGAGCGCCAAGCTGGCCTGCGCGAGTGGCCGCCTGAACTGCTGCCGTCCTTGATCGTGGGCCAGGCCGAGAATTACTGTCGGGCCTGGTTGTCAGGGCGGGTCAAGACCTCGCCGCAACAGTACCGCGAGATGCTGGCCGAGGCGGCCTGGTGTTCGGTGGCCCGCCCCGCGGCCTGAGCAGGATCAGCCCAAGGCGCGGGCCTTGACCCACCAGTCGTTCAGCGCGTTGACGATGTCCGTCTGGCTGAACGAGCAGCTTTCTTCCGAGAACAGCGCGCTGGATTCAAGCTGGGTCAGGATGCGTTCCAGCACGTCTCGGTAGCGCTGCGGCAGGGCGGGCTCGTGCCCTTCGGCGGCGGCGCGCCATTGCTGCACCAGCGCGTTCAGGGGCAAGGCGCCTTGCCGGAAGGCATCCAGCGTGGCGGGCAGGGGGTTGAGTTGGTCTGAAGGCATGGCAGAGGGGGCAATGCGGCTGGTGGGATCAAGTCACCAGCGGGTCTGGCTGAGTTCGTCGAACAAGGCGGTGTACAGGCTGATGCGCATGGCGCTGATCTGGCCTTGCTGCACGGCGGCCTGAACGCCGCAGCCCGGCTCTTGCCGGTGCGTGCAATTGGCGAAACGGCAATCGGCGGCGTGCTTGGCGATGTCAGGCATCAGGTGGGCCAATTGAACGGGCGTGACGTGGTGCAGGCCGAACTCCTGGAAGCCCGGTGAATCGATCACCGCGGCACGTTTGTCGGCGTCGCTGGTGGCTTCACCCTCCACCCAATACCAGGTGGAGTGCGTGGTGGTGTGCTTGCCCGAGTTGAGGGCTTGCGAGATTTCGCCCACCTCGGCGCGCGCGTGCGGTGCCAGTGTGTTGATGAGGGTGCTCTTGCCCGCGCCGGAGGGGCCCAGCACCAGCGTGGCCTTGCCGCGCAGCATGGGCAGGATGATCTCCTTGGCGGCTTCGCCCTGGTGCTTGAGCGACAGCTCGATCACCTCGTAGCCCATGGCGCGGTAAGGCAGCAGGCGTTCACGGGCCGCGTCGGTGCCGGGCAGGTCGGTCTTGTTCAGCACGATGCAGGGCGTGATGCCCGCCACCTCGGCGGCAATCAACGCACGGGTGAGTTGCGCTTCACTGAACACGGGCTCGACCGCGATCCACATCAGCAGCAGATCAAGGTTGGCGGCGAAGGACTTGCTGCGCCATTCGTCCTGGCGGTAGAGCAGGTTGCGGCGCTCTTCGATGTTGACGATGACGCCTTCGTTGGCGCCGTCTTGCGTGAGGTGCCAGTTGACGCGGTCACCCACCACGACTTCGCTTTTCTTGCCACGTGGGTGGCAAATCAGGCGGCGGCCATCGGGTGTTTCGACAAAGCAATGGCGGCCATGTGTGGACACGACCAGGCCGGTTTCAAGCTCGGTGCCTTCGGGGATATCGTGGCGTTTGTTGGTGGCCGGGGAACGGGTGGAAATGCGTTGATGGGATCGCATGGGCGCTACAGGCTCAGTGCATCAACGCGGGCGGCGCAGATGAAATCATTCAGGGACAAGCCGGCCACCGAGTGGGTGGACCAGCGAAGGGTGCAACGGTTGTAGCTCACGGCCAGGTCAGGGTGGTGATCTTGATCGTGCGCGATCCAGGCTACCGCGTTCACGAAGGCCATGGTGGCGTGAAAATCCTTGAAGGAGAAGGTGCGGTGCAGCACGCCACCTGGCACAGAGTGGTCGATGGCCCAGTCGGGTACCTGGGTCAGCATCATCTGGCCGCCCCGCTCGGACAAGCAGGCGCCCGTGCGGTGTTCGCAGCGCTGCTGGGCCAATGGCAAAGCGGATGGCTTGGGCGCGCTCATCGTCACAGGCCCATGGCCGCCATGCGCTCGGAGGCCGGCGGGTGCGAGTAGTAAAAGCGCACGTAGAGCGGGTCGGGCGTCAGAGTGGACGAGTTGTCTTTGTAGAGCTTGATCAGGGCCTGGCGCAGGTCGCTGGCCTGCGCATGCGCGCAGGCATAGGCGTCGGCCTGGAACTCATCGCGGCGCGAGAAGTGGGCGAACACCGGGGCCACGAAGAACATCACCACCGGCACAGCCAGCATGAACAAGAGCAGGGCCAGCGCATCGTTGGGTGCCGCCATGTTGGGCGTGACGCCCAGGCCCTGGTAGAAGAACACCTGGCGCGACAGCCAGCCCAGCAAGGCAAAGCCCAACAGGCTCATGGCGAACATGCCAATCATGCGTTTGAACACGTGCTTGTGCTTGAAATGGCCCAGCTCGTGGGCCAGCACGGCTTCGATCTCACCATGGTTGAGGCGGCTGAGCAAGGTGTCGTAAAAAACCACGCGCTTGGACGACCCCAGGCCGGTGAAGTAGGCATTGGCGTGAGCCGATCGGCGGCTGCCGTCCATCACGAACAGGCCCTTGGCCGCGAAGCCGCAGCGCGCCATCAGCGATTCAACTTTGCCTTTCAGGGTGTCGTCTTCCAGCGGCGAGAACTTGTTGAACAGCGGGGCGATGAAGATGGGAAAGACGATCATCAGCAGCAAGCTGAAGCCCACCCAGGCGCCCCACGCCCACAACCACCACTGCGGCCCTGCAGCGCCCATCAGCCACAGGATCAGGGCCGCGATGGGGGCACCCAGGGCCAGGCCCAGCAGCCCTTCCTTGAGCTGGTCACCCATCCACATGCGGAAGGTCATGCGGTTGAAGCCATGGCGCTGCTCGATGCGGAAGGTGCTCCAGGCGGCCAGGGGCAGGTCGACCAGGCTGCTGATCAGGCCGAAGCTGAGCAGAAGCGCCAGTTGGTAGGCCAAGGGGCCATGGCTGGTGGCCAGGGCATCGCGCAAGGCGATGTTGAGGGCGTCCAGCCCGCCCAGCAGCGTCCAGCCCACGAGTAGCGCGGTGCCAATGGCAGTGCTGACCAGGTCGAAACGCAGCTTGTCGATCGTGTAGTCGGCGGCGCGCTGGTGGTTGTACAGGCCCACGGCCATGTCAAAACCGGCGGGCACCTGGCCACGGTGCTTGACCACGTGCCGCACCTGGCGGTTGGCCAGCCACAATTTGGTGATCACGGAAGCCACCAGGAAAGCGGCAAAAACCAGAGAGAGGGTGCTTGATTGCATGGCTGCAAGTGTACGAGTTGCCCGACAATCTGCACTCGACCACCCATTGTTTGCCCCTCATGATCGATACGACGCCTACCTCCGCCGCCCCGACCCTCGCTTCCAGCGATCAGAACCTGATCTGGATCGACCTGGAGATGACCGGGCTCAAGCCGGACACCGACCGCATCATTGAGATTGCCGTGGTGGTGACCGACCCGAACCTGACGGTGCGCATCGAGGGCCCCGTGTTCGCGGTGCATCAGTCTGACGAGATGCTCAATGGCATGGACGCCTGGAACAAGGGCACCCATGGGCGCAGCGGCCTGATCGACCGGGTCAAGGCCTCCACGGTGGACGAGGACCAGGCCGTGCAGGCGGTGATCGCTTTCCTGAAGCAATACGTGCCGGCCAACAAGTCACCGATGTGCGGCAATTCGATCTGCCAGGACCGGCGCTTCCTGGCCAATTACATGCCCAAGCTGGAGGCGTTTTTCCACTACCGCAACCTGGACGTGAGCACGCTCAAGGAGCTGGCCAAACGCTGGAAACCTGGCCTGGCCGAAGGCTTCAAGAAAGCGCAAAAACACACCGCCCTGGCCGACATCCACGAGTCGATTGACGAGCTGGCGTATTACCGCGAGCATTTCCTGGTGAAATGAAAAACGCCCCAGTGAAGGGGCGTTTGGCGGGGTAGTTCAGAGGCGTGAAAGCCGGCGGTTTGATCAGCCGCGACGGCGTTTCATCAGGCTGCCAACGGTCAGCAGGCCAGCCAGGGCCAGCGCGTAGGACTCGGGCTCGGGCACGGCGCTGATCGAGGCCACGTCGGTGGCGCTCAAGGCGGTGTTGTAGACGCTGATGCCCTTGAGCACGCCGGGGGTGATTTCGTAGCCGTCGTTGTCGTCGGTCAGCACATAGATGGACTTCAAGGCCGAGCTGAAAACGGTTTCGCCAGCGGTGTCCAGGAAGCTGAACTGCTCAACGCCGTTGATGTAGGCGGTGAAGCTGCCCGACAAGGCCGAGCGGGTCAGGGTCAGGTTGAAAGCCTGGCCGGGGCTCAACACGGCGGCGGTGCCCAGCACGTTCGCGTGGGCAGAGTTGGAGAACGCCAGGGCGCCATCGTTGATGTAGACGCCAGCATCGCTGGTCAGGCCGGCAAAGTCCAACAGCTTGCGGGTGTAGTCGGTGCGCGCCACGCTGGCGAAGCTCAGGTTGAGCGTGTATTCGCTGCCCGAAGCCAGCACATCGGCCAGACTGACAGACGAGGCGCCCCAACTGCCGTAGTAAGTGTGCAGGCCGTCGGCTTGCACATCGGCGTCGGTGAAGGTCAGGCCAGGGTTGGCGGCTGCATTGAACGGGGTGGTGAACAGCACCGAGTAATCGGCGGTGGGGGCGGCTTGGGCCGAGGTGACGGCGGCAAGGGCCAGCAGGCTGGCGGCGGCGATGCGGTACAACATGAACTACTCCTGGGTGGTGTTTTGAACACCATTGACTTCTGAACTGATACGGATTGTTGCAGTGCCAGGCCGCCAATGGTAAAAATCTGACCCCTCGGCTGAGGGGGATCAGGCCACTTCAGCACCAGGGCCAGGCCTTTTGGGCGCTTTCAAGCCATTTCTCC
The DNA here is from genome assembly GCF_918741295.1 of Aquabacterium sp. CECT 9606. Lineage (GTDB taxonomy): Bacteria > Pseudomonadota > Gammaproteobacteria > Burkholderiales > Burkholderiaceae_C > Aquabacterium. Next base: position 262,696 of record NZ_CAKKNB010000004.1, read on the forward strand.
AGGGTGGTTTCGGACACACACAGGCCCAGCACTGCGCCGGCCCTTTGAATATCGGTCAAAGCATGTTCTGGTTGGAGTGCCTTGGCGCCATGTTGTTTGGACAACTTTTCACCATGCGGATCCAGGACCAGCGGGGTGTGCAGGTAAGTGGGGGTGGGCAAGTCCAGGCACTGCTGCAGCCACTGCTGGCGTGGCGTGTTGTCGGCCAGGTCCTCGCCCCGAACGATGTGGGTGATGCCCTGGTCCGCGTCGTCCACCACCACCGCCAGTTGGTAGGCCCACAAGCCATCGGCACGGCGGATCACGAAATCGCCCACGGTGGCGTCCAGCGCCTGAGTCTGAGGCCCCAGCCGGCGGTCGTGCCATGTCCACAGCGCTGCCGGGCCTTGGGGCACTTTCAGGCGCCAGGCGCGCGGTGCACGTCCGCGCAGCCCGCCGTTTTCAGGCCGGCAGGTCCCGGGGTAGACCAGCTCGCCATGCCGAGTTTTGGCCAGGCCCAATGCCGCATTGGCCTGTGCGATGTCAGCGCGGGTGCAGGCGCAAGGGTAGGCCAGATCGCGGGCCACCAGGGTGTCCAGGGCGGCCTGGTACAGGTGGCCGCGCTGGCTTTGGTAGAGAGGCGGCTCGTCGGGCACCAGGCCCAAGGCGGCCAGTTGCTGCGGGATAAGTTGGTCAGCGCCAGGCACACAGCGCGGCGTGTCAACGTCTTCAATGCGCACCAGCCAGCGGCCACCATGGGCGCGGGCATCGAGCCAACTGGCCAGCGCCGCCACCAGCGAGCCGGCGTGCAAGGCGCCTGTCGGCGATGGTGCGAAGCGTCCGATGCAGGGGCTCGGCGCAGCGGCGGTCACAGCAGCATGTCTCCGTGCAGTGACAGCAACGCGGTGCGCGTGGCGGGCCGGCTGAGTTGCTGGAGCCACCAGTCCAACGCGTGGCCGGGCCGGGTCGACTGCTGCCGCCACGCGTAGTAGGCGGGGTTCAGTCGCCTCGGCTGGTCGACGGCTTTGAGGATCAAGCGGCCTGCTTCGATGTGAGGCCGCACGATGGGTTCGGGCAAGAAGCCGCAGCCCAGTCCGCGCAGCAAGGCCTGCAGCTTGCCCGACATGGACGGCAAGGTCAGCACATCCTGACCAGGCTGGATGCCCACGGTGAGGGGCTGCAAATCGCGGGCGGTGTCGGCCACGGCAATGATGCGGTGCAGGGCCAGGGTGCTGGCGGGCAGGGGCTCGGGCACCTGCGCCAGCGGGTGGTGCGGGGCCACGGTGAGCACGAACTCGAGCTCACCCAGAGGCTCGATGCGGATGCTGGACGACGATGGCCGATCGCCCGGCACGCCAATGGCCATGTCGGCCTGGCCTGAAACCAGCGCCTCCCAGGTGCCGTTGAGCACTTCATTGCGCAGCTTCAGGCGGGTGGGCGGGTTGAGGGCATAGAAGGCTTCGATCAAGTCGAACATGGCACTGGGCGCCACCGCGTTGTCGATCGCGATCGTCAACTGGGTTTCCCAGCCCGAGGCCACGCGCTGCACGCGGTTGGCGACGGCGTCCATCTGTTGAAGCAAGAGCCGCCCTTCGTGCAGCAGTTCTTCTCCGGCGGCGGTGAGCTTGGCCTGGCGCGAGCGCCGGTCGAACAGCAGCACGTCCAGCGACTCTTCGAGCTGGCGCACACTGTACGTCAGCGCCGAAGGCACCTTGCCCAATTCACGCGCCGCCGCCGCGAAGCTGCCAGTGCGCTCGATGGCATCCATCATCAAGAGCGCATCGGGGGTGAGGGCTTGGCGGCGTTCGGACATGGGAAAGCCTGGAAGACGGAGGTGGCCTCAGCGCTGCTGCACTTCCAGCGAATAGGCCGCGTGCTCGTCGATGCCGATGGTTTCCACCAGCCAGGGCAGCGCCTCGGCCAGGGTGTCGTACAAGGTGTGCGGCGGGTTGATGACGAACATGCCGCTGCCATGCAGGCCCAGGCCGTCTTTCGAGGCGCCCTTGACCCGCAAGGTGGCGTGCAACCAATCGACCGACAGCTCGGCCGCCGCGCGCTTGAGCTGCGCCGGCAACTGGTTGGATTCGCGCCGGGCCACCTCGGGGTACCAGATGGCGTACACGCCCGTGGAAAAGCGCGGCACATTGTCTTTCAGGGCCTGCACCACGCGGCGGTAGTCTTCCTTGATCTCGTAGGACGGATCCATGTGGACCAGGCCACGGCGGGGTGGCGGCGGCACGCAGCCTTTGAGGCCGCCAAAGCCATCGGCCGCCTGCACGCTCACGCCGCGCTTGACGGACGAGAAGTGGTTCTGCAGGTTCTTGATTTCGCTGGGGTGGAGTTCGAACAGGCGCAGGTGGTCGCCCTCGCGCAGCATTTGCGCGGCGATCTGCGGCGAGCCTGGGTACCAGTCCAGGCGGTCGCCCGTGTTGGTGGCGCGGATCTGCTCGAGCAGTTCGGCCACGCCCTTGGGCAGGTCGGGCGCGTTGCGCTCTTTCCAGACCTTGACGATGCCATCAAGCGCTTCACCGCTTTTGGCTGCGTAGGTGCTGGTCAGGTCGTAGACCCCGCCACCGGCGTGGGTGTCGATGACCCAGAAAGGTTTGTCTTTGAGCAGCAGGTGCGAAAGCAGCTGCACCAAAACCATGTGCTTGAGCACATCGGCGTGGTTGCCCGCGTGGAAGCCGTGTCGATAACTGAACATGTGCCAAGGGTAGCGGCTTTTCGCCAAATTCCCGGCATGATCCGACGATTCGCCTTGATGAAAAATCTGCATTAACTGGATGACCATGACCAACGCCACCGCTCCCGTCCGCTTGCTGGTGATCGCCGGCAGCGCCCGCAAAGGCTCCTACAACCGCCAACTGGCTGATCTGGCCGAACGCAAGGCGCAGGCCCTGGGTGCCCAGACGACCTCGGTCGATCTGGCGGCGCTCGATCTGCCGATCTTCCATGCCGACTGGGATGCCTTGCATGGCGTGCCGCCCGGCGCCTCGAAGCTGCGCGAGCTTTTTTCCTCGCACGATGGCCTGCTGCTGGCCTGCCCCGAGTACAACGCCTTGCCCACGCCCTTGCTGATCAACAGTTTCGATTGGCTGTCAACCGTGCCGGAGGGCGAAGGCCACCCGGGCGGTGCGGCCACCACGGTCAGCAAGCCGGTGGGCTTGTTGGCAGCGTCACCGGGCGCGCTGGGCGGCATCCGTGCCTTGCCCATCGTGCGCACTTTCTTGAGCACCAATTTCGCGATGGTGGTGGTGCCCGAGCAATTGGGCGTCTCGCAAGCCGACCAAGCCTTTGACGAAGCCGGTGCGTTCAAGAGCGCGGGTTACGACAAGATCCTGAACAAGGTGGTCGCCTCGGTGATCCAGCAGGCCCGCTGGCGCGCCACCGCCTGAGTGGCTTACTTGCCGGTGGCCGTGCTGGCCTGGGCCAGAAACGGCAGCGCCGCCTTCAGGGTCTGCTGGGCATCTTCTTCCTGGGGGATGTGGCCCAGCTCGGGAAAGGTGACCAGCGTGCAATGCGGGATCTCCTGGCAAAACTGCGGCCCGTTCGCGGGCGATACCATGCCGTCCTTCATCCCCCACAGCACCAGCGTGGGTTGCTGCACGCGCCTGATCATGTGCGAGCTCGCGCCCCACTGGGCCTGGTCCATGCGCTGGAAGAGCGCGCGTCGGTTGCCCACGCGAAGGGTCAGCTCAAAGTAGCGCTGCACGCGCTCAGGCGTGACTTTGCTGGGATCACCAAATACACTGCGCACGCTGGACTCGACCACGGCACGCGGCAGGATGCGCTCGGCGATCCAGCGCCAACTGCGCGCGCTGGCGATCTGGAAGCCAATCGGCATGGAGAGCGCCGATTGCGCGTAGCCATCGGAGTCGATCAGCACCAGCTTGCGCACACGCTCGGGCGCGAGGATGGCGGTCTGCCAGGCGACCTCGCCGCCCAAGGCATTGCCCACCAGCATCACCCGCTTGACCCCGAGCGAATCCAGCAGCCGCAGCACGAAGCGCGTGTAAGCATCAATGTGGTATTCGCCTTGCGGGCTGGGGCCCGTGAGGCCGAAGCCCGGCAAATCGACCGAGATGACCCGGCGCGTTTTCTGCAGCTCCTGCTGCCAGCCTTCCCAGCTGTGAAGGCTGGAGGCCATGCCGTGCAGGAGCACGATGGGCACGGGATCCGTCCGTGGCCCCGTGTCTCGGATGTGCGCCTGCATGCCATCCAGCTCGACAAACGTGGACGGCTCCTTGGCCCATTTGGCCACCAGCGGGCCGATCTGCCGATCGGGCTCCCAGGACACGCCCACGGCAATGGCCAGGCCAAGGCCCAGCAAAACGCAGGTCCACCAAACGCGGTTGAGCCAGGTCATTCAGGAATCAGCTGGTGGCGCGCACTGGCTGGCGGGGCTTGTTCATGCGCGCCACGTGGCGGATCACCAGTCTTTGGTAGCTGGCACCCAGCAGCCGCACCAGCTTGTCCAGGAACTTGGCATCAGGGCCGACCAGCACGCGGCGCTGGTCTTTCTCAACGGCGGCCAGGATCTGCAAAGCCGCCGAGTGTGCGGTGGTGGTGTTGATCATCTTGTTGGCCCGGCGCTTTTGATGCTCGGCGCTCACGCCCGTGATTTTTTCCATCGCCGGATCGATCTTGCCGGCCATGGCGATGTTGGTGGCGATGCCGCCTGGGTGCACGCAGGTGGCGCTCACACCAGCGCCTTCCATCTCAAGCTCCATGCGCAGGCATTCGGTGTAGCCGCGCACCGCGAACTTGCTGGCGTTGTAAGTGCCCTGGCTGGGGATGGACATCAGCCCGAACAGGCTGGAGGTGTTGATGACGTGGCCATCGCCCGAAGCCTTCAGGTGCGGCAGGAAGGCCTGCGTGCCGTGTACCACGCCCCAGAAGTTGATGCCCATGATCCATTCGAAATCGCTGATCTTGCAGGACTCGACTGGCACGGTCAGGGAGACGCCCGCGTTGTTGAAGATCAGGTTGACGCGGCCGTGGTCCTTGGCGACCTGGTCGGCCCACGCGAACACGTCGTCGCGGTTGGCCACGTCCAGCTTGGCGATGGTGACCTTGACGCCATGCGCCCCCGCCAATTCAGCCGTCTTGGCCAGCTCGGTGGCGTTGACATCGCTCAGCGCCAGGTGGCAGCCGCGGCTGGCCAGCTCAACCGCCAGGGTGCGGCCCATGCCCGAGGCCGCGCCGGTGATGGCGGCAACTTTGTTCTTGAAGGATTTCATGGCGATCAGGCTCCGGTCGTGACGCGGGTGATGAACTGGCTGGATTCTTTCAGACTCTGGCGCCCCTCAGGCAGCATCACCATGGTGGGCCAGACGTGGGGCATCTTGGCCTTGAGGTGAATCTCGCTTTGCAGGCCTTGCTGAAGGGCTCGTTCGTGCAGACGGGTTGAGTCGGACAGCAGGATCTCGTGCCTGCTGGCGTGGATCATCAGCGGCGGCAAGCCCTTCAAATCGGCGAACAGGGGCGAGGCCAGCGGGTGCGTGGCCGATTGGCCGGCCAGGTAGAAGGTGGCAGCCTGGGGCAATGATTCCGGGTTGAACATCACGTCGGCGTCGGCCAGGGTCTTCATGGTTTCGCCCGAGCACGACAGGTCGGTCCAGGGTGAGAACAGCAAGGCACCGGCGGGCATGGGCAGGCCTTGGTCGCGCGCGGCCACCAGGCAGGCCAGGGCCAGACCACCACCGGCCGAGTCGCCGGCGAACACCACGCTTTTGGGCGAGATGCCCTGGCTCAACAACTCTTTCCACCAGGCCACGGCGTCATCCACGGCGGCGGGGAAGATGTTCTCGGGGGCCATGCGGTAGTCGACCGACAGCACGCGGGCCTTGGCCGACTTGGCCAGGTAGGCGCACACGGGGCGGTGCGTGTCCAGGCCGCAAAAGAAATAACCGCCGCCATGGAAGTACAGCACCGTGCGCTGCGGGTTGTCCACGCTCAGCCATTCGGCCGCGCACAGGCCGGAAGCGCCCTTGGCGGCCACGGGCGTGTGTTTGATCTCGGCGGGCGGTGCCGGGTAGCGCTTGGCCGCCTTGGTGATCATGTGGCGGACTTTGGGAACATCGATCGGACCGCGGCCCTTGCTCTTGAACTGCCAACGTAAAACCAGGTTGGCGATGACGACTTGAATGCTCATGCTTTGTCCGCGGTGTATTTCGAAAGGTTGAAGTGGCGCGTCTTCAAACGGTACGCAAATGTAAAGCCTGGCCACAGCAAGGAGTTGCGGCCTTTGTCATCGACGTACCAACTCTTGCAGCCTGAACTCCAAACCGTTTGCTTGAGCTCGCTTTGCACCTTGTCGATGAACTGGGCCTGTGCCTCGGGCTTGACGTCCAGCGCCTTGATGCGGTGCTCTTTCATGGCCTTGATCGCATTGACGATGTAATGCGCCTGCGATTCGATCATGAAGACCATGGAGTTGTGGCCCAGACCGGTGTTGGGGCCCATCAGCATGAAGAAATTGGGAAAGCCCGACACGGCCACGCCCAGGTAGGCTTCAGGGCCTTGCTTCCACACATCGGCCAGGTCGATGCCGCCTTTGCCGAACACGGTGTTGTGCGGGATCGGGTCCTGCACCTTGAAGCCCGTGCCCAAGATGATGGCGTCGACTGGGCGCTCTACCCCATCGGTGGTGACCACGCCTCGTGGTGTCACTTCGTGGATGCCTTCGGTGATGACATCGACGTTGGTGCGGGCCAGGGCCGGGTAGTAGTCGTTGGAAATGAGCAGGCGCTTGCAGCCAGGCGTGTAGTCGGGCGTGAGCTTGGCTTGCAGCACCGGGTCCTTGATGGCCTGGCGGATCTTGTGCTTGGCGACCTTGGCCACCAGGCCCATCCACTCGGGCTTGAACTTGAAGGCCAGGAAGCGCAGTTCCATCGTCCAGTACAGCTTGGTGCGCGCCCAGCGTTGGCGCCAGGGGTTGGCGCTGAAGTCGGCCTGCTCGCGCTGCGACAGGGGGCGGTCATCCTTGGGCACGACCCAGGGCGGGGTGCGCTGGAAGTAATACAGGTGATCCACCTTGGGTGCGATCTTGGGCACGAACTGGATGGCGCTGGCGCCACTGCCGATCACGGCCACGCGCTTGCCGACCAAATCGTAGTCGTGGTCCCAGGTGGCGGAGTGGAAGGTGGCGCCCTTGAATTTGTCCAGGCCTTTGATGTTGGGCGTGGCGGGGTTGCTCAGGCCACCCATGCCCGAGACCAGGATCTCGGATTCGAAGGTGCGGCCGTCGTCGGACTGGACCACCCACCGCTTGCGAGCATCGTCAAAGCGCGCGCTCAGCAGGTTGGCGTTGAAGCGGATGTGCTTGAGCAGGTCGTACTTGGTGGCCACGCCTTTGAGGTAGGCGTAGATCTCGGGTTGGGGCGCATACATGCGCGACCAGTTCGGGTTGGGTTCGAACGAAAACGAGTACAGGTGCGAGGGCACGTCGCAGGCGCAGCCGGGGTAGGTGTTGTCGCGCCAGGTGCCGCCCACATCGTCGGCGCGCTCCAGCAGCACGAAGTCGTCTTCACCCATTTCGCGCAATTTCACGCCCATGCACAGGCCCGAAAAGCCGGTGCCGATCACCAGGATCTTGTGCCGCTGCACGACGGCGGCTTGGGGATCGGCGCTGGGCTTGTAGGCCAGGTTGGAATTGGGGTTCATGCGACTTCTCAAATCCGTTTTTGTGACAAAGAATCATGTCAGATTAACTTTGACAATGATCCATGTCAATATAGTGATCCCTATGGACGGACTAATTTCTGACAGCAACCCTCCGAACAAGCGCCGCTATGGTGGCGTCTTGCCCGAGGACCGCCAGCGTCAGCGGCGGGTCAAGCTCATCGACGGCGCCATCGAGGTGTTCGGCACGAAGGGCTTCCACGCCGCGACCGTGCGCGAAGTGTGTGTGGCCGCGCACCTGACGGAGCGCTACTTCTACGAGTCCTTCAAGACGCTGCCGCAGTTGTTCATCGCCGTGTACGCGCATTTGCGCGAAGAGTTGATGGCCAAGACCCTGGCCGTGATGGCCTCGGCCGAGAAGACGCCCCTGGGCTTGCTGGAACCTGCCATCCGCGTGTTCCTGGAGTTCATCCGCGACGACCCCCGGCGGGGCCGGATCATGCTGGTCGATTCGCTGAGCATTGACAACGAAGTGGCGGCTTTCAGTGGCGCCACGGCGCGCGATTACTCTGAATTGCTCAAGCTGCACCTGGGGCGCATGATTCCCGCCAACGATCTGCCCGAGCTCAGCCTGGACCTGCTGGCCGAAGGCATGATCGGCATGAACGTGCTGCTGGCGGCGCGCTGGATGCAGGATGGGTTTGTGGAGCCGATCGACAAAGTGGTGCGGACGAATCTGCTGCCGTATCAGGGGTTGATGTCGCTCTTGGACAAGCGCTGAGGTCAGCGATCACTGGGCGCCAGATCCGCGCCCAGCGCCTCACGCTCATCGAACACGAAGCACGTGCCCTGGTAGTGCTGGCCCCCAGCCAACTCGAAGTATTTCAGGATGCCGCCGTCCAGTTGGTAGACGTGGTCCACGCCGGCCTCGGCCATGAACAGCGCGGCCTTCTCGCAGCGGATGCCGCCGGTGCAAAAGCTCACCACCGTCTTGCCCTGGAATTGATCCTTGTGGGCCAGCACCTGCTCCGGGAACTCGCTGAACTTGCCCAGGCGCCAGTCAATCGCACCCTCGAAGGTGCCGAAATCCACCTCGAAAGCATTGCGGGTGTCCAGTGTGACCACCTTGCGGCCTTCATCGTCGTGGCCCTGATCCAGCCAGCGCTTCAAGGTGGGCGCGTCCACGGCGGGCGCGCGGCCTTCGGCCCCTTCCACGTCCGGCCGGATGGTCGGGTGGTTCATGCGGATGATCTCGTTCTTGACTTTGACCAGCATCTTGTGGAAAGGCACGGTCTCGGACCAGCTTTCCTTCGGGAGCAGGTCGGCAAAGCGAGGATCGGCGCGCAGCCACGCCACGAAATCGCGCACGGCCTGTTCAGGGCCGGCCAGGAACAGGTTGACCCCCTCTTCGGCCAGCAAAATGGTGCCTTTCAGGCCTGAAGCCTGGCACAAGGCCATGGCCTGCTCCCGCAACTGGGCAGCGTCGGGCAAGGTGACGAATTTGTACGCGGAAATGTTCAGGATCGGGGTCATGGGCGCAATTCTAAGGAGGGGCTTCTTACAATCCCCCTCATGCCCTTCATTCACCTGCGCACCCACACCGAGTTTTCCGTCGTCGATGGCACGCTCCGCATCGACGACCTGGTGGCTGCCGCCAAAGACGACCGCCAGCCCGCCCTGGCCATCACCGACCTGAGCAACCTGTTTGGCGCGGTCAAGTTCTATTCCGCTGCGCGAAAAAAAGGTGTGCAACCCATCATCGGGGCCGACGTCTGGCTGGAGGCCGACGAGCCTCAGCGGCCCGCATCGCGTTTGCTGCTGCTCATTCAAAACAGCCAGGGTTACCTGCATTTAAGCGAACTGCTGGGCGATGCCTGGACGGCCCCGGGCCAGCGCACGCATGCCACGGTCAGCTGGGCCAATCTGCAGGCCAAATCAGCGGGCCTGATTGCCTTGTCGGGTGCCGAAATGGGCGTCATCGGGCAAGCCCTGATGCAGGGCGACCTGGCGCGCGCCGAAGCCCTGGCCCAGCGCCTGGGCAGCATCTTTGAAGGGCGCTTCTACATCGAGCTGCAGCGCTCGGGGCATGGTACCAACGAAACCTACATCCGCGCCGCTGTGCCCTTGGCTTCGCGCTTGGGCCTGCCCGTGGTGGCCACGCACCCGGTTCAGTTCCTGACACCCGATGATTTCGAGGCGCACGAAGCGCGCGTCTGCATCGCCGAGGGCGAGACCCTGGGCAACCCGCGCCGCGTCAAGAAATTCACGCGCGAGCAGTACTTCAAGACGCAGGCGCAGATGGAGGCACTGTTCGCCGACATCCCCACCGCCGTGGCCAACACTGCAGCCATTGCGCGCCGCTGCGGGCTGACCTTGATCTTGGGCAAGCCGCAACTGCCTGACTTCCCCACGCCCATCCTGGAAGACGGGCCGGACAAAGGCAAGCCCATGCCCATGTCGGACTACTTCCGCGTGTTGTCCTTTGAAGGCTTGGAAGAGCGGCTGTTGCACCTGTTCCCCGATCAAGCCGTGCGCGATGCCAAGCGGCCCGAATACGTTGAGCGGCTTGAGTTCGAGATCAACACGATCCTGAAGATGGGCTTCCCCGGCTACTTCCTGATCGTGGCCGACTTCATCAACTGGGCCAAGAACAACGGCTGCCCCGTGGGACCGGGCCGGGGTTCGGGCGCCGGCTCGCTGGTGGCGTATGCGCTCAAGATCACCGACCTCGACCCGCTGCAATACAACCTGCTGTTCGAGCGATTTCTGAACCCCGAGCGCGTCTCGATGCCCGACTTCGACATCGACTTCTGCCAGGGCAACCGCGACCGCGTCATCGACTATGTGAAAGACAAGTATGGTCGCGAAGCCGTGTCGCAGATCGCCACCTTCGGCACCATGGCCGCGAAGGCGGCACTGCGCGATGTGGGCCGCGTGCTGGGCATGGGCTATGGCCACGTCGACAGCATCGCCAAGCTGATCCCCGCGCCGCCGGGCAAGTCGGTGACGCTGGCCAAGGTGCCCGCCAATCCCGATCCCGGCATCATCTACGCCCGCAAGGAAGCGCCCGAACTGGAGCAGCGCGAAGCGGCCGAAGAAGAAGTGGCCGAACTGCTGACCCTGGCCATGCGCGTTGAAGGCATGGTGCGCAACATCGGCATGCACGCCGGGGGCGTCTTGATCGCGCCAGGCAAGATCACCGATTTTTGCCCGCTCTACATGCAGCCCGGCAGCGACAGCGCCGTCAGCCAGTACGACAAGGACGACGTGGAGGCCATCGGCCTGGTCAAGTTCGACTTCCTGGGCCTGGCCACGCTGACCATCCTGGAGACCGCCAAAGAGTTCATCATCGCGCGGCACCCGGATCAGAAGGATTTTGACTTCGCCAAGATCCCGCTGAAGGACGCTGCCACCTACCGCTTGCTGTCCGAAGGCAAGACCGTGGCCGTGTTCCAGCTTGAATCGCGCGGCATGCAAGGCATGTTGCGCGACGCCAAGCCCAGCGTCTTCGAGGACATCATCGCGCTGGTGGCCTTGTACCGCCCTGGTCCCATGGACCTGATCCCCTCGTTCTGCGCGCGCAAACATGGCCGCGAGGAGGTGGAGTACGCCCACCCCTTGATGGCCGAGGTGCTCAAGGAGACCTACGGGATCATGGTCTACCAGGAGCAGGTGATGCAGGTGGCGCAGAAGGTGGGCGGCTACTCGCTGGGCGGCGCCGACATGTTGCGCCGGGCCATGGGCAAGAAGAAGGTCGAGGAGATGGCGCAGCACCGCGCGATCTTCGCGGAAGGCGCGGCCAAGAACGACATCAAGTCTGCCAAGGCCGATGAGATCTTCGACTTGATGGAGAAGTTCGCGGGCTACGGCTTCAACAAGTCGCACGCTGCCGCGTATGCCTTGCTGGCGTACCACACGGCCTGGCTGAAGGTGCATTACACCGCCGAGTTCTTCGCGGGGAATATGAGCGTGTCGAGTGACGACACGGACAAGCTCAAGATCTTCCACGACGACGCCACACAGAATTTCAACATCACCTTCACGCCGCCCAACGTCAATGCCGGCGCGTGGAAGTTCGAGCCGATCGACAACAAGACGATCTGCTATGCGCTGGGTGCCATCAAGGGCACGGGGCAGGGCGCCATCGAGGCCATCGTGGCCTGCCGCAATGAGGGCGGCCCTTTCAAAAGTTTCTTCGATTTTTGCGCCCGGGTCGACCGCTCTCGCGTCAACAAACGCGTGGTCGAGGCGCTGATCAAGGCCGGTGCCTTTGATTCATTGGAGCCACACCGCGCCGGCTTGCTGGCCAGCGTGGCCCTGGCCTTCGACTACGCCGACACCCAACTGGCCAATGCCGACCAGGGCGGCCTGTTCGACTTTGGAGATTCGCACGCGGCCTCCACCAACGAGCCCGACCTGGTGCCCACCGAGCCCTGGGGCCTGAAAGAGCAGCTCACGCTCGAGAAAACCGCCATCGGCTTCTACTTGTCGGGCCACTTGTTCGACGAGGCCGAGGCCGAGGTGCGCCGCTTTGCAAAACAGCGCATCGCCGACCTGCAGGACAGCCGCGAGGTGCAAGTCGTGACCGGCATCATCAGCGACCTGCGCGTCATCAATGGCACGCGCGGCCGCGTCGGCTTGTTCAAGCTGGATGACAAGAGCGAAAGCATCGAGGCCGTGGCCAACCAGGACACGCTGGACGCCAACAAGGAGCTGCTCAAGGACGATGAACTGGTGATCATCCAGGGCAAGGTGCAAACCGATCGGTTCTCGGGCGGCCTGCGCCTTAACGTGCAACAGGTGTGGAGCCTGGCGGCAGCCCGTTGCCGTTTCGCGCGCTTCGTGCGGGTGACCGCGAAGAACCAGCATTTGCCGGTGGCCGATGTGTTGCGCGAGTTCCCCGCGCGGCGGGTGGCCTCGCCCCAGCCCGATCAGCCGGAGACCATTCAGGGTCTGCCGATCCGCGTGGTGGTCGAGCGCCAGGAGGCCGAGCTGTCGGCCCGGGGCGAGCTGGACCTGGGTGAATCAGCGCGCATCTACCCCAGCGACCAGGCCCTGGCCCGCTTCAAGGAACTGATGCCCCTGGGCCAGCCCCAGATCGTGTACGGCGAGGGCTGACCGCCCGCCGCCGTCAAAGGCCATCAATCCCAGCGGTGGTGCCAGCGGCGAGGCTCGCCATGCCAGCCTCGGGCGGGCGCGCCGCCATAGACCGTCACGCCGGGCTGGTAATAAGTCGCGGGGCCCACGCCAGAGTCCTCCATCATTGGTGGGGGCGCCATCACCATGGGGCCCGCCGAGCCCACGGGATTGACCGTGACTTGCAAGGGGATGGTGCGGCCTGGTTCTTCGTCCATCTGGGTGCTGTAACGCTGGCCAGCGTATTCGTAGACCACGTCATAAGCCACCACCTGGTTTTCATAAGAGGCCTGCTGTTCGCAGCGGCGCACCGAGCGCGTGCTGCCTTGGCGGCCATCGTTCTCGATGTGGTCGCCCAGCACAGCGCCACCAATCAGGCCGGCACCCGTGGCCAAGACATTGCCCGATCCCTTGCCCAGGGCATTGCCCACCACGCCGCCAGCGATGGCGCCCAGCAAGGCGCCGGCGCCCGACGAACGCGCGGGTTCCTGGTACAGCTCGTCACGGCAGACCTGTCGGGGCACGGCCACCTGGGCCACCACTGGCGTGGCCGAAATCACCTTGGCCTGCACGGTGGACGAGGTTGAACTGGTCGCGCCAACGACGGAGCCCACGCGGGGGCCGGCGATGGCGCCACCCGCGGCCAGTGCGCAGCCCAAGGCCAGCACGGTGTTCAAGAGGGAGGGGCGGTGGTTCATGGCGGTGTCTTTCTCCATTGGCGGATCGGCAATGAGCCGAGCCTGCCCCTATAACGGGCCCCCGTTCAGGCGGGTGGACAGGATTGTTTTGTGGGTGGCGTAAAGATCGGTGAAGACTTCTGGCCCCCAGGGCGCCTAAAATCCCCGGTTTGTCTCAATCGCCACTCATCACCATGTCCAAGACCGTCAAGCCCGCCGCCAAGTCCGCGAAGCCCGTGAAAGCAGTTGCGCCCGCCGCTGTCGCTGCCGCGCCTCAAGTCAAGAAAGTCGTCCTGGCTTATTCAGGCGGTCTGGACACCTCCATCATCCTGAAATGGCTGCAGGACGAGTACAACTGCGAAGTGGTCACTTTCACCGCCGACATCGGTCAGGGTGAAGAGATCGAGCCGGCCCGCGCCAAGGCCATCAAGATGGGCATCAAGCCCGAGAACATCTTCATTGAAGACCTGCGCGAAGAATTCGTGCGCGACTTCGTCTTCCCCATGTTCCGCGCCAACGCGCTGTACGAAGGCGAGTACCTGCTGGGCACCTCCATCGCCCGTCCGCTGATCGCCAAGCGCCTGATCGAGATCGCCAAGAAGACCAAGGGTGACGCCATCAGCCACGGTGCCACCGGCAAGGGCAACGACCAGGTCCGCTTCGAGCTCGGCGCCTACGCGCTGATGCCCGGCGTGAAGGTGATCGCCCCCTGGCGCGAGTGGGACCTGCTGTCCCGCGAAAAGCTGCTGGCCTACGCCGACAAGCACGGTATCCCGGTTGACTTCAAGAAGCGCAAGGGCGGCGCCCCGTACTCGATGGACGCCAACCTGCTGCACATCAGCTACGAAGGCGGCGTGCTGGAAGACCCGAACTTCGAGCCCGAAGCCAATATGTGGCGCCTGACAGTGTCGCCCGAGAAGGCGCCCAACAAGCCGCAGATCATCGAGCTGACCTACGCCAAGGGTGACGTGGTCGCCATCGACGGCGTGAAGATGTCGCCCGCTCAGGTGCTGACCAAGCTGAACGAGATCGGCGGCAAGCACGGCATCGGCCGCCTCGACAAGGTCGAGAACCGCTACGTGGGCATGAAGAGCCGCGGCTGCTACGAAACGCCTGGCGGCACCATCCTGCTGTCGGGCCACCGCGCCATCGAGTCGATCACGCTGGACCGCGAAGTGCTGTCCCTCAAGGACGACCTGATGCCCCGTTATGCCCGCCTGATCTACAACGGCTACTGGTTCAGCCCCGAGCGCGAGTTGCTGCAAGGCCTGATCGACGCGTCGCAAGTGACTGTGAACGGCACCGTCAAGCTCAAGCTGTACAAGGGCACCATCCTGTGCGTGGGCCGCGAGTCCAAGACCGACAGCCTGTTCGACGCCAAGATCTCGACCTTCGACGATGACGGCGGCGCCTACAACCAGGCCGACGCGGCTGGCTTCATCAAGCTGAACGCCCTGCGCTTGCGCATTGGCGCCAATGTGAACGCCCAACGCGAGGCCACTGCCAAGGCCAAGGCCGACAAGTCGGCGGCCCGCAAGTCGGCCGCCAAAAAGCCCGCAGCGAAGAAGGCCGTGGCCAAGAAGGCCGCCTGATCAGCCTTCCTCATCATTCATTTCGGAGATTCTTCATGACCATCACCACCACCCTGGCTGGCACCGTCAGCACCCAGGCCAATGTTTACTTCGATGGCAAGTGCGTGTCGCACACCGTGACGCTGGCCGATGGCACGCGCAAGAGCGTGGGCGTGATCCTGCCGGCCGTGTTGACCTTCAACACTGGCGCGCCCGAGATCATGGAAACCGTGGCCGGCAAGGCGACGATCAAGCTGGCGGGTGCCAGCGAATGGACGACTTACGGCCCGGGCGAAAGCTACAACGTGCCTGGCAATTCGTCGTTCGAGATCAAGGTGGAAGGCGAGCCTTACCACTACATCTGCCACTTCGGCTGATCTGAAAGCTCAGAACCGCGGTTCAGGCACCTCGTCCATGGACTGCGGCTCGCACTCCATTTCGAGGTTGCCCAGCAGATTGTCGTCATGGTCCAGCAGTTCGCCTTCCAGCTCACCGCTCTGGCGGTCGATGGACATGCGGATGGTGGCCAGCTTTTTGAGGTTGGGCTGCCACACGATCCACTGGCCGCGCACCCAGTCGTTGTAGTACACGGTGCCCGGCAAGGGCAGCTTGTACAGCATGGTGTAGGACACCTGCGAGGCCTTGTAATGCAGGCGCTCACCCACCGGCAGCACGTTTGATTTCTGGATCAGTGCCGTGGTGTTGTTGTCGCGCATGGCCAGGTCCAGCGTGGCCGCCTTGCTCTTGCTGCCGGCTGACAACTTGCCCTTGCAGTTGAGGTAAAGGTTGAATTCGGCGGCGCAGGCGTGGCCGCCGATCAACAACAGGACGCCAGCCAAGCCGGCAAATCGCGATGCTGGCCTCATTGTTTTTTCTTGGTCGACTTGGGCCTGGGTTTGGCATCGATTTCTCTGGATGCGGCGGTGTCGCCACCTTGCACGCCCAGTCGGCCGCCGGTGCCCAGACCACCCTTGACGGTTTGCGCCTTGTAGTTGCGCAAGGCCTTGACCATCTGGTTGTACGAGTCGGCGAAGGCGGCCATCACGACCTTGCCTTGCGGTGTCTTGGAGTAGCCACCTCCGCCGCCAATGCCGCCACCACCAAAGGCCGCGCCGAAGCCGC
Organism: Aquabacterium sp. CECT 9606; assembly: GCF_918741295.1. Taxonomy (GTDB): domain Bacteria; phylum Pseudomonadota; class Gammaproteobacteria; order Burkholderiales; family Burkholderiaceae_C; genus Aquabacterium. The sequence continues at coordinate 278,804 of NZ_CAKKNB010000004.1, forward strand.
CAAAGTCGAAGTTCTTGGCGCTGCCTTCGGAGGCCGAAATCTGCACGCCAGAGCGGTTGTCGATCAGCAGCAGGGTGGTGGAGGCCTCATTGCGGCTGACGTTGGCCGCCAGCCCGGCGATCATGCCCAAAGTGCCACCGCCGCCAAAGGCAGAACCGCCGCCCGTTTTGCCCGAGAACTGGATCGACGGTGACATGGTGTAGTCGGCCGCCACCAATTGGCCTTTGCCAAAGTTGCTGCCAGCGCGGCTTTCCTCGCCGCGGGCGAACTCGCGCTCGCGCATCACATTGTTCATGCTCTTGCCGCGCTCGACGATCACGAAGCAGTTGCTTTGCTGGATCATCATGCGCAACACGGGCACGGTCGAGCCCAGTTGATGGTCGCGCAATTGGTAGTACCAGGGCGCATTGGTGTCTTCTTCAATCGCCAGGGTGCCCAGGGTTTCGCCGCAGGACTCCAGCGCGGAGTTCTGCGCTTCGGCGCTGGATCCGCCCACGGCGCCTGTGACCACGCCCTTGTTCTCCCCCATGGTGGGACCGGTGGAACAAGCCGTCATCAAAAGAAGGCTGGTGGCCATGGCGGCCAGTTGGCCAAGCCGTTGAGCGGTGGCGTGGTTTTTGGAAGAGACCAAATGCATGAGTTACCCCTGTGAAAGAGCAGTGTGGAGGCGTAAAACGGCAGTATAGGTGGGCACGATTCTGTGGCGCTACCCCTCTCTCTAGGGAGAAGGGTGATGCTTCACACCACCACGGGTTCGGGTTCCAGCCTGATGCCAAAGCGGCCGTACACGCTCTCTTGGATCGCGCGCGCCAGGGTCAGCACCTCGGCCCCAATGGCGCCGCCTCGGTTCACTAAAACCAAGGCTTGCTTTTCATACACACCCGCGCGGCCAATGGACTTGCCCTTCCAGCCGCAGGCGTCGATTAACCAACCCGCGGCCAGTTTGAAGCTGCCATCGGGCAAGGGGTAGTGCACGATCTCCGGGTCGCGGCCGATGATGTCGCGGCATTGTTCGGCCGTCACCACCGGGTTCTTGAAGAAGCTGCCGGCGTTGCCGATCACGGCCGGGTCGGGCAGCTTGGCCCGGCGGATCTCGCAGATCCAGTCGAAGATCTGGCGGGCATCGGGCTGGGTGATGCAGGTCTCGGCGATCTTGCGTTCCAGCTCCAGGTAGCCCAGCAAGGGTTTCCAGGGTCGGGGCAGTCTCAAGCGGACCTTGGTGATGACGGTTTTGCCCGCCAGCTCGTGCTTGAAAACGCTGTCGCGGTAGGCAAAGTGGCAGCGGTCCACACCCAGGGTCACGGTGCGGCCCGTGGTCAGGTCGACCACGTCGACCGATTCAAGCCGGTCTTGCAATTCGACGCCATAAGCGCCAATGTTCTGCACGGGCGAGGCGCCCACCGTGCCGGGGATCAGGGCCATGTTTTCCAGGCCGGGCAGGCCTTGGTCCAGCGTCCAGGCCACGGCCTCGTGCCAGGATTCACCAGCACCCAGCTCGACAATGAAGGCATCATCGCGGGTTTCCAGCAAGCGCTTGCCCATGATCTCGATCTTGAGCACACACAGGTCCACATCCTGCGTGAGCACCAGGTTGCTGCCCCCACCCAGGATGAACTTGCGGGCGCGGCCGAATTCAGGGCTGTCGACGACTTTGCGCACGTCGGCCTCGGACGTGATGCGCACCAGGGTCCGTGCCACGGCGGGCAGGCCAAAGGTGTTGTAGGGTTTGAGGCTGGCGCCTCGGTCGACCGCTAGGGGTAAGTGCATGGCAGAATTTTCGCAGACCAAAGGAGACTTTTCATGCCCAGTTTTGACACCGTTTTAGACCCCAACCTGGTTGAAGTGCGCAATGCCGTTGACCAGACCACGAAAGAAATCGTCACGCGCTTCGATTTCAAGGGCACCAGCGCCCGCATCGAGATCAAGGAAAAAGAGATCACCGTGTTCGGCGACAGCGACTTCCAGCTCGACCAGGTGCGCGATGTGCTGACCCTGAAGATGACCAAGCGCAACGTCGATTCACGCTTCCTGGACGTTGGCAAGCCCGAAAAAATGGGTGGGGACAAGGTCAAGCAAGTTATCACCGTCAAGGCCGGGATTGAGGCCGAACTGGCCAAGAAAATCAACAAACTGCTCAAAGACAGCAAGATCAAGGTCACGTCCAGCATCCAGGGCGACAGCATTCGGGTACAAGGCAACAAGCGCGATGACTTGCAGACGGCGATGGCGCTGATCCGCAAGGAAATCACCGAAGCGCCTTTGTCGTTTGACAACTTCCGCGACTGACTGTTTTTTGACAAGGGTGGCACCACCGCCCACAGGGAGACCCTTTTTGAGCACCTTGCACACCATGCCTGCGTCTTTGCGCCATGTTTTGGCTTTGTCCGCCTTGATCGGGTTCACCTTGGGGGCGGCCCAGGCACAAAGCGTGGCCATGACCGGTGGCATGGGCAGCAAGGCCCTGCTGGTGGTGGATGGCAGCCCGCCCAAGGCCGTGGGGGTGGGCGACACCTTCAAGGGCGTCAAGGTGATCAGCGTGAACGGCGACAAGACCGTGGTCGAGATGAAGGGTGTGCGCCAGACCGTGGTGCTGGGTGGCGCGCCCATCAGTGTGGGTGGCTCGGGCGGTGGCGGCACGGGCAATCAGATCGTGCTGTCGGCGGTGTCTGGCGGGCATTTCATGTCGCAGGGCACCATCAATGGCAAGGCCACCCAGTTCATGGTGGACACGGGCGCCACCACCATCGCCATGGGCATGGCCGAGGCGCAGCGCATGGGCATCAAGTACCAGGATGGTCAGCGCTTCCAGGGCAGCACGGCCAATGGCGTTGTCACGGGCTACGGCATCAAATTGGCCAGCGTGCGCATTCAGGACGTGGAAATCTTCAATGTTGACGCGGCAGTGTTGCCTCAGTCCATGCCCTATATTTTGTTGGGCAACAGCTTCTTGTCGCGCTTCCAGATGAAGCGGGACAACGACACCCTGACCCTGACCAAAAGGTACTGACATGGACCTCCATTTCACCCCTGAAGAACAGGCTTTTCGCGACGAGGTGCGCGCCTGGGTACGCGCCAACTTGCCAGCCCACATTTCAGACAAGGTGCACAAGGCCTTGCGGCTGGACAAAGCCGATCAGCAGGGCTGGGCGCGCATCCTGGGCGCGAAGGGCTGGCACGGCTGGGCGTGGCCCAGGGAATTTGGCGGGCCTGGCTGGAACGCCGTGCAGCGCCACATCTTCGAAGAAGAATGCGCGCTGGCAGGCGCGCCACGCGTGGTGCCGTTTGGCCCTGTCATGGTGGCGCCCGTCATCATGGCCTATGGCACGCCCGAGCAGCACCAGCGCTTCCTGCCCGGCATCATGAGTGGCGATGTCTGGTGGAGCCAGGGTTACAGCGAACCTGGCTCGGGCTCAGACCTGGCGTCGGTCAAGACGCGGGCTGAGCGCCAGGGCGACAAGTACATCGTCAATGGCCAGAAGACCTGGACCACGCTGGGCCAGCATGGCGACTGGATTTTCTGCCTGGTGCGCACCAATTTCGAAGGAAAGCCGCAAGCGGGCATTTCCTTCTTGCTGATCGACATGAAGTCACCCGGCGTGACTGTGCGGCCGATCATCACCCTGGATGGCGAGCACGAGGTCAACGAGGTGTTCTTCGACAACGTCGAGGTGCCCGTTGACAACCTGGTCGGCCAGGAGAACCAGGGCTGGACCTACGCCAAGTACCTGCTGGCCCATGAGCGCACCAACATCGCAGATGTGAACCGCGCCAAGCGCGAGCTTGAACGCCTCAAGCGCATTGCCGTCACTGAAGGCGTGTATGACGACCCTCGCTTCCGCGACCAGATTGCCTTGCTGGAAGTGGATGTGGTGGCGCTGGAGATGATGGTGCTGCGCGTGCTCAGCGCCGAGAAGGGCGGCAAGAAGGCGCTGGAAGTGGCGGGCCTGCTCAAGATCCGCGGCAGCGAGATCCAGCAGCGCTACACCGAGTTGATGATGCTGGCGGCCGGGCCTTACGCCGTGCCCTTCTTGTTCGAGGCCATGGAGGCGGGTTGGCAAGGCGACCAGTACTTCGCGGGTGGATTCCCCGGCGGGGCGCTGCACGCTGCGCCCTTGGCCGCCAACTACTTCAACTACCGCAAGACCACGATCTACGGGGGCTCCAACGAAGTCCAGCGCAACATCGTGGCCCAGCAGCTGCTGGGCTGATCGCGCGCGCTTTCTGCAAAGGACACCGACATGGATTTCGATTTCAACGACGACCAGGAACAGTTGCGCGACGCGGTGCGCAAATGGGTGAGCAAGGATTTCGATTTCGAACGCCGGCGTGGCATCGTCAAGGCGGGTGGGCAGCAGGGTGGCTACTCGAAAGAGGTGTGGCAATCGCTGGCCGATCTGGGCCTGCTGGGCCTGGCCGTGCCGGGTGACCATGGCGGCATGGAGATGGGGCCCATCGAGGCCATGGTGGTGATGGAGGAACTGGGCCGCGGCCTGGTGCTGGCACCTTACGCGGCCGTGGCCCTGATGGGCGTGGCGGTGTTGCGAGACCACGTGCCTGTCGCCGTGCAGGCTCAATGGTTGCCACAGATCGCGGAAGGGCGCGCGCGTCTGACCCTGGCCTACCAGGAGCGCGCGGCGCGCTACCGACTGGGCCACGTCACGACCACGGCCCAGGCCCAAGGCGAGACCTGGGTGCTGAACGGTGTGAAGAGCCTGGTGCCCGTGGGCGACCTGGACGATGGTGTGGCCGAGGCCTACATCGTGCCGGCCCGCGTGACAGGTGCGGTGGATGACCACGCGGGCATCGGCCTGTTCCTGGTGGAGCGAGGCGCGCCCGGCCTGCGTGTTCAGCCCCATCCCACGCAAGATGGTGGCCGTGCCGCTGAACTCACCTTGACGCAAGCCGCTTCCACGATGCTGGTGCCCGCGCTGAGCCAGGGTGCGCACCCACTGGGCGGCCATGCCGTGCTGGAGCACGCCACCGACATCGGCATCGCCGCGCTTTGCGCTGAGGCAGTGGGGGCCATGGAGCAACTGCTGGCCATCACGGTGGATTACATGAACACGCGTAAGCAGTTTGGCGTGGCCATCGCGAGCTTCCAGGCCTTGCGCCACCGCGTGGCCGACATGAAGATGCAGCTGGAGCTGGCCCGCTCGATGAGCTATTACGCCTCGCTCAAACTGACGGCGCCTGCGGAAGAACGGCGCCGTGCCATCTCGCAGGCGAAGGTGCAGTTGGGGCAATCCATGCGCTTCGTCGGGCAGCAGGCGGTGCAATTGCATGGCGGCATCGGCGTGACCGACGAGTACAACGCCGGGCACTACTTCAAGCGCTTGACCGTGATCGAGTTGACTTTGGGCGACACCTTGCACCACCTGGGCGAGGTGTCTCAACGCATGCAGGACACGGCCGGCGTCTTCGCCTGAACGCGCTTCACAGGCCGTGGCGCTTGATCTTGTCGTGCAAGGTGGTCTTGGCGATGTTCAAGGCCTCGGCGCAGCGGGCCACGTTGCCGCCATGGCGTTGCAGCTCGGCGTTGATCATGGCCCTCTCGAACTGGTCAACGGCTTCTGACAGCGACTGGCTCGCGGCGCCCGCCGTGTCGGCCACGTCGACCACGCCATTGCGCACGCCCAGCACCAGGCAGTCGGCCACATTGCGCAGTTCGCGCACATTGCCGGGCCAGGCGTAGGCCATGAGCTTGGACATCAGGGCGGCGCTCAACTCGGGTTGCGGGCGGTTGAAGCGCTGCGCGGCCAGCAGCGTGAAGTGCGTCATCAGCATGGGGATGTCTTCGCGGCGCTCGCGCAGCGGCGGCAGTTCGATGCACACCACGTTGAGCCGGTAGTACAGGTCAAGGCGGAAGGTCTTGTCCTGCGCGCGGGCCAGCAGGTCGTCCTTGCTGGCGGCCACCACGCGGCAGTCCACATCGATCGATTGGTTGGAGCCGAGGCGCTCCAGCTTGCGTTCCTGCAGCACGCGCAGCAGCTTGATCTGCATGTTCATGGGCATGGACTCGACTTCGTCCAAAAACAAGGTGCCGCCCTGGGCGTGCTCGATCTTGCCGATGCGGCGCTTTTGCGCGCCCGTGAAGGCGCCGGCTTCGTGGCCGAAGAGCTCGCTGTCGAGCAGGTTGTCGGGCATGCCGCCGCAGTTCAGGGCCACGTAGGGTGCGTCGCGGCGGTGCGAGAAATCGTGCAGGGCTTGGGCGACGAGTTCCTTGCCGCAACCGGTCTCGCCACGGATCAAAATGTCGACGGGCGATTCGGCCACGTCCAGCACCAGTTGGCGCACGCGCTTCATGGCATCAGACTGGCCGATCAGCTTGCCTTCGATGCCGGTGCGGTGGGCCAGTTGCTGGCGCAGCTTGGCGACCTCGCTGGTCAGCAGGCGCTTTTCAAGGGCGCGCCGCACCACGTCGACCAGCACCTCGGGCGAGAAGGGTTTGGTGATGAAATCGTAGGCGCCGCTGCGCATGGCATCCACGGCCAGCGTCACATCGCCATGGCCGGTGATCATGATGGCCGGCAGCGAGGGGTCGAATTGCTGGCACAGGCGGATCAGCGACAGGCCATCGGCCTTGGGCAGGCGCATGTCGGTGACGACCACGCCGACCTGCCCGGCGGTGACGTGCGGCAGGGCTTCTTCGGCCGAGGCCACGGCTTCGACCGCCAGGCCGGCCAGTTGCATGGCCTGCACGCAACCCAGGCGCACGTTGGGGTCGTCTTCAACGATGAGGATGGTGAATTCGGTGCTCATGCGGTGGGTGGCTTGTGGGCCGGGTCGGGCGGGGTGTCGTGGGGGCCTTTTTCGGGCAACAGCAGCACGAAGCGGGCGCCGCCTTCGGGCGGGTTCTCGGCGCTCAGTTGACCATGAAACTCGCGGACGATGTCTTGCGAAATCGACAAGCCCAGCCCCAGGCCGATGCCGACCGGCTTGGTGGTGAAAAAGGGCTCGAACAAGCGGGGCAACAGGTGCTCCGGGATGCCACTGCCCGTGTCGCTCACGGTCAGGCGGATCCAGCCATCGCCGGTGGGCAGGGCGCTGAGGCTCAAGGTTTTGAGCGGGGCTTCGCGCATGGCGTCCAGCGCATTGCCGATGAGGTTGACGATGACCTGCTCCAGGCGGTTGGGGTCGCACCAGGCCAGCGTGTGGCCTTCGGGGCACTGGTTGATCAGCGTCACCTGTTCGGATTGGATCCGCGAGTTGAACAGCAGCAGCGCGTTGTTCACCGCCTGGCCGACGTCGGTGACGGCGGGCGAGGCCGGTGCCTTGCGGGCAAAGCCCTTCAGCGGGTGGATGATGCCGCCCATCTGGTCGGCCAGGCGGCTGATGATGCCGAGGTTGCTCTCGACCGTGCCCAAGATGCCCCGCTTGAGGAACTGGGAGGTGTTGCCCGACAGGGTGCGGATGGCGCTCAGAGGTTGGGCGAGTTCGTGCGTGATGCCGGTGGCCAGTTGGCCCAGCACGGCCATCTTGGCGGCCTGCACCAACTCGTCTTGCGCGGCGCGCAGGGTGCGTTCAGCCTGCACCCGTTCCGTCACTTCCTGGCGCAGCCGCAGGTTGGTGTCGGTGAGGGCCTTGGTGCGGCGTGTGACCTTGTTCTCCAGCTCGGCATTGGCTTGCTCCAGCACGCGCTTGGATTCGAGCTTTTGCGCCAGGATGCGGCGCCGCTGGTTGACCACCACGCCCAGCAGCAGCACGAAGCCCGCCGCCACGCAGGACAGCAGGCTGACCAGCACGGCTTGCTTGCGCACCGCCGCCAGGTCCGTGAAGATCAGCAGTTGCCAATGCATCTTGTCGATGGCCATGGACTGCACCAGCACGTCGGCATTGAGGTGCGGCGCCAAGCCCGCGCCGTTCAGGACCACGCCCTGGCTCAGCTGGGCGCTGTCCAGATCGGACAGCCTTGCACTGAGCGGAAAACGCGGCAGGGTCTTGAGGTTGTAGCGCTGGGTCACTTGCCAATCCACCCGCTGCTCGATGGTCTGCTCGGCCAAGGTGGTGTAGCGCCAATCAGCCTGAGATGACAGGATGACCACACGGTTTTCATCGGCGATCAAGGCGGGCACCCCCAGCATCGACCAGGCTTGTTCGATGGGCTCCAGCGAGATCTTGATGACCGCCACGCCGACCACCCGCTGGCCATCGTGGATAGGGTTGGAGAGGTAGTAGCCCGGTATGCCTTGCGTGTTGCCGATGGCGAAGTGCCGACCCACCTTGCCCGACAAGCCGTCCAGGAAATACGGCCGGAAGGCCAGGTCCTCGCCCATGAAACCGCTGGGCTCTTCGCCATTGCTGGCGGCCACCACGATGCCACGCTCGTTGAGGATGTAGACCACCATGCTGCCCAGGTGGCTGTTGAGTTCCTTCAGGTAGCCGTTGACCACCTTGGCGCGGCCGGGCTCGCCGGGGGCCCGCAACATGGCCAGCACGTCCTTGTTGAGTTGTATGGTGGCGGGCACGTGCTCCAGGCGGTTCAGCAGGCTGTCGACTGTCGAGGCAAACAGCTCCAGCCGGTGCCCTGCATTGACCTGCACGGCGGCCATGCCTTGGCGCTGGCTCAGCTCGAAGCCCAGCGCGCCCGACAGGATCAGCAGCCCCAGCGCCAGACCCATCTGCAACAGCGTGCGTGCGCGCTTGAGGATGTCCGGGAGTGACAGCGGCGGTGTCATGAAGTCATGGATACAGGCCGCGCAAGGCCCGCGCCTCCAGCACCCGCGTGCAGGCCGCGATGAAGGCGGCTGTGCGCAGGTGGACACGCTTTTCCTGCGCCACGTTCCAGATTGGCTCAAAGGCCTCGGACAGCACGCGGTCAAGCCGCATGTTGATGTCCTGCTCGGTCCAGAAAAAGCTGGAGGCGTTCTGCACCCATTCGAAGTAGCTCACCGTCACGCCACCCGCGTTGGCCAGCACGTCGGGCAACACGGTGCAGCCCATGTCCCACAGGATGTCTTCGGCCTGCGGCGTGGTCGGGCCGTTGGCGCCTTCCACGACCAGCTTGGCCTTGATCTGGTAGGCGTTGGCTTCGGTGATCTGGCGCTCCAGCGCGGCGGGCAGCAGGATGTCGCAGTCGACGCCCCAGAACGACGCGTCGTCGATGACCGTGCCTCCCGGGAACTCGCGCAAGGCGCCTTCGGCCACCTTCAGGTGATGCTGCAAGGCGTGCGGATCGATGCCCGCCTCGTTGTAGATCGTGCCGCCCACGTCCTGCACCGCGACGATCTTGGCGCCATGTTCGTGGAACACGCGGGCCGCCGCGTTGCCCACGTTGCCGAAGCCCTGGATGGCCACGCGCGCGCCTTCCATCGGGCGGTTCAGGCGCTTCATGGCCTCGCGGGCCACCACGAAGCAGCCGCGCCCGGTGGCATCGCGCCGGCCCAGGCTGCCGCCCATGCTCAGCGGCTTGCCAGTGACCACGCCGGTCTGCGTCCCGCCCTGGTTGATGGAATAGGTGTCCATCATCCAGGCCATGACCTGCTCGTTGGTGTTCACGTCGGGCGCGGGGATGTCGCGGTCGGGGCCGATCAGCAGGCCGATCTCGCTGGTGTAGCGGCGCGTCATGCGCTCCAGTTCGGCCAGTGACAGGCGGCTGGGGTCGACGCGGATGCCGCCCTTGGCGCCACCATACGGCAGGTTCACCGCCGCGTTCTTCACCGTCATCCAACCGGCCAGCGCCATCACTTCCGAGATGTGCACCTGCGGGTGAAACCGCACACCGCCTTTGCCTGGCCCGCGCGACAGGTTGTGCTGCACGCGGTAGCCCTCGAAGTGCTCGATGCGGCCATCGTCCATGCGCACGGGCACGTCCACGATCAGCATGCGCTTGGGTCGGCGCAAAGTCTCGACCCATTGGGCCAGTGGGCCCAGGTGCGGCTCGACGCGGTCGAGCTGTTCCATGAACATGCCCCAAGGGCCGGGGTGGGAAGGATCGATGTAGGAAGGGAGCGCGTGTGCGGTGGGCGTCGTCATGGAAAGCCTGTCATTCAATGGTTGAGGATCTTGGCCAAAAACTGCTGGGCTCGGGGTGATTCGGGGTGGTCAAAGAAAGCGTCCTTGGCACGGTCTTCCACGACCTTGCCAGCGTCCATGAAGACGACGCGGTTGGCGACCTTGCGCGCAAAGCCCATCTCGTGGGTCACGCACATCATGGTCATGCCTTCGTGTGCCAGTTCAACCATCACGTCCAGCACTTCGCCCACCATCTCGGGGTCGAGGGCCGAGGTCGGTTCGTCGAACAGCATCACGATGGGGTCCATGCTCAAGGCGCGGGCAATGGCCACGCGCTGCTGCTGGCCGCCAGACAGTTGGCCGGGCGACTTGGCCGCGTGCGCCTTCAGGCCGACGCGATCGAGCAGCTTCATGCCCTTGTCCACGGCATCGTCCTTGCCGCGGCCCAGCACCTTGGTCTGCGCCAGCGTGAGGTTGTCGATGATGCTCAGGTGCGGGAACAGCTCGAAGTGCTGGAACACCATGCCCACGCGGCTGCGCAGCTTGGACAGGTTGGTCTTCGGGTCCCCCACCGAGGTGCCATCGACGAGGATGCGGCCGGACTGGAATGGCTCCAGCCCGTTGACGCACTTGATGAGGGTGGACTTGCCCGACCCCGAAGGGCCGCACACCACCACCACTTCGCCCTTGGCCACGTTGGTGCTGCAGTCGGTCAGGACCTGGAAGGCACCGTAGTGCTTGGAGATGTTGTCGATCTGGATCATGGGAGATGGCTTTCGATGAAGTTGTCAGACCAGGTGCTTGTTCAGGCGTGGGCCATGCGGCGTTGCAGGTACTGCACCAGCCGCGACAGGCTGAAGCACAGCACGAAGTACACGGCGCCCGCGAAGAGCAGCAACTCGACCAGGCGCCCATCGCGGTCGCCCACCTTGTAGGCCGTGCCGAAGAAGTCGGCCAGCGAGGACACGTAGACCAGCGAGGTGTCCTGGAAGAGCACGATGGCCTGCGTCAGCAGCAGGGGCACCATGTTGCGCAAGGCCTGCGGCAGGATGACCAGGCGCATGGTCTGGCCATAGCTGAGGCCCAAGGCCGAGGCCGCGGCCATCTGCCCCTTGGACACGCTTTGGATGCCCGCACGGATGATCTCGGCGTAGTAAGCGGACTCGAACAGCGCGAAGCCCACCAGCGCCGATGTCATGCGCACATCGGTGCCTGGATCCAGCCTGAAGAAGCCGGTCAGCAACTGCGGCACCACCAGGAAGAACCACAGCAGCACCATCACCAGCGGCACGGCACGGAACAGGTTCACATAGCCGGCCGCGAACCAGCGCAGCGGGGCGGACGATGACAGGCGCATCATCGCCAGCACGGTCCCCCAGACCATGCCCACCACCAGCGCGGTGGCGGTGATTTCCAGCGACACCGCCAAGCCTTGCGCCAGAAATGGCAGGGCGTTGGGGATGGAAGACCAATCGAATTCGTAAGCCATGGTGCTGCCTTTCAGGAGCCGAGGTAGCCAGGCACTTTGACCTTGCGTTCCAGTTGGTGCATCAAGGCCATCACGATGATGTTGATGAGCACGTACATCAAGGTCACGGCGATGAAGGATTCATACGGCTGCGCGGTGTAGTCCACCAGTTGCCGGCCTTGCGCGGCCAGCTCCAGCAGGCCGATGGTCGAGCACACGGCCGAGTTCTTGAAGATGTTCAGGAACTCGGATGTGAGCGGCGGCACCACCAGCCTGAAGGCCATGGGCAGCAGCACATGGCGGTAGGTTTGCGGCAGGGTCAAACCCAAGGCCAGGCCGGCGCGGGTCTGGCCCACCGGCAGGCTCAGGATGCCCGAGCGCACCTGCTCGCTCACCCGCGCGCTGGTGAACAGGCCCAGGCAGATGAATGCCGCGCCGAACTGCTGCGCGCTGGGCGGCAACTGCTTGATCGCATTGCCCCAGGTCACGGGCAGCAACTCGGGCACGATGAAGTACCAGATGAACAACTGCACCAGCAGCGGGATGTTGCGCAGCAACTCGACGTACGCGGTGGCCAGCCGCGACAGCCACTTGACCGGAGACGTTCGAAGCACCCCCATCAATGAGCCCAGCACCAGGGCCAATACCCAGGCACTCAAGGACAAGGTGATGGTGACCTGCAGGCCGGACAGCATCCATTGCCAGTAGGTGCTGCCATCGCCCATGGCGGTCTCTTGTGAAAAAACCGCCCAGTTCCATTGGTAGGCCATGTCGACTCCGGTCAAGGGTGTGTGGTGGACAACAGCTTATTCAAAACGCGTGCCTGATGCCGAGCAACAGGGCACTCACGTCCCGGCCCAGAGACGTGGTCGGGCCCAGGCCCGTGGCCGCGGTCGTGGTGTAGGCCGTGCCGCTGCCATTGTTGATGTGGCTGAGGAAACCATACAGCTTGGTGCGCTTGCTCAAGGGGTGGGTATAGCCCAGGGTCCATTGCGTGGCGCTGCTGCCATCCACATCCTTGGCCTTGCCTGCGCCCACACCGGCACTGAAGGTGTCCTTGCCCACGGGCACCAGCACGCCAGCAAAGGCTTCCTGGCGATCCTGTGCGGGGTTGCCGCCCAGGTTGTAGACCTGCTGGTAGCCGCCCGTCAGTTTGAAGCTGCCGAAGTCGTAGCCTGCGGTCAGCAGGCCGAAGTACACATCCGGGGCGGTGTTGGTGGCGCGCTTGAACTGGCTCACGGCCGCTTCCAGCGTCAGGGCACCAGGCGCGTACTTCACGCTGCCCGCGTAGATGTTGCCGTTGCTGGTCGAGCCCGTGGTGGTTTCGCCCATGGCCACCATGGCGGTGCCGCTGAAGTCACCCCACTTGGGCGAGGTGTAGACCACCGAGTTGTTGGCCCGGCTGATGGTCGAGACCACGCCGCTTTCGGCCGCGCTGCCCGCGCCCGTGCCAAAGGGGTCGGCCGCGTCCAGGGTGTTGTACTGGGGCACGTATTGGCGGCCCAAGGTCAGCGCGCCATAGGTCGATGACGACAGCCCGACCCAGGCCTGGCGGCCGAAGGCCAGCCCGCCCTGCGCGTAAGAGCCCGTGTCGGCCAGGATGCCGGATTCGAGCGTGAAGATGGCCTTGTTGCCATTGCCCAGGTCTTCCGAACCCTTGAAGCCCAGGCGTGAGCTGCTGATGCCGCCCGACTGGACCGAGGTCTCCGTGCGGTCGCCTTTGCCGTACTGGACGTACATGTCCAGGATGCCGTAGAGGGTGACGGTCGATTGGGCCGAAGCGCTGAAGGCGGTGGTGCCCAGCAAGGCGGCCAGGGCCAGGACGCTGGTGGTGTGAAGCTGGTTTTTCATCTCAATATTCCATGAACATGCGTTGGATGTCCTTGCTGTCGGTGGTGCGGGTCAGCGCCAGCGAAGCCAGGATGCGGGCCTTCTGCGGATTCAGGTCGTGCGCGACCACCCAGTCGTACTGGTCGTCGGGCTGCTCGGCATTGCGCAGCACGAAGCCACCACCGACCACGCGAGCCGATCGGATGATCTGGATGCCCTTGGCGCGCAGTTCGCGCAGGGCGGGCACCACGGGGGCGGCCACCGAGCCATTGCCCGTGCCAGCGTGGATCAGCGCCTTGGCGCCCGCGGCCGCGAAGGCCCTGTAGGCGATGTCGTTCGCGCTGCCGTAGCCATAGGCGATCTCGACCTTGGGCAGCACCGGGATGCTGTCGATGTCGAATTCCGACTGCACCGTGTGGCGCTTGACCGGCGCGCGGAACCAGTAGGTCTTGCCTTCCACCACCATGCCCAGCGCGCCCCAGGGGCTCTTGAAGGCTTCGGTGCGGATGTTGATCGACTTGGCCACGTCGCGGCCCGAGTTGATCTCGTCGTTCATCACCACCAAGGCGCCCTTGCCAGCGCTGGTAGGCGAGGCCGCGGTGGCCACGGCGTTGTACAGGTTCAAGGCGCCATCGGCCGACAAGGCCGTGCCGGGCCGCATCGAGCCCACCACCACGATGGGCTTGTTGGTGTGCACCGTCAGCGTCAGGAAGTAGGCGGTCTCTTCCAGCGTGTCGGTGCCGTGCGTGATCACGATGCCATCGACATCGGCCTGCTTGGACAAGGCCGAGACGCGCTTGGCCAAGGTCACCAGGTGTTCATTGTTGAGGCTTTCCGAAGCGATCTGGAAGACCTGCTCGCCACGCACATCGGCCAGGGTCGACAGCTCGGGCACGCTGGCCAGCAGCTTGTCGACCGGCACCTTGGCGGCCTGGTAGGTGGCGCTGTTGGCGGCCGAGGCCCCCGCGCCGGCGATGGTGCCGCCCGTGGCCAGGATCACCACCTGGGCCTTCTTCACGGCTTGCGCCTGCGCCAGGGGGGTGAAGCCAAGGGCCAGGGCGGTGCCCAGGGCCGACAGCCATCGGATGAAGGATCGGTGGTTCATTGACGTTTCTCCAGGTTGATGAGGCAATGCAGCGGCCCAGACCGTGCCCTCGAAGGGCGCGGCTTCAGCTCAGTTCCGGTACAGCGGAATCGGTGGCGCGTGGCGCGCTCAGTCCATCGTCTTGTCGTTGGGCGCCTTGAACAGCGCGGCATTCGTCTCGGACAAAGGCCAGTTCAGGTTCAGGCCCTTGGGCGGGATGGGCTGCTGGAACCACTTGGCGTAGATCTTGGCAGCCTCGCCCGAGGTCATGGCCTTGGTCAGGGCGCCATCGACCAGCTTCTCGAAGACCGGGTCGCCCTTGCGCATCATGCAGCCGTAGGGCTCGAAGGACATGGGCTTGCCCACCACCACCCAGTCGTCCGGCTTCTTGGCCTTGGCCTTCTCGCCATACAGCAGGGCATCGTCCAGCATGAAGGCGGCCGCGCGGCCGGTTTCCAGCGTCAGGAAGGATTCGCCATGGTCCTTGGCCGAGATGATGCTCATGCCCGATTTGGACTCTTCGTTGAACTTGCGCAGCAGGCGCTCGGAGGTGGTGCCGGCGGTGACGACCACGTTCTTGCCCTTCAGGTCGGCGAAGTCCTTGATGCCCGAATCCTTGCGTGTCATCAGGCGCGTGCCCACGATGAAGATCGTGGTCGAGAAATCGACCTGTTTGGCGCGTTCCTTGTTGTTGGTGGTCGAGCCGCATTCCAGGTCCACCGTGCCGTTGAGCACCAGGGGGATGCGGTTCTGCGAGGTCACCGGCACCAGCTTGATGGCCAGCGATGGTTTCTTCAACTCGGCCTTGATGGCGTCCACCACCTTGAGCATCAGCTCATGCGAGTAACCCACCACCTGCTGCTTGTCGTCGTAATAAGAAAAGGGGATCGACGACTCGCGGTGCCCCAGGCCGATGGTGCCGTTGTCCGCGATCTTCTTCAGGGTGGGCGAAGACTGCGCCATCGCGGTCATGGCCACCGAGGCCAGACACAGGTTCAAGACCGTGGCGCGAAGAAGCTTGTTCGTCATGGTGGGAGCCCTTGTTGGTTGGTGATGGCGCCATCGTGAGGCAGGCGCCTTCGTCAGGAAAGTACTTTCTGTGATCGCAGATCGCGTGCCAACAACATCCGAACGGGCCGTTTCAGCCAAGTGCTTGAATTTAAAGTGAAAAAAATCACACATTGGCGGCAGGGGTACGGATTTCCGGATTCGGCGCCCCCGACTTGTCCGTCCGGCCGAACGGAGCGCGCCGTGGGGCCATTGACCCGACTCGGTGGCATCATGGCGGGCCGAAAACAGCTCGTTTTCCCTGCCCAGAACCTGACCCATGCCCCCACGTCCCCGTTTGCCCGCCGGCCACCAGCCCCTTGACCAGATCCTGTTCGCCCAGGGCTTCGGCGCCCGCCGCGAGTGCGAAGGCCTGATCCTCAATGACCTGGTCAGCGTGCAGGGCCAGTTGGTGAACGATCCGGACGCGGCCTTCCCGGAAGACCGGCTGGAGATGGTGGTCGACGGCCAGCCCTGGGTCACGCACGTCAAGGCGCTGGTGATGCTGAACAAGCCGGCCGGCTATGAATGTTCGCTCAAGCCTGGCGCCTGGCCCGGCGTGCACAACCTGCTGGCCTTGCCGTTGCGCCGCCGCGGCCTGCAGCCCGTGGGGCGCCTGGACCAGGACACCACTGGCCTGCTGCTGATGACGGACGATGGGGCGCTGTTGCACAAGCTGACCTCGCCCAAGCACAACGTGCCCAAGGTGTATGAGGTCACGCTCAAGCACCCCATGACCGACCAGCAGGTGCAATCATTGATGTCGGGTGTGGTGCTGGACGACGACCCGACGCCCGTGCTGGCGGAACACGCCGAGATGGTGTCCGAACTGCACCTGCGTCTGTCGCTCACCCAGGGCAAGTACCACCAGGTCAAGCGCATGGTGGCCGCCGTGGGCAACCGGGTCGAGGCCCTGCACCGCAGCCAGATCGGCCAGTTGACCATCCCCGACGACCTGGCGCCTGGTCAATGGCGCTGGATCGAAGACCCGGCCGTTGTCTTGCCCTGACGACGCGGGATAATCAAGCGCTTATGCAAGTCTTTCGCGGATTCCACCATGCGGCCCTGGCGCCGGCCTGTGCCCTGACCATCGGCAACTTCGATGGCGTGCACCGGGGCCACCAGGCCATGCTGGCCCTGCTGCGCAACGAGGCCCAGCACCGCGGCCTGCCCAGCGCGGTGATGACTTTCGAGCCGCACCCCCGCGATTTTTTTGCCGCCCAGGCCGGCAAGCCCGAACTGGCGCCCGCCCGCATCGCCACCCTGCGCGACAAGCTGTCCGAGCTGCAGCGCTGCGGCATCGACCAGGTCGTGGTGCTGCCCTTCGACCGCCGCCTGGCCAGCCTCACGCCCGATGAATTCATCGACCAGGTACTGGTGAATGGCTTGCACGCGCGGTATGTGCTGGTCGGCGATGACTTCCGTTTCGGCGCCAAGCGGGCCGGCGATTACGATTTCCTGGACACCGCCGGCAGCCAGCGCGGTTTTGACGTGGCCCGCATGCTCAGCTACGAAGTCCATGGCACGCGCGTCTCCAGCTCGGTCGTGCGCGAGGCGCTGGAGGCGGGTGACATGACGAAGGCCGCTGCCCTGCTGGGCCGTCCCTACAGCATCAGCGGCCACGTCATCCACGGCCAGAAACTGGGCCGCAACCTGGGTTGCCGGACGATGAACGTGCGCTTCGGCCACCAGAAACCGGCCACCAAAGGCATTTTCGTCGTGCGCACGCACGGCCTGGGCGCGCAGCCGCTGGACGGCGTGGCCAGCCTGGGCGTGCGCCCCACGGTGGAAGACGCCGGCCGTGTGCTGCTCGAGGTCCATTGCTTCGATTGGCCCTCCAATCTGGGCCTTGAAGGCGGCTACGGTAAAATCGTCCGGGTGGAACTGCTGCACAAACTCCGAGACGAAGCCCGCTATGACGGGCTGGAGGCCTTGCAGGCGGCCATTCAGCAGGACATTTCCGACGCCAAGGCCTTTTTCCAGGCCCAGGGCCGCCAGACCACCCGCGACCGAATTTGACGCGGGCTGACCGATCCGCCGGCCTTGCGCCAGCGGACAGCCCGCACTCCGTCGCCCCAGCACACGCCGAGTCGGTCGGCGATGCCCCCCAGATGCCCACAGGTCCACCACACGGACCGAGATCGACATGAGCCAAGACGACAAAAGCCAAGCCGGCAGCGCCTACCGCGCCACGCTGAACATGCCCGACACCCCCTTCCCGATGCGAGGCGACCTCCCCAAGCGCGAGCCGGGCTGGGCCAAACAGTGGGAAGACCAGGGCATCTACAAGAAGCTGCGCGACGCCCGTTGCGGCGCGCCCAAGTTCGTGCTGCACGACGGCCCGCCCTACGCCAATGGCCAGATCCACATGGGCCACGCCGTCAACAAGATCCTGAAGGACATGATCGTGAAGGCGCGCCAGCTCAAGGGCATGGACGCCATGTACGTGCCCGGCTGGGATTGCCATGGCCTGCCCATCGAGAACCAGATCGAGAAGACCTTCGGCCGCAACCTGAGCCGCGACGACGTGCAGGCCAAGGCGCGCGCCTATGCAGGCGAGCAGGTCGACCTGCAGCGCACCGATTTCAAGCGCCTGGGCGTGCTGGCCGACTGGGACCATCCCTACCGCACGATGGACTTCGGCAACGAGGCCGGTGAAATCCGCGCGCTCAAGAAGCTGATCGAGCGTGGGTTTGTTTACCGTGGTTTGAAGCCGGTGTACTGGTGCTTCGACTGCGGCTCGTCGCTGGCCGAGTTCGAGATCGAATACGCCGACAAGAAGTCTCAGACGCTGGACGTGCAGTTCCTGAGTGCCGAGCCCGAGAAGCTGGCCGCTGCCTTTGGCCTGCCTTCGCTGAACGGCAAGGACGCCTTCGCCGTCATCTGGACGACCACCGCCTGGACCATCCCCGCCAACCAGGCGCTGAACGTGCACCCCGAACTGAGCTACGCCCTGGTCGACACGCCGCGCGGCCTGCTGATCCTGGCCGAATCGCTGGTCGAAAAAGCCTCGACCCGCTTCGGCTTCGAGCCGGACCAAGTCAAGGTGATCGCCACCACCACGGGCGCCAAGCTTGAGAACCTCAAGTTCAAGCACCCGCTGGCCCACGTGGACCAGGGCTACGACCGCGAAGCCCCGATCTACCTGGCCGACTACGTCAGCGCCGAAGACGGCACCGGCATCGTGCACGCCGCGCCCGCCTATGGCGTGGACGACTTCCAGTCCTGCCTGGCCCACGGCCTGTCTTTCGACGACATCCTGAATCCCGTGCAGGGCCACGGCGTGTATGAGGCCGAGCTGCCCCTGTTCGGCGGCCAGCACATCTGGAAGGCCGCGCCCGTCATCATCGAGACGCTGCGCGAACATGGCCGCCTGCTGGCCTCCAGCGAGATCACCCACAGCTACCCGCACTGCTGGCGCCACAAGAAGCCGGTGATCTTCCGCGCCGCCGCGCAGTGGTTCGTGCGCATGGACGAAGGCGAGGGCGTGTTCACCACCCACAAGGCCGACAAGACCCTGCGCCAGATCGCGCTGGACGCCATCGACCAAACCGCCTTCTACCCCGAGAACGGCCGCGTGCGTCTGCGCGACATGATCGCCAACCGGCCCGACTGGTGCATCAGCCGCCAGCGCAACTGGGGCGTGCCGCTGCCTTTCTTCCTGCACAAGGTGACGGGCGAATTGCACCCGGACACCATGGCCTTCATCGACCGGGCGGTGGAGCTGGTGCAAGCCGGCGGCGTCGAAGCCTGGTCCAAGCTGGACCCGGCCGAATGGCTGGGGGCCGACGCTGAAAACTACAGCAAGAGCACCGACATCCTCGACGTCTGGTTCGACTCGGGCTCGTCCTTCTTCCACGTGCTGAACCCCGAGTTCGGCAGCCACCCCAACGCCGGCCACGCCCAAGGCCCCGAAGCCGACCTGTACCTCGAAGGCCATGACCAGCACCGCGGCTGGTTCCACAGCTCGCTGCTGGTGGCCAGTGCCCTGTACGGCCGCGCGCCTTACAAGGGCCTGCTGACCCACGGCTTCACGGTGGACAGCCAAGGCCGCAAGATGAGCAAGTCGCTGGGCAACGGCGTTGATCCTCAAGAGACCAGCAAGAAGCTGGGCGCCGAGATCATCCGCTTGTGGGTCGCGTCGAGCGACTACTCTGGCGACATCGCGGGCGACGAGAAGATCCTGGCCCGCGTGGTCGACGGCTACCGCCGCATCCGCAACACCCTGCGCTTCCTGCTGGCCAACACGTCTGACTTCGATTTTGCCAGGGATGCCGTGCCCGCCAGCGATCTGCTGGAGATCGACCGTTACGCCCTGGCGCGCGCCGCCGAATTGCAGGCCGACATCCTGTCCCACTACGAGCGCTACGAGTTCCACCCCGTGGTCGGCAAGCTGCAGGTGTATTGCTCCGAAGACCTCGGCGCCTTCTACCTCGACGTGCTGAAGGACCGCCTCTACACCACGGGTGCCAAAAGCCTGGCCCGCCGCAGCGCGCAAACGGCGCTGTACCAGATCACGCAAGCCATGCTGCGCTGGATGGCGCCCTTCCTCAGCTTCACCGCCGAAGAAGCCTGGCAAGTGCTCAAGCAAGGCGAGACCATCTTCACCGAAACCTATTGGGACTTCGGCGAAACGGATGCCGCGCTGCTGCCCAAGTGGGCGCGCGTCAAGGAAATCCGCGAGCAGGTCAACAAGGACATCGAAGCCGTGCGCACGCAGGGCCAGGTCGGTGCCTCTCTGCAGGCCGAGGTCACGGTGACCGCTGGCCCGGCCGACCACGCTTTGCTGACCTCGCTGGGCGAAGACCTGAAGTTCGTGCTGATCACGTCCAAGGCCAATCTGGCCACGGGCGATGCGCTGACCGTGCAGGTCACGCCTTCGACGCAGACCAAGTGCGAGCGTTGCTGGCACTACCGCGACGACGTCGGCAGCGATCCGCAGTACGCGACCCTGTGTGGCCGCTGCGTCAGCAACCTGTTCGGCGAGGGTGAAACTCGCCAGGTGGCTTGACCATGGCGACGCGCAAATCAAGCGGCGGCTCGGGCCTCTGGCCCTGGCTGGGCATCGCCCTCGTCATCTTCTTGGTGGACCAGTTCACCAAGACCTTGATCGTCGGCTTCTTTCAGCATGGCGACAGCCGCCACGTCACGGGCTTTTTCAACATCGTGCGGGCGCATAACACGGGCGCGGCCTTTTCCTTCCTGGCCGGTGCGGGCGGGTGGCAGCGCTGGTTCTTCGTCGGGCTGGGCGCGCTGGCGGCGGGCTTCATCGTCTACATGCTGCGCCAACACGGGCACCAGAAACTGTTCGCCTGGGCCTTGACGCTGATCCTGGCGGGCGCGGTGGGCAATGTGGTCGACCGCCTCATCCACGGCTATGTGGTCGACTTCCTGGACTTCCATTGGTCCTGGATGTCGCCGCTGTTCCCCGGCGGCCATTTCCCGGCCTTCAACGTGGCCGACTGCGGCATCACCATCGGTGCGGGCCTGTTGATCCTGGATGAATTGCGCCGGGTGCGCAAAAGCTGAACGGCCCCTGAGGGTCATGCGCCGCCGTCGTCAAGCCTGATCGCGCTCTGATCTAATGACGGGCTACCCCTTGGTGGTCCGCCTTGAAACTCGATGCCCGCACCCTGCTGCTTTTGACTTTGCCACCCATGATGTGGGCGGGCAATGCCGTGGTTGGCCGGCTGCTGGTCGGGCTCATGCCCCCTGTCCAGATGAACGCTGTGCGCTGGTCCCTGGTGGCCGTGCTGCTGGCGCCCATGGCCTGGCGGGTTTGGCGCAGGCCAGGCGAAGTGTGGGCCCGCTGGCCTTACCTGGCCGTGATCGGCGCCCTGGGTGTGGGCACCTACAACTCATTGCAGTACCTGGCGCTGCAAACCTCCACACCCTTGAATGTCACGCTCATTGGCGCCAGCATCCCGGTGTGGATGATGGTGGTGGGCGCGGTGTGTTTTGGCCAGCCCGTTAGCCGCCGTCAGTGGGGCGGCGCGGCCTTGTCCACGGTTGGGGTGCTACTGGTCATCGCGCAAGGGCAATGGCGCACCTTGCTGCAGGTGCAATTGGTGCCTGGCGATTTGTTGATGTTGCTGGCCAGCCTGGCCTGGGCCTTCTACAGCTGGTTGCTGGCCAAACCACCGCAGTCCATGAGGGGTGACCGAAGGCCAGCCTGGGATTGGGCAGAGTTCCTGTGGCTGCAGATCTTGTTCGGGCTGGTGTGGGCGGTGTTGTGCAGCGGCCTGGAATGGGCCGCTCCAATGGGGACTCAAGCTACACCGGTGCCCTCGGCCATCGGTGCGATCAATGCCTGGCCGCCACTGCTGAGGCTGGCCGTGGGCCTGGTGTTCGTGGCCTTGGGCCCCTCAATCGTGGCTTACCGCTGCTGGGGTTTGGGCGTGCAGGCCGTGGGCCCGACCCTGGCGGCTTTCTTCATCAACCTCACCCCGATCTTCGCGGCCGTGTGGGCGGCGATCCTGCTGGGGCAACTCCCTCGCTGGTACCACCCCTGTGCTCTGCTGCTCATCGTGGCGGGCATCGCGCTGTCATCCTCCAAACGCGGCACGCAAACTCAATGAGTGCGTCGGCCGGGCGGCGGGCCACCCCGGCGCTTGGGCGGGAAGGGCGGTTGCCCACGCCAGTAGCGGATCATCAACCACCCCCCGAGCATGCCGCCCAGGTGGGCAAAGTGGGCCACCCCGGCTTGTGTGCCCGTCACGCCCAGGATCAATTCAAGCCCGCCGAAAATCGCCACGAAGATCTTGGCTTTCATGGGGATGGGGGGGATCAACGGCACGATGATGCGGTTGGGGAACATCATTCCGAAAGCCAGCAGCAAGCCGAACAGGCCGCCCGAGATGCCCACCGTGGGGTTCATCGAGCCATTCAGTTGCGACATCAGCAATTGCGTCAAAGCCGCCGTGAAGATGCTGGCCAGCATGAACTGGCTGTAGCGCTTGGGTCCCCAGACTCGCTCCAGTTCGGCACCGAACATCCAGATGCCCATCATGTTGAAGAACAGGTGCGTCAGCGAACCATGCATGAAGCCATAGGTCACCAACTGCCAGGGGTAGAACTGGGTTGACTCCAGGGGCCACAAGGCCAGCCAGTAAGACAAAACATGTCCGAGGGCTTCGTCTATGCAAAACAGGGCAACGTTGATGAGCAACAGCGCCTGGGTGATCGGTGGCAATGGAGGCATGCGGTCACGAAAGGTGGGGGCTGAACAGATCCGCATCATAGAGCCCCTTGAACAACCTCGTTCGCCGCGATTGATCGTGGCTGAAGCTTCAATTTCGGGCTTGTGTCGGCAATCGGTCACAGCATGCTGGCACGTAACTCGCTATGGTTTGAACCAGGCACCGCACATCGACGGCGCCATCACCGCTGGAGACCACGACCATGTCCGCCCACATCGTGCTCACGTCGCACCCCACCCGCCACGGCGGCGGGCCCGGCAGCCCCACCGCAGTCCATTGGGGGGCGCCGACTGCGGCGGAGCGAGGGCCCTTGGTGGCCAGTGTGGGCAGCCCGGCACAGCGCAATGTCATCGGCACCCATTCCGGCGCGTATTCCGTTTACCGCGCCTTGGCCGTGGCCTCGGGTGCCTTGCAGCGCGACCACAAGCCCGATTTCACCAACACGGCGCCGGTCGAAACCATCGGGCCGCACCCACAGTGGGCGGATCCGCAAAAAATCGTCTCGCTGGATCCTTGGGGCCACATGGTCTCGGTGGCCTTCGCCGAGCAGATCTCGGCCGGCATGGACGTGCGGCCCACCATCGCCATCACCAAGGCCCACATCAACATGCCCGAGTTGGTGGCCTCGATCTCGGCCGGGAGGCTCAAGCCCGATGGCGACATCCTGGCAGCCAATGGGGATGTGAAAGTCACCAAGGCGGCCATCGACCCGGTCTGGCACTTGCCCGGCCTGGCCGAGCGCTTCGGCATCAAGGAAAGCGCCTTGCGACGCAACCTGTTTGAGCAGACCGCCGGCATGTTCCCTGAACTGGTCACGCGGCCTGATCTCAAGGTCTTCCTGCCACCCATCGGCGGCATGACGCTGTACTTCTTCGGTGATGTGGCCAAGCTGGGCCAGTCGTCCACCAAGGTGGCCTGCCGGGTTCACGATGAATGCAATGGCTCTGACGTGTTTGGCTCCGACATCTGCACCTGTCGGCCTTACCTTGCCCATGGCATCGAGGTGTGCATCGAGATGGCGCAGCAAGGCGGCGTCGGCCTGGTCATCTACAACCGCAAGGAAGGTCGGGCCCTGGGCGAGGTCACCAAGTTCCTGGTCTACAACGCGCGCAAGCGCCAGGTGGGCGGCGACCGCGCCGAGACCTACTTCGCGCGCACCGAGTGCGTGGCCGGCGTGCAGGACATGCGCTTCCAGCAACTGATGCCCGACGTGTTCCATTGGTTGGGCATCAAGCGCATCGACCGCTGGGCCTCGATGAGCGACATGAAGCATGGCGCCCTGGTCGAGCAAGGCATCGAGGTGATCGAGCGCGTGCCCATCCCCGAAGAGCTGATCCCCGCCGATGCGCAAGTCGAGATGGACGCCAAGAAAGCCGCCGGCTATTTCTCGCACTACACCCCGGATGCGACCGAACTGGCCCTGCCCAAGGGGCGCGGGTTGATGGAATGACCGTCATGAACATGCACGCACCAGTTCGCAGGGCAGGGCAGGGTGGCACCTCACCTTTGCCCACGCCCGAATCATTGTTGACCGCGCAAGCGGTTCGGCGCAGCGCCTCAGCCTTGATGGCAGCCGCCCAAGCCGGGCAGTCCGCCCATTTCACATGGCACCCCGAGCGCATGGCCGTGGCCGCTGCCTACGTGGCCGGTGTGATCCGCGAGCGCTACCCGGATTTGCAGGTGCCGTACCACAGCCGATGGCGCCACTTCGAGGCCGGCGGCCTGGACCGCTGGGCCATGGTCGCCCACCAGCACGGCCTGGACGGCCACACGGCGCGCCTGGAGCGTGCCAGGGCCAGGGTCGACCTGGTCGTCATCAGCGTCTTGCTGGATGCCGGTGCCGGTGCCGCCTGGAGCTATGCCGACATGGAGACGGGGCAGACCTTGACCCGATCCGAAGGCCTGGGCGTGGCCAGTTTGCGTTGGTGGGCCAAGGGCGCCTTGTCCAGCAATCCGCTGCACCCGACCCGGTCCGATGCCCAGGCCTTGGCCCAGGTGGACGCGCAGGCGGTGGGGCGCGCCTTGCAGGTTCGCGCCGACAACCCCCTGGTCGGCCTGGAAGGCCGAGCCGATTTGCTGCACCGGCTCTCGCTGGCACTGGAGCAGCACCCCGATGTCTATGGCCGCCCTGATGCGCCGGGCCTGCTGCGTCCGGGCCATTTGGTCGACACTTTTTTTCGCCATGCACCCACCGGCAAGATCAAGGCGGCGGCCGTGCTGGCCGTGTTGCTCAACACCCTGGGTGACATCTGGTCCGGGCGCCACCAACTCGCGGGCGTCAATCTGGGCGACTGCTGGCATCACCCGCAAGCCCCGGACGGTTGGGTGCCTTTCCACAAGCTCAGCCAGTGGTTGACCTACTCCTTGCTGGAGCCCCTGGAAGACGCCGGCCTGACCATCACCGACCTGGACGAGCTGACCGGCCTGCCCGAATACCGCAATGGCGGCTTGCTGCTCGATCTTGGCGTTTTGCAGGCCCGCGACCGGTCCTTCCACACCCAGCGCTGGACGGTGGATGCCGAGCCCATCGTGGAATGGCGGGCCCTGACCGTGGCCGTGCTCGATCACCTGGCCGAAGCGGTGCGTGGCGAGCTGGGCCTGAGCATGGAGCAATTTCCCCTGGCCCGCGTGCTGGAAGGCGGCACCTGGGCGGCTGGGCGCAAAATCGCCCAAGCCAAGCGCCCGGGCGGCGTGCCACCAGTGCACATCGAAAGCGACGGCACCGTTTTTTAAGGACGAGACATGGCCCACGATTTCCCCAACCTCATGGTCATCGACCACCCCCTGGTGCAGCACAAGCTCACCTGGCTGCGCAACAAGGACACCAACACCGAGAGCTTTCGCAGCCTCCTGCGCGAAGTCAGCCAGATGCTGGCCTACGAGGCCACGCGTGATCTGCCCACCGAGCTGCAAGCCACCCCCACCCCGATCACCACGTTTGATTCCCCGGTGATCAGTGGCAAAAAGCTGTGCCTGGTCTCCATCCTGCGGGCTGGTAAC
The DNA here is from genome assembly GCF_918741295.1 of Aquabacterium sp. CECT 9606. Taxonomy (GTDB): domain Bacteria; phylum Pseudomonadota; class Gammaproteobacteria; order Burkholderiales; family Burkholderiaceae_C; genus Aquabacterium. Next base: position 304,383 of record NZ_CAKKNB010000004.1, read on the forward strand.
GGCATGGTTGATGGCCTGTTGTCCTTGCTGCCGCTGGCCCGTGTTGGCCACATTGGCCTGTACCGTGATCCTGGCACACTGGAGCCGGTCGAGTACTACTTCAAGGTGCCCAATGACATCGCCGAGCGCCAGGTCATCGTCGTCGATCCCATGCTGGCCACCGGCAACTCGGCCGTCGCGGCCATCGATCGCATCAAGGAATGCGGCTGCGCCAGCATCAAGCTGCTGTGCCTGCTGACCGCGCCAGAGGGCGTGGCCAACATGCTCAAACACCACCCTGATGTGCCCATCATCACCGCCTCGCTGGACAGCCACCTCAACGACCACGGCTACATCGTGCCTGGCCTGGGCGACGCAGGGGATCGGATCTTTGGCACCGTCTGATGCTGGACCTCATCCTTCGACATTGCACCCTGCCTGATGGCCAGTCAGACCAGGACATCGGCATCCTCGGTGGGCGGATCGTCGCCGTGCAGCCGGCCCTGTCCACACCCGCCGCGCAAGAGATCAACGTGGCCGGGCAACTCGTCAGCCCACCTTTCGTCGATGCCCATTTCCACATGGACTCGACCCTCAGCTATGGGCAGCCCCGCATCAATCAATCGGGCACCTTGCTGGAAGGCATCGCGCTGTGGGGCGAACTCAAACCGACACTGACGCAAGACGCTTTGGTGGACCGCGCCATGGCCTATTGCGATTGGGCTGTGGCCAAGGGCCTGCTCGCCATCCGTTCCCACGTTGATGTGTGCGACCCCAAGCTGCTGGCGGTGGAGGCCTTGCTGCACGTGCGCGAACGCGTCAAACCCTACCTGGACCTGCAATTGGTGGCCTTCCCGCAAGATGGCGTCTTGCGCGGCCACAACGCCCTGGTCCAGTTGAAGCGCGCCCTGGACATGGGCGTGGACGTGGTCGGTGGCATTCCCCACTTTGAGCGCACCATGCAAGACGGCGCCGAGTCCGTCCGCATCCTCTGCGAGCTCGCCGCCGAACGCGGCCTGCGCGTCGACATGCATTGCGACGAAACCGATGACCCAATGTCCCGCCACATCGAAACCCTGGCCTATCACGCGCAACGCCTGGGCATGCAGGGCAGGGTGGCTGGCTCGCACCTCACCTCCATGCACAGCATGGACAACTACTACGTCAGCAAGCTGTTGCCCCTGATCAAGGAAGCCGGCGTGGCGGCCATCGCCAACCCCCTCATCAACATCACCCTGCAAGGCCGGCACGACACCTACCCCAAACGCCGAGGCATGACGCGCGTGCCCGAGTTGCTCGCCCAAGGCATCGACGTCGCCTTTGGGCACGATTGCGTGATGGACCCCTGGTACGGCATGGGCAGCGGCGACATGCTGGAAGTGGCGCACATGGGCTTGCACGTGGCGCAGATGACCAGCCAGGCCGCCATGCGCCAATGCTTCGCGGCCGTCACCACCACGCCGGCCAAAATCCTGGGCCTGACAGGCTACGGGCTGGACGTGGGTTGCAATGCCGACCTGCTCGTTCTGCAAGCCCGCAATCCAGTGGAAGCCATCCGCTTGCGCGCCACCCGTTTGCACGTCATTCGACAGGGCCGGATCGTGGCCCAGACACCCCCCAGCGTGGCCGCCTTGACCCTGCCTGGTCGCCCGGGAAGCGTCGACTTTCTGTGCTAAACTCCTACCCCTCACATCAGCGCCCTGGTGGTGAAATTGGTAGACGCGCCGGATTCAAAATCCGGTCCCGAAAGGGGTGCCGGTTCGATTCCGGCCCGGGGCACCACACAATCAAAACCCGCATGCTTGACCAAGCGTGGCGGGTTTTTTGTTGCCTTTTGGTAGTTAAGACGAATTAGCAGGGGGACGGCCATGAGCCGCTTGAAAATTGGGATTGGTTTGCTGCTTTGGCTGGCTGCATCAGCCTGGGCCAATTCGGAAGTCGGCCCAGGTCCTTCGAGCCATGAGTTGGCTGAAAATCCAGAACTCACGTCCTTGCAGTTACAGGCTGAACGTGGCGATGCCAATGCGCAGTCCGCATTGGCTCTCAAATACATTTTGGGCACGGATGTTCAGAAAGACGATCGCTTGGCGGCTTCATGGCTTCGCAAGGCGGCGGAGCAGGGGCTCGTGGATGCACAGCGAAACCTGGGTGCCATGTATCTTGCAGGTCAAGGTGTTCAGCAGGATGATCAGCAAGCATTTTTCTGGGTTCGGCGGGCCGCAGATCAAGGCAATGCCATTGCACAACACGACATTGGCGTGTTTTACCGCGATGGCAAAGGCGTACCCAAGGACGATGAGCAGGCGGTCATCTGGTTTCGCAAAAGTGCCGAGCAGGGGCTGGCGAATGCGCAAGACAATCTGGGGGTCAGCTACGCGACAGGGCGGGGTGTTCCACGGGATGACCGTCTGGCTTATGCGCTGTATCTGCAAGCAGCCAACCAGGGGCTTGCCAACGCGCAGCGCAATTTAGGCGGGCTGTACTTGTCGGGACAGGGGGTTCCACAAAATTCTGAATCCGCCCTGTTTTGGATTCGCAAGGCAGCGGCGCAGGGGCTTGCCGATGCGCAAGACATGCTGGGGACCATGTTGCTCACGGGGCAAAGCGGCATTGCCATTGATGAACCGCAAGCCCTCTATTGGCTTCGCCTGGCGGCCGATCAGGGGCTTGCCAGTGCGCGAACCAATCTGGCACTCGCCTATGCGATAGGCCGTGGCGTGCCACAAGATCATCAAAAGGCCTATTTCTGGCTTCTCTTGCCTGTGAAAACCGGCGCTGATCCCAGGGTTGTCCCATTTCGGGCTCACTTGGAGTCTTTTCTGAGCAGTGATCAGCGCGCTGCCGCACAAGCCGAAGCCGACAACTGGCAGCCGCCCGCACACTGACTGCGACCACAAGGCCGAGTCCGCACAGCGACTATCCCGCGCCTGCGACAATGCAGGTTCAATGCACACCGCTGACCCTGTTTGACACGATGAACTACCCCACGCTCGAAGACGTCATTGGCAAAACGCCCTTGGTGCGCCTGCAACGCATTCCCGGCGCCGAGAACGACGCACGCGGCAACGTCATCCTGGCCAAGCTGGAAGGCAACAACCCCGCTGGCTCTGTCAAGGATCGTCCCGCCATCAGCATGATCCGCCGCGCCGAAGAGCGCGGCCAGATCAAACCTGGCGACACGCTCATCGAGGCCACCTCGGGTAATACCGGCATTGCCCTGGCCATGGCTGCCGCCATCCGCGGCTACCGCATGGTGTTGATCATGCCGGAAGACCTCAGCGTCGAGCGCGCCCAGACCATGAAGGCCTTCGGCGCCGAACTCATCCTCACGCCCAAAAGCGGCGGCATGGAATACGCCCGCGACCTGGCCGACCAGATGGTGCGCGACGGCAAAGGCTTGGTGCTCGACCAGTTCGCCAACGAAGACAACCCGCGCATCCACTACGAAACCACCGGCCCCGAAATCTGGGCCGACACGCAAGGCCAAGTCACCCACTTCGTCAGCGCCATGGGGACCACCGGCACGATCACCGGCGTTTCGCACTTCCTCAAGGAAAAGAACCCGGCCGTGCGCATCGTCGGTGCCCAGCCCAGCGAAGGCTCGCGCATCCCAGGCATCCGCAAATGGCCCGAGGCCTACCTGCCCAAGATTTTCGACCCCACCCGCGTGGACGAAACCGTCAATGTGAGCCAATCTGATGCCGAAGACATGGCCCGCCGCCTGGCCCGCGAAGAAGGTTTGTTTGGCGGCATCTCGGCGGCCGGCGCCTGCTGGGTGGCCTTGCAACTGGCCCAAGCGGTGAGCAACGCCACCATCGTGTTCGTGGTTTGTGACCGCGGGGACCGGTATCTGTCCACGGGCGTGTTCCCTGCCTGAAGCCCGAGTGTCTAGAATCACCCACATCACGAGGACCATTCATGGACATCAACAAGGAACTTGACGCCCGAGGCCTGACCTGCCCGTTGCCCATCCTCAAGGCCAAAAAGGCCTTGTCGGACATGCACAGTGGCGAGGTGCTGAAGGTCTGGGCCACCGACCCCGGTTCGGTGCGTGACTTCCAGGCCTTTGCCCGCCAGACCGGCAACGACCTGGTTGATCAACAGACCAAGCGCAACGGCGACCAAGAGGAATACACCCACTTCCTGCGCCGGCGCTGAATCCGGCGCTAAAGCAGCAACTCAGGCCCCGATGGTGGATTCAGGCCCAGGTGCCTGAACGCCGAGGCCGTGGCCATGCGCCCCCGTGGCGTGCGCTGCAAAAAACCCTGCTGAATCAGGTAAGGCTCGATCACATCCTCGATCGTCTCGCGCTCTTCGCCAATGGCCGCCGCCAGGTTGTCCAGGCCCACTGGCCCGCCATCAAAGCGGTGAATGATCGCCTCCAGCAGCTTGCGGTCCATCACGTCCAGGCCCAAAGGGTCTACATCCAGCATGGCCAAGGCCAGGTCGGCCATCTGGCGAGTGATGCGGCCATCGCCTTTCACCTCAGCATAGTCACGCACTCGTCGCAGCAGGCGGTTGGCAATGCGCGGCGTGCCACGCGACCGGCGTGCCAGTTCCAGCGCCCCCTGCTCGTCAATGGGCGCATTCAACAACTTGGCCGAGCGCGTCACGATGCGCTGCAACTCTTCGGCGGTGTAAAACTCCAGCCGCGCCACGATCCCGAAGCGATCGCGCAGCGGATTGGTCAGCATGCCGGCACGCGTCGTGGCCCCCACCAGCGTGAAGGGCTGCAGGTCCAGCTTGATCGAGCGCGCCGCCGGCCCGTCGCCGATCATGATGTCGATCTGATAGTCCTCCAGCGCGGGGTACAGGATTTCCTCGACCACGGGGCTCAGGCGGTGGATTTCATCAATGAACAGCACGTCGTGCCGTTCCAGATTGGTCAGGATCGCGGCCAGATCCTTCGGCTTTTCCAGCACGGGCCCCGAGGTCTGGCGCAGGTTCACGCCCAGCTCGGTGGCGATGATGTGGCTGAGCGTGGTCTTGCCCAAGCCTGGGGGGCCGAACAGCAGCACGTGGTCAAGCGCTTCACCCCGCTTGCGTGCCGCCCCAATGAAGATCTCGAGTTGCTCGCGTGCCTTGGTCTGGCCCACGTACTCGTGCAGATCCTTGGGCCTCAATGCCCGTTCCAGAGCGTCCTCATGCGGGGAAGTCACCCCTGCAGCGACCACCCGCGGGGCATCGAACGCAGGGATCGTGGCAGCCTTGGGCCGCGCCGAACTTCCAAAGTCATCGGTTTGAATGCTCATGGGCGTCGATTATCCGGCTTCTTGGTGGTGTTGCCTTTGAGCAACGATAGGCCGTTTGGATTGGGGTTTATGACAACCCTGTCATCACATCGATCGCTAAAGTCTGTTGCAATTCAATGAGTTTCGGCGGGCTGCTGTTTGCACCGTCGCTGAGGCCTCTGGTTCAACTTTGGAGAATTCAATGAAAAAGACTTTGCTGGCGATCGCTGCTCTGGCTGCTACTTCGGGCGCTTTCGCCCAATCTTCCGTCACCCTGTACGGCGTGGTCGATGCTTCGATCGAAAACGTCAAGGGTGACAAGGGCGTGACCCGTGTTTCGTCCGACAACCTGGCCACCTCACGTCTGGGTTTCAAGGGTTCCGAAGACCTGGGTGGCGGCCTGCGTGCCAACTTCGCTCTGGAAACCGCTGTCAAATCTGACACGGGCGCAAACGGCGGCGGCACCGCTCGCTTCTTCGATCGTGCTGCCTGGGTTGGTCTGCAAGGCGGCTTCGGCGAACTGCGCCTGGGTCGTATTGATTCGTCGATCGGCGCTCTGGCTGGCGACACCAAGATTTTGGGCGCTCAAGCCTATGACGACTTCAAGATCGCCAAGACCCGCGCTGGTGACAGCTATCGCCGCGTTGATAACGCCATCACCTACCTGCTGCCCACATTCTTGCCAGGCCTGACGGCTCAATTGCAGTACTCGACCGCAGTCGGCACTGCTGCGGCCACTGGTACAGAGTTGTCTGGCGTTGATGCTGGCAAGGCATATGGTCTGAACATCAAGTATGCGGCTGGTCCTTTCTTTGCTGGTGTTGGTTATTTGTCGGCCAAGGATGAAACTGCAAGCATTCCTGCCACTGCGACTGCGGTTGGTAACGTCGGTAGCAAGGGCAACGCAACTCTGGCATATGTCGGCTATGACTTTGGCGTTCTGAAGTTGACTGGTTATTACGACACAGAAAGCCAAGTGACTGGTGCTGATCGTTTGAGCTTGGCTGGTATCCGTGTCGGCGTGCCAATCACCGAGAACTTCAGCTTGCAAGCGAGCTTGTCTCAGGCCAGCAACGTCGGTTTTGCCCCGTCTAATTCTGACCATGACGATGCCACTATTGCCTCTATCAAGGCGGTGTACAACCTGTCCAAGCGCACTTCGGTGTATGGTCTGGCGACCAACGTGAACAACGAATCGCTGGCCAACCTGAACGTGTCTGGTGTGGCGCTGACTACGCTGGGCAAGAGCTCGCGCGGCATCGCCTTCGGTGTTGCTCACGCCTTCTGATCAAGGCTTGACCGGTTGAATTTAAAAGGGGCTTCGGCCCCTTTTTTCACGCCTGTCCACTTGTGGCTGTTGTTCCTTGGCTACAGCGGGGCAAACGTTTAAAACGCCTGGCTTTGGCTGGGCAACAATCTGGTGGCACTCGATTTCTGAGTGATGTTTAGGACACTTCTATGCAAAAAAATATGCTGACCAAGGCCGTAGTGGTGGCTTTGGCTACTTTCGGCGCGAATGCTGCCCTGGCTGAATCCGGCGTGACCTTTTACGGCACGTTGGACGCATCCTTGACCAATGTCGATACCAAGAATTCGCCAAGATCAACTGCTGCGGTGCCCAACTTTGCGCCGGGCAGCAGTTCCTCCGTCACCGGTGTTTCTAACGGGATCATGACGCAAAGCTATATTGGCTTTCGCGGTGTTGAAGACATTGGTGGTGGCATGGAGGTCTCCTTCAAGCTGGAGTCCTACCTTGACCTGGACACGGGGGCCACTTCCAGCACCGACCTGCTGAACTCGCCCTTGTCTGGTTCAACGACCTACAACGCGCGTGACAAAGGCGGCTTCTGGGCGCGCAATGCCTACGTGGGCCTGAAGACCAACTTCGGCTTGTTCCGTCTGGGTCAAATGGACTCGTTGGGCTATCTGTCCGCAGAACGCTTCAGTCCTTTTGGGGCATCCAAGTTGGCACCCTCTCGCATTTTCTACTCCACCGATTACTACACCCAGGGTTGGAGCAACGCTGTGGCGTACTTCGCCAAGGTGGGTAACTTTGGCGGTGCTGCCATGTACAGTGCCAAGGAAACCACGAACGCTACCAATCCCGGCTTGGGCGCCAAGTGGGCCGCTACCGTTGGATACTTCGATGACAAGTTCTCGGCGTCGTTGGGTTATGAAAACAACAAGTCGAGCGTGGGCGCCACCTTGCCCGCCACGAACGAATCCTTGTTCCTGAACAGCTTCTACGACTTTGGCGTGGTCAAACTCTTTGGACAGTACGGTTACGGCAAGCTGGATCGCGCGGCTGTCGGCGCGGCCACCCCTGATGTCAAGTCCTCAGGCTACCAATTGGGCGTGTCGGTGCCCGTTGGCAACCAATTCAAGTTCCTGGCCTCTTACGCCAATGGCATTTTGAAGTTGGATTCGGTCGTGCCCAGCGTTGATGGCCTGAAAACCCGTGACGTGAAGATCTTCACCGTGGGCGGCACGTATGACCTGTCCAAGCGCACGAATGTGTATGCGGTTTATTCCAGCGACAAGAATGACTACAAGGCTCCGATTCCTTCGGGTCCATTGGCCGGCCAGATTGCCCTCTTCGACACGAAGGCAAACACCGTTGCGCTTGGCTTGCGTCACAGCTTCTGAACGAAGCAAACCTGCTTGAATAGCTCGCTTTTGCGAGCGCATTGGATGGAGCCTTTGGGCTCCATTTTTCATATTTGTTGCGCTTTTGCGACATCATGGGAAACGTGGAGAACACCCCTGAACGATTGCGCAACAATCTGATGCGCCCCCCGATTCAGGGGGTATCAAGGAGATATTCCATGCAAAAGAACGTTCTGACCAAAGCTGTTGCGGTAGCTCTGGCAACCCTGGGTGCCGGTGGGGCCATGGCCCAATCCAGTGTGACTCTCTATGGCAATGTCGATGTGAGTGTTGATCACGTCAGCAAATCCCAAGGCGCAGCTGCCGCGTCTGCCAAGTACAGTGCTACACGAGTGTCCCCCAGTGCCACGTCTCAAACCTCCTTTGGCTTTAAAGGCGTGGAAGACCTCGGCGGCGGTATGAAGGCCAGTTTCGTCCTGGAGGGCCAGCTGAACCATGACACCGGCGGCTTGAGCCAAGACGGTCGTATCTTCGGTCGGCAAAGCTACGTTGGCTTGACCACAAACTTCGGTGAATTCCGTCTGGGTCGTCAATACGCTCCTATCTTCTATTCAACAGCCTTGGTCACGACGGAGCGCTTCGGTGCCACTGACCTGTTCATTGAAGGTGGTGCCAGCAATAACTTGCACGTCCGTCATGACAACCAAGTCAGCTACTGGATCAAGGCAGGCGGCTTCACTGGTGAACTTTCATATTCACCGAACGCCGGTACTACACCGATCATCAGTGCGGCTCGCTCCACGACGCCTGCTTCTTCAACTACTGGCCAGATCGTCGGCGGCGCCACGGCCGGTACAGAAACAGGTACCGAAGTCGGCCGCACATACGGGTTGTTGGCTGCCTACTCAACAGACAGCCTTGTCTTGACGGGTGGCTATCACCACAACAAATTTGGTGGAGCCGCAGTTCGAGTTGCGGTCGTTGGAACCACTGACTTCCTGCTGGACAAGTACTCTGCCTTTAATTTGGGTGCAAAGTTCACCTTGCCAAGCTCGGGTATTTCGTTCAATGGTGTTTTTGGCCAAGGTCAATATGACCTGACGGATGGCCGAGATCTGAAGCTTGACTTCGTGGCCATTGGCACCCGCATTCCAATTGGCGAATGGTCGTTGGTTGCTCAGCTGTCCCAAACCAAGTTCCGCAACTTCACCAAAGGCAAGGATACCGGCGTCATGCTGGGCGCTGATTACGCTTTGTCCAAGCGCACGTCTTTGTTCACCCGTGTTGGTCAGATCAAGGATACGCAAGGTGATGCGTTTGCCACAGGCGGTACCGCTGGCTCCGTTACTGGTGGGCCTGACGTGATCGGGGTGGCCACTGGTTTCCGGGAAACGCCAGTTTTTGCTGGCGCCGGCATCAATCCAAATGGCAAAACCACCTACGTTGGTCTTGGTGTTCGCCACACCTTCTGACAGGTTTCGGCAGAACGTCAAAAACCGCTCCGAGGGGCGGTTTTTTTGTTCTTGTGTGAATGAAGTTACTTGATCAATCGCTCTTCTTCAAACAAGCTTTTCACCGCCTCTCGCTCCCGAATCACCCACACCTGCGCCCCATCCACCATCAACTCAGCCGCCCGTCCGCGGGTGTTGTAGTTGCTGGCCATGGTCATGCCATAAGCCCCAGCGGACAACACCGCCAGCACGTCACCGGCTTTCACCGTCAAGGTCCGGTCCCGGCCCAGCCAGTCTCCTGATTCGCAAACCGGCCCGACCACATCCCAGACCTGTCCTGGCTCGGCGCGTTGATTCACATTGACGATGCCCATGTAAGCCTCGTACAACGCGGGGCGCATCAGATCGTTCATGGCGGCGTCCACCACGCAAAAATTCTTCTGCTCACCCGGCTTGAGGAACAAAACCTCGGTCAGCAGCACGCCAGCGTTGCCTACCAGGGAGCGGCCTGGTTCAAACAGCACCTCGCGGTGTCCGTGGCCGCGCGCATCAATTCGTTGTAGCAACTGGCCGATCAGCACGTCCGCTGCTGGTGGGGTCTCGTCCGTGTAGGTGATGCCTAGCCCACCACCCAGGTCCATGTGGTGAATGGGCATGCCTGCCGCTTCAATGGCCTCGACCAGATCCAGCACGCGGTCCAGCGCGTCCAGATACGGTGCGATGTCGGTGATTTGCGAGCCGATGTGGCAATCAATGCCCACCACTTCCAGTCCAGGCAACGTAGCCGCCCGCTTGTAGGTGGCCAGGGCTTCCTCATGGGCAATGCCAAACTTGTTGCCTTTCAAGCCGGTCGAGATGTAGGGATGCGTGCCTGCATCCACATCAGGATTCACGCGCAGGCTGACTCGCGCTTGCCGGCCCAGGCGGCTGGCCACTTCCGACAGCACTTCCAGTTCGGCCGTGCTTTCAACGTTGAAGCAGCGCACGCCAGCTTCGATGCCCAGCTGCATTTCGGCCCGGGTCTTGCCCACGCCCGAAAACACGACCTTGCCAGGATCACCCCCTGCGGCCTGCACCCTGGCCAACTCGCCGGCGGACACGATGTCAAATCCGCATCCCGCTTGGGCAAAAGTTTGCAGCACCGCCAGGTTGGAGTTGGCCTTGATGGCGTAACACACCAAATGAGGCCGGCCTTTCAGCGCCTTCTGATAAGGGGCCAGCGCGGCCAGCATGGCGCGGCGGGAATACACGTACAGTGGGCTGCCATGTTGGCGAACCAAGTCGCTCAGTCGGACATCGTCCAAAAACAAATCGGTGCCTCGGTAGGCCAGGAAGGGGGAGCCGGGCAGGGTCATGGTGTTGTGTCCTTGGTCGGGCCATTGCCAGACGGTGCAGAGGCGGCGGCGCCTTGGTCGGGTGGCGAGGGCAGGTACAAGGGGCCTTTTTGACCGCAGGCGCTGAGTAGCAATGTGCCCAGCAGAGCGAGCACGGGCAGGGGCTTTGCGATGCTGCCTAAAATCGGTGACTGTTTCTTCATGCCGACATTCTAAGGATTCCCCAATGAGCGCCCCCAACACGTCTTCCGGCCTGACTGATGCGCAATACAGCGATGCTGTTCAGGCGGTGCTGACTCGCATCGAAACCACGGTCGACCGCTGGCTGGAATCCGACGTCACAGACATCGATTCCGCGCGCTCTGGCGGCATGCTGACCCTGACTTTGCCCAACCGCACGCAACTCATCATCAACGCCCAGCCTCCTTTGCAAGAGTTGTGGCTGGCTGCCCGTCGCGGCGGCTTTCACTTCCGGCACGCGCCAGATGGCCGCTGGCTGGACACCCGCTCAGGCGATGAATTCTTTGCCCTGTTGTCGGCTTGCGCCAGCGAGCAAGCCGGTGCGCCGCTGAGCTTCTAACAGGTGGCTCACTGACCCTTGCCGTTGCCAAACATGTCCAGAATGTTCTTTTTCTCGTCGGGCGAGGTCGGCTCAGGTGTCGGTGGCGCCTGGTCTTCCGGCTCCGGGGCCAATTCGCGGACGCCAGTGCCCGAGGTGTATTCCTCGTAGAACCATTCACCGCCGATGTTGACCAAACCGTCGGGCTGCGGCGGCTCTTCCACCGGCACGCCCCGCAAGGCGGTGCTCATGTAGTCGATCCAGATGGGCAAGGCCAGGCCGCCGCCTGTTTCCTTGTCGCCGAGTTTGCGAGGCTGGTCGTGGCCAATCCAGACCACGGACACCGTGTGGGCCGTGTAGCCTGCGAACCAGGCGTCCATCGAGTCGTTGGTGGTGCCGGTTTTGCCATACAAGTCAGGGCGTTTCAATGTGGCCTGGGCCTTGGCCGCGGTGCCCGACCGGGTCACTTCCTGAAGCAGGCTGCTCATCATGAAAGCGTTGCGCGCATCAATCGCCCGCATGGATTCATTCAACACGGCGGGCCTGTACTGCGCCAGAGCATGGCCGCGCGAGTCGGTCACTTTCAGCACCAGCAAGGGGTTAACACGGTAGCCCCCATTGGCGAATACCGCGTAGCCATCGGCCATCTGCATCGGCGTGACCGAGCCGGCGCCCAAGGCCATGGTCAGGTAAGCGGGGTGCTTGTCGGCTTCAAAACCGAAGCGGGTGATCCAGTCCTGCGCGTACTTGGTGCCGATCGAGCGCAACACCCGGATCGAGATCATGTTCTTTGATTTGGCCAGACCGCGCCGCAAGGTCATAGGGCCTTCAAACTTGCCGTCGTAGTTCTTGGGTTCCCAAGGCTGCCCACCCGTGACGCCCGCGTTGAAGAACAAGGGGGCATCGTTGACCGTGGTGGCGGGCGTGAAGCCCTTTTCCAAGGCGGCCGAGTAGATGAATGGCTTGAAGCTGGAGCCCGGCTGGCGCCATGCTTGTGTGACATGGTTGAACTTGTTGCGGCCAAAATCAAAGCCGCCCACCATGGCCTTGATCAGTCCGGTGGTGGGGTCCATGGAAACGAAAGCGCCCTCCACCTCGGGCAGTTGCACCACGGTCCACAGTTCCGAGGCATTTTGCATCAGGCGTACCACGGCGCCGCGACGAATTTGCACCTTGGGGTTGGCCTTGTCGCTCAAGGCATTGCCCACCGCGCGCAAGCCCTCGGGGCCGATGGTGATCTGCTCGCCTGATTGCAGGGCCACGACCAACTTCTTGGGATCGGCCGACATCACGACGCCGGCGTGAATGGCCTCGCTGTCCGGGTGCTCTTCAAGCGCTTCCGCCACGCGGACATCCACTTGCTTGGGGTCGGCCGGCAAATCGATGTAGGCCTCCGGGCCGCGCCAGGCCTGGCGGCGGTCAAAATCCAGCAAACCCTTGCGCAAGGCCTTGTAGGCCGCTGTTTGCTCCGGCATGCGCACGGAGGTGTACACGTTCAATCCCCGTGTGTAGGCGTCGGGGCCGTACTGATCGTGCATCAGTGCGCGTGCGGCCTCGGCGGCGTACTCGGCGTGGGCCGAAACTGGAGCCTTGGTGCGGTAGGCCAGTTCCTCGTCCTTGGCCTCGTCGCGTTGCGCCTGCGTGATGAAGCCATTGTCGAACATGCGGTCGATGATGTATTGCTGGCGAATCGTCGCGCGCTTGGGGTTGCGAACTGGGTTGTAGGCGGAGGGCGCCTTGGGCAGGCCCGCCAGCATGGCGGCTTCTGCCACCGTGATGTCCTTGATGGGCTTGCCAAAATAGGTGTCGCAGGCCGCTGAAAAGCCGTAAGCGCGTTGGCCAAGGTAGATCTGATTCATGTAGAGCTCCAGGATCTGGTCCTTGCTCAACAGGCTTTCAATCTTCAGGGCCAGCAACATCTCGTAGATTTTGCGGGTGAAGGTTTTCTCGGTAGGAAGGTAGAAATTGCGAGCCACCTGCATGGTGATGGTTGACGCGCCTTGGCTGCGGGCCTCGCCGAAATTGGCCAGGCCTGCGCGCAACACGCCGATGTAGTCCACGCCGCCATGTTTGTAGAACCGCGCATCTTCAATCGCCAAAACGGCATCCCGCATGACTTTGGGAATTTGCCTAATGGGCAGAAAATCACGCTTTTCTTCGCCAAATTCTCCAATTAGCACGTTATCTGCCGAATAAACGCGCATCGGCATTTTGGGCTGGTAGTCGGATAATCCGCCGACTTCAGGTAATTGGGGGTATGCCACCGCCAGGCCAATTCCCGCCAGCATTGCACCGCCCAAAGCCGCCGCCAGGCCCAATCCAGTCAGCGCAAGCAGAGGTTTGACAAGCCAGGTTGCCCACCAGGGGCTCGATCGGGACGAGGTTTTGGAAGAAACGGAATCGCTCATGAGGGCTGGCCTGTGACACTGCCCGGATTATAGGAACTCGCGAGGGCCGAACACCTGTACACCATGGGGCACTTTGCGCTCCTTCACATCTTGGTCGGATTTGCAACTGTCTGTAAGGCGTGTGCATATCGCAACGTGGTTGGGATTTGCCCTGCTTTAACTTCGTTCAAACACAAAACCTTTACTGATAGCATTGAAGTGGTTTTTATTAACTTTCCAGCGCCGTAGTTGGTGCGTGGGGGACGGTGTGAGCTTTCTTGACACGCTCTTGGGCCGCAAGCATCCGCCAATGATTGGACTGGACATCAGTTCATCAAGCGTGAAGCTGGTCGAGCTAAGCCAGACACAGTCTGGCGAATACATTCTGGAACGATTTGCGTCCGAGCCTTTTGAAAAGGGTTGGATCGCCGACGGTCAAATCGAAAAATTCGATGAAGTCGCGGAAGCCGTGCGCAAGGTCGTCGTCAAAAGCGGCACCCGTACCAAGCACGTGGCCATGGCGATGCCGCAGTCGGCCGTCATCACGAAAAAGATCATGCTCCCGGCAGGCCTGCGCGAAGAAGAAATGGAAATGCAGGTGGAGGCCGAGGCCAACCAGTACATCCCCTTTTCCCTGGACGAAGTCAGCCTGGATTTCTGCGTGGTCGGCCCCAGCCCCACGTCGGCGGGCGATGTCGAGGTGATGATCGCCGCGTCGCGCAAAGACCGCGTGCAGGACCGCCAAGGGCTCGCTGAATCGGCTGGCTTGAAGCCGGCCATCCTGGACATCGAGTCGTATGCATCGCGCCTGGCCGTGCAACGCCTGGTTGAAAACCTGCCAGGCGAAGGCAAGGATGCCTTGGTGGCACTGTTCGAAATCGGGGCAGAAAACACCAGCCTCAAGGTGCTGCGTGACAACGAACTGCTGTACGACCGCGACCAGGCTTTTGGTGGCGCGCAGTTGACGCAGCTGATCTCGCGCCAATACGGTTTTTCGTTTGAAGAGGCCGAGACCAAGAAGCTGGCAGGCGATCTGCCTGAAGATTTTCAGAACACCATCTTGGGCCCATTCGTGGACAGCCTCTCGCAAGAGATCGGCCGTGCTTTGCAATATTTCTTCACCAGCACACCGCACCACAAGGTGCACTACGTGATGCTGGCTGGCGGCACGGCTTCCTTGCCTGGCCTGAAAGACCGGGTGACCGAATTGACAGGCTTTGCCTCGATGGTGGTCAACCCCTTTGACGGCATGAAGTTGGGCTCGGCAATCCGCGAAAGCAAACTTCGCCGTGAAGCACCTTCCTACCTCACGGCGTGCGGACTGGCCATGCGGAGGTTCCTCGCATGATTTTGATCAACCTATTACCTCACCGCGAAGAGAAGCGAAAGCTGCGCAAGCAGGCTTTCTTCGTGGGCCTGGGGCTGTCCGTGGTTGCCGGTGCCGTCTTGGTCGCTTTGGCTTACGCGGTTCAGCAGCAGATGATTTCCGCGCAGCAGGCTCGCAACGAGTTCCTCAGTGCTGAGATCCACAAGCTTGAAGAGGACATCAAGGACGTCTCCGGTTTGAAGGCTGAGATCGAATCTTTGAAAGCCCGTCAAAAGGCCGTGGAAGACCTGCAGATCGACCGGAACATGCCGGTTCACTTGCTCAACGAGCTGGTCCAGCAAACGCCGGAAGGCATCTACCTCAAGAGCATCAAGCAAGATGGTCAAACGGTGATGGTGTCCGGCATTGCCCAGACCAATGAGCGGGTCTCCGAGTTCCTGCGCAACACCGCCTACAAGTCCGAGTGGCTTGAAAAGCCCGAGTTGCAAGAGATCAAGGCCTCCGCACAACAGACGAAGGACGTGAGAGAGCCCAAGCGCTTGTTCGACTTCTCCATTCGCCTGAGTTTGAAGCGTCCCCAGGATGTCTCGCCGGCAGCATCAGGTGCGTCAGCGCCGAGTCCGGCTGCATCTGCGGCCCCGAAGTCTTGAGGCGGGCACATCATGGCGAATCCAAATTTCAACATTGATTTCAACGCCTGGTTTGCGGATGCGCAAGATCAGTTCCGGGGGCTTAACCCCAATGAGCCTGGGCAGTGGCCCATCCTGCCAAAGCTGGCTGCGTTCCTGCTAGCCGGTGTGGTGGTGCTGGTGCTCGGTTGGTTCGGCTTGCTGCAAAGCCAGGACGAGGCCTTGACCGCCGAGCGGGACAAGGAGCCGGCGCTCAAGCAGGAGTTCCGCAGCAAGCTGGCGCAGGCCATCAATCTGAACGAATTGCGCAAGCAGCGCACGCAGGTGCAGGAATACGTGACCCAGCTTGAAAAGCAACTGCCTGGCAAAGCCGAAATGGATGCCTTGTTGTCCGACATCAACCAGGCAGGTCTGGGCCGCGGCCTGGAGTTCGAGTTGTTCCGTCCTGGTCAGGTATCAGTCAAGGACTACTACGCCGAACTGCCGATTTCGATCCGCGTGACGGGGCGGTACCATGACATTGGTGCCTTCACCGCTGACATCGCCAACCTGTCGCGGATCGTGACATTGCACAACCTGACGATCGGTGCGCCAACCACCGCCACCAACGGTCCCAGCGGATCCTTGTTCATGGAAGCCACAGCCCGCACTTACCGCTACCTTGATCCCGCCGAGGTCGAAGCTCAGCGTGTCGACAAGGCCAAGGCCAACAAAGGGGACAAGAAATGATCTGTCGCCCTTATCTGGCCTTGGTGGCCCTGACGACGATGACCTTGCTGGCCGGCTGCGCGTCCGAACAGGATGAACTGAAAGCCTGGATGGACCAGCAGCGTCATGAGGTGCAGCCCAGCGTGCCGCCACTCAAACCGCCGCAAAAGTTCAACCCTCGTGCCTATGTGGGCGCCGATGGGGTGGAGCCTTTCAGCACGCAAAAGCTGACGGTGGCCCTCAAGCAAGAGGCGCGGCAGCCCAACTCGGCCATCGCGGCCGAGCTGAATCGCCGCAAGGAGCCTTTGGAAGCCTATCCCCTGGATTCCATGAGCATGGTGGGCAGCGTGAATCGTAAAGGTGCTCCTTATGCGCTGCTCAGAGTCGATAACTTGCTTTACCAAGTCAAGACCGGGGACTACCTCGGCCAGAACTACGGAAAGATCATGAAGATCACCGAGACCGAAATCGAGTTGCGCGAAATCGTTCAGGACGCCGCAGGCGAATGGACTGAACGCCCGACCACGCTGCAACTCCAGGAGACCGCGCGATGAAACACCTGCAGGAGAAATTGACTATGAAACCGTGGCGCGTCGTGCTGGCTGGGCTGTCCTTGGCCCTGGCATCTCCCCTGACTTGGGCGGCAGCGGCCATTCAGTCGATCACCAGCAGCCAACAGGCTGGCTCTGACGTGGTCCGCATCGAGTTGTCCGAACCATTGGCCTTGGTGCCGGCCGGATTCGTCGTTCAGGCGCCACCTCGCATCGCGATCGATTTGCCTGGTGTAACCAGCGCGTTGGGTCGCAACATGGTCGATCTCAACCAAGGCAATCTGCGCACGGTGAATGTGGCCCAGGCCGGCGAGCGCACCCGCTTGGTCTTGAACCTGCGCCAGCCCACCACCTACAAGGCACAGTTGCAAGGCAAGACCTTGATTCTGGTGCTGGACCCTTCGCCCGCTTCGTCGCCCGCCCCGGTGACCGAAGCCAAGACTGGCACGGCCACCTCGCCAGAGACCGTCCATTTTGCTGAAGCCAAGAACGCAGCGCCTTTGGCGCTCAAGGACATCGACTTCCGCCGTGGCCAGGATGGCGCTGGTCGGGTGGTCGTTGATCTGCCCAACAACCAAGTGGGCGTGGACATCAAGCAGCAAGGCCAGAACCTGGTGGTCGAGTTTGTGCGTGCCACCTTGCCGGATCGCTTGAAGCGCCGCTTTGACGTGGCCGACTTTGGCACGCCGGTGCAGACCGTCAGCGCCACGCAAACCGGTGACCGGGTCAAGCTGCTGGTGGATGCCCGTGGTGATTGGGAACACTCGGCCTACCAGAGCGACAACCAGTTCGTCCTGGAAGTTCGTCGGCGCAAGGTTGACCCGAACAAACTGACCCAAGGGCCCGGCTATTCGGGCGAGAAGCTGTCGCTGAACTTCCAGAACATCGAAGTGCGCGCTTTGCTGCAGGTCATTGCCGACTTCACCAACTTCAACGTGGTGACCAGCGACACCGTCACCGGCAACGTGACCTTGCGACTGAAAGATGTGCCTTGGGATCAAGCTCTGGACATCATCCTGCAAGCCAAGGGTTTGGGCGTGCGCAAGAGCGGCAACGTGCTGTGGATTGCGCCCAAGGATGAAATCAACGCCAAGGAGAAGTTGGATCTGGAAGCCAAGGCCCAAGTCGCGGCGCTCGAGCCTCTGCGCACCCAGTCTTTCCAGCTCAACTACACGAAGGCAGAAGAAATTGCCAAGGGTTTGACGGGGACGCAGTCGGGCAGCAGCTCGGGCGGCGGCGGTAGCAGCACGGCCACCAAGATCTTGTCTCCTCGCGGCAGTGTTATTTACGAAACCCGCACCAACCAGATCTTCGTCAATGACATTCCATCCAAGCTGGAAGAAATCCAGCAGTTGATCAGCAAGATCGACATTCCTGTTCGTCAGGTGTTGATCGAGGCCCGGATCGTGGAAGCCGATGACAGCTTTGGTCGCTCCCTCGGCGTCAAGTTGGGCGCCTCCAATACCCGTGCTGGTTCTTACGGCACGGGCAAAGTTGGCTCTGTGGTCACGGGCAGCTATTTGGGCGCAGGTCGTTTGAGTGGGCAAGTCTCTGATGAGGTGGACTACATCCCCAACTCGCAGTTCTTGAGCTTGCCCGCCACTGCGCTCAATGGCTACAACCCGGCCACCTTGGGCATTTCCTTGTTCAACTCGGGCGGCACGCGTTTCTTGAACCTGGAGTTGTCGGCGCTTGAAGCCGATGGCCGCGGCAAGATCGTGTCCAGCCCTCGTGTGATCACGGCTGACCAGGTGAAGGCGTTGATTGAGCAAGGGACCGAGTTGCCTTACCAGACGGCAACCTCCAGCGGGGCAACCGCCATCTCCTTCCGCAAGGCGAACCTGAAGCTGGAAGTGACGCCTCAGATCACGCCTGAAGGCAGCATCATCCTTGACGTGGATGTCAACAAGGACAGCGTGGGCCAAGTGACGACCGCAGGCTATGCGATCGACACCAAGCACGTGCAAACGCAAGTCTTGGTCGAGAACGGTGGCACGGTCGTGATTGGCGGCATCTTCTTGCAGCAAGAGACCAACAATGACCAGAAGGTGCCGGTGTTGGGCGACATTCCCTACCTGGGTGTGTTGTTCAGGAACACCTCCAGGCAGTCCAAGCGTTCCGAGCTGCTGATTTTCCTGACCCCCAAGGTGGTCTCCGAGAAGGGCGCTTTGCGCTGAGCGGAGCTTTGTTGGATGCAGTGATCGCACTCGTGGGGTTGCCTGGCGGTGGTAAATCGACCGTCGGGCGGCAACTGGCCAAGCGAATCAAGGCTCGTTTCGTCGATTCAGACGCTGTGCTTGAAGAGCGGATTGGCATGCCCATCCGCTTGTTTTTTGAGCAGCATGGCGAGGCGCTTTTCCGCGACCATGAAGAAGCGGTCATTGATGAGCTGACGCGCCAGGCTGAGGTGGGATCACCCTTGGTGATTGCCACCGGTGGCGGCGTTGTGCTGCGCCCAGCCAACCGCCGACACCTCAGGGAGCGGGCGACGGTGATTTACCTGCGTTCAACGCCTGAGGAGTTATTTCGGCGCTTGAGGCATGACACGCAGAGACCTCTTTTGCAGGTCAAGGACCCGATGGCCAAATTGCGAGAGCTTTATGAGCAGCGCCATCCTCTTTACGAGGAAACTGCCCATCACTGCATCGACACCGGCCGCCCCTCGGTCGGAGCTTTGGTCAACATGATCGTGTCGCAATTGGGCTTGGCAGAGCAGAGTCCGCCAGAGGCCTGATCATCAGCCCAGTTGCATTTGCTTCAGGTATTGCTTGAGCCAGGGGCCGACCTGAGGGTGCTGCAGGCCCAGCTCAATGTTGGCCTCCAGAAAGCCTTCCTTGCTGCCACAGTCGTAGCGTTTGCCCTGGTACTGAAATGCAAAGACCTTTTCCTGGCGCAATAAACCTGCAATGCCGTCAGTCAGCTGGATTTCATTGCCCACGCCCCGAGGCTGAGAGCGAATTTGCTCAAAGATCCCGGGCGTCAGGATATAGCGGCCGGCCACGCCCAGGCGTGAAGGTGCTTGCTCCGGACTTGGTTTTTCGACGATGCGCGACACGTCCATCAAGTGAGAGTTGACCTGGGTGCCGGCCACGATGCCGTACCGTTTGGTCTGCTCCTGGGGGACCTCCTGCACGGCCAGGATGGACGCACCCCATTGTTCGAACTGCTCAACCATCTGGCGCAGCACGGGCGTGTCGCCCACCATCAGGTCGTCGGCCAGCAGGACCGCAAAGGGCTCGCCCCGGACCAGCCGCTCACCGCACAACACGGCGTGCCCCAGCCCCAGACTTTTGGGCTGGCGCACGAACACACATTCCATGTCCGCCGGCTTGATGGATTGCACGACGTTCAGCAGTTCCCGCTTGCCTGCTTGCTCCAGCTCGTATTCCAGTTCAAACGCGGTGTCGAAGTGATCTTCGATGGGCCGCTTGTGGCGGCCAGTCACGAAAATCATCTCTCGGATACCGGCGTCGTAAGCTTCCTCTACCGCGTATTGGATCAGCGGTTTGTCGACGACGGGCAGCATCTCTTTGGGCTGCGCCTTGGTGGCCGGCAGGAATCGGGTGCCCAGGCCGGCGACTGGGAAGATGGCCTTGGTGATTTGCATTTTCAGATTCCTCGGTGCGGCAGCGCTCAATGGTGTCAGCCATTGAGCCCTTCGCACACGGATAGTTCCCTCATCCCAGGGATCACCCTAGCCGCTGGAATTGCTCGCGCACCCTGGCCAGCGTGGCGGTGAAGTCAGCCAGGCGTTGTTTTTCCTGGTCCACCACGGCGGCGGGCGCGCGGGCCACGAAGCTTTCGTTGCCCAATTTGCCGTGAACCTTGGCGATTTCGCCCGCCAGGCGCTGGATTTCCTTGTCCAGCCGCTTGCGCTCGGCTTCCACATCGATCTCGACATGGAGTGCGAGGCGGGTTTCGCCTTGAACGGCCACCGGGGCCATGCTGGTGGCCTGCGTGAAGGCCGCTTCATCCAGCACCTTGACCTCGCTGAGTTTGGCCAGGGCCTTGATCACGGGGGCGGCCTGCGTGACGAACGCGGTGTCGCCCACGGTCAGCAGGGGCACGCGTTCGGCCGGCGACAAGCTCATTTCGCTGCGCAGATTGCGGCATGCGCCCACCAGGGCCTTGAGCTTGGCCACCCAGGCGTCGGACTCGGGGTCGATGCGGCTCAGGTCCGGCGTGGGGTAGGGGGCCCGCACGATGGATTCATCGGAGCCGGCCGTCTTGCGGCCCGCCACGGGTGCCACGGTTTGCCACAACTCTTCGGTGATGAAGGGCGTGATGGGGTGCATCAGGCGCAGGATGGTTTCCAGCACGCGGATCAAGGTGCGGCGCGTAGCCCTCTGGGCAGCCTCGGCTTTCCCGCGTTGTTGCTGGTCGTTGCCCAAGTCCTTGGCGGCGTTCAGTTGTGCCTTGGCGATCTCGATGTACCAGTCGCAGTATTCGTCCCAGACGAACTGGTAGAGCGCGGTGGCGACGTTGTCCAGGCGGAAATCGGCGAAGGCTTGTTCGACAGTGGCTTCCAGGCGCTGCAGTTCGCTGACGATCCAGCGGTCGGCCGGGCTGAACTCCAGGTAGCCACCTGATGCGCAGGCGCCTGGTTCGTGGGTCTGGAGCCCGCAGTCCTGGCCTTCGCAATTCATCAGCACGAACTTGGTGGCATTCCAGAGTTTGTTGCAAAAATTGCGGTAACCCTCACACCGCTTGCTGTCAAAGTTGATGCTGCGGCCCAGGCTGGCCAGCGCGGCAAAGGTGAAACGCAAGGCGTCGGCGCCGTAGCCGGGGATGCCGTCGGGGAACTCCTTTTCGGTGTTCTTGCGGACCTTGGGCGCGGTTTCAGGCCTGCGCAGGCCGGTGGTGCGCTTGTCCAGCAGCGGGGCGAGTTCGATGCCGTCGATCAGGTCGACCGGGTCCAGCACATTGCCTTCGGATTTGGACATCTTCTGGCCCTGCGCGTCGCGCACCAAGCCGTGGATGTAGACGTGCTTGAAGGGCACCTTGCCGGTGAAATGCTTGGTCATCATGATCATCCGGGCGACCCAGAAGAAGATGATGTCGTAGCCGGTGACCAGCACGCTGGAGGGCAGGAAGAGGTCCTGCTCGATGGTCTTCTCGGGCCAGCCCAAGGTCGAGAAGGGGATGAGCGCGGCCGAGTACCAGGTGTCGAGCACGTCTTCGTCGCGCTGCAGGCTGCCGGTGTAGCCCGCTGCGGCGGCCTTGGCCTTGGCCTCGGCCTCGTTGTGGGCGACGAAGATCTCGCCATCGTGGCCATACCAGGCGGGAATCTGGTGGCCCCACCACAACTGGCGGCTGATGCACCAGTCCTGGATATTGTTCATCCACTGGTTGTAGGTGTTGACCCATTGCTCGGGCACGAACTTGACCTCGCCGCTCTGGACCACATCGATGGCCTTCTGCGCGATGCTCTGGCCCGGCTGGCCATCGACCGAGGGGTCGGCCTTGTTCATGGCGACGAACCATTGGTTGGTCAGCATGGGCTCGATGACCTGGCCGGTGCGCGTGCAGCGCGGCACCATCAGCTTGTGCTTCTTGACCTCAACCAGCAGGCCTTGGGCTTCCAGGTCGGCGACGATCTCCTTGCGGGCCACGAAGCGGTCCATGCCGCGGTAGGCGGCGGGGGCTTCGTCGTTCACCTTCGCGTCCAGTGTGAAGATGGTGATCATGGGCAGGCCATGACGCTGGCCGACCGCGTAGTCGTTGTTGTCGTGCGCGGGCGTGACCTTGACCACGCCGGTGCCGAATTCCTTGTCGACGTACTCATCGGCGATGATGGGCACCAGGCGGCCTGTCAGTGGCAGCTTGACGTTCTTGCCGATCAACGCGGTGTAGCGCTCGTCCTCGGGGTGGACCATGACCGCGGTGTCGCCCAGCATGGTCTCGGGGCGTGTGGTGGCCACCACCAGGGTTTCGTCGCTGCCATCCACGGGGTAGCGGATGTGCCACATCGAGCCATCTTCTTCCTCGCTTTCGACTTCCAGGTCGGACACCGCGGACTTGAGCACCGGGTCCCAGTTGACCAGGCGCTTGCCGCGGTAGATCAGGCCTTGCTCGTGCAGGGTGACGAAGGTTTGCGTGACCACCTTGGACAGTTTTTCGTCCATGGTGAAGTATTCGTGCTCCCAGCTGACGCTGGCGCCCATGCGGCGCATCTGGCGTGTGATGGTGGTGCCGCTTTCTTCCTTCCACTCCCAGATGCGGGCGACGAAGTTCTTGCGGCCCAACAGGTGGCGCGTCAGCTTTTGCTCTTGCAGCTGGCGCTCCACCACGATCTGGGTGGCGATGCCGGCGTGGTCGGTGCCGGGCACCCACAGGGTGTTGTGGCCCAGCATGCGGTGGTAGCGCGTCAACGAGTCCATGATGGTCTGGTTGAAGGCGTGCCCCATGTGCAGCGTGCCGGTCACGTTGGGGGGCGGCAGCTGGATCGAGAACGAGGGCTTGCTCGGGTCCAGGGTGGGCGTGTACAGGCCGCGTTGCTCCCACAGCGGGCCCCAGTGGGCTTCAATCGGAGCGGGGTCGAAGGATTTGGCAAGTTCGGTCATGGTGGCAATCGGGTGCGGTGGGGCGGAAATGCCCCGCGTCTCGGCGTTGCCCCGATTTTAGGCGGGCGATCGGCTTTTTCAGCGGGCAAGCCAATTGCTGGTAAATCCTGCGCTGGATCAAGGTTACAGCCCGTCCCGGCGGCTCATTGGCTTGTAAGGCGCGCGCAATGGTCCTACGATGGATTCAACGGCTGTGTGGCTGAGACTCTGAAGGGGTTCAAATGTACGAGCACTTATTGGTACCGGTCGATGACAGTGAGTTGTCCGACAAGGCGATCGAAACCAGCGTGGGCTTGGCCAAGTTGCTAGGGGCGTCCATCACAGGCTTCACCGTGGAGCCGCCCTTGCCGCCCATGGTGATGGAGCAGGTGGCCATCGCCTACACCGCGGCCACCATCCAGGATCACCAGGTCAGTTGCGAGGCCCACGCCCGCAAGGTGCTGAAGCGTTTCGCCGACCGCGCCGTTGAAGCGGGTGTGCATTTCGATGGCCAGTTCATGGTGACCGAAGGCATTCAGCAGGCCATTGTGGACATGGCCGAGCGCCAGAAGTGCGATCTGATCGTGATGGCGTCCCATGGTCGACATGGTTTCGACGCGCTCATCCACGGGTCACTGACCAAGAGTGTTTTGTCTCACAGCAAGTTGCCCTTGCTGATCATCCATTGATCACCAACCCCAGGAGAAAGCGATGTCTGAACTGAGTGCTGCCCAAAAAGACAAATTGATGGCCGATCTGAAAGCGGTGCTGGTTGACGCCGAAGCCTTGCTGGCTGCCACAGCGCACGATGCCAGCGCCAGCGTGGTGGAGTTGCGCGCCAAGGCTCAGGCCACTTTGGCTCGGGCCAAAGATGGGTTGCTGGACGCACAAGGTGCCGTCATCGACAAGGCCAAGGCGGCCGCCAAAGCCACGGACGGCTATGTCCACGAGAACCCCTGGAAATCGGTGGGTGT
Organism: Aquabacterium sp. CECT 9606; assembly: GCF_918741295.1. GTDB lineage: Bacteria > Pseudomonadota > Gammaproteobacteria > Burkholderiales > Burkholderiaceae_C > Aquabacterium. The sequence continues at coordinate 328,662 of NZ_CAKKNB010000004.1, forward strand.
GGCGGCAGGCGTGGGTTTGCTGCTGGGCATGCTGATTGGTCGGCGTTGACATGGTGTGGGGGCGGGCCTGATGTCTGAATCGACCACAACACGGGGCGGTTTGCTGGCGTCCTTGCAAGGTCTGCTGGTCACATTGTTGGCCATTTTTCAAACTCGGCTTGAGTTGCTGGTCACCGAGTTGGAAGAAGAAAAGCTGCGTTTGCTCAAGGTGCTGGCGTGGGGGGCTGTGGCCCTTTTGCTGGGCGGCATGGGCATGTTGTTTGTGGCGGCTTTCATCACCGTGTTGTTTTGGGATGAGCACCGCTTGTTGGCGCTGGGCTTGATGGCAGTTTTTTTTGTCGCGACCTGCCTGGCGGCGGTGTGGCGTGCGAATACCCATTGGCAGGTTGCCACTGGGTTGCTCAGCGCCACTTTGGCCGAGCTGGACCAGGATCGTCGAGCCTTGATGTCACTTGGGCACCCCAAGCAACAGGAGGCTGACGCACCATGACCGCCCGGCGTTCGCAGGAGCTTGTGCTCAAGAAGCAGCTTTTGCAGCAACGAAGTGCGGTGCTGCGCCACAGCTTGGCTCGTCAATCCGCAACGACCCTGGCGCCTGTCTTGGGGGTGGTGGATCGTGTCTACCGAGGGGGGCGTTGGTTAGCGGCACACCCCGTCCTGGTGGTGGGGGTGGCAGCATGGTTGTTCCGGCGTCGCCCTAAAAGATTGCTGACTTGGGGGAGCCGCGTCTGGTGGCTTTGGCGCACCTGGCGCCAGCTTCAGCCCTTGTTGGCAGGCAAGGCAAACACATAGCTGGCGGCGCAGATGGCCAGCAGCAACAGTGTTGCGGTCAGGCTCCAGCGCCAGCTTTGGCGGGTTTTGAGGGCTTTGGCTGGGATCAGGTTCTGTTGTTGCTGCCACGCCGCCCAGGCGAGGTGGTCCATGGTGCGCAGGGTGCCCCCGCCTGGTAATTTGACGATGCAAACCCCTGGCTCTGACAGGTCTGGCCATTGCACCTGGTGGATGGGAATCTGCCGCAGGATGCCGTGGCCCGCCAGCTCAAGCATGCCTTGGGATACCCAGATGCTCACGGCTTGTGCCTGGTCGCTGCGGCCGTCGTGGTAGTCCACGGTCAGTCGGGTTGGGTCGGTGTTGGGCGTGTTCATGGGTGGTCAACCCAGGCTTGGGCCATGAATGCAGACGAGCCCGAAAGCAGTGATGCCTCAGGCGAGAAGGTGGCCGACATGTTATTTCCCTGAGCGTTGGCGGATGCCGCCTACAATTTTTAGATGATTTCAAATTCGTCTGACCCAGGATTCTTTCCCCAAACCGGCCCGCAGGGCAATTCCCCCTTGTTGGTGGGTCTCAACGCCGAACAACTGGCGGCGGTGACCGCACCGCCTGGGCCGCTGCTCATCCTGGCCGGGGCCGGGTCGGGAAAAACCCGCGTGCTAACCACGCGCATCGCCTGGCTGATGCAGACCGGCCAGGTCTCTCCTGCTGGCGTCATGGCGGTCACGTTCACCAACAAGGCGGCCAAGGAGATGTTGACGCGTTTGTCGGCCATGCTGCCGATCAACACGCGTGGTTTGTGGATTGGTACTTTCCACGGTCTGTGCAATCGCTTTCTGCGGGCGCACCACAAGTTGGCGGGATTGCCTCAGTCCTTCCAGATCCTGGACACGCAAGACCAGTTGTCGGCCGTCAAACGCATCATCAAGGGGTTGAAGTTCGATGAAGAAAAATGCATTCCCAAGCAGACGAGTTATTTCATTGCCAATGCCAAGGACGATGGCAAGCGCCCCAAGGACATCACGCCGCGCGATGAAGTGGGGCGCATGCAGTTGGAGGTCTACCAGGCCTATGAAGACCAATGCCAGCGCGAGGGCGTGGTTGACTTTGCCGAGCTGATGCTGCGCACGTATGAGCTGATGCGCGACCATGCCGAGTTGCGCGACCACTACCAGCGCCGCTTCAAGCACATTCTGGTGGACGAGTTCCAGGACACCAACCGACTGCAATACGCTTGGTTGAAGATGTTCGCAGGGCGCCCCGAGGAGACCGGCAACAGCGTGTTCGCCGTAGGCGATGACGACCAAAGCATCTACGCTTTCCGTGGCGCTCAAGTCGGCAACATGGCGGACTTCGAGCGCGAGTTCCGCGTGCCTCGGGTCATCAAGCTGGAGCAAAACTACCGCAGCTTTGGGCACATCCTGGATGCGGCCAACAAGTTGATTTCGACCAACTCGCGTCGCCTGGGCAAGAACCTGCGGACCGATGCAGGACTGGGTGAGCCCATCCGCGTCTACGAGGCCAGCAGTGATTACGCGGAAGCCCAATGGCTGGTGGACGAAGCCCGCCTGATGGTGCGCGAAGGCCATGCCTTGAAAGAGCTGGCCGTGCTGTACCGCAGTAATGCGCAATCGCGGGTGATCGAGTCGGCGCTGTTCAACGCCAGCGTGCCTTACAAGGTGTATGGCGGCCTGCGCTTTTTTGAACGTGCCGAAGTCAAGCACGCACTGGCTTACCTGCGCTTGTTGGAGAACCCGAACGACGACACCAGCTACCTGCGTGTAGTCAACTTCCCGGCGCGGGGCATTGGCGCGCGCACGTTGGAGCAATTGCAGGATGCCGCCCGTGGCAGCGCCCGCAGCCTGTGGCAAAGCGTGACGGCGGTGCCGGGCAAGGCGGGGGGCAATTTGCAGGCGTTCAATGCCTTGATCGATGCCATGCGCGCCGCGACCCAGGGCCTGACCTTGCGCGAGATCATCGAACACGTGGTGGAGGCCAGTGGTCTGGCAGATTTTTACCGTCTTGAAAAGGAAGGCCAGGAGCGGCTGGAGAATCTGGCAGAACTGGTGAATGCCGCTGAAGCCTTCGTGACGCTGGAAGGCTTTGGCAAAGACGCTGTGGGCCTGCCGGTGGACGAGTTGCCCGGCACCATCGCCGAAGGCCTGCCCCGCGCCGTGGCCTTGGCAGAGACTCTGCCCGACGCCGAGACCGGTGAGATCATTTCGCCCTTGGTCGCCTTCCTGACGCACGCGGCTTTGGAGGCGGGCGACAATCAGGCGCAAGCAGGGCAGGATGCGGTGCAATTGATGAGCATTCACGCGGCCAAGGGCCTGGAGTTTGACAGCGTGTTCATCACGGGCCTGGAGGAGGGCTTGTTCCCGCACGAGAACTCGATGACCGACACCGATGGCCTGGAAGAAGAGCGCCGCCTGATGTACGTGGCCATCACGCGGGCGCGCAGGCGTTTGCACATCAGCTTCAGCCAGACCCGCATGCTGCACGGCCAGACCCGATACAACATCAAGAGCCGCTTCCTGGACGAGCTGCCGGAAGAAGCCTTGAAGTGGTTGACGCCTCGCAACCAGGGCTTTGGTTCGGGCTATGCCAAGCAATACCAGGAGGCCTGGAGCAGCGGCAAGGGCATGGGGTCGATGGTGGGCGCAGGCGCGCAGCCTTACCGCTCAGGCGGCAGCTATTACGGCGCCAAGAAGGAAGACAACTTCAAGGACCTGACCGCGCCTTTGCCCTCGGCCATGGCCCAGGCCAAGACGGCCGGCGGTTTGAGGTCAGGCCAAAGCGTGTTCCATAACAAGTTTGGCGAAGGTGTGGTGCTGACCTTGGAAGGCAACGGCGCCGATGCCCGCGTTCAGGTCAACTTTGGCCGCCATGGCACCAAGTGGTTGATGCTGAGCGTGGCCAAGCTGACGCCAATTGAATGAGATTGCGTGGTTTGTGCATGCCTTGGCCAATCGACTGCTTCTGCTTGGTCATGAAGGCCAGCAGTCCAATGACCAGAACGCCGCTGAGGCTCAGCAGGGCTGTTTGGGGTTCGGGGACCACGATCGTGAAGTTGGTCGTGGAACTTCCGAGCACGTTAGATGGATCATATAAATAATACTGAGTCGTTTTGATGGAGCCAGCGCCACTGGTGTATTTGAATAAGAAATCATCTGGGAAAATGTCTGTGAATAGTTCAGGTCCGCTGTTTTCGAGTTTGAAGCGAACATCTTTATCCGTGCAGATGCCATGGCAAGACTGCGTGGTGTCCCAATCGAACGTCAGGTAACTGGAATTGGTCGTCGTGAGATAAGTGTCCACGAATCCCCGGTATAAATATTCTGAAAATGCAATTTCATACCTGCTGTTTCCGTAATTGATTTCCGCCAAGTTGGCAGACACTTGGAAGCGGGTGTGTTTTGTGCCGTCCGAGAGTTCTTCGCTGATGGTTTTCTGTGGGGGATCAGTCGGATCAACGTTGACTCCGAAGAATCCATCTGAAATGGGAAACATGAAGCCATGGTAGACAAACTGCAAGGGGGCCGCGAGAGTTGGAAACGTGACTGCCCATAGAAAAATGGAGGCGGCCGATTTCAAGGCATGATATGAACTCATGATGTTCTCCGGGCGTTGAAAATAGCGATACCAGAGAAATCAATTTATGGCGGGTGCGGTTTTGAATCAACCCCTAAATTTGGGGGTGAATTGCATCGATAATTTAAGCAAAATATTGCGCCAAATCAAACCAGGCCATTGCGAATAGCGTAGACCGTCAGCTCGGAGTTATTGGCCAGGCCAAGTTTTTCAAGCACGCGGGCGCGATAGACGCTGACGGTTTTCGGGCTGAGCAGCAACTGCTCTGCGATGTCCGACAGCTTCTTGCCCGAGGCGATCATCACCAGCGTCTGCAACTCGCGGTCGGACAGCTTCTGGTGCGCGTCTTCCGGCGCGGGCGTGGTCAGGTTGTCGACCAGCATCTGCGCCATCTCGGGCGTCACGTATTTTTTGCCTTGTGACACCGTCCGCACGGCGGCCACGATCTGGGCGGCATCGCTGCCTTTGTTGAGGTAGCCCGCAGCGCCGGCCTTCAAGGCGCGCATGGCATATTGGTCTTCAGGGTACATGGATACCACCAGCACCTTCAAGGTGGTGCCTTCTTCCTTCAGCACGTGCAGCACGTCGAGGCCGCTGCGGCCGGGCAGGTTGATGTCCAGCACCAGGACATCGCAGGATTTTTCGCGCAGCAAGCCGCGCAACTCGCCATAGTCACCAGCCTCGCCGACGACGTCGATGTCATCGGCGTCGGCCAGCGTGTCGCGGATGCCGCGACGGATCAAGGCGTGGTCGTCACACAGAATCACTTTGATCATTGGGTACCCCATGCGGTGGGGTCGTCAGGGTCGCCTTCGGTACCGACGGTATCGATGCTCAATTCTGGCGCAATTGCATCCAGGAAACCGTTTTCGGGGCCAGACAGGGGCACCGACAGAATCAAGGTTGTGCCATTGGCGCCACTGCTGATGTCAACCCAGCCGCCGACGGTTTCGGCGCGCTCGTGCAGGCCTCGGATGCCGAAGGACTTGGCCTTGGCGAGGTCATCCGGGCTGAGGCCCCGGCCGTTGTCGCTCACTTCGAGCGACAGCACGCCACCAGCTTGCGCCAGGTCGACACTGACACGCGTGGCTAGGGCGTGCTTGGACACATTGGTGAGCGACTCTTGCGCAAAGCGGTAGGCCACCAGCGGCACGCCGGCCGACAGCACCATCTGTTCGTGGCTGGTGCGGAACTCGGTGGCGATGCCTGTGCGTTTGGCGAAACGGTCGCTCATCCATTGCAGGGCGGCCACCAGCCCTTGCTCCAGGATGGCGGGCCGCAGGTTGTGCATGATGCGCTGCGTGGCCTCGTGGGCCATGGTGACGGCTTCCATGGCCTGCTGGGCGTGCTCGGCGATGTCGGGCGTGGTGGCGTGTCGCGCGATCCAGGCCAGATCGAACTTGACGGCGGTGAGCGCCCCGCCCACGTCATCGTGGATCTCGCGGGCGATGGCCGCGCGCTCTTGCTCGATGGTGGTCTGCAAATGCTGGGCGAGTTCGCGGATTTGCTGGCGTGAGCGGGTCAGGGCCAGGTCGGCGTACTGTTTCGCGATGCGGGTGCGGTTGGCCTCGATGGCCAGCAGCGCGGCCGGGGCCAGGCGCGCCAGGTTGCTTTTGAGCAGGTAGTCGTTGGCGCCGTTGCGCATGGCCTGCACGGCGATGTCTTCGCCGATTTCCCCAGAGACCAATATGAAGGGCACCAGCTTGCCCAGCGAACGCACCTTGTCCAGGGCGGCCAGGCCAGAGTAGCCGGGCAGGTTGTAGTCGGACAGGATCAGGTCCCATTCCTGTTCAAGGGCTTCGGCCAGGCCGGTCTCGCTTTCGACTCGCAAGACCTCGGCCAGGATGCCGCCGCGGCGCAGGTGAATCATCACCAGGTCATGGTCGGGTTCGCTGTCTTCCAGGTGGAGGACCCTGAGGCGAACGGGCGAGTCGTTAGTCGCGTGGGCGGGTGCCGAAGGCGGCCGCGGTACGGAGGGGGGCGTGAAATGGTCGGACACAGGAGGCCTTCGATCCTTCGATTTGCGCCAAGTTTTCCCGCGTCATTGTGACTACTCGGGGGGCGAATGCGTGAAAAATTCTAACAATCGCGCAAGTCCCGCGCATTTCCTGCCGATATAGGGAATGACCTCGGTGTGACATGCGCACCGATATGAGAGCCCCGCAGTTGGGGCCCCGAAACCAGGTTCAGTGGAGTCACGGATGCTGACCAATGAAGAGAGCGAAGCGAGCGCGCCACCCACGGAGATGTCCCTGCTGGCGGCGGCGGCTTTGCAAGACCACCTGATGACGGCGGCCAATGACCTGGAGCGGCTTCAGCGTTTGCTGGACGACGCCTGTGGCGCGCTGATCGAAGGTTTTCACGGGGCGGCCAACCAGCTGGGCGCGGTGATCGACCAGGGCGGCAAGGAGTTGCCCCCCGCCTTGCAGGAAACCCTGCAGACGCTGTACCGAACGGTGACGGCGCTGCAATTCCAGGACATGGCCACCCAATTGATCGTTCACACCAACCGGCGTCTTCGCAGTTGCGCCGACCAGATTGCCAGGGATGCCATGGGCGATGACCCCGATGGCGAGGCGGTGGTGGACGAAGGACCCCTCCAGCCCAATCCCGTGACCCAGGACGAAATGGACGCTGGGTCTGTGGAGTTGTTTTAAAGATTTTGTCTCATCTGCCGAAATACCGATCGTCGTTGATTGGCTGTTTTTGGCCCTGACCTGTTTTGTTTTTTTAAGCCCCCGGAGAGCGACATGCATTCAATCCTTGCCGTCGACGATTCAGCCTCAATGCGGCAGATGGTTTCTTTCACGCTGAAAAGCGCCGGCTACAACGTCATCGAAGCCGTTGACGGCCAGGACGCCTGGGAAAAAGCGGGGGGCCGCAGTTTTGACCTCGTGCTCACCGACCAGAACATGCCCCGCATGGACGGCATCAGCCTGACCAAGAAGCTGCGCGAGAACCCGCAGTTCAAGGCCACGCCGATCCTGATCCTGACCACCGAATCCAGCGACCAGATGAAGATGGCGGGCCGCTCGGCGGGCGCCACGGGCTGGCTGGTTAAACCCTTCGACCCCAACAAGCTGCTGGAAGTCATCAAGAAGGTGATTCGCTGACGCGAGTCGGCCAGGCATTGATTGACGCAGTGATCACACACAAGATATTCAGGAGCCGGACATGGCAGAGATGAACACCGACAACAGCCAATCCGCAGGGATTGACCTTAGCCAGTTTTACCAAGTCTTCTTTGAAGAAGCCGGTGAGAATCTGGACAACATGGAGCAGCTCCTGCTCGGTCTGGACATCACCCAGGCAGATGACGAAGAGTTGAACGCCATCTTCCGCTGCGCGCACTCGATCAAAGGTGGCGCGGCCACCTTTGGTTTCAGCGATGTGGCCGAGTTGACCCACCAGATGGAGACGCTGCTGGACAAGCTGCGCCGCCACGAGTTGGCCCCCAATGCGAGCATGGTCGATGTGCTGCTGGCTTCGGGCGATGCGCTCAAGGCCCAGCTGGCGCGACATCAAGGCAATGGCGGCGATGCGATCGACACCACCGAATTGCTGTTCAATGTGCGTGCCCTGGTGGCGGGCGAAGCCCCTGTGGCGATCGCCGCCGCGCCAGTGGCGCCGGCCGTTCAAGTTGCAGCGCCTGTGGCCGCCACGCCTGCCAAGGGCAAGCGTCTGGTCGAACTGCGTGTCGGACCTTTGAGCAACCTGTCTCAGGCCGACGAACTGCGTGACCTGTTCAAGGAAATCGAAGGCCTGGGCACGATCGAGGATCTGCCCAGCTTGCCTGAACAGCCCAACACCCGCCGCTTCAAGCTGGAAACAGCCTCGGCCGAATCCGACTTGCTGGACCTGTTCACCTTCCACGTGTCGCGTGAAGAAGTGGTCTTCATGCCCTGGACCGAAGGTGGTGTGGAGGTCGATCCTGACAAGGGCCTGTTCGAGGCAGGCTCCGCTGCCGCTCATGAAGAGCCCGGCTACGGATTTTTTGACAACGCCCCTGGCGCACCCACAGCCGGGGCTGTAACGGCCTCTTCGGCTTCTGCAGAAGGCTCGTCCGCATCCTCTGCGGCGGCCAAGCCTGCGGTCAAGGCGGACAAGCCTGCCGCCGGTGGCCTGGAGTCGTCCACCATCCGCGTGTCGGTCGAGAAGGTCGACCAGCTCATCAACCTGGTGGGCGAACTGGTGATCACACAAGCCATGCTGGCGCAAAACAGCCGTGGTCTGGACCCGGTGCTGTACCAGCAACTGATGAGCGGCCTGACCGACCTGGACCGCAACACCCGCGATCTGCAAGAAGCCGTGATGTCGATCCGGATGATTCCGATGTCGACGGTGTTCAGCCGCTTTCCGCGCATGCTGCGCGACCTGGCCAACAAGCTGGGCAAGAAGGTCGAGCTGGTCATGCAAGGTGAATCCACCGAACTGGACAAGGGCCTGGTCGAGAAGATCACCGACCCGCTGACCCACTTGGTGCGCAATTCTTGCGACCACGGCGTGGAAATGCCCGCCGACCGCTTGGCCAAGGGCAAGCCCGAGGTGGGCACCATCACCCTGGCGGCCTCGCACCAAGGCGGCTCGATCGTCATTGAAGTGCGCGATGACGGACGCGGCCTGAACCGAGAAAAACTGATCAGCAAGGCGCGCGAGAAAGGCATCGATGCACCGGACACGATGTCGGACACCGACTGCTGGAACCTTATCTTTGCGCCGGGCTTTTCGACTGCCGACGAGGTCACCGACGTGTCGGGACGCGGCGTGGGCATGGACGTGGTCAAACGCAACATCACCTCGCTGGGCGGCACGGTCGAGATCGATTCGGCCGAAGGCTATGGCATGCGCGTCTCGGTGCGCCTGCCGCTGACCCTGGCCATCATGGACGGCATGAGTGTGGGCGTGGGCGAAGAGGTCTACATCCTGCCGCTGTCCTCGGTGGTCGAGAGCTTCCAGGTCAATGAAGAGATGGTCAAGACCATCGGTGGCTCGGGCCGCGTCGTGGAAGTGCGCGAAGAGTACATGCCGGTGATCGAGCTGGAAAAGGTCTTTGGCGTGCCGCGCTTCGATTGGGAGCACACCAGCGGGATCATGGTGGTGGTGGAAGCCGACGGCGGGCGCGTAGCGCTGCTGGTGGACGAACTGCTGGGCCAACAGCAGGTGGTCGTCAAGAACCTGGAAAGCAACTACCGCAAAGTCAATGATGTCTCGGGGGCCACCATCATGGGTGATGGCCGCGTGGCGTTGATTCTGGACGTTGGCAGCTTGGTGCGTCGTTCGCGCCATTGACCTGAACAACCCGCAAGCACTAGACACCTTGGAGAACAAGCCATGGGCATGATGGAAAAACTGGACCTGCAGACCAACACTTTGGCACGCGAGTACCTGACCTTTCGACTGGGCGATGAAGAGTACGGCATCGACATCTTGAAGGTGCAGGAAATCCGCGGCTATGAAAACCCCACGCGCATTGCCAATGCATCGCACTTCCTCAAGGGTGTTGTCAACCTGCGCGGCACGATTGTCCCTATCGTTGACCTGCGTTTGCGCTTTGGCTGCGCCTCGGCGGAGTACAACGCCTTCACGGTGTCCATCGTGCTGCACATCGGTCACCGCACCATCGGCACGGTGGTGGATTCGGTGAGCGACGTGATGGAGATCCCGGCCGAGTCCGTGCGGCCCGCGCCTGAAATGCATTCGGCCATCGACGCCGGCTTCATCCGTGGGCTGGCCCAGGTGGGCGAGCGCATGGTGATCCTGCTGGACATCGAAGGCCTGTTGATGAGCCCGGACATGGGCCTGGCTGACTAAGGCCTTCTCTTTTAACCAAACGCTGATTGGAAATCGACATGAACACGAAACTTGCTGTGATGTTGTCTCTGGCTCTCTCGGCGGGGGCGTTCAGCGTCCACGCGGCCGAAGGTGGCGCCACCAAGGATGAAGCCGTGGCCATGGTCAAGAAGGGCGTGGCCCACGTCAAGTCGGCTGGCAAGGACAAGGCCTATGCCGACATCAGCGACAAGGCCAACGCCGAGTTCCACCATCAGGACCTGTACCTCACGGTCTATTCCCTGGATGGCACGGTGAAGGCCCATGGCTCCAATGCCAAGATGATCGGCAAGAACCTGATCGAGTTGAAAGACATCGACGGCAAGGCCTTCGTGAAAGAACGTGTGGACATGGCCAAGACCAACGCCACGTTCTGGCAGGACTACAAGTTCACCAACCCCGAAACCAAGAAGATCGAGCCCAAGAGCATGTATTGCGAGAAGCTCGAAGACACCGTGGTTTGCGGCGGTATCTACAAATAAGTGTTTCCCCATCTCGGCGTCTGAGTTGGGCGCAGGAATTTGCACATGAAACTGCGTACCAAACTCATGGCGTCGCCCATCCTGGCGAGCGTCGTCCTTTTCCTGGCCTTGCTCGGCTTTGTCTGGGTGCTGGCCAACGACCGTGAAAATGGTCAGCGCACCCACGACAACAGCCTTCAGCAGCAATTGGCCATCGTGGGTGTGGCGGGCAAGCTGTCCGACATCCATGTTTCGCTCTACCGCACCATCGCATTGATCGCCTCGCTCAGCGAGGACGAGGTCAAGCAGCGCAGGCAAGCCTTGCCGATGGCGGTGGCGGGCATCCAGAAGGCGGTCGCCACCAGCTTCAAAGTGGGAGACCTGAGCGCCGAGGCGACCAAGTCATTCGAGCAGTCACTCAACGACTATGTCAGGGCCGCGGACAACGCCATCGACCTGTCCACCATGGACCCCAACACCGGCGTGGCCGCTTTGCAGACGGCCGATGGTTATTTCAAGAAATCGGCTGAGCAGATGTCAGCCTTGGTCTCGCAGGTTCAAAAGCACGCCGAAGGTGAAGTCGAAGCCCTGGAGTCCAAGTCGCGCGCCACGCAAATCGCCATCGCGGCCATCGCCGGGCTGGCGGGCCTGTGCTCCTTGCTGGTGGCCTGGACCAGCCAGGGCCGCGTGGTCCATGACCTGCAAATGGCGGTGAAAGCCGCCGATGAAGTGGCCGAAGGGCGCTTCGACCTGGTGCTGGAAAGCCGCAACGACGACGAGATCGGCCAGTTGCTCAAGGCCTTGGGCCGCATGGTGACTCAGCTGTCTAGTTCCATCAACACCGTGCGCCTGGCCGCCAATTCGATTGGCACGGCGTCCAGTGAAATCGCGGCGGGCAACCAGGATCTGAGCCAACGCACCGAGAACACCGCGTCGAGTTTGCAAGAGACCGCCTCTTCGATGGCGCAGTTGACGGGCACCGTGCGCCACACGGCGGAATCGGCCCGGTCGGCGGATTCATTGGCCAACGCGGCCGCGGATTCCGCACGCCGTGGTGGTGAGGTGATGTCGCAGGTCGTGTCCAACATGGCCGAGATTGACACCGCCTCGCGCAAGATCAACGAGATCATCAGCGTGATCGATGGCATTGCCTTCCAGACCAACATCCTGGCCTTGAACGCGGCGGTGGAAGCCGCGCGGGCTGGCGAGCAGGGCCGTGGCTTCGCGGTCGTGGCCAGCGAAGTGCGCTCATTGGCGCAACGCAGCGCCAGTGCGGCGCGCGAGATCAAAACGCTGATCAGTGCGTCGTCAGAACGCGTTGAAACCGGTGCGCGCCTGGTGAACGAAGCGGGCAAGTCCATGCACGACATCGTGGAAGGCGTGCAGCGGGTCACGCAAATCATTGGCGAGATCACACTGGCGGCCGAACAGGAGTCGCAAGGCATCATGCAGGTCAGCACCGCCGTGACGCAGCTCGACCAGATGACCCAGCAGAACGCGGCCTTGGTCGAGCAATCGGCCGCGGCGGCGGAAAGCCTGAAGTCCCAGTCGCACACGCTGACCGAAGTGGTCAGCCAGTTTCGCCTGGTGCCAAACTGAGCGAGCTGCCGTCAGGCCCTCACCGTGGCCTTGTTGAACCATCCCTTGCCCACGGCGCTGGACCACATCCGCAAGTGATGCGGGCCTCAGCTCAGGGCGGCCTGGATGGCGGTGTCGAGCAGTGGCAATTCGGCTTTGACACTGCCCCAGCGCTCATCCGGCACGTCACGTTGCGCCGCACCCCAGATGGGCTGGGGAAAGTGCTTGTCATCCGCGTAGCGCGCGATGACGTGCCAATGCAGGTGCGGCACCACATTGCCCAGGCTGGCCAGATTCACCTTGGTGGGGTGCAGGTGCTCGCGCACCAACGATTCCACTTTGGCCAATGCTTCCATCAGGTAGACGCGGTCCGCCGTCGGCAGGTCGGTGAACTCGGCCGCGTGGTCGTTCCAGATCACGCGGTAAAAGCCGGGATAGTCGGCATCCAGAACACGGATCACGCGCAGCTTGGGCGTGCGCACGACGAGGCGGCCCCCGTCGGTCACGCACAATTCGCAACTGGCCTGACGGGTGGTGTCCAGTTGCCCCATGTCAGACCAGCACGCGCTCGATGCCACCATCGTTGGCGCGCTTGACGTAGTCGGGCATCCAGTTCTCGCCCAGGATCTGGCGCGCCATTTCGACCACGATGTAGTCGGCCTCGAGCAGGCCGTTCTGCAGGTCATCTTCGTAGCGGCTCAGGCCTTGCAGGCAGCTCGGGCAGGAGGTCAGGATCTTGACGTTTTCCTTGGCGCCAACCTTGCCCTCAGCGCGCAACTGCGCTTCACCCTTGAGGATCTCTTCTTCCTTGCGGAAGCGGATCTGCGTGGAGATGTCGGGCCGTGTCACGCCCAGGGTGCCTGATTCGCCGCAGCAGCGTTTGGATTCGAGCACGTTGTTGCCCACCAGCGCCTTCACCGTCTTCATGGGCTCTTGCAGCTTCATGGGGCTGTGGCAGGGGTCGTGGTACAGGTAGGCGTCCTTGCCGGCCAGGGTGATGCCCTTTTCCAGCAGGTACTCGTGGATGTCGATGATGCGGCAGCCGGGGAAGATCTTGTCGAACTGGTAGCCCTGCAGCTGGTCGTAGCAGGTGCCGCAACTCACGACCACCGTCTTGATGTCCAGGTAGTTCAGCGTGTTGGCCACGCGGTGGAACAGCACCCGGTTGTCGGTGATCATCTTCTCGGCCTTGTCGAACTGGCCGGATCCGCGTTGCGGGTAGCCGCAGCACAGGTAACCCGGTGGCAGCACGGTCTGCACGCCGGCATGCCACAGCATGGCTTGCGTGGCCAGACCGACTTGCGAGAACAAGCGCTCGGAGCCACAGCCCGGGAAGTAGAAGACCGCCTCCGTGTCCGCCGCCTGCTTGGGGTTGCGGATGATGGGGACGTAGTCCTTGTCCTCGATGTCGAGCAGCGCGCGCGCGGTCTTCTTGGGCAGGCCGCCCGGCAACTTCTTGTTGATGAAGTGGATGATCTGCTCTTTGATCGGCGCAGAACCGACCGACGCCGGCGGTGCGCTGGTCTGCTTGCGGGCCACCACCTTCATCACGTCGTGGGCCACGCGCTGCGCCTTCATGCCCACGCCCACCATGGCCGAGCGGGCCAGCTTGATGGTCTCGGGGTTGGTGGCGTTGAGCATGAACATGGCCGCGGCATTGCCGGGCCTGAAGCTCTTCTTGCCCATCTTGCGCAGCAGGTTGCGCATGTTCATCGACACGTCGCCGAAGTCGATGTTGACGGGGCAGGGCGACAGGCACTTGTGGCAGACCGTGCAGTGGTCGGCCACGTCTTCGAACTCTTCCCAGTGCTTGATGGACACGCCACGGCGCGTCTGCTCTTCGTACAAAAAGGCCTCGACCAGCAGCGAAGTGGCCAGGATCTTGTTGCGCGGGCTGTAGAGCAGGTTGGCGCGTGGCACGTGGGTGGCGCACACTGGCTTGCACTTGCCGCAGCGCAGGCAGTCTTTCACAGACGTGGCGATCTCGCCGATGTCCGACTGCTGCATGATCAGGGACTCGTGCCCCATCAGGCCAAAGCTGGGTGTGTAGGCCTCGCTCAGGTCGGCGTTGTGAACGTCGTCGCCCAGGCCCTTCAGGGCCGCGCCGCGCAGCAGCTTGCCCTTGTTGAAGCGGCCTTCGGGGTCGACCCTGGCCTTGTAGGCCGTGAAGTCGGCCATCTCGGCATCGCTCAAAAATTCGAGTTTGGTGATGCCGATGCCATGTTCGCCCGAGATCACGCCGTCCAGCGAACGCGCCAGCTTCATGATGCGGGCCACGGCTTCGTGCGCCGTCTGCAACATCTCGTAGTTGTCGCTGTTGACCGGCAGGTTGGTGTGCACATTGCCATCGCCGGCATGCATGTGCAGGGCCGCCCACACGCGACCGCGCAGCACTTCCTTGTGGATGCGCTTGGCCTCGGCCAGGATGGGTTCCATGGCCGAACCGCTGAAGATCTTGGCGAACTCGTCGCGCAACTCGCGCTTCCAGCTCACGCGGATCGACCAGGTCTGCAGCAGGTTGAACACCGTGTCGCCGTCTTGCGGGGCGTAAGTGCCGTTGCGGTGCTGCTCATACCCTAGCGCGGCCAGTTCATCGCCCACTTGCGCCAAGGGCGCGTCGATGCGCTCGTGCAGGAACTGCCACTTGGCCTTGGTCTCGTCCAGCAGAACCAGGGCGCGTTGCACGCGCTCTTCCAATTGCTCGGGGCTGGGCAGCTCGCTCGTGTCCTCGACCTTGCCCAAGGGCAGGTGGCCGTTGGACATGAAGGCTTTGAGGCGATCCAGCAATTGCAGCTTGTTGCGCAGGCTCAACTCGATGTTGATGCGCTCGATGCCCAGGGTGTACTCGCCCATGCGTGGCAGCGGGATCACGACGTCTTCGTTGACCTTGAAGGCGTTGGTGTGCTTGGCGATGGCGGCGGTGCGCTTGCGGTCGGCCCAAAACTTCTTGCGGGCGTCGGCGCTCACGGCCACGAAGCCTTCGCCGCTGCGGCCATTGGCAAAGCGGATGACCTCGCTGGTGGCCAAGGCCACGCGGTTCTCGTCGTCGCCCACGATGTCGCCGATCAGGACCATCTTGGGCAGCACGCCGCGCTTGCTCTTGGTGGCATAGCCCACAGCGCGCAGGTAACGGTCGTCCAGGTGTTCCAGGCCAGCCAGGATGGCGCCGCCGGGCTGGGCCATCTCCTTGAACATGAAGTCCTTGATCTCGACGATCGAGGGCACGGCGTCCTTGGGGTTGCCGAAGAACTCCAGGCACACGGTGCGCACGTGATCGGGCATGCGGTGCACGACCCAGCGCGCGCTGGTGATCAGGCCGTCGCAGCCTTCCTTCTGGATGCCGGGCAAGCCGGCCAGGAACTTGTCGGTGACGTCCTTCCCCAGGCCTTCCTTGCGGAAAGTGCGGCCGGGGATGTCCAGGCGCTCGGTGCGGATCGGCGTCTTGCCATCGGCCTGGAAATACTTCAGCTCGAAGCTGGCCATGGGCGCGTCGTGGATCTTGCCCAGGTTGTGGTTAAGGCGCACGACTTCCAGCCATTGGGCGTCGGGCGTGACCATGCGCCAGCTGGCCAGGTTGTCCAGGGCGGTGCCCCACAGCACAGCTTTCTTGCCACCGGCGTTCATGGCGATGTTGCCGCCCACGCACGAAGCTTCGGCCGAGGTGGGGTCCACCGCGAACACAAAGCCTGAGCGCTCGGCCGCATCGGCCACGCGTTGCGTGACCACGCCCGCGCCAGTCCAGACGGTGGCCACCGGGTGGTCGACGCCTGGCAGGCTGACCATCTCGACCTCGGTCATCTGCTCCAGCTTTTCGGTGTTGATGACCGCGCTGCGCCACGTCAAGGGCACGGCGCCGCCGGTATAGCCCGTGCCACCTCCGCGCGGGATGATGGTGAGTTCCAGCTCGACGCAGCCCTTGACCAGGGCGGCCATTTCTTCTTCGGTGTCGGGCGTGAGCACGACGAAGGGGTACTCGACGCGCCAGTCGGTGGCGTCGGTCACGTGCGAGACGCGGCTCAGACCATCGAACTTGATGTTGTCGCCAGCGGTGACCTTGCCCAGCGTCTTGCGGGCGCGCTGGCGCAGGTCGTACACGTGCTTGAAGTTGAGCGCGAAGCGGTCGATACAGGCGCGGGCGGCCACCAGCAACTCGCCCACCAGGGTGTCGCGGTTGGCATCAGCCGGGTTGCTGGACGGCGTGCGGCGCTTGTCGATCTCGCTCAGGCGGTGGTGCAGGGCATCGATCAGCTGTGCGCGGCGCTTGGGGTTGTCCAGCAAATCATCTTGCAGGTAGGGGTTGCGCTGCACGACCCAGATGTCGCCCAGCACTTCATACAGCATGCGGGCGGAGCGGCCGGTCTGGCGCTCGGTGCGCAACTGGCTCAGCAGTTCCCAGGCGCGCAGGCCGAGCAGGCGCTGCACGATTTCGCGGTCGGAAAACGAGGTGTAGTTGTAGGGGATTTCGCGCAAGCGCGGCGCGCCGTCGGCGTGGGCCTCGGCTGCATTGTCGGGTATTTGGGTCAGCGGGAGCGGTGCGTTCATGTCGAGGCGCCAGGCGCGGCCGGGGTGAAAAAACGGCGGCAAGGAGTGCGAAAAGCAGGGTGCGGACGGTTTTCGCGCCTGAGGGGGGATGTTACCGCAGCAGGTGATCTCCCGGACCGGGTGGGCTCGCGGGGCCGGTATGCTGTGGTGTTATGAATCCGACCCCCAAAGCGCTTTTGACGCCCTGGCCTTACCCACGCTGGATCGCTCACCGGGGCGCTGGCAAATTGGCCCCTGAGAACACCCTGGCGGCGTTTCGCCTGGGCGCCAAGCACGGGTTTCGCATGTTCGAGTGCGATGTCAAGCTCAGCGCGGATGGCGAGCCCTTTTTGCTGCACGACTCGGATTTGAACCGGACCACGTCCGGTTTGGGCGCCGCGGGCCGGCTGCGCTGGGACGAATTGTCCAGGCTGGACGCCGGCAGCTGGCACAGCCCGCCTTACGCCGGCGAGCCCTTGCTCAGGCTGGAAGCCCTGGCCCGGTGGCTTCAAGCCAACGACCTGATGGTCAATCTTGAAATCAAGCCTTCACCTGGGCAAGAGGCATTGACCGGGGCGGTGGTGGCGCGCGAAGCGGCCCGCTGGTGGGCTGGCCAGGCGGTGCCGCCCTTGCTGAGTTCCTTCAGCGTCGAGGCGCTGCGCGCGGCCCAGCAAGCGAACTTGGGCCTTCCCAAGGCGCTGTTGCTGGAAGAACTCCGGCCAACCTGGCTGAGCGAGGCCCTCGAGCTGGGCTGTGTGGCAGTCGTGTTGCACCACCCCCATCTGAACAGCGAGAACATGGCCCAGGCCCACGCGGCAGGCCTGAAAATGCTGACGTACACCGTCAATGACGCTGCGCGCGCCCAAGCCTTGTGGGCCGATGGGCTGGATGGATTGATCACCGATGCCGTGGACAAGTTGGCGCCAGACCACCCAAGCGGGGGCACCTGCTGAAACCTGATCTGGCTTATCATCCAGGGAGCACCCGTCCCACGCGGCCGGGGCGGCGCCTTTTCCTTGATTCCAGACACGTCCATGCAGATTTCAGCGCAAAACCCGGCCACCGAAGGCGCAGTTTCCACCCCGTCGACCTTGGGGGCAGCCCCCGTTGATCCAGTGCTGGAGTTGGAGCTGACCGAGTTGATCATCCAGTCGCTGAACCTCGACCTGACGGCGGCCGAGGTCGACCCTCAGGGCCCCATCTATGGCGACGGCCTTGGCCTGGATTCCATCGACATCCTGGAAATTGCGCTGGTGGTGTCCAAAAAATACGGCTTTCAGCTGCGTTCCGACGATGAGCGCAATGTGCAGATCTTCAGTTCGCTGCGCAGCCTGGCCCAGCACGTCGGCGCGCACCGTACCAAATAATCAAGCCCGGCCCTTCAACCGGTTCTGATTTTTGCAGTTCAAACGCTCACGGCCATGAAGTCCACCTTGCCTGGCGTGCCCTCTGTTTGGCTGGCCTTGTCTGGCGCCGCGGGTGCTTTGGCGCTTTTGGCGGCCTACCTGATTGCCTGCCACTTTGCCACTGTGCACCGCTCACCTTGGGCGCCCTGGCTTTACTTCGTGCCGGTTCTCGCCATGCTGTTTTCAGCCGTGGCCACCCGCTGGGGCTCTGCGGTGGCCGCGGGCGTGGTGGCGCCATGGCTGGGCTTGCTGGCCTGGGGGCTGCCCAATTGGCAGGGCGATTTGAACCTGCTGTACGCCATTCAGCACATCTGCACGAACCTGGCGCTGTGCTGGATGTTTGGCCACACCCTGCTGGGTGGGCGCGAACCACTGATAACCCGGTTTGCCCGCGTCATGCGCCGAGGCGACATGCCGCCTGAGGTGTTGACCTTCACCCGTGGCGCCACCGCGGCCTGGGCGCTGTTTTTTGCCGCCATGGCTTCGGTGTCGGCAGGTTTGTATGGGCTGGCCTCGATTGAAACCTGGTCCACCTTCTCCAACCTGGTCAACAGCCCCCTGGTGGGCCTGATGTTCGCCGGGGAATACGCGGTCCGCCGCTACAAGCTGCGCAACATCCGGCACAGCTCCATCCTGGGCAGTTTGCAGATGTTTCGCCAGGGCTGGCCTGAGGCCAAGACCGTTCAAACGCCCCATGAACCACGCTGATCTGCCGGACGGCACCGTGCCGCCGCTGTTTCCTCTGCTGGTTCATGCGTCGATGGACTCGGTCTTTTCATACCGGCAAGGCCGGGCCATCTCGGTGGGCGAGTTTCTGGACGACGTGGCGCGGGTGGCCTCCAGCCTGCCCAACCGGTCCCACGTGCTGAATGCCTGTACCGACCGCTACCACTTTGCCGTGGGGCTGGCCGCCGCCATCACCCGTGGGCAAGTCAGCTTGTTGCCGCCGTCGCACAACCCTGAGATGGTGCGGCAAATGCGGGAGGCCTACCCGCAGGTCTATGGTCTGAGCGAGCAGGTCTCGGCGACCTTGGATTTGCCTCAGTCCGTTTATCCGCAGCGCGCCAGTGATTGGGGCCCTGCCGGGCAAGAGCCCTTGGCCGTCCCCCAGATCCAGGCGCAGCAAGTCATTGCCTGCGTATTCACCTCGGGGTCCACGGGCCGTCCCACAGAGCATGTCAAGCGCTGGGGTTCCTTGGTGCGCAATGTACGCGCGGAGGCCCGGCGTCTGGGCTTGTCGGCCCAGTCGGGCCACAGCCTCGTGGGCACGGTGCCGCCGCAGCACATGTATGGCCTGGAGTCGACGGTGCTGGTGGCCTGGCAAAGCGGCGCCGCCATGGTGGCTGAGCGTCCTTTTTATCCCGCCGATGTCTCTGCCACCTTGGCCGCCCTGCCTTCGCCCAAGGTGTTGGTCACCACGCCGTTCCACCTGCGCACCTGGTTGGCCGAGTCTGAGCAGGTGCCTCATGCAGACTT
Organism: Aquabacterium sp. CECT 9606; assembly: GCF_918741295.1. Taxonomy (GTDB): domain Bacteria; phylum Pseudomonadota; class Gammaproteobacteria; order Burkholderiales; family Burkholderiaceae_C; genus Aquabacterium. The sequence continues at coordinate 348,295 of NZ_CAKKNB010000004.1, forward strand.
GATCGTGTCCGCCACCGCGCCCCTGTCGTCCCAATTGGCCAAGGAGGCCGAGCAACGTTGCGGTGGCCCTTTGCTCGAGGTGTATGGCAGCACCGAGACCGGGCAGTTGGCCACGCGCCGCAGCGCCCAAGCGGTGCAGTGGCTGGCGTTCGAGGGCTTGCAGATGTCGCAGCAAGAAGATGGACAGGTCTGGGTCCATGGCGGGCACCTGGAAGAGCCCATGGCCTTGAACGACGTGCTCGAGATGTGCGAGCCCTTGATCTCCCGCGATGGCGTGGCGGCGCGTTTCATCCTGCATGGCCGCTCGGCCGACATGGTGAACGTGGCGGGTAAGCGAACCTCGCTGGGTTACCTGAACCTGCAGCTCAATGCCATCGCGGGCGTGGTGGACGGTGCTTTCATCTGGCCCGAGACCGATGCGCGTGCTGGCGATGGCCCCCAGGATGGCGTCAAGCGCCTGGCCGCCGTGGTGGTGGCGCCGATGCTCAGCGCCGCTCAATTGACAACGGCCTTGCGCCAGCGCATCGACCCCGCTTTCATGCCGCGTCCCCTGTATTTTGTCGACCAGCTGCCGCGCAATGCCACCGGCAAGTTGCCCCACGCGGCCATCCTCGAATTGGCCCGACGCCTTGAATCCGGTGCTCAGCCACCTTCCTCATCTCCATGACCAGCCACCTTGCGTTGTTGCCCTTGTCCATCGCCCCGGATCACCCGGCCTTCGCGGGGCATTTCCCGGGGCACCCCATCGTGCCCGGCGTGGTGTTGCTGGACGAGGCCTTGCAATGCCTGGCCACGGCCGAGGGCCTGGAGGTTGTCTCGCTGAATGTCGGCGTGGCCAAGTTCCTGCTTCCGGTGACCCCAGGGGTGTCGGTCGGCCTGGCCTTCAAGCGGTTGGTGCCCGGTCGTTATGCGCTGGAGGTCTGGGCCAGCACTGCCGACCCCATGGCGGGGCCTCGCCTGGCGGCCACCGCCACGGTGTCGGTGCAAGGGCCGGCCAGTGCGGATGAGGCGCGGAGCTGACATGGCCGCCGCGTGGATGCAACATGCCGAGCGCAGCAACATGCTGGCTTTGCGTGTCATCGTGTGGGTGGCGCAGCGCCTGGGGCGGCCCGTGGCGCGCCTGCTGCTGTACCCCATCAGCTGGTATTTCGTGCTGGCGGTGCCCAAGGCGCGCCGGGCCTCGATCGCCTATCTGCGCCGTGTGCTGGGCCGAGAGCCTGGCTGGATCGACGGCTTTCGCCATGTGTTCTGTTTCGCGTCCACCATCCTGGACCGGTTCTACCTGCTCAACAATCGCTTTGACTTGTTCGACACCACCTTGGTCGGCCAGGTGGCGGTCCACGACATTCTGGCGCAGGGGCGGGGTGCCATCATGGTGGGGGCCCACCTGGGCAGCTTCGAGGCGGTGCGCGCCAGCAGCCAGGATGTCGGCGATCTCGCCGTCTCGATGGTCATGTACGAAGACAACGCGGTCAAACTCAACCAGGTGCTCTCGGCCATCAACCCGGCCATCAAGCACAACATCATCCCTTTGGGCAACGTTGATTCCATGCTGCGCGTCAAGCATTGCCTGGAGCGCGGTGAGATGGTGGGCATGTTGTGCGACCGCACCCTGAGTGGCGAGCCTGGTCGGCAGGTCGATTTGTTGGGCACGCCCGCAGGCTTTCCAGTGGGGCCATTCAGGCTGGCCGCGATGCTCAAGCGTCCGGTGGTGCTGATCGTCGGCCTCTACCTGGGCAGCAACCGCTATGAGATACATTTTGAGCACTTGGCCGATTTCTCCCAACCGGGTGCGCCCTCGGTTGATCAGGTCATCGATCTGTATGTCAGTCGCTTGGACCATTACTGCCGCCTGGCCCCCTACAACTGGTTCAATTTTTATGATTTCTGGGACGAACTTGGTGAACATTGACCACCTGCGTCGGCGGGCCCTGGCCACCGTGTTGGTGGCCTTCGGTGTGTTGTTGGGTGGCACAGCGCAGGCGCAAGACTGGGGCATCGATGCGCTGATGCAACTGCTCGCACAGAACAAGTCCAGCCGGGCAACCTTCGTGGAGCAAAAGTACCTCAGCGCCGTGGAGGCGCCTCTGGAGTCCTCGGGTGAGTTGGTGTACGAGGCCCCTGACCGCCTTGAAAAACGCACGCTCAAACCCAGCCTGGAGTCGCTGGTGCTGGACAAGGACGTGCTGCTGCTGGAGCGCAAGGGGCGCAAGCGCAGCATTCCCCTGCAGTCCTACCCCGAAGTCGGCGCCTTCGTCGAAAGCATCCGTGCCACGCTGGCCGGTGACCGCAACGCCCTGGACCAAAACTACCAGGTCGCGCTGGAAGGCAAGCGTGACCGCTGGCACCTGTTGCTGCGTCCTCTGCAAGCCAAGGCCGCGGCGATGGTCAGCCAAGTCAAGCTCAGTGGCGAGCGCGAGCGCGTGGACACCATTGAAATCCTTCAGGGCAATGGGGACCGCTCCGTCATGACGATCACGCCTGTCTCCACGAGCTCCTCGCCGCGCTGACGATGAGCGAGCGTCGTGACAAGGGCCTGCCGGCCATCTTGCTATGGTTGGTCATTTTGGCGGTTTGCCTGGTCGCCGTGGTCAGGGCACGCTACACCGCCGACCTGTCGGCCTTCCTGCCCAGCCACCCCACGCCAGAGCAGTCGGTGCTGATCGACCAGTTGAAGGAGGGGCCCGCCTCTCGCCTCATCCTGGTGGGGCTGCAAGCCGAGGGCACAGGCTCGCTGCCGGCGATCGAGTTGGCGCGCTTGTCCAAGGCTTTGGCCCAGCGCCTGCGGCAACTGCCGGCGTTTGCCTCGGTGAACAATGGTGAGCTGGTGTCGTCGCAGCGTGACCAGAGCGTGCTCTTCCGCTACCGCTACCTGCTCAGCCCGGACGTGACGCCAGCGCGCTTTCAGCCCGAAGGATTGCGCGCTGCACTGCAAGACAGCCTGGAACTGTTGGGCTCGTCGGCGGGCTTGATGTTGCAGCCCTTGTTGACGCGGGACCCCACCGCCGAGTTGGTGCACCTGGTCGAGGACATGGACACCGGTGGCGAGCGCACCATGGTCGATGGCGTCTGGATGTCGGCCGATCACCGGCGTGCGGTGCTGGTGGCGCAAACCCAGGCGGACGGCTCCGACCTCGACGCGCAGCAGCGCGCCATCGATGCCATCCATCAACAGTTTGAACAGGCCAGGCAGCAGGCGGGCCTGGCACAAGCTCGTATGGTCGTGTCGGGCCCCGGGGTTTTCGCCACCCAGTCGCGCCACACCATCGAGTCGGAGGCCACCCGCCTGTCCATGATCGGTGCCGGCATCATCGTCACCTTGCTCTTGAGCATCTACCGATCACCGCGGGCACTGGTGCTGGGCTTGCTGCCCATGGCCACGGGTGCCCTGGCAGGCATCGCCGCGGTCTCGTGGGGATTTGGCGTGGTGCATGGCATCACCCTGGGCTTTGGCATCACTTTGATCGGTGAGGCGGTCGACTACGCGATCTACCTGTTTGTGCAGGGCGGGGGCAGCCAGCAAGGTGAGGGGCGAGCCTCCAATTTCTGGCCCACCGTCAGCCTGGGCGTGCTGACCTCGGTCATGGGCTTTGCGTCCATGCTGGCTTCCGGCTTCCCTGGCCTGGCGCAATTGGGGCTGTTCTCCATCGTGGGCATCTTGTCAGCGGCGATGGTGACGCGCTGGGTCTTGCCCCACCTGATTCCCCGAGGGTTCAGCATCACACCAACGCCCGGCCTGGACGCGCGGCTCACCTGGATCGCGGCCCATGCCCCGCGCCTGCGCTGGTTGGCCATGGTTCTGTTCGCGGGCGCCGTGGTGGTGCTGTTCATGCACCGCGATCGCCTGTGGAGCCGGGAGTTGTCCTCCCTCAGCCCGATCACCGCCGAAGCGCAAACCCTGGACATGAAGCTTCGCGCCGACCTGGGCGCCCCTGATGTGCGTTATCTGGGCGTGATCCGGGCTGCCAGCATGGAAGCCGCGCTTCAAGGGGCCGAGCAAGCCACGCAGGCGTTGGCACCCTTGGTGGACAGCGGCATGCTGCTGGGCGTGGACAGCGCGGCCCGCTACCTGCCCAGCCAAGCCATGCAAAGCCAGCGCCAGGCCGCCTTGCCCGATGCCGACACCTTGCGGAGCCGGTTCACCCAGGCCGCTCAGGGCTTGCCCCTCAAGGCAGGCAAGTTTGAAGCTTTCTTCACCGATGCGGCCGAGGCCAAGCGCTTGCCGTTGCTCACGCGTGCCGATTTGACTGGCAGCTCCTTGGCCTTGGGGGTTGATTCGTTGCTGATGCGGCAATCGGGCCAATGGACCGCGCTGGTCGGCCTGCGCTTGCCCACCGATCAAGCCAAGGACGCGCCTGCGCTGGATGCGGCGCGCATCCGCCAACTGCTGACAGCGTCGGTGAAGGGTGGGCAGGTGTATTTCATCGACCTCAAAGCCGAGTCCGAGAAGCTTTATTCAGATTACCTGAGCGAGGTCATTCACCTGTCCCTGCTCGGTGGGCTGGCCATCCTGATCTTGTTGGGTGCCGTGCTGCGTTCACCCGTGCGCTTGCTGCGCGTGGTGGCGCCTTTGCTGCTGACCGTGTTGATCGTGACGGCGGGCTTGGTGGCCACGGGGCCACCCTTGACCTTGTTCCACCTGGTTGGCCTCTTGTTGATCGTGGCCATCGGTTCAAACTACGCCTTGTTTTTTGACCAGCGTGCCCATGCGGCCGTGCCCAGTGCGGCCATTCTGTCGTCCATGGTGTTCGCCAACCTGACCACCGTGGCGGGCTTTGGCATGTTGGCGTGGTCGCAGGTGCCGGTGTTGCATGCCATTGGTGCCACCGTGGGCCCTGGGGCGATCCTGGCCCTGGTGCTGGCGGCGGTGCTGCACCGGCCTCAGCCATGAATCCAGGTGCCCCCATGGAGTCATTGCTGGACCTGGCGCACCCAAGTGCGGGCACTCAATGTGCCAAGGTGCTGTTGGTGATGCTGCCCGGTGCCTACGACACCCCGGAAGATTTTGTCCGCGAAGGGTTCGTGGCGGCGGTGCGGGAGCGGCATCTGGCTGTGGATGTGCAACTGGTCAATGCCCATGTCGGCTACTACACCCAGCAGACCATCCTTGAGCGGTTGCAACAGGACGTGATCGAGCCAGCGCGAGCGCAGGGCTATGAGCAGATCTGGCTGGCAGGCATTTCCATTGGTGGCATGGGATCGCTCATGTGCGCGGCCACTCACCCCGAGGGCATCAGTGGCGTGGTTGCCCTGGCGCCTTACCTTGGGCCCCGCAACATCAGCGTTGACGTGGTGCGTGCTGGCGGTTTGGTCCCGTGGCCAGCCCCAGGCCAGAACTTGCCGGAAGACGATGTCGATCGTCGCTTGTGGCTTTGGCTCAAGGCGCAGGCCGATCCCGCATCGGCCCAGTCTTTGCCCCCGCTGTTCTGGGGCTATGGCCTGAGTGACCGGTTCGCCATGGGCCACCGCGTTGTGGCCGAGGCGCTGCCGCCTGATCGGGTCTTCACGGTGGAGGGTGGGCATGAATGGCCTGCCTGGATTGCCCTTTGGCGGCAGATGCTGGACAAGCTGCCGTTGCCCTCCCTCTTGCGTTGATGTCATGGATTTTTCGCCCGTTCAAGCGATGAACCCGGTGCGGGTGTCGGCGTTCACGGCCACCTGCGCGGCCGGGCCAGGGCGCGCCGCCTTGGGTGCCGCCTTGCGCCGCGCTGACAGTGCTCTGCGCCCGAACAACTTCACCGGTCTGCCTTTGCCCACCTTCATTGGGCGCGTCAGCGGACTGGAGGCGCAAGCCTTGCCGCCTGGCTGGGCCCACTGGGAATGCCGCAACAACCGGCTGGCTTGGATGGCCTTGAACCAGGATGGGTTCCTGGCTGCGGCCCAGACGGCCATCTCGCGGCATGGACCGGCTCGCGTGGCCGTGCTGATGGGCACCAGCACTTCCAGCATTGGTGCCAGCGAGGAAGCCTACACCCGGCTTTCCAATGACGGCCAGTTTCCAGCAGACCTGTCCCACCCCGAAGTCCACTCTCCGCATTCCCTGGGCGCTTTTGTGGCCCATGCGCTGGGTGCTCAAGGGCCCTGCATGACCGTGGCCACGGCGTGCTCATCCAGTGCCAAGGTGTTCGCGCAAGCTGAGCGCCTCCTCCGGTGTGGGATGGTGGATGCGGCCATCGTGGGGGGCGTCGACAGCCTGTGCCAGAGTGTGCTGTTCGGTTTCAAATCGCTGGGCCTGGTGTCGCCCCAACTGTGCCGCCCCTTTGATGCCGACCGGGATGGCATCAATCTGGCGGAAGCAGGTGGCTTTGCCTTGCTGGAGCGAACTTCACCCGGCCACGCTCACCTGGATCGGGCCGCTTCAGAGTTGCACTTGATTGGTCACGGCGAGTCCTCGGACGCGCATCACATGTCCGCGCCCCATCCTCAAGGGCTGGGCGCGCGCCAGGCGATGCTGCAAGCCTTGGCCCGCGCTCGGATCACCGCCGGCCAGGTGGATTACATCAACCTGCATGGCACGGCCACCCCCAGGAACGACGAGGTCGAAGCCGCGGTGGTGGCCGAGGTTTTCCCAGGCACAACGCGGGTCGGCTCCACCAAGGGGTGGACGGGCCACGCCTTGGGTGCCGCCGGCATCCTTGAGGCCGTGATCACCTTGCTGGCCTTGCAAGGGCAGTGGATTCCAGGCACGCTCAATTGCAGCCGGCCTGATCCCTTGGCTGGTGAGCGTTTCCAACGCATGTTGCAGCGTGAGGCGGCCGACGCACAGCTCAGCGTGGCCATGAGCAATTCATTCGGTTTTGGCGGCAACAACTGCGCCTTGTTGTTTGCCCGAGCCGGGCAGGAGCCAAGCTGATGTCGGCCCTGACCGTGGCTGTGCTGGGCATGGGCCATTGGGCCGAGGGGCCGGACGTGCTCGTGCCCGACGGCAAGCCTCAAACGACCCTGCTGCCGCCTGCCGAGCGGCGCCGCGCTCCGGCCACGGTGTCCTTGGCCCTGTCGGTGGCCGAGCAAGCTTGCCACCAGGCTGGTGTCCCTCCCCAGTGTTTGCGATCGGTCTTTGCTTCCGCGCACGGCGATCTGGAGATCACCGACTACCTGTGCCGCACCTTGGCCGAGTCGCCGGAGCACTTGTCCCCCACCAAGTTTCACCACTCGGTGCACAACGCCGCTTCCGGTTACTGGACGATCGGCGTGGGCAACATGCAGGCGTCCACCGCCATCTCGGCCGGGCGGCACAGCTTTGCGCAGGGCCTGCTCGAAGCCGCAACCCAGGCCGTGTGTGAGCAAGCTCCGGTGTTGCTGGTGGCCTATGACATGCCCGCGCCCGCGCCCTTGGTGCCCATCACCGGCAGCACCGCGCTGGTGGGCCTGGCGCTGGTGCTGGCGCCGCAGGCCTTGGTGGCGGCCAGTGAGGCGCCTTCGACCTTGATGACCTTGAGCTTGCAAACTGCGCCCATGCTTGATGCCACGGCCGATGGCGCGGCCGTGTTGGCGGGCCGGCGCAGCCCCATGGCCGTTGGCCTGCCGCTGCTCAAGTCCTTGTCCGCCATCGAGGTGCACCCGCACGCGCCCGCGGATTGTTGCCTTTGGCTATCACCAGCCCAAGCCCTGGTGATTGGCTTGAACAGAAAAGCATCAGGCCCGCGTTAACATGCGCCCAACAGCGCCCATCCTGGTGCCATTCTGCTGAGACTAGAACATGTCCGACTCCTCACACGATGTGTTGATCCTGGGTGGCGGGCTGTCTGGGCTGACCCTGGCCTTGCAGCTCAAGCAGGCCATGCCCGAGCTCGACATCAAGGTGCTTGAGCGCCGTGTCGGGCCAGCGCCCCTGGCGGCGCACAAAGTGGGCGAGTCCAGTGTCGAGATCGGCGCCCACTATTTTTCAGAAACCCTGGGTTTGAAGGACCACCTGGACAGTGCCCACCTGCGCAAGTTCGGTTTCCGGTTCTTCTTCAGCGAAGGCGAGCGCGACCTGTCCAGCGTGACCGAACTGGGCGCCAGCCGCTATCTGTCGACGCCGAGCTGGCAGATCGACCGGGGCATTTTCGAAAACCACCTGGCCGAGGAGGTCACGCGCCAGGGTGTGCAATTGGCGGCGGGTGCCGCGGTCAAAAGGATCGACCTGGACGAGTCGCAAGGGCACCATGTGGAGTTTGAAGCGCAGGATGCCCAAGGCGGCGCTCCACAAAGGCAGACCATCCGCGCCAAATGGATCGTGGACGCCAGCGGCCGCGCCAGCTTGCTCAAACGCAAATTGGGCCTGGCTCAAGGCAATGGCCACCACGCCAATGCCGTTTGGTTCCGCCTGAACACCCGACTTGATATAGACAATTGGGCCGATGACCCGCAATGGCGCCAGCGCTGCGATCCGGCCGCGCGTTGGATGTCCACCAACCACCTGTGTGGCGCGGGCTACTGGTTGTGGCTCATCCCCTTGTCGTCGGGGGCGCATTCGGTGGGCATCGTGGCCGATGCCGACATGCACCCGCTGGAAGGCATGGACACCTTCGACAAGGCCATGGCCTGGATCGCCCAGCACCAGCCCTGCGTGCACGAGGTGCTGGAAAGCCAGCGCGACACCTTGATGGACTTCGCCTACTTCCGCGATTTCTCGCATGGGTGCAAGCAAGTGTTTTCGCCCCAGCGTTGGGCCATCACCGGCGATGCCGGCATGTTCCTGGATCCCTTTTACTCGCCAGGTTCGGACTTCATCGCCATCTCCAACACCTACATCACCAAACTGATCCAGCACGATCGCGCTGGTGAATCACTGCGCATGCCCTCGCTGTTTTATGGCGAGGTCTTGCAGTCTTTCTACCAAAGCACCCTGACGCTCTACGAGGGACAGTACCCCTTGTTCGGCAGCCCCCGCGTCATGCCCATCAAGGTGCTGTGGGACTACACCTACTACTGGGGTGTGCTGTGCCTGTTGTTCTTCCAGGACCGCCTGACCGACCGGGCCGCCATCCTGGAGCTGCACGAACCTTTGATGAGGGCGCGCACCCTGAACGTCGCCATTCAAACCTTGTTGCGGCAATGGGGGCAGGGCACGGACGCCCATGCGGCCACCGGTGCCAGCCTGCGCGATGACAACCCTGCTTGCATGCTGGACCAGGCCAGCTTGCCTTGGTTCGCAGAGCTCAATGCCGGCTTGCGGGACAAGCTTGACGACGCGGGCTTCCGCCAGCGCGCTCGCGACAACGTGGCAAAACTGGAGCAACTGGCTGGTGAGATCCTGGGGCAGGCCTTGCGCGATGTGCCCTCTTTGCGAACCCAGCTCCCCGACGGCCTGTTGCCGGCCGAGACCCGGGAGTTGCTCTTCAAGATGGCGGCCTGATGTCCAACATGGCTCCCTGGCGCATGCCATTGATCCTCAAAGCCTCGGTGGGACTGCACGCGGCGGCCGGCGCCACGGCGGTGGCCTTGCCCGGCATGTGGCCCCAGGCGCTGGCCAGCGTGGCCGCCAACCACATGGTCGTCACCGCCCTGGGGCTGTGGCCCACGAGCCGGATGCTCGGGCCCAACATCCTGCACTTGCCGCCAGCGGCCATCGCCCGCCGAGAAATCACCCTGACCTTCGACGATGGCCCCGACCCGCAGGTCACGCCTCAGGTGCTGGACCTGTTGGACGCCTACCAGGTCAAAGCCACCTTTTTTTGCATTGGCACCCGGGTTGTGCAGCACCCCGCCTTGGCGCGTGAAATCGTTCGGCGCGGGCACCGCATCGAGAACCACAGCCACACCCATCGACACACATTTTCGGTGTCGGGCTTGCGCCGCATCGAGCAGGAAGTCCGCCGTGGGCAAGATGCCATTGCCGACACCGTTGGGCGCGCACCGGCATTTTTCCGAGCACCCGCCGGGCTTCGCAATGTCTTCCTCGACCCAGTGCTGCACAAGCTGAACCTGCGCCTGGCCAGTTGGACGCGCCGAGGCTTCGACACCGCCCGCCAAGATGCCGACCAGGTCACGTCCCGATTGACGAACGGCTTGGCCCCGGGCGACTTGCTGTTGCTGCACGACGGCCACGCCGCGCGCACAGCCCGTGGCACACCGGTCGTGGTGGAGGTGCTGCCCCGGTTGCTGGACGCGTGCCGGGTGCAAAATGTGCGCCCCGTGACCCTGGATGCCGCCTTTTCATGAGTGCCCAACTGACCCCGTCGTCCGACGCCCTGGCCACACCCACCATGTTGTCTACATTGCTGGACCGTGCATGCGCGCCTTACCGGCCGGCCGGCCAATTTGCCTGGCGCTTTGCCCGTGGCAAATTGGGCGGCGACCCGGCCTTCCAAGGCTTGCTGCGGCACGGTTTGATTCCTGACCAGGCCCGCGTGCTTGACCTCGGTTGCGGGCAGGGCTTGCTGGCATCCTGGCTGGCAGCGGCACGCGCGCAGTACGAGGAAAGCCAAGGACAGCATGGCCATCGATCAGCCGGCTGGCCCGCCCATTGGCCCGCCGCGCCCAGAATGCAAAGCTTCCATGGTGTCGAGCTCATGCCGCGTGATGTGGCCCGCGCCAATGCCGCCCTGGGCCCTTTGCGCCTGCCAGCTCGGTTCACGCTGGGCGACATCTGCGATGTCCCCTTCGAGCCCTGCGACGTGGTGGTGATCCTCGATGTGCTCCATTACATCGACATCGACGCCCAAGACGCCGTGCTCACCCGCGTGCGTGATGCGCTGGCCCCCAAGGGCGTGCTGCTGCTGCGCATTGGCGACGCCTCTGCGGGCTTGCCCTTCAAGATCAGCAACTGGGTGGACCACGTGGTGACCTTTGTACGGGGCCACCGCCTGCCCCGGCTGTATTGCCGTTCCCTGAGTGATTGGCAAGCCGCTTTGCGCAAGCTGGGTTTCCAGGTTCAGACCCTGCCGATGAGCGAAGGCACGCCTTTCGCCAACATCCTGCTCGTGGCCCGACTCGGTTAAAGTCGCCCGCGATTTCGCTTTCTGGATCCTTTCCCGTGACCCCTCTCGCGATTCCCCATTTCACGATGACCAGCTGCCTTGGCCTGGGCTTGGCAGAGACCACCCACGCCTTGCAGGCCGGGCGCAGCGGCTTGAAGCCGTGCGACTTCGAGACCGTGGACATCGACACCTGGATCGGCGAGGTGGGCGGTGTGGACCAAGTGCGCTTGCCAGAGAATCTGCTTCGTTTTGACTGCCGCAACAACCGCCTGGCGCAACTGGGCCTGCAGCAAGATGGATTCGAGCGCGCCGTGCGCGAGGCCATCGAGCGCCATGGTGCTGACCGCGTTGGCGTGTTCATGGGCACCAGCACCGCGGGCATTTTGCAGACCGAGCTGGCCTACCGCGAGCGTGATGCGGCCACCGGTGCCTTGCCGGCCAGCTTCCACTATGCCGAGACCCACAACGCTTATTCTGTCGCTGATTTTGTGTGCCGCTACTTTGATTTGCGCGGCCCCTCGGTGGCCCTGTCGGCGGCGTGCGCGTCCAGTGCCAAGGCCTTTGGCAATGCGGCCCGGATGATCCAGGCGGGCCTGATCGACGCGGCCATCGTGGGCGGTGTCGACTCCCTGTGCCTGACCACCCTTTACGGCTTTCGCTCCCTGGAGCTCACCTCCAGCCAGCCCTGCCGGCCCTACGATGCGCAGCGCGACGGCATTTCCATCGGCGAGGCCGTCGGGCTGGCCCTGGTCGAGCGCGGCGAAGGCCAGCCCGGTGCATTGCAGCTGCTGGGCGTGGGCGAATCAAGCGATGCGTACCACATGTCCTCTCCCCATCCGCAAGGGCGCAGCGCACAGTTGGCCATGGAAGGAGCACTCAAAGCCGCGGGCCTGACCTCTGATCAGATCGACTACGTCAACCTGCATGGCACGGGCACGCCCAGCAACGACGCGGCCGAAGGGAAAGCGGTTTTCGCGGTGTTTGGCGATCGCGTTCCTTGCAGCTCCACCAAGGCGTCCACCGGCCACACGCTGGGCGCGGCGGGGGGCATTGAAGCGGTGATCAGCCTGCTGGCCATCCGGGATGGTTTCAAGCCAGCGGGTTTGAATGTGGAACAGCTCGATCCGGCCATCCAGATTGATTACCTCACGCAAGTGCGCCATGGGCCTGTTCAGCATGTGCTGAGCAATTCCTTTGGCTTTGGCGGTGCCAACGCCAGCGTGGTCTTCGGGCGGGGGGCTTGAACATGGCAACCACAGCCAATTCCAGCCGCGTTTTCATCGATGGCATCGGCCTGCTCGGGCCGGGCCTGCCCAACTGGGTTGAAGGCCGGGAGGTCATGGCCGGTTCGCGGCCTTACCTGCCCCAAGCCACCAACCTGATGGCGCCGGCGGGCTTGCCGGCTGCTGAACGCCGCCGCGTGGGCACCTTGGTCAAGCTGGCGCTGCAGGTGGGCATGGAAGCCGTGGCCGCTGCTCACGCCGATGCCGAAGCCCTGGCCACCGTGTTCGCCTCGTCCAGTGGCGATGGCGACAACTGCCACGCGCTGTGCGAGGCCTTGGCGGACGACCGTTTGATCTCGCCCACGCGCTTCACCAATTCCGTTCACAACGCGCCTTCGGGCTACTGGGGCATCGTGTCGCGGGCGGTGGCGCCATCAACCACCTTGTGCGCCTATGACGCCAGCTTTGGTGCGGGCTTGCTGGAAGCCGTGACCCAGGTGAAGGTGGCGCGTCAAGGGGTGTTGCTGGTGTCTTACGACGCGCCTTACCCCTCACCCTTGCTGCAAGCCCGGCCGGTCACACACACCTTGGGCATTGCCCTGGTGTTGTCGCCGCAAGCCAGTGCGCACTCGCTGGCCAGCATCGATGTCGCTTTGTGCGACGAGGCCCCCCACACCTTGCCCTGGCCCGATCTTGAAACGCTGCGCCGGGCCATACCTGCAGGGCGCGCTCTGCCCCTGCTGCAGGCGCTGGCCAGCACGCCTTTGGCATCGCGCGTCGTGCTGGATTACTTGAACCAGCGGCAGTTGGCGGTGGAGTTGTCTCCATGCGTTTAACAGCGACACGTGACGAGATCGCCGCGCGCATTCCGCATGCGGGCACGATGTGCCTGCTGGACGGGGTGACCGACTGGAGTCCCGATCACATTGTGTGCGTGGCGAGCAGCCACCGTGATCCGGCCAACCCGCTGCGGTCCGGTGGCCGCCTGGGCGTGCTGTGCGGCATTGAATACGCGGCCCAGGCCATGGCCACGCACGGTGGCCTGCGCATGGGCACCGAGGGCGAACAAGCCGGGCGGCGCCCCCAAGCCGGCTTCCTGGCCAGCGTGCGTGGTGTCACCGCCCACGTGGCCCGGCTTGACGACTGCGCTTCTGATTTGTGCATCGAGGCGCGGCGCATGTCGGGCGATGACAACCTGGTGATGTACGAATTCTCGGTCCGCGATGCGGATCGCCTCTTGATTGAAGGTCGGGCCGCGGTGGTGATGGATGCCAGCGCGCTTTTGCCCACGGAGCCCATGGCATGAACAACCCAGTCCTCAAACGCGCCCTGGTCACCGGGGGGAGCGGAGACATCGGCTCGGCCATCTGCAAACGCCTGGCCGCCCAATACCATGTCATCGTTCACGCCAACTCGCGCCTGGAACGGGCCCAGGAGGTCGTGGACGAGATCGTGACAGCCGGGGGCCAGGCCAGTGCGGTCGCCTTTGATGTGAGCGATGCCCAGGCTTGTTCGACCAGCCTGGAAGCCTTGCTGAGCGAGGGGCCCATCCAGGTGCTGGTCAACAATGCTGGCATCCACGACGATGCGGTTTTTCCGGGCATGCGCCCTGAGCAGTGGCACCGGGTGATCGATGTCTCGCTGCACGGCTTCTTCAACGTCACGCAGCCTTTGAGCATGCCCATGATTCGCACCCGCTGGGGGCGCATCATCAGCGTGTCGTCCATCGCCGCGGTGGTGGGCAACCGCGGGCAGGTCAACTATGCTGCGGCCAAGGCCGCGCTGCATGGGGCGTCAAAGTCCTTGTCACTGGAGCTGGCCAGTCGGGGCATCACGGTCAACGTGGTGGCCCCGGGCATCATCCAGGGCAGCATGGCCGAGGGCGCTTTCGATGCCGCAGCCATCGCGCAAATGGTGCCCATGAAGCGCGCGGGTCAGCCGCGCGAAGTGGCTGATCTGGTGGCCTTCCTGGCCTCGGACGCCGCCGCCTACATCAGCGGACAAGTCATCTCAATCAATGGGGGAATGCCATCATGAGTTCAACACAAGCTGCCACGGGTGTTGCGGCCAGTGGCGTGCATCAAACCGAAATGATGCTGTATTTCGTCTTGCTGCAATTGATCGTCATCGTGATCGCGGCGCGCCTGGGCGGCGTGGTGGCCAAGCGCATGAACCAATCGCCGGCGGTGGGCGAAATCGTGGTGGGCATCCTGTTGGGCCCGTCGCTGTTTGGCCTGCTGATGCCCGATGTCTTCCACTACGTTTTCCGCTCGGTGCCTGCAGCGCCTTTGAACATCCTGTCGCAGATCGGCCTGATCCTGTTGATGTTCCAGATCGGCATGGAGTTCGATTTTTCTCACCTGACCGAGAAGCGCAATCGCAAGGCGGTGTGGGGGGTCGCGCTGGCCGGCCTGGTGGCGCCGTTCGGGCTGGGCTTGGGCTTTGGCTACCTGGCCGCGCCGATCTTGTCGCCGCAGGCAGACCCACTGGCCTCGGCCCTGTTCGTGGCCACGGCGTTCTCCATCACCGCGTTGCCCATCCTGGGCCGCATCATGATGGAGTTCAACATCACGCGCTCGTCGTTGGGGGTCATCGCCATTTCGTCGGCCGCCATCAACGACGTGGTGGGCTGGTTGCTGCTGGCCTTGATCACCACCATCACGGTGTCGCATTTCGAGCCCGTGGCCTTTGGTGTGAAAGTGCTCATGGTGATCGCGTTCTTCGTGCTGAGCTGGTTTGTGGCGCGACCCTTGCTCAAGCGCTTGGTCCGCCAACTCAAAGAGGGGAACGACGCCTTGCCGCCCATGCTCATGGGCCTGTTGCTGGCAGTGATGTTCCTGGCCGCGATCGCCACTTACCAGTTGGGCATCTTTGCCATTTTTGGCGGCTTCATGGCGGGCGTGATCCTGCATGACGAGACCGAGTTGGTGACGGCCTGGAAACAAAGGGTGGGCGCCTTCGTGCTGGTGTTCTTCCTGCCCATCTTCTTCACCTACACCGGCTTGCGCACCAACATCGGCGGCCTGGACACGGCCGCTGCCTGGGGTTGGACCGCCCTGTTGATCGCCCTGGCCACCGGTGGCAAGTTTGGCGGCTGCTACCTGGCCGCACGCTGGGCCGGCTTGAACCATGCCGAAGGCAAAGTCATCGGCATCATGATGAACACACGGGCCTTGATGGAGCTGATCGTGCTGAACGTGGGCTTTGATTTGGGCGTGATTTCGCAGCAGATGTTCACCATGCTGGTCTTGATGGCCATCGT
Organism: Aquabacterium sp. CECT 9606; assembly: GCF_918741295.1. Classification (GTDB taxonomy): domain Bacteria; phylum Pseudomonadota; class Gammaproteobacteria; order Burkholderiales; family Burkholderiaceae_C; genus Aquabacterium. The sequence goes on from NZ_CAKKNB010000004.1 coordinate 363,684, forward strand.
CAGCACCGTCATCACCGCACCGGGCTTGAACGCCTGGTTGCCCGCGGTGGGTTTGTGGCCGGCCAAGAAAAAGGCGCAGGGGCAGGACTCCAGGTTCGCGGCTTGACCAGCGTGGCCCGTCGGTAGAATTCGGCGGGTCATTTCATCGATTGAGGGAGCTCGCCATGATTGCTGTTCGTCTTGCCTTGTGCGCCACCTTGGGCGCGGTGTTGTCCGGCCCTGCATTGGCACAAGCGCTGCCAGAGCCGGCACAAGGCTATCTGTGCTGCAACATGCGCACCGATGGCTCCTGGATCAGCGACATCAACTACGCTGAAGATGGCAAGACCATCATCCCGGCTGGCACGCCAGTCAAGGTGACGGGTTACGGGCGGCACCGTGTGAACGTGGAGATCCGTGGCGATAAGCAGCGCATTGGCAACGACTACAGCCGCGATCTGGACCTGACCACCTTTGCCAAGCGCTACGTGGTGGCCAGCGATCCCACGGCCAAGCTCAAGGACTACCCGCCGCGCATCCGCCGCGCGATTGAGCGTTCCAAGCTCATGCCTGGCATGACGCGGGAGCAGGTGCTGATGTCAGTGGGTTACCCGGTCAGCAGTGAGAACCCAAAATTGGATGCCAAAACCTGGCGCTTTTGGCTGTCCAGTTTCGCCGAGTTCCAGGTGCTGTTCGATGACCAGGACCTGGTCAAGCAGATCGTCACTGACCAGCAAACCAGCAACCTCGTCGAGATGGACTAAGCCAGAGGCGTCGTCAACGCTGAAATGGTGGCTTGCGCATCAACCGGCGCACCACCAGCACGGGCAGTCTCAGCGCAAACTCCAGCATGAGGCGCAGGTGCATCCAGGTCAGCAGCACGTTGTCGCGGCCATAGCGAAAGTGCGACACGCCGCCTTCGTCGGGCCGCAGGTATTTCACCGGCGCGTCCAGGTTCACCGGCTTGACCCCACTCCACGCCAACCGCACCACGGCCTCGGTGTCGAAATCGAAACGGCGCATCCACGGCTGGCGGGCCATGGCCTTGACGAGGTCAGCCACGGGGTACACCCGAAAGCCATACAGCGAGTCGGCGATGCCGGCCCCCAGGGTCTCCAGGTTGGTCCACCAGTTGGACACCCGCCGTCCGCGCACGCGCAACAAGGGCGCGCTGCTGTCGAACACTGGGCGCCCAAGCACCATCGTGTCAAGGCGCTGCATCGAGGCGCGCATGAAATCAGGGATCAGCGCAGCGGGGTGCTGGCCGTCTGAATCCATGGTCAGCGCATGCGTGAATCCAGCCGCCTGGGCTTCGCGCAAACCGCGCAGCACCGCGGCCCCCTTGCCCTGGTTTGCGGGCAGCACGAACACCTTCAGGCCTTCATCCTGGCTGGCCATGGCTTGAAGGCCTCGGTCGGTGCCATCGGTGCTGCCATCCACGACGACCCAGACGGGATTCCATTGCCGCCGCGCGGCTTTGACGGTGTCGTAGACCTGCTGGCCCGCGTTGTAGCTGGGAATCAGCACAAGGTGCGTGCGCGATGGCGGCACGGAGGTCTGACTCGACTCAGTCATGGACTTGAAGCTCGGAATGGTGGGGGGGGACGTTGAGCGCCAATTCGGCTTTGGCGAGCTCTTGTTCAAAATAACGTTGCAAGTCGCGGGTGAACAGCTTGGCGTCGTCTCCGACCATGAAGCGCTGCCCGAGCCGCACGCGGTAGACCATGGGGAAGCTGGGCGGCTTGTGGTGGATGGGCCAGCCTTTGGTCAGGAAGGGCGAACTGTTTTCGATGAACACGGTCTGCACGGTCACTTGGGCACCCTTGGCTATCAGCGCAAAACCCGACTTGAAATCGTTGACAGGTCGGTCGATGGTGCGCGTGCCTTCGGGAAACACCAGCAAGTGGCTGCCTTGGCGCAGATCGCCAATGGACTGCCTGACCATGTTGCGCGGGCTGTCGTTGCGGATGAATCCGGCCAGCCGTGCGCCCGCCCCTAGAAATGGGTTGTCCACCACGTCGGATTTCATGATGCAGCCGGCGTTCTTCAGCCGCGAGATCAGGAAAACCGCGTCCAGGAAAGTGGGGTGATTGGCCGCCAGGATCAGCGATGGCTGGCCATTGAGCGCATCGAGTTCGTCCAGTTCAAAGCGGGTCAGGCCCAGCCAACTGGTGAAGGCAAAGTACAGGCGAAAGCCGCCACTGATGCCTGACCGGCCCAGTACACGCGCTTTGTCGGGCGACATGAACGGCCTGACCGTCCAGGCCAGGAAGCACCAGCCCAGGCACATCAGGCCGAGCAGCAGCAACCCCGCGTAGAACAGCGGGTATTGGGCCAGGGCACGCAGCGTCTTCATGGCTCCGACCGTCAGTCGTCCACCGCCACCAGCGTGGACGACTGCCCCAAGATCCAGGACACCCCCACGCCCGCCGCCAGATAGCTCTTTTTCTTGACCAGGGGGCTGTCTTCAAACACGGCGCCGTGCAGGTTGTCGTGGCGAACAAAAGCGCCTACCCAGAAGCTGTCAAATCGTTTGCTCAAGGCGGCGGTGAACTGACTGCCTGCATAGCCGGCGCGGCTTTCATAGGCCGGGCGGTCGGCCCGCACATACTGGGGCGCCACATCATAGAAGTAGGCGTTGCGCCGCTGGCTGGCGTAGATCGGCCCAACCAAGGCCCCCAGGTTCCAGCCTGACCAGCCGCCCACATTGGCCATGTCGACGTTCACATGGGGCGCCGTTTGCCAGCCGGTTGACGATGGACTGCCCTGGCCAATCGTGACTCCGGCGCTCACGGGCAGCCTGAAGTTCACCCGGACCAAGCCGCTGGCCGACTCAAAGAGGCGCACGTCCAGCGCCGGCCCGATCTCCACCGATCCGGCCAGATTGGGCATGCCTTCGCGCGCCCGATTCCGTTTGCTCGACACCGGGATGCTGGCGTTGGCATTCAGCCCGAGCTTGACGCGGCGGCCATGGAACAGCTCTGCGCTTGCGCCGTCACGGTTGGCTTTGAGCACCTCACCGCGGTAGACGACGTAGGGCAGGGGCAGCACGTAGGCACGGCTTTCGTCCGAGCCACGGTAGTCGGGCAGGCTGGCACCGGCCACGCCCAAGCCCAGCTCCCAGAGGGGTTTCAGCTTGCCTTGCTCTGGGGGCGAGGGCTCAATCAGCAGAGGGCCTTCGGGCTGGGCATGCGCCAAGCCGAGCAGTCCGGCGATCAGGGGGGCCACCATCCAGCGGGCCAAAGGGGAAATGGTCATGCTGCTTGGCTCCGGGTGGCAGACGCTTCAATCTCGACCAAGAGGTCAGGGCGACAGACCACCGCATGCAGGTAGCAGCAGGACGCCTGTGTGCCCAAACGCCGCTCGACCACCGCGCGAACCAGCGGCAGGTCTTCGGCATGGCGCACATACACCTTGAACTTCAGGTCGGCCGCTGTCCAGGTCAAGCCAGGGCGTTCAACTTTGAACTGCTGCAGCAAGGCCTCGATGTTGTTCAGCGTCTCTTCGGTCTGTGCGCTCACGTCATTCAGGTGCACGGTCTCGTGTCCCACGATGCTGGCCGTGCCCGAGATGAACACCGTGGCTTCGGTGTCAATCTGGGCCACGGTCGCCCGCGAGAAGGTCGGGCTGCGCACCCCATACTGTGGCGGATACCGGTAGGCGCTGATCTGGCGAGGGTTCTCGATCGGATGCGCTGGCGCCGTGGAAGCCAGGGCGTAAACCGTCAAAGGCCCTTCGAATCCAGCGGGCTGCCCAAGCGCGCAAGCGGCTGGCGGGTGAGGATCGATCATGCTCGAATGCCGCAAGAACGACTCGTGGCGCCCCACATTGAAAATGCGGTAACGCTCTTCGCCCTGGAGCGTGCCCAGGATGTCGGGCAGGTAGTTCCAGAACCGCCAAGGGTGAGCGCAGCCCAGTTGGTTCAGTGTTTTGAACAAGGCATCGTAGGTCGCACGGGTCAAAGGCGCCAAGGCGACGTCCGTGCCAGGCAATGGCGTGTTCACCCATGCAAAGACCAGGTCCTGGCACCGAACATAGCCCACGCCATCAAGCTCGCCATGCTCGATGGGCGCGGCATTTTTGGGCACCGACCATACCTCGGCCCACGCCGATGTGGCATGGCCCAGCACCGGCAAGGCCAGACGAGGCCAGTCCCGCTTCGACACCTGCTGAAACTCGGCCTGTTCCGCTGTGTCGGGGCGGCCAAACAGCGCCATGCCCAGGACCTGGCGGTGGCCACCGCGGCCCTCCAAAGCCTCGGTCCACGAGGCCAGGTCTTCAACCGGGATGTAATCAAGCTGCAGCTGACTCATGCCTGCATTAACCTCGTCGCGCGTCAACGGACCTGGGCCGTGTCACTGATGTTGATCTTGCGGCGCCGCGCTGCTTCCAGCGTGCGCCTCAGCGTGAGCAGCGAACCGATGTAGTAGATGCCTTTGAAAACATACAGCGAGGGCCAGATGGGCGTCTTGCCAAAGATGTCTCCGGCAAACATGGACATGACCGCTTCTTTGACGCGGAACATGTTGCGCGGCCCCATGAACAGGTCGCGCATGGTGGGGTTGGTCACGCGGTAGATGAACCAGGAGAACTCGCGCGGACCCTTTTGCATCACGCGGTCAAACTGCTTGGTCGCGGCCGCCAGTTGATGCGGCGCGCGCAGTGCCGCATGCACCACCTCGGTCGCGTAGAAGGCGCTGTTCATGGCCAGAAACACGCCGGAGGAAAACACCGGATCGATGAAGGCGAAGGCATCGCCCAGCAGCAGATGGTTGGGGCCACGCGCCTGCTTGCAGCTGTAGGAGTAATTGCCCGTGGCCTCGACCTCGGACACCAACTGTGCATCCTTGAGCCGCGCTTGCAGCGGCGGGCACAGCGCAATGGTGTCCATGAAAAACTCTTGCACGCTGTTCTTGCGTGTCTTGAGGTAGGTGGGCCAGCACACTGCGCCAATGCTGGTGGTGCCATCGGCCAGCGGGATGAACCAGAACCAGCCATGCTCGAACCAGAACAGGCTGATGTTGCCTTCCAACTTGCCTTCCAGGCGCTGGGCGTTGGTGAAGTGGCCGAACAGGGCGGCACTGTTGTGCTTCTTGTTCTTGACCTTGGTGTCCAGCTTGTTGGCCAGGAAGGTGTCGCGGCCCGAGGCATCAATCACCATGCGGGCTTGCCATGTCGCGGCCTGTCCGTCGGCGTGCTGGGCGTGCACAACGGCACCGGTTTCGTCGGGTAGAAAATCCACCGACTTGACACGGCAGTTTTCGATCACTTGGGCGCCTTTGCGCGCGGCATTCTTGATCAGGATGTGGTCGAAGTCGGACCGGCGCACCTGGTAGGCCTTGTCCATGGACTTGTTCCAGGCTTCGCGAAACTCCAGGAAGGTGCGGTCCTGGTGCCAAGGCGAAACAAACTCGATGCCGTATTTGGGCATCGCCATGGCTTCGACTTCTTCGCGCACGCCCAATTGGTCCAGCAGTGGCACATTGGCCGGCAGCAGGGATTCACCGATGTGAAAGCGCGGGTGCTGCGCTTTCTCGAGCAGCACGACGTTCATGCCGCGCTGGGCCAGCAGGGCCGCGGCGGTGGACCCCGCAGGGCCACCGCCAATGATCAGCACGTCGCAAGACAAGGTAGGTGGGGTGGCAGTCACGGGCAATGTTTCCTTCTCAGCAGTCATGCGTCTGCCAAGGCCTTGAGCAGCTTGCCGTGGATCCCGCCAAAGCCGCCATTGCTCATGCACAAGATCTGGTCGCCAGGCTTGACCACCTTGACCAGTTTAGCCACCAGCGTGTCGATGTTGTCGACCACGACAGCGCGGTCACCCATGGGCGCCAGCGCTTCAGCCGCATCCCAACCCAGCCCGCCACTGTGGCAGAAGGACAGGTCGGCTTCTTCGAGCGACCAGGGCAACAGCGCCTTCATGGTGCCCAGCTTCATGGTGTTGGAGCGTGGCTCGAACACCGCGATGATGCGCTGGTCGGGGCTGATGCGCCGGCGCAAGCCGTCCACGGTTGTGCGGATGGCGGTGGGGTGGTGGGCGAAGTCGTCGTAGACGGTGATGCCCTTCACCTCGCCGAGCAACTCCAGGCGGCGCTTGACGTTGGCGAACTGGCTCAGGGCCTCGCAAGCCACCAATGGTGATACACCCACGTGCTCGGCAGCGGCAATGGCGGCCAGTGCGTTCATCTGGTTGTGCTCGCCCATCAGGCTCCATTCGACGCGGCCCACCAGCACAGCGGCCTTGAGCACGTCAAATGCGTGGGGCTCGCCGCGGGCGCGGAAACCCGGCACATCGCCCCGCACGCCAAAACGAACCACATCGCTCCAGCAGCCGCGGTCCAGCACGTGCTGCAAGCTGTCTTCACGGGCATTGACCACCAGGCGGCCTTGGCCGGGCACGGTGCGCACCAAGTGGTGGAACTGGGTCTCGATGGCGGCCAGGTCGGCAAAGATGTCGGCGTGGTCGAACTCCAGGTTGTTCAGCACGGCAGTGCGCGCCTGGTAGTGGACGAACTTGCTGCGCTTGTCGAAAAACGCGGTGTCGTATTCGTCAGCCTCGATCACGAAAGGGTGACCCGAGGCAGGGCGCCGGGCTTCGTCCAGATCACCCAGGCGGGCGGACACGCCAAAATTCTGCGGCACGCCACCGACCAGGAAGCCAGGCTGCAAGCCGGCATGCTCCAGGATCCACGTCAGCATGGACGTGGTGGTGGTCTTGCCATGCGTGCCGGCCACGGCCAGCACATGCCGTCCGCGCAACACGTTTTCGCTCAACCACTGTGGGCCGCTGGTGTAGGGCAGCCCGGCGTTCAGGATGGCTTCCATCAGCGGGTTGCCACGCGAGACCACGTTGCCAATGACGAAGAGGTCGGGCTTGAGTTCAAGCTGATCTGGGGTGTAGCCCTCGATCAGCTCAATGCCCAAGGCGCGCAACTGGTCGCTCATTGGCGGGTAGACCCCCGCGTCGCAACCCGTCACGCGGTGACCGGCCTCGCGGGCCAACGCGGCCACGCCACCCATGAAGGTGCCGCAAATGCCAAGAATGTGAATGTGCATGCTCAACCCAATGCTTGTGCGGCGGCGGCCACTGTGTCGGCGATGTCTTGCTCGGTGTGTGCGTCGCTCACGAACCCAGCTTCGTACATGGCTGGCGCAAGGTAAACGCCACGGTCGAGCATGGCATGAAAGAAGCGGTTGAACTTGTCTGACCCGTGGGCCATGACCGCCTGGTAGTGCTGCGGCAGGGCATCGGCAAAGAAGAAGCCGAACATCCCGCCCTGGCTGTCGCCCACCAAAGGCACGCCCGCTCGCTGGGCGGCGCCCACCAGGCCTTGCACCAGGCTTTGCGTGCGCTGAGCCAGCGATTCGAAAAAGCCCGGACGCTGGATGACTTTCAAGGTGGCCAAGCCGCAAGCCGTGGCCACCGGGTTGCCCGACAAGGTGCCGGCCTGGTAGACCGGGCCGAGAGGCGCCAGTTGCGCCATGACCTTGGCCGGCCCCGCGAAGGCCGCCAGCGGCATTCCTCCCCCAATGACTTTGCCAAACACGCTCAGGTCAGGCGTGAAGCCGCTGATCTGCTCGGCATACAGGCTTTGCGCTCCACCCAAGGCCACGCGAAAGCCTGACATCACTTCATCGAACACCAGCAGGGCGCCATGCTGCGTGCACAGCTCGCGCAAGCGCTTCATGAAAGGCACGGAAGCCCGCACGAAGTTCATGTTGCCGGCGATGGGCTCGATCATCACGCAGGCGATGTCGCTGCCCACTTCGGCAAAGGCCTGTTCGATTTGCTCGACGTTGTTGTATTCCAGGACCAGGGTGTGTTGCACCACTTCAGGCGGCACGCCGGCGCTGGTGGGGTGGCCAAACGTGGCCAAACCGGAGCCTGCCTTGACCAGCAGGGCATCGGCATGGCCGTGGTAGCAGCCCTCGAACTTGATCAGCTTGCTGCGGCCCGTGAATCCACGTGCCAGGCGGATCGCGCTCATGGCCGCCTCGGTGCCCGAGCTGACCAGGCGCACCTGCTCGACACTGGGCACCAGTTTCAAGATCTCCTCGGCCAGCTCAACCTCGCGCTCGGTGGGGGCGCCAAAAGAGAAGCCATCGAGCGCCGCCTTCTGCACCGCTTCGAGCACCTCGGGGTGGCCATGGCCCAGGATCATCGGGCCCCAGGAGCCGATGTAGTCGATGTAGCGTCGGCCTTCCGCATCCCACATGTAGGCGCCTTGTGCCTTGGCGATGAAACGGGGAGTGCCGCCCACGGCCTTGAAAGCCCGCACGGGCGAGTTCACACCGCCGGGGATGGAGCGCTGAGCACGCTCGAACAAAGCTGCATTAGTGGACATTGCGTGAGGACGGGGAAATGTCGTTGTCGGTCAGGCCAGATTCGCCAGCGGCGGCTGCTTCGCCTTCGGCCTCCTCACCAGCTTCGCCCGGCGGCAGGGCCCAGAAGAAGCGGTCGGGGATGACGCCACCCATGCCGGGGCGGAAACCCGAGTCCAGCGCCTGATCCAGGAAGCTCAAGGCCTCTGACACAGCCATGTCGACCGAGGTTTCGGTGGCCAGGATGGCGGCCAGGGCGGCCGACAGCGTGTCGCCCGCGCCCACGAAGCTGGCCTCGAAGCGCTCAAAGCGTTCGCCCGCGATCGCCCCCTGCGACGAGGCCAGCACATTGTCGATGAACTGGTCGGGCAACTGGATGCCGGTCACCAGCACATAGCCGCAACCGCTTTCGCTGGCCGCCACGGCCAGTTCGCGCGCGGAAGGTGGACGCTCGGATTCCCACTCGGGCAGCAGGAAGTCCGTCAGGGTCTTGTGGTTTCCCACCAACACCAGCGAAGCAGGGAGGATCAGCTCGCGAAAAGCCTCCAGATAGGACATCTGGGCGTCTTCTTCCATCCATGAGACGTTGGGTAAATAAGACACCAGCGGAATGTCGGTGTAGTCGGACAGGATTTCGGCGACCACGCTCACGCCTTCGGCGCTGCCCAGGAAGCCCACCTTCCAGGCCGAGATGGTGGCGTCTTCCAGAATGGTGCGCGCCTGTTCCGAGATCGCATCGGCGTCGATTTCGTGAATTTCAAACACCTCGGCCGTGTCTCGAATCAGTAAGCTGGTGATCACTGGCAAGGTGTGCGCGCCCATGGACGCCATCGTGGCGATGTCGGCCGCAATGCCACTGGCGCCGCTGGGGTCGCTGGCATTGAAGCTCATCACGCACGCCGGTGTTCCGGAGTCTTCGGCTTCGGTGGTGGGATCAACCTGGGGGCCGTCGGTGGGAGTGTTCATTCAGTGCGTCTAGCGTGTTCAGGCCCGTGTTCGGACCAGTGGGCGGGAGTCGTCCCTGTGAGCCTCACACGGCGCCAAGCGTCTTGTGGTGCCCACAAACCCTTGTTTTTCACAAGAGTGGGATGGCTACAATCAGCCCATTGTATTCAAGCTGGTTTGAACAGACGTGAACTCTTCCCGCACCTGGATGTGTTTGATTTGTGGCTGGATTTATGACGAAGCGGTCGGCCTGCCCGAAGAAGGCATTGCACCCGGTACGCGTTGGGAGGACATTCCCATGAATTGGGTGTGCCCCGAATGCGGCGCCCGCAAGGAAGATTTCGAAATGGTTCAGATTTGATGGGCGGCATTGGCCGTCATCACCCTTGATTAAAGGAATGGGTCCGTGACTGAAACTGGCTTGCCCGTATTAAGCGATGTCCCTGAAATCACCGCCCCCAAGAAAATCCTGGTGATTGACGACAGCAACACCATTCGGCGCAGCGCCGAGATTTTCCTGAAGCAGGGTGGTTATGAAGTGTTGTTGGCCGAGGACGGTTTTGACGCCCTGGCCAAGGTCAATGACCATGAACCCAGCATCATCTTTTGCGACATCCTCATGCCGCGTCTGGATGGGTATCAAACCTGCGCCATCATCAAACGCAATCCGCGTTTCGCGGCCACGCCGGTGATCATGTTGTCGTCCAAAGACGGTCTTTTTGACAAAGCCCGTGGACGAATGGTGGGGTCTCAGGATTATTTGACCAAGCCTTTCACCAAGGATCAGTTGCTCCAAGCGGTGGCACAGTACAGTGCTTGATTGAACCATTTCTGGTTCTGCGTCTAGGGCGCGCATGCGCTGCCCACAGAGTTCGCCAAGAGGTTGATCGATCATGTCCATTCAAAAAATCCTGCTGGTTGATGATTCCAAGACAGAACTGCATGTGCTGTCAGACCTGTTGACCAAAAAAGGTTTCAAGGTGCGCACCGCCGAAAACGGTGAAGAAGCCTTGCGCCGCCTTCAAGAAGAAAAACCTGACCTGATCCTGATGGACGTGGTCATGCCAGGCCAGAACGGCTTCCAGCTCACGCGTGCCATCACCCGCGACCCGGCCTTTGCCGACGTCCCGGTGATCATCTGCACCAGCAAGAACCAGGAAACCGACCGCGTCTGGGGCATGCGCCAAGGCGCGCGCGACTATGTCGTCAAGCCGGTGGATCCTGAAGAATTGCTGGCCAAGATCAAGGCGTTTGGTTGATTCATGGCGAATAAAGAAGCCCTGCGGGACCTGCAAAAACGCCTGGCCACGCGGTTGCAGGCAGCGCGTGAGCAAGCGCCAACCCGAAACTGGTTGGCGGTGGAAATCGCTGGGCATGGTTTTTTGCTGCCCCTGGATCAAGCGGGCGAGATATTCCCCCTGTCTGCCTTGCAGTCCGTGCCGCACAGCCAGCCCTGGTTCCTGGGCGTGGCCAACCTGCGCGGGCAGTTGCATGGCGTGGTTGATTTGCCAGTCTTCCTGGGCCTGTCCCGGCCCGTGGCGCGTTGGTCGCAAGAGCAGGGGGCCCGGGAGGCTGGTCGGCTCGTGGCGATGAACAGTTCTTTGCAGCTCAACGCGGCCTTGGTCGTGGACAGGCTGCTGGGTTTGAGAAACCCGGCAGACATGGTTGCCGGCGCCACCCCTTCACCAGACACCCCCCATTTCATTGGCCAGCAAGTGGTCGATGACAAGGGTCGGGCCTGGTACGAACTCGACCTTGCTGCGCTGACCGCAGACGAGGCTTTCCTCAAGATCGACGCTTGACCGTTTGGAGTACAAGGCATGAGTTTCCTGAGTCGAATCAAGGACCTGGGCAAGTCGCAGGACGAAGACGAAGTCCAGCCGGAGGCCCTGGCATCCGAAGCGCCAGTGACCTCGTCAGGTGCCAACGCCGTTGACACCCACAACGCGGTATCGTCCACGCTCCAGCCTGGCGCTGGAACGTCGTCCGACTCGATCATTTCCGAGGCGGCGCCTTCCGAGTTCCCGCCCGACTACCACGATGCCCGCGTCAAGGCCGATGCGGCGGAAGCGGCCAATGCGGAGTCGCGCACGGGCTTGCCCGTGATTGGCAACTGGTCGCTCGAGCGCCAGCAGCGTGTGCTGTTCGGTGCCTTCATCCTCGGGGGCCTGGGCCTGATGCTCAGTGCCTTCCTGTCGGTCAATTCTGCAGATCGCCGCGCGGCGCAAGCCGGTGCCACCGGTCAGGCGCTGATGCAGTCGCAACGCTTGGCCAAGTCGGTGTCGCAGGCCTTGATCGGCCGCGCGCAGGCCTTCCAGGAAGTGGCCGATTCCGCCAAGGTGCTGGCCAGCAATGTGCGCGGTCTGGCGCAGGGCGACAGTTCCCTCGGCTTGACCGAAGTGCCTGCCACGGCCAAAGAGCCCTTGCTGCCTTTGCTGCCCTTGGTGGACCGTGCCGAAAAGAACGCCAAGTTCGTGTTGGCGCAGAAGCAGACGCTGACCCAGGTGAGTCAGGCCTTGCGCGAAGTGAACGGCCAGTCCTCTGAACTGCTGGACCTGGCCGAGGGCATCGCCACCGCCAAGATCGAAAAAGGTGGCGCCACGCCTGCCGAGCTGACCGCCATGAACCAGATGGTCATGCTGACGCAGCGTATCGGCAAATCAGCCAACGAGTTCCTGACGGTGGAAGGCGTGTCGACCGAAGCCGTGTTCTTGCTGGGCAAGGATCTGAACGCCTTCAAGGAAATCGTCGACGGCCTGTTGAACGGTAACAAGGACCTGGGCCTGAACGGCGTCAAGGATGCCGAAACGCGCGAGCCGCTCGAAGCCTTGCAAAAGCTGTTCGAACAGACACGCACGCAATCGACCTTCATCCTGGGCACGCTGCAAGGCCTGGTGGCCGCACGCGATGCGCAAGTGGCCATCATTGACGACAGCGAGCCTCTGCGCAAAGGCCTGGAGCAAGTGCAAACACGCTTGTCCGGTGGTGCCGGCATCGGCCTGGTCAACATTGTGTTGATCGTGATCTTCCTGGCCCTCACCGTGGCCGCCGGTTTTGGCTTGCTGCGCGTGTTCCTGACCGACCAGACCCAACGCCGTCAATTGGCCGAAGGCCAGCGCCAGGAGGCCGAACGCCAGGAGCGCGAAGCCAAGCGCGTCAACGACGCCAACCAGGCCGCCATTTTGCGTTTGATGAACGAACTGCAGATGGTCGCTGAAGGTGACTTGACACAACAAGCCACGGTGACTGAAGACATCACCGGCGCCATCGCCGACTCGGTGAACTTCACGGTGGAAGAACTGCGCAGCCTGGTGGCCCAGGTGCAGAGCACGGTCCAACGTGCGACCGACACCACGCAGCAGGTGGAAGCCACGTCGACCGAGCTGTTGGCGGCCTCTGACGAACAACTGCGCGAGATCCGCGAAACTGGTGAATCGGTGCTGCAGATGGCGGGCCGGATTAACGAAGTGTCCGCCCAGGCCCAGCAGTCTGCTGAAGTGGCACGCCAATCGCTGGCCGCCGCCGACACCGGCCTGACCGCGGTGCAGAACGCCATCGGCGGTATGAACACCATCCGCGACCAGATCCAGGACACCTCCAAACGCATCAAGCGGCTGGGCGAATCGTCACAAGAGATTGGCGAAATCACCGAACTGATCTCGGACATCACCGAACAGACCAACGTGCTGGCGCTTAACGCCGCCATCCAGGCCGCGTCTGCCGGTGAGGCCGGACGAGGCTTCTCCGTGGTGGCCGAAGAAGTGCAACGTCTGGCCGAACGCTCGGGCGACGCGACCAAGCAGATTGCCGCGCTGGTGCGAACCATTCAGACCGACACCCAGGATGCCGTGGCCGCCATGGAACGCTCCACACAGGGCGTGGTGGAAGGGGCCCGTCTGTCCGACGCTGCCGGATCCGCCCTGGGCGACATTGACCGCGTGTCACGCCGACTGGCCGAACTGATTGAGCAGATTTCCTCACAAGCCTTGCGTGAAGCAGAATCTGCGAACGTGGTCGTCTCGAACATCCAGCACATTTTTGCGGTGACCGAGCAGACCGGTGAAGGTACCCGATCAACGACCCAGCTCGTGCGCGAGCTGTCCAAGACCGCCGACGAACTCCAGCAGTCGGTGTCCCGGTTCAAGATCGTTTAAGACTCGAGAGTCGACCCCATGGACAGCATGCAAGCAGCCCCGATGTCAGACGATCTCAGCGCCCTGGCGTGGGTTCAGGAAGAACTCCGCAAGTCGCTGGATGCCGCGCACAAGGCGCTGCACCGTGGTCTCAAGGACGCCACGTCGTCCGAGTCCGACATGGACGCGCGCGACCCCGCCGTGCTGCGACAGGCTCGCCAGCAAATCCACCAGGGCGTGGGTGCGCTGGAATTGGCGGGCTTGCCCGCCGGGGCCACCTTGCTGCGGGCCAGTGAAGCCGTTGTCCAGAAGTTCATCAACCGGCCTGCGTCGCTGACGGAGGCTGCTGTGCTGGCGGTGGAGCGCGGCTCCTTCGCCTTGATGGACTACATCGGGCGCCGGCTGAACGGCAAGAACGTGCCGGCATTGGCACTGTTCCCGCAATACGAAGCCTTGATGTCCCTGGCCGGCACCACCTTGCCACGGCCCACCGATCTGTGGAGCCAGGATTGGCCCAAGGTCGCGCTGGAAGCACCTTTGGCGCCGCCAGAGTCGGCCACGCCACGCGCGGCCGACGAGGCCACGGTGGATGATTTTGAATCCGGCTTGCTCGCCTTGCTGCGCCGCAATCAGCCACGCGATGCCGTCGCCCTGGCCGATTTGTGCGCGTCGCTGGCCAGTGGTTCGTCGCAGCGCCACGCGCACCGCGAATCGGCCACCTGGATGCTGGCCAGCGGTTTCCTGGAAGCCCTGGCGGGTGACCACGTGCCGCTGACCGTCCACGCCAAGCGGGTGCTGTCCTCGCTCCTCAAGCAATTGCGCGTGCTGGTCCAGGGCAAGGAAACGCCCTCCGACCGTTTGGCGCAAGAGCTGCTGTTTTTCTGTGCCCAGGCCTCTGGCGCCAATGCCAAACCCGATTCGGTGCTCTCGAACGTGCGCCGCACTTTTGGCCTGGACCAGCACGCGCCGGTCAACTTGCTGGAATCCAGCCTGGGGCGCTATGACCCCGCCTGGGTGGCGCAGGCCGTCAAGCGCGTGGCCGGCGCCAAGGACGGCTGGTCGGCCGTCGCCGCCGGCGAGTTGCTGCGCCTGGGCGGTCTCAACGAACAATTTGCCTTGGTGAGCGAGTCGCTCAAGCGCTTGTACCCCGATGGGGAAGTGCTGGCCGATTCGCTGTCGCAGGCTGTGAACCAGACCGTGCAGTCGGGCCAGGCGCCTGAGCCCAGTCTGGCCATGGAAGTGGCCACCAGCCTGCTCTACCAGGAGGCCTCGCTGGAAGACGGCGAGTTCGACCACCCCGAGCAGAAAGACCGCATCCACCGCCTGGCCAGCCGCATTGACGCGGTCCGCCAAGGACAGCCGGCCCAGCCGCTCGAATCGTGGATGGAAGACCTGTACCGCCGCGTCTCCGACCGCCAGACCATCGGCAGCGTGGTGCAAGAGTTGCGCAGCAACCTGAGCGAGGCCGAAAAGAACATCGATCTGTTCTTCCGTGACCCCACCCAGCCCGCGTCGCTGGTCAATGTGCCTACGCAATTGCAGGCCATGCGGGGTGTGCTGGCCGTTTTGGGCCTGGACATGGCGGGTCACGCCACCGTTCGCATGCGCGAAGACGTCGACCACTTGCTGCAGCCGGACACCAACGTCCAGGAAGCCGGCGACGCGGGCGTGTTCGACCGCCTGGCCACGAACCTGGGTGCGTTGGGCTTCCTGATCGACATGCTGAATGTGCAGCCCAACTTGGTCAAAGCGCTGTTCAAGTACGACCCCGAGACTGGCGTGCTGTCGCCTTTGATGGGCCGCGAGCGTTCGGCCCCGATCCCGGTGGCCTTGCCCGACCCGGTCGAAGCCGCGGCGCAGAAGGCTGAACGCGACGAGGTGCAGACCGCGGCCGAGGCGGTGGTCGAGTCCGTCACGCGCGATGAAGTGTCCCTGAGCGATGTCTCCGACGAGCTGCAAAAGCTGGCCGACACCCCCATGGTGCAAGACCAGCCCGCCTTGGCCGACACGGTGGCTTCCGCCCAGGCCGCTTTGGCCACGGCGCAGGCTTCTGATGATGAAGATGCGCAGACGCTGGCGCGCGAGCAAGTGGCCCAGGTCATGGCCGATTTTGCCCAGTCCGTGTCCGAGCCCGTGGGCCTGGATTTGCCCGTGGGTGAAACCTTCACCGACAGCGGCCATGCGCCCCTGATGCCGACACCCGTGGTGCCCGCCGAGCCCACCGGCCTGGAAGAAGACGACGAGATGCGCGGCATCTTCCTGGAAGAAGCCAACGAAGTCATTGCCAGCGCCTTGGAGGCCACGGAGGGCTTGGTCAGCCACCCGGACGATGTCACCTTGCTGACCAGTGTGCGCCGTGGTTTCCACACCCTCAAGGGCAGCTCGCGCATGGTTGGTCTGAATGACTATGGTGAAGCCGGCTGGGCCTGCGAGCAACTGTTCAACACCTGGATGGCCTCGCAAGCGCCTGCCAGCCCTGATTTGCTGGGCTTCACCGCGGAAGCGCTGGAGTACATGGCCGGTTGGACCAAGGCCATCGAGGCGCGCAATGCGCAAGGTTGGCACAGCGCCGACCTGGTTCGTGCTGCCGACACCTTGCGCCTGGAAGGGCGCCGCGTGCCCATCGGTGGGGGCTCCACCTTTGCCGCCACGGATGTCCAGTCGTTCGCCGCTGAAGAGTCATCGGCCCCGGCTGAAGACGACCTGTCCGACCTGACTTTGCCCCTGGTCGACCTGGGGGGCGAGCAGGAGGCGTCGTCAGACACTCCTGAAGAAGAGCCCGTCACCCAGCCATCGGCATTCACTGAGTCGTTGCTGCCCAGCATCGATGGCGATTTGCTGACCTTGGAGTTGCCACCCGAAGAAGAGGCGGCGTTCTTGGCCGCCGAGCAAGCGCCCGACCTGGCCGAGCCCGAATTGCCGCAGGAAGAAGGTGAGCTGGCTTTGGAGCCAGAGCCGGCCATCGTCCTGGACATCGTGTCCGACGAGGCCTTGCAGGTTCAGGTGCCCGAGGTCTTTGAAAACTCACAACCGCTGTACCTCGAGTCCGAGCCCGGCGTGTTTGTCGAAGAGACGGCCGCGGTCACGGTGGATGAGCCCATGCTGCTGGAAGGTGAGCCTGTCGTGTTCGAAGAGCCGGCCCCCGCCGACGAGCTTCCCTCCGAATCCGACGAGCAGGTCAAGGTCATCGGCCCGCTGCGCATCAGCATCCCGCTGTTCAACATCTACCTGAACGAGGCTGACGAGCAGTCGCGCCGCCTGTGCACCTCGCTCAGCGAATGGGCGCTGGAGCTGCACCACCCGGTGTCTGAAGACGCGATCGCTCTGGCACATTCGCTGGCAGGCAATTCGGCCACTGTGGGTTACACCGAGCTGTCGCAGCTGGCGCGTTTGCTGGAGCACAGCCTGATGCGCGCGCACGCCCTGGGCCGTGGCGAGCCCGAAGTGGCCGCCTTGTTCAACGAAGCGGCCGACGACATCCGGCACCTGCTGCACCAATTCGCGGCTGGTTTCCTCAAGACCCCGAACGACGAGTTGATGCGCCGCCTGGAGGTGTACGACCACACCGCCTCGCGCCGCCTGGAAGCACGGAGTCTGCTGGGCGAACTCGACGCAGGCGATGATGAAGGCGGCCAGCCCGCCTCGGACGAAAACCGCAGCCACGGGCACCTGCGCCTGGTGCATTCGGTCGATGAGTCGGCGGTGCCTGATTCGTCGTTTGACCAATCGTCCCACGACGAAGTGGTCCCGACCCAGCCCAGCCCCCTGGGCCAGGCCGAGATCAAATCGCTGGACTCGCTGCCCGAGGTGCCTGCCGCCGCAGCGCCAGTGATGCGCAAGGCCGACAGCATCACGGGCCTGGACGACCGTGACGACCTGGAAGCCCACGACGCTGTCGATCCCGACCTCTTTCCCATTTTTGAAGAAGAAGCGCAGGAGTTGCTGCCCCAACTGGCCAGCCAAATGCGCCAGTGGCTGGAGCAGCCCTCCCACCCGGCCGCACCGGCCGCCTGCATGCGCACCTTGCACACCTTCAAGGGCGGCGCGCGTTTGGCGGGTGCCATGCGCCTGGGCGAGTTGGCCCACCGCCTTGAAACCACCATCGAGCACCTGATTGGCTCGGAGACGATCACGCGTGATGAGGTCGAGCCGCTGGAAGCCCGCGTCGATGCGTTGGTGGAAGAGTTCGAGGCCTTGTCCCAACGCGATGCCCAGAACTACGACGCCGAGGTGAGCAAGCCACTGCCACCCGCCGAACCGGTTGAATCGGTCTCGCGCGTGGTCGAGTCCATGCCCACCGCCGTGGTGACCCACGCCGTCCCCACCAATGTGCCTGCGCCTGAGTCGCCTTCGGCTTCCGAGCAACCTGAAAGCGCCTCGGCGCCAGCCGTGATCGACTGGACCTCTTTGGCCAACAACGGCCGCCGCTTGACCGCCGCGCCAAAACGCGATGCAGCTCAGGCCGCGGTGCAGGCCGTGGTGCGCGTGCGCCCTCAGCTTTTGGACCGCCTGGTCAACCATGCCGGCGAGGTCAGCATTGCCCGCACCCGGATCGCTTCGCAAGTGGGCCAGATCCGTGGCTCGCTCACCGACCTCACGGACAACTTGGGCCGTTTGCGCCAGCAACTGCGCGACATCGAGCTGCAAGCCGACACACAGCTCAACACCCGCCTGGAAGCCGCCCGTGCCGCCAGCCAGACGTTTGATCCGCTTGAGTTTGACCGCTACACCCGCTTCCAGGAACTGACCCGCATGATGGCCGAGTCGGTGAACGACGTGGCCACCGTGCAGCGCTCGCTGAACCGCACACTGGAAGTCGCCGAAGACCAGTTGGCCGCCCAGGCGCGCTTGACGCGTGACCTGCAGGACGACCTGCTGCGCACACGCATGGTCGAGTTCGAAGGCCTGTCAGACCGCCTGTACCGCGTGGTGCGCCAGGCGGCCAAGGAAACCGGCAAGCAGGTCAAGCTGGACATCGTGGGCGGCGCCACTGAAGTCGACCGCGGGGTGCTGGAACGCATGACCGGTGCTTTCGAGCACTTGCTGCGCAATTGCATCACCCACGGCATCGAAGTCCCGGCCGTGCGCCAGGCCGCAGGCAAGGATCCTGCCGGGCTGGTGATCGTGTCCCTGCGCCAGGAAGGCAATGAAGTCACGCTGGAATTCCGCGACGATGGCGCCGGCTTGAACCTGGACCGCATCCGCCAAAAGGCCGTGGCCATGGGCCTGATCCAGCCTGACGCGGACGTGCCGCCGGGCGAGCTGGCCCAGATGATTTTCACGCCCGGTTTCTCAACGGCCGACACGGTCACTGAACTGGCCGGCCGCGGCATCGGCATGGACGTGGTGCGCGCTGAAGTGAACGCCATGGGCGGGCGCATCGAGACCTCCACGGCGGCCGGTCAAGGCACCAGTTTCAAGCTGGTGCTGCCCCTGACCACCGCGGTCACCAAAGTGGTGATGCTGCGCTGTGGTGAGGTCACCGTGGCCGTGCCGACCCACTTGATTGAAATGGTGCGCCGTGCCAAACCGGCCGAGGTCGAGCAGGCCTATGAGTTCGGCACCTACCAGTTCGCCGACCTGGTCTTGCCTTTCTACTGGCTGGGCGCCTTGCTGCAGAACAGCCCGCGTGGCTCGACCGAAGGCCGTTCGCTGCCTGTGATCGTGGTGCGCTCGGCGCAGCAACGCATCGCCCTGCACGTGGACGAAGTGCTGGGCAACCATGAAGTGGTGGTCAAGAACCTGGGGCCGCAGCTGTCGCGTCTGCCGGGCTTGGCGGGCATGACTTTGCTGGCTTCGGGCGCGGTTTCCTTGATTTACAACCCGGTGGCCTTGGCCACGGTGTATGGCGATGCTGCGCAGGCCTACACCAAGGCCGCTTTGCACGCGGTGGCCAGTGGCCAGGACACGGAAGCCGAGCAGGCCGCCGCCCTGGCCATTGAAGCCTTGCCGCCGCTGGTTTTGGTGGTTGATGATTCTTTGACCGTGCGGCGTGTCACGCAGCGCTTGCTGGCGCGCGAAGGCTACCGCGTCGTGCTGGCCAAGGACGGCATGGACGCCCTGGAGCGACTGGCCGAAGAAGTCCCAGTGGTGGTGCTGTCCGACATCGAAATGCCGCGAATGGACGGGTTCGACCTGGTGCGCAACATCCGTGGCAACGAGCGCTGGAAGCAGCTGCCCGTGGTGATGATTTCATCGCGCATTGCCCAAAAGCACCGCGACTACGCCACGCAGTTGGGGGCTAATCATTACCTGGGCAAGCCATACGGCGAAGAAGAACTGCTGGCCTTGGTGGCCCGATACGCCTTGCAGCGGGAAGCGGCGGGTGTGAGTGACGGCGCGTGATTTGGTGGACACCGACACGAGTGCCATCGACCAACTCGCTCACCTGACCGCCCAGCGCGATCGTGAGTTGCTGGATGTGTCGCTGGCGCAAGGCGTTCTGGAGTTGTTGGGGGCATGCAGCGTTGGTGTTTACCGCGTTCTCGGCCAAGAGGGTGCTGACCAGCATTGGTTGTGTTCGGGGCTGGCGCGGCGCGGCAAATTGACTGTCAGCGATCCGCCCTGGCTGGACCCGGACACCATGCCTTTCCTGGAGGATTTTCCTTCCCGTGAAGAAGCCCTGGTTTCTCGCACGTTGGTGCAGCGCGCCCTGAATGAGACAGAAGACGGTGCCTCCGACGAGGCTGCCACCTGGCTGACGGTGTTGACCTTGCATGCGGAGCTGGGCCAATCGGGCGTGCTGGAAGTGCGTTCGGCCCAGCCCTTGCCCTTGCGCGATCTGCGCTCCATGCAGACCCTGTTGCGCGTGTTTGGCAACTTCCAGAACCTGCTGGAATCCAGCCAACGTGACTCGCTCACCGGCTTGCTCAACCGCCAGACTTTCGACGCCACTTTCCTGAAAGCCTCGATGCCGGTTCAGCTGAGCACCGAGGAGGCCGAGAGCGAGGCCGAGCGCCGTGGCTCGCAGATGAACACCTTCTGGCTCGGGGTCATCGACATTGACCACTTCAAGCTGGTCAACGACCGTTTTGGCCATTTGATCGGTGACGAGGTGCTGGTGCTGGTGGCGCGCATCATGCGCCAGACCTTCCGCCACTACGACCGCCTGTTCCGCTTTGGCGGCGAGGAGTTCGTGGTGCTACTGCGAGGCGGCACTGAAAAGCACGCTTTGCGCGTCTTCGAGCGTTTTCGCCAAAACATGCAGGCGTATGCCTTTCCACAAGTGGGGCAGGTCACCGTCAGCCTGGGTTTCACGGGCGTTCATCCGCATGACACGCCTACTGCGGCCTTTTCGCGCGCCGACCAGGCCGTCTACCAGGCCAAGCACCAGGGGCGCAATCAAACCCTGTGTTTCGAGAATCTGGTCAACCAGGGCGTCATCACCACCGAAGGCGACAGGGTCGGCAACATCGAGTTGTTCTGACTGCTTGAACGGCCGCTTGCCTCAGCGCGGCTTTTCGCCGGTCTTGACCACCGCGTAGCGCTCCAGGGTTTCGGCCCGCGCAGCCTCGTGCTGCACGATGGGCGCGGGATAGTCAACCGCATCCCCCAGATCGCCCAGCAGCCAAGGGGCATGGATGGCCTTGTCACTCAGGTGGGCCAGTTCGGGCACGTAGCGGCGGATGAACTTGCCGGCGGCATCGAACTTCTGGCTCTGGCTGATGGGGTTGAAGATGCGGAAGTAGGGCTGGGCATCGCAGCCGCTGGAGGCCGCCCATTGCCAGCCCCCATTGTTGGCGGCCAGGTCGAAATCCAGCAGCTTCTCGGCAAAGTAACGCTCGCCCCAGCGCCAGTCAATGCCCAGGTCCTTGATCAAGAAGCTGGCCACGACCATGCGCAGGCGGTTGTGCATGTAGCCGGTCTGGTTGATCTGGCGCATGGCGGCATCCACCAGCGGGTAACCGGTGCGCCCACCACACCAGGCCGCGAAACGTGCCTCGGCCTTGGCGCCGCTCATCCACTTGATCTTGTCGTATTCGCGTTTGAAGCTGTGGCCGATCACGTGGGGGTGGTGGTGCATGACCTGGTGGTAGAAATCGCGCCAGATCAGCTCCGAGAGCCAGGTTTGCGCGCCGGTGGACCCGGCCTTGGCCCGATCCCAGGCCAGTTTGGCCAGCAAGCGGATCGACACCGTGCCAAACCGCAGGTGGGTGGACAGGTAGCTTGGGCCTTTCACGCCCGGGAAATCGCGGGTGTCGCGGTAGTGGTCCATCCGCTCCAGAAAATCATCCAGCAAAGCCTGGGCCCCGCTCATGCCCGCGGGCACCTTGAGCGCGTCCGTGGGCTCAAAGCCCAGCTCGCCCAAACCGGGGATCCGCGATCCATCCGGCGCTTTCATCCCGACGTCGGCGGGGATGGCTGCCAGGTGTTGCGCATGGGGCGCCACGGGGTAGGCCTTGACGTAGAACTCGTCGACCTTCTTCAGCCAGTTGTTCTTGTAGGGCGTGAAGACGCCGTAGGGCGTGTCGTTGCCGGTCAGGATCTCGTTGCGCTCGAAGATCACGTGGTCTTTGGATGTGAACAGGGCTGCACCCACATCGCTCAGCTTGCCGCGCACCTGGGCGTCGCGCACCAGCGCATGGGGCTCGTCATCGTGGTTGGCGAACACGGCCTGAACACCCAGTTGCTGGGCCAGTCGAGGGATTTCGGTGAGTGCGCTGCCGTGCACCACGATCAGCCCGGCACCCTGCGCGTTGGGCACTTCGCGGGCGGCGGCGAGCTGGCGCAGGGCCTCGTCCAGCTCCAACAGGCTGTCGCGGATGAACACCACGCGGCGATCCGCACGGGGCAGGGGGTCCAGGATGTCGGTGTCGAACACAAAAACGCACCACACGCGCCGGGCCTGTTTCAGGGCGTAGTGCAGGGCGGCGTGGTCGGTGCTGCGCAGATCGCGGCGAAACCAGACAAGGGCGGAATCGAACGGGGTTGTCATGTGGGGTCTAAAATCATGGCATGTCTGAAGGCGCAACCTCCATCGATCTGAGCAACCAGTTCCTCATTGCCATGCCCGGTATCACCGACGGCAACTTTGCGGGCGCGGTTGTGTACCTGTGTGAACACACTGAAAACGGGGCTTTGGGCCTTGTCATCAACCGTCCGATCGACATCAATCTGAGAAATCTCTTCGAAAAAGTGGACCTCAACCTGGAGCGGGAGGATCTGGCGTCCCGGCCAGTCTACTTCGGCGGCCCGGTGCAGACCGAGCGCGGCTTCGTTTTGCACGACAGCCTGGGCGACGAAGGGGGGCATTACAGCTCGACCCTGAAAATCCCCGGTGGCCTGGAAATGACCACGTCGCGCGATGTGCTGGAAGCCCTGTCCAACGGCGCCGGACCCAGCCGGGTGTTCATCACCCTGGGTTATGCCGGCTGGGGCGCCGGGCAGCTGGAAGACGAGCTGAGCCGCAACGGCTGGCTGAATGTGAATGCCGAGCCGGCTGTGATATTCGACACCCCGGTGGAAGAGCGTTACGACCGGGCCTTGTCCCTGCTGGGCATCGACCGAAGCATGTTGACGTCCGAGGCCGGGCACGGATGAGCCTGGCCGTTCAAAGCTACCTGGCCTTCGACTACGGCCTCAAGCGGGTGGGCGTGGCCAGCGGCAACACCTTGCTGCGCCAGGCCCAGCCTTTGCGCACCATCGCCGCCGACGGCGACGCCCGCTTTGCGCAAATTGGCAGCCTGATCGACGAGTGGCGCCCGAATGCCCTGGTGGTGGGCGTGCCATTCCACCCCGATGGTGCCGAGCACGAGAACACCCTGCGCGCGCGCCGCTTTGCCCGCCAATTGCAAGGCCGTTTCAAGCTCCCGGTACATGAGGTGGACGAACGTTACTCCACCACCGAGGCCATCGCCGGCGGCGCCCGTGACCTGGACGCCACCTCCGCCGCCATCCTGTTGCAGCAGTTTTTCAACGAACATCCCGAACCTTTCAAAGGGGCCTGAGTGAGCGATCAGCAAAACACCCTGCACCTGAATGCCGAGGCGCTTTATGCCAACTTGCTGTCTGGCGTGCGGCGCATCGTCACGGCGGACACCGCCCTGGTCGGCATCTGGTCGGGCGGCGCCTGGCTGGCCGAGCGCCTCAGCCAGGACCTGGGCCGCACCGAAGCCCACGGCGTCATCTCGTCGGCCTTGCACCGGGACGACTTTGGCTCGCGCGGCATGGCCGCCACCACCGACGCCACCCACTTGCCGTTTTCTGTCGAAGGCCGGCACATCCTGCTGATCGACGACGTGCTCTACACCGGCCGCACCATCCGCGCCGTCATCAATGAGCTGTTCGATTTTGGCCGCCCGGCCAGCGTCACCCTGGCGGTGCTGGTCGACCGCGGCGGGCGCGAACTCCCTGTGGAGCCGGCCCTGTCGGCCGCCCGCATCACCCTGCCGGCCGACCAGCGCGTGTCGCTGGCCCGCGCCGACGACGGCCGTTTCCAGTTCCATTTCGAGAGGGTCGAATGACGACCGCCAAGTTCCAGCGCAATCCCCAGCTCAATGGCCACGGCGAGCTGATCCACCTGCTGTCCACCGAAGGCTTGCCCAAGGCGGTGATCCACAAGATCCTGGACACCGCCGAGACGTTTTTGAGCGTCAATGACCGGGAGGTCAAGAAGGTGCCCCTGCTGCGCGGCAAGAGCGTGTTCAACCTGTTCTTCGAGAACAGCACGCGTACGCGCACCACCTTCGAGATCGCGGCCAAGCGCCTGTCTGCCGACGTGATCAACCTGGACATCGCGCGCTCTTCGGCCTCCAAAGGCGAAAGCCTGCTCGACACCATCGCCAACCTCAGCGCGATGCACGCCGACATGTTCGTGGTGCGCCATGCCGAATCCGGCGCGCCCTACCTGATCGCCCAGCACGTGGCCCCGCACGTGCACGTGGTCAACGCTGGGGATGGCCGCCATGCGCACCCCACGCAGGCCTTGCTGGACATGTTCACCATCCGGCACTACAAGAAAGACTTCAGCAACCTGACTGTGGCCATCGTGGGCGACATCGTGCACTCGCGCGTGGCTCGCTCCAACATCCACGCGCTGACCACGCTGGGCGTGCCCGAAGTGCGCGTGGTCGGCCCCCGCACCCTGGTACCCGGCGACCTGCGCGAGATGGGCGTGCGCGTCTGCCACGACATGGTTGAAGGCATCAGGGGCGCCGACGTCATCATCATGCTGCGCCTGCAGAACGAGCGCATGTCGGGCGGCATGCTGCCCAGCGCGGGCGAGTTCTTCAAAGAATTCGGCCTGACCGAAGAAAAACTGGCCCATGCCAAGCCCGACGCCATCGTCATGCACCCCGGCCCCATCAACCGAGGCGTCGAGATTGACTCCGCCGTGGCCGATGGCAAGCAAAGCGTCATCCTGCCCCAGGTCACCTTCGGCATCGCCGTGCGCATGGCCGTGATGTCCATCATCGCCGGCAACGAGGCTTGAACCCGACATGAAAATCCTCATCAAGAACGGCCGCCTGGTCGACCCCGCTTCCGGCCTGGATCAAATCGGCGACCTGGCCATCACCGGTGGTCGCATCACCGCCATCGGCGACGCCAAGGCTGACTTCACGCCCGACCGCACGATCGACGCCACGGGCTTGATCGTGGCCCCTGGCCTGGTCGACCTCGCCGCGCGCCTGCGCGAACCCGGCCACGAGCACGAAGGCATGCTCGAATCCGAACTCGCTGCCGCGGCCGCCGGAGGGGTTACCAGCGTGGTCTGTCTGCCCGACACCGACCCCACGCTGGATGAGCCCGGCTTGGTCGAGATGCTCAAGTTCCGCGCGCGCAAGCTCAGCCGCTGCCGCCTCTTCCCGCTGGGGGCGCTGACGCGTGGACTGAAAGGCGAGACGCTGACGGAAATGGCCGAGCTTCACGAAGCGGGCTGCATCGGTTTCTCCCAGGCCGAAGTGCCCATCCGTGACACCCAGGTGTTGCAACGCGCCCTGCAATACGCCGGCACCTTCGGCTACACCGTCTGGCTGCGTCCGCAAGATGCCTGGCTGGGCAAGGGCGTGGCCGCCAGCGGTCCGGTGGCCACGCGCCTGGGTTTGTCTGGCGTGCCGGTCAGCGCCGAAACCATCGCTCTGCACACCATCATCGAACTGGTGCGGGCCACTGGCGCGCGTGTGCACCTGTGTCGCATTTCCAGCGCCGCCGGCGTCGACCTGGTCCGCCAAGCCAAAGCGCAGGGCCTGCCGATCACCGCCGACGTCAGCATCAACTCCCTGCTACTGACGGACATCGACATCGGCTACTTCAACCCCGCCATGCGCGTGAACCCGCCGCTTCGCCAGGGCCGTGACCGCGATGCCCTGCAGGCCGGCTTGGCCGACGGCACGCTGGATGCCCTGGTGTCCGACCACACACCCGTCAGCGAGGACGAAAAGACCTTGCCCTTTGGCGAAGCCGAGCCCGGCGCGACCGGCCTGGAGCTGTTGTTGAGCCTGGCCCTGAAATGGGCCGGTGCTGATCAAGACCAGCCTGCCAACCCTGCGCGCCTGCGCCAAGCGCTGTCGGTTGTCACGGCGGGGCCCGTCAAGGTCTTGGGCGATGCTTTGGGTTCGTTGTCGTCCAGCGCAGGCCGTCTTGTGCAAGGCGGCGTGGCGGATGTCTGCATTTTTGACCCCAGCGTGCGCTGGCAGGCCAACCCCGCGGCCTTGACCAGCCAAGGCAAGCACACGCCTTTCGCTTTCGAGGTGTCGGGCACCGATCTGCCGGGGCGCGTCCGCCTGACCTTGGTGGCCGGCCAAGTCGCCCACGAAGTCACCGCCTGACCAAAGCGTGCCGTCCGACAAAGTCCTCGTCATGGCATCGCCCATGAGCCGCGCGTGGTCCACCTGGGTGCTTGGCCCCTGGCGGCTGCTGGGCATCGTCGTGCACATCGTGCGCGGCTTGTGGCTCGCCCGCATCGCCTACGTTGACCGGCCCCCCGGAGAGCGTGATGAAGTGGTGCGCCGCTGGTCCCAGCAATTGCTCAAGGTCTTGGGCGTCACGCTGGTCGTGGAGGGGCATGCCCGCCCCGGCGCCAAGCTGGTGGTGTCCAACCATGTTTCGTGGCTGGACATCGTGGCCATCAATTCGGTCGTTCCGTCGCGCTTTGTGTCCAAGGCCGAAGTGGCGGTTTGGCCTGTGGTGGGCTACATGGTGACTGCGGCCGGCACCTTGTACCTCCAACGCGAGCGCCGCCGCGACGCGATGCGGGTGCTGGGGCTGATGTCCGACGCGCTGCGCGACGGTTACACGGTCGCCGTTTTCCCCGAAGGCACCACAGGCGACGGGCGGGCCTTGATGCACTTCCACGCCAACATGCTGCAGGCCGCGATCGACGCCAAGGAACCCGTTCAGCCGGTGGCCCTGCGTTACAGCGATGCCACCCATGACATCAGCCCAGCCGCGGCTTTCGTCGGCGACACCACGCTCTGGCAGTCTCTCTGGGGCGTGATCACCGCTCAAGGGCTGACCGTGCACGTCAACGTCTTGCCGTTGCAGGCCGTCGACCACGCAGACCGCCGCGCCCTGGCTGAACTGCTCAGCACCCGGATCGCCGATTGCCTCTACTGAAATAGGTGTTCTGCCGCCTTTTTTCTGGCGGTTGAACTTGGGCAGCACAGGCAAACTCAAGATGGTGTGGAAAAAGCCGCAAGGCACGCGTTTGCACAAAGGGTTGTCACCCTGCTTCGTGATTGCGGCAACCCCTATTGTTTTGACACGAGGGCGCACCATTTACAGTGAGCCACCTACAATGGCTGGTTCCGCTCGAAAGGTTTTGAATGTTTGATTTTCTGTCCATGGGTGCTGTCCACGACACACTCGTGCAATGGTCGGTGCAAGGTGTCTTGGACGCAAGCTGGTGGCAAGTGCTGCTGGCAACGCTGGCTTTGACGCACATCACCATCGCTTCTGTCACCATCTTCCTGCATCGTGCGCAGGCGCACCGCGCGTTGGATTTGCATCCAATCCCGTCGCACTTTTTCCGTTTCTGGTTGTGGCTGACCACCAGCATTGTCACCAAAGAGTGGGTTGCCATTCACCGCAAGCATCACGCCAAGTGTGAAACCGAAGAAGACCCCCACAGCCCGGTTGCCCATGGCATCAAAACCGTGCTGTTGCGTGGCCGTGAGTTGTATGCCGCCGAAGCAGAAAATCAAGAAACCCTGAAGAAATACGGCCACAACACCCCCAACGACTGGTTGGAGCGGGTGGTCTACACCGGCAAGGCCAACTGGGGTGTGATCCTCATGTTGCTGCTTGACCTCTTCCTGTTCGGCGCCATCGGTATCACCGTCTGGGCTGTGCAAATGCTCTGGATACCGGTCACGGCGGCCGGCATCATCAACGGCCTTGGTCACTGGTGGGGCTACCGCAATTTCGAAGCGCCCGACGCGTCCACCAACATTTCGCCCTGGGGCATCATCATTGGTGGTGAAGAGCTGCACAACAACCACCACACCTACCCAACGTCGGCCAAGCTGTCGGTCAAGCCTTACGAATTCGACATTGGCTGGGGTTACATCCGTGCCCTTGAGGTGATGGGTTTGGCCAAGGTGCGCAAAACCGCCCCTCGCCTGACTTTGGGTGACATCCGCCCGGTGGCCGATGCCAAGACGCTGGAGGCCATCGTGGCCCACCGTTATGAGCTGATGGCCGGGTATGCGCGCGAAGTCAGTGCCGCTTGTTCGGCTGAACTGGCGCGGCTGAAAGCCAGCCGCCAAGAAGCGGCGGCCCACAAGCTGCAGCGCGTGCGCCATTGGTTGCACCGCGATGACGACAAGGTGCCGCAGGGCTTGCGCAATGAGATCTCACAAGCCCGCGAAGCCCACCCCAAGCTGGACAAGCTGATCGTGATGCGTGAAGAGTTGCGGGCCCTGTGGACGCGAACCAATGTGTCTGCCGAGCAGTTGGTGGTGGATCTTCAAGGCTGGTGCCAGCGAGCTGAAGCCAGCGGTGTGGCGGCCCTGGAAGATTTCTCTCGCAAGCTGCGCGCTGCACACGCTTGATATAGCGCATCTATACGGCGTAGCGTCTCCGCCGCTGCCAGCAAGTCCAAGCCCCGCAGTGCGGGGCTTTTTCATGCCCATGATGTCCCATGATGAATGAATGAGAGACTTGGTCATGAAAAAACCCGCTGAGCTTGCGCCGAGCGGGTTCTTGCGACAAGAAAAACCAGTCCGAATTACTTCAGCTTGATTTCCTTGTAGGCCACATGCTTGCGAGCCTTGGGGTCGAACTTCATGAATTCCAGCTTGTTGGGCGTGGTCTTCTTGTTCTTGGTCGTGGTGTAAAAGTGGCCGGTACCCGCAGTGGATTCCAGCTTGATCTTTTCGCGTCCGCCTTTAGATGCCATGATTCAGCTCCCGGATCACAGTTGGCCACGGGCACGCAGATCCGTCAGGACCTGGTCAATGCCCACTTTGTCGATCAAGCGCAAAGCCGATGTGCTGATGCGCAGACGCACCCAACGGTTTTCGCTCTCGACCCAGAAACGACGGTACTGCAGGTTAGGCAGAAAACGACGCTTGGTTTTGTTGTTCGCGTGAGAAACATTGTTTCCCACCATCGGGCCCTTACCCGTGACTTGACAGACGCGTGCCATGACGCTTCTCCGTTCGCTGTGATTGCGCTTGTTGCCGCTGCGCTTTGTGTGACGAAGCAGTGATCAGAACAAGGACTCTTGTTTTTTAAAACTTGAACCCTTGGGTCATCACCCTTCCGGTGACGGCGCCCAACGCATGAAAAATCATGGAGTCAAGCACCGAACACCGGGACGAATTTTGCAAAGACTGAGATTATAACCAAAAACTCAAGCTCTGCCAACTTCCGCAAGCATCAAGCGCTTTCCTGCTCCAGGAAACGCTGGGCATCCAGGGCCGCCATGCACCCGGTTCCAGCGCTGGTGATGGCCTGGCGGTAGATGTGGTCCTGCACATCGCCAGCCGCGAACACGCCTGGGATGCTGGTCATCGTGGCCATGCCATTGCTGCCACCTTTGGTCAGGATGTATCCATCCTTCATCTCCAACTGGCCTTTGAAGATGTCGGTGTTGGGCTTGTGGCCGATGGCGATGAAGCAGCCTTTCAGCTCCAGTTCATTGGTGCTTTCGTCCAGCGTGCTCTTCAAGCGCACACCGGTCACGCCACTTTGATCGCCCAGCACTTCGTCCAGGGTCTTGAACAAATGCAGTTCGATCTTGCCGGCCGCCACCTTCTCGTAGACCTTGTCGATCAGGATGGCCTCGGCGCGAAACTTGTCGCGGCGGTGGATCAGGTGTACCTTGCTGGCAATGTTCGACAGGTAAAGCGCTTCTTCGACAGCGGTGTTGCCGCCGCCCACCACGCAGACCACGGCATCGCGGTAGAAAAACCCATCGCAAGTGGCACAGCCGCTCACGCCGCGCCCCATGAAGGCTTCTTCAGAGGGCAGCCCCAGGTACTGGGCCGAGGCGCCTGTGGCGATGATCAAGGCGTTGGTGGTGTAGGTGCCGGAGTCACCTTTGAGCGTGAAGGGGCGCTTGGACAGGTCGACCTCGTTGATGTGGTCGTAGAGCATCTTGGTGTGAAAGCGTTCAGCGTGTTCCTGAAAGCGCTGCATCAGTTCGGGGCCTTGAACGCCATGAACGTCGGCCGGCCAGTTGTCCACCTCGGTGGTGGTCATCAGTTGTCCGCCCTGGGCCATGCCCGTGACCAGGGTGGGGTGGAGGTTGGCGCGCGCGGCGTAAATGGCGGCGCTGTAGCCAGCGGGGCCCGATCCCAGGATCAGGACGTTGCTATGTTGGGCGGTGGACATCGTGTTTCCTTGTTGTGTTCAAACTGTGCGGGTTTCCAGGCTCATATTCGGGCTTGTATTAGGGTTCGCAATCGATAAAGTGCCTACAAATTCCTGGTGACCTGCCGAAAATTGTAGGGACTGGTGATTTGTCGCACACCAGACAAGGTGAATGTTTCACCTCGAATTCATCCAATGAGGAGCTTTCCATGGCCATGCTGTCCAATCTCGACCTGATCCGGCGCGTACCGCTGTTCTCGATGCTCACCGCAGCACAGGCCGAGGCCATCGCCGAGGGCGTGGTCAAACGCCGTTATCGCCGTGGCGAGCTCATCGTCGAGCGCGGTCGCAAGACCAATTCATTGTTCATCCTCCTGACGGGCCGGGCCCGCGTGGTGGCCTCGGACGAGCGTGGCCGTGAAGTCATCCTGGCGGTGCTCGAAGCCGGCGACTACCTCGGTGAGATGAGCCTGATCGACAACGAACCCCATTCGGCTACCGTCCGCGCGGAAGTGCAGACCGATGTGCTGGTGCTGGGACGCACGGATTTTGCCCGTTGCTTGCCTGAAAACTCCAGCCTGTCCTACGCAATTTTGCGTGGTCTGGTGCAGCGTCTGCGCAATGCCGACCGCCAGATCGAATCCTTGGCCCTGCTGGATGTCTATGGCCGTGTGGCCCGGGCCCTGCTGGACATGGCCGACGAGGACGATGGCGCCAAGGTCATTCGCGGCAAGGTGTCGCGCCAGGATCTGGCCAAACACGTGGGCGCTTCGCGCGAAATGGTCAGCCGCGTCATGAAGGATCTGGAGGAACGTGGCCTGATCGAAACCCAGGACACCGGCAGCGTGGTGCTGAAAGAACGCCTGGTCGCCACGGCCTGATGCTCTGCCGCCAAGCGGCATCGCTTTGAAAATGCCCGCACAATGCGGGCATGACTTTTCCGTTGGGTTCACTCCGCAATGAGGCGTCTGCGGACGCCAAATCCGACCGCCGCCCGGACGCCTCCGCGTCCCCGCGCGTGACTGGGCGACTGCACCGCAGTCCCGTCGTGGTGGCGCCCGAGCCACCTGGCCCTCCGGTTGAAAACACCTTCCGCTTCCAGGCGGGCTTGCTGGTCGGCGGCGTGCTGCTGGTGCTGGCCTTGTTGTCCCTGGCCAGCCACAGCCGGCTGGACGCGGCCTTCACCACCTCTGGGCTGAACCAGGATGCCGCCAATTGGGGTGGTCACCTGGGGGCCTATGCCTCTGACGTCGCACTGTTCCTCTTCGGGCAATCGGCTTGGTGGGGGTTGATCGTGGGCGCGCGGGTCTGGCTCAGTGGTCTTGCCCGCTGGCTGCGGCGTGACACGGCGGTTTCACTCCTTCCTTCTGGGGCCATGCCATTGGCGACATCGGCCGACGTGGTCACTCGCCCGCGCTGGCTGTTCTGGCTGGGGGTGGTCCTGTTGATGTCGGCCAGTTGCTCGCTCGAATGGTCGCGCCTGTACCGGCATGAAGCCATGTTGGCCGGGGAGCACGCGGGCGGCATCCTGGGCATGACCTTGGGCCAGTTCAGCCACAAGTGGCTGGGCTTCAACGGCTCGGGCGTGGTCTGGATCGCCCTGCTGATCGCCGGCTTGTCGCTGGCCCTGCATTTTTCGTGGCTGGACATTGCCGAGCGCATTGGCGGTTTGTTCGACCGCGTCCGCGAGCGCCGAGAAGCCAAGCGCGAAGAAGCGGTCGACTTGCGCATCGGCGAGAAAGCCACCATCGAACGCGAACGTGTGGCCGAAGAGATCCGCCACGAGCAGCCGTTCGAGCCCATCCCCTTGGTGATCGAAAAGCCGATGGTCGAGGTTCCCAAGTCCGACCGCATCATCAAAGAGCAGCAAAAGCCTTTGTTCTCTGACATGGCCGACACCAAGCTGCCGCAGATCGCGCTGCTGGATGCCGCCCAGGGCCGCATGGAAACCGTGACACCCGAGACCTTGGAGATGACGTCACGGATGATCGAGAAGAAGCTCAAGGACTTCGGCGTGGAAGTGCGCGTGGTCGCGGCTTCTCCCGGTCCGGTCATCACGCGCTACGAGATCGAACCAGCCACGGGTGTGAAGGGCTCGCAGATCGTGAACCTGGCCAAGGACCTGGCGCGCTCGTTGTCGCTGGTGTCGATCCGCGTGGTCGAAACCATTCCGGGCAAGAACCTGATGGCGCTGGAGTTGCCCAACGCCAAGCGCCAGATGATCCGCCTGACGGAGATCCTCGGCTCGCAGGTTTACAACGATGCGCAGTCCATGCTGACCATCGGCCTGGGCAAGGACATCATCGGCGCGCCAGTAGTGGCCGACCTGACCAAGATGCCGCACTGCCTGGTGGCTGGCACGACCGGCTCGGGCAAATCGGTGGGCATCAACGCCACCATCCTGAGCCTGCTCTACAAGGCCGAGGCGCGCGATGTGCGCCTGATCCTGATCGATCCGAAGATGCTGGAAATGAGCGTCTACGAAGGCATCCCGCACCTGCTGTGTCCGGTCGTGACCGACATGAAGCAGGCGTCCAACGCGCTGAACTGGGCTGTGGGCGAGATGGAGCGCCGCTACAAGCTCATGAGCAAGATGGGCGTGCGCAACCTGGCCGGCTACAACAAGAAGATCGATGAAGCCACGGCGAGGGGCGAGTTCCTGCCCAACCCTTTCAGCCTGACGCCGGAATCGCCCGAGCCTCAAGAGCGCATGCCCTTCATCGTCATCATCATCGACGAGTTGGCCGACCTGATGATGGTGGTGGGCAAGAAGATCGAAGAGCTGATCGCACGGTTGGCGCAAAAGGCGCGGGCTTCGGGTGTGCACTTGATTTTGGCCACCCAGCGCCCCAGTGTCGACGTGATCACGGGGCTGATCAAGGCCAACATTCCCACGCGGATCTCTTTCCAGGTCAGCAGCAAGATTGACAGCCGCACCATCCTTGACCAAATGGGCGCCGAAGCCTTGCTGGGGCAGGGCGACATGCTGTATCTGCCTTCGGGCAGCGGCTTGCCGATGCGTGTGCACGGCGCCTTTGTCAGTGATGACGAAGTCCACCGCGTGGTCGAATATTTGAAATCACAAGGCGAGCCCAACTACATCGAAGGCATCCTCGAAGGCGGCGTGCTGGACGGCGATGCTGGCAGCGATGGCGTGCCCGGGGGCAGTGGCGATTCCGAATCCGACCCCATGTACGACCAGGCCGTGGCCATCGTGCTGCAACACCGCAAGGCCTCGATCTCGCTCGTGCAGCGTCACCTGCGCATCGGCTACAACCGCGCAGCACGGTTGCTGGAACAAATGGAGAAATCTGGACTCGTATCGAACATGGCCACCAACGGCAACCGCGAGTTGCTGGTGCCCAACCGCACGGGCGACGGTGGCGCGACTGCTGCGCCCTGGGACGCCTGATGGCGATGAAAGCGATCACACCTGCATGAACAACCGATTCACTTGGAAGCCCGGCGCGCTGGCCTTGGCATTGAGCGCCTCTTTGGCGAACACGGCCCATGCCGATGGCGTGAGCACCTTGCGCGCTTTCGTCAAGGACGTGAACACCGGCCGTGGCAACTTCACCCAGCTGGTGACGTCGCCCGATGGCAAGAAATCCCGCAAGTCCAATGGCAGCCTGGAGTTTCAGCGGCCCAACCGCTTTCGCTTCAACTACACCACCCCCACCGAGCAACTGATCGTGGGCGATGGCCGGAAAGTCTGGTTGTGGGACACGGACTTGAACCAGGTCACGGTGCGCCCCATGAGCAATGCCCTGGGCGCCACGCCGGCGGCCTTGCTGTCAGGCGGATCACTGGAGAAGGACTTCACGCTCAAGGACGTGCCGAAGCAGGCCCTGTCAGGTCCTGATGCCTCAATGGAATGGGTGGAGGCCGTGCCACGCGACAAGGACGGACAGTTCCGTTCGGTGCGGGTCGGCTTCAAGGCGGGCGTGTTGGCCGCGCTGGTGATCGAAGACGGCTTTGGTCAACGATCAAGACTGGACTTTGCCCAGTTTGAATCACGGGTGACTTTGCCAGCCACCCGCTTTCAGTTCACACCGCCCGCTGGGGCGGATGTGCTGGACCAGCCCTGAGGCCAGTCCAGTCTGACTGAATGATCAGTCAGTCTTCGCGCTTGAAACCGCCACCTTGGCGCTTCGGGCCGCCAAAGGAAGGCTTGCCGCCGAACGAGGGCTTGGGGCCGCCGAAAGAGGGCTTGCCGCCAAACGAAGGCTTGTTGCCGCCGAAAGAGGGCTTGCCACCGAACGAAGGCTTGCTGTCGCCACGGGGGCCGCCACCGAACGCGGGACGGTCGTCACCACCGGCAGGGCGGAAATCGCCACGGGGCTGGTCGCCACCAAAGCTGGGTCGGCTGTTGTAGCCACCTTCGGACGGGCCATCGCGACGCGGGCCACGGTTTTGATAACCGCCGCCATTGCCGCCACCAAAACCACCTTCGCGCTGACCGCCGCCGAAGCCGCCTTCACGCGGGGCGCCGTAGGAGCGGCCGCCACCGCCAAAGCCACCTTCACGAGGGCCACGTTGACCGGGCATGGGCTTGCCATGGCGCATTGGGCCGTTGGAGGGCGAGGGCGCCTTGGGTTCCAGGCCAGCGATGGTCGCCACGGGGATGTTCTGCGTGGTGTAACGCTCGATGCGGCGCAACATGGGGATGTCACGACGCTCGGCGATCGTCACGGCCAGGCCGCTGCGACCAGCACGGCCCGTGCGGCCGATGCGGTGAACGTAATCTTCCGGCTTCATGGGCATGCCGTAGTTGATCACGTGGGTGATTGTGGGCACGTCAATGCCGCGGGCGGCGACGTCGGTGGCGACCAGGATCTTCAACTGGCGTTGACGCAGGGCTTGCAGCACGCGGGTGCGGCGGCCTTGGGGCATGCCACCGTGCAGGGCGGCAACTTCATGGCCCATGTCGGCCAGGCGGTCGGCCAGGATGTCGGCATCGCGCTGGGTGCTGGTGAAGATCACGGCTTGGTCAACGTCACGCTGGGTCAGCAAGCTGTCCAGCAAGTCGTTCTTGTGCGCGAAGTGGTCGGCGTAGTGCAGACGCTGTTCGATGTTGTCATGGCTGTCGGTGTGCGAGGCCACGTCGATGCTTTGTGCATCAGGACGGGTCAGGCGCGCAGCCAGCTTGCCCACGTGACCGGCGAAGGTCGCGCTGAACATCAGGGTTTGGCGGTCGGCTGGGGTTTGCGAAGCGATGTGCTCGATGTCTTCGATGAAGCCCATGTCCAGCATGCGGTCGGCTTCGTCCAGGACGAGGACTTCCAGGTTGGACAGCACACAGACGCCGGTGCCCAGGTGGTCGATCAGGCGGCCAGGGGTGGCGATCAGCACATCCAACGGGCCACGCAGGGCCTTGAGCTGGGCAGCGTAAGGCACACCACCGACGACGGTGGCAACGCGCAGGCCTTGCATGTGGCGACCATAGGTCGAAGCAGCCTTGGCCACTTGCATGGCCAGTTCACGGGTGGGGGCCAGGACCAGGATGCGGGGACCATGAACCATGCCTTTTTCGCGGCGCTTGCCATCGCCGCGGGCGGCGATCAGGCGTTGCAGGGCGGGCAGCATGAAGGCGGCGGTCTTTCCGCTGCCAGTGCTGGCGGCGACCTTGATGTCGGCGCCGTTCATGGCCACGGGGATCGATTGGATCTGGACCGTGGTGGGCTGGGTGTAGCCGGAGTCGGTCAGGGCCTTGATCAGCACGGCGTCTAGGCCGAGGTCGGAAAAGCGCACGCCGCCGGAGGTGTCGACCGCAGTGTCTTCAGCGCCGACATCGTCGGTGGCCACGTCGAGTTCGCGGGCCAAGGCGTCGATTTTCGACGGCTCGGTGGAGGGATTAAATTCTTGATTCATGATTGTTCTTTCAAGCCAGGACAAAGCGCTGCCGCTTCCGGCAAAGCCAGAAGGCAAAAGCGCTGCGACCAGGTGCCAACGGAAGGGTTGGTCAACCTGGAACAGGTGAGGTCGCTGTGGATTCGTGTCCGAATCGCGTGACAGGGCGGATGGGCTGAGCAGCCAAAGCGCAAGGCGTCACGGTGAGCCGGTTTGGAAAGCGACGGCATCGCCGCCAACCGAGACTCAAGACACGACTATCAGTTGACACCCGACGGTGCAACTCGGCTTGAAAAGGTCAGAGGGGATGAACGAAAACTCGGGTAGCTGTTTTGCCTGGAAAACCATGCGGGCAGTTATCGGGTCAACCCGCATTATGTCATTGGCTGCCCCACTTGTCTAGTCACCATTGCAGATCGGGCTTGAACACCCCCCATTGCAAGGGCCATGGCTGCTGCGGCGACAATGTGCGCATGCAAGAGAGCCTGTCATTGCCATTGGATCCTCCTGACGCGCCACCCCATTTGGCGAGCAAGGCGGCTTTGGGCGCGCCCTTGGCCGAACGCCTCAGGCCCAAAACACTCGATGAAGTGGTCGGTCAGGATCATCTGCTGGGTGCCGGACAGCCTTTGCGCGTGGCTTTCGAGTCAGGCCAGCCCCATTCCATGATCTTGTGGGGCCCGCCAGGTGTGGGCAAGACGACCTTGGCGCGCCTCATGGCCCAGGCATTCGACGCCCAGTTCCTGAGCATCTCGGCTGTGCTGGGCGGCGTCAAGGACATCCGCGAAGCCGTGGACAAGGCCTTGCTGGCCCAGCGCAACGGCCTGCGCACGATTGTGTTCGTGGACGAAGTGCACCGGTTCAACAAAGCCCAGCAGGACGCCTTCCTGCCCCACGTGGAATCGGGCCTGTTCACCTTCATTGGCGCCACGACCGAGAATCCCTCCTTCGAGGTCAACGCGGCCTTGCTGTCGCGCGCCACCGTGCATGTCCTGAGGTCCATGGACGACGAAGCCATGGCGCAATTGCTGGCGCGCGGCCAGGAGGCGCTGCAAGGTGCGGCCCTGACTCCAGAGGCCGCCACACGGCTGATCGCGTATGCGGATGGCGATGCGCGGCGCTTGCTCAACACTTACGAAACCTTGACGGGCATGCTCAAGGGCAGGCCGTTGATCGACGAGGCCGCGCTCGAGAAGTCCCTCGGCGAGCAATTGCGCCGTTACGACAAGGGCGGCGATCAGTTCTACGACACCATCTCGGCCCTTCACAAATCGGTGCGCGGCTCAGACCCTGATGCGGCTTTGTATTGGTTTGTGCGCATGGTCGATGGTGGGGTCGATCCCCGCTACATCACCCGCCGCCTGATCCGCATGGCCAGCGAAGACATTGGCCTGGCCGACCCACGCGCGCTGCGCATGGCCCTGGACGCGGCCGACACCTATGAGCGCCTGGGCACGCCCGAAGGTGAACTGACCTTGGCGCAGTGTGTGATCTACCTGGCGATGGCCCCGAAGAGCAACGCGGCCTACAAGGCCTACAAGGCCGTTCGTGCCTGGGTCAAACAGGACACGACCCGCCCCGTGCCGCTGCACCTGCGCAACGCGCCCACCAAGCTGATGAAGAATCTGGGCTTTGGCCAGGACTACCGCTATGCCCATGACGAACCCGATGCGGTGGCGGCCGGGGAAAACTATTTCCCCGATGGGATGGTGCCCCAGGCGTTCTACCAGCCCGTGCCGCGCGGACTGGAGATCAAGATTGGCGAGCGTCTGACGCAGTTGCGTGAACTGGCTGGCAAGCCCGGTCAGGTCAAGGCAAAGTGATGGTGATGTTGGCCACCTGAGGGGCCAGCTGCACGATGTCATGGTGCTCGGCCAATGATTGCTGTGTGAAGTGATTCAGGTTCCAGCGCAGGCCCACGAAGGCCAGCAGCGACAGCAGCCCGAACACCGACGCAATGACCCACAACGGCACCTCATGCTTGAGCTGGTGTGACACCTGGTCGGGTGCGGCCCAATTGGGCGCAAATGCGGCGCGCTTGCCTTTCAGTCGCGAGATCTCATCGCCCAACCTGGCGGTCAGGTAGCCGAGCTTTTCCGTGCCCTCAATCAGGTACTTGCCTTGAAAGCCCAGCAGCAGGCACATGTGGAAGACCTCGAGTGCGCCAACGCGCGCCACGCCTTGCGAACGCATGTCTTCCAGCTTGACGAAAAACTGCTCGCCAGCCAGTTGCTCGCCAAAGAACTGCAGCTGCAAGGGAAGCCGCTGCCAGGAATCGCGAGCTTTGAATGACGACATCAGCATGGCCTCGTCCACCGTGGCGCAGAACACGTACTTGCAAGCGTAGATGTCCTCCGACGTGGCGTGCATGCGGGTGGCCCCGCGCTCAAAGGTGGTCAGGAACTGCTTGACCCGCTCGCGGAACACTTCGGCCTCGATGGGTGCGTGTTTGGCCTTGAGCAGGAACAGCAGGTAGAAGCCGTCGTACATCAGGTCCAGCAGGCTGCTGGCTTCCTTGGCGCGAACGGCGCTCATCGTCGGGATGGCGGCGGTGGACATCAGATCACCTCGTGGGCATTCATCTTGGGAGGCATCACGGGTTGACCGCGATGAGTTCCAGTTTCAGTTCATTCAGGCCAGACGGTGCATACACCGTGAGCGCCTGGGCTTGCAGCATGCGTTCGTACAGCAAGCCACGAGGCTCCAGCGTGAAGTAGTAGCAGCCAGGCCGAACCGGGATGGCCGCGGGCACCTGAGGCGCGTGCACCAGCTTGACACCCGGCATGGCCGACAGCACCAGCTTGTCCACATCCTCGGGCGCTCCCAGCTTGAAGCGCATGGGCACGACATCGACCAGCTCAGAGGGCGACATGCTGGCTGACACGCCCAGGTAGAACTGCGTGCTCTGCTTGATCTGCTCAGAATCCAGGCGGCCAAGGTGGAACGAAGGTTGGTGTTCTGTCAAGGCGATCGAGAAGTAGCGTGTGGAGATGACCGTCTCCAACAACTCGCGCACGATGTGGTCCAGCCGCACGAAGGCCGGGCCAGGGTTTTGATGGTCGTAGGCGGGCAGGTCTGCCAGGGTGAACGTTTTGGAGAAGGTGAGCAAGGCGCCCGCCAGCTCCAGCAGTTTTTCAAAGAGCCGCTCGGGGTGCAGGCCAGGGTGCCTGGCCAGGTGAGACAAGCCGGCAAAGGCCGAGCTGGCCGTGTGCAACAACCAGAACGAGGCCACGTCGCCCGACCTGAACTCGATGATGTTCTTGCTGGGCTCGCGGTGCAGGCCATACAGGGCATCGACCTTGGCTTGCAGCACATCCAGCAAACGGCGCAAGTGCAGCACCAGTGCGGCCGATGCCTGAACGTTCAAGCTGGGCGGGATGAAGCGGCCATCGTGCTCGAAGCTGCCCGTCGCGGTGCGCTTGATGCGCAGCAAAGGCAGAGACACGAGGTGAGCACGCGGCTCACTGTCCGACAGGAGCTTGGCGGATTTGCGCAGCACCGTGACTTCGGCAGTCACGGCATCGGTGTAGGCATCGGCCGCCTGCATGTGGCTGCGGTAGTAGCGCACGGCGGTGTCCGCCTCTTCGCGCGAGGTGGCGAAGTTGGTGCCGCTGCCACGCAGGGGTGCCAAAGCCAGGTGGAAGACCAGTTCTTGCCCGCTGGCGCCATTCATGCCGGAGGCTTGAAGCGAATCCAGGGCCACGGGTGGAGGCAGTTCGTCTTCGGCCGGTGCATTGAACAACTCACCATCAGGGAAGACCACCTGCAATTCAAGCACGCGCAACAGGCCGGCCTGCAGCGCATCAGGATCCACCTTGATGTGGCGCACACCCCAGGCGTAAGGGTGCAGCAGGCGCGACATCTGCGACAGGCGCCATTCGTGATACGCGTCTTGCTGTTGGAAGTGCTGTGGGCGAAGGAAAAGGCCTTCGCCCCAGAGGATCTTGGGTGACTGGATCAAGGTGTACTCGCTGAATTTTTTTAAGGGCAAGGCACGGCCACTGAGCGTGCCAGGTTCAAAGGCTGGCCGATGGGCTCTCCCACTTGCACGCTCATGGCGCAGGCATGCAATCCGATAGACAGGCCGCTTTTCTCGGCGGCTTCGCTGCGAAAGGCATAGCGCCAGCGCTGCGGTGACGGATGGCGAAACAGGGCCACGACGCCGATGTAGCGGGCTTCGTGAGCCACCTTGTCGCGCACCTCTTCATGTTGGCCG
Organism: Aquabacterium sp. CECT 9606; assembly: GCF_918741295.1. Lineage (GTDB taxonomy): Bacteria > Pseudomonadota > Gammaproteobacteria > Burkholderiales > Burkholderiaceae_C > Aquabacterium. Next base: position 403,884 of record NZ_CAKKNB010000004.1, read on the forward strand.
GGGATCATCTGGACCTCGCGTGTTTCGATCACGTCGTCGCCCATCTGCATCTTCTCTTTGGCAGGGTCGCCAAACACCTCGTAAGGCGCTTGCAGGAAAGCATTGGGGCTGCGCAGCTTGTAGATGCGTGTGAGCAGCGCGACCGATTCGCCAGAAGGGGCGACGTTGAGTGAATCGCTGGCATGAAGTCGCCAGGTGATCTTGCGGTCGGGTAACTGGACTTCGGGCACCTCGGGTGGCTCGGGCTTCTTGAAGCCAATGGCCTCCAGTGCCTTGTCTTTGTAGCCACCAATCGTGTCCATGACCGAGCCGCTGGGCGCTTCTTTTGGCATGCCCAGTCGCTCCAGTTCAGTGGGGGCAATTTTGGCTGGTGACGTCGATGTGCAGGCACTCAGGCCCACGAGCATCCATGCGCTCAGCAGCGCGATCAACCGTGTCTCCATCCCTGTTTTCATGCCGCTAGTGTAAGAAGGCTGATGCCTTGATTTGGGGGCATCCCCCATCGAGGGGGTGCGGCATTTGCAACCGAATGCAAGAGTCTGTAACGCACCCCAAAGGGGGAGAAGTCGTTCAGATGTTTTCGGCTTTAATTCGCCCTGTCGACCGCAGCCAGAGCTTGTGGTCGAGGTCAACATAACTGTTCAGGGAGTTCTCAAATTGCTGTATACCCATGTGCGTCGCGGCCTGTCGAGCGCGGCAGTGGTCTCGCTTCTTTTTGCCTTGACGGCTTGCAGCATCACGCCCAAGCAAGCTGATGGCGCAGCAGCCAGTGCTGCCACGGCCGAGAAGCTGACCGAGCGTCTTGATGCTGCGGACAAAGCCCAGAAGCTGGGCAAGACCGAAGACGCGCTGGCCGAGTTGGACACGGCCATCAAGGTCGATCCGGCCAGCAAAACACCTTGGTTGCGCAAGGCGCAGATCTACTTTGATGCGCGCCAATATGGCCAGGCCATCACCGCGGCCCAAGAGACCTTGCAACGCGACACCACCGACCTCACGGCCAAGAGCATTCTCGCGGTCAGTGGCCTGCGGGTCAGCGCACAGGCGCTTGAACAGCTGCGCAAAGCCAACGAGGTCAACGGCTCCGCACGCACAGAAGCTGAAAGCGTGGCCAAGCTGATCCGCGAAGCCTTGGGTGAGCCCATCCTCGTGCCTCCACTGGCTGGGGCTTCCGCACCAGAAACCAAACCTGCACGCACCACCCGCCGCGTTGCATCAACAGCCCGTCCCGTGGTCACCGCTCCCGCACCAGTGGTGACCTCTGCAGCCAAAACCCCAACCACCAATCCGGTGAGCGCGCTCAATGCTGCGCCGCCAGCGGCCGGGGGGCGCAACAACCCCTTTGGTGCTTTGAAGTAATCAGTTTCCACAGAGAGGAGTTTTGTCATGGCCAAAAACGACAGTGTTCAAAAGCGTCTGGAGCGTGTCCGCCCCCCGCGTGTTCAATTGACGTACGACGTCGAGATCGGCGATGCAATCGAGCAAAAGGAATTGCCTTTTGTGATGGGTGTGATGGGTGATTTCACCGGTCAGCCCGATCCTGACAAGCCCGTCGCCCGCTTGAAAGACCGCAAGTTCGTCAATGTCGATCTGGACAACTTCGACGAAGTGCTGTCTGGCATGGCTCCCCGTGCCAGCTACCGCGTCAAGAACAAGCTCAGTGCAGATGGTGGCGAGTTCGCCGTCAACCTGGACTTCAAGAAGATCGACGACTTCCGCCCCGAGTCGGTCGTCGAGCAGGTCGAGCCCCTGCGCAAATTGCTAGAGGCCCGCACCAAACTTTCCGACCTGCGCAACAAGATGGCCGGCAACGAAAAGCTGGAAGACGTTCTGGGCGATGTCCTGAGCAACACCGAACAGCTCAAGCAGCTGGGCGCTGAAACCCACCAAGCCGAGGAGTGACACCATGAGCGCACAATTGCAATCCAATGGCCAGCCCGTGGCCGCCGATGCTTTCAGCTTGCTGGACGATATCGTCGCCAAGAGCAAGGTCGCCAAGACCGACACCGAGCACGCCCGTGCAAAGGACATCATTGGCGAGCTCGTCAAGGAAGTCCTGCAAGGCACGGTCGTGGTCTCCGACAACCTGTCGGCCACGCTGGATGCCCGCATCGCCGAGATCGATCGGCTGATCTCCGACCAGCTCAGCGAAGTGATGCACGCCGCCGAGTTCCAGAAGCTGGAGTCCTCGTGGACGGGCCTGCATTACCTGTGCAAGCAGACCTCCACCGGCGAGAAGCTCAAGATCAAGGTGTTCAACGCCACCAAGAAAGAGCTCGTCAAGGACTTCAAAACCGCCATCGACTTTGACCAGTCGGCTTTGTTCAAGAAGGTCTACGAAGAAGAGTTCGGCACCTTTGGCGGCGCACCTTTCGCGGCCCTGATCGGCGACTTCGAAGCCGGCCGTGGTGCTGAAGACATGTACTTCCTGGACCAGATGTCCCATGTGGCTGCAGCAGCCCATGCGCCTTTCATCTCGGCAGCCTCGCCAGAGCTGATGGGCCTGGACACCTTCACCGACCTGGGCAAGCCTCGCGACATGGCCAAGGTGTTTGACACCGTGGAATACGCCAAGTGGAAGTCCTTCCGGGAATCGGAAGACTCCCGTTATGTGGCTTTGACCTTGCCGCGCTTCCTGGGGCGCCTGCCTTTTGATCCCAAGGATGGCAATACCACCGAAGGCTTCAACTTCGTCGAGGACATCGACGGCACCGACCATAGCAAGTACCTGTGGGTGAATGCCGCCTACGCCTTCGGTGCGCGTTTGACCTCGGCGTTCGAGATGTACGGCTGGTGCGCGGCCATTCGCGGTGTTGAAGGCGGCGGCCTCGTCGAAGACCTGCCGACCCACACCTTCAAGACCGACGATGGCGAAGTGGCCCTGAAGTGCCCGACCGAGATCTCCATCACCGACCGCCGCGAGAAGGAGCTCAGCGACCTGGGCTTCATCCCTCTGGTCCACTGCAAGAACACCGACTACGCCGCTTTCTTCGGTGCCCAATCGGTGCAAAAGCACAAGAAGTACGACAACCCCGCCGCCACGGCCAACGCCACCTTGGCGTCCCAGCTGCAGTACATCTTCTCGGTGTGCCGCATCGCGCACTACCTCAAGGCGATGATGCGCGACAAGATCGGCAGCTTTGCTTCGGCGGGCAATGTCGAGAGCTTCCTCAATGCATGGATTGCTCAGTATGTTTTGGCCGACGACAGCGCGTCGCAAGAAGCCAAAGCCAAATACCCCCTCAGGGAGGCATCCATCGAGGTGCAGGAAGTCCCCGGACGACCTGGGGTGTACCGTGCGGTCGCTTTCGTGCGCCCGCATTTCCAGTTGGATGAGCTCTCGGTGTCGCTGCGCTTGGTTGCAGAACTGCCCAGCGGTGCTTAAGGCGCATCCCTTTCTTTAAAAAACATCACGGAAGGAAAAATAATGAAAGACATTTACATCGAGTTCAAGAACTCGGCCATCAAGGGCGATGTGCGTGACTCCGTCCACGGCAGCAACGCCGCGACCGGCCAGAACGCCAAGCCTACGATCGAAGTGGACTCCTGGGCCCACTTGATTCGTCAACCCAAGTCGGCTTCGGCTTCGACCGCCGGTGGTCACACCTCCGAGCGCTGCGAACATGACGAGATGGTGTTCGTCAAGGACATCGATTCGTCCAGCCCCAAGCTGTGGCAGGCCGCTTCGCAAGGTCTGGTGACCCCGGAAGTTGAGATCACCTTCTACCGCTCCAGCGGCCAGACGGGCTCGTTCAACAGCGGCACCAAGAACGACCGCGTCAAGTACCTGGTCATCAAGTTGAAGAACGTGCTGATCTCGTCCGTGGCGCCCACCGTGTCGGAAGAAGGCATCCCCAAGGAAACCTTCGGCCTGAAGTACTCGGCCGTGGACTGGGCTTACTCGGCGTCCAAGCTGGACGGCAGCCAAGGTTCGGTCACCGGCACCGGTGCCTGGAACCTGGCCACCAACACGTCGACCTTCGCTTGATCGACTGAACGGACAAGCGGCGGCCTCGTGCCGCCGCTTTTTTCATGATGACCTTGTTTGGACTGAACCTGCTGGAGAAATTGACTGATGACCACCGTGACGAGCGGGGGCACACATCGATCGATCAACTCAAGGACAGCGTGGCACGCGATGTCGAGTCGCTGTTGAATTCTCGTTGTGGCATGCCCGAAGGCATCTTGCGCGGTTTCACGCATTGCCAGCAATCATTGCTGTCTTTTGGCCTGAAGGACTTTGTTTCGCTGTCGCTGGCCAACCAAGGTGACCGTGCGCTGATCTGTGAAGACATTCGATCTGCCTTGCTGGTGCACGAGCCGCGGCTTCAAAATCCGGTGGTCCAGGTGAGCAGCACGGCCGGTCCCGGCCAGCGCCTGCACTTTGCCATCCAGGCCTTGCTGATCGCCAACGAGGCCAACGAGATCGTCAGCTTCGACGCGGTCTTGCAACCGGTCAGTCAACGCTACCAAGTTTCCCGCGGACGCAACGCCTAGCCATGGAAAATCTGCTGCCCCATTACGAGCGCGAACTGGCCTTGCTGCGGCAGTCGTCGATGAGCTTTGCCGAGCGCTATCCCAAGATCGCGGGGCGCCTGCAGCTGGCCAACGACGTTTCGCAGGATCCCCATGTCGAGCGGATGATCGAATCCTTTGCCTTGCTGGCGGCGCGCGTCCACAAGCGCCTGGATGACGACTTTCCGCTTTTCACCGAATCCATGCTGGAGGTGCTGTACCCGCACTATCTCCGGCCTTTCCCATCCTGCTCCATCGTCCAGTTCGATCTGGGCCTTGCTGCCGGTCAGATGAGCAAGACCGCCGAGGTGGCCCGAGGCACGGTGCTGACTTCACGGCCAGTCAAGGGCGTGCCTTGCAAGTTTCGCACGACCCAATCGGCCACGCTGCGGCCGGTGCGCATTGCCAACGCCGCGTTCCGCAATTCAGTGCTGGCACCCGAAGGTACGCGCTTGCCCACCGGTGCGACTTCGGTGCTGTCCATCACCATGGAGTTGTTGTCGCCCCAGGCCTCGTGGAACGTCCTGGCCGACCAGCCTTTGCGCGTATACCTGGATGGCGAGTCTTCGCAGGTCAGCGCCTTGCGCGAAGCGCTGTGCCAGAAGGTGGTGGGCGTGATGACGCAGGTAACCCCGCACCAGCCCTGGCTGTCGGCCGCGTCCATCGGGATCGACAAAGCCGCGCCTCAATTGGCGGGCTTTGCAGACGATGAAGCCCTGATTGATTTCGACGCGCGATCGCACGCAGCCTACCGACTGTTGACCGAGTACTTTGCCTTCCCAGACAAATTCAACTTCGTCGACCTGACCGTGCCGGTGCCCCGCAACCTGCGCCAGGCACCCTCAGACGGTGGCGATGGTGATGCTCGTGGTGTGCGTTCTTTGACCTTGCACCTGCTCATGTCCGGCATCCGAAGCGATTCGGACGAGTCCCGCTTGCTGGAGACGATCCAGGCCCGGAGCTTCGTGCTGGGTTGCACGCCCGTGGTCAACTTGTTCAGCCAGCCGGCCGATCCCATCCGCATTACCCACACGGCCTCGAGTTACCCTGTTTTGCCCGACAGCCGCCGCGCGTTTGGCCACGAGGTCTATTCCATCGACCGCGTCTACCGTGTCCTGCAAACGCCGCATGGCGAGTCCGTCGATGAGTTTCGTCCCTTCTTCTCATTGAGGCACGACGATCTGCTGCCCTTTGACGAGGCCGAACTCAGCGCCTCGGCGCCCAGCCTGGCGGCCTTGCGCCGACAACGGTCCAAGGCACAGGGAGAAGGTCGCGCTCCGGGCCGTTATTGGCACGCGCGGCGTGATGACGACCTGGCCGAGCAAAGCCCGGGCTACGAAACAGAGATTTCCATCGTCGACGTGGATTTCGAGCCAGCCCTGCCACAGACCGAGACCTTGTCCTTGACGGTGACTGCCACCAACCGGGATTTGCCCAGCCTGCTGGCCTTTGGCGCGCCGGGCGGTGACCTGGTCCTGGAAGGCGGAAGCCTGGCCCGCGAAATCAGGATGTTGCGCAAACCGACGGCCAGCCAGCGCTTCGAACGTGGCCGGGGCACCTTGTGGCGATTGATCTCACACCTGTCCCTGAACCATTTGTCCTTGTCCTCTGAGGGCATCGACGCGCTGAAGGAAATGCTGCGCTTGTATGACCTGCCGCGCAGCGCCTCCAACCGTCGGCAGGTGGATGGCTTGGTGGCGGTTGAGTTTCGCCCGGCCACGGCCTGGCTGCCCGGTGAGCCCTTCGCCACCTTCGTGCGCGGTACCCAAGTGCGGCTGACCGTGGACGAAGACAGTTTCGTGGGCACGGGCCTGGGTTTGCTGGCCGCGGTGATGGACTATTTCTTTGGCCTGTACGTTCACGTCAACAGTTTCACGCAGTTGACCATCGTGTCGGCTCGCACACAGGAAGAGGTGCTGACATGCCCGCCCCGCAACGGCGACAAACCACTGGTGTGATCGAGCAACTGCTGCGCGAGCCGCAGCAGTTTGGCTTCTTCCAGGCGGTGCGCCTGCTGGAGCGGTGGCTGGCCACGCCTGAAGGCTTGAACAAGCTCAATTTCCGCAATTCGATCTCACTGGGCTTTCCCGTCAGCGAGATCGAGTCGCTGCTCGTGCACCGGCGCCCGGATGGCAACGTGCCCGAGCACACTGCAGGCCCGCAAGACATTGACCGCATCGACCTGACGCCAGCTTTCATGGGGCTATTGGGCGTCACGGGTACCTTGCCGCTGCATTACACCGAGTCGCTGGCCCAGCGTGAGTTGTACCAGAAGGACCATGCCGCCCGGGCCTTCATGGATGTGTTCAGCCACCGGGCCGTGATGCTGTTCTACCAGGCCTGGAAAAAGCACCGCCTGCACATCCAATACGAAGGCGACCGGCGCCAGCGCTTCATGCCCGTGGTCCTGGCGTTGGCGGGTATCGGTCAGAAGGCACTGCGCGGCCGCCTGGACACCGAGCGAACAGGCGTGGCCGACGAGGCCCTGGCCTTTCATGCAGGCACCTTGCAGCAGCGCACTTTGTCGGCCCGCCAGTTGCAGCAGCTGCTGCAAGGCTACCTGGACGTGCCAGTGGCGCTGGAGCAGTTCGTGGGCCGCTGGTACACCCTGCCCGAGGCTGGGCGCCAATACCTGGGCCGACCAGGCCATGGCGGCCTGGGACAGTCGGCCATGCTGGGTGAGCGGGTTTGGCAACGCGACCTGCGCATGCGCATTGTGTTGGGCTCGCTCGACCATGTCCGGTTCCGGCGCTTTTTGCCCGGGGCCCCGGGGGCTTTGGCCTTGCGCGAGTTGCTGACCCTGTTGAATGGCGTGAGCCTGGAGTTCGAGGTCAACCTTCGCTTGCGCCAGGACGACGTGCGGGGCAGTGCGCTGGACTCCAAGCGCACGCTCACCGAAGCCTGCCTGGGTTGGGACACTTTCTTGCAAACAAGGCCTGCCAACGAAGACCGCGCCGATGTGCGGTACGACATCCACGCGGCGGCCTGACGTCACATCACCATAAAAAACATTCAACGCTGTCATCACCATGAGCCAAAACCTCAAGACCTTGATCTCCAAACTCAATGACACCACCCGCCGCGCGGCGGAGCGGGCCGCCAGCCTGTGCATGGGGCGTGGCCACTACGAGGTGGATTTGGAGCATCTGTTTTTGGCCCTGCTCGAGCAGCCGCAAAGCGACCTGGTGGTGCTGTGCCGGCGCTTTGGTGTCTCCACCACCGAATTGCAGCGCGACCTCGAATCCGAGTTGGGCCGCTTCAAGACCGGCAACAGCCGCACGCCGGTGTTCTCCAGCCACCTGCCTGTGCTGCTGGAGCATGGCTGGTTGATTGCGTCGCTGGAGTCGCAGGCTTCTCCGGGCATCCGCAGTGCCCACTTGCTGATGGCCTTGTTGACCGAACCATCGCTCAGTCAATTGGCTTACCGCGGCTCCAGGCTGTTTGGCGGCTTCAAGCTGGAGGATCTGAGGCACAAGTTGGCCGAGGTAACGCAGGGCTCGCAAGAGGCTGCGCGGGCCATGCACCTTGGTCAGCCTGCGGAGACGGGCGACCAGGCCGATGCCAGCGCCACCCTGGCAGGCAAGACGCCGGCCTTGGACCAGTTCACCACCAACCTCACGCAACGTGCGCAGGACGGCAAGGTGGATCCGGTCATTGGCCGCGATGCCGAGATCCGCCAGGCCATCGACATCCTGATGCGCCGCAGACAGAACAACCCCATCCTGACGGGCGAAGCCGGCGTGGGCAAGACCGCGGTGGTGGAAGGGCTGGCGCTGCGCGTGGCCTTGGGCGATGTGCCGTCCTCCTTGCAATGTGTGGCCATCCACGTGTTGGACATGGGCCTGCTGCAGGCGGGGGCGTCGGTCAAGGGCGAGTTCGAGAACCGCCTGAAGAACGTGATCGACGAGGTCAAGAAAAGTCCGCAGCCCATCATCCTGTTCATTGACGAAGCGCACACCATGATTGGCGCGGGCGGGCAGGCTGGCCAGAACGACGCGGCCAATTTGCTCAAGCCGGCGCTGGCCCGGGGCGAGCTGCGTACCATCGCTGCCACCACCTGGGGTGAGTACAAGAAATACTTTGAAAAAGACGCGGCCCTGGCCCGGCGCTTTCAGGTGGTGAAGGTGGAAGAGCCCAGCGAAGAGCTGGCCTGCGCCATGCTGCGCGGCATGGCGCCCTTGATGGAAAAGCACTTTGGGGTGCGCCTGTTCGACGAAGCCATTCTGGAAGCTGTTCGCCTGTCGGCCCGCTACATCAGTGGCCGCCAGTTGCCCGACAAGGCCATCAGCGTGCTGGACACGGCTTGTGCCAAGGTTGCCCTGGGCCAAAGCGCCACGCCTGCCCGCATTGAGGACGCGCGCAAACGCATTGAGCGCCTGGACGCCGAATCCAGCGCCTTGAAACGAGAGGTGGCCAGCGGTGCCAGCCATGGCACCCGCCTGGATGAACTGCAAGCAGAACGCACCGCCATCCAGGCCACCTTGGCAGCTGACGAAGAACGCTGGATTTTCGAGCAGCAATTGGTGGCCGACATCCGTGACCTGCGCGCCAGGTTGGAAAGCCGCGCCAGCGAGTCTGACATCGGTGAACCGGTGATGGACGACGGCGCCAAGGCCGCCACCAAGGGCCGCAAGAAGGCGGCCATCACCCATGCCAGCCCGGAGCACGAGCTCTTGTCGCTCAAGCAGGCCGAGTTGGCCGCGTTGCAAGGCGAGGCGCCACTGGTGCCCATGCAGGTCGACGGCCACGTGGTCGCCGAAATCGTGGCCGCCTGGACCGGCATCCCCTTGGGCAAGATGGTCAAGGACGAAATCAAGACGGTGCGCCATTTGCACACCACCTTGCAAGAGCGCGTGATTGGCCAGGACCATGCCTTGGCCGCCATTGCCCAGCGCGTGCGCACTGCCCGCGCTGGTCTGGAGGATCCCAACAAGCCCAAGGGCGTGTTCCTGTTCGTGGGCCCCAGCGGCGTCGGCAAGACCGAAACCGCGCTGGCCCTGGCCGACATCCTGTATGGCGGCGAGCGCAACCTGATCACCATCAACATGAGCGAGTACCAGGAGGCGCACAGTGTCAGCGGCTTGAAGGGCTCGCCTCCCGGTTACGTGGGTTACGGCGAGGGTGGGGTGCTGACCGAAGCCGTGCGCCGCAAGCCCTACAGCGTCGTCCTGCTGGACGAAGTCGAGAAGGCGCACCCGGATGTGCTGGAGATGTTCTTCCAGGTGTTCGACAAGGGCCTGATGGACGATGCCGAGGGCCGTGAGATCGACTTCCGCAACACGGTCATCATTCTGACCTCCAACGTGGGCTCGCAGGGCATCATGCAAGCCTGCTTCAAGCACGATGAGGCAGCGGGTGGTACCGTGATGAAGTCGCCAGGCGAGTTGCCCGGCGCCGAGGCGCTGGCCGAGGCCCTGCGGCCCACCTTGTACAAAACCTTCAAGCCGGCCTTCATCGGGCGCACCAAGGTCGTTCCTTACTACCCCTTGAGTGATGACGTGTTGCTCAACGTGATCCGGCTCAAGCTGGACCGCATCGCGCAGCGCGTGGCAGCCAACCACCAGGCGGTGCTTGATTATGACGAGGCCCTGATGGAGGCCGTGCTCAGCCGGTGTACCGAGGTGGACACTGGCGCCCGGGCGGTTGACCACATCCTGAACGGCACCTTGCTGCCCGAGATCGCCGACAGCGTGCTGGCGCGCATGGCCGAGGGCCAGGAGATCGGCAAGATCAAGGTCAGTGCGGGCAAGGACGGCAAATTCAAGTTCAAGGTGCAGTGATGAGCAATTCGGCGCATGAACACGAAGCGGCCCACGTGGCTGACAAGGCGCTGGACCTAGGCGGCCACGCCCCGGGTGCCCACCACCGCTTGGTTGCCCACCGCAAGCCAGCGCCGCAGGACATCGAGGCCTTGCTGGTCCAGGCCGCCCAAGGTAGCGCCGTCATCTCACCTGTCCGTGACGGAGCCGCGCGCCTCTTGTCACGCCTGAGTGTGGGCCCTTGGACGATCCACCAGCGCTTGGCCGAGGGCCGCTTTTCGTCGGATTACCAGGTGATCCTGGCGGCGGGTGCGCTGCGCGCCACCGTGCAGATCCGTTGTTTGCCCTGGCCTCATGTGGTTCATGTGAGGATCTGACCACGCGGGTGTGCGGTAGAGTGAGGCGCATATGCATGAGCCCCCGTCTTCACCCCTCACTTGGCGCACGCTGCTCCTGAGCACCCTGGCTTTGCTGCTCGTGATGACGGCCGTGGCCGTTTTCGGGGCCCACTGGGCTTGGCAGAACCTGGCCGCCCATGTGGTGTTGCGCGATCAGGCGGCGAGCATCAGCATGCCGTCCGAGTTGGCCGTGCGGGCTTCGGTCAGCAACAAGATCGAGGTGCGGATCGATCAGAACCTGCGGGTGAAGGTGCCCGTTCACGAAACGCTCAGCATCCCCATCACCGAACCCATTCCGCTCACGGTGAGCGTTGAAACTTCGGTCCCCATCAACTTTGACGTGCCCATCGAGCACACCTTGCATGTTGACCAGGTGATCGACCTGGACACCAAGGTCAAGACGCGCATCCTGGGCTTTGCCGTCACCTTGCCGATCCAGGGCAAGGTGCCGCTCAAGGCCGACGTGCCCATCAGCCTGGTGATCCCTGTGCGCAAGCAGGTGCCCGTTTCCTTGAACACGCCCGCGCTGATCCGCTTGGCCGAACCCTTGAGTGCCCGCATCGACACGGTCATGGACACGGTGGTGCCCATCCGTGAGTCGTTCAGCCTGCCCGTGACCGCGCCTGTCAATGCGACTTTGAGCTTCCCAAGCCAGACGGTGAAGGCGGGCCTGACCCACATGGACATCAAGTTGCCGCTGAACGCCGTGCAGCTTGAGCGCCAACCTTGACCACGACGCTGCCGCCTCGGCGGGGCTGGCACCGGCCCGTGCGCCGGCGGGACGTGGTGCTGGTGATGGTGGGCGCCGCGCTGATCTGGTCCGCTCTGGTCGCGGGGGCGGCCTGGCAAGTGCGACAGCATTGGCAGTCCGTAGTGGCCCTGCGCGATCAAACCGTCACCTTGCGCCTGCCCACCGGCATGCCCGCACGGGCCGAAGTGCACACGCCGCTGCACCTGCGGCTGGACACCCAGTCCAAGGTGGCCGTGCCCATCGACCAGCCGGTGAGCGTGCAATTGGTGAACAAGCTGAGCGCTCAGGCCGTCATCAACACCACCGTGCCGGTGGACACCAGCGTCAGCTTCGACCAGGACATCCCGGTGTCGACCGAGGTGGAAATGAAGATCCCCGTGGTGTCGTGGCTGCCGGCCATGAACGTCATGGTGCCAGTCACCTTCAAGGTGCCGGTGCACCTCACGGTGCCGATCAAGGTGCAGTTGCCTTTGGCGCTGGATGTGAAGGTGACTGGCCGGGTGAGTGAGCCCATCAAGGTGCCGGTTCGCACCACCATGCACCTGTCGGTGCCCGTGCATGCCAAGCTGCAGGCCGACGTCTTGAACCGGGCCGATTTCAACCTGGTGGGTTTGCAAGCCCCCTTTGACCTGCGCATCGAGCAGGCCGAGGTGCGCACGCCTCTGAGCGACATTGAATGGTGTTACAGCATCACCTGCGTGCCCAACTCCACCACCTGGTTGGCTGGCAAGCGGTAGTAGGTGGCGGCGCCTTCGGCCTGGCGCGTCATCCACCCATACAGGGCGCAGCGCCAGGCGGGCAGGGCGCCGGGGCCGTCGGCGATGGTGGAACGTGCCACGAAGAAGGTGGTGCTCATGGGGTTCAAGTCCAGGCTCGACAGTTGCAGCAAGGCCAAGGCTTGCGGGATGTCGGGCTCTTCGCGAAAGCCGAAACGCACCGTGGCCATGAAAAACCCTGGCGCCACGTTCAGCACCTCCAGGCGCTGGCTGTCGCTCACATAAGGTGTGTTCTCGTTCACCACGTGCAAGAAAACCGTTTGCCTGTGCATGACCTTGTAGTGCTTCAGGTTGTGGAACAAAGCGCTGGGCACGATGGTGGGGTCGGACGTGAGGTAGACGGCGGTGCCCGCCACGCGGGGCACATCGGGCATGGGGCCTTCCAGAAAATCAACCATGGGAATGTCGATCTTGCGGCGCTGGTCGGCCACCAGTTGGCTGCCTCGCTTCCAGGTGGTGAGCATCAGGAAGATGGCCGCGCCCAGGGCCAGGGGGAACCAGCCGCCATCTCCCAGCTTGGTCAGGTTGGAGGCGAAGAAGCCCAGCTCCAACACCCCGAACAGTCCCAGGGCCGCCAGGATGGGCAAGCGCATCACGCGGGCGCTGATCAGGGTGACGAACGCGGTCAGCAAGGTGGTGATGATCATCGTGCCTGACACGGCAATGCCATAGGCGGCGGCCAGTGCGCCCGATGACTTGAAGGACATGACCAGCAGGATCACCGCCAGCAGCATCAGCCAGTTCACGCTGGGGATGTAGATCTGGCCTTTCTCCTTGTCGGAGGTGTGCAGGATGCGGATGCGCGGCATGTAGCCCAGGCGGCTGGCTTGCAGGGTCATCGAATAGGCGCCCGAGATGGTGGCCTGCGAGGCGATCACTGTGGCCGCCGTGGCCAAGATGACCAGCGGGATCAACAGGGCCGACGGGGCCATCAGGAAAAAGGGATTGCTGACGGCCGAGGCATCGCGCAGCACCAGCGCGCCTTGGCCAAAGTAGTTGATGATCAGGCTGGGGAAGACCAGGCCATACCAAGCCAGGCGCACGGCCTTGGCCCCGAAGTGGCCCATGTCGGCGTACAGCGCTTCACCGCCGGTCAGGCCCAGGAACACGGCCGACAGCAGCAGGAAGGCGCTGGGCGGGCGGTCAATGGCAAAGCGGATGGCGTGCATCGGGTTGAGCGCCTGCAGCACCTCGGGCGTCTGGGCAATGCTGATCCCGCCCAAGGCGGCCAAGCTCAGGAACCACAGCACCGTGACCGGGCCGAAGAGCTTGCCCACGCTGCCCGTGCCATGCTTCTGGATCAGGAACAGACCCACCAGGATGCCGATGGTGATGGGCACGATGAAGTGCTCGAAGCGCGGCGTGGCGATGCTGATGCCTTCTACCGCCGACAGCACCGAGATGGCCGGCGTGATGATGGCATCGCCATAGAACAATGCGGCGGCGAACACGCCCGCGCTGATCACCAGGATGGAGCGCCGCGAGCTGTCGTTGGTGAGCCGGTGGGCCAGGGCGGTCAGGGCCAGCACGCCGCCTTCGCCATCGTTGTCGTACTTCAGCACCACCCACACGTACTTGAGGGAGATGATGATGACCACGGCCCACAGCAGCGCCGACAAGGTGGCCAACACCGATTCGGGCGTGGCGGGCATGCCGTGCGGGCCGGAGAACGCTTCCTTGAAGGCGTACAGCGGGCTGGTGCCGATGTCGCCAAAGACGATGCCCAGGGCGGCCAGGGTCAAAGCGCTCAGGCGCGATGTCCCTTGGGGGTTGGATGACATGAGAACTCCTAGTGGCCGGAGTGGAAACGGTAGCCCACGCCGGTTTCGGTCAGGAAATGGCGCGGTTGCGCCGGGTCGTTTTCAAGCTTGTGCCGCAAGTGCCCCACGTAGATGCGCAGGTAGTGGTTGCTGTCAACATAGGCCGGGCCCCAGACATCGCGCAGCAGGTGGCGGTGCGTCATCACCTTGCCCGCGTTGGCCAGCAGCACACCCAGCAGGCGGTACTCGATGGGCGTGAGGTGCACGGGCTGGCCGGCGCGCGTGACTTGGCGCCGCACCAGGTCAACCTCGACATCGCTAAAACTGAACAGGGGCTGCTCGGCCTCGGTGCCTTTGCGCCCGCGCCGCAGCAGGGCTCGCACGCGGGCCAGCAGTTCGCCGACCGAGAAGGGCTTGGTGAGGTAGTCGTCGGCGCCTGCGTCCAGCACCTCGATCTTGTCCGTCTCGGCGGTGCGGGCTGACAGCACCAGCACCGGCATGCTGGACCAGGTGCGCAGGTCCTGCACGAACTGAAGGCCGTTGCCATCGGGCAAGCCCAGGTCCAGGACGACCATGTCGGGCTGGCGCGTGCCGGCCGAGATCAGGCCCTGGGCCATGGTGTCGCTGTCCACCACGTGGCAGCCTTCGCTTTCCAGCGCGGCGTGCACGAAGCGGCGGATGTGGGGGTCGTCTTCGACCACGAGCACGGTGGGTTGGGTCATGGGCCAACTCCACTGAGGTTCTCGGGCTCGATGGTGGGCGGCGAGCCCAAGGGCAGGCTGAAGCGCACTTGCGCGCCGCCTTCGGCCGGGTTCAAGGCTTCGATGCGGCCACCATGGGCTTCGACGATGGCGCGGCAGATGGCCAGCCCCAGGCCCACGCCTGGCACATTGGACTCTTGCACGCCGCGCTCGAACAAGCCAAAGACCTTGTGCAGACTGTCGGCCGCGAAGCCCGGCCCGGCATTGCTGACCATGATCTGCACGACATCGCCCTGCACGCTTGCGCCAATGTGAATGGTGCTGCCCAGGGGGGCGTACTTGCTGGCGTTCTCCAGCAGGTTGCCAAACACGCGTTCCATCAGCACCGCGTCGATTGACACCAGGGGCAGGTCGTCGGGCAGGTCCACTTGCACGGGGTGTTGGTGCAGGCTTTGGCCCAGCGTCTGGATGCTGGCCCCGATGACTTCCTCCAGCGGCTGCCATTCCAGCCTGAGGCGCACTTGGCCCGTGTCCAGGCCTGACTGCAAGCGCGCCATGTCCAGCAGGTTGCTGACCATGCGGTGCAGGCGCATGGCCTGGTCGCGGATGGCCGTGGCCATCTCCCCAGGTGCTTTGGGCAGTGGGGGCTGGACAAGCCTCAGCGAATCGGCCAAGCCATACAAGGATGTGAGCGGCGTGCGGATGTCGTGCGACAGGGCCGACAGGATGGAGCTGCGCAGACGCTCGGCGCTCATCTCCAATTGGGTGCGTTGGGCCACCTCCACGAAATGCAGCCGCTCCAGCGAGATGGCGACCAGCGATGACACCGCTTCGATCAAGGGGCGCTGGGCGTGAAGCTGCAGCCCTGCGGGGCCCGCCGCACTGACCATGAGCACGCCGCGCGCCCGGGTGGCGCCCGCCAGGGGCAGCACCACGTGGGCGTCCTGCTCAGAGCCGATCTGGTGTGACTCCACGCCTTGTTGATCGCGGTACACCGTCTTGGCCACCAGCCAGGCCGTGTTGCCGGTGGGAGCGTGGGCAGGCTCGATGGCGTGCAGTTCTTCCTGGGCATCGGGCACCAGCAACGTCAACCGGGCGCCGAGCTGACTGTGGACAAACTCGCGGCTGGCGTGAGCCACCTGCTCGGTGGTCAACGCCCCGGCCAGGGTTTGCGCCAGCGAATACAGAGCCCGTGACTGCTGCGCGACGCGCAGCGCCTGTTCAGCGCGCTGACGCAAGCCGATGGTGAGGTGACCAATGACCAGGGCCACCGCCAGCATCACCAGCAAGGTGAGCAGGTACTGCACATCGCTGACTGCAAATGACCAGCGTGGCGGCACATAGAAAAAATCAAAGAGGGCCACGCTGAAAAAGGAGGCCAGTACCGCCGGGCCACGCCCCAATTGCGTGGCCACGAAGACCACGGTCAGCAGGAAAAGCATGACGGTGTTGACCGGGTCCAGCCATTCGTGCAGTGGCAGCGTCAACGCCGTGGTGACGCCGCATGCCACCAAGGCCATCAGATGGCGCTGCCAGCGGGGGCGGCCCCACAAGGCGGTGGACGAAGGCAGGGATTCGGGCATGAAAGGGTTTCTGGCGGTGATGCTTCAGGTTAGTGGCTGAAGCATCTCGCTGTTGAAAATTCTGTCATGCCGGGCGTAAAAATGTCGTAAAAACGAAGGCCGGCCCTGCCTAGAAAAAGCTGCCCACGTCCAGCAATGCCAGCAGGCCCAAGACGGCGAACATCAGGGCGGCGATGCCGTGTACCAGACGCATGGACACCTTGCGGACCACGATGTCGCCCAGCAGCACGGCGGGCACATTGGCCAGCATCATGCCGATGGTGGTGCCCATGACCACCGACATCAAATCGTTGTAGCGCGCGGCCAGCGCCACCGTGGCCACTTGGGTCTTGTCACCCATCTCGGCCAGAAAAAAGGCCAGCACCGTGGTGCCGAACACGCCAAACCGTTGTAGCGAGGTGGATTCGCCATCGTCCAGCTTGTCGGGGATCAGCGTCCAGACCGCCATGGCCAGAAACGACACGCCCAGCACCCAGCGCAACACATCGGGGCCGATGTGCTCGGACACCCAGCCACCCACCAGCCCCGCCATGCCGTGGTTCAGCAAGGTCGCCACGAAAATCCCCGCGATGATGGGCACGGGCCGCTTGAACTTGGCGGCCAGCAGCAATGAAAGGAGTTGGGTTTTGTCACCGATTTCGGCCAGCGCCACGACGCCGGTGGAAACGAGGAAAGCTTGCATGGGATTCTCCAGGGCCGGCATGAATACCGATGACCACACGCATCCCCGGCCCGAGCGGAGGCGATGTGGTCAAAGGTCTTGCCAGGCGTGAAGCTGCAAGCGCCATGGCCGAAAGGCCAAGTGTGTTGACGCATGCCCCTGTGGGAAACAGGGCGGCTACTCCCCAATGACCCCGTCACTTTATCACGTGACCCGTGAGCGTGAGACCGCCCTGGTTGGAGCCTCAGTGCAGGTGCTCCATGGCGAGGAAGTGGTACTTTTCAGCCATTGAAAAAGGCACGGTGTGCACGACTTCCATCAAGCGCTGGGTGCTGCGTTCGGATGCGGCGTGAACCAGCAGCGCGCAGTGGCCCTGACGTGCCAATTGTGTGTACTGGCGCACGGTGGCCGCTTCGCTGCCCACAGAAGGCATGGGCCCCGGCGCGGCTGGGACGGTGGGGCTGACCTGGTCCAGGATGGCCTCGGGTTTCAACAGCATAATGTCATCGCTGTGGAATCCAGCGCCCTGCAAAGCGGCGCCCACCTTGTCGGCATCTTCCAGGTTGGGGAACATGGCGAAAACATAGCCCGTGGGGTAGAACACACCGCCCATGGTCAGCATGCGCGGTTCAAGCATGAAGGTTTTCATGATGGGTCCTCGTTGCCAAGACTCCCCCACTTTGCGCCTGTCTCGAACGAGGGTCAAGCCATGCGGTTTTCAATAGATCTCGGGCACGACGATGTCGGGCGGCACCGGCTGGCGGGCGTAGTCCTGGTGGCGTTCTCGCGGTGGCAGCACGATGGCCGGGCGCTCGATTTCACGGTAAGGCATTTGCTGCAGCAGGTGGTGGATGCAGTTCAGCCGGGCCTTCTTCTTGTCGTCGGCCTGGACCACCCACCACGGCGCCTCGGCGATGTGCGTGCGCTCCAGCATGACCTCCTTGGCGCGGGTGTAGTCCTCCCAGCGGCGGCGCGATTCCAGGTCCATTGGGCTGAGCTTCCATTGCTTGAGCGGGTCGTGGATGCGGCCCATGAAGCGCAATTGCTGCTCTTCATCCGAGATTGAAAACCAATATTTGATCAGCTGGATGCCCGAGCGCACCAGCATCCGCTCAAACTCGGGCGCCGAGCGGAAGAACTCTTCGTATTGGTCATCGGTGCAAAAGCCCATCACGCGCTCGACGCCGGCGCGGTTGTACCAGCTGCGGTCAAAAAGCACCATCTCGCCCGCGGCCGGCAGGTGCGAGGCATAGCGTTGAAAATACCATTGCGTGCGCTCGCGGTCATTGGGCGCGGGCAGGGCTGCCACGCGGGCCACGCGGGGGTTCAGGCGTTGCGTGATGCGCTTGATCACGCCACCCTTGCCGGCTGCGTCGCGGCCCTCGAACAGGATCACCACCTTGTGGCCGGTGTTCACCACCCAGTCCTGGAGCTTGACCAGCTCACCCTGCAAACGGAACAGTTCGTTGAAGTACTGTTTGCGGCTTTCCTTGTCCACGTTGTCGTGGTCGTCCAGCTCTAGTTCAAGCTCTTCGTCGTAGCTGTCTTGCAGGTCGCGGTGGATGCGTCGGATCAGGTCGTCGTCGGTGGGGCTCATGGCTCGGACGGTATCGCTGTATTGTGGCAACCCTGTGACAGACACTCATCAATCAAGGCCATGAAACCTCAAAAATCGAGCGGTGGGCTGGTTTACTCCACCGAACTGGGTCGCACTTGCCCCGAGTGCCGCCAGGCCGTGGCGCAATGCGTGTGCGGCAAGAAAGTGAACTTGCCCGCATCCGACGGCATCGTGCGGGTATCGCGCGAAACCAAAGGGCGCAAAGGCAAGGGCGTGACCCTGGTCAAGGGCGTGCCGCTGGACGATGTGGCCCTCAACCAGTTGGGCAAGCAGCTCAAGGCTGCCTGCGGTTGCGGTGGCACCGTCAAGGATGGCGTGGTCGAGGTGCAGGGCGACCATGTCGATACCGTCATGGCTTTCTTGCAGAAGCAAGGCTGGATCGTCAAGCGCGCTGGCGGCTGAACACTGAAGTTGCCGGCATTTCCGCCGATAACAAGGGGCTTTCTTTGACCATGGCCTCGATCTTTCATGCGCAACAACCAGCCCGTCACCCAACAAGAGTTTGACTTTCCCGCCGATGCGACTTTGATGTCGACCACGGATCTGCAAAGCCACATCACCTACGCCAACGCCGCATTCGTGGCGATCAGCGGCTACAGCCGCGAGGAATTGCAGGGGCACCCCCACAACCTGGTGCGCCATCCGGACATGCCCAAGGAGGCCTTTGCCGACATGTGGGCCACCCTCAAAGGGGGCCAGCCCTGGACGGGCATCGTGAAAAATCGCCGCAAAACAGGCGACCACTACTGGGTGCGCGCGAGCGCCATGCCGGTCATCCGCCAAGGTCGGCCCACAGGCTACCTGTCGGTGCGCACCAAGGCGTCTCGCGAAGAAATTGACGCAGCGCAAACTCTTTATAAAAAATTCCAAGCCGGTGAGACGGGCGGGCGCCGCTTCCACAAAGGGCTGGTGTCGCGGACCGGGTTGATGAGCTGGGCTTCGTGTTTGCAGACCATGCCGGTGCGGTGGCGCGTCCGGGCGGCCTTGCTGGCACTGCTGCCGGCCAGCGTGATGGGCGCCTGGGCGCTGGGCTTGGGTGGTGCGTCGGTGGCGGCCTTCACGGCCGTGATGAGCACGCTGTCGCTGTTGGCCGCGTGGTGGCTGGAGGCCCAGGTAACGCGGCCAGTTGAGCAGCTCTGCCAGCAGGCCTTGCGGGTGGCTTCGGGTGAAACCCAGAACCCGATCCAGATGAACCGGGTCGACGAGGTCGGCATGACCTTGCGCTCGATCAGCCAACTGGGATTGATGTTCCGCTGGCTGATTGATGACGTCAGTGCACAGGTCGTCAACGTGCAAACGGCCATCAACGAGATCGCGCAAGGCAACAATGACCTGGCATCACGCACCGAGGCCGCGGCCTCCAGCGTCCAGCAAACGGCGTCAACCATGACGCAGATGACGGCGACCGTGAAGAGCAGCGCCGACACCGCCACGCAGGCCAATGAGCTGTCTGGCACGGCCAGCCATGCGGCGAGCAAGGGCGGCCAAGCGGTGTCTGAAGTGGTCCACACCATGAACGAGATCACCCACAGCTCCAAGAAGATCGCCGACATCATCGGCGTCATCGATGGCATTGCTTTCCAGACCAACATCCTGGCGCTGAATGCCGCGGTGGAAGCGGCACGTGCCGGCGAGCAGGGACGTGGTTTTGCCGTGGTGGCTGGCGAGGTGCGCAGCCTGGCTCAGCGCAGCGCCGAAGCTGCGAAGGAAATCAAACACCTGATCAATGCCAGTGTTGAAAAGGTGGAGTCGGGCGCCAAGCAGGTGGACGACGCCGGCAAGACCATGGACGATGTGGTGAACCAGGTTCAACGCGTGTCGGATCTGATCGCCGAAATCAGTTCGGCCACCCGAGAGCAGAGCGGCGGCATCACACAGGTCGGCCAGGCGGTCAGCCACCTGGACCAGATCACGCAACAAAACGCGGCCTTGGTGGAGCAAAGCGCCGCCGCGTCTGAGGGCCTGAAAGAGCAGGCGGCGCGCCTGGTCGAGGCGGTGAGTGTGTTCCGGTGATGGCTCAGGCGTCGAAATCGCTGTCGCTGCCCGGTTTGGACAGCCACAAGGCCAACAGGCTGATGGCGGCGGCGATGGACAGGTAGTAGCCCACATAGGCCAGGCCGTACCGGGTGGCCAGGGTGGTGGCCAGATAGGGCGCCAGTGAAGCACCCAGGATGCCAGCGAAATTGAAGGTCATGGACGAGCCGGTGTAGCGCACGGCGGTTGGGAACATCTCCGACAGCAGCGTGCCCAGCGGTCCATAGGTCATGCCCATGAGCCCCAAGCCCACGGACAGGAACAGGGTCACGCCCAAAGCATTGCCGGCGCCAAACAGCGAGCTCATCGAGAAGCCAAAAACCACAATGGCGGCCGACACCCAGATCAGGGTGCCGCGGCGGCCATATTTGTCGGCCAGCCAGGCCGACAGCGGAATGCACAGCGCGAAGAACAGCACCGCGAACAGTTGGATCTCCAGGAAATCGCGGCGCGAGTAGTGCAGGGCGCTGGTACCCCAGCTCAAGGCGAACACCGTCATCAAATAGAACAGCACGAAGGTGGCCAGCGCGGCCAGTGTCCCCAGCACCAGGACCTTGGTGTGGTCACGGAACACCGTCACCACGGGCACCTTGACACGCTGATTGTGGTTCAGCACGTTCTGGAACACGGGGGTTTCGGTGATCTTGAAGCGCACATACAAGCCCACGAACACCAGCAAGGCGCTGGCCAGGAAAGGGATGCGCCAGCCAAAGTTGAAGAACTGCTCTTCGGTCAGCACCTCGCCCAGCCACAAAAAGATGCCGCCCGACATGAAGAAGCCGATGGGCGCGCCCAACTGCGGGAACATGCCGTACCAGGCTCGCTTGCCGGGCGGGGCGTTTTCGGTGGCCAACAACACGGCGCCACCCCATTCCCCGCCCAGCCCGAAGCCCTGACCAAAGCGACACACGGCCAGGAGCAAGGGCGCCCAGGTCCCGATCGTTTCGTACGTGGGCAGCAGGCCAATGGCGACTGTCGAGATGCCCATGGTCAGCAAGGCACCGACCAGGGTGGCCTTGCGCCCGATGCGGTCACCGAAGTGGCCGAACACCGCCGAGCCCACGGGCCGGGCGAAGAAGGCCAGGGCAAAGGTGATCAGCGATTGCAAGGTCGCGGCCGTCGGGTCGGACGACGGGAAAAACGCTCTCGGGAAGATCAAAACCGCCGCCGTGGCATAGATGTAGAAGTCGAAAAATTCGACCGTGGTGCCGATCAGGCTGGCGAACAGCACCGTGCCGGGTTTGTTGCGCTGGGCTGCGCCTGGGGTGGGGTGCTTCATCTGGGTGATTCCCTGGAAAGTTCAGGCGGCAGTATGCCCATGCTGGGCCGAGTGCCTGAGCGTGAGCCATGTGATCACCCAGGTGATGAGCGCACAGACCGTGATCCCCACCACCATGCTCAGGGCCGAGCCGTCCATGAACAGGCCCATCAGCGCCACCACGATGGCGCCCGTCACCATCTGCAAAGTGCCCAGCAGGGCTGAGGCGGTGCCGGCGATGTCGCCATGGTTGTCCAGTGCCAGCACAGAGGTCGTCGGGATGATGAGGCCCAGGAAACCATAGCCGATGAACAGCAAGATGGCCAGCACATCAAGCCGTTGCACGCCCATGGCGAACACCACCACCAGCGCGATCAGCGGCAACACATAGCCGATGGCCGCCACCTTGACCACGCCTTGCAGCCCGAACCGCTTGGTGAGCCAACCGGTCAGTTGCGCTGTGCCGATGAAGGCCACGGCATTGATCGAGAAGAAGAAGCTGTAGACCGTGGGCGTGAGGCCATAGCCCTGGATCAACACGAACGACGAGTTGGCCAGGTAGACGAAGAAGCTGGCCATGCCAAAGCCGCCAATGAAGGTCAGGCCCAGAAAGTGCCGGTCTTTCATCAGGGTGACGTAGCCTGCCCAGGCGCTGGCCAGGTTGCTGCCAATGCGCTCGGCGGGTGGCCGGGTTTCGGGCAGCATGGTGGCTGTGAGCACCAAGCCCAGCACGGCCGCCACGGTCACGGCCCAGAACACCGCGCGCCAACTGGCCAGTTCGATGGCGATGCTGCCCGCCAGCGGCGCCAGCACGGGCGACACGCTGAACACCAGCATGAGCAGGGACATCAGCCGGGCGGCATCAGCCCCAGTGTGCAGGTCACGGACGATGGCCCGGGGAATGGCCATGGTGGCGCAGGCCCCGATGCCCTGGATGAAGCGCCAGAAAGTCAGGGTGTGGATGTCTTGTGCCAGGCCGCAGGCCACGCTGGTCAAGGCAAACAGCACGAGGCCCACGTACAACGGTGTCTTGCGGCCCACCATGTCTGACCAAGGCCCGTAGATCAGCTGGCACAAGCCCAGCGACAGGAAGAAGGCCATCAAGCTCCATTGCACGGCACTGGTGTCCGCGTGCAGGCTTTGCCCGATGGCCGGCAAGGCCGGCAGGTACATGTCAATGGCAAAGGGGCCGATGGCGGTCAACAGACCCAGAACCAAGGCCGTGCGCATGAAGCTGGAAGTCATGACGAAGTGGTGCAAAGAGGCGAAAAGACGCCATCATGCCTGCTGGCTCGGCTTTTGAAGCAATGGCCGTTATGCTTGCACTGCTGCCTTGCTGATCACTTTTTTGAGCTCTCTGGAAAGACCCATCGCGATGGACGATCTCTATGCCGACATGTTTGAGCTGGCACCCGTGTCGCTCTGGCTGGAGGATTACAGCGCATTGAAAGCGTTGTTCGCGCAGTGGCGCGAGGAGGGCGTGACCGACCTGCGCGCCTTTTTGCACCAGCACCCGCTGCGGGTGGCCGAATGCTCCAAGTGCATTCGCATCCTGAGGGTGAACCAGCGCACCTTGTCGCTTTATGGCGCGCGCGATCTTGACGAGTTGTCGTCCAACTTGCACCAGGTTTTCCGCGACGACATGTTCGAGCAGCACATTGAAGAGCTGGCGCAGCTTTGGGCTGGCCGAACCCAGTTTGCCAGCCAGACGGTGAACTACACCCTGCATGGCGAGCGCCTGTCGATTTCCTTGAAAGCCAACATCCTGCCTGGCCATGAGGACAGCTGGTCACGCGTGCTGTTGGCGATTGAGGACACCACCGAACGGTCTCGCACCGAGCGTGCCCTGCGCGCCAGTGAGCTGGAAGCCAAAGGCCTGTTCGAGCACTCGCCGGTGTCCTTGTGGCTTGAAGACTTCACGGGCATCAAGCAGTTGATTGAAGAAGTGCGAGGCCAGAGCATCGTCGATTTCCGGGTCTTCCTGGATGTGCACCCCGAATTCGTCACCCGCTGTTTGCAAGAGATCCGCGTGCTGGACATCAATCAGCAAACCGTGCACATGTTCCGCGCG
Source organism: Aquabacterium sp. CECT 9606 (assembly GCF_918741295.1). GTDB lineage: Bacteria > Pseudomonadota > Gammaproteobacteria > Burkholderiales > Burkholderiaceae_C > Aquabacterium. Next base: position 427,769 of record NZ_CAKKNB010000004.1, read on the forward strand.
GCCGACAAGGCCTCTTTGCTGGCCCAGACCGACAAGATCTTCCGAGATGACATGCGCCCGCATTTCGCCGAGCAACTGTTGGACCTCTGGAGTGGCAAGCTGTTCCAGCAACGCGAAGTGGTGAACTACGCACTGGATGGCGAAAAGGTGCACGTGTACCTGCAGTTCTCGGTATTGCCAGGCCACGAGGAGCGTTGGGACAAGGTGCTGGTGTCCCTGACCGACATCAGTGCCCGCAAAAAGGCCGAGGCTTACCTGGAATACCTGGGCATGCACGACGCCTTGACCGGCCTGCGCAACCGCTCCTTCTTCACCGACGAGATCAACCGGCTGGAACGCCATGGCCCTTGGCCCATCAGCGTGGTGGTGGTGGACCTGAACAACCTCAAGGGCGTCAACGACGAGCTGGGCCATGCGGGGGGTGATGCCATGCTGCGCCGGGTGGGTGAGGTCTTGCGCAAGGCGGTGGACCGGCCGTGCACGGCCTCGCGCATTGGTGGCGACGAGTTCGCCTTGTTGCTGCCCAACACCGATGCAAGGGGTTGTGAGCACCGGGTGGAGCAGTTGCATGAATTGCTGGCTTTGAACAACCAGTTCAATGCGGGCAGCTCTCAGATCAGCCTGGCCATTGGCTCAGCGACCAGCGTGGGCGGCGAACGCATGGAAGCCCTGGTTCACCGGGCCGACCAGCAGATGTACGAGGCCAAGCGGCGCTACTACGTCAAACAGGGTTACGACCGGCGCAACCACTGAACCTGGTGGACCGAATCAGGATCGAACTGACGACCTCTGCATTGCGAACGCAGCGCTCTCCCAACTGAGCTACCGGCCCTTCAAAATCAGTGTATCAAACCCCAGGGTCGCTGGATACGGGTGGTTTTTGCCGGCGCTGCAACTCGCAGAACACGCCGGATTGGTCCAACTGGTCAAACCCATGATGGGCCGCGTCGGTGTACAGCGCCGCCAGTCTTTGGGTGATGGGCGCGTCGAAATCCATCCCGGCGGCGGTGTGTAGCGCATTGTTCAAATCCTTGAGCTGGATGGCCAGGGAGCCGCGTTTGGCGAAATCACCATCGACCATGCGCTGGCCATGCACTTCCAGGATCCGGCTTTCGGCAAAGCCGCCGCGCAGGGCTTCTCGCACGCGGGCCGGGTCAGCCCCGCCACGCTCGGCCAGCAAGAGCGCCTCGGCCACCGCGCCCAGGGTGATGCCCACGATCATCTGGTTGGCCAATTTGGCCAGTTGCCCACTGCCGATGGGCCCCACGTGCACCGGGCGGCCCAATGCGGCCAACACCGGCCGGGCGCGCTCGAAGTCTTCGGCCAAGCCGCCCGCCATGATGGCCAGGGTGCCCGCCTCGGCGCCCACCGTGCCCCCTGACACGGGCGCATCCAGGCTGGTGGCCCCGCCCAGGGCCAGGCGTTGGGCATGGTCGCGGGCCTGCTCGGGCAGGATTGAGCTCATGTCGATCACCAAGGCACCTGGGCGAAGCGCCGCACCCGCGCTGCCAGGCCCCAGGCCAAACAAGACCTCTTCTACCACCTTGCCATGTTCCAGCATGGTGATGACGATGTCAGCCTGCGCCACGGCCAAGGCGGGTGAGTCGGCCACCAGTGCCCCTGCCAATTGAAGGGCTTCGGCCTTGGACCGCGTGCGATTCCAAACGGTGACCGAAAATCCGGCGGCGATGAGGCGGCGCGCCATCGGCGTCCCCATCAGGCCGCAGCCTAAAACAGCGAGCTTGGTCATGACTGATAGCAGGTTGGGGGTAATGGAGCTCAATGCACCGTGGTAAAGCGCACACAAGTACTGTAAAGGTGGCTCACATCCCATGTTTGAAGGGCAGCCAGTCGCGTTAATTTAAGCCAAGATTTGTCCCTGAAGGCCTTTGCCTGCCGCGTGCCTGCATGCGCCGGGTTGTTCCAAGAACTCATGACCACACCAATCAACGTTATGGCCGATTCAAACGCTGTGGAGACCTTGTCCGGGGGCGTGTTGTCGGACGCCCTGGTGCATGCCCTTGACCAATTGGGGGTGGCCTTGCTGATCAAGGATGTGGCCAGTGGGCGTTACGAATGGGCCAATGAGGCCGCCGCTAATTTGCTGGCCGGCCCGCGAGCCACCGTGGTGGGCGCCCAGGATGCCGATCTGTTCGATGCGGTGCAGGCCGTGGCCTTGCGCGCGGCCGACCAGCAGGCGCTGTCCTTGACGCAGGGCTTCATGACCGAGCACCGCCTGGAGAGGTCGGGCGAGCGCCGAGACTTCACCGTGTGGCGGCAAGCGCCCGCCCAGGAAGGCCAGGCTGGCCCCGCGAACAAGCTGCTGTCCGTCTGGAAGGACGTGACCGAACAACGCAAACGCGACGCCCAACTGCACTCCGCGTTGGAGCAATTGGAAGCCCAGCAAAAAGCCAACGATGCCTTGCGCCGTGACATGCAGGACAACCAGGTGCGCGACAGCGCCTCCGGCCTGTACCACCGCGCCCACTTTGAAGAACAATTGCGTCGCGAGGCCGACCTGTCCAGCCGCGAACAACGCGAGTTCGCGCTGGTCTCGGTGTCGATCGATGGGCTGGACGAAATCCTGCGCTTGCATGGCCCTGAAGGCGGCGAGCGCGTGGTCGAGGCCTTGGGCCGCTTGCTGCGCGCCAACACCCGTGCCATGGACTCTCCATGCCGTCTGGGCGGTGATCGCTTCGTGGTGCTGTTGTCGGGCGTTGGCCTGGCCACGGCCCATTCCAGGATGGAGCAACTGCGCCGCCAATGCGCGGGGCACATCGTGCCTCACAATGGCCAGCAGATTCCGTTTTCGGTGAGCATGGGGGTGGCGAGTTTTCCGCACACCGCGGGCTCGGTCGAAGAGATGATGCGCAGCGCGGATCGCGCCATGGCCAGTGCCCGTGACACCGGCGGGAACCGTGTGGCCTTGGCCAGCATTCAGTTCGTGCACACATGAATAAGGTGTTCGCCGCGCACTGGTTGCCGCGTTCCTGAACCCAGGGGATTCAGGTGGGCGAGGTCAGCACAGCTTCGGGTTCATCTGACGCGAGACGATCACACCCGCTGGGCAATGTTCCAAGCCCTGGCTCTAAGAGCATCGGTTCAAGGAATTAAAAGCTTCCACGAACGCGACGAACGAATTCATTCTACTTGCGCCGTGCTGTGCCGGGTGTGGAAATACCCCGTTGCGAAGGGGTTTAAATCAAGTGACCATCTTGGCCCAGCACCTGGTCGATGCGGGCAATGAGCCGGTCCACGTGTTCAGGCGATGGCATGTCGGCCGCATCAGCCACGGGAGCAACCGGTGCTGCTGCGGCCACTGAGGGCCGCTCCGTCAGTTCGTAGGCGAGGTTCAGCGCGGACAACACGGCAATGCGCTCGCGGGCCTTGAGCTTGCCACTGTCACGGATGGCACACATTTCGCGGTCTACGTGCGAGACGGCTTCTTTGAGGCGCGCTTCACCACCTTCGGGGCAGCCCAGCAAGTAGCTCTGGCCCATGATCGAGACTTCGATTTGTTTCATGCGTCGGGCGTGTGGCTTGAGGTGGCGTCGGTGGAGGATGACACCGGCAGCTTGTCGATCAAGGCATCGATGCGGGCGCGGGCGGCGGCCAGACGGGCCTTGAGCGAATCGCGCTCGTGCGTGGTCACGTCCAGTTGCTGCTGCAACAGTTCGTGAGTGCGCTGAAGCTCTTCGTGACGCAGCAGCAACCGCTCAACGCGCTCGGTAAGATCATCGATTCTGGACATGGCGGCCATTGTAGGCCGGCTTCCCGGCTCCCTTACAATCGCCCTGTTGGTGCTCGTGCCAGGGTTCTCCCTGGTGCAGTTAAACGGGAAGCAGGACGGTTCAGGCATTCACACATGCCACGCCCCACCTGCGCTGCCCCCGCAACGGTCAGCGGTCGAAGTGTTGGGGATGATGTCTCTGACGCTTCCACCCGTGCTCTCTTGCCACTGGACGCTCACGCGTCTGGGAAGGCTGCATGGGTTGTACCGCTTAGCCCGGATACCGGCCAACAGGGGGTGCTTTGCACCATGTCGCTCATTGCCTGCGGGGACGCTGGCGCGAGCCTTTATCTGTTGTATCCATCATGTTGTTTTTGAATTCGGTGCGCCTCGCACCTGGCGTGCGTTCGGCCGTGGCCGTGGCGGTGTCTTGGGCCTTGCTGCCAACCGCTGAAGTCCATGCCGCCGACTTGCAGGCGCCGCCTGAGTTGCAGACGGTGTTCGTGTCGGCCAGTCGGATGCCGCAATTGCTGAAATCGGCACCCATTGGTGCTTCGGTGATCAGCTCGGAACAGATTGCGCGCTCGGGCGTGTCTGATGCCAACGAGGCCATCCGCCGCTTGGGAGGCGTGGCCGGGAAGACCGATTTGGCGGGAGGGCGCGAGTACACGCTGGACTTGCGGGGATATGGCGACACCGCCAGCGCCAACACGGTGGTGATGGTGGATGGCATCCGGGTCAGTGAGAACGAGCTGATCGCTGCGAGGTTGTCCTCCATCCCGGTTGACGCGATTGACCGCATCGAAATCGTGCGGGGTGGCAACAGCGTCATGTGGGGAGAGGGCGCGACGGGTGGGGTCATCAATGTGATTCTGAAACGCCAGGCGTCGGTGGGGACCAGCGCGAAGCTGCAAGGCGCGGTGACCAGTTTTCGGGGCAAGGAAGTGCAGGTCAGCGCTGCGCACCAGTCAGGCATTTTTTCGGTGGATGGCTCTGCTCAGAGCATTCGGTCTGACGGTTACCGCGACCGCAACCGCTTCGAGCAGGATGTGCGCGGCTTTGGGTTGCAGTGGACGACCGAGGCCTGGTCTCAGAGGTTGAGGGTGCAGCAGGAGAGCCAGTTTGCTCAATTGCCCGGTGCCCTGACGTTTGCCCAATGGCGGGCGAACCCACGCCAGGCGAGCAAGCCCAGTGACTTTGGCGAAACGGATGAAACCCGGTTGAGCAGCAACACCGAGTTCAAGTTCAAAGCGTGGACTGCGCAACTGGACCTGAGTTCGCGCTCTCGCGACACCGATTCCACCTACTCGGGCAACACCTATGAAACCTCCGTGTTGAGCCAGCAGGCCACGCCCAAGCTCAGCCATGAGGCGAAGTGGTCGGGCTTGACCACCAACACGATCGTGGGATTTGACCTGCAGCGCTGGACGCTGGATGCGCACAACCCGTTCGCGGATGACCACGGTTGGCAATCCAACAAGGCCTTTTTTGCCCACAGCGATTGGGCGTTTGACTCGCTGACCCGCCTGGCCTTTGGTTGGCGTGCCGAAAGGGTGAACAAGAAGGAGCGCTCAGTCTCTGGCGCTTACGACCGCCGAGATTCGCTCAAGGCAGCCGAGCTTGGGGTGAGCCAGGAGTTGGCCAAAGACTGGACGGTGTATGGCCGCTGGGCGCAGTCATACCGCCTGCCCAATTTCGACGAGAACGGCAACACTCCGGGCGGCCAACCATTGCGGCCACAACGAGGGCGCGACAAGGAATTGGGACTGCGTTGGTCCGCGGGCGCAAATGCATTCTCGGTGCGCTATTTCCGGCAGGACAACGTGGACGAGATCACGTATGTGCCTTTCACCTTCTTCAATGAGAACGTGGATCCGACGCGCCGCCAAGGGGTCGAAATGGAGGGGCGTTGGAGCATGTCTTCAGCCTTGGAGTGGCGTTTGAATTGGCAGAGCCTGTCTGCGAAGTACCGCGCTGGTCCCAATGCGGGCAAGGAGCAGGTGCTGGTGGCTCCGCAGACCGCCACCTTGCGGCTGGCTTATCGCATCAATGAGCGTCAGACGCTTGATACTGGTGTTCAGTACCTGGGGGCGATGCGTTTCAATGATGACGGGGCCAATCAATGCGCCCGCAAGATCCCCGAATCGGCCTTGATGGACGCGCGTTATGCCTGGTCGGACAAGACGTGGACTGTGGCATTGTCGGGCACCAACCTGGCTGATCAGCACAGCTTCAACTACGCCTATAGCTGCGCCACCGGCAGTCTCTACCCCGAGCCAGGCCGGGCGTTCAAGTTGACCCTGGCTCGCCAGTTTTGAGGGGCGGCCACATGGGTAACTTCAAAACCTTGGTGGTGGGCGCAGTTTGGCTGAGCCTCGGGTATTCAGCTTGGGCGCAAACCTCGGGCAAAGACGCCTTGGAGCCGCTGGTCGTCACGGCGACGCGCACGCCAGTGCCGCTGTCGCTGGTCTTGGCCGATGTCACGGTGATCTCAAGAGAAGACATCGAACGGCAGGCCTCAGGCACGGTGGTCGACTTGCTAAGCCATGTGGCAGGCTTTCAGGTCGCGCGCAATGGCGGGCCTGGCGCGGATGGCAACGTTTACCTTCGCGGGGGGGAGGCGCGGCACATCGCGGTGCTGGTCGATGGCGTGCGCGTTGACACGCAAAATGTCAGTGGCGGCGCGTCATGGCAGATGTTGAACCTGTCTCAGATCGACCGCATCGAAATCGTGCGCGGCCCAGTCAGTGCCTTGTACGGCTCGGACGCGATGTCGGGCGTGGTCCAGATCTTCACCAAAAAAGGCAAGGGGCCGGCGCGGCTGGACCTGGGGCTGTCGGCCGGTGAACGGGGTTTCCTCAAGGCCGATGCCGGTCTGAGCGGCTCTGCTGGTCTGTTCGATTACGCCGTGTCGGCGTCCAGGGAGCGCAGCGATGGCTTCAGTGCTCGGATCAATGCCGTGCCTGGCACCAGGGCTGCAGATCGGGATGGCTACAACGCGGAAGGCGCGACCGTGAGGCTGGGATTCACGCCAGTGGCGGCGCACCGAATCGAGGCGCTGGCCTCACAGCAGCACCTGCTCAGCCGCTATGACTCATCCGTCGCCAGCCGCGACGACTACGGCTTGCGCGATCTGCATGACTTGAAGCTTCAATGGACGGCGCAATGGCGGGACAACTGGTCGAGCCAAGTGACAGGGGGGCGGTCGGTCGACCAATACCGCACGCCGCTGGACAAAGACTACCGCACCGAAACCCAGGTGGACACCGCCTCTTGGCTCAATGAATTCAAGTGGGGCGCGCATTCGGTGACCACGCTGCTGGAGCGCCGCCAAGACACCCTGAAAAACAGCGATGTGGTGCTGTCAGGTACCGCTGGCGAAGGTGAGCGTAGCGACGATGGCGTGGGATTGGGCTACGCGTGGCGTGCCCATGGCACCGCCATTCAACTCAATGCGCGCAGTGATTGGGACAGCGAGTTTGGGTCGCACAGCACGGGCTCGGTGGCAGCGGGCCAGGACTTTGCGGACCATTGGAATGTTCACGCATCGTGGGGCACGGGATATCGGGCTCCGACCCTGTACCAACGCTTCAGCAAGTACGGCAACCTGGCGCTCAAACCTGAATCCTCGCGCAATGCCGAAGTCGGTGTGCGTTATCAAAATGGCGGTGTGCAGTGGGGCGCGACGGCCTACAACAACTGGGTGACCGATCTCATCACCGGGCCCCCAGGAAGCACCCGAACCTGTGTGCAAGATCCAGTTTATTGCTACAGGAACACGGCGTTGGCACACCTCAAGGGCCTCAGTGTGAACGGGGCTGTGCCTTTGGGGCCGGTGCGCCTGTCGGGCTCCATGGATTTCGGATCGTACAAGAACGCCCTGAACGGCACGGATCTTCAGCGCCGTGCACGTCGCCAGGCCTCCGTGCGCATGGACACGGACGTGAAGGACTGGACCTTGGGCGCGCAACTGTTGGCGGTGGCCCGACGCTTTGACAAGGTGAACAACGCGGGGGCACTGGGAGGCTACACCGTGTTGAACGTGGATGCCTTGTACCGCCTCAATGCGCAATGGCGCGTGCTGGCGCGCATAGACAACGTGGGCGACAAAAAGTACGAGAACGCGCAGACCTATGGAACCACACCCCGCACCGCCATCATTGGCCTGCGCTGGACACCGGAGCTGTGATGTCTGAACACCATTTGATCGTTGGCGGCCAACGCAGCGGCAAGTCGCGCCAGGCCGAGCGGCTGGCCCAAACCTGGTTGCGGCAATCCGAGGTGCACAGTGTGACGGTGGTGGCCACGGCGCTGGCCTTTGACGATGAAATGCGTGACCGCATCCAGCGCCATCGGCAAGAGCGGCCCGTGGGCATGGCCACGGTCGAGGCGCCTTTGGGCCTGGCCGAGGCCCTGCGCGCGCAAGCATCGCCAGGGCGCTTGTTGTTGGTGGATTGCCTGACCTTGTGGCTGACCAACTGGCTGATGCCCGCCCAAGGCCAGGCCGATCTGCCCGCCTGGCGTGCCGAGCGCGAGGCCTTGTTGGCGGTGCTACCGAACCTGCCATCGCCCGTGGTGTTCGTGTCCAACGAGGTGGGCTGGGGCATCGTGCCCCTGTCTTGTGAAGTGCGTGCCTTTGTCGATGAACTGGGTTGGCTCAACCAGGCGGTGGCGCAACGGTGTGCGCAGTTGACTTTGATGGTGGCGGGGCAGGCCTGGACGCGGCCAGTGACGCCGCACGAGGAATGACATGAGCATGAAGAACATGTGGTGTTGGATGCTGTTGTTGGCCTTGATGGCGGCCACGCCGGTGAGCCATGCCGCGCCTGACGTGACCTTGGTCGATGACCGCGGCGTGACCGTTCGCCTGGATGCCTCGCCAGCACGCATCGTGACCTTGCTGCCATCGCTCACCGAGACGGTGTGTGAATTGGGCGGTTGCGCCCGCCTGGTCGGCACCGATCGCTATTCCAACCACCCGGCCCCCGTGCGCAACCTGCCCAAGACAGGTGGCTTGGACGACGCCAACATCGAGCTGATCGCCTCCCTCAAGCCCGATGTGGTGCTCTTGGCTTTGTCGTCACGCGTGACGGATCGGCTGGAATCCCTGGGCATCAAAGTGGTGGCGCTGGAGCCCCGCACCTACAAGGATGTGCAGCGCGTGGCCGGCAAGGTGGCCCAGATCCTGGGCAGCGCTGATGGTGGCTTGCGTCTGTGGCAGCGGCTGGAGGCGCAGGTGGATGCCGCAGCCAAAACGGTGCCCGCCAGTGCGCGTGGCCTGAGCGTTTACTACGAGGTGGACAGCGCGCCCTACGCCGCTGGCGAGTCCTCGTTCATCGGCGAGACCTTGACCCGACTCGGCGCCAAAAACATTGTGCCCACCAGCCTGGGCCCATTTCCCAAATTGAACCCGGAATACGTGGTGCGGGCCGACCCGCAGGTCATCATGATTTCACAGCGGCATTCGGCGGGTGTGGGCGCGCGGCCCGGCTGGGATCGCATCCGCGCGGTGCGTGACAAGCATGTGTGCGCCTTCACCTCCGAACAGGGCGATGTTTTGTCGCGCCCTGGCCCGCGCATGGGCGAGGCGGCGCAGATCATGGCGCGTTGCCTTCGGGAATCGGCCCCTTCGGCTGGTGCTGGGGCCGCGCGATGAAGCCGATCACCTTGCTCTTCGTGCTGATCGCGGTGACCTTGGGTTTGCAGGCCTTGGGCTTGGCCGTGGGCAGCACCGGCTGGTCGCCGCCGTGGGGTGATCCCACCGCGATGCAGATCGTGTGGGACATCCGCGCACCACGTTGTGTGGGCGCTTGGTTGGCCGGTGCCTTGCTGGGCCTGGGCGGCGCCATCGCGCAGGGCCTGTTCCGCAACCCCTTGGCCGATCCCTACCTGTTGGGCAGTTCGTCCGGCGCTGCTTTGGGCGTGGCAGTGCTGCTGGCTTTGCTGGGCGTGTCGCCAGTGGCGTCAGCATGGAGTTTGCGTTTGGGCCTGACGGGCGCGGCGTTTGTGGGGGCGGTGGGCGCCGTGTCGCTGACCTTGATCCTGGCGCGTGGCGTGCAGCACACCTTGCGCCTCTTGCTGGCCGGCGTGGTGGTGGGTGTGGTGCTGGGCGCCTTGAGCGCGCTGACCATGTTGATGGTGCCCGACATCATGCGGGCCATGCAGGCTTTCATGATGGGCACGACCGGCTTCCTGGGTTGGAACAGCGTGACGATCCTGGCCAGCACCTTGCTGGTGAGCGTGCTGGTGGCCTTTGGCTGCAGCCGCGCTTTAGATGCCTTGACCTTGGGCGATTCGGCCGCCATCAGCCTGGGCGTGCGCCTGACCGGCGTGCGCATGCTGCTGATCGCGGCCATGGCACTGGCGACGGGTGCGGCCGTGGCGCAGGCCGGCCTGATTTCTTTCGTGGGCCTGGTGGCGCCGCACTTGGTGCGCAGCCGGGTCAACGCCACCAATGGCCCGGTGTTGCTGCTGTCGGCCTTGTTTGGCGGGGTGTTGCTGTTGGGCGCGGACATCGTGGCCCGCTGGGTATGGGCGCCGCAAGAGCTGCCCGTTGGCGTGCTGACCGCCGTGCTGGGTGGCGGCTACTTGCTGTGGCGCATGAACCGGGGTGGATGACATGACCATGCCTCGCCCTCCCATCGCTTTGAGCGCCGACATCCAGTCTGTGCGCTTGTCTCAACAAGTTGTGCTGCACCCCCTGGCCTTGACCTTGCCGGCCGGCCGCTGGACGGCCATCGTCGGCCCCAATGGTGCGGGCAAATCCACGCTGTTGCGCACCCTGGCCGGCTTGCAACCGTGCGATGGGCAAATCGGCTTGCAAGGCCGGCCACTGAACCGGTGGCCCGCCAAGGAGCGCGCCCGCGCATTGGCCTGGTTGGGCCAGAGCGAAGCCGGTGCCGATGACCTGAGCGCGCTCGACGTGGTCATGCTGGGCCGCTTGCCGCACCAGGCCTGGTTGGCGCCTGCCAGCCCGGCCGACCATGCCGCTGTACAGCAGGCCATGACGCAAACCCATTGCTGGGCCTGGAAGGACCGCACCCTGGCCCACCTGTCGGGTGGTGAGCGCCAGCGTGTGCTGCTGGCGCGGGCCTTGGCCGTGCAGGCCCCCATCGTCTTGATGGACGAACCTTTGGCCCACCTGGATCCCCCTCACCAGGCCGACTGGCTGTGCATCGTGCGCGGGCTGGTGAAGCAAGGTGTGACGGTGGTCAGCGTGCTGCACGAGTTGAACATGGCCTTGCAAGCCGACGACCTGGTGGTGATGGCCAAAGGCCTGGTGCGGCACCATGGGCCGGTCGATTCGGCCTTGTCCCACGCCGCGCTGCAAGAGGTGTTTGACCACCGGCTCAAGTTGTTCAACGTGGAGGGGCAATGGTTGGCCATGCCTTACACCGCATGAGGCCATCCACCGTGCAATGCCCTGCCGTGCTGATCAGCGCCCCGGCTTCCGGCCAGGGCAAGACCACGGCCACGGCAGCCCTGGCGCGTTGGCACCGCCAGCAAGGCCTGCGTGTGCGCGTGTTCAAGACGGGGCCTGATTTTCTCGACCCAATGATCCTGGAGTGTGCCAGTGGCCAGCCCGTCTACCAATTGGACCTGTGGATGGGCGGTGAGGTGCATTGCCGCGAGATGCTTTACCGGGCCGCGTGCGAGTCGGACTTGATCCTGGTGGAGGGTGTGATGGGCTTGCACGATGGCGAAGCCTCCAGCGCGCAGCTGGCCATGCGTTTCGGTTTGCCGGTGCTGGCCGTCATCGATGGCTCGGCCATGGCGCAAACCTTTGGCGCGATCGCGCTGGGCCTGGCGACATACCGCCCCGGCCTGACCATGGCGGGGGTGCTGGCCAACCGCGTGGGCAGTGAGTCGCACGCGCAGATGCTGCGTGAAAGCCTGCCTGAGGGCATGGCCTGGTTTGGCGCGCTGCCGCGCAACGAGGCCCATGGGATGCCCTCTCGGCATCTGGGGCTGGTGCAGGCGCAAGAGATCGCCGACCTGGAATTGCGCATTGACCAGGCAGCGCAAGCCTTGGGCCGCCTGGCACCCGCCATGCCTTTGCCCGTGAGCTTTGAGCCTGGTGCTGAGCAACAGCATGGGCAAGTAGCCCCTGAGCGCAGCCTGCAAGGCGTGCGGATCGCCGTGGCCCGCGATGCGGCGTTCTCTTTCCTGTACCCGGCCAACCTGGACACCTTGCGTGAGCTGGGCGCCGAGCTGCGGTTCTTCTCGCCCTTGAGTGACGCCGCCCTGCCAGAGGCTGACAGCCTTTACCTGCCTGGCGGCTATCCCGAACTGCACCTGGATCAACTGGCGCACAACCGTGCCATGAGGGCGGCGATCCACGCGCACCATGAGCAGGGCAAACCGTTGGTGGCCGAATGCGGCGGCATGCTTTACCTGCTGGATTCGCTCAGCGATGTGCAAGGCCACACGGCACCCATGCTGGGGCTGATGCCGGGCAAGGCGGTGCTGCAAAAGCGCTTCGTCAACCTGGGCATGCATGGCGTGACCTTGCCCGAGGGGGCGGTGCGCGGCCACACCTTCCACCACGCCAGCATGGACAGCCCCATGACCCCGGTGGCTTCAACGCAGCCCCAGCGCCAGTCGGGCAAGGCCGAAGGTGTTTACCGCGCCGGTCGCCTGCATGCCTCGTTCCTGCACATGTACTTTCCATCCAATCCGACGGCCGTCGCCGCCTTGTTCGCTCCTGGAGTCCCCACATGATGGTTGAAACTGGTTTTTCTCAGGTCGCGCAATCGCTGCTGTGGCCCGTGCTCACCCTGGTGGCCCTGGGCTTCGTGTACGCCTTGTGGACCGGTGGCATGACCATGATGGAAGCCGTGCAGCGCTGGCGCAACCCGCGCTACACAGCGTTGCGTGTCACGCCCGATTTGTCGATGGAAGAACTGGAGCTGTCGGTCATCCGCCAGATCGAGCCGGTGCGCCTGCTCAGCCGCCTGAGCCCGATGCTCGGCCTCATCGCCACGATGATCCCGCTGGGCCCGGCCCTTCAAAGCGTGGCAGCAGGCCAGGGGCAGCAGGCTTTGTCGGTGTTCAGTGGGGCCTTCGCGGGCGTGGTGCTGGCCCTGGCGGCGGCGTCCATCGGCCTGACCGTGTATTCGGTGCGCCGCCGCTGGCTGCTGGCCGAGCTGCTGGAGGTGCGCAAGGCGCGCGAGGTAGCACCATGAGTTTCAAGCACATCCACGTGATGGCCGAGGATGACGACGACCCGATGCTGTCGGCCGTCAACCTGGTCGATGTCTTCCTGGTGCTGGTGGTGGCCTTGCTGACGGCGGTGGCCGCGCAAAGCCAGAGCAATGCGCAGGACAACGTCACCATCATCCGCAACCCGGGCCAGCCCAACATGGAAGTGGTGGTGCGCGAGAACGGCAAGGAGATCAAGTTCAAGGGCGCGGGCAGTGCTGGTGCGGGAGAGGGCCAGCGCGCGGGCGTGGCCTACAAGCTCAAGGACGGCAACATCGTCTACGTGCCAGAGTCCGGGGCTTCCGCACCGCCAGCCGCCGCCACGGGGCAGGGGGCTCGGTGAGCATGTTTTTACACGGCGCGCGGTGGCTGATGGCTTGGCTGATGCTGGGCCTGTGCATGGGCGCCCAGGCAGCATTGCCCGTGGTGCTGTGGTTGACCACGGACGTCACGCCCGCCCCGCGCACCGCCATGATCGAGCGTCTGGCCCGCGCTCAAGGCTTGAGCTTGCAACACCTCGAGTACCCCTTGCGGGGCAGCAGCACGCTCACCGCGGCGGAAGCCAACGCGCTTGATGCTGCGGTGACGGGCGCCGCGATGGTGTGGGTTGACGCGCCTCACGTTACCGCCCAGACCCGCCTTGAGCGCTTGCTGACCCCCCCCTTGTCCAAAGCCAGGAACCTTGTCTGGGTGACGCCCGAGGCCACCTCCAACCGCATCGCGGCTTACCTGCAAGCCGGTGGCGAGCGCAATACCGAGCATGCGCTGACCTTGTCCAATGCCTTGATCAAGGGCTTGCCAGCGCCTGAGTTGCCCGCCCCGCAAGCCTGGCCCAGTCGTGGCCTGTACCACCCCGATGCGCCTGGCCTGTTCAACGATGCCCAGGCCTTGTCGCAATGGCAGTTGTCGCAAGGCGCCTTGCGTGGCCGGCCAGCGGTGGTGTTGCTGGTCCACCGCTATCATTTTGTGAATGGCGCCACAGAGTGGATCGACGCCTGGCTGCGCATGTTTGCCAAGCAAGGCCTCTTTGCTTACGCGGCGTTTGGCCAGCAGGTGGACGCGGCGGGTCTGTCGGGCCTGTTGGAGGTGACCGGGCCTGGTGGCTCTGGCCGCCATCTGCACGCACAGGTGGTGGTCATCCACCAGTTGTTGCCGCAGGGGGCCGCCTTGCAGCCGCTGTTCGCCCGCTGGGGCGCGCCGGTGTTGTTGACGCAGCCGCACCGGTCGGCCGACACCGCCAGTTGGGAGCAGGACGAAGGCGGCTTGTCGCAAAGCGATGTGCCTTTCTACCTGGCACAGCCGGAGGGGGCCGGCGCCATCGATCCGATCTTGGTGGTGGCGCATGCCGACCAAAGCCGTCGACCCGAGTTGATCGAACGCCAGGCCCAGGCCGTGGTGGCCAAGGCGCGCCGCCTGATCACGCTGCAAACCAAGCCAGCGGCCGACAAGCGCCTGGTGGCCATGGTCTACAACTACCCACCGGGCGGCAGCCATTTCGGCGCGTCGTTCCTGAACGTGCCGCGCAGCCTGGAGCAGGTCTCGGGCAACCTGGCCCAGGCGGGCTACACCACGCATGCGGTGCCTGAGTCGCAATGGGTTGATGGCCTCAAACCCATGCTGGCCGCCTACTATCCTGGCTCTGATCTGCAGGCCTTGTTGGCCAGCAACCAGGCTGCCCCCTTGCCCTTGAAAGACTACGAGGCCTGGTGGGCGACGTTGCCCGTGAAGGTGCGCCAGCGCATCGAAGCACAGTGGGGCACGCCAGGCAGCAGCCGCTATGTGGTCTCATACCAAGGCCAGCGTGTTTTCGTGATCCCGCGCATGCAGGTCGGGCAGTTGTCGGTGCTGCCCCAACCGCCGCGTGAGGAAACCTTGCACCTGGGCCAGAACCCTTTCATGCACCGCAGCAAGACACCCTTGTCCCACCACTACCTGGCGGTGTACTTGTGGGCGCGGCAAGCCGATGCGTTGATCCACTTCGGCACCCATGGCACGCAGGAATGGGCTCCTGGCAAGGCGCGCAGCCTCGACGTCTGGGACGATGCCTTGCTGCCACTGGGCGATGTGCCCGTTGTCTACCCCTACATCGTCGACAACCTGGGTGAGGCCCTGACGGCCAAGCGGCGTGGGCGCGCGGTGCTGGTCAGTCACAAGACGCCAGTGTTCTCGCCAGCGGGCTTCGAGGCCAAGATGGCCCACATGCACGAGCTGATGCACGAGTGGGAAACCGTCGATGCGGGGCCCACCAGGCAAGCGCTGGAGCGTCAACTGATCGGCCATTTTGTTGAACACCAGTTGCACCGTGACCTGGGCTGGACGGCCGAGCGCATCGCGGCCAACTTCTCCGGCTTTCTGGAGTTGTTGCATCCTTACCTGGACACGCTGGCGCAAAGTTCGCAACCCAAAGGCCTGGCGGTGTTCGGGCGCGTGCCCGAGGCCGCGCAGCGTCATCAGACCATCTTGCAGTCCTTGCGCAAGCCCTTGATCGAGGCCTTGGGCGAGGACATCGATGAGGCCTTCCTGATCGACCACCAAGCGGTGGCCACGGCGCGGCCTTCGCGTTGGTTGGACGTGGCCTTGCTGGATGCGCAAAAGGCCAGCACATTGGACCTGCGGCCCGCGCTGCCTGACGGCCCGGTGCCCAACCGCGCAGCGCGCAAGCCGATTGATTCAGCCGCGCTGTTCAAACTGGCCGAGCGGGCGCAGGCGCTGGAGGCCCTGCTGTCGACAGAAGGAGAAATGCCGGGCCTGCTCACGGCCTTGTCCGGGCACTTCATCACCGCGGCCTATGGCGGCGATCCCATCCGCAACCCAGACTGCCTGCCCACCGGGCGCAACCTGACCGGCCTGGACCCCAGCCGCTTGCCCACCCGGCAGGCGTACGAGGTGGCCAAGGGCTTGTTCAACGATTGGCTCAAGACCTGGCGGGCGGAGCATGGCGGCCAGGCGCCCACGCGCATGGCCTTGTCCTTGTGGGCCGGCGAGACCTTGCGGCACCAGGGCATCATGGAGGCGCAGGCACTGGTGGCTTTGGGCGTTGAGCCGGTCTGGGATGAGTCAGGCCGGCCTGCCGGCGTGCGGGTCATCCCCGCATCCACCTTGCAACGCCCCCGTGTCGATGTGCTGCTCAGCATCACGGGCTCGTACCGCGACCAGTTCCCCGCCTTGATGGCTTTGGTGGACCAGGCGGTGGCGGCGGCTTCAACGGCCGAGCCCGCCAATGCGGTGTCGAGCAACACGGCCGTGGTCGCCGCGGAGCTGGTCAAGGAAGGTGTGCCGCGCGCTCAGGCGCAGGTATTGGCCCGTGCTCGTGTGTTTGGCAATGTGGGTGGGGATTACGGCACCGGCTTGTCAGAGGCCGTTCAGTCGGAAGGTGTTCAGCGCAATGACAGCCGCCTGGGCGACATGTTCTTGCAGCGCATGAGCCAGCCGTATATGGATGGCCAAGCGTTGGAGGGCTTGCCGGCCGGTGTGGCCGCCAAGGCCTTGGGCTCGCACCTGCGGCACACGCAGGCAGCGGTGTTGTCACGCACATCGCACTTGTACGCCATGGTCACGTCCGATGATCCCTTTCAATACCTGGGTGGTTTGGCGGCGGCGGCGCGCAGTGCGGGCAAGACCGAGGCGCTGGGCCTGTACGTGAACCAGCTGCAGGATGCCAGCGAGGTCCACACGCAATCGGCCGCCACCAGCATCGCGCTGGAGATGCAGTCGCGCTACTTGCACCCTGGTTGGCTGCAGGCGCAAAAAGCCGAGGGCTATGCCGGCACCCTGCAGGTGCTCAAGGCCTTGCAGTTCGCTTGGGGTTGGCAAGTCACGGCACCCGACACTGTGCGCCCCGACCACTGGCAGAACTTCTACGAAGTATTGGTGCAGGACAAGCACAAGCTGGGGCTGCCGCAGTGGTTGCGCACGCACCCTCAGGCCTACGCCCAATCGCTGGAACGCCTGGTACAGGCTCAGCGCATGGGGTATTGGCAGCCCGATGCCGCCACGCAGCAGCAAGTGGCCCAGCTGTACAAGGACCTGACCCGCGAGGCCCCCTTGCCGGGCGAAATGGGCGCGGTGCGGCATTGGGTAGCGCAGCAGTTGAACGAGCCTACGCCACCAGAAGTGCCCCAGGCCGCGCGCCCACCCAGCCCCGTGCCAACAACGGTTCAAAAGCCCATGTTCAAACCCGCGGAGCCGGCACCGAGCCTTCAAGGCTTGCTGCTGCAGCGCCAGCCTGACAATGCCAAACCTGCGCTGGATGTGGGCACCGAACTCTCACGCGCCCTGGCCGCTGTGTTGATGACTTTGTTGGTGGCCGGGGGCGCCTCGTGGCAAGCGCTGCGCCGGCCCCTGGCTGCCGGCTGACTTGATCCTTGCACCCAAGATTGGAGAAACCTCTATGGAAATCGAATCCCCCCCCGTTGACCGCCAGGTTGAAAAACCCGATGGCGAACGCCGTGGCCTGCTGCTGGTCAACACCGGCGATGGCAAAGGCAAAAGCACCTCGGCCTTTGGCCTGGCACTGCGCGCCCATGGCCGTGGCAAGGCCGTCAAGATCTACCAGTTCATGAAAGTGCCCAGCGCCCGTTTCGGCGAGCACCGCGTGTTCGAGCAATTGGGGGTACCCATCGAAGGCCTTGGCGATGGCTTCAGCTGGAAGAGCCGCGATCTGGAGCACTCTGCGCAACTGGCCCGTGATGGCTGGGTCCGCGCTTTGGACACCATCAACGCCGGTGAGCACTTCCTGGTGGTGCTGGACGAGATCATGTACCCGCTGCGGTATGGCTGGATTCCCCTGGAGCCGGTGCTCGCCGCCTTGCGCAATCGCCCCAGCCATGTCCACGTCATGCTGACTGGCCGCGGTTGTCCGCAAGAGTTGATCGACATCGCGGACACCGTCACCGAGATGGTCGCCGTCAAGCACCATTACCACGCTGGCGTGCCCGCGCAACGCGGCATCGAAGACTGACACGATGGCGCCTTGGGTGTCCCTGTTGGCCATGGCCGTGGCCTTGCTGATCGACCGGCGTTGGGGCGAGCCCCCCGCGTGGGCTCATCCGGTGGTGGGCATGGGGCGCTACCTGGCTTGGCTGGGCCCGCGTTTGAGCATGTGGCGGCCCCCGCTGGCTTTCATGGGCGGTGCGCTGGCCTGGTGTGTGGGCGGCGTGCTGGTGGTGGCGCTGGCCTGCGCGGCAGAGCGTGCCTTGACCGCTTGCCCCTGGTATGCCCAAGCATTGCTGCTGGGCGTGTTGCTCAAGCCCTTGCTGGCCTGGCGCATGTTGCGTGACGAAGTGTGTTCGGTCGAGCTGGCCCTGAGTGATTCACTGGAAGCGGGCAGGGCACAACTGCAACGCCTGGTCAGCCGTGATGTGAGTCAGCTGGACGAGGTGGCGGTGCGCGAAAGCGCCATTGAATCGCTGGCCGAGAATTTGAACGATTCTCTCGTCGCGCCGCTGCTGTGGTTCACCGTGGGCGGGCTGGGCGCAGCCGCGCTCTACCGTTTCGCCAACACGGCCGATGCCATGTGGGGTTACCGTGGTCGCTACGAATGGGCAGGGAAGTGGGCGGCCCGTGCCGACGATGTCCTGTCGTGGATCCCCGCGCGCGCCACGGCCCTGTTGTTGTGCCTGTCGGCCAGGGCCATGCCGACCTGGTCAGCCATGAGGCGGCAGGCGAAGGCCACGCCGTCGCCCAATGGCGGTTGGCCCATGGGGGGCATGGCCTTGTTGCTGGAGGTTCGTCTGAGCAAGCCGGGCGTGTATGTGTTGAATGGATCAGCCTCCTTGCCTCAACCACGGCACACCACGAAAGCCTTGGCCTTGGCACAAAGGGCGGTGTGGTGGGCGGCGGCCTGGGCTGCCGTCTTGATCCTGGCGCCGGCCTGCTTGAGCTGGGGAGCCCGATGATGATGCAGCCGCCTACCTGGACGACCGAGCATGGCGGCCCCGACAGCGGCCCACCCATCCTCCACGACTTTTCCAGTAACGCCAATCCCCTGGGCGCGCCCGACAGCGTGGTGCAAGCCCTCCAGATGGCGGACCGCCAGCGCTATCCTGATCCTGATTACCGCGCCTTGCGTGAAAGCCTGGCCCATTCACTGGGCACCCATGCTGCGCGCGTGTTGCCCACGGCCGGCAGCAGCGAGGCCATCCGCCGTTTGACCTTGGCCGCGTTCCTGTGTGGGGTGCGTCAGGTTTGGGTGCCGCAACCGGGCTACGGTGATTACCAGGCCGCCGCGCAGGCCCTGGGTTTGCAGGTGCAGGGCTACGCCACTGGCGAGGCCTTGCTCAGCGCATTGACATCGCAGGCAGGCCCTTCCCTGGTCTGGCTGTGCGAGCCTTGCAACCCCACCGGCCAAAGCCTGCCGCCCTCATTCTGGTCAGCGTTGGCCAGCTTGCGGCATCAACGAGCTGGGTTGACCTTGGCGCTGGACCGTGCCTACGAGCCTCTGCGCCTGGTGGGGCAAGACCCCGTGCCTGCTGCGCTGGCCGAGCAATGCTGGCAACTGTGCTCACCCAACAAGGCGCTGGGCCTGACGGGGGTGCGCGCCGGCTACGCCATCGCCCCCGCAGATGATCCGCACATCAGCATGACCGACTTTCAAATCTTGGCGCCCAGTTGGGTGGTGTCGGCTGAAGGCGTGGCCATGCTGCTGGCCTGGCATCAGCCCGACACGCAAGCCTGGCTGGCCCGCTCACGCCTGACTTTGGCGCTGTGGATGGCGTCCCAGCAAACGGCCTTGGCCCATGCGGGCTGGCATTGCGAACCCTCGGTGGTGCCCTTCATGTTGGCTCGCCCCGCGCATGCGGTCGGTTTCTTGCGTGCTCACGGCATCAAGCTCAGGGATGCGACCAGCTTTGGTTTGCCAGGCTGGGTGAGGCTGAGCGCCCAGGCGCCGCACGCGCAACAGGCCTTGTTTCAAACGCTGACCCAGATGGAGACCGCCCGATGAGTGCCAAAGCCGTCATGGTCCTGGGGACCACCAGTGGCGCTGGCAAAAGCTGGCTGGCCACCGCGCTGTGCCGCTGGTACGCCCGCCAGGGCTTGAAGGTGGCCCCCTTCAAAGCCCAGAACATGAGCAACAACGCCCGCGTCGTGCCGGGCTTGAACGGCCAGCTGGGCGAGATTGGCAGCGCGCAGTATTTCCAGGCCCTGGCCGCCCGGGCCCGCCCGGAAGTGCGCATGAACCCGGTCTTGCTCAAGCCCGAGCGCGACACGGCCAGCCAGGTGGTGGTGTTGGGCGAGGTTCGCCCTGACCTGTACCAGGTGCCCTGGCGCCAACGCAGCGAGCAACTGTGGCCCTTTGCCCGCGATGCCTTGCAGGCCTTGGTGGCCGAGAACGATGTGGTGGTGATCGAAGGTGCGGGCTCGCCAGCCGAGATCAACCTGCACCACAGCGACTACGTCAACATGCGCACGGCCTTGGCGGCTCAAGCGGCCTGTTTGCTGGTCAGCGACATCGACCGGGGTGGGGCCTTCGCCCACCTTTATGGCACCCACCAGCTCTTGCCCGACCATGAACGTGCCTTGATCAGGGGCTATGTTCTGAACCGATTCAGGGGCGATGCCGCCTTGCTGGCCCCCGGGCCCGAGCAGCTGCAAGCCCTGACAGGCGTGCCCACCGTGGCCGTCCTGCCCATGTGGCGCGGCCATGGCCTGCCCGAAGAAGACGGCGTGTTCGATGACACGGCCACCGGCCCTGGCACGGCGCAGGCCTTCAAACGCATCGCCATCGTCGCCTACCCGCGCATCAGCAACCTCGATGAGTTCCAGCCATTGCGCGCCGCGCCTGGCGTGCGGTTGACCTGGTCCCGGCATCCCGCCGATCTGGACGGGGTCGACTGGGTCATCCTGCCCGGCTCCAAGCACACCACCTCGGACCTGGCCTGGTTGCGAAGCCAGGGCCTGGACGTGGCCATTCAGGGCCATGCGGCGGCGGGCGGTGCGGTGCTGGGCGTGTGTGGCGGCTTGCAGATGCTGGGCCACACCTTGAATGACGCCGAGGGCATTGAAACCAAGGCGGCCCAAGCCGGTACTTTGGTCGCCACCCCGGGGCTGAACCTGCTGCCCTTGGTGACCAACTTTGAGCGCGACAAGTTGCTGCTGGAAACCCAGGCCTCGTTTGGACGCACGACAGGCGCATGGGCCAACCTGACCGGGGCGGATGTTCACGGCTACGAGATTCACCACGGCCGCACCACAGCCCCATCGGCGCAATCCGGCCTGCATGAAATCCTCCACAACCAGCACGGCGAACCATTGGGCTGGCAACAAGGCCAGGTGATGGGCCTGTATCTTCACGGCCTGTTCGAGTCACCGTCCGCCATGCGGGCCCTGTTCGGCCTCCAGACCCAGCCCTTGGACGCCGTGTTCGACGGCCTGGCCGACTTCATCGACCAGCACTTCTCGCCCGGCACACTCATGAACCTCCTCAAAGCGCGCACCGCATGAACACCACGCCGCAAGGCCCCCAACGCATCGCTTGCCTGTCCACCGAATCGGTCGATGTGCTTTACCGCCTGGGCGCACAAGACCGCATCGCTGGCATCTCGGGCTTCACGGTCTACCCACCTCAGGCGCGCGAAGACAAGCCCAAGATCAGCGGCTTCAAGACCGGCAAGCTGGAACGCATCCTCGATGTCAAGCCCGATCTGGTGATCGGTTTTTCTGAAGTGCAACGGCCCTTGCTGGACGCCTGCGCCGAGGCCGGCGTGGAAGTGATGTGGTTCAACCACCGAAGCCTGTCTGGCGTCTCCGACATGGTTCGGCAACTGGGCCAGACCGTGCAGCGCACCGAGGCCGCAGCGCAGTTGGTCAGCGAACTGGAAGCCATCCAGGCCCAGGTGGCGCAGGCCGCGCAGCGCCTGCCTTTCAAGCCCCGCGTCTACTTTGAAGAATGGCACTCGCCCCTGATCTGCGGCATCGCCTGGATCAGCGAGATCATCCAGTTGGCCGGCGGCATCGACGTGTTCGCCGACACCGCCCAGCGCTTTCCTTCCAAGGAGCGCACAGTCACCCCTGAGCAGGTCTTGGCCGCCGAGCCGCAACTCATCATGGGCGCCTGGTGTGGCCAGCGCTTCGAGCCTGAAAAAGTGCTGGCCCGCGAAGGCTTCCCCGCCCTGAACGCCATGATGCAGGACATCCCTTCATCCGACATCCTGTCGCCCGGCCCGGCGGCCATCCAGCGCGGCCTGGTCCATGTTTTCGACGCCATTGCGCGCTGCGCGGGCACCACCCCACAAGCCCTGGGCTTCCAGGCCGGAGCACCCACCCCATGACTCAACTGAACGCCATCACCGACCTGCACAACCCCGCCCGCGCCCAGCGCCTGCAGCACCTGCTGGACAACAAAACCAAGCCCTTGGGATCACTGGGCCGGCTGGAAGCCCTGGCCTTGCAGCTCGGCCTGATCCTGGGCACCGAGGCGCCACAGTTGAGCCAGCCTCAGATGGTGGTGTTTGCCGGCGACCATGGCCTGGCCGCGCAAGGGATCTCCTTGTTCCCCAGCGACGTCACCTGGCAGATGGTCGAGAACTTCCTGGCCGGTGGCGCGGCCGTCAGCGTGCTGGCCCGCCAGCATGGCCTGGCCCTGACCGTGGTTGATGCCGGTGTGGCACACGATTTCGTGCCGCGTCCCGGCCTGCAATCGCGCAAGGTGGCCCCGGGCACGCAAGACGCCAGCCAAGGCCCGGCCATGACGGCCGCCCAATGCCAGACCGCCTTGGACCAAGGCGCCGAGGTGGTGCGCAGCCTGCCGGGCAACGCGGTGCTCTTGGGTGAGATGGGCATCGGCAACACCTCCAGCGCGGCCTTGCTGATGGCCCGCTTGACGGGCCTGCCCATCGAGCAATGCGTGGGACGTGGCACGGGCCTGGACGACGCCGGTGTGCAGCGCAAGCTGTCCGTGCTGCGCCAGGTGCTGGTCCGCCACGACCAGGCCGTCGAGCCCTTGCAAGCACTGGCCGCCATGGGCGGCTTCGAGATCGCCATGATGGCCGGCGCCGTGCTGGAAGCCGCCGCGCAAAACCGCGTCATCGTGGTCGACGGCTTCATCGCCAGCAGCTCGATCCTGGTGGCCCACGCCTTGCAGCCTTTGGTCTTGCAGCGCTGCGTGTTCGCCCACCAGTCCGACGAGCAAGGCCATGCCCGCATGCTGTCCCACTTGAAAGCCCAGCCCTTGTTGAGCCTGGGTTTGCGGTTGGGCGAGGGCTCGGGCGCCGCTTTGGCCTGGCCGCTGCTGGAGTCCAGTTGCCGTATCCTGGCCGAGATGGCCAGCTTTGAATCGGCCGGTGTCAGCACCGCCGATGGCGATGCCAGCCAAGGGCTGGGCGCCTGATGTGGTCGAGCCGCTTAGTGCATGAACTGCGGTTGCTGTTGGTGGCCGTGCAGTTTCTCACCCGCGTGCCCGTGCCTCAATGGGTGGGGTTCGAGGCGCACTGGTTGAATGAATGCGCTCGCCACCTGCCCTTGGTGGGCGCGGGCATTGGCGCCGTGGGTGCCTTGGTCTGGTGCTTGGCGGCTCAGGTGTGGCCACCCTCGGTGGCGGTGGTGTTGAGCATGGTGGCCACCGTGTGGCTGACCGGCGCGTTTCATGAAGACGGCCTGAGTGACACCTGCGATGCCTTGGGTGGTACGGTCAGTCGCGACAAAGCCTTGCTGATCATGAAGGACTCGCGCATTGGCGCTTACGGCGCGGTGAGCCTGGTGCTGATGCTCGGGCTCAAAGGAGTGACCTTGGCGGGCTTGGCCGAGCATGGCCTTTGGTGGCCCGCCTTGGCCTTGATCTGGGCGCATGCCGCCTCACGCGCCGTGGCCGTGACGCTGATGCGCTGCCTGCCTTACGCGGGTGACATCGAACATGCCAAGGCCAAGCCGCTGGCGCTGAGCGTGCGGGCCAGCGCAGTGTGGGTGGCCTGGTGCTGGGTCTTGCTGCTCACCCTGGGCCTGGTGCTGCTGGCGCCCTTCAAGGATCCTTTCGCAGTGCTCTTGCCCGCCACGCTGGCGGCTGGCCTGGCCTGCGCTTTGGTGACCGTGGTGTGTGCCCGCTGGTACCGGCAACGCCTGGGTGGCTACACCGGTGACACGCTCGGGGCCGCACAGCAGCTCAGCGAAGCCGCGGCTTTGCTGGCCTGGCTGGCGGTGGTGAAACATGGGGCGGCCGTGGCCTTGGGTTTCCCGTGATGCGCGCCCCGCAGGCACCGCCCACCGGTGTGTGGGCCTGGCGCCATCCCCGGCCTGAACAGGTGGCTGGCCGCTGCATCGGCCGCACCGATGTGACCGTGCCTGCGCGCCGCGCCAAGCGCCTGGCTCGGCGCATCCAGCAGGCGGCACGCAGGCATGGCCTGGCCAAGGTGGTGCACACCTCGCCTTTGCAGCGCTGCGCCTTGGTAGGCCGATACCTGCGGCGCTGGGGATGGACGCATGTGCGCGACCCCGCTTTGCTGGAACTCGACTTTGGCACCTGGGATGGGCTGCCGTGGAGCGAGATCCCGCAAGCGCACATCGACCAATGGTGCGAAGCTTTCGCCGCCCATGCGCCCGGTGGCGGCGAGCCCTTGCAATCCTTGCTGGCCAGGGCCGCGGCCTGGAAGCCTGCCATCGGCAACGCTGTGCTGGTTGGCCATGCCGGCTGGATGATCGCCCGGCGCTGGGCCCATCAGCACCCGGAGCAGCCACCGCAACAGGCGGCTCAGTGGCCCGCCCCGCCGGCCTACGGCGCCTTGTGGCGTTTGCCCTGAGTCGCCAGGGGTTCAATACCGCCCGGTGACCCCCGCCAAGCGAAGGTAAGTCTTGGCCATCCACGCGATGGTGGAGCGCCGGACCCGTGTCACCCAGCTGCGTTGCCGAAGCAGGGGCGGTGCAATTTCGGCACTTTGCTCGAAGTCAATCGACAGGGCGGCTGACAAGGTGCGCACAAAGCCCCGGTCGCGCACCACCAGATTGGCTTCCAGGTTCAGCACCAGCGAGAGCGGGTCGAGGTTGGACGAGCCAATGGTGGCCCACTCGTCGTCCACACACAGCACCTTGGCATGCAGCAAGGCCGGCTGGTACTCAAAAATGCGGACCCCGTGCAGTTGCAGGTCGTGGTACAGCACCTGGGCCGCGATCGCGGCGATCCTGTAGTCGGCCTTGCCTTGCAGCAGCAGCCTGACCACCACGCCCCGCTTGGCGGCATTGCGCAGTGCGTGCCGCAAAGCTCTGGCGGGGTAAAAGTAAGGTGTGACGATGTCCACCCGCGTGCGGGCATGCTGGATCGCCTGCAAGGCGGCGCGCTCGATGGTGCGCCGCTGCAGCAGGTTGTCGCGCAGCACGAAGGCGCAGCGCATGGGCAGGTGGGTGCCCGAGGCCGCCGACAAGTTCTTTTGTTCGCTCGGGGGCAGCCGCAGACGGGCTTTTTGCCACAAGGCGCGCAGCCGCTTCATGCTGTGGTTGTCGGCCATCCAGTGGACGATGTCATCGCGCCAGTCGCGGCCCACAGCGGCCCGAGTCCACATGGCCTTGACGGTGTGCGCCATCGGCATCACGGCAGCGCCCTTCACCTGCAGCGCGTAGTCCAGGCGCGGTGCCGAAGACCAGCCCAGTGCCAAGTCATACCGGTCATCGATCAGGTTGATGCCGCCCACGAAGCCCACCGCGTCGTCGACCACGCACAACTTCATGTGCATGCGCCGCCATTGCGACGAATCCAGCAAATTCAGCAGGCCCCGCACTGGCCGATAAACCACCAGCTTGACCCCGGCCTCCTCCAGCTCGCGCCACAGCGAGGCCGGCGCATCGCGCGAGCCCACCCCGTCCACCACGAAGTGCACGTCAACGCCCCGTTGGGCGGCCCGGGCCAGGGCTTGCAGCACGGCTTGGCTTTGCCCGATGGGTGACACCAGGTAGGTGGCCATCCAGACCGACCGTTTGGCATCGTCGATGCTGGCGCGTAAGGCGGGGAATTGATCCGTGGCGCCTTTCAGCAAGGTGACGTCGTTGCCGCCCGTGAACAAGGGCTTGCGCTGGCCATACCAGGCCAGGCCGCGCAAGGCGTGCGCCGAACTCACTTCGGGCAGGGGGTTCATCAGACGTCGTCGATGTCCAGCTCGACCACCAGGGGCAAGTGGTCCGACATGCGTGCCCAGGCGCCACCGCGCGGCACCATCACCGACTGGCAGGTCAAGCCCCGCGTGTAGACGCGGTCCAGCGCCAGCACCGGGATGCGTGACGGGAACGTGGGCGTGTTGGGGGCCTTGGGCAGGCCGGCGCGTTTCAGCTTGGCCGTGTGCAGCACCTGGTCCAGCTTCTCGTTCCAGTCGTTGAAGTCGCCCGCCACCACCACGAGGGCATCGGGCGGCAGTTCCTTGATGACCAGGGCCGCCAGCTGCTCGGCCTGCCTCACGCGGCTGGCGTGGATCAAACCCAGGTGCACCACGATCACGTGGATCTCAACGCCGCGCCAAAACACGGGCACGTGCAGAAAACCACGCTGCTCGAACCGGTGGTCCGACACATCGTGGTGGCCAATGTCCCCCATCGGCCAGCGGCTCAACAGGGCATTGCCGTGCTCGCCGTCTTTGGTGGTGGCATTGGTGCGGTAGGCCACCTCATAGCCTTCTGGCGCCAGGAAATCGGCCTGGGGCTGTTGCGGCCAGCACATGGGGCCGTAATCCGTGCGCGAAAAGCGCTTGGCCTCGGAGCGGTGGAAATGCCGCACTTCCTGCAGGCAGACGATGTCGGCGTCAAACGCCTCGACTGCCAGGCTCAGATTGTGGATTTCCAGGCGTTTGGTGGGCCCCATGCCCCGCACGCCCTTGTGGATGTTGTAGGTGGCCACCCGCAGGTGCGTGGATGACTGCGTTGACGGTGGCAACAGTGAGGACTGGAGAGGGTTCAGCACGGTGAATCGTTCCGACAGCGGCGCGAACAAAGGCGTTCACACCGACACCATAGCCGCAACTGGCCTTGTCGTTCAGAACGTTGAAGGGCCGGCTTTCCCGTTAAATCGAGGAAGTTGCAAAATCGCCTCGGCGTTGGACGGCGAGAAACACCGGTCCGCCGCTTCTCGCCAGGGGAGCCAGGCCCAGGCGGTGTGCTCGCGGGGCGCCAGGGTGATGGGGATGTCGCGCGGCACGCACAGCCCAAAAACCCGTTCAGTGTTGTGGGTCACTCCGGGGGCATAGCGGTGGCGCCAGACCGGGTAAATCTCGTAAATGTTCTCGATGGCCCAATCCTGCAAGGCGTCTCTGGGCACTTCGGGGCCCCCCACCACGA
Organism: Aquabacterium sp. CECT 9606; assembly: GCF_918741295.1. GTDB lineage: Bacteria > Pseudomonadota > Gammaproteobacteria > Burkholderiales > Burkholderiaceae_C > Aquabacterium. The sequence goes on from NZ_CAKKNB010000004.1 coordinate 454,944, forward strand.
TGCCGGTTTCCTCTTGAACTTCGCGGATGGCCGTGACATCCCAGGGCTCGTCCTCCAGGTCTTTGGACCCGGTCACGCTTTGCCAGAAACCAGCTTGCTGGGCACGTTCGATCAGCAGGACTTCCAGCTCGGGCGTGTGGATGACCACCAGCACCGACAGCGGGATCTTGGGCGAGCTCACGGTTTTCCCAGCACGGCCACGGACGGCGGCAATTGCTTGGCTTGCAGCTCACGCACCTGGGTGACCAGCTTGTTGTGCGCGTCGAAAAACGCCGCGGCAATCACTTTGCCTTCATTGGAGTTGCTCCAGCCCAGGCCACCGGCCCCGCCCAGCTTGCCCGCCACGAAGCCGCCCACACCCAGGTCGGTGACCTTGACCGAACCCGTGGCTGCGGCCAATTGCTCGGTGGTTTCATTGTCGGTCAGCAGCAGGGCCACCTGCGCCTCCTTGATCTTGACCTGGTCCACCAGACCGGCCAGGCCTGCGATGTCACGCAGGACGGGGATGGCCGCGATGACGCCACTCAGGCCCCGGCCGGCGTCTTGCTCGCTGAAGGTCAGGCTGGGGACCAGCGTGTACTGGGCTTCATAGCCCTTGCCTTTGGAGACCGTGCTGTTGGAGCGCACGATGCCGGCTTCCTTCAACTCGTTTTCCTGGATGGTGCTGCGCAGGCCCGCCGCGCGGTCGACCACGCGAAAGCAACCGCTTTGCTGCGCGATCAGCTTGAGCAGTGGCACCGGCGAGGCCGGCAACTGGTAGTGAGAGGTCATGGTGTAGCCATTGGGGTTCTCGGCCAAGGCCAGGGTGGCCACGGGCGAGTTGCAGGTGACCAGGCCACTGTCGGCGCCTTGCGCGCCTTTGGGCCCCGCCGAGCCCGCCACCACCGAACCACCCTGGCCCAACTCGGTCTTGGCCTGTTGGGTGGTCTTGTCACCGCAGCCCGCCAGGCCCAGGATGGCGATCAAGGCGAGGGCTGCGAGGGGGCGATGGCTTGTGGGTGTCCGCGGCATGTCCAACTCCATGTGTCCAGAAAAAATCTGTGCAAAAAAAGGGCCACCCCAAGGGCGGCCCGCGCAGTGTACTGAGGAAGCCGCCCGTGGGCGATCCCTCTTAGGAAGGTCAGGCTGCGGCCGTGCCGGCTTGCGGGTTGCGCAGGCGGATGTGCAGCTCTTTCAGCTGCTTTTCATCGACCGGGCTCGGAGCGTGCGTCAGCAGGCACTGGGCGCGTTGCGTCTTGGGGAAGGCAATCACGTCGCGGATCGACTCGGCGCCGGTCATCAGCGTGACCAGGCGGTCCAGACCGAAGGCCAGGCCACCGTGCGGGGGCGCGCCATACTGCAGCGCATCCAGCAGGAAGCCGAACTTCAGTTGCGCTTCTTCTGGCCCGATCTTCAGCGCGCTGAACACCTTGCTCTGCACTTCGGCGCGGTGGATACGGATCGAGCCGCCACCCAATTCCCAGCCGTTCAGCACCATGTCGTAGGCCTTGGCGATGCACTTCTCGGGATCGGTGTCCATGAGGTTCTCATGGCCGTCCTTGGGCGCCGTGAAGGGGTGGTGCACCGCGTTCCAGCGGTCGCCTTCTTCGTCGTGCTCGAACATCGGGAAGTCGACCACCCACAGCGGGGCCCACTTGTTCTCGAACAGGCCGTTCTTCTTGCCGAAGTCGCTGTGGCCGATCTTGACGCGCAAGGCGCCCAGGCCGTCGTTGACCACCTTGGCCTTGTCGGCACCGAAGAAGATCAGGTCGCCGTTTTGCGCATTGGTGCGCTTGAGGATTTCGTTCAGCGCTTCGTCATGGATGTTCTTGACGATGGGCGATTGCAGGCCGTCGCGGCCCTTCTCGACCTCGTTGACCTTGATCCAGGCCAGGCCCTTGGCACCGTAGATCTTGACGAACTCGGTGTAGGCGTCGATTTCGCCGCGCGACATGGCGCCGCCGCCGGGCACGCGCAGTGCGGCCACACGGCCACCCTTGGTCGTGGCGGGGGTCGAGAACACCTTGAAGTCCACGCCGGCCATGATGTCGGTCAGCTCGGTGAACTCCAGCTTGACGCGCAGGTCTGGCTTGTCCGAGCCATACAAGTGCATCGCATCCGCGTACTTCATGACGGGGTAGTCGCCCAGGTCCACGTCCAGCGCCGTCTTGAAGACGTGGCGGATCATGCCCTCGAACATGTCGCGGATCTCTTGCTCGCCCAGGAACGATGTCTCAATATCGATCTGGGTGAATTCTGGCTGGCGGTCAGCGCGCAGGTCTTCGTCGCGGAAGCACTTGGTGATCTGGTAGTAGCGGTCGAAGCCGGCCACCATCAGCAACTGCTTGAACAGCTGGGGCGACTGGGGCAGGGCGAAGAACTGGCCGTCGTTCACGCGCGAGGGCACGAGGTAGTCGCGCGCGCCTTCGGGGGTCGACTTGGTCAGCATCGGCGTTTCGATGTCGATGAAGCCGTGCTCGTCGAGGAACTTGCGCGCTTCCATGGCCACGCGGTAGCGCAGGCGCAGGTTCTTCTGCATGTAGGGGCGGCGCAGGTCGAGCACGCGGTGCGTGAGGCGCGTGGTTTCGGACAGGTTCTCGTCATCCAGGGGGAAGGGTGGCGTCACGCTGGGGTTCAGCACTTCCAGCGTGTGGGCCAGGATCTCGATCTTGCCGCTGGTCAGGGCGGCGTTCTCGGTGCCGGCGGGGCGGGCGCGCACCAGGCCGGTCAGCTTCAGGCAGAACTCGTTGCGCACGCCTTCGGCCACCTTGAAGGTGTCCACGCGGTCGGGGTCGCAGACGACCTGGACCAGGCCTTCACGGTCGCGCAGGTCGATGAAGATCACGCCGCCGTGGTCGCGGCGACGGTGGGCCCAGCCCATCAGCGTCACGGTCTGGCCCATCAGCGCTTCGCTGACCAGTCCGCAGTAAGTGGTTCGCATCGTTGTTCTCCGGATGATCTGTTCGTGTTCGTCGAGCGGCGCGAGCCCGCCCGGAACCCTCGATTGTCCCTCAGGAATCGAGCTGGGTCAGCCTGTGTGGCTGCGCTGGGTGGTGTTGTCGACCACCAAATGGGGCGGCGGTGCCACCACGCCCATGGAAATGATGTATTTCAGCGCCTCGTCCACCGACATCTGCAACTCGATCACGTCGCTGCGCGGCACGATCAGCATGAAGCCCGACGTGGGGTTGGGGGTGGTGGGCACATACAAGGTCAGGTGGTCGTCGCTCAGGTGGGAGGCCACTTCGCCGCTGGGCTTGCCGGTCACGAAGCCGATGGTCCACGAGCCAGCGCGAGGGTATTGCACCAACACGGCGTGGCGGAAAGCCTGGCCGCTGCTGGAAAACAAGGTGTCCGACACCTGTTTGACCGAGGTGTATATGGATTTGACGATCGGGATGTTGGAAAACACCCGATTCGACTGGTTCAAGATCCATTGGCCCGCGAAGTTGGTCACCGCCAGGCCGGTCAGCAGCAGCACCGACACCATGACGATGGCGCTCAGCCCCGGGATGGTCCGCAGCGATTCAAGCCCGGGACGCAGGCTTTCCGGCAGCACGGTTTGCGCGGCAACGATCAGGCCGGCGAAAACGCCATCCAGCACGCCCAGTACCTGCAGCATCACCCAGATGGTGATGGTCAAGGGCAGCCACACGAGCAAGCCGGTCAGGATGTATTTCTTCACAAATGCGTTTCAGGATGAGGCCTGGAGCAGGCCGGGTGATCGAGGCAGGCGCGGTCCGTGGACTGGCTGATGCCGCTCAGGTGCTGGCAGGTGAGCTGCCGCCCGAGGAGGGCGTGGTGGTGCTGGCAGGGGCTGCTGGCGTGGCAGCGGGTGCTGCCGAGGGGGCGGCCGTGTCCGTGCTGGCTGAAGCAACTTTGTCTTTGGACTCAGCGGGGGCGCCAGCGGTGTTGCCGCCACGGAAGTCGGTCACGTACCAACCCGATCCCTTCAACTGAAACCCCGCTGCCGTCAATTGTTTTTTGAAGCTTTCAGCCCCACAGGCCGGGCAGGTGGACAGGACGGGATCGGACATTTTTTGCAAAACGTCTTTGGCATGACCGCAAGACTCACAGCGGTAGGCGTAAATCGGCATCTCAAACCTTCGGGTTTTCCAGTAAAGCCAGTATTCTACGTGCCCAACTCAGGCCTTGTGGTGCTTTCGATGGCGGTGGTCCGTGATGAACTGGGGCGCCAATGAACCAATGACCATGCCGGCGAATGCAGCGATCAGGCCAGCCAACTGGCCCGGAAACGCCTCGCCCCAGGGCGCATGAAGCAGGAACGCACCCCACACGCCAATCCCCAGAGCAATCGAGAGCACCGCGCCCTGCGTGGTGGCGCGCGACCAATACAGGCCCATCGTCAAAGGCACAAACGCGGCCACCAAAGGCACCTGGTAGGCCGATGACACGAGGTCATAGATGGGCGTGCCCTCCATCACGATGGCATAGGCCAGCACCAGCGCGGTGAACGCGAAGATCGTGATCCGCAGTGCCAACAGCACCTGCTTGTCGCTCATGCCGGGCTTGATGTTCTTGAGGATGTTCTCAACGAAGCTGGTCGAAGGTGCCAGCAAGGTGGCCGACGAAGTCGATTTGATGGCCGAGACCAGCGCGCCGAAAAAGAAGATCTGCGCCACCAGTGGCATGTGCGTCAGGATCAGGGTGGGCAGCACCTTTTGCGGGTCATTGGCCAGCAAGGCTTGCGATTCGGCCGGCATGATGATCATGGAGGCTGCCACGATGAACATGGGCACAAACGCAAACGCCAGGTAGCTGAAGCCGCCGATCACGGCGCCTCGGCTGGCGGTCTTGCTGTCCTTGGCCGACATCACGCGCTGGAAAACGTCTTGCTGCGGGATCGAGCCAAACATCATGGTGATCGCCGCGGCAATGAAGGCGATCCAGCCCGAGGGCGTGTGCTCCGGCCAGATCTTGAACCAGTCGTTGGATTGGGCCAGTGCCACGACCTTGTCGGCGCCACCGGCCTGCTCGCTAGCCATCACAGCGATCAAGGACAGGCCGACGACCAACACGATCATCTGGATGAAATCGGTCCAGGCCACGGCCAGCATGCCGCCGATCAGCACGTAGACCAGCACCAGGCTGGTGCCGATGACCATGCCCATCCAGGGCTCGATGGTGCCACCGGACAACACTGAAAACACCAGGCCCAGTGCCGTGATCTGCGCGGCCACCCAGCCCAGGTAGCTCAGGATGATGGCGACCGAGCAGAAGATTTCTACGCCTTCGCCAAACCGGGCCCGGTAGAAGTCGCCGATGGTGAGCAGCTTCATCTTGTACAGCTTGGTGGCGAAAAATGCGCCCACCAGCACCAGGCACATGGAAGCGCCAAAAGGGTCTTCCACCACGGCGTTCAGGCCGCCTTGCACGAACTTGGCCGGGATGCCCATCACGGTTTCGGCGCCAAACCAGGTCGCGAACGTGGTGGTGATCACCATGGCCAGGGGCAGGCTGCGGCCCGCTACCGCAAAGTCGGTCGTGTTCTTGATGCGTGTGCCGGCGTAGACCCCGATGCCCATGGTTCCCACCAGGTACAGGATCACAAACCAGAGCAAAGTGGTGTTCATGTCGCCAAAAACCTTTCACGTCGGGCCGAGGATCGGCGCGCAGTGTAAGGCCTTGCTCGCCTAAATCATGCCGGCAAGGTGCAGCTTGAGCAAGAGTTGCGCCACCAGCAGCCCCATCACGAAACCCATGCCCACCCACAAGGCGGCGGTCATCGTGCGGTTGGTCTTGCGTTGCTCTTTCAGGATGGCGGCCAAGTCACGCCGCAAGCCCACATCGCCTCGCTCCAGGTTGTTGTGCAGCAAGCGCGGCAGCTCGGGCAGCAGCTTGGCGTAGCGTGGGGCTTCCTGCTTCAAGCGCTCCAGCAGACCACGCCAGCCGACCTGTTCGTTCATCCAACGTTCCAGGAACGGCTTGGCGGTGCTCCACAGGTCCAGATCGGGGTCAAGTTGCCGGCCCAGTCCTTCCACATTGAGCAAAGTCTTTTGCAGCAGCACGAGCTGTGGCTGGATCTCCACATTGAAGCGCCGAGAGATTTGAAACAGACGCAACAAAACCAATCCAAGCGAGAGGTCCTTCAGGGGGCGGTCGAAGTAGGGCTCGCAAACCGTGCGCACCGCGCTTTCCAGCTCGTCGACGCGCGTGTTGGGCGGCACCCAGCCGCTTTCGATGTGCAACTCGGCCACGCGTTTGTAGTCGCGGCGGAAGAAGGCGATGAAGTTCTGCGACAGGTACTCCTTGTCGACCTCGGTCAGCGTGCCGATGATGCCGAAGTCGAGTGCGATGTAGCGGCCAAAGGTCTCGGGGGCCAGGCTGACCTGGATGTTGCCGGGGTGCATGTCGGCGTGGAAGAAGCCATCGCGGAACACCTGGGTGAAGAAGATGGTCACTCCGTCGCGCGCCAGTTTCTTGATGTCGACGCCGGCGTCGCGCAGGCGCGCCATGTGGCTGATCGGCACGCCCTTCATGCGCTCCATCACCATGACGGTGGCGGTGCAATGGTCCCAGATCATCTCAGGCACCAGGACCAGGTCGAGGCTTTTCATATTGCGGCGCAATTGCGCGGCATTGGCGGCCTCGCGGACCAGGTCCAGCTCGTCGTGCAGGTATTTGTCGAACTCGGCCACCACCAGGCGTGGCTTGAGACGGCGGCCATCGGCCCATAAAAATTCCACCCAGCCGGCCAGCTTGCGCATCAGCGCCAGGTCATCGTCGATCACGCGCAGCATGCGGGGCCGCAGCACCTTGACGGCCACCTCGCGCCCATCGTGCAGCACGGCGAAGTGCACTTGCGCGATGGAAGCGCTGGCCACCGGCTCGGTGTCGAACTGCTTGAAAATGGCGGAGATGGGTTTGCCCAGGGCTTTTTCCACCAGCTTCATCGACTCTTCGCCCGGGAAGGGCGGAACCCGGTCCTGCAGCTTGGCCAGCTCATCGGCCACATCGGGCGGCAGCAGGTCACGGCGCGTGGACAGCATCTGCCCGAACTTGACGAAGACAGGGCCCAGGCGTTCAAGGGCCTGACGCAAGCGCTCGCCGCGTGGCGCGTGCAACCGCCGCCCCGTCGAGATGATGCGAGACAGCAGGCGCAGGCTGGGGCGTTGCAGGCTGTCCAGCGCCAGGGCATCCAGTCCGTACCGCAAGAAGATCAGGCCAATGAACAAGGCGCGCATCAGGGCTCCCGTGGCCGGTCAGCGCTTGGCGTCATGGAAGCCGGATCGGCGGCCCACATCCGGGCGCCAGCGCAGCACGGCCTCCTTCAGGCTCTCGCCCACGGAGCGCAGCACCTGGCTGGGTGTGTTGCCCAGCCACCTGGCCAGATCGTCCTCGAGGTCCCAACGCAGGTTTTTCATCAGCCAGGATGCCGTTTCGGCCAGTGCAGCGTCGCCATCGATGCTGACTTCGGGGCGCTCACCTTGCAGCGCTCGCCGCGCCATCGTCCAAGGGGCTGTCAAGTGCACGGTCAGGGTCAAGCCGACAGGGGTGTCGGGGGCACCATCGGCGGTGGCCACTTCAAACAGGCCCGCCGGGGTGACGGTCAGGCGGACGGGGCGGGGCGCCCAGTCGGCGCTGGTGCTGCCCGGTGCCAACCAGGCTGCGAAAGGCGGCACGAACGAGGAAGTCCAGCGGATGTCGATGGTTCGGCCCACGTGCGACTTGAGCTTGGCCATGGCCACCGGTTCGCTGGCCACCACGTGGTTGAGCAGCAGTGCAAGCCGCGGCAACGCCAGCGGGCCAATCCAGGAGAGGGGGTTAATTGCCATGAACTAATTGTAGGTGTGGGCCGACAGTTGAAACGGACGGCTACCAATTGGGGTGGGCACCGTTTCATTTGTCATGCTTTTTGAGCCACAATCATTGGCAGACTTTATGCATGGCGCCCGACCCTGGGCCAGCTGTGGTCATGGGCTGTCTACGACCATGACGTGGGCAGAGTTCAACGATTTCCGGGGCCTTGGGGTCTGCCCCTGGTGCACATGTTCAATAACCGCAACTACAACCGCACGTTTTTCAACGCACCGCAGTCGGTCACGTCTTTCATCGCAGCGTTCCTGGAGCCCCTGGTCACGGTGGTTTCCCTGCTGGGCACCATGGCGTACTACGACGAGCCAGTTCTGCGCGCATCGATGGCGCTGTGCTTGCTGGTGTTTGCCTTGACATTCCCAGAGCGCAATCGCTTCAATGACTCTCGGTTGGAAGCCGGTGTGGACATCGCCAGTTCATGGGTGTCGATGTTGCTGATCTTGTGGCTTTGCGGCTATGCCACCAACAGCCTGATGTTCTTCGACTTCACGGTGATGTTGACCTGGGCCGTGGTCACACCGGTGTTGCAATGGATCGCGGTGTTGATCGGCAAGGCCATCTTGAAGCACCGCGCCTCCCAGCCCAACGCCCGGCGGCGTGCCATCGTGGTGGGGGCGGGGCCTTTGGGCGGCAAGGTCGCCCGCGCCCTGCAAAGCAACCTGGACCAGGGCACCGAGTTCGTCGGCTATTTCGACGACCGCACCGACAGCCGCGTATTGTCCGAGGCCGTCAGCATGCGCCTGGGCGGTCTGCGCGATGTCGCCAACTACGTCTACGCCCACAGCATCCACGAGGTCTACATCACCTTGCCGCTGGGCTCGCAGCCCCGCATTGTGGAATTGCTGGAAGCCGTGCAGGGCACAACGGCCTCGCTTTACTTCGTGCCCGACGTGTTCGGCATCAGCATCATCCAGGGCCGCCTGCAAGACATGAACGGCGTACCAGTGGTGGGCATTTGCGAAACGCCTTTCACAGGGACCAACGAGCTGGTCAAGCGGGTATCCGACATCATCTTGGGCAGCATCATCCTGGTGCTGATCTCGCCGATCTTGCTGGGCCTGGCCATCGGGGTGAAGTTGAGCTCGCCCGGGCCAGCCATCTTCCGGCAAAAGCGCAATGGTCTGGATGGCGAGGAGATCATCGTCTACAAGTTTCGCTCGATGCGCTCGCAAGACAATGGGTCGGTGGTCAAGCAGGCCACGAAGGGCGATTCACGGATCACGCCATTTGGCGCTTTCATCCGCAGAACCTCGCTTGACGAACTGCCGCAATTCATCAATGTTCTGCAAGGGCGCATGAGCATCGTGGGCCCCCGCCCGCACGCTGTGGCGCACAACGAGGAATACCGTCGCCTGATCAAGGCGTACATGGTGCGCCACAAGGTGCGCCCGGGCATCACGGGCTGGGCCCAGGTGAATGGCTACCGGGGTGAGACCGAAACCATCGACAAGATGCAGGCGCGGGTTGAATATGACCTTGAATATTTGCGCAACTGGTCGCTGGGGCTGGATTTGCAAATCATCATCCGCACCATCCGGCTGATGATCTTTGACCGCAACGCTTACTGAAAGAGGTTGGCCGTGAAACAAAAAATGAATCAATACACGCTGAGTTTGGTGTCTTTGGCAGCTTCGCTGGCCTGTTCTGTGCCAGCTCATGCGGACCCTCTTTCGTTGAAGCTGAGCGAGACGGTGACCTATGACACCAACTATGCCAGAAATACCTCTGATGACGCCGAGGTGGTTTCCAGCACCGGGATTGCCTTGGGTTTGAATAAAAGCTACGGACGCCAGAACTACAGCGCATCGGGCAAGTTTGGCATCGACAAGCATAAAAACTTCAAAGAGCAAGACAATAACAACTATGAGTTGAGCGGCGGCTTTGTGTCTGAAATCGCTTCCAATTGGGCCGTGGCGCTCAATGGGTCCACCAGCGAGAAATTGAACTCGGTTGAAAACAATCCGCTCAATAATCGTTTGGCCAAGAACATGGTGAGATCGCATGCCGCGGGCATGAACTTGCAGTATGGGGTGGCGGGACGGTGGTCGCTGTTGGGGTCACTGGGCATGGCGCGTACGTCATATTCTCTGGATTCTTATGATGATTACCAGAATCGCAAACAAAGCTCAGGCGGCCTGCGCCTGGTTTACAACACCAGTGATTTGTTGAGCTTTGGCTTGGGCGTGTCGACTGCTAATACCGAGTATCCCAAGCAAATCGTTGCAGGGGTGCCCGAAGAAATCAAGCAGCGCAGCCTTGACTTCACGACGAATTGGCAAGTGACGGGTTTCAGCCGCTTGGACTCGATCCTGAGTTATACAAAGAACAAGTACAAATCAGACTCGCGGGCTGATTTCAAGGGCTTCACGGGGCGTTTGAATTGGAATTACAAGCCAACCGGAGTGACAACATATTCGTTGTCAGCGGCGAGGGTTACCAATAACGACGGCAGTGGTACAGGTCTGCGCAACAATGCAGGGGTGTATGACACCATTGAAGATTACATCTTGGGTAATATTCGTTATGTTGATACCACGATCAACAGCGTGACCACCTCCATAGATGGCCGCATGCGATGGACTCCAACCGCCAAATTGGGCTTCACAGCCGGCTTGGGCTGGGACCGCTATGACGTGACCACATCACGCAATGTTTCCTCAGCTGGTCCCACTGGAAAGACCTCCAGCGACTACACAGTCGTTTCGCTGGCCTCCGATTACAACTTTTCGCGCGCCATCTCGGTGGGCTGCTCAATCCAGCAATACAAGCAGTCCGCTGAAAGCAATCCCCAAGTGACGACCAATGTCCAACGCGTTGGGCATGATGGCCGTCAGTTCAGCTGCAACGCAAGCTTTACCATCGACTGAGTCACCGCACCCATGCCTTGCATCCTCCTGACCGGCGCCACCGGCTACATCGGCTCTCACACCTGGTTGGCGCTGCAAAGCGCCGGGTTTGATGTGGTGGGGGTGGACAGCTTCGTGAACAGCTCGCCCAAAGTGCTGCAACGCTTGGAGCACCTGGGCAAGATCAAGCCCCGGTTTGTCGAAGGCGATGTGCGCGATGCCGCAGCGCTTGACCAGTGTTTCAAGTTGGGCCAATCCGAGTTTGGCGGCATTTCTGCAGTGGTGCACTTCGCGGCCTTGAAGGCCGTCGGTGAGTCCATTGAAAAGCCTCTGGATTATTTCGAGAACAACCTAGGTGGCTTGCTGTCGGTGACCCAAGCCATGAAAAGGCACGGGGTGTTCAAGCTGGTTTTCAGTTCCTCGGCCACCGTTTATGGCAAGCCAGAGCAACTGCCCATCACCGAAAGTGCGGCCCTGCGGGTGACCAATCCCTATGGCCAGACCAAGCTGATGGGCGAAGAGATCCTGCGCGAGCTGGAGCGTTGCGACAGCGGCTGGCATGTGGCGTATCTGCGCTACTTCAACCCCGTGGGCGCCCACGAAAGTGGCCAGATTGGCGAAGACCCGCGTGGCATCCCCAACAACCTGATGCCCTATGTGGCCCAGGTGGCGGCTGGCAAGCGCGAGCATCTGAACGTGTATGGCAACGATTACGACACGCCCGATGGCACTGGCGTGCGTGACTACATCCACGTTTGCGACCTGGCCGAAGGCCACGTGGCGGCACTGCGTTACCTCGCTGACCAGAACCGCTCCTTGACGGTGAACCTGGGAACAGGGCAAGGCTACAGCGTGCTGGAACTGGCTCAGGCCTACGGCAAAGCGTCTGGACGCGACATTCCGGTGGTGTTTGCCCCTCGTCGCCCGGGTGACATAGATGCCTGCTACGCTGACCCGGCGCATGCGCTGAACACCATGGGCTGGAAGGCTCGGCGCGGCCTGGACGACATGTGCGCAGACTCTTGGCGCTGGCAGTTCAACAATCCCCAGGGCTTTGCTGGATAACCGATGGTGGGCCAAAAAAAACAGGCCTGAAATTTGCTGAATAGAACCGTATGAAACTCAATTTGCTTCCCGTGATCATGGCCGGTGGATCGGGCACCCGCCTCTGGCCGCTGTCCCGCGCCTTGTACCCCAAGCAGTTCCTGGTACTGCAAGGCAATCAAAGCCTGTTCCAGCAAGCCCATCTGCGTTTGCAGTCCCTGGCCGCTGAGGACATCAACGTGGCCAAGCCTTGTGTGGTGGGCAACGAAGAGCATCGTTTTTTGGTGCTCGACCAACTGCGTGAGCTCAAGGGTGAGCCTTCGTCGCTGCTGCTGGAACCTGTGGGGCGCAATACGGCGCCTGCGGTGGCGCTGGCCGCCTTGCAAGCCGTGGCCGAGGGTGATGATCCGATCCTGGTGGTGACCCCGGCCGACCAGACCGTGACCGATGAAGCCGCCTACACCAAGGCCTTGCAGACGGCGGTGCGTTGCGCTGCCAAGGGCGACATCGTGATCCTGGGCATCACGCCCGACCGCCCTGAAACCGGTTTTGGCTACATTCGCACCGAGCAAGCGCAGGCCGACGGCGCGCGGGCCGTGGTCGCTTTCGTTGAAAAGCCCAATCTGGAAACCGCCAAGGGCTATGTGGCCGAAGGTGGCTATTTCTGGAACAGCGGCATGTTCGTGATGCGTGCATCGCGCTGGTTGGCCGCACTGGAGCACTTCCGTCCGGACATCCTGGAGGCCACGCGCAAGTCGTTTGATGTGCGCACCACCGATGCCAGCTTCGTGCGCCCCGGCAAGGCTGAGTTCTCGGCTGTGCCGTCCGAGTCGGTCGACTATGCCGTGATGGAGCAATGCCCGGGCAAGCCTGCCAGCGGATTCGTGGTGCGCATGGTGCCGCTGGATGCTGGTTGGTCCGATCTGGGGGCTTGGGATGCCGTCTGGCAGGTCAGCCCGCAAGATGCCCAAGGCAATGCCAGCCAGGGCGATGCCCTGCTGCACAACAGCCGCAATACCTTGGTCCACGCCACGAGCCGCCTTGTGGCCACAGTAGGCCTGGACAACATCGTCGTGGTCGAGACGCCAGACGCCGTGCTGGTGGCCGACCGCAGTTGCAGTCAGGATGTCAAGCAGATCGTCAATGCCTTGTCGCTGCGCGAGCGCAGTGAAGGCACTGTGCACCGCCGCGTGCACCGGCCTTGGGGCTGGTACGACTCGATCGATTTCGGGCCGCGTTTTCAGGTCAAGCGCATCATGGTCAAGCCCAAGGCCAGCCTGAGCTTGCAGATGCACCACCACCGCGCCGAGCACTGGATCGTGGTCAGTGGCACGGCCGAGGTCACCAATGGCGACAAGGTGCTGATGCTGTCCGAGAACCAGTCGACTTACATCCCTTTGGGCACCGTGCACCGCCTGGTCAACCCCGGCACGATCCCGCTGGAGATCATTGAAGTGCAGTCGGGCAGTTACCTGGGTGAAGACGACATCGTCCGCTTCCAGGACAACTACGGTCGTTCGGCTTGAGCCCCGGGCCGACGCGCTCAGCGTTGGCCCAAACCGAGCACGGCCAGTAAATCAAGGGGCCACTCGGTGATCACATCGGCGCCCCAATCGCGGATGTCGTGGCTGTGGCCCAGGTAGCCCCAGGCTGCGGCAGCACTGGGCATGCCGGCGGCTTGGGCGGCCTGGATGTCGCGCAGATCGTCGCCAACGTACAGCGTGGCGGCCGGGTCTGATTTGATCTGTTCGCAGGCGGTCAGCAAAGGCAAGGGGTGCGGTTTGGCGTGGGCCGTGGTGTCGCCGCTGATGGTGGTCATGCTGCGGCTATCCAAGCCCAGCCCGCGCATCACCGGGGTGGTGAAGCGGTGGGGCTTGTTGGTGACCACGCCCCATTTCAGGCCTGCCTGTTCCAACTGATCCAGCAGTTGCGCCACGCCGTCGAACAGCACGGTGGTGTCGCTCAGGCATTGCGTGTAGGCGTCCAGGAAGGCCAGCCTCAGGTCTTCGTATTCAGCGTGGCCGGGGTGGATGTCGAGGCCCACGCCAATGAGGCCGCGTGCGCCGGCCGAGGCATGGGGCCGCAACAAGTCCAAGGGCATGGGCTGCAAACCGCGTTGCACGCGCAGATGGTTGAGCGCGCCGCCCAGGTCGCCCGCCGTGTCGGCCAGCGTGCCGTCCAGATCAAACAGCACCGCCTGCGGCGGCGTGGTCCAGTTCAAGGCCGGGTTTTTGCTCATGCCTTGGCGGGCTTGCGACAAGCGATCATGTAGTTGACGCTGGTGTCACCCGACAACCAGTAGCGGCGGGTGATGGGGTTGTACTCGAGGCCCTTCATCTGCGTGGTCGACAGGTCGGCTTCGCGGGCCCATCGCGTCAACTCGGCCGGGCGGATGAAACGGGCGAACTCATGGGTGCCTTTGGGCAGCAACTTGAGCAGGTACTCTGCGCCGACGATGGCAAAGAGGAAGGACTTGGGGTTGCGGTTGAGCGTCGAGAAGAAGATCCAGCCGCCCGGCTTGGCCATCTGTGCGCAAGCTCGCACCACCGAGGATGGGTCGGGCACGTGCTCCAGCATTTCCATGCAGGTGACGACGTCGAACTGGCCGGGCTGCTCTGCGGCCAAGGCCTCGGCCGACACGCTGCGGTAATCCAGGTTGGCCACGCCGCTTTCCATGGCATGCAGTTGGGCCACCTTCAAGGGCCGGTCGGCCAGGTCGATGCCTAGCACGTTGGCGCCCCGGCGTGCCATCGATTCGGCCAGGATGCCGCCGCCGCAGCCCACATCCACCACGCGCTTGCCATTGATATTGGCTTGCTGGTCGATCCAGTCCAGGCGCAGGGGGTTGATCTGGTGCAGGGGGCGGAACTCGCTTTCAGGGTCCCACCAGCGGTGGGCCAGGTCGCTGAATTTGGCCAGTTCTTGGGGGTCGGCGTTTGTCATGGGTGAGATGCTAACCAATGCGCCGCCGATCTCGCGCCTCTTGCACGTATTTCTTGCGCCGGCCTGTCAAGCTTTGGCTTGCTTGAGTTTGCGATAGAGGGTGTTGCGGCTGATGCCCAATTGGCGCGCCGCCAGTGACATGTTGCCCTCGCTGGCGGCGATGACCTGTCGGATGGTTTGGGCCGTGAGTTTGCGCAGATTGGGTTCGGCGGGGGTGAGGATGCCAGATGCCGGGATTGTGCCGAGGGAGGGGGACGAGCCATGCGGGGCAAGGGGTAGCGGCGTGGCCTGTTGCAATTCCTTGGCCATGTCATCGGGCAAGTGAGACCAGTCGAGCGCGTGGTCGCCGGGATCCAGCAGGGCGCAGGCGGTGCGCAGCAGGCTGTGGAGTTGCCGGATGTTGCCGGGCCAAGGGTGGCGTGCCAGGCTCTGCATCAGGCCCGGGTGGACGCGCTCGACCGGGGCGCGGCCCATGTCCTGGGTGATGTGGGTGAGCACTTCGCCGACCAAGGCATTGAAATCCTGGCGATCGCGCAGGGCGGGCAGGGTCAGGCTCAGGCCGTTGAGGCGGTAGTAAAGGTCTTCGCGGAAGTGCCCTTCGGCGATGGCCTCTTTGAGTTGTCGGTGGGTGGCGCTGACCAGAACAAAGTCCACGGGCACGGGTTTGTTGCCGCCCAGCGGCACGACCACCTTGTCTTGCAAGACCCGCAACAGCCGGGCTTGCAGAGGCAGGGGCATGTCACCGATTTCGTCCAGGAACAAGGTGCCGCCGTCGGCTTCGCGGATGCGGCCTGGTGAGCCTTCACGGCGGGCCCCGGTGAAGGCCCCGCCCACATAGCCAAAGAGCTCGGCCTCGATCAGGGTTTCAGGCAGCGCGGCGCAGTTCACGGCGACGAAGGGTTTGTGGCTGCGTGGGCCTTCGGTATGCAGGTGGCGGGCGAAAACCTCTTTGCCGGTGCCCGATTCCCCTTGGATCAGCACCGAAATCCCTTGGGCCTGCACGCGCAGTGCCCGCTGCATGGCTTGGGCGACACGGGGGTCGAGTGCAGGTTCAGAGGGCGGATTTGGGCGGGTCTGCGCTGTCGGGCGGCTGTCCCGCAGAGTCACGGTTTCCTTGCCGTGGCTGTCCAGGCGGGCGTACAGCCTCCCCATGGCGGGCAGGCGCAGCTGCATCACCTTGCCCGCAGGCCACAGCCCCAGGCGGGTGCCCGTGGCCTGTTCCAGGGTGCAGGCCCCGATGAGGGCGTCGTCCAGGGCGAGCCATTGCTGCGCCTGGGTGTTCAGGCCGACGACCCAGCCGTCGCTGGACAGGGCCAGCAGGCCTTCTCCGAGGCCGCCCAGGCCTTCGGCCTGTGGGTGCAGCCGCACGATGAGGTCGCGGTGGTGGCGTGCGTGGAAAAGGCGGTCTTCGATCATGCGGGCGGCGGATCGCACCAGGGCAAAGGTGTGCGGGTGTTGCCCCCGGTGGTCGCCCGAGATGTCGAGCACGCCTTTGAGTTGCCCATTGGGTGCGCGCACGGGTGCCGCGGCACAAGTCAGGAAACTGTTGCGCTCAAGGTAGTGTTCTGCGCCATGGATGACCACCGCGCGGCGTTCAGCCAGGGCAGTGCCAATGGCGTTGGTGCCTCGGTCGGCTTCATGCCACAGCGCGCCAGGACGCAACGAGACGCGGTCGGCACGCGAGACAAAGTCCAGGTCGCCCAGGCTGTGCAGCAAAAGGCCACGCACATCGGACAAGGCCACAAGGCTGCCCGATCCCTGCATCTGTTGGGCCACGAAGTCCATCACCGGCCGGGCGTGTGCCAGGAAATCGTGTTCGCAGGCCAGCGCGACTTTGAGCTCCTGAACGCCAGACAGCGGTGGCTCGTTGTACTGGTCAACGGGGCTGAGGCCCGCCCGCTGGCAGCGCAGCCATGAGCGCATCAGGGTGTCGTTGACCAAGCCATCTGGCACTTCGCCCGATTCCATCAGGCTGCGGCGAGCCTGGCTGAGGGCCGAGGCCGATGGGGGGTGGGCCGGTGTCATGGGGTGAGTATGGCGCGCCGCTTCATGTCACACACGCGGGTCGACCCTGTGTCAAATCGGGACAGGTGGCCTGGATTGGAGCGCATGGGTTTTCACGGGGTGACAGTGTTGGGATTGTCCAGGCCCAGGGTGGGGTTGGGGTGGCGGCAGGGTTGGGTTCCGTGGAAACCCGCGGTGGCACGCGCTGTGCGCTCAAGTGTTGGCACGCCATGGCAGACCCATGGGATTCGATGGCCCTATCAGGAGACTCAAGATGATCTACGCTGCACCCGGCGCCGCTGGCGCTCCCGTGAACTTCAAGAAGCAGTACGACAACTTCATCAATGGCCAGTTTGTGGCCCCTGTTGACGGTCAGTATTTCGATGTGATCTCGCCCATCAATGGCGAGGTCTTCACGAAAGCTGCCCGCTCCGGTGCTGCTGACATTGAGCTGGCCCTGGATGCCGCCCATGCTGCCAAGGACCAGTGGGCAGCCACCTCTGCAGGTGAACGCGCCAACATCCTGCTCAAGATCGCCGATCGCATCGAGCAGAACCTGGAAAAGCTGGCCTACGCCGAAACCGTGGACAACGGCAAGGCCATCCGCGAAACGCTGAACGCCGACATCCCGCTCACGGTCGATCACTTCCGCTACTTTGCGGGTTGCCTGCGTGCGCAAGAGGGCTCGCTGTCCGAGATCGACGGCAACACCATCGCGTATCACTTCCATGAGCCCTTGGGCGTGGTCGGTCAGATCATCCCCTGGAACTTCCCGATCTTGATGGCCGCCTGGAAGCTGGCTCCGGCCTTGGGCGCGGGCAACTGTGTGGTGCTCAAGCCCGCCGAATCGACCCCCATCAGCATCCTGGTGTTGGCCGAGATGATCGCTGACCTGTTGCCACCTGGCGTGCTCAACATCGTCAACGGCATGGGGCGCGAAGCCGGCATGCCCTTGGCATCCAGCAAGCGCATCGCCAAGATCGCCTTCACCGGCTCGACCGCCACGGGGCGTGTCATTGCGCAAGCGGCGGCCACCAACCTGATTCCCGCCACGCTGGAGCTGGGGGGCAAGAGCCCCAACATCTTCTTTGAAGACGTGATGGATGCCGACGATGCCTTCCTGGACAAGGCCATCGAAGGCATGGTGCTGTTCGCTTTCAACCAGGGGGAGGTCTGCACCTGCCCGTCGCGGGCGCTGATCCAGGAGTCGATCTACGACAAGTTCATGGCGCGCGTGCTCAAGCGCGTGGCCGCCATCAAGCAAGGCGACCCCCTGGACACCGACTCGATGATGGGCGCACAGGCCTCCAGCCTGCAGATGGACAAGATCATGTCCTATCTGGCGGTGGGCAAGGAAGAGGGGGCCGAGGTGTTGATCGGTGGTGGTGCGGCCAAGCTCGGTGGTGCCTTGTCAGGCGGTTATTACATCCAGCCGACCCTGTTCAAGGGGCACAACAAGATGCGCATCTTCCAGGAGGAAATCTTTGGCCCGGTGCTGGCCGTGACGACCTTCAAAACCGAAGCCGAAGCCCTGCAAATTGCCAATGACACGCCTTATGGCCTGGGCGCCGGTGTGTGGACCCGCAATGGCAACCGCGCTTACCAGTTTGGCCGCCGCATCCAGGCCGGCCGGGTGTGGACCAACTGTTATCACGCCTACCCCGCCCACGCTGCCTTTGGCGGCTACAAGGAATCGGGCATTGGCCGCGAGACCCACAAGGTCATGCTGGACCACTACCAGCAAACAAAGAACCTGCTGGTCAGCTACGACCCCAACAAGCTGGGCTTCTTCTGATGGGTCTGTGCCACAGTTCGGTTTTGTCTTGCAAGCGCACAGCGCCTCACCAACATGACGACTCTGGTCTTTGGCATTCCCAACTGCGACACCGTTAAAAAAGCCCGCACCTGGCTGGATGAGCAAGGTGTGGCCCACACCTTCCACGACTACAAGAAGCAGGGCGTGCCTGCGGACCGGGTGGATGCCTGGATCAAGGCGGTCGGCTGGGAAGTGCTGGTCAACCGGCAGGGCACGACCTGGCGCAAGCTGGACGACGCGACCAAGGCTGGCGTGGTGGATGCGGCCAGCGCCAAGGCCGTCATGCTGGCCAACGCCAGCGTGATCAAACGGCCGGTGATCGAGCAGGATGGGCAGGTGAAGGTGGTGGGCTTTGACGAGAAAAAGGCCGCTGTCCTGCTGGATCAGCGGCCCTGACTCTTTGATTCAACCCGTCAGGCGGCCAGCAACTGCCGCAGCACGAAGGGCAGGATGCCGCCGTGTTGGTAGTAGTCCACCTCGATCGGCGTGTCGATGCGCAGGGTGACGACGACCTCCTGCACGCTGCCATCCTGGCGGTGGATGACCAGCTTGGCATCGGCCTGTGGCCTGATCTCGTCGCCCAGTTGCACGTCGATGGTTTCGTCGCCTTTCAGGCCCAAGGTTTCCCAGGTGTCCGTGCCTTTGAACTGCAGGGGCAGCACGCCCATGCCGACCAGGTTGGACCGGTGGATGCGCTCGAAGCTGCGCGCCACCACGGCCTTGATGCCCAGCAATTGCGTGCCCTTGGCCGCCCAGTCGCGGCTGGAGCCCGTGCCGTACTCTTCGCCTGCCAGGATGATGGTGGGCACCTTGGCGGCCTGGTACTTCATCGCCGCGTCGTAGATGGGCAGCTTGGCGCCCTGGTCCTCGTCGTCCAACTGATACAGGGTGTAGCCGCCTTCTTCGCGCGAGCCATCGGCCTTGGGCGGCAGCATCAGGTTCTTGATGCGCACGTTGGCGAAGGTGCCGCGCATCATCACTTCGTGGTTGCCGCGCCGTGAGCCATAGCTGTTGAAATCGGCTTTTTGCACGCCGTGCGCCAGCAAGTATTGGCCAGCCGGCGTGGTTTCCTTGAAGGAGCCGGCGGGCGAGATGTGGTCGGTGGTGATCGAGTCACCGAACAGGGCCATGATGCGTGCGCCGGTCACGCCGGGCGCCGAGAACACCGGCTCTTGCGTGAAGTCCTTGAAGAAGGGCGGCTCGGCAATGTAGGTGCTGTGCGGCCACGAGTACACATTGCCCTTCACACCCTTGATGTTGTTCCACAGCTTGCCAGGGTCGCTGGACACCTTCTCGTAATTCTCGCGGTAGGCCTTGCCGTTCAGGGCGAACTTGAGCAGCTTGTAGATTTCGTCGCTGCTGGGCCAGATGTCGCCCAGGTAGATGTCCTTGCCGTTTTTGCCTTGGCCCACGGGCTCGGTCATCAGGTCCTTCATGACATTGCCGGCGATGGCGTAGGCCACCACCAAGGGTGGCGAAGCCAGGAAGTTGGCTTTCAGGTTGGGGTGGATGCGGGCTTCGAAATTGCGGTTGCCTGACAGCACGGCGGCGCACACCAGGTCGTTCTTGGTGATGACCTCGTTGATCTCGGGCGTGAGGTCGCCGGCATTGCCAATGCAGGTGGTGCAGCCGTAGGCGGCCAGGGTGAAGCCCAGCTTTTCAAGGTAGGGCAGCAGGCCGGCTTTCTCGAGGTATTCGGTGACGATGCGCGAGCCCGGTGCCAGGGAGGTCTTGACATGGGGCTTGACCGTCAGGCCCGCTTCAACCGCCTTCTTGGCCAGCAGGCCGGCAGCCAGCAGCACGCTGGGGTTCGAGGTGTTGGTGCAGGAAGTGATGGCGGCGATCAGCACGTCGCCATTGCCGATGCTGACGGCATCGACGTTCTGGATGGGCTTGCCCTGCGCCGATTCAAGCGTGGGCCGGTTGCCTACCATTTCCATCACCTGGCGCGGGGCGCCGGCGGGTGTGGGCTGGGCGGGGGGCGCTTCTTCGCCGCCGCCCAGTCTGTGGCGCTGGCCCAGCTTGTCCGCCGGCTGGTTGAAACCGTTCTCGACCGGGCTTTTGCTGAACAAGCTGGTGAACTGGCTTTTCACATTGCCCAGCTCAATCCGGTCTTGGGGCCGCTTGGGGCCGGACAGCGAGGGCGTGACGGTGCCCAGGTCCAGTTTGACGATGCTGGAGTAATCGATCTCGCCGGCTTGCGGCACCCCATAGAGCTTCTGCGCCTTGAAGTAGGCCTGGAAGGCTTCGATCTCGGCCTTGGTGCGGCCGGTGCCCTTGAAGTAGTCAATGGTCTTGTCGTCCACCGGGAAGAAGCCCATGGTGGCACCGTATTCAGGAGCCATGTTGGCGATGGTGGCGCGGTCGGGCAGGGCCAGGGTGGTGGTGCCAGCACCAAAAAATTCGACGAACTTGCCGACGACCTTTTCTTTGCGCAGGATTTCGGTCACGGTCAGCACCAGGTCGGTGGCGGTCACGCCTTCGCGCAGTTGGCCGGTCAGCTCGAAGCCCACCACATCAGGCGTCAGAAAGTACACCGGTTGGCCCAGCATGCCAGCCTCGGCCTCGATGCCGCCCACGCCCCAGCCCACCACGCCAATGCCATTGATCATGGTGGTGTGGCTGTCGGTGCCGACCAGCGTGTCGGGGTAGGCCACACCATCCTTGGTCTGGTGCACGCCACGCGCCAGGTACTCCAGGTTGACCTGGTGGACGATGCCAAAGCCCGGGGGCACGACGCCGAAGGTGTCGAAGGCCTGCATGCCCCATTTCATGAACTGGTAGCGCTCCTGGTTGCGCTGGAATTCCAGCTTCATGTTCAGGTCTAGCGAGTTCTTGGTGCCGTAATGGTCGATCATCACGGAGTGGTCGACCACCAGATCCACCGGCACCAAGGGTTCGATGCTTTTGGGCGCCTTGCCCAGGCTGGCGGCCACATTGCGCATGGCGGCCAGGTCGGCCAGCAGGGGCACCCCAGTGAAGTCCTGCAGCACCACGCGGGCCACCACAAAGGGGATTTCATCGGTGCGGGGCGCCACTGGGGCCCAGTTGGCCAGCTCGGCCACGTGTTCGGCCGTGACCTTCTTGCCATCGCAGTTGCGCAGCACGGACTCCAGCACGATCCGGATCGACACCGGCAGGCGCGCCACGCTCGGGTATTGCTTGGTCAATTCGGGCAGCGAGTAAAACTGCAGCGACTTGCCTGATGCAGTCTTGAATGTCTTGAGCGTTTTGGCAAACGCGTGCTTGGGGACTTTGGCCATGTGGACTCTCCGTGCAAAACAGACGCAATGCGAAAATACCATTGTGGCAGGGCCTGCCAGGTTCTGCGCTAGGCTAGGCGCCATGGGGTTTTGTGATGTCCGGGTTTGGGGTAATGAGGTGTTTCGTTCATGATGACTAACCCGTCCGTGGGCGTGACCGAGCACCAGTTGGCCGACTACACGCCCCCAATGCACACGGGGCTGGACATCGCCTACGCGGACAGCGCCCTGCTGATCGTCAACAAGCCCAGCGGCTTGCTGAGCGTGCCGGGCCGCGGCGAGCGGTTTCAAGACAGCCTGGCCTCGCGCGTGATGCTGGAGTACCCGCAGGCCCTGATCGTGCACCGCCTGGACATGCAGACCTCCGGCCTTTTGGTCATGGCGCTGGGGCCGCAGGCACACCGGGATCTGAGCGCCTTGTTCCAGACACGGCAGGTGCACAAGTGCTATGTGGCGCAGGTGGCGGGTTTGATGCTGGCCGACCATGGTGAGGTGGCGCTGCCCCTGATCACCGATTGGCCCCATCGCCCCCGCCAGAAGGTGGATTGGACGGAAGGCAAACCGGCCTTGACGCGCTGGCAGGTCGCCTCGCGCGATGCCCTGCATGACACAACCCGGGTTGAACTTGAGCCGGTGACCGGACGATCCCACCAATTGCGCGTGCACATGATGTCGATCGGGCACGCCATCGTGGGCGACCCCTTGTATGCCAGCGACACTGTGCGGGCACGGGCGGATCGCTTGTTGTTGCACGCGGCCGAACTGAAGTTTCAACATCCCCAAACGGGCGAATGGGTGCACGTTGTCAGCCCCATCCCGTTTTGACATGAGCCTTGAATGAGCACCATGAAGACTTTGACCATCGACCTGGATGACCTGATCATCGCGCTGGCCACCCGCTATGAACTGGACGACCCCAGCCATTACCTGGACTTGGACACGGGCGAGGTGATCTACGCCGGCGAGGGGCTGGAAGCCTTGCCGCCCGACCTGGCGGACAACCCCCGCTACCTTTGGATCGAGCCGGTGCAGGCCGAACCGGCCTTGCAGGTCATCGAGGCTTTCATCGCCCAGGTGGGTGACCCGCAGGCGCGCGCCACCTTGACCGCGGCTTTCAACGATGACGAGCCCTTCGAAGCCTTCAAGGAGGCCATGCAGGCCTTGCCACAATTGAGGGACGCCTGGTTTTCATTCCACCACCAGGCCTATTTGGCCATGGCACAAGGCTGGTGCCAGCAACAAGGCATTGAACCCCAATGGCAGTGAGCGACTTCACCTTTTTCTGGCACGACTACGAAACCTTTGGCCGAGTGCCCCGGCGTGACCGGCCCGCACAGTTCGCCGGCATCCGCACCGATGCGCAACTTCAGGAAATGGGCGAGCCGGTGATGCGCTATTGCCAACCCGCACCCGACTACCTGCCCGATCCCGAGTCCTGCCTGCTCACAGGCATCCTGCCGCAGACCTGCCTGGACCGTGGCCTGCCTGAGCACGCTTTTGCCCAGGCCATCGAACGTGAGCTGGCGTGGCCGGGCACCATCGGCGTGGGCTACAACACCATCCGCTTTGATGACGAAGTCACGCGGCACCTTTTCTGGCGCAATTTGATCGACCCCTATGCCCGCGAGTGGCAGAACAACTGCGGCCGATGGGATTTGCTGGACGTGGTGCGCTGCACCTGGGCTTTGCGCCCGGAAGGTATCCAATGGCCGCTTCACGATGACGGCCGCCCCTCGTTCAAGCTGGAGCACCTGACGGCAGCCAACGGCCTGTCGCACGAAGCGGCGCACGATGCTTTGTCGGACGTGCGCGCCACCATTGGCCTGGCCCGGTTGATCCTGCAAAGGCAACCCAAGCTGTTCGAGTTCTGCCTGAAGCTGCGCAAGAAGGACGCCGTGCTGGCCGAGATCGGCGTGGGCAAGCCTTTCCTGCATGTGTCGGGGCAATACGGCGTGGAGCGTGGCTGCCTGGCCATCGTGTGGCCCTTGGCGCCCCACCCCACCAACAAGAACGAGCTGATCGTGTGGGACTTGTCGGTGGACCCGAGCGAGCTGTTTTCGCTCAACGCCGAAGCCATCCGCCAACGCACCTTCAGCAAGGCCGATGAGCTGCCAGAGGGCGTCACACGCCTGCCACTGCGTTCCATCCACATCAACAAATCGCCCATCGTGATCGGCAACCTCAAAACCCTGACGCCTGCAGTGGCTGCGCGGTGGGGCCTGGACGTTGACCAAGCACTGCGCCACGCAGAATTGGCGGCGCGCCTGGGCGCATCCATGGCCGGCATCTGGCCCGATGTGTTTGCGCGCCCACCCCGGGATCAAGCGGCGGATGTGGACGAAGACCTCTACGGCGGTTTCTTGAGCAAGGAGGATCGCAATGCGCTGGACCGCTTGCGGGCTTTGAGTCCGGAGTTGCTGGCCGAGCGGCGCACAGGTTTCGAAGACGCGCGCCTGGACGAATTGCTGTTTCGCTACCGGGCGCGCAACTTCCCGCAAACCTTGAGCGCCTCTGACCAGGAGCGATGGCTGCAACTGCGGTTTGAGCGTCTGCATGAAGGCGTTGGCGGAGGGCTGTCGTTGCAGGCATTCTTTGACCGCATTGATGAACTCAGCGAGACCGCCGATGAGCGTGGCGAGGGCATCCTGGGCGCCTTGTACGACTATGCGGAGCAGATCGCACCATGAGCGATTTGAAGTACTTGTCGGGCTACCCGGAGCATGTGCTGGCGCAGGTGCAAAAGATCATCGACCAGGGCACGCTGGGCGATGTCCTGCAGCGAAAATATGGCGAGCGCCACGAGGTGCGCACCGACAAGGCGCTTTACGACTATGTGCTTGATCTGAAAGCCCGCCACATGCGCAATGCGGAGGCCATCCACAAAGTGGCGTTTGACGGCAAGCTCAAGGTGATCCAACATGCGCTGGGCACGCACACAGCCATCTCGCGTGTGCAGGGCGGCAAGCTCAAGGCCAAACGCGAGATCCGCGTGGCCGCCTTGTTCAAAGAGGCGCCGCCAGAATTCCTCAAGATGATCGTGGTGCACGAGCTCGCGCACTTGAAAGTGAAAGACCATGACAAGGCCTTCTACCAACTGTGCACGCACATTGAGCCCAATTACCACCAGTATGAGTTCGATCTGAGGCTTTACCTGACGAACTTGGATTTAGGTCGCACAACGTAGGACAGCTCCTACTGGGGCCAACGCGGTGGGCCGACAGACTCGGCGTGGTGCGAGGACTAACATGGGCTTCAAAATTAACAGGAGAGCCCTGCATGAACTCCCACCACTCTTTCTCTCCAAGCTGGAGCACAGCTTCCATTCCTGACGCGCCTGACACCTCGCCCATGGATTTGTCTTCCTTGAGCGGGCACTTTAACGAGTGTCAGGATTCCAAAGGTCGGTGGTTCAGTTTGCATTGCCTGGCCGAGTCGGCCCATGGATTCATGGCGCCGCGTTTTGTGACCTCCCTGGTCACTGTGACGGTTGTTGTTGGCATAGCCTCTTTGGCGCTGTAGGCCGTCATGGCCCGATCTCCTCTGCTTCTGTTGGTGCCAGAAGCATCGGCAGAGGTGTGTGACATCCTGTCGTCTTCGCGTGGGCCCATGGCGCCCCCGAATCGATCCGAAATATTTGGCGTCAGCCGCTTTGCAGACCATGGTCGCAGTTTGGCGGCAACCCACCGTGCGCGCAATGCGGCCTTGCGGTCCACCGCTTTCTTTCCCAGGCTTCGAGACAATATTCGCGTTCTGCGCGAAGCGCACCACTACATCAGCACCCAGGCCGTCACCGGCCATGACGTGAGTCCTGCGGCTGAATGGCTGTTGGACAATTTCCATTTGATTGAAGCGCAACTCAAGGAGATACGCGACGGCTTGCCGCACCGCTATTTCCGTGACCTGCCGGTGCTGATCGATGAGCCATTGGCTGGCTTACCTCGCGTCTATGGTGTGGCCTGGGCCTTCGTGGCCCACAACGACAGCGCTTTCGACGAAGATTTGTTGACCCATTTTTTGCGCGCGTACCAGGAGGTTCGTGACCTGACCTTGGGCGAGCTGTGGGCCCTGCCCACCACCTTGCGGGTGGTGTTGATCGAAAACTTGCGCCGATTGGCCGAGAACGTGGCCACCAGCAAGGCGGCCCGCGAAGTGGCCAATCTGTGCTGCGATCGCATCGATACCTACAGTCCCCACCAGCTGGACGCGTTGCTGGCCTTGATGAATGCACGGGGGTCGGGCCGAGCCTTTCTGACCCAGATGGCGCAGCGCCTGCAGGACTCGCAGATCGCCGGCGTGGGGCATGAGCGCTACCACGAGTGGTTGAACAAGACCTTGCCTGATCTGGCCACGGTACAGATGCAGCAGCCCGTGGAACGAACAGCCAACAACCTGAGCATGAGCAACGCCATCAGCGCCCTGCGCGCGATTGGCGATGCGAACTGGACCGACATCGTCGGGCAAACCAGCTCGCTCATGCAACTGATGATGTCGGCCCCCACCTTCGAAGCCGAGCGTGACGACACGCGCAGCCAGACCCTGCATGACATCGAGGACCTGGCGCGCCGCAGCGGACAAAGCGAGCTGGCTGTGGCCCAGGCCTTGTTGGCCTTGATGAACCGCGCACAGGCGTCTTCGATGCCATCCGACATCGCCGGCGATGTGGCCGTGGCCAGCCATTGGTTGCAAGGCCCTGGGCGCCCTCAACTGATGAGTGCGCTGGGCCTGCAGGAACACGCGGCCATGGCCTGGCGATTTGCCTGGCGTGCGGGCGCGGTGCCGGCCTACTTGGCGGCTTTGATCGTGGGTACTGCGGCGTTGGTGGCCTGGGTGATGGGCCAGCACGGCCCTCATGCCCTGGGCTGGCAAGGGCCTGCCGGGCTGGTCGGCCTGGCCGTGATCTTGATGGTCTTCCCGGCGTCAGAGGCCGTCGTGGCCATGGTGAACCGCCTGATCAGCGAGTCGGTGCGGCCCGTGCGCTTCCCCAGGCTGGCGTTGAGCGACGGGGTTCCGCCAGAACACCGGGTGATGGTGGTGATCCCGGCCATGATGACCGATGCGGTTTCGGTGCAGGCGTTGAGTCACCAGCTGTGCCTGCACTACCTGGCCAACCCGGAGCCCCACGCACAGTTTGCCCTGCTGACCGATTGGGCCGACGCCGACACGGCCAACCTGCCCACCGATGCCGCTTTGCTGCAAACGGCGGTGCAAGCTCTGGGCAAGTTGAACGAGCGCTTCCCGGTGGACGGCGATGCGCCACCTCGCTTCATCGTCCTGCACCGCGAGCGGCGTTTCAGCGAGACCGAGCAGACCTGGATGGGCTGGGAACGCAAGCGCGGTAAGCTGGAACAGCTGGTGGCCGCATTGGCCACGGGTCAGGCCGGCGCTTTTTTGAACTTGGGCAGCGTGTCCAACATCGCAGCGAACACGCGTTACGTGGTCACCTTGGACAGCGACACCCAGTTGCCACCAGGGCGCTTGCGTGAACTGGTGGGCGTGGCCGCGCACCCGCACAACCGGCCCCGGCTGGATGCGCGCGGCACACGGGTCATCAGTGGTCATGGCATCTTGCAGCCCCGCATCGTGACGCCCTTGCCTGCCCCACGCGACCGCACGCGCTTTCACTGGTTGTTCGCGGGCCAGTTGGGCATCGATCCCTACAGCGCTGCCAGCTCCGAGGTCTACCAGGATGTGTTTGACGAGGGCTCCTTCACCGGCAAAGGTTTGTTGAACGTCCAGGCCGTGCACGCGGTACTCTCGGGCCGGCTGCCCGAGGGCAGGGTGCTGAGCCATGATTTGCTGGAAGGATCGCTGGTCCGTTGCGCTGGCGTCACCGACATCACCTTGATTGAGGATGCCCCCTTCCACGCCGATGTCGCAGCCTCACGCCTGCACCGGTGGATCCGGGGTGATTGGCAGTTGCTGAGTTTCCTGATCCGGGGTGGCTGGTTCAGCATTTCCGGCATCAACCGCTGGAAGATGATCGACAACCTGCGCCGCTCCCTGGTCGCCCCCATGTCCTTCGCCCTGCTGATCCTGGCGCTTGCCAGTGGCGTGGTCTCACCTTGGGCTGTGATCGCCCTGGTGCTGGTCGCCTTTGCCGGTGGGCCGGTTCTGGGCGCCGTGGCGGGCCTGGCGCCCAGCCGCGATGGCATCGCCATGGCGCACTTTTACCGCCTGGCCTTCGCAGACCTGGGGCGCGCTGTGGGCGCTGGCCTGTGGCACCTGGCGCAATTGTTGAACGAAGCCATGATGGCCGTTGACGCGATCGTGCGGACCTTGTACCGCATGCTGGTCAGCCAGCGGAACCTGCTTCAGTGGACCACGGCCGCGGCAGCCCAGGCGTCCACCAGCCATGCTTTGGCGGCCACCGTCTGGCGCCATCGGAACGTGACCGCGGGCGCACTGATCCTGGGTGCGCTGTTGTTTTTCACCTCGCCCTATCCCTGGCTGGCCTTGGCGCTGTGCCTGGCCTGGGCCTTGTCGCCACTGTGGACCTGGTGGGTGAGCCGCCCCAGTGAGGCCGTGATAGGCGACACCGTGGCCCCGGCCGATCGGCTCTACCTCGCTGGCGTGGCCCGCGACACCTGGCGCTTGTTCGAGCGCTGCGTGGGGCCGCAGGACCAGCACCTGCCACCCGACAACCTGCAGACCTTGCCGTACGACATGGTGGCCCACCGGACGTCGCCCACCAACATTGGCCTGTACCTGCTCAGCACCGCGTGCGCACGCCAGTTTGGCTGGATCGGCACGTTGGAGATGCTGGACAGGCTGGAAGCCACCTTGGCCTCCTTGCTCAGCATGCAGCGCTACCGCGGCCACTTTTTGAACTGGTACGACACCGAAACCTTGCGCCCCTTGCTGCCCAGTTATGTGTCCACCGTGGACAGTGGCAACCTGAGCGGCCATCTGCTGGCCACCGCGCAAGCCTGCCTTGAACTCCGCCATGCGCCCTTGGATGACCAAGCCGCCAAGGAGGCCCTTCAGACCTCCCTGCAGCGTGTGCGGCCCATGCTGCCCTTGCTGGCCGAGTTGCCTGGGCACCAGGCCTTGATGGCGTTGCTGGCCTGGAGCGACCCCTTGGGCAGCGCAAGCCATTTGCCCGAAGGCAAGCAAGCCTTGTTGGCGGATGCCAGCCAGGAGCTGGAGGCTTTGCAACTGTTTGCCCAAGCCAGACCTGAGTGCCAGAGCCTGCTGTGGTGCCTGGCCGATCACCTGAACACCTTGCGCTCGGCCTGGCGTGATCAGGCGGAACACGGCGAAGATCAGCAGCGCACGGTGGCACGCCTGGACGAGCTGGCCCGGCAATTCAAGCGCATGGCCTGGGAGCCCGACTACAGCTTCCTGTACCACCGCAAGCGGCATCTTTTCCACATTGGCTACCGGGTGGCCGAGCAACAACTGGATGCCAGTTTCTACGACCTGTTGGCGTCTGAATCGCGCTTGACCAGCCTTCTGGCCATCGCCAAGGGTGATGTGCCGGTGGCCCATTGGGCCGCCTTGGGCCGGCCCACCTACGCGGCGGGCACGCATGCAGGCCTGCGCTCGTGGTCAGGCTCGATGTTCGAGTACCTGATGCCTTCCCTGGTCCTGGACGAGCCGCACGGCAGCCTGCTGCACAGCGCGGGGCACGCCGCGGTGCTGGAACAGATGGCCTATGCACAAAAGCAGCGCACTCCCTGGGGCATGTCCGAGTCGGCGTACGCGGCCAGCGACCACACCTTGGCCTACCAATACTCACCCCAAGGCGTGCCTCGCCTGGCCTTGAGGCGAACCCCGCAGGACGAGTTGGTGATCGCCCCTTACGCCACCGTGCTGGCGGCTGAACTCGTGCCCCACCAGGCCGTGAGCAACATGCGGCGCATCGAGTTGCTCCTGGGGCGCGGGCGTTATGGCTTGATCGAAGCCCTTGATTTTTCGCCATCAAGGCAGACTGGCATTGACCGCGTCTCGCGCGTCAGCACCTTCATGGCTCACCACCAGGGCATGAGCATCGTGTCCCTGGCCAATGTCCTGTTGAACGGTGCGCCGCGCCGATGGGGCATGGCCAATGCGCACATCGAGGCGGTGACCTCCTTGCTGCACGAGCGGGTCCCCCGAGAGATCTCGGTCTTGCACACGCCTCCCGCCAGCATCGTCACGGATGGCCACCAGCGCGATGCTTTGGGCATGCTGCGCGATGTCACGCCAGGCGTTGCGGCGGTCGAGCCCACGCACCTCTTGTCCAATGGCCGGTACAGCGTGGCCTTGCGGCCCAATGGCGCCGGTTGGAGTCGCTGGGGCAACGCCGGCATCACGCGTTGGCGTGACGATGCCCTGCGCGATGCCTGCGGCAGCTTCATGTACCTGCGCTGGGAGCAGGCCATGGCGCCGGTGTCGCTCACGCAGCACCCAGCGCCCGACCCACGCGCCCATTACCGAAGCACTTACCACGCCGAGCGGGTCAGCTTTGAGGCCATCTGGCCAGAGCTGGAAACGCGCGTCACGGTGTGGGTCAGCCCCGAAGACGACATCGAGTTCCGCCAGGTCGAAATCCGCAACGTGAGCGACGGCGACATCGACCTGGAGTTCATGTCCGCCTTCGATGTGACCCTGGCCGATCCACGCGCCGATGAGGCGCACCCGGCCTTCTCCAACTTGTTTGTCAGGGCGGAGTGGGTGGCCGCGCAGCAAGCCCTGGTGTTCGAGCGCCGGCCGCGCCTGGTCACCGAGAAGGGGCTGTCGGCCGTGCATTTCCTGGCTGATGGCCATGCCGGCTTGATCACCGACCTTCGCATCCAGACCGACCGCCTTCGCTGGCTGGGCCGCAACCACGACGTGAGCAACCCACAGGCCTTGTTTGACACACCCCCCGAGCCCGATCCATCCAGGCCCGATGAGGGCATGGTGCTGAACACGGGCCTGGATCCGGTGGCTGGTTTGCTGGTGCGCTTGCACATTCCGGCGCAAAGCAAGGCCTGCCTGACCTTGTGCACCGCAGCGTCCGACAATGTGGCGACCTTGCGCTCGGTGATGGACAAGTACCGCCAGACTGCCCACATCGAACGCGCATCGCTGATGTCGGCCACCTTGGCAGGCATCAAATTGCGCGACCTTCGGCTCAACGCCGAGACTTTCGCTTCCATCCAGACCTTGACCACGGCGCTGGCCATGGTGGTGACCCGGCCGATCAACCTCAGCGAGGAGGGCCCGGCCACGGCCTGTGACCGCAAGCTGCTCTGGCGCTTTGGCATCTCGGGCGACCGGCCCATCGTGCTGGTGTCGGCCGGTGTGCCGCAGGGCTTGGGCCTCGTGCGGTCGCTGGCCCAGGCCTTGCGCTTGTGGACCTGGGGTGCGGTGGTCTGCGATCTGGTGGTGGTGAACGCCGAGCCCACGTCCTACCTGATGGCCCTTCAACGTGACATCGGCGCCTTGCGCGAACGCTATGTGTCCGACATTGCCGGCAACCCTGGCCCCTCGGCGGCGTCGGGCTTCCATGTGCTGCGCAGCAACGAGCTGTCACCCGAAGAACTGCGCACGCTGCACACCCTGGCGCGCCTGCACCTGAACGCCGACGGCCGGCCTTTGGCCCACCACATCAGCGAGTGGATCGAGCGGCACGAACTGGCCCTGGAAGAGCGGACCCACCCACCCCAAGTGACCGTGCCAGCCAGCACCGGCCCTGGCGCCTCGGCCAATCCGCCCACGGGCACTTTCCACGAACCCAGTGGCGAGTTCCGCTTCGTGGTCACCCCCGGGCAACGGCCCACCCGTCCCTGGATCAACGTGTTGTCCAACCCCGGTTTTGGCGGCCAGGTCTCGGAAGCCGGCGGCTGCTACACCTGGGCGGTGAACAGCCGCTTGAACCAGGTCACGCCATGGTCCAACGATCCGGTTGGTGATCCGTCCGGCGAATGGTTGCTCCTTCAGGACGAGAAAACGCGCGAGGTCTGGAACGTGACCCCAGCGGGTTTGGGCGGTGCGCCCGTGAACTACCGGGTCAGGCACGGCCAGGGCGTCACCACGATCGGCCATCAGCTGGGCGATCTGGAGGTGGAGGTCAGTTGGTGCGTGGATCCGAACCACGCTGTCAAGCAGATCAAGCTGAAGCTGGTCAACCAGGGTAGCAAGCCCTTGAAGCTGCGCGCCATCAAGCTGGTGGAGTGGGTGATGGGCGCCAACCGAACCGACCGCCATTCGGTGCGCACCAGCACACTGACGCAAACCTTGCCCGACCCACGTGGCATCGGGGGCGTGCGGCGCATCACGGCACTCATGGCCACGCAGCGCGAGCAATCGGCCGGCTTTGGCGGCGGCACGGCCTTCCTGGCCATGGTCAGCGAGGTGGACGATGCCGGTGTGTCCGAGGATTGGACCTGCGACCGCCGCGAATGCTTCGATGCCCGCGGCCGCCTGGTCGTGCCCGACTACCTGGGACAAAAGCGTGGCGTTGGCCTGGACCCCTGTGCGGTCTTGTCGGTGCGGCTATCGGTAGACCCCGGCACCGAGCTGGAACAGGTGTTTTTGCTGGGGCACGCCAACAGCCTGGACGAGGCCCGCCACCTGGCGGTCACCAGCGCCTTTGTGTCGCCTGGCTTGCGCCTGCAGCAGGTGCGCGAAGACTGGAATCAGCGCCTGGGCGCCACCACCGTCAAAACCCCGGACCCGCTGTTCGACGCCATGGTCAACCGCTGGCTGCTGTACCAAACCGTGACCTGCCGCCTGTGGTCAAAAGCAGGCTTCTACCAGGCCGGCGGCGCGTTTGGTTTCCGCGATCAGTTGCAAGATTCGCTGGCCTTGGCGGGCTCTGCCCCCGAGATGCTGCGTCAGCAAATCCTGCTGGGGGCCTCACGCCAGTTTCCCGAAGGCGACGTGCAGCACTGGTGGCATGCGCCCACCGGGGCCGGCGTGCGCACCCACTTCTCGGACGACCTGCTTTGGCTGGCCTATGCCAGCGTGCATTACGTGAACACCACTGGGGATGCCAGCCTGCTCGATGAACAAGTCCCATTCCTGGAGGGGGCCGCCATACCCGAGGGGGCCGAAGACGCTTACTACACGCCGGCCATCAGCTCGCAGACCGCGAGCTTGTTTGAACATTGCGCCCGTGCCATCGACCGCAGCTTGAAGGTTGGGGTGCATGGATTGCCGCTAATGGGCGTGGGCGATTGGAACGACGGCATGAACCGGGTGGGCTCGGAAGGCCGGGGCGAATCCGTCTGGCTGGCCTGGTTCCTGTGCCGCATCGTGACCGACTTCGCCCCGATGGCCAAAGCGCAGGGCGAGACCGCCCGTGCCCGGCGTTGGGAAGAGGCGATGGCCGGCTGGAAAAGCGCCTTGCAAGAGCATGCATGGGATGGCCAGTGGTACCGGCGCGCCTTTTTTGACGACGGGCAGGCCCTGGGTGCCAGCGCCAACGCCGAGTGCCGCATCGACTTGATCGCGCAGGCCTGGGCCTTGCTGTCGCAGGCCGCCGCCCCGGCCTACCAGCGCATGGCCATGTCGGCGGTTGAAACCCACCTGGTCGATCACCAGGCGGGTCTGATCAAGCTGCTTGACCCACCTTTGGCACACGCCGAACCCAGCGCAGGCTACATCCAGGCCTACCCACCTGGCGTCCGCGAAAACGGCGGACAGTACTCGCACGCCGGCGTGTGGGCGCTCATGGCCCAAGCTCAGCGTGGGGACGGCGATGCGGCCTACCGCTACTTCACATACCTGAGCCCGGCCCACCGCACCGCCCATCCTGTGCGGGGCCCGGCGTATGGCATCGAACCTTATGTGATGGCAGGCGACGTCTACACGCAGCCGCCTTATGTGGGACGTGGCGGCTGGAGCTGGTACACCGGCGCTGCCGCCTGGCTGTACCGTGCGGCCACAGAGTCCATCTTTGGTCTTCAGGAAAGCGATGGCGCCTTGAGCTTCAAGCCCTGCTTGCCCTCTCATTGGCCGCATGCCGACATGACGGTACGCCGAGGTGGCCACACACTCCATTTCAAGCTGTGCCGGCCTGGCGCGTCAGAGCAGATGGCCCAGGCCACCAGCCAAGGCGCGATCGTGCTGAAACCCGGTGATACGGTGTGCTGGGATGGGCTGGCCGCGGAGGCCTGGTTCGTGATTCCCCTGGACGACTGACATGCGGTGATGTCCTACAAACGCACGCGCCAAACGCCGATGCAGGCGGGCGTCCGCCGACCGTAAATTTGAAGCCATGGCATCACCCCAGCAGACGAAGACGAGGACCGCACCATGAGCATCGACGCCCCCACGACATCAAATGCCCCAGGCCAACGGCTGGTGCTGGACGAAGCGGCGATCAACGCTGCCAAATCCGGCTTGGACAAAGGGGCCGTTACTCCGCACGATGCGCCTTGGCGAGAGGACATCATCAAGCTGTTGAACGATGCACTGGCCACTGAACTCGTGTGCGTGCTGCGCTACAAGCGCCATCACTTCACCGCCGAGGGAAGGGCCTCGCCCAAGATCGCCGAGGAATTCATGGTGCACGCCAATGAAGAGGCGGCCCATGCCGATCGCTTGGCCACCCGCATCTCGCAACTGGGCGGCGAACCCAATTTTTCGCCTGACAGCCTGACCAAGCGCAGCCACGCCGAGTACGACGAGTCGCTGGATCTGTCCGCCATGATCCGCGCCAATCTGGTCGCCGAGCGCGTGGCCATTGAAACCTACAGCCAGATGATCGACCTGATTGGCGACAAGGATTCGACCACCCGCCGCCTGTTGGAAGACATTCTCAGCGACGAGCAAGAGCACGCGGACGAGCTGAAAGACTGGCTGGAAGAATAAGCCGCTGCCCGGCCCCATTTGGGCCAATCGGGTACAAAGGCGCACCTGCGTTACTTTGTGCCCGATGTCCGCTTCTCCTTCCATCCTTGTCCTGGCCGCGCACCCCGATCTGCGTCATTCGCGGGTGAACCGCGCCTTGATGCAAGCGGGCCAGTCGCTCGCGAACGTCACCGTGCGTGACCTGTATGCCCTCTATCCCGACCATGTGATCGACGCGCCAGTCGAGCAGGCCTTGGCCGCCCAGGCCGATTTGATCGTCTGGCAACACCCCATCCATTGGTACAGCATGCCGCCCCTGATGAAGCTGTGGCTGGACGAGGTGCTGACGCTGGGTTGGGCTTATGGCCAAGGCGGCAACGCTCTGCGTGGCAAGGATTTGTGGCTGGTGGTCACCACCGGTGGCATGCAGGAGGCTTACAGCCCGACAGGCTACAACCGCTACTTCTTCGACGCCTTCCTGCCGCCCTATGAGCAGACTGCGGCCTTGTGCGGCTTGCGCTTCTTGCCGCCACTGGTCTTGCATGGTGCCCATGCCGTGTCACCCCAGGCCCTGGACGCGCACGTCGAGGTGTACCGAGACCGCTTGAGCACCTACCCCCAGTGGCCGGAGATGGCCGAGCTGGACAGCTGCCCCTTGTGCGAGGTGCCCGCCCGCGATCGCCCGACCGAGGACGCCTGAGCATGGAACACAGCAACTGGTTGCTCAGCACCCTGGTCTACCTGTCGGCCGCGATCATCGCGGTGCCTTTGGCCAAGAAGCTCGGCCTGGGCTCGATCATCGGCTACCTGGCCGCGGGCATTGCCATCGGGCCCTTCGGTTTGAAATTGGTGGATGACACCGAATCCATCCTGCATTTCGCCGAGTTTGGTGTGGTGCTGATGCTGTTCCTGATCGGCCTGGAGCTGGAGCCGCCCCGTTTGTGGGCCTTGCGCCGCCCAATTTTTGGCTGGGGTAGCCTGCAGTTGCTGGGCTGTGCGCTGGCCTTGGCGGCAGCGGCCATGGCCTTTGGCGTGTCCTGGCAGATCGCGGTGGTGGCCGGTTTGGGCTTGGCCCTGTCGTCCACCGCCGTGGCCTTGCAGGTGATGAATGAGCGCAACATGCTGCCCACGTCGGCCGGGCAGGCGGGCTTTGCCATCTTGTTGTTCCAGGACGTGGCGGCCATCCCCATTCTGGCCTTGATCCCTTTGCTGGGACCCAAGGCCGAGGCGGGCGGCAGCCCCTGGCTGGAGGCCTTGCGCGCTTTGGCCGTCATCGCGGGCATCGTGGTGGTAGGGCGCTTGCTCTTGCGCCACGCCCTGCGCTGGATCGCGCGCAGCCAGTCGCAAGAAATCTTCACCGCCGCATCGCTGGCCTTGGTGGTGGGCATTGCCACCTTGATGCAGGCCGTGGGCTTGTCGATGGCGCTGGGCGCCTTTCTGGGTGGCGTGCTGCTGGCGGAGAGCGAATACAAGCGTGAGCTGGAAACCGATGTGGAGCCTTTCAAGGGTCTGCTGCTGGGCCTGTTCTTCATGGCCGTGGGCATGACCATCGATTTTGGTGCTTTGTCGCAGCACCTTTGGCTGGTGGCGGCCATCCTGCTCGGCTTCCTGCTGGTCAAGGGCATCGTGCTGTGGGGGCTGGCCAAGCTGGTCAAGGTGCCCGTGGGTGAGCGGCCCGTGTTCACACTGCTCTTGGCGCAAGGTGGCGAGTTCGCGTTCGTGGTGTTCCAGCAGGCCGCGGGGGCTCAGGTGTTCTCGGCCGAGGTGTCCTCGTTGTTGATCGGCACCGTGGCCTTGTCGATGCTGGTCACGCCCTTGTTGCTGGTGGGCGTTGACCGCTGGTTGCTGCCCCGCTTTGCGCGGCTGGCAGCGCCCTCGCCAGAGGCCTCGCTGGCCGAGCGCCAGGAAGCGCCCGTCATCATTGCGGGCTTTGGGAGGTATGGGCAGGTGGTGGGCCGCCTGATGTACGCCAACGGTCTGAAGGCCACGGTGCTGGACCACGATGCCGAGCAAGTCGAGGCGCTGCGCCGCTTTGGCTTTCGGGTGCATTACGGTGACGCGACCCGCCTCGACCTGCTGCGCATGGCCGGTGCCGACTCCGCCAAGGTCCTGGTCGTGGCGATTGACGATGTGGAGCAAAGCCTGAAGCTGGTGGACTTGGCCAAGGCGCATTTCCCGTACCTGGCCATCGTGGCGCGGGCGCGCAATGTGCAGCACTGGTATGCCTTGCGTGACCGGGGCGTGACCCTGATCGAGCGCGAGACGCTGGATTCGGCCCTCATGAGCGGGCGCAGTGTGTTGGAGTTGATGGGGTGGCACCCGCACCATGCACGGCAGATGGCCATGCGTTTCAGGCGCCACTCTGTGAATCAACTGGCGCAGTTCTGGCCTCACCACAAAGACCAGAAGGCCTTGGTGGCCATGGCCAAACAGGGGCGCCAGCAACTGGAAGAACTGTTCGCCCAGGAGCGGGAGGCGCCCCAGGGCAACCGCCCTCAGGGCTGGGGCAACGACGAACCTTGACCCTTGCCAAGAGCCTTGAGAAAGGCCAGCAGGCGGCGCTCCGAGGGTGTCAGCGCCTGCGCTTGCTGTTTTTGACGTTGAGCCTTCGCTTTCAGCGTCTTGATCGTGTCCTGGCTGGCCGTCAACACGTGCGGGTGCACATAGGACTTGCGGCACACCGCCACCGTGTTGCGCAGCAAACCCGAGACTTGCTTCAGAACCTCGTTGGGCGTGGGCTGGGCTGAGCCGTCATCGGCGCAACCCTGGCACATCAAGTCAAGGGCATGTGCCGTGGCATGCCAGGTCCGGAAGTCTTTGGCGGTGAAGTCCGCACCGCAAGCGCTGCGCAGGTAATCATTGACGTCGCCCGAGCCGATCGTGTGCAGAGTGCCGTCGTCATCCTCGTACCGGAACAAGGCTTGGCCCGGCATGGCTTGGCAGCGCTGAACAATTCGGCTCACCCGGGCATCTTGCAGCGTCACCTGGTGGGGCACGCCGCTCTTGCCTTTAAAGCGCAACTTCAAGGTGTGGCCTTGCACGGCCGCATGCTTGTTGCGCAAGGTCGTCAGGCCGAAAGAGCCATTGGCCTTGGCGTACTCCTCGTTGCCCACGCGGACCAAGGTGGTGTCCAGCAAGCGCACGAGCGCGGCCAGCACCGAAGCCCGCTGTGGCTTGTCGCCCACCCGCAAGGCCAGGTCGTGCGCCATCTGTTCGCGAATGCGAGGCAGGGCCAGGCCGAACTCAACCATGCGCTCGAACTTGTCGGCATCGCGTGCCATGCGCCAGTCGGGGTGATAGCGGTACTGCTTTCGGCCCCGCGCATCGCGGCCGGTGGCCTGCAGGTGGCCTTGCGGCAAGGGGCAGATCCACACATCGGCATAGGCCGGGGGGATGGCCAGGCGCTTGATGCGTTCCAGCGCCTTCTGGTCTTTCAGCCAACGGCCGTCCGGCAGGCGGTAGCCAAAATGCTGGCCGCGACGCACCCGGCGGATGCCGGGCATGTCGCCGCTCACATAAACCAGGCCTGACGGCACGGATTCATGAGGCTTATCCATGCAGTCAGGTTCCGGCGCTGCCCTTCACGGTGGTGGGCAGGTTTTGCGCCGCACTGAGGTGAGCCCTCAGGGTGGGCAAGGTGGACGATGCAAAGTCGCGAACCTCGCTGTCCTTGGCCTCACGGGTGGCTCTTTCGAACAGGCCAATGTCCGTCTTGTGGTCGTGCAAACCCACCGTCTGAACGAACTGCCGGTCAAACTCAGGGCCCGTCAACTTGGTCAACCTGTCGATCACCTCCTGCTTGTCTTGCGGCAAGGTGGTGGGCAACACCACGTTGCGTCGCTGGGCCAGCAGTTGGAGCTTCTGATTGGCCATGGTGTGGTCACTGACCAGCATCGCGGCATACGACTTGACCGACGAGTCCGAGGCATTGGCCGTGGCCAACTGCGCCAATGCCAACTCGTACTGGCCACCAATGGCCGCGTCAGAAAGGAACTTCTTTTCCGCCGTGTTCAATGTCGTGGAAGCCGCGGTTGGCGAGGTGGGCACGCCAGCCGCCGTGGGCTGCTTGTTCATCTGGTCATTGGGATCCCGCAGCAGGCTGCTGTCCCCCGTGGGGTTGCTGCTGTTGGACGCCGATGCCGCCGATTCATTGGCCGCCACCATGGCGCTGTCCTGCAAGGGCGTGTCGGCGGAGTTCGCCGTTCGGGAGGAGACTTCATCCTGCCGATTGCAAGCGCTCAATGCCAAGGTGGCGGACACCGCGATGCCTGCCAGACCCAGGATTTGACTTTTCGTTTTCATGGTTTCTCCTCAGTGGGTAAAGGCTGCAGAAGCTTCTACAGAGTGGCCTTGTGTTGGTCGCGCAGCAACTTGACCTGGTCGTGGTTGCGTTGCACGCCAATGAGTTGGCGCTCGATGACGGCACGCAGTGCGGGCGGCAGGGAGTCTTCCTTCAAGGCTTTGCGGTAGCGGGCCAGGGCGGTGTCTTCGCCACGCTCGCACTCTTCCAGCACGGCGGCATCGCTGTAGCCGGTCAGTGAGTCGCGCACGGCCACCCAGCCACGGTGCAGGGCGCCCGCAACGCTGCCGCTTTGCTCAGGCTTGCCGCCGTACTGCAGCACGAAGGGTTGCAACTCGGCTGCGGCGCGTTGGCATTCGATGGCGCGCTGAATGAACAGGCTCTTGAGCTCCGAGTTGGTGACGTGCTTGGCGCAGGCGTTGAAGCCTTGCTCACCATCCTTGGAGGTTTCGATGAGGTCGTTGAGTGTGTCAACAATGCGGTCGTTCGTCATGGTGTCATCCTTTGATGTGAGGGCGTGTTAACGCGGTTGCGAAGCAATGAATCAGCCGCAATTCGAGCGATTGCACATGGGGCTGATGTCTACGATGACAGGCAAGCAGCGTGCCGCATGCAGTTTGCAAAGAGGGCTCGCGGGCACGGCACGCCAGTTGCTGACCAATGGTTGATCACACGGCGCACCGCGCTTTTTTCCCCAAGGAGCCGCGATGAACTTCCCGCAACGACAACTCAGGCTGCGAAAGTGGTGGCTGATCTTGTTGTGCGTTTGTTCACAGTTGAGCCACGCCGCCGACGCGCCAGACGACCTGCCTGCCAAGGATGGGCCTTTCGCCAGCAACCTGGAGTACACCTCCGAAGCCGCCGAGCCTTCTGGCGCGGGCTGGCAACCTCGCCAGGCCAAGCACCATGTGGGGTTGAGCATCGGTTCTGCCAGGATGCCGTGCCCTGAAGGCATGGTCTGCCGCCGCAATGGCCGCGCCATCACCTTGTACGCGGGGGGCGAGTTCAGCCAGCGCTGGGGGTTTGAGCTGGCCTACATGCGCATGAGCAACCTTGAGCATGTGGGCAACGCCGTTCGTGTCCGGGGCTTGAATGTGAACCTGCTGGGCGAAATGCCCTTGGGCTCGCGCGTGAGCCTCATCGGCCGGCTGGGGGCCAACTATGCCCGCACACGCATGGACCTCGCCAACAATGCCTCCGTTCCCACCGGCTCAGCGCATGGCTTTGGGCTGTCATACGGCGTGGGCGTGAACTGGGATGTGTCGCAAAACTGGTCGGCATCGGCCGACTTGAACCGGCATGACTTCAAGTTCGTGACTGGCCGCGACAACGTGGACACGGCCGCGGTGAGCTTGCGGTACCGCTATTGAACGCCGATGGCATCCTGGCCTGATCGATTGTGGAGTCTGGTGCCGACGGTATTGCGGCGGCCTCTGCAAATCCTGTTCAAGGCGGTGAACCGTTGGCTGGACGACCGAGGCCCTCAGTTGGGCGCGGCCATCGCTTTCTACACGATGTTCGCGGTGGCGCCTTTGCTGGTGGTGGCCATTGCCATTGCGGGCGCTGTGTTTGGTGAAGATGCGGCCCGTGGGCAGATCGTTGGCGAGATCGAAGGCTTGGTGGGCCAGGCCGCCGCCAAAGGCATCGAAGCCATGATCGAGTCTGCCTGGCGCCATCCCAATGGCCTGTGGGCCAGCCTGCTGGGCGTGGGCACCTTGCTGGTGGGGGCCACGGGCGTTTTCGCCGAACTGCGGCGCGCGCTCAACGCCATCGCGCGCGTGGTGCCCGAACCGTCCTCGGCCATCTCGGCATTTGTGCGTGCGCGCCTGATCGGTTTTGCCTTGGTGCTGGGGTTTGGCTTCCTGGCCATCGTTTCGCTCTTGCTCAGCGCTGTGCTGGCCGCCCTCAGTGCCTACATGTCCACCCGCTTTCCCACCCTGGCCGAGCTGATGGGTCTGGTGGACGTGGCGGTGTCCACGGGCGTGTTGGTCATGGCATTCGCCGCCTTGTTGCGGTGGTTGCCTGAAAGAAAGCCCAGCCGCTTGGCGGTGTGGGTGGGGGCCATCAGCAGTGCGGTGATGTTCTCGGTGGGCAAGCACCTGATCGGGCTGTACCTGGTGCATGCCAGCGTGGCGTCCAGTTATGGCGCAGCCGGGTCGTTTGTGGTGGTGATGCTGTGGGTGTACTACTCCGCGCAAATATTGCTGCTGGGAGGGGCATTGGGCGCCGTGGTTGATGAGCACTATCCGCTGGAGCGGCCGGCACGTGGATTGCCCGCTCAAGGGCATGAATCCTATTGACAAAAAATCTCCGCCGCAAGGCGATACCTTGCCTCGCGTCAAAGGCAAGTCGTCGCCGCGTTTACCGCATGAGCACGATGAGTCTTCAGACAGCCAAATCAGCGAGCCCAGGCCGGAGATGAAGCAGGCGCACGCCGACTTGCAGCGCGGCCTGGTGGACACCGACCGTTCTCCAGTGACGGACGAGGTCTACAACCGCACCCTCAAGGCGGGAAAACCGACAGGCGGACAGGCCAAACCGCGCCGGTAGAGCAAAAATCTTGCCCATCGGCAGTTGTTGCGGTAAATCGAACATGGCTTTTTGAAATTTGCATGCCTTGAAACGGGCTTTGCCCCTTGGCGCCAGGGGAAACCAGTCCGGCACGGGTGTTGCAAAGAGAGTCACTCCCATGACACCTCAGAGAGACGCCCCATGAACTCACCGGCCATTCGCCAGGAACACCGGCAACATCAGGCTCTGACACCCCGCTTGCAGCAAGCGGTGCGCCTTCTGCAACTGTCATCGTTGGACTTTGCCCAGGAAGTGCGTGACGCGATGGGCAAGAATCCGTTTTTGGAGCCGGAAGATTCGCCCGGCGCGGATGCTTCCGATCCCATCGAGACTCCTCCCGTGGCCGAGCCCGTGGCCAATGCCGCCAACGAATCCATGGACGCCGAGACCCCTTCCGCCATGAGTGATGCAGAGCCATCCTGGGAGCGTGACAGCTGGCAATCCGCCACAGGCACCCGCGTTGGCTCAGGCGGTGATTCGGACACCAGCATGATCGACATGGTGGCCGACGACCTGGGTCTGCGCGCCTACTTGCGCAACCAGATGAACGCCTGGCCCCTGAGCGACCGCGAGCGCGTGCTGGTGGTCACGATCATTGAATCGCTGGACGACGATGGTTATTTGCGCACGCCCTTGATGGAGTTGTCGGCGTTGACCGATTTGTCGCCGCTGGCCGATGAGGCCGAGATGGAAGCCGCGCTCAAGCAGGTTCAAACCCTGGACCCGATGGGCGTGGGGGCCCGCAGCGTGTCCGAGTGCCTGCTTTTGCAAGTGCCGTCCATCGAAGACGAGCAAGTGCGCGACCTGGCCCGCATCATCGTCACGCATTACCTCAGCCGTTTGGCGCAGCGGGATGTGGCCGGTTTGGCAAAGACACTGAGCTGCAAGGCGGCTGACATTGATGCCGCGTGCGAACGCATCCGTCACCTGGATCCCCGACCCGGTTGGCGCTTTGGCACGGCCTCTGACACCCAATTCGTGACACCCGATGTCATCGTCAAGCAGGTGCGTGGCGAATGGGTGGCTTCGCTGAACCCGGCCGTGGTGCCCCGTGTGCGCATCAACCAGATGTATGCCGAGCTGTTCCAGAAGCACCGCGACTCCAACCACGCCGAGTTGGCCGCCAATCTGCAAGAGGCGCGCTGGACCGTGCGCAATGTGGAACAGCGCTTCTCCACCATTCTGACGGTGTCGCAGGCCATCTTGAAGCGCCAGCATCACTTCCTGGAGTTTGGCCCCCTGGCGATGAAGCCGCTGGGTTTGCGCGAGATCGCGGAAGAGGTGGGCTTGCACGAATCAACCGTGTGCCGCGTGACCAACAACAAGTTCATGGCGACGCCCGTGGGCGTGTTCGAGCTGAAGTATTTCTTCTCGCGCGCCATGCCAACGGCCAGTGGCGGCGAGTGCTCGGCCACGGCCATCCGCGGGGTCATCAAGGACATGATCGATGCAGAGAACTTGGCCAATCCCCTGTCAGACGCCGAGATCGCCCGCCAGTTGGCCCGGCAGGGTCTGCAGGTAGCGCGCCGCACCGTCACCAAGTACCGCCAGTTGCTGAAGGTGCCGCCGGTGGACCGCCGGCGCAAGCATGTGGCGGCGTGATGCCGCTGTCAGTCGGGCAGGTCGTCCAGCGAGCGTGGCTCCTGGATGGGCCGGCCGTTGTGGGCGGCGCGGAACCGCGCTGACATCTCATAGGCCGCTTTGCGCAGGCGCATGATGGCGCCCAGGGGCCGGTGCGCGGCCAGGCCATGCCAAGGGCTGAACGAATAGGTGTCATCGACCACGGCAGAGCGTGCTTCGCTCCAGGCCGCCTGAGGCGGCACCGTGATCCGGGCCACGGGCAGGTAAGCGCTGGCTTCTTCAGGCCACACGGCCGAGGCATCCTCGATCGGCATCAGATTGATGTCCGTGCAAAGCTGCACCCGCACTTCCCACTCGGCGCTGTGGCTTGAAAAAAAATCAACCACCGCCTCGCGCAGCCCATTGGGTTTGCCCCGCAGGTCCAGGTGGGCGTTCTTCAAGAGCAGCATGCCAGGCGAGATGGGAACCACCGACAGCTTGGCCATGTAGGGCCCATGCAGCATGGGCACCTGCGAGTAAAACGTTTCACCCACGATGTGGGTCTCGGGGTGGCCGCCAATGCTCTTCAGGGTGGCGCTTTCGCCGCCCACGCTTTCAATGACCTTTTCAGCGCCGCGCGCCACGGCGGAGAACACTTTCTTCAAGCTAGGCGCCTTGTCGGTGGTGCTGGCCAGCAGCTTCAGGCTTTTCAAAAAGCTCTTGCCATCGGGGGCCACAAATTGTGGGCCGTTGACCAGCACGAAATCCTGGGTCACCTGGCCCTCCGAACCGGGCAAGCGCTCGCCTTCCACGCCCA
Source organism: Aquabacterium sp. CECT 9606 (assembly GCF_918741295.1). GTDB lineage: Bacteria > Pseudomonadota > Gammaproteobacteria > Burkholderiales > Burkholderiaceae_C > Aquabacterium. The sequence goes on from NZ_CAKKNB010000004.1 coordinate 498,685, forward strand.
CCACCTTGATGGCCATGCCCCTGGGGGTCGACACCCGGTCGTGCAGCAAGTCGCCAGGAATGGTCGACAGGCGCATGACGATGGGGTAGGTCTTGGGAAAGGTGAACAGGCCTTGGGCCAGTTCGGGGGGCAGTCCGGTGAGGACTTTCAATTCGCCGCGCAGCAGGCCGTGGCTCTTTGCATGAACACTGCGCAGCGCATGGCCTTCGTCGGCAAACGTCTTCTCGGAGATGCCTCGCAGGGTTTCGATAAGACCTTGCTGGGTAGCGTCTTCGTCAGCTTCAGCATGCTCAAACCGCGCTTCGTAACGCACGGGGAAGGGCGAGACGATGTCGGATTTGGGCATGGTGCAATTCCTTAAGGGGCTTTGGGCGGGGGCGTTGAGGTGGGCAGTGCCGTCACGCGCCAGACCACGTTGCCCACGTCGTCTGCCACCAGCAAGGAGCCTTGCTTGTCAATGGCCACGCCCACGGGTCGGCCCAGCGCATCGCCATCCTTGTTGACGAAGTCGGTCAGCACGTCCAGTGGTTGTTCACCCGTGGGCTTGCCTTTGCTGAAAGGCACGAAGATCACCTTATAGCCACTGCGCGGCTCGCGGTTCCAGGAGCCATGCTGCCCGATGAACACACCGTTGGAGAACTGCAGTGGCAAGGTCGTGCCTTGCGAAAATGCCAGTCCCAGTGATGCTGTGTGCGGGCCCAGCGCGTAGTCGGGCACGATGGCCTTCGCAACCAGCGCGGGATTCGCCGGCTTGACGCGGTCATCCACGTGCCGGCCATAGTAGCTGTAGGGCCAGCCATAGAACCCACCATCTTTGACCGATGTCATGTAGTCGGGTACCAGGTCGCTGCCCAGTTCGTCGCGTTCGTTGACGGCCGTCCACAAGGCGCCGCTTTCAGGCTCCCATCCCAGACCGTTGGGGTTGCGCAAGCCCGAGGCGAACACGCGGCGGCCACCGGTCTTGAGGTCCACCTCCAGGATGGCTGCGCGGTCCTTCTCGGCGTCCATGCCGTTCTCGGCCACGTTGCTGTTGGAACCCACGGTCACATACAGCTTGCTGCCGTCCTTGCTGGCGATCAGGTTCTTGGTCCAGTGGTGGTTGATGGGGCCGCCCGGCAGGTCGACCACTTTCGTGCCCGACCCCGTGATCTGGCTTTGGCCGGGGGTGTAGGTGTAACGCCAAACCGCATCGGTGTTGGCCACATAGAAGTCGGTGCCGACCAGGGCCATGCCGAAAGGTGAATTCAGCCCTTGCAGGAAAACGGTTCGGGTTTCGGCCACGCCATCGGCGTTGGCATCGCGCAATAGGGTGATGCGGTTGGCGCTGGGCACACCGGCGCCCGCCTTGCTCATGACCTTCTTCATCACCCAGCCTTTGAGGCCCTTGCCATCTTCGGGCTTGGGTGGGGCGTTGGTCTCGGCCACGAGCACATCGCCATTGGGCAGCACGTACAACCAACGAGGGTGATCCAGCTTGTCGGCGAAGCGGGCCACCGCCGTGCCGCTGGCGGACGATGGCTTGCCCCCGGCAGGCCAACCCTTGGCGGGGGCAATGTTCACCGTGGGGATCAAGGACTTGTCGGGTTTGGGCAGTTGCGGGTTGGGCCCGGTGCCGGCTGACACGGGCAATTGCGCATCGGCCCAGGCCACCGCACTCAAAGACGCCACCAGCGCGGTCAAGGCCAATGTGCGGGCCGGTCTTGTTTGCAGCATGAGAAGGCCTTTTATGATGGGTTCAGATAGCTGCCACTGTCGCCTTGTTGCTGCGGCCTGCCCATAGGCTGTTGCCTAAGAGTTTGTCAGACATGTCCGACGTGGATCTGCACGGCTTTGCCTGCACCGGCTGCCAGGCCGCTGACCAAGCTGCCCCAGGCCACGTCCATGATCGACAGCTTGAGCGGCCAGCCGCGCAACGTGGCCAGGTTGGTGATGTCGTAGGTGGCATAGGCAAAGAACCCAAACAGCGCGCCCATCAGGGCCGCCGTTGTCCAGCCCTGCGCTGGGCTGCTGGGCAGCACGGCAAAGATCACCAGACCGATGGGAAAGAGCAGGTAGAACAAGGCCCCAATGGCCAGGTTGGGCTGCTCGGCCATCAGGTGCCCGATGCCTTGCTGGTACCAGCCCTTGGCGATGAAGCCCAGCCAGATCACGTCCAGCAGCAACATGACCACCGCCGTGCCGCCATAGATTTGCAGGTACTTCATCGTTTCATGCTGGTTGCTTGTTCAAGATGCGCAGATCGGTTTCCCAGTCACGCAGGCGTTGCGCGGCCTTGGCTTTCTGCTCTGACGTGGTCTGCTGGTGCAGGCTTGACGTCAGCTTACAGCCTGCAGCTATCCATTGCAGGCGCTGGCTGCGCAAAGGCTCCTTGGGCGGATCGAAGAATTGCTGGAACAGCTCGCGCAGCGCCTGCTGGGCTTGCGCCGGGGTGGCTTTCTGGGCGTTCAGTTTGCGGATCAGTTGCACGAAATCGCGCTGGTACATCAGGCGTTCCTCGTACACATTCTGCGCATTCAGGGGCAACGCGGCGATCTCGGTTTTCACGTGATCACGTTGCGCGTCGTTCAGTCGGCCGTAAAAAATCTCGGCCACCTTGAGCACAAACTTAGCCGCGGCCTCGTGGCGATCCTGCACGTCGTCTTCCAGGTAGTCGTCCCGGAAGTCTTCGTTGGTCTTGGCCTGGTACTTTTCCAGGTGAATGACCTGATCGGTCGTCAGCGACAGCACCAGATCGGCCATGGCGGGCACGGCCTGGTCGATGGCCTTTCGTCCCCAGCCTTCAAGCTCAGTGCGGCGTTCGCAGGCGAGTGCTGGCGACACGGGTGCCAGCGCTTCTTTTTCTGCGCGCGCCAGAAAGGACACATACACGGGCAGCTGGGTTTGGCGGTGCCACTGGAACCATTGCCTGATGGACGCCTTCACCTTGACGGACTGCTCTTCATTGAAGTCGAAGGCGCGGTTCAGCTGCCAATAGGCCAAGTGGTCGGCTTGGTTGTAAGCCAGCCGGACCACGCTGCAAGCGGTCAAGGCCAGCACGATCATCATGAGGAACGAGACGCTCAATGAGCGGTTGACGCGGCGTGTGATCGGCATGGATCTCCTTGTGTTGTGGTGATCACGGACGGGCTACCTTGGCCTTGGGCCGATCGCCCTTGAGTTTTGCCAAGGCCTGCTGGCAACCACCATCGGTCTTGTCGCCCAGATCGATCAGGGGAATGATGCTGGCCAGTGGGTTGACGAAGCCCAAGGCTACCGCGGAAAGGACCTTCAAGCCCAGAGGCCGAGCTTCGAGCCTGAACTTGGGATCGGCAAACGTGCCTTGCACCCTCAAGGGCGACCGCAGGGTCAGGGGACTGATGTCCTTGGGTTTGGCACTCATGACCAAGTCCAGGCTTTCGTCCACCAGCGACAGCGAGCCGGACACCAGGATGGTGGAGTCTTCGGTGTCGACCACACCGACCTCCGGCTTCAAGGCGCCTTGCTGCGCCTTCAGGCGCACGGCAGCGCAGTGCATGGGCATCAGGTTGTCGCCCACCACCACCACGCCCAGTGCCTGGGCCACGTCCAGGCCAATGGCTTCGACCACCAAGTGTGACACGGCGCCATCCTGCACCCAGGCTTGGGCGTCGCCATCCATCGTCCCCAGCATCTGAGCGGCAGAATTGCCACGGCCATGCAGCTTGGCGTGGCCACCCAACTGGCCGGTCACGTAGCTGTCGCGCTTGGCCTTGTCGGCCTCCTCCTGATTGGCAAACTGGTTGCGGGGGCTCAGCCATTGTTCAAGCCGGATGCCCTTCCATTGCACGTCCGCCTCCCAGGTGGGTGGTTTGGGATTGCCGTCCAGGCTGACGCGCCCACCCACTTGGCCATCCGCGGTGCTGGCCAACAGATCCGAGATCGTCAGCACGCCAGACTGCAGCTTCAATTGACCGTTCAAGGGCTCCAGTGGCCGCGCGAACAATGAGCCCAGTTCGACGCGCTTCAAGCCCACCTTCAGATCAGCATTCATCGCGTGCAAGGAGGGGATGTCGAAGGTGCGTTGCGGTACCACGCGGCCATCGGGCGGCGCGGGGTTGTTCGCGCCTGGAGCCTGGGCGCCAAACGCCGGGGCCAGGTCACTCAACACAAAGCGTGAGCCTGTCAGTTCGCCGGTGAGCAATGGCACCCTGGGCCGGCGGTCAAAAGTGAAGGAGCCACCCAACTGACTGGTGCCCACGTCAAGATTGGTTTGCTTGAGCGACCACACCTCGCCCTTCTTGCTGAGCTGTCCCTTCAACGTGAACAGCGTGGTGGTGGGCAGGGTCACGCCGACCGCATCGCCTACTGCTGCCAGCGAAGGGCCCGACAGCGTGAGCGTGCCATCCAGGCTGGACAAGGTCAGCACATCCACACCTTGGCCATTGAAGCGCAACTTGGACTGGCCAGCGTTGGCTTCAACCGTGATGGGCACCGCCACGGCCGAATCAGGCGAAGCCGCCAATGGCAGCAAGCCGCTTGATTTGATGCTCAGGTCAAAAGGGCGCTTGAGGTAGTGGCCCTTGCCATTGATCGACAGGCCGCCAGCACCTTTGGTGGCGTCACCTTCGGCTGTGCTGACTTGCGCATCCAGGTTCAATTTCATCAGATCGTCCTGCATCTGCAGGCGGCCCGCTTTGACGACCAGCTTGTCAAACCGTGGCAGGTCCATGCCCGGTGAATCGGTCTTCTTTGCCGACGCCGGTGCAAATTGCCAGTTGGCCTGGCCTTGCGCATCACGGAGCAGGTTGGCATCCATGTGATCCAGCGTCAGCGAGGTGATGCGCATGGGCTCATGAGAGCCCGATCCCATCAAGCCAAACACGGTGGAGTAGGGCAAATCGAGGCGGGTGTTCACCGAGTTCAGGAGATCGGGGCCAGCGCCGGGTGAGCCAATCGTCAAGGTGTTGGTGCTGAGGCGGACGGAGCCCAGCAAGTGAAGCGCAAACTGCTCGCCCACGACAACGCGCCTCTGCAGTTTGTGAGCAAGGGTGCGCTCCAGTGGGCCCCTCATGAAGGGCCAGCCTTGGTACTCGCACACCGCGATCGTTGCAATGGCCACGGTCGCGATTCCCAATGCCACCAGCTTCCCTGTCTTTCCTCGTTTGATCATCATGCCTCGCTAACGGCAATCGGTATGCCTGTGAGAGGCACGCCCTTTGCTGGAGCAGAGGCATTCGCAACTTAAGGAGAATCAAAATGGGCAAGTACTTCCTGGGCTGGCTGTTAGGCGTTCCCGCGTTTGTGTTGGTCATCCTCTATCTGCTCTTCAATTGACAAGGCAGCGAGGGCATCATGAGCAAGCCACCACTCATCGACCTCTTGGTGGATTCGTCCATCACGGCCTTGGGCATGCTCCAGGCCGACTCATTGGCGGCCGAGCCACCACCACCCGCATTGGCATCGCGCCGCGTGGCGGTGCTGGCGGGTGATGGCTTGAACGAGGTGCAGCTTGAGGCGGTGCGGCGTGCGCTGGAGTTAGACGGTGCCCAGGTTGATGTGGTCTCCAACTGCGCGGGGCCCTTGTGGGGTGAGTCGGGTGGCCAAGTACCGGTGGACCACCACTGGCTGGACATGCCGTCGGTGATGTTCGATGCCGTCTATGTGCCCGGCGGCACGGGCAGCGTGGCGATCTTGCAAGAAGACCCCGATGCCCGTCATTTCATGCGCGAAGCCTACGAGCATGGCAAGTCTGTGGCCGCCACCGGGGAGGGCGTCGAGTTGCTCAGGGAGGTGGGGGTGCCGTTGCCATCGCATATCGATGACCACACAGCCCGTGGCATCGTGACTGACCTGCACGACCCAGCTTTGAAGCAGGTGGCCGATCGGTTCATCGATGCCATCGTCAAGGACAGACATTGGCGGCGCAGTGAGGACATGGACGTGGCCACCACGTCCACGGCGCTTCCATTCAATCAGGGCAGCGTCGGGTTCGGGCCCATATGACTGCCGGTGTGGGGCAACGCTCCACCTTCATGTTCCCAGGTTTGCTCAGGGTCCGGTTTGGCATTCGAGCGCAGCGCCGTTTGGCGCTTTTGCCGGGCCTGTTGTCGCAGTGACCAGACCGTGCCGGTGAACAAAGCGGCCAAAGCCAAATGATAAAGATTTCGAGTCATGGTGATCTCCTGCCTGGTCGTGATTAAAAAAAGCATCAAACGGTTTGAAGTGAGTTGGAGGTGGCCAGCATCAAGGAGCTGGCCAGGCCAAGTGCATGGCGATCACGGTTCGCGGTGAGCCCATGCACTACATAGTCCGTGAACACCGTCGTCGCGTCGGTCAAAAGCCGGATGCTTTGCAGGAGCTTGTGCGCAAGCTGCCCAGCATTGGCTTGTTCGCCCAGTGCTTGATCGTTGTCCGTTACCTGGCGGCACACCATGGCCAAAGCGTCACATTGCATGGTGTCTTGCCTGGCAGGCGCCAGCTCGCGCACGGTTTCGCCGACGTGGCTCAAGGCCATGGCCGCGGAGGTCAGGGCGCGATGCAAGCCGGCCAGCTTGCCCAGGGCGTCTTCGGGTGTGAGGGTGGCATCGGCTGAGCCGAGGAAAGGCAAGCTCAAGCTACAGGTCAGCGCTTTGGCCAGTTGCTCACGCACCTGCGGCGATGTGCCCTGGTTCATCACCAGTTGATGCGCACAAGGCAGGGCGGCCATGATGGCCTCGTGCGAGGACCTCAGCTGCGCAGCGTGCCGCGAGAGCTTTCGCGACTTCGAGGCGCTCTGCAGCTGGGCGCTATTTTCCAACTCCGCACTGAGTGCGACCAAGGCCGGCAAGAGGTTTTGGACCACGCCCACGCTGGCCGCCAGGTGCAGGCCAGCACGCGGGTCCGAGGTGATCTGCGATGTCGCCATGTCAATGGCCTGGGCGGTCCCCGGGTAGGTCTGCGCCAGATCGCGGCTGGCTTTGGCACATGCGCGCTTGACCATGGCCATGGCCGCGATCAACTCCGAAGGCATGGGCTCCGTGTGCATGGCGTGTTGTTCAGTCCTTGAAGGCATGGGGAAATCTCCAGCGCCAGGGCCCGTTGCCCGAGCGCCTTCATCAGGGCAATTGAGGGACCCAGAGCTACATTCGTTACATTCAGAATCAATGCGCGTGCATTCGCCACCGGGGTGCACGCTTTTCTGTAAATTTTTCCGACCCTGGGCGCGCCATGGCTTGAAAGCACAAAAACAATGGGCGTGGAAGGGGTGGCATATCGTTTGCTGAAGCGAGGTGAACTCAACCTCGCCGAGGAATCGACGTGCCTTCAGCTCACCAGCCCCGTCCCCAGGTTCTGTACGTGGAAGACCACCCAGTCAATGTGCAGTTGATGCAGGCATTGTTTGCGCAACTACCGTCACTGGAGCTCACCGTTGCCACGAATGGCGAGGATGGTTATCAAGCTGCAATCAAGCGGCCTCCGGCCCTGTTGCTGCTGGATCTGAATCTGCCCGATTGCCATGGCACCGAGTTGCTGGAACGCCTTCGTGGCCAGCCGGTTCTGTCTTCCGTGCCCGCCATCGCGGTCACGGCCGCCGATGTTCAACATTTGAGCGAGACGACGTTCCTGGAAGTTTGGCAAAAGCCTTTGGACATCCCGTCCATCCTCAACAGGCTTGACCAATTGCTGCTAGGACGATCCTCGGCTTTTTTTGCCGAAGCCCCTTGGGGCATGAAGGCAAAGTCCATGGCGGGCATGTCAGCCTTTGCCCGCTGAAATCTTCAACGGAGTTCACGATGAAGTCATCTTTTGACCAACGTCATGCATTGCGCGATGAGTTCGAGTCCACCAAGGCCACGCGTGATGCGTCAAAATCGCGCAAGGGCTGGTATGCGACCCGAAAGGCCCAACTCCAGGCCGAAGCCGACTTTGCCGAAATAGAAGATGAACTCGGCCAGACTTACCGCGGAAGGATGCCAGCGCTGGAGCGGCACATGCCGAGCCAGCGCTGAGTCGCCCAACAAGTCAGTGGCCCAGATCGCCCCAGGACGAGGAGTCTGAGGGCAGGTCAGCATCCAGGCTGACGGGCACCGTGGAGTATTCCTTCAGGCGGTTGTACAAAGTCTTCAGGCTGACGCCGAGCGTGGCAGCCGTCTTCTCTTTGTGCCTGCCCAGGTATTCCAGCGTGGCCAGCGTAACCTGACGCTCGATCTCTGCCAGCGTGGTGCCCACGCGGATCGACAGGATGGGGGCGCCGGTCAGCACTGGCAGCGGGGCGTCGGTGGTGGGCAAGCATTCGTCAACGATCACACTGCCTCGCGCCATCACGTAGGCGCGGTGGACAATGTTACGCAGCTCACGCACATTGCCTGGCCAGCTGTATTCCGACAGGCGCTTGAGGGCTTCCGGATCAAAGGTTTTGACCTGGCCTTCGCGGCGAGAGATTTCCTCCAGGAAATGCTCGGCGATCAGGGGCACGTCTTCAGCGCGCTCGCGCAAGGCGGGCAAGTGGATCGGGAACACGTTCAAGCGGTACAGCAAATCCTCGCGCAGCTTGCCTTCCTTCACCGCTTGCATGGGCGAACGGTTGGTGGCCGCGATGATGCGTACATCGGTTTCCTGGACCTGGGTGGAGCCCACCCGCATGAAGGTGCCGGTTTCCAGCACCCGCAACAGCTTGACCTGCAGGTCAAGCGGCATCTCGGTCACTTCGTCCAGGAACAGGGTGCCGCCGCTGGCGCGCTCGAAGAAGCCCTGGTGCTGGCGATCCGCGCCGGTGAAGCTGCCTTTTTCGTGGCCGAAGATTTCGCTTTCGATCAGGTGGGGCGAGATGGCGCCGCAGTTGACGCCCAAGAAGGGGCGGCCGCGCCGGCGACTCAGGTCATGGACCGTGCTGGCCACGACTTCCTTGCCGCTGCCGCTCTCACCAGTGATGAACACTGTCACCGCCGTGCCTGAGACGCGCAGGATCTGCTCGTACACGTGGCGCATGACAGCCGAACGGCCCCACAGCAAGCCAAAGTGACCTTCTTCTTCCAGGCCCGTCTGCAAATCGGCGGCCTCGGCCTTCAAGGCGGAAGGCTTTGTCACACGTGACAGGATGCCGTGCAACTGTTTCATGTTGACGGGCTTGACCAGGTAATCCACCGCGCCCAGACGTAGCGCCTGGATGGATGTCTCCAGGCTGGCATGCCCCGTGATCAAGACCACTTCGGTATTGGTCAGGTTCTTGCCATCGTCGAACAGCTGCATGCCGCTGCCATCGGGGAGCATCAGGTCGAGCAGAACGATGTCGGGTTCCTGCAGCGCGAGTTGCTTGCGTGCGTCACGAAGCGAGCCTGCGGTCGCGACGGTGAAACCTTCCATCGCGATCAATGTGGCCATCATCTCCGCCGAGTCGGCTTCGTCATCCACCACCAATGCGTGAGGCATTCCAAAATCCTTGAAGTGTAAAAACCGGTTCAAAAACGATTATGAGCGATCACCCGCTGTGTGTCCGTAACTTCCCTGAGATTTCGAAGTTCGGCAGGGCAAAATTGATTGTGCAGACACACAAAGGCGCCCGAGGGAACCCCGGGCGCCGATTGTGACAAAAAGAGAAAGTCCGCTCAAACTCAGTGGACGTCAGCCCAGTTGCACTTTTTCATGTTCAGCCATGTGAGTGGGTGGTTTGCCGGTGATGGCCGCCTGGGCCATCTTGAGCAATTGAACCATCTTGCTGCTCTTGACGTCCCAGTATTCCGCTTGGCTGATGTCCACGGCCAGCAAGGCCAGATCGGGATCAGTGACACCGCCGGGAAACCAGGCCTGCGACGCGGTCGACCACAGTTCCTGCTTTTTCTGCTGGTCACTGACCAAGCGCGCGCGACCGCTGATCGACACATATCGGTCGTCCTCGGGCGAGGCGTAAGCCAGGTTCACCTTGTGCCGAGCCAGCACATCTTTCACGGTTTCACTGCGCGCCGATACGAAGAACCAGATGATCGAACCTTCGTCCTCCTTGCGGTTTTGCGTGGTGAGCGGGTGCGAACGAAGATCGCCTGATTCGGCTTGCGTGGTCAGCATGCCAAAGCGGATGTCGCGGATCAGCTTCCAGAGCGTTTGTTCGGGTGTGGTCGAGGATGAAGTCATGGCGTGTTTCCAATTTCAGTGGGGTCCGGGTGACGGCGCGCATTGCCATGGGCGTGGGCATCACTGGGGGTTCGTGCACGGGTATCTTGATTTCGTCCGGCGGCGGATCTTCCACTTCAGGTGGTGGCAGATCGGGGCCAGGTGGGGGCGATGGTGTTTGCGGTGGCGCTGGCGTGTGTGGCGGCACGGGTGATGGCGTGGGTGCGGGACCCAGGAACATCCAAAGGGTGGGAAGGTTGTTCATGGACATGGCAGGCAGACGGTGCCGTAAAAATGACGCGTGAAAGGGGGTGATGACTCGTCGCCACCCCCATCAAAAGTTCATGCCTTGTCAATGGCGTCTTTGACTTTTTCCTTGGCATCGCCATAGCCTGCCTTGACTTTGCCTGTCAACTGGTCGGCCTTGCCTTGTGCCTTCAGGCGCTCGTTGTCCGTTGCAGAGCCCGCGGCCTCCTTGATCTTGCCCTTGACTTGTTCAGCGCGGCCGGACACTTGGTCTTTGTTCATGGTCAACTCCTGCGATGGTTTTGGCCGGGTTCACCTTGATCCCGGCTCTCCCCACTTCAGGCAAATGGCAGGCCCAAAGACGCTGTTGCAAAGCAGGCACAGGGTTTGCTCTATACATCGCTGAACTCGATTGGAGTTTGTTTTATTTGGGGGAATCCACATGGGCATTAAATTCTTAACTGTCGCCTTTGCCAGCGTTCTGGCATTCAACGCACAAGCCAACACCACCGACTGGGGCACCCACGGCACGCTCGAGCTGGGCAGCAATTTGTCCGAGGCTGGTGACATCAATGACATCTTCAAGTTTGTGCTGGGCGAAAGCTCCAGCGTTGTGAGCTCGGCGGTGTCGCTGGGTTCGCCAGGTTTGCTGAACATTTCCAACGGCGCTGTCAAGCTTTACAAGGAAGCCGGTGCAGAAGACACCTTCCTGGGAAGCTACACTTTTGACGGCACCACCGGCAGCACTTATCACTACTTTGACCTCACTTCACCCGGCGAGTACTACTACAACGTGGTGGGCCAGGCAACAGGCTCCATCGGCGGCTTTTATTCGCTGAGTTCGGCCACCACGCCGGTTCCAGAACCCACCACCCTGGCCATGACATTGGCTGGCCTGGTGGCTGCGGGCAGCATGTACCGCCGTCGTCAACAGTCCTGAGTCGCCCATCCGGGACTCACCCAGCTTGACGGTAAAAAGGCGCTCCTCGGAGCGCTTTTTTCATGATGTTGGCGCGGCGGCACGCTTGTTGTCCAGCGCACTCTCCAGGGTTTGAAGCACCACCTGTGAATCGATGGGTTTCCCCACGTGCTCGTCGAACCCGGCGGCCAAGGCGCGTTGGCGATCCTCTTTCCGGGAGAAGGCCGTCAAGGCCAGGGCCACCATCCGGGGCCGATTCAGGCGCGCTTCCATTTCGCGAACCCGCTGGATGAAGGCGTAGCCATCTTCGTCCGGCATGGCGATGTCGGAGATCAGGGCATCGGGTTGTTCTTCGGGTGGGGCGTGGGCCAGGTGCTCATAAGCGCCTGCCGCGCGGTCAAAGCTGCGTGGCTCGACATTGGCGTCGCGCAGCAGCAGTTCAAGGATCTCGCGGCCATCGGGGTCGTCCTCGACCACCACCACCCGCTTGCCCGCCAGCGCATTCAAGGACGCCTGGGGCTGCGACGAAATGGCCGTGACGGCTTTGGCCTGATCGGGCAGTTCGATGGTGAAGGTGGCGCCCAACCCCATGCCCTCGCTGTGGGCCGTGATGCGGCCGCCATGCAATTCAATGACCTGTTGCGCGAGCGACAAGCCCAGTCCCAACCCACTTTGCCGTCGGGTGCTGGAACTGTCGGCTTGCTGAAAGCGATTGAACAAAAACGGCAACTGGGTGGCTGCCAGCCCGATCCCGCGGTCCTTCACCTCAATGGCCACAGCTTGCTTGAGGCGCAGGGTGCGCACGCTGACGAGGCCCTCCTCGGGTGAGAACTTGATGGCATTGGACAGCAGGTTGGTCACTGCTTGGCGCAATCGGTTCAGGTCGGCCGACACGGCGTCAATGCTGTTGTCATGGTTCACTTCCAGGGTGATGCGCTTGGCGGCGGCCTGGTCATGCATGGAGGCCACCGTGTCATCGACCAGCGAAGCCAGGTTGATCAGCCCCAGTTGCAACTCAAGCGTGCCGCGCAGGATGCGCTGGCTGTCCAGCAAATCGTCCACCAGTCGAGCCTGGGCCTGCGTGTTGCGGTCGATCGCATCCAGTGCCTTTTCTTGCAAGGCGCTGAGCTCACCGGCGCGGCGCAACACATGGGCCCAGCCGCGCAAGGCATTCAGGGGAGAGCGAAGCTCGTGGGTGACCACGGCCAGGAACTCGTCCTTGGACAGGGCCAGCGCCTCGGCCTCCTTGCGCGCCAATTGCTCACGTTGCAGCATTTGCTCGCGCTGGATCTCGGCCTGCTTGCGCTCGGTGATGTCCTCGGCAATGCCGCCCACCCGAACCGCCTGGTCATGCGCGTCTCGCACATAGAAACGCCGGTCACGAATCCAATGGCACTGGCCTTGGGCATCCATGATCTGGTACTCGCGCAGTGAGTTCTCGGAGGCTGCGGTGTCAGCAAAGAATGGGCTGGGCAGAAGATGGGCGTCCGCTTCCACCACGGCTTGGTTCCACAGCGAAGGATCTTTGAGCAGCGCATCGCCGTCAATGCCCCAGAAGTGTTCGAAGCGGGAGTTGACGTACAGCAGTTGCCGGGTTTTCAGATCAGCCAGCCAGAAAACGTCGTCGCTGCTTTCGGTGAAACGCTGGAATGGCATCTCACTCATGACAAGCTCAAGGGCTTGCGTGGTGGCGGAAGAAACCTGTTGGGTCGTCATGGCAAACCGCGCTAGCAGTGCTCCTCATTTTGTGTGTGCATAACCGAGGCGGCAATCAAGCAGCCACCGAGTGCAGCAGCGCTTACACGATTCAGAAAATCTTGCCGATTCCTGGCCTCAAACCCTGACTTTTCATTTGTCTTGCCAAAACCATGCACAAGGCATGCCATTTGCCAGATTCAGTGGTCTTTTCAAAACCAGGAGAATCTCGATGAATGACAGAACGCAAACCTTGCTTCAGGACAGCGACGCTTTTGATTCCGGCGCCACCGTGGACCGCGTGGCACAACGAGCCCATGAAGCCATTGACACCGTGGCGGCCAAGGTCAAGCCGGCGGTTGAAGGCGTTCAGTCTGCAGCCAACCAAGCTGTGGATGCTTTGCATGCCAAGACCGATGCCCTGGGTGAATGGGAGAGCGAATGGCTTGACAGTGCCCGCACCCATATCCGCGAGCAACCGCTGACTTCTCTTGCCATTGGTTTGCTGGCGGGTGTGTTGTTGAGCCGACTGGCGCGTTGATGCTTTGAGGTGCCATGGCTGGGCAGCCTTTGTGGCTTGCCCAGCGGCTTTCATGGCGTCGCGTCAGCGCTGGTCAGTCTTGGTGTCGGACGATTTGCGGCTGGCTTGGCCACCCTGCTGCGACTGACTCTTGTTGGGTGAGTCCATTTGGCCAGAGCCTTGTTGATGGCGCTGGCTGCTGTCTTGCTCCTGCTGACGATTGGCTTGCTGTTGACGATCGCCACCTTGCTGTTGGTTCGGCGAGTTCTTTTGACCGGATTGGTTTTGCTGAGTCATGAAAGTGCTCCTTCGTTTGACAAACGTGCGGCTTGCACAAAATCATTCCAGCAATGGCCATGCCCAAACTCAGACCTTGTTCATGAGCTGTTCCAGGGCCAACGGGTCCACCGGCTTGACCAGGTGAGCGTCAAAGCCAGCCTCCAGGGCCTGGGCCACATCCTTGGGTTGGCCATAGCCTGACAGCGCGATCAACTGTCCCTTGTAACCAGCTTGCCGGATGAGTTGGGCAGCTTGGTAGCCGTTCAGCTTGGGCAGGCCAATGTCGATCAGGGCGATGTCGGGCCGGGTGTCGATCACCAACTGCGCACCGGCTTCGCCATCTTCTGCAGTGAACACGCTGTGTCCGGCCAGGGCCAGCAGCACCTGCAAAGCTTCTCGGACATCCTCGTTGTCCTCGACCACCACCACATGGCGGTTCTTGGTCGTGGTGCTCTCGGGCTTTGGCAGGGCCGCGCTTTCAGGCACCACCAATGGCAGGCGAACGATGAAGGTGCTGCCTTGTTGGTGCCCATCACTGCGGGCCGCGACTTGGCCGCCATGCAGCTCGGTCAAGCGCCGGACCAGCGTCAGGCCGATGCCCAGGCCGCCTTGCCGGCGGTCCAGTGATCGGTCACCTTGCACGAACAGGTCAAACACCCGGGACAGCAGCGGCTCGGTCATGCCCACCCCGCTGTCGGATACCTCCAGCACGCCCATGTCGCCTTCCTTGCGCACGGTGGCCCTGATACTGCCGCCATCGGGCGTGTACTTCAGGGCGTTGGTCAGCAGGTTGTAGATGATCTGCTCAATGCGCGTGCCATCGGCCTGTACCCAGACTTCCTCCAGCTCGGTTTGTAGCGTGTGCGCCTTGAGCATGCCCGAGACCTCCAGCGTGGTCACCAGGCGCTGTGTGGCCTGGGCCAGGTCCAGCGGATGGCGGGTCAGCATGATCTTGCCCGTGATCACGCGGGCCACGTCCAGCAGGTCGTCCATCAGGCGCGCCAGGTGGCGGGTCTGGCGGGCGATGATCTGGCGGGCGCTCAGGGCGGCAGGGTTCTCAGAGCCCAGGCGGTTCAGCACTTCAGAGGCTGCCGCAATGGCGCCCAAGGGGTTGCGCAACTCGTGGCCCAGCATGGCCAGGAACTCGTCCTTGGCGCGGTTGGCGTTCTCGGCCTCCACACGCGCCGCTTGCTCGCGTGCCACGAATTCCGCCCGGGCCAGTTCCACCGACTTTTGCTGGGTGGCATCGACCATCACCCCGATCATGTGCAAGGGCTGCCCGGATTCGTCGTACTTGAGCACCACGCGGCCCGACAGCCAGCGCACCGTTCCGTCAGGCGGGCAGGTGCGGAACTCGAACACGGCTTGCTCTTGCTTCTGACTGGTGGCGGCTTGCAGGATGTCTTGAACTTGCTGCCGGTCCTTCTCGTCGATGAGCTTGACCCAAGCCTCCCAGGTTCCCTCGAACTCGGCCAACTTGATGCCGAACAGGGGCGCCATGCCCGAGGTCCAGGTGGTGCGGTCGGGCACGAACTCGTAATCGAAAAAACCCACATGGCCAGCGGCCTGTGCCAGCTCCACCATGTGCTGGCTTTCACGCAGGCGGCGCTCGGCAGTCACCAGGGCCTCTTCGGCGCGCTTGCGTTCGGTGATGTCGGTGTAGGCGCCAATGGCGCCGCGTGGTTGCCCGGCGTGGTCGTACAAGGGCACGGCGTGGGTGATCAGGCGCAGGGTGCGACCGTCCTGGTGCACCACGTCCAGTTCGACGTCGCTGGTCTTGGCGCCAGTCAGCGCGGCGTGCTTGAGGGGTTGCTCGTCAGGCAGCAGTTCTCGTCCCTCTTTGAGGACCAGGTGGGGCGGCAGGTGGCCGCCTTCCAATTCGTTGAACATGGCCGCCAAGGCGGGGTTGCGCAAGACGCTGTTGCAATCCTTGTCCTGGGCGATGGCCAGTCCAATGGGGCTGTTCTGGAACAGGGTTTCAAACTCATCGGCCTTGGCCTGCAGCCGCTCGCGGGCCAGTTCACGTTGTAATTCCAGTACGCGGAGCGCGCTTTGCAGCAAGGCGAGTTCGCGGACCTCGCTGGGGCGTTGCACAGCTTGTGGCCCACCCACGGCCAACTGCTGCAGCGGTTTGGTCACGCGCCTGGCCACCAACATCGCCAAGGCCAGGCCCGCAGCGAGGGACAACATGCCGGCTCCCAACGCCGTGGCGATCGACCGGGCATGGTTGCGGTCGATGGGGGCGGCGGGTACACCCACGCCAATGCCCCATCCGGCCATGGGGACGCGCTTCCAGGCCACATACACCTCGGTGCTCTTGTCGCCCGCCATTTGCGCTCGTTGAGTCCCAAAGAGCTGGTCACCCATCACTTGCTGCGCGGCCCGTGGAACCGGCTGGCCGACAAAGTGCTGGGGGTCCAGGCTTCGGGCGATGATCTGAAAGCGCGAGTCAAAAATTGACACGAACCCACCGGGCGCGATGGTCACCCCACTCATCAGCTTTTGCCAGTTGGCCGGCGTGATCCAGGCCCCCAGGGCATACTTGACCTTGCCTTGAATGAAAACCGGCACCAACACCCCGGTGGTGCGCTGGCCGTTGGGGCCGTCCATGAGGCTGGTCACCTCGGGTTCGCCGGTGCGGATCAGGCGCTCCAGGGCCGACCGGTCGCTGATTTTTTCGAGGGGTTTCCCCAGAGGTTGGCGGGTGTTGAAGACCACATCACCATTGAGTTCGACCAGGTAGGCGCTGCTCCAGGTGCTGCGCATTTTGGGCAGGGCGGTGAGGGTGGCGAAAAATCCGGCCACATCGTCGCGCTGCAGCGAGTCGGAGTAGGAAAGGATGGCCAGTGCGTCAATCGACGAAACCATTTCGCGCTCGACCGTGAGCGCGAAGGTGGACGCAGTGCGCAGCAAACTGTCTTCCAGCGCCCGGTTGCCGGCCAGGGTTTCCTGCACGACCAGGTAACAGGCCAAACCCGACATGGGCACTGTTGCCACGATGATGACCGCGGTGAGGTAGCCGCGCAGCGAGGCCAACGGCCAGTGGAAAAGGTCGTGTAACTTGCTCAGCCGGGATCGCAGATTTTGCAAGAGAGGGGGCATGGGGTTTGCATCAGCCAACACACCGCCATGTTGACACAGGCCAAATATCCTGACCGGTTGTAGACTGCCATGGATTCCCCGGCGATCGGCGTATCGGAGACAACGCTTGAGTGGTTCAGCTGAAAAAAGGTCGTGGCGCTGGTACGGCGTGGTGCTGGCAGGCGTGTTTGTGGGCATGGGCACTCGGGCCCTTCTGCAACCCTGGCTGGCCGATGCCGTTCCTTTTGTCCTCGCATTCACCTCGTTGATCGCGGTGCAGGCCGTGGCCGGGCGAACGGCTGCGATCTGGACAGCCGTGGGCTGCGTGGCGTGGGCCCTCATTCCTGGCCTGAATCCTCACCCCAGCCTGCTTCACGTCGCCATCTTCTTTGTGGCCGCCTTGGCGGTGGTCTTCTTCCTGGAGCGGTTCATTGGCGTGAGCCGGCCTGAGTCAATTCTGGATGACGCCCCAGGGCGGCCTGAAGACTCCCTGTGGTGGTTGCGGGTTTGGATCGCCATGTCGCTGGTGCTGCCGGTGGTGTTTTTCTGCAGCATTGCCTGGTACACCCGCAGCCAAGTCTTGCAGGAAGGGCACGCCCGGGTGGAGCGGGCGGCCACCATTGTCCAAGAGCACGCCTCGCGCGTCATCGAAACCAACGGCGTCATCGTCAATTTCATTTTGAATGAGCTGGGCTCGCAGTCGGCAGCAGAGATTCGCGCCCAGGAAGAGGCATTGCACAGCAAGCTCAAGCAAGCCGCCTCTGAGGTGAAACAAGTGCGGTCCATCTGGGTCTGGGGGGCCGATGGTACGCCGCTGGTGTCCAACCGACTGTTTCCTGTGCCGCAGAACTTGAATGTCACCGACCGGGACTACCTGGCTTTCTGCGACAAGCGCTCCGATGGGTTGTTCATCTCGAACCTGGCCATCGGGCGCACGACGGGCCGCACTTTTTTCAATGTCAGCCGATGCCGCCGGGCGGAGGATGGCGGCTTGCTGGGGGTGGTGGCGGTGTCCCTGCTGCCGCAGTACTTCACCGACTTCTACCGAAAGCTGGCCGAGTCCGAGCCAGGCTTGAATGTCTCCTTGATGCGCAACGATGGCACCGTCCTGGCCCGTTATCCGCAAGCAGGCGCCAATGTGCCTCCCGCCGCGATGCTCGAGTCCACGGACGACGACGCCGGCCTGGTGGTGTCTCTGCGGCGGCTGGAGCCGTACTCGGTGTATGTCGAGGCCTCGATTGACCGACGCACCTTGCTGGCCGAATGGCAAAGCCGCCTGGCGGTTCTGGCGGCGGCCACGTTCCCGGCTGGATTGGCGCTGGCTTACGTGGCCTCGGTGGCGTTGCGGCGGGCTTCTCGAGAGCTGAACGCGGTGAGGCGCCTGCAGGAAGAATCGGAGCAAAGACGGCGGGCGGAAGAAGCGCTGCGGCACTCACAAAAACTTGAAGCCTTGGGGCAACTCACGGGCGGCGTCGCGCACGACTTCAACAACCTGCTGATGGTGGTCAACACCAACGCTTACCTGATCGGGCAGTTGTATCCCAACGTGAAAGAGAGCAAGCCATTGGGGGCCATCAACCGAGCAGTGACAGCCGGCACGAAGCTCACGCGGCAGCTGCTGGCTTTTTCTCGCCGCCAAGCCCTCCGGCCCGAACACATCTTGCTGCAAGACACCTTGCTGGCGCTGGCAGATCTGTTCCGAACCACCTTGGGTGGTGCGGTTCAGTTGAGCATCGAGCTCGATCCCGACACCTCTGCGCTGTTGGTGGACCCGGCGGAGTTGGAGTTGGCCTTGCTGAACCTGGTGATCAACGCGCGAGATGCCATGCCCAGCGGTGGCCAACTGATCATCAGTTCGCGCAATCTCAGCACCGTTGACCTCGTGGCCGAGGGGTCTTCTCTGAGCGGCCCAGCAGTTGAACTGGTGGTGACCGACACAGGCACAGGCATCCCCGAGGCCATCCGCGATCGCATCTTTGAGCCTTTCTTCTCGACCAAGGCGCCGGGCGAGGGCACGGGCCTGGGCCTCAGCCAGGTCTACGGTTTTTGCGTGCAAGCCAAGGGCGAGGTGCTGGTCCGGTCGAAGCTTGGCGAAGGCACCATGGTGCTGATGAGGTTGCCCGTGGAACGTTTGGCAGAGATCGAAGCCGCACCCGAGACGCCAGTGGCGACGGTGCCGCCCCTGATGGCCAGGGTGTTGCTTGTCGAAGATAACCCTGAAGTGGCCGAAGCCACCTGCGAGTTGATCCGCATGCTCGGTTGCCAAGTGACCCACCTGGGCAGTGCCGATGCCGCGCAGCCTTGGCTGTCGGCGCATCACGAGAGCGTGGACCTGATCATCAGCGATGTCATCATGCCAGGGCAGGCCAGTGGGATCGACCTGGCGGCCATGATCCACCGCGATTACCCGACACTGGCCGTGCTGCTGGTGACGGGCTACACCAAGGAATTGTGCCGCGCCATTGAAGAGGGCATCGCCGTGCTGCCCAAGCCCTTTGGCGCCGAGACTTTGCAGCAGGCCATGCAAGGTGCTTTGAACAAGGCCAGCCGGGTGGTCACCTCATGAACAACCAGCTCGACCGGATTGACGCCATCCTTTTGTTCGTGGTGGTGCCAGCAATTGTGCTGGCTTCGCTGATTGAGGCGTGGGTGCTGTCCCGACGTGCCCGCTACGACTGGCGGGCTTCGGGCATTTCCTTCATGGATTTGGTGCTGCGCATCCTCATCAACCTGATGGTGCCCTTGGCCTTGTCCACGCCCGTCACGCAATGGGCGCGCGAGCACCGCCTCACCGATCTCCGCCTGGATGGCTGGCAGACCGTGCTGTTGCTGTTCGTGGGCCAGGAGTTCTGCTATTACTGGTTTCACCGAGCCGCTCACCGTGTGCGCTGGTTCTGGTGCAACCATTCAGTGCACCACTCGCCCAATGAGCTGAACCTGACGGCCGCAGTGCGCATCGGCCTGTTCGGCAAGCTCACCGGCACCTTCATTTTCTTCGCGCCCCTGGTCTGGCTGGGTTTTGAACCCAGGCTGGTGGCACAGACCTTGACCTTGAACCTGCTGTACCAGTTCTGGATCCACGCCACCTGGATCCCCAAGCTTGGCTGGATGGAGTACGTGTTCAACACCCCCTCGGCGCACCGCGTTCACCACGCCAGCAATCCCCAGTACCTGGACGCCAATTACGGCGGAGTGCTGATCATCTTTGACCGCCTGTTTGGCACTTATGTGGCCGAGCGCGATGACATCCCCATCCGCTACGGCCTGGTCAAACCACAGCGCAGCTACAACCCTTTACGGGTGGAGTTTGACGCCTGGATTGATCTGGGGCGGGACATGCTCAAGGCGCCCAACCTGAGGTCGGCCTTTCTGCACCTGGTGATGCCGCCAGCTTGGCAGCCACCGGTACCGGTCAGGCCAGTTCCAGCACCGCCATCATCGATCGATACGGCGGCACGCGACTGACCCAGGCTGGGCGCCGTGTCCATCACCTGTTGGAGTGGCCTGCGGGTCAGCGTTTGACAGCAACAATCGGCTTCTTTCCAGAAGCAGCTGCCGAGAACGCTTGATGACCCACGACACCCGCCCACGTCGCGCCAGCAGGTTTGCATGAACCTGTGGACGATGACCATGGCCGCCTGGGTGGTGGGTGTGGCGTTTCAGTTGCAGCAAGCCAGTTTGACTGCGCTGACTTTGGCCCAGGGCGCATGCGCCTTGGCCATGGTGATGGTGTTGGCGAGCGCTTGGCTCGGCCGTGGGCACAGGCAGTATCGTGCGGCCTGGCCTTTGTTGTGGGCGGCGTGTACCTTGCTGGCCTGGGGCAGCACCACGTGGCGCGCCCATGAGGTCCTGCAACAAACCTTGCCGCCATCGTGGCAGGACCAGGACCTGTTGCTGGAAGGCCAGATTCTCGGGATGCCCACCTTGCAGGGCAACAGCCTGAGATTTGATGTGGCGGTGCGAAGCTTGACGCTCGAAGGCGGCGGTCTGGCTCAAGGCATGCCACGCCGCGTGGCGTTGTATTGGCGCTTGGAGCAGGACGCGCCGCGGCAAGTGCAGGCTGGCCAGCTCTGGCGTTGGACGGTGCGTCTGCAGCCGCCCGTGCCCACGGGCAACCCCGGTGGCTTCGACGCCGCACTGTGGTTGCTGGACAAAGGTGTGCGTGCAACGGGTTCGGTCCGCATCAAGAAAGGCCAACGAGCGCAGTTGCTGCAATCGCCCAGCCATTGGTGGTCGGCCGGGGCGGTGGACAGGCTCAGGCAATCCATCCGCGAAGCCATCCAGCGCCAAGTGCCCGATGTGGGCCAGGCCGGCGTGCTGGCCGGATTGACCGTTGGTGACCAATCTGCCATCGACCGCGAAGACTGGGACGTCTTCCGAAAAACTTCCATTGCGCATTTGATCAGCATCAGCGGCTTGCACATCGCCATGGTGGGCTGGCTGGGCAGCACATGGCTGGCGTGGCTGTGGCGGCGCAGTCCGCGCCTCATGCATGTGTGGCCCGCGCCGGCCGTGCAATTGCTTGGTGGCGTGCTGGTGGCCACAGCTTATGCCCTGTTGGCCGGTTGGGGGGTGCCCGCTCAGCGCACGGTTTGCATGATGGCCGTGTGGGCGCTGTTGAGAATCGGTGGCCGGCCCTGGCCCTGGCCACCGGTCTGGCTCGCTGCGGCGGTGGTGGTCACTGCGATGGATCCCTGGGCCCTTTGCCAGGCGAGCTTCTGGCTGTCATTTGTCGCGGTGGGCGTGCTCATGTCCAGCGGAACGATGGCCTCGGGGCCCAGGCCTGAGGCCGATTCCCTGCCTGGGCGTGCCGCTCGCATGGGCCGCTCCATGGTGCACACGCAGTGGTTGACGACCTTGTCATTGACACCGTTGGCTGCCGTGTTCTTCCAGCAAGTGTCGGTGGTCGGTTTCGCGGCCAATTTGCTGGCCATCCCAGTGTTCACCGGAGTGATCACGCCTTTGGCCCTGGGTGGTGTGGTCTGGCCAAAGCTGTGGAGTGCGGCCGCGTGGTGCGTGGCCATGACCGTGAAAGCCCTCGCCTGGATGGCCCACTGGCCATGGGCATCCGCGCACGTGCCCATGTTGCCCACCGGCTTGTCGATGCTGGTGGTTCTTGCCGCTGGCGCCCTGGTGCTGCCAGTGCCCTGGCGTTGGCGACTGGTGGGCCTGCCAGCCTTGTTGTTGCTGCCGCTTCTGCCCGCTCAGTGGTCGCTGGTGCCTCCGCCAAAGCCTGGCCAGTTCAGCGTGGTGGCTGCGGACGTGGGGCAGGGCACGTCGGTGCTGGTGCGCACGGCGCGGCACGCCATGGTGTTCGACGCTGGGCCCAAAGTTGGCGATCAGAGCGACGCTGGCCAGCGCGTGGTGGTGCCCTTGCTGGTGGCCTTGGGCGTCACCGAGCTCGACGAATTGATCATCAGCCACCGAGACGCCGACCACGTGGGTGGCGCTGCCTCGGTGGTGCGAGAGGTGCCGGTGAGGTTGTTACGCTCATCCCTGGAGGATGAGCATCCCTTGCGCCAAGCCACGGTAGATGGCGATCCTTTGCACCACCTTCGGTGCGAAGCCGGGCAGCATTGGCAATGGGACGGCGTCGATTTCACGGTGGTGCATCCCCGCGCAGAAGACTACGCGCGACGTG
This sequence comes from Aquabacterium sp. CECT 9606, assembly GCF_918741295.1. Classification (GTDB taxonomy): domain Bacteria; phylum Pseudomonadota; class Gammaproteobacteria; order Burkholderiales; family Burkholderiaceae_C; genus Aquabacterium. Next base: position 521,110 of record NZ_CAKKNB010000004.1, read on the forward strand.
CTGATCTCTCGCCCAATGCCCTGTCCTGTGCCGTGCGGATTCAAGCCAAGCCCTTACCCGGGCATGAGGCCCCCAGCGTGTTCCTGGCCGGTGACATCGAAGCCCAACAAGAAGCCGATGTGGTGGCGCGGGCTCAAGCTTCAGGTGACGCCGCTGCAGCGGAGACGCTGCGCAGCACCGTGCTCATCGTGCCGCACCATGGCAGCAAAACCTCCTCAACCGAAGCTTTTCTCAAGGCGGTGCGCCCGACGCAAGCCGTCGTCCAGGTCGGGCGACGCAATGGCTATGGCCACCCTTCGCCGGAGGTTGTTGCGCGCTATGACGAGATGGCGGTGGCAAGGGTCGCCGCACCGGCCTGCGGCGCATTTCTGTGGAACAGCAGCGAAGCGCCGCTTGCCCGTGCACAGGCACTCAAGCTGGATCCGGCGCAGCACCTTCGCGTGGGCGAATGCTGGCGCCAACGATCCCGGCGCTATTGGGACTGATAAGCCTCTTCTTCAGGCAAAGGTGAGACTAGCAACTTGTCAATGCGCTTGCCGTCCATGTCCACCACCTCGAAGCGCCAGCCATCCCATTCGACGGTGTCGGTGGTTTGCGGCAAGCGGCCCAGCAGCATCATCACCATGCCGGCCAGCGTGTTGTAACGGCCGCGGTCCTCGTCTGGCAAGGCCTTGAAGCCCAGCCTGTCCTTGAGTTCCGGCACGGGGATCAGTCCATCGACCAGCCACGAGCCGTCCGCGCGTTGTACCGCCCAACTGTTTTCGTCCTGCGGTGTCGTGAACTCGCCGGTGATGGCCTCCAGCACGTCACGCAAGGTGATCACGCCCTGCACCTCACCGTATTCGTCCACCACGAACACCATCTGCACGGACGACGCACGGAAGTGGTCCAGCAACTCCATGCCCGACAAGGTTTCGGGCACGAACACGGCCGGTTGCAGGCCTTGCGACAGGTCGTTGCTCACGCCCTGTGTGATCTGGTGCAGCAACTGCTGCGCGGTGATCACGCCCACCACATCGTCCAGGCCACCTCGGCAAACGGGGTAGCGTGAATGCCCGTGCAGCGCGATGATCGCCAGGTTCTGCTTCATGGAAGCTTCCAGGTTCAGCCAGGCGATGTCGCTGCGCGGAATCATCATCGAACCCACTTGGCGGTCGTCCAGGCGGAACACATTGCGCACCATCTGGTGCTCGTTGGCCTCGATCACGCCAGCGTCCAGGCCTTCTTCCAGGCTGGCGTTGATCTCTTCTTCGGTCACGCCACGGCCGCCTGTGTCGTGCACGCCCATCAGCTTCAGCAGGCCCTCAGTGCAGATGGTCAACAGGTAGACAAAGGGTTTGGTCAGGCGAGACAGCCATTTCATGGGCTGCGCCACCAGGCGGGCCACAGGCTCCGGGTACATCTGGCCCACCCGTTTTGGCACCAACTCGCCAAAAATGATGGTGATGAAGGTGATGATCATGACCACCAAACCGGTGGCCGTGATGGCGGAAACCTGCTCGCTGAGGTGAAACTGGGCTTGTAGCCAGACCGACAAACCGCCAGAAAAGGCCGCATCGCCCACGATGCCGTTCAGCACCCCAATGGATGTGATGCCAATTTGCACTGTTGACAGGAATTGGGTGGGGTTGTCATGCAACTCCATGGCCACCTTGGCGCCGGCATCACCGGTTTCAGCCATCACCTGCAGCCGCGCCTTGCGGCTGGCGGCCAGGGCCATCTCTGACATGGCGAACAAGCCGTTGAGAATCGTCAGAAAAATTAAAAGCGCAACGTCCATGTGGGGCGCCGGGCATCGCCGGGCCATCAATTTTCACCGCCGAAGCGTAGCAGAATCGGTGCCATGATCTACATCGTTGGCGACTTGCAAGGCTGTTGCGACCCTCTTGAGCGGTTGCTGGCCACGATTGACTTCTCTCCCTCGCGGGACCGGCTCTACGTTTTGGGCGACTTGGTGAACCGAGGGCCGGATTCATTGGGGGTGCTCAAACGGCTCCGCAGCCTGGGTGATTCAGCGGTTTGCCTGCTGGGCAACCACGATCTGCATCTGCTGGCCGTGGCGCACGGTGTGCGCAAACCGCACAGAAACGACACCCTGGACGCCATCTTGTCGGCCCCCGACCGCGAAGACTGGCTGCACTGGCTGCGCCACCGTCGAATGGCGGTTTGGGAGCACGGCTGGCTGATGGTGCATGCGGGCGTGGTGCCTCAATGGGATGCCGCGCAAACGGTGGCCTTGGCCGGTGAGGTTGAAGCGATGCTTCAAAGCCCGGACATTGGCGACTTCCTCAATGTGATGTATGGCGCACAACCCAATCGCTGGCAAGACGATTTGCAAGGCGCGGATCGCTGGCGTTGCATTGTGAACAGCTTGACGCGCCTGCGCTTTTGCTCCGCCGATGGCACCATGGAATTTGCGACGAAGGACGGTGCTGGCGAGGCTCCTGCAGGGTTTGCACCCTGGTTCATGCTGCCGGGGCGACGAACGGCCAATACCCCGGTGGCTTTTGGGCATTGGTCGACTTTGGGGTTGATCAACACGGACAAGCTGCTGTCGCTGGACACTGGCTGCGTGTGGGGCGGCCAGTTGAGCGCCGTGCGCATTGGCGACAAAGAGCGTGAGTTGATCCAGATCGACTGCCCGCAGTCGCAAAAGCCTGGCAAATGAAGCCTGGCTTGGCTTACAATGCGGGCCTTCCAGGAAGTGTGGCCGAGTGGTTTAAGGCTCTAGTCTTGAAAACTAGCGTAGGGGCGACCTTACCGTGAGTTCGAATCTCACCGCTTCCGCCAGTTCAATGCCTCTTGTAGGCGCGTCTTACGGTCTTCGCTTAGGCGCTCTGTAATTGCTTCGAGCAGTTCTTGCTCGGGGTCCTCCCCCGCGATTTTTGCCATCACAGCTCGTAGGTCTACTGGGCATGCTCTGTGGCCATTCTTCCAGTTGCTGAGGAGGGTTCTTTCAACCCCCAGTGATTGCGCCAGCTTGTAATCGCTTCCGGCTATTGCACTGGCTTTCTCAATAAGCGTATTCAATTGCATAACGTATCCATTGTGATAACGTGCTTATGCGTATACAAAATGTATACGTTAGGCATCTGGAACCATTATGCAACTGTTGGCGGTTTGTTGGGGATCAGCATCCCATCTCGATAAAGAGTGTCGTGACTTCTCTTTGAAGGTTCTCGGTTCTTTGTTTGGGAAGCGCTTGCAGAACCTTATCCAGTCTTTCGCAGTGGCGTCGTTCATTCACGCTGAGCTTGCTACGTCGGTCGTCTTCCTGCTGCTTAAGGGTCTTGCGCAAGAGATGCGCGTTTGGGTGCTCGGCTTCCGACCCCATGGCTTTCTGCGTGACTCCCATTGCGAGTATCAGTCCCGCGATGGCTACCAGTTTGTTTTTGAGTCGCATTGGCGCTCCTCCTATTTCATTTCACAAGCCCAGTCCTAAGCGGCTTGGGTGCCTTTGGCCGTCTGGCCTTTTAACCTGGAGATTTTCCATGCAATCGATCATCCGTATCCTGAAGCTGAACGAGGTTCGCAAAGGTATTAGCCAAAAGAATGGCAAGCCGTACGAAATGCAAGATGCTGAATGCCTCTTGCTCAAGGACACAGGGGAGGTGGATTCTGTCGGGGTTTTGCAAATCCCGAAGTCGCTGATGGGCAAGGTGACTGAGGGTGATTTCATCGGGCATTTCGCCCTGCAGCCAGACATGCAGACCCGCAAGATTGGCGCTGTGCTCACTGGCTTGCAGCCCTACGCCGCTGGCAAGCCTCCTGCCTCTAGGCCTGCTGCTTAAGGGTTCGCTATGAACCCCACTCACCAGCGCGTAGTGCGCTCCTTCGCATTCGTGGATGGCCCTGATCCGTTGGTGATGGGTGTTCAAGCCCTCGTGACTCTCTGTGAAGCGCCTCCCGTTCTTTCCCCTGCTGTCTGCCCTACCTGCGGTTCTGACAACCTCGTTTTCACGTCAAACGACAAGTACGCCGGTTGCATGGATTGCGATTGGTCTGGGGAGGCTCCTTGACCGCCTTTGATGCACTCATTTTGGTCAACATTCCAGAGGTCACTTGACATGAGTTTTTCAATCGTTCTTCTTCTGGGAATCTTCTGGGGCCTTGCTTTTGTGGTGTGGCTCTATACGGTTGTTTGCTTTATCGATTTTTTGCGTACGGTGTTCCGGCCATGAGCATTGAACACCCCGGCTTTGATGAGTCTGAGCCTGATGAATTGCCCGTGCTTACGCCTTTGCAGTTGGTGCTCTGCGTGCTCTGGTTCTTCACGCCGTTCATCGCGTTTTGTCTTGACGCACTGCTGAGTTGTCATGGCTGACCTTGCCCCATCTGCCACCTGCATCACGATCTCGTACAACCCTGATACGAATCAGAAGGTCTACACGGTCGACGGTGCCTGGGACCCATCCTCTTGCTACGGGCAAGTGATGGTGATCCACACTGAATTCCGTGACCTTTTAGCCGCTTCAGGTACTGGCTCCGGCGCACCTGTTGATAGTACTGGCGGCGGTGGTTTCCCTCCTTTGTCAGTTGCTGATGGTGTCGAAATTTCCTGGCTCATTGGTGGTGCTTGGTCTATTGCCTTTGCTGCGCGACTTGTCATCCGCTCGCTTTGGCGGACTGCACAAATTTCTTCTGATCCCTGACTGATGCCGGCCAGTCAAGGCTTTTTCAACATGCCGGTTTTTTTATGGAGTTCTCAATGAATAAGTTCATTCAACGTGGCCTCGTTGCCGCTGGTGCCCTGGCTCTCTCTGTTGCCAACGCTGCTGTTCCCACCAATGTTTCCACCGCGATCACTGAAGGCGGTACCGATGGTGCAACCGTTGCTGGTCTGGTCCTCGTGGCCATGGTCGGCATCTGGGTGTTCAGCCTGATGCGCAAGGGCATGCGCGGCTGATCTGTTGCACAAGCCCGGGCCCTTCGGGGCCCTTTTTTATCGGGGGTGTCATGGAAGCTTACGGCGGCTGGTTTGTTGTGTTGACGGTGTTGGGGGTTCTATGGATTTTGTTTCGCGATTGATTTTTCTGCTGTGCATTGTCCTGCCATCCTTGGCGCGTGCTGAGTACACGTGGACTGATCCAATCTGGCAAAACCCTTTCACTGGTGTTACCGGTAGTGCTGCTGTAGCTTGTTCGTCTTCTTCGGGGCCTAGTAACAACACATATTGCACTGCGACGACTAATGGATATGACTCTGATGGTCGTGCTGCGTGTAGGTCAACTTGTGACGGTGGGTATGTAGGTAATTTTTCGCTCTCTCCTTCTTGTTCTACAGGTGAGTTGTTGCTCAATAGTGCGACAGGAAAAATGGCGTGTCGGCATTTGGTTCCGGTGAATGATTGCCCGCCTGCTGGCACTGTTGAGGGTGATGGCACAAATGCTTACGTTGCGTCTTCTATAAATCCAACGATTTGTATTGGTGAAGGCACGCAAGGTTGTGTGTGGAAGCCCGGTGGCACGGTGCCTGCGGTGTGTGCCAATGGCAAGTGTTATCAGTGGGGTCCTTTCACGGCCACTGGTGCAGCCTGTGATCCTTCTTCTACCGTCCCTGGTGCTCCTGAGACTGCGGCGTCAGCCCCCGTCACTGATGCGTCGTGTGTCGCAAAGGGTCAGTGCCCTGGCACGATCAATGGCACAACGACTTGCGTTCCTTGCAGCAGTAAATCTCAAGAGAGTGTGACCAGCTCGGCATCTGCTGCCAGCTCTGCAGCGTCCGGTGCATCTTCGCCAACAACGTCGGGTGAAAGCGGAACTACGACGACAAAGACTGAGTGTTCAGGTTCTCAGTGCACAACGACAACGACCACCAGCACGCAAAAGTCTGATGGTTCAAGTGAGCAGAAAAGCTCAACCAAAACTGAGCCCATGTCCGATTTCTGTGCGGCCAATCCAAAGGCAGCAGTTTGCAAAGGTGATGATGAAAGCCAGTGGGGCGGGGCTTGTGCCGGTGGCTTCACATGCAAGGGGGACGCCGTGCAGTGCGCTCAAGCACAAGCTTCGTATGACCTGTCGTGTTCGATGAAGACTGATCCACAGAATTCAACCGTTTTTGCCGGTAACAGCGCTATCGGTGCCGGTAATCGTCCTGATGGACATCCAGCTAACGACGCTGGAGTAATTCCGTTTCAGTTGTCTTCAATGATCAGTTCGGTTCCGATGTTCGGTTCCTCTGGTTCATGCATTTCTGACAAGACATTCACTTTCGTTGGTAGCTCGTACACATTGCCGTTTTCAAGCTGGTGCCCGTACTTGCAAATGCTCGGCGCTGCCTTCTTAGCGTCTTGCTATATGGCCGCTGCTTTCATCGTCTTCAAGGGAGATTGATATGCCTGTCTTCTTGTCTGCTCTCGTTGGCGCGCTCGTTAGTGCTGTCGGCACTATCGTCGGTCGCGTTCTCGTCAGTCTTGGTATCGCCTACGTTACTTATCAGGGCTTGAATGCGTCACTGGAGTGGCTCAAGTCCCAGGTGGCCTCGAACATGGGTTCGTTGCCTTCTGAAGCGTTACAGGTCCTCTCTGCGTTGCAAGTTGGCGCTGGCCTTTCGGTGATCTTGTCCGCCTTCGCTGCAAGGCTGGTCTTGTCTGGCCTTACCTCTGACTCGTTGAAAAAGATGGTGCTCAAATGATCGTGTTAATCACTGGTGTTCCTGGCAGTGGTAAGACCTTGTTCACCATTGACGAACTGCGCAAGCTCGCCGAAAAGGATCAACGTCAGGTTTATTACTCTGGTATCACTGACATCAAGCTGCCGTGGATCGAGCACGATGCACGCGACTGGATGAGCCTGCCGCCTAACTCCATCATGGTCATCGATGAAGCTCAGCGGTTTTTTAGGCCTCGCGCAAACGGTGCTACTGTCCCGCCTGAAATTGCCGCAATGGAGACCCACCGGCATCTAGGCGTTGACATCTATCTGATCACCCAGCACCCAATGCTGATCGATCAAAACATCAGGCGATTGACAGGGCGCCATTTCCACCTTCATCGCATGTTTGGCATGCATGCGGCCACTGTCCATGAGTACCCGAAGGTCAAGGAAAATTGCGACAAGCATTCAGCCGATGCATTGAAGCGGACATGGAAATATCCGAAGGATGTTTTCAGCCTTTACAAGTCGGCTGAGGTGCACACGCACAAAGTTCGAATCCCTCGCCAAGCTTGGTATCTGCTGGGCTTGATCTTGGTTTTTGCCCTCGGCGCTACCTATTTGTACAAGTCTCGTGTGTCACCGAAGAAAGAGCAGCAAGCGTCGGCGTCTGACTCGTTCAACGTGTCTGGCATCTCTTCGCCGGGGCCTGGGTCTTACCAGCGCAAGGCCTTGACGCCCGCTGAGTACGTCCAGCAGTTCCAGCCGCGAGTTGCTGGTTTGGCCTACACCGCGCCGGTTTATGACGAGGTCACAAAGCCGGTGAGGGCGCCTTACCCTGCGGCCTGTGTTCAGGGCAAAAGTCGGTGTCAGTGCTACACCCAGCAGGGCACCAAGCTTGAGACCGACAAAGCCCTGTGTGAAGGCATTGTGGCCGGTGGTTTCTTCATGGCCTGGGACGAGAACAAGGGCCAGGAGCGTGTGCAGGTCAACAAGCCCCCGGTAATGGCTCCTGTTGCCACGCGTGAGCCGTCATCAGGCCTGATCAACGCTACACCCGGTTGGACCCCATCCAGCGCCCGCCCATTGGCCGAACAGATCGCAGATGGTCAGAACCTGCGGCATGGCAAAAACAACCGTATACCGGGCTGACCTTGCCCTGCCTCATTCAGTCAAGACAGACACCGGGGCTCGTTGCGGCCAGTGGTCGAGTTAGTGACCGGCGTAGCCGGTGTAGAGGCCTTGCTGCGGGCTGCGTGGTGTCAAACCCACCCTTATCAAATGAGCCAGCTGCCAGAGTGCCAAAGGACACGGCGGCCAGTTGGTATGAGATGGGCGGGAAGCGACGGCCCGGGGCCGCTAGGGCACGAGGCCGGCGCAGCCGGCCTAGATTTATCTTAAGGACACATCTTGTATTCACCCCCTGGCTCACTGCCTCGGTGGTTCAGAAAAGAAAAAGCCCCTCAAGGCTGCAACCTTGAAGGGCTCGGTACAGGCAACTAGATCGGAGTCACCCATGCCAGCGATGTTACCCCGTTTGACCGAAGGCGACAAGGTCGCCTATGGTTATCAAGAGTTCTATAGAGTTTCCCTAACAGATCTGGGAAATGGTCATAAGGAAGCGTCGATAACCACGCACAGGACCCTTTCAGAGTTGCCCCACTGGTGGGGTGTCAAGGACCCTTTAAAAACGCCTCTCACGCCCGAAGAGAACCGCGCACGGGCAGGGCGCAGAGCGAAGACTCAGGTCCGCCAGAAGTGCAAGGTCATGGGCGTTGATTCCCTGTTTACCTTGACCTACAAAGAAAACGTGATTGATCGTGATTTGGTCGCCAAGCATTGGACAGCCTTTGTCAGGCGCGTGCGCAAGCTCATTCCCGCGTTCAGTTATGTGGCGACTCTTGAGCGCCAGAAACGAGGTGCTTATCACATCCATATCGCAACGCATCGACTTCCTGCGTTGTTGCAGCATCATGGTGTCAAGGTCAAAAGCTGGAACGTCATGCGTGCAATCTGGCGCTCCGTTGTAGGCACGTTAGGTGGGAATTTTGATGAGGCCAAACGGAAGTTTCACGCCAAGAGCAGAAGCTTCAAGATTGCCCGCTATATCAGCAAATACGTGTCAAAAGCCTTTGACGAAGGTGGCGAAGAGTTAGAGGGAAAAAAACGCTTTTGGGTCTCTGAGGGGATCAGCGTTCCTCGTCCTCAAGTCATGCTTTTTGCACGTGAGAAGTTCGCTGATTTGATCGCCCTTGTGCATAGTGCTTGCGGTGGTCATGATGGAGAAAACACCTTGTATGTTGACCCTGGCCGGGGGGTGTTTTGGATGTGCAGTGAGGCTGGGGGGTAAGCAGGGGGATTTGTGCTGATCGGTTATGCAAGGGTCTCGTCAACTGAGCAAGAGACCACGCTACAGCTTGACGCATTGAAGCGGGCAGGGGTCACTACGGTGCATCAGGAAAAGCGCAGTGCAGGGGTTCGTAGGCCTGTTCTTGAGCGCATGTTGGACGGGCTTCAGGCCGGTGACGTGGTGATGGTTTACAAGGTTGATCGCCTCGCGCGAAGCCTGGCAGACCTCTTGAGAATTCTGGCTCGGATTCAGGCGGTCGGCGCGACCTTCAAGAGCTTGACCGAAGCCATTCAGACTGACACCGCGATTGGTGAGCTGATGATGCACATGCTTGGCGCTGTGGCTCAGTTTGAGCGGTCATTGATCAGGGAAAGAAGCATGGCCGGTCAGGATGCGGCCTATTTGCGCGGTGCGAAGATTGGCAGACCACGGTGCATGACCCCGGCGCAAGAGGCTGAGTGCGTGCAGTTGTTTAAGAGCGGTCAGTACTTAATGCCTGCGTTGGCCACGCGGTATGGCTGCCACCTGTCGAGCATCAAGCGGGTGATGCTTCGGGTTGACAGTCCGCAGTCGTCTGCCGTCATTCTTCGTATGCCGTCGCGTATTGCCCGCACAAAGGACAAGGCTGCGTGAGCGGTTTGAAAGTGACCGCTTCCGCCAGGAACCTAGGTTTTATGCGGGTTCTGTGACTTAAAGCTACGCATTGCATCAAATGCAAACTTTAGCTTTATTGTCCAAATGCAATTCTTAAGTTTATTTGCAGCGTGCACGTTCGGCCTTAGCCATCGCTAGTTGGCGACTGCACCAGCAGTTCCATTTAGGATAAATGGAATGGAAATCATTTGCTAGCAGATTTATTAATCTGCCACTGGATCTGAGGGGGTCTGGTCAACCAGTGTTGAATGGCATCTGCGTAGAAGCCAGTCCAATGTTTGGCCAATAGATGCTTTGGATGAGAGTCCCTGATGCAACTAGCTCTTTGCAGTAGCGAATTGCCTCAGTTAGCTTTGATGGGCTTGGGATCGAAAACTGCTTGATCGTTGCGCATTTTTTACAAGTCATTCGCATTGCATCTATGGATTTTATGAAGAGCCTAACGCCAAGGTTAACCGGCGCCGGAGCGCGAAGCGCGTAGGGCACCAACACTGGCCAATACAATGGCAAAGCCATGGCCAGTGTTAGCGTCCGTGTTGAACTTACAGTTAGGCTCGGGCGGGTAGGCAGGATGGGCCAAGTTCACTCCGATAGCGTTAGGATCGAGTGTCCACAAAAGTTGGGCAATCGCCTCGAAGTTAAGGGGCAACGATGCGAAGCATTGTTGCCCACTTGAACGACCAGTTAGACCGCGGCGCGAAAGCAGGGTGTTGCACCGCGCATGGATCCAAGGCCCGCTTGATTAGACGGCCTAGCAGTTGCGGCGACGTGTAGCCCAACCCAAGCCAACCAACCCCATGCTGAGCATCATCCACGTCGATGCCTCCGGTACGGAACTAGCAAAATGCACCAGTTGGTTGGCGCTTCCGTCGAATGCCCAAAAATCGTTGCTGGTGCGCGAGAAGGCAAAGGCTGAAAAGACTCCGCCTAAACTGCCGATCAACGCTCCGGTTTCCTGGTTGTAGTAATTGCTGGCACTGAATGCATAGAGGGAATTGGCGCCAAGAATTTGCTCCGGAAATGTACGAAGCAAGGCATGCACGTCCAGTGGATCGAACTGTAGGGCACCGTAGTATACGTAGGCGTCATTGGATGAAAGCAATGCGCCGTTGCCCGCACCTGGAACATAGGCAGAGCCGTAGGTGCCTGATCCTTCCTGAGGGGTGAGGGTGTTGCCGGTGAGCTTGAATGCGCTCAACTCGGGGGAGCTGATGCCTGAACTGCCGTGGATCACACGGCTGTGCGTGGCGTCGTATTGAATGTTGCCGCTATACACGCTCCATGAGACGGTGTTGCCTACATTGTCGATCGCTCCGCCGGATCCCCATTGCTTGACACCAAAGTTGATCCATTGGTCAGTGGACTGTAAAATGAAGCGCTGATCATCCACAGTCTCAATGCGGCCTGCAACGCCATTGGTTGTTTGCGTCGCCCATGTGTTAGTGGCAAGATCCAAGCGATGCACATAGTGCTGACCAAGCGGTTCGCTATAGCCAATGTGTTCCCCAGCATAGTCAGCGGCGTATAGCACCAGCCCGCCAGGTGACAGCGACATGTCTGTGAAGCGGGCATTGGCCATTTCCGTCGATACGATGTTATGCGACGTTAGGTCTATGACCTTGATAGCACTAGCGGAGTTGCGAACTACCAATTTGTTGGCATTGCTTGAGTAAGCCAACTGGCTGACACCGCCTGGCGCCGCAAAGGCTTCCAGCTTGGTCAACTGCGCTGAAGCAGTGAAGGATCCGAACGACAATGCGGTGGCTATCGAGGCGGTGATCAACTTGGCCATGAGGTGTCCTTGTAATACAGGAGGCCAATGCAAACTATGGACATACTGTCCGCCTCCCAATGGTTGTGTTTTTTCGGTTGAATTGAGGGTTCAATCGACTGCTTGTAAATATACGCGATGTGAGCCTCGAAGCTGCCCCCTCATGTAAGGGTGGCGTCGTCAAACTGAATTTCTCTACGAAGTCATGCCTAGAAGCCTAACGCCAGAGTTAACAGGCGGCTGCCAGCGAAGCTGGAAGACGTCCTGTTGAACGACCAGTTAGGCTGGTGAAAGATGCTGAGCTAGTTGATTGACTCATGCAGCTATTGCTCTCATCTAGGTGCGACGGGAACAGGAATAAATATGTCGTACCTGTACCGATAGTCGCCACCAAGGCCATCGATTTTTGCGCCGTTTGTGATTGCTAACGCCAAAGGTGTGCGCTCTAGAAACGGGAATCGTTTTTTGATGATTGGAAGGTCTCTATTGGACTTGTCCCTAAGAGATACGTTCTCCCAGTCTGGAGACCAATTGAAGGAACCCAAATATATAGCCTTGCCTGCTTCTACCGAAAATGGAATTCCGATGGGCATGGATGAGTTGGCTGTACGCGCACCTTGGCGAACTTGCCAGGACTTGATTACGTATTTTCCGGTGGGCAACTCGACAGCAAAGGTGTCACCTTTTGCTTGGAGATCCTCGTCAGTATTTTTTACAAATGGGTACCAGTCACCACTTCCAGCCTGGAGAAAGTAAGTCTTATCGCCGTTCTCTGGAGTGACGAGGACACGATAGAGCCCCAACCCACTTTCATAGGTGATCGAACCTATCACTACGCCGACGACCTTCTTGTCGTCAAACTTGTAATCTGACGGAACGTTAACACAGGCCGACAAAACAGCAATTACTACTGGGGCGATGAAGAATCGAAGCAATCGCATGATGATGTGTGTTTGAGTGGGCCTAGCGAATGAAAGGGACTTCCCCGTCCCGAACTATCCGCCGGGTATTGGCGGCAAAGGTCTTGAAGGACCAAGATGGGAAGTGCAACGTTTCCATCGACGGTTCATTCGGAAGGGAAAGTCATGAGCATTATTGCCATCGGCCTGGATTTGGCCAAGAACGTTTTTGCAATGCACGGCATTGATGAGGCGGGCAAAACGTTGCTGATCAAGCCGGCAGCCACGTGCTCATTTGCTTGCTACTTTCTCGGTTACAGGCTGGTGGCTGTTTGCATCCTCAATCCAGACGCTTGAGGACTCCTTCGACAAAGTACCGACGACCATGTAATTGCCATTCGGCTCAGGCGTGAAGTCAACAGTTCCTTCTACTTCATGGAACGTCCCAACAGCTCGGCTGGCAAGCTCGTGTATGGGCGCTCCTGTGGCATGACTGCCGCGAATTTTCACTTTCATGGGAACTGCTGGAACTTGCCTTTTCGTCAAGCTTAAGTAAAGGATGGGGCCTTGGTTTTGACTTGCTATGCGGCTTGTCTGAAAGCTGCTTCGGATGTTGTGGCCGTCAATTTCTGTAAGAGCAAATATTTGCGCTTTGGTTGAGTCCTCTGACCGGCCACTGTCAGTGACGGTGGCGATCGGCCCCGTATAGTTTTCAGGAACAGGTTTGTAAACTGCGCAGCCAGAGATTGAGAGAACAAAAAGTGAAAGTATGAGTTTCTTCATAAGATTTATGGTGGTTGAAGGTGATGCCTAACGCCCGCGGTAAGCCGCGCCGGAGCGCGAAGCACGGAGGGAACCAATAAGCGGAGCTTGTTGGTGTCGGCTTGACCAAACGGTTAGGCCGCTGGGCGAAGGCACCATATGCATTTTGACTTTGTGGGCGTTCAATTTTCTTGCCGCACCAAACGTACTGGCAATTTCGTGCGCTTTGAAATATCGCCACGCGCCTGTCCTGAGCCCATGTTTACGGCCCAGCCATGCAAGAACGCCATACGGTTCACGCTTTGCTCCGTTATGCCTCGCCCAATGTTCCCATAGTCGTACTGGTTAATAGGCCTAGTATCAATGTTGGCAGAGACTGTCCAATGCCAACCTAGTGGTGCTGCGGGGAACACCGGCTCTTCTTTCTCGGTGTTCACCAGGCGCTGAAGTTCCTTGACACGCGGGACACGCCAACTCAAGCCTTCGGTCTCTGCCCGTGCGCGGGCAAGCGAAAGAGCCTCAGCGTGACTAGCGAGTGTCGGCTTGCCCGTGCAGGTCTTGCCGTCCCACTGCATGCCCTCTACGCACCGGGACCAAATCAGTTTGCTTCGCAGATCTGAGACGTGAGTGCCATTCTTCGATACAACAAGGCTCGGCGACTCAGCCTGACCACTAGCTTTAGTTGAGTGCATCGCTATTGCACACACTAAATATGTTCCGATTCGTAGGTATCGCATAGGCACTTTCATTTCTGAGTCCGCCAAGAGGCCTAACGCCAAAGTTGATGGGCAACGATGCGAAGTATTTTGCGGTTAGGCTGGTGCTATGTGCAAATTCGGTTGAGTTGCGCATTGTGTAGTACTAGCTGTTCTAGCCGGGGATGCTTACAAGCCTACAGTGGTTTACTTGCATGCCGTCAACGCCCAGGTACGTAAACATTGATGGTTTGTGGTGCTGGTCCTTCGCACCTCGATGCGGGTATCAACTGGAGATCCAGTGGTACAAGCTCGTCCGTTAGATTGGGATAGCTTTCTTTAATATGTTTTCGCGCCGATTCAATGTCCTGGGTAACGCGCGGTCGAAGCACGTTTCCTACTTGCACGAACTCAATATCTGCGGCATAGGCGATCTTGCCAGAGGGGACCTCAAATGAAAGGAGCTTGGGGTTATTGCAGAACGAAAATTGCGGACCCCATAGCGTGCCATTGATAGACATCTGAACCGATGTAAGTGCCAAGGCTTGACCTGTCTTCACTTTGGCGGTGACATAGCCATTGCTAGGAACATCATGAATCTTGGCGAAGGTGTCTAGAAGAACATTCTGCTTGAACTTGCCATCGACGATTTCGCCAGGGAACAAAGATAGCCTAGCGTTGTCTGGCTTTACGCCGAAAACGATAATGGATTCGTTCGGTTCTGGTCTTGTGGTGGTGCGACTGATGTTTGTGCTGCATGCTGGAAGCAGCAGCGCTGAAAGAGTGGTAACGATTGCGTAGCCGGAAAGCTTTCTAAATGTAGGTCGCATAAGGTCGTATTGTTCAGAATTTGGACAAGTGTGAATGTCTTCTTGGTGCTAGTAATTATTGAAGCCTAACGCCACAGGTAAGCTGCACCGGAGTGCGCAGCACGGAGGGAACCTACAAGCGAAGCTTGTAGGTGTCGGCCTAATCGAAAAATTAGGTTGGGGGCAAATGATTGATAGGTTGAGGTACGCATAGCTTCAAGCGAGGATTCTTCGCAGAGGGAACATGGTTGATTGGGAGAAACCGTGCTTTGAATAAAAGCGCTGCGCTGATGTGTTCTCATGATCCGTGAGTAGCGTAATGCGTTTGACGCCACTTCGGCGAGCGAGGTCTATGGCGTGATTCAGTAAGTCAGATCCAATGCCTGAGCCACGGGCGCCAGGGGATACGACCATGTCCTCGAGAAGCGCAACACGCTCGCCAATTGCGGTAGAGATGGTAAACAGCAGGTTGACCATTGCCAAGATGGAATTGCCTTCGCGAGCAACCAAGATGACGCCAAGATCCGGGTTGCTAATGATGCTTGATAAGCCTTTGGATTGAGCTGCCGTGTCTGGCTTGAACTCAGTTTCTTGGGTGAACAGAATCGATAGCAACTCACTGAGTGCAGGGATGTCCGATGCAGACGCACGTTCAAAGATTGGCACGGTGTTCCTTTTCGAGAAGCCTAACGAATGAAAGGGACTTCCCCGTCCCGAACTAGCCGCGTATTGCGGCGACCGGTCATGAAAGACCAAGATGGGAAGTGCGAATAACTCATCTTTGTTTCATTCGGAAGGAGAAGTCCATGGCTATTTTGTTCGTTGGAATCGATCTCGCCAAGTCCGTGTTTGCGCTGCATGGTGTGGATGAGCATGGCAAGGCGGTGTTGGTGGCGCCCAAAGTGGCGCGCGACAAGTTGGTGGGCATGATCGCGGCGCTGCCGCCGTGCATCGTTGGCATGGAGGCGTGCTCGGGCGCCCACCACTGGGCGAGGCTGTTCGCCGGCTTGGGCCACACGGTGCGGCTGATGGCGCCGAAGTTCGTCGCGCCGTACCGCATGAGCGGCAGGCGAGGCAAGAACGATGCGGCCGACGCCGCGGCCATCTGCGAGGCCGTGCAGCGGCCCAACATGCGGTTCGTGCCAGTCAAAAGTCTTGAGCAACAGGGCAAGCTCAGCGTGCACCGGATGCGGCAAGGCTCTCATCGAGCAACGCACGGCCACCATCAACCGCATCCGGGGGCTGTTGGCCGAGTTTGGGATCGTCCTGCCGCTGAAGGCGGCGACGGTGAGGCGCGAGGCCGGCGCCTGCCTGGAGGAACTGCCTGGCTGGGCGAACCTGGCCATTGGCGACGCACTGAGCGAGTTGCATCGGCTCGATGAACGCATCGAACAATATGACCGGCACATTGCCCAGATGGCCCGCGAAGACGAGCGGGCGCGTCAGCTCATGAAGCTGTGCGGGATCGGCGAGACCACGGCATCGGCGATCGTGGCGATGGTGGGCAACGGGCATGAGTTCAGCTGCGGCAGGCAATTCGCGGCTTGGCTGGGATTGACGCCGGGGCAGTTCAGTTCGGGTGGCAAGAGTCGGCTGGGTCGCATCACCAAGGCCGGGGACAGCTACCTGCGCAGCCTGTTGGTACTTGGTGCCAGGGCCGTGCTCAACGCCGCGGCTGGCAAGGCCGACCGCATCAGCACGTGGGCCAAGGCGCTGGCCGAGCGAAGAGGCTACTGGCGCGCGGTGATCGCCATTGCCGCCAAGAACGTCCGGATGGCCTGGGCCGTGCTGCGACGAGGCGAGGCCTTCGAGATGCCGAACTAGACAGAGATACTTCCGCCGCGTGACGGCAAGCGTTGATGACAACAGGTTGGACCTGCGCGGGCAGTAACCGTTTAACTCGTGGGCAGCGCGTGTGCGCTTGCCGGCTAACAAATGGGTCGCCCGCGTGCGTCTTGCATCAGGGTCTGCGGCACCTGAACTGCCGTGTTCATGACCGTTTGTAGTCTGGCCAGTCCGCACTTTGTTGTCGCTCCCTTTGCTCGCCTGATCTGCGTCGGCGTTGTGCATTGTTTGATGATGTTGGCTCGCTGCGCGAGCCTTGGGTCAGCTATTGTTTGACAGATGGAGAAGCCCTTGTAGCAAAAGTTAACGGGCGGCAATGCGAAGCATTGACGTCCCTGTTGAACGATAAGTTAGGCTGGTAGCCAGTGCCAGAAGTGTTGGCATGTTCAGGTTGATTTTCATTCTGAGTGTCTGCAAAAACTATAGCTAGCCTGGCCAGGTCCTGTGCCAGGTTAGGCCTCTTCTCGGCTTGGCAGAGCAATGGAGAAAGACCATTGCTGTGATTGATGCAAGCATGTAGCTTGAAAACAGAAATGGGTTCGTCTCGATAGAGCCATACTTAAAGCATGTTGGCGTGGTGAGCCCTCTTGCAGGTGGCGATACCCTAGCGCATTCAGGCGTCTTTGTGCCAAAGCGCTGTATAGCCACATCGTGAGGCACTGAACTTAGCCAACCCAGAGTGGTTGATCCAAAGAATGCGAGGGCCAGTACCGCCACGACTTGACCTGCAATCCAGAGTGTTCGTTGTAATGAGTGCATGTTGGATAGCTAAAAGCCTAACGCCCGAGTTAACAGGCGGATACCAGCGAAGCTGGTAGACGTCCTGTTGAACGACCAGTTAGGCCGCGGCACGAAGGCACAGCGTTGTAAGTGATATGTGAACTCATGTTCCCACCCAGCCCCACTTCACGGGTAATGTTGAATCGACATCGCTTTCAAGCAATACGCTGAAATCTTGCATGTCCACCGAAAGACCTTTGAGACCAGAGGCGCCACCTAAAAGGTGATGAGCTTCTTCTACCAAAGCAAGCATGAAATTCATTGCTTCAACACACTTGGAAATGACTTCACCTTCGCCTAGTTCTTCTACTACCCAAGTTCTTTCAACACCTGCTTGTTCGCCAACCTGCTCATGTTTGCCGCCTAGAAATAATTTACCCACAAACTCTGCTGTGAGTTCTAGAAGCCTACTCGTCTCGGCAAACGGTTCGATGTCGGCATTCATTGATAGCTTCATTCTGCGCCCTCTGAATAGGCCGCAAGCCACTTTGCTTTTTGAAGTGAGCGAGCTTTGCTTAACCACTATATTGCGAGCTTCCACGAAGCGGCGCAGAGCTGGCATGTTCCTCATTTCCTGTTGTTTTGTCTCGTACCAAGCCTTAAACCCATTCAATTCACTGGCTTCGCTTTGCAGCATAAAAGTGATATTTCGGAAAGACTGGATGAATGCATTTAGGTTGTGAAGGAACGGCTGAGGCAGGTGGTAGTTGATCAAGCATTGAATCAGAAAATATCGAGCTTCAGCGCACCTCTCATGCGTCGATGGAATGGGGCAATTTTCTTCAAATGGGGCCATGATGTTAGAGGCCTAACGCCACAGGTAAGCCGCACCGGAGCGCGAAGCGCGCAGGGAACCCACAAGTGAAACTTGTGGGTGTCGGCTTGACCGACACGTTAGGCTGGGGCGAGAAGCAACCGCCTGTGAGAAAAAGCAAGCCTTGCTTTGCTGGCAGATGTTTGACCTTGGCATGCCAAAACTCCCTTGGATTGATTGCAATTCTGCCTGATGCCAAAGCACCTGGCCAACCGGCGAATACTCGCAGACCGCCGACAGGCGGGCCGGTTCACTAAAACTTGTGGCCTGCTGCCTGCCAAGTTCGCCGCAGAGCTGGCAAACGCCAGGCAGTGATGGCCAAAGGCCATGACTGCGGGATGCCAAGTGCTGTGGCTTGCCACGGCATCACAGTGCACTGGCCGCCGAAGGACGGGCAGCCACAAGGCGATGGCGTATGGCACTTTGGCGCCGCACGGTGGTGAGCAGGCTGCCAAAGGACAGACAGCCAGATGAAAACTTGCCCAGCCACCAAGTCGTGACCCGCGAAGCCTGTTGATCTGTGCCTAGAAATGCGCGCAACGCTTGAGTACAAAAGGAAAGCAGCGCTGGCCACGACTAAACGTTGAAAGTATCAATGGCCAGACTTCGCCACATTGCTGATTGAAGGCAACCAAAAGCCTAACGCCTAAGTTAACGGGCGCCCGCGTGGCGACGGCGAAGCGATGCAGGGTATCAGCGTCCCTGTTGAACGCCAAGTTAGGCTGGGGCGAGAAGGACCAGCGGATGATCCGCAACGAGCAGTGCCTTGCTGACTAGCATTTGACCTGTGCACGCCAAAACTCCCTTTGTGTGACTGGATGGAATTGTGCCTGACGGGCGTAGAACTGTGAACCAGCGGCGCGGATTTATGCTCGTTGAATCATCGATGGCTTTGAAATGCGCATGAGAACCGGTGCGGGCCGAGATGATGCGCTGACTGCCGAAGGACAGAAAGCCAGCCGCCGATGGCGTGTGGCACTTTGGCGCCGCACGATGGTGAGCAGGCTGCCGAAGGGCAGACAGCCAGATGGAGACTTGCTCCGCTGCCCGGCTGCGAACTGCTTCGCTTGTTAGCGCCGGACCTGGCCAGAATGCGCAATGCATGAGAGGCAAAGAAAGCAGCGCCGAAAGACGAGCAAGCGATTGAAGCTTCATGGCCCAAGACCTTGCCAGGAAGAAAAGGCAAGAGAACCGAAAGCCTAACGCCACAGGTAAGCCGCACCGGAGCGCGAAGCGCGCAGGGAACCCACAAGTGAAGCTTGTGGGTGTCGGCTTGACCGACACGTTAGGCTGGGGCGAGAAGGAACAGCTGCTGAGGACAAGCCGACCTTGCTTTGCTGATAGATGTTTGACCTTGCCACGCCTGGGCCCCCTTGGCTTGAATTACAGAGATTCTGCCTGATGCCCGTGCGCCTAGCCAACCGGCGAATACTCGCAGACCGCCGACAGGCGGGCCGGTTCACTAAAACTTGTGGCCTGCTGCTTGCAAAGCCCGCCGCAAAGCTTGAAAAGCGCCAGGCAGTGATGGCCTTTGGTCATGACTGCGGGATGCCATGTGCGGTGGCTTGCCACGGCACCACAGTGCACTGGCCGCCTCAGGACGGACAGCCACCAGGCGATGGCGTATGGCACTTTGGTGCTGCACGGTGGTGAGCAGGCTGCCGAAGGACAGACAGCCAGATTGAAACTTGCCAAGCCACCAAGTCGTGACCTGCGAAGCCTGTTGATCTGTGCCTAGAAATGCGCGCAACGCTTGAGTACAAAAAGAAAGCAGCGCTGGCCACGACTAAACGGTGAAAGAATCAATGGTCAGACTTCGCCACATTGCTGATTGAAGGCAGCCAAAAGCCTAACGCCCGCGGTAAGCCGCGCCGGAGTGCGAAGCACGGAGGGCACCCACAAGCGGAGCTTGTGGGCGTCGGCTTGACCAACCTGTTAGGCTGGGGAGCGAAGGCAGGGTAGAGCAAGTTCACTCCTGATGCGTTAGGGTCGAGTGTTCACAAAAGTCGGCCAAGCGCCCAGCCTACTGGGCAGTGGTCTTGGCACGGCGACGGGCGACAAGAAAAATACCGAATATGAACGGCAACCCAACAGTGACTACGCTGATGCCAGCGATCGAAAGCGACATGCCCAATGACTCAAGGCGATGGGTGCGGTGCCATTCGTTGCCTGGCAAAGACCAGATGAACAAAGAAAGGGCAGCCCAGACGGCACCGATGGAAACCGCCATGGTGCTGTACTGGAGGCAATTCTTGCGGACTAACCAAGCCGATGCGGGAACCGCCAGAAGACCCAGGATTGGCAGCGCGATAGTCAGTAACAAAATCGAGAAATACAGCGACCAACTCGGGACAATTGTCCATCTCTGAGACTCAACGAGGCCTCCGGCTGCTACTCGCGAGGTGAACTCAATATAGGACCAAGTAAAAGTAGCTAGGACGAGACCAAGTCCCGCAAATGAATAGCCAGCGGCGAGCGGAGCGAATCCCGCAGGCCTGAACCGTCGGCCGAGCACCAGCCGCCAAATTGCGAACGGCGCTGCAATAGCAAACGCGATAGCGATGAGCCCGGCGGGGCGTGTCATCCAGTAAACGAGCCAGTCGGGAGCCATTTATGAAGCCTAACGCCACAGGTAAGCCGCACCGGAGCGCGAAGCGCGCAGGGAACCCACAAGTGAAACTTGTGGGTGTCGGCTTGACCGAAAAGTTAGGCTGGTGACAGGTGCGCTGAAGGAAGAACTATGCATTGCGGTGCCCATTAGTGCGGTCGTAGATGAGGCGAGCTACCAGGAGAGTGACACCGCCCAGTAGGCAGGGTAACCATACCCAAAGAAGCTCTGACACGAGCACTTCGACGCCCTTCGGCCCGAATACGCGGCGAAGACTCAGTGGTGAGGCTTCAATGACTTGCCATGGAAGAAAAAAGCGTTCATTTGAAGCAGGCCACCATAGGGCTACGCCGTGCCCTCCGTTTGTGAGCATGTCGAGGACACCGTGAGACGCCGCTGAAAAAGCAACGAACACGAACGCCAGGCCTCGGGTTGCACGTAAATGAGGCGCCGCCAGGGTAGCGATAAGCCCCATAAGCACAGCAAGAGCGAGAGAGTGCGATGCGCCGCGATGGCCGAAGGAGTCAGCGTAAGGGATGCCGAAGCGAAAGGCCAAAACGTCTAGGTCTGGCAGAACGGATACAAGGAGACCGACTGTGAGCAGGCGAGGAGAAACGGCCTGCTTACCTAAACCCAGGCGGAATGCAATGGGCGCAGCTATATGGGAGAAAACAGTTGGCATGGTGGGAAAGCCTAACGCCCGCGGTAAGCCGCGCCGGAGTGCGAAGCACGGAGGGTACCTGCAAGCGAAGCTTGTGGGCGTCGGCTTGACCAACCAGTTAGGCTACGGCACGAAGGCACGATGTTGACCTTGCCAATTGATAACTGGTTGGTTTTCATTACTGGTTTTTTAAGTAGAGCCGGTCTTTTCAACGTGGCTTGCCGTGGCTTGAGCGAAAAAATTGCGGGCTTTTAAGCTAAATCCATATGCATAGAACCAATACAAAATTGCTAGCAACTGCAATGCGCCCCCCAGAAGTTCGCCAAGCTCGCCCGTTGCAGGATCGCTGCACTTGAAGAATGGCTCAGATTTCGATTTGTTTAAAAATTGTATGTTGAATATAAATGCGTACAGTAGCGCAATGAAAAGCAAGCCGAGCCATCTTGTTATTGGTTCTGGCTTTGCTTTGAATAGTTTTACTAGCGTGAATGCTAATGCCGCTAGTGCGAGCCATTGGCTCAAATTGATGAGAAGGATCGGAATGCCATTGTTGGCCCAAAACTGTATGAGCCCGGCAGTGGTCCTTACTGCGCCCACAGTGAGCAAACAGGTAATGAGTGCCCCCATTAGCTGGAAAACAATGACTGCCTTGGGTCGCTGGGCGTTCTCTTGCTGCATTGTGTTGCGTTCGAATTGTCAATGTGGTGCTGCGTAAGCTAGAGAAGCCTAACGTCCGCGTTAACGGGCGGCTGCCAGCGAAGCTGGTAGACGTCCTGTTGAACAACCAGTTAGGCCGCGGCGCGAAGGCACGATGTTGCAGTTCAAAGAGGTGCCATGCATTAGCTTGAACTCCGAGAGCGGTAGGCCACAAGGTAACTGCAATAGTAGGCGGGCGCAAGGAAAGCTACGACGACGATTGCCACCACTAACCAAATTGCATGCGCCATGTTGAAGTCTTGAGGGATGGTGGCGTCCATTGCTAACCCTACCGCAAGGTCAATGCAACTTAGCCAAAAGATTGCAGGCCAATACTTGATAAGTCCCTGCGGGTGCCATCTCAGCGCGACGATGAGGACGGCAATGCACAGTGACAGCGCTGACAGAGATGTAAGGATTGCCAGGATGCCTGGGTAATGCAGATCAGAGCTATCAAAGGCCGCGTATTGGCCTATGACGCCGACCGCTGCTGCGTATACCGTAGAGATGATCTGAACAACGAGCTTCAAGATTCTATGAGGCCTAACGCCCGAGGTAAGGGGCGCCCGCATGGCCTTGCCGAAGCGAGCAATGATGTAGGCGTCCCATTGACCGAAAAGTTAGGCTGGGGCGAGAAGGAACAGCTGATGAGAACAAGCGGAGTTTGCCTTGATGGTGAATGATGCATGGACTGTGCATACTCCAACTGTGGATGATTGGCTGTTGCATGAGGATGCGCGCTAGATTGTTTGGTGTGACGATGTCGCTAGTCGCCATTTCAGGTTTTACGCTGACAGGCTATAAAATCTTTGACGATTTCGCTGTCTCCGTCGACCACTTCCCCAGTTTCTAGTTTTAGCTTTATTGCAGACACCGGGCATATTGCTGCAGCCCAAAAAAGACCCTCACTTTCGTTGCGTAGTAATTGAATATCAACGTCAGGCTTGATATGAACCGATACAGCGCCCTCGCGCTCCTCGAATACGCTAGGCACTTCATGAACGCAAAAGTAGTGAGCCAAACATACATCGGCGTCAACCCAGACTTTTATAACGGTGTGCTGTTTCATAGAGCCTAACGCTACAGGTAAGCCGCACCGGAGTGCGAAGCACACAGGGAACCTACAAGCGAAGCTTGCAGGTGTCGGCTTGACCGAAAAGTTAGGCTGGGGCGCGAAGGCACAGTGTTGCGCTTTTTAGTTGAAGTTAGGCTGGTGGCAAACGCGAATTCTTTTTCCGTTGCCATGTTGATCCAGCCATAAACCAAAAAACTGGAATTGCGAAGAATGATTGAAACCAGTAAGTCATGTTGCCGTCGCCTCGTGACTTGCATAGATGTAAGGCATCAATGCACAGTCCATGCAGGAGAACTTGGGCAACCGTGAGACCAACTCCGAGGCCAATGGATGCGAGGAAAGCAGCCCCCCAATATGATGTTTGATTTGATTTTGCAGCATTTGATCCAAGTACTTTCGCTACCACAATGCCTATTAGAGGAACCACGGCTGCGATAAAGGGTGAGAGTTCCATCGAAAGTCCTGGCCTTTTAGGGTTGAAGAAGACTGTATTAAAAGATGAAATCGGTATAAGTCTGGCTAAATTGAGTAGCTTCCAAAGCTTGGCTTAAAAGAGCCAAAAGCCTAACGCCTAAGTTAACGGGCGGCAATGCGGAGCATTGACGTCCCTGTTGAACGACAAGTTAGGCCTTTGCTATGCGCCATCAGGTGGCTTGTTGACAGGGATTCCTGATTTGATGGCAAGTTGTTCGATGGCTTCAGCGCATGCCAAGCCGAACCGCCAAAGGGTGAAGATGGTGCTGAATGTTTCATAGGGTGTTAGTGAGATAGCCTCACCGAGGTTAAAGACTCGTTCGTGCTGAACAATGTGCATTTCGAGCATTGCCTCCTCGTTCAGGCCCTGGCCCGGCTCGGTAAGGATGAGCTGTGCGCCAGTTTCCAGCCCGCGTAGAACCACCTTGCTTGTGACCCATTTTGCAACTAGACGATCGCCATCGTTGGTATCAAGCGCTGTGACTTTGCCTAGGCGATGCACAAGACAAGTTCTGACTTTGTTTAACGAGAGAACATGCTCGGCAAAGCTTGGTTGAATGCCATATTTACTTTCAAGCTCAGTTAACTTTGCAGGAAAATGAAGCTTGTGATGTTTGTGTGGGGCGATCCTGGTGACGTTATTCCAGATCTCATCGCTGATGACTCCTTTGCCTACTATTTGGATTGCATTGCAGAAGGAAAGGCACCGCCCCAGGAATTGATCCGTAGCTTCAATTGAGTCTCGCAAGAAACTGTTGTTGAGCCACTCCAGTGCCTTCTCGCGTGCCTCCTCATGCGGAAGCTCTGCTCCATGTGCCGGGCTAAAGTTGTGAAAGCCTTGCGGTTCAGCCTCTTCGGCTGTTACGCGTTGCGCTCCTGCTATGAGTAAGGTGACGATGTCCAGTTGATGCTGAATTGCTCTAAGGAAGTGGCCTCGTGAACTCACGAAGTCTAGGTGGATGACGGTCTTGGCTTCGCTCATGTCTGAAGGCCTAACGCCCGCGGTAAGCCGCACCGGAGCGCGTAGCGCGGAGGGAACCAACAAGCGAAGCTTGTTGGTGTCGGCTTGACCAACCAGTTAGGCCGGTACGCGAAGGCACAGCGTTGCCTTGGTATATGAATTCATGCAATTTTTGATTCCATTGATTGAAGGAAATGATTCAGCCTTTCAGTCATGCGGTCGAGTTGCCTTTGCATTTCTTCCTCGACTTCGGATAGATCACCGATAAGCGAGAGGTCGCGACGGATCTCAACCATCAGCTTCATTTGTTGTGGTGCTATTTCGCGCACGCGTGAAAAAAGGTGGCGCATGAAGGCAATGTTGCCTTTGTTGAAGGAGTTCCAACCCGCAGACCGACTTGCCGCAAACGTGGATGCTTGTTCTTGGCTGAACGCAAAACTACGTTGAAGCGCATCAAATGCCTGTTGATCGGACTTCCCGGTCTCGTTGTGTTGAGTCATCGCTGAAAGAATTCGCTGCACGTCGTTGTTTGCTTTGATGTACAGATCGTCGGCGATCTTGATGTCTGACTTTGCTTCGCCCAAGACCATCAGGTGGTGCATGAGCTCGAAGAAAAGCTCGCCATAGGTTGCAGACAGTTGCATGGCTAGAAGAGTTGTTCTTGGCTCTGCCACTAGTTGCAGCCGTGCCGATGCAGTTTGAAAGCCGACGAATCCTTCTCCGAGGTTACCTTGGGCTAAGTCTTGCTGAGGCAAAGATGCAAGAAAGGCGTTGAGCTTGACTAGTTCTTCAGTGGCCTTCAGGTAAACCTCGCGACGCAAGCTTAGCGTGCGCTCTTTGACCTTCTCTTCACGATCATGAGTGAGTTGTGTTTTTAAGCGTGTTGTGTTGCTGCGGTTTGAGATCAGTACGCCGCTAAGGGTAAGGACCGAAGCGATGATTCCTGACCAGATAACGTCAGGAACGTTGTGGAGTAGCTGTGCGATACACATAAAAGCCTAACGCCACAGGTAAGCCGCACCGGAGCGCGAAGCGCGCAGGGAACCTACAAGCGAAGCTTGTAGGTGTCGGCTTGACCGACACGTTAGGCTGGGGCGAGAAGGAACGGCGGATGAGCTAAAACGCGCCGTGCTTTGCTGACTAGCATTTGACCTTTGCACGCCAAAACTCCCTTGTGTGACTAGATGAAATTGTGCCTGACGCGCCCCAAGCTGGGAATACGCCTGTGGAATGTGAGCCGTGGAAATGCTACCGACCTTGATATTTGAATACGAACTGTGAACCACCGCATGTGGATGCAGGCCGGTTGGCGACGGCATGAGCAGCCTTGGTGAACTGATGGGAGTTGTGCTGACTGCCGAAGGACAGGAGGCCGCCACGGCGATGGCGTGTGGCACTTAGGCGCCGCACCCTGGTGAGCAGGCTGCCGAAGGGCAGACAGCGCGATTGAGATTGGCCAGACCACCACGTTGCAAACCGCTCAGCCAATTAGCGCTGTGCCTTGCAAGACGCGCAACGCTAAATCACCAAAGAAAGCAGCGCCGATAGGCGATCAAGCGGTGGAAGCATCAATGGCCAGGGCCAGGCCAGATTGCTGATTGAAGGCAACCAAAAGCCTAACGCCCGAGGTAAGCCGCACCGGAGTGCGAAGCACGAAGGGAACCAACAAGCGAAGCTTGTTGGTGTCGGCTTGACCAAAAAGTTAGGCTGGGGCGCGGAGTGGAAGATGGGTGAAGCGGCCTTGGCCAGAAGTTGATGCGCATTTTTTTTTCTTATCTGGCGGACGGATGACTTTGAGCGCGACACAAGGCGACGGTTTGCTCGTACTTTGGGAAAAAAGTACTCGGTTCGCAGATGCTGCCTGGCGGCATGATTTTGCAAAGCCCGACAATGATGAAATCGGTGACTGTGTTCGTGCACATTGGGTAGGGATGTGTCGCTGCTGAGTCTGTCAGCGCTCCCCATTTTTCCAGGAAGTCCTTCATTCGTTCCGATGCACCCACAAAGTAGATTCTGTCTTTGTTGCGCACAGCAACTTCCATGGCTGGTGCTTCGCTATCAATGAACGCAAGTGCGGCCTGAGGATAAGGACTCAAGCTTGGCTGGCAAAAAGCATTTGCGCTTACGAGAACTGCGAGATATGCAAAATGACGCATAAAAGCCTAACGCCCGCGGTAAGCCGCACCGGAGTGCGAAGCACGAAGGGAACCAACAAGCGAAGCTTGTTGGTGTCGGCTTGACCAACCAGTTAGGCCGCGGCGCGGAGGCACCGTTTTGTACTTGCTGAATAGAGGCAAATTCGCGAAAGATGCTTGGTTATGAGGGGACACGAAAATGCTCCTTCATTCGCAGCGCAACGAACCAAAATGTAAATGCTACAAGCAGCCCGTGAAATGCGAACAACAACAGACCAAGTAGCATTGTCGGTGCTTGAAGATCTGCGCCGGTGAAGAAGACGCCAACAAAAGCACCTCCAAGGAAACCAGCAATCAGAAGGTTTGAAAGCGTGGCTTTTTTGTTGCGCTCCAATAGCAGCAATGTTGGTAGACCTATTGCCAGTGAAAGCGGATATGCAAACACCAAAGCAAAGACGAGCGCTCCCCAGTTTTTCATGAGAAGTCCCTGCAATATGCCGGACGCTAGTGGAGCGACTAGCACGCCTTTGACGATGTTCTTCCGCATGCTCACGAGGCCTAACGCCCGAGTTAACAGGCGGCTGCCAGCGAAGCTGGTAGACGTCCTGTTGAACGACCAGTTAGGCTGGGGCGCGAAGTTACGATGTGGTACTTCCTATGTGAACTCATGCTGCTGTGCTTGAGCACTCAATTATTCACTTCGCAATACGCGAGGACTTCTGGGTACTTGACGACATTCCCAAAATTGGTACTTAGGTGCTTGGCCTGCTCATTAGCCGGGATTGCCTCCCACAGCTGCTTCAGGCGTTGGCAGTAATTCCGTTGCACCCATTTGATCTCTTGGGGTGATTTTGCGATCTGGATTGATGTGAAGAATGGGACATTAACCGAGGTGTAATCGGACTCTGGCATGGGCCCGATCGGCGAGATGCGCTTTGCATTTGAGGTATTCAATAGACCTTCGAGGCGGAGTCGGTTTACCTCAGTTTCGCGTACCAGCCAGATGTGGCGAGGGATGCTAGGGCTCAAATGGAAGCCTCCAGTGAGGTTTGCATCTGGTATTTCGGCGCTCGTGTAACCTTTCTTCGTGGCGTTTACGAGCACATGACCACAGTCCCAGGTGTCTTCAAACTTAAATGAAAATATCCCAGCTTGATCGGTCAAAGAGAAGGCTTCTCTGCTAGTTTCAAACCCGTGCAAGCCTTTAGCGTTTCGACATTCAAGCCTAACCTGCGCGCCAGCGATCGGTTCATTGGATACCACATCGAGTAAGGTTCCATGAGCATTGATGTTCTGGAAGTTGATGCAGGATAGGGGAAGCAGAATGAGCAGTGCAGCGGACAGGCCGAGCTTCATTCGCAATTTTGTGAAAGTAAACAATCGCGCTTCTCTCATGGAGGACATTAAAAGCCTAACGCCCGAGGTAAGCCGCACCGGAGTGCGTAGCACGGAGGGTACCCACAAGCGTAGCTTGTGGGTGTCGGATTGACCGAACAGTTAGGCTGGGGCGCGAAGTGGAAGAGGGTTTGAGCCCGCTTGCCCGCGCCGTGAATTTGATTGCAAACCGCATAGCCGCCCCCTGAATTGACTGCCGACCATTGTGCCGCCACTTTGTTGCTATGCAACGGATCGAGATGGTTTGAAGCTTCAACGTTACGTTGGAAAACGCCAGGCAGTGATGGCCTTTGGCCATGACTGCGGGATGCCATGTGCTGTGGCTTGCCACGGCACCACGGTGCACTGGCCGCCGCAGGACGGACAGCCACAAGGCGATGGCGTGTGGCACTTTGGCGCCGCACCTTGGTGAGCAGGCGGCCGAAGGGCAGACAGCCAGATTGAACTGGCCACGCCACCAAGTTGTGGCCGCGAAGCCTATTAAATCTGTGCCTTGAGAAACGCGCTACGCCAGAGGACCAGAGAAAGCCACGCTGACAGAAGAATAAGCGGGAAGCATCAACGGCAGGACTCCAACTCTGACTCATACACTTCGGCTTCGTATAAGCAGTCATCACCCAGCTCAGGGAAGTAGACAAGCACCATCGGTAATCCTTCTGAGTCGGTGAATCCTTGGTCCAAAACGACCGCATCGCCTGTCCGTGGAGAACGACCATTCGGCGAAAAAATTCTGTAGCGGCTTTCAGGTATGTCTACAAGGAGTCTCGCACGAGGGTTGGCGCTGATATTCATATGCAAATCCTCATGAATAGCAAAGGCATGTGTTTGCGAAAAGCCTAACGCCTAAGTTAACAGGCGTCTGCCGGCGAAGCTGGCAGACGTCCTGTTGAACGACCAGTTAGGCTGATGATAGATGCGAGCTTGAATGAGGTGCGCGTAACCGCATAGTGCACTAGATTGCTTAGGAATGCGCTCAAGTAGTTTTGGGCCATGGCCGCCATGTATTGCTTAAAAGGTAGGTGCCAATAAGTGTGCCGATTGGAAAACCGATGAGCATGATGCAAGCGATAACAATAGAGGCAATTCTGCCTCCAGGCTTCCCTTGTTTGCATGACTGAGCTGTGAAGTGATGTGCAGCAAAGAGCAGAGCAAAGAAAATAGCTCCTGGCGCCATCTCAAGTGCGTGCCTATCGCCTTTTAACAGGACGAAAACAATGACTGCAGCGAGTCCGCCGCTAATGGCTCCATATAGCCAAGAAATGGCTCTATGCGTCCTGAATACCTTTGTTTGTGAATCCATCATGTATGGGTAGAGGAAGTTGCTATTGAGAGGAGTCGTTGTGTGAAAGCACGAGAAGCCTAACGCCCGCGGTAAGGGGCGCCCGCGTGGCAGTGCCGAAGCGAGCAATGGAGCAAGCGTCCCATTGACCGACCAGTTAGGCTGGTGAAATATGCATGTTTTCGCAAGACAAAACTCCGATGGCTAAGCAGACCAATTGGCTGCGCATAGCTCAAACTCACCAGCCTCGGTGAGGCGCATTTCGTATGAACTGAAGGCGGTACCGAGAAATCGAAGCAAATTGGCAACCGCCTCTCGCTGCTCTGGATTACAGTATTTTAGGAAAGGGAGTTCCTTTCCATCGTGGGATAGGTGAATGTGCAAAGTGTCCCCGTACCACCCGTAGTTGTATGTCGGCTCCGCAAGAGCTAGACGAGCTAGAGCTGGCATGTAGTAGGCCATGCCTTCAGGAGAGCAAGAGCTAATTGGCTGCCAGCCAATATCTCCAACGTCTTCAATTTTCAGTGTTTCCCGATTCCTGGCCCTTAGAAGCTCATCATGTTCAGAACACTCTTCGCAATGAAGATGATTCATGAAGTGCTCGGGCTTCGCCGAGCCCAGGAATGCAGCATCGATTGCCGCCAAGACTGCTTTGCCCGTCGTCATAAGCCTAACGCCAGAGGTAAGCCGCGCCGGAGCGCGAAGCGCGCAGGAAACCCACAAGTGAAACTTGTGGGCGTCGGCTTGACCGACCAGTTAGGCTGGGGCGCGTAGGCACGTATGAAATTACTCTGCGAGCTTCTTGGAATTATTCATGACTGAGAATACTTCCTTAAGAAAAGATTGACCCCATCCAACATAATCGATGCACGGGTCCGATCGCTAACCTCTTCCCATTCTCCATGTGCCGCATGATTACGAAGTCCGCCCCAGGCAATGATGTCTTTCATGTCTTGCTTTGTGATGAGTTCTTCCGCCAATAAAACTTGACCATAAGAGTCTATTGAGGGCTTCCTTTGGCCTAAGGATAAAGCGGAGCTTTCGATCCACGTGCGAAGAAATTCCTCCAGAGTTGCCCCAATGAGAACAATTGCGGCAGCTGGATGAACTGCCTTTGATCTCAAAAGATTGTGTGCTTGTTCCAGAAAATCTGAAACGACATCGAGTTGCGCTTGCCTTTGTGGTGAGACGGCGGTTGCCAAACCCGCGCGTAGGTAATCTCGATAGTTCTCCAACGACGAAGTAAGCATCGTGGCGTAATTTGACAGGCTTCCAGAAGCACTATTCGCCACTTGGAGAAACGAGCTTTTGGGTCCTGCGAACTGGCGCAAGAATTCGCACACCTGTGCTTTCGCACCCGCTAGCGTTCCAAAGTCGCCGCTTGCGTGTTTGACAACCGCTTGAAGACGCTCGATTTGCTTGTATAGAGAATCGTTATCCATAGTGATCACAAAAGCCTAACGCCCGAGTTAACAGGCGACTGCCAGCGAAGCTGGTAGACGTCCTGTTGAACGACCAGTTAGGCCGGTGCGCGTAGGCAGTACGGTGCGAGTTCTACGAAAGCCAGGGAGTTTGTTCATGAGTCAAGAGCCAGTTTTGCATTGACTTTGCCAGAAGCTGCTGCTGTAACTGCCTCTTGCCAATCCGTTGCAAATGAAGGGTCTGTTGGACTACCGTCAGGTAGTAGCGACATGGAGCCAAGAATGCCACCAAGTTCCTCGCACCCCATGGAGAAATGCTTTCCAAGAAATGCATACATGGCAAGATAGGCTTGCTCGGGAGTCAATGTCATAGCTCTTCCTTCATGGCTCAAAGCGGGAGGTATTTCTTGCTCATGCACCCAAAATCCTAACGCCCGAGGTAAGCCGCGCCGGAGCACGGAGTGCGGAGGGAACCTACAAGCGAAGCTTGTAGGTGTCGGCTTGACCGAAAAGTTAGGCTGGGGCGCGAAGTGGAAGAGGACTTGAGCCCGCTTGCCCGTGCCGGGAATTTGATTGCATAACGCATAGCCGCCCCTGAATTGACTGCGACCATTGTGACGCCAATTTTTTGCCATGCAACGGCCTGAGATGGCTTGAAGCTTCAACGTGACTTTGGAAAGCGCCAGGCAGTAATGGACTTTGGCCATGACTGCGGGATACCAAGTGCGGTGGCTTGCCACGGCACCACAGTGCACTGGCCGCCGCAGGATGGACAGCCGCAAGGTGATGGCGTGTGGCACTTTGGCGCCGCACCTTGGTGAGCAGGCTGCCGAAGGGCAGACAGCCAGATTGAACTGGCCATGCCACCAGTTGTGGCCCGCGAAGCCTGTTAAATCTGTGCCTTGTAAAGCGCGCAATGACCGACCAACAAAGGAAGCGGCGATCACAGACGCGCAAGCGGTTGAAGCATCAATGGCCAGACTTCGCCACATTGCTGACTTCATGCAACCAAGAGCCTAACGCCAAAGTTAACAGGCGGTTGCCAGCGGAGCTGGTAAACGTCCTGTTGAACGACCAGTTAGGCCGCTGCGCGAAGTGGAAGTGAGTCGGGGCACTTTCCGCCTGCTAATAATTTAATTGCGAGCTGCATAATGGCTTTCATGAACGGGTTTTCTGTTCAATTACTACCAGAGCTTCCACCACTGGCGCCTAAGAGGGATGGGTTTCCGAGGTAATGATTTTGTAGATGACTTGCTGCGAGAGTATTTGCAATTCGAAACGTCCAAACATAATTCAAGAGCTTCAGGTTCTGATTTCTGATGTTCGACTTCAATTTGCTTTCGCAGAGATTCTGCCAAAACTGGAAATTCTGGTTCAAGGCACGCCTCAACAAGGTTCCTCGGGGCTTCAAGAAACCATAAAGTTTCCCCGCTTGTTGAGTTCCTCCAGCCATAAATGCTGAAGTAGTAATCCTTGCCGTTAATCGTTGCGACAGCTCCTGACACAGGAAGACCATTTTTTGAATCACACCGAGTCAATCCTGGAGAAACGTACTTAATGCTGACTGTCACAACAAACCTTTTCAGCAAGAGGCCTAACGCCACAGGTAAGCCGCACCGGAGCGCGAAGCGCGCAGGGAACCCACAAGTGAAACTTGTGGGTGTCGGCTTGACCGACACGTTAGGCTGGGGCGAGAAGGAACAGCCTCTGAGAACAAGCTGACCTTGCTGTGCTGATAGATGCTTGACCTTGCCATGCCTGCGTCCCCTTGGCTTGAATTACAAAGATTCTGCCTGATACCCGCGCACCTGGCCAACCGGCAAATACTCGCAGACCGCCGATAGGCGGGCCGGTTCACTAAAACTTGTGGCCTGCTACCTGGCGTTTGCCGCAAAGGCTGGAAAGCGCCAGGCGGTGATGGCCTCTGGCCATGACCGCGGGATGCGGAGCGCGGTGGCTTGCCACGGCGCCACGGTGCACTGGCCGCCGTAGGACGGCCAGCCATAAGGCGATGGCGTGGGCACTTTGGCGCTGAACGGTGTTGAGCAGGCTGCCGAAGGGCAGACAGCCAGATTGAGACTTGCCATGCCGCCAAGTCGTAACCCGCGAAGCCTGTTAAATCTGTGCTTTGAAAGAAGCCCAGTGCCTGAGCTTCAAAGAACGAAATGCTGACAGATGGGATATTGCTTTGAGCCGTCAGCGGTTCAAGACCTTGCCAGGAAGGGAAGGTAAGACAACCGAGAGCCTAACGCCCGCGGTAAGCCGCACCGGAGCGCGTAGCGCGGAGGGAACCAACAAGCGAAGCTTGTTGGTGTCGGCTTGACCAACCAGTTAGGCTGGTGGCAGAAGCTTTGATGGTCAAACTGCTACTCCCTTGTGTTTATGTCTTGAAGCATTTTGATCCCTGAACTCGGCCACGCCAATATGCGAACCCCCTTGATAGCCAATTTCGGTTGGATATCGGATTCATTCTTTGTTCTGTGAAGAGTTGCGTAAATTCGTCTTGGCCGAAACGCATGATGTAAGCTTGAACGAGCCGAACCCTCGTTCTTCTTTGCATGGCTTTAGCCGGAGATGGATGAAGCAAACGTTCCCTTGCAGCAGCCCCCCGAATAATGCCTCTGAAGCTTTCGCGTTTGGAGAATGCAAGGCGCCATGGCTTGTGCCCAACATTCTTTGCTGGCAGGCCGTAGAACTTAGTTTTGCACTTCATACTATTCCAAAGAGAGCCTAACGCCCGATTTAACAGGCGGCTGCCAGCGAAGCTGGTAGACGTCCTGTTGAACAACCAGTTAGGCCGCTGCGCGAAGGCACGACTACACCTGCATTCCGAGCTTTGACCATTGAACGAAGGTGGCTACTTGTACGGGTCAATGCTGTGGCCCTTTTGCTCGCGGCGACTTAGCTCTTGATTTGCGATTTTCCTAATGGAATTCTGACTCCAATAGATGATGCCTGCAAAAGGGGCAATTATTGCTGTGAGAATTAGAAGAAACTTAACTGCAAACTCCATCGAGTTATTGCAGGCAGAGTAAATGAAGAAGCCGATTGGGAGCGCGCATAGAAAGTAGAAAAGTAGTCGCGTTTGATTTGCTTCTCGTAGTAGCTTTTCTGGGCCGCCCGCCTTGGCAATTTGGAAGGCTTCTTTGCTGAGCCCGCTCTCTTTTCTCTCGCGGCTTGCTTTAAAGGCTCCGTAGATGACTCCAACCAGGAGCAAAAGCTTTGTACCAACTTCTAAAAGGCCCAACATGCTTTTGTCATTGGCTGTCAATGCTAGTGCGATTACAAGGACCAAGGCCAATCCCGAGATCCATTTCGCTGCAGCTTTGATGTGTTTCATGCTTCGCCAGATATGCGTTGCCTGTTATGGACAAAAAAAGCCTAACGCCCGCGTTAACAGGCGGCTGCCAGCGAAGCTGGTAGACGTCCTGTTGAACAAAAAATTAGGCTGGTGCAAGAAGACATGATGCTTCACTGACTATCACGGCTATTTTCCGAAAGCCATTTCAGCGGGCAGGATCACGGCCGCTTCAGTGTGAAACTTGAATTCAGTAGTGACCCAATCGCCCGATTTGGTTTTGTAGGCCTGAAAACGACCAAAGACTACACCTTTTGCGTAATTGATTGAGAACACAATCATTTCAGCGCGCGGTGAAATAGTGTTTTGTCTAAGGATGTCGTAGCTCTCTGGCTTTCCATAGAAGTCTTCTATCTGCCGGAGACTGTTAGCTTGAGTGAGTGCCTGAGTGTTGCCTTCCATCCCGCTACCTTTTAACCATGTCTTTATGGCTACTTCGGGACCGTCAGTTAAATAGGTAGACAAGCCTCGCGCGACAAGAGCCTTGGCCTCCGACTCGGCGGCAAGCGAAGAAGAAACGTATGCAGAAAATACAAACAGTGCAAGAAAAAACTTTCGCATGATGAATCCTAATGGTTCAAGAACTTTTGTCTGTTTCGAGGCTACGCAAAGAGCCTAACGCCAAAGTTAACGGGCGGAAATGCGAAGCTTTGACGTCCCTGTTGAACGCAAAGTTAGGCTGCGGCGAGAAGGAACAGCCGCTGAGCACAGGCAAACCTTGCTTGGCTGCTGGATGCTTGAACTTGGCATGCTGAACTCCCGTTGCGTGATGTGCAGACATTCTGTTTCTGCTTGATGACATGTGCTGCAGGCCAAGGTTCATTTCCTTGGGCGAGTGACCGCTTTGGTGTATGACCAATCAATTAGTTCTAGAAGATAGTCCGTAGGGACAGCGCTAACGTCCACAATTGTGACCCAGTGAAATCTGGCCATGTAGCGGGCGGGCTTGATGCCAGGCACGTCAGTGAGCGTTAAGAAGTATTCAGGAGTTGTTCGGACGCTAAAGCGCCACTGCTCCGGCTCACTGGTCTTGAAATAGGCAAACTTCTTGCCGCCAGCGTAGTGGACGAGCACGTTGCTGGGTGGTCCATACGATTTTGAAGAAGCGCCGGGATACCGGCAGCAGTGCTCTTTGACAGCGGCAACATCCATTTTTCAAGCCTGAGCGGCCTAACGCCACAGGTAAGCCGCACCGGAGCGCGAAGCGCGCAGGGAACCCACAAGTGAAACTTGTGGGTGTCGGCTTGACCGACACGTTAGGCTGGGGCGAGAAGGAACAGCTGCTGAGGACAAGCCGACCTTGCTTTGCTGATAGATTTTTGACCTTGCCACGCCTGCGCCCCCTTGGCTTGAACTACAGAGATTCTGCCTGATGCCCGTGCGCCTAGCCAGCCGGCGAATACTCGTAGACCGCCGACAGGCGGGCCGGTTCACTAAAACTTGTGGCCTGCGGCCTGCCAAGTTCGCCGCAGAGCTGGCAAACGCTAGGCAGTGATGGCCAAAAGGCCATGACTGCGGGATGCCAAGTGCGGTGGCTTGCCACGGCACGACAGTGCACTGGCCGCCGAAGGACGGGCAGCCACAAGGCGATAGCGTATGGCAATTTGGCGCCGCACGGTGGTGAGCAGGCTGCCGAAGGACAGACAGCCAGATTGAAACTTGCCAAGCCACGAAGTCGTGACCCGCGAAGCCTGTTGATCTGGGCCTAGAAATGCGCGCAACGCTTGGGTACAAAGGGAAACAGCGCTGGCCAACGACTAAATGGTGAAAGCATCAATGGCCAGACTTCGCCACATTGCTGATTGAAGGCAACCAAAAACCTAACGCCCGCGGTAAGCCGCACCGGAGCGCGAAGCGCGCAGGGAACCCACAAGTGAAACTTGTGGGTGTCGGCTTGACCGACACGTTAGGCTGGGGCGAGAAGCAGCCGCCTGTGAGAACAAGCAAGCTTTGCCTTGCTGACAGATGCTTGACCTTGGCATGCCAAAACTCCCTTAGATTGATGTCAATTCTGCCTGATGCCCGCGCATCTGGCCAACCGGCGAATACTCGCAGACCGCCGACAGGCGGGCCGGTTCACTAAAACTTGTGGCCTGCTGCTTGCCAAATGCTGTGGCTTGCCACGACACCACCGTGCATTGACTGCCGAAGGACGGCCAGCCAGGGCGGGTTAGGTGAACAAGTGCGAGTGATTTCTGAGCCACTCAAATGCGGGCCTAGAAAGTAAAAAAGCCAGGCCGATCTGAATTGCTCCGGCAGCGACTGCTAGCCAGCAAAGCAACGGATCTTCAATGAGCCACATTCCGAAGCCAAAGATCAGGCTTGCAGAACCAAAGATGGCCATTAGCCTTCGATCTCGCTTTTGCTCTGGATACCGGTTCAGCAATTGATGTGCACCCGAAAGCCTAACGCCACAGGTAAGCCGCACCGGAGCGCGAAGCGCGCAGGGAACCCACAAGTGAAGCTTGTGGGTGTCGGCTTGACCGACACGTTAGGCTGGGGCGAGAAGGAACAGCTGCTGAGGACAAGCCGACCTTGCTTTGCTGATAGATGTTTGACCTTGCCACGCCTGGGCCCCCTTGGCTTGAATTACAGAGATTCTGCCTGATGCCCGTGCGCCTAGCCAACCGGCGAATACTCGCAGACCGCCGACAGGCGGGCCGGTTCACTAAAACTTGTGGCCTGCTGCTTGCAAAGCCCGCCGCAAAGCTTGAAAAGCGCCAGGCAGTGATGGCCTTTGGTCATGACTGCGGGATGCCATGTGCGGTGGCTTGCCACGGCACCACAGTGCACTGGCCGCCTCAGGACGGACAGCCACCAGGCGATGGCGTATGGCACTTTGGTGCTGCACGGTGGTGAGCAGGCTGCCGAAGGACAGACAGCCAGATTGAAACTTGCCAAGCCACCAAGTCGTGACCTGCGAAGCCTGTTGATCTGTGCCTAGAAATGCGCGCAACGCTTGAGTACAAAAAGAAAGCAGCGCTGGCCACGACTAAACGGTGAAAGAATCAATGGTCAGACTTCGCCACATTGCTGATTGAAGGCAGCCAAAAGCCTAACGCGACAGGTAAGCCGCGCCGGAGTGCGTAGCACGAAGGGAACCAACAAGCGGAGCTTGTGGGTGTCGGCTTGACCGAAAAGTTAGGCTGTGGCGCGAAGTGGAAGAGGGTTTGAGCCCGCTTGCCTTTGCCGCGAATTTGATTGCGAACCGCATAGCCGCCCCTTGGATTTGCTGCTGAACATTGTGCCGCGACTTTGCTGCCATGCAAGAGCCTGCAGTGGCTTGAAGAGGTGTTACCAAAATATCGATGAGGGGCGATGTCCATCAAATGAGTCCAAATCGTTTAAATTGATGTCTTTCTCATTCCATGGCCATGTAGTGCGGAAGTACTGCGCCATATTCCTGGCAGCTAAAATTCTCCAATGAATTAATTCATTTGAAACACTGTCATCCTTGAATATGCCAGGGAGCCTTGCCCGATAAGGAGCATGCCCTTTTTCAACAAGGAGTTGTGCCTCGTATTCGATGCTGAAAGTGAATTCTTGTCCGTTTTGCTCGTACTCGAAAATAGATCTGTCATCGCATCTATGCACTCCGTAGCTGATCTCTTTTACGTTATAGCCATCACTGGATGCAGTGTTCATTTCATTGTCTTTCCGAAGCGATGTTTTTCAATGCATCAAGCATCACTAAGGCCTAACGCCCGCGGTAAGCCGCACCGGAGCACGAAGTGCGGAGGGTACCAACAAGCGGAGCTTGTTGGTGTCGGCTTGACCAAACAGTTAGGCCACGGCGCAAAGGCACAGTGTTGAACTTTCTATACGGAGCGAAGTTGAGGTGCTCACGGCTAAAGACTTTATGCAACTAGTTCTCCCGCTTCATAGTGCTCATGAGCTTGACGAGCGCTGGTGAATGACTGAATGAATTTGGCCGCATTGTGCTCTGGCTTCTTTGGCGTGAAGAACTGGTTGGCAACGGCCCAATCGAATGCACCTGTTCCGACGGGATACTCCGTTAGGACACCAGAAAGCTTGTGCTTTGCTATCCAGGAAGCTGCTGCCTCCTTTTGGCCAAAAACACCAGAAGGGAAAGAAGCCTTGCTTCCACAAAAGATCCAGACCGTGTGCATGCTCATATTCTTGGTTGGCCTAACGCCCGCGGTAAGCCGCACCGGAGTGCGAAGCACGAAGGGAACCAACAAGCGGAGCTTGTTGGTGTCGGCTTGACCAACCAGTTAGGCCGCTGCGCGAAGGCACGGTGTTTAGCTTCGTCTGTGAAATCATAGAGATGGCTGATGTGAAAACCACGCTTTAGTAGATTGGCTTCGAACGATAGACCACAAGATGACTGAAGCGGAGGCTATGACTGCAGCAGTTAATAGTTGCGCAAGCTGAGTGTAGATGCCGTGAAACTTTGGTTCTGGAAAAAACAAAACGTTGAGTGCGATTTCTGCAAAGGCAATGCCTTTCATGTACTTCCACGTCCATTGAACGCGACGCATGAAGAGCACCGAGAACATTGAAAAAAGAAGCATCAATAAAGGAGACGTGACTTGTGCGAATCCAGTCTCGTACAACGGTGCCAATGCGGCCATTGCAGTACGGGAGGCTACGTATAAAAGGCAGGCAACGAGCAAATGTTTGGGCATGAGGCCTAAAGCCCGAGGTAAGAGGCGCCCGCATGGCATAGAGAAATGCCGCCATGTATCGGCGTCCTGCTTGACCGACCAGTTAGGCTAGTGCGCGAAGTGGAAGCGGGCGAAAGTACTTGCCATACGCGAGGCTCGGCTAGCTTGCAGGTTGGATTCATAGGTGGCTGCTTGCTGATAGATGACGAAGCCTGTCTTTGATCTGAACGTTTGCGTGATCAAGCCAGAGAATGCAATCTTCTGCATTCACAGAAATGCCGGCTTCAGCCTGGGGTACGAAGATGGGCGGGATGTAGCAAAGCACATAGCTGCCAAATGCCGAATTGCTGGATTGGCTATCTTCAAACCACGATATCCATGTGTCGTAAGGTGGGGCATTGAAGATGTCAAAGAACCCATTAGATTCAGATTCCGAGGCGCCATCAGAGAGATTGCCATAAGGAAAGTACACGAGCAGGCGACCGCCGCTCAAGGTCGTGGTTGGAGGACGGGTACGCTTTCGATAGTTGCTTTCTCGCTCTCGCAAGCCGCCGACATTGCATGTCAAATCATCCGGCCCGCTATGAAAGAGCGTTGGCCTGAGTTCCATTGAACGCAGCTCGCTCGTATCCTTGACTCCAAGGCACCAAGAAATAGTCTGATTCAGGCGGTCAAGTAGTAGATCGTCCTTGATGGAGGTTGGGTCAGTATGTCCTCGCTCCCAGATTCCATAGATGCTTCTGGTCATTTCTCAGTCCCTGACGTGAGATGGCCTAACGCCCGCGTCAACAGGACGTCTACCAGCTTCGCTGGTAGACGTCCTGTTGAACGACCAGTTAGGCGCGGGGCGCGAAGTGGAAGAGGGGGTGAGCCCGCTTGCCCGTGCCGTGAATTTGATTGCAAAACGCATAGCCGCCCCTGAATTGACTGCGACCATTGTGACGCCAATTTGTTGCCATGCAACGGGCCGCGATGACTTGAAGCAGCAACGCTACTTTGAAAAACGCCAGGCAGTGATGGCCTTTGGCCATGACTGCGGGATGCCATGTGCTGCGGCTTGCCGCGGTACCACGGTGCACTGCCCGCCGAAGGACGGGCAGCCACATGGCGATGGCGTATGGCACTTTGGCGCCGAACGGTGGTGAGCAGGCTGCCGCAGGGCAGACAGCCCGATTGAACTGGCCGCGCCACCAAGTTGTGGCCCGCGAAGCCTGTTAAATCTGTGCCTTGAAAAACGCGCAACGCCCGAGCACTACAGAATGCAGCGCCTGCAGGCGAATAGATGGTGGAAGCATCAATGGCGGGACTTCGCCACATTGCTGACTTCAGGCACCCAAAAGCCTAACGCCACAGGTAAGGGGCGCCCGCGTGGCTTGCCCGAAGCGATGGAATTTGTCGGCGTCCCCTTGACCGAAACGTTAGGCTGGGGAGAGAAGGAGCAGCCCATGAAAACAAGCCGACCTTGCCTGGATGGCGAATTATGCTTGGGCATTGCATGCCTTGGCTCCCCTTTGTGTGACTGGATGGAATTGTGCCTGACGTGCCCAGAGCTGTGAACCAGCGGCACGGACCTTGACTCGTGGAATCATCGATGTCCTTGAGAAGCGCATGAGCAGCCGGCGCCTGACGCAGTGATGTGTTGACTGCCGAAGGACAGGAAGCCAACAAGTGATGGCGTGTGGCACTTTGGCGCCGCACGTTGGTGAGCAGGCTGCCGAAGGGCAGACAGCCAGATTGAGACTTGCTGCGCTACCCGGTTGCGAACCGCTGCGTTTATTAGCTCTGGACCTGGCCAGAATGCGCAGTGCATGAGTGCCAAAGAAAGCAACGCCATGAAACGATCAAATGGCGGAATCATCAATGGCCGGGGCCCCAGCACATTGCCGATTGAGGCAACCAAAAGCCTAACGCTACAGGTAAGCCGCACCGGAGTGCGAAGCACGTAGGGAACCTACAAGCGGAGCTTGTAGGTGTCGGCTTGACCGAAAAGTTAGGCTGGTGCGAGAGGGAACGGCCAAGGAGAACAAGCCGGCCTTGCCTTGGTGGTGAATGATGCTTGAGCGTTTCACGCGCCAACCTCCCTTTGTGTGACTGGATGGAATTGTGCCTGACGTGCCGCAAGCTGGGAATAAGCGCAAGAGATGTGAGCCGTTGAAATGCCACGGACCTTGATACTTGAATACGAACT
Source organism: Aquabacterium sp. CECT 9606 (assembly GCF_918741295.1). Lineage (GTDB taxonomy): Bacteria > Pseudomonadota > Gammaproteobacteria > Burkholderiales > Burkholderiaceae_C > Aquabacterium. Next base: position 561,961 of record NZ_CAKKNB010000004.1, read on the forward strand.
ATGAACCACCGCCCGTGGATGCGTGCCGACTTGGCGATGGCCCGAGCAGCCTTGGAGAACTGATGGCGTTGTGCTGACTGCCGCAGGACAGGAGGCCCGCCACGGCGATGGCATGTGGCACCTTGGCGCCGCACTTTGGTGAGCAGGCTGCCAAAGGGCAGACAGCCAGACTGAGATTTGCCAGACCGCCCCGTTGCAAAGCACCATGACTGTTAACGCTGTGCCTGGAAAAATGACCAGCGCGTGAGTGCCAAAGAAAGCAACGCTGAGAAGCGATCAAACGGGGGAAGCATCAATGGCCAGGGGCTTCTGCAGCATTGCTGATTGAAGGCAACCAAAAGCCTAACGCAATATATGACTGGTCATGATCAATAACCTGGCAAGTTAGGCCTGGGCTGCTGATGAATAACCTGGCAGGTTAGACCTCTTGCTGAGGAGTGCCCCTCTACAGAGGGTCTTGTAGAAGCTATCGCTTTCGCCAATGATCTGTATGTTCATACAGTGACTCCTCCCGGTTATCTTAAAAGTTAGGCCTCAATGCTCGACCAGTCCCAGCCAGCCAGGGCACCTCGGCTATTGGACGAGGTGCGTGACCGCATCCGTTCCATGCATTACAGCATACGCACCGAAGAGGCCTACCTTCACTGGATCAAGGGGTTCATCAGGTTTCATGGGCTTCGGCATCCCAAAGACATGGCGCAGGCTGAGCTGGAAGCGTACTTGGCATGGCTGGCCAATGAGCGGCAGGTCTCCGCATCCACGCACAAGCAGGCTTTGTCGGCTCTTCTGTTTTTATACCGGCACGTGCTGCGTCTGGAGTTCCCGTGGCTGGCAGAAATTGGCCGGCCCAAAGCCACTCGGCGATTGCCTGTGGTGCTCACGCCCACCGAAGTGACCACCGTCCTGCAGGCCATCGACCCCGCTCACCGGCTCATCGGCCAAACGCTCTACGGCACGGGCCTTCGCCTGATGGAGGGCCTGCGACTTCGGGTCAAAGACATCGATTTCGAGCACCAGACCATTGTGGTCCGCGAGGGCAAGGGCGCCAAGGACCGGGTGGTGATGCTGCCGTCGAAACTGGCGGGCCCGTTGCGTATTCAGTTGCGCGCCGTGCGTGCCATGTGGGAGGCCGACCGCCTGCACGGCGTGGAGGGCGTGTGGCTGCCCCATGCGCTGGAGCGCAAGTTCCGTGATGCGGGCAAGACGTGGGCGTGGCAATGGGTCTTCCCGATGAACGACTTGTCGGTCGACCCCAAGACAGGCCTGAGCAGGCGCCACCATGTGCAGGACCAGACCTTCCAGCGCGCGTTCAAGAAAGCCGTGTTGGCCGTCAACCTGGTCAAGCCGGCCACGCCCCACACACTGCGGCATTCCTTCGCCACCCACCTTCTGCAGGCCCGGTACGACATCCGCACTGTGCAAGAGCTGCTGGGCCACAGCGATGTGAGCACGACCATGATCTACACGCACGTGATCAAGGTAGGTGGGGCAGGGGTGTTGAGTCCCCTCGATGCTTTGCTGCTCAAATGAAAAAAGCCCACCCGAGTAACCGGGTGGGCTTTTCAGAAGACGACAGCTGCTTGGTTGAAGATCAGGCAGCAGCGGGCACGGTCTTGGCCTTGTCGGCGTATTCCGTGATCTGGTCGAAGTTCAGGTACTTGTAGATCGACGCGCTGGCGGCATCGAGCACACCCACGCCTTCCATGTACTCGGCCTTGGTCGGGATGCGGCCCAGGCGTGAGCAGATCGCAGCCAACTCGGCCGAGCCCAGGTACACGTTCGAGTTCTTGCCCAGGCGGTTCGGGAAGTTGCGCGTGCTGGTTGAGAACACGGTGGCGCCTTCCTTGACTTGAGCCTGGTTGCCCATGCACAGTGAGCAGCCGGGCATTTCCATGCGGGCGCCAGCGGTGCCCAGAACGCCATAGTGGCCTTCTTCGGTCAGTTGCTGGGCGTCCATCTTGGTGGGGGGGGCCACCCACAGCTTGACGGGGATGTCGCGCTTGCCTTCCAGCAGCTTGGAGGCTGCGCGGAAGTGACCGATGTTGGTCATGCAAGAGCCGATGAACACTTCGTCGATCTTGGCGCCAGCGACTTCCGACAGCGTCTTCACGTCATCGGGGTCGTTCGGGCAGGCCAGAATGGGCTCGTGGATGTCGGCCAGGTCGATCTCGATCACGGCGGCGTATTCGGCATCGGCGTCGCCCTTCATCAGCTGCTGGTCCTTCAACCAGGCTTCTTGCGCGGCGATGCGGCGTTGCAGCGTGCGGGCATCTTCATAACCGTTGGCGATCATGTTCTTCATCAGCGTGATGTTGCTGTTGAGGTACTCTGCGATCGGCTCCTTGTTCAGGTGCACGGTGCAGCCAGCGGCAGAGCGCTCGGCCGAGGCATCAGACAGCTCGAACGCTTGCTCGACCTTCAGGTCTGGCAGGCCTTCGATTTCGAGGATGCGGCCCGAGAAGATGTTCTTCTTGCCTTGCTTGGCCACCGTCAGCAAGCCAGCCTTGATGGCGTACAGGGGGATGGCGTTGACCAAATCACGCAGGGTGATGCCGGGCTGCATCTTGCCCTTGAAGCGCACCAGCACGGATTCGGGCATGTCCAGGGGCATCACGCCCGTGGCGGCGGCAAAAGCCACCAGGCCGGAGCCGGCGGGGAAGCTGATGCCGATGGGGAAGCGGGTGTGCGAGTCGCCGCCGGTGCCGACCGTGTCGGGCGTCAGCAGGCGGTTCAGCCAGCTGTGGATCACGCCGTCACCGGGACGCAGGGACACGCCACCGCGGGTGCTGATGAACTCGGGCAGTTCGTGGTGCATCTTCACGTCCACGGGCTTGGGGTAAGCGGCCGTGTGGCAGAACGATTGCATCACCAGGTCGGCCGAGAAGCCCAGGCAGGCCAGGTCCTTCAGCTCGTCGCGGGTCATGGGGCCGGTGGTGTCTTGCGAACCGACCGAGGTCATCTTGGGTTCGCAGTAGGTGCCAGGGCGCACGCCTTGGCCGGCGGGCAGGCCGCAAGCCTTGCCGACCATCTTCTGGGCCAGCGAATAGCCCTTCTTGGTGTCGACTGGGGCGACGGGCAGGCGGAACAGGGTAGAAGGTTCCAGGCCCAGGGCTTCACGGGCCTTGGCGGTCAGGCCGCGGCCGATGATCAGGGGGATGCGGCCACCAGCGCGCACTTCGTCGAACAGCACGTCGGACTTGACCTTGAACTCGGCAATGACTTCGCCGTTCTTCAGGGCCTTGCCGGCGTAAGGCAGCAGCTCAACCACGTCGCCCATGTTCATCTGGGACACGTCGAGCTCGATCGGCAGGGCGCCAGCGTCTTCCATCGTGTTGTAAAAGATGGGAGCGATCTTGCTGCCCAGGCACACGCCGCCGAAGCGCTTGTTGGGCACGAAGGGGATGTCTTCGCCGGTGAACCACAGCACGCTGTTGGTGGCCGACTTGCGGCTGGAGCCGGTGCCGACCACGTCGCCGACGTAGGCGACCAGGTTGCCCTTGGCGCGCAGGGCTTCGATGAACGCGACCGGGCCGCGCTTGCCGTCTTCTTCAGGGGTGATGCCGTCGCGCTTGTTCTTCAGCATGGCCAAAGCGTGCAGCGGGATGTCGGGGCGGCTCCAGGCGTCGGGGGCGGGCGACAGGTCGTCGGTGTTGGTCTCGCCCGTCACCTTCAGGATGCTGACCGTGATGCTTTGGGGCACTTCGGGGCGCGAGGTGAACCATTCGGCATCGGCCCAGCTTTGCAGCACGGACTTGGCGTTGGCATTGCCCTTGTCGGCCTTGTCCTTCACATCGTGGAAGGCGTCGAACATCAGCAAGGTCTTCTTGAGCGCTGCAGCGGCGATGCCGCCCACCAGGGCGTCGTCCAGCAGGTCGACCAGCGGGGCGATGTTGTAGCCGCCGAGCATGGTGCCCAGCAGTTCAGTGGCCTTTTCGCGGCTGATCAGCGCGCACTTTTCAGTGCCATGGGCCACAGCAGCCAGGTAGGAGGCCTTGACCTTGGCGGCGGCGTCCACGCCAGCGGGCACCCGGTTGACGATCAGGTCAACCAGGGTGGCTTCTTCGCCAGCGGGTGGGTTCTTCAGCAACTCGATGACTTCGCCAGTTTGCTGGGCGGTCAGAGGCAAAGGGGGAATACCCAGCGCGGCGCGCTCGGCAACGTGTTGGCGGTAGGCTTGCAACATGGTTTGACCTTCTTGGGATCTGGGATGCTTGTGACGTGAGCGTCAAAAAAAGCGGAATGCGCTGTGAAAGGTGCTTGCACCTGGATAAGGCACAAGCAATTTCTGCGCAGACCGCTATTTTCGCCCAGGAATGGGGTTCATGTCACCTTCAGGACACACGCAAATCAAGGTATTCGCGGATGTGCACTTATTTGGGTGCGCTGGCCGCCTCAGCGGCGGGCGTGTCGAACACCGATTTGGGCGGGTTCTTGCGCAGTTCTTCTTCGGCGGCGCGTTGCACTTCATGCACGCAGCCGTCGACCAGTCGGTGGCCGGTCTTGACGTTCATCAGCATGGATTTGGTCAAAATCTGGATCAACAGGACGGCGTCCTTGCTGTCTTCCAGGCGCACGGCACCGGTGCTGGACACCACGGGCTTGACCACCCAGACGTCCTTGCCTTGGCGCAAGTTGAAGTAACCACGGTTGGTGTCGTTGACGTCGATCAGCAATTTTTTGCCGAATTCGCACTCGTAGCGGCCGATCAGCACACGCTTGGCGGCATCCAGTTGTTCAGCAGACGCTTCGGGCAGGGGCACGAATTTCTCGGCCACGGGGGCCTTTTTGGCGAGCTTGGCCCTGATCTTCTTTTTCGCGACTGCGGGGGCGGCTGTCTCGGTGGCGGCGTGGGCCGGTGAGCTGAAGGCGCCTGCCGTCATGCCCAGCAGGATGCCGACGGTGATGGCGGCGGTGCGGATGCGGCGGGTGCGCTGGTTGTGGAGACTCATTTGAATGGGATTCCGATCACTAACGTTGGTCGAATGGGGCGGATTGGAGGCCGATCTTGCCACCAATCTGCCTGGCCATTCGTTAGAAAACGTCGCCAGGAACCCGGACCCAGCCTTCCATCAGCACCCGGGCGCTGCGGCTCATGATGGCCTTCTTGACCGTCCATTCACCGTTGACCTGGGCCGCTTCGGCCCCCACGCGCAGGGTGCCCGAGGGGTGCCCGAAGCGCACGGCGGTGCGGGCGCCACCGCCCGCAGCCAGGTTGACCAGGGTGCCAGGGATGGCGGCGGCCGTGCCAATGGCGACCGCAGCCGTGCCCATCATGGCGTGGTGCAGCTTGCCCATGGACATGGCGCGCACCAGCAGGTCCACATCGCCTTCGGCCACGGGCTTTCCGCTGGATGAAACGTGTGCCTTGGGTTTGGCCACGAAAGCCACTTTGGGGGTGTGCTGGCGTTTAGCGGCCTCGGACACCTCCTTGATCAGTCCCATGCGCAGTGCGCCGTGGGCGCGGATGGTTTCGAACCGAGCCAACGCCTGGGCATCGCCGTTGATGGCGTCTTGCAGTTCCGTGCCGGTGTAGCCGATGTCTTCGGCGTTCACGAAAATGGTCGGGATGCCCGCGTTGATCATGGTGACCTTCAAGGTGCCGCCTTTGGCCACATCCTCGGGCACGCTCAGGTCGTCAACGAGGTTGCCGGTGGGGAACATCGAGCCGCCAGCGCCGTCTTCGCCTTCGTCGGCCGGGTCGAGGAATTCAAGCTGCACTTCGGCGGCGGGGAAGGTGACGCCGTCGAGTTCGAAGTCACCGGTTTCCTGCACTTCGCCGTTGGTGATGGGCACGTGGGCGATGATGGTCTTGCCGATGTTGGCTTGCCAGATGCGCACGGTCGCCATGCCGTTGGCAGGAACACGGCTGGCATCGACCAGGCCGGCTTGAATGGCGAAGGAGCCCACTGCCGCGGACAGGTTGCCGCAGTTGCCTGACCAATCGACGAAGGCCTTGTCGATCGAGACTTGCCCAAACAGGTAGTCAACGTCGTGGTCGGCCTTGGTGCTTTGGGACAGGATGACCGTCTTGGAGGTGGAGGACGTGGCCCCGCCCATGCCGTCGATCTGTTTGCCATAGGGGTCGGGGCTGCCGATCACGCGCAGCAGGAGCTTGTCGCGGGCTTCGCCGGCTTGCTGGCAGGCGGCGGGCAGGTCTTGCAGGCGGAAGAACACGCCTTTGCTGGTGCCCCCGCGGATGTAGGTGGCGGGGATTTTGATTTGAGGTGCGAATGCCATGGTCAAGCCGCCTTGGTGGATGCCAGGAAGTCCTGCGCGAAGCGCTGCAGCACGCCGCCCGCTTCGTACACAGAGACTTCTTCGGCGGTGTCGAGGCGGCAGGTCATGGGCACCTTCACCACCTCGCCGTTGCGACGGTGGATGACCAGCGTCAACGTGGCGCGGGGCTTCAGATCGCCTTCGACGTCATAGGTTTCGGTGCCGTCCAGTTGCAAAGTTAGGCGATTGGTGCCGGGCTGGAACTCCAGCGGCATCACGCCCATGCCGATCAGGTTGGTGCGGTGGATGCGCTCGAAGCCTTCGGCCGCGATGGCTTCCACGCCGGCCAGGCGAACGCCCTTGGCGGCCCAGTCGCGCGACGAGCCCTGGCCGTAGTCGGCGCCGGCCACGATGATCAGCGGCTGCTTGCGGTCGTAGTAGGTCTCCATGGCTTCCCACATGCGCACGACTTTGCCTTCAGGTTCGATGCGGGCCAGCGAGCCGGGCTTCACCTTGCCGTCGGCGTCAACCACCATCTCGTTCTTGAGCGTGGGGTTCGCGAAGGTGGCGCGCATGGCGGTGAGGTGGTCGCCGCGGTGGGTGGCGTAGGAGTTGAAGTCTTCCTCGGGCACGCCCATCTTGTGCAGGTACTCGCCGGCGGCCGAGTTCATCATGATCGCGTTGGAGGGCGACAGGTGGTCGGTGGTGATGTTGTCCGGCAGGATGGCCAGCGGGCGCATGCCCTTGAGCGTGCGCGGGTTGGCGGCCAGGGCGCCGACGCCTTCGGTGTCCCAGTAGGGCGGGCGGCGGATGTAGGTGCTCTGCGGGCGCCAGTCGTACAGCGGGCTGACCTTCTCGCCAGCGTCGGCCTGGATGGCGAACATCGGCTCGTAGACCTTGCGGAACATTTCCGGCTTGACGCTGCTCTTGACGATGGCGTCGATTTCTTCGTCGGAAGGCCAGATGTCCTTCAGGCGGATTTCCTGGCCGTCGACCACGCCCAGCACGTCGCGCTCGATGTCGAAGCGGATGGTGCCGGCGATCGCGTAGGCCACGACCAGCGGCGGCGAGGCCAGGAAGGCTTGCTTGGCATACGGGTGGATGCGGCCGTCGAAGTTGCGGTTGCCCGAGAGCACGGCGGTGGCGTACAGGTCGCGGTCGACGATCTCTTTCTGGATGACGGGATCCAGTGCGCCCGACATGCCGTTGCAGGTGGTGCAGGCAAAGGCCACGATGCCGAAGCCGAGCTTCTCCAGATCACCCATCAAGCCGGCTTCGTTCAGGTACAGCTCGACCGTTTTGGAGCCAGGGGCCAGTGAGGACTTGACCCAGGGTTTGCGCGTGAGGCCCAGCTTGTTGGCGTTGCGCGCCAACAGGGCGGCGGCGATCACGTTGCGCGGGTTGGAAGTGTTGGTGCAACTGGTGATGGCGGCGATGATCACGGCGCCGTCGGGCATCGTGCCTTCACCTTCGGCCGGCATGCTCCAGGGACCATTGATGCCCTTGGCCGCCATGTCCGTCGTGGCCACACGGGCGTGCGGGTTCGAGGGGCCGGCCATGTTGCGCACCACGCTCGACAAGTCGAAGCTCAGCGTGCGTTCATAGACGGCTTCCTTCAAGGTGTCGGACCACAGGCCGCCGACCTTGGCGTAGGTCTCGACCAGCTTGACCTGCTCGTCGGTGCGGCCGGTGAGGCGCAGGTATTCAATGGTCTGTTCGTCGATGCTGAACATCGCGGCGGTGGCGCCGTATTCGGGGGCCATGTTCGAGATGGTGGCGCGGTCGCCCAGGGTCAGGCTGGGCACGCCTTCACCGTAGAACTCCAGGTAGGCGCCCACGACCTTGCTCTTGCGCAGAAACTCGGTCAAGGCCAGCACCACGTCGGTGGCGGTGATGCCGGGCTGGCGCTTGCCGCTCAGCTCCACGCCGACGATCTCGGGCAAGCGCATCCACGAGGCGCGGCCCAGCATCACGTTCTCGGCTTCCAGGCCGCCCACGCCGATGGCGATCACGCCAAGGGCATCGACGTGTGGCGTGTGGCTGTCGGTGCCGACGCAGGTGTCAGGGTAGGCCAGGCCTTTGTCGTTGTGGATGACGGGGGACATCTTCTCCAGGTTGATCTGGTGCATGATCCCGTTGCCCGCGGGGATCACGTCGACGTTGTCGAAGGCCAGCTTGGTCCAGTTGATGAAGTGGAAGCGGTCTTCGTTGCGGCGCTCTTCGATGTCGCGGTTTTTCTGGAAGGCATCCGGATCAAAGCCACCGCACTCCACCGCCAGCGAGTGGTCCACGATCAGCTGCACGGGCACCACGGGGTTCACCTTGGCAGGGTCTCCGCCTTCCTTGGCGATGGCGTCACGCAGGCCGGCCAGGTCCACCAATGCTGTCTGGCCCAGGATGTCGTGGCAGGCCACGCGCGCAGGGAACCAGGGGAAGTCGTGGTCACGCTTGCGCTCGATCAGCTGCGTCAGCGATTGCGTCAGGATGGCCGGGTCGGCCTTGCGCACCAGGTTCTCGGCGTGCACGCGCGAGGTGTAGGGCAGCGTGGCCCAAGAACCCGGCTTGATGGCTTCGACGGCAGCTTGGGTGTCGAAGTAGTCCAGCTTGGTGCCTGGCAGGTTCTTGCGGTATTGGGTGTTCATGGCAGTGGTCACTACAAAGAGCAGGTAGGGTGAGCCCGAATGCAAGGTGGCGCTCTGGGCGCCACCTTTGCTTCAATGTTTACTTGCGATCCTGGATCGGCACGAACTTCTGATCCTCGGGGCCGGTGTAGTTGGCCGAAGGACGGATGATCTTGCCGTCGATGCGTTGTTCGATCACGTGGGCCGACCAGCCGCTGGTGCGGGCGATCACGAACAGCGGCGTGAACATCGCGGTGGGCACACCCATCATGTGGTAGCTCACGGCGCTGAACCAGTCCAGGTTGGGGAACATCTTCTTGATTTCCCACATCACCGACTCCAGGCGCTCGGCGATGTCGTACATCTTGGTGTTCGACTGCTCTTTGCTGAGCTCTTGCGCCACTTGCTTGATGACCTTGTTGCGCGGGTCGCTGACCGTGTACACAGGGTGGCCGAAGCCGATCACGACTTCCTTCTTCTCGACGCGGGCGCGGATGTCGGCCTCGGCTTCGTCGGGGTTGTCGTAGCGCTTCTGGATTTCAAACGCGACTTCATTCGCGCCGCCGTGCTTGGGGCCGCGCAGCGCGCCGATGCCGCCGCCGATGGCCGAGAACATGTCCGAGCCCGTGCCGGCGACCACGCGCGAGGCGAAGGTCGAAGCGTTGAACTCGTGTTCCGCGTACAGGATCAGCGAGGTGTGCATGGCGCGAACCCAGCTGTCACGGGGCTTCTCGCCGTGCAGCAGGTGCAGGAAGTGGCCGCCGATCGAGTCGTCGTCGGTCTCCACATCAATGCGCTTGCCGTTGTGGCTGTAGTGGTACCAGTACAGCAGCATCGAGCCCAGCGAGGCCATCAGCTTGTCGGCGATGTCGCGCGCGCCTGGGTGGTTGTGGTCGTCCTTCTCGGGCGACAGGCAGCCCAGCACGGACACGCCCGTGCGCATCACGTCCATGGGGTGGCTGGACGGGGGCAGTTGTTCCAGCGCGGTCTTCAGGCCGGCGGGGATGCCGCGCAGCGACTTCAGCTTGGTCTTGTAGAAAGCCAGTTCGGCGCGGGTGGGCAGCTTGCCGTGCACCAGCAGGTAGGCGATTTCTTCGAACTCGCTGGTCTGGGCCAGGTCGAGGATGTCGTAGCCACGGTAGGCCAGGTCATTGCCGGTGCGGCCCACGGTGCACAGGGCGGTGTTGCCTGCGGCAGTGCCGGACAAGGCCACGGACTTCTTGGGTTTGAAGCCGGGGGTGGTGGTCTCTGGGGTGGCGCTCATGCGTTTTCTCTCCTAAAACGGATGCAGGGAATCGATCGGGTTGGGTGCTTGCTTACTTCTTGGCCGCGAACAGGGCATCCAGCTTGCCCTCGAACGCGTGGTAGCCAATGCGGTCGTACAACTCTTCGCGCGTCTGCATGATGTCCACCACGTTCTTCTGGTGGCCGTCACGGCGAATGGCAGTGTAGACGGCCTCGGCGGCCTTGTTCATGGCGCGGAAGGCGCTCAAGGGGTAGAGCACCATGCCCACGTTCACGCTGCGCAACTCATCGACCGTGAACAGCGGCGTCTGGCCAAATTCGGTGATGTTGGCCAGCACGGGCACCTTCAGGGCGTCCACGAACTTCTTGTAGGTGGGCAGGTCGTAGGCGGCCTCGGCAAAGATGGCATCGGCGCCGGCTTCCACGCACTTGATGGCGCGCTCGATGGCGGCATCCACACCATGCACCTGGATGGCGTCGGTGCGGGCGATGATGAAGAAAGCCGGGTCGGTCTTGGCATCGACGGCGGCCTTGACGCGGTCCACCATCTCTTCGGTCGAGACGATTTCCTTGCCAGGGCGGTGGCCGCAGCGCTTGGCGCCCACTTGATCTTCAAGGTGGCAGGCGGCGGCGCCGGCCTTGATCAGGCTCTTGATGGTGCGCGCCATGTTGAAGGCGCTGGGGCCGAAGCCGGTGTCAATGTCGACCAACAGGGGCAGGTCGCACACATCGGTGATGCGGCGCACGTCGGTCAGCACATCGTCCAGGTTGTTGATGCCCAGGTCGGGCAGGCCCAGCGAACCCGCGGCCACGCCGCCACCCGACAAGTAGATGGCGCGGTAGCCGGCGCGCTTGGCCAGCAAGGCATGGTTGGCATTGATGGCGCCGATGATCTGCAGCGGAGATTCGTCTTGCAGCGCTTGGCGAAAGCGTTGGCCAGGGGTCGTGAGGGACATGTCAGTTCTCCAACTTGGGAAGCGGTTTCGGCGGATGCTGGATGTTCGCAACGCTTGTGCCAGGGCACCTAAGTGTTTGATTTTATTCGGGATGCGCCTGATTTGGGTTCGCTGGTCCAATGTTGCATGTTTCAATTGTGAAACAATGGAACGTCATCGATGAAACGTGTTGAACCCAGCCATGCCCACATCCTTTGAAGTTACCCAGGCCCGTGGCGGATTGCCGCAGATTGTGGCCGTGGGTTTTCGGCGCATCAACAAGATGTTGCAAGAGGTGGCGCCCGAGTTTGCAGGCCAGGCCACGGTCGAAGTGTTGGATGTGGGGTTTGAAGAAGCGGTGGCCCGGGTCAAAGCCCTGCACGCCTTGCGGCCCATCGACGTGGTCGTCGCCGCCGGCTCAAACGGCGGGTACTTGCGCCAGCACCTGGACATGCCGGTGGTTCTGGTCAAGGTGGGGGGCTTTGACCTGATGCAGGCCTTGACGCGGGCCAAGCGCATGTCATCGCGCGTGGGCCTGGTCACCTACGAGGGCATGGCGCCCGACATGGCGCCTTTCAGCGAGCTGTTCGAGCTGGCGGTGGAGCAGCGCAGTTACCGCACCGAAGAAGAGGCGCTGAGCTGCGTGCAATCGCTCAAGAGCCTGGGCGTGGCGGTGCTGGTGGGCACGGGCATGGTGGCCGATCTGGCCGACCAGATGGGGTTGACCGGCGTGTTCCTGTATTCCAGCGATGCCGTGCGCGAAGCTTTGAACGACGCAGTGGAAGTGGCACGCGCCTCGCGCATCGAACTGGCCAAGCGCGAACGGCTCAACACCATCCTGGCCCAGCTGAGCGACGGCGTGATCGCGGTCGACCAACAAGAGCGCATTCAGACCCTGAACCCCGCCATGGCGCAATTGCTGGGCGTGCTGCCCGCGCAATGGATGGGCCGCCGTTTGAGCGACCTCAGCGCTGACTTGAGCCTGCAAAGCACTTTGCGCCTGGCCACGCACGAGCTGGAAAAAATCGAGCGCGTCAAAGGCAAGACGCTGATCGTCAACCGCATGCCCATCATCGAGCAGGGCGTGTTGACCGGTGCGGTACTCAGCTGCCAGGACCCGATCTCCATCCAGCGCGTGGACCGCCACATCCGCACACGCATCAAACCCAACGCACCCGGCACGCGGTATCAGTTGGACCAGTTCCTGGGGCAGAGCGCAGCGATCGAACAAATTCGCCAATTGGCGCGCAGTTGCGCGGCCAGCCAGGCCACGGTGCTGCTGGTGGGTGAAAGCGGCACGGGCAAAGAGTTGATTGCCCAGGGCATCCACATGGCCAGCGACCGGCGCGAGTTGCCCTTTGTGGCCGTGAATTGCGCCGCCGTGTCCGAGTCCTTGTTGGAGAGCGAGCTGTTTGGTTACGAAGAGGGCGCCTTCACCGGCGCGCGACGTGGCGGCAAGATTGGCTTGTTCGAGGCCGCGCACAAAGGCACCATCTTCCTGGACGAGGTGGGCGAGATGCCCGTGTCCCTGCAGACCCGCCTGCTGCGTGTGCTGCAAGAGCGCGAGGTGCTGCGCGTGGGCGCCATCGAGCCCACGCCGGTCAATGTGCGCGTGATCGCCGCCACCCACCGCGACCTGATGGCCCATGTCGGGCAAGGCCTGTTTCGCCTGGACCTTTTCTACCGCCTGAACATCCTGCGCATTGACATCCCGCCCCTGCGTGAACGCCTGGATGATTTGCGGCCGATTGCCCTGGCCTTGCACCAGCAGGTTTGTGGGCGGCTGAACATCGAAATCGAGCGCACACGTCCTTTGATCGACGCCCTGGTCGAGCTGGCTTGCCGCCATGACTGGCCAGGCAATGTGCGTGAGCTCGAGAACATGGTCGAACGGATGATGGCTTACGCCGAAGCCACCCAGGTGCGCATGACACGCGAGGCGGCCATGGACTTCGTGCGGGCCACCGTTCCCGAGCTTTTTTCGGCGGTGACGGCGGATGTCTCACCTGCGCTGAAAGCCCGGCAGGCCGAGTCAGAGCGGGCCGACATCCTGCGCGTGCTGGCCGAATGCGGCGGCGACCGCGCCCAGGCCAGTGAGCGCCTGGGCATCAGCCGCACGACCCTCTGGCGAAAACTCAAGCCTTGACGCGGGCCACCCTGGCAAAATGGGCGACTGCCCCTTCCGTACCGACCATGTCCCTTGCCAAGCCCTTGCGCGTCCTCTCCGTCATCCCGCCGATGACGCAACTGAACACGCCTTACCCATCGACCGCCTACCTGACGGGCTTTCTGCGTTCGCGCGGGGTCGATGCCGTGCAAGAGGATTTGGCGCTGGCGCTGGTGCTGGCCTTGTTCTCACGCGAAGGGCTGCCGGCCATCCACGCTTGTGTGCAAGCTGTGCCGGAGGCCAAGCGCACCAAGGCCCTGCGGTCGTTTGACGCGCAGTACGAGCGCTACCTGTCCACCATGGTGCCCACCATCGCCTTTCTGCAGGGGAGGGATGCCACGCTGGCTCACCGCATCAACACCCGCCAGTTCCTGCCCGAGGGGCCGCGCTTTGCCTCGCTGGATGTGTATGTCGATGATGAGGGCGGCGACCCGCTGGCCTGGGCTTTTGGTGCCCTGGGCCTGCAAGACCGCGCGCGCCATCTGGCCACGCTGTACCTGAATGACTTGGCCGATGTGCTGCGCGACGCCGTCGATCCGCGCTTCGAGTTCGTGCGCTATGCTGAATCTTTGGCCCAAAGCCAGTCCACCTTCGAGCCATTGCACCAGGCCTTGCAAGCGCCGCTCAACCTGGTCGACACCACCTTGCGGCGCCTGACCATGGCCGCCATCGAGCGCCATGAGCCCGATGTGGTGCTGCTGTCCGTGCCCTTTCCGGGGGCGGTGTACGCGGCCTTCCGCATGGCCCAGGCCATCAAGGCCGCGCGCCCCCGCATCAAGCTGGCCTTGGGCGGCGGTTTCGTCAACACCGAGCTGCGCGAACTGAGCGAACCTCGCGTGTTCGACTACGTTGACTTCGTCACCCTGGATGCTGGCGAGCGCCCCCTGCTGGCCCTGCTGGACCACGTGCAAGGACAGCGTTCAGCGCAGCGCCTCTCACGCACCTTTGTGCGCGACACCGAGAGTGGCCAGGTTCGCTACATGAACATGGCCGAGCCCGACGTGCCCTTCGCCGAAGTGGGCACGCCCACCTGGGATGGCTTGCCGCTGGACCGCTACCTGTCCCTGCTGGACATGCTCAATCCCATGAACCGCCTGTGGTCCGATGGCCGCTGGAACAAGTTGACCATTGCCCATGGCTGCTATTGGAAGAAGTGCAGCTTCTGCGACGTCAGCCTGGACTACATCTCGCGCTACGAGACCGCCTCGGCCGAGGTGCTGGTCGACCGCATCGAAGCCATCATCAAAGAAACGGGCCAGACCGGCTTCCATTTCGTGGACGAGGCCGCCCCACCCAAGATCCTCAAGGCGCTCGCCCACGAGCTGATCAAGCGCCAGCTGTCGATCTCATGGTGGGGCAACATCCGCTTCGAGAAATCCTTCAGCCCCGAGCTGTGCCAGTTGCTGGCCGAAAGCGGTTGCATCGCCATCTCGGGCGGCCTGGAAGTGGCCTCGGATCGCCTGCTGACGTTGATGAAAAAAGGCGTGTCGGTAGAGCAGGTGGCGCGGGTCACGCAAGGCTTCACCGATGCCGGCATCCTGGTCCATGCCTACCTGATGTATGGCTTTCCTACGCAAACCGTGCAGGACACGGTCGACGCGCTGGAGTACGTGCGCCAGCTCTTCGCCAACGGTTGCATCCAGTCGGGCTTCTTCCACCGCTTTGCCTGCACCGTGCACTCACCCGTGGGGCAGAACCCGGCGGAGTACGGCGTCAAGCTGCAGGCCTTGCCGCCCACCACCTTCGCCAAGAACGACATCGCCTTCATCGATCCCACGGGCGTTGACCACGATGTGCTTGGCGTTGGTTTGAAGAAGGCCATCTATAACTTCATGCATGGCATTGGGTTGGAAGAAGATGTGCGCACCTGGTTCAAGGGCAAGGTGCCGCGCACCACGGTGGCGCCTCACCGGATTGAGAGGGCTTTGGCCAACTGAAGTGGCGCCAGGCAGGTCTGGCTTTGGGTGTGTTTTGTCTGGGCAGCGCGGGGCGGGGCACGTCCGGGGTCTGCGGCGTGACAACGGGGTAGCGTTTGCAGCGGTCGTGCGGATGGTGCTCATTGACGCGGCGGTTGGCACGCCGCCAACTGCAGCCGTGGCATGCCCACCAGCGGGGCGAAAAAGGGCTGGGGCGGACTCCGGCTGGGCGCCTGGCTTGGTGCGGAGAAGCACAGTGCCGAGGTGGGCGTGCGCAGCACGCATCAACATCTGACCGGCCGTGGTTGTTTGAACGAAGCGGATGCAATCCGTGCAGTGAGTTCCACGGCCCCACCTCGGCACGAGCATCGCAAGGCAGTCCCGCTCACAGCGGGACCACCAAGCTGAAGCCCTGCCGGAGTCCGCCCCAGCCCGTGCCCCGCGCTGCCAGAACAAAGCCACTAACCAAAAAACGCCGCTTCAATCTCAGCGGGCAAGGGCTGGCCCGTCAACCAGGCGCGCTCCAGCACATGCCAATAGTGGCGGTAACTGGCCCGGTCATGCAAAACGTTTCGGTACGAGGTGGGCGCCCAATGCGCTTGCTGGGCGGCGGTCAAGATGGCCACCGCGTCATCCACCTCGGCGGCCACCGGTGCGAACGCGTCCACGATCACCGGGATCTGGTCGGGGTGGATGCTCCACATGCGCGTGTAGCCCAACTCGCGTGAAGCGCGTTCGGCGGCCACGCCCAAGGCCCGCGTGTCCTTGAACTCGGTGACCACGCAGTGCGATGGTGTGATGCGTGCGGCATGGCAGGCCGCCGCAATCTCCAGTTTGGCGCGCAGCACCAATGGGTGATGGAACTGGCCCTGCGCGCTCATGGCCGAGGCCGGGATGGCCCCACGGTGCTCCGACACAAAATCCATCAGCCCGAAGGACAGAGACTCAACGCCTGGCAAGGCGGCGATGGCGGCCACCTCTTGCAGTGCCTTGTGTGTCTCGATCAACACATGCACCGGCACGATGTGCCCAACGCCATGCTTCACCCGCGCGGCCTTGATGGCCTCGACCGCCCGTTTCGCTTCTTCTTCGCCGTCCGCCTTGGGCACCATCAAGTAGGCCAGGCGGTGGCCCGCCTGCTGGATCAGCGTTTCGATGTCATCTTCAAAGCGCGGGTGGCTAGGCGCATGAACGCGTGCGCCCACGCGGCCACAGGCATTGGCCGGGCTGTTGAGCAACTCGGCCACCAGCAGCGCCTGTTCGTGCTCGCCGCCCACGGGCGCACCGTCCTCCAGGTCCAGCGTCACGTCGAACACCGCACGGCCATGGGTCTGGGCGGCCATCTCGGCTTGCAACGCCAGGCTTTTGCGCATGCGCACTTCAACGCCCGCATAGTGGTCGCACACTGGCAGGTTGGGTGAGCGTTGTTCTGCGCCAAACAAGGCCAGGCGGGGATGGATGGTGCTGAGTGTTGACAAGGCGGCATCCTCTCTGTGTCGATCAAGGCATGCACGCGCAGGCCCGTGACCATTGTCCTCTTGTCGCCCCCAGCCTTCAACTGGCAAACACTGATTTCAAGGCGGCGCTTTCACGTAGGATGGTGTCCACCCATGAGCCAAGCCACCTTCGACCACATCATCATCGGCGCTGGCACAGCCGGCTGCCTCTTGGCCAATCGCCTGTCCGCGGACCCAAAGTGCCGCGTCCTGTTGATCGAAGCCGGGGGCAAGGACGACTACCACTGGGTGCACATCCCCGTGGGCTACCTGTACTGCATGGGCAACGCCCGCACCGACTGGCTTTACCGCACTGAACCCGAGCCCGGCCTGAATGGCCGCAGCCTGGCCTATCCCCGCGGCAAGACGCTGGGCGGCTCGTCCAGCATCAACGGCATGATCTACATGCGCGGCCAAGCCCGCGACTACGACCATTGGGCCGAGCTCACTGGCGACGACAGTTGGCGCTGGGAGCGTGTCCTGCCGTTTTTCATGCAGCACGAAAACCACCACCAGGGGCGGGGCGACCTGCATGGCGCCACCGGCGAATGGCGGGTTGAAAAGCAGCGCCTGCGCTGGGACCTGCTCGATGCCATCGCCCTGGCCGCGCAGCAAGCCGGCATCCCCGCCACCCCTGACTTCAACCGGGGTTGCAATGAAGGCGTGGGCTATTTCGAGGTGAACCAACGCAAGGGCCTGCGCTGGAACGCGGCCAAGGCCTTCTTGCGCCCCGTCTGCTACGACCGGCCCAATTTCGAAATGTGGACTCATGCGCAAGTGGCGCGGCTGGTCATCGAAGCCCAACCAGGCGGAGACCAACGTTGCACCGGCGTGCAGGTCTGGACCGGGCGCGAGATGGTGACCGCGACCGCCAGCCGCGAGGTGATCCTCAGCGCCGGCAGCATTGGTTCCCCGCAAATCCTGCAGTTGTCGGGCATCGGCCCTGGCGAGACGCTGCGCCGGCATGGCCTGCCTGTGCTGCATGAGTTGCCCGGCGTGGGCGCCAACCTGCAAGACCACCTGCAGATCCGCAGCGTGTTCAAGGTGAATGGCGTCAAAACCCTCAACACCATGCTTCAAAGCCACTGGGGCAAGGCCCGCATTGCTTTGGAATACGCGCTCAACCGAAGCGGCCCCATGAGCATGGCACCAAGCCAGCTGGGTGCCTTCACGCGCAGTGACCCGGCCTTGCCTCACCCCAATCTTCAGTACCACGTCCAGCCCCTGAGCCTGGACGCCTTTGGTCAACCCTTGCACGGCTTTGGCGCTTTCACCGCCAGTGTGTGCAACCTCAACCCCACCAGCCGGGGCACGGTGCGCATCATCAGCCCCCGCTTTGAAGACGCCCCTGCCATCGCGCCCAATTATTTGAGCACGCTGCAAGATCGTCAGGTGGCTGCCGATTCATTGCGCCTGACCCGCCGCATCGTGGCCCAACCAGCCTTGGCCAGGTACCAGCCCAGTGAGTGGAAGCCCGGCGTGCAATTCCAGTCCGACGAAGACCTGGCCCGGTTGGCGGGCGACATTGCCACGACCATCTTCCACCCGGTGGGCACGACCAAGATGGGCCGCTTCGACGATCCCATGGCCGTGGTCGACAGCCAATTCAAGGTGCGGGGCATCGCCGGTTTGCGGGTGGTCGACGCCGGTGTCATGCCCACCATCACCAGCGGCAACCCCAACTCGCCCGTCTTGATGATGGCCGAGAAGGCCGCCGCGCTGATCGTGGGCCAGGGCGTGGTCAAGGTGTTGCAATAGCACCATCGTTCACCCGTTGATCAAGGGATACCCTCGCTTGCGCCTGACTTAAGTTCGGACCTAGCCTAGAGGCCGCAGGGCATTTGTCGTGCCCGCCTGCAGGACCGTCCACGCTCCCGGTTCGCGAGCGTCATCAAGGTGCACCGCATGTTGAACCTTCATCAGCTCAAACTGGGCCAGCGCCTGGGTTTGGGTTTCGGTCTGTTGCTACTGTTGGTGGCTTTGATCACCGCGGTGGGCTGGTTTCGCCTGGCTCAGACGATCCGCGACATTGACCAAGGCACGGGCGCGCAAGAGCGTGCCACGGCGGCGCTCAAGTGGGAAAGCCTCACACTGCTCAATGTCAACCGCACACTGGCCATTGCCGAATCCGGTGGTCACAAGGACTTGAAAGAGCATTTCGCGCCCCTGATCAAAGGCACATCCGCCGAAATCAGCGTAATCCAGAAAAACCTGGAGGGCCGGGCCGAGACGCCCGAGGTCAAAGCCCAGTTCGAGGACATCGCGGCCAAGCGCAAGGCCTACGTGGCGGCCCGCGATTCGATCTTTTCATTCCTGGAGATGGACGACCCGGGCGCCAAGGATGCCTTGAAGAGCGAGCTCCTGCCCGCTGCCACCCGTTACATCACCGCCATCAACGGCTACCAGGCGGTGCAGCGCAAGATCGCCGATGAGCAGTCAGCCTTGACGCACGATCGAGTGGCCCGGGCACAGCATCTGTTGCTCGCGCTGGCAGCTGTCAGCCTGGTGATTGGCGTGGCCTGCGCCTGGATCATGACCCGCTCGGTGACCGGGCCGCTGAGGCACGTGGTCGCGGCCACCCAGGTCATCGCGGGGGGCGATCTGTCTCAGCGGGTGGACATGGATGGGCGCGATGAGTTGTCCGAGCTGTGCCACAGTCTGGAGCACATGCAGCAGTCCCTGCGGGGCATCGTGGGCGAAGTGCGCCAATCCACCGATTCCATCCAGACCGCCAGCCAGGAAGTGGCTGTGGGCAGCCAGGATTTGTCCACCCGAACCGAGCAAGCCGCGGCCAGCCTGGAGGAGACCGCCTCCACCATGGAGCAGATCTCCGGGACCATCCGTCACACGGCCGATGCCGCCCGCACCGCCAACCAACTGGCGGCAGGGGCGGCGCAGGCGGCCACCGCCGGCGGCAAAGTGGTATCGCAAGTGGTGGCCACGATGGACGACATCACGCAAAGCTCCAAGCGCATCGTGGACATCATCAGCGTCATCGATGGCATCGCTTTTCAAACCAACATCCTGGCCTTGAACGCGGCCGTGGAGGCCGCCCGCGCGGGCGAGCAGGGGCGCGGCTTTGCCGTGGTGGCGGGCGAGGTGAGGGCGCTGGCCCAGCGCTCGGCGAGTGCCGCTGGTGAGATCAAGGTGCTGATTGGCGCCTCCAGCGAACGCGTCGAGGCGGGCGCGGCCTTGGTGAGCGAGGCGGGCAATTCCATGGCCGCCATCGTCGATTCGGTGCAGCGGGTGGCCGACATCATTGGCGAAATCACCTCCGCGTCCACCGAACAATCCGAAGGCATCAGCCAAGTCAACACGGCTGTTTCTCAGCTCGACAGCATGACGCAGCAAAACGCCGCCTTGGTCGAGCAGTCCGCTGCTGCCGCTGAAAGCCTGAAGGAGCAGGCGGCCAAGCTGGCCTCGGTGGTTTCGGTGTTCCGCTTACCCTGATCTGGCTCTTCAAAAGCGAAAAAAAGCCGGCAGGCCCGAAGGTCGCCGGCTTTTTGTTGTCAGCTGAGTTGTCAGCTGACGTGGATCACAGCAGGTGCTTGACGCCGTCTTGCTCGCCTTGCAGCTCAGCCAGGGTCTTGTTGATGCACTCTTGCGAGAAAGCATCGATCGGCAGGCCTTCGACCATCTTGTATTCGCCGCCTTCGCAGGTGACGGGGTAACCGAACATGATGTCCTTGGGGATGCCATATTCACCCTTGGATGGGATGCCCATGGTGACCCACTTGCCATTGGTGCCCAGGGCCCAGTCGCGCATGTGGTCGATGGCGGCGTTGGCGGCCGAAGCAGCCGACGACACGCCGCGGGCGGCGATGATCGCGGCACCACGCTTGCCCACGGTGGGCAGGAACACATCACGGTTCCACACGTCGTCGTTGATCATGTCCTTGACCGATTGGCCATCGATCGTGGCGAAACGGTAGTCGGCGTACATGGTGGGCGAGTGGTTGCCCCACACGGCCAGCTTCTCGATCGAAGCGACGGGCTTGCCCGTCTTGGCGGCCAGTTGCGAAGCAGCGCGGTTGTGGTCCAGGCGCAGCATGGCGGTGAAGTTCTTGGCCGGCAGGTCGGGGGCCGACTTCATGGCGATGTAGGCATTGGTGTTGGCGGGGTTGCCGACCACCAACACGCGCACATTGCGCGAAGCCACGGCGTTCAGTGCCTTGCCTTGGGCCGTGAAGATCTGGGCGTTGGCGGCCAGCAGGTCGGCGCGCTCCATGCCGGGGCCACGGGGGCGTGCGCCCACCAGCAGGGCATAGTCGGTGTCCTTGAAGGCTTGCAGCGGATCGCTGTGGGCTTCGATGCCGGCCAGCAGAGGGAACGCGCAGTCTTCCAGTTCCATGATCACGCCCTTCAGCGCGTTCTGGGCCTTCTCGTCGGGGATCTCCAGCAGTTGCAGGATCACGGGTTGATCTTTGCCCAGCATTTCGCCAGAGGCGATGCGGAACAGCAGGGCGTAGCCGATTTGACCAGCGGCGCCGGTGACGGCAACGCGAACGGGTGATTTGCTCATGTGCAACTCCGAAAGAATAGGGGAGAGGGGGAGGGTAGTAACAACCCCCGAGTGTAGCGCGTGCGCAGTCTAGAGGCAGTGTTGTGAATCGTCAATGCTCTTATGTCTTATATAAGACATCTTTCATCAGAGGATGGACTAAAATGGGGGCTTGTGGTGCAATCAATGCCCGTGAAAACCCAAGCTGTTGTGGCCCCTTCCTCGCCGTCCTCTGGTGCCCCCGTCGAGCCGACCCCCGCGGTCGCGGGTGAGGTGTCGGCGCCTGGTGCCGCATCGCCGTCCTTCAGTCCGCTTTACCAGCAGATCAAGTCGCTCATTTTGCGCAGTCTGCAGGCCGGAGAATGGCGGCCCGGCGAGGCCATTCCCAGTGAAATAGAGTTGGCGGCCCGCTTCAAGGTCAGCCAGGGCACCGTGCGCAAGGCGGTTGACGAGCTGGCCTCCGAGAACCTCTTGTTGCGTCGCCAGGGCAAGGGCACCTATGTGGCCACCCATGCCGAAGAGCGCGTTCAATACCGCTTTTTGCGCCTCACCCCCGATCAGCCCGAGCAAGCCGGTCCGGTCCAGCGCGAATTCCTCGATTGCCGCCGCCTGCGCGCCCCCGCCGACATCGCCCGCCTGCTGCAGCTCAAGGCCGGCGACATGGTGGTTGAGGTGCGCCGCGTCATGCACTTTGCCGGCAAGCCGGTGGTGCTGGATGACATCTGGCTGCCAGGTCATCTGTTCAAAGGCCTGACAGCCGAGCGTCTGAGCGACTACAAAGGCCCCATGTATGGCCTGTTCGAGACCGAATTCGGTGTGCGCATGATCCGCGCCGAAGAGAAAATCCGGGCCGTGGCTGCTGGCGAAATCGAGGCGACGCTGCTGAAGACCGCCGTGGGCGCGCCGCTGTTGAGTGTCGAGCGCCTGTCCCACACCTATGACGACCAACCCGTGGAGTTGCGCCGCGGCCTCTACATGACCGAGTTCCACCACTATCGGAACGAATTGAATTAACCCCGTCGAGGAACAAGGGATTGCCCTTAAAATCGCGGATTCTTTGACTGTTTTTTGACGCAAGGCAGGAGCCTTCAGAAAAATGGCTGACAACACAAAACCCCCCCGCCCTGTTTTCACGAACATCCACATCACCGACATCGTCAGCTACAAGCTGCCGCCAGCCGGGATCGTCTCGATCCTGCACCGGATCAGTGGCGTCGTGATGTTCCTGTTGCTGCCTTTTGTCGTCTGGATGTTCGACACCAGCCTGACCTCGGAGATCTCCTATGACGAGTTCAAATCCGTGTTCACGGCCGGCGCAGGCATCCTGCCCGCCATCCTGGTCAATGTCATCACCTGGGGCCTGATCTGGGCCTATCTGCACCACTTCATTGCCGGTGTGCGCCATCTCTTGATGGACACCAACCACCATCTGGTCGAGAAAAAGAAGGGCCAGTCATCGGCCATCGCCACGCTGGTCTTGAGCGTGGGCTTGACCCTGATCCTGGGTGCCAAGCTGTTTGGCCTGTTCTGATCTTGACTTCGGAAACTCAAAACCATGTCTAAAAACTACGGTACCAAGCGCGTCGTCGTCGGCGCGCACTACGGCTTGCGCGACTGGCTGGCGCAACGCGTCACAGCCGTCCTGATGGCCTTGTTCACGGTGGCGCTGCTGGTGCAGGTCATCTTTGGCGATCCCATCGGCTACGAAAAATGGGCGGGCATCTTCTCGCACCAATGGATGAAGTTCCTGACCTTCGTGGTCATCCTTTCCCTGGCCTACCACGCCTGGGTCGGCATGCGCGACATCTGGATGGACTACATCAAACCCGTGGGCATCCGACTTGGCCTGCAAGTGTTCACCATCGTCTGGCTCATGGGCTGCGCTGGTTGGGCCATTCAAGTGCTGTGGAGACTGTAAACAATGGCGATCGCAACTACCTCTTCTCTTCCCACCCGCAAGTTTGACGTCGTCATCGTCGGTGCAGGTGGCTCCGGCATGCGCGCGTCCTTGCAGTTGTCGCTGGCGGGCCTGAATGTGGCCGTGCTGTCCAAGGTCTTCCCCACCCGCTCGCACACCGTGGCGGCACAAGGCGGCATCGGTGCCTCGCTGGGCAACATGTCCGAAGACAACTGGCACTACCATTTCTACGACACCATCAAGGGCTCCGACTGGCTGGGCGACCAGGACGCCATTGAGTTCATGTGCCGCGAAGCCCCCAAGGTCGTGTACGAGCTTGAGCATTTCGGCATGCCGTTTGACCGAAATGCCGATGGCACCATCTACCAGCGCCCCTTCGGCGGCCACACCGCCAACTATGGCGAAAAGCCCGTGCAACGCGCTTGCGCCGCTGCTGACCGCACTGGCCACGCGCTGCTGCACACGCTGTACCAGCAAAACGTCAAGGCCCGCACCCAGTTCTTCGTCGAATGGATGGCGCTCGACGTGATCCGTGATTCCGAAGGCGATGCCGTCGGCGTGGTGGCCCTGGAAATGGAAACCGGCGAAGTGCACATGCTGCACGCCAAGACCGTGCTGTTCGCCACGGGCGGCGCCGGCCGCATCTACCAGGCCTCGACCAATGCCTTCATCAACACCGGCGACGGCCTGGGCATGGCCGCGCGTGCTGGCATCCCCCTGGAAGACATGGAGTTCTGGCAGTTCCACCCCACCGGCGTGGCCGGCGCGGGCGTGCTGCTGACCGAAGGCTGCCGTGGTGAAGGCGCCATCCTGCGCAACAGCAATGGCGAACGCTTCATGGAGCGTTACGCGCCCACCTTGAAGGATCTGGCCCCGCGTGACTTCGTGTCCCGCTCGATGGACCAGGAAATCAAGGAAGGCCGTGGCTGCGGTCCCAACAAGGATTACGTCCTGCTGGACATGACCCACCTGGGCGCCGAGACCATCCACAAGCGCCTGCCCTCGGTGCAAGAGATTGGCCACAACTTCGCCAACGTTGACATCACCAAGGAGCCGATCCCCGTGGTGCCGACCATCCACTACCAGATGGGTGGCATCCCGACCAACGTGTATGGCCAGGTAGTGATCCCCGCCAACGGCAAGCACAACGAGGTCATCAACGGCCTGTACGCCGTGGGCGAATGCTCCTGCGTGTCGGTGCACGGCGCCAACCGCCTGGGCACCAACTCGCTGCTCGACCTGGTGGTGTTCGGCCGCGCGGCCGGCAACCACATCGTTGATTTCAACCTCAAGTCGAAGAACCACAAGCCTCTGCCCAAGGACGCCGCCGACAAAACGCTGGCCCGCCTGGCCCGCCTGGATGGCGCCACCAACGGCGAATACTCGCAAGACGTTGCGAACGACATCCGCGCTTCCATGCAGAAGCACGCTGGCGTGTTCCGCACGCAAAAGACGATGGACGAAGGCGTCAAGCAGATCGCTGCGCTGCGTGAACGCGTCAAGGGCATCGGCTTGAAGGACAACTCCAAAGTCTTCAACACCGCCCGCATCGAAGCGCTGGAAGTCGAGAACCTGATCGAAGCCGCCCAAGCCACCATCGTGGCCGCCGCTGCCCGTCCGGAAAGCCGTGGTGCCCATGCCCACGACGACTTCCCCAACCGCGACGACGACAACTGGATGAAGCACTCGCTGTGGTACTCCGAAGGCAACCGCCTGGAGTACAAGCCTGTGAACCTGCAACCCCTGACGGTGGAATCCGTTCCCCCGAAGGTCCGGACGTTCTGATTAGGACCGCACCATGAAGCGCACTTTCAAAATCTACCGCTACGATCCGGACAAGGACGTCAAGCCTTACATGCAGACCATCGAGGTCGAACTCGATGGCCAGGAGCGCATGCTGCTGGACGCCTTGGTCAAGCTCAAGGCCGTGGACCCCACCCTGTCGTTCCGCCGCTCATGCCGTGAAGGCGTTTGCGGTTCGGATGCGATGAACATCAACGGCAAGAATGGTCTGGCCTGCCTGACCAACATGCTGACGCTGCCAGGTGAGATCGTCCTCAAGCCGCTGCCGGGCCTGCCCGTCGTGCGCGACTTGATCGTCGACATGACCCAGTTCTTCAAGCAGTACAACTCGATCAAGCCTTACCTGGTCAACGACGAGCCGCCGCCTGACAAAGAGCGCCTGCAGTCGCCCGAAGAGCGCGAAGAGCTCGACGGCCTGTACGAGTGCATCCTGTGCGCCAGCTGCTCAACCAGCTGCCCCAGCTTCTGGTGGAACCCCGACAAGTTCGTGGGCCCCGCTGGTTTGCTGCAGGCCTACCGCTTCATCGCCGACAGCCGCGACCAAGGCACGGCCGAGCGCCTGGACAACCTGGAAGACCCCTACCGCCTGTTCCGTTGCCACACCATCATGAACTGCGTGGACGTGTGCCCCAAGGGCCTGAACCCCACGAAGGCCATTGGCAAGATCAAGGAACTGATGGTGCGTCGCGCCGTTTGATCCAGACTTCGACCAGAAATTGCCCATGACCCTGACCCCGACGCCGCCATTTGCTCCTGGGTCCGTGCCCAGCGCGGACGAATTGCGGCGTCTGCGTTGGCGCTGCCGGCGCGGCCTGCTCGAAAACGACCTCTTCATCGATCGTTTTTTCGAGCTGCACGGTGAAGACCTCACCAACGCGCTGGTACAGGGTTTGCATGAGCTCATGGACTTGGCTGACAATGACCTGCTGGATCTCTTTTTGGCGCGCAAGCAGCCCGAAGGCGATCTGGACACGCCGGAAGTCCGCCAAGTGTTGGAGCTGATGCATGCCGCCGGTGCCTCGCGGCTGCCTCCCCAGGCATCCGTGTCAAATTCCGATCATTAAGACCCATTCGCAAGACCCGACCCTCTAGGAGCGCTCATGAGCATGACCCCGTCCGACGTGAAAGCCACGCTGTCGTTTTCCGATGGCAGCCCGAACATGGATCTGCCGATCTACAAAGGCTCCATCGGCCCTGACGTGATCGACATCCGCAAGTTGTACGCCCAAACCGGCAAGTTCACCTACGACCCTGGTTTCCTGTCGACGGCTTCGTGCAATTCCACCATCACCTACATCGATGGTGACAAGGGCGAACTGCTGTACCGCGGCTATCCCATCGAGCAATTGGCCACCAACTGCGACTTTCTGGAAACCTGCTACCTGCTGCTGAATGGCGAACTGCCCAACGCAGGCCAGAAGGAAGAGTTCGTGCAAAGCGTGACCAACCACACGATGGTCAACGAGCAGATGCAGTTCTTCCTGCGTGGTTTCCGCCGTGACGCCCACCCGATGGCCGTCATGACGGGCCTGGTCGGCGCTTTGTCGGCCTTCTACCACGACAGCACCGACATCAACAACCCCGAGCACCGCAAGATTGCCGCGATCCGCCTGATCGCCAAGATGCCCACGCTCGTGGCGATGGCCTACAAGTACACCATTGGCCAGCCTTACATCTACCCGAAGAACGACCTCTCGTACACCGAGAACTTCATGCGGATGATGTTCGCCACGCCGTGCGAAGACTACAAGCCCAATGAAGTGCTGGTGCGCGCCATGGACCGCATCTTCATCCTGCACGCCGACCACGAGCAAAACGCCTCGACCTCGACCGTGCGCCTGTGCGGTTCATCCGGCACCAACCCGTTCGCGGCCATTGCTGCGGGCGTGGCCTGCCTGTGGGGCCCTGCTCACGGTGGCGCCAACGAAGCCGCCCTGAACATGCTGGAAGAAATCCAGAAGAACGGCGGCGTCGAGAAGATCGGCGACTTCATCGCCCAGGTCAAGGACAAGAACTCTGGCGTCAAGCTGATGGGCTTCGGTCACCGCGTGTACAAGAACTACGACCCGCGTGCCAAGCTGATGCGCGAAACCTGCCACGAGGTGCTGGCTGAACTGGGTCTGCAAAACGACCCGATGTTCAAGCTGGCCATGGCGCTGGAAAAGATCGCCCTGGAAGACGAATACTTCGTGTCGCGCAAGCTGTACCCCAACGTGGACTTCTACTCCGGCATCGTGCAGCGCGCCATCGGCATCCCCGTGCCGCTGTTCACGGCGATCTTCGCGTTGGCCCGCACCGTCGGCTGGATTGCCCAACTGAACGAAATGATCGCTGACCCCGAGTACAAGATCGGCCGTCCGCGTCAGTTGTTCGTGGGTGCTGAGAAGCGTGACGTCAAGCCGATGGCTCAGCGCTGATCGCTGTTCAGGCTTGCAGAAACCCCGGCTTGCCGGGGTTTTTTCATTCTGGGGCCCTTGGGGTGGGCCGGGCGAGGCGGCGCTTCGGGGGACTCCAGCGTGGCGGCCCTCCGCTTCGCGAAGGACTGCTCTGCGGTGCTCGGTGCGGGCGGGGATCGTCCGAAACTCGCCCTTGCGGGGCTCAAACAACGGACGATCCTTTTTCCGCCCACACCTCCGCTCCTCGACGCCCCGCAAGTCGTCCCCCGAAGCACCACCTCGCCCTTTGTGGGGGCGGGCCCTGGCGCCACCGTGCCACGCCACCATTCGTTGCGCGCCACCGTCGGCCGCCGCCAGCGCAGCAGGGGGTGAGTAGGCAGGGAAGGGCCGCCCCAGTGAACTGCCCCTGCCCACTCACCACCTGCGAAGCCCCCAAGGCCCCAAAACGCCCCAACCTAAGCATTTCACGCGCCCGTAACGTAAAATCGATGTCTTTCCCCAAACGGGCCTCTACACGGCCCCTCGCGCAAGAAGCACCATGGGACGCACCCTTTACGACAAGATCTGGGACGAACACGTCGTCCACACCGAAGACGATGGCACCGTCACGCTGTACATCGACCGCCACCTGGTGCACGAAGTCACCAGCCCGCAGGCCTTTGAAGGCCTGAACATTGCCGGCCGCAAAGTCTGGCGCCTGTCGGCCAACCTGGCGGTGAGCGACCACAACGTGCCCACTACCGACCGCAGCCAGGGCATCGCCGACCCGGTCTCCAAGCTGCAAGTCGACACGCTGGACGCCAACTGCGACCGTGTGGGCATCACGCAGTTCAAGATGAGTGACAAGCGCCAGGGCATCGTGCACGTGATCGGCCCGGAGCAGGGCGCCACCTTGCCTGGCATGACCGTGGTGTGCGGCGACAGCCACACTTCCACGCATGGCGCGTTTGGCGCGCTGGCCCATGGCATCGGCACCTCCGAGGTCGAGCACGTGCTGGCCACGCAGACGTTGCTGGCCAAGAAGGCCAAGAACATGCTGATCAAGGTCGAAGGCACGTTATCGAAGGGCTGCGGCGCCAAGGACATCGTGCTGGCCATCATCGGCAAGATCGGCACGGCGGGCGGCACCGGCTACACCATCGAATTCGCTGGCAGCGCCATCCGTGCCTTGAGCATGGAAGGCCGCATGACGGTGTGCAACATGGCCATTGAAGGCGGCGCGCGCGCAGGCCTGGTGGCCGTGGACGACACCACCATCAACTACGTCAAAGGCCGTCCCTTCTCGCCGACCGCGGGCGTGGAATGGGAGCAGGCCGTGGCCTATTGGCGTACCCTCCACTCCGACCCCGATGCGCATTTCGATGCCGTGGTCGAGTTGGACGCCAGCCAGATCAAGCCGCAAGTCACCTGGGGCACCTCGCCCGAGATGGTCCTGTCCATTGATGACCGCGTGCCCGATCCTGACAAGGAAAAGGACCCCAACAAGCGGTCCGCCATGGAGCGTGCATTGCAGTACATGGCGCTCGAGCCCAACAAGGCGATCAACGACATCCTGGTGGACAAGGTCTTCATCGGCTCGTGCACCAACTCTCGCATCGAAGACATGCGTGAAGCAGCCGCCGTGGTCCGCCGCATCGGTGGCAAGGTCGCGTCCAACATCAAGCTGGCCTTGATCGTGCCGGGTTCCGGTCTGGTCAAGGAGCAGGCCGAGCGCGAGGGCCTGGACGTGGTTTTCAAGGCCGCAGGCTTTGAGTGGCGCGAGCCGGGCTGTTCCATGTGCCTGGCCATGAACGCTGACCGCCTGGAGCCTGGCGAGCGCTGTGCATCCACCAGCAACCGCAATTTCGAAGGCCGTCAAGGCGCCGGTGGCCGTACCCACCTGGTCAGCCCGGCCATGGCGGCGGCTGCTGCGATGGAAGGCCACTTTGTCGATGTGCGCCGCATCGCCTGAGCAACCATGAAACGCTTTGAAAAGTAAACGCCATGCAAGCATTTCGCATTCACAAGGGGCTTGTGGCTCCGATGGACCGGGAAAACGTCGACACCGACGCGATCATCCCCAAGCAATACCTGAAGTCGATCAAGCGCACGGGTTTCGGCCCTAACCTGTTCGACGAATGGCGCTACCTGGACGCGGGCGAGCCCGGCCAGGACCCGGCCACGCGCAAACCCAACCCGGATTTCGTGCTGAACCAGCCGCGCTACCAAGGCGCCTCGGTGCTGATCGCGCGCAAGAACTTCGGCTGCGGCTCCAGCCGCGAGCACGCCCCCTGGGCGCTGGAGCAATATGGCTTTCGCGCCATGATCGCACCGAGCTTTGCCGACATCTTCTTCAACAACAGCTTCAAGAACGGCCTGTTGCCGATCCAGTTGAGCGAGTTGCAGGTCGACAATCTGTTCAACGAAGTGCTGGCTTTTCCCGGCTACGAGCTGACCATCGACCTGGAGCGCCAGGTCGTCGTCAAGCCCGATGGCACCGAGCTGGCCTTCGATGTCCAGCCTTTCCGCAAGTACTGCCTGCTGAACGGTTTTGACGACATCGGCCTGACCCTGCGCCACGCCGACAAGATCAAGGCTTTCGAGGCCGAGCGCCTGGCGCAAAAGCCTTGGCTCAACCACCGCATCGTTTAATTTCGACAACACGCACCATGGTCATGAAGATTGCAGTTTTGCCCGGCGACGGCATCGGCCCCGAGATCGTCACCGAGGCCGTCAAGGTGCTCAAGGCGCTTGATTTGCCTTTCGAGATGGAAGAGGCCAAGGTGGGCGGCGCCGCTTACGACGCCCACGGCCACCCGCTGCCACCCGCCACCCTCAAGCTGGCCATGGACTCCGATGCCGTGTTGTTCGGCTCGGTCGGCGACTGGAAGTACGACAAGCTCGACCGCCCCCTGCGCCCCGAGCAGGCCATCCTGGGCCTGCGCAAGAACATGGGCCTGTTCGCCAACTTCCGCCCCGCGATCTGCTACCCGCAACTCACGCACGCCTCCAGCCTGAAGCCCGAACTGGTGGCCGGCCTGGACATCCTCATCATCCGTGAACTGACGGGCGACATCTACTTTGGCCAGCCGCGTGGCCGCCGCGAAGCACCCGATGGCGAGTTCAAGGGCGCCCCTGAGGCCTTCGACACGATGCGCTATTCGCGCCCCGAGATCGAACGCATCGCCCACGTGGCCTTCCAGGCCGCGCGCAAGCGCGGCAAGCGCGTCACCAGCGTCGACAAGGCCAATGTGTTGGAGACCTTCCAGTTCTGGAAGGACGTCGTCATCGAGGTGCACGCCCAGTATCCCGACATCGAGCTCGACCACATGTACGTGGACAACGCCGCGATGCAACTGGTCAAGGCGCCCAAGAAATTCGACGTGCTCTTCACCGGCAACATGTTCGGCGACATCCTCTCTGATGCCGCCGCGATGCTGACCGGTTCGATCGGCATGCTGCCTTCGGCCTCGCTGAACGCCAAGGGGCAGGGCCTGTACGAGCCCAGCCACGGCTCGGCCCCCGACATCGCGGGCAAGGGCATCGCCAATCCGCTGGCCACGATCCTGAGTGCCGCGATGATGCTGCGCTTCAGCCTGAACCAGGAAGCTGCCGCCAGCCGCATCGAAGCCGCTGTGCAATCGGTGCTGGAGCAAGGGCTGCGCACCGGCGACATCTACAGCGAAGGCACCCGCAAGGTCGGCACGGCCGAGATGGGTGAGGCCGTCGTGGCCGCCCTGGCCAAGCAAGGTTAATCACACAGACATGGCCCGGGGCTGAGCCGGGCGAGAAGGACTGAAAAATGGCAACGAAATTGGTGGGTTTGGTCGGCTGGCGCGGCATGGTCGGCTCGGTGTTGATGGACCGCATGCAGGCCGAGGGCGATTTCGACCTCATCGAGCCGCTGTTTTTCAGCACCAGCAATGCGGGCGGCAAGGCCCCCTCGGTCGCCAGGAACGAAACGACGCTCAAGGATGCCTACGACATCGCTGAACTGAAGCGCTGCGACATCATCATCACCGCCCAGGGCGGCGACTACACCAGCGACGTCTTCGCCAAGCTGCGCGCCACCGGCTGGAACGGCCACTGGATCGACGCCGCCTCAACGCTGCGCATGAAGGACGACGCCGTCATCGTGCTGGATCCCGTCAACCTGCCCGTCATCAAGAACGCGCTGGCCAAGGGTGGCAACAACTGGATCGGCGGCAACTGCACCGTCAGCTGCATGCTGATCGGCGTGGGGGCGCTGTACAAGGCCGGCCTGGTCGAGTGGATGTCCACCCAGACCTACCAGGCCGCTTCCGGCGGCGGTGCCCAGCACATGCGCGAACTGCTCACCCAGTTCGGCACGCTGAACGCCGAAGTGCGCCCCCTGCTGGACGACCCCAAGAGCGCCATCCTCGAAATCGACCGCAAGATCATCGCCAAGCAGCGTTCTCTGACCGAGGCCGAGACGGCCAACTTCGGCGCCCCGCTCGGCGGCTCGCTCATCCCCTGGATCGACAAGGACCTGGGCAATGGCATGAGCAAGGAAGAGTGGAAGGGCGGCGCCGAGACCAACAAGATCCTGGGGCAGGGCGAAGGCTTTGGCACCCCGGGGGTGCCGGTCGATGGCTTCTGCGTGCGCATTGGCGCCATGCGCTGCCACAGCCAGGCTTTGACCTTCAAGCTCAAGAAAGACGTGCCCCTGGCAGACATCGAAGCCATGATCGCTGCTGATAACCAGTGGGTCAAGGTTGTGCCCAACACGCGCGAAGCGACCATCAAGGACCTGACGCCCGTGGCCGTGACCGGCACGCTGACGATCCCCGTGGGTCGCCTGCGCAAGATGGCCATGGGGCCTGAATACCTGGGCGCCTTCACCATCGGCGACCAGTTGCTCTGGGGTGCGGCCGAGCCTCTGCGTCGCATGTTGCGCATTCTGTTGGATGCCTGACCGGCATGCCTGGCTGTTGTAACCACGCCCTAACCGCATGCTGTTACAACGGCTTGAAACAAAGTTGGTAACAGTTGTTGTGGCCGCGGGGCGACAATAGCGCCGATTGTCCTCATGGCTGGCATGGAGTTCAGCCCGGACAGATCAGTATTTGCATGAGCTTGTCACCGTATCTGCTTGATGCTATTGTGTTTTCTGCTGCGTACCGTCTGCAGGTGCGGGTTCGCGTCCGAATCTGTCCTGGATTGGGGTGAGCCTATGGGTCAATTCAACGACTCAATGACGACTTGGGAGACGCCTTGAAAGATCATTCGTTGTCCGCAGGGCGCTTTGCCTTGAATCGGGTTGCTGTCGCTGCGGCTTGTGCCGCTTTGTCCCTGCTTCCGGCTGCCTCGTGGGCGCTGGGGCTCGGGCGTTTGAATGTGCAATCCGCGCTGGGAGAGTCCCTGCGTGCTGAAATCGACATCACCAGCCTGACGCCCGAAGAAAGCGCGTCGCTGCAGGTGAAAGTCGCTTCGCCTGAAACCTACCGCGCCGCCGGGGTTGATTACAACCAGGTGCTCGGTGCCACCAGCATCGTGCTGCAGCGCCGCGGCGATGGCCGCTCGTTCCTCAAGATCACGAGTGACCGTTCTGTTCAAGAGCCCTTCATTGACGTGATCCTGGACCTGGCCTGGTCTTCCGGCCGCCTGGTGCGCGAGTACACCCTGCTGTTCGATCCTCCATCGTCTACCCGTGCGCCTGCCCAAACCGTGGCGCCCTCGATGGATTCTGTGGCGCCAACCCCTGCACCTCGGCCCGCACCGGCGCCTGCACCCGTGCCCGCCGCCGCAGCGCCCAAGCCACCAGCCCCCGTCGTCGCTGAAGCCCCGCCCAAGCCCCGTGCCAAGCCCGCCCCCGTGGCCAGTGCCGCCAGTTCGCCTGCACCGGCCCCAGTGCCAGCTGCGGCCCCTGCCGAGCCCGCGGCTGAACGTCCCTCCGCGCCCGTTCGCTCCGCGCAAGGCATTCGCGTTCAACGCGGTGATTCCCTGTCCAAAATTGCCGGTGAGCATCAAGTGGCCGGCGTGTCGCTCGACCAGATGCTCGTGGGCCTGTACCGCAACAACCCGCAAGCCTTCCAGGGCGACAACATGAACCGCCTGAAGTCGGGCGTCGTGTTGAACATGCCCACGGCCGAGCAAGCCAAGTCGGTCACGAACACCGAGGCGCGCCAGGTCATCGTGGCCCAAAGCGCTGATTTCGCGGCCTACCGCCAGCGTTTGGCCGGCGCAGCCACCACCACGGCCCCTGAGAAGCCCCAGCGTCAAGCCGCAGGCAAGGTCGAGGCCGAAGTCAAGGATCAGAAGCAATCTGCCGCCCCCACCCCTGACAAGCTCACTCTGAGCAAGGGTGGTTTGAGCAGCAAGGCTTCCGCGCCTGCCACGGAAGATCGCCTGGCCAAGGCCCGCGCCCAAAAGGAAAACGAAGCCCGCGTGGCCGAGCTCTC
Source organism: Aquabacterium sp. CECT 9606 (assembly GCF_918741295.1). GTDB lineage: Bacteria > Pseudomonadota > Gammaproteobacteria > Burkholderiales > Burkholderiaceae_C > Aquabacterium. The sequence continues at coordinate 595,576 of NZ_CAKKNB010000004.1, forward strand.
CAAGAATCTGGACGACCTGCGCAAGCTGAAGGAAAAAGCCGCAGCCGCGCCCGCCCCCGCCGTTCCTGCGGTCAAGCCACCTGCTCCTGCACCGGCCCCAGCGCCGGCGCCAGTGGCATCCGTGGCCGCGCCAGCCGTCGTGCCACCTGCGCCTGTGCCAAGCACGCCGGCCGTGGTGGCTTCAGAAGCTTCGGCCGTGGCGCCGGCAGCTTCCGAGGTGGCTTCGGCGGCCTCGGAAACCGCCACTGCCGTGGCCAATGCAGTGTCCGAGGCGGCATCTGCTGCATCAGAGGCCATGCCCGCGCCCACTTTGCCCAAGCCCGCGGCCATTCCTGAGCCAGAGCCCGAGGCGCCTGGCCTGCTCGAGTCACTCAACCCCATGCTCCTCGCGGGTGTGGGGGCGGCCGTGGCCTTGCTGGCTGGCGTGGCGATGTTCTTGCGTTCGCGCCGCCGTGCCGACACCGGAGAAACTTCATTCCTGGAAAGCCGTCTGCAGCCTGACTCGTTCTTCGGTGCCAGCGGTGGCCAGCGCGTCGATACCCGTGATGCCACGGGCGCCCCGTCCTCCATGAGCTATTCGCTCAGCCAGTTGGACGCCATCGGCGACGTGGACCCCGTGGCCGAGGCCGATGTGTACCTGGCCTATGGCCGCGACCTCCAAGCCGAAGAAATCCTCAAGGAAGCGCTGCGCAGCACGCCTGAGCGTCTGGCCATCCGCACCAAGTTGCTGGAGGTGTATGCCAAGCGCCGTGACACCAAGGGCTACGAGCAACTGGCGTCCCAGCTGTACAACCTGACAGGTGGCCATGGCGACGATTGGGTCAAGGCTCAGGAAATGGGCCTGGGCATCGATCCTGAGAACCCGCTATACCAGCCGGGTGGTCAGCCATCGTCCAGCACGCCTCTGAGCGTGGAACCCAACGACTCCTTGGGTGCCAGCACCATCCCTCACTCGGTGATGCCCACCCCCATGCACCTGGACACGCCGGACACGGCGCCCATGGAGCCAGCCGGTGGCGAGCTGGTGGACCTGGACCTGGACATCTCGTCGCCAGCGCCTTTGTCCGAGCCAGAGTTCCAAGCTGACAAGTCCTCCCTGCAGTTCGATGCTTTCGCCGACATGCCGTCGTTGGACTTGCCCGCAGAGCCCCCCGTGGCAGCTGCACCGGCGATTGAAGAGCCGCATTCTCTGGACTTCGATCTGCCACTGGATCCTGTGGCCCCGGCCCCCGCTCCGGCAGCCAACGTGACATCGTCCACGGGCGCTTTTGATCTTGGCGACCTCAACCTCGACCTGGACGCCCCGGCCCCGGCACCAGCGCCCGTTGCTGAAGGCCTGGCGCTGGATGACGATCTGCTTGAGCCTTCCGACCCGATGGAACGCAAGTTCGAATTGGCCGAAGAGTTCCGCCAGATCGGCGATGTTGATGGCGCTCGCGAGTTGCTGCAAGAAGTGGTGGCCAACGCCACCGGCGCGTTGCAGGTCAAGGCCAAGTCCATGCTGGACAACCTGAGCTGACGTCATCTCATGAGCAGTGAGCAGCCGAGGGCGACCCGCCGGGTCGCCCTCGGCGTTTCTTACCGAGGCACCGCCTACAAAGGCTGGCAAAGTCAGGCCGGCGGCGGCACCGTGCAAGACGCGCTGGAGTCGGCTTTGTCGGCTTTTGCCACGCTGCCCACCCGCGTCATGTGCGCGGGCCGCACGGATTCGGGCGTGCACGGCATCAACCAGGTAGTTCACCTGGACACACCCTTGCAGCGCGAGCCATTTTCGTGGGTGAGGGGCACCAATGCCTTCCTGCCGCCCGACATCGCGGTGCAATGGGCCGCAGAGGTGCCCGACACCTTCCATGCGAGGCAAAGCGCCACGGGCCGGCGTTATGCCTACATCCTGCTGGAGGCGCCGGTTCGTCCCGCCCTCGAGTCAGGTCAGGTGGGCTGGGTGTTCCGGCCTTTGGACCAAGAGGCCATGGTGGCGGCCAGCGCCTGCCTGATTGGCGAGCATGATTTCAGCTCCTTCCGTTCGTCGCAATGCCAATCCCCCACGCCGGTCAAGACGCTGCGCGAAATTTCCATCCGGCGCTGCGGTGGGGCGGCTGGGCGTTTGTCTTCATCGGCCGTTGGGGTAGATCACCGGGGCATTCTGGGCCCGGGCGCCGAAGGTGTCTACTGGCGCTTTGATTTCGAAGGCAATGCCTTCCTGCACCACATGATTCGCAACCTCATGGGTTGCCTGGTGACGGTGGGCACGGGCGCGCAGCCGATCTCGTGGATGCAGGCCGTTCTGGACGCCCGTGACCGCAAGATTGCCGCGCCCACCTTTGCCCCTGAGGGCCTGTACTTTTTGGGGCCGCGCTACGATGAGCGTTGGGGGCTGCCTTCTGAGGTGCCCGCTTTCCAATGGCTTCCTGACTGATCGGACATGATTCCTTTTCGCGATTTGCCTGCCGACCACCGCACCCGCATCAAGATTTGCGGATTGACGCGAGAGGCCGATGTGGATGCAGCCGTCGATGCGGGTGTCGATGCTGTGGGCTTTGTTCTCTATGAAAAGAGCCCCCGCCACGTCACTTTGGCGCGTGCGCAGGCTTTGGCGCGCCAGTTGCCTCCCTTTGTCACGCCAGTGTTGCTGCTGGTCAATGCCAATGAATCGTTCGTGCGCGAGTCCATTGCCGCGCTGCCCCAGGCCCTGCTGCAGTTCCATGGCGACGAGTCGGCCGCGCAGTGCGAGGATTCCGGACACCCTTACATCAGGGCCGCCCGGATGGCAAGCGGTTTCAATTTGTTAGACTTCGCCCAGCGCTTTCCCAAAGCCCAGGCCATGCTGGTCGATGCCCATGTGGAAGGGTATGGGGGCGGCGGAGAGTTGTTCGACTGGTCTTGGTTGCCTTCGCAACTGCCGTGCCCCATGATCCTGTCGGCGGGCTTGAACCCCGGCAATGTGGCCAAGGGCGTGTTGAATGTGAGGCCCTGGGCCGTGGATGTGAGTTCTGGTGTGGAATCGGGCAAGGGCATCAAGGATGCCGCGCTGATGCGCCAGTTCTGTCAGGCCGTGCGGGCGGCCGATCGGCAATGTGCCGAAACCCATCAGCCCCGCGCGGATTGATTGAAGAATCTTTAGAGAGCTATGCTGAATTATCAACAGCCCGACGCCAAGGGCCATTTCGGGCCCTATGGCGGCACGTTCGTCTCTGAGACGCTGATCCACGCGCTGGACGAGCTCAAAAACGCCTACGAGCATTACCGCCACGATCCGGACTTCATCGCCGAGTTCAAGCGTGAGTTGGCCGATTTCGTCGGGCGTCCCAGCCCGATTTACCACGCTGAGCGCCTCAGCCGTGAACTGGGCGGTGCGCAGATCTACCTCAAGCGGGAAGACCTCAACCACACCGGCGCCCACAAGATCAACAACACCATCGGGCAGGCTTTGCTGGCCAAGCGCATGGGCAAGCCCCGCGTGATCGCCGAGACCGGCGCCGGGCAGCATGGCGTGGCCACCGCCACCATTTGCGCGCGCTATGGCATGGAGTGCGTGGTCTACATGGGTGCGGAAGACGTCAAGCGCCAATCGCCCAATGTCTACCGCATGCATTTGCTGGGCGCCAAGGTGGTGCCGGTTGAATCCGGCAGCCGCACCTTGAAAGACGCGCTGAACGAGGCCATGCGCGATTGGGTGACCAATGTCGAGAACACCTTCTACATCATCGGCACGGTGGCGGGCCCTTCGCCTTACCCTGCCATGGTGCGTGATTTCCAGAGCGTGATTGGCGAAGAGTGCCTCACGCAGATGCCCACCAAGATTGGCCGCCAGCCTGATGCCGTGATTGCGTGCGTGGGTGGTGGCAGCAACGCCATGGGCATTTTCTACCCCTACATCCAGCACGAGAACGTGCGCCTGATTGGCGTGGAGGCGGCGGGCGAGGGCTATGAGAGTGGCAAGCATTCGATGTCCCTGCAAAAAGGCGTGTCGGGCGTGCTGCACGGCAACCGCACGTACCTGCTGCAAGACGAAAACGGCCAGATCACCGAGACGCACTCCATTTCGGCCGGCCTGGATTACCCCGGCGTGGGCCCCGAGCATGCCTATCTCAAGGACATCGGCCGTGCCGAATACGTCGGCATCACCGACAAGGAAGCGCTCGAAGCCTTCCACCGCCTGTGCCGCACCGAAGGCATCATCCCGGCGCTGGAATCCAGCCACGCGGTGGCCTACGCCATGAAGCTGGCCCCCACCATGCGCCCTGACCAGCACATCCTGGTGAACCTGTCCGGCCGAGGCGACAAGGACATCGGCACCGTGGCCGACCTGTCGGGCACCGAGTTCTATGACCGGCCTTCGCAGCGCGGCGTGACCGTGAAGGGCGCGCAGGCATGAGCAACCGCATTGATGCCACCTTCGCCACCCTGCGCGACCAGGGACGCAAGGCCCTGATCCCTTACATCACCTGCGGTGATCCGTTTCCTGAGTTGACGCCCGAGTTGATGTGGGCCATGGCCGATGCCGGCGCCGACGTGATCGAGCTGGGCGTGCCCTTCTCTGACCCGATGGCCGATGGCCCGGTCATTCAGAAGGCGGCCGAGCGCGCTTTGGTCAAAGGCATTTCGCTCAAGCACGTGCTGGCCGATGTGAAGCGCTTTCGCGAGCGCAATACGACTACGCCGGTGGTGCTGATGGGCTATGCCAACCCCATCGAAGCCTACGACCACCGTGTGGGTGAGGGTGCCTTCGTGAAGGATGCCAAGGCTGTGGGCGTCGATGGCGTCTTGGTCGTGGACTACCCGCCCGAAGAATGCGAGCAGTTCGCTGCGCGTCTGAAAGCGGTCGACCTGGCCCCCATCTTCCTGCTGGCCCCCACCTCAACCGAAGAGCGCATGGCGCAGGTTGGCAAGGTGGCCAGTGGCTATGTGTATTACGTGTCGCTCAAGGGCGTGACCGGCGCCGGCCATCTGGACACCGATGCGGTGGCCCGGATGGTGCCGCTGATCAAGTCCCATGTGAACACGCCTGTCGGTGTTGGCTTTGGCATCCGCGATGCCGAGACCGCCAAGGCCGTGGCCGCGGTGTCCGACGCCGTGGTGATTGGTTCGCGCATCGTGCAATTGCTGGAAACGCAATCGCCCGAGACCGTGGTGAAGGCCGCCAGTGATTTCATTTCCGAGATCCGCACGGCCCTGGATTCCTTGAAAGGAGCCTGACATGAGCTGGCTTGAAAAACTGCTTCCGCCCAAGATTCAACCCACCGACCCTTCAGAGCGTCGGCAGGTGCCCGAGGGCCTGTGGGTCAAATGCCCATCGTGCGAAACGGTGCTCTACAAAAACGACCTGGAAGCCAATGTGAATGTGTGCCCCAAGTGTGGCCACCATCACCGCATTGGCGCGCGCGCCCGCCTGGACGCCTTCCTCGACGCCGAAGGGCGCTTCGAGCTGGGTCAGGAAGTGCTGCCGGTCGATGCCTTGAAGTTCAAGGACAACAAGAAGTACCCAGACCGCCTCAAGCAGGGCATGGAAGCCACGGGTGAGACCGATGCCTTGGTGGTCGTTGGCGGTTCAGTGCACAGCATTCCGGTGGTGGCCGCCTGCTTCGAGTTCGATTTCATGGGTGGCTCGATGGGCTCTGTGGTGGGCGAGCGCTTTGTGCGTGGCGTTGAGGCCGCGGTAGAGCAGAAGATGCCTTTCGTGTCCTTCACAGCCACGGGTGGCGCCCGCATGCAAGAGGGCTTGCTCAGCCTGATGCAGATGGCCAAGACCAACGCGGCCCTGACTTTGCTGGCCAAAGCCAAGCTGCCCTACATCAGCGTGCTTACCGACCCCACCATGGGCGGCGTATCGGCCAGTTTCGCCTTCATGGGCGACATCGTGATCGCCGAGCCCAAGGCGCTGATCGGCTTTGCCGGCCCGCGGGTCATCGAGAACACCGTGCGCGAGAAGCTGCCCGAGGGTTTCCAGCGCTCAGAATTCCTGATGCAAAAGGGCGGGGTCGACATGATCATCGACCGCCGCGAATTGCGCATGGTCATCGCCCGCTCGCTGGCCATGTTGCTGCGCCAGCCGGTCGATGCCCTGGTGGCCTGAGGAACGCCAGCGCCTTCACTGCTGATTTTGTCGATTCATTCCACCATGCGGGCTGCGCTGTTTGCAGCCCGTTTCCGTTTTCTGGCGCGATCTGATTGTTCATGAGCACCCCTTCCGACGCCCCCAACGATACTTCACGACCCACCACGCTGGCCGAGTGGCTGTCGCATTGCGAGCGCTTGCACCCGGTCACCATTGACCTGGGGCTCGAGCGCGTGTCGCAGGTCTGGCAGCGCATGGCAGTCACCTTGGGCACACCCTGTGGGCTCGATGCGGATGAGCCAGCAGACACCACGCCCCCCGTTGTGTTCACCGTGGCCGGCACCAATGGCAAGGGTTCGACCTGCGCCATGATCGAGAACATCTTGCTGTCGGCGGGGTTCAAGGTGGGCGTCTACGGATCACCTCACTTGGTGCATTTTGAAGAGCGTTGCCGCGTGATGGGCCTGTCTGTGAAGGCCGAAGAGCTGTTGCCGCACTTTGCGGCGGTGGAGGACGCCCGGGGCGAGCTGGCGCTGACCTACTTCGAATTCACTACCCTGACCATCATGCGTTTGCTGGCCCTGGCTGGCTTGGACGCGGTGGTGTTGGAGGTGGGCTTGGGTGGCCGGCTGGACGCCGTCAATGTGGTCGACCCCGACTGCGCCATCATCACCAGCATCGACCTGGACCACATGGATTACCTGGGCCCCGATCGCGAAGCCATTGGCCGCGAGAAGGCTGGCATTTTGCGAGCAGGTCGACCGGCCATCGTGTCCGACCCCCAGCCACCGCAAAGCGTGGTCGACCATGCCCAGGCGCTGGGTGCCGACCTGTGGCTGTTCGCCCGTGATTTCAATTACTCGGGCGATCGCCAGCAGTGGTCCTGGGCGGGGCGCCACAAGCGTTTCAACGGCATGGCTTATCCCTCCTTGCGTGGGGTCAACCAGCTGCTGAACGCCTCGGGCGTGTTGGCCGCGCTGGACGCCGTGCGGCAACGCCTGCCCGTGTCGGCCCAGGCCGTGCGCACTGGGCTGGCCACTGTGGAATTGCCGGGGCGTTTCCAGATCATTCCGGGGCAGCCCACCTTGATCCTGGATGTGGCCCACAACCCGCATGCCGCGGCCACCCTGGCGGCCAATCTCGACCAGATGGGCTTTTCGCCCAAGACCCACGCGGTGTGGGGCGCCATGGCCGACAAGGACCTGGCCGGCATGGTCGCCAAATTGACCCAGGTGATCGATGCCTGGTATTGCTGCGAGTTGCCCACGGAGCGGGCGGCCAGTGCGGCGCAATTGGCCGATGTCGTGCGCGCGATTTCGGGGCAAAGCAGCTCGCTGGTACGCGCCCAACCCACGGTCACAACCCATGCGGACCCGATGGCCGGCCTGCACGCGGCGTTGGCCGCGGCGGGGCCGACGGATAGAATCATCGTCTTTGGTTCATTCTTCACCGTCGGCGGCGTGTTGCACGAGGGCCTGCCCCGGCTGAACGCGCCTCACCTCCACTGACTCCATAACCCGCCGACCCACCGAGCATGTCGTTGCCATCGTTCCTACAGCGCCTTCGTCAGCGATCCACACCCGCCGTGGCTGACGTCTCGCCGCTGTCATCGGCCGACATCGAGGTGGCGCGCGTGCGCGCCCGCCGCCGCCTGGTCGGCATGGTGGTGCTGGTGGGTGTGGGCGTGGTCGGCCTGCCATGGTTGTTTGAAACCCAGCCCCGGCCTTTGAGCCCCGATGTGCAGGTGGTGTCTGCCGTGCCTCGTGGTGGTGCCGCAGTGTCGTCCAGGCCGGCGCCCTCCATTGCGAGCGTGACTGTGCCGGTGACTGAGGCCCCGCCCGAATCCGCCAAGGAAGCTGCCGAAGCACCGCCCGTGGTCAGCAAACCAGCGCCAGCGCGTGCGCAGGCTTCGCAAGCCGTGGCAGCCGTCGTCAAGCCCACCCCTGCCAAAGAGGCGGTCAAGAAAGAGCCTGCCAAGCCTGTGGTGGTGGCGGAAAACGCGGTCGCCAAGGATGCAGCACGTGCCAAATCCTTGCTGGAAGGCAAGCCGGCCGTTGCCAAGACCGCCGCAGCACCCGCAGATGCCAAGCCGGCCGCCAAGCCTGCTTCTGCCGAGGCGGCGGCCACGCGCTATGTGGTGCAAATTGGTGCTTTTTCCGACCTGCCCACGGCCCGCGAAGTGCGATTGAAGGCCGAGCGTGCTGGCGTCAAGACCTATACCCAGGAAGTGACCGTCAATGGCGGCAAGAAGATCCGCGTTCGCGTGGGCCCTTATGCCAACAAGGCTGAAGCCGACAAAGCCATGGACACCTTGCGCAAGGCCGGCATGACCAGTGCCTTGCTGACCTTGTGACCACCGTGGTGGACGGCAGCGCCTGGACCTTGGTGGATGTGGTGCTGGCCCTGGGCTTGCTCCTGTCCATCATCGTGGGGGCCTGGCGCGGGCTGGTGACCGAAGTGCTGGCCTTGCTGGGGTGGGCTGTGGCCTATTTTGCAGCCCAGTGGTATGGGCCAGAGGGCGCTCGCTTGATTCCGGTGGGCGAGCCAGGTTCTCGCTTGAACCTGATCTCGGGCATGCTGGTGGTGTTTGTGGTGGCTTGGCTGGTTTGGGCCTTGATTTCATGGGCGGTGGCCCAAATGATCAAAGCATCGGTGCTCAGCGGACCAGACCGTGTTCTGGGTGCCGGGTTTGGGTTGTTGCGTGGGGTGCTGGTGGCCTTGATCGTGTGCACGGTGGTGAGCATGACGCCAATGCGGACCTGGGAACCGTGGCAATCATCACGCGGCGTGGCGGGCTTACAGATGTTGCTGACAGGCCTGAGGCCTGTTCTGCCCGAGCAGGTGGTCAAATTCCTGCCCGAGCAGCCTTGAATTGAATTTGCGTTGTTGTTTGTTTTTGCGGAAGAGGTGAACCATGTGCGGCATCGTCGGTGTGATTTCGAAGACGCCTGTCAATCAACTGATCTATGACGCCTTGCTGCTGCTGCAGCACCGGGGTCAAGACGCCGCCGGCATCGTGACCGCCGGGCCGGATGCACTGGGACGCAAGTTCTTCATGCACAAGGCTCGCGGCATGGTGAAAGACGTGTTCCGCACCCGCAATATGCGTGCGCTGCCCGGCACGGTTGGCCTGGGTCAGGTGCGGTACCCCACCGCCGGCAATGCCTTCAACGAAGAAGAGGCCCAGCCCTTCTACGTGAACGCGCCTTTCGGCCTGGTGCTGGTGCACAACGGCAACCTAACCAATGCGCATGGACTCAAGCGTGAGCTGTTCGACATTGACCGCCGCCACATCAACACCGAGAGCGACTCCGAGGTGCTGCTCAATGTGTTGGCACACGAACTGGAGCGCGTGGGCGTCAAGGGCCCGCTGACGCCCGAAGCTGTCTTCACCGCCGTGCGTGCCGTGCACAAGCGTATCAAGGGCTCATACGCCGTGGTCTGCCTGATCGCCGGACATGGCCTGCTGGCTTTTCGCGATCCTTATGGCATCCGCCCCCTGTGCTATGGCGTGGCCGACCTGCCTGAAGGCCCCACGGTGATGGTCTCCAGCGAGTCCGTGGCCCTGGAAGGCACCGGCCACAAATTTGTGCGCGACGTGAAGCCTGGCGAGGCCCTGTTCATCGACTTGAATGGCCAGGTCCACGCTGAGCAGTGCGCCGAAAACCCCGTGCTCAACCCCTGCATGTTCGAGTACGTCTACCTGGCTCGTCCTGATTCGGTCATGGACGGCATCTCGGTTTACCAGGCGCGCCTGAACATGGGCGAGACGCTGGCGCAGCGCGTCATCTCGACCATGCCGCCGTCCGAGATCGACGTGGTCATCCCGATCCCCGAATCGAGCCGCCCCTCGGCGATGCAACTGGCGCAAAAGCTGGGCAAGCCCTACCGCGAAGGCTTCGTCAAGAACCGCTATGTGGGCCGCACCTTCATCATGCCGGGGCAGGGCGTGCGCAAGAAATCCGTGCGCCAGAAGCTCAATGCCATCGGCATGGAGTTCAAGGGCCGCAACGTGTTGCTGGTGGATGACTCCATCGTGCGTGGCACCACTTCACGAGAGATCGTGCAGATGGCCCGCGAGGCTGGCGCCAACAAGGTCTACCTGGCTTCGGCCGCGCCGCCAGTGCGCTACCCCAATGTCTACGGCATCGACATGCCCACCAAGGAAGAATTGGTGGCGCACAACCGCAACGTGGAAGAGATCCGCCAGATCATCGGTTGCGATGCGTTGATTTACCAGGATGTGGACGCGATGAAGAAGGTCGTGGCCAAACTGAACCCTGGCATCAAGAGCTTCGAGGCTTCGTGCTTCGATGGCGTCTACATCACGGGTGACGTCAGCGCCGAAGACTTCGCGGCCATCGAATCGCAGCGCCTGACGCAAAAGGGCGAGGACGACGCTGACCACTCGCGCCTGGCCTTGCAGCACTCACCGGACTGATCGCCACCATGAGCACGCTTGATCCCAAGCCCGAGAAAAAGCGCCTGCCGCGCAAGGCGTTCGCGCCCGACGTTCGCCTGGAAACCCTCGCCGTGCGCGAGGGCCTGCCCGCCACCGAGTGGGGTGAGAACTCCGAAGGGCTGTTCCTGACCAGCAGCTTCAACCACCCGGACGCGGCCACGGCGGCAGCCCGTTTCGCCAACGAAGAAGAAGCCTTCGTCTACACGCGTTTCTCCAACCCGACCACGATGATGTTCGAGCGCCGCCTGGCCGCGCTCGAAGGCACGGAAGCCGCGATCGCCACGTCCAGCGGCATGTCGGCCATCATGCTGTTGGTGATGGGCTTGCTCAAGGCTGGCGATCATGTGGTGTGCTCGCGCAGCGTGTTCGGCTCGACCATCAAGCTGCTGCAAGGCGAGTTCGGCAAGTTCGGCGTGCAGACCACCTTCGTGTCGCAGACTGATGTGGCCGAATGGCGCGCGGCCATCCAGCCCAACACCAAGCTGTTGTTCGCCGAAACGCCCAGCAACCCGCTGACCGAGGTTTGCGACATCGCGCAACTGGCCGAGGTGGCGCATGCCGCGGGTGCCTTGCTGGCGGTCGACAACTGCTTCTGTTCGCCCGCCCTGCAGCGCCCTGCCAAGCTGGGCGCCGACCTGATCATCCACTCCGGCACCAAGTACCTGGACGGCCAGGGCCGCGTGGTGGCCGGTGCCCTCTGCGGCAGCGAACAACTCATCGAGAACGTGTTCGTGCCCGTGATGCGCAGTGCGGGCATGAGCCTGTCGCCCTTCAATGCCTGGGTCGTGCTCAAGGGCCTGGAAACGCTGTCGATCCGGATGGCCGCGCAAAGCGCCAATGCGCTGGCACTGGCGCGCTGGTTGGAAGCGCAACCCAGCGTCGAGCGCGTGTACTACCCCGGCTTGCCCTCGCACCCACAGCACGAACTGGCAATGAAGCAACAAGGCGGCCTGGGCGGCGCCGTGGTGAGCTTCATCACGAAAGGCGAGGGTGCCGACGCTGCGCGCCGCAATGCCTTCGCCGTGATCGACCACACCCGCATCTGTTCGATCACGTCCAACCTGGGCGACACCAAGACCACCATCACCCACCCGGCCACGACCTCGCACGGCCGCCTGAGCGAAGACCAGCGCCAGGCCGCCGGCATCACGCAGGGCATGATCCGCGTGGCCGTGGGCCTTGAACACATCGAAGACCTCAAGGCCGACCTGGCCTCGGGCCTGAACAGCATCGCTTGATACCTGCGTTTTCCACGATCCCATGACCCAAGTCCGCACCCGTTTTGCCCCGTCGCCCACCGGTTTCATCCACCTGGGCAACATCCGCTCGGCCCTGTACCCGTGGGCTTTCGCGCGCGCCTCCAAGGGCGTGTTCATCCTGCGCATCGAGGACACCGACGTCGAGCGTTCGTCGCAAGAGGCCGTCGACGTGATCCTGGAAAGCATGCAGTGGCTGGGCCTGGACATCGACGAAGGTCCGTTCTACCAAATGCAGCGCATGGACCGCTACAAGGCCGCGCTGCAGGACATGGTGGCCAAAGGCCTGGTCTACCCCTGCTACATGAGCACGACCGAGCTGGACGCGCTGCGCGAGCGCCAGATGGCCAACAAGGAAAAGCCCCGCTACGACGGCACCTGGCGCCCCGAGCCCGGCAAGACGCTGCCGCCCGTGCCCGAGGGTGTGCAACCCGTGCTGCGCTTCAAGAACCCCGTGGGTGGTTCGGTGGTGTGGGACGACAAGGTCAAGGGCCGCATCGAGATCAGCAACGATGAGCTGGACGACCTGGTGATCGCGCGCCCTGACGGCACGCCCACCTACAACTTCTGCGTGGTGATCGACGACCTTGACATGGCCATCACCCACGTGATCCGCGGTGACGACCATGTCAACAACACGCCGCGCCAGATCAACATCTTGCGCGCCTTGGGCCACGAGCCACCGGTCTATGCCCACTTGCCCACAGTGCTCAACGAGCAGGGCGAGAAGATGTCCAAGCGCCATGGTGCCAAGGCCGTCACGCAGTACCGCGATGAAGGCTACCTGGCCGATGCCGTGGTGAACTACCTGGCCCGCCTGGGCTGGAGCCATGGTGACGACGAGATTTTCTCGCGCCAGCAACTGGTCGAGTGGTTCAACCTGGATCACCTGGGCAAGAGCGCCGGCCAGTTCGACGAAGCCAAGCTGCGCTGGGTGGCCCAACAACACATGAAGACGACCGCCGACGAGGTGTTGGCGCCCTTGGTGCGTGGTCAATGGGCGGCCCGCGGTGTGCAGGTGCCTGCCGCGCTGGCCTCGGGTGATTTGTTGAACCGTGCTTGCGCTCTGTTCAAGGATCGATGCTCGACCACGGTGGAATTGGCCGACTGGTTGTCCATGTATGTGACCGATGTGCAACCGCCTGCCGAAGAACTGGTCGCCCAGCTGACTGATGCCGTCAAGCCCGCTGTGGCCGCCCTGCGCGAGCGCCTGGCCACTGTCACCTGGGACAAGGCCTCCATTGCGCTGGCCTTGAAAGAGACCCTGGCCCAGTTCAGCTTGAAGATGCCCCAACTGGCCATCCCCGTGCGGCTGCTGGTGTGTGGTCGTTCGCAAACACCATCGGTCGATGCGGTGCTGGAGTTGTTCGAGCGTGAAAACGTGTTGAAACGTTTGCAGCTGACTTGATAAAACGTCAAAAATCGATGTATACTTTTGGTCTTGCTTGAACGACGCTTTGTTTAGTCAAAGCAGCCGGGCAGACCAACAAAATGGTGGAATGTTGAAAAACAGAAACCGTTGACGGGGGTATAGCTCAGCTGGGAGAGCGCTTGCATGGCATGCAAGAGGTCAGCGGTTCGATCCCGCTTACCTCCACCAAATTTGGTGTCTGGTGTGCTTTGAAAAGCGAAGTGTCGAACAGGTAGAAAAGATTTTGTCTCCTTCGTCTAGAGGCCTAGGACACCACCCTTTCACGGTGGCTACAGGGGTTCGAATCCCCTAGGAGACGCCAGTTAGTTGTCAGTTAAACCACTGCGGAGTGGTAGTTCAGTTGGTTAGAATACCGGCCTGTCACGCCGGGGGTCGCGGGTTCGAGTCCCGTCCACTCCGCCATGTTGATTGACGAGTTGATTTTGTTGGGAACAAGTCTCGGTGCCAGTTTGTCGCCCTGCCGTGCAAGTCACCGCAAGTGAACCACGATGGGGGTATAGCTCAGCTGGGAGAGCGCTTGCATGGCATGCAAGAGGTCAGCGGTTCGATCCCGCTTACCTCCACCATTCAAAAGGTGGCGTCAAATGGGCGGCTTGGTTTGTTCCCGAGCGTTGAGTTATGAGGACGAGTCTCCTTCGTCTAGAGGCCTAGGACACCACCCTTTCACGGTGGCTACAGGGGTTCGAATCCCCTAGGAGACGCCAGTTTTTGTCAGTTAAACCACTGCGGAGTGGTAGTTCAGTTGGTTAGAATACCGGCCTGTCACGCCGGGGGTCGCGGGTTCGAGTCCCGTCCACTCCGCCAAAATGCAAAGCCCTGATGCGCAAGCATCAGGGCTTTTTGCATTGATTCACGGTTGCCGTGTCGCTTCAGGCTTCACCTCTAAAGGGGTGCGGTGTTGCTTTCGATATGCTCCTGGCGGGATTCCGAAATGGTTGTTGAACGCCAGATGCAGGCCCACGACGCTTTCATAGCCGATGCGCTCGGCGATGTCGCTCAAAGGCAGAGAGGTCGTGTTGAGAAGGCGTTGCGCTTCGGCTAGGCGGTGACGCACCAGGTGCTGCCGAGGGGTCTCGCCCACCAACTCCTTGAAGGTGCGTGCGAAGGACGACCGGGAGACCCCGGCCTCCTCGGCCAATGAGTCGAGGGTCCACTGTCTGGCGAAGTCCTCATGCATCGCCATGAGCGCCTGGCCAATGCCCTGGTGCTGCAGCGCGATGGAAAAGCGGCTGAAACGGCCCGCATCCCGCATCGCCACCCGAAGTCCCAGCACATACACGAGCTCGAAACCATGCACGAGCACGACATTGCGCCCCTCGCCATATACCTTTAATTCACTTTTCACGCCATCCAGGGTGTGGGAAAGCAATGGTTCTGTTTCAATTTGTGCCGCCGAAATGATCATCAGCGGCGGTAATAGCTGGTATATGAGCCGGACGCTGTCGGCTTCGAAATGCAGGCCCGCGCACAGCATTTGGTTTTTTCGGCCTCCGCCACCAAACTGCAGGACGCTGAATTTCTCGGCGCTTCTTTCGGGCAGCAGGTCCTTCAGTTCCTGGGGCTTGCTATTCAAGGCGTCGCCAATGGAATGGCCTTGCCCGCGGGGGAACATCGCCAGATCGCCTTCATGGAGGGTCACGGGCTCGCGCCCCTCCATTTGGATCACGGCATCGCCTTGAATCATGTAATGAAGCAGTGCGCAGGACTCCTGCTCGCCCTGGATGGCCCAGGGGGTGGTCGTTTGCCATTCACTGACAAATATACCCTGGAGGCGCAGGCGGTCAAACACATATGACAAAACGTCTGCAGGCCGTTTCATGGACGAATTTTAATTAATTCGAGCCTTCTGATTATTGTGTGCATGAAACCCCCTTAATAAAATTTGAAAACTACTTACGAATGAGGGCGATTCTATGTCCAGTCAACAGATACAACAACATTTGGTCCTTGGTGGTTCCGGTGCGCAAGGTTCGGCCATCGCCCGCGAATTGCTGGGGCGGGGGCAACAGGTCAAGGTGCTGGTGCGGTCCGAAGCCGGCCCTGTGCCCGCAGGCGCACAACGGGTGGTGGCGGATCTTGCGGACGGCGATGCCCTCCTCGAAGCTTTCAAGGGCGTGACCCACCTCACGGTGACTTTGCCGCTGGAATACAACCCCGAGGTGACAGACGCCTATGCCATGAACATCTCACGGGCTGCTGAGCGAAACCACGTGCGGCGCATCGTCTTCAATGCCAACACGCGAACGCCCCATGTGCGGTCCGATGTGGCTGCCTTCGACACACGCAATGGCGCCGACGCCATCCTGCGCGCCAGCAGCGTCGAGATTGTCACGCTGAAGCCTTCCATTTACCTTGAGAACCTGCTGGCGCCGCCCAGCCTGGCCGGCATGCAGGAGCACGGCCAATTGCATTACCCACTGCCGGCGCAGACCCGGGTGTCATGGCTCTCGTTGGCCGACCTCGGGCGGGCCGTGGTGGCAGCCCACTCGCTGGACAATGTGCCGGCCGCCCCTGTGCTCATCGGGTCGAGCCCGTTGCAGGGCCATGAACTTGCCGCGCAGTTGTCCGAAGCGGTGGGTCGTCCCCTCAGCTATGTGCCGCTTCCGCCCGATGTGTTCGAGCAGTCCCTGGTCGCCTTCATCGGACCGAAGAGCGCGGCCGGCGTGGCAGGGATCTACCACTGGGCCTTCCGGCATCCCGACACCACGCTGTTCGCAACCGGAGATGCCGGCGAGCAGTTGGATCAATCTTTGTTGCCGCAGGCGCTGACGCCTCGGGCGTGGTCACTTGGGCAGCCTTGGTCGCGTGCCAGGCCGGCTGCCTGATTCTCCCAATCGCAACACTTTCACCCAACCTTTCACGAACGAGTGAGGAAGCCGCAATGAAACGATCCCCCATGGTCTCCAAAGGCCGGTTCTCCCTGGCCGCTCTGGCGCTGATCCTGCACACCGCGCTGCCGTCCGCGGCATGGGCCCACGCCGGTCCACATGGCGGCGTAGACACGTCGCCGGAGCCGAGTGGTCCCAGTCCCTTCACGGTGCTGGCCGAGGGGCTCTCGAATCCTCGGGGCATCGCTATCGACGAATCATCCGGGTCTCCCGTCGTCTACGTGACGGAAGCCGGCAACGGTGGCAAGGGCGGAGTCTGTCTAACCAGTGCCAATGGCGACTACGACGATTGCTATGGTCCGTCTGGCGCCATTGCCCGGGTGTCGAATGGCCAGGTTGAACGCGTCATCAAGAATCTGCCTTCCATCGCGGGGCCCAACGGTGGTTTCGCCATCGGACCTTCCCGGATCAAGCTGCTGGGTCCTTCAGTGCTCTTCACCGTGGCGAACTACGGGGATCCGGAACAACGTGGCCAACTG
Source organism: Aquabacterium sp. CECT 9606 (assembly GCF_918741295.1). Classification (GTDB taxonomy): domain Bacteria; phylum Pseudomonadota; class Gammaproteobacteria; order Burkholderiales; family Burkholderiaceae_C; genus Aquabacterium. The sequence goes on from NZ_CAKKNB010000004.1 coordinate 612,148, forward strand.
GCTTCGGCCGACAAGCGTTTCGGTCACGTGTTGTGGCATTCGCTGACGACACCGTCCATTTCCTTCGATGTGGCGAACCTGTCAGCCTTTGAAGACGCCCACAATCCCGATGGAGGCGAACTGGAGAGCAATCCTTCCGGCCTCGCTTTCTCCCGCCACGGCTTGATCGCCACCGATGCGGGCGCCAACGACGTGCTGAAGATCCGATTCGACGGTCAGGTCAGCGCGAGGTACGCATTTCCTGAACGGCACTTCCCAGCGCCGGCCGACCTGGGGCTACCTGCCGGTGCCACCTTGCCGGTGCAGTCCGTGCCGACGGCGGTGGTCGTCGGCCCCGATGGCGCGCATTTCGTGGCCGAGTTCACCGGTTTCCCTTATCCCAAGGGCGCGGCGCGGGTTTTCCGCTTCGGCGCCAGTGGCGCACCAACCGTGTTCGCCGACAACTTCTCGAACATCATCGACCTGACGTTTGGCCCTGACGGCAGCCTCTATGTCCTGGAGTTGGCGCACAACGGTCTGACATCGGGGGATGTGACCGGCGCTGTGACGCGGATCCTGCCAAACGGGACTCGGACCAAGGTGGCCTCGACGGGCCTGGCCTATCCCACCGCCATCGCTGTTGACCGCAGTGGGCGCATCTACGTGACCAACTACGGCACGCATGGCAGCAAGGCGCAGCTCGTTCGCTTTTGAGCGGCTGCAGCAGGCACGGTGGAGGAGGGTGCATGGAAAAGCATACCGTGCCGGTGTCCGTTCACGTCGGGGTGGAGGTGGCCAGGGCCTTTTCCTTCCTGTCCGACCTGAATCATCTGTCGATGTGGACGCTGGGCACCCGGGTGCACGAGCAGATCGCGGCCAACACGTGGATTGGCGAGGTGACGGCATCCGGCCAACGCATCTACATGCGGGTTGCAACGCTGGCGCATCCCGAGGTGCCCATGCTCGAGTGGCAGTGTGGCAAGAGCATGGATCACCTGTCGGTGGTCCATCGGCTGTGCCTTCTGCCCGCCTCAGACGGCGGGGTGCACGTGCATTGGATCAGCTTCAAGCGTCCGGACGTGGAAACGACGTTGGGCCAGCAAGGCTTCGACGCCATCGCGCACCGGGCCGAGTTGCTGCGTCTCAAAGCGGTGTTGGAGCGGGATAACGGCCGGACCGCCCCTGTTGTCACACCCGAGCATTTGTTGGCCTGTTCGGTGTTCGTTGACGCGCCTGCCGCCCTGATCGCGGCTTACCTGGCCGACCTGGGTAACGCGGCCCACTGGGCAGCTCAATGGGAACAGGTGACGAGACCGGAAAAGCGTCGCTTGGCCGATGAGTCCGGGTCCTTGAAGGAGGGCTGTTTTCGCGATGCGTACAGCCGGGCGTTCAAGGCCTCATCCTCGGTGAACGACCATGCGGATTTGGGACAGGTGGTGCTGATGCGGACCACAGGCAGCGTGCCAGGCGCGGCATGTCCATGGTCTCCTCCGCTTCTTCAGGTGTTTGCTGTCCTGCCCTGTGCCCATGTGCTGGGTGTGCCGTCCGCGCAAGGTTGTGTCCTGCACCGCATCGCGCCAACGCGGCTGACTGGCGCCGCGCATGGCGACGGGATCGCGGCGATGCGGGGCGAAAGCCTGGGCATCAAGCGGCGGGTAGAGATGCTGTCGGGGCGTTCCGAACGTTTCGCCGATGGCCTCAGTTACACCACCGCACTGGCGACAGCGCACGCCTGAACCGGGTCACCGGTCGGCGTTCGCTCTTCTTTTTCTTCTCCGTACAGAGGCTGTGATGAATACAGAAGATGTTGTCGAAATCGAGGTTTTCTATGACTTGGTCTGCCCCTTCTGCCTGATTGGCAAGACGCAGCTCGATGCGGCGTTGGCAACATTGGGCCGCGAGGTGCGCGTGCGCTGGTCACCCTACCTGCTGGACCCCCAACTGCCCGAGGGCGGTTTGCCTTTCCAGCGCTACCACCGCATGAAATACGGCGAACGGGCACGGCCCATGCAGCAGCAGGTCGAACGCATCGGACAGCGCTTGGGCATCCCCTTCGATTTCCTGAAGTTGTCCCGCTACCCGCAAACGCTGGATGGCCATCGCGCGGTGCGTCTGGCCGCCGAGCATGGTCAGGCGGGCGCCATGGTCGAAGTGCTGCTGCGGGCTTATTTCCTGGAGGACCAGGACATCGGCCGGCCCGAGGTGCTGGCCGCGCTGGCCGAAAGCCGTTTGGGACTGCCCGGCCAAGCGTTCGCGCAGCGCCTGGCTTCCGACTGGCAGCGCGACGAGGTGCGCGCGGATCAACGCCGATCCGTGCAACTGGGGGTCCGCTCTGTCCCGTCTTATCGGCTTGGCGGTCGGTACATCGAGCACACCGATGACCTTGTGAACATCCTGTCGGGCGCCTTGCCCGCCCCGACGCATTGAGTACCACCGATATGAGCTTCGTCCTGACGCAACGCACGTCCCAGTTCAACGGCATCGTCCCGCGCAGCCCGGAGGAGGCGCCGCATCACGTGGCCTTGCCTGCCCCCGACATGGTTGAGCAACGCTTCAGCGTGCCTTTCGATTTCCCTGTCTATTTCACCGATGGCATCTTGCGTGATCCGGACAACATGGTGCTGCGGCAAGCCATCAGCCGCAAGGAGCCGGGACGGCGTCACCGTTTCGCGGTCGTGCTCGACAGCCAAGTGGCGCAGGCCGACCCGACCTTGGTATGCGGATTCCAGGCCTATGCCTGTCGGCATGCCGACGCCCTGGATCTGGTGGCTGCGCCGCTTCTGGTCAAGGGCGGCGAACTGATCAAGAACGACCACCATGCCGTCCTGGGGCTTCAGACCATGCTGCACAAGCTTCGCATGGACCGCCACTCCTGCCTGGTCATCGTAGGGGGCGGCTCGGTGCTGGACATGGCCGGCTATGCCGCGGCCACCACGCACCGGGGCATCCGTGTGATCCGTGTGCCTACCACGGTGCTGGCGCAAAACGATTCGGGTGTTGGCGTGAAGACGGCGATCAACGCGTTCGGTGCCAAGAATTTCCTGGGGACCTTCACGCCGCCATTCGCGGTCATCAACGACCATGGCTTCATTGCCACGCTGCCGGAACGCGATCGCATCGCGGGCATGGCCGAGGCGGTGAAGGTGGCGGCGATCCGTGACGGAGGGTTTTTTGAATGGTTGGAAAAAAACGTCGAACGCTTGCGCAGCTTCGAGCCACAGGCCATGCGCTGGATGATCCGCCGCTGTGCGGAACTGCACTTGCGCCACATTGGGCAAGGCGGCGATCCCTTCGAGTTCGGCAGTGCCAGGCCCCTTGACTTTGGGCATTGGGCTGCGCACAAGCTGGAGAACCTCAGCGGCTACACGCTCACGCACGGTGAGGCGGTGGCCATCGGCCTGGCCCTCGACACCCGCTATGCCGTCATGACGGGCCTGCTTCCGGAGGTCCAGGGGGAACGGCTCCACCACTTGCTGGAGCGGCTCGGGTTCAAGTTGTGGCACGAGGCCTTCGAGCTGCAGGATGCGCAAGGGCGGAGGCAGGTCATGGCCGGGCTCGCGGAGTTCCAGGAACACCTTGGCGGCGACCTGACCGTGACGATGCTGGACGCCATCGGCTGCGGGCGGGAAATCCATGAGGTTCGCCATCCCATGATGAATGCCTGCATCGATTGGCTGCGCGCGCGGAACCACGCACGATGCGCTTGAACAGCCCTTCGGGGGATCCAGGCCCGGTCCACCTGAGTTACTGCACCAATGTGCACCCGGGCGAAAGCTGGACCGACACCTTTCTGGCCTTGCGAGCGCATCTGCCTTTGGTGAAGGCCCGTGTCGCGCCAATCCAGCCCTTTGGCGTGGGGCTGCGCCTGTCGGCGCGGGCTGCCGAAGAGCTGGCGGTGCCCGAAACATTGGCGGCCTTTCAGGCGTTCCTGTCCGACCATGGACTCTACGTGTTCACCTTGAATGGCTTTCCTTATGGCGCCTTTCATGGCGAGCGCGTGAAGGACCAGGTCTACCTGCCGGACTGGCGGGCAACTGACCGGCTCAGGTATTCGGACCAACTGGCCGATCTGCTGGCGGCGCTGCTGCCGGAGGACCATGGCCTGGGCACGATCAGCACCGTGCCGGGCGGCTATCGGCCACACCTGGCGCACGAAAGCGATGGCGGCGCGCATGCCATGGCCGCCAACTTGCGGCGCCATGCGGTGAGGTTGAACCGCATTGCGCAAGACACCGGGCGCCACATCGTGCTCGCGTTGGAACCAGAACCTTCCTGCCTGCTGGAGACCAGCGCCGACACGGTGCGGTTCTTCGAATCGCATGTTCTGCACCCGGAATCTTTGGCCGACATGGCCGCCCGGTTGGGTGGTGACAAGCGGCTGGCGGAGCAAGTGCTCCGGACGCACCTTGGGGTCTGCCTCGACGCCTGTCACGCTGCCGTCGAGTTCGAAGATCCGCTGTCTTGCCTCAAGGCACTGGAGGGCGCTGGCATCCGCATCGCCAAGGCACAGCTCAGTGTGGGGTTGCAGGCGGACGGTGCCGGTGCATTGCCCCGCCGTGCATTCGATGAACTGGACGATGCGGTTTACCTGCACCAGGTGGTCGAACGGCTGTCCGAAGATGGGATGTTGCGGCGTTTCGATGATCTGCCGCAAGCCTTGGCTGCGCTGGACGATGGCGATCTTGGCATGGCACGGGAATGGCGCGTTCATTTTCACGTGCCGGTCTGGTGCCATGACCTGGGGGCCTTCACGACGACCCAGCCCTTCCTGCAAGCGCTGCTCGCGCGCCACCGCGAACGGCCGATCGCACCGCATCTGGAAGTGGAAACCTACACGTGGAACGTGTTGCCGCCCGGATGGCGGACAAGCCCGCTGGACGAGGCCATCGCACGCGAACTCAACTGGGTACTGGATCAACTGTCATGATGAAACGCAATGGGTGGCGCACCGCGCTGGAGTTGGGGCGGGTGTCCAACCTGCCCACGGTCTGGAGCAATGTGCTTGCGGGGATGGTGTTGTCGGGGCACGTGCAGGAATGGGGCATGACGCTTCGGCTGATGGCAGTCTTGTCGCTGATCTATGTGGCCGGCATGTACCTCAATGATGCCTTCGACCGCGACATCGACCTGCGTGAGCGGCCAGAACGGCCCATTCCTTCCGGCAGGGTGTCAGCCCGCGCGGTGTTCGCCGCCGGGTACGGCATGCTGGGTTTGGGCTTGGTGATGCTGGCCCCCATGGGTTGGCCCGCCTTCGCCTCGGGAGCATTGCTGACGGCAGTGGTCATTTACTACAACTACGATCACAAGGCCAATCGCTTCAGCCCGCTGGTGATGGGGCTGTGCCGCATGCTCACCTACATCACGAGTGCCCTTGCGGCCACGGGCGGTGCCGTGCCGGACGCCGTCTGGCTCGGGGCGGTGGTGTTGCTGGCCTATTTGATGGGCTTGACCTACGTGGCCAAGCACGAACAAGCCGGCAAGGTGATTCGGGTCTGGCCCCTCGTGGGATTGCTTTGCCCCATGCTGGCTGTGCTCCTGGTCGCGCCGTTGGATGCGCAGACGACACTGTGTCTGCTGGCTTTCGGACTATGGACCGGTCATTGCCTGCGCATGGTTTTTTCATCCCAGCACCGCAATATCCGGCATGCCGTGGGCGGCTTCATCGCCGGCATTTCGCTGGCTGATTCATTGGCCATATCCGTCCTGGGCCTGTCGCCAGCTCTGGCAACGGCCGTGGCCGCATTCTTATTGACGCTTCTGCTGCAAAGGAAAATTTCCGGTACCTGACGTTCAATGCCAATCATTTGTCGTCATATTCGCGCTTGTGGTCAATTTGCAAATATTTCTTGCTGACAAGCACAAGTTCATCGATCGTTGTTTTATTCATGAATTTGTCATGTTTGAAAATAACGCCGGATGTATACGAAATTTAAAGAAATTGAGTCGCTTGTTTATTCACAATAAACCACGCATCCTTAGAATTACAAAAAAATTATTCAGCCAGGGATTCTTTGTGCATAGACCTGCTGTCGCAGCAGTTTGATAAATCAATATTTCAATTGGGGGTGAACATGATTTCACTGGATGCCAGCTGCTTCCACGAAAAGTGCTATTTCAACGTGGAAGCCATCCGCGCGCAGGACCCCTTGAATGCGGATTTGCGGTTAAGCAGTCTGCCGGCCATGAATGCCGCGAAAGATACTGACGGGCTCGTTCGTCTGCTTCAGTACTTGGTGCAGCAAACCCGGGAGTCGCATATTGACACCTCGGAGAAGGCGTTTGCCGCCATGCGAGACATCGGAATTGTCCTGGGTTCTCTCAAACGGCACGGAGTGGAGCCCGTGCAGGCCGTGCCTGAGGTGGAGCAGCCCCTGGTGGACCTGGGGGCGGCGACGAACATGATCCCGCGCGACACGGTCCACCACTACACGTCGTGGAACCCTGTTGGTGCCCGGCGGCGCAGTTACACGGGTGAGCCACAGGAGATTTGGTTGCAGGACGCGGTCGTTCGCGTGTTTCCCAGCCTGAGCGCCTCCTTGGCCATCAGCGATGTCCTGAGCACGATGTCTCCGCACGACGTGCGTTTTGCGCCCACGGTCGGCATGTTGCATGAATCAGGCAGGACGATGGTGGACGCCATCGACTCGGTGACCGAGCGGGTCTCGCCTGTCTTTTTTGCCCAGGTGCTGCGTCCCTATTTCGAAGATGTCGTTGTTCGCGGCGAACGCTACTTGGGGCCCGCCGCGGCGCAGGCGCCCCTTTGGCTGGTGGATCTTTGCGTGTGGGCGTCTGACCGCAATCAGGCCGACTACAAGACCTTCCTGGTGGAGTCGGTGCACTACAGCCTGCCCTCATGGCGGGCGTTCTACCAGCGCCACTGCCATGATGTCTCGCTGGTGACCAAGGTGACCGAAGCACTCGATGCCTGCACGGGCGAGCCGGATGGCAATCTGGTGCGCAGCGCGACGAGCCTGACGGAACTCATGACTTTGCTCAAGGTATTCCGGGGGCGGCACATCGGCATCGCGCGCAAGGCTTACGCCGAGGAAGTGGCGCTGTATGCGCACGGCAGTGGCGGTGCGCCGGTGGCCTTGCTGCGCAAGATCCTGGACTTGACGCGTGAGAACGAGCACCTGATGCGGGAACGCGCCAACGGCGCGCGCCGTGGCCAGGCCACTCAGGCGCCCACCGTCACGCACGAAGGCGGGCGCCGCGAGGAAGGCGTCGCCTGCGGGGAGGCTGCATGAAGCAAGCGCGCATCCTGATCGCGGGCGCGGGCATTGCCGGCCTGACGGCGGCCATCGCGTTGCGGGCACATGGTTTCACCGACATCCAGGTGCTGGAGCGCTCGCCGGTGATCGGCCCCCTTGGGTCCGGCATCAATGTGTTGCCCCATGCCGTGCGTGAGCTTCACTCGCTGGGCATGCTCGAACGCTTGCTGCCACAGTGCATCCAGACCGCCGAACTGTTCTACATGAACCACCGGGGTGACCGCATATGGCGCGAAGACCGCGGTGTGGCGGCTGGCTACAGGTGGCCCCAGCTTTCCATTCACCGCGGCTGGCTGCAGGCCGAACTGCTCAAGCGTGTGCTGGAAGAGGGTGGGCCTGGCCGAGTCCATGCTGGCCAGGAGGTGGTGGGGCTGGTCGACGAAGGCACGGGCCATGTCGTCGAGTGCGTGAATCGCCACACGGGGCAGACCCATCGCCACCACGCCGACCTGGTGATCGGTGCGGACGGCATCCGGTCGGTCATCCGCCGCGTCCTCCATCCGCAAGAGGGGCCGCCTCCAGCGAACGGAATGGTGGTTTTCCGCGGGATGTTGTGGGGGCCGTCCTTCATGACAGGACGCAGCATGATCATCGCTGGCGACGGGCTGCGCAAGGTCGTGCTGTATCCCATGGCACGCAGGGAGTCCGGCGACGTCCTGCTGAACTGGGCCGCCGCCTTGCCCGAGAAGCCGGACGCAGGCTATGCGCGTGGCGACTGGAACCAGCCAGTGTCACCCGAGGTCTTCGCCAGCGAGTTCGAAGGCTGGGATCTGGGCGGCGTGAGCCCCGAGGCGCTGATGCGTGGCAGCCCCGACACCTTCGTCTATCCCATGGTCGATCGCGAGCCGCTGGCGACGTGGTCACGCGGGCATGTCGTGCTCATGGGGGATGCGGCCCACGCGATGTACCCCATCGGCTCGAACGGCGCCACGCAGTCCATCATCGATGCATGCGCCCTGGCGCACCATTTGCGCCAGCACGAAGGCAGCCTCGCGGCGGGCATTGCTGCCTATGAGGCTGACAGGCGCCCCAGGCTCACGGCCTTGCAGGCAGCCAACCGCCGCCAAGGGCCGGAGGTGGTGATCGACCTGGCTGCCCAAAGGGCGCCCGGCGGCTTTGCGCAGCCAGCCGACGTGTTCGAATCCGGCGAGCTGGAGGAAATCGCCTCGCGCTATACACGCATTTCCGCAATGGAACGGGACGCGGTGAACCTGGCCTCGCCCTACCGGCCGGTGGGGTTGACGCCCGAGCTGGAGCCGACATGACTCTGCCCCATGTTCCTCATGCGCCACCAGCGCAGGCACGGCTGCGTCCCTACACCACGCAGATCGCCCATGATCTGAAGGACCACCTCGTCCATGCCCTGGCCGATCAACCGCAGGGTGATGCAGCGAGGGGCTGGCTGGCGCAGGCGCTGGCCGAAGCCTCATGTCCTGGAGCGGCCGAGAGCGGTGTGTTGCTGACCCACCATGCGCGGGCCGCACGGCACCTGCGCCGGCTGCACACCGAATTGCCGCCAGCGCTGCACCGCAGCTTGTTCAGGCGAGGGGTGCATGCGCCGCAGTCCTGGTCCGCGGTCGATTGCGCCAGGGTCTTGCTGACCTTGCTGGCCCTTGGCCGCCTGCCCATGCACGCCCACATGGCCTTTGTGCGGCAGCTTTTCCTCAAGGGTGACAGTGACGAGCGGCGCGCGCTGCTGCAGGGCCTCGTGCTGCTGCCCGAACCTGTGCGCTTCACCGAACTGGCCATCGACGCCTGCCGCAGCAGCGTGAGGAGCGTGTTCGATGCCATCGCGTCCGACAACCAATTTCCTGCGCGCTACTTCCCCGATGCGGCCTTCCATCAACTTGTCCTCAAGGCCTTGTCCGTCGAGCTGCCAATCGAGCGGGTTGTCGGCCTGAGTGATCGCCTCACCCGCGATCTGAGGCGCATGGTCAGCGAGTACGCCTCCGAGCGGCGCGCGGCGGGCCGTGCGCTCTCGGCAGACACGCAGGGCCTGCTGGATCGCCTGGCCGAGCGCTCACCGCTCAGCACACCCTTTCACCCCACCATGCCCTCGATGGGCTCATCCCCCCGTTCAGGAGACCCCGCTTCATGAATATGTTCGACCCGCATGTCCACATGACATCCCGCACGACCGACGACTACCACGCAATGAATGCCGCGGGCGTGACCGTGGTCGTGGAGCCCGCATTCTGGATGGGACAGCCGCGCACCCACGTCGGCACCTTCGAGGACTATTTCCTGTCCCTGCTCGGATGGGAGCGCTTCAGGGCCAGCCAGTTCGGCATCCGCCACTACTGCACGCTGGGCCTCAATCCCAAGGAAACGAACAACCCCGATGTGGCCGACGGTGTGATCGCCTTGCTCGACCACTACTTGGAGAAGGACGGTGTGGTGGCGGTCGGCGAGATCGGCTTCGACGATGAGACGGAGGCGGAAGAAAAATACTTCCTGCTTCAGCTGGAGCTGGCGGTCAAGCATCAACTGCCCGTGCTGGTCCACACCCCTCACCGCGACAAGAAGGCCGGCACCTTGCGCAGCCTGGCGATCATCCGCGAGAGCGGCATCCGCGACGAGCTGGTGCTCATCGACCACAACACCGAGGAAACGCTGCCCCTGGTGCTGGACACCGGCTGCTGGGCCGGCCACTCCATCTATCCGGAGACCAAGATGGACGAGGCACGCATGGTGGCGCTGGTCAAGCAGTACGGGCCGGAACGAATCATCATCAACAGCGCCGCCGACTGGGGCGTGAGCGATCCGCTCAAGGTGCCCAAGACCGCGCAGGCCATGCGCGATGCGGGCATCGCCGAGGCTGCGATCCGCGCCATCGTGTGGGACAACCCGCTGGCTTTCTTCGCGCAAAGCGGCCGCCTCGACGAACAGGAAGCGGGGGTGGATGTGCTCATCGACCAGCGCCAGGCCTTCGAAGGCAATTCCGTGCTTCGTGGCCAGACCCCCGTGGTCCACGGCTGAGGAGGGGCCCAGCGTGCAAAAGACCGTCGTGCTCAATGTCGTCGGGATGACACCGGCCTTGCTGAGCCATGCGCCGAATCTGCGCGCTCTGGCCGAGCGAGGGGGGCTGAGGCCGCTGAGCACGGTCACCCCCGCGGTGACGTGCTCGGTGCAGGCCACCTTCCTCACGGGAAGGCCTCCCAGCGACCATGGCTGCGTGGCCAACGGCTGGTACTTCCGCGATCTGGCGGAGCCCCTGTTCTGGCGCCAGAACAATGGCCTGATCCAGGGTGACAAAGTCTGGCACGAGGCCCGTCGGCGCAATCCAGACTTCACCTGTGCCAAGCTTTTCTGGTGGTACAACATGCACGCCGACGTGGATTGGAGCGTGACGCCCCGGCCCATCTACAAGGCCGATGGCCGCAAGGTACCGGATTTCTACGCTTCGCCTTCGGGCTTGCACGGCGAGTTGCGCGCCAAGTTGGGTGACTTCCCGCTGTTTCGATTCTGGGGGCCCACGGCGGACATCATCTCCAGCCGCTGGATCGCGGACTGCGCCATGCATGTCTACGACACGCGCAAGCCCGCGCTCACCCTGGTCTACCTGCCGCACCTGGACTACAACCTGCAAAGGCTGGGTCCCGCCCATCCCGACATCCCTTCCGATGTGGCCGCCATCGACGAGGTTTGCGGCGACATCATCCGCAAGGTGGAGGCCGATGGCGCCCGCGTGATCGTCCTGTCGGAATATGGCATCACACCGGTCACCGGTGACGTCGCCATCAACCGCGCCTTGCGGAATGCAGGCTGGCTGGCCACGCGCGATGAACAGGGCGAGGACAAGCTGGATCCCGGCGCATCGGATGCCTTCGCCCTGGTCGATCACCAGGTAGCGCACGTTTACGTGCGGCGTCCCGAGCTGGTGCCCAAGGTCAAAGCCCTGCTGGAGCAACTCGACGGCATCGAGCAGGTGCTCGATGCGGAGGGCAAGCGCGAGGCGGGGCTGGACCACGAGCGGTCCGGTGAGCTGGTGGCCATCAGCCGGAGTGACCGGTGGTTCAGCTACTACTTCTGGCTGGATGATGCGCGCGCACCGGACTTCGCGCGCACGGTCGACATCCACCGCAAGCCCGGCTACGACCCGGTCGAACTCTTCATCGACCCGGCCATCCGCCTGCCGAAGCTGACGCTGGCCTGGAAGCTGTTGCGCAAGTTCTGCGGCATGCGGACCTTGATGAACGTCATCCCGCTGGACGCATCGCTGGTGAAGGGATCGCACGGCCGCCCCACCGATGACCTCGCCGCCGGCCCACTGATGATCAGTTCGCGCGCGGATCTGCTGCCCAAGGGCGTGGTGGCGGCGACTGCCGTCCACGACCTGATCCTGGACCACCTGTTCACCTAGGCGCTTGATGCCGACCAGGTGCGCACCCATCACAGAGAGGACAAGCCGAGATGCAACGTCAAGAGTTCGAACAATTCGCGGCCATGGGCTACAACCGGATCCCCATGAAAAGGGAGCTGGTGGCCGATTTCGAAACCGCGCTGAGCGCCTATGCCAAGTTGGCGCAGGGGTCTCATTCCTATCTGCTTGAGTCGGTGCCGGGACGGGCCGAAAACTGGGGGCGCTACTCGATCATAGGACTGCCCGGCAAGGTGGTGGTCAAGGTGCGGGGCCTGCGCATCCAGGTCGAGGATGAGGGGCGGATCTTGGAAGACGTGGAGGTGGATGACCCCCTGGTCTGGCTTCAGGAGTACGCCACACGCTTTCGTGTCGCACCTTCAAGCGGTGCCGTTCCCTTCGTGGGAGGACTGGTGGGCTACTTCGGCTACGACACCGTCGCCTACATCGAACCGGGGATGGTCCGCGCGCGCCGGGAAGATCCGCTGGATGTGCCCGACATCCTGCTGGTCGTGTCCGAGGAAGTCGTCGTGTTCGACAACCTGCGTGGCCAGCTTTCACTGGTGGTGCTGGCCGATCCTGCCGTCTCTGACGCCTACGAGCAGGCCCAGGCCAGGCTGGATAGCCTGGAGGCGGTATTCCGTGAGCCAATCAGCACCCCCTTGCGCGGTGGCCGCCGTGTGCCGTCGTCCGGCGGGCATGCCCACGCACTGGAGCAGTCGGCAACGGCCTGGTTCGACAAGGCCGATTTCGAGGCGGCGGTGCGGCGCATCCAGCGCTACATCGTCGAAGGCGACGTGATGCAGGTGGTGCTGTCGCAGCGCATGTCCATGCCGGTCGAGGCGCAGCCGCTGGACATCTACCGCGCCCTGCGCAGCCTCAACCCCTCGCCTTACATGTTCTACATGGATCTGGGCGAGTGCCACGTCGTGGGCTCGTCGCCAGAGATCCTGGTGCGCTTGCGCGACGGCGAGGTCACCGTCAGGCCGATCGCCGGTACTCGGCGCAGGGGTGCGTCGGCGGCGGAGGATCGGATGCTGGAGCAGGATCTGCTCGCGGACCCGAAAGAGCGCGCCGAACACATCATGCTCATCGACCTGGGGCGCAACGATGTGGGGCGCATCAGCGAGGCAGGCAGCGTGAAGGTGACCGAGCGCATGCAGGTCGAGCACTATTCGCATGTGATGCACATGGTCTCCAACGTGACGGGCGTCCTCAAACCGGGCACGTGCGCCATGGACGTCCTGCGCGCCACTTTCCCGGCGGGCACGGTGAGCGGGGCTCCCAAGGTGCGGGCGATGGAGATCATCCATGAGGTGGAGCCCGTCAAGCGGGGCATCTATGCGGGCGCCATCGGCTACCTCTCGTGGTCGGGGGCCCTGGACACCGCGATCGCGATCCGCACGGCGGTCGTCAAGGATGGCGTGCTGCACATACAAGCCGGTGCGGGCATCGTCGCCGACTCGGTGCCCGAGCTCGAATGGGAAGAGACGATGAACAAAGCCCGGGCCATGTTCAAGGCCGTGGCGGAGGCCGAAGGCGGTCCTCACCTTGCCGCGGCCTGAGCGCCCAGCACTTCTTCTTCAAGCAACCATCGGAGCACAACATGCTGTTGATGATCGATAACTACGATTCCTTCACCTATAACCTCGTGCAGTACTTCAGCGAGCTCGGGGCGCAGGTGCAGGTCCACCGCAATGACCGGATCACCGTGGACGACGTCCGGCGCCTGGCGCCCAGCCACATCGTGATCTCGCCCGGGCCGTGCAGCCCCAGCGAGGCTGGCGTGTCGCTGGATGTGGCACGTTATTTTGCAGGGCGTGTGCCCATCCTGGGGGTGTGCCTCGGGCACCAGACGCTGGGGCAGGTCTTCGGTGGCCGCGTGGTGAGGGCGCGCCGGCTCATGCATGGCAAGACGTCCATGATCCATCACCGGGGGACGGGGGTTTTTCAGGGCCTGCCGACACCCTTCGAGGCCACCCGCTACCACTCGCTGGCCGTCGACCGCGACAGCCTGCCGAGTTGCCTGGAGGTGACGGCGTGGACAGAGAGCCCCGACGGCAGCTTCGACGACATCATGGGCCTGCGGCACCGAACCCTGCCGATCGAGGGGGTGCAGTTCCACCCTGAATCCCTGTTGTCCGAACATGGTCACGCGCTGCTGGGCAACTTCCTGCGTCCCCGTGTGCTGGTCGAGCGCGAACTGGCGGAGGCCTGCTGAACATGGAAGCCGATGTGGATGTGAAAGCGGCCATCCAGGCCGTGGTGGCGCGGCGCGACCTGCCGCCGCACACGATGCAGCAGGTGATGCGGCAGGTGCTGGGGGGGCAGGCCTCGCCTGCACAGATCGGCGCGCTGCTGGTCGGCTTGCGCATGAAGGGCGAGTCCGTCGGCGAACTGACCGCCGCAGCCCAGGTCATGCGCGCCTTCGCACGCGGTCTGCGCACCGAGCATCCCCACCTGGTGGACACCTGCGGCACGGGGGGGGACGGTGCCCACATCTTCAATGTGTCGACCGCCTGCGCCTTCGTGGCCGCGGCCGGTGGGGCCGTCGTGGCCAAGCATGGCAACCGGTCGATCTCCAGCCGCAGCGGCAGCGCCGACCTGCTTGAAGCCGCGGGTGCCCGCCTGGACCTGCCCGACGCCAGCCTGAGCGCCTGCCTTCAGGAAATGGGCATCGCTTTCCTGTTCGCGCCCACCCACCATCCCGCCATGGCCCAAGTGGCCGGTCCGCGTCGCGAGTTGGGTGGTCGCAGTCTGTTCAATCTGCTGGGCCCGCTGAGCAACCCCGCTGGCGCGCGACGCCAGGTGATCGGCGTGTTCGACGCCGCATGGCTGAGCCCCATGGCCGAGGTGTTGCGTGAGCTGGGCAGCGAGCACGTGATGGTGGTCCATGCGCAAGACGGCCTGGACGAGATCAGCGTGGCGGTGGCCACCGACGTGGTCGAGCTCCGCGATGGGAGCCTCCACCGCTACAGAATCGCTCCGGAGACCTTTGGCATGCCGCGCTCCTTGCTGTCGACGCTGGTGGTCGATGGCGCGCCGGACAGCCTGCGCATCATCCGCGAGGTCTTCGCCAACCGACCCGGGCCGGCTCGGGACATCGTTGTGCTCAACGCTGGAGCCGCACTGTATGTCGCCGGCATCGAGCCCACCCTGGAGGCCGGCGTGCATCGCGCCGACCAATTGGTGGCCGATGGCAGCGCGGGCCTGCGTTTCGATGCCTTCATCCAATTCACGCAGCGAGTCACCCCCTCATGAGGACGCCATGATTCCCACGACCCATCCCATGCCGCCCCCGCCCAAAGACCTGCTCCAGACCATCTTGAAGACCAAGTTCGAGGAGGTCGCCGCGCGCAGCCAACTGGTCAGCAGCGAGTCGCTGCGCAGGCAGGCCTTGTCGATGCCTCCTGCCCGCGACTTCCTGGCGGCCATCAGCGCGCGGCTCGGTGCTGGTCAGGCCGCGGTCATTGCCGAGATCAAGCGAGCATCGCCCAGCCGGGGCATGCTGCGCGAGCCATTCGATCCGGTCGCGATCGCCCAGTCCTATGCCCTGCATGGTGCGGCCTGTCTGTCGGTGCTGACGGACGAACGCTACTTCTCGGGCAGTGCCAGTTTCCTGCGGCAGGCCAGGGCGGCGTGTACCTTGCCTGTCCTGCGCAAGGACTTCATCGTCGATCCCTACCAGCTCTACGAGGCCAGGGCCATGGAGGCGGACTGCGTGCTGCTCATCGCGGCGGCCTTGTCCGATGCCCGGATGGCCGCGCTCGCTGACGAGGCGCAGGAACTGGGCATGGCCGTTCTGCTGGAAGTGCACAACATGCGCGAACTGGAACGGGCGCTGCGCATTCCCACGCCGCTCATTGGCATCAACAACCGCAACCTGGTCACTTTCGAGATCCGCCTGGACACGACCTTGCAATTGCGCAAGTCCGTGCCGCCCGACCGCATCCTCGTGACGGAAAGCGGCGTCAGCACGCCCAGCTATGTGGCCATGATGCGCTCACAGGGCGTGCACAGTTTCCTCGTCGGTGAGGCCTTCATGAAGGCCCCGGACCCTGGCGAGGCCTTGACGCGGCTGTTCGGGGACATGGCCGGGGGGCCCCCGGCACATTGACATGGCTACAGGGGCTGATCCAGCGCCTGGCGGATGTCGGCGATCAAGCGCCGGGCCGCCTCCACTGCTTCTTCCCGGGGCACCGCGGCCATCTCCTGGATCACCTTGCTGCCGATGATCACGGCGTCCGCCACGGAGGCTACCGCGCGTGCCGTCTGCGCATCCCGGATACCGAAGCCCACGCCCATGGGCAGCTTGACGTGCCGGCGGATCAGGGCCAGCCGCTGAGCCACCTCGCCCGTGTCGATGTGCGAGGCGCCCGTCACTCCCTTGAGCGAGACGTAGTAGCTGAAGCCGCGGCCCATGCGGCCAACCTCTTTCATGCGTGCCTCGGTCGAGGTGGGGGCCAGCAGGAAGACCATGTCAAGGCCCACGCGTTCCAGTGCTGCATTCAAGGCCTCGGCTTCCTGCGGAGGGTAGTCGACCACGATGACGCCATCGACACCCGCTTGGGCGGCGGCCGCCGCGAAGGGCTCGATGCCCATGTGCTCGATGGGATTGGCATAGCCCATCAGCACCACCGGCGTGCGTGGGTCGGCCTGCCGGAAATGGTGCACCATGGCCAGTACGTCCTCCAGGCCGATGTCGAAGGCCAGTGCCCGTTCGCAGGCCCGCTGGATCACGGGGCCCTCAGCCATGGGGTCGGAAAAAGGCACGCCCAGTTCCAGCACATCGGCGCCCGCTTGGACCAGTGCGTGCATCAGGGGCACGGTGAGTGAAGGGTGCGGGTCGCCCGCGGTGAAGAAGGGGATCAGTCCCTTGCGGTGACGCCTGCGCAGCGCGTCGAAGGTCTCGGCGATTCTGGACATGGTGTCACTCCTTCGTGTCGGCTTGAGTCTGTTGAGCCAGCGCCAGCCGTTCGGACACGGTGTGCATGTCCTTGTCTCCCCGCCCTGACAGATTGGCCAGGACGATGTGCTGGGGGGACAGTGTGCTGGCGAGTTTGGCGGCATGGGCGAGCGCGTGGCTCGATTCGAGGGCGGGGATGATGCCTTCGAGCCGGCAGCAGTCGTGGAAAGCCTGCAGGGCCTCGTCATCGGTGACCGTGACATAGCGCGCGCGGCCTGTGTCCTTGAGCCAGGCATGTTCGGGCCCCACGGCGGGATAGTCCAGCCCGGCCGACACCGAGTGCGTGTCGATGACCTGTCCCTTCGGATCTTGCAGCAGGTAGGTTCGGTTGCCGTGCAGCACCCCGGGAGAGCCCGCCGTCAGTGAGGCCGCGTGCCGCCCGGTGTCGAGGCCTTCGCCGCCGGCTTCCACGCCCACCAGCGACACCGACTCGTCGCCGATGTAGGGGTAGAAGATGCCCATGGCGTTGGAGCCTCCGCCCACGCAGGCCACCACGTGGTCGGGTTGGCGGCCGGTCAACTCGGGCATCTGTGTCAGGCATTCCTGCCCGATGACGGACTGGAAGTCGCGCACCATCATGGGATAGGGATGAGGCCCCGCCACGGTGCCGATGATGTAGAAGGTGTCCTCGACGTTCGTGACCCAGTCGCGCATGGCCTCGTTGAGGGCGTCCTTCAAGGTGCGTGAACCGGATTCGACCGGCACGACCTGCGCGCCGAGCAACTGCATGCGGTAGACGTTCTGCACCTGACGGCGCACGTCGTCCGACCCCATGTAGACCACGCACTTCAAACCGAAACGTGCACAGATCGTCGCGGTGGCGACGCCATGCTGGCCCGCGCCCGTCTCGGCGATGATGCGCGTCTTGCCCATGTGCCTGGCCAGCAGCGCCTGGCCGATCACATTGTTGATCTTGTGCGCGCCCGTGTGGTTGAGGTCTTCGCGCTTGAAGTAGATGCGGGCGCCACCCATCTGGTCCGACCATCGCCGGGCGTGGTAGATCGGCGACGGGCGGCCGACGAAATGGCGAAGTTCGGTGCGGAACTCGTTCAGAAAATCGGGTTCGTCGCGCAGGCGCTCATAAGCCTGCTGGAGCTGCTCCAGCGCGTGGACCAGCGTCTCGGACACGAAGGTGCCACCGTAGGGCCCGAAGTGGCCCTGGGCATCGGGGTGCTGGTGCTGTTGATTGCGGTGCAGGGCTTTCGCGGCATGCGCGGCGCCCAGTCCTGGGTTGGCCTGGTCTGTCATGGGTGTCTCTGTTCAAAGAAAACGGATGGCGCCAAGGCGTGGCGCACCGCTGCGCCGCACGGTGAGTGCGCTGCAGGCGGGTCGCCAGCTTGGAGGGAGGGCGCGTCAGCGGACGCGCGAGGTCGACGCCGTGAGTGGCGTCACGCGCAGCATCGTTCGCGGCGCGTCTGTTCGAGCCACCATTCGAAACGGCCGGAGGCGCGGCTTCTTTGCGAAGAGCGAACGGGCATGACCATGAAACGGTGTGGAGTCGGAGGGAGGTTTTCCCATTCTAGAAGGAGCGCCGTGACCTGCAAGTGACAAATCGTGAGATCAGGCGGGGGACGTGTCCGCCTGGGTGCGGCGTCCGAACATGGCCCAGCTTTCAAGCAAAAGCACCACTTCTCCACGCTGGTTGATGCCTTCCCAGCGCGATTGGGTCAGGCCAACGTGGGCCCGGCTCTTCATCGGCCGATTGGCCAGCACCGTCAGGACCGCGCGGATCTCGTCGCCCACCATCACCGGCTTGAGCCATTTCAGGCTTTCCAAGCCGGGCGATCCCAAGCTGGACGAGTCCAGCAAAAAGCCGTCGCACATCAGGCGCATCACCATGCTGCTGGTGTGCCAGCCGCTGGCCGCCAAGCCGCCAAACAAGGATGCTTTGCCGGCTTCTTCGCTCAGGTGAAAAGGTTGGGGATCGAACTTTTGTGCAAAGTCGATCACTTCATCGCGATCGACCAGCTTGGGCCCGAAGGTCATGGTCAGACCAGGGGTCAGGTCTTCCCAGAACCAGCGAGGCGCCGTTGGGTTTTGTTGGCTCATGAGGCAGTGCGGGTTGGGGCGTTGAAAGGGGTCCAGGCGCCGCTGGACAACAGGGTACCCAGAACGATCACTGTGGTGCTGGCCATCATGGAGGCACTGACCTGTTCGTTCAGGAACAAGCTGCCCCACAACATGCCGAACACGGGGATCAGGAATGTCACGGTCAGGGCCTTGGTGGGGCCGACTCGGGCAATCAATCGGTAAAACAGCAAGTAAGCCAGCGCCGTGCACAACACAGCCAGGCCCAGCGCGGCGCCCCAGGTCTGGGCGGGCACCTGGCCCCAGTGCAGAGTGGGGCCTTGCACCGACTGGGGCCCCAGCCACCAGGCGGGCCAGGCCAGCATCAAGGCGGCGCAGCCCAGCGAGCCGGCACTCACGCTGACAGGCGACAGGCCGCTGAGGTAGCGCTTGGCGTGGTGCACCGCCAAGGCGTACATCAAGGTGGAGCCCAGGCACAGTGCCACGGCCTGCCACGCGGCACCTGAGCCAATCTGAGAGCGGTCAGCCGCCAGCAGGGCCACGCCACCAATGCCAATGGCCAAGCCCAGCAGTCGGCCCGCCGACAGGCGCTCGCCCGCCCACCACCATCCAACCAGCGCGCCCCACAGCGGGGTCGTGGCGTTGAGGATGGACAGCAGCCCGGCGGGGAGCGAACGCGCCGCCTGGCTGAGCCCCAGGAATGGCAACACGTAGGAGAGCAGGGCAGAGACCAGCAAGGCGGGCAGCCACGGCTTGAGGCGGGCCAGATCGCCTCGGAGCATCACCACCGGCAATAGCAGCAAGGCGGCACCGGTGACCCGAATCGCGGCCACCGCCAGTGGGCCCACCACCGGCGCGGCCATGCGCAAGAACAGGAAGGAGGCGCCCCACACCGCGGCCAGGAGCAGCATTTCGAGGGCGTCGCGCGCCTTCATACCAGCGCGGCCTGCCCAAAAAACGCGGGCTGAAGGCGTTGGCCGCGAAACAGGTGTCCTTCTTGGGTCAGCAAGGCCATTTTGCGGTGCATGCCACCCGAATAGCCGGTCAGCTGGGCATCGCGGCCGATCACTCGATGGCAAGGAACGATGATCGAGATCGGGTTGCGGCCCACCGCCATGCCCACCGCCCGGTTGGCCCGCGGATTGCCAAGACGCTGGGCAATGTCGCCGTAACTGCAGGTCTCACCATGAGAAATCGTCAACAGCGCGCGCCACACGTCTTGCTGGAAGGGGGTGCCCACCAAATCCAACGCCACATCAAAAATCACCGCGTTGCCACTGGGCTCGGCCCAATAACGCTGCAATTGCACCTCAACACTCTGAAAGAGCTCGTCGTGTGGATCCTCCGGCGCGTGCAGCGTGCCGGGGAAATCGCGCTGGCCTTCGGCAAACCACAGCCCGGCCAAACCCAGTGCCGTGCGCGCGAGCAAGACCTTGCCCAAAGGCGTGTCGATGTGCGTTTGCGCGGTGTACATGGTGTGGAACAAGAGGTGCATGGTCGCCGAGCTGGCATCCTATCTGCAATCCGTCACAGGTCCATCGCGCAGGGTCTCTAGAATCCGTCCTCAAGGCGCACCCGTTGCGCCACCCGATCACAGATCCCATTCCATTCAAATCAGCAAAGGAACACCATGCAAGTCACCGCATCCATTTTCAAGGCATACGACATCCGCGGCATCGTGGACAAGACCTTGGACGTTGCCATGGCTGAGCACCTGGGCCGCGCCTTTGGCACCGAAGCACTCAAGCTGGGGGAAAAAGCGGTGGCCATTGGCCGCGATGGCCGCTTGTCTGGCCCCAGCCTGGCTGCAGCCCTGATCAAGGGCCTGCGGTCCACCGGCATCAACGTGATCGACCTGGGCGCCGTCACCACCCCCATGCTGTATTACGTGGCCGCCACCCGCGGCGACCAGGGCTGCCACAGCGGCATCCAGGTCACCGGCAGCCACAACCCCAAGGATTACAACGGCTTCAAGATGGTGCTGGGTGGGCGCGCCATTTACGGTGACGACATCCAGGGCCTGCGCAAGCGCATCGAGGCCGAAGACTACGCCACGGGCAGTGGTGCCCTCAGCGAGCTGAACATCCTGGCCGAGTACACCCAGCGCATCGTTGGCGATTGCAAGCTGGCCCGCCCCATGAAGATCGTGGTCGATTCTGGCAATGGCATTCCCGGCGCCTCGGCCCCCGGCATCCTGCGTGCGCTGGGCTGCGAGGTGATCGAGCTGTATTCGGAAGTGAACGGCGATTTCCCCAACCACCACCCCGATCCTTCCAAGCCCGAAAACCTGGTCGATCTGATCAAGGCCGTGAAGGAACACGGCGCCGAACTGGGCTTGGCCTTTGACGGTGATGGCGACCGCCTGGGCCTGGTCACGCAGGATGGCAACAACATCTTCCCGGACCGCCAGATCATGCTGTTTGCCCGCGACGTGCTGACGCGGGTGCCCGGTGCCCAGATCATTTTCGACGTGAAGTGCAGCCAGCGCCTGGCCCAGGCCATCCGCGAAGCCGGTGGCGTGCCCACCATGTACAAGACCGGGCACTCGCTGGTCAAGGCCAAGCTGAAGGAAACCGGAGCGCCCCTGGCCGGTGAGATGAGCGGCCACATCTTCTTCTCCGAGCGTTGGTATGGCTTTGACGATGCCACCTACACGGCCGGTCGCCTGCTGGAGATCCTGAGCAAGGTGAGCAACCCCAGCGCGGTGCTCGATGCCTTGCCCACCAGCTTCAGCACGCCTGAGTTGAACGTGGCCTGCGCCGAGGGCGAGCACCACGAGGTGGTGGCCAAGCTCAAGGAAACCGCCAAGTTCCCCGATGCCTTGGAGGTGATCACCATCGACGGCTTGCGCGCGGACTTTGCCGACGGCTTTGGCTTGGTGCGGGCGTCTAACACCACGCCGGTGCTGGTGCTGCGCTTTGAAGGCCAGACGCAAGCCGCGCTGGACCGCATTCAAAAGCAGTTCATGGCCGCGATCCTGGCGGTGAAGCCTGACGCCCACGTCGGCGCCAGCGCGCACTGACCCAGGTGATCAAGACCTGGTTGGCGCAGCAGGCCTACACCCTGCTGCTGCGCCTGTTGCTGCCCGCTTATCTTTGGCGAGTTTGGCGGCGTGGCCGTCAGGAGCCGCTTTACCGCCTGGAGTGGCCTGCGCGCCTGGGCTGGTACGGCAAGGCGCATCGGCAGGCGATCTTGGCGGCGCCAACTTCGGCTGGGCCCGTGGTGTGGGTGCATGCCGTGTCATTGGGCGAGACCCTGGCCGCTCGCCCGCTGATCGCCGCCTTGCGCGAGTCCTGGCCGGGCATGCGCCTGCTGCTCACCCATGGCACCGCCACCGGGCGCGAGGCTGGCCGCGCCCTGCTCCGCGAGGGCGATGTGCAAACCTGGCTGCCTTATGACACCCCGGGCGCCGTGCGCCGCTTTTTGCGGCAGCACCGGCCTGCCATCGGCATCCTGATGGAAACGGAGATTTGGCCCAATGTGCAGCGTGGTGCCCAGGCGCTGGCCGTGCCCATGGTGCTGGCCAACGCCCGCCTCAGCGCCAAGAGCCTGAGGCAAGCCTTGCGCTTTGCGCCTTTGCTGCGTCCTGCCGCTGAAAGCCTGGCCATGGCCCTGGCGCAAACCCAGGCCGATGCCGAGCGCCTGATCCAGGCTGGTGCCCAGCAGGTCAAAGTGTGTGGGAACGTCAAGTTCGACCTGACGCCATCGCCAGACCTGCTCGCGCAAGGGCGACGCTGGGCCGCGCTGAGCGAGCGGCCGGTGGTGCTGGCAGCCGTCACTCGGGAAGGAGAAGAGGCCGAGTTGCTCGAGGCCTGGGTGGGTCTGGCGCGGTCGGGCGCCGAGCATCGCCCCTGGCCGCGCTTGCTGATCGTGCCGCGCCACCCTCAGCGCTTTGACGAGGTGGTGGGGCTGGTGGCCCAGCATGGGCTGAGCCTGTCGCGCCGAAGCCAATGGGGCAACGACGGACCGGGTGCCCAGGCCCTGGCTTGCGATGTCTGGCTGGGTGATTCAATGGGTGAAATGGCGGCGTATTACGCCTTGGCCCGGGTGGCTTTGCTGGGCGGAAGCTTCGCGCCCCTGGGCGGCCAGAACCTGATCGAGGCGGCCGCCTGCGCCTGTCCTTTGGTCATGGGCCCGCACACCTTCAATTTTGCTGACGCGGCCGAGTTGAGCGAAGCGGCGGGCGCGGCCGTGCGCGTGGCTTCCTTGCCTGAAGGGTTGAAGACCGCCCTGGCCTTGATGGAGCCCGCCCGGCATCAAGCCATGGCAACACAAGCCCTGCACTTTGCGGGTAAGCACCGCGGTGCGGCTTACCGCATGTCGCAAGTTTTGACCGAATTGGTGCGTTTCCCCCCGGTCTGAGGGGTTTTGGTGCATGCCTTCCCCCTCAAGCTCGGGATGGTTAAGGCGCACCGCCGTGGGACACAATGTATCTACACGTAAACAAACCCCTTGTTTGCATGCAAAGGAACGTATGGGAATTGCACTGAACAAACTGAAAATCGCCGTCTTGTCGGCCTTCCTGGTGGCGGGCGCCCAAGCTGGTGCAGCGACCACTGCTTTGGGCTTGCTGGGCACGGGCGACACGGAATTCAGCAATTCCTTCTGGAGCACGGGCACCTTCACCGACTATTACACCTTCACCCTGGGCGCAACCAGTGGTGGTGTGGGCGGCTCGGTCCTGACCACGGACTTGTCCTTGTTCACCCGTGATCTGGACGTGACCCAATTGGCACTGTCCGGTGGCACCCTGGGATCGACCCTGGTGGACACCGATGCCAGCGACGGTTTTTCGTTCAACGGGCTGGGCGCAGGCGCTTACACCATGGCCTTGACGGTCACGGTGGGCAACAAGGCCACCTTCTTCTCCAGCTATGGCGCCTACCAGGGCACCATCCACGCCCAGGCATCCACAGCTCCGGTGGCTTCCCCGGCGCCTGAACCCGCTGACTTCGCCATGGCCCTGATGGGTCTGGCTGGTGTGGGCTTCATGGTGCGTCGCCGCCGTTCGGCACGCTGAGACCTTAAGGTCGACAAGGAATGACGGGCCTTCGGGCCCGTTTTCTTTGGGGCCTTGCCATGGCGCTGTCACCGATAATGACTTTTTCAGACTTTGGAGTCGGGGGCCTATGCGCATGTTCAAACTGGGTTGCTTGTCGTCGTTGATGGTGGTTTTGACCGCCTGCGGGCCCGACAAGGCCCCCGCCGATGGCCAGGTTGTGGCGTTGGTCAATGAGGACGAAATCTCGGTGCACCAAGTGCAGGCCGTGCTCGAGCGCCAACCCGCCCTGGTGGGCCAACTGGGCCAGGCTGCGGGCGAGAAGGTCCTTCAAGGGCTGATCGAGCAAGAACTGGCCGCCCAAGCTGCGCGTGCGCAGAAGCTCGACAGCACGCCCAAGGTTTTGCAGGCCATGGCGCTGGCCAAACGCGAGATTCTGGCGCGCGAATACCAAGACCGCCTGGCCGACAAGGCGGTGCCGCCCAACACGGGCGACATCGACCGCTATTACGACGAACACCCCGAGCTGTTCAAAGACCGTCGCCGGTACACGATCCAGGAAATGGCCGTGAAGGTGAGCCCGGCCGACGCGCCGGCCTGGCGTGACCGGCTCAAAGCGACGACCAGCCTCGCAGAGGCCAACGAGGTGGTGCGCGCCAGCGGTTTGCCGGCCACCAGCCGCGAAATGGTGGAATGGGCGGAGAACCTGCCGTTGGCTTTGCTCAAGCAATTTTCAAAGCTGGAGCCCGGCCATTCGCTGGTATTGGAGCGGCCGGACGGCTTGGTGATCGGCACCCTGGTGCGCACCGAAGCGGCTTCGGTCAATCGGCGTGACGCCGCGCAGGCGATTCAGTCCGTGATGAACAACCAGCGTCGCCGCGAGGCGGTGGCCAAGGGCATGGAAACCTTGCGCCAGGGCGCCAAGATCCAGCTGTTGGGTCCGTATGCCAAGGGTGCTGGCGCGTCGGCAGCCGGTGCTTCGTCGGCTTCCTCGGCCCCGTGAGCAGCCTGGCCTTCGCGCTGCCTGCCGATCCTGATCGGCGGTTCTGGGGCATTGCCGGCCTGGGCCTGGCGGCCCTGGTCCTGCCCACCTTGTGGGATTTTTTGTTCGGCGAGTGGTCTTCGTACAGCCAGGGCCATGAGGTGCTTTTGTTGGCGGCCGCAGGCTGGTTGTTCTACCGGCAGTCGGGCCCCATCGCGGCCTTGCCTGATCGGCCCACAGGGTGGGCGCCGATCCTGCTGCTGGTGCTTGGCCTGACGCTGTACGCCTTTGGTCGCACCCAACAATTCCTGCGCCTGGAGATCCTGTCGCTGTATGTGGTGCTGGTGGCCGTGCTGGC
Source organism: Aquabacterium sp. CECT 9606 (assembly GCF_918741295.1). GTDB lineage: Bacteria > Pseudomonadota > Gammaproteobacteria > Burkholderiales > Burkholderiaceae_C > Aquabacterium. The sequence continues at coordinate 637,091 of NZ_CAKKNB010000004.1, forward strand.
CTGCTTCAAGGGCTGGGCGGTGCTGCGGCGCATCTGGTTCGTGCTGCTGTTCTTGCTGTTCGTGGTGCCCTTGCCGTTTGCCATGGTCTTGGTGGTGACGGGCCCCTTGAAGGAAGCGGTGTCGGTGGTGTCCAGCACCGTGTTGGGCTGGGTGGGTTACCCGGTCGGGCATGTGGGGGTTGTGATCACGGTGGGCCAGTACCAACTGCTGGTGGCCGAGGCCTGCGCAGGCTTGCACTCCATGTTCATCCTGGAGGCCATGGGCCTGCTGTACAGCAACCTCATGAACTACCAGTCGTGGCTGCGCAATGTGCTGCTGGCCGTGCTGGTGGTGCCCTTGTCCTTCCTGGCCAACGTGCTGCGGGTGATGATTTTGGTGATGGTGACCTACCATCTGGGCGACCGGGCGGGGCAGGGTTTTCTGCACCACTTCGCGGGCTTGGTGCTGTTTGGCCTGGCGCTGGCCTTGATCGGAGGGGCCGACCGGCTGTTGGGGGCGGTGCTGCCTGAGAGGTTTCGGCAATGACGAGCCCCAACCGGACCAAGGCCTGGCTGCTCGCGGCCAGCATGGTGGCCGTGGCTGGCCTGGCCGCCATCGGCAAGCCGAACACGCAAGCCGGGATGGACGTGCGCGCGCAGGTGCCGCTGGAGTCGATCTTTCCCAGCCAGTTTGACGATTGGCGCCTGGACCCGGCCAGTTCGGTGTTCGTGCGGCCGGCCGTGGACAAGGCCAAGCAGTTCCAGATGTACGACCAGGTGCTGGAGCGCACCTACATCAATGGGCAGGGCCAGCGCTTGATGCTGTCGGTGGCCTATGGCCGCCAGCAGTCGGTTGGTTTGCAGATGCACCGCCCTGAAGTCTGCTACCGGGCTGGCGGGTTCACGGTGCAAGGCGTCACGCCAACAGTGATCGAGGTGGCGGGGCAGGCTCTGCTAGTGACGCACCTGCAGGCGCACATGGACGGCCGTCCCGAGCCCATCACCTACTGGCGCTTGCTGGGCAATGGCGTGGTGAGCGACGACTCATCATTCAAGTTCCAGCAGTTGTCGCTGGGCTTGCGGGGGCAGGTGCTGGATGGCCTGTTGGTGCGCGTGTCCAGCATTGACCAGGATACCTTGGGCGCGCACCGTTTGCAGGCGCGTTTTGCCGATCAAATGGCGCGGGCCATGGACCCGCCAACGCGTGTTCGGGCGTTTGGCGTGCCCCCGGCCTCATCAGGCTTGAAGTGATTGCCACTCGGGGTGGCGCTTGATGCTCATACCCAGCCCAGCGCACCCAGCACCGCGCCCAAGGCGACCAGGGCGATCAGCGGGACTTTGGTGCGCCACACCAGCAAGGCCACGGTGGCGCTCAGCAGCAAGGCGGCGGGGTGTTCAACCGACGGCGCCAGCAGCCAGCCCGTGGCCAGCAGCAGCCCGATGGTGACCGGCGTCATGCCGGATTGAAACGCTTGCACGCCCAGCCAGTCGCGGCGCGAAGCAACCCAGCGCGAGGCGGTCAATGCCAGTGTGCTGGACGGGATCATGATGCCGACGAGGCTGGTCAAGGCGCCACCCATGCCCGCGCTGTACCAGCCGATCAGGCCCACGAACAGCACGTTGGGGCCAGGCGCGGCCTGGGCCAGGGCGATGGCGGCGGTGAAATTTTCATCGGACAGCAGGCCGGCTTCGGTGACGAGGCGGCGGTGCATCTCGGACACCAGGGTGATGGCCCCGCCAATCGACATCAAGGACAGGGCCAGGAAGTGTTGGAACAGATCCCACCACAACTCCGGTGCCCAGCCCAAAGGGGATGGCGGGGGGCTCATGCGGCCCGCCACCGCAACACGGCGTAGATTGCCACGCAGGTGGCGCCCCCCAGCCCCAGCAGCACCCAGACCAGCGGCCAACGCAGCCAGGCCATCATGCCAAAAGCGGCGGCCACCAGGGCGAGGCTGACGCTCAGGCTCAAGGGGTGTTGCTTCAAGGGCGCGGCCAACCTCAAAACCGTGCCCACGATCTGCCCAGCTGCCACGGCGGCGATACCGGTGAGAGCGCCACGGACCAGGCCATGGGCGGTCGAGTCGTGGGGGAGCAGGGCGATGATCCACGCCAGGAACAGCATCAGGATCAGGGGGGCGGTCATCATGCCGGCCAATGCCACGGCGGCCCCGCGCCAGCCAAAGAAGCGGTCGCCGATCATGAGCGACAGATTGCAAACGTTGGGGCCGGGCAGCACTTGCGCGGTGCCCAGCAGCTCCACGAACTGCTTGGGCGTCAGCCAGCGACGACGTTCACACAATTCGCGTTGGGCAATGGCGATCACGCCGCCAAAGCCCTGCAGGGCCAGCACCGTGAAGGCGATGAACAACTCGCCCAACGATGCGGGCCGGGCGCCGCCGTCCTCCTCGCGGATGGCGAGGCCTGGATCAGGCATACACGGCCACCACCTGGTAACCAAAGGCGGCCAGTTGGCCATCGGGTGTCCACAGGTGAGCGCGGTCGTTGGCATAGCCTTCGTCGTAGGCAATGGTGTCCTGGTCCAGGCGCCACAGGCCTGCAGGATCGACATTGGCAACGGGGCGCAGCTCCAGCGCCCATGACACCGAACTGGCAGGCGCGAAGCTCTTGGCTTGTGACAGCGCGGGGGTGGGGCCGGCGTCGGTCAGGATGATGGCGATGAGTTCGGGGTCCACGCCGTCGCTGTCTTTCAGGCGCAGGTGGTAGCGGGTGAGCCAGTCGCCGCCGCCCGTGAAGGGAAAGGCGCCTTCGGCCAGGCGGAAATCCAGGTGTTGCGTGAAGTTGGGCGTCAGGCCGGGCAGGTAGGGCAATGGCGCGGCCGCTTCGGCACTCACGGGCACGGGCGGTTGCACAGGGCGGTGCGAGGCGATCTGCGAGCTGCGCCCGGTGCCGAACACGCCCAGCAAAATGCCGCACACCTGTTCGACGCCTTGCGCATCAGCCTGCACCACCGTGGCCTTCACCTGGCGCACGTTCTTGCCTTGGCGCAACAGGGCCACGTCAACGTGGAAAGTGCCCCGGCCGACAGGGCCGACGAAGTTGGTCTGCAAGGCGCGCATGGGCCAATCGGCACCGCACACGTCACGCATGGCTTGGACGGACAGCGCCGAGAGCAGGCCGCCAAAGGCGGTTCGCCCCTGCTGCCAGTCTTCGGTCACCTTGAAGCTGACTCGGCTGCCCTGGGCGCTGCGGGCCGCCAGCAAGGCGGACAAAGGGGTGATGGCGGAGAGTTCGGAAGACATGATCGGCGGACCTTGGCGCTGCTGCGATGCGCCATTATCGAACGATCGTGCTTTTTTTGCTGGCTTCCGCTTGTTGAAAAATCAGCTCGATCTGTTCGGGGGGCACCGGGCGGCTGAACAGGTAGCCTTGCGCGATGTCGCAACCCAGTGAAGCCAGGAAGGCTTCCTGGTCCGGCATCTCCACGCCTTCGGCCACCACGTTCAGGTTCATGCCTCTGGCCAGCGAGATCATGGTCTGCACCAATTGGGCGTCGCTGCTGTTGCCGGGCAGGTCCTGGATGAAGCTGCGGTCGATCTTGAGCTGGTGCACCGGGAAGCGCTTGAGGTAGGCCAATGAGGAATAGCCCGTGCCGAAGTCGTCGATCGACAGGGACACGCCCAGCGCGTGCAGCATGTGCAGGAACTGTTCGGCACCCACGCTGGATTCCATCAAACCGCTTTCGGTGATCTCGAGTTCAAGCCGGTGCGCCGGCAGGCCTGTGCGGTTCAGGATGCGCGAGACGCGTTCGACCACGCCGCCACGCCGCACTTCGCTGGGCGACAGGTTGACCGACAGGCGGCCGAAATCGATGCCAGCGTCCAGCCAGGCCTTGCCTTGGCGGCAGGCTTCGTTGAGCACCCATTCGCCCAGCGCCACGATCATGCCGGTGTCTTCCATCACGGGGATGAATTCATCGGGGCCGATGGAGGGCAGGGGCTCCAGCACGCCGTCGGGCGTTTTCAGGCGCACCAGGGCTTCGAGCGCGACGACCTTGCGGTCGGTCAGGCGCACCAGGGGCTGGTAGTGCAGCACGAACTCGCCATGCTCAACCGCGCGGCGCAGGCGCGTTTCCAAGTGCAGGCGGCTGGTGGCGTCGGTGGTGAACGAGCTGGTGTAGAAGCTGAAGCTGTTGCGGCCGCGGCGCTTGGATTCGTACATGGCCGCGTCGGCATCGCGGATCAGTTCGGCGGCGTCCACGCCGTCTTCCGGGTACATGCTGATGCCGATGCTGGCGCGCACGTAGACCTGCTGACCGCTGTCGAGTGTGAACGGCTCGTTCAGGGTATCGAGGATGGCTTGCGCCACGTGGGCGGCCTGTTGCGGGTGGCGCAGGTGCTCCAGCACCAGGATGAATTCGTCGCCACCCAGGCGGCCCAAGGTGTCTTCCTGGCGCACGCGCTGGCTCAGGCGGTGGGCCACTTGCTGCAGCAGGTTGTCGCCAGCGGCGTGGCCCAGTCCGTCGTTCACGGTCTTGAAGTTGTCCAGGTCGACGAAGACCACGCCGACGAGGGTGCGGTGGCGCTCGGCCAGGCTCACTGCATGGGCCAGGCGCTCGTGGATCATGGCGCGGTTGGGCAGCTCGGTCAGGGTGTCGAAGTGGGCCATGCGGGCCAGGCGCTCTTCGGTCTGCTTGAGCTGGGTGATGTCTGTCATCACGCACACAAAGTGGCTGGGCTTGCCGGCCGCCGTGCGCACCGAGCTGACCGACAGCTTGGTCATGAACAGCTCGCCGTTCTTGCGCTGGCTCCACACCTCGCCCTGCCAGCTGGCTTCGGTCATCAGGCCCTTGCGGACATCGCTGATCACATCACGCGGGTTGTCGGGGAAGAGGAACTCGGGCGTGTGGCCCAGCACGTCTTCCTCGGTGTAGCCCGTGATGTCGGTGAAGGCCGGGTTGATGGACACCAGCACGCGCTCACGGTTGAGCACCACCATGCCATCGCGCGTACTTTCCAGAGCGGCGGCGTGCAGGCGGATGCGCTCTTCGGCCAACTCGCGCAGGGATTCGCGGTGCAGGTTGGTGAGGGCGAAGCCGAGGTCGCTGGCCACGTCTTCGAAGAGGGCGCGTTCGTCCTGGTCTTGCGCGTTGAGCTGCTTGTCGAGCAGGAACAGGTGGCCCATCAACTGCATGTCGCGGCGCAGCGGGATGATGGCGCAGCCTTTCAGCCCAAGGCCGATGGCTTCGTCAGCCCAGGCAGGGCGGTTCGGCACTTGCGCCAGGTCGGCGGTGTGGAAGATGCGGCCTTCGTGCATGGCCCGGTCCATGGGCGCATCGTTGTCCAGGCTGGGCAGGAAGCCATCGAAGGCTTGCATGATGGCGTCTACTGGCGAGCTGCCTGGCAGGACCTCGCAGCTCATGATGTCGCCGTCCCACTCGCTCAGCGTCACCCAGGCTTTCTTGAAGCGGCCATGCTCCAGCGCGGCCCGGCACACATGGGTCAGCAGATCGGCCTCGGTGGTGGACCAGACGATGGCCTGGTTGACCTGGCTGAGGAAGTCGTACAAGCGGGTCATGTGCACCAGGCGCTGCTCGGCGCGTCGGCGCGCGGTCACATCCCAGATCATCCAGACAACGCGGTCGCTGTCACCCACGGGGGCGCAACGGCTGTCAAAGTGGCGCTGGCCGCCCATGATGCGGATGGGGTAGCTCAGGGTCTGTGTCTGGCGTGTTTCCAGGGCTTTGGTCAGCGTGCCCATGAACAAGGCCATGTTGGCCGGCGAGAAAAACTTCGAGGCGGGTTGCCCGATCAGTTGCTCGCGCGGGCGGCCCAGCAGCGAGGACGAATGGTTGCCAAAAATCTCGATGTAGCGGCCATCCTTGTCCAGCAGAAAGGCGAGGTCGGGCAGGGCATCGGCAAAGGCCTGCAGTTCGGCTTCGCGGCGCATCAGGGCCTGGGTGGCGGCTTCGCGCTGCTTGTGGGCTCGGCCAATCAGGGTCAGCAGCACCAGGGTCACCAGGCCCACGATGCCCATGTTGATCAGGTCGATCTGCTTTTGCGCATGGGTTTCATCCCGCAGCACGGTTTGCCATTCGGCGCGGGCCTTGGTGGCCGATTGGTCCACCGCTTCCATGGCGGCCATCAATTGCGAGGCCGGAACGGTGCCTGGCTGCTCCAGCCGCTGCTTCAGCAGTTGCTGCGCACTTTGCAGCCGGCTGAGCAAGTTTTGCAAGGTGCCGCGCATGGCGGGGGCCGGCGCTTCCAGCAACCGGGCCGCAGCCTGCACGGCCTCGTTCAAAGGCGCCTGAACACGCTCGTGGTTGGCGGGAATTCGCCCTTCGAGCAATTGTTCGGCCAGCCATTGGCTGCGCAGGGACTCCAGCCGCGTCTGGGCCAGCAGGGTGTCGAAGGCATGGCCACGGTCTTGCAAACCGCGCCAGCTCATGTGTGACCAGGCCATCAGGGCCATGCAGATGGCCGCCAGCGCTGCGACCGCCAGAGCCAAGGGGCCGAAACGGCCAAGGGCGGGCATGGGCAAGGAGTTGGCGCTGGGGTTGGAAGCGGAAGAAGTGATGGCGGTCGCGCTCACATTGGCAGACAGGTGGAGAGAGCTTGGCAGCTTAGGTGAAAAATCGCGTCATGGGCCATGATCTAGGGATGACCCCTTGCGCGACCCCTCAGGCAGGGGTCCGGCCTCATGAACTACTTCACGAAACCATGACCATTCCAGCTGTTTATTCGCCACTGTTCGAAGCGCGCTCGCATTTCATCACCGCCCGCGGCCTGCGACACCATGCCTTGGTATGGGGTGAATTGACGCAAGCCACGGTCGAACAACCGCTGTTGGTGCTGGCCCACGGCTGGATGGACGTGGGGGCTTCCTTCCAGTTCATGGTGGATGCCTTGCGCCAGCTGCCCGGCTGGGAAACGCGCCCCATTGCCGCCATTGACTGGCGTGGTTTTGGTGAAACCAGCACCCCCGCCAGCGACAGCTACTTTTTCGCCGACTACCTGGGCGACCTGGATGCCTTGCTGGACGCCCTGTCGCCCAGCCTGCCAGTTGACTTGCTGGGCCACAGCATGGGCGGCAACGTCGTCATGCTCTATGCGGGTGTGCGCCCGGCGCGCATCCGTCGTCTGATCAACCTTGAGGGCTTCGGCATGCCCGCCACCCAGCCCGACGACGCCCCCGGCCGCTACGTCAAATGGCTGGACGAACTCAAAGCCCCCGCCCGCCTGAAAGACTACGACTCGGTGAACGACGTGGCCAAACGCCTGCGATCCACCAACCCTCGCTTGCGGCAGGATTTCGCGCTGTGGCTGGCCGGCCAATGGGCACGCGAGGAGGGCGGCCGTTGGCTCATCAACGCCGATCCCGCCCACAAGCGCTCCCAACCCATCCTTTACCGGGTGGAAGAAGTGCAGGCCTTCTACAAGCGCCTCACCATGCCCGTGCTCTTTGTCGAGGCCGACCAGACGGTCTATTTCTTGCTCTTCAATGGCAAGTTCACGCGTGACGAGTTCCTGGAGCGCGTCAAATCCGTCCCTAATTTCAGGATGGAAACCATCTTTGATGCGGGCCACATGGTGCACCATGACCAACCCGTGGAATTGGCCAGTCACATCGCCAAATTCCTCAATCCCTGATCTCGGGGATATCGCATGAGAAAATACCCGTTGATCGGCGCCCCGGGCGCCTCCTGAACACCGATTGCGGACACAAGAACATGGACATCGAACACATCAATTCCCTGGGCCAGCAGATTGCTGATTTGGGTCAGCGCACCGCTGACCTGCGGAGGTATCTTTGACTGGGATGAAAAATCCCGCCGCCTGAGCGAAGTCAACGCCGAACTCGAAGACCCCGCCGTCTGGAACGACCCCAAGCGCGCCCAGGAGCTGGGTAAAGAGAAAAAGGCGCTGGAAAACGTCGTCCTGACGATCGCCGAACTGGAATCGGGCCTGGCCGACAACGCCGAACTGTTCGACATGTCCAAGGCTGACAACGATGTCGCCGGCCTGCAAGCCATCTTTGACGACGTGGCCACGCAAGAGTCGCGCGTGAGCGCGCTCGAGTTCCGCCGCATGTTCAACAACCCGGCTGACCCACTGCCGGCTTTCCTGGACATCCAGGCCGGCGCAGGCGGCACCGAGGCCTGCGACTGGGCCAGCATGCTGCTGCGCCAGTACATCCGCTACGCCGAGCGCAAGGGCTTCACGGCCACCGTTGAAGACCTCACCGATGGCGACACCGCCGGCATCAAGAGCGCCACGATCAAGGTCGAGGGGGAGTACGCCTTTGGCCTGCTGCGCACCGAAACCGGCGTGCACCGCCTGGTCCGCAAATCGCCGTTCGACTCGTCGGGCGGCCGCCACACCAGCTTCGCCAGCGTCTTCGTCTACCCCGAGATCGACGACACCATTGAGATCGACATCAACCCGGCCGATGTGCGCACCGACACCTTCCGTGCCTCTGGCGCGGGCGGCCAGCACATCAACAAGACCGATTCGGCCGTGCGCCTGACGCACATCCCGACCGGCATCGTCGTGCAGTGCCAGGACGGCCGTTCCCAGCACAGCAACCGCGATGTGGCCTGGAAGCGCCTGCGCTCGCGCCTGTACGACTTTGAGATGCGCAAGCGCCAGGAAGCGCAGCAAAAGCTCGAAGACACCAAGACCGATGTGGGCTGGGGTCACCAGATCCGCTCCTACGTGCTGGACAACAGCCGAATCAAGGATTTGCGCACCAACGTCGAGATCTCCAACACCCAGAAGGTTCTGGACGGTGATCTGGACGCCTTCATCGAGGCCAGCCTGAAACAAGGCGTTTGAGAAAGCACACCCATGCGTGAAGGTACTGCCCATTTGATCCGCCGCGAAGACTATGCGGCGCCCGCGTTCTGGATCAAGACCGTCGATCTGACCTTTGACCTGGACCCAGCCAAGACCCTGGTCATCAACAAGATGACCCTGGAGCGCAACCCCCAGCAGCCGGGCGCCTCCCTGCGCCTGGACGGCGAAGACCTGAACCTCACGCGGGTGCTGGTCGACGGCGAGTCGGTGAGCTTCCGGGTGGAAGACCAGCAACTGGTGCTGGATAACCTGCCCGACCAGCCCTTCACGCTGGAGATCCGCAACACCTGCGCGCCTGAAAAGAACACGCAGCTGTCGGGCTTGTACACCAGCAGCGGTGGCTTCTTCACGCAGTGCGAGGCCCTGGGCTTTCGCCGCATCACCTACTTCCTGGACCGCCCCGACGTGATGGCCACCTACAAGGTGACCTTGAAGGCCGACAAGGTGAAGTACCCCGCGCTGCTGTCCAACGGCAACCTGGTGGAAGAAGGTGCCATTGACGCCAACCGTCACTACGCCGTCTGGGTCGACCCGCACCCCAAGCCCTGCTACTTGTTTGCCCTGGTGGCCGCCGACCTGGTGCGCCGCGAACAGCGCATCCGCACGCGTGCCGGCAAGGACCACCTGCTGCAGATCTACGTGCGCGCTGGTGATCTGGACAAGACCGAGCACGCCATGAACTCGCTGATGGCCTCCATCGCCTGGGACGAAGCCCGCTTCGGCCTGAGCCTGGACCTGGAGCGCTTCATGATCGTGGCCGTGAGCGACTTCAACATGGGCGCCATGGAGAACAAGGGCTTGAACATCTTCAACACCAAGTTCGTGCTGGCCAACCCCGCCACCGCGTCGGATGTTGACTTCGGCAACGTTGAAAGCGTGGTCGCCCACGAGTACTTCCACAACTGGACCGGCAACCGCGTCACCTGCCGCGACTGGTTCCAGCTGTCGCTGAAAGAAGGCCTGACCGTCTTCCGCGACCAGCAGTTCAGCCAGGACATGGCGGGCAGCCCCAGCGCCCGCGCCGTCAAGCGCATCGAAGACGTGCGCACCCTGCGCCAGGTGCAGTTCCCGGAAGACGCCGGCCCCATGGCCCACCCCGTGCGCCCCGACAGCTACATGGCCATCGACAATTTCTACACGGCCACCGTGTATGAAAAAGGCGCCGAAGTCGTGCGCATGATGCACACCCTGGTGGGCGAAGATGGCTTTGCCGCCGGCATGAAGCTGTACTTTGACCGCCACGACGGCCAGGCCGTGACCTGCGACGATTTCGCCCAAGCCATTGCCGACGCGAACCCCGACAGCGAACTGGCCAAGCGCCTGGATGGATTCAAGAACTGGTACGCCCAGGCCGGCACGCCGCGCGTGCAAGCCCGTGGTGAATACGATGCCGAATTGCGCACCTACACGCTGCACCTGAGTCAGTCGTCCAATCCCACGCCCGGCCAGCCCAACAAGGCGCCTTACGTGATCCCCGTGGCCATGGGCTTGGTGGCGCACGATGGCCGCAGCCTGTTCCTGCACCTGGAAGGCGATGCCGCCCCGATCGGGCCGCAGACCGTGCTAGTGCTGTCGGAAGCGCAGCAAAGCTTCACCTTCGTCCATGTGCCCGTTGAGCCCGTGCCCTCGCTGCTGCGAGGCTTCTCCGCCCCGGTGGTGCTCGAGGCAGAGCTGGACGACGATGCCTTGTTCACCTTGCTGTCGCACGATCTGGACCCCTTCAACCGCTGGGAAGCCGCGCAAAAGCTGGCCCTGCGCCGTTTGCTGGCCGCCGTCAGTGGCCAAGGCCAGGCCGAGTTGGACGAGCGCTTCGTGCAAGCCCTGCGCGGCATCTTGCGCAACCCCGAGCTCGATGCTGCCTTCAAGGACCTGGTCCTGACCCTGCCCAGCGAAAGCTATGTGGCCGAGCAGCTCGATGTGGTCGATCCCCAGCGCATCCACACCGCGCGCGAAGGCATGAAGCTGCAGCTGGCCAAGGCCCTGCACGAAGACTGGGCCTGGGCCTATGAAACCCACCACGACAACGGGGGCTACACGCCCGATGCCGTCAGCATGGGCCGCCGGGCCCTGGCCAATCTGGCGCTCAGCATGCTGTGCCTGGACGCCAGCGTGCGCAACAACCCCTTGTGGACCGGCAGAGCCTTCCAGCGCTACAAGGACGCCACCAACATGACCGACCGCCTGGGGGCCTTGAGCGCCTTGGTGTCCGGCCATTCTGAGCTGGCGCAGGCCGCGCTCGACCGCTTCCACACGCAGTACAAGGACGAAGCCCTGGTCATTGACAAGTGGTTTGCACTGCAGGCCTCCGCCCCCGAAAAAGACGGCAAGGTGTTCGCGCGCTGCAAGGCGCTGATGCAGCACCCCGACTTCACGCTGCGCACGCCCAACCGCGCGCGCAGCCTGCTGATGAGCCTGTGCTCGGCCAACCCGGCGGCCTTCCACCGCCCCGATGCGGCCGGCTACGTCTTCTGGGCCGACCGCGTGATCGAGATCGACGCCATCAACCCGCAATTGGCCGCCCGCCTGGCGCGCGCGCTGGACCACTGGCGCCGCCTGGCCGAGCCTTATCAGACGGCTGCCCGCGAGGCATTGAGCCGCGTGGCCGCCAGGGCCGAGTTGTCGGACGACGTGCGCGAAATCATCACGCGCGCGCTGCAAGACTAAGCACACCTTTCAAACCTCAAACACTGTCCACACCATGTCCCACCGTGTCAGCCTGACCCAATACCTGATCGAGCAACAACGCGGCGCCGCGCAATTGCCCGCCCAACTGCGCCTGCTCATCGAAGTGGTCGCGCGTGCCTGCAAGAGTATCGCCATCAGCGTCAACAAAGGCGCCCTGGGTGATGTGCTGGGCACCGCCGGCAGCGAGAACGTGCAGGGCGAAGTCCAGAAGAAGCTGGACATCATCGCCAACGAAGTGCTGATCGAAGCCAATGAGTGGGGCGGCCACCTGGCCGGCATGGCCTCCGAAGAAATGGACGACATGCACGCGGTGCCCAACCGCTATCCGCAAGGCGAGTACCTGCTGCTGTTCGACCCCCTGGATGGCTCCAGCAACATCGATGTGAACGTGAGCATTGGCACCATCTTCTCGGTGCTCAAGCACAAGGGCGGCGACGTCACCAACGACAGCTTCCTGCAACCGGGCACTGCTCAGGTCTGCGCCGGCTATTGCGTCTATGGCCCCCAAACCACTCTGGTGTTGACCGTGGGCCAGGGCGTGGTCATGTTCACGCTGGACCGCGAGCAGGGCTCATGGGTGATGACCGACAGCGACGTCCGGATCCCCGAAGACACCAAGGAATTCGCCATCAACATGTCGAACCTGCGCCACTGGGCCCCGCCCATGAAGCGTTACATCGACGAATGCCTGGAAGGCAAGGACGGCGTGCGCGGCAAGGATTTCAACATGCGCTGGGTGGCCTCGATGGTGGCCGACGTGCACCGCATCCTCACCCGGGGCGGCATCTTCATGTACCCCTGGGACAAGCGCGAGCCCAACAAGCCCGGCAAGCTGCGCCTGATGTACGAAGCCAACCCGATGAGCTTTCTGGTGGAGCAGGCGGGTGGCATGTCGACCAACGGCACACAGCGCATCATGGAACTGCAGCCCACGCAGTTGCATGAGCGTGTCAGCGTGATGCTGGGCTCGAAGAATGAAGTGGCGCGGGTGACGCAGTACCACTTGGACCAGGGCACCTGAGATAGAAAGCCTGGCTGAAAAGCCATGCTAGAATTTTGGTCTGGATTGCCGGTGTAGCTCAGTCGGTAGAGCAGCTCATTCGTAATGAGAAGGTCGGGTGTTCGATTCATCTCTCCGGCACCAATCAAACAATCAAAAAGCCCAACTCACAAGGTTGGGCTTTTTTTGTTTCCAGGAGCCCAGGGGAACCATTTTTGATGTGCAGGAGTCATATCGGCTCTTTGTGCAGTCAACCAAAAAATGGGTGGTGGCGCCATGAGAAGGTGGCTTAAGCAGAATCGTTCCATGCTCGCTTTCGTGCTGGGTTTCGGATTTTTCCGACTGGCGATCGCGGACTGGAACCCCATTCCCTCCGGCTCCATGCGCCCTACCTTGCTCGAAGGCGACGTGGTGCTGGTGAACCGGCTGGCCTACGACTTCAAAGTACCTCTGACCAACCTGTCCCTGCTGAAAACCGGTGAACCCCAGCGCGGCGATGTCATCACCTTCACCTCGCCCCAAGATGGCGTGCGCCTCATCAAACGCCTGGTGGCCTTGCCCGGTGACCTGGTGGAAATGCGCGAAGAAGTCCTCTACATCAATGGTCAGCCAGCCCAGTACCTCGGCGTCTCCTCCGCAGCGCAGGACTTGGTCGGTGGTGTCAAGGAACCAGTTCTGCTGGCGCGGGAGCAAAACCTGGGGGCCAACCATGCCGTGCAATTCTTGCCCCAGGTGCGCGCCATGCGGAGTTTTCCGGCCACTCGGGTGCCTCCCGGCAGCTATTTTTTCTTGGGCGACAACCGGGACAACAGCGCCGACTCCCGCTACATCGGCGTGGTGCCCCGCGAAATGCTGATCGGCAAAGCGCACCACATCCTGGTGTCGGCCAATATCTTGGGTAATTGGTTGCCCAGATTCGATCGGTTGGGGCAGGCCATCGAGTGAAAGCTCGAAACCCCATGGCCGCGTGTCAAGCGGGCAGGTAAAATCCCTGTCTTGCCCAGTGACTGTCATCACCATGACACGCGAGACCACCCCATGATTTTTGGAAAACTTCTGCCCCGAGAGGGCAATTTTTTCGAGCTGTTCAACCAGCACGCCAACCACACAGTCGCCGCGGCCCACGCGTTCGCGAACCTGGTCAAGCACTACAACGACCCGATCCTGCGAGAAAAGTACACCCAGGAAGTCGATGCGGCGGAAAACTCCGCCGATGACGTCACCCGTGAAGTCAACAAGCTGCTCCACAAGACCTTCATCACCCCGATCGATCGCGAGCAGATCCACTCGCTGATCAACACGATGGACGACGTGGCCGACCTGATCCACGGCGCGGCCGAGACCATGGCCCTGTACGACGTGCGCACGATGACCGACGAGATCATCCGCTTGACCGAACTGGGCGTGAAGTGCTGCGAACGCCTGCGCTCGGCCGTGGCCCTGCTGCACGACATCGGCAGCGCCAAAACCGCCGAGGCCGCACTCAAGACCTGCGAAGAAATCGACCAACTGGAGTCTGACGCCGACCGTGTTTTGCGTGCCGCCATGAGCAAGCTGTTCCGGGAAGAGTCCGATGTGCGCGAGCTGATCAAGCTCAAAGCCATCTACGAGATGCTGGAAACCGTGACCGACAAGTGCGAGGACGTCGCCAACCTGATCGAGGGCGTGATCCTCGAGAACTCCTGATCCGGGCGGCTGACCATGGTTTCCATGCAGGCGGCCCTGTGGGTCGTTGTTCTTCTGGTGGTGCTCGCGCTGCTGTTCGATTTCATGAACGGTTTCCACGACGCGGCCAACTCGATCGCGACGGTGGTGTCCACCGGTGTGCTGCGCCCCGCGCAAGCGGTGCTGTTCGCGGCTTTCTTCAACGTCGTCGCCATCTTCATCTTCCACCTGAGTGTGGCCACCACCGTGGGCAAGGGCATTGCCGACCCGGGCGTGGTCGATGTGCACGTGGTGTTTGGCGCCCTGATTGGCGCCATCACCTGGAACGTGATCACCTGGCTCTATGGCATCCCCAGCAGCTCGTCGCATGCGCTGATCGGCGGCATCGTGGGCGCGGTGATGGCCAAGGCCGGGGCCGGTGCGTTGGTGGCCAGCGGCATTGTCCGCACGGTGACGTTCATTTTCGTGTCGCCCTTGCTGGGCTACGTTTTTGGCTCGCTGATGATGGTGCTGGTGGCCTGGGTGTGCCGGCGCATGGCGCCCACGCGCATTGACCGCTGGTTCCGCCGTCTGCAATTGGTCTCGGCCGGTGCCTACAGCCTCGGCCACGGTGGCAACGATGCGCAGAAAACCATCGGCATCATCTGGATGCTGTTGATCTCGACCGGCTACGCGTCGGTGGACGACAAGGCCCCGCCCACGTGGGCCATTGTGTCGTGCTACATGGCGATCGGCGCGGGCACCATGTTCGGTGGCTGGCGCATCGTGCGGACAATGGGCCAGAAGATCACCAAGCTCAAGCCAGTGGGTGGTTTCTGCGCCGAAACAGGCGGCGCCATGACCTTGTTCATCGCCACGGCCTTGGGCGTGCCGGTCTCCACCACGCACACCATCACGGGTGCGATCGTGGGTGTGGGGTCGGTTCAGCGTGCCAGCGCGGTGCGCTGGGGCGTGGCGGGCAACATCATCTGGGCCTGGATCCTGACCATTCCCGCCGCGGCCTTTGTCGCGGCCGTGGCTTACTGGCTCAGCTTGCAGTTGTTCTAAGGCCTGGTTTCGTAAGCATCTGTTCCTGGTTCACAGACCGGCATGGGGTTTGCCGGTTCTTGTGCGTTACACCACCAGGAACAAGCCATGGCCCGAGCAACGCAACCCAGTCTGGTCGTCCAGGAATTGAATTGCGCGCCCTGCATGCTGTGCATCTACCAACCCGAACACCCGCCCTCGATTGAGGCCCTGGGCTATTGGGGGCGCAAGGGCGTGTTTTCGCTGGCCAGCGAATTGCACGTCAGTGATGACGAACCACCGCGCCGGGTCTGGAAGACGCCGCCGCAGTGGCCCGTTCAGTGTTGCCGGGAAGAAGACCTTCACATCATCGAGATGGTCGATCCCGCCTTGGGCGGCACGTCGGTCAATGGGCCAGGGTCGCTTTCAGCGTGATCTCAGGCACGCTGGCCAGCGCTTTTGACAGCGGACAGTTTTCCTTGGCCGCCTGGGCGATTTTCTGAAAAGCTTCCTCGTCCAAACCAGGCACCACGGCGGTCAGCTGCAGCGCAATGCGGTCAATCAAGAAGCCGTCGCCTTGCACCTTCAAGTGCACATTGGCCTGGGTGTCCACCTGGGTGGTGGCAAATCCGGCTTTGTCGCAGGCGAATGAAAACGCCATGGTGAAGCAAGCGGCGTGGGCGGCGCCCAGCAGTTCCTCGGGGTTGGTGCCGGTGCGGTCATCGCCAAACCGGCTGGCAAATCCGTAGGGGTAGTCTTTCAAGGCACTGGTCTGCGGGGTGCTGATCTTGCCCAAACCTTCCTTGCCCCGGCCTTCCCAATGAACATTGGCGGTCTTGTCTGACATGGCGTTTCTCCTGTGATGGGTGGTGGATGTAGCAGTAGAAGCCGGACCAGTCTATCTACTTCGCCCTGGGCGTGTTCAGGGTGTGGTCAGGCTGGCTGAGGCGGCTGGCGTCCTCCAGACTACATCGCCAGGGGGCTGTTGGCGTCATTCAACTTGGCGTACGCGGCCAGCGCCGGAATGGGCAGGTCGATGCACGCCACGGACATGTGGCAAGGCTGCGCGTCGACGTTGATGACGGTGTCTTGAGCCCATGCGCCAATCCCCGCTTCAAACTCCTGGGGCTCGATGGACAGGCCGCTGCCCAGGGCTTTCAGGCAGGCTTCCTTGCGCGTCCAGCAGCGGAAGAAAACTTCCAGCCGCTGCGGCGGTGTCGTTTGCAGAAAAGCCGCGTACTCGGCCGCCGTGAAGTTTTTCCGGGCCAGCAGGTCGGCGTCGTCCATGGGCGTCAGCAACTCGATGTCGACGCCGATGGGGCCGTGGCGAGAAACCCCGATCAAGGCCCACCCTGCGCTGTGGCTCATGTTGAAGTGCAGTCCGCCGCCATTCAACAGGCGGGGTTTGCCATGCACGCCAGTGGTGAACGCCAGCGTGGCGGCATCAATCCCCAAGGTCTGGCCCAGAACCTGACGCAAGGCGATGTGGCTGGCGCGGTAACGGCGCGCATGGATTTCAAATCGGAAGCGGTCGGCACGTGCCAGTTCTTCGGCACTTAGCACCGATGGGTCGGCCGTGGCGGGTGGGCCGGCATCCAGGTCGACCAGCCACCACAGCAAGGCGCCATCGGCGGTTGATCCCGAGGTGGAGGCCGGAGGTTTGGACATATGATTCATCACAGTCCTGAATGTAATCGGAGGTAGCGTGGGCTCCAGCGATGTGTTTGTGCAGCGGCCCAGGCGGGCTTGGAAACGTTGGGTTCTTGCTTTGCTGGTGCTGTTGGCCGGGTTGGTGGGCACGGCTTGGGCTTTGCGTGAACAGATTCCACCGCTTTGGGAGCAGCGCGCGCGCCTGCTGCTGCAGGGCATTGAGGCCGACGATTCCATCCGCATCACCATGCCCGATGGCACCCGCCTGGCGGCCAGCCTGTACAGGCCGCGGGGGGCTGATGGCCCATTGCCCACGATTCTGGTGCGCGAGCCCTATGGGCGGCTTCACCATGGCGAGGCCCTGCGCTCGGCCAGTCTGGCCAAGTTTGGCTACGCCGTGCTGGTGCAAGACTTGCGCGGCAAGTTCGACTCCGAGGGGCAGTTCGCCACCTGGGAGATGGCGACCGACGACGGCGTGGCGACCCTGGACTGGATCATCAAGCAGCCCTGGTCCAACGGCAAGGTGGGCACCTATGGTTGCTCGGCGCTGGGCGAGGTCCAGTACTCGCTGGCGCGGGCCCGTCATCCGGCGCACAAGGTGATGATCGCCTCGGGCGCGGGGGGCGGCATCGGTTCGGCCATGGGCAGCCGCGAGGCATTTGGCTGGTTCGAAGGCGGGATCTTTCAACTGGCCGGAGGCTTTGGCTGGTTTCAAGAGAACGGTAACCGCGACAAGAATGCCCCCGTGGCTTCGCAAGTGGACCACGCGGCCGCTTTGCTCAGCCTGCCCTTGATCGACATGCTGCGGCGCGTGCAGCCCGGCGCCAACGGCTTCGAAGATTTCCTGACCATTCCCCTGGGCGACCCCCGCTGGGAGCGCAACGACTTCGTGAGCGAAGGCGATCACCTGACAACGCCAGCCCTGGTCATCAATACCTGGGGCGATCAGACGCTGCAAGCCACCTTGGACCTGGTCGCGTTCACGAAGGCGGGGCAACCAGCGTCGCAGGTGCCGCCGCAGCATGTGATCATCGCGCCGGGCAACCATTGCGAGCACTTGTCGCTTGCCGACAGTGACCGGTTTGGCGAGGTCGAAGTCCACAACACCACGCAACCCTACACCTTGTGGTTCAGGCGCTTGTTCGACCACTACCTCAAAGGCGAGGGGCCGGGCCTGTCCGATCTGCCGCCCTACCTGTACTACGTCGTGGGCGAGAACCGCTGGTTGGAAGCCAAGCAGTGGCCGCCTGAGCAAGCCCAGATTCAACGCTGGTTTTTGAGCGGGCAGGGACACGCCAATTCGGTGAAGGGCGATGGGGCGTTGCTGCCCGAGGCGGCCGCAGCCTCGGCCCCCGAGTCTGCCGATCAATACCGCTATGACCCGGCCAAGCCCGTGCCATCGCGTGGTGGCCCGATCTGCTGCACTGGCAATCCGCAAGACAAGGCCGGCCTGGTGAACCAGCGCGATGTGGAGTCGCGCGACGATGTGCTGGTCTACACCTCGGCCCCGCTGGCCAAGCCGATGCGCATCGCTGGTCCCTTGAACGCTCGTCTGGTCGTGTCGTCGTCGGCGCTGGACACCGACTTCGTGGCGCGCCTGGTGCATGTGCGGCCCGATGGCACGGCCACCAACATCCAGGAGGGGGCCTTGCGCGCCCGTTACCGTGAGGGGCTCACGCGTCCGGCCCTGATGAAGCCAGGGCAACGCTATGAGTTGACGGTGCGCATGCGCTCCATGGCCTACCTGATTCCCCAGGGCCACCGCATCCGGCTGGACATCACCAGCAGCAGTTTTCCGCGATTGGAGCGAAATTTGAACACCGGGGGCCGAAATTATGACGAGTCGGTGGGCGTGGTGGCGGTGAACACCGTGCACCATGGCGGGACTGCGCCGTCCTTTGTCGAGCTGCCCGTGCTGGACACACCAGACATCGTGGAAGGGAAGTAAGCCATGTTGAAATGTTTTGACGACACCTGCGATCCAAGCCTGATGGACCTGCAGCCTTTCATGTTCCAGCACAAGCTGGTGGGCCACCCGGCCTTGAGCATGGAGAACCTGCGCCGCGCCATCCCTGCGCTGCCCGCGGACCATGTCAAGTATTCCAAAGGTTTGCTCAAGAATGGTGATGACTTCGAGAACGCGTCCGTCCAGCAGCGCAACGGTCTGTCGCTGGAGGAAACCATCGAATCGATCCGGACCTCGGACTCGTACATCATGGTGCGTTCGCCGCAGGTCGATGACTCCTTCGGGCCTTTGTTCCGCGATCTGAGTGCCGACGTCGAGGCCTTGCTGCGCCAGCAGTTGGGAGATCGTCCGGGCTTGCTGATCGCGCCCCGGCTGTACCTGTTCATCGCCTCACCCAACAGCCACACGCCTTTCCACATCGATCGCAACTCGACCATGCTGATGCAGTTTCGCGGCAGCAAGGAGATGGTGATCTTCCCGCCGTGGGAACCCAAGGTGGTGGCCGATGCCGACCGCGAGGCTTACGCCGCTTACGTGAACACCAAACTGCCCTGGTCGCCCGACAAGGACGTGTACGCCAGGCGCTTTGACTTCAGGCCAGGCAACGGGCTGCACATCCCTTTCATGGCCGGCCACTATGTGCGCAATGGCAGCGAAGATGTTTCCATCTCCATGTCCATCATCTTCAACACGCCGCGCACTTACGGGCAGCTCAATGCCCTGCAGTTCAACCACCAGTTGCGTGGTTTGATGCGGCCCGTGGGGCTGTCACCCAATCCGGTGGGCCAGGCCGACTGGCGCGATTCGGCCAAGTCGAACCTTTGGCGTGCGCAGATGCGCATACGCCGCTCTCTGGGCATGCCCGATTACTACTGATTGAGCAGGCGTTCTTTCAGCCAGCGGTCCACGTCGCGGATGAAGGCTTGCTGCGCTGGCTGGCGGGTGAGCAAGTGGTCGCTCAAGGCCAATTGTTCAAAGGCCACCCGCTGCACAAAGGCTTCGCCCTTGAACATGTCGTGGAACTGGCCCCGGTAGGCGTACCACTCGGGCTCGCCACCGCTGTAGTAGAAGAACAGCTCCACGCCTTGGTCGACCAGGGTGCGAAAGCGCTGGGTGTATTCCTCGCGCGAGGTGACGGGCGCCGAGGTCAGGCCTTCGTAGGCGCTCACTGGCGCGCGGCTGCCGCCTTTGTCTTGGTCAGGCTTGGCCTCAGGCGGGCGCACCTTGGCGATGAGCCGCCGTGCAATCCCTTTGACGCCTGCACGGCGCAGCCGGTAGGCCAGCTTGTGGAGCTTGGACAAGTGCGTGGGGAAGGCGTAGAAATCCCACAGCACGGCACCGCGCAGACGTGGATCGGCCAGGGCGGTGAGGTGGGCCACTTCGGCGCCCGAACAAAAGCCCACCATGAAGAAGCGATCGCAGCCCAGCCGGGCTTGGGCTTCGTCCATGGCGGCACGCGTGTCGGCCACCCATTGCTCAACCATGGGCAGGGAGCTGGTCGCGCGGCGGCTGTCGCCCAGGCCACTCATGTCGAAGCGGATGCTGGGGATGCCCATCTTGGCGAAGTGCCTGGCCAGGTGCACGTTCATGCGGTGCGGGCCAGAGCGCGGGATGACGCCGGAATTGGTCAACACCGCGCACCAGCCTGGCTTGCGTGTGCCGCTGCTGGCTTGGGTGATGGTGGCGACGATGTGCTGCTCGGCGCCCAGGATCAGGGAATGTTCTTGGGTCATGGCTCAGTCCAGTGCGGCCAGCATGAGGCGCAAGGCATCGGGCGGCACGATGGCCGTGCCCAAGGCCTGGCTGGACAGCCAGTTGGTGCGGGTCTCGACCGTGTGCAGGTGCAGGTGGTCGCTGCTGATGGGGGGCAGGGCCTGTCGCTGTTCGGCATGCAGGGCGCAGGTCAGGGTCATGCCCCGACGCAGGGCGGGTGCCAGTTGCAACTCGGAGACATCAGTCAACTCGGCCACCAGGCGCGGGCCCATGGCAAAGCCCAGGACATCACCGGGTGCCTGGGGTTCGCTCACGCGGCCTTGCCGCAGCAACTGCGGCCAGGGGTAGCCAAACTCGCGCGACAGCTCGGCGCGGTGGCCGTCGTACAGGTTTTGCAGGTAGGCGGGGCCGTCGATGACGGGTTCCCAAAGCACCACATGCCTGGGCAGGGGGGCCGCTCGGACCGAGGCGCGCAAGGCCAGGTTGGCACCCAGGCCCATGCCAAACCATCGGATGGGGCCGCCGCTCTGGGCCTGCAAATGAGCGTGCAAACAGGCGTGTGCGGCCAGGGTGTCTTCAACCCAGTCGCTCAAGGCCTGGTCTTGCTCCTCGCCGGGTGAGTCGGCCGTGCCGTGGTAATCGAACCGCAGCACGTCGCAACCTTGGCGCGATAGGCGTTCCGACAGCACGCGGAACATGGCTGCGGTGCGCGTGGCTTCCTGCCCCCATGGGCGGCACAGCAGGAAGGCGCCCCGGTGGGCGACTTGCGTGCTGGCTTTCTGGAGCACGCCCATGCAGGGGCGCGAGGGGGATCCGAATGAGCTGACCGAAATGTCCATGCCTTGCGTCATGCGCGCCTGACCAATCCGACAATGCGTTGCATCAGGCTGCCCGAGGAGGGTGTGGCAGCCGGTGGGGTGGCAGGGGCGCTGTGGACCGTGTCTGCGTCGTACACCACGGCCAACTGGGCCAGGGTGTCAAACACATAGCGCTGCGGAGAAATGCGCTTGCCCAAAGTTTGTTCGATTTTTTGAACTGCTTGCATGACTTGCAATGAGGTGCCACCCAGGTCAAAGAAGTTGTCGTGCAGGCTGATGTTCTTCAAGCCCAGGATGTCTTCCCAGACCTTGGCGATGAGTTGCTCGGTGGACGTGCCCGGGTTGGCCGAAGCCGCCCGGCGCGTGCCCACAGGTTCGATCTGCTCTTCCAGGCTTTGCAGCCGCCCATCGCTGCGCCAGCGCGCGGGCACGCCGGTGTGGCTGTCCTTGCCCAGCGTCAAGCGCAGAAGGCCGGCGGCACCCAAGGGCAACAGGGTTTGATGGTCTTGTTCGTCAACGACCGACAAGGCGCCGGCCAGCAAGGGGCGTCCCATCACGCCCGAATCGTTCCGGCTGGTGAGCAGCTCGGCCGTGACGGGCAGGCCCAGCGGCGAGGGGCGGTGGCAAGACAGCACGGTGCAACCCGCGTCGAGCAGGGCCTTGACCAGGTCGGGCGTTGACTCCGTGGCTTGCAGCCAGGCGGTCAGTGAGAGCGTGGCACCTTGGCGCGCGGCCAGGATGCGCCGCCAGGTGTTGGCGGGCGCGTCCAGCTGGCCGATGGACTGGGACTTGATCAGCTTGATGAGGTGCAGGCCATCCTGCGATTGCGGGCCCGCGACGATCAGCAGGCAGGCTTGGGCGATCCAGGTTTGCAGGGCCTGCAGCAACATGGAAGGCGCCGTGGCGGCGTCTTCCAGCACCATGACCTGGTCGGACGGCAGCACTTGGCTGTGCTGCGACAGGGCGGCGCACAAGGTGGACAAGCTTGCCTTGCTCACGGCCATGGAGGGGGTCGTGGGCGTGGCGACTGCCGGGCTTGCGCTAGCGTGGATGCGTGCGCCCAGCAAAGTGCGCGTGTCGACCCAGGGCAATGGGCCTGCGTCTGCGGATTGCTCGCTGACAAGCACCGCGTGGTCGGCATGGCTGGGCAGCATGGCGCCCAGCAGCACCTGCGCTTCGCAACGCAGCGCGGCCACGCCCGCCACGAGCCTGACCACGGGATCGGTGGTGTGGACCACCACGGTGTCACGCCCGCCGGTCAGGTGAGGGCGCAACAAGCCCTCGACCTGGTCGATGCGTTGGCCCAACTCTCCAAAGCTCAGGCTTTGATCGCCGATGCGCAGCGCCGGCCTGGCGGGATGGGCCTGGATGTGCGCGTTCATCACTTCGATGACGTCTACCGTGGCTGGCGTGGGCAGGGCAGCCTGGCTCAAGCGCTTGAGCTGATCCTGCTCGGCGGGGCTGGCGGCCAGCAATTGCCGAACGGGTTGGCGCGGATCGCGCACGATGTCACCCAGCAAGCTCAGGAAACGATCCCGCAGCGCGGCCACGGTGGCGGGCAGTAAGAGTTCGGCGTTGTATTGCAAGCCACCTTCGATGCCGCCTGGGATCTCGACCATCCACAAGTTCAGGTCTTCGGTGGCCCCTTTTTGCAGCAAGGGGATGCGTTCGTGGGCCAAGGGGCCCCAATGGGTCTGGCGCTGGCGGGCGTCCTGGAAGGAGAACATGACCTGGTACAGGCGCGTGGCCGCGCCGGCACGTTGGCCATCCAGCTCGCGCGCCAGCACTTCGAATGGCGCATCCTGGCTGGCGAAAGCGTCCACCATGGTCTGTCGCACCGACTTGATCCAATCCAGGCAACTCAGGTTGGGGTTGACCGCCAGGCGGATCGGCAGCATGTTGTTGAAGAAGCCCATGATGCCTTCGAGCTCGGTGGCGGTGCGGCCACGCACGGGCATGCCGATGGCAGGCTGGCTGTCGCCCAACCACTGGGACATCAAGGCCGCGTAGACCGAAAGCATGACGATGCTGACGGTGCTGCCGGTTTGCTTGGCCACCTCGCGCACTTGCTCGACAAGGGCGTTGTCCATGTGCATCCACTCGGTCGAGCCCAGGCCATTGGTCGCCAATTGGCGGGGCACGTCGCCCACGGGTGCCTTGGGCAGGGGGCCCGTGGCGAACTGCTTGGTCCAGTAAGCGACCTGGTCCTTGAGCTCCTGGCTTTGCAGCCAGGCCTGGTGCCACTCGGCGTAGTCGCCATAGGTGATTGGCAGGGGCGGCAAGGCAGGCTCTTGGCCTTGAAGGTAAGCCTCGTACAGCGCGGAGATCTCGGTGTAGAGGATGTCGAACGACCAGCCATCCCACAAGACATGGTGCGTCATGAAGAACAGCGCATGTTGCTGTTCGCTCAGCTTGAACAGGCGCATCTTGAGCAGGGGCGCCTGGCCGAGGTCAAAGGTCTCGGCGGTGAGGGCATCCAGGCGCTGGGCCAACAGCGTTTCTTGCGCGGCGCCACTCAAATGGCTCAGGTCTTCCAGCGGCAGCAGGCTCACATCAACGTGGTCGGCGGTTTTCTGGATGTAATGATCGCCTTCGCGCACGATGGACGTGCGCAGCGCTGGTTGGCGGCGGACCATTTCCTGGAAAGCGCGGTTGAAAGCGGCCAAATCCATCGGGCCGGTGAGCCGATGGGCCGACGGTGCGTTGTAGACCACGCGGCCGGGTTGCATCTCCTCGATGAAGCGGATGCGCTCTTGCATCAGCGTCAAGGGAGCGGTGCCTTGCTGGGGCCGGTGCACGATGGGTGTCCGTTGGGCGGCGGGGTTGGCCATGCCGCTTTGCTGCTCGATGGCTCGTGCCAGCTTGGCAACCGAAGGTGCTTCGAACAAGTTGCGCAGGGTCAGCTGCAAACCCAGTTGCTTGTTGAGCTGGCCAATCACGCGGGCGGCCAGCAGCGAGTGGCCACCCAAGGCGAAAAAGTCATCGTCGACGCCGATCTGGGGCACCTTGAGCATGGCCTGCATGGCTTGGGCAATGGCTTGCTCCAGCTCGTTGCGCGGCGCTTGTGCCAAAGTGCTCGTCGAGGCCTTGGGCTCGGCCGGCGCGGGCAGGGCCTTGCGGTCGATCTTGCCATTGGGCAGCAGCGGGATGGTGTCCAGGATCACCGTGTGCTGGGGCAGCATGTACTCGGGCAACTGGGCCGACAGGTGGGCCTTGACTTGCGCGGCATCAGGCGGCGTGCCGTTGGGCACGATGTAGGCCACCAGGCGCACATCGCCTGGGCCGAACTCGCGGGCCACGACCACACAGCGGTTGACTTGAGGGTGGTTGGTCAGCTGTGTTTCGATCTCGCCCAACTCGATGCGGTTGCCGCGGATCTTGACTTGGTGGTCGGCCCGGCCCAGGTACTCGATGGCGCCATCGTCCAGCCATCGGCCCACGTCGCCGGTCTTGTACATGCGGCCGCCCGGGTTGAAAGGATCGGGCAGGAATCGCTCGGCGGTCAGGTCGGGGCGGGCCACGTAGCCCATGCCCACTTGCACGCCGCCGATGTACAGTTCGCCTTCGGCGCCCACGGGCAGCAGGCGCAGTTGCTCGTCCAACACGTACATGCGCGTGTTGGCAATGGGGCGGCCAATGGGCACGATGCGGCGCGGATCATGGGGGCGGCAAGCCCACCAGGTCACGTCGACGGCGGCTTCGGTGGGCCCGTACAGGTTGCCCAGCTGGGCGTGGGGCAGGCATTCGAAAAAGCGCTCCACTGCGTCAATCGGCAAGGCTTCGCCCGAGCACAGCACTTGTCGCACCGAAGTGCATTGGTCCAGGCCTGGCTCTTCCAGGAAAAGGTGCAGCATCGAAGGCACGAAGTGCAGCACGGTGACCCCTTCCTCCCGGATCAGGCCGGCCAGGTAACTGGCGTCACGGTGCCCTTCGGGCTTGGCCACGACCACGGCGGCACCCGTCATCAGTGGCCAGAAGAACTCCCACACCGAGACGTCGAAGCTGTAGGGCGTTTTCTGGATGACGCGGTCTTGGGCGGTGAGCTGGTATTCCTGCTGCATCCATTGCAGCCGGTTGACGATGCCCTGGTGCGCATTCATGGCGCCTTTGGGGCGCCCGGTGGAGCCCGAGGTGAAGATGACGTAGGCCGGGTCTTGGGGTGTGCCCACCAATGGGCCGGTTTGAACGGGGCCTGATGTGGGTTCATCCATGCGCAGGATGTGGGCCGAGGCCGGGAAGGCCGAACCCGCCTTGGCCCATTCGGCTTGGCGTGTGACGATGACGTTCATGGACGCGTCTTCGCACATGTGCGTCAGGCGCTCTTTGGGATAGGCCGGATCCAGGGGCACGTAAGCCCCGCCGCTGTAGACCACACCCACCAAGGCGGCGACCAGCTCGATGCTGCGATCCAGGCACACGCCCACCAAGGTGCCGGGCACGACGCCTTGGGCGCGCAGGCGGTGAGCCAGGGCCCAGGCCTGCTGGTCGAGTTGCGCGTAGGTGACATCTTGCCCTTCAAAGCGAACGGCGATGGCGTGGGGATGCTGTTGCGCACTGCGGCTGATGAGGTCACCCAGCCGCAGGCCGGTTTCATAAGCCGTCTCGGTGGCATTGAAGGCTTGCAGTCGCGCCAGGTCCTGGGCGCTGATCGTACTGATCGGGCTGGCTTGCTGCGTGATCTCGGCCAGCAGGGCTTGCAGATCAGCCACGATTTCAGCGGCCCGTTGTGGGCTGAAGAACTCGGTGCTGTGGTGCAGGTCCAGCGTCAGGGCCTGCGGGGTTTCGTAGAAGTTGAAGATGACTTCGCTGAGCAGGCCGAGCTTGCGGCCTTCGTGCATTTGCGCCTGCAAGGGCGCAAAGCCGCTCAGGTCCACGCGCGGGTTCAGGTTGAAGAACACACCAGTCAGCGGTGGGCGGCTGCCCATGCTGGGCTGGCCAATGGCGCGGGCCACGCTGCCTTGGGTGGCCAAGGGGTGCTCCAGGGCGTCCATCAAACTGTTGCGCGCGTGGGCAAGCACGGCCTCAAAGCTCTGGCCCCGCTGGCATTGCAGGCGCAGGGGCAGATCGAGCACGCCATCGGCGATCAAGGGCGCGTGGCGTGCCAGGCTCTGGCTGGCATAGGGGATGGACACCACGAAGTCATCTTGACCGCTGCGGCGCTGGATCAGCATGCTCACCGCGGCCAGCATCACCTGGAACAAGGTGGCCTTGTTCTGGCGGGCCTTGGCCTGCAGGGCGGCCAGCACCGGGCCGTCGATCTGCGCGCGCAGGGTGTCGCCCTCGAAGCGGCGGGGATTGGGGGGCGTGCGGTCGCCCAGGCTCACGGGTTGCGGGGCGTTGGCCAATGCCTGGCGCCAGAAGGCCAGGTCTTCCTGGCCTTGCGGGCCGTCCCAGCGGGCTTGCTCGTCGATGGCGAAGCGGCGGGGCGATTCAGCGGCCGGCCAGGTCGGGCTGAGGCCCAGGCTGCGGGCGCGGTAAGCCGTGGCCAGGTCGGTGAGCATCACGCTGGAGGCCCAACCGTCAAACACCAGGTGGCTGGCCACGAGGTGAACCACCACGCGACCATCGCTCAAACGAAGCAAGCTCACGCGCGCCAGGGGCGTTTGGGTCAACGAGAGGTCTTGGCGACTGGCCTGTTCGCAGAAGGCGTCGAGGGCCTGTGCCGCATTGGTCTGGCTACGCAGATCAACGTGGGCAATGCTCGGTTGATGCTGCTCGTCCAGGATCTGCTGAGGTTCTGTGGCGTCGAAGTGGATGCGGAAAGCCTCGTGGCGTTGCAGCACGTCTTGCAGAGCCGCTTCCAGCGCGGCTTCCTGCACATCGCCTTGCAGGCTCAGGCAAAAAGACTCGTTGAGCGCGATGCGGGCGTTGGCGTCAAAACTGGCGGCCAGCCAACGCTCGGTCTGGCCGGGCGTCAACGGGGCGGGGTTGGGCAGGGCCAGGCGCTGGGGCGGCGTGGGGGTGCCATCGCGTGGCGCGATGAAACCCAGGGCCATCAACTCATCCAGCGATTGGGTGAACACGGTGAAGATGCGGTCCAGCTCGGCATCGCCCATGGCTTCGGTGACGAAGTGTCCGAACTGCTCATACAGGTGCAGGCCGTGGAAGCGCAGCAGGTAGTAAAACAGGCTGACGTATTTCTGGTTGTCATCCCAGGCCAGGCGCCACAACGATGCGCAATGCACGGCCTTGACCGGTGCGCCGCGGGCGGCGAAGGCGGTGTTCAACCGATCGACCAAGCCTTGTGTGCGGCCATTGAGCGTGGCGTACAGCTGGCGACCGCCCTGCTTGAGGTGCAGCAGCGACGCGCGCGCGGCGGCCAGTGCCAGCGGGTGGCGCACAAAGGTGCCGGCAAAGTAGGTGACGCCCGCCTCGGGGTAGGAGTCATCGCCGTATTGCCAATGGCCTCCGTCCAACGCGTCCAGCCACGCCGACCCGCCCGCGATGGCGGCGAAGGGCAGCCCACCGCCGATGATCTTGCCGTAGGTGGAGATGTCGGAACGCACGCCATAGAACTCTTGCGCGCCGCCGGGCGCCAGGCGGAAGCCTGTCACCACTTCGTCGAAGATCAAGGCGCAGCCGGCCTTGTCGGCGATCTGCCGCAGTGATTGCACGAAGGCGCGCGGCTGCAAGGTCGGGTACTTGTTCTGGATGGGCTCGATCATGATCGCAGCCAGTTCGTGGCCGCGTTCGCGCAAGACCTTCAGCGAGTCTTCGCTGTCGTAGTCCAGCACCAGGATGTTCTCGACGGCGTTGGCCAGGATGCCCGGCGCGGCCGACAGCGAGCGCAACTGCTTGGTGCCGCGCACGATGACTTCGTCAAAAATGCCGTGGTAGGAGTTGGTGAAGATGGCGATGGTCTTGCGGCCAGTCACGGTGCGCGCGATGCGCATGGCGCCCATCACGGCTTCGGAGCCGGTGTTGCAGAAGGCCACGCGCTCCATGCCGGTGAACTCGGAGATCAGCTCGGCCACCTCGGCCGACATGGGATGCTGCGGGCCGACTTCGATGCCCGAGTCCAGTTGCTCCTTCATGGCCTGGACCACGCTGTCGGGCTGGTAGCCCAGCAGGTTGGCGCCAAAGCAGGACAGCAGGTCGATGTACTCGTTGCCATCGATGTCCCACACGTGGGCACCCTTGGAGCGGTCGGCCACGATGGGGTAGACCAGGTCCTTCCACAAGGGATTGAAGCCGGTGACGACGCGTGGGTCGGCCATGACCTTGCGGTGCTTCTGGCTGAAGGCCTTGGAC
The DNA here is from genome assembly GCF_918741295.1 of Aquabacterium sp. CECT 9606. Classification (GTDB taxonomy): domain Bacteria; phylum Pseudomonadota; class Gammaproteobacteria; order Burkholderiales; family Burkholderiaceae_C; genus Aquabacterium. The sequence continues at coordinate 665,639 of NZ_CAKKNB010000004.1, forward strand.
TGGCCGGTGCGGGCGTTGTAGCGGACGATGAAGTCGTCCAGCCATTGGCGTTGGGCGGGCGTGAAATCGGTTTGCGCATCCAGCGTGATGCGCGCCGAGGCGCCAAAAGGCTTTTCAAGCAGGGATGTCTTGGATGGCTGCTCCAGCGCGGGCAATGGGGCGGCTGGCGTGGGCGTAGGTGCAAGTGCGGGCGCACTGACCGGTGCCATCGCCGGAGCAGCGCTGACCAGGCCCTGGCCAGACAGCAAGGCCAGTTGCTGGGCCATCAGCTGCATCTGCTGCTGGATCAACTGGTGGACAGCATCGCCCTGGACGGGGGCGAATGTGGGTGCGAACACAGGCTGACTTTGGCCCATGGCTTGTGGGGCAAACGATGCAGCCGGCGCAATCGGTGCGGCGGGCGCGGCCACGGGCGGTGGTGCGAACTTGTCGGCGGGCAGCTGGGCATCCAGGAACTCGCCCAGCTTGGCCAGGGTGTCCAGGTCTTCCAGCAGGCGGCGAAAGCGCAGCTTGATGCCAAACACGCGCTCCAGCTCCAGGGTGGCCTGGGTCAGCGAGAGCGAGTCCAGGCCCTGATCCACGAAGGTGGCGTCGCGGTGCACGGATTCGGCGGGGATGCCTGAAACATCGACAAGGATGCGGGTGAGTTCCTGTTCAAGGCGGGGTAGGCGGCTCATGGGCGGGACATCCTCTGGAACGGAAGAAGCAGGAAGAACAGGCGCGGCGTTGACCACCACGGGTGCCACGGTGCGGCGTTTGAACCAATGCACCTCGCCCCTGAAGGGGTAGGCGGGCAAAGGCCATCGGCGGGCTTGGCGCGAAACTGGCCAGGCGATGTCAACCCCCGCGCACCACAAGGCGCCAATGGCCTGCAAGGCTCGGGTAGCGGGGGCGCCGGGGTCTTGGGCCGGACCGAGCAGCGGCACGATGCGGGGCACGACGTTGTCGGCTGTGCGGTGCTGGCGCATCAAGGCGGTCAAAGCCTGGCTGGGGCCGACTTCAATGAACACCGTGTCACCTTGCGACAGCTCGGCTTGCACGGCGCGGCTGAACTGCACGGTGGCGCGCACCTGACGGGCCCAGTAGCTTGGATCCGTGGCTTCATGCGCCAGCAAGGGCGCGCCGCTGATGCACGAGTAAACCGGGATGCTGGGCGCGCTCAAGGTGGCCTGGGCCAGCGCTTGCGCCACCTTTGGCAAGGCGCCGTCCATGCTGGCGCTGTGGAAGGCATGGGACACCTTCAGGCGCGTGGTACCGATGTCTTGCGCTTCCAGCTGAGTGGCAAAGGCCGCGATGGCATCGAAGCTGCCAGCCACCACCGTCAAGGCCGGTGCATTGGCGGCGGCCAGTTCAACCCCCGCTGGCAGCATGCGGCCGACCACATCGCTGCTGGCGCGCACGGCCAACATGGCGCCGGGTGGCTGCTCGAACATGGCTTGGCCACGCTCGATGACGGCGCGCATGGCATCGGGCAACGACAAAATGCCGGCGTGGCAGGCGGCCGCGTATTCGCCAATGCTGTGGCCAATCATGGCCTGCGGTTTGATGCCCAGGCTGTCCAGCCAGACGGCCAGCGCGTAGGACACGGCGAACAAAGCCGGCTGGGCATGCCGCGTTTCAGCGAGGCCTGCGGCGGCCAAGGCGTCACCGGGCTCGGCATCGATCAGCCAGGTGCGCAGCTTCACGGCCATGTCGGCCGGGGCCACGGCCAGGCATTGCTCGAAGGCTTCGCGGAAGGCCGGGGCCTGGTCCACCAAAGCCCGCGCCATGCCGGGATGTTGAGAACCCTGGCCGGGAAACAGGAAGACCATCCGGGGCTTGGCCGCCGGGATGGCACTGGCCACCTTCACGTCGCGCAGGGCGGCCACGGCAGAGGCCGCGTCGCTGGCCACCACTGCCACACGGTGCGCCATGGGCTGGCGGCCCCGAGTCAAGGTGGCGACCACGCCGGACAGCGGTATGGCCGGGTGGCGCTCAAGGTGCTTGGCCAGATCCTGGGCCCGTTGCAATGCGGCCTGTGGCGAGCGTGCAGACAAGGGCAACAGATGCAGTTGGCCAGTGTTTTCATCGTCGGGCGCGGTTTGCACGGGCGCTTCTTCCAGCACCACGTGGGCATTGGTGCCACCCACGCCAAACGAGCTGACCGCTGCGCGACGCACTTGTGGCCCACGTGGCCAGGCGCGAGCCTCAGCCTGCACTGTGAACGGCGTGTTGGCCAAGTCAATCTGTGGGTTGGGCCGGCGGTAGTGCAGGGTGCCCGGGATGATCTCGCGGTGCATCGACAAGGTGGCCTTGATCAGGCCCAGCACACCCGCAGCGGCCACCGTGTGGCCCAGGTGGCCCTTGATGGAGCCGATCTGGCAGAACTGCTTGTCCGCCGTGTCGCGGGCCCACGCCCGGCTGAGCGCGGCGATCTCGATGGGGTCGCCCAGCGAGGTGCCAGTGCCGTGGGCTTCGACATAGCCGATGCTGCGTGCATTGATGCCCGCGTGGTCCAGCGCCATGGCGATGGCCTCGGCCTGCCCGCTCACGCTGGGCGCGGTGAAGCTGGCTTTGTCGCCCCCATCGTTGTTCAGGCCGACGCCCTTGATCACGCCATAGACGGTGTCGCCATCGGCCAGGGCCTGCTTCAGGCGTTTGAGCACGACCACGCCGCCGCCGCTGGCAAAGACGGTGCCCGAAGCTTCAGCATCAAAAGGGCGGCAACGGCCATCGGCCGATTCCATGCTGCCTTCAACGTACAGGTAGCCGCTGATCTGTGGCACCACCAGGGTCACGCCACCGGCCAGGGCCACATCGCATTGGCCTTGCGCCAAAGCGTGCCAGGCCTGCGTGATGGCCACCAGCGAGGTCGAGCACGCCGTGTGGATGGACACCGCCGGCCCACGCAGGTTGAGCCGGTTGGCCGCGCGCGTAGCCACATAGTCTTTTTCGCTGGCCAGCATGGTGGCGAACTCGCCGTAGCGCTGGATCAGTTCGGGGTCTTCCAGCCGCATGGCGGGCAGGTAGGTGTTGTTGGCACTGCCGGCATACACACCGATGCGGTCTTGCACCCTGGCCGGGTCAATGGCGGCGTCTTCAAGGGCCGACCAGCACAGCTCCAGGAACAGGCGCTGCTGCGGGTCGAGCACAGTGGCTTCGCGCGCCGAGATGCCAAAGAAGGCCGCGTCGAAACGGTCGGCGTCTTCCAGCACCCCGCGTGCTGCCACGAAGTTGGGGCGGCTGCGCAGGTCTTGCGGCACGGACGGGTCCAGCTCGTGCGGCGCAAAGCGACGGATGCCCTCGCGGTCGGCCAGCAGGTTGTCCCAGAAGGTGTCCAGATCATGGGCGTTGTCGGCCCGCACCGACATGCCGATGATGGCAATGCCGTCTTGGTCTTGTGGGCCGGCGGGCAGGTGCCGCCGAACCGGCGCGGCGGCGCCTTGCAGGCTGTCGCGCATGCCAGCAATGGTGGGGCGGTCGTACACCTCGGCCACCGACAGGTTCAAACCCAGTTGCTTGATGCGGCCCACGAAGCGCATCACCAGCAGCGATCGGGCCCCGGCATCGAACACATTGGTGTCGTCGGCCAGGTCGCTCAGGCCCAGCAGTTCTTGCCAGACGCTGCGCAGTCGTTCGGTCACCGGCAGCGTCGTGGGGTCGACGGCCGAAGTGGCCTCCACCGCGGGCAGGGGCAAGCTGCGCCGGTCGATCTTGCCGCTGGGGGTGGTGGGCAGTTTGTCCAGCGCGATGAAGCGCACGGGGATCATGTAGTCGGGCAGGCGGTCGCGCAGCCATTGGCGCAGCGGCGCCAGCAGTTGCGTCAGCGCCGGGCTGCCAGGGCGCAGCACCACGTGGGCGACCAGCTGGCGGCCAGAGCCAGGCACGTCGGGCGCGGTCACGGCGGCATCCTGGACCGATTCGTGCGTCATCAGGGCCAGCTCGATGTCGCCGGGCTCAATGCGGAAACCATCGACCTTGAGTTGCTGGTCAATGCGGCCCTGGTAAGTCAGCACACCCGCAGGGTCGCGGCTGACCAGGTCGCCCGTGGCGTACCAGCGGCCCGGCAGGCCAGCGGGGCCGTCCAGAAAGCGTTCGGCGCTCAACTGGGCCTGGCCCAGGTAGCCGTGGGCCAGGGTTTCGCCACCCAGCAGCAACTCGCCGGTTTCGCTGGTGCTGAGCGCGCCGGTGTCAGGGTCGCGCAGGGCCACTAGGACATGGGGCAAGGCGATGCCGATGGGCGGAATGCCGGGCCAGGAGGCGGGCGGGCCGCTGAGTTCGAAGGCCGTGACCACGTGGCTTTCAGTCGGGCCATAGTGGTTGTGCAGCACCGCTTTCGGCAGCCGCGCGAACAGGGCGCGGATGGTGGGCGTGACCTGCAATTGCTCGCCAGCGCTGACCACTTCACGAAGGGCCAGCGGGGGCTTGCTTTCCTGGTGCGCGTCATCATCTGCCTGGGCCAGCATCTGCAAGGCCACGTAGGGCAAAAAGATGCGTTCAACGCCGTGCTCTTGCAAGGCTTGTCGCAACAAGGCCGGGTCACGCCGGTGGCTGTCGGGGATCAGCACCAGCGTGCCGCCGCAAGCCAGGGTCGAGAATATCTCCTGGAAATGCACATCGAATGACAAGGGCGCGAACTGCAGGGTTCGGGCGGCTTGCCCCAGGCGGGGATGCTGCGCATGCCATTGGGTGAGGTGGCGCAAGGGCAGGTCGCCCATGGCCACGCCTTTGGGCCGCCCGGTGGAGCCCGAGGTGAAGAGCACATAAGCCAGGTCGCTGGCGGCGGCATGGGGCTGCCCTTGCGGGGCCGCGACCGAGTCCAAGCCGGGAACGGGGCCAACGAGGTCTTGCAAGGTCGACAAGGCGGCCGGCTCGCCCACCACCACGCGGGGCTGGGCGTCGGCCAACATGGCTTGCAGCCGATCAGCCGGGTAACTCAAATCCAATGGAACGTAGCCCACGCCGGCCTCGACCGCGGCCAGGATGGCGATCACCGTGTCAGCGGACCGTGTGGCGGCGATGGCGATGCGGTCCCCGGGGACCAGCCCGGCCGCGCGCAAAAGGTCGGCCTGCTGGTGGACTTTGGCGGACAAAGCCCGGTAATTCAGTCGGATTCCCGAATATTCCAGGGCGATGCCATCGGGATTTTGGTCAGCGGCGGCGCGCAACCAGTGGCTCAGGGCCGGTGGGTTCATGACATTCCTGCTGGATATTTCTTGTGTGACCATGAAACCCAGTCGACTGGTGGGGGCGAATTTGTTTCAAGGGGTATCCTGAAAATCATACGACAGTGAGGGTTATGCATACCATCCCCTAAAACTGTGCCATCAAGTACCTTTTCACCATTTGGGCGGTTTGAAGAGGTGTTTCCTGCATGAAACAGTGCCCGCCCGGAGTTTGAATGTCACTGACGTGCGGATTAATGGCTTTCCACTGTTGCACGGATGCCGCGATGAATGGAAATGTCTGGTCGGCATGAATCACCTGAACCGGGGTTTTGATTCCGTTCAGGGCGCCCCACAAGCCATCAGCAACGGAGCTGAAAACCTCGGACTCCCTTTGCGGTGAGCATTTCAGTTCCATGCCGCCCTCGGCCGACGGGCGCAATGCGTGGTCAACGAAGGCTTGCAGGGCCGGCCCCGTCCAGTTTTTGTAAACGCCCCGGCCTTGCAGGGCTGCGAAAGCAGCGGCTTTGTCTGGCCAATGGTGTCGGCGGGCGCGCGCTTTGCGGGCCAGTTCGCTGTGGCTGGCCAGCCCCGTCCACTGGGCCATTTGGGCGGCCCACAGCATGGGCGCGGGCATGATCACCGGGTCCAGCAACACGGCCCGTTCGAACAAACCCGGGTGCTGGGCCAGGGTCAGGCTGGTCAACACGCCACCAAAGCTGTGCCCCACGGCATATCGGCGCACCTGCTTGTACAAGGGCAAATGGGCGTTCATGGCCTCGACGGCCAGTTCGGCGCTGCGGTTCCATCCCACGAAGTGGCCGCCATGGTCGCTGTCACCGTGGCCCTGGGCATCGCTCAGCCACAGGTCGAAATCGGGCGCCAGTTCGGCCAGCAAAGGCTCGTAGGCGCGCCCGCAAAAACCATTGCCGTGGATGAAGTGCAGCAGCGGCTTGCCGGTGGGCCGGGTGTGCCAGCCTCGCAAAGCAAACCCTTCTCGACCGGTGTAAACCCAAGGAATCAACTGCATGTGAACTTGGCAAAGGTGAAAGTGGCACGGTGGGTTAGCATGCTCGCATGAAAATCAATCAAGCGCTTGATTTGAATCAATTGGAGCCCCCGGAGCGTGGCGCCCGGGCCCGTGAGCGCCTGCTGCACGAGGCCATGCGCATCTTTGCCGACAAAGGTTTCGCCAAGGCCTCGACCCGGGAGATCTGCCAGGCGGCCGGTACCAATGTGGCCTCCATCCATTACTACTTTGGCGACAAGGCCGGTTTGTACCGCGCCGTTCTATTGCGGCCCATCGAGGCCTTGACCTCGGAGTTCGCCAATTTTGATGACCCCGCCTTGCCATTGGACGAAGCGCTGCGGTGTTTGATGTCGGCCTTTTTGTGTCCATTGAGCCATGGCGCCCAAGCGGATGCGAACGCCGAATGCGGCATGAAGCTGCACCTGCGTGAGATGGTGGAGCCCAGCGCGGCCTACAAAGAAGTCATCGCTCAGTACATCCAGCCTCACCACCAGCGGGTGGTGATGTTGCTGGCGCGGCACGTGGGTGCCACCGAGCCCGACGATGCCTTGCACCACCTCGCGTTTGCCTTGCTGGCCATGGTGCATGACTACAGCTTGTCGCGTGAATTCATGAGTGTGCTGGCGCCGGCCTTGCTCGAAGGAGACGAGGCGGTGCGCCAAGTGTTGAACCGTTTGGTGGGCTATGGTGTTGCCCTGGTGGGCCACGAGCGCGGTGTGCGCGCAGCGGCCCGCTGATAAGAAAATCCGAGGAAAAACATGTCGAACTGGTTGATGAAAAACGGCAAATGGGTGGCTGTGGCCGCCGTGGTGGTTGTGGCTGGAGCGTGGTGGTGGCACGGCAAATCCGCCGCGCCGGCGGGTGATGCGGGCAAGGCCGCGGCGGCGGCCCCCGCTGCTTCGCGCCACGTCAAGCCCGCCCTGAGTGTGCAGGTGGTCTCGCCTCAGTCGGCGCAATGGCCGTCCACGCTCACGGCCAATGGCTCGATCGCTGCCTGGCAGGAAGCCATCATCGGCGCCGAGCTGTCGGGCTTGCGCGTGGCCACGGTGCTGGTCAACGTGGGTGACCGCGTCAAACGTGGTCAGCCACTGGCCACTTTGCAGAACGAAGCCGTGCAGGCCGATGTCAACACGGCACGTGCCAACCTGGCCGAGGCGCAAGCCTTGCTGGCCGAGGCCAAGAGCAACGCCGACCGGTCGCGGTCCTTGCGGGGCAGTGGCGCCATCAGCGCCCAGGAAGCGCAGCGCGACCTCACCGCCGAAGCCACCGCGCAGGCCCGCATGGAATCCTTGAAAGCCCGCCTCGCCGCCGATGAACTGCGCCTGCGCCAGACCACTGTGGTGGCACCTGACGATGGCGTCATCTCAGCCCGCGTGGCCTCCGTGGGCTCGATGGCGCAACCCGGCCAGGAGATGTTCCGCCTGATCCGCCAAGGCCGCCTGGAGTGGCGCGCCGAGCTGCCTTCAGCCGACTTGGTTCAGGTCAAGCCTGGCATGCCTGCCTGGGCCACGCCACCCGGCGGTTCGGCCGTTCAGGGCGTGGTGCGCACTGTCGCGCCCACGGTGGATGCCGGCACCCGCAATGGCCTGGTGTATGTGGACTTGCCTGCCAGCGCGGTCAACGCGGGCGCCCGCGCCGGCATGTTCGCCAACGGCCGCTTTGAAACCGGCCAAGCCGCCGGCCTGTCCTTGCCACAAAGCGCGGTCTTGCTGCGCGATGGCTTCAGCTACGTCTTCACGGTGAACGATCAGGGCGTGGTCAGCCAGGTGAAGGTTGACGTGGGCCGCCGCCGGGCCAACCGCATCGAGATCACCAAGGGCCTGAAGGCCGACACGCAAGTGGTGGCCTCTGGCGTGGGCTTCCTGACCGATGGTGACACCGTGCGGATCGTGAAAGGCCAGTCATGAACGTCTCAACTTGGTCGATCCGAAACCCGATCCCGGCGATCCTGCTGTTCATGATGCTCACCGTGGTGGGCCTGATGGGCTTTTCGGGGATGAAGATCCAGAGCTTCCCCGACATCGACTTGCCCACCGTCACGGTGACGGCGGCTTTGCCAGGCGCCGCGCCCGCGCAGCTGGAAACGGAAGTGGCGCGCAAGCTTGAGAACTCGATCGCCACCTTGCAGGGCATCAAGCACATCTACACCAAGGTGCAAGACGGCAGCGTGATCGTCACGGTCGAGTTCCGCCTTGAAAAGCCCACGCAAGAGGCCGTGGACGATGTGCGCGATGCGGTCTCGCGCGTGCGCTCCGATCTGCCGGGTGATCTGCGTGATCCCGTCATCTCCAAGATGAACCTGTCGGGCGCGCCGATCTTGACCTACACCGTCGCCTCCAAGCGGATGGACGACGAGGCCTTGTCCTGGTTTGTGGACAACGACGTGACCAAGCGCATGCTGGCCGTCAAGGGCGTGGGGGCGGTGGCGCGTGTGGGCGGCGTGACTCGCGAAGTGCGCGTTGAGCTGGACCCGGCGCGTTTGCTGGCGCTCAACGTGTCGGCGGCTGATGTGTCGCGCCAGTTGCGCAGCATCCAGCAAGAAGCCTCGGGTGGCCGGGTGGACGTGGGCGGCGCCGAGCAATCGGTGCGCACCGTGGCCACGGTTCAATCGGCCGCCGAGCTGGCCGCCATGGACATCACCCTGTCTGATGGCCGCCATGTGCGCCTGGACCAGATCGCCAAGGTGAGCGACACCACGGCCGAGCAGCGCTCGGCGGCGCTGCTCAATGGCGAGCGCGTGGTGGGCTTCGAGATCACGCGCGCGCGCTTGGCGGGCGAAGTGGACGTGGCCCAAGGGGTGCGCAAGGCGCTGGAAGAAGTCAAAGCCAAGAACCCCGACATCGTCATCACCGAGGCTTTCAATTTTGTGGACCCGGTGGAGGAGAATTACCACGGCTCGATGACCTTGCTGTACGAAGGCGCCATCCTGGCCGTGATCGTGGTGTGGCTGTTTTTGCGCGATTGGCGCGCCACGCTGGTGGCCGCCACCGCCTTGCCCCTGTCGGTGATCCCGGCCTTTGGCGTGATGAACTTGCTGGGCTTCAGCGTCAACACCGTGTCGCTGCTGTCGCTGTCATTGGTGGTGGGCATCCTGGTGGACGATGCCATCGTCGAGATCGAGAACATCATGCGCCACCTGCGCATGGGCAAGACGCCATTGCAGGCCGCCACCGAAGCCGCTGATGAAATCGGCATGGCCGTGATCGCGACCACCTTCACGCTGATCGCGGTGTTCCTGCCCACGGCCTTCATGGGCGGCGTGCCCGGCAAGTTCTTCGTGCAGTTCGGCTGGACGGCGGCCATTGCCGTGTTCTTCTCACTCGTGGTGGCGCGCATGCTGACCCCCATGATGGCGGCCTACTTTTTGAAGGCGCCCAAGGAAGAGCACCACGAACCCAAGTGGATGGGCATGTACCTGGGCTGGGCGCGTTGGTGCCTGAAGCACCGCGTCCTGACCTTGCTGGTGGTGTTCGTGTTCATGGTGGGATCGTTCATGCTGGCAGGGCGTTTGCCCACCGGTTTCATCCCGCCCGATGATTTGTCGCAAACGCAGGTGTCGCTGTCGCTGCCCCCTGGCAGCAACTTTGAGCAGACCTACAAGCTGGCCGAGCAGGCCCGGCAAATCGTCTCGAAGAACGAGCACGTCAAGCTGGTCTACACGGCCATTGGTGGTGGTGCCTCGGGCAGCGATCCCTTCATGCCGCAAGGTGCGGCCGAAGTGCGCAAGGCCACGCTCACCATCAACATGACGCGGCGGCAAGACCGGCCCGGTATCAGCAAGCAGCACATCGAGCAGCAACTGCGCGCGGCCCTGGAGGCCTTGCCTGGCGCGCGCGTGAACGTGGGCTTTGGCGGTTCGGCCGAGAAGTACGTGCTGGTGCTGGCCGGTGAAGATGGCCGCGCCTTGTCCGAGCATGCCTCGGTGGTTGAGCGCCAGCTTCGCACCATCCCCGGCATCGGCAACGTCACGTCCACCTCCAGCCTGGTGCGACCTGAGCTGATCGTGCGGCCCGATGCCGCCAAGGCGGCCGACCTGGGCGTGAGCACCAGCGCCATCGCCGACACCTTGCGCATTGCCACCCTGGGCGATTACGAGCAAGGCCTGCCCAAGCTGAACCTGTCGCAACGCCAGGTGCCTGTGGTGGTTCGCTTGCCCGACGAGGCCAAGGGCGACCTGGAGTTGATCTCGCGCCTGCCCGTGCCGGGCGCGCGTGGCCCCGTGCCCCTGGGCAATGTGGCCACGCTGACCATGGCCAGCGGCCCCGCCCAGATCGACCGTTATGACCGCCAGCGCAACATCAACTTCGAGATCGAGCTGAACCAGCAACCGCTGGGTGACGTCGAGAAAAAAGCCCTGGCCTTGCCCAGCCTGCAAAAACTGCCACCGGGCATCACGCAGACCACGGTGGGCGATGCAGAAGCCATGGCCGAGCTGTTCGCCAGCTTCGGCCTGGCCATGCTGACCGGCGTGCTGTGCATCTACGTGGTGCTGGTGCTGCTGTTCAAGGACTTTGTGCAGCCCGTGACCATCCTGATGGCGCTGGTGCTGTCCATCCCTGGGGCCTTCGTGGCGCTGTTTGTCACGCAGACGGCGCTGTCCATGCCGTCCATGATCGGCCTGATCATGCTGATGGGCATCGCCACCAAGAACTCGATCCTGCTGGTGGACTACGTGCTCATCGCGCGCAACGAGCATGGCTTGTCGCGCTGGGAAGCGGTGGTGGATGCGTGCCGCAAGCGCGCCCAGCCCATCATCATGACCACCATCGCGATGGGGGCGGGCATGCTGCCCATTGCCCTGGGCATCGGCGTGGACCCGAGCTTTCGCGCACCGATGGCCATCGTGGTGATTGGCGGCCTGATCACTTCCACCTTCTTGAGCCTGCTGGTGATCCCGGTGGTGTTCACATTGGTAGATGGCTTGATCCGGCGCACCAAGGAGTGGATGCACCTGCGGCGTGGAACCGCATCGTCATCAGCACCGCCTTTGAAAGCGATCGAGCAAGAGGTGTGAGCCTCAGGCACCTTAGAATTCCACCCGAACGAGGGCGCCGGACGTTGTTGTCAGGATGGCGGCCCTTGTCAGGGAGGATTTTTGATGAAGCATGGACGATGGCCTGTTCAGGCCGCATTGAAGCGAAGCTGTTGCCTGGGCGTGCCCCTGGCCACGCTTGTGCTTGCCGGCTGCGCGACGATGGTCAAACCCGAGGATCTGAGCCGGCCGGCGAAACTCAGCTGCTTTGAGGTGCCCCAGGTCGTCGAGGCCCACGAGGTCAGGGGCCTGCTTGACATCCCTTGGGTGACCAAGTTGGCGCAGGGCCCTTACGTAGCAGAGCGAGAGAACGCCGAAGGCACCTACTACCGGGCGCCCCCCGGCGGCATTTACATCGCGCCAGAGTCGGTCAAGGCAGATGCGCCACCCGCGCCTTTGATGCCCAGGGTCTTCGATGGCGGCATCTGGGTTTCCAAGACGCCAGGCACGCCAGCACACCTCTACACCTACTTCTCGACCCAGGAAGCCCCCGTGGTCCCGCTGCCCGAAGCGGCCAGCTGTCAGACCGCGCAATTGGTCAAGGATCCTGACGCCAAGGGTGTCAGCGCCGTGGCTTTCGCCACCGGGGGGCTGATCGGTGGCACGGCGGGCGGGGTGGCCGGCCGGTCTGTTTCGTCGAACAGCTCCATGAGCTACGGGCAGGCCGCTGGCGCCGGGGCTGTCGGGGGCGCTCTCGGAGGGCTGATCGTGGCGGGCCTGATCAACATGGATGTGGGCAAGATCGTGCACCACCCCCTGTCGAAGGACGCGAAGTTCCGGAGCGCGCTGCAGGACATGTCGGCCAAGGTGGTGCTGGTGCTTCCCTCGGCCCTGCCGGACGAGGCTGCGGTCATCAAACCCTGAGTAGAGGGGCAGTCCATGTTTTCGCACGTGATGGTGGGTATCTCTGACTTCGAGCGCGCCTTGGCGTTCTACCAGCCCGTCATGAAGGTGCTGGGCATCCAGTGCCGTTTTGTGGAGCAGGACCGCCCGTGGGCTGGTTGGCAATCGTCGCCTGATCCCCGGCCCTTGTTCTTGATCGGCCGGCCCCACAACCAGCAGGCGCACCAAGCGGGCAATGGGCAGATGGTGGCGTTTCTAGCGCAAAGCCGCTCGCAGGTCGATGCCGCGCACGCGGTCGCCCTGGCCCATGGCGGCACCTGCGAGGGCCCGCCCGGCTTGCGGCCTGAGTACCACGCCCACTATTACGGTGCGTATTTCAGAGACCCGGATGGCAACAAGCTGGCCGTGGCTTGTCATCAACCTGGGTGATGGTGTGCCGCCGAAACCCGCAGATCGTGCATTCGGGCCTGGACTTGGCCGAAGCGCAGTGCGATCTCGTCAGCTTCGACTGGCTGGGCCCGCGCTGTTCGCCTGCGCCAACTGATGGGCCGCAGGTCTGACTTCCAGTGGCACCATCTTGTCCAGGACGGTGATCACTGACCATTCATGCCAGTGGAAAATCGACCTCAGGATCGCATCTACCCCACGACGCTGAGCAAACTCCCATGCAAGAAATCACCTGGACCGACTTCACCAAGGTCGAACTGCGAGTCGGCCGCATCGTTGCTGCTGAAGCTTTCCCCGAGGCTCGTAAGCCTGCCTACAAGCTGCACGTCGACTTCGGCCCCGAACTCGGCGTCAAGAAATCAAGCGCCCAGATCACCCGCCTCTACCAGCCTGAAGACCTGGTCGGCAAACTGGTGGTTGCGGTCATCAACTTCCCCAAAAAGCAGATCGGCCCACTGGTGTCCGAGTGCCTGGTCACAGGTTTCCACAATGAGCACGGCGAGGTCGCGCTGTGCGTGCCCGACAAAGCCGTGCCGCTCGGCACCAAACTTTTGTGAGTGCTCCATTTTTGGTCGGCTAACTTTGGCGTTAGGCTAACAATACCCGCCTCATTACCTCCACCCTCCAGAAAACCCGCTTCATGAAACGAATCTTCTTTGCTTCATCACTTGCAGCCTCGCTCCTGATCACAGGCTGCGCCTCTTCGCCAACGAGTACAGACCGCACGCAGGCGGCGGATACAGCTGATACGCCTCCGATCGCGGCTGCGGTTGCTGTGCCAGCTGCAGCGAAGCGCAAGGTCGTGCTTGCGCTGACCGGGCCCAAGGCCATCACCGAGTCCAAGGACTGGGGCGAATTCAAGCGCGAGTGGCGTGAGACATTCGCTGAGCACGCCAGTGAGGCTTCAGTCGCCTACAGTTTTTCTGATGCTGCGCCTAGCCCGACTGGCGAAGACGGAACGATCCTCCTTGTGGATGTGGCCGACTACCGCATTGTTGGCATTGGCGCCCGAATCTTCTTTGGCGCCATGACAGGAAACGCGTTCATTGACGCCAAGGTGAAGTTCTCCAGTCTTCGCGACGGCGCCGCTTTTGGCGAGCAGCGGTACAACACTTCGTCCAGCGCTTGGGGCGGCATCTTCGCGAAGATGACACCTCAACAGGTCGACTCCATCGCATCGAACATCTTCATGGACCTTGGCGGGGCCAAGTAGCCTCGCAGAAACGGGCGGTGGTCAAGCTGATGCCTCTAAATCTTTGGGAGATTCGACATGCTAGAACTTCGCCCAACTTGCGAGCATTGCAACACCCGCCTCTTGCCGAGCTCAACCGAAGCAAGAATCTGCAGTTTTGAATGCACTTTCTGTGCAAACTGCGTTGCTTCGGTTCTTGGCAACGTTTGTCCAAACTACGGCGGGGTTTCTCACCCAGACCGATCCGCCCATCAAGATGCGCTCGTCGCATGCATGGCCTCTTCCATTGCTCTTGCTGACACACGTTCATTTCGTTGTAAAAACGATGTGGTCAAACTGGGCAATTCCAATGCCTCGGCCGTCTTAAAGTGTGGTGAACCTGTTAGTAAATAATGGTATGAGCGAGTGGCTCTCCACCAAAGCATTGCCCCATGAAAAAACTCTCAGGCCAATGCCTCTGCGGCGTCGTGCGCTACGAGGTCAACGACAACTTCAAATACTCGGGCTTCTGCCATTGCGCTGATTGCCGGCGCTTCTCGGGTTCCGCCTCGTCCGCCATGGCGGGCATCCCGAGCGACGAGTTCCGCTTCACCGCGGGGCTCGATGCTGTCAAGCAATACGTCAAAACCGAGAACACGACGCTGGCCTTTTGCGGTACCTGTGGCTCCAGCCTCTATGCGGCCAAGACCCAACGCGGCATGATCCACCTCCGCTTGGGCACACTGGACGAAGCCCCATCTCTGAGACCGCAGTTTCACTCCTATGTCGCCTCCAAAGCGGATTGGGACACCAGCCTGGCCGATGGCCTGCGGCAATACCCCGCAGGGCGCGCGTGACACCGCCGCCACCTTGCCGCTTGTCGGTGATCTTCGCCTCGCACGCGCCGGTGGCCGTGGTGCTGAGGCGGGGGCCCACGCATTGGGTCCAGGTCGTGCGGTGGAACACCTTGACCGATGAGTTCGAGCCCGGGCAGTGGTTCCACGGCAAGCTCTACCCGGAGCGTTGCGCCTTGTCCCCGCGGGGCGAGTTGATGGTCTATTTCGCCTACAAGCGCGGCCATGTGGACCAGGCCAGTGGCCACCGCCGAGAGTTCACTGCCGTGAGCCGGCCGCCTTACCTCACCGCGCTGGCACTGTGGCCCTGGTTGGGAACCTGGGGTGGAGGCGGCCATTTCACCGACGCGCGCACGCTGGTGCTGGGGGCCAACCATGTCCCCGTACCCCATCCCGACCACGTGCCCAAGCGCCTCAAGGTGCTGCCCAACCTGGGTGCGCTGGGCCGGCCTGATTCCGGGCCCGCCAGCATCCTTCAACCAGACAGGTCAGGCCATGAGTCCGCCGAAGGCCTTGACCAGCAAGACCGCAGAATTGTCGTCGACGCAGGCATACTTTGGGCGATCGACCAAAAAAGCGATGAGCGCCAAGCCTTGCGGGATTTCAACGCGGACACCCCGCGCCCCATGGCCTGCCCGCCCAAAGCAAAGCGCTGGCCCTAGCCCATCAACGTCACCTCTGCGAGTTGGCCCATGGATATCCCCCCGGACTTCAGCCCCTTGGCACGCACCAGCCCCGTGCTCGACCTGCTGGGCCCCATCCATGCCAAAGGCCAAGGCGCTGAGCTTGTCATCGGCCTGCGCGTTGAGGCCAAGCACTGCAACGCCCGGGGCACCATCCATGGCGGCATCCTGGCCACCCTCGCCGACGTCGCACTGGGTTACGCCACCGCTTTCTCCGCCGACCCGCCCATCCCCCTCGTCACCGCCAGCCTCACGCTCGACTTCACTGGCACCGCCAAGATCGGCGACTGGATTGAGACCTCCGTGGACGTCCAGAAGAAGGGCGCGCGCCTGGCCTTCGCCAATGGCTTCATCCACGTGGGCACCGAGCGCATCGTTCGCGCCAGTGCGGTGTTCGCTGTGGCAGGAGCTGCGACATGAGCACCGAACACAGCACCACAATCAACCAGCAAATCGACCCGATCCCACTGGTCACCCACTACGGCAACATGCGCTTCGCCATGTTCACCGTGTTCTCGGCCATCCTGGGCGGATTGATCAGTTTTCCGTTTTCAGAAGGAGGCCGGCTGTTCTTCGCGGCTTACCCTCAACTTAGGCCGCCGCTGGGCATCAGTGGGTTGGTGTTGTCGGTGTTGTTCACCTTTGCCGAGCTGCGAATCGCCTACCTGCTGTTCATTTACCAGAGCCATCTTTACGAGCATTCAACGCTGCCCAAACCAAGAGCGCGGTTTTTCTGGGCTTTTTTCGCGTCGGCCACCATGGCGGCCCCTCTGGTCATCTCGGCCCTGTTCTGGCTCAGTTACTGGTTGTCCGACCTGGCCATTCCCGGCTGTTCCAAATGATTTTTCTGGCTTGTGCCTGAAGGGATATGTGATGTTCAAGAAATCAAGTCGCGCCTTGGCGTTTTCAGTGGTGCTGCTGGGCCTTCATGGCGCGGCGCTGTGCCAGGTGGCCAAGCCCGTGGCCGAGGAGCTCATGCGCAAGTCCGGCTTGTGGGAACAGCTGGGTTCCATCGCGCCGCAGATGGAGGCCGGGGCGGGCGCCGCCATGGACCAATCGGGGACGAAGCTGTCGCCAGAAGAACTCAAGCGCCTCTCCCAGGCATTTGTCACGGCCTATTCGCCGATGCACTTGCGCGCCACCGCCTTGCGCGTCTTGACTGCTCAGCTCACCGCTGCCGATGTGGCGGCCTTGGAAGCCTGGTACAACAGCCCCGCTGGCAAAGCAGTCACCAAGCTTGAAGAGGCCGCGTCCACCGGCACAGCCGATCTTCAAACCCGTGTGCAAGCCGGGACAAAGGTACTGTCCGCCAGCACGGCAGCCAGACGAGCGCTCCTGACGCAGGTGGCCAAGGTCACGCGCGCGGCCGAGGCATCCGTCGACATCATGATCAACACGGCAGTGGGCGTTCAGGAGGGCCTGGCCAAGGTGGCGCCCAAAGGCGCGAAAACCACGGTCAAGGACCTTCGTGCCACGCTTGAGCAACAACGGCCGCAAATGGTCAAGAACTTCGACAGCGCCATGGTGGCCTTGTTCGCCGCCACCTACGAGAGCCTTGACGACGACGCACTGAGCCGCTACGTCAGCTTTTTGAAGAGCCCGGCAGGGAGTGCCTACACCGAGGTGTCTCTGCGTGCGATGGACCGCGCGTTTGTTGAAGCAGCGCAAGGCTTGGGCCGCAGCATTCCAGCGGTCAAGTCGAGCGCCAATCTTTGAGTGAGAGCACGGACCATGCGCAAAGCCATTGCCGCACTCGTGCTTCAGGCCATGTGCATGGCCTCGCAGGCAGCGGTGGGCCTTTTGGAGTGGCCTTCATCTGAGGTGGCAGGGCCTGTCACCGTGTTCTTCCCCACCAATGCACCTGAACAAGAAGTGCGGCGTGATGAGTTCTCGATGCAACTGGCCGTTGATGCCACGCCCATCAAGGGCAATGGGGTTTTGGTGCTCATCTCTCACGGGTCGACAGCATCGCCATGGATGTATCTCGACCTTGCCCGTGCGCTGGTGAATGCGGGCTTTGTGGTGGCCATGCCTGAGCACCACAAAGACAACTACAAAGATGCCCGCGAGCCGGGGCCCGCCAGCTGGATCCGCAGGCCACTTGAAGTCTCGAAGGCTATTGATGCCATGGCGCGAAGCGCGGTGTTTGCCCCACTGCTTCAGTTCGACAGTGTGGGCATGTATGGCATGTCCGCTGGCGGGCACACGGCCCTGACATTGGCCGGTGGGCGTTGGTCGCCCGCCAGGTTCAGGCAACATTGCCAGGACCACATGGCCGAGGACTTCCAGACTTGCGTGGGCCTGATCACCGGCCTGACCGGTGGGCCTTTGGACGGGATCAAGGCCGCCGTGGCGCGTTGGGTCATCGGCCTGAAATTCACGGACGAGACCTGGTACGAGCACACCGACCCACGGATCAAGGCCGTGGTGGCGGGCGTACCGCTTGCGGCGGATTTTGATTTTTCTTCGCTGAGCCAGCCCAAAACGAGACTGGGGATCATCTCGGCGCGGAAAGACCGTTGGCTGATCCCGAAGTTTCACAGCGACGCCGTTTTGCGCGCTTGCCAAAAGAAATGCGAATCCCTGGCCGATTTGGAAAACGGCGGCCATGGCGCCTTGCTGTCGCCGTTGCCACCTGACCGCAGTGGCTTGCTGGCCGATCTGATCTCTGATCCGCCAGGATTCAACCGGGAGCAGACCACCCGTGAGGTCAACGACTTGATCGTGAAGTTTTTTATCAAGAACTTGCAGGGCAAGCCGCCGGGGGCTCAATGAGGCAAGCCCTTAAATCGGGCACAGGTCGATTTTGACGATCGCCCTTCGTCGTACAGTCAGAGGGCCGTCCTCTGCAAGCCAAGGAATGATCAAATGAGCACCAACACCGTCCGCCTTCACCGCGTCATCCGCACCACCCCCGAACGCCTCTACCGCGCTTTCCTGAATGCCGATGCCATGGCCAAGTGGTTGCCCCCGCATGGCTTCACGGGCAAGGTCCACGAGATGGACGCCAAGGTGGGCGGCGGCTACAAGATGTCGTTCACCAATTTCGGCTCGGGCAACAGCCACTCGTTTGGCGGCAAGTACCTGGAACTGGTGCCCAACGAGCGCCTGCGCTACACCGCTGTGTTCGACGACCCGAACCTGCCGGGCGAAATGCAGACCACGGTCACCTTGAAGGCCGTGTCGTGCGGTACCGAGCTGAGCGTGGTGCAAGAAGGCATTCCCGCCATCATCCCCGCCGAAGGCTGCTACCTGGGCTGGCAAGAGTCGCTGACCTTGCTCATCCAGTTGGTCGAGCCCGAGATCCCTGGCTGACCATGATGGGAGCCGTCAGGCCAGGCTGGCTACCCGCGAATGCGCTGCTGGCGTCTTACCAGCAGCAAGGC
Organism: Aquabacterium sp. CECT 9606; assembly: GCF_918741295.1. GTDB lineage: Bacteria > Pseudomonadota > Gammaproteobacteria > Burkholderiales > Burkholderiaceae_C > Aquabacterium. The sequence continues at coordinate 684,229 of NZ_CAKKNB010000004.1, forward strand.
GTGTACACGGACTGCTTTTTCGTGGACCTGCCGCGTGCCGTGTCCCAGGCCGAGTTCATTGAAGCGTTTTACACCACCCGCTTGTTCAAGCTTGAGCGCTTCATCCTGTCAATACTGGTTTCAAAGTCCTCGACAGACCAACAAGCCAGGCAACTGGCGGCCGGAGACACGCAATCCTTTGCGGCCTGGAGCGTGGAGGGACGAAGCGCGAACCAGTTGCTGCTCTGCGATTTCCTGGGCCGTACTCGGTCGTGGTTGATGAGCGAAGCGGGTGAGGGCGGCCATCCCGAAGGCACGCGTTTGTATTTCGGCTCCGCCTTCCTGCCCAAGGTGGACCGAAGTTCAGGGAAAGCCCGCTACGGCATGGAGTTTCACGCCCTCAAGGGCTTTCATCGCCACTATTCAGAAGCACTCTTGCGGTCAGCGCAATCGCGCTTGCTGCGCCCACCCTCAAGCTGAGGCAAGTCCATGGCCACCGACCAAAGCTTCGTCGACTACATCTGCGAGCAATCCAACCTGGGTGGCCGCATCTCGCACAAGAAGATGTTTGGCGAGTACGCCCTCTACCTGGACGGCAAGGTCATCGCCTTCGTGTGCGACAACCACCTCTTCGTCAAACCCACGGCCGAAGGCAAGGCCGTGCTGGGCACCGTGTCCGAGCACCCACCTTACCCAGGCGCCAAGATGTACTTTCGGCTTGGCGATGAGATCGACGACCAGCACCTGTTGCAGCGCGTGTTCCAGGCCACCGCCGACGCCTTGCCGTTGCCCAAACCCAAGGCACCCAAGCCCAAAGCAGCCAAAGGCAAAACAATCAAAGCCAAGGCCCCATGAACAAAGCCCGAGGCGGTGAACCGCGCTCGGGCTTTGGGGCATCACGCAATCAGATGCGTTCGATGATCATGGCAATGCCTTGCCCACCGCCAATGCACATCGTGATCAAGGCATAGCGGCCCTTGATGCGTTGCAGTTCGTACAAAGCCTTGGTCACCAGGATGGCACCGGTGGCGCCCACGGGGTGGCCCAGCGAGATGCCCGAGCCATTGGGGTTGGTCTTCTCGTTGGGGAAGCCCATTTCCTTGGACACGGCGCAGGCTTGTGCAGCAAAAGCTTCGTTGGATTCGATCACGTCCAGGTCGGCCACGGTCAGGCCAGCCTTGGCCAGCGCAGCCTTGGAAGCGGGCACGGGGCCGATGCCCATGTATTCGGGCTCGACACCGGCGTGGCCATAGGACACCAGGCGGGCCAGCGGCTTGAGGCCCAATTCCTTGGCCTTCTCTGCCGAGGCCATGACCACGGCAGCAGCGCCGTCGTTCAGGCCAGAGGCGTTGCCAGCGGTCACGGTGCCTTCTTCTTTCTTGAAGGCGGGTTTCATTTTGCCCAGGGTTTCAGCGGTGGTGTCGCCCTTCACGTGCTCGTCGGTGTCGAACAGCGTGGTGCCCTTGCGGGTTTGCAACTCCACCGCCACGATCTGTTCCTTGAAGTAGCCGGCTTCGATCGCGGCGGCGGCGCGCTGCTGGCTTTGCGCGGCGTAGGCGTCCTGCTGCTCGCGGGTGATGTCGTAGCGGGCGGCCACGTTTTCAGCAGTGATGCCCATGTGGATGTGCTTGCGCGGGTCGTGCAGGGCACCGAGCATGAAGTCCAGCATCTTGACGTCGCCCATGCGCGCGCCCCAACGGTTGCTGGTGACCAGGTAAGCGCCACGGCTCATGGATTCAGCACCGGCACCGATGGCCACGTCGCAATCACCCAGCAGGATGGATTGCGCGGCCGACACCACGGCTTGCAGACCCGAACCGCACAGGCGGTTCACGTTGAAGGCGGGCGTTTCTTGCGGCACGCCTGCGTTCAGCGCAGCAACGCGGCTGATGTAGGCATCCTGAGGCACGGTGGGGATCACATTGCCCAGCACCACGTGGCCCACGTCTTTGGGCTGCACGCCAGCGCGTTCCATCGCGGTCTTGATGACCAGGGCGCCCAGATCGGCCGGGGGCACTTCCTTGAGCGAACCACCAAAGGTGCCGATGGCGGTGCGGGCGGCGCCCACGAAAACGACTTCACGAGTCATGGCTTTTCCTTCAAGAGAGGGGGAGGGATGTGATCGGAAAGATTGTCAGATTATGCCGTGTTGGGCGCCAGCAAGGTCGAATCCTGCGCCCCCATGATGCTTTCAGCGTGCTCCAGCACAAAGTACCGAAACGCCTCGGCGGCCGGGGACAGCACTTTGGAGACCTCATGCACGATGTTCCAGGTGCGCCGCAGCGGCGTGCCTTCAAAGTCGACCCGGTGCAAAAGGCCGTTGCGCAGTTCGGGCGCCACGGCGTGCAATGACAAAAAGCCGATGCCCAGCCCCGCCGTGACCGCCGCCTTGATGGTCTCGTTGCTGGCGATCTCCATCCCGATGCGGGGTGCCATCTGGTGGTGCTTCAAATAGGCATCCAGCACCTCTCGAACTTCTGAGCCCACCTCCCGCGCGATCAGCGGATGATTCATCAAAGCATTGAGCGGCGGGTGGCCCACGCCCAGCAGCGGGTGCCCGGGCGGGCAAACGAACACCATGGCATGGCCCGCGAAAGGTTCGGCGCGCATGGCGTATTCCTTGGGCGGTCGGCCCATCACGGCCAGGTCGATTTCATTGCTGTGCATGCGCGCCATCAATTTGGTGATGTCGCGGGTCACATCAAGTTTGACGTCCACCCCGGGGTGCTCAGCCCGAAAGCGCGCCAGCAGCTGCGGCAGGAAATAACCCGCCGTGCTGATGAGCCCGATGGTCAAAACACCCGTCTGAACCCCCTTGAATCGGGCCATCACGTTGTCAGCATCTTTCAAAGTTGAAAGCAAACGTTTGGCGTAGACCAGGAAGTACTCGCCCCCCATGGTCAGCTGGATGTTGCGGCCCTGGCGCTCGAACAGGGGCATGCCGACATGGCCTTCCAGCTCCTTGACCTGCATGGTCACCGCAGGGGGCGTGAGGTGCAAGACCTCGGCCGCGCGGCCAAAACTGAGCTGGCGGGCGACCTCCGTGAAGACCCTTAATTGCCTAAAAGTCACGCTTCTCATTAAGCAATCCCTTAAGTGAATTCAAAGAATAACTGAATTTACCTTAGTCGGGTCGCGTCCTACATTGAATTCAACCCATCGTTTTTGTCCGCTTTTTCCATTCCCACCGAGGATTCAACATGAACAAACCAGTGGAAGCCGGCGTGGTCAACGCCGATCAAATCACCGACCAGAAAAAGCGCTACAGCGCTGGCGTGCTCAAGTACCGCCAGATGGGTTATTGGGATTCCGACTACCAGCCCAAGGACACCGACGTTCTCTGTCTGTTCCGCATCACCCCGCAAGATGGCGTGGACCCGATCGAAGCTGCCGCCGCCGTGGCCGGTGAATCGTCCACCGCCACCTGGACCGTGGTGTGGACCGACCGCCTGACCGCCTGCGACAGCTACCGCGCCAAGGCCTACCGCGTCGAGCCCGTGCCCAACAACCCGGGCCAGTACTTCGCCTACGTCGCCTACGACATCATCCTGTTCGAAGAAGGCTCGATCGCCAACATGACGGCGTCCCTCATCGGCAACGTCTTCAGCTTCAAGCCCTTGAAGGCCGCGCGCCTGGAAGACATCCGCGTGCCCGTGGCCTACGTCAAGACCTTCAAGGGGCCACCCACCGGCCTGATCGTCGAGCGCGAGCGCCTGGACAAGTTCGGCCGCCCGCTGCTGGGCGCCACCACCAAGCCCAAGCTGGGCCTGTCGGGCCGCAACTACGGCCGCGTGGTGTACGAAGGCCTCAAGGGTGGCCTCGACTTCATGAAGGACGACGAGAACATCAACTCGCAACCCTTCATGCATTGGCGTGACCGCTTCCTCTTCGTGATGGACGCGGTCAACAAGGCCAGCGCCGCCACCGGTGAGGTCAAGGGCAGCTACCTGAACGTGACCGCCGCCACGATGGAAGACATGTACGAGCGCGCCGAGTTCGCCAAGAGCCTGGGCTCGGTCATCATCATGGTTGACCTGGTGATTGGCTACACCGCCATCCAGTCGATGGCCAACTGGTGCCGCAAGAACGACATGATCATGCACATGCACCGTGCGGGCCATGGCACCTACACGCGCCAGAAGAACCACGGCGTGAGCTTCCGCGTGATCGCCAAGTGGCTGCGCCTGGCGGGCTGCGACCACCTGCACACCGGCACCGCCGTCGGCAAGCTCGAAGGCGATCCGATGACCGTGCAGGGCTACTACAACGTCTGCCGCGACAGCGTCACGCGCATGGACCTGCCGCGCGGCCTGTTCTTCGACCAGGACTGGGCCGACCTGAAGAAGGTCATGCCCGTGGCCTCGGGCGGCATCCACGCCGGCCAGATGCACCAGCTGATCGACCTGTTCGGCGACGATGTGGTGCTGCAGTTCGGCGGCGGCACCATCGGCCACCCTGCGGGCATCCAGGCCGGCGCCGTGGCCAACCGCGTGGCGCTGGAGTGCATGGTCAAGGCTAGAAACGAAGGCCGCGACATCCTCAACGAGGGTCCGGACATCTTGCGCAAGGCCGCGCAGTTCTGCACCCCCCTCAAGCAGGCGCTCGACACCTGGGGTGACATCACCTTCAACTACACCTCGACCGACACGTCCGACTACGCCGTGACGCCGGGCGTTTCCAACTAAGCAGGGCAAGGAGAACACCACCATGATGACCAACCCTACCGGCCGCCTCACGCAGGGCCAGTTCAGCTTTTTGCCCGACCTGACCGACGCCGAGATCGCATTGCAGATCGAATACGGCCTGCGCAAGGGCTACGCCTGGAGCGTGGAATACACCGACGATCCACACCCGCGCAACACCTACTGGGAGATGTACGGCAACCCCATGTTCGACCTGAAGGATGCCGCTGGCGTCATGACCGAACTGAAGGCCTGCCGCGACACCTTTGGCCGTGGCCACTACATCCGCCTGATGGCCTTTGACTCGACCCGTGGCGTCGAGACCATCGTCATGAGCTTCATCGTCAATCGCCCCAAGAACGAGCCCGGCTTCCGCCTGGAACGCCACGAGGTGGACAGCCGCCAGGTGCGCTACACCATGAGCGCCTACGCCCTGAGCGAGCCGGAAGGCGAACGCTACAGCGATTGATGCCGACGACGACCAGGACCAGCCCATGAACGCGCCGCTCTACACCATCCCAGGCAGTACCCAACGTGCTCCCGCCGACGCACCTGTTGCGACCACCCCCGTGGCCGCAGCGGTGCAAACGGTCGACGAGGCACCCGTGCCCCGCACGGTGGCCGAGGTGCTGGCCCAAAGCCGCATCGACGACGTGATGGACGAGCTGGACCGCGACCTCGTGGGCCTGGCCCCGGTCAAGACACGCATCCGCGACATCGCGGCCCTGCTGGTGATCGACAAGCTGCGCTCGGGCTTCGGCCTGTCGGCGCAGAGCCCGTCGCTGCACATGTGCTTCACGGGCAACCCTGGCACGGGCAAGACCACGGTGGCCTTGCGCATGGCCGAGATCCTGCACCGCTTGGGCTATGTGCGCAAAGGCCACCTGGTGGCCGTGACGCGCGACGACTTGGTCGGCCAGTACATCGGCCACACGGCGCCCAAGACCAAGGAAGTGCTCAAGAAGGCCATGGGCGGCGTGCTTTTCATCGACGAGGCCTATTACCTCTACAAGCCCGAGAACGAGCGCGACTACGGCCAGGAAGCCATCGAGATCCTGCTGCAGGTGATGGAGAACCAGCGCGACGACCTGGTCGTGATCCTGGCGGGCTACAAAGACCGCATGGACAATTTCTTCCAGAGCAACCCGGGCATGTCATCCCGGATCGCGCACCACCTGGACTTCCCGGATTACGCCACGCCCGAGCTGCTCAGCATTGCCGACAAGATGCTCGATCAGCAGCACTACTGCTTTGGCGAAGGTGCCCGCGAAGCCTTTGACGACTACCTGGGCCGGCGCCTTGAGCAACCCCACTTCGCCAACGCCCGCAGCGTGCGCAATGCCCTGGATCGCGCCCGTTTGCGCCAGGCCAGCCGCCTCTTCGAAGACCGCGACCGTGTGCTGACCCGCGCTGACCTGACCACCATCGAAGTGGCCGACATCCGATCCAGCCGGCTGTTCGCCGTGCCCACGGCCTGATCGAACATTCAATTGTTCGAGCACAAACATAACAACTCACAGAGGACCCCACCATGAACACCACGCCCGTTGTGGAACTGACAGAAGCCTTGGCCTTGAACCTGTCGGGCATGCCCGCTGACGTGGCCCAGGCTTTGACCGCCACGTTGCTGACCATCGCGCAGGCTTGCGCGGCCATCAGCGAGGTCGCGGCGCAAGGTGCCTTGGCGGGTGCCCATGGCCTGGCCTCGTCCAGCAACTCGCAAGGCGAGGATCAGAAGAAGCTGGACGTGATGGCCGACGACGTGCTGTCCGCAGCCATGGCAGCCTGTCCGCACGTGGCCGGCTGGGCCAGTGAAGAGCACGAGATGCCGTTCGTGTCTGATGAGCATGGCAACCAGGGGCGGTACCTGGTGGTCTTCGATCCGCTCGATGGCTCGTCCAACATCGAAGCCAATATTTCGGTGGGCACCATCTTCTCGGTGCTGCCTCATCCCTACCGTGGCACCACGCCTGGCGAGATGGGGTTTCTGCAGCCCGGCCAGCAACAAGTGGCGGCCGGCTATGTGCTGTACGGCCCCTGCACGGTGATGGTGTTGACCTGTCGCCAAGGCGTGCAGATGTTCACCCTGGACCGCGCCAGCCTGCAAGGCGAGGGGCCGGCCCGGTGGGTCTTGACGCAATCCGAGGTGCGCATCCCCGTGGCCACGCGCGAGTTCGCCATCAACGCGTCCAACCAGCGTTTCTGGGAAAAGCCCGTGCAGCGCTACGTGGCCGAATGCATCGCGGGTGAATCAGGCCCTCGCCATAAGGACTTCAACATGCGGTGGGTCGCCAGCATGGTCGCCGAAGTGCACCGCATCATGACGCGCGGTGGTGTGTTCATGTACCCGCGCGATGAGCGCGAGCCACGCAAAGCCGGCCGCTTGCGCCACATGTACGAAGCCGCGCCCATGGCCCTGTTGGTGGAGCAGGCCGGAGGCCGTGCCGTCAATGGCACGCACGATCTGCTGGAGGTGGTGCCCGACACCTTGCACCAGCGCGTGCCCGTCATCCTGGGTTCAAAGGAAGAGGTCGACCGCATCGTCAGTTACCACGAAGAGCCGCATGAGAACGTGTCTTGGCAGTTGTTCAAGACGCGTTCGCTGTTCGTGCAACCTCAAGCCTGATCGGGTGATTCGACATGTCTCGCAAACACCCCATCATCGTGGTGACCGGCTCCAGTGGCGCGGGCACCAGCACCGTCAAAAGCACATTTGACGCGATCTTCCGGCGCGAGGGCATCACCCCCGCCGTGATTGAAGGCGACGCCTTTCACCGCTACTCGCGCACAGAGATGAAGGTGCGCGTGGCCGAGTACGAGCGCGAAGGCATTGCCCTGAGCCACTTTGGCCCCAAAGCCAACGAATGGGAAATGCTGGGCAAGCAGTACCAAGCCTATGGTGAAACCGGCCGCTGCAAGACCCGCTATTACCTGCACAACGAAGCCGAGGCGCACCCCTACGGGCAAGAGCCCGGCACCTTCACGCCCTGGCAGGACACGCCTGTGGACACGGACGTGCTGTTCTATGAAGGCCTGCACGGCTGCGTCAAGACCGACGAGGTGGACTTGGTGCGCCACGTCGATTTGAAGATCGGCGTGGTGCCCATCATCAACCTGGAGTGGATTCAAAAAATCCACCGTGATACCAAGTTCAGGGGCTACAGCAAAGAGTCCGTGTCCGACACCATCCTGCGCCGCATGCACGATTACGTGCACTACGTGTGCCCGCAGTTCGGCGAGACCGACATCAACTTCCAGCGTGTGCCGGTGGTTGATACCTCCAACCCCTTCATCGCCCGCGATGTGCCCACGGCCGGCGAAAGCATGACGGTGATCCGCTTCCGCAACCCGCGTGGCATCGACTTTCCTTACCTGCTGTCGATGATCGGCGACTCGTTCATGTCGCGCGCCAACACCATCGTGGTGCCTGGCGGCAAGATGGACCTGGCCATGCAACTCATCCTCACCCCCATGATCCTGCGCCTGATGGAAATCCGCCGCGCACAAATGCGTTAACCAAATGACCATTCAACTCATCACCTTCGACCTGGACGGCACCATGGTGGACACCGCCGCCGAAATCGCCGAGGCCGCCAACCGCACGCTGGCCGAGATTGGCTTGCCACGGCGACCGTTGGGTGACGTCACCAAGTTGATTGGCCACGGCACGCGCGAGCTGATGAAGGGCTTGCTCAAGCAGGCCAGACAAGCCGGTGAGACCCACGTGGACAGCCTGGATGTTGAAGCCGTGATGCACTGTTTTGAGCGCCACTACAACGACACCACCGGCACCGACAGCCAGTTGTACCCCGGTTGCCTGGACGGTCTGGAGCGCCTGCGCACCGCAGGGGTGCGCCTGGCTTGCGTCACCAACAAGGAAGTGCGCTTTGCGCACAAGGTGCTGGAAGTGACGGGCCTTGCCCCCTTTTTCCAGATCGTTCTGGGCGGCGACAGCCTGACAGAAAAAAAACCCCATCCATTGGTGATTGAGTATTGCCTTGAGGCGCTGAATGTGGATAAATCACACACAGCGCATGTGGGTGATTCCTCGATTGATGTGGAGACTGCCCAGCGTGCTGGCGTGGCTGCCTGGGCCGTTCCCTACGGCTACAACGGCGGACAACCCATTGAAGCTTCCAATCCTGACGGCGTGTTTACCGACATCGCCCGAATCGCCGACCATGTGCTCAACCTGCGCATGGCCGCTTAATTGTCAACCGACGAGTTAAGGAGATATTCATGGCTGTGACGACCCCCATCGCTGACCTTGGCTGGCACGCCGCACCGTTTCGCCTGAAGGGCGTGGACGGCAAGATGCACACGCTCAAGGAGCTGTCTGGCCGACACGGCACGCTGGTCATCTTCATCTGCAACCACTGTCCCTACGTGAAGGCCGTGTTGCCGCGCATCATCCGCGACGCCCGCGAGTTGCTGCCCTTGGGCGTCAACACCATCGCCATCAACTCGAACGACGATTCCACCTACCCGGAAGACAGCTTCGAGAACATGCAGTGCATCGCCGCCGAGATGGATTTCCCTTTCCACTACCTGCACGACGAAACGCAGGAGGTGGCACGCGCCTATGGCGCCGTGTGCACGCCTGATTTCTACGCCTTTGATGGTGGCGGCTGCCTGCACTACCGTGGCCGCCTTGACGCTTCCGGCCGCGAGCCCGCACCCGAAGACGCCCCGCGCGAGTTGTTCGACGCCATGCGCCTGATCGCCTATTACGGCTATGGCCCGGGCGACCAATACCCCAGCATCGGCTGCTCGATCAAATGGCGCGACTCCGAACTGGGCGAAGCGCCTGTGGGCAAGAAGGCCTTGGCCGCCTGACCAGGGCTCACTCTTCGATCGAGACGCCGCGCATGAAGGCCACGCGGCCCTTGATCTCTTCGGCCGCTTCCTTGGGGTTGGGGTAGTACCAGACCGCGTCCTGGTTGGCATTGCCATCCACGAACAAGGTGTAGTAGCTGGCCTCACCTTTCCACGAGCACATGGTACGGCGATTGCTGGACAGCGCGTACTCGCGCTTGAGCGCACTCTCGGGGAAGTAATGGTTGCCTTCAACCACCACGATGTCGTCGCTCTCGGCGACGACCACGCCGTTCCAGATGGCTTTCATGTTGTCCTCCTGATGACCCCTGTCATCGAAGGTGGAACTGTACTTCGGTTATCGTGGGTTCAATCTGCTCTTTCCCACGTGTCATGAACCGCGAAGAACCGACTGCCCTTGACCGTCCCGACGTTCGGCCACAGCTGCTGGCTCGCTGGCACGAAGCCCGGTCCATCACCGATGCCCTGTTCGATGGTCTTCGCCCCGAGGTGCTTTACCAAAGGCCCATTGCCGAGCGACACAGGATCATCTTCTACCTGGGCCACCTCGAGGCCTTTGACTGGAACCTGCTGACGAGCCGGCGCGCGGTCACGGCGTCTGCCGTCAATGCGGGCTTCAACCAGTTGTTCGCGTTTGGCATTGACCCTGTTGGCACGGGTTTGCCGCAGGATCTGCCGGGCGATTGGCCAGATTTGCAGGCCATCCACGTCTACCGCCAGTCCGTTCGTGACGGCTTGGACAAACTCATGGCCACCTTGCCGGTGAGTTGGCCGGGGCCTTGGGCCGGTGGCAGCGGGCGTCACTTCGATGCAGCTTGCCTGCTCAACGTGGCCGTCGAGCACCGCCTGATGCACGCCGAAACGCTGGCGTACATGCTGCACCGCTTGCCGGTGGGTTCCTGGCGTGTCGAAACCCCGATGCCCCAGATGACGCACACCGCGCCTGCGCCCAAACCGGCCATGGTCAGCATCCCGTCGGGCAACGTCATGCTGGGCGAGTCGCGTGCCAATGCACAGGCGTTTGGGTGGGACAACGAGTTCCCGGCCCATGAGGTGGGCGTGCCGGCGTTTTCAATCGACCGGCACATGGTCACCAACGGGCAGTACCTGGCCTTCATGGCCGATGGTGGTTACGAGCGCCCCGAGTTCTGGAAGCCGCAAGATTGGGCTTGGCGAGAAAGCCATGGCATCCGGCAACCCGTGTTTTGGCGCTGTGACCGTGATGGCTGGTTGCTGCGTGCCATGCACCACGATTTGCCCTTGCCCCTGGACTGGCCTGTGTACGTGAGCCATGCCGAGGCGAGCGCCTACGCGTGTTGGGCTGGCAAGGCTTTGCCCACCGAGGCCCAGTGGATGCGCGCTGCGTCTGGCGTTCAGCTGGGTGAAGGCGGGCCTTGCAATGCCAACTTCCGACAGTGGGATCCTGAGCCCGTGCAGGCCTGTCCACAGGTCAGTGATTTTGGCGTGGTGGGCATGTTCGGCAATGGCTGGGAGTGGACCCGCAGTGTGTTCGAGCCCGCGGAGGGGTTTGAGGCCTTTCCGTTCTACCCTGGGTATTCCAAGGATTTCTTTGACGGGAAGCACTTTGTGCTGAAGGGCGGCTCACCCCGGACCGCGGCCTGCATGTTGAGGCCTTCTTTTCGCAACTGGTTCCAGGCGCACTACCAGCACGTGTACGCAGGCTTGCGTTGCGTCAGTGCTGACTGACAAAAAAAGGAAGACTGGCATGGCCCTATCCACTGCACCCACCGCTGCCCAGGCGGATGCGTTCGCCACCGATGTCTACGGTGGCTTGACGCAATCCCCCCAGAAGACGTTGCCGTCCAAATACCTCTATGACGCTGTGGGCTCGGCCTTGTTCGAGGTCATCACGCACTTGCCGGAATATGGCCTGACCCGCGCCGATGAACGCCTGATCAAGGCGAATGCCCAGGACATCCTCGCCAGGACTGGCCCTGTGCGCACGGTGGTGGAGCTGGGCAGTGGCAGTGGCCGCAAGACCCGCTGGGTACTTGAGGCCTGTGCCCGGCACCAGCCTTGCACCTACTACCCCATTGAGATATCGGCCACGGCCTTGGCGCAATGCGGCCGTGAACTGAGCGACATCGCTGGCGTGAAGGTGCTGGGCATCGAGCGTGAATACCTGCCCGGCTTGCAGCAGATCACCGCCATGCGCCAGGGCGAGTCGCCCATGCTGGTGCTCTTTTTGGGCAGCACCATCGGCAACTTCGCGCGCCCCGACGCACAGCGTTTCCTGGGCGATGTGCGCAAGATGATGCGCCCTGGTGATGCGCTGCTGCTGGGCACCGACCTGGTCAAGCCCACCCAGACCTTGGTCAGTGCCTACGACGATGCTTTGGGCGTGACCGCGGCCTTCAACTTGAACTTGCTGGTGCGCATGAACCGCGAACTGAGCGCGGGCTTTGACCTGAAGCAGTTCGAGCACGAAGCGCGTTTCAACCCGCAGGCCAGTGCCATCGAGATGCACATCCGCTCTCGCGTCAAGCAATCGGTGGAGATTCCGGGCGCGGGCTTGACGGTGGAGTTCGAGGCCGGGGACACCATCTGGACCGAGATCAGCCGCAAATACCTGGCGCCTGATGTGCTGGCCATGGGAGCGCAAGCCGGGTTCACCTCGGGCGGCCAGTGGATTGACGAAGACTGGCCTTTTGCCGAGACCCTGCTGATCGCGGCTTGACCAGGCGGGTTCAGCAGGTCAGCCGGCCCAAGCCGCTGGCGGCGTGGGCCAATACCTCGATGGCCGACCAGTCACCGGCCTCGACGACTGGAGCTGGTGCCAGCCAAGAGCCGCCCACGCAGGCCACATTGGGCAAGGCCAGGAAGCCGGGCGCGGTCTCGACCGTGATGCCTCCGGTGGGGCAAAACAGCGCATCGGCAAAAGGCCCGGCCAAGGCCTTGAGCATGGCCACGCCGCCAGCTTGCTGCGCCGGGAAAAACTTGAAGCACTCAAAGCCGGCGTCCATCGCCGTCATCAATTCGCTGGCCGTGGCCACCCCAGGCAGCAAGGGGATCGCCGCCTTTTGAGCGAACTGGGCCAGTGCGGGGGTCAGCCCTGGCGAAACGGCGAATTGCGCCCCGGCACGTGCCACATCGTCCCATTGCTTGACGGTGGTCACGGTGCCAGCGGCGATCACGGCCTCGGGCACTTCTCTGGCCAAGGTCTCGATCACTTCAAGCGCGTTGGGTGTGCGCAAGGTGATCTCCAGGACCTTCAGGCCACCGGCCAGCAAGGCGCGGGCAATGGGCACGGCATCGGCGGTCCGGTTGATCACCAGCACGGGGATCACTGGGCTCAGGCGCATCACGGCCGCCAGCATGTGGTTTTTGTTGCTCATGGGTTGGTGTGGTCTAAGCCAAAGGACATGGCGCCTTGCTCGGCGCCGGTGACTGCATGGCGGAACGTGGAGAACAGCTCGCGGCCGCTGCCATGCGTGTTGGCCGACAGGTTGGCGATGGGGGCCTCGCGCAAGGCCCACTCGGCCTCGTCGACCAAAGCCGTCAAGGTGCCGGCCTCTGAATCAAGCCGGATGATGTCGCCATCACGCACCTTGCCCAAGGGGCCGCCGGCCAGCACTTCAGGCGTGATATGGATGGCCGAGGGCACCTTGCCCGACGCGCCCGACATGCGGCCATCGGTGACCAAGGCGACGTTGAAACCTTTGTCCTGCAGGTTGGCCAGGGTGGGCGTGAGCGAGTGAAGCTCGGGCATGCCATTGGCGCGGGGGCCCTGGAAGCGCAGCACCGCCACGAAGTGGCGTTCCAGCTCGCCGCGCTTGTAGGCCTCGATCAGGTCTTCCTGCTGGTCAAACACCACGGCTGGGGCTTCGATCAGGCGGTGCTCGGGTTTGACCGCCGACACCTTGATCACCGACCGGCCCAGGTTGCCATTCAGCACCTTGAGGCCGCCGTCGGGCGAGAAGGGCGTGGCAAAAGGTGCCAGCACCGTGGCGTTGCCGCTGTCGGGCGGCACGGCTTGCCAGTGCACCTGGTCGTTGTGCAGCAAAGGCGTCTGCGTGTAGTGGTGCAAGCCCTGGCCCATGGCGGTCAGGACCTCGGCGTGCAGCAGCCCCGCACCCAGCAGTTCGCGGATCAGGAAAGCCATGCCTCCGGCCATGTGGAACTCGTTGACGTCGGCGTGGCCGTTGGGGTAGACGCGGGCCAGCAGCGGCACGATGTTGGACAGGGCGTCAAAGTCATCCCAATCGATGATGATGCCGGCCGCCCGCGCGATGGCCACCAGGTGCAAGGTGTGGTTGGTGGAGCCGCCCGTGGACAACAGGCCCACGATGCCATTGACGATGGCCTCTTCGTTGACGACCCTGCCCAACGGGATGTGGTGGCCACCGAGGTGCGTGATGCTCGCCACACGGCGCGCGGCTTCACGTGTCAGCGCTTCGCGCAGCGGCGTGCTGGGCGACACAAAGGCCGAGCCCGGCAGGTGCAGGCCCATCACCTCCATCAGCATTTGGTTGCTGTTGGCCGTGCCGTAGAAGGTGCAGGTGCCAGCCGAGTGGTAGGACTTTTCTTCGGCCTCCAGCAAGGCTTCCTTGCCAATCTCGCCAGCCGCGAACTTCTGGCGGATCTTGGCCTTCTCGGTGTTGGGCAGGCCCGTGCCCATGGGCCCGGCGGGCACGAAGATGGTGGGCAGGTGGCCAAAGCTCAAGGCGCCGATCAGCAGGCCGGGCACGATCTTGTCGCACACGCCCAGGCACAACACGGCATCGAACATGTTGTGCGACAGCGCCACCGCCGTGGACAGGGCGATCACATCGCGCGAGAACAGCGACAGCTCCATGCCCGGCTGACCTTGTGTGACGCCATCGCACATGGCGGGTACCCCGCCCGCGAACTGGGCGGTGGCCCCGGCTTCACGCGCGGCTTGCTTGATCCACTCCGGGAAAGCCTGAAAAGGCTGGTGGGCCGACAGCATGTCGTTGTAGGCCGAGACAATCGCGATGTTGGGCTTGCGTTGCTCGCGCAGCCAGATCTTGTCCCGTGGGTCAGCGGCCGCGTAGCCATGGGCGAGGTTGGTGCAACCCAACTGGGCCCGGCCCGATTGGTTGGATTTGCCTGCGTCTTCGATGCCTTGCAGGTAGCGCTGGCGCGTGACCGCGCTGCGCTGGCGGATGCGCTCGGTGATGGCCAGAAGCTCAGGATGGGTGTTCACGGCTTGCTCAGTGGTTCTCAGGTGTCGGGTGGCATGACTTAAGATGCCCTGTGCCGAATTCTGGCACCACATCGTTCGTTGGGAGAATTTGAATCATGAATCCGGTCAAGGGCATTGGGATTGTGCTGATCGTGGCGGGCACGCTCGGTTTGGTGTACGGTGGCGTGAGCTATACCAAAGAGCATCAGGCGGCCAAGATTGGCCCCATCGAGCTGTCCATGAGCCAGAAAGAAACCGTGGCCATCCCCACCTGGTTGAGCGTGGGCGCCATTGTGGTGGGCGCGGCGTCGCTGCTCTTGTCCAGCAAACGTTGAGCCCATTCCTGCCTCGGTTGATTTCATGACGGAGACGTTGTCACCAGCCATCGACGCGGCGCGCATTTTGTCTGCCCGCCGTGCTTCCGGTGAGCAAGGGGCGCGCCTGCCCGAAGCATGCCGTCCGCGATCCCTGGACGACGCTTTCGCCATCCAGGCCGCAGTCACCCACGAGTTGTCGGGGCACATTGGCGCCTGGAAATGCGCTCTGCCGCAAGACGGGCGTTTGACCGCAGCTCCCATCTATGCCAGCACGGTTCACACCGGCCGCCTGTGCCCGGTGTTGGCACGTGATGGCCTGGTGAGGGTGGAGCCAGAGCTGGCATTCATTCTGGGCCAAGACCTGCCTGCCCGCGCTGTGCCCTACAGCCCTGAAGAGGTGGATGCCGCGATCGTGCGCACGCACATCGCCCTTGAATTGATCGACAGCCGCTACACCCCTGGCGAGGCTGCCCAAGCCAGCTTTGCCGAGAAGCTGGCCGATGGCTTAGTCAACCAGGGGCTGTTCCTGGGCCCGCAGGTCGATGCCGTGCGGGCCAGCACCGCCTCAGACTTGTCGATTCGCGTGCGCCAGGATTTGGATGCCGAGCAGGTGCACGAAGGGCACCACCCCAACGGCCAGCCTCGTGCGCCGCTGCATTGGCTGGTCAATTTCCTGCGCGGGCGAGGGCGGGGCCTGCTGGCCGGCCAGGCGGTGATCACAGGCTCTTACGCGGGCAGTTTCAGCCTATCATTGGGCCAGGACATCGTCATCCAGTATGGCGATCTGGGCGCATTGACCGTGCATTTCACCCGCCTGATCCAGGGCCAGTTCAGTGAGCCGTCCACGCAGCAGTGAGGCCGTGCGCGCCTGGGTGGACGCGCTGCGCCGCCAAGCCGACAAAGCCACCTTGATGCAGTTGCCGCCTTTGCTGGGAGAAGACGCTGCCCGTGTGATGGCGTTGCTGCGGGCCAGTGCCGATGACCCCGTCCCCGACATCCTGGCGTCAGTTCAAGCGCGCCGCGAGGCCCTGGGGCACTTCCGCCCCCGGCTGACCTTGCAAACCCTGACCCGCGGTGATGGTCTGCTGGGCATGAGGCCATCGGGCCTGTTCGGGCCACGCGGCGGCAATGTGACTGTGGCTCGCATTGACTGGGCCTACACCACTGACGATGGCCTGCGCTGGGAAACGCCCGCGCCCACGGCCTTGCTGAACAGCCGCCCCAAGGCCTTGCAGCCCTTGGTGGACGGGGTTGGTCAGCCCATGACGATGCGGCGGGATCTGGGCGCCGAGGCCGATGCGCTGGACACCATCCGCGCCTTGGGCTTCCACCCCTTGCCGCCAGACGCCTTGCAATGGCGCATGGCCAACGGGGAGGGCGAGCATGACCATCTTTGGTCCTTGCTGCAGGAAGAATTCTTCGGGGACTTCTGGGCTGACCAGGCGCCGGGCTTGCAGGCCCAGGGCTGGACGGTGGTGGTGCGCCCCGGTTTCGCGCATGAAAGCGTGCCCGTCGAGGCCTGGCGCCTGATCGTCGATTCCGAAACCGGCGAGGTGCTGGGCAAGGAAGTGGCCTCGCGCCTTCGTGGGCGCGCCGCCTTGCCCGATGGCCTGGGCCTGGGCAGGCGGGAAGGCTCCTGGCTCCTGTCCCTCGGGGTCGAGATCGAGGGCCAGACCCTGGACCTGTCGCCCTTGCTGGCTGACTTGTTGCGCCGCGATGCCCGCTGGCTGGACGCCGACAAGGTGGCCGCCATCGATGATCTGGCGCTGATCTCTCTGCGTGCGCCGGGTGGCAAGCGCATCCACGCCTTGGCCGCGCCGCTGAAGGTCATCGTGGGCGCCATGCTCGATTTGCTGACCGACCCCAGGCGCGTCGATGGGCCCCTGCGCCTGTCGCCTTGGGATGCCCACCGTGTTGATGATTTGCGCTTGAGCCTGCTCGACACGCAAGCCGAGCGCGCAGGCGTGCATGGCGCCTGGCAACTGCAAGGCGCCGCTGGTTTGCAGGCCCTGGCCCGGCGCCTGGAAGGGGCGGGCGAGCCTCGCCCGGTGGCGGCCCCATCGGGCTTGAGCATCACCTTGCGCCCTTACCAATTGCATGGCGTGGCCTGGCTGCAATACCTGCGCGAGCACCACCTCGCCGGCATCCTGGCCGACGACATGGGGCTGGGCAAAACGGCGCAGGCCCTGGCCCACATCCTGATCGAACAGCAGGCCGGGCGGCTCGACCGGCCGGTGCTGGTGGTCGTGCCCACGTCGCTGGTCTTCAACTGGCAGGCCGAAGCGAAGCGCATGGCCCCTGGCCTCAAAGTGCTGACCCTGCAGGGCAGCAAACGCGCCGACGATTTCGCCCGCATGCCCGATCACGACATCGTGCTGACCACCTACCCTTTGCTGTGGCGAGACATCCGGATGCTGGAAGCCCAGCCCTTCCACCTGGTGATCCTGGATGAAGCGCAGACGGTGAAGAACGCGTCCAGCCACAGCGCGCGGGCGGTGCGGCGCCTGCACACCCGCCACCGCCTTTGCATGACCGGCACACCGCTTGAAAATCACCTGGGTGAGCTGTGGGCACAGTTTGACTTTTTGATGCCCGGCTTTCTGGGTGATTCGCGCAGCTTTCACCGCCTGTGGCGCAAGCCGATCGAAGTCGGCGGCGAGACCTTGCGAGCCGAGCTGTTGGCCAAGCGTGTGCGGCCTTTCATCCTGCGGCGGCGCAAGCAGGATGTGGCCACCGAGTTGCCACCCAAGACCGAGGTGATCAAGCGCTTGCAGTTGCAAGGCCGCCAACGTGACTTGTATGAAAGCGTGCGCCTGGCCGCCGACGAACAGGTGCGCCGTGTCATGCAGCGCAAAGGCTTCGCGGGCGCGCAGATCACCATCCTGGATGCTTTGCTCAAGCTGCGCCAGGTGTGCTGCGATCCCTACCTGCTCAAGGGCGAGCAAACGCCCAAGACCATGGAGCGCGCCAAGCTGGAAGTGCTGCTGGACATGCTGCCCGAGTTGGTCGACGAAGGCCGGCGCGTGCTGGTGTTCTCGCAGTTCACCGAGATGCTGGGATTGATCGAGCAGCAACTCGATGCCTTGCACTTGCCCTGGTTGGCCCTGACCGGCCAGACACCGCCCTCAAAGCGCGGCGAGGTGGTGGCGAGTTTCCAGAACAAGGAGGCGCCCATTTTGCTGATCAGCCTGAAGGCCGGTGGCGTGGGCCTGAACCTCACCGCTGCCGACACCGTGATCCATGTCGATCCCTGGTGGAACCCGGCCGTGGAAGACCAGGCCACGGCCCGCGCGCACCGCATCGGGCAGGACCAGCCGGTGTTTGTCTACAAGCTGGTGGTGGAGGGCAGCATCGAGGAGCGCATCCTCGAGCTGCAGTCGCGCAAGGCCGCTTTGGCCGAGGGCGTGTTGGGCAGCGATGGTGCCGCCACGCCCAAGTTCAGCGTGGCCGACCTAGACGCCTTGCTGGCGCCCTTGGCCCCGCCGCGGTGAACCGGGCGTGCAACACCAGGGCGGCCGCCACGGTGGCCAGCAGATGCTTGAGCGTGTGCCCGCTCACCAGCAGCACGTTGTCGAGGATGGTGTGGTCGGCTAACTCGCAGGCCTTGGCCATCACATAGCAGACCATGGCCAGCAGAAAGGCCCGGCGTTGTGCCCAAGGCGCCCCGGCTTGCCATTGCACGATGGGGATTAGCACCAAGGGCATCAGCTGAAGCAGCAGGTAAGGGCGCAAATCGTTCGCGCCCAGCAAGTCGGTGTAACGCCACCAACCCACGCTGGTCACGCCCAGCAAAGCCAGGACCGGGGTGATCCAGCGGCCGGCCCCCAAGTGCTCGCGCCCGATGGCGGCCAGCAGCCCCGCGCAGGCCAAGGCGATGGGCAAGCGGTCCCACACCAGCCGGGCGTTGTCCGGGGCCAGGTGGTACCAGCCTGATCCCAGCGCCGTGAGCAGCAAGGCGGCGAAGAACAGGCGGTAACCGGCATGCTCCGGGCGGCGTGGCAGCCCGCCAGGGTGCCGTTGGAGCAGGCCCCAAAGGCCCACGATGGCAAAGCCTAGGTTGGACAGCACGTTGGCGGTATGCGGGATGCCGAGCCACCCACGCCGGTCGGCAAAATGGTGGTAGTCGACCAGTTGGTGGATCGGGCCGTGCCAGCCCATCGCGGTGAGGGCGATGAGCAGCATCAGTCCTGGCAACACGTGGCGTGATCGAAGTGAAGGCGATGGCATGGGGGCTCCCTGTTGGCATGGTTCTGAAGCAGAACGTGGCCGCACTGTGCCCAGCCTTGAAAGGCGCGCAAAGCGATCTCTGCCAGGTGGATCCGGGCAAGTCCATGGGTATCGGCCAGCGATACCGCGGCGCTCATTTGGAAAAGCACAAAGATTTCTGGCAGAGTCCGCAGCAGTTCAACACAGGGGTGGGTATGCGCTTCATTTCCAGGTCGGCGATTGCCGCCATTGCGGGCTTCCTGAGCAGCGTGGCGATCGCGGCGCCTTTGGCCAAAGGTGACATCCCCGCGACTTTGAAGGATTGGGTGCCGTGGGCCATGCATGGGCAAGAAGCGCTGCTGTGCCCGGCGCCCTACAACGGGGACCAGGCCAAGGCTTGCGTCTGGCCCTCTCTGCTGGAGTTGCGCGCGGGCCCGGCAGGGGCCACCTTCCGGTTTGAGGTCCAGGTGTTTGGTGGCGCCGCGTTGGTGCCCCTGCCTGGTGAAGCCGCGCGCTGGCCTCAGGACGTCAAGGCTGGCGGGCGGGCACTGGCCGTCTCCGAGGCCGATGGTCGGCCAGTGGCCCTGCTCGAGCCCGGCAAGCATGTGCTGGAAGGGGGCATTGCCTGGAAGGACATGCCGCAGGACCTGACCGTGCCCAAAGGCGTGGGCAGTGTGGTGCTGTGGTTGGATGGTGCGCAAGTCAGCCGTGCGCCGGATGCCGAGGGCCGCCTGTGGCTGAAGCAGGCCCCGCAAGCGGCGCAGAGCAACGACGCGCAAACCGTGCACACCACGCGTCTGGTGGACGACCAGGTGCCATTGCGCGTCACCACACACTACGACCTTGCCATCTCGGGCAAATCGCGCGAGATCGAACTGCCCATGGCCCTGCTGCCAGGCCTGGTTGCCGAATCGCTTGACAGCCCTTTGCCCGCGCGCCTGCAAGACGACGGCAAGCTGGTGGTTCAAGTGCGGCCCGGTAACTGGTCGATTGAGTTGCGGGCTCGGCTCATGTCGCCCGTGCAGGCCTTGACCTTGCCCAAAGGTGCGGCGTCGCCTGAAGAGACCTGGTCGTTTGTGGCGCACAACGACGTGCGGCTGGTGAGCGTGGAAGGTGCGGTGTCCGTGGACCCCAAGCAAGTGGCCATGCCCGAGCCCTGGCGTGCCTACCCCGCTTACCGTTTGCGGCCCGGCGACACCCTGAAGCTGGTGCAGACCCGCCGCGGCAACCCCGTGCCCAACCCCGACAGCTTGGGCATCGCGCGCGAGCTGTGGCTGGATTTCGATGGACGGGGCTACACCGTCCACGACGAGATCACCGGCACCTTGTCCCGGTCCTCCCGGTTGGAGTTGGCCGCGCCCGGCGTGCTTGGCCGCGCCTCGCTGGGCCAGGACGATCAATCGATCACCCGCCTGAAAAGCCCTGGGCCCGAGGGCCTGGAGGTGCGCACAGGCGCGGCCCGTTTGAGTGCCGACAGCCGCGTGGTGGGCGATGTGCGCACTTTGCCGGCCTCGGGTTGGGCGGTTGATTTCAACAAGGCCTCGGCCGTGTTGAACCTGCCTCCAGGCTGGCGTTTGCTGCACGTTGGCGGTGTCGACAGCGCCGGGGGCTCCTGGGTGTCACGGTGGACCTTGTGGGACTTCTTCTTCGTGCTTTTGAGTGCCCTGGCCGCCGGCAAGCTGTTTGGCTGGAAGCGTGGTGCCTTGCTGGGCGCCGCGCTGGTGGTGTCCTGGCACATGCCGGGGGCACCGCAATCGTTGTGGCTGCTCATGCTGGCTTGTCATGCGCTCACCAAGGTTTTGCCTTCGGGCAGGTTCCTGGTGCTGTCGACCTGGGCGGCGCGGGCCTGCGCGGGCTTGATCGCCTTGGTGTTGTTGCCGTACGCCGTGCAGCAGGTTCGCCTGTCGATGTACCCTGCGTTGGAGCGGCCTTGGCAAACCATGGGCGAAGCCCGGGGTGAGCGCGACCAGGCCGCCTCCGAGGCCGGGGACGCGGCCATGGCCGAAGCCCCACTGGCCGAAGCCGACGGTGCGCCACCGGCGTCCATGAGCAGCCGCCCTTACAGCCTCGGCAAGTCACTGGCGGTGCCCGCGCCGGCGCGCCAGCAAATTGAGCAGCGCCCGCAAGAGCAAGACCCAGGCGCCAAAGTGCAGACCGGTCCGGGTTTGCCCACTTGGCAATGGAACGCCCATCGGCTGGGATGGCAAGGCCCCGTGCAGCAGTCGCAATCCCTGCGCCTGTTCTTGTTGCCGCCGGCCGGCACGGTGGTCTTGCGCTTGGGTGGCTTGGCACTGCTGGTGATGGCCCTGTTGAGTCTGGTCGGCAAGACGCCCTGGTGGCCGACTCGCCGCGGCACACAGGTGCCCATCTCTGCGCAAGGCGCTGTCCTGACGATGTTCCTGCCCTGGGTTTGTGCCGCCATGTTGGTGGGCATGCAGGGCGATGCGCGGGCGGCCGAGCCTGCCCCCCCGGTTTCTCCCACGCCCGTGGCGCCACCGGCCAGCGCCCTGCTGGACGAGTTGCGCGGCAAAGTGACCGCGCCCCCCGATTGCATGCCCCGTTGTGCCGATGTGCCGCGTCTGTGGTTGGTGGCGAACGGCTCCCGCATCCAGCTGCGTATCGAGGCCCATGCCCTGGCCGACGTCACCATGCCACTGCCAGGGCAGGGCGTGAATTGGCGGCCGGCTCAAGTCACGGTGGGTGGCCTGCCTGCGGTGATCCGCCGCGACGACGCGGGTGCCTTGTGGATCGCCTTGAGCAAAGGCGTGAACCAGGTCGTGCTTGAAGCCGATGTGGGCAACGCCTCGGCGGTCGACATCTCGTTGCCCATGCCTGTGCGCGAGGTCAAGTCGCAGACTCAGGGCTGGACCCTGGCCGGCCTGGATGCACGTGGCCTGGCCTCCGGCGCCTTGAGCTTGTCGCGTGAGGCCTCTTCGGCGCCCTCCGACGACCGGGGTACGCAGCGCGACGCCTTGCCCCCATTTGTGCGCGTCGAGCGCACCATCCACCTGGGCCTGCGCTGGACGATCGAGACGCACATCCAGCGCATCACGCCCAGCTTGTCGCCGCTCAGGGTCAAGGTGCAGCTGGTGAATGGCGAATCGGTCAACGATGGTGGTGTGCAGGTGCAAGATGGCGTGGCCACGGTGCAATTGGGCGCCAACGATTCGGCCGACTTTGTCAGCACCTTGAAAGAGTCGCCCAAGCTGTCCTTGAACAGCACCAAGGAGCCACACCAGATTGAAGTCTGGAAGCTGGACGCCTCCACGCAATGGCACGTGGGCTTGTCGGGCATCGCGCCCGTGGTGCACCAGGAGGCCGGGCGCTGGATGCCCACCTGGCAACCCTGGCCAGGCGAGCAGGTGGCCATTGAAGTAGTCAAGCCTGCCGGCGTGGCGGGCCAGACCTTCACCGTGGACCGCGTGGACACCGAGGTGAACCCCGGCGCGCGTGCCACCGACGTGTCCGCACAAACGGCTTTGCGCTCAAGCCAGGGCGGCAACCACCGTTTCCAGTTGCCCGCGGGCGCCGAGCTGCTGGCCGTCTCCGTCGATGGCCAGGTCTTGCCGGTGCAACACCAGGCCGGCGCCGTGATGGTGCCGATCACGCCTGGCGCCCACGTGGTCAAACTGGATTGGCGCGAGCCACGGGGCATGACCTGGTGGTTCAAATCCCAGGCCTTGGATGTGGGCGCCGCGGGCGTCAACGACCGCACGTCCATCAACGTGCCTGCCGACCGGGTCGTGTTGGCCGTGGGTGGCCCGTCGGTGGGCCCGGCGGTTCTGTTCTGGGGCGTGTTGATCGTGATCATCGCCGTGGCGTGGGGTTTGGGCCGATCCGGGTTCACGCCGCTCAGCGCGGTGTCATGGGCATTGCTGGGCCTGGGCATTGCCCAAATCTCACTCATCGGCATCGCGGTGGTGGTGGGGTGGTTCCTGGTGATGGAGGCGCGGCGGCGGTTCGGGCCCTCTGTGAGCCGGCGCTGGTTCATCGCCGCACAGATCACCGTTGCCTTGTGGGGCTTGATCGCCGCCGGTGTTTTGCTCGAAACCGTCCGGGTCGGCCTGCTGGGTTATCCGGACTTGATGGTGCTGGGCAACGGCTCGGACGCGGCTCACCTCCATTGGTATGCGGATCGGTTCGCGGCGACCACGGCCCAAGCCTGGGTGCTGTCGGCGCCGGTGCTGGTTTACCGGGTGCTCATGTTGCTGTGGGCGCTTTGGTTGTCTGCCTCTTTGCTGCGGTGGGTGAAATGGGCGTGGGAGTGTTTCAGCGCGGGCGGCCATTGGCGGGATAATCCGAAACCCCCGCAGGCTCCCCCTGTTTGACTTCAACCACAAGGACCCCAGTGTTCAAGAATTTGACGGTGTATCGCATCGGGCCCGATTGGTCGGCCTCGGTGGCTCAGATGGAAGAAAGCCTGTACAAGGCCCGGTTCGTGGAATGTGGCGCCACCCAGCAGCAATCGTCTGGTTGGGTGGAGCCGCGCGGCATCAAGCACGCGCCCCTCGTTGAAAAAGTGGGCGGCCAGTTGTTGCTCAAGCTCATGATCGAACAACGCGTGCTGCCCGGTGCCGTGGTCAAGCGCCGCACCGAGGAGATCGCAGCCAAGATCGAGCAGGACACAGGCCGCAAGCCCGGCAAGAAGCAAACCAAGGAGATCAAGGAGCAGGCCATGCTGGAGCTCCTGCCCATGGCCTTCACCAAGCAGGCGTCCGTCAATGTCTGGATCGACCCCGATCAGCGCCTGCTGCTGGTGGATTCAAGCAGCCAGGGCAAGGCCGATGAAGTGGTGGGCTTCCTGGTCAAGACGCTGGAGACCATCGCCGTCAGCCAATTGCACACCAAGCAGTCGGCCGCCGTGGCCATGTCCGAGTGGCTGGTCAGTGGCGAACCGCCCGCATCCTTCACCGTGGACCGCGATTGCGAGCTGAAATCGGCCGACGAAATGAAATCCGTGGTGCGTTATTCAAGGCATCTGCTCGACATCGACGAAGTGCGCCAGCACATCACCAGCGGCAAAGTGCCCACCAAGCTGGGCATGAGCTGGGAGGGGCGGGTCTCCTTCATGCTCACCGACACCATGCAGATCAAGAAGCTCACTTTTCTGGACGTGGTGTTCGAAGGCCAGAAGGCGTCCAGCAAGGACGAAGCTTTTGACGCCGATGCGGCCATTGCCACGGGCGAGTTGAGCCAATTGATCCCCGACCTGGTGGATGCCTTGGGCGGCGAGCAGCTCATCGGCGGCTGATTGGCTGCTTTCGTGTCGGCGCAGTCTTACAAGGCGGCGCGACATGCGCTGATGCCGCATGGCGGAGGCGGGGCCCAGAATCGCTTCAAAACGGAGACCACTTCATGAACACCATTACCCATACCCCCACCCGCGGCCGCTTTGCCCAGCGCGCCATCGCCATCGTTTCCCTGACCGCCTTGCTGGGCGCGTGCGCCGACATGACCGACACCCAGCGCCGCACTGGCACGGGTGCCGCCATTGGCGCGGCGACGGGCGCCGTGATCGGCTCCACCACAGGCGGCAAGGCTGGCACGGGTGCCCTGATTGGCGGTGCTTTGGGCGCCATTGCCGGCAATGTGTGGTCGCGCCACATGGACTCGCAAAAACGGGCCATGGAGCAAGCCACCCAAGGCACGGGTGTTGAAGTGACCCGCACCAACGACAACCAGCTCAAGCTGAATGTGCCAGCCGATGTGTCTTTTGATGTGGGTCGCGCCGACATCAAGCCGGAGCTGCGCAACGTGCTGGAGCAATTCGCCAATGGCTTGAAGACACAGCCCAACACCTTGGTGAACGTGGTGGGCCACACGGACAACACTGGCTCTGATTCGGTGAACGAGCCCTTGTCGCGTGAGCGTGCTCAAAGCGTCAAGTCCTTCCTGGTGGACCGGGGCGTGGGCAGCTCGCGGATCGACACGCAAGGCCGTGGTGCCCGCGAACCCATTGCCGACAACGGCAGCGCCGATGGTCGTTCACGCAATCGCCGCGTCGAGATCTTCCTGCGCGAGCCCGCCAGCGGCGCTAGCTGATCGTTCAGGCCAGGCCGGCCTGGAACAAGGCATCACCTGCCAACATCGGGTCCTTGGTTTCTTCATACGCCTTGATCCACACTGGGTAGCTGTGGATCACCGCGTGCTGCCAAGGGTGGAAACCGGGCTTGAAGTACGCCAGCAGCTTCAGCATGTTCTTGGAGAACAGGCCGTTGATGCCGTACAGGAAATTCAGGCCCTTCAGCGTCATGAAGAAGCGCTGAGTGCGCGTGAAGCCATCGTCGCGCAAGAAGCGATTCGTCAGGCGCAGGCTGTCTTTCACGACCTTGTACATGGCGTGGACCAGGGCTGTGCAGCGCAAGATGTAGCCGACCTTGGCCACCTTGGTCATCACGTCGTAGGCCACGGCCTTGTGCTCCATCTCTTCGATCGCGTGCCAGGCCCACATGGCCCGCACCTTTTCGTGCGCGGGCGCCATCACTTCACGCTCCGCGAACAGCGACTCGGCCATCATCGCGGTGAAGTGCTCGAAGGCCGCGGTCAGGGCCAGGTTGTAGGCGGGTGAATACTTCTTTGTGTAGTCATCGAACAGGTTCTTGACCTCGACCACCAGGCCATCGACCGACAAGCCTTGCTCGCGTAACACGGCGTTGTACTGCGTGTGGGCGATGCCGTGCTGGCCTTCCTGGCGCGAAAAGTCCTTCACGTCCTGGTTCAGCTTGGGGTCGGTGATGAGGTGGCGAAAGGCGCGCACGCTGGTGATGAAATAACGTTCTCCATCCGGAAAGGCGGCTTGCATGCCGTCGAACACGCGGGTCTTGAATGGATCGCCGCCGAACCAGAAGCGGGGCAGATCGCCGTCCAGCTGGAAGTCCAGCTTTTCGCGCGGCACGATGTGTTCGGGTTTGCTGGGGTGTGGCGTCATGGGTCGTCCTCGGGTGTTACTGCTTCATCAGTCTAGAAATGGCACCACGCGGTGGCGATGGCATTCAACGACAGCGAGGAACCAACGGCGACACGCCATGATCAGCGCGTGTTGGTGAGTTAAGGTCGGGCACGGGTTAACTTTGAGATGAGCTTGCTTCATGAGTGAGGGCGATTTCCTCAACTTCTACGTCATGTCCACCTTGTCCAAGGCTGGCGCGCGCTGTGGCTTCAACATGCAAGAAGCCGTGAGCCGCGCGCAGATCAACGTCGAGGTGTTCGACAGCCATTTGTCCAAGCTCAGCCTGGGCGCCCTGCGGCGCTTGTTCGAGGTGTGCGAGGCTGCGACCGAAACCGCCTACTTTCCACTCGTGCTGGGCGACACCTACGGCTTTGATGCGATCCCTGAGGTCGACACCTTCATCGCCACCTGCGCCACCTTGCGGGCCGGCATGATGGCGCTGGACTGGATGCCGCACATCGTGCACCCCGCGCTGCGCCTGCAGACCTCGGAAGACGCGTCCACCTTCAACGTGACCCTGAGGGTCGAGGGCGATGAGCCCGTCCACCCAGGCGTGGTCGAGGCAGCGCTCACCTGCATCGTGAAGTTCGCCCGGATGATCTCGCCGCGTGAAGACCCGCTGCGCGAGGTCTGGTTCCAGCACGGTCCGCAAGTTGATCCGCGTGTGTATGGCTCGTATTTTGGTGTGCCTGTGCGCTTCAACCAGGGCGAGAACCGTTTGATCAACGCGTCCAGCAGCCTGGACACGCCGCTCAAGGGTGGTTTCCCATCGCTCAATGCGCAGGCGCAGTTGATGGTCGAGCAACGCCTCAGGAAGCTGAGCGAGCAGGGCAGCTTGACCGCCCGCCTTGAGCAGTTGCTGTCCTTGCGCACCGACCTGTTGGGCGCCAAGGTGGACGAGGTGGCGGTGCTGCTGGAGCTGCACCCCCGCACCCTGCAACGGCGCCTGAAAGAAGAGGGCGAGGGCTTTGCCGAGGTGCAGACCCGCGTGCGCCATGACCGCGCCCGCAAGCTCCTGCACGGCACCGATCTGGACATCGAAGCCATCAGCCTCAAGCTGGGCTTTCAAGACCGGCACAGTTTCACGCGGGCCTTCACGCGGTGGGAGGGCGTGTCGCCGGTGGTGTTCCGCCGGCCGATTGGCTGATCTCATTGCGATTATGCTGATCGCCCGCTCAATTTCGCACCAGCGTCCTTGCCCATGACCACCCCGCTTGCCCATGCTTCGACTTCCTTTGGCACCAGGCTTTCCAACTGGTTGGCCGCCTTCCGGCCAGCGCCCGTGGTGGTCAATGCGCAAGAGCGCCTGCGTGCGGTGGTTGGCGCGGTCATCGGCGTCTTGTTCGCGGCCGCACTCAGCCGGGTGATGGCGGACTCCAGCCCTGGCATGCCCTGGTTGGTGGCGCCCATTGGGGCCAGTGCGGTGCTGGTGTTTGGCGTGCCTGCCAGTCCCTTGGCTCAACCCTGGGCCGTGGTGGGCGGTAACACCTTGTCGGCCTTGGTGGGCATCGCGTGCGCCAACTGGATCGGTGATCCGGCGCTGGCCGGCGCCGTGGCCGTCAGCTTGGCCATTGGCTTGATGTTCAGCATGCGCTGCCTTCATCCGCCCGGGGGCGCCATGGCCTTGATTGCGGTGCTCACGCATGCCACGGCTTTCCATTGGGCCTTGTTCCCGGCCCTGGCCAATTCGGCCTTGCTGGTGGTGGCGGGCATTGTCTACAACTCGGCCACGGGGCGGCGCTACCCCCACGTGCAAGTGGCACCTCGGGCTCCGGACGATGAGGCGGTCAAATCGCGCTTCAGCTCGGCCGACATCGACGTGGTCCTGAGCCGCTACAACCAGGTGCTGGACATCAGTCGCGACGACCTGGAAAAGATCCTGCAGGAAACAGAGATGGAGGCTTATCGCCGGCAGTTGGGTGAGATCCGCTGTGCCGACATCATGTCGCGCGACCTCATCTCGGTCGAGTTCGGCACCTCCTTGCAAGACGCTTGGGCCCTGCTGCGCAAGCATGGCGTCAAGGCCTTGCCGGTGGTGGACAAACTGCGCCGCATCGTGGGCATCATCACGGTGGCCGACTTCATGCGGCATGCCAAGGTGGACGTGCATGAAAGCTTTGGCGAGAAGCTGCGTGAGTTCGTCAAACGCAGCACCACCATGCACTCTGACAAGCCCGAGGTGGTGGGCCAGATCATGACGCGGCAGGTGCGTGTGGCCAGCGCCGACCGCCATGTGGTCGAATTGATGCCTTTGTTCTCAGAGGGCGGGCATCACCACATCCCCATCATTGGCGAGAAGAACAAGCTGGTGGGCATCATCACGCAGTCGGACTTTGTCAAAGCCTTGCACCGAAGGGTTCAGCCTTGATGGTCACAAGTACAAGGCCAGCACCTCGGTAATCTCACCATCGGCCACCACCGGGATGGCGATCATGTCTTCGCCGATGGCCGGCACCCCCGTCAAGAAGACGCTGGCCAGGGGGTTGTGAGGTGAGTCCAGGGCAATCGGCTCAGCCGGTGAAGCCAAACTGCCTTGCGTCTCGCAAAACCCGAAGCTGCGCTCCAGGTGCTGGCGCGTGGCGTTGGGCGTCCAGCTCTCCAGCTTCTGGGCGATGGGTGTGCCCAAAGCCGACAGCAAGGTCATGACATAGACCTCTTCGGTCTTGGTGGGGCAGGGCAGGCCCAGCCCACGGGTGATGCCGGCCTCGGCGGCCGTGGCGCCGCGCAAGAAGCGGGGTGATGCGCCCAGGTCTTCCATGAACACGGCGGCGCCGCGTTGCCAGGCCAAGCCCGGCAGGCCGGTACCCCGCGGCAGGAAGGTGTCCTTGGACAAGATCTCGAACGAATCCGAGGCGGTGCCGTAATAGCCATCCACCAAGGTCATGTCGGTGGTGACGCGCGGGCTGTTGTGCCACAACTCGATGGCCCCGGCGCGGGCATCGGCGTTGCCGCCAAACAGCACCACCACGGCCTTCAAGGTCTTGCCCAAGAATATTGGCAAGGCGATGGCGCAGCTCAGCCCGGCATCCTGCGCCGCCGCCGTGCGGCGGAAGTGCAGACTGTCAAAGTCTTTCAACAAGATAGGCCGGCCTTCCTCCCAGGCTTGCCCCGGCAGGCCTTCGCCCAGGCCAAAGCACAGCGAGCGCGTGGCGGCGGCAAAGCCCTTGGCGGGGCCGAACAACCCGCCTCCAAACTCCAGCAGGGTTTGGTCGTGGTCGGGCAACCAGATTTCGGCAATGCGGATGAAGGATGGTTTCATGCGTTGGGACCGAGCAAGTTTTACGCCAGCCGAGGCGTTTTGGCGTCGTGGTCAGCTTTGCTAAAGTGGGCCTATGCCTGATGCCATCTGCCATGTCCATGAAGCCCCTGACGCCCTCACCCTGGCACAGGATCTGGCCCGTTTTGTGGCCGAGCGTCTGCAAGAAGGCGTGAGCCA
Source organism: Aquabacterium sp. CECT 9606 (assembly GCF_918741295.1). Classification (GTDB taxonomy): domain Bacteria; phylum Pseudomonadota; class Gammaproteobacteria; order Burkholderiales; family Burkholderiaceae_C; genus Aquabacterium. The sequence continues at coordinate 713,801 of NZ_CAKKNB010000004.1, forward strand.
GCGCGGGGCGGCCTTGCTGGTCGTTTCAGGCGGCAGCACCCCCATTCCATTCTTCAAAGCACTGGCGCTCACGGCCGTCGATTGGCCGAAGGTGAGCGTCACCTTGGCCGACGAGCGCTGGCTGCCGCCGGATCATGCCGACAGCAATGAGCGCCTGGTGAGGGCGCACCTGCTTCAAGGCTTGGCGAGCCAGGCGCGTTTTGTGCCGCTGAAAACAGCCGACGCCTTGGCAGCGCACGGCGTGCCCGAATTGGAGGTTGCCTTGCAGGCCTTGCCGTGGCCAGCCGATGTGGTCGTGCTCGGCATGGGGTCTGACGGCCACACCGCGTCGCTGTTTCCCGGGTCTGCGCAATTGGCCGAAGCCCTGGATGACGGACGCACGGCGCGTTGCCTGGCGGTCAGTGCGCCGCTTTTGCCCAATGTGCCGGTGGACCGCGTCAGTTTGAGCAAACGCGCCTTGCTGGACACGCGCCAGGTGGTGATCCACATCACCGGCTTGTCCAAACGCCAATTGCTTGAACAAGCCATGCGGGCCGGGCTGGCAGACCCTTTGCCAATCACCCTGGCTTGGTCCCGGGCGAATATACCCTGCCAAGTGTTTTATTCAAATTGATATTGGATTAGCTTGAATATTATTACGGGAAACTACTCTTTTTTAAAATATCTTAATATGCGATAATGCGTTTGACGTTCTGTATTAGGGTATTCAAGATGTTTTCGATGGATGGTTATTTCGCGCTCCCCTTTGTCTTGCCATATGCATTTGCTTTCTGGGGCGTGCTCATCTGGGCTTATTACATAGAGGGGGTTCAGCACAAGCGCAGCCAGCAAAGAATGGCCAAGCACGATGGGGCTGACAAGTACTCCGGCCTCGTCATTGCCATTGGCTCTACCGTTTTGCAATTCGCCGCTTTTGGCCTGACTTTCTACGCCCCTTGGCGCATCAGCGAGCCGCAGATCTACATTTATTTCTGGGCAGGCCTGGCCTTGGTGGTCACGGGGATGCTGCTGCGCAAGCACTGCTGGCGCGTGCTGGGCGAGTTTTTCACCCCCACCGTCACCATCGCCAAAGAGCACAAGGTGGTTGACAAAGGCGCCTACAAGTGGGTGCGCCACCCTTCGTACTCGGGTGCCATCATGACGGCAGTGGGCGTGGGTCTGGCTCTGGGCAACTACGGCAGCATCGCGGTCATGGTGATCGGTCACATTGCCATCTACATCTACCGAATCGAAGCCGAGGAAACCGCGCTGGAACGCGCCTTGGGCGAGGCCTACGCCAAGTTCAAGAGCAACCGCCGTCGCCTGATTCCCTTCGTGTACTGATCACCTTGAATGCCCGGGCCTCACAGCGGCCCGGGTTCAGGTTCAAGCGCCAAGCAAGGCGGCCTCCATCCCCGGAGTCCGCCTTATTTTTTGGCCCGCTCCATGGCGTTGAGCGCCGACTTGCCCACGTCGTAGCCCGCAATCTCCACCGATTGGCCAATGGCGGGCGGCTGCAGCTGGGTCACGCCGTCTTCCTTCCAGGCCAGGAAGCGCCACTGGGCGTCCTGAACAGAACTTGGGAAGCGGAACACCACCGTCTTGGGCGCACGGTCTTCGGTGATTTCTTCAACCAGCACCGAAATGTTGCCCATCTTGACGGTGTCGCCCACCTTGAACGGCTGCTTCTGCAGATCGCGTGTGATGGTGCCCCGAAAGCCCGTCGGCACCGACAGCCTGAGTGCGTTCTCTTCTACTCGGGTGAGTGTCATGGCCTGGTTGTTGGGGCCCAAGGCATGCATGGTGGCTGGGTTGCGCAGGCCGTGGTACTGGCGGATCAATGGGATGTAGTAGATGCTTTCGGCCGAAGGCAGGTTGATCAGCAGGAAGTGCTCTGCCTGATCGGCTTGGGCATTGGGGATGGCCAGCGGCGCTTGCGCTTCGCCGGCTTCGCCCAGTGCTTTCATGAAAGCCGACGTGCCCACCTTGGCGATCGGGAAGACGATCAGGTGGATGAAGCCGACCAGCAAGACGACGTTCTTGGCCGAGCCCAGGCCCCAGCCCATCAACTGCTGGCGGTTGCGCCAGGCCAGTATCAACATGATCGACAGCAGGCCGCTGGCGCCGATGTCGGAGTTGATGGTCAGTCGGTCAAAGGGGTAGCCTGCGCACGCTGGTGCCAGCGCCAGGATGGAGCCAACGGCATAAAAACGGGCCAGGGCAGAGCGAAATCCCCCCAAGGCGTGAACTGCCCATGCCAAGCCCAGCAAAGCCAAGGTGGCCGCGCCCGAGTACAGGTATTGCGTGCTGCGGCTGAGCTGCTCGAACATCACCGACGACACGCCAAACCACTGTGCCACCATCAGGGCGGGCAGGCGCAAAGCCAGGCTCACGGCAAACCCGCTGGCGTTGGACGCCGGGTCCACATAGCCCGGCGACCCGAAGCTGCCGTAACCCAGGTGGCTGTGCAAGGCCTTCCAGGCCAGCGCGATCACGATGAATGGAAGCAGGGCCTTGAACCTCACGCCCACCGACTTGCCGGGCTCCAGGAAGAGCGCGTAGGCCAGCAGATAGCCAGCGGTCTGGATGGAGGCCTCGGCGCTGAACAATCCCAGCACGAAGCAGGCGGCGGCCAAGCAGCCGTACCAAGCCGATTTGCCTTGGCGCCAATGGTGGTAGCCCAGCAGGGTCAGCACCATGAACAGGCCGGACAGCATTTGATTGCGGCTGGCCAACCAGGCCACCGCGAAGACGTGCAGCATGTTGCCGGCGAATAGCCAGGTGGCCAATCCGGCTTGCTGCCGGTCGGCGTCCAGATCGCGGAAAAGCTTGCCGATGAGCAAGATCATTAGCCCATACATGAGCAGGCTGTGCACGTGCATCAGCACGGGTGAATCAGGCCACCATTGGTAGTCCAGCTGCTGACTCAATTCCGCCAGGGGCCGCCAAAAGGCAATGCGCAAATGATCGTTGGCCCACCACACCAGCTTGCCAGAATCAATCATGGCCTGGTTGGCTGCGGCGTTGCCGTCGGCAAAGGTGAACAGCCCGAAAAGCGAGCCAGGTTGTGCATTGACCGACCGGCCGGTGAGCAAAGACCAGTGCAGGTAATCATCACCCAGCAGCCCCATGTTCATCGCCGGGGCGATCAGGAGCATCCCCACCAGGGCGGCAACAGGCACGCACCAGCGGCTAGAGAGAAATCTTCCCCACATGACCAAAATCCTTGGCAAAATATTCTATTTTACCCAGGCCGGTTTGATTCTCAATTCGAGTTTACCTTGATGATCCCCTGGGAAAGTCCCCTTCGGGGGCTGGTTTGTATTCTGGAAAAATCCGCCCTGTTCCTTTGTTTGATTGATTTTCGGAAGTTTCATGGGCAAGTTGCGGTCTACGTTGGTTTTAGAAAAACGCCTTCACGCGGGGCTGACAACATCCCGTCAATATCTGACCGGGCTGGATATTTTTCACACGCATGCCAATTTCCCGCTGGTTCTGATCTTCAAGAATGGCCTGGATCTGGCACTGGTCGAGCGTGCCCTGGTCGAAACCCTGAGGCACTATCCTCTGGTGGCGGGACGCTACAAGAAGGACGAGCACGGCCAGGTCTTTGTGGACGGCAATGATGCGGGCATCGATTTCCGGGTCCACCGCTGCGAGGGGAGCATGCCTTTTGGCTTGCACAACCCGCTGGGCAAGCGGGTCAACCAGTTGGTCAAACTGGTGATGCCGTGGCAAATGGTCGAGAAAGACGCGCCATTTGTACAGATCAACATCCACCAATACGAAGACAACGGGGTGGTGCTGTGCTGCTACGTGCCGCACTCATTGTTCGATGGCGCCAGCTTTTGGGGGTTCATGCTGGACTGGTCCAAGGCCTGCCGAGGCCTGGAAATCCAACCGTCGTCGTTTGACCGCACCGTGTTAATTGACGCAGGTAAGAGGCCCGTCGATGCCAGCCATGATCTGATGCATTCGCCGTCCATGTCCGGCTTGTTCGCTCTGTTCGCGAAGCTGGGTTGGCGCGCTGTGACGGACATGTCCCGAGAGGTTTTTCGCATCCCCGCGGAGACTGTTCAGAAGTGGAAGGATGAGGCCAAGGCTGAATTGCCAGGTTCGGATGGCTTGAGCACGGGCTCCCTGGTCGCGGCCTATGTGATGAAGGCCATTTCACCCGTGCTGCCCGCCGGGGTGGGGCGCAGTGTGGGCCTGGTGCTGGACCTGCGCTACAAGCGTCATCTGGGTGTGCCCCGCAACTATTTTGGCAATGCCTTGTGCTATGCCGAGGCGCGCTACAGCGAGCAGGAACTGGTGTTGGACAGCGTGCCTGTTCTTGCCGAAAAGTGCCGACCGGCGCCTGATGAGGTCACCACGGCGAGCCTGTTCAAGATGCTGGCGAAAATGGAGCTGTACCGTCAGAAGAAATCTGTGTGGAGGCTGCTTTTCAGGCCGACGGTGGAGACGCTCAAAGGCGGTCTCATCCTGAACAATTGCGTTCAGCTTCCGATCTACGACATCGACCTGGGAAATGGGACGCCCGATTGGTTTGAGATGCTTCCCGCGACCATTCGCATGCTCCTGGTGGTGCAGACCCCCCAGAAAGACGGCGGGGTTGATCTGCATCTGAGTGCGCGAAAGGCCGAATTGACGGCGTTGCGCGCGCGGCTGATGGCCGATGGGATCGATGTGGCGTCAGTGGGGTAGTTTCACGGACTGGGCTTGTTCCAGCAGTCGCGCATGGTCGGCAGGACGCAAGAAGCCTGCAGTCAAGAGCTTGTCTGCAGCCTGCTTGTACGCGAGCCAGTAGGCTTGATCGCTGGGGTAGCGCTTGCGCAAGGTGTCGTCATCCAAGGGGTTGGCGCTGCCACCCGCGATGCAGGCATAGCCACTCCAAAAGCTGATCTGGCTTGAGGGGAAGTTGCTGTACATGCCGTACTGGGCCAAGGGGACGTCCAGGTCGGGCAAACGCAGGCCACCCAAGGCATTGCCCACGTCATCGTTTTGAATGAAGCCCAAGCTGTTGCGTTGCATTCTGGGCGCGATGGGGGGGGGTGTGCCAACGCTTGCCCAGGTGCGCAAGGCATGCAGGGCGGCGTGGTTGAACAGCCTGCTCGGCAAGGTGTTGGATGGCTTGAAGCAGTGAGGCATGAATAGTCTGGCGCCATGGTCACCCGCAGTCAGCGTTTGTGCCTGCACGTGTTTGTCGAAATGCGAGGCCCCGGCGATTTCCCAGTGCCGCAGGCTGTCGGTGTCAGGTGTTTTGGAGAGTTGCCAACCCACCATGACCTCCATCTCGGTTGACACCTGGATGACGGGCGCCTGTGGCTCCGTTCGGTACTGCGGGCCGAAGATTCTGGCGCCTTTGTCGTCAATGGGCATGGCGACCGCGGCGGTGCTCAGCAGATAAAACCCATCGAACGCATGGGTCACCGGCTGAAAGGCATTGATGTAGGTGATGAGGTAAGAGCCCGATTGGGAGTAGCCCTGGGCCAGCAAACGAACCCGAGGTGACGTGGGCGTACCCCACTGGCTTGCAGCCTGGCGTATGGCGCGGGCGGCTTGCGTGTAGATGTCGTATGACAGGCTGTCATGAGCCACTTTGGCCTGTGCATAGCGGATTGGATTCGCCTTCTTGAGCGAGAGCACGCTGTCCGATTCGGTGCTCACGCCCACCCAGGCATAGCCCTCTCGCACGATCTCGTCTCGGGCCAGGATCCAGCCGCCATCCAGGTCAAAACCCAGCGCCGTGTTGAGCCATTCCACGACCACGGTCCCGTTGAAGCGAGCAGGGTCTTGCGGGCGGCGAACCACCACGCGGGTTTCATAGGACTGAGTCGCGCCCTGCGGCTTGACGGCCCAACGGCCATCCTTGCCCCAGTCGCCGTCGGTGGTATACGGCTGGGCCTGGCCTAGCAGCTTCCACTCCTGTTCGAGGTAGCCTTCCGTGGCCAATTGGGCTTGTCGGCTGATGTCGGATTGGCCGTGATCAGCGGCGGCCAGCCATCCGGGCGTGGCGGTGCTGGCTGCGGCGGGTGCCGCGATGGCACCTGTCAGGCCCATGCACAGCAGCAAGACCAACCGCCACGAAGCGCCCGCCACGTGCCATGCTTTGGGTTTTTTTCGCATACCCACAGGATCGCTCGCGGAACTCAAGCCTGCCGCAGGCATTCAATGATGCTGAGCTGGCCGGCTCGCCAGGCCGGCACAAAGCCACCCAGAAAACCCATCAGCACGGCAAAACCCATGGTCTGCGCCGCGACGATCCAGGTCAATTTGAAGCGAAAAGCCAACTCGGAAAACGTGGTCATGTTCAGCGTGGAGATGTTGACAGTCTGCATCAGCGAGGCGCCGAGCAGGCCCAGCAGTCCACCTGCGATCGCCAGGCTCAAGGCTTCGCCAAGGAAGGCGATGAGCACGGCCTCGCGCCTGAAACCCAAAGCACGGAGGGTGCCGATCTCGCCAATGCGCGACGCCACGGCCGCGAACATCGTGATCATCGCGCCGACGATGGCCCCGATCGAGAAGATCACCGACAAGGACAGGCCCAGCACCTTGATGAACCGGGTCATGCCCTCGGATTGCTCGGCATAGAAGCGCTGTTCCAGTTTCACGTCAAGCTGCAGTTGCGGGTCGTCGGCAATCGCCTTGACCACCGTGCCGAAAGCTTCGATGTTGGTGAGCTTGAAGACAATGGCGGAGTAGACCGCGCGGCGGAACGACTGCATGACCTGGTCGGTGTCGCCCCAGATTTCGGAGTCAAAGCCGCTGCGTTTGGCATCGAAAATGCCCACCACGGTCCATTCGCGGCCCGCCATCACGAGGGTGTCACCCAGGCCGGTGTTGGCAAAACCTCTGGTCACGGCCTGTCCGACGAGGATCTCGGTGGTGCCGGGGCGGAACATGCGCCCTTGCGCGATTCTGACCTGGGGACGAATGGCCAGGCCGATGTCCGAGGTGCCGCGCATGGTCACGTTGGCCATGTCTTCGGAGTCCCGTTTGGGCAGGTTGTTGAGCACGACCGCTTCGCGTGCCACCTGGCGTCGGCCTTGGCCGTCGGTGGTGATGCCTGGCAGCGCTTCCAGGTTGATGGCTTGTGGTCGCAGAATGGCCGAGTTGATCTCTGACCCGGAGCCCTTGCGCAACACGATCACATTGTCAGGCTGGCCGGTGGCGACCATGGTTTCGTTGATGCCCTCGGTCATCATTAGCACGGTGGCGAACACGAACACGACCAGCGACATCCCGCCGGCCGTCAAGATGGTGGTAACGCGGCGTACCCAAAGGTTGCGGATCACGTAGGACAGAGGAATGGCTCTCATCGGGCTGCGGTCCAGTCACGCCACATGGCGCAATCCTTGGACGATGTCGATGCGGGACATTTTCCAAGCCGGCCAAGCCGCCGCAATCATCCCGACGAACAAGGCCGCGATGCCCTGATAGACCATCGTGGTCTGCGAAATTTCGAAAATTTTGAACACGTTATTGGTTTGCAGCAGAAATCCCTGGGCCAGCGGGAAGGTCATGCCAATGCCGATGGCGCCTCCAATGAGCGCGATCAGCATGCTTTCGCCAAACAGCAGCTTGACCACAAAGGCAGGTGAAAAGCCCAGGGCCTTGAGCGTGGCGTATTCGGCCAGGCGTTCTCGGGCTGTCATGGTCATGGTGTTGGCCATCACGGCCATGATGATCAGGATGACGACGAAGCTCACGGCCCGGATGGCCATCAGGATGGCCTGACTCATGGACACCACGCCCAACTGGAAGGCCTTCTCGGTTTCCGTGCGAGTCTCGGCCACGGAGTTTTTGAACAGGGCATCGATCTCGCGCGAGATCGCCGAGGCCTTGCCCGGTTCCTTGATGTTGACCATGAGCAGGCCGACCTGGTTGGCGGCGTTCGAGCCCAGGCGCTTGCGCACGCTTTCGTCAAGCAGGCTCCAGTGCATGAGCATGAGGGTTTCGTCGGCGCGGGCATCCTTGACCGTGTAGATACCGCGGATGTTGAATGTCCAATTGCCCGGGTAAATCGTGCCGCTCAAGGGGATGGTGTCGCCGACGTGCCAGCCAAATCGTTGGGCTGTTTTGCGTCCCAGGATCACGCCTTGCCGGTCGGCCATGAAGGCCGCCTTTTCTTCATCATTCACGATGAATTCAGGGAAGATTTTGAAATAGCTCTCACCGTCGACCGCCATGCGTGCAAAGAAATTACGCCGATCTATGTAGATGCCGCCGAACCAGTTGACCCACGTCACACCGGCAACGCCTTCAATTTTCTTGATGCGCTCGGCGTAGTACAGCGGCAGCGGGTAGACCAAGGAGATGGCGCTGCGGGTGATCAGGCGCGTGTTCGACGTGCCGTCCGCGCCGGCATACCAGGCATCCACGATGGTCCTGAGCAAGCCGAAGGCGCTGATCGACACGATCAGCCCGACCATGGTCAACAGCGTGCGCAGTTTGTGCCTGAAGGCGTTTTTCAGCAGCAACTTGAAGAGGAACATGGACTACTTGACCTCTTGTGCTCAGTGCCCGCTGGCGCCGGGGTCGGTCACCAGCACGCCTTTTTCAAGGTGGATCATGCGACTGGCGCGCGAGGCGGCTTTCGGGTCGTGGGTCACCATGACGATGGTCTTGCCCAGATCGCGGTGCAACTCGTCCATCAGCTTGAGGACTTCTTCGCCGGTGGCGCGGTCCAAGTCACCGGTGGGCTCGTCGGCCACGATCAGCGTCGGGTCGGTCACCAGGGCTCGGGCAATGGCCACGCGCTGCTGCTGCCCGCCGGACAATTCGTTGGGGTAGTGGTCCATGCGGTCGGCCAGCTTCACCATGGCCAGGCAGGCCTCGACATGATGCTTGCGCTCGCGGCGGCTGAGGTTGGTCAGCAGCAGGGGCAGCTCGACGTTCTCATAGGCGGTGAGCACCGGCATGAGGTTGTAGAACTGGAAGATGAAGCCCACGTTGGCGGCACGCCAATCTGCCAGGGCGCTTTCGTCCAGCGTCGCGATGTCCACGCCGTTGATCTTGATGGTGCCCGAGCTGGGCTGGTCAATGCCGGCGATCAAGTTGAGCAGGGTGCTTTTGCCCGAGCCGCTGGGGCCCATCAGTGACACGAACTCAGCCTGGGCCACTTCCAGATTGATGTCCATCAGGACGGGAATGGGCTGGCCGCCGCGTGTGTAGGTTTTGGTCAGGTGGTCGATGCGGATGACTGGATCGCGCGCTGCGGTATCGCTCATGGGGGCTCGCGGTGCTGTTCAGTTCAAGGTGCCAAAGCTGACGCGCGAGCCGTCTTTGAGGCGGGCAGGCGGGTTGGTGACCAGCTTGTCGCCAGCTTTGACGCCACCGGCGATCTCGCGCAGATCGCCCAGCTTGCGGCCGGGGCGCACGCTCAACTCTTCAACGGTGGAGGCGCCGCCGGCATCGCCAGCCTTGACGCGGTAGACCACGTTGGCGCCGTCCTTGCCGACGATGGCCGCGTTGGCCACGGCCAGCACGGGTTGCTGGTCGGCGTCATTGATGTCCTGCGACAGGAAGCTCACCTTGGCGCTCATCTCGGGCAGGATGCGGGGGTCCAGCTTGTCAAAACGGATCTTGGTCATGACGGTGGCTTTGGCGCGGTCAACCGTGGGCACGATGCCTGACACGTGGCCGCGGAAGCGCACAGAGGGCAGGGCGTCCAGGGTGATCTCGACGGGCTGGCCCACCTTGGTCTTGGACAGGTTGCCCTCGGACACATCGGCCTCGACTTCCAGGGTGCTCATGTCGGCCATGGTGACCACGGCGCCTTGAGCGCCTGCAGCGCTGGACATGGGCGTGATGATGTCTCCCACGTTGGCGTTCTTGACCAGCACGACGCCATCAAAGGGCGCGCGGATCTCGGTGTAGTCCAGGCCGACGGCCTGCACTTTGACCTGGGCCCGGGCCTGTTCCAGCGCGGCTTTGGCAGCGGACACCGCGGCAAAGGCGGCTTTGTTGCGGCTCACGGTGGTTTCAACCGATTGGGGCGAGAGGAAGCCTTGGGCTTCCAGGCCACGAGCGCGGGCGGTCTCGGCTCGCGCATTGATCAGCTGGACGTTCGATTGCTCGAGGTTGGCCTCGGCCTGGTGAACGGCGGCTTCAGCACCCAGGATGCCGGCCTTGATGTCACTGGCGTCCAGGCGGGCCAGCAAGTCGCCCTTCTTGACGTGCGAGCCTTCGCGCACATTGAGTTCGATCAGGCGGCCGGAGGCCTTGGAGGCCACGGCGGCGCGGCGCTGGGCCACGACGTAGCCGGAGGCGGTCAGTTGAACGTACTGCTGCGAAGGCGTGCTCAGCACCACGGTGGTGGTGGCGACTTCAGCGGTGCGTGGCACCAGGAAATAAGCGGCGACGCCAAGCACGACAGCCCCCACCAGCACCCAGGGCAGGATGCTTTTCTTCTTTTTCACCGAAGCTTGAACACCTCTATCAATCTTGAGTTTGGACAGGGCCGAAGGGACGGGTACATCAGTCATGGTGTTGCAACGGGTAAAGAAGGCGATTTTGCACTGTCCTGTGATCCATAACGCTAATCGTTGTGCCGGCCCTCGAATCGATGGGGCTGCGGGTTTCCTGGGTGGACAAATGCTTTGGAATGTGTTTTTTCTACTGGGCGTGCACTGGTTCTGAGGTGTGCTTCTGGATTCGGTGGGCGACAAAGGACGGGGTTTCGTCCGATGGCAGGTGACGCGGCAAACTCAGGCCCAGATGGGCTTCGACCTCGGCGATGCACCCTTCTTCGGTGCCCCTGGCGAGGAATCCGGCGGCGATCAGCGAGCGCACATAGAGCTTGTTGTAGAAGAAAGCCAGCAGCACGTTGCTGACGCTGAAGGTCAGCACGCCACCGACGACGACCAACAGGCACAGCTTCCATTCGCGCTGGTACATCGGCAGCAGGGCGCCAAACTGCAGCAGGCGCCAGTTGAAGCCGACAGGCACAGTGCGCGTGATGCCCGTTCGAGGGTGCTCAAAGGTGATGAAGTTTTGCGTCATCGCTTGGCGCTGAAACCGTGTGAGTTGGGGTGTTTCAAAGGCTGATGCGAGTCTACGGCACGGGGCTTCGGCCTACCCTAGGGGATTGCGTGGTCGCTTGATCAAGGGATGCGTGTTCGGGCGGAGTTCACGGGGCATGATGGGCCATGCGGTCCAGGGCACAAAATGTGCACCATCGTGGCCCATAACTTGCTGGTGTCACACAGACGCCTGCACACTGGTGCAGGCCAGTCCTTTCCGGAGATCAGTGTGTCCATTCACGTCGCCCTTAATCACGTCACACATTACACCTACGACCGCCTGGTCAATCTGTCTCCCCAAGTGGTGCGTTTGCGCCCAGCCCCCCACTGCCGAACCCGCATCCTGTCCTATTCCCTGAAGGTCGAGCCCGCCAATCATTTTGTCAACTGGATGCAGGATCCGTTTTCCAACCACCTGGCCCGGTTGGTGTTTCCTGAGCAGACGCAAGAGTTCAAGATCACGGTGGACCTGGTCGCCGAGATGGCGGTCTACAACCCCTTCGATTTTTTCCTGGAGCCCGAAGCCGAGAACTTCCCCTTTGCTTATGAGGCGGGCCTCAAGCACGATCTGGCGCCCTACCTGGTCAAAGACCCCGCCACGCCGCTCTTTCAGAAGTTCGTGGAGAGCATCGACCTCAAAACGGTTCGCACCATCGATTTCCTGGTGGGCTTGAACCAGCGTTTGCAAGGCGACATCAGCTACACCATCCGCATGGAGCCGGGCGTGCAGACGCCCGAGCAGACGCTGGCCTTGAAATCCGGCTCATGCCGTGACACGGGCTGGCTGCTGGTGCAGACCTTGCGCCACCTGGGCCTGGCCGCGCGCTTTGTGTCCGGCTACCTGATCCAGCTCAAGGCCGACGTGGCCGCGCTGGACGGCCCTTCGGGCACCGACGTCGATTTCACCGACCTGCACGCCTGGTGTGAGGTCTTCCTGCCCGGCGCGGGGTGGATCGGATTGGACCCCACTTCGGGCTTGATGGCTGGTGAAGGCCACATACCGGTGGCTTGCACGCCCGAACCCACCACCGCCGCACCCGTCAGTGGCGCGGTGGACGAGTGCGAAGTGAGCTTCAGCCACGAGATGAGCGTCACGCGCATCTACGAATCGCCACGGGTCACCAAGCCCTACACGCCGGAGCAATGGCAAGCCATCGACACCTTGGGCCATGCGGTGGACCAAGAGCTCAAGAGCAGCGATGTGCGCCTGACCATGGGCGGCGAGCCCACCTTTGTGTCGGTCGATGACCGCGAGGGCGAAGAGTGGAACACCACCGCCATGGGCCCCACCAAGCGGGGCCTGGCCACGACGCTGGTGCACAAGCTGCGCGAGCGTTATGGCAAGGGGGGCTTCCTTCACTTTGGCCAGGGCAAGTGGTACCCGGGCGAGCAGTTGCCGCGCTGGGCCTTGTCCATCTTCTGGCGCACCGATGGCGAGCCTTGCTGGCACGATCCCAGCCTGTTCGCCGACGAACAGAACGGCGTGAGCTACAACAGCGACGATGCCAAGTTGTTCGTCGAGACCTTGGCGGCCAAATTGGGCGTGGGCACCAAGCACATCCTGCCGGGCTATGAGGACGCCTGGTACTACATGTGGCGCGAGCGTCGCTTGCCCATCAATGTCGATCCTTTCGACACGCGCCTGGAAGACGAGATGGAGCGCCTGCGCCTGCGCCGCGTGTTCGACTATGGCCTGGACAAGACGGTGGGCTATGTGCTGCCGCTCAAGCGCGAATCCGCCGCGATGATCGATGCGCCGCGCTGGATCAGCGGCCCGTGGTTCTTCCGCGATGGGCGCATGTACCTGGTCCCGGGGGATTCGCCCATGGGCTATCGCCTGCCGCTGGATTCGCTGCCCTGGGTGTCGGCCGAGCAATATCCTTACACGTATGAACACGATCCCTTTGCGCCCCAGCCCGCCCTGGCGCCGGCTGCGCTACTGAAGGCACAGTACGCGCGCCACCAGATGCAGGTGGATGCCGGGCTGCCCACCCGGAGCGAGCTGGGCTTGGGTGCCGGTGCCACCGCGGGCGATGGCGGTGGCCATGGCTTGACGATCACGGGCGACCCGGGCCGCGCGCCCAACCGCTTCGAGTCCGCGCATTGGGTCACGCGCACGGCCTTGTGCGTCGAGGTGCGCAACCCTGACCGCAGCAATGGCCCGAAGGTGGAAGCGCAAGGCCAGGGCGGTGGCGTGATGTACGTCTTCATGCCGCCTTTGACGGTGCTGGACGACTACCTCGATCTGCTGGCCGCAGTGGAAGCCACGGCCACCGACCTGGGCATGCAGATCGTGCTGGAAGGCTACCCGCCGCCACGCGATGCCCGTTTGACCATGCTGCAGGTCACGCCTGATCCGGGCGTGATCGAGGTCAACATCCACCCGGCCTCAAGCTGGGCGCAACTGGTCGATCACACCGAGTTCCTGTACCAGGCCGCGCATGAAACGCGCCTGTCGACCGAGAAGTTCATGGTCGATGGCCGCCACACGGGTACCGGCGGCGGTAACCACTTCGTGCTGGGCGGCGCCACGCCATCCGACAGCCCTTTCTTGCGCCGGCCCGACCTGATCCCCAGCCTGCTGACCTTCTGGCACAACCACCCGTCGCTGTCCTACATGTTCTCGGGCATGTTCATCGGGCCCACCAGCCAGGCGCCGCGTGTGGACGAGGCGCGCACCGACCAGGTCTATGAAGTCGAGATCGGCATGCGCGAGATCGAGCGCCAGGTCGAGGTCTGGGGGCACTGCCCGCCTTGGCTGATTGACCGTGCGCTGCGCAACCTGCTGATCGATGCGACGGGCAACACGCACCGCAGTGAGTTCTGCATCGACAAGCTCTATTCGCCCGACGGCCCCACTGGTCGCCTCGGCTTGCTGGAGTTGCGCGCATTTGAAATGCCGCCGCATGCCCACATGAGCCTGGTCCAGCAATTGTTGTTGCGCGCGCTGGTGGCCTGGTTCTGGCGCGAGCCGTACAAAGGCCATGGTGCCCAGCGGCTGACGCGTTGGGGCACCGGCTTGCACGATCGTTTCCTGCTGCCCAGTTTCGTCGAGCAAGACTTTGACGATGTGCTGACCGAACTGTCGCAAGCGGGGTTCAACTTCGATCCAACCTGGTTCGCACCGCATTTCGAGTTCCGCTTCCCCTATGTGGGCGAGGTGGCGGCTGGCGGTGCGCGCATGACAGTCCGCACGGCGCTGGAGCCCTGGCACGTGATGGGCGAAGAGGGCTCGCCAGGTGGCACGGTGCGCTACGTCGATTCGTCGCTGGAGCGGCTGGAAGTGCGCGTCACAGGCCTGAATGGCAACCGGCATGTGGTCACCGTCAATGGCCACATCCTGCCGCTGCATCCCACTGGGCGCGTCGGTGAATACGTTGCCGGGGTTCGTTACCGCGCCTGGCAGCCGCCGTCGTGTCTGCACCCCACCATCGGCGCCGATGCCCCGCTGACCATCGACCTGGTCGACAGCTGGCAAAAGCGTTCGCTGGGCGGGTGCCAGTACCATGTGGCACACCCGGGTGGGCGCAATTACGACACCTTCCCGGTCAATGCCTACGAGGCCGAAAGCCGGCGCTTGTCGCGCTTTTTCCGCATGGGGCACACGCCGGGCGTGATGTCGGTCAAACCGCTCAAGCCGGGCATCGAGCACCCGCTGACGCTGGACCTGCGCACAGCCAAGATCGGCGGGGTTTGATGGCAAAACCTGGTGGGGCGGCCTGCGAACTTTTGGCTAACCCTTGGTCAAAAACTTGCATGCCTCTTTGACAATACGGGCATATCGCGCCAAGCTGCCCATTTCATTGCCCCCCGATGCCATCCTCCTTGCAGTTGTTTGACGATGACCCGGATCAGCCAACTGCCGCTGAGGCCTTGCTGCGTCGATCGCGGCCGGTAGAGCCCGGGCACTATGACGACCTTCGCGACGCCGAGGGCCAGCTTCGCCCAGGCTGGGAAGCATTCGCCGAACACCTTGGCGGTTCGCTGGATGACCTGGGGCAGCGGCAGGCCTTGCTGGCCCGGCAGATCCAGGAAGACGGCGTCACCTACAACATCTACAGCGCGCAGGGTGGGTCTTCGCGGCCCTGGTCGCTTGAGGTTCTGCCGCGGTTGATCGAGGCTGAAGATTGGCGCTTGATCGAGCAAGGCGCGGCCCAGCGCGCCAATCTGCTCAACCAGATCGCGGCCGACGTGTATGGCGAACAGAAGCTGCTCAAGGATGCGTACTTGCCAGCGGCGCTTGTGTTGGGACACCCTGGCTATCTGCGGGGTCTGCATGGTGTCAAGCCGCTGGGCGGCGTGTACCTGCACGTCGTGGCGTTTGACATGGTCCGCGCGCCTGATGGCGCCTGGTGGGTGGTGTCTCAGCGCACAGAGGCTCCATCGGGCCTGGGCTACGTCATGCAGAACCGCCTGATCGTCTCGCGTTTGTTCCCCGATGCTTTCCGCGCCATGAGCGTGCAGCACCTGGCCAGTGGTTTCCGGCGCCTGCTCGAGACCTTGCAGACCCTGGCTGCGCCTTGTGCCAATGGCCAGTCACCACGCCTGGCCCTCCTGACCCCAGGCCCTTACAACGAAACCTATTTCGAGCACGCCTACCTGGCGCGCTACCTGGGCCTGCCCCTGGTGGAAGGTGGCGACCTGACCGTGCGCGATGAGCGCCTTTACCTCAAGACTGTGCAGGGTCTGGAGCCGATCCACGGTCTGCTGCGCCGTCTGGACGATGACTACTGTGATCCCCTTGAACTGCGCAGCGACTCCACCCTGGGCGTGCCGGGTTTGATGCAGGCTGTGCGGGCCGGCAATGTGGTCATGGCCAATGCCCTGGGCACCGGTTTCCTGGAGTCGCCGGCGGTGCATGGCTTCCTGCCTGCCTTGTCGCGCCACCTGCTGGGCAAGGAGTTGATGCTGCCCTCCCTGCCCACCTGGTGGTGCGGTGAAAACGCGGCCTGGCAAGACGTCAAGGCCGACCTGGGCGAGCAAGTCATCCGGCCCACCTATCCGTTTGGCAGCGTGCCGTTCGAGGCCGTTGTGGGCCCCAGCCTGAACCCCGCTGCGCTCAAGAGCTGGGCCGCGCGCATCGAGCGTGACCGCGCCGCGTACACCTTGCAGAACTTCGTGCCCTATGCACAGTTGCCGGTGTGGTCGCACGGGCAATGCAGCATGCGCGGTGCGTCTTTGCGCGTCTATGCGCTGGCCGATGGCAAAGGTGGCTGGCAGGTGCTGCCCGGTGGCATGACCCGCATCGCCACCCGCGACTCGGGGCCTGTGTCCATGCAATTGGGGGGCAGCAGCCTGGATACCTGGGTCATGACCGATGGCCCCGTGGACACCTTCTCGATGCTGCACCAGTCGCTGAACGTGGAAGACCTGGTTCAGCGTCAGCGCCCAGTGGCCAGCCGCATGGGCGAAAGCCTGTTCTGGATGGGGCGCTACACCGAGCGCACCGAGTTCCAGCTCAGGGTGGTGCAAAGCCTGTCCAGTGTGCTGGCCGATGACGACGAGACCGATCCCGCCGTGCTGGAGGCCTTGTCCGACCTGGCCCGCGTCAATGGCCTGGTACCCGACGGTACGCCCAGTCTGACCAAGTCGCCGCGCGTGTTCGAGCGTGCCACCGTCGAGGCACTGGGCGATGCCAGGGCCGAGCAGGGCGCCTACAGCCTGGCCTACAACCTGGGAGCGCTGGAGCGATCTGCCCAAGCGTTGCGCGAACGCCTCTCACCAGAGCATTGGCGCCTTCTGCGCGGCCTGGGTGACAACTTCCGGCAACGATTGTCGGGCCCCGAGGACGATGACCAGCCTGACCTCGAAGACGAGGACGAGGACGGTGCGGACAGCCTGCCCGATCTCGTCCACGCGCACGAAGCCCTGGACTACCTCGCCATGCAATTGGCGGCCGTCACCGGCTCGCAAACCGACCGCATGACGCGAGATGCCGGCTGGCGCCTGCTGACCGTGGGGCGCCTGCTGGAGCGCCTGGTCAGTTATGCCGGCATCCTCCAAGCGTTCTGGCAGCGTGAAGCCATGCACACGCCGCAAGGTTTTGACTTGCTGCTGATGCTGTTCGACAGTGCCATCACCTTCCGTGCGCGCTTCCAGCGTCGCCTGGAATTGCCAGCTTTGCTGGCCATGCTGGTGATTGACGAAACCAACCCGCGCTCGCTGGCCTGCGTGCTGCGCCGCTTGCGCACGGAGTTGGGCAAGCTGCCGGAGCGCGCAGGCCCCAAGGAAGACCTGCTGGCCTTGTTGCCGCAGGAGGGGGTGGGTGTCACCTTGGAAGAGTTGTGTGAGCCAGAGTTGGGCAACGCCGCCTTGCAGGCTTTGACGCAACGGCTGATGCACGCAGGCTGGCTTTTGTCGGATGAGCTGGGTCGGCGCTACTTTGCCCATTCAGAGCCGACCGAACAGATGGTGAGCGCGTGACCACCGACTTGACCGCACCCGCCGAGCCCGCCGCATCTTCCCAGCGCCTGACCGTCGAGCACGAGACGCTTTACCGCTATGCGCGCGCCGTGGACATGGCCCAGCACATCGCCTGCCTGCGCCCCTTGTCGGACGAGGGCCAGGTGCTCGAGCAGTTCGAGATGAGCGTCAGCCCCTTGCCCGCCCAGCACAGCACACGCCGTGATGCCTTTGGCAACAGCCGCGCCTATTTCGCCCTCAACGCGGCCCACAAGGAGCTTCAAGTGGTGGCGCGCAGCCAAGTGCAGGTGAAGGCCCGCTACCACGGCCTGGACCCTGCCTTGGGCGCCACTTGTGGCGAAGTGCGCGAACTGCTCACCTACCGCGCCGAGGCCCCTTTCCAGAGCGCCAGTGAATTCGCCTACGCCTCTCCTTACGTGCCCATGCACGACGAGCTGCGCGACTACGGCGCCCAGTCTCTGAAAGACGACCGCCCATTGGCCGAAGCCGTCATCGAGCTGATGAACCGCATCCACACGGACTTCACCTACGCACCCGCGTCCACCGACATCTCCACGCCGATCCTGGCGGTGTTCAATCAACGCAAAGGGGTCTGCCAGGACTTTGCCCACCTCATGCTCGGATGCTTGCGGGCCTGTGGGCTGGCCGGTCGCTACGTCAGTGGCTATTTGTTGACCGTGCCGCCGGAAGGGCAAGTGCCACTGGTGGGCGCCGACGCCTCGCACGCCTGGGTCAGCGTTTGGTGCCCCGGCTTGGGGCTGCCCGCCGGAGGCTGGCTTGATCTGGACCCCACCAACGATTGCGTGCCCGACACGCACCACGTGAGGGTGGCACATGGCCGCGATTTTGGTGATGTGACGCCACTGCGGGGCGTCATCCGCGGTGGCGGAAAACACACCTTGTTGGTGCGTGTCACCACGCGCCTGGTCAAGGACGGCGTCAAAAAGTTGACGCAAGCACCACAATAGACCGATATTGCACTGATTGATGGCGGCGTGCCCGAAAGCTGTGCCATGCCTGCCCCCGCTTACATGGGGTTGGCACACTCCATGCATTGCTTTGTCAGACCGCTGTTTTCAAGGGACTCCCTGACGGGACGATGTCAATGAGATTCTTCGACGAAATGCACGTCAACAGCGCCCAAGTGCGCGACCATTACCAGGTCTATGACCGCTGGTTGGCCAAACAGCCCCGCGACGTGATGCGCTCACGCCGCGAAGAGGCCGAGATGATTTTCCGCCGGGTCGGCATCACCTTCGCGGTGTATGGCGACAAGGACGAAACCGGTGCTGGCAATGAGCGCCTGATCCCCTTCGATCTGATCCCCCGGATCATCCCTGCGCAGGAATGGCGCGACATGGAAAAGGGCTTGCGCCAACGCGTGACCGCCCTGAACCGTTTCCTGCACGACATCTACCACGACCAGGAAATCCTCAAGGCCGGCATCATCCCGTCCGAACCGGTTCTCAAGAATGCACAGTTCCGGCCCGAGATGATGGGCCTGAATGTGCCCGGTGACATCTACTCGATCATCTCCGGCATCGACATCGTGCGGGCCTGCAACCCCGATGGCTCGGGCACCTATTACGTGCTCGAAGACAACCTGCGCGTGCCCAGTGGCGTGAGCTACATGCTCGAGAACCGCAAGATGACCATGCGCCTGTTCCCCGAGCTGTTCTCGGAACACCGCATCGCCCCGGTCGCCCACTATCCAGATCTGCTGCTGGACACCCTGCGCGCCGTGTCGCCGGCCTCGGTCAACGAGCCCACCGCCGTGGTGCTCACGCCGGGCATGCACAACTCGGCCTACTTCGAGCACGCCTTCCTGGCGCAGCAGATGGGCATCGAGTTGGTCGAAGGCGCGGACATGTTCGTCAAGGACGACTTCGTCTACATGCGCACCACGCGTGGCCCGCAACGCGTCGACGTCATCTACCGCCGCGTCGACGATGACTTCATGGACCCGGAAGTCTTCCGCAAGGATTCGACCCTGGGCGTGGCTGGCCTGATGCGCGCCTACCGCGCGGGCAACGTCACCCTGGCCAATGCCATCGGCACCGGCATCGCCGATGACAAATCGATCTACCCCTACGTGCCCAAGATGATCGAGTTCTACCTGGGCGAGAAACCGATTCTGCAAAACGTGCCGACTTTCCTTGGCCGCGACAAGAACGACCTCAAGTACGTGCTCGACAACTTGAAGGACCTGGTCGTCAAGGAAGTCCACGGTGCGGGCGGCTACGGCATGCTGGTCGGCCCGGCCGCCACCACCGCCGAGATCGAAGAGTTCCGCAAGCACTTGCTGGCCAACCCCAGCAACTACATCGGGCAGCCCACCTTGTCCCTGTCCACCTGCCCCACCTTCGTGGAGTCGGGCATCGCGCCTCGCCACATCGACCTGCGGCCCTTCGTGCTGTCAGGCAAGACGGTTCAGATGGTGCCGGGCGGGCTCACCCGCGTGGCCCTGAAGGAAGGCTCCCTGGTCGTCAACAGCTCACAAGGCGGTGGCACCAAGGACACATGGGTTCTGGAAGCATGAGGAGGATCCCACCATGCGTTACGACGGCTCTCGCGCTCAAAGCCAACCCCCCGAACCACCAGATGACAGCACCCCGGCCGACCGGCTGGAACCGCGTCTGAATCTCCACACTCCACACACGGAGTCCCGAATGCTTTCTCGCACCGCCGACCACCTTTTCTGGATGGCCCGCTACATGGAGCGGGCCGAGAACACGGCTCGCCTGCTGGACGTCAACTACCAGACCTCTTTGCTGCCGCAGTCCGAGGCCGCGGCGATGCAGGGCTGGAAGGGCCTGCTGGGCATCAGCGAGTTGAGCCACGACTACCAGAAGCGCTTCGACAAGATCACCGCGCGCGATGTCATGAGCTTCATGGTCAGCGATGCCAACAACCCTTCCAGCATCCTGAGTTGCCTGCGCGCGGCCCGCGAAAACGCCCGTGCGGTGCGTGGCGCCCTGACCACCGAAGTCTGGGAAACGACCAACCAGACCTGGCTGGAGTTCAACCGCCTGCTCAGCACCGGCGCCTTGAAGAAAGATCCGGCCGAGCTGTTTGAATGGGTGAAGTTCCGATCGCACCTGTCGCGCGGCGTGACGCTGGGGACCATGCTGCAAGACGAGTCTTTTCACTTCCAGCGCATCGGCACTTTCCTGGAACGCTCGGACAACACGGCCCGCTTGCTGGACGTCAAGTTCCACAGTCTGGACACCGAGTTCTTCGGGTCGGGCGCGGGCAACGAGACGAAAGAGGTCGACTTCTACCATTGGTCCGCCGTGCTGCGCAGCGTCTCGGCCTTCGAGGTCTACCGCAAGGTCTACCGCAACGTGATCCGCCCTGAAAAAGTGGCCGAGTTGCTGATCTTGCGTCCAGACATGCCCCGCTCGCTGCTGGCCAGCATGAACGAAGTGGTCAGCAATTTGCGGGCGGTGGCCAACGACCAGAGCGACGACACACTGCGCCGCGCTGGCCGCCTGCGCGCCGACCTGCAATATGGCCGCATTGACGAGATCCTGGCCACTGGCCTGCATGCCTACCTCACCCAGTTCCTGGACCGGGTGGGTGATCTGGGTTACGGCATCAGCCGCGATTTCCTGATGCCGGAGTGAGCGCCCTGCTCCCTTGCGATCAGCGCGAGGGCAGGGGCGCGTCGTTCACCACCGACTTTGCAAAGTCGGTGCCGATGACCATCGAGCCCGCCGCGGTGGGGTGGTTGGTGTCCCAGAACAGGTACCTGTGCGGCTCGGTGCAAACCGGCACGGTCATGCTGATGTAGCAGGGCTCGGTCACGTTGTTGCCTTCGGCCGCGGCTTGCGCGATGCGTTGTTGGGAGTAGGTGTAGGTGTCGAATGTGTGCACCACCGCATCCGGGTACTGCTTGGCGAATGCCTTGAGCGTGCTGGTCAGCAAGGCGGCAAACTCGGCGCTGCGTGCCTTGGCGTTGGCCAGGTAGTTGCTCAATGTCTTGTTGTGCGCATGGGCCGAAGGGGTGATGCTCAGGTCGGGCATCAATGGCACGAAAAAATGCCGCGCGCCACGTGCATACAGGCTGGTCATGCCCTTGTTGATGTTGCTGCTGATCAGGGATGAGGTGGCGGGGTTGAAGATGTTGCCGTTGGCGTAGAAATCGTCGGGTCCGGTCCACAACACGTACAGGGCGTTGGCATCCACCGGGGCACCAGGGCTGGCCTGGTTGGCCAGGAAGTCCTGGATCTGCTTGAGCATGCCTTGCTGCATGGCGTAGGCCGGCACCAGGTTGTCGGTTCCCGAGCGGGCGCCCGCAAAGGCGTAGTTCACCAAGGGCAGGTTCAGGGCATTGCTCATGGCCTCCACCACCACCACGCCATCGGAGAAGCGCCCCCGATGGTTGGGCTCGGCGGGGATGCCGCGTCCACCAAACTGTTCGATGGTTCCGTGGAGGTTGCCGGTGTCGCTCATGCTGTCGCCGAATGAAATGGCTTGCGTGTAGCTGTTGGGGAACACTTCTGCTGGGGGTACCGGCGCCAGCGGTGCAGGCCGCAGGTGGATGGGCTGACGGACGGTGAGCAGGCGCAGCCCTTCCGCATAGGGCTTCATCTCTGGTCCGAAAGTGCTGGCGATGCTGCCCCACAGCAAGGGATTCGAGCCGATGGCATAGATCGTCAAGGGGGAGAGGGCGACCCCGCCAACTTGGCCCGCTGCGGCAAGAATCACCGGAGGCACTTGCTGGGCTTGGGCAGCGGACGAGGTCATCAGGGCGGCCGAAAACAGCCAGGCCCGTGCGCTTGGTTTGATCTTCATGTCGATTTCTTCCTGAGTTGATTTGATGTGTTCAACGAACCACGAGCAGCGAGGCTCGTGATTTATTTTTCCACTTCAATGTCGCTCAGTCATGAAAATCGGACACTCAAATGCGGGGGGAACAGCGCTCCCGCACCTGGGCCCAGCGGCGCAATTGCTTACCGCGAGGGCAGTGCCGCCGTTTCCACCAAAGATTTGGCGAAGTCGGTGCCAATGACCGTTGAACCGGCCGCGGTGGGGTGGTTGGCGTCCCAGAAAAGGTATTTGTCGGGGTTCGCGCAGACAGGGCCTGGCACGCCCGGGAACACCGGGGTGTAGCAAGGCTCCGTCACGTTATTGCCCTCTGCCGCGGCTTGGACCATGCGCACCTGGGAGTAGGTGTAGGTGTCAAAGGTGTGCACTTGGGCCTGCGGATATTGCTTGGCAAAAGCCTTGAGGGTGTTGTTCAGCACGACGGCAAATTCGGCGCTGCGTGCCTTGGCGTTCACCAGGTAGTTGCCCAAGCCCTTGTTGTGGTCGTGCGCGGAAGGGGTGATGCTCAGATCGGGCATCTGCGGCACGAAGAAGTGGCGGGCACCACGGCTGTACAGCTTGCTCATGCCCTCGTTGACGTTCTTGGCGATCTGGTATGCGGTCAGCTTGTTGTAGATGTTGCCATCGGCATAGAAATCATCCGGGCCAGTCCACAAGACATACAAGGCGTTGGCATCCACCGGCACCTTGGCACTCGACTGGTTGTCCAGGAAATCCTGGATCTGTTTGAGCATGCCTTGTTGCATGCCATAAACCGGCATCAGATTGTTGTTGCCCGAGCGGGCCCCGGCAAAGGCGTAGTTCACCAATGGCAGGTTCAAGGCATTGGCCATGGCCTCGATCACCACCACACCGTCGGAAAAACGCCCGCGTTTGCTGGGGGCATCGGGCATGCCACGGCCACCGTAATGCTCAAGGCTCTCATACAGGTTGCCCGTGTCGCTCATGCTGTCGCCAAACGAAATGGCCTGGGTGTAGCTATTGGCCAGCACCGTGGCGGGCGGCGTGGGTGCGCTGGGCACGGGCCGCAAACGCAGGGCTGGCTTGATCGTCAGCATGCGCAGCCCTTCGGAATAGGGCTTCACCGAGGGGCCAAAGGCGCCAAGGATGGTGTTCCAGATCAGCGGGCTGGCGCCGACGAGGTAGGCGGTCTGTGGTGTAAGCACAATGCTGCTGGCTTGGCCCGTGAGCGCCAAGGCCAGCGGCGGCAATTGAAGCTGTGCGCAGGCACTGGTGGATGCCATCAAGGTTGCCGCCGGGAACATCCAGGTGGCCAAGGTGCTGGTGATGCGTTTCATGTTGTCGTCGGCCCTTATTGGGCTGGTGGCACGTAGCCTTGGACCTGGTCGCCGCCGCCACCGAAGAAGAACTGCTCCATCTGGCGAGCCAGGTATTGGCGTGCCCGTGCATCGGCCAGGTTCAGGCGGTTTTCGTTGACCAGCATGGTTTGGTGCTTGAGCCACATTTGCCAAGCCTCTTTGCTGACCTCGTTGTAGATGCGTTTGCCCAACTCACCAGGGTAGGGCGCGTAGTCCATGCCTTCGGCTTCTTTTTTGAGGTGGATGCATTGAATGGTGCGTGCCATGGGTCGGATTTCCAGGAAAGATCGGTGGGTGCCAATGGTACGAGGATTGGCGGAGTCTGTTCAAGGCCCGAAACTCGGGTGTTTTCATGGAACGATACGAGCTTGCAGCAGGAGACTTTGGATGAAATGTGATTCGTGGATCGCCATGAGCATGCTGGGCATGTGCATGGCCATGGTGGCGGGCTGTTCGTCAGCGCCCAAATCGGAACCCGCCCAGGAGCGCGCCGCGTCTGTGAATCAGACCTGCGGTTTGGCCGTGGCGGATTCGGGTGAACTGGGCATGAGTTGTCTGCTCAAGGCCGAACTGGCCGATACCCAGGTCAACGTCGATCGCCCGGGCAGCGTGGCTTGCAACAGCGACAGCTTTTCGCTGTTCAAGCAAACCATGAGCACACCGATCTGGCTGGTGCACGGCCAAAAGGGCGACGAGGGGCCTTTGCGGGTGCGGGTGGGCGGCAAGCTGGGGCCGGGCACGCACGTCGGAAAAATCGGCCAGTCCGCTGGCAATGATTGCGATGCCACGGTCGGTCCGGTGGCCAACCTGACCACCCAGTTTGGCGGCACCTATGTGGCCATGGTCGACAAAACCCAGCGGCCCGTTTGTGTGGTCCAGTCGCGCTTGAGCTTGAGCAGCTTGGCTCAGAAGCAGTCCGTGGGCTTGTCGAAGGACATCAGCGGTGTCACTCGCGACAGCATCACCGACGCGGTGCAAAAGCGGCTCGATCTGGAAGTGGCTACCCAGCTCAACCGCTATCTTCAACCTGGCAAAGCCTTGCCCGATGCCGTGGTGAACCGCCATGGCCGCTGCCCCGAAGGTTTCAGGACTTTCCTGGACGGCCCTACTTGAGGGGTTTGACCAGCACCTGCGAGCGCCTGTCCCACTTGTAATGGCGCTTGCGGGCCTCGGGCAACCAGGCCGGATCGACCGGGGCAAAGCCGCGCTTGATGAACCAGTGCATGGTCCGCGTGGTCAGCACAAACAGGGTGGACATGCCCATGCCGCGCGCACGTTGTTCGATGCGCTTGAGGATGCGCTCGCCGTCGCCTTGTCCTTGCACATTGGGTGACACCGTCAGCGCCGCCATCTCGGCGGTGCCTGATTCAGGATAGGCATGCAGGGCGGCACACCCAAAGATCACGCCATCGTGCTCGATCACGGTGTACTGCGCCACGTCGCGTTCGATCTCGGTGCGGCTGCGCTTGACCAGGGTGCCGTCCTGCTCAAAAGGCTCGATCAGTTGCAGGATGCCGCCGACGTCATCGGGCGTGGCCTCGCGCAGGCTTTCCAGTTTTTCGTCGACGATCATGGTGCCCACGCCATCGTGCGTGAACACCTCCATCAGCAAGGCGCCATCGACCTTGAAGGGGATGATGTGCACGCGCTCGACACCGCCTTCGCTGGCCTTGACCGCGTGTTGCAGGTAAAAGGCCGTGTCGGTGGGCTGCATGGGATTGGGAAGGGTGGCGACCAAGCGCTTGGCATCGGCCAGGGCCAGTTCCTGATCGATCTCGTCGTCGTTATTTTGCGTGGCTTCCAGTTCCACCGCCTTGTCGGGTGCCTGCACCACGCTTTGAAGGATGCCGCGAACCTCGGTCACGAAGATCAGCTTATCGGCCTGCAGGGCGATGGCGGCGCTGGTGGCCACGTCTTCCATGCTCAGGTTGAAGGCCTCGCCGGTGTGCGAAAAGCCGAAGGGCGAGAGCATGACCATGGCGCCGGTGTCGATGGCGCGGCGCACCGGCATCGCATCGATCTTGCGCACCAGGCCGGTGTGCATGAAGTCCACACCGTCGACGATGCCCACGGGGCGGGCCGTCACGAAGTTGCCCGAGATGACGCTGACCGAGGCGCCCGCCATCGGCGTGTTGGGCAGCCCCAGCGAAAACGCGGCTTCGATCTCGTAGCGCAACTGGCCGGCGGCCTCTTGCGCGCAGTCCAACGCCACGGAATCGGTGATGCGCATGCCGTGGCTGAATTTCGATTCCTGGCCCTTGGCGCGCAGTTGCTCTTCGAGCTGAGGCCTGAAGCCATGCGCCAGCACAATCTTGATGCCCATGGCGTGCATCAGCGCCAGGTCTTGCACAAAGCTCTCAAGCTTGCCGGCGGCGATCAGTTCGCCCGACAGGCCCACCACGAAGGTCTTGCCGCGGTGCGCATGGATGTGTGGTGCCACCGAGCGGAACCAGGGCACGAAGGTGTGGGGAAAAACCAGATCCATGAAAAAGCGGCAGGTGAGGGTGGTGGTGGCCCGATGTTACGGGTTTTGAGGGGCCTGGTCGCAGCTTTTGACCGTGGCGGGATAATGCGGCCCTTCGCATTCCCCCCGCATTGCCTCACCCGTGTCCCTACCGCCCATCACCTTCCCTGAATCGCTGCCCGTCAGCGGCAAACGCGCCGACATCGAGGCCGCGCTGCGCGAGCACCAGGTCATCATCGTGTGTGGTGAAACCGGCTCGGGCAAGACCACGCAACTGCCCAAGATTGCACTGAGCATGGGGCGAGGTGGGTGGGGACAGCTGCGCGTGCCGGGCAAGCGCGCCCAGCAGATCGGGCACACGCAGCCGCGCCGCATCGCCGCGTCCAGCGTGGCCAAGCGCATTGCGGAAGAGCTGAACACGCCATTGGGTGAGGTGGTGGGCTACAAAGTCCGCTTCCAGGACCGCTTGCAACCAGGCGCTTCCGTCAAGCTGATGACCGACGGCATTCTGCTGGCCGAAACTCAGTCCGACCCGGACCTGCGCGCCTATGACACCATCATCATCGACGAGGCCCACGAGCGCAGCCTCAACATCGACTTCCTGCTGGGCTACCTGCGCCAGTTGCTGCCGCGCCGGCCCGACCTGAAGATCATCGTCACCTCGGCCACCATTGATGCCGACCGCTTTGCGCAGCATTTCGCGTCGAGCAAAGGCCCGGCGCCGGTCATCATGGTCTCCGGCCGTCTGTTCCCGGTCGAGCAGCGCTGGCGCCCCTTTGAAGACAGCCGCGACTACGGCTTGAACGAAGCCATCACCGATGCGGTGGACGAGCTGTGGCGCGAAGGTAGCGGCGACATCCTCGTCTTCCTGCCTGGCGAACGCGAGATCCGTGAAGCGGCCGACCAACTGCGCAAACACATCGCCAACCAGCGCATGGTGGCCAACATCCTGCCCTTGTTCGCGCGCCTGAGCCAGCAGGAGCAGGACGAGGTCTTCCGCACTGGCGGCGCGCGGCGCATCGTGCTGGCCACCAACGTGGCTGAAACTTCGCTGACCGTGCCGGGCATCCGCTACGTGATCGATGCAGGCCTGGCGCGCGTCAAGCGCTACAGCTTCCGCAACAAGGTCGAGCAACTGCAGGTCGAGCCGATCAGCCAATCGTCGGCCAACCAGCGGGCAGGGCGTTGCGGCCGGGTGGCCAACGGCATCTGCATCCGCCTGTACGACGAGAAGGATTTCAACGGCCGGCCCAAGTTCACCGACCCCGAGATCCTGCGCAGCTCGCTGGCGGGCGTGATCCTGCGGATGAAGTCCTTGCACCTGGGCCTGGTCGATGACTTCCCCTTCATCGAGCCTCCCTTGCGCAAAGCGATTGCCGACGGCTACCAGTTGCTCAACGAACTGGGCGCCGTCGATGACGCCAACGAGATCACGCCGCTTGGGCAGACGCTGGCACGCCTGCCGCTGGACCCGCGCGTGGGCCGCATGATCTTGGAGGCCAAGGACCGCCAGGCCCTGGCCGAGATGCTGGTCATCGCTTCGTCCTTGAGCGTGCAGGATGTGCGCGACCGCCCCATCGAGCACCAGCAGGCGGCCGACGAAAAGCACAAGAAGTTCGACGACGAGAAGTCGGAGTTCATGGGCACGCTCAAGCTGTGGAAGTGGCTGGACGAATCGCGCGGCGGCCATGGCCACCAGGCACCCGGCGCGCCTGAACAGCACAAGCTCAGCCACCGCAAATACGAGCAGCTGCTGCGCGAGAACTTCATCAACCCGCGCCGCGTGCGTGAGTGGAAGGACGTCTACACGCAACTGCACACCGTGGTGGCCGAGCACAACTGGCGCCTCAACGGCAGCCCCGCCACGTACGAGCAGGTGCATTGCTCCTTGTTGTCCGGCCTGCTCGGCAACATCGGCCTCAAGAGCGAAGACGAAGACTGGTACCTGGGTGCGCGCGGCATCAAGTTCTGGAAGCACCCCGGCGCCAACCTGTCCAAGAAGCCCGGCCGCTGGATCCTGGCCGCCGAACTGGTCGAGACCACCAAGCTCTATGGCCGGGGCATCGCCAACATCGAGCTGCCCTGGGTGACGCAATTGGGCGCGCACCTGCTCAAAAAACAGATGCTGGAGCCCCATTGGGAAAAGAAGGCCGCTGAGGTCGTCGCCCTGGAGCGTGCCACCCTATATGGCTTGGTCATTTACAGCAACAAGCGGATCAACTATGGCCTGGTTGATCCGGTGCTGTCGCGCGAAATTTTCATCCGCGAGGCCCTGGTCAATGGCGAGTGGGAAACGCGCTTGCCGTTCCAGACCCACAACCACAAACTGATTGCACAGGTCGAGGCGCTGGAACACAAGTCGCGCCGGCAGGATGTGCTGGTCGATGATGAGCTGATCGCCGCCTTCTACGAAGCGCAGATCCCGCCCGAGGTCGTGTCAGGTGCCACCTTCGAGCGCTGGTACCGCCACGCCAGCCGCGAGAACCCCAAGCTGCTGCACCTCACGCGCGAAGAGCTGATGCGCCACGAGGCCGCCGGCATCACCAGCAGCGCCTTTCCCAAGACCATCCGCCTGGGCGGCATCGACTGCGCCACCACCTACCTGCACGAGCCTGGCGACGCGCGTGATGGCGTGACGGTGACCGTGCCCATCTTCGCGCTCAACCAGGTCGGTGAGGACCGTGGCGAATGGCTGGTGCCCGGCATGCTCAAGGACAAGGTGTTGGCCTTGCTGAAAAGCCTGCACCAAAAGCCGCGCGCTCGGCTGGTGCCTTTGCCCGACTTCGCTGAAACCTTCGTGCAATCCACCCCTTTCGCGCAAGGCGGGATGCTGGATGCCTTGCTCAAGGCGGTGCGCGACAAAACCCAACTGGACATCAAGCGCGCCGACTTCAAGCTGGAGCTGCTCTCGCCGCACCTGTTCATGAACTACCGTGTGGTGGACGAGCATGGCCGCCAACTGGGCCTGGGCCGCAACCTGGCCGCGCTCAAAGCGGATCTGGGGCACGAAGCGCGCGGTGCGTTCCAGGCCTTGGCCGCACTCAAAGCGCAGTCGGTGGTGTCGGGCGTGGACGAGTCCTTGCGCACGCAAG
The DNA here is from genome assembly GCF_918741295.1 of Aquabacterium sp. CECT 9606. Taxonomy (GTDB): domain Bacteria; phylum Pseudomonadota; class Gammaproteobacteria; order Burkholderiales; family Burkholderiaceae_C; genus Aquabacterium. The sequence continues at coordinate 742,932 of NZ_CAKKNB010000004.1, forward strand.
AAGCGGCTTCTCCCCAAGCTCGCTTCAGTAAAGCTCCCGCCGGGGCCTCATCCTCCGCGTCCAGCCCCGTGGCGAAAGCCAAGCCGCCGCAACCCCTGACCGATTGGTCCTTCGGCGAGTTGCCCGAGCTGATGGAGATCCAGCGGGGCGGCCACACCTTGATCGGCTTTCCGGCCCTGATCGACAAGGGCAGCCATGTCGAGATCGAGGTTTTTGACGAGCCCGAGGTGGCGGCCCTCAAGCACCGGGCAGGCTTGCGCCGCCTGGTCGCCTTGCAGATCAAGGAGCCGCTCAAATACCTGGAAAAGAACATCCCCGACCTGCAAAAAATGGCCATGGCTTACATGAGCCTGGGCGCCGCCGACGAGCTGCGGGAGCAGATCATTGATCTGGCACTGGACCGTGCTTTCCTGCTGGACCCTTTGCCCAGCAACGGCGCCAGTTTCAAAGCCCGGATCGAGGAGGGGCGCCCACGCCTGAACCTCATCGCACAAGAGGTGGCGCGCCTGGCGGGCACCGTGCTGGTGGACTATGCAGCGGCCGTGCGCAAGCTCAAGGACACCAAACCGCCCAAAGAGGTTCAGGACGACATCGCTTCGCAACTCCAGCGCCTGATGCCAAAGCGTTTTGTGGTGCTGACGCCGTATGCGCAATTGCAACATATGTCGCGTTACCTCAAGGCCATTACACTACGCTTGGACAAGTTGCGTGGAGACCCGGCACGCGATGCCCAGCGTTTGCTTGAATTGCGTCCGCTGGAACAACGCTACCTGCGCCGTCTCGCCGATCTCAAGGGCGTGGTGGACGCCAGAACCGATGAATTCCGCTGGCTTCTCGAAGAGTTGCGAGTCAGTCTTTTTGCGCAGGAACTGCGAACCCCGCAGCCCGTGAGCATCAAGCGGCTCGAGAAAACCTGGTCACAAATCACGAATTAAGGGGGCGTGATTCACCGCCGTGTGTAACCGAGAGTCGGACTAACGTTACGCCTCGTCACGTTCAAAGCGGCGCCAAAATTTCCCCGCCTCAGAATTCGCGTGTCGGGTGCAGTGCCCATCATTTATTTTTGGTTTGGAGTTCGTTGTGGATAGAAGTGTGCAAAAGCGTTTTCTGGTGAAGACCCTCGCTGGGTCGATGTTGATGTTGGGTGTTATGGTCCAGGCGCATGCCGGCGGCCTCGTGCCAGGCTCATGGAGATCCGACTACCGCGTTCAAATCAATGGCAAGGACTCGACAGTAGTCATGAATCAGTTCGCCAACCAAGTCGCCAAGGCCATGCCCAACGATTTGCGGACCGGTGCCAAAGTTAGCGTGAGTACCATCGGTAATCAAGGCAGTGCCACAGTTTGCATGACCCCGGTGGTGGCTGGAGCGTTGACTTCGCCCAGACTGGTGTTCAACAAGTTCGCCAAAATGAACCCTCGCTGCACCCTGATATCTGGCGAACTTGTCGGTGACACCGTGTCCTTTACCGGCCGTTGCGACGATCCTTTCACCTACACCGGCAATGTGAGCGGCACCGTTCGGGTTCCCAACAGCTGGACTTGGTGGGCCAACATGCAAGGCGTGGGGCGCTTTCCCGATGCCATCCTGACTGGCCTGCAAATCCCGGCTCAGACCCTGGTAACGATGAAAACAACGATGTCCAGCACGTTGACGTCGAAAACTTGCCCATAAGGGGCTTACCGCTCGGATTCCAGGCTATAATCGAATTCTTGTCGGGGCGTAGCGCAGCCTGGTAGCGCATCTGCTTTGGGAGCAGAGGGTCGTGAGTTCGAATCCCACCGCCCCGACCAAAAGTTGAACAAGCCAGCAGATCTTGATGATCTGCTGGCTTTTTTCATGGCCGATCCAATTTGGTTGCGCTGAGCCTGAATGGTGGCCCGTGACATATTCACGCTTCACCATCTCACGATGCAAAACGTTGGTCAGCGGTTCGGTAAGTTTTGTAACTCGCTCAAATCGCTTCGGGATGATTGCCACACCTGATTCGAGCTTCTGGCCGCAATCCTTGCTTGCTGTCGGGCAAGTGCCCCTCCAAGCCGTAAAATCGCGCCTTGGCTGTCCGTAGCTCAACTGGATAGAGCAATTGCCTTCTAAGCAATAGGTCGGGGGTTCGAGTCCCTCCGGACAGGCCAGTATTTTTGTGGGTGAGGCGCGTTGGGTGGTGAAAACATGGTCATTCGCTGGAGGCGAACCCATGCAGAATGGACGCAGTACCTCTTGCCCTCTCCAAATCTCATCCGGCGTTTCGCTGACCAGCATGTTTGCATCCATCAAGCGCATGATTGCCCCCGGCTCTTCCAAGGGTGACGAGGGGCAGGTGTTGTCCAACTGGGCCAAGGCCGAGGGCTATGCCTATAAAACGGTGCGTGACAAAGACGGCGGCGGTCACGTTGTTCAGGCCGAGGACGAAGATTGGCGCGTCGAGTGGGGCACCTCGCAACGTTCCTACATTCGCGGCAAAGAGCTGCGGTTTCGCAGCGAAACCAAGCTCTCGCCCGATGTGCAGATCCTGGTGACAAGCCGAGTCTTGGCGCACACGCTCGAGACCGAAGTGTTCAGCAGTTTCACCAATGCCATGCAAACCCAGGTGGACAACTCGCTCCCTGATGAAATGCGTTGGCTGCCCATGCACCCGCGCGTGACCTTGACCGAGCCGCTGGTCTTGGCCAAGCGTTTCGTGGTGTTGTCGAACGCTGAAACCGTGGCCCGGCGTTGGCTGGACGACAGTTTGCTGGCGGCACTTGAAGACGCGGCCACCAGTTGGTGGACCGATGCCTTGATCATGGTGATCACTGTCAACCGTGGGCGCTTGACCATCCGCATGCCAGGCCAGCCCTTGGAAGAAGGCCAGCTCCATGCGGTAGGGCGCTTGTGCTCGCAGGCCACCCGCAGCTTGAGGGCCGCTGCCCTCAGTTCATCGTCGGGCTGAGCCTGCCGGTTGCTCAGCCTTTGCGGTTGAGAAACTTTTCAATCGCCTGCCCGGCTTCGGGCCTCAGCAGATTGACCACGAAATGTTGTTTTTCGGCGTCCAGTTGCTGGCGCAGCGTTTGAGCGGGCGCGTCGTTCACCAACTCCTTGATGCTGGTCAGCACCCCGGCCGGCGCCTGGGCCAATTGCTCCGCCCAGACCAGGGCTTCTTCCAGGACTGTGCCAGCGGGGCACACCTGGTGCACCACGCCCCAATGCGCCATCTGCTGGGCCGAGACTGGCGTGCTCTGCCACAACAGTTGAAGGGCAGGGCCACGCCCCAGCGCGCGGGCAAGGTGCCAACTGGCGCCCCCATCGGGCGACAGCCCCACCTGGCTGTACGCCGACATGAACCGCGCGTTCTCGGCCGCCACCACCAAATCGCAGGCCAACACCAGCGACAAGCCACCACCGGCCGCCACGCCTTCTACCGCGGCAATCACCGGCTTGGGAAAGCTGCGCAAGGCCTCGATCCATTGGTGGAAGGCCTCGATGTGTTCGGCGACCTTGGGCAAGTCGTGCAGCCGGTTGTGGGTTAAACGCTGCAAATCACCACCGCCACAAAAATGCTCTCCTGAACCGGTCAGAATCACTGCACGCACATCGTCATTGGATTCGGCCACATTGAGTATCTCGATACCAGCCGCATATACCTGGGGCGACAAGGCATTTCGCGTGGCGGGCCCCACCAGGGTCATGATTTGCGTGGTGCCGATGCGTTCGGTTTGCAGTTCAGTGGTCATTCAATTTCGGTCTTCGGTAACGAATAGCGGGGAAGTTAAGGTGCTTCCCACAGCATGGAAGCCTTGGCCTTCATGCTAGAGTGAAATCTTGGGCCTCGCATGCACCGATATGAATAAATTCAACAGAATATCGGCCGCGGTTCTAGCCGGTATGGCGCTTTATGGAGCGTCTGGGGCATCCCACGGTTTGGGCTTCGGCCGGCCCACCAGTCGCGCTATTTTGGGCGAAACGCTGAACGTGACCGTTCCCATTCATGTGGAAACGGCCAATGACATCGCCAACGAGTGCGTCGCGGCTGATGTCTATTTTGGCGACGACAAATTGGCCGGAGCCGAGGTCACCGCAGTGCTGTTGCCGGGTGCGGGCACCGAGCGCGTGATCAAGGTCACCACACGCAAGTTCGTCAACGAACCAGTCGTCACTGTGTACCTGGCCGCAGGTTGCACGGCCAAGGTCAGCCGCAAGTTCGTGGCTTTTGCTGATCCGCCCAGCGCGTCCTTGCCATCCACCACCCTGAGCGAAACCGAAGCGCCGCCGGTGGCTTATGCCGCCAAAGCGGGCAAGGTCACCGTGGGTGGCCTGACCGTGGAGACCGGTGGATCCACCATCGCGGCCGCACCTTCGGACGATGGTGCCGAGGCAGCACCCAAGCCCGCGCGTCGCGCCAAGAAATCAAACGGCGTGGCCGCCAAATCAAGCACAGGCGGTGGCGATGCATTGCAGGGCGCGCCGAGCATGGCCTTGTCGCCGCGCGCAGAGCGGCCAGGCAAGTCGGCTGCAGCGTCGGCCCAGTCGCCACAACGCTCCTCGGGTGAGCGGCTCATGCTGGACCCGGTGGATGCCGATGCCCTGGTTCAGCCCAACCTGGCGATGACCGGTGCCCTGCAGGGCAAATTCGAGGGCGATGACCCTTCCCCAGAAATTCGCGAACGGCGCGCCGCGGCCGCCGCCTTGTGGCTGGCGATGAACTCAACGCCCGAGAAATTGGCCCGGGATCAGCAGCGCGTTCAGGAACTTGAAAATCGCCTGGCCAGCCTGAAGCAGGCCTCTGCGCAATCTGAACAGCAGCTTGCCCAATTGCAAGCCCGCCTCCAGCAGGCTGAGTCTGCACGGGGCAATTCCACCTTGGTTTACGTGTTGGGTGGTTTGGCTGCACTGTTGGCCGCTGCAGTGGCTTTTCTGTTCATCAAGGATCGGCGCAAGGGTGCTGGATCCGATTGGTGGAAATCGGAGGCTGGCCCGGCGTCCGAGCCGACCGATGATGGCGCCAATGCCTCGCCTCTGGAGCGCACCTTGGCGCAGTTCAAACCTGGGACAACGGGTGTGGACGACGGCAGCCGCGACACCACCCCTGCGGTGGCCGCGCCGGTCGTAACCGCGCCAAGCCCAGCGCTTGCTCCAGCGGCCGTGCGTGAACCTGCGCCCACATTCAACATTCCTGCAGCGGCCAGCGCGCCCTCGGCGCCAGCCACGCCAGCTGCGCGTGCACCGCGGCCTGCGCTGCACGACACCCCCCGCGAGGTGTCGGTCGAAGAGTTGATCGACCTAGAGCAGCAAGCCGAGTTCTTCATCGTGCTGGGCCAGGATGACGCCGCCCTGGACTTGCTGGAAAGCCACGTTCAAAGCACCACGGGTGCCAGCCCGTTGCCATTTCTGAAGCTGCTGGAAATCTATCAACGCCTGGGCAAACGGCAGGACTACGAGCGGATCCAAGCCGAGTTCAACCAGCGCTTCAATGGCTATGCGCCAGCCTGGGAGTCGGACCTGTTGCAAGGGCACAGCCTGTCGGAATACCCTGGCATCGTCGAGCGCCTGCAGTCTCTGTGGGCGGTGCCTGCCAAGGCAATGGATGTGCTCGAGCGCTCACTCACCCGACCCGATGCCGAGGTGGAGACCTTCGATCTGCCGGCCTACCGCGAATTGCTGTTCCTGTACGCCGTGGCCAGGGATCTGTCGGAGCGCGAGCCCGAGGGCCGTGACGCGGTTGACCTGAACCTGCCCTTTGTGGATCCGACCGTGGTGACGGTCTCGTCCGCGCCCGAAACGATTGAGCCCTTGATGGCCACGCGGCCGGTCAAGGCCCAGCCGCAGGCCCAGCCTGTGATCAGCCTGGATTTGTCATTGGACGATCTGGAGCCGCTGGACACGCCGGTGGCCACTCCGTCTGCCAGCAACGAGATCGAGTTCGAGCGCGTGGATTTGAATCCCAAGGCGCCCGACAAAACCTGAGCGAAGCTTGACCTGTCGGGCTCACAGCCCGTGGTCGCTGCCCATGGCGGCATGGGAGTTGGGCTGCATGGCTTGCAGGATCAACTGGCGGCTCAGGCGGTCTGAAATCAACTCGGCAAATGCCAGCACGAACTGGCGCAAATAGGCGCCTCGCTTGAAGGCCAGCCTGGCCATGTTGGGGCCAAACAGGTGGCCCACGGGGCGCCAGACCAGGTCACCTTGGGGTGTCATGCTGGGGTCGTCCTTCACGGCCATTTCTGCCACCAGGCCAATGCCCAGACCCAGGCGCGTGTAGGTTTTGATCACGTCGGCGTCAATCGCTTCCAGCACCACATTGGGCGCCAGCCCACGTTGGGCAAACGCCAGGTCGATGCGCTTGCGGCCCGTGAAAGAGGGGTGGTACGAGATCAAAGGCTCGGCGGCCAGTTGCTCCAAGGTCAAACGCGGCACCTGGGCCAGGGGATGGGCAGCCGGCATGACGACCACGTGCTGCCACTCGTAGCAGGGCAGGGTCACCAGCTCCGGGAAGTCGCTGAGCGACTCGGTGGCCAGGCCGATGTCGGCGGTTTCGTCCAACACCATCTGGGCCACTTGCTCGGGCGTGCCCTGGTGCAGGCTGATGGCCACCTTGGGGTATTTCTTGCGCAAGGCGGCCACGGGCTCGGGCAGCACGTAGCGGGCTTGCGTGTGCGTGGTGGCGATCGACAGGGTGCCGGTGTCTTGCAGGGCGTATTCGTCACCAATGCGTTTGAGGTTGCCCACTTCTCGCAGGATCAAATCGATGGACTTGAGGACATGTTGCCCGGGCTCGGTGATCCGCTTCAGGCGTTTGCCGTGGCGCACGAAGATGTCGACGCCCAACTCTTCTTCCAGTTCCAGGATGGCCTTGGAGATGCCCGGCTGCGAGGTGTGCAGGGCCTTGGCGGTCTCGGTCAGGTTGAGGTTGCGGCGAGCCGCTTCGTGAACAAACCGGAACTGGTGCAGGTTCATGGGGCTGGCTCGCTGGTCAGTCGGGTTGGGCCAGGGACCAGGCGCTGTCGGCCAGGGCCTGGATCAGCAGGTCGGTTTCACCCACGGCGCGGCTGAGGGTCCACTGCACCTGGGGGTGCTTCTCGGCAAGCTCGGTCATGAGCAAGGGCAGGTCTTTGCGCACATGGCCACCCGCGCCCAAAAACAAGGGCACCACGGTAACCTGCTGGCAACCCGCATGGGCCAGCGAGGCGCCTGCCTCGTGCAGATTGGGGACCATGAACTCGAGGAATGCCAGGCGGACCTCGGCGTGCGCAGAGCCAGCCACACGCTCACGCAAGCGATCGGCCGCGGCCTCGAAGGGGCGCGCCCAATTGGGGTCGCGGGCGCCGTGGGCGAACAAGAGGATGCCGCGTGAAGTCATGGTGTGCTGTTCGGGTTCTCAGCGGTTGCGCACCAGCCACACGAAAGCGCTCATCGACAGGCCCAGGTAGCCCAGGCTGGGCAATGCCGCTGCGATCCAGGGCGTCCATTGGTGCAGGAGGCCCAGGTGGCTGGAAATGTGGTTGACGAGCACAAAGCTGATGCCCAGCATGACCCCGCCAAAGATCTTCAGGCTCATTCCCCCACTGCGTGCATGGAGGTAAGCGAAGGGCAGGGCCAGCGCCAGCATCACCATGCAGACCAGCGGGGCGCAAGCGCGTTTCCAGAACTGGATTTCATAGCGTTGTGCCGCCTGGGCATTGCTGGCCAAGTGCTGGGTGTAGCGCCACAATGACAAGGTGGACATGGTGTCGGGCGGCAGCACGGAGGCGGCCACGACCATGGGCGTCAAACTGCTTTGCCAGTCCATGGCGGGCAGTCGGCGCTCCTCGATGCCGGCGATGTCCAGATCGGCGGCTTCACCAGGCATCGTGAATTGGCCGGGCCAGCGGGTGTCGGTCACGCCTTGAAGGTGCCATATGGAGCCGGCCTTGCCCTTGCCCATGGGCTCTACCCGGGCCTGCTCGGCCGAGATGCGCCGTACCAATCGGCCCAGGTGGTCAAACTCGAACACGCGCACATGGCGGAACTGGTCTTGCCCCTCGGCCGCGCCCACGTTGACGGTGACGGTGTGAAGTTGCCCGTCGGCTTGCGGTGCGCGTTCGCGCAGCCAAGCGCCGCTTTGCCCCAGCTGGATGCCTTGGCCATCGCGGAATTGGGCGTGGTGCAGCGAGGCCTGGCGCTCGGCCAAAGGCATGAGCCAGTCGCCCACGCCCACCATCAGCAAAGTACTCGCCAAGCCGATGCCCGCCAGCAACCACAAGGCGCGCGCGGGGCCCAGCCCGCCTGTGCGCAGAATGGTGAACTCGGACGTTTGCGCCAACCGGGCGAGCGCCAGGGTGGTGCCAATCAGCAGGGCGATGGGGAACACATCGTAGAAATGGCCAGGCAGCTCAAGCACACAGTCCCAGATGGCGTCCAACAAGGTGTACCCGTGACGACCGACGTCGCGCAAGGCATCCACGAAGTCGGTGAAAAAGCTGAGCGCCAGAAAAGCCGCGGCCACGAAGATCACGGCCGCGATGATCTGGCTGTACAACAAGCGACGGACGGTTTTCATGCACGCCCCTTGAGCAGGGTCACCAGGCCACCATCGCGCCACCACACACGGGCCAGTGCCAGCAGGGTCAACAAGCCATGCACGCCCAGCAGTCCGGTCCAGATGCTCAATTGCTGGTTGGTCACCCAGGTTTGCGTCAGCGACAGCAGGTTGAAATAAACCACGAACACCAGCAATGCGAACACCAAACTCCAGTTGCTGGAGCGCCGGGCGTTGCCCGAGGCCAGGCCCAGCCCCACCAGCATCATGTTCAGCGCTGCCCAGATCATGCCCACCCGCCAGGTCAGCTCGCCGCGCATGTCGGGCGCCGATGAGGCCAGCAGATCGATCGTGGAGGCGCTGCGCACGGCGGGGCGGCCGTCTTCGGTTTGCTCAGCCTCACCGACCATGATGCGTGCCGAGTTGAAGCGAGACAGGACTTTCTCGCCCGTTTTCAAATCGGTTTGGGTTCTTTCGCCGCGCACCAGGTTCAGGTAACGCTGACCTTTGATGGTTTCCAGCTGGCCTTCTTGTGCCGTGATCACGGCCTCCTGGCCGTTTTGCGTGAGGACCATGAAGACGTTTTTGCCAACGTTCTCACCATCGCTGTGGCTGTCAATGAAAAACACCCGGCTGCCATCTGAAGAGCTTTGGAATTGCCCGGGCTGCACGCGGGCAATGTCGGACCGCTTTTCATAGCGCTCTTTCAGCAACTGGGTTTGGGATTGTGCCCATGGCCGGGCCACCAGCACCAGCACAGCCACGCTCAACAGCACAGGCCAGCCCATTTGTCCCAAAGGCCGTAAAAAACTGAATTGGCGGGCGCCGCTGACTTGCCAGACCACCATCTCACTTTCGCGCCAGAAGCGGCTGAGCACGGCAACGACGGACACGAACAGTGCCAAGCTGACCAACATGGGGGCCTGGCCGATGAGGGTGTAGCCCAGCATCAGGCTCACGTCGCTGGCCGCGAACGCGCCTTTGGTGGCTTGGCTGAGCATGCGGATCAGCACCATGGTCAGCACCACGGTCAGCAGGACGACCAGCGTCCCGACAAAGCTTCGCCAGAGTTCTCGGCGCACAGAGGAATCGAATAACATTGCTCAGCTCAAATCAATCCGTCCATTATGGACGCGCACCGCATGGACTATCGCTACACCGTGGCCCAAGGGCCCGCCTTGTCCCAAATCAACGCCGACGCCTTGCTGGTGATCTTGACCGGCGACCACGCTAACACGGGCGATCCCGTGCTGGATGGCCTGGCCGAGCAAGCTCTCAAAGCGAATGATTGGGCGCTGAAAGGCGGCAAGGTGCTGTACGTGCATCGGCCTGCGGGCGTCAAGGCGCCCCGATTGGTGCTGGTGGCCGCGGCTGACGCCTCTGGCAAGGCCTTCAAGGCGGCGGTGGGCAAGGGCGTGGCCGAGATCAAGGACCGTGGCGTGGCCCACCTGGCCATCGCGGTCGGCGCAGGCTGGCCCCTGGAAGCCGGACACGCGCAAAGCCTGGTGCTGGCGGTGGCCGATGCCACTTACGTGTACCGTCACACCAAGCCCAGCGCGCCCAAGACTTCTGGTTTGAACAAGGTGACCTTGCTGGGTTCGGGCGCGCAAACTGTGAACTTGAAAGCGGGCTTGGCCCAAGGCCAGGCCGTGGCCGAAGGCGTGACCCTGGCGCGCGAGTGTGGCAACCGCCCCGGCAACTACTGCACGCCCACTTATTTGGCCAATGAAGCCAAGCGCCTGGGCAAGGAGTTCAAGCACCTGAAGGTGCAGGTGCTCGACCGCCCCGCCTTGCAAAAGCTGGGGATGGGCTCTTTCCTGTCGGTGGCCAATGGCTCCGACGAGCCGCCCAAGTTCATCATCCTGCAGTACGAAGGCGCGGCCAAGTCGCAGGCACCCGTGGTGCTGGTGGGCAAGGGCATCACCTTTGACTCGGGTGGTATTTCAATCAAGCCCGGCGCAGGCATGGACGAGATGAAGTTCGACATGGGCGGTGCCGCCAGCGTGCTGGGCACCTTCCGTGCCGTGGCCGAACTCAAGCCCAAGGTCAACCTGGTGGGTCTGATCCCCACTTGCGAGAACATGCCAAGCGGCACGGCAACCCGCCCAGGTGACGTGGTCACCAGCATGTCGGGCCAGACCATCGAGGTGCTCAACACCGATGCCGAAGGCCGCCTGATCCTGTGCGATGCCTTGACCTACGCCGAGCGGTTCAAGCCCGCGGTGGTGGTCGACATTGCCACCTTGACGGGCGCCTGCGTTGTGGCTTTGGGCCACGTCCACAGTGGCCTTTTCAGCGCCGACGAGGCCCTGGCGCAGGCGCTGTTGTCGGCGGGCCAACAAGCCCAAGACACCGCCTGGCGCCTGCCGCTGGACGACGAGTATGGCGATTCGCTCAAGAGCAACTTTGCTGACATGGGCAATGTGGGCGGGCGCGAAGGCGGGGCCATCACCGCGGCCGTGTTCCTGAGCAAATTCACCAAGGCTTACCGCTGGGCCCACCTGGACATCGCCGGTTCAGCGTGGAAATCGGGCGGCGCCAAGGGCGGCACGGGCCGGCCCGTTGGTTTGCTGACCCAGTTCGTGTTGTCGCAAGCGGGCGAGGGCGCCCTCAAGCCGCAAGCTTCGGTGGCTGCCAAGAAAACCACCAAGGCCGCGGGCAAAGCCGCCTGAGTTGATTTGATCTGATTGATGAACACCGTTGAGTTTCACCATGGCATGAGCGACAAGCTGTCTTACGCTTGTCGGCTGCTTCGCAAAGCGTATAAAAGCGGTGCGGGCGTGTTGGTCACGGGCGATGCCAACACGCTCAAGTCACTGGACCGCCAACTCTGGGTGTTCGACGAGCAAGAGTTTTTGCCGCATGTGTTGGCCACGCCCGGGCAAGACATGCCTGAGCGTTTGCACGACACGCCGGTGTGGCTGGCGCCCCATGGCCTGGGCCAGCAGGCGCCCGGCCGACGCAACATCCTGGTCAACCTGGGGCCGGAGATGCCCGACCAGCCAGAGCGCTTCGAGCGTCTGTTCGAGATCGTTTCACTCGAACCGCACGACCGCCAGCTTGGCCGCCAGCGCTGGAAGCAATACAAGGCCCTGGGTCTGCAGATCCAGCCGCACGAGGTGAAGGAATGAACATCCCCACCCGGCCCCATCCCGCCAATGTGCCCACGCTCACCGAGGTGATCGAATTCAACCCCGAGGGCGGGCAGCTTTTGCCGGTGCCGCAAGTGGTCGAGTCGCCTTTGCTGACGCCCGACATCGATTTTGCGCCGGCCCCTTTGCCCGTGCCCCAAGTGGTCGTGTCGTCTTCGTCCATGGTGCCCTTGGCTTCGATCCCCCATGTGGTGCCCTACACGCCGGCGGAGGCCATCGACCCCGAAGTCTCTGACGCACAGTTGTCTCAACGCATCCTGACCGATGTGCAGCGCCAGATCGATTCGATGCTGGAGTTTCGGCTGCGCGAATCCATGCAGCCCCTGCTGGCCCAGTTCACCGAGACTTTGATGCAGGACTTGCGCGATGAGTTGTCCCGAACCATGCGCGACGTGGTGACGCGCGCCGTGGCCCAGGAAGTGGCCAAGTTGCGCAACAACCGTTGATGTTTTTTCCCAGTAACGCCATTCAATGACCGAGGTGAATATGAACCAACGCTTTGCTTTGATCCCGGTGGCCGCAGCCGCTGCGGTGTTGTCCTCGTTGTGTGTGGCCGCGGCCGCGCATGCCCAGACCGTGGTTCGCATTGGCCACGTGGCGCCAGTGTCCGGGGCCCAGGCCCACTATGGCCGCGACAACGAGAATGGGGCCCGCATGGCCATCGATGAACTCAACGCCCAAGGTGTGGAGATCGGCGGCAAGAAGGTGAAGTTTGAATTGGTCGCCGAAGATGACGCGGCCGATCCCAAGCAAGGCACGGCCGCCGCCCAGAAGCTGTGCGACGCCAAGGTCAACGGCGTGGTCGGGCATCTGAACTCCGGCACCACCATCCCTGCGGCCAAAATCTACAGCCAATGCGGCCTGCCCATGGTCACGCCCTCGGCCACCAACCCCGACCTGACCACCCTGGGCTACAAGAACGTGTACCGCCTGCTGGCCAACGACAAGGCCCTGGGCGCGGGCCTGGCCGAGTACGCGTCCAAGACGCTCAAGCTCAAGAAGGTCGCCATCATTGATGACCGCACGGCCTATGGGCAAGGCGTGGCCGGTGTGTTCCGCGAAACCGCCAAGAAGCTGGGCCTGGAGGTGGTGAGCGAGCAGTTCACCAACGACAAGGCGGTGGATTTCATGTCCATCCTGACGTCGATCAAGAGCAAGAAGCCCGACGGTATCTTCTTTGGTGGCATGGACCCGCAAGCTGGCCCCATGCTGCGCCAGATGCAGCAACTGGGCCTGACCAAAGCCTACCTGTTCGGTGGCGATGGCATTTGCACCGACAAGCTCATCGAGTTGTCCAGCGGTGCCAAAACGCTGGGCAATGTGGTGTGCGCCGTGGGCGCGGCCTCGCTTGACAAGCTGCCCGGCGGCAAGGCCTGGCGCGCCAAGTACGACGCCAAATTCCCCAAGCAGTTCCAGGTCTACTCACCCTACACCTACGATGCCACGATGGTGCTGGTGGACGCGATGAAGCGCGCTGGCTCGGCCGATCCCAAGGTGTATGCGCCCAAGCTGGCAGCCACCGACTACAACGGCATCACGGCCCGTGTGCAGTTCGAGCCCAATGGCGAGCGCAAAACCCCATCCATGACGCTGTTCGCCTACAAAGATGGCAAGAAGGTTGAGTTGAACTGATTGACTCGAATCGAGCGAAAGCCTTGCTACAATAGCGGGCTTCGGAGAGGTGGATGAGTGGTTTAAGTCGCACGCCTGGAAAGCGTGTGTAGGTTTATCCCTACCGCGGGTTCGAATCCCGCCCTCTCCGCCATGAATAGATCGGCCCCAAAATCCTAGTCAATCAATGACTACGATTCTGGGGCTTTTTCTATTTCCCCCAAGAGTTACACATGTGCCTAGCCGTCTTTAGGTAGATTCTGCTCAACTAATGCCGAACTCCTTTGATCAGTTGGGAGGTGGGGCACTGCAGGCGGATGTGCAGCAGCTTCAGCCGGCTTAATTTGCGGGCGGCGGAATGTCATCTGATGGCGCATCATTCGGCAGACTCCATCCAGACCTGGAAAAAGAGCGGCAGCTGAGAGGCCCATGAACTGGAGGTCTTCCAGAGCCTCACTGGCGCAACTGATCGGCACATCTGCTGCAAAGAGGAATCTTTCGCCAATGTGCGCCTGCGCCTTAATAAGATGGGTTTCCAACTCTAGGATATTGGTGACCAGAAACTGACCACGCTGTGCATATAGGCGGGGGTTGAGCCTGGCCGATACGTTTAGGTAAGCGATATACGGCCCGACCTGTGGAAGCGCACGACTGGAAATTTCAAGGCGTCTACAAACTTCCTGTTAAGCGCATAGACCCGAACGTGTGTTGCATCAGGCCGCGTGCCGAGACTATCAAGCGCATCAGAGAAGGCAAAGAATGCAGCCACGTAGGGAGAGCCGGTCCAATCAAGCATTGGGGTGGGCAGTCCATGATGCTGCGCTAATCCTAGTACCGTTGAAAAATCATCGCCATCGCCTAACTTGAACTGCATCTGAAGGAGCGCTTCGGCGTGGTTAGAAAATTCAGGGAGCTCATCGGTGCAGAACCTATCCAGCCTGCACCTGCCCATTCGGTGCAAAGTTGTCTGCAGTTTGAATTCCCTGTTTCCATGACCTCGGAACGACACCGCGTCGTGATCGGTGCGAACCTGGGAGGCCCAAGCCTTGAATTCGTTCCAACTACTGCAGGTGTCTGAAGGAAGTGTACGAGGGGGGTCTATGGGTGCAAACAAGATGGAGTTCTCAGGTCTCCCCAGCTCCGTATTCCACTGTCCGGCTGTGCCAGTGGCGCTGCTCTTGAGCTCGATGCGGGCCAGCAGCATCTCTTGTTGTATGGCCGACAGCTCTGCCCATTGAGGCGCATAGAGCCCTCCAAGGTGTGGACGGCGGTGTACTTAGGCAGGCGAGGGCGCGTTGCCCGTCACGGGGCTATTCGTCGATGCCCAATAGACGCCACCAATCCATGGCGCCATGCAGAACGCGCACGATGGACACGCCGTCTTGGCGGGGTACGTAAAAGATCAGGTGGTTGTCAAAGTCTTTGACACGCCACTTCCGCATCCCGCTCATGGCAGGGTTCTTGAGCTTCAACTGAGCGCCCATTTTGGGCTGCTCAGCCAGGTCGTTGAAGCTGGCTTCTGCATTGGACAGAAAACGCTCGGCCACATTCAGGCCAGCGTTTTCCGCCAGGTAGACGAAGTGCTCCACCAGGTCATTGCGGGCGGCGGCACGTTGGTAAACCGTGGGCATCAGCTCGTTTTCTTTCGCGCCTGTACCCTCGCCAGGGCTTCAGCGCGAATGGCGCTCCAGTCTGATGGTGTCAACTCGCTCTCGGCGGTGTTGAGCCCCTCCAGCAGCTTGGCTTCAAGCTGTTCCTCGGCTTTGCGCTTCTCGTCGGCACGGATCAACTCACGCACGTATTCGCTGGCGCTGCTGTAGCGACCTTGGGAGACTTGCCCGTCCACGAACTGCTTCAGCGGGTCGGGCAAGGAAATATTCATGCTTTGCATGGGCACCTCGCTTTCTCCAGCACATTGCCATAAATGGCATTAAATGGCAAGAACTGCCATTGGGTGGCGTGCATTGAGGCTGCGGCATCTGGGGGACTTATTGGGGTACTTGCGTCCAATCCAATCACCCACAAAGCCAGCATTCACGCCTTGCCACCCATGATGTGAACGAGGCCCTCTCCGCCATGGATATGAACTAAGCCCTTGATCTCAAGGGCTTTTTTCTTTTGTGCATTTCAATGCACTTCGTTGCGCACGCAAGCCTCTCAAGGCTTGGCCAACAAGCCCAATTCCACCATCTTGATCATGTGCTCAACGGCTTGTTCAAGCACCTGGGGCTTCAGGTTCAGCCGGTGGATGCAATTGCCATTCATCACACCTGCCATGCCATGCACGGTGGACCAGATGTACAGCGCGTCCAGATCCACCCTGTCTTGCATGGCGGCCGATTCGCCATGCAGGCGACGCAGCGCGTTGCGCAAGATGTCATAGGCGTGAACAGCGTCCCGGATCAGGTCCGGGTGTTCGGCTGATTGGGGCCACGGCGTGTCAAACATCAGGCGGTATTCCAGCACGTGATCACGGGCATAACTGAGGTACTGGCGCCCCAAGGCGGCCAAGTCTTCCTTGGGGTCTTCAAACTGACCGCGGGCGTCCAGATGCGCAGCAAACCGCTGAAGGCAGCGCCCCATCACCTCGGCCAGCAGGTGATCGCGGCTGGGGTAGTGCTTGTAGGGCGCCTGGTGCGAAACCCCCAGTTTTCGGGCCACATCCCGCAGGCTCAGGTTCTCCACACCCTTTTCGGCGATGACTTCTTGAGCGGCGATGACACACGCCTCTCGCAGGTCGAGGGGGGGCGCGGGCGATTGGCTTTTCTTGGGCATGCGGTGGAGTCTAGTGGCCGGGATTCAGGGCGCCAGTTTACCGGGTGAAGACACCAGGTTGACACTGTCTACATTTGTAAGCAAAATGGTAGACACTGTCAACCATTGAAGCGAAATCATGTCTTTTTCGCCACTGCGGCTCCAGCCATTTGCCCCTTTGCTCGCCGTGTGCCTGGCCGCCTTGCTGTCGGCTTGCGCCTCGCACCAAACTGAGCCGCCCGATGTGTCGGCTGCCGAGGACGCAAGCTTTCGGCAGGCGCCGGACCCAGCACCTGCGGTCGAGTCAAACTGGTGGCGAGGCTTTGACGACGCGGCGCTCATGGCCCTGGTTCAGCGTGCCCAATCAGCCAACCACGATGTCCGCATCGCAGTGCAGCGTGTGCGGCAAGCCCGCGCTGGGCAGACGGCGGTGGCGTCCAGGCTCTGGCCCACGGTGTCGCTCACAGGATCGGCGTCTGACGAACGCAGCGGCTTGCCCGAGCAGGTCAAACAAGGCAAGCCTGACACGCGGGCCTACCGGGGCGCACTGGACCTGGGGTGGGAGCTCGACGTGTTTGGCGCCGCACGCGCTGGCGCCGATGCCGCTGAGCTGGATGCGCTGACCGCCGAAGAGGGCGTTGACACGGCGCGCTGGCTGGTGAGCAGCGAAGTTGCAAGGCAGTACATCGTTTGGCAAAGCGCGCGTCTGCGGCTGGCCAAGCTGGATGCCTTGTTGAAAGCCCAGGCCGACACCGAGCGGCTGACCCGCAGCAGGGAGGCCGCGGGCCTGGCCAGCCGCTTCGACGTGGCGCGGGCCGCGGGTGAGGTGCAAGCGCTTGCCGCGCAACTGCCGCCTTTGAGGACCTTGGTGGCCGTGACCGAGACTCAATTGGCAGTCCTGGTGGGCGCCAATCCCAACCGGCCATTGACCGAGTTGGACGTTTCCACGGCGCCATGGCTGCCCACCCCACCACGCTTGTCCGCCAGGCAGCCTGTCGATCTGTTGATGCGGCGCCCCGATCTGCGCGTGGCGCAAAAGCTGTTCATGGCCGAAGCCGCACGCCTGCGCGAGGCCCAAGCCGACCGGTGGCCCAAGTTTTTCCTGGCCGCGGCGTTCGGGCGGCAGGATCTGCGCCTCAATGCGCTGGACTTGTCACCGGTGCGGTACAGCACCGCGGCGCTGGCATTCACCATGCCCTTGTTTGACGCGGGTCGCTTGCGTGCGGCCGTTGAGCGGCAATCCGCCAAAGAGCGCATGGCCACTTTGCAGTACGAGAAGGCCGTGCTCGGCGCCGTCAAGGACGTTGACGACAGCCTGGTGGCCCTGGCCCAGGAGCGTGATCGCTCGGCCGCGCTGGACGCCACCACCCAGCAAAGGCGCACGGGCTTGCGCCATGCCGAATCGCTCTACCGCGAAGGCCAGATCGACCTGCTCCAACTGCTCGATGCGCAGCGTGCCGTGATCGCCGCCGAACTGTCGGCCATCGATGGCCAGGCCCAGCTGGCGCTGAACACGGTTCAGCTCGCCTCGGCCCTGGGCGGCGGATGGCAGGACATGCCTGCCGCCGTGACCTCCAACACCCACACCAGTACCACGACCCCCAGTCTCGCTCCTGAAAGCTTGCCATGATTGACGCCTCCAACTTCCGCCTGATGAAGCTTGCCCATGCCCTGGTCTGGACGGGCCTGATCCTCAGTGGCCTGGCGGTTCTCTCCGCTTGCTCGCCCGCCGCTGAAAAAGTGCCGCCCATTCCAGCCGTCTACGTCACGCCGGTGCACAACGACCACGGCGAAGACGTGCGCATCCTGAGTGGCGCCGTTCGCCCTCGCATTGAGAGCGATCTGGCGTTCCGCGCCGGGGGCAAGGTCACTGCACGCCTGGTCGACATTGGCCAGGCCGTGCGGGCCGGCCAGCCGCTGGCGCGCATCGATGCGGCCGACTACCAACTGGCCGCAGACGCCGCCGCCGAGCAGCTGCGCGCGGCGCAGGTGGATGCCACGCAGGCGGCCAGCGATGCGGCACGCTTCAAGCGCCTGCTGGCCGACGGCTCGGTGGGCGCTGCCGACCAAGAGCGGCAACAGGCCCGCGCGGACGCCGCTGCGGCGCGCCTGGTGCAGGCCGAACGGCAGCTGGAGGTGCTGCGCAACCGAGCGGGCTATGCCGTGCTGGCCGCGCCCTTCGATGGCGTGGTGACCGGCCTGCAGGTCGAGGTGGGGCAGATGGTGGCCGAAGGGCAGCCCGTGATGGTGCTGGCCAAGCCCGGCGAGCTGGAAGTTGTGGTCGATGTGCCTGAAGCCCTCGCGGCAAGCTTGCGCGAGCAACTGGCTCAGGCGCGCATTGCTGGCATGCCGGACATGGTGAAGCTCAACCTGCGCGAGTTGGCGCCCACCGCTTCGGCGCAGACCCGCACCTTCCGGGCGCGCTACGCCATCGCCTCGCCACCACCTGGATTGCGCATGGGTGTGACCGCCGATGTGCAACTGGCACGAAAGGGCGCAGCCGCCTCTGCTGAACTGCCATCGGGCGCACTGCTCACGACCAACAAGAAC
The DNA here is from genome assembly GCF_918741295.1 of Aquabacterium sp. CECT 9606. Classification (GTDB taxonomy): domain Bacteria; phylum Pseudomonadota; class Gammaproteobacteria; order Burkholderiales; family Burkholderiaceae_C; genus Aquabacterium. Next base: position 761,493 of record NZ_CAKKNB010000004.1, read on the forward strand.
CCGTCGGTCTGGCTGGTCAATGACAAGGTTGGCATCCTGGCACGCCATCCGGTCACGCTGCTGTCGCAGTCCACCGACCGTGTGCGGGTCACCGGCCTGCCCGACGGTGCGCTTGTCGTATCGGCGGGCGCGCAGAAGCTCGATGCGGGCATGAAGGTGCAGGCCGTGATGCGCCCCGGGAGCCTGTGATGAAGTCCTTCAATCTCTCTGAGTGGGCCGTCACGCACCGGGCCATGGTGTTGTTCATGATCATCGGCAGCCTGCTGGTGGGCGCCTTCGCTTTCACGCGGCTGGGACGCCTGGAAGACCCGCAGTTCATGGTGCCGACGATGACGGCCGTGGTGGCCTGGCCCGGCGCCTCGGCCCAGCAGGTGCAGGACCAGGTGCTCAACCGCATGGAGCGCGAACTGCAGAAGATGGAGGGCGTCGACTTCATCCGCAGTTTCTCGCGCCAGGGCTATGGCGCGGTCAACCTCTGGATGAAGGGTGGCACGTCCAAGGCCGATCTGGAGCGTGCCTGGTACCAGGCACGCAAGAAGATCGGCGACGTGCGCCACCAGTTTCCCGAAGGCGTCCTGGGCCCCATCTTCAACGACGAGTTCAGTGATGTCTACAGCGTGATGTACGCCATCAGCGCCGCCGACCTGAGCTGGCCCGAACTGCAGGTGCTGACCGAAGACATCAAGCGGCAGGTGCAGGCCCAGCCAGGCGTGACCAAGGTCGATGTGTTCGGGCGGCAGGCCGAGAAGGTCCACGTCGAATTCTCGAGCCAGCGCCTGGCTTCGCTGGGCATCAGCGCCCAGACCGTGATCGAAGCGCTGGCGCGCCAGAACACGGTCAGCCCGTCGGGGTCGACCGAAGGCCGCAGCGACCAGGTGTTCGTGCGTGTCGACGGCACCCTGCGCGATGCGCACGACGTGGCCAACGTGTCCATCACCGCGGGCGGCAAGCTGCTGCGCCTGGGCGATGTGGCCAAGGTCACATCGGGCCTGGAAGATCCGCCTTCGTTCACCGTGCGGCATGACGGCAAGCCGGTGCTGATGCTCGCCATCACCTTCGACCGGCACGGCAACATCCTGACGCTCGGCCGCGAGCTCGAATCGCGCATGGAGGCTTTGAAGGCCAGTCTGCCCTTGGGCGTGGTGGTTGAGAAAGTGGCCGACCAACCCAATATCGTCGAAGAGTCCGTGTGGGAGTTCGAGCGCTCCTTCCTGGAGGCCCTGGCCATCGTGCTGGCGGTGTGCTTCCTGTTCCTGGGCTGGCGCACGGGCATCGTGGTGGCGGCCTCCGTGCCCCTGGTGCTGGCGATCGTGGCCATCGTGATGCTGGCCGCGGGCTGGAGCCTGGACCGCATCTCCTTGGGCGCGCTGATCATTGCCCTGGGTCTGCTGGTGGACGACGCCATCATCGCCGTCGAGATGATGGTCGTGAAGATCGAGCAGGGCTGGGACCGCGTCAGCGCGGCCACCTTCGCCTACACGTCCACGGCCTTCCCCATGCTGACCGGCACGCTGGTCACCGTGGCCGGCTTCATGCCGGTGGGCTTTGCCAAGTCGATCAGCGGCGAGTACGCCGGCGGCATCTTCTGGGTGGTGGGCGTGGCCCTGATCGCGTCCTGGTTCGTGGCCGTGGTGTTCACGCCCTACCTGGGCATCGTGCTGCTGCCCAAGACCATGAAGGCGCATGGCGGCGCGGCCCATGATCCTTACGCGGCGCCGCTCTACCAGCGCCTGCGCCGCCTGCTGCAGTGGTGCATGGCCCACCGCGTGATGGTGCTGGCCGCCACGGCCGTGCTATTCGTCGGCGCGATCGCGGGCATGGGCCTGGTGCAGCAGCAGTTCTTCCCAACCGCGTCGCGCCTGGAGCTCATCGTCGATCTGCGCCTGCGTGAAGGCGCTTCGTTCACGGCCACGGAAGCGCAGGTCAAGCGTTTCGAAGAAGTGCTGAAACGCGATGCCCAGGTTCAGCACTTCAGCGCCTACACGGGCGCCGGGGCGCCACGCTTCTTCCTGTCGCTGCCCATTGAGCTGCCCAACCCGAGTTATGCGCAGATCGTGATCAAGACGGCCAATGTGGCCGACCGTGAATCCGTGCGCCGCCGTCTGCTCGACCTGTTCGCGGCCGAGCGGGCCTTCCCCGACCTGCGCGGTCGCGTCACGCGCTTCGAGTTTGGCCCCCCCGTCGGTTTCCCGGTGCAGTTCCGCGTGGTGGGGCCGGACACAGGCAGGGTCCGCGAGATCGCTTACCAGGTGCGCGACGCCGTGCGCCAGAGCCCCCTGGTGCGCGACACCCAGCTTGACTGGAACGAACAGGTGAGGACCATGCGTGTGCAGCTTGACCAAGACAAGGCTCGCCTGCTGGGCATCACCAGCACCGATGTCTCGGCCATGATGCAGACCGTGCTGAGCGGGGCGCCCGCCACACAGATCCGCCGCGGCGAGGACCTGATCGACGTGACCGTGCGCGCCGCTCCAAAAGAGCGGTTGGCGCTGGAGCAGTTGGGCGACGTGAGCCTGTTCACCCGCAGCGGCGCCGTGGTGCCCTTGTCGCAGGTGGCCACGCTCGTGCCCACGTTCGAAGAGCCCGTGCTGTGGCGCCGCAACCGCGACATGGTGCTCACCGTGCGCAGCGATGTGCACGATGGCGTGCAGGGCCCGTCGGCCACGATGAAGATCTGGCCGTCTCTCAAGCCGATCATCGACAAGCTGCCGCCCGGCTACCGCATCGAGCAAGGCGGCGCCATCGAAGAAAGCGACAAGTCCAATCAGGCGCTGTTCGCGGTCTTCCCGCTGATGCTGGTGGTGATGTTGCTGATCTTGATGGTGCAGCTGCAGAGCTTCTCACGCATGTGGATGGTGTTCCTCACCGCGCCGCTGGGGCTCATCGGCGTGGTGCCGGCCCTGCTGATCTTCAATGCGCCCTTCGGCTTCGTGGCCTTGCTGGGGGTGATCGCGCTGGGCGGCATGATCATGCGCAATGCCGTGATCCTGGTGGACCAGATCGACAGCGACATCGCCGCAGGCATGCCGCAGGCGCAGGCCGTGGTGGAGGCGACGGTGCGCCGCTCACGCCCGGTGGTGCTGACGGCCGCCGCTGCAGTGCTGGCCATGGTGCCACTGACCAGCAGCATCTTCTGGGGCCCGATGGCGATGGCCATCATGGGCGGGCTGATCGCGGCCACGGTGCTGACATTGGTGTTCGTGCCGGCGCTGTACATGGTCTGGATCAGGCCGGTGGCCACACCTGAAAAATAATGATATTATGATCGTCATGCGAAGTGCCAAAGTCAACGCCAGAGCTGCCGCCAAAGAGGCCACACACGAGCGCATTGTCTCCGTGGCCGCCAAGGCAATCCGCCGCAGCGGCTATGCAGGCACCGGTGTGGCTGACCTCATGAAAGAAGCGGGCCTGACGCACGGCGCTTTCTACGCCCACTTCGATTCACGCGAGGCCATGCTGGCCGAAGCCGCCGCCAAGGCCTGTGCAGAGTCGGCAGCGGCCGCCGCCCAGGCGGTGAGCAGCCTGCCTGCCGACAGGGCCCTGGCCAGCATGCTTCGCGCCTACCTTTCCAAGGAACACGCCGAAGGCGTTGAAATGGGCTGCCCGCTGGCCGCGCTGGGTTCCGAAACCTCTCGCCAGGCGCCGCAAGTGCGTCGCGTGACCACCCGGCACATCAAGGAAATGGTCGATGTTCTGGCGCGGCAGTCTCCTGACTGGGGGCAGCCAGGCGCCCATGAGCGCGCGCTCGTCACGATCGCCACCATGGTCGGGGCCCTGGTGCTGGCCCGTGCTGTCGATGAGCCTGCGTTGTCCGACAGCCTGCGCGAAGCCGCGCTCAAACACCTGCTTCCCACCCGCAATTGAAGCCTTGATGAAGGTCTTTCCATTTTGGTCGCGTTTACACATGATGATCGTCATGTGAAATGCATTTCACACCGGAGAAACACCATGAACATGAAAAGCAAGATTGCCCTCGTCACCGGTGCCTCGTCGGGCATCGGCGAAGCCACGGCCAAGCGGCTCACTCAAGCGGGGTACACCGTTTATGGCACCAGCCGACGTGGTGGTCAGAACAGCAAAGGCCTGTTCGAGATGCTGCCGCTTGACGTCACGAGCGATGAGTCCGTCGATGCCGCCGTGCAAAAACTGATGCAGCTGGAGGGCAGGCTGGACCTGCTGGTCAACAACGCGGGGTTTGGTGTGTCCCCGGCAGGCGCTGAAGAGAGCTCGCTCGAACAGGCTCAGGCCATTTTCGACACCAACTTCTTCGGCATCGTCCGCATGACGCGTGCCGTCGTGCCCCACATGCGCCGGCAGGCCAGCGGGCGGATCATCAACATTGGCTCTGTGCTGGGCTTCCTGCCCATGCCCTACATGGCCTTGTACTCTGCGACCAAGCATGCGGTGGCCGGCTATTCTGAAGCGCTGGACCACGAGCTGCGCACCCTGGGCATCCGCGTTTCAGTCGTTGAGCCCGCCTACATCAACACCCCGTTTGACGCCAACCTGATGAAGCCTGACGCGCCGATCGATGTGTACCGCGATGTCCGCGCCCGGGTGGACAAACGGGTGAAAGAAGTGCTCGTTGGCGCCGATGGCCCCGAGGTGGTGGCCGACATCGTGTTGAAGGCCGCCCTGGCGGATCGCCCCGATGCGCGCTACGCCCCCGGGCTGGCAAGCCGCATGCGCCTGTTGCGCCGGTTTGCGCCAGCCAGTGTGCTGGATTCCGGCATTCGCAAAGACCTGCGCCTTTGAAGCTGACAAGGAAACGCCATGAAAGCATTCATCCTGAAGCGCTACGGCAAGAACAGCACCTTGACCAAGGAAGACATTCCCACGCCAGTGCTGCGCGATGACGAGGTCCTGGTCGAGGTTCACGCTGCCGCCGTGAACTTGCTGGATTCCAAGCTCAAAGCGGGCGAGTTCAAGCTCATTCTTCCTTACCAAATGCCCCTCGTGTTGGGCCACGACGTTGCGGGCGTGGTGGTCAAGGTGGGCTTGCTCGTCAAGCAGTTCAAGCTGGGCGACCAGGTTTATGCCCGCACCGATGATTTCCGGATCGGTACCTTCGCCGAGTTCGTCGCCGTCAAGGAATCATCGCTGGCGCTCAAACCCAAGAACCTGTCGATGGAAGAGGCCGCGTCCATCCCCTTGGTGGGCCTGACCGCATGGCAGGCGCTTGTTGAAAAGGCCAAGCTGACCAAGGGCCAGAAGGTCTTCATCCAGGCGGGTTCTGGCGGCGTTGGCACCTTTGCCATCCAATTGGCCAAGCACCTGGGCGCCACCGTGGCCACGACCACCAGCACGGCCAACATCGACTTGGTGAAGAGCCTGGGCGCGGATGTCGTTGTGGACTACAAGACGCAGGCTTTTGAAGTCGTTCTGCGCGACCTGGACGTTGTGCTCAACAGCCAGGACGGCAAGACGCTCGACAAGTCCCTGTGCGTATTGAAAAGGGGCGGCAAGCTCATCTCCATTTCAGGGCCGCCGGATCCGGCGTTCGGGCAGGCCATTGGCGCACCCGGCTTCGTGCGGCTGGTGATGCGCTTGCTCAGTTCGTCCGTCCGGCGAAAGGCAAGAAAGCTGGGCGTTGGTTACTCCTTCCTCTTCATGAAAGCCCATGGAGACCAGTTGCGTGAGATCACCCGCCTCATCGAGGCTGGCGCCATTCGCCCCGTGATCGACAAAGTCTTTGGTTTCGAATCAACCAACGAGGCCATGGCATATGTCGAATCCGGTCGTGCCAGGGGCAAGGTCGTCATCAAGGTGCGTTGAGCCTCAGGTGACCATGCCGCAATAATGGGCGCTGACCTCAACTCGGAAGCGCCCATGACACCTTCGGCCCCCGCATCGCCCGAAAGCGGCTTCAACCCGCACGTGCCGGGCATTGACTATGGCGTGCTCGATTCGCTGGTGGGCTATGGTGTGCGCCGCGCGCAGATCGCGATTTACAACGATTTCCTGCCTGCGCTTGAAGCCTGGAACATCACGCCTCCACGCTTTTCAGCCCTGGTGATCATCAGCCGCAACCAAGGAATGAAGCTGACGGAGCTGGCCGAGGTGTTGGGCATTGCGCGTTCTGGCGTGGTGGCGTTGATCGACACCCTGTCCGAGATGGGCTATGTGGAGCGCCTGGCAGTGCCCGGTGACCGACGCGCCTACGGCCTGGCCCTGACACCACTGGGCAAGAAAGACTTGCGGCAGATCGAGCAGGCTGTGCTCAAACAAGACCAACGAGCCGCCCACCGCTTGACACAAGAAGAGCGCCAGCAACTGCTGACGCTGCTCGACAAGTTGTCGTGCCCCTGATTGAATCTGGTAAATTGTTATGTTTGAGAACAAATCGCAGATCCGACACGACTGACTAAAAGGACCGCCTGATGTGGCACTGTGAAGAGCGAGGTGAAGGGCGACCATTGGTCTTGCTGCACGGCATTGGCATGTCCAGCTTTGCCTGGTCACCGGTGCTGGACCAGTTGGCGAAGCACCGTTGGGTATTGGCCTTCGACACCGCGGGATTCGGCAAGACGCCTGCATTGCCCATGGGTGTGCAGCCCACCGTGCCGAACCTGGTGCGGGCCTTGTTGGACACGCTCGACGCCATGGGCATCCATGGGCCGGTTGATGTGGTCGGCAACTCACTGGGTGGCTGGATGGCCTTGGAAGTGGCCCGTCTGGGTCGGGCCCGTTCGGTTGTCGCAATTTCTCCGGCGGGCCTTTGGAAGGAGCATCCGGCGGCTTGGGTGAAGCACTTCTTTGGTTTCATGCGCGCGGCCACCAGGCTGTCGCCAGGTGGTGTGGAGCTGGCAATGAAGTCGGGCATGTTGCGAGAGCTGCTGTTGTCGATACCGCTCTCATTCGGCAGCCGCCGCATGCCAGCCAGCGACGCGTCTCGCTCGGCGATGGAGTTCGCCTTGGCGCCAGGCTTTGAGGCCACCATGGCCAACGCGGGGGTTTTCACAGGAGGTCAGGCCATCGCCTGCCCACTGACGGTGGCCTTCGGCACCCGGGATTGGTTGTTGACTCCTGGTGCGCGGCGCCGTGATCAATTGCCGTCAAGCACGAGATGGCTCAGTCCGGCCAAGTGGGGTCATGTGCCCATGTGGGTCGATCCTCAAGGCGTGACCCGCCTGATCCTGGACGGCACGGCCTGACAGCGGCACGCTCAGCCAAAGCAACATGACGGTGGCCAGCACCGGCACATTCTTGACCAAGGGGCCGCAATGGTCGATGGTCAATTCGGGCATGTTCCATGCTGCGGTGGCGGTGTAGCCCATGATGGCACCAGCCTGCAAGGCGTAAGTCCAGGCACCCGGATGGCGGCGCAGCAGCGCCAGGCCCATCGCGGTGTTGAACGTGCAGGACAGCGCCATCATGCGCCAACCCCAATCGCCACTAAAGCCGCAGCGCGCGAGAAGGTCGAGCACGTGGGACTCGTGCGGCCAAAGCGCAGTGATCATGGCGGTGTAGATCCACATGAATGCCAAGGTGGCATGCAGGCCAAGGCGCATCCAGTCTGGCAATGTCACCCAGGCCGGCAACACCAGCGCCTGTTCCATGCCTGTGGGCGCCCGTCCTAGCCAGTAAGAAGCCGCGTTCTCCGCGCTGGTGTTGCCGTGTTCCAGCATCGTCAGTGTGTCGGGGCTGAAGGCTTGCTGGTCGAGGTGGCGAGCCAGTTGTGCGCCCAGCCGCATGAGGGGCATGGGCACTGGCAGCCACACTGGGTCGCCCAAGCCTTGCGAGCGTCGGTACTGGTGCAGCATTTCGCGGTAGCTCAGAACAGCCGGTCCGGCCAGTTCCTGCACCCAACCGCTTGAACTTCCGATGGGAGAATCGTGTTCGGCCATGCGTGCCACGACTTCGGCCAGTTCCAGCACATGGATGGGTTGGACGCGTTGGCGGCCCAGCCCTGGCAATCCCACCACAGGCAGTCGGGCCAGCTGTTGAAAGAGGGCGACGCTCTGACTGCCGGGTCCGTACACCAAGGAGGGGCGCACCACGATGCCATCGACCAAGCCCTGCCGCGCCAACTCAATCAAGGCCTCGTCGGCCCGCAGCTTGGTCAGCGCGTAAGCAGTTTGCAGGTGATGGGGCTCGGGCCCCACGCCAAGGGCCGAGATCTGAATCACGCGTCGCACGCCGGCCAACGCCGCGCCTTGGAAAAGCGCTGCAGGCCCCTCAGCATGGATGCGTTCAAAACTGTTGCGCTCATTCGGCATCAGGATACCCACCGCGTTGATTACCACGTCGAAGCGCCCAGCGGTGTTCAATCGATGGGCCCAACCTTGGGGCGTGATGTCGTCGGCGAAATCAACGTGCAGTTGGGATGCCGTGCCGGACACGATGGTTCTGCGGCCCTCGGTGACCAGATGACCACGAGCCCGCAAGGTCGAGGCGATGGCGCCGCCAATGCAGCCGGAGGCGCCGAGGATCAGGATGCTTCTTCTCATGATGGTGTTCTCCCTGCAATGCTCACGTGGATCGACTACATCTCGCAATGCCCATCGTGGCATCGCTGCATGCGGGCCATGCGGGCTCGTGCGCGCCGTTGTTCTATTCGACTGACCAGTGGCCCCAGGGCGGATGAAATCTCGTAACGATGGCGCGCGAACCAGCGGTAGGCCACGTCGGTCATGGGCCGCAGCAGGGGCCAGCGGGTGGGAGCCCATAACCAGCCCAGGCCCACGGCAGCATAGGCCAGCCGGATGGTTTCAACCCCAGTGAAGACATGTCCATCAGGGCCGATGCCGTGAAGGGCGGCGTTCATGTCTTGCATGGTTGGAGGGCCGCTGGTATCGCCTTGGGCGGACGCTGGCCAGTACTGAGCCAGGTCGAAGTCAGGGGCGCTGATGTCCACGAAGGCCAACCGGCCCTGGACGTTGCGGTGGCGAAGTTCGTCCATCTCAAGTCGGCACACAGGGCAAGAAGCGTCGTACAGCAGGGTGAGCGGGTAGCTGGAACGTGCGGTGGTCATGATATTTTCCTTCTGATGAATTCTGTTATTTCTGTTTTAAGAGAAATTTCAGATCAAAAAAATGTCAGGTCTTGGCGTCGGCTTCTCGGCCCAGCAATTTCTTGATACGGGCACCCAACTTGAGCACCTTGGTCAGCGTGGCCACGTCCAGGCGCAGCATCTCGTCACTCCAGGCGGTCAGGATTTCGAGGAATTCGAGGGTGGCCTTGAGGCGCAGACGCACTTCTGCGGGTTCCTTGCTCAGGGCGGGGTCGGCAAGCAGATCGCGCAGCACGGTCATGGTCGGGGCCAGTTCTCGCTGTTCGCGTTCTCGCACGATGGTCCGGAACATTTCCCAGATGTCGGTAGAGGTCTCGAAGTGATCACGCCGGTCGCCGGGCAAGTGGACTAGGCGGGCGAGCTTCCAGCTTTGCAGTTCGCGCAGGCTGTTGCTGACATTCGAGCGGGCCACGCCCAGGGTGTCGACGATTTCCTCAGCGTGCATGGGCCGACCGTGGATGTAGAGCAAGGCGTGGATTTGCGAGACGGTACGATTCACGCCCCAGCGGGTACCCATTTCGCCCCAATGCAATACAAACCGTGAGAGTGTGGGTGACAGGTTCATGGAAGCATTGTGGAATGCTTCTATTATTTCTGTCAATACAGAAATTTAAGATGAACTTCTATTCCGGCATTAATGCATTATTGGCAGGCGCGGGATTCGCTTCCAGCACCTGCCGCACCACGAAGGTGTGCTCGACCCGGTCAAGCGCTTCGGTGAGGTGCCGCATGGCCAACTGATAACGGGTGCGGCCCGTGGCGCCGTCGTTGTGGTCCAGGCGTTCAAGAATGCGGCCCAAAAGGTGGACGGCTGTCAAATGGGCCAAGGGGGCGGCCGAGGAGGAACACGGTACTTTCATGGCTTCCTTTCCACAGCGTTGGCGAACTGACTGGCGTTCGGCGCTGTCAAAGCTGGGTCCAACACAACTTCAATGTAGACCTCGTCGTTGTCGCGCGTTGTCAGAGCTTCGTCAATTGAAGTGTCGGAAAGAACTGACACTTGCATGCCAGAACCTACCGTGGCAGATGAGCCAGCCAGTGGCCCACATCAATGCGGCGCCCGGTGCGAATGTCGATGGCTTCAACGATCTTGCTGACCCGCAAGATGATCTCCTGTTCATCGGCTTCACGACGCACGGTGACGCTGCGCAGGCCTGGATGAACCGCCACCACGCTGACGGTGGTGTTCTGCAAGACGCCATTGGCATCGACGTACATGACCGCCCAATAGCGCTCGGCCTGCTGCGAGGCATCGTCGTCGTGGTGGTGGAACATGGACCGGCCAATGTGGGCCAAGTAGGACAACATCCCCGTGGGTGCGTTGGCTGACTTGTTGCCCATTTTGTGAGGCTTCATGTTGGCTCCTGGCTTTCTGTGGTTGTGATGGCCTTGAGTGGCAAACCACGAACCTCGCGCTGGGGGCTGCAGTGAATCACTGCCGCTGAGGGGTTCCGCTTGAAGACTGCTTGGCCAACGGCGACCGTGAATGCGAAGGTCTTCAAGCGTTGATGAACTGCAGCATGTGATCTCATCACTGCCGGCCCCGAGCTTGAAAGTGCGTTTATCTTATCGATCTGCCCTCTTTTTGGCATTCCCGCTGAAGGGGGAGGGCTGGCACGGCCATTGCCTTGACAATCATGTCAGTAGCCTGATTTCTTGGAAAAGGGTGGTGCCATGGATGCGATCGAGAACCGCTGTGCCAAGCCAACGCTTGCCGCCACGCTCTTCAAATGCGCGCTGGGCTGGGTGGTGTTGACCGCGCAATTTTTACTGAAAAAAGATCCAGACCTTCATTGGTGACCGAACATGCCGCTGCCCAGCCAGATGAACCACATTGCTTTTTCCGCGCCCGGTGGGCCGGAGGTGCTGCATCTGGCCACGGCCTTGGTGCCCGAGCCCGCCGCCGGTGAGTTGCTCATCCACGTTGAAGCGGCAGGCATCAACCGGCCTGACATCCTTCAACGCAATGGCCACTACCCCATGCCACCAGGGGCCAGTCCTTTCCTGGGCCTGGAGGTGGCTGGCGAGGTGTTGGCCATGGGCAGTGATGTCACTGGCTTCAAGGTGGGCGACAAGGTTTGTGCGCTGACCAACGGGGGTGGCTATGCCACGCACGCTGTGGTGCCTGCCACGCAGGCCTTGCCTTGGCCCAAGGGTTATGACGCCATACGCGCGGCGGCCCTGCCGGAAACGTTTTTCACGGTCTGGGCCAATCTGTTCCAGATGGGGCGTTTGAAGGCTGGCGAGACCGTGCTGCTGCACGGTGGTGGCAGCGGCATTGGCACCACCGCCACCCAACTGGCCCGCGAATTCGGTGCGCACCCTTTCGTGACGGTGGGCAGCGAGGCCAAACGCGAAGCTTGCCTGCAATTGGGCGCTGAGCTGGTCATCAATCACCGTGAGCGGGATTTTCAGCAAGCCATCGCGGAACACACACAAGGGCGCGGGGTGGATGTGATCCTGGACATCATGGGTGCCTCGTATTTCGCCCGCAACCTGGCCTCGCTGGCCATGGATGGCCGGCTGTTGTTGCTGGCCTTCATGGGCGGCACCGTGGTCAAGGATGTGAACCTCGCGCAGATCATGGGCAAACGCCTGCTGGTCACGGGCTCGGCCATGAGGCCACGCACCACCGAAGAAAAAGCGGCGATCGCGGCTGACTTGAAAGCCAAGGTCTGGCCTGTGCTGGACGCTGGCCGTTGCGCACCCTTGATCCACGCGGTTTTTCCGTTGGCCAAGGTGGCCGACGCCCACCGCCTGATGGAGGGCAGTGATCACATTGGCAAGATCGTGCTGCAAGTGAGTGCCGCGTGACCCCATGAAGCATCGATTCTGGTGGCGGGCCGGCGCCGTGTTGGCCACGGTGGCGGTGCTGGGTGTCTTGGCGTTCCAGGTGACGGTTCGGCGCTTGCACGGCAATATCGAAAGGGCATTGGGGCCGGGTGCCTCCGTGGGATCCTTGAAAGTCGGCTGGGCCAGCGTCGAACTGCGCGACCTTCAAGTGCGGGCCAGCCGCGTCGGGTGGCCTGCACAAGACGAGTTGCGGGCCGCGCGCGTCATCGTCGTGCCCGAGATGGCGAGCCTGTTCGGCAATGCCTGGCGCGTGCGCAGCGTGGATGTCGAGGGCGCCTACATGTCGGTGTTGCGTTCATCCGATGGCAAGCTGCAAGTGTTGCCCGCCTTGTTCGACCACACGGCCAAGCCAGGGTCGGCCGCCAGCAAGGAGTCCCCAAGCTCGGACAAGGCCGCGCCCAACATCCAGATCGGCCACGTGTCGATGACGAAGTCGCAACTGGACTTCTACGATGCGAGCGTGCGCAAGCCCGCGCATGCCATCCGCATCAATGAGCTGGCCATTGAGCTGGACCACATTGCCATACCGGCCCTGGACCAGGCCATGCACATCGATCTGCAAGGCATGGTCAAAGGGCCGCACCGCGATGGCCGGATCAAGGTGGCTGGCGAGTTCACGCCTGCCACGCACGATGCCCAGCTCAAGGGCCAACTGGCAGGTGTTGATTTGATTGCCTTGCAGCCCTACCTGGTGAAGTTGAACGAAGGCGGCGTGCGCGCTGGCACGCTGGACCTGGTCTTCGATGCGTCGGTGGTGAAGAACCACTTGCGCGCGCCGGGCGTCATCACCTTGACGGGACTTGAGTTGAACGATGGCGGTGGATTGCTCGGCACCTTTGCGGGCGTGCCGCGCCGTGCGGTCATCGCGTCCATGTCCGAGAAGGGCCGCATCGAGCTGAAGTTCTCGCTGGATGGCCGTCTGGACGACCCGAAGTTTTCGCTCAACGAACAGCTGGCAGTGCGTGCAGCAGCGGGCCTGGCCGAATCGCTCGGTGTCACCTTGGGGGGCATGGTCGAGGGCGTGGGCAGTGTGATCAAGGGCTTGTTTGGCCATTGAGTGCCGGGGCCCGTCTTCTTGCGCAGACAATCGGGTGTGATCGACCTGAACGTTTGTTTTTTTGACAAGGAGAAGCCATGACCACTGACTTTGCGACCTGCGACCTGTGCGATGACCACAAGAACGACACCGACGGCGCCTTCCGCGTCTTGCCACCTGTTTTCAAGGACTACGGCAAGCGACTGAAGTTCAGCGGCCCGGTCAGCACGGTCAAGTGCTTCGAAGACAACACCCTGGTCAAAGCAGCGGTAGATTCGCCCGGCCATGGCCGTGTGCTAGTGGTGGATGGCGGTGCCTCGCTGCGTCGTGCCCTGGTGGGTGGCAACCTGGGCAAGGCGGCGGCCAACAACGGTTGGGCTGGTGTGATCGTGGATGGTTGCGTGCGCGATTCGGCCGAATTGGCCGAGTGCGATGTGGGCATCCGCGCGCTGGCATTGATGCCTTGGCCCACCGAGAAGCGCAAGGAGGGCCAGGCCGATGTGCCGGTGCAGATCCAGGGCGTGTGGGTGCGCCCCGGTGATTGGGTCTATGCCGATGAAGATGGCATCGTGGTGATGCCCCAAGCCAAGACCTGATGAGGTAGATGCGGAGCGTTATCCGTTTTCGCTACCCCTCATGTAGGGTATGCCGCATGGTGATAAATTTCCGCAAATGCTAATAGATTAGGGGGATGGACAAACTCAATCTGGCACTGCAGGGCACCTTGGCTGATTACGTCAGCTTCATGGACAAATCGGTGGCGAGCCGTCAATCCAACGCTGCGCCCGAATCCCTGCTGGGCCGCTTGAGCATCCTGCCCATGGGGTGGGACATCCTCGACGAATACGGGCTGGACACCTTCTCCAAACAGATCGTGGGCGCGGTGTTGCCGTGGGCCCGGGCCAAGGACCGGCGCGGGCGCCCCTTGGCCGAAGGCGTCAACTTTGGCAGCCAGGATTACCTGTCCTTGTCCAGCCATCCTCTGATTCGCCAAGCTGCGGTGCATGCCATTGAGCAGTTGGGTGTGCACGTGGGTGGCAGCGCTGCCTTGATGGGCAACAGCGAAGCCTCGGTGCAGCTTGAATGCGAGCTGGCCGACTGGCTGCACTTGAAAGATTGCTCCTTGTTCCCCACGGGTTGGGCGGCGGGCTATGGTGCCATACGGGCGCTGGTGCGCGATCGTGATCACGTGGTGATTGACCGGCTGGCCCACGCATGCCTTCAAGATGGTGCCCGGGCGGCCACCCGGCATGTGCACACCTTTGACCACCTGTCAGTCCACGCCCTTGAGCGGCAACTGATGGCTGTGCGCGAAAACCACCCTTCGGCCGGCATCCTGGTGGTCACCGAGTCACTCTTTTCCATGGACTCGGACGTGCCTGACCTGAAGGCACACCAGGAACTGGCACACCGCTACCAGGCCACCTTGCTGGTGGACGTGGCGCACGACCTGGGCAGCATGGGGCCAGAAGGCCTGGGCGCCATGCAGGAGCAGGGCATGTTGGGCAAGATCGATGTGGTGCTGGGGACCTTCTCCAAAACCTTCGCATCCAATGGCGGCTTCGTGGCCAGCAATGAGCCTGGCCTGAAGCTGGCGATCCGCTTTGGTTGCGGGCCGCACACCTTCTCGAACGCGATGTCGCCCGTGCAGGCGCTGGTGGTGCTCAAGGCGCTGGAGATCGTTCGTTCTGAAGAGGGCGCCGAGCGCCGCCGGCGCTTGCACGCCAACACCTTGTCGTTGCGCTCCAAGCTTGGGGCCTTGGGGTGCACCGTGATGGGCGTGCCCAGCGCCGTGGTGCCCGTGCTGATGGGCGGGACCTCGCAATGCCGCATGGTGTCGCGGTTCCTGCTGGCGGGTGGCGCGATCGCCAATGCCGTGGAATACCCCGCGGTGCCGCGTGACGCTGCGCGCCTGAGGCTGCAGGTCATGGCCGACCATGCTCCAAGCGACATCGACACCTTCGTGGCCGTGCTGTCGCTGGCCATGCAAGAGGCCGATGCCATGCTGGTCAAACTGCACTCTGAAAACGATGGAGGGCTGCCCTTGGTGCAGCCGCCCGTGGAGGCCTTGCCATTTGCCGCCAATCGAGGGTGATGCGGGCTCTGGTGAAAGGCTGTGCCTTTTAGATCGCCAGCACCTCCAGCACGCGGTCCAGGCCGCCCGTGTTGATGGCGATCATGGCCTGCTCCCGCACCTTGGGTTTGGCGTGGAAGGCCACACTCAGGCCTGACACGTTCATCATGGGCAAGTCGTTGGCCCCATCCCCCACGGCGATGGCTTGCCTGGGGTCGCACTGCAGCCTGGCGCACAGGGCCAACAGGTGCTGCTTCTTGGCCTCGCCATCAACGATGTCGCCCAACACGCGGCCCGTGAGCAAGCCGCCTTCTATCTCCAGCAGGTTGGAGTGTGCTTCGTGCATGCCCAGGCGCGCCTTGACGCGGTCTGCAAAGAAGGTGAAGCCGCCCGACACCAGCAGGGTTTGCAGGCCTGCGGCTTTGGCAGCGTTGATCAATTCGGGTGCCCCGGGATTGATTTTCAGGCGCTGGTCGTAGACCTCTTGCAGGGCCTCGGCAGGCACGCCTTTCAGCAGGGCGACACGCCGTGTCAGGCTGTCCTTGAAGTCGGTGATTTCGCCGCGCATGGCTGCTTCGGTGATGGCCGCCACTTCGGCCTTCTTGCCCACGGCGTCGGCGATCTCGTCGATGCACTCGATGCTGATCAGCGTGGAGTCCATGTCGAAGGCGATGGCCTTGAAGTCGCTGAGCTTCAGAGGCGGGGTGAAGCGTTGGAGGACGAGGCCGGGGGCGTGTTCGGGGGCAAGGCTCATGGATTTGACGGTGTGGGTGCGGCTGGCGGGATTATCAGCCCTCTCCACCGCACCCTTGCACCGGTCAAATCGACCGTGGTGTCAGCGGCGACGTCGTACCGCGGCGCCGGCCACACCCAATCCGGCCAGCATCAGCAGGTAGGCCTGGGGTTCTGGAACCGCTGCAAAGCTCAATGTCACGTCCAGCGAAGAGTCGCGCACCCCGGTGCCGGTGGCCACCAGTTTGTAGGTGCCCGGCCCGATCGCGCCTGCCAGTGTCGAGTGGGCAAAACCGCCCAGCGTGCCCAGGAAGGTGTCGCTGGCAATGAGCGTGTTGCTGGCGTCGAACAAGTCCAGGTTCACGCCTGTCAGGCGCGGGCCGGTGCCGGTTGCGGTCGAGATCTCCCAGGCGGCTTCGCCCGTGAAGCTGCCGATGCCGGGGCCCACCGTGAAGGTGATCGACTGGTTGAGCGGGCCAACCTCATCGGTCACGAGGGTGTTGAGCCGGAGGTTGTCACCGGCATTGAAAGGCGTGGGCAGCACGGCCGCCACGTTCAGCACGTTGAAGTTCACCGGCTGCGTTTCGGCCTGCGCGGTGGATACCAGCGCACTGGCCGCGAGCAGCGCCGCCGGCAACAGCTTGGACAAGGTAAGTTGGTTCACATTCACCTCCTGTTTGAAGAAGCTAAAGGACAAACCCAGGCCACGCCTGCTGCCTGAGCAAGGTACAACTTTTTGATCCTAGCGGGCCAGATCCGGCGGCACCAGTATTCAAACTAGGGATGGCGTGGTTACTTGATGGGCTGCCCGAGCGATTTCAACAAATCGCGCACGTATTGCGCCCGGTCCTTGGGGTCGCTCAATGACTTTTCGACACGTAATTTGTCATTGCCCGCCAGCTTGATGTGGCGGTTTTTTTGCACCAGCTCAATGATGCGCATGGGCTCCACCGGTGCATTGGCGCGGAAGGTGATGTTGATGAGGCCAGGCGTGGCATCGACCTTCTGCACGCCATAGGGCTTGGCCTGCACGCGCAGGCGGTGCGTGTCGAACAGCGTTTGTGCTTGTGGTGGCAACTTGCCGAAACGGTCGATGATCTCTTCCATCATGGCCTCGATCTTGTCGATGGAATCGGCCGTGGCCACGCGCTTGTACAGGCTCAGGCGCACATGCACGTCGCCGCAATAGCTGTCGGGCAGCAGGGCGGGGGCATGCAGGTTGATGTCGGTGCCGCCGCCAAACAGGCCCAGGGGCGAGAGCAGGTCGGGCTCTTTGCCCGCCTTGAGTGAACGCACGGCTTCGCCCAGCATCTCGTTGTAGAGCTGGAAGCCCACTTCCATCATGTTGCCGCTCTGGTTGTCGCCCAGCACCTCGCCAGCGCCACGGATTTCCAGGTCGTGCATGGCCAGGTAGAAACCACTGCCCAGCTCTTCCATGCTCTGGATCGCGTCCAGGCGCTGCTGGGCCTGTTTGGTCAACCCTTCGATGTCGGGCACCAGCAGGTAGGCGTAGGCCTGGTGGTGCGAGCGGCCCACGCGGCCGCGTAACTGGTGCAACTGTGCCAGGCCGAATTTGTCGGCGCGGCTCATGATGATGGTGTTGGCGGTGGGCACGTCAATGCCGGTCTCGATGATGGTCGAGCACAGCAGCACGTTGTGGCGCTGGGCCACGAAGTCGCGCATCACGTGCTCCAGCTCACGCTCAGGCATCTGACCGTGGGCGATGGCGATGCGGGCCTCGGGGATCAGCTCGCTGAGCTTGTCGCGGCGGTTCTCGATGGTGTCGACTTCGTTGTGAAGGAAATAGACCTGACCGCCGCGCTTGAGTTCACGCAGCACGGCCTCGCGGATCACGCCGCTGGACTCACTGCGCACGAAGGTTTTGATGGCCAGGCGGCGTTGAGGAGCGGTGGCGATGACGCTCAGGTCCCGCAGGCCTTCCATGGCCATGCCCAGCGTGCGCGGGATGGGCGTGGCGGTGAGGGTGAGCACGTCGATGTCGGCGCGCATGGCCTTGATGGCCTCCTTGTGGCGCACACCAAAACGGTGTTCCTCGTCGATCACCAGCAGGCCCAGGCGCTTGAACTTGACCGACTCGCTGAGCAATTTGTGCGTGCCGATGACGATGTCGATGGTGCCGTCTTCCAAGCCCTGCATCGCGGCCTTGATTTCCTTGGTGGAGCGGAAGCGCGACATCTCGGCCACGCGCACCGGCCACTGCGAGAAGCGGTCTGAGATGTTCTGGTAATGCTGCTCGGCCAGCAACGTGGTGGGTGCGAGGATGGCCACTTGCTTGCCACCCGTCACGGCCACGAAGGCCGCGCGCAAGGCCACTTCGGTCTTGCCGAAACCCACGTCGCCACAGACCAGGCGGTCCATGGGGCGGGGGCTGATCATGTCCTGGATGACGGCGTGGATGGCGGCGCGCTGGTCGGCGGTTTCCTCGAAGCCGAAGCTGGCTGCGAAGGCCTCGTAGTCCTGGGCGCTGAAGCGGAAAGCAAAGCCTTCGCGGGCGGCGCGGCGGGCGTACAGGTTGAGCAGCTCGGCGGCGGTGTCGCGCACCTGTTCTGCGGCCTTTCGCTTGGCCTTTTCCCACTGGCCCGAGCCAAGGCGGTGCAGCGGGGCTTCGTCGGCACTGACGCCGGTGTAACGGCTGATCAACTGCAGCTGCGACACGGGCACATACAGCGTGGCCGCGTCGGCATAGACCAGGTGCAGGAACTCGGATGGGCCGGTGCCCAAGTCCAGGTTGATCAAGCCCTGGTAGCGCCCGATGCCGTGGTTGGCGTGCACGACCGGGTCGCCCACGTTCAACTCGGACAAGTCCTTGATCAGCGAGTCGACGTCGGTAGTCTGCTCTTGCTTGCGACGACGGCGCGTGGTGGGCGCGGCGTCGAACAACTCGGTCTCGGTGATGAACTGCAGGCCTTGGTTGTTGCCGCTCAGGTCTTGCCAGATGAAGCCGCCAGCAAAGGGCGCCACGGCCATGGCCATGCGGTGGTCGCTGGCCTCGAACGCCTTCAAGGAGTCCACGCTGGGCAGGTCGATCTGGTGGTCGCGCAGCAGCTCCAACAGGCTCTCTCGGCGGCCGTTGCTTTCAGCGATGACCAGCACGCGTTGCGTCGCGATTTTCAGGTGGGCCTGCAGCTTGCGCAAAGGCTCTTGCGCATTGCGTTCTGCGGACAAGTCGGGCAGCGGACGGGCCCAATCCACCGGCTCGCTGCCGCGGATGGACAGCTGCGCGTGTGCGCCAGCCAGGGTGAAGAAGTCTTCGGTCTTGAGGTAGAGCTCTTCGGGCGGCAGCAAGGGGCGCTCGGGGTCGTGCTGCAAAAAACGATGGCGCTCGCGGGTCTCCACCCAGAATTTGCGCAAGGTCTCGTCCAGCTCGCCATGCAACACCAGCACGGCCTTTTCACCTAAGTGCTCGAAGATGCTGGCGGTCTGGTCGAAGAACAGCGGCAGGTAGAACTCGATGCCGCCGGGCACCATGCCGTTGCCGATGTCCTTGTACAGGCGGGCTCGGGTGGGATCGCCTTCGATCTTCTCGCGCCAGCGCTTGCGGAAGGCTGCGCGCGCGTCCTCGTCCATCGGGAACTCGCGGCCGGGCAGCAGGCGCACTTCAGGCACAGGATAAAGGCTGCGCTGGGTGTCGGGATCAAAGGTGCGGATCGAGTCGATCTCATCACCGAACAGGTCAACCCGGTAGGGCACCAGCGACCCCATGGGGAAGAGGTCGATCAAACCACCACGCACCGCGTATTCACCGGGCGAAACCACCTGGCTGACGTGGGTGTAGCCCGCCAGGGTCAGCTGCGACTTGAGCGCGGCCTCGTTGAGCTTTTGCTTTTGCTTGAAATGGAAGGTGTAGGCCGCCAGGAAGGAGGGCGGGGCCAGGCGCGTCAGGGCTGTGGTGGCGGGCAGCAGCACCACGTCCACGCCCGTGTCGGCGGCCACACCTTGCTGCACGCGCCACAAGGTGGCCAGCCGCTCAGAGATCAAATCCTGGTGCGGCGAGAACGTGTCGTAGGGCAGCGTTTCCCAATCGGGAAAGATGGCGCAGCGCAAGTCGGGCGCAAAAAACGCCATCTCGTCCATCAGGCGCTGCGTGTCGGCCGGGTCGGCGGCGATCAGCGCGGTCACGTGGCCTTCGGTCTTGCGCGCTTGGGCAAACTGGGCGATCAAGAGCGCATCGGCAGAGCCCATGGGGCGGGGCACGGTGTAGCGTTTGCCAATGGCGATGGAAGGGAGCTTGAGCGAAGGCAACATGGGCAGCGCGAGAATGGCAAAGCGCCCGGCGGCGGGCTGCGGCCGGGCGTTGATCTGAAAGAAGCTTGATTGTAGGTGGGCGACAATCCCCGCATGCCCAGCTCCACGCCTTTGACCTTTTCTGCCCACGATTTTCAGCCGCGCTGTTTTGCGCTGGTGCCCTGCGCGGGCGTGGGGGAACGGGCAGGGGTGGGTGGTCCCAAGCAATACCACCCCGTGGCAGGGCAGCCCGTGGTGGCGCACACCTTGGCGGCCCTGGCCGCGGTGCCGCGTTTGCAGGCAATTTTGGTCGTGCTGTCGCCAGACGATGCCGCGTTCGAACAGCACGTGCCGGGGTTTGAAGGCGACCGTGCCTGGGTGTCTCGTGTGGGTGGTGCCTCACGCGCAGAAAGCGTGGCCAATGGCTTGGACGAGCTTTTGGCCCGTGGTGCCCAGCCCCACGACTGGGTGCTGGTGCACGACGCGGCCCGTTGTCTGGTCCAGCCTGAATGGGTCAACCGTTTGATCGACGAGTGCCAGGACGATGAGGTGGGCGGCTTGCTGGCCCTGCCGGTGGCCGACACCTTGAAGGCCTCGTTGCCGGGGCTGGGGGGCGAGTCGCGCGTTCAGGGCACAGTGGACCGCGCGGCCAAGTGGGCGGCGCAAACACCGCAGATGTTCCGCTTGGGCCTGCTGCGGCCCGCCCTGCTTGCCGTCTTGGGTGAGCCTCAGGCCGCGGCTGGCATCACGGATGAAGCCAGCGCGATCGAGGCTTTGGGCCACTCGCCGCGTCTGGTCCTGGGCGCTTTTGAAAACCTCAAGCTCACTTGGCCGGGCGATTTCTCGCTGGCCGAACGGCTGTTGGCGACACGGCCGGTGCGGTGACCGAAGGATTGGCCACTTCCTTGAAGGCCGCGGCCAAAATGGGCTTGGCCCAGTCAGGGGTGTCGGCCAAAGCGGCGGCCTGCGCAGGGGCCACTACCCGAGCAGGCGTCTGCGCTCCTTGGTGCTGGGCCCCTTGCCAATGCAGCACCAACCTGGGTTGCGGCGCAAGCCCGGCCTGAGGGTCGGCCTCGACCGTGTTGTCGTACACCCGCAATTCGGTCAGGTGGGGCAACAACTGAATCAGCTGAAGGCGGCTTTGGTCAAAACGCCGGCGAATATCCACTTCGGGGATGTCGTGCCCGCCCTTGGCCACGCGTGCCTTGACCCGTGCAATGTGGTGGTCGGCGCTGAGCAGGCCCACGTACCAGAGGCGCACCTCGAAGCCCTGTAAAGCGGCTTGCTCCAGCAAACGGGTGAAGCTGCGCCCGCCCAGCGTGGTCTCGAAGTTGTAGTCCAGCTTTTGCGCGATGGCTTGCTGCAACAGGCGCTTGCCCTCGTGCCAGGCGGCGCTGTTGGCTTGCGTGGCGCTCAGGTGCGGCTGTGCGCGGCGAATGGCTGCAGCCGCTTCGTCGGGGTTGAAATAGTGGCCCCCACGGCGGCGAATGTTGGCGCCACCAATGCTGCTCTTGCCGGCACCATTGGTGCCCGCCAGAACGAAAATGCGGGGGACGTGGGCAGTTGATGCCACGGCAGGATCTCTCTGATTTTTTTATAAGGCAGCGGCACGGTGTGTTCCGTGTGCTGGAGTGGACGCATCAAGGGCGTGTCGATGTGGCGTATGCCACCGCAGCCTGGCCCAGTTCATCAGGGGGGGCGTCAAAGGCATCCATCAAGGCATCTCGCGAAGCCAGGGTCTGCATGCGCTGCAAAAGGTGATCGAATTCTTGCGTCAGGCTGTCCAGCGGTTGGTGCTGGCCATCCAGCAAGGCCTGGTAGGCGTCCATGGACAGCACGATGGCGGTGGGCCGGTCACGCTTGGTGATGGCCACCATGCCTTGGCTGAAAGCCGTGTCAAGCACCAGCCCGAAGCTGTTTTTAGCCTCGGTGGCTGAAAACTCAGGGACTTCCACCTGTTCACCACGGTGGTTGCGCAAGGTCAGTGCGGTCATGTTGGACGCCCTCAATGGTCGCTGTCTGATCGTATTTCCACGATCGGTTTGGCTATTTTAGCCATTTCGTCCAAAATGTCCAGTCCTGAAGGCCAAGATGGCCAATCCTGCCATGGCATACAGGGCCAAGGTGGAAGGCTCTGGCACGCTTGATGCCCAAATCGCCTTCTGGCCCGAACTGGCCATCGTGGCATTGATCCAGCTCTTGTAATTGGCCACCTGCACAAAAGCCGATCCTTCTGAATTGCCGGTGTCGCCAGTCAGGGCGGCCGAGGCAATGCCCAGGAGCAAAGAGCCGGCGCTGTCGCTCACCACGCCTTTGAATAGGGCGCTGCCGCTGTCCCCGCCTTGCAAATACGCTTGTCCATCCGTGATGAGCCAGTTCACGGTGGACGTCACGTTATTCTGGGTATTCGTGATGATCGCACCCGAGGCCAGTGTGGTGGCAAAGCCATTGGGGGTCTGGTTCTGTGCGGTGGCCATCGTCAAGGTGCCCAGCGATGCCACTTGGTTGTTCTTGATCACCTGATCATTGAGGATGGGCGTGGCCGTGTCCAATGCAGTGGTCAAGTGCACCAGGGCAATGTCGTTGTTGGGGAAAGCCGCGCTAGAGAAGGTGTAGACCGCATCGATCAATGAGGCGCCGCTCAGCGAGTCAAAACTGCTGCTCCCCACCGTCAGGCCATTGGCCACGTGGGCAGCCGTCAAGACCCAGTTGTCGGCGATGAGCACGCCCGAAGCGCCGCCTAACTCGCCCACCGCGGTGAAACTGGTGGTGCTGGTGCCATTGACGATGGCGTGGGCCGGTGATGCACACCAGAGCGCCGAGGCAAAAACACAGGACAACAGGCGAAGGGAAGGCTGGCGGTACTTCATTTGTTGGATTTCTTGGAGGCGGTGGTGAGCATTTTCTTCAAGCCCGGGTTGGGCTTGAAGCACGTTATCCCCAAGCCCGCGCCACCTTTACCCTTCTTCATGAATGCGGCATCACCAAGATACCTCTTGCTCGGGGGTGGCCTTGATGCGGTGGATGGACAAGTCGGCGCCCTCAAATTCTTCTTCCTGAGACAGCCGCAAGCCCAACACTTTGTTCAGCACGCCATACACCACCAGGCTGGACACCAGGGCAAAACCCACGACCAGCACCGTGCCCAGCACTTGCGCGCCCAGGTGAACGCCGCCAATCCCGCCCAGGGCCTTTTGCCCGAAGATGCCCGCCGCAATACCGCCCCAGGCGCCGCACAGCCCATGCAGCGGCCAAACGCCCAACACATCGTCGATCTTCCACTTGTTCTGCGTCAAGGTGAACATGAACACGAAGATGGCGCCGGCGATCGCACCCACGGCCAAGGCGCCCGCAGGGTGCATGACGTCCGACCCAGCGCAAACGGCGACCAGCCCAGCCAATGGACCGTTGTACACAAAGCCGGGGTCGTTCTTGCCCAGCAAAGCCGCCACCAATGTGCCGCCCACCAAGGCCATCAGTGAGTTCACGGCCACCAGGCCCGAGATCTTGTCGATGGTCTGCGCGCTCATCACATTGAAGCCAAACCAGCCCACCGCCAGGATCCACGAGCCCAAGGCCAGGAAAGGGATGCTGGAAGGCGGGTGGGCCGACATGCCGCCATCCTTGCGGTAGCGGTTGCGCCGGGCGCCCAGGATCAGCACGGCGGGCAGGGCGATCCAGCCCCCGAAGGCATGGACCACCACCGAGCCGGCAAAGTCATGCATGGGCCCGCCCGTGATGCTTTCAAGCCAGGTTTGAAAGCCGAACTTGTTGGCCCAGACCGCGCCTTCGCACAAAGGGTAGAGCAGCCCGACGATCACTGCTGTGGCCAGCATCTGCGGGTGAAATTTGGCCCGCTCGGCAATCCCGCCAGAGATGATGGCCGGGATGGCGGCGGCAAAGGTCAGCAAGAAGAAAAACTTGACCAGCTCGTAGCCGTTCTTTTGCGCCAGCACCTCGGCACCGCTGAAAAAGTCAACGCCATAGGCCACGGTGTAGCCCACAAAAAAGTACGCGATGGTGGACACGCAAAAATCCACCAGGATCTTGACCAGTGCATTGACCTGGTTTTTGCCGCGCACCGTGCCCAGCTCCAGAAATGCAAACCCGGCGTGCATGGCCAAAACCATGACGGCGCCCAACAGGATGAACAGCGCATCCGTGCCTTGTTTCAATGACTCCATGAAATGCCTGAATGTCGAAGTGAATGGAAGAAAGAAAACCGCACCGACTTGGGGTCGAGTGCGGCACAAAAATCAAGTTATGCACCAATAAAAGCAAAAAATGGGCCAGTTTGGTGAGTGCGTGTTCTGTTGTTGTGCGCGAAATTTGCCCAAATTTGGGGCGCTGAAGGGCGGCGTCAATCAAGTCACCTGCTTGTTAGAACCATTTTGGTGCGTTTGAGCGCGCGCCTTGTTGGCCCCAAAATGGAGGCCGCTGGACGCACCATGCTTGTCGAGAGGACTGAAATGACGATTCGAGTTGGAGAAGGTTGGGACACACACGCCCTGGTGACGGGGCGTCCCTTGATCCTGGGTGGCGTCACCATCGAGCACACGCACGGCCTGCTGGGCCATTCAGACGCGGATGCGCTGCTGCATGCCATCACCGACGCCCTGCTGGGTGCGGCCGGTCTGGGCGACATCGGCCGCCACTTTCCCGACACCGATCCTGCCTTCAAAGGCGCTGATTCAGTGGCCTTGCTGGCAGAGGTGGTCAGGCGTGTGGGTCAAGCTGGCTGGGCTGTGGGCAATGTGGACAGCACCATCGTGGCCCAGGCACCCAAAATGTCGCCTCACGTCCCGGCCATGCGCGAGCGGATTGCCGCCGCCTTGGGCGTGGGCATCGATGCCGTCAACGTCAAAGCCAAAACCGCTGAAAAGATGGGGCCGGTGGGCGAGGGCCGGGCCATTGAGGCCCGTGCCGTCTGCCTGCTTTTTAAGAAGGCCTGAATCAAATCAGGGCGCCCGCTTCAGCCTGATGTGAGCCACCAGGCCGCCACCTGGGGCATTGCCCAGGTCCAGTTGGCCGCCCATGCGCTGAAGCGCTTTTTCCACAATGGCCAGGCCCAGGCCGGCGCCCGTGGCCGCTGTCCGTGCGGCATCTCCCCGGAAAAACGGCGTCGTCAACTGCGCCAGTTTTTCCACAGCCACGCCCGGGCCGTGGTCGCGCACCGTCAACAGCACCCAAGAACCTGATCGCGTGTAGCTCACTTCAACATTGGCCACGCCGGTGTAGGTGTTGCGGCCATACCGGCGGGCGTTCTCGAACAGGTTGGTCAGCACCCGGCCCAATTCGGTCTCGTCTGCCATCACCTTGGTGTCGATGGGCAGTTTGGCCCCGATGCGGATGCGCTTGGTGTCGCGGAACTGGCTGATCGCCTTGTCCACCACCGACGACACATGCACCGGCACCAGCGTGACATCACCGGGCCGCGCATAGTCCATGAACTTGTCGATGATGGCGTCCAGCTGGTCGATGTCGGCCGCGATGTTGCGCTTGGCTTCTTCGTCCACCACGCTCATCTCTGCTTCCAGGCGGATGCGGGCCAGTGGCGTGCGCAGGTCATGCGAGATGCCCGCCAGCATCACCGCGCGGTCTTCGTCCACCTTGGCCAGCTCGCGCGCCATGCGGTTGAAACCCTGGTTCACCTCGCGGATCTCTCGCGTGATCATGGATTCGTCCAGCACCGAGTCGTATTCGCCTTCGCGGATGCGGCTGGCGGCAAACGACAGCTCTTTCAGCGGCTGGTTGATCAATCGGGCAATCGTGGCCGAGCCCAGGATGGTGGCGATGAAGGCGATGCCCACCCAGATGGTCCAGGTGCGCCCGGTCATGGGCTCGACCCGCGCGGTGTCGGCCTGCAACCAGTAGTTGTCACGCTCGATCTGGAAGCCGACCCACAGGCCCGGCACATGGTTCACGCTGCTGGCCACCACGGTGGTGGGCCCCAGGCGCGAACGCAGCTCCTTGCCGATCGCATTGGTGAAACGATTGACCTCAAAAGGCTCGAACTGGTCCGACGGCTCCCGCGCCTTGAGCACGATCGACTCCTGCTCGGACATGGTCTTGATCAGGGTGACGCGGTTGATGCTG
Source organism: Aquabacterium sp. CECT 9606 (assembly GCF_918741295.1). Classification (GTDB taxonomy): domain Bacteria; phylum Pseudomonadota; class Gammaproteobacteria; order Burkholderiales; family Burkholderiaceae_C; genus Aquabacterium. The sequence continues at coordinate 787,542 of NZ_CAKKNB010000004.1, forward strand.
TCGGCATAGTGCAAAGCCGCGCGCGACAAATTCACCAGGCTGGCAATTTGCTGCGCCGCCTGCACGGTGCGAGGTTCGAATTCCAGGGCTTTGAAGGTTTGAACCCAGGCCACGATGCCCAAAGTCAACAACAAGGCCAAAAGAATGAACGTCCGCCAGAACAGGCTGAGGGCGAAACGATTTCTACGCATGCGCCACCATCAAGCCCCACCGTCCGGCACGAACACATAACCCACGCCCCAGACCGTCTGGATGTAGCGGGGTTGGGACGGATCAGGCTCGATCATCTTGCGCAGGCGCGAGATCTGCACATCCAGGCTGCGGTCGAAAGGCTCGAACTCACGGCCACGGGCCAATTGCGCGAGTTTGTCGCGCGACAAGGGTTGGCGGGGATGGCGCACCAACGCCTTGAGCATTGAGAACTCACCCGTGGTCAGCGCCAGGGGCTCGCCTTCCTTGCTCAAGCGGCGCAGGGCCAGATCGAACTCGAACGGTCCGAACTGCACGGTCTGGGCTTCCTTGGCTGGGGCGCCGGGTGCCTCGGGGGCAGGGCGACGGCGCAACACCGCGTGGATGCGGGCCAGCAGTTCGCGGGGGTTGAAAGGCTTGGGCATGTAGTCATCGGCGCCCACTTCAAGGCCCACGATGCGGTCCACGTCCTCGACCTTGGCGGTCAGCATGATGATCGGGGTGCTGTCATTGGCAGCACGCAGACGGCGGCAGATGGACAGGCCATCTTCGCCGGGCAGCATCAAGTCCAGCACGATCAGGTCGACGGTTTCGCGGGTCAGCAGGCGGTTGAGCGCCTTGGCGTCCTCGGCCAGCAGGACCTCGAAGCCTTCCTGGCTGAGGTAGCGGCGCAGCAGGTCGCGGATGCGGGCGTCATCGTCCACCACCAGAATTCGATCTGGGCGCTGGGTGTTCGCTGTGGTGGTCATCCGTGTCTCCTCGGAATTTGTAACAAGCCGGGATTGTGCGCACTTTGCACACGCAAAAACCGGTGCTCTGACCCCTTGTTACAAATCTTGCGCTCTTGGGCAAGGTGAGTCAAGAGGGCTTGACACGTTCTTGAAAGCCCTGGGTCGGCGCTGGCGGCCGCTGGCACGTTATTGTGCAGGTCCCCCCCAAAACCATTCCAGGAGCCTTCATGACTCGTTATTCGGTCCCCATGTTTTTGAGTTCGGCCGTGTTGTTGGTCGCCACCGCCTCTTTGGCTCATGCTGAGCCCTTGCGTGCCAACGTGGTCAGCTTTCAGACCACGGCCACGCAAGAGGTCACACAGGACTTGTTGGCCGTGACCTTGCAGGCCAACCGCGAAGGCGCTCAGGCCGCCGAGGTGCAAAGTGGACTCAAGCAGGCACTGGATGCTGCCTTGACCGAAGCCAAGCGCTCGGCCCAGGCCGGTGCCATGGACGTGCGCACCGGCTATTTCGCAGTCAATCCGCGTTACGGCAACAACGGCCGCATCAACGGCTGGCAGGGCACGGCCCAACTGGTGCTGGAAGGCACCGACACCACGCGCATTTCACAGACAGCCGGCAAGCTCAATCAACTCAATGTGGTGAACGTGAGTTACGGCCTGTCGCCAGCTTTGCGTGAGCAGCATGAATCGGCGCTCACGGCCGATGCCATCAACCGCTTCCGAACCCGCGCGGGCGAGTTGGCCAAGAACTTTGGCTTCACGGGCTACTCGCTGGGCGAAGTCAATGTGCAGACCGGCGAGCCTGGTTTTCAAGGCCGCCCGATGATGATGGCCATGCGCGCCAAGGGTGCCGATGTGGCGGAGGCGGCCTTGCCGGTCGAGCCAGGCAAGGGCGTGCTCTCCGTGACCGTGTCAGGTCAGGTTGTCTTGAGCAAGTGATGTGAGGGGAGTCTAGGGCGCGGCGGGTTCATCGCGCCACTGGCCACCCTTGAGTGTCTGGTGCGGCCGGAAATGCGTCTTGTAGGCCATCTTGCGGCTCTGTTCGATCCAGTAACCCAGGTACACGTGTGGCAGATTCAACTGTTGCGCCTGGTCGATCTGCCAGAGCACGCTGTAGGTGCCGTAGCTGCGGTGGGCTTCGGGTTCGTAGAAGGTGTAGACCGCTGACAACCCATCGTTGAGGATGTCCAGGATCGACACCATCTTGAGTGCGCCCTGGGCCTGGCCTTCCTTGGGGGGCTCGCGGAACTCCACCAGCCGCGAGTTGACTCGGCTTTGCAGCAGGAACTGCGTGTATTGGTCGACCGAGTCGTGGTCCATGCCCCCGCCTTTGTGGCGACCGGCCTGGTAACGCAGGTAGAGCTGATAGTGCTCGGGCGTGAAGCACAGCCGCAGCACACGCGCTTCCAGGCCATGATGCGACTTCCAGGCCCGCAATTGGCTGCGGCTGGCCACAAAGCGCTCGACCGGTATCCGCAAGGGCACGCAGGCTTGGCAGCCATCGCAATACGGGCGGTAAGTGAACATGCCGCTGCGCCGAAAACCGTTGGCCACCAGGCCGGAGTAAACGTCAGCGTTGATCAGGTGACTGGGCGTGGCGACCTGCGACCGTGCCACCTTGCCATCCAGGTAGCTGCAAGGGTAGGGCGCCGTGGCGTAGAACTGCAAGGAAGCCAGGGGGAGGTCTTTGAGGTGCGTCACGCTGCCAAATCCAGGTGGGACCAGAATGAATCATCATAGGCCCAAACTTGCGGGCCTTTGAGATCGACGACGCCCCTCAAATGGGCTTCGAATTCAGCGCGCGGCCAAGTACGGCCACCCAGGGATGCCAGGTGGCTGGTGCGTTGCTGGCAGTCAATGGCGGTGATGCCGTGGGCCCTGCAAAAGCAAACCAGCGCGGCCAACGCGATCTTGGACGCATCTGCCTGGCGCGTGAACATGGATTCGCCGTAGAACATCTGGCCCAAGCCGATCCCATACAGGCCGCCCACCAATTGGCCATTCACCCAGGTCTCGAACGAGTGCACCTGCCCAGCGGCATGCCAGCGCTTGTAGGCCGCTTGCATGTCAGGAACGATCCAGGTGCCGTTTTGGCCATGGCGTGGTGCGTTGGCGCAAGCTTCGATCACTTGGTCAAAAGCGCTGTCAATGCGGATTTCGCAGCCGGGTGTGCGCAAGAACTTGCCAATCGTCTTGCGCAAGGATCGGGTCAGTTTGAACTCAGCCACCGGCAGCACCATGCGCGGGTCCGGCGTCCACCAGAGGATGGGCTGGCCCTCGCTGAACCAGGGGAAAATGCCGTGCCGGTAAGCATCGGTCAGGCGCGCCACGCTCAAATCGCCGCCGGCCGCCAACAAGCCAGGGGCATCGGTGGCCGCACTCCATGCCTGGGCGGTATCGGGGAAGGGGTCGAGAGCGTTAAGCCAAGTGATCATAAAAAAAGCCCGATGGCGAACCACCGGGCTTAAGGGTACCTTGAACGAATTTCAGGAGGTACCGAGGAGACAACCTTTCAGCCCCAAGAATCAGGCAGCCTTGCGTGGCTTGGCCGTGGCAGCTTGGGTGGCCTTGACGGCCGTGTTGGAGATGGCCTGGAAGTTGGCTTCGGCCACGTCAGCGGCTTGCTTGGCAGCCTTGTGCACCGAATCAAATGCATTGTTGGCGGCGGCCACGGCCGACTTGACCAATACCACGGCGTTTTCAGTGCCGGCAGGTGCGTTCTTCACGGCGTTGTCCACCACGGACATGAATTTCTTCTGGGCTTCAGACATCTGGCCTTCGGCAACCTTGCTGACTTCAGCGCTGGTGCTGGACGCGATGTCGTACAGGTGGCGGCTGTAAGCAGCGGCCTTTTCGGCGGATGGTTGCAGCAGGCTGGTGTTGAGGGCCAGCAACTCCTGGGCGTCTTTCACAGACAGGACAGCCTTGGTGTGCTCGGACACTTCATCCAGCGTGGCCTTGGCCACTTGCAGGTTCAGCTCGACCAACTTTTCCACGCCTTCAAAAGCCTTTTGGCCCAGATCCAGCAGTGTGGCGATGTTGGCTTTGTGATTGGCCATGAGTTGTTCAGCGGTCAGCATGTCATATCTCCGTAAGATTGATGGGTTAAGTCGCTGCGCTCTGTGCTCAAACTGCTTTGTTGCGCTGCAACATGTCGCCAAGTATATGGATCTGCAAACACTTTGCAAGTGGTTTTTTGTGCGGTGCAGCAAAAGGTGGGTGAATGCCCGGTTTTTTTACCCTCAGGCAGGGTGAGGCGCGGCTTGGCCTACACTTGGCGTCCTCGAATCCACACACTCCTGATCGATTAATCATGAGCCTGCTGCTAGTCCCTCCCGGTGCCAAGGCACCCGATGCGTTCAACGTCATCATCGAAATCTCGGCCAATTCCGACCCGGTCAAGTACGAAGTCGACCATGAAACCGGCGCGGTTTTCGTCGACCGCTTCATGGGCACCGCGATGCACTATCCGTGCAACTACGGCTATGTGCCCCAAACCCTGGCCGATGACGGAGATCCGGTCGATGTGCTGGTGGTGACGCCTTTCCCATTGCCTCCTGGCGTGGTGGTGGCCTGCCGCCCTCTGGGCATCCTGAAAATGGACGACGAGGCCGGTGGCGACTCCAAACTCGTGGCCGTGCCCACCGAAAAGATCTTGCCGATGTACTCCAAGATCAAGTCGACGGATGACCTGCCCGAGCAGTTGCTCAAGCAGATCCAGCACTTCTTTGAGCACTACAAGGATCTGGAGCCTGGCAAGTGGGTGAAAGTGATTGGCTGGGCTGGTATTGAAGATGCCAAGGCGGAAGTCACCCAAGGCATTGCCAACTACAACAAGAAGCACGCCTGATTCTTCAATCAAGCTTGCGTTAAAAAACCGCCGAACCCGTGAGGGCTGTGGCGGTTTTTTATTGGGCGCGCAGCCACTCGGTTTATTCGAGGCGCTTGATCACCTTGGCCAGGGTCGAGGCAATCTGGTCAATCTGTCCGTCGTTGATGATCAGGGGCGGCGAAATGGCGATGTTGTCGCCCGCGGCACGCACCAAAACGCCTTCTTCCCAACAGCCGAGGAAGGCCTCAAACGCCCGGCGCCCGGGGGCAGCACCGGCCCTGGGGGCGAACTCCACCGCGACCACAGCACCCGTGTTGCGGATGTCCACTACGTGGGGCTGGCCCTTCAGCTGGTGGAAGGCGTCTTCGAACTTGCCTTCCAATTGCGCCGCCCGGGTCAACAGGCCTTCTTCTTCATACGTGTCCAAGGTGCCGTGGGCGGCAGCGCAAGCCATGGGATGGGCTGAATAGGTGTAGCCGTGCGGCAGCTCGATCGCGGCCGGCGGGCCCTGCATGAAGGTGTCATGAATACCTTGCTTGGCGAACACAGCGCCCATCGGGATCACGCCATTGGTGATGCCCTTGGCGGCGGTCAACAGGTCAGGAGTCACGCCATAGTGCTGCGCCGCGAAGGGTGAGCCCAGCCGCCCAAAGCCCGAAATCACCTCGTCGAAAATCAGCAGGATGCCGTGCTTGTCGCAGATGTCGCGCAGGCGCTGCAGGTAGCCTTTGGGCGGCAGCAGCACACCGGTCGAGCCGGCCATGGGCTCCACGATGACGGCAGCAATGGTGGACGCGTCGTGCAGCGTCACCAGGCGCTCCAGGTCGTCGGCCAGCTCGGCGCCGTGCTGGGGCTGACCTTTGGTGAATGCGTTGCGGGTGAGGTCGTGCGTGTGGCGCAGGTGATCGACGCCAGCCACCAGGTTGCCGAACAGTTTGCGGTTGGGCCCCAAGCCACCCAAGGCGGTGCCCGCGAAGTTGACACCGTGATAACCCCGTTCGCGCCCGATCAGGCGGGTGCGGTGGCCTTCGCCACGCAGTCGGTGGTAGGCGATGGCGATCTTCAGGGCCGTGTCCACGGCTTCAGAGCCCGAGTTGGTGAAGAACACCTTGTTGAGGCCTTCAGGCGTGAGCTTGACCAGCCGCTCAGCCAAGGAAAACGCTAAAGGGTGTCCCATCTGGAAGGGCGGCGCGTAGTCCATCTCCGCCACCTGGTGGGCAATGGCGTCAACGATGCGTGGCCGGGCGTGGCCGGCATTGACACACCACAGACCCGAGGTGCCGTCCAGGATCTCGCGCCCCTCAGGCGTCCAGTAGTGCATGCCGCTGGCCTTGGCCAGCATGCGAGGTGACTGCTTGAATTCCCGGTTTGCCGTGAACGGCATCCAGAAGGCGTCCATGTTTGGGTTCACGTTGTGCTCCATGTGTTTCCAAGTCACCCTACATCATTGGCAGGGTCCTGACATTTGTACGCCCAAAAACCGACAGGGATGGCACAGGTGCCAAAAATTTAGGTCTTATATAAGACATAAGTCTTTGAAATTTGCGCCGAACTCTGTAGAATCACGGGTTTTCCTCGTACCCACCAACCTCCCCCGGAGATGTCATGACGAAACTCACACGCGAACAACAGATCGCCGCCCTGGAAAAAGACTGGGCTGAAAACCCCCGCTGGAAGCTGGTCAAGCGCGGCTATTCCGCAGCTGACGTCGTGCGTCTGCGCGGCAGCCTGCAGCCTGAGTACACCCTGGCCAAGAACGGCGCTGAAAAGCTGTGGGAAAAAGTCAACGGTGGCGCCAAGAAGGGCTACGTCAACGCTTTCGGCGCCATCACCGCCGGTCAAGCCATGCAACAAGCCAAGGCTGGCCTGGAAGCCGTGTACCTGTCGGGCTGGCAAGTCGCCGCCGACGGCAACACCTCCGAAACCATGTACCCCGACCAATCGCTGTACGCGTACGACTCGGTGCCCACCATGGTTCGCCGCATCAACAACACGTTCAAGCGCGCTGACGAAATCCAATGGGGCCGTGGCATCAACCCAGGCGACGAAGGCTTTGTTGACTACTTCCTGCCGATCGTTGCTGACGCTGAAGCCGGTTTCGGTGGCGTTCTGAACGCTTTCGAACTGATGAAGAACATGATCGCTTCGGGCGCTGCTGGCGTTCACTTCGAAGACCAACTGGCTGCCGTGAAGAAGTGCGGTCACATGGGCGGCAAGGTGCTGGTTCCTACACGTGAAGCCATCGAGAAGCTGATCGCTGCTCGTTTCGCTGCCGACGTGATGGGCGTGCCCACCATCGTTCTGGCCCGCACCGATGCTGAAGCAGCCAACCTGCTGACCAGCGACTGCGATGCCAACGACCAACCTTTCGTCACCGGCGAACGCACCCAAGAAGGCTTCTACCGCGTCAAGAACGGTCTGGAACAAGCCATCAGCCGTGGCGTGGCTTACGCTCCCTACGCTGACTTGGTGTGGTGCGAAACCGGCGTGCCTGACATCGGCTTCGCCCGTGAATTCGCGCAAGCTGTGCACGCTGCCTGCCCCGGCAAGCTGCTGTCGTACAACTGCTCGCCTTCGTTCAACTGGAAGAAGAACCTCAACGACAAGCAAATCGCTTCGTTCCAAGAGGACCTGTCGGCCCTGGGCTACAAGTACCAGTTCATCACGCTGGCTGGTATCCACATCAACTGGTACAACACGTTCCAGTTCGCTCACTCCTACGCCAACGGCGAAGGCATGAAGCACTACACCGAAATGGTTCAAGAGCCAGAATTCGCAGCTCGCGAAAAGGGCTACACCTTCGTGTCGCACCAACAAGAAGTGGGCGCTGGCTACTTCGACGACGTGACCACCGTGATCCAAGGTGGTTCGTCTTCCGTGAAGGCCCTGACCGGCTCGACCGAAGAAGAACAGTTCCACTGATCGGCGCGGGCCGCGAGGCCCGTTGTCATGACTCAGTCAGGCATGAAAAGCGGCACCCTTGGGTGCCGCTTTTTTCATTGGCGGTCCGACGTGAGTCAAGGCTTAGAACTTCAGCGTGATCGCGCCACCCAATGCCCAGGCGCGACCGCGACGGCTGAGTGCATCGGCGCGTGGCCAGAAATGACCCACGATGATTTCACCCAGCACGAAGTCTTTGTGGATGGGCTGAATCCATTTTGTCTGCAGGCCAAAGTCCGAGACTGGAACGGCCGCTCCTGCGACGCCACTGAACAGCGCTTCTACCGACAGGACGCGCTGCTCGCCAAATGATTGATGCATGCCCAGATTGCTGGACCAGGCGAACTTTGGTGATTCCTGAGTGATGGTCGCAGCGTTGAGCCAGCGGGCTGCCAGCGTTGATGAAAGAGCATGCTCGTAGGAGCCCACCGTTGTCGAACCGAGGCGGTCGTCGCGGGTCAAAAACAAGGTCTCGCGGAAATCAATCCGATCGGTGGGGCTGAGCTGCCAATCATGGCGGTAGCGAGCCTGTGCGTAAGGTTTCAAACCGCTGCGCACGCCCAATCGGAAGTCGACCGCCTCGATCAATCTCATGCCGAATCCGGCGAAGAACGAAGAATCTCTGCGGTCGCTGGGCAGCAGCAACTGCTGTCGTGAGAACGCCTCAGGTTGGTCCGTGATGACCTCTCGCCGATTGTCGTTGCCCACGAACAGGTACTTGTAGTTCTCCACATTGGGCAAACGGAAGCGGGCGTTGAAGCGCACGCCGGTGTCCAGTGATTGGTCTTGCCGTTTCAGCAGACTCAGGCTCAGTTGGCCCTGAGTGACTTCGCCGCCCTCCGAGAAGGGTTTGTCGCCAAACCAGCTGTCCACGCCACTGGCCAACCATTCGACCGTTGACCGCACGGCGCTTCGCGTTGATTCCGCGACCTGCTCGATGGAGCGCCCCGAAGGGGGCTCCTCGGTGGCCTGCGCGCTCACGGACGTGGACAGGGTGGTCGCCCAGGCCAGGATCGTGGCGCCAAGCAGACGGCGGTCAAGTCGGCTGTGATGAAAGTAGGCAAAGGGTTCGCTCTTGTGGACCACGCGCGCTTCCTTGTGCTGTGAGGCAGTGCGAAATGATGATCGCACACGGCCGTGCCAGGCCTCGGGGCTTTTTCCCTGGATCCTTGATGTGGAACAGGTTAAAATCCACGCTAACCGATTCATCCATTCATCAAGAGCGAGAAAGGCAATCACGGTTATGACACCGCGAACGACGACCACCACCACTTCGACCTCCACCGAGGTCTAAAAGGCTGGCCGCTGCTTCGATTGCTTTTCTCCCTTCCTAAAAAGCGCGGCTCACCCCGCGCTTTTTTAATGGCTCAACAAACAGGTTCACCATGATTTCGATCCAGCTTCCAGACGGCTCCAAACGCGAATTCCCCGGCCCGGTCACCATCGCCGAAGTGGCCGCCTCCATTGGTGCTGGTCTGGCCAAGGCCGCCCTGGCAGGTCGCGTGGGGCAGGGCGAAAACGCCCGCGTGGTGGACACCAGCTACCTGATGGAGGCTGACACATCGCTGGCCATCATCACCGACAAAGACTCGGCCGGCCTGGACGTGATCCGCCACTCCACCGCCCACTTGCTGGCTTACGCCGTCAAGGAGTTGTTCCCCGAGGCTCAGGTCACCATCGGCCCCACCATCGAGAACGGCTTCTATTACGACTTCGCCTACAAGCGCCCCTTCACGCCCGATGACCTGATCGCCATCGAGAAGAAGATGGGCGACCTGGCCAAGAAAGACGAAAAAGTCGAGCGCCGCGTGCTGCCGCGCGATGAAGCCGTGTCTTACTTCAAGAGCCTGGGCGAGCACTACAAGGCCGAGATCATTGAGAGCATTCCGGCCGATCAGGATGTGTCGCTGTACAGCGAAGGCGCCTTCACCGACCTGTGCCGTGGCCCTCACGTGCCCAGCACCGGCAAGCTCAAGCACTTCAAGCTGATGAAAGTGGCTGGTGCCTATTGGCGCGGTGACCACCGCAACGAGCAACTGCAGCGCATCTACGGCACGGCCTGGGCCACCAAGGACGATCTGCAGAAGTACCTGACCCTGCTGGAGGAGGCCGAAAAGCGCGACCACCGCAAGCTGGGCCGCGAGCTGGACTTGTTCCACATCGACGACCATGCGCCGGGCGTGGTGTTCTGGCACCCCAATGGCTGGACGGTGTGGCAGGCGGTCGAGCAGTACATGCGCCAGGTCTACCGCGACAACGGCTACAACGAAGTCAAGGGCCCGCAGATCCTGGACAAAACCTTGTGGGAGAAGACCGGCCACTGGGACAAATACCGCGAGAACATGTTCACCACCGAGAGTGAAAAGCGCGACTACGCCCTCAAGCCCATGAACTGCCCGGGGCACATCCTGATCTTCAACCAGGGCATCAAGAGCTACCGCGACCTGCCGGTGCGCTACGGCGAGTTTGGTCAATGCCACCGCAACGAGCCCACCGGTGGCCTGCACGGCATCATGCGCGTGCGCGGCTTCACGCAGGACGACGGCCACATCTTCTGCACCGAAGACCAAATCCTGCAGGAGTGCGTGGACTTCACCGCCTTGCTGCAAAAGGTGTATCAAGATTTTGGCTTCACCGACATCATCTACAAGGTGGCCACGCGCCCCGAGGCCCGCATCGGCAGTGACGAAGTCTGGGACAAGGCCGAGCAGGCCTTGATCGAAAGCCTGCGCGCCACCGGGAGTGAATTCGAAATCGCGCCAGGCGAGGGCGCCTTCTACGGCCCCAAGATCGAATACACCCTGAAAGACGCCCTGGGCCGCCACTGGCAATGCGGCACCATCCAGGTCGATTTCTCGATGCCGCAACGCCTGAACGCCGAATACGTGACCGACACCAGCGAGCGCCAGCACCCGGTGATGCTGCACCGCGCCATCCTGGGCAGCCTGGAGCGCTTCATCGGGATTTTGATCGAACAGCACGCCGGCGCGCTGCCGGTTTGGCTGGCGCCGACCCAGGTTGTGGTGCTCAACATCACCGATTCGCAGGCGGAATACGTCAAAGAGGTGGCCAAAACATTGCAGAAACAAGGACTTAGGGTCAAATTGGATTTGCGAAACGAGAAAATCACCTATAAAATCCGCGAGCATTCGCTACAGAAGGTGCCTTACATCCTCGTTGTCGGTGACAAAGAGAAGGATGCTGGTGCCGTCGCCGTGCGCGCCCGGGGCAATCAAGACCTCGGTGTGATGTCGCTAGACAGCTTCTCCCAGAGGATTGCTCAAGACATCGCCAGCAAGGCTTGAGGTGAAGCGTGGGTGTTTTCAGCCCACGCCAGCTTCGCTTTCCGGGACGCGTGTTTCATTGTTGACTGGTGCGGGCTCCATTGAAGAGCCCGTGGCCTGAAGGAATTCGAGATCGCTAACTTTTTTGACCGCCGGACGCCCAATGTTGAGCGCAAGCACCGGCTGAATCGTGAGATCACTGCGCTAGAGGTCCGGTTGAACGGGATTGAGAACGAGCCTTTGGGCATCGTGAGCATCCAGGACGCCTTGCGCATGTCTGCCGAAGCCGATGTGGACCTGGTTGAAATTGCCGCTGCGGCTGAGCCGCCGGTCTGTCGTCTGATGGACTACGGCAAGTTCAAATACCAGGAGCAGAAGAAAGCTCACGACGCCAAGCTCAAGCAGAAGGTCATCGAAGTCAAGGAAGTGAAGTTCCGTCCGGGCACCGATGAAGGCGACTATCAGATCAAGATGCGCAATTTGCGCAAGTTCCTGGAAGACGGCGACAAGGGCAAAGTGACCTTGCGTTATCGGGGCCGAGAGATCACCCACCAGGACATTGGTATGCGTTTGTTGGAGCGTGTGCGTGATGAGCTCGCCGATGTGTCGGTGGTCGAGAACATGCCCAAGCTTGAAGGTCGCCAGATGATCATGATTCTGGGTCCGAAGAAGAAGAAGTGATTTGAAAGATGACATCCCTCGGGCGACCGGGGGTGTTTGCCCTGGAGAAGGTTTGGTCGCCATCTCCGTGGGTTCAAAGTGCCTGCAGGCCATCAAGACGCGGAGAAGTTCGCGGCGCCTGTCAGGAACAATTTAAAAGGAGCAGAACATGCCCAAAATGAAGACCAAGAGCAGTGCGAAAAAGCGTTTTCGCGTGCGTCCGGGTGGCACCGTCAAGCGCGGTTCCGCCTTCAAGCGCCACATCCTGACCAAAAAGTCCACGAAGACGAAGCGCCAACTGCGCGGCATCTCCAACGTGCATGAAACCAACATGAGCTCCGTCGCACAGATGTTGCCCGGGTTTGGTATCTGATTTTTTGATTTTGATTCATCGCCTGAAGGAGTTCATCCATGCCTCGCGTTAAACGTGGTGTAACAGCCCGTGCTCGTCACAAAAAAGTCCTAGCCCTTGCCAAGGGTTTCCGCGGTCGCCGCAAGAACGTTTTCCGCATTGCCAAGCAAGCGGTCATGAAAGCTGGGCAATACGCCTACCGTGACCGCCGTGCCAAGAAACGCGTGTTCCGTCGCTTGTGGATTGCCCGGATCAACGCCGGCAGCCGTTCACTGGGCTTGACTTACAGCAAGTTCATGGCCGGCATCAAGAAAGCGTCGATCGAGATCGACCGCAAGGTCCTGTCCGACATGGCCATCAACGACCCGGCTGCTTTTGCAAGCCTGGTTGAGATCGCCAAGTCCAAGTTGGCCGCTTGATAGCCTTGCACAGCACACCATGCTGAAACGGTTCGGCTGAATTTTCAGCCGAGCTTTCACAAAGGCCTGACCCTGGTGTCCGGCCTTTTTTTTCGACGCAATATGACGAAGAACGCGACGAAATGAACGACCTCGAACTACTGGTTCAATCCGCTACCGAGGCCTTCGTGGCCGCCGCCACGCCCGCCGACCTTGAAAACGCCAAAGCGCGCTTTCTGGGCAAGTCGGGCAGCCTGACTGAGTTGCTCAAAGGCATGGGCGCCTTGAGCGTGGAAGACAAGAAAACACGCGGCGCCGCCATCAACCAGGCCAAGCAGCAGGTGGAAGCGGCTTTGACCGCGCGCCGCCAGGCCCTGGCCGATGACGAGCTGGCCTTGCAACTGCGTGCCGAGAGCCTGGATGTCAGCTTGCCTGGACGCAGGCGCGGCGAGGGCGGCCTGCATCCTGTGTCGCTCACATTGGAGCGCATGGAAGCCATATTCGGTTCGATGGGTTTTGCCGTGGCCGATGGCCCGGAAATCGAGACCGACTGGTTCAACTTCACGGCCCTGAACACGCCGGAAGACCACCCCGCACGCTCGATGCACGACACCTTCTATGTGGAAGGCGGCAACCTGCTGCGCACGCACACCAGCCCCATGCAGGTGCGCTATGCGGTTCAGCACGTCAAACAACACGCCGAGGCCGTGGGCCGTGGTGAGCGCATCCCTGAAATCCGCGTGATCGCGCCGGGCCGGACTTACCGCGTGGACAGCGACGCCACGCACTCGCCCATGTTCCACCAGTGCGAAGGCCTGTGGATTGGCGAGGCGGTGAGCTTCACCGACCTGAAAGCCGTGTTCGCTGATTTCTTCCGCAACTTCTTCGAGACTGACGACCTGGACATCCGCTTCCGGCCGTCGTTCTTCCCCTTCACCGAGCCTTCGGCCGAGGTGGACATCGCTTTCGCCAGTGGGCCTTTGAAGGGCCGTTGGCTGGAAGTGGGTGGTTCGGGCCAGGTGCACCCCAATGTGGTCCGCAACTTTGGGCTGGACCCTGAAAAGTACATTGGTTTCGCCTTTGGCCTGGGGCCTGATCGCCTGACGATGCTGCGTTATGGGGTCAATGACCTGCGCCTGTTCTACGAAGGCGATCTGCGCTTTTTGTCGCAGTTTCAGTGAAGATTGACGTTCCCACTTCAGGAGCCGAACGATGACCACCGCCGCCACGTCCATCCAAGCCTGGGCCGCCAATGCCGCTGGGCAACCGCTCGAACCTTTCAACTACGAGCCCGGCCCTTTGGGCCTGGAAGAAGTCGAAATCCAGGTTGAACATTGCGGCCTGTGCCACTCCGACCTCTCCCTGATCGACAACGAGTGGGGTATCGCGCCTTACCCGATGGTGGGCGGCCATGAGGTGATTGGTCGCGTCGTGGCCTTGGGCTCATCGGCCAAGGGCTTGACGCTGGGTCAACGCGTGGGGCTGGGCTGGAACGCTTCCAGCTGCCTGCATTGCAACCCTTGCCTGAGTGGCTTGCAGCAGCTGTGCCGCAAGGCGCAGCCCACCATCATTGGCCACCATGGCGGCTTTGCTGAAAGAGTGCGTGCGCATTGGGTTTGGGTGGCGCCGATTCCCGAGGGCCTGGATGCCAGCAAGGCCGGGCCTTTGCTGTGCGGCGGCGTGACGGTGTTTTCGCCATTCCTGACCTATGACATCAAGCCGACGAGCCGGATTGGCGTGGTGGGCATTGGTGGCTTGGGCCATCTGGCGCTGAAGTTCGCGCGTGCGTGGGGTTGCGAGGTCACGGCCTTCACCTCATCTGAGTCAAAGCGGGACGAGGCCCTGCAACTGGGGGCGCACCGCGTGGTGTCCAGCGTTGATCCGGCCTCCATGAAGCAGATCGCCGGTCAACTGGACCTGGTGCTGGTCACCGTCAACGTGATGCTGAACTGGAAGGCCATCGTGGGCACCTTGGCGCCCAATGGCCGCTTGCACCTGGTGGGCGTGCAAACCGAAGCGATGCCGGTGGACACGCGCAGCTTGATGAACGCACAGCGCAGTGTCTCGGCGTCGCCCACGGGCTCGCGCACCGACATCGACGCGATGCTCGCCTTTGCCGCGCGCCATGGCATCGCGCCGCAAACCGAACATTTCCCCATGAGCCGCATCAATGACGCGCTGGACCACTTGCGCGCCGGCAAGGCCCGTTACCGCGTGGTGCTGGACGCTGATTTCGCGCAAGCTTGATTTAAAAATTTCCAAGGATCCCTCATGCAATTTCCCGAGTCCTGGCTGCGTTCGTTTTGCAACCCTGACCTGAACACCCAGCAACTGGCCGACCTGTTGACCATGGCCGGCCTGGAGGTGGAGGAGCAGCAGCCGGTGGCGCCTTCGTTCACCGGTGTGGTGGTGGGCCTGGTGCTGGAAGTGGCCAAGCACCCTGATGCGGACCGCCTGAACGTGTGCAAGGTGGATGCTGGCACGGGCGAGGTGTTGCAGATCGTGTGTGGCGCGGCCAATGTGGCGGTGGGCATCAAGGTGCCCTGCGCGACGGTGGGGGCCGAGTTGCCGCCCGGCGCCGATGGCAAGCCCTTCAAGATCAAGCTGGGCAAGCTGCGTGGGGTCGAGAGCCAGGGCATGCTGTGCTCGGCCCGCGAGTTGGGCGTGTCTGAAGAGGCGTCTGGCTTGCACATCTTGCCCGACGATGCGCCCGTGGGCACCAGCATCCGCGATTATCTGAAGCTGGATGACACGCTGCTGACACTCAAGCTCACGCCCAACCTGGCCCACTGCCTGAGCGTGCAAGGCGTGGCCCGCGAGGTGTCGGCCTTGACCGGCGCCCACCTGACTCGCCTGCCCATCAAGCACGTGGTGCCCACGATCGACGATCGGCTGCCCGTCAAGGTCACGGCGCCCGATCTGTGCGGCCGGTTTGCTGGCCGCGTCATCCGTGGCGTGAATCCTCAAGCGCCCACGCCCGCTTGGATGGTGGACCGCCTGGCCCGTTGTGGCCAGCGTTCGGTGTCTGCCCTGGTCGATATCTCCAACTATGTGATGTTCGAGCTGGGCCAGCCTTCGCACGTGTTCGACCTGGACAAGGTGCATGGCGGCCTGACCGTGCGTTGGGGTCAGCTTGGCGAATCCTTGAAGCTGCTCAACGGCCAGACGGTGACCTTGGACGAACACGTGGGCGTGATCGCCGACGAACAGCAAGTCGAATCCTTGGCCGGCGTGATGGGCGGCGATGCAACTTCGGTGGGTGACGATACGCGCAATGTCTACCTGGAGGCGGCCTTCTGGTGGCCTAAGGCCATTGCTGGCCGGGCTCGCCGCTACAACTTCTCGACCGATGCCTCGCACCGCTACGAGCGTGGCGTGGACCCGGCACCCACGGTGGAGGCGATCGAGCGCATCACCCAGTTGATCCTGGACATCTGCGGCGGCCGCGCCGGCCCGGTGGATGACCAGCTGATCAAGGCGGCCGAACGTCCGCCCGTGACGCTGCGCCTGTCGCGTGCCCAGCGGGTCATCGGCATGCCCGTGACCCTGGCGCAATGCCAGGAGGTGTTCACGCGCCTGGACTTGCACTACAGCACGCAGGCCAAGGGCAGCGACACGCACCTGGTGGTCATCCCACCCAGCTGGCGCTTTGACCTGCAGATCGAGGAAGACTTGATCGAAGAAGTGGTGCGCGTGATTGGCTTCGACCAACTGCCCAAGCGCCCGCCCAAGGCGCCGATCGAGGCGCAAGTGCTGCCCGAAGCCAAGCGCAGCCTGTTCGCGGTGCGCCGCTCGGTGGCCAGCCGTGGTTACCAGGAAACCATCAACTTCAGTTTTGTGGAGGAGCGCTGGGAGCGCGAGTTGGCGGGCAACGAGAACCCCATCCGTGTGCTCAACCCCATCGCCAGCCCCTTGAGCGTGATGCGTTCCAGCCTGGTCGGCAGCCTGCTCGAAGTGCTGCGCACCAACCTGTCGCGCAAGGCTGACCGTGTTCGCATTTTCGAGATCGGGCGGGTGTTCAAACGCGATGCTTCCGTCATCAACAGTGACCAGACCGTGGCCGGCATCGACCAGCCGGTTCGCGTCACCGGGCTGGCCTATGGTCCGGCCGATGTGCAGCAGTGGGGCGCCCCCTCGCGCACCGTCGATTTCTTCGATGTGAAGGGCGATGTGGAGGCCTTGCTGGCGCCGCGACAGCCGCGCTTTGTGGCCGCCGAACATCCTGCCTTTCACCCTGGGCGTTGTGCCCGCGTGGAGTTGGATGGCCAAGCCGTGGGCTTTGTGGGTGAGCTGCACCCCAAGTGGCGCCAAGGCTATGAGCTGCCGCAAGCCCCGGTGCTGTTCGAGCTCGATGCTGCTGTGCTGACCCAGCGTGTGGTGCCTACCTTCCAGGCCGTGCCGCGCCTGCAGTCGGTCTACCGCGATTTGGCCCTGGTGGTGAACGACAGCGTCACGCACGATACCTTGATGGCCGCGATCACCGAGGCGCCGTCCGAGGGCTTGGTGCGCGGTGCGCGCTTGTTCGACATCTACAAACCCAAGGCCGCCGTGGCGGGCATGGCCGAGAACGAGCGCAGCCTGGCGGTTCGCCTTGAGTTGCGTGACGACGAGCAAACCTTGACCGATGAGCGCATCGAGGCCTCCTTGAAGGGCGTGCTCGAATCCTTGTCGCAACGCGTCAGTGCACGGGTGCGGTCATGACCGACAAGCTCCCCGAAGTGAACGTGCTGCTGCCGACCCTGGAGACGCCCACGCTGACCAAGGCCGACCTGTCAGAGATGTTGTTTGACCGGCTGGGCCTGAACAAACGCGAGTCCAAGGACATGGTCGAAGCGTTCTTCGAGCTGGTGCACGAGACGCTGGACCAGGGCCAGGACGTGAAGCTGTCGGGCTTTGGCAACTTCCAGATTCGGCGGAAGGCACCCCGCCCGGGGCGCAATCCCCGCACCGGTGAGGCCATTCCCATCGCCGAGCGGCATGTGGTCACCTTCCATGCCAGCCAGAAGCTCAAGGGCATGGTGCAAGGAGACTCACCCATCGAGGACGAGTTGGAGTAAAGTCTCAGGCCCTTCACCGATCTTGTTGATTTAGATCGGGATTCTCAGTATTGGGTGCCCTTTGACGACCACGGACAGCGCCTTGCCGCCAATTCCCGCCAAACGCTACTTCACCATTGGTGAGGTGAGTGAGCTGTGCCTGGTCAAGCCTTATGTGCTGCGCTACTGGGAGCAGGAATTCGTGCAGCTCAAACCCATGAAGCGGCGCGGCAATCGGCGCTATTACCAGCACCATGAGGTGCTGCTGATCCGCCGTATCCGCGAATTGCTGTACGACCAGGGTTTCACCATCAGCGGCGCCCGCAATCGCTTGTCCGAGCTGGGTGCCCGTGGTGCTTTGCCCAAACTGGATCCGGCCTTGTTGAGCGAAGAACTTGAGCCCTTGGACGAAGCGATGCCGGATCACCAGCCGGCCGTGGCCTTGCAAGCAGGTGCGCGGGCGCCTGCCACGTCGCAGCGCTTGGGTCATGCTTCACCTGAGGCTGAGGCAAGCTGGTTGGGGCCCGATGTGCGTGAACTGCAAAAGGCCAGTCCGCAAGCGGTGGAACAGCTGCGCGAAGCCTTGTTGTCGATCCGCGAATTGCTGGAATGACCAAAATTAATGGTATAGTCTAAGTCTTCGGGGCGTAGCGCAGCCTGGTAGCGCACTTGCATGGGGTGCAAGGGGTCGTGAGTTCGAATCCCACCGTCCCGACCAAGCATCACGAGGGTTAGTAGGTTAGCGCCTACTAACCCTTTCGTGTTTCTGGGCCACCCTGATGCCGACTTATCCCCGACTTCTGTGGATAACCTTGTTGGCAAGTGCTGGGTAAAGCGTCCCTCCCCAGGCTAGTGCTTTCTGTGCTGCGAAATGAGGCAGTTCTGTGACATCTGGAGTGCCGTTGTCCATGAGAAAAATTGCTCCCTCGAAGGACGAGACCGCGCTGATGCCGCCGTTCCCTGGTTTGCCGTTGGAGCGCATCTTCGTGCCGCGCACCCAGGCCGAGTTTTCAGCGGCGTTTGACGAGATCATGGCGGCGGGCCGGGCTGGCTTCGACACCGAATCCAAGCCCACCTTCACGTTTGGCGAGGTCAGCGAGGGGCCGCACGTTGTGCAGTTCGCCTTGAGTGACAAGGCCTTCATCTTCCAGCCGCATCGCAGCGAGGGGCACGCTTTCCTGGCCGAACTGCTGCACTCTGACAAGGTGCTGAAAGTTGGCTTTGGCCTGCAATCCGACAAAGGGCAGATCCAGGCCAAGCTGGGCGTTCAGCTTCAAGCGGTGCTTGACCTGAACAGCGTGTTCCGCCAAGAGGGCTACAACAACTCGATGGGAGTGCGCGCCGCCGTGGGCGTGGTGTTCCAGCAGCACTTCCACAAGTCCAAGAAGACGACCACCTCCAATTGGGAAGCGCGTGAGCTCACGGACAAGCAGTTGCTGTACGCCGCCAATGACGCCTACGCCGCGCTCAAGGTGCTTGAGGCCTTGAAGCTGTCTCACCCCGATTTGCCATAGCGCTCACCGGGGCCTGATGGCCTGATCAGGCCCTCCGATCAGACCGGCATGCGTTGCTCGACGCGGTCGAGCACGGCTTCCGGCTCTTGCGCGTCAACGGCTGTTTCGTTGTTCAACTGACGGTGCAGTTGGGCTTTGTCCAGGTCACCGGTCATGTTGGCCACCACGATCGTGGCCACGCCATTGCCCACCAGGTTGGTCAGCGCGCGTGCCTCTGACATGAAGCGGTCGATGCCCAGGATCAGCGCCAGGCCCGCGACCGGCACATGCCCCACGGCCGACAAGGTGGCCGCCAGCACGATGAAGCCACTGCCAGTGACGCCCGCCGCGCCCTTGGACGTGAGCAAGAGCACCGCCAGCAGGGTGATTTGCTGGGTCAGGGTCATGTCCGTGTTGGTGGCTTGCGCGATGAAGACCGCGGCCATCGTGAGGTAGATCGAGGTGCCATCCAGGTTGAAGGAATAGCCTGTGGGGATCACCAGCCCGACCACCGACTTGCGGGCGCCCAGGTTCTCCATCTTGACCATCATGCGCGGCAGCACCGATTCTGAAGAGGACGTGCCCAGCACGATCAGCAGTTCCTCCTTGATGTACTTGACGAACTTCCAGATCGAGAAGCCGTTGAGCCAGGTGATGATGCCCAAGACCACAAACACGAAGATCAGGCAGGTGACGTAGAAGGTGCCCATCAGCTTGCCCAGTGACACCAGCGAGCCTGCGCCGTACTTGCCGATGGTGAAGGCCATGGCGCCGAATGCACCGATGGGGGCCAGCTTCATGATCATGCCGACGATGCTGAACAGCACGTGCGATGACTTCTCGATGAAATCGAACACCAGCGTGCCACGGCCACCGAACTTGTGCAGTGCGAACCCGAACAGCACGGCGAACAGCAGCACCTGCAGGATCTCGCCCTTGGCAAAGGCATCGAACACCGTCGAGGGGATGATGTTGAGCAGGAAGTCGGTGGTGGTCTGCATCTTGCCCGGGCCGGTGTAGGCGGCGATGCCCTTGGTGTCCAGCGAGGCGACATCGATGTTCATGCCCGCCCCCGGCTTCACCAGGTTGACGATCACCAGGCCAATGATCAGCGAGATGGTGCTGACCACTTCGAAATACAGCAGGGCCAGGCCACCGGTTTTGCCGACCTTCTTCATGTCTTCCATGCCGGCGATGCCGACCACCACCGTGCAGAAGATGATCGGGGCAATGATCATCTTGATGAGCTTGATGAAGCCATCACCCAGCGGCTTCATGGCTTCGCCGGCGGCAGGGTAGTAATGGCCCAGCAGCACACCGATCACGATGGCCGTGATGACCTGAAAATACAGCGACTTGTAGAGGGGTTTTTTGGGCATGCTCATCTCCTGGTGGACGCCGCGGGATCACGAGGAAGTATGCCGATCTGCACCTGCTTGCGCAGTACGTAGATCCCACAGAGATGAGTGGAGGCTTTGTTCTGCGACTACCCTTGCTGGGTCTGTGCGCGCGCCGCATACTTGCGCGCCATCAGCGAGCACACGAACAACTGAAGCTGGTGGTAGAACATGATGGGCAGCACCAGCACGCCCAGGGCCGGGTCGCCACCGAACAGCAAGCGCGCCATGGGCACCCCCGAAGCCAGTGTTTTCTTCGAACCGCAGAACACCGCCACGATCTCGTCCTCAACCGGAAAGCCCATGATCTTGGCCACGCGCTGGGTGAACCACAGCATCGGGAAGAGGAACAAGGCCGCACCCACCAGCGTGATGGCGATCAGGCTCAGGCCATGCTTGCTCCACAAGCCATCGGCCACCGAATCGCTGAACGAACACCACACCAGCAGCAGGATCACGCCCTTGTCCACCAGCGTGGTCTTGGACTTGATGCTTTTGAAGAAATTGCCCAGCCAGGGCCGCAGCAACTGGCCCAGCACGAAGGGCAACAACAACATGCGCGCCACCTTGAGCATCGTGTCGCCCAGGTCCATGCCCTGGCCGGTGCCGGTGTGGCCGCCAAACACCAAGCTGGCCAGCAAGGGTGTCAAAAACACACCCAGCAAGGTCGACAAGGTGGCGTTCAAGATCGCGGCGGCCACATTGCCCCGCGCCAGCCCCGTCATGGTGACCGAGGATGACACCGTGGACGGCAGCACCGCCAGGTAGAAAAACCCCAGCAGCAGATCGTGCGGGATGTAAGGGCCCAGGCCCAGGCTCAGCAACCACCACCACAACGGAAAGGCCACGAACGTGCAAACCTGCACCACCAGATGAAGCCGCCAGCGCGAGGCGCCCTGCTTGAGGCTGTCGGTCGACAAGCCCATGCCGTGCAGGAAGAACACGATGAAAATGCCGACATTGCCCACCTGGTCCAGGTGCAGCGTGCCCCCAGTCTTGCCCAGTTGGGGCAGCAAGGAGGCCAGCAACACGGCGGCGATCATGCCAACGAGGAAGCCGTCAACCGCACCGCGTTGCTTTTGGGGGTGGCGTTGCATCATCATGGTCCGGTCTTGCGCCACACGCTGGCCAGCCAGGGCTGCTGTTCGCGCGGCAGGCCCTCGGGACGGTAGTAATGGGTTAACTCGGTGAAGCCGACTGCCGTCAGGTGCTCGCGCCAAGCGGGCAGGTCGTGATAAGCACCATAGCGGCCACCACTCCAGCCTTCCTGGCCTTGGCCCCGCGGATTGGAGCTGAACAGCACGCCGCCTGGTTTGAGCGTGCCGTGCAATTGCTTGAGCACCCGGGGCAGTTCCTGCTGGGGCACATGGAAGAGCGAAGCATTGGCGAACACGCCGTCAAAACGCTCAGGCGGCAGGTCCAGTGCCAGGAAACTTTGTTGCAGCACCTCGCAGCCGCTGTAAGAGCGTGCCATCTCGGCGAAGCGTTCGGCACCTTCCAGTCCGACGGGGCGGTGACCCAGATCGGCGAAAGTTTTGAGGTCTCGTCCAGGGCCGCAGCCAAAGTCCAGGATGCTGAAAGGCGCGTGTCCCTGGATGTGCTTCAGCAAAGCGTCGATGTTCTGTCCAACGTCGTGGTCGCGCGTGCCTTGCCAGAACTGCTCGGCCTGCTGGTTGTAGTGGGCAAGCGTGGTCGTGGCGATGTGGTTCAGGTCGTCGGGCTTCAGGGGCATGGTGGAATGATGATCTCAAAAGCGCATTGAGCAAGGGTGGCCGGCATGAGGTGAAAGCTTTCCTGCCGAAATATGATGCGGATGTACAAAGCCTGAGAGTCCACATGCCGCACGTCTTGATCATCCACGAAGTTGAAAGCTACCCCGCCTGGAAAGCCATTTTCGACCAGGCGGCGCAGATTCGAAAAGACGCCGGCGAAATCAGCTATCAACTGCTGCGCCATGACACCGATGCCAACAACATCGTGCATTTCTCGCAGTGGTCGTCGCTGGCCAACGCGCGGCGTTTTTTCGAATCACCGGAACTGGTCGAGATCAGGAAAAAAGCGGGCGTGAAGGCGCCCGACTTCATCTACCTGGAGCAGATCGAGCATGGCGTTTTGTAAGCTTGGCGCGGCGCTGTTGGCCGCCTCGTGCTCGGTGCTGGCCACAGTCGCAGGATTGGCCTGCGCCAGCCCCGCGCGGCCTGCGCGAGAGCCGGCCACGAGCGACCCGGCGGTGGCCGGCCGTTTGCTGGACTCCACCGCTGAGCTCACCATCCGCCGACTCCCCACCTGCGAGGTCGCCATCAACACCCGCGTGTCTGAGTGGAAGGCGTCGGCGTCGATTGCTTGCAGGAAGGCCCCGGCCTCGAGCGAGGCTTGTGTGGCGGCGCTATTGACGGCGCGTGCCGAGCAGTTGAAGCAGATCAGGTCGTGCCGCTCGCTTTGACCTGGGCAAGGGGCGCCGGCGATGCGACGGGGCAGGGCCTTCGGCTTATATTCCCCATGTTCTCTATCGCCCTCACGCCATGTCCAGCACGCCAGTCAAGACCCCCGCCTCGTTGCACCAAAAAAATGGGGCCGTGAAGGTTCTCATCGGTTTGGCAGTGTTCGCGCTGGTCTGGACGGTGCTCCTGGGTTGGTGGTTGCCCCGCTGGGTCAAAGGTCAGGTCGAGTCGGCGGCCGCTGAAACTTTGGGTACGCCCGTCACGTTGGCGGAGTTGAGCATTCAGCCTTGGACACTCACCGTGTCTTTGAAAGACCTGAAAGTGGGCCCGCCCAAGGCCGAGTTGATGCAATTGGCGGCTGCTCAGGCCCAGCTCTCGCTCGAATCCATCTGGCGCCTGGCGCCTGTCGTGCGGCGCATCACCTTGGACCAGCCGCAGGTGTGGGTCGAGCGCCAATCCGCTGACCACTTCAATTTCACCGACATCGTCAAGCGGCTGCAATCGGGGCCGTCGCAGCCGGCCAAAGACCCTGCGCGCTTTGCCGTCTACAACATCCGCATCAACAATGGGCTGGTGCGTTATTCGGACCACGTGCTGAAGCAAGAGCACCGCATCGAGGCGCTCAACATGGGCGTGCCTTTTGTCTCCAACCTGCCCAGCTTCATTTCGGTGGATGTGCAGCCCTTGCTGGAAGCGCGCGTGGACGGCAGCCCGCTGCGTGTGAGTGGCCGCACTTTGCCGTTCAGCGAAGGTTTGCGGTCCACGCTCGACCTGAATTGGCGCGACGTGGACGTGGCTCATTGGATGCTGGCAGCCAAGCCCTTCATGCCGCCATCGGTGATGGTGAGCGTTGCCAAGGGCCGGCTGGACACCCACCTGACCGTGAGTTTTGAGGAGCGCAAGCCGCCCGCGGCGGCCATCTTGACCATCCGGGGGGGCTTGAAGGTGTCGGGCATCGACCTGGACTGGCCTGCTGGGGGCGTGCAGGGGCGGTGGTCAGCGTTGGACATCGAAGGCATTGACGCGTCACCGCTGGCTCGCCAGTTGAAGATCGGCAATGTGGCACTCGCCGGCTTGCAGGTCGAGGCGAAAGACCGGCCGGCCGCGGCATCCAAGCCGGCGCCTGATAAAGCCGCCCCAGCTGCCAGTCCAGACGAGCAGCCGTGGTCGTGGTCGGTGGACAAGGTTCGCCTGGCCGCCACGAGCCTTCAGGCCGAAGCCCCAGGCGGTGGCGCTTTGCCGAAGCTTGGCCCCGTGACCTTGAGCATTGATGGCCTGAACTCGAACAACAAGGCCGCGCCGGCGGTCCTCGTGCTGGCGGCCACAGACGCTCATGGTGGGCAGGTCCAGGTCAAGGGCGTGGTGACACCCATGCTGCCGCAAGCGACCTTGACGGTGTCGGTCAGCAAGCTTCAACCCGTGCCTTGGCTGGTCGCCCTGGGCAAGACAGTGCCTTTGCCCCTGCAGGTCTTGTCAGGCGAGTTGGCCTTGAAGGCCGAGCTGCAAGCCAATGCGCAGACCTTGAGCTTGTCCCAAGGCCAGGTGCAGTTGACGAGCATCAAGACCCGGGCCACCAAGCCCAAAGCCACGGACCATGTCGATCTGGCGGCCCTGGATATGCAAGGCCTGGAGGCGCGCGTGGGGTTCGCTTCACCCTCCAGCGGGCTGCAGTCATTGAGCCTGGCCACAGTGACGATTGACAAGCTGGACGCGCAAGCCACACGTGACCCGCAGGGTCACTGGGTGATGCAGCCTGCACCTGTCACCACCAGCCACGCACCCGCCCAGCCTGCCACGGCGCAGGCCACCACCTTGGTCAACGTGGGCGAGTTGCGCTGCAAGCAATGCAAGGTCCAGGTCGACGACCAAGCGGTGACGCCCGTCGCCCGGATGTCGCTGCACCAGGTCGACCTGGGCTTGAAGAACCTGTCCAGTGATCTCACCCAGGTCATGGGTTTTGACCTGGATGGTTTGGGCCAGAGCAATGGCCGCGTCAAGCTGACAGGCGACGTGCGTGTGCAGCCGTTGCGGGTGAATGCCCAACTGGCCATCGCCGGCCTGGATCTGAAAGCCTTTCAGTCCTACATCGCGCCTTACCTCAACCTCACCTTGGTGTCGGCCAAGACCAACGTCAACGGCAAGCTCAGCCTGGAGGCCTCGCCTGGCAAGGATCCCCAGGCCGTCAATGCCCGCTACCAAGGTCGCCTCGCCCTGACGGACTTGCGCACGCAAGACAGCGTCAACCAGGCCGATTTTTTACGTTGGCGGTCATTGGCACTGGATGGGCTGGATGTGAACTGGAAGGCCGGCGCGCTCAATGCCGACCTGGGCCGCATCGCGCTCAATGACTTCTACGGCCGACTCATCATCAACCCCACGGGCAAGCTCAACCTGTCGGATCTGGTCAAGCACGAAGCGGGCACCCAAGCCCAATCGCTGACCACGCCACAAGCCAGCCCGCCAGTGGCGCCACCTGTGGCTGCATCGGCGGCGGCCAGCGCGCCTGCACCAGCTTCGCCCGCCCTGGCCGGCATGAACCTGCGCTGGCAGGGCATCAAGTTGAGCAAAGGCCGCATCGACTTCACCGACAACTTCATCAAGCCGAACTACTCGGCCCGCCTCACGCAGGTGGAGGGCGATGTGTCGGCCGTGGCCTCGTCCAAGCCCGAGCCCGCCACCGTCAAGATCTCGGGCGCGGTGGACGACAGCGCCCCTTTGTTGATCACCGGGCAATTGCACCCGCTGGGCCCGCGCCTGTACACCGACATCCAGGGCTCGGCCAAAGGCATCGAGCTGACGCGCCTGACGCCATACGCCGGTCGCTATGCCGGCTATGCGATCGAGAAAGGCACGCTGTCAGTGACCGTGCACTACAAGGTCGACAACGGCAAACTCGAGGCCGAGAACCAGATCTTCCTGGACCAACTCACCTTTGGCGACAAGGTCGACAGCCCAGATGCCACCAGCCTGCCCGTGCAGTTCGCCGTGTCGCTGCTCAAGAACAGCCGTGGCGAGATCGACGTCAGCCTGCCGGTCTCGGGGTCGCTGGACGATCCGCAGTTTTCGGTGGGCAGCATCATCTGGCGCGTGGTTGTCAACCTGTTGACCAAGGCCGTGAGCGCGCCATTTTCATTGCTGATGGGTGGCGGCCAGGACGAGCTGGGTTTCGTGCCCTTCGAGCCCGGTGATGACGACCTGAGCGACACAGCTCGGCAACGCCTGGACACCTTGGTCACCAAGCTGACCGACCGCCCAACCGTCAAGCTGGAGGCGACCGGCCGTGCTGATCCCGCTTTCGACGAGGAAGGCCTGCGCCAGCGCCACGTGGTGCGCCTGATGCGCCAGGCCAAAGCCAAGGCCACCGAGCAGTCATTTGGATCCGTCACCATCGACCCCGACGAGCGCGACAAGTGGCTGGCCGCTGCCTACAAAGCCGCCGACATCAAGAAGCCCCGCAACCTGGTCGGCTTGGCCAAGACCTTGCCAGCGCCCGAGATGGAAGCGTTGCTGAAAGCCGCCGCCCCTGTGGACCAGGCCAGTTTGCTGACCTTGGCGAATCGGCGTGGCGATCGGGTCAAGGCTTACCTGGCCACGAAGCTGTCGCCCGAGCGGGTGCTGCTGACGGCCTCCAAGGTCGGCACCGACCAGCTGCCCGACGACAAGGGCCCAACCACGCGCGTGCAGTTTGCGCTGAAGTGAAGTGATGACCGTCAGCGTTTTTTGCCGCCGGCCTTAAGCCGCTTCTTGATCCCGTTGTCGAACTCCTGCTGAAGCACCACCGGGAAAGCCGCCGAGATGGAGCCAATGGCCAACGGCCGCAGGCGTTCGAACACCGCATGCAGTTGCGCGATTTGCCGCGCGTCGATGGTGGTCGGGGCGTCAGAGCCTGGCGTCTTGTTGTCCTTGGTCATCGTCTGGATCAGGTCCAGGAACAGCTGCTCGACGTAGGTCTTGGCAATCGCGCGCGTGTGCCTGATCAGGTCGTCCTGCAAGTCCAGCACCGTGTCCAATGACACGCCCAGCTCGGCCAGTTGGATGCCAATGCGCTCCAGCGACGGGCTGAGCATCTCGACCTCGTCGCCCTCGACCGGCCGGTACAGACCATTCTTGGCCAGGCGCTCTTTCTGCGCCGGGCTGGCGGTGGCGCCCCAATGCGCCGCCATCTCGGCCATGGCCTTGCGCTGAGAAGGCTCTACGGTGAAGAAGCTCTTGGAAAACAGGTGGGTGACCAGCGAGTATTCGGACCAGGCGCCATCCGGGGTGTTGGCGAGCATGCCGCCAATGGCCTCCAGCCCGAAACCCTGCTGACGCAGGTCGCGGATCAATTCCAGCTTGCCCAGGTGCTCTTGCCCGTACAAGCCCAGGCGTCCCTGCAGGCGGGGCGAGGGCAACAAGCCCGCGGTTTGGTAAGCCCGGATGTTGCGAACACTCACGCCGGTCTGGTTGGCCAAGTCCTCTACCGTCATGTCCGACGTGTCGGTGGGGCGGCGGCGAGACCGTGAATGGTTGGCAGAAGAGGCAGTCATTGCAAGGTAACGGGGTGCAGTAAATAGGATGATAGCGTTGCAGTGTTGCATTTGCGATGTAACATTAACCCTGTTGCATTGGTGCGGCCATTTTTTGGGGTGTCAAAGATCGTGATGAAGGCAGTTGGTTCGATGGTGTTGGCCCTGGGCCTGTTGGGGGCAGCCACGCTGCCATCGTTGGCGAGTGCGGCTCAAGTGGTGGCGGGTGTCACGTTTGACGACCGTTGCGAAGTGGCGGGCCAATCGCTGGTGCTCAATGGCGCTGGCTTGCGCACCAAGCTCATCTTGAAGGTCTACGCCGTGGCGCTGTACCTGCCCGGGCGTGATCGCAACCCCGGCGCGGTGCTGGCCCAGCCCGGGCCCAAAAGCATCCACATCACCATGCTCAGGGATGTGCGGGGCCGTGATTTGTCGGAAGCGCTGGTCAAGGGCATGGTGGCCAACCTCAGCCCACGCGAACTGGTGGCCTTGCAGTCACGCCTGGACGACCTGCACGCCACGCTGATGTCGGCCGGTGACGCCAAGAAAGGCGATGTGATCCAACTGGATTACCTGCCTGGCTCCGGGGCGCACATTGTTCTGGGCGGCCAGCCATTGGGCAAGGACATCCCTGGCGAAGACTTCTACCAGGGGCTGCTGAAAATCTGGATTGGCGAGAAGGTCTCGGACAAAGACCTCAAGGCTGATTTGCTGGGCTTGTCGTCACGCTGAAAGGCCGGTTCAGCACTTGATGCCCATGTGGAGGGCCACCACGCCGCCCGTCATGTTGTGCACATCCACGTGGCCAAAGCCGGCGGTCTTCATCAGGCCCTTGAGCGTGGCTTGGTCGGGGTGCATGCGGATGGATTCGGCCAGGTACTTGTAGCTGGCACCATCGCCTGCCACCAGTTGTCCCAGCTTGGGCAACACGTTGAATGAATACCAGTCGTAGGCTTTTTCCAGTGGCTTGGCCACTTTTGAAAACTCCAACACCAGCAAGCGGCCACCCGGCTTGAGCACCCGGCACATCTCGGCCAGGGCCAGGTCCTTGTGGGTCATGTTGCGCAGGCCGAAGGCCACGCTGACGATGTCGAAGGTGCCGGTGGGGAAGGGCAGCTTTTCAGCGTCGCAGATGGTGGTGGGCAGGACCACGCCTTCGTTGTGCAGGCGATCGCGGCCGGTGCTGAGCATGGCCTCGTTGATGTCGGTGTGCACCACGGTGCCCGACGCGCCCACGCGCTTGGCAAAGGCCTGTGCCAGGTCGCCTGTGCCCCCCGCGATGTCCAGCACCTTGTGGCCCTCTTTGGCGCCACTGGCTGCGATGGTGTAGGCCTTCCACAAACGGTGCATGCCCATCGACATCAGGTCGTTCATGACGTCGTACTTGTTGGCCACCGAATCGAAAACCCCGCGCACGCGCTGGGCTTTTTGTGATTCGTCAACCGTCTCGAAACCGAAGTGTGTGGAGCTCATGGATGGGATCTTACCAAGCTGCGGGCGCAGGCGGCGGCGCTGGCCCAGGCCCATTGAAAGTTGTAGCCGCCCAGCCAGCCGGTCACGTCCACCACCTCGCCGATGAAGTGCAGGCCGGGCACCTTCTTGCTCTCCATGGTTTGTGAGCTCAGCTCTTGCGTGTTCACGCCACCGGCGGTCACCTCGGCCTTGGCGTAGCCTTCGGTGCCCTTGGGTGTGATGGTCCACGCATTGGCTGAGGCCCCCAGGGCGTCCAGGTCGCGGTCTTTCATCTCTGCCAGTGGGGCGTCGGGGCGCAAGGCGGGCAGGGCGATGGCGGCTTGCTCCAGCCAAGTTTGGGCCAGGCGCTGCGGCACGCCTTCGGGCAGGGCCTGCGCCCAGGCCGACGACAGCTGCTTGCGGGAGCCGGTCTTGGCTTGTTTCAGCGCATCGGCCAGGCTGCCCTGCGGTGCGATGTCGATGGTCAAGGCCTGGCCGGGCCGCCAATAGCTGGAGATCTGCAGCACGGCCGGGCCGCTGAGCCCGCGGTGAGTGAGCAACAGGTCTTCCAGAAAATGCACGCTGCTGGTCTGCTTGCGTTTGCCGGTCGATTCCATGCTCACCGACACATCCACCGGCAAGGCGATGCCTGACAAGGCCGACCAGGGCGCCCACTCAGCCGCGTCAAAAGTCAGGGGTACCAGCGCCGGCCGCAGCGCCACGATGGTGTGGCCCAATTGCTGCGCCAACTTCTGGCCAAAGTCCGTGGCGCCAATTTTGGGGATCGACAAGCCTCCGGTGGCAATGACCACCTGGTGTGCTTGCACCGTGCCCTGGTCGGTGTCCAGCTCAAAGCGCTGGCCAGCGCCGCCCTGGATGGGCCGTACTTGCTTGACCCCGCAAGGCTGCCAACGCACCACGCCACCGGCTTCACATTCCTTCAGCAACATCTGGATGAGGTCGTCGGCACGCCGATCGCAGAACAACTGGCCTTTGTGCTTCTCGTGCCAAGGGATGCCGTGGCGGTCCACCAGCGCGATGAAATCCTGCGGTGTGTAGCCCGCGAGGGCCGAGCGGCAGAAGTGAGGGTTCTCGCTCAGGAAGTTGGCGGGCGTCACATCCTTGTTGGTGAAGTTGCTCCGGCCGCCCCCCGAGATGCGGATTTTCTCGGCCACTTTCTCGGCATGGTCGATCACCAGGACCTTGAGCCCCCGTTGCCCGGCGATGCCGGCGCAAAACAGACCGGCCGCGCCTGCGCCGATCACCACCACGTCAAATTGCTGCATGGCGGGATTGTCGCGCCTTATCAGCGTCTCAGTGCGTGCTCATCCCGAAGGGACGCGTGCTGGTGAACACGGCTTCGCCATCGGCGTCTTCGGCGGCCACCGCGCGGCTGCGGCCTTGGCGTTTCGCTTCGAACAAGG
This sequence comes from Aquabacterium sp. CECT 9606, assembly GCF_918741295.1. Taxonomy (GTDB): domain Bacteria; phylum Pseudomonadota; class Gammaproteobacteria; order Burkholderiales; family Burkholderiaceae_C; genus Aquabacterium. The sequence continues at coordinate 817,678 of NZ_CAKKNB010000004.1, forward strand.
CTTGGTCAGCGCGGTGGGTGGCTTCGGGCAGGGACTCGCCCGGCATGATCTGCACCACGCCGAAACTCAGGCTCAAGGGGGCCTGCTGCAAGGCATGGCGTTCGGTGTCGACGTGGCGCACCATGCGGTCGGCCACATGCAAGGCGTCGTTCACGCTGGTCTCGGGCAGCAGGGCGATGAACTCATCGCCACCGATGCGGCCCAGCAGATCCCGGCTGCGCAGCATCTTGCGCGCGCCACCGGCCACCAGCTTGAGGGCTTCATCGCCCGCGCCATGCCCGAACTCGTCGTTGATCTGCTTGAAGTGGTCGATGTCGAACAGCATCAACGAGGCGCTGCCGGGCGCGCACAGGCGCATGGTCTGGCTGGCGATCTCGTTGAAGTGGCGGCGGTTGGGCACCTGGGTGAGCATGTCGAAATCGGCCAGCACGCGCAGTTGCCGGTGTGATTCGCGCAGGTCGTGTTCGGTGCGTTCGTAAGTCAGCAGCAGGCACATGTAGACCGAGAACATCACGCCGATCACCAGTCCCAGCATGGACGAGGGCAACTGGATCAGGCTTGGGTCGTTGACGACCATGCCCCACGAGGCGATGCCCGTCAGCATGCGGGGCACCTGGAAGATCGCGCCGCCCAGCAGGAACAAGAGGATGACCTTGAGGTAGACGCTTTGCCGCCAATCGCGGATGCAACTCACGATCCAGGCGCAATACAGGTAGCCGCAGATGTTGACCAGGCTGAACACCGCCACGCGAGAGCCCACGTCATCCGGATTGGCCTGCCAAACCCACAGCCAGCCGGAGAAGCCGATGAACAGCAGGAAATAGTCGACCCACGGCTCGGTGGGCAGGTTGCTGCGCACGTAGAAGCGCCGCATGCCACCCAGCATGGTCAGGGGCCATTGCAGTGACAACAGGACCGACACGGCCAGCATGATGGGGTGCGCATCCTTGAAGAGCAAGGACGCCGCACTGATGGTGTTGCCCCACTGCGCCACCGTCCACCACCAGTAGCCGCGGTAGGTGCGCTGAGTCAGGCCGACCAGGGTCATGATGCCCGAGGCGGTGAACAGGACCAGGCCCAGGACCAAGGCCAGGGTGGGGGTGTGGAGGGGCTCTAGGTGGAACATCGATGAACGCTGATCATGCGCGTGGCGCGGGTGGCTTTGGGCGACAATCTGAAGGGCGCGACAGCCCCGATCATGAAACACTTTTGGGTGCTTGTGGTGCCCTTAGTTTCCCCCAAGCGCCCGCCATTTGCGGGGGGGCAAGCGGGTAAAGATCGTGTATTTAACGGAACAGGAGACAAGTCATGGCCATGGATGTGGTGGATTTCGAGATCAAGGGCGCGGAGATGCAGTTTGTCGAGGTGGAGCTCGACCCCGGCGAGGCTGCCATCGGCGAGGCCGGCAGCATGATGTTCATGGACGCGGGCATCGAGATGGACACCATCTTTGGCGATGGCTCTGGCAACCAGTCCGGCGGCCTGTTCGGCAAGCTGCTGGGCGCTGGCAAGCGCTTGATCACGGGTGAATCCTTGTTCACCACCATTTTCACCAACCAGGGTTCCGGCAAGAAACGCGTTGCGTTTGCCGCTCCATATCCAGGCAAGATTTTGCCCATGGACTTGAGCCAGCTGGGTGGCAGGTTGATTTGCCAGAAGGATTCCTTCCTGTGCGCTGCGCGCGGCGTGTCGCTGGGCATCGCATTGCAAAAGAAACTGGGCACCGGATTCTTTGGTGGTGAAGGTTTCATCATGCAAAAGCTGGAAGGCGATGGCTTGGCGTTTGTCCATGCGGGGGGCACCGTGGTTCGCCGCGACCTCAAGCCCGGCGAGACCCTGCTGATCGACACGGGTTGCGTGGTGGCCTACACCAGCGATGTCGATTTCGACATCCAGTACGTGGGCAAGATCAAGACGGCCTTGTTTGGCGGCGAAGGCCTGTTCCTGGCCAAGGTGAGCGGCCCCGGGCAGGTTTGGCTGCAAAGCCTGCCGTTTTCTCGTCTGGCTTCTCGCATCTTTGCCGCCGCGCCGCAAAACCGTGGTGGTGGCGGCCGCGAAGAAGGCTCTTTGCTGGGTGGCTTCGGCGCTGGCGGCCTGCTGGGCTCGGTATTGGGCGGAAGCGACGACTAATTGTCTCGAGTGGGCAGTGAATGCGGCGCGTACACTGCCCGCCTTGACCCCAGGTGATCCAATTGACGAAGTTTTTCAATCAATGCGCACCGCGGTGGCTTCACGCCGCCGCCTTGCTGCTGACGCTGTGCGTCTCCAACGCTGGCGCCGCGCCCATTTTTGCCCTCAATTCGCTGGATGCCACCATCAGCATCATCGACCCGGTGAGCTTCAAGGAGGTCCGGCGCGTGCCCACCGGCAAGGAGCCGCACCACCTGTATTTGTCTCCTGACGAAAAATCCTTGATCGTGGCCAACGCCTTGAGCGACTCGCTGACCTTGATTGACCCCAAGACCGGTGAAGTCCAGCGCGTGATCGAGAACATCGCCGATCCCTACCAGTTGCGCTTTTCGCCCGACATGAAGTGGTTCGTGACCACGGCCAACCGCCTCAACCACGTGGACATCTACCGCGTGACCATGCGGGTCGGTGGTGGTTTTGACCTGACCCTGGCCAAACGTGTGCCCACTGGCAAAACACCCAGCCACCTCAACATCGACAGCAAAAGCACCGTGGTCTATTCGACCATGCAGGACAGTGACGAGCTGATTGCCATCGACCTGGCCACGCAAACGCCGCGTTGGAAGGTGCCGGTGGGCAAGATGCCCGCCGACATCTTCATCACCCCCGATGACATGCGCATTCTGATCGGCCTGACGGGTGACACCTATGCCGAGGTCTATGACGTCAGCGGCGCCAAGCCGGTGCTGGTCAAGCGCCTGGTCACTGGCGCGGGCGCCCACGCTTTCCGCGCCTGGGGCGACAAGCGCCATGTGCTGCTGAGCAACCGGGCGGCCAACACCATCAGCCGCATCGACATGCAGACGCTCACGGTGGTGGACACCTACCCGGCACCGGGCGGCCCAGATTGCATGGACTTGTCCGCCGACACCAAAACGATCCTGGTGACCTCGCGCTGGGCCCGGAAAGTCACCTTCATCGACACCGTTGCCAAGAAAGTGGTGCGGCAAGTGAAGGTAGGCCGCTCACCCCACGGCGTGTGGACGCTGGACCACGCGCCCATGCGTTGAGGTGGCCAGCATGCGCTTGCTCCGTGCCCTCGCGGTCTTGATGACCACCCTGGGCTGCGCGACGGCTTTTGCCGACGGGACGTGCGCCAAGCCGGTCTACCTCACGATCGACACCGGCCACATGGGCGTGGCGCCTTTGATCGTTGACGTGCTCAAACGCCAGCACGTCAAGGCCACATTCTTCCTGGCCAATGAGCGAACCCAGGCGGTGGGCGACAAGGCTGCCGGCACCACCCTGGATGACCAATGGGCTCCCTGGTGGAAGGCCCTGGCCGCCGATGGCCATGACTTTGGTTCGCACACCTGGGATCACCTGATCTGGCGCGCCGACAAGCCCAAAGGCTTTGTCTTGCAAGCCACGGCTGGCCCCCGCACTGGTCAGAAACTCCAGCTCAGCCAAGCTGACTATTGTGAGGAGTTGGCCAAGCCTGCCCGCCGCTTCCAGGCCATGACCGGGCGGCCCATGCGGGCCTTGTTCCGGGCCCCGGGCGGCAAGACCTCGCCAGCCTTGCTCAGCGCCGCCAAGGCCTGCGGCTGGCAGCACGTGCCGTGGGCGCCGGCTGGTTTCCTCGGCGATGAATTGTCCAGCGATCGCTACCCTAACCAGGTTTTGCTCGATCGCGCCTTGCGCGATGTGCGCAGTGGCGACATCTTGCTCATGCACTTGGGCATCTGGTCCCGTCAAGACCCTTGGGCGCCTGCCGTGCTGGAGCCCTTGATCACCGGCCTCAAGGCCAAGGGCTTGTGCTTTGCCACCTTGCGCGACCACCCCGCGTACGCGCAGGTGGGCACCGCCCCCCGTTGAGGCGTTTGCCATGATCGACCTCGACATCATCTCCGGCTTGAGCGATGCCTTTGGCAACGTACAGCAATGGCTGTTCGAAACGGTGGTGCAGCCTGCGGTGTATGGCCTGGGCATGGGCAATCTGCTGGAGGACGCTTACGAGGCCACCGGCTGGCTGATGGTCGGCCTCATCCAGTTGCTGGTGATGCTTTGCCTGCTGGCGCCCCTGCAACGGTGGCGCCCGGTCGAGCCCTTGCACGACCGCATGGCCGTGCGGGTGGACATGGTCTACACCTTCATCCACCGGCTGGGCCTGTTCAGGCTGCTGATGTTTTTCTCCGTTGAGCCCCTGCTGGACGAGGTTTTCGGCTCGGCCCGCGTGCACGGCATCGACGGCATTCAGCTGGACGCGCTGATGCAAGGCTGGTGGCCCGGCGTGACCGACACCGCCCTGGCCAGTTTCATCTTGTACCTGCTGGTGTTTGACCTGGTGGATTACTGGATCCACCGGGGGCAGCATGGCCTGGGCCGCTGGTGGGCACTGCATTCGCTGCACCACAGCCAGCGCCAGATGACGATGTGGAGCGACAACCGCAACCACTTGCTCGATGACCTGATCCGGGACACCATCATCGCCTTCACGGCCCGTGCCATTGGCGTGCCACCGGGGCAGTTCATTGCCGTGGTGGCCTTCACGCAGTTGATGGAAAGCCTGGCCCATGCCAATGCGCGCCTCACCTTTGGCTGGCTGGGCGAACGCCTGCTGGTCAGCCCGCGTTTTCACCGCATCCACCATGGCATTGGGATAGGGCATGAGGGGCCGACTCCCGGCACCTTGGGCGGCTGCAACTTCGCCGTGCTGTTCCCGGTGTGGGACATCCTCTTTGGCACCGCCCGCATCGACACGCGTCCGGGCCTGGCCATGGAGCCCACGGGCGTGCGCGATCAACTGCCTGAATTTGGCGGCAAGGACTACGGGCGTGGCTTCTGGGCCCAGCAATGGTTGGGCTTGAAAAGACTGGTCCAGGGCAGCTGAACCCGACCTTGGGTATCCTGTCGTCATGCAAAAGACGATCGATGCTTTCTGGCGTGCCGCGGCCTACTGCCTTCATCCCCGTGTGATCTGGCTGTCCTTGCTGCCTTTGCTGGCAGCGGCTGTGCTGTCAGTGGGCCTGGCTCACTTTTACTGGGAGGACGCCGTGGCTGGCGTGCTTCAGGGTCTGCACAGCTGGGCCATCAGCCAGACGCTGATGGATTGGCTGGACACCGTGGGGGCTTCAGGCTTGCGGGCTGTCATCGCGCCCTTGATCGTGGTGGTGCTGGCCGTGCCCTTGCTGGTGGTGTTGTCGCTGCTGCTGGTGGCCACCCTCATGATGCCCGCGCTCGTTCGGTTGGTGGTTCAGCGGCGTTTCGCCGGGCTGGAGGTGCGCCACGAGGCGCCCTGGTGGACTTCCCTGTCGTGGTCATTGGGCGCCACCTTGATCGCCGTGCTGGTGATGGTGGTCAGCTTGCCGCTGTGGCTCATTCCACCGTTCGGGCTCATCCTGCCGCCCCTCATCTGGGGTTGGCTCACCTACCGCGTCATGGCCTTCGATGCGCTGGCAGGCCATGCCACCGTGCAAGAGCGCGTCACCCTGCTTCAGGATCACCGCGTGCCTTTGCTCATCATGGGCGTGGTGTCGGGCTACCTCGGTGCGGCACCCACGGCTTTGTGGGCGGTGCTTGGGGCGATCTCCGTGGTCGTGGCCCCCTTGCTCATCGTGGCCTCGGTGTGGGTGTACACGCTGGTGTTTGCTTTTTCGTCGCTGTGGTTCAGCCACTATTTGCTGGCCGCCTTGCGTGACTTGCGCTCGGCCAGCCCCACGCCTCAACTCGTTATCCTGGACCCGGCATGATCGGCATCATCATCATTGGCGACGAAATCCTCAGCGGGCGCCGCGAAGACAAGCACCTGGTCAAGGCCATCGAGCTGCTCAAAGAGCGAGGTTTGCGTTTGTCCTGGGCCCGCTACGTGGGCGATGAGCCCGAGCACATCACCGCCGAGCTGCGCCATGCCTTGAGCGGCAGCGACGTGGTGTTCTCGTTCGGCGGCATTGGCGCTACCCCGGACGACCACACCCGGGCCTGTGCCGGTGCGGCCTGGGGCCGAGACCTGACGCTGCACCCCGAGGCGCGCGAGTTGATCCTGGCGCGCAGCAAGGCCATGGCCGAGAAAGAAGGCACGCCGTTTTTGCCCGATCACCCCGATACCCTTCGCCGTCTGGACATGGGACGCTTTCCGCAAGGCGCCACCATCATCCCCAATCCCTACAACCAGATCCCTGGTTTCTCGATCGAAAGCCGCGTTCATTTCTTGCCCGGCTTTCCCGTCATGGCGTGGCCCATGATGGCCTGGGTGCTGGACGAGTTGCACGCCGATCTGCATGGGCAGTCGCAGCAAGTTGAGCACTCTGTCATCGTCTATGCCATGGCCGAGTCCGTGTTGACGCCGATGATGGTGGAGCTGGAGCAGCGCTTCGCCGGTGTTCGCGTGTTCAGTTTGCCCAGCGTGGATCACCCGGTGCATGGACGCCACATTGAGCTTGGGGTCAAAGGCATGGCCCCAGAGGTGGGGCAGGCCTTTGAGTGGATGAGGGCAGCGCTTGTCCAAATCGGTGCGTCATGCGGCCCAATAATGGTGCGTTAGATAAATTGCTTTTTTATTGCACCATTTTAGTGCAAAACGAGCGTGTCTTGAGCATCAGAGGGTGCTCACTCCTCGCTGAAAACTCGGCGCATGGCGTGTTGGGGTGCATCAGGCACCGATTTTGTGGGGTCGCCAGCGGCTTGAATTGCCGAATTCCCGAAGATGACCACCCCGTCGGCGGCACGCTTTCTGCTATTACACTGCGCGCTGTTTCTGATCTGGAAACAACCTCATTCGATTACCCCTGCTTTAACTTAAGCCTCTGGCTAGGAGCTTCTGATGGCCAATAAGACCGTCGCCGACGTGATGAAGTTGGTGAAAGACAACGAAGTCAAGTTTGTTGATTTCCGTTTCACCGACACCCGCGGCAAAGAACAGCACGTCACCGTGCCCGTGTCGCACTTCGACGAAGACAAATTCACCTCGGGCCACGCCTTCGACGGCTCCTCGATCGCCGGATGGAAGGGCATTGAAGCCTCCGACATGCAGTTGATGCCTGACCCCAACACGGCCAACATCGACCCCTTCTTCGAAGAACCCACGCTGATCCTGTCTTGCGACGTGGTCGAGCCTGCCGACGGCAAGCCCTACGAGCGCGATCCCCGCTCGCTGGCCAAGCGTGCTGAAGCCTACATGAAGGCCTCCGGCCTGGGCGACACCGCCTACTTCGGTCCTGAGCCTGAATTCTTCGTGTTCGACAGCGTCCGCTGGGGCAACGACATGTCCGGCTGCTTCTCGAAGATCGAATCCGAAGAAGCTTCGTGGAACACCGGCAAGGAATACGAGCACGGCAACACGGGTCACCGTCCCGCCGTCAAGGGTGGCTACTTCCCCGTGCCTCCCGTTGACAGCTTCCAGGACATGCGCTCGGAAATGTGCCTGATCCTCGAATCGCTGGGCATTCCCGTTGAAGTGCACCACCACGAAGTGGCCAACGCTGGCCAGATGGAAATTGGCACCAAGTTCAGCACGCTGATCCAGCGCGCCGACTGGGTCCAGCTGCAAAAGTACGTGATCCAGAACGTCGCCCACGCCTATGGCAAGACCGCGACCTTCATGCCCAAGCCCATCGTTGGCGACAACGGTTCCGGCATGCACGTTCACCAATCGGTCTGGAAAGACGGCAAGAACCTGTTCGCAGGCGACGGCTACGCTGGCCTGAGCGAATATGCGCTGTTCTACATCGGCGGCATCATCAAGCACGCCCGTGCCCTGAACGCCATCACCAACCCTGGCACGAACTCGTACAAGCGTCTGGTGCCTGGCTTCGAAGCCCCGGTGAAGCTGGCCTACTCGGCCAAGAACCGCTCGGCCTCGATCCGGATTCCTCACGTGGCGAACCCCAAGGGCCGTCGCGTGGAAGCCCGCTTCCCCGATCCACTGATGAACCCCTACCTGGGTTTCTCGGCACTGCTGATGGCCGGTCTGGACGGCGTGGAAAACAAGATCCATCCTGGCGAAGCCGCCACGAAGGACCTGTACCACCTGCCCCCAGAGGAAGATGCACTGATCCCCACCGTTTGCCACAGCCTGGACCAGGCTCTGGAATACCTGGACAAGGACCGTGCGTTCCTGACCAAGGGTGGTGTGTTCACCGACGCTTATATCGACGCTTACATCGAGCTGAAGATGCAGGAAGTCACCCGCTTCCGCATGGCCACTCACCCGGTCGAGTTCGACATGTACTACAGCCTGTGATTCCTCCCGGGATCACGCCATGGCGTGTGTAAAAGGGGCGACTCCGGTCGCCCCTTTTTGCTTTTCAAGCGTTATGGGTGCTGGGCTGAAGGCATACTTGCCCCGAATCAAGCTGGAGCGCTCCGACATGCACGACAGGAAGAACACTTTGACCGAGGGTTGGGCCCCTGCTGCCCGTGGTCTGGCTTTGGTGGCATGGCTGCTGGCCGGGTCTGCCCAGGCGCAGGCGGAAGACAAGCCTGTCTACCGCTGTCCCGGCAACCTCTACACCGATGCCTTGTCGGCCAAGGAGGCGATTGGCAAGGGATGCAAGACGCTGGAAGGCGCGCCCATCACGGTGATCCAGTCGATCAAGCCCAAGGCAGCTTCCACGTCATCGTCCTCCACCGGCGGTGAAAAAGTGGCCGCCGATGACCAGAAGGCCCGCGATGCCGACAAGCGCCGCATCCTGGAGGCCGAGCTTCAGAAGGAAGAAGCCGCGCTGAGCGCCTTGCAAAAGCAATACAACAATGGCCAGCCCGAACGCCAGGGCGACGAGCGCAATTTTCAGAAATACCAGGACCGCGTCAATGAGCTGAAGGCCGCCTTGACCCGCAAGGAGGCAGACGTGGCCGCACTGAGGCGTGAGCTGACCGCGGCAGGAAGCGGCAAGTGAGCCAGGCGGCTTCATCGGGGCGGGGTGGTGCGCACTCTGGGCGCCAATCCAGCATGGCGCGGGGTGGGTCCACCGTGGACCCCAGCGAAGTTCAAAAACTCTTGCCCAGCGGTCTGGAGGTGTTCGACTATCTGGCCACCATGGTGGCCGTGGTGGAGCCTGACGGGCAATGCCTGTTCGCCAATGCCGCTTTTGAAGAGGTGCTGGGCTTGTCGCGCCGCAGTGTCTTGCGCGAGTCGATCTTCGATTGGTTCGAAGACCCCATGCTGCTGCAAGACATCGTGGGCGCCGTGGCGCGCAACGAATTCGCCACCAGCCGCATCGAGGCCCAACTCAAGCGACATCCCCATGTTTTTGTGGATTCGCTGCCTGTTCAGGTGATCGTGACGCGGCTGGAGCATGCCGATCTGGTTCTGATCGAGCTGGTCGAGGTCGAGCAGCAAACCCGCCAAGAGCGCGAAGAGCGCGCCTTGGACCAGGCCCAGGCCAACAAAGAGCTGATCCGCAACCTGGCTCACGAGATCAAGAACCCCTTGGGCGGCATCCGTGGCTCGGCGCAACTGCTGCAGATGGAACTCGAGTCCAAGTCGCTGACCGAGTACACCCAGGTCATCATCCACGAGGCCGATCGGCTTCAAGCGCTGGTCGATCGCCTGCTGGCGCCGCACCGCCGGCCGCACCTGGTGGGCGACGTGAATGTGCACGAGGTGTGTGAGCGGGTTCGCTCTCTGATCCTGGCCGAGTTCCCCAAGGGGCTGAAGGTCTGGCGCGATTACGACACTTCCTTGCCCGAGTTCCGGGGCGACCGCGAGCAACTGATCCAGGCCGTGTTGAACATTGCCCACAACGCGGCCCAGGCCTTGTCGGACCGGATTCAGACTGGCGACGCCATGCTGACCTTGCGCACGCGGGTGGCTCGTCGCGTCACCATCAATCGGCAATTGCACCGCCTGGCACTGGTCTTGCATATCGAGGACAACGGCCCGGGTATTCCTGAGTCCATCCGCGATCGCATCTTCTACCCATTGGTGTCTGGGCGAGACGGTGGTTCGGGACTGGGTCTGACATTGGCACAAACCTTCGTTCAACAGCACCAAGGCACCATCGAATGCGAGAGCGAGCCAGGACGCACGGTTTTCAAGTTATTGATTCCCTTGCCGTGACCGGGCTGCCCTGTCAGCATTCGACCATCGGGTGCACTCACTGACAGGCCGGCATGAAACCTATCTGGATCGTTGACGACGACCAATCCATCCGCTTTGTGCTTGAAAAAGCGTTGGCGCGCGAAGACCTCCCGGTGCGCAGCTTCACGAATCCGCGTGACGTGCTGGCCGCCCTTGAAGATGACGAGCCACAGGTGCTGGTCTCCGACATCCGCATGCCTGGCGGGTCGGGCATTGATCTGCTGAGCAAGGTCAAGGCGCGCTTCCCCGGCTTGCCCGTCATCATCATGACGGCGTATTCCGATCTGGACAGCGCCGTGTCGGCCTTCCAGGGCGGCGCTTTTGAGTACCTGCCCAAACCGTTTGACCTGCCCAAGGCCGTGGAGCTGATCCGCCGCGCGGTGGACGAGAGCGTGCGCGAGGACGTCTCTGACGAGCGCCTGCAGCAAATGCCCGAGATGCTGGGCCAGGCCCCGGCGATGCAGGACGTGTTCCGCGCCATTGGTCGGCTTAGCCAGAGCAACGTGACCGTGCTGATCACGGGCGAATCCGGCTCGGGCAAAGAGCTGGTAGCGCAGGCGCTGCACAAGCACAGCTCACGCAGCAGCGGGCCTTTCGTGGCGATCAACACGGCGGCCATCCCCAAGGATTTGCTCGAATCCGAACTGTTCGGGCACGAGCGTGGCGCGTTCACGGGGGCGCAAACCATGCGCCGTGGCCGCTTCGAGCAGGCCGATGGCGGCACTTTGTTCCTCGATGAAATCGGCGACATGCCGTTTGACCTGCAGACGCGTTTGTTGCGTGTGCTGAGCGATGGCCAGTTCTACCGCGTGGGCGGCCACCACCCGCTCAAGAGCAATGTGCGCGTGATCGCAGCCACCCACCAGAACCTGGAAGACCGCGTGCGCCAGGGCGTGTTCCGCGAGGACTTGTTCCACCGTCTGAATGTGATCCGCCTGCGCCTGCCGCCCCTGCGCGAACGCCGTGAAGACGTGGCCGCCTTGGCGCGTTTCTTCCTGCAAAAAAGTGGCAAGGATCTGGGCGTGGATGCCAAACGCATCTCGGAACCGGCCTTGGCCAAGCTCACGGCCTTTGACTTTCCGGGCAACGTTCGCCAACTGGAAAACATTTGCCATTGGCTGACCGTGATGGCGCCCTCGCAAGTGATCGAGTCCAAGGACTTGCCGCCCGAGTTGATGGGCGTGCAACCCGCCGCCCCTGCCATGCCTGGCGGCCTGCCTGCCCCTGCGCAGGCTTCTTATGCGCCGCCAGAGCCGGTCGCACCGATGGCCGGTTTTGGCCCTTCTGACAGCCACGCCGTGGCGGTGCCCGTCGGTGAGGCCGTTGCGTTGGAGGCGCAGCATGCGCCAGCCAGCTCCTTTGCCGCCGCAGTGGCGCCCAGCATGCCCGCGATGGCCCCCGCCAACTGGCTGTCCGACCTGGAGCGCGAGGCCCGCGTCAGGCTGGAGTCTGGCGCCACGGATGTCTGGGATGTGCTGACCCGCCAGTTCGAGGCTCAGTTGATCCATACCGCGCTTGAGATCACGCGTGGGCGGCGCATCGAAGCCGCGCAAAAGCTTGGCATTGGGCGCAATACCATCACGCGCAAGATTCAGGAATTGGGCATCGAAGATTGAGGCCATTCGGGCTTGACCCGGTGTCAGCCGAGATCTTGGGGGATGCGTTAAAGTGACTTCATCGTCGCTGAGGACCATCCCCATGAAACGCTTTGTGATCGCCGCCAGTACCGGCCTGACGTTGGCCGTGCTGGCCGCCTGTTCCACCACCAGCCCCGACGTGGTCAAGCCGGGCGATGCGCAGCGTCTCTCCCAGGTGGAGGATGCCGTGGTGCTGAATGTTCGACCGGTCGTGGTGGAGGGCTCCCAAAGCGGGGCGGGCGCGGCCACCGGTGCCGTCATTGGCGGCGTGGGCGGCTCGGCGGTGGGGGGCTCGCGAGAGCAGGTGATCGTGGGGGTGCTTGGCGCGGTGGTGGGCGGCGTGGTGGGCAATGCTGCCGAGCGCTACGGCACCCGTGAGGATGCCAACGAGATCTTGCTGCAAATGAGCAATGGGCAACGCCGTTCCATCGTCCAGGCCAAGGGCAACGAGAACTTCAAGCCTGGCGATGCGGTGCTGTTGGTGACCACGGGCGGCAAGGTCCGCGTGATGCGGGCCCCGCCGATTCAACCGGCGCGCTGATCAGTCAATCAGTCCAGTGTCTGCCGATAACGCATCATGGCGATGGTGCCCACCACCACGGTGAACAGCGCCATTGGCCACAGCTGGGGCCAGATCTCCATCAAGGTCGAGCCCTTGAGCATGATGCCGCGCACCACCCGTAAAAAGTGGGTGATGGGCATGACCTCGCCCACCCACTGAGCCCAGGTTGGCATGCCCCGGAAGGGGAACATGAAGCCCGACAGCAGGATGTTGGGCAGGAAGTAGAAGATCGTCATCTGCGTGGACTGCATCTGCGTGCGCGCGATGGTCGAGAACAAAAAGCCCACCACCAGCGTGGCGATGATGAACACCAGCACCGTCAGGGTCAGCAGCAGGTGGTTGCCGAACATGGGGATGGCGAACAGCCAGCGCGAGGCGATGTAGACCATCAGCACCTGCAGGTAGCCGATCAGCACGTAAGGCATGATCTTGCCGATCATCACTTCCAGCGGCTTGACGGGCGTGGCCAGCAGGTTTTCCAGGGTGCCGCGTTCGCGCTCGCGGGTCATGGCCATGGCGGTCATCATCACCAAGGTCATGACCAGGATGATGCCCATCAGGCCGGGCACGATGTTGTACTGTGTGATGCCTTCGGCGTTGTAGCGGCGGTGAATGCGCAGCTCGAAGGGGGCAGGGCCCGCCTGCAGCCGGCTCAGGGGGCCGCGCAGTTCCGAGTTCAAGGCCAGGTTGGGCAGCAGGCTCAAGGTCGCCAGGGCGCCGCCTGAGGTGGATGGGTCGCTGGCGTCGCTGTAGACGGCGATGGCGGGGCGTTCACCACGCATCAGCTTGTGCGTGAAGTCAGACGGAAACACGAGCGCGAACTGCGCGTCGCCCTCGGCCAGCCAGCGCTCGGCTTCCTGCTCGGTGACGATGGCCTCGACGTTGAAGTAGCCGGTGTTTTCAACGGCCCGGATGATGCTGCGCACCATGGGGCTGGCATCGGGCGCCACGACCACGGTGGGGAGGTGCTTGGGGTCGCCATTGATGGCGTAGCCGAACATCACCAGCTGCAGCAAGGGGATGGCGACCAGCATGGCCAGGGTCAGCCGGTCGCGCTTGATTTGCACGAACTCCTTGCGCAGCACCGCCCAGATGCGGCGCCATGACAGCGGCTTATCGGTAATTGTCTTGTGCATGCTGGCTCAGGTGGATGAAGACGTCTTCCAGGCTGGTGGGGATGCTCTCGACCAGCCAGTCGTGCCGGGGCGACTGGGCTCGCAGCCAGTCGGCGAAATCCAAGAAGCTGGTGCTGCTGACGTGCACCGAGGTGCCAAAGGGAATGGCCATCCAGTCGTCGCTGTGGTTGGTCAGGCCGATGACCTTGTCGAGCTGTTCGCCGCGCACCTGCCAGGTTTTCAGGCCGGAGGTGTCGATCACGTGCTCGGCCGTGCCTGCGGTCAGCACCTTGCCGTAAGAGATGTAGGCCAGGCGGTGGCAGCGCTCGGCCTCGTCCATGTAGTGGGTGCTGACCAGCACGGTCAGGCCCTCGGCGGCCAGCAGGTGGATCTGGTGCCAGAAATCGCGGCGGGCTTTGGGGTCGACACCGGCGGTGGGTTCGTCCAGCAGCAGCAATTGGGGTTCGTGCAGCAGGCAGGCGCCCAGCGCCAGGCGTTGCTTCCATCCGCCGGACAATGATCCTGCCAGTTGATGGCGGCGCTCGGTCAGGCCCAGGCGCTCCAGTGTCTGCTCAACCTTTTGCCGGCCGCCGGGCATGCCATAGACCTCGGCGATGAAGTACAAGTTCTCTTCGATGTTCAGGTCTTCGTACAGGCCGAACTTTTGCGTCATGTAGCCGGTGCGCAGCTTGATCTGGCGCGATTGCGTGACCAGGTCGAAGCCCAGGCAGTGGCCCTGGCCGGCGGTGGGCTCCAGCAGGCCGCACAGCATGCGGATGGTGGTGGTCTTGCCGCTGCCATTGGGGCCCAGGAAGCCGCAGATCTCGCCGCGCCGCACCTGGATGTCGATGCCATCGACGACCATGCGGTCACCGAAACGCTTGCTCAGGCCTCGGACATCGATGGCCAGATCGGGAGTCCGCTCGCTCATGTCTTGGCGGCGGCAGGGGCGGGCGTCACGCTCAAGGGCTGGCCGGGCTTGAGGGTGTCGGAGGCCTGGTCATCGGGCGTGGCCTCGACCATGTAGACCAACTTGCCTTTGCTCTCGTTGCTGTAGATCACCGGGGGTGTGAACTCAGCCTGGGGGGACACATAGCGGATGGTGGCGGTCCCTGCGGTGCAGCCGTCGCAGTTGTAGCGCACGGCCTGCCCAACCTTGGTCTGGGCCAGGGCCTCCTGTGGCACGAAGAAACGCACCTTCACGGCGTGATCCGGCAGCAAGGCCACGACGGGGGCGCCCGCCGGCACCCACTCGCCTTGCCGATACAGCACATCGAACACGCGCGCGGCGACGGGCGCACGCCGCACCTTCTGATCTTCGGCCCAGCGCTGCTGCGACACCTGGGCCTTGGCGGCCTGAAGCTCGGCCTTGGCAGCGGCCACGGTGTCGGGGCGGGCACTGTCCTGGGCGGCGGCCAGTTGCGCCTGCAACTCGTGCACGCGGGCCGTGTCACGCGCCTTGGCGGCTTCCAGCTCGTCCATCTGCGAGGGCGTGATGAAGCCCTGGCGCACCAGATCCTTGTTGCGCTTGAGCTGCGCGGCCGAAATGGTCAGAGCCGCCTTGGCCTGGTCCAGCTGGGCCTTGATGGCTTTCAGTTCGTTCTGACGGCGCCCCTTGCCCAGGTCGGCCAACTGGGCGGCGGCCTTGCTTTGCTGCGCCTGGGCCGCTTGCTTGCCGTAGATTTCAGAGGCCGCGTCAATCTGGAACAGGTCGGCGCCCGCCCGCACCACATCGCCCCGCTGAACCTGAATCGTGCTGAGCACACCTGCACCCGAAGAGGCCAGGTAGACCAGATCAGCCTCGGCATAACCCGACCACGGCGTCACGTCATTCTTGCCACAGCCAGGCAGCAAAAAGAGCCCAGCCAGGCTGGCCAAAACGGTGACAGAACGTGAGCATCGGTTCATGTTGATGTGAAGTTTTGTGATGACAGCTGGGGCACCCATCAGCATAAGGCCTGAAACGGGAACCTTTCGGGCCCACGCCTACACTGAACCGCATTGCCACCATCCGATCCCGTCGGCGCCGTGATGACTCCCATCCGATCAAAAAATGCATTTGCTTCTGTGTTGAGCCTGGCCTTGGCCACGGCCTTGATGAGCCCGGCGCTGGCCAAAGGCCCGGTCGCCTCCACGACCTTGAGCCAGGTCACCGCGGTGGAAGGCATCCGTGAATACCGCCTGCCCAATGGCTTGCAGGTGCTGCTGATCCCCGATGATTCCAAACCCACGACCACCGTCAACGTGACCTACCGTGTGGGCTCGCGCCACGAAAGCTATGGCGAGACGGGCATGGCGCACCTGCTGGAACACATGCTGTTCAAGGGTTCTCCCCGGCATCCCCAAGTGTGGGGTGATTTCAACAAACGTGGCTTCAGTGCCAATGGCTCCACGTCTTACGACCGCACCAACTATTACGCCAGCTTTGCCGCCAACGACGAGAACCTGCGTTGGTATTTGGAATGGCAGGCAGATGCCATGGTCAACAGCTTCATCGCGCGCAAGGACCTGGACAGCGAAATGACCGTGGTGCGCAACGAGATGGAAATGGGCGAGAACTCGCCCAGCCGCGTCTTGTTGGAGAAAACAGTGGCCTCCATGTACCAATGGCACAACTACGGCAAATCCACCATCGGTGCCCGAGCCGACGTGGAAGGCGTGGACATCAGCCATTTGCAAGCCTTCTATCGCAAGCACTACCAGCCCGACAACGCGACCCTGATCGTGTCGGGCAAGTTCGACCAGGCCAAGGTGCTGGCCTGGGTGCAGCAATACTTTGCCGTGATCCCCAAGCCCAAGCGCGTGTTGCCCTCGTTGTACACGCTGGACCCGGTTCAGGATGGCGAAAGGGCCGTGACCTTGCGCCGCGTGGGCGGCGTGCCGCTGCTGTACGCGGGCTACCACGTGGTGCCTGGCGCCCACCCCGATTTTGCGGCGGTGGAGTTGCTGGAGGTGATCATGGGCGACAACCCATCCGGGCGCCTGCACAAGCGCCTGACCGACCAGCAATTGGCTGCTTCGGTGTTCAGCTTCTCACAAGCCCTGGCCGACCCGGGCTTCATGATCATGGGGGCTCAATTGGCGCCCGGCCAAGACATCGAGGCCTCTCGAAAAGCCTTGCTCGACGTGGTCGAATCGGTGGGCCGCGAGCCCATCACCCAGGAAGAACTCGACCGCGCGCGCACCAAATGGCTGAACGACTGGGACATGGGCTTTGCCGATTCGCAGCATGTGGGCGTGGCCTTGTCCAGCGCGGTGGCCCAAGGCGACTGGCGTTTGATGTTCCTCAGCCGTGATCGCGTCAAGGCGGTCAAGCTGGCTGATGTGCAACGCGTGGCCCAGCAGTACCTGGTGCAGTCCAACCGCACGGTGGGCGAGTACCTTCCCACTGCCACGCCGGTCCGCGCGCCGACGCCCCAGCGCGTTGACGTCGTGGCCATGCTGAAAGAATTCAAGGGCCAGGATGCGGGCGTGCAGGCCGAGACTTTCGTGGCCAGCCCCGCCAACATCAACGCGCGAACCCAACGCCTGACCATCGAGCCAGGTTTGAAAGTGGCACTGTTGCCCAAGACCACCCGTGGCCAGGCCGTTAGGGCCACCCTGACCTTGCGCATGGGTGATGAAAAATCACTGGCCAATTGGGGCGAGGTGCCCTCGGCCTTGGGCGAGCTGCTGGACAAGGGCAGCAGCACCTTGTCCCGACAGCAGGTCCAGGATCGGATGGACGCCTTGCAGGCCGAGGTGTCTTTCCAGGCCGACGATGGCACCTTGAGCGTGGGCATCTCGACCAAGCGCGAGAACCTGCCCGCCGCCATCGAGCTGGTGGGCGATCTGTTGCGCCACCCCAGCTTGCCAGCCGATGCCTTGGAAGAGATTCGTCGCCAGGCCCTGACCGGCCTGGAAGGGCAGCGCAAAGAGCCCCAGGCGGTCCTGAACGAAGCCTTGTCGCGCCATGGCAACCCTTATCCACGCGGTGATGTCCGCCATGCCCGGACCTTTGACGAGATCGAATCCGATTGGCGTGCCGTGAAGATCGAGCAGGTGCGCGAGTTTCACACCAAATTCGTGGGCGCCAGCCAGGCTCAGTTTGCCGCGGTGGGCGATTTTGACGCCAAGGCCGTGACCTTGGCTTTGCAGCGTGCTTTGGGTGGGTGGAACAGCCAGCAAGCGATAGCACGCGTGCCATCCCCTTTGATACCCGTGCCGCCCGCGCGCCTGGTGTTGCCCACGCCCGATAAACAGAATGCGGCCATGCAGGTGCTGCAAGACTTGCCATTGAATGATTTGCACCCAGACTATCCCGCTTTCATGCTGGCGAATCATCTACTGGGCTCTGGCGGTGATTCCAGATTCTGGAATCGCATCCGTGAAAAGGAGGGTTTGTCTTACAGCGTTTACAGCGCGGTGCAATGGAATTCGATCGAACCCAATTCTCAATGGATCGCCGCGGCCATTTTTGCGCCGCAAAATCGGGACAAGGTGGAAGCAGCTTTCCGCGAGGAAGTTGCCAAAGTGTTGGCCCAGGGGTTTACGCAGGCCGAGTTTGAGGCAGGGAAACGCGGACTCTTGAATTTCAGGCAATTGTCACGCGCGCAAGATGCGCGCTTGGCGGCGGCCTGGGTCAGCAACCTTTACCTGGACCGCACATTCGAGGTGTCTGCCAAAGTGGACGCCGCCTTGGAAGCCCTGACCCTGGACCAGGTCAACCAGGCATTGAGGCGTTATCTCAAGCCCGATCAATTCGTGTTTGGGCTGGCCGGGGATTTCAAGGACAAGGCCCCATAAAAAAAGCCGGCGCACCAGCGTCGGCTTTTTTGCAGAATCAACCAGAGGTTGATTCAAATTCAGATCGCGAAATCTTCGAGTTTCTTGCCCGATGCCACAGCGGCTTGAACCCACTTGGGTTGCAGGCCACGGCCAGTCCACGTCTCGCCCGTGGCGGTATTGCGGTATTTGGGGGCGACCTTGCGGCCAGCACTGGCCGAAGGTGCCTTGCCCGTGCCGCCGGCCTTGCCGCCGCCCAGGTCTGCCAAGGTCAGGCCATGCTCGGCCATCAGTGACTTGACTTGGGCAATCACGCCAGCACGCTCGGCGCGGCGAGCATCTTGCAATTGTTTATCGAGTTCGGCCGATTGCTTTTCGAGGGCGGCCTTTTTTGCCAGAAGATCTTGGTAGTTGCTCATGAAGAGTCCTTGTGACCCGCAGTCGAGGGCGTTGAATACTTATTGAGGGAATCAGAGCGGGACGTTAAACGCCACAGTCGAATTTTAAGCACAAATATATTCAGTCTGCAAATCAGGCCTCAATTTTTTTAAATGGCGGGCCGGAACTCAAGGCAAATTGCTCACATCCCGTGACACGGCCTGCCCCAGTTGAATCACCGCCAAGGCGTAATAGCTGGATTGGTTGTAGCGGGTGACCGCATAAAAATTGTCCGTTCCTGCCACATATGTGGGGGCCGAATCGCCATTTTGAAGTTTCACCAAAGCCAGCAAACCCGTGTGGGTTTGGGCTGCATCGGGAAGCACGGCACTCAGGCCTTGCATCTGAGTCACGCTGAAGCTGGGCACGATGTCAGGCGCGAGCAGTTTGGCCAGGGCATCCGCATCGGTGGGCGGGGTTACTTCGTAGTAGATGGGCATGTCTTTTTGCCAGCCATGCTCTGCCAGGTATTTGGCCACGCTGCCAATCGCGTCCACGGGGCTGCGAAGCAAGTCAATGCGGCCATCGCCATCAAAATCAATGGCGTAGTTGCGCACTGAGCTCGGCATGAATTGCGGTAAACCCAGCGCCCCGGCGTAAGAACCCAACACGGTGGTGGGATCCATGTTTTGTTCGTTGCACAGCTTTAGAAAGTGACCCAATTCTTTTTGAAAGAAAGCACTTCGGTCGCTGCGTCCTTTTGGAAAGTCCAAACCCAAGGTGGTCAAAGCATCCAGCACCCGGTAATTGCCCGTTTGGCGACCGTAGATGGTTTCCACGCCAATGACGCCGGCGATGATGCTGGCGGGTACGCCCCAGCGGGCTTCCGCACGCCGCAGGTCCAATTCGTAAGTGCGCCAGAAGGTCACCCCGGCTTTGATGCGTACGGGATCGATGAAGCGGCTGCGGTAAACGGCCCAGTTCTTGGCCGTGCCGCTGGGCGCGGGCATGATGAACTTGGTAATGCTCTCTTTGAAGCGCGCTTGAGACAGCGTGGAAAAGACCCAGGCCGGGTCCAGCTGAAACTCTGCCGCGAGGCGATCGGCCAGTGCGCGCGCATCGTCTCTTTGCGAGTAGTTGCCGGGCTCCACGGCGGCCACCTCGGTTTGCATCAGCATTGGCGCGGCAACCGCTTGGCCGTCGGGTGTCTCTGCGATGGCTTGCGCAGCTTCAGGCAAAGCCGGGGCCTGGGCGGCTTCGGGCTCTGGCACGGGCGTGCTGGCGCAGCCACTCAAGCCCAGGACCACAGCGCAAGGCAGGGTCAGGCGAAGTCGAAAAAAGAAGTCGGTCAATGTCGTCATGAAGGCGCGTGATGTCTGATGGCGCCGCCATGCGGGCACCTCGGACCTCAGTGTGCCCGATGCCGAACCTTGGCTCGTTGCACGCGCCACTGGCGGGCGTTGTCTTCGATGGACCTGATCAGTGGTTTGGCCAGAGCCAACAGCTGGCGTGGCTTGATGCTTTGGCCGGTGGCATCTTGGCTTGGGCCATAACGCAGGGCGTCCAGCGCCTGAAGCGCCGACACCGTTTGGCGCACCAGTGTTGCCTGGCGTTCATCGGCGGCAGGGCCCATGTTTTGCAAGACCCTGGCCCAGCTCAAGGCATATGCCGGCGCCTGGCCATCGGGCGGCGGAAAGCCTGCCTTGACCAAAGCCCGGTGCACGCTCCAAAGGGGGCGCAGCCAGGGCGATTGATGGAGGCGTTCCCGGGTGAGCCAAAGCCAGCCCACACCGGCCAGGGCAATGCCTGACAAGGCGATGGTCAAGGCGCGTGCCACGTCCGTCCAATCGTTGGCATCCCACCCCAGCTTGCCCAGCAATTGCTGCTGGCGGCCGCGTGAATATTGCAAAACCCAGACATTCCACCGGTGGTTGGTCGCTTCCCAGAATGCTTTGCCCTGGCGCCAGACCGGTGAGTCGAACTCGGGCAGGGCGCCAGCCAATCCGGTTCTGGGCGCGGCCAGCGGGCGACTGCGGTCAATGCGCTCGGGGGCGACCGCGGCGGTGGGGTCGGCACGCACCCAGCCTTCTCCGGCTTGCCAGTATTCGGCCCACGCATGGGCGTGGCTGTTGCGGACGATGTACAGGCCGTTGACGCTGTTGAGCTCCGCGCCTTGGTAGCCCGTCACCACCCTGCTGGGCACCCCCATGGCGCGCATCACCACCACGAAAGACGAGGCGAAGTGCTCGCAAAAGCCAGCGCGTCGGTCCAACCAGAACCGGTCGACCTGGTGCGGCTGCGCTTGGTTTGGCGAGGTTTCGTCATCGCCCGGCGCCAGGGTGTAGCTGTAGTTTTCTCGGCGGATGTGGGCCAGCACGGCTTGCACCAGTTGGCGCGGACTGGCTTGTGCCAGGGCAGGATCGCGGTGCATGTTCTGGGCCCAGGCGATGGTGCGTGGGTTGTACCCCTGTGGCAATTGCACCCAGGTGGCCAGCTCCGACGGCGTATGGTTCACGCCATGGCGGAAATGGGTCCAGGCCTGCGCATCAAGCTGAATGCGCTCATGCAGGGGTGCGCCCATGGTCCAGGCCAGCCCTTGGCGCTGCAGCCGCAAGGCCGCTTGCTGCGCCGGTGTCTGAACTTTCAGCGTGGCTTCCAGCAGTGGCAAGATCCTGGCGTGGGTCGCCTCCATCGTGAGTTGGTAGCGGATGGCGGGGCCGCGGGTCTCGATGGGCGCTGGCTC
Source organism: Aquabacterium sp. CECT 9606 (assembly GCF_918741295.1). Classification (GTDB taxonomy): domain Bacteria; phylum Pseudomonadota; class Gammaproteobacteria; order Burkholderiales; family Burkholderiaceae_C; genus Aquabacterium. The sequence continues at coordinate 839,084 of NZ_CAKKNB010000004.1, forward strand.
GGTGTCTTCGGGCTCACCTCGGCGCACTCGCCGTGTGCGCCAGGTCTTGCCATCAAAGTCGTCCAGCACAGGCCCCCGGAAATACATCTCCGATGGGGCGGGGGGCGGGCCTTCAAAGCGCAGGTGCATGGCGATGCTGTCGTCCAGGGCCAATTCGGCCACATTGCCCAGGGTCAAGCTGTCGGACAAGCCTGACCGGGCCTGCGCGTCCGAGGGCAGTGCCCAGAGCGGTCCAATGCGCGGGAACAGCAGAAACAGCACCAGCATCAGGGGCGCGCCCCAGACCAGCGTGCGGCCAGCTTCGCGCGACACGGCCAGCAGGGAAGGGCGGCCCAAAGGCCGTTGCGCCAGCACCAATGAGGTCATCAAGCCCCAGACGGCCAGCGCCATCAACACGGCCAGCACGATGCTTTGCGAATACAGAAACTGCGTCAGGATCAGGAAAAAGCCCAGCGAGGTCACCACGAAGGCGTCGCGGCGGGCGCGCAGCTCCAGCGTCTTCAAGCCGGTCAGCACGACCACCAAGGTCACACCTGCTTCACGGCCAAACAGCGCCCGGTGGGTCATCAGCGTGAGCCCCACGCACACGGCCAGGGCGGCCAGCAGCACCCAGCGTGGCGGCAGACGACCATCGCGCCAGGCCATGTGAGCCCGCCACAGCATGGCCAGCGTGGCTCCTGCGGAACACCACAGCGGCAAGCGGGCGGCATGGGGCGCCATGATCAAGGCCAATGTGGCCAACAGCCACAAGGTGTCGCGTCCTTCGCGGCTGATGGCCAGGCGGGGGGCCCTCATGCGCGCTTCCTTCGGGGTGGCGGCTCCACGATGCCCCAGGTGGCCAGGGCGTCCAGGCAGGACCGCAGGTGAGCACTGCCTTGTGCACACTCGATGGTTTGGCCCGGCAACTTCAAACCATAGGCCATGCCCGTTTGCTGGTCAGCCAGGATCACCCAGCTGGCCAGGCGGCTCAGGCGCGCTTCGGCGTCCAGCCCCTGTAGTCCCGGGCTGTGCTCCCAATCCAGCCATAAATCGGGCGTGCGGCCAGCGGCAGGCTCCCGGCTGACCAGCCCTGTGCCCGCGGCCAGCGCGTGGCTTGATTTTTTCCAGGCTATCCAGCGCAGCGGGTCACCACGCCGGTAGGCCCGCAAACCTTCGGGCATCTCGGCCGAGGGAATGAAGGGGCGCACCGTGTGCGCGTCTGGCACCTCGCTGGCGCTGTCGGGCAGGGGCGGAGCGAAAGGGTCGAGTGCTGGCCAGACCAGCACCCTGCCTTGAGGCCGCCAATACCCCCAGGCCCGGAACAGCCCAAGGGGGTAGCGGCTTTGCAGCGTCAAGCGTGGCAGGTCCAGCCAGCCACGCAAGGCGGCGGGCACGTCCATCTCCACGGTGGTTTCGCTGGCAGGCCCCACCTCGCACTCGACCTTGGCCTCTTCATGCGAAGCGATGCCTGCTGCAATCGGCCGCGTCACCCGCAGCTCCAGGCCAAAACGCCCCCGGCGCTTGCCCGTGTGGGCCAACACCACGCCCACCCTCAGCACATCGCCCGCGTGCAGGCTGCGCAACGGCAGCAACCGCAGGCTCAAGCCGCGCACATTGGCGTGCGTGATGTGCATCGTCATCAAGGCCGCCCCGCTGACCATGAAGGTCAGCGCATAACCCAGGTTGATTTGTTCATTGATGGAGGCCAGCAGCATCACCATGATCACCACCGCGAACCCCCAGCCCGCTGGCGTGGGCAGGATGTACAGGTTGCGCTGGGTGAAGGTGACCTGCTCGCGCGGGTGCAAGCGCGCCTCCCACCATTGGCGCCACCAAACCTGCGGCAGTTGCACCAGCCACTTGAAGGGATCCAGCAGACGACCGGGACGCCAGCCGCTGCTCATGGCACTTGGGTGGCCTCCAGCAGCGCGCGAGCCTGAGCGGTGGCGCTGCGGCCGGATTGCGGCAGAGAGATCAAGCGGTGCGCCACGGTGGGCACCCACAAGGTCTGAATGTCTTCAGGCGACACATGGCCACGTCCCAGGAACAAGGCGCGTGCCCTGGCGAGCCTGAGCAATGACAAGCCCGCCCGTGGGCTGAGCCCCTGGGCGAACCAGCGGCCGTCGCGTGTGGCCGTGAGCAGTGCTTGCAGGTAGTCGAGCAAGTCCTCGGCCACATGGATGGTGTTCACCTTGGCCTGCCAAGCGGCCCATTCACTGGGCGACAGCAAGGGCTGCAGGTGTTGGATGGCTTGGCGTCGGTCTTCACCCATCAACAAGGCGCGTTCAGAGGCGGGGTCGGGGTAGCCCAGCGACAGGCGCATGGCAAACCGGTCCAGCTGAGATTCAGGCAACGGGTGCGTGCCCAGTTGTTCGGACGGATTCTGCGTGGCGATCACGAAAAACGGCGAGGGCAGGGGGCGTGTTTCGCCCTCCACGGACACCTGGCGTTCTTCCATGGCTTCCAGCAAGGCGCTCTGGGTGCGGGGCCCCGCCCGGTTGATTTCGTCGGCCAGCAGCACCTGGACAAAGACCGGGCCGGGGTGGAACACGAATTCTTCGCGCTGGCGTTCATACACGCTCACACCGATCAAATCGGATGGCAGCAAATCGGCCGTGAACTGGATGCGTGAGAAACTCAAGCCTAAGCAACGCGCCAGGGCTTGCGACAGAGTGGTTTTGCCCACGCCCGGCACGTCTTCGATCAGCAGGTGGCCACCCGCCAGCAGGCAGATCACGCTCAGCGTGACCTGGTCTCGTTTGCCCACGATGATCGTGCTAATCTGATCAACAAGCTGTGTGATCTGCGAGGCCTTCAAGGCGGCGGCGCTGGACGCTGCGGCAGGGATCGGTTCGGTGCGAAGAAGCATGGCATTACCTTAACCCAAACCGGCGGGCCACACCGCGCTGGACTGACCCATGTCGACCGGTTATTTCACCCATCCCGATTGCCTGGCCCACGACATGGGCCACGGCCACCCAGAGTGTCCTCAGCGCTTGCTGGCCATCGCCGATCACCTCAGGGTCCAGGGCCTGGATGCCCTGATGTCGCAGCGCGAAGCACCGCTGGCCAAATTGTCTGACCTCAGCCTGGCCCACGAGAGCAACTACGTGACCACGCTGGATGACTTCCTGCACCAGCTGGAGGCCACGGGTGACACACGTGCGCTTGACCCCGACACCCTGGCTTGCCCGGGCACCCGCTCTGCTGCATGGCGAGCTGCAGGCGCGGCCGTGGCCGCCACTGACGCCGTCATCGATGGGCAACTGGACAATGCCTTTTGCGCGGTGCGCCCCCCAGGCCACCACGCCACACGCCGGCAGACCATGGGCTTTTGCCTTTTCAACAACGTCGCCGTGGCGGCCCGGCATGCCCTGGACGTTCGGGGCCTCAAGCGCGTTGCCATCGTGGATTTCGATGTTCACCATGGCAACGGCACCCAAGACATCATGGCCGACGACGATCGGGTGCTGATGGTCAGTTTTTACCAACATCCTTTCTACCCTTACAGTGGGGAAGAGTGCCGCGCAAGCAACATGGTCAACGTGCCCGTGCCCGCCCGCAGCAATGGCAAGGTCGTCCGCGAAATCGTGGAGACCTACTGGCTGCACCGGCTGGAGTTCTTCCAGCCCGAGATGATTTTCATCTCCGCCGGCTTTGACGCCCACCGCGAGGACGACATGGGCGGCCTGGGCCTGGTCGAAGCCGACTACGCCTGGATCACCAGCAAAATCATGGCTGTGGCCAAACGCTTTGCCAAGGGCAGGATCGTCTCCTGCCTGGAAGGTGGCTACAACCTGGACGCCCTGGGCCGCAGTGTCGCGGCCCATCTGCGCGTGTTGATCGACGAATGACCTGACCCATGCCGACGACGTCTTCCCTGCACCCCGCCCAGCCCTTGACGGCCGAAGAACTCACCAAACTCTGGACCCAACTGCAACAGCCCACCGCGCTGGCCGAGCTGGGCCTGTTGCTGGCTTGCCTGGGCGGCGCCTGGCTCATCGTGCGCCTGATGCGGGGCCGGCAGGCCGATGCCAAATCCATCTGGTTTGGCCAGCATGTGGTGGATGGCGTGCTGTTCCCCATCCTGGCCTTGATCCTGGCGCTGGGCGCGCGGCGTTTTTTGGCAGGGGTCGAAATCCCGCTGGCCGTGTTTCGGGTGGCCATCCCGGTGCTGGTGTCCCTGGCCGTCATCCGGCTGACCGTCAAGGTGCTGGGCGTCGTGTTTCCCAACGCACCGGCCATGCGGGTCATCGAACGCACCGTGTCGTGGATGGCCTGGGTCGGCAGCGTGCTGTGGATCATCGGCGTGATGCCTTTGGTGCTGGATGAACTGGACGGCATCACCTGGAAGATCGGCGCCAGCCAGGTCAGCCTGCGCAACCTGATCGAAGGGGCGTTCAGCGCGGTGCTGGTGCTGATCCTGTCGCTATCGCTGTCCTCGGCCATCGAGAACCGCCTGCTCAAAGGCGCCACCGACAACATGTCGCTGCGCAAGATCATGGCCAACCTGTCCCGGGCCTTGTTGCTGACCGTGGGCTTGATGATGGCCTTGTCGGCCGTGGGCATCGACCTGACAGCGCTGTCGGTGCTTGGCGGCGCCATTGGCGTGGGCGTCGGCTTTGGTCTGCAGAAGCTGGCCGCCAATTACGTCAGCGGTTTCGTGATCCTGGCTGAGCGCAGCCTGCGCATCGGTGACCTGGTCAAGGTGGACAACTTTGAAGGCCGCATCACCGACATCAACACCCGCTACACCGTCCTGCGCTCATCCGCGGGGCGCGAAGCCATCGTCCCCAATGAGATGCTGATCACCCAGCGGGTGGAGAACGCCTCGTTGGCCGACAACAAGTTGCTGCTCATGACCGAGGTGCAAGTGGCCTATGGCACCGACCTGGATTGGTTGCGCCCCTTGCTGGCCGAGGCCGTGGCCAAGGTGCCCCGCATCTTGCCCAGCCCCGCTCCCGCGGTTCATTTGACGGCGTTCGCGCCCGATGGCTTGGGCCTGACCGTGGCCTTCTGGATCGGTGATCCCGAGAATGGTCAATTGGCGGCGCGGTCCGAGGTCAATCTGGCCATTCTGGCCGCGCTGAACCACTTGAAGGTTGATATTCCCTATCCTCAAAGGGTCGTTCATATCAATGCGCCGCTTGAGGTATCCTCCGCCGAACATGACATTACCCACGACGCAACCTGACCCATCCTCGACCCGAGTGGTCGACCTGCCCCTGGACGACACGGAAGACTCGCCCGGCGTGCGTCGGCGCCGCAAGGGCATCTTCATCTTGCCGAACCTGTTCACGCTGGCCGCCCTGTTCGGCGGTTTTTACGGCATCGTGATGGCCATGAACGGGCAATTCGAGCAATCGGCCATTGGCATTTTCTGCGCCATGGTGCTGGACAGCCTGGACGGCCGCGTGGCCCGCATGACCAACACGCAAAGCGCGTTTGGCGAGCAGATGGACAGCCTGTCGGACATGGTGTCCTTTGGCGCCGCGCCCGCGCTCATCGTCTACGAGTGGGCACTCAAGGGCCTGGGCAAATGGGGCTGGATCGCCGCCTTTGTGTATTGCTCTTGTGCGGCCTTGCGCCTGGCGCGCTTCAACACCAACATCGGTGTGGTCGACAAGCGCTTTTTCCAGGGCCTGCCCAGCCCGGCCGCCGCCGCATTGGTGATCGGCCTGATCTGGGTGGTGACCGACCTTGACCCGGGGCTCCGCTCGGCGCCCTGGATGGTTTGGCTGGCCTTTGGCTTCACGTTGTACGCGGGCCTGACCATGGTCACCAACGTGCCCTTCTACAGTTTCAAGGATGTCAGCTTCAAACGCACAGTGCCTTTCATCGTGATCGTGGCGATCGCGCTGGGCATCGCGGTGGTGACGATTCACCCGCCTGTGGTGCTCTTCGGCGTTTTCGTGGTCTATGGCGTGTCCGGTTACGGCGTCTATGTCTGGAAGCGCATGAAGGGCAAACCGGTGAGCGTGATCTCCACCTCGACCGATGAACCCGATGAAGAAGGACTGCACCGCTGATGGCTTTTTCGGGGCTTTTGCCCGGTATCAAGCCATGAGCCGCGTGCTATATTGCTTTCCATGACGACCTTCAACGCCAACCTGCTACTACTTCTAGGAGTGCCTCGGGCGCGTTGATCGCTTTCGTTTGTACCTTGTACACATCCGAACTTTCGCAAAACGGCCCGCCAGCATTGCCCGCGGGCCGTTTTGTTTGGTAGCAGTCATTTCAAGTGTCGCCAAGCCAAACCAGCCCCCAGTGCTGAGGTTTGACCAGAACCCTTGACGTGTCCCACGGAGACCACCATGACCGACAAACTCATCATTTTCGACACCACCTTGCGCGATGGCGAGCAATCGCCCGGCGCCTCCATGACCCGCGACGAGAAGCTGCGCATCGCCAAGCAACTCGAGCGGCTGAAGGTGGACGTGATCGAAGCCGGTTTCGCCGCTTCATCCAATGGTGACTTCGAGGCTGTCAAGTCCATCGCCGCCGCCATCAAGGATTCCACCGTGTGTTCGCTGGCCCGGGCCAACGACCGCGACATTGCCCGCGCCGCCGAAGCCTTGAAGGGCGCCAACTCATGGCGCATCCACACCTTCATCGCGACCAGCGCGTTGCACATGGAAAAGAAGCTGCGCATGTCGCCCGAGCAGGTACTTGAGCAGGCCAAGCTGTCGGTGCGGTTTGCCCGCAACCTCACCAGCGACGTCGAGTTCTCGGCCGAAGACGGTTACCGCTCTGACATCGATTACCTGGCCCGCGTGGTCGAGGCCGTCATCAACGAAGGTGCCACCACCATCAACATCCCCGACACCGTCGGCTATGGCATCCCCGACCTGTACGGCACGTTCATCAAGACCCTGCGTGAGAAGGTGCCCAACTCCGACAAGGCGATCTGGTCAGTGCACTGCCACAACGACCTGGGCATGGCCGTGGCCAACTCGCTGGCCGGCGTCAAGATCGGTGGCGCGCGCCAGATCGAATGCACCATCAACGGCCTGGGCGAGCGCGCTGGCAACTGCGCCCTTGAAGAAGTCGTGATGGCCGTCAAGACGCGCCGCGAGTACTTTGGTCTGGACACGCGCATCGACGCCAGTCAGATCATGTCGGCGTCTCGTTTGGTGTCGCAAACCACGGGCTTTGTGGTGCAACCCAACAAGGCCGTGGTGGGGGCCAACGCATTCGCGCACGCTTCGGGCATCCACCAGGATGGCGTGCTCAAAGCGCGCGACACTTACGAAATCATGCGCGCCGAAGACGTGGGCTGGGCCGCCAACAAGATCGTGCTGGGCAAATTGTCGGGCCGCAACGCCTTCAAGCAGCGCCTGACCGAACTGGGCATCGACCTGGATTCCGAGGCCGGCATCAACACGGCCTTCGCCAAGTTCAAGGAACTGGCCGACCGCAAGAGCGAGATATTTGACGAGGACATCATCGCCTTGGTGGGCGACGAAAGCGTCACGCCTGAACAAGAGCACTACCGCCTGGTGTCGCTGTCGCAGCGCTCCGAAACTGGCGAGCGTCCACACGCCAGCATCGTCTTCGCGGCCGGTGACACTGAACACCAATCCGAGAGCGATGGCAATGGTCCGGTGGACGCGAGTCTCAAGGCAATCGAGACCGTCGTGAAAAGTGGCGCGGAAATCGTCCTCTACTCGGTCAATGCAATCACCTCCGGAAGCACAGAATCGCAGGGAGAGGTGACCGTTCGTTTGCAACACAGTGGGCGCGTGGTCAATGGGGTCGGAGCCGATCCGGACATCGTGGTGGCGTCAGCCAAAGCCTACCTGGCAGCGTTGAACAAGCTGCACAGCAAGGCCGAAAGGGTTGCAGCGCAAGGGTAAACCCTTGATCATGATGGCCTGAATGGCGAGGTCACTTTACAAAAGGCGCGTAAGTCATTGATCTGGCGCGCCTTTTTAATTACACTTCGCACTGTGACGAAAGGGCTGTGATGGTCGTGCTCAAGAAGTTCAAGAAAAGTTGTCTGACATTGATGGTGATGCTGTCTGTGGCCTGCTTGGCCATGACCACGCCAGGCTTGGCCGAGGCCAAGGCAAAAACGAAATCCAAGGCCCGCACCACCGCCACTGCTAAGGTTAAAGTCAAGGCCAGCACCGTGCGCAAAGTCCGCACCATTCGTGCTCGTGGCGCTGCCAAGGTGTCGCGCGCCCAGGTTCGCATGCCGGTCATTGAGTCCTTGTCGACATCTGCTGGCGGCTCGGTCATCAAGGCCACGGCCATTGGCGCTGCGGCGGGCATGTCCGCTGCCTCCGGCGCATCGTTTGGCCAGCTTTATGGCCTGCACCACACGCCCGACCCCCTGGACCTCAAGTCCAGCGTGGCCTTCGTGATGGACCAGGACACCAATGAGATCTTGCTGTCCAAGAATTCTGAAGCGGTCTTGCCCATTGCCTCGCTGACCAAGCTGATGACCGCCATGGTGGTGGTCGAGGCCAAGTTGCCGCTCGATGAATCGATCACCATCACTTCTGATGACGTGGACACGGAAAAGAACAGCAGCTCGCGCCTGGCCGTTGGCGCCACGCTGACGCGGGGCGAGTTGTTGCACCTGGCCTTGATGTCCTCTGAAAACCGGGCTGCCCATGCGCTGGGCCGCATCTACCCTGGTGGTTTGCAGGCCTTTGTCGTTGCGATGAACCGCAAGGCGCAGCTGTTGAGCATGGCCGACACCAAGTATGTCGAGCCCACCGGTTTGAGCAGCCAGAATCAATCCAGTGCCCGTGATTTGGCCACGCTGGTCAAGGCCGCCTACCAGCAGCCTTTGATCCGCGAACTGTCCACATCGCGCGAGTACGCTGTGCACCTTGGCGCGCGCCAGCTTCAGTTCCACACCACCAACAGCCTGGTGCGCAATCCCAACTGGGACATCGGTCTGCAAAAGACCGGCTACATCGTGGAGGCGGGACGCTGTCTGGTCTTGCAGGCCCGCATGGCCGGCCGCAAGTTGATCATGGTGTTCCTTGATTCCACCGGCAAATATTCGCGCCAGGCTGATGCCGAGCGCGTTCGCCGCTGGATTGAAACCTCGCCTCAACCACCGCGTGGTTCGGCCGATCTGGTCGCCATTCCCAAGGTCACCTCCTGAGGGATCACCTGCCGGCCTGACTGGGTCGGCAGCTTGAAGAAAAAGGCCCCAAGGGGCCTTTTTCACGTCTGGCGAAGTGCTTGTGTGATCAACGCCCAGACCAGCCCATCGACGTGGAAATCCGGCATGCGGCGCTTTTCAGTGCCTCGCCCCACTCGGCGCTCAGGCGCAAGCTGGAGGTGTTCAATGCCAGGCTGGCCACGATCTGGCCCTGATCGTCCATCACTGGTGCCGCCGCCTGTTGCAATGCGGCCTCCACCGAATCGCTATCCACCGCGAGGCCATTTGCCCGGATGTTCTGCAGTTCGGTGTGTAGCGTGTCAGCACGGGTGCCGTTGACGTGGGCCAGGGCGTGCAACTGAGCGGCTGTCCATTGGCTGATCAACACCTTGCCTGCCGCGCTGGCCGCCAGTGGCGTGCGAGCGCCAAGCACGCGGTTCACCTGGATGCCATTGCGTTCGCTGCTGGTGCGCTCGGCGCACACCGATTCGTCATCTTGGCGGATGTGCAAGGCCACGGTCTGGCCGGTCAGGCGATGCAGTTCCTGCATGGGGCGCATGGCCAGATCACGAACGTCCAGCCTTGACTTGACCAGGTTGCCCAATTGGAGCAAGCGCAAACCCAGGCGGTAAGTGCCGGGGCCGGAGCGCTCGACAAACCCGCCGACCGCCAGATCATTGAGGATGCGGTGGGCCGTGGATGGGTGCAAACCCGTGCGTTCGCTCACGGTTTTCAGCGAAACGGAGTCTCCTTCGTGGGCCAGGGTGTCCAAAAGACTGAACATTCTGGCCATGACCTGGATCGAAGTGGAGGGCGAAGTGGATTCACTCATCGGGTTTTCCTTTGTGGCAAACCATTTTGAAAGGTGGGATCCCTCGTCATTCGGCGAAATAATCAGTGGCTTGAGGCCCATATAGGGGCACATCAGCCCACTTTCCGGGATTTGATAACGCCTTATGAAAAATCTCTTGCATGAAGTCCTTGGGCTGGCAGTGGCATTGCTCATGTGCGCGGGAGCGGCCAACGCCGCGGTGCCCTCCCTGGCGGCCGAGTTCAGCGAGGCGGCGGCCAGCGGCTCATCGCCTGGCTCGGGCCGCCGCTGGATGACGATGCCGCGGGTGTTTGGGCACCTCACCGCCAAAGACCTGGGTGTGGTCATCAACACCGACGATCCTTATTCCGTGCAGGTCGGCGAGTACTACGCCAAGGCGCGGGGCATTCCGGCCAGCCGTGTGCTTCGCATCAGCTTGCCCATGAAGCCCACCCTGGCGCCGGACGAGTTCGACGATTTCAAAAAACAGATCGACGCATTCTTTGGCCCCAAGGTGCAAGCCCTGGCTTTGACCTGGAGGCTGCCTTATGGGGTGAACTGCAACTCCATCACCGGGGCGCTGGCCATGGGCTACGACGCCAAGCTGTGTGGCAACAGCTGTGCCGTGCCGGGCAAGACTTCCACTTATTTCGGGTCCAGCTCCACCAAGCCCTTCACCGACCACCGCATGCGCTTGAGCATGTTGCTGGCAGCGAAGGACGCTGATTCAGCCAAAGCCCTGATCGACCGTGGTGTGCGCTCAGATGGCACTTTGGGCTTGCGGGGCGCCCCTGCGGTGAATGCCCATTTTGTCACCACGTCCGACAGCATCCGCAGCGTTCGCCAGCAACTCTTCCCGCCTGCGGGCAGCAATCCACCCTTTGGCGTGGACGTCTACCTGGACCAGACCGAGGCCTTGAAGAACGCCGACCGTGTCATGCTTTACCAAACAGGGCGTGCGCAGGTGGACTTCCTGGAGACAAATGAGTTCGTGCCGGGGGCGTTGGGAGACCACCTCACATCGTTTGGCGGCATCCTCGACAAGCCACATGGTCAGATGACCGTGCTGTCCTGGATCGACGCCGGGGTCACCGCCACCTATGGCACCACGAGCGAGCCCTGTGCGCATTTGCAGAAGTTTCCCCATCCTCAAGCCCTGATCGGGTTTTACCTGCAAGGGGCCACCGCCCTTGAGGCCTATTGGAAAAGCGTGGCCTGGCCTCAGCAAGGGTTGTTCGTGGGCGAGCCGCTCGCTTCACCGTTCGGGCGCTGAATACCAGCCCCAGCGCACCTGGGTGGCGATCCACCACTTGCGCAGTGGCGTGAGCATCAGCCGTTCGTGCAGCACGCGCTCGCCCTGTGCGGCGATCTCGTCGATCAACGCCATCTGCAAAGCCGCCAGCACGGCCAGGGGGCGCAGAGCGTGTCGCTCTGCGGCAGGCAGTTGGTCGATGGACCGCCAGGACACCGCCAGGCTTTGACGTGCTTGCGCGTGCAGGTGCGCGAGCAGGGCAGGCCACTGCGCTGGTGCCTGGCCCGGCTGCGGGCGCAGCAACTCATGGGCTTTCACGTCGTGTTGCTGCAGGATGCTGACCGGCGTGTGCAGCCAGCCCAGCCGTGCGTCCTGCCCCAGCCGGCTCAAGTGGTGGGCTTGCCGCAGTCCCCAGCCCAGCTCACGGGCGGCTGACAGGGCCTGGGGCGACCGGGCGCCCAACAGATGCGCCGCGGCTTCGCAGGCGGCGCCCGTGGTGGTCAGGGCGTGCTTGCGCTGGCTGACTTCATCCAACCAGCGCGTTTGTTGCACCAAGGCCTGCATGCCATCGACCTGCGCCAGCCACAGGTCTTGCGGCGGCCAGTGCCCTGGGGCGGGTACCGGCTGGGCCAAGGGTTTGGTCAGTGGGTGGGTGGGCTTGCCCTCAAAGCTGTTGCGCACCTCCTGGCCCCACCAGGCCAGCTTGGTCTGGGCCACGCCCGGGTCGTTCACGCTCAGCGGGATGGCGCTGACCTCGTGCCACCAATGAACCCAGGCTTGAAGCGCCGGGCGCAAGGTCCCGGGGGCGGATTGCAGCGCATAGTAGAGACTGCTGCCCGGCCTGATGGGTGACAGTGGGGCGTTTGGCGATGGAGGCATGAGTTGGATGTGGGCAAAGACACGACATTGTCTCAATTGCCGCGTGCCCGCATAAAAAACAAGATTACTGACCCGTTGGTCAGTTACGATGGCGCCCTGAAAGTCAGCGGATTTAGACAATGACAGGGATGAACCATGAGCCGCTGCCATGGGCCCTCCTTCAATTGAGCGACCTCATGAGCATGCCCCCTCGGACCCGGCTTTTCGCGTTTGTCCTGGTGACCCCCTTGTTGTTGGCCGCCGTGGGTTGCAGCAAGGCCCCCCCAGCGCCTGAGCCGGTCCGATCGGTGCGCACACTCGTGCTGAGTGAAACCGGTGGTGTGGTTGACCGCGAGTTTTCCGCTGAGATTCGCGCCCGCGTGGAGGCGCCCTTGAGCTTTCGGGTGCCCGGCAAGATCTTGCGCCGGCAAGTCGAGTTGGGCCAGGCCGTCAAACCAGGCCAGGTGCTGGCCCAGCTTGATCCACAAGACCTGACCTTGTCGCAGGAGTCCGCCCGCGCGGGCCTGGCCGCGGCCGAGGCCAATGCGGCGCAGGCAGCGTCCGATTTCAAACGCTTCAGCGAACTCAGGAGCCAGGGCTTCATCAGCGCGGCCGAGCTGGACCGCCACAGCACCACCTTGAAGTCGGCCGAGGCCAGCTTGCGGCAGGCGCGAGCACAAGCGGGTGTACAGGGCAATCAGGCCACTTATGCCACCTTGACGGCCAATGCCTCAGGCGTCATCACCGCGGTAGACGCCGAGCCGGGCCAGGTGGTCAATGCCGGCACGCCGGTGCTGACCCTGGCCCAGGATGGCCCGCGCGACGCGCTGTTTTCGGTGCCCGAGGACATGGCGCCCACCATGCGCGCCTTGCTGAACAAGCCCGGTGCCATCAAGGTGCGCCGCTGGGGCACACAAGATTGGCTGCCGGCCAAGATCCGCGAGGTGTCTGCCGCCACCGACAGCCTCACCCGCACTTTCCTGGTCAAGGCCGATGTGGGGCAGGGCGCCTATGAGTTGGGGCAAACCGCCACAGTGGCATTGGGTACCCCGGTGCGTTTTGCTGGCGGATTGAGGGTGCCCTTGCAGGCCTTGGTCGAGCTGAATGGCCGCTCGGCCGTGTGGGTGCTGGATGGCGCCAGCATGACCGTCAAGCCTCAGCCCGTGGTCACAGCCGATGTCACCGGCAACATCGTGATCGTGGCCAATGGGCTCAAGGCCGGCCAAGAGATCGTGACCGCCGGGGTGCACGTGCTCAAACCTGGTCAGAAGGTCAAGCGCTACCAGACGGCATTGGATCTGGCTGCCAAGCAAGCGGCGGCCAGCCAGCCCGCCGTGTCGCAGTGATCGCCAGGAGCCCACTGTGACCGACATCGTCAAGAAAGTGCCTGATCCTTCGGCCCGTCATTTCAACCTGTCCCGCTGGGCTCTGGAGCACCAGGCCCTCACGCGCTACCTGATGGTCGTGCTCATGTTGTTGGGGTTGGCCGCCTATTTCCAGTTGGGGCAAGACGAAGATCCGCCCTTCGCCTTTCGCATCATGGTGGTTCGGGCCTATTGGCCAGGCGCCACCGCGCAAGAGATGGCCGAACAGGTCACCGACAAGATCGAGCGGACGCTGCAAGAGGTGCCTTACGCGGACAAGATCCGCTCCTACAGCAAGCCCGGCGAATCCCTGACCTTCATGCAAGTCAAGGACTCCTCGCCGCCCAAGGAAATCCCCAATCTTTGGTACCAGGTGCGCAAAAAGATTGGCGATATCAAACAGACCTTGCCGCCAGGTGTCGTGGGCCCGTTCTTCAATGATGAGTTCGGCGATGTCTATGGCTCCATCTACGCCTTGTCGGCCGATGGCTTCACCCCGGAAGAGTTGCGCCAGTTCGCTGAAAAAGTCAGATCAGAGTTCCTGCAGGTGCCCAGCGTGGCGAAGGTCGAGCTGTTCGGCGTGCAGCCCGAGAAGATCTTCATGGAGGTGCCCCAGCAGAAGCTGGCCCAGATGGGCCTGGACATGAACCAGTTCATCCAGCAGCTCAATGCCCAAAACGGCATCGAGGGCGCTGGCGTCTACTCGGGCGCGAACGACAGCATCCAGATGCGGGTCACCGGCGCTTTCACGTCCATCGAGCAATTGCGCCAGATGCCGATCCGGGCGGTCAATCCGGCCACCGGGCAGGCCCGAACCGCGCGGCTTGGCGATGTCGCCACCGTCCGGCGTGCCTACGAGTCACCGGCGACCACCAAGGTGCGCCACAACGGCAAGGACATCATCGCGGTCGGCATTTCCATGGCCAAGGGTGGCGACATCATCAAGTTGGGCAAGAGCCTGACCGCCGCCGCTGAAAAAGTGCATGCGGATCTGCCCGTGGGCATCGAGTTGGACCAGATCCAGGACCAGCCCAAGTCGGTGACCAACTCGGTCGGCGAGTTCGTTCACGTGCTGGTCGAGGCCGTGGCCGTGGTGCTGGCCGTGAGCTTCATCAGCCTGGGCCTGCACACCAAACCCTTGCGCCTGGACATCTGGCCTGGCCTGGTGGTGGCCATCACCATCCCGCTCGTGCTGGCCGTCACCTTCCTGATCATGTATTTCTGGAATGTGGGGTTGCACAAGATTTCGCTGGGGGCGTTGATCATTGCGCTGGGGCTGTTGGTGGACGACGCCATCATCGCGGTCGAAATGATGGTGCACAAGCTGGAAGAGGGCTACGACAAGGTCAGCGCCGCGACCGCCGCCTACGACATCACGGCGATGCCCATGCTGACCGGCACCTTGATCACCGCAGCGGGCTTCCTGCCCATCGGCATGGCGCAATCCGCGGTGGGTGAGTACACCTTCGCGATCTTCGCCGTCACCGCTACCGCCTTGATCGTGTCCTGGGTGGTTTCGGTCTACTTCGTGCCTTACCTGGGCCAGCACTTGCTCAAAACGCGGCCCAAAGTGCAGTCCGCCGATGGTGGCCCCAAAGTCGATCTTCACGACACACCCTTCTACCGCCGTTTCAAAGCCTTGGTGAACTGGTGCGTGGAGCACCGCTGGATCACCATTGGCCTGACGATCCTGGCCTTGGTTTTGGGTGTGCTGGGCATGGGCAAGGTGCAGCAGCAGTTCTTCCCTGACTCAAGCCGCCCCGAGCTGATCGTGGACTTGTGGATGCCCGAAGGCACCAGCTTTGACGCGACCGAAGCCGTGGCCAAACGCTTCGAGGCGCGTGTCCTGAAAGAGCAGGGCGTCAAGACGGTCAGCACCTGGATCGGCTCCGGCGTGCCGCGCTTTTACCTGCCGATGGACCAGATCTTCCCGCAGAGCAACGTCAGCCAGGCCATCGTCATGCCGACCGACCCGCAAACGCGTGAAGCCCTGCGCGCCCGCTTGCCCGAATTGCTGGCCAGCGAGTTCCCCGAGGTCCGTGCTCGCCTGCGGCTGTTGCCCAATGGGCCGCCCGTGCCCTATCCCGTGCAGTTTCGCATCGTGGGGGAAGACCCCGCCCAACTTCGCCACTGGGCCGAAGAGGCCAAGACCTTGATGCGCGCCCATCCCAACATGACGGGCGTCAACGACAACTGGAACGAATCGATCAAAGCCATCCGCCTGACCGTGGACCAGTCCAAGGCGCGTGCCCTGGGCGTGACCAGCCAATCGATTGCACAGGCGATTCGGGTCACGACCTCCGGCACGCCCGTGGGCCAGTACCGCGACCAGGACCGTCTCATCGACATCGTCATGCGCACCCCCTTGTCGGAGCGCGCCACCTTGAGCGCGCTGGACAACTCCTACATTCCCACCGCGTCGGGCCGCATGGTGCCAGTGCTGCAGGTCGGCAAGCCCCAACTGGTGTGGGAGCCGGGCGTGCTGTGGCGCGAAGGCCGGCATTTCGCCATCACGGTGCAGGGTGATGTGACCGAAGGCACGCAAGGGCCCACCGTCAGCACCGCCTTGTGGCCCCAGATGCAGGCCCTGCAGCAGAAGATGCCACCGGGTTTCCGACTGGAGCTGGCGGGCACCGCCGAGGAAAGCAGCAAGGGCCAGGGTTCGATTTTTGCCAACATGCCGGCCATGCTGTTCATCATCTTCACCTTGCTGATGCTGCAATTGCAAAGCTTCTCGCGCGCCTTGCTGGTGTTCCTGACCGGGCCCATGGGCATCGCGGGGGTGGCCATGGCCTTGCTGGCCCTGAACCGGCCATTTGGCTTCGTGGCCCTGCTGGGGGTGGTGGCCCTGATGGGCATGATCATGCGCAATTCGGTCATCCTGATCGACCAGATCGAGCAGGACCGCGCCCAGGGCGTGGCCGACTGGGACTCCATCGTGGGAGCGGCCGTGCGCCGTTTCCGCCCGATCGTGCTGACTGCCGCTGCCGCCGTGCTGGCCATGATTCCCCTGACGCGCAGCGTCTTCTGGGGGCCCATGGCCGTCGCCATCATGGGGGGGCTGATCGTGGCCACCGCTTTGACCCTGCTGGCCTTGCCGGCGATGTACGCGGCGTGGTTCCGGGTTCGCCGGCCCGCATGAGGGTCACCGCCGGTGAAAACTGTGCTCAGGGCACGGTAGAATCGGCGGTTCCGACCAAATAGCCTGCTTGGCTGCATCAGTGCAGTCCGGTTGTCAAAGTCGATGCGCGGGTGGCGAAATTGGTAGACGCACCAGGTTTAGGTCCTGACGCCAGCAATGGTGTGGGGGTTCGAGTCCCCCCCCGCGCACCAGGCCTTTTATCAATCACCTAATTTTGAGAGTACAGAACATGGCTGTCACCGTGGAGACCCTCGACAAGCTGGAACGACGCATCACGCTGTCGTTGCCAGCCGACGTGCTCAGGAACGAAGTCGACGCCCGCTTGAAGAAGCTGGCCCGCACCGTCAAGGTTGACGGCTTCCGTCCTGGCAAAGTGCCCATGACCGTGGTCGCCCAGCGCTACGGCTATTCCGTCCAGTACGAAGTGGTCAACGACCAGGTCGGCCAGGCTTTCAACAAGGCCGCCGCCGAAGCGCAATTGCGCGTTGCCGGCCAGCCTCGCATCGCGGAAAAGGAAGGCTCGTCCGCCGAAGAAGGCAAGCTGCTGTTCGACGCCACCTTCGAGGTCTATCCCCAAGTCGTCATCGGCGACCTGGCCACTGCCGAAATCGAGCGCGTGACCGCCGAAGTCAACGAAGCAGCCATCGACCGCACCGTCGAGATCTTGCGCAAGCAACGCCGCACGTTCGAGCAACGCGCTGCCACCGAAGCCGCAGCCGATGGCGACCGCGTCACCATCGACTTTGAAGGCAAGATCGACGGCGTGCCTTTTGACGGAGGCAAGGCCGAGGGCTACCAGTTCCTGCTGGGCGAAGGCCAGATGCTCGAAGCTTTCGAGAAGGCTGTTCGTGGCATGAAGACGGGCGAGTCCAAGACTTTCCCCCTCAAGTTCCCCGAGGATTACCACGGCAAGGATGTCGCTGGTAAAGAAGCCGACTTCCTGGTCACCCTGAAGAAGCTCGAAGCGCAAAACCTGCCTGAAGTGAACGAAGAGTTCGTTGCCAGCCTGGGTCTGCCCGAGTCGTCGATCGAAGCGTTGCGCGCCGACATCAAGAAGAACCTTGAGCGTGAAGTCAAGTTCCGTGTGGCCGGCCGCAACAAGGCTGCCACCATGGATGCGCTGCTCAAGCTCGCCGAGTTCGACGTGCCCAAGTCCTTGGTCGCTGCTGAAACCGATCGCCTGGTCGAAGGCGCCCGTGCCGACCTGAAGGCCCGTGGTGTCAAGGATGCCGACAAGGCCCCGATCCCCGCCGAGATGTTCCAGCCTCAGGCCGAGCGCCGCGTGCGCCTGGGCCTGATCGTGGGCGAACTGGTGCGCAACAACAACCTGGCCGCCAAGCCCGAGCAGTTGCAAGAGCACATTGCCGAACTGTCGCAAAGCTACGAGCAACCGCAGCAAGTGGTGGCCTGGTACATGAGCGACCGCCAGCGCATGGCCGAAGTCGAAGCCGTTGTCATTGAAGGCAATGTGGTTGATTTCGTGCTGTCCAAGGCCAAGGTCACCGACAAGGGCTTGGGCTTCGAAGAGCTGATGGGCCAGCAAGGCTGATTTTTCCCGTCTTTCCGGGGCGTGAAGCCCTGGCAAAGGGCACCTGCCAATCCCCAGCGGAGGCAGGTGCCTTTTATTTTGTGCGAACGTCCCCATGTGCGTCCTAGCAACGGAAAGACGACAAGGACACTCGCCGGCTTTTTCCGGCGTTCGAGGTGGCCTTCCAAGGCGCCATAATCAAATCACGCATTGAATATTCCACAAGGAAGCACATGAGCGCACTGGACACACAAAACCTGGGCTTGGTGCCCATGGTCATCGAGACATCAGGCCGCGGCGAACGCGCCTACGACATCTACAGCCGCTTGCTGCGCGAGCGGGTGGTTTTCCTGGTGGGGCCGGTCAATGACCAATCGGCCAACCTGGTCGTGGCACAGCTGCTCTTCCTCGAAAGCGAAAACCCTGACAAGGACATCTCCCTGTACATCAACTCGCCCGGCGGCAGCGTGAGCGCAGGGATGTCGATCTTCGACACCATGCAGTTCATCAAGCCCGACGTGTCGACGCTGTGCATGGGCATGGCCGCCTCCATGGGCGCCTTCTTGCTGGCCGCCGGCGCCAAGGAAAAGCGTTTCGCTTTGCCCAACTCCAAGATCATGATCCACCAGCCGCTGGGCGGCACGCAGGGTCAGGCCACCGATATCGAGATCCATGCCCGAGAGATCTTGAAAACCCGCGAGCAGCTCAACCGCATCCTGGCCGAGCGCACGGGCCAATCCCTGGAAAAGATCCAGCTGGACACCGAGCGCGACTACTACATGTCGGCGGCGGAATCCGCCACCTACGGCCTCATTGACAAAGTGCTGGAAAAGCGCCAGGCCGCGGCTTCCTGATTGCCAAGAAGGTGGCCGGATACGAGGTAAAGCCCCAGCAAAGGCTTCTTCTTCGACCGGCCGCCAGCCAAGGCGTTTGACTTATCATCATCACCAACATTTGCTGACTCACTGACAGGCCTGCCCCATGTCCGAAAAAAAAGGCTCTTCCAGCGAAAAGATCCTGTACTGCTCCTTCTGCGGTAAGAGCCAGCACGAGGTCAAGAAGCTCATTGCCGGCCCGTCGGTTTTCATTTGCGACGAATGCATCGACTTGTGCAACGACATCATCCGTGATGAGGTTGCCGCCGAGGCCGAGCAAACCGCCCGTCCCGCGAAGAGCGACTTGCCAACACCTGGCGAGATCAAGGCCCAGCTGGACCAGTACGTGATCGGGCAGGACACAGCCAAGCGCACCCTGTCGGTGGCGGTGTACAACCACTACAAGCGCCTGCGCCACATGGGCGCTGGTGAGGGCAAGAAGCCCGATATCGAGCTGTCCAAGAGCAACATCCTGCTGATCGGCCCCACGGGGTCGGGCAAGACCTTGCTCGCGCAAACACTGGCCCGCCTGCTCAATGTGCCCTTCGTGATCGCCGACGCCACCACCCTGACCGAAGCCGGTTACGTGGGTGAAGACGTCGAGAACATCATCCAGAAGCTGCTGCAGAACTGCAACTATGAAGTGGACAAGGCCCAGCGCGGCATTGTCTACATCGATGAAATCGACAAGATCTCGCGCA
This sequence comes from Aquabacterium sp. CECT 9606, assembly GCF_918741295.1. Taxonomy (GTDB): domain Bacteria; phylum Pseudomonadota; class Gammaproteobacteria; order Burkholderiales; family Burkholderiaceae_C; genus Aquabacterium. The sequence continues at coordinate 858,715 of NZ_CAKKNB010000004.1, forward strand.
AGTCCGACAACCCTTCCATCACGCGTGACGTGTCGGGTGAGGGCGTGCAACAAGCGCTGCTGAAATTGATCGAAGGCACGATGGCTTCGGTGCCTCCTCAGGGCGGCCGCAAGCATCCCAATCAAGACTTCCTGCAGATCGACACGACCAACATCTTGTTCATCTGTGGTGGCGCTTTCGATGGTCTGGAAAAGATCATCCAGAACCGCTCGGTCAAGTCCGGCATTGGCTTTGGGGCCGCGGTCAAGAGCAAGGAAGACCGCAAGCTTTCCGAGGTGTTCCGCGAAGTGGAACCCGAAGACCTGATCAAGTTCGGCATCATTCCCGAACTGATCGGCCGCATGCCCGTGGTCGCCACCTTGGGGGAGTTGACGGAAGACGCCCTGGTGCGCATCCTGACCGAACCGAAGAACGCGCTGATCAAACAGTATCAACAGCTGCTGGGCATGGACGGTGTCGAGTTGGAAATCCGTCCTGCCGCCTTGACGGCCATTGCCCGCAAGGCTTTGAACCGCAAGACGGGCGCCCGTGGTTTGAGGTCCATCCTGGAGCAATCCTTGCTGGACACGATGTTCGAATTGCCAACCCAGGAAGGAGTGCAAAAGGTGGTGCTGGATGAACCCACCATTGATGAAAACGCCAAGCCCCTGTTGGTGTACCGGGAACAGGTCAAGGCCAGCGCTTGATTCTGAACATCCTGCTCTGATGGGTGTCGGTCACCCGGCGCCCTTGTGTTTTGGTTTTAGAGCCCCATCTGGGACTCTGACAAAGAAAGGCCATCATGTCAGGACATCCCATCCTTCCTTCTGATCCCATCAGCCTGCCGCTTCTGCCGCTGCGCGATGTGGTCGTCTTCCCCCATATGGTGATCCCACTGTTCGTGGGTCGCCCCAAGTCCATCAAGGCCCTCGAAGCCGCGATGGAAGCCGGTCGGCAGATCATGCTGGTCGCTCAAAAAGCGGCAGGCAAGGACGAGCCCAAAGCCGAGGACATGTTTGAAATCGGCTGCGTTTCCAGCATCTTGCAGATGTTGAAATTGCCCGATGGCACCGTCAAGGTGTTGGTCGAAGGCGTGCAGCGCGCCAACACCTCGTCGATTGACGATTCAGGTGAGTTCTTCACCTCGGTGGTCGTGCCCGTGCAGCCCGAAGCCAATGTGACGCCTGAAGTCGAAGCCCTGCGCCGCGCCGTGACGCAGCAGTTCGACCAATACGTCAAGCTCAACAAGAAGATCCCGCCTGAGATCCTCACTTCGATCTCCGGCATCGACGACGCTGGCCGCCTGGCCGACACCATTGCCGCTCATCTGCCTTTGAAGCTGGAAGCCAAGCAATCGGTGCTGGACCTGTTCTCGGTCTCGCAACGCCTTGAGAAGCTCCTGGAGCAACTTGAGCACGAAGTCGACATCCTGCAGGTCGAAAAGCGCATCCGTGGCCGCGTCAAGCGCCAGATGGAGAAGTCGCAGCGCGAGTACTACCTGAACGAACAGGTCAAGGCCATCCAGAAAGAACTGGGTGAAGGCGAAGAGGGCGCTGACCTCGAAGAGCTGGCCAAGAAGATCGAAGCCGCGCGCATGCCCAAAGAGGCGCGCAAGAAGGCCGATGCCGAGCTCAAGAAGCTGCGCCTGATGTCGCCCATGTCGGCCGAAGCCACCGTGGTGCGCAACTTCATCGACACGATCGTGGCGCTGCCCTGGTCCAAGAAGACCAAGATCAAGCACAACCTGGCCCACGCCGAAGAGGTCTTGAACGAAGACCACTATGGCCTGGACAAGGTCAAGGAACGCATCCTTGAGTATCTTGCTGTCCAACAACGCGTGGACAAGGTCAAGGCGCCCATCCTGTGTCTGGTCGGCCCTCCGGGTGTCGGCAAGACCTCGCTGGGGCAGTCGATTGCCCGTGCCACTGGTCGCAAGTTCGTTCGCATGGCCCTGGGTGGCGTGCGCGACGAGGCCGAGATCCGTGGTCACCGTCGCACTTACATCGGCTCCATGCCGGGCAAGGTGCTGCAGTCGCTCTCCAAGGTTGGTACGCGCAATCCGCTGTTCCTGCTGGACGAGATCGACAAGCTGGGCATGGACTTCAGGGGCGACCCATCGTCGGCCCTGCTGGAAGTGCTCGATCCCGAGCAGAACCACACCTTCGGCGATCACTACATCGAGGTCGATTTCGACTTGTCGGACGTGATGTTCGTGGCGACGTCCAACTCGCTGAACATCCCGCCGGCCTTGCTCGACCGCATGGAAGTGATCCGCCTGGCGGGTTACACCGAGGACGAGAAGGTCTCGATCGCACAGACGTACTTGCTGCCCAAACAGCGCAAGAACAACGGCGTGAAAGACGAGGAGTTGGAAGTGGCTGAATCCGCCATCCGTGGCGTGATCCGTTACTACACCCGCGAGGCCGGTGTGCGTTCGCTTGAGCGTGAAGTCTCCAAGATCTGCCGCAAGGTGGTCAAGGGCCTGGCGCTGAAGCAATACACCGGCAAGGTGGTCGTCAATGAGGACAACCTCAACGACTTCCTGAATGTGCGCCGCTATGACTATGGGCAAGCGACGAAGGACAACCAGGTCGGCCAGGTGGTTGGCTTGGCGTGGACGGAAGTGGGCGGCGATCTGCTCACCATCGAGTCGGCCAGCATGCCGGGCAAGGGTGTCATCACCCGCACCGGTTCGCTGGGCGATGTGATGAAGGAGTCGGTCGAAGCTGCCCGCACGGTGGTGCGCAGCCGCGCTGCCCGCCTGGGCATCAAGGACGAGGCGTTCGAGAAGCGCGACATCCACATCCACGTGCCCGATGGTGCCACGCCCAAGGATGGTCCGAGCGCGGGTGCGGCCATGGCCACGGCCCTGGTGTCGGTGCTCACCGGCATCCCGGTCAAGGCCAGTGTGGCCATGACGGGCGAGATCACGCTGCGAGGCGAGATCACGGCCATCGGTGGCTTGAAAGAGAAGCTGCTGGCCGCGCACCGCGGTGGCATCAAGACGGTGCTCATCCCTGAAGAGAATGTGAAGGACCTTCAGGAGATCCCAGAGAACGTCAAGAGCGCCATCGAGATCGTGCCCGTGAAGTGGATCGACAAGGTGCTGGAAATCGCCTTGGAGCGCATGCCCACGCCGTTGCCTGAGGAAGAGGCCAAGGTGGAGGTCAAGCCGGATGCTGCGCCTGCAGCGGCCGCGCCGCCGACCTCGACCGAGGCCGTGAAGCACTGATTGTTGTTTGCGAAAATCAGCGAAGCTTGATGAAAGCACCAAAATCGGTGTATAGTTCAGGTCTTCGCTGATTGCAGTAGTCAAACGCAAGCAGTCGATGCGGGAATAGCTCAGTTGGTAGAGCGCAACCTTGCCAAGGTTGAGGTCGCGAGTTCGAGTCTCGTTTCCCGCTCCAGAATGCAGAGGGAAGCCCCCGTTTTAACGATGGCTTCCCTTTTTCGCATAAGGCGGTTGCATCAGCAATTGCACAAGACGGCGCGATAGCAAAGCGGTTATGCCCCGGATTGCAAATCCGGTTAGCCCGGTTCGACTCCGGGTCGCGCCTCCACCTCCCCCAGTACCAGATCAACGCTCACCGGCGTCGCTGCAGTGCATCGGCAACGATGCGGGCTGCTGAGGCCACCACGTCGTCACGCAATCGGGCATTTTTGGCTGCTTGCGTGAAGTAAACCGCCAAGACGATGGGCGAGCCAGTGGTAGGCCACAAAACCGCGAGGTCGTTGGTGGTGCCGTGGTCTCCAGAGCCCGTTTTGTCGCCCACCATCCAGGTTTCTGGAACGCCCGCGCGGATGCGTGTGGCGCCGGTCGTGTTGCCGCGCAACCAGGTTTGCAGTTGATCGCGTTGCGGATCCGCCAGCACATTGTTCAGGGCCAGACCTTGCAGGCTGCGGGCCATGTTGTTGGGGGTTGAGGTGTCGCGTGGATCACCCGGGATGGCGGTATTCAAATCGGTTTCCCAGCGATCAAGCCGGAAGGCCTCGTCGCCAATGGAATGCGCGAAGGCCGTGACCGCGGAGGGGCCGCCCAGCAACTTCATCAGCAAGTTGGCCGCGGTGTTGTCGCTGTACTGAAGCGCAGCCGCACACAGGTCGGCGACCGTCATGCCCTGGCCAAGCTGCTTGCCGGTGATGGGAGAGTGGGCCACCAGGTCGCTGCTGCTGTAGTCCATGCGCTGCTGCATCAGCGAGGGTTGCTTGATGCTTTGGTTGAGCACGGCGCCCACGGCAATGACCTTGAAGGTGCTGCACAGCGGAAAACGTTCTTCGGCGCGGTGCAGTATTTGTGCGTTGTTGGCCACGTCGAAAGCGGCCACGCCCAAGCGGTCTCCGGAGGTGGCTTCCAGTTGGGCTAAAAGCTCTTCGGCTGCCGAGGCCTTTTTGGTGTTGGGTGCGGGCACCCTGGCCACGGTCGTGCAGGCGGTGAAGAAAGGCATCGTGGCGCAGGCCAGCAGCAATGAGCGACGATCGGGCGAATGGGGCATGGTCGAAGTCCTGGTTCTTGTCGGCGAGAGGGAAGGTAGCGGCAATCGGTGTGCCGCGATCCATCCATGGTTACTGCAGTGCAGTGCAAATTGCATTAGCCTCGTGCTCAAGGAGTAGGAATCATGGTCAAGTGCTTTGCATTTCTTGTGGTGAGTCTGGCGACCATGTCGGTGGCGGGCGCAGCTGACGTGTATCGGTGGACTGACAGCCAAGGCAAAGCCCATGCGTCAGACCGGCCGCCGGAGCGGCATCATGGCAAGGTGAGGCGAGACCACTACAAAGCGCATGAGCTGACCGAGGCGCAACGCGAAGAGGCCAAGCGCCGGGCCTTGGCAGAGAAGTCTCTGCGTGATCAAGCGGCCAAGTTGCCACCCTTGATGATGCCGCCAGAGCCAATGACGGAGGAGCCCATGGTCGATGAGCAACGCCAAGAGACCGAATGCGAGCGCATGACCCGCCTCTACCGTGAAAGCGAGGCGTGCTTTGCGCCCTTCAAGCTCTGGAACGGAGCCACCAGGGCAGAGGCTTTTCAGTACTGCACGCCGGTGGTTGAGCCATCGGTCAAATGCGGGTACGTGAGATAGATTGAAATCGCTGGCGGGAAGGTGGCTACGTCCACGCCCCGACGTGGCCATGCACTTCATGGTTGCGGGCGTCCTGCTCCAGCGGAGCGTGGTCGTACCCGACGCTGATGATTTGTTGAAGGTAAATGGGGATGAACTGCTCAAGGCCGCCCAGTGCTTCGTACTGGCAAACGTGTCGCAGTTCATGTGAGACCAGCCGTGCATCGTCATGGCCATGGACGATGAAGATGCTGTGGCCCAGTGTCAGGCCCACCATGTCGGGCCCCAGCATGCCCGTGTCCAGGACGGCTTGCCGCAATTGCAACTCGTCAACAGGAATGGGCAGCCGATCCACATGAAGAAGTCGCACGAGTTCAGGATGTTTAACCCCGACCCGATGTGCGAGTGCCAGGCCCGCGGCAGCCAAAGGCTTGCCATTCCTGGCCACCTGTTGCGCTTGGGACGCTGCCCATGCAATGGCTTCGGGCAGCAGCGCTTGAAGGTTCATGTGACGGTGCATCCAAGGCTTCACAAGCGTGGTGCCCCGGACCGGAATCGAACCGGTACGCTGCTTGCGCTAGCGGCAGATTTTAAGTCTGCAGTGTCTACCAATTTCACCACCGGGGCACGGGCCAGAGTGTAAGCCCAGCCTCCGCGGGCAAAAGCTGCAGCGCGGCGTGTTTTTGGTGCAACCTGTTTGCCAACGAGGCCAAAAAAAGTGTATAGTTGCGGTCTTGGTTGATGACTGCGAATTAACAAATAAGCAGTTGCAAACAATGCGGGAATAGCTCAGTTGGTAGAGCGCAACCTTGCCAAGGTTGAGGTCGCGAGTTCGAGTCTCGTTTCCCGCTCCAGTATTCGATTCGGCAGAATCTTGATGATCATGCGAATCACGAAAAAGGAAGCCCCCGTGACACCACAGGCTTCCTTTTTTTATACAGAATCAACGAACGCAGATTTCTGGCGCGATAGCAAAGCGGTTATGCCCCGGATTGCAAATCCGGTTAGCCCGGTTCGACTCCGGGTCGCGCCTCCAGACTTCCAATCGATCAAAGCCCATCCGTGCTGAATGCGCAGTTGGGCTTTTGCCGTTTCAGGACCGCACTGTGGCGTGTGGGTGCAAGGGATGGTCCAGCGTGTCGGCAATCAGCTTGAGGGCATCGTCGCATTCCTTGCGTGATAGCGGCCCGCCCAGGCAGATGCGCACCGCGTCCGGCGGATCGCCGTCGGTGGAGAACGCGGCGCTGGCCACCACGCCCACGCCCTGCGTGCGCAGGTAGGAAGCGAGCTCTACCGCACTCCAGGGCGATGCCAAAGGCAGCCAGAGGTGAAAGCCTTCGGGCTGGGCCTGGATCTGGTGCTGGCCCAGGTAATGGCTGGCCAGCGATTGGCGGGCGATCGATTCGGCGCGCACGGCGTGGAGCATGGCATCGGCCGTGCCATCGGTGACCCAGCGTGTGGCAAGTGCGTTGGTGATGGGTGAGGCCATGACGGTGGTGGCACGCAAGGCGCCGGCCAGGGTCTGGGCTTTGCGGGCATTGGGCGCGCAGACGTAGGCGGTGCGCAGGCCTGCGCCCAGGCATTTGCTCAGGCCGGTGATGTAGTAGGTCAACTCGGGCGCCAGCAAGGCCAATGGCGGGGGCGCTTGCCGGGGCAGCATGCCGTAGGCGTCGTCTTCGATGATGGGGATGCTGTAGCGCAGGGCGATGTCGGCCAGGGCTTCGCGCCGGCCTTTTGACACCGTGGCGGTGGTGGGGTTCAGCATGGTCGGGTTGCAATACAGGGCCTTGGGCTTGAGCGTCTTGCAGGCCTGCTCGAACTCGAAGGCGCTGGGGCCGTCGTCGTCCAGTGGCAGCGCATGCAGCTTGACGCCCAGTTGTGTGGCGATGGCCTTGATGCCGGGGTAGGTCAGGGCTTCAACGCAAATCATCTCGCCGGGGCGCGCCAGTTGCGAGACCAGGGCGGCCAGGGCGCTGTGGATGCCGGGACACACCAGCACGCGCGAGGTCTCGCAGTCTGGCAAATGTCGGCGCAGCCAGTGCACGCTGGCGTCCTTGTCCTGTGCTGAGCCGCCGAAGTCCTGGTAGCGCAGCAGGTCGTACAGGTCGGCCCTGGCCATCACGTCCTTGGCGCTTTCCTGCAAACGGGCCTGCAGGCCGGCATCTTGCGGCTCGGGCGGCAGGTTCATGGTCATCTCGGCACCGCTGCCGCCGCGCAAGGGCAGGGCGGGGCTGCTGCCGCGCACATAGCTGCCGTAGCCCGGGCGTGAGTCGATCAGGCCGCGCTTGCGTGCCTCGGCATAGGCTCTGGCCACGGTGGTGTAGTTCAGGCTCAGGTCATCGGCCAGCTCGCGCAAGGTGGGCAGGCGGTCGCGGGCAGTGAGGCGGCCGCTGCGCAGGTCTTCGGCGATGAGGTCAGCGATCAATGTGTAGGCAGGCTGCTCAGAGGATTCAAGGCGGCGCAGCCAGTGTTGGGTGGGTTTGCTCATAGGCGGATTGATCGCATTCATTGATTGCATTGGTGCGAGGCTGATTGATTGCATGAACCGGGCCTGATCGCATGGCTGCCCCAGAGCGGTCGATCCCAATCAAGGTGCATGGCCCGTCGATGATTGGAGGCATTGATTGCATGGCTGAGCGCTGTTTCGGTGCGCGATTGATCGGGGTTGTTTGGACATTCACGCGACCTGCCAAATCGTTGAAATTTTTTTCGGGCCGCCATGGCGCGTGGTTGGGACTTGATCGCGGATTGATTGCTTTTCAAGGTGGTTTTGCTGGCACACGCCATGCAAAACAGGCTGGGCACGCAGCGTTTTGCGTGCGATTCACCACCGGAGAAGATTCATGCCCAAAGTCACCAAACCCGCGAACCAAACCGGCGATTTCCTGGTTGATTACGAAGAGAAGGTCTTCGAGGACGTCAAGGCTGATCCGGGCGAAAAGGCCCTGGTCACCTTCCACACCGTGGCCTTTGAAGGGTCCATTGGTTTCGTCAACCTGCTGCAGGCCACACGCTTGCAACGCAAGGGCTTCGAAACGTCCATCCTGCTGTACGGCCCCGGCGTGACGCTGGGTGTGCAGCGGGGCTTCCCCACGCTGGGCGACGAGGCCTTCCCTGGCCATCAGAACTTCAACAACCAGATCAAAAAGTTCATCGCCGAGGGGGGCAAGGTTTACGCTTGCCGCTTTGCCCTGCAAGCCTTGTATGGACACGGGGAAGGCGCGCTGATCGAAGGCATCAAGCCGATCAGCCCGCTGGACGTTCTTGACATCGTGCTGCTGCACCGCAAGAGCAACGCCTTCATCCTGGACACCTGGACCCTGTGATGGCGACCGCCGGCATCATCCGCGCGGCCGCGGTCCAGATCTCGCCTGATTTCGACGCGCCTGATGGCACGCTGAACAAGGTGTGCGAGGCGATCGACCAGGCGGCCGCCAAGGGCGTGCAGATCGTGGTCTTCCCCGAGACCTTCGTGCCGTACTACCCGTACTTCTCGTTCGTGCGGCCACCCGTGGCTTCGGGGCCTGACCATGTGCGGCTTTACGAGCGGGCGGTGGTGGTGCCGGGGCCGGTCACCAACGCAGTCGCTGATCGTGCCAAGGCGCACGGCATCGTTGTGGTGCTGGGCGTCAACGAGCGCGACCACGGCAGCTTGTACAACACGCAGTTGATCTTCGATGGCAATGGCGAGTTGGTGCTCAAGCGACGCAAGCTGACGCCCACCTTCCATGAACGCATGATCTGGGGGCAGGGAGACGCGGCGGGGCTGAAGGTGGTCAGCACCAGCGTGGGCCGCGTGGGCGCATTGGCCTGCTGGGAGCACTACAACCCGCTGGCCCGCTATGCGCTGATGACGCAGCACGAAGAGATCCACTGCGCGCAGTTCCCGGGCTCGCTGGTGGGCCCCATCTTCGGAGATCAGATCGAAGCCACGATCCGCCACCATGCGTTGGAGGCGGGCTGCTTCGTCATCAACGCTACCGGCTGGCTGACCGATGCGCAGATCACCGCGATCACACCCGACCCGGCCTTGCAGAAGGCGCTGCGCGGCGGCTGCAACACGGCCATCGTCTCGCCAGAAGGCGTGCACCTGGCGCCACCTTTGAAGGAAGGCGAAGGCATGGTCATCGCTGATCTGGACATGGCGCTGATCACCAAGCGCAAACGGATGATGGACTCGGTGGGCCACTACGCGCGGCCCGAACTGCTGAGCCTGGCCATCAACGACCGACCTGCCACCACAGCCTTCCCCATGCCATCACGGAGCCAAGACCATGACCACCACGCTGGACAGCAATCCAACACTTCCTCCGCCCTCGGCGGCCAGCCGGCAACTGATGACGGAGCTGCAGTCCTTCGGCTTGCGGCTGGCTGACCCGGGCGCGCCCCATGGTGGCGTGGCCAGCCGCCGTGGCGGTGCGGGCCCGTCGGACCACAAGGCGGTGACGGTGGATGGGCACACCATCATGGTTCCCGTGCACACGTCCAGCGCGTGGAACTCGCCCTTCGTGGCGCAGGCGCCGGATGCGCAGGGACGCAGCAAGCTGACGCGTGGCAGCATCCCGATCGCGAGCATTGCTTTCCCGAAGGCGCCACGCTTCTATGCGTTGCAGACTTTCGATGGCGTGCCGTACTCGCACATCGCGACGCTGCATGGCTCGGATGTGCTGGCCACGACCGTGCTGCAGGAGTGCATCCGCTACGCCAGCCGGCGCAAGACCTGTCAGTTCTGTGCCATCGGCCAATCGCTGGCGGCGGGCCGCACGATCGCCCACAAGACTCCCGACCAACTGGCCGAGGTGGCGCGCGCCGCTGTGCTGCTGGACGGCGTCAAGCACATGGTGATGACCACGGGCACGCCCAACGCCACCGACCGTGGGGCCAAGATGCTGTGTGAGAGCGCCTTGGCCATCAAGGCCGCGGTGCCCGAGCTGCCCTTGCAAGGCCAGTGCGAGCCACCGGACGACGACCGGTGGTTTCAGCGCATGCACGCTGCCGGCATCGACACCCTGGGCATGCACCTGGAAGCCGTGACGCCCGAGGTGCGCGAGCGCATCATGCCGGGCAAGGCCTCGGTGCCGCTGAGCCGCTACATGGATGCGTTTGAAGCCTCGGTGAAGGTGTTCGGACGCGGGCAGGTCAGCACCTACATCCTGGCTGGGCTGGGCGACACGCGCGAGGCCATCTTGTCGATCTCTGAAAAGCTGCTGGCCTTGGGCGTGTACCCCTTCGTCGTGCCCTTCGTGCCCATCAGCGGCACGCCGCTGGAAGACCACGCGCCGCCATCGTCCGAGTTCATGAAATCGCTGCTGGAGCCGCTGGGCGCCATGGTGGGCCAAGCTGGCCTGCGTTCGGGCGACATCAAGGCAGGTTGCGGCAAGTGCGGTGCGTGCTCGTCGCTGTCGGTGTACGAAACCGGCGCCACGGCTTGACGGGGTGCTCAGCATGGATGCCACCACCTTGAACCATCCTGTCGCCACCGAGGCGATGTGCGATCTGCCGACCACCTTCACGCCCTGCGAGTTCCGCGTGAAGTGGGCCGATGGTGCCTGGGAGGTCGACCAAGCCCGGCGCCTGAGGCGCGCGGTGTTCTGCGTGGAGCAGGGCATCTTCGTGGGTGATGACCTGGACGTGATCGACGCGCAGGCGCAGCCCCTGGTGGCTGTGTCTCAAGTGGGTGGCATGCCCGACCAGGTGGTGGGCACGGTGCGCATCCATGAAGCCGAGCCAGGCCTGTGGTGGGGCTCGCGCCTGGCGGTGCACGCGGCATTCAGGCAGCACGGGCGCCTGGGCGCCATGTTGATCCGCCTGGCGGTGTGCAGCGCGCATGCGCGGGGCTGCCACCTCTTTCTGGCCCATGTGCAGCAGCAGAACGTGTCGCTGTTCGAGAAGCTGAACTGGACCTGGCTGAAAGCCGAGACCTTGCATGGCAGGCCGCACGCCTTGATGCAAGCCCAGCTTGACCAGCACCCGCCGTGCCACGACCCCCTGTGGGGCTTCGCCACCCGCAGCAGGAGCGCCGCATGACTCTGGCCGAACTGACCACCGCCCTGCAGTCAAGTCGGGGCTTCGCCCACAAGCGCGACATTGGCGACGTGGTGGGGGCCTTGGCCAGGGCCCTGCCTGGCGGAGTTGATGACTTGTCGCAAGCCGTGGCCGTGGGCGATGACTGTGCCGCCATCCCGGATGGCGATGGCTACTTGCTGTTCGCCATCGAAGGCTTCGTGGAAGACTTCATCGACAGCATGCCCTGGTTCGCGGGCTACTGCGGCGTGATGGTGAACGTGAGCGACATCTACGCCATGGGTGGCCGCCCCATCGCCGTGGTTGATGCCTTGTGGAGCGCGGGCATGACCCCGGGCAGCGAAGTGCTGAAAGGCCTGGCGGCGGCCTCGCACCGTTATGGCGTGCCCATCGTGGGAGGCCACAGCAACAACCGCAGCGAGCGCGGCCAACTGGCCGTGGCCATTCTGGGCAAGGCCAAAAAATTGCTGACCAGTTTTGACGCCCGGCCGGGTGACCGCCTGCTGATGGCCGTGGACCTGCGCGGCGCTTACCAGGAGCCGCATCCCTATTGGAATGCCTCGACCAGTGCACCAGCCGAACGCTTGCGCGCCGACCTGGATCTGCTGCCCGAGTTGGCCGAGGCTGGTCTGTGCGATGCCGCCAAGGACATCAGCATGGCCGGTGCCGTGGGCACGGCCTTGATGCTGTTGGAATGCTCCAAGGTTGGCGCGGTGATCTACCTGGACGCCATCCCCCGGCCACCTGAGGTGCCCTTGCTGCGTTGGCTGCAATCGTTTCCCAGCTACGGTTTTGTGCTGAGCGTGCGGCCTGAACTGGCGGCGGCGGTGACGGCCCGGTTCAGAGCGCGCGGGCTGGCTTGCCAGGAGGTGGGCGAGGTGACGGCATCACCCAAAGTGCTGCTGCGCCACGAGGGCGAAGAGGCCCTGCTGTGGGATGTGTCCGCGCAGACCTTCATTGGTGCGAGGTCAGGCGATGTCTGAGTACTTGAACGCATCGCTGCGCGTTGCCTTGCTGACGCATTCGGTCAACCCACGCGGTGGCGTGGTGCACACCCTGGAGCTGGCACAGGCCTTGCACAACGCCGGCCACCGGGTCACGGTGATGGCCCCGGCCATGTCAGGCCAGCGCTTCTTCAGACCACTGCCATGCGCGGTCGAATTGATCCCGGTGGGCGCGGTGCCCAGCGACATGGCCGAGATGGTGGCTTCTCGGATCAAAGCCGTCGAACAGCATGTTCTTCAGATGCTGGACGCTGGCCATGCCTTCGATGTGCTGCATGCGCAGGATTCCATCAGTGCCAATGCCTTGGCCAACTTGCGTGACCGTGGCGCGATCGAGGGGTTTGTGCGGACCGTGCACCACCTGGACCAGTTTGACGACCCCCGCCTGATGGCCTGGCAGCAACGAGGTTTCTTGCGGGCGAGCCAGCTGATGTGCGTCAGCCAACTGTGGCAAGGCATCTTGCGCCATGAACACGGTGTGGACGCTTCATTGGTTCACAACGGCGTTGATTGCCAGCGCTACACAAGCCAGGTGGGCAGCCACGATGAAAGCGTTCGGCGTCGACACGGCATGGGCCGCGGTGCTGCGGCTGGCGAGCCCGTGTTCCTGGTGATCGGTGGCATTGAAGAGCGCAAGAACACCCAGCGCGTGCTGGAGGCCTTCATCCAGTTCAGGGCCATGCAGCCCCACGCCCAGTTGGTGATCGTGGGCGGGGCCAGCCTGCTCAACCACGACGCTTACCGACAGCAGTTCAGCACCAGCTTGACTGCCCATGGTTTGGCCGTGGGGCCAGGCCAAGCGGTGGTCATCACTGGTCCGGTGCCCGATGCTGACATGCCCGCCTTGTTCCGAGCCGCCGATGCGCTGCTGATGCCATCACTGCGCGAAGGCTTTGGCCTGGTGGTGCTGGAGGCACTGGCCAGTGGCACGCCGGTGGTGGTCTCGCGCATGGCACCGTTCACCGAACATCTGGGCGAGGACGATGGCCTGTGGGTCGATCCCCTCAGCGTGGCGTCGATCTCGCACGCCATGCAGCGCGCGCTGGACCCTGCCCACGCCCGGGCACTGGCCCTTGAGACCCCGGCCGTGTGCCAGCGCTTCAGCTGGCCCGCCAGCGCGCTGCGGCACACCGCCTTGTACCGCGCCTTTCATTCACTGGAACTGAACCGAGAACCACCCCATGCCCGCCATGCTCTTTCACCTTCGCTGGCCTGATGGCAGCGAGACGCGTTGCTACTCGCCCTCGCTGGTCATCAAGGATTACTTCCAACCCGGTCAGACCTACCCGCTGCCGCAGTTCATGGCCCAGGTGCGCGAGGCCCTGAACATCGCCTCGGAGCGGGTCCGTGCCAAGTTTGGCTTTGCCTGTTCGCAGGCCATGGACCAACTCGCCGAGCTTGAGATGCTGGCCCAGCGCTTTGACAGCCTGGACAGCGCCCAAGTCCAGGTCCTGTCCTTTGACGAATGAACCACAGACGCATTTCAACGAGATCACCATGAGCAAGACCACCACAACCACCCCTCAACACCATGGCGTCATCGTCGTGGGCGGCGGCCAGGCCGGCCTGTCGGTCAGCCACTACCTGCAGCAGCGCCGCATCGACCACCTGGTGATCGAGAAAAGCCAGCCCATGCACTCGTGGCGCACCCAGCGATGGGATGCTTTCTGCCTGGTCACGCCCAACTGGCAATGCAAGCTGCCGGGTTGGGAGTACCAGGGCAACGACCCGCATGGGTTCATGAAGAAGGACGAGATCCTGGCCTACCTCGAAGGCTTCAAACAGCACGTGAACGCCCCCTTGATGGAAGGCGTGGCCGTCAAGCGGGTGGCACCCCGTCGGCAAGGCGGTTTTGAAGTCTCAACCTCGGCAGGCGAGTTCACCGCGGACCAGGTTGTCGTAGCTTCGGGCGGCTACCACCAGCCCATCATTCCGCGCATGGCCGAGCGCCTGCCGCCCGATGTCGTCCAGATCCACTCCGAGCAATACCGCAACCCGCAGGCCTTGCCCGAAGGCGCCGTGCTGGTGGTGGGCTGCGGCCAGTCCGGCGCGCAGATCGCCGAAGACCTGCACCTGGGCGGCCGAAAGGTATTCCTGGCCACCGGCAACGCGCCTCGCTGCGCGCGCTTCTACCGGGGCAAGGACGTGGTCGACTGGTTGGCCGACATGGGTTATTACGAAAAATCGGTGAACGAGCACCCCTTGCGCGAGGGTGTGCGTGACAACACCAACCACTACGTCACCGGCCGCGATGGTGGCCGCGACATCGACCTGCGCAAGTTCGCCAGCGAGGGCATGGAGTTGTTCGGCCTGCTCAAAGGCTTGGATGGTGAGGTGCTGCAGTTCGAGGGCGACCTGGCCGACAACCTGGACCACGCGGACCGCATCTACAACGGCATCAACGCCTCGATCGACCAGTTCATCGCGGCCTCCGGCATCGAAGCGCCACCCGGTGAGGTCTACAAACCTCTTTGGCAGCCCACAGAAGAACGTCTGAGCCTGGACCTGCGTGCGGCTGGCATCACCTCAATCGTCTGGTGCATCGGCTTCCAGCCTGATTTCAGCTGGCTGGACGCGCCGGTGTTCAACGGAAAAGGGCACCCGGGTCATGTTCGTGGTGTGACGGCCGTGCCGGGCCTGTATTTCATCGGGTTACCCTGGTTGCACACCTGGGGCTCTGGCCGATTTTCCGGGGTCGCGCGGGATGCGCTGTTCCTGGCCCAGCAAATCGAGGCGCGCCGGCCCGAAGCGGCGGCCCGAGCCGAAAAGCCGGAGGAGATGAGCCTCTTGTCCTGAGTCAGACCCGGAATTGACGGGTCAACATGCTTTTATTGCGCCTTAAGTCCTGACGGTCGATCTCTAGCATCCAGAGGTACGACATGAAGGAGTTTTCTAGGTGGAAGACGCAGTTGACCCTGGTTTGGCCGATCCGCATGAGGCGCTAGAGCCCCAAGCGGAAGGCGAGGGTGCGTCTTCTTCCTACGGGCCCACCCCCACCGACCCGATGCTGGAGGCGCTGCTTTGGCTGTGTCGCCACCACGGCGTGGACCGCACTCCGGCGTCCTTGCTCAATGGCATGCAACTGAATGGGCCCATGACGGCCGTTCAGGCAGTGCAACTGTTGCGCCAGGCGGGCTTCAGTGCCACCTTGGTTCGCCGTCCGCCCAGCAAGATCCTGACCTTGCTGATGCCGGTGGTGCTGCTGCTGAAAAACGGCGACGCCTGCATCGTGACGCGCCGCGTGGGCGAACGCTCCAAGCGTGCTGGCGGTGCCCGCTACGAAGTGATCATGCCGGGTGCGGACAACGAGATCTGCACCGCCACCGAAGAAGAGTTGCTGCCCGAATATTCAGGCTACACGCTGGTGGCGGCCTTGCGCGCCGGCATGCGCCACGGCACACCCGAAGTCGAAACGGATTCCGATTCACACTGGCTGTGGTCGACGCTCAAGAATTACGTGCCGTACTACCGCTCGGCCATGCTGGCCGCCTTGCTCAGCAATGTGCTGATGCTGGTGACGGGGTTCTTCACCTCGGTGGTGTACGACAAGGTCATTCCCAACAAGGCGATGATCACCTTGTGGTCTTTGGGCGCGGGCACCTTGCTGGGCATCGCCTTTGACCTGGTGGCGCGCCAGTTACGCAGCTACCTGATCGACATGGCCGGCAAGAAAGCCGACCTGAAGCTGGGCAACATGCTGTTCAACCAGGCGCTGGCCATTCGGCTGGAGCACCGGCCCGAATCGGCAGGCTCCTTTGCCCATCGCCTGGCCCAGATCGAGGTGGTGCGCGACTTCACCGCCTCGGCCAGCATCTCCGTGCTCACGGACATGCCTTTCATTTTGTTGTTCGTGGTGATGACCTATGTCATCGCCGGGCCCTTGGTGACGGTCTTGCTGGTGGCGGTGCCGCTGGTGCTGGGACTGTCCTGGGGCATTCAGAAATACCTGCGCCGGATGATGTCGGCCAACATGAGCCAGCATGCCAACCTGCAAGGCGTGCTGGTTGAAGCGGTCGAAGGCATGGAAGACGTGCGGGCCGCGGGTGCCCAAGGCTACTTCTCGACCCGTTACGAAGAAGCCAATGCCGCCGCCGCGCAAAGCTCGCTGCGGTCGCGGGCCATGGCCAGTTGGGTCAGCAACTTCACCATGGTCATCCAGCCACTGGTGACCGTGTGCATGCTCATCTGGGGCGTCTTGCTGATCGAAGACAACAAGATTTCCGGTGGCGCCTTGATTGGCGCTGTGATGTTCGCAGGCCGTGCCATTGCACCGCTGACCTCGGTGGTGTCACTGGCCGGGCGTTACCAAGGGGCCCGTGCCGCCTTGATGTCCCTGAACGAGTTGATGGCCCTGCCGACTGAACGCGAGCCGGGCAAGCGCTACTTGTCACGCACTTCATTGACTGGGCAAGTGGGCTTGCACGACGTGAGCTTTGCCTACCCCAAAGGCAAGAACCAGCATGCACCCACGGTGCTCAAGGGTGTGAGCCTGCAGATCAGGCCGGGTGAGCGCGTGGCCATCCTGGGCAAGATCGGCAGTGGCAAGTCCACGATCTTGCGTTTGCTCGGCGGCTTGTACCAACCCACCGATGGTTTTGTCGAAGTGGACGGCATCGACCTGCGCCAGATCGACCCCACCGATTTCAGAACGCACGTGGGCTTCGTGTCGCAAGAGCCCAGACTCTTCCACGGCACGCTGAAAGACAACGTGATGCTGGGCCGCGCCAACGCGGACATGAACCACTTCATCCATGTGGCACGCCTGACTGGCCTGGACAAACTGGCCGCAGCACACCCCATGGGCTACGACCTGCCAGTGGGTGAGATGGGCGCCTTGCTGTCAGGGGGCCAACGCCAGTTGGTGGCCTTGGCGCGTTGCCTGGTCACACGTTCTCAGATCTTGCTGATGGACGAGCCCACCAGCTCGATGGACGCGCAAGCCGAATCCAGCTTCATCAACCACCTGAAGACGGCCGTGGATGGCCAGACCCTCGTGGTGGTGACGCACCGCCCCGCCTTGCTGGACGTGGTGGACCGTGTGATCGTGGTCGACTCCGGCAAGATCCTGGCGGATGGACCGAAGGCGCACGTGCTGGCCTTGCTGGCCGGCCGCCCCGTGCCAGCCGCTCCTCAGCCTGCGGCGGCGGAGGCTCCCCAAGTGCGGCGTGAGTTGTCTGCCGCGGGCGGGATGTAGGGAGGGCGGATGTCATCACATGCCGACCAACCGGTCCAGGGCAGTTACTTTCGCGGCGACGAGCAATTCTTGTCGGGCGTCAAGGAAGCGCAACTCAATGAGGCCACACCGCGGGCCTCATGGGCGCTTTACCTCATGCTGGCTGCGGTATTTTCGGCCATTGTCTGGGCTTTCGTCGCCCGGGTGGACCAGGTGACCAAGGCCGAAGGCCGTGTGGTGTCCGATGGGCGCGAGCAAGTGATCGCCAGCCTGGAAGGCGGCATCCTGCACAAGGTGTTGGTGCGCGAAGGCATGGTCGTGGAAAAAGGCCAGGACCTGCTGCAGATGGACCCGACCCGGTACGAAGCCCAGCAGAACGAAGGCCAGGCCAAGCTGGTGGCTTTAAAGGGCACCTTGTCCCGCCTGGTGGCCGAATCCACAGGGCGGCGTTTGCTGTTTCCGCCAGAAGTTTTGGCCCAGCCGGTGATCGTGCAGGGCGAGAGCGAGTCTTACGCCGCGCGCCGTCAGGCACTGGAAGAGGGCGTGGCCGTGAACCGCCGCAGTCTGGCCTTGCTCAACCGCGAACTGGCCATGGCCCAGCGCATGTCGGCCAAGGGCTTGATGTCCGAGGTGGAAGTGATGCGCCTGCAACGCCAGGGCAATGACCTGACCTTGCAGATCCAGGAACGCATCAACCGTTTCCGCCAGGAGGCCAGCACCGAGCTGGTCAAGGCGCGCACGGAACTGGCTCAGTTGGAAGAGCAGATGGTGGTCAAGCAGGACGTGTTGACCCGCACCACTTTGAAGTCGCCCGTGCATGGCCTGGTCAAGAACATCCGCATCGGCACGGTCGGTGGCGTGGTTCAAGCGGGCGCGCCCATCATGGAAATTTTGCCCATCGGGCCCCGCGTGCTGATCGAAGCCCGCATCAAGCCCTCGGACATCGGCTTCGTGAAGGTGGGCCTGCCGGTCACCGTCAAGTTGTCGGCCTACGACTACTACGTCTACGGCGGCCTCAAGGGCACGATCGATTACCTCAGCCCCGATGCGCTGGGCGAAGAGGCCAAGGCCGCCAATGCGCCGGACACGACCTATTACCGGGCCCTGATCCGGTCCGATCAATCCACCTTGCACAAGGGCAACAAGCCTTTGATGGTGATGCCTGGCATGACGGCATCCGTGGAGGTGCGCACCGGCGAGCGCTCGGTGCTGGAGTACCTGCTCATGCCGATGATCAAGTCACAGGAAGCCTTCCGGGAACGTTAGCCATGAAATTTATCGAAACACTGAAGGCGTCTTTGCTGGCATCCGCCTTGGCCAGCGTGGTTGGCGGGCAAGCCCTGGCGGCCCGTTGTACCGACGACATCGCCAACTTGCCGGCCGCGAAATCCGGCGCCAGGGCGCCCGCCGAAACCGAAGCGCCGCTGGACCCGATGACGCAGTTGCAGCTCATTGCCCGGGAAGCGGCCAAACGCAGCGCCGAAGTGGGCGCGGCACGCTTGCTGGCCGAGGCCGCCGAATACGATCTGGAAGAGACCAAGGGCGGGCGCTATCCGCAAGTCAGCGTCAGCGGCACCGTGGGTGCTGGCAACACCAAGGTGGATGGCGTGACAACCCAGAAGGGCAACCTGTCCAGCGTCTCTTTGAACATGTCGTCCAATCTGTACGACGGTGGCCGCTTGAACCGCTTGACCGAATGGCGCACTCAACTGGCCGGCTCGGCCAAGTACGGCGCCGCGGTCACGCAAGAGCAGGTGGTGCTGGAAGCGGTGACCACGGCTTTGGAGCGCAACCGCTATCGACTGCAAGCCCAGGTGTACCAACAGTACGCCCGCAAGATGAGCTGTCTGGTCGAGGCCCTGGAAGGCATCGTGGCGGAGGACAAAGGCCGCGCCAGCGAGCTGGTCCAGGCACGCAAAACCCAGGCGCAAACCGAGTTGTCTCGCGATGGCGCCTTGGCCCAAAGCCGCCAGATCGAGTTGCGTTTGCGCAAGCTGATTGGCGACAAGTTGTCGCTGGGTGAGGGCATCACGGTGCCACTGGCCGCCGTGCCTGAAATCGGCGAGATCAACCGCCAGATCGAATTTGGCAACGATGCGCAGCAACTGCGCACCCAGGCGGATGCCATGGACAGCTATGCCCGGGCCGTGGTGGCGGGGCAAAAGCCGCAGCTCAACTGGGCCTTGTCCAAGACCGAAGGCATGGCGGGGTCGGCCAAGGTGTCGTCCTGGCAAGCCGGTGTGAGCGTGTCCTACAGCTTGTTCAACGGCTTTTCCGACAAGGCCGCCTCCATGGCCGCGACCAAGCGTGCCGAGTCGGCGCGACAGCAGTTGGCCGAGTTGCTGGCTTCAAAGTTCGCCCGCACCGCAGAGATCTATGACATCGCGACCACCTCGCTGGAGCGGGCCAAGCGCTACGTAGACGTGCTCCGGGACAGCGAGCGGGTGCGCAATTTCACCTTCCAGCAATGGTCGCAGCTGGGCAAGCGATCTTTGTTTGACGTGATGTCCGCCGAGTCGGATCACTTTGGTTTGCGCATCGCCTATGTCAACTCCTTGCACGACGGCTTTGCCGCCAGCGCGCAAATGAGGTCCATGGGGGCTGGCCTGACGGCGTGGTTGATGCCAGAGCAAAAACCATGATGATCAAGCTGGCCCTGAAATGGTCGATAACACCCGTAAAGTCGCATAATCGATTGCACATCATGGCAAGGGCTTTATGAAGAGACACAAGTTAGCTTGGCTGCTGGCTGCCGGCGTGGTGAGCTTGATGGCGGTTGCTTGTGGGGGCAATGATCCGGATTACGGTACCCCGGGGACGGACGTCCCTGTGTTTGTGCCCGGCGAAGGCATTGCGCCACCACGGTTCGCTTATGTGGTGCATACCAATGACGACAGCGTCTCCGGTTACACCGTTGATCCCACGGATGGCAAGCTGACCACCATGGGGGCTGGCACCCCATGGTTGACCGGTTCAACCCCCACCTGCATTGCCGTCGATCCGCTGGTGAAGTACGCCTATGTTGCCAATTCCGGCTCCAACAATCTGTCGATCTTCAGCATCGCTGATCCTTCGGGCGTCCTGACCAGCGCGGCCTTGCCGGTGGCCACGGGCAGCCAACCCAGGGCGGTGGTGGTCGATCCCCAGGGGCGCTACGTCTACGTGGCCAATTATGGCAGCAACACCATTTCGGCTTTTTCTCGCAGCACGGTCACGGGCTTGTTGACCGCGATCACGGGCTCGCCATTCGCTTTGCCGTCATCGGCCGACATCGCTCCTCGGTCGGTGGCCGTCGATCCCTCTGGCAAGTTCGTCTATGTGGCCAACTATGGCGCGACCTCATCGCCCAGCACGATTTCCATGTTCATGATCGACACCGCGAGCACGGGCAGCCTGGTGCCCGGCGCCTTGACCGCCGTGGGGTCGATTGCCGCCGGCTCTCATCCGAATCAGATCACGGTATCCCCTTCGGGCCGGCAGGTTTACGTGTCAAATGAAACGGGTGACAGTGTCATGGTGTATGAGATCGCCAACACCATCACAGGTGGTCTCGCCTACAAGGGTTTTGTGTCCACACCCGGCTCTACACCGACGGGGATCGCGATCGATCCCAACAACAAGTTTGCCTACACCTCCAACCGCTCCGACAACACGATCCGTGCCTATTCCATCGCGCCAGGCGGCAGTTCCCAAGGGCTGCTGACGGCCATATCCGGTGGCGGGGCCACCGTCACCACGCCGCCCAACCCTGGACCCACTTCCGTGGCGACCGACCCGTCTGGAAAATTCGTCTATGCCTCGCTGCTCGCCGGAGGTGGTGTGGCAGCCTACAAGATCAACGCCACCACGGGCGTCTTGACCATGGTGGATGATTCACCGTTTAATGACAGTGGCGCGACCCAGTCGGACTTCATCCTGATCACCAAATGATCCACGCTGGATTTGATCGGTTTTCACCGCTTTGTTGTCTGGAGTCGTGAACTTCTGCCTCATCTAAGCTGGATGTCGCGGCGATAGCGCCGTGTCATAGGGCCTCCAATGATGGGAAATCGATTTCATGCCGCGACGCCACCGCGTCGCCCGCCAGCCAAGTTGGCCGCCAGCGCCGCGCCAGTGCTGACCAATGACCCCTCGGCCTTGATCCGTGGCATTGAGCTGCAGAACAAGGGCCAGATCGCGGAAGCCGAGGCGCTGTTCAGGTCCTACCTGCTCACACACCCTGCCGATGGCGCCGCCTTGTATTCACTGGCGGTGATCCTGTTGCAGCGAGGCGACCAGGCCCAGGCGCTGGAATTGCTCTCAGGCGGTGTGGTGGCATGCCCCCAGTTTGCCCCCTTGTGGATGGCCTATGCCAACGTGCTGCAATCGTTCGGCCGCGCTGCCGAGGCCATGGCCAGCTACGACAAGGCGCTGGAGCTCAACCCCGAATACACCGAAGTCCTGCTCAACAGCGGGGTGCTGCTGCGTGAACAGCAGCGCCACCTGGAAGCCCTGGAGCGCTTCAAACGCGTGCTGGCCATCAAGCCCGACCATGAAGCGGCCATGGGCAACAGCGGCATCATCCTGACCGAGTTCAAGCGCAGCGATGAGGCCATCGCCATGTTTGAACGACTGCTGGCCGTCAACCCCAATTACGACTATGGCCACGGCCTGCTGGCCTATGAGCGCTTGCACGCCTGCGACTGGACTGGTTTTGCCGAGAACTCGGCCAAGATCATCACGGGCATCAAGGCCCACCAGAAGAGCTGCAAATCTCTGCCCTTGATGGCCTTCTCGGACAACTGCGAGGACCACCAGATCAGCGCGCAGATCTTCGCCACGCGCTTTCCGGTGTCCAAGAAGCCGCTGTGGACCGGCGAGCGTTACCGCCACAAGAAGATCCGCCTGGCCTACGTGTCGCCCGACCTGCGCGAGCACCCGGTTGGCCACCTGATGGCTGGCATCTTCGAGCACCACGACAAGAACCGTTTCGAGACCGTGGCCATTTCACTGGGCATCGACGACAAGAGCCGCCTGCGTTCGCGCATGCTGGCCTGCTTCGACAAGTTCGTGGATGCACGCACGATGACCTCGCGGCAGATCGCCGAGTTGATGCGCGAGATGGAAATCGACGTGGCCGTGGACCTGGCGGGTTACACCGCCGATTCGCGCACCGATGTCTTCGCACACCGGCCGGTGCCGGCGCAGGCCAACTTCCTGGGTTACCCCGGCACGCTGGGCACCAGCTACATGGACTACATCATTGCCGACCGGCATGTGATCCCGCCCGAGCACCAGCGCTTCTACAACGAGAAGGTGGTGTACCTGCCGGATGCCTACCTGCCGACCGACGCAGGCCTGAAGATCTCGGACCGCACCCCCACGCGCCAGGAGTGCGGCTTGCCCGACACCGGCGTTGTGTTCTGCTCTTTCAGCCACGACTACAAGATCAATCCGCCATTGTTCGACATCTGGATGCGCCTGCTGGCCCAGGTACCGGGCAGCGTGCTGTGGTTGATGTCGCGCAGCCAGGCTTCGCAGGCCAATCTGCGCAAGGAAGCCCAATTGCGCGGCGTCGATCCCGCGCGCCTGGTGTTTGCTGGCCGCGTGCCCCTGGTGGAAGACCACATGGCACGCTACCGCCAGGCGGACATCTTCCTGGACACGCACCCCTACAACGCGCACACCACCGCCGCCGATGCCCTGATGGCTGGTTTGCCCGTGGTGACCTTCATGGGCGGCGCTTTCCCGGCGCGGGTGGCGGCCAGCCTGCTGCATGCCATTGGCTTGCCTGAGCTGGTGGCCGACTCGGCCGCTGGCTACGAGGCTTTGGCCTTGAAACTGGCCACGAGTCCTGAGTTGCTGAGCAGCTTGAAGGCCAAGTTGCAGGTGAATAGGGCGACATATCCGCTGTTTGACACCGACAGCTTTTGCAAAAATCTGGAAGCGATTTATGTGTCCATGTGGCGGCAGTCTCAACTGGCCGGTGCCGTGGATGCGCTAAGCGCCCCCAATTAGTCTTACACACGAATTTTCACGGGAACACATCACCATGGCACACCCCCAACAGTTCTTCTACATCCAGGCGCTGAAGCAGTTTCTCCCCGAGTACTTCGAGGGCCGCAAAGTCTTGGAAATCGGCAGCTTGAACCTCAATGGCTCCATCCGCCAGTTCTACCAAGGCTGCGATTACACCGGGCTGGACATTGGCGAGGGCAATGACGTCGATGTCGTTTGCTTTGGCGAAGACTACGGCTCGGCGAGCAACCAGTTCGACATGGTCGTGTCCTGTGAGGCCATGGAGCACAACCCTGGCTGGAAGAAGACCTGGCTGAACATGTTGCGCATGGTCAAACCCGGTGGGCTGGTGGCGATGACTTGCGCGACCATTGGTCGCCAGCAGCACGGCACGGAAGAGTTCAATCCCACCGCCTCGCCGCTGACCGTGGACAAGAAGCAGAACTATTACCAGAACCTGGTGGCCGAAGACTTCAATTCGATCATCAATCACGATGCCTGGTTTGCACAGCATTCGTTCAACCACGATTTCCAGAGCCGCGACCTGTACTTCTTTGGCGTGGGCCATGACGCCAGCCCGGACACCCTGGCCAGAGCGGCTGCCTTGAAAGCATCCTTGGCCAAGTACTATCACGACAAGAACGTGTTGGGCCGCTACTGAGCCCCTGACGCGGTCAAATCAAAGCCCCCTTGGTCGAGAAACCAAGGGGGCTTTTTCATGGGCCTGGGTGCTGGATTTACAGCTCGTCCAGCGTCGCGATGATGGCCTTGACCAACAAGCCGTAGCCGGAGTTCTGGGCAATGTCTTGCTGGATGCGCTTGATCAGCAGGGCCCTTTGCTGTGCATTCTCCGGCTTCGAGAAATGAAGGGCCCGGTCATGCAGCTCCTGCAGGGTGTTGTAGGACACCTCTTCATGCGCTGATGTCAACTCGGCCAGGCCTGACCTGGCGTCGGTCAGGCAAAGTCCGCCGGCCATGATGACGTCGTGGAAGCGGTTGACCACGGCGTGGTCGAACTGCATGGACGAGATGTTGATGTTGATCTTGCTCTTGTTGAAAACACGCCGAACCTCATTCGGCTCGTACACGGCAGGCTGGTAGCTGACCCCAGGCCGGTCGATCCTCAGATTGCGCTCGATGCGGTGAAGGTAGGCCGGATCGCCGCCAAAAATGGTCACGGCCTCCAGACCGCTGTTCTCAAACACCCAACCCCGAAAGGGCATGGTTTGCGAGGTGACCTGGCTGCGCAACCATTGCGCTGCCGCCACTTTCAGAATCGCCTGATCGGCAGGCGTTCCCAGTCCGCCCAGGGTGGCTTCCGAGCAGCTTTTGACCAACGGCTCAATCGGGCAGAAAAGGTTGGCTTGCCGACCTTTGACCGCGCCATCGACCAGGGCTTGCACCCGCTGATCACTGAAGGTGGGCAGGTACAGGCTGGGAACCACATGGCCCACGAACGAGGCTTCGTACTCGAAGTCGGTCAGGCTGGGTTCGGTGGCTTCGATCTCGGTGGCATGGGGCACCACCTTGGCCTGGATGCCCAGGCCGTGCAGATCGACCACATTGTCGGGCTCGATGCACAGGTGCGCCGAGCGTGATGCGACCCGCTGCCAGGCCTGGAGCTTGGAGATGCCCGTCATGACATCGGCCCCGCCCAGGATCGCGTCCTGATGAAGGAAGATGACCTTGCCAGGAAACTGCTCGAAGAAGTACCTCTCCTGGCCCGTGATCTTGTGCTGAATGGCGTTGTTGACGCTGGTGGAGATGTAGGCCGCGTCCGACTGCTTCGACACGAACTCATGAAAGGACAGGGTGTTGAACCCGTCCGGCTTGATCATCATGACCTGGAAGCCATGGCGGACCAGCTCCGCGCCGAGCGCCTGCGCAATGCGCAGGTAGATCGGCGTCTTGGATTCCTCGATGAAAACGGTGCGCATCGGCCGGTCTTGGATCGCGGTCACACCACCTTGACCGTGTTGTCGATGATCTGCTTGATGACGGCCAGCTTCTTCTTGTCTTCAGGCATGGCGCTGAGCTTGGAGAACTCGGTTTGCCCGAACAGCACGCCATTGGCGTAGTCCGTCTTCTTGTCGAGGATGCGGTTGGGGAACAGCGCAGCCTGGTCGCCATCCTTGACGAACACGGCCACGAAGTCGTTCCACTGGTCGCCAATCTGCGTGCTGGTGTAGGACTCGAGCAGCTCGGCCTTCATGCCATTGCGCTTGGCCCAGGTGATCAGGGCGCGGCCGCTGTCCGGGTAGAAGCGCCAGCAGTCCACCGGCCAGCGGTGAAACTCGCCGTTGGAGGGCACGTTCATGTAGAACAGGCCGCCGGGCTTGAGGGTGCGCATGATCTCCAGGTACAGCAGCCAGAACATCTCGGAGTGTTCGAAGCAGGAGCTGGACAGCATCACATCGACCGACTCGTCCGCGAAGGGCAACTGGTAGGGGTCGTCCAGGATCAGGTCGACGCCTTTGCCGGCCACGAAGTCCACGCCGGTGTACTCAAAATTGGCAGGGCAGAAGGTGCGCAGGCTGCCGTTGACATCTTGCGAGCCAATCTCGACCACCTTGGCGTTGGGGGTGTTCTTCTGGATGGCGTCGCCGTAGGTTTCAAAAAACTGCTGGCAATTTTGGAGGGCGGTAGGGTGCATGGTTGTTTCCGATTCTCAAGAATGTTGATGCGAGCTGACGTGGAGGCCGTTGTTCAGGACACGGCGCCGGGCAGCTTGCCGCCCCAGGTCTGCACTTGTGCATCGGTGCCCACGATGATGCGTTGGCCCAGCTTCTCGTGGGTGGGCGTGACGGCCTTCTTGATCGTGATGATCGAGTTGCGGAACTCGATGGAGTCGATCCATCCGTCCAGGATGAACTGGGGGGTTGAGCGCAGGTCGAAATAGGTGCGCAGGTAGTTGTTGATGCTGATGTCGTTGCGCCAGAACTGGAAATTGACCACGTCGATCAGGCGCTTGAAGAAGGCGTAGGCGCTTTGCTCGTTCAGCAGGCCGCCGCCATAGCCATCCATGTACAGGCAGCAGGAGTCTTCGACCACGAAGATGCCACCGGGTTTGAGCAAGGGAAAGTAATTGATGAAGGAGCGCAGGATGTCGTGCGAGGTGTGCGAGCCGTCGTCGATCACGATGTCGAAGCTGGTGCTGAGCGCGGTGATCTTCTGGAAGGCGGGCGCGGCGTTGGCGTCGCCCACCACGATCTTGATGCGTGGGTCGTCGTAGCGCAGGGCTTCGCACTTGGGGTCGATGTCGCAACCGACGAAGAGCTGGGCTTCTTTGAAGTACTCGGCCCAGGTTTCTTGCGATCCGCCGTTTTGCACGCCGATTTCAAGCATCGAGATGGGCTTGTGGCGCAGCGGGGCGAACAACTCATCGTAGTACGTGAGGTAGGAGGCCCACTTGTCACTGGTCTTGCCCGTCTTGGTGCGGTGCAGGGTGTCGATTGATTTGAGTTCCATGGTGTGGGTTCCTGTGATGAGTGGTGATCGTGCTCAGCGAGCCACCAGTGGGCCGATGGTTTTGGCCTGGTCGCCCAGCAAGGCGAGCCAGAATTCGGGTTGGTACTTCCACCAGGCGTGGCCCCCCATGGGCGGACGCTGCGCATTGATGCGGTGGTAGTGGTGGGGTTTCAGCTCCAGCGCAAAGCGCGAGGCCACGATTTCATTGGGGATCAGGAAGTGTTGGGACAGCGACCCCATGAACGAGAAAAACAGGTCTTCGCTGGAGCCGCTGCGCAGGAAGAAATCGATGGCTTGCGGAAACTCGGTCAGCAGCTCGATGCAGGCTTGGTTGCGGCGCAGGCTGAGGCCGCCATTGCCCACGTGGACCTTGACCTTCTTGCCACCCAGGCCGTCGGCGAAGTTGTCCAGGTTGACCATGATTTCGACGCCGTCGGGCCAGGGCGCGCCCACGTAGTCGTAAGGGCGGGCGATCCAGTCGTCCAGCTCGTCGCGCAGCAGGAGGGCGTCGGTTTGCAGGATCAGCATGAACTCGTGCGGGGCAAAGCGCTCGTAGAACGCTTTGGACATCAGCAGGCGGTTGTAGCCCTTGATGGAGGCAAAGCACTCAGGTTCGAAAGTGATCAGCGTCGCGCCCGAAAAATTGGCGGCATACCAGCTGAAGTCCAGCCCTTCGGGGCCGGCGAACAACACCGTGCGGCCGGGCTTGAGTTGGGCCAGTGAGTGGCGCAGTGAAAACTGTTCCAGTTCAGTGGGCAGGGCCTGGTAGATCGGCACGACGACCGCGACGGTACTCATGGCTTGTTGCATCGGTGGATTCCGGGTCCTTGGATGAGCCATGCCTTGGGGCACGGCCACTTCAGTGCTGATTTCAGCAGTTGCCAAGGTTAGGCGAGGCGCCAGCCCGCCGATCCAGGCATTAGTGCCCGAATCACCGATCTATTTTTAACACATGGAAAATGACAAAGCGAGCCTCCCGTGGCCGGCAAGCTCGCTTTGTGGACGCCAGGGAACGCGTGGTTCCCCGGCTGTCGTCAGGCTTGGTTAAATCAGCAGGTTGTTCTGCTTGTCGTCGATCAGTTGGGTGTGGTCGACAGTGACCAGCGGCAAATCGTGGTGGATCTCGGCCACGGTGAGCGTGCTGGTGCTGGCGGCCGGGTCGGCGTGCCCAGCGAGCAGGTCGTGCCCTCGGTCGGACAGCAGGTCCTGGGCGCTGACACCCAGCGGACTGGCGGTGGTCTTGTCCTTGTCGTCAGCCTGGTCATTCACCGCGGTGGCCGAGGCGGCTTGAACGGTGGTGGCGTGGCTGCCGTCGTCCATCGCTGCCGTGGTCGCCGCGCCGGTCGTCGTGGTGTCCTTGGCAAACCAGACGTCGGCCATGTCGTGATGGGCACCGTCCGAAGTCTTGTAACTCGACACGAGGCCCAGCAGGTTGCCGTTGTCCATTTCCGTGCCGGTCTTGGCGCCCAGGTCAAGCTCGATGATCCCCAGGCTGGCCAGGGACTTGAGCTCGCCGTTGCTGGTGACCCCGTCGCTGTTGGCGTCCACCCAGACTTGCAGGTCCTTGAAGTGGAGGTCGGCGGCGGTGAGCTTGCCATCGTGGTTGGAGTCGATGTCCCTCATGGCGGTGTAGCCATCGCCGGCGCGCTGCCCGCTGGACAGGACGGTGGCCGCCCCGAACAGCTCGGTGCCGTCGTTGATGAGGCCATCGTGGTTGCGGTCCATCACCAGCAGGCCATCCGAGGCGGAGGTCCAGCCCACCGCGCTGGCATGGCCGTTGGCCAGCAGATCGAAGTGGGTGCCTTGCGAGGCGGCCAGGGTGTGGACGCCGTCACCGTTCAAGTCCAGCACGATCGGCGAGACACCAGTCAGGGCGTTGGCCTGTTCCGTGGTCAATGCAGCGAACTGCGTGGAGGTGAGCGAGGAGGCCTGCGTCATGCTCAGGACAGCCAGGTCAGTTGTTTCGAACGCCACGACCTGGGCCGTGGTGAACGCCTGGATCTGCGTGGTGCTCAGCTCCTGCATCTGATCGGTGGTGAAGGCCGCGATGTCCGTGGTTGTGAAGGCACGGATCTGATCGGTGGTCAGGCCATGGATCTGCGTCGTGGTGAGCGCGGCCATGTGCGCCGTGGTCAGGACCGCGATGTCGTCCGTGGTCAGGGCCCCGATTTGCACCGTGTTCAGCACGGCCAGGTCTGCGGTTTCAATCACGGCCACTTCGGCTGTGGTGAAGGCCGCGACTTGTGCCGTGGTCAGGACCGCGAACTGGGATGTGGTCAGTGCCTGGAACTGGTCGGTGGCCAGGGCCGCGACTTGTGCCGTGGTGAAGGCCTGGACCTGGGCGGTCATCAGGCTCGCCATGTGCACCGTGGTGAACGCCTGGACCTGGGCAGTCGTCATGGCCGCGAGGTCGTCCGTGGCCAAGGCTCGGACTTCCGTCGTGGTCAAAGCGTCGATCTGGGCTGTGGTCAGGGCCGCGGCTTGGGCGGTGGTCAGGCTCACGATCTGGGCCGTGGTCAGGCTGCTGATGTCCGTGGTCTGGATGGCAGCGATCTGGGCGGTGGTCAGCGAGGAGACCTGGGTGGTGGTCAGGTTGGAGATCTGGGTGGAATCCATGGCCACGACTTGCGCTGTGGTCAGGGCGGCCACACCGGCGGTGGTCAGGGCTCGGACGTTGGCCGTGTTCAGGGCCGTGATGTCGGTGGTTTCGATGGCCGCCACTTGCGCGGTGGTCAACGAGGCCACTTGCGTGGACGTCAGGGCGGAGATCTGGGTGGAATCCAGGACCACAACTTGCGCGGTAGTCAAGGCAGCGACACCGGCGGTGGTCAAGGCCTTGATGTCGGCCGTTTCGATCACGGCGACTTGCGCCGTGGTCAGGGCAGCAATCCCAGCGGTCGTCAGGGCAGCCACCTGGGCGGTGGTCAGGGCCTTGATGTCGGTGGTTTCGATGGCAGCG
>NZ_CAKKNB010000005.1 GCF_918741295.1 Aquabacterium sp. CECT 9606
GCTTGAGCCCATCGGCTACATCCCACCAGCCGAGGCTGAGGCAAACTACTACCGGCAACTCGCCAATCAGGTCAAGACCATTGCCTGACTTAAACCAACCGGCCTCCACAAAACCCGGGGCGGTTCATGATGCCGTATAGCCTGTACGCCTCAAGACGTCCTGAGTCCAAGCAGGACCATCGGCCCTCAAGGTTCGGTTTCCGAAAAGTTGCCTACCCAGCTGTTATTTTTTATCAAAATCCTCGTATGCATTGAGTTCTGACAGCGCGTCTCGATCCAGCGGTGAAAGAAGGAATCTAATATTGATGAAAGCGAGCATTCTGGTTTTTAGAATCTGATGGCGCATGTGCCCTTTACCTCTCTCGGAGAAGCAGTAATAAAATAATATTGCTGCTTCCTCGTCTGACCACTGAGCAATTATGAGGTTAAAATAAAGTTCTTTATCTTTGGCTAAGCTTTTTTCCACATAATCTATAAGATGTGAGAGCGTGTCATAGTATTGAATAAGGTGCGTTTGATGTTCGTTCCACACGCGTTGAAACGTTGCTCTCAATAATGTTAACCTATTATCAAATGATCTGGATTCTTGGTTTAATTTATAGGTATTTGTGAGATTCTCGTAGATGAGCGGCAAACAATCTCTGCCCTTTATCAAATCGTTCGATGCATTTTTGCAGGTTATGCTTTCTATTATTTTATTCAGCAGGCCCAGGATTTGAAAAAATGTGGACTCAAGTGCTTGTCGATGAGAAATTTGTAGTTGCTCGCTCAGCTGTTCTATTTGCTTATCCATTTGCACTCTTTGCTCAGCCATTTCATTTCGCGTAAAGCTTATCTCGTAGCGCTGAAGTGAAATTTCCTTGCGCTGTTGTAATCCAGCATAAATAAGGGCGGCAAGTGCAAGGCCCGAAAACAATGAGTTTATTGCTCCAAACATGTCTCCGAAAGTACCGCGATTAGGATCTTTATACAAGAATACAGCTGAGCCGGCCCAAAGCATAGCTATGATAATGAACGCAATAAACGTTCCACGAAGATCGCTTAAATCTAACTGACTGTTCTGTTTTTTTGAAGATCGAGCTGACCGATATAAATTGATGTGCTTGCTACTCTTTGGCATAGATTTTCATCATGAAGTATTTGCGGAGTGCTGTATTTTGATTTTTCATTGATGCTGGCTTATTTTCCACCAATCATTGATGTATAAAAAAGATCAAAAAAATTCCATCAATCCACCTCCAAAGTTGGGTGCCGGCTAATACATCATGCCGCAAGATCACCTTGGCATTGGCACTTCCAGTGCTTCACGTCAAGGTTGTTGGATTCGGCCCCCAAGGGCCTGAACAAGACCGCCGACTTGAGGTTCGTTTCCGAACCGGCAAAGAAAAACGCCTCCAACATTGCTGCTTGAGGTTTCCAACTTGTGCACCATCCGCAGGTGCGGTCCTCCGGCTATGCCTGCGTCAGTGGCGCGTCAACTTCCTTCGTGATGCCATCGTCCGAACCCACCTCAGGCGGCTCGATCTTGCGCAACCATGACTGTGCACAGTCCACGCTGCCGCCCACCGCGCCGTATTCACTGATCAAGCCTTCACCCTCGACCTTCCAGATGCGGCGTACTCGCTGTGTTCTCCACGCGGCACCACGACACGGACTTATTGCCGACGTTCGGACCCTTGGTGCCGAGGGCGCCTTCAATGATCTCGGCGTGGTCGCCGGCTTGGATTGGTTTCATGAGAGCTTCCTGACGAATTCTGATTTCAGGCCCATCGCGCCGATCCCATCGATTCTGCAGTCGATGTCGTGATCGTCGTCGGCCAGGCGGATGTTCTTGACCTTGGTGCCGACCTTGACCACGAGCGAAGATCCCTTGATCTTCAAGTCCTTGATCACCGTGACCGTGTCGCCGTCTTTGAGTTCATGGCCGTTGGCATTGCGGATCACGCGGATGTCATCGAGTGTCGACGATGCCGTGGAGGCCGCTGACCACTCGTGTCCGCACTCAGGGCAGATGAGTTGAGCGCCGTCTTCATAGGTGAGGGCGGACTGGCACTGAGGACAGGCGGGCAGGGTGCTCATGGGGAACTCACTTTGGTCTCGGCGTGATCGTCGGCTTGGATTAGTTTCATGAGCCCTTTGCAATAAAGCAAAAAGCCCTAAGCACTACTGCTTGAGGCGTACGGGATTTTACCCGGTCATCGGACGAACCCGGCGAGATGCGCGCGATACATACATCGAGTCGCGCTCGTGGTCTTGTTCCTGTTATGAAAGGCTCGTATTATGGCCTTCTTAATCAGAACTATTTCCTAGGGATACTATGCCAAAAAAACACGTTATTGCCTTATCGAAAGACGTCAAGGCAAACGCAGAAATATATGCTACTACGCAAGGTGCCGACTTGGTGACAAATTATACCCTTGAAAAGGTACAAGATAACGATACCATCATCCTGTATACACATGGTTATTATGACGATGACAAGGACGGGATGCCTTTCTCCACCAAGTGCATTATATGGGAAACGAAAGCTGGCAAAAAAGACTTGGACGCAGCTGACACGGCGGTGGCTCTTCAAAACGAGTTGAATCTCAAACGGGTTAGTAACCTTACAGTTGTAGTTCATGCCTGCTTCAGCGCAGGTACTGTTGAGGAGCGACAAAAGTTGAGGCCCTTGAACACCTTCGCGGGGCAGCTGTGTGGCAACCTGGCGCCATACTTTCCCGGCGTCCGAGTGCTTGGATACCAAGGCCAAATGAAAGCTGGATTCGCGGGGTATGGGGTCAAGGAAGCCGTGGGAATTCGGCGCCTGACCCGTAGTAGTAACGATGTAAACAAGGGTGAGGATTGGCATGCCGAGTATGCATTCGACAGCAAGGACAACCTAGTTATCGTTAGTAATCAAGGGAAGAACGTAGTGTTTAATGAAAAGATTTCGCCTCCTCAGTCGCCCAAAATGGCGGCGTCAAATATCGTCGCCCCATCTGCTGCTGCGACGGCGGCCTCTTCTTCGTCTTCAGCGACGGCTTCGTCTTCTTCAGCGACGAGAGCGGCGAACCCGCGACGGGGCGCCGCTGCTACCGCTACAAGATTTCCCGCGATAAAGGACGGCCCGGCCTTCCACACAAGAAGCAAGGAGAAGGGCTGAAGGCTCGCGCAGCCTCTGGCCGTGTCGGCATTTCAGAAGTAATTGAGAAATATCGGGGGCCTTTAGAAATCGAACTTCCTTCTTGACGCCATCTTCAGTTTTCTCTTGAGGCGGCTCGATCTTGCGTAGCCATGACTGAGCGCAGTCCACTGTCGTCCCCACCGCACCATATTCGCTGATCAAGCCTTCGCCCTCGACCTTCCAGATGCGCCCATGTTCACTGTGTTCGCCACGCAGGATCACCACGCGGACCTTCTTGCCCACGTTCGGGCTTTTGGTCCCAAGAGCGCTTTCGACGAACATGAACAGGCTTCTTTCGTGAGCCTGGGCTTATGAGGCGTCAGGCGCGCTCGTGGAAGGCAAACCATTCAGTGCGGAGTCCCGCGGCGATCATCTCCACTTGATTGACCATGGGCGGGAAGGGGCTCACGCCCGCTGCCCGCAGTAAACGGGCTTTCTCGGCCGCATAGCGGTGGGCAAAGTCTTCCTTTTGCGACGAGGTGCGTGTGTTCCAGGTTTCTTCGGTGCAATCGCGGTGGTCCACGTGGTGTCCTACCTCGTGCAGAAGCGTTCTGTAAAGCACGGTGTTCCGAAGTGATGCAAAGCTCGGGTGGATGTCGTACTGACGTTGCCCCCTGTGGATCTGGTGGCCGTCTTCCGCCAGCCGTTCGAGTTCCCGTACCCTTTCTGGTGACAGCGACAGGGGCCAGGGGATCGGCGCCAGTTCTTGCGCTTCAAGGATGATGGCGCTGCCATTGAAGGCGTTGGCCTCGAAGTAGAAGATGGCACGGCCCCATACCGGGCTCAATATGCGCTGCTTGCGGGTTGGCTGGCGATCACGATCAGCTCCAACGTCTTCAGATCCTGCTGGGGCAGCTGCGCAAGAACCTTGCAGGCATCCTCCACCGTGATGACGTGAAACCAGTTCGCCTGTGTCGGCTCAACCAGGAAGGTGATGTCGTGGGTGCCGATCCGTCGCTTGATGGACACAAACGAACTCAGCTTTTCGTAAAAGCACTTCAGTTCGTGCCAGGACTCGGGGATTGATAGGCGGTTGTTCTCACCGTGCCCGTGGGCTTTGGTTCCAACGTTTCTGTTGCGTCTGCCTGGATTCCAGCCTGATCGCATACCGCCATCCTCCTTGTGTATCCGCATCATAGCGATGCGATTTGTGCCGGGAGGCGGTGGTTGGTTGCTAGCTGTAACTTCAGTGATAACAGTAGACGCCGGAGCGGGCGCGAGAAATGTATTGAAGGCGCTAATGGCGATTAGGGTCCACCATACCAAGCAGGGCGATCAGCGTTGCCAAACTCAGGTATCTCTATGCGGCGGGCTTCCACCGACCATCCAAGTTCGGTTTCCGAACCCACCAAGCAAAAAGCCCCGTACTTTCGTACAGGGCTTCGCTTATTTGGCTCCTCGACCTGGGCTCGAACCAGGGACCTACGGATTAACAGTCCGGCGCTCTACCGACTGAGCTATCGAGGAATATGTCGGTTCAATTGTGCTGCTTGGCTTGCGCGTTGCAGTGATCAATCGAGAACGAAACTATAGCAGTTTTTCAGCCTACTCAGCAAGTGGGCGCGTTTTTTTGCGCATTCACCTCAGAAGTCGGCTTGCACCGACGCCGTCACCGTGCGCCTGGCCAGGGGGAAAAGGTAAACGTGGTCGAACTGCTTGGGGGCTTCGCGCCAGGCGCGTTTGTCGAACAAGTTGCGAACGCCCAGGCGCCAGGTCAGGCTGCCTTGCTGGCTGAAGGCCTGCTGCACATAGCGCAGCCCGGTGTCGAAGCGCGTCCATGAGGGGATGCTGATACTGTTGTCATCCAGCACCATGCGTTTGCCCTCGTGCACCACCTGGCCTTGCAAGGTCAGGCCTTGGAGGGCCGCCACTTTGTAGTCGGCCGACAACTTCACCGTGTGCTCGGGCACGTTCACAGCTTGCTTGCCGTTGATATCGGCGTGCGAGCTGCCTTGGCGTTTGGCATCCAGGACCATGGCGCTGCCGTTCAACTCCCAAGCGCCCCAGCGGCCTTGCAACTGGCCTTCCAGCCCGGTGTGCACGGCTTCGCCATCGATGACATAGGTGGGGTTGGGCAGGGTGTCGAGGATGCCGTCTTGTGGCTTATGCACCCGGAACGCGCTCAGGCTCCATTGCCAGGTGTTTTCATGGCCTTTGACGCCCACTTCAACCTGGCGGCTTTTTTGCGATGGCAGAGGTTGGCCGGCGTTTGTGAACGGCACAAAGAAGTAAGTAGCCGGAGCCGATTCAGGCGCATTTTTCGATTCAACCCCTTCTCCCCAGCTGGCGTAGACCTGTCGTTGTGCTGCAAAACTGTAGCCAAGGCCAACCCAGGGCGTGGTGAAGGTCTGGTCGGTGGACACAGATGGGGCGCTGTTGTCGCTGAGCACGGTATCGCGGCTCAGGCGGCTGTGGCGCAGGCCAAGCCAGGCACGCCATTGTTCAGACAAAGCCACGGCGTCGCTCACCGACAGTTCAGTACTGACGTGATGGCGCAAGTGTTGAGGTCCGAGAGGCCTGGGGTCGCGCGGGAGTGGTCCATAGTCACCTGAGATGTCGCCCTGGCCGATGCCATTGAAGGCGGCGTTATTCACGTCGAGGTGATAGCTGCTGCGCAAGGCTTCTACGTGCAAATCATGCTTCACGCTGCCTGTCTTGAGTTGGCCTTTCAGGGCCACATTCAATGCCTGTGTAAGGCGTCGTTCGTTCTCGCTGTCGTAGTCGTTCGCATCGAAGGTGCCATCGCTGCAATAG
The DNA here is from genome assembly GCF_918741295.1 of Aquabacterium sp. CECT 9606. Classification (GTDB taxonomy): domain Bacteria; phylum Pseudomonadota; class Gammaproteobacteria; order Burkholderiales; family Burkholderiaceae_C; genus Aquabacterium. The sequence continues at coordinate 5,921 of NZ_CAKKNB010000005.1, forward strand.
CGGTCCCCAAGGTACACGATGCCGCTGCTGCAGCCATAGGCAAACACGGTGCGGTCGTTGCTCTTCAAACGCTGGATGCCATAAGTGCTGATCAGCTTCCAATCCGGGCTCAACAAGTGTGTCCAGCGCAAGGTGCCCGTGGTGGCTGCCATGACCACGGGCATGGCCCAGGGCTGGTTGTTCAGGTTGATGTCGGGGTTGATGCTCTTCGCAGAAGGCAGGCTGTCGCCCAGCAAGCTGAAGGCGGTCACGCTGGGCTGCTCGCGCCGGCTGTGTTCAATCTCAAATTCGATCAGGTTGCTGGGGTTGATGCGCAAGTCGGTGGCCAGGGCCAGCAGATGCCGTTTGCCGTTGGCGTGTCGCTCGTTCGGTTCCAGGTGTTCATAGGCTGCGTTGATGCGCAGGCCGATGGCCTGGTCCACGCCAAATCGGTCCGACACGTCCACCGAGCCAAGGATGCTGTTGCCACCCGTGAAGCCGAGTGTGGCCGAACGCACGCGGCCTTGGGGGCGCTTGACCAGAAAGTTCACCAAGCCACCAGGTGAGCTGACGCCAGCCTGGATGCCGCTGGTGCCCTTGAGCACTTCGATGGCATCTTTGTTGTCCAGCGGGATGCTGGTTTCCGCGTTGATGGGCAGGCCTTCGCGGCGGTAGTTGTAGGCGTTGTCCAGCGTGAAGCCGCGCACCGACAGGAAGTCCCAGTAGCCCGGGGCGTTGTACGAATCGCTGATGCTGGCATCAAGGCTGGTGATGTCGGCAAGGCGCTGTGCGCCGCTGTTCTTGAGCGCGGTGCTGGTGATGGTTTGCGCCTGCATGGGCAGTTGCCACGACGGCGTGCTGCCGAAGCCGGTGATGTTGGCTTGGCCTGTGCGCGAGGCAGGCGCCGTGACGGTCACGCTGGGCAGTGAATCGGCCGGTGTGTTGGACTGCTGGGCGGACGCACTGCTGCAGAAGGCACTGGCCAATGAAGCGAGCAGGGTGAGCGCTGCGCCGCTGGGGTGGCGCAGAAGGTTCAAGGTGGGCTGCATGTGTAGGAAAAGAAAGAACGAAACAAAGAACTAGGAGGCCACGCCCAGGCGCTGGTGCAGCAAGGCGCTGGTGGTGGTGTATTGAAGGTGTTGGGGCTGATCAGGCTTGAGCTGCGCGAGGGCATGGTGCGCCGCCAAGGTGGCTTCGTGAAAGCCGCACAGCAGCAGGCGCTTCTTGCCCGGGTAGGTGTTGATGTCACCCACGGCGTAGATGCCCGTGGCCGAGCTTTGAAAGCTGTCTGGCGAAACACTGACTTGCTTGCGGTCGAGCCGGAAGCCCCAATCGACCAGCGGGCCAAGTTTGGGGCTCAGGCCCAGCCTGACCAGCAGGTGGTCGAGATGCAGCGCTTGGGTGACACCATCGGCCCCGAGGATGTGCAGGGCGGTCACGCGGCCATCTTGGATGTCAGCGCCCGAGGGCACGCCCAGGGCCAGCTTGATGCGCCCTTGCACTATCCAGGCGCGCACCTGGGCCTCCAGTGCGGGCTCGGCCTGGAACTGGTCGCGGCGGTGCAGCAAGGTGATCGCAACAGGGCTGGCGTTGGCGGGGACGTCCAGCAGCGCTGCCACGGCAGACAGGGCCTCTTCGCCACCGCCGGCAATGACCAAGTGTTGGCCAGCCCAGGGTATGGTGGCCGGTGCCTCGGGCAGGTGGTAGTGCAGATTGGCCGCGCCTTCCAGTGCTGCCAAGTTCAAAGTGCGGGGCACGAAGGCGCCCGCGCCAGCGGCCACGAACACCGCGCGGCAATGGAACTGCAAACCTTGTCTGGTGGCCACGTCAAAGCCGCCGTCGGCCCTTGGCTGTACGCTGGCAACCTGGTCGTTCAAATGCAGGTTGGTGATCTGGCCTGAGGCGTCGTCGCGCGGTAAAAAGGGCCGGGCCTGCGCCAGGAGCAGTTGCGCCAGCTCACGGCCGGTGCACACGGGCACGCCGGGCACGTCGTAAATGGGCTTGTCGGGGTACAGCGCCACGCATTGGCCGCCGGCTTCGGGCAGCGCGTCGATCACGTGGGTGTTCAGGCTCAGCAAGCCCAACTGGAAAGCCTGGAACAGGCCCACTGGGCCTGCGCCAATGACGATGGTGTCGGTGTTGATCACCGCCACGATCAGCGGATCAACTGATCCAGCTTGTCGGTCTTGTCTTTCCAGTCATCGGCCTCGGGCAAGGGTTGCTTGCGCTTGGTGATGCTGGGCCAGCCCTTGGCCAGGTCGGCGTTGATCTTGATGAATTGCTGTTGGTTGCCGGGCACGTCTTCTTCGGGGACGATGGCGTTGACCGGGCATTCGGGGATGCACACGGCGCAGTCGATGCATTCATCGGGATCGATGACGAGGAAGTTCGGGCCTTCGCGGAAGCAGTCCACCGGGCACACGTCCACACAATCGGTGTATTTGCACTTGATGCAGGCTTCGGTGACGACGTGAGTCATGACGATCTCTTGTAAGTTGAATTTCGGGACGAAAGGTCGGATTTTACGGGTGCGCGCCAGCGTCTCCGCAAATCGGCAAATGGGTCAGGGGCTCATCGGGCAGGGCGGTGGCCCCGGCGCCCACGATGACCAGGGTGGGGCGGCCAGCGTGGGTGTTGCTGGCCTGGTCCAGCGAGCCCACAGTGTGAACGGTGTGGCGCATGTCGGGCCAGCCAGCGCGAGAGACCACGCTGACGGCGGTCTCAAGCGGCCAACCGGCGTCGATCAGGCCTTTTTGCAGCGGGTCAAGCTGGCGGCCGGCCATGTAGAAGACTTCGGTGTCAGCACGCTGTCCAGGGCCCATGCCACATTGCAGCTCGCCGGTGCGCGTCATGGCGGTGGTGAAGCTGACGCTGCGTCCGGTGCCACGCCGCGTGAGCGGGCGTTGCGTGGCGGCGGCGGCGGCCAGGGCCGAGGTCACACCCGGCACCACCTCGCTGGCGATACCGGCTTCGTGCAGCACGTGCAGTTCTTCTTCAAGGCGGCCGAACAGGCTCGGGTCACCGCCCTTGAGCCGTGCCACCAGGCCACGTTCGCCGTGAATGGCACCCACGGCCAGCGATTGCTCGATCAACAACTGGTTGATGCGGGTCTGGCCGTTGTAGTCGCTGCCAGGCTGCCCAGAGAAACCGCGCTTGCCCACGTCGATCCAATCGGCATGAGGGGCCAAATCGCGCAGGGCTGGATCGGCCAGGGCGTCGAACAGCACCACTTGTGCCTGGGCCAACAGGCGGCTGCCACGCACCGTGATCAGATCGGCCTCACCGGGGCCGGCCCCAATGAAGACGACTTTGGCTGCGGTGAGCGAGCAGGGCTTGCTGTCCATGTCTTGCAAACTCAGGCGGCCTTGACCAGCAGCGCTCCGCTGGTGCGGTTGGTGGTGGGATCGACCACGATCAGGGCACCGCCCACGCGGTTGTCCAGGTAGGGCTCGACCGGCAGCGGCTGCTGCGTCTGGATCTGCACACGGCCGATCTCGTTCACGGCCAGTTGCTCGGCGTCATGGTCTTCCAGGGTGTGGATGTCCATGCGGCTGTCGATGGCGGTGATGCGGGCCTGCACCCAGCGGTTGCCATGGCGCACCCAGTACTTGCGGCCAACGACGGCAGGCTCGGTGTCCAGCCAGGCCAACGTGGCCGTGAACTGGTCGGTGGGTTTGATGGCGCCAGGCGTGGCAAGCCAGTCACCGCGCGAGATGTCCACTTGGCGGTCGAGCACGATGCCGGCTGATTGGCCTGCTTCGCCACGGTCGACCACTTCGGCGTTGTAGCGCACCTCGGCCACCACGGCGGTTTCGCCGCTGGGGAAGGCTTGCACGGCATCGCCAGCTTTGACCGAACCGTGGGCGATGCGCCCCCAGAAGGTGCGCGGCTGGTGGCCGGTGCCTTCGCCTTCGCGGGTCACATACTGCACGGGTTGCAGCAGCGCGCCGTCGTGGCGTTCGTCGGTGGCTGGCAGGCATTCCAGCAACTGCAGCAAGGTTTGGCCGGTGTACCAAGGCCAGTTGGCGCTGGGGGTGGTCACGTTGTCGCCGCGCAGGGCCGACACGGGGATCACGCCCTTCACGGCGATGCCGGCTTGTTCGGCAAAGGCGCGCAGCGAAGCCTCAACGCTTTCGAAAGCCTTCTGCGTGTCTTGCTCGATGGCGTCCAGCTTGTTGATGGCGAACACGATGTTCGGCACGCGCAGCAGGTGGGCCAGCAGGCTGTGGCGGCGCGTCTGTGCCAGCAGGGGCACGGCTGAGGCCTTCCAGTCGATCTTGGTGATGTCCACCAACACCACGGCGGCATCAGAGCCCGCAGCGGCCGTCACCATGTTGCGCGTGTACTGCTCATGGCCGGGGGCGTCGGCGATGATGAACTTGCGCGTCTTGGTGGCGAAGTAGCGGTAGGCCACGTCGATGGTGATGCCTTGCTCGCGCTCGGCTTCCAGGCCGTCGGTCAGCAGCGACAGGTCGATGGGGGCGCCAGCGGCGCGCTTTTCCAGCGCATCGAGTTGGTCGGCCAGGATGGCGCGGCTGTCAAACAGCAGGCGGCCGATCAGGGTGCTCTTGCCATCGTCAACGCTCCCGGCGGTCAGGAAGCGCAGGGCCTGGTGTTCGACTTGTTCTTTGGCGTGGCAATCAATCACGGGGGTGCTCATCAGAAATAACCTTCTTTCTTGCGGCGTTCCATCGACGCTTCGGACGTGCGGTCGTCCATGCGGGTGGCGCCGCGCTCGCTCACGGTCACGTGCAGGGTTTCGGCCACGATGTCGGCCGGGTTGATCGCATCGCTTTCAACGGGGCAGGTGCAGGTCATGTCGCCCACGGTGCGGAAACGCACGTCGACGGTCTCAACCGTTTCGCCTTCCAGCGGAGGGGTCACGTCGGTCAGGGGCACCAGCAGGCCCTTGCGGCGCATCACCTGGCGGGGGTGCTTGAAGTAGATGTTGGGCAGCGGGATCTTCTCGCGCTCGATGTAGAGCCACACGTCCAGCTCGGTCCAGTTGCTGATCGGGAAGGCGCGGAAATGCTCGCCCGGCTTGATGCGGGTGTTGAACAGGTTCCACAGCTCGGGGCGCTGTTCCTTGGGCTGCCATTGGCCGAAGCTGTCGCGGTGGCTGAAGATGCGCTCCTTGGCGCGGGCCTTTTCTTCGTCGCGGCGGGCGCCGCCCATCAGGCAGTCAAAGCGGCCTTCTTCGATGGCTTCGAGCAGCGTCACGGTTTGGTGGCCGTTGCGCGATTCGAGCGGGTAGGCCAGGCGCACGGTGCCCTTCTTGATGGACTCGTCCATGTGCGCCACGATCAGGCGCTCGCCCATCTCGGCGATGCGGCGGTCGCGAAACTCGATCACCTCGGGGAAGTTGTGGCCGGTGTCCACGTGCAAGAGCGGGAAGGGCAGCTTGCCTTCAAAGCCGCCGCCTTCCTTCTTCATCTTGAAGGCTTTTTCAGCCAGGTGCAGCACCACGCACGAGTCCTTGCCGCTGGAGAACAGCAGGGCAGGGCGCTCGAAAGTGGCGGCGACTTCGCGCAAGATGAAGATGGCTTCTTCTTCCAGCGCGTCCAGGTGGCGGTGGTCAACATCCGCCAGCAGTTGGTTCACATTCACGGGGGCATTCATATCGTGGGTCTTGACTTGGGTTCTTGAATCAACTCAATTCGGCGGGCGGATGAGGCTGGACACGATGGGCGGCAACTCTTCGGCCACGTTGTCTTCATGGACGTGCAGGCCGCACTCCTTGGCTTTCTCGTCTTCCCACCACCAGCGGCCGGCGCGGAAGTCTTCACCCACGGCGATGGCGCGCGTGCAGGGCGCGCAGCCGATGCTGGGCATGAACTCGTCGTGCAGCGGGTTGTAGGGCACCTTGTTGAGCGACACGTAGTGCCACACATCGCCCCAGGTCCAGTCGATCATGGGGTTGTACTTGGCACGGCCCTTGTCGTCTTCTTCACGGGCCAGCATGCCACCGCGGTTGTTGGACTGTTCGCGGCGCAGGCCGGTGATCCAGGCTTCGCGGCTGGCCAGCATGCGGCTGAGCGGCTCCAGCTTGCGGATGCCGCAGCAGGCCTTGCGCAGGTCGATGCTCTCGTACATGGCCTTCTCGCCGTTCTTGCGAACGAACTCGATGGTCACTTCCTGCACAGGCTGGTAGACCTCGACCTTCAAGTCATACGTGGACTCGATGGTGCCGATCATGGCCACCGTTTGCGGGTGCAGCATGCCGGTTTCCAGCGTGCCGATGGCGATGGCGATGTGGTGGCGCGCGATCAGGTCGGTGACGATCATGTCCTCGACGCCCAGGCTGGTGGCCTGGACGACCTTGCCCGGGTGCTCGGCCGCTGCGGCTTTGAGCAGCGCGACCGTGGCCGCGAGCTTGGCCTCGAAGTCGGGGCTGGCCTTGGCGTACAGGGCGATGGCGCTCATCGTGCGAACACCGGCTTGGTTTGCTGCACGTCGCCCTGGTAGTGGCCACGCGCGGCGAAGAAGCCCAACGCGCGCTCGGCGGCGGCGCGTTCCTGGTCGTGGCGCAGCACCACGGCGTCCACGCCCGAGCGTTGCAGCAGCGGCATCATGTCGACCAGCACTTCGCCGGTGGCGCGGATCTGGCCTTTGAAGCGGTAGCGCGAGCGCAGGATGTGCGCCTGGCTGTAGGCGCGGCCGTCCACCCATTTCGGGAACTGCAGCACCACCAGCGAGAGCTTGTTCACATCGCATTCCAGCACTTCGATGTCGGCATCGTTCGGGAAGATCACGCCCACGGCCTTGTCGGCCGGCCATTGCTCGCGCACGGCGTGCCACTGGCCCAAAGTCAGCAGGCTGTGGTCCACCTTGGGGGGGTGAGAGATCGGGCCGTCTTCGCCGCCGGCTGTGCGCCACTGGTCGTGGTGGGTGTCGATGAATTTCATGGTCGGAGTCTTTCTGGCGATCAGGCGGCTTGCTTGGCGGTGCTGCGGCGCACGGCGTTGGCGGCGCTCTTGAACGGGTCCAGGCCCACGCGCTGCACGGTGTCGATGAATTTCTCGTTCGCCGCGCGTTGGCCGCGGTAGGTCTCGATCACGGCTTCGATCACGTCGGTGACTTCATCGGCCGCGAACGAGGGGCCGATGACTTTGCCGACCGCGCTCACGGGCGCGTGGCTGGAGCCATCGGAGCCGCCCAGGGTGACCTGGTACCACTCGCTGCCGTCCTTGTCCACGCCCAGGATGCCGATGTGGCCGCTGTGGTGGTGGCCGCAGGAGTTGATGCAGCCGCTGATGTGCAGATCGATGTCGCCGATGTCGTACAGCTCATCGAGGTCTTGATAACGCTCGATCAGGTCGTTGGCGATGGGGATGGAGCGGGCGTTGGCCAGGGCGCAGAAATCGCCGCCTGGGCAGGCAATCATGTCGCTCAGCAGGCCGATGTTGGGCGCGGCGAAGCTGGCGGCCTTGGCGGCTTCCCACAGAGCGTACAGATCCTCTTCGCGCACCCAGGGCAGCAGCAGGTTCTGGTCGTGCGTGACGCGCAACTCGCCCTGGCTGAACTGGTCGGCCAAGCCAGCGGCCTTGTCCATCTGGTCGTCGGTGGCGTCGCCAGGGGCCTGGCCCACGCGCTTGAGCGACAGGGTCACGGCCTTGTGGCCCTTGACCTTGTGGGCGTGCGTGTTGCGCTCCAGCCATTTGGTGAAGGCCACGGGGGCGTCAGCAGGCGCGCCATTGCCGACGGCATCGTGCGCGATCACGCCCGCAGGCTGCACGAAACTGGCCGACACACGGTCCAGCTCGGCCTGGGGGATGACATGCGAAGCGCCATCGACGTCGCGCGTCATGATCTGCTTGAACTCTTGCTCGACCTGGTCAAAGAACTTCTGGCCCTCGGCCTTGACCAGGATCTTGATGCGCGCCTTGTACATGTTGTCGCGGCGGCCATAGCGGTTGTAGACCCGCACGATGGCTTCGATGTAGATCAGGATCTGCTGCCAGGGGATGAACTCGCTGATGACGCTGCCAGTGATGGGTGTGCGGCCCATGCCTCCGCCCACCAGCACCTTGAAGCCGACTTCGCCAGCGTCATTGAAGCGCAGATGCAGGCCGATGTCGTGCCAGTAGGTGGCCGCGCGGTCTTCCTTGGCGCCGTTGACGGCGATCTTGAACTTGCGCGGCAGGAAGGCGAACTCGGGGTGCAGCGTGGACCACTGGCGGATCACTTCGCAGTAGGGGCGCGCGTCGATGATCTCGTCGGCGGCCACACCCACCAGGGCATCGCTGGTGATGTTGCGGATGCAGTTGCCGGATGTTTGGATGCCGTGCATGTTGACCGCGGCCAACTGGTCCATCACGTCGGCGCTCTTGGTCAACGGGATCCAGTTGTATTGCAGGTTCTGGCGCGTGGTGAAGTGCGCGTAGCTGCGGTCGTATTCGCGCGAGATCTTGGCCAACTGGCGCAACTGCACGCTTGACAGCTCACCGTAAGGCACGGCCACGCGCAACATGGGCGCATGACGCTGCACATACCAGCCGTTTTGCAGGCGCAGGGGGCGGAACTCGTCGTCGGTCAACTTGCCGGCCAGGTTTCGCTCCAGTTGGTCGCGGAACTGCGCCGCGCGGGCGCGGACGAACTGTTTGTCAAATTCGGTGTACTGATACATGGCGTCTACCCGGTGGTGAGCCCGGGTGTCAATGTGTCAAAAAAGGGCGGATATGTCGCGCGAGTGGACTTCTTGAGAACCGTCAGGTCGCCAGCAAAACTTTGCGGGCGGCCAACAGGAGGCACAGACAAAGCGCAAAACGTGTGATTGTCTCAGGCAAATGCTTCGTCAGCTTGGCCCCCACCCAAATCCCGGGGAGGGAGCCCATCAACAATTCGATCAGGATCAGCCAGTTCACGTTGCCCAGCGAGGCATGGCCCATGCCGGCGACGATGGTCAAGGGCACGGCGTGGGCGATGTCGGTGCCCACCAGTTTGCGGATGTCCAGGCGTGGATACAACAGCAAAATCAGGGTGGCGCCCACGGCGCCCGCCCCGATTGAGCTCAGAGACACCAGCACACCCAGGATCAGGCCGCAGATCACGGTGAGCGCAGGTTGCCGGGCGGGTGTGATCCAGCGCTCCAGCCAGATGCCCACTTTGGACCAAACCGGCCGAAATGCCACGGTCACGGCCGTCAGCACCAGGGCAATGGCCAAGGCGAACGACAACATGTTGTCGCCGCTCTTGGTGATGCCCACCATGTGCATGTAGGTCAAGGTGGCGATCGCGGCCGGGATCGAGCCCGACAGCATCAATTTCGTGATGCGGTAATCAACGTGGTCTTCGCGGTGATGAGCGATCGAACCTGATACCTTGCTCAAGCCGGCGAACCACAAATCGGTGCCAATGGCCACGGCCTTGTCCAGGTGAAACACGGAAATCAGCAGCGGCGTCATCAATGATCAACCTCCAACCCCAGTCAACCCCACAATCAAGCCCACGCCCGCGCCGGCGGCCACGGCAGTCCAGTCAAAGATCATGAAAAACTACAGCTTTCTGGGTGAGGCTGTGTATAGCAGCCTGGTGAATGAGGTCGAACTGTAAAAAACTTCTATATAAATGAGAAGAACAATTTTGAATTTTGCTTATGCTCCTGTGGAATATGCGGCCAAGCGTGTTTTGTGCGCGACGCTGATCGTGGCGTTGGCCGCCTGCGGTAGCACACCGCCTGCCCCCGCGCCGGAGGTTAAAGCGCCGGTGTTGGCGCCAGTGGTTAAACCAGCCGCCAAACCGCCCCGCATCGGTCTGGCCCTGGGCGGGGGCGCGGCGCGCGGTTTTGCCCACATTGGTGTGCTCCAGGTGCTGGAAGAGCAGGGCATCAAGCCGGATCTGGTGGTGGGCACCTCGGCCGGCAGTTTGGTGGCCGCCATTTACGCCGCGGGCAAAACGCCAGGCGAGCTGGAATCCATGGCCATGAACCTGGACGAATCGACCATGACCGACTGGGTTTTCCCGGGGCGGTCGGTGATGAAAGGCGAGGCGTTGGCCAAGTTTGTGCGGGGCTTCACCGCGGGCCGGCAGATCGAGCAAATGGCGCTGCCCTTGGGCATCGTGGCCACTGATTTGAACTCCGGCCAGCCGATTCTTTTCCGCCGAGGTGATCCAGGCACGGCAGTGCGGGCCTCCAGCTCAGTGCCTGCAGTGTTTGCCCCGGTGCGCATCGCTGGGCGAGAGTATGTGGACGGTGGCCTGGTGTCGCCGATCCCGGTGAAGTACGCCCGCCAGATGGGCGCCGATCTGGTGATCGCCGTGGACATCTCGGCGATTCCGGAAGGCCAGCCGACCAAAGGCGCGGTCGACATCCTCCTGCAGACCTTCAACATCATGGGCCACAGCATCAGCCAGTATGAGCTGCAAGACGCCGATGTGGTAATGCGGCCCAGGTTGTCGGGCATTGGTGGTGGCGATTTTGGCAATCGCCGCCTGTCGATCCTGGCTGGGCGGGAAGCGGCTTTGAGCGTGCTTCAACAACTCAAGGAAAAGATCGCGGCCAAGACCCGCTGACGATTACTTGCCGGTGCCGAAGGGCTCGCCAGTCACCTTGGTGCCGGCCTTCAGTCCGCGTTTGCTGAACCAACCCTTGTTCATTTCAAGCACATAGCGCACGGGCTTGGCCGAGCAGTGCGGTTCAAGCGTTTCGGGCTTCATCTCGTCGAGGTTGACGATGGTGCCGTCATCGCCAATGAACGCCACCGACAAGGGGATCAGCGTGTTCTTCATCCAGAAGCACTGCTGGCCGGGCCGCTCGAAAACAAAGATCATGCCGTCGTTGGGCCCCATGCTGGTGCGGTGCATCAACCCGATTTCGTGCTGCTTGGGGGTCATGGCCACCTCGGCCTTGATCGTGTGGAAGGTGATGCCGAGTGCCACGGTGGGCAATTGTTGGGGCCCTTCCTGGGCCAGCGCAGGCGTGCAGGCCACGGCGCTGAGCCATAGGGCCGCGGCGGCCCGCCGTGCTGTCGTCTTCATGAGTTCGGTCGTCAAAATGGTGGTCCTGGTTGGCATGCGGCATGCAGCACTTGGAGGCGGCCATGATTATTGGCACAAAAGCACTGGCTTGCGAGTTGCTTCTTTTTAACGTGCTGCGCAGGGGGCTCGCGTAGAATTCTCAGGCACGCTGCCGACATCCATGGCAGTGTTTTAACGGAAACGCCAAACGCGGAGACGACAATCATGTTCCAGCACATCAAAGTGCCCGAAGGTGGGCAAAAAATTTCGGTCAACCCGGACTTTTCGCTCAATGTTCCCCACAACCCCATCATTCCCTACATCGAGGGCGACGGCACGGGCTTCGACATCACCCCGGTGATGATCAAGGTCGTGGATGCGGCCGTTGAGAAATCGTATGGTGGTCAGCGCAAGATCCATTGGATGGAGATCTACGCTGGCGAGAAATCCACCCGGGTTTATGGCCCCGACGTGTGGCTGCCTGAAGAAACCCTGAAGGTCTTGAAGGACTACGTGGTGTCCATCAAGGGCCCGCTGACCACGCCCGTGGGCGGTGGTATTCGTTCCTTGAACGTGGCCCTGCGCCAGGAGCTTGACCTGTACGTCTGCCTGCGCCCGGTCACCTACTTCAAGGGCGTGCCTTCGCCTGTGAAAGAGCCCGAGAAGATCGACATGGTGATCTTCCGCGAGAACTCGGAAGACATCTACGCCGGCATCGAATTCGAAGCCAAGAGCGACAAGGCCAAGAAGCTGATCGCTTTCCTGCAGACCGAGTTCGGCGTCAAGAAGATTCGCTTCCCGGAAACCTCCGGCATCGGCATCAAGCCCGTGTCCACCGAAGGCACCGAGCGCCTGATGCGCAAGGCCCTGCAGTACGCCATCGACAATGACAAGCCCAGCGTGACCATCGTGCACAAGGGCAACATCATGAAGTACACCGAAGGTGGCTTCCGCGATTGGAGCTACGCCTTGGCGCAGCGCGAGTTCGGCGCCGAGCTGATCGATGGCGGCCCATGGTGCAAGTTCAAGAACCCGAAGACGGGCAAGGACATCATCGTCAAGGACGCCATCGCGGATGCCTTCTTGCAGCAGATCCTGTTGCGCCCGGCCGAGTACAGCGTGATCGCCACGCTGAACCTGAATGGCGACTACATCTCTGACGCCCTGGCCGCGCAAGTGGGTGGCATCGGCATTGCCCCGGGCGCCAATTTGTCGGACTCGGTGGCCATGTTCGAAGCCACCCACGGCACGGCGCCCAAGTACGCCGGCAAGGACTACGTGAACCCCGGCTCCGAAATCCTGTCGGCCGAAATGATGCTGCGCCACATGGGCTGGTTCGAGGCGGCTGACCTGATCATCTCGTCGATGGAGAAATCCATCCTGAGCAAGAAGGTGACGTATGACTTCGCGCGTTTGCTGGACGGTGCGACGCAGGTGTCGTGCTCCGGCTTTGGTCAGGTGATGATCGACCACATGTGATCTGCCTCCGAGGCGCCTGATGGCACCTTGCAAAAGCCCCTGATCTTCTTTGCGAAGATCAGGGGCTTTTTATTTGGGCGGCCTCAGCGGGCGCAGATGGTGCCGCCCAGCACTTGCCGCTTCATCAAGAAGGCAACGATCTCAAAAATCGCCAGCGGTGCCAAACCCAGCAAGAGGACATCGGTGAGCAAATCGCGGTAAGCGCGCCGTTTGATGTTGAGCCTGCGCAGGTGCACGTGGGCGGTGTGGTGCAGGCGAGGGCAGTCCACGACCAGATCGTGCGCCCGGCGAAAGTGCGCGTGGGCCGCCTCCATGCGCCCCGCCTGCTCGTCTTGCATGCCCAGTTGCCAGGCTGCCTCGGCTTGGTGTGCAATGTCTTCGATGGATGTCATGGGGATCTCCTTTTTCGGGTAGGCGAGGGGGGATGCAAGGCCATGGTGCCGGTGATGAGAATGAGCAGCAGTTCTTCAGATTCGCCCAGCAAAGCGTCTCTTTGTTCCGGACTTTCCAGGTAGCGCACCACCAGGCCATAAACCGCGCGGCCATAGACGCCCAGCACCCGCAACCACACGGCGTCGTTCCCAAGCGGCAGCAGCTTCATGGCGCGCTGTTCAAGCAGCATGTCGCGGCGAAGTTCGTCCAGGCAGCGTTGCAAGCCCATGCGGCTTTCGTTGGGCGGGCCATGAAGGGTGCGGTAGGCCACCAGGAAAAGATCGCGGTGGTTGGCCGCGAAATCGAACAGCCAGCCCACGACGCGGCGCACCACCGAGGGGTCGCGCGCCACGTCTGCGCGGGCGGCGCTGGTGCCTTGCCGCAACTGGGTGGTGAACTCGTTCATCAACTCGGTTTGCAGTTGACCCAGGCTGTCGAAGTGGCGGTAGAAAGTGTTGTGATTCAGCCCGGCCTCGCGGGCCAACTCGCGAAGCGAGAGGGTCTCGGCGTGCTGCTGTCGCGCCAGCATGCGCAGAGCCGCGTCCATCAGTTGGCGCTTGCCCACCGCCATGGTTGAGGTGCTGCTCATGTTTGACATGAAGTATCCATATGGCTACATTGTATCCATTTGGATACCTAGGGGTAAAGATGCGTTGGCGTCGTATGTCATCAAACAGGGTCAATGAGGCAGTTTGGCACGTGGAAGAGTCTGGCCAGTGGCGAGTGGCCACCGAGCAAGAGGCGGCGTCACGGGCATGGTTACCCGAACCGATGACTGGTTCAAGCATGCCGTTTCAACCCCGGTCGTTTCGGGATTGCAGCCTTTATGAGCGGCATTGGATCCAGTCGTCACGGGGCTATGCCAAGCGCTTTTTGCCGGCGGCCAGTGTCTTCACATCGTTGTACGAACGCGTGCTGCGCAAGCCGTTTCCGGCGTTCAAGCCTCATCCGCTGGCCTACCAGCAACCGGTGTATTACTTTGGCAACCACCTGAGCTTCGTGCCCAGTGGAACACCCATCCGCGCACCCCGCTTCACCAAGGCCCTGGACTACGAGCTTGAGCTGGGCGCGGTGCTGTCCAAGCCGTTGCTCAATGCCTCGCCGCAAGAGGCGCTTGCCGCGATCGGGGGCTTCGTGGTCATCAACGACTGGAGCGCCCGAGACATCCAGCGGCGCGAAATGGCCACGGGGCTGGGCCCCCAGAAATGCAAGCATTTTTGCAGCTCGATGTCCGATGAGTTCGTGGATGCGCAAGATGTGCTGCCTCGCATTGAGCAACTCAAGGCGCGCGTCGAGGTCAATGGCGAGATCGTGGCCACCACCAGCACGGCCAACATGCTGCACAACTGGGCCAACACCTTGAGCCACCTGTCAACGGATGAGCCACTGTGGCCTGGTGAGCTGATCGCCACCGGCACGCTGCCCTTTGGTTGTTCGATGGAGAACGGGCGTTGGCTGAAGCCGGGTGACACCCTGCGCCTGGTGATCGATGGCGTGGGTGAAATCAAGCACGAGTTGGTGGGGTGAGCATGGCCCGTCTGATTGCTGGCACGGGCCGCACCCAAACCCGGATGGGCGATGTACCGAATTTTGCCGAAGGACTTTATGAGTTGGCGGCGGACACGTTTGCCTGGCTGGTGCCCAATGGCAGCTGGGGCGAGACCAACCTGGGCCTGGTGCGTTGCGGCGACCAATCGGTGTTGATCGATACCTGCTGGGATCTGCATTTCATGCGCGAGATGCTGAGCCATGCCGCGCCCATCTTGAAGGTGGCGCCGGTACGCCACGTGATCAACACGCACGCTGATGGCGACCATTGCTGGGGCAACCAGCTGTTCGCCGACAAGGCCATCACCGCCACACACGCCAGCGCCGCGCAAATGCACCGGCATCCACCTGCCCAGTTGCGCGCCTTGAAATGGGGCTCGGCATTATTCCAGCGCTTGCCGGTGGGCAACATTGATGCCCTGGGCCGCTACATGGGCGACATGCTTCGGCCTTATCGATTCAAGGGCGTGACCGTGCAGGCTCCGAACCAGACCTTCTCTGGCACTACAACAATCGATGTGAATGGTGTGGTGTTGAGGCTCATTGAAGTGGGGCCAGCGCACACCGATGGCGATTGCATCGTGCATGTGCCGGAGCGCGAGGTGGTCTACACCGGGGACATCCTGTTCGTGGGTGTCACGCCAGTGGCTTGGGCTGGGCCGGTCGCCCAAATCGTGTCGGCGCTGCGGCAGGTTCAGTCCCTGCATGCCAAGGTCATCGTGCCGGGGCATGGGCCCCTGGCCACGCTGGCGGATGTGCAGTTGCAGATCGACTATTGGGATTGGTTGCAGTCAACTTTGCAGCCGCTGGCGCAACGCGGCATCAGCCCTCACCGGGCCAGCCGGGCATGCCTGCAGTCCAAGGCCTTCAGGGAGTCGGCGTTTGCCCGCTGGCTGGCCCCAGAGCGTCTCTTCACGTCGGCCTGCACCTTGTACCGGGAGTGGGGCCTTGACACCTCCGGGATGGGCGGGCCGTTGGGCACGCTGGATCATTTTCGTAAGCAGGCGAGCCTGGCGGCCCTTGCAGTTCGGTAATTGGGCTGGGCAAGAGCTGCACCAGGTCAAGGCTTGATCACCACCTTGATGCAGCCATCGGCCTTGTCGCGGAAGGTCTTGTACATCTCGGGCCCATCTTCCATGCCCACGGTGTGTGTGATCACGAACGATGGGTCGATCTGCCCGTCCTGGATCCTGCGCAGCAGGTCATCGGTCCAGCGGTTCACATGGGTCTGGCCGGTGCGCACCGTCAAGCCCTTGTTCATCAAGGCGCCAAAAGGCACCTTGTCGATCAGCCCGCCATAAACACCGGGGATGGACAGGATGCCCGCGGGGCGGCAGACGTAGATCATCTCGCGCAACACGTGTGGCCGGTCGGTTTCGAGCATCACGGCTTGCTTGGCCCGGTCGTACAGCGCGTCAATCGAGCGTGTGGCGTGGCTTTCCATGCCCACGGCGTCGATGCACTTCTCGGGGCCTTTGCCACGCGTGAGTTCCGCCAGCCGTTCAACCACGCTTTCTTCTTCAAAGTTGATGGTGACGGCGCCTGCTGCCTGGGCCATCACCAGCCTCTCAGGCACGTTGTCAATGACGACGATCAGCTTCGCGCCCATGAGCGCGGCGCTGCGGATGGCGAACTGGCCCACGGGGCCGGCCCCCCAGATCGCCACGGTGTCGGTGGGCTGGATGTCGCATTGGGCCGCGGCCTGCCAGCCGGTGGGAAAGATGTCGCCCAGAAAAAGCACCTGCTCGTCGGTCAGCCCATCAGGGATCAACACTGGCGCCACGTCGGCATAAGGCACGCGCACATATTCCGCCTGGCCGCCCGGGTAGCCACCGGTGAGGTGGGTGTAACCGAACAGGCCCGCCGTGGTGTGGCCAAAAGCCTTGTCCGCCAGGTCCTTGCGGCGGTTGGTGCGTTCGCACACCGAGAAATTTCCGCGTCGGCACTGTTCGCATTCACCGCAGATGATGGTGAAGGGGACGACCACCCGATCGCCCACTTTCAGCTTCTTGTTGTCGGAGCCCACCTCCACCACTTCGCCCATGAATTCGTGGCCCATGATGTCGCCGCTTTCCATGCCGGGCATGAAACCATCGAACAGATGCAGGTCTGATCCGCAGATTGCGCAACTGCTGACCTTGATGATGGCATCGCGTGAATGCTCGATGATCGGATCGGGGACGGTGTCGCAACGGATGTCGTGTTTGCCGTGCCAACAAAGTGCTTTCATGATGGACTCCTTGGGGTTGATTGCCCTGCGTTCATGGGCCAGTGCCGGCCAGCAAGCCTTGTTCCCAACACCAAACGGAATGCAGTTGCTGCGAGGGTTGGATACCTCATCAACTGTTCCTGGAGGTTGATGCGCTCGCCACCGGGGCGTGATCAAGCCGGGTTGTCGATCATGGCGCGGGGCCCGACGCCCGGTTTACCAGGGCCGCCAGGCCAAGCTGCCCCCGTTTTCGGGCTTCAGAGATGCTGGCCTGAAGGCGGGTCACGTCCAGGTCTTCGATGGGCCCGATCTGCAGCATCTTTTCCCACGACCTGACCGCAGCGTCGTAGTCATGTTGCTCGAAAGCCATGGCACCGGCAAGCCACAGCGCTTTCAGGTTGGCTGGGTCCAGGGCCAGGGCTTTGCTCACCATGGCCCTTTCCGCCTCGCCAAATGGCCCGCCTTTCAGGGCCGCTTGAACCTGAGCGTACTCAGCCAACCAGCTCGGGTTGTCCGGGCTCAAGGCCAGCGCCTTGGCATACGCCTGGCTGGCCTGCTGCGGTTGGTCCAGCAAGGCATGCGAACGCGCGAGCATGATCCAGCCTGGCGCGTTGTCGGGATGACGCTGGAGGTTTTGCGACAGTGTCTGGGTCATGGCGGCCATGCGGGCTCGGTCAGGGGGCTGCGGCAACTGCGCCTGGGTGGCATCCGATACTTGGCTCGGTGCCTTGGTTTGAACTTGGGCGCGAACACCCGCCGCTTGCAACCACATCGCGGCCACCAGCACCGTGGCGGCTCCCAATCCGGCCAGGAACCACGGCAAGGATGGACTGGACGGCTTGAGACCCTCATCGGCCAGAACCAGGTCCACCAATTCCCGTTCGATTGATGAGCGATCCCTGTCGTGATCGGCATCACTGATGACGCCACTGGTCCGCAAACGGGCAAGTTGTTGCAACTGCTTTCTCAAATCGAGGATGCGGTTCATGGGTCCAGCCCTTGCCAACAGTGAAGCCAGCGCGGGATGTTAAAGGCGTCTCCAGGCACACCGGCCAAGCCCTCGACCTTGTCATGGGCAAATCTAAAACCCGCCATTTTTGGCTAAGGTAGCGCGGCCAACCCTCTTCATGCAGTCCTGAAGTTCCCATTCCAGGAGCCCCTCATGAATCGACTTGCTTTGCCGCTTGGCGGCGCTTTGCCCATGGTGGCCGTTTTGCTGGCCGTGACCGCCGCCACTGCCCAGAACAATCCTGGCGCCGATGACGCGGTGCGCCGCGCTCAAGCGCCAGCTGCCTCAGTGCCGGTGGCGCGCGTTGAACAGCAAAAAACCGCGAACGACCGGCCCGAGAAGTTCATGGCGCCCAACGCGCAAGCGCTGTCGCCCGCCTTGGCCGGCCAGCCCGATGGCGGAAAGATCACTGGTTTCGATTTTTACAGGGATCCGCTGAATGCCAAGCGGCCCATGCAGACCTTTGAAGAGACCATGGCCGCCGATGTTCGCGATAAGCCGGGCGTCATGCAGGGCCAACAGAACCTGCTGTCCAGCCGTTACAACCTGACCCCGAAGCTGGACCCACTGGCCAAGATGTCCAGGGGCAAACCGTTGGCAGTGGGCCCGACGGCCAGGCTACCCAAGGGTCTTACCTGGCAAGAGCTGGCATCGCTGTCCCCGGATGAAATACGCCGTCGAAACCTGTTCCCATACCCGGCGCTTCCGCACCCCCAGCATGTCACCGGTGGGCAAGTTTTCCCGGCCATGCAGATCGACATGTTCCCCAGGCTTCAGCGCTTCGATGTCGACTTCGATTTGCCCGAGGCTTTTCTGCCCGAGTTTCCTCCGGCGATCTACCTTCAGAACCGGCCCGAGCTGGGCGACGTGTCTCGCGGAGAGGTGGTGTCCATCAACAACTTCTACCGCTTGTTCAAGGATCTGTTGACACCGGTTCAGCTCAACGGCCTGCAATTTTTGCTGACGCCATTGCCGCAAGAAGAGTTCAATCCCACTGATGATCGGAAGACGGCACAGCCCAGCCTGGGTGTGTCGTGCTTCGACTGCCATGTGAATGGGCACACCACCGGGCAGTTTCACTTGAACCCCGACACGCGGCCCCAGGAGCGCCGCATGCGGCTGGACACGACCAGTCTGCGTGGCCTGTTCAACCAGCAGATCCATGGGTCCAAGCGAAGCCTCAGATCGGTCGAGGACTTCACGGAGTTCGAGTTCAGGACGGCCTACTTCAATGGTGACCCGGTGCATGCCATGAAGAAAGGTTTTCCCATCATCGACCGCATTCACGTCAGCCACATGGCGCAATTGCAGAACATGCTGGATTTTCCGCCCGCGCCCAAGTTGAATCTGGAGGGCCGGCTCAACTCGGCGATGGCCACCGAGAGCGAACGGCGAGGCGAGCAACTGTTCTTTGGCAAAGCGCGGTGCGCAAGTTGCCATGCCGCACCACATTACCTGGATCACCAGATGCACGATTTGCACCTGGAACGCTTCACCAAGGAGCCGGGCGACGGGCCCATGAAGACCTTCACGCTGCGGGGCATCAAGGACAGCCCACCCTATCTGCACGATGGCCGACTGTTGACGCTGGAAGACACCGCCGAGTTCTTCAACCTGGTGCTGCAACTGGGGTTGACCGAAGGCGAGAAGCGCGACCTGGTGGCGTTCATGCGCCAGCTGTGAGCGGCTGGTTCGGCGGCATAATCCGGGCATATTCAACAGGGAGGCGATTGTCAAATATGCAGCCCTCATGAAAACTCGCCAAGTGACGCTTCTCAGCGGTCAAACCTTTCAAGTTCCCCAAGGCATCCAGCGGATCGACTCCACGTCGACCCACGGGTGGCAAGTCCGGTACCAAGGCACCAAATTCTTTTCGGATGGCCCGAATGGCTCACCGGGGCAGTCGCTGGTCAATGCGATGCGTGAATTGCTCGCCCGCATCACCACCATGCCCGTGTCATCGGCCCTGAGCCGCGGGCCCAGTGCGCACAAAACCACGGACCTGCCTTCTGGCATCTCTGGCCCCATCGTGCGAGAGCGCCCTGGCCGGGCCATGACGGCCGAGTTGTCGGTGCTGCTGCCGCGCTTTGGGCGCAGTGCGCTGAACAAGAAGATCTACATTGGCAGCCAGAACACCTACACACCTGAAAGGTACGTTCAGGCGCTGGCCAGAGGCATTGAAATGCGCGCCCAGGCCATGGCGCTCTACGCTCAGGGTGAAGAGAAGGCCCGCAAGGTACTTGCAACGCAACTGCGTTCGCAGATCAACTCGCTCCGTTCTGGCGCAACACGCTGATCTTGCCGTCGCCTTCCATGTAGGCGTGCTTGACGTGCTGGACTTCTTCGACGCCTTGCTTGCGCAGCTCGCTCATCAGGTCATCAACACTGAGGAACTCCTGGCGCAAATGGCGGTGGATGATCTGTCCGTGGCGGATGAGCGGAAGCTTGGGGGCTTGAAGCAAGTTGTGAACCGCTTTGAACCGAAACGCCGCCCAGTCCAGCAGGTAGTTCCAGGCCACGATGCTGCCCACCAGCACCATGCCGTCGGCCACCGTTTTGTACTCGCCAGCCATGGCGTTTTGTGAGGCGTCGGCCACAATGACCAGCAGCAGGATGTCGGAGATGGCGATGGAGCCCACGTCTCGCCGCAAAATGAACCTGAAGATCAGGAACAGGAACCAGTACATGAGTGAGCCCCGGACAATGAGCTCCAGGGGCGGCATGGAGAAGGTGAAAAGTTTCACCCAATCATCGGCATTCATCACGGGTTTGATCCCCTTGTAGGTCGTGTTTTTAAAGAGCAAACCCCGTGCCGGCGACTGGAGCGGCCGGGTTGCCACCAGGGGCCCGCCCTGCAATAATCAACACTGAATGACCAAGTTGCTCAAAATCCTCCTTGTTTGGCTTTGCGTTCTGTCGCTCCCTGTTCAGGGCTTGGCGGCAGTCACCAAGCTTTCTTGCGGGAGTTCACATCACCACCTGGTGAAGGCGCCGCATGCCGGCCATGGTGCGGGTGCTGATCACGCCAAGGAGCATGCCAAAGCTCACGCCAGTGCCGCTGACAAATGCAGCGTTTGCGCTTCATGTTGCACGGGCCTTGGCTTGGTCTCCACGGTCGGCCATTGGCCGCCGGTCTCTCAGCAACACGCGGCCTTGATCGCGACCTTGCAGCTGCCCTTGCCCTCTTTCGTTCCAGAGGGGCTGGAGCGACCACCCAGATCCACCCTCGCTTGACCACCTGACGTCGTGTGTGCGCCGCGTCCTCATGCGCGCGCGTTTGCTTCAAGTCTTGTTCTGCGAGGTTTCCCATGTTCACTTCATCCCGGGCGCATGCCTGGTCGACCGTCGCTGCCCTGGTGGGGAGTGCGGCCATGGCGCTGTGTGCGCTGCCGGCCCAAGCCGCGCCGACATCGGCTGATCCCGCCGACCCCCAAACCACCGTGCCCCCCCTGGTCTATCAGTCGCCCTTTGCAGGCGTTCGCACGCTGAGCGAAGGGGCTGTCGGCGATTGGCGGAAAGCCAATGAGCGCCTTCTGACTCCTGGTGTTGCACGCGCTGCGTCGGCCCCCGCAGAAGCCAAACCCGACCCGCATGCCGGGCATTCACACCCTGGCAAGTGAGGCGGTTATGAAGATACCCATGACAGGAAGACGCCTGACCCAAGCGGTGCTGATGGCGTCCGCTTTGACGTTGGGCGGATGCGCCAGTTTTTCCAACGATGGTGGCTTTGGCGAAGTTCAACGAATCACCAAGAGCCACACCGGCCTGGATGCCGGTTGGCACAAGACCGATGTGGAGTTCAGTGCTGCGCGGCAGCGCGTGGCAGAGTTGCTCGCCAAGCCCTTGTCGGTGGACGACGCGGTGCAGGTGGCGTTGCTCAACCACCGAGGGTTGCAGGCCTCGTACTCTGAACTGGGCATCTCTGAAGCCGATCTGGTTCAGGCTTCGCGGTTGCCCAATCCGCGCTTGTCCTTTGGCCGCTCTGCGCGTGGTGCCGAGCGCGAAATCGACCGTGGCTTCCACGTCGACCTGACGCGCCTGTTGTTGGCACCGTTGGTGTCCGGGATTGAGGCTCGGCGCTTTGAGCAAGCCCGCCGGCTGGCAGCACTGGAAACGCTTTCAGTGGCTTCTCAGGCGCGCAAGGCCTGGTTCCAGGCCGTGGCGGCTGACGAGTCCTTGCGCTACACGCAAGAAGTGCTCAAGGCCGCGGATGCAGGAGAGGAGCTGGCGTCCAGAATGGCCCAGGCCGGCAACTGGAGCCGCCTTGACCATGCACGCGAGCAGAGCTTTTACGCCGATGCCGCGCTCAACGTGGCCAGGGCCACGCAAGCCCAGAGATCCGCCCGCGAACGGCTGACCCGCCTGATGGGCTTGTGGGGCGATCAAACTCAGTTTGCGTTGCCGCCGCGTTTGCCCGAGCTACCCGCCACGCCAGACGAGTACCAAGACATCGAACAGCATGCCGTGGACCAAAGGCTGGACCTCCAAGCCTTGCGGTCACAGACCCAAAGCCTGGCCAGCAATTTGGGTCTGAGCAAAGTCACCCGGGTGATCAACGTGCTGGAGGTAGGGGCCACCCGCAACTCCTTCAGCGATTCGCCAACCACCGAGCGCGGCTACGACATCAGCCTGGAAATCCCATTGTTCGATTGGGGCGGCGCCCGTGTGGCCAAGGCCGAGGCAGTGTACATGCAGTCGGTCAATCAACTGGCGCAAGCCGCGATCGAGGCGCGGTCCGAGGTGCGCGAGGCCTACCTGGGTTACCGCAGCAGCCACGATGTGGCCCGCCACTACCGCGATGAGATCGTGCCGCTGCGCAAGCGCATCTCCGAAGAAAACCAGCTGCGCTACAACGGCATGTTCATCAGCGTGTTTGATCTGTTGGCCGATGCCCGCGAGCAGATCACCGCGGTCAATGGCTACATCGACGCCTTGCGCGATTTCTGGCTGGCCCAAAGCGATTTGCAGATGGCCATGATTGGCCAACCCAAGATGACAAGCGATGGGAGGCAACCATGAGTTCCAGAAGAAGTTTTCTGCAGGCCTTGGGCCTGACGGGCGGTGCGGTAGCGGCCGCCACGGTCAGCCGCGTGGCCATGGCGGCCTTGCCCGAACCGGTCATTCAAACATCGCCCGACACCATGGCGCCCTTGCTGCCGCCCACTGGCCGGCCATACAACCCGGTGGTCACGCTCAATGGCTGGACCCTGCCGTGGCGGATGAACCAGGGCGTCAAGGAGTTTCACCTGGTGGCTGAGCCTGTGGTGCGCGAAATGGCACCCGGAATGAAGGCGCACCTGTGGGGCTACAACGGGCAGTCGCCTGGGCCCACGATCGAGGTGGTCGAAGGTGACCGCGTGCGCATCTTTGTGACCAATAAACTGCCCGAGCACACGACCATGCACTGGCATGGCCAGCGTTTGCCCAATGGCATGGACGGCGTTGGCGGATTGACGCAACCCACCATCAAGCCAGGCAAGACCTTTGTCTACGAGTTCGTGGCGCGTCGCCCCGGCACCTTCATGTACCACCCTCACGCCGACGAGATGGTGCAAATGGCCATGGGCATGATGGGCTTTTGGGTCACACACCCCAAAGGCAAGCACCCCTTGATCGACGACGTGCAGCGCGACTACTGTTTTTTGCTGAACTCGTACGACATTGACCCGGGCAGTTACACACCCAAGATCATGACCATGCTGGACCAGAACCTGTGGACCTGGAACAGCCGGATGTTCCCGGGCATCGACCCCTTGGTGGCACGCCAGCACGACAAGGTGCGCATCCGCATTGGCAACCTGACCATGACCAACCACCCCATTCACTTGCATGGACACGAGTTCACCATCACTGGCACCGATGGTGGCCCCACGCCCAAGTCCACCCGCTGGCCTGAGGTCACCACGGACGTGGCCGTGGGCCAGATGCGGCAGTTGGAGTTCGTGGCCGATGAAGAAGGCGATTGGGCTTTGCATTGCCACAAGAGCCACCACACCATGAACGCGATGGGCCATGCCATTCCCACCATGATCGGTGTGGACCACCGGGATGTCTCACGCCGCATCACGCAGTTGATCCCGGACTACATGGTGATGGGTGAGCGGGGCATGGCCGACATGGCGCAAATGGAGATGCCTTTGCCTGACAACACCGTGCCCATGATGACGGGCCAAGGCCCGCACGGCTCGGTGGAGATGGGCGGGATGTTCTCGATGGTCAAGGTGCGCAGGGACCAGAAGGCGGGCGACTACAAGGACCCAGGCTGGTTCAAGCCACCCGCCGGGTCAATGGCCTACGAATGGACCGGCCCGCTGGCGCAGCCTGCACGGCAGACAGACCAAGCCTCGGCGCCCCAGCTTGAGATGTCAGTGCGCAAGCCGGCCGGGCACGAAGGTCACTGAACCGGGTAGCCGGCTTCGGCCAGCGCGGCCGCGATGGCCGCGCGTTGCAGTGAGGTCTCGACGGTAACCTGGTGCTGGGCCAGGTTCACCTGCACCTTGGCTTGGGCGTCCACCGACTGCACAGCTTCGGTCACGGCCTTGATGCAATGGCCGCAGCTCATGGACGGAATCTGGAATTCAAACATCGTGGTACCTCTCAAACGATTGATCAGGCTCAAACTGTCGGGCTTCCCACGATGGTAAGGTCAAGCGGAGGGTCTTAGACAGCCGGTTCTTGACCTTCCCATCATGGGAAGCTTTAAAGTGGTCGCGTTGATTCTTCTGAAGAAAGACTTTGCCATGAGCGCGCCACCTGTTGCCTCTGCTTCCGCGATGCCATTGCATGAGTGGACCATGTCGATCGAAGGCATGAGTTGCGCTTCGTGCGTGGGTCGTGTCGAGCGGGCTTTGAGCAAAGTGCCTGGCGTGACGTCGGCCGAGGTGAATCTGGCCACCGAGATGGCCACGGTGCAGGCCAGCCAAAATGACGTGGGCTTGCCCGCCTTGGTGGCCGCAGTCGAGAAAGCCGGCTACACAGCGCACCCGGTCGAGCCGGAGGCGGCGCCAGCCCCCCCCGCGCCTCAACCTTGGGCGCCCGACTGGTGGCCCATTGCTGTGGCCGCCGCCTTGTCCATGCCCCTGGTCCTGCCGATGATCGGGATGCTGTTTGGCCAGCAGTGGATGTTGAACGGTTGGCTGCAACTGGCCTTGGCCACACCCGTCCAGTTCTGGTTGGGCGCGCGCTTCTACGTCGCGGGCTGGAAGGCCGTGCGGGCTGGCTCGGGCAACATGGACTTGCTGGTGGCCCTGGGCACTTCGGCGGGCTACGGGTTGAGTTTGTACATGCTCTTGCGCCATGGGGGGCACGACATGCCCCATTTGTACTTCGAGGCGTCGGCCGTGGTGATCACGCTGGTCATGCTGGGCAAGTGGCTGGAGGCGCGGGCCAAGCACCAGACCACCGAAGCCATCCGCGCGCTCAATGCGCTGCGCCCGGACACGGCCCGCGTGCGCCGGGGTGGGCGAGACCTTGAGCTGCCCGTGGCGCAGGTTCGTGTCAACGATATCGTGGTCATCCGCCCGGGCGAGCGTGTGCCGCTGGATGGCGAGGTGACCGAAGGCAGCAGCGAGGTGGATGAGTCACTCATCACGGGCGAAAGCCTGCCCGTGGCCAAGCACGAGGGCAACCGCGTCACCGGCGGATCGGTCAACGGGCAAGGCTTGTTGATGGTGCGCACGACCGCGGTGGGGGCCGAGTCCACCTTGTCGCGCATCGTCCGTCTGGTTGAGTCTGCGCAGGCCAGGAAGGCGCCCATCCAAAGGCTGGTGGACCAGGTCAGCGCAGTCTTTGTGCCGGTGGTGATTGGCATCGCCATGATCACATTGCTGGCCTGGGGCCTGGGCACGGGCGAGTGGGAGGGTGCCATCTTGAACGCCGTGGCGGTGTTGGTCATCGCCTGCCCTTGTGCTTTGGGTTTGGCCACGCCCACGGCCATCATGGCAGGCACGGGTGTCGCGGCACGCCATGGCATCCTCATCAAAGACGCCGAGGCCCTGGAGGTGGCGCACGCGATCAAGCTGGTCGCCTTTGACAAGACCGGAACACTCACCGAGGGCAAGCCCCGCTTGGTCGCCTGGGAAGCTGCCAGCGGCAGTCCGGCCGAGCTTCTGACCGACAGCGCGGCCATCCAGGCCGGCAGCGAGCACCCATTGGCCCACGCCGTTTTGCAGGCTGCGCAAGAGGAGGGCGCCCCGGTGGTTGCCGCCCATGAGGTCCGGGCACTCGCGGGCCGAGGCGTGGCCGCGCTCGTGGGCGGGCGAGACCTCAGGCTGGGCAGCACCCGCCTGATGCAAGAGCTGGGCGTTGAGCTGCATGCATTGCAGGAGCGGGCCGAGGAGTTACAACAACAAGGACGCACGGTCTCCTGGGTGGCCGATGTCACCGACCCTGGCCGGCCGCTGTTGCGAGGCTTGCTGGCTTTTGGCGACACGGTCAAAGCCTCGGCCGGTCGAGCGATTTCGCGCCTGCACGAGCACGGCGTGCGCACCGTGCTGCTCACCGGCGACAACCGTGGCAGTGCCCAAGCCGTGGGCCAGCAACTGGGCATTGACGAAATCCGTGCCGAGGTCTTGCCGGAAGACAAGGCCTCCATCGTGGCTGAGCTCAAGGCCACAGGCTTGCGTGTGGCCATGGTGGGCGATGGCATCAACGATGCCCCAGCCCTGGCCGCTGCGGATGTGGGCATCGCCATGTCCACGGGCACCGACGTGGCCATGCACGCGGCGGGCATCACCCTGATGCGCGGCGACCCCGCCTTGGTGTTCGACGCCATCGACATCTCTCGGCGCACCTACGCCAAGATCCGCCAGAACCTGTTCTGGGCGTTCGTGTACAACCTGGTGGGCATTCCGCTGGCCGCCATGGGCTTGCTCAACCCGGTGATCGCTGGTGCGGCCATGGCGTTCAGCAGCGTGAGCGTGGTCACCAATGCCTTGATGCTGCGCCGCTGGAAAGGAAGCTCTACATGAGCGCTGAAACCTTGAACATCGGCCAGGCGGCGGCGCAGTCTGGCGTCTCGGCCAAGATGGTGCGTTACTACGAATCGCTGGGTTTGCTGCCCAAGGTGGCGCGAACACAAGCCGGTTACCGGCAATACGGCGAGCGTGAGGTGCACACCTTGCGCTTCATCAAGCATTCGCGGCAACTGGGCTTTGGCATGGCCGAGGTGGCCGAGCTGCTCAAGCTCTGGCAGAACCGCAAGCGATCGAGTGCCGACGTCAAGCGCATTGCCTTGGCCCATGTGGCCGATCTGGACCGGCGCATGCGCGAGATGGCCGACATGAAGCGCACCCTGGAGCGACTGGCGCAGTGTTGCCACGGCGACAGCCGGCCCGACTGCCCCATCCTGGACGAGCTGGCCGATTAGCGTAGCCAGGTGGTGGCCAGGCCAACGGCGGCACACAAGCCCAGCAAGGGCATGACGCCCAGCTTGAAGCGGAACAAGGCCACGCCTGCGCCGAGTGCAATCACGACCGAGCCCCAATCAAAGCGCCCATTCAGACCTTGGGGCCACAGCACGTGGTAGGCAAAAAACATGGCCAGGTTCAGGATCACGCCGACCACGGCCGCCGTGATGGCCGTCAGCGGGGCGGTGAACTTCAGCTGGCCATGCGTCGACTCGATCAAGGGACCGCCCGCCAGGATGAAGATGAAAGAGGGCAGGAAGGTGAAGAAGGTCACCACGGTGGCCGCCGTCGCCCCAGCCAGCATCAGGCTGTCGGGCCCGAACACCTGCTGAGTCCAGGCGCCCACAAACCCGACAAACGCCACCACCATGATCAATGGGCCGGGCGTGGTCTCGCCCAAGGCCAGGCCGTCGATCATCTGGGGACCTGTCAGCCAGTGGTAGTGCTCCACCGCGCCTTGGTACACATAAGGCAGCACGGCATAGGCGCCGCCAAAGGTGAGCAGGGCGGCCTTGGTGAAGAACCAGCCCATCTGCGTGAGTGTGCCTGCCATGCCTTGGGTGAATAGCAGCAGGGCCATCGCGCCAGTCCACAGCGCCAAGCCGATGACCAGCACCCGGACCAGGTGGCCCCGTGTGAAGCGCGCGTGGGTCGGCGTTGGCGTGTCGTCATCGATCAAGGCGGGTCCATAACCCTGTTGGGCTGAACCGTGTCCACCACCCACGGCAAAGATCCGAGGTGCCACCCGGCCGCCGAGGTGCCCGATGACGGCGGCCGCCAACACAATCAGGGGGAAGGGTGCCTGCAGCGCAAAGATGGCCACGAAGGAAGCCGCTGCGATGGCCCACAACCATCCGTTCTTCAAGGCCCGCGTGCCGATGCGGTGGGCCGCGTGCACGACCAGGGCCGTCACCGCCGGTTTGATGCCGTAAAAGATGCCCGCCACCACCGGCACTTGGCCAAACGCCACATAGACCCAGGACAGGGCGCCCAGGATGAACAGCGAGGGCAGCACGAACAAGGCACCAGCCACGATGCCACCCCAGGTGCGGTGCATCAGCCAGCCGATGTAGGTGGCCAGTTGCTGGGCTTCCGGACCGGGTAACAGCATGCAGTAGTTCAGCGCGTGCAGGAAGCGCTTCTCGCTGATCCAGCGGCGGCGCTCGACCAGCTCGGTGTGCATGATGGCGATCTGACCAGCCGGTCCGCCAAAGCTGATGAAGCCCAGCTTGAGCCAGAAGCGGAAGGCCTCCCAGAAGGAGATGGGAGCAGGGCGGGTGGCGCTGGTGCGGGTGGTCTCGGTCATGCTGGAAGTCTAGATCTCCTGGTGCTGACAACGAATCGGTCCGCCGTTGTGTTTTGCCGTGGCGGCTGTCAATTGAATGGGCGTTGATATACCATCGGCCCGACCTCACGGGTGCTCGGGAGGACTGCTGCGCCTGTGAGCCCACGCAGCCTTGCGAAATCACCATTTCAAAAGGGATCGTTGCCGTGCGTTTTGCGTCTTTGAATTTGAAAGTCCTGGCCGCTGCGGCCCTCTTGATGGTCAACGCTGGGGTCTGGGCTCAGCCCGCTGCACCAGCTTCACCATCAGCGCCTCTGCGCGAGTTGGGCAAGCCCGAAGAAGACATGGCCCTGGACGTGGTCTCCTACCAGGTCGATGGTTTGCCCGATGCTTCAGCCGCGAGGTTGGCCGCCATCACCGCACCCTTCACCGGCAAAGGGCGCAACTACGAAGACCTGGTGAATGCCACTGCCGCTGTGACCTTGTACATGCAGCGCGAGCTGGGTTACTACGTCGGCTTCGCCTATCTGCCCGAACAGCAGGCCAAGGATGGCATCGTGCACATCGCGGTTCTCGAAGGCCGCCTTGACCAAGTGCAACTGAACTGGCCCGACACCGGTGTGCCTGTTAACCGCGAGGTCCTTGAGGGCTACTTGGCCGCCTTGAAGCCCGGTGAGGTCATCCGTGTGAAAGACATCGAGCGGACGGTTTTCCTGGTCAACGACCTGCAAGGTGTCCGCACTCGCTTCGAAATTGGCGAAGGGCGTGAGCCTGGCACCGCATCGCTGATCGTCACCCCCACGGCAGAGGCGAGGGTCAGCGGCCGGATCGAGTTGGACTCCCTGGGCTCGCGCTACACCGGCATGGGCCGCATCAGCGGTGGACTGACCGTGGCCAGCCCCACTGGCCATGGCGATGCCGTGTCGGTCAATGCCCTGAGCTCCTTCAGTGGTGGCCTCGCGTTCGCGGGTGTGAGCTACGTGTCCCCGGTCGGCGCCAGCGGCTTGAAGTTGGGGGCCGCCCTTTCCAAAGTGCGCTATGAGCTGGACCGGGAGTATGTGTCGACCGACCTGACTGGTACCGTCGTCGCGGCCAGCGGCTTTGCCCTGTACCCTCTGGTGCGTTCGCGCAACCTCAACGTGTTCAGCCTGCTGAGCTATGAAAACAAGCGGTTTGACGATCGGGAACCCGGCACGGCCATCCGCAAGACCAGTGACGACGTGCAGTTGGGCGTGGTCGGGGATTTCCGCGACAACTGGCTCAATGGCGGGGTCAACACCTACGAGCTGAGCTGGTTGCAAGGGCGGATGAAGTTTGATGCCGCCGATGTCACGACCACTGGCCTGAAGAGGGATTTTGGCAAGGCCAACCTGGGCTACTCCCGCCTGCAAAACCTGGTGGCCGGCCGGCTGCAGCTTTATGCGCGCTACAAAGGCCAGATCGCCGGGACGACCTTGGATGCGACCGAGCGTTTCGCAGTAGGCGGGCCCACCGGCGTGCGTGCTTATGCTCCGGGCGAAGCTGCGGGCGACACCGCCCATGTGGTGACCACCGAATTGCGTTTCTTGCCGCCCGAGGCCTGGGTGGGGCGTTTTGCGCAAGAACTGGCGTTCAGCACTTTCTATGACTGGGGTCATGCCAAGACGGCGCCAGACTCCTTTTCGCCGTCGACCAGCCGCAGCCTCAGCGGTTATGGTGTGGGCATGATCTGGGCCCGCCCCAGTGACTTTGCCTTGCGCCTGAACCTGGCATGGCGGGCCACGGGTGAGCCGCTGGCCGACAACAACACCCACCAGCCGCGTGCCAATGCTGTGCTGACCAAGAACTTCTGAGCATGAATGTCGAGGCTATCAACATGACCCATCGATCATATTTTTCTGGCGCCCTGGCAGCTGTGGCTTTGTGCTGTGCCGGTGTCTCGTCATCCGTGTGGGCGCAAGCCTCTTCTCCCACCGAGGGCGGCCAGCAGCCCACCACCCAGTCTGAGGCACTGATGCCTCCGGGTGTGGCAGCCAAGAACTCGGCGGTCAAGACATTGGACCAAACGCAAGGCACGCCTGCGACCCGCTCCTTGAAGCAGGGCGACGCCCTCAGCATCCGGGGTGGCCTGATCACCCATGTGGGCTCGGGGCAGCCGGTGTCCGAAGGCAGTCGTGTTTTGCGCTTGCCAGGCAAATGCACGCCCAAAACCAACAGCTTGGACTGTGTGGCCGAAGCTGGACAAGCGCCGACAGGCGCCAACGTGTCATCCCGGGTGCGCAATAGCGTGATTGGCGAGGTGGGTGCGGGGCGCGCCGCGACCGAGGGCAGCGGGACGGTCAAACGCAAGGAGGCCTGCACACCTGCGCCTGGCAAGTTGACATGCGACTAGCGCCTAACCTAACAAGAGTCACAACCTGAAACAAGAACCCCGCCTTGAAGGCGGGGTTCTTGTTGGCGCGCGGCGTCAGTGCGGCAAGCTGTGCCCAGGCCCTCCAGACAATTCCCTGAAGTGCATGTCACTCAGAGCATCGGGTTGAGCCTGCTCCGCCGTGAGGGCGTCAACGGGCTGAATGTTTTGCGCAAGCATGCCTTTGGGGCCGGCTATCAGTTCGTACTGAACTTTCGAGCCCTGCTTGAGCGTGCGGAACCCATCCATCTGGATGGCTGAAAAGTGGGCGAAAACATCTCCCCCACCCTGATCGGGTTCAATGAAGCCAAACCCTTTGGCGTCGTTGAACCACTTGACAGTGCCAATAGCCATACTGTCCCTCCTGTTAGTTTGTTGTCATTTTCTAGGCCGAACCCACGGGTGTCAAGCACTCAAGATTGGATTGGTTTTTGGCCTTGACATGCCAAAGATTTTGTAATGTGAAATCATCTTGAATTCATGGGGTGACGACCCAAGCTGGGTTGGGCCTGGGCATGGTCGCGCAATCAACGGTGCTTTGAAAAGTCGTGAAAGCTGGGTGAATTTCCCCCCTTGAACTCAGGTGGGTTACCGCAACATGTGAAGACACAAAGCAATGGCGTCTCGTAGAATGAATTCATGACTGAACCGTTAAAACCCCACTCATCCGAACCGCCCGTGGGGCCTGGTGAAGGTGGAGAGGGGCTGGCAATTGCCGAAAAAGAAACTGTCAGCCTGGAGCCCCCCAAGCTCTACAGGGTGGTGATGCTCAACGATGACTTCACGCCCATGGAATTCGTGATCATCGTCTTGCAGGAATATTTCCGTCACGACATAGAGACAGCGACGCAAATCATGCTCAAAATCCACCACGAAGGTCGTGGTGTGTGCGGGGTCTATACCAAAGACGTCGCGGCCACGAAGGTCGAACTCGTTCTTGCCGCCGCCCGCAGAGCCGGGCACCCCCTGCAGTGCATTCTGGAGACCGCATGATTGCGCAAGAGTTGGAAGTGAGTCTGCACATGGCCTTTGTCGAGGCCCGACAGCAACGCCACGAGTTCATCACCGTCGAGCACTTGTTGCTCGCCTTGATTGACAACCCCTCCGCTTCCGAGGTGTTGAAAGCTTGTGCGGCCAACCTGGAAGAGTTGCGCAAGAACCTTGATCAGTTCGTGCGCGACAACACCCCCACCGTGGGCGGTACCGACGAAGTCGATACCCAGCCAACCCTGGGTTTCCAGCGTGTCATTCAACGCGCCATCATGCATGTCCAATCCTCGGGCAGTGGCAAGAAGGAAGTGACTGGCGCGAACGTGCTGGTTGCCATCTTCGGCGAGAAGGATTCGCACGCCGTGTACTACCTGCACCAGCAGGGCGTGACACGACTGGACGTGGTGAACTACATCGCCCATGGCATCCGCAAGGCCGATCCCCCAGAGCCCATCAAGTCTTCTTCAGAGTCCAGTCCCGCTGAGACCGAAAAAGAAGAAGGCGGTGAGCCCAAGGCTTCGCCGCTGGAGCAGTACACCCAGAATATCAACGCGATGGCACGTGACGGCAAGATTGATCCGCTGATTGGGCGCGATCATGAAGTCGAGCGCGTCATTCAGATCCTGTGCCGTCGCCGCAAGAACAACCCGCTGCTGGTGGGTGAAGCTGGCGTGGGCAAGACCGCGATCGCCGAGGGTCTGGCCTGGCGTATCACGCAAAAAGACGTGCCCGATGTGCTGGCCGATGCCGAGGTGTATGCCTTGGACATGGGCGCGCTGCTGGCCGGCACCAAGTACCGTGGAGACTTCGAGCAACGCCTCAAGGCCGTGATCAAGCAGCTCAAGGAGCAGCCCAGCGCAATCCTGTTCATCGATGAGATCCACACCTTGATCGGTGCGGGTGCGGCTTCCGGCGGCACCCTGGACGCCAGCAACCTGCTCAAGCCTGCGCTCAGCTCGGGCCAGCTCAAGTGCATCGGCGCCACCACCTTCACGGAATACCGTGGCATCTTCGAGAAGGATGCGGCCCTGTCGCGTCGCTTCCAGAAGGTGGAAGTGGTCGAGCCGTCGGTTGAGCAAACCATCGAGATCCTGAAGGGCCTGAAGTCGCGTTTCGAAGAGCACCACAGCGTCAAGTACGCCTTGGGCGCTTTGCAAGCAGCGGCAGAGTTGTCTGCCAAGTTCATCAACGACCGCCATTTGCCTGACAAGGCCATTGACGTGATCGACGAGGCTGGCGCGGCACAACGCATCCTGCCCAAGAGCAAGCAGAAGAAGACCATCACGCGGGCCGAGGTGGAAGACATCGTCGCCAAGATCGCGCGGGTGCCTTCAACCAGCGTCTCCAACGACGATCGCTCCAAGCTCAAGAGCCTGGACCGTGACTTGAAGAGCGTGGTGTTCGGTCAGGACAACGCCATTGATGCCCTGTCGGCCGCGATCAAGATGTCGCGTTCTGGCTTGGGCAAGCCAGACAAGCCGATCGGCTCCTTCCTGTTCAGCGGCCCCACCGGCGTGGGCAAAACGGAAGTGGCCAAGCAACTGGCCTACATCCTGGGCATTGAGCTGATCCGCTTCGACATGTCGGAATACATGGAGCGCCATGCGGTCAGTCGTCTGATCGGTGCGCCTCCGGGCTACGTTGGTTTCGACCAAGGCGGCCTGCTGACCGAAGCCGTCACCAAGAAGCCGCACTGCGTCTTGCTGCTCGATGAAATTGAAAAGGCCCACCCGGACGTTTTCAACATCCTGCTGCAGGTGATGGACCATGGCACGCTGACGGACAACAACGGCCGCAAGGCTGATTTCCGCAACGTGATGATCATCATGACGACCAATGCAGGCGCCGAGACGCTGCAGAAGTCGACCATTGGCTTCACCACCCAGCGTCAGGCGGGCGATGAGATGGCCGACATCAAGCGTGTCTTCACGCCGGAGTTCCGCAACCGTCTGGATGCCATCGTGGGCTTCAAGGCGCTGGACGAAGAGATCATCCTGCGGGTGGTCGACAAGTTCCTGCTGCAGCTCGAAAGTCAACTGGCCGAGAAGAAGGTGGAAGTCACCTTCACCGACGCCTTGCGTGCTCACCTGGGCAAAAAGGGCTTCGATCCGCTGATGGGCGCACGTCCGATGCAGCGCCTGATCCAGGACACGATCCGTCGTGCGCTGGCCGACGAGTTGCTGTTCGGTCGCCTGGTGGATGGCGGTCGCCTGACGGTGGACGTGGTGGAAGGTGCCGACGGCGAGATGGAAGTCAAGCTGGACATCCAGCCCAACAAGAAGAGCGACAAGCCCAAGGCGGAGGCCGCCACGGCCGAGTGATGTTTTGAGGCCAGATTGGACAAGGGCTCAGCTTCGGCTGGGCCCTTGTTGTTTGGGCCAAAGAAGCCTCAGCTCGTTGCGTTGGACAAAGCCAGGCGTTCAAAACCCTGGGCGCTGAAGCGGAGCACTTCGCCGCGTGGGTGGGCGCCATCAAAATCCCAGTCACTCAGCACATGGCGGGTGCCATGGGGTGGGCCAAATGGCACGGTCTCAGGGCGGTGCGTGTGCCCATGGACCAGCACGGGTGTGTGGGCGGTTTGCATCCACGAGCCGGCAGCGGCTTCATCCACATCGGCCCAGTTGTCTGGCGTTTGCTGATGCTGGTGTGCTGCACTGGCTTCGCGCATCTGGCGGGCCACCATCAGGCGATCGGCCAGCGGTTTGGCCAGGAAGGCATCACGCCAAGCACGTTGCCGGACTTGGGACCGGAATCGAAGGTAGGCCTGATCGGCCAGGCACAGGGCGTCGCCGTGGGTGAGCAGCACCCGCTGTCCAAAAGCATTCAGGATGGTCGGGTCGGCCAAGGCGTGGGCATGGCAGGCGGCCACCATGTCCTGGCCTAGCAAGAAATCGCGGTTGCCCACCATCATGCCCAGGTGCAGCCGTTGGCCAGCCTTGGCCAGGAAGGCGGTGCAATCGGCCTCGAAGCCCGTGTGGCGCATGTCGTCGCCAACCCAGGCCTCGAACAAATCGCCCAGGATCATGACGGCGTCAGCAGGCGTGTCTTGCAGGTAGCGCGCCAGCGCTGCTGCGGTGTGCGGCAAGCCAGCGTGCAGGTGCAGGTCCGAGACAAAATCAATGCACCGCCACGAGGGCGGTGCATTGAGCGTGTCGGCGGCAGGAAAGGGGAGGGTGTCCCCCGTCATGGCATCACACTTCCGTGGCTTGGGTGATGACCACGTTTTCAACGGGCACGTCATCGTGGCCACCACTGCGGCCAGTCTTGACCTTCTCGATCTGGTCGACGATCTCGGTGCCGGAGACCACCTTGCCGAAAACGGCGTAGCCCCAGCCACTGGCGGTTTCCGACTTGAAGTTCAGGAAATCGTTGTTGGTGGTGTTGATGAAGAACTGGGCGCTGGCTGAATGCGGCGCGCTGGTGCGGGCCATGGCCACGGTGTAGTGGTCATTCTTGAGGCCGTTGTTGGCTTCGTTCTGAATCGTTTCGGTGGTGGGCTTTTGCTTGAGGCCGGGCTCGAAGCCGCCGCCTTGCACCATGAAGCCCTTGATCACGCGGTGAAAGATCGTGCCGTTGTAGTGGCCGGCGCGAACATAGTTC
This sequence comes from Aquabacterium sp. CECT 9606, assembly GCF_918741295.1. Taxonomy (GTDB): domain Bacteria; phylum Pseudomonadota; class Gammaproteobacteria; order Burkholderiales; family Burkholderiaceae_C; genus Aquabacterium. Next base: position 41,204 of record NZ_CAKKNB010000005.1, read on the forward strand.
AGGAAGTTCTCGACTGTGGCTGGCGCCTTGGCGTCGTCCAGTTCAAGGCGGATCACGCCTGCCGTGGTTTGCAGTTCAACGGTTTTGGTCATGTTATTTCTCCAGGGTAGCTTGTTTGATCACGATGGGTTTGACAGGCACATCGCCGTGAGGACCCTTCTGGCCGGTTTCCACCATCCGGATCTTGTCGACCACGTCCATGCCTTGCACGACTTTGCCAAACACGGCATAGCCGTTGCCATCGGGTGACTGGGCCGCATCAAGGAAGTTATTGTCCTTGACGTTGATGAAAAATTGCGCAGTGGCCGAGTCGGGAATGCTGGTACGGGCCATGGCCAAGGTGCCGCGCACATTGCTCAGGCCATTGCGGCTTTCCAGGGGGATGGGCGCGCGCGTGGGTTTTTCTTTCAGGTCGGGCGTCATGCCGCCGCCCTGGATCATGAAGGTCTTGATCACGCGGTGGAACACGGTGCCGTTGTAGTGGCCCGATTTGACATATTGAACGAAATTTTCCACCGTCTTGGGCGCCTTGGCCGCGTCCAGCTGAACGACGATGTCGCCCTCGCTGGTGGACAGCTTCACCGTTTGTGCCAGGGCGGAGCCCATGGTCAGGCCACCGATGGCCGCGGCCATCATGCCCGCATGGGTGAGTTTGCGCAGGTAGGTCATCCGATCACTCCTTCAAAGAATATTTTCCAAAGGCCACCTTCTTTGCCCCAGTATTGACGCTTGATGGCCCCAGTGCGTTGACCGTCGGACACTTCGCCGAAGGTCACCACCAGAATGTCACTCTTGTCGCGCCAGCCCAGGATGGCCAGATCCTTCAGTTGGAGGGACCGGCCGCGCTGGCTGACTACTTCTTTTTCCAGCCATTGTCGCCACTGATTGACATCGCGGGTGCCGTTGGAGAACTGGCTGGAATAAAACGACATCAGGCGGGTCAGGTCACCGCTGGCCCGTGCCACCCGCCAACCTTCTATGAGGTTGCGCATGTTGCGCCGTTCCTGTTCGGCCGACTTGGTGGGCACCCACGTCAGGCTTTTGGCGATGACGACCGGGGTGGTGCGCGGTTGCACGCTTTCCAGGATGCTTTTCAGCTCGGGGTTGGCCAAAGCCACACACCCGTCAGTGCTGTTGGGGCTGCGGGCGTAGCTGTCGCTGGGCACGCCATGCAGCCAGATGCCAGAGCCCGTGCGACCCTGTCGGCGGTCGTACTCGTTGGGATAGTTCAAAGGCAAGGCGCCCACGCCGTAGAAGTCGGTGAGCTGCTTGCCATCCAGCCGGCTGGTGATGTAGTAAACGCCCAAAGGCGTGCGCTGGTCACCCTGCGCGGCTTTTTCGGCGCCCAGGCGCCCGATGGAGGCGTAGTGGTCGGCCACCACACGCAGGCCGTGAGGGCCGTTTTCAAACAGGTACAGGCGCGAGCGGCTGGCATCAACGGCGATGGCGTGCCGGGTGCTGGGGGGAATGTCGATGAACTGGGCCGGCAACGCGTCAGCGGGCGGACGCTCGCGAAGGGCGAAGAGCCGGCGCTCGGCTTCGATGCGCAGTTGCTCGATGCGTTGAGGCGCGCGCTCGATCAGGTCGGCTGGCGCGCTGCCCATGGCTTTGAGTGGGGCCGTTTGGGCCAGAAGCAGATCGCCGTAAACCAGTTGGGCCAGCTGGAAATTGGGCACCTCTTCGACCAGCGTCTGGGCCTTTTTCAGGGCCAACTTGCCTTGTCCGGTACCGATCAGGCGGTAAATCTCAAGCAGGCGTGCTTCGGCAGGCTGGCTTGCTGGTGTTGGCTTGAGGGCATGGGCAGGCCCTGCGCCAGCAAGGCTCAGAGCGATCGTGCTCACCAGCAGCATGCTCTTGACGAGCATGGACAAACGCCGACTTGCCGCTGGCTGCGGCAGTCGGCCCAGATAACCACTCATCACGAACCGGTGCTTTCCTTCACGATCACCCATTCACCGCCAGTGCGCACCAGTTCAACGCGTTTGCCGCTGCTGATGTCCAGGCTGTCGGCCTTGTAATCCTGGCGGAAACGGGCGGTGGCCTTGTTGCCGTTGATGGAAATGTCAATTTTTGAGAGCTTGACCGAGATGTTGCGCTTGCCCTGGATGCGCTCGCGGCGCTCTTGCTCCCAGGCCTTGCGCGATTTGCCGCCGTTGAAATCGCGGCTGTAAGCGGCGAAGTAGGCGTTGAGGTCTTTCCTGCTCCAGGCCGTTGCCCAGGCTTGCAGCGCCGACTCGACTTCGCGCTCTGCCGCCTCAGCCTTGGCTTCGGTGGGTGCTGGTGCTGGCGGTGTGGGCTTGCTGGCTGGGACAGGGGCGGGTGCTGGCGTTGGGGCTGGCTTGGTAGCAGGCGTTGGCGCGGGCAAGGGGCCCGGCGCGGGGGCGGGCGTCGCTGAAGGGGTGCTGCTGTTGGTCAATCCAGCCACGGCCGTGCCGCCACGTTCTTTGGGGAACAGGTCGCGGATCATGGCCAGCTTGGGCGCCACAGCGGAGCGTGTGTCGATCTGCAGGGCCTTGGAATAAGCCTGGCTTGCCAACTTGGCATAGACATCGCCCAGGTTCTCGTAGGCGGTGGCGTAGCTGGGATTGGTGCGGATGGCCATTTCCAGGGCATTGCGCGACTTGTCGTACTGACCTTGCTGGGCATAAAGCACTGCGAGGTTGTTGAACGGCTCGGGCAGCTCTGGGTAGTCTTCGGTCAGCTTGGTGAACGCGGTGATGGACTCGGGGATGCGGCCAGCCTGCGACAGGCTGATGGCCCGCAGGAAACGCATCATCGGGTCACGCGGACGGGCGGCCAGGAACTGGTCGGCACGCTGCAAGGCTTCGGTGTTTTTGCCGGCCGACAGCAGTTTTTGAACATCGCCGACTTCATCAGCACGAACCGCCACGGCGGTCATGGTCAGGGCGGCAATGGCCAGGCACTTGGCGGCCGTGGCCGTGAAGCGGATTCCAAACTTAGGCGCAACAGCTTGCATGAGTGGTATTTATCCGATGGGTTTGTGTTGATTGTGTCGGGCACACAAAGCGGCCAGAGAAAGCCTGCCATTTTTCGAGGATACCAGCCGACCATGGAGCGCAAAAGTGTCTGTCATCCTTGGTGGCGGGCGGGCCGCTATACTCGTTGGATTGTATCTGAGCGTTGCAAGTTTGATGGGGCCCGTGCATGCCCCGCGCACTTGTTGCTTTGCCGCAAGTGCCGCATGCCCCGTGTCGCCCGACACCGGATGCGGCCTTGGGCGCTTGACCAGAATTTGTCTCCATGAGCTTGCGTATTTTCAACAGCCTGTCGCGGCAGGTCGAGTCGTTTGTCCCCCTGGTTCCGGGCCGGGTCGGTTTGTACGTGTGCGGCATGACCATTTATGACTTGTGTCATGTGGGCCATGCCCGCATGATGATGTCTTTCGACGTGGTGCAACGTTGGCTTCGGGCCTCTGGGCTGTCGGTCACCTACGTGCGCAACATCACGGACATCGATGACAAGATCATCCGCCGGGCGGTGGAGCGTGGCATCACGATCCGCCAGTTGACCGACGAGATGACGGTGGCCATGCACCAGGACATCGGTGCCCTGGGCATTGAGCCGCCCACCCATGAGCCGCGTGCCACCCAGTATGTGCCGCAAATGCTCGACATGATCGGCAAACTGCAGGCCAATGGCCTGGCTTATCAGGCCATCAATGGCGATGTGAACTACGCGGTGCGCAAGTTCGAAGGCTACGGCAAGCTGTCGGGCAAATCGCTGGACCAACTGCGCGCGGGCGAACGCGAGTTGAACGGTGCTGGCAACCGCGCCGCCGATGGCAAGCTCGATCCGCTGGACTTTGTGCTGTGGAAAGCCGCCAAGCCCGAAGAGCCTCAGGATGCCAAATACGAGTCGCCTTATGGCGCCGGCCGCCCGGGTTGGCACATTGAGTGCTCGGCCATGGCCTGCTCGCTGCTGGGCGAGCAATTCGACATCCATGGTGGCGGGCTGGATTTGCAGTTTCCCCACCACGAGAATGAGATCGCGCAAAGCGAGGGCGCCAGTGGCAAACGCTTTGTCAACTACTGGATGCACAACGGTTTCTTGAACGTGGACAACGAGAAGATGTCCAAGTCGCTGGGCAACTTCTTCACGATCCGCGACGTGCTCAAGAGCTACGATGGCGAGACGGTGCGCTTTTTCATGTTGCGCACGCACTACCGCAGCCCTTTCAATTACAGCGATGCCGGCCTGGACGACGCCCGCAATGGCCTGCGCCGCTTGTACACCGCCTTGGGCACCGTGGCCAATGTGCCTTTGATGGACATCGACTGGGCCCACCCTCAGGCAGCGCGCTTCAAAGCGGCCATGGACGAAGACTTCACCACGCCCATCGCGGTGGCGGTGTTATTCGACCTGGCCGCGGAAGTGAATCGTTCGGGTTCGTCAGAGGCCGCGTCCTTGCTCAAGGCCTTGGGCGGCGTGTTAGGCTTGCTTCAGCAGTCGCCCGAAGCCTACATGCAAGGCGGTGGCGAATCGGGTGGCTTGGAGACCTCGGCCATCGAAGCCTTGATCGAGGCCCGCACGGCCGCCAAGAAAGCCCGAAATTTTGCGGAATCCGACCGCATCCGGGATGAGCTCGCCCAGCAAGGCATCGTGTTGAAAGACAGCCCACAGGGCACGACATGGGTGAAAGCCTGATGCCGTCCTCAGCCTCCTTCTCGGCAGCCGATGCCGCTGCCGCGCCGCTGCCCGCCGCTTTGGTGACGCCCCACTACTGGGACGAAGCCTGCAAGCATCTGTCCAAGCGTGACCGCGTCATGCGCAAGCTGGTGGCCGACTATGGGCAGGGCCGCCTGTACAGCCGCCGCGACGCCTTCACCACTTTGGCGCGCTCCATCGTTGGGCAGCAGATTTCGCCCAAATCGGCGCAGTCGGTCTGGGAGCGCTTGTTGACCTTGATGGGGCAGCAGCCCCCTGAGTCGCGGGCGCCCTTGTCGGTGCAGGTGGTGTTGGCCATGAGCGTCGACCAGCTTCGAACGGCGGGCTTGTCGGCCCGCAAGGCCGAATACCTGCAAGACCTGGCGAAACACTTCGCCGAAGGCCGCGTCCATGTGAACCATTGGGAGCGCATGGAAGACGAGACCATCATCGAGGAGCTGGTGGACATCCGCGGCATCGGCCGCTGGACCGCCGAAATGTTCCTGATTTTTCACCTGATGCGGCCCAATGTGCTGCCGTTGGACGACACCATACTGATCAAGGCGATCAGCCAGAGCTATTTCAGCGGCGAACCCGTGTCGCGTGCGGAAGCGCGTGACATTGCGGAAGCCTGGGCACCCTATCGCACAGTGGGAACGTGGTATCTGTGGCGCAGCCTTGACCCGCTGCCTGCAGCGTCATAAAAACCTGTTGCGCGTGACCGAGGACAACCTGCCATGAGCAAACGACATTTTCTGGAATTCGAGCAACCGATTGCGGAGCTTGAAAGCAAGATCGAAGAGCTGCGCTACGTGCAAAGCGAATCGGCCGTGGACATCTCGGAAGAGATCGACCGGCTGAGCAAGAAAAGCCTGCAGCTGACCAAGGACGTGTATTCCAGCCTGACCCCCTGGCAGGTGACCCAGATCGCGCGGCACCCGCAGCGGCCTTACACGCTGGACTACGTGAACGAGCTGTTCACCGACTTCCAGGAACTGCACGGCGACCGTCACTACGCGGACGACCTGTCCATCGTGGGCGGCCTGGCGCGTTTCAACGGCCAGGCCTGCATGGTGCTGGGCCACCAGAAGGGCCGTGACACCAAAGAGCGTGCCATGCGCAACTTTGGCATGTCGCGCCCTGAGGGCTACCGCAAGGCCTTGCGCTTGATGAAAGTGGCCGAGAAGTTCAGCCTGCCGGTGTTCACTTTCGTTGACACCCCCGGCGCCTACCCAGGCATTGGCGCTGAAGAGCGCAACCAGTCCGAGGCCATTGGGCGCAACATCTTCGAGATGGCGCGCTTGGAAGTGCCGATCATCACCACCATCATCGGTGAAGGTGGCTCGGGTGGCGCATTGGCCATCAGCGTGGCCGACCAGGTGTTGATGCTGCAGTACTCGGTGTACTCGGTGATCTCGCCCGAGGGCTGCGCCTCCATCTTGTGGAAGACCTCTGACCGCGCCGAAGAAGCGGCCGAGGCGCTGGGCATCACGGCGCACCGGCTGAAGGCCCTGGGCCTGGTCGACAAGATCGTCAGCGAGCCCGTGGGCGGGGCGCACCGCGACCACAAGCAGGCGGCGGCCAACCTTAAGCGCGGCTTGAACGATGCCATGCGCCAACTCAGCGACCTGAAGGTCAAAGAGCTGCTGCAGCAACGTTATGACCGCCTGCAAAGCTACGGCCGCTACAACGACACCAAAGAACATTGAGCGCCATGGGCGCCGTTGACGAGCACGGCGGCCAAGCCATTGCCGTGGCTTACAGCGGCGGCCGCGATTCCACGGCCTTGCTGCACGCCACCGCCGTGGCCGCCCTCGAGCAACCCGGCTTGCGCGTGGTAGCCCTGCATGTGCACCACGGCTTGAGCGCACATGCCGACCAGTGGCTGGCGCATGCCCAAGCGCAATGCGAGGCTTGGGCGGCACAAGGCCTTCCGGTCAGCCTGGTGTGGCGCCGGCTCAAGCTGAATCAGAACCCGGGTGACAGCGTTGAAGCCCTGGCGCGTGAAGGGCGCTATCGGGCCTTGACCGAGATGGCGCAGGAGGTTGGCGCAGACACCGTGCTGTTGGCCCACCACCGCCGTGATCAGGCCGAGACCTTTTTGCTGCAAGCGCTTCGTGGGTCAGGGATCGCCGGTTTATCGGCCATGCCTTCAACGGTTGATCGCCATGGCATTTGCTGGGCGCGGCCATGGTTGGCGCATCCAAGGCGCGCCATCGAAGCTTATGTGGCGCAGCACGGACTCAGCCATGTGGAAGACGACAGCAATGCCGATCCCCGTTTCGCCCGCAACCGCGTCCGGTTGACGGTCTGGCCGGCCTTGGCCTCAGCGTTCGAGCAAGCCGAGGTGTCTTTGGCGCAGTCTGCCGCCAGGGCCGCCGATGCCCGCGCTTGCCTGGATGACTGGCTGGCGCAGTCCTTGGCCCCCTTGTTGGTGCCTGGGCGGGCAGATGCCTTGAGTGCACCCGCCTTGCTGGCCTTGCCTTTGCCGCACCAGCGGGAGTTGCTGCGGCACTGGTTCACCACTTGCACTGATCGGCATCTGCCAGCCAGTTCGGTGGCGCGCCTGACGCAGGAATTGCCCGCATTGGTGGACACTGGCCGGTCCATCCAATGGCGGGCCGGCGCTTTCGATGTCTGCCTGTACCGAGGGGTGTTGATTTGCCGACCGGCTGCGCTGGCCCGGCAGTCGCCTGGTGATGATGTGTGCCCCACGGTGCTGCTGAACATTGATCGGCCGGGGCGGTATGCCTTGCCACAGTGGGGCGGCGAGTTGGTGGTGTCGGTGGTCGATCAGGGCGGCGTGGCCTTGTCTCGTCTGGCGCACGTCGAAATCCGGGCTCGCCAAGGCGGCGAGGATTTTCAGCTCGGCCCTGGCCGGCCTTCGCGTGCCTTGCGCAAGCAGTTTCAGTCGCAAGCGGTGCCCGAGTGGGAGCGGGCCGGCCCTCTGGTGTTTGCCCGGGACCAATTGGTGTTCGCTCGGGGCCTGGGGGTGGATGCCCGTGCGTTGGCCGCCCCTGGTGAGCCCCAAGTCACCCTGATTTGGGTGCCCAATCTGACAATTTAACGTGTCTCGATCATGGGAGGCGGGGCTGTGCTGGCTGAACGGGCTAAAATCGAAGGCTCGACCGAGTAAATCGTTACCCTACAACTTCATCTGACATGGCACTGATCGTTCACAAATACGGCGGCACGTCGATGGGCTCCACGGAGCGCATCCGCAACGTCGCCAAGCGCGTGGCCAAGTGGGTGCGTGCTGGCCACCAACTGGTGGTCGTGCCCTCGGCCATGAGCGGCGACACCAACCGCCTGCTCGGCCTGGCCAAGGAAATCTCCGACCGCGCCAGCCCCCGCGAACTCGACATGATTGCCTCCACGGGCGAACAGGTGTCCGTGGGCCTTCTGGCCATCGCGCTGCAGGCTGAAGGCCTGGAGTCGGTGAGTTACGCTGGTTGGCAGGTGCCCATCAAAACCGATTCGTCCTTCACCAAGGCCCGCATCGAAAGCATCGATGACGTGCGTGTGCGCGCCGACCTGGCTGCGGGTAAAGTGGTGGTCATCACCGGCTTCCAGGGTGTCGATCCCAATGGCCACATCACGACCTTGGGTCGCGGTGGTTCGGACACTTCCGCCGTGGCGATTGCCGCGGCCATGAAGGCCGACGAATGCCTGATCTACACGGACGTGGACGGTGTGTACACCACCGACCCGCGCGTGGTTCCTGAGGCGCGCCGTCTGAACAGCATCAGCTTTGAAGAGATGCTGGAGATGGCCAGCCTGGGCTCCAAGGTGCTGCAGATCCGTTCGGTTGAATTTGCCGGCAAATACCGTGTGCCGCTTCGCGTTTTGTCCAGCTTCACCCCCTGGGACATTGACCTCGATGTGGAAGCCGCATCGGGCACGCTGATCAGTTTTGAGGAAGATGAAAAAATGGAACAAGCCGTCGTCTCTGGCATCGCTTTCAACCGCGACGAAGCCAAAATCACCGTGGTCGGCGTGCCCGACACCCCGGGCATCGCCTACCAGATCCTGGGCAAGGTGGCCGAGGCCAACATCGACGTGGACGTGATCATCCAGAACGTGTCGCACGATGGCAAGACCGATTTCTCGTTCACCGTGCACCGCAACGATTACGCGCGCACGATGGAGTTGCTGGAAACCAAGGTGGTGCCGGCTTTGGGCGCGCAGCAAGTGGTGGGCGACCCCAAGATCTGCAAGGTCAGCATCGTGGGCATCGGCATGCGCAGCCACGTGGGCATCGCCAGCACGATGTTCCGTTGCCTGTCGGAAGAGAGCATCAACATCCAGATGATCACCACCAGCGAGATCAAGACCTCGGTCGTGATCGATGAGAAATACATGGAGCTGGCGGTGCGTGCCTTGCACAAGGCCTTTGGCCTGGAAGAAGCCCGCGCAGCTTGATGCCAAGGCGGTGAACGCGCCGTTGTTTTGAGGGCTGTTTTTAAGAGCAGCGTCAAGGCTGGCGCGGTTTTCGCGGCTATAATGCTAGTTGTGCTGGAGATGTGGCCGAGTGGTCGAAGGTACTCCCCTGCTAAGGGAGCATACGCCAAAAGCGTATCGAGGGTTCGAATCCCTCCATCTCCGCCAAAAACAGAATGCCCCCTATGAGACCGGTTCTCGTAGGGGGTTTTTCTTTGAACCGTCCGGCATGTGCCCGGAACGACCAGTTCCTTTCGGGCTCCTTGGGCACTCCAGACTTAAAGGAGGCCCATGTTCGTGCCCCCGCTGAGGCTGTCCGTGTTCGGGTCTTGGCTGATGATGAGCGCCTAAGAAAGAACCCCGTCAAGTTGGCCCAGTCTTTGAAGGTCTGGTGGTTGGGTCTGCACGTAAGGCGGCACCCATCGGCGCCCTATAAATTTTCGGTACTCCACCCGGTGAGCTAAAGGCCACGGTGAGGTCATCGCAATCCAAGATCTCGTGTAAGACTTTCTTGCGTTCCAGTAAGCTCCTGCGACCTGGCAGGTCGACACCAAGTCCGCGGCTCAATCGGGGTATGGTGGTAGTACCGCTATGTGTGCAAGGTGCCACCATTCAGATTACCCGTGAAGTCCATTGGCCGTATGACTCATTCAAAAACAGGCAAGGATGGCGACCAAATTCGTCAGAGCGAGCAGCGATTCCGGCTCTTAATAGAAAGCGTGCGCGATTACGCCATCTTCATGCTGGATCCGACAGGCCACGTTCAAACCTGGAATCCCGGCGCCGAGCGCTTCAAGGGCTACCAGGCGAATGAGATCATCGGTCAGCACTTTTCTCGTTTTTATCCGCCGGAGGCGTTAGCGCGCCGTCTTCCAGAACATGAATTGGAGGTCGCTGCTGAAGTGGGTTCGTTTGAGGACGAAGGTTGGCGAGTGAGAAAAGACGGCTCGCTTTTCTGGGCCAATGTGGTGATCACGGCTTTGCGTGCGCCTGACGGGACGCTTGTCGGATTTGCAAAGGTAACGCGGGATCTTACCCAGCGCCGGAATCACGAAGAGGAGCTGCGCCGGAGCGAAGAACGCTTTAGGTTGCTGGTCGAAGGGGTTTCCGACTATGCGATCTTCATGCTCGACGTCAACGGTAACGTTGCCACATGGAATGTTGGCGCTGAACGCATCAAAGGCTACAAGAGCGAAGAAATCATCGGGCAACATTTCTCAGTTTTTTACCCGCCCGAGATCAGGGAGACCGGCTGGCCCGACTACGAATTGCAGGAGGCCACCTTGAAGGGCAGCTTCGTTGACGAAGGCTGGCGCCTGAGGAAAGACGGCAGCAAATTATGGGCGAATGTCACCATCACAGCGCTGAGAGACGACGCCGGCCGGCTAATCGGCTTTGCCAAGCTTACGCGCGACCTGACAGAGCGAAAGCGAAACGAGGCAGCTGAGGCTGCAACGCATGAGCACGAAAGTTTGCTTGAAGCCGAGCGCACCGCGCGCATGGAAGCGCAGCGAGCCGCGCGGGCAAAGGATGAGTTCCTAACCGTCCTGTCGCATGAGTTGCGCACGCCCTTGAGCGCAATCATGGGTTGGACTCAGATCCTGCTGAGAGATGACTCGGGCATGTCAGACAAGCAGAAGAAGGGGATCCAGGTCATCGATAGAAACGCGCGGGCGCAGGCGCAGCTCATCAATGATCTTCTTGACCTCGGCAGGATCATGAGCGGGAAGCTGCGGCTCGACATCCGACAAATATCCCTGTCGGACATCGTTCAGGCCGCCGTAGACACTGCACGCCCCTCTGCCGAGGCCAAAGACATTCGCATGAAGGTCATGCTTGACCCGGTCCAGACGGTGGTCTGCGGCGACAGTGATCGCTTGCAGCAGGTGGTGTGGAACCTCTTGACCAACGCGGTCAAGTTCACGCCGAAGGGCGGGCAGATCCATGTCCTTCTTCAGCGCATCAACTCACATCTCGAGCTGAGCGTCAGCGATACGGGTGCCGGCATTCCGGCAAACTTCTTGCCATACGTGTTCGATCGCTTTGCCCAGAAAGACAGTTCAACAACGAGAGCACACGGTGGCCTTGGGCTTGGGTTGTCAATCAGCAAGCAGTTGGTTGAGCTGCACGGTGGATCAATCCGTGCATCAAGCCTGGGCGAAGGAAAAGGGTCGACGTTCTTTGTCAATCTCCCCGTCTCCATAGTGCAGCTGGAAGACGAGCGCGAACTGCGCATTCATCCCACGTCAGAGGAGCCGTCTTCAGACAATTTAGGACTGCCTGATCTTACGGGAGTTCACATATATGTCATAGACGACGAGGCTGACGCACGTGAGCTGCTACAGCGCGTACTCGAAGGTGTGGGCGCTGAGGTCACCTGCTTCGAATCCGCGCAAGGCGCTATGGCAGCCCTTCAGCAACGCAGGCCTCGAGCCATTGTGAGTGACATCGGCATGCCGGGAATGGATGGCTACCAATTCATGCGCTTGCTTCGTGCGAACGAGGCAAAGAACGAGAAAATTCCGGCGCTTGCCCTCACTGCTTTCGCGCGGGCCGAAGACCGAAAAAAGGCGTTGCTTGCGGGTTACCAAGCCCATCTGGCTAAGCCGTTCGACGTAGCCGAACTCATCCTGCTGCTGTCAGATTTAGTGGTGAGGTGAGTTCACCAGCTTGATCCTGCCCATGCCCGGGGCATGACGTGCCGAGACGTGAACCGCAGGCGGCTTCCTAGGCAAGGGCTTTGAAAAGGCGACAGAGCAGTTCAATCGCCTTGGACAGCGTCAGCAATGCAATGCAAATGGAGCAAACCCAGATGAGCAAAGCGAGGCGTTGCTCCGCACGATTCATGGGCACGCGCGCATTCACCCGGGTGATTTCAATCCGGGCGAAAGTGTCTGGCATAGAGCGGGGCTGCAAGCGCCGTTCGTGTTGGCTGGTCACGACATGTCTCCCGAGCCAAACTCGGATGCATGCTTTGTGCCAGCCCGGGGGCAGCGGAGCCGCTCACGACCCCGCTTGATGGTTCATGCCAGGGCTTCAGTGGGCCCAAAAAATTCGAAGCGCAGCCGGTTGGCCTGCACGCCCAGGTCTTTGCCAAACTGGTAAATGGCCTGCATGAAGGGCTTGGGGCCGATGAAGTAGACGTCCACATCACGGTCATCCGGCAAATGCTGGCTGAGCAAATCCTGGCTGACCCTGCCGATGGTGTGGGGTGCCTCGGTGCCACGCGGCTCTTCGTAGACGTACGTGGCGCGCACGTTCGCATGTTGTGCGACAAGTTCATCCACCCGTGCACGGAAGGCGTGCACACCGCCATGCCGGGCAGCGTGGATGAAGTGGATGGGGCGGCCCGAGCCGGCATGGGCTTCGAGCATGCTCATCGCGGGTGTGATGCCCACGCCGCCGGTGATCAGCACCAAGGGGCGGGTGGCTTCGTCCAGCACGAAGTCGCCACTGGGCGCCTGCACCTGCAGTTCTTGCCCAACCTGGACCTCGTCATGCAACCAGTTGGACGCCAGCCCACCGGCTTCGCGTTTGACGCTGATGCGCAGCCAGGGCTTGCCGGGCGCGTCTGACAAGGAATAGTTGCGGCGCAGTTCTTGCCCATGAACCTTGAGCACCAAGGTCAGGTACTGGCCGGGCTGGAAGGCCGGCAGCGCTCCGCCATCGCTGGGCTCCAGGTAGAAGGAGGTGATCAGCTCGCTTTCAGTTTCCTTGCGCGCGACCTTGAAGGCTCGGGTGCCACGCCATCCGCCCAGCTTGGCGGCATTGGCCTGATAGACCTGTTCTTCTGCATCAATCAGCAAGTCGGCCAGGGCCGTGTAGGCCTCACCCCAGGCGGCGATAATGTCGTCGGTGGCGGCATCACCCAACACCTCCTTGATGGCGCGCAGCAGGCATTGGCCCACGATGGGGTAGTGCTGAGGCTCAACGCCCAGAGACACGTGTTTTTGGATGATGCGGGGCAGGGCGCCTGCCAAGGCTTCCAGGCGGTCGATGTTGGCGGCGTAGGCCAGCACGGCACCTGCCAGGGCCCGCGCCTGGGTACCTTGCGCCTGGTGGGCTTCATTGAAGAATGCCTTGAGCTCCGGGTGCTCGCGCAACATCAACTGGTAGAAGTGCGTGGTGATGGCTTCGCCATGCTGTTGAAGCACGGGCACGGTGGCCTTGATGAGGGCGATGGTCTGGGCTGAAAACATGCTTGGGCTCCTGGAGGTGGTTTGAACGTTTGCCGATTCAATCCAAATTCCGTGCCAAACCCACGGCGCTTGCAAGTGCTTGATTTATCACACACCGGTGTAGTGCGTTGTTAAAATGACTGCAACGTAATTGTTGTCGAAATGACATGAATGTTGTCGAATTGACCAAAGAAGGCGTGATGACGCCATGCCAGCGGCTTCTTTCTGCGGCGCGGGCACTGGTGAAGTGCGATGCGGCGGCCTTGCTGCGGCTGGAGGGCGATGTGCTGGTGCCCGTGGCCATTGATGGCTTGAGCGAAGACACGCTGGGCAGGCGGTTTGCCGTGTCGCAACACCCCAGGCTGGCGCAATTGCTGTCCAGCGGCCAGGGCTTGCGTTTTCCCCCTGATTGCCCTCTGCCCGATCCCTACGATGGCCTGGTGGCGGGGCACCCGCACATCCTGCCGGTGCACGACTGCATGGGCGCACCTTTGAGGTTGGGAGGGCGCTTGTGGGGTTTGGTCACCCTTGATGCCTTGACGCCCGGCGGCTTGGCCGATGTGTCGCCCGAGCAACTGCGGGCGTTGACCGCTTTGCTGGAAGACGGCATAGAAAAGCAGGACACCATTGGCGCGCTGGCCGAGCGTGCCGAACGTGAGCAGGCCGTGTCACGGGCCTTGCTGCAAACGGGCCAGCAGCCGCGGCGCTTGTTGGGCCACAGTGGGCCGCTGCAGCAATTGCTGAGCGAGATCAACATCGTGGCGTCTTCGGATCTGACGGTGCTGATCCTGGGCGAAACAGGTGTCGGCAAGGAATTGGTGGCCCAGCAACTGCATGCCCAATCCGCCCGCCACGATCGACCCCTCATCCAGCTCAACTGTGCGGCCTTGCCCGACACCCTGGCCGACAGTGAGCTGTTCGGTCACAAGCGAGGCGCGTTCACCGGGGCGGTTCAGGACCGCGTTGGCAAGTTCGAGCTGGCCGATGGCGGCACCTTGTTCCTGGATGAGGTGGGTGAACTGTCACCGGCGGTGCAGGCCAAGTTGCTGCGGGTGCTGCAAAGCGGGGAGCTGCAAAGGCCGGGCAGCGACAAGGCACTGCGGGTAGACGTGAGGGTGGTGGCCGCGACCAACCGGGATCTGAAGCAGGAGGTGGCGCAAGGGCGTTTTCGCGCCGACCTGTACCACCGCTTGTCGGTGTATCCGCTGCATGTGCCGCCCCTGCGAGAGCGTGGCCGCGATGTGCTGAGCCTGGCGGGCGGGTTTCTGGAAGAAAACCAGCACCGCCTGGGGGCACGCAATCTGCGTTTGTCACCCCAGGCCAAAACGGCGTTGCTGGCCTATGACTGGCCGGGCAATGTTCGCGAGCTGGAGCATCTGATCAACCGCGCTGCGCTGAGGGCCCTGTCCGAGCAAGGGCGGTCTGCAAGGTGGGTGGCCATCGACCCGGTTCACCTCAACCTGGGTGAAGCCGCCCACGCAGAGCCGGCACTGAGAGCATCAGGGCATGAAGCGCCGCCAACTGTGGTGCTGGATGGCGAAGGGCTGCGGGTTGCCACCGATGCCTTTCAGCGGCAGTGGATTGAGGCGGCCTTGGCCAAGCATGGCGGTGCCATGGCGGCGGCCGCACGCGAGGCGGGCATGGACCGCAGCAACTTCCACCGCCTGGCCACGAGGCTCAACGTGGGCTTCGGCCGTAGCTGATGGTCTGCACCACGCCGGCCCTGAAGCGCACCGTGGCCATCAGGTTGCCCTCACCGCGGTCATAGAGCCACTCCTCCACCGGTTGGCAGGGGATCACCACGCTGGCAAACGGTTGGGGTACCGGCATCAGCGTCGGGGCGTAGTACACCGGGGCGCAAAAGCTGTCGGCCAGCACCGGTTGGCCGCACTTGTACAGAACGGACATGCGGGAATCGCCTTCGGAGGCGATGTTGCCGTTGCAGCGCAGCGACTCGGCCATGGCGGGCGTGCAGTGCCCGACCGCGAGGGTGGCCATGATGAAAAGGCGGCGAAGAAAACCTGGAGCGCACGCGTCATGCATGGTGCGCAGGATACCTTTGCCGCGAAGTTGCAAGCCAGGCAGGGTTTTGTCGGGCGCAAAAGGGTGCAGTGGGCCACCACGGGCGCATCATTTGCTAGCCAAGCATGCAACCAAAGGATTCGACCATGCCACTTTCTTCTGCCGACCTGGGCGAACTGCGCCAAGCCAAGGCCTTGCTTGAAAACCCAGGCCTGGTGGCCCGGATCAGCGATGTGCTGGGCACGCCCCTGGAAAAGGGCTACGGCATGCTGCCCAAAAAATGGGCTTCGGTGGTCAACGAGGCGGCCAGCAAGGCCATTGCCAAAGCCATGGACGTGGCCCTGAGTACCATGAACAGTTTGCCCGCGAGTCATTCGTCCAACGGGTGGCACAAGCTGGCCGTGGGGGCGTCGGGCGCTTTGGGCGGTGCCTTTGGCCTGTCCACCTTGTTGATCGAGTTGCCGGTGTCGACGACGATCATGTTGCGCTCGATCGCCGATGTGGCGCGCAGTGAGGGCGAGGATTTGAGCACGCCGGAGTCGCAGCTTGAATGCGTGCAAGTGCTGGCGCTGGGGGGCCGCTCGGGCCAGGACGATGCAGCCGAGGCTGGCTACTTCGCGGCCCGTGCAGCCATGGCCCAGGCGGTGTCAGAAGCCGCTCGGCACGCGGCGCAAAAGGGTTTGGTTCAGCGCAAGGGGACCGCCTTGGTGCAGTTCATCGCGCAAGTCGCTTCGCGCTTTTCAGTCAACGTGTCTGAAAAGGTGATGGCCCAGGCCGTGCCCATCGTGGGCGCGGTGGGCGGGGCGGTGATCAACACCTTGTTCATGGAGCACTTCCAGCGCATGGCCCGTGGACACTTCATCGTGCGGCGGTTGGAGCGCACGCACGGTGTTGAAGAGGTCAGGGTGGCCTACGCCGGCATCACCGGGTTCAATGCCTGACGTGTTCCTTGTTGAAGCCGCCGCTGGGGGCGATGGTGCGGGGGCGGTCGTCGGGCGTGGAGCAGGGGGCTTGCCATTCTCGCAGTTCACGCTCGAGCAATTGGTGGCCGTGGTGCTTTGCCAAGTCAATCAGGGCGAAGACGTTGTCGTCGTTGACCAGTTCATGGCCAAGGCCCTTTTCCAGCTGGCGGTAGATGGTCTGGATCTCGGGCGTTGCAGAGTCGGGCACTGTTGTTGCCATGGCAAGTCTCCTGCTGAGGGGGTGGCCGGAATGGCCACCTGAAGCTTCAGCTGCAATCACTGTGCCCGTGGTGGATCAACATCGTTGAGAGCAGGGTGGGCGCGCAGCCGTGCCGCGGCAAAGTCCAGGAAGGCGCGGACCTTGGCGGCGGCGTGCCGGCCTTCGGGATGCACCAGGTGCACGGGCACGGGCACGGGTTCGCAGTCGGCCAGCACGATGCGCAGGTGACCACGGGCCACATCTTCGGCCACCTGGTAGGACATGGTTCGGACCAGGCCATGGCCCGACTTGGCCGCCAGGATGGCCACTTCGCTGGCGTTGACGGTCAGTTGCACGCGGGGAGTGGGCGCCGGGTGGAGATCGCGGTGGGCAGCGCCCGGTCGCGCGAACTGCCAAGGCGTGAATGGGCCACCAGATGTGGAGATGCCGATCGCATCGTGCCGCGCGAGGTCGTCGGGCGACAGTGGCTCGCCGTGGCGCGCGAGGTAGTCGGGCGAAGCCACGATCACCCGGCGCACGGTGCCGACCTTGAGGGCGGTGAGGGACGAATCGGGCAGGTGCGCGATGCGCAGGGCCACGTCCACACCTTCGTCGATCAAGTGCACCAGGCGGTCCACGAACATGGCCCTGGCGCTCAGGCGCGGGTGCTCTTTCAGAAAATCGAGCAACAAGGGCGCCATGTGGATGCGGCCAAACAGCACGGGCGCAGTGATCTTGAGCTCGCCCTGTGGATCGACGTGGGCGCCACTGGCCACGGCATCGGCTTCGTCCAGCTCGGCGAGGATGCGGCGGCAATCGGCCACGTAGCGCTCGCCGGCCTCGCTCAGGCGCAGGCTGCGGGTGGTTCGGTGCAGCAAGCGTGCGCCCAGGTGCTGCTCCAGGGCGGCCACCGCGCGGGTGACGGCGGCGGGTGAGCATTTGAGCAACCGGGCGGCGCCCGCGAAGCTTTGGGCGTCGGCCACGGCCACGAATACGCGCATTGAATCAAGCTGGTCCATCGTCCATTGTTGCGCAAATTGCAATGATGACTTGTCTGCCACGCCCATTCACATGGCCGATCTCTGGCCATAAGCTGAGGGCACTGTTCAACCAAGGAGCCCTCACATGTCCATCCGCCTGCATGATTTCGCCCTGTCTGGCCACGCCCATCGTGTGCGCTTGTTCCTGTCTTTGCTGGGTTTGTCCTTCGAGCAGGTGCCGGTCGATCTGCGCGGGGGCGAACACAAAAGCGCGGCTTTTTTGAGCAAGAACCTTTTTGGCCAAGTGCCCGTGCTGGAAGACGGCCCGCTGACCTTGGCCGACAGCAACGCGATCATCACCTACCTGGCCTTGAAGTACGACCCTCAGCGGCAATGGTGGCCCGAGGCGCCAGCGCAGATCGCCGAGGTTCAGCGGTGGCTGAGCGCGGCCGCAGGCCCATTGGCGCATGGTGCGGCCAAGGCGCGTTGGACCACGCTGGTGGGCGGCACCCCGGACAAGGCCGTGCTGGACACCGCCAGGCAATTGCTGTTGGTGATGGATCAGCGCTTGAGCGGCCAGCGCTTTCTGGCCTCCGAGCAGCACCCGACGGTGGCCGATGTGGCCATGTACAGCTACACCGCCCGCGTGCCCGAAGGTGGCATTGCGCTGGAAGACTATCCCCAGGTGCAACGGTGGTTGGCCGAGGTGGAGGCCTTGCCAGGCTTCGTGCCCATGCCATCCACCCAGCCTTTTAGCAAGCCTGCAGCATGAACGCGCCCGGGGCCGACTCGCCTTTCCATGCCGGCGAGCAGCACATGCAAACCCTGGCCGGCGTGCGCGAGGTGATGGAGTCCAGAGGGCGCCAGTTCATCCGCGATCACATGCCCCAGCAGCACCGCGACTTCTTTGCCACCTTGCCTTTCCTCATCATCGGGGCCTTGGATGCGCAAGGCTGGCCGTGGGCCTCGATGATGGCGGGGCCGCCGGGGTTCATGGTCTCGCCCGATCCCCAGGTGTTGCACTTGCGGGGCGGCTTGTTGGCCGACGACCCCCTGGCTGGCAGCTGGCAAGCCGGTGCGCAAGTGGGTTTGCTGGGCATCCAGCCACACACGCGCCGACGCAATCGCATGAATGGCGTGTTGATGGCGGTGGACGAAGTGGGCGCCTCGGTGGCGGTGCGGCAGAGTTTTGGCAACTGCCCCAAGTACATCCAACCTCGGGAAGCGGTCTGGCAGCCCGAAGGGGCGGCAGCCGGCATGGCCCAGGTGTTGACGGAGGGTGCGCATCTGTCGGCCACGGCTCGGGCCATCATCGAGCAAGCCGACACGTTTTTTGTGGCCTCGGCGTCGGCCCATGCCCAAGGTGGTGATGTGCCCCGAAGCGAAGGGGTGGATGTTTCGCACCGGGGTGGCCTGTCTGGTTTCGTGAAGGTGCGCGAAGCCACGGATGGCACGGTGTTGACGGTGCCCGACTACACCGGCAACTTCATGTTCAACACGCTGGGCAACATCGTGAGCAACCCCCGGGTCGGCTTGCTGTTCATTGACTTTGCCAGTGGTGCCTTGCTGTGGTTGCAGGGTTTGGCGAAGGTCGAGCATGACAGCCCGGAGCAAGCCGAGCATGCCGGCGCACTGCGCCTTTGGCGCATTCAGGTCAAACAAGGGCGCCTGCATGAAGGAGGGTGGCCGCTGGCCTGGTCCGAAGGCTGATATCGTGCCTGCCACGACAACACAGCAGAGGACGCCCCATGAGTCAACATTGGTTTCGCCGCAGCATGCCCAAGGCACTGGCCTGGACGGCGTTGGCCTTGACCACGGGGGTGTTGTCCGCAGCCACGGTGCAGACCTTTTCGCCGCAGGGCGAGGTGGCCAAGGTGAGGCAGGCGCGGGCCACGTTCACGGAATCGATGGTGCGTTTTGGCGATCCCAAGTTGCCATCGCCGTTCGATCTGGCTTGCCTCAACAGCACGCCGCCAGCGGGCTCGGGCCGTTGGGTGGATGACAAGACCTGGGTGCATGACTTCACGCAGGACGTGCCGGCAGGCACCAAGTGCAGCTTCAAGTTGAAGTCTGGCTTGAAGACCTTGGCCGGTGATGCGGTGCAAGGCCCGGCCGCTTACGATTTCAGCACGGGTGGCCCAACGATCGTGAGGGCCTACCCCGTGGCGGGCGAGGGCAGTCGGATCGAGGAAGAGCAAGTGTTTGCGCTGCTGCTCACTGGCGCGGCCACGGCGGCCAGCATTGAGCGGCATGGGCGCTGCGAGGTCGCGGGCCTGGGCGAACAACTGCCCTTGAAAGTGGTGACGGGTGCCGTGCGCGACGCGATTCTCAAGGCGGTTGACCTGTTGCCGCAGCAGGCCCGTGTGGCCACGGTGCAGTGCGCGCGGCCTTTGCCCAACGATGCCCGGGTTCAGGTGGTCTGGGCGCGCGGCATTGCCACGCCATCGGGCGTGCCCAATTCGAACGACCGCACCCTGGACTACGCCGTTCGCCCGCCGTTCAGCGCCAGCTTCACTTGCGAGCGCACGAGTTCGCGCGCGGATTGCCTGCCCATCAGGCCGATGCGGATCGAGTTTTCATCGCCCGTGCCCCGCAAGCTGGCCGAGCGAATCGTTCTGATCGCGCCCGATGGCCAGCGCAAGCCTGAGGTGGAGCAGCAACGTGGCGAGACCAAAGAGCAACTGCTGTCGGTGGTGCGGAACGGCATCCGCCAGTTCTTCTACCTGTTCAGCCGCAAGAAGGGTGAGGTGGGCATCGACCCGTCGGACAGTGGCGTCAGCGCCGTGGAGTTCAAAGGCCCCTTGCCTGAAAGCGCCGACATCCGCATCGAGCTGCCCGCCGACCTGCGTGACGATGCGGGCCGTGTGCTGAGCAACGCCAGCGCCTTCCCTTTGAAGACACGCACGGCCGAGGCCCCGGCCTTGGCCAAGTTCCCCGCGGCCACGTTTGGCATCTTGGAACTGAACGCCGAGCCGATGCTGCCCTTGACCGTGCGCCGCATTGAAGGTGATCTGAAGGTGAAAGGCCTGGCCACGCCGGGCAGTGCGGTGCGCGATCTGAAGCTGGCCGATGACCAGGCCATCATCGACTGGCTGGCCAAGGTCAAGCGCTACAACGAGGGGCGTTTGCCTCGCGACGAAGTCCAGTCGGAGTTGGGCATCAAGTTGCCGCCACCCGTTAAAAAAGCCAAGCCGGCGCGACCCGCCAAGCGATATGGCGAAGCGGTGCCCGAGGATGAGGAAGACGACAACGCAGATCGGCCCGATGTGGTCCAGACCCGCACGGTGAGTCTTCTCAACCGCGAAGCCGACGCGAAGAAGCTGAGCTTGCCGTCCGGCGATGCCAAGGTTGATGCCCGGCCATTCGAGGTCATCGGCATTCCCATGAACCAGCCCGGCTTCCACGTGGTGGAGGTTGAATCGGCCAAGCTGGGCCAGGCGCTGCTGGACCGCGATGCGCCCATGTTCGTGCGCACCAGCGTGCTGGTCACCAACCTGGGCGTGCATTTCAAGACCAGCACCAACAACTCGCTGGTGTGGGTGACGACGCTGGACAAAGGCAAGCCGGTGGAAGCTGCGCAGGTGCAGATCTCGGATTGCCAGGGCCAAGTGGTGTGGTCTGGGCGCACGGACAAACTGGGCTTGGCCATGGTCAAAAAAGAGTTGCCGCGCCTGACCTGGGAGTATTGCCAGAGCGGTGCTTCGCGCAACGAGAACGAAACAGGCTACTTCGTCAGTGCCCGCAAGACGGATGCGCACGGCCGTGCCGACATGGCCTTTGTGTGGTCGACTTGGAACCAGGGCATCGAGCCCTGGCGCTTTCATGTGAACACCAGCTGGTCGGACGTGCCATCGCCCAGCATCTACCACTCGGTGCTGGACCGCACCTTGTTGCGCGCTGGCCAGACCGTGTCCATGCAGCACCACGCCCGTCTTGAGAAGCTGACGGGCCTGGGCCTGGTCGACCCCCGTGAGCTGCCGCCCACGCTGACCATCGTGCACGAGGGCACGGGCCAGGAGTTCTCGCAAGCACTGAGCTGGCGCGGCCGCCATGCCGAATCCAGCTTCGCCATCCCCGAAGACGCCAAGCTGGGTGTCTACAACATCCAGTTGGTCCGCGATGGCCAGCGTGTGAGCACGGGCAGCTTCCGCGTCGAGGAGTTCCGCCTGCCGGTGATGACCGGCCGCATCATCCCGCCCAAGGCCGCGCTGATCCAGCCCAAGGACGTGAGCCTGGGTTTGCAGATCAACTACGGCAATGGCGGCGGCGCGGCGGGTTTGCCGGTGCGCGTGTCGGCCCAATGGCGTGATGCGAACCTGGAGTCGGCTTTGCGCACCGAGCGCTATCCCGGCTTCCGCTTCAACCCACCACGCGAGCCACGCGATCCCAATGCCAAGTCTTTCTTCTCGGAAGACTATGTGGACGAGGGCGATGAGGAGTCGTCGGTCTACACGCCTGAAGAGCGCGCCAAGCTGGTGGCCGACAAGCTGCCCGTGACGTTGGACAAGAATGGTGCTGGCAATGTGCTGCTGCCCAAGCTGCCCGCCACCAAGGTGCCGCGCGAGATGCTGGTGCAGGCCACCTACGCCGACCCCAATGGCGAGGTGCAGACCTTGAGCCAGACCGTGCCCGTGTGGCCCGCCGGCCTGGCGCTGGGCGTGCGCACCGAGGAATGGGTGTCGGTGAAGCAGAAGGTGGCCACGCAAGTGGTGGTGCTGGACACCGCTGGCCAGCCCAAGGCGGGCGTGAGCGTTAGTGTGCGCGCCGTCGCCCATCGCACCAACTCCACCCGCAAGCGCCTGGTGGGCGGCTTCTATGCCTATGACAATCAGAATGCCGATGAAGACCTGGGTCAGGTGTGCAGCGGCACCAGCGATGCGCGCGGCCTGGTGCTGTGCGAGGGCACGCTGAAGTCCGCTGGCGAGGTTGAACTGATCGCGCAAGCCAATGACGCCGCCGGCAACACCGCGCGCTCGGCTGCCTCTGTTTGGGTAACGCGCCAGGGTGAACTGTGGTTCGGTGGCGAGAACCAGGATCGCATGGACGTGATCCCCGAGCAGCGCAGCTACGAGCCGGGCCAGACCGCGAAGTTCCAGGTGCGCAGCCCCTTCCGCCATGCCACGGCGCTGGTCGCCATCGAGCGCAACGGCATCATCGAGACCCGCACGCTCGAACTCAACGGCAAGGACCCGACCATCTCTCTGGACGTGAAGGCCGAGTGGGGCCCTAATGTGTTCGTGTCCGTGCTGGCCGTGCGTGGCCGCGTGCACGAGGTGCCCTGGTACAGCTTCTTCACCTGGGGCTGGCGCTCGCCCACTGAATGGTGGAAGGCCTTCAATGACGATGGCCGCGACTACCAAATGCCCACCGCGATGGTCGATCTGTCCAAGCCGGCCTTCAAGTACGGCATCGCCGAGATCGAGGTGGGCACGGCGGGGCACCGCTTGAAGGTCGAGGTGCAGCCAGACAAGGCGCGTTACCCGATCCGCGCGACCAGCCAGGTGCGCGTGAAGGTCAGCTTGCCGAACGGCCAACCCGCGCCTGCCGGCACCGAAGTGGCCCTGGCCGCCGTGGACGAAGCCTTGCTGGAACTCAGCCCCAACGACAGCTGGGATCTGCTGGGCGCCATGGTGCGCAAGCGCGGCTATGGCGTGGACACCGCCACCGCGCAGATGCAGATCATCGGCAAGCGGCACTTCGGCAAGAAGGCCGCGCCACCGGGTGGTGGGGGCGGGCAGTTCCCCACGCGCGAGTTGTTCGACACCTTGCTGTTGTGGAACCCGCGCGTGGTGCTCGATGCCAAGGGTGAGGCGGTCGTCAAGGTGCCCTTGAACGATTCGCTCACGTCCTTCCGCATCGTCGTCATCGCGGATGCGGTGCAGGGCGCCAACGCGGGTTTGTTCGGCACAGGGCGCGCCAGCATCGCTGCCACGCAGGATCTGCAGATCGTCTCGGGCGTGCCGCCGCTGGTGCGCGAGGGTGACCGCTATCGGGCCATGTTCACCTTGCGCAATACCACGGCCCAGGCCATGGAGGCCTCGTTCACCGCGCAGGTCGGCACTGATACCTTGCCCGCGCAGCGCATTCGCATCGAACCCAACGCTGCTGCCGAAGCGGGTTGGGACGTGACCGTGCCCTTCAATGTCAAGCAGCAGGAATGGACGGTGTCGGCCGAATCGGGCGCCGTGCGTGACCGCATGAAGGTGACGCAGAAGGTGGCCGAAGCCGTGCCCGTGACGGTGCAGCAAGCCACCTTGATGCAACTGGACAAAGGCAGCGTCAGCATCCCCATCGGTATGCCCGCCACGGCCCTGGCCGATGCGCAAGGCGTGCCCCGCGGCGGCATCGAAGTCGCCTTCAAGCCCAAGCTGTCTGACGGCCTGCCCGGTGTGCGTGACTTCTTCGAGCGTTACCTGTGGGATTGCCTGGAGCAACGCGCCTCCATCGCCATCGGCCTGCGCGATGTCGAGGCTTGGCGCAGCCTGGCCAGCCGCATCCCGCTGTACCTGGATGACGATGGCCTGGCGCATTACTTCCCGCCTTCGGCCAGTTCGGGCCGCACCGGCAGCGACAGCCTGACCGCTTACCTGCTGGCCATCAGCGATGAAGCCAGCAAGCTGGGTTACGACTTCAGCCTGCCCGACGACACGCGCCTGCGCATGGAGCGCGGTTTGGCTGCTTTTGTCGAAGGCCGCATCAAGCGCGACTTCTGGGTGCCGGCCTTTCTGAAGAACGGTGATTTGGACGTGCGCAAGCTGGCCGCGATCGAGGCGCTGTCGCGCACGGGCAAAGTGCAAGCGCGCATGCTGGACTCGGTGCAGATCCTGCCCAACCAGTGGCCGACCAGCGCCGTCATCGATTGGCTGTCCATCCTGGATCGTGTGAAGGACATCCCCGAGCGCGACAAGCGCATGCTGGAGGCCGAGCAGATCCTGCGTGCGCGTTTGAACGTGCAGGGCACGCGCCTGGGCTTCTCGACCGAGCGCGATGACAGTTGGTGGTGGCTGATGGCCAATGGCGACGTCAACAGCGTGCGCATGATCTTGGCCACTTTGCCCAAGGCCGCCTGGAAAGACGACCTGCCGCGCCTAGTCACCGGCACCTTGCAACGCCAGCAGCGCGGCCGTTGGTCCACCACGGTGTCCAACGCCTGGGGTTCGGTCGCCATCGAGGCCTTCTCGAAACGCTTTGAGCGCGATCCGGTCACCGGTACGTCGAAGGTTGGCTTCGAGCCCGGGCCGGCGCCACAGAACTTTTCGTGGAGCCAATCGCCCGATGGCGGCAAGGTGGCGCTGGGCTGGCCCAAGCCCGTGGCTGGCAGTGCATCAAGCCCGGCAGGCAGCAACGTCAAGGTCACGCACGAAGGCACGGGCAAGCCATGGCTTACCTTCACCAGCAAGGCCGCCATCCGCCTGACCACGCCTTTCAGCAGCGGTTACCGCATCACCAAGACCATCACGCCGGTGGAGCAGAAGGTGAAGGGCCAATACAGCCGGGGCGACGTGCTGCGCGTGCACCTGCAGATTGACGCGCAGGCCGACATGACCTGGGTGGTGGTCAACGACCCTATCCCTGGTGGTTCGACCTTGCTGGGCTCGGGGCTGGGCCGCGACGATGCCATGAGCACAACCGATGAGCGGCAGGACAGCCGTGGTTGGCTGGCCTACCAGGAGCGCAGCTTCGAAGCCTTCCGTTCCTACTACCGCTACCTGCCCAAGGGCCCGTTGGTGCTGGAATACACGGTGCGCTTGAACAACCCCGGCACCTTCGGCCTGCCGCAAACGCGCGTCGAGGCCATGTACGCGCCCGAGATGTTCGGCGAGTTCCCCAACGCGCCCGTGGCGGTGGGGCCTTGAGGCCATGATGGGCAGCACTTGGCGTTCATGGTGTGTGCTGGCGGCTGGGGCCATGGCCTGCACCGCCGCGCTGGCCTTGCCCAGCTTCGAGCAGGTCAAGGCGCGGTACCGGTCGTCGGATGCCGTGCTGCTGGACCGCCATGGCGAGCCCGTTCAGCAGCTGCGCGCCGACACACGCGCCCAGCGGTCGGATTGGGTGCCCTTGGCGCAGGTGTCGCCCGCTTTCCGGCAGGCCTTGCTGTTCTCGGAAGACAAGCGCTTCTACGAGCACGGTGGCGTTGATTGGTCTTCCGTCGGTGCTGCCGCGTGGGCCAACCTGTGGAACACCCGCACGCGCGGCGCCTCTACCGTGACCATGCAACTGGCCGGCCTGCTGGACGCCGAACTGGCCACGCCCAAGGGCGGCCGGTCGCTGAGCGCGAAAGTGGGCCAGGTCAGCACCGCCTGGCAGTTGGAACGCCAATGGCGCAAGGACCAGATCCTGGAGGCCTACGTCAACCTCGTCGGCTTCAGGGGCGAGTTGGTCGGCATTGGGGCCATGTCAGCCCGCTTGTTCCAGAAGTACCCGAGTGGCCTGAACGCCCAGGAGGCGGCCATTGCCGCAGCCTTGGTGCGCGCCCCCAACGCCAAGCCCCTGGCCGTGTCCAGCCGCGCTTGCGGCATCCTCACCGCGCAAGGCCGGGCCAAGGCGTGCGTGTTCTTGTCCACCTACACGGAACAGGTCCTGGCCAGCCGCCCCGCTGAACGTCTGGACGCTGACCGCCAGATCGCGCCTCATCTGGCACGCCGGCTGTTGGCCTTGAATGCAGCCACCGCAAGCGCGGCCAAGCCAGTCTCTCTCAAGAGCACCTTGGATGCGCGTCTGCAGCGCTTCACCCGAGACACCTTGCGCCAGCACCTGGCAGGCCTGCAAGAGCGCCATGTGGAAGACGGCGCCGTCATCGTCATCGACAACGCCTCGGGCGATGTGCTGGCCTGGGTGGGCTCCAGCGGCGGCGGCCTGTCGCAAGCGGCCGAGGTCGATGGGGTGATGGCCTTGCGTCAGGCGGGTTCCACGCTCAAACCCTTTCTGTATGAGATGGCCATGGAGCAGCGCTGGATGACCGCCGCCTCCATCCTGCACGACTCGCCGGTGGACTTGTCGACACCCGGCGGCCTCTACATTCCGCAAAACTACGATCGCCACTTCAAGGGACCGGTGTCAGTGCGCACTGCCTTGGCCGCCTCGCTCAACGTGCCGGCCGTGCGCACCCTGGTCATGGTCACGCCCGAACGTTTCGCGCAGCGCTTGAAAGCCCTGGGCCTGCCTCTTAAACGCAATGGCGATTACTACGGTTACAGCCTGGCCTTGGGCTCGGCCGAGGTCACCCTGGCCGACCTGAGCAACGCTTACAGGTCCCTGGCCAATGGCGGCGTTCACACGCCACTGCGCATGCGCGCCACGGACCCGGCGCTGGCCCCGAAAGCCGTGATGGACTCCGGCGCCAGCTTCATCGTCAGTGACATCCTGGCCGACCGCGAAGCCCGTGTGCCCACCTTTGGCCTGGACAACGCCCTGGCCGCGCGCTACTGGGTGGCCGCCAAAACCGGCACCAGCAAGGACATGCGCGACAACTGGTGCATTGGTTTTTCAAAGCGCTACACCGTGGGGGTTTGGGTGGGCAATGCGAGCGGCGAACCCATGTGGGATGTGTCGGGCGTAAGCGGCGCTGCGCCGGTGTGGCGCACGGTGATGGACGAGCTTGAGCGCCGGGCCGGGCCCTTGCTGCCACAGGCATCGGGTGCACCCGCCAGCGTCGTTCAAACCGCGGTGAGCTTCGATCGGCAACTGGAGCCTCCGCGCCAGGAGTGGTTTTTGGAGGGTACGCAACAAAGCCACATCCAGCTGGCCAGCCTGTCGGGCTCGGCCCGCTCACTGATCACTGCCCCGGCTGACCGCACCGTCATCGCGCTGGACCCCGACATCCCGCCCCGGTCGCAGCGCTTGACTTTGAGCGCCGCGCCGGGCGTGCCCTCTCAATGGGCCTGGCGCCTCGACGGCAAGCGCCTTGGCCCCGCCAAACCGATGCTGTGGACCATGTGGCCAGGTCGGCACCATCTGGCCTTGATTGATGCGCAGGGCCAGACCATGGCCGAGGTGAAGTTCGAGGTGCGCGGTGCCGGGCTCAAGCCCGACAAGCCGGGGCAAAGGTTGGCGGCCAGTTCAAGGCAGGTCCGGCCCCAAAGCCCGGGCACGTTCTAGCAGTAACTCACGCTCGCGCGCATTGCCCGCCAGTTCGGCCGCGCGCTCGAACTCTGCGCGGGCTTCCAGCGTGCGGCCCAGCTTGGCCAGCAAGTCGCCACGCACGCTGGGCAGCCATTGGTAGCCTTGCAGTGAGGGATCCTGGCGCAACTCATCCACGATCTGCAGGCCCGCGGCCGGCCCGAAGGCCATGCCCACCGCCACCGCCCGGTTCAGCTCCACCACGGGTGAGGGCGCGGCCTGGGCCAGGGCGTCGTACAAAGCGGCGATGCGCGTCCAATCGGTCGCATCGCCGGTGCGGGCCCGACCATGGCAGGCCGCGATCGAGGCTTGAAGGGCGTAGGCGCCCAGCGCTTGCCCCGTTGATTCGGCCAGCGCTTCGGCACGGGCCAGCGCGTTCAGCCCGCGCCGGATCAGCAGGTGGTCCCAACGGGTGCGATCCTGGTCCAGCAGCAAGACCGGCTTGCCCGATGCATCCACCCGGGCGGCCACCCGCGATGCCTGCAATTCCATCAAGGCGATCAGTCCATGCGCCTCGGCCTCGTGGGGGGCAAGCTCCGCCAGCATGCGGCCCAGCCGCAAGGCTTCATCGCACAGGGCTGGGCGCATCCAGTCTTCGCCGCTGGTGGCGGTGTAGCCCTCGTTGAAGATCAGGTAAACCACCTCCAGGACGGAGGCCAGGCGTTGCGCCAGGTCTTCGCCGCGTGGCACTTCGAAAGGCACCTTGGCCGCCGTCAGCGTGCGCTTGGCGCGGACGATGCGTTGCGCGATCGTGGGTTCGGACACCAAAAAGGCCCGGGCAATCTCCTCGGTCGTCAGCCCGCCCAGCAGCTTCAAGGTCAGTGCCGCGCGCGCCTGCGTGGACAACAGCGGGTGGCAGGCAGTGAAGATCAGCCGCAGCAGATCGTCGCCGATTTCGTCGGCCCGGGCAGCATCCAGCGCTTCCACGAAATCAGGCACGATCAAGGCCTCCTGGGCTTGCAGATCATGGCCAAGCTCTTGCAGCTTGCCCTCGATCATCTTGGCTCGCCGCAAACGGTCAAGGGCCCGGTTCTTGGCTGTGGTCATGAGCCAGGCGCCCGGGTTGTCCGGAACACCTGAGCTGGGCCAGTGCTCCAGTGCCGTGACCAGGGCATCCTGGGCAAGCTCTTCAGCCAGGCCGATGTCGCGCACCATGCGCGCGATCCCCGCGATGATCTTGGCCGATTCGATGCGCCAGACCGCCTCGATGGCTTGGTGCGTGGCCGTTGCCATCAGAACTGGGGCGGCGCGGCACTCAGGTCCATGTGCATCACCTCCCAGAGGTGGCCGTCCAGGTCTTCAAAGCCATGCTCGTACATGAAACCGTGGTCCTTCGCCTCCTTGGACGCCTTGCCACCGGCGGCGATGGCCTTCGCCACCATCTCATCGACCTCGGCACGGCTGTCGCACGACAAGCACATCAGCACCTCGGTGCTTTGGTGGGCATCGGCCACCGCCTTGCGGATGAAGCTCTTGAAGAAGTCCTCGACCAGCAACATCACGTAGCTGTGGTCTTCCGAGATGACCATGCAGGCCGCTTTCTCGTTGGTGAACTGCTGGTTGAAGCCAAAGCCCAGGCTGCTGAAAAATGCCTTGGTCTTGTCCAGGTCGCGGACGGGCAGGTTGACGAAGATTTGACGGCTCATGATGTTTGCTCCGCTTTGGTTTTCAGATTGGCCAGGCCGGTCTCGAAATCACGGCCCACCATCTGGTCCATGTTGATGAAGATGCCCACCAGCTTGTACATGAAGGGCGCGGCGCCGCGCATGGCCCAGGTCACCTGGGCGCCATCGGCAACCGGCGCGAGCGTGAACTCGACCTGGTTGTGGCCTTCGAAGGGTTCGATCATGTCCAGCCGCATCGAGACCTTGTCGGGCGCCGAGGCGGTGATTTCAATGCTCCCTTTGCCGACGTCCTTGTTGCCCTCGAAGTAGTAGTGCGCGCCGGGCCCCGCCGCCGGCCCGCGGTAGGCGCCCTTGATGGCGGGATCCTTCAGGTTGTAGGGGTTCCAGGTGTTGAACTGGTGCAGGTCGTTGATGAGCGGATGCAGCTTGGTGGCTGGCGCCTTGATGCTGACGCTGCGCTGGATGGTGAAGGTGTCGGGCTTGCTAGCTGCGTAAACCAGCAGGCCGGCCACGCCCACGGCCGCCACGATGAGGATGGTCTTGACCACGTCGTGCTCCTTGTTCATTGTTCGTGCAGCTGGCGGGCCTCGATCTCGGCCCCCATGCCCTCGCCCGCGGGGGCTGGAAACCGACGCGACCATTCCAGTGCTTCGGCGCGCGAGCGCACCTGGATCAGCGCATAGCCAGCCAACAGCGTTTGGTGGCCGGTGGACGACGGGCCATCAAGCACCGTGCCTTGTCCGCTGGCGCCGTAGCGCACCTGCCAGCCCGTGGATGAAGGCTGCAAACCCGATGCGTCCAGGAGCACGCCGGCCTTGGCCAGTTGCTCGTGGTACTGGGCCATCGAGGCGAGCATGGCCGCGTCGGATGTGACGCAGTCCCCACTGTCGGACGTCGATTTCACCATGATCATGAATCGCATCTGGATGCTCCTGGTTTGCCGTGAATCCCTCAGGCCACTTCAGCCCTTCATCCACACGACGAACCAGGCGACGCGGTTTCGACACCCGCCTCGCTCATTTTTTAATCTTGGTAACAGGGGGCAAGGGCGCGCACTTCGATCTCGCACCATTCGGCCGCCGGGCATTGCGCGGCAATCGCGATGGCTTCATCGCGGGTCTGGCAATCCAGCAAGAAGAAACCGCCGATCATCTCCTTGGCTTCGGCGAAGGGGCCATCCAACACGCGGCGCTGGCCACCTCGCACGGCCACGCGCGCGGCGCCATTCTGCGATTGCAGGGATTCGCTGGCCAGCAGCAGCCCACGCTCCTTCAAGTCGGCGCCAAAGCGAACCATGCTGGCATACGCTTCGCGGCCTTCGGCTTCCGTGCGGGTGAGCCGTTGTCCAACGGGCTCAACGATCAGCAACATGTAGGGCATGGCGGTGTCCAGAAATGGGGTTGAAGAAAGGCAGATCAAGCTGCCCGGAATGATATCGCCCAACCCCCTGTGAGGCCTTGTCTTGACGGTCCGGGCGAAAAGGTCGACAAGGAAAGTCCAGCACGCCAAAAGCGTTTTTGATACTCAACCCAGAAGGAGCAAGACCATGACCATTGGTTCAGAAGTCCATGTGAATGTCCGTGACCTCGCGGGCCCGCAATGTGTGCAAAAGGTGACCCAGGCCATCCAGAAGCTCGACCCGACTGCCCTGGTGCAGTTCGATTTGCAACAAGGGTTTGTGGACGTGGTCACCACGCAACCCGAGAAAGCCGTCCTGATGGCCATTCAGGAACAAGGATTTCATCCACAGCTGTCTTGACGGCCATCGAATAAATTTACCCGGGTTTAATTGACAAAGTTGTTTTATCCGGGTAATATTCCTTGCATGGAACATTCATCACACAATTTGGCCACCGCCTTCGTAGGGCACCGCCTGCTGGCCACCGGCTCACTTCCTGAGGTCGCACTCGCTGTGAAAGCAGCGGGCGACACAGTCGATTCGATCCTGGTGTTCAAGGACGCCACGGGCGCGCTCGTCGATCTGGACCTTCGTGGTTCTGAGCAAGACATCTTGCGGCGCCTGGAACCAGCGCCGAGCGCGCCGCCCTTCGGGGCTGACGAAGCGGCTACCGTGGAGCCCCGTGGCCGCGGACGGCCGCGTTTGGGCGTGGTGGCGCGCGAGGTGACCTTGCTGCCCCGCCATTGGGAATGGCTCAACGCCCAGCGGGGCGGTGCCTCCGTGGCCCTGCGCAAGCTGGTGGAAGAGGCGCGGCGCGCATTGCCTGATCAGGAGCGCAAGCGCCAGTCGCAAGAGGCCGCTTACCGGGCGATGTCTGCCTTGGCAGGCGATCTGCCCAATTTCGAAGAGGCCAGCCGCGCCTTGTTCGCCGATGACGCCGCA
This sequence comes from Aquabacterium sp. CECT 9606, assembly GCF_918741295.1. Lineage (GTDB taxonomy): Bacteria > Pseudomonadota > Gammaproteobacteria > Burkholderiales > Burkholderiaceae_C > Aquabacterium. Next base: position 72,735 of record NZ_CAKKNB010000005.1, read on the forward strand.
CGACTGGCTGATTTGGCACAGGCCTGGCCTGACGACATCCGTCGCTACGTTCTGCGCCTGGCAGGGCAGCAGGACGAACATTCATTTGCCTGAGTCATGCTTTGATGGATATGATGACCATCATAAATTGTGCTAGCATGGTGACATGGACGCTAAACCCAGCCGCCGCGAAGTTACCCACGATCGCATAGTCGAAACCGCCTCACGGGCCATCCGGCGTGCGGGTTACCAGGGTGTGGGCGTGGCCGACATCATGAAAGAAGCCGGCCTCACGCACGGTGGCTTCTACGCCCACTTCGCCTCTCGCAACGCCTTGCTGGTCGAGGCGCTGGAACGCGCGGGCCAAGATGGCGCGGCCCACATGAGGCGCCGCATGGCCGAGCGTCAGGCCCAGGGCGCCAGTGAGTTCCGTGCCCTGGTCGAATCCTATTTGTCAGATGCCCACCTGGGCGGTGCAGAGCATGGCTGCCCGGTGGCGGCCTTGTGCTCCGAAATGCCCCGGCAGGCGCCCGAGGTGCGCGAGGCCTCGGCGCAGCGCGTGCAAGGCATGGTCAGTTTGGTGAAAAAGGCACTGCCCGCCAACACCCCTGCCAGCACGGCCATGGTGGTTGCCAGCACCATGGTGGGCGCCTTGCAAATGGCCCGCGCTTTGGGCGACAACGCTCAAGGCAAGGCGCTGCTCAAGGCCAACCGCCAAAGTTTGATCACGCAGTACGAGCCGTCCGGTGGATAAGCCGGTGGCTTTTTTTTAACCCGAAAATATGATGATCATCATAAATTGTTAAGGACATCACCATGAAACTCGACAACGCTGTGGTTCTCGTCACCGGTGCCAACCGGGGCCTGGGGTTGGCATTCGCCAAAGAGGCGCTCGCCCGTGGCGCCCGCAAGGTGTACGCCGGTGCGCGTGACCCTTTGTCGGTCACCCTGCCTGGCGTCATCCCTGTGAAGCTGGACGTGACCAACCCCGCCGATGTGGCCCGGGTGGCCGCCGAATTGGGCGACGTCACCTTGCTGGTCAACAACGCGGGCATTGCCAACTTGGGCGGCTTTTTGGCGGCCAACAGCGTGGCATCCGCCAGGGCACACATGGAGACCAACTTCTTTGGCCCCTTGATGTTGAGCCAGGCTTTCGCGGGCGTTCTGGCCGCCAACGGCGGTGGCGCCATCGTGAACGTGCTGTCCGTGGTCAGCTGGATCAACTCGCCGGTGCTGGGTGTTTACAGCGCCAGCAAATCAGCAGCATGGGGGTTGACCAATGGCTTGCGCCACGAGTTGCGTCAGCAGAAAACGCAGGTGCTGGGCTTGCACGTGGGCTTCATCGACACCGACATGACGGCCGGGTTTGACGCGCCCAAGACACCCCCTGGTGTGGTGGTGGCGCGCACCTTCGATGCGCTGGAAGCCGGTGCCGACGAAGTGTTGGCCGATGAGTTCACCCAACAGGTCAAGCAAGGCTTGTCGGCCGAACCGGGCGTGTACCTGGCTCCGGCCGACGCTTGACCACAACACCACCCTGACAGGACCGCCGCCATGCGCTCAGCAGCCAGCCACCTCGCCATCCATGTGGTACCGCCACACCCGCCAGCCCCGGCAGCCTCACCTTGGCCGGCCTTCTGGATCGCCAGCGTGGCGGTGTTCCTGGTCTCGCTGGACAGCACCATGCTGTTCGCGGCATTTGGCGCCCTGCGCAACGCCTTCCCGCAGGCCTCGGCTGCGGACATGTCGTGGGTGCTCAATGCCTACACCGTGGTCTACGCCGCCATGTTGATCCCCGCGGGTGGGCTGGCCGACGCCCACGGGCGCAAGCGCGTGTTCATGTTCGGCGTGGTGCTGTTCCTGGCCGCCTCGGCGGCCTGCGGCTTGTCGGGCAGCGTGGGCTGGCTGATCGCGGCGCGCGTGTTGCAGGCCATCGGCGCGGCCTTGCTGACGCCCGCCTCCTTGTCCATTGTGTTGGCGGCGTTTCCACAAGACAAGCGCGCCGTGGCCATCAGCCTGTGGGGAGCGGTGGGTGGCCTGGCGGCGGCCATCGGGCCCAGCCTGGGCTCCTTCGTGGTGGATGCCGTGGGTTGGCAGTGGGCCTTCTACCTGAACCTGCCCCTGGGCGCGATCGCGTTGTGGCGTGGCGCCTCCAGGCTGACCGAATCGGTTCGTCCAGACACCCGGCGCCGCGTTGACATGGTGGGAGTGGGCCTGCTGATCGTGGCGGTGGGCACGATTGCCTTGAGCATCGTGCAGTCGGATGCGCCCAGCTGGCACCGGACCGATCTGGTGATGACCTTTGCCACGGGCGTGATCGCCTTCATTGGCTTCATTGCCTGGGCCCGCTTCACGCCCGCGCCGTTGGTGGATCTGGGTCTGTTCAGGCACCGCACCTACAGCTACGTCAACCTGGCGACGCTGGCGTTTGGCATCGCGTTTTCAATGATGTTCTTCGCCTTCTTTTTCTACATGACCGGTGTGTGGCACTACACCTTGCCACGCGCGGGTCTGGCCATCACCCCGGGGCCTTTGCTGGTCATGCCGGTGGCGATCATCACGGGGCGGCTGGCAGGGCGCCTGGGGCATCGGCCTTTCCTGGTGGGGGGCGGCTTGGTCTATGCGGCGAGCGGCTTGTGGTTCTTGCTCGTGCCAGGCGAGACGGTGAACTACCTGCGTGATTGGTTGCCGGGCTTGCTGCTCAGTGGCGTGGGTGTGGGCATGGTGTTGCCTTCATTGTCGGCCGCGGCCGTGAACAAGCTGCCGCCGCAGCACTATGCGGTGGGCAGCGCCGTCAACCAGGCAACGCGCCAGATCGGCTCGGTGCTGGGGGTGGCGATCACGGTGGTGTTGATCGGCCATGGCAGTGCGCAGCATGCCGACTTCCAGCCGGTGTACATCATCCACGTGGCTTTGGCCTTGATCACGGCGGCGCTGTGCTGGCCCGTCAACACGCGGCCCGAGCCGCCCAAGCCTTGACGCGCAGCTTTTACAGGCGCGCACGACAGGATTACACGCGAGTCCCCCAGAGTTTCCAGTTTTACGCCATGGAATAAATGGGCACGCCAATTGCCCCAGTAGGTCATCGATCTACAAGGACTTTTGGCCATGACTGCAAACCCTAACCTGACTCAGCGGAGGCTGCCATGATTGCTGGCAAAAACGTGCTGGCTTTCGTGATGGCAGGCGGGGAGGGCACGCGCCTGCACTCGCTGACCGCCGATCGGTGCAAGCCCTCCGTGCCGTTCAACGGCAAGCATCGAATCGTGGATTTCGTGCTCAGCAACCTGGTCAACTCCGAGATCTATTCGGTGTACCTGCTGGTGCAGTACAAATCGCAGTCGCTGATCGAGCACGTTCGGCAGTCGTGGACCATGAGCCGGTTCATCCCCAACCATTTCATCACCGTCGTGCCGCCGCAGATGCATTCGGGCAAGGAGTGGTTTCAGGGCACGGCCGACGCCATCTTTCAAAACATCCATTTGATTGAAAGCGCCCAGCCCGACCTGGTGGCGGTGTTTGGGGCCGACCACATCTACCGCATGGATGTGCGCCAGATGGTGGAGTTCCACCTCAAGACCCAGGCCGATGTGAGCGTGGCGACCTTGCCGGTGCCCCTGTCGCAAAGCCCATCGTTTGGCATCGTCGAGACGGATGACGAGCACCGGGTAGTCGATTTCATTGAAAAGCCGCCTACCGCCAAGTCCATGCCGGGACGCCCCGGGCATGCGCTGGCCTCAATGGGCAACTACATCTTCAAAGCCGACGTGTTGCTGAAAGAGTTGAAGCGTGCCAAAGAGCTGGGGGAAAGCGATTTTGGCAAGCACATCCTGCCGCGCATGATGAAGACGCACAAATTGGTGGCCTACGACTTTGCCACCAACGAGATCCCTGGCACCCAGCCTTATGAAGAGGCGGCCTATTGGCGAGACGTCGGCACCATCGATGCGTACTTTGAAGCCCATTTCGACACCCTCGGCGCCAAGCCGCGCTTTCGCATGAGCAACCCTCAGTGGCCCATTTATTCAAGCAACGATTCCGCTGAGTCGGCCCAGATCGAAAACGGCATGATCAACCGGTCTGTGGTGGGGTCGGGCAGCGTGATCAATGGTGCCCGACTTGACCATGCCATGCTGCGCCGTTCGGTCATCGTCGAACCCGATGCGCAGCTGGAGCATTGCATCGTGATGGAGCGCTCGGTGATCAGTGCTGGTGCCCGCATCAAGCGCGCGATCATCGACCAGAACAACCACATTCCGCCCGGCGAGTTGATCGGGCATGACCTGGAGAAAGACCGCCAACGCTTTCATGTCAGTGAAGGCGGGGTGGTCGTGGTGCCCCGAGGGTACTTTTCGGGCACGGTTCCCGTGGAGCGAGAACTCACCAGCCGGCACGCCTGAGCAATGAAAAAATCTTCGGGAGACAAGAAGGCAGCCAAGGCGGCGCATGGGTGGCACCTGGAGGCTGGTCAAGCCTATCCGCTGGGGGCCACCTTCGATGGCAGTGGTACCAACTTCGCGCTTTACGCCAGCACGGCCGACCGGGTCGAGTTGTGCTTCCACGCGCCTGATGGCCACGAAATCCACCGTGTTGAGCTGACGCGCAAGCTGCACCATGTCTGGCACGGCTATGTGCGCGGTTGCCCTGCAGGCACCCTTTATGGCTACCGGGTGCATGGTCCGCACCGGCTTGAAGAGGGGTTGCGCTTCAACCCCAGCAAGTTGCTCATCGATCCCTACGCCAAGGCCATCGTCGGGCCGGTGAATTGGTCTCCTGCCCACTACGACTACGAACTGGACGCGGTCGACGAAGACCTGGCGCAGAACAACGACGACAGCGCGCCAGGCATGCCGAAGTCGCAGGTGGTGGACGAATCATTCGACTGGGGCGATGACCGATCTCCGCAAGTGCCTTGGCGTGACACCATCTTCTATGAGGTTCACGTCAAGGGCCTGAGCCAGCGGCACCCTGACGTGCCCGAGGCCCATCGGGGCACCTACGCGGGCCTGTCATCACCCGCAGTGATTGACCACTTGAAGAAGCTGGGCGTGACCTCGATCGAGTTGCTGCCAGTGCACGCCTTCATCGACGACCAGCGCCTGGTCGAGTCCGGCCTGCGCAACTACTGGGGCTACAACACCATCGGCTTTTTCGCACCCGAGATGCGCTACAGCGCCACCGGCTCGATCAACGAGTTCAAGCAGATGGTCAAGGACCTGCACGCCGCAGGCCTGGAGGTGATCCTGGACGTGGTCTACAACCACACGGCCGAGGGCAATCACCTGGGCCCCACGCTGTGCTTCAAGGGCATCGACAACGCAACTTACTACCGCCTCAGCCCCGAGGACCCGCGCTACTACGTGGACTACACCGGCACCGGCAACACCCTCAACAGCCACCACCCGGTGGTGTTGCGCCTGATCATGGACAGCCTGCGCTATTGGGTGACGCAGATGCACGTGGATGGTTTCCGGTTTGACCTGGCGACCACACTGGGCCGCAGCGCATCGGCCTTTGACCACCACAGCAGCTTCTTCGCGGCTCTGGCGCAAGACCCGGTGCTGTCGCGCGTCAAGCTGATCGCCGAGCCCTGGGATCTGGGCGACAACGGCTACCAGGTGGGTGGGTTTCCGCCAGGTTGGGTCGAGTGGAACGGCCTGTACCGCGATGCCGTGCGCGATTTCTGGCGTGGCCAGGAGCACACCGTGGCCGAACTCTCGCGCCGCATGTGCGGCTCCAGTGACCTGTACGAGCACCGGGGCCGCTGCCCCACTGACAGCGTCAACCTGATCACTGTGCACGATGGCTTCACCCTGCGAGACCTCGTTAGCTACAACGACAAGCACAACGATGCCAATGGCGAAGACAACCGCGATGGCGAAAGCCACAACCGCAGCTGGAACTGCGGTGCCGAGGGCGACACCGACGATGAAACGGTTCGCGCCTTGCGCCTGCAGCAGCAACGCAACCTGCTGACCACCTTGTTCCTTTCGCAAGGCACGCCCTTGCTGCTGGGTGGCGATGAAATGGGGCGCTCGCAAGGGGGCAACAACAACGGGTATTGCCAGGACAGCGAGATCAGCTGGTTTGACTGGAACCTCACGCCAGAGCAACAAGGCCTGCTGTCCTACGTGCAGCGCCTGATCGAGTTCCGCAAAGCCCAGCCCGGCTTGCGCCGCACCGATTTCCTGGACGGGCACATTGACGAAGACGGCCACCGCGACGTCACCTGGTTCGATGCCGAGGGCCGCGAGATGACCACCGAGGCCTGGGAACAACCAGAGGCCCGCACCGTGGCGTCCATGTTCTGCGGCCGACACACCGGTGAGTACGATGAGCACGGCCGGCGCGCCAATGCCGAGACGCTGTTGATGCTGATCAACGGGCACCACGAGGACGTGCCATTCATCCTGCCCGCGCACTACGAGCAAAAGGACTGGACCGCGCGCTTTGACACCAGCCACGACAGCGGGCAACCCGACCAATTGGCCTGGCGGGCGGGCGATACCTATCCCTTGGCCGCCCGGTCCATGGTCGTGTTCACGCAGGAACCCGGATGAGCACCCGCCATGCCCATGCCATGCGCTTTGGCGCCCAAGTGCGCGAAGGTGGCGGCGTTGATTTTCGCCTCTGGGCACCCGGTGCCAAGCGTGTCGAACTGGTCCTGAAAATCCTGGTGGCCGAAGGTGACGAGGCGCGCTTCATCGAAGCCCATGGCAATGCCTGCCAAGGCGATGAAGATCCCGCCCGGGAGTGGTACGAGTTGCATGTGCCCGAAGCCACGGCGGGTAGCCGTTACCGTTGGCGCATCGATGGCGAGCTGGACGTGCCAGACCCGGCATCGCGCAACAATCCCGATGGCGTGCATGACTTCAGCGAGGTCGTTGATCCGCTGAGTTTCGAGTGGGCCCACTCGCAGGGCTGGCAAGGCGTGCCCTGGCACGAGGCCGTGATGTACGAGATGCACGTGGGCGCCTTCACGCCCGAAGGCACTTATGCGGCGGCCCAGGCGCGCTTGCCTGAACTGGCCCAACTGGGCATCACCACCGTGCAGTTGATGCCGCAGGCCAGCTACCCCGGGCGCTTTGGCTGGGGTTACGACGGCGTGCTGTTGTTCGCGCCGCAATGCAGCCATGGCAGCCCCGACGACCTGAAGCGCTTCATCGACGCGGCCCACGGCCTGGGCCTGATGGTGATGCTGGACGTGGTCTACAACCACTTTGGTCCGGATGGCAACTACCTGTCCCGTTACGCGCCCGGCTTCTTCTCGGAGCGACACCACACGGCGTGGGGCGCGGCCATCAACTTCGACGGGCCGGGCAGCGCCACGGTGCGCGACTTCTTCATCGACAACGCCCTGTATTGGCTGGAAGAGTACCGCTTCGACGGACTGCGTTTCGATGCCGTGCACGCCATGCTGGACGACTCTCGGCTTGACATCATGGCGGCCTTGTCAGTCAGGGTGCGCCAGGCCTTTCCGCAGCGCCACATTCACCTGGTTCTTGAGAACGACAGCAACGATGCCTCGCGCTTAGACAAGCCCGGCACACCCGGCCGGTTCGAAGGGCAGTGGAACGGCGATTTTCACCATCCCGTGCATGTGCTGTTGACCGGCGAGCGGGATGGCTATTACGCCGAATACGCGGACGACACCCTGGGCCAACTGGCCACCAGCCTGACAGATGGCTTGGTCTGGCAGGGCGGCCCCCACAACTGGGAGCATGCTCAGCCCAGGCGGCGAACGACCTCGCCTCAGCCCTTGATGAACATGGTCAACTTTTTGCAGAACCACGACCAGGTGGGCAACCGGGCCATGGGCGATCGCCTTGGCCAGTTGGTCAGTGAACCCGCCTTGCGCCTGGTCACCGCCATGCACTTGCTCAATCCCGCGCCGCCCTTGCTGTTCATGGGTGAAGAATTTGGCGCGGCCACGCCGTTTCTGTACTTCAGCGATTGGAGTGGCGAGCTGCGCCAGGCCGTGACCGAAGGCCGGCGCAAGGAGTTCGCGCAGTTCCCTCAGTTCTCGGATGCGCGAACGCAGGCCTTGATCCCCGACCCCTGCGATGAGGGTACCTTCCAACGCAGCAAACTGGATTGGGCTGCCGCAAGCCAGCCGCAAGGTCAACGCTGGCAGAGCTTTTACCGTGAGCTGCTGGCCTGGCGCCGCCTCCATGTCGCGCCTCACACGACCACGCTGCTGACCGGCGAGCACCATGCGGAGCGCATCGGTGAGCGGGCGCTTTCGGTGCGGTGGGCGCTGGGAGATGGGGCTGCGTTGCGCATGGCGGTCAACCTGTCCGAGCAGGCGATGAGCTGGCCTGCTGCCGCGCCCACCTTACCGGCGTCTGGTGCAGTGGTGGAGGGCGAAGTGTCTGCCCGTGGGCTTGGACCGTGGGCGGGTGTTTGGTGGATCGATCGGACCGCAAACTGATGGACAACGCGTCAATCTCCCCAGGCCTTGAGGCACTGTGCGCACATGTCGGGTTGGCCACCCGCTATGACGATTTTTGGGGTCAGGCGCGCCAAGTGCCCGAAGCTTCGCTGCGCAAACTGTTGAAGGCCATGGGCCTGGAGGCCGACAGCGACGAAGCGGCGCACAACACCTTGCTCAAGCTGAAGGGCAGCGAGGAACAACGGATCCTGCCTTCGACCCTGGTGCTGCGCCAGGGCCAGCCCGCCAGCATCGCGGTCACGCTGCCAAGGCAGCCCCAGTTTGGCAACTCGGACAAGCGCTACACCTGGGCGTTGGAGTGCGAGAACGCCGAACGTTTTGGCGGCCTGATGTTTGCTTCCCTCGATGGCAATCCCGAGGCGATCCATCTGCAGATTGACCTGCCTCAGGCTCTGCCATTGGGGTACCACCAACTCACCCTGAGATCGGCCGCGCAAGCGTCTGGCGATTTGGCACGCACGCGGGTCATCGTGTGCCCGCCGCGGTGCCACGAACCCAAGGTGCTCAAGCAGGGCGAGCGCCTGTGGGGGCCGAGCATCCAGCTTTATGCCCTGCGGTCGAACGACAACTGGGGCATTGGCGATTTCTCCGACCTGAAACGGTTGCTGGAGATCGTGGCCGGGCAGGGCGCGTCCTTTGTGGGGTTGAACCCCTTGCACGCCTTGTTCCCGCACGAGCCCGAGCGGGCCAGCCCCTACAGCCCGTCCAGCCGCAACGCCATGAACGTGCTGTACATCGACGTGACGGCCGTGCCTGATTATGCCGAGTGCCGTTTCGCGAGCGACCTGGTCAACAGCGTGGTGTTTCAGCAGCGCTTGCAGGCTTTGCGCGAACCAGAGATCGTTGATTACCAAGCGGTGGCTGCGGCCAAATTCGAGGTGCTGGAGATGCTGTTCAAGCACTTCCATTTGCGCCATTTGTCGGGTGACACCCGCCGCGGTCGCGCATTCAGGGCCTACCAGAAAGAGCGCGGTGGTGAGCTGCGCCGCCAAGCCTTGTTCGAGACCTTGCAAGCGCATTTCCACGCGCAGGATGCGTCGGTGTGGGGGTGGTCTCTGTGGCCACCAGCCTACCGCGATCCCAACTCGCCCGAGGTGGCCGAGTTTGAGCGCGAGCACGAGGCGCATGTCGAGTTCTTCGAGTACCTTCAATGGCAGGCCGAGGTGCAGCTTCAGTCTGCCCAGGCGCGGGCCGAGTCGCTGGGCATGGCCATCGGCCTGTACCGTGACCTGGCCGTGGGCGTGAACGAGGGTGGGGCGGAAACCTGGTCCAGGCGCAGTCTGTACGCCATGGCGCTGCACGTCGGCGCGCCGCCTGAAGAGTACAACCTGGCAGGCCAGGATTGGGGCCTGCCGCCGATGATCCCATCGCGTTTGCGCGAGCAGGATTTTCAGCCCTTCATCGACACCTTGCGTGCCAACATGCGATGCGCGGGCGCTTTGCGCATCGACCATGTGATGGCCCTGATGCGCTTGTTCTGGATCCACCCTGAAGACGGTGCCAAGTCGGGCGCCTACATGAACTATCCCTTCGACGAGATGATGGGCATCCTGGCGCTGGAAAGCCATCGCCACCACTGCCTGGTCATTGGCGAAGACCTGGGCACCGTGCCACCGCGCATGCGCGAGGCCATGCGCGAGCAGTACCTGCTGTCTTACTGCCCTCTGTTCTTCGAGCGGACGCACGACGGTCGTTTCAAGCGGCCCGCGGAGTGGTCACCCCATGCCCTGGCCGTGGTCAGCACCCACGACCTGCCCACGCTGCGTGGCTTCTGGAACGGCAAGGATGTGGACCTGCGGACCGAGCTGGGTCTGTTTCCCAATGACGAGGTGAGGGCCCAGCAGGTGGTGGGCCGCGCGCAAGACCGGGCCCAATTGCTGCTGGCTCTGGAACAAGAAGGCCTCATCCCCGAGGATGGCAGCGTGCATCCTTCTATGACGGACGACACCTCGCCGGCGTTCACCGACGCGGTTTACAGTTTCCTGGGTCGCACGCCCGCTCAGCTGGTGGGCGTACAACTGGAAGACGTCACCCAACAGCTCATCCAGGTCAACATCCCGGGCACCAGCGAATCGCAATTCCCCAACTGGCGGCGCAAGCTGGCCGTCACCCTGGAGACGTTGGCCAGCGATCCTCGCCTGCAGTCGGTCAGCGAAGCCCTGCGCAAAGCGCGGCCCAGCGATGTGGCGCCTCACGGCTTGCAGGACGAGTTGCCGCCGATGTCGACCGCGGTGATCCCTCGCGCCACCTACCGGGTGCAATTGCACAAGGACTTTCGCTTCAGCGACGCCACGGACATCGTGCCTTACCTGGACGCCTTGGGAATCAGCCATCTCTACACATCGCCCTACCTGCGGGCCAGGGCGGGCAGCACGCACGGCTACGACATCATCGACCACAGTGCGCTCAACCCCGAGATTGGCGACGAAGCCGATTTTGAGCAACTGTGCGTCTGCCTGGCCCGCCATGGCATGCACCAGTTGATCGACATCGTGCCCAACCACATGGGCGTGCTTCAGGCCGACAACGCCTGGTGGCTGGACGTGCTGGAAAGCGGCCCCGCCTCCCTGCATGCGGAGACCTTCGACATCGAGTGGAACCCGCCCGCGCCCGAACTGTCAGGCCAGGTGCTGGTGCCGGTATTGGGTGACCACTATGGCAAGGTGCTGGAGGCTGGCGAGCTCAAGCTCTCATTCGATGTCACGGCCGGCGAGTTCTGGATCCACTATTACGACCATCGCTTCCCCATCGACCCGCGCCACTATGCCGACATCATGGCCATGGCGCCTGCCCCGGCACCTGCTGACGAGTCGGCCGGCGAAGAGGTTCAGATTGTTCAGTCGCTCTTGCACGCCCTGGCCAGCCTGCCGCAGCGAGATGATCTGACGCCCTCGCAACGGGCGGTACGCCACCGTGACAAGGGCATCCACAAGAAGCGATTGGCCCAGTTGGCTGGCCGATTCAATTGGCTGGCGCCTTGGGCAGAGGCGTGCCTGGCCGTCATCAATGGCACGCCGGGCGATGCCGCCAGCTTCGACGCTCTTGATGCGCTGATCCAGAAGCAAGCCTACCGCCTGGCCTTCTGGCGGGTGGCGGGTGATGACATCAACTACCGCCGCTTCTTCGACATCAACACGCTGGCCGCCGTGCGCATGGAGCGCGAAGCCGTGTTCGAGGCCACGCACCACACCATCTTCCAGTGGTTGCAGGCACGCAAGGTGGCGGGCCTGCGCATTGACCACCCGGACGGCCTGTGCGACCCGAAGGGCTATTTCACCCGGCTGCAATCGCGCTACCTCAGCACCATGAGGGCCGCCGATGAACCGGATGAGGCGCCCAGGGCCTTGTTCCTGGCCGTGGAAAAAATCCTGGCCGACCATGAGCGTTTGCCGCCCGACTGGCCCGTGCATGGCGGCACGGGCTACCGGTTCTCCAACCTGGTCAACGGGCTGTTCGTGGATGGCGAGCACGAAGAGGATTTCGACCGCCTTTACACCGATTTCATCGGGCACAAGCTGGTGTTCGATGAGGTCTTGTACCAAGCCAAACTCGACATCATCGCCACCTCCCTGTCCAGTGACCTGGAGGTGCTGACCGAGGCCTTGCACCGCATCGCCCTGGGCGACCGGCGCACTTGCGACTTCACCCGCAACCGATTGCGCGTGGCCCTGCGCGCCGTCGCTGCGGCTTTTCCCGTTTACCGCACCTACATTGGCGAGCGCGGCTTCAGCGACGCCGATCGCCAGCACATCGACTGGGCCACGGCCGCCGCCAAGCGCCGCAGCCGGGCTTCGGAGGTCAGTGTCATCGACTACCTGCGCGACGTCATGCTGGGCGCGCCCACCGAGCCGAATCCTGATCGCCGACAAGCCATGCTGAATCTGGTCTACCGGTGGCAGCAGTTCACCGCGCCGGTCATGGCCAAGTCCATGGAGGACACGGCGTTCTACCGCTACCACCGCCTGGCGTCGCTCAACGATGTGGGTGGTGACCCGCGCCACTTCGGCCTGTCGGTCAGCGCTTTCCATGCGGCCAACCAGCACCGGGCCCGCTTCACGCCGCACAACATGTTGGCCACCTCAACGCATGACACCAAGCGTTCCGAAGACGTGCGCACCCGCATCGATGTGCTGTCGGAAATGCCAGATGTGTGGCAAGGCGCCATCGAGCGGTGGCAAGCCATGAACCACAAGCGCACGGCCCGCATCGAGGGCGTCCTCGCCCCGACGCGCAACGACGAGTACCTGCTGTACCAGACCCTGGTGGGCATGTGGCCGCTGGAGCCGGTCACGCGCGAGTCGCTGGCCGACCTGTGCCAGCGCGTGCAGGCCTACATGCTCAAAGCGGTGCGCGAGGCCAAGGAGCAGACCAGTTGGATCAACCCCAACCAGGAGTACGAAGCAGCCCTGGCGCGTTTCATCGACGCGCTGCTGGGGCAGCTCGAGCCCAATCCCTTCTTGAAGGACCTGCAATCACTCGTGGACCAGATCACCCCGTTTGGCGCGCTGAACAGCCTGGGTCTGGTGACCTTCAAATTGACCGCACCGGGTGTGCCAGACATCTACCAAGGCTGCGAAACCTGGAACTTCAGCCTGGTGGATCCCGACAACCGCCGCTCCGTGGACTTCAAGGCCTTGAAAGCTCGGCACGCTCAGGTGCAATCGCTGTTCGCCGGTGGCCAGGCCGATGAGCGCGCCTTGAATGAGCTGCGCGAGAACTGGCGCGATGGTGGCCCCAAGATGCTGTTCACCTGGCGGCTGTTGCAGTTGCGCGCGCGCCATCCGGATTTGTTCAGCCGAGGCACTTACCAGACATTGCCCGTGACCGGCGCGGCCGCGCCCCACGTGGTCGCCTATGCCAGGGCGCTGGATGGCCAGCAATGCCTCACCGTGGTGGGCCGTTTGCTGTATTCGTTGGCCCAGGGCGATGTCTGTGCCTTGCGGCAGACCGAATGCTGGGGCGATGCGCGCCTTGGCTTGCCGGTCGATGCCCCGCTCCGGTGGCGGGATGTCCTCACAGGCCGGGTCATCGGGGTCACCGATGGGCCGTCTGGCGGCTTGCCCTTGGCTGATCTGTTTGCCCATTGGCCAGCTGCCGTGCTGGTCCCTGCCGACCAGGCGCCGGCCGAGTCATCCCTGTCATGAAAATCTTGTTCGTCACCCCTGAATGCGCCCCCTGGATCAAGACTGGCGGCTTGGGCGAGGTGTCTGCAGCCTTGCCCAAGGCGCTCGCCGAACGCGGTTTGGACGTCAAGGTGCTGATGCCTGCCTACACCGCTTTGCGCCAATTGGTGGACGAGGGCCAGGTGCTGGCCAACATACCCGCCCAGGGCGTTTGGCCCGCGGCGCGATTGGTGCAGGCCGCGCCCGCCGTGAACCAGGCCGCCGGCTTCACACTGTGGCTGCTGAACTGCCCGGAGTTGTATGAGCTGGCCGGCGGCCCCTACCAGAACGAAAGCAGCCAGGACCACACCACCAATGCCGTTCGCTTTGCCTGGCTCAGCCAGGTGGCGGCACGCCTGGGCAGCCAGCTCAGCCCCGTGCCTGGCTGGCAAGCAGACATCGTTCATTGCAACGACTGGCCCACGGGTCTGGCGCCCGCTTACCTGGGCCGCCTGCCGGGCCGGGCCGCCAGCATCATGACCATCCACAACCTGGCTTTCCAAGGGCTGTTCCCGCTGGATGAGGCACACAAGCTGGACCTGCCCGATGAATGGCTGTCGGTCAGTGGCCTGGAGTACTGGTCGCAGCTGTCCTTCATGAAAGGGGGGCTGCAGTTCGCCGATGCGATCACCACCGTCAGCCCCACCTATGCCCGTGAGATCCAGGAAGAGTCGCTGGGCTTTGGCCTGCAAGGCGTGCTGCGCGACCACGCCGATCGGCTGCACGGCATCCTCAACGGCATTGACACCGAGGTCTGGAATCCAGCCTCGGACACCTTCATCCCGCAGCGCTACGACGCCGCGACAGTGAAAGCCGGCAAGCGGGCGAACAAGGCCGCGCTGCAAAGCCGCTGCCAGCTGCCCCCCGATCCCGATGCGATGCTGTTCGGCGTCGTCAGCCGCTTGACGCAGCAAAAAGGCAGCGATCTGATCCTGCAGGCCGTGCCCCAAGTCATCAGCGAAGGCGGTCAGCTGGTCATGCTGGGCAAGGGCGACGCGGGTCTGGAGGATGCCCTGCGGGCCATGGCCCAGCAGCACCCCGGGCGCGTCCACGTGAGCATCGGTTTCGACGAAAGCCTGGCCCACCTGATCGAGGCGGGCGCCGACTGTTTTTTGATGCCGTCACGGTTTGAGCCTTGTGGCCTGAACCAACTCTACAGCCTGGTCTACGGCACCCCGCCCATCGTGCATGCCACGGGCGGCCTGGCCGATTCCGTGGTGGACGACGCCACCGGATTCGTCTTTGCCCCACCCACGGCCGATGCGCTCAGCGCGGTCATCGAGCGCGCCTTCAGCCGCTACCGCGATCCGCCTGCCTGGGAGCGCCTGATTCAGAGCGGCATGGCGCAGTCGCTTGGCTGGGCTGGCAGCGCCGCTCGTTACGAATCCGTCTACCGGATCGCGCGCTTGAGGGTAATTTGAGCAAGGGGCCGTTGCGCCCAACACACATCGTGCGGTGCAACACCAAAGAAGCGGGAAAGCCACAGCCATTTTTAATGATGAAAAAGGCCGATCCGCTTTATGCTGGATTTCGCGAATTGCCCGTATTGGCCGCTCGCCAGCGGCCTGTTTTCCCAGCTGAGTGACCCTTGACCGATTCTCAACCCAAGTCCCCCCGAATACTGGCGCGGCTGCTCATCGGCGGCGTCGTGGTGCTTGTCATCGCGGCGGCCGCGTATTTCGTTTCAGACGAAGTGCAAACTTCGCGCTTGCAAGCGCGTTACCTGAGTGGCCTGGCCCAGGGCCTGACCTACAAGGTGGAGCCAGGACCGAGTAGCGCACTCAGTTTTCCTCAGCCAGGGCCTTATGACGACCGGCTTGGCTACAGCCACATTCCCGATTTTGTGAAACGCCTGGGCGTGCAGGGCTACCAGGTCAGCGCGCAGGCGCGCATGTCGGCCGACTTGCTGCGCGTGACCGACAAGGGCATTTTCACGGCCTACCACGAGCCATCTCAAGCCGGCCTGCAGATCCTGGATTGCAGCGGTCAGGCCATGTACGCGGTGCGTTTTCCCGAGCGTGTCTATCCCCGCTTCGAGGCCATCCCCGATCCCCTGGTCGATGCCTTGTTGTTCATCGAGAACCGCGAACTGCTCGATGCCACTTACCCGACCCACAACCCGGCCATCGAGTGGAGCCGCCTGGGCAAGGCCGTGATCACCCAGGTGGCCCGGCACGTCAGCGATGCACAGGGGTCGGCAGGTGGCAGCACCTTGGCCACGCAGATCGAGAAATACCGGCATTCGCCCGACGGCCGCACTTCGTCCATGAAAGAGAAGCTGCGCCAGGTGGCCTCGGCCTCCGTGCGCGCTTACCTGGATGGCGAAGACACCCGCCCCGCGCGCCGCCGCATCGTCCTCGACTATGTCAACTCCGTGCCTTTGTCGGCCAAACCGGGCGTGGGCGAAGTCCATGGCGTGGGCGATGGACTGTGGGCCTGGTACGGCCGCGATTTCGCCGAGGTCAACGCTTTGCTGAACGCCGCCGTCAAATCGCCGGCAGCCTCCGGTCCCGAATTGCAGCGCCAGGCCGAGGCCTACAAGCAAGTGCTGTCGCTGTTCATTGCCCAGCGACGTCCTTCGTACTACCTGGTGGATGGCCACGAAGACCTGCAAAGGCTGGCCGACAGCCACCTGCGCCTGCTGGCC
Source organism: Aquabacterium sp. CECT 9606 (assembly GCF_918741295.1). Lineage (GTDB taxonomy): Bacteria > Pseudomonadota > Gammaproteobacteria > Burkholderiales > Burkholderiaceae_C > Aquabacterium. The sequence goes on from NZ_CAKKNB010000005.1 coordinate 88,975, forward strand.
AGCGTCAACCTGATCCCCATCGCCCTGCGCGATGCGGCCTTGCCCATCAAGCTCAAGCTGCACCCCGTGCAGCCCACCGAGCGGCCAGTTTCTTTCGTGGACCGCAAGGCCATCACGGCGATGCGCTCCACGCTGTCCACCATGCTCAAGGTGCCGAGGCTGTATGACCTGGACCGCCTGGACCTGAAAACCAACAGCACGCTGGATGGCGAGTTGCAGCGCACGGCCACCCGCCTGCTCAGTGACCTCAAGGACCCCAAGCTGGCCAAGGCGCAAGGCCTCTATGGCTTCCACATGCTGCAAGAGGGCGATGACCCCAGCAAGCTCACCTTGAGCTTCACCTTGTTCGAGCGCAGCGGCCAGGCCAATCTGTTGCGCGTGCAAAGCGACAACCTGGACCAGCCCTTCGACATCAACGAAGGTGCCAAGCTCGACCTGGGCTCCACCGCCAAGCTGCGCACGCTGATTTCCTACCTCAAGGTCATCGCCGATCTGCATGGGCAGTACAGCCCCATGAGTGAAGAGGACCTTAGCGCGGTGACCGTGCAGCGCAAGGATGTGCTGCGCCGCTGGGCGCGCGACTACCTGCTGGATGCCAAGGACAAGAGCCTGCCAACCATGCTGGAAGCCGCCATGGACCGCCGGTATTCGGCCAGTCCGGGCGAGACCTTCTTCACAGGTGGCGGCGCGCACCACTTCAACAACTTCGAATCCGAAGAAGATGGCCGGGTGATGGACCTGCGCGAGGCCTTCCAGCATTCCGTCAACCTGGTGTTCATCCGCCTGATGCGTGACGTGATCTACACCTACATGGCCAACAACAGCAAGGCCGACAGCGACTTGCTGGAAGACCCGGACGACCCGCGCCGCCAAGAGTATCTGGCCCGTTTTGCCGACAGCGAAGGCCGCGAGTTCCTGCGCCGTTTCTACAAGAAATACAAGGGCAAGTCACCTGACGAAGCGCGCGCCCAGCTCATCAAGCGCGCCAACTTTGCCCCGTCACGTTTGGCTGCCACATACCGGGGCATCGACCCGCAGGCCACCTTGGCCGAGTTCACGGCCTTCATGAATGAACAGTTGCCCGAGAAGGATTTGGGCGAGGCCAAGCTCCTGCGTCTGTACGACGACTACGCGCCCGACAAGTTCTCCCTGGCCGACCGGGGCTACATCGCCCGCGTTCACCCGCTTGACCTCTGGCTGGTGGGCTACTTGAAAGCACACCCCACGGCCAGCTTGACGGAGGTGATGGAAGCCAGCCGCGACCAGCGGCAGGAGGTCTACGTCTGGCTGTTCAAGACCCGCCACAAGACCGCGCAAGACTCCCGCATCCGCAATCTGCTCGAGCGCGATGCCTTCACCGACCTCAACCGCGACTGGCGTCGTTTGGGTTACCCGTTTTCCAGCTTGACGCCGTCTTACGCCACCGCCCTGGGCGCATCGGGCGATCGCCCGGCCGCCTTGGCTGAGCTGATGGGCATCATCGTCAACCGGGGCATGCGCATGCCGGTCAGCAAGCTGCAGCGCCTGGAGTTCGGCGCGGGCACGCCCTTCGAAACCCGGCTTGAACAAACCACCGCCAAAGCCGAACGCGTCTTGCCCGAAGAGGTGGCCGACGTGGTGCGCCGCACCTTGCTGATCGTTGTGGAGGGCGGCACGGCCAAGCGCCTCAAAGGGGCATTTGTGCGGCCCGATGGCAGTGTGATCGACGTGGGCGGAAAAACTGGCACGGGCGATCACCGCTTTGATGTCCACGGACCCGGTGGTGCTCTCATCTCATCGCGCGTGGTCAACCGCTCGGCCACCTTCGTCTTCCTGATTGGCGACCGTTTTTTTGGCACCTTGACCGCCTATGTGCATGAGCCCTACGCGGCCAAGTACACCTTCACCAGTGCACTGTCGGCCCAGGTCCTCAAGTCACTTGCACCGGCCCTGATGCCCCTGGTGCAAGAGAAGGCTCCCGATGGCCCAGGCAGCTGCCGTAAAAAAGAGCCCTTGGTCGCCTCCGGGCGCTGAAGCTCAGCTGCTGCCTGACTTGGGCTGGCGCCTTCTGAGGCGCATATAGCGGCTCATCAGGGGTGTGGCGGTGATGCCGTGGGCCAGGATCGATGTGAATATCGTGATCATGACCGCGCTGGTCAAAGTGCGCGCGACAGTGCCGTCGATGCCATGGTTGATGGCGTAAGCCAGGTAGTACACCGATCCCACCCCCCGGATGCCAAACCAGGCCACCAATCGCCGCTGCGGTTGGTCGATCAGGCGCAAAGGCACTGTGGCCAGAACCGACACCGGGCGTGCCACCACCATCACCAGCAGCGCGAACGCCACCGTGGCCCAATGCCAGTCGACCGATGCCAGTGAGGCCCCGATGATCAACACGATGGCCACCTCGGCCAAGTGCTCGCTTTGCGCGCTGAAGTGGATCAGGCGGGACGAGTGCGCCCCATCCTGGTGGGGAACAGGAATTTTGTCGGCCCGCAAGGCGCGCTCGCAATAAGACAGCGCAGCGCCCGCCGCGAACACGGCCAGGAAGCCATAGGCATGGATTGCCAATGCGGCGCCGTACACCAGCGCGATCACCCCAAAGGCCAGGAATTCCTCTGCCTCCAGCGCATGCCCGCTTTGCCGCAAGGCATGGACGGATCTGCCCACGGCATAGCCGCACAACCAGCCCAACAGCAGGCTGGAAGACACTGCCCACACCACATCGATCGCCAGCCAACGCCAGCCCATATCGCCGATCTCATGCAAGCCCATCAAACCCAGCGCCAGCATGACGCCCGGGAACGCCATCCCATCGTTGAGCCCCCCTTCGGCGGTCAGCGAAAATCGCAAACCATCGCGGTCATCGGGGTGCCGTATCTGCACCTCGGAGGCCAGCACCGGGTCGGTGGGTGACAGGATGGCTCCCAGCAACAGCAAGGCGGGCCAAGGCAAATCCAGCAGTAGCCAACCGGTCAAGGCGATGCAGGCCGTGGTGATGACCATGCCCGCCGTGGCCAGGCGCAAGGGCACCGCCCACGCTGACAGCGAAAAAGGCACGCGCAAACGCATGCCCACGGTGAACAGGGTGATCAGCACGGCCACTTCCGTGAGCAGTTCAAGCCAGGGCATGCTGTCCTGTGGCGACAAATCCAACATGCGGGCGCCCAGCGGGCCGACCAGGGCGCCAACGCCGAGGTAAAGGATGGCTGGAGACAGAGGCAGTCGCTTGACCAGGTGGCCGGAAAAAGCCATGGCAATCAGAACGGTGCCCACGAGCACGAACCAGGCAATGTGCATGTGGAATACGACCCATGAATCGGTGGAGCATGCAGACCAGCAAAGCGGGTGCCGCCTCGCGCAAAATCAGGCAGACTGTGGCGGTCTGGGTTGAATTTGTCTCGCCATGACTGCATTTCGCGACCTCAAGGACCTGATGGCCAAGGCCACGCCCGCGCGATCGGGCGACCTGTTGGCGGGCATTGCCGCGCAAACGGCACAAGAGCGGGTGGAGGCACAGATGGCCCTGGCCGATTTGCCCTTGCGCACTTTCTTGAGCCAGGCGCTGATTCCTTACGAGGACGACGAGGTCACGCGCCTGATCATCGACACCCACGATGCCCAGGCCTTTGCCCCGATTTCCCACCTCACGGTGGGAGATTTCCGGAACTGGCTGTTGCAAGACGAGACTGACTGTGAGACCTTGGCTGCGGTGGCGCCCGGCATCACACCCGAGATGGCAGCGGCCGTTTGCAAGATCATGCGCAACCAGGATCTGATTCTGGTGGGCCAGAAGTGCCGGGTGGTCACGGCTTTTCGCAACACCATCGGGTTGAGAGGCCGGCTGGCCACCCGCCTGCAGCCCAATCATCCCACCGACGACGCCAGTGGCATCGCGGCCAGCCTGATCGATGGCTTGCTGTATGGCAGCGGTGATGCCGTGATCGGCATCAACCCAGCCACCGACAACGTGCCTCAGGTCATCAAATTGGTGGCGATGATGGCCGAGCTCATTGACCAATATGCCATCCCCACCCAATCCTGCGTGCTCACTCACGTCACCAACACCCTGGCGGCCATGGAGCGCGGCGCGCCGGTGGACCTGGTGTTCCAGTCCATTGGCGGGACCGAAGCCACCAACCGCAGTTTTGGCATCGACCTGGCTTTGCTGGGCCAGGCGCAAGAGGCTGCGCTGGCCTTGAAGCGCGGCACGGTGGGCCACAACGTCATGTACTTCGAGACTGGCCAGGGCAGCGCCTTGTCGGCCAACGGTCACCACGGTGTGGACCAGCAAACCTGCGAAGCACGCGCCTACGCGGTGGCACGGCACTTCAAGCCATTGCTGGTGAACACGGTGGTCGGCTTCATTGGCCCCGAGTATCTGTACGACGGCAAACAGATCATCCGCGCCGGGCTGGAGGACCATTTTTGCGGCAAGTTGCTGGGCTTGCCCATGGGCTGCGATGTTTGCTACACCAACCATGCCGAAGCCGACCAGGACGACATGGACGTGCTGCTCACTTTGCTGGCCACGGCGGGCTGCACCTTTGTGATGGGTGTGCCTGGTTCGGACGACATCATGCTCAACTACCAGAGCACCTCTTTCCATGATGCGCTGTATGTGCGCCGGGTGCTGGGCTTGCGGCCGGCCCCCGAGTTCGAGGCCTGGCTGCAGCGCATGCAGATCATGCGGGGCGAGGGCGCGGGCTTTCGGCTGTTGGATGAGTTGCCGCCCGGTTTTCAGCATGCCTTGCTGGGTGCGCCATGAGCCAGCCTCCTGTCACCCACAACCCTTGGCTGGCGCTGCGCCGGTTTACCCAGGCGCGCATCGCCCTGGGTCGGGCCGGTGTGAGCTTGCCGACTGCGCCGCAGTTGGCGTTTCAGTTGGCGCATGCGAAGGCGCGCGACGCAGTGCACTTGGCGCTGGACGTGGTCGCGCTCCAATCAGCGCTGAGCGTCCTGGGCCAGGAGACGTTGGTGTTGCACAGCGCGGCTGCCGACCGGGACACTTATCTGAAGCGACCCGACCTGGGGCGAAGGCTGGACGCTTCATCGAGGCGAGCGCTGCTGGACCGCGCGAAAGGTACAAAGCCCGATGGCTCACAGGCAGACAGGCGCTCACATGACGTTGTTTTCATGATTGCTGATGGGCTGTCGGCGCTGGCGGTGGGCTTGCATTCCTTGCCCTTGCTCGACCGTGTGTTGCCTTCGCTCAGGGCCGAGGGTTGGTCCATGGCACCCTTGGTCATCATTGAGCAGGGCCGGGTTGCCATTCAAGACGAGGTCGGCGAGTTGTTCGGCGCGCGTTTGGCCGTGATCCTGATCGGTGAGCGGCCTGGCTTGAGTTCGCCCGACAGCATGGGCCTTTACATGACGTGGATGCCGCGCCCTGGTTTGACCGATGCCGACCGCAATTGCATCTCAAATGTGAGGCCGGAAGGACTGCCATGCGAGCAGGCCGCTGAGAAGCTGCTCCACTTGCTGCGCGAGTCAAGGCGATTGAACATGTCGGGTGTTGGCTTGAAGGACGAGCACCCATCTTTGACAGCGAGCCCTTCACCGCTGCTTGGCCCTGGTCAGATGGTCCCCCCGCCATGAATCGAACATGGATCTGACCCTTAGGAGGGGCCCGTACTATCCGTTGTACTACGGAGGGTGACCAAGCCTGCTAGTTTACCTTTTGTTCGCAGCGGTTTTGCCCAGGTGTGCATGTGCCGTGCCTTTAAGCCGGGGCTCCTGGGCATCGCCATCTCTTTTGAACAACGAGGCTAAATTGGCCCTGATGCTGTTGGTGTGGCGTTCGAAACTCAAATAGTTGAGATAGCAATAAAGGTAGAGCGTGGTGGTCAGGCCTGCAAAATAAACCAGACCTGGAAGGTGAGGTTGCTGTTGGAAATTCAAGCCACTTAACTGGTGCAGCAGTGCCACCAAAAAAACCATCATGGGGAAATGGCAAAGGTAGGTGGAGTATGAAAAATCGGCCAGGGCAGCATGCAGCTTGACATGGCGGGGAGTCCTTGAAAGCTTGCTTGCACTGACAACGGCAAGGAGGTAAGCCACTCCCACAAAAATATCACGTGAAAGCGAAGCGGTCAGAGATTCATGATTTTCAAGGTTGTCGACATTGTGGCTGAGGCGAGAGAGCACCAATGCCCCGATGAACAAGCTCATTCCCACCAGAGGGTGGGGTATCCATTTCTCGAATTTTATCCAGGCATGAGCAAAAAACCCCAGAATCCATAGGCTGCCCAAAAGGACGATTTCCTTGGGCAAGACTGCTGTCAATGACAATGCAGCGATTGCATAAGCTATTTTCTTTGTTCCTGTGCCAGTGATCGCGGCGCCTGCCAAGGCAAAAATGCAGTAATACCACCACTCATAAGACAAACTCCAAAGGGGGCCATTGCTTCCAAAAGGTCCGGTGAGAATTCCCTGGAGGTTGAACAGATTTCCAAAAAACGTGGACATGTTCAGCGCATCGTCTATTTTAGTGCTCAGGGAGCTTGTGTTGTAACGGGCTGAGTCGGTGTACAACTCGCTTGAGTTGACCCAGTTTGTCCCGATCCAGTCAAGCGCTGCGCCAATCAACAATGCAGGCACCAGTACGGTGTAAATTCGGCTTATGCGAGCGGTAAAGAAGCTCAGCATATTGGGCCCGCTGGATTTCCAGCGTTCAAATGTCAAAGCGCCGACCAAATAGCCGCTGATGATGAAGAACATGACCACCGCTTCGTGCCCGAAGCCGGTGATGAAATAAAATCCTTTGATAAGGATGGTTTTATCAACGACGTCTTTGTAATCAACCAGCAGCAAATGCCTCACGTGGCCAATAACCACCAACAATGCGGCAACCCATCGAGATAAATTTAGGAAATTCGACAACGCCGGATTCATGCTCACCCCCTGAATATTTTATTTTCGCATTCTGGCATTCAGGGGCCGGCAGGTGCATCCCCCGAATCAGGTGAGTCGGCGAATGAAAAATTCAGGGCTGGGGTTTTCCCTGGTTTTGCACATTCAGCTTTTTAGCAAGCCCTTGGTCTCGATGAAAGCGATGACTTCATCCAGCCCGGCCTTGGTCTTGAGGTTGCTCATCACAAAGGGCCGCGCTGCGCGCATGCGCTTGGTGTCGGCCTCCATCACCTCCAGGTTGGCCCCCACGTGCGGCGCCAGGTCGGTCTTGTTGATGACGAACAAATCGCTCTTGGTGATGCCCGGACCACCTTTGCGCGGGATCTTCTCGCCCGCCGCCACATCGATCACGTAGATGGTCAGGTCGCTGAGCTCCGGGCTGAAGGTGGCGGCCAGGTTGTCACCGCCGGATTCGATGAAGACGATGTCGGCGTTGGGGTACTTGGCCAGCATGCGGTCGACGGCTTCCAGGTTGATGGAGGCGTCTTCGCGGATGGCGGTGTGCGGGCAACCGCCGGTTTCCACGCCCATGATGCGGTCGGGTTCCAGGGCGCCGGCCACGGTCAGCAGGCGTTGGTCTTCCTTGGTGTAGATGTCGTTGGTGACGACGACCAGGTCGTAGGTGTCGCGCATCCCCTTGCAGAGCATTTCAACCAAGGTGGTCTTGCCAGAGCCGACCGGGCCGCCCACGCCCACGCGCAAGGGGGGCAGTTTTTTGGTGCGGTTCGGGATGTTGTGCAGATTGGTGTTCATGATCGGAATAGGCGTGAGTATTGGGTTTCATGCTGGCTGCTCAGGATGGCCAGCATGGGTGCAAAGGCTTGGCGCTGGCTGTCGGGCAAGGCGCAGGCGTGGTCAATGGCCGCGGGGATCTCGTCAATCAGACTTTGCAAGATGCGTTGGCCGGCGCTTTGGCCCAGGGGTACAGATTTGATGGCGGCCTGCACCATGTTTTCGGCCCAGCCAAAGGCAAAGCTCAACAAAGTGTCCTTGACGATGTGGCTGTGAGAGGCCGTGCTGCCAGGGGTGTCGGGCAGGCACTGGGCCACGGCCAAGGCGAAGGCCACGGGCCAGGTGGGCGCGGGTTTCAATCCGGCGCATTGGGCCAGGCGCGGGTCGTTGGGGGCCACGGAGGCGCCGCGGTTGCGCACCCATTCCATCAGCGAGCGGCCCATCTGTTCGGCCTGCAGTTTCAACTCGGTGGTTTCGCGCGTGTGCGCCACCCAGTCGTTGAGCTCGGTGACGCGGCCCAGATCGTGGCGCTGCCAGGCGGGCAGGGCCTTGGCCACCACGGCCAAGTCGGCGCGGGCCAAGCTGAGGTGCAGTTGGTCGCGCAGCCAGGCGCCGGCGGTGGCCTCGTTGGTGACTCGGCCTGATTCGACGGCGGCCTCCAGCACTTCCGAGTAGCTGAAGCCGCCCACGGGCAAGGCGGGCGAGGCCAGCCACATCAGTTGGAGTCGGGCCGCGGCGCTCAAGGGCGCGGCGGCTGCCAGGACCTTGGGCATCAGTGATCGTGGCCGTGGTTGCAGCCGGGGCCGTGAACGTGCGGCGCGGCGGTGGATTTCACGGCGATGCCAATGGGCTTGCCGCGCGCGGGTGCGTCCGGGGCGGCATGGCCGTGGTCGTGATGATCATGCGAATGGGCATGGCCTTCATGGCCATGAGCGTGTCCGCCACCGGCCGCATAGGCCCCGCCTTCTGGTTCGAAGGTGGTAGTGGCTTCGACCACGGTGAGGTGCATGGACCGCAGCATGTCGGCCAGCACATGGTCGGGCTCGATCTTCAGGTGATCCGGCTGCAGTTCGATCTGCACATGGCGGTTGCCCAGGTGGTAGGCGGCGCGGGTCAGGTCAAAAGCGCTGCCATGCTCCGAGCAGGGCGTGATCACCAGCACCGGCTGAGGCTTGGCGGTGACGCGGATCAGCGAGCCGTCTTCGGCCACCAGCACGTCACCGCCGCGCACGGCGGTGCCACGGTTCAGAAAAATACCCAGTTGGCGGCCGGCGCTGTCGGTGGCGTCGAAGCGGCTTTTCTGGCGCACATCCCAGTCCAGCTCGACGGTGTGCGCGCGCTTGAGCAGCGCGTTGGCCAGGCCTTGGCCCTGAGGGAGAAGTTTGTTGACGGTCAGCATGGCGAGCCCATTCGATACCTGTGCGGAGAGAGGGATAGTGTAAATACGGCAGGCCCTGCGCGCTGGGTGGTCATCATCGACCCTGGTAGTGTTTGGCCCATGAGGACTGACATGCACGGCGCATGCCACTTTGATGCAGGGCGATGCCACATCGGATGCGCGGGCTGGGCCTTGCCCAAGGACGCGCAGGGCGCGTTCGCGCCTGAGGGCAGCCACCTGGAGCGTTACGCCAGCCGCTTGAACGCTGTGGAGATCAATTCCAGCTTCTACCGGTCGCACAAGCCGGCCACCTACGCTCGTTGGGCCGCCAGCGTTCCGCCGGCATTCCGCTTTTCCGTCAAGCTGCCCAAGGCCATCACCCACGAGCGCCGTCTGGGGGATTGCCAAGATCTGCTGGACACCTTTTTGACAGAGGCCGGGCAATTGGGCGAGAAGCTGGGATGCCTGCTGGTTCAATTGCCACCCAGCCTGGCTTTGCAAACCAAACAGGGCAACACATTCTTCGCCTCGCTGCGTGAGCGCCATGCGGGCCCCGTGGTGATCGAGCCCCGGCACACCAGTTGGTTCGGGCCGGAGGGCTCGGCACTGTTGTCTCAGCATGGCATTGATCTGGTTCTGGCCGATCCGGCCCCCTGCGCTGGCGCGGCCTGGCCCTTGGTGCCCGAAGGCGGCCCATCTTCTCGCGTCGCCTACTATCGTCTGCATGGTTCACCGCGCATTTACCACGATGCCTATGGCCAGGCCTATCTGCAGGCCTTGGCGCATCGGTTGCGGGCCGTTGCGCCACACTTTGCATCGGTCTGGTGCGTGTTCGACAACACTGCCCTGGGCGCGGCGATCTTCAATGCGCTGGAGCTCTTCAGCTCGCTGAACCGAATGCCGCCTTAGAACAAGAAATAGCGCTGCGCCATCGGCAGCACCGTGGCCGGCTCGCAAGTCAGCAACTGGCCATCGGCGCGCACCTGGTAGGTTTGCGCGTCAATCTCCATCACCGGCAGGTAGTCGTTGTGGACCATGTCCATCTTCTTGACACTGCGGCAGCCCTTGACGGCGGACACGGTTTTCTTCAAACCATATTGCTCGGGCAGGCCCGCGGCCACACCAGCCTGGCTCATGAACGTCAAGGAGGTGCGGGGCAGGGCGCCACCATGCGATCCGAACATCGAACGGTAATGCACCGGCTGCGGCGTGGGGATGGAGGCGTTCGGATCACCCATGGCGGCGGCCGCGATGAAGCCGCCCTTCAGGATGAGCGAAGGCTTGACCCCAAAAAATGCTGGGCGCCACACCACCAGATCGGCCCATTTGCCTTCTTCGATGCTACCGACCTCGTGCGAGATGCCGTGCGCCAGCGCCGGGTTGATCGTGTACTTGGCCACATAGCGCTTGATGCGGGCGTTGTCGTGGCGGTCGGAGTCGCCAGGCAACTTGCCGCGTTGCGACTTCATCTTGTGGGCGGTTTGCCACGTGCGCATGATGACCTCGCCGACGCGGCCCATGGCCTGCGAGTCGGAACTGAACATGCTGATGGCGCCCAGGTCGTGCAGGATGTCTTCGGCGGCGATGGTTTCGCGGCGGATGCGGCTTTCGGCGAAGGCCAGGTCTTCGGCGATGGAGGCGTCCAGGTGGTGGCACACCATGAGCATGTCCAGGTGCTCGTCGATGGTGTTGACCGTGAAGGGCCGCGTCGGGTTGGTCGATGAAGGCAACACATTGGGCTCGCCCACCACCTTCATGATGTCGGGCGCATGCCCGCCGCCAGCGCCCTCCGTGTGGAAGCTGTGGATGGTGCGGCCCTTGAAGGCGGCCACTGTGTCTTCCACAAAGCCGGATTCGTTCAGGGTGTCCGAGTGGATGGCCACCTGGATGTCGGTCTCTTCGGCCACGCTCAGGCAGGTGTCGATGGCAGCGGGCGTGGTGCCCCAGTCTTCATGCAGCTTCAGACCGATCACGCCGGCCTCGACCTGCTGGCGCAGGGCCTCGGGGCGGCTGGCATTGCCCTTGCCCAAAAAGCCCAGGTTCATGGGGAAGGCGTCGCCAGCCTGCATCATCAGCTTGATGTTCTCGGGGCCGGGCGTGCAGGTGGTGGCGAAGGTGCCGGTGGCCGGGCCAGTGCCGCCGCCGATCATGGTGGTCACCCCGCTCATCAGCGCTTCTTCGATCTGCTGTGGGCAGATGAAGTGGATGTGCGTGTCGATGCCACCAGCGGTCACGATCATGCCTTCAGCCGCGATGACCTCGGTGCCGGGGCCGACGACGATGTCCACGCCCGGTTGCACGTCGGGGTTGCCGGCCTTGCCGATCTTGAAGATGCGTCCGCTGCGCAGGCCGATGTCGGCCTTGACGATGCCCCAGTGGTCCAGGATCAAGGCATTGGTGAGCACGCAATCGACCGCGTCCATGGGGCCGGGGCCGTTGATGCGCTGGCTCTGGCCCATGCCGTCGCGGATGGTCTTGCCGCCGCCGAACTTGACTTCTTCGCCATAGCCGCCAGCGCGCAAGGTCAGGTCTTGTTCCACCTCGATGACCAAGTCGGTGTCGGCCAGGCGCAAGCGGTCACCCACGGTGGGGCCGAACATTTCAGCGTAGGCACGCCGTTGGATGGTTGCCATCAGAAAAAGTCCTTCGCCAAAATCAGAGGGGGCCTTGGGTCAGGCCACGGAATCCATAGACGATGCGGTCGCCGGCGTAATCGACCAGTTCAACGGTGCGCTGCTGGCCGGGCTCGAAGCGCACGGCGGTGCCCGAGGCGATGTTCAGGCGCATGCCATGGGCAGCGCCCCGGTCAAATCGCAGGCCGGCGTTGGTTTCGCTGAAGTGGTAGTGCGAGCCGACCTGGATGGGGCGGTCGCCCGTGTTTTCAACGACCAGGGTGATGGTGCGCCGGCCGGGATTGATGTCGTGGTCAGGGCCGTCGGTGATCAGTTCGCCAGGGATCATGGTGGGCTCCTTCAGAACACGACAGCGATAGCGGGGCTCAGGAGACCAAGGCCGAAGGTGGCGACACCGATGCCTGCGACGCGGGGCAACCAGCGGCTGTGTTGGCGCAAAGCCAGCCCGAGGCCGATGCCGGCTGCGTGCAGGACCAGGGTGCTCAAGACCATGCCGGTGAGCGCGGTGCCGGCCTGGCCGCCCAGCTCCTGGCCGTGCGCCAGCCCGTGGAAGAGGGCGAAACCGGCCACCAGTGCGGCGCCGATGCCGGTTGGCAGCTCGATGCGCGCGGCCACCAGCAGCCCCAGCGCCAGCAGCGAGGCGGCAATCATGGGTTCAACACCGGGCAATGCGACGCCGTTCAGGGCCATCAAAGCGCCCAACAACAAGGTGGTGGCAAACGCCAGTGGCACGGACAAAAGGCGCCCCGGACCACCCATTGACGATGTCTTGCCGCCCAGGCTCAAGGCACTCCACAAGCCCACACTGACCATGGCGGCTAAGTGGTCCAGGCCCGTCAGGGGGTGGGCGATGCCGACCATGAAGCTGCCCAAGGTGTCATGGGCGTGGCTCAATCCATCAGCCCCCATGTGCGCTTCGGCGGTAGACGCCAAAAAAGCAGTGGCCAAGATGGTGCGGTGAGCAAGGTGTTTGAGCATGTCGTTGATCCGGGGCTGAAACAGGGATGGCCTGATTGCACTTAAATGGTGCAAAAAGATGATTGAAAGGCGCTTAGGCGATAGGTTGGTGCACTGTCACCAATTTGGTGCCATCGGGGAAGGTCGCTTCCACCTGTATTTCAGGCACCATGTCGGCCACGCCGTCCATGACGTCATGGCGGCTCAGCACGGTTTTGCCTTCGCTCATCAAGGTGGCCACGGTTTTGCCGTCGCGGGCGCCTTCCATGATGGCGGCGGTGATCAAGGCCACAGCTTCCGGGTAATTCAGCTTGAGACCTCGGGCCTTGCGCCGCTCGGCCAGCAAGGCTGCCGTGAAGATCAGCAGCTTGTCTTTCTCTCGTGGGGTCAGTTCCATTGTTGTTCTCGGCACCGAAATTGCGGCAGCGGCCGTTGATGAAGTGCCCACTATGCAAGACACACGCCAAATGAGTCCAGCCGCCGAACGGCGTATTGATGAACTGCCCGCCGCCGAAGAGGAGTCTTCCGCCGATTTGCTGGGAGACCAGGCCCTGCAACGCGTGGTCAAGGTGCGGCGCGACTACAACACCTGGGTTGGCAGCGAGACGCTGGAAGACTACGCCCTGCGCTTCACCCCCCGGTCTTTCCGGAAATGGAGCGAATGGCGGGTGGCCAACACCGCCTTTGGCGCGGCGTCCTTTCTGGTGCTGGAGGCCGTTGGCGCGACTCTGATGGTGGAGCACGGCTTCATCAACGCCTTGTGGGCCATCCTGGCCACGGGCTTGATCATCTTGCTGGCCGGCTGGCCGATCAGTGTTTACGCGGCCCGTCACGGCGTGGACATGGACCTGCTGACGCGCGGTGCGGGCTTTGGCTACATCGGCTCCACCATCACCTCGCTGATCTACGCCACCTTCACCTTCATCTTCTTCGCGCTGGAGGCCGCGATCATGGCCTACGCGCTGGAGTTGGCCTTCGACATCCCACCCGCCTGGGGCTACCTGATCTGCGCGGTGGTGGTGGTGCCGCTGGTCACGCACGGGGTCACGGTCATCAGCCGATTGCAGGTGTGGACGCAACCGCTGTGGTTGGTGATGCTGGTGCTGCCTTACATCTACGTGTTCAAGGCGAACCCGCATGTGTTGAGCGACCTGGTGGGCTATGGCGGAGCGCAGGGGCAGGCGCCGGGTTTCAACCTCATGTCGTTTGGCGCGGCCATGACGGTGGGTGTGGCCCTGATCACGCAAATGGGCGAGCAGGCCGACTACCTGCGCTTCATGCCCGAGCGGCAGGCCCAGCACAAGGCGCGCTGGTGGTTCAGTGTGTTCATGGGCGGGCCGGGTTGGGTGATTCCGGGCGTGCTCAAGATGCTGGGGGGCACGGTGCTGGCCTACCTGGCTTTGAGCATGTCGGTACCGGCCGACCGCGCGGTCGATCCCAATCAGATGTACCTTTTGGCCTACGAGTCGATGTTCTCGAATCTGAGCTGGGCGGTGGCCGCCACCTGCCTGTTCGTGGTCATCTCGCAGCTCAAGATCAACGTTACCAACGCCTATGCCGGCTCGCTGGCCTGGTCCAACTTCTTCGCGCGCATCACGCACAGCCACCCGGGGCGCGTGGTCTGGGTGGTGTTCAACACCATGATCGCCTTGATGCTGATGGAGCTGAACGTGTTCCAGGCCCTGGGGCGCGTGCTGGGGCTGTATTCCAACATCGCCATCGCCTGGATGATGGCCGTGGTGGCCGACCTGGTGATCAACAAGCCCATGGGTTGGTCGCCCAAAGGCATCGAGTTCAAACGGGCTTATCTGTATGACGTGAACCCGGTGGGCGTGGGCGCCATGAGCGCGGCGTCCATCCTGTCGGTGACGGCCTACCTGGGCTGGCTGGGGCCGATGGCGCAGGCCTTCTCCGCCTTGATCGCGCTGGTCACGGCTTTGGTCACTTCGCCGCTGATCGCCTGGTTCACCCAGGGGCGTTACTACATCGCCCGCCAAGCCGAACTCAAGGCACCCGGTTGCGAAACCTGTCCGTCCCGGCAAGGCACCAAGGGCGTTTACCGCTGCACGGTGTGCGAGCGCGAGTATGAAGGCGAGGACATGGCCCATTGCCCGGCCTACCAGGGCTTCATCTGCTCGCTGTGCTGCTCGCTGGATGCGCGCTGCCATGATCTGTGCAAACCGGAAGCGCGCTGGTCGGTGCAGTGGCGGGCCGTGGGGGAAAAGCTGCTGCCGGCCTTTGTCTGGCAACGTCTGGACACCGAGCTTGGCCATTTCATGCTGTTGATGGGTGGCTTGGTGCCCGCGCTGGCGCTGCTGTTCGCCCTGATCTTCAACCACGAGTTGCGCGCTTTGGACCAACCGGCTACTGCAGGCTTGACCGATGCGCTGCAGAGCGGTTTCCTCAAGGTGTTTGCCGTGCTGTTGGTGATCTCGGGGGTGGTGGGCTGGTGGCTGGTGCTGGCGCACAAAAGCCGCAAGGTGGCGCAAGAAGAGTCCAACCGCCAGACTCACCTGCTGGTGCGCGAGGTGGAGCTGCACCGACGCACCGACGAAAAACTGCAGCAGGCCAAGCGCACCGCCGAGCAGGCCAATCAGGCCAAGAGCCGCTACATCTCGACCATCAGCCACGAGCTGCGCACACCGCTCAACAGCATCCTGGGCTACGCGCAGTTGCTGGACGAGGACCAGCGCCTGCCCGAGCACGCCAGGCATGGGGTGGAGGTGATCAAGCGCGGAGGAGACCATTTGCTGTCCTTGATTGAGGGCACCCTGGACATCGCCCGCATCGAAAGTGGCAAGCTGACGCTGGACGTCAAGCCCATGCGCCTGTTCGAGTCCCTGCAACAGATCATCAACATGCTGCAACCTCAGGCCTTGAGCAAGGGCCTGAGCTTTGAAGTGGAGCTGGACGCGGCCTTGCCTGAGGTGGTGCGGGCGGACGAGCGCCGCGTGCGCCAGATCCTGTTCAATGTGCTGGGCAACGCGGTGAAGTTCACCTCGCAAGGCGGCGTGAAATTCCGTGTCAGCTATGCGCGCGAGATTGCCTTGGTCGAGGTCATCGACACCGGGCCGGGCATCCCCATCGACGAGCTGGAGCGGGTCTTCGAGCCTTTTGCTCGTGGATCTTCCGTGGCGGGCTCATCGGTGGCGGGCACCGGCCTGGGGCTGACCATCAGCAAGATGCTCACCGACCTGATGGGCGGCGAGATGAAGGTCAGCAGTGTGGAGGGGCAGGGCACGGTGTTCCGCATTCGCCTGTTCCTGCCGCAGGTGCGGCTCACGCAGGCCGACCGCTCGGTGCCCTTGGGCGTGCGCACCGGCTATGTGGGCGACCGCCGCCGCGTCTGGGTGGTGGACAATGAAGAGGCCGACCGTGGCTTGCTGGTGCGCATCCTGGAGCCTTTGGGCTTTGACGTCACCCCGCTTGCCTCCGGTGTCGAGTGCTTGGCCCTGTTGCGCAGTTGCCCGCAGGCGCAAGAGCCCCATGCGGTGCTGATGGACCTCGCCATGCCGGGCATCGACGGCTGGACCACGATCCGCACGATCAAGCAGGAAGGCTTGAGCCGCGCGCCGATCGCCATCGTGTCGGCCAATGCCTTTGACAAGGGCATGGACAATGACGTGGGCATCGCCTTCGAAGATTTCATCGTCAAGCCCGTGCGCAAGGCGGAATTGCTGGATTGGCTGGGCCGGCGGCTGACTCTGCAATGGATCGAAGCGCAGCGCCCCACCATTGGCACGCCCATGCTGGAGGCGGCTGCACAAAGTGCCGCGGGCGATGGCATGCAGGTGCTGCCATCGCTCAAGGCCTTGCAAAGCCTGGAAGAACTGATCGACGCGGGCTACGTGCGCGGTGTGCACAAAACACTGGACCAGATCGCGGCGGCCGAACCCCAATGCGAAGCCTTTGTTCAAAACATGCGCCACCTGGCCAGACAGTTCCAGCTGGACGCCTTGGCCGATGCCGTCAAGCGGGCGCTGGTGCAGTTCCATGCACAATCGCGCCCATGATCCCGATGCTTGACCGACTCGACCGCAGCCGCACCGACGTCGTGCTCATCGTCGATGACGTGCCCGACAACCTCTCGCTCTTGCACGACGCGCTGGACGAGGCGGGCTACACGGTGCTGGTGGCCACGCATGGCGAAGCGGCCTTGCAGCGCGCCAGCCAGTCGGTGCCCGACATCATCCTGCTGGACGCCCTGATGCCCGGCATGGACGGTTTTGAAGTGGCGCGCCGCCTGAAGGCGCAGCCCGAAACCAGCCACATCCCCATCGTCTTCATGACTGGCCTCACCGAGACCGAGCACGTGGTGGCCGCCTTCGACGCTGGTGGCGTGGACTACGTCACCAAGCCGATCCGGCCTCGAGAAGTGCTGGCACGCATCGTTTCTCACATGGCCAGCGCCCGGCAGGCGCGCCAGGCCCGCAATGCCCTGGACGCTTTTGGCCACGCATCGATGACGGTGCGCTTGTCTGATGGCCGCGTGATGTGGCAGACGCCCTTGGCGCGCAAGCTCTTGCAGCAGTACTTCGAGACGCCCGAGACCGTGGCGCCCGATGAGCTGGTGGCGTGGCTGCGCCAGGTCACGCCCAGCGCTTTGGCCGACATGGCCACGGGCAAGCCGCCACCATCCTGGCTGGTGCAGCAAGGTGGCCGGCGCCTGAGCTTTGCCTTGCACGAACCCACGGGCGACGACAACTGGTTGCTGGTGATGCGAGAGACTTCAGACGAAGCGGCGATTGAGGCCTTGACCCAGGAGCTCAAACTCACGGCCCGCGAAGGCGAGGTGCTTTATTGGGTGGTCAAAGGCAAGACCAACCGCGACATCGGCGACATCCTGGGCACCAGCCCGGCCACGGTCAAAAAGCAGCTGGAACACGTGTTCGCCAAGCTCGGCGTTGAGACCCGCACCGCGGCGGCTGGCCTCGCCATGAGCCGCGTGGGCCAACTGAAAATGCGCTGAGCGCCCCTCATGCGCAGGCAAGTCGTGATCAATTGACCGCAGAAGGGTCTTTCTGCTACGGCCAGTTCAACTCTGCTGGCTACACTGATCTGCACTGACGCCTGGGACCTCGTCCCGACTGGAAAGGGCTGCGGATGTCGGGTTTTCCCGGTGTTGATCTGATCGAAG
The DNA here is from genome assembly GCF_918741295.1 of Aquabacterium sp. CECT 9606. Taxonomy (GTDB): domain Bacteria; phylum Pseudomonadota; class Gammaproteobacteria; order Burkholderiales; family Burkholderiaceae_C; genus Aquabacterium. Next base: position 106,703 of record NZ_CAKKNB010000005.1, read on the forward strand.
CCAAAGGGCAACTCTGGTTGCACCACCGGCCTATGCCTGACCGTCCCGCTTTGACCGTCGAGGTGGCCAGGGATTTGATCAGCCAAGCCGGGCATGCTCACTGGTTCTTGCTGGGCGATCAACTGCAGCAGGCCGCGAGCCGCTCCGCCAGCGAGGAGACCTTCCAACTCCCTGTCGCCGAGCCGCGAGACGCCCGTTTCGAGCTGGAGATAGCGCCCGATGCCATGAGCGCCTGGGTGACGGTCACGCCGGCACAAGGCGGCAGCCCTCTGAACGTGAGCGACATGGTCCAGGCCCTGGCCCAGGGTGGCGTGCTGTTTGGCGTTGACGATGCCGCCTTGCAACAAGCCTGTGCGTCGGCCGAAGTCAGCCGGGTGTTGGTGGCCCAAGGCAAACCCGCCCGCAATGGCGAAGACGCCCGCTTCGAGATGCTGGTCGATGTCACGCGCGATCGCAGCCCGAAGGTGGGCGAGAACGGCTTGATCGACTTCCGGGAGCTGGGCGACATCCCGGTGGTCGAGGCCGACCAGGCCTTGATGAGGATCATCCCCGAGACCGTGGGGTTTCTGGGGCGCAACATCCGCGCCGAAGTGCTGGAGCCGGCGCGTGGCCAACCGGTGGCTTTTGCGGCCGACCTGCCTGGCGCGCAAGTCGATGCCCAAGACCCGAGGCTGCTGCGCGCGGTGTTCAAGGGGCAGCCGGTGCGCGTCGGTGATGGCGTCATGGTCGAGAAGGTGGTGTTTTTCAAAGGTGCCAGCATGGCGTCGGGCAACATCGCTTTCGACGGCACGGTGCATGTCGAAGGCGACGTGCTCACCGGCATGAAAGTGCAGGCCAGCGGCGACATCATCGTGACCGGGACTGTGGACGGTGGGCACCTGGAGGCCGGTGGCAGCATCAAGGTGGGGGGCGGCATCATCGCCCTGGCCAGCGCGCGTGCAGGCGATTCGGTCTCGGCCCGGTTTGTAGAGCATGCCAGCGTGGATGCCGGTGTCGGCATCGCCATCGACAGCATGGCGCTGCAAAGCCAGTTGCAGGCCGGCAACCAGATCATCGTGGGCACGCAATCACCGCAGCGTGGGCGCCTGGTGGGCGGCTCTGCCCGCGCCATGATGCTGATCAGGGTGCCCCTGCTGGGTGATCCTGCCAGCATGGTCACCCAGGTGCTGGTGGGCGTCAACCCGGTGCTGGAGGCCCAGTACCAGGAGGTGTTGGGCCTGATCGCCAAGCAAAACCAGGAGGAAGAAAACCTCAGCAAACTCGTTCAGCACCTGACCCGCCAAGGCGACAAGACCGGGGTGCTGGAGAGGGTGCGGTCCACCTGGGCGCAGGCTTTGCAGGCGCTGGGTTTGCTGCTCGTGCGCAAAGACGAGCTGGAAAAGCAAATGGCTTTGTTCGGCAACGCACGTGTCGAGATTGGCGCGGGTCTGTCGGGCGCGGTGGACCTGGCTTTTGGCAAGACGCAGCGCCGGCTTCGCCGCTCTTATGACATCGGTTATTTCTCGGTGGACAAGGGCGTGGTCCTGTTCACCCCACCGGATGGCGAACCCATGGTGGTGGACGGCTGAGTCAGGCCACCGGATACCGTTTGATCAGCGCGCGCTCGATGCGCGTGGAGCACGCGCCCAGGGTTTTCTGATGGGCTGGTGACAACGATGCCCAGCATTGCTCAAATGCCCTGGCGGTGCGGGCCAAGGCCGTGCCCGAGCCGGCCAGCACCACGCGGTTGTCGCCATCGTCGGTGGCCACCGAGACCGCGTGGCCGCCAAAACAGCGCTCAATGCGCTGGGTCAATTCGCCACAGCGCGGCATCTCGGCGTGCAGGTTGACCACCAACAGGCCTTCATCGGTCAACGCCGCCCTGCAGGCGTCATAGAAGGCGCGTGAGCACAAGGCTTCGGGCTGGCCTTCGCCCGTGAAGCCATCCACCATCAGCACGTCATGGCACTGCGTGGCCTGGGCCACAAAAGCCGCCCCATCGGCGCAGATCACCCTGAAGCGCTCGCTGTCTGCCGGGATCATGAACTCATCGCGCAGGGCGATCACCTCTGCGCTGATCTCGACCGTGGTGATGTCGGTGTCCGGCAGGTGCTGGTGGCAATACTTGGGCACTGATCCCCCGCCCAAGCCAATCATCAAGATGGAGCGTGGGCTTGGGTTGAACGGCAGGAATCCCATCATGGCGCGGGTGTAATCCAGGATCAGCGCGGTCGGGTCATCGCGGCGCATGCAGCTCTGGAGCAGGGGCGAGTCCAGGCTCAGCGACAGCGTTTGCCTGTTCTTGTGGAGGGAGGGGGACTGCTTCGACACGGTGCGGGCAGTCTCTCACACGCCACGATCTGGCCGCCGATACGCCATGTGGCGTATTCCTGGAAAACAGGCGGCTCGGCACACTGGGTTCACTGATTTCCTAACCCCACTTGTGTCTACCAGGAGCTTCATCCATGAACATCTCTCGTCGCAATGCCACCCAATCGCTGACGGCCGTCGCTTTGGGCGTGGCCGGCCTGCTCGTCGGTTCCCTGGCCCATGCCGCCGACACGATCAAGGTCGGTGTGCTGCATTCGCTGTCGGGCACCATGGCCATCTCGGAAACCGTCCTGAAGGACGTCGCCCTGATGACCATCGATGAAATCAACGCCAAGGGCGGCCTGCTGGGCAAGAAGCTGGAACCCGTGGTCGTTGACCCTGCGTCCAACTGGCCCCTGTTCGCCGAAAAGGCCAAGCAACTGATCAGCCAGGACAAGGTTGCCGTGACCTTCGGCTGCTGGACCTCGGTGAGCCGCAAGTCGGTGCTGCCAGTGTTCAAGGAACTCAACAGCGTGCTGTTCTACCCCGTGCAGTACGAGGGTGAAGAGCTGGAAAAGAACGTGTTCTACACCGGCGCTGCGCCCAACCAGCAAGCCATTCCCGCCGTTGAATACCTGATGAGCAAGGACGGCGGCAGCGCCAAGCGCTTCGTGCTGCTGGGCACCGACTACGTCTATCCCCGCACCACGAACAAGATCCTGCGCGCCTTCCTGAAATCCAAGGGCGTGAAGGACGAGGACATCATGGAGGAGTACACCCCCTTCGGTCACTCGGACTACCAGACCATCATCGCCAACATCAAGAAGTTCGCCTCCAGCGGCAAGAAGACGGCCGTGGTCTCGACCATCAATGGCGATTCGAACGTGCCTTTCTACAAGGAGCTGGGCAACCAGGGCCTGAAGGCGTCGGACGTGCCCGTCGTGGCCTTCTCGGTCGGTGAAGAAGAACTGCGCGGCGTGGACACCAAGCCCCTGGTCGGCCACCTGGCCGCCTGGAACTACTTCATGAGCATCAAGAACCCGACCAACGCCGAGTTCATCAAGAAGTGGTCCGCCTACGCCAAGGCCAAGAACATCGCTGGCCACAAGGACAAGCCCCTGACGAATGACCCGATGGAAGCCACCTACATCGGCATCAACATGTGGGCCCAGGCCGTCAAGAAGGCCGGCAGCACGGACACCGACAAGGTCATCGCCGCCATGGCCGGCCAGACCTTCAAGGCGCCCGGTGGCTTCACCTCCACGATGGACGCCAAGAACCACCACTTGCACAAGCCCGTGTTCATCGGTGAAATCAAGGCCGACGGCCAGTTCAAGGTGGTCTGGAAGACCCCTGGCCCGATCAAGGCCCAACCCTGGAGCCCCTACATCGCCGGCAACGACGTGAAGAAGGACGAGCCAGAAACCAAGTGATCCTTGGTTCCGCCATTCATGCGGATGGCGGGTTGATTTTCGAAGCAGAGCGGTTCGCCCCGTTGGGGGGTCACCCAACGGGGCGCTTTTATTGGCCGCACCTTACTCAAAAAACGACTGGAACACGCTGTGAAACGATTCGACGCAGCACGCACGCTGAGCCTGGCCATGCTGGTCACCCTCGGCTGCCTGACAAGCCCGGCGCACGCCTTGACGCCGGAAGAAGCCCACGCGGTCTCGGCTGGCGACAACGACGCCCGCATCCAGGCCTTGCAAAAGCTGATCCCCAAGAACGACGCGCGCCTGCCCATCCTGGTCCAGGCGCTTTTGAACGACAGCGTCAAGGTTTCGGGCGACAAAACCTACATCCTCGAAGACGACAAGGTGCTGGACGCCGCCACCGGCCAGCCCACTACCTTGCCCGAAGATGCTGAAGACGTCACCAACAATGGCCGCATGAGCGGCGAGCTGGAAGCGGTGCTGGCCGTGGGCAAGCTGCTCTCGCCAGACGTGGCCGTGCGCGCTGAGGCCATCAAGACCATCGCGCAGAGCGTAGACGAGGCCAAGCTGCCGATGATCGACAAGGCCTTGGCTTCGGAGTCCGATCCCCAACTCAAGACGCAGCTGCAGAACCTGCGCGCCAAGGCACTGCTCAGTGGCACTGATGCCGCCAAGCGCATCGAAGCCGCGCAGGAACTGGCTGCCAGCGCCGATCCTGAAACCAAGGCCCTGCTGATGGAGCGCCTGCAAGACGGCGTCGAAACCGATCCTCAGGTCAAGATTGAGGTGCAGAAGTCGCTCGACTCCATCGCCAGCCGCCTGGCCTGGGGCGACCGCGCTGGCGTGCTCTTCACCGGCATCAGCCTGGGTTCGATCCTGCTGCTGGCCGCGCTGGGCCTGGCCATCACCTATGGCCTGATGGGTGTGATCAACATGGCCCACGGCGAGCTGATGATGATCGGCGCTTATGCCACCTACGCCGTGCAGAACCTGTTTCGCAGCCACCTGCCGGGCGCCTTCGACTGGTACATCCTGGCCGCCATCCCCGCATCCTTCATGGCCGCGGCCCTGGTGGGCGCGGTGCTGGAGCGCACCGTGATCCGCTTCCTCTACGGCCGCCCGCTGGAAACGCTGCTGGCCACCTGGGGCATCAGCCTGGTGCTGATGCAAGCGGTGCGCGGCCTGTTTGGCGCACAGAACGTGCAGGTCGAGAACCCGGCCTGGATGTCGGGCGGCTTCAACGTGCTGAGCAACCTCACGCTGCCCTACAACCGCCTCGCCATCATCGCCTTTGCAGGCCTGGTGTTGCTGGGCATGACCTTGCTGATCGCCAGGACGCGCATGGGCCTCTTTGTGCGCAGCGTGACGCAGAACCGTCCGATGGCCGCCTGCGTGGGCGTCAACACCGCCCGCATCGACACCATGGCCTTCTCGTTGGGCGCGGGCATCGCCGGCCTGGCGGGTTGCGCGCTGTCGCAGGTGGGCAATGTGGGCCCGGACCTCGGCCAGAACTACATCGTGGACTCGTTCATGGTGGTGGTGCTGGGCGGCGTCGGCCAGATCGCAGGCACTGTGTACGCCGCGATGGGCCTGGGCATCTTCAACAAGCTGCTGGAAGGCTGGGCCGGTGCGGTGCTGGCCAAGATCATGGTCCTGATGTTCATCGTCGTCTTCATCCAGAAGCGTCCCCAAGGTTTGTTTGCCATGAAGGGCCGGAGCGCCGAAGCATGAGTGCCGTTCTTACATCCCCCAAGCTGTCGCAGATCACCGTGCCCCACAGCGCCCTGGGCGCCAAAGGCTGGAGCGGCGTCATGCTGGCCATCATCGTGGTCTGCCTGCTGGTGCCCGTGCTCAACCTGATGGTGCCGGTCGATTCGGCCTTCCACCTGTCGGATTACGCCGTGGGCCTGGTCGCCAAGATCATGTGCTACGCCATCTGTGCGCTGGCCATGGATTTGATCTGGGGTTACACCGGCATCCTGTCGCTGGGCCACGGTTTGTTCTTTGCGCTGGGCGGCTATGCCATGGGCATGTACCTGATGCGCCAGATCGGCCGCGACGGCAGCTACAAGTCTGATCTGCCCGACTTCATGGTCTTCCTGGACTGGAAGGAAGTGCCCTGGCACTGGGCCTGGAGCGAGTCTTTCATCGGCCAGATGCTGCTGGTGATCCTGGTGCCAGGCCTGCTGGCCTTCATCTTCGGCTTCTTCGCCTTCCGCTCGCGCATCAAGGGGGTGTACTTTTCGATCATCACCCAGGCGATGACCTACGCGGCCATGCTGCTGTTCTTCCGCAATGAAACTGGTTTTGGTGGCAACAACGGCTTCACCGATTTCAAGCGCATCCTGAACATCCCCCTGCAGCAACCCTCGACACGCATGGTGCTGTTCATCATCACGGGCTTGACGCTGGTCGGCTTCTACCTGATGGCTCGATGGCTGGTGAACACCAAGTTCGGCCGTGTGCTGCAGGCCATCCGCGATGCCGAGAACCGGGTCATGTTCTGCGGCTACAACCCGCTGGCCTACAAGCTCGCCATCTGGACGTTGTCGGCCGTGATGTGCGGCATCGCAGGCGCCTTGTACGTGCCACAGGTCGGCATCATCAACCCGGGTGAAATGTCGGCCGCGGCGGGCATCGAGATGGCCATCTGGACGGCCGTGGGCGGGCGTGCCTCGCTGATCGGCCCCATCGTTGGCGCCTTCTTCGTCAACGGCGCCAAGAGCTGGCTGACGGTCGCTTACCCCGAGTTCTGGCTGTACTTCCTGGGCCTGCTGTTCATCCTGGTCACGCTGCTGTTGCCGCAAGGCATCGTTGGCGGCCTGAAGAAGTTGTTCAACAAAAACGCACCGGAGACCAAGGCATGACGCCCGATCTGATGGAAGCCGGGGTGCAAACCCTGAACAAGGCCAAGGGCCTGCCCGTGGCGAGCGAGTCGGGTGGCCGCGAGGCCAGCTATGGCCGCGTCCACACGCCCGGCGAGCTGGACCTGGCCCACGGCTCGATCCTCTACGTGGACGACATCACCGTCAGCTTCGATGGCTTCCGTGCGCTGAACAAGCTGTGCCTGAACATCGCGGCCGGCGAGATGCGCTGCATCATCGGCCCCAACGGCGCGGGCAAGACCACGATGATGGACGTGATCACCGGCAAGACCAAGCCAGACGCCGGCACGGCCTATTTCGGTTCAACCATCGACCTGCTGGCCATGCGCGAGAACGAGATCGCCCGCATCGGCATCGGCCGCAAGTTCCAGAAGCCCACGGTGTTCGAGCAACTCAGCGTGTTCGAGAACCTGGAGCTGGCCCTGAAGGCCGACCGCCGCGCGCGCTCGTCGGTGTTCTTCAAGCTGAACAGCGAACAGCTCGACCGCATCGGCGAGATGCTCAAGCTGATCCACCTGCGCGAGCAGGCCCAGCGCACGGCCGGCCTGCTGTCGCACGGTCAGAAGCAATGGCTGGAGATCGGCATGTTGCTGATGCAGGACCCCAAGCTGCTGCTGCTCGATGAGCCTGTGGCCGGCATGACCGACGAGGAAACCGAACGCACCGCCGAACTCTTCCTGTCGCTGGAAGAAGAAGGCTCGCACTCGCTCGTGGTTGTGGAGCACGACATGAAGTTCATCAACGAACTGACCACGCAAGGCAAGAACGCCGCCAAGAAGAAGGTGACGGTGCTGCACGAGGGTTCGGTGCTGGCCGAAGGCACGCTGGCCGATGTGCAGGCCAATGACAAAGTCGTTGAAGTCTATTTGGGTCGCTGATCAATCATGCTGAACGTCGAACAAGTCAATCAATACTACGGCGGCTCCCACATCCTGCGCGGCCTGGGCTTCGAGGCCAAGCTGGGCGAGGTCACTGTGGTGCTGGGCCGCAATGGTGTGGGCAAGACCACCTTGCTGAAAAGCCTGATGGGCGTGGTGTCCATCAAGTCCGGCTCGATCAAGCTGGACGGCCAGCCCATCGACAAGCTCAAGCCCTACGAGCGCGTGCGCCTGGGCGTGGGCTATGTGCCGCAAGGCCGCGAAATCTTTGGCCGCCTCACGGTCGAGGAAAACCTGCAGATGGGCCTGGCCAGCAAATCCGGCGGCACGCCTTTGCCCGAGCAATTGTTCGAACTCTTCCCGGTGCTCAAGCAGATGCTGCACCGCCGTGGCGGTGACCTGTCCGGTGGCCAGCAGCAGCAATTGGCCATCGCCCGCGCTTTGGCGGCCGGCCCCAAGCTGCTGATCCTGGACGAGCCCACCGAAGGCATCCAGCCCAGCATCATCAAGGACATCGGCCGCGCCATCCGCAAGCTGGCCGACGAAGGCCTGAACGGCCAGAAGATGGCCGTGGTGCTGGTGGAGCAGTTTTACGATTTCGCGGCGGAGCTGGCCGACCAGTACCTGGTCATGGAAAGGGGCGAAATCATCAAGCGCGGCCGGGGCGCCGACATGGAAGCCGATGGTGTGCGCCAATTGATGTCCATTTGACAACCCCTAAAAGCGAACTTCTTTTTGGCGGGGAGGCTGAAGCACAATGCAAAACCACGGCGTTCTTATTGTATTGTGTAGAAAAATGCAGCTTAAGCGGCATTAATCGCCGTGAAGCGCCAAATTAGGAAGTGGAAATGAAACGTTTGAGTCCAGCCGCAGCATGTTTGTCGATGGCCCTGACACTGGGGGCCGGTTCCGCTCATGCGCTGAAATACACCTTGACCGACCTTGGAACCTTGCCCGGCGGGTTCTCAAGCCACGGAAGCGCCATCAATAACCAAGGACAAGTCACGGGCTGGTCCGAGGTGTCCATTGGCGAGCACGCATTCATGCAATCCACCAGTGGTTTGGTCGATCTGGGCACCTTGCCCGGTGGCTACAGCTACAGCCATGGCATTTCCATCAATGACCAGGGCGATGTGGTTGGCTTTTCCAACAAGGATTTCGGTGAGGCGCGTGCGTTCTTGTACCGCAATGGACAACTCACCAATTTGGGCGTTTTGCCTGGTGGAATCGACAGCCATGCGCGCGCCATCAACAATTCGGGCCAGGTGGTGGGCCACGCTTCCAATGCGGCAGGAAAGCAGCGTGCTTTCATTTCCAATGGCAGCGGCCTGACCGAACTGGGCGTTTTGCCCGGCGGTGATTCCAGCATCGCGAACGACATCAGCAATAACGGAAAGATCACCGGCTTTGGCACGGACGCTTTGGGCGACAACCACGCGTTCATCTACAGCAACGGCAACATGGTCGACTTGGGCACGCTGCCTGGCGGTCGCAACAGCTATGGCTATGCGATCAACGAAGCCGGGCAAGTGGCCGGCACGGCCACCAACGCCCTGGGCGAGTACCGCTCCTTCATTTCAACGGCTGGTGGTCTGCTTGATCTGGGCACATTGGCCGGCGGCAACACCAGCGGCGCGGCCGCCATCAATGAGTTCGGTCATGTGGTCGGTTCGGCCAACATCGGCACGGGTGCCGTGCACGCCTTCTTGTACAAAGATGGCGTCATGCTGGATTTGAACGACCTGATCGACCCCGCCGACGCCCAAGGCTGGGTGCTGGGCGATGCCACGGGCATCAATGACAGCGGCCAGATCATTGGCCATGGCCGGATCTTTGGCGAATTCCACGCCTTCATCCTCACCCCGTCGGCAGTCCCTGAGCCTGAAACCGTGGCGTTGTTGTTGGCTGGCTTGGGTGTGGTGGGCTGGAATGTTCGACGTCGTCCGATGAATGGCTGATTTCGCCTTGTTGGCTTGGTAGACTAGCTCCCCTGTTTGCTCATCTACCCTGACCTGGAAGGACTCTGCCATGCCCACGACCGCATCCGGCCTGCAATATGAAGACACCGTTGAAGGCGAGGGCGCAGTTGCTCAGGCCGGTACCTACGTTTCCGTGCATTACACGGGTTGGTTGTACGAAGGCGGCGTCAAGGGCGCCAAGTTCGATTCCAGCAAGGATCGCAACGATCCTTTCGAGTTCCCCCTCGGCGCAGGCCATGTGATCCGTGGCTGGGACGAGGGCGTGCAAGGCATGAAGGTGGGCGGCACGCGCACCTTGGTCATCCCGCCTGAACTGGGCTATGGTGCCCGCGGCGCAGGTGGTGTGATCCCGCCCAATGCGACCTTGCTGTTCGAGGTCGATCTGTTGGCCGTTTGATCAGGTCTGACCCATCATGTTCGCCCCTAGTCAGGACCAGGTCCGTCGGTTTTTCTGCGAGGCTTGGGCCAAGCAGCAGGCGGGGCAGGTTCTGACCCCTATCGAGGTGCAGGCCACCGACTGGGTGGCCCAGCATCCTGAATACCACGCCGACCTGGCAGACGCCGAAGCGGCGGTCAAGGCGGTGTACGCGGTGGAAGGCGGTCGGACCAATCCTTTTCTGCACTTGTCCATGCACCTGTCCATCACCGAGCAGGTGAGCATCGACCAACCGCCGGGCATCCGCGCGGCTGTGCAGCGCTTGTCACAACGGCGCAATTCCCTGCACGATGCTCAACACGAGGTCATGGAGGCCTTGGGCGAAATGGTCTGGACTTCCCAGCGAACCGGCCTGCCGTTTGACGGCGCTGCCTACATTGACCGGGTGTTGACGCTCGCCAGTCGCTGACGTCTGCGCTCAAATGTGCCGACTAAGTCACGGAATCGTTCTGCCTTATTGCCTTAAATAGGCCGGCCATTTGTGACTTATGCCGCCCAAATCGAGGGTCAGGCGTCGTTAAGCGCGCAGCCTGCGCCGGTACACTTGAACTGTTACTAACTGTTCAATTGGGCTGGTCATGCCGATCTTGAGTAAATCTGCCGGTACCGTCATCGCTGTGTGGGGCAAGGCGTTCTACCACCTGCCCAATGGCAAATTGGTGCCAGTCAAGGTGGGCGACCACATTGAAGGTGGTGAAGCAATCCTGACCAGCCAGGACGGTATCGTCAAAATCGCGGCCAGCGATGGCCCCACCGTTTTGTTGAAAGCCAAATTGGCGGCCAGCGATACTGACAAGGTCATCGAGGGCCTCAATAACGACGAACTGGATTTCAATACCGCGGCGGGCCTGCAAGGCGGCGGCGGTGGCGGGTTGCTGCCCGGCTTGCGTGTCGATCGGGTTTCTGAATCCGTGACTGGCCAGGAATACCAATACGGCACCGAGCGCGCAGCGCCCACGGTGCCGTTTGCGGCTGTTGAACAGCCCTTGTATCCGGCGGCCGAGGTCGAGGCGCCTCTCGTGCCCATATTGCGTGTCTTGAGCGATCCGGTGGTGGAAGGGCAGGACGCGGTGTTCTCCGTGCAATTGAACGTGGCGTCTGCCGAGTCGATCACGTTTTCGCTGAGCCTGCGGCCCGGTCTTGATCCCGCCACATCGGCGACTTTGTCGGGCGACGACGCGGATATCGGTGAAGTTCAGTATTTCAACAGCGCCACAAATCAGTGGGTCACCTATGTGGCTGGCAGTGAGCTCACCTTCAAACCCGGTGAGACCGAGATTCTGGTGCGTGTGGTCACCAACGACGACAGTGTCCGCGAGTCGCTTGAATACTTCATCCTGAATGCGCACGTGACCAGCGGAACGGTCCAGAACGTTGATGACCTGGGTCAAGCGGACGCTTCCAATGAGATCACGCTGATCGACAACGAGGCACCTCCGTTGACGGCGCAGTTGGACCCCGGCTCTGACAGCGGCACCAAGGGTGATGGCATTACCAACGATTCCACGCCGACGATCCGTGGCACGGGCGAGCCTGGCAACGAAATCATCGTCGTCATGCCTGGCACAGGTGAGACGCTGACGTCCACTGTCCAGCCTGATGGCAGTTGGAGCGTCACACCGCTCACGGAGCTCCCCAACGGCACCAGCGGCACGGCTCAGGTCACTGCGACGGACTCGGCAGGCGACAGCACCACGGTCACGGTGCCATTGAGCATTGACAACGCGCCTCCAGCGGTGTTGACGGCCCAGCTCGATCCGTCGTCCGACAGCGGCGTTCAAGGGGATGGCATCACCAGCGACACCACCCCCACGATCAGCGGCACGGGCGATCCGGGGGCGCAAATCAAGGTGACCATGCCCGGCACTGGCGAAGCTTTGACCACGGTGGTTCAGCCCGATGGCAGCTGGAGCGTTACGCCTGCGCAGGCCATTCCCAATGGCACGACGGGCCAGGTTCAGGTCACCGAGACCGATGCCGCGGGCAATGCAACGCAAACCACGGTTCCCTTGAGTGTTGACACAGGCGCGCCCAACAGTGGCGTTGCCCCATTGGTCACCATCACAGAAGATGCCAACAACGATGGCTTCGTTAATCGAGGCGAGTTGAAGGGCGATGTGGACGTCAAAGTGACGTTCAACCCGTCGCAAGTGAGCCTGGGCGACGTGGTCAAGATCACTTCCGGTGGCGTCACCAACGACGTGACGATCGGGGAAGTGGACTTGGCCAACGGCTTTGTCAGCACCACCTTCCTGGCCCCGGCCAACGGCACGACGATGACGGCGAGCGCCTTCATCATGGATGCCGCTGGTAATGCAAGCGCCTCGGGCGTTGACGTTGCCAAGCTGGATCTGAGTACGCTCAGTGGTTTGAGCGTTGGCATCATCACCGATGCGAACGACGATGGGTTCATCAACCAGAGCGAACTGGCGGGCGGGCAGACGGCTGTTGCTCAGGTCAAGCTCCCACCTGACGCCGTGGCTGGCGATTTGCTGACCATCACCAGCACAGGCAGTTCGACCCAAACCATCACACTGACGCAGTCGCACATCGATGCCGGGCAGTTGCAGGTGAGCGTTCCTGTTCCGGCCAGTGGCGCGGAACTCAAGGTCACCGCGCAAGTGAGTGATGCGGCAGGCAACCAGTCCGCCGTGGCCACCGACCAGGCTGTTGTCGCGACGGATGATATTTTGGCGCCCAAGGTCACGATCGGTGAAGACGCCAACAACGATGGCTTCATCAACAAGGCCGAACTGAACGGCAACATCGACGTGTCGGTGGCCCTGCCTGCCACGGTCAAGGCGGGCGACAGCCTGCTGGTCAGTGCCAATGGCGCCTCCCAAGCCCCCATCGTGCTGACACAAGCCGACATCGACAAGGGCAGCGTGGCCATTCCTGGCATCAGCAGCCCAGGTGAGGGCAGTATCTTGACGGTGACCGCCCAAGTCAAGGATGTGGCGGGCAACCTGGGTGCCATCGGCAGCGACAGCGCCAAGGTGGACACCACGGCGCCTGCGATCCTGACGGCGCAATTGGACCCGGCTTCAGACAGCGGCACCCAAGGCGATGGCATCACCAACGATGCCACGCCCACCATCAGCGGCACGGGCGATGCTGGCGCACACATCAAGGTGACCATGCCCGGCACCGGCGAAGTGCTGACAACCACAGTGCAATCCAATGGCACCTGGACGGTCACGCCCACGCAAGACATTGCCAACGGCACAGTGGGCCAAGCCCAGGTCACCGAGACCGATGCTGCTGGCAACACGACGCAAACCACGGTCTCGCTGAACATCGACACGGGTGTGCCCAACAACGGCGCAGCACCGACCGTGACGATCACGGAAGACGCCAACAACGATGGCTTCATCAACAAGGCCGAGCTGAACGGCAATGTGGACGTGAAGGTGGCGTTCACGCCAGCACAAGTGAGCATTGGTGATGTGGTCAAGGTCACCTCTGGTGGCGTGACCAAAGACATCGTCATCACATTGACCGACCAAGCCAATGGTTTCGTCACCACGACTTTCGCCGCGCCTGCCAATGGCACGACGATGACGGTGAGCTCGCACATTGAAGATTCGGCGGGCAACGTCAGCGCCACAGGCACAGACAGCGCCAAACTGGACCTCAGCACCTTGAGCGGCCTGGGCATCACCCTCAGCACCGATGCCAACAACGATGGCTTCATCAACAAGGCCGAGTTGGCCGGTGGTAGCCAAGTGTTGGCGCAAGTCAAGTTGCCGGCCGATGCCGCCGCAGGCGATGCATTGAGCATCACGGCGACGGGCAATGCACCCCAATCCATCATCCTGACGCAGGCGCAAATCGACGCCGGCCAGGTTCAGGTCAGCCTGACGGCACCGGCCAGCGGCACCGACCTGGTGGCCACGGCGCAAGTGAGCGATGCGGCGGGCAATCAGTCTGCAGTCGTCAGCGACCACGCCATCATCGCCACCGATGACATCTCGGCCCCCAAGGTGACCATCACCACGGACGCCAACAACGACGGCTACATCAACCAAGCTGAACAAGGCGCCAACGCCACCATCGGCGTGCAGATCGATCTGCCTGGCACGGCAAAAGCCGGTGACAGCTTGCTGGTAAACATCAATGGTGCAAGCAAGGCGCCGATTGTTCTGACGCAGGCTGACATCGACAACCACAGCGTGGCCATTCCTGGCGTGACCAGCCCGGGCGATGGCAGCACTTTGACGGTGACCGCCCAAGTCAAGGATGTGGCCGGCAACCTGGGTGCCACCGGCACTGACAGCGCCAAGATCGACACCACCACCTACACCGGCCTGGGCGTCAGCATCACCACGGACGGCAACAACGACGGCTACATCAGCAAGGCCGAGCTGACCGACAACACCATCGGTGTTCGGGTGACCTTGCCCGCTGGGGTTGCCGCAGGCGACACCTTGAGCGTGATGGGCTCGGGCAATGTGGCCCAAGTGCTCACCTTGACGACGGCCCAACTGACAGCCGGCTTTGTTGACCTGAAGTTCAACCCCACCGCCGACAACACCGATTTTGTCGCCACGGCCAGCATCGTGGATGCAGCCGGCAACAGCGCAGGCCCGGTCAGCGATGCGGCCCGGCTGCAGCTGGGCGTGCCCGGCGCCCCCATCGTCACGATTGGCGAAGACGCCAACAACGACGGCTTCATCAACAAAGCCGAGCTGAGCGGCAACATCGACGTGTCGGTGGCCCTGCCTGCCACGGCCAAGGCGGGCGACAGCCTGCTGGTCAGCGCCAATGGCGCCTCCCAAGCGCCCATCGTGCTGACGCAAGCCGACATCGACAAGGGCAGCGTGGCCATCCCTGGCATCAGCAGCCCAGGTGAGGGCAGCACCTTGACGGTGACCGCCCAAGTCAAGGACGTGGCAGGCAACCTGGGGGCCATCGGCAGCGACAGCGCCAAGGTGGACACCACGGCGCCTGCGATCCTGACCGCGCAACTGGATTCTGCTTCGGACAGCGGCACCAAGGGCGATGGCATCACCAACGACGCCACACCCACGATCAGCGGCACGGGCGACCCCGGCGCGCAGATCAAGGTGACCATGCCCGGCACCGGCGAGGTGCTGACAACCACCGTGCAATCCAACGGCACGTGGACAGTCACGCCCACGCAAGACATTGCCAACGGCACCACGGGCCCAGCCCAGGTCACCGAGACCGATGCTGCAGGCAACACAACGCAAACCACGGTCTCGCTGAACATCGACACGGGTGTGCCCAACAACGGCGCAGCCCCGACCGTGACGATCACGGAAGACGCCAACAACGACGGCTTCATCAACAAGGCCGAGTTGAACGGTAGTGTGGACGTGAAGGTGGCGTTCACGCCAGCACAAGTGAGCATCGGCGATGTGGTCAAGGTTACCTCTGGTGGCGTGACCAAGGACGTGACCATCACGGCGCAAGACCAGACCAACGGCTTCGTGAGCACCAGCTTCACGCCAGCCTCTGAAGGCACGACCATGACGGTCAGCGCCGTCATCGTGGACGCTGCCGGCAACACCAGCGCCACCGGCACTGACAGCGCCAAGATCGACACCACCACCTACGCCGGCCTGGGCGTCAGCATCACCACGGATGGCAACAACGACGGCTACATCAGCAAGGCCGAGCTGACTGACAACACCATCGGTGTTCGGGTGACCTTGCCCGCTGGGGCTGCCGCAGGCGACACCTTGAGCGTGATGGGCTCGGGCAATGTGGCCCAAGTGCTCACCTTGACGACGGCCCAACTGACGGCCGGCTTCGTTGACCTGAAGTTCAACCCCACCGCCGACAACACCGATTTTGTGGCCACGGCCAGCATCGTGGATGCAGCCGGCAACAGCGCAGGCCCGGTCAGCGATGCGGCCCGGCTGCAGCTGGGCGTGCCCGGCGCCCCCATCGTCACGATTGGCGAAGACGCCAACAACGACGGCTTCATCAACAAGGCCGAGCTGAGCGGCAACATCGACGTGTCGGTGGCCCTGCCTGCCACGGCCAAGGCGGGCGACAGCCTGCTGGTCAGCGCCAATGGCGCCTCCCAAGCGCCCATCGTGCTGACGCAGGCCGACATCGACAAGGGCAGCGTGGCCATCCCTGGCATCAGCAGCCCAGGTGAGGGCAGCACCTTGACGGTGACCGCCCAAGTCAAGGACGTGGCAGGCAACCTGGGGGCCACCGGCAGCGACAGCGCCAAGGTGGACACCACGGCACCTGCGATCCTGACCGCGCAATTGGACCCGGCTTCAGACAGCGGCACCCAAGGCGATGGCATCACCAACGATGCCACGCCCACCATCAGCGGCACGGGTGACCCCGGCGCACACATCAAGGTGACCATGCCCGGCACTGGCGAAGTGCTGACAACCACAGTGCAATCCAATGGCACCTGGACGGTCATGCCCACGCAAGACATTGACAACGGCACAGTGGGCCAAGCCCAGGTCACCGAGACCGATGCTGCTGGCAACACGACGCAAACCACGGTCTCGCTGAACATCGACACGGGCATGCCCAACAACGGCGCAGCACCGACCGTGACGATCACGGAAGACGCCAACAACGACGGCTTCATCAACAAGGCCGAGTTGAACGGCAATGTGGATGTGAAGGTGGCGTTCACGCCAGCACAAGTGAGCATCGGCGATGTGGTCAAGGTCACCTCCGGTGGCGTGACCAAAGACATCGTCATCACATCGACCGACCAAGCCAATGGCTTCGTCACCACGACGTTCGCCGCGCCCGCCAATGGCACGACGATGACGGTGAGCTCGCACATTGAAGATTCGGCGGGCAACGTCAGCGCCACAGGCACAGACAGCGCCAAACTGGACCTCAGCACCTTGAGCGGCCTGGGCATCACCCTCAGCACCGATGCCAACAATGATGGCTTCATCAACAAGGCAGAACTGGGTGGCAGTCAAACCGTTCAAGCGCTGGTCAAGCTACCTGTGGACGCTGCCGCCGGCGATATCCTGAATGTCACAGCCACGGGCAATGCCGCGCAAGCCATCACCCTGACGCAGGCGCAAATCGACGCCGGCCAGGTTCAGGTCAGCCTGACGGCACCGGCCAGCGGCACCGACCTGGTGGCCACGGCGCAAGTGAGCGATGCGGCGGGCAATCAATCCGCAATCGTCAGCGACCACGCCATCATCGCCACTGACGACATCTCGGCCCCCAAGGTGACCATCACCACGGACGCCAACAACGACGGTTTCGTCAACAAGGCCGAGCTGGGCGCGGGCAACACCATCGCGGTATCGGTCGAGTTGCCTACGACGGCCAAGGCGGGTGACAGCCTGCTGGTCAGCGTCAACGGCGCGGAACAGTCCCCCATCTTGCTGACGCAGGCGAACATCGACAGTCACAGTGTGTCCATTCCTGGCCTGGTCAATCCGGGCGAAGGGGCCAACCTGTTGGTCACCGCGCAGATCAAGGATCTGGCCGGCAACCTGGGTGCCACCGGCACTGACAGTGCCAAGATCGACACCACCACCTACACCGGCCTGGGCGTCAGCATCACCACGGATGGCAACAACGACGGCTACATCAGCAAGGCTGAGCTGACCGACAACACCATCGGTGTTCGGGTGGCCTTGCCCGCTGGGGCTGCAGCAGGCGACACTTTGAGCGTGATGGGCTCGGGCAATGTGGCCCAAGTGATCACTTTGACAACGGCCCAACTGACGGCCGGCTTTGTTGACCTGAAGTTCAACCCCACCGCCGACAACACCGATTTTGTTGCCACAGCCAGCATCTTGGATGCAGCCGGCAACAGTGCAGGCCCGGTCAGCGATGCGGCCCGATTGCAGCTGGGCGTGCCCGGCGCCCCCATCGTCACGATTGGCGAAGACGCCAACAACGACGGCTTCATCAACAAGGCCGAGCTGAGCGGCAACATCGACGTGTCGGTGGCCCTGCCTGCCACGGCCAAGGCGGGCGACAGCCTGCTGGTCAGCGCCAACAGCACGGCACAAGCCCCGATCGTGCTGACGCAAGCCGACATTGACAAGGGCAGTGTGTCCGTGCCCGGCATCACCAACCCTGGCGAAGGCAGCACCTTGACGGTGACGGCCCAAGTCAAGGACGTGGCGGGCAACCTGGGGGCCACCGGCACCGACAGCGCCATCATCGACACCACACCTCCGTCAGTCCTGACAGCGCAGCTGGACCCAGCCTCCGACAGCGGCACCAAAGGCGATGGCATCACCAACGACGCCACGCCCACCATCAGCGGCACGGGCGATGCTGGCGCACACATCAAGGTGACCATGCCCGGCACCGGCGAAGTGCTGATCACCACGGTCCTGCAGAACGGCACCTGGACAGTCACGCCCACGCAAGACATCCCCAACGGCACCATGGGCCAAGCCCAGGTCACCGAGACCGATGCTGCTGGCAACACGACGCAAACCACGGTCTCGCTGAACATCGACACGGGTGTGCCCAA
The DNA here is from genome assembly GCF_918741295.1 of Aquabacterium sp. CECT 9606. Lineage (GTDB taxonomy): Bacteria > Pseudomonadota > Gammaproteobacteria > Burkholderiales > Burkholderiaceae_C > Aquabacterium. The sequence goes on from NZ_CAKKNB010000005.1 coordinate 125,067, forward strand.
CAACGGCGCAGCACCGACCGTGACGATCACGGAAGACGCCAACAACGACGGCTTCATCAACAAGGCCGAGTTGAACGGCAATGTGGACGTGAAGGTGGCGTTCAACCCAGCACAAGTGAGTATTGGTGATGTGGTCAAGGTCACCTCTGGTAGCGTGACCAAGGACGTGATCATCACGGCGCAAGACCAGACCAACGGCTTCGTGAGCACCAGCTTCACACCAGCCGCTGAAGGCACAACCATGACGGTCAGCGCCGTCATCGTGGACGCTGCCGGCAACACCAGTGTCCCCGGCACTGACAGCGCCAAGATCGACACCAGCCCCGCAATGCTTGACCTGGACGCTGATAACTCCAGCGGCATCACCGGCACCGGCTATGCCACCAGCTACACCGAAGGTGCGGCGCCGGTTCGTTTGTCGGACGTGGACATCAGCCTGTCCAGCTCGCACCCCATGCAGCTGACGGGTGCCACCATCAAGCTCACCAACGCGCAAGCTGGTGACGTACTGTCGGTGGTTGATGCCTTGCCTTCTGGCATCACGGCCACCGTGGCAGGCACCACGGTCACCCTGAGCGGCACGGCTTCCCTGGCCGATTACCAGGCGGCGATCCGCGACATTGGCTTCTCCAGCACTTCGCACAACCCGTCCACCGTGAATCGCACGGTGGAAGTCATCGTGACCGATGGGACCAGTCTGAGCAACACCGCGCAGGCCGTTGTGCAGGTCATCGCCGTGAATGATGCGCCCGTGGTCGGCAATGCCGTCGGCCAATTGTCGGAAGAGGGGCTGCCTGGTGGCCTGAAGGACAGTGCCGGCTCGGGTGATGACACCGACAGCGCCACCATCAGCGGCCAGATCACCATGAGTGATGCCGATTCGACCATCACCTCGGTGACCTTGACCGCACCCACCGACCCTGTCCTGACCACCAGTGGTCAGCAAGTCGTGTGGAGCAGCGATGGCCATGGCGGCTTGATCGGCAAGGACGGCACTGGCGCCAGCGCGAGCACGGTGTTCACCGTGTCCATCGACAATGCCGGCAACTACTCGGCGCAACTGCTGGCGCCCTTGCACCATTCGCAGGCTGGCGAAGACACCCTGAACCTCAGCTTCGGCGTCACTGCCAGTGATGGGGCCAAGACCGGCCAAGGCAACCTCACCATTCAGGTGCAGGACGATGCACCCGGCGTCTTGGGGCCGGTCACGAATTCGGTGGTGACGATCAATACCAATCTGATGCTCACGCTCGACGTGTCGGGCAGCATGAGCGATGTCATCGCTGGCGGCACGCAAACGCGCCTGGAACTGGCCGTGGCGTCCATCAAGACCTTGCTGGATAAATACGACCAGATCGGCGATGTGGCTGTGCGCCTGGTGACCTTCTCGAGCACCGCGCAAACCTTGGGCAGCACCTGGCTCACCGTCAGCGCGGCCAAGAGCCTGCTGGCCTCAATCACTGCCAACGGCAGCACCAACTATGACGCTGGTTTGACCACGGCCCAAACCGCCTTCAACACCACGGCCGGCAAGCTGGCAGGCGCCCAAAACGTGGGTTACTTCTTCTCGGATGGCAACCCCACGGTGTCCGGCACCAACAGCTCCGAAGAAGCCACTTGGGTCAAGTTCCTCAACGACAACCAGATCAAGTCCTACGCCATCGGCCTGGGCTCTGGCATTTCAGCAACCTACCTCAACCCCATTGCCCACGATGGCCAGGCCGGTGAGAACCTCAATGGCACCGTGGTCACCAACCTCAACCAGCTGGATGCGGTCTTGTCGGGCACCGTCAAGGAAGCCGCGGTGGGCAAGTTGTTCACGGCTGGTTCCGTCATGGATTTGCCCGGCGGCGCCGATGGCTTCTCGCATGTGCAGAGCATCACCATTGATGGCCATGTCTACACCTACGATGCGGCCAATCCGGTGATCACCGTGGCCACCAGCGTGGGCGCCCTGACCTTGCACATGGACACCGGCGAGTACACCTACGCCGCACCGGGCGGGCAGGGCGCTTCGGGCTTGACGGAAACCTTCACCTATTCGCTGGCCGATGGCGATGGCGACACCACCTCGTCGACCTTGACGATCCTGGTTGAAGCCACCAATGTGCAGGCCGGCACCACCGCGATCGACACCTTCAATGGCACGAGCGGCGCCGACATCCTGATGGGCCGCGAAGGCAACGACATCATGAACGGTGGCTTGGGTGATGACCGCGTGTATGGCAACGCCGGCAACGATGTCCTCAACGGCGGTGACGGCCGTGACACCCTCAACGGCGGCTTGGGCAATGACACCCTCAACGGTGGCAATGACAACGACATCCTGGTTGGCGGGCCTGGCAGCGATGTCCTGACCGGTGGACTGGGTTCGGACACCTTCGCCTGGCACTTTGCCGACCCTGGTGTGGCCACCACCTTGGGCCGCGCGGTCGACACCATCAAGGACTTCAACGTGGCGCCAGTGGCCGACGGTGGCGACGTGCTGGACCTGCGCGATCTGCTGCAAGGTGAGAACACCACCGGCGGCAGCGGCAACTTGCACAACTACCTGGATTTCGACACGTCCACACCTGGCAGCACGGTGGTTCACATCAGTGCCACGGGCGGGTTCAGCAATGGGACCTACACCTCCGGGCAAGAGACGCAACGCATCGTGTTGGAAGGCGTCAACCTGCGCACGGACATGGGCCTGGCCAGCACGGCCACCGACGACCAGGTCATCGTGAAGTTGCTGCAGCAGAACAAGCTGCTGGTCGACGGCTGATCAGGCGAAGAAAGCGGTGCCGGCTCAGCGGAACTTGGCTTGGGGCACCGTCTTCAAGTCGCTGGGCAAGCCACCGATGTAGTGCGCCAGCAATTTCAACTCGGGCAAGGTGAACATCTTGGCCTGGGCAGCCATGATCGGGTTGCCTCGTCCAATGGGGCCTTTGCCGTCGGTCTGGTAAGACTTCAAGGCCACGAACAAGTAATCTTCGTATTGACCCGCCAGCTTGGGATACACGTCGATCGGCTTGTTCAGATCGGCGCCATGGCATGACGAGCAATTGCCTTTTTTCAGCAGCGCGTCAATTTCAGCATTGGGCGCAACGCTTTTGGAAGCGTGGGCCGGCAGGTTCTTGCCATTGCCTTCGTAATAAACGGAGATGTCGGCAATGTCCTGATCAGTCAGCGATGCCGCGATGCCGCGCATGGTGGGATGCTTGCGCTCACCCTTTTTGTAGGCGTTCAGGGCCGAAGCGATGTATTTGGCGCTCTGGCCTGAAATCATCGGCACGCGGTGGATTTCCGGAAAGCTGGCCTGGTACCCGATGATCCCGTGGCAGCCAATGCACATGGCCACTTTCTTCTGCGCCGCGACCGGATCACCTGGTTTGGTCTCCTGGGCGTGTGCTGCCCCAGTCAGCAGGCCTGCAATCGCAAGGCTCAGGGAACAAATCAGGGAAGGCAGTGTTTTCATGGTTCTGGCGGGGAAAATGCGGGCAGGTGAAAAAACACGAATCGCGCCATTATAGAGAGCACCCTATACTCGAATACAGGATCAACCCGGTTGAGCAATCACATGAAGTTTCAAGGCACGGACCAATACGTCGCGACAGACGACCTCAAACTGGCGGTCAACGCCGCGCTGACGCTTCAGCGCCCCCTGCTGATCAAGGGTGAGCCCGGCACCGGCAAAACCATGCTGGCCGAAGAAGTCTCGCAAGCCCTGGGCATGCCACTGTTGCAATGGCACATCAAATCGACCACCAAGGCACAGCAAGGCCTCTACGAGTACGACGCCGTCAGCCGCTTGCGCGACAGCCAGCTGGGCGAGGAAAAGGTCAAGGACATCCACAACTACATCGTCAAGGGTGTGCTGTGGCAGGCGTTTGCTGCCGACCAGCAGGTCGCCTTGCTGATCGACGAAATCGACAAGGCCGACATCGAGTTCCCGAACGACCTGCTGCGCGAAATCGACCGCATGGAGTTCTACGTGTACGAGACGCGCCAGTTGGTCAAGGCCAAGCACCGGCCCCTGGTCATCATCACATCCAACAACGAGAAAGACCTGCCGGACGCTTTCTTGCGCCGCTGCTTCTTCCACTACATCCGCTTCCCAGACGCCACGACGATGAAGAAGATCGTGGACGTGCACTTCCCCAACATCAAGCAGGATTTGCTGGCCACGGCCATGCGCCACTTCTACGAGGTGCGCAACCTGCCGGGTTTGAAGAAGAAGCCCAGCACCTCCGAGCTGATCGACTGGCTCAAGTTGCTGTTGGCCGAAGACATCCCCCTGGAAGTATTGCAAAGCAAGGACGACAAGGCCAGCGTGCCGCCTTTGGTGGGCGCTTTGCTCAAGAACGAGCAAGACCTGAGCTTGTTCGAGCGCCTGGTGGCCATGGCCCGCAACAACCGCTGATCAAGCGGCCACGCGGTCTGGTGCGCTGACCACCTTGTTGCGGCCCTCGGCCTTGGCTTGGTACAGCGCATCGTCTGCCCGGCGCAGCAGCGAGGCCAGGGCCTCCAGCGAATCATTGGCCGTGGCCAGCCCGGTGCTGATCGTGACCGTGATGGTCTCGTCGGCCCAGGGGATGTTGATCTGGCTGATCGCGTGACGCAGTCGCTCGGCGGCCAGCAGCGCGCCTTCGTGCAGCGTGTGGGGCAACAGAACGCAGAATTCTTCGCCGCCAAAACGGGCCACACGGTCTACTTCACGGGCTTGCGCCTGAAGAGCTTGCGACACCGCGCAGAGCACCGCGTCACCGGCCGCATGACCGAGGCGGTCGTTGATGCGCTTGAAGTGGTCGATGTCGACCATCAACACGGTGAAGGGCTCGCCAAAGCGGTGCAGGCGCTGGGCCTCGCGGTCCAGCAGGTATTCAATGGCACGGCGGTTCAGCAGGCCGGTGAGCGCGTCGTGGTGGGACAGGTGTTCCAGGCGCCGCACCAACCGTGTGACGACGATGTAACCCAAGACGAAGGCCGACAAAATCGACACCATCACGCTGGTGAACACCACGCCCACCTGGGCAAGCTGCACATTGCTCATCAACCACGGCCAAGCCACGCCGAGCCACAACTCGCCCACGGCCAGACCGGCGAACATCAGGGCCGCGCAGGTCAGAAGCGCCGAATGCACCCAGGCGGTGCCAATTTGGAACTCTGCGCGCAGAGGGACGAAGCATTCGCGGGCCGTGCGCCACATCACCCAGCCAATCACCGCGCTGCTGACCACGATGCCGGCGGTTCTCCAACCCAGGGGCAGGCACACGCCAAGGCAGAACAAGGTGGCGCCCAATCCGAGGACCAGGTGCGAGCCATCCGTGTGCCGCAACTTCAGAAAAGCCTGCAGGCCGCGCCGCAACGACACCGCGCCATGCACCACCAGCACGCAGGCCAGCAAGGCCAGCGGCGTTTGGGGCCAACCATCGTTGAACACCATGCAGGCCAGCGCCAACCCATTGGACAGGCTGGCCACCAGCCAGTGCATCGCGGCCTTGCGTGAAAGCCCCAGCCACGTGCCTGCCGCCCACCACATCAGCGTGGTCAGGCCGTGCGTCAGCAGCACGAAAGCCAAAAGCAGGTGGCGTACTTCCATGATCAAACCTTAACGGAGCTCTACCCCGTTATGCCGACAGGGGCAACCCTGAAGGGTTAAAAGATGCCATGCGTCTGCACGACGCCAGTAAAAGGCCAAAATAGACGGCAATTCGCAGGATTTCATATGCTCATCGACTTCTTCTTCGCATTGCGTTCAGCTCGGCTGCCGGTCACCATCCCGGAGTACCTCAGCTTGCTGGAGGCCATCAAGCTCGATGTGATCGAACCGTCGGTGGATGAGTTCTACCACTTGGCACGGATGTCACTTGTAAAGAATGAAACCCACTTCGATAAATTTGACCGGGCGTTTTCCACCTATTTCAGGGGTGCGAGCGCTGCGGTCGACCTGACTCGTGAAATACCTCTCGAATGGCTGCGCAAGCGATTCGAGCGCGAATTGAGCGCGGCGGACAAGGCCGCCATCGAAGCCATGGGCTGGGACAAGCTCATGGACCGCCTCAAAGAGCTGTTCGAAGAGCAAAAAGAACGCCACGAAGGCGGCAACAAGTGGATTGGCACGGGCGGAACTTCGCCCTTTGGCGCACATGGCTACAACCCCGAGGGCATCCGCATCGGGCAGGGCAAATCCCGGCACCGCAGCGCGGTCAAAGTGTGGGACAAGCGCGAGTTCAAGGACTACGACGACATGGTCGAGCTGGACACGCGCAACATCAAGGTGGCTTTGCGCCGTCTGCGCAAGTTCGCGCGCCAGGGTGCGGCCGAAGAGTTTGCTCTGGACGCCACCATCCAGGCCACGGCCGCCAATGCCGGCATGCTGGACATCAAGATGGTGCCCGAGCGCCACAACACGGTCAAAGTGCTGCTGTTGATGGACGTGGGCGGCTCCATGGACGACCACATCCACCGCGTCGAAGAAATGTTCTCGGCCGCCAAGAGCGAGTTCAAGCACCTGGAGTTCTACTATTTCCACAACTGCGTCTACGACTTCATGTGGAAGAACAACCACCGGCGCTTCTCTGAAAAAATCCCCACCTGGGACATCATCCGCAAGTACAACAAGGACTACAAGCTGATCTTCGTGGGTGATGCCACCATGAGCCCTTACGAGATCCTGCAGGCGGGTGGCAGCGTTGAGTACAACAATGACGAAGCTGGGGCAGAGTGGATCCAGCGCCTCACGCACGCCTTTCCTCACCATGCCTGGATCAACCCGGAACCGGCTGGCGTCTGGGGTTACCGGCAAAGCATTTCGATCATGCAGCAACTGGTGGGCAACCGGATGTTTCCTCTGAGCCTGCAGGGGCTGGAAGGCGCGATGCGGTTGTTGAGCAAATGATCGTTCGCTTCCTGGTCCTGACCTGTGTCGCCTGGGGCTTGATGCCCTTGGGCGCGTGGGCGCAAGAAGCCGCTGGCCCGCTGCCGCCCGAGGCGGCCGCCAGTGCGGCCCAGGCCCCGCGGGCTGCGCGGCGTCCACCCTTGGTCTGGAAGCTCGAGATCGAAGCGCCGGGTGCGCTTGACACCTTGCTGAGCAACTACCTGGACTTGGCGCGTTACCAGCAGGAGGCCACTGCCGAGGGCGATGCGGCCGCGGGTATCGCCATTCGCCGCAGCGAGCTGCGCCGACTCGTGGCCGCCGCGCCCGATCAGGCGCGTGGCCTGCTGGAAGCGCAGGGCTATTTCGCAGCGCAGATCCACACCAGCGTGTCCGACGAGGTCGAAGGGCAGCCCCTGGTCATCAAGCTGGTGGTTGAGCCCGGCCCTCGCACCCGGGTGAGCCGCGTGCAAATGGTGTTTGAAGGCGAGCTGGACACCGCCTTGTCCAAAGATGAGGCCGCGGCCAAAGCCCTGGTGGCCGACCTGGAATCCGAGTGGGCTTTGCCCGCAGGCACCATCTTCACGCAGCCCACCTGGTCGGCGGCCAAGAACGGCATGCTGGCGCAGATGCGGGCCGAAGGTTATCCCCTGGCCACCTGGAGCGGTACCTCGGCCACGGTCGATGCCTCCACCAGAACAGCCGCCTTGTTCGTGGTGGCCGACAGCGGCCCGCTTTTTCATTTTGGTGACACCTACATCGAGGGGCTGAAGGTGCAGCCTGCCTCGGCGATCCTCAACCTGTCGCCGTTTGCCAAAGGCGAGGTCTACCGCGAGCAAGCTTTGCTGGATTTCCAGGAGCGCGTGCAAAAGCTCAACCTGTTCGACAGTGTCTTCATCAATATGGAGCCTGATCCCAGCCGGGCCGATGGGGCGCCCGTGACGATCCAGGTCCATGAGCTGCCCTTGCAGCAAGCCACGGTGGGCGTGGGCGTGAGCAGTGACACGGGCCCCCGCATCTCGGTTGAGCACCTGCACCGCCACGTCTTCAACAAGGACTGGCAAGCCAAGACCAAATTGCAGCTGGCCAAGATCGATTCCAGTTTGCAGGTGGACCTGATCTCGCATCCCCAACCCGGGCGCAAGCGCTGGCTGGTGTCGGGGCAGTTGGCGAAAGAGACCGACACCTCCGACGCGGTGACCACCAGCGAGCGCTTGCGCTTCGGCCAGTTGCGCGAAGGTGATCGGCTGGAGATGACCCGCTATGTGGAGTACCAAAGCGCGCGCGTCAAGTCGAAAGCCGGCGAGCAGGTGTCTGATGCATCAGCCATCAGCGGCACCTTGCAGTACGCCTGGCGTGATGTCGACAGCCAGACTTTGCCGACCACCGGCATCACGGCCTTGACTTCGGTGGGCGTGGGCCAAAGTTTTGCCACGCGCGAAAGCTCGGGCCTGTTCAGCCGCCTGTATGGGCGCCTGACCTGGTACAAGCCTTTGCCCTGGGGTTGGGATGCCACCACGCGCGTCGAGGGTGGGCGTGTGCTGTCGAGCGAATCGGTCAGCATCCCCGATCCCTTGCTGTTCCGCGCGGGCGGAGACGAATCGGTGCGCGGCTATGGCTACCGCTCGATCGGGGTGACCCGCGATGGCGCCCTGGTGGGCGGCCGGGCCATGACAACCTTCAGCGGCGAGTTGGCACACCCCTTCCTTAAAAAGTATCCCAGCATTCTGGGCGCCGTGTTTTTTGACGCAGGCGGGGTCGCTGACCAGTTTGCCGACATCAAGTTGCAACGCGGTTATGGTGCCGGCATCCGGTGGCGCAGTCCCGTCGGGCCTTTGAAGTTCGACCTGGCTTATGGCGAACAGACCCGCAGCTTCCGTGTCCACTTCAGCGTGGGGATCACGCTTTGAATCAGCCCGCCGCCTTGCCCACCCGTGCCTGGCTGTCGGTCTGGGTGCGCCCGCTTTGGCTGGTGATGGCTTTGCTGGTCTTGATCGCACTGGGCCTGGGCGGCATGTGGTGGGCCTTGCACCAGGAGGCCGCCACCGCGCGCCTGCTGTCGGTGCTGCCGGGTGTGAAGGTGATCGAGCCCAAAGGCGGCTTTCTGCAGGATTTCAGCGCCCAGCGCGTGGAGATCAGTCTGCCCCGTGGATCAAGCCTGGTGCTGGTGGAGCCTCATTGGCAAGGCGTGCGCTTTCGGCACGATGGCTCGGTGTCCGGGCAGGTGGGTGTGACGATTGATGCCTTGCAGGCGCGCAGTGTCAATTTGCATTGGGTCAGTGCTCCGGCGTCCAAGACGCCCAGTCCCGCACCCACCGACTTTGACCTGCCCGTGTCGGTCCGTTTGAAAGCCGTCACCGTGGGGTCGTTTCGCAGCAATCTGCTGGACCCTCAGGCCTTGCTGGACCTGAACGCCCGCATCAACCTGCAAGAGTCTGTCGGCTCTGGGCACGAGCACCAGGTGGTGTTGAACAACCTGGCGGTGCATGGCTGGCGCTTGAAAGGCCAGGCGGCCTTGGGCACCCGCAGGGCCATGAACCTGGACCTGAGCCTGGGCGCCGATCATCCTGCGGCGGGTGCGGGCGGCATTGACATCGGGGCTGCGCAGTTGCGCTTGAAGGGGCCTTTGCAGAAGCTGGCAGCCAACGGGCAAGTGCAGCTGGGCCAGGGCACGGAAGCGGCGCAAAGCTTGAGCATGTCGGGCGAGGTAGCCCCTTTTGCCGCCTGGCCTGTGCCCAGCTTGGACATGCAGGCCCATGGCCTGAACCTGTCGATGCTGTGGCCCGCATTGCCTGACACGGCCTTGTCGGGCAAGGTGTCGGTGCAGCCCACGCCGCAGAGTGCCCAACGCAGGGTGCCCGACCTGGCGGTGGACATCGCGCTGAGCAATGCCAAACCGGGCCCATGGGACGCCCGGGCCTTGCCTTTGTTGCGCCTCGTTGGTCAAGTAGCCTTGCCGATCGCCGCCACGGGCCCATCGGCCGGGCAATTGGGCAGCCTGGGCCAGTCCGGGCATGTGGCTTTGGCGCTGACCTTGCCCAGGACGGGCAAGCAGGCGCCAGGCTCCGTGCAGGTCAATGGCGCCTGGGACCTGGTCACGCCCCAGAAAACGAATTTGCAGGCCGACATCGTGGGCTTGGAGCCCCAGGCCTTGGACGGCCGCTCGCCCCCACTGCAGCTTCAAGGCCGCGTCAATGTTCAATCAGCCACCTCCACAGGCAAGGCCTGGGAGCGCTGGGCCGTGTTGGCTGATTTGAAGGGGCTGTACAACAAAGGGCCAGGCACACCGACCCATCCCGTGGCCTTGAACCTGGCTGGGCACTGGTCGCCAGACCTGATCGACGTCAAGAGCTTGAGCCTCAGCTCAGGCGCGGCGCTGGCCAAGTTGACCGGCCAGGCCAGCCAGACCGACCAAGCCCCGTGGCGGGCCAAGGGCGTGCTGGAGTTGTCCAACTTCGACCCACAGCTGTGGATGCCGTGGCCCGACAAGGCCACGGGCACCAACCGGCTGCAGGGCCGCCTTCAATTCGAGGCCGATGCCTTGGCGCAGGGCGAGATGACGGGGCGCCTGGATCCCAGCCAGTTGGCGGGCATCCCGCTGAATGGTCTTTTGAGCTGGAAGGCGCCCGCGGGCCAGCCCGACATGGGCTTCAAGGTTGACCTCAACGTGGCGGGCAACCAGCTGGGTTTGACGGGGACGGTGCCGGTGGAGCGTTCCGCGCAAGACGGTGTTCAGTGGGCGGACACCCGGCCCGTGCGTGGGCAGCTTCAACTTCAGGCGCCTGCGCTCCAGGCCTTGCAGCCCTTGGCCCAATGGTGGGGTTGGCGCGATCTGCAAGGCAAGGCGCAGGGTGAGCTCACCGCCGAAGGCGTCTGGCCCGCCATGTCCACCCAGGGACATTTGGACATGAGCGGTTTGCAGGGCAAGGATGCGGGCGGAACGCTGTATTCACTGGAGCAAGCCGAAGGCCGCTGGCGAGTCAACACCGGCCAGATGTCGGCGCAATCCGAGGGGCGCGTGACCATTCGCCAGGCCAAGGTCGGCGGGACCACGCTGGAGCAGTTCACCGCGGCGCTGGATGGCAGCGCCCATTCGCACCGGCTGGTGGCCCAGGGCGACGTCCACTTGCCTATGCGGCAGGAAAAGTCGAACCAGCCCGAACCCGTGCCAAGGGTGCACCTGGACCTGTCGGTCTCCGGTGGCGTGCTGGGATCGTTCGAGGGATGGAAAGGCCAGTTGCAGAAGCTGAGCGTGGTCACCATCGAGCCTGCGCCAAGGGCTCTGTTGTCTGCCGAATCGGTCGATGTGCACTGGGCCTCGACCAAGGAAGACCGCCGCCTGGCGGTCAGCCCCACCCTGGTCTCGCTGATGGGGGCGGGCCTGAAGATCCAGGAGTTGACTTGGCGCGAGCCGCGGCAAGCCGGTGTGGCGGGCGGGCAAACCAAGGTCACCATCGACCTGGAGCCCATCAAGCTGGCCGATGTGCTGGCGCGCTGGCAGCCTCAGGCTGGCTGGGGTGGGGACCTGACCGTGGTGGGTCAGTTGCGCATGCAGCACAGTGCGGAGCAGCCCTGGCAGGTGGATGGCTACCTGGCCCGGCGTGACGGCGACCTGAGCCTGGCCGAGACCGCGATCGAAGGCAACTTGGTTCAAACACTGGGCATCAGGCAAGCACGCCTGGAGCTCAAGGCCCGTGAAGGTGTCTGGACTTTGTCCGAGCAGTTTGACGGCCGCGTGGTGGGCTTGGTGAACGGCCAGCAAACCGTGCGATCCCAGTCGCGGGACAGTCTGCCCTCGGCCCAGGACAGCCTGTCGGGCACCCTTGAAGTGAAGATTGACAACCTGCGCCCTTGGGGCGTGTGGGCACCGCCAGGATGGCGGCTGGCTGGACAGGTGCAAGCCAATGCCGTGCTGTCTGGTACCTTGGGCGCGCCCTTGTACAAAGGCCAGGTGAATGGCCAGAACCTGGGGGCCAGCCAGGCCTTGATGGGCGTCAACTTGTCCGATGGCGTTTTGCAGTTGAGCCTGGATGGTGACCATGCCCACTTGGCCCAGCTCAAAGCCAAAGGCGGTGAGCACGGCGGCACCATCAGCCTGGATGGGGATGCCCTGCTGGGTGCCCAGCCCGAAGCCCGGCTGAACCTGTCGCTTGACCGCTTTGCCTTGCTGCAGCGGGTGGACCGCCGGCTGCTGGTCAGTGGGCAGGGCAAGCTGATCCTGGGCGCGGAAGACATCAAGGCCGATGGCCGCTTCGTGGTCGACGAAGGATTGATCGACATCAGCAGGGCCGATGCCCCGACCATTGGCGACGACGTCAATGTCATCAACCGGCCCGGTGATGTGCCGGCGAATGGCGAGCAGACCGCGGATATGGGCGCCGTGTCTCCCAAACGCAAGGTCCAGGCAAACATCGAGGTGGACCTGGGCTCCAAACTGCGGCTCAAGGGCCGGGGCTTGAACGCGGTGTTGGTCGGCAAGCTGAACCTGACCACGCCCAATGGCCGGATGGCCGTGCACGGCACAGTCAGGACCGAGTCAGGCTCTTACGTCGCGTACGCACAAAACCTCGTGATCGAACGAGGCTCCATCGCGTTCACCGGGCCCATCGACAACCCCCGGCTGGACATCCAGGCCATGCGGGCCGAATCACCCACGGCGGCGGCCTCTGACGTGAAGGTGGGCGTCACCATCACCGGCACGGCGCAAGACCCGCGCGTGCGCTTGTATTCAGATCCGACCATGTCCGAGACCGAGAAGCTATCCTGGCTGATCCTGGGCCGTGGGCCGGCTGGACTGGGGGGCGCCGACATCGGCTTGCTGCAAACCGCTGCATCGGCCTTGCTGGCAGGTGAGGGCGGCTCGCCCAAGGATTCGGTGCTGGGCGCGATTGGCCTGGACGAGTTGTCGGTGCGCCAGACCGAGAACGGCGATGCGCGGGAAACCGTGGTCAACGTGGGCAAGCAGATCTCACGCAAGTGGTATCTGGGCTATGAGCGCAGCCTGAACGAGACCGCGGGCAACTGGCAACTGATCTACCGCTTGGCGCAGCGCTTCACCTTGCGGGCGCAGGCCGGGCAAGACAACGCGCTGGACCTGATCTGGTCGTGGCGGTTTGACTGACGCGGCCTAGCCCGAAATCAGCACGCTCGACTGCGGCTTGGCTGGGTCATAGAACACGGGAACCTGGGCGCCGGCCGGGAATTTTTGCTGGATGGCCAGCGCCTCGGCCTCGGTGCTGAAACGGGGCAGCATGGCGCGGATGCGGTTGTTTTTGTAGGTCTGCCCGTTGACGCTGTAGGTGTAGTTGACATCGATCCGCCATTCGCGCGTGAAGCTGGCGCCGTCGTTCGTCTCGTTCTGTGCCACCACCCGCGAATCGACGATCAGACCCGTGGCGGTGGGCCATTGCGGGCTGGCCTTGCGGTCCTGGTAGCCGCGCCACATCAGGAACGCCAGCCCCGCCACGACCGCGCCGATGATCCATTTTTCCCAGTCGATGCTCATGGCCTTAGTTTGCCGCAAAGGCGAGCCAGGACAATGGCGATATATTCCCCGCATGTCCGATACCAGTCCTTTTTATGCCCACCTGGCCCGCCTGCGCTTCATCAAGCGCTGGGGCTTGATGCGCAATGCCGTTGAAGAAGATGTGGCCCAGCACAGCTGGGAAGTGGCCGTGCTGGCCCACGCGCTGGCGGTGATTCGCCGCGATGTGCTGGGCGTGTCCATCGACCCCAACGCCGTGGCCACGCGCGCCTTGTTCCACGATGCGACCGAAGCCATCACGGGCGACTTGCCCACGCCAGTGAAATATTCGCCAGCCATGCGCCAGGCCACCGCCCACCTGGAGCACGAAGTCAGCCAGGAAATGCTGGCCTTGCTGCCCCCCGTCATCCAACCCGCACTGCGCGAGGTGGTGGACCACGAGCAGTGGCCCGACGACCAGGCCCAGCTGGTCAAGGCCGCCGACCGCCTCGCCGCATGGCTGAAGTGCCGTGCCGAGCTGCGCTACGGCAACACCGAGTTTGAGCAAGCCGCCCAGCAGATCAAAGGCAAGATCGACCAGCACATGATCCCCGAGGTCCGCTATTTTCTGGACCATTTTGGCCCCGCGTTTGAACTGACGCTCGATTCGCTGATGCGTGGCGACTGACCATGAACGACACCGCTTTGCTTGATCCTTCTTTCGACACGCCCGAGGCCCTGGCCAAGGTGCTGGAAGCGCACCCCGACTACCGTGTGCTGCGCCGCCTGGTGCCGCGCAAGGCATTCGGCCACAAGGCCATTGGTGCCAAGGTCAAGGTGCTGATCCTGGACACCGAGACCACAGGCCTGGACTGGCGCAAGGACAAGATCATCGAGTTGGCCCTGCTGCTGGTTGAGGTGGACCTGGAGGCCGGCCTGCCCATCCGCGTGATTGAGGTCTATGACGAACTTGAAGACCCGGGGATGCCCATCCCCGAAGCCGCCTTGCGCGTCACCGGCATCACCGATGATATGGTCAAGGGCCAGCGCCTGAACGAAGAGCGCATTGCCGCTTTGCTGGACGGCGTGTCGCTGGTCATCGCGCACAACGCCCGGTTTGACCGCGCTTTCGTGGAAGGCCGGCTACCGGCCTTCGCGGCACTGCCTTGGGCCTGTTCCCTGGCTGAAATCGATTGGAGCGAAGAGGGCCGTGGTTCTGCCAAGCTTGAATTCCTGGCGGCCGAGCTGGGCTTGTTTTACGATGCCCACCGCGCCGAGATGGACTGCCACGCCTTGCTCGCCGTGCTGAGCCAGCCCTTGCCCAAGTCAGGGCACACCGGTTTGAAAGCCCTGCTGAACGCAGGCCAGACCACCAGCTACAAGGTGATGGCCACGGGCTCACCATTTGACTCGAAAGACGCCTTGAAAGCGCGTGGTTACCGTTGGGATGCCGAGCGCAAGGTCTGGCACACCAGCGCAAATGATGCCGAGTTGCTGGAAGCCGAGTGCACCTGGCTCAAGGTGTCGGTGTATGGCCGGCGTGCGGCGCGGATCGAGATCGAGCAGCTCACCGCCATCGATCGTTTCGCCCCACGCGCGGGCTTGGTGCAGTTGCGCGATCTGTGAGCCAGCAGGCCCACAATTTTTTCAGCGCAGGATGTTGTAGCCGCGGCCCGTCAAGCAACGCTTGAGCACGGTCATGCGGTCGGCGTCGTTGGCGGCTTTGCGGCCGACCAGGCCCATCGACACCCGATCAGCGGCTGTGCCCACCACCTTGGAGGCGGTCTTGCCCACGCTGTTGATGTCCTGGTTGGCAATGGCCGCGCATTCCGCATAGTCCTTGTCGTAAATCACCGTGTCGATCTTGCTCTTGTCGACCAGGTCATAGCCGGTGACCGGCACCATGTCGACGTTGGGCTCCAGGCTGGTGCAGGCGGCGGCAGACAAAGCCAGGGTGATGGCCAAGAGGGTGCAGGTGCGGTTCATGAACAATGCGGATGTTGTTGATCCCCGATTTTAGGCAGGCTTGGCGCCACCTTTGAGGCGTTGGAATAAAGTCACGCCCACCAATGTCAGGCCTCCGGCAACAATGCCCACAACAGCGTCCACCAGGGTTGGGGTAATCACCTTGAGCACGGGGCCGATGCCCGACAGGCCGCCCATGCTTTCCGCCAGGTGGTGGATCCAATCGTGCGCGGGAGGGATCCCATGGGTCAGGATGCCGCCCCCCACCAGGAACATGGCGATGGTGCCGGCGATGGTGAGCAGGCGCATCAAATATGGCGCCGCATTCAGGATGACTTCACCGACGCGCTTTTGAAGCCGTCCAAGCCCGCCAGGCCCAGCCGTGCGCGCCAGGTACAAACCGCCGTCGTCCAGCTTGACGATGCCGGCCACCAGGCCATACACCCCGATGGTCATGATGATGGCAATGCCCACCAGCACTGTCAGCTGGGTGGTGAAATCAGCTTCTGCCACAGTGCCCAGTGTGATGGCAATGATCTCGGCCGAGAGGATGAAGTCGGTGCGGATGGCGCCCGAGATCTTGTCTTTTTCGTAGGCCACCAGATCGACCGCCGGGTTGGCCAAAGCGTCCACCAGAT
This sequence comes from Aquabacterium sp. CECT 9606, assembly GCF_918741295.1. Lineage (GTDB taxonomy): Bacteria > Pseudomonadota > Gammaproteobacteria > Burkholderiales > Burkholderiaceae_C > Aquabacterium. Next base: position 140,992 of record NZ_CAKKNB010000005.1, read on the forward strand.
CCTTGTGGTGTGCTTCGTCTTCAGCGTGGCTGTGCATCAGCTTGTGCGCGACTTTCTCAAAGCCCTCGAAGCACAAAAACAGGCCGCCGATCATGAGCAAGGGGGTGACCGCCCAAGGCGCGAAGGCGCTGATGGCCAGGGCTGCGGGCACCAGGATCGCCTTGTTGCGGGCCGAGCCCTTGGCCACTGCCCACACCACGGGTAACTCACGCTCTGCCTGCACACCAGACACCTGCTGGGCGTTCAGCGCCAGGTCATCGCCCAGCACGCCCGTGGTTTTCTTGGCCGCCACCTTGGTCAGTAAGGCCACGTCATCAAGGATGGTGGCGATGTCGTCAATGAGGGCGAGTAGGCTGCTGCCGGCCATGGGTGAGTCCTGGTGTGAAAAGCGGGTGGTGTCCCCAAACCCGCATCCTATCGGACTTCAAGGGCGGGCCATCAGCGGGGACCCAGCATCTGCTGGGGGTCGACCCAGCGATCGAACTCTTCCCCGGTGACGGCGTTCAGAGCCAGCGCGGCTTCGCGCAGCGAGGTGCCGTTCTGTTGCGCATGCTTGGCCACGGCCGAGGCCTGGTCGTAGCCGATGTGCGGCGCCAGTGCCGTGACCAGCATCAGCGAGCGTTGCAGCAGCTCCTCGACCCGGGTGTGGTTCACCTTGATGCCTTTGACGCAATGGTGGGCAAAGCTGTTCATGGCATCGGACAACAGGCGCAGGCTGTCCAGCGTATTCAGTGCGATCAATGGCTTGTAGACATTCAGTTCGAAATGGCCCTGGCTGGCCGCGAAGCCGATGGCCGCGTCGTGGCCCATGACCTGGGCACACACCATGGTCATCGCCTCGACCTGGGTGGGGTTGACCTTGCCGGGCATGATGGAGCTGCCCGGTTCGTTCTCGGGCAACTGCAACTCGCCCAGGCCGGCGCGCGGGCCACTGGCCATCAGGCGGATGTCGTTGGCGATTTTGGTCAGCGCCACGGCGAGCATGCGCAAGCTGCCATGAAATGCCACCAGGGCCTCGTGACCGGCCATGGCCGCGAAGAGGTTGTCGGCTTGCCGCAAGGGCAATTGCAGGTGCTGGCCCAGCAGGGCGGCCACGCGGATGCCGAACTCGGGGTGGGTGTTCAGACCCGTGCCCACGGCGGTGCCGCCAATGGCCAGTGCATGCACGGCTTGCAGGGCATGGCCGATGGCTTTGTCACACAAGGCCAATTGGGCCTGGTAGCCGCCAAACTCCTGGCCCAGGGTCACCGGCGTGGCGTCTTGCCAATGGGTGCGGCCAATCTTGACCACGTCGGCAAAAGCCGCGGCTTTGTCGGACAACACGCTGCGCAGGCTCTCCAGGGCGGGCAATAACCGCGTCTGCGCCTCCTTGGCCACGGCCACGTGCATGGCGGTGGGAAACACATCGTTGGACGACTGGCCCAGGTTCACGTCGTCATTGGGGTGAACCAGGCGCTTGCTCCCCAGGCTGCCACCCAAGGCCTGCGAAGCCAGGTTGGCGATGACCTCGTTGACGTTCATGTTGCTTTGCGTGCCCGAGCCTGTTTGCCACACCGACAGCGGGAACTCGGCATCGAACTGGCCCAAAGCCACCTGCTGCGCCGCGCTGGCCACGGCTTGGGCCTTGCCCGGGTCCAGCAGGCCCAGGTCCTGGTTGACATGCGCGGCTGCCCACTTGACCCAAGCCAGCGCGTGGATCAGAGGCAAGGGCATGCGTTGCTCGCCAATGGCGAAGAAGTGAAGGCTGCGGGCGGTCTGGGCGGCCCACAGCGCTTCGGCGGGCACGTCAATGGGGCCGAAGCTGTCGGTCTCGGTGCGGGTGGCGGTCATGTGGTCTCCTCAGGCAAGGAGCCAGCATAGCCGCGTCGAAATCACCCTTCAATGCAGGGGGCAGTCAGTTGCCGTGCTGGATGATCTCTCGGTGCAGCACCCCGATGGGCAGGATCTTGTCCACGGCGCCGCGTTTGACGGCCTCTTTGGGCATGCCATAAACCACGCAGGTTTCCTCATCCTGGGCCACGGTGCGGGCCCCGGCGTTTTTCATCTCCAGCATGCCAGCGGCGCCATCGTCGCCCATGCCGGTCATGATCAAGCCCAGGGCGTTGGCCCCGGCCGACTTGGCCACGGACCTGAACAGCACATCCACCGAGGGGCGGTGCCGGTTCACCAAGGGGCCGTCCAGCACCTCGACAAAATACTGCGCGCCGCTGCGCTTGAGCACCATGTGCTTGCCGCCTGGCGCGATCAGGGCCTGGCCGGGCACCACGCGGTCATTATTCTGCGCCTCTTTGACTCGGATCTGGCAAATGCTGTCCAGGCGCGCCGCGAAGGCCGCGGTGAATTTCTCGGGCATGTGCTGCACGATGACGATGCCTGGGCACACGCGGGGCAGGGCGGTGAGCACTTCTTCGAGGGCTTGGGTTCCGCCAGTGGAGGTGCCAATGGCCACCACGCGCTCGGTGGTCTGCACCATGGCCTTGGGGCTGGCTGCGCTCAGGATGACGTCCGCGGAGTTCTTGGCCTGGGGCACGGCCACGGGCGCCTCTGCCCGCACGGCCAAACGCCGCACATTGGCCTTGGACGCGGCCTTGACCGCGCTCACCAGGTCGTCCGAGGTGTCGACGATGAACTGCTTCAGGCCCAGCTTGGGCTTGGTGATGATCGAGACTGCGCCAGCCGCCAAGGCTTCCATGGTGGTCTTGGCGCCTTTCTCGGTCAGCGTGGAGCAGATCACCACGGGCGTAGGGCGCTCGCTCATGATCTTCTTCAAGAAGGTGATGCCGTCCATGCGGGGCATTTCCACGTCCAGCACGATCACATCGGGCCAACTGATCTTCAGGCGCTCAATGGCCAGCAGCGGGTCGGCCACGGCGCAGCATACCTCGATGCCTGAGGCGGCGTTCAGCACGGAGGACAGCACCTGCCGAACCACCGCTGAATCATCAACCACCATGACTTGGATGGATTTCATGTCTAAGTGCTTTCTCTGTCAATGCTCACGTGGCATCGACAGGTTTGACTTGCCGGGCCCAGACGTGCCCACTGCTCACGTCAAAGAGGATTTTGCGGTGACCTTGTCCAAATAAACTTTCCGAAATGACGCTGATGCCTTGCGCCTCCAGCAGCCGGCGTGCCGCCTCGCCGTTCTTGCGTCCCACCTGTGAGGCGTTGGCCGTGCCGCTGTGCTGGGGGAACATGTCGCCGCCACCAAAGATCTTGGCCTGGCACGCCCTGGGGTCAACGCCTCGCCTGGTCAACTCCATCAGCATCAGCCCGAGTGCTTCTTTGCCATAACGGGCATCCAAGGGCCCTCCGACTTTGCCCGACCGCTCCGACAGCAGGAAGTGCGACATGGCGCCGATGCGCTGCAGAGGATGCCACAAAGTGATCGACACGCACGAGCCCAGCAGGGTCCGGATTCGGTGACGTGCGTCACCCACGAAGTACTCGCCAGGGTTCAGGAAAACAATGACCTGGTCCGTCGATTTCACGGCTTGCGGTAGATCGATGGCGCCACGGTCAGCAAGGCGTCGCTGATGTCGTTGAGGCTTTCAGAGTGGCCGATGCAGAAGTACCCGCCCGGCTTGAGCATCGAGATCACCCTGGCCACGACCTGGCGCTTGGTGTCGCCATTGAAATAGATCATGACGTTGCGCAGAAAGATCACGTCAAACTGGCCCAGTTGTGGCAAGGGCTCATTCAGGTTGGCCTGGAAGAAGCGAACCCGCTGGCGCAAGGATTTCTCGACCAGCATGGTGCCTTCCTGCTCGTCAAAGCCCTTCAGGCAGTAGCGCTTGAGGTAAGGCTGCGGGATGTTGCGCGCTCGCTCCATCGGGAAATGCCCGGCGCGGGCGCGCTGCAATACCCGGGTGCTGATGTCCGAGCCCAGGATTTCCCAGGGGCTGTTGCCCAAGGTGTCGGCCAGCACCATGGCCATGCTGTAGGCCTCTTCACCGGTGGAGCTGGCGGCGCTCCAGACGCGGAAAGGCTGGCCGGGCTTGTGGGCCTGGGCCAGGGATTTCAACAGCTCGAAGTGCTTGGGCTCCCGGAAAAAATACGTCTCGTTGGTGGTCAGCAGGTCAATGGCCGTTTGCACCTCGTCCTTGGCCTGCCCGCTGGACAGCAGGTTGAAGTATTCCGTGAAGCTCTTGAGCTGACGAGCCTGCAAGCGCTTGGACAAGCGGCCCGACACCAGCGCCTTCTTGGACGACGCCATGGTGATGCCGGCCGCATCGTAGATGAAGCGTTGGAAGCGGTTGAATTCCTGGTCGGTGATCGTGTTCATCGTGCTGATTGAGGACGTTTTAGAACCGCGCGAAGTGGGCTTCATGGGGCGCGTCAAGGCCCTCGAAGCTCATGGCTCTGGCCGGTGCTGGCTTAGCAAGACTCGGTTTGCTGGCCTGCGAGAGCACGGATCTCGCGTTGACCTTGCGCGGGGCCATGGCTGTGGCGATGCGGTGGTCGCCCTCAGACAGTTTGAAAAACGCCATGGTTTCTTGCAATTGCTCCGCCTGGCTGGTCATCTCTTCTGCCGTGGCTGCCAACTCTTCCGAGCTGGACGCGTTTTGCTGGGTGGTCTGGCTCAACTGGCCAACGGCTGAGTTGATCTGTCCGACGCCAGACGACTGTTCTTCTGAGGCGGCGGTGATCTCTTGCACCAGGTCTGAGGTCCTGCGGATATTGGGCACCATGTTGTCCAGCAGTTGTCCGGCGGTTTCGGCCAGTTCCACGCTGGAGCTGGCGACCGTGCCGATCTCTTGCGCGGCGACCTGGCTGCGTTCAGCCAGCTTGCGCACCTCGGCGGCCACCACGGCAAAGCCCTTGCCGTGCTCGCCTGCGCGGGCCGCTTCAATGGCGGCGTTCAAGGCGAGCAGATTCGTCTGGTAGGCGATGTCGTCGATGATGCCGATCTTCTGTGCAATCTGCTTCATGGCGGACACGGTGGCCTTGACCGCTTCCCCGCCACTGGCCGCTTCTGTGGCCGCCTTGGTGGCGATGCCGTCGGTGATCCTCGCGTTCTCGGTGTTCTGAGAGATCGAAGCGGTCATCTGTTCAATGGCCGCGCTGGTTTCTTCGGCGCCTGCCGCTTGTTCGCTGGAAGCTTGCGACAGCGACTGTGCGGTGGCGGAGACCTGAGCGGCTGCGCCGCGCAAGGCGTCAGAGGCCGAAACCACTTCGGCGAGCGTGGCGCTGAGCTTGCTCACGGTGTTGTTCACCGCGTTCTTCAACTCGGCGAAGGAGCCCTCGTAGTCGCCCTGAATGGTTTGGGTCATGTCACCGGCTTCGATGAGCGACAACACCTCTTGCACTTCCTTCAAGGGCGTGACGATGGCATCCAGCGTGCTGTTCACGCCACTGACAATGCGGCGGAAATCACCCGCATGCCGGTGAGCATCAGCCCGCACGTCCAGACGCCCCTCTACGGCCGCTTCACACAACATGTTGGCATCTTCAATCAGTGCCTTCAAGTTGCCGCGGACGGTTTCAATGGTGTCGTTGATGAACGCCTTCTTGCCAGGAAGTTTCTCCATCGGCGCATCGAAATTGCCCAAGCCAAATTGCTGAATGACGCCCATGGCCATCTTCTTGACACCGATGTGCGAGCCCACCATGTCGTTCACACCCTGTGCCATGGTGCGGAAGTCGCCTTCAAACTTCTTGACGTCGATCATCACGTCAATGTCGCCCTTGTCGTGCTCTGCCGACATGAAGTTCATTTCCGAGATCACGCCCTTGAGGTTGCCGCGGACCATTTCAATGGTGTCGTTGATGAAGGCCTTCTTGCCCGGCAGCTTGTCCATCGGCGCATCGAAGTTGCCTCGGCCAAACTCCTGAATCACGCCCATCGCCAGTTTCTTGACTGCAATGTGCGAGCCCACCATGCCGTTGATGCCTTCGGCCATGGTTCGGAAGTTGCCTTCAAATTTTTGAGCGTTGATCACCACATCGATGTCGCCCTTGTCGTGCTCTGCCGACATCCTGTTCATCTCGGCAATCAAGCCCTTGAGGTTGCCACGGACCATTTCAATGGTGTCGTTGATGAAGGCCTTCTTGCCGGGCAGCTTTTCCATCGGTGCGTCGAAGTTGCCTCGGCCAAACTCTTGGACCACGCCCATGGCCAGCTTCTTGACCGCGATGTGCGAGCCCACCATGGTGTTCACGCTTTGGGCCATGGCCTGGAAATCACCCTTGAACTTCTGAGAGTCGACTGTCACGTCGATGTCGCCCTTGTCGTGCTCGGCGCTCATGCGGGCCAGGTCGGCGGTCAGCGCTTGTTGAACATCCAGTAATCGATTGAAGGCCTCGGCCGCGCGCGCCAGTGCGGGCGGCAATTTTGCCGGATTGACTCGAGACGAAAAGTCACCGCGGGCAGCCGCGGTGATGGCGCTCGTCAGTTGTTCATCGATCAAGCGCTCAAACACCTCATCATCGTGTTTGGCTTGCTTTGTGGTTTTGATCTGAAGCATGGGGCACTTTCTGTCGCAGCCGTGGCTGCAAGGTTTGATGATGAGTCGGGAGGGTCAGAATCGAGCGAACTGGGCCTCGTCCAGCGACTCTTCACTGGCAAAAACGGCGTTGCTCGGCAAGCGAGTTGCCGCACTGGGCTTCTTGGCCATGGTCCGAGCTTTGGTTGCGGGCCTGACCGAGTTGGCGAATCTTCCCGGGTTGGCCTCGGAGGCGGCCAGCTTGAAGAAGGACATGGTCTGCTGCAGTTGCTCGGCTTGGCTGCTCATCTCTTCGGCCGTGGCAGCCAACTCTTCCGAGCTGGAGGCGTTTTGCTGCGTGGTCTGGCTTAGCTGGCCAACGGCCGAGTTGATCTGGCTGACGCCCGATGATTGCTCCTCCGAGGCGGCCGTGATCTCTTGCACCAGGTCCGAGGTCTTGCGGATGTTGGGCACCATTTCGTCCAGCAGCTTGCCGGCCTTCTCGGCCAACTCGACGCTGGAGCTGGCGACGGTGCCAATTTCTTGCGCGGCCACCTGGCTGCGTTCCGCCAGTTTGCGCACCTCAGCGGCCACCACGGCGAAGCCCTTGCCATGTTCGCCAGCGCGCGCGGCTTCGATGGCGGCGTTCAGGGCCAGCAGGTTGGTCTGGTAGGCAATGTCGTCGATGATGCCGATCTTCTGGGCGATCTGCTTCATGGCGGCCACAGTGGCCTTGACGGCTTCGCCGCCTTCGGTGGCTTCGCCCGCGGCCTTGGTGGCCATGCCATCGGTCACCTTGGCGTTCTCGGTGTTTTGCGAGATGGACGCGGTCATCTGTTCAATCGAAGCACTGGTCTCTTCCACGCCCGCGGCTTGCTCGCTGGCCGATTGCGATAAGGATTGGGCGGTGGAGCTCAACTCTTCCGAGGCTCCTGCCAAAGCTTCTGCACCGGCGTTGACCTCGGTCACGACCTGCGACAGCTTGTCCACTGTGTTGTTGACGTACTCCTTCATCTCGCCGAATGAGCCTTCATAAGGCTTGTCGATGGCCTGGGTCAGATCGCCTTGCGAGACGGCGCTCATCACGCGCACCACGTCGTTGATGCTGGTGCCCGTGGTGGTCACCAACTGGTTCAGGCCTTCGCCCATTTCCTTTTGAAAGCCTTGCAGGCCGGCCAGCTCGATGCGGGCTTCGAAGTTGCCGCGGTTGGCGGCTTCGACCACGTTGCGTTGGCCATCGATCACTTGCTTGAGGCGTGCCACCATCTGCTTGACGGCAAACAGCATGCTGCTTTCATCGTTGTTGCGAATGATCACCTCGGTCGACAAATCGCCGTTGGCCACTTTGGTCAGCAATGCCGCTGCATAGTCGGGCTCACCACCCAGTTGGCGACTGATGATGCGTGTGACCATCAAGCCCAGGCCGATGGCCAGCACCACGGACGCTGCGACCACCGACAAAGTCACCTGCTTGGCGGAAGCCACCTGGGACGTGGCCAGCTCATTGGTGGCCTTGGCCTGGGCGCTGAGCTCTTCGATGATCGCCGTCATGGTTTCTTCCATGGCGCGGGTGATCTTGCGGGCTTCGCCGTTGCTGAGTTCGGTGGCCTCGGCGAACTTGCCACTCAATGCCAGTTGGGCCACCTTTTCGTTTTCAGCCAGATAGACCGGCAGTTGGGTGTCCAGTTCCTTGAGCAGCGCTTGTTCCTTGGCGCTGAGCACTGTGCCCCGGTAAGCCTGGATCGACTTGTTGTAGCCATCCATGTAGGTTTTGGCGCGCGTCATCGCGGCCTTGGCTTCGTCCGGATTCTTGGTTGATGTCAGTCGAACATAACTGCGCGCATGGGATGACAGCTTGAGCGCCGCATCCGAGACCTGTTCCAGGCAGAGCACATTGTTTTCATAGGTGGCACTGAGCATGTTGCCCAAGTCCGATATCCGCATCAGGCCGTACACGCCAACGGCTGCGGTCAGGAGCGAGCAGGTCAGAAAAGTGATCAGCAGCTTGTGGGCCAGCTTCATGCGCAAGAACCAATTCATGGTCGTGTTCCTAGGGGTGGTCGTTCTATGAATTCAGTTCAATGCCAAGGCACTGGCTTGCGCAGGTGCTTGGGCAAGCTGGGTGATCTCGTCCATTGACAGAACGTGGTCAGCATCCAGCAAGATCACGAACTTGCCCTTGACCTTGCCCATGCCATGGATGAAATCGGTGCGGATGCGGGCGCCAAAAGCCGGGGCTGGCTCGATGTCGGAGGGCGCGATGTCCAGCACTTCGTTGACGGCATCGACGATCACGCCGATGACCTGGCTTTCCTGCTCGGCGGTTAGCACCTCGACGATGACAATGCAGGTGCGCTTGGTCACCTCGGACGATGTCCGGCCAAAGCGGGCCAGCAGGTCCATCACCGGCACCACGGCGCCGCGCAGGTTGATCACGCCGCGAACGCAGTCGGGCATCATGGGTACCACCGTCAGGCTGTGGTACTCGATGATCTCCTTGACCGCCAGGATGCCCAGGGCGAAAACTTCGCCGGCCAGCATGAAGGTCAGGTATTGGGTCGGTTCCGCGTTGGCTGTCAGCATCGCGCGAGCGCTGGATTGAGTTTGGGTCAGGGCTGTCATGTTGGCGTCCTTTCAGAACCTGGCGAATTGAGCTTCGTCCGGGGATGGCTCATGGGTAAATGCCGTTTTGCTGGGCATGCGTTGGCCCGAATTGACGCTTCGCGCCACAGGCTTGTGCTTGGCGATCGGCCGTGCGGGAGGGGCGGCAATGACGCCAGGCCTGGCCGAGTTCAACTTGAAGAAGGACATGGTTTGCTGCAGTTGCTCGGCTTGGCTGCTCATCTCTTCGGCCGTCGCGGCCAACTCTTCCGAACTGGAGGCGTTTTGCTGCGTGGTCTGGCTCAATTGGCCAACGGCCGCGTTGATCTGGCTGACGCCCGAGGATTGCTCTTCAGAGGCGGCAGTGATCTCCTGAACCAGATCGGAGGTCTTTCGGATGTTGGGCACCATCTCGTCAAGCAGCTTGCCGGCCTTCTCAGCCAACTCGACGCTGGAGCTGGCCACGGTGCCGATTTCTTGTGCAGCCACCTGGCTGCGTTCAGCCAGTTTGCGCACCTCAGCGGCCACCACGGCGAAGCCCTTGCCGTGCTCGCCAGCACGTGCGGCCTCAATGGCTGCGTTCAGTGCCAGCAGGTTGGTCTGATACGCGATGTCGTCGATGATGCCAATCTTCTGCGCGATTTGCTTCATGGCAGCCACGGTGGCCTTGACGGCTTCGCCGCCCTCGGTGGCTTCACCGGCCGCCTTGGTGGCCATGCCATCGGTGACCTTGGCGTTTTCGGTGTTCTGTGAGATCGAGGCGGTCATTTCTTCGATGGAAGCGCTGGTTTCTTCCACACCCGCAGCCTGTTCGCTTGCCGATTGCGACAATGATTGGGCAGTGGCACTGACTTCTTCAGACGCACCCGCCAGGGCTTCGGCGCCCGCGTTGACTTCTGTCACGACCTGCGACAGCTTGTCGACGGTGGTGTTGACGTATTCCTTGAGGCGTGCATAAGCGCCTTCATAGTCCTTCTCGATCTTCTGTGTCAGGTCTCCCTCGGAGACGGCGCCCAAGACTCGTGCCACGTCATCGACGCTGCTGCCGCTGGCTTTGATCAGTTGCTTGACCGAGACCATGAGGCTGCTGACATCGCCAGGCCGAGTCACCACGTCAATGTCGAAATCGCCACGAGACACACGCCCCAGGACTTCCGCTGCGGCGGCTGGTTCTGCTCCCAGCACGGCGGAGAGGTTGCGCACGATCAAAGTGGCGATGACGCCGGCAGTCAGCACGGCCATTGCTGTCAGGACGATGATCAGGGTTCTGGTGCTATGGGCCGTTTCGGCCGAGGCTTCAGCGCTTTCGGCCATCAGCTCGGTTTGAAACTTGGCAAGCGCTTCCATCGCATCCCAGTACGCCGTGTTAGCAGGACCGAAGTCGGATTTGAGGAAGTTGATCGACGCCGCGCGGTCGGTCTTGATCAGGCCAAATACTTTTTCATACTTCTCGTCGACCACGCGACCCTTCGCGCCGATGTCCGCGAAAAGTTGCTTGCCTTTTTCGGAGCTCAGCATCTTGCCAAGCTTGTCCAGGTTCTCACTGACCAAGCCACGGTTGACCTTGATCGCTTGCTGGTAGCTTTCAATGTCGGCAACATCGCTGGACAGCATCACGTTGCGCACAAGGCGACCGTTGTCCAGCGTCTTCTTGACGGACTCGTTGATGAGGACCACCTTAGGGTAGCGGTCCTCGGTGATCATCCGGGTCATGTCCTGCATCGTCGCCATCTTCAGGACTGCCATGACCGATACCACCAGCAGCAACAGGATCACAGCCCCGAAACCGAGTCCGAGCCGATGGGAGATTTTCATGTTTGCAAACATAGGTGGTATGTGATTTCTAGTTGATCAGTTGAGGGCTAATGCAGGACTGATGGCTGTTTTTTGCACCAGCTGTGTGACTTCATCAATGGAGAGCACGTGGTTGGCATCAAGAAGGATCACAAACTTGCCTTTGACCTTGCCCATGCCCTGCATGAAATCCGTGCGGATGCGGGCGCCAAATGCTGGTGCGGGCTCGATGTCGGCAGGCGCGATGTCCAGCACCTCATTGACGGCATCGACGATCACGCCGATGACCTGGCTTTCCTGCTCAGCGTTTTGCACCTCGACGATGACGATGCAGGTGCGTTTGGTCACCCCCGACGATGGCCTGCCAAAGCGGGCCAGCAGGTCCATCACGGGCACCACGGCGCCGCGCAGATTGATCACGCCACGAACGCAATCGGGCATCATCGGCACCACCGTCAGGCTGTGGTACTCGATGATCTCCTTGACCGCCAGGATGCCCAGGGCGAAGACTTCGCCGGCCAGCATGAAGGTCAGGTATTGAGTTGGATCTTGCGAGCTCATCGCCAAGGGCGATGTCGATCGGGGTTGTGGGCTTGAAGTCAGGGCGGTCATGTTCTAGCCCTCAGAATGGAGAGAATTGGGCCTCATCGGCCGAATCTGCATGCGCGAATGCCAGTTGGCTGTTCTTCCGTGTGCTTGCCATGGGTTTTTTGGCGGGCACACGGGGCTTGGCCACATGCCGGGGTGTGGGCGCCGCACTGTGAAGCAGCGCACCGTTGCTGGCCAATTTGAAGAAGGACATGGCCTGTTGCAGCTGTTCCGCCTGGCTGCTCATTTCTTCGGCCGTGGCCGCCAGTTCTTCCGAGCTGGAGGCGTTTTGCTGCGTGGTCTGGCTCAGCTGGCCAACGGCCGAGTTGATCTGGCTGACGCCGGATGATTGCTCTTCGGAGGCCGCAGTGATCTCTTGCACCAGGTCGGAAGTCTTCTTGATGTTCGGCACCATCTGGTCCAGCAAGCGACCTGCTGTTTCGGCTAGCTCGACGCTGGAGCTGGCGACAGAGCCGATCTCTTGCGCCGCAACCTGGCTGCGCTCAGCCAGTTTGCGCACTTCGGCGGCCACGACGGCAAAGCCCTTGCCATGTTCGCCAGCACGCGCAGCCTCAATGGCAGCGTTCAGGGCCAGCAGATTGGTCTGGTAGGCGATGTCATCGATGATGACGATCTTCTGGGCAATCTGCTTCATGGCCGCCACGGTGGCCTTGACCGCTTCTCCACCTTCAGTGGCTTCAGACGATGCCTTCGTGGCGATTCCGTCGGTCACCTTGGCGTTCTCGGTGTTCTGAGAGATCGAGGCGGTCATCTGCTCGATCGATGCACTGGTTTCCTCAACGCCGGCCGCCTGTTCGCTGGAGGCCTGCGACAAGGATTGCGCCGTGGCACTGACCTCTTCAGACGCGCCAGCCAAGGCTTCGGCGCCGCTGTTCACTTCGGCCACCACTTGCGACAACTTTTGAATCATGCTCTGCATGGCTCGCAGCAGTTGGGCCGTTTCGTCCTGGCCCTTGGCATCGATGCTCACGGTCAGGTCGCCTTCGGCCAAACTGTTGGCAACCTCGACCGCCTTGTCCAAAGGCTTGGTCACGCTGCGGCTGATGAGGAAACCCAGCGCAATGCCGATCAGCACGCCGCCAGCGATGACGCCAATCATCAACGCTCGACTGCTTTCGTACAGGCGGGTGGTCTCATCCGAGGCCTCTTTGGCGTTGCCTTCTTTCAACTTTGTCAGCTCGGTCAGCATGTCGTCGAGCTTGTCGGCTTGAGCGCGCGCGGTGTTCAGTGCTGCTTGCAGCTCCTCATCGCGGTCTTGCAGCTTCTTGGCCGAGGCCAGTGCCAGGGCCTTCTGCGTGTCGCGCTGGTAGTCTGCCCAAGTAAGGTCGAACGAAGCCAGCAGCCCCTTGCCCTTCTCGCTAAAAAACAAAGGGCGGGCCTTTTCAACATAGTCCTTGGTGGCGGTGCTGTACTTCGCCATCGCGGCCTGGTGCTTCTCACGCTCTTCTTGAGAGTGGGCCATCAGGAAGTTGCCACGCGCGCGGCCGATGTAGATCAGGTTGATGTTGGCTTCCTTGATGTACGACAACCCCATCAACTCGCGGGCATACATGTTGTCTGCCATGTCGTTGATCTTGCTGGCATTGGAGATGCCGATCAGGCCCACGATCAAGCTGATGCCCGCGACGAGCAGGAAGCCAGCGATCAGCCGGACTCCGATTTTGAAATTACTGAACATGAAACGTCCTCTGATTTAATGGTTTGGAATGGCCGTCTCTCAAGCCGAAACGGAGGCCCTGTCGCCAGAACTGGCAGCATTGGTTTTTTGCATCAAGGCGGGCACGTCCAGGATCAGGGCCACGTCGCCACTGCCCAAAATACTGGAGCCGCTGATGCCTTGGACTTGCGAGAACACCTTGGATAAGGGTTTGATCACGGTTTGCGCCTCGCCCAGCAGGGTGTCCACCACCAGGCCAAACTTCTGGCCCGCGTGCTTCACTACCACGATGTTCTCTCTGCTGCCTTTGTGGCCTTCAACGTCGAACAGTTCGCGCAAACGGATGAAGGGCAAGACTTGACCGCGAAGGTTCGTGTAGTCGTGGCCTTCTTCAGCCGAGAACGCCACGCATTCCTCGATCATGTCCAGCGGCACCACGAACACGGATTGCCCCACGCCCACCTGGAAGCCATTGATGATGGCCAGCGTCAGGGGCAGGCGCACGCTGACGGTGGTGCCCACGCCTTCCGCACTGTTGATGGCCACACTGCCGCGCAGGGCTGTGATGTTGCGCTTGACCACGTCCATGCCCACGCCCCGGCCCGACAGGTTGGTGACCTGCTCCGCCGTTGAGAAGCCAGGCTCGAAAATCAAGCCGTAGATTTCGCTGTCGCTCAGGGCCTTGCCCGATTCGATCAGTCCACGTTCCAAAGCCTTGGCCAGGATGCGCTCGCGATTCAAACCGCCGCCGTCGTCACCCACCTCAATGACGATGCTGCCCGAGTCGTGATAGGCGTTGAGCTTGACAGTGCCCTTGGCGGGCTTGCCCCGTGCGACGCGCACATCGGCGGCTTCAATGCCATGGTCAATGGCGTTGCGCACCAGGTGCATCAGCGGGTCGGCGATCTTCTCGACGACGGTCTTGTCCAGCTCGGTGTCTTCGCCGTTGACGACCAAGCCGATGTCCTTGCCGATCTCGCGCGAGACATCGTGCACCACACGCTGGAATCGGCTGAAGGTACCACCCACTTTGACCATGCGCAGTTGCAAGGCGCTGTCGCGTACTTCTTCCACCAGGTTGGCCAGGGTCGAGTGGCTTTCCTGCAACTCCAGGATCCGTGTGCTGCGCGCCACCAGGTTGGCACCGGCCGCGGCAATGATCAGTTCGCCCACCAGGTTGATCAGGTGGTCCAGCTTGTCGGCATCAACGCGGATGGATTGGCTTTCTTGCGCCTTGCTGTCCTTGGTCTGCTTCTGCTTGGTCAGGGCGGCTTCCACCACGGCGGGCTGAACGCGGCCTTGCTCGACCAGGATCTCTCCGATGGGTGCGGCAGGCTCGGATTTGGCCTGCAAGGCAAGGGCTGACTCCAGTTCGTGCGATGTCAAGGTGCCGCAGCGAACCAGGATTTCGCCCAGGCGCGCAGGCCCTTCCGGCAGTGCCTGGATCAATTCGATGTACTCGGATGCCAAGCTGTTGGGCGGCACGATGTGCAACAGGCAATCGTCCAGCACAAATTCGAATGCGCCTTCGATAGCGCCTTTGGTGGCCTCGCTCTTGAACGAGATCTCGAAGCCCAGGTAGCAGGATTCCGGGTCCATGTCGGCGGCCAGTGGCAAGGCATCGTGCAAGGTCACGATGCCCACGATCTGCCCCATGGTGCCCAGGTAGCGGATGAACGACAAGGGGTCCATGCCATTGCGCAGCACGTCGCGCCCAAAGCGCAGCGAGATGTGCCAGTTGTCGGTATTGATGCCGTGGTGGCCCATGCGCGCGAAATCGGCAGGGTCGGCATCCACCACATGGGTTGCGACGGACATGCTGGGTGTCGCTGGTGCGTCCAGGTAGACGCTGAGGCGAACCAGCAAGGGCTTGCCGGCGTGGGCCACGCTTTCATCGGGGTCGGCGCGGGTGCTTTCCGTCGTGTCGATCAGGGTGCCAATGTGGTCCCCGCATGACAGCAGCAGGGTCACCAGTTCATCTTCGATGGCCACCTTGCCATCGCGCACATGGTCGAGCACGCTTTCCACCACGTGCGTGAACTCCACGATCTGGTCCAGCCCGAAGAGTCCCGCAGACCCTTTGATGGTGTGCGCGGCGCGAAAGATGGCGTTGATGGATTCGGCGCGCTCTTCACCTTCGGTGTGGGCCAGGCCGAGCAGGGCGGTTTCCATCGCTTCCAGCATCTCGCGGCTTTCCACGATGTAGGTCTGTAGCGCTTGATCGAGGTTCATAGTCGGTCTCGGTTCAGTGAACGGTCAATGGCAAGGGTCGGCGGCTCAGGCGGGCATGAGCAGCGGATCGCCAAAATGCGCGGCCAGGTCCAGCAGCTCAAACACCTCCAGAACGGCGGGGCTGTGGTTCAGCAGGCGGACCTCACAGGCGTTGGATTGCGCCGTGGCTTTGGCCAGCATCAGCAACTGGATGCCAGCGCTGTCGATCTCGGTGACGCCATGCAAATCCACCTCCAGAGAGGTAACGCCATTCAAGGCCTCCAGCAAGGTTTGCTTGAGCTCGGCGGCGCGGTAGATGGTCATCTCGCCCTCGATGGGCAGGCATGCGGTACTCATGTTTTTCTCCCTTAGCGCCATCAAGGCAACACTAGTTTTTGGACCACGCCCAGCAACTGGTCAGGCTTGAAGGGCTTGAGCACCCAGGCCTTGGCGCCAGCTTCCTGGCCTTGCTTCTTCTTCTCGTCTTGTGACTCGGTGGTCAGCATGACGATGGGCGTGAACTTGTACGCCGCCAGTTGCTTGATCGCCTTCACCAGCGTGATCCCATCCATGTTGGGCATGTTCACGTCGCTGATGATCATGTGGATCTTTTGACCAGTCAGCTTGGTCAGGGCATCCTTGCCATCACAGGCTTCGATCACGTCGTAGCCGGCGCTTTTCAGTGCAATGCTCACGACGACGCGCAGCGAGGACGAGTCGTCCACAATCAGAATGGTTTTGGCCATGTTGTCCTCTAGAAAAACGTGATTTCGGTGTCGTCTTGGGAAGCTTCGGCGGCTTTGCTGCCTTGATGGACCGCACGCTCTTCCTTCATCGCATAGGTCTTCTCCAGCTCGGCCAGCAAGCCTGCTGAATCAAGGGGCTGCAGTGCCCCCTCCTGCTGGAAAAGAACACGGTTGTCATCCAGTACCACCGGCAAGCGCTCGATGTTGTTTTTCACGTGGCTCATGATCTGGCTTACGCGATCCTGGAATTGAAGTTGCACCAGGGCCTCGGAGATCTCAGCCTTGATGTCCAGGCTCTCGTCCTTGAGCAGATCCGTTGAAGCCACCAGCGTGTCGGTGACAGCGCGCAGCTGGTTCAAGACGGCCGTGATGGTGTCTTGCGACGTTGCCATGGACCGGGCTTCTTCCTGGTTGGAGGCCTCGGCACTTTCACGCGTTTCAACAATGGCCGCGTTGATCAGCGAGACCTTTTCGGTGATGCGCTTGCCGGTGTCGCCAGACAGGGCCGACAGCTTACGAACCTCTTGCGCCAGCACCGAGAACCCCCGGCCGTTCTCACCAGCGTGAGCGGCTTCAATGGCGGCGTTGATGGCCAGCAAGTTGGTTTGCCAGGCAATGCTGGCCACATCGGCGGCCATCTGCTGCAACTCGATGGTGAAGTGGTTCAGGCTTTGCACCTTCTCGAGCATCTGTGTCTTGCTGCTCATGGCCGATTCCATCGTGGCCACCACGGAGCCCAGCTCTCGCTCGCTCTTGGCAAAGACCGCCACCAAACCACTGTCACTGTCGATGGACGACGTGGCTGCGCTGGTGGTGCGCACGGTGTTGTCCAGCTTGTCCACGATGCCGGAGAAGCGTTGCGACAGCTCCGAGATCGCGGTCTCCATTTGCTGGCGCGAGGTTTCGATCTGCCCGGTCCACACGGGCGCCATCGTTTCACCAAAGCGCTGGCGTCCGTCGATGTAGTTCTGAATGGAATGCCGGAAGCTGCGCAGCTTGGTCGACATGCGCCAACTGGCCGCCAGGCCTGCCAAGATCAACAAGGGTGCGGTGATCCAGGCCGCCAGAGTACCCCCGCTGAGCACGAGTGCGGCTGCGCCGCCAATCGCTCCCACCAGGGGTGGATACATCAAATAAGCTTTGATGTCGTGGTTGATGTTCATGTCCTGCCGGGTCCCGTGATTCTTGCTGAGAGCTGTGCGCCCCTCTCCCATGGTGGCCAATGTGTGCCGTCCAAGAAGTGGGAAAAGATCGCTCCTAGCAGGGCATATCGGGCGCTACCCTAGGTCACTTGAGCCGCATGGGAGATTTAGTTCACGGATTCCGCGGATTTGTGATCACGCTGGCGCTGAAGTGGCCTTATGGTGGGTCGGTTTGGTCGGGGACTTGAAGCCGAGGTATGGCCCTGGTCCATTCCGTCACGTCTCTGGGCGTCAGATTGCCGAAAGGCGCCAGGCGGCCATCCTGAAAACCTTGCTGCTCGGTGTCGTCCAGGTATTGTTCACGCGACAACAAGGTGCCATTGCACAAGTGCGTAGGCTCAGGGGCCATGTGCGCTTCGCCTCGCAGGCGCTCCAGCAGGTGTTCCATCACCCAGCCTGGCACCAGTGAGCGGTGATCGGGGTAGACAAAGCCAAACAGGCTCAGGTGGCTGAGCAGAACGCGCCAATGCGGTCCGAAACGATCGAGCAAGCGTTGCCAGTCCAGCTGGTTGGCATGCGCTTGCAGCAGGTGCGCCACGTCAGCGCCGTCATAGCGCTCGCGCTCCATGATGAAGGCCTTGGACCAGATTGTTTCTTCCACGGGTGAGATCAGCACTGGCACGCCCAGCACCTGGCCCTCCGTGGCGTGCGCGAACCATGCATCGTCCACTTCACAAACGCCGTTGCCCGAGTTGAAAATGAGGTCGATGAACACCTCGTCGTCATGCACTTTGGCCAGCCAGTGTGCGAACACCATCTCGGTGCTGTAGCCTGCCTCGCGCATGACCTCGCCTACGTCGTCATAGTCTTTTCGGCGAATGAACAGGTCCAGGTCCTTGGTCAAGCGCTCGATGGAAGTGTGACAAGTGAAGGCGTGTGAGCCCCCGACCAGAAAGGGCACCGAGGAGGCCCGAAGCGCTTCCAGAACACGGCGATAGAACACCGCGGCGTGAGAACTGGAGCTTTGGTCTGACGACGACATCAACGGCGAAATTGACATAAGCCCCCAACTGGCTGGTGGATGCCTTGCGTGGGCAAGCCGTGTGCCAAGAGAGGTGGACAAGGACTTCAGGAGCACCCCATGGTTTCAGCCGGAAACATCCGTTTTGCCGCCGTTGGCGACATCCATTGCAAAAAAGATTCGGGGGGCACATTGCGCGCTTTTTTTGCGCAAGCGTCAAAAGCGGCAGATGCCCTCCTGCTGTGTGGCGATCTGACCGACTACGGCTTGCCTGAAGAGGCCAGGGTACTGGCCGATGAGCTGTCTGCCGCGTCGGTGCCTGTCATCGCGGTCTTGGGCAACCACGACTTCGAGTCTGATCAGCAGGATGAGGTTTGCGAGATACTGACGCGCGCTGGCGTCCGCATGCTGGATGGCGAAGCTTGCGAGATCCATGGCGTGGGCATTGCCGGGGTCAAGGGATTTGCCGGGGGATTTGGGCGCGGTGCGCTGGGCCCTTGGGGCGAGAAGGCGATCAAACAGTTCGTCAACGAGGCGATTCAAGAGGCACTGAAACTGGAGTCGGCATTGGCCAAATTGCGCACCCCGCGCCGCATCGCCATGCTGCATTACGCCCCCATCGAGGCCACCGTGGTGGGCGAACCGCTGGAGATATTCCCTTTCCTTGGCACCAGCCGGCTGGAAGACCCGCTCATCCGTCACCCTGTGACGGCCGTGTTCCATGGCCATGCGCACAGAGGCGCGCTGGAGGGGCAAACGGTGAATGGCACCCCGGTTTTCAATGTGGCCATGCCCTTGCTGAAACGTAGCTTCCCGGATCAGCCTCCCTTCCGCATCCTCAACGTGCCTGAGATCGAAAGAGTGGGGGAAGCCGCCATGCCTTGACGCGCACGCCGAAGGTACATTTTGCCGAACCGTTTGCCTGAGGGGAGGGCGCGTTCCGTTCGACGGCGCATGTCAAAATAGCCCGACTATAAAAGCGGGGATGGCATGAAGAAGTGGACCGTGCGGGTGGCCAAGGCCACGATGGGATTGATCCTGGGACTGGCCAGCCTGATGGCACTGGCCTTGTGGCACGGCAACCGCGATGTGGCTCCCTTGTCGCTGAGCGAAAAGCAACAGAGTTTTCAGCGTGCTGTGGGATGGATGCGCGCGCACGAGGCGCAAATCCTCAAGGAAGACAACGTCGCCCTGTGGTGGTTTGTCCAGGCTGCAGCCGAGCGCACCGGGGATGAATATTTGCAAGGTTTGGTGCTGAAATATCTGGCCGTCGCCAGTGCCTCTGAAGGCCCTGCAGGCCCCTGGAAGCGCATGCTGGTGCCCAAGGCGGAGGTGGTGCTGGACATCGCCTCAACCCGCTGGTTGGCGCCGTATCACAAGTTTTTTTACCATGCGCTGACCTGCGTTCCCCTGGCCCTGGACGACGGCGACACCAGCGTGTTTTTGCGAAACGACGTCTGTCACCCCCAGCCGACCCAGGTCTGGCTGAAAGACCCGGTTTGCACCACGCACCAACTGGTAGGCGTCATGCTTCTGCAGCGCGTTGGCTGTGCTCGCCATGAGGAACTGGCCGCGCTTGAGGGCGACCTGCTGTCCGACATTCACCAACAGATGCAATTGGACGTGGTGGTCAAGGACGCCTATTTCCAGCGCGTGTTGATGCTGCTCTGGCGTGGCGATCGCGAACAGGTCAGGCCGATTTGGCTGAACCGTGTGGTCATGGCCCAGCAAGCGGATGGCGGATGGGTCGGCGGACGGCAGGTTCCGGAATGGCCTCATTGGGCCCAACCCTGGGTGATCCGGGCCCAACTTGCACGGTGGTGGCCCTTGGGCTTCGAAGCGATCGGTGCCGAGTTTCACGCTTCGGCGCAGGGCCTGTTGATCACGGCCTTGTCCCTTCCACCGATGCCGGCAAAAGGCCAGCCTTAGCGCAAACGACCACGCCGCGCCGCAGCGGTTTTGGAATTTTCATCAAGCGGAAAAGTGCGGCTGACAAAACGGGATCCTGCCAGTCCGAAGCGCCACGGCACGTCCACTGCTTTCGAGATCCCGATGCGCGGGCCTGCCACTACCGCCACATGGCGTCCCTGTGGCGCCGGCAGCAGTTCGAAAGGAGGCGCCTCAATGCTCCGACCATCCAATTCGCGCGTGATCGCCAACGCCTGGCAAACACGCCCGGGCCCGGCACACAGCAGCATGGTGTTCTCCATGCCCCGCCGGCACTTCATGGTTTCGATGCCTTGTGTGGGCTGGAGTGCGCGAATCAGCACCCCGGCGCCATGTCCGGCGGGCATGCACACCAGGTTAAGGCACCAATGCAGACCGTAAGATTGGTAAACGTAAGCATGGGCTGGCGGGCCGAACATGGCACCGTTACGCAAGGTTTGGCCGCCGAAACTGTGTGATGCAGCATCAGCCTCATCGTAGGCTTCGGTTTCGACAATGATCCCGCCCACTCCGTTGACCAACAAGGTGGCGCCAATCAGAGCCTTGCCGACCTGATCGGACGGCGCCATGAAATCGATGCCATGCGGTCCTGGCATCGCCAAGTCAACCGATGCACCCGGATCCTCCTCGCCAGCCGCTGACGCACTGGGTACATAGCCGCTGTTGCCTGTGTTCACGGGTCACCTCCGTTGGTGGTTTTTACCGAAGAAATTACCGTCCCAAGCGCATGCCTTGACGGCGCTGACCTTCTTGCCTTTGGGCACGCTGATTGCTCAACACTGCAAATAGGGTGCCTGCAAGGGCGGCAACGTTCTACACCTTTGTTTACAGCCTCTTTGAATAATTGGTCACAATACAGCCCACGCTAGAAGTACCAGCATGAACCCGAAACCCAAGAAGCGCTCCGGCAACGATACCCAAATCACCCTCGGTGAAGGATGGCGGCAATTTGCCATGCCCCGTGAAGACCTTACTTTCATGGGCACCATTCGCCGAGGCATGGAGATCGGCGCCTTGGCGAAAGACCACGCAGGAGCCTACCTGCTGGTCAATGGCGACATCCGCCAAACCCTCAACAGCAGCCGCGTTGAAGCCAAATTGCGGTCGGCGGTGGTGCGGCACCCCAGGGTACCCGTGGTTCAGGGGCCAACGGCCGCCGAGCGCGCCGCGGTGGTTGTCGTCGTGAAACCGCGTCGGCGGGTGGTGGTTCCCAGCTGACCATTCCTGCGCATGGCATACGTCGTGCTTGCACCCGCTATGATGCATCCACGGGATTTCCCTGTGACAACGACTCAATGGAAAGCAGGTGGCCATGGTCAGGCTGAAGTTTTCCATCTCCTTGAACTACGAGATCAAGGATCCCACGGCGGATTTCATTTTTAATCTGCACGCGGCCCACACCCTCCAGCAGACGGTGGTGCAAGAGACCCTCTACGTCAGTCAACCCGTCCCCTTGCAGCACGTGACTGACCACCTGGGCAATCGCTTCACGCGTTTGCGGGCAGGGCAGGGGCCCATGATGGTTCGCTACGAAGCCACGGTAGACATTGCCCAGGTCTTCTCACCACCCGCAAGCTTGGGTGAAGCGCCCATCGCCCAATTGCCGATGGCGGTGTTGCCCTACATCTACCCCAGCCGCTATTGCCAGTCAGACCAGATGACGGTGCTGGCCACGCGCGAGTTCGGGCACCTGCGGCAGGGTTACCTGCGCGCACAGGCCATTCACGATTGGGTGCAGGCACACACCAAGTTCACGTCGATGAGCTCCAATTCGAGCACCTCGGCGCTCGACACCCTGGGCCAGCACGTGGGCGTGTGCCGCGATTTCGCCCACCTGATGATCGCTTTGTGCCGCGCCGTCAACCTGCCTGCGCGTTTCGCCACAGGCATCGACTACGGCGCTGATCCGGCCTTGGGCCCCACTGATTTCCACGCCTACGTGGAGGTGTTCGTGGGCGGGCGCTGGTACATCTTTGATCCCTCAGGCACGGCCATCCCCATGGGCTTCGTGCGCATTGGCACCGGGCGTGATGCGGTCGACGTGGCGTTTTCCACCATCTTCGGCGCTGTGAGCTCCGAGCCACCCATCATCAGCATCATCGCGCTCACCGAACCCGGTGGCCCGTGGATGATGCCTTTCCGCCGCACGGATGCTTTGTCCACCGCCAGTGAGCATCCGATGTGAGTGTTGGCCGTCCCGTAGACTCTCGGCTTTCAGCGTTGACTCCGTGAGGCCCGCGTGTCGCATTCGCACCATCTGCATGACCACTCCCATTCGCACGATCACCACCATCACGGGCATGATCATCCGTACTCCCTGACCTTGTTTAGCCCGGCCGGCGTGGTGCCCAAAGCGACCACGGTCCGCCGTGCGGCCAAGCGCCTCCAGGCCCTTGGTTTTGAGACCCTGATTGACGATTCCGCGCTGGACAAACACCAGCGCTTCGCGGGTGACGACGACACGCGACTGCAAGCCTTGCACCGCATCGCACAGGCCGCGCCCTGCGTGGCCCTGGCCACCCGGGGCGGCTATGGCCTCAGCCGCCTGCTTGACCGCATTGACTGGGCGCTGATCGCGCAAAGCGTGGAGCAGGGCACCGCCTGGGTGGGGCACAGCGACATGACGGCTTTGCAACTGGCCGCCTTGGCCCATGGCGCCACGGGCCCCATGAAGGTGGCGCCCCACGTGTCCGCCGGTTTCTGGGCCGGCCCCATGGCCTGCGGCGATTTTGGCAACGACGAGCTTCCCGATGGCGGCGATGACGTCACCCAGGAGTGCTTCGTGGAGGCGGTGACCGGCCTGCTGGAAGGCGTGGGTTTCCGCACCGAGGCGGGCTTTGATGGTCTGGACGTGAGCGGCCGCTTGTGGGGTGGCAACCTGTCCAT
The DNA here is from genome assembly GCF_918741295.1 of Aquabacterium sp. CECT 9606. Classification (GTDB taxonomy): domain Bacteria; phylum Pseudomonadota; class Gammaproteobacteria; order Burkholderiales; family Burkholderiaceae_C; genus Aquabacterium. The sequence goes on from NZ_CAKKNB010000005.1 coordinate 164,031, forward strand.
GATCCAGGCCTTGTTGGGCACCCCGCATTTCCCCAAGGTCAAGGACGGGGTGCTGTTCCTGGAAGACGTCAACGAACACCCTTACCGGGTCGAGCGGGCCTTGCTGCAGCTGCACCAGGCCGGCATTCTGGACAAGCAAAAAGCCATCATCCTGGGAGATTTCACCAACTTCCGCAAATCGCCGCTGGACCGGGGCTACAGCCTCAAGACCATGGTCTCCTACCTGCGCACCGTCACCAAGACACCCATCCTGACGGGGCTGCCTTTCGGCCATGTGCCCACCAAGTTGTGCCTGCCAATCGGACGGAAGGTCCAGATGGCGGCGCAGGGGCGCGATGTGTTCATGATGTGGTGATGCCGTGAGGCGTGCTCTGCTCAAGGGCTTTGCCGTGGCCTGGATGCTGGCGGTGCTTTGCCTGGCAGGCTGCAACAACAGCCCTTGGGAGGCGGGGGCTGCGGCGGAAAACACCTTGTACTCGGCCGTCAAGGAAAGCTCGCCCCGCCACCTTGATCCAACGGCCTCGTACTGGGCGCCCGAAACACCCTATACCTACCAGATTTACGAGCCGCTTTACGGCTACCACTACCTGAAGCGGCCCTACGAGTTGATCGGCAAGGCGGCCGAAGCGGTGTCCCGGCCCCGCTACCTGGACAAGGGCGGCAAGGATTTGCCAGATGATGCGCCGGGCGATCAGATCGCCGAAAGCGTCTACGAGATCCGCATCAAGCCAGGCATTTTGTTCCAGCCGCACCCTTGTTTTGCCCGCGACGGCCAGGGGCGTTATCGCTACCACGCGATGCAACCGGGCGAGTTGGGTGCGCGTTTCTCGCCGCTTCAGTTCGAGCACCAGGGCACGCGTGAGCTGGTGGCTGAAGACTACGTTTACGCGCTCAAGCGGCACGCTACCACGCGCATCACCACGCCCATCTTCGGCATTTTCTCGGAACACGTGATCGGGCTGAAAGATTACCGGGCCTTGGTCAAAAAGGAAGATGCCAAGCTGCGGGCCCACATGGACCCGGCCAGTCTCGACAAGCCCTTTCTGGACTTCAGGCAATGGCCCTTGGCAGGTGCCACCGCGCCTGAAAAGCACCTGCTGCGCATCCGCCTCAAAGGCAAGTACCCGCAGTGGAACTACTGGATGGCCATGACTTTCACGGCGCCCATCCCCTGGGAGGCCGATGCTTTTTATGCGCAGCCCGGCATGGCCACCGTGGGCCTGAGTCTGGACACCTGGCCGGTGGGCACCGGGCCTTACATGATGGTCGAGTTCATCAAGGACCGACGCCATGTGCTCAAGCGCAATCCCAACTACCGTGGCGAGCCTTATCCCTGTGAAGGCGCCGCTGGCGACAAGGAAGCCGGCCTGCTGGATGATTGCGGCAAGAAGACGCCCTTCATCGACACCCTGGTCTCGACCGTGGAGCGAGAAGCGGTGCCGCAACGTGCCAAGTTCCGCCAGGGCTATTACGACATCGAGGTCTTCGAGCGCACGGACACCGGCATGGACTACCTGGTGGCCAAGCAGGATTCGGAAGACATTCGCCGCGAGTACGACGCCAAAGGCTTCCGCCTGGACCGCCTCAACGGGGTGGACAGTTACGAGATCGGCTTCAACATGCTGGACCCGGTCATCGGCCATGGCAAGACGCCCGAGCAGCAGATCCGCAATCGCAAATTGCGCCAGGCCATTTCCATCGCGATTGATTGGGACGAATACTCCAAGATCTTCCCCAGCAAGGCCGGCGTCTCGGCCATGGGGCCTTTGCCCAAAGCCGTCTTTGGTTCGCGCGAGGGGACGTTGGCGGGCGTCAACCTGGTCACGCATCGGATCGTGAATGGCCAGCCGGTCAGGCGGTCTATTGAGGAGGCCAAGAAGCTCATGGTCGAGGCCGGCTATCCCGATGGGCGCGATGTGAAAACCGGCCGGCCATTGGTACTCAACTACGATTTCTATGTGCTGCCCACGCCCGAGCGCAAGGTCGAAATCGACTGGGTGGTGCGCCAGTTCGCCAAGGTTGACATCCAGCTGGAGGTGCGTGCCACCGACAACAACCAGTTCCAGGACAAAGTGCGCAAGGGCAAGCACCAGGTCTTCTGGCAAGGCTGGGTGGCCGACTACCCCGATGCGGAAAATTTTCTGTTCCTGCTGTATGCCCCCAACGGCAAGACACGCTCAGACGGTGAGAGCTACACCAACTACGACAACCCGGCCTACGACCGGCTTTTCTCCAAGCTCAAGCTGATGGCCGACGGCCCCGAGAAGCAGGCGGTCATTGACCAGATGGTCAAGATCGCCCAGGAGGATGCGCCCTGGAGCTTTGGCTATTTTCCCTACGCCTCGGCGGCGGTTCAGCATTGGGTCTACAACTCCAAGCCTTCGCTCATGGTGCGTGACCATGGCCGCTACCTGCGCCTGGACGTGGCTGAGCGGCAGCAGCGGCAGGCCTTGTGGAACAAACCTGTCTGGTGGCCCGTGCTGGGCTTGCTGGCGGGCCTGGCCGCGCTGGTGGCACTGCTGTTGCGCAGCCTGAAGCGCCGCGAGCGGCTGACCGCGCGTGGCGATGTCTTGAGCTGAACCGAGGCGAACACACGATGCTGTCATACGCCGTTCGCCGCCTCGTCTATGCCGCCCTCGTGCTGCTGGGCGTGAACCTGTTCACCTTCTTTCTGTTCTTCACGGTCAACACGCCCGACGACATGGCGCGCCTGAACATCGGCGGCAAGTACATCACGCAAGATGTGATCGACCACTGGAAGGTCGAGCGTGGCTACGACAAACCGCTGTACTGGAATGACGCGAAAGAGGGCACCGAGCGCGCAACGCAAACCATCTTCTGGGAACGGTCCGTTTCCTTGTTCACCTTGAAGTTCGGCCGGTCCGATGGCGAAAGCGCGGGCGACATCGGTCTGGAAGTCAGGCGTCGCATGTGGGTGAGCTTGCAGATGGCCGCGCCACTGTTCGTCTTGCAGGTGATTGTCAGCGTGGCCTTTGCCTTGCTGCTGGTGATGTTCAGGCGCACCCGGCTGGATCTGGCGGGCGTGGTGCTGTGCGTGGTCATGTTGTCCATCTCCAGCCTGTTCTATGTGATTGTTGGGCAACTGCTGTTCTCGCGCGTGCTCAAGCTGGTGCCCATCTCGGGCTACATGCCGGGGCTGGACGCGGTCAAGTTCCTGGTCTTGCCGGTGTTGTTGTCGCTGGTGGCTCGGCTGGGCGGCGAGGCCCGGCTGTACCGCGCCATGTTCCTGGAAGAGATGGGCAAGGATTACGTTCGCACCGCGCGGGCCAAGGGCTTGCGCGAGTCGGCGGTGCTGTTCAGGCATGTGCTGCGCAATACCCTGATCCCCATCATCACCAGCGCGGGCGCCTACCTGCCTTACGTGTTCATGGGCAGCCTGGTGTTCGAGAGCTTCTTTGGCTTGCCCGGCCTGGGTGCCTATGTGATCGAGGCCATCACCAAGCAAGACTTCGCAGTGGTGCGCACCATGGTGTTCCTGGGCTCCTTGCTGTATGTGGCCACCTATGTGTTGATTGACCTGGCCTACACCTGGGCCGATCCACGCGTGCGCCTGGGTTGAGGATGACGGAGACCGCCATGCCCAAGATCGTTTTGCTCTGGACCGACGCCGCCGTGTGGCTCTTGGTGCTGGCCTTGCTGGCCTATGCCTGGGTGGTGCTTCGCAACCCCAACCTCTCCGCCAACTGGCGCAAGGTGTTCCGGGATGCGCCGGCCTTGGCCTCGTCCTTGATCCTCGCGCTGTGCCTGGTGGTGACGCTGGCCGACAGCCTTCACTACCGTTTGCCCTTGTCCCACGCGGCAGGTGCGCCAGATGGTTCGGTGGCCTATGACACGCGCACGCGCTCCTTGCTGGACGCGGGGCTGGCCGGCCTGATCGATTCGCGCGAGGTCACCTACTCGCGCCCGCTCGCTTTCGTGAGCTTCACGAAGGAAACGGTGACCGCCCCTGACGGCCGGATTGATCGCGTGGCCCCCAGGTTGAAACACGGCGGTGCCCACCTTGCTCGGCCCGAGCAGCAATGGCTTGGCGATGTGCTGGCCCGCTCGGGCATGGGCCTGGTCAAAGGCGCTTTGGTGGCAATCGTTCTGGGCGGTGCGCTGGTGGGTGGTCTGGCCCGCAGCCGCCAATCCACCTTTGCCGAAGCCTTGGCCAGCGTGTGGCGCAACGAAGGCGAGATTCCCTGGCGGGCCGCCTGGTGGGCGGTGCTCGTGTTGTCCCTGCTGATCGGCGCGGTCACTTCGCTGATGGGCTGGTACCACGTGCTGGGCACCGACACCACGGGCAACGACGTGCTCTACCAAGCCTTGAAAAGCATCCGCACTGCTTTCGTGATTGGCTCCTTGGCCACCGTGGCCACGCTGCCCTTGGCCGTGGTGTTGGGCATCATGGCGGGCTACTTTGGCGGTTGGGTCGATGAAGTCATCCAGTACCTGTACACCGTGCTTTCATCGGTGCCCAATGTGCTGTTGATCGCAGCCTGCGTGTTGATGGTGCAGGTTTTTCTGGACACGCACCCCGATTTGTTCGAGACAGCCGTGGAGCGGGCCGATCTCAAGCTCTTCCTGCTGTGCACGGTGTTGGGCCTCACGGGCTGGGCTGGCTTGTGTCGCCTGCTGCGCGGCGAGACGCTCAAACTCCGCGAGCTGGACTATGTGCAGGCCGCCAACGCCTTTGGCGTCAGCCACCCGCGCATCATGCTGCGCCACATCTTTCCCAATGTGGCTCACCTGATGCTGATCGTCACAGTGCTCGAGTTTTCATCGCTGATCCTGTACGAGGCCGTGCTGTCCTACGTGGGTGTGGGGGTCGATCCCTCCATGAACAGCTTTGGCGGCATGATCAACTTTGCCCGCAAGGAGATGAGCCGTGACCCGGTGGTGTGGTGGAGCTTTGCCGCGGCCTTTGGTTTCATGGTGACGGTGGTGCTGGCCGCCAACCTGTTCGCCGATGGGGTGCGCGACGCCTTCGATCCACGCTCCCGCAGCTTTCGTCCGCGCCCGGCCATCCGGACGCCGGCCCCATCCACACACTGAGGGCTGGCCCACATGCTGCAAACCCAAGACCTCCAAGTGGTGCTGGACGCTGAAGCCGGCCTCGTCAAGGCGATCGATGGCCTGAGCCTGGCGATTGAACGCGGCGAGACCTTCGCCTTGGTGGGCGAATCAGGCTGCGGCAAAAGCATGACGGCCCTGTCGCTGATGCGCCTGTTGCCAGAGAATGCCCGGGTCATCGGCGGGGATGTCCACCTTGAGCAGCGCAGCCTGCTCGACCTGCCTGAATCGGCCATGCGGCGTGTTCGTGGTGCCCGCATCGCCATGATTTTCCAGGAGCCCTCGACCAGCCTCAACCCCGTCATGCGGGTGGGCGATCAGATCCTTGAAACGATCGAAACGCACACGGCTTTGCGGGGCGGGGCGGCGCACGCCAAAGCCGTCGATTGGCTGACTCGGGTGGGCATTCCTGAGCCGGCACGCTGCATGGACCGCTATCCCTTTGAGCTCAGCGGCGGCCAGAAGCAGCGCGTGATGATCGCCATTGCCTTGGGTGCCGAGCCCGACTTCCTGGTGGCCGACGAGCCCACCACCGCGCTCGACGTCACCATTCAGAAGCAGATCCTCGACCTGCTGGTGGATCTGCAACGCGAACGCCGCCTGGGCATGCTGCTCATCACGCATGACCTGGCGGTGGTGTCGGGCATGGCCCACCGGGTGGCCTTGATGTACGCCGGGCAGATCGTGGAAGTGGCGCCCGCCGACTGTTTTTTTCAGCGGCCACGCCACCCTTATGCCAATTTGTTGCTCAAGGCCTTGCCAGACGCTCAAAAGCGCGGGGATCCGCTGGCGGCCATCCAAGGCCATGTGCCACCCCTCTGGCAACGTTTTGAAGGATGCCGATTCGCGCCACGCTGCCACCAGGCCCAAGCGCGTTGCCATGCGGAGGTGCCAGAGTTGTTAGCAGCGCAGAGCGACTTGGCGCACCACCAGGTCCGCTGCTTCTTTCCTCTTGGGTTGAACGCCGGCACGCGCCCATCACTTCTGACGCCCCATGCGTCGGAGCCCTCGGCAGGCGCATCCGGCAGCGGCGAGCCCGTGCTGCAGGTGCGCCACCTCAGTGTGGTCTACGTGCCTCGCGGCGGCCTGTTCTCGCGCCCCAAGTCCACCTTCACCGCCGTCGATGATGTTTCTCTGACCTTGCGCGCGGGGCAGACACTGGCTTTGGTGGGCGAATCGGGCTGCGGCAAAACCACCTTCGGTCGCGCCATCCTGCAGTTGCTGCGCAACTCGGTTCAACTCGAAGGTCAGGCCTTGTTGAACGGTGATGATCTCTTCAAACTGCAGGGCGAGGCCTTGCGCCGCGCACGCCGCGACATCCAGATTGTTTTCCAAGACCCCTTCGCGTCCCTCAATCCCCGCCTGCGTGTGCGCGACATCCTGGAAGAGGGCCTGCGCTCCTTGCGCCCTGAGTGGCTGGATGCCGAGCGGCAACAGCGGCTGCAGCTGTTGATGGAGCAGGTGGGCTTGCGCCCCGACGCCCTGAGCCGTTTTCCCCACGAGTTCTCGGGCGGACAACGCCAGCGTCTGGCCATTGCCCGTGCCCTGGCCGTGGAGCCCAAGGTGCTGGTGTGCGACGAGCCCACCTCGGCGCTCGACGTGTCCGTGCAGGCGCAGATCCTGAACCTGCTCAAGCAGTTGCAGGCCGAGCGTGGCCTGGCCTACCTGTTCATCACCCACAACCTCGCTGTGGTCGAGTACCTGGCCGACGAGGTGGCCGTGATGAGGCGAGGCCGAATTGTCGAAACCGGGGCGGCGCATCAAGTGCTGTCCTCACCCCAGGACAGCTACACCCAGGCCCTGCTGGCCGCCGTGCCGCGCCTGAATCCCGTATGGCAGAATCAACCGCCATGAGAAGCATCTTCTGGCTGGTTTGTCTGTGGTGCATGTCAACGGGGGCTTGGGCGGCCCACGCCTACGCGCAGTTCGGCGACATCAAATACCCGCCGGGCTTTGACCACTTCGATTACGTCAACCCCGCTGCGCCCAAAGGCGGCGAAATCTCTCTGGTAGCGCCGGTTCGGGTCAGCATCTTCGACAAGTACAACCCGTTCACGCTCAAGGGTTCGGCCCCGTCCGGCTTGAGCGAGTTGATGTTCGAGTCTCTGCTCACCAGCACCTTTGACCAGCCCACGACCTCGTATGGCCTGCTCGCTGAAGACGTGTCCGTCGCCGAGGATGGCCTGTCGACCACCTTCAAGCTCAACCCTTTGGCCCGGTTCCACAATGGGGATCCGGTGCTGGCGCTGGATGTCAAAAGCTCCTTCGATCGCCTGATGAGCAAGGAGGCATCGCCCGTGTTCCAGTCCGCCTTTGGCGACATCAAGGATGTGACCGTGCTGGACCAGCGCACGGTGCGTTTCAACTTCAGGCGACGCAACGCCGAGTTGCCGCTGGTGGCCGGCTCAGTCCCCGTGTTCAGCCACAAATGGGGCATGGAAGGCGGCAAGCTGAAACCGTTTGATCAGGTGATCATGGACATGCCGATTGCCTCCGGCCCCTACCGCATCGGCCGCGTCAATTTCGGCAAGGACATCACCTACCAGCGTGATCCCAACTACTGGGCGCAGCAGCTCAATGTGCGCAAAGGCCAGTACAACTTCGACCGCATCACCTTCAAAATCTACAAGGACAACACCGCTCGCCTGGAGGCATTCAAGGCCGGTGAGTTCGAGTTCATCCAGTCCAACATCGCGCGCGAGTGGGCTCGGTCTTACACAGGCGCCAAGTTCAAGAGTGGCGAGTTCGTCAAGGTGGAGCTGCAGCACCGCAATGCCGGTGGCCTGCAATCGTGGTTGTTCAACACGCGCCTGCCCAAGTTCAAGGATGCCCGTGTGCGCGAGGCCATCGGCCTGGCCATGGACTACGAATGGATGAACCGGCAACTCTTCTACAACTCCTACACCCGGGTGCGGGGCTACTTTGTGGGCGGCGACTTCGAAGCCAAGGGCTTGCCGGGCGCCGATGAGCTGGCTTTGCTGGAACCTCTGCGCCGCCAGTTGCGGCCCCAGGTGTTCACCCAAGCCGTGCCGCAGCCGCCCACCACCACACCGCCCAACAGCCTGCGGGCCAATTTACTCAGGGCGCGCGCGTTGCTGGCCGACGCTGGCTGGACCTACCGTGACGGGGCCCTGCGCAACGCCAAGGGCGCGCCTTTTCAGATCGAAATTCTGGACGATACCGGGCAGGGTGCTTCCATGAGCCGCATCGTCACGCCCTTCATCCAGAATCTGGGCAAGCTGGGCATTGAGGCGCAATTCAAGCTCATCGATTTTTCGCTGTTCCAGAAGCGCCTGGACAGTTTCGATTTCGAGATGACCAGTTTGAACATGCCGGGCAGCCTGTCGCCTGGGGCGGAGTTGATCGATCGCTTTGGCAGCCAGGCCGCCACCACGCCAGGGTCCAACAACTTTGTGGGTATCAAGGATCCCGCCGTCGATGCCTTGCTCGACAAGGTGGTCACCGCCCGCGACCGGCAGCAGCAAGTGGCCGCCTTGCGCGCGCTCGACCGAGTCCTGCGCTTTGAGCACTACAACGTGCCCGCCTGGTACTCGGGCGTGCACCGCGTGGCCTACCGCGCACACCGATTTGCCCAGCCTGATGTCAAGCCCCTGTATTACAGGGCCGAGGATTGGGCCTTGTCCACCTGGTGGGCCCTGCAGGGGAAATGACGCATGTGGGCCTACATCCTCAAACGCTTGTTGCTCATCATCCCCACCTTGCTGGGCGTGCTGACCCTCACCTTCGCGGTGATCCAGTTCGTGCCGGGCGGGCCGGTCGAGCAGATGGTCTCGCAGCTTAAAAATCGGGGCGAGGGCGGTGAGAGCGCCATCTCCCAAGGTGCCGGTTACCGGGGGCGCCAGGGCGTGGACCCAGCCCAGGTCGAAGAGATCAAAAAGCTCTATGGCTTTGACAAGCCTGTTCATGAACGCTACCTGACCATGCTCGGGTCTTTCGCGCGCTTTGACCTGGGCAAGAGCTTTTTCCACCACAAGGACGTGTGGCAGTTGGTCAAGGAAAAGCTCCCCGTCTCGATCACCTTGGGTCTGTGGACCTTTGTGCTCAGCTACCTCATCTCGGTCCCTTTGGGCATCGCCAAGGCGGTGCGGGCCGGCAGCCGCTTCGACATGGTCACGAGCCTGATCGTGCTGGTGGGCTACGCCATCCCGGGGTTCGTGCTCGGCGTGGCACTGCTGGTGCTGTTTGGCGGCGGCAGCTTCCTGGCCTGGTTTCCCTTGCGCGGCCTGACCTCCTCGGGCTGGGAAGACCTCAGCCTGGCGGGCAAGGTGCTGGACTATCTTTGGCACATCGCCTTGCCGGTCACGGCCAGCGTGCTGGGCAGCTTCGCCGTCATCACCATGCTCACCAAGAATGCCTTTCTTGAAGAGATCCGCAAGCAGTACGTGTTGACCGCCCGGGCCAAAGGATTGAACGAGCGTCAGGTCTTGTGGAAACACGTGTTCCGCAACGCGCTCATCCCCATCATCACCGGCTTCCCGGCGGCGTTCATCACCTCATTCTTTGCCGGCTCACTGTTGATCGAAACGCTGTTTTCGCTTGATGGCCTGGGCCTGCTGGGCTATGAATCGGTGATCCGCCGCGACTACCCCGTGGTGCTGGGCACTTTGTACCTGTTCACGCTGATCGGCCTGGTCACCAAGCTCATCAGCGACCTTTGCTATGTGTGGGTCGACCCCCGCGTGAAGTTCGACTGATGGCCACCACCTCCGCAATCACCTCGGCGCCACCGGTGTCGCTGTCGCCGTCGCAGCGTGCCTGGCGGCGCTTCAAGCAGCATCGCCTGGGCTACTGGAGTTTCCTGATCTTCGCGGCCTTGCTCGTTCTGTGCCTGTTTGCCGACCTGCTTTCGAACGACAAGCCGCTGGTGGCCCGCTACAACGGTAAGTGGTATGTGCCGATCGTTCACAACGTCCCAGAGACCGAGTTCGGTGGCGATTTCGAAACCCCCACCGATTTCCTCGATCCTTTCATCGTGGCGCAGTTCAAGAAGACGCCAGGCAACTTCGCCATCTACCCGCTCAACCGCTACCACCACAACACGATCAACTACTTTGCGAAATCGCCCAACCCGTCCGAGCCATCCCGCGATAACTGGCTGGGCACCGACGACCGCGGCCGGGACATCGTGGCCCGCCTGCTTTATGGCTTTCGGGTCTCCATCGGATTTGCGCTGGCCTTGACGGCCATCGGCGTGGTGGTGGGCGTGGCGGCCGGCGCGGTTCAAGGCTTCTATGGCGGCAAGACCGACCTGGTCTTCCAGCGCTTCATCGAGATCTGGGGCTCGATGCCCGAGCTTTACCTGCTCATCATCTTCGCCGCCATGTTCAATCCCAGCCTGGGATTGCTGCTGGTGCTGCTCAGCCTGTTCGGCTGGATGGGGTTGTCCGACTACGTGCGGGCCGAGTTTCTGCGCAATCGGCAGCTGGACTACGTGCGTTCTGCGCGGGCCCTGGGCCTGAGCAACTGGCAGATCATCTGGCGGCATGTGTTGCCCAACAGCATGACGCCGGTGGTCACCTTTCTGCCATTCCGCATGAGCGCGGCCATCCTGGCGTTGACATCCCTGGATTTCCTCGGTCTGGGCGTGCCGCCTGACACCCCGAGCCTGGGGGAGTTGCTGGCCCAGGGCAAGAACAACCTCGATGCATGGTGGATCTCCTTGTCAACCTTCCTGGTGCTGGTGGTCACGCTGTTGCTGCTCACCTTCATGGGCGATGCCTTGCGTGATGCGCTGGATCCGCGCAAGGAGCTGGAGTCATGAGCGGCACCCCACCGATTTTATCGGTGCGCGACCTGCGCATCCGCTTTGGCAGCAAGACCGTGGTGCAAGGCGTCAGTTTTGAGTTGCGGCCTGGTGAAAAGCTGGCGCTGGTGGGCGAATCGGGTTCCGGCAAAACGATCACCGCGCTCAGCCTGCTGAAGCTGGTTCCTCAAGCGCATGTCGAAGGCTCCGCCGTGCTGGATGTGAGCCCCGAGGGCCCTCGCGAACTGCTGGGTCTTTCCGAGCATCAACTGCGAGGCGTGCGTGGCCGCGACGTGGCCGTGATCTTCCAGGAGCCCATGACGGCGCTCAACCCGCTCTTCACCATTGGCGACCAGATCGCTGAAGTGATCGAGCTGCACGAAGGCCTGTCTCGCAACCAGGCCTGGCAGCGCGCAGTGGCTTTGCTGGCCAGCACCGGCATCCCTGAGCCCGATCGCCGGGCCAGCGCTTATCCCCATCAACTGTCAGGTGGACAACGCCAGCGCGCCATGATCGCCATGGCGCTGGCCTGCCAGCCCAAGCTGTTGTTGGCCGACGAGCCCACCACGGCCTTGGACGTGACCTTGCGCCAACAGATCCTGGGCTTGCTCGATGGCTTGCAGCGCAGCCACCAGATGGCCGTGCTCATGATCACCCACGACCTCAACCTGGTGCGCAACTTCGCCGACCGCGTCGCCGTGATGGAAAAAGGGTTGCTGGTGGAGCAGGGCACGGTCGACGAAGTGTTCGGCAACCCGCAACATGCCTACACCCGCAAACTGCTCGACAGCCGGCCGCACCGCGAGGTGGTTGAGGCTGACCCCCGCGCGATGCAGCAACAGCCCGTGCTTCAAGCCAGGCAGCTGCGCGTGGGCTACCGCGTGCCCAAACCAGGATTCAAAGGCTGGTTCAGCCATGGCGAGTATGTGGCCCTCAAATCGGCCGACCTGAGCCTTGCCCCTGGCCAAACTTTGGGCGTGATCGGCGAGTCGGGCTCCGGCAAGTCCACCTTGGCCTTGGCCGCACTGGGCCTGCAACCGTTCCAGGGCAACTTGCAGGTCAAGGGCCAGACCTGGGCCTTGAACGCACGGGCCGACAAACCCTTGAGGCGCGCCATCCAGGTGGTGTTCCAGGATCCCTTTTCTTCACTGTCACCCCGCATGACCGTGGAAGACCTGGTCACCGAAGGCCTCGCCATCCACCATCCTGAGTTAAGCCAGGCGCAGCGCCGAACGCAGGCCCTGGCCACACTGGCCGATGTGGGCCTGACCGAAGATCAATTCCCCCAACTGCTTGAGCGCTATCCCCATGAGTTCTCAGGCGGCCAGCGCCAGCGCCTGGCTTTAGCCCGGGCCCTGGTGGTCGATCCCCAAGCCCTGGTGCTGGACGAACCCACCAGCGCGCTCGACGTCACCATCCAGAAGCAGATCCTCTCGCTGCTGCAGCGTCTTCAACGCGAACGTGGCTTGAGCTACCTGCTCATCACGCACGATGTCGAAGTGGTGGCGGCCATGGCCCACCACATCATCGTCATGAAGGACGGCGACATCGTGGAGTCCGGTCCCGCGCTGGAATTGCTGGCGTCGCCCCGCCACGAATACACCCGCACCCTGTTGGCCTCGGCCCCGGTGCGCGAGGTGGTCAAGGGCTGAGTGCGGACAGCATCTCGCGGCCCAGGGCTTCGGCCACCTCGATCCCATCCACGCCAGCGGACATGATGCCGCCCGCGTAGCCTGCGCCTTCGCCAGCGGGGTACAGGCCCTTGACATTCAGGCTCTGAAAGTCCTTGCCACGCGTGATCCTCAGCGGTGACGAGGTGCGTGTTTCCACCCCGGTTAACACCGCGTCGGGCATCGAAAAGCCTTTGATCTGCTTTTCGAAGGCGGGCAGGGCCTCGCGGATGGCGGCCAGGGCGTAATCCGGCAAGCTGCCCTTGCCCGGTTGGGCCAGGTCGGTCAGGTGCACACCGGGCTTGTACGAAGGCTGCACGCTGCCCAAGGCGGTGCTGGGCCGGCCCTTGATGAAATCGCCGACCAACTGGCCCGGTGCTTCGTAGTTGCCACCCCCTAGCTCGTAGGCGCGCGATTCCCAGAAACGTTGAAACGCCATGCCATCCAGTGGGCTCACAGGGCCTTCGGCCAGCCCATCCTGCCGATAGTCCTGCGGAGAGATGCCCACGACAATGCCCGCATTGGCGTTGCGCTCATTGCGCGAGTACTGGCTCATGCCATTGGTCACGACCCGGCCCGGCTCCGACGTGGCCGCCACCACCGTGCCCCCCGGGCACATGCAAAAGCTGTATACCGCGCGACCATTGCTGGCGTGGTGCACCAGCTTGTAATCGGCCGCGCCCAGGATCTCGTTGCCCGCGTTCGGGCCAAAGCGAGCGCGGTCGATCAGGCCTTGCGGGTGCTCGATGCGGTAGCCGATCGAAAAAGGCTTGGCCTCCATGTAGACGCCGCGTTCGTGCAGCATGGTGAAGGTATCGCGCGCACTGTGGCCCAGCGCCAGCACCACGTGGTCAGATCGCAACTCTTCGCCAGATGCCAGAGTGACGCCCCGGATGTGCCCGTCCTCGATCCGCACGTCGGTCACCCGCTGCTGGAAGCGGATCTCGCCACCCAGCGCTTCGATGTCAGCGCGCATTTTCTCGACCATGCTCACCAGGCGGAAAGTCCCGATGTGCGGCTTGCTGACGAAAAGGATCTCCTCAGGCGCGCCCGCCTTCACAAACTCCTGAAGCACCTTGCGCGTCAGGTGGCGGGGATCGCTGATCTGGCTCCACAGCTTGCCGTCTGAAAAGGTGCCCGCGCCCCCTTCGCCAAACTGCACGTTCGACTCTGGATTCAGCACGCTTTGGCGCCACAAGCCCCAGGTGTCCTTGGTCCGTTCGCGCACTTCCTTGCCACGCTCCAGCACGATCGGCCGCAGGCCCATCTGGGCCAGGATCAGTGCGGCGAAGATGCCACAAGGGCCGAAGCCGATCACCAAGGGGCGAGGTCGTTCACCCCCGAAAAAGTCCACCGGCGCATGCCCCACGAAGTGGTAGCTGGTGTCGGGGGTGGGCCGCACATGCGGATCGCCGCTGAATCGCGTCAGCACCGCTGCCTCGTTGGCCAGTGTGCAGTCCACCGTGTAAATCAACACCACGGCGGATTTTTTGCGTGCGTCGTAGCTGCGCTTGAACACGGTGAACGCCGTCAGGTCGGCGTCATTGATACCCAATCGGGCCACGATCGCCGGACGCAGTGCGTCGTCGGCGTGGTTCAGGGGCAGTCGCAGTTCGGTGAGTCGCAGCATGGTCGCAGTCGGTGGGCCAGGGCAATTGGCCAGAACCGCGCATTTTAGGGGTTGGCGTTACTCCGCGCCGTTGCCCATGCCGCTCATGGCATGGCTGAAGCCGCCGTCCACGTAGGTGATCTCGGCCGTCACGCCAGCCGCCAGGTCGGACATCATGAAGGCGGCCACATTGCCCACGTCCTCAATGGTCACATTGCGTCGGGACGGTGCGCTTTGCTCGACCACGTCCAGAATCTGGCGAAAGCCCTTGATCCCTGATGCGGCCAGGGTTTTGATGGGCCCGGCGGAAATGCCGTTGACCCGGATGCCTTTGGGGCTGAGGCTGGCGGCGGTATAGCGCACGCTGGCTTCCAGAGAAGCCTTGGCCAGGCCCATGGTGTTGTAATTGGGCACAATTCGTTCCGACCCCAAATAAGTCAGCGTCAGCAATGCGGCGGTGCTGTTCAGGTAGGGCAGGGCCGCCTTGGCCATGGCCGGGAAGCTGTAGCTGGAGATGTCGTGCGCAATGCGGAACGATTCACGCGACAGACCTTCCAGAAAGTCGCCGGCAATGGCCTCTTTGGGCGCAAAACCGATGGAATGCACGAATCCATCGAAGGTGGGCCAGGTTTTCGACAAATCGGCAAACATCGCGGTGATCTGTTCGTCGCTGGCCACGTCGCAGTCGAATATCAGACTGGAGCCAAACTCCTTGGCAAACTCGGTGGTGCGCTCCTTGAAGCGTTCGCCCACATAGCTGAAAGCCAGCTCGGCCCCCTCGCGGTGACAGGCCTTGGCAATGCCGTAGGCGATGGAGCGGTTGGACAACAGTCCGGTGATCAGCAGACGTTTGCCGGCGAGAAAGCCCATGGAGTCTCCAGTGTTAGTGCTAAACCAGCGCGGATTCTGTCATGCCATGAAGGCGGAGCGGTAATTTCGGGCACAACCCTTGCTGACGGGTCTGCGTGAGGCTAGAATACCGGCTTCGCTGATTACGTCAGGTGGGCGGATGAATCCAGCCCATTTTTTTCGCTTGTCATTTTTTGATCGGCTTTGATTCTGCCCAAAAAGCAGGGTTTCAGGGTCGGTCCCAGATTGCGTATTGAGAGTTGATGAGTTTGGTCAAAGCTGTTGAAAGCACCGTGACTGGTTTGGGTTACGAGTTGGTGGAATGCGAGCGCACCCCGCAGGGGTTGCTGCGCGTGTACATCGACCGCCTGCCTGATGGTGTGTACGACTTGCCGGGCGAATACGTCACGGTGGAAGACTGTGAAAAGGTCAACCGCCAGCTTCAATATGCGCTGGAAGTGGTCAATGTCGATTACAGCCGCCTGGAGGTTTCATCTCCAGGGCTGGACCGCCCATTGACGACGCCCGCGCATTTCGAACGCTTCGCAGGCGTCGAGGTCGAGGTATCTTTGAAGGTTCCTTTCCAGGGCCGCAAGAACTACCGGGGTGTCCTTGAAGCCGTCGAGGTGCCTGAAGGTGAAGCCGCTCCTGAGGGTGGATCCTGGCAATTGGTGTTCAAGGTGGGCGAAGGCAAGAACGCAGTAGAGCAAGCATTGGGTTTCACGCTCGATGAAGTCCGCGCCGCACGGCTTGTGCCGGTGGTGGATTTCAAAGGGCGAGGCCGCCGGGTGGCAACCCCGGAGGCTGGTGAAGTAGCCGTGGATGAGGCGCAAGATCTCGGAGGTCAGAAGAAATGAACCGCGAATTGTTGATGTTGGTCGATGCGATTTCGCGCGAAAAAAGCGTGGAACGCGACATCGTGTTTGGAGCTGTTGAATCGGCACTGGCCTCGGCCACCAAGAAGCTGTACAGCGGCGAGGTGGACATCCGTGTCGCCGTTGACCGCGAAGACGGCAACTACGAAACCTTCCGTCGTTGGCACGTTGTGCCCAACGAGGCTGGCCTGCAGCTGCCCGACGCAGAAATCCTGCTGTTCGAAGCCCAGGAGCAAATCCCTGACATCGAAGTCGATGATTACATCGAGGAATCGATCGAATCCATGCCGATTGGCCGCATTGGTGCTCAAGCTGCCAAGCAGGTCATTTTGCAAAAGATCCGCGACGCCGAGCGCGAGCAACTGCTGAACGACTTCCTGTCGCGCGGTGACAAGATCTTCGTGGGCACCGTCAAGCGCATGGACAAGGGCGACGTGATCGTCGAGTCTGGCCGCGTCGAAGGCCGCCTCAAGCGCAGCGAGATGATCCCCAAGGAAAACCTCCGCACCGCCGATCGCGTGCGCGCCTACATCCTGGGTGTCGATTCCGCCGTGCGTGGCCCGCAGATCATGCTGTCGCGCAGCGCCCCCGATTTCATGATTGAGCTGTTCCGCCAGGAAGTGCCCGAGATCGAGCAAGGCCTGCTTGAGATCAAGAGCTGCGCCCGTGACGCCGGTTCCCGCGCCAAGATCGCGGTGCTGTCTCACGACAAGCGCGTTGATCCCATCGGCACTTGCGTGGGCGTGCGTGGTTCGCGCGTCACCGCCGTGACCAACGAATTGGCCGGCGAACGCGTCGACATCGTCTTGTGGTCTGAAGATCCGGCCCAATTTGTGATTGGTGCGCTGGCCCCGGCCAACGTGCAATCCATTTTCGTGGACGAAGAAAAGCACGCCATGGACGTGGCCGTGGACGAGGAAAACCTCGCCATCGCCATCGGCCGCGGTGGTCAGAACGTGCGCCTGGCGTCCGAGCTGACGGGCTGGCGCATCAACATCATGACCAAGGAAGAATCGGCGCAAAAGCAAGCCGTTGAAACCGACGTCATCCGCAAGCTCTTCGTCGACAAACTCGACGTGGACGAGGAAGTGGCCGAGATCCTGATCGCCGAAGGCTTCACCAGCCTTGAAGAAGTGGCTTACGTGCCGCTGCAGGAAATGTTGGAAATCGAATCGTTTGACGAAGACACGGTCAATGAGTTGCGCACCCGCGCAAAAGACTCACTGCTGACCATGGAAATCGCCAAGGAAGAAGAAGTCGAGACTTTGTCGGAAAATCTCAAGGGTCTGGATGGCCTGACCTCTGAGTTGATCACCAAATTGGCTGAAGCCGGTATTCACACCCGTGACGACCTGGCCGATCTGGCCGTCGACGAGCTGACCGAGATCACGGAAGTGGGCGATGAACAAGCCCGTGCCTTGATCATGAAAGCTCGTGAACACTGGTTTGCCTGATCACCCGTCCACCCTCGACTTCTCATTTAGCAAGTACATCGCAAGGATTAACACATGGCCGTGACCACCGTCACACAACTCGCCGCGGAGCTCAATCGTCCGGCAGCAACCCTGCTGGAGCAGCTGCATTCAGCGGGCGTGCCGAAAGCTTCGCACGAAGACGTGGTCACGGAGGCCGACAAAGAGCGCCTGCTGGACCACCTTCGCCATGCCCACGGCTCTGCCGCAGCTGATCGCAAGAAGATCACGCTGACGCGCAAGTCGACCACTGAAATCAAGCAGGCGGATGCCTCGGGCAAGGCCCGCACGATCCAGGTTGAAGTGCGCAAGAAGCGCACCTTCGTCAAGCGTGATGAAGTCGGTGGTGGTGAAGAGGCCGCACCTGAGATCGACGAAGCTGATTTGCAGCGTCGCGAGGAAGAGGCTCGCCAGGAAGCCGAAGCCCTGCGCGTGCAGGAAGAAGCCCTGACCGAGCAGCGTCGCCAGCGCGAAGAGCAAGAACGCGTTCAACGCGAAGCCGCCGAGGCCGCCCAGGCCAAGGCCGCCGAAGATGCTGCACGCGCTGTGCAGGACTCCGCCCAGTTGACGACACAGCAAGAAGCTGTGGCCCGCCGTGCTGCGCAAGAAGCCGCCGCACGTGCCGAGTCCGCGGCACTGACGGCGTCTTCCAAGAGCCGCAACCCCCGCAAGACCGCGGCGGTGGTGGCCGAAGTGGCCGCCGCGCCCGTGGTGGCGCTGGCTGAAGGTGGTGATGGTGCCGATGGCGCTTCTGATGAAGCGAACGCGACAACCGCGTCGACCGCAGCGACGACCGCGCCTGCTGCGGCCTCTGCCGTTGCGCCTGCCGCGCCTACTGCGCCGGCCAAGCCTTCTGGCGTGCGCGTGGTCAAGGCCGCGACGATCGAAGCCGAAGAAAAGCAACGCATTGCCGACCTGGCCGGCCGCCGCAAGGCTGCTGAAGACGAAGCTGCCGCGATCCGGGCCATGATGTCGGCACCCCGCAAGGTGCTGACTGCTCCCAAGCCCGTCGAGCCACCCAAGGCTGATGCCAGCAAAGAAGGCATCAAGGGCACCATTCACAAGCCCAAGGGCGCCCCAGGTGCGCCCGCCGCGCCGGGTGCCGCGGGTGCTGCCAAGCCTGGCGACAAAAAGTCGGTCAAGTCCGAGAAGCTCTCGTCGAGCTGGGCGGATGACGCCAAGAAACGTGCCGCCGCCGGCAACAAGGGTCCTGCCGGGCGTTCGCCTGGTGGTGCCAGTGGCTGGCGTGCGCCGGGTGGCCGTGGTGGCCGCCGTGGTGACAACCGCAGCAGCGATCACCAATCCAACTTCGTGGCCCCGAGCGAACCACAAGTCATCGAGGTTCACGTGCCTGAAACCATCAGCGTGGCCGATCTGGCACACAAGATGTCGGTCAAGGCCTCCGAGGTCATCAAACACTTGATGAAGCTGGGTCAGATGGTCACCATCAACCAGCAGTTGGATCAGGAAACCGCCATGATCCTCGTCGAGGAACTGGGCCACACCGCGGTCGCTGCCAAGCTGGACGATCCGGACGCCTTCCTCGAAGAAGAACACGCCGCTCAAACCGGCGAGTTGCTGCCTCGTGCTCCTGTGGTCACCGTCATGGGTCACGTCGACCACGGCAAGACCTCGCTGCTGGACTACATCCGCACCAGCCGTGTTGCGGCCGGTGAGGCTGGCGGTATCACGCAGCACATCGGTGCGTACCACGTTGACACGCCTCGCGGCATGATCACCTTCCTGGACACCCCAGGTCACGAGGCCTTCACGGCCATGCGAGCCCGTGGTGCCAAGGCCACCGACATCGTCATCCTGGTGGTGGCGGCGGACGACGGCGTGATGCCGCAGACCAAGGAAGCCATCCACCACGCCAAAGCGGCTGGGGTGCCCATCGTGGTCGCGATCAACAAGATCGACAAGCCCGACACCAACCTTGAACGCGTCAAGCAAGAGCTGGTCGGCGAGCAAGTGGTGCCTGAAGAGTACGGTGGCGATTCGCCCTTCGTGCAAGTGTCGGCCAAGACCGGTCAGGGCATCGATGCCTTGCTGGAACAAGTGCTGCTGCAAGCTGAAGTGCTGGAACTCACCGCACCCAAGGAAGCCATGGCCAAGGGCCTGGTCATCGAAGCGCGCCTGGACAAGGGCCGTGGCCCTGTTGCGACCGTGCTGATTCAAACCGGTACGCTCAAGCGTGGTGACGTGGTTCTGGCCGGTGCCAGCTATGGCCGCGTTCGCGCCATGCTGGACGAGAACGGCAAACCCATCAACGAGGCTGGCCCGTCCATCCCTGTTGAAATCCAGGGCCTGACCGAAGTCCCGTCGGCTGGCGACGAATTCATGGTGCTGGGCGACGAACGCCGTGCCCGTGAAATCGCCACCTTCCGCCAAGGCCGTTACCGCGACGTCAAGCTGTCCAAGCAACAAGCCGCCAAGCTCGAGAACATGTTCGAGAACATGGGCCAGGGCGAAGTGCAAACGCTGCCGCTCATCATCAAGGCCGACGTCCAAGGTTCGCAAGAAGCCCTGGGCACGTCCCTGCTCAAGCTGTCGACGCCCGAGATCAAGGTGCAGATCGTTCATGCCGCCGTGGGTGGCATCAGCGAGTCCGACGTCAATCTGGCCATCGCCTCCAAGGCGGTGCTGATTGGCTTCAACACCCGTGCAGATGCTGGCGCTCGCAAGCTGGCCGAGCACAACGGCGTGGACATCCGCTACTACAACATCATTTACGACGCCGTGGATGAAGTGAAGGCGGCGATGTCGGGCATGTTGGCGCCCGAGTTGCGCGAAGAAGTCATCGGTTCGGCCGAGATCCGTCAGGTGTTCATCGCCTCGAAGATCGGCACGATCGCGGGTTGCATGGTCTTGTCCGGCGTGGTCCGCCGCAGTGCGCGTCTGCGTCTGCTGCGCGAAAACGTGGTCATCTACACCGGCGAACTCGACGGCCTCAAGCGCTTCAAGGACGACGTCAAGGAAGTCAAGGAGGGCTTCGAGTGCGGCCTCAACCTCAAGGGCTACAACGACATCAAGGAAGGCGATGTCCTGGAGTTCTTCGAAATCAAGGAAGTTGCTCGCACCTTGTAAGGCATTCACGTGCCTTCGGGCCCGACCCGCGACCCCGCCTTCACCCGGCGGGGTTCGTGCTTGAGGGCCTGTGCTTCAGGAGTTCACCATGCGCCATAAAAAATCAGCTCCCAACCGCAGCCACCGCGTCTCTGATCAGATTCAGCGCGATGTGGCCGAGCTCATCCGCGACCTGAAGGATCCGCGCATCGGCATGATCACGATCAACCATGTTGAAGTGACGCCCGACTACGCCCACGCCAAGGTGTTTTTCTCGGTGTTGACCGGTGATCCGCAGGCCTGCGAATTGGCCTTGAACGAAGCCGCCGGCTTTGTCCGAAATGGCCTGTTCAAGCGCCTGCAGATCCACACCGTGCCCACCTTGCACTTTCACTTCGATCGCACCACCGAGCGTGCCGCCGAGCTCAGCGCCTTGATCACCAAGGCTGTGAAAGACAAGGCCAAGGACGCTGAGCCGGATGCCCCTCCAGAAGGCAAAGAGGCCCAGCCCGAATGAACACCCGGCCGCCGCGTCAACCGCGCCGCGCTCTGCACGGCGTCATCCTGCTGGACAAGCCCTTGGGCCTGTCGAGCAATGACGCCTTGCAGAAAGTGCGCCGCCTGATGCGCGCCGAGAAAGCCGGCCACACCGGCACACTCGATCCTCTCGCCACTGGCTTGCTGCCCCTGTGCTTCGGCGCTGCCACCAAGTTTTCGCAGGTGTCCCTGGATGCGGACAAATGCTACCGCGCCACGCTCAAACTCGGCCAGACCACCACCACGGGTGATGGCGAAGGACAGATCTTGCAAGAACGTCCGGTGCAAGTCGATGACGCGGCCATTGCCCGCGCCTGCACCGCCATGACCGGCGAGATCGACCAGGTGCCCCCCATGCATTCAGCCCTCAAGCACGAAGGCCGGGCCCTGTACGAGTACGCCCGCGAAGGCATCGAGATCGAGCGCCCCTCGCGCCGCATCACCATTCACGCCATTGACATCGTTGGCTGGCAAGGTGACAGCCTGACGGTGGACGTGCGTTGCAGCAAAGGCACCTACATCCGCACCTTGGCCGAGTCGATCGGCGAGCACCTGGGCTGTGGCGCCCACCTGCAAGGCCTGCGCCGCACGGCCAGCGGTGGCACGACGCTCGATGGCGCCGTGACCCTCGAAGCACTGCAAGCCATGACCGAAGCCGAGCGCGACACCCACCTCCAAGCCGCCGATGTGCTGTTGTCCGATTGGCCCGCCGTGGTCCTGGACGAAAGCGAAGCCGGCCGCTTCCTCACCGGCCTGCGCCGCCGCGTGAAGCTGGACGATGCGCCCCAAGTTCGGGTCTACGGACCCAACCCCTCGGCCGCCAACGGCCAGTTGCCCCGGGTGCTGCTGGGCAGTGCCCACATCAAGGCCGGTGAATTGATCCCGACCCGTTTACTCAGCCCTGCCGAAGTGCAAGGGCTGTTGACCCCAGTTCTTTGATTTCAGACCAGTGAGCCTCGCATGAGCAAACAAATCCGCAATATCGCCATCATCGCCCACGTTGACCATGGCAAAACCACCATGGTTGACCAACTGCTGCGCCAGTCGGGCACCTTCGCCGACCACGAAAAAGTGGTCGACACCGTGATGGACAACAACGCCATCGAACGCGAGCGGGGCATCACCATCCTGGCCAAGAACTGCGCCGTGAGCTGGGAAGGCACGCACATCAACATCGTCGACACCCCGGGCCACGCCGACTTCGGTGGTGAAGTGGAACGCGCGCTGTCCATGGTCGACGGCGTGGTGCTGCTGATCGACGCGCAAGAAGGCCCGATGCCGCAAACGCGCTTCGTGACCAAGAAGGCGCTGGCCCTGGGCCTCAAGCCCATCGTCGTGGTCAACAAGGTCGACAAGCCCGGTGCGAAGCCCGATGCCGTGGTCAACGCCGCTTTCGACCTGTTCGACAAGCTGGGTGCCACCGACGAGCAACTGGACTTTCCCGTGGTGTATGCCTCTGGCATCAATGGGTGGACTTCGCTGACCGAAGGCGCGCCTGGTGAGAAGTGGGGCGAAGACATGTCGGCCCTGTTCAACACTGTGCTCAAGCACGTGCCGGCTCAATCGGGCGACCCCGCAGCCCCTCTGCAACTGCAGATTTCGGCGCTGGACTTCTCGACCTTCGTGGGCCGCATCGGCGTGGGCCGCATCAGCCAGGGCACGATCAAGCCCGGCCAGGACGTGCTCGTGATGGAAGGCCCTGAAGGCCGGTCCATCAAGGGCCGCATCAACCAGGTGCTGACTTTCCAAGGCCTGGACCGTGTGCAAGTGACCGAAGCCGGTCCTGGCAACATCGTGCTGATCAACGGCATCGAAGACATCAACATTGGCGTGACGGTGACCGACCGTGAGAACCCACAGCCTCTGCCGATGCTCAAGATCGACGAGCCTACCCTGACCATGAATTTCTGCGTGAACAACTCGCCTTTGGCCGGTCGTGAAGGCAAGTACGTGACCAGCCGCCAGATCTGGGACCGCCTGCAGAAAGAGCTGCAACACAACGTGGCCCTGCGCGTCAAGGAAACCGATGAAGACGGTGTCTTTGAAGTCATGGGCCGTGGCGAACTGCACCTGACCATCCTGCTGGAAAACATGCGCCGTGAAGGCTACGAGCTGGCTGTCTCCAAGCCCCGCGTGGTGTTTCAGGAGATCAACGGCGAGAAGTGCGAGCCGATGGAGCTGGTGACCGTTGACGTCGAAGAGATCCACCAGGGTGGCGTGATGCAGGCCCTGGGTCTGCGCAAGGGTGACATGGTCAACATGGAGCCCGATGGCCATGGGCGTGTGCGTCTGGAATACCGCATCCCGGCCCGTGGCCTGATTGGCTTCAGCAACGAGTTCATGAACTTGACCCGTGGCTCTGGCCTGATCGCCTCCTTGTTTGACGGCTACGAGCCGCACAAGGGCGAGATTGGTGGCCGCAAGAACGGCGTGCTGATCTCCATGGACGAAGGTGAAATCTTCACTTACGCCCTGGGCAAGCTGGACGACCGTGGCCGCATGTTCGTCAAGCCGAACGACCCCGTGTACGAAGGCATGATCGTTGGTATCCACAGCCGTGACAACGACTTGGTCGTGAACGCGACGCGCACCAAGCAGCTGACCAACTTCCGTGTGTCTGGCAAGGAAGACGCGATCAAGATCACGCCTCCGATCGACCTGACGCTGGAATACGGCGTTGACTTCATCGACGACGACGAGCTGGTTGAAATCACGCCCAAGTCGATCCGTGTGCGCAAGCGATTCCTCAAGGAAAGCGATCGCAAGCGCAACCGCAACGCTTGAGTTCGTTCCGCTCTTGATTTGACGCGTTGAGAGGTCGTTCACCATGATTGAAGTCCGCATGGTGGGTTCGGTGGGCGTGATCCGCTTGAACCGGCCCAAGGCGCTCAACGCGCTCAATCTGGAGATGGTCAGGGCGCTGACCGAGGTGCTGCGACGTTGGGAACATGATCCCGCCGTCGTGGGCATCGTGCTGCGTGGCTCGGCCCGCCCTGGCGAGGACGCGGCCAATTTCTGTGCGGGCGGTGATATCCGCTTCATGCACAGCGCGGCCTTGTCGGGCGATTTGCGGCTCGACGACTTCTTCACCGAAGAATACGCACTCGACCACCTGTTGCACCGCTTTCACAAGCCCATCGTGGCCTGGATGGAAGGCATCGTGATGGGTGGCGGCATGGGCTTGGCGCAAGGCGCCCGCCTTCGCGTGGTGACCGAGCGCGCCCACCTGGCCATGCCCGAAACGCGCATTGGCCTGTTCCCCGATGTGGCCGGCGGCTACTTTTTATCGCGCTGCCCTGGCAGGGTGGGCGAGTACCTGGGGGTGTGCGGCAAAGGCATTGCCGCGGCCGAGGCCTTGGCCTGGGGTTTGGCGGATGCATACGCGCCCGCCCGCGAATTGGATCCCTGGCTTGAGTCGCTGGCACAGAGGCCGCCCAGCACCGATGCCGGCTTTCTGCGCCGTGCCCGGGCCATGCTGAACCTGGTGGACCAGTCGGGCGTGAAGCCCTCCGTGCTGTTGGCCGAGCGTGAGCGCATTGACCGACATTTCGCGCACCACACCGTGGCCGAGATCTTGTCGTCGCTGGCCACCGATGACAGCGAATGGGCGCGTCAGACCATTCACCACATGTCGGGCAACTCGCCCTTGATGATGTGCGTGACCTTGGAGCAGATCCGCCGCGCACGCGCCATGAGTTTGTCGCAGGTGTTTCGCATGGAGCGCGACATGGTGCGTCATTGCTTTGGCCTGCGCCGAGGCCGCGAGAGCGAAACCGTGGAAGGCATCCGGGCGCTGGCCGTTGACAAGGACCAGCAGCCCATGTGGAATCCCGCCAATACCTCCGAAGTGACCGCAGAAATGGTGCAGGCTTTCTTTCAAAGCCCCTGGCCGCAGTGGCTGCACCCGCTGCGTGACTTGAGCTGAAAATGAATCGCGAAATGAGCCCGCAACACAGCCCATGGCGCCTGTCGGTGGCCCCGATGATGGACTGGACGGACCGGCATTGTCGCTACTTCCACCGCCAGCTCAGCCAACACGCCCGCCTGTACACCGAGATGGTGACCACGGGTGCGCTGCTGCACGGCAATGTGCCCCGCCATCTGGACTTCAACACGGAAGAGCACCCTGTGGCCCTGCAACTGGGCGGCAGCGAACCTGCCGACCTGGCCGCCTGTGCCAAGCTGGCCCAGCAATGGGGTTACGATGAGGTCAACCTCAACTGCGGTTGCCCCAGCGAGCGCGTGCAACGCGGCGCTTTTGGCGCTTGCCTGATGGCCGAAGCGCCTTTGGTGGCCGATGGCGTCAAGGCCATGCTGGATGCCACGGGTGGCAATGCACGCATGCCGATCACGGTCAAGCACCGCATTGGCATCGACCAGGGCGAGAGCTACGACTTCGTTCGCGATTTCGTGGGCACGATCGCCGACACTGGCTGCGAGGTGTTCATGGTGCACGCCCGCAATGCCTGGTTGAAGGGCCTGAGTCCTAAAGAGAACCGCGAGGTGCCGCCACTGCGTTACGAGTTCGTGCACCGGCTCAAGCGCGATTTTCCAAACCTGACGATTGTGCTCAATGGGGGCATCACCGACAACGCACAGATTGCCGAGCAACTCAAACCGGGTTCGGTTTACGAGGGGGTGACACTGGATGGTGTCATGGTCGGCCGTGCTGCATACCACCAGCCCTGGATGATGGCCAACTGGGATGCCCTGTTCTATGGCGACGAATCCTTGGGCACCGACCGGCGCCGTGAAGACCTGGAAGCGGCCATGGTGGCTTACTGCGAGCGTGAAATCGCGCGCACCCAGGGCATGGAAGGCTCGGCGGTGCGCTGGCCCGCAGTGATCCGGCACATTCTGGGCCTGTACAACGGCTTGCCCGGTGCGCGCCGTTGGCGTCAGGTTTGGTCAGACCATCAACTCAAGGCCTTGCCGCCTTCCGAGGTGATGCGCCTTGCTCATCAGCGCGCATGAAAAAAGGCACCCGAAGGTGCCTTTTTGTTGTGCGAGGTGGAAACCTCTGACCGAGTGATCGATCAGGCGGTTTCGCCAACCACGGCAACGGTCACGTCCACCACCACATCGGTGTGCAAAGCCACCGACACGCTGTGTTCGCCAACGATCTTCAAAGGACCATTGGGCATGCGCACCTGGGCCTTGGCGACCTCATAGCCAGCCTTCTTCAGGCCTTCGGCGATGTCGGCGTTGGTGACCGAACCGAACAGGCGGCCGTCAACGCCAGCCTTTTGGCTCACGGTCACGGTTTTGCCGCTCAGGCGATCGCCCAGGGCTTGGGCTGCTGCGTGCTTCTCGGCTTGGGCCTTTTCGATCTCGGCGCGGCGAGCTTCGAATTCGGCGATGGCCTTTTCAGTGGCACGGCGGGCACGGCCCGAAGGGATCAGGAAATTACGGGCGTAGCCGTCTTTGACCTTGACCACGTCACCCAGGCTGCCCAGGTTGACGACTTTTTCGAGGAGGATGATTTGCATGTCGAAAACTCCTTAGACCTTGTGCTGGTCGCTGTAAGGCAGCATGGCCAGGAAGCGAGCGCGCTTGATGGCGGTTGTCAGCTGGCGTTGATAGATCGCGCGCGTGCCGGTCAGGCGAGCGGGGATGATCTTGCCGTTTTCGGCGATGAAGTCGCGCAGGGTGTCGACATCCTTGTAGTCGATCTGCTCAACACCGGTGACGGTGAAGCGGCAGAAGCGCTTGCGGCGGAACAGCAACGATTGGGTGTTGCGTTTACCTTTGCGGTCTTTGGAGAACTTGCCGTTCTTGGAACGAGGAGCGGGCATTTGATGACCTCTTTAAACAGTGTCGTTGAGTTCGGTGATGTGCAGCAGCACGCCGCGTCCGTTGCGAGGAGCTCCCAGGAAACCAGCCAGCCCGAAGGGCACGCCAATCTCGAATCGGGTCAATTGCTCGGCAATCGATCCGATGGCCACCGCCTTGATGTCCATGGCCACCTTGCGGGGCTGCTGGGCTTCGACGACATCCGATTCATGTTTCAGAACCAGGTCGAGGGCGGGTAATCCGGCCGGGGTGTATCTCAGCGCTTTGCGTTCGATGATCTGGGCTGTCAACAGCACACGGTTCATGAGAACGCGGACGCGATGCCTTGCGGCATCAATCAGGCAGCAGCTTGTTGCTCTTGGTGACTGGCCTTGCGGGCTTCATCACGCTCAACTTGCTTCATCATGATGGACGGGCCGGCCGGAGCCTTGTCGTTCACCACGGTCAGGTGACGCAGCACGGCGTCATTGAACTTGAAGCCGGTTTCGAGTTCAACCAAGGTTTCCTTGGTGGTCTCGATGTTCAGGCACAGGTAGTGCGCCTTGGCCAGCTTGACGATCTGGTAAGCCAGTTGACGGCGGCCCCAGTCTTCAACGCGGTGCACCTGGCCGCCGGTGGAAGTGATCAGGGTCTTGTAGCGCTCCAGCATGGCCGGAACTTGTTCGCTTTGATCCGGGTGGATCAGCAGCACGATTTCATAGTGACGCATAAATGCTCCTTATGGATTCCCCGCCTGGCGCCTTTGAATGGGTCACCAGGAAGGATGGAAGCCGTCGCGAAGCGTCAAACCCGCAAACGGCAAGGGCTGCTCAAATGTCTAAAACACATCCAAGCAACAAATGGGTAGCCCAAGATTATAGTGCGGATATTGACTTTTGCCAATATCCGCGCTGCAGGCCTACTGAGGGCTTACTTCTTCTGTGCCAGGCGCTGCCAGGTTTCAACCACCGTGTCGGGGTTGAGTGACATCGACACGATGCCTTCCTCGGCCAGCCAGTCGGCAAAGTCGGGGTGGTCACTGGGGCCTTGTCCGCAAATGCCAATGTATTTGCCTTGAGCTCGGCAAGCCGCGATGGCGCGCGAAATCATGGCCTTGACGGCTGGATCGCGCTCATCGAAGTCTTGCGCCAGCACTTCCAGGCCGGAATCACGGTCCAGGCCCAGGGTGAGCTGGGTCAGGTCGTTCGAGCCGATGGACATGCCGTCGAAGAATTCCAGGAACTGGTCAGCCAAGATGGCGTTGCTGGGCACCTCGCACATCATGATGACCTTGAGGCCGTCCTTGCCGCCTTGCGATTCGCGCACCAGGCCGTGGTCGGCCAGCATGGTGGTGACCTTCTCGGCCTGCTTCAGGGTGCGCACGAAAGGCACCATAATTTCGACGTTGGTCAGGCCCATGTCGACGCGCACGCGCTTGAGGGCTTCGCATTCCATGGCAAAGGCCTCGCCGAACTCGGCGCTGATGTAGCGCGAGGCGCCACGGAAGCCCAGCATGGGGTTTTCTTCTTCAGGCTCGTAGCGCGAGCCGCCGATGAGCTTTTTGTACTCGTTGGACTTGAAATCGGACAGGCGCACGATGACGGGCTTGGGCCAGAAGGCGGCGGCGATGGTGGCGATGCCTTCGGCCAGCTTGTCGACGTAAAAGGCTCGTGGGCTGGCGTGGCCACGGGCAACGGACTCGACGGCCTTTTTCAGGTCGTTGTCGACATTGGGGTAGTCGAGGATGGCCTTGGGGTGCACGCCGATGTTGTTGTTGATGATGAATTCGAGCCGCGCCAGGCCCACGCCGCTGTTGGGCATCTGGGCGAAGTCAAAAGCCAGTTGCGGGTTGCCCACGTTCATCATGATCTTGATGCCGACGTGGGGCATTTCGCCGCGCGTGACTTCGGTGATCTCGGTTTCCAGCAGGCCGTCGTAGATGTGGCCAGTGTCGCCTTCGGAGCAGGCCACGGTGACCAGGGCGCCGTCCTTCAGTTTTTCGGTCGCGTTGCCGCAGCCAACCACGGCGGGGATGCCCAGTTCACGCGCGATGATGGCGGCGTGGCAGGTGCGCCCGCCCCGGTTGGTGACGATGGCGCTGGCGCGTTTCATGACTGGTTCCCAATTGGGATCGGTCATGTCGGTGACGAGCACGTCACCGGGTTGGACGGTGTCCATGTCGGCCAACGAGTGCACCACGCGCACGGGGCCAGTACCGATCTTCTGGCCAATGGCGCGGCCTTCGGCCAGCACGGTGCCGGTGCTCTTGAGCTTGTAGCGCTGCTCGGTCTTGCCTTGCTGCTGGCTCTTCACGGTCTCAGGCCGGGCCTGCAGGATGTAGATCTTGCCGTCGGTGCCGTCCTTGCCCCACTCGATGTCCATGGGGCGGCCGTAGTGCTGCTCGATGACGAGCGCGTACTTGCCCAGCTCGGTCACGTCTTCGTTGCTCAGGCTGTAGCGGTTGCGCAGTTCGTGCGTGGTGTCCACCGTGCGCACAAGCTTGCCGGAGGCTGCTTTTTCCTCGGGCGTGGCGAACTCCATCTTGATCAGCTTGGAGCCCAGGTTGCGGCGGATCACGGCCTGCTTGCCAGCTTTCAGCGCGGGCTTGTGCACGTAGAACTCGTCAGGGTTCACGGCGCCTTGCACCACGGTCTCGCCCAGGCCATAGCTGGAGGTGATGAAGACGACGTCTTCGAAGCCCGATTCGGTGTCGATGGTGAACATGACGCCAGCGGCACCCAGGTCAGAGCGCACCATGCGCTGCACACCGGCCGACAGGGCCACCACGTCGTGGGCGAAGCCCTTGTGCACGCGGTAGGAGATGGCGCGGTCGTTGTACAGCGAGGCGAACACTTCCTTCATCTTGTGCAGGATGTCTTCGATGCCGACGACGTTCAGGAAGGTCTCTTGCTGGCCGGCAAACGAGGCGTCGGGCAGGTCTTCGGCGGTGGCCGACGAGCGCACGGCGAAGGAGGCCTGCAGGTTGTCGCCAGCCAGCGTGACGAAGGCGTCGCGGATGGCTTTTTCCAGATCAGCCGGGAAAGGTTGTGCCTCGACCCAGCCGCGGATTTCGGCACCGGCTTCGGCCAGGGCCCGGACGTCTTCGGTGTCCAGGGCAGCCAGGCGTTGGCTGATGCGCTCGGTCAGGCCGTTGTGTTTGAGGAATTCACGGAAGGCGTGGGCCGTGGTGGCGAAGCCGGTGGGCACGCGAACGCCATCGGGCAGTTGCGAAATCATCTCGCCCAGGCTGGCGTTTTTGCCGCCAACGGACTCGACATCGGTCATGCGCAGTTGTTCAAAGGGCACGACCAGGGCGGTCGGCTCAAAGAGGGTAGACATAGACAAAGCTCCAAGATAAAAAAATGGGTCTGTGGCAAGTCCGCCCGGGGCCGTGTAATTGTATTTATGGGGCCCTTCAGGCGATCTGCGCACCAAGTTGATCGGATTGTAGGGGGCAGCCTATGATCCTGCCTTGTTCAAGCTCTTTCCCGGCGTTACCCATGTCTGACCGCAGCGTTTTTTTCGTGTCCGATGGCACCGGCATCACTGCCGAAACCCTGGGCAACTCCATCCTGGCCCAGTTCGCGGTCAAGCCGCGCCATGTGCGCCGGCCCTTCATCGACACGGTGGACAAGGCTTTTCAGGTGGTGAGAGAGATCAACGCCGCTGGTGAGCGCGAGGGCAAGCGCGCCGTGGTGTTCACCACTTTGGCCAATGACGATGTGCTCAACATCCTCAAGGCGTGCAACGGCAAGGTCTTTGACATGATCAAGACTTTTGTGGAGCCGCTCGAGGAAGAGTTCGGCCTGAAGTCCAACCACCGGGTGGGCCGCTTCAGCGACGCCAGCCAGGACCGCGAGTACAACGACCGCATCGACGCCATCAATTTCACGCTGGAGCATGACGACGGCCAGTCTGGGCGCAGCCTGGAGACGTCGGACGTGGTGCTGGTGGGTGTGAGCCGCAGCGGCAAGACGCCGACTTCTTTGTATTTGGCGATGCAACATGGCATCAAGGCGGCCAACGTGCCCTTGATCCCCGAGGATTTCGAGCGCGGCTTCTTGCCCGCCATGCTCAAGCCTCACAAGAAGAAGTGCTTCGGCCTGACCATCGACCCAGTGCGTTTGTCCCAAATCCGCAATGAACGCCGGCCCGGCAGCAAGTACGCCAGCCTGGAGAACTGCCGATTGGAGGTCAGCCAGGCCGAGGCCATGATGCGGCGCGAGGGCATTGCCTGGCTGTCGTCCACCCATAAATCGATCGAAGAGATCGCCACCACCATCCTGCGCGACCTGCGCCCTGACCGACTGATCTATTGATGCCTGAATTTGAAGAATCTCGGCCCTTCACCGAGAGCAATGCCTTGAAGCCTTTCATCAGCACCGACGAGGATTCGATGTCGATGCAGTTCGACATGAGTCTGATCCAGAGCCGCATGAGGCTGGATGACCCCATCGCGCTGGACCTGCAGTACACGCGGGCGATGATGGCGTTTTTGATGCTGAACCCCGAGCCGGCCAAGGTGCTGATGATCGGCCTGGGTGGTGGTTCGCTGGCCAAGTATTGCCATGTACACCTGCCGCAGGCCGACATCACCGTGGTGGAGATCAATCCCCACGTCATTGAGGTGCGGGATGCCTTCAAGGTGCCACCCGACAGCGATCGCTTCCGTGTGGTGTGCGACGACGGGGCGGCCTTTGTGGCGAAGACGAAGCAGGGCACCTATGACCTGATCATGGTGGATGGCTTCAACTATGAAGGCCAGCCCGAAACGCTGATCAGCCTGGATTTCTACAAGGCCTGCCGCAAGGCTTTGACCGCCTCGGGCATCCTGGTGGTCAACCTGTCGGACGTTGAGCCCGAATGCACCCGCCTGGTCGGGCGCATCTGGCAGATCTTTGGCGAGCCGGTGATGGCCTTGGACATCGAGTGTGGCGGCAACCGCATCGTGGTGGCCAGCACGGAAGAAGTGTTCCGCGCTTGTGCAGGCAGCTTTGGACGGCGTTGGGCCGAGCTGTCGGTGGCGCACAAGGAAACGCTGCGCTTCACCACGGCATCGATCGAGTATGAACTTGAGCCTTGGCAAGGCGCAAAAAAAGCGGCCAAGGTGGTCAAGCCCAAAAAGCGCGGTCGGTGATCCACCCCTGAGGGTCACACTCACCCTGTTTCGGGGGTGAGCAGGGTATGTGCGGGTCGCGTCGCGTTGCACGGTCTTCATAAAGTGTGTGGATTGAATCCACACCAAAGAGGACAGGCCATGTCGATCCATTCTTCTGCTGCCGCGCCGCGCGCTGCTTCCTTCAACGCTCGTTGGCTGGGTGCCGCCGTGCTGTCCCTGGTCGCGGGCCTGTCCCAGGCCCAGGTGCATGGCCCCAATCCCACGGTGGCATCGCTGGAAGCCGCCGCCGGGCCTTATGCGGTGGCCAATTCGGCGGTGAGTGCGCCCAGTGGCTACGGGGCGGGCACCGTTTTTTATCCCACGGTCCGCACCGAAGGCCAGTTTGGCCTGGTGGTGCTGGCGCCCGGTTTCCTGGCGGTGCAGGGCTACTACAAGTGGTTGGCGGAACGCGTGGCCTCGCATGGCTTCGTCGTGGTGACGGTCAACTTCAACAGTGTTTTCGACCAACCTGATGCACGCGCCACACAGATGGCCAAGGCGCTTCAGCAGGTGGTGGCCTTGAGCAAGACATCGACCTCGCCTTACTCGGGTGTGATCGACACGGCTCGTCAGGCGGCCATGGGCCATTCCATGGGCGGCGGCGGCGCCTTGGCCGCGGCGCGCGGCAACCCGGCGCTGAAGGCCACGGTGGCGCTGGCCCCGTGGCACGGCACCAAAGATTGGTCGATGCTCCAGGTGCCGACGCTGATCGTCTCGGACGAAAAAGACTTCATCGCCACCAACAGCGAGCACTCCAATCCCTTTTACGCCAGCTTCAATGCCGCGCTACCCAGCGCCAAGATCGAGCTGGCGGGCGCCGACCACTTGTGCGGCATCCAGATCAGCGCCGAGAAGTGCAAGACCGCGCTGGCCAAGTACTCGATCGCGTGGCTCAAGCGCTTTGTCGATGGCGATGCCCGCTACACGCCATTCGTGAAGAACAAAACCGCGGAGATGTCGGCTTTCGACACCCGCGGTCAGTACTGATCAGGCGTAATCGCTGACCGGCACGCAAGAGCAGAACAGGTTGCGGTCGCCGTAGACGTTGTCCACGCGGCCCACCGGCACCCAGTATTTTTGCTGGCGCAGACTGGCCACCGGGTAGGCGGCCTGCTCGCGGCTGTAGCCGTGCGTCCACTCGCCCTTGAGCAATGAAGCGGCCGTGTGCGGCGCATTCTTCAAGGGATTGTCGTCTTGCGGCCATTGGCCTTGCTCGACCTGTCGGATCTCTTCGCGGATGGCAATCATCGCGTCGCAGAAGCGGTCCAGCTCAAACTGCGATTCGCTCTCGGTGGGCTCGACCATCAAGGTGCCCGCCACGGGAAAGCTCAGTGTGGGCGCGTGGAAGCCATAGTCGATCAGGCGCTTGGCCACGTCCTCGGCGCTGACGCCGCTGCTGTCCTTCAGAGGGCGCAGGTCCAGGATGCACTCGTGGGCCACGCCGCCGCCCTTGATGGCCGCGTTGCCGCCGCTGAAGTGGATGTCGTAGTGGTCGGCCAGGCGGGCGGCCACGTAGTTGGCGTTGAGGATGGCGATCTCGGTGGCGTCCTTCAGGCCATCGGGGCCCATCATGCGCACGTACATCCAGCTGATGGGCAGCACCGCGGCGTTGCCCAAGGGCGCGGCGCTCACGGCACCCACTTGGCTGTCGGTGCCGATGCCGGCGGCGCGGTGGGCGGGCAGGTAGGGCACCAGGTCTTCGACCACGCAGACGGGGCCGACGCCGGGGCCGCCACCGCCGTGGGGGATGCAGAAGGTCTTGTGCAGGTTGAGGTGGCTCACGTCGCCGCCGAACTCGCCGGGCGCGGCCAGGCCGACCAGGGCGTTCATGTTGGCGCCGTCCACGTAGACGCGGCCGCCGTGCTGGTGCACCAGGGCGCACAGCTCTTTCACACGGGTCTCGAACACGCCGTAGGTGGAGGGGTAGGTGATCATCACGGCGGCCAGGTTGGCGCTGTGCTGCTCGCACTTGGCGCGCAGGTCGTCCAGGTCGACGTTGCCATCAGCATCGCACTTGGTGACGACCACCTTCATGCCGACCATTTGCGCGCTGGCGGGGTTGGTGCCGTGGGCGCTTTCAGGGATCAGGCAGATGTCGCGGTGGCCTTCGCCACGGGCATCGTGGTAGGCCTTGATGACCAAGAGGCCGGCGTATTCGCCTTGCGAGCCGGCGTTGGGCTGCAGGCTGATGCCCGCGTAGCCGGTGGCCTGGCACAGCCAGGCGCGCAGTTGCTCGTCGAGCAGCGCATAGCCCTTGAGCTGGTCTTGCGGGGCGAAGGGGTGGATGTTGGCGAACTCGGGCCAGGTGATGGGGATCATCTCGCTGGTGGCGTTCAGCTTCATGGTGCATGAACCCAGGGGGATCATGGTGCGGTCCAGGGCCAGGTCCTTGTCGGCGAGCGAACGCAGGTAGCGCAGCATCTCGGTCTCGGAGTGGTGCGTGTTGAAGACCGGGTGCGTCATGAAGCTGCTGGTGCGGCGCAATGCCTGCGGGATGGTCAATGCCACGCCCGATTCAAAAGCAGCGAACGAAGGCAGGGCCTTGCTGCCGGCGAACACGGCCCACAGGTCGATGATGTCGTCGCGCGTGGCAGTCTCGTCCAGCGAGATCGTCAGGCTGTCAACGCTGGCGATGCGCAGATTGATGCCAGCCTTTTGCGCGGCGGCGACCATGGCGTCGCGGTCGCCTTCAGCCAGCACTTGCACCGTGTCGAAATAGGTGGTGTGAACCACCGTGCGGCCCAACGCCTTCAAGCCTTCGGCCAGGATGGCGGTGTAGCTGGCCACGCGCAGGGCGATGCGCTTCAAGCCTTCGGGGCCGTGGTAAACCGCGTACATGCTGGCCACGACGGCCGGCAGCACCTGCGCCGTGCAGATGTTGGACGTGGCCTTTTCGCGGCGGATGTGCTGTTCGCGCGTTTGCAGGGCCAAGCGGTAGGCGGGGTTGCCGTGCGTGTCGACGCTGACGCCGACCAGGCGGCCAGGCATCGAGCGCTTGTAGTCGTCGCGCGTGGCCATGTAGGCGGCGTGCGGGCCGCCGTTGCCCATGGGCATGCCGAAGCGCTGCGTGTTGCCCACGGCGATGTCGGCGCCCAATTCACCGGGCGACACAAGCAGGGTCAAGGCCAGCAGGTCGGCGGCCACGATGGCCAGCGCGCCCTTGGCGTGCAGCGCATCGATCAGGGGCTTGAGGTCGCGCACCTGACCGTTCACGCCGGGGTACTGCATCAGCGCGGCGAAGCAATCGTTGCCGGTCAGGTGCTCGGCCAGTTTGGCGGCGTGCACCAGGTCGACCGTGATGCCCAGCGGCTTGGCGCGGGTCTGGATCACTTCCAGCGTTTGCGGCAGCACGTCGTGGCAGACCACGAAGCGCGTGCTCTTGGACTTGCCGGCACGGGCCGCCAAGGTCATGGCTTCAGCGGCCGAGGTGGCCTCGTCCAACATCGACGAGTTGGCAATCGCCATGCCGGTGAGGTCGCACACCATGGTCTGGAAGTTGACCAGCGCCTCCATGCGGCCCTGTGAGATCTCGGCCTGGTAAGGTGTGTAAGCCGTGTACCAGGCGGGGTTCTCGAGGATGTTGCGCAGGATCACGCCTGGTGTCAGCGTGCCGTGGTAGCCCTGGCCAATGAAGTTGCGCATCAGGCGGTTCTGGCTGGCGATGCGTTTCAGGTCGGCCAGCGCCTGCGCTTCGCTCAAGGCGGCTGGCAGTTCCATGGGCGCGGGGCGCTTGATGGAGGCGGGCACGATGCCGTCGATCAAAGCCTGCCGCGAGGCCACGCCCACCCTGCTCAGCATGTGCGCCTGCTCGGCATCCCGGGGGCCCAGGTGTCGGGCTTGGAACTCACGGGCGTTTTCCAGTTCAGCGAGGGTGGGGGTGTGGGTCAGCATGGTCGGGCTTGGCAATCAGGGGTACAGCAGGGCGGGGCGAAAAGGGGTCAGGCGTTCTTGACCAGGTCGTCGTAAGCGGTCTTGTCCAGCAAAGCGTCCAGTTCGGACGGGTTGGCCAGCTTGACCTTGAAGAACCAGCCGGCGCCCAGCGGGTCGGTGTTGGCCAGCGAAGGGTCGTCGCACAAGGCTTCGTTGACTTCGGTGATCTCGCCGGTCACGGGCATGTAGACGTCGGCGGCGGCCTTGACGGACTCGACCACCCCGGCCACGTCATGCGGCTTGAACGTGGCGCCGACGGCGGGCAGGTCCACGTAGACCACGTCGCCCAGGGCGTCTTGCGCGTGCACGGTGATGCCGACGGTGGCGGTGCCGTCAGCTTCGATCTGCAGCCATTCGTGTTCGGGGGTGTACTTGATGGTCATGGGGTTTCTCCTGTGCGGCTCAGCCGCGGTAGTAGCGATTGGGAACGAAGGGCAGGGTGGTCACGGTCATGGGCACGCGCTTGTCACGCACCAGGGCGAACACCGGCGTGCCGACGGCCGCGTGGGTGGATGACACGTAGGCCAGTGCGATCGGCTGGTTGATGCTGGGGCCGGGCGAACCGCTGGTGACAATGCCCAGGGGCGTGCCGTCCTCGGCGATGATTTGCGCACCTTCGCGCACGGGCACACGCTCGCTGCCGATCAGGCCGACGCGCTTGCGTTGCACGCCGTGCGCCAGTTGCTCGTCGATCACGCGGGCACCGGGGTAGCCGCCCGCGCGCGTGCCACCGGCTCGGCGCACCTTCTGGATGGCCCAGGTCAGCGCGCCTTCCACGGGTGATGTGTCGGTGTTGATGTCGTGGCCGTAGAGGCACAGGCCGGCTTCCAGGCGCAGGCTGTCGCGCGCGCCCAGGCCGATGGGTTTGACTTCGGGCTGGGCCAGCAGTGCACGGGCCAATGCTTCGGCCTGCGCGGCGGGCACCGAGATCTCGAAGCCGTCTTCACCGGTGTAGCCGGAGCGTGTGACGAAGCAATCGGCGCCATTCAACACGAAGTGGCCGCCAGTCATGAAGGTGAGCTTCTGCACGTCGGCGTTCAGACGCGCCAGGGCGGTCACGGCTTGCGGGCCTTGCAGCGCCAGCAGGGCCTGGTCGGGCAGGGGCTGCACGGTGCAGCGCTGGCCAATGTGCGCTTGCAGGTGGGCGATGTCCTGCACCTTGCAGGCGGCATTGACGATCACGAAGATGTCGTCTTCGCGGCGCGTGACCATCAGGTCGTCCAGGATGCCGCCGGTGTCGTTGGTGAACAGGGCATAGCGCTGCTTGAACACGGGCAGATCGACGATGTCGACGGGCACCAGGGTTTCAAGCGCCCTGTCGGCATCCGAGCCCTTCAGAAGCAACTGGCCCATGTGCGAAACATCGAACAAGCCGGCGGCGGCACGCGTGTGCTTGTGCTCGGTCATCAGGCCGGTGGGGTATTGCACCGGCATGTCGTAGCCCCCGAAGGGCACCATCTTGGCGCCGAGTTCGATGTGCAGGGCGTGGAGGGGCGTTTTGAGCAGGTCTGCAGACATGAGCGTGCCTGACCGCCAGGCCAGGAAGAGGGCATTGACATGGTTCCAGGGGACGCCATGCTTGTTAAGCAAAACGCCTTCCCGGTGCTGCCCTCGCTGTCCGCTTTACCTGAGAGATTGACCCATCGCCACGGCATGACCATGGCGGCGCGGGCTTGCCCCTTCGGTGGGTTGGCTCGAAGGCCAACCTCTCTCCAGTGAGGATCACCTTGCAAGCAAGGTGTTGCCAGTCCTTTTGCCTGAGCGTTCGGATGGCAAACCACCCTGCGCCTTCGGCGACCCGTTTTACCCGTGTTGACACGCGCAGCAGGGTTCTCTCCTAGCAGCGGGGATTGTATGCGAGGAAGTGCCGGGCGTGGTTCACTTGAAACACGTGAGCGAAGGGACTTTGGGGACTTGGCACGATGTTTGTGTGCAGGTGCTAAAACCTTGTTTCTGCCCTTCAACCACACCCAATAAATCCCACACGGCATGGTCACCAAGGCACCCGCGCGCAAGAGCGCCACCCCTCCCACCCCCGTCAAAACCACCGCCGCCAAACGCAATGCACCCCTGCTGCGCGACATCCGCCTGTTGGGCCGGATCCTGGGCGATGTGATCCGCGAGCAAGATGGGCGCGAGGCCTACGAACTGATCGAGCGGATCCGCCAGTTGGCCGTGGCCTACCGCGCCCGCCGCGACGACGTGGCCGGCAAAGACCTGGACCGCCTGCTCAAAAACCTGTCGGCCGACCAGAGTGTGTCGGTGATTCGCGCTTTCAGCTACTTTTCGCACCTGGCCAACATGGCCGAAGACCGCCACCAGGTGCGCCAGCGCGAGCACACCGCCAAGGTGGCCACACCCGGCTCGTTGGCGGCGTGCTTTCAACGTCTGGCCGACGAAGGCGTGCGCGCCGACGACATCGCCGCCTTGCTCAAGCGCGCCTACCTGTCGCCCGTGCTGACTGCCCACCCGACCGAGGTGCAGCGCAAGTCCATCCTCGATGCCGAGCGTGCCGTGGCCGAACTGATCGCCCGCCTGGACATGGCCGACGAGGAAGAGCGCCAGGAGATCGAGCCCGCCTTGCGCGCTCGCGTGACCCAGCTCTGGCAGACGCGCATGCTGCGTTTCACCAAGCTGACCGTCGCCGACGAGATTGAAAATGCGCTGAGCTATTACCAAAGCACTTTCCTGCGCGAGATCCCGCGCCTCTATGCGCAACTGGAGCGCGCTTTGCCGGGCCGAGAAGTGGCGTCCTTTCTGCGCATGGGCCAATGGATTGGGGGCGACCGCGATGGCAATCCCAATGTCAGTGCCCAGACACTGCAACTGGCCATGTCGCGCCAGGCCGAAGTAGCCTTGCGCCACTACCTCACCGAGGTGCACCAGTTGGGCGCCGAGCTGTCGATGTCAGGGCGCCTGGTGGGCATCACGCCGCACATGGCGGTGCTGACCGACCGTTCTCCTGACTTGAACCCGCACCGCGCGGATGAGCCCTACCGCCGGGCTCTCACCGGCGTCTATGCGCGCCTGGCCGCTACGCTGGAAGAGCTGACCGGCACCAAGGCCTTGCGCCACGCCGTCGCGCCCCAAAACCCCTACGCCAGCGCCGACGAGTTCCTGGCCGACCTGCGCACGGTGGACACCTCCTTGCGTACCCACCACGCCGCCGTGCTGGCCGATCTGCGCGTCAGGCCTTTGATCCGCGCGGTGCAGGTCTTCGGCTTCCATCTCGCCACGCTGGATTTGCGCCAAAGCTCGGACCAGCACGAACTGGTCATCGCCGAACTGCTGGCTACGGCCAAGGTCGAACCCCAATACGCCAAGCTGGATGAAGATGCCAAGCAAGCCTTGTTGCGCCAGTTGCTGTGCGAGGCGCGCCCCTTGCGAGTGCAAGGCGCCAACTACAGCGACCTGGCCAAGGGCGAGCTGGCCATCTTCGAAGCGGCCGCCACCGCCCGCCGCCGCTACGGCCCGCAGGCCCTGATCCACTACATCATCTCGCACACCGAAACCGTGAGCGACCTGCTGGAAGTGCTGCTGCTCCAAAAGGAATGCGGTCTGATGCGTGGCACCTTGGACGATGCCGATTCACAGGCCGAATTGATCGTCGTGCCCCTGTTCGAAACCATCGCCGACCTGCGTCACGCCACCGACATCATGCGCGGCTTCTACGCTGTCCCCGGCATCGCCGATCTCGTCAAGCGATCAGGCGGTGAGCAGGACATCATGCTGGGCTACAGCGACAGCAACAAGGATGGTGGCTTCTTCACCAGCAACTGGGAGCTGTACCGCGCCGAGATCTCTTTGGTTGCTTTGTTCAAGGACTTGCGCACCAGTCACGGCATCGGCCTGCGCCTGTTCCATGGCCGCGGCGGCACGGTGGGACGGGGCGGTGGCCCAACGCACCAGGCCATCCTGGCGCAACCGCCCGGCACCGTGAACGGCCAGATTCGCCTGACGGAACAGGGCGAGGTGATCGCCTCCAAATACGCGCATCCCGAAATCGGGCGGCGCAACCTGGAGACCCTGGTCTCGGCCATGCTGGAAGCCAGCTTGATCCAACCAAGCAAACCCGTGCCCAGCGCATTTTTGCAAACCGCCGATGCCATCTCGCAGGCCAGCATGGCGGCCTACCGCAAGCTGGTCTACGAAACCCCAGGCTTCACCGATTACTTCTTCGCCGCCACGCCCATCCGCGAGATCGCCGAGCTCAACATCGGTTCGCGCCCGGCCTCGCGCAAGTCCACCCGCCGCATCGAAGACTTGCGCGCGATTCCCTGGGGATTCTCTTGGGGACAATGCCGCGTGGCCTTGCCGGGTTGGTTCGGCATGGGCTCGGCCATCGAAGCTTTCCTGAGCGCGCCAGGCACGGAGCGCAAGGCTCAGCTGGCCTTGCTGCAGCGCATGCACAAGCAATGGCCTTTCTTCGGCACCTTGCTGTCGAACATGGACATGGTGCTGGCCAAGAGCGATCTGGCCATCGCCGAGCGTTACGTCGCCCTGGTCGAGGATAAAAAACTGGGCAAGAAGATCATGTCGGCGATCCGTGCCGAATGGGATCTGACCAACCAGGCCCTGAACCTGATCACCGGTGCCAAGGCTCGCCTGGCAGCCCAGCCCGAACTGGCGGATTTTTTGGCCTACCGCTTTCCGTATGTGGATCCGCTCAACCACTTGCAGGTGGAACTGATGCGCCGCCACCGCAAGGCACAAGACACGCGCGCCTCGGAGGTGGAAGGCGAGACTGTGGCCGAGCGTGTGCAGCGGGGCATTCACCTGTCGATCAACGGCGTGGCGGCCGGGCTGCGCAACACGGGCTGAGCTTGAAAAAAGCCCGGGTCTCACGGCCCGGGCTTCATTTCCATCACTTCATCAACAGGTTGGGCAACCACAGCGACAAGGGCGGCCAGTAGGTGACCAGCACCAGGAAGCCCAGCATCGTCAACAGCCATGGCCACACCGCGATGGTCAGCTCGGTGATGCCCATCTTGGTGACCCCAGATGCCACGTACAGGTTCAAGCCCACCGGTGGGTGGCACATGCCCACTTCCATGTTCACGATGATCAGGATGCCAAAGTGCACCGGGTCAATGCCCAGCTTCATGGCCACCGGGAACAGGATGGGCGCCATGATCAACACGATCGACGATGGCTCCATGAAGTTACCGGCCAGCAGCAGCAGGATGTTGACCACCGCCAGGAAGGCGATCGGGCCCAGGCCCATGGCGATCAGCCAGTCGGCCAGGTGCTGCGGGATGTTTTCATTGGCCAGCACGAACGAGAACAGAACCGCGTTGGTGATGATGTACAGCAGCATCGCGCTCATGTTGGCCGAGGCCAGCAACACCCGTGGCACGTCCTTCAGCTTCATGTCCTTGTAGATGAACACCGCGATGACGAAGGCATAGACGGCGGCCATGGCGGCGGCTTCGGTCGGTGTGAACAGGCCGGTGTAAATACCGCCCATCACCACCACGATCAGCAGCAATCCCCAGAAGGACTCGCGCAGGGCCTTGAGTCGTTGGGCCAGGCTGGCTTTGGGTTGCCGTGGGTAGTTGAACTTGCGGGCCCGCCACCAGGCCGTGAGGCCCAGGAAGAAGGCCAGCAAGATGCCTGGCACGACGCCGGCCATGAACAGGGCGCCGACCGATGTGTTGGTGGACACCGAGTACATCACCATCACGATGGAAGGCGGGATGAGGATGCCCAGTGCGCCAGACGTGGTGATGATCCCGGCGCCGAACCGGGGCGGGAACCCGGCTTTGGCCATCGCTGGCAGCAGGATCGAGCCAATGGCCACCACCGTGGCGGGCGATGAGCCCGACACCGCCGCGAACAAGGCGCAGGCCAGCACGCCGGCCAATCCCAAGCCACCATGCCAGTGCCCGACCATGGACGTGGCGAAATTGATCATGCGTTTGGCCACCCCCCCGTGCGTCAGGAAGTTGCCCGCCAGGATGAAGAACGGGATCGCCATGATCTCGAACTTCTCGATGCCGGTGAACAGCTTGAGGGCGACCGATTCCAGGGGCACTTGCGTGAACCCGAAAATGAAGCTGAGCACCGTCAGGCCCAGGGCGATGGAG
Organism: Aquabacterium sp. CECT 9606; assembly: GCF_918741295.1. Classification (GTDB taxonomy): domain Bacteria; phylum Pseudomonadota; class Gammaproteobacteria; order Burkholderiales; family Burkholderiaceae_C; genus Aquabacterium. Next base: position 205,892 of record NZ_CAKKNB010000005.1, read on the forward strand.
ATGGGCATGCCGGTGAGCATCAACATCACCAGCAGGCCAAGAATGATCAGGCCGTTCATGCGGAAGCTCCTTCGTCCAGGCCGTCCACGTGGCCATGGTCATGGTGAGGCAACTCACCGGTGTGTTGAAACGACCAGGCCACTTGCAGGAAGCGGAAGCACATCAATGACGAGCCCAGCGGAATGGCCATGTAGATGATCCAGGTGGGCCATTCCAGGTCGGGTGTGGTGGGGCCTTCGATCAGACCCTCCATGTTCAGACCGAATGCCTGATAGGCAGCGTGGTGCAGCCCGTTGTCCCAGACAAAGGTGGCACCCAGGGTAGCCACCACGCCGGTGAACAGGGCACCTGCCAGCAAACTGAACATCACGAAGAACTTGCGCTTGGGTGCTGACAGGCGGTTGATCATCACGTCGACCCCGACGTGGATGCCGGTGCGCACGCCATAAGCCGCGCCAAATTTGGCCATCCAGACGAAGAGGTAGATGCAGGCCTCTTGCGTCCAGGCCATGTTCAAGCTCAGCAGCCAATCCTGCACCCCAGGGATGTTGAAGGCAATGACGTAGCGGTGCACCACCGACGCGAAGATGATGAGGGTGGCGGCGGCCATGAAGGTCGATATCAGCCACTCCTCCAGGTGATCAAGCCATTTCATGGCGTTCTCCCTTTCGGTTCAGTCAGGTCATGAAAAAGCCCACACGGGGGTGGGCTCAGGAGGTGTCGTCCAAAGCTCAAAGCTTGCTTGGGTCGAAGCCGGTTTCCTTGTAAATGGCCCGCAGCGTTTCCTCGCCAATGCGCGAGGTCATCTGCTGGTGAACGGGCACCAAGGCTTTCTTCAGGGCCAGGCGCTCGGCCGGAGTCGGCGTGTAGATCTCGGTCTTGCCTGCGGCCTTGACCTTGGCCAAGGCTTCCTGGTTGTCGGCAAAGGCGTGGTCATTGGCCACCTTGGTCGCTTCGGTGATGGCCTGGGTCAGTTGGCCCCGGATATCGGTGGGCAGTCCGTCCCAGAACTTCTTGTTCACGACCACGGCATAACCCAGGTAACCGTGGTTGGTGACGCTGAGGTGTTTTTGCACTTCGTACATCTTCTGCGTGTAAAGGTTGGACGGTGGGTTCTCCGTGCCGTCGACCACGCCGGTCTGCAAGGCCTGGTAAGTCTCGGAGAAAGCGAGCACTTGGGGCAGGGCGCCCAAGGCGCGCATTTCAGCGTCCAGCACTTTGGAGGACTGGATCCGCATCTTGGTGCCCTTGTAGTCGGCGACGGCCTTCAAAGGCTTGTTGGCCGAGAACACCTTGAAGCCGTTGTCCCAGTAGGCCAGGCCAGTGATGCCCCGGGTTTCCAGCTTGGCCAGCAGGCCCTTGCCCACGGGGCCTTCGGTCACGCGGTGCAGGTCGGCGTAGTCGTCAAAGATGAAGGGCAGGTCAAAAACCTCGAACTCTTTCACACCCAGTGGCGCGAACTTGGACAGCGAAGGCGCCAGCATCTGCACGGATCCCAGTTGCAGGGCTTCCAGCTCTTCCTTGTCCTTGTACAACTGGCTGTTGGGGTAAACCTCTACCTTGACGCGGCCCTTGGTCAGCTCTTCCGCGCGCTTGGCGAAAAAAGTGGCGGCTTTGCCCTTGGGCGTGTCCATGGCCACCACGTGGCTGAACTTGATCACGATGGGGGCCTGCGCGAAGGCGCTGGGCACCAAGGCGATGGCGGCAGCGGCGGCCAGGAAGTGGCGGCGCAAGATCTTTCCGGCGAAGGACTGGGTCATGTTGGTCTCCTCAGGTATGGGGGCAAGTGGATTGTTCTCCCCTGCGTCGGCATGGGAAATTGTGGAGTTCCACATTCGTGCGTGCCGGATGGGCAGTACTTCCGGATGGCGGCATAGACTTCTGCTCATGAGCCCTCCCATTAGTGCGCCACCCCGTCCCACGCTGGCCGTGCCTCCAAGACCGCGGTGGCGCGTGTGGGGCTCTGTCGTGTCGGTGGTGCCGCACTTGTGGGCCTGGCCATTGGTGCTGTCGCTGCTGTTCGCGGGCGGCGTGATGGGGTGGCTGCGCTCGGTCGAACGAGCCGATCTGGACAGCCAGCGTGCTGAAATGATCTCTGATGCCTTGTCCTTGGAAGCCCAGGTCAGCAACCGACTGGACGCTGAAGCCAGCCGCCTTCGGACCTTGGCCGACGTGATCAATGGCCACAATGGCAAGGCCTTGTCCGCCGCGGGCTTTGCCCAGCACGCCCTGGTGTTGGATGGTTTGCGCCGTTTCTGGATCAGCGTGACCTGGCTGGACGCCAATGGCCGCATCGTGGTCCAGGTGCCCGATGACAGCATGCCCGCCCATTCGTCGGCGCGAAGCGGGGTTGAGGAGCGCGGGCTGGCTGGCCATTTGTCGGCGCCATTGCAAGACGGCAGCGGCAATCCCGCCGGCTTGCTGGTGGCGCGTTATCTGCCAGCCGAGGTCTTGCGCCAGAAGGTGCCTTGGTGGCTGGCACGCAAGTACGACATCCGCCTGGTCGATGAGCTGGGGGAGGTGATCGCCTCCACGATTGACGGCCCGCGCCTGGCCCGCCAGGCCTGGTACCGTGTGCCGGCGGGGCCATCTTTGCCGCAGGCTTTTCTGGAACTGTCGGCGCGCGAGACCATCAAGCCGTGGTGGCGGACCTTGCCCGTGGTCTTGATGACCGGCTTTGTCTTGCTGATCGGCGGTGCGAGCTGGATGCTGCGCCGCCAGATGCAAGGCGTGTCGCGCGCTGAGGAAGCCTGGCGCACCGAAGCCGCCTGGCGCACCGCCATGGAAAATTCTCTGGCCGTGGGCATCCGCGCACGCGATCTGGATGGGCGCCTGGTCTATGTCAACAAGACCATGGCCGACATGCTGGGCTACCAACCCGAGGAGCTGATCGGATCGATGCCCCCCATGCCTTACTGGCCCAGCAACGAGCTGGAGCAGGCCATGCAGCGGCATTTGCGCAACATGGCTGGCCAGGCCCCGCGTGAAGGCTATGAGTCACGCTGGCAATGCCGCGATGGGCAAATCCTGGAAGTGGTGGTGCTGGAGGCGCCCTTGGTGGACGCCAAGGGCCAGCACATCGGCTGGATGGCCTCGATCCTGAACGTGACCGAGCGCAAGCGCCTGGAAGAGCGTGAGCGCAAGCAGGCGGACACCATGGCCCACCACTCGCGCCTGACGATGCTGGGCGAAGTGGCTTCGACCCTGGCACACGAGTTGAACCAGCCTCTGTCGGCCATCGCCAGCTACAACGCGGGCGTGCTGAACGCGCTCAGCCGCGAGCCGGGCAGCGATCCGGCCTTGCTGATCGCCTTGAAGCGAATGGGTGAGCAGGCCTCGCACGCAGGCCGCATCGTCAAGCGCATACGCGAGTTCCTGACCCGGCGCGAGCCGCAGCGTGAGCCTTGCAACATCAACCAGGTGGTGGCCTCGGCCGTGGCCCTGCTCAGCCGCGAGATATCGCGCCACGGCATCACCGTGACGACCGAGCTGGACGCCAGCCTGCCGATGGTGATGGCGGACCCCATCCTCATTGAGCAGGTGGCCGCCAACCTGGTGCGCAATGCATGCGACGAGCTGGCCCATTCCGAGCAACCTCGTCGTGTTCACGTGCAGACTTTGCTGGGCGCGGGCGGGCGGTTCGCCAAGGTGGTGGTCACCGACAGCGGGCCAGGGCTGGGCGGCCGCAGCATCGATCAGCTGTGCCAGCCGTTTTATTCGACCAAATCCGATGGCATGGGCATGGGGCTGGCCATTTGCCGTTCAATCATCGAATTGCACTATGGTGGGCTGGATGCCGAAGAGGCCTCTGGTGGCGGCGCCAGCTTGTCGTTCACCGTGCCATGCCTGCGCCCTGAAGACCTGGAGGAGACCGCGTGATGAGACCCGATCAAGGCATTGTGTACCTGGTGGATGACGACACCGTGGTGCGAGACGCGTTGGCTTTCTTGCTCGGATCCCGGGGCCTGCTGGTATTCAGCTTCGACGGTGGGCCGGCGGTGTTGGCTTACTTGGCAGCCAGCCCACGGCCCATCCGAGGGGTGTTTCTGGTTGATGTGCGCATGGAGCCCATGTCGGGCCTGGTGCTGCACGAAGAGCTCCTCAGCCAAGGCATCCGCAACCCCTTGCTGTTCCTCAGCGGGCACGGCGACATCCCCATGGTGGTCGAATCGCTCAAGAAGGGTGCCTTCGATTTTCTGGAGAAGCCCTACGCCGACAACGCCTTGGTGGACCGCATCGAGCAAGCCCTGACCATCGAGCGCGCCATGCTGCTGGACGACGCCAGGCAGGCCGAAGGGCATGCGCGTCTGGCCAGTCTGAGTGAGCGCGAGCGCGAGGTCATGCCCCGGGTGGCGGCCGGCAAGCTCAACAAGGTCATCGCCGATGAGCTGCACATCGCGGTGCGCACGGTCGAGGTCCACCGGGCGCGGGTTTTCTCGAAATTGGGGGTGCGCACAGCGGCGGAGTTGGCCACTTGGTTGTCTAATTTCGGGGGTATTGACGCATCTGCGAAAATACAGAGATAAGGAACGGGATTTTCCCGAAGACGCTGATGAATTCGCCGCAAGACTCCAGCCACCCACAGGCCCCTGAATCGCAACAGGTGTCCCTGGTGGCCCAAGCCCGTGTGCCCACCGAGCACGGCACCTTCACCATGAAATTGTTCAAGGAACAGCCTTCTGGCCTTGAGCACGTTGCCCTGGTCATGGGCGAAATGGGGGGCACGACACTGGTCCGCGTTCACAGCGAATGCATGACCGGCGATGTGTTTGGCTCACTGCGCTGCGACTGCGGCCCGCAACTGCACTTTGCGCTTGATGAAATCGGCAAGCAAGGCAGTGGCGTGGTGCTCTACCTGCGCCAGGAAGGGCGTGGCATCGGCCTGATCAACAAGCTCAAGGCTTACGCTCTGCAGGATGAAGGGCTGGACACGGTCGAGGCCAATTTGCGGCTGGGCTTCCCGGCCGACTTGCGCAATTTTGAGGTCGCCGCGCAGATGCTGTCCCAGCTTGGCGTGGATGCCGTGCGCCTGATGACCAACAATCCGCGCAAGGTGGCCACACTTGAAAAGCATGGCGTCAAGGTGGTGGAGCGGGTGCCGGTGCGCAGCCTGTCGCAGTCAGAGAACCACCACTACCTGGCCACCAAGGCCCTCAAGCTGGGCCACCACATGGATTGGTTGCCAGAGTACATCCCGCCCAAATCCGACGACGAGGCTCCGCCGTCCTCAAAGCTTGGGTAGGTCCAGCGCCTGGGGCTCGTGCCCCCGGCTAACCAGCCAGTCGCGCAAAGCCAGGCCGGTGCTGGATGGCCAGTAGCGCGCCTTGGCGGGCGCAATGCGTTTGTAGTCCACCAGTTCATCGCCCAGGGTGATCACACCCGTGGCGGGCACGTGGTACGCGATGATGATCTGGTTCTGACGCGGGAAGGCGTAGTGGCCGATGAAGTGGGTGCCTTGCGCCTGCAGGCCCAGCTCCTCCATCACCTCGCGCTCGATGGCCTCTTCGGGGCTCGGATCGGTTTTCTCCAAAAACCCCGTGATCAGGGCGTAGAAGGGCACCGGCCAGGCCTTGTTGCGGGCCAGGATGATCTCGCCTTCGTGCTCAACCACGGCCGCCACCACGGGCACCGGGTTGTCCCAGTGGACATAGGTGCAACCGGGGCCCAGGCAGGAGAGCCGCATGACGGTGTCCAGCTCGCGCTCTTGCAAAGGTTGGGCGCATTGAGGGCAGAACTTGAAAGCCATGTTTTGTGGGCCTGACTAAGTGGGTGAATGAGTGGCCACCAAGGTAGCCATGTCCGCGGCCGAGCCGGTGTGGCCTTGTTCCGTCAGCCCGGCGATCACGCTGGCGCGGTTGCTGGCAGGCTGGTTCTGGCTCACCTTCCATTTGCCTTGCAGCCGCGTGATCGGGATCTCGATGCCCACGATGGCTTGCAGCAATCGGTCGGTGAACTCGCGGGGGGCATCCTCCACCGCCCAGGGCTGCGGCCGCGAAGCCTCGTGCTGCCTGGTCATGGATTCGAGTTGCGCCCGCACCCACTGCGGATCGTCTTTCACCACCAAGGGGCCGTGGGCATGCACTACAGCGTAGTTCCAGGTGGGCACAACCTTACCGCCATCGGGCTTGGTCGCGTACCAGGAGGGCGTGATGTAGGCGTCCGGCCCTTGAAAGATGACCAGCACTTCGGCCAAGGCGTGAGTGTTTTGCCAGACCGGGTTGGCGCGCGCCACATGCCCCACCAGCTTGCCAAAGGCCGAGCCATCGGCTTGCAAGTGCAGCGGAATGTGGTTGGCCGTCAATCCATCACTCGACAAGGTCACCAGGGTGGCCAGAGGGTGGGCGTGCATCAGGCCTTGCAGAACTTCCGGCCGCGACTCGTCAAAGTGCGAGGGTGAGTACAAAGGTGCACCTCAGGCCTGGGCGGCAATCAACTGCTGGTCCTTGGCGGCGGCGCGCGCGGCAGCCGGACGGGAGGTGACTCGCTCGATGTAAGCCTGGAGCACTGGCGTCTGGGGCACCAGCTGGAACATGGTGGTCCAGCGCAGGGCATTGGCCCAGAGCACGTCGGCGGCGCTGAATTGCTCACCCAGGATATACGGACCCCGGGCCAGTTGGTCCGTCACGGTTTTGAGCATCGTGTCGAAGTCGCCATAGGGGCAGGTCGAGGGCGGCGCAGGCGCATGCTTTTGAGCGCGGTCAACCACGGCGGGCTCGAAACTGGCGCCGTAAAACGCCAGCCAGCGCAGAAATGGCCCCCGCAGTGGCGAGCCGATCGGTGGTGCCAGCCCGGCCTCGGGGTAAAGCTCTGCCAGGTACTGGTAGACAGCGGCCTGCTCGGTGACCACCGCGTCGCCATGCTTGATGGCCGGCACCTTGCCCATCGGGTTGATGGCCAGGTAGGCCGCCTGGCGCTGCTCGCCCGCCTTGAGGTTGAGCACGAAGGTCTCGTAATCGGCGTTCAGTTCCTCCAGCAGCACCAGCACGCCGGCTGAGCGCGAGTTGGGGGAATGGTAGAAGGTGACATGCTTGTCCGTGCTCATGAAGGCCTCCATTCTTTGGGGTGTCAGCCATTCTGCACGAGCAGCAAAGCCAGCGCGATGATGGCTGGCAAAGCCTGCACGAAGAAGATCTTGCGGCTGACCGTCGCGGCGCCGAACACGCCCGCCACGATCACGCAGCCCAGGAAAAAGACCTTGATGTCGTGCCCGGCGGCGCCCAGCCACAGGCCCCACACCAACCCAGCCGCCAGAAAACCGTTGTACAGGCCCTGGTTGGCCGCCAGTGTCTTGGAGGCCGTGGCGAAATCCGGTTTCAGGCCAAAGGCCTTGCGCCCTAGTGGCTTGTCCCAGAAAAACATCTCGAGCACCAGGAAATAAAGGTGCAGCAAGGCGACCAAAGCGGTCAAAACAGTGGCGGCTGTGGCAATCATGGGGTCTCCTTGTGAGGTCTCTCGCAGTCATTGTCGTTGCTGAAAGCCCAATTTCCCCGACAATCCACCCCCATGACGTCTGAATTGCTCACCCCCACCACACCCGCCCCATCCGCGGCCGCGCCCAAGATTGGTTTTGTCAGCCTTGGCTGCCCGAAAGCGCTCACCGACTCCGAACTGATCCTGACCCAGCTGGCCGCCGAGGGTTACCGCACCTCGAAAACCTTCGATGGCGCCGATCTGGTGATCGTGAACACCTGCGGCTTCATTGACGACGCCGTGCGCGAAAGCCTGGACACCATCGGCGAGGCGCTGGCCGACAACGGCCGCGTCATCGTGACCGGTTGCCTGGGCGCCAAGGCCGGCGCCGATGGTGGCAATCTGGTCCGCCAGATGCACCCCAGTGTGCTGGCCGTGACCGGCCCCCACGCCACGCAAGAGGTGATGGACGCGGTGCACCTGCACGTGCCCAAGCCGCATGATCCCTTCCTGGACCTGGTGCCCGAGTCGCGTGGCATCGCCGGCATCAAGCTCACGCCCAAGCACTACGCTTATCTGAAGATCAGTGAAGGCTGCAATCACCGCTGTAGCTTCTGCATCATCCCCAGCATGCGCGGCGACCTGGTTTCGCGCCCGATTGGCGATGTGCTCAGTGAGGCCCGCGCGCTGTTCGAATCCGGCGTGAAAGAGCTGCTGGTCATCAGCCAGGACACCAGCGCCTATGGCGTGGACGTGAAATACCGCACCGGTTTCTGGGATGGCAAACCCGTCAAGACCCGCATGTACGACCTGGCCGAGCAATTGGCCACCTTGGCGCAAGAGCACGGCGCCTGGGTGCGCATGCACTACGTCTACCCTTATCCCCATGTGGACGAGATCCTGCCCATGATGGCGCAAGGCCTGATCCTGCCTTACCTGGATGTGCCTTTCCAGCACGCGCATCCCGATGTGCTCAAGCGCATGAAGCGCCCGGCCAATGGCGAGAAGAACCTTGAGCGTTTGTTGCGCTGGCGCGAGATCTGCCCCGAGATCGTGGTGCGCAGCACCTTCATCGCCGGCTTCCCTGGTGAGACGGAAGATGAGTTTGAATACCTGCTCGACTTCTTGCGCGAAGCCGAGATCGACCGTGCAGGTTGTTTTGCCTATTCACCCATCGAGGGCGCGCCTGCCAATGCGCTGCCCGGCGCCTTGCCCGACGAAGTGCGCGAAGAGCGCCGCGCCCGTTTCATGGCCGTGGCCGAGCAGGTGTCGATCGCCAAGCTGCAACGCCGCGTGGGTGCGACCATGCAGGTGCTGGTCGACAGCGCGCCCGCACTGGGCCGCAAGGGTGGGGTGGGGCGCTCGTACGCTGACGCACCTGAGATCGATGGCACCGTGCGCTTGTTGCCACCTGAAAAGGCCAGCAAGACCTTGAAGGTGGGTGAGTTCACCAAGGCGCGCATCGTGGCGGTGGAAGGGCATGATCTGATTGCCTTGCCGATTTGATGGAATGATGGTGATCTCACTTAGGATCGCCTGATGAGCAACAAGCGCCCCCCACGCCGCAGTACCCAACTGATTCACCACGCCTACAAGCCGCCTGCCGGCTTCAAATCCGTGGTGCCCGGCATCCACAAGGCCTCCACCGTCATCTTTGACAACACGGTGGCCCTGCGGGCTCGCCAGTGGAAAGACAAAACCGGCTACACGTATGGGCTGCACGGCACACCCAGCACTTTCACGCTGGAAGAGCGCCTGGCCACTTTGGAAGGGGGCCTGCAAACCCTGTTGGCTCCCAGCGGCCTGGCTGCGCTCGCCTTGGTCGACATGGCCTTGCTGCGCGCTGGCGACGAGGTGCTGATCCCCGACAACGCCTACGGCCCCAACAAAGACCTGGCACGCGGCGAGCTGGCCCAATGGGGCATCACCCACCAGTTCTACGACCCTTTGCGCGCTGACCAACTGGCCGCGCTCATCACCCCCAAAACCAAATTGATCTGGCTGGAAGCTGCCGGCTCCGTGACCCTGGAGTTCCCCGATCTGATTGGTTTGCTGCGCGTGGCGCGCCAGCACCCCCACGTGATCGTTGCGCTGGACAACACCTGGGGGGCCGGCTTGGCGTTTGACGCGTTTGCCTTCGAGCAGGGGGATGGCCAGGCCCGGGGTGTCGACATCTCTGTGCATGCCCTGACCAAATACCCTTCGGGCGGCGCCGACGTGCTGATGGGCTCGATCACCACGCGCGACGAGGCCTTGCACATCAAACTGAAAATGACGCACATGCGGATGGGTTTGGGCGTGGGTGGTAACGACGTCGAGGCCATTTTGCGTGGCCTGCCGACCTTGCCCTTGCGCTATGCCGCGCACGATGCCGCCACCCGGCAGATTGCGCTGTGGTGGCAGTCTCGGCCTGAAGTCTCGCAGGTGCTGCACCCGGCCTTGCCTGAATCGCCGGGCCATGCCCATTGGGCCCAGACCTGCAACGCGGCGGCCGGGCTGGTGTCCGTGGTGTTCGATGAACGCTACAGCCCGGCCCAGGTCGATGCCTTCATCGATGCCTTGATTTTGTTCAAGATCGGCTATTCATGGGGCGGGCCGGTGAGCCTGGCCGTGCCTTACCACCTGCCCAGCATGCGCACCGGGGCTGATGTGCCTCAGGGCACCCTGGTGCGCCTGGCCATCGGCCTGGAAGACCCGCAGGATTTGATCGACGACCTGGCGCAGGCACTGGTGGTGCTGCAGGCCAACTGAGCAGGGGCGTTCAGCTTTCCAGCTTGAACACATCCACCACTTCGGCCAATTGCGCCGCCTGCCGCTTCAGGCTTTCGGCAGCGGCGGCGCTTTCCTCCACCAGGGCAGCGTTCTGCTGAGTCACCTGGTCGAGTTGGGTCACCGAATGGCCCACCTGGTTGATGCCGATGGATTGTTCCGCTGTCGCATTTGAGATCTCGGACAGCAGATCGTTCACGCGCTTCACTTGCGCCACGATGTCTTCCATGCTCTTGCCCGCCGCATTGACTTGTTGGGCGCCCGTGTCAACTTTCTCGACGCTGGCGCCAATCAAGGCCTTGATCTCCTTGGCGGCGTTGGCCGACCTCTGCGCCAGTGTGCGAACCTCGCTGGCCACCACCGCGAAACCGCGCCCCTGATCGCCCGCGCGGGCCGCCTCAACCGCGGCGTTCAAGGCCAGGATGTTGGTCTGGAAAGCGATGCCATCGATCACCCCAATGATGTCCACAATCTTCTTGGACGAGTCCGCGATTGCATGCATGGTGCCTACCACCTGGCTGACCACGTCTCCGCCCTTGATGGCGGCCAGGGACGCCGCGTTCGACAACTGATTGGCCTGCTGTGCCATCTCTGCGTTGTTCTTCACGGTGCTGCTGAGCTGGTCCATTGAGGCCGCGGTCTGCTGCAAATTGCTGGCTTGTTCTTCGGTGCGTTGGCTCAGGTCGGCATTGCCCATGGCGATTTGGGCAGAGCCTGTCGCGATCGAGTTCGACGCATTGCGAACCTGCCCCACGATCCGGGCCAGGTTGCCCTGCATGACACCCAGCGATGCCAGCACGCTGCCCGGGTGCGCCTGTGCCGTGCCATCGATGGCGCCCAGGTCGCCAGCAGCCACGCGGTGAGCGGCTTCTCCCAGCGCGGCAGGTTCAGCGCCCAGGGCCCGTGTCAATCCGCGTGTGATCAGCACGCCGGCCAGGCCCGCAGCCGCAAAGGCCACCAAGCAAGCCACGGCCAGCAAATTGCGCTGCGTGGTGTAAGCATCTGCCGCCTCAACCGTGAGTTGCCGCGCGCGCGCTTCGGTGGATTTCAAATACGCGTCCGAGGCTTTGACCAAAGCCGCCAGCAAGGGCCGGCACTCGTCGTTCATCTTGGCGATGGCTTCATCCTTCTGGCCGTTCAAGGCCAAGTTCACGATTGCCAATGCCACCGGGCCATACGCGCCTTCGATGCGGTCGATTTCAGCAATCATGCCCCGGGCCTCTTCAGACACGTCGGGCGCTTTGGCCATCTCGTCGAGCTTGCCCAGCAGGGTCTTCACTTCCTCGTGAGATTGCAGGACGAGGGCTTTTTCAGTGGCCAGGTCATCCGGTTTGCTGACCAGCACCAGGTTGCGCGCCGCGATGGCACGCGAATCAACGGCGGCGCGGGCATGCGCCGCGAGATTGGAGCGCGCGTTGATGCCGTTGACGTACTGTGTGAATCGTTGGTTCGAATCGCTGAGTGCCTTGAGCGACAGCCCGGCCACGATGAGAACTAGTACCGCAAGTCCGCCGAAAGCGACCGTCAGCTTGGCGCGAACGGTCATCGGGCTGGTTTTCATGGAAATCATCCTTCGCTTAAAAGTATGCGAAGGTTAATGATTTCGGACGCTCTTAGGTGCGTTCCTAAGACAGTGAATGGTGCGCTATTTCACGCGATCATTGGATTTATTCGCGACCGCTGCGCCAACAACTCAGGGTCTGTTACAAGGGCAGGTTAGGTCGACGATGCTTGAGAATCATTCCTTGCCGCCCGACGAAACCTTGTGCCGCATCATCCGGCCCTTTTCCCGCTCCCATTCGCGGTCCTTGATGGTGTTGCGCTTGTCGTGCTCGGCCTTGCCCTTGGCCAGGGCGATCTCGGCTTTCACATAGCTGCCCTTGAAGTGCAGGTTCAGCGGCACGAGGGTGTAGCCCTTTTGCTCCGTCTTGCCCACCAGGCGCCGGATTTCCGAGCGGTGCATCAACAGCTTCTTGGTGCGGTCGGCCTCGGGCTTGACGTGCGTTGATGCCGAGCGCAGTGCATTGATGCGCAGGCCGATCAGGTGCAACTCGCCATTGCGGATCATGATGTGGCCGTCAGTCAACTGCACCTGGCCCGCGCGGATCGCCTTGACTTCCCAGCCTTCCAGGACCACACCCGCCTCGAAACGTTCTTCGATGTGGTAATTGAACAGGGCTTTTCTATTTTCGGCAATCGTCATGGTCAGAAGGATACAGCGTCCTTAAAATGGCGGCATTCTATGAAGCAAGTCAACAAGTCCGTCCTGCTCTGGTACTCGCCCGGCGAAATGTACGCGCTGGTCACTGCCGTCGAGGATTACGCCCAATTCCTGCCCTGGTGTGAGCGCGCTGAAGTGATCCAGCAGCACGACGATGGCGTCACTGCGCGGCTTCACATCGCATTTGCCGGTATCCGGCAGGCGTTCACCACGCGCAACACCAACATCGATGCCAGCGAAGTGCGCATGCATCTGGTGGATGGGCCTTTTTCCAAGCTCGAGGGCACCTGGAAGTTCACGCCATTGCACAAGCCCGGCTTGCCTCCCCCGGTGCCGGGGCAGACCCCGGCTGAACCCAGTGCCTGCAAGGTCGAGTTCTCGCTCAGCTATGCTTTTTCCAGCCGGCCGCTCGCCCTGGTGATCAGCCCGGTGTTCGACCGCATCGCCAACACGTTTGTCGATGCTTTTGTCAAACGGGCCGAGCAGGTCTATGGGCCTCGGTGAACAAACCACAACCCCGGTGATTCACATCGAGGTGGTGTTCAGCCCAGCGCCCCGTCAAATCGAGATGAGCACCTTGGCCTTGCCTTTGGGCAGTTGCGTCAAGGATGCTTTGCTGGCCGCCCACCTGTTGGGCCAGGCGCAACACCTGAGCGTGGGCATTTGGGGGCGCAAGGCGACCTTGGCCCATGTTCTGCAAGACAGGGATAGGGTGGAGGTGTACCGCGGCCTGATCGTCGATCCGAAAGAGGCTCGGCGCGTGCGCTACCGTGCCCATGGCGAAAAAACGACCAGAGGTGTCAAGCGGCCGAACAAGCGGCCGTTGAGCAACTCGTCAGGCTAGCAGCGCGAGGCGGCCTGCCTCACTTGCAATTGCTGGCAATGGCTTCCTGGGTGCGGCGCTGCTCTTCGGCGCGGCCCTTGTCGTCCAGGATCTCGCGCTCACCCTTGCTGTTGGTCCGGGCGATGCGGATGCCGTCGTTCAAGGTGCGCTGGTAGTTGCGGGCTTGGGTGCAGTTGTCTGCGCGCGACTTGGCGTTCTTTTCTTCTTCGGCTTTGCGCTGGGCTTCTTTTTCTTCTTCGGCCTTGCGGCGCTTCACGTCCAGCTCGGACTCGGGCGCCTTGGCCGCCACCGCGGGCTTGGCGGCCGATGCTGCTGCGTCCACCTCGGAGGCGGGCTTGGCCAACTGCACTGTCCTTGAGGCCGCGGGCCTTTGAAGGATGTTGCCCTCGGGGGTGCCGGCCGGAGGAGGGCGGTCGCTGTACTGTGTCGCGCCCGAGGCGTCTTTCCACTTCCACTGGGTGCCGGCCTGGGCAGGCGTGACCACCAGCGCCACACTGGCCAGAGTCAGGGACAGGAGCAAGGCGGAATGAGGGCGGGTGCTTTTCATGACGCGGAGTTTAGTCCGGCTTGGCGCTCGCAATGGCCGCGAAAACGCCCATTCGTCACGGTAAATCCCCGCTTCGACAGCCTACCTCCACTGCGCGTATAATCCGCTTTTGCGTCTGGAGCCTGTTCATGCGCCTGCTTGGTAAAGCACTCACATTCGACGATGTGCTGCTGGTGCCCGCGTTCTCACAAGTGTTACCCCGTGACACATCGCTGGCCACCCGTCTGTCCCGAAACATCACCCTGAATCTGCCCTTGGTGTCTGCCGCCATGGACACGGTCACAGAGGCCCGCCTGGCGATCGCGATCGCCCAGGAAGGCGGTATCGGGATCATCCACAAAAACCTCACGCCTCAGCAACAAGCTGCGGAAGTCTCACGCGTCAAGCGTTATGAGTCTGGCGTGTTGCGTGACCCGATCACGATCTCATCCGGCGTTCGCGTCCGTGATGTGATCGCGCTGTCACAGCAACATGGCATCTCGGGCTTCCCGGTGGTTGATGAAGGCCGCGTCGTGGGCATCGTCACGGGGCGCGACCTGCGCTTCGAGACCCGCCTTGACGTGCCGGTGCGCGAGATCATGACCCCGCGCGAGCGTCTGATCACCATCAAGGACGGCGCTTCGAAAGAAGAAGCCAAGGCCCTGATGCACCAGCACAAGCTGGAGCGCGTGGTCATTGTCAACGAGGCGTTCGAGCTCAAGGGCTTGTTTACCGTCAAGGACATCACCAAGCAGACCAACTTCCCCAACGCGGCGCGTGATTCACACGGCAAGCTGCGCGTGGGCGCCGCGGTTGGCGTGGGCGAGGGCACCGAAGAGCGCGTTGAGCTGCTGGTGCGTGCTGGCGTCGACGCCTTGGTGGTCGACACGGCCCACGGCCACAGTGCCGGCGTGATCGAGCGCGTGCGCTGGGTCAAGAAAAACTACCCACAGGTGGATGTCATCGGCGGCAACATCGCCACCGGCGCAGCTGCCTTGGCCCTGGTCGAAGCGGGCGCTGATGGCGTCAAGGTCGGCATCGGCCCAGGCTCCATCTGCACCACGCGGATCATCGCGGGGGTGGGCGTACCGCAAATCATGGCCATTGACAGTGTGGCCACGGCCTTGCAAGGCACCGGTGTGCCCTTGATCGGCGACGGCGGCATCCGCTATTCGGGCGACATCGCCAAGGCCATCGCAGCCGGTGCCAGCACCGTCATGATGGGCGGCATGTTCGCGGGCACGGAAGAAGCGCCCGGCGAAGTGATCCTGTACCAGGGCCGCAGCTACAAGAGCTACCGCGGCATGGGCTCGATTGGCGCCATGAAGGCCGGTTCGGCCGACCGCTATTTCCAGGAAAACGACGAAACCACCAACCCCAACGCGGACAAGCTGGTCCCCGAGGGCATTGAAGGCCGCGTGCCGTTCAAGGGCTCGATGATCAGCATCGTCACGCAGATGGCGGGTGGCTTGCGCGCCTCCATGGGCTACTGCGGTTGCGCCACCATCGAAGACATGCGCAACAAGGCCGAGTTCGTCGAGATCACGGCCGCGGGCATTCGCGAGAGTCACGTCCACGACGTGCAGATCACGAAGGAAGCGCCCAACTACCGCATGGAGTGATGGGCGCCCAAGGCCGCAGGGCGGCCATGCCCTTCATCATGGTGACGGTGCTGCTCGACATGATGTCGATCGGCATCATTGCCCCCGTGTTGCCCAAGCTCATCGGGTCCTTCATGGACTCGGGGGCCAGCACCTCGGTGGCCTATGGTGCGGCGCAGGCGGCCTTCGCCATTGCCCAGTTCTTCAGTGCGCCAGTGCTGGGGGCGCTGTCCGACCGCTATGGTCGGCGGCCCATCCTGCTGCTGGGCTTGCTGGGCATGGGCATCAACTTTTTTGTCACGGCCCTCGCCTCCGAGTTCTGGATGCTGCTGGCCGTGCGGGTGATGGGCGGTGCCGTGTGCGCCAACATCGCCGTGGCCAACGCCTATGTGGCCGACATCACGGTGCCCGAAGAGCGGGCCAAGAACTACGGCATGTTGGGCGCCATGTTCGGGCTGGGTTTCATCCTGGGGCCGGTGCTGGGCGGTGTGCTGGGCAATCAAGATCTGCACTGGCCGTTTTTGTTGGCCGGCAGCTTGTCGTTGCTCAACTGCCTCTACGGTTACTTCGTGCTGCCCGAGTCGTTGCCGCTGGACAAGCGCCGCTCATTCGAGCTCTCCAAGGCCAACCCATTCACCGCCTTGGCCCGTTTGCGCGACCTGAAGGGCGTCGAGACGCTGATGTGGATCATGGGCTTGTCGATCCTGGCGCAGTTCTGCCTGCACACCTCCTGGTTCCTGTACACCGAGTTCAAGTTCGGCTGGACGCCGATGGACAACGGCCTGTCGCTGTTGGCCGTGGGCGGCATGGCGGTGCTGGTGCAGGGCGGCCTGATGCGGGTGGTGCAAAAGTACATCCCGCTGCACAAGCTGGTCGTCTTGGGGCTGGTCTCGTCCACCATCGCGTTCGCCGGGTACGGCTTGGTGCCGCTGGGGTGGATGCTCTTCGTGATCGTGGCGGCCAATGTGTTTGGCTACATGGTTCAACCGGGCTTGCAAAGCCTGGTGTCCAACGCCGTTGACCCCACCCGGCAGGGTGAAAGCATGGGTGCGGTGTCGTCCATCAACAGCGTGGCGGCGGTGCTTGGGCCCCTGCTTGGCACGCCGCTGCTGGCGTTGGTATCCCACTATCCCCATGGCGACTGGCGCGTGGGGGCACCGTTCTACCTGTGTGCGGCCATCCAGGGCGTTGCGGCCGTCATCGGCCTGCGCTACTTCAGCCGCAATCACCGTGTGCCAGCCAGCCCCGCGACCGTGGTCTGATTGATTTCTCGAGATTTTCATCATGCATGACAAAGTTCTGATCCTTGACTTCGGCTCTCAAGTCACCCAGCTCATCGCGCGCCGCGTTCGCGAAGCCCACGTGTATTGCGAGATCCACCCCAATGATGTGTCGGATGAGTTCATCCGCGGCTTTGCGCCCAAGGCCATCATCCTGTCGGGCAGCCACGCCAGCACCTACGAAGACCACCAACTGCGCGCACCCCAAGCCGTGTGGGATTTGGGCGTGCCTGTGCTCGGCATCTGCTACGGCATGCAGACGATGGCCGTGCAATTGGGCGGCAAGGTGGAGTGGAGCGACCACCGCGAGTTCGGCTATGCCGAAGTCCGCGCCCTGGGCCATACCAAGCTGCTGGAGGGCATTGAAGACTTCAGCACTACCGAAGGCCACGGCATGCTCAAGGTGTGGATGAGCCACGGTGACAAGGTCACGGCCTTGCCCGAAGGCTTCACCCTGATGGCCTCGACCCCCAGCTGCCCCATCGCCGGCATGGCCAACGAAGCCAAGCGCTACTACGCCGTGCAGTTCCACCCCGAGGTGACGCACACGGTGCAGGGCCACGCGATGCTGACGCGTTTCGTGCGCGACATCGCTGGCTGCAAGGGTGACTGGATCATGGGCGATTACATCGCCGAAGCCGTGGCCAAGATCCGCGAGCAGGTCGGCGATGAAGAAGTCATCCTGGGCTTGAGCGGTGGTGTCGATTCCAGCGTGGCCGCCGCCTTGATCCACCGCGCCATTGGCGACCAATTGACCTGTGTGTTCGTGGACCACGGTTTGCTGCGTCTGAACGAAGGCAAGGCGGTGATGGAGATGTTCGCCGGCCGCCTGCATGCCAAGGTGGTTCATGTGGAGGCCACTGACCAGTTCATGGGCCACCTGAAAGGCGTGACCGACCCGGAAGCCAAGCGCAAGATCATCGGCCGCGAGTTCGTCGAGGTCTTCACGGCCGAGGCCGCCAAGCTCAAGGGCGAAGGCAACAAGGGCGCCAAGTGGCTGGCCCAGGGCACCATCTACCCGGATGTGGTCGAGTCAGGCGGCACGGCTAGCAAGAAGGCCACCATCAAGAGCCACCACAACGTGGGCGGCTTGCCCGAGAAGCTGGGCTTGAAGCTGCTGGAACCGCTGCGCGAGTTGTTCAAGGACGAGGTGCGCGCGCTGGGCGTGGCGCTGGGCCTGCCGGCCGACATGGTCTACCGCCATCCTTTCCCGGGACCTGGCCTGGGCGTTCGCATCCTGGGCGAGGTGCGCAAGGACTTCGCCGATCTTCTGCGCCGCGCTGACCACATCTTCATCGAAGAACTGCGCAACGCGATCGACCCGGCCACGGGCAAGACCTGGTACGAGTTGACCAGCCAGGCCTTCACCGTGTTCCTGCCGGTGAAGAGCGTGGGGGTGATGGGTGACGGCCGCACTTATGACTATGTGGTGGCGCTGCGTGCGGTGCAGACCAGCGACTTCATGACGGCTGATTGGGCGGAGTTGCCGTACAGCCTGTTGAAGAAGGTGTCGGGGCGCATCATCAATGAGGTGCGGGGTATCAACCGCGTGACTTATGACGTGTCGAGCAAGCCGCCTGCTACGATCGAGTGGGAATGATTTGAGAGCGCATCACGGCGTCTCAGAACATCCCAAAAGTTCATTTAAGCCCTTGATCTTCAAGGGCTTTTTTGTTTTTGACGTCCCATGAGGTTTCATGACATCCCGAGGTTTTTTGTCAATGATCTTTGATTGCTTACCGTCTTGATGCTCTGACAGTATTGCCGGGTGGGCCATCGTGGCGTTGGATGCCGGGACTCGCTCGCTTGACGCAGCGCAACCGGTCTTCACTCGGGCGGCCTACCATTCGTTGGATGGCATGGGAACGCGAGAGACATGACGTGGTCAAGCTCACGGTGAACGGACGGTCGGTCGAGTTGAAGGATGGCGCGAGCTTGCTCGATGCGGCCAGTGCCGCTGGCGTCCATATTGACACGCTTTGCTATCACCCGTGCTTGCCGGCGCGCGCCGTATGCCGCATGTGCCTGGTCGATGTCGAGGGACAAGGCCGCCCGCTGCCTGCATGCGTGACACCGACCAAAGATGGGGACGTTGTCGAGACAGACACCCAGTCCCTACAAGACGCCCGGACCATGAATGGGCAGTGGCCGTTGGCCCGCCATCCGAATGACTGCATGCGCTGTGAAGTCAATGGGTCTTGCCGTTTGCAGAATCTGGTCAACGAGAATCAATGGGCGGAGAGCTGGCCCCGCATCCCGTTGGGGCCAGCCGCGTGCCCTGCCCATGTGCTGAGCGATCACGCTTCACCCAGCATTTGGCGTGACGTTTCCAAATGCATCGAATGCGGCGCCGATCTCACCATCATGGAAGAGGGTGCCGAGCTCTTGGCGCGGCTCAAGGAAGGCCGGCGCCTGCCAATCTTCACATCATGTTGTCCGGGCTGGGTCAACTGGGTGGAGATCAACCGGCCGGACATCTTGCCCCACCTCAGCACGACCAAATCGCCCCAGCAGATGCATGGGGCCCTGACGAAGCGGGGACGCTTCGCGCACAAGCTTGGCGCCCAGTTCGCGCAAGGCCTCGCGGAGCCGTATGTCGTCAGCGTGATGCCCTGCACCGCCAAGAAGGACGAGGCGGTTCGTCCAGGCATGTCGGGAGACCTGGATCATGTGCTGACAACGCGAGAATTGGCCAGGATGATCCGGGCTCGAGGGATGGGCGGCTGCCTGGGTGGTGGCGGAGAGCCAAAGTCAATGGATCCGAAGATCCTGGAAGAGCGCATGCACGCCATCTACGCCATCGATCAACGCGCGCCACACCGTCGTTCACATGAGAACGAAGAGGTTCAGAAGTTGTACGCCGATGAACTCTCGGAACCAAGTTCTCTCGCCGCGTTGGCATTGCTCCATACGAGCTTTGCCGCGAGGGGTTCGCGGCGATTGCTGCTGATGCGGCTGCTGGACGCGGTTGACAGACGGGATGCGGAAGGCGTGGCCAGCTTGTTTCATCCGGACGCCTTGTGGTCGACGGGTTCTTCTTTCGGTGACGAGGCGCTGGTTGCAACGCGGCTGCCACCGCGAGGGTATGGTCCCCTCTATGCGCGCCACCGGATGGCGTCCGCCGCGGATGCGGACGATCTCACTGTCATCACGCCACAGGGCGAGCGCTGCGCATTTGAGATGGAGGTCGGCACCGTGGTTCAGGACGGCCGCACGACCAGTGTGATCCGGAGCCTGGCGCGGCAAGGCCGAGACCATGGCTGATCTCAATGGCATGCTGAATCAGGTCTTCCTAACGGCTGGTTTTGGCCTTGGACTTCTGCTTGGGTGCCGGGGGGGCGGTCAGGTGGGCGCCAAAGCCGCCCATGCCCTGAACCTGGCCAATCAGCCGCTGGGCGATCTGGCCGCAAACCAGGTCGCAAAGCTGGTAAGTGCGGGGGTCTGCGATTTGGTAGTAGACGCTGGTGCCTCTGGACTCGCGGGACACCAGCCCCAATTTCGCCAGCAAGGCCAGGTGTTTGGACACATTGGCCTGGCTGCAGCCCAGCAGCGAGGTGAGTTCACCCACGTTCAACGGGCCATCGCGCAAGGCGTTGAGCAATTTCAGGCGCAAGGGCTCCGACAGGGCGCGGAAGTAGTCCGCGACATGCTCCAGCGCTTGATCGTCCAAGGCTTCCATTTTTGTTCCAACCCGTTCCGTGCAACTGGTGGAAATCATAATCTCATCCTTGGTTGCGTTAATAGCTACATAGCTATATTATGATCAAATGATCAAGCAGGCAAGGAGCACGCAGTCATGAAGGCATCCCAAAACCGAACGCTCTCGCCAAGGGCCAGATTGGCCTGTCTGGCGGGGGGGCTGATGTGCGCCATGGGGGTGTCAACCTGGGCGGCTGCTCCCGGACCAGGGCTTGCGCTGAAAACGGTCACCGTGCAATCGGTGGTGGGACAGGGCGCTTATTCGGCCGAGGCCACGGTAGAAGCCGTGCGGGACACCCGGCTGTCCAGCCAGGTTGCCGGCCGCATCGTTGAACTGCCGGTCAAGGCGGGCGACCACGTCCAGGCGGGTCAGGTGTTGGTGCGCCTGGATCAGAGCGTTGCTGCTCAGCAGGTCAAGGGTAGCCAGGCCCAACTTGCTCAGGCTCAAGCCATGCTGGTGGCGGCCAAGGGCGACTACGAACGTGCGCAGCATCTCTACAAGAAGGAATACCTCAGCAAAGCCGCCCTGGACCACGCCGAGGCCCAATACAAGGCGGTTGAGGCGCAGGCCCGGGCCTTGAGTGCCCAGGCATCGGGCGCCTCGGTACAAGCGGCCTATTACACGGTTCGCGCACCCTATGCGGGATGGGTATCTCAGGTCAACGTGAGCGTGGGCGACATGGCCTCACCAGGTGTGCCCTTGCTGGCCCTGTTCGATCCGGCGGCCTTGCGGCTGACGGTGCAGGTGCCCGAATCGGTGGCTTCGCGGCTCGATGTGCTCAAGCCCGCCAGGATCGACCTGCCCAACGAGGCGGGTGGCGCGCGTCAGCAGGCGGGTGTGCGCACGACGGTGTTGCCGGCGCTGGACGCGGGCACCCACAGCGCCACCGTCAGAGTTGACATGGCAGCGCAATCGCTTCAGGTCGTGCCTGGTCAGTTCGCGAGGGTGAGTTTGCCGCTCAGGACCTCGGCTGAAGGTGGTGCAGGCGCGGGCAAGCTGATGGTGCCGAGCGCGTCCGTGGTGGAGCGAGGCGAATTGACCGGGGTCTACATCGTGACGGACAAGGGCGAGGCCCGGCTGCGCCAGGTCCGCATGGGCCGCTCGTCAGGCGGGCAAACCGAAGTGCTCTCGGGCTTGCAGGCGGGCGAGAAGGTGGCTGTCGATCCAGTGGCCGCGGCGCAGGCCGCTTCCCGCTGAGCTTGGCACTGAACGGGACATCGCCATGACCCACCCGAATCCCGATCCCGTCAACGGCACGCCAGCGCGAATGGGCGTGTCGGGCCGCATCGCCGCTTTCTTCCTGACGGCGCGCATCACGCCCTTGCTGGCGTTGGTGGCCTTGCTGCTGGGGCTGTTTGCCGTGATGGTGACGCCGCGCGAAGAGGAGCCCCAGATCGACGTCACGATGGCCAATGTCATCGTGCCGTTCCCAGGCGCGTCGCCCAAGCAAGTCGAGCAGTCGGTGGCTGGGCCTGCGGAGCAGGTGTTCTCCCGGATGCCAGGGGTGGAGCATGTGGTCTCGGTGTCGCGTCCCGGTGTGGCCATGCTCACCGTGCAGTTCAAGGTCGGTGTGCCCCGCACCGAGGCCATTGTTCGTCTGCATGACACGGTCGCCGCACACCGTAATTGGCTGCCGCCGCAGTTGGGGGTGGGCGAGCCTATCATTCGCCCCAAGGGCATTGACGATGTGCCCATCGTCTCCTTGACCCTGCACGGCAAGACGGCGTCAGGCGGCAACACGCCGACTGCCTATGACCTGGAGCGCGTGGCCCATGCCATGGAGGCTGAACTCAAGCGCGTGCCCGGCACCCGTGACGTGAGCACAGTGGGCGGCCCAGGGCGCGCGATCCATGTCGAACTGGACGCCGGGCGCATGCGGTCTTCAGGCGTCACGGTGGCGGACCTTCGGGGCGTGCTGCAGTCAGCGAATCTGGGCTTGCCCTTGGGCGAGACGATCGCCGAAAACCAGTCCGTCGCGATCGAATCGGGCTCATTTCTGTCCAACGCCGACGAGGTGGCGAGCCTCGTGGTCGCTGCGCGCAGTGGCCGCCCTGTCTACCTGCGAGATGTGGCGCGCGTGAGCGATGGGGCCTTGCCGCCTGCCCGGCATGTGTGGTTTGGCCAGCGTAGCGAGAGGGGGACACCGCTGGAGGCCGACGCAGTCACGATGGCCATCACCAAGAAATCAGGCGAAAACGCCGTGGACGTGGCGCAAGCCGTGATCGCGCGTGTGGCCGAGTTGCGCAATACTGTGGTGCCGGCCGAGGTGGAGGTCAGCGTCAGCCGCAACTACGGCGAAACGGCCAACGACAAGGCCAAGAAGCTCATCCAGAAGCTGCTGTTCGCAACGGCCTCGGTGGTCGCGCTGGTGTTCATCGCGCTGGGCCGACGCGAGGCGGCCATCGTGGGCATCGCGGTGGCGTTGACGCTCACGGCCACCTTGTTCGCATCCTGGGCATGGGGGTTCACGCTCAACCGGGTGTCCTTGTTTGCGCTGATCTTCTCCATTGGCATCCTGGTCGATGATGCCATCGTGGTGGTGGAGAACATCCATCGCCACATGCTGCTCAAGCCGGGGCGGCCCTTGCAGGAGGTCATCCCCGCCGCTGTCGATGAAGTGGGCGGGCCCACCATCCTGGCCACCTTGACGGTGATCGCGGCCTTGTTGCCCATGGCCTTTGTGAGTGGATTGATGGGCCCTTACATGAGCCCCATCCCGATCAACGCCTCCATGGGCATGCTGATCTCCCTGGCCATCGCCTTCATCCTGACACCATGGTTGTCAAACCGTTGGCTGAAGGTCAGTCCTGGTGCATCGCATGAAGGTCATGGATCGGGTGGTTTGACCGGCAAGTTGCTACCGTTTTTCACCAAGCTGTTCATACCATTTCTGGACCGGCAAAGGGGACATGCCAACCGCATCAAGCTGTGGGTGGGCATCCTGGGCCTGATTGCTTTGTCGATTTCGCTGCCCGTGGGGCAACTGGTGGTGTTGAAGATGCTGCCCTTCGACAACAAATCGGAGTTCCAGGTTGTTCTCGACATGCCAGCGGGCACGCCTTTGGAGCGCACCGCCAGCGTGTTGCAGGCCATGTCGACCGAGTTGGCCAAGGTGCCCGAGGTGAGTGACTGGCAGGCCTATGCCGGCACCGCAGCTCCGATCAACTTCAACGGCTTGGTGCGCCAGTACGACCTGCGTGCTGGTGGCGAAGTAGGTGACATCCAGGTCAACTTGGTGGACAAGCACCATCGCAGCGAGCAAAGCCATGCCATCGCCATGCGGGTGAGGCCAGCATTGCACAAGATCGCCATGGCCAATGGTGGCCGTGTCAAGGTGGTGGAGGTTCCGCCTGGACCGCCAGTGATGTCGCCCATCGTGGCCGAGATCTATGGCCCCAGCGACGCCGCTCGCCTGGCCGCTGCGCGCGCCGTGCGTGGCGTGTTCGACAAGACGCCGGGCATCGTCGATGTGGATTCGTCCGACATCGCCACGGCACCTAAGCAACTGTTGGTGGTGGACCGCGAGAAGGCCGCCATGCTGGGCGTGCCGCAGTCGGCCATCGTCACCACCTTGCGTGCAGGCCTGGCCGGTGAGGATGTGAGCTATCTGCACAACCAGGCCAAGTACCCTGTTCCCTTGCACCTGAGCCTGCCTGTGAGTACACAAGGCGATACCAGCGAGATGCTGAAGCTGGCCGTGCGCTCGAACAGCGGGGCGCTGGTGCCGATTGCCGAACTCGTGCATACCGTGCAGACCATGCAAGACCAGCCCATCTGGCACAAGGACCTGCTGCCCGTGAACATGGTGATGGCTGACATGGCTGGCGTGCCTGATGCGAAGACCGGTGAGGTAGAGGGGCTGGACAGCCCGCTCTACGGCCTGGCTGGCACGCGCGGCGACATCGCCAAGCTGGATGTGGCCGGCGGGCGCATCCAAGAGTTCTTCACCACCCAGCCTACCGACCCTTACCGGGCAGTGTCCTTGAAGTGGGATGGTGAATCGCAGATCACCTACGAAACTTTCCGTGACATGGGCGCGGCCTATGGCGTGGGCCTCATCCTGATCTACCTGCTGGTGGTGGCTCAGTTCGGCTCCTACCGCACGCCGTTGGTCATCATGGCGCCCATTCCTTTGACCATCATCGGCGTCATGCCTGGCCACGCCTTGCTGGGCGCCCAGTTCACGGCCACCTCGATGATCGGCATGATCGCGCTGGCCGGGATCATCGTGCGCAACTCCATCTTGCTGGTCGACTTCATCGAATTGCAGGTGCGCGATGGCGTGGCCTTTGGCGAGGCGGTGATCCGCTCGGCGGCCACCCGTGCGCAGCCCATCGCGCTGACGGCCTTGGCGGCCATGGCGGGTGCCTTCTTCATCCTGGACGACCCCATCTTCAACGGTCTGGCCATCTCGCTGATCTTCGGCATCCTGGTGTCCACCGTGCTGACCCTGGTGGTCATCCCCTTGCTGTACTTCCGCACTTACCGGCATCGCCACGGTGCTTGAGTCCTGCTTTCTTGTTCGAAAGGAAACACCATGACCTCCTGGCAACTGACCCGTGTCATCGCTGGCACCTTCGTGCTCCTCTCTTTGGCTTTGGGTGCGCAGGGCAGCCCCCTGTTCCAGAGTCCGATGTGGCTGTGGTTCACCGCCTTCGTCGGCCTGAACCTGCTGCAAAGCGGCTTCACCCGCTGGTGCCTGATGGAGCGCATCCTGCGCAAACTGGGTGTGCCCGCGGCCAATTGATCACAACGAGGGACTCAACATGCACATCGTCTGCCCTCAATGTGGCGCCACCAACCGTGTACCGCGGGACCGCATGAGCGAACACCCTGTTTGTGGTCGTTGTGGCGCCGAGGTGGCCCCCACATCGCCAGTGGCTCTGCGTGACGACACCCTGCCTGCCTATCTGGCCAAGACCGAAGCCCCCGTGCTTGTGGACTTCTGGGCCGATTGGTGCGGGCCTTGCAAAGCGTTCGCCCCGCATTTTGCCCAGGCTGCGGCGCAGCGTCCCGGGGTCCGCTTTGTCAAGGTGGACAGCGATGCGTGCCCCCAGGCCTCCATGAGACACCGCGTGCGCAGCATCCCCACCATCGCGCTGTTTTCCGGGGGCGAAGAGATCGCTCGCGCATCGGGTGCCATGTCGGCGACGCAATTGCTGCAGTGGGTGGACACGCAACTGGCTTCGGCCAAGAAGGGAGTCTGACCATGCGATGTCGTCATGTGGCCTTGGGTGTCGGCCTGCTGATGGCCGCTTGCGGCGCACAGGCTGGCCAGGACCTGCTGGCCGGTTGGCACGCAGCGGCGGCGCACGACCCCACTTACGCGGCAGCCCGTGCGGGACGGGACGCAGGGCAGAGCAAGTCCGATCAGGCCAAGGCCTTGTGGAGGCCTGCCGTCGTGGCCGGCGCCAATCTGGGTTGGGCATCACAAACCACCCATACCAGCGGGGCCAGCTTTGAAGCGCCAGGCTTCGGAGCTTCATCTGACGTGGCTTTCAAAACCAACGTGGACAGCGGCCGGGCTCAAGGGTGGAGCCTGATGCTTCAACAGCCCCTGATCAATGCGGATCGCACCGCGTCGTCTAGCCAGTTGACGTTGCAGGCTCAACTGGCTGATGTGCAGTGGCACCAGGCTCAGCAAGCTTTGATCCTGAAGGTGAGCAAGGCCCACTTTGACGTGCTGGGCGCTCGCGCAGCCTTGAAGGCTGCCCAGAGCGAACAAGCCGCCGCCGGGAGGGCGCTGGGCGAAGCGACAGAGCGTTTCCAGACAGGCGGCGTGCCGGTGACCGCGGTGCACGATGCCCAGGCCCGGCAAGACATGGTGGCGGCACAGGTGCTCGCTGCACAAGACACGCTGGACCTGAGCAACGCTGCCTACTTCGACATCACGGGCCTTCCTGCGGAGCAGGCGGTCGATCTGCCAACGTCCGCCGATCTGGCTCAAACGCTCGCGCCGCTGGACGAATGGCTCGCGCGCGCACAGGCTGACAACCCTCAGGTGCTGCAGGCGCGCCTGGCCGCCGAACTGGCCCGCGCCGATGTGGCCCGGCACGGGGCGCTGGCTGGTGCCACCTTGGACCTGGTGGCCAGGGCCAGCGACGACCGCATCCAGGGTAACGGGCCTTATGCGAGCGGGTCTGACAACGCCAGGAGCAGCTCGGCGACGCGCTGGGTCGGGGTTCAGCTCAATGTGCCTCTGTTCACCGGCGGCATGCGGTCCTCGCAAGAGCGGGAGTCCATCGCCCTGGCCGACAAGGCCCAGTCGAACAGCGAGGCCGTCCGCATCGAAGTGAGCCGACAGACCCGCGCAGCTTGGCTGGCCGTGAGCACCGGCGTGGCACGCGTGCGGGCACTGGCGCAGGCGCGTTTGTCCGCGGGCAAGCGTCTGGATGCGAGCCGCACAGGCTTCGAAGTGGGTGACCGCACCGTGCTGGACCTGCTCGACGCCGAGCGCGAGGTGCAGACGGTCGATGTGAATTTGCAGCAGGCCCGCCATGCGGTGCTGCTGGGGCGCTTGAACCTGGCCGCGGCTTGCGGCGGCCTGGACGAGGCAGTGCTGCGCGATGTGAACCAGGCATTGGCAGAACAGGGCTTGCCGTGATGCGTTGACACAGACCACTTGCCCCAACCCCAGCGCAAGTGGCCTTTCAGAAGCGGGGCTGAGGAGACGGACCATGAAGCACATCGTTGTACTGGGCGCAGGAACAGGCGGCATGCCCGCCGCCTATGAGTTGCGCAACAAGCTCGGTGCCGGACACCGCATCACGGTGGTCAATGCCAGCGAGACCTTTCAGTTCGTTCCATCCAATCCCTGGGTGGCGGTGGGATGGCGCAAGCGTGAAGAAACCACGTTCGAGATCCGGCCGCGTCTGGCGCGCAAAGGCATCGAGTTTGTCGGCCAGCCCGTCAGCCAGATCGATGCCGCAGGCAACAAGCTGAGCTTCGCCAATGGTGAGCAACTGAGCTACGACTACCTGGTCATCACCACCGGCCCCAAGTTGGCCTTTGACGAGGTGGAGGGCGCCGGACCCGCGGGGCACACGCACTCCATCTGCACCATTGACCACGCCGAAAGCACCTGGGCCAGCTACCAGCGTTTTCTGGATGATCCAGGCCCTGTGGTGATGGGTGCCATGCCCAGCGCCAGTTGCTTCGGCCCGGCCTACGAATTCAGTTTCATCGTCAATACAGACCTTCGCCGTCGAAAGCTGCGCAACAAGGTGCCCATGACATTCGTGACCTCGGAGCCGTATGTGGGGCACATGGGGCTGGGTGGGGTGGGTGACTCCAAGAGCATGCTGGAGTCAGAGTTCCGCAACAACGACATCAAGTGGATCACCAATGCGAAAGTGACCAAAGTCGAAGACGGCGTCATGCATGTCACCCAGTTGGACGATCACGGTCAGGTGTACAAAGAGCATCAATTGCCATTCAAGTTCTCGATGATGATCCCGGCCTTCAAAGGGGTCGACGCCGTGGCCAGCGTGGATGGGCTTTGCAACCCGCGTGGCTTCGTGTTGATCGATGCGTACCAGCGCAGCCCCAAGTACCCCAACATCTACGCCGCCGGTGTGTGCGTGGCCATTCCCCCGGTCGAGCGGACGCCGGTGCCCACCGGGGCACCCAAGACCGGCTACATGATCGAAACGATGGTGACGGCGATCGTCGAGAACATCGCCGCTGAACTGGCGGGCGAGGCACCTCGTACCAAGGGCACGTGGAATGCCATCTGTCTGGCCGACATGGGTGACACAGGTGCTGCTTTTGTGGCGCTGCCCCAGATCCCGCCAAGAAATGTGAACTGGTTCAAGAAGGGCAAGTGGGTGCACCTGGCCAAGGTGGCCTTCGAGAAGTACTTCATGCACAAGATGAAGACCGGCAACTCCGAGCCGGTGTACGAAAAGTACGTCTTGAAAGCCTTGGGCATTGAGCGCCTGGAGAAATGAGGGAGGCGGGGCACGCGGCCTTGCTCATTGTGGGAGCCTTGCACATGGATCTCTTCGGGGCATCATCGGCACCTTGACACCGCGCGCTTTGGCCCGGGCTGCCATTTCTTCATGGTGCTTTGCCATGTAGGCCTTGCATTCATCCTGGTTCTTCATCGACAGCATTTTCTCCCGATGTTGAGCGCGTTCTTCCGATGTCATCAATGACCAACCCGGCGTGTTGTCCGATCCCCAGCGCATCGCGCCACGCCCAGCACCGGGCCCCATGCCCGTGGCGCTTGCCGCAGGCCCCGAACCCGTGGGGCCTGCTCCCTGGCCCGATCCCATGCCTTGGCCGGGCTGGGCGTGGGCATATCCCGCAGCCAGAGCGATAGCAGACGCGAGCGTCATCAGTCGTACCCGTTTCATTGTGAGCTCCTGATAAAGGATTGAGGAAGGCTCACGATAGCTGCCTAGAACTGACGGCGGATTTGCGCCAGCGCAAGGAAAAGCTGCGAACAAATTCTCGATTGATTTTTTATGCATTTCATTTGAGGGATGTCAATCGGCGCATGCATCTTGGTCTGAAGCATGTGAATACTGAACCATGACTCAAGGTGAACGACGCCTTTTGCGCCATCTCGTCATCGCCGTGCTGATCAATCTGCTGGTGCTAGCGGGCCTGTGGTGGGCTTTCGTTCGCGATGTTTGTGCCTTTCGTGACCATGTCCACGGGGTTCATTCGCGGGTTGGGTTTTGTCCCGCGCTACTGGCTGTGGCGGGTGCTTTTTTCTGGCTGGGCATGCGCGGCAGCCTTGCTGGCAGCGGCCGGGTTAATGTGGTTGCATTGAGGTGAGCAACTTGCAGGGGCAATCAGGCATTGTGGCCAATGCTACGAGCCCAAATTTGATTTTCTTTGGCCGACTTGGCCACCGCAAGCCTGGAAAAACGCGCTGGCCCGACCGCCTGATCTGCAAAATGCCACCACGGGATGGGGGAGGTCTGCGCAAGCCTGGCGATACGCCTCTACCTGAGTGGGGGTCAGCATCGGACTGGGAACGGGCACGTGCACATAGCGCAGGCCATGCGCCTTTGCCGCTGCCTCGATGTCAGCGCTTCGGGGTTGCTCAGGTCCGCCTTCGCCGTCCGGGCGGTTATTGATGATGCTCTTGTAGCCCTGTCTGGCAAACACGGCCACGTCTGCGACCGAAATTTGACCGCACACGGTGAACTCGGGGCACAAGGCGGTGGTGGGGACGCTCAAAGTCATGGTTTGCTCCTTGCTTTGCGTTGAGGGGCAATGTTGGTTGGCGGCGATGGCTGAGCAAGCTTCGCGCCACACAGGCGGCTGTGCAGAACGTGCATCACGGCTTCTGCGTCTTCACTGATCAGCCTGTAATAGATGTGCTTGCCCTGACGCCGGGTGTCGACCAGGCCTTCGGTGCGCAGCACCGTCAATTGTTGCGACAAGGTGGGTTGGCGGATGCCCAGGTCCTCTTCCATTTCGCCGACGCAGAACTCTCCCTGTGCGAGACGGCACAGAAGCACGAGCCGGTCGGCGTTGGCCAGCACCTTGAGCAGTGAGCACGCCTTTTCTGCTGCCACCTGCAGGGCCCCCCGATGCTGACGACGCTGTGGCAGTGCAACGGACACAAAAACATTCACATCGGTGACGGAGTGACGGAGGCGGCTTTCGTGGCGCTGCGCCAGCCAGGGATGCGACCCTTGGGATGCCCAAGCTGTCCGCGCCGGGCACTTGCTTCCGGCCGAAGCCAATGGCACGTTATCCCAAGCTTCCTATCAATGCACTCTGAGGCAACACGGCATATCCGATGCTCGCAAACCTCTTGCGAAGCAACCCATGAAGAGGCCCTTGCACCCCGTCGACGCATTGCACGGCACCGAGCTCCTCACATTGAAGAGGATTTTGCGTGTTGCGAATGTGCTTGACCCAGGTCAATGCCGCATTTCAGAGATGCGCATATTTTGCTTTTTCTCTGCCCGCATGGAACGTTGCCGAGTCGATGTGCGCGTGGCCTGGGCAGATAGGGGAAATTCATGGTTGTTGACCATTCAATCAAAGTGGAAACGATGGCCACTTCCTTGGGGAAAACAGATCTCCCTGAGCACAGCGCCGATGTGCGGATTGGCAAGGCGCTTCTGTTGGCGACGCGGCCCTTTGCCGAGGAATCCCGGGGCAAGAGTCGCTGGCTGGTGATCTCGACCTTCGTGCTTCTGTTTGCAGCCTTGGTCTGCGCCGGTGTCGTGCGCTGGTGGCCTGCTCGGACGGCATCCTCTATCCTCGCTGGCTTGCTGATGGTGCGGGCATTCATCACTTATCACGACTTCTTGCATGGGGCGATACTGCGCGATTCGCGGCTTGCCTCGTTGCTGTTCTCCGTCTATGGATGCGTGGCCTTGTCGCCCCCGCGGTCTTGGAAGCAAACCCATAACCATCACCATGGCCACGTGGGACAAATCGCTGCCGATGCCATCGGCTCTTTTCCAATCATCACCACGTGCATGTGGCGTGAGGCTTCGCTGGCACAGCGACTCAAATACCGGGCCAGCCGCAACCCCTTGACCGTGCTGTTCGGCTACCTGACGATTTTCATGATCAGCCTGTGCCTTCTGCCATTTCTGCGGAGCCCGAAAAGCCATTGGGACTCCGCGTTCGCTCTGCTGGCGCATGGTGGCCTGATCGCCCTGCTGTGGGTGTTAGGTGGTGTCCACATGGCATTCTTCGTCGTCATTCTTCCGATGTTTGTGGCCACCATGCTGGGCAGCTATCTGTTCTTTGCTCAACACAGCTTCAAGCGGATGCAGATACTGTCACCGGCGTCCTGGACTTTCTACCGAGCAGCACTTGTGTCGTCCAGCTACATGCGTCTGAACAGAATCATGCAGTGGTTCACCGGAAACATCGGGTATCACCACATCCATCATCTCAACGTGCGCATCCCTTTTTATCGCCTGCCCGAGGCCATGGCGGCCATACCAGAGCTTCAATCTCCCCTCACGACTTCCCTTGCACCGAGGGAAATCGTGGCCTGTTTTCGCTCGAATCTATGGGACGAACGCCTGCAGCGCATGGTCACCTATCGGCAGGCGTCCTTGTCCCCGTAGAAGCGCGCTCAAGCCTAGCGGGCAGCGGTGGTGAGCGCTTGCCGAAGAGCGTCCGCCTTACCCGCTTTCACGCGACCGGCAAGAAGCTCGTCAAGTCCAGTCTTCTGGCCGTAAAAGGCGTTGGTTTGGTTTTTGCTGAATCGAAGGTTGCTGACTCCCACGGCCGCCGCGTTGCCAAAGAGTCCGGAGTTGGACGACCAAGCCACAATGTCACCGACCGCATCGGAGCTGGCCACGGACCAGTTCACAATCGTCAGGCCGGCATCGGCATTCAGCGAGAAAGCAGAAGGCTTCATGAAGTGGTTCAACGCCTTGCTGCTGTTCAGCACGAGGACGGCCGGCCCGGATTGCGCGCCCGCCTGTAGCCCGACGCTGGGAGAAGGCGGTCCAGTTTCGCATCGGATCGAAGTGTGCGGACAATGTCGACCGCATCGTTCACGCGCTTCATGGCGATGCGCGCATCCTTGTCGGCGGCTGGCTCGGCGGTGGCGGCGTCCGCATTTGCGGACTGCGCGAAGGAAGGTGTCCCGAAGCACGGACTTGCGAGCAAGGCACCCAGCAATGCCACACGGCACGTGAAAGTTTCAGCGTTGGTCATGTTGACCTCCTTTGTATGAGATGGACATGGAAGACAGCGACTGCAAATGACGCAGCAGCCGAATTGAATTTGGGTTGGCCGGAACCGCCCTACTTGCGCAAAGTCAATTGGGAGGGGAGGGCTCGGCGTTCTCAAAGGAACGGATCTTCCCTCAAGCTCTTTTGCGCCATGTCAAGGCTGTGGAATTGCGTTCAAGCCATCGTCTGTATCGCGACACGGATCCGCCGCTGATGTGGTCCGATGTTTGTTGTCAATGAAGGACCTCTCATGAACATGATCAACCTTTGCAATCGATCCATTGTTTCCATCGACGCTGGGGCCTCTTTGCAGCAGGCCGCTTCGCTGATGCGTTCGGAGCATGTGGGTGCCTTGGTCGTGACCACAGGCGGCGTTGACCAACCTCATGCGGTGGGATTGGTGACAGACCGAGACCTGACCATTGAGGCAATGGCATGTCAACTGGATCCCGAAGAAACAGTGATTGGCGATATTGCCAGCCGAGAATTGGTTGTGGTGTCCGCCGACTCAGGCATTGCCGATGCGCTGACCGTGATGGCAGCAGCCGGTGTTCGCCGGATCCTTGTCACCGAGTCAGATCGGCGCGTTGTGGGGATGGTTTCATTCGACGACCTGGTGGCCGTACTGGCCGATGAAATGTCAAACATGGTGAAGTGTTTGCAAAAGGGGACGGAGCGCGAGGTGCGAGAGCGCAACACGTTCCTGCCTTTGCAACCCCCACTGCTGATCGCGTTGAATACCCCAGGCATGGCTTAGGCTGTGCGCACCATTGCCCATGGAAAGCGGCAATGGCATTCAATCCAGATCAGCCCGCAGTCCTCGTCATCTTTCGCGGCGAGTCATTGTTCTGCTCGGCCCCTCGAGCAGTGGGCGGTCGACCCTGCTCAACATCCTTGGCGGGCTGGAGAGGGCGAGTTGACCCAATGGCCGACGGCGAAGTGGGGCGCGCCGGACGTGCGGGGTTATGGCGTCTTCTGACTGGACGAAGCATCCTATCGGCCGCCTACGGCAGTGCCCCGACCCGATTCATTCAACAACCGTATCGCTTGCTCATCTTCAACCTGTTCAAAAGACTGGTAGAACCGTCCCACGGAGCCGAAGTCTCTGGGGGCATGCAGGCAGACGACCTCGTTGGCCAGTGGGCGCACCAGTTCAAGGCTGTCGCGAGATGCGACAGGCACGGCACAGATCAGCCTCGCCGGCTTGCGCGTGCGGATCGCATGCAAGGCCGCCACCATGGTGGCGCCTGTGGCCAGACCGTCGTCCACAACGATTGCGATTCGCCCGGCCGCATCGATCAGCGGACGATCGGGTGTGTATCGCTTCCGACGGTCCTTGATCAGTTCCAGCTGGAAGCGCTTTTCTTCCTTGATGTAGTGCTCATCCGCCCCGGCTGCATGGGCGTGGGGGGCCATGTACACCCAGCCGCTTTCGTCGATAGACCCGATGGCGAACTCCGGCGATGTGGGAGCCCGCAGCTTCCGGACCAGCACCACATCCAGCTCTCCATCCAGCCGGTCCGCAAGGACTCGGCCAATTTCCAGGGCGCCGCGAGGGATCGCGAGGACCAGGGGGCGATGCCCCTTCCAGTTCTGCAAGGCTTGCGAGAGCTGCTCGGCTGCGTCGAGGCGATCGGAAAAGAGCATGTCAGTCTCCTGTGTCATTCGGCGGTTTGATCTCGCTCAAGCTTTCATCGTGTGGACGAAGGTGCTGGAGAAACCATGCGCTTGCCAGTTCCGCCACGATGCCCAGGGTGCCGGCTTCTTCGAAAAGATGCGTGGCACGGGGCACGATCTCGATTCGCTTTTCGCAGCGCAGGTGCTGGAGGGCCGCGCGGTTCATCGCGATGACTTCGGTGTCCGCCCCGCCCACGATGAGAAGCGTTGGGGCAAGGACCTCTCCCAGGGTGTCTCCGGCAAGATCAGGACGCCCACCGCGGGAGACGACGGCGCGCACCGCCTGCGGACGGCGCGCCGCCGCGACCAGGGCGGCGCCAGCGCCCGTGCTGGCACCGAACAGGCCGATGGGTTGGGCTTTGTGAGGCGACAGCTCATCGATGGCGTCCATCACCCGTTGCGCGAGCAGTGGAATGTCGAACACATTGCCACGGTACTCGGCCTCTTCGTCCGTGAGCAGATCGAACAACAAGGTGCTGAGGCCTTTGCGCTGCAGGGTCTCGGCCACCTGCCTGTTGCGGCGGCTGCGCCGACTGCTGCCGCTGCCGTGCGCGAAGACCACGATGCCGCGCGAGGGCGTCACCAGGCACAGTTCTCCTTCGAGTTGCCGCGGCCCGATGGACATGGGGAGCAGGTTGAACATGACACCTCCTTGTCACAGTCCGAAGGGATAGGTGTCCGGCAGGCCTTCGGTCATTTCGATCCCGAGAGGGGCGATGGCGCCGGTCTGGTCCAGCCAGATGTACTCGTCGAATTGCAGAGGGAGCACGGCCTGAAAGTAATGGCTTTGCAACTCGGTCTCCGGCCGGTAGATCACGCCGATCGCGCGTTCCAGCCGCGGCTGCGACAGGCGCGCCAGGACGTCGCCGGATTTCTGCTTTCTCAAGGGCAGGATGAAGTTCGCAACATTCGATTGGTGGCAAAGGCGTTCATAGCTTCCGGCCATCGAATCGCGCACCGGCTTGACTTCCATCGGCCCTCCCCAATCCGATGCCGCTGCCACCGAACCGCTGTGCGTGCCGAATCCGATCAGGCAGGCGCCCGGTCCGAATTCGACACGGCAAAGCTGCCCGATGTTGTGTTCGCCGCGGCGCGACATCTCGGTGGCCCGCGAGTCGCCGACATGCGAGTTGTGCGCCCAGACGATGGCTTTACTCCGCGGGCCATGGAAGGCCAGCAGGCTCTTCAGAGTCTCGAACATGTGGCTGTCGCGCAGGTTCCAGGATGCGCGAGAGCCGTAGTACATCGTTCGGTAGTAGCGCTCCGCATTGGCGACGAGGCGCGCGTTCTGCATGGCGTCGAGAAAGCGTTCGCCGTCCTGTGCGGCGTAGTGCTGCTTCTTGCGCAGCAGGTCTCCCAGCATCGACACCACTTCACGTTCGCAACTTTGGTACCGTTCGGTGAGCGCGGCGTAGCCATAGCTGGCAGGGTCCGATTGCCAGGGCGTCAGGCAGCCATAGCGGCGACGCGCGATGTCTGCCGTGGGCGGATCGACATCCTCCAGATAGCCGACCACCGAATGGATCGAGTTGTAGAGGCTGTAGAGGTCCAGACCATGGAAGGCGACCCTGTCGCGGTCGGCGACGTCGGTATTGTGTGCGCGAAGCCAATCGACAAACCGGCGGACCTCCTGGTTGCGCCACATCCAGGTTGGGAAGCGGGCAAAGGCGGACCATTTGGACGGACGGTGGTCGGCATGACGCACGTAGCTGTCGATGCGGGACGCGTCGGGCCAATCGGCTTCGATGGCGATGAAGTTGAAGCCCTTGCGTTCGATCAGTTGGCGCGAAATGCGCGCTCGCATCCGGTAGAACTCCGAGGTCCCGTGGGTGGCCTCGCCGATCAACACGACGCGGGCACTGCCGATGCGATCGAGCAAAGGCGCCAGATCCGCCGTTTCGATGGCGTCGAACCGTTCGCACGCATCGGCAATGGCTTGGGCCGTGAATGCGTCCGCGGATCTGCCCGGCGGCTGCGCGGCCTGGCGCGCAGTCAGTCGAACGGCATCCACATCCAAAGGCGTGACCCGGATGTCCGCCATGTCCTCGATGTGGTAGGCGTCGGGCCCGGTACGCGTCACGCGAACCAACTCACGAACGGCGGGGTCTGTGCCGGCCGACACCACCATGCGTCCGCCTACTGCCAGCTGAGGCTTGAGCGTTTCCAAGAACGCCGCCCCGCTCGGATTCACGAAGATCGCATCGTAGGGACCGTGGTCCGGCAGCCCTTGAGCGGCGTCGGCGTGCACGACCTGCACATGGGTGCATCGCAGGCTCTGAAGAGTGGCTACCGCCTTCGCTGCCACGGCCGGGTTCGATTCGACGCTGTAGACCTTGGCAGCAAGCCGGCAGAGCACCGCCGTCGCATAGCCCGCACCGATGCCGATCTCAAGGACCTTGGCTTGTTTACCGATCAACAGCGCTTCGGCCATCAGCGCGACAAGGTAAGGCTGAGGGAGGGTTCGCGCCTCATCGATTTTCAGGGCCGCGTCCTCGTAGGCGAACTCCTGCAGTGGCGGTGGCAGAAAAAACTCGCGGGGCACTGCACGCATGGCATCGAGCACCCGGTGGTCCCGGATACCCCGGCCCTCGATCTGGTCTTGCACCATGGCAACGCAAAGCCGTTCGAAATCGTTCGGCATGATCACTCCATCTGGCTGACAGGAGGGTCACTGTGAACCCCAATTTTGAGGAATGGTTTGCGCTTGCTCAAGTCACACGTGCGCAGGGCACAAACCGCGCCAGGCCTGTCTACTTGACAAAGCGCAAATTGGTTTTCACCTCAGCGATCTATCATCGATCCAGGCGAGTGTGCTTGCGGGCATGAAATGGGCAAGATCAAGATCAATGGACGGGAGGTCGAGCTGAAGAAAGGCGCGACCTTGCTCGATGCTGCGCGGGCGGCTGGCATCTACGTTCCAACGCTTTGTTATCACCCGCGTTTGCCAGCGCATGCGGTCTGCCGCATGTGCCTGGTCGATGTCAAAGGGCAGGATCGCCCGCTGCCTGCATGCGTGACACTGGCGAGCGAAGGTGACGTCGTCGAGACGGACTCCAAGTCGTTGCAAGACTTTCGCACCATGAATGCGCAGTGGCTGCTGGCCCGCCATCCAAATGACTGCATGCGCTGCGAAGTCAATGGATCTTGCCGTTTGCAGAATTTGGTCAATGAGAATCAATGGGAAGAAATGTGGCCCCGCATTCCGATAGGGCCCGCTGAGCTTCCTGGCCAGGTACTGAGCGATCACACGTCACCCAGCATTTGGCGTGACGCGTCAAAATGCGTTGAGTGTGGCCTGTGTGTGGACGCCTGCGGCGACGCGGGCCAGCAACAGCACGTGATCGGGTTTGCAGGCCATGGATCGGACCGTTTGCCGGTGACGGTCTTCGATCAGTCACTCGCGGACACCCGCTGCATTTCCTGTGGCCAATGCACCCTGGTCTGCCCGGTGGGGGCTCTGATCGAAACGCCACATTGGCACGAAGTGCTGCATGTCCTGGACTCGCGTCGACGGGTCTGCGCGGTGCAGGTGGCGCCGGCTACCAGGATCGCCATCAGTGAAGAGTTCGGCATGAAGCCTGGCACCGTGAGCACAGGCCGGTTGATCAACGCCTTGAGGCACCTGGGTTTCGATCACGTGTTTGACACCAATTTTGCGGCCGATCTCACCATCATGGAGGAAGGAGCCGAGCTTGTTGCGCGGCTCAAAGAAGGGGAGCGGTTGCCACTCTTCACCTCGTGCTGCCCGGGGTGGGTCAACTGGGTAGAGATCAACCGACCGGATATCCTGACGCACCTGAGCACGACCAAGTCGCCTCAGCAAATGCATGGGGCCCTGACCAAGCGGGGGGCGTTTGCGCAGACATTTGGCGCGGCTTTCTCGGAAGGCCTTGATGAGCCGTATGTTGTCAGCGTGATGCCTTGCACCGCCAAGAAGGACGAGGCCGTGCGTCCAGGCATGTCAGGAGACTTGGACCATGTTTTGACGACGCGAGAACTGGCCAGGATGATCCGAGCCCGCGGAATTGCATTTGGCGCGCTGGCGGAAGACGGCAGCTTCGATGATCCGCTGGGCGAGAGCACCGGCGCAGGCCAGATCTTCGGCGCCTCGGGAGGGGTGATGGAGGCCCTCATTCGCACGGCGTCCCAACTGCTTGGAGTCGAATGCTCGTTTCAGCTGGAATGGCATCAACTGCGTGGCGTGGACGCAGGCGTCAAGACAGCAGAGATCGCTGGCATCGGTAAGGTGGCCGTTTGCAATGGCATCGCCGCGGCGCAGCGCCTGCTGCAGACGCAAGTTTGGCGCAACGAGTATGTGGCCATTGAGGTGATGGCCTGTGTGGGGGGCTGTTTGGGTGGTGGTGGAGAACCCAAGTCAATGGATCCGAACATCCTGGAAAAACGCATGCACGCCATCTACGCCATCGATCAAGGCGCGCCCCACCGCCGATCACATGAAAATCGGGAGGTTCAAGCTTTGTACCGGACTGAGCTCAAAGAACCCAACTCTCCAGCCGCGCTCGCATTGCTTCACACGAGCTTCGCCGCCAGGGGATCCAAGCGATTGCTGTTGATGCGTTTGCTGGATGCCGTCGACAGGCGCGATGCGGATGGTGCGGCCAGGTTGTTTCATCCAGATGCCTCGTGGTTGACGGGGCCTCCTTTCCATGGCGTGCGAGGAACCGCGGATATCAAAACATTGATCGCGACGCGCCTGCCCCCGCGCAAGCATGGCCCACTTTATGCGCGGCACCGGATGGCGTCCGCAGCGGATATCGATGACCTCACCGTCATCACGCCAGACGGCAGGCGCTGCAAATTCAACATGGAGATCGACACCGTTGTGCGGGACGGCCACCCGACGACTGTGATCCGAAGTCTGGAGCGACACGTCACAGAATTCCGATCATGAGTGGAGGGTGCGCAGGAGGGCCTCACAGGAGGACAGGAGCGTTGGGCAACTCATTGCCGTGCCGATCACTGTCGGGGAAGTGCTTTCCAATGTGGCGAGCCACCGCCTCAATACATGTAATGGCACCGCTTTCGTAGTGGCCATGGCGCAATGCCGCTTCCCCGCCATGATCCCCCCGGCAAAGTCCTGCTGCTTGAAACGAGGGACGATGGTGTCGCTGATGATCCGCTTGGCGGTCGCATCGTTGAGCACCTCTTCGAGGCCATAACCGACCTCGATTCTCAGCGCACGATCATTTTTGGCGACGACGAGGATGACGCCCTGATGCCGATGCTGGCAAGAACCATGTAGTGGCTAATTTCCATCGTCCTTGGTTTTCGGATCAATCCAATCGACGATGACCGTTTCTCGCTCAGCCAAATCCTCTTCGTCTGTGCTGCTGGCGTTGCGGGCCAGTTCATAGCTTTCATACGGACCAAATTCAAGCAAGCCCTCCGTTGCAAGCCAGTAGAAGCCATCAGGGCGTTCGACAATATCTCTGGAAGCAGAGTCTTCCGTTGATGCAGTCTTGTCTTCTTGTCTTGTTGGCAAGGGCGCATGCAGCCCTTGAAGACGCTGAGCCTTTTCTTTCTTAGCCATGCTGATGCTCCTTTCCAAGGCGTCCAGACGGTTGCGAGATGCCCAGATGGGTAGCACCAGCACGATAGCGTCATGGCCCAGCAAGTAATGTAGGGGGCTAAAAATTTGGCAGTTTGCGTTTTCTCAAATGCACACAGACGAGTTCCATTAGTTTGTGGGCATGGACAAACCCATCACTTCGCTTCCCGTGCCAGAAGGCGTGATTGCGCTGATTCCCATGCGCAATGTAGTGCTGTTTCCTCATGTGCTCATGCCCCTTGCTGTTGGCAGGCCGAAATCAGTGGCCGCGCTGGAGCATGCACTGCGCGAAAAGGTGCCAATCGGTATCGTGCTGCAAAAGAACGCTGCGGTTGACGAGCCAAATCGGGATGAGCTTTGTGACGTGGGTACTCATGCCACCGTGCTGCGCTACATCGGTGTCAATGACGGAGTGCACCAGGCGATTTGCCAGGGCCTGCAACGTTTCCGGTTGATTGAACTGGTGGATGGGTATCCATTTCTCGCAGCCCGGATCATTCGGCTGGATGATGCTGTCGAGATCTCCACCGCCATCGAGGCGCTGGCAATTCAGTTGCGCGAGCGGGGCGCAGAGTTGTTGTCGTTGCTCCCCGGTGTGCCCGCCGAGTTGGGCCATGCCCTGCAAGCTACCCAGGCCCCAGATCATCTTGCAGACATTGCTGCAAGCCTGCTGGACACCGAGGTCAGCGAAAAGCAATCTTTGCTGGAAGAGCTGGATCTGCAATTGCGACTGAAAAAGTTGCTCGACATCGTCGCGCACCGCATTGAAGTTTTGCGCCTGTCTCGTGAAATCGGTGAACGGACCAAGGAGCAGCTGAGTGATCAACAGCGCAAGCACTTATTGCGTGAGCAATTGCGGACGATCCAGGCGGAGCTTGGTGAAGACGATGACAGTGCACAGGAAATTCAGCGCCTTGATCATGCGATAGGCGAGGCCGGCATGCCGGCCGATGTCGAGGCTCATGCGCGAAAGGAGCTCAAGCGACTGGCGCACATGTCAGGCAACTCAAGCGAGTATTCCATGCTGAGCACCTACATGGAATGGATGATCGAGTTGCCATGGAAGCTGCCCGCCGAAATGCCCATTGATCTCCAGGCTTCACGGCAAACACTGGAAGCCGATCATTTCGGCTTGGAGCGCGTCAAGCAGCGCATCATTGAGTTTCTCGCTGTTCGCAAGCTCAATCCCCGTGGCCGTGCACCGATTCTCTGCTTTGTCGGCCCTCCTGGTGTTGGTAAGACCTCGCTGGGACAAAGCATTGCGAAGGCATTGCAGCGCCCCTTTGCGCGGGTTTCACTGGGCGGTGTGCATGACGAGGCTGAGATCCGTGGGCATCGACGCACCTATGTCGGGGCCATGCCCGGCATCATTGTTCAGCAAATTCGCAAGGTGGGCGCACGTCATTGCGTGATGATGCTCGATGAAGTCGACAAAGTATCCGCCAGTGCCCATGGTGACCCTTCGGCAGCTTTGTTGGAAGTGCTCGATCCGGAGCAGAACTCGACCTTCCGCGATAACTATCTGGGTGTTCCGTTTGACCTCAGTAGCGTGGTCTTCATTGCAACAGCCAATGTGATCGACAACGTGCCGGCGCCGGTACGGGACAGGATGGAGATCATCGAGTTACCCGGCTATACACAAGAAGAGAAATTGCAGATCGCCCAACGCTATCTGCTCAAGCGACAGTTCGAGCTCAATGGGCTGAATGAGGTGCAATGCAAGATGACGACGCAGGCATTGATGGCGTTGGTGGCGGACTACACGCGCGAAGCGGGAGTGCGTCAACTTGAACGTGAGATCGGTCGTGTCATGAGGCATGTGGCCCTTCTGGTAGCCGACGGACTCGATCAACAGGTGGTGGTGGACGCAGGCGATCTGGAGAAAGTACTGGGCCCGGCCAGATTCGAGCATG
This sequence comes from Aquabacterium sp. CECT 9606, assembly GCF_918741295.1. Lineage (GTDB taxonomy): Bacteria > Pseudomonadota > Gammaproteobacteria > Burkholderiales > Burkholderiaceae_C > Aquabacterium. The sequence continues at coordinate 247,071 of NZ_CAKKNB010000005.1, forward strand.
AAGGCGCCATGCGCAGCAGCCTGCCGGGCGTGGCCACGGGGTTGGCCTGGACGCCTGTTGGCGGCGATATTCTCTTCATTGAAGCAACCCGCGTCATGGGCACTGATCGATTGATTCTCACAGGCCAGCTGGGCGATGTCATGAAGGAAAGCGCGCAAGCAGCGTTGACACTCGTGAAATCGCGAGCCAGCACATTGGGAATCCCGTCATCCATGTTTGAGGGCATGGACATCCATTTGCATGTTCCCGCAGGCGCCATTCCAAAAGATGGACCCAGCGCCGGGGTTGCCATGTTCATGGCCCTGGCCTCATTGCTGACCAATCGTGCTGTGCCGCCAGATATCGCGATGACTGGGGAAATCAGCCTGCGCGGCCTGGTTTTGCCCGTGGGCGGTATCAAGGACAAGGTTCTGGCTGCTCAGCGGGCTGGCATCAAGCGAGTGTTGTTGCCAGCGCGAAATCACAAGGATATGAGCGAGATCCCTGCCGACACAGCAGAGGCGATGCAGTTCATTTGGATCAACACGGTTGATGAAGCGGTAGATGGCGCGGAGATACGAGGAGAGAAATCACTTTTCGACGGTGCCCCTGTAGCAGCGACACAGCAAAGCACTGGCCGCTTGACTTGAACTTTGCGGCCGATCTGAAAGCCTGACTAAAGGAAATCCGCGGGAAGGCATCGTCCTTTGAAACGGACAAGGCGCGAAATCAGGACGCATCATCTGGTCATCGCCTCAAATGGCCATGAGCATCGTTCCGTTTCTGATACGTCCCGATCAGTTCTGCACTGTCGAGCACGTGTCCCCGCATGGATTGCTCCAGCTCCGCCTTTGTTGGCTTCGCCAGCGCAGGCAGGGTGGTGTCGAGTGCGTAGAGCTTGAAGAAATAGCGATGGCGTCCGATGGGCGGGCAAGGGCCGCCATAGCCGGGGCGCTTCCAATCGTTCAACCCATGTCTTGCTCCGTCCGGCAATGAACCGCCTTCTGGTAGCGTGTTGGTGGTTGGCGGTATGTTGAAGACGATCCAATGCACCCAGGTGCGCACCGGAGCGCGAGGGTCTGGTGCATCCGGGTCGTCGACGACCAAAGCGAGGCTAAGGGTTCCGGACGGTACTTCAGTCCAGGTCAGGGGAGGGGAAAGATCGCTGCCCTCGCAGGTATGGTGCGGCGAAATTTCTCCTTTGTGGGTAAACGCGGGCGACGTCAGTATCATGAGCGGCTCCTGCACTGCCAAGGCAGTTCATTGATATTAAAGCACCCCGTGCTAACAAATCACCCGCATCAGGATGCGCTATACCTGTGTCTTTTCCCGTGCATTTTGGCGGATGCGTGGACCATGTCGCGTGACGATGCCCGCCAAACTGCCGGCTATCAAGGTTGTGACGTCCACCAAAATGGCAGGTAATGCCACGCCGCCAGGAGAAGCCAAATAAAGTGGAATCCATTCAGGTTTGAACTTCGCCTTGTACCGCCGCAGGCCTTGGAAATTGTAAAAGTGCTCCCCATGTCGATACAACAGGGTTCCAATGCGAGCCCACAACAGGGTGTTTTTTTTGGAATCCAGTCCGGACAATGGGGCCATGCCGAAGTCGAACCAGCGAAAGCCTTGCACTCGTCCCCAGGTCATTAGCTCACAGAACAGCAAGTCCATCGAGCCGTTCGGTGCACTTGGAAGGTGCCGCATCAGATCAATGGACAACTCTTGCCGGTCAGCGCCTTGCCATATGTTTGCAAAGGCAACGATGTTTTTTTCATCGCGCACGAGCGCAAGCGGAAACTGTTTCAGATAGGCCGCGTCGAAGGAGGCATTGGAAAAGCCCTTCTCGTGCGTGGCCTTGTTGGCCAACCATGCTTTGGAAATTTGTGCCAATTCGGGCAACAACGGTTCGACAGATTCGCGCGGGACGATTTCGAAGCGATACCCTTGGCGGATCAATCGTGCGCAGGTCCTCCTCAGGCCCCGGTATTGTTCAAGCGCGAGGTCGAAATGCCGCAGTTCGACTCGGGCCTGTTCACCGAGCGGCGTCAGGACCAGGCCAAGCTCTGCGTAGTCCGCACGAAGGTCTTCGCGTACCTCGAAGAATACGCACCAAGTGCCATGGCGATTGCACATGTCCTTGAAGCGGCCCAACAACTCGCGCACACCTGTGGTGCTGCCGACGGGATCCCCCATAGCGATGCAGCTTCGGCCACACCTGCTGTACATCAGGAAGGCGTCTTGGCAGGTGCTGAACAGCAATGCCTTGTCACCACGAAGCACCAAATTGGCGTAGGTGCGCGGCGAGCGTTCGACAAGCCAACGTGCTCGCTCAAGGTTGTCGCTCGATGGTGCACCAATGGAGGGATACACCGGACGCAGCAATCTAGACAAGCCAAAGAGCGCCAGAAGTGATGCGGTGCCGACCATTGCTCGCGCCGATCGAGATGCCTCTCCATGCAACGCGAAGTCCCACCATGACAAGCCGGCCTGAAGCTCATGGCGATGCGTGAACTGCACCAGCCAAGCCGACGTGCCAAGCACCATGATGATGGCCGCGGCCCAGGGCACGCTAGGGGGCTCATCCAAGAGTGATGACTGGCGGTGAAATTGGTCGCGAAAGGGCAGCAGGATGACGATGGCGGCCACCAACATTGCTGCTTCCTCGTAGTCCCAGCCTTTTGCGAGAGAAAATAGCGTGGCGATAAAAAGCAAAAGAAGCGTCAACAACCAAGCGGAGTCGAGTCGACGCCACAGGCCTCGAGCCAACAATAACAGCGCCGCGCCAATCAAACTTGCCAGGAAGTGAGAGGCTTCGATGAAGGGCAGTGCAAGTGCGCCGCCCAGGATCTGGAGCCTACTTTGAGCCGCTGGTACGGAGCCTGACAAGATGAGTAAAGTGCCCGCGGTGAAAACCATCATGGCCAAGAGCTGTGGCATCAGTTTGGCAATTGGCCGGCTGACGGTGGCGAAGTGGGTACGCAACGCTGGCCACTGCAGGCCTCCCAGCAATAGTCCAGCAAGGAACAATGGAGCGAGGAGATAGACCCCTCGAAACATCAGCAGGGCTGCCGCCAATTCTGGAGCAGCGACATATTTGCCCAGCATGAGGACCATTGCCGACTCGAACACGCCCAGCCCGCCCGGAACGAGGCTCAGGTTACCGGCCACCATGGCGATCAACATGGCAGCGGTGCAAGTAGCGAATCCCACGCCAACGGATGCCGGAAGCAACGCGTGGAACGCGCCGGCCATGAGCCAAAGATCCAGTGCGCCGACCGCGATCTGGCCGACGGTCAGGGGCAGGGTGGGCAATCGGAGGCGAAAGGTTCGCATGCCGAACAAACGATACCCTGCTGATGGCAAAGCCGTTAACAGGGTATACAAGCTCAGGATTGTGAGGAATGCGATGCCCAATGGCTGGGTGGTCGAGTCCGCCCAGGCAAACGCTTGCGCGGTCACCGGATCTGCTATGAAAGCGATGCCGCCAATCAGCAGGAAGCCCAGCCAAAAGCCGAGGCTGCAAAACAGCACAACCTTGGCGATCTCGGGCGTCGAAAGGCCAGCAGCTGTGTAAGCCCAGTAGCGCACCGCCCCCCAGTGAGCAGGGTGTTCCCAAAGTTGGCACCCAGCGCGTTGCCGAGGAATGCCGCCAGAATGACCCAAGCCTTCGGCGGCTGGCGTGCGATGAAGACCATGGCCATCAAGTCATGGCCGATCATTACCACATAGCTTGCAACCGTCAGCGCACCGGCTTGCCAAAGGGCTGGCGTGGACATACTCTCCAGCGTCGGCCAGAGGTCTCGGCCAGGGGGCGCCCGCAGCCAGTCTTGAAGAATCCACGCTGCGATGCAGAAGGCTGCGAAGCCGATGAAGTGGCTGGGCCTGAGAGAAATGCGTCGTATCCACATGGGGCCATGCATCCTCCGTTGGGTGAACAGGAAACGCCATCTTGGCAATCCGCGGGCCGGGCTGGACTGATATTTGTCAAAACCGATTGCGTCGATCCTCCAAAGAATGCTTGTCACCGCATCTGGTGTCACGCGACGAAATGGAGCATGCAGATGGATTTCTCCTTCGATCCAAATGAGGTTCGGCACCACCCTGACAAAGCCACGCGTGGCCGGACCTTCGAAATTGATGAGGCCCAAGAGCGGCGCGACCTTGAAGAAATGGACCTGGGCAAAGCCGCCTTGCTGCTGCGCCCGCTGGTCCAAACCGCTGCCTGGCGATGTGAAGCCTGTCAGAACGCACATGAGCAGGGGGTGTCGAGATGATGGCCATGGCGGACCGCTTGTTCTTGCAAAGGGCCGAGCAAAGGCTTGCCGCCTTGCCCTTGCCATGTTCACTGCGACTTCCTGGTGGGTTGTGCGTTGGTGCGGCGCAGCCTCGGTTTGAATTGGTTGTGCGAGACATCCGGGCTCTGGTCCACCTGGCGGAGGGCGCCATCGGCAAACTGGCGGAGGACTACGTCGAAGGCCGGCTGTTGATCGAGGGGCAGTTGCGGGACCTGATGATCGCCGCACCGGCTCTGCTTGGCCTGGATCCCACGAAGGGGCCATCCAATTCGCTGCATTGGGCCTGGCAGCGTCTGCGACTGGGTATCAGGGAGCGCATCAACCACAGCTTGGCGGGCGATGCCAGGCAGATCCGACGCCACTACGATGTCTCTGATGACTTCTATGCGCTCTGGCTAGATCCACGGCGCGTTTACTCTTGTGCCTACTTCGCGGATCCTGGCATGAATCTGGCGCAAGCCCAGGAGGCCAAGCTGGAGCACATCTGCAAGAAACTGATGCTGAAACCGGGTGATCGCTTTCTCGACATCGGTGCGGGCTGGGGCGGCTTGCTGATTTGGGCCGCGCAACACCATGGTGTCGATGCCACTGGCATCACCTTGTCGCGTAACCAGCATGCTCATGTGAACAAGCTTATCCAGGACAACAAGCTGCAGGGGCGGGCGCGCATGCTGCTGCAAGACTATCGTCAGTTGGATGAATGCCAACCCTTCGACAAGGTGGCCTCGGTGGGCATGTGCGAGCACGTGGGACTGAACAAGCTGCCAGCGTATTTCTCCAAGATTCACCGGCTTCTCAAATCGGGCGGCATGGTCATGAACCACAGCATCACCAGCGGCGGCACGGACAACACCCAGTTGGGTGGAGGCATGGGCGACTTCATCGAGAAGTACATTTTCCCAGGCGGCCAACTGGCGCATGTGAGCCTGATGATGGGGACCATGGCGAGGGCAAGCATCGAGGTTTTGGATGTCGAATGTTTGCGGCCGCACTATGCTAGAACCCTTTGGCATTGGGCCGACGCATTGGAGGCTCGTCTCGGCGAAGCAAGGCGGGTGCTGGGAGCGCAAGCGGACACCGTCATCCGAGCCTATCGAATGTATCTGGCAGGTTCGGCCATGGGTTTCGAGAAAGGGTGGATGTCGTTGTACCAGGTGCTGGGCACTCGTCCCGGTGAGGCATTGGATGGTGCTTACCCTTTCAACCGGGACTACATGTACCGTCCTTGAGCACGGGCGAAAATTCTCTGCGATGCAAGGTGACAAGCTTGTCGTGTAGCGTGATCGCATTGATGGTGCCGTGTCGATACCTTATCCAAATTTTGAAGGATCCATCATGAATGCATGGATACCATTCGAACGCTTGGACGAGCGGTTGCCCGCAGCCCGCGAAGATTCGCTGCCGCGCATGCTCCGCGATGTCGATGTGTCCTAAAGGGAATCTTGAGCCTGTCGTTCACCTTGCCGAGCTAAAAGTCAGGCATGCCCCCACCAGGCAAGCCGGCCGTGCCATCGGCCTTGCTGGCCACGCTGGCGATGAGGCAGTCGGTGGTCAGGACGAGCGCGGCGATGGATGCGGCGTTCTGCAGCGCCAGGCGTGTCACCTTGGCCGGGTCGATGACCCCCATCTCCACGAGGTCGCCGTACTGGCGCGTCGCGGCGTTGTAACCAAAGGCCGCCACGGTCGCCTCGTCCACGCGGTGAAGCACCACTGAAGGCTCATCGCCCGCGTTCGCGACGATTCTCCGCACCGGCGCCTCAAGTGCCCGCGCGACGATGCGCCGACCGCAATCGTGGTCCAGCGTCGCGCCTTCGAGACCGGCCAGCACACGCCTTGCGCGGAGCAGGGCCACGCCGCCGCCGGGGACGATGCCTTCCTCCACGGCAGCGCGCGTGGCGTGCAGCGCGTCCTCGACGCGGATCTTGCGCTCCTTCAGTTCGGTTTCCGTGGCCGCACCAACCTTGATCACCGCCACGCCCCCTGACAGCTTCGCCAGGCGCTCGTCCAGCTTTTCCCGGTCGTAGTCGCTGGTCGCTGCATCGCGCTCCTTGCGGATCGCCGCGATCCTCTCCGCCACCAGGGTTGCGGCACCGGCGTCACCGATCAGCGTGGTCTCGTCTTTTCCCGCCTCGACCCGCCGCGCACGGCCAAGATCCTTCAGGGTCGCACTCGCGAGTGTCAGTCCAACCTCATCAGAGATGACGTGGCCGCCAGTGAGCGCCGCAATGTCCTGCAACATGGCCTTGCGCCGATCGCCGAAGCCGGGTGCCTTGACGGCGCATGTTTTGAACGTACCACGGATGGTGTTGATCACCAGGGTTGCAAGTGCTTCGCTGTCGATGTCCTCGGCGATCACGAGCAGGGGCCGGCCTGCCTTGACCACTTCCTCGAGCAGGGGCAACAGTTCTTGCAGGGAAGACAGCTTCTTGTCGCACAACAAGATGGCCGCATCCTCGAGGAGTGCGGTCTGGCGGTCGGCATTGTTGATGAAGTACGGGGACAGGAAGCCGCGGTCAAACTGCAAGCCTTCGACCACTTCAAGTTCACTGGACAATCCCGATCCATCTTCGATCGTCACCGCGCCTTCCCGACCCACCTTGTCGATCGCGCGGGAAAGGAGATCGCCGATCGAGCGGTCATTGTTGGCCGAAATCGTGGCGACGTGCGCCACTTCTTGCGAAGTCAGGCAGGGCCGTGCCATGCGTCGGATTTCGGCGATGACCGCTTCGACGCCTTCTTCGATGCCACGTTTCAGTTCCATCGGGTTCATGCCTCCCGCAAGGTAGCGCATGCCCTCATGGATCATCGCGTGCGCAAGGACGGTGGCCGTGGTGGTGCCATCACCGGCTTTTTCACTCGTGCGTGAGGCGACCTCGCGCAGCAGCTGGGCGCCAATGTTCTCAAACTTGTCCTCCAGCTCGATCGATTTGGCCACCAGCACTCCTGAATTGACGATCTGAGGTGGACCGAAGTCGCGCTCGAGGATGACGGTGCGTCCGCGCGGGCCGAGCGTCACCTTCACGGCATCGGCCATCGCATCGACGCCGCGGCGAATCCGATCGCGCGCCTCATCCTGGAAGATCAGTTGCTTGGCAGTCATGGTTTTCTCACCTTGGTGTTGCTGGAATTCCTACCATTGGTTCGGAGCCTGAAACGAACTTCCTCTCGGCGCTGACCAGGAGAACGCAGGCCCAACCGACATCGTTGGCTTCGTCGAGTCGCCCCTGATAGGGCTGAACGTCTGGCGCACCTTGTCGCACTTGCACTTCATCGCTGACCTTCATGTGCCAGAAGGCGGTCTGGCCACCTTCCCGAATGATCCCGGATGCGGCGGCTTCACCTCGCGCGTCATCGATGTCGGCCAGGGCCACCTCGGCAGCTTCGCGCGCCATGAGCATGCGGGTGGTTTCGCCAATGCTCATCGCGCTGTCGGTAACGAGCGCTACAGTGCCCATGAGCCGCATGTGAATCTCCAGTTGCATCGCTGTTGATCATTGTTCGGTCAGCTTGGGTAACGCCTTTGCGCAAACGCAAAAAACGCTGCCATGGAAGACGGAAAGCAGTGAACACATCCGAAGCCCATCAGCGATGAGTACGAAGCTGACGAAACGGAGGAACGCGATGTCCAGCTTCTCAAAGCTGAAAAAGATGCGGCGCTTTGGGCCAGCGATTCATTCGTGTGCACCAAAAGCTGGGCGACCCGGGCATGTGCCTGGCGATGAGCTCCAGATCGTTACTCATCGTGTATGGTGCCAGCCTGTCCGTTGGGGAATGAGCGGAGGGGGTGGAGGGGCGATTCGGTGTTTGCACTTGTGAATGCGACCGACATGGGATGTCCATCAATGGATGGGATGAATGTGGCGAGAGAGGGCCGCGGCACGGACTCAGTCCAAGGTCCACAGCGCTTCGAGCTTGAGGGGATCTAGCCATACGATGTCATTTGCGTAGGTGGACACCACGCCATAGCGTTTGAGGCGTTTGATCTGTACACACAGCGCCTCCATGTCCATGGCCAGCCACGAGGCCAGACTGGGCAAAGGCAGAGTCAATGAAATGGTCCCATCGGCTTGCGCCACCACCGGCTTGAGACCGGTCAGGCTAGCGATGTGCGAAAGACCCGCAACAGTCCGGGCGAAGGCTGGTAGATCGCGAAGGCGGTAGGCCACCCGCCAGTCTCTGAACAGCGCGGCCCCGGCCGTTCGCATGAGCAGGTCGTTGATCAAGGTGGACGATGGCACCAAGGCCTGGAGGGCCTTGATCGACAGGGCGAGTACCGTCGCTTTCGTGACAGCCCAGGCCCTCTCCGGCCGACGGCTAAGGCCGAGGTGCAGGCCGATCAACTCCTTTTTTCCCGACAGCGCAATGGGGGAGGGGCCTTGCACGGCGGCCGACTTCGCATTGCAAACTTGCTGGCGTGCAAGGATGCCCTCCAGGAGGATGAAGGCTTGCCCGACATGTTGTCCCTGTTCGTAGAGGCTGGCGCCAGCATCCAGCCGGATTTCCTCGCAAGGCAATGTGCGTTTGGCGTCAAGGGCAAGGTCGCAAGCGCCGAATCCCAGGGCTGTCAGCAGATCGTGAATGCCGATTTCTCGCGGGATGATCCGGCTTCCTTCGGAAGTCGTACGCAGAATCGCCGCCCGTTGGCTTATCGACCTCGCGGGTTGTGCTGTGCGGCCCTGAGCGGATCCATTAACGGGTTTGTTTTGGTGAACCAGCGCCAAGCCGTACTGCTGTGCGTGGAGATGGGGACGGGGACTTCTGTTTTCGGTCGATGGGGTGTTCATGGCGCGTCCTGTTTTTTCGTCAGATGCGATTTGACGTGTTCCGTGACTTTTCTGGCAGCCGTTCACCCACGTACGTGCAGTCACTTAGGCCAGACCGGCCTCAGCTCTTGGGCCAGAATCAAGTAGCGGGGCTCGGCATCGACCATGGCCGTTCGGTAACCGCATTGGAGTTGATCTTCATCAACGGCTTGAGCTGGTCTGGCCATAGGCTGATTCGGTCGTGCACATCCGGTGAGATGTTTTTTGCGAATTGGATAAGACCATGCCTGAACGCTCACCCCATCGACAAAGTGCCTTCTGCGATGCCATTGACCGTCTTTTATGGTTCTTGATCCGAGCGATCCAGCTTTGCTGGATTCCGAAACCTTCGAAGAAGGATGAGCCGTGAGCCAGCCGACCACGCGTTCCAGGTCGGTATCGCAGATCATGTTGGTGATCTTTGCGGGCACTCAGGGGATCCATCGTTTGGCGAAGCGAATCAAAAGCTTCACCGCTCCGGTGCTGCCAGAGAAGTCGTCTCGGCTAACTTCTCCACGTCCTTGCCTCCTCGGACCAACAGCACGGGCACGGGCGACAGACGCAGGACCTGCTCCGCATCGCTGCCCAGCAGGAAACGCCCCACACCGCGGCGGCCATGGGTGCCCAGAACAATGACGTCTGCATCCCAGGCCCTGGCTTCCTGGACCACAAGGTCGGAGACGCGGCTGCCCATGCTCTCAAGCAACAGGGTATCGACAGTCAGTCCCGCCTTCTCCGCGAGGTGCTTGCCCTTGTCAAGGATGGCATGACCTTCCCGCTTCATCACGGGGATGACTTCGCTGATATACGCTGCGCAGGTCTCGAAGCCGGTGGCGTATTTCATCACTTCGACGACATGCACCAGCCGTATGTGGCCTCCGCTGAGCGTGGCCAACTGGATGGCCTCTTCCAGGCCTTTGGTCGAAGTGGCGCTGGCGTCGAATGGAACAAGGATGCGCTGGTACATGGCGTGTCCATCGGTTCGGTGAGGTTTCCACAATCTAAGCACCCACTCGGTCCGGCTGCTTGATCTCGATCAAGCGAAAGCCAGTGGGCGCGCAGTGGCGGCTGGTGAGGTGAGTCGATCACGGACCGGACGTTCTCAGTGAACCAGCCCGCAGATAGGAGCGCATCGGCGAGGCCAGGCGGCCCATCCAGATGGGACTCATGAGGACCACATGGTCAAACCGGCCGGGTGGCGGTCCGATGTAGTGGTAAGGGGGCTTGCGCTTGAGCAAGGCATCCCATACGCAACGGACATCGCCCACCCAGCCCGCACGCGGTGCGACATCTTCGATCAGGGCCAATTGCCAGCCCGCCATGGCCGCAAGCAGTCTGGCAACCGTCAAGGTCGTGCCGGTGCGGGAATAGCAAATCATCAGTACCTCGTGTTTCATCCTCGGCTCCTGAACCTGGCGGTCGAGTCGATTTGCCAGGGTGGTCTCACCCTAGCGGCATTGGATGTGATGAACTTGCGCTGGATCAAGCGGCGGGTCCCGCTCGGCGAGGATATCTGGACGGTGATGTAGGCGCTTCGGCGTGATCGTTCTCATCCGTGAGGGCGCCAACTTACAATTTCAGGCTCGCCATGTACACCAGAAACCGCGAGCGGGTTAGCAGAGCTGGCCGCCCGCAGGCATAACGAGGTCTTGTCGACGCACTTCACTTATTTCCCTGTAGTCAGTATCAGTCATCGGCTGGACGATGTCTGCGTTGCATACGCTGTGACATCGTCACGCCCATTGCAATTGCTGAGAATGGGAATGAGAATGGATATCATTTGAGTGTTGCTCACTGAATGTCCTGACATGCGTCCCTGGTTTGTCCGTCTACACCGCTGGTTTGGCCTCACCGCTGCCTTGTTTCTTTTCATCGCGGGCGTCACCGGTGCCTTGATCGCGTGGGACCACGAACTTGATGCGTGGCTGAACCCTCAATTCCATGTGGCTCGCACAGCGGGCAAGGCTTTGCCGCCCATGGATTGGCTGGCCAGAATAGAAGCGGCGGACCCTCGCGTGCGTGTGACGTACATGCCCTTGGCCGTCGAGCGGGGCGAAGCCTTGACGGCCACGGTGTTGCCGCGCGTCGATCCGGCCACGGGCCAGTTGTTTGAGCCGGGCTACAACCGGGTGACCATCGATCCGGCCACAGGCGAGATCCAGGGCCGCCGCCAATGGGGAAGGGTCTCGCTGGCACGTGAAGACCTGATGCCATTCCTGTACAAATTGCATTTCAGCATGCACATCCCCGAGGTCGGGGGCGTGGAACTGGGCACGCTCGTGATGGGCGTGGTCGCCATTGGCTGGGTGTTCGATACGCTGATCGCGCTGTGGATTTCATTCCCGAGCTGGCGGACTTGGCGGCGTTCCTTCGCATTTCGCTGGGAAGCCGGCGGTCACAAGCTGACTTTCGACCTGCATCGCTCGGGCGCGATGTGGATCTATGCTTTGGTGTTGATGTTGGCGGTCACTGCGGTCGCCATGAACCTGAATCGCGAGGTGATGCGGCCGGTGGTGTCTCTGTTCTCGACGCTGTCGCCTTCGCCATTGGCCAGTCGAGTTGCCTTGCCGCCAGAGCAGTCGTTTGAGCCGGTGCCAAGCGTGCTGCCTCGGGTCATCGCGCTAGCGCAGGCCGAGGCCGCGCGCAGGGGCTGGACGGCGCCGCCAGGCGGCATTTTGCTGTCGACCGACGTGGGGATCTGGGGTGTGGGTTTCTTTCACGCTGGTAACAGGCGTGGCGATGGGGGCTTGGGCAACCCATGGTTGTATTTCGATGCCCGCACGGGCGAGTTGGCCGGGGCGGATGTGCCTGGTACAGGCAGCGCCGGAGACATCTTCATGCAGAGCATGTTCCCGTTGCATTCTGGTCGGATCATCGGCGTGACGGGCCGCGTTTTGATGACGGTCACGGGTTTGGCGATCGCTGTGTTGTCTGTGACAGGCGTGCTGGTTTGGGCCCGCAAACGGCGCGCTCGCAGGCGTGTCCATGCCCGAGCATCCTGACCGCCCATGGTTGACCACCCATGGGGTCGATGACGACAGGATTATTTTTTACAACTCAGGATCACGGTAAACCCTGTCTTTGTTGAGATAATGCGAATAGTTCTTATTTGTATTCAATAAATGGTGGGGGTCCCGATGTCTGAGGGCGAAGTTCAATCGGATTTAGGTGCCACGTTTCTGATGCACCGCATTCCATTGCGGCGAGCCGTGCTTTCCATTGTTGGCAAGCCTGAGCAGGCTGACGACGTGATGCAGGACGCTTACGTCAAGCTGATCGGTGCGGCCACGGCCATGGTCATCAAGCAGCCACTGGGCTATTGCTTCCAGGTGGTGCGGAACATGGCGCTGGACCACTGCCGGCGCTCTTCGTTGGAGGCTGGGCTTTTTGCCCAGGAAGAAGAGGGGCATCACGTGCCCGCGGCCCTGGGTGCGCCCGAGCAGAAGGCCATCAGCCGGCAGAACCTGGCCATCGTCGACCAGGCTTTGGGCACCTTGCCGGAGCGCACGCGCAAGGTTTTCGAGATGTACCACGTGAGCGGCCTGACGCAACGGGACATTGCTCAAAACCTGGGTGTGTCCATCGGCCTGGTCAACGGCATGATCCGCGATGCTACCAACGCCCTGATGGGGTGTCGTCACCTGCTGGCCACCGAATAAGACCCGGTGCTACGATCGCCGCCGACCACACTTTGTGACTGAACAAAAGCGTGGGCTGGTCCGTCTGTACCACCATACGGAGCCTCAGACACGCAAGGAACGGCGATCGCCATGAACACACCTGATCGCGACGATGACCCCATCTGGCAAACCGCCTGGCAGTGGGTCACGCAGGCGCACGAGCAGCCTTTGAGCGCGGAGCAGCTTGCCGAACTCAAGGCCTGGCTGGGCAGCCATCCCGCCCATCGCCAAACCTATGACGAGGCCGCGAGGCTGTGGCTGCTGGCCGGCTTGGTGCCTCCGGTCCACGTCAAACCCGAGTAGCCGGGCAAAGTCAGCAAGCGCTGAACATTTCGCTGACTCATCCGTCTTGTCCATTGAGCAGGTCGCGCAGGTCCAGGTAACGGACGCGGGCCGCTCATGTTCAACCGCATGAGGAATCAGCATGTCCACCAGTTGCTTTGACCGTGAAGACGAGACTTTCATCGTTCTCGTCAACCATGAAGACCAATACTCGATCTGGCCGAGCTGGAAAGCCGTGCCCGGTGGCTGGAAGGCCGTCGATGGCGTGAGCGGTGACAAGAAGACGGTACTGGCCTATGTCGAGTCCGCCTGGACCGACATGCGTCCGCTGTCGTTGCGCCAGTGGATGGACCAGCAGGCTGGCGCCGACGTACGCGGGTGAACGGCACCATGCGGTCCCCGCTCATCAATGTGCTGTGCCTGCCCTGTGCGGGTGCCAGTGCGACCATGTACCTGCGCTGGCGGCGCTTGCTGCCCGAGTGGATCCGTGTCGTCCCGGTCGAGTTGCCGGGGCGGGGCGAGCGCTTGGCCGAGCCGCTGGCGGAAGACTTTGATGCTTTGGTGGCGCAGCTTTGCCACGAGCAGGCGCCGCTGCTGTCCGGGCAATTCGCCTTGTTCGGCCACAGCATGGGGGCCTTGCTGGCTTATGGCATGACACAGCATCTTCGGGCTGCTGGCCTGGGCCTGCCACAGGCCCTGTTCGTGTCGGGCAGCCCGGCGCCATCGCGCCGCGACCCGAACCGCTTCAAGGGCAAGGACGGTGATGCGGCGTTGATCGCCGATCTGCACAAGCAGGGCGGTACACCGCAGGAGGTGTTCGACAACCCCGAGCTGTTGCGCCTCACGCTGGACACGCTGGGGGCCGACTACCGCGTCTGCCAAAGCTTCGCGCACCGTGTTGCCCAGCCTTTGCCACTGGCCTTGCATGTGTTCGGTGGGCGTGATGACGACATCTCGACCGAGCGTCTGCAAGCCTGGAAGCAGGAGGCCGCCGGCATGTTCTCGCTCAAGTGGTTCGAAGGCGGGCACTTCTTCATCCGCCAGAAGGAAGACCTGGTGCTGCAGGCCATCGTGCGCGAGCTGCTGCACCCATTCACCGGCACTGCCCAACCGATCTCTGCGGTTGCTTGACAAGGAACGACATGAATGAATTGCTGACCCGCTTTGAAAGAATGGGGCCGGCGGGGTGCGATCTGCCTGTGCTGATCACGCCCGCCGGCCTGGACGAATCCCTGCTGGATGCGCAGGCGCGCCTGCGGCCTGAGATCGAAGGCCACTTGAGCACGGTGGGGGGGGTGTTGCTGCGCGGCTTCAAGGTGCCCTCGGTGCAGCACTTCCAGCAGTTCGCGGCAAGCTTCGGTCACCCTCTGCTGGCCTACGAGTTCGCCTCCACGCCGCGCAGTGCGGTGGATGCCGGGGTCTACACATCGACCGAGTACCCCGCGCACCAACACATCCCGCTGCACAACGAGCAGGCCTACACGCGTGAGTGGCCGATGAAGATCTGGTTCCACTGCGTGACGGCATCGCCCGTGGGCGGAGAGACCCCCATCGCCGACAGCCGGATGGTCTACCGCCGCATGCCGGCCCACATCCGCGAGCGCTTCGAGCCGGGGCTGCTGTACGTGCGCAACTATGGCGATTTCGACGTGCCATGGCAGAAGGTGTTCAACACCGAAAGCCGCGCCGAGGTCGAGGCATTCTGCCGCCGCGCCGATATCCGTTGGGCTTGGAATGACGAGGGCGAATTGCGCACCACGCAGCTGTGCCAGAGCATCGAGACGCATCCGGGCACGGGCGAGAAGGTGTGGTTCAACCAGGGGCACTTGTTCCACATCTCCAACCTGCAGCCTGAGGTGCGCGAGTCGCTGGAAGAGCTGCTGGGCATCGAGAACGTGCCTCGCAATGTTTACTACGCCGACGGCAGCCCGATTCCCGATGCGGTATTCGAGGAGGTGCGTGGCGTGCTGGCCGAGGCCACCGTGACTTTCCCCTGGCAGGACGGTGATGTGCTGATGCTGGACAACATGTTGGCCGCGCATGCGCGAACGCCTTTCAAGGGGCCACGCAAGGTGGTCGTGGCCATGGCCGAGCCGCACGGCAACCTCTGACGCCTTCCTTCTCACGGTACGACGACGATGAACGCGAACAACCGCTCCAGCGCCCCAGTGGGCCGCCCTTTCTCCAACATGGTAGGGCGCTTGCGCCACCTGGCCTTGAGCCGCCCTGAGGACACGGCCCTGATCGCGGTCTCGCGCGATGGCGAGGTCCGCCTGGACTACGCCGCGTTGGACACGCGTGTGCGCGCACTGGCCACGCAGTTGCAGGGGCGTTTCGGCCAGGGTGAACGGGCGCTGCTGCTGCTGGACAACGATGAGCACTACGTCGTGGCGTTCTTCGCGTGCCTGTATGCGGGCTTGACGGCGGTCCCTGTGTTTCCGCCGGAGTCCGTCCGCGGGCAACATCTGGCGCGCTTGTCCGCCATCGCCGTTGATTGCGATGCGGCCTGCGTGTTGACCAGCGCGGCGATCCTGACCATGGTGGGCACGCAAGCCTGCTTGTTCGGCCAGGCCCAGGCCCTGGCCGTCGACACGCTGGACGAGGCGCTGGCCGATGGCTGGGCGCCGCATGATCCGAAAGACGGCGACATCGCTTTCCTGCAGTACACCTCGGGCTCGACGTCCACACCCAAGGGCGTGATGGTCAGCCACGGCAACCTGATGGCCAATGAGCGGGCCATCGAGGCCGGCATGTCGGTCGTGGACGATGATGTGTTCGTGACCTGGCTGCCGCTGTACCACGACATGGGACTGATCGGCGGCTTGCTTCAGCCGCTGCACCGTGGGGTGCCTGTGGTGCTGATGAGTCCGACTTATTTTCTGGAGCGGCCCATCCGTTGGCTGGAGGCCATCGCGCGCCATGGCGGCACGGTCAGCGGCGGGCCTGACTTTGCCTTTCGCTTGTGCCTGGAGCGCATCAAGCCCGAACAGGCGGCCGGGCTGGACCTGTCGAGCTGGCGCCTGGCTTTTTCAGGTGCGGAGCCGGTGCGGCATGACACGCTGGCATCCTTCATCGAACACTTCTCGGTGGCAGGGTTTGCCGCTGAGGCGGTCTACCCCTGCTATGGCTTGGCCGAGGCGACCTTGTTCGTCACGGGCGGGCGCCCGGGCTCGGGCCTGATCGCACACAGCTTTGCCGACGACAGCGTGGCGCAAGGGCGGCCAAGGCCGGATGCGCAGGGTGGGGTCAAGCTGGTGAGCTGCGGCCAAGCCGCCGCGGACCATGTGGTGGCCATGGTGGATGTCGCCACACGGCAGCACGTGGGCGAAGGCCAGGTCGGCGAGATCTGGGTGAGCGGGCCCAGCGTGGCACAAGGCTATTGGCGCCGTCAGGCCGAGAGCGAAGAGACCTTCGTGGAAGAGGCTGGCCGGCGGTGGTTGCGCACGGGTGACCTGGGCTTTGTGCACGAAGGGCAGCATTACATCGCGGGGCGCATCAAGGACGTGATCATCCTGCGCGGGCAGAACATCTACCCTCAGGACATTGAGCGGGCGATCGAGGCCGAGGTGGAGGCGGTGCGCAAAGGCCGCGTGGCGGCGTTCTCGGTCAGCACCGCCGATGGCGGCGAAGGCATTGGCGTCGCCGTCGAGGTGTCGCGGGGGCTGCAGAAGCTGGTGCCCGCCGAGGCTCTGGTCGAAGCCTTGAGCCTGGCTGTGAGCGCGGTGTGCCGTGAGCCGGTGGCCGTGGCCTTGCTGCTGAACCCGGGCGCGCTGCCCAAGACGTCGAGTGGCAAGCTGCAGCGGGGCGCTTGCCGACAAGGGTGGCGAGTGGGTTCGCTGGACGCCTACGCGGTCTTCGAGCATGGGCGCTTCGTGCAGGGCGGTCTCGCTGCCCAGGGCGCGGAGGCCGTCGCCGCGGTGGAGGACGAGGTCGAATCCAGCCTGATGAACTTGTGGGGGCAGGTCTTGCATCGGCCACGAGGTGCGTTGCCGGCCATCGGGCGCGAGGCGCACTTCTTTGCCAGCGGCGGCGACTCGCTGGCGGCGGTGCAGTTGGCGGCGCGCGTTGGTGACCAATGGGCCATTGACTACCCGGTCCGATTGGTTTTCGAGCACCCTCGTTTGAATGCCATGGCGGCTGAGGTCAGACGTTTGCGCAGCCTCGGCACGCCCAAGGCCAGGCTGGTGGTGCCGGTGCTGTCGGCCGAGCGCCGTGCTGCGCCGCTGCCCTTGTCGCATGCGCAGCAGCGCCAATGGTTCCTCTGGCAGCTCGATCCCAAAGGCACGGCCTACCATGTCAGCGGGGCAGTGCGCCTGAGCGGTGCGTTGGACGTGTCGGCCCTTCGTGCGGGCGTGGCGGGTTTGGTGGCCAGGCACGAGTCGCTGCGCACGCTGTTCGTTGACCAGGGCGATGGTCAGGCCGCGCAGCGGATTCTGCCCAGCCTGGCGCTTGAGGTGCCCCTGCATGATCTCCGAGGGATGGAGCCGGGTGGGCGCGAGACTCGCGCGGCACGGCTTGCGCAAAGCGTGAACGATGTGCCTTTCGACCTCACGCGTGGGCCCTTGCTGCGCGCGGCCTTGATCCAGTTGAAGGACGACGAGCACATCCTGGTGCTGGTCATGCACCACATCGTGTCTGACGGCGCATCGATGCAGGTGTTCATCGATGAGCTGGCCACACGCTATCTGGCGCATCTGAAGGGACAAGCGCCTGCCTTGCCCACATTGCCGATTCAGTATGTCGACCATGCCGTCTGGCAGCGCGATTGGCTGGCCGCCGGCGAGGGCGAACGGCAATTGGCCTACTGGCGCGCGCAACTGGGTGACGAGCAGCCGGTGCTGGCCTTGCCAACCGACCATCCGCGCCAGGCGGGCGGCAGCAACCGGGCCGGATTGCATGTCTTTGAACTCCCCCAGACGCTGGTGGGTGAATTGCGTCAGGTGGCGCAGGGCGGTGGCGTGACCTTGTTCATGCTGCTGCTGGCCGGCTTCCAGGCGCTTTTGCACCGCTACACCGGCCAGGAGGATGTGCGGGTGGGCGTGCCTGTGGCCAACCGCCACCGCATCGGCACCGAAGGGGTGATCGGCTTCTTCGTGAACACCCTGGTCTTGCGCAACCAGGTGCGGGGCCGCAGCAGCCTGGCCCAAGTGCTGGCACAGACCAGGGAGGCCGCCTTGGGTGCTCAGGGGCACCAGGACATGCCTTTCGAACAACTGGTCGATGCCTTGCAGGGCGAACGCAGTCTGAGCCACAGTCCGCTGTTCCAGGTCATGTTCAACCACCTGGTCGAAGATCACCGTGCTTTGCAGGCGCTGCCGGGCATCGTGCTGAACGACCATCCACTGGACGTGGCCGCCGCGCAGTTCGAGCTGACGTTGGAGGTGCGCGAGCGACCGGATGGCACATTGAAAGGCAGGCTGGTCTACGCGGCTGAATTGTTCGAGGCTTCAACGATGGCCCGCCTGGCCGGGCACTATGTGCAGGTGCTGAAGGCCCTGGTGCACCAGTCTTCGCTGCCGGTTGGCGATGTGGCCTTGATGAGCGAGGAAGAGCTGGCCCAGGTCGATTCTTGGAGCCGAAACAAGGGTGCGGTGCCACCGTTGGCGCCATCGATCGCGGTGGTCCATCACCTCTTCGAGCAACAAGTCGTGAACAGCCCCAATGCCGTGGCCCTGGTGTTTGGCGAGGCGGTGCTGAGCTATACCGAGCTGAATCGGCGTGCCAATCAGTTGGCGCACCACCTGATCGGCCTGGGTGTGCGGCCAGAGACCAGGGTGGGCATCGCGGCCGAGCGTTCCATCGACATGGTGGTTGGTGTGTTGGGCATCATGAAGGCTGGCGGCGCCTATGTGCCTCTGGACCCGGACCACCCTGTCGAGCGCCTGTCCTATGTGGTCGAAGACAGCGGGATCGGGCTGCTGCTGAGCCAGCAGCATCTGAACGACCGCTTGCCGAAGTTGGATGGCCTGACCGTGCTGGCGATGGACGGACTGGATCTGGGCAGCGAACCTGCTCACAACCCCGATGTTCCGCTGCATGGCGAGAACCTGATCTATGTGATCTACACCTCGGGCTCAACGGGGCGACCCAAGGGCGCAGGCAACCGGCACCGCTCACTGCTCAATCGCCTGGCCTGGGGCCAGCAGCACCAGCCCCTTGGCGCGGACGACACGGTCTTGCAGAAGACACCGTTCAGTTTCGACATCTCCTTCTGGGAGTTTTTCTGGCCCTTGACCGTGGGGGCCAGGCTGGCCCTGGCGGGGCCGGGCGATCACCGCGATCCGGGCAGGCTGGTCGAGCTGATCTTGCAGCATGGCGTGAGCACCCTCCATTTCGTGCCGTCCATGCTGCGGGCTTTCATGGGCCATGAAGGCATTGAGGCTTGTGGCGGCTTGAAGCGCATCATCTGCAGTGGCGAGGCTTTGCCGGCTGATCTGCAGAACCAGGTGCTGACCCTGTGGCCGGGCGTTGAGCTGCTGAATTTGTATGGCCCCACCGAGGCGGCCATCGAGGTGACGTACTGGGATTGCCGCCACGATGGTGCGCTGACCGTGCCGATCGGCCGGCCGATCGGTGATGTGAGCGTCCATGTGCTGGATGCCGACCTGCAAGCCGTGCCGCGTGGCGTGGCGGGCGAGCTGGTGCTGGGGGGCGCAGGTTTGGCGCGCGGTTACTGGCATCGGCCCGCCCTGACGGCCGAACGCTTCGTGGCCGACCCGCTCAGTGGCGATGGCGGGCGGTTGTACCGCACCGGCGATCTGGTGCGCTGGCGATCGGACGGTCAGATCGAGTACCTGGGCCGCATCGACCACCAGGTGAAGATCCGCGGTTTCCGCATCGAACTGGGCGAGGTCGAAGCGCAACTGCTGGCGCAGGCTGGCGTGAAAGAAGCAGTCGTGGTGGCGCAGACGGTGGCCACGGGGGCCCGCCTGGTCGCCTATGTCGCACCCCATGAGGGCATGACGCTGGACTTGGCCCGGCTGAGGGAAGACCTGGCGCGGGCGCTGCCCGACTACATGGTGCCCGGCGCCATCGTGGTGCTGGCGGGCCTGCCGCTCAATGCCAATGGCAAGGTCGACCGCAAGGCATTGCCTGAACCTGAGCTGGCGAGCGAGGCCGTGTACGAAGCGCCGCAAGGCGTGGCGGAGCAGGCATTGGCATCGGTCTGGCAAGCCGTGCTGGGCGTCCAGCGTGTGGGCCGCCATGACAATTTCTTCGAACTGGGGGGTGATTCCATCCTCAGCCTGCAGATCGTGGCGCGAGCCCGCCAGGCGGGCTGGAAGCTGACGCCGCGTCAGTTGTTCGAACGCCAGACTGTGGCCGCCCTGGCTGGCGTGGCACAGGCTGCGACGGCCAAGGCGCAGACCTCGGAGGTCGTGACAGGACAGGTGCCATTGCTGCCGATCCAAGCCGCATTCTTTGAGCATGAGGTGCCGGCGCCCCACCATTGGAATCAGGCGGTGATGCTGGCCTGCCCGCAAGGGCTGGACGCCGCCGTGCTGGCGCAAGCACTGGATGCGCTGGTGCGACACCATGACGGCTTGCGTTTGCGCTTCACGCGTGAAGCCGATCAGCGCGGTGCCTGGACCCAGGCGCATGCGGAACACGCGCCGCAGGATTGCTTGTGGGTTCGCCGGGCCACAGATGCGGGACAGATCGAAGCCTTGTGCGCAGACGCCCAGCGCAGCCTGGACCTGGCCGCGGGCCCCTTGCTGCGTGCCTTGCTGGTCGAGCTGGTGGATGGCGGCGCGCGCCTCCTGCTGGTGGCGCACCACTTGGTGATCGACGGGGTGTCGTGGCGCATCTTGTTGGAAGACCTTCAAACCGCTTGCGCGCAACTGGCCGCGCATCAGCCGGTCGTGCTGCCGGACAAGACCTGCAGCTACCAGGCCTGGTCACAGCGCCTGCAGCGCGATGTGCCCTTGCATGGCGCGCAATTGGCCCATTGGCAGTCTCTGGCGGGGTTGCCGGTCGAGCTGCCTTCCGATGTGCCGCCAGGGGTTGCAACAGGTGGCGACACGGTGGCGGGCGAATCGCACTTGAGCCTCAAGCTGGACCAGGCGGCCACGCAGGCCTTGCTCAAGTTGGCGCCTGCGGCCTACCGCACCCAGGTCAACGACATCTTGCTGACCGCGCTGGGCCGCGCCTTGTGCGCCTGGAGTGGGCAGGATCGCCTGCTGATCGATCTGGAGGGGCATGGCCGAGAAGACACCGAGGGCGACCTGGACCTGTCACGCACGGTGGGCTGGTTCACATCGATTTACCCGGTGCTGCTGGATGCGCAGGGCACACCGACTCAGGCCTTGCAGCGCGTCAAAGAGCAATTGCGGCAAGTGCCGCACAAGGGGCTGGGACATGGCGTGCTCAAGCACTTGGGTGATGCGCAGCAGCGCGCTGCACTGGCCGACTTGCCGCAGCCGCAGGTGGTGTTCAATTACCTGGGCCAGTTCGACACCAGCTTTGGCGCAGGCTCGCCATGGCAGCTTGCGCAGGAAGAATCCACCGGCCCCTGGCAGGATGCAGGTGCCCCACGCTGGCATGCCTTGGCCATCAATGGCCAGGTGCAGGGTGGAGAGCTGAGCCTGCGCTTCAGCTACAGCGAGGCACGCCACCGGCGCGACACCATCGCCGCGCTGGTCACGCGCTGCGAGGCCGAGTTGCGCGGCTTGATCGCCCTTTGCACGGCCCCTGGCGTGGCTGGCGCCACGCCTTCGGATTTTCCGTTGGCCCGCATCGACCAACCCGCGTTGGACGCGCTGCCGGTGCCCATGGGTGAGGTGGAAGACCTGTACCCCTTGTCGCCCATGCAACAGGGCATGCTCTTCCACAGTGTGCTGGACCCCGATGGCAGCGCCTACCTGACGCAGTTGCGGGTGGACATCGCAGGCCTGGACGTGACGGCATTCCAGACCGCCTGGCGCGAGGCTTTCCAGCGCCATGCGATCCTGCGCACGGGCTTCCTGGCCCGCATGGACCCACCTTTGCAGTGGGTGGCGCGGGGCGTGGACCTGCCCATTCACCTGCTCGACTGGCGTGGCCATGATGGCGATCTGTCCGACGCGCTGGATGCGCTGGCGCAAGCTGATCTGGCGAAGGGCTTCGATCTGGCGCGACCACCCTTGACACGCCTGGCGCTGGTGCGGATCAGCGAGGACACACACCACTTCATCTGGACCAGCCACCACCTGCTGCTGGACGGCTGGAGCACGGCGCGCCTGATGGCCGAGGTGTTGAGGCCACAAACAGTGCAAGACGCATCGCCCACCATCGCCAGCAGCTACCGCGACTACATCGCTTGGCTGCAAGGCGTCGATCAGCAAGCGGCCCGCGAGTACTGGAGCGGGCAATTGAAGGACATGGCAGGGCCGACGCGCTTGGCCGAGGTCTGGCCCAGGCCCCAGGCACTGCCCTTGGGCCAGGCACCCATGCAACAACAGTCCTTGCTGATCGATGCCGCGCATGCGGCGGCCCTGCTGGCTTTGGCACGGCGAGAGCATGTCACCCTGAACACCATTGTTCAGGCCGCCTGGGCCTTGCTGCTGCAACGTTGCACCGGCCAACAAACCGTGTGCTTTGGGGCGACCACGGCTGGCCGGCCTGCCGACTTGCCCGGTGTCGAGCAACTGCTGGGCCTGTTCATCAACACGGTGCCCGTGGTTGCCACACCGCAGGCTGCGATGGCCCTGGGCGACTGGCTGCGCGAACTGCAAGCGGCCAACCTGGCGGGACGAGAGCACGAGCACACGCCGCTGTCGGAGATCCAGCGTTGGTCGGGGCAGGGCGGACAGGCCTTGTTCGACAGCATCCTGGTCTTCGAGAACTACCCCATTGACGCCGCCTTGAAGGGTGACGAGCAAGGCGCGGCACGCTTGTCCGCGCTGCGCTTCCGCGACGACACGCACTATCCGCTGACGGTCAGCGTGATGCTGGAGCAGGCTGGAGAGATCAAGCTGGTGTTCAGCCACGATCCCAGGTCCTTCGACCAGGGCACGGTGGCGGGCATCGCGGCGCGTCTGGACATGCTCTTGCAGCGCTTGCCCGGCAAGGCCTCATTGCCTTTGGGCCAGTTGGACACCTTGCTTGACCGTGAGCGCGCGCAGTTGTGGCAGTGGCATGCCAACGCTGAACGCCATCGCAGCACCGATCCCGTCCACATGCTGATCGAGGCGCAGGCCTTGAGCCGACCACAGGCCCATGCGCTGATCCACGATGACGTGGTGCTCAGCCATGCCGAGCTGAACCGCCGGGCCAATCGCCTGGCCCACCGGCTGATCGCGCTGGGCGTGCGGCCCGAGTCGCGTGTGGGTCTCTCGCTGGAGCGGGGCGTGGACATGATCGTGGCCTTGCTGGCCATCCTGAAGGCCGGCGGTGCCTATGTGCCGCTGGACCCGGACTACCCGGTGGATCGTTTGGCCTACATGGTCAAGGACAGCGGCCTGTCGCTGGTCCTCACGCAGGCCTCGCTGCTGCCAAGTCTGCCCACCCACGAAGGTGTGCGCGTTCTGTGCGTGGACCAGATGGTCGACGAGGCCGGTCCCGATCACGATCCGGCCGTCCGGGTGCATGGGCACCACCTGGCCTATGTCATCTACACCTCGGGCTCGACCGGCAAGCCCAAGGGCGTGTGCGTGGCCCACCACGCGCTGGCCGAGCATGCGCAAGTGGGCATCGGCTTCTTCGGGCTCACGCCGGGCGACCGAATGCTCCAGTTCTCGACCCTGAACTTTGACGGCTTCATCGAACAGGTGTTCCCCACCCTGTGCGCCGGGGCGGCCATCGTGCTGCGCGGCCCGCAACTGTGGGACAGCGAAACCTTCCACCGCGAACTGATCGACCAACGCATCAGCGTGGTCGACCTGACCACCGCTTACTGGTTCCTGCTGGTCCAGGACTTTGCGCGACGAGGATTGCATGACTACGGCGTGCTCCGCCAGGTCCATGCCGGCGGTGAAGCCATGCCGCCCGAAGGCCTGAAGGCCTGGCAGGACGCAGGCATGTCGCACATCCGTTTGCTGAACACTTATGGGCCCACGGAGGCCACAGTCACGGCCACGGTGCAGGATTGCGCTGAACTGCCACGGCCCTGGCCCAATCCCCTGCCCATCGGCAGGCCGCTGGCTGGGCGTCAGTTGTACGTGCTGGATGCGAACCTGCACCTGGTGCCGCCTGGTGTGGCGGGTGAGCTGTGCATCGGTGGTGAGCTGCTGGCGCGTGGCTATGGTCAGCGTCCCGGCCTGACGGCCGAGCGCTTCGTGGCGAACGCCTTCGACGAGCGTGGTGGCCGGCTCTACCGCACAGGCGACCTGGTGCGCTGGGATGCCGAGGGGCGCCTGCAGTACCTGGGGCGCCTGGACCACCAGGTCAAGATCCGGGGCTTTCGCATCGAACTCGGCGAGGTCGAGGCCGAGTTGCTGCGTCAGGACGGTGTGCGCCAAGCCCTGGTGCTGGCCGAACCGGCCGCATCTGGCCTCCGGCTGATTGCCTACGTGGCGGGTGGCATGGGCGCAGCTTTGCACGCCGGTGCGCTGCGTGCGCAGTTGGCCCGCACCTTGCCCGACTACATGGTGCCTGGCGTGATCATGGTGCTTGATGCCTTGCCTTTGAACCCCAACGGCAAGATCGATCGCCATGCGCTGCCCAGGCCGGATGCCGCCCTGGCCGCGCAGTTCGAGGCGCCGCAGGGCGAGGTTGAGCAGGCCTTGGCCGCCATCTGGGCCCAGGTACTGGGTGCCGAGCGCGTGGGCCGCCACGACAACTTCTTCGAGCTGGGCGGGCACTCGCTGGCCGCCATCCAGATCACCGCTTTGCTGGCCCAGCGCCATGGCTGCGAGTTGGCCGTGCGTAGCCTGTTCGAGCACAGCAGCCTGAGTGTGCTGGCGGCCTTGCTACCAGCCGAGCGATTTGGCCAGAGCCGGGCACACCGGCTTTCGGAGATGGACCGTCTCCTGACAGAATTTGAGGAATGAACAAGACATGAGCCGCGACGAAGACCAACAACTGGCCCGGCGCTTTGCCGCCCTGAAGCCCGCTTCACGCCGTGCCTTCCTGGCCAGGATGCAGGCCGCTGGGTTGAACTTCGCCGAGTTGCCCATCGTGAGGCTGGAGAGCGAACCCGCTGATGACCTGCCTTTGTCGATGGCACAGCGCGGCCTGTGGCTGACCTGGCAGTTGGACCAGGCCAGCCCCGCCTACAACATGCCCGGTCTGCTGCACCTGAGCGGGCCGCTGGACGAGGCAGCGTTGCGCCGCAGCATGGGCGATCTGGCGCGGCGCCACGAGGTGCTGCGCACAGTCTTCGTGGCCGACGCACAGGGCGAGCCCTGGCAGCGCATCCTGCCCGATGCCGAGGTGGTTTTGAGCCACAGCGATCTGCGCCCATCGCCCATGGCGGTGCGTGAAGCGATGGCCCGCCAGCAGGCCCAGGCCTTCGCGGAGCAGGCCTTCCAGCTCGACGCGCAAGCGCCCTGGCGCGCGGCGCTGTTCCGGATCGGCGATGCCGAACACCTGCTGGCCATCGTGGTCCACCACATCGCGGCCGACGCCTGGTCGCTGCGCATCCTGATGGACGAGTTGCTGGCCCTGTACGAGGCCCACGCCCTGAGCCAGTCGCCCAGCTTGGCATCCTTGCCGATCCGCTACGCGGACTATGCCGTGTGGCAGCGCAACTGGATGGAGGCGGGTGAGCAGGACCGGCAACTGGCCTATTGGCAGGCCAGCCTGGGCAGCCTGCACCCCGTGCTGGACTTGCCACTGGACCGCCCACGCGAGGCCATGCGCCATGCGCCCGAAGGCCGACTCGTGCAGGCCTTGCCGGCCGAGCTGAGCGCTAAGCTGCGCGAGGTGGCCAAGGCGCAGGGCACCTCGCTTTACATGGTGATGCTGGCCCTGTTCGGGCTGACCTTGAACCGCCTGACGGGGCAGACCGACATCCGCATCGGCTCGCCAACCGCCAACCGCCTGCGCGCCGAAACCCATGGCTTGGTGGGCTATGTGGCCAATGTGCAGGTGTTGCGTGCCCAGATGGACACGCGCCTCGGATTTTCGGATTGGCTGTCCCAGGTGCGTGAAACGGTGCTGGGCGCCCAGTCCCACCAGGACCTGCCTTTCGATGCACTGGTGGCGGCCTTGCTGCCTGAGCGTCAGGCTGGCGTGCATCCGCTCTTCCAGGTCAAGTGCACCGAGCAATCGGCGTGGCCCGATGTGCGATTGGCCGCTGGACTTGAGGTGCGCCTGGAAGAGCTGTCGGGCGGACGTGCCCACTTTGACCTCAGCTTCGATTTTGTCGACAGCGGCCAGGGCATCGAGACCACATGGGCCTATGCGGCTGACTTGTTCGAGGACGCCAGCATCGACCGCATGGCGGCTTTGTGGGTGCAACTGGCGCAAGCGGCCGTGCGTGACCCGTCCTGCTCGCTGGGGGATGGATTCCTGCCTGCTGTGCCTGTCGAAGATGCATGCCTTCAGGGCGAGGCCGTGGCATGGGCGGATAGCCACGTCCTGTCGCTGTGGCAGCGCAGCGTGGCCCGCTTACCCCAGACAGACGCGGTGCGCTTCGAGGACCAGGCCTGGACTTACCAGCAGCTGGACGCGCAGAGCGAGCGCCTGGCGCAAAGGCTGCGCGCCCTGGGCGTGGGCCCGGAAGTGCGCGTGGGCGTGCATGCCCCGCGCGAAGGCGAATTCGTGCTCGGCCTGCTGGCCGTGCTCAAGGCCGGTGGCGTGTTCGTGCCGCTGGACCCGCAACTGCCCGCAGACCGGCTGGCCTACCAGTTGGCCGACAGCGGCGCGGGCTGGTTGCTCAGCACGCAGGCCCCTTCCTGGACGCCAGATGTGCCGGTGCTGGCGCTCGCGTTTGAACACGACATCATCGATGGCGAGCCCGCAGCCCCTTTGCGTCACCAGCCCCATCCCGACCAGGCCGCCTACGTCATCTACACCTCCGGCTCGACCGGGCGGCCCAAGGGCGTGGTGGTCGGCCATGGCGCGCTGGCCAACTACGTGCAGGCCGTGCTGGCCCGCCTGGCCTTGCCGGGCACGGTCAAGAGCCTGGCCATGGTCTCCACGGTGGCGGCCGACCTGGGCCACACCAGCTTGTTCGGCGCGCTGTGCTCGGGCCGCACGTTGCACCTGATCAGCGCGCAGCGTGTCTTTGACCCGGACGCGTTCGCGCAGTACATGCACGCGCACCAGGTGGACGTGCTCAAGATCGTGCCCAGCCATTTGCAGGCTTTGATGCAGGCCGCGCGGCCCGAGCAGGTGTTGCCTCGGCACACCCTGGTTGTGGGCGGCGAAGCCACTTCATGGCGCCTGCTGGACCAGATCCAGGCCTTGAAGCCGGGCTGCCGCGTGCTCAATCACTACGGCCCCACGGAAACCACCGTCGGGGTGCTCACGCAGGCGGCGTCGGAGGCTGATCGCCATGCCACGCATTTGCCTTTAGGCCGGCCCCTGGCAAATGTCGACGCCTGGGTGCTGGACGCGGATCTGAACCCCGTACCGCAGGGCGCGGCGGGCGAGCTGTACCTGGGCGGGTCAGCCCTGGCGCGGGGTTACCAGCAGCGGGCTGGTGCCACCGCCGAGCGCTTCGTGCCCCATCCATGGCAAGCTGGCGCGCGCCTTTACCGCACGGGCGACCGGGTGCGCCAGCTTGGCCAGCAGGGCGGCCTGGCCTTCCTGGGCCGGGTCGACGACCAGGTCAAGGTGCGCGGCTACCGCGTTGAGCTGAGTGAAGTGGCCTCGGCCTTGCGGGCGCAGCCCGGCGTGCATGAAGCCGCCGTGGTGCTGGTGCAGGAGGACGATGGCCGTAGCGCGCTGGCTGCCTATGTGGTGCCTCAGGCCGACCAGGCCGCGCAACCGCTGGACGTGGTGGCACTGAAGGCCGGTTTGGCAGCGGTCCTGCCCGACTACATGGTGCCCAGTGTGATCATGGTGCTGGCCCAGTTGCCGCTGAATGCCAATGGCAAGCTTGACCGCCAGGCCCTGCCCAAGCCGCAGGCCATGGCCGGGGACGCTCATGAAGCCCCGCAAGGCGAGGTGGAAGAAACATTGGCCGCCGTCTGGGCAGAAGTCCTGGGCCGTGACCAGGTGAGCCGACACGACAACTTCTTCGAACTGGGGGGCGACTCTATCCTGAGCTTGAAGGTGGTTGCCCGGGCGCGCAAGCGCGGCGTCCACCTGCTGCCCAAGCAACTGTTTGAAAGCCAGTCGCTGAGCGGTCTGGCGCTGTCCGTGAGCAAGCCATCGGCCAAGGCTGCGCGCAGTGCCGAGCCGCTCATCGCGCGCCTGGATGCACAGCGCAGGCAAGCTCCGATGCCGTTGTCGTCCGCGCAGGCGCGGCAATGGTTCCTGTGGCAGTTGGACCCGGCCAGCTCGGCCTACCATGTCTCTGGCGGCCTGCAATTGCAGGGCGAACTGAACCTCGATGCCTTGAGGCGTGCGTTCCAGGCGTTGGTCGATCGGCATGAGTCGCTGCGCACGGTGTTCCGCGCCAGTGCCGACGGCCTGGCCGAGCAGTGGATCCAAGCCGTGGTGGCACTGGACGTCCCGCTGATCGACGTGTCGCAAGCCGACGAGGCTGAACGAACCAGCCTGGCGCAAGCGCAGGCCCGGCAAGTCAACCAGACCCCATTTGACCTGGGCAACGGCCCGCTGTTGCGTGTGGCCGTGATCCGCATGGACGCGCGCACGCACCTGCTGGCCGTGGCGATGCACCACATCGTCTCTGACGGCTGGTCCATGCAAGTCATCGTTGACGAGTTCGTGGCGCTTTACCGCGCCCACCTGGCGGGCCAGGAAGCCAGCTTGCCGCCCTTGGCCATCCAATATGCGGACTACGCCGCTTGGCAACGCCAGTGGCTGGCCGATGGCGAGAAGGATCGTCAGCTCAGTTACTGGAAGAACCAGCTTGAAAGCGGCCTGGAGGACGGTGAGCACCCCGTGCTGCAACTGGCCACGGACCACCCGCGTCAGGCCCAGCCCGTCTACCGGGCTGCCCATCACCAGCAGACCCTGCCTGTCGCCTTGGTGCACGATCTGCAGCGCCGAGCGCACGAGCAGGGCGCCACCTTGTTCATGGCCTTGCTGGCTGGCTGGCAGGCGCTGTTGCAACGCTACACCGGACAGGATGACATCCGCGTGGGCGTGCCCGTCGCCAACCGACACCGCATCGAGACACAGGGCGTGGTGGGCTTTTTCGTCAACACCCAGGTGCTGCGCAACCTTCTGCATGCCCGCATGCCGCTCAGCCAGGTGCTGGCGCAGGCCAAAGACGCCGCGCTGGGCGCGCAGTCGAACCAGGACCTGCCTTTCGAGCAACTCGTGGAGGCCCTGCAGCCCGAGCGCAGCCTGAACCACAGCCCCCTGTTCCAGGTGCTGTTGAACCATCAGCGCGACCAGCGCGGCGCCTTAGCCCAGGTGCCCGGCTTGACCGTGCAGCCCTGGGATCTGGGCGAGCAGGCCGCGCAGTTCGAGCTGGCCCTGCACACCACCGAAGATGCGCAAGGCGGCGTGCACATCATGCTCAGCTACGCCCGTGAGCTGTTCGAGCCCGAGACCATCGCTCGTCTGGTGGGCCACTACCAGGCCATGCTCCAGGCGCTGGCCAGTCAGCCGGATTTGCCCTTGGGCGATGTCGCCTGGCTGAGTGCGCCTGAACAAGCCGTGCTCGGCCAATGGAGCGTGAACCGCACGCACCATGCCGATGGCACGCAGGTGCATCACCTGATTGAGCGCCAGGCCGCTCGGACACCGGATGCGCCGGCCCTGGTTTTCGAGCAGACCACCTTGAGCTACGGCCAGCTCAACCGGCGGGCCAACCAATTGGCCCACCTCCTGATCGGGCAAGGCCTGCAACCCGAGGTTCTGGTCGGTATCGCGGTAGAGCGGTCTATCGAGATGGTGGTTGGCCTGCTGGCGATCATGAAAGCAGGGGGCGCCTATGTGCCGCTGGACCCAGAGTATCCCAAGGACCGCCTGGCCTACATGATGCAGGACAGCGGCATGGGCCTGTTGCTGACGCAAAGCCATGTGTTGCCTGGCCTGCCCGTTGTCGAGACCGCCACGGGTGCTTTGCGCACATGGTGCCTCGACACGTTGGACCTGAGCGCCGAGCCTGACCACGATCCTTGCGTGCCTCTGCATGGCGACAGCCTGGCGTATGTGATCTACACGTCCGGGTCGACCGGCCGCCCCAAGGGCGCGGCCAACCGCCATCGCTCCTTGCACAACCGCCTGGCCTGGATGCAGTCGGCCTATGCCCTGACCCCGGCGGACACGGTGCTGCAGAAGACGCCCTTCAGCTTTGACGTGTCGGTGTGGGAATTCTTCTGGCCGCTGATGGTGGGTGCGCGCCTGGCCGTGGCGCGTCCCGGCGATCACCGTGATCCTGATCGACTGATCGGGCTGATTCAGCGGCATGGCGTGAGCACGTTGCACTTCGTGCCATCCATGCTGCAGGCCTTCATGGCGCACCAAGGCGTGGGTGTCTGCACCTCGCTCAGGCGCATCGTCTGCAGTGGCGAAGCCTTGCCTGCCGAGTTGCAGAACCAGGTCTTCTCACGCCTGCCGGGCGCCGGCCTGTACAACCTGTATGGCCCGACCGAAGCGGCCATCGATGTCACCCATTGGACTTGCCGTGACGATGGCCTGAACCACGTGGCCATCGGCCAGCCCATCGCCGACACCACCGTGCGCGTGCTGGACGCCGGCCTGAACTTGTTGCCACAAGGCGTGGCTGGCGAGCTGTACCTGGGCGGCATCGGCCTGGCCCGCGGCTATGTCGGGCGCCACGGCTTGACGGCCGAGCGCTTCGTGGCCGACCCCTTCAGCACCACGGGCGAGCGCTTGTACCGAACCGGCGACCTGGTGCGCTGGCGCCTGGATGGCCAGATCGAATACCTGGGCCGCATCGACCACCAGGTCAAGATCCGGGGCTTTCGCATCGAGCTTGGCGAGATCGAGGCGCAGTTGTTGCGCCAGGCTGGCGTGCGCGAAGCCGTCGTGGTGGTGCAGCCGTTGGCCGCAGGCGCGCGCCTGGTGGCCTATGTGTCGGGCGCTCAGGTTCTGCACACGCCGGGCATCAAGGCGCAACTGGCCCTGGACCTGCCGGACTACATGGTGCCCGCGCTGATCATGGTGCTGGATCAGTTGCCCTTGAATGCCAACGGCAAGGTCGACCGCAAGGCATTGCCTGCGCCTGATGTGACGGGGCACGACAGCGAGGCCGAGGCACCGCAAGGCGAGGCCGAACGGGTGCTGGCGGGTATCTGGTCCGAGGTCCTGAGTGTGCAGGCCATCGGCCGGCAAGACAACTTCTTTGAACTGGGCGGGGATTCCATCCTGAGCCTGCAGATCGTGGCGCGGGCCCGCAAGGCCGGTTGGTGGATCACGCCCCGGCAGATGTTCGAGCGGCAGCGTGTGGCTGACCTGGCCCAGGTGATGCAGCCGGTTGCCGCCATGACGGCGGCTGGCCAGGATGCCGCGCAGGGCGAGGTGCCGCTTCTGCCCATCCAATGCGAGTTCTTCGGGCGCGCCGTGCCCACGCGCGCGCACTGGAATCAGGCGCTGCTGCTGCAAACTCATCTGCCTTTGGACACGGGCCTGCTGGCCCAGGCGCTGCACGCATTGGTGCAGCAGCACGATGGCCTGCGCCTGCGCTATCGTCAGGAAGCGGGTGTCTGGCAGCAAGCCTATGGTGCGGCTGCCTTGCAGCCCGAGCTATTGTGGATTCGCCAGGCCCGCGACGCCACCGAGTTGGAGGCGCTGTGCGATGAAGCGCATCGCAGCCTGGATCTAGCCCATGGCCCGCTGATGCGCGCACTGGCCGTGTCCATGGCCGATGGCACGAATCGCCTGCTGTTGACGGCTCACCATCTGGTGGTCGATGGGGTGTCGTGGCGCGTGCTGGTCGAGGACTTGCACTTGGCCTATGGCCAACTCGTGGCCGGGCAAGCCCTGAGCCTGCCTGCGCGAACGAGCAGTTACCAAAGCTGGGCTCGACGGCTGTTGGACAGTTTGCCGGTGCATGCCGCCGATATGCCCTGGTGGAGCAAGCTGGCCGATGTGCCCTTCAGCCTGCCTTTGGCGCAGGCCGAGTCGCCACATGGTTCGCGCGGCCAGCAGGCCAGCGTGACGCGCCAGCTCGATGCCGTGGCCACACAGGCCTTGCTGAAAGACGCGCCCGCCGCCTACCGCACGCAGGTCAACGATCTGCTGCTGACCGCCCTGGGGCGTGCGCTTTGCCGCTGGAGTGGTCACGAGCGCATCCTGATCGACCTGGAAGGGCATGGCCGGGAGAACCTGCATGCGGACATCGACTTGTCGCGCACGGTCGGCTGGTTCACCAGCCTGTATCCGATCGAGCTGGATGCGTTGGGTGAGCCTGGCCAGGCGCTCAAGCGGGTCAAGGAGCATCTGCGGCAGGTGCCCCACAAGGGCGTGGGTCATGGCCTGCTCAAGCACCTGGGCACCGTCGCGCAACGCGAGGCGCTGGCCGCCTTGCCCAAGGCGCAGGTCGTTTTCAACTACCTGGGCCAGATCGACAGCGGACTCGATGCCCTCGCGGACTGGACGCCTGCGTCGGAATCCCTCGGCACCCCGATGGACCCGCAGGCCCAGCCCTGGCATGCGCTGTCGGTCAGCGCCCAGGTCGCCCAAGGCGTGCTGAGCCTGAGCATGAGCTACCCGGCATCGCGTGTTGACGCGGGCACCATGTCGTCCCTGCTGGACGACTGCCTGAGTGAACTGCATGCCCTGATCACCCACTGCGGCAGCGGTGCAGCCGGGCTGACGCCATCGGACGTGCCGCTGTCCGGGCTGAACCAGCATCAACTGGACGCGCTGGCCTTGCCTGCCGTGCGCGTGGACGACCTGTACCCCTTGTCCCCCATGCAGGAAGGCATGCTCTTTCACAGCGTCTACGAGCCCAGCGGCA
>NZ_CAKKNB010000006.1 GCF_918741295.1 Aquabacterium sp. CECT 9606
CCAAAGAGCAGAGATCAACGAGACGAAGGACGAAGGCAAACCATGAACGCAAGCACAACCAACACCGTCGCGCCCACCACCGATTCGGGCTTTCCTCCCGAACCCTCCGAGGCTCACCAAAGAGCAGGCAATTTGGGGGCCAAGATTCAGAGTTCCTTCATGGTCATTGAAGCTGTACGTGACATCACGGGGCTTCGCTATTCAACGAAAGCCGGTGAGCGTCGTGAGATCCGTTTCGGCTATGGTGATGCGAGTTTTGTGCCGCGATTGGTGGAGCAGGCCCGCGCTGGCCAAGCCATTGATTGGGGTGGTGCTGCTGTTCAGCCTGGCTATTACCGCGTGCTGTTCGATGGACCTGGCCCGTTGCCTGCGCAGTTTCGCAGCTCGTACAGCGTGCAAGAGGTGGCCAACCGCTTGACGCCGGATGCTGCTGGCGACTTGAACCACGGTGACGTGGTGCGCGACCTGGCTGGCCGCGAGTACCTGGCCATGGGTGCTCGGCATGACTGGCTTGAGGTGGCGCCGATTGAGAACGGCAAGGCTCAGGTGAGCCGCGATACCTGTTTCAAGTTCTTGTTGTCGCCGGACAAGCAGGACGCTTATCCCGAGTGGCGCGCGGACCCTGTTTTCTTTGCTGGCCGCAACTTGTACCAAGAGGCCTGCAAGGTCCGTGGCTGTACCATCTAACAGGCAAAAAAAACGCCCAGGGGGGCAAACTCCTGGGCGCCGTCATAAATCGTAATTTTCGGGAAACTCATCATGACGTTCAAACATCTTACCGCACTGGCCGCTGGCTTGGCTATGGCTTTTGGTGCCACCAGTGTCAACGCCGCAGAGCGTGTGAATCTCAACGGTGGTGCCGTTGATGTCTACACAGCACCGCAAGACGACATCACCATGTACGTCGTGGACTTCATCAGCAAGAACCAGCGTCGCGTATGGGTGGCTGCCTACGTGTTGACTCATCCCGACATCGCTCGGGCCATCGCACAAGCCAAAGCCCGAGGCCTTGATGTTCGCGTCGTGCTCGATGCAAAGGAGGCGGGCAAAGGGGATAGCGGTGCAACCTATCTGCGCAACAGTGGCGTGCCAATTTGGCTCCATGGTAGTCGCGCGATAATGCACCACACGTTCATCGTTGGTGATGATGAGCGCGTCGGGTTCGGTAGCGCCAGTTTCACCAAGGCTGCGATGAGTGGTCGCAAGGGTGATCCGCTGAAGTCGAACGCCGAGAATTTCAATCTCTTTGTCGGTGTGCCTGCGCTGAATAAGCAATATGCCGCCGAGTTTGAGCGCCTGGTTGCCGAATCGTCACGCTAAGGAGCCGCAGGATGGATGACAAAGACACATCAGCCTTTGACGAGGCCGCGTTTCGTGAGCGCTTGATTGAAGGCGGTATTGCCGCCGAAGCCGCAGCCGAGACGGCGCGAAGAACCGCCGAAGGCCGTAGCAACAAACCGCAAGCTGCAATCAAGGCCAAGCGCGCGCCTCGGGCACCGAAGATGCCTGCCGAGGGCGATTTGTTCACCCCGTCTGCCGACGCACCAGGTGCGTCATCGCAGCTTGATCGGCTGCCCTCTGGAATCCTTGTGCCGAAAACTGTGCGCAAGCTACTTGACGACAAGATCGTCGATGCCAGCACAGAGATTGCGAGCAACCCGCCCAGCTCGTCAGAGATGGCTTTCATGCACGCGATCATGTGTCAGGTGGGCTTGCCGCGCTCAAGGGTGGGACACAAAGACAGCGCCACAGGCAAGTGGGTGGACGTGTTCGAGTTCGAGCGCCAATGTGGCAACGCGGCCCTGAGCTTGTCCGCTGGCAAGTTGTGGGATGGCGCCAAGTTCGTGCAACAGCCCATTCCCTACGGCACGTTGCCTCGCCTCATGTTGGCGTGGATGAACACGTATGCCGTGCGGTATCAGACCCCCGAGGTGGCCGTGGGCAACAGTGCCAGCGACTTCCTGCGACTGCTGGGCAAGGACACGAGTGGCGGGGAAAAAGGCACGTTCACGATGTTCCGCAAGCAGATTCAAGCCTTGTCGGCCTGTCAGATGACTTTGGGTTTCAACGCGGCTGGCCGCGCGTACACCTACGACGGCAAGCCGATCCGTCAGTTTCAGGCTTGGTTGGCCAAGTCTGATGACCAGCCCGCTTTGTGGCCAGGTGTCGTGACCTTCTCCGACGAGTATTACAAGACGTTGATTTCGCATGCCGTGCCACTCGACATTCGCGCCTTGAGTGTGCTGAAAGGTTCAGCGCTTGCCATGGACGTGTATACGTGGCTTGCTGATCGGCTGCACCGCATTGACGGTCGCCCCGTGCTCCTGCATTGGGCGAACATCCGTAACCAGTTCGGCCAGGAGTACCAAGGCAAAGACCCGGACAAGGACTTCAAGAAGAAGTTCCTTCCTGCCTTGCGCGATGCTTTGGCCGTCTACCCAAAGGCCAAGGTCAAACGGGTCACTGGTGGCCTCTTGCTCCTGCCCTCGCCCCCTCCTATCCCTTACAAGGGCTCCTGATCTCTCGTTCGTTCTTTGCCTCCCTCGCCGGTCATGCCGGTGTTGCGGGCCTCTTCGGAGGCCCTTTTTTTTGGCATTGCGCGCCGTAGGCTCACGCGGGATCGGACCCCCCAGCCCATCGCGGCGCCTTGTCGTTGCGCCAGGCCGGTGTTGCTGACTGGCAGGCACGCGGGATCAGACCCCCTTGGGGCCTACTGATCGCGTTGCCTTGGCCGCGCCCGATGGTGAAGTTGTCCACACATTTGCATCAACTGAGATTTGCCGCTTGAAATCCGTGGACAAGCCTGTGATTCGCAGAAGTTGTCCACGCGGAATTGGCCCCCCCGTTGCGCGGGATCAGACCCCGCTTGTACGCAGGATTAGACCCCTTTAACCACGCGGGATTCGACCCCTCGGCCGTGCGGGATCAGGCCCCCCCTAAACCTGTAAGGTTTGCCTTTAGGTTTTCCGGTAATTTTTCCTCTATGAATTGCTGGTAGTGGGAGGCTCGCGCGCTGTGGAAAAGCCAAATTTCGCGAGGGTCTCCGCCGCCTCACGCGCTTCGCGCTCCGGCTCCTCCGGCTTCGCCTCCGCCCGGGGCCTTTGGCCCCTTCCCGCCCGGGAACAGCCAATTCCAGCGCCGCAAGCGGCGTGCATAGGAACCAGAGGCGGCATCACCAGTCAACACTTGAAAAAGACTGCGGCCCAGAACCGGAGGATTGAATAGCCCCGCAAGCGGGGAGAACTGGTCCCCACACACGCGCAGACCGCATCAAGAACAGCAGCGACTTACTGGCACGAACCAAATACCAGTCTTGATGGTGGAAGTCGGTTTTGGCCAGGCTGGTGCATCAACAACCGACATGGCACTGCGACCGCTGGCCCCAACCCCCCGCCCTTCCCCGCCCTGCGGGGAAGGGAGCCAAATACAGGGCGCATACGCGCAGCAATTGCGTCGGGCGCCCCAACCCATTGACTTGGCCAAATGCGTGCGTTGTAGGCCCTGTGGTGGCCTGCTGGCCTGCCTTGCAGGCCTGGGTGTGAACTCAATGCCGTCTTGATGGCGCGAAGAGGTTGGGTTTGCTGGGGAAGAGCTGCACTCGCGACAAACCTGGGTGGCATGCCGATGCACATGGTCTACCAGGCGGTGGCGTTCAACGCTGATCTCCGGGCGGCCTTCGGCCACCCACCATGCAACCTACCAGGCTTCGATTGAGAGTGCTGCTGACTGGCCAGCTCGGGCGGTGCGATCGTGGTGGGTGGTGATGGTGGTTCGGATGAGGTCGAAAATCCGGTTACTTTGTTTTACACGTTCTAATGTGTTTTAATCGTTTTATGCTTGCTTGTTTGTTTTACTTGCGTTATACTTTCTTCTGTCGGGTGATGCCGACGCTTCTTCAACTTCGGGAAACTCATCATGAGCAACAAAGGTTTTTTCACTGGCCGCGTGGCCAAGGCCCCCATCTTCCGCGACGGCGGCAAGACCCCGGTGTGCTACTTCACGCTGATCCGCAACGAGTATGCGGGCAAGGACAGCAACACGGGTGATGCCCGTGAGCGTCAAGTCTCCATTCCCTTCACGGCGTTCGACGCGAAGGCCAAGTCCATCGCCGACCATGTGTGCGTTGGCGATCAACTGATCGTCGAATACCGCCTGGACAACAACAACCGCGATCTGGGCAACGACCAGGTGGAGTACGGTTTCAGCTTCATCATTGATGAATTCGAGTTCGGTGCCCCTGGCGCCATCAAGCGCGAGAAGCTGGCCGCGAACAACCGAGGCTGATGGCATGAGCAGCGATGCAGTTACAGCCGAGGAATTCGATCGGATAGCAAGGCTGCATTGTCGTCGCTGGGAGGCCCGCTCGCTCGATGTTGTGCGGGCCTTGCTGGTCGATCAGCGACGGATTTCGGAGGTGGCTGAAGCATTCGGGATGAAGCCACAGCAAGCCAATGTCTTGCGCACCCGGTTCCTCGATCGCATGAAGAGCAAAGGGGCGGTCAAGCTGCCTGCCGAGCAGTTCATGCAGTCAGTGAACCCAGCAGCTCAAGCATCGGTCCTTGATCCTTTCAAAGACGACATCAAGCAGCTTGTCAAACGCGGTTACTCGGAAGCGCAAATCACTGAATTCCTGAACGTCAACGATGTGCAGGTTTCAGACACCGAACTCACCACTTTTTTAGGGGCAATGAATGAAAACCTTGGTTCTGGCGAATCAAAAGGGCGGCGTCGGTAAAAGCGCTGTCGGTAGCCAACTCGCCTACTACCTGGCCGAGAAGGGCAAGCGTGTCTTGTTCTTGGACTTCGACCATCAGAAAAACTCAACAAAGCCGATCGTCAAGAGCGGTCGAGCAGCCGTGGCCAGCTTTCACACAACCGACCTTCTGTTGGGTCAGGCCGGTGTGATGCCTGATGGCAACTTCGTGATCGTGCCTGGCGATGACTCGCTGAGCAGCTTGGAGCGTCAGCCCGACAAGCACAACATCATCGCGAACGCGCTCAAGGCCTTCCTTGAAAAGTACGATGCTCAGTTCGATGTGTGCATCGTCGATACCAACCCC
This sequence comes from Aquabacterium sp. CECT 9606, assembly GCF_918741295.1. GTDB lineage: Bacteria > Pseudomonadota > Gammaproteobacteria > Burkholderiales > Burkholderiaceae_C > Aquabacterium. The sequence continues at coordinate 5,061 of NZ_CAKKNB010000006.1, forward strand.
AACCCTGACATCCGCTATGCGGCTGCGCTGATTACCGGCGACTTCGTGTTGTCCCCCATCCAGCTCAACCAAGAAGCGATTGACGGCATTGGCTCACTGCTGAATCACAGCCGTTACGGGTATCGCAAAATCAAGCAGGCGATCAATCCAAAGCTCGAACTGATTGGCATCTTGCCAAACATGGTTGAGCCCACGCCCTTCCAGCGCGCTAACTTCGCCCAGCTCGCCAAGCACTTCGCTCAACTGCTGATCGCCACGGGCAATCCTGACATGCCTTACGCCCACATCCCGAAGCGCTCTTCGATTGCCGAAGCGCAGGCAGAAGGTGCGTTCCTGGCCACGGTCAAGAAGACTGCTGCGCGTGAGGCCTGGCGTGAGATCAAGCCTTCGTTTGATGTCATCGCCCAACGTATGAAACTTGAGGTTTAAGCACCATGGCACTTGATCTTTCTGCGCTGGATGATGCGCCCTTTGTTGAGCCTTCTGCGAAGGCTGCGGCACCCACTGGTGTTGCGCCCCGAGCCCCTTTGTCTCAGTTCGTCGAAGACCCCGACCAGCCCCGGACCGAGTTTTCCGGCCCTGAGTGGGAGGACTTCAAAGCTGATGTCAAAGCACATGGCGTGCTGCAACCGATCATCGTGATTGTCTTGCCTGACGGCAAGCTGAAAATCCGCTTCGGTGCTCGCCGCTACCGTGCTTGCTGCGAACTCGGCCTGGCTGATGCACCCTACGTCGTCACCGAAGACGAACGGCAGATGGATGACTACGCCCAGGTGTCCGAGAACGAGCAGCGCAAGCCGCTGCAACCTCTTGAGCTGGCGACCTTCATTGCGAAGAAGCTGGCCGGTGGCGCCGCTAAAAAGGAGGTAGCCGCGAAGCTGCGTATTGACCCAAGTGCTGTCACGCACTTGATGTCCCTGGTTGAAGCGCCTGACTTCATGCTTGAGCTGTATCACAGCCGCAAGTGCCGCGCGCCGCACTACCTGTACGAGCTGCGCAAGCTGCACACGAAGAATGCCGAGATCGTGGAGCGTCGCTGCGCCCAGGCCGAAGACATCGACAAGGCCTTGTTGGTTGCGATTGCCGCCGAGATCGATCCCCCCAGCTTTCCCGATGCTCAAGGTTCGGGCAGCGTCAAAGATGCGCTGGACAACCCCGGTTCATCCGGTGGTGGCAACGGTGGTGGTTCTGGTGACGCTGGCGGCGGTGCCGGTGATGACCTCGGTCAAGGCCAGTCCGATGCGAAGGTCAAGAAACTGCCTTCACACAATCCCGAGATCGAGAAGGACAACGGGGGCAAGGCCGATGATCCGAGCAAGATCAAGAAGCCTTTGCTTCTGGCCAAGTACAAGGACCGTGAGGTGATGGTCGTTTTGTCTCAGCGCCCATCGACCGAGGGCATGGTTCTGATCCGCTACGAGGATGGCAGCGGTGAAGAAGAAGTCGTCATCGGTGACGTCGTTTTGACGTTGCTGACCGAGGCGAGCAAGGGCTGAATTCAATCGGCGGAACGGGGCGTTAGAGCGCCCTGCCCGCCTGACCACATTGCACTATTGGAGAGCGCAAATGGCTGTCATCAATCTTAATCCTTTCATCGCCTTCGTCATGGGCGCTGTGCTGATCGCTGGCATCGCTCGCGTTATTGGCGCGACCCCTCGAACTGCCATGGGCGTATTCAAGGCTCGCCCAATGTTGGGCCTGTTTGCGATTGGCGCCGCGTTTCTGGCGCCTCAGGCTCTGTTGGCCAGCATCGTTGCTGTCCTGGCCGGTGTGTTCATGCTGGCCAGCAGCTTGACACCGCAGGTGACAGCCGTCGCCCCGACCGTCGAACCAACCCACCAGGTCGTGACCGTAGCTGAGCCGGTCACTCAACGCATCTTCCTGGCCGGCGGCGGCGTTGTGGTATTCACAGAGATCAACGGCAAGCTCGTCAGCCGGTTCTACCGCGATCACATCAAGGCTTGAGCCATGGACAAGCCCAAACCATTGTCAGAGCGTGGCAAGCACCGCTTGCGCCTTGCTGCGGGCTTTCTGCGCGCAGACGGCTTCAAGCTCGATTGCCCTCGCGATCAGTTCTACGACAAGGTTCAAGAGGTCTTGGCCAGTCTCCCTGCCGACAAACAGGCCGACCTCAAAACCCTGGTTGATTGGGTCGAAGACTACGACCGTCACGACCCCACGCAGCGCTAGTCGCCCGCGTCCACAAACGCAACCTGGCAGTCACCGCAGACGATGTTCAGGGTTGGCTTGCCCCATGCGTTGTTTGAGCAGTTCGGGCAACTGAATTTGCGCCTGGTTGACTTCGTCTCACCTTGTGCAGGGTCTTCAACCTCAATGCCAGCCGCAGCAAGGGTTTCAACGTCGATGCCCTCGACTTCCCCGGCAATGACATGCTCAAGTTGTTCCTGGTCGGGAAAGCGATCCTTCCAACTGATCGCAAAGCCACTGCTCACCAGCTCGTCGCAAGCCACCTCAAAACGACCGCCAGGGATGGCGTAGTCGTCCATCTTTTCGCCGACCCTCTTTCCACCGGGCTCCCCGGTGTCTGACGGCATCACCCCAATCTCTTCGAGCTTCGCCGACCACTCGGTGTTGTGATACCCACGACGCCCAGGCGTGCCGAAGTGGCTTTGCCATTGGTGCGTCATGCAGTGCACCAGCTTGCGCAACACGAACGCAACCGGCTGGACGGCAAACGTCGCCGGGTTCAACGCGATCTCGTCTGTCTTTACCTCTGCGTCTTTAGCGAACCTTTCGGACGAGAAGTACCCATCGCTCCGGTTATCTCGTTGCAGGGTGATAAGGCACCCCGGCAACTGGCCGTCAAACAGAGCGTCATTCATGTGCGCGTAGGCAGTCTGTAGCTCGCCATACGCCTCTTCCGTTGGTTCCATGGTAGCCCCGTGGATTGTGCAATCCATAGTGTGCCTTTAAGTGCTGGATTGTGCAAACCAGAGAGACGCCAACCCCCTCGCACGCTGCCCCAGGCCTCACGTCCGGGCGCTTGAAATTTTCAAGAAATAACGCTTGACCAATAATAAGAAGAAGATTATTATTCTTCTTATGTATTTTTGGGCCCGGGAGATCGCACATGGAAGTCAATCAGGAGACGCGCGCCAAGATCATGGCCGCAGCCAATCAGCTCTACGAGCGCGCCGAGCGTGCTGGCTTCCCTCGTGTCGATGAGGTGCGCTCATTGGCCAAGGTGGACATGAACGCCGCCAGCACGGTCATGAAGGAGTGGCGCCGGATGCAGACGGCAATCCCCGCGACCGTGGTCGCCGCCGTCCCCGATCGTCTACGCCTGGCTCATGAAACCGCCCTCACCACTTTGTGGGGTGAGGCCCAGGAGATCGCGAACGAGGCATTGAAGGCGGCTCAGGCGTCTTGGGACATCGAGCGTGCTGAGGCCGATTCGTTGCGCGATGAGGTGTCATCGGCTTACGAGGCTCAGGCGGTCGAGCTGCGTGAGGCCTTGGCCAAGACGCAGGAGCAAGCCGAAATGCTGGAAGACGCGGCGAAGAAATCCGCCGACGATGCCGAGCTATTGGCCACTGTCACCAAGGAGCGCGACGAGGCTTTGACTCGCGCAGCCATCGCCGAGCAGAAATCGCAAGACCTTGAGGCTCGCGTTACTGACCTCAAAGGTGAGTGTGACCGGGCTTACGCTGACTCAGCCCGACTCAGGATCGAGCGTGATGAGGCCGTCAACCAGGTCGAGCACATCCGCCAGGAGTCAACGCACCAAGTTCAGGCTGCGCAAGCACGAGCCGACCAGGCCAAGGAAGAGGTCGCAGGGGCAAGCGCCAAGCTGGATGCATTGCGCGACGAGCTGGCCAACGCTAAAGCCAAGCTCTCAGCAGATGCAGCGGGGCATGCAGAGCAGCAGCGCCTTGCAACACTTGAGGCGCAGAGACTGACCGATCTCGTGGCCACTGCGAATACCGCCCGTGACCAGGCGGTGTCAGCAGCATCCCTTGCCAAAGAAGAGGCAGCAAACCTGCGTGGTCGCACCGAATCGCTTCAAGCGCAGTTGGCCTCACTGATGACCTTGCTTGGTGATCGAAAGCCTGAATCGCCCTCCCCTGCCCCGGCTGACCAGAACCAGAAGACCACCGGCAAGGGTGGCAAGAAAGGCGGCTGACATGATCGACTTTTTCGAGTGGAGTGGTTCAATCCTCGGTTTGCTGGGGGCCTTGCTCTTGGCCTCACACACTCGCGTTTCTCGTTATGGTTGGGTTGCGTTCTTCCTGGCTAACGTCGCAATGATCGCCTTCGCCTATGGGCTTGACCGTCGTGGACTTTTGCTGCAACAAGTGGGGTTTATGGGGACGAGCCTACTTGGACTATTCCGGGTTGGCCTTCTGCCTGTGCCTCGTTTTCCGTCTCGTGGGTTGAGGTGAGCCCAGATGTTGGACAAAACTCCGACCGCCCAATGGGCTCCGCGTGATGCGAGTTGGTATAGGCACCCCAGGACAACAGGCGTACCTCGTTGGCATGTGCTGCGGCCAGATGGAGCATCCGCATGCCGCCTGATCCCTGTGCTCGATATTACACAGGCCAGCATTCAGGCGCCTAGCGAAACCATGGAGTGTCGCCTGTGTGCCAGATGGCTTATCGCGCAGCACGAGGCGCAGGGCGCCTAGCCAGGCAAAGCCTGTCCTTCAAGACGAGGCTAACCACGGAGGCCCACAGGGTGGGCCGTCGAGCTTGCGCAATTGCCGAAAAGCGAACCGCATGGACTTTCTCTGATTTTCAAAACAGACGGTTCCCGTGCGTGTGAGCGCAGGGCGCTTTCATCCTGGCGAAGCCAGTCCTCAAGACGGGCTAAGAACTCAGGCCCACGGGGTGGGCCGACGAATCACGCCAATCTGCGCGATTCACATGGCATGCCGGACGCTTGAAATTTTCAAGCGCTGCATGCTCGCGTAAATGTGGATTGCACAATCCACATTTACGCAAGGCGTAGAAGCGCCGCCTATCGTCAGGCGTCTATCATTGTGGATTGCGCAATCCACAACTGTCTAATCTCGGTTTGGGTGCCACCTGTCGGCTCACCCAAAGTGGTCTGTTGTCGATATGGATTGTGCAATCCACATCTTGGCTTGAACGAGCCTAAAGGCTCACTGGTTTGCCGATCTGTTTGGATTGTGCAATCCACTGATTCGGCAAACTGTCTTGAGGTCAGTCCCAGAGGGCCTGACCTAGCAACCGGGGAAGTCCGCGTGAGGTCCGTCAAATGCACAGCCCTCACGCGGACCACCCCTATTGAAAACCTCGAACGGCTTGAAAATTTCAAGAAACGCATGGGTGGTGGAGTCTAGTGCAGGATAGGCTCGCGCCACAATTTGCAATGCAAATGGTTTTTTGGTACGCTGTCGCTTAGTGAGTTGAGAGATCATCAAAAGAACCCATGTCTGAAGCCCAGAAACGCCCCAATCAGGTCACGATGGACCTCGGGACACTCAAGAAGCCCTGGCTCGCTTGGTGCGAGGCGCAGGGCTTGAAGCCGACTGCGGCCTTTAAGGAGATCGTTTCCAGGCTGGTGGCGAAGCAGGCGGCTCAGGCATCGCCGGTTGCAACGCCAGCCGTGGAACCTGACAGTCCAGAAAAGTCCAAGCACCGCAAGTGGGTTGTCCTCACGGACTCCGAGCTTGCTCATGCTCAGACCTTTGCTGATCGCGAAGGCTTTTCAATTCCCAAGTGGCTTCATGCCCTTGTTAGGGCGCGCCTCACTGGCGCCCCCCAACTTGGCCAACGTGAGTTGGAGCTACTTGCCGAATCGAACCTTCGCCTGCTGGCCATTGGTCGCAACCTCAACCAGGTCGCTCGCGTGCTCAACGGCAACCCGAACGACCGAAGTTTCTACAGGGTTGCATTGATCGAAGAACTTGAGTCCGTCATCAAGGCACACACGAAAGTTGTCTCAGCAGCGATGACGGCCAATGTCGAAAGGTGGCGGATCAAATGAGCGGTTCAACATACGTCGATGGCATCTTGGTCGATTGGGGTAGCAGCCTTTTCAACCAACGCCCTGTAGCAGCCGTGGCGCCCAAAAAAGGCCTGACGGGGGTTCCACTTGGTCCGCGCAAAAAGAAGGCTGGGGCAGGGGGCGTGATGGGTAGCGGCGGCAAGGCCGACGCGAAGGCTATTCGTAGCAAGCTGGGCTCAATCACCAAGCGCACCCCTCAGGTCATGGTGAAGATTTCTGGCGGCGGCAAGGGGATGAAGCAGATCAAGGACCACCTTGACTACATTTCGCGCAACGGCAAGTTGGAGGCCGAAGACCAAGACGGGGACAAGATCAATGGTCGGGATGAGGTCGGTGATTTGCGCGATGAGTGGCAACACGGTGGTTTCGCCATTCCAGATGAGGGGACCAGGCGTGAAGCATTCAACATCGTCTTGTCGATGCCTGCCGGCACCGATCCAATAGCTGTCAAGCGTGCAGCAAGGGACTTTGCTGCGGGGGAGTTCGAGGGGCATCAGTACGTGATGGTTTTGCACACCTTCGACACCGATCCAGACCCCCAGCCATCAAAGAACCCTCATGTCCATTTGTGTGTGAAGGCAAGAGGCAATGATGGGACGCGCCTGAATCCGCGCAAAGCGGATTTGCAGCGCTGGCGTGAGGGCTTTGCAGAGGCCTTGCGTGAGCACGGCGTTGAAGCTGCGGCGACTAAGCGTGAGCAGCGTGTACTGAGAACGAAGTCCAGCAAAGAGACTCACTTCAAAGACACCGAGAAGCAGCTTGGGAAGAAGGGGAGGGCGCCGACCAAGGTGAAGCGTTCCACTCCGAGTCCTGAGCGCATCGCTAAGGCAAAGAAGACCGAAGTCACTGTGATTCGGCGCTACAAAGAAATCTCGAAGGCTCTTGCTACATCACCCGATGTTGAAGACCGACAACTAGCTGTGAGCCTGGTGCATCACCTTGATGCACAGCTCAGGCCGAAGCAACGTGATGGTCAGGAAGACCAGCGCGATCAAGACAAGGGTGTCCAGCGCTAATTGCTGGCATCTGTTTGTGCAACCTAACGTGAAAATTGGAGAACTCACATGGACATGGCACTCGCATCTTTTGAACCCGGCACCTACATCGAGATCAACGACACGATGAAGGGATTCCGCAAACTCGGCCTGGTGGCCGACGTGGGCACCATGTATTTCGATGAAGCGAGCGAGACGGCCACCCCGTTCCCGATCTACGCGGCATTGGCGCCCAAGGCTGTCGGCAACGTGGTGTCATGGGGCCTTGAGCTGGCCGACAAGAGCCCCGTCGAGCATCGCCAGTTCAACGAACTGAACGAGCGTCTGTTGGAGGCGGGAATCGACACCATCACGCTCAACCGTGCGATGCATTGGGCGGTGACCAATCACAGCTATGACTATTCACGCGCTTTGGCTGCTGGCAAGGCCGCCACAGCACAAGTGCTGGACTCGCGCGTGATGATGGATCGGATCATCAAGCGTGCAGCAACAGCATGAAGACGTTGTGACCACGGCTTATTGAACCAAGGGAGTACCAATGAACGACATGGCCATGCCTATTCAGGCAACGCGCGAGAAGATCGAACAAGGCTTGCTGGCTAAGTTCGGGGAGGCTTTCGAGAAGGCCGCAGAGCAAGCCAAGGGGATCATTGACCCGGCAAGGCGCGAGCTGGGTGCAGCCCGTATCGCGCTTGAGCACGCGGTGTTGCAAACCGCGATTGAAAAGGATGTGCCTACGAAATCAGTGGCGACGATGCTTGAGAAGGCTTCGCCGCAGCAGGTTGCACATTTCATTCGCGCGGGTAAGACCAGCATCCAACGCAACTATGGCGTGCAGGCCGATGCCATGGTGGCTGCGTTGTCCGCGCAAGTGGCCAACGTCGATTTACCACGAGGCATGGCTCAGACTGAAACCGTCCGCCAGCTCGTAGAGCAGGGCAGGGGGCTTGTTCAGAAGGCCGTAACTGAGTCCTACCAGGTGCGGGGCCAGTTCGAGAACTATGGGCCTCGATCGGAGATGGTGACGGCTCAAACCCCGGCGATAGCTGCATCTGCCAAAGAGCAGTTGAAGAACCACATGGTCTTCATCGAGTCTGCGATTGACTATGCGGTGCGGTCAGGCCGCATGAATGGCGAGCAGGGGCAAATGCTCAAAGATCGCGTGGAGCATCAAATCTTTCATACCCCCGCTGACACCAAGCTCTCCGCTCAGTTCAAATCCTTCTACGACAAGGAAGGGCGCGACATGCGGGGTGATGTCATGCGGGAAGCACGCAAAATCACCAATGACAAGACTGTTGCCGAGATCGCCGAGCGCTTGCATGAGGCGCGCGATCGCGTTCAACGAATGAGATCATCAATGGAGCGATGACATGACATTACAAACCATCATTTCAGGGTTCATGGGCAAAGGCCGTGAACAACCGGGCCGCGAGATCAAACACATGGCGATCCTCCCGGTGGAGCCGGAGCAGGGCGCTACGGTCCTGGGCGCGGCAAGACTTCAAGGCGGACTCACGCCGCTTTACGACCATTCCATGTCGCCTGTCCTTGGTGTTGGTGCGTGCCGCACCGGCAAAAGCGCGGGCTTCGTCGTGCCGTCGCTTTTGTCTTGGCGCGGGAGCGCCGTTGTTCATGACGCGCGCAGCGAGTTGCGCGAGAGCACATCACCATGGCGCACATCCCAGGCGGGCAATCGCGTCATCCAGTTCGACCCGTGCACGACTTCGGCAGGGGATAAGTTCAATCCAGTCGATGCGATTCGCGTCGGCACTGACCATGCGCTGGATGATGCCCAGCACTTGGCCAGGTGCTTGATTCCCGACACGTCTGCCGCAGAAAATCCCATGTGGTTTGCTTGGGCGCGCAATGAGCTTTACCGCTACTTGCTTGCGGAAGCGTGTAGGGGCGGTTCTCTGGCCAAGGTCGTCGAAGCCGTGCATCAGACCGATCTTGATTGTCCGGTCTTCGACGTGACGGGGGTGCGTGACGAGCACCCCAAAATTTATGCGGCCATCGTGGACGCAGGGATCAATCCCTACTTAGACAACGCGAAGGCGCATCAAGCGGTCCTCAAGATGATCTGCGACGCGCTCGTTGAGTTCACGACACCTGAGGCCACGGTCAACACCGCGTCAAGCACGTTTGATCTTGACGACCTGGCCGACGCCATTCAGCCCACAACGCTTTATCTGGTGACGCGACCTCAAGACCTGCGTCGGACAGAAAGCATCCGGCGCGTGGTCCTCGCTCAAATCGTGCGACGACTTGCTGAGAAGAACGAGCATCGGCACAAGGTGTTGATGATGCTTGACGACTTCTGCGCATTCGGCGAGCTGTCGTTCATGCCGGATGCTGTTGCGTTCTTGCGGACGCATGGCGTCAAGTGCTGCATCACCATTCAAAGCCCCGCTCAACTTGAAGCCGTCTATGGCCACGAAGGCGCGCTTACGTTCTATCGCAGCTCTACGGTCCTCGCATTCGCTGCGGCCACGCCAGCGTGCGCTATGCCGCTGTATGAGGCCACAAACGGCAAGATAACCGTAGACCAGCTCATGGCCCTTGAGCCTGGCCGTCAGGCGTTGCTGTTCACTCCGCTTGACGGGGAGTTGTCAAAGGTTGCTGTGCCCATGTACTTCGACACGGCGCCTTTCCAAATGCGCGCCAAGCGAGGGTAGGGGGGTCTGATTCCGCGTGCGCTTGCCCGCACTTTCTGTCGTGACGACATAGTGTGTGGGCAAGGCCGGGGTTTACCTGGTCAGGAGACTCGCGTGAAAGATCAGATTGACCGACTGGTGCATGGCCAGAGGTGATGCCTCTGGCCATTTGCATTTGCCACCAACGCAAACGCTAACCAGCCGCCTTGTTGGCGTATTGAAGCAGGCCCGACCATCCACCCGGATAAACGCCGGGTGCAATCACCTTGAACAAATCATCGCAGGCTTCTTCCAGGCCAGCTTTCTTACCGTACAAGCTGACATAGCCGTCAACGGCCTCGCTGAACTGTTCCTTGCGTTGCCGCCGCAATGCAACTTGAGTGGCATGCAGAACTTCGCTCAACTCGTCTGTGCTCATGCTGGCCAGCTTCGTCTTTACGTCTTCGAGGGTGCTCATGGTCACTTGTGCGAAGGGTCGATGTGCCTGGCCACCGCATCGCGCCGAGCGCCGATTGGAAGCCGGTCCAACTCGGTCTTGTTCTCGTTGTAATACGCAACCGCTCGCTGAACTTCGCTGCTTGAGCATTCGCGCCCGAGTCGATCCAGGCCGCACCCGACAATCGACCCGACTTCTTGCGAATACATCGAGCAGAGGTGGTCTCTGTAGTTGCTCATCGTGCGTCCTCCCGTTACTGAGCTTGTTGTGCGATGGTGAACGACTCCAACGTCTTGCCGTCATTCGCGATTGCATCCTTGATCCATCGAGGTTGCTGGCCGCGCCCGGTCCACGTCGCGCCAGTCAACGGATCACGGTATTTGGGCGGGACTCGACGGCCGGCGCTGGGGTGAGGCTTGTAACGCTTGATTTTCTCGCCGACGAACAAATCCGGCACGGTCAAGCCATGCTCTGCCATCAGCGACTTGATGCGCGCTATGGCTTCGATCCGATCCTTGTTGCGGATCACATCGAGTTGATCCTGAATGGCGCGCTGCTGGCGTTCAAGCGCTGCTTTCTGTTCCAGCAAATTTTGGAGATTAGTAGTCATAGGTCAGGTTCAGGTTGGACAGATTAAATGCTTTGTGTTATGCTTTGCGTTTAACGCTGCAAGTTAACATAATCCTTATTGTGGCAAACAAACGAGTGTTTTTGGCAAGGATGTCAACTCGCTTTGATTGTCGGGTTTTAGCGCATGAACTCAAAGGTTGCATGCAACCAATCGAAAACCGGAATGCTGAGTGCCAGGCCGAACAATGCGCCTGCAACGACCAGCATTCGCCATTTATGCGGAATCATTAGAAACCTTCGATGAGTGTCGTGTTATTGCTGGCCACAGGATCGCGATGAGACAGGCCCAGCAAACGCCAACGACAGGCAACCACGCCCGCCAGTGCATTTCCCAAGGACGGATGCCGTTCGGTTGGAAGGACATTACCGTGTAAGTGTCCTCATCGAATCGAACGGGTAAGCCCGTGGCCAGGGCTAGCTGCCAAGAACCTCGCCATTCCCGCGACAACTCGCCTTTATACGACCGTCCATCTTTCAGTGTTACGGTCACATTGGCTGTCGGGTTGGCTTGGCTGTTCCAGATGCCACCGTACTTAATTGCCATTTGCATTGCGAGGAACCACGCAATGCAAATCACTCCTAGCCGCAGTATTTCCCTACGTTCGCTCATTGCTGAACCTGCTTTTTGAACGGGTTGGTGACGATCATATAAATCGCCATGGTGACGCAAGCAGATGCCCAAATGAGAAAACCTTCAATGGGCATCTTGTCTGCCATGTATTCAGTCAGCACCAGAAGGAACATGAATGCTGACGGCACAATGGCTCCCGCAAGCCATATATTCTCGAAGACGGGCCGCAAGCGGGCCTTGAGTGTGATTTTCTCGTTCATAGCTTTGACCTCCTTGTTTACTTCCCCATTCCCCCGCCCTTCCCCAAGGGAAGGGAGCGAGTCGCCCTCTGTCCGCAGAGGGGAAGGTGACGCCTTTGGCTTAATGCCCTTCCCCTTGCTGCTGACGCTGTTTTCGTGGTTCCCGCGTCAAGGATTCGTTCCACCTGGTGCTCACCCGGTCCCCTACGGGGCTGCGGCCTCCGCGCCAGTCCTTGACCCCTGCCCCACTACCTTTCTCTACCTGGTTGCGCTTTATCGCGGTCCCTAATGGGTTCCACGATCTGCTTGAAAACGTCCTGAATCAATGAGACATCCGCTTTGCGGGTCATGTCCGGGTCCGCGCGGTTTTTCTGAGGCATGCTGCGGGCGGCGGCATGATTCCAATCGTCTTTGTCCACCTTGTCATATTTGAGTTCGTACCCTGCTTCCCGTGCGAGCTGGGACATGAAGGTTTGAGTGCTTCGCCCGTTGCCTTCGGGAAACGGGTGCATGTAGTTGACCTTCACGTATACCGCCGTGATGGCCGCTGTGAAATCAGACTGGTTCATTCCCTTGAGGTAGTTCCAGGCCTTGAGATCGTCGTTGATGGAGTCGGAAACGTCTTTGATCTTTCTGGCCTGGGCAAAATGGCTTGCCCATTCGGGCTCTTCCGCATCCCTCTTGCTGAAATTCACCGTGCGCTCTTTGCCTGCCCACTCGTACAGGTCTTGAAAGATGTGCTCATGCACCTTCTTCAAGTGATCGAGGTCAAACTTGCCTTGGATGGGGTTCACGCGCAGCTCGGCGATCCGAAGATCGGTCACAGCGTATTCAACCTCTCGCAAATCGTCCCGATCGCGGATGCCCAGCTTGTTGTAGTGGGCGCCGGTCGTGGGGTCGATGTACGGGTTCACGCACTCTTGCCCTTGCTCTTGGCTTGGTCGATGGCCGTCTTCACGGCCTGGTCGAAGGTGACGCTACCCTGAATGACTGCCTCTTGTACCTTGGCCATCTCAGGTGTCTTCTGAAAGCCTTCGAGGGCCATGATTGCATCGGCCTCGGCGAAGGCCTGGCGGCGTTCTGCTGGTGTGCTCTTGTGGGCATTGTTCATGATCGGTCATCTCTTTCTGACGATGTTGGTAGTGTAGCCGGTATGGCTCTTGATATGTACCGAAGAACCGTGTAAGATGATGGTATGTATCAAAGTATGTTGCAAAAGTGCGAGGTTAGACCATGACCGACACCGCCAAGATTTTCATGACAGGCCGCAGCCAAGCTGTTCGGTTGCCGCTTGAATACCGCTTTGATGGCCATGAGGTGTTCATTCGGAGGGATGAGATCACGGGTGATGTCGTGCTGTCAAAGCGCTTGCAGTCTTGGGACTCGTTCGTTGCCCTTGATGCGACCACGACCGTTCCTGATGACTTCATGGGGGACGCTGATCGTGTTCAAGGGGAACACGATCGCGATCCATTTGCGGACGGTGTTCATGAGTGACGCGACGAAAGTGGAGAAAGCAGCGAATGATTCGCCGCCGATCTATATGATCGACACGAATATTGCGAGTGACATTATTAAGGGCACTGTGCCTTTTGTTCGTGAAAGATTGTTTTCTATAGCAATTAGCCAATTGGTTGTGTCAACCATAACGCAAGCTGAGTTGTTATATGGAGTATCCAAGCGTGGTTATCCTTCTGGATTGACTGCGCGAGTAAATGAGTTTTTGGCGAGGATGGATGTTCTGTCATGGAGCCCGCGTGTTGGTCGTGTATATGGTGATCTTCGGGCGCTTTGTGAATCGAAGGGCATCACCTTATCGCCTCTTGATTTGATGATTGCGGCACACGCAAGGGAAGTAAATGCAGTTTTGGTGACACGGGATCGGGTATTTCGCTTGGTCCCAAATCTGGTGATAGAGGACTGGTCAAAGGAGCGAGAATCATGAAGCGAGCACATCTACAACTGGTGGCCAACAATGTTGGTTCGGCCCGAGTTCGCACCGTTCGCGGTGCAGCAGCCAACAATGCTGCGGCAGAGGCCGCGCATGTCGATTTTCAAGCGCTTGCCGCCAAGTCACGGCATTGGTTTGCCGTGGCCTTGCTGATCCTGGGCGCTCCGTTTCGCTTGGTTGCAGCCGTTGGACGCATGGCCGTCGCCACTGGCCGTGGGTTCTTCACCCTCGTATACCGAGTGGTGATGGGAACGATTGGCCTGGCCATGATCGGCATTGTCGGGTACGGGTTGCTGCGAGTTCTCCTGCACCCGCTTTTCACTCACTAAGCGTAACCTCACAACTCTGGGTTTAATTATGGCAACTGTTGGCTTAACTATGCAATGGATATTGCTGTTGTCAGTATGGAATGGCAGTGCTGGTGTGCATACTTTCACCATGCAAGAGTTTAATTCTCAGGAAACTTGTGCCGTTGCTGGAAAGCGGATTGTTGCGATGACGATGCCGATCACAGAAAAAGCAGTCGCTAAGTTTGAATGTGTCAAGAAATAGTTAATAAACTAGGCAGGGAACTATGAAAATACTCAAGGGATTGCTTTGGGCTATGGCCGGTTTGACCGCGCTGGGTGGCTTTGTCGGCTACAAGTTTATGGACCAGGTGGGCGTCTTGGCGGATGCCCGTCGCGAAGCGATTGCTCAATGGCAAGGTGACTCAACAGAGCGGCGAGCCTTTGTTGCTCTCTATCGCCAAGCCTGCGAGCACGCCGCCAACCCTCAATCTGTCGAAGAATGCGTGCGCGTCGTGGCCAATGATTCAGCCGTCAACGTAGGGCTGACCATCGAGCAGGCCAACACGCTCGCCGTGGCCATCAGACAGGCCTCAGAGCGCGTTCCGGCACCGCAGACATACCAACGCCTGGTCAAGCAGTGAGGCGGCATGAGCGGGCGCCAACCAATGACCGTTGAGGTTGTTCCTCAGATCAAAGCAGACTTGGCCGAGCTGGTGGCGACGTTCGACCCAAAGGCATCGGCAACCTACTCTTTCGCGTTGATGGCTTCCGTGTTCTACGACATCGAGGCGGCGCTTGATGCCGGGGCCACTCAGCGCCAGGTCGTCGAGATATTCGCGAAGAACCAAGCCGCGATTCCGTTGCATCGCTTTGGCCAAGACCTGACGCGCTTGCGAGGCCTTTTCCCAGTTCGCCACCGTCCGCCTGATGTCCGGTCCGATGTGATTGTCGCTGTCGCATCCGAACTCGCTGCTATCGCTCCGGCTCCTGTGCTCCCACCAACTGTCACTTTGACACCTAGACGGAAGATGACCCGGCATGTGCCGCAGCGTGGGCGGGCCATCGTAGTCCCCATGCACGACAAGATGACGTTCTGTGGTGATGCCGTTCTTGAGATCGCAAAGGGCGCTGTCAAGGACTACGACAAGTTCGCGGCAGGCCTGCGCGCACGCCTTGGCCCAGGCTGGACCGTCAAGACAACTTTGCAGTTTGTCGCTGGTAGCAACTTCGAGGAATGGCTTGAAGCGCCATGGCAATCAGATGCGGAGCGACAAGGTTTGGTGATGGCTCACCACATTGCTCGCGCCCTTGTTGACGATCGAAAGAAGTTGCCGCCGATCGACCAATTGCCGAAGCTGGCATCCGCCGCTTACAAGCGATTGCAACAAACATTGCAGCGTGCCACCCCATAGCGTTGTGCTCCAACCGCATCACCGCTGATCGCGTCTAGGACACCTATATCCTCTGATTCACTCAACTCAGGAGCTTCTATGAAATCCAAAATCGCCACCCGTATTGCCATGGTTGCCTGCGTCATCGGTTTGACCGCCTGCGGCACTGTTCCAGGCTTGTCCGACCTCGGTGCCATGAAGACGGGCACGCAGGTCAGCGCAGAGCAGATGAGCCAGATCGTGGACAACAAGAGCAAGCAAGAAGACGTGATCGCCGTGATTGGCCACCCGAATCGCAAGGCTCAAGTCGGCAACAAGGTGATCTGGTATTACGACTTCACGCAAATCGGTCAGGCCGTCATCGGGCGCAACATCAGCGAGACAACCTCGGTCGAATTCAATGCGAAAGGCATCGTCACGGCTCACTACAAGACTGGTGGCCAGCCGGGTAATTCCAACAATGCACTGCTTCGCGCTGCTGGCCAATAACGCAGGGACTTGGAATGAGCAAAGACGATTCTTCCTTTCTCTTTTCCGAGGTGTCCGACAACTCGGAGCGATCCAGGGCCGACCTGGTTGAATCGTGGTTTGGCTATCGAGCTGCTGCATGTCGCAATGCCGCCGATCGCGCCAAAACCATTGCATTCAGTGGCATCGATGGCAATGAAAGCACCACGCCCGCCGAGCTGGTGCAAAAGATCGAAGCCCTTCGGCTACAGATCAACTTTAACAGTCTGTTGGCCTCTCGTTCGTTTGAGCGAGTCTCGCCAAACTGGACCGGACTCAGCGCCGAGAAGTTGACCATTGTGGTTCAGTCTAAGCTCAAGGACATGGCCGACAGCGTGAACCAGGTGGCCGAGCTGCTGACCTTTCTCACCAAGGTCAAGGAGCAATGTGGGGGTATCACCGTAAACCCGCAGAATGGGTGATTGCCGGTCGATCTGGGGTGCATGGGATGGTCCGTGCCGGTGCTTAATCGGCCTCAGGTGGGCCTAACGCACAAGCGCCCTACCCTTGCCAGCCTCATGAGCGCGCAGGGCGCGTAAGCAGGCAAAGCCTGCCCTTCAAGACTACACAAGCTGCACCGCAGGGCGGGCAGCAAAGGAAAAGGCCCTTCAAGGGCCTTTTTCATTGGTCTGTGAGGGTGTGGCGTCCAACGAGGACATCCGGGCGCCTTGCGCCCACCATGCAACGTACCTGGCTTCGATTAGCAAGGTTGGTCTTGATGGTGGGGGGTGTGGGTGGATGCGTCGAGTGTCGATGCGGCCACCGCGCGATCTCTACCGCGATGCTTGGCAGCATAAACAGCCTTGTCGGCCCGAGTGAGCGCAGATTCGGATGCCTCTCCCTGTTCGACCTCGGTGACTCCAAAACTGGCGGTGACTACCAAACTCACGTCATTGCCGTTTTGGTCTTTCACCTCGAATGGCGCTGATGCCAAGGCAGCGCGGAGGTTGTTGGCCAACACCATGGCTCCGGCCTCGTTGGTGTCCGTCAGAAGGATGGCAAATTCTTCACCGCCGTACCTGGCCAGCATGTCGGCTCGCCGGATTGTGTTTTGGATGCGCCTGGTCAGTTCGCGCAACACGTCGTCGCCCGCCTGGTGGCCGGGGCCGTCGTTGATGCGTTTGAAATGGTCAATGTCCACGAAGATGACCGAGACAGGGTGATCGCTGCATGCTTGTTTCACCATGAGGTCAAAGACATCGAGCAGACTGCGCCGATTTGCTGCACCAGTCAGCGGGTCTTCTGAGGCCAGCTTGCGCCATGCGTCGCCGGCAGACTCCATGGGACGGACAACAGCTTGACGAAGAGCAATGCTCAGGATGCCGAATCCGGCCATGGCCAGGACCAATGACGTGCTCAGGTAGTGCAAGAGCGTGTCGTTCCTTCTCTTCATGGCAACATCAGCAGGAATGCTCACCACTTGTGCGCCGATGGTTTCGCCAAGCTGCCATCCAAAGCCACTTATCGTGCCGTATTTGGCCAGCATCGTGCCTGGTGCCGCATCGGGTGTCCCGTGGCACCCAAGGCAGGTAGTCGAGTTAACCTTGATCGGCTTCGCATAGTGAAGCGTCATGCCATTGCTGTCGGTGGTGATGGTGGACAGGGATGCGGCGTTTGTGCGCTGGAATTCCTTGATTGCATCGACCTCCCAGCCTTTGGCCAAGTTGTGCCGATTCGTCGGATTCAACGCTACTTCACGATAGCTTTGGCCAGGATAGGTAGCCTGCAAATACTGCATGGTTTGGTTGGCGGCAAAACTCGGTACAGACGAAGGGTGAAATTCCCGGCTGTCTTGCAAAAGAGCTTGCCGAACGTGATCTGTCGTGAACTTGCGGACGGCTTGGGCGGTTTGCATCTGACGTTCAGATGCTTCCGCCAGATCGTGGCGGTATTGGCGGTCGATCTGTTTGTAGAAGAACAGACCAGCCAACGCGTAGACCGTTACGAAGGTAGCGGACAGAACGAGGTTGAGTCGATTGAAGAGGTTCATGGCAGACCTATTGATCGGAATATGTGATGCACTCTTGAGAACAAAAAAACCGGCCTGCGTGGCCGGTTTTGTCGTTGCTCACCGCTCTGTATCTGTGAACAGGGCAACGTGTGTGTCAGGGTGTCGATCTGTTGGGTTGCGATCTGTCACTATTTGCAAATAAGCCAAGCCGAGGCTGATGACGGCTGTACAGATGAAGAGCCCGGCTGCGAAGCCAAAGGGTGCATCGCCAGTTTCGTAGCCTTGCCAAATCTTCGCGCAGAACACAGATCCTGGCAGGATGCACAGTGCTATCCGTATGTGAAGAAGCCACTCACGAACCCGGCGTTTCCAAACAGATCGAGACATGCGTTTCATGACCGTTCCTTGTCTGCGCGACCATCGCGCACCTTGCGATACAGAATCCTCACTGAATGGCCCAACTCCGCGATTGCTTGGCCGAGTCGATGGACCTCGTTGTTGGTCTTGCCATCGACCATCGCGAACTCTGGCACCTCGAACTTGTCACCAAGGCCTGCTGTCGCCAGCTCTTCGGCGTACTTGCGCAGCTCGTTGACGGGCGTGATGACTTTGCGGCCAATGAAGATCAGGATGCCCAATCCGATTACAACAACGCTGACCAACGCACCCCAGCCAGCAGGCGTGAGACTTGAGGCGAGGGCATCGCGTGGATTCGGTAAAGGAATCGTCACGCTGATGATCCCTGCTGGCTTGTTGGCTTCGTAGCCAAAGCCACCACCGCCGTTGAACTGACTGTTCGAGCGCAGGAATTCAGGGGCGCTTTGCAAGCTCGCGTGACACTTGAGGCAACTGGCCTGAGCAATCAAGGCGCGGGCATAAAGCACTTGACCGCGTTCAACACGCCAATATTCAAGTTTGCTCTTAGACGCTCCCTGCTCGCCTTTGCTGCTGCTGTTGAAGGCCGAGTCAATGGCAACCAGCGCATCACGCTCGAAAGGGTTGGCTTCATTGTTCTTGTTCAGCACTGACTTTGCAGTCAAGCGAAACTTCGCATTGGACGTGGATGCGGCGGCAATGTCGGAAATCTCCCGCTGGATCAGCGCAGGGTTTTTCCAGTGGTACGCATCAACACGACCGAGCGCGGCCATTTCTTCAGCTTGAGACAACCGTTCGCCATTGGTGCCATGCCATTCGCTAAGAGCGGCTTGGTCTTTCGCATTGGCTGCATACACGGCTCGTTCAAGGTATGAACCTACCGTGCCGGTGTCGCCTCCGCTTCGTTTGATATGGACGCCGCCATACTGCGAAGCCCACTTGCCGATGTGCTCCGTCATGTCGGCCACCGTGCGACTCTCGTTAACGGTTTGGCTGACCACGATGGATTGGCCAATGATCGACACCGCCGTAATCACGACGGTAATGAGGACCGTCATCATGACGGTGAATTGAACTCGCAGCGAGAAACGCTCAAAGAAACGAAACATCATTACCTCCCTTTAACGACATTGAACGAATTGAGGAAAGCCGTGCGATCTTCCGACCGCAGAATTTCCTTGGCGACTCGCTTGGCCAGCTCGTTCACCGTTGGTGTGGCGCCTTTCTCGGCGACCAGCGCATCAAGGGCATCCCGAACCACGAGGGTTCGAGCTGGCCCCATGCGACCGTACTTTTGAAGACGGTCGCTCACTGTTGCGGCCACCGCGTCAGGCGATTCATCAGCGGGGAAACCGCTGGGGAACTCTGATACACGCGGGGCCTTAACGCTGGAAGGCAGGCATGCAGTGATCGCTTTGGCCGTGCGCTCGATCACGTCTGTAGCGCCATTGCGTTGCGCCCAGACTCGGTGATGCGGTTGCACCTGGTCAGCAAGCAAAATCACCACCACGTCGATGCTTTCCTTGCGGAGAGCAGCCGCCAATCTCGCGCCGGTCATCCCGTCGCCGAGTTCACCAAAATCGGCGAATACGAAGGGATGGCGGGTTTGTTGCCACTTGGCCAGCGCTTCGGACGCTGACCCTGCCAGGTCTGCCCACGGCAACTCCCGCGATGACGTTTTTTTCGTCACCATCAGAACCGCGTGGGGGCCTTGAATCACTGCACTCATGTCATTCCCCGAGGCCGTTAGGCCTTGAAATTCCCTTCGGCGAACGTCCAGTTCGCCAGGGATGCCAAGAACACATCGACAAACTTGGGCCGCGCATTGCGGTAGTCGATGTAATAAGCGTGCTCCCACACGTCGATGGTGAGCAGGGCCTTGTCGCCTGTGGTCAGCGGTGTGCCGGCATTGCTGGTGTTCACGATGTCCACCGAGCCATCAGGTCGCTTGACCAGCCACGTCCAGCCTGACCCGAAATTGCCAACCGCCGCTTTCTTGAAAGCGTCAGCAAACGCGCCATAGGAGCCGTACTTGCGGTCGATGGCAGCTTTCAAGGCGCCCGTAGGTTGACCACCGCCTTGTGGCTTCATGGAATGCCAGAAGAACGTGTGATTCCACGCCTGGGCCGCGTTGTTGAAGATCGGCGATTCAGGTGCTGCGGTCTTCACCAGGCCTTCCAGCGTCGCGCCTTCGGCCAATGGTGTGTTGGCCAAGAGCTTGGCAAGGTTGTCGAAATAGCCCTTGTGGTGCTTGCCATAGTGGTACTCCATCGTCTCGCGCGAGACATGGGGTTGGAGCGCATCGAGGGCATAGGGCAGAGGCGGCAATGCCAGTGGAGCAACCTTGCCCGCAGCAGGCGCCTCGACCTTGTTCAGATCGGACGGAATCGACTCGTTCGCAGCGTGGGCCAGGTGCGAAGCACCACCCGTTGCGACAACTGTGCCGATGGTTTGAAGAAGAAGACGACGGTTCACTTAGTGACTCCTGTTGTTGCGGATTTCATAAGACTTCAACTTGATATGCAGGTCATCCAGAAGATGGCCTTGCACCAAGTCAACACCAATGCTTCGTGCGACATCAAGCAGAGCTTGTGTTTCGACGCACTCAGCGATCGACAAAATGCCCTGAGCACGCCATTGCGTGACCAGGGCACTAAGTGCTTCTTTGGCTTCACTGCGCCGTGCCGCTGCACGCAACAGGCCCTCATCGACCTTGATGCAATGAACGCGATCCAGTGAATAAAGCCGGGCAAGGCCATCCATACCCGCGCCAAAATCGTCAATGGCCCACCGCAACCCCTTGCGGGTCAGCCTGTTGACCTTTAAGGCAATCGCTTCGAGTTGTTCGACATTCAAGATCGTTTCGCTCAACTCAAAAATGACGTTGTTGGCGTCGGCCACTGCCTCAAATACGCCGTCCTCTTGATTGAGCAAGGTTTCGGACGACAGGTTGACAAAGAGCGTGACGCCATGGAGGCGATGCAGTGCCAGATAGCGGAGCACCTGGTTGTCGATCTGGCACCAGCGACGGGGCTCGATGCCCCGATAGAGCACTTCGTAGCCATAGACATTGGTGTTGTCATGAGCAAGCGTCACTGGCTGAATGTGAAACGGTAATGAATGCAAGCACTCATCGGCGTGGACCGTGAACCGTTGATTTGGAATGTCGAGCATTGCCCCTCCCGTGGCGTGGTTGCTGCTGTGCGGTTTCGCTTGTCAGACAGCGTTATTTATATCACACTAGCGACAATTTGCAAGCGTTATTTATCTCACTCTTATGTGACAGCATGACCAATGGGTGGCTTAGACAAAGGGCCACGTTTTGGGGGAGGCTGCTACACTTTTGCGCATGCCGAACAACACCAATAAGACTCCGACAGTGGTCCGAAGCCTCCGCTTGAGCCAGAAGGCCGACAAGCTGCTGCGTGCCCATGTGGAGCGGAAGGGTGATGTCTCGATGCGCGTGGTAGCTGCGCTCAATGGGACGGATTTGCGCGCTGTTGAGGTCGCACCTAGGCTGAAAGCTCCTGGCTCCGGTCGCGAAACCTTCTTCGCAACCTCGGTCGAGTTCGAGCAAGCCTTGTACGACGCCGTGGCCGCAATCGCTCAAGAACGCGATGTGTCCACCGTCAGCCTGATAGATGCTGCGGTCGTGTCGTTCTACGCGAAAAAGCGCCGTCAGGCGCCTTGATGCCCATCCCCCCGCCCTTCCCTGCTGGGAAGGGAGCGAGTCGCCCTCTGTCGTCAGGGGGCTAGGGGGTGCGGCGCTTCGCTTGCTTCTCCTGCCCCATGACGGGGAGCGTTGTTGTCCTACATCCGAATCAAGGGTGCGCGTAGCCGCGTCCTCGCCCGTTCCCCTTCGGGGCTGCGGCCTCCGGGCACGCCCTTGACACGGACGCCGGTTTTCAAATCTTGGCCAAGAAGTGAGAAAGTGCCCACAGGACGGCAAGATGGGCAGGGTAGTAGGCATAGAAGGTACTGCGGAGACGAGGCACGCGTGGGTTGACCTTGGAGGCCAGGAAAAACACTGGAAATGCAGCCAGCGCCCAAAGGTTTCGATTGATGACGTACAGGCTGGCTACAGACAGCACGCACACGGCCAATGCTGTCCAGCTTGGGCGCTTGAAGTACCGCCAAGCGGCCACACACAGCGCCACACCGGGCCACCAGAATTCGACGAACGCACCACCGGCGAGAAAAACGGCCACAGCCGCCGCCGCGTCCCACTTCCCGCCTCTCTCCCATAGCCACATGATCGAGCTGGCCACGAACAGCATGGCCATGATGTTCAATGGCCACCAGCCCCAACCCAAGCCCCCAAGGGCAATGAAGGGCACGGACGAAACAGCACCGATCGTGGCCAACCGTTTGAGCACGCGGGAGTAGGCCCCCCCTTCAAGCGTGGCGGGCCGTGCCAAGTTGTAGGCCAGAGTGAAGGCGAAAAGCGGCATGGCCAAACGCCCGATTGCGAAGAGCCCAGGGTATGCGTCGTGAAGGAGGTACTTATTAACGTGGTCAAGCGTCATCAGGACCACGGCCAACCATTTCACGGCCTCGATGGCGCCATTGGTAAGGGCCACTTCTGGCGGGGTCGATGATTTTGACGACACAGGTGC
The DNA here is from genome assembly GCF_918741295.1 of Aquabacterium sp. CECT 9606. GTDB lineage: Bacteria > Pseudomonadota > Gammaproteobacteria > Burkholderiales > Burkholderiaceae_C > Aquabacterium. The sequence continues at coordinate 27,662 of NZ_CAKKNB010000006.1, forward strand.
AGGCGTCGATGCGGTTGCAATTCTTTTTGCTGTGGTGCCCATGGGCTTAGGCTCCGATGATGTCTTCCAGGCCTGCACTCAGTTCGGCGAGTGGAGGCATGTTGTCGATTAACTCTTCCCGTGACAAACCAGCCAGGTCACAGATGGCTTCGGGCCATGTGGCCATGAGGCCTTCAAAGTCAGTCTTCAGCTCGTCACTTTTAGCGCGCCACGAAGCCAGATGAAGAATGGCATGCAATGCGACTTGAGGTTCAGTTTCCAAAGGCAGTGCTGCCCCCGCAATTGCGGTGCAGAAACCATCTGGGAAATTCCAACGTCTCACAAGTTCAGAGCCTACATCGGCATAGCAAAAACCGAAGGCCTCACGCTCAGCAACGACCCGCTCTTTGCAGGGGTACGGTGGCACTTCCGAGTCGATCCGCTCCATGTCGTCAGGCATGCCACCCATCATGACCAGGCGCCCAATGCTGTGCAGTAAACCGACCGTGAAAGCCAAGTCCGCGTCAGCCCCAACAATTGCCGCCAGGTGGCGTGCGGCAACGGCGGTATGAAGGCTGTAGCGCCAAAACGGTTTGAGGTCTACGCCAGTGATGGGCTGAAAGCTCGACGGCATGGCTGCACTGAGAACGATGGTGCGAACCGTGTTGATGCCTAGCATCTTGATCGCTTCATCGACTGTGGCAATGGTGCGTGGCACGCTGTAGTACGCCGAGTTGGCCAACCGAAGCACTTTGGCACTCAACACCTGATCTGTGGCCAGCGTGCGCGCGATCTCGCTGGCCGACACGTCGGCCTGGTCGAGCGTCTGGATCAACTCTTGAACCACCTCAGGAATCGACGGCAGTGATGGGGTGTGGCGCAATAGGAGGTCAATGTTCATGGTGGCTCACTTGGGCTTGGCCGTGAAATCGGGCTTGCCCGCTTTGTCTGGATGTGTGGCCTTGCAGCCTTCCTTGTAGCGACTGCAACCCCAAAACTTGCCTTTCGGCCCAGGGATCGAGCGCAACTCGCCTTGCTTGCACTTGATGCATTTATAGACAGGCTTGGGCGCCATGTCAGGCTTGCCCAGCTTGTCCGGGTATGTCGTCTTGCACCCCTCGCTGTATCGGCTGCACCCCCAGAATTTGCCGTTGTCGCCACTGATCGACCTAAGGCTACCTTCCTTGCAGGATGGGCACTTGTAGACGGGCTTGGGGGCAGTGTCAGGCTTGCCGAGTTTGTCGTCATACCGTGCATCGCACTTGTCTGGTTCTCTGTTCCAGTTAGAACAGAACCAGAAGATGCCTTTGGCGCCGTCTTTGCGCCTGAGGTTGCCGGTCTTGCACTTTGGGCATGCAGCGCTGACCAGCAGAGGCTTCCCATTCACGTCCTGAAAACGCGCATCACACTTGTCGGGTTCACGGTTCCAATTCGCGCAGTACCAGTAAGCGCCCTTGTCGCCGCCATCCTTGCGGCGGAGCTGGCCACCCTTGCACTTGGGGCACACAACAGCCCCAGCGGCCAATGGCAGCTTCATCGTCAGATTGGATGCTGCTTGCACAATGGTCGTGATCCAGTCCACGGTGTCGGCGATGAACTTGTCGTAAGAGAGTTCCCCCTTCGCGACACGATCAAGCGAAGCCTTGAACACGCCTGCTTGTGCGGGGTCTTTGACATCCATCGGCAACGCTTCGATCAACGTGCGCGCCGTGCTCGATGTCATGAGCTTTTTTGCACCAGGCTTTACCGGGACGATCAACTCACGATCCTTGAGTTCTTGGATGATGCCGGCGCGTGTCGCTGTGGTTCCAATGCCGGCGCCGTCTCCATCGCCGCCGCCGTCCTTGAGGCGCTTGCGCGCTTTTTCGTCCTTGACGTACTTGTAGACATTCATCATCGCTTCGAGCAGCAGCTTGTCGTCGAAGCGTGTGGGTGGCGTTGTCTTGCGACTCACCTGGTCGCACTTGGCGCAAGTGGCCCTGTCCCCCTTCGCCATGGGTGGAAGTGTTTGTTTGCCCTCGTCAGACTCATCCGCATCGGCTTGGTCATCGTCCTTGTCTTCGACTTCGGCGAAGACGGCCTTCCATCCTTGAGCGACCGGCGTCTTGCCACTGGCGGCGAACCGTTCGCCTGCGATGTCGGCCTCAACGGTTGTTTGCATGAACTCGAAAGGCGGTGCAAATTGCGCAAGGTATGACCGCACAACCAGGTCATACACGTTGCGCTCGATCTCAGACCACGAAGCGATGTTCACTGGGATGTCTGGAACGGTTGGCACAATGCCGTGGTGGGGGTTGCCCTCCATCTTCTTGTCGTTGAATGCATCAGACTTCCGAGCTGGATTGATGACTGAAGTCAGGCCTGCCAAGTCCGGGCGACGCTTGAAGACCTCCGCAATAACTGCGGGGGCTTCCTTGTGCTGTGCTTCTGAAAGATAGCGGTTGTCACTGCGAGGGTACGTCGTCACTTTGTAGACTTCGTAGAGCTTCTGGCCCGCGTCCAAGACTTGCTGGCCGGTGTAGCCATACCGCGCGAAGCCTTCCATTTGCAGCTCGTTCATCGACAGCGGCAACGGGGCCTTCTGCTCCTTTTTGACCTTCGCGTAGGCCGTAATGCTCCCAGCTTGGCCGGAGAGCTTGCTGACCAGCGACGAGGCAACCGTGGGGTCAATCAGCCTGCCCGCGTCATCGAGGCCTGCCTGATCTTCCTTGGCCTTCCAATTGGCCTTGAACACACCGTTGTCGTGACGAAGGTGCACAACCAGAGAGAAGTAAGGGATGGGCTTGAATGTCTCAATGGCCCGATCCCGCTCATACACGATGTAGAGCAAAGGCGTTTGCACACTGCCAACAGGCAGGAGGCCATCAAACCCCAATTCCCGGCCGCGAAGAGTCATTGCGCGAGTGCAGTTCAGGCCAAGCAGCCAATCGTAATGACTGCGGGCAAGGCCCCACTTGTACCAACCGCGAAACATGGGCTCGTTGTTGTCCCTGATGTTGGCCAGCGACTGGCGCACCTTTGTTTCGTTGTAATCGTTCACAAGCACGCGCTTGACTGGCTTGCGGTTACCGTAGAACAGCAACGCCTCGTCAACCAGAAGCTGCCCCTCTTCGTCAGGGTCGCCCAAGTGGTGCACCACATCACAGGTTTGCAGCAACTCGGCGAGTTTGTCCAGGCGGCGTTGCTTCGATTCTTTGGGGAAGAGCGCCCAGACATCCGGCACCACTGGCAAATCACCCTTGCGCCACACCTTGCGCCCCGCGCTCGTCTTGGGCACATCGTCGGGCAAATAGTGATCCGGCATCGCTTGGTCAAACGCATGGCCATCCAGCCACACGAAGAAATTGTCACCCACCTGGTTGTGGGTCATGCCTTTGGAGTCCCATGGGCTCACCGGGTTGCCCAGGACCTTGCCGACAGCCTCAGCCAGCGATTTTTTTTCACCTACCCAAAGTACCTTTGCCATGTCGTTCTGCGTCTATTGGCGCTGGTCGCAACATCTGCCAACGCATTAAGTTAAAAAAAGGGCACCCGGTCGATGACCTGAGTGCCCGGGGCAGCGATCAGCCGCGTGCCCGCTCGTTTTCTCGGGCCGGTTCGCGTGTCGGTTCCGCCCTGGCCTCAGACCGCGGTGCGTCGCGGTCGTAGACCTTCACCAAGGGTTGAAGCTCAGCCTTCGACGAAGCATCAAGCACGCGCTCTTTGGCCTCTTCACGCAAGGATTCGAGCTGGCGCACATCCCATGTGTTCCTGTTGGCCATGATCTGGGTTTCGCCGATCACCTTGCCTTGAGCATCGCGCTCCTTCACGGTCACGGGCACTTCCTGCTTGCCCTGGTAAGCAATGACAACATCGTCACCAGGTTGAGACTTGCCTTCTGTCAACGCGCGCTTGAGATCAACACCCCACACCGTCTTCTCGCCGGAAGACGTTTCCAGCTTGACGTAGTAGCTGGGCTCGTTGTCCTTCTTGTGCTCGTATGGGGCCTCCCCGTGGTCCAACATCTTGCCCACGTAAACCCGGTTGTTCTGGAAGCGCTCAGCGGCCATTTCAGCGGCCATGCTGATGGCTTTATCTGAATCGCCACGCTCGCGCATGATCGCTTTCACCGTGTCGATGACTTGGCGTTGTTTGTCTGAGAGCGTGCGTTGATGCTCATCGACAACAGCGGCCCGATCGGGAATGTCTGCGGGCGCCTGGCTCTGGCTGCGACTTTCCTGACGACTTTCTTGGCGGTCAGCCTGACGGGCGCGTTCTGGGGCCTGGTCAATGATGTTCATGCCCTTGTCCGCACTGCGACCAGTTTCCTTGCGCAAGTCTTCCAGCTTGGCCAAGTCAACATCGCGCGGTTGAAACCCTTGAACCTCCATGCCCTTCAACGATGCCTGCAACCAGACCTCACGCTTGAATTCATCCGTGCCCTTGAGCTTGATGGAATTCCACCCTTTTGCCTCGGCCAGCTCGACCATTGAGCGAGCAATCTCAGGATCGTTGTGTTCTGTGGCCAAACGCTTGCCCTTGTCCTCGAAGGCCAGCTTGTTCTCTTCGTCCCGGAAGTAGAACTTATTCTCCGCTTGGAGGAAACGCTTGCGCAAGGCCTCAGGGGTCACGAACTCGGCATCGTCATCCTTCGGGCGATCAGCGGATCGCGCCGTGTCGTTGGTTTTGTCGGGCTCGTTCTGTTGGCCACGGCCAGCCTTCTTTTCTGCAATATCGTCGCCGTCAATGAACACGGGTTTGTCGATGTCACCGGGGCGGTACTTGTCCCAGAGTTGGGCGGCGCGCTGCCAGTCCTTGCCGGCAAGACGTTCAAGATCGCGCATCACGTCGTCAAGATCATCGCGGTTGCGCCATCCCAATTCTTCGAGCTGGGACTTCTCCATCCGCGCATCGAGGTTGGCTACAAAACGATCGTTGATGTCGTCATCATTGCGGCGGATGCCCAGGCTCTTCAAGGCCTCATCGCTGTCGCGTTCGCGTACAGCGGACAAGCGTTCAAGAGTGGTGTCGTCGATCGTTAGCGTGGCACGCTTTTCAGCATCGGGAACGACCTTCTCCCCTGCCTGGCTGGCCAGCAGTTCTACTGCTTGTGCAGCTTCTTTGTCCAAGCGCTCAAACTCGGCCTTGTAGACCGGGTTGCGCATATTCCCGGCGATCACCGTTGATGCATCGTCCAGACGCTCCGGTGTATTCAGGCGGCGGAGGTCTTCAAGGTCTTCGCGTGCTACCCGCTGAATCATGTCGGGTGCTGCGTTGTCATCCAAATCCCAACGCGAGCGATCACGCATCGCTGCCACCACAGACAGTTGCCCAGCTTCGAGGCCAGCCGTCTCACGCGCTGCGCGGTTTACTTCGATCTCTTTGGCCGTGTCAGGGAACTCCTGCGAAATGACCTGCGCGTAGCCCTTGTTGGCCTCCATGCTGCGAGCCATCGCATCAAGGGCAACGGACTGCTCAGTAGTGCGAACATGCTGCAAGGCGTTCACATCCTCACGCGCCCAGCGCTGGCCATTGGGCTCATCTTCTCTTTGTGCTTCCGACGACTGTCGCATTTCATGCGCAGCCGCTGCGCGCATTTCAATCTCGACGTATGCGTTCGATGCGGTGCCAAGCCTCGATTCATTGGGTGCCTGCAAGCGTTCCGCTTCTGCGGACAGGGCGCCCCGCTGAGCTGGGCCTTTGGGCTCGAAACCAGCATCAAGCAAGGCGTCCGCCCTCTCTTGATCCCTGGCGTCTTGCACCGCATCTACCGCACCCTTGGAAAAATTCTTATTCAACAGTTCGTCTTGCACGACGGCAGTTGGTGCGGATGTTCCGTAGCGGCCAGCTTCATACGCGGCAATTGCCGCATCTTCCAATCGGCCTTCTCGTTGATGCTCCAAGGCCGTCTTGACCAGGCTGGCCACCGCGACTTCTCGTGAGTCGTCTCCGAGCGCTTCGCGCGCAGAGTTCATTGCGCGCTCGCCAGCATCCAAGGCACTCACCGCAGCAACAGCCTTAGCGGCTGTTTGGGCGGCAGGGCCGCCGACATCCGCCGTCATCGTCACGCTCGCCGCAGCCGCTGCGACATCCATCGCGCGAACTTCTTTGCCCTCAAGACTGTCTTTTGCCAGCATGGCAGCGTCGGCCACGCCGACGGATTGCGCCGCAACGTGGGTGGCAGGGCCGCCCACTTCTGCGAACTGGGCCGCATGTGCGGCGCCGGCTACAACGTCGCGAGTTGTCAGCTTGTCATTGCGATCGGGCCCAGGGGCTTCGCGTTCTTGACCGTCGATAACTTCATTCATTTGGCGCTCCCAACTTGAGTTTGAGGTTGAGCGAGAAAGGCTGCGGTGTCGATGTCCATCGTTTCAATTTCGACGCGACGGTTCTTGGCCTTGCCTGCTTGGGTCCGATTGTTCGCCACATAACCACCAGCAGCGATGTAGCTCCATTTGATCTTGTACGGGCTGATGCCGTTGTTCAGCAAGAAGCGGCGCGCACGCAATGCGCGGAGCATCGCAATGTCGCGATCAATCACGTTGTCGCGGTCAGCATCGGTCCGCCCGCGAATTTCAATGTGTTTGGCTTCGCGAGCTGCTTTGAGTAGCTGCGCTTGCATATCACTCGAAGGCTTGAAGTCAGTTTTTGCGAAGCCCTGGCTCACGCGAAAAATCAGCGCCTGGTCGCGAATTTCAACTGTCTCGCCGCTGGTCCCAACGGTTTGCACCTTGCCTTCAACCACAGTTGCCGGGGCAACACCTTGTCGCGTTGTCGCGGGCTTGGGCCGGTTTTGGTCGGCATCCATCTGCATCATCATCATGTAGGCCTTGAGTTCGGCCATCTGACGATTGAGCCCGTCTACCTGGCGGGACAACGCGGTGCGCTCCGCTGCACTTGCCGTTTCCTCGGCGGTGCGGGCTTGATAGTTTTGAATCACAGCCGTCGAGTTCACTGGCGTGCGCTCACTGCCATCAGGGATGACCGGCTTGGGGATTGAAGAGCAGGCCGAGACAGCAAGTGCACCAGTCACAGCGAGGCAAATGACATTCATCTTCATGGCGTATTCCTTATCGTTCCAAAGGCTTGTGTTGGCGTTCTTGGGGTTCGGTGGGGCGCTGTTGGGCTTGGCCCGTGCGCTGTTCAAACTGACGGTTTTTGGCTTCGCGATAACGCTCGATCATCACTTCCTTGACTTCATCGAGCTGCGAAGCGAAGGTCTTGCCTTGAGGGGTGTCACCAAAGCGCTCATCGGCGGTCTTCTTGATCCGGCCAAACATCTCTTCGATCACGGCACGCTGTGGGTCGTGAAAGTACGATTTGGCCATGTCGCCTTCGTAGCGAATCGACAGATTCGCATCGTTCAGCCGGTTTGTGTCGTGCCGCTTTTGAAGGGCCTCGCTCGTCGCGAAGTCGATCTGACTGCGACGATGGAACACCACACTCTTTTCACCGACACGCTGGGCCACATGCTCATCGCTGACGAACACCGGCCCGGTGTAGCGCCCGTTCTCACGAGCTGCGCTGAACTCAACATTGACACCCCATCGCGCTTGCGCCTCTTGGCGCATCGAATGGGGGACTTGAGCCACATCGTGCAAGCGCTTCCCAGCGCGAGGCGACGTTCGTTCCATCACATCTTCCATCTTCCTCTCTCCTTAAAGTGCCCGTACTTTTAGACGGGCTGGTTTGGCATTTAGTTGTCCAACACGGACAGATCGAGCATTCCTGCCTTCGGGGCCTTGCTCACGGGAGCATGTGGCACGGGCTCAGGTGGTTCATCAATGTCGAATGCTGGTGTAGCCGGTTCCTCGAAATACTCATCACCTGGTTCGTCAGCGGGCGCCGAAGCAACTTCAAAAACGTCGTCGCTTGGTGCAGACAAGACCACAGATTCGGTGGGCGCTTGAACATCAAACACTGGTTCAATCTCGCCACCGGAAAAGCCTGCTTCTACCTCGATGACCGGCTCTTCAATTAACGCATCAGCGCCAATTTCGACGACGCCTTCCGAGGCGGGAGCACCAGTAATTTCACCTGAACCCTCATCGACCCAATCAAGTTGCGAGAAGAAGGCATCGACCAGGCCTGCAACGGCCTCTTCTGACGGGTTCTCGGGGTTGTCAAGCTCCGGCAGCGCATCCATGTTGACGGCCAGCTTGGACAAGTCGAGCGCTTCATCGTTCTTGATCGTGCGTGTACGGTTTTCCGTCTTGGCCTTGTGCAGATCAATGTTCATGCGGGGCACATGCGAGGACAACTCGTGCCGCACGAACGCCGCTTCTTCAAGCTGGTCCTTGGTCGGCATCTTGTCGCCGAGTGCGCGAAGTGACGGGCTGACACTCTTGAGGCGATCAATGAAAACTGGATCGTCGAAATAGCGGGCCTTCTCGCAGAGGATCGGCTTGGTGTTCTCAACGACGATGATTTCCTTTTCCTGCCCAAGCTCCTTGAGTTCTTGCGGCAACAGCAATGCGCGCTTCTGATCTGAGACGTTCTCGCTGGATGAGCCATTCGCGCCGCCGAAGCCGCTGCGTGGCCGGCTGATCCCCGTTGACACGGCTTTCTCGGTGAAGTAGCCGAGCATTTCGGAATACTCGTTGGCATCCTTTTGCTCACGCGGCGGATAGATCACCTGAGCGGCATGGTTGGTAATCATCGTGCGAGTGTCTTCCTTGCCGTAGGTGGACTCCATCTGCGCGATGCTTTGAATGATCGTCAACAACCGTAGGTTGTAGCCAGCCATGTACGCAACCGACTTGGCCAGGATGCCGATCTTGCCGGGGGCCGTGGCTTCGTCCATCAGCAGCAGACATTGATACTTCAATGCTGGATTGTTTTGTGGCAGCTCCTTCGTGTTGAGGTTGATGAGCTGCGAGAAGAACAAATTCACCAACAATGCCGCGTCTGCAAGTCGATTCGGCTGGATGCCGATGTAGATCGTCATCCGTGTCTTGCGAACGGCTGTGATGTCGAAGTCAGAAGCGCTTGTAGCGCAGTCAACAATGGGATTGGCGAAGATCGTCAGCGGGGCATTGAAGGTCGCCAGAATGCTCGCCATCGTGTTCTCTGAGGTCGAGCAGAACCGATTCAATGCATCAAGACATTCGTCGCTCAGGGCGTTATCGCCGTTCGAGCGTTCGGCCATGATCCCTTGCAGGTAATCTTTCAATGGCATGCCCTTGCCCGAGGATTGACGAAGCAATTCCCCAAGGGTGCAAGGCAGACCGGGTGTATCAAGCAGGTACAGCGTCAAGCCCAGGAACAGGTTGCGGGCCTGGTCGTTCCAGAATGCATCTTTCGCGTTGTCGTTGGGGTACAGGGCTTGGCCAACAGCCAGCACATCGCCAATTCGGAAGTTGCGATCACGGCTCACGCCATCGAGCGGGTTCCATCGGTGAGTTTGGCCATCCTCCGCAAACGGATTGAAGAGAAAGACCTTTTGACCGTTCGCAGCTCGAAAGCGTGAGGTCAGCTTGAAATTTTCAAGTTTGATGTCGGTGCAAACCACCGAGCCACCAAAGTTGAGCAAGTTGGGCAGCACGATTGCAACGCCCTTCCCGCTTCGCGTTGGCGCTGCAACAAGAACAAACTGCTGGCCGTCGAACATGAGGTACAGGCCCATGAACTTGCCAATGATGATGCCCTTTTCGGCGTGCAAGCCAGCCTTGCGCACTTCCGATGCGGTCGCAAAACGGGCATCACCATGAAGCGAGCGGCGGGTATTTCCAAGGGCACTGATGATGAGTCCAGGAACGACATAAACCAAGATCGCGGCAATCCCAGCGGACAATTGCAGGCGCTTGCGCTGGACGGGATCACTCGAATACCAATGCCAATATTGGCCCCAGGTGTCCAACGTGATGTCAGAAGGAATAGTCTTGTTGACAAGGAAATATGCGCCCCCTGCAACATATTCAGCGGCAAAGAAGCCCAGGACGACATAGGCCAGGACTGCGACGATGATTGCGACGGTTTTGCCGTTCATGAAGACCTCACGCGCTGCGATGAATAGTTGCCTCGCCGAAGCGAGCAAGGAGCTTGGCAATCGGGTCGTAGTGGACTTCGGCAACGTAGCGATCCTTATGGGTCGCATTGCCGTGTTCGTCGTAAACGATCTTCACGTTGACATGAATAATCACGTCGATGGTCAACGACACCAAGCGCTTGAGAGCTGCGGCGTCATAGATTGCGGCCTGTTCATGTTCCTTGCACATGAAGACGTAGCGTTCTGCGGCCAGGGCGCAGGACTCAGCGTGGTAAGAGGTGATTGAGCCACTGTGGCCAGTGGTCAACAGCTTGAGAAAGTCGAAGGCCTCGCCTCCGCGCAGTTCGGCCAACAGCACGCGATCAGGTTTCATCCGCATGTTGGAGGCGATCAAATCGGAGGGCGTCACCTTTGCAATGCCCTGCCCACCTTTTGAGTACAACAGGTGGACATGGTTTGCATGCAACGGCAAGAACAACTCGCGAACGTCCTCGATCGTGATGAGGCGTTCATGAGGTGGGATGCTCTGGCAAATCGACTTCATCAAAGTCGTCTTGCCTGAGCCTGTATCGCCCACCACAGCGATGTTCTTTTTGGCCTGCACAGCCAACTTCAAGAACTTGGCCAGGTCGTTCGATTCAAGGTGCTCAATCAGTATGGCCTCTGTTTGCTCAAGGTCGCCCCTGCGCTGGTCGAGCTGGGGGGACCGAGCCCACACATACCGATGAAACGCCCCGTCCTTCTCGTACTGTTCCAGTGTCTTGATGGACATGCTGGGCCGACGAATCGACATCGAAACCGTGTCTTGTTCGACGGCTGGCGGGACAACGATCTGAATACGCTCCCCACCGGGGAGCATGGCCGACAGAATGGGCTTCTGTGGCCCGATCTCTTGATCGGTGTATGTGGCAATGGCGTTCGCCAGTCCCAGCAGCCTATCAAGAGTCAATTCAGGGGCATCAAATCTCCGCCACTCAGGACCAATTTCGACGAACACCTCCCCTGGTCGATTCACCACGACTTCCGTCGCGTTCTCTTCCAGCAGGAACACGGCGAGCGGGCGCATCAGCTCCCGCACCATCGTGTCGCGGGCGAAATACTCAACGGGCTCGCAGTGCATAGACAGTACCAAAGTCAAGGTCACGGGCAACGTAGATCGAGCTGCGATCGCCCTGGTTCTTGTAGAGCGTTGGCTTGATGTTGATCGTGCTTTCCAGCACCTTCTCCGCCATCCGATTGCCAGTAGACGAAGTGTTTTGGTAGACGTTCGTCCCGCCAGGAGGTGTTGACTTGGCCGTTTCAAAAGCGATGGCGTCTTGAACCATCGACAACAAGAAGGCTGCGCCCAAACGCTCCCACCAGTGGTTGTCCACGTAGCCATCCAGGCCTGAGGTGCCAAGTGCGTCGGCACCAGGTGAATTCAAGTTGATAACCACGCCTTGAGGCGTCTTGATCCGTGTCCACAACACGAACAAACGACGCTGCCCTTGTGCCATAGCTGCAACGTATTCGCCCGAGGCTTCGGAGCCTCGCTCAAGCAGAAGCACACGCCCGTTGTCGCTGTAGACGTTCTGCGAAACAACGCACGATGCCATGCCAGCAACTTCGTTGACCAGTCGCATCGAAAGTCCGCAGTCGATCGTGCGACCTTTAGGCAAGAGCATGTTGCGGTCCCCAATCATCGACGCCGAGATCATCGGTGTCTGCGAAGGGGTCAACATGCTGCCAATGGAGCCTGGTGGGTTCGCTTGGGCATTCGTGGGCTGCTGGCCGGGGGCGCCCTGCGCACCACCGCCCATTGCCGGGCCACCCATGATTCCGCCTTGAGGCTGCTGATTTCGATTCATGATGCTCTGAATCATGGCCATCTGTGTCATGGGATCAGACGGGTTCAACGCGCCCTGCCCGCCCTGCGGGCCACCCGAAGACGAACCCACGATCACCTCACCAGAGTAACGGCTTGGTGCAGGAGTGCCGTTTTGCGTGACAGTGCGTGGTTGTGCTGCTCCCGCAGCCGCATTGACTTGGCCAGCCTGTCCGGCCTGGCCACCAATGGTGCCGTCTTGCTTCACCGCAGGGACCAAAACCGTCCCGTCCGTGCAGACGCGCATGGGCACGCCAGAAGGGGCCATCATGGGCTTGTGATCCGGGCCAAGCATGATCTTTCCAGGCATCTTGTCGGCACAGGTAAAGCTCGCCTCGGTGTCCGCCGCCGCCATGGCAGGAGACGATGCACCACTTGGCAGCGGTGGGGGATCACTGTCAAACGTGCGACGTGGGCCGACTGCTGCGGGCTTGTTCTCGCCCTTCGCGGTTTGCTCGACAAACTTCTCTTCAGCCTTCTTCGAATCCCGCCATTTGTTGTAGCCGATCAAGCCACCGATGACGAGAATGGCGAACGCGACGACAACAAACATGACCTTCGCAGCCATGTTGTCAGAGGTGCCACCACGGCTGTTCACCGACACAATGCCAGTAGGCTCGCCGCCTGGTTGTGTGTTCAATTGCGAGTCCAACTGAGAATTCAGTTGGGAGTCAGGGGCTTCCCCGTGCTGAGTGTGCTTGTTCTGTTCCATGTCTATTCCTCAACGGAGAGTCCGAACGACGCCTTCGACGGTGGTACCGTCTTTGGGGGCCACACCAGTGCCATCGAACGATTCGTTCCAAATGCCGACAACGGCCTTGCCGAGTCGAAGAACAAAGCGCCGGCCTGTACGCTGCACCACAGCCAAGTCGCCTTCCATGTGGAAATTGATGCGAGCCTCTTCGCCTGCTGGGTCGATGTAATAGATCGTCGGAATTTCCCGGTTGGCCGGGAACTTGAAGTAGGTGAATCGACCATCATCGAAGACCATCGCAGGAGCGATGTCATCGCCCCCTTCCAGCACCTGTTGCGTGTAGCTCCAATTCTTGGCGGCTGGCTTCGCTTGCCCCAAACGCTCATCGAGCAAGGCCCTTTCACTCACTTGTGCGTTGGCCGCGTTGATCGCCATGAAGGCCGAGGACGGAGGCATTTCAATCGGGTAGCGGAAGATCACGCGAAACATCGGCTCAGTCACAAGAACACGGTCGCTCGATGGCTTGTGGCCGCGACCATTCGTAGCGTCTTCGAGCACTTTGAATTCAAACGAGTAATCGCGCTTGTCAGTGCTCAGTTCCAGGTTGTTGTGAGTCGCGCCATCCTTGGGCTTCACAAAAATCTGTTTTGCACCGACCGCCGCTTCAATGCACCACTCGAATTCAGCCTTCTTGCAATCAGCAGGAAAGCCCGCTGCTGACACGGCAATCTTTTCGTCGTCGCCCAGGACGATACGGGTCACGGCGCCACGGCGCACGTTGACCACTGTCACATCGTCCTTCTTGTAGGTGACGTAGCGCACGCGCGCATCGCTTTCACTTGGCTGGGGGACTTCTGCGGCTTGAGCGACGCTCAAAGCCATCGAAGCAAGGACCGACGCCATCAAGAGTTGTTTCATGGTCGCTCCTTCACTTGGCCACAGGGGCAATTTCGGAGTCGATGCGGTAGCTGGTCACGCGATAACCCAACGGGTTCTGGATCAGGTCTTGCTCCTTACCGAACATCGACGGTTTGTACTCATACGAGAACGTCGCAATGAAGTACTGCGGCGCATCGGCGTTCTCAGCTTCCGTGCGTTTCGATGTCTTCTCGAAGCGCACGACGGCCTTGTTGCCCACATCGTCTTGCGACAAAGTGACGCTCAAGACCTTCACCTTCATTTCGACACTCGCGCCATACTTTTTGTCGCGTGCATTGGGGCCATCGAACAGCCTCGCGTAGTCACGGCCAACCACGTCTTCACTCAGGGCCAACACCGTGTCGTAATCCGTCTGCAAGAGCTTGTAGCTGTAGGACTCGCGGGCGACCACGTAGCGCTGCGCCCAATGCTTGTCCAGCAGCTCTTGGTAGCCGGTGACGGTTCGGTCATCGGCGGCGTTGATGAGCGTGCCATCACCCGTCGCCTTATCAACTGAGTAGACATAGGGAACCACCCGCTTGAATGGGGCCATTGACGCTGCGCCAATGACCGCAACCACCGCTACCGCGACGGCTGTCCCAGCGACCCACCAAGCCCGTTTTTCTGACTTCTCGCTGCGAGCTTGACGATCGGCTTCCCAATCGCTGCCTTGCTTGTAGAACTCAGCTTCTTCGCTGGCCTTAACGGGCTTGCCAACCTTTTTGTCTTTGGACGTCATCATGAGTTTCCCGAAATAGCAATGCAGTTAATTTGGAGCGGTGTAGACGAAGGTATTGGCTGCTGCGGGTGCTGTGCTGGCCAACATCTTCAAACCGCGCTCTTTGATCGCCTGGTCAGCGGCTTCCTTGGCCGATTGCGCATTGGCCTGCATCACGGCCAAGCGGTTCGCATCGTTGCTAACCTGCGTGTTTTCGGCCGCAATGCGGGCCTGCAATTCAGCGATGGCCTTCGGGTCTTGTGTGGTGTTGATCTGGCTTTGCAGAGATTGAATCTGCTGAACCCGTTGGGTGATGAGGCCCATCGCTGTTTGTTGCAGCGATTGAACCTGGGCGTTCGCGTTCAATGCAGCCTCGCAGGTCTGTTTGGCCTCGCCAGTGCGATCACCGCAGTTGTAGATCATCACGCCCTGACGAAGCGTTTGCGCAGCGCCTGTCAGGCTGTTGTAGCCACCACTGTTCACGCTGTTCAGTAGCGTGGTCACATCAGTTGGCACCACGTTCTGGAGCAACTGATTGTTCATGATGTCCCCCAGACCCCGGGACCCCACCAGCGAGTTGTATTGTTGGTTCAACTGCTGGTATTGCTGGACCATCTGTTGATACTGATTCGCCCAGGCGATCACCTGTTGAATCGACTGAGCGAGGTTTGCCGCGTCAATGACCGGGATGCCCGCGTGGGCGGAGCCGCTTCCGAAGAAGCTGCCCACCAAGGTAAGGGAGAGGAAAAACCGCTTGATTGATTTCATGATGAAGACTCCTTTAAGCTGACCGACGAATGTTGTCCAAGACGTTGCGTTGGTAAAGCGGCTGATTCCCGCCGCCGGACCCGGTTGCCGACGCGCGACCGGAACTGCTGGAACTGCTGCTCGAAGATGACCCCGAGCCGGCTTCTGCGACAGACCCACCAGTTTTGTTGGGCGATGCAGCCTTCTCACCGCCCATCATTTCCATGGCCTTGCGCCCGATCTCGCGGCCAATACCGCTGACAGAGGCGCCGCCTGACAGTGCGCTTGCGATGGTGGGCACATTGAGCATCACCACGCCAAGCGAACCCGACACCAGCAGCAAGGCCATGCAGTCCTTGATGATTGCCGTGTTACCCACGTTGCCTTGGATGTGTGCTGCGAACTGCGATGCGAACGAAGTCAGCATGGCGATGCTTCCCCCGATCAGCACGTTGACAAGTACGAACGTCATAGCCTGGCCAATCCAGCTTTCGGTAAAACGCTGAGTTGCCGGGAACATGGCGCAGAAGATGAAGGCAGGGCCAACAGCTAGGACCAGGGCCAGTGCCACCTTGGCCAAGAGATACATCCCAAGACCGACGATGAACAAAAAGGCTTGAGCAAGAGCAACAAGCCCAGCCGCTGCAACCAAGCTGAAATTCGGGAACACGCCAGTTACTGCCTCACTCCAAAGCTGCGTGCCCAGATCGTCATAAGGCTGCGACATGTTGTCGATCAGTCCGCCAATGGTGTTGGCGTTGCCGAATGCAGAAACAAAGGCACCTTGGATGCCTTGAATCCCATCGACCACACTCCCCTGAAACTCCCCAGCGCTAAGCGCAACTCCCGCGATCATTGAAATCTTGAAGAGTTTCCACACTGCTGTGTGGAAGGAGTCATGAGCTTCGCCGCGCATGATCGCCCACCCCATGAGGATGATGTAGATCGTCACGCCAGTGAGAGCCAGAGGAACCAACGCCGTGCAAAGCGCAGCCGACTTCGTGCTGACAAAGTTGTTCAGCAGTGTGTCGATCGCGGTTTCAACGGAGGTAGCAATCCCCATGATTACTTACCTCCCTTGCTTGCCGCTGCATTCGGGAACAACTTAGGGTCAGGCTTGAACTCGAAGGTGTCGGCAGCCGACTTCCCTTCGTGTTTGCGGGCCTGCCCTTGCTGTGTGCTTGGTGCAGATGAGGCCTGATTCGTGGGCACCTGGCTCTTGTCGAACTTGAACGTGTCCGCTGCACCAGGCCCTGACAGCATGGCCAGCTCCTTCGCCTTCGAGGCGTTGAGACAGTCCACGTCCGTTGCGCGCGCGGCATCGTTATTGCACCAGGCCAGCTTTTCGGTACGTTCGACCTCATGAGCCTTGTACCAATCAACGGTCTGATGCGACT
Organism: Aquabacterium sp. CECT 9606; assembly: GCF_918741295.1. Classification (GTDB taxonomy): domain Bacteria; phylum Pseudomonadota; class Gammaproteobacteria; order Burkholderiales; family Burkholderiaceae_C; genus Aquabacterium. Next base: position 43,946 of record NZ_CAKKNB010000006.1, read on the forward strand.
TGTCACCACACCCGGCCAGCAGCAGAGCTGCGACCGTGGTGGATGTGGCGATAACGCGGATTCGGGTGTGCAGCATGGCTTGCTCCTGTTACTTGATCTGATTTCGGCGTGCGGCGATCTCTTGGAAGAAAACCGGCATCCAGTCCTTGGGGTTGTCGCCAACGCGCGCCCTGATGTTGTCCAGCAGCTCGACGTTATCCGTCGTGCCGCTGATGATGTTCAGGATGTCGCTCATGCCGCCGAGGTCGAACTTGACGACCGCCGAGCGATGACCTTGCTTGACCAAGAACATGCGGCTGGACTCGCCCAAGTTCTTGACGATCGAGTATTCCGCCTCGGTCAGCTTGAAGCCATTCACGTAGTCGTCGTGGTCTGCTTTCGGGTTCGGCAAATAGATTTGCGTAACGCTCTGTTCGACCATCGTCTTACCAAGACCGTGCTCGCCTTCCAGAACGTCGGATGGTGATTGCGTCATGAAGACGCCAAGACCAGACTGCTTCCGAATCGTCTTCTGCTTGTTCTTGGCGAAGTCGCTGAACATTTCATCGCTCAGAGGCTTCCAGAACTCATCCATGAAGTAGATGAATGGGTCACCAGTGATGAGCGATTCAGTGATGTGCAGCAGGTACGCCATGATCGGCGTGCGAACTTCCGGGTCATCCAGAAACTCGGTGTAGTCGTAACCGAAGAGCTTCGCACTCGACAAGTCTTGTGTGTCCCGTGGGTTGTCGAATGCCCAACCCAAGGGCTTGCCACGCAACCACTTCGCCAGGCGCTCACGCAAGCTGTTGTCACCTGTGTTGCGCAGGTTCTGATGTACTGCTGACAAGCAGCGCACATCGAACGAAACCTTGTCGCTCATGACGGTGCGAACCGCGTGGCTGATGTCGGCTTCTTCTCGTGCAGTGAGCGCGTCGCCAGCTCGCGCCGGCTTGACCAACTGCTTGACCAGGCGTTCGCAGAACTGGATGTTCGTTTCAGTGGGCTCGAACTGGAAAGGATTGAAGCCGGTGGGTTCCCCACGCTTCAAGGCGTAATACTTTCCTCCCATCGCCCGGATGCCAATTTCGGCACCACGGTCCTTGTCGAAGAAGACCGCCCGAAGACCGCGGTACTTGGTGGCGAACGCCAGCAACGCCATGACCAACGCCGTCTTACCGACGCCTGTCGTGCCGCACACGAACGTGTTGCCCGGATACTTTTCATCCTTGCTGTCCTTGTCTTCTGGCGAGACATGGAAATTCAGGTAATACGGCTGGCCGGATGGCGTCTTCATGAGCGCCAGAGCTTCACCCCAAGGGTTGCCGTCACGCTTGCCACGCGCGAAGTTGTGGAACGGGCTCAAGCTCGCAAAATTACGGCTTGTGATCTGAGCTTCGCGCGGACGCCAATCCCAATTGCCGGGAAGCTGGGAGAACCACGCGCATTCAGGCACCGCGTCACAGATGGCCATCTTGAAGCCTGGGCCGTCTTGCAAAGCCGATCGTGCGTGCGAAATGTTCTTCGACACTTCTTCGATCGTCTTGCCGAAAATCGTCAGCGAGTAGTGATACTCGCCGATTTCAATATGCCCATCAGACAAGTCATTCAATGCCTTGTCCATGTCCTCAATTTCTTTCGGACTGACTTCCTCAGACGCTTGGAGCTGCCCCTTTTGGCGTTCCAACGCTGTTTTGGCGTCCCGCTTGTTCAGGATGCCAAAAGACTGAGTTTCGATGTATTCGTAATTGCCATAGAGGATGACGTTGTTCATCCCAGGCTCAGAGAATTGCGGGTATTCTTGAAAATCCATGATCCCCGCGAATTTGTGTTCGCGCGGATGCCAGATTTCAACCATGCCGTTCTTGTCGCCGAAATGCAGGCGCGAAGTCGGCAGGTATTCGCCAATGCTGGCCCGACGCATAGGAATCTCTTCCCACACGCCATTGACCATGAAGCCCAGGAATGCGAGCATTTCGGAGAAGGCCACGTCACCTTTGGTGTACGTGCCCAAGCGCTCCGGCTCATAGCGTTTCATGCTGGCTTCGAGCTGCTTGGCCATGTCGTCGATCACGTCCAAGTCTTCGCGTTCGCGAGCCTTGAAGTCCTCAACCGTGCGACCGGCCAAGCGACGGATGACCCGCGCTGCGCGCGTGGCCGTTGGCCTGAAAACCACCGTCAAATACAACTCGGTGGCCATTTGCCTGTAGGTTTTGAACGTATCGTAGTAACGATCGTTCAAATCCCGGCAAAACTCGTTGTCGTATTTGCCGTTCAGGCGCTCATTCACCACTCGCCGAGCCTTGTGCGACCAGACACCCCAATTGCCGCCGCCAAGTGCGCGGAGGTAATTGATGAGGCCGTTTTTGCGCGTCAGAATCTCATCGAGATCGGCTGTTTCAAAGGAAATCCCTTCCAGACGCCAAATCGCGATGTAGTCACCAGTGCGCTGACACTTGATGACATTCGGCGCGACGTGGGTGCCGTAAGGGATGTAGTCAGCCGAAGGCACTTGCGCATCGGCTGCTTGTCGAATTTCTGCTTGTGATCTCATGGAGCCTTCCGCCGCTTGTATCGGATCGGGGAGAACGAGACAGCACCCCAAAGCGCCTTACCTGACCTTTGGCGCACCCTCATCCGCAGGCGCAACATCATTTGTCGAAGGCGTTGGTCATCCTTCTTGGTGATCTGGCGCATGGTGATGAAGAGGGGGATGTACGCGATCAGCAAAAACAGGGTGATGTAAGGGCTGACCAGGTAGAACATCCAGACCGCGAGCAGCAGAAAGACACCCGTGATGAGCATCAAGGGGATCATCGGCACGCCCGCGATCATCGCGGGCCTCGTGCATCCCCTGAAAATTGGATCGCGAAACCCGTCCATGACTTGCCTCAGTTGATGAGCCAGGCAGCGATACCCGCTGCGCCACCGACCAAAATGCCGCCAATCACGATGTTCGAGATTTCCGACCATTTGGCGTGCTGGAATGCCATCTTGAAACCGGCCCACATGATGGCCAGCGTGAACATGGTGACGGCTACGCCGACCAGCACCGTTTGCACGTTGGCCATCACCGTGTTGACCTTGCTGATCTGCGCGAAGGCAGGGGTTGCGGCCATGGCCAGGACGAACCCACCAACACGCGCCAGAGTGGCTTTGTTGGCGAGCGCAAAGGTGCGCTGATGCAAGGCTGCGACTTGAGTGTTTTTCATCTGAAGTTCTCCAAAACGGGTTACGAAATTAAAAAAGTGCTTGAACGTGAAATGTGCGCTGTGCACGGTTTTGTATGAGCCTTGACCTTATGGACACCTCCTTGCTCATGTCCGCAACCCGTGCAGACATGAGAATACGCCTTTGCACATACCAAAGTCAAGACTTTGGTATACCAAAGTTACTTGTTTGGATTCAGAACAACAGGGAGCTTTGAGCAGTGTTCGACGCATCAGCGGTCGCGTCTTCGCGCGCCGCCGTGGTCTGTGTTGAAGTCCCCCTGATGATGATTTTTTGATTGGCTGGCACCCCTTGCGCCACAATGCGCGGGGCTGGGCTCCCCTGCGTCACGAGACGCGGAACCGCCAGCTTTGCCTTGCTTGGCGCAAGGTTCGCCGACACAACCTTGAGCACGTAGCCGTGGTTGTAGCCGGTGATGAAGTTGCCCGAGTAATAGCAACTGAACGAATCACGCAAGGCTGCTTGTTCGTCACCTTTGCGTGACCTCAAGGCGCGAACGTAGCACTCCTTGAGAATTTCCCCGCCAGCTCGAACATTTGGGCACGCCTGAAAGGCTGTTTCCAACGTCAGGCCATACCGCGCGAAATTTTTCTTGTTGACTTGGACGAGGCCAACGCTGAAGTTGTAGCCATTACGCTCCAACCATTGCGCAGTGGCCAATGCTTCGTCCAGAGATTGGGGTTGCCTATCCAGGCGCCCCCCCACAACGCCAATGGCGTATGGGTTGAACGACGACTCAACACGTGCGATCCGGGCCATCGTCTCTTGGTGGACGGCCGGAGCGCACTGTTGGGCTAATGCCAGGAAGTCCAAGGCTGCTTACCAGCGAACGCGGCGATACAACGTGCTGTTCACAAACACGTCGATGATGTTGGGCGACCCGGCTGGATCGAGCAGCACCACGCGGTCATAGACCCCAGCCATGCTTGAACGCGAGCGGTAGCCATCGTAGTTCGACACATACGTGGTGCCAACTTCGTTGCCAACACAGACCTTTTGGCCCAACTGGCGGTCGTCGTATGGGCTCAGGCCATCACCTTCGCCAATTCCTGTATGGAACGCCTCGCTGTTGTTGTAGAAGCGCTTGGGTGTGCTGGCCGAACCCTGGATCGCCAACGACCCACTCTCCAAGGCCTTCGTTCCCGAAGGACATGGGTCGTAATACGACCAGCCCTGTTGAGCCCATGAGGGGCCACCAGTTTCAGGCGACGACGCCATTTCGCATGTGGGGAACGGACGGCCTTTCGACAGGTCGTGGAAGAGCTTGTTGATGTCGGGCACGCATTCCGAAACGGCCTTCGGCCCGTTCGGATTCGCGAGACACAACAGCACCTTGCAGCCATGGTCCGAGGCATGCGCCGTTGGCGTGAATGCGAGAAGAAGGCCACAGATGGCCAAAAAATTACCAAGCGAGCGCCTGGTCGAAGTGTGAAGTTTGAGCACTATGGTTCCCCTTTCGTTGTCAGCGGCAAGCTAGACCTTGCCTGTCTGATTGTCAGGGAACGCACACGGACTTGTCAACCAAAGTCCCGTGTTTGGCATGCCAAACTGTCTAGTTTGGTATCGCCTTTAAGGGGGGGTTTTGCGCCCAATGAAATTCGTTAAGAGGTTTTACCCCGAGACACCTTTGACGCGTTTTGTAACGACTGTTAATGCGTCAGGACTGTGAATTTGGTAACACCGAGCAATTTCGTCGCCGTGTTGATCGCCACGTCTACGCTCTTGAACTTACGTGGTGAATCGGGGATGCGCCTAGTCGCCAGGAAGAAAACTTCTCCTGTGCTACGCACTTCGACGCTGATGTTGAAGGTTTTGTCCTGCGGGTCGAAAGAAATGCGGCAATCCTTGATTCCTCCGACCCGAACTGCTGGCAAAAACTCTTCTTCGCGCAGGCATTTTTTCGGGGTAAGCATCGGCGAAAAAGCGATTTTTTTCAAATGGCTGAAAAGGTTGGATTTGGATAATCCAAACTTCCGCATTCTCTCACCCTTGTCCCCTCGGAGACAAGGGCCGCTATGTCGTGCTGCGCCCCTGTAGGGGCTTGCATCGAGCCGTTGTCGGCAATGCCTCCTAGTCTCTCCCCTGCCCCGCTGATCGCGTGGCGGCGGGCTTCCAGCGCTTTCGGACGGGCTGACGCCCTTCATGCGCAGGGCGCATCACCTTGCGGCTACTCGCACAGCGATAGCCGAACCCTTCCAAGCAGCTCGGCGAACGCTGTTCGCCTCCCTGCCGGTGTTGTCGCATCGACAACACAACCCCCGAAGTTAGAAGTGCCGCAGGGCGGCACTTGGAAGGCGCTGGCCCTGGCGGTCCCGCGCCGTGGTCATGGTGCCGGTGGAAACACTGTTTGTGCGCTCCATCCAGGCCTTTCGTCCTAAGCGCGTCGCCACTGCCCTTTGGCCCGCCTCTCTTCGACGCATAGCTCACTCCGGTCAGGGGGCAAGGGTTCGCTTCGCCAGGTTCTCGCCCGGTCCCTGCGCTTCGCTCCGGGCTGCGGCCTCCGAGCCTGCCCTTGCCCCCTGCCCTCCGCTCGCTCTTTATGCGTCGAGGCGGCTCCAAAGAGCAGAGATCAACAGGACGAAAGGCAAAGGCCAACCATGAGCGCAAAAACGACCACCGGCACCAAGACCACACACAACGCGGGTTTTCCCCCCCGCACCCTCCGAGGCTCACCAAAGAGCAAAGGGTTATGCAAGCCACCGCCCCGGGGTCAAGGGTGACACCCATTCGATCGTGCTGGACGGCTCCCGCCTGCACTTGAAACACAACGGCCAGCAATGGCTTGTTGAGCACACGACCAACGCCTAAAGCCAGCAACACGAAGGAGCCACGACCATGAGCACCCAACGCTTCACATGCACCGAAACCGCCAAGCTGATCCGCTCCGCCCTCAAGGAAGCCTTTGCCGGTGTGAAGTTCTCTGTGCGTGGCCGCGAATACAGCGGCGGCGCCTCAATCCGAATCGAGTGGATCGACGGGCCGACTACCGCCCAGGTCGAGAAGATCACCAACCGTTTCAAGGCTTCTTACTTCGATGGTTCCATCGACTACCAAGGCTCCATCAGTCAAATGATGGATGGCAAGCCCGTGAGCTTTGGTGCCGACCACATCTTCACCGAACGTCAAAACTCTGATGAGGCCGTGGCCCTGGCCATCGACGCTGTTTACAGCGGCTTTGCCCACAACTTCAAGGCCGAGGGCTTTGATAAGCCCACGGTCGAGCAGTACCGCAAGGGGGCTTTGATGGACTGGCGTCTTGCCGGTGTTCATGCAGACGGCAACGCCAGTGTGCAAGCGGACATCCGCAACGCCATGGCTCAGCGCAGCGCCCACACCGCCGAGGTCAAGCACAGCAAGACCGCAGGCCGCGTTTTTGTGACCCACGACGACGGCTACAGCCGCCAGCACGGCTGCGGCATGTCTGCTGTTCCCTGCACCGTACTTTTCTGAGAGGTAATGCTATGGCCTTCCGCATCAACGTCAGCACCGCAGACCCATCCACGGACGCACGCAACGCCCTGGCCGAAACCGCCGAGGCCTCCGACCGTCCAACGGTCAACAAAGTGACCCGCAACTTCCTGGCGCGTGGCTATTGGGTCGAGGTCTTCGACAACGACAGCGGCGAACTGTTGGCGGGGCCGTTCGACCCCGACCAGCCCGCCCCCTCCTACATCGTCTGAGCGAGTGCGCCATGCAAGACGGCTTGTTTGAATTCCAAGACCAAACCACCACCGACCACCTCACGCACGGCGCCGTGGCCGTGGTGGGCGCGTATCAGGTCCGCAGCTTCCACGGCTACTACCAGTCACGTCACGGCGCCAGCGGCAATTGGCTTTTTTATGTCAGCGGCTTCGGTCGAATCGTTGACGGTGAGCACGTCGAATGCAGCTTGTTGCTTGTGAATGGTGCTTATGAGACGGTGCCCATCGACCAACAAGACCGCATCACAGTCCGTGGCCGCAAGTATGGCCGCGCGCATTGGCAGCACTGAAAGGGAGCACACAACATGAGCGATCAATTCGGCTTCGACTTCGGCGGCGATCACGTCCCCGCCTACGCAGAGCAACCCGAGGGCACATGGCTGACACCCAGCCACACCGCCCCCGAACTGGTGGCCGTCTTCGCCAAGGTCGATGAGGTCTTGGCGAGATTGCCGGAGGCCGCACGCCCTCTGTTCCTGGCAGGTGTTCAGAGCGCGCGTGAGCAACACGCGCTCATGATCGAGCGCGAATGTCCGCAGCTTGCCGGGGCCTTCCAACTCTGGCGCTCGAACTTCGACGTTGCAGATGACGAGCTTCGCGCCTTCCTGGCTCTGTGCGAGAGCCGCAAGGGCACCAAGGCAGCAGGCATCGAATACAAGGTGCGTGAATTCGACGGTATCTCTGGTGGCATCTACGTGGCTGGCATGTGCGTTGAGGGCGCTGGCAGCGTTGTCGTTCACAAGTGGAGTGACGACAACATCGGGATCGACTACAAGCCGCACCGCGATAGCCTGTTTCTGACCAGCTACCGCGACAACCTGCGCCGCATTTTTGAGCCCTGCACAACGTGGGCCAAGGCCCATAGCGCATCGAAGTTTGCCGAATCGGGGGACGGTGTGGCCAGTGTGCCCACCTTTGCCATCAATGGCCGGGAGTACGTCAACACCGGAGGCATGAGCCACGGTTCCTATCGGTGCTGCAATGCTTGGACCTTTGTCGCCGCCTCAGAGTGGACCGGGCCGACTTTCACTTACCGCACGCTCATTCAAGCCTTCGACAAGGGCACCGTCGAGCGTGGTGACAAGCGCGGCACCTTGGTCCGTGTCCGTGGGCAACTATGTGTGATCGACGGCGCCGCCTTGATCTATGACGACAAGGCAACTGATCGCGTCATGCCGGTGGACGAGGACGAGGACCACGCCGACCACGCCATCGAGTTCGACGAAGAAGAGGAAGCGCAATGCTGATGCTCGCGCAAGGCCTCGCCGATCAGCGGCCTATGGCCGATGTCTTGACCGAAGCACAACGACAAGTGCTTCGGCGGACCTTGCAAGGGCGATTGATCGCCCTTTGCTTCGGCTCAGGTGTGGACTCAACGGCAATGATCGTGGCGCTTCGCGCCGCCGACATCCGCCCGGACGTTTGTACCTTCGCAGACACGGGTGGTGAAAAACCTCCCACCCTTGGGCACATCGACAAGATGAACGAGGTGCTTCGCTCATGGGGATGGCCGCTAATCGACGTGTGTCGCAAAGTGCCGAAGGCTTCCACCGGCTACGCCGACCTATATGGCAACTGCTTGGCCAATGAAACATTGCCCTCGCTCGCCTTCGGAATGAAAAGTTGCTCGATCAAGTGGAAGGCGGTCCCACAGGACCAGTTCTTGAAGGGCGCGAAATCGGGACCGAATGCCAAGCCGCCGCATCCGCTTTGGCTTGAGTCACTGGCCAGTGGCCAACGCATCGTCAAGTTGATCGGCTACGACTCGGGCAAAGCCGACCTTCGCCGATCAAAAAACCTCAAGCCAGCCGACGCCGACTTCGACTACTGCTACCCCTTGCAGCTCGTTCGCTGGACGCGCCGAGACTGTGTGCGGGCTATCGCGCTTGGCCTGGGCGCCCATCTGGTGCCGATCAAGTCGGCATGCTTTTTCTGTCCAGCTTCCAAGCATTGGGAGCTGTATTGGCTGGCCGCGCACTACCCGGAATTGCTTGAGCAGGCATTGCACATGGAGCGCAACGCACTCACCGGGCGGCATAGCCGGTTCGATGCCGTGGAGTTTGGCGCGAGCTGGGAAGAGCTTGTCCGCAACGCGGACAGCTTTCCCAGCAGCAACACCACGGTCGGACTTGGCCGCAGCTTCGCATGGAACCAGTGGGCGCGGGTCAATGGAATCGTCGATGGCGACTTCAAGGTGATCCGGTCCGAGCGCTCGCGCTTCATCGCCATGTCGGACGCGCTGCGCGGCGCCGACAACGCCTTCGATTCGCGCGGCGCCGATGGTTGCGAGGTCTTTGACCTCGATGACCTGGCCGGTGAACAGATCGAGCTTGCGCTCGATTGAATGGCCAGCGCAAAAGCGCTGGCATCAACGGTGGCCACAGGCTTTGCCTGATGGCCAATATCAACCCGCAGCCGACGCGCTGCAAAGGAGAGGATATGGCTGAAACAACTGGTATTAGCTGGTGCGATAGTACGTGGAACCCGTGGATTGGCTGCACGAAGGTTTCGCCTGGTTGTGACCACTGCTATGCAGCGGTCAGCACCCCGGCTCGCACCATGAACATCGTGTGGGGGCCGAACCAGCCACGCAAGCGAACCGGCGCCGACAACTGGCAGTTTCCCCATCGCTGGAACGCTCAGCATGACGAATTCTTCGCCGAGCACGGTCGTCGGCGCCGGGTCTTTTGCGCATCATTGGGTGACGTGTTTGACAATGAAGTTGATCCGGCTTGGCGCAAGGCTTTGTGGACGGTGGTCAAGAACACGCCCAATCTCGATTGGCTGATCCTGACCAAGCGCATCGGCAACGTCGCGGCGATGCTGCCTGATGATTGGGGCGACTATGCCAACGGCTACCCTAACGTGTGGCTTGGCATCAGCGTCGTCAACCAGACCGAGGCCGACCGCGGCATCCAAAAGTTGCTGCGCGTGCCCGCCGCTGTTCGCTGGTTGAGCATGGAGCCGTTGCTTGAAGAGGTTTCCTTTGAAGGACTCTTTGCCGAACATCCTGACCCGCGCGTTCATTTGAACGTGCTTGAACTGTTGGATTGGGTCGTTGTGGGTGGGGAAAGTGGCCATCATGCACGTCCAATGCAAGCCTCTTGGGTCGAGTCTTTGCGCGCTCAGTGTGAGGTCTGTGAAACACCATTTTTCTTCAAACAATGGGGTGGTAGCAGCAAGGACAAGGGCGGGTGTTTGCTGAACGACATCGAGGTCAAGGCCTGGCCTGTTGCTGCCTGAATGCAGGGGCTTTTCGCTTGCGCGAAAGCGGGATGCCCTTACAGGCCCGCGCCTTCGCGCTTGGTCCCTTCGGGACTGGTGGCAAGCCCCCACCTTCCAGGCCACCACTAGCCGTTGCGCCCATCCGGTCGCTGTCCCGGCGTGCAGGGCACGCAAAAAGGCGAAGCCGTCCTTTCAAGACGGCCATGGGGTCCAGGCCCGCAGGGCGGGCCGTCCCCTGATGCGGATGCGCCCGCTTCGCCCCACTCCCCCGCTGACCTCGGATCGGCCTGCCTGATGCCTGGCTAACGCCACGCGCAGGCCTCGCCGAACTGTCTTCGACAGATCGGCGCCGTGCCCAGCTCCCCCGCATCCACATCCAGTCAGCGCCGCTGCGCGGCGATAGCGCGCACCCCTTGACGGGCTGCGCCGTGGTGCTGGTGTTGTGGAAAACACTTCCGTCGCGGCCTTCCGGTTGCCTTGTGGTCACACCGCGTTGACTGCCCTTTGGACCGCCTCTTTTCCGACGCATAGCTCACTCCGGTCAGGCGTCAAGGGTTCGCTTCGCCGTGGCTTCACCCGGTCCCTGCGCTTCGCTCCGGGCTGCGGCTTCCAGGCACGCCCTTGCCCCCTGCCCTCCGCTCACTCTTTATGCGTCGAGGCGGCTCCAAAGAGCAGAGATTTTCAACAGACCACAAGGCAAAGGAAGAGCTATGACCGCGACTGCAATCCACAACACCAACACCACTGCCGATTCGGGCGTTCCTCCCGAACCCTCCGAGGCTCACCAAAGAGCAAATGGTTTTTATGAGATCACCGAGGGGGTGGCCAATGAAGGCCTTTACGGCTTGTCGGCGACGTATTCGCCAGAAGACAACAAGCTGCGCTTGTACTACACGAGCCGCCTTGATGATGCGACTTATGAGCGTGTCAAAGATGCCGGGTTCAAGTGGGCGCCTTCACAAGAACTGTTTGTTGCTCCCATGTGGACGCCTGCCCGCGCCGATCTGTTGATCGAGTTGTGCGGCGAGATTGGCGACGAAGATAAGAGCTTGGTCGAGCGCGCAGAGGAACGAGCCGAGCGCTTCGGGGAGTATCGCGACAACCGGATGCAGGACGCGAACAACGCGCGCGCATCGGTGGAGGCCATCACCGAGCATATCCCCTTCGGACAGCCCATCCTTGTCGGCCACCACAGCGAACGCCGTGCCCGCAAGCATGCCGAGAAGATCGAACAGGGCATGCGCAAGTCCGTGCAGATGTGGGACACGGCCCAATACTGGAAGCAGCGCGCAGCCGGTGCCCTGCGCCATGCCAAGTACAAGGCCGATGCAGGGGTGCGCCATCGCCGCATCAAAGGCTTGCAAGCTGATTTGCGCAAGGCTCAGAAGACCATCAAAGAGTCTGAAACCCTTGTGAAGCTGTGGAGCTTGGACGGCTTGACGCTGGATCACGCTAAAGGCATTGCGGGGCGTGATCGCTTGTCGGCTTGCTTTCCGTTGGACAAGTACCCTCGCGAAGCTCCGGCTTCGCAGTACGAAGGGATGATGTCGCTCTATTCGGCTTTGGCTGGTGGTGTCATCGACGCAGCACAGGCCCGTGACCTGGCATTGCGCGCTCATGGTCGCACCATCGCATGGCACACCCGCTGGGCTGACCACTACACCAATCGCATCGCGTATGAGCAAGCCATGCTTGAAGAAGGGGGCGGCCTGGTCATCAATTCCGAGGCTTACGCTTTGGGCGGTCGTGTGCTGGTTGGTGGCGAATGGTTGGTGATCCTGCGAATCAACAAGGCGCGCGGATCGGATGCGGTCAACAGCTTCACAACCACTGCGCCCGCTCATGTCCACTGGTGCAAGGAATGGAAATACGGCCCGGAGGAAATCAAGGGCTACAAGGCACCAGAGCCGGAGGAAGCCGCCAAAGCCAAAAAGGCTTCTACCCTCTTGAAAATGTGCAACTACCCGGGCGAAGACTTCCAGCACATGACCAAGGCGGAATGGGACGCCATCGGCGCCGATTACAAGGGCTCGCGCGATGTTGGGGCTAACGTGTCCCCCAAGGGTGGCCACGGTCGCCGGCCCCGCACCGTGGGCGCTCAGGTGTTGGAACACCTGTGCTTGCGTTCCACCGTGGCCACTGTCTCAACCGTGTCGCCACTGCCCTTTGGCCCGCCTCTCTTCGACGCATAGCTCACTCCGGTCAGGGGGCAAGGGTTCGCTTCGCCAGGTTCTCGCCCGGTCCCTGCGCTTCGCTCCGGGCTGCGGCCTCCGAGCCTGCCCTTGCCCCCTGCCCTCCGCTCGCTCTTTATGCGTCGAGGCGGCTCCAAAGAGCAGAGATCAACGAGACGAAGGACGAAGGCAAACCATGAACGCAAGCACAACCAACACCGTCGCGCCCACCACCGATTCGGGCTTTCCTCCCGAACCCTCCGAGGCTCACCAAAGAGCACAGGTGAATTTTCCGGCCCTGGGTGGTGACTGGATGGATGAGCTTGACGAAGAGGTCATCGACCTGCTGGCCAGCATGCCCGAAAGCCCTGTTGCATTGGACTGCTTGAAGGTGATTTGGCAAGCGGATGTCCTGCTTGGCTTGATGCCCGATGCCCGCGATCTCTGCGGCCTTGAACTGCCCATTGGGGCAGCTACCTCTATCCGCCGCGCCGTTGCTCACCAGTGCGCCGTTTTCTATTTCGGTTGATCGGAGTTCTCGCCATGTCCATTACCAAGCCAATGCCCGAAGTCTTGCGCACCAGCTATGACGTTGATGGCGTGAAGGTCGAGTTTTTGCACGATGAAGCACGCCAGCGCTATACCGTGGCCACGCGCTGGGTGAACCTGGCTCACTTCGTGATCCTCTTCCCCACTGAGCGAAGCAAGCGCCTTGCTCATGAGCGGGCATCCGCAGTGTTCGAGGCTGTCTGCATGGACGGTGCAACCAAGGAAGTCGCCATGCGCGCGAAGCGCATCGCCAAGGCCTTGTACCCCTCCCACTGCATCAATCTCGCTGGCTTCGAGCGCGAAGTCTTGCGCCGTGCAGGCAAGGCGCAACGGCTTGCAGCAGGCTATGTGACGTACACAGGGCGCGTTTTCACGCAGGCAAATGCCGATGCCTACAACCGCCTGACTGATGAGATCGAGCGCGAGCGCTACGCGCCAACCAAGGCCGCGCTGATGGATCAACGGCATCAACTCTTCGTTGCCATCGCCACCCAGGCGTAAGCAGCCCCATCACCACAGGAGACATTCATGCAAGCCACCGCCACCCGTACTGAGATCGCTTCGCTGGCCGAAGCTCGCGCACAACTCGACTTGGCCAACAACGGCTACACCTTTGCCTCATCTTTGACGCCCGCCATGCGGGGCGCGGCCGATGTCCTGGCCAGCCTAGGTGAGATCGAGGTGGGAGAGATAGCCAATTGCACAGGACGGCCCGAGAAGGCCTATTTCACGCCCCTGGCAGCTTCGATCTACCTGCGCGGTATCGCGCGCCATCCGGCGCCGATTGAACGCGCTGTGCCGCCTTTGGCGCACATGCCGCTTTACGTCCGTGTGGCCATCGAGCGCCTTGACTGCAACAGCCAGTTGCGCACGGCCCTGATGCTCGATGAGCTTCTGACGGCCTATGCCGCTTCCTATGGCGTTGCCGAGCTGGACGCCGGCACGCGCGCCACGGCGCATGCCATTTGCGCCAGCCGCTTCGAGTTCGCAGTGTGATTCAACCACCTAGAAAGCCCATCATGTCGTTACCCAATCGCTTCGCTCCTGTGCAAATCACTATCGCGGATGACTTGCCGCCCTGCCTGGTGGCCCTTGGCCCACAGCAACGCGCCTGGCTCAATGCCTCCATTGGCAACGATGAGGTGTCTTCCGATGAGGAAATTCAGGCCCATTGGGTGGGCGAGTTGGGCTTGACTCAGGAGCAAGCCAACGCGGCCATTTCCTACCGTGACCGTTGCCTGATGCCGTTTTTTCAACTCTTCCCTGAGGTCATGACCGACCTGTACGACCACGCTTGAGGCGGTTCACCTAAGATTACGGCAGGAAGGTTTGCAATGAAAACAAGCGTTGAACTGGTTGAATCCATGACCGAAGCGGAGGTCGAGAATTTGATGAGTCGCCTCAAACTCGTCCAGTCCTGGGTTGACGAATTTGGCCGAGCCGTGGGCGTTCACAAGACACCAAGGGTGCGGATCGCGCACAGTTGCGTCCATTACGGTCCGATTAGCCACACCGTGGGCGTTCCAGCTCTTCACCTGGTTACCTTGGACTTGGCGAATCTACGCCTGGTTGTCGCGCACGAGTTTGGCCACTCCCTTCGCCGCTGGCCCTCGCTCTTCTCTTGGACGACGTTCGCCAGGATGAAAGAAGAAGTGAGGGCGGATCGCGCTGCAATCCGCCTCACCGGGGCATCCATTGATGCCTGGGAAACTGCTGTCAGGGCGGTTATGCAAATTGAGCACACCGATGAAATTGGTTCGCCGGATGACGCATTGAACGAATTGACTCTTCGCCGAAAATGCTTGGAGGTTTCACGACTTTGATTTGCAGGCTTGCAAAAAATAAGGGCGCCAAAGGCGCCCTTATTTTTGTGGTGAATGGTCAAAACATCTTGCCGATGATGATCCCGAGCACAAGCGGCAACGCAATCGAGGACTTCGCCTTACGCTCGCCCTCTCGGCGTGCGCTCAAGCGCTCCCTGCGGCGCTCTCTTCGCGTCTCGATCTTGTCAAGCCGAGCTTCTTCTTCTGCCGCTTGTTTGCACTCAAGGCGATATTGAACAAAGCCCACCTCTACGATTCTGGCAACCGTAGAACCAACAGCAGAAATCAAGGTTGCCCAAATAATCCACGTCATGACGCCAAAGAGATAGTGGATTCCACGATTAACCAAAGCAAATACCGAATCCGTTTTGTCTACATCGACCTGGCCCAACACACTTTGCATGGCCGCATTAATCTGATCGAAGCCTGGTGCTCCGATTTGACCCTGACAAAACCGCACCGTCTGATAAAGCGCCAAAAGTGATAACGCGGTAGTCACCATGCCCAGCATCCTTGCCAACCAAAGGCGCCAAGCCGGGACGCCAGCGCTGCCCTGCGCCGCCTCGGGCGTAGGTTCGGGCGCCTGTGATGTCAAACCCCCTGGCCCGCCTTGGTCCCATTTCTTGAGGTCTTTCATGATGAATGGAATGCTCACCAGGCCGCCGACAACAAGCGCACCCGAGAGAAGCGCGAACTCTTGATTATTTTCAACCCACATCATGAACGTCATGATTCCTCCTTGTTGGTGACTCTGAATTTGAGTCGATCGTGTTGAAGTATTTCCCGAACATGGTTCCACATGGTCGAAGGCATTTCTCTTCCGTTGCTGGACGCAAGCATCCATTTATCGAACGTCTTGACAGGGCAACCGAGTCGTTCGCACATTTCTTCCCGTGTGATGGCTCGTGCAAAGCCATGCAATTCGCCCAGCTCTTGCATGGCCTGTCTGAGAAAGTCCTGTTGATTGATCGTATTGCCGCTCATGTCTTCTTATTTTGTGTCGTACTCGTGGGTCCACTCATATTGAGCTTTCTCGGCCTGCTTGACGAACTTGGCCCAAAGGGAACCATCATCATCCTTGATATGTTCACCTTTGATGCTAAGTACATCGGCTTCAATAATCTCCCATTGGCGGCGGCTGGGTTGTGGATTGGCGACAAGGTGTTGCATCAAACGCTTCGCGGCCTGGTTCGATTCAATAACCCTGTCGCCAAATTTCCGTACTTCATCAGCAGGCGCGGGTTGCTCCAAATATGTGTTGAGGTAGTAGCCGTGCGCGGCAAGAACGACGGCACAAATGAAGCACACGATGAAACTCATTCCGAACCGATGGCGAAAAGCGAAATCGAGCAGTGATTCTTTGGGCTGCTGTTCAGCATTCAATGTTTCCATGTTTCCCCCTTCAATCGCTTTTCGTGGTTTTAACAACTTGCCGAGCTGGGCCGAAATGAGGGAACGCTGTTCTAACGATTTCCCAGGAAATTGCGGTGTTGCAAGAACCATCCGGCAAGACCTTTTCTGGCCGACAACCCTTCGTGACAACAAATTGTCCCGTCTTCGGGTCTGTGCCTGAATAATAGGTGTCCGGGCTGTTGAAGACCGTCGTTTCACCAAGGATGTTGATTACCCATGTTGCGCCTGTGACCATGAGTAATATGGAAATCCAAAAACGAGACCCTTTGAAGAGGATGCCAACAATGGCAATGGCATCCCAGGTTCGTGAATCACGCTCCCTGTGTTCGCGTTCTGTTTCGTCGCGGTACATGCTCATTAGCTGATCCTGATAGTTTTCAATTAATGATTAATTGTATGTCCCCAATGGGGATATGTCAATGTTAGGGAGCCACTTTTCACCCATCGCGGTAGACGGGTTGTATCTAGACGTTAGCGCTTCTTTTCGGCAAATTGCCTCTTGGTGCCCTTGGCACGATCTTGGCCACGAAACGGGTCTGTCAACTTCGAGTGAAGGAACGGCAATGAGCAAGCGGCAAGAGCATGAGGTGATCGTGGTGCCCTTCACCTGGCCCCTGTCGCATTTCCTGGCCGGTGCCTTGGTCACTCTGTTTGTCGCGACGTGGCTAGACTTGCCAGCCTTTGGCGCAAGTCCGCTGGGCTTCATGGCTGGCGCCGTTGTCGGCGGTGCCGCCCTATTGCTGGACTTCGCTGTCAGCCGCCCCATCGTGACGAGGCTTTATCGTCAAGCCACGGCACTTCAACAAGATGCGATTCTGTTCATTGGCATTGCATCTCTCATCGCTGGCCAAGTCGTCAGCAGCGCGGCCTACTGGTGAAACCTGACCTGGCGTGCAGGGCACGCAAAAAGGCGAAGCCGTCCTTTCAAGACGGCCATGGGGTCCAGGCCCGCAGGGCGGGCCGTCCCCTGATGCGGATGCGCCCGCTTCGCCCCACTCCCCCGCTGACCTCGGATCGGCCTGCCTGATGCCTGGCTAACGCCACGCGCAGGCCTCGCCGAACTGTCTTCGACAGATCGGCGCCGTGCCCAGCTCCCCCGCATCCACATCCAGTCAGCGCCGCTGCGCGGCGATAGCGCGCACCCCTTGACGGGTTGCGCCGTGGTGCTGGTGGTGTGGGAAACACCGCCGCTGTGCTCCATCCAGGCCTTTCGTCCTAAGCGCGTCGCCACTGCCCTTTGGCCCGCCTCTTTTCGACGCATAGCTCACTCCGGTCAGGGGGCAAGGGTTCGCTTCGCCAGGTTCTCGCCCGGTCCCTGCGCTTCGCTCCGGGCTGCGGCCTCCGAGCCTGCCCTTGCCCCCTGCCCTCCGCTCGCTCTTTATGCGTCGAGGCGGCTCCAAAGAGCAGAGATCAACAGGACGAAAGGCAAAGGCCAACCATGAGCACAGCAACGACCCACACCACCAACACCACTACCCAAGCGGGTTTTCCCCCCGCACCCTCCGAGGCTCACCAAAGAGCAGGCGTTTGAACCAATCCCACCACGAAGGAGAACAACCATGGCAAAGCTCATCACACGTTTTCGCAACCCTCAGGTGCTTCGCGCTGACGAACCCTTGAGCGACGATCAAATCCGCCGCGTGGCGCCGTCCATCTTCGCGGAGGCAAAGCACGAAAGCCGCTCTGATCGGTACGCCTATATCCCGACAAGCACTGTCCTGGCCAAGCTGCGCACCGAGGGCTTCCAGCCCTTCATGGTTTGCCAAACCCGTGTGCGTGACGACGCCAAGCGCGAGCACACCCGCCACATGATGCGCTTGCGTCATGCCAGCCAGATCACGGGCACTGAGGCCAATGAAATCCTCTTGCTCAACTCGCACGACGGCACATCGTCTTATCAAATGATCGCCGGTCAATTCCGCTTTGTTTGCTGCAATGGCCTGGTGTGCGGTGATGCCATGAGCGACATCCGTATCCCGCACAAGGGTGATGTCGTTGATCGCGTGATCTCAGGTGCTTTTGAGGTGCTGGACGGGTTCACCCGCGTGGTGGATGAGCGTGACCAGATGAAGGCTTTGACATTGAGCGAGGACGAGCAGGCAGCTTTCGCACGCGCTGCATTGGTCCTGCGTTATGACGCCCAGGACGGCAAGCCCGCACCGATCACGGAAACCGATCTGCTGTTGACACGACGCAATGAAGACCGTGCATCTGACCTGTGGACGACGTTCAACAGGGTGCAAGAGAACGTCATTGCTGGCGGCCTGAGTGGGCGGAATGCAACCGGCAAACGCACCACTACCCGCCCAGTTACGGGCATTGACCAGAGCGTGAAGCTCAATCGTGCGTTGTGGGTGCTGGCCAATGAAATGGCCAAGCTGCGTAAGGCCTAAATCTGGATGGCACCGGCCATTGGCCGGTGCCTGATGACTCACCAAGGATGACCACCATGAACGACTCACAGGAATGCCAGGCGCCCCGCGTGTTTGAGTTTGGTTGCGCGCCTGATGCCGCGCGTCTCGGCTACAGCCGAATCTTCGAGCTGATCCATGAAACCGAGGCGAAGGCCGTGGCTGATTGGAGTGGCCAGGATGTGATTTTGGTCAAAGGGGCGGCAATGGGTTACGACCCGCGCGTGATGGAATTTGCCGTGCTGAAAAAGGAGCCCCCTGCCGTGTTCCAGATCGGCGACGTGGTGACATACACGAACGACTATGGTGTGCAATGGCCTGGCTTGACTGTTGTGGGCAATGAGTTTTGGCAGCGCTTCGAGGAACGCCGCTACTTTTATGCCCCCTCTGATGCGCCGTGGTACAGCGTGCCAGAAAGCAGCCTCAAGCTGGAATGCCGAGCACCTGAGCCCAGCCCGTGCCAGGCTTGAGGATATGGGGGCAAGGCCCCCATCTGCCCGAGCTGGCCAGCAGTGGCCACACGGGCAGGACCGCCGATCGTCTTGGTGCCGATCGGCGGGTGACGCTGCGCTGACAGGTGCGCGCTCCGCGCGCTTTCGCTCGAAGCCTGCAAGTGATCCCGGCTTCGGTTGTCCCAGGCCCTCGCTGGGGCCTGGTCCTCGATGCGGAAGTGCCCGCTTCGCCCCCGCACCCCCGTTGTCCGGGTCGGCCTCGCAGGCCTCGCCAATCTGCCCCCGGCAGATCGGCGCCCCTTCCAACTCCCCCACTTCCGCATCCTGGCCAGCGCCGCTGTGCGGCGTGAATGTGCGTGGCCACCGGCCCCGCACCGTGGGCGCTCAGGTGTTGGAACACCTGTGCTTGCGTTCCACCGTGGCCACCGTCTCAACCGTGTCGCCACTGCCCTTTGGCCCGCCTCTCTTCGACGCATAGCTCACTCCGGTCAGGGGGCAAGGGTTCGCTTCGCCAGGTTCTCGCCCGGTCCCTGCGCTTCGCTCCGGGCTGCGGCCTCCGAGCCTGCCCTTGCCCCCTGCCCTCCGCTCGCTCTTTATGCGTCGAGGCGGCTCCAAAGAGCAGAGATCAACGAGACGAAGGACGAAGGCAAACCATGAACGCAAGCACAACCAACACCGTCGCGCCCACCACCGATTCGGGCTTTCCTCCCGAACCCTCCGAGGCTCACCAAAGAGCAGATGGTTTTGAAAGGCGTTACCGGGATGCCGCAATTGCAGGGCTGCGCCTTCTGCAACAGGTCTTGAGTCAAGGGGCTATTCAAGCCGCGACAGCCGACGTGCTCGATGTCATGACCGATGGCGGGGCACACGAAGGCGTGACGGTCGAAGAGATCGACGCCATTTGCGAATCGTTGAACAAGTGAGGGGCGCTATGTCTGCGACTGCAATTGATCTGTTTGCTGGTGCTGGTGGGTTCTCACAAGGCGCTATGGCCGCTGGCGTCAACGTGCTCTATGCAGCAAACCACTGGCCTTTGGCCGTGTCCTACCACAGCGTGAATCATCCCCATGCGCGCCATGACTGCCAGGACGTACAGCAGGCCGACTGGCGCGACGTTCCCGCACATGACATCCAGCTTGCATCCCCAGCATGCCAAGGCCATTCCAAGGCGCGAGGCAAAGAGCGGCCACATCACGACGCTTTGCGCAGCACTGCATGGGCCGTCGTGGCGTGTGCTGAGTACCACCGCAGTGAGGCTGTCATTGTTGAAAACGTGGTGGACTTTCAAACCAAGTGGGCTTTGTATCCGGCTTGGGAAGATGCCATGCATCGCCTTGGCTATTCCATCGCGCCGCATGTCGTTGATGCCGCCGATCATGGCGTTCCACAAAACCGTGAGCGCCTGTTTTTGGTATGCACGCGCTCGCGCAAGCCGTTGCACCTCACTCTTCCGACTCGCCCGCACCGTGCGGTTCGGGACGTGATTGAATGGGATGCCCACAAGTGGAATCCCATTGAGCGCCCTGGTCGCAGTTCTGCCACCCTTGCGCGCATTGCTGCGGGCCGCCGCCAGTTCGGTGATCGCTTTGTGGCGCCCTTCTACGGCAGTGGTTCCGGCGAAACAGGGCGCAGCTTGGACAGGCCTCTTGGCACGCTGACAACCCGTGATCGATGGGCCGTAATCCGTGGCGATGAAATGCGGATGCTTCAAATTTCCGAAGCCAAGGCCGTGATGGGATTCCCTTCGAGCTATGTCTTGCCCGCCTCGAAGAAGCAGGCTATGCACATGCTTGGCAATGCCGTGTGCCCCCAGGTGGCCACCGACATCATTGGCGCTTTGCTGCGCGCTGCGTGAGGCCCTATGACACCGAGCACACAAGTTCGCGTCGGTGTCCCCCTCACAGGGGGACGCTTGGTTGCCGCAGCGCGCGAGCGCCGCTACCCTGTTCTGTTCTCAGCGAATGCGTTCGCCAGAACATACCCAAAAGGGCATGAGCGCGAAGGGTTCTTCAAGGGCTTTAGCAAGCCTGACCTCACCCAGTTCGACGGCCTTGATGCTGCATTGGATTCCGCAGGCTTCGTCGCTGCTGTGAAGTATGGCGATTACAGGTGGACGGTTGAGGATTACCTTGACCTGGTTGCCTCATTCTCATGGTCTTGGTGGGCAGCAATGGACTACTGTTGTGAGCCTGCTGTAGCCGCTGATCGGCCATTGCGCTTGCTGCGCCTTGCTGGCACAGCTCGCATGCTTGGACAATGCCGCGCCGAGGCCTCGCGCCGAGGCCTGCCACCACCGATGCCGGTGCTTCAAGGGTGGACCCCCGCTGAATACGTTGCATGCGCGGAGTGGCTTCCTTTGATCGAGTGGCCAACCTTGGTCGGCATTGGTTCGGTGTGTCGCCGGCAAGTCAACGGCCCGGATGGCATCTTGGCCATCCTTGAGGCCGTCGATGCCGTCTTGCCTTCCCATTGCAAGGTCCACCTCTTCGGCGTCAAGAGTACGGTTCTCGACCTTATCGCCCATCACCCCCGTGTTGCGTCTGTTGACTCGATGGCGTGGGATGTTGCGGCCCGTGCCGAGCGGCGGACGGGGCGGGACATGGATTTCCGCATCGGACACATGGAGGCATGGACCAACAAGCAGTTGGCCATTGCCTCGTCACCTCGTGTTGGCGCGGGCGTCCAAACCATGCTGTTCGATCCGATCGCCTTTGGTGGCATCAACACATCCGAAGGCTTGGTGCTAGAAGCCGTAGCTTTGCAGTTCGCCGATCTGGTGATGGGGGGCGATCTTGAATACCTTGATGCCGTCTATCACGCCCAGCGTGACGGTGTGGTCGCCGTTGCCCTGGTCCGCCGCCATGGTTGCGGTGAACAGGTGCTTGATGCGCTCGATGACGTGATCGCGGGCCTCGGTGATCGCGTCCAAGAGGTCTTCGACGCCGCAGCCATGAAATTAGCCGCTTGACATCGGATGCACTACGGATGCATAATGGATGCACACAAGGGGGGGCGATGAGCAATCTTGATCTGTTTCCTGAGACGGGCCTTAAAGCAGATGCTTGCGTCACTGAGTGGCGCAGCACGTTACTCGACAAGTGGGGCCACTCTCGCATCGAGTTCCGGTTGATTAGCAAATGGGATGAGGTTCAGGGGTGGGTGTGCGGGTGGCTTGTGCGATTGGATGGCGCTCTTGACGAGTGGCACCCATCGGCGCCGCTTGAATACAAGCGGCATTCAAGCTACCCGTGGTACAGGCTTGATGAGATGCCGCAGTCTGATCACTTCAACATCGCTGCGGCGTCAGCAGCTCGCGCAGGCAAGATTGTTCTTGAACAGATGCTTGTGTACGCCATTGACGACGCTTGTGTCGAAGAGGCCAGGTCCATTTCAAGCCAGGTTGAAAAACAAGCCATGACTTGGCTTACCGATACGCCTTAGCCGTCCGCGTGGCGTCACCTCAAGTGATTGGGGTGGATGCAGTACGGATGCACAATGTGTTTACTTATGCGCCTTAGCGGGTGCTTTATTCAGAAGGGGATTTCAATGTTCAGTTTCTTGCAAAAGGTGTGGGTTCAGCTCTTTGGCTTCCTGCACGACACAGTGGACAATCTCAGTGATGCTGGCCGCACCGCTCGACAGGCGATTCGCGAACTGGATGGTCAGATTCGACAGGCCGAAGAAAGTGTCACCGATGTCTCTGCCGAGCTGCGTCTGATGCAGCACGAGCAGGAGAAGGCCTCCAAGGCTGCGGACAAGTGGGGGCGAGTTGCCGCAAAGGCGGCTGAATCAAACGATCGGACTGCGGCCGTCGAAGCCGTTCAACAGCAGGTCCAGGCCGAAGAACTTGAAGCCTCATACAGCTCGAACGTCAAGCGGTTGTCACCGATGTTGGATCAGTTGAAGGCTCGATTGTCTGACCTTCGCCAGAAGAAAACTGAAATGCAACACAAGACCACCGTGCTTGATGCACGAAGCAAGGTGGCCAAGGCGGAATCTCGCGCAGCGCGCTACCTTGGGAATGTTGGTGAACGCCCTGGCGTTGATTTCGATGAACTGGAACGTAAGGTTGACCGCCAGGAGGCCAAGGCCGCAGCGCTTGCTGATATGGCGCATGACAAGGCTGCACTCAATGTCGATGCGCGCTTGCAAGACTACTCCCGCAAGGACGTGATCGCTGACAAGCTGATGGCTCTTGGCCTCATGCCCGTGGGTGAAGCTGTACCAGCAGCCGTCAAGAAGATCGGGGGCAACAATGCTGATTAAGCGCCTTCTCGTGGGCGCGTTGCTCGCCCCTTCCGTGGTCTTCGCCCAGGGCGTGGGCAATGCTACTGCGGCCTTTGAGTCCGTTGCTGACAACCTCTTCAGTGTGTTCCCTTTCATGATCGGGGTCGCCGTGGTTCTGGCAATTGTTGGGCTCGGCCTCAAGTTGCTTAATGAAGGCAGTGCCGATCCCGTAGACGTCATGCTGAAATTCGGCGTTCCTCTCGGCTTGGTCAGTGTCGCCGTCCCTCTCGTTCGTTGGGTCAATGGGGGCACGGGGAGCAGTGAGCAGGCCTTGCCTGAAAAGGACACGGGGCCTAGCGGCTTTGCTGTCGCTTGGTCGTGGTTTATCGATCACCTGGTTGTAATTGGCTTGTTTGGTGCGCTGGTCATTGCTGGTTCTTGGCTTGTCTCACGAGCATTGACGAAGCGAGGCATGGCCAAACAGGTCAAATTTGACGTGAAGGATTTGCTCGAAACGATTGAACGTGCCGATGCCTTGGTCATGTACTGGGAACACGTCGTGTTGCCTCAATCGCTGGGTGATGGTGCCGCGTTCAAAGAGGACAAAACTCGCGACACAGTAGCGCAGCTCAAGCGCATACAAGATCAGTTGTTGGGCTTTCTTGAGATTGCTCATGCAGGCGCACCACTGAACGCCAGCAATCGTGCGCGCCTCACGGCCATTCGCGAAGAATTGAACGGCTTCATGAAGAGCCCTGCGGGGAAGGCTTTCGATATCGCGGGTGGACTCGCCCAGCTCGCCAACTCCCCTGTTGCTGCGCCTGCGGCGCAGCCTGAAAAGGCTTCGCTTGTCGAAAGGGGCCTCGTTGCTTCGCCGAGGTTCGCTACAACCCATCAGGTTGTCGCCGTCGCGGGAGGTTATGCCGCTTGTGCTCATTCGAGTGTGCTTGATCCACTCAACCCGCTGAGTCCGTTGAGCCCCATCAGCCCGTGGTCGATTTGGTCGCGTGAAGAGGTCCATCACCATGCAGTGGACAATGCTACGCCTCGTGATGAGATTCGACCCAGCGAGGACGTTGCTGCGCTTCGTGAATACTCGCCGTCAGCTTCTGCCGGCGACAGTGTTGACTCCGATTCGCTCCGCTCGTCGTCGGCGACGGAGTGCGTCCGGTCGGAATATGAGGATCGACCTAAAACCGATCCAGACCCGGTGAGCTATGGCGTCGAGGATGTTTCACCGAGTCCATCGAATGATTGAGCGGGAAATGGCTAAGACTTCAACTTCTGGCGCAAGCCTGGCTAGCGCCCTCCGGGCGTTGGCCGAGGATTCCGGTGCGCGGTCCGAAACGGCCCGTTTGCGGGATGTCTTTGCTGACATCGAGGCTGCACTGAGCGCTGGCGTTCGCCGTGAAGCTGTGCTGGCCACGCTTCATGAGAACGGCTTCACGATGACCTTCACTGGCTTCAAATCGGCCTTGCAACGCATCCGCAAGGAGCGCACGGAGGCTTCTTCTAAGGCGGGTTAGCGCGCTGGCCAGCCTGGCAACAACCACGCGGGATCGGACCCCCCACGGGAGATCCTTCCCGTCTTCAAACACCAAGGGAGTGCAATGTTCAAAACACCAACACGGCTGTCCGAGTGGATTTTCCTTACATTCTTTGTTTTGGCTTCGCTAATGCTGGCTGATCGACTGGTAATCACCAATGCGCCTGAACACTATCCCAATTTCCTTCTCAAACAATTGAATGTCGAAAAGGTGGACATGATTGCCACGAGAGAATTGTGCGGGGAGCCTTTGGAAATCATTGTTCGTCGCGATGATTTTTTAATCAGATGTGGTTTTGCACTGCCTCGACACACATGGGTTGTCAATAAGAAGTATCTGAATAAATTTACAGGTTTGGAAAACTAAGGAAATTTGCCTTTAAGGAGCATAACCATGCATGATTCACGCAAACAAGAAAAGCTGATCGATTTTGAAGGTTCACTGCTGATTCTTGCCGTGATGATGGGACTTTATCTGTGCGTCTCAGCCTTATCGCTTGAGTATGGGTGGACGTTCATTCCGACCATGCAATTGCAGAAGAATGTTCAAGGTGGTGTTGGCTCATTGCTCATCGGGGGTGCGTATTTCTTCCACGTTGCAATCCGCAATGGCAAAGCACACCCGTTTCAGAAATAGACCTACTGATCGTTATCGGAAACCAAAGGCTGAGATTCGGGGCTTTTCGCTTACGCGAAACCGGGATGCCCTTACAGGCGCGCGCCTTCGCGCTTGGTCCCTTCGGGACTGGCGGCAAGCCGCCACCTTTCAGGCCACCACTAGCCGTTGCGTCCTGTGGACGCTGCCTTGACCGCAAGCGGTGATGGGCTAATATTGGCTGGCCGTGGCTTCCGCCTCGGCCCTGCTTTTCCTCCCTGAGCAGGTGGCACGCCGTGATGACAGCGCCGTGTCTTCCGCCCGCTGGACCAACCTGGCCAGCGGGCTTTCTTTTGGGCGTCTCAGCTCAATATGTGCCCTTCGGCTTGCGCCTGGTCACATAGCTGAACCGCCGTGGCCATGAAGCCCCGGTCTGTCGGCTGCAACTCAAACTGCACTAGGCAGTTCTCGCGCAGCGTCTTGAACCCTTCCATCGTGATTGCCGTGAAGTGCACGAACACGTCGCCCTCGATCCCGGGCGCCGTGATGAAACCATAGCCCTTCAAATCGTTGAACCACTTGACTTTCCCAATGGTGCTTGCCATCGCATGTCCTCCTGTTTTGCCTGCGCGAGTTTGCCAGCGTTTGTGCCTGGTGCCTCGCTGGCAATCCGCCAGCTCGTAAGCCTGTGGACAGGCTTTTAGTCGGCGCCGCTACGCGGCGATAGCGCGCACCCCTTGACGGGCTGCGCCGTGGTGCTGGTGGTGTGGGAAACACCGCCGCTGTGCTCCATCCAGGCCTTTCGTCCTAAGCGCGTCGCCACTGCCCTTTGGCCCGCCTCTTTTCGACGCATAGCTCACTCCGGTCAGGGGGCAAGGGTTCGCTTCGCCAGGTTCTCGCCCGGTCCCTGCGCTTCGCTCCGGGCTGCGGCCTCCGAGCCTGCCCTTGCCCCCTGCCCTCCGCTCGCTCTTTATGCGTCGAGGCGGCTCCAAAGAGCAGAGATCAACAGGACGAAAGGCAAAGGCCAACCATGAGCACAGCAACGACCCACACCACCAACACCACTACCCAAGCGGGTTTTCCCCCCGCACCCTCCGAGGCTCACCAAAGAGCAGGCGTTGAATGGGTGCAAATTCCTGAAAAGGAGTTGGACAACCACTGCTTGAGTGGTGAGTTCTTCATCAGCCGTGAAGCGCTGGCCAGCATCGAGGCCAAGGGTTTGACTGTTGGCGCTTTGCTGCCCTGGTTCAACCAGTCACGCGGTCCCGTGCGCGTGGGCGACCGTGTGGCCATGTCTGACGGCCTGCAAGCCAATTTTGGCTTTGATGAGGACAAGCCGAACCGTCTGTGCTTCTTCGTGCAGATCACTTTGGCTTCACCTGTCGCCCAGGCCACCGAGCCGGTTTATGTCGCCGCCTACACGCGCGCTCAAGCGATCGAGGACGGCACGTTGATCGACGTGGCCAGCCACCTCAAAAACCCAGGTTTCACCGCCCCTGTGGCCATGACTCACGCGGCATGGTGTGAGTTCGTCGAATGGACCCCGGAGGACTCGGCGCGTCAGGTTCATCAAGACGAGATCGGGCGCTTGACTGATGTGCTCATGCTGGCCAGTGCCGCCACCCGCAGAGCTGGTGCAGGTCCGGTTTCCTTCTTTGAGGTGGCGCGCGTGCCGCGTGATGGCCGCTCGAAGACCGCAAGCGCTGCGCCTCTCAAACTGGTCATGCACGACGGTGATAACGGCGAACCCGTCATGACGATCATGGAGCCCGATGAATCCTGATCCGCAGTAATAGCGAAGCCCCCAGGTGCGTCAACACCCAGGGGCTTCTAACCACCCCTCACGATTGGAGCGTGAATCATGGCTAAGACCAATGTTAACGGTTTGGACCCTCACCAACAGGAGTTCGTGAAGCTCATTCGCGAAAATGCAGACCGCCACCCGGTGCATGAAGTGTTCCGCGACTTCTGCGAAATGGGCGCCATCGCCTTGAGTAACAAGGTGGACATGCTCAACCGTGGAAAGCGCGAGGACCGCTACCTTGAGATCATCAAGCGCTATCGACCTGGTGAGGTTCACCGCTTCCCCGAAATGTTCGGCGCGATGGTCGCATCGCTTGAGCTGGGCTTTCATGATTGCTTGGGTGAACTGTTCATGGCCCTTGAGCTGGGCGACCACTGGAAGGGGCAGTACTTCACGCCATTCAGCATTGCCTCACTGATGGCCCGCATGACCATGGGTGATGTTCGAGACCTGATCGCACGCAAAGGCTTTTTCACGATCAATGAACCTTGCGCCGGCGCCGGCGCCATGTTCATTGCAGCAGCCCAGGCCGTGCATGAACAAGGCATCAACTATCAGCAGCACATGCACGCCACGGCTCAGGACATCGACTTGACCGCGGTGCATATGAGCTATGTGCAATTAGCCCTCTACCACATCCCCGCCATCGTCATTCATGGCAATTCGCTGGCCGTGACCGAGTGGGACCATTGGGTGACGCCTGCCCATGTTCTTGGTCGGTGGGACCGTCGCTTTCAACTTGATGCGGCCGTCAATGGATTTCTCGCGCTGGACGGCCAGGCCGAGCAGGAGCAGGAATCCGCAGAGCCAGCCGCCGAGCTTTTCCCCATCGAGCACATGCGCGCCGAGGTGGTTGGCCAACGCATCGAGCAATTGGGCTTGTTCGCTTAACCCGAGGCAGGCCGGTTGCCCCGGCCTGGTCAGCATGACTCAACACCGCGCGAATTTGCAGGACCGCCAATTGCCGATGCCGACAATTGGCGCGGACGCTGCGCTGATGCCAGCGTGCAGGGCACGCAATGAGGCGAAGCCGTCCTTTCAAGACGGCCATGGGGTCCAGGCCCGCAGGGCGGGCCGTCCCTTGATGCGGAAGTGCCCGCTTCGCCCCCCGCACCCCCGTTGTCCGGGTCGGCCTCTCAGGCCTCGCCAATCTGCCACTGGCAGATCGGCGCCCCTTCCAACTCCCCCACTTCCGCATCCTGGCCAGCGCCGCTATGCGGCGTGAATGTGCGTGGCCACCGGCCCCGCACCGTGGGCGCTCAGGTGTTGGAACACCTGTGCTTGCGTTCCACCGTGGCCACTGTCTCAACCGTGTCGCCACTGCCCTTTGGCCCGCCTCTCTTCGACGCATAGCTCACTCCGGTCAGGGGGCAAGGGTTCGCTTCGCCAGGTTCTCGCCCGGTCCCTGCGCTTCGCTCCGGGCTGCGGCCTCCGAGCCTGCCCTTGCCCCCTGCCCTCCGCTCGCTCTTTATGCGTCGAGGCGGCTCCAAAGAGCAGAGATCAACGAGACGAAGGACGAAGGCAAACCATGAACGCAAGCACAACCAACACCGTCGCGCCCACCACCGATTCGGGCTTTCCTCCCGAACCCTCCGAGGCTCACCAAAGAGCAG
>NZ_CAKKNB010000007.1 GCF_918741295.1 Aquabacterium sp. CECT 9606
CCGTGGTGACCGGCCGTATTGAACGCGGCGTGGTCAAGGTCGGCGAAGAAATCGAAATCGTCGGCATCGCTGACACGCAAAAGACCACCTGCACGGGCGTGGAAATGTTCCGCAAGCTGCTGGACCAAGGTCAAGCAGGCGACAACGTCGGCATCCTGCTGCGCGGCACCAAGCGCGAAGACGTGCAGCGCGGCCAAGTGCTGTGCAAGCCCGGCTCTATCAAGCCGCACACGCACTTCACCGGCGAAATCTACGTGCTGAGCAAAGATGAAGGTGGCCGTCACACGCCGTTCTTCAACAACTACCGCCCTCAGTTCTACTTCCGCACGACCGACGTGACCGGCTCCATCGAGCTGCCCGCCGACAAGGAAATGGTCATGCCTGGCGACAACGTGTCGATCACCGTCAAGCTGATCAACCCGATCGCCATGGAAGAAGGTCTGCGTTTCGCCATCCGTGAAGGCGGCCGCACCGTCGGCGCCGGCGTGGTTGCCAAGATCCTCGCGTAATTCATGACGTGTGCCCGTCCGGCCTGCGGGTTGGGTGGGCGTCATCTCTCTGTTTAAGGAGCCGTCATGGCACAACAAAAGATCCGCATCCGCCTGAAGGCGTTTGACTACAAGCTGATTGACCAGTCATCGGCTGAAATCGTTGAAACCGCCAAGCGCACTGGCGCGATCGTCAAGGGCCCCGTGCCCCTGCCGACCCGTCTGCAACGCTTCGACATCCTGCGTTCGCCACACGTCAACAAGACGTCGCGCGACCAGTTCGAAATCCGCACCCACCAGCGTCTGATGGACATCGTGGACCCAACCGACAAAACGGTTGACGCCCTGATGAAGCTCGACCTGCCGGCTGGCGTGGACGTCGAAATCAAGCTGCAATAAGCGGTTTTGGTGTTTGGTAAAAAGGGCTGCACTTGTGCAGCCTTTTTTCATTTTGAAAATCAAAGCATGAATCGCCGCACTCCTCTTCTGTGGTGCCCATGGCTTGCTGTATGCTATTGCCCAACCTTCTTCGATGGGTGGATCATCCGTTTCAATGGCTGGTGATCGAAAAGAACATTGCACAATATTCAGGGATCCCTATGAAATTAAGCACATCAAGCCTTACTGTTGGCATTTGGGCCGTGGCTGCCCTTTTTTCGGCTACCGCTTATGCGGCCACACCGCCGACTTACCCTCTGGTTAATTGTTCTTCCAGCGCGGTCCTTTTGGCGCCACTGGGCACGTCCGCTGATGCCGCAAATATTCAAACCAGGATTGATGCCGGTGGCATCGTCTATCTGGGTAGTGGTGTTTTCACGTTGAATGCAACGCTGCAACTCAAATCCAATGTGACCTTGTGTGGCAGCCAGGGTACGGTATTGCGATGGACGCCTCCGGGTGCGCCTGGCCACATCGTCGAAGGGCCGATGGTTGGTTTGACCAATGCCAGCATCTACAACATCACGTTTGATCACGGCGCGGTGGTGTTGCCGTCGGGCACGACTGTGAACATCAAATCCAACGTGTTCAAGAACATGTTGTCAAGCGGCGTTGCCCGCGGAACTTTCGGGGACTACGGTTGGGTGGGGTTGCAGTTGGTGGATGTCACCGGCGGCACCGTGTCGCAGAATATTTTCCAGAATATCAACAGCAATGCCATCGCGGCATGGCGCCTTGTGGGCACCACCATTGCCAATAACTGGATCAATAACGTGTATCAGGGTATGAGCCTGGTGGACTCTAAAACCACGGTGGTTGATGGTAATGTGGGTTATGCCATTGAGCGCATGGGCATCGAAATGATTGCTTCCGGCGCCGCCGTGGCTTATTCAGGCAATGAAATCAAAAACAACCAGCTGTACGATTTCGTTCCTTACGATGGAAATTGCGCGCCGGATGGTGCCCATAACCGGTGCATTGAGGGTATTTCCATGGTCGCCGGTACGAGTGCCAGGCTTACTAAAAATATCGTGGTGTGTGGTGCCGGC
Source organism: Aquabacterium sp. CECT 9606 (assembly GCF_918741295.1). GTDB lineage: Bacteria > Pseudomonadota > Gammaproteobacteria > Burkholderiales > Burkholderiaceae_C > Aquabacterium. The sequence continues at coordinate 1,976 of NZ_CAKKNB010000007.1, forward strand.
TGTGCAGCGTCCACCCGTGGCTATGGCTTGGAAGTGTCCGGCCTGGGCACCACCGAGGTGAGTGGCAATACCGTGCGAGGATTCCGCGAAGGCACGGTGGTTGCAGTGGGTCAGACCATGAAAATCAAGAACAACAGCTATTACGACGTTACCCGGGGTATTTCTCGATCCAGTGTGACTGATTTGGCGGGCATCGCCTACACTTCGAATAACCTGAATATCGAGTTGAATCAGATCGAAAATGCCATTGAAAAGGGCATTGATGGTGACTGGACCAAGGTTACCCAGACCACCATCAAGGACAATCTGATCACCCGCAAAGCAGACGCGGCCAAGGATGCTGGGGCCGCCTACATCGCAGTTCATCTGACGCCAGTGGCGCCTGGCGCTCCCGCACTGTCTGTGACCGGCAACAAGATCATTTTCGAAGGCCCCTTGGTGCCAACCTTCGTCGCCAATGGCTTTTTCATCAACGGCAATGGCGTGGCGGGCAGCATGGCGGGCTTGACGCTGGATGGCAACTGGGTGGCGGCTGTGGATTCGGCTGCCTATGGCTACGGTGTGAATTCGTATCCCAATGGCAGCAGTCTGAATGTCAATCTCTACAATAACTGCTTCCAGAATCTGACGCAGCTGAGCTTGGGTGACACCAGCTACTTGGTTTCCAACAACTTGGCTGTTCTGCTGGCGGGAGGTTCTCTGGCGACCACCGTGACAGTGCCGGGTGGATTGCCTGCCGTGACGGCGAGCGCTTCGCCCAGCACCTTGAGCACGAATCCGACGACTTATGTCTGGTTCACGTCCAGCCTGTCCGGGCAAGGTGTGGCGCCCGTGACTGCTTGGTACCTGGGGGATGGCGGCACGGTCAGCGGATTGACCGGTGGTGGCTACACTTACCGTCCAGGCACCAGCATGCTGGCCCGTGTCGTGTCCAAGCATTCATCTGGCGCGCTGCTGACCACCAAGGTCGCCATCACCTCGCCTTGATGCCTACAAGGCAAGCCCTTGTGGTGTAGACATTCGTATGATAAACTCGAAATCTTTGCCGCCTATGGGTGGTGAATTTGACGTGGCGGCTCGTTACTGAGCTGCCTCATCCCAAGTCAGCCCGGCCAATCGATGTCGGGCTTGTGTAAAAGGCCCCTATGTGGGGCTGGAGAAAAACCATGAGTCTTAGCAATCGCCTCGGATTGCTGGGCCGCAAGGTGGGCATGATGCGCATCTACACAGACGACGGCGATGCCGTGCCTGTGACAGTGCTCGACGTGTCCAACAACCGCGTGACCCAGATCAAAACCGTTGAGACTGACGGCTACACCGCCTTGCAACTGGCATTCGGTTCGCGCAAAGCATCGCGCGTGACCAAGCCTGAAGCTGGCCACCTCGCCAAGGCGGGTGTGGAAGGTGTGGAAGTCATCAAAGAGTTCCCCGTCACCCCGGAAGTCGCCGCCGAATACAAGGCTGGCGCAGCCATCGCCGTGTCCGCCCTGTTCCAGGTCGGCCAGAAAATCGACGTGCAAGGCACCTCGATCGGTAAGGGCTTCACCGGCACCATCAAGCGTCACCACTTCGGTTCGCAGCGCGCGTCGCACGGTAACAGCCGTTCGCACAACGTGCCTGGCTCGATCTCGATGGCGCAAGATCCTGGCCGCGTGTTCCCAGGCAAGAAGATGTCGGGCCACCTCGGCGACGACACCGTGACCACGCAAAACCTCGACATCGTGCGCGTTGACGAAGCCCGTCAACTGCTGCTGGTCCGAGGCGCCGTGCCGGGCTCGAAGGGTGGCTTTGTCACCGTTCGCCCTGCCGTCAAGGTCAAGGTCAAGAAAGGAGCCAACTGATGCAGCTCGAGCTCCTGAACGAACAAGGTCAGGCCACGTCCAAGGTGGACGCTCCTGACACCGTGTTCGGCCGCGAATACAACGAAGCCCTGGTGCACCAGGTGGTCGTGGCTTATCAAGCCAACGCCCGCCAAGGCACCCGCGCCCAGAAGGACCGCGCCGTCGTCAAGCACACCACGAAGAAGCCCTGGCGCCAAAAAGGCACCGGTCGCGCTCGTGCTGGTATGTCCTCCTCGCCCCTGTGGCGTGGCGGTGGTCGGATTTTCCCGAACAGCCCTGACGAAAACTTCAGCCACAAGGTCAACAAGAAGATGTACCGCGCCGGCATGGCCGCGATCTTCTCGCAGTTGGCCCGCGAAGGCCGCCTGTCCGTGGTGGACTCGATCTCGATCGATGCCCCCAAGACCAAGCTGCTGGCTGCCAAGCTGAAGGCCCTGAACCTCGACCACGTGCTGGTGATTGCCGACGAAATCGACGAGAACTTGTTCCTCGCCGCGCGCAATCTGCCCAACGTGCTGGTGGTCGAGCCGCGTTACGCCGATCCCCTGTCACTGGTGCACTACAAAAAGGTGCTCGTGACCAAGGGCGCGATCGACAAGCTCAAGGAGATGTTCGCATGAGCATTCTCAAATTCGATGAAAGCCGCCTGCTGAAGGTTCTGGTTGCACCGATCGTGTCTGAAAAGGCCACGGCTGCTGCTGAAGAACGCGGCCAGGTGCTGTTCAAAGTCGTGCGCGATGCGACCAAGCCCGAGATCAAAGCCGCTGTTGAGCTGCTGTTCAAGGTCGAAGTCAAGTCGGTGCAAGTGCTCAACCAGAAGGGCAAGACCAAGCGCTTCGGTGGCCGTGTCGGTCGCCGTGACCATGTCAAGAAGGCCTATGTGGCCCTCAAAGACGGTCAAGAGCTGAACTTCTCCGGGGAGGCTGCGTAATCATGGCCGTCGTTAAAGTCAAACCAACTTCGCCCGGTCGCCGTGGCGTGGTCAAGGTGGTTCACAAGCATCTGCACAAGGGCAAGCCCCATGCGCCTTTGCTGGAACCACAAATCCAGAATGCTGGCCGCAATAACAACGGTCACATCACCATCCGCCATCGTGGCGGTGGTCACAAGCAACACTACCGCGTGGTTGATTTCGTCCGCAACAAGGATGGCATCCCCGCGAAGGTCGAGACCATTGAGTACGATCCCAACCGCACGGCTCACATCGCACTGGTGTGCTATGCCGACGGCGAACGTCGTTACATCATTGCTCCCCGCGGTCTGGTCGCTGGCGCTACCGTGATGAGCGGCTCCGAAGCCCCCATCAAGGCTGGCAACACGCTGCCCATCCGCAACATCCCCGTGGGTTCCACCATCCACTGCATCGAGATGATGCCTGGCAAGGGTGCGCAAATCGCGCGTTCCGCTGGCACCTCCGCTGTGCTGATGGCCCGCGAAGGCACCTACGCTCAGGTCCGCCTGCGCTCGGGTGAAGTTCGCCGGATCCACGTCGAATGCCGCGCCACCTTGGGTGAAGTGAGCAACGAAGAGCACAGCCTGCGCCAATACGGCAAGGCCGGTGCCATCCGCTGGAAGGGCATCCGCCCAACGGTCCGTGGCGTTGCCATGAACCCGGTGGATCACCCGCACGGTGGTGGCGAAGGCCGCACGGGCGAAGGTCAAGTCCCGGTGTCCCCATGGAACACCATGACGAAGGGCTATCGCACCCGCAACAACAAGCGCACGCAAACGTTCATCGTTTCGCGTCGCAAGAAGTAAGAGGTAGGCTGAAATGGCTCGTTCTCTTAAAAAAGGTCCTTTCGTTGACCACCACCTGTCGGCCAAGGTCGACAAGGCTGCTGCCATCAAGGACAAGAAGCCCATCAAGACTTGGTCGCGTCGTTCTACGATCCTGCCCGAGTTCATTGGCTTGACGATTGCCGTGCACAACGGCAAGCAACACGTGCCTGTGTACGTGACCGACCAGATGGTTGGCCACAAGCTCGGCGAGTTCGCCCTGACCCGTACGTTCAAGGGTCACCCAGGCGACAAGAAAGCCAAGAAGTAAGGAGCCCGACGATGGAAACCAAAGCAATCGTTCGCGGCGTTCGGCTCTCATGCGACAAAGGTCGCCTGGTGGCTGACCTGATTCGCGGCAAGAAAGTCGATCAAGCCCTGAACATCCTGACCTTCACTCAAAAGAAGGCCGCCGGCATCATCAAGAAGGCCCTGGAGTCCGCAATCGCGAACGCCGAGCACAATGATGGCGCTGACATCGATGAACTGAAGGTCAAGACCATTTATGTGGAGCAAGGCACCACGCTGAAGCGTTTCACCGCACGGGCCAAAGGCCGCGGTAACCGCATCAGCAAGCCAACTTGCCACATCTATGTGACCGTGGGTAACTAAAAGGCAAACCATGGGACAAAAAATCCATCCAACCGGTTTCCGCCTGGCGGTGACCCGCAATTGGTCATCACGCTGGTATGCGAGCAACCGCAACTTCAGCAAAATGTTGGCTGAAGACTTGGGCGTGCGTGAGTACCTCAAGAAGAAACTGAAGAATGCCGCCGTGTCGCGCATCCTGATCGAGCGTCCCGCCAAGAGCGCACGCATCACCATTTTCTCGGCTCGTCCGGGCGTGGTGATCGGCAAGAAGGGCGAAGACATCGAGAACCTCAAGATTGAACTGGCCAAGCGCCTGGGCTGTCCTGTGGCAGTGAACATCGAAGAAGTGCGCAAGCCTGAAATCGATGCTCAGCTGATCTCGGATTCGATCACGCAACAGCTGGAAAAGCGGATCATGTTCCGCCGCGCCATGAAGCGTGCCATGCAAAACGCCATGCGTCTGGGTGCCCTGGGCATCAAGATCATGTCGGCAGGTCGTCTGAACGGCATCGAAATCGCACGTACCGAGTGGTACCGCGAAGGTCGTGTGCCACTTCACACCCTGCGTGCTGACATTGACTACGGCTTCTCTGAAGCACAGACCACCTACGGTGTGATCGGTGTGAAGGTGTGGGTCTACAAGGGTGACCGTCTGCCGAATGGCGACGCACCGGTGGTCAAGGGCGAGGATCGTGAAGACGACCGCCGCAACCGCCGTCCCCGCAGTGACCGCCCCAACGACCGCCGCCCCCCTTCACGTGGTGCAACACGTGGTGCCCCTCGCGCTGATGGCGCACCGGGTGCTGCCGCTGCCCCCGAAGGTGGTGACAAGCCCGCTGATGCTGGTGCTGCCAAGCGCGTCCGCAAGGTCGCTGCTCCGGCTGCTCCTGCTGAAGCGAAAGGAGAATAAACATGTTGCAACCTAATCGTCGCAAGTTCCGCAAGGAACACAAGGGTCGCAACACGGGTGTTGCCACCCGTGGCGCCACCGTTGCGTTCGGCGAATTCGGTCTGAAGGCCACTGAACGTGGTCGCCTGACGGCCCGTCAGATCGAAGCTGCACGTCGTGCCATTTCGCGTCACGTCAAGCGTGGCGGCCGCATCTGGATCCGCATCTTCCCGGACAAGCCAATCTCCCAGAAGCCCGCAGAAGTGCGGATGGGTAATGGTAAGGGTAGCGTTGAGTACTACGTCGCTGAAATTCAGCCCGGCAAGGTGCTCTACGAAATCCACGGGGTTCCCGAGGAACTGGCCCGCGAAGCCTTCCAGCTCGCGTCCGCCAAACTGCCTCTGCGCACGACATTCGTCACGCGCATGATCGGCTCTTAATTGGTCGCAAAGGAAAAGAAGCATATGAACGCCTCTGAACTGCGCGCCAAAGATGTGGCCGCACTCGAAACCGAAGTCAAAGAACTGCTGAAAGCGCACTTCAACATGCGCATGCAAAAAGCAACGCAGCAGCTCAATGACCACTCTGCTCTGAAGAAGACCCGTCGCGACATTGCTCGTGTCAAGACGATTCTGACCCAGAAGAAGAAAGAAGGAGCAGCCAAATGACGGAAGCTCAAGCAACGACGCAAGTCAAGAACACGCGCACCCTGGTGGGTCGCGTGGTCAGCGATGCGCGCGCCAAGACCGTGACCGTGCTCGTCGAGCGCCGTGCCAAGCACGAGCTCTACGGCAAGATCGTGGCCCACTCGCGCAAGTACCACGCCCACGATGAGAACAATGAGTTCCACATCGGTGACGTGGTCGAGATCAGCGAAACGCGTCCCGTTTCCAAGACCAAGGCCTGGGCTGTGACCCGCTTGGTGGAAAAGGCCCGCGCGGTCTGATCGCTTGATCCATCGCTGGCGCAAGCCAGGCATGGCAGCAGCAGGGTAACCTGCGGTTGCCGGCATGAGAACCGGATGCGCAGTTTTATACTGGCCGTCCGGTTTTTTCGTTTCTGTGCTCTTTCTCTTTCACCCTTTGAGGTTCCCCCATGATCAAAATTGGCGACACCCTGCCCAACGGTTCCTTGTCCGAGTTCTTCGACGTGGAGGGCGAGGGTTGCAGTCTGGGTCCCAACACTTTTGACATCGCCAAAAGCACGGCCGGCAAGACCATTGCCATCTTCGGCCTGCCTGGCGCTTTCACGCCCACCTGCTCGGCCAAGCACGCACCCGGCTACATCGACCAGATCGACGCTTTCAAGGCGGCTGGCGTGGACGAGATCTGGTGCGTCTCGGTGAACGACCCCTTCGTGATGGGCGCCTGGGGCCGTGAGCTGAAGGCAGCGGGCAAGGTGCGCATGATGGCCGACGGCAGCGCGCAATTCGCCAAGGCCACGGGTTTGACGCTGGACCTGACGGACAAGGGTTTGGGTTTGCGCTCGCAGCGCTATTCGCTGCTGGCCGTGAACGGTGTCGTCAAGGCCTTGAACGTGGAAGAGGGCGGCGGCTTCAAGGTCAGCGATGCCGACACCTTGCTGGCACAAGCCAAGGCGCTGAAGGCCTGATCGACCGACCCGCTGGCCGGTCTGGTTCCGTGAGGTTCAGCGGATCGAGCCAGCTTTCTGCTCGATGGCCGCTTCGACGTCCTTGCGCAGGCCCAGCAGGAAGGCCACTTCGGCCAGGACAAACAAGGGCCCGATGATCAGGCCGATGATGTCGTCGACAAACGCGGGTTTGCGGCCCTCGAAGTAGTGGCCCAGGAACTGGATGCCCCAGCCTACCAGGAACAGGCCAAGCCCCCAGGCCAGCCAGGCACCCGTGTCCAGTGGCGCAGTTTGGAGTGCAACGTCCAGGCCCAGCGCGAACACGGCCGCCATGACCGCGCCCATGCGCAGGTCCAGCTTGAGGTAATAGAGCGCCAGCACGGCGGCGATGACCATGCCCGGGTTGACGGGCACGCCCGCCACGGTGGTCAGCGTGGGCCGGGCCAGCAATATCATCAGCGACAGCACGATCATGGGAATGCCGACCACGTGCGTGAGGATGTTCCGGTGGTCCCGGTGGTAGCTGGCGTATTGGGCCAGGAGGTCGGTGAGCTTGTTCATGGCGGTGGTCCTTTGCGTGAATCCTAGTGCAATGACGGTGGGGTGGACTGTCAGCAGGGCGACGGATTTCCCCACGAGGCGTTCAGGCGTGCTACATTGCTGAGCATGAACACGGCACGCTTCTATTTTTGGCACTTTTACTTCTCGCCCGCAACCGGCGCAGGAGTGGAGAGCGCGTAAGCAGCCACCACCACATTCCTGAAAACCGCCGGATCACCCTCCGGCGGTTTTTTTTCGACGTTTTCATTTCAACCCGCACCACGCCTCAGGACGCTTTTCATGAACGCCAATTCCAGCGCCTCATCCGGCTGGGTTCCGCCCGCCGACAAGACTTCGCAAACCGATGACGAACGCATCCTCAACGTGACGCCGCTGCCGCCACCGGAGCACTTGATCCGCTTCTTCCCGATCCGGGGGACGCCGATCGAAACGCTGGTGTCGGGCACGCGTCAAAAGATCCGCGAGATCATGCAGGGCCGGGACGATCGCCTCTTGGTGGTCATCGGCCCTTGTTCGATCCACGATCCGGCCGCGGCTCTGGAGTACGCGCGCAAGTTGCTGGTTGAGCGTGAGCGCTATGCCGACACGCTGGAAATTGTCATGCGGGTGTATTTTGAAAAGCCCCGCACGACGGTGGGTTGGAAGGGCTTGATCAACGACCCATACCTGGACGAGAGCTACCGCATCGACGAAGGCCTGCGCATGGCGCGCCACCTGCTGCTGGAGATCAACCGCCTGGGCGTGCCGGCGGGCAGCGAGTTCCTGGACGTGGTTTCGCCCCAATACATCGGCGATCTGATCAGCTGGGGCGCCATTGGTGCACGCACGACCGAGAGCCAGGTGCACCGCGAACTGGCCTCGGGCTTGAGCGCGCCGATTGGCTTCAAGAACGGCACCGATGGCAACATCAAGATTGCCACCGATGCGATCCAGGCGGCCGCAGGTGCGCACCATTTCTTGTCGGTTCACAAGAACGGGCAGGTGGCCATTGTGGAAACGGCGGGCAACCCCGATTGCCACGTGATCCTGCGCGGCGGCAAGGCGCCCAACTACGACGCGGCCAATGTGGACGCGGCATGCAAGGACCTGGCCGCGGCCAAACTGCCGACCACCTTGATGGTGGACTGCTCGCACGCCAACAGCTCCAAGCAGCACGAGAAGCAGATCGACGTGGCCAAGGACATTGGCCAGCAGGTTGGCTCGGGCTCGCGGCGCATCTTCGGCGTGATGGTGGAAAGCCACTTGAACGCAGGCAACCAGAAGTTCACGCCCGGCAAGGACCAGCCCGCCAATCTGGAATATGGCAAGAGCATCACCGATGCCTGCATTGGCTGGGAAGATTCCACCAATGTGCTGGAGATCCTGTCGAGCGCCGTGAAGGCCCGACGCGCGCGTTGAGCGCGGTGGCCCCGGGAGTCGTGTACACCCTTAAGGGGGGAGTCACCGGCTTGCGGGGTATCTTGGTAGCGTCTTGAAGCGAGGCCGGGGGATACTGCGGTTTGTTGCAGTCCAATCCCGCTTTGCCCATGCTTTCGACGCCCAATCCCCGCATCTTGCTGGTGGATGACCACGCCTTGTTCAGAACGGGCTTGGGCATGATCCTGCGCGAGGCATTCTCGGGATCGACATTGCTGGAGGCGCCCAGTTTGGCCGAGGCCATGAAGGTGGAGGCGGCCCCCTTGCTGGACCTGATCTTGTTGGACGTGCATTTGCCGGACGCGAATGGCTTGTCCCTGATCAAGGTGCTGCAGGAGCGGTTTGGCCCGGTGCCGGTGCTGATGGTCTCGGGCAGCGATGACGCGTCTCAGATTGCGCAGGCGAAAGACGCGGGGGCCGTGGGTTACCTGTCCAAGTCGGCCAGCGGCGCGCAGATGGTGAGCACCTTGCGCGAGTGTTTGTCGGGCGGCCAGGCGTTTCCCTCCGCGGACTACGCCCCGGCGTCTGCCGCCACGGTGTTGGTGGCCCAACAGAATCCCGTCAAACCCAATGAACGGCAGTTGTCCATCCTTCGGCTGTTGGGCCAAGGCGCACCCAACAAGGCCATCGCGCGCCAGGTGGGCTTGAGTGAAAACGACGTGCGGGCCGAGGTGTCCTGGCTCACCGAGATGCTGGACGCCACCAGCCGCCAGCAGGCCTACGATGTGGCCGTGCAGCGAGGGTGGTTGGCGCCATGAGTTCATGGGCGAGCCTGCTGTCGCAGGCTTGGCGCTTTGACCGCAGCCGTGGGCTCACCGCCGAGATGGAGTTGCTGGACCGCAACCTCCCCGCAGCCTTCGTGACCTACACCTTGGTGGCCGTCATGGCCACCTGGGCTTACTGGTCCACCATCGGCGATGCCAGCGTGCTGTGGTGGGGCCTGGCGTCCACCTTGCTGGGCATCGCGTGCTTCTTGGGCCGCAAGGTGCTGCCCAGCCCTGGCGATCCTGCCAAGGTGCTGGTCTATGCCCAGGCAGTGCGTTTCATGGCGATGCTGCTGGGCGTGACCTGGGGCCTGTTCGCGCTGCTGTTCATGAAGCCCGAGTGGCCGATCACTTTGACGCTGGTGATCACGATGCTGGCGGGCATGAGTGCTGGTGGGCTGGTGGTGTTTTCATCCAGCTGGCCGGTCTCGGTGGCCTATGGCCTGCCTTGCCTGTTGCCGTCTGCGCTGGTGCTGTTGCCCGCCCGCGATCCGGTCAGCCAGAGCATGGGGCTGGCGTCCTTGGCCTACCTGCTGGTGATGGGCGTGTTCTCCTTTCATGCTGTTCAGGTAACGCGGCGGTCTATCCACCTGCGCTTTGAGAACGCGGACCTGGTTGAGCGCCTGCGGGAGCAAACCCACCGGGCATTCGAAGCCCGCCAGATGGCGGAAGAGGCCTTGCAAGACGCTGAAGAGGCCAACCGGGCCAAGTCGGTGTTCCTGGCGTCGGCCAGTCACGACCTGCGCCAACCCTTGCACGCTTTGGGCTTGTTCCTGACCGCCTTGGGTCACACCGACCTGGATGAGCGCCAACGCCAGATGTGGGGCCATGTCGAGGCCTCGTCGGCTGCGGCCAGCGAGATGCTCAACACCTTGCTGGATTTTTCGAAGGTGGACGCGGGGGTCATCACGCCGCAGCCGCAGGCGTTTCCAGTCCAGTCCTTGCTGCACAAACTGGAGCGCCATTTCGCGCCACAGGCCAATGACAAGGGCTTGGTGTTCCGGGTGCGCGACACCGACTTGGTGGTGTGGGCCGATCCGCGCCTGGTGGAGCAAGTGCTGCGCAACCTGCTGACCAACGCCATCCGCTACACCGAGCGGGGTGGCGTTTTGCTGGGTTGCCGCCGCCGTGGTGACCAGGCCGTGCTGGAGGTGTGGGACACGGGCATCGGCATCGAGCCATCACAGCACCAGGCGATCTTCCAGGAGTTCCACCAACTGGGCAACCCGGAACGGGACCGCACCAAAGGCCTGGGCCTGGGTTTGGCCATCGTGCAGGGCTTGGCTCAGGCCATGGGGACGACGGTGGCGCTGCTGTCCAGGCCAGGACGGGGATCGGTGTTTCGCATGACCCTGTCGTTGAGCCAGGAGGGGGTGCCCGAAGAGGCGGTGGCCCCCGCGGTGAGCGCGCCGCTGGTGGGCGTGCGGGTGCTGTTGATCGACGATGACGAGGCGGTGCGGATGGCGATGGCCGAGCTGTTGACCGCCTGGGGTTGTGCTTGCGAGCCGGCGGGCTCGGAGGCGGAGGCCGTGCGTCTGCTGGCGCGTTTCACGCCAGACGTGGTGCTGGCCGATTTCCGTTTGCGCGACCACCGCACCGGCCCCCAGGCCATCGAGGCGGTGCGAGCCCGCGTGGGCCGCGCGGTGCCGGCCATCATCGTCACGGGTGACACGGCGGCAGATCGCCTGCGCACGGCGGTGGGCAGTGGCATCACCCTGTTGCACAAGCCGGTGGGGTCCGTGGCCTTGCAACGGGCTTTGGCGCGAGCGCTGGCGTTGGCCTCAACGCCGCCTGGATCGGATCAGGTCGACGCACCCAGCGCCTGAGTTCGGCGCCATTGCATCAAAATCAGGCTGCTGGCCAGGGCGGTGAGCCACCAGCTTTGGCCCACCGCGCCAAAATGGTCGATCACCGCGCCGCTGACCAGGGGGCCCAATGCGCCGCCCGCGGTGTAGCCCGCGATCATGGCGGAGGTGCCCGCCACGGCCGAGGTGTTGGCGAAATCGTGCGCGACGCGGATCATGGTCAGGGTGTAGAGCGCACCACCCACGGCGCCCCAGGCTGCTGCGCACAACCAGATCAACTGGGGCCACTGGTGGGCTTGGCCAAAGGCCAGCGACGCCAGCACGAGGATGATGGCCGCCCCCGTGAACAGGCGATGGGTGGCCACGTGGTCGGCCAGCCAGCCCGTGGGATATTGCAGCAGGAAGCTGCCCATGCCCAAGGCCCCGGCGATGGAGGTGGCGAGCGCCAGGCTCATGCCCAGTTGCGAGCCATAGGCGGTGGTGACCGAGCCCAGCCCCACTTCGAAAACACCGCCTACCAGGGCGGCCCACACCAACAGGGGGCGGTGCCGCCAGGCGGCGGCCAGCCCCATGGTTTGCGCGCCTTCGTGGGCGGCTTTGAGCTGCGTCACGGCCGGGGCCAAGGACAGGCCCAGGCCCAGCGCCAGGCCGCCAGCGGCCACGCCATTGGCTTGGCGTGGGTCCAGGCCCAGCAGGCCGGGCAGCATGGGGCCCACGGCCATCGCACAGCCCAGCACGGTCTGGTACAGGCCGGTCAGGCGACCCCGGTGGCTGGCCGGCACGTTGTGGGCGATGAGGGCTTCGGTGGCGTTCCAGGCGGCGGCCGCGCCGATGCCGGACATCAGGGCCAGGCCGCACCACGCAGCGTAGTCGTCGGTGAACAGGTAGCCCAGGCAGGACAGCAACTCCATCGCCAGGCCGATGCGGTAAGCCCGGCCCACGCCGATGCGCGCAAAGACGCGGGGGACCACCGGCACCAGCAAGGCCACGCTGACGAAGGCGAGCATGGCAAAGCCACCAATGGCCGTGGCACTGACGCCCGCTGTTTGCAGGCGCACGGCCAGCACGGGGTTGAGCAGGCTGTAGCTGAGCACCACCATGGTGGTGCCGATCATCACCCGCCACAAACCGGGCGGCAACTTCAGACCACTCACGCGCTCAGCCATCCTCGCCGGTGGAAGTACCACATGGGCACCAGCGCGCTGGCGATCATCAGGCCCACGGTGTAGGGGTAGCTCCATTCACCCAGGAAGGCCAACTCGGGGAACTTCAGGTTCATGCCGTAGACGCTGGCCACCAACGTGGGCGGCAGCAGCGCCACCGAGGCCACCGAAAAGATCTTGATGATCTTGTTCTGGTTGATGTTGATGAAACCGACCGTGGCGTCCATCAGGAAGTTGATCTTGTCGAACAGGAAGGCCGTGTGTGAATCGAGTGAATCGATGTCGCGCAGGATCTGGCGGGCCTCTTCGAACTGCTCGGCGCTGAGCATGCGGGCGCGCATCATGAAGCTGACGGCGCGGCGCGTGTCCATCACATTGCGGCGGATGCGGCCGTTCAAGTCTTCCTGGCGGGCGATGGCGGCCAACGCTTCACCGGCGGCCTGGTCGTTGACCTCGGACTTGAGCACGCGCTTGCTCACTTTTTCGAGGCCATCGTAGATGCCCTCGAGCGTGTCGGCGGAGTACTCGGCGTCGGCGTCGTACAACTTGAGCAGCACGTCTTTCGCGTCTTCGATCAAGGCCGGAATGCGGCGGGCGCGCATGCGCAGCAGGCGGAATACCGGCAGGTCTTCGCGGTGGATCGAAAACAGCACGTTGTTGTGCAGGATGAAGGCCACGCGCACGTTGCGGGGCGCTTCGTCGTCGTCGATCAGGAAGTCGGAGCGGATGTGGATGGCGCCGTCTTCTTCGTAGAAGCGGGCGGATTCTTCCAGGTCGTCGTCGATGATGTCCTGGGGGATGACGAGGCCGAAACGGACCGCGATCCAGCCCTTTTCTTCGGGCGTGGGGTCTTCCAGGTCGACCCACACCGGTGCGACCGGGGTCAGTTCGTCCTGGCTGTCGATTTCTTCTTGGAAAAGCCGGCCGTTGGCCAGCGTGAAGACGTTGAGCATGCAATCTCCAGCGCCAGACTGCGGCGCGTGCGGATGAGGGGTGGGTATGTGGGTAGACCGCCCTCTCCGCGCTGGGAACCTGGGCGCTGAGCCTGTCAGTGCAGGGCCATGCGCCGGTCAGCTGGAGGGGCGGTCACCGAGGCGGTGTGTCCAAGGTGATGCGCTCCGAAAAGCTCCGAAATCGGTCAACCGGTATTGTCGTGTAAAAAGCGCCATGGCTCTACCTTCGTCACGGCTTGACCTCAATTTGTTCCGCGTCATGGACGCCGTTTTCGAGCACGGGGGCATCTCGGGCGCTGCGCGGCACCTGCACCTGAGCCAGCCGGCCGTGAGCCACGCCCTGGCACGCCTGCGCCGCCTGTGGGGCGACCCATTGTTTGTGCGGCAGGGCAACCACATGGTGCCCACGGAATTGACGCGGCGGGTGATCGGCGAAGTGCAAGCGCATTTGCGTGGTTTGCAGTCGGTGATGGCGCAGGCCGAAACTTTTGACCCTGCTGCGCTGAACATGACTGTGCGCCTGGGAATGCGCGATGTGCTCGAGGCGATCACCCTGCCCCCCCTGATGGCGCGCCTGGCCGAGGTGGCGCCTGGCGTGAAAGTGGCCAGCGTGCGCGTGCCCCGCGATGCTCTGGCGCAAGCGCTGACCCTCGGCGAGGTGGACCTGGTGATTGACCGGCAACGGCGGGTCGATGGCCGCATCAAGGGTGAGCGCCTGGCCGATGAAAGCCTGGCCGTGATCATGCGGCGGGATCACCCGCTGGCTGGTGGCGCCATGGCGGTGGAGGCCTACTTCGCTGCACGGCACGTGATGGTGTCGGTGCAGCCTGACCAGCCCGATCCCTTGCAGTCGGTTTGGGCGGCGCTGGGCCAGGGTGAGCGCCATGTTTTCCTGCACTGCCAGCACTATTTTTCAGCGGCCAATGTGGTGCTGCACAGCGACGCCTTGTTGACCCTGCCTCGCACGTATGCAGAGGAACTGGCGCGCAGCCTGCCGCTGGTGGTGGGCGAACTGCCTTTGCCTGTGCCGCCCATCACCATCTGGATGTATTGGCATGCCGACCGGGACGGCGACCCGGTGCACAAGTGGCTGCGAGAAAGCGTGTCGGCAGGGGCGCGGCGGGCGATGTCGGCGGCAAGTCCTAGTGCATGAACCGGGGGCGCTGCTCATTTTTCCCAGATCACTTCGGCGTTTGATGATTTGAACCACCCGTTCCACATGTCCCTGATCCGCTGGTGTTCTTCCAATCCCAGCGACGTTCTGCGGACGATACGCTTGACATAAATTTTCGTGCCGCCCAGAGAAATGGGCTCGAAAGGCATTGGTTTTGAGGGCGCTTGCTGGGTGTGATGCCTTTTATAGACACTGCTGTTGGGGCTGTTTTGCTCCATGTCGCTGTACATGTAGATGGTGGCGCGACCGTGCGAGCGGAAATCGTGCATTTTCGAAATGGCGACCAATGTTTCGATGAGCGGCGAAGTGCGGGACGGCCCTTGATGCAACACGACATCTGTTTTTTTCCTGGCCTGCTCGATGGCTTGCGCTTGGCTCTTTTTGTAGGCCTCAATGGCATTGGGTGACATGAGGTATGTGGCCGATGTATCCAGTGCTGGAAGGGCGCATGCATTGAGTTCCTCGATGGGCGTGTATGGGTCCTTTTCGTTGGGTCGAATCATCACATAACGGGTACCTTTGGGAAGTCGGGCGAGTGCCTCCGTGATTTCTGCAGCCACTCGGTTCGCATCGACCGGGTCATATGGATCGGACACATCCAAGATGATGACCAGCAGTTCACCTGAGGCGGGATCTTGGCATTGGAGGTTGTCCATCCGCACCTGCTGCGCATGCCAGTAGTACACCGGCAGGGCCAGGAATGCGATGGTGATGAGGCCGGCGGCCATGATCTTGAGATTGCTCAGCACGATGGGCTCTTTGCGTGCTTACTCTTGAGCACTGGATGTGGATTCAATGACCAAGCGGGCCTCGTCATCGATTTTTTTGCGGACCATGGGCGCGATGACATTTTCGAATTCCGACTGGAATTTTTTCAGATCGCTTTCCGTGTCGCCCAAGATCGCCAGGGCCCTGTGGCATGTTTGCTCATCATCGAGAATCGAAAAATCCCTGCGCTGTGGTTGAATGAGGGGATAAGTCAATTTCGCATTTGCGTTTTTTCTTTGGGCAGCAAAACAGTGCTCGCGATAAAGCTTGATGAATGTTTCGGCAAAAGCTGCGATGTTTTCCATGAGCTTGGGCCAGTATTGGGTGTGGGCCTTGAGGTTGGCCAGATAACTGGCGAGCCCGGCCTTGGCGTTCTTCAAGTGCATTAGAAACGCGCCGGCGTCCTGCCGCACCTGCTCGACAGTGGCGTAGCCGGTCCTGCGCATCTGACGCATCTGCATTTCATGGATGAGGCGCAGTTCATTCACGTCATGCTCCGCCAATTTGAAGTCGCGCCACCGTTCTTCATGCCCTGGATGGGATGGGTTGAATTCGTACAGCGTTTTCAAGATGGTGAACGTGAAAATCGCCAGATTCAAAGTCAGAAGGAAGAAGCTGAATGCGCTCAAGGGAAGCCAGGCCAAGGGGTTCAAGCCGACCTGATGCCCTTGGTCCCGCCACATGGCGAACATGACATTGCCCATCATGATGGCCGCGATGAATAGGATGGCCAGCAGTGTGAAGCCTGCGCGTGGTGTTGGCCTGCTCGCCATTTGCGCTCGGTGGATGATGTACTTTCCGAGAATGAAACCCACTGCGATGTTGATGAAGCAGGACACCGAACTGAAGCCAATGGCCTGCAAGCGGTCGATGTCTTGTTTGGCCGAAATAAACCAGAAGCTCAGCCCCACGTCGATCAGAGCGGCGAAAACGATGTCGGCCCATCGCTCCAATGGCGGTTTCATGAAATGCGGTATGCGGGACTTCAAGCCGGCTTCCGTGACCAGGGCATCCAGCGCCTTTTCCTTTTCGCGGAAGTCGGTCAATGCCTTGGCGTGTTTTTGTCTGATGATGCGCAGTTCATCCGAACAAGCAGACAACCAATCCAGGAATCGGTTCTTCAATGCCACGATGGAATCAGAAGCATCAAAGGAATGGTTTTCCGCTGCTTTCAAGGCTTGGGTAATACCCAGGCGATGTTCCTGAATGGCCCGGTCCACCGAAATGAGTTTCTTATCGCATTGGGCGAGAATTTCGTCCTCATAGGAGGTCAATCCAGGCTGGTCTGGGTGAGGAAGTCCTCGCCGGCCATCACGCCATGCCTTGAAAATGATTTTCCATTTCTTGAAGGGCAGGGAAAGCGGATCGACCAATTGATTGCCAAAAGGGTTGGATATCTTTGGCAGGGGTATCTCGAATGAGATGGGCGCGAAGCCAAATATTTTGGCGAGGTCGATGGTGAGTTTCGGACCTTCGAAGCTTGACGCATCCGCAGCCCTCTGCAAAGGGTTCTTCACGCTGTCTCCCTGATGAACGATTGTGATGTCGGCTCGGTAGTTCCAGTTTGCCGCCACGCAGTGGAACTTGCAAGTTCATCACACGATGAGATATGCATGCGTTGCATGACTTGTGATGAGTAATCATCATTTGCGATTAGAACCCCGGCGGCGTAGCATCGCCTCATTCCACATGAGGAGACCGCCATGAACTTCCAGCCCAGCGACCGCGCTAAGAAGACCGCCGACGCCGTCCGCGCCTTCGTCAAGAGCCACATCGAGCCCGTCGAGGCGCAGCACTGGCAAGAGATCCTGGGCCAGCGCCATGGCGGCGACTGGACCCAATGGACCATCCCGCCTCGCGTGGAAGAGCTGAAAGCCAAGGCGCGCGCCGAAGGCCTGTGGAATCTCTTCCTGCCCGACCCCGAACTCGGCGCCGGCCTGAGCGTGCTCGAATACGCTTTCAGCTGCGAGGAAACCGGCCGCAGCATGATGGCGCCCGAGATCTTCAACTGCAACGCGCCCGACACCGGCAACATGGAAGTGCTGTGGAAGTACGGCAATGCCGAGCAGAAAGATCGCTGGCTGAAGCCACTGCTGGCGGGCGAGATCCGCTCGGTGTTCTTCATGACCGAGCCCGACGTGGCCTCGTCCGACGCGACCAACATGGAGGCCACGGCCGTGGTCGAGGGCGACCACATCGTGCTGAACGGCAAGAAGTGGTGGTCGTCTGGCGTGGGCGATCCGCGTTGCAAGATCGGCATCTTCATGGCGCGCACGCCCAATGCCGACGCGGGCCGCCATGGTCAGCATTCGATGGTGCTGGTGCCGATGAACACGCCCGGCGTCGAGATCAAGCGCATGCTGCCGGTGTTCGGCGAATACGACGAGCCGCACGGCCACGGCGAGGTACATTTCACCAATGTGCGCGTGCCGGTGGGCAACTTCATCGCGGGGCCGGGCAAGGGCTTCGAGATCGCGCAGGGCCGCCTGGGCCCGGGCCGCATCCACCACTGCATGCGCATGCTGGGTGCCGCCGAGAAGTCGCTGGAACTGGCCATTCAACGCGGCCTGAAGCGCGTGGCCTTCGGCAAGCCCATCATCAACCTGGGGGGCAACCGCGAGCGCATCGCCGAATGCCGCCTGGCCATCGACCAGGCCCGCCTGCTGACCCTGCAAGCCGCCTGGAAGATCGACACCCTTGGCGTGATGGCCGCGCTGACCGACGTGGCCGCGATCAAGGTGGTGGCGCCCAATGTGCTGCAGCAGGTGGTTGATTTTGCGATCCAGATCCACGGTGGCATGGGCGTGTCGCACGACACGCCGCTGACGGCCTTCTTCAACCAGGCCCGTTCGCTGCGCCTGGCCGACGGCCCGGACGAAGTGCACAAGGGCATGATCGCCCGTCTGGAGCTGATGAAGTACGGGGTGGCCCGATGAGCGAAGGCGCCAAGGGAGTGCAGGACCAGGGCGGCGCTGTCCGTCAGGGCGAAGAACTCAAGACCGCGGCCGTTGATGCCTGGTTGAAAGCGCAAGTGCCCAGCCTGCAAGGCCAGCCTGAGGTCACGCAGTTTTCGGGGGGCGCGTCCAACTGGACCTACCGCCTGAAGTACCCCAATGCCGACTATATCCTGCGCCGACCACCGGCTGGCACCAAGGCCAAGGGCGCGCACGACATGGGCCGCGAGTTCCGCGTGCAGAGCGCGCTCAAGCCGGTCTACCCGGTGGTACCGAACATGGTCGGGCATTGCACCGATGAATCCGTCACTGGCAGCGAGTTCTACGTGATGGAGCGCATCGCCGGCATCATCCCGCGCAAGAACATGCCGCGCGGCTTGAACCTGGATGTGGCCACCACGCGCAAGCTCTGCACCAATGTGCTCGACAAGCTGGTCGAGCTGCACCAGGTGAACGTGAAGGGCACCGACCTGGAAGCGCTGGGCAAAGGCGGTGGCTACTGCCGCCGTCAGATCGAAGGCTGGAGCGACCGCTACACCAAGGCCAAGACCTGGAACGTGCCCTCGTACAGCTACGTGATCAGTTGGCTGAAAGAGCACATCCCCGAAGACGTGGCCAGTTGCGTCATCCACAACGACTGGCGCTTCGACAACGTGGTGCTGTCTGAAACCGACCCCACGACAGTGATCGGTGTGCTCGATTGGGAAATGGCCACGCTGGGCGACCCGCTGATGGACCTGGGCAACAGCCTGGCCTACTGGGTGCACGCCGACGACAGCAAGTTCTTGATGAGCACCCGCCGCCAGCCCACGCACCTGCCCGGCATGCTGCGCCGCGAAGAAGTGGTCGAGTACTACCTGGACCGCATGAAGCTCAAGCCCGACAACTGGGTGTTCTACGAGGTCTACGGCCTGTTCCGTCTGGCCGCCATCGTGCAGCAGATCTATTACCGCTACCACCACAAGCAGACGCGCAACCCGGCCTTCAAGAATTTCTGGCTGCTGGCCAATTACCTGGACTGGCGCTGCAAGGGCATGATCAAGCGGAGCGGCATTTAAAGCATGGGCGCCATCTATTTCATCCGCCACGGGCAAGCCTCGTTCGGCAGCAATGATTACGACCAGCTTTCACCGGTCGGCCATGAACAGGGTCGTGTGCTGGGCAAGGCGCTGAAGGCGCGCGGCGTGGTGCCGGAGCTCATCATCAGCGGCAGCATGAAGCGCCATCAAGAGACGGCCATCAACTGCCTGGAGACGCTGGGTTGCGGCTTGCCGATGGAGCTGCACCAGGGCGTCAACGAGTTCAACCACGAGAACGTGATCGAAGTGGCCGAGCCGCGCTACGTCGACAAGCTGGTGATGATGGGCGACATGGCCGCCTCGGGCGATCCGCGCCGCACTTTCCAGAGCTTCTTTAAAAGCGCGGTGACGCGTTGGGTGGAAGGCGATCACGCGCACGAATACGCCGAGAGCTGGGCCGACTTCCGCGCCCGCTGCGTTGCTGCACTCGACGACATCGTCAAGCAAAGCCCTGCCAAAGGCACGACCCTGGTCTTCACCTCCGGCGGCACCATCAGCGTGATCTGCGCCCACCTGCTGGGCCTGAGCGACGCGCAGGCCTTCACCATCAACTGGACGCTGGCCAACGGGGGCGTGACCAAGCTGCTGGCCGGCCGCGATGGCCTGCACCTCATCTCGGTCAACGAACATGCGCACTTGGAAGGCGGCGACAAGTCACTTTTGACCTATCGTTGAGGCTTGTTCAAAACAAGCGCTGGGAGAATATCGAATGAAGACTTTGTTGAAGGCCGTGCTCGGCCTCTTGCTGCTGTCCGTCGTCCTCGTGGCGGGTGGCGTGGCCCTGGCCTGGGCGCCTGACCGCCCTGTCGATGCGCTCAAGGCGCGCTGGGCCCCGGCACCCTCGCAGTTCATCACCGTGCGGGGCATGCAGGTACACCTGCGCGACGAAGGCCCCAAGGACGACCCCGAGCCCATCGTGCTGCTGCACGGCACCTCGGCCAGCCTGCACACCTGGGATGGTTGGGTCGATGCGCTCAAAGGCCAGCGCCGCGTGATCCGGCTCGACCTGCCGGGCTTTGGCCTCACTGGCCCGGCGCCGGATGGCGACTACCACCTGACCCGCTACACCAGCTTCATGAAGGACGTGTTCGATCAGTTGGGCCTCAAGCAGGTGGTGCTGGCGGGCAATTCCTTTGGCGGCACCGTGTCGTGGATGACGGCGCAGGCGTACCCGGACCACGTGGCCAAGCTGGTGCTGGTTGATGCGGGGGGCTACCCTTACAAGGCCACGTCCGTGCCCATCGGCTTCAAGCTGGCGCAGATCCCGGCGCTGCGGCCCGTGATCGCCAACGTGCTGCCGCGCAGCATGATCGAATCCAGCGTGCGCAATGTGTATGGCGATCCCAGCAAGGTCACGCCCGAGCTGATCGATCGCTACTACGAGCTAACCCTGCGCGAAGGCAACCGCGATGCGCTCAGCGCCCGTTTCAAGCAATCACCCGGTGGCGAGCATGCCGAGCTGATCAAGCAGTTGCGCCAACCCACTTTGATCTTGTGGGGCAGCCAGGACCACCTGATCCCGCCTGACAACGCCGAGCACTTCAAGCAGGACATCGCTGGTAGCCAACTGGTGATGTTCGAGGGCCTGGGCCATGTGCCCCAAGAGGAAGACCCGGCGCGCACCGTGGCGGCACTCAAGACTTTCCTGAACCTGAAGTGAGCCCCATGCCCAAGCGACAGAGCATCCTGATCACCGGCGCCAGCTCTGGCCTGGGCGAGGGCATGGCCCGGGAATTTGCTGCCAAGGGCCGCCACCTGGCCCTGTGCGCGCGCCGCACGGATCGCCTGCTGGCGCTCAAGGCCGAGCTGGAAGCCAAGCACCCGGGCGTGCGCATCTCGGTGAGGGCGCTGGACGTGAACGACCACGTCCAGGTTTTCGAAGTCTTCCGCGCTTTCAAGGACGAGTTCGGCACGTTGGACCGCGTCATTGTCAATGCTGGCCTGGGCAAGGGTCAGCCCATCGGCAAGGGCCGTTTTGACGCCAACCTGCAAACGGCGCAGACCAACTTCATCGCCGCCCTGGCGCAATGCGAGGCGGCCATGGAGATCTTCCGCGCGCAGAACAACGGGCACCTGGTGGGCATCTCGTCGATGAGCGCGATGCGCGGCCTGGGCCGCAACCTCACCACCTACGCGGCCACCAAGGCGGGCTTCGCGGCCCTGCTGGAGGGCATCCGCGCGGATGTGATGGGCCGCACGCCGATCGTGGTCACCACCATTTTCCCCGGCTACATCGAAACCGAGTTGAGCAGCAAATCGGCCAAGACGCCGCTGATGGTGGACACGCAGTCGGGTTGCCGCGCTCTGGTGGCCGCCATCGAGCGCGAGCCAGCCACCGCCTGCGTGCCGCGTTGGCCCTGGGCGGCGATCGCGTGGTACATGCGCTTCGCGCCCTTGAGTTGGGTGGCCAAGGTATCCTAAGATGCCTGGAACCGGACACCTTCTTTTATGCAGCCCATCGCCCACGATTTCACCGACGAAGACATCGCCGCCCTGGAGGACTGGTGTGAACGCCTGAGCGAACACCAGCCCGAGGTGGCCCCCGATTGGGTCGATGGCTACCTGACCGCCCTGATCTGTGGCCCCCGTGTTGTGGCGCCCAGCGAGTACCTGACCCTGATGTTCGGCGACTCGCTGATGCACGTGCTCAGCAAGGCCGAAGACTTCGAGGTCGTCATGGCGCTGCTGATGCGCCGCTGGAACGCCCTGGCCAGCGAGTTGCACCCCGAGCGCCTGCTGGACGCGCCGGACGAAGTCCACCTGAACCCGCTGATGTCGGAATATCCGCAGGACGAGATCGCCGAAAAGCTGGCCGAAGGACTGATCAACGACGAGCAGGCCATGAGCCTGCAAACAGGCGGTGGTTGGGCGCGGGGCTTTGGCCAGGCCTTGCTCGATTTCGAAGATGACTGGGAAGTCTTTGCGCCCGGCTCGCCTGAGTTCCAGATGGTGGACTTCAATGTGCAGGCCGTGCTGGCCCTGACCCTGACCGAACGAGAAGCCCTGCGCAAGTTCTGCGAAGAGGCCTACAACGAAGCCGACCTGCCGCGCGATGACCTGATCGCGCAGGCCATGCTGGCGGTGCAAGACCTGCGCCTGTTCTGGATGCAGCACCCGCCCAAGTCGGTGCCCGTGCGCAATGAGGACAAGGTGGCGCGCAACGAGCCCTGCCCTTGCGGAAGCGGCTTGAAGTATAAAAAGTGCTGCGGTGCCGTGGCCGGCACCGTGCACTGACGGGCTTTAAAAGCCCGCCTGCCAACTCACAGCGAAGCCGCCAGCCGGGCCGCCTGGTCGATCGCTTTCTTGGCGTCCAGCTCGCCCGCTTCAAACGCCCCGCCAATCACGTGCACCTTTCGACCTGACGCTTCCAGGGCATCGGCCAGCTCACGCAAGGGGACCTGGCCCGCGCACAGCACCACCGTGTCGCAGGCGATCCAGGTCGGGTCCACGTGCTTTTCGCCGTGGGTGATCATCAGGCCCTCGTCGTCGATGCGCTCGTAGTTCACGCCCCCCACCATCTGCACGTTCTTCATCTTCAGTGCGCTGCGGTGGATCCAGCCAGTGGTCTTGCCCAGGCCGTTGCCCAGCTTGCCCTTCTTGCGCTGAAGCAGCGTCACTTCGCGCGCGGGCGGGCTCACCTCGGGCTTGCCGGTGCGCAGACCGCCGGGCGAAAGCGCTGGGTCGGTCACACCCCACTCGGCCTGCCACGCAGCCAGGTCCAAAGTGGGTGAATGGCCATCGCTGACCAAGTACTCGGCCACATCAAAGCCAATGCCACCCGCGCCCACCACGGCCACGCGGGCGCCCACGGGTTTCTTGTGCCGCAGCACGTCGATGTAGCTCAGCACCTTGGGATGGTCCTGTCCGGGGATGCGCGGATTGCGCGGGCTCACGCCCGTGGCCACGATGACCTCGTCGAAGCCTTGCAAGTCGGTGGCCTGCACGGTGGTGTCCAGGTGCAATGACACGCCAGTCACCTCCACCCGCTTGCGGAAGTAGCGCAGCATCTCGTGGAACTCCTCCTTGCCAGGCACCTGGCGGGCCATGTTCAGTTGCCCGCCGATCTGGCTGGCGGCCTCGAACAAGTGGACCTCGTGGCCACGCTCGGCCAGCACGGTGGCGGCGGTCAGGCCGGCCGGGCCCGCGCCCACCACAGCAAAGCGGCGCTTGGCGGCAGTGGGCCGGTAGACCAGTTCGGTCTCATGGCAGGCGCGCGGGTTCACCAGGCAACTGGTCAGCTTGTTCTTGAAGATGTGGTCCAGGCAGGCCTGGTTGCAAGCGATGCAGGTGTTGATCTCATCGGCCTTGCCTTGCGCCGCTTTCTTGACGAAGTGCGGGTCGGCCAGCAGTGGCCGTGCCATCGAGACCATGTCGGCGCCACCATCGGCCAGGATCTGCTCGGCCACTTCGGGCGTGTTGATGCGGTTGGTGGCCACCAGCGGGATGGTGATGCCCTCGCCCATCAACTCGGCTTTCATCTTCTGCGTGACCCACGCAAAGGCCGCGCGGGGCACGCTGGTGGCAATGGTGGGCACCCGGGCTTCATGCCAGCCGATGCCGGTGTTGATGATGCTGGCGCCCGACTTGGCGATGGCCTTGCCCAGCATCACCACTTCATCCCAGGTGCTGCCATTGGGCACCAGGTCGATCATGGACAGACGGTAGATGATGATGAAGTCGCGGCCCACGGCCTCGCGGGTGCGCTGCATGATCTCGACCGGCAGGCGCATGCGGTGGCTGTAGTCGCCGCCCCATTGGTCGGTGCGCTGGTTGGTGTGTTGCGCCAGAAACTGGTTGATCAGGTAGCCCTCGGAGCCCATGATCTCGACGCCGTCGTAACCGGCCTCGCGGGCTTTTTGCGCGCAGTTCACGAAGGCGCGGATCTGGCGCTCGACGCCGCGCGCCGACAAGGCAAAGGGCGTGAACGGCGAGATGGGCGACTGGATGCGCGAGGGCGCCACGGCGAGTGGGTGGTAGGCATAGCGTCCTGTGTGCAGGATCTGCAGGGCGATCTTGCCGCCGGCCTCGTGAACCGCGCGCGTCACCACCTGATGCCGCTTGGCTGCGCCAGAAGTGGCCAAGGTGCCCGCGAAGGGCTTGACCCAACCCGCCAGGTTGGGCGAGAAGCCGCCCGTCACCATCAATCCCACATCGCCCTCGGCACGTTCACGGAAGTAAGCGGCCAGCTTGCTCAGGTCGCGGCCATCTTCCAGGCCGGTGTGCATGGACCCCATCAGCACGCGGTTTTTCAGGGTGGTGAAGCCCAGGTCGAGCGGAGCGAGCAGGTGGGGATACGGGGCACGGAGCATGGCGCGGTCCGAAGGTTGGCAACCCCCGGATCGTAATCGCACGCCACGGTCAGGCCGCCGCGTTTCGGCGCGTGGTGGCCTCGAAGCAAAGGTAAGCCAGAAAGGCCAGCAGCAAGGGCCCCAGGTAATAGACGGCGCGGTAGGCCAGCAGGGCACCGATCAGCTCGGCGTGCGGCACCTGGGCGCCCAGCAGCGCGATGAACACCCCTTCCAACACGCCCAAACCGCCCGGCACATGGGCCAGCACGCCGGCCACCGCGCTGACCATCAGGGCGGCCACGACGGTGACGTAGGCGACGCCTTCGGGCATCAGGATGTGGATGGCGGCAGCATTGGCCAGCCAGTTGGCCGAGGACATGCCCAGTTGCAGGCAGGCCACGCGCCCCGAAGGCAGGGCCACTTTCTGGCCCCGCACGGTCCAGCGCCGGCGGGTTGACCCAAAGCACGCCGCCACGTAAGCCAGCGGCACCAGGCACAACAGCACGCCGATCCATCGCAAGGAGTCGGAGGACAAGCGCCAGTCGCCTGGCAGGGTCACCACGGGCAGGGCCAGGCAGACACCCAGCAGCAGCGGGTAGGCCAGCCAGTTGATCAGCATGCTCAGGCCCACCACCTTGGCCACCTGGGGCACTTTCAGCCCCAGCCGCGCATACAGGCGGTAGCGAAAACCGACACCACCGACCAAGGTGCCCAGGTTCAGGTTGACGGCATAGCTGGACATGGCCACCCCCACCATGCGCCAACGGGGCAAGGGGTGGGCCAGGTAATGCCAGCCAAACAACTCGAAGCTGCCGTACAAGGCGTAGCTCAACAGCGCAAAGCCGGCGGCCATGGCCAGCGTGACCGGCGAGATGTCGCGCAGGGCCTGCCCCACGGCGGGCCAGTCGATGTCACGCGCTTTCCAGGCGATCAAGCCCATCACGCCCAAGGTGAAGGCACTGATGAGAATGCGTTTGACGATGGGCCACCAACCGGCGGAAGACATCTGCGCCAAGGCAGTGGCGGCTGATTTCATGCTCGCCTTTGTTCTGGGTCGAGTTGGGCCTCGTTGACCCGGGTCACCTCGGTGGCCTGGCCAGTGGGCGTGACCGCGGCGAGTGCCGGGTGGTGGTTGGGCAGCCAACCCGCCCACTTGGGGAAGCGGCGCAAGAAGTGGAAGACCAACACACTCAGGCCCATGCGCCACATGAGTTGGTGGCCGGCCTCCGGCTCCTTCACATGCTGGCAATGGTGCTGGATCAGGTATTGCAAACGCTCCCGCAGGTGCTGGTTGAAGCGTTGATCCCAGATGAAGAGATTGGCCTCCAGGTTCAGCGACAGGCTGAGCGGGTCCAGGTTGCTGGACCCCACGGTCGACCAATGGTCGTCTGCCAGCGCAACCTTGCCGTGCAAGGGCCGTTCGCAGTATTCGTGGATGCTCACGCCAGCGCGCAGCAAGTAGCTGTACAAAATGCGGGCGGCGAGCTTGGCAATGGGCATGTCAGGTTCGCCCTGCAGGATCAATGTGACCTTGACGCCCCGCCGGGCCGCGTTGCGCAGGTCGCGCAGCAAACGGTAGCCCGGGAAGAAATAGGCATTGGCCACGATCAGCTCACGCTTGGCGGCACGGATGGCCAGCCGGTATTGGCGTTCGATGTCGGTCTGGTGATGTCGGTTGTCCCGCGAGACGAACGAGGCCCACGAGGGCATGCTCGCGTCGGGACGGTTCATGCCCTGGGCTTTGGGCGCGCGTGGCCACCAAGGGCGCCGTGGTTTGGGCGTGGCCGTGGCCAGTGCAAAGCGGTGGATGTCTTCCACGATCGGGCCGCGCACCATCACGGCGTAATCTTGTTTGGCTTGTGGGCCAAAGTCAGCGAGGTGGTCGGCTGAAAAATTGATGCCGCCCACGAAGGCCTTTTGCGCATCCACCACCACCAGCTTGCGGTGCAGGCGGCGGAACACGTTCAGGCGCATGCCCAGCATGCGGGGTTGTGGGTCGAAGACCTGAACGCGCACGCCCGCGGCGGTCAAGGGGCCGATGAAGTCGTCGTGAAGATCGGGCGAGCCAAAGCCATCCACAGTGAGGGTGACCTTCACGCCACGTTGGGCGGCGCCCAGCAAGGCTGCGTGCAAGCCCCACCCCACCTTGTCCATGAACAGGATGAAGGTCTCGACCAGCACCTCGCGCTGCGCCTGCCCGATGGCCTCGAACACGCACGGAAAGAACGCTTCGCCGTTTTCCAGCAGCTCGATGTGGTCGACGGGTTTCCAACTTTGCTTCACAGCCGGATCTCCGCGGTCAGGGGGGCGTGGTCGGACAGGTGTGACCAGGGCCGCGTGGACAGCACTTGTGGCTCGTGCACTTGCACCCCCCGCGCATA
This sequence comes from Aquabacterium sp. CECT 9606, assembly GCF_918741295.1. Lineage (GTDB taxonomy): Bacteria > Pseudomonadota > Gammaproteobacteria > Burkholderiales > Burkholderiaceae_C > Aquabacterium. The sequence goes on from NZ_CAKKNB010000007.1 coordinate 28,969, forward strand.
GATGCGGTCGAGCTGCAGGCAGGGAAAGCGCGCCGGGAAGGTGCGCGGCGGGCGCCCGAAAGTGTCGACAAAGCAGTCGTGCAGGCCGGCGCAGCGCGTCAGGCGCTCGTGGGCGCGCAGCCGCCAGTCGTTGAAGTCGCCCGCGATGATCAAGGGGGCGTCTTCAGGCACTTCACGGTCGATCAATTGGCACAGCAAGTCAAGCTGCTGTTGGCGGTGCTTCTCGCGCAAGCCCAGGTGCACGCAGATGGCATGCACCTGCTGGCCCAGGGGCGGCACGTCGAGCACGCAGTGCAGCAGGCCGCGTTTTTCGGCACCGTTCATCGAGGGCACGCTCACGTCGTGGTTCTCGAAGCGGTGGATCGGAAATTTTGACAATACCGCGTTGCCATGGTCGCCATGCGGGTACACGGCGTTGCGGCCATACGCGAAATCGGACCAGATCTCGTCGGCCATGAACTCGTATTGCGGCATTTGTGGCCACAGAGAGTGCTGGAGGGCGTGGTGGTCATGGCTGCCGTGCACTTCTTGCAAAAACACCACGTCGGCTTGCACGGTCCGCACCGCATCGCGCAGTTCCGGAAGGATGAAGCGGCGATTGAGGGCGGTGAAGCCTTTGTGGGTGTTCACCGTGAGGACGCGGAAGCTGAAATCGGTCGGGCGCATGGGTGGTTCCCGTCGTGGAGGCCACCTTGCTCAGGCAATTGATGTGCCTGCTTGGCTCCGTTTCAACTTCGGGGGTTTTGGCAAGGATCTGCCTCACCCGGTCGGACCAGCCAGCATCGGAACGATGGGTGATCAGTGATTTGTATGTAAATGTGTCTTTATCTTGCCACTCACCCCGGTTTGCAGGTGCAGGTCGTGCGGTTACAAGAAAGGCATTCTCTTAGAATGGTTTTTGACTACCAGTAGTACCAGGGAGATGGGTTGGAGAGTGGCTTAACGCTCAACGACCAGTTGTCTGCGGACAGGGCTAGCACTTTCACCAAGGAAGTGATTGACGCCCTGAGCGCCAGAAATCTCATCCGCTGATGAGGTTGCAATCTGCTGCGTATGACCGTCGTTTTTGTTCTGTCATTTTCATTATCAGGAATCAAATGAAAAAATTGGCTTTTTATGCTGCCATGGGCTCTGTCGTTCTCATGACTGGGTGCGCCTCCATCCTCAATGACCAGACCCAACCGGTCAATGTGTCGGCTTCCAACGGAAAAGCCGTTCAGGGATCGATCGACGGCGTGCCGTTCACAGCCCCAGGCGTGGTGCCGCTGCAGCGTGCCAAGGCCTCCAAAATCGTGACCACGACCACGGCAGGCTGTGCCAAGGAAACCGCGGTGGAAAGTACCGTCGATCCCAAGTTCTTCATCAACATCCTCACGGGTGGCGCCTTTGGTTCGACCACCGACTATTCCACTGAAAAAATGTGGAAGTACGCCGACAACGTGGTGATCGCCTGCGGCCAGTGATGGGTTTTTTGCAAGGCAAAGGCGGCTTTCGGGCCGCTTTTTTTTCTCTGGCGGTTTGGTGCTGCTTCGGTTTGGCCTGGCCCAGGCCGGCATGCAGCGCAGAGTTGGCGCTTGGCCCCAATGTCGCGGCACTTCAAACCGCAGCACGCGACAAAAGTCTGGCCGCGGCGCCGGCATGGGCGGCATTGCTGCACCTCGATCACGGGCAGCCCACCGTCGACGATCCCGGCTTTCTGCTGTCTTCCCCTCGGTTCTCCAGCAGCCGAGAGTTGGATGAAACCATCGCTGCGTTTTACGGCCCCCGGTCTTCGGAGATGGTTTGTCGTTTTCCGGCGCGCTACGCATGGCTGCAGGTAGCTCTCATGGCGCCCGAGTTGTCGCTGGCGCATTGCGATGATCTCCAGGAGTTCTTGCGCAAGGCGCCGGCCGATCGCATCTCACTGGTGTTCGCATCGGAAAACTTGGCGCAGCCTTCCAGCATGATGGGCCATGTGTTTCTCAAGGTGGATGGGCGTGATGGGCAGGGCGTTCAGCGCGACCACGCCATTTCTTTCTTCACGGATGCTGCCACCTTCAACCTTCCCAAACTGATGTTCGACAGCTTGGTGGTCGGCAAGAAGGGATACTTTGCTCTATCCCCATACGCTGAAGAAGTCAAGCAGTACGTCATGCGAGAGCAACGTACTTTGTGGGAGTACGAACTGCGCCTGAACAGCGACCAGCGCATGCTGTTGCGTTATCACTTGATCGAGTTGAAGCAGTCGTCCTTTACCTACTTTTTCCACCGGCACAACTGCGCGACTCTGATCAAACACATCCTGGCGGTAGTTGCCCCGGAGGTACTGCGTCAGCGGAGCTGGATTGACACGCCGAAGGACGTCGTCAAGCTGGCGGACCAAGCCGGCGTCTTGGCTGTCGCTACCTTGAGGGCGCCGTCGCGCTGGCGCATGCGGGCCATTGATGCTGCCCTGCCTGGGCAGCTCTCCTCGCAGGTGCGCCGAGATGTTCAAGTTCTCCGCACCGATTTCTTGAAATTCTCAGAACCTGCTTCCCATCAGGCCTATCTTTCCATCGAACTTGCTGGGTCTTACAACCAATATCTTCACGAAAAGGGCGAGCGCTCGGTGGCGGACTGGCAAACGTATCGCGATGTGCTTACGCGCCAAATATCGCAGGACCATGCTGGCCTTTCGGTTGAAGCCACATCTCGCAAGAATCCTTCAGGATCGCCTCAGGATTCGCAGGTTCGCGCGGGGCTGAAATACCAGCATGGGCGCCGCTACCTGACCCTGGGTTTGCTGCCGGTTTCTCACACCATGGATGATGACAACGAGCAATATTTCGGCGAAAGCGAGTTGCGCTTGTTTGATGCAGGCTTGACGGTGGATTTGGCATCCGGCCGAATGGGGTTGGATCGATTCACCGTGTACGCGGCCAAGTCGGTGCTGTCGCGCGACGCCTTCACGGGCGGATGGTCAGGGCAGTTCAAACTGGGCTGGGAGCGCCAAGCAGATCGATCCCTTGATGACCGCACGGCGTTTTTGGTCGAAGGAGGATTAGGCGTGGCCTATCGGCCCTGGCCGGACATCGATGTGTACGCGCTTTTCAACGCGGGTGTTGGTGCACGGCAGCATGCCTATGCCTACCTCAACCCCGTGATTGGCGCGGTTGTGCGCGAGGTCTATGGCATGAAGTCCCAGCTCACGGTGTCACATGTTGACCGTCCGCTCGGACGTGACGACGGCGTGACCGAGGTTGCATTCACGCAATCCAAGTACCTGGACGGGGAGTTCACCTTGATGCTGCAGTTGAGCCGCCGCTTCGCGTCAGGGCGGCAAGCAGACACTGTGTCGGCAACCGTCAAGCGCTTGTTTTGAGACCAGGCTTGAGATGGCCGATCAATGGCCGTTTGGCGGCTTGGGCTCAAGAAAAAGACATTGGTGGGCAGTGCCAGTCAGTTCAGGGCTGGCTGATATTTTTATGCGGACCTTCCCGCCCGCAGAGCGTTTGACCTCGCGTGGGAAGCTGCGACCATGGCGACAAGGGCATCACTAAAACAGAAGCCCAACCGCGGTCAGGCGTTGCATTGGCTGTGCTTTTTTCATGCTTATCGCATTCCCTAGAGTCACCAAACCGTCTGCTTACCAACAATTACAATGCGCCGGGTCGAATGTCCGACGCTTGCTCATTGGGATGTCATGAAGAAAATCATTTCGGCCGCGCTGCTGACGCTGGCTGTGGGAGGCGCGAGTGCCCAGGCTTATGTGGGGGGCGCCATCGGCGTCACGAACGCCAACATCGCTTGTGCAGGCACGACCAAGTGCGACAAGACCGACACCGGCTTCAAGCTGTATGGCGGCTACACCGTGACCGAGGGCTTCGCCGTGGAAGCTGGTTACCTGGACTTGGGCCAGAACACGGCCAGTGTTGGCGTGGTCAATCTTGACTTCAAAACCCAGGCCGTGTTCCTGGCAGGCGCTGCGCGAGGTGAGTTCACGCCAGAACTGGGCGGCACGTTGCGGCTGGGCGTGGCTGGGGTGAAAACATCAGGCCGGGCCGGTGCCGCCAGCATCGGCACGGTCGTGAGCGATTCCGACACCAAGTATAAGGCGTACGTCGGGCTGGCGCTGGACTATGCCTTCACCAAGAACGTCAAGGGCGTGGTGGCGGCTGATTTCACCACGGCTGAAGTCGCGGATGAAGCGATGGCCGTGCGCATGTTCTCCATCGGCGCTCAATACAGCTTCTAAGCAGGCTTCATGGGCTGATGGCGCTTCATGCCCCGTCAGTCCCCGTGGATGGCGGGGCCTGCGTCCGCCGCGGCTGAGCCTGCTCGGCCTCTGCGGTGCGGTGCGGCGCGCCTCGTCCTCCCGTTGCGCATGGCTGCGCGTGAAGCGCAAATGCGTGATGTCAGGCGGAAAGAGCATCCCCCAGGTCCACTCCAGAAAGATGCGCAGGCGCCGTCCGACAAAAGGCATCTGCGACAGGTAGTAGGCGCGCCCCGCATCGCCCCGGCTGCGCGCCATCAGGTTGCCTGCCAGGTGCAGGGCCTGCCGCACCGCGAACTGCGCCGTGGGCGGCGAGAGGCCACCATCATGCTGATTGGGCACCGCCGCACAGTCGCCCAAGGCCCACAGCGCGGGGTGGCCTGGTACCGACATGTCGGGCTTGGTCTCGATGCGGCCTTGCTTCATCGGCAATGCCAGTTGTCGCGCCAAGGGGTTGGCCTTCGATGAATTCGCCTGTGGTCAAGGTCACGCCAAGTCGCTTGCATCCAAGGGTGGTTCAACGGGCGCTCAGGCTGGCAAGGTAGGCCAGCAGATCAGCGCGTTCGCCGGCCTGGTCCAGACCGTCGAACTTCATGTTGCCGCCTGGCACAACCTTTTTCGGCTGAGTGATGTAGGCCTCCAGACGGTCGGCGGTCCAGACGATCCCGCTCTGTTTGAGTGCTGCCGAGTAGACAAAGCTTGGGTTGGCCGCTGATTTGCGCCCCAGCACGGCGAAAAGTGACGGCCCCTTGCGATCTTTGCCTTCCCGCGCGCTGTGGCATTCCGAGCATTGGGTGGCGAAGACCGCCGCGCCGCGCTTGGGGTCACCTTCCGCGTGCGCGCTTGCCGCCCAGGCCAAGGGCAACGCGCACAGAAGGGCGGCAACAAGTTTTGGCAACCAGCGCATGTCAGAACGAGGTCCACGCAAAGACCGCCAAGGTGTTGTTGCCGCTGGCACCCGTGCTTTCACCTGCGAACTTGTTGTACATCCAATATTGGGCTCCCAGGCGGACGTTGGCCCAGGCAAAGGGTGCGGGAGCCGCTGCGTCCTCCTTGCCCCACGGCGTCCAATCCAGTTGGAACAGCTTGCCGGTGGTGGTGTCTTCTGGCGCGCTGCCCCGGGTGGAGAAAACGCCCACGGTGCCGCCGAAGCTCTGGTTGAAGTAGTAGGAGGCGTTCAGACGCAGGGTGTTGAGCGTGCTCTTGTCGCCTGTGGCGCCTTCCGTTTTGCGTTCGTGGATGTAGCTGCCGTTCACGGTGGCGATGTGCTCGCGGGTGCCCAGGAACTGGTAGCTGCCATCCACGCCGATGTCGTTGAACTTGTCGCGCGGTGCGGAGACCGTGCGGTCTGGCTCCACCTTTCCCGAGAAGCCGAAGAGGCCCGCCGAGAAGTTGCTGCTCTTCAGGTCCTTGAGGTAGGCCAGCCGCCAATAGGCATTGCCGCCCAAGCGTTGGGTGTCCTCATGGCCCAATCCCAGTTTGCTCTGGAAGCTGGGAGAGAGCGAGCGGTAGGTGCCCAGTTCAGCGTACACCGAGTTGTTCCACAGACCGTAGGCCGAGGCGCCTACCACGCGTTGTTCAAAGCCACCGTCGATGGCGGTGGCGGCCTCGCCCATGCCATGGCCGGCTTCAGGCCCCACGTACGGAAAACCCCAGGTCGGCATGGTGTTGAAGGGGTCCTGCACGCCGGGGTTGTTGTTGACCGTGATGCCCAGGATGGCATCCTTGCCCGCCAGCGTGGTGGCGGTGGCCAGGCGGATGTCCATCTGGTCCAGTGAGTTGCTGTGGTCCACACCGTTGTGGGTGACTTGCACGAAGGTGCCGATCTTGTCGGTCATCCGGCCAGCCAGGAAGATCGAGGCCTCGTCCATCTTGAGGTTGTCGTTGGACTTGAGGTGATCGGCAGGCGGCTCCACGTCGTCCTTGGTGTGTGTGTAGCTGGCCACGACCATCGCCGACAGGGGCACCTTGCCGGCCTGGCCATCGGTGTCGGTGTAGCCGCCCAACTTGAACTTGATGCCTGCTGGCGTCAGCTGCGGACCAAAGCCGCCAACGTGGCAAGCGGCGCAGGTCATGCCAGTCTGGCGGGCGTAGCTGGGCAGGGCCTGCACCGTCTGGCTCAGCAAGGTCAGGGCAGCGGCAGTGAGCCAGCCCAGGTGGCGAGTGATTGAACGCATGGAGACGTGGTCCTTGTCAATGGATTGAAAACGAAACGAGCTCATCGGCGGGCGGGCATGATCGAACGCAGCACGCCGTCGCGCAGGATGAAGTGGTGCCACAACGCCGCAGCGATGTGCAGGGTGATCAGGCCGCCCAGCACCCACGCCATGGCGGCATGCCGGTCTGCCCACATGTCGGCCAGATCCGGGTCGGCCTCGGTGATCTGGGGTAATGGGATCCATCCCAGGAGGCGCACCTGATGGCCGTGGGCATTGGTCATGATCCAGCCGAACAAGGGTTGGACGAACAAGGCCGCGTAGAGCGACCAGTGGGCAAGGACTGCGGCGGCACGCAGGTGCCACGAGGCTCCGGTTTGCACGTTGACGCGGCCCAGCCAGGCGCGCACCAGCAGGCGTGCCGCCAAGGCCAGCCAGATGGCCAATCCCAGTTGCTGGTGGATGGTGAGCAGGGCAGCCCGCTGCGATTTGTCGTCCAGGGCTTCGCGCCCCCATACGGCCGCCATGCTCACCATGAGGGCGATCACGGTGAACCAATGCAGGGCCACCGTGGGCCACGGCTGGCGGATGGCGAATGGCGACGGGTGGATGGGGGCGGAGGACATGGCGCGGCTGGTGGACGAAGGCAGCGCACGGTAAGCTTGCGAAGCTGTCTAATTGCTGACAACCCAGCTGGATGCTGGGGTGATCAGGGTATGTCCGGGTGCGCGCCAGCCTCGGCCAAAAACAGAACCCTGACGCGTGTGCCCATGCCATCAGCCCCGCTGCCCAGTTCGATGCAGGCTTGGTGTTGCTTGGCGATTTCTCGAACAATGGCCAGGCCCAGGCCAGTTCCGGCTTCCAGGGAGCCTGGGGTTCGGTAGAAGCGCTCGAAGACCTTTCCGCGCTCGGACGGCGCGATGCCTCTGCCCGTGTCTTCGACGGCCAGGTAGGGCACAGGCCGGCCGGACGCGTGATCGACCATGCCACAAGATACCGTAACGCGGCCGTGCCTCGGGGTGTAGGCGATGGCGTTGTCCACGAGATTGATCAGCAGCTCGTGAAGCATCCATGGTGTGGCCAAGACCGTGGCCGGAGACGGCTCAAAGCCAAGGTCCAGGCCTTTGGCCAAGGCGCGGTCAAGGCAAGACGAGGCCACGTCTTCCAGCAACAGGCACAGGTCCACGGTGTGCAAATCCTGGCTGGCATGGACGTTGGGGTCGGATCGGGCCAGGGCCAGCATTTGGTGGGTCAGATGTCCCAGGCGCTGAACGGCCCCGAACACATGCTGTATCCGTTCACGATCTTGCGTTGGGAAGTGATCGCGCAGCAGTTCCAATTGTGTCTGCAAGCCCGCCAGAGGCGTGCGAAGTTGGTGGGCGGTGTTGGACAGGAAGTCCTGCTGGGCCTGGGCCGACGCTTTTAGGCGCTCCATCAACTGATTGGCGGCGATCACCAATGGTCGAGCTTCGCCGGGCACGCCATCCAAAGACAGCGCTTGCAAGTCCTTGGCTTCGCGCAATTCCAAGCGTTGGCTCAGGTCGTCCAGCGGACGCAATGCGTGCCTGACCCCAAAGTAGACCGCGCTCAAGGTGAACAGCACCATCAGGACACTGGTCCAAGCCGTGGACTTCATCAAAAGTCGGGCGGCCTGCTGGCGTTTGCGCGGGGTCTCAGCTACCACGATGGTGCCCCGCCCTTCCGGGCCGTCATAAGCATAGGTGGCCACGCGCAAGGCCACGCCCTGAAGCATCTCGTCGTGAAAATAAGGATGCTTCAGGTGAGCGTGAACCTTGGCGATGGTCATCAGTGGTTCAAGGCCGGCCACGGTCTTGCCTTTGGCATCGAAGACGGCGTACAGCAGGGGGGATTGCTCATCCAACTGAGGCAGGGCATGGGGGCTTTGGGGCAGGTGGTCCTGGAGATCGCCATCGCGTTCCAGCTCCAGCCGCGATGCCAGGCCGATGGCCGTGCTCGCCAATACCTGGTCATACGACTCATCGGCCAAGCGGCGCGCCTGGAGATAGTCTGCCATCACGCTCAATGCGGCCAACATCAGCAGCGGGGCCAGCAAGCTGAGCAGCAGCCGGCGGCGAAGGGTGGGCACGCGCAAGTCAGGCATGGTTTGGGATCAAACCCATCCGGTAGCCGATGCCCCGCACCGTGACGATGCAGATGTTCGAGCCCTCCAGTTTGGCGCGCAGGCGCGAAACATAGATTTCGATGGCGTTGGCCGTGATTTCACGATCCCACCGGCTCAGGCTGTCCACCAGCTTTTGCTTGTTGACGACATTGGGCGCGGCCAACAACATTTGCTGGAGCACGTCCAGTTCCCGCCCGGTCAGGTCCATGGGCTGGCCAGCCAGTTGGGCCTGATGCAGCCCCAGGTCCAGCGCCAGCTGGCCCAACTGCATGACCGAGCTGGCCGCCGACCGGCTGCGCCGGATCAGGGCATGCACTCGGGCCACCAACTCCGGCAACAGAAAAGGTTTGGCGAGGTAGTCGTCGGCACCGCCGTTGAGCCCTTCGACCCGGTCGTGGAGGCTGTCCCTCGCTGTCAGCATCATCACGGGCAGGGTCTGTCCTCGCGCGCGCAGCCGCCTGAGCAGTTCCAGGCCGTCCATGCGGGGCAGCCCGATGTCGATGATGGCCATGTCGTATTGGGTGCTGGACAAGACCGCATCGCCTTGCTCCCCGGTTCCCACCGACTCGACGGCGAAATTGTGGCGAGCCAGGCCCTCGGCCACGCCTGCCGCCAACACGGGGTCGTCTTCCACCAGCAAGATGCGCATGGGGCACTGTAACCGGGTGCCGAGATGCGATGAAAAAAGCACCCCGCGGGGTGCTTTGTCAGGGGAGCTGCCTGACCGGGGGTCAGCGCGCCTTGGCCTTCAAACGCCAAGCATGCAGCAGCGGCTCGGTGTAGCCACTCGGCTGTTCCTTGCCCTTGAACACCAAGTCCAGCGAAGCCTGGAACGCAGCGCCGGTGGGGTTGGCCACCAGCGACTTGTACAGCGCATCGCCAGCGTTCTGCTGGTCCACCACCGCGGCCATGCGCGTGAAGGTCTCGCGCACTTGCGCCTCGGTCACCACGCCATGCTGCAGCCAGTTGGCGATGTGCTGGCTGGAGATGCGCAACGTGGCGCGGTCTTCCATCAGGCCGATGTTGTGGATGTCGGGCACCTTCGAGCAACCCACGCCCTGGTCGATCCAGCGCACCACATAGCCGAGGATGCCTTGCACGTTGTTGTCCAGCTCTTGCTGCTTGTCGGCGTCGGACCAATCGGCCTTCTCGACCACGGGGATGGTCAGCAGGTTGGGCAGCAGTGCTTCGGCGTCTTCGTTCGACTTCTCGATCTCGACCTGCACGGCGGCCACGTTCACTTGGTGGTAGTGCAGCGCGTGCAGCGTGGCGGCCGTGGGCGAGGGCGTCCAGGCGGTGTTGGCACCGGCCTTAGGGTGACCAATCTTCTGCTTGAGCATCTCGGCCATCAAGTCGGGCATGGCCCACATGCCCTTGCCGATCTGGGCGCGGCCGCGCAGGCCACATTGCAGACCGATCAGCACATTGCGGCGCTCATAGGCGGCAATCCAGGCGCTGCCCTTGATGTCGCCCTTGCGCATCATCGGGCCGGCGAGCATGGCCGTGTGCATCTCGTCGCCGGTGCGGTCCAGGAAGCCGGTGTTGATGAAGGCGACACGGCTTTGGGCCGCGGCAATGCAAGCCTTCAGGTTCACGCTGGTGCGGCGCTCTTCGTCCATGATGCCCAGCTTGACGGTGCTGTCGGGCAGGCCCAGCAGCTTTTCGACGCGGCTGAACAGCTCGGCGGCAAAAGCCACTTCGGCCGGGCCGTGCATTTTGGGCTTGACGATGTAGACCGAGCCCTGGCGCGAGTTGACGATGCCATTGGCGCCATGGCGCTGCAGGTCGTGCAAAGCGATGGTGGTGGTCACCACGGCATCCAGGATGCCTTCGGGGATCTCTTTGCCGTCGGCGCCCCACAGGATGGCCGGGTTGGTCATCAGGTGGCCCACATTGCGCACGAACATCAGTGAGCGGCCATGCAGCTTGACTTCACCGCCATGTGGTCCGGTGTACACGCGGTCTGCGTTCAGCTTGCGCGTGAACGTCTTGCCGCCCTTGCTCACTTCTTCGCTCAGCGTGCCCAGCTGGATGCCCAGCCAGTTGCTGTAGCCCAGCACCTTGTCTTGCGCGTCAACCGCGGCGACCGAGTCTTCCAGGTCCAGGATGGTCGACAGGGCCGATTCCAGCACCAGGTCGGACACGCCGGCCGGGTCGGTCTTGCCGATGGCGGTGCTGCGGTCGATCTGCACGTCGATGTGCAGGCCGTTGTTCACCAACAGCACGCTGCTGGGCGCGGCAGCATCGCCTTGGTAACCCACGAACTGGGCGGGGTTCTGCAAGCCGGCGGTCTTGCCGTTGGCCAGGGCCACGACCAGTTGGCCGCCTTCAACGCGGTAGCCGGTCGAATCCTTGTGCGACGCGCCTTCCAGCGGGGCCGATTGGTCCAGCACATTGCGCGCGAAGGCGATGACCTTGGCACCACGCACGGGGTTGTAGCCCTTGCCCTTGTCGGCGCCATCGGTTTCGGGGATCGCGTCGGTGCCATACAGCGCGTCGTACAGGCTGCCCCAACGGGCGTTGGCGGCGTTCAGCGCATAGCGCGCATTCAGGATGGGCACCACCAGTTGCGGGCCGGCTTGCGTGGCCAGTTCGGCGTCCACATTGGCCGTGGTCACCTTCACATCCGCAGGCACGGGCACCGTGTAGCCAATCTTGGCCAGGTGAGCGCGGTAAGCCGGCATGTCCTTGATGGGGCCCGGGTTGGCGGCATGCCAGGTGTCCATCTCGGTCTGGATGCGATCGCGCTCAGCCAGCAACGCGGCGTTCTTGGGCGCCAGGTCGGACACGATCTGGTCAAAGCCCGCCCAGAAGGCAGCGCTGGCCACACCGGTGTTCGGCAGCACCTTGTCTTCGATGAAACGGTAGAGCTCGGTGGCCACTTGGAGGCCGTGGACAGGGGTGCGTGCGGTCATGGTCAACCTCGTCGGTAAAGGAATGGTCAAAGGGATGCGGATCACGGGCGCGAGCAAGTCTTCTGCCTGGGCCCTCTTTTCAATGCAGAAATTTTATTCGATACTTCCGCAACCATTACCAGCCCGAAAATTCATGGATTCATGACTTTCGCGCATGAATCAGGCCGACGAGGGTGCTCATCATGGACAAACTCAAGCAGATCGAGTCTTTCGTCGCCGTGTCCCTCCGAGGCAGCCTGACGGCCGCAGCGCAAGCCGAAGGGGTGGCCCCGGCCGTCATCGGGCGGCGCATCGATGCCCTGGAAGAGCGCCTGGGTGTCAAATTGCTGGTGCGCACCACCCGCCGCATCAGCCTGACCCGCGAAGGCAGCGCCTTCCTGGAAGATGCTCAACGCCTGCTGGCCGACCTGGCCAACGCCGAAGCCAGCGTCAGTGCGGGCGGCGTCAAGGCCAGCGGACACCTGAAGGTCACGGCGCCCGCCGGCTTCGGGCGTCGCCATGTGGCCCCCCTGGTGCCGCGCTTCGTGGCCCTGCACCCGGAAGTCGGCATGACCTTGAACCTGTCCGACCGCCTGGTCGACCTCGTCAATGAAGGGTTTGACTGCGCCATCCGCGTGGGCGACATGCCCGACTCGAGCCTGATCAGCGTGCGCCTGGCCGACAACCGCCGCCTGTGCGTGGCCAGCCCGGACTACCTGGCGCGGCGCGGCCGCCCTGCCGTGCCCGCCGACATCGCCCGGCACGATTGCCTCACGCTCAGCTCCGAAGCCAGCCAGACGCGTGGCTGGGCCTTCACCCTCGATGGCCAGACCATCCACGTGCGCCCCGCGACCAAACTGGATTGCTCCGATGGGCAGGTGCTGCACGCCTGGTGTCTGGAAGGCCTGGGCCTGGCCTGGCGTTCGTGGTGGGAGGTCGAATCCGATGTGCGCGCGGGCCGCCTGGTGAGCGTGCTCGACGACGTCGCCGCGCCACCCAATGGCATCTACGCCGTGTTTGCCCAGCGCAAGCACCTGCCGTTGCGCCTTCGCCTGTGGATCGACTTCATCAAGGAGACCTACGGCGACCCGGCATACTGGTCCCCTGCTTGATTTCAGGAGCCCCCATGCTGACCGAATCGTTGCTGGCGTACGCCCATTTCGTCGCCATCCTGACCCTGGTGGTCTTCATCACGAGCGAGGCGGCACTGTGCCGGCCCGAGTGGATGAACGCCGCCGTCGTGCGCCGCCTGGCGCGTGTGGACGTGATCTACATGGTGGCCGCCATCGCGGTGCTGGCCACCGGCTTCGCGCGCACCTATTGGGGCGTCAAGGGCTTTGGCTGGTATTGGCACCAACCGCTGCTGCATCTCAAGCTGACCTTGTTCGTGGTGGTGGGCCTGATGTCGATCGGGCCGACGCGCGCCTTCATCCGCTGGCGCAAGGCGCTCGATGCCACCGGCGCCTTGCCGGCCGAGGCCGAGGTGCGTCAGGTGCGACGGTGGATCATGGTCCAGGCGCACATCGTGGTGCTGATCCCATTGGCCGCCACGCTGCTGGCCCGGGGTGTGTGGGCGCGTTGATGCCCGCTCAGGGCTGAATGCCTGAGCGAGCCGCGCAGATCACATCGAAGCGGCGGGGGCCGCACCCGCGGCGGTGTCCTTCTCACATTTCTTGATCGAGCTGGTCTTGGCGGCGCCAGCCAGGGGCTTGCCATTTTTGTCGACCGCCTTGAGGGCGCAGGCCGAAGCGCCACTGGTCTTCTCACACTTCTTGATGAAGCTGGACTTGGCCGCACCGGCCAGGGGCTTGCCATTCTTGTCGATGGCCTTGGCCTCGCAAGCTTCGCCAGCGTGGGCCAAGCCAGTCATGGACACAAGGGCGAGGGCGGCAATGATCATGCGCATGGAAAGCTCCTTCAAGGTGGGGGAAGAGGTTTGCACAGTCTACGCGGCTTGGCCCAGGCCCCTACGTTTAGGGATGGGGAATTTTCGGGTCAGCCCTTAGTCTGGTCGGTCAATTCATCCATGCCTCACGGAGTAGACCCATGACACCAGCATTTGCCCTTCGATCCCTGGCCTTGACCTTGTTGGGTGCCAGCGCCGTGGCCCAAGCCGCGCCCACGCACCTGTCCACAGGGCAGGTCGGCATCGACTTTGACCCCGACACCTTCGTGTTCTCGCACGACGTGACCTCGTTTGGCAGTGTCATCAGCGAGGACATCCCCGCCTCGCAGGTCACGGTGACAGCCGGGGGCAATGGCTTCGAGCTCAACTTCAATGGCTACATGAACCTGTATGCCACCAGCTACTTCAACTTCTCGCCCGAATACCTGACGGGCAACTTCAACGCCCTGTTCAACTTCACGCCCACGGCCGGCTACGCCATCACGGGCTACACCGTGACGTATGCCGGCTCGTACAGCATCGAGACGCCCGGCTCGATCAGCGTCTCGGGCCCCGGCGGTGGCATCACCGAATACTCGGGCACTGGCAACTTCAATGTCGTGGGCAATGTGCTGGGGGCGGTGGCGCCCAGCCTGACGGGCAGCATCGGCGCCTCCGGCGAGATCTCTTTCGTGCAGGTCTTCGACCATTACGACTCGGTCTTCGACCACTACGAACAGGTGCTGGACTACTGTGAGGTGGAAGACCCCAGCATTTGCCATTACCGCGATGAAGCCGTCTACGTCGATGTGCCCGTCTACCGCGAAGAGATGGACCTGGGCGAGGCGTCGCTCAACCTGCAGAGCATCACCGTGCAAGCCAATGTGGTGGCCGTGCCCGAGCCCGAAGGCCTGGCCTTGCTGGCCATGGGCGTGCCTTTGGCCGCCTGGCTGGCACGCCGTCGTCGGTTTGCCTGAAGCTGAGGCCTGGGTGCGGGCGTCTTACAAGATCCGCCGGGGGTGTGCCAGGGCTTCGTGCGCGGCATGAAGGCGCCGCACCAGCACCCGGATGAAGGCTTCATCGAACAAGTGCCGTCCGTTGGGGCTCAACTGCTGCATGCTTTCTGGCGTGAACGAGATCGTGGTCACAGCCTCGGTCACCACCACATCGGTGCTGTGGCGCCGCAGTTCGGGGCTGGGCGCCAGGTAGGCCATCTCGCCCACCGAGGTGCCCGCCCCCAGCAGGGCCACCCGCTTGCCGGTGCGGTACACCTCTACGCTGCCTTGAGCAATGATGTGGAAGCTGCGCCCCTCCTCGCCGCGCCTGTACAGCGCGTGCCCGAACGGAAAGCGCTGCCACTTGGCGCGGTGTACCACTTCCCACAGCTCCACATCGCCAAAACTGCTGAAAAAATCCAGCGCCCTGAGCAGGTTGAACCGCTCTGAGTCCAACACGCCCTGCAAATGGCCGCGTGGCACCTTGTGGTCCGAGATCAAGCCCGACAAGGCTTGCGCAAAGGCATCCCAGTTGGGATAACGGTCGTCCGCGTTTTTGGCCAGCGCCTTCAGGATCACCGTGCTGACCGACTCGTTCACGCCTGACCGCATGCCCGACAAGGAAGCCGGTTCCTGGTTGTAAATCTGGTTCATCAACACCGCCTGCGACGGTGCCTCGAAGGGCGGCTTGCCAGCCACCAGGTGGTACAGCACCGCGCCGAGTGAATAAATGTCCGCCCGGCAATCCAGGGTATGGCCGTCCAGTTGCTCGGGCGCCATGTAGGCCAGCGAGCCCACCTGGTGCACTTGCGTGGCATCGGCGCTCATGTTGAGCACGCTGCCAAAGTCGGTCACTTTCACATCCGTGATCACGCCCGTGGCATTGGTGATGGCCATGATGTTGGCCGGCTTCACGTCACGGTGGATCAGCCCTTGGCGGTATACATAGCCCAGTGCCATCGCGCACTTGAAGCCGATTTCAATGATCAATTCCAGCGGCAGCAACTGGTCGGGCCGGCAATAGGCGCGCAAGGTGTTGCCCGGCACGAACTCCATCACCAGGTAGGGCGAGACCGGGTCTGGCACCGCGTCCAGGATCTGCACCACGTTCGGGTGCAGCAAGCGCCCCACCAGGGCCGCCTCGGCCGCGAAGAAGCGGGCAAACACCGGCCCGTCCACCGCGTCGATCAAGGCAGCGGCCCGCACCCGCTTGACCGCCACATCGCGGTTGTTGAAATCATCCCGGCACAGGAAGACCTCGCTGGTGGCGCCCTCGCCCAGCTTCTTGAGGACCCGGTATTTGCCAATCATGCCGGTGTCCAGGTCGATGTCGATGCCTGTCATGCCCCCATCTTTCCATGCCCGGGCCTTTGGCGTGTGCTGAAAAGCCCCGCCCCAAGTGTGCATTTCTGCTCACAGTGCGCCCACTTGTGCTGCCCCGTAGAATCCCGGCCATGATTCAAGCCAAGCGTGCCCTACTTTCCGCCCTGGGTGAAGCCCTGGGCCATGTTGTCCCCGATAGCAGTTACATCCCCGTCTTCGAAGCGCCCAAGCAAGCCTCGCATGGCGACCTGGCCTGCACGGCGGCCATGCAACTGGCCAAGCCTCTCAAGAAGAACCCCCGGGAGCTGGCCCAAGCCCTGATCGAGGCGCTGCAGCGGCAGCCTGCCGTTCAGCAGTGGGTGGCCAGCATGGAGATCGCGGGCCCTGGCTTCATCAATCTGCGCCTCAAGCCCGAGGCCAAGCAGGCCGTCGTGGCCGAGGTGCTGGCCGAGGGCGACCAGTTCGGCTGCCAGCCCCTGACCGACCGCAAGGTGCTGGTCGAGTTCGTCTCGGCCAACCCCACTGGCCCGCTGCACGTTGGCCATGGCCGCCAGGGCGCGCTGGGCGATGCCCTGTGCAACCTCTTCGCCACGCAAGGCGTGTCCGTCACCCGCGAGTTCTATTACAACGACGCGGGCGTGCAGATCGCCACGCTCACCGCCTCCACCCAGGCGCGCCTCAAGGGCCTCAAGCCCGGTGACGCCGAGTGGCCCGAATCCGCCTACAACGGCGACTACATCGCCGACATTGCCGCCGATTTCCTGGCCAAGAAAACCGTCAAGGCCGACGACCGTGAATTCACCGCGTCTGGCGACATCAATGACCTCGACAGCATCCGCCAGTTCGCCGTCGCCTACCTGCGCCACGAACAAGACTTGGACCTGAAGGCCTTCGGCGTCCGCTTCGACAACTACTACCTTGAATCCAGCCTTTACACCAGCGGCCGGGTCGAGCAAACAGTCAAGAAGCTCGTCGATGCCGGCAAAACATTCGAAGAGGGCGGCGCCCTCTGGCTGCGCAGCACGGATTACGGCGACGACAAGGACCGCGTCATGCGCAAGTCCGACGGTGGCTATACCTACTTCGTGCCCGACGTGGCGTACCACATCGCCAAATGGGAGCGCGGCTTCCAGCAGGTCGTCAACATCCAGGGCTCCGACCACCACGGCACCATCGCCCGCGTGCGCGCCGGCTTGCAAGCCGCTGGCGTGGGCATCCCGCAAGGCTGGCCCGACTACGTGCTGCACAAGATGGTCACCGTGCTCAAGGGCGGTGAAGAGGTCAAGATCTCCAAACGCGCAGGCAGCTACGTCACCCTGCGCGACCTGATCGAGTGGACCAGCAAGGACGCCGTGCGCTTCTTCCTGATCAGCCGCAAGGCCGACACCGAATTCGTCTTCGACGTCGACCTGGCCCTCAAGACCAACGACGAAAACCCAGTGTTTTACGTCCAATACGCCCATGCCCGCATGAGCAAGGTGCTGCGCGATTGGGCGGCCGACAAGGGGGGC
Source organism: Aquabacterium sp. CECT 9606 (assembly GCF_918741295.1). Taxonomy (GTDB): domain Bacteria; phylum Pseudomonadota; class Gammaproteobacteria; order Burkholderiales; family Burkholderiaceae_C; genus Aquabacterium. Next base: position 46,107 of record NZ_CAKKNB010000007.1, read on the forward strand.
GACCTGTCCGCCCTGTCGAAGGCCGACTTCAGCCTGCTCAAGGCCGACACCGAGCTGACCTTGATGACGAAGCTGGCCGAATACCCCGGCATGCTCACGCTCGCGGCCCAAGGGCTGGCGCCGCACGATGTGGCGTTTTACCTGCGCGACCTGGCGGGCGCATTCCACAGCTACTATGCGGCGGAACGTTTCCTGGTCGACGAGGTCGAACTCAGCCGAGCCCGCATGGCCCTGCTGTCGGCCACTGCCCAGGTCTTGCGCAATGGTCTGGCCCTGCTTGGGGTCAGTGCTCCTGAAAAGATGTAACTCCTGCCAAGGACAATGCACATGAAATCGCAGCGCGGAGGCTTCTTCCTCGGCATGATCGTCGGTCTGTTGATCGGCCTGGCCATGTCCCTGGGCGTGGCGGTGTACATCACCAAAGTACCCTTGCCCTTCATCGACAAGGTTCCTCAGCGCACGGCCGAGCAAGATGCCGCCGAGGCCGAGCACAACAAGAACTGGGATCCCAACAGCGGCTTGTACGGCAAAAACCCCGCCAAGCCGCATGCCGTGCCTCAGCCTGTGGTGGACGAGGCCGCATCCGCCGCGTCCGAGCCCGCCGTGCCAGCGTCGGGTGGTCATCCCATCACCACCGATCCGGCCACGCCTGCGCCCGCACCTTCCAAGCCCTCTGCGCCGGCCAAGGCCGCTTCCAGTGCGCGCAACCCGGCGGCCATTCTTTCTGGTGAACCCCTGTCCACCGCTTCGGCTCCTGACTCGTTGAGTTACTACGTGCAAGCCGGTGCCTACGCCAACCAGACCGAAGCAGAGCAGCAAAGAGGCAAGCTGGCTTTGATGGACCTGGAAGCCCGCATCGTCGAGCGCGAAGTCAGTGGCCGCATCATGTACCGCGTTCGCATCGGTCCGTTTGGCCTGCGCGAGCAAGCCGAGGACGTGCGCGTCAAACTCTCGGCCAATGGCGTGGATTCGGCCCTGGTGCGCGTGCAGAAATGAATGACCGCGTCCCTGAAGAACAACGACAGGCATCACCGAAAGGAAGTTTCATGAACCGCCGCGAGTTTTCGTCCCAAGCCTTGGGCGTTGCTGGATTGACCTTGGCCCCTGGCGTGTGGACCAGCGCCCAGGCGCAGGCTGCCGCCCCCATTGAGGGCACCAACTTCATCAAGTTGTCCCAGAACGCCCCGGTGTCTGCCCCCGCTGGCAAAATCGAGGTGGTCGAATTCTTCTGGTACGGTTGCCCCCATTGCCACCATTTCGAGCCCTACCTGGCCGCCTGGGCCGCCAAACTGCCGCCCGATGTGGTCTTCCGCCGCATGCCGGTCGTGTTCCGCGAAGTGCCTTTCGTCGCGCACCAGCAGCTGTATTTCGCCATTGAGGCCCTGGGCCTGATTCCCGTGCTGCACGCCAAGGTCTTCCATGCCCTTCACGTCGAGCAGCAAAAGCTGGACAATCCGGAAGCCATCGCGGCCTTCGTCACCAAGAACGGCGTGGACCCGGTTAAATTCCTGGCCATGTACAACTCGTTCGCCGTTCAGACCAAGGGCCGTCAGGCGCGTGGCCTGATGGAGGCGTACAAGCTGGATGGTGTCCCCACCCTGGGCATCGCCGGCCAATACACCACCTCGGTGTCGCTCAATGCCACACCCGAGAAAACCTTGGCAGTGGCCGATTACCTGATCGCTCGGGTCCGCAAGCCCAAGTAAGCGCTTGCTCCGGTGGTCGCCGTTGGCTTAAAAGCCGACGGCACGGTGCGGAAATCACGTCATTCTTTGCCCGAAGCGTGGGCTTCGCGGCTAGAATGAATGCAATTTCCATGCCGAATATGTCATCGTTTTCCACAGTGCCCCTCCTCGTTCTGCACCGTCTGGCCCAAGTGGCCGGGCGGGTTGCGCCCACGGTCGCCGCAGCCCTGCTGGGGGTGGCCGTCCTGGCGGTGCCTGCGCGGGCTGAAAAGGCCGACCGTGACCAACCCCTGAACTTCTCAGCCGACAGTGCCCGGGTGGATGACACCCAGCGCATCAACGTCCTCACCGGCAACGTTGAGATCACCAAGGGCTCCATGGTGTTCCGCGCGGCCCGGGTTGAGGTCCGGCAAAACGCCGACGGAACGCAAACCGCCAATGCGCGCGGGGCTGGCACCAATGGCCGGGCCTATTTCCGCCAGAAACGCGAAGGCCTGGACGAGTTCATCGAGGGCGAAGGCGACCGCGTTGAATACGACGGGGCCTCTGACACGGTGCGCTTCACCGGTCGTGCCATCATGCGGCGCTTGCGCGGTTCCACTTTGGCCGACGAGGTCGTGGGCCAGACCATCGTGTACGACAACCGCACCGAGGTGTTCCAGGTGGTGGGCGGCGCCGGTTCGGCCATGTCCAGCGGACGCGTGCGCGGCGTGATCGCGCCTCGCCCGGCGGCCTCTGCACCCGCCAAATCCACGCCAGACGCTGGCCGCGACAAGGGCGCCTCCCTCTCACCCAGCTCAACCTTGTCTCCATCAGAGTTGGAAAGTGCGCGCCGATGAGCACTGACTTCCAGCCGACATTGGTGGACACCACCAGCCGACTGCGGGCCGAAGGGCTCAAAAAGCGCTACGGCGCCCGCACCGTGGTTCATGATGTTCACGTGGCGGTCGAGGCTGGTGAGGTGGTTGGTTTGTTGGGGCCCAATGGCGCAGGCAAAACCACCAGTTTCTACATGATCGTGGGCCTGGTGCGCGCCGATGCCGGTGTCATCGAAATCGACGGCCAACGCGTCGAGCGCCTGCCTATCCACGAACGCTCCAGCCGCGGCCTGAGCTACCTGCCGCAAGAGGCATCCATCTTCCGCAAGCTCAACGTCGAGGACAACATTCGCGCCGTGCTCGAGTTGCAGCGTGACGCCCGTGGCAAGGCCCTGAGCGGCAAGGAGATCGACGCGCGCCTGAACACCTTGCTGCGCGATCTGAGCATCGAGCGCCTGCGCAGCAACCCCGCTTTGTCGCTGTCGGGCGGCGAGCGCCGCCGCGTTGAAATCGCGCGCGCCCTGGCCACCCAGCCCCGCTTCATCCTGCTTGACGAGCCCTTTGCCGGCGTCGATCCCATCGCGGTGATCGAGATCCAGCGCATCATCAGCTTCCTCAAGGGGCGCGGCATCGGTGTGCTCATCACCGACCACAACGTGCGCGAAACCTTGGGCATTTGCGACCGCGCCTACATCATCAGCGAAGGCCGCGTGCTGGCCGAAGGCCGCCCCGCCGAAATCATCAACAACGCCGAGGTGCGCAAGGTCTACCTTGGCGAGCATTTCCGCATGTGAGCGCTGAGCCGTCATGAAGCCCTCTCTGCAGTTCCGCCTCTCGCAGCACCTCGCGCTCACACCGCAGTTGCAGCAGTCCATCCGCCTGCTGCAGTTGTCCACGCTCGAGCTGCACCAGGAAATCGAGCAGATGCTCGAACAGAATCCCTTCCTGGAGCCCGAAGAAGAACTCCCCGCCCTGGATGTGGCCGCCGGCATGGAGTTCGAGCGCCAGCGCAATGACAGCACCGCCGCTGACAACGAAGCCGCCCACAAGGACGGTCCCGAATCTTCCGAGCCCGATGCCGCCGCTGGCCTGGACACCGCCGAACTCGGCACCACCGAGCGCGACGATTGGGAAAACGGCACCGAGCGCGAAGACTTCGACGGCATCCGCGAAACGCCCAACCGCAACAATGACGAAGACGACTTCGACCCCCTCGAGCGCAACAGCATCGCCATCAGCCTTCAAGAGCACCTGCGTCAGCAACTGCGCGGCACCCGCCTGAGCGGCGCCGACATGGCCGCCGTCGAGATGTTGATCGAATCACTGAACGACGACGGCTACCTGGCCGATTCGCTCGAAGACATCGCCGACTCCCTGCTCGATGAAGACGCCGACGAGGACGACCGCGACGAGGTCATGTCCCGCCTGCGCTGCGGCCTGAGCTGGCTGCAGAACCTCGACCCCATCGGTGTTGGCGCGGCCAACCTGTCCGAGTGCCTGATCCTGCAACTGCGCGTGCTGCCCGTTTGTGAAGCGCAGGCCACAGCCATCGCCATCTGCAAGAGTCACCTCGACCTGCTGGCCCGCCGCGACACCAAGAAGCTGGTGAGCGCCCTTGGCGTCGACGAAACCGTGCTGAAAGAAGCGCAGACCCTCATCGTCAGCCTTGAACCCAAGCCCGGCCGCCCTTTCACGCGCGCCGAAGCCAACATCATCGTGCCCGACGTGATCGTGCAGAAGTCCGGCCGCAACTGGAAGGTCGTGCTCAACCAGGATGTGATGCCCAAGCTGCGCATCAACGATCTCTATGCGCAGGCCTTGCGCCAAAGCCGTTCGCCACGCGGCACCACCGCCTCCGAAGGCCACGTGGCCATGAGCTCGCGCCTGCAAGAAGCCCGCTGGTTCGTCAAGAACATCCAGCAGCGCTTCGATACCATCCTGCGTGTCTCGCAAGCCATCGTTGATCGGCAGAAGAATTTTTTCACGCATGGCGAGATCGCCATGAAGCCCCTGGTGCTGCGCGAGATCGCCGACGAACTCGGCCTGCACGAGTCCACCATCTCGCGCGTCACCACGGCCAAGTACATGTCGACGCCCTTCGGCACGTTTGAGCTGAAGTATTTCTTCGGCTCATCCCTGAACACCGAGGCCGGCGGCAACGCGTCCAGCACAGCGGTGCGTGCGCTCATCAAGCAGTTGGTGGTGGCCGAGGACGCCAAGAAGCCCTTGTCTGACAGCCAACTCAGCAGCATGTTGGAAGAGCAAGGCATCCAGGTCGCTCGCCGCACCGTGGCCAAGTACCGCGAAGCCCTCAAGATCGCCCCGGCCAACTTGCGCAAGGCCCTCTGATGCTGCCCCGCCTGGACACCGTGCTGGCCACCCTGCCGCTGGCGGATTGGGCGGCAGCGGCACTCTTCCTCTTTGGCTGGATCGGTTACGCGCTCTTCGCCAAATGGCGCTCCAAGTCCGAACACACCTTGCTGGCCAGCACCAATCACTTCCGCAATCTGTGGATGCACCAGGTCACCTACCGCGACCAGCGCATCGTCGATGCCGCCGTCGTGCAGAACCTGTCCACCAGCCCCTCCTTCTGGGCCTCGACCACCATCCTCGTGCTGGGTGGTCTGCTGGCTGTGCTCGGCACCAGCGAGAAAGCCAGCGACCTGGTCAAGGATCTGCCCTTCGCAGCCCGCACCACCATGCTCATCTTCGACCTGAAGATCCTGTCCCTGCTGGCTGTCTTCGTCTACGCCTTCTTCCGTTTTACCTGGTCGATGCGCGTCTATTCCTTCGGCGCCATTCTGGTGGGCGCCGCGCCCAACGTCGAGCACTTCGACTCGGGCGCCGCCAACCGCCAGGAGTTTGCCGACCGCGCCGGCCGCCTCATGGGCATGGCCGCCGAAAGCTTCGCCGACGGCCTGCGCGCCTATTACATGGCCTTTGCCGTCATCGGCTGGTTCGTCTCACCCGCCGCTTTTGCCATCGGCACCTTGGCGGTTCTGTGGGTGCTCTATCAGCGAGAATTCCGCTCAGACGTCCTGGCCGTCCTCCGCAGCTGAGCTGCCTGCCCCTTTTCAGTCTGCACCGTGACGACTCCCAAGCCTCCTCCGCGTCGCATTGCCGCTCCTGGCCGTTCCGCCCAAACGGGCCCGCGCGGCCCTGCGTCTCCCGCCTCCGGCCCCCGCGGCAACGCACCCGCCAAAAAATTCATCCCCCCGGTGAGCCCCGCCCGCGTTCAGGCGCTCTTCATGCCCTGCGCCACCGGCGTCGAAACCCTGCTGGCTGACGAAGCCAAGCGCATCCTCGGCGCCGATGCGGAGGTGCAATCCGTGCGCGGTGGCGTCGAAGTCCAGGCCGACACACCGGCCAAGCTCGTTGACTGCACTTTCAGGCTCAACCTGGAAAGCCGATTGGCCCAGCGCGTCCTATGGCGCGTGGCCGTCAACTTCTACCGCCACGAAGATGATCTCTACGGCATCGCGCGGCAAATCGACTGGACCGACTGGATCACCCCGCAGCACACCCTGCGCGTGGACGTCACCGCCCGCAACAGCCCCCTGCGCAGCCTCAACTTCCCGGCCCTGCGCGTCAAAGACGCCGTCTGCGACGTCCTGCGAGACGCCACCGGCGAGCGCCCCAGCGTCGACACTTTCCGACCTGATCTGGGCCTGGTCCTGCACCTGGACGAAACGCAGGCCTTCCTCTACGTCGACACCTCAGGCGAAGCGCTCTTCAAGCGCGGCTGGCGCGAAGACGTCGGCGAAGCCCCGCTGAAGGAAACCCTGGCCGCCGCCATGCTTGCCGCCGCCGGCTGGCAAGGCCGCCCCGAAGATGGCCCCTTGCTGGACCCGTGTTGCGGCGCCGGTACCATCCCCATCGAAGCCGCGCAAATCACCTGCGACATCGCCCCGGGTTTGCTGCGCAGCTTCGCTTTCGAGAACCTGCTGCCCTTCGTCCCCCATGAGGCGCACTGGCGCGCCTTGCACCAGGCTGCCTTGGACCGTCGACGCCCACCCCAAGTGGCCATCTACGCCGGCGACGTCTCCTTCCGCATGACCGACTTCGCCACCCGCAACGCCGAGCGCGCAGGCGTGCTGCACGCCATCGAATTCAAAACCGGCGACGCTTTGCAGCGCCCCGCGCCGGTCGAATCAGGCTTGCTGATGTTCAATCCGCCTTATGGTGAGCGCATCGACCCCAAAGGCACCGGCCAGGGTGGCCGTCGGCCACAAGTCAACGACGAACCTGTGGCCGCACGCTCTGGCCGTGAACAATTCGACGCCAGCGAGGCCGACGACTTCTTTCAACGCCTGGCCGCGCACTGGAAGCGCCACTACGCCGGTTGGACCGCCTGGATCCTCAGTCCCGACATGAAGCTGCCCAGCGCCATGCGCTTCAAGGAAAGCCGCCGTGTCGTGCTCTTCAACGGCCCCATCGAATGCCGTCTGTTCCGCTTCGACCTCGTCGCCGGCTCCAACAAGGACAGGGCGCCCGACAAGGCCTGACCCCTCCCTCTGTTTCAACCCTGGCGTGGTGATGGATGGTGCAAAGCCATCAAGCTCATCACGGTCAGCGGGGCGGTGTCGGCCCGCAGCACCCGTGAACCCAGGCTGACTGGCGCCCACCCCTGGTCGCGTGCGAGCTGTTCCTCTGCTTCGCTCAAGCCGCCCTCGGGACCGCTCAAGAAGGCCCACGACCTTGGTGATGTCCCTGTGGGATCGGCCTGCTGCCCTGTCCCCGCCTGAAGCCAGTCGCCCACCCACTGCGCGTCTCTCAGGCTCAAGACCCCGCGCCTGACAGCGGGCTTGGTGGCTGAATTGGCCTCATCGGCGGCCTCCTGCGCCAGCCAGGCCTTCAACCCCATCACCGGCCGCACCACCGGGACTCGCGTCCGACCCGACTGTTCACACGCGGCGATGGCCACCCCTTGCCAGTGCGCCACCTTCTTCAGCGCACGCTCTCCGTCCAGCCGCAATACCGATCGCTCACATATAAGAGGTTGTATCGCGCTGACCCCCAATTCCGTGGCTTTCTCAACCACCGTGTCCATGCGCTCATTCGTGGGCATGCCCAAAGCCAGGGTGATGTCAGCACCCAGCTCCCGGCTCACCGCCACAAAAGTCCCCACAGTCACGCGCACCTCGCGGCGCCCCATGGCGCCCACGGACGCCGACCACTCGCCACCGCTTCCATCAAACAGAAGCACCGGGTCACCTGGCTGTAGCCGCAACACCTGCACATGCCGAGCAGCCCCATCGGGCAGCGCCATCTCAGCACCTTCACACAAGCCCAGCCCTGGGCCAACATACAAACGGGGCAGCACAAGCGTCCTTTCAAAGTCAGCCTCTAGTGTGCCTCCCCAATCTTTTTGAAAACTTTTTGCAAAGGACTTGCGCACTCCTTCAAATCCATGACATAATTGCATTCTTCGCTGGTGACGCAAAGCAAACAAGCAAAGCGGTTACCGAGGCGGCTTAAAGCCCCAAGTGATCAAGCTCTTTAAAAATTAACAGCCGATAAGCGTGGGTGTTTGGATGAGAAAAGCCAAGCGGCGATAAAAAGTCGTTGGTGAAGATCTCGCAAGAGATTGAATCCGAATACTCACGGATAGATGAAAAGAA
>NZ_CAKKNB010000008.1 GCF_918741295.1 Aquabacterium sp. CECT 9606
GCCTTGATGTCGGCCGTTTCGATCACGGCGACTTGCGCCGTGGTCAGGGCAGCAATCCCAGCGGTCGTCAGGGCAGCCACCTGGGCGGTGGTCAGGGCCTTGATGTCGGTGGTTTCGATGGCAGCGATTTGGGCGGTCGTCAGGGCAGCGATCTGGCCAGTGGTCAGGGCAGAGACCTGGGTGGTGGTCAGGGCAGCGATCTGGGCCGTGGTCAGGGCGGCCAGGTCAGTGGTGGTCAGGGCCCGCACGTTGGCGGTGGTCAAGGCGCTGATGTCAGAGGTCTCGATGGCCGCGGCCTGGGCCGTGGTCAGCGAAGCCACCTGGGTGGAGGTCAGGGCAGCGACCTGGGTTGAATCCAGGGCCACGATCTGGGCGGTGGTCAGGGCCGCGACACCGGCGGTGGTCAAGGCCTTGATGTCCGCTGTTTCGATCACGGCGACTTGCGCCGTGGTCAGGGCAGCGACACCAGCGGTCGTCAAAGCAGCCACCTGAGCGGTGGTCAGGGCTTTGATGTCGGCGGTTTCGATGGCAGCCACTTGAGCCGTGGTCAGCGAGGAGACCTGGGTGGTCGTCAAAGCCGCAACCTGGGTGGAGTCCAGGGCCACGACTTGGGCGGTGGTCAGGGCAGCGACCCCAGCGGTGGTCAGGGCGCGCACGTTGGTCGTGTTCAGCGCGCTGATGTCGGAGGTTTCAATGGCGGCGACCTGAGCCGTCGTCAAGGCGGCGACTTGGCTGGAGACCAAGGCGGCGACTTGGGTGGAATCCAGGGCCACGACTTGGGCCGTGGTCAGGGCAGCGACACCGGCTGTGGTCAAGGCCTTGATGTCGGCCGTTTCGATCACAGCGATCTGGGCCGTGGTCAGAGCCGCCACTTGGGCGGTGGTCAGGGCAGCGACTTGCGCGGTCGTCAGGGCCTTGATGTCGGTGGTGTCAATGGCCGCCACTTGGGCGGTCGTCAGGGCAGCGATCTGGCCAGTGGTCAGGGCAGAGACCTGGGTGGTGGTCAGCGCGGCGATCTGAGCGGTTGTCAGGGCGGCCAGGTCGGTGGTGGTCAGGGCCCGCACGTTGGCGGTGGTCAGGGCGCTGATGTCGGAGGTCTCGATGGCCGCGGCCTGAGCCGTGGTCAGCGAAGCCACCTGGGTGGAGGTCAGGGCCGCGACCTGGGTGGAATCCAGGGCCACGATCTGGGCGGTGGTCAGGGCCGCGACACCGGCGGTGGTCAAAGCCTTGATGTCGGCCGTTTCGATCACAGCAATTTGTGCGGTGGTCAGGGCAGCCACACCCGCGGTGGTCAGCGCCGCGACTTGAGCGGTCGTCAGGGCCTTGATGTCGGCGGTTTCAATGGCCGCCACTTGAGCGGTCGTCAAGGCACCGACTTGCGTGGTGGTCAGAGCAGCGACTTGGTTGGAGTCCAGTGCGACGACTTGGGCCGTGGTCAGCGCAGCGACACCAGCGGTGGTCAGGGCGCGAACATTGGTCGTGTTCAGCGCGCTGATATCGGTGGTTTCAATGGCGGCGACCTGAGCCGTCGTCAAGGCGGCGACTTGGCTGGAGACCAAGGCGGCGACTTGGGTGGAGTCCAGGGCCACGACTTGGGCCGTGGTCAGGGCAGCGACACCGGCGGTGGTCAAAGCCTTGATGTCAGCCGTTTCGATCACAGCGATCTGGGCCGTGGTCAGGGCGGCGACCCCGGCGGTCGTCAAAGCAGCCACCTGGGCGGTGGTCAAGGCCTTGATGTCATTGGTGTCGATGGCCGCCACTTGAGCGGTTGTCAAGGCACCGACTTGCGTGGTGGTCAGGGCGGCAACCTGGTTGGAGTCCAGGGCAACGACTTGGGCCGTGGTCAGGGCAGCAACGCCAGCGGTGGTCAGGGCGCGAACATTGGTCGTGTTCAGCGCACTGATGTCGGTGGTTTCAATGGCGGCGACCTGGGCCGTCGTCAAGGCCGCCACTTGGGCTGAGACCAAGGCGGCGACCTGGGTGGAGTCCAGGGCCACGATCTGGGCGGTGGTCAGGGCGGCCACACCAGCGGTGGTCAAAGCCTTGATGTCGGCCGTTTCGATCACAGCCACCTGGGCGGTGGTCAGCGCGGCCACTTGGGCCGTGCTCAAACCAGCGACCTGGGCGGTGGTCAGGGCCTTGATGTCAACCGTTTCAATGGCGGCGACCTGGGCGGTGGTCAGCGCAGCCACTTGGCTGGTGGCCAGCGCGGCGATCTGGGTGGAGTCCAGGGCGGCAACTTGTGCCGTGGTCAGGGCAGCGACGCCAGCGGTGGTCAAGGCGCGGACATTGGCCGTGTTCAAGGCGCTGATGTCAGCGGTCTCGATGGCCGCCACCTGGGCGGTCGTCAGTGCGGCAACCTGGCTGGTGACCAGCGCACCGATCTGCGCGGAGTTGAGCGCAACGATCTGCGCCGTGGTCATCGCGGCGATGCCGGCGGTGGTCAAGGCACGGGCTTCCGCCGTGGTCAGTGAGTTCACCTGATTGGTGTTCAGGGAGGCGACCTGGGCTGTGGTCAGCGCGGCGATTTGTGCCGTGGTCATGGCGCGCACATCGAGTGTTTCGATGGGCGAGACCTGGGCGGTGACCAAGGCGGCGATCTGGGCGGTGGTGAAGGCAGAAACCTGCGCCGAGTCCAGGGCCACGATCTGGGCGGTGGTCAGCGCAGCGACGCCAGCGGTGGTCAAGGCACGGACATTGAGCGTGTTCAGCGCGGTGATGTCGCTGGTCTCGATGGCGGCCACTTGGGCCGTCGTCAAGGCGGCCACCTGGCCAGTGGTCAGCGCAGCGACTTGGGCCGAGTCCAGGGCCACGACTTGCGCGGTGGTCAGGGCCGCTGTGCCCGCGGTGGTCAGGGCCCGCACGTCGGCCGTCTCCATGGCGGCGACTTGGGCGGTGGTCAGGGCGGCGACACCGGCGGTCGTCAAGGCGGCCACCTGGGCGGTGGTCAGGGCCTTGATGTCATTGGTGTCGATCGCGGCCACTTGGGCCGTCGTCAGGGCAGCGATCTGGCTGGTGGTCAGCGCAGAGATCTGCGACGAGTTCAGGGCCAGGACTTGGGCCGTGGTCAGGGCGGCGACATCGGCCGTGTTCAGGGCGCGGACATTGGCGGTGCTCAGGGCACTGATGTCCGTGGTTTCAATGGCGGCCACCTGCGCGGTGGTCAAGGCTGCGACCTGGGCGGTCGTCAGTGCGGCAGCCTGGGCAGAGTTCAAGGCGACGATCTGCGCCGTGGTCATGGCGGCAGCCTGGCTGGTGGCCAAGGCAGCAACCTGCGTGGATTCCATGGCGGCCACCTGGGCCGTTGTCAGGGCAGCGACACCTGCTGTGGTCAGCGCACGGACATTGGTCGTGTTCAGGGCACTGATGTCAGCGGTTTCGATGGCGGCCACCTGGGCCGTCGTCAAAACAGCCGCTTGGGTAGACACCAGGGCTGCGATTTGGGCCGAGTCCAGGGCCACGACTTGGGCGGTGGTCAGGGCAGCGACACCGGCGGTGGTCAAGGCCTTGATGTCAGCCGTTTCGATCGCGGCGACTTGCACCGTGGTCAGGGCAGCGACGCCCGCTGTGGTCAAAGCGGCGACTTGCGCAGTGGTCAGTGCCTTGATGTCGGTGGTATCGATGGCCGCCACTTGGGCGGTCGTCAGGGCAGCGATTTGGCCTGTGGTCAGAGCCGCCACCTGGGTGGAGGTCAGGGCAGCGACCTGAGCGGTGGTCAGGGCGGCGAGGTCGGTGGTGGTCAGGGCCCGCACGTTGGTCGTGTTCAGGGCGCTGATGTCGGAAGTCTCGATGGCCGCAGCCTGGGCCGTGGTCAAAGCAGCCACTTGGGTGGATGTCAGGGCAGACACCTGGCTGGAATCCAGGGCCACGACTTGGGCCGTGGTCAATGCGGCGACACCGGCGGTGGTCAGGGCCTTGATGTCGGCCGTTTCAATCACCGCGACTTGCGCGGTGGTCAGGGCAGCGACGCCTGCCGTGGTCAAAGCACCCACTTGAGCCGTGGTCAAGGCCTTGATGTCATTGGTGTCGATGGCGGCCACTTGGGCGGTCGTCAAAGCGCCCACTTGCGTGGTGGTCAGGGCAGCAACCTGGTTGGAGTCCAGGGCGACGACTTGGGCCGTGGTCAGAGCCGCGACACCGGCGGTGGTCAGGGCACGGACATTGGCCGTGTTCAAGGCGCTGATGTCGGTGGTTTCAATGGCGGCGACCTGCGCTGTCGTCAGGGCGGCGACCTGGGTGGACACCAATGCGGAAATCTGGCTGGAGTCCAGTGCCACGACTTGGGCCGTGGTCAAGGCGGTCACCTGAGCTGTGGTCAAGGCCTTGATGTCGGCCGTTTCGATCACGGCGACTTGCGCTGTGGTCAGGGCAGCGACACCGGCGGTGGTCAGGGCGGCCACCTGGGCGGTGGTCAGGGCCTTGATGTCGGCGGTTTCGATGGCGGCCACTTGGGCCGTTGTCAGGGCGCCGACCTGGGTGGTCGTGAAGGCAGAGACCTGCGTGGATTCCAGGGCAGCGACTTGGGCCGTGGTCAGTGCAGCGACGCCAGCGGTGGTCAGGGCGCGGACATTGGTCGTGTTCAGGGCACTGATGTCGGTGGTTTCGATGGCAGCGACTTGCGCGGTCGTCAGGGCGGCCACTTGGGTGGACACCAATGCGGAAATCTGGCTGGAGTCCAGGGCCACGACTTGGGCCGTGGTCAAGGCGGCCACCTGGACGGAGGTCAGGGCCTTGATGTCGGTCGTTTCGATCACCGCGACTTGCGCCGTGGTCAGGGCAGCGACACCGGCCGTGGTCAGGGCCGCCACCTGAGCGGTGGTCAGGGCCTTGATGTCATTGGTGTCGATGGCGGCGACTTGGGCGGTCGTCAGGGCACCGATCTGGGTGGTGGTCAGGGCAGCAACCTGGGTGGACTCCAGGGCGGCGACCTGGGCCGTGGTCAGGGCAGCGACGCCAGCGGTGGTGAGGGCGCGGACATTGGTCGTGGTCAGGGCGCTGATGTCGGTGGTTTCGATGGCAGCGACTTGCGCGGTCGTCAGGGCGGCCACTTGGGTGGACACGAGTGCGGCAACCTGGCTGGAATCCAGGGCCACGACTTGGGCCGTGGTCAAGGCAGCAACGCCTGCCGTGGTCAAGGCTCGGGCCTCGCTGGTGGTCAAGGCGGCGACCTGGGCGGTGGTCAGTGCAGCGACGCCCGCCGTGGTCAGGGCAGCCACTTGGGCCGTGGTCAGGGCCTTGATGTCATTGGTGTCGATGGCAGCCACTTGGGCTGTCGTCAACACGCCAACCTGGGCGGTCGTCAATGCGGCCACCTGGGTGGAATCCAGGGCCAGGACTTGGGCGGTGGTCAGCGCAGCCACACCAGCGGTGGTCAGGGCGCGGACATTGGCCGTGGTCAGGGCAGTGATGTCGCTGGTTTCGATGGCGGCGACCTGGGCGGTCGTCAACGCGGCGACTTGGCCAGATGTCAAGGCAGCGACCTGGCTGGAGGCCAATGCCACAACTTGGGCGGTGGTCAAGGCGGCCACGCCGGCGGTGGTCAGGGCGCGGATGTCGGCGGTCTCGATCACGGCGACCTGCGCGGTGGTCAGGGCAGCGACGCCAGCCGTGGTCAAGGCAGCGACCTGGGCAGTGGTCAGGGCCTTGACATCATTGGTGTCAATGGCGGCGACCTGGGCGGTCGTCAACGCGCCGACCTGGGTGGTCGTCAGGGCGGATACCTGGTTGGAGTCCAGGGCCGCGATTTGCGCGGTGGTCAAGGCGGCGACGTCGGCCGTGTTCAAAACACGGACATTGCCCGTGGTCAGGGCGCTGATGTCAGTGGTTTCGATGGCAGCCACTTGGGCCGTCGTCAGAGCGGCAACCTGGCTTGAGCCAAGTGCAGCCACTTGGCTGGAGTCCAGGGCCACGACTTGCGCGGTGGTCAAGGCGGCGACGCCTGCTGTGGTCAAGGCGCGAGCCTCGCTGGTGGTCAGCGCAGCAACTTGCGCGGTGGTCAGCGCAGCGACACCGGCCGTGGTCAGCGCCGCGACTTGGGCGGTGGTCAGGGCTTTGATGTCATTGGTGTCAATGGCGGCCACCTGGGCGGTCGTCAATGCACCGACCTGGCCGGTGCTCATGGCCGACAGCTGGGCAGAATTCAAGGCAACGATCTGCGCCGTGGTCAGTGCGGCCGTGGCCGAGGTGCCAAAGGCACGGGCAGCGGAGGTGGTCAGGGCCGACACCTGGTCCGTGGTCAGCGCGGCAACCTGGTTGGTGGTCATGCCGGCGATCTGGGCCGTGGTCATGGCGCGCAGGTCGGCGGTATCGATGGCCGCGATTTGCGCCGTCGTCATACCTGCGACCTGGGTGGTGTTCAGGGCGCTGACCTGGGCCGAGTTCAGGGCCAGGACCTGGTTGGTGGTCATGGCGGCCACCCCGGCGGTGGTCAGGGCCAGCATGTCGCTGGTGCTCAGTCCGACGATGTCTGCGGTTTCAATGGCGGCGACCTGGGCCGTGGTCAAGATCGACACCTGGCTGGTCGTGAAAGCGGCGACTTGTGCCGAATTCAGTGCGGCCATCTGGGCGGTGCCCAGCGTGGTCAATGCCGCCGTGGTCAGGGCGCGCAGGCCGCTGGTCTCGATGGACCCGACCTGAGTGGTGGTCAACACTGCGACTTGCGCGGTGTTGAAGGCAGCCCAGTCCTCCGTGGAGAGGTTGATGATCGATTGAGTCGACAGCGCAGCGATCTGCGTGGTCGTGTACATCGGAATCAGCGAGGACATGGTCTACCCTTTTTCAGCCAGTGCTTCTGGCATGTAAGCAAAAATATCGGTAAAGATTTCAAATACTTAAGGCTGGACCACCTCTCGGTGGCCCAGCCTGTTTTTTCTTTGGATGTCAGATCAGCAGGTTGTTCTGCTTGTCGTCAACCAGTTGCGTGTGGTCGATCGGAACCAGCGGCAAGTGGTGTGTGACGGATGCCACATCCAGCGTGGTCTGGCTGGCTGCCGGATCCGCATGTCCTGCCAGCAAGTCCTGCCCTCGGTCTGACAACAGGTCCTGGGCACTGACCGCCAGGGGCGTGGCCGGTTTGGTGCCGTCCTCACCCGCTGCGCCGGTGGCCGATGCTGCTGCCGAGGCCTGCACCGTGGCGTGCAGATTGGCGTCATCCACCGGGACGGTCGTGGCGGTGGTCGTCGAGCTGCCGACTTCCTTGCTGAACCAGACGTCGGCCATGTCGTGAGACGCGCCGTCGGAGGTCTTGTAGCCAGAGACCAGGCCCAGCAGGTTGCCGTTGTCGATTTCCGTGCCGGTCTTGGCACCCAGGTCCAGCTCGATGATGCCCAGGCTGGCCAAGGTCTTGAGCTCGCCAGCGTTGGTGATGCCGTCGCCGTTGCCATCGACCCAGACCTGCAGGTCCTTGAAGTGGGCATCGGCGGCCGTGATCTTGCCGTCGTGGTTGGAGTCCAGCTCCCTCAAGGCCGCGTAGCCGTCGCCTGCACGCTGGCCATTGGCCAGGGTGGTGCCGGTGCCGAACAGTTCGGTGCCGTTGTTGATGGTGCCGTCATGGTTGCGGTCCATCACCAGCAAGCCGTCGCCAGAGGATGTCCAGCCGTGCTGGCTGGTGGCGCCAGTGGCGTTCAGGTCGAAGGTGTTGCCATGCGCCGCCGAGGTGGTGTGCACCCCGTCGCCGTTCAGGTCCAGCACGATGGGCGAGGCGGAGATCAGCGCATCCACTTGGGCGGCACTCATCGCGCCGACCTGTGTCGAGGTGAAGGCCACGCTCTGCGTCATGCTCAGGGCGGCCAGGTCGGTCGTCTCCAGGGCCACGATCTGGTCGGTCGTGAAGGCCTGCATCTGAGTCGTGGTCAGCTCGTGGATCTGCGTTGTGGTGAACGCGGCCACTGCATCGGTGTTCAGGGCGGCGATCTGGGCCGTGGTGAAGGCGTGGACACCGGCGGTGGTGAAGGCCACGATGTCGGCCGTGTCCAGGACCGAGATCGCACTGGTGTTCAGCGCGGCCACCTGGGAGGTGGTCAACACATGGATGGCCACGGTGTCGAAGGCGGCGACTTCGGTCGAGGTCAGGGCCGCGATGTTGGTCGTCGTGAAGGCCACCACCTGCGCCGTGGTCAGTACCGCAATCTGGTCGGTGCCGAACGAGGAGACCTGGGCGGTGTTGAAGGACGCGATCTGGGCCGTGGTCATGGCCTTCAGGTCGGTCGTCTCGATGGCGGCGATCTGGTTGGTGGTCAGCGACCCGATCTGGCTGGTGGCAAAGGCCGAGATCTGCGCCGTGGTCATGGCGGCGATCTGGTCGGTGGTCAGAGCAGCGACGCCAGACGTGGTCAGGGCGCGGATGTCGGCGGTGTTCAGGGCCGTGATGTCGGTGGTTTCAATCGCCGAGATCTGAGCCGTGTTCAGGGCCGCGACCTGGTTGGTACCCAGTGCGCCGATCTGAGTGGTGCTCAGTGCAGCGATCTGGTCGGTGGTCAGGGCGCCGATGCCGACGGTGGTGAAGGCGCGAACCTCCGCCGTGGTCAGCACGCCGATCTGGTCGGTGGTCAGGGCACCGATCTGCGTCGTGGTCAGGCCAGCGATCTGGGCCGTCGTCATGGCCTTGAGGTCGGTGGTCTCGATGGACGAGATCTGCGCGGTGTTCAGCGACACCAGTTGGGTGGTGCTCAGGGCCGCGACCTGGGTCGAGGTCAGGTTGGCCACTTGATCGGTGGTCAGGGCTGCCACACCGGCCGTGGTCAGGGCGCGGATGTTGGTGGTGGTCAAGGCACCGATGTCGGCGGTGTCGATGGCGGCCACTTGCGCGGTCGTCAGGGCGGCCACCTGGGTGGAGCCCAGCGAGGCGATCTGAGCCGTGGTCAGCGCCACGATCTGGTCGGTGGTCAGGGCGGCCATGCCAGCGGTGGTGAAGGCGCGGGTCTCGGCCGTGGTCAGCACGTTGATCTGGTCGGTCGTCAGCGCGGTCACTTGGGCCGTGGTCAGGGCGCCGATCTGGGCCGTGGTCATGGCCTTGATGTCAGCGGTTTCAATCGCGGCGATCTGGTCGGTGGTCAGCGCCGAGACCTGGGTGGTCGACAGGGCTGCCAACTGGGCCGAGTTCAGAACGGCGACCTGGTCGGTGGTCAAGGCGGCCAGCGACGTGGTGGTCAAGGCGCGCATGTCGGCCGTGTTCAGGGCCCCCATGTCCGTCGTCTCGATCGCGGACACCTGGGCGGTGTTCAGGGCGGCGACCTGGGTGGTGCCCAAGGCGGCGATCTGCGTGGTGCTCAGGGCCACGATCTGGTCCGTGGTCAGGGCAGCGATGCCCGCCGTGGTCAGGGCGCGGACTTCGGCCGTGGTCAGGACGTTGATTTGAGCCGTTGTCAGCGAGGACACCTGGGCGGTGTTCAGGCTGGCGATCTGGGCCGTCGTCATGGCCTTCAGATCGGTGGTTTCAATCGAGGAGACCTGGTTGGTGGTCAGCGCACCAATCTGCGTGGTCCCGAAGGCGGCGATCTGGGCCGTGGTCATGACCGCGATCTGGTCGGTGGTCAGGGCCGCGACGTTGGCCGTGTTCAGGGCTCGGATGTCAGCGGTGTTCAGGCCGGCGATGTCCGTGGTTTCGATGGCAGACACCTGGGCCGTGTTCAGCGCGCCGATCTGCTGGGTGCTCAAGGCGCCCAGCTGGGTGGAGCTCAAGGCCACGATCTGGTCGGTGGTCAGGGCAGCGATGCTGGCCGTCGTCAGGGCACGGGTTTCGGCCGTGGTCAGGACGCCGATCTGGTCGGTGGTCAGCGAGGCCACTTGCGCGGTGTTCAGGCTGGCGATCTGGGCCGTGGTCATGGCCTTCAGGTCGGCCGTTTCAATCGAGGAGACCTGGTTGGTGTTCAGCGCGCCGATCTGCGTGGTGCTCAGGGCCGACAGTTGCGCCGAGTTCAGGGTGGCGATCTGGTCGGTGGTCAGGGCGGCCACGCCAGCGGTGGTCAGGGCGCGCATGCTGGCCGTGTTGAGGCTGCCGATGTCGGCGGTCTCGATGGCGGCCACTTGCGCGGTCGTCAGCGAGGCGACCTGGCTGGTGCCCAGGGCAGCAATCTGCACGGTGGTGAAGCCCACGATCTGGTCGGTGGTCAGGGCAGCGATGCCGGCGTTGGTCAACGCGCGGGTCTCGGCCGTGGTCAGGGCGCCGATCTGGTCGGTGGTCAGCGAGGACACTTGCGTGGTCGTCAGGCTGGCGATCTGGGCCGTGGTCATGGCCTTCAGGTCGGTTGTTTCGATGGCGGCGATCTGCGCCGTGGTCATCGCGGCGATCTGGGCGGTGGCGAACGAAGCGATCTGCGCCGTGGTCATCAAGGCGATCTGATCGGTGGTCAGGGCGTTGACGGCGGCGGTGCTCAAGGCGCGGATGTCGGCCGTGTTCAGGGCGCCGATGTCACCGGTTTCAATCGCGGCCACTTGGGCCGTGTTCAGCGCGGCGACTTGGCTGGTGCTCAAGGCGGCGATCTGAACGGTGGTGAGGGCGACGATCTGGTCCGTGGTCAGGGCAGCGACGCCGGCCGTGGTGATGGCACGCGCTTCGGCCGTGGTCAACACGCCGATCTGGTCCGTGGTCAAGGCGGACACTTGCGCCGTGTTCAGGCTGGCGATTTGCGACGTGGTCATCGCCTTCAGATCGGTGGTCTCGATGGCGGCGATCTGGTCGGTGGTCATCGCACCGATCTGGCTCGTGCCAAACGAGGCGATCTGAGCTGTGGTCATGACCGCGATCTGGTCGGTGGTCAGTGCTGCGACCGACGCCGTGTTCAGGGCGCGGATGTCGGCCGTGTTCAGGGCGCCGATGTCGCCGGTTTCAATCGCGACCACTTGGGCGGTGTTCAACGCGGCGACCTGGCTGGTGCCCAAGGCGGCGATCTGAACGGTGGTGAGGGCGACGATCTGGTCCGTGGTCAGGGCGGCGATGCCGGCCGTGGTGATGGCACGGGCTTCGGCCGTGGTCAGGACGCCGATCTGGTCAGTGGTCAGCGAGGACACTTGCGTGGTCGTCAGGCTGGCGATCTGGGCCGTGGTCATGGCCTTCAGGTCGGTCGTCTCGATGGCGGCGATCTGGGCCGTGGTCATCGCGACGAGCTGGCTGGTGCCGAACGACGAGATCTGGGCCGTGGTCATGACCGCGATCTGGTCGGTGGTCAGGGCGTTGACGGCGGCGGTGTTCAAAGCGCGGATGTCGGCCGTGTTCAGCGCACCGATGTCACCGGTTTCAATCGCGGCGACTTGTGCCGTGTTCAGCGCGGCGACCTGGCTGGTGCCCAGGGCGGCGATCTGAACGGTGGTCAGGGCGACGACCTGGTCCGTGGTCAAGGCAGCGATGCCGGCCGTGGTGATGGCGCGGGCTTCGGCCGTGGTCAAGGCGCCGATCTGGTCGGTGGTCAGGGCGGCCACTTGGTTTGTGGTCAGGCTGGCGATCTGGGCCGTGGTCATGACCTTCAGGTCTGTCGTCTGGATGGACGCGATCTGGTCGGTCGTCATCGCGGCGATCTGGTTGGTGCCCAGCGAGGCGACTTGCGCCGTGGTCAGGTTGGCGATCTGGTCGGTGGTCAGGGCGTTGACGGCGGCCGTGGTCAGCGCGCGGATGTTGGCCGTGTTCAGGGCACCGATGTCACCGGTTTCAATCGCGGCAGCTTGCGCGGTGTTCAGCGCGGCGACCTGGTTGGTGCCCAAGGCGGAGATCTGAACCGTGTTCAATGCCACGACTTGGTCGGTGGTCAGTGCGGCGATGCCGGCAGTGGTCAGGGCGCGCGCTTCGGCCGTGGTCATCGCACCGACTTGGTCGGTGGTCAAGGCGGCCACTTGCGCGGTGGTCAAACCAGCGATCTGCGACGTGGTCATGGCCTTCAGGTCGACCGTCTCGATGGCGGCAATCTGGTCGGTGGTCATCACGACCACCTGGCTGGTGGCCAGCGACGACACTTGCGCCGAGGTCAGATTGGCGACCTGGTCGGTGGTCAACGCGGCGACGGCAGCGGTACTCAGGGCCCGGATGTTGGCCGTGTTCAGCGCGCCGATGTCGGTCGTTTCAATCGCGGCGGCTTGCGCGGTGTTCAGCGCGGCGACCTGGTTGGTTCCCAGGGCCGAGATCTGGACCGTGTTCAGGGCCACGATCTGGTCGGTGGTCAGCGCGGCGACGCCCGCGGTGGTGATCGCACGGGTTTCGGCCGTGGTCAGGGCGCCGACCTGGTCGGTGGTCAAGGCGGCCACTTGCGCGGTGGTCAGGCCAGCGATCTGCGACGTGGTCATGGCCTTCAGATCGGTCGTCTCGATGGCGGCGATCTGGTCGGTGGTCATCGCGGCCACCTGGTTGGTGGCCAGCGAGGCGACTTGGGCCGTGTTCAGGTGAGCGACCTGGTCGGTGGTCAGCGCGGCGACAGCAGCAGTGCTCAGGGCACGGACGTGGCTGGTGTTCAGCGCGCCGATGTCGGTCGTTTCAATGGCTGCCACTTGTGCGGTGTTCAGCGCAGCGACCTGGCTGGTGCCCAGTGCGCTGATCTGGTCGGTGCCCAGCGCCACGATCTGGTCGGTGGTCAAGGCGGCGACGCCAGCCGTGGTCAGGGCCCGGATGTTGGCCGTGTTCATCACCGTGATCTGGTCGGTGGTCAGCGCGGCAACCTGGGCGGTGTTCAAGGCAGCGGCCTGGGCCGAGGTCAGGCCCTTCAGGTCGGCCGTCTCGATGGCGGCGATCTGGTCGGTGGTCAGCGCGGCGATCTGAGTCGTGGCCAACGCGGCCAACTGGACCGAGTTCAGGTTCACGACCTGGTCGGTGGTCAAGGCGGCCACGGCCGAGGTGCTCAAGGCACGCATGTCGGCGGTGTTCAGCGCCACCACATCCTGGGTTTCAATGGCCGACACCTGGGCGGTGTTCAACACCGCCACTTGGGTGGTGGCCAGGGCGCCGATCTGGGCCGAGCTCAAAGCCACGATCTGGTCAGTGGTCAAGGCCGCGACGCCAGCGGTGCTGATGGCACGCGCTTCGGCGGTGGTCAGGGCCGTGATCTGGTCGGTGGTCAGCGAAGCGACTTGTGCGGTGTTCAGCGCACCGATCTGGGCCGTGGTCATGGCCTTGACATCGGTGGTTTCTAGGGCGCTGATCTGGTTGGTGTTCAGGGCAGCGATCTGGTTCGTGGCCAGCGCGGCGACCTGCGCGGTGTTCAGTGCGGCGACCTGGTCTGTGGTCAGCGCGGCCACGTTGGCGGTGCTCAGGGCCCGCACGGCGGCGGTGCTCAAGGCGCCAATGTCGCTGGTTTCGATGGCAGCGACCTGGGCGGTGTTCAGCGCAGCGATCTGGCTGGTGGCCAGCCCGCCGATCTGCGTGGTGCTCAGGGCCACCACCTGGTCGGTGGTCAGGGCCGTGACCTGGCTGGTGCTCAGCGCGGCGGTTTGTGCCGAGGTCAGCACGGAGATCTGGTCGGTGGTCAGCGCGCCGACGGCAGCGGTCGCCAAGGCGCGGATGCTGGCCGTGTTCAGGGCGGTGATGTCGGTGGTTTCAATGGCTGACACCTGGGCCGTGTTCAGCGCCGCGACCTGGTTGGTGGCCAGCGCGGAGATCTGCGCCGAGTTCAGGGCAACGATCTGGTCGGTGGTCAGGGCGGCCACTGCCGCCGTGTTCAGGGCGCGGACATGGGCCGTGTTCAATGAACCGACCTGGTCGGTGGTCAGGGTCACGATCTGCGCGGTGTTCAGCGCGGCGATCTGGGCGGTGGTCATGGCTCGCACGTCCAGCGTCTCGATGGGCGAGACCTGGTTGGTCGTCAATGCGGCAACCTGGGTGGTGGTCATGGACGCGATCTGCGTCGAGGTCAAAGCGACGATCTGGTCGGTCGTCAGTGCGGCGATGGCGGCAGTGCTCAAGACGCGCACATCGGCAGTGGTCAAGGCGCCAATGTCGGCGGTCTCGATCGCGGCGACCTGGTTGGTGTTCAGCGCAGCGACCTGGTTGGTGGCCAGCGCGCCCACTTGGGTCGAGTTCAGGGCGACGATCTGATCTGTGGTCAGCGCGGCGATGGCGGCGGTGCTCAAGGCCCTCACGTCGGCTGTGTTCAGCACGCCCACCTGGTCGGTGGTCAGCGCGGAGGCTTGGGCAGTGTTCAGCACCGCGACTTGGGCCGTGGTCATCACACGCAGGTCCACCGTTTCAATGGCGGCGACCTGGTCCGTGGTCAACGCGACCACTTGATTGGTGCCCAGCGAAGCGACCTGGGTCGAGCTCAGGTTGACGACCTGGTCGGTGGTCAGTGCGGCCACGGCCGAGGTGGTCAGGGCGCGCAAGCTGGCGGTGTTCAGGCTGCCGATGTCGGTGGTTTCAATCACGGACACTTGGGCGGTGTTCAGCGCGGCTGCCTGGCTGCTGCTCAGCACGCCGACTTGCGCCGAGTTCAAGGCCACGACCTGG
This sequence comes from Aquabacterium sp. CECT 9606, assembly GCF_918741295.1. Taxonomy (GTDB): domain Bacteria; phylum Pseudomonadota; class Gammaproteobacteria; order Burkholderiales; family Burkholderiaceae_C; genus Aquabacterium. The sequence goes on from NZ_CAKKNB010000008.1 coordinate 14,420, forward strand.
TCGGTGGTCAGCACGGCAACCTGGTTGGTGCCCAGGGCGGCCACTTGCGTGGTGCTCAAGGCGGCGACCTGGTCGGTGGTCAGGCCTGTGACGGCAACCGAGTTCAGCACGCGCACGCTGGCGGTGCTCAGGGCGCTGATGTCGGTGGTTTCGATGGACGCGACCTGGGTCGAGTTCAGCGCGGCCACTTGCGAGGTGGACAGGGCGCCAATCTGGGCCGAGTTCATGGCCACGACCTGGTCGGTCGTCAGCGCGGCAGTGGCGGCTGTGGTGAGCGCACGCACGTCGGCCGTGTTCAGCACTGCGATCTGGTCGGTGGTCAGGGCGGCCACTTGGGCGGTGTTCAGCGCGGCAGCTTGTGCCGTGGTCAGCACGCGCACATCAGCGGTCTCGATGGCGGCGATCTGGTCTGTTCTCAACGAAGCGACCTGGCTGGTGCTCAGCGAGGCGACCTGAGTCGAAGTCAAGGCGGCGATCTGGTCGGTGCTCAGCGCACCCACCGCGACGGTGTTGAAGGCGCGGATGGAGGCGGTGCTCAGCGCGCCGATGTCGGCGGTCTCGATGGCCGAGACTTGGCTCGAGGTGAGGGCGGCGACCTGGGTGGTGCCCAGCGCAGCCACTTGGGCCGAGTTCAAGGCCGCGATCTGGTCGGTGGTCAAGGCGGCGATGCCGGCGGTGGTCAAAGCCCGCACTTCGGCGGTGTTCAGGGCGCCGATCTGGTCGGTCGTCAGCGCAATCACCTGGGCCGTGTTGAAGGCGGCGATCTGGCTGGTGGTCATGACGCGCAGGTCAGCCGTGTCAATGGCGGCGACCTGGTCGGTGCGCAGGGCCGCGACCTGGTTCGTGGCCAAGGTTGAAATCTGTGCGGAGTTCAAGGCCGCGACCTGGTCGGTCGTCAGGGCGTTGATGGCAGCGGTCGTCAGGGCGCGGATGCTGGCGGTGTTGAAGGCCGAGATGTCGCTGGTGTCAATCACCGACACTTGCGCCGTGTTCAGTGCGCCGACCTGGGTTGTGCCCAAGGCCGCGATCTGGGCGGTGTTCAGAGCCACGATCTGGTCGGTGGTCAATGCGGCGATGCCGGCGGTGCTCAGCACGCGCACGTCGGCCGTCGTCAGCACGCCGATCTGGTCGGTGGTCAGTGCCGACAGTTGGGCGGTGTTCATCGCGGCCACTTGGGCGGTGCTCATGACCGCCAGGTCGGTGGTTTCGATCGCGGCCACTTGGGCGGTGTTCAAGGCGGCGACCTGGTTGGTGGCGAAGGAGGCCACTTGCGTCGAACTCAGCGCGGCGATCTGGTCAGTGGTCAGCGCGGCGACGGCTGCGGTCGTCAAGGCGCGCATGCTGGCGGTGTTGAGCGCGCTGATGTCGCTGGTGTCGATCGACGACACTTGCGCCGTGTTCAGTGCGGCCACTTGGCTGGTGCCCAGGGCGGAGATCTGCGCGGTGTTCAGCGCCACGACCTGGTCGGTCGTCAAGGCGGCCACCCCAGCGGTGGTCAGGGCCCGCACGCCGGCGGTGGTCAAGGCGCCCACCTGGTCGGTGGTCAAGGCGGCCACGTGGCTGGTGTTGAACGCGGCCACTTGGGCGGTGCTCATCACGCCCACGTCAACGGTTTCAATCGCGGCGACCTGGTCTGTCGTCAGCGCGGCGATCTGGTTGGTGGCGAAGGCGTTCACCTGCGACGTGGTCAAGGCGGCGATCTGGTCGGTCGTCAACGCGGCGACGGCGGCGGTGTTCAACGCGCGGATGTCCGCCGTGTTCAGGGCGCCAATGTCCGAGGTGTCGATGGACGAGATCTGACGCGTGTTCAGCGCGGCGACCTGGGTCGTGCTCAAGGCGGCGATCTGCACCGTTGTCAGGGCAACGATCTGGTCGGTGGTCAAAGCGGCGATGCCCGCCGTGGTGATGGCGCGGGTTTCGGCAGTGGTCAGTGCCCCGACCTGGTCCGTGTTCAGCGACGAGATCTGCGCGGTGGTCATCGCGGCGATCTGAGCGGTGGTCAGCGTGCGCAGATCCACCGTGTCGATCGCGGCGATTTGTGCGGTGTTCATGGCCACGATCTGCGTGGTGGCCAGCGAAGACAACTGGGCCGAATTCAAGGCCGAGATCTGATCGGTGGTCAAGGCGCCCACCGCCGAGGTGGTCAGCACCCGGATGGCCGCTGTGTTCAGGGCGCCAATGTCGGTGGTTTCAATGGCGGACACCTGGGCTGTGTTCAGCACCGCCACCTGGCTGGTGCTCAACGCAGCAAGGTGCGTGGTGTTCATGGCGGCGACCTGGTCGCTCGTGAGTGCGGCCACCGAGGCCGTGGTCAGCGCTCGAATGTCGGCGGTTTCAATGGCTTCAATCTGGGCTGTCGTGAGCGCAGCGATCTGGGCCGTGTTGAACAGAGCCCAGTCGGATGTGGCGAGGTTGACGATCGATTGGGTCGAAAGTGCCGCGATCTGCGTGGTGGACAGCAGTGGAATCAACGAAGCCATAAGTCAAACCCCTTGGGTGTAAATCACACTGAAAAGCGGCTTCGGGTCATGAAAAGCACCAACCAGCCGCTCATCAAAAAAAGAATTGATAAATCTGCATGGAGGCTAAATCCGGGACCAAGCCTCCAAAGCTTGAATAAGCCGGGGCATTCAGAACCGATTTCAGCCCGCGAGATTCTTCAAGTCATCCTCGGACTTATCGGCGCGGTCTAAATAGACTGAAGGCGAGGGGTGGTCGATGGGCTTGACCAAAAGGTGGAGATGCACGGCAGCGCGTGAACTGCATCACGCAGTCCACTTATCCAAAAGGTGGTGACTTGATGTTTCTGCCGGGTAAACGGTGCCCGCCCGTCTACTTTTTAACGGCCGCCCGGGGAATTACGGGAATACGCTGACTTGGGCCTTCAAGTCGAGCCAACGGTCGGCCACCTGGGCCAAATGGCTCACCGATCCGCTTGTCCACAATTGAGTTGTGGGCTTGTAGTCTGGGCGGGGCAAGCGGGGCAGCTCGGCGCTGACCCGTTGCGTTTGACGCGCCACGGCCTGTGCCGTGTCAATGATGCGCACCTTGGGTCCCAGCGCTTGCTGAAACAGGGGCGCGACAAAGGGGTAGTGTGTGCAGCCCAGCACCACGGTATCGACCTGGGCCTCACGCAGCGGTTGGGAGAAGGTCTCGACCAGTGCCCGCAAGGCGGGGCTGTCCAGGTGGCCCGCCTCGATCTCCTTGGCCAACCCTGGGCAGGGTTGCAACACGATCAGGGCATCTTGGCCATGCATTTCAATCAAGCGTTTGAATTTGTCGCTGGCCAGGGTGCCCGGCGTGGCCAGCACCCCAATGCGTTTGTTGACCGACACAGCCACCGCCGGTTTGACGCCCGGCTCAACCCCGACGATGGGCAGCTCGGGCCAACGCTGGCGCAGCGTGTGCACCGCCATGGCCGTGGCCGTGTTGCAGGCGACCACGATGACCTGTGCGCCCTGGCTCAGCAAAAATTCGCTGATCGCCAGTGCCCGGCCAGCGATGAAGGCATCGTCGCGCTCGCCATAAGGCGCATTGCCGGAGTCCGCCACATATAAGAGTTGCGCCAATGGCATGTGCTGCCGCAGATCCCGCAGCACCGACAGCCCGCCCAACCCCGAGTCGAACAGCCCAATGCGCAATCCTTCACCAAGAGAGGTGTCGAGGAGGGGCGAGGCAGGAGGCACAATGTCGGGTTGGGTCATGTGGGCGCTATTTTCCTCTGAATAGAGGGGGCAAAAGCGGTCCGAAGCCCAGAACTCGCGCTAGAATCGAACGATCGTGCTTTTTTAGGCATGTTTTTCTTATCAACTATTCCTCATGACGCAGGAGAACAAGGCATGAAGGTTCTGGTTCCGGTCAAACGTGTTGTTGACTACAACGTGAAAGTCCGTGTGAAATCTGATGGTTCTGGCGTGGACATCGCCAACGTCAAGATGAGCATGAACCCCTTTGATGAAATCGCCGTCGAAGAGGCCACGCGCCTCAAAGAAAAAGGCATCGTCACTGAAATCATCGCCGTCTCGGTGGGCGTGACCCAATGCCAGGAAACCCTGCGCACGGCCATGGCCATTGGCGCAGACCGCGGCATCCTGGTCGAGACCACCGACGAAGTGCAACCCCTGGCCGTGGCCAAGATCCTGGCCGCTTTGGTCGCCAAGGAAAAGCCCGATCTGATCATTCTGGGCAAGCAAGCCATCGATGACGACAGCAACCAGACCGGCCAGATGCTGGCTGCGCTGACGGGCCTGCCCCAAGCCACCTTCGCCTCCAAGGTGGAAGTGGCCGACGGCGCCGTCTCCGTGACCCGCGAAGTCGATGGCGGCCTGGAAACGCTCAAGCTCAAGCTGCCTGCGGTGATCACCACCGACCTGCGCCTGAACGAGCCCCGCTACGTCACGCTGCCCAACATCATGAAGGCCAAGAAGAAGCCCCTGGAAGTGGTCAAACCGGCCGATCTGGGTGTGGACGTGGCCTCGCGCATCAAGACCCTGAAGGTTTCTGAGCCGCCCAAGCGCTCCGCTGGCATCAAGGTGCCCGACGTGGCCACGCTGGTGAGCAAGCTCAAGAACGACGCCAAAGTGATCTGAGGAGACAATAACCATGACCGCTCTCGTCATTGCTGAACACGACAACAACAGCCTGAAAGGCGCCACGTTCAACACCATCACCGCTGCCAAGCAAGCTGGTGGTGATGTGCATGTGCTGATCGCTGGTTCCAACGCCGGCGCAGCTGCTGCGGCCGCCGCGCAAATCGCTGGCGTGACCAAGGTGCTGCACGCCGACGGCGCGCAATTCGCCGATGGCCTGGCTGAAAACGTGGCAGCCCAAGTGCTGGCCGTCGCTTCTGGCTACAGCCACCTGTTCTTCCCCGCCACCGCCTACGGCAAGAACGTGTCACCTCGCGTGGCCGCCAAGCTGGACGTCGCCCAGGTGTCGGAAATCTCCAAGGTGGTCAGTGCCGACACCTTCGAACGCCCGATCTACGCCGGTAACGCCATCGCCACCGTGCAATCGACTGACGCCGTCAAGGTCGTCACCGTGCGCGCCACTGGTTTTGACGCTGCTGCCGCCACTGGTGGTTCTGCTGCCGTTGAAACGGTTGCTGCCGTTGCCGACAGCGGCACCTCCAGCTTCGTGGGCCGTGAAGTCACCAAGAACGACCGCCCCGAGCTGACCGCCGCCAAGATCATCGTGTCCGGTGGTCGTGCCCTGGGCTCGAGCGACAAGTTCAACGACGTGCTGTCGCCCCTGGCCGACAAGCTGGGCGCCGCCCTGGGTGCCTCGCGCGCTGCGGTTGACGCGGGCTACGCCCCGAACGACCTGCAAGTGGGTCAGACCGGCAAGATCGTCGCGCCTCAGCTGTACGTGGCCATCGGTATTTCCGGCGCCATCCAGCATTTGGCCGGCATGAAGGACTCGAAGGTGATCGTCGCGATCAACAAGGATCCTGAAGCCCCGATCTTCCAAGTGGCCGACTTCGGTCTGGAAGCCGATCTGTTCACGGCCGTGCCTGAACTGATCAAGGCTCTGTGATCATTTAGTTTGATTTGATTGAACCACCGCTGAATTGGCGGATGCAAATGCCAGACAAACCGTCTGTCTGATGCTTGCGGGGGCACCTTACAAGGTGCCCCCTTTGTCGTTATCCGGAGAAGAACATGACCTACCGCGCCCCCGTCAAAGACCAGCTCTTCTGCATGAAGGAACTCGCTGGCCTGGACCAGATTGCCCAGATCCCCGGCTTTGAAGATGCTGGCATCGAAACCGCCCAGGCTGTGCTCGAAGAGTCGGCCAAGTTCAACGAGGGCGTTGTGGCTCCCCTGAACTGGAGTGGCGACCAGGACCACGGCTCCTGGGACAATGGCGTGGTACGCGCCTCCAAGGGCTTCAAGGAAGCCTACCGTTTGCTGGCCGAAGGTGGCTGGCAAGGCCTGCAGCAGCCCGCCGAGTTTGGCGGCCAGGGCCTGCCCAAGACCATCGGTGCGGCCTGCATTGAGCACACCACCGCGGCCAACTTGAGCTTCTCGCTGTGCTCCATCCTGACAGGCGGCGCCATCGAGGCCCTGCTGGTGGCCGGTAGCGATGAGCTGAAAACGCGCTACATCCCCAAGATGATTGAAGGGGCCTGGACCGGCACCATGAACCTGACCGAGCCGCAAGCCGGCTCCGATCTGGCTTTGGTGCGTTCCAAGGCCGTCAAGCAAGACGATGGCAGCTACCGCATCTCGGGCCAGAAGATCTTCATCACCTATGGTGAGCACGACATGTCCGAGAACATCGTGCACCTGGTGCTGGCCCGCACGCCCGACGCGCCCGAAGGTGTCAAGGGCATCAGCCTGTTCGTGGTGCCCAAGTTCCTGGTGAACGAAGACGGCTCCAATGGCAAGCGCAACGACGTGTACTGCGCCTCCATCGAAGAAAAGCTGGGCATCAAGGCCTCGCCCACCGCCGTGCTGGTGTTCGGCGATGACAAGGGTGAAGTCGGCGCTGGCGCCATCGGCCACATCGTGGGCGAAGAGAACCGCGGCCTGGAATACATGTTCATCATGATGAACGCCGCCCGCTTCGACGTGGGCGTGCAGGGCATCGGCGTGTCCGAGCGTGCTTACCAGCAGGCCGTGTCTTACGCCAAGGACCGCGTGCAATCGCGCCCTGTGGATGGCTCGCAGCCCGGTTCAGCCGCCATCATTCACCATCCCGACGTCAAGCGCATGCTGATGACCATGCGCTCGCTGATCGAAGGCGCGCGCGCCATGGCCATCGTGGGCGCAGCTGCCTATGACACAGCCCACCACCACGCTGACAAAGCCGTGGCCAAGCAAGCCCAGTCGGTGTATGAATTCCTGGTGCCGCTGATCAAGGGCTTCAGCACCGAAAACTCGGTCGAGATCACCTCGCTGGGCGTGCAAGTGCACGGCGGCATGGGTTTCATCGAAGAAACAGGCGCAGCCCAGTACTACCGCGACTCGCGCATCCTGCCCATCTACGAAGGCACGACCGCCATCCAGGCCAATGACCTGGTCGGCCGCAAGACCTCGCGCGATGGTGGTGCCTTGGCCAAGGCCATCGCGGCCCAGATCGCCGACACCGAAGGCCAACTGGCCGTCCGCGACAGCGTGCAGGCCAAGAACTTGGCCAAGCGCCTGAAGGCCGGCCGCGAAGCCTTCCTGCAGGTGGTGGATTTCGTCGTGGCCAATGTCAAGACCAAGCCTAATGCTGTGTTTGCAGGCTCCGTGCCCTACCTGATGCTGACGGCCAACCTGGTCAGCGGCTGGCAACTGGGCCGGGCCCTGCTGGTGGCCGAAGACCGCCTGAAGGCCGGCGAAGACGCTGACTTCATGAAGGCCAAGATTGCCACCGCCAGTTTCTATGGCGACCACATCCTGCCCCGCATCGGCGCGCTGCGCGACAGCATCCTCGAAGGTGGCGACAGCGTGACCGCGATGGCACTTGATTCGTTCTGATTGTTTTTTTGACCCACCAGGCAAGGATGCCCTTCACACGGTTCGACCGGTGAGGGCATCCTTTTTCTTTGGCCCTTAGGAGTCCTCATGTCTCTGCCCGCCGTCTTGAAGAGTGTTCCCTTTCCCGTCATCGCCTCACCGATGTTCATCCTCAGCACGCCCGCGTTGGTGATCGAGCAATGCAAGGCTGGTGTCGTCGGCTCCATGCCCGCGCTCAATGCCCGCCCGGCCGCGCAGCTTGAAGAGTGGCTGATCGAGATCACCGAGTCGCTGGCGGCCTACAACGCCGCCAACCCGGACAAGCCTGCCGCGCCATTCGCCATCAACCAGATCGTGCACAAGAGCAACGACCGGCTGGAGCACGACCTGGCCCTGTGCGTGAAGTACAAGGTGCCGATCGTGATCACCTCGCTGGGTGCTCGCACCGACGTGAACGATGCCGTGCACAGCTATGGCGGCATCGTGCTGCACGACATCATCAACAACAAGTTTGCCAAGAAGGCGATCGAGAAGGGCGCCGATGGCTTGATCGCTGTGGCAACCGGTGCGGGTGGCCATGCGGGCACCATCAGCCCCTTCGCGCTGATCGCCGAGATCCGTGAGTGGTTCGACGGCCCGATTGCTTTGTCAGGCGCCATTGCCACCGGCGGCGCCGTGCTCGCGGCCCAGGCCATGGGGGCCGACTTCGCCTACATCGGCTCAGCCTTCATTGCCACTGACGAAGCGCGCGCGGTCGAGGACTACAAGCAGATGGTGGTCGACAGCAGCAGCGACGACATCCTGTATTCCAGCAAGTTCACGGGCGTGCATGGCAACTACCTGAGGCCGTCGATCGTGCGGGCGGGCATGGACCCGGAGACGCTGGGCAATGGCGACCCCAGCCAGATGAACTTCGACAGCAATGCCAGCAGTGGCAAGGTCTGGAAGGACATCTGGGGTTGCGGGCAGGGCATTGGCGCGGTGAAGAAGGTAGTGCCGGTGCGTGAGCTGGTGGCACGGTTGAAGGCGGAGTACGCGGAGGCGCGTCAACGTTTGGGCTGACCGTTTGTTGGCATCGTTGGGTGCCATTAACGGGAGCGCGAGGTGGGGATGAGGCGGTGGCTGGCAGGGCTCCTATGGTGGCGGTCCTCCGCTGCGCGTCGGACTGCTCTGCGGTGCTCGCCCGGGGCTGGGATCGTCCGAAACTCGCCTTCGGCTCAGACAACGGACGATCCTTTTCCGCCCCGGGCTCCGCTCCTCAACGCCCCCGAAGTCGCCCTGCCAGCCACCGCCTCATCCCTGATCACCTCGCTGATGGCGTGGCACGAAAAAAACCGTGCTGCGCCACCAGCGGGGCGGGGAAAAAAGGACTGGGGCGGCCTCCGACGGGGCGCCTGGCTTGGTGCTTGCGATGTTTGCGCCGAGGTGGGCACGCGTAGTGTGCATCGTCAACTGACTGGCCGTGGTTGTTTGAACGAAGCGGCCAACGGCCGCGAAGAGAGTTCCACGGCCCCACCTCGGCGCGAGCATCGCAAGGCAGTCCCGCATCGCGGGACCACCAAGCTGAAGCCCTGCCGGAGGCCGCACCAGTCCCCCCGCCCCGCGCTGATTCAAAAAGCCAAGGCCTGTGAACAGCAGTGGCTCAGAACGCCTAACCCGTCCGCAACCCTAGCTTGAAGGCAATCATGGCCCTCAACTTGGTCGGCACCACCGGCTTGACCAACAGGTGGAAGTTGTACTCGGCCGCATCCGCCTCGTGCCCCGTCATCGTGCTGCCCGTCACCATGATGGCCGGCAGCTCAGGGCCAAAGCGTGCGCGCATGGCTTTGATGGCCTCAATGCCCGTCAACTGCTCAGGCAGGCGGTAGTCCACGATCAGCAGATCGGGTTTGGATTCGGTGCTGCGGGCCCAGGCTTCCACGGCAGCCACGCTGTCAAATGCGCTCACCGTGGCGCCCCAACCTTTGAGCAGCACCTGCAGGCCTTCCAGCACGGCCAACTCGTCTTCCACCACCACGATGTGGCGCCGGTCCAGCGTGACGCCCAGGGCGGGCTTGCTGGGGATGCTGCTGCGCTGCATGCGCGGCGCGCGGCCGATCGGCAGCATCAAGGTGAACACGGTGCCATGGCCCACGCGTGAGCGCAGGGTCAGGGGCGCGTCCATCAAGTCGGCCAGGCGCTTGACGATGGACAGACCCAGGCCCAGGCCCTTGCGGTGGTGCGGCTCCAGTGGGCGGCCGCTGTGGGTTTGGTAGAACTCGTCAAAGATGCGGACTTGCTCTTTCTCGGCGATGCCGATGCCCGAGTCCCAGACCTGCAGGCAAAGTTGCTCGCCACGCACGCGGCAGGTCACCAACACGCCGCCGTCTTCGGTGTAGCGGATGGCGTTGGAGACCAGGTTGCGCAAGATGCGCTCCACCAGCACAGGGTCGGCCAGGGCGTGGTGCTGCTCGCCCCGAAAGCTCAGCATCAGGCCTTTTTCAAAGGCGGTGGGCTCGAAGTGCAGGCGGATGCGGTTGAAGAGCTCCTGCATCGAGAAGTGCTCGGGTTCGATGTCCACCGCGCCCGTGTCGATCTTGGTGATGTCCAGCAGTTCGCTGAACAGGCCTTCCAGGGCATCGACCGAGCTGTTGATGCTGTTGACCAGGTGAACCACCTCTTCGTCCTTGTTACGCTGGCGCAGGGCTTCGGCGAACAAACCCATGGCGTGCAGGGGCTGGCGCAGGTCGTGGCTGGCGGCAGCAAAGAACTGTGTTTTGGCGCGGTTGGCGGTTTCGGCCAGGCGTTGGGCGCTTTCGGCGGCGGCGGTCTCACCGCGCAGCTTCAGGGCCAGGTCTTGCGTCTGCAATTTGTGCTTGACCATCTCGGAGAACACATTGCGGAAGGCCCAGGCCACCGACATGGTGCACACGCCCAGCAAAAACCAGATGCCAGCCATTTTCAGGTCGTGCTGCTGGCCGTGGAAGGCCGAGCGCAGGATCATGGTCCCGAAGTACATGGTCATGCACGTCAGGAACAATTTGGTCTGCATCGCCATGAAGGGCACGGAGCCAATGGCGAATGAATAGATGATCAACATGAGCGCGGTGCGCTCGAACGATCCACCGTAGTCATAAAAGAGCACGGCGGCCACGCACCAGGTGGCGGCGTTGAAGCCGGCGCCCAAGGCCCACAGCAGCAGCCAGCGTTCATGGTCGACCTGGTTGCGCCGCACGGCCCGCTCGAAGCTGTACATGCCCACGATGCGCGCCAGCCAGATCAGCAAGAAGGCGGTGGCCCAGCCCAGCAGGACCTGGTGCGGTGCATGCGGCCAGTAGATGGCCGTGGTGACCGCCATGCCGAGGATGTGCCCGAACAGGCCCGACCCCGTCTGGCTGTAGACCGACCGGACCGTGTCTGGCACCAAGGCGGCCCTGGGCGGCGAGGGGATGTCAGGCGCAGCCGGAGCAGCGCTGGTCACCAGGGCGGGCGGCGCGGTGCTCATGACGACTTACCGGGCGTTGGGGCGCCAGGCCGAGAATCCGCTTTGTTTTTGCAGCATCTGGCTGACGGCGATCACAGCCTGGGTGCGGGAGCTGACGCCCAGTGCGCGCAGCACGGCGGCCACGTGGTCCTTGACCGTTTCCACCGACAAGCCAAGCTCGCGGGCGATCAGTTTGTTGGGCTGGCCCTTGAGTAGCAGCGCCAGCACGTCGGATTGGCGGGGCGTCAGGCCCAGTTGGACCAGAGAGGGCACGCTTTGAAAGCCCGCCTCGACCGCTTCCTGCTGGATGTTCGGCACAGGGGCGGGCGGTTTGCCGGGGTTGAAGTCGGAGCCCATGCTCATGGGCGGCACGTAAACGCCGCCTTTCATCACCTGTTGCAGCGCATCAATGAGGGTTTCGTTGGAGGCACGCTTGGGCACGAACCCCATGGCGCCCATGTCGATGGCCCGGATGACGTCGCTGGTGCGGTCAGAGGCCGAGATCACGACGACGGGCAGGGCGGGGTAGGCGGTGCGCAGTTCGGCCAGCAAATCAAAGCCGTCGTCCTCACCCAGGTGCAAATCGAGCAGCACCAGGTCGAAATTGTGGTCTGCGCGCAGGGCGTCGCGGGCGGTCTGGCCGTTGGAAGCGGTGGACACCGTGACGTTGTCGCCCAGGCCCTGGATGACCGATTGCAGGGCGGCCAGGATCAGCGGGTGGTCGTCAATCAGCAGGACCTTCATGAATAACTCCTTGGATTCATCCTCTATTTCAGGATTTAGCTTTTTGAATTTCCTGAATCATAGGGGCAAGCCGGGCTCAATCATCAGGGCAACCGGTCGATAACACGACAAGGTGTCCTTGGGGTTCGATGGTTTCTTCTGTCAAAGCACGTGAAGGGTCGGCATGGTCTCCCACCATGCTGGATCCACAGGCTCTGCCTGCCGAACCGATTGTCCAATTGGGCATGCCGGACGTGCTGACCTGCGTGCGCGCCACCCTGGTTGAAGAAAACTGGGCCACCGGCAGCACGGCGCTGGTGACCCAGATTTGCCGCTTCCTGGGCGCATCCCGGGTATCCCTGGGCTGGATCACGCGCAATACCTTGAAGGTGGTGGCCCTGTCCGACGGGGTGGTTCTGGAAGAAGGCGTGGCCATTCCAGAACTGCACCAGGCGATGCTGGAGGCGGCGCATCAGCACGCCACGCTCGTCTGGCCACCGGCCCGGGGCATGAATGAACGCATCACCCTGGCCCACCAGGCCTTGTTCAAGACGCAGGGGCTGAGCGGTTTGGTGTCGGTGCCTTTGGCGCGGCATGGCCAGGCGGTGGGGGTGTTGGTGTGCGAGCGTGCCGTTCAGGCCGATCCGCTTCGCCCCAATTCGACCGATGCCTCGTCGACCGGCGTCTTCATGCCCGAGCAAGTGCAGTGGCTGGAATCGTTGGCCGAGGTGGCCGCGCCCATGCTGCTCCTGCGCTACCAGATTGACCGCCCCTGGCTGGACCGGCGCCGTGCCCAGTGGTACGACTTCCGCCAGCGCCTGGCCGATCCGGCCGAGCGCGGTTTGCGGTGGGGCTTGGGCGGTTTGGCCGTGCTGTTGGTGGTGGGCGCTTTGGTGCCCATGCCCCACCAAGTCACGGCCAATGCCCGCCTTGAAGGCGCGGTGCAGCGTGTGATGAGCGCGCCGCAAGACGGCTTCTTGCGCGAAGTGATGGTTCGGCCGGGCGATGTGGTCAAGGCAGGCCAGGTCTTGGCGCAGTTGTCCGACGACGATTTGCAAGGCGCGCGACGGGGCCGCATGGCCGAGGTCGCCCAACACGAAAACGAATTCTCCGAGGCCTTTGCGCGCGGCGATCGGGCCCAGGCCATGACCGCGCAGAACAAATTGGCCGAATCCAAAGCCCAGTTGTCACTGGTGGACCAGCAGTTGTCACGCTTGAAAGTCGTGGCGCCGTTCGATGGGGTCGTGATCCAGGGCGATTTGCGCCAGCAACTGGGCGCGCCCCTTAAGCGTGGCGAAACCCTGCTGACCCTGGCCCCTGGCCTGGATTGGCGGGTGGTGCTGGAGGTGGACGAGTCCGACATCGCCAGCCTGCAGCGGGGCCAAGTGGCCGGTTTGCGCCTGGCCGCCTTGCCCGACCAGGTCATCGGTTTGCTGCTGGAGCGCGTGACGCCAGTGGCCAAGACGACGCCCGGCGGTGTGATGTACGAAATCGAGGCCCGGCCCAATGGCGCGGGTGCTGGTGCCACGGGCCTGCGCCCCGGCTTGCAAGGCGTGGCGCGCATCGAGATGCCGGCGCGGCCTTTGTTGTGGCGCGCGGCGGTGTACAGCTGGCAAAGGTTGCGCATGTTTGTCTGGACCTGGTTGTGAGCCCGGGCCATGCAAGACACCTTACTGTCCCCCTACTGGTACCGCATTTCTGGCTTGCACCCGCGCTTGAGGCAGCACGTGCACGTGCGCATGCAAACCACACGCGGCCAAGCCTGGTACGTGCTGCACAACCAAGCCACGGGTCGCTTCCATCGGGTCAACGCCCAAGCCTATGAGCTGGTGGGGCGCCTGGATGGGCGCTTCACGGTGGACGAAATCTGGCAGGTGCTGCTGACCCGCTTGGGCGATGACGCGCCATCCCAGCATGACGTGATCCGGATCCTGGGTCAGTTGACCGATGCTGGCTTGGTGCAGGCCGAAGTGACGCCGGATGTGCGCCAGATGTTGGCCGCCGACGAACAACGGTCTCAGCGCGAGCAGCGCAGCCGGCTCAATCCCTTGTCGTTCCGCCTGGGCTTGTTCAACCCTTCCTCCGTGCTGGAGCGCATGCAGCCCGCGGTGCGCGTGCTTTTCAGGCCCTGGGTGGCCATGCTGTGGTTGGTGCTGGTGTCGCTGGCGTGCGTGGCCGCGGTGCTCAACCTCAAGGACATCCTGCCTTACGCCCAGGTCAACTTCATGAGCCCGGCTTTCCTGGCCATGGCCTGGGTTATCTATCCGATCCTCAAGGGGCTGCACGAGATGGGCCATGCCATGGCCCTGCGCAGGCATGGGTGCGAGGTGCCCGAGGTTGGCGTGAACTTCTTCCTGTTCGTGCCCATGCCCTATGTGGATGCCAGCGCGTCCAACCGCCTGGTCAACCGCTGGCACCGCGTGCAGATCAGCGCGGCCGGCATCGCGGTGGAGCTGGCCTTGGCATCCATGGCCCTGGGCATCTGGCTGCTGGTGGAAGATGGTTGGGTGCGCCAGGTGGCGTTCACCACGATGACCATTGGCGGCCTGTCCACGCTCATGTTCAATGGCAACCCGTTGATGAAGTTCGACGGCTATTTCGTGGCCTGTGATGCGCTGGACCTGCCCAATCTGAGCAACCGCAGTGCGCGCGCCGTCACGCAGTTGATGCGCGGCTGCGCCATGCGGCTTCTGCGGATGGACGCGCCGGTGGAAACCCAGGTCATCCACGGTGCTGATCGGCTGGAGCGCTGGGCGCTGTGGAGCTATGCGCCACTGTCCTGGCTGTACCGCATCGGCGTGACCGCGCTCATGGTCATGTGGGCCTCAGAAAAATCCTCATGGCTGGGCGTGGGCATCCTGGTTTGGTCGGTGTGGACGCTGGTGCTGGCACCCACGCGCGCCTGGCTGGACCAGCTCATGCAGTCTCCGGGCTTTGACCGGGTGCGTGGGCGGGCCATGGTCGGTGCGGGCTTTGTGCTCTCAGGCTTGCTGGCCGTGGCGGCCTTTGTGCCGATGCCCTCCAGCATGGTGGTGGAGGGCCTGGTGTGGTTGCCGGAGCATGCCCAGGTTCGCGCTGCCAGCGATGGCCAGGTCGATACCGTCTGGGTGCGCAGTGGCCAGCAGGTGAATGCCGGGCAGGCCGTGGTGTCCGTCCACGATCCCGAGCTGCTGACGCGCCAGGCGGTGCTGCAGGCCCAGATCGATTCCCTTGAAAACGAACTGCATGGCACCTACACCACCGACCCTTTGCGCATGAAGAACGCGCAGGAGGCGCTGGTGCGTGACCGTGCGGCCATGGCCCAACTGGACAAGGACCTCTCGCGCCAGGTGCTGCGCGCCGGGGTGAGTGGCGAGTTCGTGATGTCGCGCCAGGAAGACCTGGACCAGCACCAGGTGAGCCGCGGCGAGTTGCTGGCCTATGTGCTGGCCGACGAACCCAGTGTGATCCGCGCGGTGGTGCCTGAGCGCTCCGTGGACGCGGTCCGCCATCGGGTCAAATCCCTGTCGGTGGTGCTGGACGAGCAGCCTGGCAAGGTGTGGCCCGCCAAACTGATCAGTGAAGTGCCGGCGGCCTCGGACAAGCTGCCCAGTGCCGCTTTGGGTGACCGGTCAGGCGGGCGTGTGCCCACCGATGGCACCGACACCGATGGACTGCGCCCCACCGAGCCCCAGTTCGTGATTGACCTGCTTCTGGACGGTCGCATCCCCAGGACTGGCGGCCTGGCCCGGGTGCGCATCGACCTGGCCCCGCAGCCCTTGCTGGCCACCGTCACGCAAAGTGCCCGCCAGCTGTTCCTCAAGCATTTTTCAGACATCAAAGGTTGAGCCGCATGGACACCAATGCCCACGGGCTGCCCATCAATCTCTGGTCGGATCAGGTCTCGCACAAGGGGCTGGTGCCCCGTCCGGGCCCGGTGTTTGGCAACTACCCTTTGCGTGATCTGCCCCTGCGGTCCACCAGCCCCATGATCGCCTGGGCGCAGTCGATGTTGGCCGCGCCGGCCAAGCCGTCGGCCAGGCAGGACAAGACATTGCTGAAGCAGATCCAGCGGTCCGAAAAAATCTGGGCCGGTTTGAGCGCCCGCGAGTTCGAGGAGCGCCTGGCAAACCTGCGCGTTCGCCTGAGCGTGTCCGGCTTCCTGCCCGAACTGGTGGCCGAGGCCTTTGCGGTGATCGGTCTGCAGGTCAAACGCCACATGGGATTTTCGCTGCACGATGTTCAAAAGCAGGCGGCCTGGTGGATGTTGGGCAACCGGCTGGTGGAAATGGCCACCGGCGAGGGCAAGACCCTGACGGTGTTGCTGACGGCCGCCACCGCGGCCATGGCTGGCGTGCCCGTGCACGTGATGACCGCCAACGACTACCTGGCCCGCCGCGATGCCACGCAACTCAAGCCCATCTACGAGGCCCTGGGCCTGAGCGTGGCCTGGGTGATGGCCGCCAGCACGCCACCGGAGCGCCAGAAGGCCTACCAGCAGAACGTGGTGCACGTGACCGCGCGCGAGGTGGCCTTTGACCACTTGCGTGACCGCGCTGCCCGCGCCGCCCTGGACACGGGCTCCATCGTGTTGCGCGGCCTGTGCATGGCCATCGTGGACGAGGCCGATAGCATCCTGATCGACGAAGCCTGCACCCCCTTGATCCTGTCCAAGCAGATCAGCCAGCGCGAGGCCGACCAGCGTTACCGCCTGGCCTTGTTCCTGGCCCGCCAATTGGTGCAGTCCCGCGACTTTGCCTTGCCCGGCCAGGGCGCGGTGCGGTTGACCGAAGACGGCACCAAACTGCTCGCCTCGCTGACCAAAACCCTGGAAGGCCCCTGGAAGCTCAAAAGGTACCGTGAGGAGCAGGTCTGCCTGGGTTTGTCGGCCCTGCATTGCTTTCAGCGCGATGTGGACTACCTGGTGCGTGAAGACGGCATCCACATCGTGGACAGCAACACCGGCCGCCTCGCCGTTGGCCGCGTGTGGTCACGGGGGCTGCACCAGATGATCGCGATCAAGGAAGGCCAGGCGCCCCAGGCCGAAAACGAAACCTTGACCGAAACCACCTACCAATCCTTTTTTCCGCGATACCACGCGCTGGCTGGGCTGAGTGGCACCGTGTTCGAAGGCCGGACCGAGTTGATGAGTGTTTACGGTTTGCCCGTGGTGCGCGTGCCTTTGCGTTTGCCCTCGCGCCGGCAGGTCCGCGCCACGCATGTTCTGGCCACCGCCGATGAAAAGTGGCGCGACGTGGTCCGCCGGGCCCATGCCGAAGCCAAGGCCGGCCGCGCAGTGCTCATCGGCACTGACAAAGTGGCTGATTCGGATGCCTTGTCGCGCGCATTTGTGGCGGCTGGTGTGACGCACCAGTTGCTGAACGCCCGGCAGGACGAGGCCAGCGGCGAGGCCGAACAGGCGGTGATCGCGGCCGCTGGTTTGCCCGGCGCCATCACCGTGGCCACCCACATGGCCGGGCGCGGCACCGACATCCACCTCAGCCCCGAAGTGCTGCAGCGTGGCGGCCTGCACGTCATCAACACCAACCTGAACCCCTCGCGCCGAATCGACCGCCAGCTGTACGGCCGCGCGGCACGCCAAGGCATGCCTGGCAGTTGCGAATGCGTGCTGAGCTGGGAAGATGAGGCCACCCGAGCGGCCACTGCCCCAGGGTGGCACGCGCTGGTCTGGCGTTTGTCCACCCAGGTGCTGCGGTCGCGCATGCTGGGCGTGTGGTTGTGCCGTGGCGCCCAACAGCGCCAGGAAGGCGCCAGCCGCCATCAGCGCTGGTCTTTGCTGGTCAACGAGCGCCTGATTGCGCGCCAGTTGGCCCTGGCCGGACGCCAGGATTGGGACTGAACACCTTTCCTATTCCATGGATCGCATTCACCTTCCGAAAGCCATGATGGCGGTGCTTGAAGAGCGTTAAACGATGCGCTTCTTCCAGTAGTCGCACCCGGTTTTGGTGACTTAGTTGGCATTTCAACGTCCACGCCGGTTTTGGGGCATCAAGTCCTGCACAAAAACGGCCGAAAAGACGACATATGTCAAAAAGTAACCACTATCGGAAGTCCGAAGATTCGTGGTCCAGGAGCATGCATTGAAGATCAAAGCGTTGAGCTTGTTGGCAGCCTCTACCCTCGGGTGGGGTGTCGGCTGCCATGCTGAATCCATGGGCTGCCTGATCGAGCCGGACCGCGTTGCGGATGTGGGCACCCAAGTGGTTGGGGTCCTGGAAGAAATGAAGGTCGAGCGTGGAGACAGCGTCTCCGCTGGCCAGATCCTGGCGCGCCTGACGGCGCAGGTCGAGCGCGCGTCTGTGAACGTGGCCCAAACCAAATCAGCGGCTGATGCCGAGTACAAGCAGGCCGTGGCCTCCAATGTGCTCGCGCAGCGCAAACTGGAGCGCACCCGCGATCTGGTCAAGAAGGATTTTGTGTCGGACCAGGCCTTGGATCAGGCCGATGCCGAGGCCCGGGTGGCCGAGCAGCGTGTCGCGCAGGCCAAGGAAGCCCAGCGTGTGGCATTGCGCGAATACCAACTCTCTGCCGTGCAACTCGGGCAACGCGATGTGCGCAGCCCCTTCGATGGCGTGGTGATCGAGCGGTACCGCACCGAAGGCGAGCGCATCGAGCGCGAACCACTGGTGCGCGTGGCGCGTGTCGATCCCTTGCGTGTCGAGGCCATCGTGCCGGCATCCCAGTTCGGTTCGATCCTGGCCGGGCAGGGTGCTTTGGTCAAAACCGATCTTCCCAACTTCGGGGCCCTGAACGCCAAAGTGGTGTTGGTGGACCGGGTGATTGACCCGGCCTCCAACAGCTTCCGCGTGCGCATGGTGCTGCCCAATCCCAACAACCGCATCCCCGCCGGATTGCGGTGCCGTGTCGATTTTCTGGTGGCACAACCGGCAGCCAAGGACACTGCGCCCGTGCTGCCCACAGCGCCCATGGCGGTGCCATCACCGGTCGGGCAGAAGCCCAAGCTGCCTCCAGGCACCAATCAACTGACCGACCCATTGGACATGTCGGCTTTGAAGAAAAGTGTGACCCGGGCCGGCCAGACCCTGCCAGGCGGGCGCGTCTTTGCGCTGAACCAGCCGCCCGGTAGCCGGGCAGCGGTCAAGAGTTATCTGCTGATGCGCCAAGCTCGTTTGAGCATCAGCACGTCATTGGCGTCCCCTGGCAAAGCCAAGGTGCAACCGATGCCTTCTTTCGTGGTTCCCCGGATGATTGCGATGCGCTGAAGGAATGGCCATGCGGCAGGTCCCACCCCAACGCCGTGGCCGCGGAGTGTCTTTTCAGGTTGAAGAGCTGGAGCCGAGGCTCCTTTTCTCCGCGGATGCAGCGACATTGCTCGGCTTGCCGGTCTCACTGGCGGCGCCTGCAACGGCGAACGACGCCCAAGCCACCGTGTCTGAAGACGCATCGGCGGCCTCCATCCCCGTCATGCAGGCCGTGCTGGCCGCGCCCGCCCAGGATCCTGAGACTTCGGTGCGGCATGAACTGGTGTTTGTGGACGCCAGCGTTCCGGAAGCCGACAAGCTGATCCAGGGCATCCAGGCGAATGCTTCGGCCAGCAAGGTGATCGACGTGATCGTGATCCAGGCCGGCGAGGATGGCCTGGCTGTCATCACCAACGCGCTGCAGCAACGTCACGACCTGGACGCCGTGCACATCATCAGCCATGGCGATGCCTCGGGTTTGACCCTGGGCACCAGCCGCCTGGACGCGGCCAGCTTGAACGCCAACCTGGGGGCCGTGTCGTCATGGGGCCAGTCACTGGCCCAAGAAGCCGACCTGATGCTTTATGGCTGCGACCTGAGCAGCTCGGCTGAAGGGCAGGCCTTGGTGGACAACCTGGCGCTGCTCACGGGCGCCGATGTGGCCTCCAGCATTGACCGAACCGGGGCGGCGGCTTTGGGCGGCAACTGGGTGCTGGAATACCAGCGCGGCCACATTGATGCCAACGTCGTGGTGGACGCGAGCCTGGCCAGTTCGTGGGACCACGTCCTGGCCACCTTGACGTTACAAGAGGGCTCCAACGGCTATGTGGGCACCAGCGACACCTTCCTGGATCAGCTGAGCCCGGGCACCGACAACAGCGCCAGCACCACCCTGAGCTCAGGCCGCTCCACCACCCAGAACGCCTTCCAGACACTGGTGAAGTTCGACGACATCATCGGCGCCGGCACCAACCAGATTCCGCAAGGCTCGGTCATCACCAGCGTCACCCTGACGATGTACATGACCGCGACGCCGACTTTCACCAACCCCACTTTCAGCCTCTACCGGATGCTGGCCTCGTGGACAGACACCTCCACCTACTCCTCCCTGGGCAGCGGTGTGGACGGTGCCGAATACCGACTCACGGCCGATCAGACCATCACCGACTCAGGCGTCAAGTCGTACACCTTTGCCAGCAACAGCGCGATGATTGCCACGGTGCAGGCTTGGGTGAACACCCCGTCCAGCAACCAGGGCTGGTATTTGTTCTGCGATGACAACTCGTCCAAGGCGAGTTTTGCTTCATCGGAGAACGCCACGGCGGCATGGCGGCCCACCTTGAACGTCACCTACACGGCGCCGACGCCCCAATCGATTGACCTGGACGCCAACAACAGCTCAGGCGCCACAGGTACGAGCTACACCGGCGCCTTCACCGAGCAAACGCCCCTCAAGATTGCTGACACCGACGCGACCATCTCGGGCGGATCAACCACCAGCCTGACGAGCATGACGGCGACAATCGCCAACCCGCTGGACGGCGTGCTGGAATCCTTGGCGGCCACGACCACCGGCACCAGCATCTCAGCCGCCTACAACAGCGGCACCGGCGTGCTGACCTTGTCGGGTACCGACACGGTGGCCAACTACCAAACGGTGTTGCGCAGCATCACTTACAGCAACACCTCGGACAACCCAACCACGACCAACCGCACGATCAATGTGGTGGCCACCGACACCAATGGCGCCGTTACCAACACGGCCACCACCACCTTGTCGGTGACACGCGTCAATGACGCGCCGGTCATCGGCAGCAATGGCGGCGGCGCATCTGGGGCGGTCAGCGTGCGCGAAACCTTGACCGCCGTGACCACGGTCACCGCCACCGACGTGGAGGGTGCGTCGTTGACCTACGCCATCTCAGGTGGCGCGGACTCGGGCAAGTTCAGCATCAACGCGACCACTGGTGTGCTGACTTTCAACGCCGCCCCTGATTTCGAAGCACCCACCGACGTGGGCGCCAACAATGTCTACGATGTGATCGTTCAGGTCTCGGATGGCACCTTGACCGACACGCAGGCCCTTGCGGTGACCGTGACCGACGTGGTTTCCACGCTGACGGTGACCACGATCACCGACAACAACGACAGCGGCCTCGGCACCAGCTTCACGGCCGAGCAATTGAACGCCTTGAACGGCGGCACTGACAGCAAGGTGTCTCTGCGCGAAGCCATCATCGCCGCCAACACCCAGGCCGGCCTGGACACCATCAATTTTGCGATCACGGGTGCCACCGGCACCTACGGTGAATACACCATCACGATGGCCTCGGCCTTGCCCACCATCACGGGCGCCGTCTACATCAACGCGGCCAGCCAGACGGGGTACACCAACCGGCCCATCGTGGTGCTGGACGGCAATGGCGGATCGGGCGAGGGGCTGTACTTGTCGAACACCGCCGATGGCAGCACCATCCGGGGCCTGGTCATCCGGGCGTTCAGCGCCAATGGCATCTATGTGCAGGCCGGCTCGGACAACAACACCATCGTGGGCAACTACATCGGTAGCTTCAATGCCGATGGCAGCAACGCGGGCGCGGCCAAGCGCAATGCGTCCGAGGGCATCGAGGCTTACGGCGCCAACCTGACCATCGGCGGTACCACGGTGGCTGATCGCAATGTGATCTCGGGCAATGCTTCGGCCTACAACATCTACCTGGCCACCGGCGCTGATGGGGCTGTCATCAAAGGCAACTACATCGGCTTGAACGCGGCGGGCACGGCCGCCTTCACGACCACAAACGGCGCTTACGGGATCATGATCGAGAACTCAGCCACCAACGTGACCATCGGTGGTACGGCGGCTGGTGCGGGCAATGTGGTCTCGGGCTTCACCAATCGGGGCGTGTGGGTGACCACGACGGGCACGGTGACCCTGCAAGGCAACTACATCGGCACGGACTACACGGGCACGGTCGATCTGGGCAACACGGGCTATGGCCTGTACGTGGACGATGGCGGCAGCGCCATCATCGGTGGCACGGCCGCGGGCGCAGGTAATCTGATTTCAGGCAACGACGGTGGCGGCATCTACGTGGGCAGCACGGGTGGGGCCACGGTGCAAGGCAACACCGTGGGGCTGAATGCGGCCGGCACCGCCGCCTTGGGCAACACGGGCGTGGGCCTGTACCTGAACACCGGCAATGCCTCGACGGTCGGCGGCAACACGGCCGCCGCACGCAACATCATCTCCGGCAACTCCACTTACGGCATCCAGGTGGTGTCCAGCCCCACGGGTGGGCACGTCATCAAGGGCAACTACATTGGCGTGGGGGCGGATGGCACCACCTTGCTTGGCAATGGCTCGGCCGGGGTGTACATCACGGGCGACAACACCATCATCGGCGGCAAGAACAGTGGCGATGGCAACATCATCGCCGGCAATGGCGGTGCGGGCATCGCGGTGGTGGGCGGCATCCGCGATCTGTTCTACCGCAACTCGATCTACAGCAACACCGGCTTGGGAATCGACCTGGGCAACGACGGTGTCACCGCCAACGACTACAACGACGGCGATGGCGGCGCCAACTACTCGAACAACTTCCCGGTGATCACCTCGGTGGTCACCAATGGGACCAGCACCATCATTTCGGGGTCGATTGAATGGGATGCCCAGGCGCAACCCATCTACATCGAGTTCTTCTCCAGCACCAGCAAGGATGCCAGCGGCTTTGGCGAGGGCAAGACCTACCTGGGTTTTGCGCAGGTGACCACCGATGCCACCACTGGTGACGCGAGCTTCTCGCTCACCGTGACGGGGGTGAGCGTGGGTGACTGGATCACGGCCGTGGCCAACGTGGAGGGTGGGCCGATCGGTGCGTCGGAGTTCGCCATGGCAGTTCAGGCGGTGGCACCTGCCAATGCGCCGCGAGGCAAGGTCATCTGGAATGCCAATGACCGCTATTACCAGAGCTATGCCGATTGGGGCCCCTCGGGTTGGAGCGGTGTTGGCACCACAGGCCTTAATCTGACCGATGACATTTCCATGATCGCGGCGGCCGAAGCGCCCACGCGCAACGAGATCATCTTCATCGGTTCCGCCGATGTGTCCGGCAAGATCCTGGCTGCCATCTGGAATGGCAGCACCTGGTCATCGGTGCTGTCCTTGCCGGTGGCCAGTCCAAGTGCCTCCGCCTCGCAGTACGACAGCTTCGCCATCTCTTATGACAATGTCAGCGGCGATGCGATGCTGGTCTGGGACAACGGCAACACAGGCACCACCGGCCTGTCTTATGCAACCTGGAATGGCAGCACCTGGTCATCCATCGGCACGGTCACCGCGCCCGTCAGCGGCGAGCCCCTTCAGATGAAGCTGGTCTCCAGTGCGAACACGCACGAAATGGTGTTGGCGGTGCAGACCTCGGCCGCGTCCAACAACCAGTACGCCATGGTGTGGAACGGCAGCAGCTGGGGCAATGCGCAAACTCTGGGCTCGAACACGGACAGCCAGAAGTTTGAGATCAACGTGGCTTACGAGCAGCTCAGCGGCCGGGTCATGGTGGTGTACGACGCCTCCGCATCAGGTTCTTCCAGCGTTCAGTACCGGCTCTGGAACGGCACCAGTTGGTCGGCCGAATCAACCATCACGGCGCCCGTGGGCGTGACGGTTTCCTCCGACGTGTACTCGACCGTGCTGGCCTCGGACGCCAAGAGCAACCGCATCGCCATCGCCGTTCAAGACGCCGCCGACGAGGTGTGGCTGTCAGTGTGGAATGGCAGTAGCTGGGGTAGCAGTCAGTTGGCCACAGCCACCGGCTCGGACATGACCGACCACCACGCGGGCATGTCGGTGGCCTTTGAAAGCCAGTCTGGCGATTTATTGGCCGCTTATGGCAAGGCCAGCGGGCCCAATGTCTTCTACCGCACCTGGACCAGCGGAGGCGGTTGGTCGTCAGAGCAGACAGGCCCTTCCATGGGCGGGACCGACGCGCCGCAGGTTCTCAAGCTGTTCGCCGATCCGTACACCAACACCATCATGATGGGCGTGCAGGACAATGCCGCCGACCTGAACTTCGTGGCCTGGGATGGCAGCGCCTGGGGGGCGGTTACCCAATTGGACGCGGACACCGGGCAGACTTACCGCGAGAACTTCACCTACGTCTGGTACCAAAGCGCGCCAGCCATCATGAACCTGGCCGGGGACACACTGGCCTACACGGAAGACCAGGCCGCCACGGTGATTGACCAGGGCACGGCGGCCAGTGCGGTGTTGAGCAGCGGCTATGGCTACAACGGCGGCAACCTGACGGTTTCATTCACGGCAGGCAGCACCAGCGCCGAAGACGTGCTGGGCGTGCGCAACCAGGGCGTTGGGGCAGGGCAGATCAGCGTCAGTGGCGCCAACGTCAGCTATGCCGGCACCCTGATCGGAACGCTGTCGGGCGGGGCAGGTGGCACCAACCTGGTGATCACCTTGAATGCCAATGCCACCGACGCCGCCGTGGGTGCCCTGATCAGCAATATCACGTACCAGAACACCAACACCTCGACGCCGTCGACCACCGACCGCACGGTTCGCTATGTCTTGACGAGTTCCACTGGCTTGGCCAGCCTGGACAACAACGTGACGGTCACGGTCGCAGCGGTCAATGACGCGCCGGCCAACACCAAGCCCGGCGCGCAGTCCACCAACGAAGAAGCCCCTTTGGTGTTTTCGTCGGGCAATGGCAACCTGATTTCGATCAGCGATGTGGACGCGGCCGGAGGGACCATGCAGGTAACCCTGAGCGTGCTGCATGGCACCTTGACCTTGTCCGGCCTGACCGGCTTGAGCTTCACCTCGGGCGATGGCACGGGTGACGCCAGCATGGTGTTCACGGGAACGATCGCCAACATCAATGCCGCCTTGGCTGGACTCAGCTACACGCCCGCCGGCAACTATGCGGGCGCGGATACTTTGAGCATCGTCACCTCGGACCAGGGCAACACGGGCAGCGGCGGTCCGCTGACAGATTCGGACACGGTGGCGATCACGGTCAATGCGGTCAACGATGCACCATCGGGGGCCAGCACCACCATCACCACCTTGGAGGACACGGTTTATACCTTCACCGTGGCCGACTTTGGTTTCACCGACGTGAGCGACTCACCCGCCAACACCTTGCTGGGCGTGAAGATCACCACCTTGCCGGGCGCAGGCAGCCTGACCTTGAACGGCGTGGCGGTGACGGCCGGCCAGGTGATCTCGGTGGCCAACATCAACTCGGGCCTGCTCAAGTTCACGCCCACGGCCAACGCCAATGGCACGGGCTATGCCAGCTTCACCTTCCAGGTGCAGGACAACGGTGGCACGGCCAATGGCGGTGTGGACCTGGACACCACACCTCGGACCATGACGGTGGATGTGACGGCTGTGAACGATGCGCCGGCCGGCACCAACAAGACGGTGACCACCAACGAAGACACGGTCTACACCTTCACGGCGGCCGACTTTGGTTTTGCCGACACCGGCGATTCGCCAGCCAACACCTTGCTGGGCGTGAAGATCACGACCCTGCCGGGCGCAGGCAGCCTGACCTTGAACGGCGTGGCGGTGACGGCCGGCCAGGTGATCTCGGTGGCCAACATCAACTCGGGCCTGCTCAAGTTCACGCCCACGGCCAACGCCAATGGCACGGGCTATGCCAGCTTCACCTTCCAGGTGCAAGACAACGGTGGCACGGCCAATGGCGGTGTGGACCTGGATGCATCGCCCAACACGATGACCGTCAACGTCACGGCGGTCAACGATGCGCCTGCGGGCACCAACAAGACGGTGACCACCAACGAAGACACCGCCTACACTTTCACGGCGGCCGACTTTGGTTTTGCCGACACCGGCGATTCGCCGGCCAACACCTTGCTGGGCGTGAAGATCACCACCTTGCCGGGCGCAGGCAGCCTGACCTTGAACGGCGTGGCGGTGACGGCCGGCCAGGTGATCTCGGTGGCCAACATCAACTCTGGTCTGCTCAAGTTCACGCCCACGGCCAACGCCAATGGCACGGGCTATGCCAGCTTCACCTTCCAGGTGCAAGACAACGGTGGCACGGCCAATGGCGGTGTGGACCTGGATGCATCGCCCAACACGATGACCGTCAACGTCACGGCGGTCAACGATGCGCCTGCGGGCACCAACAAGACGGTGACCACCAACGAAGACACCGCCTACACTTTCACGGCGGCCGACTTTGGTTTCACCGACGTGAGCGATTCGCCCGCCAACACCTTGCTGGGTGTGAAGATCACCACCTTGCCGGGCGCAGGCAGCCTGACCTTGAACGGCGTGGCGGTGACGGCCGGCCAGGTGATCTCGGCGGCCAACATCAACTCTGGCCTGCTCAAGTTCACGCCCACGGCCAACGCCAATGGCACGGGCTATGCCAGCTTCACCTTCCAGGTGCAAGACAACGGTGGCACGGCCAATGGCGGTGTGGACCTGGATGCATCGCCCAACACGA
>NZ_CAKKNB010000009.1 GCF_918741295.1 Aquabacterium sp. CECT 9606
TTAAGCCTGATGACCATAGCGAGTTGGTACCACTCCTTCCCATCCCGAACAGGACAGTGAAACGACTCAGCGCCGATGATAGTGCGGGTTCCCGTGTGAAAGTAGGACATCGTCAGGCTATTAATGCACAGGCCCCCGCCTACGTAGGTGGGGGCTTCGTCTTCTCTGCGCGACATTCACTGTGATGGTGATGTTTGCTTGGGTTGGCGGCATGACCAGGTCATGTTGTGAGGCTTCTGAAAGTGATCAAAACAAAGATTACGCAGATGCTTGACAAGATGATCGAAGTGAGTCATAATCTCGCTTCTGTGCTGATGACTGATCAGCAAATGCTCTTTAAAAATTAACAGCCGATAAGCGTGGGTGTTTGGATGAGAAAAGCCAAGCGGCGATAAAAAGTCGTTGGTGAAGATCTCGCAAGAGATTGAATCCGAATACTCACGGATAGATGAAAAGAAATTCACTTGTGAAGATCTGATCAATTCCGTTTAGAGTGAGTTTTTAAACAGAGATTAAACTGAAGAGTTTGATCCTGGCTCAGATTGAACGCTGGCGGCATGCCTTACACATGCAAGTCGAACGGCAGCACGGGAGCAATCCTGGTGGCGAGTGGCGAACGGGTGAGTAATACATCGGAACGTGCCCAATAGTGGGGGATAGCCCGGCGAAAGCCGGATTAATACCGCATACGACCTGAGGGTGAAAGCAGGGGATCGCAAGACCTTGCGCTATTGGAGCGGCCGATGTCAGATTAGCTAGTTGGTGGGGTAAAGGCCTACCAAGGCAACGATCTGTAGTTGGTCTGAGAGGACGACCAGCCACACTGGGACTGAGACACGGCCCAGACTCCTACGGGAGGCAGCAGTGGGGAATTTTGGACAATGGGCGCAAGCCTGATCCAGCAATGCCGCGTGCAGGAAGAAGGCCTTCGGGTTGTAAACTGCTTTTGTCAGGGAAGAAATCTTCTGGGCTAATACCTCGGGAGGATGACGGTACCTGAAGAATAAGCACCGGCTAACTACGTGCCAGCAGCCGCGGTAATACGTAGGGTGCGAGCGTTAATCGGAATTACTGGGCGTAAAGCGTGCGCAGGCGGCTTTGCAAGACAGATGTGAAATCCCCGGGCTTAACCTGGGAACTGCATTTGTGACTGCAAGGCTAGAGTACGGTAGAGGGGGATGGAATTCCGCGTGTAGCAGTGAAATGCGTAGATATGCGGAGGAACACCGATGGCGAAGGCAATCCCCTGGACCTGTACTGACGCTCATGCACGAAAGCGTGGGGAGCAAACAGGATTAGATACCCTGGTAGTCCACGCCCTAAACGATGTCAACTGGTTGTTGGACGGCTTGCTGTTCAGTAACGAAGCTAACGCGTGAAGTTGACCGCCTGGGGAGTACGGCCGCAAGGTTGAAACTCAAAGGAATTGACGGGGACCCGCACAAGCGGTGGATGATGTGGTTTAATTCGATGCAACGCGAAAAACCTTACCTACCCTTGACATGTCAAGAATTTTGCAGAGATGTGAAAGTGCTCGAAAGAGAGCTTGAACACAGGTGCTGCATGGCCGTCGTCAGCTCGTGTCGTGAGATGTTGGGTTAAGTCCCGCAACGAGCGCAACCCTTGTCATTAGTTGCTACATTTGGTTGGGCACTCTAATGAGACTGCCGGTGACAAACCGGAGGAAGGTGGGGATGACGTCAGGTCCTCATGGCCCTTATGGGTAGGGCTACACACGTCATACAATGGCCGGTACAGAGGGCTGCCAACCCGCGAGGGGGAGCTAATCCCAGAAAACCGGTCGTAGTCCGGATCGCAGTCTGCAACTCGACTGCGTGAAGTCGGAATCGCTAGTAATCGCGGATCAGCATGTCGCGGTGAATACGTTCCCGGGTCTTGTACACACCGCCCGTCACACCATGGGAGCGGGTTCTGCCAGAAGTAGTTAGCCTAACCGCAAGGGGGGCGATTACCACGGCAGGGTTCGTGACTGGGGTGAAGTCGTAACAAGGTAGCCGTATCGGAAGGTGCGGCTGGATCACCTCCTTTCTGGAAAATACCAAAGCCACGCATTGACTATTCGTAGTCATTGAATGAGCCAAGGTCACAAGTGCTGATTGAGTTCAAGCACCCACACTTATCGGCTGTTGATAAGCAACAAGAGTGAAGCGCAAGCTTGGCAAGTACTGCTGAGCACCTGGCGCATACAAGACGCGTTGGGTCTGTAGCTCAGTCGGTTAGAGCACCGTCTTGATAAGGCGGGGGTCGTTGGTTCGAATCCAACCAGACCCACCAACTTCAAGTCGGGGGATTAGCTCAGCTGGGAGAGCACCTGCTTTGCAAGCAGGGGGTCGTCGGTTCGATCCCGTCATCCTCCACCAAGACTTGGAAATAGATAGAAACACAAGCCTTCACTCTGAACGCATCGGTTGCAAACCCAATGCTCTGGATCAAGTTTGATTCGGGGCCTTTGGTTTGCAGCTTTTTAAGCTGTTGCTCTTTAAAAATTCGTAGAGTCGAAATAATCAGCGTTGCTGGCGGAAAGTTGTTCTCGCAAGGGGATGACACCGTGCCGCCAGTAACGATTTTTGATTGCGTCACAGAACTTCAACTTCGGATTCATTCCGAAGGGAATGAATTCTGATGAATTGAAGAAACGGCATAACGCGAGATCACACGGTTTAACGTGCTGTGTGATGCTCAACAGTCCTTGACCGACGCCTTAGCATTGGCGTCAAAGTTATAGGGTCAAGTGACTAAGTGCATGTGGTGGATGCCTTGGCGATTACAGGCGACGAAGGACGTGATAGCCTGCGATAAGCTTCGGGGAGCTGGCAAATTAGCTTTGATCCGGAGATTTCCGAATGGGGAAACCCACCCGCAAGGGTATTGCATGCTGAATACATAGGCATGCAAGGCGAACCGAGTGAACTGAAACATCTAAGTAGCTCGAGGAAAAGACATCAACCGAGATTCCGAAAGTAGTGGCGAGCGAAATCGGAAGAGCCTGCACGTTTTAGCCATCGACTTATCAAAACAGCTTGGAAACGCTGGCCATAGTGGGTGATAGCCCCGTATGAGAAAAGTTGGTGGTGGAACTAAGCGTGCGACAAGTAGGGCGGGACACGAGAAATCCTGTCTGAATATGGGGGGACCATCCTCCAAGGCTAAATACTCGTAATCGACCGATAGTGAACAAGTACCGTGAGGGAAAGGCGAAAAGAACCCCGGGAGGGGAGTGAAATAGATCCTGAAACCGCATGCATACAAAAAGTAGGAGCCCGCAAGGGTGACTGCGTACCTTTTGTATAATGGGTCAGCGACTTACATTCAGTGGCAAGCTTAACCGAATAGGGAAGGCGCAGGGAAACCGAGTCCGAATAGGGCGTCCAGTCGCTGGGTGTAGACCCGAAACCAAGTGATCTATCCATGGCCAGGATGAAGGTACCGTAACAGGTGCTGGAGGTCCGAACCGACTAATGTTGCAAAATTAGCGGATGAGCTGTGGATAGGGGTGAAAGGCTAAACAAACTTGGAAATAGCTGGTTCTCTCCGAAAACTATTTAGGTAGTGCCTCAAGTATTACCATCGGGGGTAGAGCACTGTTATGGCTAGGGGGTCATGGCGACTTACCAAACCATTGCAAACTCCGAATACCGATGAGTACAGCTTGGGAGACAGAGCACCGGGTGCTAACGTCCGGACTCAAGAGGGAAACAACCCAGACCACCAGCTAAGGTCCCTAAAATTGGCTAAGTGGGAAACGAAGTGGGAAGGCTAAAACAGTCAGGATGTTGGCTTAGAAGCAGCCATCATTTAAAGAAAGCGTAATAGCTCACTGATCGAGTCGTCCTGCGCGGAAGATGTAACGGGGCTAAGCCAGTTACCGAAGCTGTGGATTTGCAATTTATTGCAGATGGTAGGAGAGCGTTCTGTAAGCCTGAGAAGGTGGGTTGTGAAGCCTGCTGGAGGTATCAGAAGTGCGAATGCTGACATGAGTAGCGTTAAAGGGGGTGAAAAGCCCCCTCGCCGAAAGCGCAAGGTTTCCTACGCAACGTTCATCGGCGTAGGGTGAGTCGGCCCCTAAGGCGAGGCAGAGATGCGTAGCTGATGGGAAACAGGTCAATATTCCTGTACCGATCTATAGTGCGATGTGGGGACGGAGAAGGTTAGCTCAGCCAACTGTTGGATATGTTGGTTCAAGCCTGTAGTCATGCCCGGTAGGCAAATCCGCCGGGATTAGATGAGGGGTGATAACGAGTCTGCTTGCAGACGAAGTGAGTGATACCCTGCTTCCAGGAAAAGCCACTAAGCTTCAGCTATAGATTGACCGTACCGCAAACCGACACTGGTGCGCGAGATGAGTATTCTAAGGCGCTTGAGAGAACTCTGGAGAAGGAACTCGGCAAATTGACACCGTAACTTCGGAAGAAGGTGTGCCTTTAGTAGGTGAACCATTTACTTGGGGAGCCCAATGAGGTTGCAAAGAATCGGTGGCTGCAACTGTTTAATAAAAACACAGCACTCTGCAAAGACGAAAGTCGACGTATAGGGTGTGACGCCTGCCCGGTGCTGGAAGATTAATTGATGGGGTGCAAGCTCTTGATCGAAGTCCCAGTAAACGGCGGCCGTAACTATAACGGTCCTAAGGTAGCGAAATTCCTTGTCGGGTAAGTTCCGACCTGCACGAATGGCGTAATGATGGCCACACTGTCTCCTCCAGAGACTCAGCGAAGTTGAAATGTTTGTGATGATGCAATCTCCCCGCGGAAAGACGGAAAGACCCCATGAACCTTTACTGTAGCTTTACATTGGACTTTGAACAGATCTGTGTAGGATAGGTGGGAGGCTTTGAAGCAGTGCCGCTAGGTGCTGTGGAGCCAACGTTGAAATACCACCCTGGTGTGTTTGAGGTTCTAACCTTGTCCCGTTATCCGGGATGGGGACAGTGTATGGTGGGCAGTTTGACTGGGGCGGTCTCCTCCCAAAGTGTAACGGAGGAGTTCGAAGGTACGCTAAATACGGTCGGAAATCGTGTTGATAGTGCATTGGCATAAGCGTGCTTGACTGCGAGACTGACAAGTCGAGCAGGTACGAAAGTAGGACAAAGTGATCCGGTGGTTCTGTATGGAAGGGCCATCGCTCAACGGATAAAAGGTACTCTGGGGATAACAGGCTGATACCGCCCAAGAGTTCATATCGACGGCGGTGTTTGGCACCTCGATGTCGGCTCATCTCATCCTGGGGCTGTAGCCGGTCCCAAGGGTATGGCTGTTCGCCATTTAAAGAGGTACGTGAGCTGGGTTTAAAACGTCGTGAGACAGTTTGGTCCCTATCTTCCGTGGGCGCTGCAAGATTGAGAGAGCCTGCTCCTAGTACGAGAGGACCGGAGTGGACGCACCTCTGGTGTATCGGTTGTCACGCCAGTGGCATTGCCGAGTAGCTAAGTGCGGAAGAGATAACCGCTGAAAGCATCTAAGCGGGAAACTCGTCTCAAGATAAGTCTTGCCGGGGCCTTGAGCCCCCTGAAGAGTCGTTCAAGACCAGGACGTTGATAGGTTGGGTGTGGAAGCGCAGTAATGCGTTAAGCTAACCAATACTAATTGCTCGTGAGGCTTGACCCTATAACTTTGATGCTTGTGATGAATCGAAATAGATTCACCAAGTCGTCAACAGTGACTGTTGAATCCGTTAGCCGTTTGCCAAAATATATCTTCAAAAGATATTGGCGCTGCGACGTGATCAAAAATCAAATAACGCTGATATAATCTCGACTCTGCGAATTAAACTGGCTTGTGCCTCGATCTAGAGAACACAGGCCGGTGAACAGTTAAGCCTGATGACCATAGCGAGTTGGTACCACTCCTTCCCATCCCGAACAGGACAGTGAAACGACTCAGCGCCGATGATAGTGCGGGTTCCCGTGTGAAAGTAGGACATCGTCAGGCTATTAATGCCATGAAGCCCAACCGCAAGGTTGGGCTTTTTGCTTTGTGGGACGCTCTGTTTCACCTTCGCTGTGCTGGCAGCGATTCATTGCGCTATAGTGTTTTCATGTTCGATGTCTTGGTCTACCTTTACGAACACTACTGGCGGCCCGATGCCTGTCCTGAGTCTGACCTCTTGGCGCGTAAGCTCACTGCGGTGGGATTTGAAGCCGATGAGATCCGAGAGGCTTTGGTTTGGCTGGATGGTCTGAATACCTTGTCTTCTCACGAAGGGTTGGACCAATCCGAAGGCAGCACCCGTGTGTATTCGACCTTGGAGTTGGAGCATTTGGGTGCCGAGGCGCTGGGCTTCCTGCAATTTTTGGAGTCGGCTGGCGTGTTGTCGACCCGCTTGCGAGAAGTGGTGCTGGATCGCGCCTTGGTGATACCTGGCGGTCCGATCAGTTTGGAAGACCTCAAGATCATTGTGCTGATGCTTTTTTGGAGCCGCGGGGAAGAACCAGATGCTTTGATCCTGGACGAGTTGTTTGTCGAAGCCGAAGATCGTTTGATTCACTGATAGGTGAACGGGGGGCGTGATGACTGTCACACACCGGAGCGACGAACCAAGGGCCCTGAGGGGCCCTTTCTTTTTTCTCGGATGATGAGAATTGACTCAAGTTGGCCTTCGGTCTGGTCGTAAACGAAGGCAGACCCATGTTGGCGCTATCGCCTGCGAATGCAGAGGCAGCGTGCTGCATGGGCGGCACAGCGTGGCGATTTGGAGCACAAAATGAGGATGGCATGGAGTTCAGTGGCAGCTTGGCGATGGACCAGGGCTTGGTTCGTGGTCACGGGCATGTTGATGGGCGTGATGGGCCTGTCAGGCTGCGACCAACTGGGCATTGAAACTCCAGAGAAGGCGGCCGAGCGCCAAGTGGCCGATGCAAAAGCCGTGGGCAGTGCTTGCCGACACGCGATGCGGGCCATTGAAGACTGTTACCTGCTGAATCCCAAAGCTGAGAAGTCGGCGGTGTTCACGGGGTGGCGTGAGATGGACGAATACATGCGCGAGAACAAGCTGGAAGGAATCGCGCCGGTGGTGCCACGACCAGCACCGCCCGCCGCAGCTTCTAAGCCGTCGGCACCTGCCGACAACGACGATGAGGATACGGAAGAGCCTGAGGCCAAACCTGGTAAAGGCAAATCGGCCAAATCGAGCGGGCATTGACGAAGCGGAGCAGGGTCTTGCCGTGACAATGGCGGCATGAGTCGAGATACGGGACCGTGGGGTTTGCTCCACACATCGTTGTGGCGGCATGCGGAGTTTCGCCGGGGCGCCCATGACATGGGGGCGGTGATGCCGGGCGTGCTGGCCTGGGGGTTGGTCACAGGCGTGGCCATGGTCAAGGCAGGGCTGCCCCTGCCGATTGCTTTGCTGATGAGCCTGAGCGTTTTCGCGGCGAGCGCCCAGTTGGCGGCGTTGCCTTTGATGCTGGCCGGCGCTCCTCTGTGGGTGGTCTGGGTGACGGCCCTGTGCGTGAACCTCCGGTTCGTCATTTTCAGCGCGCAAATGCGCGTGCACATGATGAGTTTGCCCTTGCGTTGGCGTTTGGTGGCGGGCTACCTCACGGCCGACATCACTTACGTGATGATGATGCAAAGGCATGGGACCTCGCTGCCGGCCAGCTCAGAGAATCCGGCACCCTTGGCCTACTTTGTGGGCTTGTTTTCGGTCAACTGGGTCGCGTGGAATGTGGCGTCCCTGGCGGGCGTGTTGTTCGCGGGCGCGATCCCCACTCAATGGGGGCTGGGGTTCGCGGGGACCTTGGCCTTGGTAGGGCTGCTGGTGTCTCTGACCAACGACCGGGCGACGGCGCTGAGCGCGGGGCTGGCGGGGACCGCCGCGGTGGCGGCTTTCGGTTTGCCGTTCAAGCTCAACATGGTGGTGGCCGTGGCTTCGGCGGTGGCCTGTGGGCTGTTGCTGGACAAGGTGACCGAGATGCATCGCAAGGACGGGGCCGCTGCGGGGCCGTCCAAGGGGGCGTGAGTTGGGCGCCTTGAGTGCACCGATGAGCACCACGGAGATGGTGATCGCGGCCTTGGGGCTGGTGGCGATCTCTGCGTTCACCCGGTCTTTCTTTTTCTTGAGCAAAGAGCCATGGCGCTTGCCTGCTTGGCTGGAGCGCGGCTTGCGCTACGCGCCCTTGGCCGCCTTGAGCGCTGTTGTGTTCCCGGAGGTGTTGCTTGTGCAGGGGCATTGGCCGCATGACTGGCGCGATGCCCGTTTTTTTGCAACGGCTGCGGCAGTGGCATGGGCTTGGTGGCGAAAAGGAATGCTCGGCACCATCATGAGCGGTATGGTGGTTCTGCTGGCCTTGAAACTGGGGCTGGGGTGGTGACTCTGCTTGAGGTTTGTAACGAACGTGCGGCTTCCCGGATTGACCCCTGGTGTTGGGCGCAGCGAGGCTATCTACAATCAGGCCCAAATTCCGTTTCGTCTTTCACCTCTATTTCATCATCATGAACATCCTCCGATTTGAAGACCTCGTGGCCCAAGGCAAGGTGGCTGGCCAGCGCGTGTTCATCCGCGCCGATTTAAACGTGCCGCAAGACGATGCCGGCAACATCACGGAAGACACGCGCGTGCGGGCTTCGGTGCCCGCGATTGAGCTCGCGCTCAAGGCCGGCGCCGCGGTGATGGTGACGTCGCACTTGGGCCGGCCGACGGAGGGCGAGTTCACGATGGCGGATTCGCTGGCGCCCGTGGCCAAGCGCCTGGGCGAACTGCTGGGGCGCGAGGTCAGGCTGGTGTCAAACTGGGTAGATGGCGTGACGGTGGCGCAAGGCGATGTGGTGTTGCTGGAAAACTGCCGCTTGAACAAGGGCGAGAAGAAAAACAGCGAAGAACTGGCTCGCAAGCTGGCGGCCCTTTGCGACATCTTTGTGAACGACGCTTTTGGCACGGCGCACCGTGCTGAGGGCACGACCTATGGCATCGCGCAGTATGCCAAGGTGGCCTGTGCAGGACCCTTGCTGTCGGCCGAGATCGATGCGCTGAACAAGGCCTTGGCGGCGCCAAAGCGGCCCCTGGTGGCCATCGTGGCGGGCTCCAAGGTGTCCAGCAAGCTGACCATCCTGGAGGCGCTTTCCAAGAATGTGGATGGCCTGATCGTGGGGGGCGGTATCGCCAACACGTTCATGCTGGCGGCAGGTTTGAACGTGGGCAAGTCGCTGGTTGAGAAGGACCTGGTGGGGGCGGCCACGGCGGTGATCGAGGCCATGAAGGCGCGTGGCGCGGAAGTGCCTATTCCGGAAGATGTGGTGGTGGCCAAGACCTTTGCCGCCGATGCGCCGGCCACCGTGAAGGCGGCGACTGAGGTGGCCGACGACGACATGATCCTGGACATCGGACCGAAGACGGCCGAGACCCTGGCGGCCAAGTTGAAGGCCGCGGGCACGATCGTGTGGAATGGCCCCGTGGGCGTGTTCGAGTTTGCCGCGTTTGAAAATGGCACCAGGACCATTGCCAAGGCGATTGCCGAATCCAGTGCCTTCAGCATCGCGGGTGGTGGCGACACGTTGGCGGCGATTGCCAAATACGGCATCGAGAAGGACGTGGGCTACATCTCGACCGGTGGCGGCGCGTTCCTGGAAGTGCTGGAAGGCAAGACCCTGCCGGCGTTCGAGATTCTGCAAAAGCGCGCGGCAGGCTGACCGGCCATGGTCAAGCGCGCGCTGCTGGTCCTGGCCATCGCCGGCTTGCTGGTCTGGTGGTACGAGCGGGGGCAAGGGCCCGAGGTGGAGGCCGGAAAGGCGGCTTTGCCTGTGGCGGCCTCAGGCCTGGAGCCTGCGCCGCCGGTGGCCAAAGGGGCCGCAGTGCGGCCCCCCGGCGGCTGGGCACCCAAGGCGTGGTCGGTGCTGGGCGGCAAGCTGGTGCCAGGTCGTGCCTTGCGCGAACGGTTTGACAGCTACCTGCCCTTGGGCAAAGGCGTGACCATGGTGGAGGTGCGCGCGACCCTGGAGCAGGACGCTCTGGCGGACCTGGGGCAGGCCAACAGCGCGCAGGTGTTGGCCATCTGGGACCGCTACGCGCGTTTGCAAAACCACGATTGGCAGCATCCGTTCAATGGCACCGAGCCCAAGAGTTGGCAGGCCACGTTGAACGAGCAGCACCAGGTGCGCCGGCAATTGCTGGGTGCCGACTGGGCAGAGGCGTTTTTTGGCGAAGACGAGGCGGCCCTGCAGCGCCGCATCGCCAGCTTGATGGCGAGCCCCCGGATCCCCGCGGCGTCTAGCCTGGACGACGTGCTGGCCAGGGCGCCTGCATCGGCGGGTTTGCTGGCATCGGCGGCCTCCAGCAGCGGTGATGGTTGGCGGGTGCAGGCCGACAAGGCTCGGCAGGAGTGGGCTCACTTGACACAGGATGCTTCCTTGGATGAAGGGCAGCGCCTGATCCGCATCCGGCAGTACCTGCAGCAAAATTTCAATGGGCAGGATGCGGCGCGGTTGGCGCGCGAGCTTCAGTTGCCTTGACCGGCGTTGGATTGCAGGGCGTCGCTGGCGGCGATCACATTGCCCGTGCGTTGCAGGGCTTCAGCCCACACCTTGTAGCTGGGCGGCATGCCTGAGTCCCAAGGGTGGAAGCCCGGTTTGTACCAGGCCAGGTAGGGCCGCATGATGTCGGACACCATGCCGCCAGGGCCGTACAGCCACCACAGGCCTTTCGCCCACAGTTTGAGGCGTTGAGCGCGGCTGAAGCCGTCGACCTTGAGCATGTGCCCCAGGATCTGGAATATGAACAGCGGAAAGTTGATGCTGACCTGCAGGAGTGCGAGCACGCGCCCCAGGTAGCCCACGTGGGCCACTTGCTGCATGACGTCGTATGCGACGCCTTTGTGTTCGATTTCTTCAACGGCGTGCCAGACGTACATCGCGCGAACGCGCGGGTCGGCGCCACGGAAGAGGTCGCGGCGCTCGAACCAACCCTGGGCCATGATGGCCGTGATGTGTTCCGAGGCGGCGGTGATGGCCAGGGTTTGCTGACGCGACAGGCTCTGGCGGGTCACATCGAACAGGAAGCGGCGCTGGTTGGCCAGGATGCGGTCGACCTTGATGCCTTGATCCGCCAGGCGACGGTTGAAGGCCGAGTGCACCATGCCGTGCTGAGCTTCCTGCCGGGTGAAATCCTTGATGGACTGAAGGTGCTCGGGGTCGGTGACTTGGTCGCGGAAATCGCGCACGCAGGCGATGAAGAAGCGCTCGCCCTCGGGGAAGAGCGTGGACATCGCGTCGAAAAAACGCGTCTTGAACGGGTCGCCGCCAAACCAGTGGCGGGGGATGTCACCGTCCAAGCCGAAGTCCAGATGCTCGCGCGGCACGATGGGCACGGCCGCCGCGGGGGGAGCCGGGCAGTCAGGGGCGTCGGTGGTGCGCAGGACGGTCATACGGCCATATCGGCCGTCGACTGAGCAACTTGAGACCGCCCTTGCTCAGGCGGCCGCGGCGTGCAGCACTTCACCGGCCAGGATCGGGTCGCCGGTCTGGTTGAAGGTGTCCAGCCAGAGCTTGTAGCTGTCCATCTGGCCTTGCTGCCAAGGGTGGAAGCCAGGCTTGTAGTAGTGGATGTACTGGAAGAACATCGACATGAACAGGCCGGTGCCTGGCTTGTACAGCCACCACAGGCCCTGCGCCCACAGCTTGGTGCGCTCCCAACGGCTGAAGCCATCGACCTTGAGCATGTAGCGCGTGCTGAGCATGGCATTGATCGTGAAGCCCAGGGTGACTTCGACCATGGTCACCGCGCGGCGCAGATACCCGACCTTGGCCACTTTTTGCATCACGTCGAAAGCAACGGCCTTGTGCTCGATCTCTTCCATGGCGTGCCAGGCGTACATGGCGCGCATGCGCGGGTCGGCAGAGGCCATGATGTCCTTGCGGGCAAAAAAGCTGTGCGCCATGATCGAGGTCATGTGCTCGGCGGCGGCGGTGTTGGCCAGCGTGTGCTTTTTGGGCAGGTACTTGCGCATCCACTCGATCAGGCCGCGCTGCATGCCTTCCAGCATGTCGACGTCGATGCCTTGCGCTTTGAGGCGCTCGTTGTACTGGCTGTGGACAATGCCGTGCTGGCCTTCCTGGCGGATGAAATGCTTGATCTCTTCGCGCAGGACCGGGTCGCTGACCTGGTCGCGGAAATCGCGCACACAGGAGATGAAGAAGCGCTCGCCTTCGGGGAAGATGGTCGACATGGCGTCGAAGAAGCGCGTCTTGAACGGGTTGCCGCCGAACCAGTATTTGGGGATGTCACCTTCCAGGCCGAAATCGAGTTTTTCACGCGGGACGATGGGATTGTGCTGATTCATGGTGGTCTCCTCAGGCGTGGGCGCCGTGCAGGCGGTTGCCGGCCAGGATGGGGTCGCCGGTTTCCTTCAGGATGCGCAGCCAGTTGTCGTAGCTGGGCACGACGGGGTCTTGCCACGGGTGAAAGCCGGGCTTGAGGTAGCTGAAGTATTTGCCGACCATGGGCGAGAACAGACCACCCGGCTTGTAGAGCCACCACAGGCCTTTGGCCCAGATCTTGGTGCGTTGCCAGCGGCTGAAGCCATCGACTTCGAACATGTGCTTCATGATCCGGAAGACATGGAAGGGGAAGAGCACGGTCACCAGCAGCATGGAGCCAACGCGGTTGCGGTAGCTGCTTTTGGCGATGTTCTGCAGCACGTCGAAGGCAACGGCCTTGTGCTCCATCTCTTCCATGGCGTGCCACACGTACAGGGCGCGGATGCGGTCGTCGGCGCCTTCGAAGATCTCGGGGCGCTCAACGAAGCAGTCGGCCATGATGGCGGTGATGTGTTCGGCCGCGGCTGTGATGCCCAGCGTGAACTCGCGCGAGGTGTGCTTGCGGATGATGCCGAAGAGGCGCTTTTCCTGGCCAGCCAGGATCTCTTTCACCGCAATACCCTGGGCTTGCAGGCGGTCGTTGTAGCGTGTGTGGACGATGCCGTGCTGGCCTTCCTGGCGGGTGAAGTCCTTGATGTCCTGCAGCACCTTGGGGTCGGTGGTGCGGTCTTTGAAGTCGCGCACGCAGGTGATGAAGAAGCGCTCGCCCACCGGGAAAAGGGTGGACAGGGCATCGAAGAAACGGGTCTTGAACGGATCGCCGTTCAACCAGTATTGGGGGATGTCGCCGTCCAGCCCGAAATCCAGCTTTTCACGCGGGATGATGGGAGGCGGGTTCATTTTTGTGGTGCTCATGGGGATCTCCTCGGCAGGGGGTTGCGCACTGGGCACAGGCTTTCCGATGAATGAACTTTAGGCAGTTGGCGCCCGCTGGGCTATGGTGTGCAACGACAGCAGGGTAATTTTCACGACACGCCAAGGCTAGGGAAAACACCAGGCTTTTCGTCAGGGGCCGGGGCTGCGGCGGTATTGGCTGGGCGTGACGCCCGACCAGCGCGTGAAAGCCTGGGTGAAGCTGCGCCGGTCAGAGAACCCTAGGCGGTCGCTGATGTCTTCGATGGGCAAGGCCGGGTCTTGCAGCCATTGGCGGGCCAGGCTGTAGCGCACGCGGGCCAGGATGGCTGAGTGGCTGTCACCCACCTCGCGCAATCGGCGTTGCAGGGTGCGGGCGTGGATGTGCAGTTCTTCGGCCAGGGCTTCCAGGCCCAGGCCCAGCAGGCGCGGTTTGTGCGCCAGGGCACGCTCGATCTGCTGGACCAGGGGGCCGGTGTGGTCGAGCGCGCTGGCATCTTGCTGCTGTTGCTCGGCACGCTGGGCGACTTGCTGAACCACGCGTTGGGCGGCTTGTTCGTGCAAACGCGGAAAGCCGCCGCGCAGCGGCAGGTCCAGCAGAGCCCGGTCGAACCACATGGCGCTGACCGGCGCCGAATACGAGATGGGCACGTTGAAAAAGGCTTCGCACGCCCCGCAATCCTGGTGGGGCGCGTGTTGCAAGGTGATGCGGCCGAACAGCTGCTGTCCGCCCAGCAGCATGCGGGTGAACTTGAGCAGGCTGGCGAACACGCCTTCGGTGAAATGCCAGGTGGTCTCGGGCGAGGCCTCCGGGTGGTTGAACGCCACCGACATGCGTGCCTCGGTGCCATGCTCGGCCAGCGAGATCTGCATGTAGGGGTTGAGCAATGGCGGGATCCATTCCAGTGAGCGGGCGGCTTCGCGCAGCGTCGGGCTGGTGGTGATGAAGGTTTCGATGTCCGACATGTACTCGAAGGCGAAGGTCTCGCCCAGCACCAGGGGGAAGTGCTGGCCACGGCCCAGTGCGCGGGTTTCGTCGACGCAGCGCTGCATGACGCGCTGCATGGTCTCGCGCAGGATGACGGCGGTCTCGGGGTGCAGGTTGCTGGTGTCGACGCCTTCTTCTTCGAAGATGCGGCCGATGTCGATGCCGCACAGGTTGGCCGCACGCACCCAGTTGGTCACGGTGACGAAGGGCAGGGGCGGCTCAACGGAGGCGGGTGCGGTCATCGCGTTGGGATGTCGGGAGCGGAGGGGGTCTGGAAGTGGGTCAGCCAGCGCAGCACTTCGGCCACGGTGGCTTGCGGTTGCTCGAAAGGATACAGGTGGGTGCCGGCGATCCACGACATGTTGGCCGAGCCGACCACGCGGCGCACGCCGCCGAGCTGAACGGCCCGGAGCTCTTTGGAGCGCGTGCCGCCGATGAAGGCCATGGGGCAGGTCGGCGGATGGCGGCGGAACTCCTGCACCAGGTTCACGGGCATGCTTTTGTAGATGCGGGATTCGATCTCGCGCTTGAAGCTGAGGCGGCGGCTGACACTGGGATGGTGTTCGGTGCCGTGCTGCACGTAGGCGTCGAACACGCCGGGGTGGAAGGCGGCGAATTTGGGCTTGGCAATGAAGTGCTCGCGCACGGCCTCGAGGGTGGGCCATTCGTGGCAGCGCTGGGCGGCCACGCCGGAGGGCATGACGCGGTCAACCACGCCGAGGGCCTTGACCAGCTTCAGGCCCCAGGCGCGCCAGCCGTGCAACAGGGGTGAGTCCAGCACGACCACGCCGCGGGCCAGCTCGGGGTGGCGGCTGGCCAGCATCATGCTCAGGTAGCCGCCCAAAGAGTGGCCGACCAGATAGACGGGGTGGCCCACTTCGTGGTCGATGAAATCCTTGAGTTGGCGGACCAGGTGCGGCCAGTCAGCGGTGACGGGGTAGCGCGGGTCGTGCCCGATTTTTTCAATGGCGTGTACGGCGTAGCCGGCCGCGCGCCAAGCGTCGAGCAGCTCGCGGTAGGTGCTGGCTGGGAAACTGTTGGCGTGCGAGAAAACGATGGTGGGCTGGCTCATGGGATGGACTGCTTGGGGGCTCCCTTGGCATGTCGGCTGATCGGACACTTTGCTGAAGCATTACCTCAGGGTGCAAGGTGTGCGAGTCAGTGTAATGTCTCGGGGGAAGACACGACAAGCGAGGGTCTTGTTGCACCAATTCCGGCTTTTCACCTGGCGGTTTGGTGGGACACTGTTTGCGAGACAACTGCCACTCTGAACGAGTCGAAATACCATGCCACGTGCCACCAAGATCGTCGCCACCCTGGGTCCTGCTTCCTCGTCACCCGAGGTGTTGGAGCGCATGCTGCGCGCGGGGGTCGATGTGGTGCGCCTGAACTTCTCACACGGCAAGGCTCAGGATCACATCGACCGCGCCACCCTGGTGCGCGAGGTGGCCAAGAAGGTGGGCAAGGTGGTGGCCATCATGGCCGATCTGCAGGGGCCCAAGATCCGAGTGGGCAAGTTCGCCGAGGGCAGCGTGACGCTGGAAAACGGCCAGCCTTTCGTGCTGGACGCCAGCCGCGTCGAGCCGGGTGACCTCCACGGCGTGGGCCTGGACTACAAGGAACTGCCCCGCGATGTGCGCGCTGGCGACATCCTGCTGCTGAACGATGGCCTGCTGGTGCTGACCGTGGAGTCGGTCAAGGGCGAGGCTGTCAACACCATCGTGAAGGTGGGTGGTGAGCTGTCCAACAACAAGGGCATCAACAAGCAGGGTGGCGGCCTGACCGCGCCTGCCTTGACGGCCAAGGACATGGAAGACATCAGGACGGCGGCAAGCTTCCAGTGCGATTACATCGCCGTGTCCTTTCCCAAAAATTCAACCGACATGGAGATGGCGCGCCAGTTGTGCAACGTGGCGGGCGAGCCCTGGAAACACCGCCCGGCCCTGATCGCGAAGATCGAGCGCACCGAGGCCATTCCCAACCTGGAAAGCATCCTGAAGGCATCTGACGGGATCATGGTGGCGCGCGGCGACCTGGCCGTGGAGGTGGGCAATGCGGCGGTGCCGGCGCTGCAAAAGCGCATGATCAAGCTGGCACGCGAGATGGACAAGGTGGTGATCACTGCCACGCAGATGATGGAGTCGATGATCGTGAACCCGGTGCCCACGCGCGCCGAGGTGTCGGACGTGGCCAATGCGGTGCTGGACGGCACCGATGCCGTGATGCTGAGCGCCGAAACCGCCGCCGGCAAATACCCGGTCGAGACGGTGGAGCAGATGGCCGCGATCGCGCTGGCCGCCGAGGGCGCCGAAGACGTGACGCTGGACGCCGATTTCACCAACAAGAAGTTTGGCCGCATTGACCAGTCGATCGCCATGGGCGCGCTGTTCACGGCGCACCACCTGGGTTGCAAGGCCATCATCGCCTTGACCGAGTCGGGCTCGACCGCGCTGTGGATGAGCCGGCACAAGATCCACGTGCCGATTTTTGGCATGACGGCGCAACCCATCTCGCAACGCAAGATGGCGCTGTACCGCAATGTGCAGCCCTTGCTGATCCGCAGCCACACCGACCGCGA
This sequence comes from Aquabacterium sp. CECT 9606, assembly GCF_918741295.1. Classification (GTDB taxonomy): domain Bacteria; phylum Pseudomonadota; class Gammaproteobacteria; order Burkholderiales; family Burkholderiaceae_C; genus Aquabacterium. Next base: position 16,745 of record NZ_CAKKNB010000009.1, read on the forward strand.
CGAGGCGCTCAAGCAGGCCGAATCGCTGCTGGTGGAAAGCGGCGTGCTCAAGCCGGGCGACACCTACGCCATCACCTGCGGCGAGCCCATGGGCTACCCGGGCGGCACCAACATGCTCAAGGTGTGCGAGGTCGGCTGAGCTGGTTCACAGCGAGCGCAAGGCGGCCAGTTCGCCCCGGCGGGCGGTCAGTCGCACGTCGAAGCCACCGTCCGTGCCGGGCGTGGGCGTCAACAGCAGGTGACGGTAGGGTGGCCGCTCGGTTTCGTGCCAGCTGGGCGGCCCTTGGCCGAAGTCCATCTTGTAGACCGGGAAGTGCGCGCAGTTGTTGACGATGATGCCCGCCTCGACCAATTGCTTGCCACCCTCTGACAGAAGCTGACCCACGGTGTGCCGTTGGCGATGGCCTTCGATGTAGCCCAGGTAGCCCAGCAACTCGTCCTGGCTGATCCGATCCAGCGGGATGTGACAGCGTTGGGCGAGCGTGGGCAGGCTCCCATCGGCCAGCTCCTGGGGGCTCAGGGTGACGAGGTCGCGCCCCAGCGCGTTGCCGATGAACTTGCGCGCCAGGCCCAGCTGGCGCCGAAAGCGCAGATCGGTGATCACGGTGATGGCTCGGGGTTTGCTGGCCCGCAGGTGGGCTGACCAGGCCCGCAGGCAGTGGGCAATGGCCAGGTCATGGGCGGCCACGCTGGTGCCTTCGGGCAGTTGGGCCTTGGCCTCGTCCTTCCACTGCTGCACTTGCTGCGGGGTGATGCGGAAGATGACCCTGTCGAGCTGGGTGACGTGTTGCCAGGCAAAGCGCGTGTACAAGACCACCCGTTGCAGCAGCGGAGTGAGGCGCACGGTGGGATGCTCGCAAGGCCGGTGCATGTTTTCTTGGCCAAAACGGATCACCGCATTGCGGTCCAGCACCGGTGGTGTGAGGGTGCCGCCATGGTGGGTTCGAACCCAATCCATCAGGAAGACCCACAGCGCGCCGCCGTCGCAGGCCGAGTGCACCGGGTTGATCGACAGCACGGCGCCGCCATCGCTGAACTGGTGGAGTTCGATCACCATGAGCGCGCGGGGCCGGTCCACCACCTGCCACGGGTAAATGCGCTTGAAGAACTGGCGGATGCCCTGGTTCATGGGCCGCGCCACGCCATAGGGAGGCAAGGGCCCGGCGTGTTGCTTGACGATGAAGGGCACGCCCTGGTCACTGGCATCGATGAAGATGTGGCCCTTCTCATCGCGCTTGAGCCGCCCGGCCAGCACCGGGTAGGCGTTCAAGGTGGCGGCCAGCGATTGCATCAGTGCCTTGGCGTCCAGACCTTGGGGGTAGACCAGGATGCACGCGGTGGCGGCATGCGATGCCAGCACGTCCAGGCCGGTGAGGTACTGGCGCTCCATCGTGGCCCCGGCCCTGACCAGGGTGCGCTCGGTGAGAAGGGACATGGTGATCCTGTGGTTGGTGTGGTGTGGCGTGGCGATGGCCGTGGCCATGATACAAACGGCACGCATTTCATTGGGAGTTTGCACCATGGATCGTTTAATCACTGACATCGAGGACGCCACGCAAAGCCTGCCCGGCCTGTTCGGGCCCGATGCGGTGTTGGAAACTGTGGAGGGGTGGGACTCCTTGGGCATGGCTTTGTTCATCGGCATCGTGGCCGAGCGCACTGGCGTGGAACTGGCGATCGAGGATTTGCAGGAGTGCACCACGGTGCGTGACCTGCAGGCCATGCTGGAGCGCAAGGGCGCCGTGGCCTGACAGGCGCTGGGCTTTGAAGCCGCGGGAATGTCCTCCCCCCGGTTGACGGGGATGCTAGCGCCGCCGTCGATTATTCGGTAAACGGCCGATGATAGAGTTCTCCATGGCATCACATATTCATGGGAGCTTGTGGTCGTGAAAGCAGTTTATTTCGAAGCACATGGTGGCCTGGATGTGCTGCGCTACGGCGATGTGCCAGACCCCTCCCCTGCCGCTGGCGAGGTGGTGATCCGGGTGGAGGCCGCAGGCTTGAACCACAACGACATCTGGGCCCGCCAGGGGCTGCCCAGGATCGCGATTCCATTGCCACACATCTCGGGTTCTGACGCCGCGGGCGTGGTGGTCGAGGTGGGGCCGGGCGTGGTCTACCCGCGGGTGGGTGACGAGGTGGTGGCCTACCCCATCCAATCTTGCCGGACCTGTTCCCGCTGCCTGTCTGGCGAAGAGCTGTTCTGCCGCGACATGCAGGTCTGGGGCTTCCAGACCGGGCCGCTGATCGGCTCGTTTGCCCAGTACGCCCGTGTGCAGGCCGCGCAGTGCCTGCCCAAGCCCGCTCACCTGACCTGGAGCGAGGCGGCCGTCACCAGCAGCGCCATGCTCACGGTGTGGCGCATGCTGGTCACGCGCACCCAGACCAAGCCGGGCGAACATGTGCTGATTTTTGGCGCCAGTGGCGGCACTGGCACGGCCGCCATCCAGCTCACCAAGGCCTTGGGCGCGGTGGCCATTGCGGTGGCGTCCAGCGAGCGCAAGGCCGAGCTTTGCGAGGCGCTGGGGGCCGACCACGTCATCCGCAGCGACCTGCATGACGTGGCCCGCGAGGCGCGCCGCATCACCCAGCGCAAAGGGGTCGATGTGGTGTTTGACCACGTGGGCGCCACGACCTGGCAGATCGGCATCGACGCCCTGAGCTGGGGCGGGCGGTTGGTGATCTGCGGGGCCACCGAAGGCTTTGATGCCAAGGTGGACCTGCGGCACTTGTGGAACAAGCAGCTCTCGCTGCTGGGCTCGCACGCGGGCACGCACCGGGAGTGGGTGCAGGCCATGCGCCTGGTCAACGAGCGGGCCTTGCGCCCGGCCTTGACCGAGGTCATCGGCCTGCAAGACCTGCCCGATGCGCAGCACCGCATGGCGACTCGCCGTACCCTGGGCAAGATCGCCGTTGACATGGTGGGCCGCTGAAGCGGCGCGGAGTATTCATTTGATGCAGCAAGCAGTTTCCATCACGGCCACAGGCAGCTACACGCCGACCCAGGTCATGGACAACCACCAACTGGTCGCCCGCTTCGGGCTCACGGTGGACGACGCGTGGATTGTCAGCCGCACCGGCATCCGCAGCCGCCATTGGCTGCAGCCCGGTGAGACGACCTCGGACATGGCCGTGATCGCCGCGCAGCGGTGCCTGGACCAGGCCGGGATCTCGGCCTCGCAGGTGGACCGCATCATCATGGCGACCATCTCGCCCGACCTGCCCAGCCCATCGACGGCCACCATCGTGGCCCGCAAGCTGGGCGCGCGTTGCATGGCGTTTGACATCTCGGCCGCCTGTTCGGGTTTTCTGTACGGGCTGGACCTGGCCGCCGCGTCGATCCAGATGGGCGCGCGCCGGGTGCTCGTGATCGGGGCCGATGCGCGCAGCCGCTACGTCAACCCGAAGGACCACCGATCGACGGTGTTGTTCGCCGATGGCGCGGGCTGTGCGCTGGTGGAGCCGAGCACGACCAAGCCGGGCTTTCTGAGCATGGTGTGCGGGGCCGAGGGCATCGAGCGCATGGGCGCTTACATCCCCGCTGGCGGCGCGCAGCGCCCGGCCAGTTTTGAAACGGTGGCCGCAGGCCAGCACTACCTGCACATCGAACCCAAGAATGACATCTTCGAGCTCTTCCTGCGTTTCACGCTGGAGTCCTGCCACCAAGCCCTGGACCGCGCTGGCCTGACGGTGCCCGACATCGACATCTTCATCACGCACCAGGGCAACGCCAACCTGGTTCAGATGGCGGCCAAGGAGCTGGGCTTTGCGCCCGAGGCCGTGGTCGACGAAGTGGCCCACCATGGCAACACGGCCGGGGCCTCGGTGGCCATCGCGCTGGACGAGACGCTGCGCTCTGGCCGCATCAAACCGGGCAGCAAGGTGCTGCTGGCGGCGGTGGGGGCGGGCTGCACCTTCGCGGCCGCCGTCCACCAGTTCTGACGCGTGCCTGAAGACATGGACCAGCCTGGGCTTGCCCACCCACCGGGCCTCACCGCGCTGGTGACCGGGGCTGGGCGCGGCATCGGCAAGGCCACGGCCCTGGCCCTGGCGGCCCAAGGCCTGCACGTGGTGCTGACTGGTCGGCATGAACAGCGATTGCACGAGGCCGTGGGTGAGATCCGCGCCTTGGGTGGATCGGCGCAGGCCTTGGTCGGCGATCTGGCCGATGAGGCCTTCTGGCAAGCACTGGCCGCGCTGGATCGATCGGTGGATGTGGTGGTGCACAACGCCAGCCAGCCCGCGGCCTTCGGCGTGATCGAGAACGTGCCCATCGCGGACCTGCATGGCGTGATGGACAGCGTGCTGTTCGCGGGGCTGCGCCTGGCCCGGCTGTGTGTGCCCCATATGAAGCAAGCAGGCTTTGGCCGCCTCGTCTTTGTGGGCTCAACCGCCAGCGAGCTGGGCGCGCATGGCCAGGTGGCTTATGCCGCCGCCAAGTCCGGCCTGCAAGGCCTGGTGCGCAGCCTGGCCCTGGAGGTGTCGCGCTTTGGGGTGACGTGCAACCTGGTGGAGCCCGGCTTCATCGACACCGAACGCACGCGCGGCGCCGTGTCCGACACCGTGCGCGCCGCGCTGGGCGCGCGTGCGGCGGTGGGCCGCGCGGGCACGCCCGAAGAAGTGGCCGCCGTGATCGCCTTTTTGTCTTCGCCGCTGGCCAGCTATGTCACCGGCGTGTGCCTGCCCGTCAGTGGCGGGATCGAACTGGGCTTGAGATGACCATTGACACCTACCTGTGGCGCAGTGCGCGCCTGTTTCCCAACTTCCCGGCGGTGGTGGATGCCCGTCGCAGCCTGAGCTATGGCGAGTTCGCCGATGAGGTGCGGCGCCTGGCCGCCGTGCTGCAAAGCCGCGGCCTGCAAGCGGGCGACCGCGTGGCGGTGCTGTCCAAGAACCGCTGGGAATACGCGGCGCTTTATTACGCTGCCGCGCGGGTGGATGCCGTGGTGGTGCCCCTCAACTGGCGCCTGAGCGTGCCCGAGCTGCGCTGGATACTGACGGATGCCTCGCCCACCATGGTGGTGGCCGAGGCCGGGTATGCGCGCAACCTGGATCCGGTGCGTCAAGAGATCGCCGGGGTTAGCCATTGGGTGGCCCTGGACCAGGCGCCTGCGGGCTGGGATCAACTGGATCAGCTCATGTCGGCCAGCACGCTGCTGGGCGATGCACTGCAAGCCCGTCCCCCCGAGGCTGTGCACGCGCCCTTGGTTCAGATCTACACCAGCGGCACCACGGGCCGGCCCAAAGGCGCGGTGTTGACGCACGCCAACCTGGCCGCTGCCATCGCCGCCTTGCTGAGCGATTTCGATTTGCGCCCTGGCGAGGATCGCTTTTTGCAGGTCACGCCCCTGTTCCATGTGGGCGGCGCCCTGATGGTGATGACCTGCGCGGCCACCTGCACCACCTTGCGTCTGCTGACCGAGTTCGAGCCCATGCCTGCGGCACGCTGCCTGGCGCAAGAGCCCGTGACCCACACCCTGATGGTGCCTGCCATGCTGCGTTGGCTCTTTGCCGAGCCGGGCGTGGACCAACTGAAGTTCGCCCACCTGCGCTTTGTGGCCTATGGCGCCGCGCCCATGCCCGTGGCGCTGCTGGAGCAGGCCATGGCCCGCTTGCAATGCCGCTTCTTCCAGGGCTATGGCCTGAGCGAAACCGCGGGCCTGCTGACCATCCTGCGGCCTGAAGACCATGTGCTCGATGGTTCGCCCCGCGCCTTGGCAAGATTGGCCTCAGCGGGCCGCGAGATGCTGGGCACGCACATCCGCGTGGTCGATCCCGACGGCCAGGACGTGCCCGTGGGCGCGGTGGGCGAGGTGGTGGCGCGTGGGCCTTGCGTCTCTCCGGGTTACTGGAACCTGCCCGAGGCCAGCGTCGAAGCGAACCGCGACGGCTGGCTCTGGACGGGCGATCTGGGCACGCTGGATGACGAGCGCTACCTGACCATCGTCGACCGCGTCAAGGACATGATCGTGCTGGGCGGCGAGAACATTTACCCGCGCGAGATCGAGCTGGCACTGGCCTCGCACCCGGTGGTGACCGACTGCGCCGTGATCGGCATACCGCATGAGCTTTGGGGCGAAGAGGTGCTGGCTTACGTCACGCTGGTCGAGGGGGCGGCCTTTGAGCCTCGCGTGCTGATCGCCCATTGCCGCCAGAGCCTGGCGCGCTACAAGTGCCCCACCAAGGTGGAATTGCTCACCGCCATCCCGCGCAACGCCGCGGGCAAGATCGAGAAAGCCAAGCTGCGCGAGCCCTACTGGGCGGGCCAGAAGAAACGCGTATGAACCTGTTGATGCAAGCTTGCCCGGGCCTTCGCCTGGTGTCGACCTCGGTGGCGCGCCCCGTGGACCTGGCCCCCCAAGGGCAACGCGGAGTCGAGCTGGACAACGACGCGCTGCACGAGCGCGTGTTGGGCCCCGATTGGCGAGCGCAGCTGCAGGCCAAGGCCGAACGCGCGGCCCAGCGTGGGGCGGCCCCGGCGCCGGAGCCCACGGTGCGCACACGCCAGTGGGTGCTGGGTGCCGACGCCATCGACCTGGCCGTGCTGGCGGGGCAGCGGGCCTTGGCGGCCGCAGGCCTGCGGGCATTGGAGTTGTCGGCCGTGATCTGCGCCACCTCGACGCCGCCGGTGATCAGCGCCTCGATGACGGCCCGCATTGGCAAGGCCTTGGGCTGCGATGAAGGGTTGTCCAACCCCGTGTGCTTTGACGTGCGCGCGGGCGGCGTGGGGGCCTTGCTGGCCTGGTTCACGGCGCAGGGCCTGATCAGCCAGGGCGCGGGGCCGGTGCTGATCATTGGTGTGGAGGCGGCCTCGCCGTTCTTGTTGCCAGGCGACATCGGTTCGGCCCTGTTGTATGGCGATGGGGCGGGCGCCTGCATCCTGGCCAGCGATGGCAGCCAGGCCGAGAGTTTTCTGGGCGGCATGAGCGGCCAAAGTACCTTGCAGGGCGTGTCCACCACCATCCCCGGCCAGCTGCCGCCGACCGAGGCCATCATGGACTACCGCTTTCACAAGCCAGATCAGGTGCACCTGGCCGACCTGTCGCGCCTGTGGGGGCGTTTTCCACGTGAGCTGGCCGAGCGCTTTGCGCCGGTCTGCGCCCGCGTGAAGCATTTCTTGCCCTATGCCGTGTCACCGCGACAGATGGGCATCGCCCATGAAGCCCTGGGCCAGCCGGATGCGCGGATCTTCCATGAACTGGACACGCAGGGTTGCCTGGGGGCGGCCAGTTCGCTGGCGGCGCTGCATGGCTTCATGAGTTCAGGGCGCGGCCAGCCTGGCGAGGTGATCGTGCTGGCCAGCGCGGCGGGCAATGGCCTGTGGGCTGGGTTCTTCTGGCGCTTGCCGGATTGATGAGTTCAGGCGCCCAGGGGCACCGGGGGCCTGATCAGGTCCAGGGCCGATGAGCCCTGCAGCAAGGCCTCGAAGGCTTGCGGCGGCACGGCCTTGCTGAACAGGAAGCCCTGCAGCACGTCGCAGCCCATGCGCTGAAGGATGCGCAACTGGTCTTCTTCTTCCACACCTTCGGCCACCACCTGCATGCTCAGGCTGTGACCCAGAGACACCACCGTCTGCACGATGGCCTGGTCCTTGGTTTGACCGGGCAGGTCGATGATGAAAGATCGGTCAATCTTCAGCTCATCGGCCGGGAAGCGCTTGAGGTAGCTCAGCGATGAATAGCCGGTGCCGAAGTCGTCGATCGACAGGCGCACACCCAGACCTTGCAAATCGTTCATCTGCTTGAGCGCCCAGGCCACGTCGCTGACCAGCATGCTTTCGGTCACCTCGACCATCAGCCATTCGGGCGGCAGTTGCGTGCGGGCCAGCACTTTCTGCAGGTATTGCAGGAAGTGGCCGTTGTCGAACTGCGGCTTGGCCACGTTGATCGACACCTTCAGGTCGCGCAGGCCTTGCTGATGCCATTGCGCCATCTGGCGGCAGGCCTCTTGCGTGACCCAGTCGCCGATCTCGACGATCAGACCGGTCTCTTCGGCCAGGGGCACGAAACGGCCGGGCAGCAGCAAGCCATGGTCGGGGTGTTGCCAGCGGATCAGGGCCTCGGCCCCGAGAATGCGGCCGGTGCGCATGCAGACCTTCGGTTGGTAGTGCAGGCGCAGCTCATGGCGGTGGATGGCCAGGCGCAACTGGTTGGTCAGCGTCAGGCGCTCGATCGAGCGGGCCGTCAGTTCGGCCGAGAAAAATTCATAACCCGATTTGCCGTGGCCCTTGACCTTGGAGCAGGCCAGGTCGGCGCTTTTGAGCAGGCCATTGGCGGTTTGTCCATCGCTGGGCGCCAAGGCGATGCCGATGTGCGGCACCAGGAAGATGTCGTGGCCATCGATCTGGAACGGCGCGGCCAGCTCCTGGATCACCTGCTTGGCCAGGGTGGCGGCGTCTTCGGCCTGGGCCATCTCAGGCAGGATCAAGGCAAAGTCCTGGCTGTCGACGCGGGCCAGTCCCAGGGATTCGGGGTGCAGGGCGGCGGAGTCACGATCCTGGGGCGCGACGACGACGTTGAGCAGGCGCGTGGCCACTTGCTGCAGCAATGTGTCGGCAGCCCGGGGGCCCAGCGTCTCGCGGGTCTGGCGGAATTGCTCGCAACCCAGGTGCAGCAGGCCCAGCATGTGCTGCTGGGGCAGGGCGTGTTGCAGGGCTTCGTCCAGGCGGCGCGTGAAGCGCTCGCGGTTGGACAGGCCGGTCACCATGTCCACGTAGGCCAGGCGATCCTGGTAGCGCTTGAAGGCCAGGGTGTTGCGCACCCGCAGGACCAGCTCGCTGGAGTCGACAGGTTTAGAGAGAAACTCGGTGGCGCCCAACTCGAGTGCTCGCAACTTGGTGGCTGGATCGCTCGCCGCGGTCAGCACGATGACGGGGGTGTACTGCAGGGCCTCGTCGGCACGCACGGCCTGCAACACGTCGAAGCCGGACACGCCGGGCATCATCAGGTCCAGCAGCAGCACATCGGGCTGGTGCTGGCGGATCAATTGAACGGCCTCGCGCGGGTCGTTGCAGGCCACGAAACGGGTGTAGCCGGCATCTTCGAGGTGGGTCTGGATGACGTCGGTCATCATGGACTCGTCGTCCACCATCATCACCAGGGCACCATCCCACGGCGTGGTCATGGCCACGAGGTCTCGGCTCATGCGGGCACTCCGGGCGGCGCGTCCAGCACCATGCGCTGGCCGAGCTCTTCAATGTGCTGCAGCCAGTGGCCCGCCTGCACGGCGTCGTCCACCGTGCAAGCCGCTTCCAGGTGGCGGGCGGGCTCGAAGTACGCGTCAAAACCCACGCTGCCGCCGGCGCCTTTGAGCCAGTGGGCGTGCAGAGCGAGTTCTTTCAAGTCGTTCTGATCCAAGGATTGCTTCATCAATGCCAATTTGCCCGGGAACTCGTCCATGAACCGGGTCACCACTTTTCGCAATTTGGGGTGTTGTGACAAGCGGGAGACCAAGGGGCTGTTGTCGGAAGGACCGGTGGCCGGGCCGCTACTCCCTGTGTTGTCGGCAGGTGCGCCGCGGAGCTTGAGGACTTCCTCGGGCGCCAGGCATTCACCGCCCAGCCGCTGGGCCAGGTCGGTCAGCAAGGTGCCGATGTTCAAAGGCTTGGTGTGGAAGCCCGAGAAGCCGGCTTGGTTGATCTCTTGCTCGAAGCCCTTCATGGCGTTGGCGGTCAGGGCCAGGATCGGGGTCTTGACGCCACGCTCGCGCAGCAGGCGGGTGGCCACCACGCCGTCCATCACGGGCATCTGCATGTCCATCAACACCAGGTCAAAGCTGCTCTGGGCGACCATGTCCAGGGCCTCCTGGCCGTTGATGGCCTCGGCCACGACCAGGCCGGTTTCTTCCAGCACCAGGCGCACCAGTTCACGGTTCTCGGCGCCGTCGTCCACCACCAGCACGCGGCGCGGCGGAAAGCGCCAGTGGACGGTGGCTTGCACGGCCAGCTCCGAGGCCTGGCGGAGCATCTCGTCCGGGCTGAGGAAGGGGATGCCCTTGATCATGCCGGGGTCGAAGCTGACGTGGAAGACGCTGCCCTGACCCAACTTGCTGGTGACGGTGATGTCGCCCCCCATGGCCTTGGCGAAGCGCCGGCTGATGGTCAGCCCCAGGCCGGTGCCGCCGAAGTGGCGCGTGGTCGAGGTCTCGGCCTGCACAAAAGGCTCGAACACCGATTCGATCTTGTCGGGCGCGATGCCCACGCCGGTGTCGGCGATGTCGATGCGGTAAGTGGCCGGGTAGGCGTGGGTGTCCAGGTGCAGGCTGACGGTGACCTGGCCTTGCTGCGTGAACTTGAGCGCGTTGCCGATCAGGTTGGTGATGATCTGGCGCAGGCGCGAGGGGTCGCCTTCGATGGTGGCGGGCAATGGCTGGGGCAGGTCCATGCGCAGCAGCAGCTTCTTCTCCAGCGCCTTGACCTCGAGCACGCGGATGACGTCGCTGACCACGGTGTGCGGCGCGAAGCGCACGCGCTCCAGCTCCAGGCGGCCGGACTCGACCTTGGACAAATCCAAGATATCGTTGATCAGCTCCAGCAGCTGCTGGCCGCTGGAGTGGATGGTCTCCAGGTGGCGGCGTTGTTCGTCGGCGTTGTGGGCGGTGGGCGCGCGGCGGCGCAGCAGTTCGGTGAAGCCCAGGATGGCGTTCATCGGGGTGCGGATCTCGTGGCTCATGTTGGCCAGGAAATCGCTCTTGGCGCGGTTGGCGGTGTCGGCCTCTTCCTTGGCGGCTTGCAGGGCCACTTCTTTCTCTTCGAGTTCGGTGATGTCCTGGAAACTGATGAGCACGCCTTGCGGTTTCTCGGCGGCCAGGATGGGCGAGCAGTTGACGCGGAAGGTGTAGCGCTGGCCACGAGCGGTGCTCAGGTACATGAGCACATCGCGGCGCGTCTGCTTTTCGTCGATGGCCTGTTGCCAGGGCAGCAGCGGCGTGACCAGGGGCTGGCCTTCGCGGTCGGTCCAGGGCAGGCTGGCGGCTGACCTGCCCAGGAGGGCATCGGGCTCGACGCCCATGATGGTGGCCAGCGACTGGTTGGCCAGCACGGTGTGGCCTTGCGCGTCCAACACCATGAGGCCTTCGGTCAGGGTGTCCAGGGCCGAGCGCACGCGTGAAGGGATCGCTTGGGATGGGTCCAGGTGGCGCAGCATGCGGCCCAGGTAAAGCGAGAAGGCGATGAAGCTGGAGACGAACAGGAAGGCACTCAGACGCAGCGAGGGGTCGTCCAGGTAGCCCAGCCAGCCTTCATGCCGAAGTGGCGAGTAGCGCAGCTCCAGCTGCCCCCAAGCGGCCCCGTCATGCCACAGGGGCACCTGCACCTGCGCATCGGTGGATTGCTCGCTCGAAGTGGGTTGCCAGTCTTCATGCGCCCCCAGGGCCAGCAGGGTGCTGCGGTCGGCGCGGCGGATACCGATGGACAACAGCGAAGGCTCCCGCTCGATGGCCATTTTCAAGGCTTGTTCCAGCGTGCTGGTGTCGTCCTCGTTCAGCAGCACCGAGGCGCTGGTGGCCAGGGTCTCGGACAGCACGGCGCGGTGCTGGCGCACCAGCGCTTCGCGGTCGGGGATCAGGCCCAGGTAGGTGGCGGCCAGGGCGATCGTCACCAGGAGGGATGACAGGCCCATGGCCAGGTAGAAGCGGGTGGCCAGGCGCTTCATGGCGCGGCCTCTTCGATGGTGGGCGGGGTGGGTGGTGGTGGGGCAGGCCGTGGTGGCGGGGCGGGGCCATCGTCGTCATCGAAGATGTGTTCGATGGAGGCATCGTCGCCCTCGCCGGTATCGGCCTGGCGTGTGCCGCGGCTCCGGGCCAACACGGGCAGCGGGTCAATCATCTGCCAGGCCGGCATGGCCGATAACATGGAGCCGATGAGGGCGCCGCCGCGCACCAGCCAGATCACGTAGCCGACCGACAGGCCGGTGGACACGGCGATGGACGAGGCCACCAGGTGGCGGCGTTCCAGGCCGTCGTTCTGCAATTGCTCGCGCAGGGCATCCAGGCTGTTGCGCAGGTTTTCGGTGTCGCTGAGCGTGGTGTTCAGGGCGCGCAGCCATGAGTAGCGGAAGGTGTCCTCGCTGGCGGCGGCCACGGTGCTGGCAGTGATGACGCGGTTGTTGAGGTCCACGCCGTACTGGTTGGCCGGTGGCACGACCACGATGCCCGCGTTGGTGGGCGCAAGGTTGTTCGCGTCCACGAAGAAGGACAGGCGGTTGATGGGCGCGCCTGACTGAGCCGAGCCCGTGCCTGCGGCCGCGATGACCCCCGTGTTCACCGACTCTTCAGCCTTGTCACTGTCGCCATCGCTCTCGCTGGTGTCGGGCGGCGCAGGCGGGGCGGGAGGCGTTGGCGGCGGGGTCGATATCACCGGTGTTGGCGCGGGGGGCGGGGGTGGTGTCAGCGTGAAGCTGGTTTGCACGGCGGAGGCGCTGGTGGTGGCCACGCCGTCGCTGGCGGACAAGACATAGCTGGGCGCCTGCTGGCTGTCGTCATGGACGAACACCACCTGGTGAGCGGCCACATCGGCCATGGTGAACTGGGTGATGGTGTTGCCGGTGGTCGCATTGGCGAAGTGCCCGCCCAGGATGCTGCTGGCGTTGATCAGCAAATCGGCATTGGCGTTGTCTGCATCGGTGACCAGCAACTGGGGCTCGGCGGTGCCACCCTGGTTGATGGTCAGGGCGTTGGTGGCGATGACGGGGGCGTCGTTGACCGGCGTGACGGTGATGGTGACGGTGGCCAGGGCGGAGTTGGCCGTGCCATCGTTGGCCTTGTAGGTGAAGGCGTCGGTGCCATTGAAGTTGGTGGCTGGCGTGTAGGTGTAGCTGCCATCGGTGTTGAGCAC
>NZ_CAKKNB010000010.1 GCF_918741295.1 Aquabacterium sp. CECT 9606
TGCCTGGCGACAACGTGTCGATCACCGTCAAGCTGATCAACCCGATCGCCATGGAAGAAGGTCTGCGTTTCGCCATCCGTGAAGGCGGCCGCACCGTCGGCGCCGGCGTGGTTGCCAAGATCCTCGCCTAATGAAGTAAACTGCTTGGTTCGTCCGTAGGGGTATAGCTCAATTGGCAGAGCGTCGGTCTCCAAAACCGAAGGTTGTAGGTTCGATTCCTACTGCCCCTGCCACCTACTGACAAACCAGCAAGACTGAAAACGCATTTCCCAGCAGCCCGCAGGCGAAGGTCGTGAAGACCTGGAAGCCCGCGGGCTTTGCCGCCTCAAACACCAACGCAAATGGCCACCTCACAAATCGAAACCGTCTCCACCAGCGCCGACAAGGCGAAGCTGGCCGCCGCCGGCCTGCTGGTCGTGGGCGGCGTGGCCGCGTTTTACCTGTTGGGCAAGCAAGACCTGTGGCTGCGCGTGGTCGTTTTGCTGGTTTTGCTGGCTGCGGCTGTGGGGGCGTTTTTCACTTCTGCCCAAGGCCGTGAACTGACCGCCTTCGGCCAGGACGCCATCAAGGAAATGCGCAAGGTGGTCTGGCCCACACGTCCAGAAGCCACCCAGATGACTTTGTACGTCTTCGCCTTCGTGGTGGTCATGGCTTTGTTCCTGTGGCTGACCGACAAGACGCTGGAATGGGTGATCTACGGCCTGATCCTCGGCTGGAAGCACTGATTCCACTATTTAAGCAAGGTTGACACCATGAGCGACGTTCAAACCAGCCCCACCACCGCCGCCCCCGCGCTGCGCTGGTATGTGGTGCACGCCTATTCCGGCATGGAAAAGGCTGTCGAGCGCAATCTGCGTGAACGCATCGACCGCGCCGGCATGCAAACCTCTTTCGGCCGCATCCTGGTGCCCACCGAAGAGGTCGTCGAAGTCAAGAACGGCAAGAAAACGGTCACTGAGCGCCGCTTCTTCCCTGGCTACGTGCTGGTCGAGATGCTGATGAGCGACGACTCCTGGCACCTGGTGAAGAACACCTCCAAGGTGACCGGTTTCGTCGGCGGCGCCAAGAATCGCCCGGTGCCCATCTCGGAAGACGAGGTCATGAAGATCGTCAACCAGATGCAGGAAGGCATTGAAAAGCCCCGGCCGAAGGTCGAGTGGGAAGTGGGCGAAGTCGTCCGCGTCAAGGAAGGTCCGTTCACGGACTTCAATGGCGCCATCGAAGACGTCAACTACGAAAAATCCAAGCTGCGCGTGTCGGTCACGATTTTCGGTCGTGCCACCCCGGTTGAGCTGGACTTCGATCAGGTCGAGAAAATCTGATCTGAAAAATCAAAGCCCCGGGCATGGGGCTGGGCATCGCAAGGTGCCTGAAAACGTGCCCCGTACCCAGACGCGAACGAGACCGCGTCAAGAGGAGCCAGGAGTTCATCTTGAACAAGCCTGGCGTTTGACTCAACCGACCTGACGTGGCCGTCGGGCGGTTCTAGGAGAAAGTTATGGCCAAGAAGATTATCGGCTTCATCAAGCTGCAAATCCCGGCAGGCAAGGCAAACCCTTCGCCTCCAATCGGTCCCGCGCTGGGTCAGCGCGGCCTGAACATCATGGAATTCTGCAAGGCGTTCAACGCCCAGACTTCCGCGATGGAACCCGGCTTGATGCTGCCCGTCGTGATCACGGCGTTCGCAGACAAGTCCTTCACCTTCATCCTCAAGACGCCGCCTGCGACCGTCCTGATCAAGAAGGCCCTGAAGCTCGAGAAGGGTTCGGCCCGTCCGCAATCTGACAAGGTTGGCAAGCTGACCCGTGCTCAGATCGAAGAAATCGCCAAGACCAAGCAAAAAGACCTGACCGCAGCCGATCTGGAAGCCGCTGTCCGGACGATCGCTGGTTCTGCCCGCTCGATGGGCGTGCTCGTGGAAGGTGCATAACATGGCTAAGCTCACCAAACGTGAAAAGACGTACGTCGGCAAGGTCGACAGCAACAAGCTGTACGCCATTGACGATGCCCTGGTCATCCTGAAGGAAACCGCTGTTGCCAAGTTCGATGAATCCATCGACGTGGCCGTGCAACTGGGCGTGGACGCCAAGAAGTCCGACCAAGTGGTTCGTGGCGCTGTCGTGTTGCCCAACGGCACCGGCAAGACCAAGCGCGTGGCCGTGTTCGCCCAAGGCGCCAAGGCTGAAGAAGCCAAGGCCGCTGGTGCCGACATCGTTGGCATGGAAGACCTGGCCGAGCAAATCAAGGGCGGCAACATCAACTTCGACGTGGTCATCGCCTCGCCGGACACGATGCGCATCGTTGGTACCCTGGGTACCATCCTGGGCCCACGCGGCCTGATGCCCAACCCCAAGGTGGGCACCGTCACCCCTGACGTCGCCACGGCCGTGAAGAACGCCAAGGCTGGTCAAGTGCAATTCCGCGTCGACAAGGCCGGCATCGTGCACGGCACCATCGGCCGCCGTTCGTTCGATTCCGACAAGCTCAAGGGCAACCTGGCTGCACTGTTGGACGCACTGACCAAGGCCAAGCCGGCTTCGAGCAAGGGCGTCTACCTGCGCAAGGTTGCCGTGTCGTCGACCATGGGCGTGGGCGTTCGCGTCGACGTCGGTTCGATCAACGTCGCCTGATCCAAACAACGCTGATCGCTGCCGCTGGCAGTGGGTTGGCCAAGCCCCGCGCGTGTCTGGCGCGGACGCTTGAAAGAAATTGGTGGGCTGTGCGCCCCAGAGGTTCAAGCCTCGAAGGTGCGCAGGCTATCAAAGACCGTAGGCGCCTGAGTTCGCAGCAGTACCGCGAGCCAGGCTTAATCCGCCAGCCTACGCAGATGGCGTACCCGCCGTTAACGGATGCTTGCCGCCAGCCATGGCGGCCAAGGGTTCCTGAGACGGAAGGTCGCTGAAACCGGGTGTGCCCGGGTGGGGTTCGGCCCTGTGGCCAAAGCCTCGCGTGGGCATGTTTTAAGGAGTGGACCTTGAGTCTCAATCGCAACGAAAAAGCAGCCGTTGTCTCGGAAGTGCAAGCCCAAGCGGCCAAAGCACAGACCCTGGCACTGGCTGAGTACCGCGGACTCACAGTGGCCCAGTTGGACACGCTGCGCAAGACCGCGCGCGCGCAAGGTGTGTATCTTCACGTGCTGAAGAACACCCTGGCTCGCCGCGCTGTTGCCGGCACGTCCTTCGAGGTGGTCACCGAGAGCATGAGCGGCCCGCTGATCTATGGCTTCTCCGAAGATGCCGTGGCAGCTGCCAAAGTCATCGCTGACTTTGCCAAGACCAACGACAAGTTGGTGATCAAGGCTGGTGCTTACGCAGGCAAGGCGCTCGACGCCAATGCCGTGAAAGCCCTGGCTGCGATCCCGACCAAGGAAGTCTTGCTGGCCCAAATTTGTGGCTTGCTGCAATCGCCCGTCTCGCGTTTCGCACGCGTTCTGGCTGCTGTGGCCGATCAAAAGGGCGCTGGCGCCGCACCTGCCGCCGAAGCCGAAGCAGCACCCGCTGCCGACGCTCCTGCCGCAGAAGCACCTGCAGCCTGATCGCTCGCTCAATCCGTATTCATCCAATTCAACCGATTTTAGGAACCCAAAATGGCTTTCGATAAAGACGCATTCATCACCGCCCTGGACAGCATGTCCGTCATGGAACTCAACGACCTGGTCAAGGCCATCGAAGAGAAGTTCGGCGTGTCGGCAGCTGCCATGGCTGCTCCCGCAGCTGGCGGCGGCGGCGCTGCTGCTGCCGTTGAAGAGAAGACCGAATTCAACGTCGTTCTGCTCGAAGCTGGCGCCAACAAGGTCGGCGTCATCAAGGCCGTGCGCGAACTGACAGGCCTGGGCCTGAAGGAAGCCAAGGACTTGGTCGACGGCGCTCCCAAGAACGTCAAGGAAGCAGTGCCCAAGGCCGACGCCGAAGCCGCTGTCAAGAAGCTGGTGGAAGCCGGCGCCAAGGCCGAAGTCAAGTAATTCTTGGTTTCGCAGGCAGGCTGGCGGCCCTCAAAGGTCGCCAGCCTTTCTCGCTTCAAGGGTATCTGCCCTTGAGGGCACCCGAAAGGGCCTTCTGCGTTAGACTGGAAGGCTTTTTCGAGTGTTCTCTGAACCGACTGCAGAGAACCGGTTTGGTCGAGCCGGGGTGTCACATCATCATTGCACAAGCATTGATGATCGCAAAATGCCCTGGTTGTCTGCCAGCGGTTGGTAGTGGCCAACCACCAAGCCTCGGATGCAATGTCCGACTGGCCAGTCGCCGAACGATGAGCCGCACCTTGGCCGAGGTGCGTCTTTGATTCGCACCGGGTACCCAGAAGGGGCCCGAAACGGAGAGTTTATGGCGCAAGCAACCCCCTACAGCTACACCGAGCGCAAGCGAGTTCGCAAGAGCTTTGGCAAGCGCGGCAGCGTATTGAATGTTCCTTACCTGCTGACGATGCAGAAGGATTCTTACGTGGCTTTCCTGCAAAAGGACGTGCCGCCGCAAAAACGCAAACCCGAAGGTTTGCAAGCCGCCTTCTTGTCCGCGTTCCCCATTGTTTCGCACAATGGTTTCGTGGAGATGAAATTCATCGAATTCAACATTGCCAAGCCGACGTTCGACGTCCGCGAGTGCCAGCAACGGGGCTTGACCTTCGCCGCCGCCGTGCGCGCGAAGTTGCAGATGATCATCTATGACCGTGAGACCTCGACTTCGCAGTCCAAGGTGGTCAAGGAAGTGAAAGAGCAAGAGGTCTACATGGGCGAAGTGCCCCTGATGACCGACTACGGCTCCTTCATCATCAACGGCACCGAGCGCGTCATCGTGTCTCAGCTGCACCGTTCGCCTGGCGTGTTCTTCGAGCACGACAAGGGCAAGACGCACTCGTCCGGCAAGCTGCTGTTCAGCGCGCGCATCATCCCCTACCGTGGTTCCTGGCTCGACTTCGAGTTCGACCCCAAGGACCTGCTGTACTTCCGCGTGGACCGTCGCCGCAAGATGCCCGTGACGACCCTGCTGAAGGCGATCGGCATGAACCCGGAGCAAATCCTGGCCACGTTCTTCCAGAACGACCAGTTCAAGCTCATGGACGCCGGGGCGCAAATGGCCTACGTGCCTGAGCGCCTGAAGGGCGAAGTTGCCCGCTTCGACATCACCGACAAGTCGGGTTCGGTCGTGGTCGAGAAAGACAAGCGCATCACCGCGCGCCACACCCGCGCGCTTGAGCAGTCCGGTACCACGCACATCACCGTGCCAGAAGACTTCCTGCTGGGCCGCGTGTTGGCCAAGAACCAGATCGATCCGGACACTGGCGAGATCATCGCCAAGGCCAACGAAGAGCTGACCGAGCTGCTGCTCAAGAAGCTGCGCACGGCTGGCATCAAGGAAATCGACTGCCTGTTCACCAATGAGCTGGACCAGGGTGCGTACATCTCGCAAACCTTGGCCACCGATGAAACGGCCGACGAGCTGGCTGCCCGGGTCGCCATCTACCGCATGATGCGCCCCGGCGAGCCGCCCACCGAAGACGCCGTGCAGGCCTTGTTCCAGCGCCTGTTCTACAGCGCCGACACGTACGACCTGTCGCGCGTGGGCCGCATGAAGTTCAACGCCCGCATCGGCCGCGACGGTTCCGAAGGCGCGATGACCTTGTCCAACGACGACATCCTGTCGGTCGTGAAGATCCTGGTCGAGCTGCGCAATGGCCGTGGCGAAGTCGATGACATCGACCACTTGGGCAACCGCCGCGTGCGTTGCGTGGGCGAGCTGGCCGAAAACCAGTACCGCTCAGGCTTGGCGCGCATTGAAAAGGCTGTGAAGGAACGTCTGGGCCAGGCCGAGACCGAAGCCTTGATGCCGCACGACCTGATCAACTCCAAGCCGATCTCGGCTGCTTTGAAGGAGTTCTTCGGTGCGTCGCAGCTGTCGCAGTTCATGGACCAGACCAACCCCCTGTCGGAAATCACGCACAAGCGTCGCGTCTCGGCCCTGGGCCCGGGCGGTCTGACCCGCGAACGCGCCGGCTTCGAAGTGCGCGACGTGCACCCGACCCACTACGGCCGTGTGTGCCCGATCGAAACCCCTGAAGGCCCGAACATTGGTCTGATCAACTCGCTGGCTTTGTACGCGCAGTTGAACGACTACGGCTTCCTGGAAACGCCGTATCGCCGCGTGATCGACAGCAAGGTGACGATGCAGATCGATTACCTGTCGGCCATCGAAGAAGGCAAGTACATCATCGCCCAGGCCAATGCCTCGCTGGGTGCCGATGGCCGCCTGACCGACGAGCTGGTGTCGGCGCGTGAACACGGTGAATCCGTGTTGACCTCGCCCGAACGCATCCAGTACATGGACGTGGCCCCCACGCAGATCGTGTCGGTCGCCGCCTCGCTCGTGCCCTTCCTGGAGCACGACGATGCGAACCGCGCGCTGATGGGCGCCAACATGCAGCGTCAAGCAGTGCCAGTGCTGCGCCCTGAAAAGGCCTTGGTCGGCACGGGCGTCGAGCGCGTGGCCGCCAAGGACTCGGGCACCGTCGTGGCTGCTCGCCGTGGTGGCGTGGTCGATTACGTGGACACGAACCGCATCGTGATCCGCGTGAACGACGATGAGACCGTGGCTGGCGAAGTCGGCGTCGACATCTACAACCTGATCAAGTACCAGCGTTCCAACCAGAACACCAGCATCCACCAACGTCCCATCGTCAAGCGTGGCGACAGCGTGGCGGCCGAGGACATCATCGCTGACGGTGCCTCCACCGACATCGGCGAGCTGGCCCTGGGCCAGAACATGCTGGTCGCGTTCATGCCCTGGAACGGCTACAACTTCGAAGACTCGATCCTGATCTCCGAACGCGTGGTCGCCGAAGACCGCTACACCTCGATCCACATCGAGGAACTGGTGGTGATGGCCCGCGACACCAAGCTGGGTTCCGAAGAAATCACGCGCGACATCCCGAACCTGTCCGAGAACCAGTTGGCTCGTCTGGATGAATCGGGCATCGTCTACGTGGGCGCCGAAGTCGGCCCCGGCGACGTGCTGGTCGGCAAGGTCACACCCAAGGGCGAAACCACGCTGACGCCTGAAGAGAAGCTGCTTCGCGCCATCTTCGGCGAGAAGGCGTCCGACGTGAAGGACACTTCGCTGCGCGTGGACCAAGGCACCTCGGGCACCGTCATCGACGTGCAGGTCTTCACCCGTGAAGGCATCGTCCGTGACAAGCGCGCGCAACAGATCATCGACGATGAACTGAAGCGTTTCCGCCTGGACCTGAACGACCAGCTGCGCATCGTGGAAGCCGACGCCTTCGACCGGATCAAGAAGCTGCTGATCGGCAAGCCTGCCAATGGCGGCCCGAACAAGCTGGCCAAGGGCACGGCGATCGACGAGGCCTACCTGGCCACGGTCGAGAAGTTCCACTGGTTCGACATCCGTCCAGAAGATGGCGACATCGCCAACCAGCTGGAATCGATCAAGAACTCGCTGGAACAAACCCGCCACAGCTTCGACCTGCACTTTGAAGAAAAGCGCAAGAAGTTGACGCAAGGCGACGAGCTGCCCGCTGGCGTGCTCAAGATGGTCAAGGTTCACCTGGCCGTCAAGCGTCGCTTGCAGCCTGGTGACAAGATGGCTGGCCGTCACGGCAACAAGGGTGTGGTCTCCCGCATCCTGCCCGTCGAAGACATGCCTTACATGGCCGATGGCACGCCGTGTGACGTCTGCCTGAACCCGCTGGGCGTGCCTTCGCGGATGAACGTGGGCCAGGTGCTGGAAGTGCACTTGGGCTGGGCCGGCAAGGGCATTGGCCAACGCATCGGCGACATGCTCCAGAAGGAAGTCGCGGCTGCAGAGCTGCGCAAGTTCCTCGACGAGCTGTACAACCAGTCTGGTGGCAAGACCGAAGACCTGTCGCAACTGTCCGACGACGAAGTGCGCGAGATGGCCGGCAACCTGGTCAAGGGCGTGCCCTTCGCCACGCCGGTGTTCGACGGTGCCAAGGAGGCCGAAATCCGCGCCATGCTGCAGTTGGCCTATCCGGCCGACATCGCCAAGGCCAAGGGCCTGACGCCGACCCGCACGCAAGCGCAACTGTATGACGGCCGCACCGGCGAAGCTTTCGAGCGCGCCACCACGGTGGGTTACATGCACGTGCTCAAGCTGCACCATTTGGTCGACGACAAGATGCACGCCCGCTCGACCGGTCCTTACTCGCTCGTCACGCAGCAGCCGCTGGGTGGTAAGGCGCAGTTCGGTGGTCAGCGCTTCGGTGAAATGGAAGTGTGGGCCCTGGAAGCGTATGGCGCCTCCTACGTCCTGCAGGAAATGCTCACCGTGAAGTCCGATGACGTGAATGGCCGTACCAAGGTGTACGAAAACATCGTCAAGGGCGAGCACGCGATCGAAGCCGGCATGCCTGAGTCGTTCAACGTTCTTGTCAAGGAAATCCGTTCCTTGGGCATCGACATTGAACTTGAACGCAACTGAACGAAAAGGAATAGAAGACCATGAAAGGTTTACTCGACCTGTTCAAGCAATTCACCCCTGATGAGCATTTCGATGCCATCCGGATCGGCCTGGCTTCACCGGAGAAAATCCGCAGCTGGTCGTTTGGTGAAGTGAAGAAGCCCGAGACCATCAACTACCGGACTTTCAAGCCCGAGCGTGATGGCCTGTTCTGCGCCAAGATCTTTGGCCCCATCAAGGACTACGAGTGCCTGTGCGGCAAGTACAAGCGCCTGAAGCACCGCGGTGTCATCTGCGAGAAGTGCGGCGTCGAAGTCACGCAGACCAAGGTTCGCCGTGACCGCATGGGTCACATTGACCTGGCGGCGCCCTGCGCGCACATCTGGTTCCTGAAGTCGCTGCCATCGCGTCTGGGCCTGGTCCTGGACATGACCCTGCGCGACATCGAACGCGTGCTGTACTTCGAAGCGTATGTGGTCGTTGACCCAGGCATGACCCCGCTGAAGAAGTTCAGCATCATGTCCGAGGACGACTACGACACCAAGCGTGTCGAGTACGGTGACGAGTTCATCGCGCTGATGGGCGCCGAAGGCATCCAGAAGCTCCTGGCCGAGATGGACCTGGACGTCGAGATCGAAAAGATCCGCAACGACCAGACCGGTTCCGAGCTGAAGATCAAGAAGAACTCCAAGCGCCTGAAGGTCATGGAAGCCTTCAAGAAGTCGGGCATCAAGCCCAACTGGATGGTGCTGGAAGTGCTGCCCGTGTTGCCACCGGACCTGCGTCCGCTGGTGCCGCTGGATGGCGGCCGCTTCGCCACGTCCGACTTGAACGACCTGTACCGCCGCGTCATCAACCGCAACAACCGCCTGGCGCGTTTGTTGGAGTTGAAGGCCCCGGAAATCATTGTGCGCAACGAAAAGCGCATGCTGCAAGAGTCGGTCGATTCGCTGCTGGACAACGGTCGTCGCGGCAAGGCCATGACGGGCGCCAACAAGCGTGCGTTGAAGTCGCTGGCCGACATGATCAAGGGCAAGTCGGGTCGCTTCCGCCAGAATCTGCTGGGCAAGCGCGTCGACTACTCCGGTCGTTCCGTGATCACCGTGGGCCCGACCCTGAAGCTGCACCAGTGCGGTCTGCCGAAGCTGATGGCGCTTGAACTGTTCAAGCCCTTCATCTTCTCGCGCCTGGAAGCCATGGGCATCGCCACGACCATCAAGGCCGCCAAGAAGGAAGTCGAATCCGGCACGCCCGTGGTTTGGGACATCCTGGAAGAGGTCATCAAAGAGCACCCCGTGATGCTGAACCGTGCGCCTACGCTGCACCGTTTGGGCATCCAGGCCTTTGAGCCCGTGCTGATCGAAGGCAAGGCCATCCAGCTGCACCCACTCGTTTGTGCGGCCTTCAACGCCGACTTCGACGGTGACCAGATGGCTGTTCACGTGCCGTTGTCGATCGAAGCACAGATGGAAGCCCGCACGCTGATGCTGGCTTCGAACAACATCCTGTTCCCGGCCAACGGCGAGCCCTCCATCGTCCCGTCGCAAGACGTGGTGCTGGGCCTGTACTACGCCACCCGCGAGCGCATCAATGGCAAGGGCGAAGGCCTGGTCTTCTCCGACCTCATCGAAGTGCAGCGCGCGCTGGACAACCACGTGGTCGAGATCACCGCCAAGATCGCGGTGCGCCTGACCGAATGGACCCGCGACAAGGAATCCGGCGAGTTCGTGCCCGAGACCAAGCTGGTGGACACGACCGTCGGTCGTGCGCTGTTGTCTGAAATCCTGCCCAAGGGCCTGCCTTTCAGCAACATCAACAAGGCGCTGAAGAAGAAAGAAATTTCTCGCCTGATCAGCACCTCGTTCCGCAAGTGCGGCCTGAAAGAGACCGTCGTGTTCGCCGACAAGCTGTTGCAAAACGGCTTCCGCCTGGCCACGCGCGCCGGTATCTCGATCGCCATCGACGACATGCTGGTGCCCAAGGAAAAGCCCGCTCTGATCGAGCGCGCCGAGAAAGAAGTCAAAGAGATCCAGCAGCAGTACGTGTCGGGTCTGGTGACGTCTGGCGAGCGCTACAACAAGGTCGTGGACATCTGGGGCAAGACCGGCGACGAAGTCGGCAAGGTCATGATGTCGCAGCTGTCCAAGCAAAAGGTGCTGGACCGCCATGGCAAGGAAGTCGACCAGGAGTCCTTCAACTCCATCTACATGATGGCCGACTCGGGTGCGCGTGGCTCTGCCGCGCAGATCCGCCAGTTGTCCGGCATGCGGGGTCTGATGGCCAAACCTGACGGCTCGATCATTGAAACCCCCATCACGGCGAACTTCCGTGAAGGCCTCAATGTGTTGCAGTACTTCATCTCCACCCACGGTGCGCGTAAGGGCCTGGCCGACACGGCCTTGAAGACCGCGAACTCGGGTTACCTGACACGCCGCCTGGTCGACGTGACGCAAGACTTGGTGGTCACCACCGTCGATTGCGGCACCGACCAAGGCATCGCCACGCGTGCGCTGGTGGAAGGTGGTGAAGTCATCGAATCGTTGCGCGACCGCATCCTGGGTCGTGTGGCAGCCATCGACATCCTGCACCCCGAGAACCAGCTCATGCTCGTCCCGGCCGGCACCATGCTGGACGAAGACGTGCTGGAGATCTTCGAAGCCGCTGGCGTCGACGAAGTCAAGGTTCGCACGCCACTGACTTGCGGCACGCGCTTCGGCCTGTGCGCCAAGTGCTATGGCCGCGACCTGGGCCGTGGCGGTCTGGTGAACACCGGTGAAGCTGTGGGCGTGATCGCCGCGCAGTCCATTGGCGAGCCCGGCACGCAGCTGACCATGCGGACCTTCCACATCGGTGGCGCCGCATCGCGCGCCGCCGTGGCTTCCAGTGTGGACGCCAAGTCGGACGGCATCATCGGCTTCAATGCCACGATGCGCTACGTCACGAACGGCAAGGGCGAGCTGGTGGTGATTTCGCGTTCCGGCGAAATCATCATCTCCGACCAGCACGGCCGTGAGCGTGAGCGCCACAAGGTGCCTTACGGCGCCCTGCTGAGCGTGAAGGCTGACCAGCAAGTCAAGGTCGGCCTGATCCTGGCCACCTGGGATCCGCTGACCCGCCCGATCATCACCGAGTTCGCTGGTAAAGCCCGCTTCGAGAACGTCGAAGAAGGCGTGACCGTGGCCAAGCAATTGGACGAAGTCACCGGCTTGTCGACCCTGGTCGTGATCGATCCCAAGCGCCGTGGCGCCGCCAAGGTCATCCGTCCTCAGGTCAAGCTGCTCGATGCCGCTGGCCAGGAAGTCAAGATCCCTGGTACTGACCACGCCGTGACCATCGGCTTCCAGGTCGGTTCGCTGATCCAGATCCGCGACGGTCAAGACCTGTTCCCAGGCGAAGTGCTGGCACGTATCCCGGTCGAAGGCCAGAAGACCCGTGACATCACCGGCGGTCTGCCGCGTGTGGCCGAGTTGTTCGAAGCCCGTTCGCCCAAGGACAAGGGCACCCTGGCTGAAATCACCGGCACGGTGTCCTTCGGCAAGGAAACCAAGGGCAAGGTCCGCTTGCAGATCACCGACCCCGATGGCGTGGTCCACGAAGAACTCGTGCTCAAGGAAAAGAACATCCTGGTGCACGAAGGCCAAGTGGTCAACAAGGGCGAGTCCATCGTCGACGGTCCCGCAGACCCGCAAGACATCTTGCGCCTGCTGGGCATCGAAGAGCTGGCCCGCTACATCGTCGACGAAGTGCAGGACGTCTACCGTTTGCAAGGCGTGAAGATCAACGACAAGCACATCCAGGTGATCGTTCGCCAGATGCTGCGCCGTGTTCAGATCGTCAACCCAGGCGATTCGACCTACATTCCCGGCGAGCAAGTCGAGCGTTCGGAACTGCTGGACACCAACGACCGCCTGCGTTCGGAAGACAAGACCGTCGTCACCTACAACGACGTGCTGCTGGGCATCACCAAGGCCTCGCTGTCGACCGACTCCTTCATCTCGGCCGCTTCCTTCCAGGAAACGACCCGCGTGCTCACCGAGGCTGCCATCATGGGCAAGCGCGACGAGCTGCGTGGCTTGAAGGAAAACGTGATCGTGGGTCGCCTGATCCCCGCCGGTACCGGTTTGGCTTTCCACCAGGCCCGCAAGGCCAAGGAAGAGATGGACGACTCCGAACGCCGCGCCATCTCCATGCAGGAAGCGCAGGAGCGCGCCGCCATGGAGCTGACCGCGCTGGAAGAAAGCGCCACGGCCGACGGTGGCGACGAGCCAGCAACGCCAGCTGCCGAGTGATCACGAGCGGGCCGGCGACGGTCCGCTTCAGCTCACAGGCGCGTACAAGCGCCCAACAAAAAGCGCCAGGGTTTCAAAGCCCTGGCGCTTTTTTCATGCCCGATTGAAAAGCGTGGCGCACCCGCTCAGAACGCCGCCCGTATCTTCTCGGCGATGGCCTGCAGCTTGGCCTGGTCTTCCATCTTCGAGGCGTGCCCCTTGCCCATCGCGCCCAGGGAGCTGGGCAAGACATGCACGTGGTAATGCGGCACGGTCTGGCCCGCGGCGGCCCCATTGAGCTGGAAGATCACGATGCCTGGCGCGTCCATCGCCTTCTTGACGGCCGCCGCCACCTTCTTGGCCGTCTTGATGCACGCCGCGGCGCTGTCGTCCGACAACTCCAGCAGCGTCTCGGCGCCCTCTTTGGGGATCACCAGCGCGTGGCCATCGGCCTGCGGCATGATGTCCATGAACGACAGCGTGTGCTCGTCTTCGTACAGCTTGATGCAAGGGATCTCGCCGCGCAGGATCTTGGCGAAGATGTTCTGGGGGTCATAAGCCATCACATCACCTCTTCGATGGCGGCGGTGGTGTTCACCGCGTGTTCGGCGATCTGGTCGGAGCTCATGGCCACCACGCTCAGGGGGTAAGTGCCCGACACCACGCCCCGGTACCAGATTTCAACGCCCACCACGCTGGGCGCCAGGCCTTCAACTGCCGAGACAATGGTCTCGAGCACCGAACTCAGACCGGCGTCTCCGAAGAGTGTCTCGCCATGGTCGGTCACCCGGTACTCGTACGTGCCCGGTTCATACTGGTCAATTTCAATCCGCACGATCATCGCGACTCCTTGTTGAGCCGAGATTGTCTCGCGTCAAGCCGCGGGTGCCAAATGGCCGGGCCGCCAGGCGGCCAGCGCAAGTGGTTTTTCAGGCGGCGGTGTTGCGGCCTGAGGCGCGGCGTGCCGTGAAGGCGATGCCGGCCAGACCCAGACCCATCAACAGCACGGTGGTGGGTTCGGGCACGGCCGCCGTGGCGCCAATGCCCGCCAGGCGGAATGAGGACAGGGTGCCCACGCTGGTGATCTTGAACACCGTGCCGGTGGGGGCAGTCGCGCCCGACCAGGAGAAAGTGTTCACCAGCAGGCCGTGGTCATTGTTGGTGCCCAGGGCGAACGACTGGTTGCCCCAGGTCAGGGTGGCCTGGTCGATGGGCCCGAACAAGCCGTTCTCCCAGAGCGAAAACCCCAAGGCATCCAGTTTGACTGACTTGTTGAAGGTCAGCTCCAGGGATTCGGCCGAGCCGCCGAACAAGCTGTCGACGTCGGTGGAGTCCAGGCCGCCGCCATAGGCACCCAGGCCATCAAAGCGCTTGGCCAGGGACAACAACTTGCCCGTGTCGTCGTAGGCGCGGATCGTCACGGCCAAAGAGCCATTGATGAAGGTGGGCGCCACACTCACTTCATCGGTCAATGGGCCATTGCCGTAAAACTGGAAGGTGCTTGCCGATGCCTGCGCTGAAATGGGGGCCAGGGCCGCGAGGGCCAGGACGCCGCCCAGGACGTGGGACTTTGCAAGCATGATTTTTCCTTCACTTCCAGTGGTTACCCTTGAATGTAACCCTTTCGGGTTAGTTTGGCAGCACCATGATGAGGGGGTGGAAACCCGGACACCAAGTGGTGCTGATGGCTGATCTGAGGCGCCCCTTGCCACCAACCCCTCATCGGTTCTACAATGGAAGGCTTTTCGGCTTTCGCATCGGTGCATTTTTAATGAAGCACCTTGGGCGAGGGCCGTTTTGTGCTTGCCTTTAAGTGTTGTCAACGAACGCTTGCAAGGTGAATTTATCAACGGGAACCTACCAAAATGCCAACGATCAATCAGCTCGTTCGCCATGGCCGCAAGGTCGAGGTGACGAAATCCAAATCGCCTGCGATGCAAAATTGCCCGCAGCGTCGTGGCGTGTGCACCCGCGTGTACACCACCACGCCTAAGAAGCCTAACTCCGCTCTGCGTAAGGTCGCCAAGGTGCGCCTGACCAACGGTTTTGAGGTCATCTCCTACATCGGCGGTGAAGGCCACAACCTGCAAGAACACAGCGTCGTGCTGGTTCGCGGCGGTCGTGTCAAGGACTTGCCCGGTGTGCGTTACCACATCGTGCGTGGCTCGCTCGACTTGCAAGGCGTGAAAGACCGCAAGCAATCGCGCTCCAAGTACGGTGCCAAGCGCCCCAAGAAGACCAAATAAAGTCTTTGAAGAAAAGTGGCGGTGGTTTGGGCGGTGTGCCCGTAGCCATCGAGTAAGTGGAGTGTTGATGACAACCTCCGCGATGTGGGTCGAAAGCCCTCATCAACTGAAGCATTGAAAGGAAACGAAATGCCTCGTCGTCGTGAAGTACCCAAGCGTGACATCCTCCCCGATCCCAAATTCGGAAGTGTCGATCTGTCCAAGTTCATGAACGTCATCATGGAATCGGGCAAGAAGGCCGTTGCCGAACGCATCATCTACGGTGCGCTCGAGCAAGTCGAAAAGAAGGCCGGCAAGGATCCGCTGGAGATTTTCAACATCGCTCTTAACAACATCAAGCCTATGGTCGAGGTCAAGTCTCGCCGTGTGGGTGGTGCGAACTACCAGGTTCCCGTTGAAGTTCGCCCCTCCCGCCGTGTGGCCCTTGCCATGCGCTGGTTGAAAGAGTCGTCGCGCAAGCGTTCCGAAAAGTCGATGGCCCAACGTCTGGCCAACGAGCTGCTCGAAGCGTCCGAAGGTCGCGGCGGCGCGATGAAGAAGCGTGATGAAGTCCACCGCATGGCTGAAGCCAACAAGGCGTTCTCGCACTTCCGCTTCTGATCCACCCGCAGTAATGCAAAAAAGCTGCCTGCACTGGTTGCAGGCAGCGTGATTTTTGGAGTCACACCATGTCCCGCAAGACCCCGATTGAGCGCTACCGCAACATTGGTATCTCGGCTCACATCGACGCTGGCAAGACCACGACGACCGAGCGCATCCTGTTCTACACAGGCGTGAACCACAAGATTGGTGAAGTGCACGAAGGCGCCGCCACCATGGATTGGATGGAGCAGGAGCAAGAGCGCGGCATCACGATCACGTCGGCCGCGACGACCTGTTTCTGGAAGGGCATGGACATGTCCTACCCTGAACACCGTTTCAACATCATCGACACCCCCGGACACGTGGACTTCACCATTGAAGTCGAACGGTCGATGCGCGTGCTCGACGGTGCCTGCATGGTTTACTGCGCTGTGGGTGGTGTTCAGCCCCAGTCCGAAACCGTGTGGCGTCAGGCGAACAAGTATGGCGTGCCTCGCCTGTCCTTCGTCAACAAGATGGACCGCACTGGTGCCAACTTCTTCAAGGTCTACGACCAGCTGAAGCTGCGTCTGAAGGCCAACCCCGTGCCCGTGGTGATCCCCATTGGTGCTGAAGAAAACTTCCAGGGCGTGGTCGACCTGCTCAAGATGAAGGCCATCTATTGGGATGAAGCCTCGCAGGGCATGAAGTTCGACTACCGCGAGATCCCCGAAGAGCTCAAGGCCGACGCCCAGAAGTGGCGTGAAAGCATGGTCGAGGCCGCCGCCGAAGCCAATGAAGAGCTGATGAACAAGTACCTGGAAACGGGCGACTTGAGCGAAGAAGAGATCAAGCTGGCCCTGCGCACACGCACCATCGCCTGCGAAATCCAGCCCATGCTCTGCGGCACCGCCTTCAAGAACAAGGGCGTGCAACGCATGCTCGACGCGGTCATCGACTACCTGCCTTCGCCCATCGACATCCCGCCTGTTGAGGGCACGGACGACGACGACCAACCCACCAGCCGCAAGCCTGACGACAACGAAAAGTTCTCGGCCCTGGCCTTCAAGCTGATGACCGACCCCTACGTTGGTCAGCTGACTTTCGTGCGCGTGTACTCGGGCATCCTGAACTCCGGCGACTCGGTCTACAACCCCATCAAGGGCAAGAAAGAGCGCATCGGCCGGATCCTGCAGATGCACGCCAACCAGCGTGAAGAAATCAAGGAAATCGTGGCCGGCGACATCGCCGCTTGCGTGGGTCTGAAAGACGTCACCACTGGCGAAACCTTGTGTGATGGCGACAACATCATCACCCTGGAAAAGATGGTCTTCCCCGAGCCCGTGATCGCACAGGCCGTGGAACCCAAGACCAAGGCCGACCAGGAAAAGATGGGCATCGCCCTGTCGCGCCTGGCCGCCGAAGATCCTTCCTTCCGCGTCAAGACGGACGAAGAATCGGGTCAGACCATCATCGCCGGCATGGGCGAGTTGCACCTGGAAATCATCGTCGACCGCATGAAGCGCGAATTCGGCGTGGAAGCCAACGTCGGCAAGCCCCAAGTGGCCTACCGTGAAACCATCCGCAAGAAGGTCACGGACGTCGAAGGCAAGTTCGTTCGCCAGTCCGGTGGTAAGGGTCAATACGGCCACGTCGTGCTGACCGTCGAACCGCAAGAACCCGGCAAGGGCTTCGAGTTCGTCGACGCCATCAAGGGTGGTGTGGTGCCTCGCGAGTTCATCCCCGCGGTTGAAAAGGGCGTCATCGACTCCCTGACCAACGGCGTGCTGGCCGGCTACCCCGTCGTCGACCTGAAGGTCACCCTGACCTTCGGTTCGTACCACGATGTGGACTCGAACGAAAACGCGTTCAAGATGGCCGCTTCGATGGGTTTCAAGGACGGCTGCCGCAAGGCCTCGCCCGTGATCCTCGAGCCCATGATGGCCGTTGAAGTTGAAACGCCGGAAGACTATGCTGGTACCGTGATGGGCGATTTGTCCTCGCGTCGCGGCATGGTGCAAGGCATGGACGACATGGTCGGCGGCGGCAAGGTCATCAAGGCCGAAGTTCCCCTGTCGGAAATGTTCGGCTACTCGACTTCGCTGCGTTCAGCTACCCAAGGTCGTGCTACTTACTCCATGGAGTTCAAGCACTACTCTGAAGCGCCCAAGAACGTGGCCGACGCGATCATCACCGCTCGCGGCAAGTAAGCAGTAAAAATCAAAGCCGGTCTTCGGCGGCAAGGCGCTCACTGCCTGTGGTGAGCGACCAACCTTCCGCCGGAAACCTTAAACCCCTGCACAGGCAACTGTTCTTTGCTCTCTAGGAGATTGAAATGGCAAAAGGTAAATTCGAACGGACCAAGCCGCACGTCAACGTCGGCACGATCGGTCACGTTGACCACGGCAAGACCACGCTGACAGCAGCGATCACCACCGTTCTGTCCAAGAAGTTTGGTGGCGAGGCCAAGGCCTACGACA
>NZ_CAKKNB010000011.1 GCF_918741295.1 Aquabacterium sp. CECT 9606
TGCTCACTGTACCGGTAGGCGCATCGTTGATGTTCGCCACCGCCGCTGTGGCTGCGCTGGTGACCGATTCTGAAGTGCCATGCGCATCGGTGTAGGTGGCCACTGCAGTCATCACGGCGCCGACGTCCGACTCACTCAACACATAGGTGGAGCCAGTCGATCCGGTATCCACACCACCGCGGTACCAGTGGTAGGTGATCGCGCCCAATCCATCGATGTCGGCGATGTTGTTGCTGGCCGTCAAGGTTTGACCTTGGGTGACTGTGCCGCTGATGGTCACCGTGCCAGTGGGCGCATCGTTGACATTGGCCACGGCGGCGGTGGCCGCGCTGGTCACTGTCTCCGCTGTGCCATGGCCATCGGTGTATGTGGCCTTGGCCACGATGGTGGAACCGACATCCGACTCACTCAACACATAGGTCGTGCCGGTGCTGCCCGTGTCCACCCCGCCGCGGTACCAGTGGTAGGTAATCGTGCCCAGGCCATCGATGTCGGCAATATTATTGCTGGCCGTCAGCGTTTGGCCCTGCGTGGCAGTTCCACTGATGCTCACCGTCCCGGTCGGGCTATCGTTGACATTGGCCACGGCGGCGGTGGCCGTGCTGGCCACTGTCTCCGCTGTGCCATGGCCATCGGTGTATGTGGCCTTGGCCACGATGGTGGAACCGACATCCGACTCGCTCAACACATAGGTCGTGCCGGTGCTGCCGGTGTCCACACCACCGCGGTACCAGTGGTAGGTGATCGTGCCCAGGCCATCGATGTCGGCAATATTATTGCTTGCCGTCAGCGTTTGGCCCTGCGTGGCAGTTCCACTGATGCTCACTGTACCGGTAGGCGCATCGTTGATGTTCGCCACCGCCGCTGTGGCTGCGCTGGTGACCGATTCTGAAGTGCCATGCGCATCGGTGTAGGTGGCCACTGCAGTCATCACGGCGCCGACATCCGACTCACTCAGCACATAGGTCGTGCCAGTCGATCCGGTATCCACACCACCGCGGTACCAGTGGTAGGTGATCGCGCCCAATCCATCGATGTCGGCGATGTTGTTGCTGGCGGTCAAGGTCTGGCCCTGGGTGGCCGTGCCGCTGACCGTCACGGTACCCGTGGGGGTGTCGTTGACATTTGCCACAGCCGCCGTGCCAGAACTGGTGACTGTCTCCGCTGTGCCATAAGCGTCGGTGTAGCTCGCCCGCACCGAGATGACGGCACCCACATCGGCCTCGGTGAGCGCGTAGGTCGTGCCAGTCGTCCCTGTGGCGACGCCCCCGCGCAACCACTGGTAGGTGATGGTGCCAAGGCCATCGCCGTCGGCGATGTTGTTGCTGGCGGTCAGGGTCTGGTTCTGAGCGACCGTTCCGCTGATGGACACCGTCCCCGTCGGCGAATCGTTGACCGCCGTGATATTGATCGTGGCCGTGTCGTTGGCCGTCAAAGTGCCACCAGTGCCGCTGTTGCCCAAGTCACTGGCCGTCAATGTCAGGGTGACACTGGCAGGTGGCGCATCACTGGCCATGATGAAGGTCAGCGTTCCGCTCAAGCTGCCTGCCAGCAGGTTGTTGATCTGCGCCAAGGTGCCACTCAAGGTCACCGTGTTGGTGCCTGACCCACCGACCGTGACACCGGTGGTGCCCGCCGTGGCTGTCAAGGTGCCCGAGGTGACGCTGACGGTTGCCTGGACTGTTCCGCTGCCGGCATCCACATCCGCCATGCTCAAGCCCGTGCCATGCAAGGTCAGGCTGACCTGTTCGGTGGCGCTGTAGCTGGTCGGGGTGATCGTGGCCGAGGGGGCCTCGTTGACGGCGGTGACCGTCACGGCAATGGCTTGCGTGTCCGTGTCGAGGCCGTCCGAGACCGAAACCACGACGTCGTACACATTGTTGGTGCCACTGTCGTTGGGCGCTTCGTAGTCAGGAGCAACAACGAAGGTCAGGACGCCTGTGCTGCTGTTGATGGTGAAGCGGGCAGCGTCAGCGCCACCGCTGATGCTGTAGGTCAGGGTCTGGCCATCGGCATCGGTGGCCGTCACCGTCGTCACGGCCGTGCTGTTTTCAGCCACATTGACCGAGGCCGCAGTCCCACCGCCATTGCTGGTGATCACGGGTGGTGAATTGCTGCTGTAGCGCTGAACGAACACGCCCGCGCTGTCTCCGGTGCCGTTTCCACTCCAGCTCACCACAAGGTAGGCGCCATTCCAACTCACACTTGGAGCGTTCTGGTCGCCGCTTTGGGTGGTGTTGACGAGCCGCTCGGCCCCGATCTCAACGCCCGTCTGAGAGAACACGCGCAAGGCAATGGCAGTGCCAAAGCCGTCCTGCAAGGCGCTCTGAAAAGCAACCACGAAGTTGCCACTGTCGGACATTGAAACAGACGCATAGCGCTGGATCCCCAACTCATAATTGTTGAGTTGGATTTCGCCCGTCAGGGCCGTGCCGCTGCTGTCGTAGCTGCGGGCAAAGGCGCCATAGTCCGCGCCATCGGCCACGGAGTCATCCCATGCAATGACGAAGCTGCCCGAGCCATTCATGGACACGTCTGACAAGATCTGCTCACCGCTCGTGGTGACGTTGACCTTGAACTCTGACCCTTGCGCCACCCCACTGGCGTTGTAACGTTGCGCGTACACGCCGTAAGCAGCGCCATCCTGGCCATAGCTTGACCAGGCGATGACGAAGTTGCCGCTGTCGTCCATGCCGATCTTGCTGCCGGTCTGGATGTTGGTGGTGTAGGTGCTGACCCGGAACTCAGACCCTTGCGCCACCCCACTGGCGTTGTAACGCTGGGCGTAAACGCCATAGTTGTCACCGTCCTGACCATAGCTCGTCCAGGTGATGACGAAGCCAGTCGCGCTCATCGCAATGGCAGGATAGAACTGATCGGAACTCGTGTAGGTGTTGACGCGGAACTCGCTGCCCTGGGCCACACCGCTGGCGTTGTAGCGCTGCGCATAAACGCCATAACCAGACCCATCTTGCAACTGGCTCCGCCAGGCGACCACAAAGTTGCCACTGTCGTCCATCGCCACCGTCGGCTCGTACTTGTTGCGCGCGCCAGTGACGTCGGTATTGATCTGGAATTCACCCGTCAGGGCCGTGCCATTGGCGTCATACAAACGGCCATACACATAATCCGTGATGGTGTCTTCCCAAACCACCACATAGTTGCCGTTGGCTGCCGTGGCAATCTGTTTGCCTGCATCCTTGTTGGTCTGTTGGGTGTTGCTGGTAGTGGTGTTCGCCCGGGTTTCCGTGCCAACACTGGTCACCGCAGCAGGCAACGCCGTGCTGTAGCGGCGCGAGAAAACACCCAGGTTGTCTCCGCTGCCATTGCCGCTCCAAGTCACGATGACCTGATTGCCGCCCCAGGCCACGCTGGGGATCTGCTGGTCACCAGCCAGGGTGGTGTTGACGATGGTTTCGGGCGAGAGCTCGACCCCGGTCAGACTGAGCTGCCGCATCGCAATGCCGTAGCTGTAGCCATCTGCGGTATAGGTCTCCCAGGCGGCCACAAAACTACCATCGCTGCCCATGGCCACCGACGCGTTCCATTGCGTGCTGTAGATGAAATTGCTGACCAGAATCTCGCCGCTTTGAGCGACACCGCTGCTGTTGTAGGTTCGCGCGTAGGCACCGTAGCCATTGCCATCAGCCAGCGTGTCATACCAGGCGATGACAAAGTTCCCGGATGCATTCATCGACACATCCGTCAGAATCTGCTCCCCCGCTGTCGTGACGTTGACCCGGAACTCCGAACCCTGGGCCACGCCACTGGCGTTGTAGCGTTGGGCATAGACGCCATAACCCGCGCCATCTTGCGCATAGCTCGACCAGGCAATGACGAAGTTGCCGCTGTCATCCATGCCGATCTGGCTACTCTTCTGGATGTTCGTGTTGGTCGTGTTGACCTTGAACTCGGAGCCTTGGGCCACGCCACTGGCGTTGTAACGCTGGGCATAGACACCATAGTTGTCGCCATCCTGGCCATAGCTGGTCCAGGTGATGACGAAGCCCGTGGTGTTCATCGCGATGGCGGGATAGAACTGGTCGGACGTCGTGTAGGTGTTGACGCGGAACTCGCTGCCCTGAGCGACACCGCTGGCGTTGTAGCGCTGCGCGTAGACGCCGTAACCAGATCCGTCCTGCGTGACGCTGCGCCAGGCGACGACAAAGTTGCCATTGGCATCCATCGCGACCGTGGGCTCATCCTTGGTTGTGGCCGTGTTCGTGTTAACTCGGAACTCGGCAGTGGCTGCCGTGCCATCGGCGTTGTAAAGGCGGCCATAAACGCTCAAGGTGGTAGCGTCTTCCCAGACCACCACGTAGTTGCCGTTGGCATCGGCCGCCACTTGCTTGCCCGAGTCGATGTTGTTTTCCTGGGTGCCCGTGGTTGTGCCATTGACCGTCGACTCGGAGGCGCTGCTGGCTGTGACACTGAGCAGGTTTTGCCATGCGGCCTGGCCTGTCGCGCCCACCGCCACCTCGGCTTCAACCGCGCCTTGTTGGTACTCAAGTATCCAGTCGCCGCCCAGCAGGGTGGACCCCGTCAAATCGTCGCTGGCCGCCACATCGGCCCCGGTGAGCAGCGACAGGTTGTCCACCAAGGCCCTGCCCTCGCTGGAGCTGGCCAGGTCACAGCCATACAGCAGCAAATCGGCCTCGGCGGACAAGGCGCCACCCCACGAAGCCAGATCACCCATGTGCCCGGTGAGCCAAGCCCCGTCCAGCCGACCATTGCCCAGTTGCAAACCACTGGCATCGCCGTGGCTGATGATGTGCAAGGCATCAATGCCTTCCCGGCCTTTCAGGACCTCGGCGATCTGCGAAACGCCATCGCTCTGGTCATCGAGCCAGTGGATTTCCAGCGTGCGACCGGCCGTGGTCTGGCTCTGCAAAAGG
Source organism: Aquabacterium sp. CECT 9606 (assembly GCF_918741295.1). Taxonomy (GTDB): domain Bacteria; phylum Pseudomonadota; class Gammaproteobacteria; order Burkholderiales; family Burkholderiaceae_C; genus Aquabacterium. The sequence goes on from NZ_CAKKNB010000011.1 coordinate 4,896, forward strand.
GACGCCAATTGATCGGCATCGGGCACGCTGGCGTCTATGAACACCAGCTCCAATGAGTTCTTCACCTCGGCGGCTACGCTGGCACCACTGGCCTGCGTGTCATCGCTGCGCTGGCTGGTCACAGGTGTGGCGGGCATGACCACAACCTGCGCAGAGGGCGTGTCGCTCGCCATGTCCATCCCGCCGTCCGGCAAGGCTCCCAGCAAGTCTGCGCTGTAGAGGATGCGGGCCTCCAGTTCCTCCATTTGGCCGTCGAAGCCACCTGGACGAACGACCGCGCGCGACTTGAGCTTGCGCGTCATGTCGGATGGTCTTTCAGAGGGAGTTCACACACTTCGGGCACCTTGGGCAGGCGTGGTTGGGGCACTGTTGAATGATGGATGAACCCGCGACAGGTAAAACTTGCAAATACGCCAAGAATTACCGGCAACTGACCGCTTACCGAGGCTTTTAGGCGTCCACGGCGAGTTCGCCCACCTCAGCCCAATCGATGCACTGCACTTGGTTGCGCCCGGCTTCCTTGGCGGCATACAGGCCCTGGTCGGCCCGCTCAATCAACAAAAGCATGTTTTTGGCGTTGCCCGTGCCCAGCAAAGCCACGCCGAAGCTGGAGGTGATGCGCAGGTTCGGCACGCCCTCCACACTCGGGCCGACTTCTCGCTCAATGCGGCCACGGATGCGGTCGGCCACGATCACTGCCTGGTCCAAGGTCAAGCCATGCAGCAGCACGCAGAACTCTTCCCCGCCATAACGGCACAGCACGTCTTGCTCGCGCATGGAGGTTTTGAGAACCTTGGAGACGGCCTGGATGACCAGGTCACCCACCGAGTGTCCGTAGGTGTCGTTGACCGATTTGAAGCGGTCGATGTCCGTCATCACGCAGCACAAGGGCTCGCCCGTCTCCAGGGCATGCTTGAGCATGGGCTCTGCGCGGGCGAAGAAGGCGCGGCGGTTGAAGCAGCCCGTCATCGGGTCGCAGTTGGCCAACAATTGCAATTCGTCATTCTGCTTCTGGATCTGATCGCGCGAGGATTCCAGTTCGGTCAAAGCCGAGCGCAGCTTCGAGTTGGCCTGGTCCAAGGCGGTCACGTCGTCCAGGGTCACCAGGCAACCGCGGGCATTGCCGGCGGCATCGCGGATGGCGGCGCAGTTGAGCAAGGCACGCCGGGTGTCGCCACCGTCGCGGCTCAGATCGACCTCCACGCCCAGGATGGGCTCGGTGGTCAGCAGTGCCCGCTCCCACGGTGGCAGATCGGCTGTTTCGTGCACGCCGTTGACCAGCCACTCCAGCTGCTTGATGGAGCGCCCCATCAGCACGTCGCCAGCCTGCGGGTGAAAGCCCCGAAACGCCGAATTGGCCAGCAGGATCTGGCCTTGGAGGTCGAGCACCAGCAAGCCCTCGGTCAGGGTGTCAAAGGCCACGCGCACCCGCTCCGGAATGGCCTTGGAGGGGTCCAGATGCTGCAACACGCGGCGCAGGTAAAGGTAGAAGGCGACGAACGATGCCGTGCTGATGGTGAAGATCAACTGCACGGTGGGTTGTTTCAACCAGCCCATCAAGGTGTTGGGCCAAGGTGATCGGTAGCCGATCTCCAGCTGCCCCCACTTGGCCGTGCCTGAGTTGAGGGGCACCACCACGCTGGTGATGGTGGACAGGCCCAAGGGCGGTGCCTCCCAGCCATCCTTGTGGCCACTGGTGGCCATCAGCAGTTCGCCGGCTTCGCGGCGGATGCCGATCGATTCGATTTCTGGCGATTGCTGGACGATTTCCTTGAGCATGACCGCCAGTTGCTCTTGCATGCGGGCATCGTTGAGCAACAACTTGACTTGCACCGCCACGTTCACGGCGACCTGCTCGCGCACGTTCTGCGTCATGGCGCGCTGGTCGGGCAACAGTTTGAGGACCAGATCGAGCACCATCAGCAGCCCGATCAGCAATGACACCAGGCCAAAGCTGATGCGCGCCGTGGGGCTCATGGCCCAACGACGCATCAAACCGCGGACAGAAAACTTCTCGCTCATCCAATGCCTTCCAGTTCACGTTGGCCGGCTTTGTTGCCACCAAACAGCCGCGCCGCGCGGGCATCCATGCCGTTGGGGTCGTCTCCGTGCTCGTCATCCTCGTCATCGGGGCCGCGACCGTCCCCCAGGCCCATCACCGGCAAGGGATCGATCGACCGCCAGGCCGGTGTGCTGATCATCAAGCTGGCCAGCAGGCCCGACATCCGGGCGGCCCACCAGACGGCACCGACCGACAAGGCCGCGCCCGACGTCTGTACCACCATCTTTTCGACCTTAACGCGGCGATCTTCAGTGGTTTCCGTGAAAGCCAGGCGCGGCGCCGCGTATTCGGTGCCTTTCACGCCCACCGCGGAAAGCGTCAGATTGAGGCCCGCATCCGGCGAGGACTTGACCAGGTTGACGCTCATTTCGAGCAAGACATTGCCGGGCGCGACGCCCAGATTCAAACCGCCGGCCTCCAGTCGGACCACGAAACCACCGGCTTGGTTGGCAGCGTAGTTCGCAGCTGAAGCGGCATAGGCACCGCCTCTGGCCGGCTGGCCAGCATTGCCCCGGGCATCGCCCTCGCCTTTGTCACCCCCTTGCACGGGTGGCAACGGGGCCCCGTCCACGGGGCTGTTTGAACCACCCGAGGATTCGTCGAGCTTGTCGCCGATTTCGGTGACCGTGTCGTCCTTGGGGACGACGGGCGGCGTGGTGGGTGGGGTCGACGTGACGGGCGAGGTGCTGGGGCCGGTGTTCGAACCACCGCCAGTGCCTGTGTCCGGGATGGGCGAAACCGGTATGGTGGGCGTGTCCGACACGGCAGAGATGGACATGGTGCGGGCCACGGCATCGGTGTCGGCGCCGCCCAAGGCCGTGCCGCCATCGTCACGCACCTGGAAGGTGAAGCTGGCTGTTGTGCCCAGCCCAGCTGCCGGAGTGAACACCAGCCGGGCCGCGGCTATGTCGCTGGCCAGCACAAAGTCGCCCGCGTTGACGGCGATGCCATTCAACGTCAGGTTTCCGGCCACGGGCAAGGTGGTGATCCTGACGGCCCCGAAGGCGTTGCCGGGTGCATCGCGGAGGTCGCTGAAGCCAAAATCTGACACCGTGAAGATGTGGACCACCCCTTCAGCGGTGCTCAAATTGTGGTCGGTTCCGACAGGGGCATCGTTGACCGAGGTCACGTCCAGGGTCACGGTGCGGGGGGTGGCATCCAGGTTGACGCCGCCATTGGCCGTGCCGCCGTTGTCCTGCACCTGGAAGGTGAAGCTGGCGTAGCCCACGCCATGGCCATCGGCGCCGGGGGTGTACACCAGCTTGCCGGCGGCGATGTCGGAGGCCAGGATGAAGTCGGCAGCGTTGACCGCCACGCCGTTCAAGGTCAGGCTGCCTGCACCGGGCAGGGTCGTGATCTTCACGGCCTGCAAGGCGTTTCCTGGGCCATCGTTCATGTCGGCAAAGCCAAAGTCCACGGTGCCAAAGGTGTAAGCCGTGTCTTCCAGTGTCGTGATCGTGGTGCTGGTGCCCGTGGGCGCGTCGTTGACCGAGGTGACGTTGAGCGTCAAAGTGCGGGCCGAGCCATCCAGGTTGACCCCGCCGTTGGCCGTACCGCCGCTGTCTTGCACTTGGAAGGTGAAGCTGGCGTAGCCCGCGCCACTGGCATTGGCTGCTGGGGTGAACTTGAGCAGCCCTGAATGGAAGTTGGACACCGAAATCATCTGGCCTGCCGTGACGGCCACGCCGTTCAAGGACAAGGTACCAGCGCCCGGCAAGGTGGTGATCCTCACGGCCAGCAATATATTGGCTGGAGAGTCCTGAATATCGGTGAAACCGAAATCTGCGGCCGTGAAGGTGTAGACCGTGTCCTCGTTGGTGGTCACGGTCTGGTCGGTCCCCGTGGGGGCATCGTTGACCGAGGTCACGTCCACAGTCAGGGTGCGGGGGGTGGCATCCAGGTTGACGCCGCCGTTGGCCGTACCGCCGTTGTCTTGTACCTGGAAGGTGAAGCTGGCGTAGTCGGTACCGTTGCCATTGGCGCCGGGGGTGTACACCAGCTTGCCAGCGGCGATGTCGCTGGCCAGGATGACATCGCCCGCGTTGACAGCGATGCCATTCAAGGTCAAGGTGCCCGCGCCGGGCAAGGTCGTGATCTTCACGCTCAGCAAGGTGTTGGCGGGCGAGTCATGCAGATCAGCAAAGCCAAAGTCTGCGGTACCGAAGGTGTAGGCTGTGTCCTCGTTGGTGGCCACCGTTTTGTCGGTGCCCACGGGTGCGTCGTTGACGGAGGCCACGTCCACGGTCATGGTGCGGGGCGTGGTGTCCAGGTTGACGCCACCATTGGCCGTGCCGCCGTTGTCCTGCACCTGGAAGGTGAAGCTGGCGTAGCCTGTGCCGCTGTCGTCGGAGCCGGGCGTGTAGACCAGTTTCCCCGCAGCGATGTCGCTGGCCAGGATGACATCGCCCGCGTTGACCGCCACGCCGTTCAAAGTCAGGGTGCCAGCACCAGGCAAGGTCGTGATCTTGACGGCTTGCAAGGTGTTGCCGGGGGCGTCGTTCGGGTCGGCAAAGCCAAAGTCCGCGGTGCCGAAGGTGTAGGCTGTGTCCTCGTTGGTGGTCACCGTTTTGTCGGTGCCCACGGGTGCATCGTTGACGGGGGCCACGTCCACCGTCATGGTGCGGGGCGTGGTGTCCAGGTTGACGCCGCCATTGGCCGTGCCGCCGTTGTCTTGCACCTGGAAGGTGAAGCTGGCGTAGCCCGTTCCTTGGCCATCGGCCCCGGGTGTGTAGATGAGTTTTCCGGCGGCGATGTCGCTGGCAAGGATGAAGTCGCCGGCGTTGACCGCCACGCCGTTCAAGGTCAAGGTGCCCGCGCCGGACAAGGTCGTGATCTTGATGGCCTGCAAAGCGTTGCCGGGGGCATCGTTCGGGTCGGCAAAGCCAAAGTCCGCCGTGCCAAAGGTGTAGGCCGTGTCTTCATTGGTGGCCACGGTTTTGTCAGTGCCCACCGGCGCATCGTTGACCGAGGTGACATCCACCGTCATGGTGCGGGGCGTGCCGTCCAGGTCCGCGCCAGCGCTGGCCGTGCCACCGTTGTCCTGCACCTGGAAGGTGAAGCTGGTGTAGCCGGTGCCATGGTCATGGCCCAAGGGCGTGAACTTGAGCAACCCTGAGGTGATATTGGCCATCGACACCACTTGACCTGCGGTGACCGTCACGCCATTCAGCGTCAACGTGCCCGCGCCGGGCAAGGTGGTGATCGTCACACTCAGCAAGGTGTTCGCAGGCGAGTCGTGCAGATCGGCAAAGCCGAAGTCCGCCGCGCCGAAGGTGTAGGCCGTGTGCTCATTGGTGGTCACGGTCTTGTCCGCGCCCACAGGGGCATCGTTGACCGAGGTCACGTCCACCGTCATGGTGCGGGGTGTGCCGTCGAGGTTGACACCACCATTGGCCGTGCCGCCGTTGTCCTGAACCTGGAAGGTGAAGCTGGCGTAGCCCGCGCCGTGGCCATCGGCGCCGGGGGTGTACACCAGCTTGCCTGCCACGATGTCGCTGGCCAGTATGAAATCTCCGGCGTTGACGGCCACGCCGTTCAAGGTCAAGGTGCCGGCGCTGGGCAAGGTCGTGATCTTGACGGCTTGCAAAGCGTTACCAGGGGCGTCGTTCGGGTCGACAAAGCCAAAGTCCGCGGAGCCAAAGGTGTAGGCCGTGTCTTCCAGTGTTGTGATCGTGGTGCTGGCACCCGTGGGCGCGTCATTGACCGCCGTGACGTCAAGCGTCATGGTGCGGGGGGTGGCATCCAGGTTGACGCCGCCGTTGGCCGTACCGCCGTTGTCTTGCACTTGGAAGGTGAAGCTCGCGTAGCCGGTACCGTTGCCATTGGCGCCGGGGGTGTACACCAGCTTGCCAGCGGCGATGTCGCTGGCCAGGATGACATCGCCCGCGTTGACAGCGATGCCATTCAAGGTCAAGGTGCCCGCGCCGGGCAAGGTCGTGATCTTCACGCTCAGCAAGGTGTTGGCAGGCGAGTCATGCAGATCAGCAAAGCCAAAGTCTGCGGTACCGAAGGTGTAGGCTGTGTCCTCGTTGGTGGCCACCGTTTTGTCGGTGCCCACGGGTGCGTCGTTGACGGAGGCCACGTCCACGGTCATGGTGCGGGGCGTGGTGTCCAGGTTGACGCCACCATTGGCCGTGCCGCCGTTGTCCTGCACCTGGAAGGTGAAGCTGGCGTAGCCTGTGCCGCTGTCGTCGGAGCCGGGCGTGTAGACCAGTTTCCCCGCAGCGATGTCGCTGGCCAGGATGACATCGCCCGCGTTGACCGCCACGCCATTCAAAGTCAGGGTGCCAGCACCAGGCAAGGTCGTGATCTTCACTGCTTGCAAGGTGTTGCCGGGGGCGTCGTTCGGGTCGGCAAAGCCAAAGTCCGCGGTGCCGAAGGTGTAGGCCGTGTCTTCATTGGTGGTCACCGTTTTGTCGGTGCCCACGGGTGCATCGTTGACGGGGGCCACGTCCACCGTCATGGTGCGGGGCGTGGTGTCCAGGTTGACGCCGCCATTGGCCGTGCCGCCGTTGTCTTGCACCTGGAAGGTGAAGCTGGCGTAGCCCGTTCCTTGGCCATCGGCCCCGGGTGTGTAGATGAGTTTTCCGGCGGCGATGTCGCTGGCCAGGATGAAGTCGCCGGCGTTGACCGCCACGCCGTTCAAGGTCAAGGTGCCCGCGCCGGACAAGGTCGTGATCTTGATGGCCTGCAAAGCGTTGCCGGGGGCATCGTTCGGGTCGGCAAAGCCAAAGTCCGCCGTGCCAAAGGTGTAGGCCGTGTCTTCATTGGTGGCCACGGTTTTGTCAGTGCCCACCGGCGCATCGTTGACCGAGGTGACATCCACCGTCATGGTGCGGGGCGTGCCGTCCAGGTTGACGCCGCCGTTGGCCGTGCCGCCGTTGTCTTGCACCTGGAAGGTGAAGCTGGCATAGCCTGCGCCGTGGCCATTGGATACCGGCGTGTACACCAGCTTGCCCGCCGCGATGTCAATGGCCAGGACAAAGTCGCCTGTGTTGACTGCCAAGCCGTTCAGCGTCAAGGTACCGGCGCCTGGCAAGGTCGTGATCTTCACGCTGAGCAAGATGTTGGCAGGCACGTCGCTGGGGTCGGCAAAGCCAAAGTCCGCCGAGCCAAAGGTGTAGGCCGTGTCTTCGTTGGTGGTCACGGTCTTGTCAGTACCCACAGGTGCATCGTTGACGGAGTTGACGTCCACCGTCATGGTGCGGGGTGTGCCATCCAGGTCGACGCCGCCGTTGGCCGTGCCGCCGTTGTCTTGCACCTGGAAGGTGAAGCTGGCATAGCCTGTGCCATTGCCATCAGCCCCGGGTGTGTACACCAGCTTGCCGGCCGCGATGTCGATGGCCAGGATGAAATCGCCTGCATTGACGGCCACGCCGTTCAAGGTCAAGGTGCCGGCGCTGGGCAAGGTTGTGATCCTCACGCTCAGCAAGCTGTCGCCAGGCACGCCGCTTGGGTCAGTGAAGCCAAAATCCGCTGTGCCGAAAGTGTAGGCAGTGTCTTCGTTGGTCGTCACCGTGTTGTCGGTGCCCACCGGTGCATCGTTGACGGAGTTGACGTCCACCGTCATGGTGCGGGGAATGCCATCCAGGTTGACGCCGCCATTGGCCGTGCCGCCGTTGTCTTGAACCTGGAAGGTGAAGCTGGCGTAGCCCGTGCCGTGGCCATCGGTGCCAGGCGTGTACACCAACTTGCCAGCGGCGATGTCAATGGCCTGGATGAAGTCGCCCGCGTTGACCGCCACGCCATTCAGCGTCAAGGTGCCGGCGCTTGGCAAGGTGGTGATCTTGACGGCCAACAGAACATCGCCGGGCGCGTCGTTGAGATCCACGAAACCAAAGTCCGAGCTGCTAAAGGTGTAGGCAACATCCTCGTTGGTGGTCACCGTTTTGTCCGCGCCCGCCGGTGCGTCGTTGACCGCAGTCACGTCCACCGTCATGGTGCGGGGCGTGGCATCCAGGTCCACGCCGCCGCCGGCGGTGCCACCATCGTCCTGCACCTGGAAGGTGAAGCTGGCGTAGCCCGTTCCGCTGTCATTGCTGCCAGGCACGAACACCAGGCCGCCCGCAGCGATGTCGCTGGCCATCACAAAGTCGCCGGCGTTGACGGCCACACCATTCAGCATCAAGGAGCCCGCGCCGGGGACGGTCGTGATCTTGACGGCCAGAAGTTGATTCGACGGGGTGTCGTTGAGGTCGGTGAAGCCAAAATCGGCGGTGGTGAAAACGTAGGCGACGTCCTCTGCCGCGGTGACGGTGTTACTCAAACCTGCGGGCGCTTGATTGACCGCGCTGGTGACGTTGACCGTCATCGTGTTGGCCGAGGCATCGAGGTCCACACCGCCATCGGCGGTGCCACCGTTGTCCTGCACCTGGAAGGTGAAGTCAGCGTAGGGCTGGCCGCTGACGCCGGCCGCCGGCGTGAACACCAGCAAGCCGCCGGCGATGTCGCTCGCCAGCACGAAAGCACCCGCGTTGACAGCCAAGCCATTGAGGGTCAGGGTGCCCGCGCCAGGGGTGGTTGTGATCTTGACGGCCAGCAAGGCATTGGCCGGGGAATCGCTGATGTCGGTGAAGCCAAAATCAGTCAAGCTGAAAACATAGGCAGCGTCTTCCAGCGTGGTCACGGTTCTGTTGGCACCCGAAGGAGCATCGTTGACCGCCGTGACGTCCACCGTCATGGTCCTGGGTGTGGCGTCCAGGTCCACACCACCATTGGCCGTGCCGCCGTTGTCTTGCACCTGGAAGGTGAAGCTGGCATAGCCCGTGCCATTGGCATTGGCCGTGGGCGTGAACTTGAGCAGGCCCGAGTTGATGTTGGCCACCGAGATCACCTGGCCGGCCGTCACCGCCACGCCGTTCAAGGTCAGGCTGCCTGCGCCCGGCAAGGTCGTGATCTTCACGCCCAGCAAGGTGTTGGCTGGCGAATCGCTCACGTCGGTGAAACCAAAGTCGGCCGCCGTGAAAGTATAGGCGGTATCTTCGTTGGTGGTCACCGTCTTGTTGGTGCCAGCCGGCGCATCGTTCACAGCCGTCACATCCACCGTCATGGTCCGAGGTGTGGTGTCCAGGTCCACACCGCCATTGGCCGTGCCTCCGTTGTCCTGCACCTGGAAGGTGAAGCTGGCATAGCCCGTGCCATTGGCGTTGGCCGTGGGCGTGAACTTGAGCAGGCCCGAGTTGATGTTGGCCACCGAGATCACCTGGCCGGCCGTCACCGCCA
>NZ_CAKKNB010000012.1 GCF_918741295.1 Aquabacterium sp. CECT 9606
TGCCGCTGGGCTCGTAGACGCTGTGAAAGAGCATGCCTTCCTGCATGGGGGACAAGGGGTACAGGTCGTCCACGCGCACGGCAGGCAAGGCCAGCGCGTCCAGTTGATGCTGGTTCAGCCCGGACAGGGGCACGTCCGATGGCGTCAGCCCCGCTGCGCCGCTGCTGCAGTGGGCGATCAAGGCTTCAAGATGCACCTGGTAGCTTTGCAGCAGGCCAGCGACCTCCTCATGGTCGTGCAAGGAACGGCTGTAGGTCCAGGCCATGTGCAGTTGGCCAGCACGCACCGAGGCGGTGACGTCAAACCAGCTGCGGCGCAAACTCACGGGTGAACGCCCCGCAGCAGCGGGTTCATCGGCCAGGCGCCACAGGCCATCGGCTTGCAGGCTGGCGTCGAACTGGCCCAAGTAGTTGAAGGTAATCTGCGGGTAGGCGCCCTCGCGCAAGGCCTTGCCCTGCTTGCTCAGGTAGCGCAGCACGCCGTAGCCCAGGCCTTTGCCGGGCACCGCGCGTTGCTGCTCCTTAACGGCTTTGATGGCGGCGCCCGGATCACCTTGCTCGGCATGAAGGCGGATGGGGTACAGGCTGGTGAACCAGCCCACGCTGCGCGTGAGGTCCAGCGTTGCGTCAATGCCTTCCTCGCGGCCATGGCCTTCCAGCTCCACCAGCACGCTGTCACGCCCGGTCCAGCCGCACAAGGTGCGGGCCAGAGCGGTCAGCAAAAGATCGTTGATCTGGGTGCGGTAGGCCTGGGCCGTGCCACGCAGCAACTGGGTGGTCAAGTCTGTGCTGAGGACGGCCTCTACCGTGTCAACAGACGCCACGGTGTTCTCGCCGTTCGGCCAAGCACTGGGCAGGCTGGGTTCGGCTTGGCCGACCAGGCTCTGCCAATAGGCCAGTTCCGTCTGCATGGCCTCGCTTTGTGCATGACTGAGCAAGGCCCGCGACCACTGGGCGTGGCTGGTGGTCTTGGCAGGCAAGTCGATGGCCTGGCCCGCACTCAACTGGCTGTAGAGCGTTTGCAAGTCCTCCAGGATCACGCGCCATGACACGCCATCGACCACGAGGTGGTGGGCCACGACCAGCAGGCGCGCACCACGCGCGGGCCCAAGGTCCATCCAGGCGGCGCGCAGCAAGGGGCCCTGGCTCAGGTTCAGGCTGCGCTGCAGGCGTTCACCGCATTGGGTGATGGCCGCGTTGGCATCCTGGACCTGGCTCAAATCGATGCACTCGAAATACGTTTCCGCCGGCACGTGATCAGCCAGCGTGATGCGCCATGGGCCATGGCTGTCTTGCGCAAAGCGCGAGCGCAGCGCTTCGTGGTGCGCCACCAGGTGGCCGAAAGCGGCTCGCAGGTGCGCGGCGTCGATGGCACGGGTCGGCGTCAGCAACAGAGACTGGTTCCAGTGCGCGGGTTCGGCAAAGGCCTGTTCCAGGAACCAGGCCTGCACGGGCGTGGGCTCCATGGCCTGCGGTGCTTCGGGCGCGGCCTGCGAGGCCACAGCAGCGGTGGCTTTGGTCTGGGCCACTGCCGCCACGGCGGCGACGGTCTGGCCCTCCATCAACTGGCGCGGGGTCAGGCGCAGGCCACGCTTGCGGGCACGCGCCACGATCTGCAATGTCAGGATGGAATCCCCCCCCAGTTCAAAGAAGTTGTCCTGGCGGCCCACGCGTTCGATGCCCAACACCTCGGCCCAGACGGCGGCCAGCAGGGTCTCCGCCTCGCCTTGCGGGGCTTCGAAGCGTTCGGCCACCTCTGGCACCGGCTGCGGCAGGGCCTTGCGGTCGACCTTGCCATTGGCATTGAGTGGCAAGGCGGCCAGCACCATCACGGCCACCGGCACCATGTAGTCGGGCAGCTCGCGCGCCAGGGCTTCGCGCAGGGTCGTGCCTTGCAGCGTCTGGCCTGGTTGGGCCACGGCATAGGCATGCAGTTGCGCGCGGCCGTCTTCGGTCTGCGCCACGGTCACCTCCGCTTCGCGCACGCCGGGCAATGTGCGCAGCAGGGCTGCGATTTCACCGGGTTCGACGCGGTAGCCACGGATCTTCACCTGATCGTCGACCCGGCCCAGGAAAACGAGGCTGCTGTCTGCCAACTGCCTGACGCGGTCGCCGGTGCGGTACAGGCGTTCGCCTGGCAGCCACGGGTGGGGCACAAAGCGTTGCGCGGTCTGGGCCGGCTGGGCTTGGTAGCCTCGCGCCAGCGCCAGACCACCGATGTACAGCTCGCCGCTCGCGCCCTGTGGTACGCGGTGCAGTTGGGCGTCCAGCACGAAAGCTTGCGCGTGGTCCAGCGCATGGCCGATGGTGAGTTGGGGCGCGTCACGGTCGCTTTCGTCCGCTGCCTGCGTGAGCACACCAACGGTGGTTTCAGTGGGGCCATAGTGGTTGACCACGCGGCAGCCCGGACTCAAGGCCTGGATCTGGTCCAACAGGCGCCATGAAGTGGCTTCGCCGCCCACGACCAGGGTGTGCCGGGGCAACACCTGCTCAGGCCGCGCGGCCTGCATCAAAGCATGCAAGTGGCTGGGCACGATCTTGAGCACCTCCACCTGGTGCGCGTGCATGTACTGCGCGAACGCGTCCGGGTCAAAGGCACGCTGCGCGCTGATCAGGTGCAACGTGCGGCCCGAGCACAGCGCGCCGAACAGGCTGGTGTGGCCCAGGTCGGCCGCCACCGTGGAGACCATGGCCAGGCTCTTGACCGTGCCCGGCAAGGCCAGGCGGGCCAGCACGGCCTGCACGTAGTTGGCCAGCGCGCCATGGCCGACCACCACG
>NZ_CAKKNB010000013.1 GCF_918741295.1 Aquabacterium sp. CECT 9606
TGAACCGCCCCGGGTTTTGAGGAGGCTCTAACTCTTGAGAAGATAGAGCCATGAGCAAGTCGAACAAGTTTTCCCCCGAGGTACGCGAACGCGCCGTTCGTCTGGTGCAGGAGCATCGAGGCGAATACCCGTCACTGTGGGCGGCCGTTGAGTCGATCGCGCCCAAGATCGGTTGCACCGCCCAGACACTGAACGAATGGGTCAAGCGCCACGAGATTGATTCTGGCGCCAGAGATGGCATGACGACGGCCGACATGGAGCGCCTGAAGACGCTTGAGCGTGAGAACAAAGAGCTGCGCAAGGCCAACGAAATCCTCAAGCTGGCCAGCGCGTTTTTCGCCCAGGCGGAACTCGACCGCCGCCTGAAGTCCTGAGGGCTTTTGTCGATCGGCATCGCCACACCTACGGGGTCGAGTCGATCTGCAAAGTGCTGCAGATCGCCCCGTCGGCCTATTGGCGCCACGCCTGGCTGCAACGTCAGCCCGACAAACGCTGCGCTCGCGCCAAACGTGACGAAGTCCTGCTGCCGCATGTTCATCGGGTCTGGCTGGCCAACATGCAGGCCTACGGCGCCGACAAGGTCTGGATGCAGATGAACCGCGAGGGCATCAAGGTGGCCCGTTGTACCGTCGAGCGGCTAATGCGGCAGCTCGGACTGCGCGGCGTGGTCCGAGGCAAGGTGATGCGAACCACTGTTCCCGATGCCAAGGCGCTTTGCCCTCAAGACAAGGTCAATCGCCAGTTCAGGGCCGATCGGCCCAACCAACTCTGGGTGTCGGACTTCACCTATGTCTCCACCTGGCAGGGCTGGCTGTACGTGGCCTTCGTGATCGACGTGTACGCGCGCCGCATCGTGGGCTGGCGCGTGAGCAGTTCAATGCGTACGGACTTCGTGCTCGATGCGTTGGAGCAGGCGCTGTATGCCCGCCAGCCCGAGCGGGATGGGTCATTGACGCATCACTCGGACAGGGGGTCTCAATACGTCAGCATTCGCTACACCGAGCGCTTGGCTGAGGCAGGTATCGAACCGTCCGTTGGTAGCCGTGGTGACAGCTATGACAACGCGCTGGCCGAGACCATCAACGGGCTGTACAAGGCCGAGCTGATCCACCGTCGGGCACCTTGGAAGACCAGGGAGTCTGTCGAACTTGCCACGCTCGAATGGGTCGCTTGGTTCAACCATCATCGGCTGCTTGAGCCCATCGGCTACATCCCACCAGCCGAGGCTGAGGCAAACTACTACCGGCAACTCGCCAATCAGGTCAAGACCATTGCCTGACTTAAACCAACCGGCCTCCACAAAACCCGGGGCGGTTCA
>NZ_CAKKNB010000014.1 GCF_918741295.1 Aquabacterium sp. CECT 9606
GAACGGACCAAGCCGCACGTCAACGTCGGCACGATCGGTCACGTTGACCACGGCAAGACCACGCTGACAGCAGCGATCACCACCGTTCTGTCCAAGAAGTTTGGTGGCGAGGCCAAGGCCTACGACATGATTGACGCAGCGCCCGAAGAAAAGGCCCGCGGCATCACCATCAACACCGCGCACGTCGAGTACGAAACGGCCAACCGCCACTACGCACACGTTGACTGCCCCGGCCACGCCGACTACGTCAAGAACATGATCACCGGTGCCGCCCAGATGGACGGCGCGATCCTGGTGTGCTCGGCCGCTGACGGCCCGATGCCCCAAACGCGTGAACACATCCTGCTGTCGCGCCAAGTGGGCGTGCCTTACATCCTGGTCTTCCTGAACAAGGCTGACATGGTGGACGACGCCGAGCTGCTGGAGCTGGTCGAAATGGAAGTGCGCGAGCTGCTGTCCAAGTACGACTTCCCTGGCGACGACACCCCCATCATCAAGGGTTCGGCCAAGCTGGCGCTGGAAGGCGACACGGGCGAGCTGGGCGAACAAGCCATCATGAAGCTGGCCGAAGCCCTGGACACCTACATCCCCACGCCTGAGCGCGCCATCGACGGCACGTTCCTGATGCCTGTGGAAGACGTGTTCTCGATCTCCGGTCGCGGCACCGTGGTGACCGGCCGTATTGAACGCGGCGTGGTCAAGGTCGGCGAAGAAATCGAAATCGTCGGCATCGCTGACACGCAAAAGACCACCTGCACGGGCGTGGAAATGTTCCGCAAGCTGCTGGACCA
>NZ_CAKKNB010000015.1 GCF_918741295.1 Aquabacterium sp. CECT 9606
GCCACCGGCCTTGAGCACGGCCAGCAGGCCGAGCACGAATTCGCCTTCGCGCGGGGCATGCACGCCCACGCGCACTTCCGGGCCCACGCCCAGGGCGCGCAGCCTTTGCGCCAGGCGCTCGCTCTGCTCGTCCAGCTGCTGGTAAGACCAGGCCTGCTCCTCGAAGCGCACCGCGTCTGTCTGCGGTGACTGGGCCACGCTGCGCTGCCACAGCGCCAGGACCGATGTGGCTGGCTGAGCCTTGACCGTGGCCAATGGTGCGGGCGCATCGAGCATGTCGATCTCACCGAGTGCCTGCACGGGCTGCATCGCCAAAGCCTGAAGCAGGCGCTCGAACTGCGCAGCCAGCCGCAGGGCCACCTCGACATCAACCAACGCTTCTGCGTGGAGATAGTCCAGACGCAGGCATGGGCCGGACGCCGGTTGCTGCGGGTCTTCGCACAACAGCACCCGGACTGTGAAGGGGTAGTGGTTGCCACTGGCGCTGTGCACGTGGTCCACACGCAGACCACCGGGCAAAGCACCGTTCAAGGCCTGATCAACCGGGAAGTTCTCGAACACCAGGATGGAGTCGAACAAGCCCTGCCCGCCCAGGCCAGCCCAGCGCTGGATTTCGTACAGCGGGGTGTGCTCGTGCTCGCGGGCGGCCAGGTTCTGCGCCTGAAGCGCGCGCAGCCACTCGCCCACGGGCTGACTTGCCTTGGGCGCACAGATCACCGGCAAGGTGTTGATGAACAAGC
>NZ_CAKKNB010000016.1 GCF_918741295.1 Aquabacterium sp. CECT 9606
TCCACCCAGGTGGCTTCGCTGACCACGGCCCAGGCCGCGGCCATCGAGACCTCTGACATCAGCGCCCTGACCACCGCCAACGTGCGGGCCCTGACCACCACTGACCTGGCCGCCCTGACAACCGCTCAGATCGCCGCGCTGACCACCACCCAGGTCTCTGCCCTGACCACTGGCCAGATCGCTGCCCTGACGACCGCTCAAGTCGCTGCCATCGAAACCACCGACATCACGGCCTTGACCACCGCTCAGGTGGCTGCTTTGACGACCGCTGGGGTTGCTGCCCTGACCACGGCGCAAGTCGCCGTGATCGAAACAGCGGACATCAAGGCCTTGACCACCGCCGGTGTCGCTGCCCTGACCACTGCCCAGATCGTGGCCCTGGATTCCACCCAGATCGCTGCCCTGACCTCCACCCAGGTGGCTTCGCTGACCACGGCCCAGGCCGCGGCCATCGAGACCTCCGACATCAGCGCCCTGACCACCGCCAACGTGCGGGCCCTGACCACCACTGACTTGGCCGCTCTGACCACGGCCCAGATCGCTGCCCTGACCACCACCCAAGTCTCTGCCCTGACCACTGGCCAGATCGCTGCCCTGACGACCGCCCAAGTCGCTGCCATCGAAACCACCGACATCAAGGCCCTGACCACCGCCCAGGTGGCTGCCCTGACGACCGCTGGGATTGCTGCCCTGACCACGGCGCAAGTCGCCGTGATCGAAACGGCCGACATCAAGGCC
>NZ_CAKKNB010000017.1 GCF_918741295.1 Aquabacterium sp. CECT 9606
CTGTCCGGGCTGAACCAGCATCAACTGGACGCGCTGGCCTTGCCTGCCGTGCGCGTGGACGACCTGTACCCCTTGTCCCCCATGCAGGAAGGCATGCTCTTTCACAGCGTCTACGAGCCCAGCGGCACGGCCTACACCAACCAGTTGCGCGTGGACCTGCAAGGGCTGGACGCCCAACGCTTCCGTGCCGCCTGGCAGGCCGTGTTCCAACGCCACGACGTGCTGCGCACGGGCTTCTTGCACCAGCTGTCCGGACAGCAGGACAAGGCCTTGCAATGGGTCGACCGCCTGGCGCAACTGCCCTGGACCGAGCACGACTGGCAGGGCCAGGCCGATCAGGCCCAGGCCCTGGAGGCCTTGGCGCAAGGCGAGATGGCCCAAGGCTTCGACCTGGCCACGCCCCCGTTGATGCGCCTGGTGCTGGTGCGCACCGGGCCGGACACCCACCACATCGTGTGGACCGTGCACCACCTGCTGCTGGACGGCTGGAGCACCTCGCAACTGCTGGGCGAGGTGCTGCGCCACTACGGCGGCCAGAGCCTGCCCGCGCTGAGCGGACGCTACCGCGACTACATCGGTTGGTTGCAAGCTCAGGATGCCTCGGCCAGCCAGGCCTACTGGCGCGAACAGCTGGGGCAACTGGCCGCGCCCACGCGCCTGGTCGACGCCTTGCCCAAGAGC
>NZ_CAKKNB010000018.1 GCF_918741295.1 Aquabacterium sp. CECT 9606
GTCAGGGCAGCGACCTGGGTTGAATCCAGGGCCACGATCTGGGCGGTGGTCAGGGCAGCGACACCGGCGGTGGTCAGGGCCTTGATGTCCGCTGTTTCGATCACGGCGACTTGCGCCGTGGTCAGGGCAGCGACACCAGCGGTCGTCAAAGCAGCCACCTGAGCGGTGGTCAGGGCCTTGATGTCGGTGGTTTCAATGGCGGCCACTTGAGCCGTGGTCAACGAGGAGACCTGGGTGGTCGTCAGGGCCGCAACCTGGGTGGAGTCCAGGGCCACGACTTGGGCCGTGGTCAGGGCGGCCACACCGGCGGTGGTCAGGGCTCGGACGTTGGCCGTGTTCAGCGCGCTGATGTCGGTGGTTTCGATGGCGGCCACTTGGGCTGTCGTCAAGGCGGCGACCTGGGCCGTCGTCAAGGCGGCGACTTGGGTGGAATCCAGGGCCACAACTTGCGCGGTGGTCAAGGCAGCGACACCGGCGGTGGTCAGGGCCTTGATGTCGGCCGTTTCGATCACGGCGACTTGCGCCGTGGTCAGGGCAGCAATCCCAGCGGTCGTCAGGGCAGCCACCTGGGCGGTGGTCAGGGCCTTGATGTCGGTGGTTTCGATGGCAGCG